>NZ_CP182469.1:0-4800000 GCF_051853005.1 Bradyrhizobium sp. SMVTL-02 | reverse complement strand
CGAGCCGGTCGTTCGATAACGCTGTGACCACTTCACAACTGACGAGACAGCAACGCCAAACCGTTCCGCCACAGATCGGCAGCTCTCACCTTTGGCAACAGCGGATACCGCACGCTTACGCAAATCGTTGGAAATTGGTCGGACCATCGGATGCTGGCCTCCAGCCCAGCCAGCATCTTGAATCATATTCGTCCCAGACCCGGAATCTTGAGGGTTCTGTGAGGTCGCGTGGCAGGCGCGAGCCGCGCGCTCTGTGGTGCGTGCGACCTCATAGAAGCCGGATTGAACGAAGCTGCGGAGTTGTGGGCGCTATGGGAATAGTGCAGCGGGTGCGGCTGCGGGGAACGCTCGCCTGTGGTCGCCGCGCGTCCGCGAGTCATTCATCGGATGTGAGGGGCCCGATTGATCGGGCCAAGGGCGCGATCCAGCGAGCGATTTGCAGCGCTGGGATGCGCTACCGAACGATTGGCGGGGTGTTCGGTGACGAGCGCGGCCACGGCGACTTCGGACGTTGCCACCAAGAAGGTGATTACGGAAGGGGTGGATGGTACAGACGCTGGTCATGACGTATCACAATGAAACGGCTGGTCGCGCGCGCAGGCTCGCGGGACGATATCGACGCGCCGCATGGTGCCGCCACAATGCGGGCAGACGGGGATCTCGCATTTGGTGAGGGGATCGGCGCCGGCTTCTTGATCAGTCGGAGCGTTGCGGACAGCAAGGAGTTGACGGCAGAAAGCGATTTTATCGTTGCGTCCGCCATTGGCGAGGAAACCATAGTGGCGGATGCGGTGGAAGCTGTCCGGCAGGGTGTGCAGGAGAAAGCGACGAATGAACTCATCGGCCTTAAGCGTCATCACTTTGGTTTTACGATTCTGCCGATAGTCCTTCCAGGCAAAGCTCACCTTGCCGTCGGCAAGCGAGATCAGCCTACTGTTGGCGATGGCGACGCGATGCGTATAGCGGCCGAGATAAGCCAGCACCTGTTCGGGCCCACCGAATGGCGGCTTGGCATAGACGACCCAGTCGGTCCATCGAAGTTGAGCGAGGCGCTCGGCGAATGCGGCGGGATCGGCGAGACGGGCGAGATCGCCAAAGAAGCCCAACTGGCCAGCCGCGAAGGCAGCTTGCAGCTCTTGCAGAAACAGGCGGCGGAACAGCCTGGAGAGGACGCGCACCGGCAGGAAGAAGCCGGGCCGGCAAGCGACCCAGTGTGTGCCGTCGAGTGAAGGTCCACCACCAGGCACGACGCAGTGGATATGCGGATGGTGTTGCAGGGTTTGACCCCAAGTATGGAGGACGGCGGTCAGACCGAGCTGAGCGCCGAGATGCTTGGGGTCGGCCGCGATGGTGGTGAGCGTCTCGGCCGCGCAGCGGAACAGAATGGCATAGACCACCGCCTTGTTCTGGAAAGCAATCTCTCTGGCCGGCGCCGGCAAGGTGAAGACGACGTGGAAGTATGGCACGGGAAGGAGTTCGGATTGTCGCTCGGCAAGCCATTGCGCGCGCGCCGAGCCTTGGCACTTCGGGCAATGCCGATTGCGACAGGAGTTGTAGGCGATCCGGGTGGCACCGCAGTCGTCGCATTGCTCGATGTGGCCGCCAAGCACAGCCGTCCGGCATGCCGTGATCGCGCCCATGACGCGCCGCTCGACGCGACCCAGATGTCCGGCACGAGCTTGCCGAAACGCTTCGCCGTGGCGGCGGAAGATATCCGCCACTTCCAGAACTGGAGTCATCAGGTCCGCTCAGCCGGGCGGCACGACCTCCAGGCGGAGCCGGTCAAGCGGACTTGGCGTATTGCTGATGGTCTTTGTGGCGACTTGGGTATAGCGCGCCGTGCTCTGCAGACTGGCATGGCCGAGCAGCACCTGGATGATGCGCACGTCGGCCCCGTTCTCCAGGAGATGGGTCGCGAATGTGTGCCGCAGCGTATGCACTGTCACCGACTTGCTCAAGCCGGCCGCCGTACAGGCTGAACGGCAGGCGGCGTGCAGCACGTTAGGGACGAGCGGACGCTCGTCGTCGCGGCCGGGAAATAGCCATCGTTTGGGCCGAGTGAGCCGCCAATACGTCCGCAGAATCCTCAAAAGCTGCGGCGAGAGCATAACGTAACGGTCCTTGCCGCCCTTGCCGTGCTCGACCCGGATCAACATCCGCTGGCTATCAATGTCGACAACCTTCAAGAGGACCACTTCCGATACGCGCAAGCCTGCGGCATAGACGGTGGTCAGCGCGGTACGGCTCTTGAGGCTTGGGATTGCTTCCAGGAAGCGCACGACCTCGTCGGCGCTCAGCACCACCGGCAGTTTGCGCGGTTTACGCGCATAGGCGATGCGCTCCGGAACGGTGTCATGACCCAGCGTCACACCGTAGAAAAACCGCAGTGCGCAGACGATCTGGTTCAGCGCCGGCCAGGACATCCCCGTCGCAACCAGATGAACCTGGAAAGCACGGATATCCTCCAGGTCGAGGCGGTCAGGAGAACGACCGAAATATCGGCTCAACTTCGCTACGGCGTTGAGGTAGGATTGCTGCGTCGCCGGTGACAGATTGCGGACCGTCATGTCCTCGATCATGCGGCGGCGAAGTGGGCTGATCTCAGCCATCGGAAAACCTCCTGTCTAAAGGGTTGGGCTTCGAAAACCCGCAATCCTCTCAGACAGGAGGCAATCCTTGCTATGCCTCCCTACATGCCGCGCCAGCGGCTTCGTTCAATCCCTTCCGATTCAATAAATCCGTGAACCGCTCTAGTCGAGGTCGGCCTTGATCCTCGCGAACACCGACCGGAACATGTCGGCGGTCAGCACGCCGGTGTTCGTGTTGTAGCGCGAGCAATGATAGCTGTCGTACAGCTTGAACGGGCCGGCCTGATGCACCGCGCCGTGCCCGAAGGGGGCTTGCGAGGCCTTCAGCTTCAGCGGCTTGAGCACGCTGTCGTGCGCAATCCGTCCGAGCGCGACGATGGCGCGCAGCTTCGGCATCGTCTCGAGATTCGCGACCAGGAACTGGCGGCAGGTATTGATCTCGACCGGCAGCGGCTTGTTCTGCGGCGGCACGCAATGCACCGCATTGGCGATGCGGCAGTCGACCAGCTTCAGCCCGTCGTCAGGCCGCGCTTGATAGGTCCCCTTGGCAAAACCGTATTCGAGCAGCGTGGCGTAGAGCAGGTCGCCGGCATAGTCGCCGGTGAACGGGCGGCCGGTACGGTTGGCGCCCTGCATGCCCGGCGCGAGGCCGACGATCAGCAGGCGCGCCGTGATGTCGCCGAAGGGCGGGACCGGAGCGTTGTGCCACAACGGCTCGCGCGCGCGGTTCGCCTGACGAAAGGCGACCAGGCGCGGGCAGAGCGGACAGTCACGGTCGGGGACGAGGGTGGGAGGCTGGCGGCTTGACCGTGCCGCCTCACTCCTCGAAGTCGTCATCGCCCCTCGGCGCCATGGTTGTCGCGCGCTGGAGGAACTGCGGGGCATGGTGGCGTCCCTCACCACGCTCGCCGCGGTCGCGCGGGGCGGGGCGTTCGGACGGGTCACGGCCGAGCTTGGATTGCAGCTCGACGAGGTCGGTGAAGACGTCGGCCTGGCGGCGCAGCTCGTCGGCGATCATCGGCGGCTGGCTGGCGATGGTGGAGACCACGGTGACCCGCACGCCACGGCGCTGGACCGCCTCGACCAGGGAGCGGAAGTCGCCGTCACCGGAGAACAGCACCATCTGGTCGATGTGCTCGGCGAGCTCCATGGCGTCGACGGCCAGCTCGATGTCCATGTTGCCCTTGACCTTGCGGCGGCCGGAGGCGTCGATGAACTCCTTGGTCGCCTTGGTGACGACGGTGTAGCCGTTGTAGTCCAGCCAGTCGATCAGCGGGCGGATCGAGGAGTATTCCTGATCCTCGATGATGGCGGTGTAGTAGAACGCCCGGAGCAGCGTCCCGCGGCTCTGAAACTCCTTCAGCAGGCGCTTGTAGTCGATGTCGAAGCCCAGGGTTTTCGCCGTCGCGTAGAGATTGGCCCCGTCGATGAAGAGCGCGATCTTGTTGGTAGGAGAAGGTGACATTCAGTTTGCTCGCGTAGTGTGTCGTGATTGATCGATTATTGTTGGCGCGGCGGCAGCCAGTCGCGCAGTCCCAAGCTGGCGCCTAAACCCGTCGAATCCGCAAATCCGGAGAAGTCGGGGCAATCAAGGTATAGTTATGGCGGACTCTCATACGCCCGGCGCCGCCCTCGCTGGCAGCCCGGGAAATCACCCATCCCAGCCCTAATGTGGGGGTACCAGAGCCATTTGGCGAGGCCAAATCACAAATTGGCCTTGCGAAACCGCCTTGGCCCCTATAACTAGCCCCAATCATCCACATATTTCGCCTCACCCACAACGGAGCGACAGTCCATGGCTCGCGTCACCGTAGAAGATTGTATCGACAAGGTCGACAACCGGTTTGACCTGGTCCTGCTGGCCGCCCACCGCGCCCGCATGATCTCGTCTGGTTCACAACTAACGGTTGACCGCGATAACGACAAGAACCCTGTTGTGTCCTTGCGCGAAATCGCCGACCAGACCATCTCGCCGGAGGACCTCCGCGAGGAGCTGGTGCACTCGCTCCAGAAGTTTGTCGAGGTCGACGAGCCCGAGCCGGATACGGTGCCGCTGATCGGTTCCGCCGGCGCCAGCGTCGATGCGGACGATACCGAAGTTGCTGTTGAGCGCATGACCGAAGAAGAGCTCCTGAAGGGCCTCGAAGGCCTCGCGCCGCCGGAAGAGCAGCCCGAGGAGGACGAGTAGATCGTCCCGTCGCAATCATCGACTTCTTGTGATCTTATCAGGGGCCCGAACAGCTGTTCGGGCCTTTGCTTTTGTTGGCGTTTTCGTGGTTACCATGGTGTTGTCGGTTGGCGCCGCGCACCTGTCACCGAATTGATCGGACGCGCACGCGATCGGAGCTAGGATGTATACAACGGGTCGCTTCATGGCCCGTTTGAAGGCAGGACGGCATGGCATATCGGCGCCGGAGATCAACGCAGATGCAGGCCGCAACCGAATCGGTTGCCATGGCCCCGACTGCGCCGGTGATGCGCCCGGCAAGGCCGCGCGCGCGCATGATGCGCCAATATGACCTCGTCGAGCGCGTCAGGTCCTACAATCCCAACACCAACGAAGACCTGCTGAACCGCGCTTATGTCTACGCCATGAAGGCGCACGGCTCGCAGACGCGGGCCTCGGGCGATCCGTATTTTTCGCACCCGCTGGAAGTCGCGGCGATTCTCACCGACCTCAAGCTCGACGATGCCACCATCGTGGCCGCGCTGCTGCACGACACCATCGAGGACACCGAAGCGACGCGGGCCGAGATCGACCAGATCTTCGGGCCCGAGATCGGCGCGCTGGTCGAGGGCCTGACCAAGCTGAAGCGGCTGGAGCTGGTGTCGCGCGAGGCCAAGCAGGCCGAGAACCTGCGCAAATTGTTGCTGGCGATTGCCGACGATGTCCGCGTGCTGCTGGTCAAGCTCGCCGACCGTCTGCACAACATGCGCACGCTGGAATTCGTGCCGACGGAATCGCGCCGGCGCATCGCCGAGGAGACGCTCGACATCTATGCGCCGCTCGCGGGCCGCATGGGCATGCAGGAAATGCGCGAGGAGCTGGAGGATCTGTCCTTCCGCACGCTCGACCCCGAGGCCTATTCGGTGGTGATGCAGCGGCTCGATGCGCTCGCCGAGCGCAACCGTAACCTGATCGGCGAGATCGAGGACCAGCTCTCCAACAATCTGCGCCACCGGGGCCTGGGGGCGCGGGTCTACGGCCGCCGCAAGAAGCCGTTCTCGATCTGGACCAAGATGGAGCGCAAGTCGATCGGCTTCGAGCAATTGTCGGATATCTTCGGCTTTCGCGTCGTCGTGAACGACGTCGAGGCGTGCTACCGCGCGCTCGGCATCGTTCACACCACCTGGCCGGTCGTGCCGGGCCGCTTCAAGGACTACATCTCGACGCCCAAGCAGAACGACTACCGCTCGATCCACACCACCGTGATCGGCCCGGGCAACCAGCGCGCCGAGCTCCAGATCCGCACCGAGGAGATGGACCAGATCGCCGAGCGCGGCATCGCCGCGCACGTTTTCTACAAGGAAGGCGCGGGCTCGCCGACCGAATACCTCAAGCGCGAATCCAACGCGTTCGCCTGGCTGCGCCACACCGTCGGCATCCTGTCGGAGAGCGCCAATCCCGAGGAATTCCTCGAGCACACCAAGCTCGAGCTGTTCCACGACCAGGTGTTCTGCTTCACCCCCAAGGGCAAGCTGATCGCGCTGCCGCGCCATGCCAACGTGATCGACTTCGCCTATGCCGTGCATACCGACGTCGGCAACAGCGCCGTCGGCTGCAAGATCAACGGCAAGTTCGCACCATTGTCCTCGGAGCTGCAGAACGGCGACGAGGTCGAGGTGCTGACCTCCGAGGCGCAGTCGGCGCCGCCATCCGCCTGGGAGACGCTCGCGGTCACCGGCAAGGCGCGCGCCGCGATCCGCCGCGCCACGCGCACCGCCGTGCGCGACCAATATGTCGGTCTCGGCCGGCGCATCGTCGAGCGCCTGTTCGAGCGTGCCAAGATCGAATACGCCGACGACAAGCTCAAGGGCGCGCTGCCGCGGCTGGCGCGCACCTCGATCGAGGACGTCATGGCGGCCGTGGGCCGTGGCGAGATCAAGGCCTCGCACGTCGCGCGCGCGATGTACCCCGACTACAAGGAGGAGCGCGTCGCCCGCTACGGCATCAAGAAGGGCCTCGCCGCCAAGCCCAAGGAGAAGTCGTCCGAGCCGCCGCGCAGCCCGGTCGCGATCCCGATCCGCGGCATCAATTCCGACCTGCCGGTGAAGTTCGCGCCGAACGGCGGCGCGGTGCCTGGCGACCGCATCGTCGGCATCGTCACCCCGGGCGAAGGCATCACGATCTATCCGATCCAGGCGCCGGCCCTGAAGGATTTCGAGGAGGAGCCGGAGCGCTGGCTGGATGTGCGCTGGGACATCGAGGACACCGCGCCGCAGCGCTTCCCCGCCCGCATCAAGGTCGAGAACGTCAACGAGCCAGGCGCGCTGGCGCAGATCGCGACCGTGATCGCCGAGCACGACGGCAACATCGACAATATCAGCATGCAGCGCCGCTCGCCCGATTTCACCGAGACGACGATCGACCTGGAAGTCTACGACCTGAAGCACCTGAGCGCGATCCTGGCGCAGCTGCGCGCCAAGGCGGTCGTCGCCCGCGTCGAACGTGTTAATGGATAGACGTCTCTCGCATGCGTCTGTCCCTCTGATTTCGTGAGTCCTGAAATGCCCGCAACCCCGCTCCGCCTCGGCGTCAATATCGACCACGTTGCAACCGTGCGTAACGCGCGCGGCGGCCGCCATCCCGATCCGGTGCGCGCTGCGCTGCTGGCGATCGAGGCCGGCGCTGACGGCATCACGGCGCACCTGCGCGAGGATCGCCGGCACATCCGCGACGAGGACATGGCGCGGCTGAAGGCGGAAATCTCCAAGCCGCTCAATTTCGAGATGGCTGCGACCGACGACATGGTGCGGATCTCGCTGGCGACCAAGCCGCATGCGGTGTGCCTGGTGCCGGAGCGGCGCCAGGAGGTAACGACCGAAGGCGGGTTGGATGTGGTCGGGCAGCACCATGCGCTCGCGCCCTATATCGCGCGGCTGAGCGATGCCGGCATCCGCGTCTCGCTCTTCGTCGCCGCCGATCCGGCGCAGATCGAGATGGCGGCGCGCCTGCGCGCGCCCGTGATCGAGATCCATACCGGCGCCTGGTGCGATGCCGTCGTCGATGGCCATACCGACAAGGCCGCGGCCGAATGGCAGCGGATCGTGGCGGGGGCGAAGCTGGCGAAGGACGCGGGGCTGGAAGTCCATGCCGGCCATGGGCTGGACTACGCCACGGCCGAGACGATCGCGGCGTTGCCGGAGATCATGGAGCTCAACATCGGCTACTACATGATCGGCGAAGCGCTGTTCGTGGGCCTTGCCGAGACGGTGCGCAGCATGCGCGCTGCGATGGACCGCGGCCGGAGCCGGGCATGATCATCGGCATCGGCTCCGACCTGATCGACATCACCCGCGTGGCCAAGGTGATCGAGCGCCATGGCGAGCGCTTCCTCGACCGCATCTTCACCGCGGCCGAGCGGGCAAAGGCGGAGCGGCGGGCCAAGAACGAGAAGATGGTGGTGGCGACCTATGCCAAGCGCTTCGCCGCCAAGGAGGCCTGCTCCAAGGCGCTCGGCACCGGCATCAGGCACGGCGTCTGGTGGCGCGATATGGGGGTGGTCAACCTGCCGGGGGGGCGGCCGACCATGCAACTCACCGGCGGGGCCCTGGCCCGGCTTCAGGCCCTGACGCCGGAGGGATTCGAGCCGCGGATCGACGTGTCGATCACCGACGACTGGCCGCTCGCGCAGGCCTTCGTCGTCATTTCCGCCGTGCCGCTGGCCAAGCCCTGACCGTTTGGTGGCCCTATTTAAAATTCGTGCTGCAAATCAATAGCTTGGGCAGTTTCAGTGCGATCCTTGATTGCGTGGCTCCCGACAACCGTCTAAAAGTCCGCCGACGCAATCAGGCGGGCGAATTCGGCTTTACGCCGGAATTGGCCCTCATTATCAGAATCAGGACAATCTCCTTGCGCCGCGAACCGATGGGCCGTTCGCGGGAGGAGGGCGCTCTGTGATCGCCGGCCGGAATTGAGAGAGCAATGAGCGTGACTTCGGGAACGAAAACTGAGAGCGGCGTCGGCGAAACGATCCGGGTCGTGATCCATGCTCTCCTGATCGCGCTCGTGATCCGCACCTTCCTGTTCCAGCCGTTCAACATTCCCTCGGGGTCGATGAAGGCGACGCTGCTGGTCGGCGACTATCTCTTCGTCTCGAAATATTCCTACGGCTATAGCCACTACTCGATCCCGTTCTCGCCGCCGCTGTTCTCGGGGCGGATCTGGGGCTCGGACCCGAACCGCGGCGACATCGTCGTGTTCCGCCTGCCCAAGGACGACTCCACCGACTACATCAAGCGCGTCATCGGCCTTCCCGGCGATCGCATCCAGATGCGGGACGGCCTGCTCTACATCAACGATACCCCGGTCGAGCGTCAGCGCATGAGCGAATATGTCGGCGAGGATCCGTGCGGCTCGGAAGGCGGCGGCATCTCCCGGGTGAAGCGCTGGAAGGAGACGCTGCCGAATGGCGTCTCCTATGAGACGCTGGACTGCGCCGACAACGGCTACATGGACAACACCAACGTCTACACCGTGCCGGCCGGCCACTTCTTCATGATGGGCGACAACCGCGACAACTCGACGGACAGCCGCTTCCTCGGCCAGGTCGGTTACGTGCCGCAGGAGAATTTGATCGGTCGCGCCCAGATGATCTTCTTCTCGATCGCCGAAGGCGAGCATGCCTGGATGTTCTGGCGCTGGCCGTGGGCGGTGCGCTGGAACCGCTTCTTCAAAATCGTCCGATGAAAGACGAAGCCAAGGACATCACGACCGAACCGATCGACGCGCAAGCCGTCCCCGACGGCGAAGCTGCCGCCAAGACGCTTGCGACCAAGACGCCTGAAACGAAGACTCCTGAAACGAAGACTCCTGAAACCAAGAAGCCGGCGAAGAAGAAGCGGGCGCGGAGCAGCAAGGCCAAGGCGGCGGACGCGAACGCCGCGCTCGAGGCGCGCATCGGCCACGGCTTCACTGATCCGAACCTCTTGATGCAGGCGATCACGCATGTCTCGGCGCTGAAGTCCGGACGCAAGCGCGGCGACAGCTATCAGCGGCTCGAATTCCTCGGCGACCACGTGCTCGGTCTGGTCGTGTCTGACATGCTCTATCATGCTTTCCCGAATGCCGATGAGGGTGAGCTGTCCAAGCGGCTCGCCGAGCTCGTGCGCAAGGAGAGCTGCGCGGACGTCGCCAAGTCGCTCGGCCTGCTCGACGATATCAAGCTCGGCTCGGTCGGCTCCAGCGCCGATGCGCGCCTACGCAAATCCATCCTCGGTGACATCTGCGAGGCCGTGATCGGCGCCATCTTCCTGGACGGCGGCCATGCCGCGGCGGCCGAGTTCGTCAGGCGCAACTGGACCGAGCGCATGCACAAGCCGCGGCGCCCCCTGCGCGATCCCAAGACGGTTCTGCAGGAATGGGCGCAGGGCAAGGGGCTGCCGACGCCGGTCTACCGCGAGGTCGAGCGCACCGGCCCGCATCACGATCCGCAATTCCGCGTCGCCGTCGATCTGCCGGGCCTGGCGCCTGCCGAAGGCGTCGGCGGCAGCAAGCGCGCGGCAGAGAAGGTGGCGGCCTCGGTGATGATTGAACGTGAAGGCGTTGGCGGCGGCAATGACGGCTGAAGCAAGCGGCGAGGCGCCTGCCGCAACGCGCTGTGGCTTCGTCGCGCTGATCGGCGCGCCCAATGTCGGCAAGTCCACACTGGTCAACGCGCTGGTCGGGGCCAAGGTCACCATCGTCTCGCGCAAGGTGCAGACCACGCGCGCGCTGATCCGCGGCATCGTCATCGAAAACAACGCGCAGATCATCCTGGTCGACACGCCCGGCATCTTCTCGCCCAAGCGCCGGCTCGACCGCGCCATGGTGTCGACCGCCTGGAGCGGGGCGCACGACGCCGACCTCGTCTGCGTGCTGCTCGATGCCAAGACCGGGATCGACGAGGAGGCCGAGGCGATCCTCGCCAAGGCGGCCAGCGTCAACCACGAGAAGATCCTCGTCATCAACAAGGTCGACCTGGTCCAGCGCGACAAGCTGCTGGCGCTGGCGCAGGCCGCCAACGAGCGCATGAAGTTCGCCAAGACCTTCATGATCGCGGCGATCTCGGGCGACGGCGTCGACGACATCCGCACGGCGCTCGCCGAGATGGTGCCGCCGGGCCCGTTCCTCTACCCCGAGGACCAGATGTCGGACGCGCCGATGCGGCAGCTGGCGGCCGAGATCACGCGTGAGAAGATCTATCAGAAGCTGCACCAGGAATTGCCCTACCAGTCCACGGTCGAGACCGACAAATGGGAGGAGCGCAAGGATCATTCGGTGCGGATCGAGCAGACAATCTTCGTCGAGCGCGAAAGCCAGCGCAAGATCGTGCTCGGCAAGGGCGGCGCCACCATCAAGTCGATCGGCGCGGACTCGCGCAAGGAGCTGATGCAGATCCTGGACGTGCCGGTGCATCTGTTCCTGTTCGTCAAGGTGCGCGAGAACTGGGGTGACGATCCCGATCGCTACCGCGAAATGGGCCTCGACTTCCCCAAAGAATAACCAAGAAAAGATCGATCACCGATGAGCTTGCCCGCCAACGTCCAGCGCTTCGAGGCGCTGCTCTATGCATCGTTGATGCTGGATGCCGTCTCGGTTGCCGTGCAGGACCGCACGCCCAACGCCGAGATGACCGAGCAGATGATCATGACGGCGACCCTGCTCGCCGGCGGCATGATCCTGCTTCTCGTCTATTTCGTCTGGCTGGCCGCGCGGTGGCGCAAGAACTGGCCGCGATGGGTGCTGGCGGCAGCGCTCGTACTGTCGGTGATCTCGCTCGGCCAGATCATCGGCGAGAAGGGCATGGAGCTCGATAGTGCCATCGAGATCGTCTCGTGCGTGCTGACGGCGATGGGCTTGTATTTCTCCTTCACCGGCGACGCCCGGGGCTGGTTCAACGCGTGACGTCTTGCGCGATGCCGCAGGGTTGGCAAAGGCGCGCCTTGCCGCGCCGCGCCCACCGCAATCGCCAATGTTCCGTGAATGAAAATTGGCGGGCACGCTTCGCTTTGCCTACCCCACGATAGCCCGAATTGCGCTACACTTATCCCATGGAATGGACCGACGAAGGCATCGTGCTGGGCGTGCGCCGGCATGGCGAGAGCAGCGCCATCGTCGAGCTGCTGACGCGCGCGCACGGCCGGCATCTCGGCCTCGTGCGCGGTGGCGCCAGCTCGCGGCTGCGGCCGCTGCTGCAGCCCGGCAACAGCGTCAGTGCGGTGTGGCGGGCACGGCTCGACGAGCATCTCGGCACCTACGCCATCGAAGGGCTGAAGCTGCGGGCGGCCACGCTGCTGGGATCGTCCCATGGGGTCTATGGTGTCACCCATCTCGCCTCGATCGCGCGGCTCCTGCCGGAGCGCGATCCGCATGAGGAGATCTTTGCGCTGCTCGAACATTCGCTCGATGATTTCGACGACATCGGCAGTGCGGCGGTGCATCTCATTCACTTCGAGCTGGCGATGCTCGCCGAGCTCGGCTTCGGGCTCGCGCTGGAGAATTGCGCGGTGACCGGCGAGACCACCGACCTGATCTACGTCTCGCCCAAATCCGGCGGAGCGGTGTCGCGCGGCGCGGGCGAGCCGTGGCGCGACCGGCTGCTGCGGCTGCCGCCGTTCCTGCGGCATGGCGAAACCGCGAGCGAACTCACCGAGCAGGATCTCCAGGACGGATTCCGGCTCACCGGCCTGTTCCTGCTGCGCCACGTGCTGGAGCCACGCGGGCAGGGCCATTCCGACGCCCGCGCCGGCTTCGTCAATGCGCTGCTACGGCAGCAGGCGAGGGCAGTGATTTCGGGGCCATGATGCCTGGGGCACGGAGTTGCCCGGAACAACGGGGTAAGCCCAAAATCTTGATCAGAGGACTCGCGCATTCGGCGGCGCCGTTTGCCTTTGCGCCGGACGCGACGGCTGGCGAGCCGCAACCTGGCCTGTTTCGCCGCGCCTCCTGCACGCTCGTGCTGTACTATTTGGCGAAATACTCCGCGGCGGCCGCAGAGGCGTGGGCGCGCTCCCACGGCGCGGAAGCGCAGCGGGCGAGCGACGGCGCTGGAGAGGAGTGGCTCATCACCTTGGGAACCTGCCCGTCAGGTCACGTACGTCACTCGCGTTCAGAAGCGGGGGCCGATCGCGCAATGGCCTTGGCCGCGTCAGCATGCGACGCCTTCTCGGCTCGCCGCTCGTAGTCGTCGGCGAGAGCCTTAAGCTGGCCCGCAATCACTCGGTCGGTCATGGATTGGGCAGCGCGGAACAAGCTCTGTGCTGCTGTTAAGTATTCCTTGCCTCGTTCTGAAATCTGGGAAGTCATCAAGCCCTCGCTCGATTCTCTGGCGCCTGGTCCAAAGCGATTCGAAGCCAGGATAGCCAATTGCGATCATTTTCCCGGCGAGCTCTGAAGCGATCGACGCACTTCTTGGAACAGAGAGAGGTTCGCCACGAGTGGTGCCGGACGAGTCCAAATTTGCCATCACAAACCGCGCATCGTGCGGCTCTGCCAGATCCACCGCTTGCGTTAGTAGGGCTGCTTGTGTCCATGAGGATTCTCGATTGAAATTAGGACCCGCACACCCCCGGGAGCCGCTCGGGAGTGTGCGGGCAACGGTGACTTAGCCGATCGAGCTGGTGTTCGACTGCGCGAGCAGCTGCGTGACGGCAGCGGCACCACCGGCACCGAAGACACTCGAGCCGCCCTGAGCCACACCAACCTGCGTGGCAGTGTTCGCCTGCGCGACGATGTTGTTGGACAGATTGCTCAGGTCGAAGAACCCTCCACACACGGCGTCGAGTTCCATATCGATCAGTTCACATGCTTCAATCATGACTTCCCTCCTCAGGTTGACTTAGCCGATCGAGCTGGTGTTGGCCTGGGCGAGCAGCTGCGTGACGGCAGCGGCACCACCGGCACCGAAGACACTCGAGCCGCCCTGAGCCACACCAACCTGCGTGGCAGTGTTCGCCTGCGCGACGATGTTGTTGGACAGATTGCTCAGGTCGAAGAACCCTCCACACACGGCGTCGAGCTCCATGTCGATCAGTTCACACGCTTCAATCATGACTTCCCTCCTCTTAGCCGATCGAGCTGGTGTTGGACTGCGCGAGCAGCTGCGTGACGGCAGCGGCACCACCGGCACCGAAGACACTCGAGCCGCCCTGAGCCACACCAACCTGCGTGGCAGTGTTCGCCTGCGCGACGATGTTGTTGGACAGATTGCTCAGGTCGAAGAACCCTCCACACACGGCGTCGAGTTCCATATCGATCAGTTCACATGCTTCAATCATGACTTCCCTCCTCAGGTTGACTTAGCCGATCGAGCTGGTGTTGGACTGGGCGAGCAGCTGCGTGACGGCAGCGGCACCACCGGCACCGAAGACACTCGAGCCGCCCTGAGCCACACCAACCTGCGTGGCAGTGTTCGCCTGCGCGACGATGTTGTTGGACAGATTGCTCAGGTCGAAGAACCCTCCACACACGGCGTCAAGTTCCATATCGATCAGTTCACATGCTTCAATCATGACTTCCCTCTGGTTGTGTGAACGACATCTGGTTCAAAGCAAACCGGTGCCTCACTGCTCGTGTTCTTACCGGATGGTCGTTTTTCTATCTGTGATAAACCTCACGCACGCCGCACGTGGCGGTCAGCTCCGGCTGCGATATCACCCGTTTGATTTCCGCTGTAGGCGTGTCCGACTTTTGCTTCCACGGCGCTTCTGATTTATCCGGCATGATCTAGCGCAAGCCTCAAACGACTCTGGCCGTCTCAGGCACGTCGATCATCCAGGGGGCGATTAGCGCGGAGCCACCGCAAGCTGAACGAATGCGCGGCAGTTGACCGCCGACGTTCTCGTAGCGCGTTGCGACCCGACGACATTGCTGGATCCTGTTGAAGACGCGTTCGACGATATTGCGGGCTCGGTAGACGCATGGACTACCTTCGGCGGGATGTTGGCCCAACCGCTATTCCTGATGGCGAGTTCTCCGATCCAATCGGCGTTGTAACCACCGCAGCGGTCTGCTTCGTGTGACGGCAAGTGCAGGGCACCTATGGAGGTCGTGATCCCCACAGACTGGCGCCAACAATTTCTGCGAGCTTGTCGGATGGGACGACTCATCCTCGTGTCGTGCAGATTGCTATCGCCGCCGCTAGCTTCAGCGGTCAGGCGAATCGGAATTGATACGAACTGCCAGCAGCGATTGATTGTAAGGCCGGCCGCAAGGTGAGCCAGCTCTCCAACTCCGCGGACGCGTTGGCCGGTCATTACTGAGATCGAGCGTGGGACAATCGGGGCGCGAAAAGTCGTCCCCCTCTTGACCGACTCACCAGCCGTCTTGTTTCGTCCGACGCTGCGGCCCAGTAGAGGGTCTCAGCCAAGTTGCTACTCAGCCGATACCTTGATCACTTCACCAACGAAAGGACGTTTTTGAAGAGGACTGTACGACGACAGCGCGCCGATCTGATGAAATGCAATGCGGGGGCGGCGCTTGGAGGGTTGACCGCGGTGAAATGGAGAGACGAGCTCGAACGCTGGCCGAAGCCATTCCTGGATCGGTTGGTCACAAAAGCCGGCAGCGGATGTATCCGCTTTACGTTGCCGGATTGATCTGTCCTGGGCGTTCAGGCGATGGCGGGACGCCTCACGACGGGCACGGTTCCGTGATCGACTTGTACCCGCACACCCCCGGGAGCAGCCAAGGAGTGTGCGGGCATCTATGATTTAGCCGATCGAACTGACATTCGCCTGAGCGAGCAGCTGCGTGAGGTTGGCGCCACCACCATTGCCGAAGACACTGAAGCCGCCGATGGCAACACCAACCTGCGTAGCAATCTGCGGCTGCACGACGATGTTGCCGGACAAGTTGCTCACGTCGAAGAGCCCGCCACCGGACACAGCGTCGAGTTCCATATCGATCAGTTCACGCACTTCATTCATGATTCCCTCCTCAGGGGTTGCGGGTGAACAACATCTGGCCCACAGCAAGCCAGTGCTTCCCTACGCGTGTTGATACTGGAGGATGGTTTCAGAATCTGTGATGAAAATCACGAGCGCCCGACAGGGCAGTCAGCTTTGGCCAGGATATGACTCGTTTGATCCACGCCGTGTGTGTGACTTTTGCCCCAACGGCACTTCTGAGGCACGACACGACTTGTAAAGATTGAGCGCGGAGCCAACGTCTATTTGGCGCAAGCTGAACGAACGCGCGCCAGGTGGCCGAGAGATTGTCGTAGAGCTTTGCGACCTGACGAGATTGCTTGATCCTGCTTAAGAAGCGTTCAGCGACATTGCGAGTTCGGAAGAGTTATGGGCCAAAAAACAGGTCGTTTTTTGCGGTTGCTTTTCGGCCGGATGTAAGCCCGGGCGCCCCTCCTGATGACGAGTTGATCCAAATCGGCGTCGTACCCGAGGTCGACAAGCAATACCGGCCGAACCCTGAGGCGAGACAGGAGGTTCCCGAGTCGTGGGCGTCGGGCCGAGCGGGATCCTGCGCGTTGACCCAACCTTGGAGCGTCCCACCGACTGCACCTTATTCCGGGTGACGCACAGAGATGACGATCATCTGGGCAGCGGCCTCATTGGCCGACGCAAGCGCGTTCATGACTGTGATCCGGCGACGGCGAACACAGCGGTTGTAGGAAGTGGTCATTACATCGTACGAATTGCTAACGGCCGCCGGCTTGGGCGGTGAGGGAATAGGAATGGACACGAGCTTGCGCGCGGCGAGATGAGCAACAGGTACGCTCGTTGGGCATCGACACCGTGTCGACACCTTCCCGAGCGCCTTGAGCGACGGTGCCCATGTCCATGAGAATTCTCGATTGAATTCGTATCCAAACACCATCGGAAGCGGGCAAGAAGTGTTCGGACATCCGCGGTTTAGTGGATAGAACTGACGTTCAGCTGAGCGAGCTGCTGCGTGACGCTAGCGTTATTGCCGATAGCCACACCAATCTGCACGGCTATGTTCTGCTCTATGACGATATTCCCAAAATTGCCGATATTGCCGAAATTTCCGAAGCTGAGCCCATGATGATGATGCCCATGATGCCCGTGACATCCTCCACTCACGGCGTCGAGTTCCGTATCGATCAGCTCGCGCATTCCACTCATGAGTTCCCTCCTCAGGGGTTGCAATGACCAACATGTGGCTCAAACCATACTGAAGGGCGACATTTCTATCTGTGACGGAAATCACGCGTGGCAATGCCAACGCGCTCACGGGCCGCGTGTTCGATGTCATCAACGGAATGCTGCTCCACATGCTCGCGCCCATCGCACGCAACGACCGCCGCTGCCGACAGGCGCAAGGGTAGCCCAAGACCAGGACAGAGGGCCGCCGATGTCGACCGCAACAAGGCTTTTCCGCATGCTGCCGGTCAAGATGTCGTGGAACGCTGTCCAGTCCGCCGCGGCGTGCAGCCGCGCCATCATCGCGAAGATAGCCAGGCAAAGGGCCGCTGCGTGACTCCGGGGAGGCAGAGGAAGCAATTTTCGGGATTGTGAGCGCCGTCACGGACGATTGGGGTTGATCTGCTCATGGTCCAGTTCATGCCTGCATGATGCAGTCCTAGAACCATAAAAGGCGGCGAGGAAGACAGATGAACCTGAACTACATTTTCAGTCCTATCATCTTCGCGATCGGAGCGCTGTGCTTCGTGGCGTTCATAACCAACCTAAGGCCGCCACTGCATCACTCCGAAACGGCCGTCGGTTCTATTTACGGCCGCGGGTAGCGAGTAGAATAGCCGATAAATGTAGAGATGCTCGGACGGACCTCAGCGGGTCAAGGGCGGGGCAATTCAGCCCCGCCACTATAATGAGATAGAGTTCCGAGCCTCTTCCGTCGCGTTTGCAGGCACTGCGAGATGATGCCGCGTTCTGTTGCCGTCTCTGCCAGCAATGCGCCGCTTCAGCAGCAGCGGGCGGGCCGAGCCCGACGGGACGTGGGTACGATACACAGCTGCCGCGGAGGCTTCGGCTACCGACCCGGCAGGCACCGCTGACGCCCGCCATTGGTCTAACGCTGACGTTGGATCATGTCTTGTCCGCCGATGTGTGGTGTGCGTGATTTGAGGCCGGACCGATCACGGCTCGGCGAGGCGGGCAAGCCGCACATGTGCGGATGATCACGGACAATCCCTTGCAGCCTAGTATGACTCCGACATGCAGGGTCGAGCTTGCTCACCGGATGTTGCAAGGAGGCGTACATGGCTCAGGTTCATTTTCATTGCTCGAACGCTAAGGGCGTACTGATGGATCGTCGCGGTACATTCGTATCCGACTTGATCGAGGCGTGTGAAGAGGCCACCCGCAGGGTGCAGTCCCTCATCACCGCCACCAACCTGGAAGATTGGCGTCAGTGGGCCCTGCATGTCAGCGATGAGGCCGGCGACGAGATCTTCGTCCTGCCATTCGCGTTCGTGCTCGGCAGGCCGCACTGAGAGGATGCCGTGCTGTCGGAGCTGCCATCATTCACACTTCTGCGGCAGAGGGTGAATGCGATCGCGACAGCAATCATCCGGCGCGCCTTCGCCGGAGCGATGCTCGCCCGACGGCAGTTCCGTCGCAGCCCGGACACAATCTCAAGAACAGCTTGCGGCTCCAAACTGTACATTTGGGAAAGGCCACGCAAAGCTCTCGCCTCCCAGAGTCGTGCAGCGCCTCTCTGATAGTTTGCGGATTAGGTGGAGCAGCCGAGCCAGTCGCGGCCGCAGGAGCGTGCGTTGGCGCTGCGCCGGCATCACAGCAGTCGCGGACGTCGCGCCGCGAGCAAGCAGCACTTCGGAATCGCGGCGCTGCAAAGTCGCGCGCCATCAGCCGCCTCGGTCTCGACCGCCTTGCCGATCAGGAGATTGATCGGAACGTCTTGTCCGCTGCCGCAGCTCAACAGTCCCGCGCCGATGATCCAGATGCGACGATGCGGCATTGATCCTCGTCCATGATCAACGTGCCTTCCAGCCGCCGGGACGAAACTTTCAGCTGCATGCGCGCCTGCTTCTGCTCTAAGCCATTGACGCTACACGGGCCAACCCGGCGCAGCGTGATCGTCCCTGAATAGTCTGCACCGAGACGAGTAACCGCATTCGCTAGATTACCCGTTATTTCCCAGTCGTGCAGATAGCCGATCTGCCCGCCGGGCGAGTAGGGCTGTGCTCTAGCGCCAGGCTCCGCCGATTGCGCGAGAGTGTCGCTCCGCGATCTCGTCTGCACACTTCACGGTGTGTCCGGGACACTCTCGATTGAAGCTCGACACAACAATAGCCATCCGACCGTGACCGGATCGGAACACTCTCCAGACGCGCTCAAGGAGTGCGCCGAGTGCTCCGCGCGAGCGGTCTCTTCTACGCACCTGCCAGTCAGCTCGAGTATCAGACAACATCCGCTCGAGTGCGTCGCTCTGAGGTCAGCTGCGTTCGAAGACTTTGGCGCCAGGGTAAATCCTCCGGGCGTACGTTACGACCAGCTCCCGGTCCTGAGTCTCAACGAAGGGGGTTCGGAGCTGGCACGATCCGACGACGAGGTGCCACAGGCCATTAAGTCTTTTAATCACGACGTTCATAGTGTGCTTCCTCAAAGAACAGCAAACAACTGATAGGCGCGACAATCTTACAAGTCGTACGCTAGGGCCGTGATCCTAATCACATGTTGCAAGACGCGCGTGCTTGTTGGCTGCCTTGCGGCCCGATAGTTGACCGGCTTCTTGTTGAGAAGCCCGGCGACCGCCGCTCGGCCCCATTGATCACCAGCGGGCGTCCGAATCCGCTAGAACATGGACGCGTCGATTTGTGCAGCATAGACGCGCTGAGAGCGCGGGCCGAGAGCACCGACCCCACCCGCCGCCCCAATCTAGGCAGCCATCAGCCAATTTAATTCTCGAAGTTCCCGTGACGCGCATCACGGTCATTGACCTTGCGATCGGCTATCCCGGGCGTGAGTTGGAAAGCACGCTGCTGAGCCAACCGTCGCTATTCATTGAACCTCGGAGGCTAAATGACTCGGATTAGGATTTCCCATAGCTGGCGGACCATTCGCGGTGCGCATATCCGTATCGTCCACCGGCGTAAGGTCGCGCGTAAGTCGGTTACAAGCACTCTCCGATCTGCATGTCAGGGAGCGGCGACCTTCGGCGACGAAAGGGCCACCACAGGGATGAAGGTATCGCCGGCATCGTGACGCCGTCCTGCTGGGGGGCGACGGCAGTTGGGCCGCCTCGGTAGGGCGGCCTCTTTTGTTTCCATTTGCCGCAGCCGGGGAGTAGCCCGCTAGAAGGAGCCGATCGATCCTCAACTGGACAAAGTCGCGCGATCCGCTCGTCGCTTCATCTGTCAAAGAGGATGGAGGTTGCCTGAGCGTGCCCATCGTCCGAGTGAGTGGATGATGTGGCTCCCAGAGTTTGTGAGGGACGCTCGCCGAACATCATCGAATAATACTGCGAGAAGCGCCCGAGCTCGTAGAAGCCCTGCTGCATCGCGACCGTCGCCACGGTGGTCGAACCCGGCCTGCTCTTGCGCAAGATGGAGTGAATGGCGCACAGCCGCTTGTGGCGCAGGAAGGTGACGGGGCCGAGCCCGAATACCTCTTGAAAGGCACGATGCAGAGTGCGTCGCGACACCATGAACGCGGCGCATATTTCCGAAACATGCACCGGGCGCGTGCCAGCCCGGTCAAGATACTCCTCGACTTTGCGGATGAGCCGCCTTGCAGAACGAAGTCTGCCGCTATCATCGGGCGGCAGCGACGACATCACGTTGGCAGCCATGCATTCGACGATCGATCGTCTCCAGAAATCGGCCGTCGAGGGCGTCAGGCCGTCCTTGTGGGCGCTCAGATGGGACATGATCCGGACCAGGCGACGCGAGGCCACCGCGCCGGTCGCGAGGTCCGCCCGGAAATGACCGCGCTTGCGCCATGTGTCGGGATCGCTCAGACGCCCCTCTCCGCCGAACAGCGCCGCCACTTCATCGAGATCGAACCGCATGGCCGCATAAGCGGATGCGCCGTGGAAGACGCCGTCATGCTCGAGCAGCGGCGGGATCACGAGCACGTCGTTGAGCTGCATGTCGAAGGACCAATGGGCAACGCGCCGCTCGGCCGCCAGCAGCATCCCGATGATCAGCTTGTCGTCGCTCGAGGTGCGCTGCGTGCGCATTCCGATGTTGAAGGCGCCGATGCTGAGCGAGAAATCGCCGATGCCGACATGGGACAGCGTCCCGCGTAGCCGCCCGCGTCCGAGCTGCATGACGTCGACGTGAGAGCCGTGCACGGCCTGGTGCAGGCCCTCGAAATCGTCGAGCTTCCGTGAATCAACCAGAAGAGACTGCGACATGGTCGTACACTTGTCTTGAAGCGCGACATTTGTGCGGCAGGGACAAATGAAATACCACCATAACGCGAAGAGGTGCTGTGAATTGAGTTCGCGTTTTGATCCTACTGATCGAATGCGACGCGAGACAAATCCGGCGTTAGGAGGGGTGAATTGAGCGGATATGAGGCGTTGCATCGCCCGATCTCGGCTATTGCCGCGGCGTGCTGGCACAATCTGCACATCACAGCCGCCGCAACTCCGGATACCCTTTGCAACCTAAGCGATATGAGTCGAAACGCGCTGCGGATCGCGGCGGGAAGGGGTGGTGTGCTGCATGCTGCGGGCCGATCTGGATCACTGCGAGTGGTTGCCGGACGACATGAAGACCGGCGAGATGGTCTTCATTCCCGGCGGCACCTTCCGGATGGGATCCGATCACCACTATCCCGAGGAAGCGCCGAGCCATCGTGTCTGCGTCGACGGTTTCTGGATCGACCGCACGCCGGTGACCAACCGGCAGTTCAAGAAGTTCGTCAACGCCACCGGCCAGGCGCAGGTGTCGCTGATCTCGAGGACTATCCCGGTGCGCTCAGGGAGATGCTCTACGCCGGCTCGCTGGTATTCTCGGCGCTGCCGCGCATCACGGATCTTGCCGACTGGAGCCAGTGGTGGTCCTTCATGCGCGGTGCCAATTGGCGCCATCCTTACAGCCCGGCCGCGATATCAAGGGACTCGACGACCACCCGGTCGTGCACGTCTCCTTCTATGGGCGCCGGCGGGCAAGGACCTGCCCACCGAAGCGGAGTGGGAGTTCGCTGCGCGCGGCGGGCTCGACGGCGAGGAGTTTGCCTGGGGTGATGCGCCGATGCCGGGCGGCAGGCACATGGCCAACGTCTGGCAGGGAAACTTCCCTGTCCAGAACGTCGGCGAGGATGGGTTCGAGCGTACCTCGCCGGTCATGGCCTTTCCGCCGAACGGCTACGGCCTCCACGACATGATCGGGAACGTCTGGGAGTGGACCTCGGACTGGTGGTCGTCGCGGCATCCGGCCGAAGCGGCGAAGCCCTGCTGCATTCCGAGAAATCCGCGTGGCGGCGACGAGGAGGCAAGCCACGACCCGAGCCTGCCGGACATCAGGATTCGGCGAAAGGTGCTGAAGGGCGGCTCGCACCTCTGCGCGCCGAATTGCTGCCGCCGGTATCGCCCGGCGGCGCGGCATGCCGAGGCGATCGATACTTCGACCAGCCATGTCGGCTTCCGCTGCGTGGTGCGGTCGCCGCTCGGCATTCGGGAGGCGGCGCCAGGCCGGCATCCGAGACGATAGCGCACTGGGCGAGGCTTTCATCGCAGGCGCTGGGGAGCGTATGCGAGGGGGCCACGACAGACCGCCCGGAGCGGCGGCGGGCGCCCTGTGGATAACTCGTGCCATGGCCCTGACGCGGGGCAGGGGGCGCATGTCGCGGCCCAGCCTGCTATATATCCGCCCGAATCGCGCCCCAGCGGGGGAGAATTGGCCAGGTTTTTGGGGAATTGCCCGAGGCCCAGCCGGAAGTCTTTGAAAGTAAAAGGCCATATGGGCAAACGAATAGTTCCGCCGGAAGAGCCGGCCGAAATCCATGAGGTGCCGCTGCGGGAAGCGCTGGAAGAGCGCTATCTCGCCTATGCGCTGTCCACCATCATGCACCGTGCGCTGCCGGACGCGCGCGACGGCCTGAAGCCGGTGCACCGGCGCATCCTCTACGGCATGCGCCTCCTCAGGCTCGACCCCGGCACGGCGTTCAAGAAGTCCGCCAAGATCGTCGGCGACGTGATGGGCTCGTTCCATCCGCACGGCGACCAGGCGATCTACGACGCCATGGTCCGCCTCGCACAGGATTTCTCCTCGCGCTATCCGCTGGTCGACGGCCAGGGCAATTTCGGCAATATCGACGGCGATAACCCCGCCGCCTACCGCTACACCGAAGCGCGCATGACCGACGTCGCGCGGCTTCTCCTCGAAGGCATCGACGAGGACGGCGTCGAATTCCGCGCCAATTACGACGGCCAATCGAAGGAGCCGGTGGTTCTGCCCGGCGGCTTCCCGAACCTGCTCGCCAACGGCGCGCAAGGCATCGCGGTGGGCATGGCGACCTCGATCCCGCCGCACAACGCCGCCGAGCTCTGCGACGCCGCGCTGCATCTGATCGAGAAGCCCGACGCGAAGTCCAAGGCGCTCTTGAGGTGGGTCAAGGGCCCGGATTTCCCGACCGGCGGCATCATCGTCGATTCCAAGCAGGCGATCGCTGAAGCCTACACCACAGGCCGCGGTTCGTTCCGCGTCCGCGCCCGCTGGGAGCAGGAAGAGGGCGCGCGCGGCACCTGGGTCGTCGTCGTCACCGAGATTCCCTTCCTGGTGCAGAAGTCGCGCCTGATCGAGAAGATCGCCGAGCTGCAGGATCAGAAGAAGCTGCCGCTGGTCGGCGACGTCAGGGACGAGTCGGCCGAAGACGTCCGCATCGTTATCGAGCCGAAGTCGAAGAACGTCGATCCCGCCCTGATGATGGAATCGCTGTTTCGGCTGACCGAGCTGGAAAGCAAGATTCCTCTGAACCTCAACGTGCTGATCAAGGGCCGCATCCCCAAGGTGGTGGGGCTCGCGGAGTGCTTGCGCGAATGGCTCGACCATCTGCGCGACGTGCTGATCCGCCGCAGCAACTACCGCAAGACGCAGATCGAGCACCGGCTGGAGGTCCTCGGCGGCTTGCTGATCGCCTATCTGAACATCGACAAGGTGATCAAGATCATCCGCACCGAGGATGAGCCGAAGCCCGAGCTGATGAAGACGTTCAAGCTCACCGAGGTGCAGGCGGAAGCCATCCTCAACATGCGCCTGCGCTCCTTGCGCAAGCTCGAGGAGATGGAGATCCGCACCGAGGACAAGAACCTCCGTGCCGAGCTCAAGGGCATCAACGCACTGCTCGCCTCCGAAGCCGAGCAGTGGAAGAAGGTGGGCGAGCAGATCGGCAAGGTCCGCGACATGTTCGGACCGAAGACGCCGCTCGGCAAGCGCCGCACCACCTTCGCCGACGCACCCGAGCACGATCTCGCCGCGATCGAGGAAGCCTTCGTCGAGCGCGAGCCGGTGACGGTCGTCGTCTCCGACAAGGGCTGGATCCGCACCATGAAGGGGCATGTCGAGGATCTCTCGGGCCTTGCCTTCAAGCAGGACGACAAGCTCGGCTTCGCCTTCTTCGCCGAGACGACCTCGAAGCTGCTGCTGTTCGCCACCAACGGCAAGTTCTACTCGCTCGACGTTGCAAAGCTTCCGGGCGGCCGCGGCCACGGCGAGCCGATCCGCCTCTTCATCGACCTCGAGCAGGAGGCCGCGCCCGTCGCGCTGTTCGTCAACAAGGGCGGACGCAAGTTCCTGATCGCGAGTCACGAGGGCCAGGGCTTCGTCGTCAACGAGGACGATTGCGTCGGCACCACCAAGAAGGGCAAGCAGGTCCTCAACGTCGACATGCCGAACGAGGCGCGCGCGATCACCGAGGTCACAGGCGACACCGTCGCGGTCATCGGCGAGAACCGGAAGATGCTGGTGTTCCCGCTCGACCAGGTGCCGGAGATGGCACGCGGCCGCGGCGTGCGCCTGCAGAAGTACAAGGATGGCGGCCTCTCCGACGTCGCCGTGTTCGAAGCCAAGGCCGGCCTGACCTGGAAGGACTCCGCTGGCCGCGAGTTCAGTGCGACCATGAAGGAGCTCGCGGAGTGGCAGGGCACCCGCGCCGACGCGGGCCGGCTGGCCCCGAAGGGTTTCCCGAAGTCGAACAAGTTCGGCCGCGTGATCGGGTAGGGCGCGGGCCGCCCCTGCCGCCACAATCCCGGTGTCATGCCCCGCGAAGGCACGGCATCCAGTACGCCGCGGCTTCTCCGCATGCGTCGCTGTCTCTGGAATCTTGGGTCGTGCGGTCAATCTGGGCGACGACGGCGAGAGTGTAGCGCGGACCTGTCTCCTCCATCGTCAATCGTCGGCTCCGGTCCGTTCGTCTACAGCAAGGCCGATCATCCAGGCGCATCACCCCTCTGATGGAAGCGTTTGCCAAGGCCCCCGCCGAGGAGGACCGCAAGAAGATCGCGGGCGAGATTCAAGCCGTGATGTACGATCAGGCGCCCGCAATTCCGTGGAGTCAGTTCGCCCCACCCGTCGCCTATCGCGCGACTTTGCGCGGTCTGATACCGTCCGCCATCCCGGTGTTCTGGAACGTTGAGAAGTAACGCGATGTACGATGTCATTGTTGTCGGCGGCGGGTCCGCTGGTGCCGCGGTGGCCGCACGGCTCTCCGAAGATTGCGCACGCCGCGTCCTGCTGTTGGAGGCCGGTCTCGACTGGCGCGCGGATGAAGCGCCTTGGGAGGTGAGGACGCCCAACCCGATTCCGATCATCCACAAGCGCGAGTACCAGGAGAAATGGCAGTGGCCTGATCTCCTGACGCGCCGCGTGGCAGGGCAGGAGCCGCGCTTCTACTGGCGCGGGAGGGGGCTTGGTGGCTCATCGATGATGAACGGCCAGATTGCTATCCGCGGCGTTGCCGAGGCCTTCGACGAATGGGCTGCCAATGGCTGCACCGGCTGGTCGGCGAAGGAAGTGATGCCGCTATTCTCGGTGATCGAGGACGATCTGGAGTTCGGCGACGCCGCAGGCCACGGTCGCGGCGGGCCGCTGCCGGTCTATCGTGCGCCGCCCGAGACATGGGGCCCGATCGATCGCGGCCTGCGCGATGCGGCGCTGGCGAGCGGCTATCCCTGGTGCGCCGACGTCAATGGCCCCGACGGCGAGGGCGTCGCGTGCTATCCCATCAACAGCCGCAACTTGCGCCGCATCACCACCAACGAGGGCTATCTCGAACCCGCGCGCAGCCGCGCCAATCTGGAGATCCGCGGGCACGCGCTGGTCGATCGCGTGCTGATCAGCGACGGACGGGCGACCGGCGTCCGCGTGCACATCGAGGGGCAGGGCACCCACGAGATCGGCGCGCGTCAGATCGTGCTGTGTGCCGGTGCGATCCACAGTCCGGCGATCCTGCTGCGCTCGGGCATTGGACCTGCAGAGGAGCTGAAGGCAATGGGCATCGCGGTCGAGCGCGATCTGCCGGTCGGCCGCCACTTCTTCGACCACCCGCTGTTTCGCGCCACCATCCAGCTTCATGAAAATCTGCGGCCGACCGATCCGGATACCCGCCACACCAATTGCTGCGTGACCTATTCCTCGGGCCTCGCCAACGGCGGCAAGCGCGACATGATCCTGATTGCCTTCAACCATCGCGGCATCGGCATGCCGGGTGCGATCGGCGCCGGGCTGTTCAACGCCTACTCGCGCGGCACCCTCAAGCTTGCCTCGACCGATCCGTCGATCGATCCGGTGATCGAGGAGAACATGCTGGCCGATCCCCGCGACATGCTGCGGATGATGGATGCGGTGAAACGCCTCGCCGTGATCACCTCGCAGCCGGCGCTGTCAGGCATCGCCGACTGGATCAGGCTGGCCGATACCGACCTGACGCTGCCCCAGGCAGCTAGCCTGCCCGATCACGAGCTCGATGGGCTGCTTCGGAGAGAGACCGGCGACATCCAGCATGCCGCCGGCGGCTGTCGCATGAGCGGCGCTGGCGAGCCCGATGGCGTGGTCAATCCCGACGGCACCGTGAAGGGGATCAGCGGCCTGCGCGTCGCCGACGCCTCGATCATGCCGTCCGACTGCCGCGCCAACACGCACTTCACGACGGTGGTGATCGGCGAGGCGATCGCACGGATGATGATGCGGTAGTCCTGCCGCGGCGAACTCGCTGATCTCGTCATCCGGAGTGAGGGTGATGGTGCTCGCGGCGACCTCCGTCATTGCGAGCGAAGCGAAGCAATCCAGAAATGCATCCCCGGAGACCGTCTGGATTGCTTCGCTGCGCTCGCAATGACGGAGCAAGTGGGGAGGCCCTCGCTCCCCAATTCACACTTCAAACAGCAATCCTTCCGCAGAGACAGTCTGGATTGCTTCCGCCCTACAAGGCTTGCGGCTTCTGCAAATTCGCGGCGCGCCATGGCGACAAGGACATTCTGCCGAACATTTGCGGGCTTGATTTCGACGCCTATGCGACGAGGGGCATCAATCTGGAGAGGACACAAACGCTCGCCGGCGGCGCGAGACACTGCAATTTCCGGTTCTCGCGGCTGCTCCCGGACTAGATCACCCCCGCCAGCCTTAGCACCACGCCCGCCGCGCAGCTCCCCGCCAGCACCGTGAGCATCCCCAGCTTGAACCGGAAGATCGCGGTCGCGGCCGCGATCGCCAGCAGCAGCGCCGGGATGTCGACGCTGGTCAGCACCGGTCTGTCGAACGCGAACGGGAAGGTGTGCACCGGCACGGTCTCGCGGAACAGCGTGTGCAGCGCGAACCAGATCGAGAGGTTGAGGATCACGCCGACGACCGCGGCGGTGATCGCGCTGAGCGCGCCGGCAAGGCCGGTGTTGCCGCGCAGGCGTTCGATGTAGGGGGCCCCGACGAAGATCCAGAGGAAGCAGGGCGTGAAGGTGACCCAGGTTGCGAGCAGGCCGCCGAGCGTGGCCGCGACCATCGGCGACAGACCGCTCGGATCGCGATAGGCCGCCATGAAGCCCACGAACTGCAGCACCATGATCAGCGGGCCCGGCGTGGTCTCGGCCATGCCCAAGCCGTCGAGCATCTCGTGCGGCTTCAGCCAGTGATAATGCTCGACCGCCTGCTGGGCGACATAGGCCAGCACCGCATAGGCGCCGCCGAAGGTGACGAGCGCCATCTTCGAGAAGAACAGCGCGATCTGGCTGAACACGTTGGCCTGTCCGAGCGCGGCGAGCAGCGCGATCACCGGCACCAGCCAGAGCGCCAGCCACAACGCGCCCACGCGGATCGCGCGGCCGGTGTCGGGTTTGACGTGATCGGGCACGGCGTCCCCGAGCATGCTGTCGATCAGGGCGCTGCTGCCGCCATGACCGTGACCGGCCGGGGCAAATTCCGGACGGCCTTGCCGCGCGCCGATATATCCGATCACGCCGGCGGCGATGATGATGATCGGGAAGGGGACGGCGAAGAAGAAGATTGCGACGAAGGCGATTGCCGCGAGCGCGATCATGATGTGGTTCTTCAGCGCGCGCTTGCCGACGCGCACCACGGCCTCGACCACGATGGCGAGCACGGCGGCCTTGAGGCCGAAGAACAGCGCCTCGATGAAGCTGACATTGCCGAAAGCCGCGTAGATGTAGCTCAAGGCCATGATGGCGATGATGCCGGGCAGGATGAACAACCCGCCCGCCATCAGCCCGCCGGCGGTGCGATGCATCAGCCAGCCGACATAGGTCGCCAGTTGCTGCGCCTCAGGCCCCGGCAGCAGCATGCAATAGTTCAGCGCATGCAGGAAACGGCCCTCGGAGATCCACTTCTTCTCCTCGACCAAAATACGGTGCATTACCGCGATCTGGCCCGCTGGGCCGCCAAAGCTCAGGCAGGCGACGCGCAGCCAGACACGGAAGGCCTCGTTGAAGCTGATGCCGTGACCGGCATCAGCTTCCGTTTGATCGGCGCGAATATCCATTACGCCTTCACCTTGTTGGTCGGCCAGTTGTGGGTCTCGGCCGTCGCATCGCGACACCAGCGGTAGAACGCGTCGTAGAGCGTCATGCCGGCCTCGAGCTGCTCGAGATCGTCATCGTACATCCGCGACAGCCCGAGCGAGGCCGCGAGCAGGCCGGGTGCCTCCGGCGCCAGATCGGGCCGCGCGGTGTCGGCGCCGCGCACCAATGTCGCGAGGTGGAGCAGGGCCGGCGTCGCAATGCCGAACTCCTCGATCATGACATCGAAGGTGCAGAGCTCGCCGCGGTGGCTCCAGAACACGTTCTCGACGTCGAAGGGGGCTGCGCCAAAGCGCTCGCCGACGGCGACCACCTCGGACGGCGCCACATACAGGAACACCGCGTTGGGATCGACGAAGCGGCGGATCAGCCAGGGACAGGCGATGCGATCGACCTTCGGCCGCGCCCGCGTGACCCAGACCGTGCGTCCCCTGGCATCGCGCGGCGGCAGCTTGCGCGTGTCGAGCAGCGGCAGCTTGGCCTCCTTCCAACCCTCGAAGCCGCCATCGAGCGTCTCGGCCTCAATGCCGAGCTGCCTCAGCCAGGCGGCCGTGCCCTGCGCGAGCTTGGCGCCGCGCAGGCAGGAAACGATGGCCGAGCGGCCGGCAAATTCGCCGCCCCATTCCGCAACGGTCTCGTGGCTGCGTCTGATGGAGCCGGGAATCAGCCGCCGGTCGGCGGCAAAATCCTCCTCCGTGCGGACGTCGATCAGGACAGGAGCATTGGCCGTGCCGATCAGGCGCGCCAATTTGTCGGATGATATGGTCGTGAAAGTAGACATGTTGATGCGTCCTCGTAGGAACTGAACGGGACGCGATACTTGGGCATGTCGCCTCGTGGGGAGATCGCTCAAATCCCCATGGGCTGATTACAGCGAAACTAGGCAGAACTGTCAATCGCCGGTTTCACCGGCATTTACGTTAGAAAGATATGCTTCCGGGGCCTATATTGGCCCTCGGATTCCGTTTTCCGGAGATTTGACCGATGCACTCCCATTCCATCGAGCAGTGGACTCATGACCACGCCTTTCTCGGCGAGAAGCACGACGAGAACGAGCGGCGCACCTGGCTGGTGGTTGTGCTGACGCTGGTCATGATGGTCGGCGAGATCGTCGCCGGCTCGCTGTTCGGCTCGATGGCGCTGCTGGCCGACGGCTGGCACATGGGGACACATGCGGCGGCGCTCGGCATTGCCGCCTTCGCCTACCGCTTCGCGCGGCGACATCTGGGGAATGCGCATTTCACCTTCGGCACCGGAAAGTTCGGCGATCTCGCCGCCTTCTCGAGCGCCATCATCCTCGGAGTGATCGCGGTCGAGATCGCCTATGAGAGCGTGCTGCGGCTGATCACGCCGGTGCCGATCGTCTATGGCGAGGCGATCGCGGTCGCCGCGCTGGGGCTGTGCGTCAATCTCGCCAGCGCGTGGCTGCTGCGCGACAGCCACGACCATCACCGTCACGGCCATGACCATGACCGCAGCCATGCGCATCATGATCATGATCATCACCACCATCATCACGACAACAACCTCCGTGCCGCTTACGTCCACGTCATGGCGGACGCGGCGACCTCGGTGCTGGCGATCGGCGCCCTCGTGGTCGCGATGTATTCGGGCTGGGTCTGGGCCGATCCGGCCGTGGGCCTGATCGGCGGCGTGGTAATAGCGAGCTGGGCGTTCGGCCTGATCAAGGCGTCAGGCGCGGTCCTGCTCGACGTGCGCGCCGACGAGAAGCTGGAACGGGTGATCCGGACCCGCATCGAGGTTGGCGAGGATCGCGTCACCGATCTGCATCTCTGGCAGGTCGGCCCCGGTCATTGCGCCGTGCTGGTGTCGGTGGTGTCGGACAAGCCGAAGCAGCCGGCCGCCTACAAGAAGCGGCTCGCCGGGCTGAAGGGCCTCAGCCACGTCACGGTCGAGGTCGAGACCTGCCCGCATTGACGTGATCGGCGGCCGCGGAATTCTGCGGTGTGGCCGGGGTTGATCCTCGGTCGCAGCTTCCCAAACGCTTGCCAAGGAGGGACCACGGATGACGTCCAGGATCAAGCTCGCTTTCGCCGCCGCCGCTTTCGCCTTGCTCAGTCATGCAGCGATTGCGCAGTCGGAGAAGACCGGCGTCGAAAGGCTCTACGTCCTCAATTGCGGCGAGGGCACTGCCGGCGACATCTCGCGCTGGACGCCCGCCATCAACGAGGGCAAGACGATGGACTTCGTCGACAGCTGCTACCTCGTCAAGCATGCCACTGGCTGGTTCCTGTGGGACACCGGCATCGCCGATGCCGTCGCTTCCATGCCCAACGGCCTGGTACCGGCCGACCCCAAGGCCGTGACCTGGCGCCGGCCGAAGACACTCGCCGCCCAGCTCGAGCAGATCGGCCTCAAGCCCGATGACATCAAGGCCATGGCCGTCTCGCACACGCACCCGGACCATTCAGGCAATGTCGAGCTGTTCCCGCAGGCGACACTCTATGTGCAGAAGGCCGAATATGACTGGCCCGGTGCCAACAACGAGCCGCGCTTCAAGGCGTCGCATCCGGTCGAGCTGCTCGCAGGCGACAAGGACGTCTTCGGCGACGGCAGCGTGACCATCCTGTCGACGCCCGGCCACACGCCGGGGCACCAGTCGCTGCTGGTGAAGCTGCCCAAGACCGGCGCGGTGGTCCTCTCCGGCGACGCCGTCCATTTCAAGGACAATTGGGACAACCGCCGCGTGCCCAGCATGAACGTCAACAAGGAGATGAGCGCGGCCTCGATGCAGAAGATCGCCGACACCGTCACCAGGGAGAAGGCGCAGCTCTGGATCAACCACGACAAGGCCCAGCGCGACGGCCAGAAGATGGCGCCCGAGTTTTACGACTGACGCTTGAATCAGCTCTTCGGCGCGGTCGCTGCGGGCGGACTTGCTTCGGGGGTCTTCTTCGGCTTCAGCGTGCCGGCATAGAACGACAGCAGCCACACCAGGAGGACGGCGAGGAGATAGACGCCCCAGGCCTGCGGCGGCGTGGTCGCCCAGCGCAAGAGGCCCTTCAAGGTGCGGGGCGGACTGTTGTCATTGGTCATGGCCCGCTTGTGCGCGAAAGCGGCAGTGCAGTCAATTCGGCCGCCGCTCGGCGCGGATCAGGAACAGCGCCGCCAGCGCCGAGAGGCTGAGCGCGGACGACACGATCAGCACCTTGGCGCCCATGACGTCGATCAGCAGGCCGAACACAAGGGGCGCCACCGCCTGCGCCATCCGCGCCGGCGCGCCGATGATGCCGAGGCGGTAGCCGAAATCCTTGGGGCCGAAGATGGATAGCGGCAGCGTGCCGCGGGCGATCGTCAGGATGCCGTTGCCGGAGCCATGGAACAGCGCAAAGGCGCTTGCGGCGGCACCGCCAAAGATGGCGACGACGGCAGCGCCGATCGGATGGGTGAGGCAGGCGAGCCGCGTCGACCACAGCGGATGAAATCGGCTCAGAACGCTCGCTTCGAGGATGCGGGCCACCACTTGCGCCGGGCCGATCAGCGCGCCGGCCGCGATCGCCTCGACATGTGTCGCGCCCGTTGCCTCCACAATGCGCGGAAAATGCACGGCCATCGCCCCGGTGACGGTCCAGACCGCGGCGAAGACGAAGGCGAGCAGGATCATGGTGCGATCGAGCGGCAGATGCGGCTTTTCGGCGGTCGCTGCCGCCTGCCTCGCGCCCTTGATCGCGGGCAGCATGAAGAAGTTGAGCGGCAGGCCGATCAGGATGTTGGCGGCGGCCCAGGCAAAGCAGGTCTCGCGCCATCCGATATGGGCAAGGCCCCAGGCGGTAAGCGGCCAGCCGACCGTGGAGGCAAAGCCCGCCATCAGCGTGATGCCGGTGATGGGCCGGCGCGCCTCGGTGCCGTAGATGCGGCCGAGCGCGGCGAAGGCGGCATCATAGAGACCCATCGCCATGCCGATGCCGAGCACGAGCCAGGCGATCGCCATCACGGCGACGGACTGCGAGACGCCGAGCAGGACGAGGCCGGCGGCGATGGTGAGGTTGGAGACCGACAGCACCTGCCGCCCGCCGACGAGATCGATCTGCCGCCCGATGCGCGGGCCGAGCATCGCCGAGATCACCAGCGAGGCCGAGAACGCGCCGAAGATCCAGTTGGAGGACATGCCGAGGTCGTGCGCCATGGGATCGGCAAGCAGCGCCGGCAGGTAGTAGCTGGACGCCCAGGCCAGCGTCTGCGTGGTGCCGAGCGCCAGGATGATCGGAAGCTGGCGCTGGCTCATCCGCGCGTGCTCTCGATTCTGGCCGACAACGTCATCATCGCAAGCATTTGCCGCCCGCGTCGCGAACGCGTCAACCGCAGCTGCGGCATATTCGACCTGCGCGGGACGGGGAACCTTACGCTCGGCCCGCGCGAGGCTAGCGCCTTTCGCTGGTCACGAATGCACGGCATAATGGCGTATGCAATTGACCTCGCGCCTCGCGCTGATGAACTGGCTGACCGGCCAGGGGCTCACGGGCCTGCCTGAAAACGAACTGCTCCGCGGCTTTTGCGAGCGCTGCTGCGCCGAGGGCCTGGAACTGTCGCGCGGGATGGTCGTGATCGACACGCTGCATCCGATCTATGAGGGCCGCGGCTTCCGCTGGAGCGACCGTCCCAGCAACGAACGCGACGCCTTCGAATACGGTTCGACGGCCGAGGGCGACGCGGCCAAGCATTGGCGCCGCTCGGTGTTCTTCCACATGCTCGAGCATGGCCACGACGAGATGCTGATCGATCTCGCCGACGCGGCGGCGCTGGATTTCTCGCAGATCGGCGAGCTCGCCGAGAAGGGCCACAAGCACTATCTCGCCTTCGTGCATCGCTTCGGCGAGAACGGCGCGCTCGGCCTGATGGACTGCCTCTATTCCTGCTGGACCACGCGCCGCGACAGCGGCTTCAGCGAAGCCGAGCTGGAGTCCCTGCGCGATCTGGTGCCGGTGCTGGGGCTCGCGATCAAGTCGGCGCAGCAGGTTGACATCGCGCGCACCCTGGGACGGGTCTATCTCGGCCGAGGCGCCTCGGAGCAGGTGCTTGGCGGCCGCATCTCACGTGGCGTCACCGAGCGCATCAACGCCGTGCTGTGGTATTCGGATTTGCGCGGCTCGACCGGGATCAGCGAGAGCATCGGCCCGGACGAGATCATTCCCTTCCTCAACGACTATGCGCAGGCCGTGATCGACGCGATCCACGACGCCGGCGGCGACGTCCTGAAGCTGATCGGCGACGGCGTGCTCGCGATGTTCACGGGCGAGGACATGGCGCATGCGCGGCGCGCGGCGCTTCGCGCCGAGCATCTGTTCCGCCAGAACGTCGCGGCGCTGAACGCGCGCCGGGCGGCCGCCGGCCGTCCCACCACCTCCGCCTATATCGGCCTGCATGTCGGCGAGGTCTTCTACGGCAATATCGGCAGCGAGGACCGGCTCGATTTCACGGTGGTGGGCCCGACCGTGAACGAGGTCAGCCGCATCGCCTCGATGAGCCGCTCGGTCGATCGCGAGCTGTTGGCATCAGCGGAGTTCTACAAGGGCCTGGATGCCGCCGGCCGTCGCTATCTCGTCTCCACCGGCCGCTACGCACTGCGCGGCATCGGCCGTGCGCAGGACCTCTACACGCTCGATCCCGAGGTCGAGGCCAGTGAGCCGGTGACGGGGAGCTATGAGCGGTATCTGGCGGGATAGGCCCGACTGCTTGCGCCTACTCCCGTCATTGCGAGGAGCCCTTGCGAGGAAGCAATCCAGACTGTTTCCGCGGAGTTCTGGATTGCTTTCGCCTTCGCTAAAGCTTCGGCGGACAAGTCGCTGCGCGCGCAATGACGGTGGCGCCTAACACCCCATCGCCACCTCATCCCCCACCATATCCGGCTGCCGGTCGAGGGTTGCCGCCGGCGACAGCAGGATCACCAGCGCCTGCGCGCCGAACACGGCTGCTGCGAGATAAAGGCACGCCTCCGCGCTCCAGAGCCCGCCGACGATTGCGCCGAGGGCCGAGCCGAGCGGGCGGGCGCCGTAGCTCATGATGTTGATGGCGGAGACGCGGCCGAGCAGGCGCGGCGGCGTCACCGACTGGCGCAGCGTCGTGGTCGAGATCACCCAGAGTATCGGGCCGACGCCGAGCAGGAAGAAGCTCACGCCCGCAAGCCAGGGCGAGGGGACCAGCACCGTCAGCGCCATCACGACCGAGGCGATGAAGCCCGTGACCGGGCCGAGGCCGACGACCGTGCCGAAGGCAATGCGCTGCATCACGCGCGTGGCGAAGAGCGCGCCGATCACCATTCCGACACCGTACATCGTGAGCACCGTGCCGACGCCGGTGGCGGTCAGGCCGAGATGACGCACGGCATACGGCACGAACACCGCGATCTGCAGAAACCAGCCGGTGTTGAAGATGAACTGAGTGATGAACACCGGTCGCAGCAGCGGATGGTGAAACACGAAAGCCGCGCCTTCGCGGATCTCCTGGAATGGATGGCGCCGTGGCATCGGCGCGCGGGCGGGCTCGTAGATGCCTGAGAGCAGCACCACGGCAATCGCCGACAGGGCCGCGGCAAAGCCGAAGGCGAGGCTTGCTCCCCACCATCCGACCAGCGCGCCGCCGAGCGCCGGCCCGCTTGCGAAGGCGATGGTGCGTGCAAGCTCGATCCTTGCATTCGCTGCGGGCAACAGGTCCGCGCTGACCAGCGAGGGCACCAGCGCCGGCGCAGCGACGCTGTAGACGACGGTGCCGCACACGGCAGCGAAGCCGAGCAGTGCCAGCAGCGGCAGATTGAGCGCGCTCAGCGCGAGGAGGAGCACGATGGCCCCAAGGGCTGCGGCCCGCAGCGCCTCGGCCCCCGCCATCAGCGCGCGCCGCGAGATGCGGTCGGCGAGCAGGCCGGCCGGAATGGCGAACAGCACGAAGGGCAGGGTGAGCGCGGTCTGCAGCACGCCGGTCTCGCCCTCGGCGACCCCGAGCGTCAGCACGGCGACGATCGGGGCGGCGGCCAGTGCGATCTGCTCGGCGGATTGCGCCGCGAGATTGGACCAGGCGAGGCGGCTGAAGATGTCAGGGAGGCGCGGCGAATTTGACATGGCTCATTTCCTGCAAAGTCGGAACGGCGCCAGCATTCGCTTCCGGCACGGCCAAACCCACCCGGTTTCCGACAGGGCGGGCAAAAAGCGGCCGTCCCGGGGAACTGATGCGGCTAGATGCAGTTGCAAATGAGTTGCAATAAGGTTTGACTTCGGTATTCTGGCCGCATGGATGCCCGCTCGCCCGACCTGACCCCCGAGACCGCCGGCTGGCGCACCGACGCGCCAACCACCAAGAGCCTCGCCGAGGTGAACGCCACGGTCGCCATTCCGGCCGCGGCCCAGTGGTGGCGACGGCTGCTCGCCTTCGTCGGTCCGGGCTACCTCGTCTCGGTCGGCTACATGGACCCCGGCAACTGGGCGACCGACCTCGCTGGCGGCTCGAAGTTCGGCTACACGCTGCTCTCGGTCATCCTGCTCTCGAATTTGATGGCGATCCTGCTGCAGTCGCTCGCGGCGCGGCTCGGCATCGTCACCGACCGCGATCTCGCGCAGGCCTGCCGCGCCACCTACTCGCCGGCGGTGAACTTCCTGCTCTGGCTCGCCTGCGAGGCCGCGATCATCGCCTGCGATCTCGCCGAGGTGATCGGCACCGCGATCGCGCTGAAGCTGCTGTTCGGCATTCCCCTGATCGGCGGCGCATTGCTCGCCGCGCTCGATGCGTTCCTGCTCCTCATCCTGATGAACCGCGGTTTCCGTTTCCTGGAAGCCTTCGTCATCGCGCTGCTGGCAGTGATCGCGGCGTGCTTCGTGGTGCAGATCGCAGCAGCGGCTCCTCCGGTCGCGGAGGTCCTGCGCGGCTTCGTGCCGAAGAGCGAGATCTTCACCAATCCGGAGATGCTCTACATTGCGATCGGCATCATCGGTGCCACCGTGATGCCGCACAATCTCTATCTGCACTCCTCGATCGTGCAGACGCGCGCCTATCAGCGCAACGACGAAGGCCGCCGCGAAGCGATCAAATGGGCGACGACGGACTCCACCATCGCGCTGATGCTGGCGCTGTTCATCAACGCCGCGATCCTCGTCGTCGCTGCCGCGACCTTCCACAGAAGCGGCCATTCCGACGTCGCCGAGATCGGGCAGGCGTTCGAGCTGCTGTCGCCGCTGCTTGGCCTCGGCATTGCCTCGACGCTGTTCGCGGTGGCGCTGCTTGCCTCGGGCCTCAACTCGACGGTGACGGCGACGCTCGCCGGCCAGATCGTGATGGAGGGTTTTCTCGACCTGCGCCTGCCGAGCTGGGCGCGCCGCCTCTTGACGCGCGGCATCGCGATCATTCCGGTGATCATCGTCACCGCGATCTATGGCGAGCGCGGCACGGCGGATTTGCTGGTGTTCAGCCAGGTCGTGCTGTCGATGCAGCTGCCCTTCGCCGTCATCCCGCTGGTGCGCTTCGTGTCCGACCGGCGCAAGATGGGCCAGTTCGCGATACCGGTGTCCGTCGCCGCGATCGCCTGGATCGTCGCGGGCGTGATCGTGATTCTGAATGTGAAGCTGCTGGCCGATACGTTGTTCGGATGACCACGCAGCGCTGTCGCTGCCCGGGCGACCCAGTAGAGGCAGTCGTGATTGGACCGAGAAGCCGCGGCGTGCTGGATGCCCGGTCAGGCCCGGTCAAGCCGGGGATCACAGAAAGCTAATCCTGCGGCTCGGATGCCGTATCGCCCTGCGCGTCGATCCGCAGCCAGCCTGACGGGGCAAGGCGCTGCTGCGGCAGGAAACGGGCCTTGTAGTCCATCTTCTTGGAGCCTTCGATCCAGTAGCCCAGATAGACGTAAGGCAGGCCCTGACGTCGCGCGCGGGCGATGTGGTCGAGGATCATGAAGGTGCCCATCGAGCGGCTGACCTGGCTCGGCTCGAAGAAGGAATAGACCATCGAGAGGCCGTCGCTGAGCACGTCGGTGAGCGCCACCGCGATCAGCTCCTCGCCGCGGCCGGTGATGCCGCTGTCGGGGCCGCGCTTGCGGTACTCGATGATACGGGTCTCCACATGGCTGTCCTCGACCATCATGGCGTAGTCGAGCACGGTCATGTCCGCCATGCCACCATGGCGGTGGCGGGCGTCGAGATAGGCGCGGAACACCGAATATTGCTCGGAGGTCGGTACCGCGCTGCGCTGCTCGCCGATGATGTCGGCGTTGCGTGCGATCACCTTGCGGAAGTTGCGCGAGGGGCGGAACTCATTGGCGATGACCCGGACCGAGACGCAGGCACGGCACTGGTCGCAGGCCGGCCGGTAGGCGATCGACTGGCTGCGGCGGAACCCGCCATGGGTCAGGAGGTCGTTGAGGTCACCGGCGCGGTCCCCCACGAGGTGCGTAAACACCTTGCGCTCATGCCGGCCCGGCAGATACGGGCAGGGCGAGGGCGCCGTGAGGTAAAACTGGGGGGTGTCGCGCGAGTGTTGGGTCAAGGGACGTCGTGGGCCTCCGAAGTGAGTATCAGCATCGCGCTACGGAAGCTCTCGGTCAATCGGTCTGCTCGGCAGGTCAGATACGTCAGCTTAGTCGGTGCTGGTTGACAGGTCCTTGATCAATACGGTCTGGCCGTTTGCGGCACGGGTGCGCGGACGGAATTGTTGATCACGACCGTTCCCAGCACGAAATCGTGCAGCAGGCGCCGACGGCCGTTGAACAGGGCCAGCAGCACCACGAAGGGCGACAGGAATGACACCGTCACCCAGAACAGCACGGCATGGGTGGCGCCCAGCACGAAATAGCCTGATGCCCCGTACCAGGTGCGCAGTTCCAGATCCATGACCCGCATGCCGATGGTGGCCGAGGACGGCCCGCCGATGCAGGCGCCGTAGTAGATGATGGCCCAGATCACGGAGGCCGGCCACGCCAGCCAGAACAGCGCCCAGCCGAGGCCGAGCGTGACCACGCCGAACAGGGCGATGAAGATGTAGCCGAGGATAACGGGAACGGAGATCACGACCATGTCGATCAGGAACGCGAACACGCGCCGCGTCGCGACGCCGCGGAACAGTTCCGGGTGCAGGTACGGATCGTAGGCGTGCGGTTGCATGGCGCCGTCATTGCGCCAGGCGCCTGAATTACCCGAGTCGTACGCCATCGTCCGTTCTCCAGCGAAGCCCCGTCGCAGCACATGGGAACAGGCTATCCCCCTGCCAAGGGCGCGCGGGCGTCAACAAGCCGAAAATTTCCGGCGATTCGGGGGCGGCGGGTCGGCAGTCCTGTAGGGGAGCAAAGGCGCGTAGCGCCGTGCGCGCACCATTGCCCGCTGTCGTGCACGATGGGTGGAGCGGTGGGCACGCTTTCGCTCTTCGAGCTATGGCGGACAAGTCGCTTTGCCCACCCGACGGCACCTTATCCTTGGCTGCGCAGCTTCTCCGCCGCCTGCGGTGCAAAATAGCTCAGCACACCGTCGGCGCCGGCGCGCTTGAAGGCGAGCAGGCTCTCCATCATCGCACGTTCGCCGTCGAGCCAGCCATTGTTGCCCGCCGCCGCGATCATCGCGTATTCGCCGGAGACCTGGTAGGCGAAGGTCGGCATCGCAAAGGTATCCTTCACGCGCCGGACGACGTCGAGATAGGGCATGCCCGGCTTCACCATCACCATGTCGGCGCCCTCGGCGATGTCGAGCTCGACCTCGCGCAGCGCTTCGTCGGTGTTGGCGCTGTCCATCTGGTAGGTGCGCTTGTCGCCGGTCAGCGTCTTGGCCGAGCCGATCGCGTCGCGGAACGGACCGTAGAAGGCGGAGGCATATTTCGCCGCATAGGCCATGATCTGCACGTCGAGCAGGCCAGCGCGGTCCAGCCCCTCGCGGATCGCGGCGACGCGACCGTCCATCATGTCGGAGGGGGCGATGATGTCACAGCCGGCTTCGGCCTGCACCAAGGCCTGGCGCACCAGCACCGCGACCGTCTCGTCGTTCAAAATCTTGCCGTCGGAGACCAGGCCGTCATGGCCGTGGCTGGTGAAGGGATCGAGCGCGACGTCGCAGAGGATGCCGATCTCCGGAAATTCCTTCTTGATTGCGCGCACCGCCTGGCAGACCAGATTGTCTGGATTGGTGGCCTCCGAGCCCTCTTCGTCGCGCAAGGAGGGGTCGGTATAGGGAAACAGCGCGATGCAGGGGATGGTGAGCTCCATGGCGCGCTCGGCCTCGCGCACGGCCTGGTCGACGCTGAGACGGTCGACGCCCGGCATCGAGGCAACCTGCTCACGCTTGTTGTTGCCGTCGATCAGGAATAGCGGCCAGATCAGATCGTCGGTCGTGAGGACGTTCTCGCGCACCATCCGCCGGGCCCATTCAGCCTTGCGGTTGCGGCGCGGGCGGACGGTCAGATCGAGGGCAGGAGAGGCTGCGCCGCCATCCCGGCGCGACACCTCGCGCAATTCGATCGGACGCCCGTATTTGATCGCCATCATTCTTCCTCCAGCTGGAATTATTCTTATACCAGCTCGCATGGTTCCCGTCACCGCGGCTTCACCTGTGGCAGCCGATTGATTTTGCGGACCGGAGCAGTCACAAGGGTCCCATGTCCGAGATCTCCACCCGCGATGCGGCCCGTGACAATGCCAGGGACGCTGCCCGAGACAATGCCAGAGAGAGCGCACTCTCGGTGGCGGCGATCTCGTCGGAGCGGCCCGAGTCCGACGACAATGTCTGGACGCGGCGGCTGGTGCTGTTCCTGCGGGTGATGGCGCTGCTCTCGATCCTCAAGGGCCTCTATCACTGGGCGCAGGTGACGGGCTTCGTCGGCGGCGAGGACGAGGCGTTCGAGAACCAGTCGATGGCTTGGCAGGGCGCAACCGTCTACTTCGCCGTGATCGAGCTCGTCGCCGCGGTCGGCCTGTGGCTCGCCACGCCATGGGGCGCGGTGGTGTGGCTGACGACCGTGGTGTCGATGGCGGTGATCGAGCTGATGTTCCCGGGAATCTACGGCGGCAGCCTGGTCGTGGTTGGAGTCGAGGTCTTCATGCTCGCTGCTTATCTCGCGCTCGCCTGGATGGCAGCGCGCGAACGGCCGCCGTAGGAAGACACCTTACGATACGCAAATGCTCTCGAGTCCCGGACGCGGCGCAGCGCGCCGCACTTGCGGCGTGATGCGTTGCAGGGCCGGGGGCCATGTCTCCGCGATCTCGCTTTAGGGCTTGCTTCGTCCCGGCGCTGCGCTTGTCCCGGACACGAGAGTGTTGCGATTGGTTGACCGCCGGTTGCCTCGAATTTGCGGTAAGTTTTCACTAACCAGCCGGTTCCGCCACAGCCGTTACGCGCCCGTTTCGAAACGGGGCGGGGCTGTTCTGGAATGCGACAGTTGCGGCGGACGGAGGGTGAACAGGACCTTGTGAAGGTCAACAGAGGGTTGCGAAAAGTCCTTGTCGCACAGGCTTAATCCGCAATTCACTGTCTTAAATTCATGATCTCTTTATTCTCTTATTTAAGCCGATCTTCAAACGAGCCCCTTAAGTTGCACCTATCGGACGGGACACAAGTTTCGTCGAATAAGTGTCGATAAAAACGACAACAGGGGAAGTGTCATGATGAAAGCCGTCGCAACTGCGGCAGATACCGCAGAGCGCGTCTCCGGCCAGCAGGGTTCGGTGCAGTCGCTCTATCTGGAAGCTTTGACTCTGGTGGAGCGGCTGCATCGCCGGCTCCTCGACGTCATCAAGGACGAGTTCGATCGCCGCGGCCGCGCCGACATCAACTCGGTGCAGGCGCTGCTGCTCTACAACATCGGCGACAAGGAGCTGACCGCCGGCGAGCTGCGCACCCGCGGCTACTATCTCGGCTCCAACGTCTCCTACAATCTGAAGAAGCTCGTCGAGCTCGGCTTCCTCGATCATCAGCGCTCGCGCGTTGATCGCCGCTCGGTGCGCATCCGCCTGACCCCGCAGGGCCAGGAAGTCCGCCGCATCGTCGACGCGCTCTACCAGAAGCACGTCAAGACGGTCGAGCAGGTCGGCGGCATCTCGGGCGAGGAGTTCTCGACGCTCAACAAGTCGCTGCACCGTCTCGAGCGGTTCTGGACCGACCAGATCCTGTACCGCCTCTGAGTTCCAGGGGAAGGCCAAGCCGGCCCGACAACAAGACCGGCCAGCCTCCCTGCCTGACTTCCCCCAGCGCATCGGCCCGGCTTGCCCGGACCGGTGCGTTTTGACGTTGTGCAGGTGCGAAAAAATGCCCGCGCGTGCGGAACCGGGTCGCCGCATTGTCGTTAGTTCTCTGGATCGGAGGATGCCATGCCGGGCGGGCGCGGGTTGCAGGCCATGAACGTCGAACTCGTGAGCGATGCCTACGCCATCGCCGCGAATTACCTCCGCCGCTCCGGCGCAATCCCGGATACACTCGTCACCAACGAACGTCTGCTCGAGATCATCATCAAGCTGCTCCAGCACGGCGAATTCAACAAGATCAGGCTGGCCAACAAGGCGATCGCCCGGTTCGAAACGCAATCCGAGGCCCGCGCGGTTGCCTGATCAAGACTCCCGAGATCCGACAGAACCAGAGGGTGCAATGGAAGCTGCCATCGACCGCATCATGCAGACCTATGACCTGCTCGCCAACCGCACGGCGGCGGCCAGCGAGGAGGCGCGCGAAAAGGTGACGAACTACCTCGCTACGCTGATGGAAGCGGGCGAGACGGACCCGCACAGGTTGACGGTCTGTGGCCTGACCTATTTGCGCCAGCTCGACGGCAGCGTGGACCCCGTGAAGGCGGGGTATACCGGCCTATAGCTTTTTGGGGTCCAAAACGGTCCCTTCCGGGAGAACGACGACCAGGGCGGTTCCAGAAAACCGTCCTGCCGTCCAAATTCCCGGTCCCCACCATATCTTGCATAAATATCAGGCCCGACCCGCAAATGCTTGGCCGAGGGCGGGCGATGTGGTAGATCGCGCGTGCTTCCGATCGCCACACCAGACCCGCCCGGAGCCCGCCAAAAGGCTGCGGCGGTGGAGATATTCGCAAGATGACCCTAGCAAAGACCGCCTCCGCGCCCGATTCTTTTTTCACCGCCACGCTCGAGCAGGCCGACCCGGAAATCGCCGCCGCCATCAAGGGCGAGCTCGGCCGGCAGCGCCATGAGGTCGAGCTGATCGCCTCCGAGAACATCGTCAGCCGGGCCGTGCTGGAAGCGCAGGGTTCGGTGATGACCAACAAGTATGCTGAGGGTTATCCGGGCGCGCGGTACTACGGCGGTTGTGAGTGGGTCGACGTCGCCGAGAACCTCGCGATCGATCGCGCCAAGAAGCTGTTCGGCGCCAACTTTGCCAACGTGCAGCCGAACTCCGGCAGCCAGATGAATCAGGCGGTGTTCCTGGCGCTGCTCCAGCCCGGCGACACCTTCATGGGCCTCGACCTCGCGGCCGGCGGCCATCTCACCCACGGCTCGCCCGTCAACATGAGCGGCAAGTGGTTCAAGGCCGCGCACTACACCGTGCGCCGCGAGGACCAGATCATCGACATGGATGCGGTGCAGAAGCAGGCCGAGGAGGTCAAGCCGAAGCTGATCATCGCCGGCGGCTCGGCTTATTCGCGCGCCTGGGATTTCAAGCGTTTCCGCGAGATCGCCGACAGCGTCGGCGCGTATCTGCTCGTGGACATGGCGCACTTCGCCGGCCTCGTCGCAGGTGGAGTGCACGCCTCACCGGTGCCGTATGCGCACGTCACCACCACGACGACGCACAAGTCGCTGCGCGGTCCGCGCGGCGGCCTGATCCTCACCAATGACGAGACGCTCGCCAAGAAGCTCAACTCGGCGATCTTCCCGGGCCTGCAGGGCGGCCCGCTGATGCACGTGATCGCGGCGAAGGCGGTGGCCTTCGGCGAGGCGCTGCGTCCTGATTTCAAGGTCTATGCCAAGAACGTCGTCGAGAACGCCAAGGCACTGGCCGAGGCGATGAAGAGCCACGGGTTCGATATCGTCTCCGGCGGCACCGACAATCACCTGATGCTGGTCGATCTGCGGCCGAAGGGCCTGAAGGGCAACGTCTCGGAGAAGGCGCTGGTCCGGGCCGCCATCACCTGCAACAAGAACGGCATTCCGTTCGATCCCGAGAAGCCCTTCGTCACTTCGGGCCTGCGTCTCGGCACGCCCGCCGCGACCACCCGCGGCTTCGGTCTCGCCGAATTCCAGCAGGTCGGCGGCATGATCGCAGAGGTCCTGAACGCGATCGCGCAGTCCGACGACGGCAAGGCGCCGCTGGTGGAAGCGGCGATCAAGGAACGGGTCAAGGCGCTCACCGACCGGTTCCCGATCTACCAATAACCCCAAGGTAAACTGATCAAGGCAAGCGGATGCGGTGCCCGAACTGCAACAGTCTCGATACGCAGGTAAAGGACTCGCGTCCGACCGAGGACTCGTCCGTGATCCGCAGGCGGCGCGTGTGCGTCGCCTGCAATTTCCGCTTCACCACCTTCGAGCGCGTGCAGCTGCGCGAGCTTACGGTGATCAAGCGCAACGGCCGCCGCGTGCCGTTCGACCGCGACAAGCTGATGCGCTCGGTGCAGATTTCGCTGCGCAAGCGGCAGGTGGAGCCGGAACGGGTGGAGAAGATGGTCTCCACCATCGTGCGCGAGCTCGAGACCGGGGGGGAGGCCGAGATCTCCTCGGAGGTGATCGGCGAGACCGTGATGGAGCATCTGCGCACGCTCGACGACGTCGCCTATGTGCGCTTCGCCTCGGTCTACCGCAATTTCCGCGAAGCCAAGGATTTCGCCGACGTGCTCGGCGAGCTCTCCGGTGAGGAGGAAGCGCGGCTCGCCGCGATCCGCAAATGATCTTCCGCATCCTGGAGGATCAGTTTGCGCAGAAGGCCCGCGAGGCCAAGGACGCTGACCGCCGTTTCATGGAGCTTGCGCTGGCGCTGGGTAGACGCGGGCAGGGGCGCACCTGGCCCAATCCGGCCGTGGGCGCCGTGATCGTGAAGGACGGCGCCATCGTCGGCCGCGGCTGGACGCAGCCAGGAGGACGGCCGCATGGCGAGCCCGAAGCGCTGCGGCGCGCGGGCGAGGCGGCACGCGGTGCCACGCTCTACGTCACGCTCGAGCCGTGCTCGCATTTCGGCAAGTCACCGCCGTGCGCCGATGCGGTGATTGCAGCCGGCATCAAGCGGGTGGTTGCGGCGATCGAGGATCCCAATCCGGAAGTGGCGGGCAAGGGTCATGCGCGCCTGCGCGCCGCCGGCATCACGGTGGATGTCGGTCTTTGCGCGGCCGAGGCCGCGTTCGACCACGCCGGCCATTTCCGCCGCATCCGCGACAAGCGCCCGCATGTGATCCTGAAGCTCGCGGTCTCGTCTGACGGCAAGATCGGCGCGGCCGGCGGCAAGCCGCTTGCGATCACCGGCGAGGCGGCGCGCAATCGCGTGCATCTCTTGCGCGCGCACAGCGATGCCATCCTGGTCGGCATCGGCACGGTGCTGGCGGACGATCCGCAGCTCAATTGTCGCCTGCCGGGCATGGCGGACCGCTCGCCGGTGCGCGTGGTGCTCGACCGGAACCTGCGCATTCCGGCATCGAGCCAGCTTGTGCGCTCCGCGCGCGAGACACCGCTTTGGGTGATCGCTTCCGAGCTTGCGGAAGCGGCCGCCGCGACGCGCCTTGGCGCGGCCGGTGCGCAAATCATGCGCATGCCTCCCGGCAGTGCATCCGGGTTCGATCTGGCGGCCGTGCTGCATGCGCTGTCCGAGAAGGGCATCACGCGGCTGATGGTCGAAGGCGGCAGCCGCGTTGCGGCTTCGTTCGTCGCGGCCGATCTCGTCGACGAGATCTGGCTGTTCCGCGGGGCGGAAGCGGTCGGCGAGGGCGGCGTCGATGCGCTCGATGCATCGCCCCTGTCGAAAATCACGCAGTCGCAGGCCTACAAGGTTCATGCTAGCGAGACATTCGGCCACGATACTCTCACCATCTACGAGCGCGCCTAACATGTTTACCGGCATTGTCACCGATATCGGCGAGATCGTCAGCTTCACGCCGACGGCACAGGGCCAGTTGCACCGGCTGCGCATCGCCTGCAGCTACGATCAGACCACCATCGCCGACGGCGCCTCGATCGCCTGCAACGGCGTCTGCCTGACGGTGGTTGCCTCGGGCGTTGCGGACGGCAGGGACTCCAAGCAAAGGACCTGGTTCGACGTCGATGCCGCCGCCGAGACGCTGGCGCTGACGACGGCAAAGCACTGGAAGCTGGGCACGAAGCTCAACCTCGAGCGTGCGCTGAAGATCGGCGACGAGCTCGGCGGCCATATCGTTGCCGGCCATGCCGATGGCATCGCGACCATCGTCAGCCGAGAGGACCTGCCCGATATGGCGCGGTTCGTGCTCTCGACCACGCGCGAGCTGGCACGGTTCATCGCCACCAAGGGCTCGATCATGCTCGACGGCGTCTCGCTGACGGTGAATGCGGTCGACGACGTGACCTTTTCGGTGCTGATCATCCCGCATACGCTGACGGTCACGACCATCGGCAGCTGGAAGGCGGGGGCCGAGGTCAATATCGAGGTCGACCTGATGGCCCGCTACGCGGCGCGGCTAACGGAAATGAAGTGACGGCAGAGCCGTCATTCCGGGTTCGGCTCGCCGAGCGGCCCCGGAATGACAGTGTCTTTAAAACTTGGCTTACATGCTTCCGGCGACTACATAGCGCCGACCCCTTTCGAAACGGATGGAACGATGGCAGACGCGCGGCGCGCACCCCTGAAGGACCAGACCGACATTTCCGGCGCACGGGCGCTGATTGTCGAGGCCCGGTTCTACGACGATCTCCAGGACGCGCTTCTGGAGGGCGCGGTGGCCGAGCTGAAGGCAGCCGGCCTGACGCACGACGTCATCACGGTTCCCGGCGCGCTGGAGATCCCGGCGGCGGTGGCCATCGCGGTGGATGCCGCGGCGGCGAACGGCAAGCCCTATGACGCGGTGATCGCGCTCGGCTGCGTGATCCGCGGCGACACCATCCATTTCGAGATCGTCTCGCAGGAATCCTCGCGCGCGCTGATGGACCTCGCCGTGGCGCGCAAGCTGCCGCTCGGCAATGGCATCCTCACCGTCAACAATGAGGACCAGGCCTGGGCGCGGGCGCGTGCCAGCGAGCTCAACAAGGGCGGCGATGCCGCGCGCGCGGCGCTTGCGATGCTGCGTATCAAACGCCGCCTGGCGCGGGCCTAAAGAGATGGCTGACAACATCAAGAAGCCGGCGGGGCTTAACGAGAAGAAGGCGAACCGGCGCGGTGCCGCGCGGCTTGCGGCTGTCCAGGCGCTGTACCAGATGGACATCGCCGGGGCCGGCATCAACGACATCTTCGCCGAGTTCGAGAGCCACTGGCTCGGCAACGAGGTCGAGGGCGACACATATCTGCCGGCGGAAGCCGCCTTCTTCCGCGACGTCGTCTCCGGTGTCGTGCGCGACCAGAAGAAGCTCGATCCCCTGATCGACGAGGCGCTGTCGAAAGGCTGGCCTCTCAAGCGGATCGAGGCGATCCTGCGTGCAGTGCTGCGGGCCGGGGCTTACGAACTCGAGCATCGCAGGGACGTCCCGGGCCGCGTCGTCATCTCCGAATATGTCGATGTCGCCAACGCTTTCGTCGACCGCGAGGAGACCGGCATGGTCAACGCCGTGCTCGACCAGATCGGCCGCCAGTTTCGCGGCGACGAGTTCGGGCGGGGGTAGACCTTCAGTCCCCTGTCATCACCCGCGAAGGCGGGTGACCCAGTACGCCGCGGCAGCGGTTATTGATATCAGGCGTCTCGGCCTACTGGATCGCCCGGTCAAGCCGGGCGATGACAGTGGAGTTTGGGGCTAGCGCCGATGACGAACACACCGGAAATTTCCGCCGAAGACTCCCTCATCGCGCGCTATTTCAAGCCGCTGGCGAGCGATCCCGGCGCGTTCGGGCTGGTCGACGACGCGGCGGTCCTGTCTTCATCCGGCGACGACGTCGTCGTCACCACCGATGCCGTGGTCGAGGGCGTGCATTATCTTGCCACCGACCCTCCCGACACGATCGCGCGCAAGGCGCTGCGGGTGAACCTGTCCGATCTCGCCGCCAAGGGCGCTGCGCCTGCCGGCTTCGTGCTGACGCTGGCGCTGCGCAGAAAGGAGGACTCCTGGCTCCGGCCGTTTGCGGACGCGCTGGGCGAGGACGCCACGGCGTTCGGCTGCCCGCTGCTCGGGGGCGACACGGTGTCGACGCCGGGACCGCAGATGATCTCGATCACCGCATTCGGCCGCGTGCCGAAGGGACGGATGGTCGGCCGCACCGGCGCCAGGGCCGGCGACCGCATCCTGGTGACGGGTACGATCGGCGATGCCGCGCTCGGTCTCGACGCGCTCACCGGCGGCGCGGTGGCTGCGGCACTCATGTCTGATCCCGCTGCACGGGATTTGCTGGTCTCGCGCTATCGCGTGCCGCAGCCGCGCAACGTGCTGGCGCAGGCCGTGCGCGACCATGCGTCGGCCGCGATGGACGTCTCCGATGGCCTCGCCGGCGATCTGACGAAACTCTGTGCGGCGTCCGGCGTCTCGGCCACGGTCGACGTGGCGAGCGTGCCGCTCTCGGCTGCCGCGGCGGGACTGATTGCCCGGGACGTCGTTGGTGTCGAGACGTGGCTTGCCGGAGGCGACGATTACGAGGTCCTGTGCACTGTTCCACCGGCGCAAAGCGATGCGTTGATCGCAGCCGGCCGGGCGGTGGGCCTTCCTGTTGCCGCGATCGGCAGGATCGTCGCAGGCCACGAGCGGCCACGCTTCCTGGACGGGCAGGGGCGGCAACTGACCTTGAAGCGGCTGTCCTACAGTCACTTCTAGCAAATTGCTCGAAACCGGCATCCTTGTTCTAAGGACCGGTCTAAATACTTGCCGAGATCGGTCTTTTCGGCCTGATCCGGCGTTGCACGCTCAATTTGATTTTGGCAAGCTTGTGACCGACTGGAGCCGCCCCTTCGGGAAAGGGGCGGCTTTGTTCAACATCAAGGCGCCGCACCGCACGACGGACAACAAAAGGCGCCGGGGGTACATCAAGGATCTGAGGCAAAAATCACATGACTGCATTATGGTTGATAGTGCTCTGCGGAGTGCTTTCCGTCGTCTACGCGATTTGGGCGACGTCTTCGGTGTTGGGCGCGGATGCGGGGTCGCCGCGCATGCAGGAGATCGCAGGCGCGGTGCGCGAAGGCGCACAGGCCTATCTCCGGCGCCAGTACACCACGATCGGTATCGTCGGCATCGTCATCTTCGTGCTGCTTGCCTATTTCCTCGGCCTCTATGTCGCGATCGGTTTTGCCATCGGCGCCGTCCTGTCGGGGGCGGCCGGATTCATCGGCATGAACGTCTCGGTCCGCGCCAATGTGCGCACCGCCCAGGCTGCGACGACGTCGCTGGCCGGCGGTCTCGAACTCGCCTTCAAGGCGGGTGCCATCACGGGCTTGCTGGTAGCCGGTCTCGCGCTGCTGGGTGTGACCCTCTATTTCGGCTTCCTCGTCCACTCCCTGAAGCTCGCGCCCGACAGCCGCACCGTGGTCGACGCCTTGGTGGCACTCGGTTTCGGCGCCTCGCTGATCTCTATCTTCGCCCGTCTCGGCGGCGGAATCTTCACCAAGGGGGCAGACGTCGGCGGCGACCTCGTCGGCAAGGTCGAGGCCGGCATTCCCGAGGACGATCCGCGCAACCCCGCGACCATCGCCGACAATGTCGGCGACAATGTCGGCGACTGCGCCGGCATGGCCGCCGACCTGTTCGAGACCTACGCGGTGACCGCGGTCGCCACCATGGTGCTCGCGGCGATCTTCTTCGCCAAGACGCCGATCCTCGCCAACATGATGACGCTGCCGCTCGCCATCGGCGGGATCTGCATCATCACCTCGATCATCGGCACCTTCTTCGTCAAGCTCGGGCCGAGCCAGTCGATCATGGGGGCGCTCTACAAGGGCCTGATCGCGACCGGCATCCTGTCGCTGATCGGCATCGGCGGCGTGATCTACGCCCTGATCGGTTTCGGCAAGCTAGACGGCGTCGACTACACCGGCATGGCGCTGTTTGAGTGCGGCGTGGTCGGCCTCGTCGTCACCGCGCTGATCATCTGGATCACCGAATACTACACCGGAACCGACTATCGGCCGGTGAAGTCGATTGCCCAGGCCTCCGTGACCGGTCACGGCACCAACGTGATCCAGGGTCTTGCCGTCTCGATGGAGGCGACCGCCCTGCCCGCGATCGTCATCATCGCCGGCATCCTGATCACCTACAGCCTGGCCGGTCTGTTCGGCATCGCGATCGCGACCGCGACCATGCTGGCGCTGGCGGGCATGATCGTGGCGCTCGACGCCTTCGGTCCCGTCACCGACAACGCCGGCGGCATCGCCGAGATGGCTGGCCTGCCGAAGGAGGTGCGCAAGTCGACCGACGCGCTCGACGCGGTCGGAAACACCACCAAGGCGGTGACCAAGGGCTACGCGATCGGCTCCGCCGGTCTCGGCGCCCTCGTGCTGTTTGCGGCCTACAACCAGGACCTCAAGTTCTTCGTTGCGGGGTCCGGGCAGCATCCCTACTTCGCCGGCGTCAATCCGGACTTCTCGCTCAACAACCCCTATGTGGTGGTGGGCCTCTTGTTCGGCGGTCTGTTGCCGTATCTGTTTGGCGCGATGGGCATGACCGCGGTGGGCCGTGCGGCCGGCGCGATCGTCGAGGAGGTGCGACGCCAGTTTCGCGAGAAGCCGGGCATCATGCAGGGCACCGACAAGCCGGACTACGGCAAGGCGGTCGACCTGCTCACCAAGGCGGCGATCAAGGAGATGATCATCCCCTCGCTGCTTCCGGTGCTGTCGCCGATCGTCGTCTACTTCCTGATCTACGCGATCGCGGGCGGCGGCGCGGCCGGCAAGTCGGCGGCGTTCTCTGCCGTCGGCGCAATGCTGCTCGGCGTGATCGTGACGGGCCTGTTCGTCGCGATCTCCATGACATCGGGCGGTGGCGCCTGGGACAACGCCAAGAAGTACATCGAGGACGGCCATTTCGGCGGCAAGGGCAGTGATGCCCACAAGTCCGCGGTGACCGGCGACACCGTCGGCGATCCCTACAAGGACACGGCGGGCCCCGCGGTGAACCCGATGATCAAGATCACCAATATCGTGGCCCTGCTGCTGCTCGCGATCCTGGCGCACTGAGCGGCAATAGCGAGACAAGAGAAAACCCCGCGGCGCGAGCCGCGGGGTTTTTGTTTGGTGGCTGCGCGCTCTCACCTCCGTCATTGCGAGGAGCTCTTGCGACGACGCAATCCAGTGTCTTTCCCTGGAGAGATTCTGGATTGCTTCGCTGCGCTCGCAACGACGAAGGAGGCAGTAGTGTTCGCGCGTGCCTACTGCACATCCATCTGCAAGCCTTCCTTCTGGATAATGCCGGCGAACTTCTTCGTCTCGGCGTCCACGAAGGCGGCGAACTGCTCCGGCGTGCCGTAGTCGGCGCGCGCGCCCATGGTGGCGATCTGCTTCTTGACGTCCTCGCGCTCCAGCATCGCCTTGATTTGTAGATTGAGCGCATTGAGCACCTCGGGCAAGACGCCCTTGGGCAGGAAGACGGCGAACCAGGAAGACACGTCGAAGTTCGCCAGCTCCGGCGCGCTCTCGCGCATGGTCGGCAAATCCTTCGCGAGGTCGCTGCGCTCGGTCGTGGTGACGCAGAGACCGTTCAGCGTGCCGTTCTGCACCTGCGGCAGGCTCGGATAGAGATTGTCGAACAGGATCTGGATATCGCCGGCGAGGGCCGCCTGCAGTGCGGGTCCGGCGCCGCGGAAGGGGATATGCGTCATCTTCAGCCCGGTGAGCTGGAGGAACCAGGCGCCGGTGAGGTGAGGGCTCTGGCCGACGCCGGAGGAGGCGTAGCTGAGCTTGTCCGGATTGGCCTTCAGATACGCGATCAGCTCGGGAATCGACTTGATGCCGGTCTTCGGATGCGCCGACACGATGTTCGGGATCCGGATCATGTTCGAGACCGGCTGAAGCTGGTCCGGCTTGTAGGTCAGGTTCTTGAAGATGCTGTAGGCGATCGCGTTTGGGCCGGGGTTGCCGATCAGGATGGTGTGACCATCGGGCTTGGCGCGGACCACCTCGGCGGTTCCGATCGTGCCGCCACCGCCGGAGCGGTTCTCCACGACGGCCGACTGGCCCCAGGCGGTTTGCAGGTGCGCGGCCAGGAGCCGGCCCATCACGTCGGTCGAGCCGCCGGCCGCGGCCGGCACGATCAGACGAACGTTTTCGGTGGGCTTCCAGTCCGCCAGGCTCGATCGCGGCAGAATCGCCGCCGCCGACAGGCCGGCAACGCCGGCAAGCACGCGGCGGCGGGACAACAAAATGTTCTGAATTTTCTTGGACACGAATCCACTCCCAGCTTCTTGTTTTGCTGGGAGCCTAGGGAACCCGCTGCGCAACGGCAAGTCGCGACCGGCGGCACGACGCCGCAGGCTGAAGGCTCAGTTAAAGCTGAGCAGCTTGAACAGCGGCGCGAGGTAGCTCATCTCTTGGCCCGACGTCGGCGTGGTGCGGCTGATGAAGTCGAAGATCTTGCCGTCCTGGAGGCCGTAATTCGCCAGCCGGCGCACGCGCCGGTTCTTGTCGAAATAGATCGCGATGACGCGTTGATCGACCACCCTCTGGTTCATGAACGCCACGGGACGCTCCGAGCGCTGCGAGATGTAGTAGAACACCTCACCATCGAGCGTCGCGACGGTGGAAGGCGTGCCCATGACGATCAGCACCTGGTCCTGGCTCGCGCCGATCGGGATCTGCTCCAGCGCGCCGGGCGGCAGGATGTACCCTTTCTGGAATTGCTCGCCGGTGCATGCCGCAAGCGCCACGCCGACCAATGCCGCCGCGGCCGCCAGGCGCAGGCCGCGCCAGCGTGCATGAAGGCCGCGCCGCGTGTCCGCGCGCAGGCCGGTCTGATTCGTTATCGTCATAGCGGAACTGATTCCGTCCCCTTGCGTCGCGCGAGGCGCTGAAGTACCGGGCGGAGGCTCTGAATGCAACACGCGCGCGCCCGCTTGCGGAAACCACAATGCTTTGGCCGTTCAATCACTTCAGGAAACCCCGGCTAACCCCGCCGGGCACCATTGAAGCCATCTATGGCATGATCGTGACGCAGGCGCGAGAACCCCTATTTTACCGCGACTTGGGCGTCCCGGACACGGTTAACGGGCGTTTCGACCTGTTGCTGCTGCATCTGTGGCTGCTCTTGCGCCGCCTGCGCACGGTCCAGCACGCCACGGAGCTGTCTCAGGCGCTGTTCGATCGCTTCTGCGAGGACATGGACGACAATCTGCGCGAGATGGGGGTCGGCGACCAGACCGTGCCGAAGCGGATGCGGGCCTTCGGCGAGGCATTCTACGGCCGCGTCCAGGCGTACGACCAGGCCGTGGAGAGCGAGGGCGACGCGCTGGCGGCGGCGATCTGCAAGAATATCTTGAATGGCGCCGGCATGAACCAGGCTCGGCAGCTCGCAGCCTATGCCAGGGCCACCGAGGCCGATCTCGGCCGGACCGACGAGGCCGCACTGCTCGGTGCGTCGTTCAAATTTCCGCCGGCGTTCAGGGAGGATGTCACGCCATGAGCCGAGCCAACACCACATCCTCGCCCGATCCGTGGCGGGCGCCCGTCATCGTGGCGCAGATCCCTGACACCGGGCTGCATCGCGAGCTCGAGGCATCGGCGGCCGAGCGGCAGGCCATGGCGGAGCTCGCGGGCCTCCGGGAGATCCTGTCCGCGCACGCCAGCTTCGACGTCGTGCCGAAGAGCGGCGGCCGGGTTCAGGTCACCGGGCAGGTCCGGGCCCGGATCGGCCAGACCTGCGTGGTCACGCTCGATCCGATCGAGAGCGAGATCGACGAGGAGGTGGACCTGATGTTCGCCCCCGAGGCCGAGGCGCGGCGCCTCGCCGACCTGATCGCGGAGGGGCAGGACGATGAGGAGCCGCCGGAGGTCGCAGATCCGCCGGAGGCCATTCTCAATGGTGTCATCGACCTCGGCCGGCTCGCCACCGATGCCCTGTTCCTGGCGATCAATCCCTATCCGCGCAGGGAGGGGGCCGTGTTCGAGGCGGAGGTCACCGCCCCCGATCCGGAGGACCATCCGTTCGCGGTGCTGAAGGCGCTTCAGGACAACAAAAAGAACCGGTAGCTGCCGATTCCCCGTAAGACCGCTTGCCACGGCGCAGGAGGCGTCTGCGGCAGTGGTTTGAGATTCAGATTTATCTGTTTGATTTTGATGCAATTTCCGGCGGATTTGCTGATCCGCCGCCGGATCGCCCTGAAAGCAAAAGGCTGGGGGCAAGAGGTTGTTTCGGGATAACAAAACGCTATTGTCGCGCCCCGGTCCGGGTGCGGCGTGGCGCTGGGCCGGTCGCCATGTCCATGGCGAACCCATTTTGCGGCCCCGCTCGTTCATGACCGCACCAGACCAGGTTTCCAGGACTTTCATGCCCAGCAAGGTTCGTATCGCGCTTGACGCCATGGGGGGCGATGACGGCGCCGCCGTGGTCATTCCAGGCGCGGCCATCTCGCTTGGCAGGCATCGCGACACCGAGTTCCTGCTGGTCGGCGACCGGGCCAAGATCGAGCCCGAGCTCGAGAAGCATCCCCAGCTCAAGGCCGCCTCGAAGATCATCCATACCGACGTTGCCGTCAGCATGCACGACAAGCCCAGCCAGGCGCTGCGCCGCGGCCGCAGGACCTCCTCGATGTGGCTGGCCATCGACGCGGTGAAGAAGGGCGAGGCCGACGTTGCGGTCTCCGCCGGCAACACCGGGGCGCTGATGGCGATGTCGCGCTTTCATTTGCGCACGCTGCCCGGCATCGATCGCCCGGCCATCTCCGCGATATGGCCGACCAAGCGCGGCCAGTCCGTCGTGCTCGACCTCGGCGCCACCCTCGGCGGCGATGCGCACCATCTGGTGTCACTGGCCGTGATGGGCGCGGCGATGGCGAGCGTGCTGTTCAACAAGACGCGGCCCACGGTCGGCCTTCTCAACATCGGGGCCGAGGAGATCAAGGGGCACGAGGAGATACGCGAGGCCAGCGAGATCCTGCGTGCGCGGAACCTGCCGGAGCTCGACTATGTCGGCTTCGTCGAGGGTGACGGCATCGGCAAGGGGCTGGCCGATGTGATCGTGACCGAGGGTTTCAGCGGCAACATCGCGCTCAAGACCGCCGAGGGAACCGCACGGCAGATGGCGGAGCTGCTCCGCAACGAATTGCAGCGAAGCTGGTTGTCAAAGCTGGGCTATCTCTTCGCCCGCAATGCTTTCCAGGCCCTCCGCGACAAGATGGATCCCAATAAATCCAATGGCGGGGTGTTCCTGGGTTTGAAAGGCGTCGTGGTCAAGAGCCATGGCGGAATCAACGCCGAAGGCTTTGCCTACGCGATCGATGTTGGCTATGACATGGTCAAATTCGATCTCCTGAACAAGATCAATCAGATGCTCAACCGCGAGGGTGGTGCACTCAATTCCGTGCAGGCCGCGCAGGAGGCTGTTTCGTGACGAAAATTCGTTCGGTCGTGCTCGGCTGCGGCTCCTACCTGCCCGAGCAGGTGGTGACCAACGCCCAATTGGCGGCGCGTATCGACACCTCCGACGAGTGGATCGTCCAGCGCACCGGCATTCGCGAGCGGCACATCGCGGCCGAGGGCGAGTTCACCTCGCATCTCGCCATCAAGGCGGCACAGGCGGCGCTCAGCGATGCCGGGGTGGACGCGCAGTCGATCGAGTTGATCGTGCTGGCGACCTCGACTCCCGACAACACGTTCCCTGCAACGGCCGTGGCCGTGCAGCACGGGCTCGGCATCAACCATGGCGCGGCCTTCGACCTGCAGGCGGTGTGCTCGGGCTTCGTGTTCGCGCTCGCGACCGCCGACAATTTCCTGCGCACCGGCGCCTACAAGCGCGCGCTGGTGATCGGCGCGGAGACCTTCTCGCGCATCCTCGACTGGAACGACCGCGGCACCTGCGTGCTGTTCGGCGACGGCGCCGGCGCGGTCGTGCTGGAGGCGCAGGAGCAGCCGGGCAATGCCGCGACCGACCGCGGCATCGTGACCACGCATTTGCGCTCCGACGGCCGCCACAAGGCAAAACTGTTCGTCGATGGCGGGCCGTCCTCGACCCAGACCGTTGGCCACTTGCGCATGGAGGGCCGCGAGGTCTTCAAGCACGCGGTCGGCATGATCACCGACGTGATCGTCGATGCCTTCCAGGCGACCGGGCTCAATGCCGACGGCATCAACTGGTTCGTGCCGCACCAGGCCAACAAGCGAATCATCGACGCCTCCGCCCACAAGCTGCACATCGCGCCGGAGAAGGTGGTGCTGACCGTGGACCGTCACGGCAACACCTCGGCCGCCTCGATCCCGCTGGCGCTGGCGGTGGCGCGCAAGGACGGCCGCATCAAAAAGGGCGACCTGGTTTTGCTGGAAGCGATGGGCGGCGGTTTCACGTGGGGCTCGGCGCTGGTGCGCTGGTAGCGCCACAGTCAATAAAATTTTGCCGGGGTCGGCGCCGATTATCGATGCGTCTGCATTGATGAGCGCTGTTGACCGCCGTATCGTAACCTCATAATTTCAGACAACAATTGTTCGCCGTGATGTGGGGCAGGGCGATGACCGATCACAGTAAAACCGTAACGCGTGTCGATCTCTGCGAAGCCGTTTACCAGAAGGTGGGCCTGTCGCGGACGGAGTCGTCCGCATTCGTGGAACTCGTGCTGAAGGAGATCACCGACTGCCTGGAGAAGGGCGAGACGGTGAAGCTGTCCTCGTTCGGTTCCTTCATGGTGCGCAAGAAGGGCCAGCGTATCGGCCGCAATCCGAAGACCGGCACCGAGGTGCCGATCTCGCCGCGCCGCGTCATGGTGTTCAAGCCGTCGGCGATCCTGAAGCAGCGGATCAATGCGCAGCACCGCACCAACGGCGACGGCAGCAAGGTTCAACCCGAGGCATAACCGCCTTTCGGAAAGGATTGGCATTTGGACAAGGCGCCGGATGCGTTCCGAACCATCAGCGAAGTAGCGCAGGAACTCGACATTCCGCAGCACGTGCTGCGGTTCTGGGAGACCCGCTTCTCCCAGATCAAGCCGATGAAGCGCAGCGGCGGCCGCCGCTACTACCGCCCTGACGACGTCGACCTGCTCAAGGGCATCCGCCGGTTGCTCTACGGGGAGGGATATACGATCCGCGGGGTGCAGCGCATCCTGAAGGAGCACGGCGTCAAGTCGGTGCAGAGCCTTGCCGACGGCGCGGCCGCGGTCTCGTTCGGGGCGATCGAGGATGCCATCGGCGCGAGCCTGATGGAGCCGGAGGACGAGGGCCCCATCAAGGGCATCACTGATGCCGACGATGACGATTACCACGGCGATGAGGAGGAAGGCATCGACTTCCGCTTCACCGAGGTCGACGACGAGGAAATCCTCACCACCTTCCGCAAGGGCGGCACCCCGGCCGCGCCCGCCAGCCCCAGCGCGCTGGACCGGGAGCGCCTCGGCCGGGCACTCGCCGACCTCGTCGCCTGCCGGGAGATGCTGGATCAGGCGCTGAAGGACGGGTAGGGGGCCGCTGCTTTCCGGCCAGTTCCGGGGAGATTTTGGAAGGTACGCCAAAATGGTGCGACCTCGCCTTGCGCAAAGCGGCGATCCTAGCTAATGGAACGGCGTTCGGAGCGTGGCGCAGCCCGGTTAGCGCACTAGTCTGGGAGACTAGGGGTCGGAGGTTCAAATCCTCTCGCTCCGACCAATAAAATCAAGGACTTAGCCGGAGGTCCTTCACTCTCAAAATTCAGCTCGGGAAACACCTGGGAAACAACGGCCCGGGGGGGGGGGCGTCCTGGAAGAAGATTTTTGCGGCTCAACGAATGGAATCCGAGAAAACTTCCAGCCCTGTTGCGCGTTGTAATACTCAGTACGGCTCAACTTGGCGCTCCGTAGCTCTCAGATAGGCTATTTAATCGACAAGGCGCAGGAGTTGCGCGTACACCTAATTCTGCAAGCGTCGTGCAACGGAGACGAACACGGCGCCGAGCGGGGGACTCGACAATCTCGAATTGTCCTCCCCGGCTGTGTAGCGGCGAACAGTCGCAGGTATTGCCGAGAGGCAGGCCGTCCGCTTAGCGGACCCCACGAAGCGCTTAACAAGCAATACTACCCGCATGCGCAGGCGGGCTCCGAGAACCCAACAAACCCGGAGCCACGACAATGCACGACCACGAAGGGCGCACGTCACGCGCTACCATCCCCCACGATTTCCCCCACCCGCACCGACTTGGCGGTCGCGATCTCTTCATTGAGATTCTCGGCAATCCGAGCGTGACAACGTTCACCCGTATGCTTTCGGCCGGGGCCCTCCCGAAACCACGTAAGCTCGGAAAACAAAATCGCTGGCCTGAAACCGAAATGGCCGCAGCCCGTGACGCGCTCCTCGTTTCCGAGTGAGCCTTAGCGGCTGAACCCACCCGATCAACCCGAATGCGCAGCCTGATCCTGGGCGGCGATGAGATGATCCATGTCCGACACCACTAAGTGCGCGATCAGCCGCGCAGGTTTCCTGTCCATGTCACAGGCAGAGCGCGACGCTGAGGTGACGCGTCTCACCGGCATCGGCCTTGAGCCCGAAAGCTTCGTTAGCCCAAGGACAGGGCAGCGCGTCGAGCGCGAGAAGCCTATTAGTCCGCTGCCCACTGAGGAAGGCGGCGACGCGCCGCTAACAGCGATTGCGGACGCTCGTGGCGACGCGATCATGGGCTCCGCTGACGAAACCAACGTTGAGCTATTCGGCCCTGAGAGGCATGTGCAGCGCTTACAGCTCGCTGAGCTTCGCGCCCGCCGCCGCCTGATCGAAGCGGCGCTTAACCCGTCGCCTGCGAGCGAATACGTCGCGCGGGAATGCCTTAAGCGCTTGCAGCGAGCCTCGAAGCTTGAGCGGCCGATTCTCGCAGCCTGGGCAGACGATAACCTAAGAGCGCTGGGCTTCACCGATGCGCGCGATCAGATCGCTATGGCCGCAGCTGTGAGCGTCGAGCAGGCCCGTGTGTTGATCGCCCGAGGGCGCGCCGAACTGCAATCCGCTCATCGTGAAGTCGGTCAGTCGCTCAGCACAAAGCGACGCGGCCGAACCAAACCGGACCTCCGCGAGATTGAGGTGGGATCGCTGTTCGATGGCGAGACCTCCGCTCACGCTATCGCCGCGCTGAAGCCCGACGCCCAGCATGCACTAATGCACGCTATCGAGAGCCGGTTCATTGACGCGGGTATCAACGATGCCAATGCCGAGGCGAAGTCCAGGCGCATTCGACCGCTTGCGCGTGGCGTTCTGAGAGCACTCGACGAGTTGGGGCGTAATGACGAGGCAAACCGTGATCTAATCGGTAGGCTCGATCCCGATCAGGCTCAGCGTCTTGTGGCGCTACTGATCTCAGCCAGAGCTGATGAGCTTGAAGGGCGCGTCGGCCAGTCGAAGGCCGAACTAACAAGGCTGATGGCCGGTATCATGTCCCCCACGAGGACAAACACCACCAAGCGTGGGCCTACCCGCAACCACAAACGCGCCGCCACCAGGGCCGCAGCGTAAAGGACCACAGACAATGACGTACACACGACACGGCACCGCAACCGCGAAATTCAAAGGTATCGATGGACTCGAAAGGACGCTGATCGCTCCTGCGACATGCAAAGCGGGTATGATCGTGATCAGCGCAGACCACCGTAATGAGATGGTCTTCGCGATATTGGCGGCGGGCCTTTTACCCTCGCAAGTCGAATTGCAGTTCGTTGAAAACGAGGCCAGCCGGGACGCCCGGTTGGCTCACGAGCGGGATCGCGACCTAGCGGAATATGCCGAGCGACTTTTCAATCTAGAGCAGAGTTTTGCCGACCAGAAGGCAGAGTACCAAGACGCCTTGGACGACCTTCGAACAGAAATCGACGTGCGGGGGATGGGTATCAAATACCCCGAAGTTGCCGCGCTCGTCGCTGATCGCATGAGCGCGGTCAAAGCCCTCGACGAGAAGGCAGCACATTACGCCAACACGGCTCTCTACGAAGAGTTGTTCGGCTTCAGCGCTGAGACGGGTGACGGGAATGTCTGAAGTAAAAAAGACGGCTAACCGAGATGACGCACGCCGCGTGATGAATAAGCAGAACGCGATGCGTCTTGCGCGCAGCGGTGTACCCGTATTCCCTTCGTCGGGAAAGGTGCCCTTGGTGAAGTGCTATAACAAACTCGACACCGAGATCAGCGCGGGCGAGCGCGCTGCGGCGGTAGAGAAGGCACGCGAAGACGGAAATACTTCGCTGACGGTGTTTGTTGGCGCCACCACGAATGAGGCCGTAGTGAAGAGGATGTGGCGCGACAAAAACAGGGATGCGGTCCCCAGCGTCGCGTGCGGCCCTGCGAAGTTGGTCGTGATCGACGCAGATACGAAGTTCAACGGCCCCGAGAAGATCGCTGCGTTGTTCGCGGAGCGCGGCGGCGTGCCTGAGGGCGTTCAGGTAATAACGACGCAATCAGGCGGACGCCATTATATCTTCAGCGACCCCGACAACGCGTTCACAAACTCGGCCGGTAAGTTGAAAACCGAATACGGCTGCGACGTTCGCGGGCGCGGCGGTCAGTTCGTTGCACCTGGCTCAGTGCGCGAAAACGGGAAAACATACGGTGACACCAAGACGCTGAACGCGTTCATCGCAGCGTACACGGCTGGCACCATCCCCCCGCTACCGGATTACATCGTCGAGCTGATCGGCGCATCGTCGTCGGCTGTCAATGACATTCCCGCGACGAAGGAACGCGATGTAATCCAACGCATCGAACAGGCCGACATTCCGGGGTGGGAAGAGCTGTGCGCGCCGCTCGGTGACTACGACTTCGAAGGCCTCAAGAGCGCGAACGCTGAATTCGCCCAGCTCTATGACGAACCGTCCGACGACTGCTCCGCTAACCGCTTCAAGGCCGCAAGGCACGTCCTACGTGAGTGGCCCACCATGCCGGTCGAGCACCTGGCTTCCTTCTTCCAGTCGTGGGACGGGGCGGGCGAGTTCGTTGGGGGCAAGCCGCGCTCCGGAGAATATAATGCAAGGCAGATCGCTCGTGAGTGGTTTCGAAACGCCAGCTCGACGGGCGCCGCGTTCGGTGCGTCGGTGGACGATGAGGACGAAGTCGCTGAGCGGGATGCGTACATCACGAATGGCGGCACCGAAGCAAAGTGGGACGCGTGGAAGGAGCGGCTTGAAACCGAAAAGGCCGAGCGCGTTGCAAGAGCGGAAAGAAACAAGGTTAAGGCCATGGCCGAGCAGTCGAATAAACTGCAAAACGATATTGACGACCTGGACCGCGCTATCGAAGCGCTCGCAGATGACGTTACTCTTGAAGTTGAGGGGGCGGCCGATGCCGTGAAAGCGCTAGAAGAGCAGCGTTACAAGAAAGCCCGGCAGTTAGAGAAGCAAGACAAGGAGGCGGCTAAGCTGGATGCCGGTTTTTTGTGGCAGGCGGAGGTAGCTCAGGCCTTCACGGTCACAGACGACCTCATTGAAGACGTGCTGCCCGCCTCAGGCGTAGTCGCGCTCCAAGGTGACTCTAACACCGGCAAGACGTTCCTCGCTCTGCACATGGCAGACTGCGTGCAACGCGGCGTCAAATTCTTAGGGCGCAACGTCATTCAGGGCGGCGCGATGCTGGTTGCCGGTGAAGGCCGACAGGGTATGTCTAAGCGTCTAACAGCCCTTTATCGCGAGCGCCCCAGCGAGGGGCGTGGTATCGCTGTGCGCACTGACCTACCCAATTTCGGTGCAGGCGTTCAGGCCGCAGCGCAAAAGCTGCGGGCGATGATTGCGCGATACAACGATCAGCAAGGGCATGTTCTGAGGCTGCTTGTGCTCGACAACCTGACACGCCTCATCGGGGGCGCCGACATGAACGTCACCCACGGCGTCAGTGAAATGTTCTCGGCGCTGGAAGACATCGCTCAGGAGTTCAGCCTTTGCGTCGTGGTCCTCCACCATTGGAATAAAAGCGGCAAGGGAGCGGGTACGTTCGCAATTCGCGCGGCGGTCGACTCGGTCCTCGACTTGTCCGAAGAGAAGGCTGGCGTGAAGCGCATCTCCGGCGACAAGGTCCGCGACGGCGCGAAGGGCGAGCACTTGAAGTTCAAGCTGCGCGAAGTGGTGCTCGGAAAGAACCGCTGGGGCAACGACGTGGGGAGCTGCGTTGTCGAGGAATACACAGCGATGTGCGCCGTCAGCGATGAGGGCTCTACCGACGAAGAGGAAGCGCCCACGGTCAAAATGCCCGACAGGCGCGAAGACCGAATGGAAGACGTGCTAGCGATCTTCGACGACGAGGCTAAGCGGCAGAAGGCCGACGACGAGTCACTGAGATCAGCACGCGAGCGCCTTGAGCTGCAAATGCGGGAGATCGTGACTGCGGTCAACACGCGGCGCAAATCGGCAGGCTTGGAACAGCTGGGGCGGGCTTCAGTACAGGCCTGCGTGCGGGAAGCGGTGGAGGCCGACCTACTGACCATCTGCGGGACCAAGGCGCTGCCATTCTATAAGTTGGCAGCCTGATTGCTGTCGACCCGAGGTCTCCACGACTTCGGGCGCCCACATTCTCCGGGGGCGAATCAGGGTGGTCGGACCAATGTCCGGCCGCCCCTTTTGCGTTGGCTTCCAGCGCTGCGAGAAGGCAGGGCGGGTGCCTCGCTGATCGCCTGAACGACCTCCAGCCGTTGAGCCCAACGCGGGCTGAAAGGCTCTCAGGCGGTCAGGACGGCGGCTGGAAGCAAAGGTTTAAAATCAGCGGCGAAGGCCGAACCGCCAAGTGGAACAAGTGCCAGAATGGGTGCCAGAATAGGTGCCAATGCAAATCGGTCTGGCACCCATTCTGGCACCCATTCTGGCACCTGGCTGGCACCTCATTCTGGCAGCTGTCTGGCACCTCGTTTTGGCACCTTAAGTGCTGATTTCATTGGTGAATTCGGCGAGTGCCAGAAAGTGCTAGAAAGTGCCAGAAATTTTCCCATCTTGATTGCCATCTCTCCGCCCCCGTTCTTTAGAACGGGGCGATGGCAGTGGGCGGGGGTAAGGCTAGCAGGTCTGAGAGACTGAAAGCCCGACAGTCAAACCGAAATGAGAGAGGTGGGATTACTCGCGGATAGGCGTGTCGCGGTCGGTGCTTTTTACAAGTTCGATAGCCGCGAAGCAGTCGGCCTTGTGGTGATAGCCCTCGCCGGACTCAGCGACCTTGCGCATATTTCGCGCATGTAGCGACCAACGCCACTGATTATTCACGTCCCGGTAGAGATGGAAGTACATGGCCGTCCCTCCGGATTGAGTCTACCGACGCCAAGACAGCGTAGGGCTAAAAACTCGCGGAGGTACTACCTGGGCTAGTGGGGCGCTTCGGGTAATGGCAGACCGACCAGTTCTGGTAGGTGCCAGCCGGAACTTAGAGCGTAGAATGGCGCGCCATTTTTCATCAGCCGGAGAGCAGCACAATGGACGCATTACCCCGCATCCAAGTCCTCCGGGGTCTTATCGAAGAACAGATTGAAGCCGTCGCGGCGGCTATCTGCGATGGCAAATGCCCGTTGGAGGCCGAGCTGCGTTTAGAGTGGCTTACTCGCGAGCTGGTGCTCGAAGAGAGCGGGGAACGCGTCTTCACGCACCAGAGCATAGCTCAACGGCTTTGGGACCAATATAGATGGGCCTCCCGCACGCGCCGTCGCCCCTACACTCTCAAACAACCGCGCTCGAACTAACAGCCTTCTGGCCGAACAAGTCGTTTAGTCGGGCGGGCGAGTCGTTCTCGGAGCTTTAAGGCGCTCAGTCGTTCGGCCGGAAAGTCGTTCAGTCTTTCAGGTCAATGGCTTACCGGGAAATCGTAGAGTTAGTGGCGGCGAGTCTGCCTATGGGTGGGAGCGCGCTGTTGCGGGCAGTGCGATGTCCCTTTCGGTGGTGCGGCGCTGTGGCCTAGAGGTCCGGCGTCGCACTGGCCGTGATTTCCCTCATCCCCGCCATACACGAGACTGCCATGAAACACACCACCGATCCGGTGATTGCCGGATTGATTGAAGGCCTGCGACCGCGCACCATCGCGCCCGAGGCTGAAACGATCACCCTAGACATTGACGCGATTCGCGCTGACGAGCGCCTACGCCTAATTCAGGCTGCTGAGAGCCTGGCCGAGACCGCAGAGCATCAGCTCGCAGCGCAACTCCGAACGGCCAAAGCAGCCGAGAGGCAAGCCAACGCTCTTGAAACGCTTGTGGCGCTGTTCGCGTCATGCGTCGGCCGTGGCTCCGCGAGCGGGCCGGGACAGTGCTCTTCCGATTCTTGGACCAGCGAACCTGTCAACTATTTCAGGGCGTCCTCAACGGGCAACAGCTTCAAGCCAGATCGGGACGACGATGCCGAGTGACTTCATCGCGCTCGCCCAAACCGTACTCGCGACGAATGCACATCACATTGCTGCCGACAGCGTGACCCAGCTTGCGGTCATCGGCTTTGCCGTGATGGAAAATGCGGCGCGCGAACGTATTCGCTCCGAGATGGAGTTGGATCGCATCGCGCGGGAAAGACGCGCGGAGAAGTAACACACAAAAGACAGGGGCACGCGGTGTCAATCTTGAAGGTAGATTTAGACGGCAGCAAGCTCGAAGCGTGGGCCGACATCCTGTCGACGCGTGGCCTGAAGAATGCAATCCGACGCGCCGTAGACAAGTCAGCGACGGCAGCACGCAAAGTTGCTCTGAAGATCATCGCGCAAGACGTGGGTGTCCCCGTCGCTAGGATTAAGCCTGGCGTCACAAAGCTCAGGCGGACGACTCAAGGCGACTTAAGCGCCTCGTTCACAGCAGACAAGCTGCGCATCGGCATCCTGAACGTGTCAGGAGCTAAGATCGGTGCGGGCGGATTGACTGCTTCTACGCATCGCCTGACGGGTGGCGGCTCTGCCTCGTTGAAGATCAGGAACGCGTTCCTCGTGCATGCCAATGGTGGCACGTTTGTCGCATTTAGGAAGAGCCGCGAGCGGCTGCCGATCAAGGGCGTTTACGCAGAGCACCCAGGCACAGCCATGGGTCAAGAGGGCGCAGCGGCTCGCACAGCGTGGGAAAAGGAAGCCAACAAGCAAATCGCTGAACGACTGCCGACCGAGATTCAGAAACAGCTATTGGCCGAAGGCTTGCCCTACGTGGCGCCGCCAGACAACGATTGAGATGGGACACAATGACCGACCACACATGGGGCGACCTGCAAGCGGTCGCGGCCTGGCATGACGAGCGTGCCTCGTCAGCCTATCGTAAGCGGGCCTTTTCGGTATCGCGCAGACACACCTCTATCGCTGCCAAGCTCCGACGAACCCACAACCTCCTACTCGCTCGGCAACTGCCAGAGAAAATGCCAAGCGAGTTCTGACCTAAGACCCGCCCGCCTAGGACGGGCGCACGCCTTCGCGGTTGGACATGCCGCTTGATGGGTTGTGCGCCACCCGGAGTGCGGGCGCAGCGCGCGGCGCCTTGGTGCGTCTTGGCAGGCTCCGCAAGGGCGCCGCGCGCATCTATCCCACGCGGCAGGCCGAGCAGCTTAGCTCTCGCGACTGCGCGCGTCAGCATCGCCCGTGCGGCCTAGGAAGCGCGCGTCGACTATGTCACCGACGCAGCATGGGCGCACACGACCGCGCGGGCGATCAGCTCACAGCGCGGACTAACTGCGCGCCGATCACAAGCAGCACCCACGCGGAAGCCCGTGAGGCCATGGCAAGCGCCTTCATGGGTCCCCTCCGAGCCCCTCCGAAGGGCCGAGCGGTCCACTGCGCGCACTGTTTCGCATTGAAATCATTGAATTTTTGATCGTCCGTTACCCAAAACGCGGCGGACGTGCACAGAAAGGACAGCCCGACATGGGACGCCCCAAGGGTATCTTCAGCAAGATCGCTGACGAGATCGGCATCAGCCGCACCAGCGTGCGCCGCGCGCTAGCGGAAGCTGGCCTGTCGGAGCAAGAGGCCGAACAGGACTTCGAGCGCGCCGTCGAGATCGCGCGGACGTTCAACGACAAAGATAAGACGCTTGGTCATGCCGCGAACGGCAGGGGCGAGGGCGGGACCAGTAGTGATTACACAGCGGCAAGGGCCGAGTTAGACCGGGAGCGCGTCGAAAAGATGCGCATACAGAACGGGAAGCTCCGGGGCTCGCTTATATCACGCGAGGCCGTCACACAGACCGGCATCCGCCTTATCGCCGAAGTTCGAACCGCTTTGCTTTCGCTTGGTCCGCGCATTGCTGACAAGGCAGTGGGCAAGACCGACACAAAAGACATCGCGCGCATCGTCACCCAAGAGGTGAGGGACGTGCTTGGCGTGCTCTCCGATAGCGACCGCTTTCTAGCCGCGCTTGAGGCCGAAGCGCTGTCATAACTGAAAGTATCTACCGCCATGCCCGACACCGCACTGGCGCAGGCGTGGCTCTACGCTTGGGCGCCGCCGCCGATTGTCGCGCCTACCGCATTCGCTGAAAGCGAGATTATCCTTCCCGCCAGTGCGAACGCGTTGCCGGGGCCGTTGCGTCTCGCGCCATACCAGCGCGAGCCAATCGACGCCGTCGCTGAAGATGCCGTTGAAATCATCGTGCTTATGCTGGCATCGCAAACCGGCAAGTCGACCACTATCAACGCAATTATGAGCCACTGCATCGCGAGCGACCCGGGGCCACTGCTCCACGTCTCCCCGACCGGAGGGCGTTCGGAGGAGTTTGTACGCGAACGCTTCGACCCGCTCGTGGCCTCGTCGCCTGCGTTGAGGGCGCTTATCGGCAAGGGTCAAGACACACGCAAGGGAAGCAGCGGCGGGATTGATTCCGTATCTGCGAAAACATTCCCGGGTGGGCAGTTGAGCTTCGCGTCCTCCTTCAAGGCCGACGAACTCGCGGCGCGCGCTATTAAATACCTGTTTCTCGATGAGATCGATAGGTTCGCAACGTCAGCAGGTGTTGAGGGTGATCCTATCGGCCTGGCAGTCAAGCGAACGAAGACGTTCGAAGGCAAAGGCCGCAAGATCATCATCGTCAGCACGCCGACTACTCGGGTCGGCTCCCGCATCAATGCTTGGTATTTGCGGGGAGATCAACGGAAGTTCTTTGTTGCTTGTCCCGACTGTCAGCACTCAGCGCCAATCGACTTTGAGAACCTGAAATGGGAGCCGGGCAAGCCCGAGACCGCCCACCTCGTTTGCGAAGAGTGCGGCGTCATCCACGATGAACGCGCTCGCCGATCAATGATCGAAGCTGGGCGCTGGCAAGCCACGGCGACAGGCGAGAAGGGCATTCGATCCTATCACCTGACCGAATTGACATCGCTCTTCAGCACCATGGCCTCGGTTGCGCAACAATACGAAGGGGCCGCGACGCCAGAGCAGAAGCAGGCCTTCTACAATACAACGCTTGCTCAGGTGTACGACGCGGGCACAGAGGTTGAGCTAAGCTCGTCTGAGTTGCAACAGCGCGCCGAGAAGATCGGGCCGCCCTATGCGGCGAACCTGCTCTTCGTCTCAGCGGGCGTTGACGTTCAGGCTGACCGGCTTGAGGCCACCTTTCTCGGAGTGCACAGCGATCAGACGTTCAGCGTTCTCAACCATATCAAGTTGATGGGCGATACAAGCGGCGATGCAGTCTGGCGTCAGCTTGACGAAGCGATGGGGTCGACATTCAAGACGACAGACGGGCGCACGTTGCCCGTTCAGATACAGGCCATCGACTCCGGCTTCAATGCCGATCAAGTCGTCAAGTTCGTGCTGGCACAACGCCGGAAGTCCCGAGCGTCATACGCGGTGAAGGGCAAGGAAGGTTTCGACCGGCTGCCGCTCACCCAAGGTGGGCGGCTCAAGGGCCAAATGCGCTTGCTCATCGTGGGGTCTGACGCAGGCAAGCTCGCGGTGCAAAAAGCGCTGGCGCTGCAAGAGATCGGACCAGGCTACATCAGGCTGCCCGATCATTTGGACGCTGACTACTTCGAGGGCCTCGCCTCCGAAGAGCTGCGAATCAAGGTGGTGAAGGGCGCGCCGCGATACGCCTACCATCGCATAGTCAAACGCAATGAGCCTCTCGACTGCTTGGTTTACGCGACGGCCATAGCGAAACACCCACACGTGCAGGCCGCGACCACAAAGCCGTTTGCACAGCCCGGCAAATCGTCATCGTTCCTAGAGGCCGCGAAAAGACTCGCGGCTCTTTCATCCCAACCCACGAGGTAACTATGTCTAAAAAACCCACCGTCGCCGCAACTGTCAGCGGAGATCGCAATGCCGCTATCGCAGCCGAGCGCCTGCGCATCGCGGCTATTCTCGAAAGCCCCGAGGGCAAGCGCAATCCGGCAATGGCTCAAAAGCTCGCGCTCGGCTCGGCTCTTGATGCAGAGACCGCTCGCAGCATTCTTGCTGAGGCCCCGGCCGCTAACCCGTACCTCGCCGCGATGGACCGCGAAGGCCCCATCGGTGTCAGCCCTTCGACTGTCAACATCGCGGCCGATCCGAAGGCTGCGCGCCTCGCTGAGATCAAAGTCGGCATGAAGGCCTTCAACGCCAGCCGCAAGAAGGGCTAACCGAAAATGGCTAAGCGATCCACGCGCAGTCGGCCGTCACGGTCTATTGCCGCTGCGGCGTCTGCCGCACAGAGCGCGATCAGCCCCGCCACGGCGATATCCAGCATGGTGGGTGTATCGGAAAAGGCCGGAATCATGTCCGGCACTGATGGCAAGCCCTCGCTGGTATGGGCACGATACGACGGTGCGCCCTTCACGGCTGGAAATCTTGGCTGGCAGCCCTATTGGGGAATGCCGGGTTCGGAGATCAGCCGCGAGCGGTCCCTGGTCTCTTCGATCACGCTTGATCTGTTGATGTGCAACCCCGTCATTGCTGCGCTGGTCGAGGGCTTCGCGACATATGCAGTGGGGAACGGGCTCACGCTTTCGTCGCGGCCCAACTATGGCGCCCTCGGTATCTCGAAGGAAGCCGCACGCGAGCTGTCGCACCAGATCGAAACGGCCTGGCAAGCATGGGCAAAGAACGGCGCAGAGTGCGACGCGTCCGGCCGTCACTCGCTGCATCAGTTGGCCGTCGCTGCTTATAAGAGCTTCTTGCTCACGGGCGAGACCCTGTTTGCTATTGACTGGCAGAAATCAGTGGGCGCGGTCTCGCGCACGAAGGTCAACATGCTGGACGTTCGTCAGCTAGACCAGACCATCACCCGGGTCGCGGAAGGCAATGGCGGGGGTAGCATCATGCAGGGCGTGCAGTTCGATAAGAACGGCAGGGTTGAGGGCTATTGGGTCAGGCCTTTCGTGCTTGGCAACTTCAGTTCGGCGCCTCAGGCTGTCTTCGTCAAAGCTCGTACATCGTGGGGGCGCACGAGGGTTGCGCATTTTTTTGACATCATCGTGCCCGGCCAGATACGTGGCATCTCGCCGCTAGCTGCCGCACTCACCCCCGCGCACTCAAAGTCGACGCTAAGAGAGTTCGGACTTGCGGCTGCGCTTGTTCAATCTATGGTCGCCGCGACAGTGGAATCCGACTTGCCCCGCGATGCAGCGTTGCGGTCGCTCACTACCGTCGACGCGATGGATGTTCCTGCTCCCGCTGGCGTTTCGCCGGAGGCCTGGGCGGAGGCGCGGGCGTCATATTACGAGAACGTCAGGGTCAACCTCCAACCGGGTTTAGTCACCCATATGTATAAGGGCGACAAGCTGGTCATGCACCGGCCAAACAGCCCGAACATGGTTCATGACGTGCTTGACAAGTCGCTCAGCCGAGAGGCTGCGAAGGCTGCAGGCTCATCGGCAGAAGACGTGAGCGGTGACTACTCGCAAACTTCGTTCAGCGCTTCGCGCCTTGCGCAAGAGCTGCCGTGGCGGATCAATAAGCGCAGACGCAGTGCCATCGTTGAGCCGTTCTACCAAGCGGTGTTTGCTGCTTGGCTCGAAGAGGCTTGCGAGACGGGCCGCATCCGTCTTCCGAACGGCGCCCCCGCATTCTGGCAGGCTACCGACGCTTACAGTAACGCTGTGTGGCGTGGCGAAGGTAAGCCAGTCGCCGATCCGCTGAAGGCAGCGATGGCAGATATCCTTGAGGTTGAAAATGGCTTGTCCACGCTCGAAGCGAAGCTTGGTGAGCGCGGCCTCGATTTTGAAGAGGTGCTTGCTCAACGAAAAGCAGAGCGCGAGCAACTCGAAGCGGCAGGCCTGCCGTACCCCGTGCCAAAGAATCGCGACGACTTCGAGCCCGAAAGGGACGAGCCGCCCGCAAAACCAGGACAGCAACACGATGACTAACTACACACCGACCGTAGACAGTCCCTGTGCGATGTTATCCGCGTTGCGCGCGGCCTACTACCAACTCCTAGCTGGGCAAGCCACAGCACAAGTCCGCAACGGGGACATGTGGACGACCTGGCACCGCTCAGACGCCAAGACGCTGCAACACGAAATCCGCCGCCTCGAAGCCATCTGCGAAGGTGGGGCCGGAAGAGCCGTCCGGGTCGGGCCGTATGTCCCGATGGGCGCACGACGCCATCACCGATACTGAGGTCAACGCATGACTACCGTCTACACCCACCCGGCTTCCCGCCGAGACGTACTCCTCTCATCCGGTGAGACGATGTCTCGCGCGGACGCTGAGGCGCTCGGTTACGAGATTGCCGCCTATACCGATCTGCTCAAACCGGCCGAGCGCATCGCCACTCGACATTCGGACCATCTCGACCTGGCAGTCCTACCTCCTTTCGGGCTGACCGTCACCGAAACCACCGCGAAGACACTAGGCTTTGCCATCACGAAAGACGGGGCGAAGCGAACTGCACTGCGATCCGACTCGTCCGCCGCATGGCGCACGGCCATTTTTACTTCACCCGAGGCAAAAGACAGACCGGCCGCGACGGCCGAGCTTGTTACGTCGCGCGGACCTGAAAGCCTTTCAGTCGATCAGGCCATCGCTTTCTTGCGCGGCCTGCCTACCGAAACCACTGACACTGACACCGTAGAAGAGACCACCATGACCAATGACGACCCGCGCGCTGCACGCCTTGCCGAAATTCGCAGCACCATGAACGCATTCAACAAAAACAACGGGTACAAGGTCAAGGCGCCGCGCGCAGATGCAAGCGCCGTCGAGCCCGCGAAGCTCAAGCGCCTCGCTGAGATTCGTTACAGCACGCTGTACACGAACGGCAAGGGCATGACGCAAGAAGCGAAGCAGATCAAGCTCGCTCTCGATACCCACGAGAATGTGGGAACGCCGCTGGCCCAGGCCTTCGCTCAGCTCGGCTTCGACGCCTCGAAGCTGATCCCCAACCCCTAACCGCAAAGGACACGCGGTATGACCTACAAGTTTGACCTCCGCAAGGGCGATGAGCTGACGCTGCGGAAACCTAAAGCGCGAGCTGCTCACTGTGAGAAGGTAAATTTGCAGCCCGGCAGGATTACCCGCATGTCCAAGGGGGACAAGCTCGTGCTGCAAGTCCCTCATTGCGGCTTTGACGCTTTGAAGTTGATCCCAAACTCCTAACCCAAAGGACACTCACCATGACTATCACTTTCGCACTGTCTCAGCCGCTCAAGACCCACAATGGCGACGTTAGCGAGCTGACGTTGAAAGAACCAAAAGCGGGGCTGTTGGTCAAATACAACGACCCGTTCCAGATCAAACCGTCCAAAGACAGCGACGGTTTCGAGTACGTGTTCGACAATAAGTCCATCATGCAGTTCGCCGCCGCGATGACGGGCGTGGACGACCTGATCTTGTCGGACCTTTCGGTCTCGGACTTCATGCGCCTCAGGAACAAGATCGCTGAGATCATCGTGCAGGTTGTGCCCGACAGAAACCCTTCCGCGCCGCCCGCCGTCTAATCGCAGCGTTGATTAGCGACCGGGGACTCAGCGTCAGCGACGCTGAGTCTATGCGGCTCTCAAAACTCATAAAATACGCGGACATGTTCGCGGACCTTGATGCGTACCGCGCACAGAAAAATATGTAAAGGACGACGCAATGTCCAACCCTTCAGTTACAGCAACGATCAGTGCAAACGATCTCGCGTCGCCAAAGCTGCGCGAGCTGATCGCGACGCTAAAGCAAGCCGAGCGTGTCGCCAAAGAGGCCTTCAGCGGCGACGGCATGGGTAAACACGCTGGGGGCATCAACACCGCTACGGCTGCCGCGCAAAAGCATCTGGGCGTCCTGCATCAAATCCACTCGGCGCATAAGGCCATCGCTGCGACGGTTGCGGGATACGCGAGCCTGAGAGTCGCACACGCTGGCGTCGACGCGATCAAACACGCAATTCCATACCTGCGAGAAGATCAGTCGATTAAGGCGCGCACCGGCTACAGCGAAGCCGAGATGAAAGAGCTTCGCAAGCAACAGAACGCGCTCGCAGCGCGTACGGGCAACAGCGTGGAGTCCACTCAGAAGACCCACGAGATATTTGGGCGCCTGAAGTACGACGCGCGGACCAACCTTGCAATCACCGACCCGACTGCGGTTGGCGCAAAGGCCATGGGCGTTACGGCGGAGCACAACGCGGAACTCATGGAGGCGATGATTTCCCAATACGGCGTTCATTTCGAAAGCCCGGCAGACGCACAGCGTAAGGTCAAACACCTGAACGACCTAGCGGCGGTAGCCACGAAGAAATCCAACATGTCCTTTGAGGACGTGCTCGACTACACCCGCTATTCCGCTGCGGCGGCCCATACGGTCAACGTGTCGCCCGAACAGAACCTCGCCATGGGCATGGCCCTTCGGCGCAGTGGCATCGTGGGCAGTGAAGGTGGCGTCTTCGCCAGACAATTCTTCGCGCGCATGATGGCGCCGACAGCGAAAGGTCGTGAGGCTGCCGCGCAAGCTGGGATCAACTTGGACGAATATTCGTCGCATGGAACGATCTCCGGCGAGGGTCTGAGCGCGAGCTTGGCCCGTAAGTTCGGCAAGAGCCTGTCGAAGCAGGCAATCGACACGTTCAACCGCACCATTGAAGAGCAAGGCGACAAGCTACTGTCTGATCGCGGTAAGTTCGCTGAGGCCGTAGTCAAGGCCCGAACGTCTGATGGCGAAAAGCTCTCAGAGACCGACAGAAAGCATCTCACCAAAACCGCGAACGATTACTTCGACCTGACCAAGGGCGGCATTCGCGGCGGCGAGCTGCTCGACGCGATGCTGAACGCGAACAACCCCATGCTGTTGCAGGCGTTCCTTGGCGACAAGCAGGGCGCTCGCGCAAATGCGCTATTGGGTGCCCGCGATCAGTACAACGAAGCGAAGAATGATCAGCTCCACGCTGACGGCTACAGTCAAAGAGTCTTTGAGGAAATGTCGAAAGGTCTTGCAGCCGCGACGGACAGGTTAAGCGCCTCGTTCGATGCTCTGCAAAATACTCTCGTGAAAGCTTCAGAGGGCTGGATCACCCCGCTGGTAAACGGGGCCACGGCGGTCGCGAATGCGTTCAATACGCTCAGCCCGTCCATGCAGTCCTTTGCCACTCAGTTCGCTGCGGCGACTACAGCCGTGGCTGGGCTGACGGCGGGAGGCATGTTCGTCAAAGCGTTCGCGACGCTCACCACGTCGGCGGTCGAAGCGTCCGCAGCCTTGCAGAGGTTGGCGGGTAGCGCTGCGATTGCGGGTGGTGCAAACGCAGCCGGAGGTGCGGCAGGGGCCGCCAGTAAGCTCGGCAAGATCGCTAGCGTCGGCACGGCGGCTACGCTACTCGGTGCGGGTGTCCTTGAGACAATCCTGTTCTTGCAGAGCATTCCGCCTTCAAACAGCAACCTCAACCCAAGAGTTGGAGGCGGGCGTAGAGTTATCCCCGGAATGATTAATACAGACATCCCGTGGGAATACGACTCCGACAACCCGAACCCCAGGACTGGTGGCGGGCGTAGAGTGCTGCGGCCTGATGCTATTTTGAGGCCTGACATCGGTCGGTTGCCATCAGTCGATATGGGCATTCAGTCTCAGGGCTGGCAGGACTCCATCATAGCAGGCTCAACACGACCCTCGCAGGGATGGGGTGACGCTATTCTGAGGCCGGACATCGGTCGTCTGCCTTCGGCCGATACTGCGCGCATCATTCAGTCTCAGGGCTGGCAGGACTCTATCATAGCGGGATTAGCGCGGCTCCCGCAGGGAATGAGCGACGCTATCCTGAGATCGGACATCGGTCGTCTGCCTTCGGCCGATACTGCGCGCATCATTCAGTCTCAGGGCTGGCAGGACTCCATCATTGCGGGCTCAACGCGGCCCTCGCAGGGATGGGGCGACGGCAAGGTATCAACGTCGACCGAAGTCCACGGGACTGTGAGCGGCGAGGCTGAGATGCATCAGAACATCACGGTCACCGTCGAGCCGTCCGCTTACCTTCAAGCCGTCGTGGCTCGTGCTGAAGCGGCTGCACGCGTTCAACTCAACGGCCAGCTCGGCACTGGAATGCAGGGACCTGGCGACAATTCGGTCAAGCCCACACAGGGGCCGCCGACAGGGGAGCAACAATGACGATGCTATTCCCACAAACGTGGCGCGCAGGCATGCAGCGTGTCAGCGCAGCCATTGACGACAACATGGGCGAACCCGTTCTGGTTATGCCCGTGACTCCGGGGAGGCCTAACTTCCCCGGAGCGCCTCAGCCTGACAGGGCTGTGACTGTGACCGCTGTCTTCATGGCGAAGCCTGAGACCGTGGTGATGGGCGATAACAAGGTGCATGCGCGCGGCCATTCGCTGAGCCCGCTCATAACCACAAGCGTCCCCATCTTCACTTTCGATCGCAAGACGCTGCCATGGCCGTTGCTGCAAGGATGTCGCATCACGCTCATTCGCACGGGTGAAGCCTTCGAGGTAACAGACATCAAGTCTGACAGCGTTGCGCGTATCGAAGTCAAGGTCGTTCGGCTCGGCAGGGGCGTAGAGTGAGCAGTGTAGTCAAACTGCAATTCGCGCCGCGCACTGCGGCCGTCGAGGCTGATACGCCCGATGTCCTCGCACACGCGCTCGCGAAGCTGAGGCAATGTGGGGGCGATGCAATCAACGTGCTTCGCCTCACTGACGAACTTCCCGAAGTCGTGTTGCCGTTCCTAGCGTGGGCGGCTTCACGACGGCAGGACATTCCGGCTCGCGCCATTCGGGTCGTGATGAAATGCTGCGGCGAGCCGATGCTTGAGAGAGCGCTTGGCCTTCAGCGCTTGCGGCAACTGAAGCAGAGATACGGGGAGATCAGCGGGCCGTTCGCTGCGCTCTGATCGTTCTAGGTCGCAATGGGCGTCAGTTTTGTAATGAGCGTAACCTTACAAAAATCCCGTAAAATCAGTGACGTAGATCGGATTTGGCGTTGACAGAAACGGCACGGTTGTGCATTGTATGGTTGCACGGTCGATAGATCGTGTGGGGCCTAAGAACCCCATTAGAGGCGCCCAAAGCGCCGAACGTCAACGGCGCTATTTTTGTGTCCGGATTTCCGTTTGACGTTCAGCTATGGCGGGAGGGCCGCGAAATAAGGCTGGAAACAGCACGAATAAGCGCGCCTGTCCTCTACAGGTTCTTAGCCTCCCGCCGCCAGCGGGGGCTTCCATCAGTCTCTGCGGCGTTTCACTAAGAAGCCTGTAGGGGAACTAAAATGGAAGTCATCCGCAACGTCTCGAACTCGAAGACCTTCAACACCGCAGTCGATACAGCCATCGTCACACGCATCAGCCTTGAGCGCGACCCGGTAGACGGGGCTTGGTGCGAGACTCACTCCCGCCTGATGCACAAACCGAACGGCAAGCTCTATCTGATCGAAGAGACGCAAGAGCCGGGGGCCGCTCCGGCCTTCTACGGGGCGCGATGCCCAACCTACCCCAATTGCACGGGGGGATGCGGCCTCGGCTGTACTCATGAGGTCGAGCCCGACGAGGGGCGGAAGCGTGAAGTCGTAAGGGCTATCAGCCGCAAGCATGCAATAGCTTGGCTGATCAACCACCCGGCGCGTCGCCCGGGTACAGCCGCCGCTGAGCGCGAGCGCGCTGAACGGCTTTTGTCTGCGGCCTGAGTGCGTGCGCACCAACGAGCTGACCGAATATTTCAAAGGAGCAAGGGAACCATGCGTACCGTGATTAGCCAACGTGAAGACGTGGAAAAGCATATTCGCGACCGACTCTCGGAGTTGCTGTTCAAAAAGAAGCGCTTATCCGTGGCACAGTCCAATGAAGTGCAGGCACAAGTTTTCGAACACATAAAGCTCTGTGAGTACGGTCACCTTAGCGGTTTGGATGCTGAACTTACGGGACTTTTGAACAAGTACTACGGATTGACCATCCAACTTTACCGATTACGTCACCCGCGCGCGGCTCCAAAACCGATACCGGGGCGTATAAGCAACGCCAAGCTTGAAGCAATACTAGAAGATACTAGTAAAAAAGTGCGCGAACTGACGGCTGAAAAAGATCGGCTTCGCGCGAGAAAGAAAACCGGCAAGAAAGACCGCCTGTAGGCGTATGAGTTTAGCTTAGCGGCGAGCGGCCCACACACGGGCCGCTTTTCGTTTGTAAATTGCCGCACGCGGGCCTCGTCAGCTTTTGGAAAGCTAGCCCGAATACACAGCCACATTGAGATTAGCGGTATGTGGTAGGGACAGCGCTATCTAACCAGAACGGTCCGGCGCCGAGTCACGTCACCGCTAATCTCAATCGCAGCGCGGGTGCGGTAGGGACAGCGTCTGATCCAACGCAACCGAACAGCGCCGAGTCGCGCCCGCACTGCCTGCGATCTAGCACGCATAATTCCTCACGGACACTCAGGGAGGGAGAGGAGGTTGTTCGGCTGAATTCCATCCACTGTTGTCTTGATGTACTTGTGTCGGCCGTCAGTGGCGACGATGACTTCGACAGTGACGCCTGATTCTTCGACGTAGTACTCCCACTCGCGGCTTTCGAGGTCTCGGATAGTCTCCTTAACGGATAGCTTCCATCGCGTTCCGTCTGAATTCAGCCCGCCGACGTATTTGATTCTCTCATGAGCGCTTCGCCGGTCGGTCTTGTTTATGCAACGAATGCGCACGCGTTTGGGCATGCTGGGTGTCTCCTGTTTCGGCAAGCTGTCGGACCAGATTAGAGAGTGCCTGACGACGTGGGGCCGACCGATTCTGGTAGTTGTGCCACGGGCTTTCCGGACGATACTTTCCGCCGTCAGCTTCAGACGCTTGAGGCTGGCCGTGTTGAAGTTAGCGGGGCGTGGTAGGGACAGCGCCTCTAGTTCCAGCTCGGGGCGCCGAGTCACGTTGCCGCTAACTTCTACAATAGGTCCAAATGGACGGTGATCATCAGCGTGACAAACCTTCGCCCGCAGAGCTGAGACGTTCGGAGCGGATACTACGCGCCGATCAGATCGCGCCTCGGGGCCTCACTAAGGCCGACGCGGCCGCCTATTGTGGCTGCTCCAAGGACGCGTTCAATACGTGGATTAAGAAGGGCTTGGTGCCGGAGGCTATCCCCGGCACTCAGCGTTGGGATCGCAAGGCGATTGATTGGTATCTGGACCGGGCGTCTGGTCTTGCTACCGATGGCGCTTCAAGCGATCCGCTGGCAGACTGGCTGGCTTCTAGACGTGCAGGCCGGTGAGCGCGATCTGGGGTCTATAACCATCACGGACACTCAGGGAGCGAGAGGAGATTGTTCGGCTGAATTCCGTCCGCTGTTGTCTTGATGTACTTGTGCCCTTCGTGTTTGGCCACGATCAAACCAGCCGTGAGCCCGTCTTCCTGGATATAGAATTCCCACGCGCCGCTTTCGATGTCTCTGATAGTCTGAACGACAGATTGCTTCCACTGACTTCCGTTCGAATATACCCCGCCGATGCTGCTGATTCTCTCGTGTGGATTCGTCCTGTCGGTTTTACTGATGCAACGAACGCGTGCGAGTCTGGCCACGGGGGTCCTCTTCTTCCGCATGCAAAAAGAGCAACCAGCTTAGCGTTCAGTGGCGGACCATGCTGCCGACCAATTCAGGTAGTTGTGCCAGTTCTCGTCCCCACCAATTTTGATAGGTTCCAAGGCCACTTCTCAGCGATACAAAGCGGTCGCACCTTGAGAACGCAGCCTCTCGGGAGCAAAGGTGGCTAGCTCGTGCCCAGAGACGGGCTAGCCACCACCGCTTGAGACGCCTGTAGGGTACAGACCAAAGGATGCACATATTCGAGCGGCACATCACAGCCCTACGGCTGCAAGCGCTTGAGGTGCTTGCAGCCAATCAGGCCCGCGCGGCCGATCAGTCTTTGAGCCTGGCAGATCGCCAAGTCGCGACATTTGATGCAGAGGAGGCTCGGGCAGTGTTGGGCATACTCGATAACGTGAAGCCCAATCTTAGGCCGAAGGACGCGCGGCGGATCGCTGCGCGCATACGCGATCTTCTAGAGGGTGCGGGGTGAACGCGCCGCAGTTTAGCCACTCCGACAACCTTAAGTGCAGACTTTCAGTGTGCGTCGATTTCATCACCTATGGAGTACAAAAAAATGCGCAACGTTGGGACTGTCGCCGACTCGTTAGTTAACGGCCCCTCAATCGGGCTACGTGACCGCGTAGAGCAGTTTTCGCCGGAGGACGCGGCTACGATCTTCGCCGACTTCTGTGCGAGACACGACGCCAGCCGCCATGACAACCTCTATTTTCTCCTCAGGGACCGCCGTAAAACCTAGGCGAATCAGAACTGATCGGCTGCGTCGAGCCGCGCCAAGCGGCAAAGGGGACCAGCCCCAACCTTCGAGGAAGGGGCTGGTCACCAACGCTAGATCACGTAGCAGCGCTTTGAACGCGAGCAGCCGGAGCTGTATAGAAAACGGCAGGCGGAGCGAGCAAAAGGAAAGAAGTAGAGGCGGGACGCGCTCTGCTTCGCAGCCGTTGTCAACCCACGACGTGTGTTACCTGTTGTTCAATCGCTGCAACTGCCTCTCGCTTCTCTTCGAACATGTGCCAACGGGCATACACGCCGGTCACACCTTTATCGTTGTGGTTCAGCAACGCCTTGACGTAATCGACTGGCAGCCGTGCTGCCTGAACGATTGTCGCGGCCGTTCGCCTGAGGTCGTGGGGCGTGAAGGCTACCAGCTCTTTGTCTTCCAACAAGCGCCGCACAGCCTGGCTCATAGAGTGGCGCGCAAGCACCCCAACGCTTTCGAAGCGACTGGCGAACACGGGTCTGTCACTTTTGTCCTCTCCCTTCTCTGGCTTGCCGATCTCCAAGGCCGCTTCGATCAACTTGACCGCCGTCGGGGAGAGCGGGACTGTGTGCTTGGCTTTCTTGTTCTTCGTCCGTACAGCGGGAATGATCCAGTGGGGCTTTTCCCCGTCGAGACCGTGAAGCTCGGAACGCATCATGCCCGCGACTTCGCCCGGGCGCTGGGCTGTCAGCAATACGACTTTCAGCGCTAAGCGCGTCCCGTCCGTGATGCCCGCTTTCTCATCGTTGAGGATCGCAAAGAAGGCTTTCAGTTCGTCGAGCGTGAGAACGCGGTCCTTCTCGACTTCCTTGCCGCCAACTTTCTTCATGCCGTGCAGAAAGTTCTCAGTCAAAATCTCCCGGTCGTTCGCATACCCCCACATGGTGCGGATAACTGATTGGGTCCGGTTTGCCGAAGACGGAGAGGTCTCAGCGATCTCTTCGAGGAACTCCCTAATCTCTCCCCGGGTAATCGAGCCCACTGAGCGCTTACCGAACTTCGCCCTGGGGCGCTTCAGGTATCCTTCGTCGTTTTTCCAACTGCTCTTGCGCGGTTTGCCGGTACGGGGGTCGACGGCCTTGATGTACGCGAGGTATTGGTCGCACAGCTCCCCGAACGTGAGGATGCCCTTCCTGTGCTCGACAAGCTGGCGCTCTTGTGCGGCCTTGGGGTCCTCGCCCTGGCCATTCCTGGCCTCTTCCCGGTCGCGAGCCTCCCGGGCGAGCTTGAGGCTGAGGCCCGGGGCCTTGGCGCCATAGAGGCCGAGCGTCACGCGGCGCATGCCGCCCTTGGCGCGGGAGCGATAGGCGAAGGTCCATTTGGCCACGCCAGACGGCGGGCAGCGCAGGACCAAGCCGCCGCCGTCGCTCAGCTCAATCCGCTTCCGGCCGTCCTTGGCCTCCGCAATGGCTTTTTCGACCGCCTTACTCGCGAGCCTATTTCGACCGGTAGCCATGCCCTTCGCCCCTCTAGCGCCCTAGTCTGTAATGATGTGCCGGAGGCGGTTATAGCCAATTTGGGAAACTTTTGGGAAACATTGGCCTGGGGTTTGGTGGTATCTGTTGGTAACCACTGCGCATTAGAGAGCTGAGCTATCCGATTGAGAAGTGGAGATTATTGGTCATCCGTGGGCATTGCCGATGTTTGTCGCTGTTCGGCCTCGGCATCACTGGGAGACTAGGGGTCGGAGGTTCAAATCCTCTCGCTCCGACCATTTTTTCTCAACTCATTTGTCGGTCGGTCGTCGGCGCGGAGCCTGCTCCCGCCGGTGACATGTGCACGACGGTCCGTCGCGACGGCGGACGCCGGAAACCAAAATGCCGAAAACAACCCCATGCACGGTAGCGATGCCAACGGCTGAATGACGTTTTTCCGAATCCATTTGACGCGTCGGGCAAAACAGGATGTGGCGTCATCGTGCCGGATTGTGGATGGGCCTCGTGGCCAGCAAATAGCGTCCGCAGCTCGGGGCACCGCTTCAGCTACCTCAGATGCCCCACCATCCTTGTCGTCTCTTCCGCCAGCACCATCACCGTCTTCTCCGACAGCATCTCGGCCTGGCTCAGCACCGAGTTGTGCGCGACGGCCTCGATCGTGGCGGCGTTCGTTGAAGGCGCGATATGTGCAAGCGCAGCCGCCCGGCGGCTTTTGATGTCGCGAGTGTTGTCGCTAACGAACGGGCGACGCTTTTTGAGGCCGTGGCGTCAGCCTGGTTTGATATGCGATCTGACTGCATTGGCATCGCACGCAAGGTTTGCAGCAAGACGTCAGTCGCCACACCGCCTGCACACATTCCTTCGGCCGCTTGGCCAAAATCGACGAGGCTATGATACGTCGGGCCTCGGGCCTTCGCGAGTGGGGCAAGCCAAGCAGCATGTCCAAGCGACTCAGCCCATTGAAATACAGTTCCTGTGTTGAGAACGGGATGTTGGAGTCGCGCGGGTCGGAGATCAGGAATATCCTGCGCGGGTTATCCGGTATTTTCCTCAAGGAATCATAAGGATCAAAAAGACTTCGGTCTTCAAACGGCTGACCCATCCCCTCGCCGTCAATCGTGCGCGATACGCCGCAGCCGGAGAAGAAAGGACGACGCACTGAAGATCATTGCGCTGGGCAAGGAACTCTGCCGCAAACGTCCCGCCTCCGCGATGCCCTCCAAGCACCCAGCGGCCGATGTGATAGCGTGATGTCAAGGTGTCGGTACGTGCCAGGCCTGGCCAGGAAAATGAACGGCACGCCGTATCGTCTGAATTGCTCCTCGGATTGCTCGATCATCGCTGCAATACCCAGCCTGCAGCGTAGTATCTGAGGCAGTATCCGTTGCTCTCTACGCTGACCCAGACTGCCGTTTGACGCGCCTCCATCTCTTTGCATGCCTCAGGCGAAATCTGCGTTCCGTTAATGACTTTAACTGGATCGAACATCTCATCGTCGGGCCGGGGACTGGGCGAAAGACGACATCAGGAGCGAACTATGCGCTGATGCCGACGCCGGGGGGGACGGCGGGCACGTGCGATCATCTTTCGTGAGGTGGCTTAAGGATGTGACGTGATCATCGTCACAGAGCGCGCTGACGCGAACGGTCCGGCGCTGGCGGTGCCCGCATGGAGGGATAAGGCGGCCCCCGGGGCGTTTCCTCCTGGATCAGTCGTCCTGGTAGCCGTCGATCCGGCACCAGTAATTTTGCGGGGCCCTCAGGCGTGGCCCTTGATCTCGTAGTGACCCGGCACGCATTTGTAGCGCTCGAGACGCCAGTTGGCGTGATAGATCGGATGCTCGCCCATCCATTTCGCCAGCGGTGCCTGTGCACCGATCGCACACTGCATCATGGACATTTCGGGCGTCATGTTGCTATCGGTCACGATTTCCTCGACGCAAGCGCCCGAGGCGGATGCGCCCAGCCGGCAGAGCACGGCAACGACTGTCACGAACATTCCTGTCACCTCTCATCGCTAGTTTCAGACCACAAAGAGGATGCAAGCGGAGTGCCAGAGCCTGTGACACAAACAACACGCTGGCCCTGACAACTCGACCCGGCGTCCACCTTCATTTGACGATTCGGATTGTAAAAATTGCCCCTAAACCGAAGCCGGACAAATACGGGAGCCGGAAAGGGCGGGCACTTGTAAGCGCCGCGCCGCTTTCCGCCTGTGAGGCCGCTCACGGGGGGTGGGCATGCCGATAGGCTCGGTTTGGTATGGATACTCGCCGGGCGCGCGGGACCGCCACAAGACCGCGGGATACGCGAGGGCGATTCCGTACTCGTCGCGCCGATGCATTCTCTGTTCAGCATGACGACGAGGCGATGGTCGTGCGCGTCCTCGCCATCGCGGACGAGAATGGCATGCGGTCATCATCGATGGCGACGTGCCGCACTCGAGCCTTTCGAATAGTCCGCAGGCCGAAATAACGGATGCCGGCCCATGGCGGCGCCGTTCTGCTTTTACGTGCGAATGCGACGCTGCTACATTTTGCGGGCGGCTGCGTGAGCTGCGCAGTGACAAGAAACATACCGACAAGGGGAGGGGCCGAAAGTCCCATGAAGGATTTTGCTGGAAGGATCGCGGTCATCACCGGCGGCGGCACGGGAATGGGGCGCGAGCTAGCGCGGCAGCTCGTTGCCGAGGGCTGCAATGTCGCGATGTGCGATGTCTCGGAGGCCGCCATGGCCGAGACCAAGCGGCTGTGCGAGGTCGAGAAGCTGCCGCAGGGCCTGCGCGTCACGACCCATGTCGCCGACGTCGCGATCGAGGATCATCTCAAGCGCTTCCGCGACGAGCTCGCCCAGCAGCAGAAGACGGACAGGATCCATCTCTTGTTCAACAATGCCGGCATCGGCGGCGGCGGCAGCCTGTTCACCAACACGCGCGAGCAGTGGGAGCGCACCTTCAACATCTGCTGGGGCGGGGTCTATCTCGGCGTGCGCACCTTCCTGCCGATGCTGGTCGCGGCCGACGAGGCCCACATCGTCAACACCGCCAGCGTCAACGGCTTCTGGGCCTCGATCGGCATGAACCAGGCGCACACCGCCTACAGCTCGGCCAAGTTCGCGGTGAAGGGATTTACCGAAGCGCTGATCAACGACCTTCGCCTGCACGCCCCGCACGTCAAATGCTCGGTGGTGATGCCCGGCCATATCGGCACATCGATCGTCTCCAATTCGCGCAAGGTGCAGAGCGCGGACGGCTCGGAGCGGCTCAACGCCGACGAGGTCGCGCTGACCCGCAAGCGCATGGTCACCGCCGGCGTGCCGGACGCCGACAAGATGTCGGACGAGGACATCCAGGCGGCATTCGCCGAGCGCGCCCGCAGCTTCCTGGAGGATGCGCCGACGACGGCCGCGCAGGCTGCGAAGATCATCCTCGACGGCGTCAAGGCGGAGCGCTGGCGCATCCTGGTGGGCGAGGACGCCAGGCGCCTCGACGAGCGCGTCCGCGCCACGCCCGAGCAGGCCTACGACCGCGCCTTCTACGAAAGCTTTACGCAGGAGGTCGGCTGGCGACTCGGTTGAGTCTGCTTCGCCGTGACGGCCGGCGGCGCGCGGATATGGGTATGATGATCGTCATGACAAGAGGTGCGCAGGTCATTTGACGTGCCACCTCTTGCCAAATATTCGCAGCCGCATGACGAATTGGAATGTCACGCATGCGAGACGGTCCATCGTTCAAGCATCGTTCAAGCGATGGTGATCTCAAACACCTGTAATGGCGCGCGCGGCAGCTTGGTTGCCGAAGCAAAATAGTTTACTCAATCAGGAGTAACGCGATGATAGAGCGTAGCTCCGATGATGCCCGCATGCCTCTCCGACCCCTGGACCCTTTGCCCGGAGAGAGAGGACATCTCCGCTGAATTCACGCGGCTCCTCACCGCGGCCCAGGAGGGCGGTGCCACGATCGCGGAATGCCTGATGATCGCGCGCCAGCTCAAGCGGGGCGACGAGCAATCCTGGCATCGCGAGTGGAAGAAGCTTGCGCGGACCAATCGCCACCGTGCCGAGGCCGCGTTTGCCGAAGGCCACATGGCGACCGCGCAGCGCAACTGGCTTCGCGCCCTCAACTACTACGGCGCAGCCGCAATGCCGCTCGATCCGGCCGACGAGCGCCGCTGGGTTGCGGTGCTGGCGATGCGGGAATGTGCCCGCCGCTATCTCACGGCGCGCGCGCCGGCGGGCGAGGTCGTGACGATTCCCTGGGTCGAGGATCATGCGTTGCAGGGCTACTTCCTGCCCGCGCCGTCGGTGCGAGGGCGGGCGCCGACGGTGATCTGCATCGGCGAGCCTGGACACCGCAAGGAAGAATTCCTGTTCAAGCTCGCCCCGCATGCGCGCGAGCGCGGACTGTCGATGCTGGCGCTGGACCTGCTCGGCGACCAGCGCGACGACTACACCGATGCGCTTCTGCAGCGTCGCGACCTCGAGAGCTCGATTGCGAGCGTCATGGATTATTTGGAAACGCGCGACGACGTCGATTTCGACCGCGTCGCCATCGTGGCGGACGGGTGGGGCTCCTCCTTCGTGGCGCGCGCGGTGTTGCAGGAGCCGCGGCTGGCTGCGGCGGTCTGCGACGGCGGCCTGTGGGATCTGCACGAACGATCCTTCTTCGCCAGCCGTTTTGCGATGAGCGACCTCAGCATCGTCCCGGTGCCGCATGCGCCGCTGATGGCCTCCAGCGCCGAGTGCCCGGTGCTGATCACGCTCGGCGAGGAAGGCTGGCTCAAGGCCGACCGCGCACGTCAGATCGTTCAGCAGTCCCGGCTCGCCAGCTCCGACATCGCGCTGAAGGTGTTCACCGCGGCCGAGACCGGCGCGGCGCAGGCCCATGCGGACAATCCGAGTCTTGCCAACGAATACATCTTCGACTGGCTGGAGACGCGGCTCGGCGCCGGACGGCGCGCCTGAGCGCCTCGCGTTTCAGAAATCGAGCGAGATCCTGACGCAGGCCTTCTCCAGCCTCGTCTTCAGCGTCGCGAGCTTGGCGGTGAATTCCGTCAGTTCGTTCTCGTCGAACTCCTGGAAGACGAATTCGCGGATCGTCTTGTACTGCTCGTTGAGGCTCGCGATGTGCTTCTGGGTCTTGTCGACCAGGGACAGCCGCACGACCCTCGCGTCGGTCGGCGAGGGCCGCCGGCGGAGCAGGCCCTTCTTTTCCAGCAGCTTGGACTGGGTGGTGACGAACGAGGGATCGACGTGGAGCAGCTTGGAGACGACGTTGACGGGCACGCCGTCGTCCTTGTCGAGGTCGGAGATGGCCATCAGGATCAACCATTGCGGGCCGCTGATGCCGAGCGTTCTCGCCCAGAACTGACGCAGCTCCTCCAGATACATGTTGATCGAGGATATCTCCCAGGTGAAGCGCCTGATGATATCCAGATTGCCGATGGAGCGCAGGCGCGCTCCTTCTTTCCTCGTCGCGGACACAGCATCACTCCCGTGAAACGATTCTTCAGGCCGGTGTTCGTGCGGGGCATAGTCCACGCAAGCCTGTCCTGACGCAAGTGCAGAGCAGGGTAATTTTGTCACTAAAACTACAAAGATGAGCAGGTCAGCATATTCGGCCACTCCGGGTGTTGCGTTCGGGGCACAGGTTTAGTGAAACCACAAAGCTGATCTAATAAACTATTTTGATTAGTGTAATGGAGCAGGCATATTGCTTCGCGACGGTGGGGGGTACTCGATCGTCCCGTTGCAGGTGGTTCGCTCACGTCCCTCGCGTCGAAAGCGGGTGTGTCCGAAAGCGCGAAGCGGCCGAGCGGATTTGAAGAGACGGGGATCTGGGGGGCCTCACGGTCCAGTCTCCGTAAAATGAGCAACTTGGAGGTTTTAAATGAAAATGGTGAAGAGCCTTTTGCTCGGCACTGCGGCGGCTCTGATCGCCGTCGGCGGAGCTCAGGCGGCTGATCTTCCGGTCAAGGCCAAGGCGGTCGAATACGTGAAGGTCTGCTCGCTCTACGGCGCGGGTTTCTACTACATCCCGGGCAGCGACACCTGCATCAAGCTCGGCGGTTATCTGCGTGCCGAAGTGGCGCTCAATGCCGGCGGCAACTACAACGGCCAGTACAGCAACGTGTTCGCGGCGAACAACCGTCTGACGAACTACTACTCGATGCGCGCTCGTGAAGACCTCAACATCGACACGCGCACCGCGACCGAGTACGGCGTGGTCCGCACCTATTTCGACGCGGTCTTCACCTGGACGACCGGCAACTATGTCGGCACCGGTTCGGGAACGGGCGGCACCCAGTACAGCGGCACGCTCGGGCTCAACGCTGCGGGCACGGGTCTGGTCGGATCGAACGGCGGCGCGGTCAATGGCACCGACGGCGCGATTTCGGGCGGCGCGCTCGGCGTCTACTACGCCTTCATCCAGTTCGCAGGCTTCACGCTGGGTAAGGCGGTCTCGCAGTTCGACGCGCCCTGGATCAACTATCCCGGCAACAACTTCGACCAGCTCGTCGGCGGCAGCGGCACCACCAACGGCGTCGTTCAGGCCACCTACACGGCCGATTTCGGCCAGGGCGTGACGGCCGCGTTCTCGGTGCAGGACCAGACGCAGGTGTTCCAGACCAACATCTGGAACACTGCCGGCATGAGCACCACCGGCGTCCTCGGCGGTGCCTACGGCTCGAACAACCTCGGCGGTACCCGCGCTCCCGACATCGTCGGCATGGTCCGCGTCGACCAGGCCTGGGGCCTGTTCCAGGCGTCGGTCGCCGCGCACGACAACCATGTCGGCTACTATGGCGCCACCGAAGTCACCGGCCATCCCGAGGACAAGTGGGGCTGGGCCGTCCAGCTCGCTCTGCAGATCAAGAACATCCCGACCGGCGCCGGCGACGTGATCAACATCTCGGGCGTCTACACCGACGGTGCGAGCCGCTACAACTTCCAGGAACTGGCCGCGACCAGCTACTCGATGTTCGGCAGCTCGAACGCGGCGTATCAGAGCATCGGCTTCGCCGGCGTGTCTGACGCGGTGTTCGGTCCGGGCGGCGGCCTCGAGCTGACCAAGACCTACGGCTTCCGTGGCGCCTACACCCACAACTGGAGCCCGTACTGGAACACGGCGCTCTACGGCGCGTGGGCTGCGGTCAACTACAGCAGCACGGCCAAGGGTCTGATCTGCGGCAGCGCCGCGTTCGCTACCCTGACCGGCACCTGCAACCCGGACTTCAACATCGGCCAGGTGGGTGTCATCACCCGCTGGACGCCGGTGAAGAACCTGACCTTCTCGGCTGACTTCACCTACAGCCATCTCGACCAGAAGTATTCCGGCGTGATCACGACCGGTGCACTGACGGGCGTCGCCAAGCCGGCGGCCACCTACGAGCTGAAGGACCAGGACACCTACAGCATGCTGCTGCGCGCCCAGCGCAACTGGTAAGCTGGGGTCCATCGGACTCGATGAAGCCCCGGCGGGGAAACCGCCGGGGCTTTTCCTTGACAGAAGGAGTTCGGGAAAACAGGAGGCCTCTGCCGGGAACGAAGACGAGCCATGCGATTCGATCCCTTCAAACTTATTTACTTACCTGAGTTAATCAGCTATATAGAGCTCGGCCAGATACGAAAGTTGCGGCTCTTAGCTTCACGCTAAGCCTCCAGGAACCTCCGGTGATGCCCCGCCGGAGGTTTTTCTTTTGGGCAAGCGTTTTCGAGCGACGTGGATAACCGGTTCGCGTCAAGCAGACGCTAACGCGCGTGGATGAATCGGCATCGCGCGTCAGGTTGTTGTTTACGCATGATCTTTCCGGAAAACCGCTTCGCGCTTTTCCGGATCTTGCTTTAGCCGCGCATCATGCGGGCGCGCGAGTTCGGCCGGTAGGCGAGGCGGCTGTGACCTGTGCAATAGGGCTGGCCGTCGGGCGCGGTATTGCCGCAGAAGCAGAAATCGTCCTCGCCCGGGCTCGAGATCGGCCAGCGGCAGCGGTTCTCGGACAGTTCCAGCAGCGAGCAGCGATTGGCGTCGTCGATGGGACCTGCAACCGCGGGCGCGTCGCTCTCGCCGTAGATCGTGGCGAGCATCTCGTATTGCAGCCGCGGCACGGCGCGTCTCGCGCGCGCCGGCGGCGCCAGGCTCCGCTCGAGCCTGCGGTGTTCGACCGCGCGGCTGCGCGTCAGATTGAGCCGGGACAGCTTGCCGATGACCGCGTTGCGGCTGACGCCGATGTCGGCCGCGATCTCGCGGCAGGAGAGGCCGGCCTCGAAATGCTGCTTCAGAAGTTCAATTCGTTCGTCGGTCCAGGTTGGTGAGAGAACAGGCATTGGTACGGTCCCAGGTTGCAGATGTCGGCCATCGCAAGATCCGTCCGCATCAGGTCCGGCGCGCGCTCACGGCCTGCCATTGTCGCGAATCGACAGAAGTCCGTCCTTGATGGCGAGGCGGATGCCTTCCTCGATCAGGGTTCGTGCGACGCCGGGAACGCTGGTGCCGTGGGTGCCCTGTCTCACCAGTTTCTCCAGATAGGTGATGGTCGAGAGCGCCAAGGTTACAGGAATGCGGTCAGTCTCGGCTTTTTCGGTGGCCATGGCCGAACGCTAGCCTCTTACTCGGGTACATAAAAGTTACGATTAAGACTCTATTTAGGTTCGGGGGTGGAAGTCAAATGCGCTCGCGGACCTCCGCGCAACGCATTGGAATCACTTTTGAATTCTGGCGCGCGACAACGCGCTGCGCGGAACCCCGTGCGGCGGCGTAGCGTGTAAAGGTCAGCAGATGCGGGCCGGCTCAGCCGTGCACGATCGACTTTTCGATCATGCAATGGATGCCCTTGGAGCCGTTGACGGTCTGGGTCACCCGCAAGTCGGCCGCCAGGCTGCACAAGGTGTAGGCGTCCTCGCGCGACAGGTTTCGCGTCTCGCCGAGCAGGGCGATCATGTCGCGCAGCGCGCGCACCACGCAACTGTCGAGATCGGGGTCCATCGCCATGGTCATGTAGTGCGTCGCCGTTTCGGCGCGGGGATAGTCCAGCCTGAGGTCCTTGCGCAGCGTCAGGCGGAAGCGGCCCTGCAGCGCGGTCTCGATCGCGGTGACGCAGACCTCGCCGTCGCCCTGCACGCCATGGCCGTCGCCGCAGGAGAACAGCGCGCCCGGAACGAATACCGGCAGATAGAGCGTCGCACCGGCGCCGAGTTCCTTGTTGTCGAGATTGCCGCCCATGGCGCGCGGGACCAGCGAGGAGATGCGGCCCCAGGCAGGTGGCGGCGAAACGCCCATGACGCCGAAGAACGGTTTTAGCGGCAGGTCCAGCCCCCATGGCATGCGGCCGACCATCCGCGTGCGGTCGAGCGGGATGTTGAGGATGCGCGTCTCGTGGAAATCGTCGGGCAGGGTGCCGGACAACGGCTTGATCATGTTCCAGCCCCAGTCCTGCCGGAGCTGGACGTCGAGGATCTCGACCGCGAGCACGTCGCCGGGCTCGGCGCCCTCGACCGCGATCGGGCCGGTGAGGATGTGGCCGGGCAGCATGCGCTCACTCCTCGCGTGAACCTCGTACATCTCGGGCGGAATGTGAAACTTGTCGCGGTCGGGCAGCATGTCCGGACCGCCGCTGATGGTGTCGACCGTCACCTCGTCACCGCTTTTGAGCGTCAGCACCGGCTTGAGCTTGGCTTCGAAGAAGCCCCAATGACAGGTCTCGGGGCTGGAATGCAGGTGGTGATGGGTCATTTGCGGCCGTCCAATCGGTTCTTGCTTGTCATGCCCGGGGCTTGACCCGGCGAGCGATCCTCTTTCAAGAAGATTTCCGATCATGGATGGGCTGGTCAAGCCCGCGCATGGCACCTTCACTCGAACGAGGCTCCCCTGTATTTCGTCCTGTCCAAGACAATCGGCACGGCGCTGCTGCCGATCAATCTGCTGGTCGAGCTCGGCATCCTGTCGCTGGTGCTGATGCTGACGCGCTTTGCCGCGCTCGGTCGCAAGCTTGCGGTGACGACGCTCGTCCTGCTGGCGCTGGCGGCGTACTCGCCGCTCGGCAACCTGCTGCTTTATCCGCTGGAGTCGCGCTTTCCGAAGTGGGACCCGGCGCGCGGCGCGCCCGACGGCATCATCGTGCTCGGCGGCTCCGTCGACACCGATCTGTCGGCGGCGCATCGCACGCCGGTGGTCGCATCCGCAGCCGATCGCATGCTGGCACCTGCCGAGCTCGCGCGCCGCTATCCGAATGCGCGCATCGTCTTCACCGGGGGCTCGGCGAACCTGGTCTCCACCGATGCCAAGGAAGCCGACTACTCCGCGCCGATCCTGGAGAACCTCGGGATCCCCAAGGAGCGCCTGATCGTCGAACGGGACTCGCGCAACACCTGGGAGAACGCGGTCTTCACCAGGCAATTGGTTTCGCCGAAGCCCGGCGAACGCTGGCTGCTGGTGACGTCGGCCTTCCACATGCCGCGCGCGATGGGGATCTTTCACAAGGCCGGATTTGAGGTCGAGGCCTACCCGGTGGACTGGCGCATGGGCGGGCGTGACGATCTCTTCGCGTTCACCCATCTCGGCAAGGAGGGGCTCGGCAGGACCGATGTCGCCATGCGCGAGTGGATCGGTCTTCTGACCTACCGCATCATGGGCCGGACCGGCGAGTTGCTACCGGGCCCGGGCACGGACTAGAACGAGGGTCGCACAACAACAACACAGCACCGGCGCGCGACCGCCGGTCGGGAGGACGCGATGCAGCAGCAGAGTGCAGAGAGGATCGACCTTGCCGGCCTCGTCGCCGATCTCAACAGCCTGTTGCGGTTGAAGACGACGGTGATCGGCATGAAGCTGTTCGCACAAGCTGCCGACATGGAAGCGATCCCGAAGATCCGGCGCCCGAACGCGATCCATACCACCGACCAGATCGTCAGCATGGCCGCGCGTCTGGGCTGGACCGTCGGCATCACCGCCGACGATCTGGTCGGCAGCCAGTGCCGCGCGGTGATCGGGCTTGCGCCACAGGACGACAAATGGCTCGCCGGCGAGAACTATGTCGGGGTCTGGCACGGCACCGCGGAGGACGCCCGCAAGCGCCAGGAGGCGCTGGATGTGGTTCCGTTCGGACACTATCAGGCGCTCGCGGTCAGCCCGCTCGCGAGCGGCCGGCTCGATCCGCCCGACATCTGCCTCGTCTACGCGACGCCGGGGCAAATGATCATCCTGATCAACGGGCTGCAATATACCGGCTACAGGAAATTCGAATGGGGCGTGGTCGGCGAGACCGCCTGCGCGGATTCCTGGGGCCGGGCGCTGAAAACGGGGGAGCCCAGCCTGTCCTTGCCATGCTATGCCGAACGGCGCTATGGCGGCGTGCCGGACGAGGAGATGCTGATGGCCCTGAAGCCTTCGCATCTCGCCAAGGCGATCGAGGGCATGAAGGCGCTGTCGAAGAACGGCCTGCGCTATCCGATCCCGCCCTATGGTATTCAAAGCGACGTCCGTGCCGGCATGGGCGTGAGCTACGCGAAGAAGTAAAGGCCAGTCATGAGCTCTGCGAAATTCGACATCGTCGTCTACGGCGCGACCGGTTTCACCGGCCAGCTCGTCGCCGAATATCTGGCGGCGCACTACAGGGACGACAAGGCGCTCAAATGGGCGATGGCGGGCCGCAGCCTCGACAAGCTCAAATCGGTGCGTGATGCCATCGGCGCGCCGGCCGACACGCCGCTGATCGTGGCGGATGCGTCCGACGCGGGCTCACTGAAGGCGATGGTGGCGCAGACCAAGTCGGTGATCACGACGGTGGGGCCGTATCAGTTCTACGGCGAGGACCTGTTGGCAGCCTGCGTCGCTGCGGGCGTGGATTATTTCGATCTCTGCGGCGAGCCGGTCTGGATGCGGCAGATGATCGACAAGTACGCTGATGCGGCGAAGGCGAGCGGCGCGCGCATCGTGTTCTCCTGCGGCTATGATTCCGTGCCGTTCGAGCTCGGCACGTTCTTCGTGCAGGAGGAGGCGAAGCGTGTGTTCGGCGCGCCGGCGGCCCGCGTGAAGGGCCGTGTGCGCGACATGCGCGGCACCCTGTCGGGCGGCACCGCGGCGAGCGCGAAAGCGACCTTCGATGCCGTCGCCAAAGATCTCAGCCTCGTCGCCATCCTCAACGATCACTTCGCGCTGACGCCCGGCTTCACCGGACCGAAGCAGCCGAAGGGCAACAGGGCCGTCTTCGAGGAGGACCTGCAGTCCTGGGCCGCGCCGTTCATGATGGCGCTGATCAACACGCGCAACGTCCATCGCTCCAACATGCTGATGGGCTTTCCCTACGGCCAGGACTTCGTCTACGACGAGATGGTTTTGACCGGCCCCGGCGAGAAGGGCGAGGCCAACGCCAAGCGCGTGATGGCGGCCAACGCCGAGAAGACCGGCCCGAATGCGCCGAAGCCGGGAGAGGGACCGTCGAAGGAAGAGCGCGAGAACGGTCTGTTCAACCTGCTCTATGTCGCGATCGCGCCGGATGGCCGCATGGTCCGTGCCGGCGTCACCGGCGACCGCGATCCCGGCTACGGCTCGACCTCCAAGATGATCTCCGAATGCGCGATCTGCCTGCTGCGTGATGCGACGGACGTTCCGGGCGGTTTCTGGACGCCGGGCGCAGCGATGCAGCACAAGCTGATCAAGCGGCTGCAGGACAATGCCGGGCTGACGTTCAGGGTGGAAGGCTAGGCGCCTCCTTCGCCTCACCCCGCTTGCGGGGAGAGGCCGACACGCGGAACGCGGGGCGGGTGAGGGGGACTCTCTGCGAGTCCAACGCTTCACCGTTTTACGCCGGGAGACCCTCACCCCAACCTTCTCCCGGTAAGAACGGGGAAAGGGGGAAGAAGGGATCACGCCGCCCGCGCGTCATAGGCATACATGAACTCCATGCCCTTGGCGCCCAGCGGCAATAGCCATTTCAGCATCTGATTGCGCATCCACGCCCCGGTGGCGCTGAACTCGCGCTTGCTGTTGCCGTTGCGGCGGGCCATGGCGACGATCTTCTCGGTGCGCGGGCGGCGTTCGGCCTCGAAGGCCTGGAAGGTGGCGCCGAGCTCCTGGCCCTCCTGCATCAGGCGCGCGAGCCGCATCGCGTCCTCGAGCGCGAGCGAGGCGCCCTGGCCGGCGTGAGGGCTGGTCGCATGCGCGGCATCGCCGATCAGCAGCGAGCGCTTGCGCGACCAGGTGGGCAAGGTCGCGACGTCGAGCGTGTCGGTGACGACGATGTTCTCGGCCGCTTCGATGATGTCGGGGATCGGATCGTGCCAGCCGCGGTGGAAGCCGCGCAGATGCTGCTTCAGCGTCGCGTGGTCGAGCGCGCGGAACATCGCCGCGTCCATGCCGTGCGCGGGCTGCGTGCTCCACCACATCACGCCTTCGTTCGGATCCGGGCTGCAATAGCCGTAGCCGAAGAAGCCGCTCTGGCCGAACGTCGTCTCGACATGCCGGCCGATCGGCCTGCCGTCGAGGACGGCATGCGGCACAAAGCCACCGAAGCCGATCAGGCCGGTGTCGAACGGCTGCGGACCATCAGGCACGACCTGGCGGCGCACGACCGAGTGCACGCCGTCGGCGCCGATCAGGAAGTCGCCTTCGGCGGTGGTGCCGTCGGAGAAGTAGGCGATGATCGGCTGGTCGCCGCGATCCTCGACCTTGATCAGGCGCTTCTCGAAGTAGAGCGAGACGCAGGCGCACCAGGCCTTGTCGATCAGGATCTCGTTCAGCGTGGCGCGGGAAATGTTGACGGCCGGCTGGCCGAAGCGCCGTGCCATGTCGCGGTTGATCGAGCCCAGCTTCTCGCCGCCCTGCGAATAGAAGTCGAAGGCCTCCGCCACCGAGCCGCGGCTGATCAGTTCGTTGGCGAGCCCGATCTCGTCCATCACATGCATACCGTTCGGCGCGATCTGGAGGCCGCCGCCGATACCCTTTGAGTAGGGCCACGCCTCGTAGATCGCGGACTCGATGCCGGCGCGGCGCAGCAGGATGGCGGCGACGGGCCCGGCGATGCCGGCACCGATGATGAGGGCCTTGCGTGGACGGCTGGACATGGCTTGCTCCCGACGTTTCCGTGGTGCTAGGAGAAATTACGGTCGCTAAATCTCTTAGCGACTAAGATATATGTCGAATAAGATAAGAGGCCGACCTTGTCAAGGACGAAGGCGCGCACTGCGCTGTTGCAGGAGCTCGAGGCGGCGATGCGCAGATCTTCGGCGCAGGGCGTGCTCTATGGCCAAACCGTTGCGAATGTTGCCGGAATTGCGAACTCCGACCTCGAATGCATGGACATCCTCTATCTCGAGGGGCGCGTCACCGCCGGCCGGCTCGCCGAGGTCACCGGCCTGACGACGGGCGCGATCACCGGCGTGATCGATCGGCTCGAGAAGGCTGGCCTTGTGCGCCGCGAGCGGGACGAGAAGGACCGCCGCAAGGTGTTCATCGCCGTCGTGCCGGAGGCAGCCATGAAGATCGGCCAACTCTACGTCCCGATGCAGCAGGCGATGGAGAAGGTCCTGGGCAGCTATTCCGACGATGAACTGCGCCTGCTGCTGCGCTTCGCGACCGAGGGATACAAGGGCGTGGTTGCGGCAACGGAATCGCTGAAGAGCCTGCTCGACACGCCGCCGGAGAAGCGTCCCAATCTCAAGCTGAAGAAGCTCCGCTAGCCTTATAGGCCTGCGCCGCGGCGATCATGCCCCACATCGCGCCCAGCATCATCCAGAAGTGCCGCCAGTGGTCGGTGTCGATCACGAAGCTTTCGCCGACGGTGCCGACGAAGGCCGAGAAGATCGCGAGATAAGCGCGCTGCCAGGGCACGCGGACGAAGATGTGCCGGAAGCCCATGATGACGGTGGTGAAGACCAGCGCGGGATAGCAGACGCCGGAGAGCCAGCCGCCGGACATGAAGGCGTTGAGGTAGGAGTTGTGGGTGTCCTCGGGGAAGTAGCGGTGGAATTGCAGCGGGCCGATGCCGAACGGCAGGTCGAGCGCCATCTCCGCACCCAGGATGTGACGGCCGAACCGGCCGAAGCGGCCTTCGTCGTAGCTCTGATCGAAGCTCGCGCGCTGCTTGAACATCTCGGCGGTGGAATCGAATGACAGCAGCACCGCGATCAGCGCGAGACCCAGCACCGCAGCGACGATCGCCATGATGACGACGCGCGAGCGCTGCGCGTTGGTGCGGCTGGTCAGCACCATCAGCGCCAGCATGAAGGCGGAGGTCAGCACCAGTCCGCCCCAGGCGGCGCGCGAGAACGCGAGCAGGATCGCCAGCGATATGACGCCGAAGGCGATGACGTTGCGGAACGCCTTGCCGAGCTTGTCAGAGACCACGCTCTGCAGCGCGAACAGCGCCGGCAGGATCAGGAAGGCGCCGAGCACGTTCGGGTCCTTGAACGTGCCGCGCGCGCGACCGTAGAGCGTGAGGAGGTCGTCGCCGCCCGGCACCAGGCGGAAGTAGCCGGCGACCGCCAGGAGCGAGGCGACCATCGCGCCGGCCACGAGCCCGCGGCGCAGCATGTCGAGCCGCGCGGCAGTGTCCTCGGACGTGACCATGGCGAAGAACACGACGGTCACCGCCATGTACCAGGAGGTCGCGATCCAGCTCACCACCTCGGGCTGCTCGAACAGCGGGATCGCGCTGATGGTGTAGCCGACATTGAGCAGGACCAGCATCAGCACTAGCGGCATCAGCACGAGCCGCAGGCGCAGGCCGGTGGCGAAGAAGGTGACGGTCGCGAGCAGCGTCGCGATCTCGTAGGGGCTGGGCTCGATGAAGACGATGGCGCCGGAGGCGCCGACCAGCCACACCAGCACGCGCTGGAGCGCCAGCACGCCGGGCGCAGCCGGTGCGGCCAATTTCACTCCACCGGCTGTCGCCGCATACGTCATCACACGCTCATACGCTTACGCAACTTGTACACCACAAACACGGCTGTCATCGCCCGGCTTGACCGGGCGATCCAGTACTCTCGGCAGCGAGGTCCAGCCTCGGCGTCTCGGCGTACTCGATGCCCCGCGTTCGCGGGGCATGACGGAAACTCAATATGCGTTCTCGTTCTTGGTCAGCAGCGAGACCGGCGTCTTCAGGAGAATGACCAAGTCGAACAGCGCCGACCAGTTCTCGATGTAGTAGAGGTCGAACTCGACCCGCTTCTGGATCTTCTCTTCATTGTCGATCTCGCCGCGCCAGCCGTTGATCTGGGCCCAGCCGGTGATGCCGGGTTTGACGCGGTGGCGGGCGAAATAGCCGTCGACGGCTTCGTCGAACAGCCGGCTCTGGAGCTTGCCCTGCACCGCATGCGGGCGCGGGCCGACCAGGGAAAGATTGCCGGAGAACACCACGTTGAAGAGCTGCGGCAGCTCGTCGAGGCTGGTCTTGCGGATGAAGCGGCCGACGCGGGTGACGCGCGGATCGTTCTTGGTCACCACCTTCGACGCCGTCGGGTCGGCCTGGTGGTGGTACATCGAGCGGAACTTGTAGACGTCGATGCGCTCGTTGTTGAAGCCGAAGCGCTTCTGACGGAACAGCACGGGACCCGGGCTGTCGAGCTTCACGGCCAATGCCACCAGTCCCATGATCGGCAGCGCTGCGAGCAGCGCGATGCCGCCGACGATGCGGTCGAACAGCCATTTCATCACCAGGTCCCAGTCGGTGATCGGCGCCTCGAACACGTCGAGCGTCGGCACCTCGCCGAGATAGGAATAGGAGCGGGGACGGAAGCGCAGCTTGTTGGTGTGCGCGGAGAGGCGGATGTCGACCGGCAGCACCCAGAGCTTCTTCAGCATCTCCAGGATGCGCGTCTCCGCGGAGATCGGCAGCGCGAACAGCACGAGATCGACGCGGGTGCGGCGGGCAAACTCGACGATGTCGTCGACCTTGCCGAGCTTGCGGGCGCCGGCGCAGGTGTCGAGCGCGCGGCTGTCATTGCGGTCGTCGAACACGCCGAGCACGTGGATGTCGGAATCGTCCTGCGCCTTCAGTGCCTCGACCAGCTGCTCGCCGTTGCGGTCGGAGCCGACGATGATGGTGCGCCGGTCGAGCCGGCCCTCGCGCGCCCAGGCGCGCACCAGCGAGCGCAGCACCAGACGCTCCGCGATCTGCCCGGCGAGCCCGAGGAAGTAGAAGGCGGCGAGCCACAGCCGCGAAATTTCGCTGCCGAACTTGGCAAAGAAGGAGACGCCGATGAACAGCAGGAAGACGAACGACCAAGACGAGATCATCCGCGTCAGCTGCCGGAGCTGACCGCGGAACAGTTGCACCTGGTAGAGGTCGGCAGCCTGGAAGCAGACCACGGCTGCGATCGCGACGGCCACGATCTCCACAGGATAGACCCAGCTGAAGCCGCCGGCGAGCGGCATGACATAGCCGATATAGACCGCGATGCCGACGAGGCTCAGCAACACGAAATCGGCGAGGCGAACAAAACCGGCGATCACGATCGGCGAATAAGCGCGGGCGACCTTCTGGTTGACGACCTCGAGTGCGGCCGGCGAGAGCCGGCGGCGGCGCTCCACAAAGGGCTGGTCGGCGGGCCTCGCCGCGGCGCCGGTCGCGGCATCGAGCATCGAGCGTGCGTTGAGCGGTTCCACGGGCGTCCACGTCCATTCCAACAACCCGTGGGCGCCACTTTGCGGCCCCGGGCAGGCATCCCCTGGCACTCGATTACCGAACAAATCGGAAGATTTTCTAAAGCGGCCTTAAGGATGGTTAATGATTGGTAAAAGCGTCGCGGTAGCCCGCGAGCACGCCGTCGACCATGGCCTGCTGGGAGAAATGTGCGGAGATGCGCTCACGCAAGGACACCGCGCGTTGCGCGGTCGCTTGCGGATCGTCCAGCGCCGCAGCGATCGCCTCGGCCATGGCCTCCGGATCGCTCGGCGCGAACAGCGCGGGGCTGTCGGGGCCGAAGATCTCGGGGATGCCGCCGATCTTCGCCGCGATCATGGGAACGCCGGCCGCGCCCGCCTCGATGACGACATAGGGCATGGAATCGCCGCGCGAGGGAACGACCAGCAGCCGACCCTTCGAGAAGCCGTAGCGCGCCTTCACGTGGCCGATGAAGCGGATGGCACCTGAGAGACCAAGTCCGTCGACCTGCGCCTTCAGCGCCGCCGTCTCCTCGCCGTCTCCGCCGAGGGTGAGCGTGACGTTCTTGCCGCCTTCGCGCAGCCGTGCCACGGCATCGACCAGCAGGTCCGCGCCCTTGATGTGCCTGAACTCGCCGACATAGCAGAGGTCGGTCGCATCCTCGGCGGTGACGACGGGTTCGAATTCTTCCGGCGTGACGCCATTGAAGACGCAATGCACCACGCCCTTGGGCGTGCCGACGATGCGCTGATAGGTGTCGCGGGCGAAGGCGCTCTCGAACAGGAACAGGTCGGTCGCGCCCATCAGCGAGCGTTCGAGTCGCGCGTAGAATTCGCCCTTCAAGGTGTTGAGCGGATAGTGCAGCGAGCCGCCATGCGGGGTGTAGATACGAATGGTGTCGTCGGTGCGCCGCCGCATGCGAATGAAGGCGCCGGCTTTGGCGCCGTGGCCGTGCACGACGTCAGGCTTGAGCTTCGCGATCAGGCGCCGCATTCGCATCCACACCATGAAGTCATCGGGCGACGGCTCGCGGCGGATCGCAATGCGGTACACGCCGAGCTTGAGGCGCGGCGCGAGCTCGGCCAGCGCCTTGTCGGCGCGTTCGCCGCCGGTGAGGCTGTCGGCGAGGATCCCGACATGATGGCCGCGGTCGACCTGGCCGTTGGCGACGTCGATGATGTGGCGAAAGATCCCGCCGACCGGAGCGCGCACGGCGTGCAGGATGCGAAGCGGCTGGTCGGGTGAGGGGGGCATGATCAAAACCAGCGCTCGACGGCGCGTACCGAACAATTCCAGGAAATATCGAGACGGATTAAGAGCCTTCGTGGTTAATAAACGATGACGGGTGCTCGGGCGCGAGGCGCGGAATGCGGCGATTAACCCAGCGGCAACCTTAATGGAGTGTAATCGCCCCGGTTGAGGTAGCTTGGTGGCGTTGCCCCTGCGGGAGTGTTCGATGCGTTTAGCGTTCTGGCGTGCCGGCAAGGACAAGGCGGTGATCGAGCGGGCTGTTTCGAAGTCCAAGCCTGAAACCAAGGTGTCTAAAACCCAGGTGTCCGAACCCAAGGTGTCCGAACCCAAGGTGGCCGAAGCGGAGGTGGCCGAAGTCGCGCCCGAGGTCGAAGCTGCCAAGGTTGAAGCAAGGCCGGCGCCGGCTATCGCGAAGCAGGCCGCAGTCGAATCCGGTGACATCGATCTGCACGCGCTCGGTGCGGCACTGACGCGCAAGCGCGGCTGGATCATCTTGCCCACGGTACTGGCGCTCGTCGCGTCGATTGCCGCCGTCAACCTCGTCACGCCGCGCTACAAGTCGGAATCCCGCATCCTGATCGACGGCCGCGAGAACGTGTTCCTGCGCCCGAACGGCGACCGTACCGAGGAGCGGCAGGCGCTCGACGCCGAGGCCGTCACCAGCCAGGTGCAGCTCGTGCTGTCGCGCGATCTCGCGCGCGAGATCATCAGGAAGAACAAGCTGGCGGAACGCCCCGAATTCGATCCGGTGCTGCAGGGCATCTCGCCGCTGAAGTCGCTGGCGGCCCTCGTCGGCATCGGTCGCGATCCGTTCTCGATGACGCCGGAAGAGCGCGTGCTGGATGCCTATTACGAGCGGCTCCAGGCGTACGCCGTCGACAAGTCGCGCGTCATCGTGGTCGAATTCCAGTCCGCCGATCCGGACCTTGCCGCGCGCGTCGCCAACTCGATCGCCGACGGCTACCTCGTGCTGCAGCAGAACGCCCGCCAGGACCAGGCAAAGAACGCGAGCCAGTGGCTCGCGGGCGAGATCGAGAATCTGCGCAAGAAGGTGTCCGACGCCGAGGCCAGGGTCGAGGATTTCCGCTCCAAGTCGAGCCTGTTCGTCGGCACCAACAACACCACGCTGTCGAACCAGCAGATGGGCGAGGTCAACACCCAGCTCAACAACGCGCGCTCGATGAAGGCGGATGCGGAATCCAAGGCGCGGCTGATCAAGGAGATGCTCCAGAGCGGCAAGCCGATCGAGGCATCCGAAGTGGTGAACTCCGAGCTGATGCGTAGATTGTCGGAGCAGCGGGTGACGCTGCGGGCGCAGCTCGCCGAACAATCGTCCACGCTGCTCGGCAACCATCCGCGCATCAAGGAGCTGAAGGCGCAGCTCGGCGACCTCGACAACCAGATCCGGGATGAGGCGGCCAAGATCTCGCGCTCGCTCGAAAATGATGCGCGCATCGCCAGCGGCCGGGTCGACGGCCTGACGGCGAGCCTCGAGCAGCTCAAGAAGCAGGCGACCTCGACCAACGGCCAGGACGTGCAATTGCGTGCGCTCGAGCGCGAAGCCAAGGCGCAGCGCGACCTGCTTGAGACTTATCTCGCCAAATATCGCGAGGCCAATACCCGCGAGACCATCGACACCGCGCCGACCGACGGCCGCATCATCTCGCGCGCCATCGTCTCCAACACGCCGGCCTATCCGAAGAAGCTGCCGATCGTGCTGATCGCGACGATCGCGACGCTGCTGCTCTCGTCTGGCGTCGTCGTCACCGGCGAGCTGCTCCGTCAGACCGCGCCGCGCGCGGCGGCTGTGTTCACCCCGGCGCCGGCGGCGTCACAAACGCACGCAGCGGTCCGCCAGGAGCCTTTGGTCCGGCCGGCGGTCGAGCGCCTCGTCGAACACGTCGTCGAGCCGGTGATAGCGGAACCCGCGCCGCTTCAGCCGGAGATGGCGGCCGATGCCGGGGCCACCGAATTCGCCGAGATCGAGCATCTGGCGGCCAGCCTGCGCGCCGCGGGTGCGGTGGCGAAGAAGGTCACGGTGCTCGGTACCGCGCCCGGCGACTCCGTCACGCTGTCGGCGCTGACGCTGGCGCGGCATCTGGCGCGCGACGCGCGCGTCGTCGTGGTCGATCTTGCCGCGTCCTCGCCGACCATCGCCGCGGTGTCGGTCGACGCCTCCGCGCCCGGCCTTGCCGAGCTGATGCAGGGCGAGGCCTCGTTCGCCCAGGTGATCACCCGCGACAAGCTCTCGCGGCTGCACCTGGTCATGGCGGGCCGTCCCGGCTTCGACCGCAGCCTACTGCAATCGCCGCGCGTGGGCCTCGCGATCGACGCGCTGCTGCGCGCCTACGACCACGTGCTGCTCGATGCCGGCGGTGCGTCCGACCTTCCGGCGGAACTGCTGACGACCAACGCCCGCGCCGTCGTGGTGCCCGATGCCTCGATGGTGCCGGACGCGCGCACGGAGATGTGCGAGCAGCTGAAGGCCGTCGGCTTCAGCGAGGTGACTATGCTGAGCAAGCCCGTGCAGGCGCCAGGCGCGGCTGAGCCGCTGCGCGTGGTGGCGGCGTGATCGCTCTTACTCTCTCGCCTTGTGGGAGAGGGTGGCTTCGCGAAAGCGAAGCCGGGTGAGGGGTCTCTATCCTCACGAATAGTCGAGTCGGGCGCTTCGCGCCACCTTCTCCCACAAGGGGCCACATGGGGAGAAGGGAAGAGAACTACCCGAACGCCTGCCGCAGCCTTCGGGCCAAATCGAACAGCATCTGGTTCTGCTTCACCAGCCGCTTGCCGTGGCTGAGCGATGACATCGCCATCGCGGCGAGCTTGCCGCGCGAGGTCAGCGGCACGAAACTGTCGAAGATGTCCTCGTCGTGCTTGCAGAACATCCGCTTGTAGTCGTCCGAGCCGATGCCGAGGTCGAGCGAGCGGTAGCCGCGCTCGCCGTAGCGATCGATGATGTAGCGCATCAGGATCAGGCCCGGGCTGTAGCGGGCATGCTCGGACATCGTGTAGGTGTTGAACATCATCGAGAAGCGCTGGCCATCGCCGACGCCGGCGAAGATCGCGATCACCTCGTCGTCGCATTCGAGCGCGTGGATGTCGATGATGCGGCCTTCGCCGCGCGGCGCGAGGCACGCGCTGCGCACGAACTGTTCGACGCCCGGCTCGGCGAACACGTTCGGGAGCTTCTGCTCCGCCATCCGCGCCGGCTTGACGCGGAAGAACCAGTCGAGCAGGCGGGTGACGTCCGCGTCGGTCGTCGCCAGGTGATAGCGGTAGCCGGCGAGCGTCTGGAGCTTCTTCTCCTTACTCTTCAGGCGGCGGCGGAAGGAATTGCTGATCCGTGATGCGGGCGGGCCGCCCGGCTCCATCGTCAGCAGCGGACAGCCGTTGATCGCGCTCTGCCGCGGCAGCGCCGTGAACGGGTTCTGCTGCTCATTCCAGCGCAGCGGCTGCTGTGTCAGCGCGAGCACGTCGACATGCGCGCCGAGCGGCGCGAGCAGCACGTCGAGATCGGCGGTGCTGGCCTCGCCTGCGAACTCGGCGTTCCACAGGCCCATGTTGAAGGTCGTGTGCTTGCCGCCCATGAAGCAGGCCGTGCGCACACCATGGCTCTGGCGCAGCGAGAGCGGCAACAGCAGAAGCGGCTGGCGATCGGCGTCGCGGGCGACGACGATGAAAGGGCAGGCGCCCTCGTGAGCGCCGACCTGCCGCTGCCAGGGGCCGAGCAGGTCGAAGCGCTGATAGGGCGTGAAGAGATGACCGGGCTCCTCGAAGGCGCGCCAGACGGCCTCGGCCTCGCCGAGATCGCTGAGGATATCGACACGCGCGATACGGCTCGCTTTCGACCGGGCTGGCGCTTCTGCCGTCCGGCTTTGCATCGCCGCAGCCATGGTCATTCGCGAAACCTGTCGAGAAAACGAAAAATGCGTAGTCCGGCCTGTGGCCGACCTTTGCAAAGAAATGTCAACAAAGAGTAATGAGGAGGGGCGAGGGAACGGGCCGCCGGCGAGCGCGAAGGTGAGATATTGGCATCCGACGACAGATGGCTGCAACGGCTGCGCCTCGAGCTGACCTGGTTCAGCGGCCGGGCTGCGCTGCGCAGCCGTGGTGCCGGTGCCATCCTGTGCTTTGCGCATGTTCGGCCGCGGCGGCGCGGCGGGTTTCAGCCGCTGCGCGCGCATGAGATCACGCCGCAATTTCTCGATCGCGCCATTCGGGCGCTGAAGCGGTGGAAGTATGATTTCCTCGGCATGGACGAGGTCTGTCGGCGCGCGGTGACGTTGCCGGAGAAGCGGCGCTTCGTGGCGCTGACCTTCGACGGCGCATCCAAGGATCTCATCAACTTCGCCTATCCGGTGCTGGCCCACCACGCCGTGCCTTTCACGATCTATGTGCCCACGGCGTTTCCCGACGGCGTCGGCGAAGCCTGGTGGCTCGGGCTCGAGCAGGTGATCGCGCGCGAGAGCCGCATCAGTCTGATGATGGGCGAGAGGGAGCAGCGTTTCACCGTCACGGGCAATGCCGAAAAGCGGGCGCTGTTCTCGTATATCGAGAGCTGGCTGCGGTCGCTGCCCCCGTCAGAGCTGTCGGCTGCGATCGCCGATCTCTGCACACGCTACCGGGTCGACCTCGCCGCGCTCTCGCGCCAAGCGTCGATGGATTGGGAGGATCTGGCCAAGCTGGCTGCCGACCCGCTGGTCACGATCGGCAGCGCGACCGTGAACTATCCCGTTCTCGCCAACATGAAGGACACCGCCGCGCTGCGCGAGATGACGATGGGCAAGGCCGTGGCCGAATCCGCGCTCGATCGCGACGTCAGGCATCTGGCGTTTCCGTTCGGCGACCGCTCTTCCTTCCGGCGCAGCCACGTCCTGATGGCGGAGCAGGCGGGCTTTGCCAGCGCGGTGTCGACGATCCCTGGCATCGTGGAGGCGGAGGGGCGCACCAATCTGCGGGCGCTGCCGCGGATTTCCTGGGACGGCCGGGTGCGCTCGCTCCGCATGCTGCGCGTGCTGGTCTCGGGTGTCGCCTTTGCGCCGGTGAGGCCGACCGGCAGCGCTACGAGCCAGACTTGACCCGATCGGGCCGCTGCATCCAGCTCACGATCGGCATCGCCGGCAGCACCCAGCCCATGCCCACGACCACATAGTAGATCGCCTGCCGCCAGCCGGACTGGGCGATCCACGGTATCTGCGCCGCCGCCATGCCGAGCAGGGCCCAGACGGTGGCCAGCACCAGCAGCAGGATGGCGCCGAGGAACTTGCGGGTGCGGATCGTCATGGCGGACTATTTGCGGCTTTCGCGTAACTTGCGCTGCGGGAGCGGGGGACTATAAGGGGCACGCAGTCCGGTTCAAGTCTCTTAGGCACAGGCTTGGTTTTGTCTCTGAAATGACGATGATTTCCACCCCCTCCGAGCCGAGCCGCGCCGCGCGCTGGTGGCTGATCTCCGTGGCCGCGCTGATCGCACTGATGGTGCTGGTCGGCGGGGCGACGCGGCTGACGGAATCCGGCCTGTCGATCGTCGAATGGAAGCCGGTCACGGGCAGTATCCCGCCGCTCTCGGAAGCGCAGTGGAGCGAGGCGTTCGAGGCCTACAAGAAGATCCCGCAATATCGCGAGCTCAATTCAGGCATGAGCCTGTCCGAGTTCAAGGAGATCTTCTGGTGGGAATGGAGCCACCGGCTGCTCGGCCGCTTCATCGGCGTCGCCTATCTGCTGCCGTTCCTGTTCTTCCTGTGGCGCGGCGGGCTGTCGAGTGAGCTCAAGCGGCGGCTATGGCTGCTGTTCGCGCTCGGCGGTCTGCAGGGCGCTGTCGGATGGTGGATGGTGGCCTCGGGCCTGTCGGAACGGGTCGAGGTGTCGCAATATCGGCTGGCGACGCATCTGGTGCTGGCGCTGCTGATCTTCGCCGGCATCGTCTGGACGGTGCGGCGGCTCGAGGAGCGTCCGCCGATCGCAGCATCTGCGCGGCTGCGCTTCACCAGCGCGCTGCTCCTCGTCGTGACGTTCGTGCAGATCTATTTCGGTGCGCTGGTCGCGGGCCTGCGCGCCGGCCGCGCCTATAACACATGGCCGCAGATTGACGGCGCGTTCATTCCGTCGGCCGAGCGGCTGTGGTTCGAGACCCCGTGGTGGCGCAACATGTTCGACAACGTGCTGACCGTGCAGTTCGAGCATCGCATGACGGCCTACGCGCTGTTCCTGCTGGCGGCGCTGCATGCGTTCGATGCTGTGCGTTCGCGTGTGGGCACGGCGGCCGGCGGCGCGCTCTGGCTGTTTGCGGCGGTCAGCCTGCAGGCGGTGTTCGGAATTCTGACCCTGCTCAACCAAGTGCCTACCGGCCTCGCGCTAGCGCACCAGGCGGTCGCGATCGTGGTGCTGACGCTGGCGGTGATGCAGGTCGAGCGGCTGGCATCACGGCAGTCTGCGCACGCGCAGCCGCGCGCGGTGCCCGTGGGTCAGCCCGGCTGATCAGCAATAGCCGTAGACGCCGCACGCGTAGGGCAGGCGCCAGAAATAACCGACCTGCTTCCCGCCGTAATACGGGCCCTGATAATCGTAGCTCCAAGGTCGGCCATAATAGCCCGGCAAGGTGCTGGAGCCGGGCAGGAGCGGCGTGCCCGGCAGGTTGCGAATGTAGCTGCCGATGCCATAGGCCGGCGAGATCAGCGCATCCGGATCGGTCTCGACATAGACCTGTGGCGGGTCCTGCGGCGGCACGGCCACGCGCCGCTTCGCCGTCGCCGGCAGATCGGCGGCGAGCGCGCTTGAAACCGTCAGCATCGCCGCAAGGGCAGGCACCATCCAGCGCAGCATCGTCGGCTCCGAATCAAAGGGGCGATCCAAGGACGATGTATGCGGCAGATATGGTTAATGAGTATTAACTGACGGCGGCCAAAACGGCCCGCCGTCATTCCGGGGCGCGCGAGAGCTCGAGCCCGGAATCTCGAGCTTCCGGGTTCGGTGCTTCGCACCGGCTCGGAGCGACCGGGCAAACTACGCGCTGAGCGCCTGCTCCAGGTCCGCGATCAGATCTTCCTTGTCCTCGATGCCGATCGAGAGCCGCACCACGTCGGGACCGGCGCCGGACTTCACCTTCGCGGCGTCGTCGAGCTGGCTGTGGGTGGTCGAGGCCGGGTGGATCACCAGCGAGCGGGTGTCGCCGACATTGGCGAGGTGCGAGAACAGCTGCAGCTTCGACACCAGGCTGACGCCGGCGTCATAGCCGCCCTTCAGGCTGAAGGTGAACACCGCGCCCGCGCCCTTCGGCGCATATTTGCGCGCGAGCTGGTTGTACTTGTCGCTCGGCAGGCCCGCATAGCTCACCGAGGCCACCGCCGGATGGCCGGCAAGGAATTCGGCGACCGCCTTGGCGTTGTCGCAGTGCTTCTGCATGCGCAGCGGCAGCGTTTCGATGCCGGTGAGGATCATGAAGGCGTTGAAAGGCGAAAGCGCCGGTCCGAGGTCGCGCAGGCCCAGCACGCGGCAGGCGATCGCGAAGGCGAAATTGCCGAAGGTCTCCTGGAGACGGATGCCGTGATATTCCGGCCGCGGCTCCGACAGCATCGGGTATTTGCCGCCGGTGGACCAGTCGAAGGTGCCGGCATCGACGATGATGCCGCCGAGCGAGTTGCCGTGGCCACCCAGAAATTTCGTCAGCGAGTGCACGACGATGTCGGCGCCGTGGTCGATCGGGCGGATCAGGTAGGGCGAGGCCAGCGTGTTGTCGACGATCAGCGGCACGCCAGCCTTGCGCGCGACCGTCGAAATCGCCTCGATGTCGGTGATGCTGCCGGCGGGGTTGGCGATGGACTCGATGAAGATCGCCTTGGTGCGCGGCGTCACCGCGCGCTCGAAGCTTGCGATGTCATCGGGATCGGCCCACACCACGTTCCAGCCAAAGCTCTTGAACGCATGTGTGAACTGGTTGATCGAGCCGCCATAGAGCTTTCGCGCGGCGATGAACTCGTCGCCGGGCTGCAGCAGCTGCTGCAGCACCACGACCTGCGCGGCGTGGCCCGAGGCCACGGCCAGCGCAGCGGTGCCGCCTTCGAGCGCGGCGACGCGCTCTTCCAGCACGGCATTGGTGGGGTTGCCAATGCGGGTATAGATGTTGCCGAACGCCTGCAGGCCGAACAGCGAGGCGGCGTGATCAGCGTCGTTGAAGACGAAAGAGGTGGTCTGATAAATCGGAGTCGCGCGCGCGCCGGTGGTCGGATCGGGCTGTGCACCGGCATGCACGGCGAGGGTTGAAAATCCCGGAAGTCGATCGCTCATAGAAGGCGTCCTGTTCTTGTGGCCTGAAATCGCGCGGCATGCTGATGGGCGAGGCGCCCGCCGTCAAGGCGCCGCTTCACATCAGGATCATCTGGACCCATTGTCGCGCTCGCGAAACGAAACCTCCGCAACTGCGTCAGCTTTGCCCGGTCTTGTTTTTCGCGGCGCGATCGGATGCTGCGGTATCGCCACCACCGACGCTCATCCGACTCAGGGATAGCCGCATGCCCTGCGTCGGTGCCGGCGCGCGCTTGGAGCTGAGCGTGCGCGAATTCACGCCCATCCAGGATATTTCGGACGACAGGCGGCCATATTCGATCTTGGGGCAGCGGTTCATGACCACCTTGATTCCCACCGCTTCCGCCTTCGCCGCAGCGGCATCGTCGCGCGCGCCGAGCTGCATCCAGATCACCTTCGGCAGAGGGTCGAGCGTGAGCGCTTCTTCGACGACGGGCATGATGTGGCTGGAGTTGCGAAAAATGTCGATCATGTCGATCGGACGGCCGATGTCCGACAGCGAGGCAACGAACGGCTTTCCGAGCAGATCCTTGCCGACATGGCCGGGATTGACCGGGATCATGTCGTAGCCGCGCTGCGCCAGATATTTGAACGCGAAATAGCTCGGCCGCACGTTGACGGGCGATGCGCCGACCATCGCGATCGACTTCACGCTGTTGAGGATGCCGCGGATGTAATTGTCGGGATAGGCGTCGTGGTTCATCTCTTATCTTTTCTTGTTGTCATTGCGAGCGCAGCGAAGCAATCCAGACTGCTACCTGCGGAGAGATACTGGATTGCTTCGCTGCGCTCGCAATGACGGGGGTCACTCATCCCGCCATGTCGGCGTGCGCTTCTCGATGAAGGCGCCGATGCCTTCCTCGGCGTCGCGCGCCATCATGTTCTCGGTCATCACCTCTGCGGCATAGCGATAGGCGTCCGCCAGGCTCATCTCGGCCTGGCGGTAGAACGCCTCCTTGCCGAGCTTGACGGTGTAGGCGGATTTGAGCGCGACCTGTTGCGCGAGGTCGATCGCGGCGCCGAGTTCGGCGCCGGCGGGAACGATGCGATTGACGAGCCCGATCTCGCGGGCGCGGTTGGCCGTGACAGGCTCGCCCGTCAGCAGCATCTCCATCGCCTGCTTGCGCGGCACGTTGCGCGACAGCGCCACCATCGGTGTCGAGCAGAACAGGCCGATGTCGACACCGGGCGTGGCGAACTTCGCGTCCACCGATGCGATCGCGAGATCGCAGCTGGCGACGAGCTGGCAGCCGGCCGCGGTCGCAATGCCCTGGACGGCCGCGACCACGGGCTTGGGCAGATGCACGATCGCCTGCATCATCGCGCTGCAGGCCTTCATCATCTCGGCGAAAAAGGCGCGGCCACGGTCCGGGTCGGTGCGGTGCGCGGTCAATTCCTTCAAGTCGTGGCCGGCGGAAAAGGCCGGGCCGTTGGCGGCGATCACGGCAGCGCGGATGCGCTTGTCCTCGGCGATCGCGTTGAAGCTCGCATGCAGCTGGCCAATCATCGCCTCCGACAGGCTGTTGCGTGCGGCGGGGCGGTTCAGCGTGAGCACGGCGACGTTGCCGACGATCTCGCGCAGCAGGATCGGCGGTTGCGGTGAGGGGGCGCGGGCGGCCGGGACGGACATTGACGCGACTTCCGTGGAATGATTGCAATTGGATGACGCTGATAACTTAATGTAACAGGGCAAGCGAAGCGAGGGTGGGGAACGGCATGGCGTTAGCGAAAATGAGCGTGGCGGAGCTCGAGCAGTTTCTCCGTGACGAGTTTCCCCAAGCCTTCCGCGGAGACGACATCACGATCGAGAGCGCGGACGGCCAAACCAGCCTTTTGCGCCAGCGCTACAGCGAAAGGATGCTGCGGCCGGGTGGAACCGTGTCCGGTCCGACCCTGATGGCGCTGGCCGATTTCGCGATGTACGTGGTGCTGCTGTCCGCGATCGGGCCGATCGGCCTCGCCGTGACCACCAATCTCAACATCAATTTCCTCCGCAAGGGCCAACCCGGGCAGGATGTTCTGGCCGAGGCGCGGCTGCTCAAGCTCGGCAAGCGCCTGGCGGTCGGGGAGGTGAACCTGTTATCCGGGACCTCACCCGATCCGATCGCCCATGTCACCTCGACCTATTCCATTCCAAATGTTTGAGCTTTTTGCAGGTAATATCACACCATATTTATAAGTTGCTGATTTTATGAGGGTATTTTCCGTCGCTGGGCATTGACCATCGGGCGTCTCTTCTCTAGAAACCCGCCCAGTCCGGTGCGGTGTTCGCGCCGATGTCTCCCTGACGGAAATTCTGACATGAAAACCTTTTCGGCAAAGCCGGCCGAGGTGACGAAGAAGTGGGTGCTGATCGACGCCAAGGGTCTGGTCGTCGGCCGTCTCGCCACCATCGTCGCCATGCGCCTGCGCGGCAAGCACCTCCCGACCTACACCCCGCACGTTGATTGCGGCGACAACGTCATCATCATCAACGCGCAGCATGCGGTCCTCACCGGACGCAAGCGCGAGCAGAAGACCTACTACAAGCACACCGGCTATGTCGGCCACGTCAAGGAGCGCACCGCGCGCCAGATCCTCGAGGGTCGTCATCCCGAGCGCGTGCTCGAGAAGGCCGTCGAGCGCATGATCCCGCGTGGTCCGCTCGGTCGCGTGCAGATGGGCAACCTCCGTGTCTACGGCGGCGCCGATCATCCGCACGAGGCGCAGCAGCCCGAGAAGATCGACATCGCGAAGTTGAACCGCAAGAACACGAGGGCCGCATAACATGGCCGAATCCATCCAGTCGCTCGACCAGCTCTCGCAGCTCAAGACGGCGGCAGCGCCCGAGGCGCCCAAGCACGAGAAGAAGGTCGACAAGTTCAACCGCGCCTACGCCACCGGCAAGCGCAAGGACGCGGTCGCCCGCGTGTGGATCAAGCCGGGCGCCGGCAAGGTCACCGTCAACTCGCGCGAGGTCGAGGTCTATTTCGCCCGTCCCGTGCTGCGCATGATGATCGAGCAGCCGTTCTCGGTGGCCCAGCGTTCGGGCCAGTACGACGTGATCTGCACCGTCGCCGGCGGCGGTCTGTCCGGTCAGGCCGGTGCGGTCCGTCACGGCATCTCCAAGGCGCTCACCTATTTCGAGCCGGAGCTGCGCTCTGTGCTCAAGAAGGGCGGCTTCCTCACCCGCGACTCGCGCGTGGTCGAGCGCAAGAAGTACGGCAAGGCCAAGGCCCGCCGGTCCTTCCAGTTCTCGAAGCGTTAATCGCTTTTGTCGCATTCGCCGCGAAAGCGGCTTCAATGAGATGCAAAAGGGCGCTGATTTTCAGCGCCCTTTTTATTGTTCGTTTGTATGCAAATTGACGACGAGTTTCCGGAAAACTTGCGGACGCGCGAAAACCTGAATGGAACCCGCGGGGACATAGCGTCGCATTCGGAAGGGCGCGCAAATCGGATGTGCCGATCGCGTAACTGCTATGTTTTCAAGGGGGCCGACATGATGTCGCTCGATAGCATCACGCTCTATTTGGTTGCCACCATGGTTGCCGCACTGCTCGGCGCCATGATGGTGTTCTTCGGCAAGCAGGAGAACAGTCCTGCGCTGAAATGGTGGGGCACCGCCTATCTGCTCGGTGCCGCCTCCGTTGCACTGTGGACGGCGGCCGGCGAGAGGCTGGGGCCGCATCTCTATCTGGCGTTAAATGCCGTCGGCTTCGTGGCCTGCGGCATGGTGTGGAATGCGGCGCGCGTCTTCCACGGCCGCAAGCCGAACTGGCCAGGCCTCGTGCTCGGCGCGCTCGCCTGGGTCGCCGCCGTGACGCTGCTCGATCCGACGGCGTCCATGCTGCGCATGATCATCGGCGCCGGCATCGTCTCGCTGTATGCGGCGGTGACGGCGAGCGAGCTCTGGGTCGAGCGGCGCAAGAGCCTGCAACGGCGCTGGCCGGCCTTCGTCGTGCCGGTGATGCACGGCTGCGTGCTGATGCTGCCGATCCTGATCGGCAGCTTCCTGCGGCCGCACGATGCCGGCTTCTCTTCGAGCATCTGGGTCACCGTGTTCGCGGTGGAGCTCGTGCTCTACGCCGTCGGCACCGTGTTCGTGATCTTCATGCTGGTGTCGGAGCGCACCGTCACCGCGCACCGCACCGCGGCGTCGACCGATCCGCTCACCGGCATGCTCAACCGCCGCGGCTTCTCCGAAGCCTGCGGCCGCGTGATCGATCGCGAGGCCAAGGCCGGGCGGCCCGTCACCGTGATGATCTTCGACATCGACCACTTCAAGTCGATCAACGACCGCTTCGGCCATCCCGCCGGCGACGAGATGCTGCGGCTGTTCTCGACCGTCGTCGTCAACAATTTGCGCATCTCCGACCTTTCGGGCCGCATCGGTGGCGAGGAATTCGCCGCGCTCCTGCCGTGCTCGCTGGAGGAGGGCGTGCTGGTGGCCGAGCGCGTGCGCGAGGCGTTCGAGACCTCCGGCGTCGTCGTCGACGAAGGCCCGGTCGACACCACCGTCAGCATCGGTGTCGCCGGCGGTCCGGCCGGCACCGAGCTCGAGGTGCTGCTGGCCTCGGCCGATACCGCGCTCTATCAGGCCAAGCGCGGCGGTCGTAACCGCGTGGAGGCGGCGGAGGAGCTGCCGCTGTCGCTGGAGAACTGGCGCCGCCAGAGCGCGGCGCGGGTCGGTGCGCCGCACGCGCGTCCGGTCACGGCGTGAGCTCGAGGGCGGCCCTGCGGTGATCCGCTGTTTACCAATCGATCCCTACCATCGCGGTCATGGAATCGATCCGTCGACAGAACCCGCAGGCCGCCCTGATCTCGCTCGAAGCTCAAGCAGCTTCGGCACGTGGCGGCTTCGCCTGCCTGTTCTCGACTGCGGCCGAATACGAGCGCGAGCGCCGTGCGCAGGGGCGCTACACGCCGCGGCGCAGCTACCGGCCGCTGGCTCTTTTCATCGGTTGCGCGCTGATCGTGGCGGGCACGGTCCTGCTGTTCGCCTGACAGGCCTGCGTTTTTCGGCCCGGCAGGGCGCCGTTTCGGCGCCTTTTTCTTTGTCGCCGTCTGCGGTAGACACGGCCATCAACAAAAGGGTGGAAACCGATGATCACCGAGATCGCGCAAATCGACGTCAAGCCGGGCAGCGAGAAGGATTTCGAGGCCGCCGTGGCCAAGGCCAAGGCCGCCTTCGGCCGCTCCAAGGGTTTTCACGGCTTCGAGTTGCACAAGTCGATCGAGAAGCCGCAGCGCTACCGGTTGATGGTGAAGTGGGGGACGCTGGAGAACCACACCGTCGATTTCCGCGGCTCGGAGAATTTCACCGAATGGCGCGGCCTGGTCGGCCAGTATTTTGCAGCGCCGCCGGAGGTCGAGCACACCGAGACCGTGCTGACGACCTGAGCGAGGTCATGCCGTCTCTACCGCTGGGCACTTTGCGCTAACGCGGCCCTTTGGGCCCGGATCATGCTGCCAGAGGCGGCGCCTCATACGTCTTGAAGTGGTCGATCATGACCTTGGCAATGGCGACCAGCGGGAGCGCCAGCGCGAGACCCCAGATTCCGAACACGACGCCGAGCAGGATCTGGAACGCAAACAGCGTGGCGGGCGGGATGTCGAGCGCCTGGCGCTGCAGGAGCGGTGTCAGCACGTAGCCCTCCATGGTGTGCACGCCCATGAAGAGTAGGAAGGCCGACAACGCCGGGATCCAGCCCGAGGCGAGGCTCGCCAGCACCACGACGACGCCGGCGATGATGGCGCCGACGGTGGGGATGAAGGCCAGCAGGCCGGCCTGGATCCCCAGGATGAACGAGCCGGGAATGCCGATGATGGCGAGCCCGATCCAGGTCACGACGCCGACTGCGATCATCACCACGATCTGCGCGATCAGCCAGCGCTCCAGCGTTTCGCCGATGCGGTCAATGATGAGGGTGACGCGGGTGCGATGCTTCGCAGGCGCGAGGAACAGCAGGCCGTCGTGATACACGGCGGGCTGGGCGGCGAAGGACAGCCCCAGAAACAGCACGATGAAGATGTTGCCAACGCCGTGGATGGTGCCGAGCAGCAGCTTGAAAGTCTGGCTCACGATCGCTCCACCGCTGGAGGCCAGCGCGCCAGCGGCGGGCAAGGGACCGCGCTGCGTCGCTGCCGGCGAAGGCGTCGAGTCCGATGGCGTCGTGGCCGAGGAGTCGGACGCGCCGTTGCCGAAATCGAAGAAGCTGGTGTCGATCCCGTGGTTATCCAGGAACGATTTCACGGTCCCGATCTGCGACTTGATGGTCTTGCTGAGCAGCGAGGCCTGCTCGGCGATGGTGGCGCCGCCGAGATAGACAACGCCTGCGAGCAGCACCGCAAGGACGAGGCAGACGATCGCGAGTCGCACAGTGTGGGGCAGGTGAACGCGCCGTCCGAGCGCATTGGTCAGCGCATTGAGGCCGACGCCGAACAGCATGCCGGTGAAGATCAGAAGGAGGGTGGCGGCGAAGTACCAGGCGAAGGCGAGCAGCGCGGTGAACAGCACGACGCCAATGCCGCCGACCGAGATGGCCCAGGCCAGAGCTCGAGCCTGACCTTGAGCCTGACCTTGAGCCTGATCTTGGGCCAGATCGGTGCGGGTCCGGGGCCGTTCTTCTCTGGAAATGGTCACATCGGGTCCTTTTCGGGAACGCTGCAGGCCGCCACTCTCTCGCGAAATTCCGGTAGGGATCAACCCAGGCCTGGTGCCGATTGATGCGTCCCGGCCTGAAAGCATCAACGCTCCGGGGGCCAAAAGGGGCCATATCCGCGCGCTGGCCCCGCCATTTGCGCGAAAATAGCATTGCCGTCCCGCGATCCCTTCGGTTGAATTTGTTCCATGCCAGGGGCATGTTTGGAGAATCTTCTTCGGCAAGGAGGTCGGAAGGACAGATGAGAAAGCCGGTCGTCGGCGTGATCGGGAATTCCTATCGCGTCGAGAATCGATTTCAGGTCCAGATGGTCGGCGAGCGAAACTTGCGCGCCGTGGCCGAGGTCTCCGGCGGCTTGCCGGTGATGTTCGCGGGCTCCCCTGATATCACCGACATCGGGGCGCTGCTCGACACCGTCGACGGAATCATCCTCACCGGCGCTCGGGCTAACGTGCACCCGACCCGCTTCAACGTCGACCCTTGCGAGAAGCACGAGCCCTACGACATCCATCGCGACGAGGTGGCACTGGCGCTGTCGGTGGCCTGCGTCGCCCGCGGCGTGCCGCTGTTCGGGATCTGCCGCGGCCTCCAGGAGATGAACGTCGCCTTCGGCGGCTCGCTGCATCCCGAAATCCGCGAGATCCCGGGCCGCATGAATCATCGCATGCCCAGGCTCGAGAACGGCGAGATCCACCCCGATCCGACCGTGGTGTTCGCCGACCGTCACGACGTCGACCTGACGCCGGGAGGCGCCTTCGCAAAGATTCTCGGCTGCGAGAGGATCAGGGTCAATTCGCTGCACGGGCAGGGCATCCTCGATCCCGGCAAGCGCGTGCTGATCGAGGGCATCGCCGAGGACGGCACCATCGAGGCCATCCGCATCGCGGAAGCCCCGACCTTTGCGCTCGGCGTGCAATGGCACGCCGAATACGACCCGCAGCACAATCCCATCAACCGTAAGCTGTTCGAGGCCTTTGGCGAGGCGCTGGTGGCGCGGCAGAAGGCGGCGGCGTAGGGCGGAGCGCGTCGAGGGGGGCTGAGCTACCAGCCTAGCAGGCCCTTCCTGATCGTGCCGGCAATTGTCCCGCGGATGCTGGCGGTATCGGCAACGTCGCCGTCCAGCGCGCCGAAAAGCCGGACCGCGAGCGCCTTGCGCTGCGCAACAGTTGGCCTGAGCCGCACCCCGATAGTGAGCCTGTCGCGATCCGAGATCTCCGCGTCGATCCAGCCCAATGAATCGAGATGCAGCCGCATTGGTCCGCTCATCGAATCGACTGTCCGGCTTCCACTGCAGGCCACGCGGGCGCTCGACATCGATAAACTGGTCAGCAGACCGGGAACGACTTTGCCATCGGTATGCAGTTCGGTGGTCTCGTTGACGTCGAACAATATCTCACCGCGCCCCTGCTCGAAGCAGACCAGAAACGCGATGAAGGCGATCAGCATTGCGATGCCCGCCCACAGCAGATTGAAATAATCGAGAGGCGAAATCTCGCTGGCGGCATAGGGTGAAACAAATGCCCAGATGATGCTGGTTGCGGACCCGAACGCGATGAAGCCGAACAGCGCCGCGAACTTCCATTGGGGCTTGGGGTCCGAGCGGTCTCCGCCCTTGTTGGTGATCTTGAAAGGCCTGCCGAACGGCTTGACGGCGGCGCTGACGAGAGTTGCGGAAATCGCAAATGCGGCGATGGCGTGTGCCGCTTCCATGAACAGCGGCAGGGTACGCGACCTCGAGACCCAGGCCATATAGATCATCTGGCCGAGCAGCGCAGGCACGCCATATCGCAGGAACGAGAGATAGTCGGCCTCGAAGGCGGGAATGTCCGTAAACCAGTAGATGGACGGTGCCGCCAGCAGCAAGAGCAGGAATGGCTTGCACAGCCAATTCAGGACGCCGTGCAGATAGTGCCATCTTTGGGTCAGCGAGAATCCGCGGCCACGGATCGGCCCATCGCGAAGCAGAGCGAGCTGGATGGTTCCGAGGCACCAGCGGGCTCTTTGCGTGACGTATTCAGGCAAGCCTTCGGCAGCGAGGCCGGCACTCAGCCTCTCGTTCAGCCACCAGGTCTCGTAACCCTTTGCCAGCAGGGCATAGGTCAGATGGATATCTTCCGTGACCGTCTTGTCTGGAAATCCGCCGAGCTCGGTCAAGCGATCGCGGCGAATGACGAAAGATGTGCCAATGCAGAACGCGCATCCCCACGCATCCTTGGCGGGCTGAAAGACATCGAAGAAGAACCGCTGGTCGTCGACCCAACTCCGCGCCGCCAGCAGATTGTGCTGGATGGGATCTGGGTTGTGGTAGAATTGCGGAGTCTGCACCACGGCGACCCGTGGGCCCGCAAGCAGCCCGACCGTGCGTCGCAGGAAATTCGGACGCGGCGCGAAATCCGCATCCAGCACCATGATGACCGGAGCGTTGGTCTGCATGGCCGTGAGTGCAAGAGCGTGGTTGAGATTGCCCGCCTTGGCGTGCTCGTTGCTGGCTCGCGTGATGTAGCGCGCACCCGCATCTTCGCAATATTCGCGCAGCCATTCGCGCCTGGTATCGTCGAGAACCCAGACGGTGACATGGGGATAGTCAAGCGCCAGCGCCGTCGGGATGGACCTTTCCAGGATCTCGAGCGGTTCGTCGTATGTGCAGATGAAGACATCGACGGGAGGATAGTTGCCCGCGTGTTCCATGCTGCTCTGTGCCGTGTCCGCCTGCGCGGATCGGTCGATACTCCGGACGAGAATGATGATCGACATCAGCGTGTATACGATGGCGATGGCTTCGAACCCAAAGAACAGGTATTGCCACCAAGCCTCTACCGAGACCGACAGCGGGGGCAGGGTGTCGTGCCAGCGCCACAGCGCGTATGTAACGAGCAGTGCTCCGGCGACCGTGCCGAACAGAATACGCTCGCCGCTGCGGGCAGGATCGAGCAACCGCGCCAGGACGAGCAATCCGATCAGCAGACCGCTATCGATCGACAGGATGGACGAGATGTCAGTGGCGGCTTCGAACATCAGTCAATCCTTTTTCCGTTAAACGGATTCCATCTCGTGGCGGCCAGAGCCGCCCATGCGGTTGCTGCCAGATGCGGTCGCTTGAAGTAGAAAAAGTCCGGCGCCGTGTTGGTTGGATCAATCGAAAGGCCGGTCGACACGCGCGCGGTTCGCGTTGCATTGAGAAAACCGGAGGTCGTGCGGGCGGCCTCAAGCGTCTTCAGCAGCTGGCCGCTTTTCACGGAATCGCCGGCAATCCGGTACGCCAGCGAGGCCTGGGCGGTGCCCTCGATCCACACGCCGTCCCCGTCTCCGTTGAAGTCGAACCCGTCGCCGACGCTCAGGTGGGTGGCGGCGAATTTCAGCGCGTCTCGCCATTCGGCCGGCCCATCGGCAATCGCCATCCATGGCCAGAGCTGGACGTCGAGGGCAAGCATTGAGGGATCGGCGAGGGTGCCGTCGGGCTTCGTTCCCAACAGGAAATGATCTCCGGTGAATGCCCGCTCGACGAAGCGCCGCGCGTGCAATGCAGCTTCCGCGTGCCTGACTTTGCCGGTGAGGCGGTAGAGCCAGGCTGCCGCCGCGCAAATGTCGACGTTGTGTTCTGTCGAAATCCAGGTGATGGGGACCGAATGCGGGTCATAACCATGAAAACCGCCGAGGAAGCCGGCGTCCGATGAGACGTTGGCCGTCACCCAGTCCATCAGGCGCTCGGCATCAGCTATCAACGACGCCTCGCCGGTGGCTTGATGCAGCGTCAGCAGCGCCAGAATGGTCCAGCCGGCGTTGCCGGTCGAACTGCCGTCCTGTGTGGGATCCTCGGCCCAGATTTTCTTGTCCTCGTCCCACCACCCCGGGAGCGCTGGCGCTCCTTCACCCAACGGACCGGCGCGATACGCATTGCGCACCCGGCCATCCGTGAATGTGCGATCTCTCCGAACGGCGCGGGTCAGGGCGTTCCCGACCAGGTTTGCCCGGCTCACGTCGCCACAAGCCACAAGGGCAATCGCCGCGAGCGCGTTGTCGTAGACGAACGCGGACGTGGCCAATCCTGCCGGCAAGCCGCTTTCGTCCTCACCAGGCTCATAGCTGCGGACGAACACCGCGCCTGCGCCGGCCGCCTGCGATGTCACGGCCTTCGCCAGGGCCGCGCAATCGGCTCCAGGGCCGGAAGCTGTATCCTCATTCGGACCTGCGGCGGCGGGCGTCATCATTGCCAGCCAAATTGCGACAATGGCGCATCGCCTTGCGGCGACGTTGCAACTCCCGGACGGCCGCACCGTCATGGCACCGAAGGCTGGGAAGCCGCTGCAACAGAACGGAATGCGCTGGTCAGGGCGGCGATACCCATGCGACGCGCAGTTTCCTCGCTTTCGGCAGGGGCTTGCCGCTCGTCGGCACTCACAGAGGCGATGAGTTTTTCGACCCGGCTCCAAGTCACGGACAGGGACGGAACCAGCGCCTTGTCCTTGGTGACGGTGACCCACTGGCCGACGGTGCAGGGCGTCGTTTCACTGGACGCGGCCTGCCCAAACTTCGCTGCCCCGCTGCCAGCTTCGTCGGGCGCAATGATCGCGTAAAGTTCGCGCCGCTCGGTCTGTGGGAAGGGTACCGCGTATCGTTCGTCGACCTTGTCGGTCGTCTTTGGCAAAATGGATTCGACGGTTCCCGATTTGAAGTCTGCATTGTCGATACGGACGCGCGTTCCGACCTTCATGCTCTCGGCCTGCCGATAGGAAAATATCGCGACAACGAAGCGCTTGTTGCAATCGACGAGCGAGGCGAGTGCATCGCCGGCAGTGACGCGCCGACCTGGTGTCACTCCCATGGTCAAGATCGTGCCCGGAGTTGAAATCACGACGTCTGCGCCAGAAAGGCTGGCGATCCTTTGGCGCTCCCGGTCAACGAGCGCCTGTTGATCCCGCAGTGCTGCCGACAGCTCGTTCTCTTCGATCTCCATTCGCGTCGCATCGAGCTCGATGTCACGGCGCTTCTGAATCAGGGTTCCGGTGCTGACAAGGTCGTCACCGACATAGATGCCCTTCTGCAGTGATTCGAGTTGCGCGATTTTCTGATTGAGCTTGGCTCTATCCACATCGGCGTTGTGTAGCGCCGCTGAATACTGCGCTTTCGTCGGATTCAGCATGTCCATGCTTGCGGCGTTGCGCGCAACCAGAGTTGACTGGCGGTCAACCAGAGACTTTTTTGCCTGGCTCAGGGAGTCCGACTCCGCCACCTTCGCGCGCAATGCGACGATCTGCGACTGAAATTGCGCTTGCAGCATTGCGGTCTGACCGTCGATCTCGGAATTCAGTGCCTTTACATAGGCTTTGTCTGAGATCTTTTTTTGCTTCGTTGCTTCCAGCTTCGCACGCGCGTCAGAGGTTTTCTGCTCCAACGCTATCAGCGCGGACTTGTCGACCCTCGCATTGGAGATGAGTGCCAGCGAATTCCCGGGTTCCACTGCGTTACCGATCTGCTTGGAGAGCGAGCCAATTTCGCCATCGATCGGCGCCGTCAACAGGGTCAGGGGGGCGTTGACCACTGCCCTATCGGACTGATCGGCGATGATGGGTGGAACGACAGCGCTGACCAGCAGAACCGACAAAACGCCCGCTATCAAAAGGGAGGAGGCTCGAAGGATCACGGGATGACGCTTCGCCCGCCTGCCGCCGTTTCCATCCGCGGTCCCGCTTTTCGTGGTCTGATGCATTCCTGGCTCCTGGTTTGGCCGGCACCAGAGAGCGTCGCCTCCGGACGTGGCTAGCGATGAATTTTTCGAGCGCTGGTAATGGCTGTTCAGTTCGGCTGGTAACAAGGCCGGGTGCCTTAGCGTTCCTAGATATTAATCGAACGTAGCATCAGCGGTCTTCCGGATCGGCAATGGAGACGCACGCGCGTCGGAATTGTGTCGATCCTGCGGAAGGCCTTGCGAAAGCTGCTTTCGTCCTTGTAGCCGGCGGCGCGGGCGATGGTCTTGACCGGCTGCGTCTTCGTCTCCAGGAGCATGCGCGCATGCTCGACGGGGCGGCGCATGATGAAGGCTTGCGACGACTCGTGGTCAGCTCCTGAACTTGCGGTTCAGTGTACGCTCGCTGAGGCCTTGCGCACCGGATCGATCCCGAGCAGAAGAAGCCGCTGCTCGACGCATCACCGACCTGATGGTCGAGGTCGAAGGGCAGGGCAGCCGCGACTTTCGCCGCAACGTCCGGGTCAGGATCGAGGAGCAGGAGCCATCGCACCGGTCGCTCGGAGGGATGCAGCCGACGAGCGAGATCATCGCGAGCACGTTCAACGCGACCGGGGCCACTGGCGTGAGGGTGGCACGGTAGCAGCGCCTGGCGCAGGGCGGATCAGCCGTCGTCGTGGCCCGCCACTGCCTCTGCTCAATCGATCACATCACCATCCCGCATGGCCTTTCCATTGCGTTGCACAATCGTTGGTCTCCACGCAGGATTGAGGTTCTCGAGAGGAACACCATATCCTCTGCAAGGGAGCCCTTGCCGTGCAGACCATGAAGGCGGCCCTCGTTGCGGCGATCACCGTCGTGGCTTTGACCTGCTGCCTCCTTCCCAGTTCAGCGGAGGAGAGCGGCCGCGTCGCCCTGATTGTTTCGATCGACGGGGCTATTGGCCCTGCGTCAGCCAGCTACGTGAAGGAGGCTTTGGCCAGGGCGAGCGAACGGCGCGCCGAGGTCGTGCTCCTGAGAATGAACACGCCCGGCGGGCTCAATTCCAGCATGCGCGAGATCATCGCGGATGTGCTCGCCTCGCCGATTCCCGTCGTCGGTTACGTCGCTCCCTCCGGCGCCCACGCGGCGAGTGCGGGGACCTATATCCTTTACGCCACTCACATCGCGGCGATGGCGCCAGGCACCAATATTGGTGCCGCGACGCCGGTGCAGATTGGCGGGCCGCTCGGCGGCGGTACGCCGGACAAGGGCGGCAAGGACAAGAAGGACGGTGACCAGCAGAGCGAGAAGGATCAGCTCAAGGATCCGATGACGGCCAAGGCGACCAATGATGCTGTCGCTTTCATCCGCAGTCTTGCGGAGCTGCGCGGCCGCAATGCGGAGTGGGCCGAGAAGGCGGTCCGAGAGGCTGCCACACTCTCTGCCAACGGCGCGCTCGAGGCTCATGCCATCGATCTCGTCGCGCGCGATCAGGCCGAATTGCTGAGGCAGCTCGACGGCCGTGTGGTGGAGGTTGCCGGCGGCAGGACGCAAGGCCTCGCGACGAAGGATGCCGTCGTTGAAGCCATCGACCCCGGAGGGATATCCCGCTTCCTGGCGGTCATCACCGATCCGAACGTGGCGTTCATTCTCCTGATGGTCGGCATCTACGGCCTGATCTTCGAGTTCATGTCTCCCGGTGCCGTGGCCCCTGGAGTCGTCGGCGCGATCTGCCTGCTGATCGGCCTCTATGCGCTCAATCTGCTGCCGGTCAATTATGCCGGCTTCGCCCTGATGCTGGTCGGGCTCGTGCTTCTTACCATCGAAGCCTTCAATCCGACCGTGGTGATCGGTCTCGGAGGAATCATCGCTTTCGTGCTGGGAGCCTTGATGCTTTTCAGGGGCGAGGCCCCTGGCTACCAATTGTCGTGGTGGGTGATCGGCACCACTGCGGCCGTATTCGCCGGCTTTGCGCTCGTCGTGCTTGGTTCACTCCGGCGCATCCGCACGGCTCCTGCACTGGTCGGCGCGAAGGCCATGCGAGGCTTGCCCGCCGAGGTTCTCGACTGGAACGGGAACGAAGGTCATGTCTTCGCCCACGGTGAGCGCTGGCAGGCGCGCGGTGCCGAAACGTTCAAGCCCGGAGAGACGGCCGAAGTCGCGGGCGTCGTCGACCTGACGCTGCTGATACGGCGCGCGCCGGCCCGAACCGGCGAGGGAGGTCCATCATGATGCTGGAATATCTGACTTATGCGGCACTCGTGCTGCTCGTCGTCATGTTTCTATCCCAGGCCATTCGCATCCTGCGCGAATACGAGCGTGGCGTCGTCTTTACGCTTGGCCGCTTTACCGGCGTGAAGGGACCGGGCCTCATCCTCCTCATTCCGGTCGTGCAGCAACTCGTGAAGGTCGATCTCCGGGTGATGGTGCAGGTCGTGCCGCCGCAGGACGTGATTTCCCGGGACAACGTGTCCGTCAAGGTCAACGCCGTTCTGTACTTCCGCATCGTCGATCCCGAACGGGCAATTATCAAGGTCGGCGACTACATGGCCGCCACCAGCCAGCTCGCCCAGACCACGTTGCGCTCGGTTCTCGGCAAGCACGAGCTTGACGAGATGCTCGCCGAGCGCGACAGGCTCAACGCCGACATCCAGGAGATCCTCGACAAGCAGACCGACGTCTGGGGCATCAAGGTCACCGGCATCGAGATCAAGGACGTCGATATCAACGAAACCATGGTTCGCGCGATTGCCAAACAGGCTGAGGCGGAGCGCTTGCGGCGGGCCAAGGTGATCAACGCGATGGGCGAGCAGCAGGCGGCTGAAAAGCTCGTCGAAGCCGGCCGGATTCTCGCGCAGGAGCCCCAGGCGATGCAGCTGCGTTATTTCGCGGCTCTCCATGACATCGCGGGCGAACGGTCGTCGACGGTCGTCTTTCCACTACCGACGGGTCTGCTCGATCATTTCATGCCACGACGGGACAACCCATAGGGATAGCAGCAGGCCGACCCATCTTCGGCCTCAATGGGCGTATCGAATGTCGATCCCTACTTTAACGCGAGGACAATTCGATGACGAAGCCTACCGCCAGCCCAGCCAGCTGTCGCCAAATTCGAACATCCATGCTCGCCATTCCACTGCTGTCCCTTGCGCTCTGGTCCGGCGGCCTCGGCGCAGTCGCGCGGGCGGCAGAGCCGGGCAAGGACGCTGCGGCCGGCAGCCTGCCGCGTATTCTCGTGCTCGCGACCGGAGGCACCATCGCCGGCCAGGCCGATTCGCGGGCGACCGGCGCCTACAAATCCGGCCAGATCACCGGCGAGCAGCTGATGCAGTCGGTACCGGGCCTCGACAAGCTGGCAAAGCTGAACGCCGAGCAGATTTCGTCGATCGGGTCCCAGGACATGAACGACAAGGTCTGGTTCGCGCTGGCCCGCCGCATCCAGGATGCCTTCGACAAGAACGAAGCCGACGGCGTCATCATCACCCATGGCACGGATACGCTGGAGGAAACCGCGTTCTTTCTCGACAACCTGGTGCGCGGCGACAAGCCGGTGGTGATCGTCGGCTCGATGCGGCCGGCCACCGCGGTCAGCGCCGACGGCCCCGGCAATCTCTACGAGGCGGTGCAGGTGGCCGCCGATCCGCGCTCGCGCGGCCGCGGCGTCATGGCCGTGCTGAACGACAAGATTCAGGGCGCGCGGTCGGTGACGAAGACCAACACCACGAGCATCGAGACCTTCAGCTCCCCCAATGACGGCCCGATCGGCTATGTCGACAGCGCCGGCGGCATCCGTTTCATGGCGCAGGCTCCCGGCTTCAAGCGTGCGACCTATCAGCTCCCCGCGGGCGAGCAATTGCCGCGCGTAGAGATCGTCTATTCGCACGCCAACATGGACGCCGTTCCGATCGAGGACGCCATCTCGCACGGCGCCAAGGGCATCGTGCTGGCCGGCGTCGGCGACGGTAACACGTCGAAGTCGGCACTCGATGCGCTCGAAGCGGCCGCGAAGAAGGGCATCATCGTCGTCCGTTCCACCCGCGTTCGCTCCGGCTTCGTCACGCGAAACGTCGAGGTCGACGACGACAAGAACGGGTTCGTCGTGTCCGAGGATCTCAATCCGCAGAAGGCGCGGGTGCTCACCCAGTTGCTGATCGCGAGCGGCGTGACGGCCCCGGCCGAGCTGCAGAAGGCCTTTACGGCTACGTGGTAGCGGCCGGCTCGCATCTCGTTGGGTGGGCTAGCAATGCAAACGCGCTTCGCACATCTGCAATGCTCAGCCACCCTACGCCTCCCCGAACGAAAAGGCGCCCCTCGCGAGGCGCCTTTTGCTTGTTGCAGAGAGTTCGGGCCGCTCAACCCGAATAGTACATGTCGAACTCGACCGGATGCGGAGTCATTTCGAAGCGCTCGACTTCGGTCATCTTCAGCTCGATGTAGGCGTCGATGAAGTCGTCGTCGAACACGCCGCCGTTCTTGAGGAAGCCGCGGTCCTTGTCCAGGTTTTCCAGCGCCTCGCGGAGCGAGCCGCAGACGGTCGGGATCTGCTTCAGCTCTTCCTTCGGCAGGTCGTAGAGATCCTTGTCCATCGCCGGACCCGGATCGATCTTGTTCTTGATGCCGTCGAGGCCCGCCATCAGCATCGCGGCGAAACCGAGATAGGGATTGGCAAGCGGATCGGGGAAGCGCACCTCGACACGCTTGGCCTTCGGCGAAGCGGTGTAGGGGATGCGGCAGGAGGCCGAGCGGTTGCGCGCGGAGTAGGCGAGGAGGACCGGGGCCTCGTAGCCCGGGACCAGACGCTTGTAGGAGTTGGTCGACGGGTTGGTGAAGGCGTTGATCGCCTTGGCATGCTTGATGATGCCGCCGATGTAGTGCAGGCAGGTCTCCGACAGGTCGGCATACTTGTTGCCGGCGAACACCGGCTTGCCGTCCTTCCAGATCGACTGGTGCACGTGCATGCCCGAGCCGTTGTCGCCGTAGACCGGCTTCGGCATGAAGGTGGCGGTCTTGCCGTAGATATGCGCGACCTGGTGGATGCAGTATTTGTAGATCTGCAGGTGGTCGGCCATCAGCGTCAGCGTGTCGAACTTCATGCCGAGCTCGTGCTGGGCGGAAGCGACCTCGTGGTGATGCTTCTCGACCTTGACGCCCATCTTGGCCATGGCGCCGAGCATCTCGGAGCGCATGTCCTGGACCGAGTCCTGCGGCGGGACGGGGAAGTAGCCGGCCTTGGTGCGGATGCGGTGGCCGAGATTGCCGCCCTCATATTCCGTGTCGGTGTTGGTGGGCAGCTCCGAGGAGTCGAGGCGGAAACCGGTGTTGTAGGGGGAGGAGGAGAAGCGCACGTCGTCGAACACGAAGAACTCGGCCTCGGGGCCGACGAACACGCTGTCGCCAACGCCCATCGACTTCACCATGGCTTCGGCCTTCTTGGCGATGCCGCGGGGGTCGCGGTTGTAGGGCTCGCCGGTGGTCGGCTCGAGCACGTCGCAGGTGATGACCATCGTGGTCTCGGCGAAGAACGGATCGATCGTCGCGGTCACCGGATCGGGCATCAGGCACATGTCCGACTCGTTGATCGCCTTCCAGCCGGCGATCGAGGAGCCGTCGAACATCGTCCCTTCGGCGAAAATGTCCTCATCGATCATGCTGACGTCGAACGTGACGTGCTGCCACTTGCCGCGCGGATCGGTGAAGCGCAGGTCGACGTATTTGACGTCGTTGTCCTTGATCGATTTCAGGACGTCTTTGGCGGTCTTCATGCATACCCCTTTTGGCTCTGCGGGTCGGTTTCCAGGTGAGCAAGATTGTTCTCGCTTTTGGCGAGTTCGCGCGCGACCGCACAAACGAAATCAGGCCGCCGAAGCAGCCTTATTTCTTGTCAGAGTGTCGCAAAATTCGGGATAGCACCCGGCTCAGATAGCGTCCAGCCCGGATTCGCCGGTCCGGATGCGGATCGCCTCTTCGATGTTGGAGACGAAGATCTTGCCGTCGCCGATGCGTCCGGTTTGCGCGGCGCGGCGGATCGCGTCGATGGCGCGCTCGACCAGATCGTCGCCGATCACGATCTCGATCTTCACCTTGGGCAGGAAGTCGACAATGTATTCTGCGCCGCGGTAAAGCTCGGCGTGACCCTTCTGCCGACCGAAGCCCTTGGCTTCGGTGACTGTGATGCCCTGAAGGCCGACTTCCTGAAGCGCTTCCTTCACCTCGTCGAGCTTGAACGGCTTGATGATGGCTTCGATTTTCTTCACTGCGCGCCTCCCCGGCCTTTCGATCAAATAGCAACGTCTTCGTCAGGATGCGCTTTTCTTAACGCACGGTGTTGTCTTCGCTATGCCGGGATCCCTGACCTGTCCGGCAACAACGGCCGGCCACACCCTGAAAAATGCCAGTGAGCACGACGAACCGAAGCGGCTTCCTTGAAAGCAGGGTCTATGCCAAGTTGCGATCCCCTGATTATTGGAGCGTTATCAGCCTTTTAACGAGCATCTCTGATAGCTGGTGCCGCCGGGCCAAAATACCGAAGACTACGAAATAGGCAAACAGTTCAGTATCTGTGCAGATTGGCGTCGCCGCGGACGGATCGGCACAAAAGATGCCTGTTGAAGAGGCGTTTGTACAGGGAAGTGGCATGGAAGTTCTGACCAACGCCGAAATGCAGCGCGCCGACCAGCTCGCGATCGCGGCCGGGACGCCCGGCTTCAAGCTGATGCTGAGCGCGGGCCAGGCGGTCGCGGAGGCCGCCAATGCGCTGGTGGAGGAGGGGCCGATCCTGATCGTGGCCGGTCCCGGCAACAATGGCGGTGACGGTTTTGTCGCAGCCGCCGAGCTCGCCGCGCAAGGCCGCGAGGTCTCGGTGATTCTGATGTGCGAGCGCGACCAGCTCCAGGGCGATGCGGCCTCGGCCGCGCGCGGCTGGAAGCATCCGGTGTTGCCGTTCAATCCGCAGGCGATCGGAAGGCCTGCGCTGATCATCGATGCGCTGTTCGGCGCGGGCCTCAGCCGTCCCGTCGAGGGCGAGGCGCGGGAGATGATCGAGGCGATCAATGCCAACGGCGCGCCGGTGCTCGCGGTCGACCTGCCGAGCGGCATCAACGGCACCAGCGCCGCCGTCCTGGGCGTTGCGGTCAATGCCACCGAGACCGTCACCTTCTTCCGCAAGAAGCCGGCGCACCTGCTGCTGCCGGGGCGGATGCATTGCGGCCGGGTGCGGGTTGCCGACATCGGTATCGACGCGCAGCTTCTGGACGAGATCGGGTCGCAGATTTTCGAGAACGATCCGGATTTCTGGGGCGCGGCGTTCCCGGTGCCGCGCATCGACGGCCACAAATATGCGCGAGGCCACGTGCTCGTGGTGTCGGGCGACGCAGCGGCGACCGGCGCGGCGCGCCTCGCCGCGCGCGGCGCGCTACGGGCCGGCGCGGGGCTGGTGACGCTCGCGAGCCCACGCGATGCGCTCGCGATCAATGCCGCCGCGCTCACCGCGGTGATGGTACGTCCCGTCGATACCGTGGTCGAGTTCGGCGAACTACTTGGCGACAAGCGCTACAACACCTGCATCATCGGCCCCGGCGCCGGCATCGGCGAGCGCACCTGCGACATGGTCCACACCGCGCTCACCGCGCAGCGCCACCTGGTGCTGGACGCCGATGCACTGACGAGCTTTGCCGCAAGCCCCGAACGCCTGTTTGGATCGATCAAGTCCTCGCACGACAGTGCGGTGGTGCTGACGCCGCATGAGGGCGAGTTTCCGCGCCTGTTCTCCGATCTCAGCAACAAGCATCCGGGCCGCTCCAAGCTCGAGCGCGTCCGCGCGGCCGCCGAGCGCTCCGGCGCGGTGGTGCTGCTGAAGGGACCGGATACCACCATCGCCGCGCCCGATGGCCGCGCCACCATCGCCGCCAACGCGCCGCCATGGCTGGCCACCGCCGGTGCCGGCGACGTGCTCTCCGGCATCATCGCCGGGCTCTTGGCGCAGGGTGTGCCGGCCTTCGAAGCCGCCAGCATCGGCGTCTGGATGCATGGCGAGGCGGCAAGCGAAGCGGGGCCGGGGCTGATCGCGGAGGATCTCACCGAGACACTGCCGGCCGTGCACCGGCGGATCTATGATGCGCTCGGCATAGAATACTGAGCGCTCACTCCACCCCATACCAGCGCACCAGGCGCGGCGCGGCCCAGTCGGTGACGACGGATTCGATGAGCCATCGTCCGGGCGAGGTTGCTGCGAACGCGATGCGCTGGGTCTGGCCGGGCTCGATCGCGAGCGTGTCGAGCCAGTAGGGCTTCCAGCCGTCGTCGAGCTTGTCGAGCAGGCGGAAATGGTGGCCGTGCAGATGGAAGACTGTCGTGTTGGGGGCGGGGCTCTCCAGGGCCAGCACGACGGTGCGGCCGGGCTTGACGCGAAAGGCCGGGGCAGAGGCCGTGGAGAAGTTCGCCGGCCGGGCCCAGCCGGCATCGGGGGCGCCCGGAGCGACATCGAACCGCAGGGCGCCCTTCAGATCGAGCTTCTCGGGCAGGTCGTTCGACGGGAGTGGCTGCGGCGGCAACAGCGGCGCGCGCCGCTCCGATTGGCCTGATACCTTGAGGCTGCCGACCTGGCGCGCCTCCTTGCCGTCATGCAGCAGGAATGCGGCCGATGCGGCCGCATCGACAAACGCGTCGGCCCGTCCGCCCGGGGCAAGCACCAGGGCGCCGTTGCGGGCCGGGAACGGCTCGGCGGGCTGCCCGCCAAGGGCCATCACGCGGACCTCATGGCTTTCCAATTTGATCGCCAGAACAGTACGTTGGGAGCTGTTGATAAAGCGCAGCCGCAGCCGCTCATTGGCCGCGGCTGAGAGTTCGAATGAAGTCTGCCCGTTGATCGTATAGAGCGGCGTCGTGTCCTTGGGATCCTGGCCCGGCGGGACCGCGGTGCCATCCTGCCGCAGCCGCCATTCCTCGATCAAGAGGATCTGGTCGCGATCGACGGCAACCGGGCTGGTCTCCGCCGCGATGATCGGAAGCGGGCGCGCCGGCTGCTTCAGGCCGTCCTCGAAGAGCCGGAAGTCGGCCACCAGGGTTCCTGCGTTAGGTATTGAAATAATAGATGTTTCAACCGCGTTTGGTGCGGCAGGCGCGCGTCCCCGGAGCGGGTCGGTCGCAGCAGGGGCATTGAGGCCGTACCAGACTGGTGCAAGTGGCACAGGCAGGTCGTTGCGGAAGACAACCTCGCATCGATCGCCGCGCTTCAGACGGACGTCCCTGAGATGGCTCACGGCGGCCAGCTCCCAGATTGGTGTAGCTGGCTGACCCGGCTTAAGGGGCAGGGTCCCCGACCTTGCCTGGAGGGCGATCTGGGCGGTCACGGGCGGGGTTGCTCCGCCCGCGATCAAGCCCGCCGCGGAAGCTCCAAGCCCGGCCAAAACCTCGCGCCTCGTCGGGTCAAAAATCGGCGGTTTCATGGGGTGATCCGGACCACGCCGCGCTGGATAAGTCCAGCCATCGTGCCTACTTGAAGCTTGCCTCCATCGGGCCATTTTTTTGCTGCGAACGATCAGGCACATGTTATAAGCCCGGCCGCCCGCGGCATCGCGGCCGGTCTTGATGCAAATTCACGCGGGCGTGGCGGAACTGGTAGACGCGCTGGATTTAGGTTCCAGTGACGAAAGTTGTGGGGGTTCGAGTCCCTCCGCCCGCACCAAGCGCTTATCGCGTTTGCACGGATTACGAGGGCCTGCTCCTCGCGGATGGTTGTCCGCCGAAGCGGCCTGATGAACCACCGGCGTTGAGGGGTTTGCCTCGCGCCGGATCGATCAATGATAGCGTCCCGACGCATGTGCGCCGGGGCCGAACGAAAAGAAGATTGGACGCCATGCAGGTCACAGAGACCCTCTCGGAAGGTTTGAAGCACGAGTTCAAGATCAGCGTTCCCGCGTCTGATCTCGACGCCAAGGCCGGCGCCAAGCTCGTCGATCTCAAGGACAAGGTCCGCATCAACGGCTTCCGTCCCGGCAAGGTGCCGGTCACCCACCTGAAGAAGGTCTATGGCCGCTCGGTGATGGCCGAGACCATCGACCAGACCATCCGCGACACCAACACGCAGCTGTTCTCCGAGCGCGGCTTCCGTCTCGCGACCGAGCCGAAGATCACGATGCCGACCGAGCAGGCCGCGGTCGAGGAGCTGCTGACCGGCAAGACCGATCTGACCTACACGGTCGCGATCGAGGTGGTGCCGTCGATCGCGCTCGCCGACTTCAAGACCTTCCAGGTCGAAAAGCCCGTTGCTGAAGTGACCGAGGCCGACGTCGACGAGGCGATCAAGCGTATCGCGGACAGCAACCGCGGTTATGCCGCCAAGGGCGAGGGCGAGAAGGCAGCCTCCGGCGATCGCGTTACCATCAACTTCAAGGGCACCATCAACGGCGAAGCCTTCGAGGGCGGTGCGGGTGAGGGCATCCAGGTCGTGATCGGCTCCAACACCTTCATCCCGGGTTTCGAGGAGCAGCTCATCGGCATCGGCGCCAACGAGACGCGCACGCTGAAGGTGTCGTTCCCGAAGAACTACATGAGCGAGAAGCTCGCCGGCCAGCCGGCCGAGTTCGAGACCACCGCGACGCTGATCGAGGCGCCGCAGGACGTTGCCATCGACGACGAGTTCGCTAAGACGCTCGGCCTGGAATCGCTGGACAAGCTGAAGGAAGCCGCGCGCGAGCGTCTGGTTGCCGAGTTCGCCACCGCGACGCGCCAGCGCGTCAAGCGCGCGCTGCTCGATCGTCTCGACGAAGCGCATCGCTTCGAGGCGCCGCCCTCGCTGGTCGACGAGGAGTTCAATCTGATGTGGAACTCGGTCAAGGCCGAGATGGACTCCGCCGGCAAGACCTTTGCGGACGAGGACACCACGGAGGACAAGGCGAAGGAGGAGTACCGCAAGATCGCCGATCGCCGCGTGCGGCTCGGTCTCGTGCTCTCCGAGATCGGCGAGAAGAACAAGATCACGGTGACCGATGAGGAGGTCGGCCGCGCCGTGGTCGAGCGCGCCCGGCAGATGCCCGGCCGCGAGAAGGAGGTCTGGGACTACTACCGCAGCAACGCCCAGGCGCTGGCCCAGCTTCGTGCACCGATCTACGAGGACAAGGTCGTCGACTTCATCCTCGAACTTGCCAACGTGACCGAGAAGAAGGTCTCGCGTGAGGATCTCTACAAGGACGACGAGGCGGAAAAGACGGCCGCCTGAAGGCTCTGGAGCGTTTTCGAGCGAAGTGGGTAACGGTTCGCGTAGAGGAAACGCGTCGAAACTGGAATCTGGAGTCCCGTTCCGCTTCCGTCGGGGTGGGCCTCCAGGACAGTCTCCTGTTAAGGATCATCAGCGAAGAGGCCCAGCTAGCCAGATGGTCGGCTGGGCCTCTTGCTACGAATCAGCTTCAACTGCCCGGCGGATTAAGCCTTAATGCGCTCCGCACTTGTCAGGCGCGAATTGGGCTATATCTGTCGGTACACCCTGTACCTACGCGTTCTACTTCTACCAACTTCCTGCATCACGGGACGTCCATCGGCCTTCCGGCACATCCAGCCCAACTGGCAGCCAAGACTGGCGATGTCCGCCTCTAAAACCCTAGGTGACTCATGCGCGATCCGGTTGAAACCTACATGAACCTCGTGCCCATGGTGGTCGAGCAGACGAACCGTGGCGAGCGCGCCTACGACATTTTCTCGCGCCTGTTGAAGGAGCGCATCATCTTCGTGACCGGTCCGGTGGAGGACGGCATGTCGACGCTGATCGTCGCGCAGCTGTTGTTCCTCGAGGCGGAAAATCCGAAGAAGGAAATCTCGATGTACATCAACTCGCCGGGCGGCGTGGTGACGTCGGGCCTTGCGATCTACGACACCATGCAGTTCATCCGCCCGCCGGTCTCGACGCTCTGCACTGGCCAGGCCGCCTCGATGGGCTCGCTGCTGCTCGCCGCCGGCGAGAAGGACATGCGCTTCTCGCTGCCGAACGCGCGCATCATGGTGCATCAGCCTTCCGGCGGCTTCCAGGGCCAGGCTACCGACATCATGCTGCACGCTCAGGAAATCCTGAACCTGAAGAAGCGGCTCAACGAGATCTACGTGAAGCACACCGGCCAGACCTACAAGACGATCGAGGATGCGTTGGAACGCGACAAGTTCCTGACCGCCAACGACGCCAAGGAGTTCGGCCTGGTCGACAAGGTCATCGACAAGCGCGCCGAGGAGCCGGCGCAGGCGAAGGCCCCTTAGCACTACCGGACCGCCCACAGCGATCCCCGGGATCGCGGGCGTCCCATCGGGGCGGCGTTCACGCCAGGGGCGCGTGAACGCAATGCAAAACGTCGTTTTGCGCCCTGCGGCAGGCAGAAAGTTCCGCTTTCGTGCTTGTTTTTTCGTGGTAATCCAGCAACGCTAGAGGTGATTTCGGTCACTTCTCCCGTGCCAAGACCGCAAATCACGGTATTGTCACGGGTAGCGCGCGACCCCCGATTAGCGAATTCTTGATAGTCGGGTGACAGCATGGTTGGCTACGACTGATCGGCTATGATCGCGGGAGAATCGAGTGACCGTGATTCGCACGGTATGTAGTAACGCGTAGGTCTTTTTTGGTACGGAATTTGCTCTATTTGAACTTCATCCCGGCCATCGTGTCGGACTGGAGCGATCGAGCGGAACGGGATCGAACCGCGGACGGAGACATGAATGAGTAAGGTCGGCACGAGCGACTCCAAGAACACGCTGTATTGCTCGTTCTGCGGCAAGAGCCAGCACGAAGTCCGCAAACTGATCGCGGGTCCCACGGTCTTCATCTGCGACGAGTGCGTTGAGCTCTGCATGGACATCATCCGTGAGGAGAACAAATCCTCGCTGGTGAAGTCGCGCGACGGCATTCCGACGCCGAAGGAAATCTGCAAGGTGCTGGACGACTACGTCATCGGCCAGAGCCATGCGAAGAAGGTCCTGTCGGTCGCGGTGCACAACCACTACAAGCGCCTCAATCACCAGACCAAGCACAACGACGTCGAACTCGCGAAGTCGAACATTCTGCTGATCGGTCCGACCGGCTCGGGCAAGACGCTGCTCGCGCAGACGCTCGCCCGCATCCTGGACGTGCCGTTCACGATGGCGGATGCGACGACGCTGACCGAGGCCGGCTATGTCGGCGAGGACGTCGAGAACATCATCCTGAAGCTGCTCCAGGCCGCCGACTACAATGTCGAGCGCGCCCAGCGCGGCATCGTCTACATCGACGAAATCGACAAGATCAGCCGCAAGTCCGACAATCCCTCGATCACGCGCGACGTGTCGGGTGAGGGCGTGCAGCAGGCCTTGCTCAAGATCATGGAAGGCACAGTGGCTTCGGTCCCGCCGCAGGGCGGCCGCAAGCATCCGCAGCAGGAGTTCCTGCAGGTGGATACCACCAACATCCTGTTCATCTGCGGCGGTGCCTTCGCAGGCCTCGAGAAGATCATCTCGGCGCGCGGCCGGTCGACCTCGATCGGCTTCGGCGCCCAGGTGCTCGCGCCGGAAGATCGCCGCACCGGCGAGATCTTCCGTCACGTCGAACCTGAGGATCTCCTGAAGTACGGCCTCATCCCCGAGTTCGTCGGCCGTCTGCCGGTCGTGGCGACGCTCGAGGACCTGGACGAGACCTCGCTGAAGAAGATCCTGACCGAGCCGAAGAACGCGCTGGTGAAGCAATACCAGCGGCTGTTCGAGATGGAGAACATCGAGCTGACCTTCGCCGACGAGGCGCTTGGCGCGGTCGCCCGCAAGGCGATCGAGCGCAAGACCGGCGCGCGCGGGCTGCGTTCGATCCTCGAGGCAATTCTGCTCGAGACCATGTTCGACCTGCCGGGCCTGGAAGGTGTGGAAGAAGTCGTGATTTCCCGCGAAGTCGTGGAAGGCACGGCGCGTCCGCTCTATATCTACGCCGATCGGACGGATCGCGCCGTCGAGAATGCCAGCGCCTGATTTCCGGCGCTGGAACGCTCCAATCGTCTCATCGAGTTGAGCTGCGGACGTGTATCTCCGCAGCCGGTGTTGCGTCGCTTGTTGTGTGCGTAAGCGCCTGATGACGCGCGTATTTCAATGACTTGACACCCCCCGGGTCGATAGCCACCTAATGTCGGCGGGCGAGAATTTCTCTTCAGGATTCGCCTCTGTTCCGATCCGGCGAGCCGGTCCAACTTTGCAAGAGGACTGACCGGTTTTGTGGATCACCTCGGCACCTTGTGGCGGTTGCGCATGAGCATGGCGGGCTGCGTGCAAGGGGGCAAAGCAAAAGGAAAAGGCCATGACTAATCCAAAACCCCGGCCAACCATCGCCCACGGCGAAGCGCACGCTTATCCCGTGCTGCCGCTGCGCGACATCGTCGTCTTCCCGCACATGATTGTTCCGCTCTTCGTCGGCCGCGAGAAGTCGATCCGCGCGCTTGAAGAGGTGATGAAGAACGACGCGCTGATCATGCTCGCGACGCAGAAGAACGCGTCCGACGATGATCCGGCGCCGGATGCCATTTACGAGACCGGTACGCTCGCCAGCGTGCTCCAGCTCCTGAAGCTTCCCGATGGCACCGTGAAGGTGCTGGTCGAGGGGCTCGAGCGTGCGCGCGTGCAGAAGTATACCGATCGCGCCGATTACTATGAAGCCACCGCCGTGGCGCTCGCCGATACCGATGCGAAATCGGTCGAGGCGGAAGCGCTGGCGCGCTCGGTTGTGTCCGACTTCGAGAGCTATGTGAAGCTCAACAAGAAGATCTCGGCCGAGGTCGTCGGCGTCGTGCAGGCGATCACCGATTTCGCCAAGCTCGCCGACACCGTCGCCTCGCATCTCGCGGTCAAGATCGCGGATCGCCAGGGCATCCTGGAGACGCTGTCCGTCACCACGCGCCTCGAGAAGGTGCTGGGCCTGATGGAGAGCGAGATCTCGGTGCTGCAGGTCGAGAAGCGCATCCGCTCGCGCGTCAAGCGCCAGATGGAGAAGACCCAGCGCGAGTACTATCTCAACGAGCAGATGAAGGCGATCCAGAAGGAGCTCGGCGACGACGACGGTCGCGATGAGCTCGCCGATCTCGAAGAGAAGATCGCCAAGACGAAGCTCTCCAAGGAAGCGCGCGAGAAGGCGCAGCACGAATTGAAGAAGCTGCGCCAGATGTCGCCGATGTCCGCGGAAGCGACGGTCGTGCGCAACTATCTGGATTGGCTGCTGTCGATCCCGTGGAACAAGAAGTCCAAGGTGAAGAAAGACCTTGAGGCCGCGCAGGCCATCCTGGACTCCGATCACTACGGGCTCGAGAAGGTCAAGGAACGCATCGTCGAGTATCTCGCGGTGCAGTCGCGCGCCAACAAGCTGACCGGACCGATCCTGTGCCTCGTCGGGCCTCCCGGCGTCGGCAAGACCTCGCTCGGCAAGTCGATCGCGAAGGCGACCGGACGTGAGTTCGTGCGCGTCTCGCTCGGCGGCGTGCGCGACGAGGCCGAGATCCGCGGTCACCGCCGCACCTATATCGGCTCGATGCCCGGCAAGATCATCCAGTCGATGCGGAAGGCGAAGTCGTCCAATCCGCTGTTCCTGCTCGACGAGATCGACAAGATGGGCGCCGATTTCCGCGGCGATCCGTCCTCGGCCTTGCTTGAGGTTCTCGACCCCGAGCAGAACGGGACCTTCAACGACCACTATCTCGAGGTCGACTACGATCTGTCCAACGTGATGTTCATCACGACCGCGAATACGCTGAATATTCCAGGTCCCCTGATGGACCGCATGGAGATCATCCGGATCGCGGGCTACACCGAGAACGAGAAGGTCGAGATCGCGCGCAAGCACCTGATCCCGAACGCGGTGTCCAAGCACGGCCTGGACTCCAAGGAGTTTTCGATCGACGACGACGCGCTGCTGCTTCTGATCCGCCGCTACACCCGCGAAGCGGGAGTGCGCAACCTGGAGCGTGAGCTCTCCACACTCGCCCGCAAGGCGGTGAAGGAGCTGATGATCTCCAAGAAGAAGTCGGTCAAGGTCACCGAGAAGACTCTGGAAGAGCTACTCGGCGTTCCGAAGTACCGCTTCGGCGAGATCGAGAGCGAGCCGCAGGTCGGCATCGTCACCGGCCTTGCCTGGACCGATGTCGGCGGCGAGCTGCTGACAATCGAAGGCGTCATGATGCCCGGCAAGGGCAAGATGACGGTCACCGGCAACCTGCGCGACGTCATGAAGGAGTCGATCTCAGCGGCGGCGTCCTACGTCCGCTCCCGCGCGATCAACTACGGCGTCGAGCCGCCGCTGTTCGACCGGCGCGACATCCACGTGCACGTGCCTGAAGGCGCGACGCCGAAGGATGGTCCGTCGGCGGGCGTGGCCATGGCCACCGCGATCATCTCGGTCATGACCGGCATCCCGGTTCGCCACGATGTCGCGATGACCGGCGAGATCACGCTGCGCGGCCGCGTGCTGCCGATCGGCGGCCTCAAGGAGAAGCTGCTGGCCGCAGCCCGCGGCGGCATCAAGACGGTGCTCATCCCCGAGGACAACGCCAAGGATCTCACGGAGATTTCCGATGCGATCAAGGGCGGCATGGAGATCATCCCGGTCTCCCGTCTCGATGATGTCGTCGCCAAGGCCTTGGTCAAGAAGCCGGTGCCGATCGTCTGGGAAGAAGACACCAAGGTGACGGTGAAGCCGGACGGCGATGAAGCCGCCGGCGGCCTGACCGCTCACTGATCTCGAGCAAAAGATGATAAAACGGCGCCTTCGGGCGCCGTTTTTGTCTGAGGCTGGTCATGCAGGTCGACGGGCAGTGCCATTGCGGGAAGATCACGTTCGCGGCCGAAATTGACCCCGAGGCGGTCTCGGTGTGCCACTGCACCGATTGCCAGACGTTGACCGGCTCGCCATTCCGGGTGACCGCGATCTGCACCAAGGCCGACGTGAAGCTCACCGCCGGCACGCCAAAGGTCTACGGCAAGCGCGGCGACAACGGCCGGATGCGCTTCCAGCACTTCTGCGCCGACTGCGGTTCCCCGCTGTTCACCAGCGGGGAGGGCGAGGAGGCCGAGGATTGGGGTATCCGCTGGGGCAGCATCCGCCAGCGCGACCAATTGCGGCCTGTCAGGCAGATCTGGTGCCAGTCGGCGGCCGTGTGGATCGATGCCGTGCCGCTGCTGCCGGGGCGGCCGCAGGACTGAGGGGGCTCGCGTAGCCGTAGCTCGCTGCGAAAAGCCCGCCTTCGCCCGTTTGGGCTTCGGCGCGGCAGCCCGCGTCGCTGTGCGAGCGTAGGCTGGTGGGCGGTCACGGATTCGAACCGCGGACCCTCTCGGTGTAAACGAGATGCTCTAACCAGCTGAGCTAACCGCCCCACGGCGCCTCTTTAGCCCTCCGGCGGGGCAAGGAGCAAGGGGTGGTCGCGCAGCAAACCGGGTTCATTTGCAGCTTGATCGGCTTCTGACGTGGTATCACCCGCCGGCAAAATGAGAGGCCTCAATGGAACAGCCCAGCGGACACGAGCAAAATGCCGACCAGATCGCCTATTGGAATGGCCCCGGCGGCCAGCGCTGGGCTGACCGCCATGCCGTGCAGGAAAAGCTGCTCGGGCCGATTGCCGATGTGCTGATCGACCGCGCCAAACCGCAGCCGGGCGAGCGGGTGATCGACGTCGGCTGCGGCTCCGGTGCGACGACGGTCGCATTCGCGAAGGCTGTCGCGCCCGATGGCTTTGCACTCGGGCTCGATGTGTCCGAGCCGATGCTGTCGCAGGCACGGTCGCTGGCGCCAAAGGGCCTGCCGCTCGATTTCGTGCTGGCGGATGCGACGGTACATCCGTTCGAGCCGGCGAGCTTCGATCTCCTGGCCTCGCGCTTCGGCGTCATGTTCTTTGCCGATCCGGTCGCGTCCTTCACCAATCTCCGCCGCGCCCTGAAGGCATCGGGGCGGCTGGCGTTCGTCTGCTGGCGCGAGCCGAAGGAGAATCCCTGGATGATGGCGCCGCTGATGGCGGTCTATAAGCATGTGCCGAAGATGCCGCCGGTCGGGCCTGAGGAGCCGGGCCCGTTCGCCTTTGCTTCGGAGGAGCGCGTGATGCGCATCCTGAATGGCGCGGGCTTCGTCGACGTCGCAATGGAGCCGCACAATCTGGCGCTGGATATCGCCATCGGCGGCGGCCTCGACGCCGCGGTCGACGGCTCGCTGCAGATCGGCCCGGCCAGCCGTGCTTTGCAGGGCCATCCGCCGGAAACCCATGAGGCCGCCAAAGCCTCCATCCGCGAGATACTCGCGCCGTTCCTGAGGGGGCAGAGCGTGGCGCTCCAGGGGGCGATCTGGATCGTGACGGCGAAGGTGGGGTAGCCGCGGCTCTCACCACGCCGTCATTGCGAGCGCAGCGAGGCAATCCAGACTCCCTCCGCGGACCCAGTCTGGATTGCTTCGCTGCACTCGCAATGACGTGGATGGTCCGGAGGACTCCTACACCACGTCATCGGGCGCCAGGGCGCAGCCATTATCGGGATGCGTCTCCACCTGAAGCGTGGTGTGGCCGATGCGGAAGGATGTCTTCAACATTTGCGCGGTCTCCATCAGGAACGCATCGCCGCTGCCTGCGGGCATGACCAGGTGGCAGGTCAGCGCCGTCTCGGTGGTCGAGATCGGCCAGACGTGGAGATCGTGGATCGCGGACACACCCGGGCGCGCCAGCAGGAGCGTCCTGATCGCGACGAGGTCCGTGCCCTTGGGGACGGCCGCCATCGACATGTCGATCGAGCCGCGCAGGAGGCTGGTCGTGCTCCAGAGGATGGTGGCGCAGATGACGAGGCTGGTGACGGGATCGAGCCAGAGCCAGCCGGTCCAGACGATCAGCGCTGCCGAGACGACGACGCCGAGCGACACGGCGGCATCAGCCGCCATGTGCAAGTACGCGCCCTCGATGTTGATGTCGTCCTTGCGGCCGCGCGCGAACAGCATGGCGGTAAAGCCGTTGATGAGGATGCCGATGCCGGCGACCACCATCACCGTGACGCCGGCGACCGGCTCCGGCTCGCGCAGGCGCAAGATCGCTTCCCAGCCGATCGCGCCGGTCGCGACCAGCAGGAACACGGCATTGGCGAGCGCCGCCAGGATGGTGGAGGCGCGCAGCCCATAGGTGAAGCGGCCGCTCGGCGCGCGTTTTGCAGCAATGGATGCGCCCCAGGCCAAGACGAGGCCCAGCACGTCGGACAGGTTATGGCCGGCGTCGGCGAGCAGGGCGGTGGAGTTGCCGATGTAGCCATAGACCGCTTCTGCCACGACCAGCGCGGTGTTGAGGGTGATGCCGATCGCGAACGCCTTGCCGAAGCTGGCGGGCGCATGGACATGAGAGTGGCCATGACCATGATCGTGTCCGTGATCATGGTCATGACCACGATCATGCGAATGGCCGCCATGGTCATGATGATGGCCGTGGTGGTCGTGGCTGCCCAATCTAGCACTCCCAGGACGCCGCCAAATCGGGGGCCATTCTAGGCGTTTCACGCGCCCCGTCACGCCGGAATAGCACGTAGAGCGCCGGCAGCACCAAGAGCGTCAGGACGGTCGAGGAGATGATGCCGCCGATCACGACGGTCGCGAGCGGCCGCTGCACCGCTACGCCGCCGGCATTTAGCTCGTTGAAGCGCATCTGGATCGACTAGGTCATGCCATAGGCGGTGCCGGGCAGGGTGTTGGCGGCCCGCACACGCCTCATGCGACTGCGACCGGCTCGCAACATATGCGGCTCATTCAGCGGTCTCCCGAATTTGATCGGATCGGACAACAGCATGCGGGACCGGGACAGCCGCTTCGTGCCCTTCCGGAGCAAGACCTACGCCTTCTCCTCCCAGATCATCGCAAGGTGCACGATGGTCTGCACCGCCTTCTCCATGTCCTGCCGACTGACCCATTCGAGGCGCGAGTGGAAGGCGTGCTCGCCGGCGAAGATGTTGGGGCAGGGCAGGCCCATGAAGGACAGGCGCGAGCCGTCGGTGCCGCCGCGGATGGCGGTGCGCATCGGGCGCAGGCCGGCCCGGCGGATCGCCTCGATGGCGTATTCGAGCACGTGCGGGTGACGGTCGATCACCTGCTTCATGTTGCGATACTGCTCCCGCACCTCGAAGCTGTAGGTCGAGCGCGGATAGTCCTTCATCACGTCCTTGACGATGCCCTCGAGCAGCGCCTCCTTCTCCTTCAGCCCTTCCTCGGTGAAGTCGCGGATGATGAAGGAAAGCGTTGCCTGCTCCAGCGCGCCCTCGATGCTGATCGGATGCAGAAAGCCCTGCTTGCCCGAGGTCGTCTCCGGCGAACAGCCTTCCTTGGGCAGCCGCTCGATGATGGCGGCCGCGATCTTGATCGCGTGCTCCATCTTGCCCTTGGCATAGCCGGGATGGGCACTGACGCCGTTGATGGTGATGGTGGCACCATCAGCCGAGAAGGTCTCGTCCTCGACGGAGCCGGCGCTCTCGCCGTCCATGGTGTAGCCGAAATCGGCGCCGAGCTTCTTCAGGTCGACATTGTCGACGCCGCGACCGATCTCCTCGTCCGGCGTGAACAGGATCTTGATGGTGCCGTGCTTCACATCAGGGTTGTTGATGAAGAAATGCGCGGCATCCATGATCTCGGCGACGCCGGCCTTGTTGTCGGCGCCCAGCAGCGTGGTGCCGTCCGTGGTGATGATGTCGTTGCCGATCTGATTCTTCAGCGCCGGATGTTCGGCGAAGCGGATCACCTGGCTGGTGTCGCCCGGCAGCACGATATCGCCGCCGCGATAGTTCTTCACCATCTGCGGCTTGACGTCCTTGCCGGTGACGTCTGGCGAGGTGTCCATGTGCGAGCAGAAGCAGATCACCGGCACCTTCTTGGTCGTGTTGGCCGGGATGGTGCCGTAGACATAGCCGTAATCGTCGAGATGGGCATCCGCAACACCCATGGCCTTCAGCTCGGCGGCGAGCACGCGGCCGAGATCCTTCTGCTTCTCGGTCGAGGGCGAGCGAGGGGATTCCGGGTCGGACTGGGTGTCGATGGTGACGTAGCGCAGGAAGCGCTCGGTCACGGTGTGCGAAAAGGTGAGGGAGGACATTTCTGGTCAAACCGCCGGGTCTTTGGGGGATGCAGGCGGTATATCAGAAAAGCGGGCCGTGATGCGGCCGGGAACGAGATCCGATCAGGCTTAACGAATGGTAGCCTTAAATCGCCTCTTTGAGTTCCTTCACCGGGCGGAACGCGACCTTCTTGCTGGCCTTGATGTGGATGGCTTCGCCTGTCGAGGGATTGCGGCCGGTGCGGGCGGCGCGCTTGCGGACCTGGAGGATGCCGAGCCCCACGATGCGGACCCGGTCGCCCTTTTTCAGGTGCTTTGTGATCAGATCGACCATGTCGGTCAGGACGGCCTCGGCATGCTTCTTGGACAGGTCCTGGCTCTCCGCGATATCGGCGGCGAGGTGCTTGAGCGTGATGGTGGCAGGAGGGGCTGCCTTCTTTGCCGAATCCTTCTTTGCCATGTCTGGCCTCCTCGATCACAGGGAAGCCCCCGGAAAAGCGTGAAAAGCGTAGGGGTTCCTTGGTTAAGTCCTGGAAGGCGTAGACGATTCGGACGCGGGCCGACTATGCCACGGGTTCCCGACCGACCCCGACAATGGCCCGCACAGCCGCGAAAGGCGTCGGGATGTTGCGGTTAAGGCTATGAAGGGATTGCCAAAAGTGGCGCGAGAGACGGGGCTCGAACCCGCGACCTCCGGCGTGACAGGCCGGCGCTCTAACCAACTGAGCTACTCCCGCGTGGCTCGCTGAACGCGCGCGGAACGAGGGGGGACTTAAAGGGGGGATAGGGTGAAGTCAAGGACGTTGCGCTTCTCCAGCGCATCTCGGCTAAGCATTGCTCTGGAAAATGAAAAAGGCCGCCCGGAGGCGGCCAATGGTCAGCCCGAATTCCGCTGTGTCAGCGAAGCTCCGACGTGCCCGCGCTGGTTATCACGACAGGCTTGCCGGCTTTAACCACCTGGCTGGACTGGGCGCTCTGGCTGTAATCCGCATTGGTACGGGCCGCGATCCCGAAACCGGCCACTGCAATGCCGGCGATCAGCGCCACCACCACGATCTTCAGGTGGGTCGCACGATCAGCAGAGTGAATTGAGTGGTTCATATGAGCCTCCCGACGGGCTTCGCCGCCGTCTATGCGGTGATCTTCTAAGGAGCATCTGTTTCCGGATCGTTTCGCGGCTTCCGCAAAATGGTTTCATCTATGCGCCCGCCGGGCGGGCCTCAGGCTGCGGACCGGCCGATGTCGTTGCGGATCGAGCGGGCGGCCCGGACGAACAGGGGCGCGCCCAGCGTGGTCGTGACCGCCGCCGAGAGCACGACAACAATTACTTCATCGCACCGCCGGTGACCTGGAAGCCGTACGCCGAGACTACGTTCACGGTGCTGGCCTCGGCCTCGAAGCAGGACACCCGCGGCATCAACTTCCTGCCCGATCAGGGCACGGTGACGAACGGGCCGTTCGGCAAGATCCCACCTAGCTTCTTCATCGGCGATCCCGGTGTCGACAAGTTCACGCGCGAGCAGGAGATGCTCGGCTACCAGTGCGAGCGCCATCTCACCGACGACGTGTCGTTCCGGCAGAACGCGCGCTTTGCCCATGTCGACATCACCTATTGCGGGTATGCGAAGAACACGCCCAATCCGACCGATCTCGACAATCAGCTGGAGTATCGCTTCAACACCGGCCCGGTGAGGCACACGATGCTGTTCGGCGTCGACCTGAAGGGCTACCAGATCGATGATTACCAGCTGTTCGTTCGTGACACGGTCTCGCAGAACCAGACCGGCGAGGTGACCTCCCGTGGTCGCGAGCTGCCCGGGCGCGGCCTGTTCCACAGACCCTGATCACCCATCGCGACATCGATGAGCTCGCGCGGCGCGTGCGACGGCCCAGCAAGTCGCCGACGCCGCGCTCGCGATCGACCCGGAGGTGGGTGCCGGAGCGACGCATTCGCCAGACGGGGCCCGGACCCGTCGGGATGCATGGCTAGTCTGACCAGCGGCGCCTGGGCACAGGCGCAATGGCTGTCCTAATCCGCCGTCGCGGCGATCGGGCCGCACTCACCAGTCGCCGGTATGACAAAGGGCACTATCCTCCTTGTAATTTGGATTTCGCCGCTCCGCGGCCTAAATAGAGTAAGCTTCCCGAACGACGGACCTACCGGCCAAGCGCGCAGCACTGATCGGGATCGCCCTTGCTGGGGCGGTCGATCTGCTCCATACCAGCCGCGGGTTGATTCCGGGATTTCCACCGTTCCGGGGGCGGCAAAGGGCCTGAAAAGAGCGTGTCTTGCACCTATTGGTGCACTGCGCTAAGGCTCAGAATAATTCCAAATCGGGACGAATCCGCGGCTCCCCCGACGTCGCGGGAAACAAGGGCTCGCCAATGAGCGGCATTCTGCAGAACTATCTTCCACTCGTCGTCTTTATAGGGGTGGCGGGCCTCATCGGCCTCGTGCTGCTGATCGCGCCGTTCATCGTGGCGTTCCAGCAGCCGGACCCGGAAAAGCTGTCGGCGTATGAGTGCGGTTTCAACGCCTTCGACGACGCGCGAATGAAGTTCGACGTCCGCTTCTATCTGGTCGCCATCCTCTTCATCATCTTCGACCTCGAGGTGGCGTTCCTGTTTCCCTGGGCGGTGGCGTTCGGCAAGCTTGGCGCCACCGGCTTCTGGTCCATGGTGGTGTTCCTCGCCGTGCTGACGGTGGGGTTCGCCTATGAATGGAAGAAAGGGGCACTGGAATGGGATTGAATCCTGCACCGTCCGCCGGTCCGGTCGTCGCGCCGGCCCCCAAGGGCATTCTGGATCCGTCGACCGGCAAGCCGGTCGGGGCCAATGATCCGTTCTTCCTCGAGGTCAATTCCGAACTGTCCGACAAGGGCTTCTTCGTGGCCGCGACCGACGACCTCATCACCTGGGCGCGCACCGGCTCGCTTATGTGGATGACCTTCGGTCTCGCCTGCTGCGCCGTCGAGATGATGCAGGTGTCGATGCCGCGCTACGACGTCGAGCGCTTCGGCTTCGCCCCGCGTGCCTCGCCGCGCCAGTCCGATGTGATGATCGTCGCAGGGACCTTGACCAACAAGATGGCGCCCGCGCTGCGCAAGGTCTACGACCAGATGCCGGAGCCGCGCTACGTCATCTCGATGGGCTCCTGCGCCAATGGCGGCGGCTACTATCACTATTCCTACTCGGTCGTGCGCGGCTGCGACCGCATCGTGCCGATCGACATCTACGTGCCGGGCTGCCCGCCCACGGCGGAAGCGCTGCTCTACGGCGTGCTGCTGCTGCAGAAGAAGATCCGGCGCACCGGCACCATCGAACGCTAAGGTTTTACGTCATGGACGACGGCAAGCTCGACGCCCTTGGGCAAACGATCGTTAGCGCGCTTCCGGGCGCCGCCATCGGTCACACGGTGGCCTTCAACCAGCTCACGGTTGATGTCGAGGCCGGCAAGATCGTCGAGGTGGTCAAGTACCTCCGCGACGATCCGAACTGCCGTTTCGTCAACATCACCGACGTGACCGCGGTCGACTATCCCTCGCGCGAGATGCGCTTCGATGTGATCTATCACTTCCTGTCACCGACCCTGAACGCGCGGATCCGCCTGCGGGTCGCCGCCGACGAGACCACGCAGATCCCGTCGCTGATCGACGTGTTCCCCGGCGCCGACTGGTTCGAGCGCGAGGCCTACGATCTCTACGGCGTGTTCTTCGTCGGCCATCCCGACATGCGCCGCATCCTCACCGATTACGGTTTCGAGGGCCATCCGCTGCGCAAGGATTTTCCGCTCACCGGCTTCGTCGAGGTCCGCTACGACGACCAGGAGAAGCGCGTGGTGTACGAGCCTGTCAGGCTCAACCAGGAATTCCGCAAGTTCGATTTCCTCTCGCCGTGGGAAGGGGCGGACTATCCGCTTCCCGGTGACGAGAAGGCGGGGCCGAAGGTCTGATCATGAACGAGCAACCTGAAAATCTCCGCAACTTTACGATCAATTTTGGCCCGCAGCATCCGGCTGCGCACGGCGTGTTGCGTCTGGTGCTGGAGCTTGACGGCGAGGTCGTCGCCCGCGTCGACCCCCATATCGGCCTGCTTCACCGCGGCACCGAGAAACTGATCGAGCAGAAGACCTATCTGCAGGCGATCCCTTACTTCGACCGCCTCGATTACGTCGCGCCGATGAACCAGGAGCACGCCTTCTGCTTAGCGGCCGAAAAGCTGCTCGGCATCGAGGTGCCGCGCCGTGGCCAGCTCATCCGTGTGCTCTATTGCGAGATCGGCCGCATCCTGTCGCATCTGCTCAACGTCACCACGCAGGCGATGGACGTCGGCGCGCTGACCCCGCCGCTGTGGGGCTTCGAAGAGCGCGAGAAGCTGATGGTGTTCTACGAGCGCGCCTCGGGCAGCCGCATGCATGCGGCCTTCTTCCGCGTCGGCGGCGTGCATCAGGATCTCCCGCAGAAGCTGATCGACGACATCGAGGCCTGGTGCGACCCGTTCCTGAAGGTCGTGGACGACCTCGATCGCCTGCTCACCGCCAACCGCATCTTCAAGCAGCGCAACGTCGACATCGGCGTGGTGCCGCTGAAGGAAGCCTGGGAGTGGGGTTTCTCGGGCGTGATGGTGCGCGGCTCGGGCGCGGCCTGGGACCTGCGCAAGTCGCAGCCCTATGAGTGCTACGCCGAGATGGATTTCGACATCCCGATCGGCAAGAACGGCGACTGCTACGACCGCTACCTGATCCGCATGGAAGAGATGCGCCAGGCCGTGCGCATCATGAAGCAGTGCATCCAGAAGCTGAACGCGCCCGACGGCAAGGGCCCTGTCGTCGTCGCCGACAACAAGGTCGCCCCGCCGCGCCGCGGCGAGATGAAGCGCTCGATGGAAGCGCTGATCCACCACTTCAAGCTCTACACCGAAGGCGTTCACGTGCCGGCCGGCGAGGTCTATGCCGCGGTCGAGGCGCCCAAGGGCGAGTTCGGCGTCTATCTCGTCTCCGACGGCACCAACAAGCCGTACAAGTGCAAGATCCGCGCGCCGGGCTTTGCTCATCTGCAGGCCATGGACCACATCTGCCGTGGCCATCTGCTCGCCGACGTCTCGGCGATCCTGGGCTCGCTCGACATCGTGTTCGGAGAGGTCGATCGGTGACGGCGCAGGCGCCAATCCAGTTTGACCGCGCCTCGGGGGCCCTTGAAGGGGCCAACCTGTGGGAGCGGACGGCTGCCTTGGCGCTGGTGACGGGCTCGAAGATCTCCTCGCACTTCTCGCACATGGGCTACATCGCCTGCGCCAATCTGCTGGCGAAGACGCTGCCCAGGCGCAACATCGCGATCAAGCTCAACCCCGACGCCGTGTTCGAATTCCCCTACGGCGACGGCTACTGGAGCAAGCTGCTCAACCGCTCCTACAACTATGAGGACGAGCTCGAGCTGCTGTTCGCCGACTCCATCGACGTCGACTACACGCTGCTCGATTGCGGCGCCAACTACGGCTACTGGTCGGTGCTGGTGTCGAGCAAGCCGTTCGGCTCGCACAGGGCGATCGCGATCGAGCCGTCGGGCCAGAACTATCCGAAGCTCGCCAACAACGCCCGCGTGAACGGCAACCGCTTCGAAACCATGAAGTGCGCCATCGGCGCCGCTCGCGGCACCGCGCGGCTGTCAGGCACCAAGCACGAGGCCTTCAGCATCGCCGGCGACGCATCGGCCGGTGGGGAAGAGGTGCCGGTCCTGGCGCTGGACAACCTGATCGACGATGGCAAGATCGCTGCCAGCGGCAAGTACCTGATCAAGCTCGATGTCGAGGGCGTCGAGATCGAGGCGATCAAGGGGGGCGCTCGGCTGCTCCAGGCCGACAGCGTCATCATGTGCGAGGAGCACGGCAGCGACCGCAGCCACGCGGTGTCGCGCTACATCCTCGAGCAGACTCCGCTGAAGCTGATCGTGTTCGATCCGCGGAGCAACCGGATGGAGACCGTGACCGAGCTGTCGATCCTCGATCGCATCAAGGTCTCGACCCACGTCGGCTACAACGTTTTCGGCACCGCAAGCGCGTTCTGGCAGGACAGGATCGATGCCCTGAATGCCAAGACCCTGAACGCCAAGACTCTGAACGCCAAGACCGCGCGCCGCATGCAGTGAGAGATCAAGAGATGTCCGTTCGCCGATTAGCACCGAAGGAAGTCCAGCCCGCGAGCTTTGCGTTCACGGAGGAGAACCTCGCATTCGCGAGGCAGCAGATCGCGAAATATCCGGCCGGCCGGCAGGCTTCCGCGGTCATCGCCATCCTCTGGCGGGCGCAGGAGCAGAACGAGGGCTGGGTATCGGAAGCCGCGATCCGCGTCATCGCCGACATGCTTGACATGCCCTATATCCGCGTGCTGGAGGTCGCGACCTTCTACACGATGTTCCAGCTCGCGCCCGTCGGCAAGAAGGCCCACGTCCAGGTCTGCGGCACCACGCCGTGCCGCCTGCGCGGCGTCGAGGATCTGATCCACGTCTGCGAGCACCGCATCCATCACGAGCCCTTCCATCTCTCGAAGGACGGCAATTTCAGCTGGGAGGAGGTCGAGTGCCTCGGGGCCTGCGTGAACGCGCCGATGGTGCTGATCGGCAAGGACACCTATGAGGACCTGACCAAGGAAAGCTTCGGCAAGGTGCTCGACGGCTTTGCCTCCGGCAATCCGCCCAAGCCCGGCCCGCAGAACGGCCGCCAGTTCTCGGCGCCGATCACCGGGCCGAGCACGCTGAAGGAGATCACCTGATGCGTGGTCTCTCGCAGCCTTCGGTGCAGCGGAGCGGTGCCATGAAGAAGTGGGGCTTCATCGCGATGCATGCCGCCGTGGCGGCTGCCTTCATCTTTCTCCTGCAACGCTTCAGCCTGAACGCGTCGCTGGAATCCAGTCTGCTCTGGGCGCTGACCTTCGCCGTCTGCGCCGCCGGACTTGCCTACAAGCAGTCCAATCGTTGATCGGAAAGCACTGATATGCTCGAGGACAAGGACCGCATCTTCAAGAACCTCTACGGCCTCCACGACTGGGGGCTCGAGGGTGCGCGGCGCCGTGGCGCCTGGGATGGTACGAAGACCATCATCGACAAGGGCCGCGATTGGATCATCAACGAGATGAAGGCGTCGGGCCTGCGCGGCCGCGGCGGGGCCGGCTTCCCGACCGGTCTGAAGTGGTCCTTCATGCCGAAGGAATCGACCGACGGCCGGCCGAGCTATCTCGTCGTCAACGCCGACGAGTCGGAGCCCGGCACCTGCAAGGACCGCGAGATCATGCGGCACGATCCGCATCTCCTGGTCGAGGGCTGCCTGATCGCGAGCTTCGCGATGAATGCGCATGCCTGCTACATCTATGTCCGCGGCGAGTTCATCCGCGAGCGCGAGCGTCTCCAGGCCGCGATCGACCAAGCCTACGAGGCCAAGCTGATCGGCAAGGACAATGTCAACGGCTGGCCGTTCGACCTCTACGTCGCCCACGGCGCCGGCGCCTATATCTGCGGCGAGGAGACCGCGCTGCTCGAAAGCCTCGAAGGCAAGAAGGGCCAGCCGCGACTGAAGCCGCCGTTCCCGGCGAACGTCGGCCTGTTCGGCTGCCCGACCACCGTCAACAACGTGGAGTCGATTGCGGTTGCGCCCGACATCCTGCGCCGTGGCGCAGCGTGGTTCGCCGGCATCGGCCGTCCGAACAATGTCGGCACCAAGCTCTTCTGCATCTCCGGCCATGTCGAGCGGCCCTGCAACGTCGAAGAGGCCATGGGCATTCCGTTCCGTGAGCTGATCGAAAAGCATTGCGGCGGCATCCGCGGCGGCTGGGACAACCTCAAGGCTGTGATCCCCGGCGGCTCGTCGGTGCGCATGGTGCCGGCCGAGCAGATCATCGACACGCCGATGGATTTCGACAGCCTGAGCAAGCTGCGCTCGGGCCTCGGCACCGCGGCCGTGATCGTGATGGACAAGTCGACCGACCTGATCCGCGCCATCGCCCGCATCTCCTATTTCTACAAGCACGAGAGCTGCGGCCAGTGCACGCCGTGCCGCGAGGGCACGGGCTGGATGTGGCGCGTGCTCACCCGCATGGCCGAAGGCCGCGCCCACAAGCGCGAGATCGACATGCTGCTCGAGGTGACCAAGCAGGTCGAAGGCCACACCATCTGCGCGCTCGGCGACGCGGCGGCCTGGCCGATCCAGGGCCTGATCGCGCATTTCCGTCACGAGATCGAAGCGCGCATCGACCAGTATTCGCACAAGGCCGACATCGACGATGCCGGCGTCCGCGATCCCGTGAACATGGTCGCGGCGGAGTAAGAGACATGACCAAGCTCATCATCGACGGCAAAGAGATCGATGTCCCGCCGGAGTACACGCTGCTTCAGGCGTGCGAGGCGGCCGGCGCCGAGATTCCGCGCTTCTGCTATCACGAGCGGCTGTCGATCGCCGGCAATTGCCGGATGTGCCTCGTCGAGGTGAAGGGCGGCCCGAAGCCGGTCGCCAGCTGCGCCTGGGGCGTGCGCGACTGCCGTCCGGGCCCCAAGGGCGAGCCGCCGGAGATTTCGACGCGTTCGCCGATGGTGAAGAAGGCGCGCGAAGGCGTGATGGAATTCCTGCTCATCAACCATCCCTTGGACTGCCCGATCTGCGACCAGGGCGGCGAGTGCGATCTTCAGGACCAGGCGATGGGCTATGGTGTCGACACCAGCCGCTTCGCCGAGAACAAGCGCGCGGTCGAGGACAAGTACCTCGGCGCGCTGGTCAAGACCTCGATGAACCGCTGCATCCAGTGCACGCGCTGCGTCCGCTTCTCGGCGGAGGTCGCCGGCGCGCCCGAGATGGGAGCCACCGGCCGCGGCGAGGACATGGAGATCACGACCTATCTCGAGCACGCGCTGACGTCGGAACTGCAGGGCAATCTCGTCGACATCTGCCCGGTCGGCGCGCTGACCTCGAAGCCCTACGCGTTCGCGGCGCGTCCCTGGGAACTCGGCAAGACCCAGTCGATCGACGTGATGGACGGCCTGGGATCGGCGATCCGCGTCGACACCCGCGGCCGCGAGGTGATGCGGATTCTGCCGCGCATCAACGAGGCCGTGAACGAGGAGTGGATCTCCGACAAGACCCGCCACATCGTCGACGGGCTGCGCACCCAGCGTCTCGACCGACCCTACATCCGTGAGGCCGGCAAGCTGCGCGCGGCGACCTGGCCCGAGGCCTTCGCCGCGATCGCCTCCAAGGCGGCGCGCACCGACGGCAAGCGCATCGGCGCGATTGCCGGCGACCTCGCGGGTGTCGAGGAGATGTTCGCGCTGAAGGACCTGCTCGCCAAATACGGCTCGAGCAATCTGGCGGTGCAGGGCGGCGACGCCTTCGATCCCGCGCTCGGCCGCGGCTCCTACATCTTCAATCCGACCCTGGTCGGCGTCGAGCAGGCCGATGCGCTGCTCATCATCGGTGCCAATCCGCGCAAGGAAGCGGCCGTGTTCAACGCCCGCATCCGCAAGCGCTGGCGCGCCGGCGGCTTCAAGGTCGGCGTGATCGGCGCCAAGGCCGATCTGACCTATCATTACGATCATCTCGGCGCGGGCACCGAGACGCTCAATGAGCTCGCGGCCGGCAAGCACTCCTTCATGGACGTGCTGAAGAACGCCAAGCACCCGATCATCCTGGTCGGCGCCGGCGCGGCCGCCCGTCACGACGGCGCCGGCATCCTCGCCGCCGCCGCCAAGCTCGCGCTCGACGTCGGCGCGGTGAAGGACGGCTGGAACGGGTTTGGCGTGCTGCACGAGACCGCCTCGCGCGTCGGTGCGCTCGACATCGGCTTCGCCGCGACCGCAGGCGGCCTGAACGCTGCGCAGATGACGACGTTCGGCACGCTGGACCTGCTGTTCCTGCTCGGTGCCGACGAGATCAAGGCGCCGGACGGCACCTTCGTCGTCTATATCGGCACCCATGGCGACCGCGGCGCGCATCGCGCCGACGTCATCCTGCCGGCCGCCACCTACACCGAGAAGTCCGCGATCTACGTCAACACCGAAGGCCGCGTGCAGATGACGGGTCGTGCCGCGTTTCCGCCGGGCGAGGCCCGCGAGGACTGGGCGATCATTCGTGCGCTGTCGGAAGCGCTCGGCAAGAAGCTCGGCTATGACTCGCTTCCCGCGCTGCGCCAGGCGATCTTCAAGGCCGTGCCGCATCTGATCCGTCTCGACCAGATCGAGGCCGGCTCCGCCGACCAGGTCAAGAAGCTGGCGGGGAAGGGCGGCTCGCCCGAGAAGGCGCCGTTCAAGCCGCTGGTCGAGGACTTTTATTTGACCAACCCAATCGCGCGTGCGTCCGCCGTGATGGCGGAATGCTCGCGGCTTGCCTCCGGGCAGATGCTGACCGCAGCGGAGTGAGCGTGATCTGATGGAATTCTTCGAAAGCGCATTCTGGACCGGGTTCCTCTGGCCGCTGATCATCATGGTCGCCGAGAGCGTCCTGGTGCTCGTCGTCCTGCTCGTGGCGATCGCCTACATCCTGCTCGCCGACCGCAAGATCTGGGCGGCGGTGCAGATCCGCCGCGGCCCGAACGTGGTCGGCCCCTGGGGCCTGCTGCAATCCTTCGCGGACCTGCTGAAGTTCGTGCTGAAGGAGCCGATCATCCCGGCCGGCGCCAACAAGGGCGTGTTCCTGCTGGCGCCGCTGGTGTCCTGCGTGCTTGCGCTCGCCGCCTGGGCGGTGATCCCGACCAATCTCGGCTGGGTGATCTCCGACATCAATGTCGGCGTCCTCTTCATCTTCGCGATCTCGTCGCTGTCGATCTACGGCATCATCATGGCCGGCTGGTCGTCCAACTCGAAATACCCGTTCCTGGCCGCGCTGCGCTCGGCGGCGCAAATGGTGTCGTACGAAGTCTCGATCGGCTTCGTCATCATCACGGTGCTGCTCTGCGCCGGCACGCTGAACCTTTCGGCCGTGGTCGAGGCCCAGCACGCACGCGGTCTCGCCAGCCTGATCGGGCTGCCGCAGCTCACCATCCTGAACTGGTATGTCTGGCCGCTGTTCCCGATGTTCGTGGTGTTCTACGTCTCGGCGCTGGCGGAAACCAACCGTCCGCCCTTCGACCTCGTCGAAGCGGAATCCGAGCTCGTCGCAGGCTTCATGGTCGAATACGGCTCGACGCCGTACCTCTTGTTCATGCTCGGCGAATACGTCGCGATCGTTACGATGTGCGCGCTGGCCACGATCCTGTTCCTCGGTGGCTGGTTGCCGCCGGTGGATCTGCCGCCCTTCAACTGGGTGCCCGGGATCATCTGGTTCGCGCTGAAACTGTTCTTCATGTTCTTCCTGTTCGCGATGGCAAAGGCGATCGTGCCGCGCTACCGCTACGACCAACTGATGCGCCTCGGCTGGAAGGTGTTCCTGCCGTTGTCGCTGGCGATGGTGATCGTGGTGGCCGGCGTGCTGCATTTCGCCGGCATCGCGCCGAAGTGAGGGCCGTCATGGGTATCAACATCAACGCCACTGCTCGCTCGCTTCTGCTGTCGGAATTCGTCTCGGCGTTCTTCCTCGCCATGCGCTATTTCTTCCAGCCGAAGCCGACGCTGAACTATCCGTTCGAGAAGGGCCCGATCTCGCCGCGCTTCCGCGGCGAGCATGCGCTGCGCCGCTATCCGAACGGCGAAGAGCGCTGCATCGCCTGCAAGCTGTGCGAAGCGGTCTGCCCCGCGCAGGCCATCACCATCGAGGCCGGCCCGCGCCGCAATGACGGCACCCGCCGCACCGTGCGCTACGACATCGACATGGTGAAGTGCATCTATTGTGGCCTCTGCCAGGAGGCCTGTCCGGTCGACGCCATCGTCGAAGGTCCGAATTTCGAGTTCGCGACCGAGACCCGCGAGGAGCTGTTCTATGACAAGGCCAAGCTGCTCGCCAACGGCGACCGCTGGGAACGCGAGATCGCGAAAGCGATCGAGCTCGACGCGCCGTACCGGTGAGGTGAGGGCATGATCCTTCCCGCGCTGTTCTTCTATCTCTTCGCAGGCGTCTGCGTGGCCTCCGCCGTGATGGTGATTGTCTCGCGCAATCCCGTGCACTCCGTGCTGTACCTGATCCTGGCCTTCGTCAACGCCTCCGGCCTGTTCGTGCTGATGGGCGCCGAGTTCCTCGGCATGATGCTGATCGTCGTCTATGTCGGCGCGGTCGCGGTGCTGTTCCTGTTCGTGATCATGATGCTCGACGTCGACTTCCTCGAGCTGCGCGAGGGCTTCATCGAGTACCTGCCGGTCGGTCTCGTGATCGGCGGCGTCTTCATGTTCGAGCTGCTGCTCACCGTCGGCTTCTGGGTCATCAACCCCGGTGTCGCCAAGACGATCACGGCGGCGATCCCGGCCAATGTCAGCAACACCGAAGCGCTCGGCCTCGTGCTCTATACGAAGTACATCCACTACTTCCAGCTCGCGGGCATGGTGCTGCTGGTCGCCATGATCGGCGCCATCGTGCTGACGCTGCGCCACAAGGCGAGCGTGAAGCGGCAGGACATCAACGTTCAGAACGCGCGCACGCCCGAGATGGCCATGGCGATGCGCAAGGTGGCGCCGGGGCAGGGACTCCAGGATGCCGATGCCGCGGAGTGGGTGAAATGACGATCGGGCTCGGACATTACCTGGCGGTCGGCGCGATCCTGTTCACGCTCGGGATCCTCGGCATCTTCCTGAACCGCAAGAACATCATCGTCATCCTGATGTCGATCGAGCTGATCCTGCTCTCGGTCAACATCAACCTCGTCGCGTTCTCGACCTTCCTCGGCGACATCGTCGGCCAGGTCTTCGCGCTGCTGGTGCTGACGGTCGCGGCCGCCGAAGCCGCGATCGGTCTCGCCATCCTGGTGGTCTATTTCCGCAACCGCGGCTCGATCGCGGTTGAGGACGTCAATCTGATGAAGGGCTGAGCTCTCAAATGGTTCAGGCGATCGTTTTCCTTCCCCTGCTGGGCGCCATTCTGGCCGGCCTGATCTCGCTGGTCGGCGCGCATGCCCGCAACCCCTCGGGTGACGAGGTCGAGCATCACGGCGACCATGGTCACGGCGCGCACGCCCATGCGTCCGATAAGATCAACGAGGATGCGTCCGCCATCCACGAGACCCATCATGAGCCCGGCGACGGCCATGACGATCACGGTCACGGTCCAACCGAGCCGGCCGCGGCGGGCTCGCGCGCGGCGGAGCTGATCACCACCGGGTTGCTGTTCGTCTCGGCCGCGCTGTCCTGGATGACGCTGGTCGACGTCGGCTTCATGCACCACGATGCCCGCATCCAGCTGTTGCCTTTCATCTTTTCCGGCGATCTCCAGGTCTGGTGGGCGCTGCGCGTCGACACGCTCACCGCTGTGATGCTGGTGGTGGTGACGACCGTGTCCTCGCTCGTGCACCTCTATTCCATCGGCTACATGGACGAGGATCCGTACCGGCCGCGCTTCTTCGGCTATCTCAGCCTGTTCACCTTCGCCATGCTGATGCTGGTGACGGCGGACAATCTGGTCCAGCTGTTCTTCGGCTGGGAAGGCGTGGGTCTGGCGAGCTACCTCTTGATCGGCTTCTGGTACCAGAAGCCCTCGGCGAATGCGGCCGCCATCAAGGCGTTCGTCGTTAACCGCGTCGGCGACTTCGGCTTCGCGCTCGGCATCTTCGCGATCTTCATGCTGGCCGGCTCGACCGATTTCGAGACCATCTTCCATGCCGCGCCCGGCCTCACCGGCAAGACCATCAACTTCCTCGGCTGGCATGCCGACGCGCTGACCCTGACCTGTCTGCTCCTCTTCATGGGCGCGATGGGCAAGTCGGCGCAGTTCCTGCTGCACACCTGGTTGCCGGACGCGATGGAAGGCCCGACGCCGGTGTCGGCGCTGATCCACGCCGCGACCATGGTCACCGCGGGCGTGTTCATGGTGGCGCGCCTGTCGCCGCTGTTCGAGCTCGCCCCGACCGCCCAGGCCGTGGTGATGTTCATCGGTGCCACCACGGCGTTCTTCGCGGCGACCATCGGCCTCGTCCAGAACGACATCAAGCGCATCGTCGCCTACTCGACTTGTTCGCAGCTCGGCTACATGTTCGTCGCGATGGGAGCAGGGGCCTACTCGGTCGGCATGTTCCACCTGTTCACGCACGCCTTCTTCAAGGCGCTGTTGTTCTTGGGCTCCGGCTCGGTGATCTACGCGATGCACCACGAGCAGGACATCCGCAACATGGGCGGCCTCTGGAAGAAGATCCCCTACACCTATGCGGTGATGGTGGTCGGCACGCTGGCGCTGACCGGCTTCCCGCTCACCGCCGGCTACTTCTCCAAGGACGCGATCATCGAGTCCGCCTACGCCTCGCACAATCCGTTCGCGGTGTACGGCTTCCTGATGACGGTCATCGCCGCCGGCCTGACCTCGTTCTACTCCTGGCGCCTGATCTTCAAGACCTTCCACGGCGAGCCGCATGACGAGCATCATTATGAGGCCGCGCATGAGGCTCCGCTCTGGATCCTGATCCCGATCGGGGTGCTCGCGGTCGGCTCGTTTGTCGCGGGCCTGCCGTTCAAGGAGCTGTTCGCCGGCCACGGCGTCGAGGAGTTCTTCCGCGAGTCCGTGAAGATGAACCCGCACATCATCGAGGAGATGCACCACATCCCCGAGCACATCGCCTTCCTGCCGACGGTGATGATGGTGCTGGGCTTCCTCGTCTCGTACCTGTTCTACATCAGCCGGCCCTACATCCCCGTTCGGCTCGCTCAAGAGCAGCCGATGCTGTACCAGTTCCTGCTCAACAAATGGTACTTCGACGAGCTCTACGACGTCATCTTCGTCCGTCCGGCGAAGTGGATCGGCTATCAGCTCTGGAAGAAGGGCGACGGCTTCATCATCGACGGCTTCGGGCCCGACGGCGTCTCCGCGCGCGTGCTGGACGTCACCCGCAACGTCGTGAAGATCCAGACCGGCTATCTCTATCATTACGCATTCGCCATGCTGATCGGTGCCGCCGGCCTGATCACCTGGTTCATGTTCGGCTTTGGAGGCCAGTAAATGACAACCTGGCCCATTCTCTCGGTCACGACGTTCCTGCCGGCGGTCGGCGCGCTGATCGTTTATCTGAGCCGCGGCGATGACGAGGCGGCCAAGCGCAATTCGCGCTGGATCGCGCTCTGGACCACGCTGATCACCTTCGCGGTGTCGGTGATCCTGGTCATGCGCTTCGACCCCAACAGCGCCGACTTCCAGTTCGTCGAGAAGGCGAACTGGCTCGCCACCGGCATCACCTACCACATGGGTGTCGACGGCATCTCGCTGCCGCTCGTGATCCTCACCACCGCCGTGATGCCGTTCTGCATCATCGCGAGCTGGAAGGCGATCACCAACCGCGTCCGCGAATACATGATGGCGTTCCTGATCCTGGAAACGCTGATGGTCGGCACCTTCTCGGCGCTCGATCTCGTGCTGTTCTACCTGTTTTTCGAAGGCGGCCTGATCCCGATGTTCCTGATCATCGGCGTCTGGGGCGGTCCGCGCCGGGTCTACGCCTCGTTCAAGTTCTTCCTCTACACGCTGCTCGGCTCGGTCCTGATGCTGCTCGCCATCATGGCGCTGTACTGGAACGGCGGCACCACTGACATTCCGACCCTGATGCACACCGCGGTGCCGCGGTCCTTGCAGACCTGGGCTTGGCTTGCCTTCTTCGCCTCCTTCGCGGTGAAGATGCCGATGTGGCCGGTGCACACCTGGCTGCCCGATGCGCACGTCGAGGCACCGACCGCGGGCTCGGTGGTCCTCGCCGCGATCCTGCTGAAAATGGGCGGCTACGGCTTCCTGCGCTTCTCGCTGCCGATGTTCCCGCTGGCCTCGCACGACTTCGCGCCGCTGATCTTCACGCTCTCGGCCATCGCCATCATCTACACCTCGCTGGTGGCGTTGATGCAGGAGGACATGAAGAAGCTGATCGCCTACTCGTCGGTGGCGCATATGGGCTTCGTCACCATGGGCATCTTTGCCGGCACCATGCAGGGCGTCGCCGGCGGCATGTTCCAGATGATCTCGCACGGCATCGTCTCCGGCGCGCTGTTCCTCTGCGTCGGCGTCGTCTACGACCGCCTGCACACCCGCGAGATCGCGGCCTATGGCGGCCTCGTCAACCGGATGCCGCTCTACGCGATGACCTTCATGGTCTTCACCATGGCCAATGTCGGTCTGCCCGGAACGAGCGGCTTCGTCGGCGAATTCATGACGCTGCTCGGCACCTTCAAGGTGTCGATCCCGACCGCGTTCTTCGCCACCTTCGGCGTGATCCTCTCGGCGTGCTACGCGCTGTGGCTCTACCGCAAGGTCGTGTTCGGGGCGCTGGTCAAGCCGTCGCTGATGAGCATGAAGGACCTCACCGTGCGCGAATGCGTGACGCTGTTCCCGATGATCGCGCTGACGATCCTGTTCGGCGTCTGGCCGAAGCCGGTGCTCGACATGTCGGCCGCCTCGGTCCAGCAACTCGTCAACAATTACAACACCGCCGTGACGGCCGTGAAGGCCGCCGCACTGCTCCAATGATCGGGCAGGTCAGGATATCGCCATGAGCTTTTCGACTGCAGGTTATCAACTGGCGCCGGTGCTGCCCGAGCTCGTGCTCGCGGTCGGCGCCATGGCGCTTCTGATGCTCGGTGCCTATCGCGGGCAGGGAACGACCAGGACGGTGACGTCCCTGGCAGTGCTGCTCCTGATCCTGGTCGGCGTGCTCGAATATCTCCAGCCGGCGGGGAAGACCGTGACCTTCGGCGGCAGCTTCATCGTCGACGACTTCGCCCGCTTCATGAAGATCCTGGCCCTGATCGGCTCGGCGGTGACGCTGGTGCTGTCGACCGAGTTCCTCTCCGACCCCTCGCGCCGCATCTTCGAATACGCCATCCTGGTGCTGCTCTCGACCCTCGGCATGATGGTGCTGATCTCGGCCGGCGACCTGATCTCTCTCTATCTCGGCCTCGAACTGATGTCGCTGGCGCTCTACGTCGTGGCGGCCTCAAACCGTGACAACGCCAAGTCGACCGAAGCCGGCCTGAAGTATTTCGTCCTGGGCGCGCTGTCCTCGGGCATGCTGCTCTACGGCTCTTCGCTGGTTTACGGCTTCACCGGCACGGTCAGCTTCACCGGCATCGCCGCGGCTGCGACCGTCTCGAACATCGGCCTCATCTTCGGCCTGGTCTTCCTGCTCGCCGGTCTCTGCTTCAAGGTCTCGGCCGTGCCGTTCCACATGTGGACGCCTGACGTGTATGAGGGCGCACCGACCCCGGTCACCGCCTTCTTCGCTTCGGCACCGAAGGTGGCCGCGCTCGCCGTCTTCACCCGCGTCACGCTGACCGCATTCCCCGGCATCGTCTCGCAGTGGCAGCAGATCCTGGTGTTCGTGGCGATCGCCTCGATGGCGCTCGGCTCCTTCGCCGCGATCGGCCAGAGCAACATCAAGCGCCTGATGGCGTACTCCTCGATCGGCCACATGGGCTTCGCCCTGGTCGGCCTTGCCTCCGGCACGGTCGAGGGCGCACAGGGCGTGCTGATGTACATCGTGATCTATGTCGCGATGACGCTCGGCTCGTTCTCGATCATCCTCGCCATGAAGCGCAACGGCCAGGCCGTCGAGCAGATCAGCGATTTCGCCGGCCTGTCGCGCACCAACCCGCTGCTCGCCTTCATGTTCGCGATGCTGCTGTTCTCGCTCGCCGGCATCCCGCCGCTCGCCGGCTTCTTCGCGAAGTGGTACGTCTTCGTCGCCGCCATCAAGGCGAACCTGTTCACGCTCGCCGTCATCGGCGTGCTGACCAGCGTCGTCGGCGGGTACTACTATCTCGCCATCGTCAAGGCGATGTATTTCGACGAGCCCGCCGGCCAGGTCGATCCGGTTCGCGTCGAGGTGAAGACGGTGCTGGCGGTTGCGGGCCTGTTCAACATCCTTTTCGCGCTGTTCGCGGGGCCGGTGGTGAGCGTCGCCTCGGCCGCGGCAAAGTCGCTGTTCTAGGATGGGGTTCGCGCTCGGTCCTCGCGCACAGGCCGCGGGCTACAAGCTCGCGGCTTTCGAGCGGACCGGCTCGACCAACACCGACGCCATCGAGCACGCGCGGGCCGGCGAGCGCGGCCCGATGTGGTTCGTCACGTCAGAGCAGACCGCCGGTCGCGGCCGGCGCCAGCGCGCCTGGATCGCCCCAAAGGGCAATCTCGCCGCCAGCGTCCTCGAAGTCCTGGACATCGCGCCCGCGGTTGCCGCCACCATCGGGTTTGCGGCGGGGCTGGCGGAAGAGGCTGCGCTGGAGAAGGTCAGCCTCGAGGCCGCGCTGCGGCTCGGCGAGGGCCGGCCCCGCTACGCCCTGAAATGGCCGAATGACGTCCTCGCCGACGGCAAGAAGCTCGTCGGCATTGGCCTCGAGGCAGAGGCCGTCGGCGATCATCTTGCCATCGTCGTCGGCATCGGCACCAACGTCGTCGCCGCGCCGGAGGGCACGCCGACGCCCGCCGTGTCGCTGGCCGCACTCGGCGTCCAGATCGGCGCGGAGGAGCTGTTTGCGGCCCTGTCGGACGCCTGGGTCGAGTTCCGTGGCATTTGGGACAATGGCCGCGGCTTCGCCGATATTCGTAAACTGTGGCTGATGCGCGCCGCCGGCCTCGGCGAGAAAGTCGCGATCCACACGGGAACGACGACACTGGAAGGCATTTTCGACACCATCGATGACACCGGCTGCCTGATCGTCCGCACCGTGGACGGCCAGCGCATTCCTGTGGCGGCGGGCGAGGTGTTCTTCGGCCCGGTCCGCTCGGTGGGAGCTGCGTGATGGCAAAGCCGGACGAACTGGTGTTTGCGCCGCTCGGCGGCGTCGGCGAGATCGGCATGAACCTGTCGATCTACGGCCTCGGCAACCGCCAGCAGCGCGCCTGGCTCGCGGTCGATCTCGGCGTCTCCTTCGGCGACGAGGAGCATCTGCCCGGTATCGACCTGATCATGCCCGACATCAGCTTCCTGGAGAAGGAACGCAAGAACCTGATGGGCCTCGTGCTGACGCACGCCCATGAGGATCATTTCGGCGCCATCATCGATCTCTGGCCGAAGCTGAAATGCCCGATCTATGCGACGAGGTTCAGCGCCGCGCTGTTCGAGGCCAAATGCGCCGCCGAGCGCAATGCGCCCGAGATCCCGGTGACCGTGGTCCCATCAGGCGGCCGGGTCGATGTCGGCCCGTTCAACGTCGAGTTCATTCCCGTCGCGCATTCGATTCCCGAAGCGCACGCGCTGGCGATCCACACTGAGGTCGGCATCGTGCTGCACACCGGCGACTGGAAGATCGATCCGACCCCGACGCTGGGGGCACCGACAGACGAGAAGCGGCTGCGCGAGCTCGGCGAGGAGGGCGTGCTCGCTTTGATCGGCGATTCCACCAACGCCGTGCGCGACGGCCGCTCGCCCTCGGAGGCCGAGGTCGCCAAGACCATCATCGAGCTCGTCAAATCGGCCAAGGGTCGCGTCGCGGTCACGACCTTCGCCTCGAACGTCGCCCGCGTCAAAGCCGTGGCCGACGCCGCCAGGGCGGCGGACCGCGAGGTCGTCGTGGTCGGCCGCGCCATGGAGCGCGTGGTGCAGGTCGCGCGCGAGACCGGCTATCTCGACGGCGTGCAGAACTTCCGCTCGCCCGAGGTCTACGGCCACCTGCCGCACGACAAGGTGCTGGCGCTCTGCACCGGCAGCCAGGGCGAGCCGCGCGCCGCGCTGGCCCGCATTGCCAATGACGACCATCCTGAAATCACGCTCAACCGCGGCGACAGCGTCATCTTCTCCTCGCGCACGATTCCGGGCAACGAGAAGGCGGTCGGCTCGATCATCAACAATCTGGTGCTCCAGGGCGTCGAAATCATCACCGACCGCGACGCGCTCGTCCACGTCTCCGGCCATCCGCGCCGCGACGAGCTGCGCGACCTGATCTCTTGGGTGAGGCCGCAGCTGCTGATCCCGGTCCATGGCGAGGCTCTGCATCTGCACGAGCACGCGAAGCTCGCGCGCGCCGTCGGCGTGCCGCGCGTGCTGGTCTGCCGCAACGGCGACCTCGTCAAGCTCGGCCCCGGGGATCCCGGCATCGTCGGCGAGGTGCCCTCGGGCCGGCTCTACAAGGACGGCACGATCCTGGAGGACTCGAAGTCCCGTGCCGTGGTCGAGCGCCGCCGCATGGCCTTCTCCGGCTGTGCGTTCGTCGCCATCGCCATGACTGCGCAGGGCGAGCTTGCCGACGAGCCCGAGCTCGATCTCGTCGGCATCCCCGAGAAGAACAGGGCAGGCGAGACTTTTGACGACCTGGTCTTCGATGCCGTCATGTCCACGATCGAGGGGCTACCGCGGGCGCGCCGGCGGGATCCGGATGCATTGGCCGAGTCGGTGCGACGCGCCGTCCGGGCCGTCATCAACGAACATTGGGGCAAAAAGCCCCCCTGTCTGGTACACGTCCTGACGGTGTAGATGAGGCGTGGTCTTGCGGATCACGCCCTGAGGGAGAAGAAGCATGCTGGGTCGCCTCAACCACGTCGCGATCGCGACCAAGGACGCCGTCAAGGCGGCAAAGATCTACGGCGCGGCATTCGGCGCCCAGATTTCCGAGGCCGTGCCGCTGCCCGAGCACGGCGTCACCACCGTGTTCGCGACACTGCCCAACACCAAGATCGAGTTCATCGAGCCGCTCGGCGAGGCATCGCCGATCGCAAAATTCATCGAGCGCAATCCCGACGGCGGCATCCACCATGTCTGCTACGAGGTCGTCGACATCATTGTCTCGCGCGACACGCTGGTGAAGGAGGGCGCCCGGGTGCTCGGCGACGGCGTGCCGAAGATCGGCGCCCATGGCAAGCCGGTGCTGTTCCTGCACCCGAAGGATTTTTCCGGCGCCCTCGTCGAGATCGAGCAGGCTTAAGGCCCCATGGCCATCCAGATCTCGACCGCCCTTGCGATCTACTTCGTCATCTGGTGGATCGCGCTGTTCCTGACTCTGCCGTTCGGCGTGCGCAGCCAGCACGAGGACGGCGTCGGCGCTCCCGGCACCGACCCCGGCGCGCCGATCCTGACGCGGATGGGCCGCAAGCTGATCTGGACCACGATCATCTCGGCCGTCATCTACGGCGTCGGCCTGGCGGCCTACCATGCCGGCTATCTCTCGATCGAACGCCTGTCGAAAATGATGGGCATGCCGTTTTAGGTTTCTTCGTGCGGCGCATCCTTCGAGACGCCCGCTTTGCGGGCTCCTCAGGATGAGGGCGGAGTGCGCGGCAACAGTTTCAACGGGCTCCGATGTCCGTTAGCCTCCTGGGGGACCGCGAAGCGGTCGTCTCGAGGCGTGGGCTTGCTTCGTTGCGTCACTCGCCTAGATTTTTGCGCTTGTTTCATTGTTCGGGGGCATCAATGACTTTTCAGAGGATCGTCGTCGCGCTTCTGGTGCTGATTGTGGCCGGGATCAGTGCCATCGGCTATCTCGAATGGAAGATCGCCGTTCAGGCCCGGACGCTGAAGGCGTTCGTCGAGGGCTATGTCTTCAACGAGGCGGTGATGGCCTGCGAGCAGGCCAAGAGCTCGACGCCGTTCAAGTGGAACGGCGGCAAGAGCACCTCGGTGATCGGGCTGAACTCGGTCAAGCCGGACAAATACAACGTCGTCGCCAGCTACACGCTGGTGGCGGATAGCGTCTATTGCGATTACGATCCGATCAAAAGAAAGGCCGAGATCGGCTCGAGCTTCCTGGAGCGGGAGTAACGATCCGGCCCATGCCAAGTGCATGATCCGGACTTCCGCAGATCATGCTCAAATGAGGGGTGGGATCGTCATGACCGGGGACCGGGCAGGGGACTATCGGATTCTGCATGAGGCGGCCTTGCGGGACTATCTCGCGGGCCTTCCGGACCTGAAGGCGCCGCTCGGCGGCGATCCTGCGTCCTGGGTGATCACCGAGGTCGGTGACGGCAATCTCAATCTCGTTTTCATCGTCAAGGGCGCGCACGGCGGCATCGCGGTGAAGCAGGCGCTTCCTTACGTCCGCCTCGTCGGCGAGAGCTGGCCGCTGCCGTTGTCGCGGGCCCATTACGAATATCTCGCGCTGTCCCGGCAGGCCCAGCTCGCTCCCGGCCTCGTGCCGGCCCTGCTGCATCACAACGAAAAGCTGGCGCTGACGGTGATGGAGCTGCTCGAGCCCCACATCATCATGCGCAGGGGCCTGGTCGCGGGAACGCAGTACCCGCGCTTCGTGGACGACATCACCACCTTCATGGCGCGCACGCTGTTCTTCACCTCCGACCTCGCACTCTCTGCGGCCGAGAAGAAGGACGGCATCGCCGCTTTCGCCGGCAACCACGCGCTCTGCAAGATCACCGAAGATTTGATCTTTACCGATCCCTACCGCATTGCCGAACAGAACCGCTGGACGGCACCGTATCTCGATGCTCTGGCCGCGGAGCTGCGCGACGATCTGGAGCTGCATGTCGCCATCTCCCGGCTGAAGCTGAAGTTCATGGCGAGCCCCGAGGCCATGATCCACGGCGACCTGCACACCGGCTCGATCATGGTGACGGACGGCCAGACGCGGGTGATCGACCCCGAATTCGCATTCTACGGCCCGATGGGGTTCGACGTCGGCGCGGTACTGGCCAATCTGCTGATGGCTTATTTCGCCTCCGCCGGCCACGAGCGCGCGCCGGGCGAGCGGGCCGCGTTCGAGGGCTGGGTGCTGGAGGCGGTCGAGCAGGTCTGGACCGGGTTCGCCGGCAAATTCCTCGACCTCTGGCGCGCCGGCGCGGCCGGTGACGCCTATCCGCCCTCGCTCTTTCCGGGCGAGAAGGGCGCCGCGCGGCTGGAGGCCGAGCGGCAGGCCACCATGCAGCGCCTGTTCACTGATGCGATCGGCTTCGCCGCAGCCAAGATCATCCGCCGCATCTTCGGCCTCGCCCACAACATCGATTTCGAGCTGATCGAGGACCCCAGGCAGCGGGCGATCACCGAAGCCCGCGCCGTGCGGCTGGCGCGCACGATGATGGTGGAGACGGGGACATTTCGGACGATCGCTGACGTCACAGGCGCCGCACGAAAACTGCGCGACTGGATGCCGGAGCTGTCAAACAAGGCGTAGCGCGAGCTGTGCCTCCAGGCTCCGTCATTGCGAGTGTAGCGAATCAATCCAGAATCTTTCGGAGGCGGCACTCTGGATTGCTTCGTCGCAAGGGCTCCTCGCAATGACGGTGGAGAGAGCTGCGCTCGCAATGACGAGGCGAGAGGCCGGCGCCGGCGCGTCAATAGAGATGCATCGGCAGCAGGAAACCGTTTGAGCCGCAGCCGAGCCCAGCCTCACTGACCGCGGCCCGCCACGTTGACCTTTCCCCCGAGGTCCCGTCGAAAGACTGCCTCAGGAACCGGCGTCGATTGCCACCAAAAGGAAGCTTGCTTTCGACAGGCGACGAATGATCAAATCTGTTGCGGAACAAACCTGCTTGTTGGGGGACTCACGATGTTCAGGATGATTGCGATCGTCGCCGGGTTGGGACTGGCGCTCGCCGGATCAGTGGAGGCCCAGACGCCGCGCAAGGGGGGAACCATCCGGATGACGGCGCCCTACGGCTCCAGCTTCACGAGCCTCGACATTCATACCACCCAGCGCGCCCAGGACGAGATCTACGCCAAGGCGCTGCACCGCTCGCTCTACATCTGGAATCCCGCGGAAGGAAAGCCGGTCCTGGAACTCGCCAAGGAGGACGTCGTCTCCGGTGGGGGCCTCGTTCACACCTTCAAGCTGCGCGATGACGCCTATTTCCACAATGGCCGCAGGATGACCGCCGACGACGTCATCTGGTCCTACAACCGCATCATGGATGGCGCCAAGGCCTATCCCGGCGCGCGCTATGTCCGCGTGATCGAGGGGGGCGCGGCCGTGGAGAAGGGCCAGGCCAAGGATATTTCCGGCCTGAAGAAGATCGACGACTTCACCATCGAGATGAAGCTGACCGAGAAGGTCGATCCCGGTTTCTATTTCTTCACCGCACTGACCTCGATCTATCCCGCCGACGAGGCCGCCAAGGAGAGCTTCATCCAGAAACCGATCGGACTCGGCCCCTTCAAGTTCGTCGAGCACGTGCCGGGATCGCGCGTCGTCCTGGAGCGGTGGGACCGGTTCTACAAGCCCGGTAAGCCCTACGCCGACAAGGTCATCGTGTCCGTCATGGGCGAGGCCGCGGCACGCGATGTCGCCTTCCGCAACAAGGAGATCGATACCTCGGTGCTGGGACCTGCGCAGTATGTCGCCTACCAGTCCGACGCCGACCTCAAGGGCACCATCGTCGAGGTCGCCGAGGTCTTCACGCGCTACATGGGGATGAACACCTCGTTCAAGCCGTTCGCCGACAAGCGCGTCCGGCAGGCGATCAACTATGCGATCGATACCGACCTGATCATCAACAAGCTGGTCAAGGGCAAGGCCTATCGCGCCACCAGCTGGCTGCCGCTGACTTCGCCGCTCTACGATAAGACCATGAAGCCGTACGGTTACGACCCCGCCAAGGCCAAGCAACTGCTGACAGAGGCGGGCTATCCCAACGGCTTCGAATTCGAATGGACCACCAGCCAGAACGAGAGCTGGGGCCTGCCGATCGTCACGGCCGTGATCCCGATGCTGGACAAGGTCGGCATCAAGGCGAAGGTCAAGCAGGTCGAGACAGCGGTGCTGGCGGAGGTGGTTCGCACCGGCGACTATCAGGCCTTCATCTATTCCCAGCAGACCGGACCGGATCCCCAGGCCGCGTTGAAATGCTTCCACTCGGCGACGCCGCAATCGGCCTGCAATTACATGAACTACAAGAACGCCGACTTCGACAAGTTGATGGACGAGGCCGGACAGGCCGACGACGTCGCCGAGCGCGGCCAGCTGCTGCGGAAGGCCAATGCGCTCCTCTACGAAGAGGCGCCGGTCTGGTTCTTCAACTACAACAAGGCGGTCATGGCCGTGCAGCCCTGGCTCCACGGAGTTCAGTTGAACGCGACGGAGCTGACCCACCAGAACGTCGAAGACCTCTGGGTCGACGAGACCTCGCCCGCGAAGTGACACGCGCGCTCCCTCCAGCGCCACGGGCGAGGGAGGGAGCGGGGAAAAGTTGAGATGCTCGCGTTCCTGATCCGTCGCCTCCTGCAGACCATTCCGACCGTGCTCGCCGTCGTGCTGCTGGTCTTCGTCCTGTTCAGCGTTGTTCCCGGCAGCATCGTCTCGACCATGAGCGACGACAGCGATCCGCAGGTCGAGCTGCGCATGAAGAAGCAGCTCGGCCTCGACCAGCCCGTCTACATGCGCTTCGGCGCCTATGTCGCGAGGCTCGCGACCGGTGATCTCGGGGCCTCGTTCCGGACGCGTGAGCCGGTGACGATCATGATCGCCAAGCGGGCATGGCCGACACTGCAACTGATCTTCGCCTCCATGGCGTTTGCGGTCCTGCTCGGCGTGCCGCTCGGCTTCGTCGCGGCCTTGCGGCCGGGCAGCCTCGTCGACACCGTGTCGATGGTCCTGGCGGTGTCCGGCCTGTCATTGGCCAAATTCTGGCTCGGACTGCTGTTGATGTACCTGTTTGCGTTGAAGCTCGGGTGGCTGCCGAGCTTCGGGTATGGCGACGGCGGCCTCAAATATCTGATCCTGCCGGCCGTGACGCTCGGCGTCTCGCCGATGGCGCTGCTGGCGCGCACGACGCGCGCCGCGGTCCTGGAGATCATGACCGCCGACTTCGTCCGCACGGCGCGCTCGAAGGGCATGAGCGAGACCCGGGTCGTGAAGTGGCACGTGATGCGCAATGCACTCGTCCTCATCCTCACCACCATGGGCCTGCAGTTCGGCGCGCTGATGGGGCAGGCGGTCGTGGTCGAGAAACTGTTCTCCTGGCCCGGCATCGGCTCGCTGCTCGTGGACAGCGTCCTGCAGCGCGACATTCCCGCCGTCCAGGGCTCCATTCTCGTGGTGGTGCTGTTCTTTCTCGCGATCAATCTGCTGATCGACGTGCTCTACGGCGTGATCGATCCCAGGATTAGATACGCATGAAGCTCCGCGCCAATCTCGTCATCGGCGGGTCGTTGTTCGCGCTCGCGATCATGGTCGGCCTGCTCGCGCCCTGGCTGGCGCACACCGATCCCGTCATGGACGCCAATCTGATGAACGCGGAGGAGCCTCCGAGCTGGACCTGGTGGTTCGGCACCGACGGGCAGGGCCGCGACATCTATTCCCGCGTCCTGTACGGCGCGCGCGTCTCGCTGACGGTCGGCATCGTCTCCCAGCTCATCAACAGCGTCATCGGCGTGGCGCTGGGCCTGAGCGCCGGCTATTTTGGCGGCTGGTGGGACGATGTCGTCAACGCCCTGACCAATCTGATGCTCGCGATCCCCTCGCTGATCTTCGCGCTCGCCATCATGGCGGTGCTCGGCCCCGGCCTCACCAGCCTGTTGATCGCACTTGGGCTGACCAACTGGTCCTTCACCTGCCGCCTCGCACGCGCCTCCGCGCTGTCGCTACGGAACCAGGGCTATGTGCAGGCGGCAACCGTGCTCGGCTACGGCGATCTGCGCATCATGATCACGCAGCTGCTGCCGAACATGTTAGGGCCGATCGTCGTCATCGGCACGCTGGGCATGGGCAGCGCGGTCCTGTCCGAAGCCGCGTTGTCGTTCCTTGGCCTCGGCGTCCGCCCGCCTTTCCCGAGCTGGGGCAGCATGCTGTCCGAGGCTCGCGACCAGATCACCACGGCGCCTTGGCTCTCGCTGTTTCCGGGCCTTGCGATTTTCCTGACGGTGCTCGGCCTCAATTTGCTCGGTGACGGCCTGCGCGACATCCTCGATCCCCATTCCCGGAGCCGGCGGACATGACGGCCTCCCCGCTGATCGAGGTCGAGGATCTCCGCATCGATCTCGATGACGGATCGCGGCGCGTTGCGGCGGCCGAAGGCGTTTCGTTCCGCATCGATCGCGGCGAGACGTTTGGCCTTGTCGGCGAGTCCGGCTGCGGCAAGAGCATCACGGCGCTCGCCTTGATCGGCCTGCTGCGGTCGCCTTTGTCGATCGGCGGCGGTGTCATCCGGTTCGAGGGACGGGAGATCCAGAACCTTTCCGCCGCCGGGCGGCGGGAGCTGCGCGGCAACCGCATCGCCATGATCTTCCAGGAGCCCATGACGGCGCTGAACCCGGTCTCTCCCGTGGGCCGGCAGATCGCCGAGATGTTCGTGCTGCACAAGGGCAAGAGCTGGCGGGAAGCCAACCAGCTGGCTGTCGAGGCGCTGGCGAGCGTCCGCGTGCCCGCGCCGGAGCGTCGCGTCAACGACTATCCGCATCAGCTGTCCGGCGGCATGCGCCAGCGCGTCATGATCGCCATCGCGCTGGCCTGCGGTCCGGATCTCCTGATCGCGGACGAGCCGACCACCGCGCTCGACGTCACCGTGCAGGCCGAAATCATAGAGCTGATGCGGAATCTGTGTGCCGAGCGGGGAACGGCGATCCTGATGATCAGCCACGATCTCGGCCTCGTCGCCAATGTCTGTCGCCGCGTCGCCGTCATGTATGCCGGCCGCATCGTCGAGGAGCGTGGCTCGGCCGATATCTTCCGTGCGCCGTCGCACCCCTATACGGAGGGCCTCGTCGCTTCGCTGCCGCGGCTGGGCAGCCGCGCCGCGCTTGGCCGTACCCGGCTCAAGGAAATCGCGGGCGTCGTCCCGGCGATCACCGGTTTTCCGGACGGCTGCCGGTTCAATCCGCGCTGCGCGCGGGCGACCGACATCTGCCGGACGGTCGCGCCTCAGACGGATGTCCTCGAGGCCGGCGGTTTCGTCAGGTGTTACCACCATGCATGAGCCGCAGCGGAAGCCGGACGACGATCTCATCGTCAGGGTCGAGGATCTCGCGGTTCATTTTCCGCTCGGCGGCGGCTTGTTCGGTCGCGAGCGGCGGCTGCTCCGTGCGGTCGACGGCGTCGATCTCAGCTTGAGGCGAGGGGAGTGCCTCGGCCTCGTCGGCGAGTCCGGCTCGGGCAAGTCGACGGTCGCCCTGTCGATCCTTGGCCTGTTGAAGCCGACGCGCGGCCGGGTCGTGGTGGACGGGCGGGAGGTCGTGACGGACAGCCGGTCCGCCGATCGCAAGGCCCTGGCGCGTACCGTGCAGATCGTGTTTCAGGATCCTTACGCCTCGCTCAATCCGCGCCAGACCGTGCGCCGCACGCTCGAGGATCCCCTGCGTGTGCATGGCGTGACCGCGAAGAGCGAGATCGAGGACCGCGTCGCGACCATGCTCAAGCATGTGGGCCTGCGCCCCGAGCAGGCCGACCGCTACCCGCATGAATTCTCCGGCGGCCAGCGCCAGCGCATCGGCATCGCGCGCGCGCTGATCCTCAATCCCAAAATCGTCATCTGCGACGAGCCGGTCTCGGCGCTCGACGTCTCGATCCGCGCCCAGATCATCAATCTGCTGCTGGAACTGAAGGACACGCTCGGCCTGTCCTACATCATGATCAGCCACGACCTCGGCGTCGTCGAGCACATGAGCGACCGCGTCGCGGTGATGTATCTCGGCCGCATCGTCGAGAATGGCGACTGGCGCGAGATCTTCGAGCGCCCCGCGCACCCCTATACGCAAGCCCTGATCTCCGCGATCCCCGATCCGCTGCGCCATGCACCCCTGGCGACCACAGGCGGCGACCTTCCCAACCCGCTCAATCCGCCGAATGGCTGCGCCTTCAGCCCGCGCTGCCGTTATGCTGTGGACGTGTGCCGCCACGAGCCAGGGCCGTTGCTGGAGACGCGAGCCGACGGGCATGCGGTGCGATGCTGGCGGGCGGACGAGATTGCGGGACGGACGCAATTGGCTTCGACCGAGGGCGGGCATCGTTAAGGATGGAAGGCGCGTCCGTCGCGGACAAGAGCGACGCTCTATTCTAGTGGCCCGCCAGTCACTTTCGGTTGCCCTGACGGGCGGACGATTTTTTGAGCCCGCCCATGGGCAATCGCGTGGGGTTGATCCTTGGCGAGGTCCAATCGCGTACCGCCCCATTTTCATGTGTGCTACTACGTTCGCGAGCAAAATGTAGCAGGAAAGGCAGATCATGACTGACGATCAGGTCAATCTCGTCGTTCAGCACCTTTGCGAGCAATTGCACTTGGCGCTCCGATTGAAGGGCAGCGAAGCACATCCGCCAAACGCCAAGGATATCGGATTCGATCCGGCCTCCGTGCGAACCGTATTGCTGACCGGCTTGCGTTCGGCGGGTGTCACGACCCACCACGAGGCGGTCGGGAAGAGCGAAGAGCCGCCGTGGTCCTGAACACAAGACGCGGGGAAGAAGCCTCGCGCCAATGTCTCAGTTGGGTCAGCCGCAGACAAATCCACTACAGCGTCCATGGGTCCGTTAAGGGCTCAAAAGCGGAAGTCGGCTCTTGGCTGAATGAAAGAGGCCGCCAACTGAGGCGGCCTTACTCCTGCCGCCACATCGTCATTGCGAGCGCAGCGAAGCAATCCAGAATCCCTCCGCGGAAACACTCTGGATTGCTTCGCTACGCTCGCAATGACCGTGGATGGACCGGCCTTTTCGAGCCGGCTGCCGATGATGACATCCTACCCCTGTTTTGCCCGACGCGTCGCAATTTTTTGGTGCAGTCGCGCTCGCGCCATGGCGGGCTCGGTAAACGGCTGAACTCCCACACAGTTTCTACTGTGCATGGGGTTGTTTTCGCACTTTATGTTTCGAGCGCCGTCTACTCCGCCGCTTTTTCCCTCAAGCGCTGGGCGTAGACGTTGATGATCAGCGCGGCCAGCAGGATCAGCCCGCGGATCAGGATCTTCAAAAAGCTGTCGATGTTGACGTGGTCGAGGCCGTTGTTGAGCACGCCGAGCACGAACAGCCCGACGATGGTGTTGCCGATGCCGCCGCGGCCGCCGAACAGGCTGGTGCCGCCGACGACGACGGCAGCGATGGAGTCGAGCAGGTACGTGTCGAACTCGTTCTGCTGCGCGCTGCCGAAATGGGCAACACCGAGCATGCCGCCGATGCCGGAGCAGACCGCGGAGATCACCATCACCGCACCCAGGATGAGCTTGACGTTGAGGCCGGAATATTCGGCTGCCTCGCGATTGCCGCCGACCATGTAGACGTAACGGCCGAAGCGCGTGTAGGTCAGCACGAGGTGCCCACCGAGCAGCATGATGGCGGCGACGATGACGATCCACGGGATGCCGCCGATCGATCCCGAGCCGAGCGTCGTGATCAGGCCCGGGACTTTGTAGGCGATCTGGCCGCGCACCAGCAGCGCCGAGATGCCGGCCGCGATCTGCATCATCGCCAGCGTCATGATGAAGGAGGGAATGCCGATCACGGTCAGTCCCAGCGCATTGACGAGGCCGAGCAGGGCGCAAAGCAGGATGGACAGGATGATCGCGACCGCGCCTGGCAGGGGAATGTTGGCGATGTTGACGTAGGATTCCTGCAGCGTGAAATAGGCGACCGCGATGCCGGTGACGTTGGCAATGCTCGCGATCGACAGGTCGATCTCGGCGCAGAGGATCACGAAGGTGAGGCCGACGGCGATGATGCCTGTCACCGACACCTGGGTCAGGATATTGCCGAGGTTGTCGAGCGTCGCGAAGGAGGGGCTGGCGAAGGCGAAGAAGGCGGAGAGAAAGATCAGCGTCAGGAACGGCGCGATGTTGCGCATCTGCGAGCGCAGGAAGGGCGCAGGGCCTCGCGCGCGTCGCCCGGTCGCGAAAGCCGTCTCACTGCTCGCCATTGTGCTTCTCCGTCACGCCGCTTCCAGCAGGCGATCCTTGCTGACCGGCTCGTTCTTGAACTCCCGCACCAATGCGCCGCGCTTGAGCACGAGGATGCGGTCGGCCAGCGACAGCACCGTTTCCGGCTCGGTCGACAGCACGATGATCGCGAGCCCCCTGGCGCGGAGGTCGCGGACGATGTTGATGACATCGTTCTTGGCGCCGACGTCCATGCCGCGGGTCGGCTCGCACAACACGAGCAGTTTTGGCGGGTAGGTCAGCCATTTTGCCAGCGCGACCTTCTGCTGGTTGCCGCCGGAGAGCATGCCGAGCTCGAGGCCGACGACGGGCGGCCTGATCTGCAACTGCTCGACCTGCCGCTTCGCGATGTCGCGCTCCTGTGCCGGCTTGAGCAGCAGGGAGGAGATGCGGTCGAGAATGCTGATCGAGATGTTCTTGTAGACCGGCTCCTGGTGAAACAGCATGTCGCGCCGGCTCTCCGGCACCAGCGCCACGCCGGCGCGCCGCGCCGCCGCCGTGCTGGCGAAGGTCTTTGGCGTACCCTCGACCGCCAGCGTTCCGCTGTCCGGCCTTAGCTTGCCGAACAGGATGCGCGAGAGCTCCTGCTGGCCGCAGCCCATGAAGCCGTAGATGCCGAGCACCTCGCCGGCGCGCGCCTCGAAGGAGACGTCCTTCAGGCTGCGTGAGAGCGAGAGCTGGTCAGCCTTCAGGACCACTGCACTATCGCTCGGCTGGGGCAGCATCAGATCGTCGGAGTAGCTGTGCTCGATCGCCTCGCCGCCGCGGCCGATCATGGCCTCGATCAGCGCGCCCTTGCTGGTCGCCGCGCTCGCGGTCTCCGCGACCTTCCGCCCGTTGCGGAACACGGTCACGGTGTCGGACACAAGCAGGATGTCCTCGATGAAATGCGAGATGAAGACGATGGCGGTGCCTTCCTCGCGCAGCCGCCTGAGCGTCGTGAACAGGCGTTCGACCTCGGGCGGGGAGAGGGCGGAGGTCGGCTCGTCCAGGATGACGATGCGCGCGCCGGAGAACAGCACGCGCGCGATCTCGATCAGCTGCTGCAGCCCGATCGGGAGATCGCCGAGCCGGGTCATCGGATCGACGTCGATGCCGAAACGGGCGAGCTGCTCGCCGGCCTCGCGCGCCATCCGCCGCCATTGCACGAGGCCGAGGGCGTTGGTCGGCTGGTTGCCGAGGAAGACGTTCTCGGCGACCGTGAGATCGGGGGCGACGGAGAGCTCCTGATGCACCATCGCGATGCCGGACGCATGCGCATCGCGGGCCGAACGAAAATGCGTCTCCTTGCCGTCGATCAGGAAACGGCCGGAGAACTCGGTGTGCACGCCGGCGATGATCTTCATCAGGGTGCTTTTGCCGGCGCCGTTCTCGCCGACGAGACCGTGGATCTCGCCGGGAAGAAGCGCGAAGTCGACACCACGAAGCGCTTCGACGCCGCCGAAGCTCTTCGTGATGCCCTGCAGTTCCAGGATGGGCGAACGCACCTCAGGCATGAAAGATCAGATCTTGGAGACTCAGATCAGGAAGTGATCCTGCATCCACTGCATCCCGGCGGCGTTGGCCTTGGTCACCACGGGGCCGTCCGTGACGACGTTCTTGGGAATGCCCTGTCCGCTCTTCTCGCCGCCGACCACGGCGGAGACGCCTGCGATGATGGCGCCGCCGTGGATGCGGCAGGACGGATTGCGCACGGTTGCGAACATGCGACCTTCGCTCACCGCCTGGATCGCCGGCGGCATGGCGTCGACGCCGCCGATCAGGATGTTGGTGCGGCCCCGCGCCTTCATGATGTTGGCCGCCGCAAGCGCCATGTCGTCATTGTGGAAGAACGCCGCATCGATCTGCGGATATTTCGTGAGGTATGTTTCCCAGAGGCGAGCGGTCTTCGACACGTCCCAGTCGGCCGGCTGGGTGTCGAGCACCTCGATCCCCGGGAACTGCTTGACGACCGAGTTGAAGCCCTTGGCCCGTCCTTGCGCGCCGGTATGTCCGAGCGCACCTTGCGTCATGATGATCTTGCCCTTGCCGCCCATGGCGTTGCACAGCGCCTGCGTCACCGAGGCGCCCATGAACTCGTTGTCGGGGGCAAGGAAGGAGTGGACGTTGATCTGGTCCAGCGGCGCGATCAGCGTGTCCATGTCGATCACGGGCGTGCCGGCGTCGATCATCTTCTGCACCGGCTGGGTGAGGGTGCCGATGCCGAACGCCTGGATCGCGACGAAGTCCCATTTCTGGGACGCCATGTTGTCGATCGCCGCGCGCTGCTTCACCGCATCGAGCTGGCCGTCGAACCAGGTGACTTCGACGTTGAACAGCTTGCCCCAGAATTCCGCCGCCTGCTTGCCTTGCGCGCACCAGGTGGCCTGAAGGCCGGCGTTGGAGAATGCCGCCTTCAGCGGCTTCTCGCTGCGTCCGACTTCGGCGGCCAGTGCTGGATTTATGCCCATGCTGCCGAACAGGGCAGCCCCGGCGCCGGCGGCCGCCGCCGCCTGAAGAAGATCGCGCCTCGTCGTCGAGAAATCTTTCGTCCCGGACATCGCTCGCTCCCATATATCTTGTCGTCGGCGCGTCATTGCCTGCGCGACCGATGTCCGAAAGTCTCTCACAAGAGTTGTTGGCACTCAATCTGCGAGCGGCGTGAGATCAGCGCAGCCCGTGCCGCGATCCCAAACTCTGCTCGATCGGATTGGGGGAAGCATTCATCGGCTTTGAAGCCATGTGGGCAAAAAAAGAGCGGGGCCCTGGCCCCGCTCAAAAATTGTGTCGACCCTATTATCCCCGATCTTAAGATTTGATCTTGATTGACGGGGCGACGCTGCATTTTGCGCGCCAGGGGCTCCTCCCGAGACTTGGACCACCAGGCCTCGACCTCGCGGTCGGCGCCTGAGCAAGAGGATGCTAGATCAACTTTTCTCACTTGTCATCATTTTCGGCAACGATTGTTCAAAATAAGAGCAGCTAACGAAATGATCGGGCTTTTGGCCATCTAACCATATGACATATATGAGAAATCTGTGGATGGGCGGGTTGCTTGGCTGCCTCAATTGGCGGATCCCGCCCCTCGGCGGCGGGTCCCGATCTCAGATTTGAGGAAATTTGCGCGGGACCCAGCCGGCGGCGGAACTGGCCTCGACTTGGGTGCCGGCGCGGTGTTTAGTTAGCGCACGAACAAATGGTTCGGCGGATGCGCGCACGGCTGCAAAAATTCCTACCTCTGGTCCTGCTTGCTTTGGTGATGCAGGTGCTGGCGCCGATTGCCGCTTGTCTCGCGGCAGGGCAACCCGTGGCCGATCCGCTGTCCGCCGCCGTCATCTGCCATAGCACGGGCGACCAGGGTGGCCTGAACGATCGGACCGGCTCGCCGACTGCGCATGCCGGCACCTGTGCCCTCTGCTGTCTAGCGCAGGCAAACGCTTCGCTCGATTCGCCGCCGCAGACAGCGTTCGCCATTCCCCTCCGCTACGCTGAACGCGTGGCGTGGCATCGAGCGGACGCATCCGCTCTTGCAAGCCATCGGGGCTCAAACGCCCGGGCGCGCGCACCCCCGCACTTTTCCTGACCACCCTCGTGATTGCCGCGGTCCGTCCGCTGGCGATCGATGCTGTCGAACAGCCGGGAAGAAAGCCGGCGTCAGGAATACCCCATGTTACGTTGCCATGCCCCTCGCGGCGTGAGCGTCGTCGCCATCCAGGCGGCGCTGCTTGCGTCGTCGAGCGGAGTTTTCGCCCAGAGCGGCGACGCCGTGCTGCCGCCGGTCACCGTCGTTGCGCCCGCCGCCGTGAAGCCGAACCCGCGCAAACCGTCGGTGCAGACGACTGTCGCCCGGAATCGGTCGGCAAAGCCCGCCCCCGTGCGCGCGGCTGCCGTCATCGCGTCCGAGCAGGGGGCTGGCAGCATCCGGCCGTCGCTGGAGCCGCCGGCTGCTGTGACGCGCTATCAATTGCCACAGCGCTCCTTCAGCGTCACGGCAAAGGAGGTCGATGAGACGATCAATCTCAAAGACCCCGAGGATGCCGTCAAATACATGCCGAGCTTGTTCGTCCGGAAGCGCAATGACGGGGACAACAATGCCGTGCTCGCGACGCGAAGCTGGGGCCTCAATTCCAGCTCGCGGACATTGATCTACTACGACGATCTCCTGATCTCGGCGCTGATCGGCAACAACAACACCAATGCCTCGCCGAAGTGGAACTTGATCTCGCCGGAAGCGATTGGTCGGATCGACTACCTCAACGGTCCGTTCGCGGCCGCCTATCCCGGCAACTCGATCGGCGGCGTGCTGCTGATCTCGTCAAGGATGCCCGACAAGCCGTTTGCGGCCGCCAAGGAAACAGTCTCGGTGATGCCGTGGAATCAATACGGCACCAAGGACACCTACGTGGCCAGCCAGACCAGCGCGGCCGCCGGCAATCGCGAGGGCCAGCTGTCCTGGCTCGTCAGCGCCAACTATCTCGACAGCTACCAGCAGCCGCTCACCTATACGACGAGCGGCGGCATCCCGGCTGGTACGACCGGTGCGTTTCCCGCGCTGAACAAGCAGGGCATCCCGGCCAACGTGGTTGGTACCGGCATCCTCGCGCATTCACAGCAGACGTCCGGTAACGTCCGCGTCGCCTATGACCTGACGGCGCAGGTCCAGGCGACCTATTCGTTCGGGATCTGGAACAACCACCAGGTCTCCGATCCCCAGACCTACTTGAGATCCGCTGCGACCAGCGCTCCGACATTTGCGGGCCTGTCGGGATTTGCCACGGGCAAATACGTATGGGACCAAACCCACGTCAGCAATGCCGTCGCGATCAAGAGCGACACCAAGGGCACCTACGATTTCGACCTTTCGGCTTCGAGCTACAACTATCTCCAGGACATCCAGCTCAATCCGTTCACCGTCACGCCAACGGGCGTCGGCTATTCCCAGAACGGGAAGATCACGAGGATGGACGGCACCAACTGGCAGAATGCCGATGCCAGGGGAATCTGGCGGCCGTTCGGTTACGACGGACCGCACGAGGTCAGCTTTGGCCTGCATGGTGATCGTTACCGCCTCGAAAGTCCGGTCTATGCGTCGTCGGTGTGGTATGCGACGGCAGACACCGGGACGGGCACGCTCTATTCGCAAGGGCAAGGTGAGACCCGCACCGGTGCAATCTGGCTTCAGGATGCCTGGAGAATCCTTCCAAATCTGAAGCTCACGCTCGGTGGACGATTCGAGACCTGGCGAGCCCAGGACGGCTTCAATATCAGCACCGCGACGAGCGCTGCCGGCGCGATTACATCGACCGCGGCGGTCCAACAACCGCAACTCGCCTCGACGAATTTTTCACCGAAAGCCTCGCTGTCCTTTGACCCGAACAAGGACTGGAATGTCACGGCAAACTTCGGGCAGGCCTATCGTTACCCGACCGTCATGGAGCTCTATCAGAACCTGACGGTCGGCGGCGTGGCGACGATCGCCAATCCCAACCTCTTGCCCGAGCAGGATCTTACGGGCGAGCTGAACATCGAGCGCACATGGAGCGACGGCCGCGTCCGGTTGACTCTGTTCCGGGAGCACACCGATCATGCGATCATTTCTCAGACCAACCTCGTCACCAACCCGGTCACGAAGGTGCAAACGCCGACGACAGTGATCAGCAACGTTGATGCGATCAGGTTGCAGGGAATCGAGTTGTCCGCCGACAAGGACAATGTTCTGGTCAGCGGTCTACAGCTGTTCGGCAGCGTGACCTATGTCGACTCGCGTATCCTGGCTGACGCGGGCTGGGCGGGATTTGATCCCTTGACGAACCTGCCCACGACCGTGATCGGCAAGCGCGTCCCCTTCGTGCCCGACTGGCGCGCCAAGTTCGGCGTGACCTACCGGCCGAACGACAGCTGGGCCTACACGGTCGCCGCACGTTACAGCGGCAAGCAGTATTCGACGCTGGACAACACCGATCGCGTCTCCCACGTCTATGGTGCGTTCGACAACTTCCTCGTTGTGGACTTGAAGGTGCACTACAACGCGACGAAGAACTTCGCATTCGACTTCGGCATCGATAATCTCTTCGACGAGCAGTATTTCCTGTTCCATCCATTCCCGGGGCGAACCTTCGTTCTCGCCGCCAAGTACACGTTCTGACGGGTGGGGCGATGTTGACGACAAGAAAGGCAAACGACATGAACAAGTTCTCACGCATCTTCGCGCTCGTGGCGCTCTCCGCCGCAATGTTCGCAGCCCCGGTGCGCGCCGAGGACGTCAAGGCTGGCGATCTCGTCATCTCGCAGGCCTGGAGCCGGGCGACGCCGGGCGGCGCCAAGGTCGCGGGCGGCTATCTGACCATCGAGAACAAGGGGACGGCCGCGGACAGACTGGTCAGCGTTTCCGCCGAGATCGCGGGCAAGGCCGAGGTTCACGAGATGGCGATGGACAATGGCGTGATGAAGATGCGTCCGCTCGACAAGGGGCTGGTGATCGATCCCGGCAAGACCGTGAAGCTGGCGCCCGGCGGCAATCATTTGATGCTGCAGGAGCTGAAGGGGGCGTTCAAGCAGGGCGACAAGGTTCCGCTGACGCTTCAGTTCGAGAAGGCCGGCAAGGTCGCCGTGTCTCTCGATGTGCAGGCCGTAGGCGCGCAGGGGCCGGGCGATGGCGGGCAGAAGAAGATGCACGACCATTCGGGAATGAAAATGTGACGAGCATGATCTCGTTTCCGGGAGAACGAAGATGCTGAAAATGTCTTGGCTCATTTTTGCTGGCTTGTTCGCCGCATCGCCTGCGGCGGCTCATGTTTTTCTGGAGAGCAAGCAGGCCAAAGTCGGAGCGTCCTACAAGGCCGTGTTTGCGGTCCCGCACGGCTGCGCGGGCTCGCCGACCGTCAAAATCCGCGTGCAGGTCCCGGAAGGGGTGATCGCGGTGAAGCCGATGCCGAAGCCGGGCTGGACCATCGACGTCGTCGAAGGCAAATACGCCGCCGAGTACGACTATCACGGCAATAAGCTCTCCTCCGGCGTCAAGGAGGTCGCATGGTCCGGCGGCAAGCTGTCAGACAAGAACTATGACGAGTTCGTCATGCACACGGTGCTGACCGACACGCTCAAGCCGAACACGACGCTGTATTTCCCGGTTGTGCAGGAATGCGAGACCGGCGTCAGCCGCTGGATTGAAATCCCGGGGGAAGGGGCAGGGGATTCGCATGAGAGCAAGTCGCCGGCGCCCGGGGTGAAGCTGCTGCCAAAACCCTGATGCGCCTCTTCGCCGCGCTCGCGACGCTGGTTCTGATCGTCGGCTTCGCGACCGACGCCATGGCGCATGCCGCGCTCGTCTCGGTCGATCCGGCGAGCGGCAGCATCTTGAAGGCCGCACCGAAGGCGGTGGAGCTGCGCTTCAACGAGGCGGTGACGTCGGGCGCAATTCTGCTGATCGATGGTGCGGGCAAGGAACGGGAGGACGCGCGCATCGACGCATCGGGCGAGATCATTTCGATTGTGATCCCGCCGGACCTGCCGAAAGGCACGGCCGTGGTCAGTTATCGCGTGATCTCGCAGGACGGCCATCCCGTCGCGGGATCGGTGATCTTCTCGGTCGGCGCTCCGACCGCAACGAAGCCGCCTGCCGGTGCGGCCGGCGGATTGAGCGCGCTGATCTGGCTGGCGCGGATCGGTCTCTATCTCGGCCTGTTCGTCGGCGTCGGCGGCGTGTTTTTCGCGCGGTGGCTCGCGTGGTCGATGACGGGCACGACAGTGCCTTTCGTGGCGCTCCTCATCGGCATTCCGGGCGCGGTTGCGTCCCTCGGTGCGCTGGGCCTCGATCTTCTCGGGCTGCCGCCGGCGGCGCTCGTGACGGCTGCTCCGTGGAATGTCGCATTCGCGACCAGCGCCGGCCCCGCGCTGCTCGTGGCGATCGCGGCGATGCTGCTCGCGATCATGGCGCTGCGCAGCGCGTGGTACGCGCGCGCCTTTGCGATGATCGCATTCATCGGCATTGGCCTGTCGCTCGCCATGACCGGGCACGCAGCGACGGCACCGCCCGAGGTGCTGACGCGTCCGGCCGTCTTCCTCCACGGTCTCGGCGTTGCCTTCTGGACCGGAGCCCTCGCGCCGCTCGCCGCGCTGGTGTCGAAGCCGGCGACTGCGGCGCTACCGGTCGTGAACCGCTTTTCGCGGATTGCCGTGCTGGCCGTCGGTGTGTTGGCGTTGACCGGCCTCGGTCTCGCCATCGTTCAGCTCGAAAGGCCATCCGCGCTGATCGACACGCGCTACGGGGCGATCCTCTCGATCAAGCTTGGTCTCGCCGTCCTGCTGCTGGCGCTTGCCGCGCTCAATCGGTTCCGGCTGACATCGGCCCTGGCGCGGGACCACAAAGCCGCGCCCGCGCTCAGACGCTCGATCCTGCTCGAATGCGGGATCGCGCTCGGCATCTTCGCGCTTGTCGCCGGCTGGCGCTTCACGCCGCCGCCGCGGACCATTGTCCCCGAGACGCCGCTGGCGCTCCACATCCACACCGACAAGGCGATGTTCCAGGTACTGGTCTCCCCGGGCAAGGTTGGAGTCGACGACTTCGTGCTCCAGCTCATGACCGGCGAGGGGATGCCGCTGACGGCCAAGCAGGTGACCCTGACGCTCAACCTGCCGGAACGGGGCATCGAGCCGATGGCGCGCGGCGCCTCGCTCGGGCAGGACGGCTACTGGCATGTGCGCAAGGTCGAGCTGCCCTTCGGCGGCCGCTGGCATGTTCGGATAGATGCGCTGGTGACCGATTTCGAGCAGGTCACGCTCGAGGACGAACTCGAGGTGGCGCCGCCGTAACGGGTGAGGCTGAGATTCAAGCTAAACTTGACGGCAACGGAAAAATGACAGGAATTCCGCCGCCTTAGCGGCTTTTCCTCATTCCCGGTCTTGTATTTTCGCTCTTAATCCGGTTTCACTGCAACCCCTCACTGATTCCCAGAGTATTGCCATGCGGTTGTCGCGATTCTTTCTGCCCATCCTGAAGGAAAATCCGAAAGAGGCGGAGATCGTCTCGCATCGGCTGATGCTGCGCGCCGGCATGATCCGGCAGGAGGCCGCCGGCATCTATGCCTGGCTGCCGCTCGGCTTTCGCGTGCTGAAGAAGATCGAGCAGATCGTGCGCGAGGAGCAGGACCGCTCCGGGGCGATCGAGGTGCTGATGCCGACACTCCAACTCGCCGACCTCTGGCGCGAGAGCGGCCGCTACGACGCCTACGGCCCGGAGATGCTGCGCATCGCCGACCGCCACAAGCGCGAGCTGCTGTATGGGCCGACCAACGAGGAAATGATCACCGAGATCTTCCGCGCCTACGTGAAGTCCTACAAGAACCTGCCGCTGAATCTCTATCATATCCAATGGAAATTTCGCGACGAGCAGCGTCCGCGTTTCGGCGTGATGCGCGGCCGCGAGTTCCTGATGAAGGACGCCTATTCGTTCGACCTCAATGAAGCGGCGGCGCGCGTTGCCTACAACAAGATGTTCGTCGCCTATTTGCGCACCTTCGCGCGGATGGGGCTGAAGGCGATCCCGATGCGCGCCGAGACCGGCCCGATCGGCGGCGATCTCAGCCACGAGTTCATCGTGCTCGCCGAGACCGGCGAATCCGGCGTGTTCATCAATCGCGACGTGCTGGACCTGCCGGTGCCCGGCGAGGACGTCGATTACGACAGCGACCTGACGCCGATCATCAAGCAATGGACCTCGGTGTATGCCGCGACGGAAGACGTTCACGATGCTGCGCGGTTCGAACAGGAAGTGCCCGCGGACAAGCGGGTGAACACCCGCGGCATCGAGGTCGGCCAGATCTTCTACTTCGGCACCAAATATTCCGAGCCCATGAAGGCCTTGGTGGCGGGTCCTGATGGTGTCGACGTGCCGATCCATGGCGGCTCCTACGGCGTCGGCGTCTCGCGCCTGCTGGGTGCCATCATCGAGGCCTGCCATGACGATGCCGGCATCAAATGGCCCGAGGCCGTCGCCCCGTTCCGCGCGGTGGTGCTCAACCTCAAGCAGGGCGATGCCGCCGTCGATGCGGCCTGCGAAAAGCTCTATGCCGAGCTCCAGGCCAAGGGCGTCGACGTGCTCTACGACGACACCGACCAGCGCGCCGGCGCCAAATTCGCCGCCGCCGACCTGATCGGCATCCCCTGGCAGATCATGATCGGGCCGAAGGGGCTCGCCGACGCCAAGGTCGAGATCAAGCGGCGCAGTGACGGCTCCCGCGAGACCATGTCGCCTGCGGACGCGGTCGCCCGGCTGGTCGGCTGAATATTGTTCATCGCCCGATATCGCGGCCGCCAATCCGGCCACAATTGACCCCGAATCATGGGATTATCGAGCGATGGACGACACCATGACTGAAACCGTGCAAACCGCGCCTTTCGCGCCATTCGAGTGGATGCTGTCGGCGCGCTACCTGCGGGCGCGCCGCAAGGAGGGATTCATCTCGGTCATCGCCGGGTTCTCGTTCCTCGGCATCATGCTGGGCGTGGCGACGCTGATCATCGTCATGGCCGTCATGAACGGCTTCCGCAAGGAGCTGCTGGACAAGATCCTGGGCCTGAACGGCCACATCCTGGTGCAGCCGCTGGAGTCGCCGCTGACCGACTGGAAGGACGTCGCCGACCGCCTCAGCCAGGTGAAAGGTATCCGGCTCGCCGCACCCGTGGTGGACGGCCAGGCGCTGGCGTCCTCGCCGTGGAACGCCTCGGGCGTCCTGGTGCGCGGCATCCGCTCCGATGATCTCAACAACCTCACCTCGATCGCCAAGAACATCAAGCAGGGCTCGCTCGAAGGTTTCGACGAGGGGCAGGGCGTCGCGATCGGCCGGCGCCTCGCCGACCAGCTGTCGCTGCATGCCGGCGACAGCATCACGCTGGTGGCGCCGAAGGGCGCGGTCACGCCCATGGGCACGACGCCGCGCATCAAACCCTACAAGATCGTCGCCGTGTTCGAGATCGGCATGTCCGAATACGATCTCGGCTTCGTATTCATGCCCCTCGCGGAGGCACAGGCCTATTTCAACCGCAGCAACGACGTCACCTCGATCGAGGTGTTCACCACCAATCCCGATCAGATCGTTGCCTTCCGCCAGGCCGTGACGGAGGCGGCGGGGCGGCCGGTGTTCCTGGTCGACTGGCGGCAGCGCAATTCGACCTTCTTCAACGCGCTCCAGGTCGAGCGCAACGTGATGTTCCTGATCCTGACCATGATCGTGCTGGTCGCAGCGCTCAACATCGTGTCGGGCCTGATCATGCTGGTGAAGGACAAGGGCAGCGACATCGCGATCCTGCGCACAATGGGCGCCTCGCAGGGCTCGATCATGCGCATCTTCCTGATCACGGGCGCCTCGATCGGCGTGGTCGGCACGCTGGTCGGATTCGTCGTCGGCCTCGTGATCTGCCTCAACATCGAATCCATCAGGCAATTCCTCTCCTGGCTGACCAGTACCGAGCTGTTCTCGCCGGAGCTCTACTTCCTGTCGAAGCTGCCCGCCGAGATCGACATCGGCGAGACCACGGCTGTCGTCATCATGGCGCTGACGCTGTCGTTCCTGGCGACGCTGTATCCGTCCTGGCGCGCCGCGCGCCTCGACCCCGTCGAAGCGCTCCGGTACGAGTGAGGGCCTGATGGAGCAGCAGCAGGGGGCTGACGATGTACCGGTCATTTATCTCCACGAGATCAAGCGGCAGTACTTGCAGGGCGAGGTGCCGCTGACGATCCTCGACGGCGCCAAGCTCGCGCTGTGGGCGGGACAGTCGGTCGCGCTGGTGGCGCCCTCGGGCTCGGGCAAGTCGACGCTGCTGCACATTGCCGGGCTGCTCGAAGCACCGGATTCCGGCGAGGTCTATGTCAACGGCGCGCCGACCTCGCAGCTGCCCGATATCGAGCGCACCCAGCTCCGCCGCACCGACATCGGCTTCGTCTACCAGTCGCACCGGCTGCTGCCGGAGTTCTCGGCGCTGGAGAACGTGATGATGCCGCAGATGATCCGCGGCTTGAAGAAGTCCGAGAGCGTCAAGCGCGCCAAGGAGATCCTCGGCTATCTCGGCCTCGGCGACCGCATCACCCATCGACCCGCAGAGCTGTCGGGCGGCGAGCAGCAGCGCGTCGCCATCGCGCGCGCGGTCGCGAACGCGCCGCGGGTGCTGTTCGCGGACGAGCCGACCGGCAATCTCGACCCCGGCACCGCCGAGCACGTGTTCCAGGCCCTGATGCAGCTGGTCAAGGCGACCCACGTTTCCATGCTGATCGCGACCCACAACATGGAACTCGCCGGCCGCATGGACCGACGGGTCTCGCTGTCGAACGGCCACGTGGTCGAGCTCGAATAAGAATACTGCGAAAACAACCCCATGCACAGTAGCCGGGCTGTTTCCGCCAGTGCCGGCCCGACGCCTGCCAGGCGTTTGATGGGCCGGGCAAAACGGCGCCGACGGCGCATCGCCGGGCGGGTGTCTCTTACGGCCTGATCACCGTCAATCTGAACGGCCCGCCATTGGCCGCGGCATGCGCCACGGCATCGTTGGCATGGTCGAGGTCAAAGGCCGTGGTCTGGTATTCCTCCAGCCGCAGCAGCCCCGAGCGCACCAGCGCGATCAGGCGCGCGGCCGCGTCCGGCGGATACATCCAGACGCCGTGGATGCTGATGCAATTACGCATGATCCAGGGGTAGGGCAGCTCGAGTCCAGCGCCGCCGGCCATGCCGACGCCGCCCATCAGCACGACGCGGCCATAGGCGCGCGCCGTCATGATCGCCGCGCGCACCACAGTCGGGCTCACCGAGGGCGGCATGATGTCGAACACGCAGTCGATCGACCCGGGCGCGGTGCGCTTCATCGCTTCGCGGTCGGCGTCCTCGTTCCCACTGAGCCTGACCGGCTTCACGCGGCTGCCGAAGCGGCGGACGAGGTCGGCGAGGATCTTTTCGTTGCGCCCGGGCGCGACCACGCAGGCCGCTCCCATCGCCAGCGCAACCGACACTGCCGCGCTGCCGAAATTGCCGGTGGCGCCGCTGACCAGCACGGTCTCGCCCGCTTGCAAATTGGCGGCGAGGAAGCCGCCATAGGGCACCAGCAGCGTGCCCAGCGCGCACCATCGTGTCGCCTCCTCCGATGTGATCGTGCCGAGGGGTTTGACGTTCTCGGTCGGCACGCGCATCTGCTCGGCGAACGAGCCGTGACGAAAATGCTGTTGCAGGCGCAGGCCGCCGGGACCGGCGGCGGTGAGGCCTTGCAGGGCGATATCGGGCGCCACGGCGTCGTCGCGCGAGCGCACCGTCGGGTCGCAGAACACCCAGTCGCCGACCGCGAGCCTTGTCGCATCCGGGCCGATCGCGCGCACCCGGCCGATGCCCCCCGGACCGGGAACGATCGGAAGGTCGAGCGCGTAGTTGCGTTCGCCGCTGAAGACCTCGTTCATGTAGGACAGCACCCGCGTGGCGACGACGTCGATGACGACCTCGCCGGTGCCGAGCACCGGATCGGGAGCAGTCTCGATCGCGAGCGGCGAGCCGAAGGATTTGAGCACGGCAGCTTTCATGGTGTTTTACCTCAGGGACGGATGAGGGGTTATGCCTCGCCCTTGCAGCGACAAGAAGGCCTGGTATTATCCTAGTATCCCCAAGGCCCTCCATCGCGGGAGCGACATCATGGCCGATCCGCGCCGCGTCGAGTTCGGCGACTTCCTGAGGTCCCGCCGTGAAAAGCTGTCGCCGAAGACCGTCGGGCTGCCCGTCGGCCGGCGGCGCCGCACCGCGGGCCTGCGCCGCGAAGAGGTCGCCCAACTCGCCGGCATCGGCGTCGACTGGTACATCCGCCTCGAGCAGGGCCGCACCATCAGTCCGTCGGTCAGCACGATCGACGCGCTGGCCCGCGCGCTACGCCTCTCGAAGACCGAGCACGCGCATCTCAAGGCGCTGGCGCGCGATGGTGCGAGGGGCGCGTTCACGCGCGAGATCGTGCCGCCGCCGATCCAGCGGATGGTCGAGAGCCTGCCGCATCCGGCCTATATCACCGGGCGGCGCTGGGACGTGCTGGCCTGGAACGATGCCGCCGAGGAGGTCTTCGCATTTGGCCGGTTGCCCGAGGAGGATCGCAACACGCTGCTCCTGATGATGACCAACAAGCGCACGCGGAAATCCTACGGCGCGGGCTGGGCCGATGTGGCCAAGCGAATGGTGGCGATGTTTCGCGCCACCCATGACGTCTGGGCCGGCGATCCGGCTTTTGCGGAATTGCTGGCGCGGCTGCGCGATGGCAGTCCCGAATTCGTCAAATGGTGGGACGCGCACGAGGTGCACGGCACCCTGTCGGGTCGCAAGACGCTGACCCATCCGACAAAGGGCGTGCTGCACTTCGAGCACACCAGCTTTCAGGCCAATGACGATCCGGCGCTGAAGCTGGTGATCTACACGCCGATGTGAGGCGCGAAGACACACACGGGGCGACCGCCGGCTTCCGGCGGCGGCCGCCCGCGGCGGTCTCAATGCTTCAGCGTCTCGACCTCGAAAGTGAACTTGACCTGCATCACGGGGCCACTCGCGTCGCGGACCTCGATCGCCATACGGTGTTGGCCATTCGCGGGAACGGACGAGCAGGCTGCGTCTCGCGCCATATCGACCAATGACCTGGCGGCCTCGACCTGGGCAGCGCGGAGGCCGGAAAGCTCGAGACCTTCCTCGTCGAGCGCTAGCTCGTCTTCGTCCCGAAGATCGAAATAGTAGCGTGGCATCCTGATCTCCAACGCCAGCCGTTCGCCAGCGGTTCGCACCACGACTTTTCACGTCGCGCGTTGTTGGCCCGATCGCTGCCGCCCCGCCACAAGCTGTGCGCGTGTGTCCATGGCGAGCGGATCGAGCGCTCCGTCCTCCATGAGCGGCACTGTTCCCCCGAAGGCGTCAGCGCCTCGCATCCGCCTCATCATGAGAAGCTCCCCGATGCATCCGCTTTAACAAAAGCTAATGGCAGCACACTCGTTCCTTTCGCAATAAATGCAAGGGCCGTGCGACATTCGATCCAACAGGGTCGGGCAGTGCTGCTTTCTGAAAACATCCGGGAACATCCTGGGCGGTCGCATCGACGCTTCAACCCCGGAGATCGTTCACTTCGTCCGGTAGAGCCTGAGATAGTTGGGCGAGTACATTGCCGCGTTCTTGAGCGCTTCGAGATCACCGATCGTCAAGGTCCGGTCCTTCAGGACGATCAAACCGGAGGCGCGCAATTCCTGGATCGTGCGATTGAGATGAACCACCGAGAGGCCGGTCGCATCCGCGAGATCCGTTTGCGTCACCGGAAGGGCGCAGGAATTGCCGTCGACCAGGCCAACGGGCCGCAGCCGTTCGAAGATTTCGCAGAACAGATGAGCCACGCGCTCGAAGGCCGCCCGCCGTCCGAGGTTGACGATCCATTCACGCTGGATCGCGCTGTTCAGCAGCGTCTCGCACATGAAGGCTTCGGCCAGCGTGCGGTGGGCCGCCATCAGCTGTTCGAAGCGCGCGCGCTTGATCTCGGCATAAGCAACTGGCGTCGCCGTCGTGATCGAATGGTCGATGGCGGACAGGAGATAAGCGTGGGCGTCGCCGGTCTCGCCCGGCAGGATGAAATTGACGATCTGCCGGCGCCCATCCTCCAGCGTCTTGTGGCGAAGCAGCCAGCCCGAGAGGACAATGCAGACGCTGTCGACGGGATCGCTTTCGGTGATCAGGTCCTCGCCCGGCCCGGCACGCAACAAACCTTCGACAATGGCACGCTCCAGTGCAGCGGCGTCCTCGTCGGACAGCCGGCGCAAGGCGTTGAAGCGGCGGAGAACCGCTTGCGCCACACCGCCATCGGCCCCGTGAGAGCGCATCATCCCTCCAGCGACGGCGTATGGAAGGTGCGCCTGGTCAGAGGGATCGCGATCAGGCACATGAGGCCGGACGCGTTGAACGACATGGTCGTCTGCCCCTTCAACTCGAACGCAAGGGTGCGCTCCAGAAGCTCGGTGCCAAACCCCTTGCGCGGCGGTGGTGTCACCGCCGGACCGCTCCGTTCACGCCATTCGAACAGCAGTTGCGGAGGCGCGACCGCCCCGTCGATACGCCACGAGATTTCGAGCCGCCCGCCGGGCTGACTCAACGCGCCGTATTTGAGTGCGTTGGTCGCAAGCTCGTGGATTGCGAGCGCAAAGGTCTCTGCAGCCTTCGGCTGGAAACGCACCGCTGGCCCGGACGCGCGCACCTGCTCGCCCTCGTGGGCATTATAGGCCAGCAGCTCCTCGATCACCAGATATTCGAGATCGACGCCGCCCTCCGGATCCCGTGTCACCAGCGCCTGGGTGCGCGCGAAGGCATTGAGGCGCCCGTCGAGATGGGCGGCATATTCCTCGACCGTGGAGCTCGTCTCCGCGGAGCGGCGCGCGATCGACCGCACCACACCCAGCGTATTGCGAACGCGGTGCTGAAGCTCGGCGAGGAGAAGGCGCTGCCGCTCCTCTGCGCGGGTGATCGCGGTGACGTCGATGAAGGTGATCACCACGCCGGCGATGAAATTGTCGATGCTGCGATAGGGCAGGATGCGGACGATGTAGCGCGTGCCGCTGTCGGGCGCGGTCAGCTCGCGTTCGGCGCTGGCAAGCGTGCGCAGCACGCGGCGCACGTCCTCGTAGAGCTCCTCGATCGGAATGCGCGCCTTGATGTGGGCGATCGGGCGGCCGACGTCGGTCTCGACCAGATGCAGGATGTGCGTGATCGCGGGAGTGAAATTCATCACGCGGAGATCGTTGTCGAGGAAGACGGTCGCAATCTGCGTGCTTTCGAGGAAATTCTTGAGGTCGCTGGTGGCGCGGGTCAGCTCCTGAACCCGGTGTGCCAGCTCGCCATTGACGGTGGTCAATTCCTCGTTGACCGATTGCAGCTCCTCGCGCGAGGTCTCCAGCTCCTCATTGGCGGACTGCAGCTCCTCGTTGAGCGACTGATATTCCTCGTTCGAGGATTTCAGCTCCTCGTTGGTGCTTTCGAGCTCCTCGATCGTTGCCTGGAGGCGCTCGCGGGTCGCCCGCAATTCGCCTTCGAGACGTTCGACATGCTCGGTCCGCACCAGCACGCCCGGATTGTTCTCGGGAGCGTCGGCGACGGGCGCCGGTCCATCCTTGAACAAGACGACGAAATTACGATGGTCGCCGGCGCCATCCTGGATCGGCTCCACGGTGATGTCGACGAGAACGCGATGGCCGCTGACGCCGAGCTGGACGTGCTCGGCAAGGGCAGATTCGTTGGTTTCCGAGGCGCGGGAGAGCGCGGTGCGCAGCTCCAGCCTGAGATCGCGATGCACCAGCTGGAGCAGATCGAGCGAGGCGGCGCCGGCCGTCGGCTCGATGTAGCGTCCGGTGCGGCCGGAGAAATGCAGGATCTGGAAATTGTCGTCGGTGATCACATAGGCCGGCGCGTAGCGCTCGGCGATGCGCTGGGCGCGGCGTTCGAGGCCCACATCCGGCCCGAACGAGCGGACCGGCGGCACCTCGACCGGCGCACGCCCTGCCGAGGCCGAGATCGGAAATTCCGGCGGAAGCCGCGTGCCGGTATCGAGCTTCTTGAAGATCCGGGCGCGACGATCGACCGGCGCGAACAGCTTCGGATGCCGCGTCACGTTCTCGGAATTGCCCAGGAACAGGAAGCGCTCGGGCAGCAGCGCGAAATGGAACAGCGGGATCACCCGGTTCTGAAGCTCCGCGTTGAGATAGATCAGCAGGTTGCGGCAGGAGACGAGATCGAGCTTGGAGAACGGGGCATCCTTGATCACGTTGTGCTGGGAGAAGATGCACATCTCCCGCAATTCCTTCACCACGCAATAGGTGTCGCCCTCGCGCACGAACCAGCGCGCCAGGCGCTCGGGAGACATGTCCTGCTCGATGTTGGTGCGGTAGCGCCCGACGCGGGCAGTTGCGAGCGCCCGGCCGTCGATGTCGGTCGCGAAGATCTGCACCTGCGGCGCGGAATCGAGAGTGGCCACGTGCTCGCGCAGCAGGATGCCGATCGAATAGGCCTCCTCGCCGGTGGCGCAGCCCAGCACCCAGACGCGAACCTGCTGGCCGTTTGTCTTGCCTTCGAAGATCTTCGGGATGATCTGCGTCTCCAGCACCTCGAACTCGCGCTTGTCGCGGAAGAACTCGGTGACGCCGATCAGGAGGTCGTTGAAGAGATGCTGGGCCTCATCCTTGTCGTTGCGCAGGAAGTCGACATAGGCGGTGATCTCGTCCAGCTGCACGACCTGCATGCGCCGCTGCACGCGGCGCAGGAAGGTGTTCTGCTTGTAGCCGTGGAAATCGTTGCCGGTCTTGTTGCGCAGGATGTCGGCGATGCGCGACAGCGAGCTCGCCGCCGCGGCCAGGACCTCGTCGAAGCCTTGCTTCTCCTCCAGCCTTCGGAGATGGCGGGCATAGACCTGGATGTGCTCCGGGATGTCCTCGGGCGGCAGGACGTAGTCCGCGATCGCCGCGGGCCTGTTGCTGTCGACCAGGTGGTCGGACTCCTCGCTGGCGAGCCTTTCGGCAATCGCAAGCCCGCCATGGTCCTTCAGCGTGGCTGCGCCGAGCGTGCCGTCGCCGCCGGTCCCGCTCAAGAGAACGCCGATCGACTGCTCGGCACGCTCCTCGGCGAGCGAAACCAGGAAGCTGTCGATCGTGGCCCGCTCTCCCGGGCCCTGTTCGGCTTTTCGTACCGCAAAGCGCCCGTCCTGGATCGTCGTGATCATGGCCGCCGGGCTGAGATAGATCGCGCCGCCTTCGACCGCCATCGCATCGCGGATGTCGGCGAGACGCGCGCCGTCGGCGCGCTGGACGATTTTGCGCAGCCGTGCCTTATCGAGCACCTCGGCATTCTGAAGAACGAGGACGATCGCCTGGTCGTCGGCCAATGTCAGCTTGGCGAAGAACCGCTCGATACTGTCGATTGCGCCGGCCGACGCTCCGACGCCAATGATCAGCGGGGCCTTGGCCTGAGGCTCCGGCTCCCCCGCCGTCGTGTCGACTTCGTCCATGGTTGCCGCTACTCTGATTGCCTTGGGCCGACGGATTCCAGTCTCTGCAAATAGCAGAAATCGACATCATCCCAACAGCTAAAAGCGGAAAACGTTCGGCCTTGGCCGAGCCCTGATCCGGGAGGCGTAGGCCTCTGCATCGTGGCGCGGACCAGGGCTTGCGCTAAGCGAGCGGTGGCACCGGATTCAGCTCCTGTTGGAGATAATCCACCCTCTGAATGATGAGGGTGCGGTGCCGTTCCCATTCCACCAGGGTCTGCTTCAGCAACTCCACCAGCCGTTCCGCCTGCCGGCAGTCATATCCGCCAGCCTGCAGGTCCCGCACCCGATCTTCCTGCCTGTGGATGCGCTGCCAGCCTTCCTCGATATCGAGGTTGGCCTTCTCCAGAAGGCGCCGCTCGTCGTGAAGCTGCTGCGTGCGCTGTGCAAGGGATACCGCCATATCGGCCTTTCACTTGCTTCGCTGGATCGGAGGATCGAGCGATTGTAGCACGACGCGCCGGATCATGTCGGCATATTCGCGATACTCGGCCGCGCGCCGCGCGTACATTTCGGCCACGGCCGGCCTGCCGCTGCGGCGGCCGTCTTCGGCCATGCGATGCACCAGCTCGGCCCGCTCCTCGATGATCCGGAGAGCGACCCGCAGCGCTTCATCCACTTGCCCTTCCTGCTCCTTGGCGAGGGCATCCGCGGTAAAGGCGTGGCCGACCTGACAGCGAAATCGCATCGGACGGGCCTCCTTCACCTGGGAAAGAACCCCGCCGCAGCTGGGACAGGTCACCGCGGCGGGATCGGCAATGTTGGCCAGCGTTGCGGTGCCAATTCTCTCCCCCGCGGCAATCTCGACCTCCAGGCGGATATCCGGCGCGATTGGAAGCGTGGCCCCGGGCGGTTCCCGGGCAAGCTCAGACAGGACGTCGCCGAGCCGCGCGGCGGGGACGCAGAGGTCGGCGGTGGCTGCCTCCAGTGCGCGCTGCGGCATCTCCGCTGCGATCGCTTCCAGCGGGTCCTGCACGATCGTCATTCCGCCGCACCGCTTGATCGCGTTGAGGCCGGCAGCCCCATCCGAAAGCAATCCACTCAGCACCACTCCGATCACGCGGGGACCGTGATGCAGGGCAGCCGAGCGGAACAGCGGGTCGATCGCCGGCCGCACCATGTTCTCGCGCGGGCCGCGCCCGAGGCGAATATGATCGCCTGACAGCAGCAAATGATGGTCGGGGGCGCCGAGATAAACGTGGCCGCGCTCGAACTTCATGCCGTCTTGGGCCTGGTGCACGGGGAGCCTGCCGACGCCCGCGGCGACAGTGGACAGAATGCCGATGCCCTGCGCGGGAAGGTGGAGGACGATGAAGACGGCAGCCGGAACATCCGGATGCAGATCTGCCAGGATCCGTTTCAGCGGCGCCGTGGCTCCGGAGGAACCGCCGACGACAATGATGTCGCGGTTGCTCATGGAACCCGCCATTCAATGCTTCGTTTGCATCAAGACGGCCTTGCGGCCTATGTTCCTATCCGTTGCTGGGTGCTGGAGGAGACATGGCGCTATCGCCAACGTTGTCGCGTGGGCGCGCTCTCTTGTCCGGACGTCGTATCCTCGTCGTCGAGGATGAGTATTTCCTCGCCGACGACATCAGCCGGGCGCTGCGGTCGGCGGGCGCGGAAATTGCCGGCCCGGTCGGCGAGCTCGACGATGCGCTCCCGATCATCAAAGACGGCGGTGTTCTCGACGGCGCAGTGCTCGACGTGAACATTCGCAGCGAAATGGTTTTCCCGATTGCGCAGGAGCTCAGGGCGCGCCAGGTGCCATTCGTATTCACGACGGGCTACGACAAGGTCAGCATTGCTCCGGAATTTCACGATGTGGTGCTGTTGGAAAAGCCGATCGACATCGCAGCGATGGTCCGCAGCCTGGCCGGGTTGATCGAGAAGCCGAAGACGTAAGGCGCAGCGTTGCGCCATTGCGCAACCCGCTCATGATCCAAATGAGGTTCGAATGATCTACACCCCCCGCGCGGGCGACGCGCAGCTCCTGTCCTATTCGCGCGGTCTGGTTCGCGATGCCCTCAAGATACTGCGCGACAGCGATCACATCGCACGGGCGCAGCGCGTCCGCGATGAACTGCTCGCGGTCGAACCGGTTCGCGGGGAGGGCGATCCGGCCTGAAGCGCAATGAGATTGATGAAACGTCATCGCGCTTCAGGTTGTTCTTGGAGCAAGATCCTACCGGAAAACCGCTTCACACTTTGCGCTAACGCGGCCCTTCGGGTCCGGATCATGCTTAGAGCAGACGGCTCCAGGTCGGCCACATAGCCATGGCAAGGCAAAGGGCGATCCCGAGATAGGGCCTGCAACAAGGCTTGTCGCAAGCAGTAGCCCGTCAGCTCACCATCATCCATATGATCGCCACCAGCATCACCAGGAAACCCAGCATCGCTGTCGCGATGAATGCCCGTTCGATGCGATCCATCGTCATCGTGTTGCCCTCATCCCGGACAGGATTTTGAAGTTTTGCGGCGCGGAACGCATTAGGCTATGTGAATCGCCAGCCGCTTTCTGAGCGATGGGCCGGCTTGGCGTTCCGGCGCGGGCTGCCCTTACTGCGCCGCAGCAGCCGGAGGCGTTGCGCTGGCGCTCGGCACCGTGGCGGGCCAGGGGCTGACGGGATTGAGCGCCGACAAGGCGCAGGATGACTTGAGCTGCGTCCAGGCCCGGCGCGAGGCCCGTCAGGTCGACGTCGAACGTGGTCATGTCCGTCTTGTCGGGCGTGGTCGTGGTTTCGCGGACATGCAGGAAGCGGGAGGCCAGGATGGCCTTGACCATGTCGGCGTCGATGCTGCCGCGCTAAACCTCGTATTTGCCGGATCGCAGCGGTGATGCTCCGGCCTCCTTGTCGGCGGCGGCGTCCGCCGTCGTCAGGACCTTCATCCTCGAACGCAACTGCATCCCTCCACGAGCGCGCATTTGCGTCTGCCACCAATCAGCCGGAGCGCTTCGACCGCGGAGCGGCTCTCTGCTGCGAAAAATACGGGTTCGCAACGCAACTCGCCGAGCGCCCGAGGGCAAGAAACCTGCATTGCGCGAGCGAGGTGTAGCGGCAATCGAAATAACCCACCTGGCCGTAGATCTGCATGCAGACCGGATAGGTGGGATCATAGGTCTGTGCGCGCGCCTGCGCGCTCACGAAGAGGGAGCCGGTCGCAACGAGTGCAAGCCAGACGCGGCGCATCTCAGCGCGACAACAAGGTGCCGGGCGCCAGCGTGCGCGGACGATTCTGATAGGCGTAGGGATCATCACTCTGTCCGCCGAAATAGGGATTGGCGATGCAGGTCAGCGCGCGGCCCGATGCGCCTGCCTGACACTGAGCGTAAGTGTCGAACCTGCAATTGCTCAGCCCCGGCCATTCATCACCCGTGAGGCAGAACGCGTGACGCGTACCAAATGCGCGTGCGGGCGTGCTTGCATCCAGCGCGAGCGCGAATGTGGCGATTGCGAGCGAAAGTGTGGCGACAATGGGAAGGGCGATTCGCCCGCGCATTTCTCTATTCTCCAATCACACGATCGTGCGCGCGACGATATTACGCGCGCGTGCAGTTTATCTGGTCTCGCCGACATTGGAACTCTCGAAAACACTTGTTTCAAAGGGTTTCCGGCGCTCCGATAAATCTTCATTAACGAAGGGCGGGGCTTTGGCGTGAACTGTTGCGTCGCGGTTACAGCAATTCCGTCGATCGCTGTTATGACGACGCCACGGCCAGGGGGCCTAACGACGAAAGTGGAATGGGATTGAAATGAAGAAGAATTTGTTGCTTGCCGCTGTGAGCCTCGTCGCGCTCAGCGCAGCTGCACCGGCGCTGGCTGCCGATCTCGCGGCTCGGCCGTACACCAAGGCGCCGGCGATGGTGGCCGCGATCTACGACTGGAGCGGCTTCTACATCGGCATCAACGGCGGCGGCGGTTCGTCGCATGCGACCTGGGATATCGTCGGCGTTGGTCGCGAAGGCTCGCATGATGCGACCGGCGGGACCGTCGGTGGCCAGATCGGCTATCGCTGGCAGTCGGGCCAGTGGGTGTTCGGCGTGGAAGGCCAGGGCAACTGGGCCGACTTCTCCGGCGACAATCTCAGCGCGCTGTTCGCCACTCGCAACCGCACCAAGATCGATGCGTTCGGCCTGATCACCGGCCAGGTCGGTTACGCCTGGAACAACGTCCTCATCTACGTGAAGGGCGGTGCGGCTGTGGTCAGCGACAAGTACGAGATCTACAATCTCGGCGGCGGGCTGCTCGCCTCGACCAGCGACACCCGCTGGGGCGGTACGGTCGGTGCCGGCCTCGAGTACGGCTTCGCGCCGAACTGGTCGGTTGGCGTCGAGTACAACCACATCTTCCTGTCGGACAAGGATGTCACCTTTGCTGGTCTGGGCGGCACCGAGCGCATCCGCCAGGACGTCGACATGGGTCTCGTCCGCCTGAACTACAAGTTCGGCGGCCCGCTCGTCGGCCGTTACTGATACCGATCGCTCCTTGCGAGCCCTCATCAAAAGCCCCGGCCTTTGCGTCGGGGCTTTTTATTGTGTAAATTCATTTAGTTAACCATTGTGTTGCGAGGTCACTGGCCAGGCTTGACTCCGTGAACGAAATGAGAACAATGTTCTTCATACGTTCTAGCAAGGGAGCGAGACCATGTTCAGGATCTTCGTGGAAGAGGCGGCTGCACTGGCGTCCATCACGCTGTTCGTCGGTATGATCGCGATCTGGGCCCAGGTCATACCGCAGCTCTAGCCCGGCGGTTTCGTAAACCGGTGCTCCTCTTCGAAGGTGCCCTTGGGGAAAAGCGGGACGACGCGGCGAAGCGGCCGCTCCGGCGTGGACTCTGGCGGCGCGAGACCCCACCATTGTGATGCGAGTCGGCCGCGCGAGTGCATGATGCCTCGAGGAGCGGCGACCGCTCCCTCCCATCTGCAAGAGGCCGTCACGCGACCATGCCGAGCGCCGGATTTGTCCACCTTCACGTTCACTCGGCCTATTCGCTGCTCAAGGGCTCGATCAAGATCGCCAAGCTCGCCGAGCTTGCGAAGAAAGACCATCAGCCGGCGCTGGCGCTGACCGACACCGACAATCTGTTCGGGGCGCTCGAGTTCTCCGACAAGATGGCGGGCTCCGGGATCCAGCCGATCGTCGGCTGCGAGCTTGCGGTCGATTTCGGCGACCAGGATCCCAACGCGCGCAATGCGATGGCTCCGTCGCGCGTGGTGCTGCTCGCCGCCCAGGAGCGCGGCTATCGCAGCCTGATGCGGCTGAACTCGCGCGCCTTCCTGGAATCGCCCGACAGCCATGCGCCGTTCATCAAGTTCGACTGGTTGGACGGCGAGACCGAGGGTCTGATCGCGCTGACGGGCGGTCCGGACGGACCGATCTCGCTGGCGCTGTCCGGCGGTCTGGCCGAACTCGCGGCGGCGCGCTGCGAGCGGCTCGCCAATCTGTTCGGCGATCGCCTCTACGTCGAATTGCAGCGCCACAACATCGACAGGGAGCGGCGCGTCGAAAGCGGCCTGATCGACATCGCCTATGCGCAGGGCCTGCCGCTGGTTGCCACCAACGAGCCGTATTTCGCCTCGACCGACGACTACGAGGCGCATGACGCGCTGCTCTGCATCGCTGGCGGCCGGTTGATCGCCGAGACCGATCGCGTGCAGCTCACGCCCGATCATCGCTTCAAGACTCGCGCCGAGATGGCGGTGCTGTTCGCCGACATTCCGGAGGCGCTGGCCTCGACGATCGAGATCGCCGAGCGCTGCTCGTTCCGCCCAATGACGCGCAAGCCGATCCTGCCGTTCTTCACCGTCGGCGCCGCGGCGAGCTCGGACGCCGCCGCGGTCGAGGCCGCCGAGTTGAAGCGGCAGGCGGAGGAGGGGCTAGCCAACCGTCTGCGCGTGCACGGCCTGTCGCAGGGCGCGACGGAGGAAGACTACAACAAGCGCCTGGCGTTCGAGCTCGACGTCATCACGCGCATGAAGTACGCGGGCTACTTCCTGATCGTGTCCGACTTCATCAAATGGGCCAAGGCGCACGGCATTCCGGTCGGACCGGGCCGTGGCTCCGGTGCAGGCTCGCTGGTCGCGTGGGCGCTGACCATCACCGACCTCGATCCGATCAAGTTCGGCCTGCTGTTCGAGCGCTTCCTCAACCCGGAACGCGTCTCGATGCCGGACTTCGACATCGACTTCTGCCAGGACCGCCGTGGCGAGGTGATCAAGTACGTGCAGGAGCGCTACGGCCGCGACCAGGTCGCCCAGATCATCACCTTCGGTACGCTGCAGGCGCGCGGCGTGCTGCGCGACGTCGGCCGCGTGCTGCAGATGCCCTACGGCCAGGTCGACAAGCTGACGAAGCTGGTGCCGCAGAATCCGGCCGCGCCCGTCACGCTTGCGGCGGCGATCGAGAGCGAGCCGAAACTTCAGGCGTTCCGCGACGAGGACCCGGTGGTGGCTCGTGCCTTCGACATCGCGCAGCGTCTCGAAGGCCTGACCCGCCACGCTTCGACCCACGCGGCCGGCATCGTGATCGGCGATCGCCCCTTGAGCGAGCTCGTGCCGATGTACCGCGATCCGAAATCGGATATGCCGGTGACCCAGTTCAACATGAAGTGGGTCGAGCCGGCGGGCCTCGTCAAATTCGACTTCCTCGGCCTGAAGACGCTGACCGTGCTCGATGTCGCGTGCAAACTGCTCAAGCCGCGCGGCATCCATGTCGATCTCGCGACGCTGCCGATCGACGATGCCGAAAGCTACCAGATGCTGGCGCGCGGCGAGGTGGTCGGCGTGTTCCAGGTTGAAAGTGCGGGCATGCGGCGCGCGCTGGTCGACATGCGTCCCGACCGTTTCGAGGACATCATCGCGCTGGTCGCGCTCTATCGCCCGGGCCCGATGGCCAACATCCCGACCTATTGCGCGCGCAAGCACGGCGACGAGGAGCCGGAATATCTGCATCCCGTTCTGGAGCCGATCCTGAAGGAGACCTTCGGCGTCATCATCTACCAGGAACAGGTGATGCAGATCGCGCAGGTGATGTCGGGCTATTCGCTCGGCGACGCCGACCTCTTGCGCCGCGCCATGGGCAAGAAGATCCGCGCCGAGATGGACAAGCAGCGCGACATCTTCGTCGCGGGGGCGGTGAAGAACGGCGTGCCCAAAGGGCAGGCCGAGACCATCTTCGAATTGCTGGCAAAATTCGCCGACTACGGCTTCAACAAGAGCCACGCGGCGGCCTATGCGCTGGTGTCCTACCACACCGCCTACATGAAAGCGCATTATCCGGTGGAGTTCATCGCGGCGTCGATGACGCTCGATCTCAACAACACGGACAAGCTCTCCGAATTCCGCTCCGAGGCGCAGCGCCTCGGCATCAGGGTCGAGCCGCCGAACATCAACCGCTCCGGTGCGACCTTCGAGGTCGGCGACAAGGTCATCTACTACGCGCTTGCAGCGCTCAAGGGCGTCGGTATCCAGGCGATCGAGCAGATCATCGAGGAGCGCACGAAGCGGGGAGTGTTCACCTCGCTCGCCGACTTCGCCGCGCGCGTCAATCCGCGTGCGATCAACAAGCGCATCATCGAAAGCCTGGCTGCCGCCGGCGCCTTCGACACGCTGGAGCCGAACCGCGCCCGCGTCTTCGCCGGGGCGGACTCGATCATGGCCGCCTGCCAGCGCGCGCATCAGGCCGAGACGATCGGCCAGAACGACATGTTCGGCATGTCGGCGGACGCGCCGACCATCATGCTGCCGCAGATCGAGCCCTGGCTGCCGGCCGAGCGGCTGCGTCGCGAGTACGACGCGATCGGCTTCTTCCTGTCGGGACATCCGCTCGACGATTACGCCACCGTCCTGAAGCGGCTGCGGGTGCAGAGCTGGGCCGAGTTCTCGCGCGCGGTGAAGACCGGCGCCACCGCCGGCAAGGTCGCGGCTACGGTGGTCTCGCGCATGGAGCGGCGTACCAAGACCGGCAACAAGATGGGCATCATGGGACTTTCCGATCCCACGGGCCATTTCGAGGCGGTGCTGTTCTCGGAAGGGCTCGCGCAATATCGCGACGTGCTGGAGCCCGGCGCCGCCGTGCTGCTCCAGCTCGGCGCGGAGCTCCAGGGCGAAGACGTGCGCGCCCGCGTGCTGCATGCCGAGCCGCTCGACGATGCCGCAGCCAAGACGCAGAAGGGCCTGCGCATCTTCCTGCGCGATACCAAGCCGCTGGACTCGATCAAGAAGCGTCTTGACGGACCCGATGCCGCCGCCGCGAACGGCGCCGCGCCAAAGGTCGGCAGTCCCGGGATTGCGCCGCGCTCCAACGGCGACGGCGAGGTCACGCTGGTGATGATGCTCGACCTCGAGACCGAGGTGGAGATGAAGCTGCCCGGTCGCTTCAAGGTTTCGCCGCAGATCGCCGGCGCGATCAAGGCGGTCGCCGGCGTGGTGGACGTGCAGCAGCTGTAGCTGCATTCGCCCCTCGTTGTAGGCAAAGTGTCATAATCGATCGGTTGCAACCTTGCGCTGATTATGGGTAGCATGCTCCGGGGAATGGGCTGGGGTGTGCGCTGCTGCGATGGGGCGTTTTCTACCTCATCAAGAGCAGTGCGAGGCACGACGCCGCTATGGGCGGGGCGGTGCTTGGCGGGCTGGCCGGGGTTGCGGTGGTTTCCGTCGCGACGGCCGGCGAGGCCAATCCCGGGCCCGCCGAGCTCGTCGCGCTGGACGAGGCGACCGCGCGAACGAAGCTCGCGGAGTTGCAGGCTGTGGAGTAAGATGCGTGGCACGATTGCCGCTCCATCAACGAGGGCGGCGCGATGGGGAGGAGCAAGGCATGTGCGAGAATTGCGCTAATGGTCGCGGCGTCCACGTTGGTCCTTCGCGGAGATCGCTTGTCCACGTCACCGTCTCCGCGATCGGCCTGGCTTTTGCCGGAAAAGCTTTCGCGAAGGAGACCAAGGCGCCGCCCAAGCCACAGAACGTGCTGTCACCAGACGCTTCGTTGAAGCGGCTGATGGAGGGGAATGCGCGCTACGTCGACGGTGTGGCGCGGCGCCACGATTTCAAGCACGAGCGCGAGGCGCTGGCCGGCGGGCAGAACCCGTTCGCAGCCGTGCTGAGCTGCGCCGATTCCCGCATCGCGCCGGAATATGCGTTCGACACCGGCCGCGGCGACCTTTTCGTCTGTCGCGTCGCCGGAAACTTTGCCGGGACCGAGACCATCGCGAGCATGGAATATGCGGTGGCGGTGCTGAACACACCGCTGATCCTCGTGCTTGGCCATGATGCCTGCGGCGCGATTGATGCGACGCTGAAGGCGATCAACGACAATACGTCCCCGCCGGGACACATTCCCTCGCTGGTTGATGCGCTCGCGCCTGCCGCCAAGGCTGCAATGCAGCAGGGCGGGGACGTGCTGAACAACGCGATCCGCCAGAACGTGATCGACACCGTCGCCAAGCTGAAATCGGCCGCGCCGATCCTCAATGCAGCTGCTGAGCAGGGCAAGCTCAAGGTTCTCGGCGGCATCTATCGCCTCACGACCGGAACGGTGGATCTGATTGCGCAGGGCTGAGCGAGCGGGGTGCTCCTGCCGTCTTATGGTCGCGAGGCTGATGCGGAACTGACGCAACAGGCTGTTGTCGGCGCACGCCATGTCACCGCCTCAATCCAAGCCTTTCGTGACGCAAGCCTTTCGTTCAAGCGCCATTCAGCCGGCCGCGCTCCTGATGTGCGGTGGCCAACTCAACAACATAAGCGGGCACAAGCCATGCGTGGGACGCTCAAAGTCTTCATCTGCCTTCTTCTGCCGATGGTGGTCCTTGCCGCTGGCGGACCGGGGCCAGTACGCGCGCAGCAGCAGGAAAAGCGCATCGCGCTTGTGGTCGGCAACGGGGCCTATGCCAAATCGCCGCTGGCGACGACTGCGAACGATGCCGGCCTGATCGCGCAGACGCTGCAGGCAGCGGGCTTCGACGTCGTCGGCGCCCGCGATCTCGACGGCGACACGCTGCGCAAGAGTTTTCGCGATTTCGTCCAGAAGGCGCAGGCTTCGGGCCCCGGCACGGTCGCGATGGTCTATCTGGCCGGCTACGGCTTGCAGCTCGCCGGCGAGAACTATTTCATCCCGGTCGATTCCAACATCACCCGCGACACCGACATTCCGACCGAAGCACTGCGCATCAGCGATTACGCGCGCCAGCTTGCGGCGATTCCGCTCAAGGCCAACATCGTCGTGCTCGATGCGGCCCGCGCGCAGCCCTTCATCGAGGGCGGGCAGCCGATCGCGAGCGGACTGGCGCTGGTCGAACCCGATCCGAACATGCTGATCGCCTTCAACGCCGCGCCAGGCACGGTCGCGCCGGAGGAGCCGGGGCCGTACGGCATTTATGCGCAGTCGCTGGCGGAGATGATCCGCACCGGCGGATTGTCGTTGGCTGACGTGTTCGACCGCGTCCGCCTGCGCGTCAACGAGGCCAGCAAGGGCGCGCAGGTGCCCTGGAACGAGCAGAAGATATCGGCGCCGTTCTCCTTCTTCGAGCGCGGGCCCGACGCGCCGCCGCCGGAGACGGCGCCGGACCAGGTCGCCGCGATCCGGAGCAAGCCGATCCGCGATCTCGGTGCGCAGGATGCCTATGCCGCTGCGCTCTCGCGCGACACGCTGCCGGCGTATGAGGAATTTCTCGCGGCCTATCCGAACGATCCGATGTCCAAGCGCGTGACGGTGATCGCCGCGGCGCGCCGCGAGGCGATCACCTGGCGACGCACGTACCGGACCGACACGCCGGAGGCCTATTGGTCGTATCTACGCCGCTATCCGCGCGGCCCGCACGCGGGCGATGCGCGGCGCCGGCTTGCGATCCTCACCGCGCCGGTCGAGCCGCCGCCGAGCTTTGCGATGATCGAGTACGACGTGCCGCCGCCGGCGCCGGAGGAGGTGGTCTATGTCGATCGCCCGGTGCTGTATTTCAGCGACCCCGATTTCGGCTTCGCACCGCCACCGCCGCCGCCGGTCTACTATCTGCCGCCGCCGCCGCCGGATTTCGTCGTGCTGCCGCCGCCGCTGCCCGTGGTCGGCCTATTCGTGCTGCCGCAGCCGGTGTTCGTGCCGATCCCGGTGTTCGTAAGGCCGCCGGTCTATGTCGCGCCGCCGCCGAACAACATCATCTTCAACAACATCCATAACACCACGGTCATCAACACCGTGATCAACCAGGCGCCGGCACCGGCGCCTGCCGCGGGAGCCGGCGTGGGACCGGCCAACCTGGCACCGGCGGTTGCCGGCCGCGCCAATCCGGTGGCGCCCGCCGTGCCGCAGGCGGTGATGCAGCGTGCTGCCCTGATCCAGCAGGGCAAGGCGCCGTTGCCGCCGAGCGCGACGGTCCAGCCAACGGCGAGGCCCGGGGCGCCGCTGGCGACGCCGGCGAACGTCGCGCCAAACGCGAGGCCCGGGGCGCCGCCGGCGGCGTCGGCGAACGTCACGCCAAACGCCTTGCCGGGCGCCGCCGCACCAGGTGCGGCCCCGAACGCTGCACCACAGACCAGGCTGCCGGCGGCCAACACATTGCCGGTGCCAGGGGCCCATGGCGCTCCGCCTGCACCGCCGGCGGGGGCTGGCCCGGTGCCGAACGGGAGGGCCGCGCCGACCGCGACTGCACCCGGTGCGCCGCCGGCTCATCCGGGGACCCCGACGGCTGCGGCTCCCGGCGCGACCACGCTGCCTGCCCATCCCGGTGCGCCAAATGCTGCCGGTTCTGCGACGGCTGCGCCCACCACGACAAGCCCGCCTGCCGCGCCCGGCCAGCCGCCGAAGCCGCCGGTGGCACAGACCCCGCCGGGGGCCGGGCCAGCGGATCGCGCCAAATCCGCAACCCGCGAGTCTCTCGGCGCGCCTCCGCCCGCGGCCGGAAGGCCGGTTGCGCCGCCACCCCCGGCTGCGCATGAGCCGATCAGGCCGCAGAATCGGCCATCGGCCGCTCCGCCGCAGGCGGCGAGACCGGTCACACCGCCGCCGCAGCCCCATGCCGTGGCGCGGCCCACACCGCCGCCTCCGCCGCATGTATCCGCGCCGCCGCCCCGGGGCGCTGCGCCGCCGCCGCCGAGGATAGCTGCGCCTTCGCCGCCGCGACCGGCTCCGCCGCCGGTTGCTGCAGCCCGTCCCGCGCAGCCTCCGGTGGCCCGGCCGGCTCCACCACCACCGCCGCCGCCCCGGGTGGCCGTGGCCCCACCGCATTCGGCCGCCCCTCCGCCACGCCCGGCGGCCGCGCCTCCGGCAAAGAAGTGCGCGCCCAATCAGCAAAAATGCTAGATGGCAGGGCGGTATTGACGGAGTAGGGGTCTTCGCGGGCGAAAACCGCCCCCGAAAGACCCTTATTTCCTTGCTTCTGGCCGAAATTGCGCTATAGAGCGCGCCATCTCACACGGAAACATGGCTCACAAGGCCGTCCGGTGGCAACCGGGGCGTGAACGCTCCGTTTTGCTCACACGTTTCCGGAGGAACCAACCGGAGAACTAGAACGATGGCACTGCCCGATTTCACTATGCGTCAGCTGCTCGAAGCTGGCGTGCACTTTGGTCACCAGTCTCACCGCTGGAATCCGAAAATGGCTCCGTTCATTTTCGGTACCCGTAACAACATCCACATCGTCGACCTCGCCCAGACCGTGCCGATGCTGCACCAGGCCCTTCAGGCCGTCAGCGATACGGTGGCCAAGGGCGGCCGCATCCTGTTCGTCGGCACCAAGCGCCAGGCGCAGGACGGCGTTGCCGATGCTGCCAAGCGCTGCGCGCAGTATTTCGTCAATTCGCGCTGGCTCGGCGGTACGCTGACCAACTGGAAGACGATCTCGGCCTCGATCAAGCGCCTGCGTCACCTCGACGACGTGCTCTCGGGCGGCGAAGCCAATTCCTACACGAAGAAGGAGCGCCTGACGCTTCAGCGCGAGCGCGACAAGCTCGACCGCTCGCTCGGCGGCATCAAGGACATGGGCGGTCTGCCCGACCTGATCTTCGTGATCGACACCAACAAGGAAGACATCGCGATCCAAGAGGCCCAGCGCCTCAACATCCCGGTCGCCGCGATCGTCGACACCAATTCGGACCCGAAGGGCATCACCTATGTGGTCCCCGGCAATGACGACGCCGGCCGCGCCATTTCGCTGTACTGCGATCTCATCGCGCGTGCGGCGATCGATGGCATCTCGCGCGCCCAGGGCGATTCGGGCATCGACATCGGCGCCTCGGCCCAGCCGGTCGCCGAAGAGCTGCCGGCGCCCTCGTCGAGCGGTTTCCAGGGCCTTGCAGGCCCCCGCGGCACCGCCGACGACCTCAAGAAGCTCCCGGGCGTGTCGGGTGCGATCGAGAAGAAGTTCAACGATCTCGGTATCTTCCACTACTGGCAGCTCGCCGAGCTCGACCACGACACCGCGCACACGATCGGCGAAGAAGTCGGTCTGCCCAGCCGCGCGGATGCCTGGGTGGCCAAGGCCAAGGCGCTGACCGCGGAAGCGGAATAGTCAAAAAGAGCGATGGGTTGGCCGGACGGGATCCGGCCACCATTTCAGTTGACGCGAATTCCTGAGATGGACCGCGGCGGGGCGATTTGATGCCACGCCGCGGCAAACCGGCAGGCACAAAGGATTTTCAACGATGGCAACGATCACAGCTGCGATGGTCAAGGACCTGCGCGAATCGACGGGCGCGGGCATGATGGACTGCAAGGCCGCGCTCACCGAGACCAATGGCGACATGGAAGCGGCGCAGGACTGGCTGCGCAAGAAGGGCCTGTCGAAGGCTGCGAAGAAGTCAGGCCGCGTCGCGGCCGAGGGCCTGATCGGCGCGCTCACCAAGGGGACCAAGGGCGTCGTGGTCGAGGTCAACTCCGAGACCGACTTCGTCGCGCGCAACGGCCAGTTCCAGGGCCTCGTCAAGATGATCGCGCAGGTCGCGTTCGACGTCGGCGCCGACGTCGAGAAGATCAAGGCCGCCAAGGTCGGCGACGTCACGATCGAAGCCGCCATCAATGACGCGATCGCCACCATCGGCGAGAACATGACGCTGCGCCGCGCCGCCGCCCTCGAAGTGAAGCAGGGCGTGGTGTCGCACTACGTCCACGGTGCCGTGATCGACGGCGCCGGCAAGATGGGCGTGATCGTGGCGCTGGAATCGCCGGGCAAGGCCGACGAGCTCGCCGCCCTCGGCCGCCAGATCGCGATGCATGTCGCCGCCGCCAACCCGCTGGCGCTCAATCCGTCCGGCCTCGATCCGGCGGTCGTCAAGCGCGAGAAGGACGTGCTCGCCGACAAATATCGCCAGCAGGGCAAGCCCGAGAACGTGATCGAGAAGATCGTCGAGTCCGGCCTGAAGACCTACTACAAGGAAGTCTGCCTGCTCGAGCAGGCCTTCATCCACGACACCGGCAAGTCGGTGGCGCAGGCGGTGAAGGAAGCCGAGGGCAGGGTCGGCGGCGCAGTGAAGATCGCCGGTTTTGTGCGCTATGCTCTCGGTGAGGGAATCGAGAAGCAGGAAAGCGACTTCGCAGCCGAGGTCGCTGCGGCCAGCGGCAAGAAGTAAGCGCCGGAACGTTCCTTCCGGCGTGCCGCCGGAAGCGGCGCCCGGACAAGGAAAGTGCTCATGACTGATCCGGTCTATCGTCGCGTCGTGATCAAGCTGTCCGGCGAGTATCTCGCGGGACAGCAGGGGTTTGGCATCGATCAGCCGACCGTCGACCGGGTTGCGGACGATCTGATCGCCGCCCGCAAGCTCGGCACCGAGGTTGCGGTCGTGATCGGCGGCGGCAACATGGTCCGCGGCGTCGAGGTCTCCTCAAGGGGGGTCTCGCGCACCACCGGCGACACCATGGGCATGCTCGCCACCATGATGAACTGCCTCGCGCTGGAAGGGGCGATCGAGCGGAAGGGCACGCCGGCGCGCACGCTGTCGGCCTTCGTCATGCCCGAGATTTCCGAGCTGTTCACCCGTACTGCGGCGCACAAATACCTCGCCGAAGGCCGAATCGTGCTGCTCGGCGGCGGAACCGGCAATCCGTTCTTCACGACCGACACCACGGCGGTACTGCGTGCCGCCGAGATCGGCGCGGAGGCGGTCCTGAAGGCGACCAATGTCGACGGCGTCTACTCGGCCGACCCGAAGAAGGATCCGAGCGCCACGCGGTTCGACCGGCTGACGCATGCGCAGGCGATCGAGGGCGGCTACAAGGTGATGGATGCAACCGCCTTCGCGCTTGCCCGCGAGACATCGCTGCCTATCATCGTGTTCTCGATCGCTGAGCCGGGCTCGATCGGTGCGATTCTGCGTGGCGTCGGTCACGGAACCATCGTCGCCGGCTGACGGCTCATCTGCCGCGCCCTCGAGGGAAGGGGCGAGGTGAGGTCGCCGGGATTTTGAAGGAGCAAACTGATGGCCACGGGTAATTTCGACCTCAACGAAGTGAAGCGCCGCATGCAGGGCGCCGTCGCCTCGCTCAAGCACGAGCTTGGCGGCCTGCGCACGGGCCGCGCCTCGGCCTCGATGCTCGATCCGGTGCAGGTCGACGCTTATGGCAGTCACATGCCGCTCAATCAGCTCGCCACCGTCAGCGTGCCCGAGCCGCGCCTGATCTCGGTGCAGGTCTGGGACAAGTCGATGGTCAAGGCGGTGGAGAAGGCGATCGTCGACTCCAATCTCGGCCTGTCCCCCGCGACCGAAGGCCAGGTGCTGCGCCTGCGCATTCCGGAGCTCAACGAGGAACGTCGCAAGGAGCTGGTGAAGGTCGCGCACAAATACGCCGAAGCCGCCAAGGTCGCCGCGCGCCACGTCCGCCGCGACGGTCTCGACGTGCTCAAGAAGCTCGAGAAGAATCACGAGATGTCGGAGGACGACCAGAAGCGTCACGCCGACGAGGTGCAGAAGGCGACCGACGGCACCATCGCGGAGATCGACCAGCTGCTGGCCGCCAAGGAAAAAGAAATCCTGACCGTTTAAGGCTGCCTCCATGTCCAACGCCGCCGCGCCCGCTACGGAAGGACCCGACCGGTCCGGGGCGCCCGCGCATGTCGCCATCATCATGGATGGCAACGGGCGTTGGGCGGCCGCGCGTGGCCTGCCGCGAGCAGAAGGGCATCGCCGCGGTGTCGAGGCCCTGCGCCGCGTGGTGCGCGCTTCGCACGAGCTCGGCATCCGCTATCTCACCATCTTCTCGTTCTCATCGGAGAACTGGTCGCGTCCGGCGAGCGAGATCGGTGATCTCTTCGGTCTGCTCCGCCGCTTCATCCGCAACGATCTGGCGAGCCTGCATCGCGACGGCGTCAAGGTTCGCATCATCGGCGAGCGGGACGGGCTTGAAAGCGACATCTGTGCGCTGCTCAACGAGGCCGAGGAGCTGACGCGCGACAACACGCGCCTCACGCTCGTCGTCGCCTTCAACTACGGCTCGCGGCAGGAGATCGCGAAGGCGGCGCAGAAGCTGGCGCGCGAAGTCGCCGAAGGCAAGCGCGACCCTGCCACGATCGACGCCGAGACGCTTGGGGCGCATCTCGATGCGCCCGAGATCCCCGATCCCGATCTCATCATCCGCACCAGCGGCGAGCAGCGCCTGTCGAATTTCCTGATGTGGCAGGCCGCCTATAGCGAGCTCGTCTTCGTGCCGATCCACTGGCCCGATTTCGACAAGGCGGCGCTGGAAAGCGCGATCGCCGAATTCGCCAGGCGCGAGCGCCGTTTCGGCGGTTTGGTCGCGAAAACCGCCTCGTGAGCGAATCCGACACCGCACCGGCGGGCGCAAAGCCTGCCCCGAGCAATCTGGTGATGCGGGTCCTCGCAGCGCTGGTGCTGGCGCCGCTCACCATTGCCATCGCTTATGCCGGCGGCTGGCTGTGGGCGCTTCTCGTCACGCTGGTCTCGATCGGCCTGTTCGCGGAATGGTTGATCGTGGTCGGTGCCGGCTCCGCCGCACTGACGGGGGCAGGGACCATCGTCATTGCCACGATGGGCTTGTGCGTTGCCGCCGGCGCGCTCAAGACCTCCGTCGTCACTGGCCTCGTCGGCGGTGCGATCGTGACGCTGATCGCGCGGGGAAAGTTCCTATGGGCAGCCACCGGCTTCGCCTATGCATCGGCGGCGCTGCTGGCCTCGATCCTGGTCCGGAAGGATCTCGTCAACGGCTTCTCAGCGCTGATGTTCGTGCTGCTGGTGGTGTGGGCGACCGATATCGGCGGCTATTTCGCTGGCCGCGGCATGGGCGGGCCGAAGCTGTGGCCGCGGGTGAGCCCGAAGAAGACCTGGGCCGGAGCCGTCGGCGGCTTTGCCGCGAGTCTTGCAGTTGCCGCCGGCTTTGCAGCCTGCGGGGTCGGCAAGGCGATCCCGCTGCTGCTCGTCAGCGCCGTGCTCTCGGTGGTATCGCAGCTCGGCGATCTCTTCGAATCCGCGGTGAAGCGGCGGTTCGGCGTCAAGGATTCCAGTCACTTAATTCCTGGCCATGGCGGGCTTATGGACCGTCTGGACGGCTTTGTTGCCGCCATCCTGGCGGCCTGGTTTATCGGCTTTCTCCGTCACGGTGTGCATAGCGCCGGAAGCGGTCTTATGGTTTGGTGAGGATATGAGCGCCGTCCCCTTGCGTAATAACAGGCTTGCTGCGTCCGACATTCGCAGCGTCACAGTCCTCGGTGCCACCGGCTCGATCGGCGACAGCACGATGGATCTGCTGCGCGCCTCTCCCGAGCGCTACCGCGTCGAGGCCTTGACGGCGAACGGCAATGTCGAAGCGCTGGCCAAGCTCGCGAAGGAATTCAACGCGCGCTTCGTGGCGATCGCGGACAGCTCCAAGCTCGGCGAGCTCAAGGCTCTACTGGCGGGAACGAGCACCGAATGCGGCGCCGGCGAAAGCGCGGTGATCGAGGCCGGCGCGCGTCCCGCGGACTGGGTGATGGCGGCCGTCAGTGGCGCCGCCGGGCTGAAGCCGGCTCTCGCCGCCGTCGATCGCGGCGCGCATGTCGCTCTCGCCAACAAGGAATGCCTCGTCTGCGCCGGCGATTTCTTCATGCAGCGCGCGGCGAAGGCGGGCGCCTGCATCCTGCCGGCCGATTCCGAGCATAACGCTTTGTTTCAGGCACTGGCATCGGGCAATCGCGACGAGCTGGTTTGCGTCATCATCACCGCATCGGGCGGCCCGTTCCGGACCTGGAAGCCGGCTGACATCGAGCAGGCGACCCTCGAGCAGGCGCTCAAGCACCCGAACTGGAGCATGGGCCAGAAGATCACGATCGATTCCGCCTCGATGATGAACAAGGGGCTCGAGGTGATCGAGGCTTCCTATCTGTTCGCACTCTCGCCCGACGAGATCGACGTCCTCGTGCATCCGCAGTCGATCATCCACGGCATGGTCGAATTCTCCGACCGTTCAGTCATGGCGCAGCTCGGCGCGCCCGACATGCGCACGCCCATCGCCCATTGCCTCGGCTGGCCCGATCGCATCAAGGGCCCGGCGGCCAAGCTGGACCTCGCGAAGATCGGCCAGCTCACCTTCGAGGCACCGGACTTCGAGCGGTTCCCCGGACTGCGACTGGCCTACGATTCGCTCCGGACCGGGAAGGGGGCCACCACGGTCTACAATGCCGCCAACGAGGTCGCCGTTGCCGCCTTCATCGCCGGCAAGATCCGCTTCGGCGCGATTGCGCGGCTGGTCGAGGCGACCCTCGACGATTGGATCCGCGGCGGGAACCTGGCGCCCCTGACGTCCGCCGACGATGCAATCTCTGTTGACCATGTTGCTCGAAATAGAGCCGCCGCCCTATTGCCTCAAATTGCCTTAAAGGCATCTTAATTGGTTGGGGCCAGGGCCTTGCGGCGCTGGATGAGGGAAATCGATGATCGACTTTTTTGTCCATAGTTTCAATGCATTGAGCCATGGGCTCCTCGGCTACGCGGTTCCCTTCCTGTTCGTCCTGACCATCGTCGTGTTCTTCCACGAACTCGGCCATTTCCTGGTCGCGCGCTGGGCGGGCGTTCGGGTGTTGACCTTCTCGCTCGGTTTCGGACCCGAGCTGGTCGGTTTCAACGACCGCCACGGCACCCGCTGGAAGATCTCGGCGATCCCGCTCGGCGGCTACGTCAAGTTCTTCGGCGACGAGAGCGAGGCCTCGACCCCATCGGCCGAGACGCTTGCGGCGATGACCGCCGAGGAGCGCGCCGGCAGCTTCCACCACAAGAAAGTCGGCCCGCGCGCGGCCATCGTCGCGGCCGGACCGATCGCCAATTTCATCCTGGGCGCGCTGATCTTCGCCGGCATGGCGCTCTACTACGGCAAGCCGAGCACGATCGCTCGCGTCGACGGCGTCGTCGCCGATGGCGCTGCGGCTGCGGCCGGTTTCAAGATCGGGGACATCGTCGTTCAGATCGACGGCAAGCCGATCGAAAGCTTTGCCGACATGCAGCGAATCGTTGCGATGAACGCCGGTTCGGCGCTTGCATTCCAGGTGAAGCGTGACGGCGCCATCGTGGCTCTGACTGCGACCCCCGCGCTGCTCGAGCGCAAGGATCCGTTCGGGAACAGCCACCGTGTCGGCGTGCTCGGCGTCGAGCACAAGACCCAGGCCGGCGAGACTTCCACCGTTCCGGTCGGTGTGGGCGAAGCGGTCAAGATCGGCGTGGAACAGGTCTGGTTCATCATCACCAGCACCTTCAAATTCCTGGGCTCGCTGTTTGTCGGACACGGTAACCCGAACGAGGTCAGCGGCGTTCTTGGGATCGCGAAGATGTCAGGGCAGGCGGCCAGTGCCGGGTTCCAGTTCGTGATCAATCTTTGTGCGGTGCTGTCGGTGTCTATCGGGCTCTTGAACCTGTTCCCGATCCCGCTGCTCGATGGCGGTCACCTTATGTTCTATGCGGCGGAGGTCGTTCGCGGCCGGCCCTTGTCCGAGCGGACTCAGGAGATGGGGTTCCGAATCGGGCTGGGTTTGGTGCTGATGTTGATGGTGTTTGCGACCTACAACGACATTCTGCGGATGGCCGCTTCCTGATCGGGGCTTTTTTGTGGCGTTGCTGTTGAGCAACGTCTTGGAATGAAATTGAAATTGCGGCGCGTTCGGCCGTTTGCGGCGTCGGCGAAATTGGCTACAAGCGGCCTGAAACTTGGGGAATCTCCAGACCGGCGTTGGGGTGGGTCTGGTGCGGAATGATAAGGGCGCGTTGCGCATGAAGTTTGGACTGCGACTCCGGGGGGGCTTGCTCGCGACCCTGATCATGTTCGGCGCGCCGGTGGTTGCCCCCGTCGGGGCTGTCCTGGTGTCTTCGTCTGCGCTTGCTCAGACCGTCCAGTCGATTTCTGTCGAAGGAAATCGCCGCGTCGAGGTGGAGACGATCCGCTCCTATTTCAAGCCGGGTCCGGGCGGGCGCCTGGATCAAGCCGCCATCGATGACGGCCTCAAGGCGCTGATCGAGACCGGCCTGTTCCAGGACGTCAGGATCAACCGCGGCCCCGGCGGCCAGATCGTCGTTTCCGTGGTGGAAAACCCGGTGATCGGGCGCATCGCCTTCGAGGGCAACAAGAAGATCAAGGACGAGCAGCTCACCGCCGAGGTCCAGTCCAAGGCGCGCGGAACCTTCTCCCGCGCCATGGTGCAGTCCGACACGCTGCGAATCGCCGAAATCTATCGCCGCTCCGGCCGCTACGACGTGCGCGTCACGCCCGAAATCATCGAGCAGCCGAACAACCGCGTCGACCTCATCTTCACGATCGTGGAAGGCGCCAAGACCGGCGTGAAATCGATCGAGTTCGTCGGCAACGTCGCGTTCTCGTCCTACCGCCTGCGCGACGTCATCAAGACGCGCGAATCGAATCTTCTCAGCTTCCTTGCCAGCGGCGACATCTACGACCCTGATCGTGTCGAGGCGGACCGCGACCTGATCCGCCGCTTCTACCTCAAGAACGGTTTCGCCGACGTCCAGGTCGTGGCGGCGCTGACCGAATACGATCCGGAGAAGAAGGGCTTCAACGTCACTTTCAAGATCGAGGAAGGCGCGCAATATCGCGTCGGCGCGGTCGACTTCCGCTCCAGCATTCCGAACTTCGATCCGTCTTCGATGCGGGCCTATTCGCGCGTCGGTGTCGGCTCGCTCTACAACGTCGAATCGGTCGAGAAGTCGGTCGAGGAGATGCAGATCGAGGCGTCGCGCCGCGGTTATGCCTTCGCCGTAGTCCGTCCCGGCGGCGACCGTAATTTCGAGGCGCACACCGTGTCCGTCGTGTTCAACATCGACGAGGGTCCGCGCACCTATATCGAGCGCATCAACCTGCGTGGCAACACCCGCACGCGTGACTACGTCATCCGCCGCGAGTTCGACATCTCGGAAGGCGATGCCTACAACCGCGCGCTGGTCGATCGCGCCGAGCGGCGCCTGAAGAACCTCGACTATTTCAAGAGCGTCAAGATCACGACGGAGCCCGGCTCGTCGAGCGACCGCGTCATCCTGATCGTCGACATGGAAGAGAAATCGACCGGCGACTTCTCGATCTCGGGCGGTTACTCAACGACCGACGGCGCGCTGGCCGAAGTTTCGGTCTCCGAGCGCAACCTGCTCGGCCGCGGCCTGTTCGCCAAGGCGTCGGTGACCTACGGCCAGTACGCGCGCGGCTATTCGCTGTCGTTCGTCGAGCCGTACCTGCTCGACTATCGCGTCGCGCTCGGCCTCGACCTCTACCAGCGCCAGCAACTGTCCAACAGCTACATCTCCTACGGCACCAAGACGCTCGGCTTCTCGCCGCGCCTCGGCTTCAGCCTGCGTGAAGACCTGTCGCTCCAGCTGCGCTACTCGATCTACCAGCAGGAAATCACGCTGCCGTCCTATCTGGCGAACTGTAACAACGTGCAGTTTCTGCCGCCTGACGGCACCCCGAACCCCGCCTTCAATCCGAGCCCAGCCTTTGCCAATGCCAATGGTTTGAGTCTCGCCTCAACCAATGGCCTGGGTTGCTACATCGACGGCGAAGCTTCGCTGCCGGTGCGCAAGGAACTTGCGGGCGGCAGGACGCTGACCTCGGCGCTCGGCTACTCGCTGAACTACAACACGCTGGACAACAACAAGAACCCCACCGACGGTCTGATCGTCGACTTCCGTCAGGATTTTGCCGGCGTCGGCGGCGACGTCTCCTACCTGAAGTCCGTCATTGATGCGAAGTACTACACTCCGCTGGTGTCCGACATCGTCGGCCTCGTCCACCTTCAGGGTGGTGTTCTGAACCAGATCGGCAACAAAGAACTGCGCATGCTCGATCAGTTCCAGATGGGCCCGAATCTAGTCCGCGGCTTTGCCCCGAACGGCATCGGCCCGCGCGATTTGAATCCCTATGGCACGCAGGACGCGCTTGGCGGCACCAAATATTGGGGCGCTTCGTTCGAATTGCAGATGCCGTTCTGGTTCCTGCCGAAGGAAGTGGGTCTGAAGGGCGCGGTCTACGCTGACGCCGGCGGTCTCTTTGACTATCAGGGACCGACGACGTGGTTGGCGACCAACGAAATAACCACGACCAGGAATTCGAACTGTACGCCGTCGACGATCAACCCGGCCACGCCTGGCACCTGTACCGGCCTGGTGTATGACAACGGCAATACCGTCCGTTCGTCGGTTGGTGTCGGTTTGATCTGGCAGTCACCATTCGGACCGCTGCGCTTCGACTACGCCGTGCCGCTCACCAAGGGCAAGTACGACCGTGTGCAGGAGTTCAGGTTCGGCGGCGGCACCTCGTTCTAGTTCGATCAGCACGGCACGATCCGGATCAGTGGAGCCGGTTTCCGAAAGGGATCGTGCCAATCCAACAGATAAGGCATGATGCGGCCTGACCGCTTCATGCCGAAGCCGGACCGCGACGGGGTGGAATGGCGCAGCCGACCTTCTTCACAAAGCCGCCTGCCACGGCGCTGGCCGACATTGCCACGCTGACCAAGGCGCAATTGGTCGACCCCACGAGGGGCGGCCAAGTCATCACGGGCCTGGCTTCGCTGGACGAGGCCGGCCCGATGCATCTGACATTCTTCGACAACCTCAAATATGCCGATGAGCTCAAGGCAACCAGGGCGGGTGCATGCCTGGTCAGTCCGCGCTTCGAGGCCGAGGTGCCCGCGCACGTGGCCGTGCTGCGGGCGAAGCAGCCGTTCCGCGCCTTCGTCGCGATCGCCCGGGAATGGCACGGCGACGCGCTGCGGCCGCAATCCTGGACCGGCAGCGACGGCATTGCACCGTCCGCCATCATCGACCCCACGGCACGGCTCGAGGACGGCGTGATCGTCGATCCCCTGGCCGTCATCGGTGCGGATGTCGAGATCGGCAGCGGCACGGTGGTCGGTGTCGGCGCGGTGATTGGCCCGGGCGTCAAGATCGGCCGGGACTGCAATGTCGGCGCCCGCACCGCGATCCAGTGCGCTCTGATTGGCAACAATGTCTTGATCCATCCGGGCTGCTCGATCGGGCAGGACGGCTACGGTTTCATCTTCTTCGGTCCCGAGGGCCATCTGAAGGTGCCGCAGACCGGACGCGTGCTGATCCAGAACGACGTCGAGGTCGGCGCCAACACCACGATCGACCGCGGGTCTTTGCGGGATACGGTCATCGGCGAGGGGACCAAAATCGACAATCAGGTCCAGATTGGCCACAATGTCACGATCGGCCGGCATTGCCTGCTGGCGGCCCAGATCGGCCTCGCGGGCAGCCTGACCATCGGCGACAACGTGGCGCTCGGAGCGAAGGTGGGCATCAACAATCACCTCAAGATCGGCGATGGTGCCCAGGTGACCGCGATGAGCGCGGTCAAGGACGACATTCCGCCGGGCGGCCGCTGGGGCGGGCATTTCGCCAAGCCGACCAAACAATGGTTCAAGGAGATCATCGCGGTGGAGCGCCTGGTACGCGACAGCAAGGCCGATCCGAAGGACGAGGGACGGGAATGACGGAGGAATCGCCTATCAAGTTCGAACTGGTGGACATCAACGCCATCCTCCAGACGCTGCCGCACCGCTTTCCGATGCTGCTGATCGACCGCGTGATCAACATCCGCGCCGATTACAGCGGCATCGGCATCAAGAACGTCACCTTCAACGAGCCGGCCTTCCAGGGGCATTTCCCCGAGCGCCCGGTCTATCCCGGCGTCATGATGATCGAGGCGATGGCGCAGACGGCGGGCGTGATCGGCATCAAGTCGGTCGAGGGCACCGAGAAGCCGCGCGCGGTGTATTTCCTCACGATCGACAAGTGCAAGTTCCGCAAGCCCGTGCTGCCCGGCGATACCATCGAGTATCACATGCGCTCGCTCGGCCGCCGCAAGACCATGTGGTGGTTTCACGGCGACGCCAAGGTCAACGGCCAGGTGGTTGCGGAGGCCGACGTCGGCGCCATGCTGACGGACTGAAGAGCCAGCCAGCGCGAATGGATTCACGCGTGGCAGTCGTAGCGGCTGCCAGCGGTCTCGCGCCTGAGATTCCGGTTGAAGAACTGGCCCATGGACGGTGCGCCCAGAAGGCGGTCGACCGTCTCGGCCGTGACGCGGCAATAGCGGTCATAGGCGCCGCCCGCCACGACGACGAGGTCCTGCCGCGCGCGATCGTAGCAGACCCGCTGGAGCACCGTGCTCCGAGTGATGTCGCGGCACTCGAATGTGCCGAGATCGATGCGGTTGCGCTCGCCGATCTCCACCCGCTCGGAGACAACGGGCGCAGCCGCGAGGTGTGTGAGCAGGAGTACCAGAGCCCTGACCATGTTAAGTTCAAGCTCCACGTGAACACGTTGAAAGGCGGTGAGGGCCGCTTCATCCGGCACTTGAAACAGGCCGAGATGATACGTCACTGGACAGATCGGGCATAGTCGCGCTAACCACCGGAAAACCAAGCTACTTCAACACACAATCAGACCTTCTTGATGAGTAAGATTGATCCCACCGCGCGGGTCGCGAACGGCGCCGTGATCGGCGAGGGCACCGAGGTCGGGCCCTTCTGCATCATCGGCTCGAACGCCGTGATCGGCCAAAACTGCAAGCTGATCGGACAGGTCACGATCATTGGCCATACGTCGATCGGCGACGGCTGCGTGATCTCTCCGTTCGCGGTGCTCGGTGGCGCGCCCCAGGATCTCAGCTACAAGGGCGAGCCGACCCGGCTCGAGATCGGCTCGGGCTGCACCATCCGGGAAGGTACGACGATGAACGTCGGCACCATCAAGGGCGGCGGGCTGACGCGCGTCGGCAACGGCGGCTACTTCATGAACAACAGCCATGTCGGCCACGACTGCATGGTCGGCGACAACGTGATCTTCGCGACCTCCGCGACGCTCGGCGGTCATTGCGAGATCGGCGACGCCGTCTATATCGGCGGCCTGTCCGCGGTGCACCAGTTCACGCGCATCGGCCCCTATGTCATGGTCGGCGGCGTCTGTGGCGTGCGCGACGACGTCATCCCGTATGGGCTCGTCAACGGCCAATATGCGGTGCTAGAGAGCCTCAACCTGATCGGCATGAAGCGTCGCAAGTTCACCAAGCAGCGGCTCGCGACGGTGCGCGGCTTCTATCAGAAGCTCTTCCATGGCCCCGGCACGTTTGCCGAGCGGCTCGAGGCGGCGCGGCCGCTCGCGGGGGAAGATCCGGCCATCGCAGAAATCCTCGACTTCATCGGCAAGGGCAAGCGCCCGCTCTGTCTGCCCGCCATCTCGAAGTGACGCTGGGATGGCCGCGGACATGACCTCGGCGGCTTCGGAGATTTCATCGCCGGTCGGCGTGGTCGCCGGTGGCGGCGCGATGCCGTTCGCGGTGGCTGAGTCGCTCGCTGCGCGCGGCATCACGCCGGTGCTGTTTCCGCTGCGCGGGGCCTGCGATCCGGCGCGCGTGGAAAAATTCCGCCACCGCTGGATCTCGGTCGGCCAGCTCGGCCGCGCCATGCGGCTGTTCCGCGAGGAGGGCTGCCGCGACCTGATCTTCATCGGCACATTGGTGCGGCCCTCGCTGTCAGAGATCCGGTTCGACTTCAAGACATTGCGCCTGCTCGGCAACGTCATCCGTGCCTTTCGCGGCGGCGATGATCATCTTCTCTCCGGCGTCGGCCGCATCCTCGAGCAGGACGGCTTTCGCATGGTCGGCATCAAGGATGTCGCGCCCGACCTCTTGATGCCCGAGGGCTGCATCAGTCGGGCCTGGCCAAACGACAATGCCAAGGCCGACATCGAGCGCGGGCGCGCGGTGCTGATGGCGCTCGGCCCGTTCGACATCGGTCAGGCTGCCGTCGTGATCGACGGCCATGTGGTGGCGGTCGAGGACATCGAGGGCACCGACGCGCTGCTCGCGCGCGTCGCGCGCCTGCGTGAAGAGGGCCGCATCCGCGCCGCCACTGGTCGCGGCGTGCTGGTGAAGGCCCCGAAGAGCGGCCAGGATCTGCGCTTCGACCTGCCGACCATCGGCCCGCGCACCATCGAAGGTGTCGCGAAGGCCGGCCTTGCGGGCATCGCCGTCATCGCCGGCAACACCATTGCCGCCGAGCCGCAGGCGATGATTGGGCTTGCCGATGCCAAATATCTCTTCGTCATCGGCCTTGCCAAATGATGCAGACCCGCGATCCCGAGCGGAAGATCTTCCTGATTGCCACGGAGGAATCCGGCGACCGGCTGGGCAGTGCGCTGATGAAGGTGCTGCGCCAGCGTCTCGGCGACGGCGTGCAGTTCGTCGGCGTCGGCGGCCGCACCATGGCGCGCGAGGGGCTGGAGACGCTGTTTCCGATCGAGGAGCTGTCGATCGTCGGCTTCGCCGCGGTGGCGCAGCAATTACCAAAAATCCTGCGGCTGATCCGCCAGACCGTCGATGCCGCGATCGAGTCCGCGCCGGACGCGCTCGTGATCATCGACAGTCCCGACTTTACCCATCGCGTCGCCCGCCGCGTGCGTGCGCGCAATCCCGCGATGCCGGTGATCGACTACGTCTCGCCGCAGCTCTGGGCCTGGCGGCCGGGCCGGGCGCGTACCATGCTCGGCTACGTCGATCACGTGCTTGGCCTGCTGCCGTTCGAGCCGGAGGAATACCGCAAGCTCGGCGGGCCGCCCTGCAGCTATGTCGGCCACCCCCTGATCGAGCAATTGTCCTCGCTGCGGCCGAATGCTGAGGAGCAGAAGCGCCGCAACACTGAGCCGCCGGTGCTGCTGGTGCTGCCGGGCAGCCGCCGCAGCGAGATCCGGCATCATCTCGAGGTGTTTGGCGCGGCGCTCGGACGGTTGCAGGCGGAGGGGCGCGCCTTCGAGCTGATGCTACCGACCATGCCGCATCTCGAAGCCACCGTGCGCGAAGGCATCGCAAGCTGGCCGGTCAAACCGCAGATCGTGATTGGCGAAGCCGAGAGGCGCGCCGCCTTTCGCATCGCGCATGCCGCGCTGGCGAAATCAGGCACGGTGACGCTCGAACTCGCGCTGTCAGGCATTCCCATGGTGACGGCCTATCGTGTCGGCGCGATAGAGGCCTTCATCCTGCGTCGTGCAATCCGCGTCTCCTCGGTGATCCTCGCCAACCTCGTGATCGGCGACGATGTCATTCCGGAGTATTTGCAGGAGAACTGCACGCCGGAGAAGCTCGCGCCGGCACTCATCGAGGTGCTGACCGACACGCCGCTGCGCAGGCGCCAGGTCGAGGCTTTCGCCCGCCTCGATCAGATCATGTCGACCGGCAACAAATCGCCGAGCGTGCTTGCCGCCGACGTCGTGCTCGCCACGATGCGGAAGGGCCGGCGATAAGCGACGGTCCCTGCAAGATTAGGCCAAGCCGCCATCGACTCGAAAACACTGGCTGGTGATACGTTGGCTGTCGTCGGATGCGAGAAACAGGGCCATCCGCGCGATATCCTCAGGCGTCACCGCGTCGGGAATGGCCTGACGGGTGCGAAACTCGGTGATGACCCGCTCGTCCGGATACCACAGCCGGCGCTGGCGTTCGGTGATCACCATGCCCGGCGCGATCGCGTTGACCCGGATGCGGTCGGGACCGACCGACCGCGCCAGCGAGTTGGTGAAGCCGACGACGGCCGCCTTCGCAGCGGCATAGACCGGCAGCGCCGGCGCGCCGCGCATCCAGGCGATCGACGACATGTTGATGATCGAGCCGCCTCCGCGCGCCTGCATCTGCGGCACCACGGCCTGGGCGGCAAAGAAGACGTGCTTCAGGTTGACGCCGATCATCCAGTCGAACGCGGCGGACGTCACTTCCGCGAGCAGCTGGCGCTGGTCGTTGGCGGCGTTGTTGACGAGCACCGCGGCGTCACCGAGTTTTCGATGCACCTCCGCCATCGCGCCGCGCAACGCGTCGATGTCGAGGAGATCGCAGGGCACGAACAGCGGCGCGGTACCGGTCGCCGCCGCGACCTCCGCGACCAGCGCGCCGCCGGCCGCGTCGTCGATATCGAGGAACGCGACGCGGGCGCCTTGACCAGCGAAGGCGCGCACGAAGGCGGCACCGATGCCGCTGGCGCCTCCGGTGATCAACACCACCCGGTCGGCGAGGCCGGCATAGCTCGATTTTGTCATGCGATCAGTCGCTCCGTCTCGGGGTCGAACAGGCAAAGGCGGCGGGTGTCGAGTGCAAAGGGGGCAGAGGTGCCCGGCGCGGGGCGGACGTCTGGCGAGATGCGGGCCTGAGCGGGTTCGCCGCCAAGCCGCAGCAGTACGATGGTCTCGGCTCCGGTGGGTTCGACCATCTCGACCGGCGCGGTGACGACGACCGGCGCGCCGGTCGCGCCGGAGAACGCGCGGTCCCCTTCGGCGATGCATTCCGGCCTGATTCCGAGCACCACCTCGCGGTCGACATAGGATGCCGCGGCATCGTAGCCCTGCAGGTGCAGACGCACCTCGTCGGAGCGCCCGGCGCCGATCACGACCACTGGCCCGCTGCTGTCTGCCTCGAGCCGTGCCGGCATCGTGTTCATCGGCGGCGAGCCCATGAACCGGGCGACGAACAGATTGGCGGGATAGCGGTACACCGTATCAGGGTCGGCGAATTGCTGCACCACGCCGCGGTGCATGACGGCGATCCGGGTCGCCATCGTCATGGCCTCGATCTGGTCGTGGGTGACGTAGACGATGGTGGCGCCGATGCGCTGATGCAGGCGCTTGATCTCCATCCGCATCTCGACGCGCAGCTTCGCATCGAGATTGGAGAGCGGCTCGTCAAACAGGAAAAGCAGTGGATTGCGCACCAGGGCCCGGCCCATCGCCACGCGCTGGCGCTGGCCGCCGGACAGTTGCGACGGCTTGCGGCCGAGCAGCGGCTCGATCTGGAGCAGGCGAGCGACGTTTGCGAGTGCCTTCTCCTGCTCCACTTTCGGCACGTGGCGACATTCCATGCCGAAGGTGATGTTCTGGCGCACCGTCATCGAGGGATAGAGCGCATAGGACTGGAACACCATGGCGATGTCGCGGTCCTTGGGCGGGACGTCGTTGACGACGCGCCCGCCGATCTCGATCGTCCCCGCGCTGGGGCGATCGAGCCCGGCGACGATGTTGAGCAGCGTGGACTTGCCGCAGCCCGACGGCCCGACCAGCACGGTGAACTCGCCGCTCTCGATGTCGAGATCGACGCCCTTCAGCACCTCAAGATTGGCGTAGCGCTTCGACAGGCTGCGAATGCTCAGTGCTGCCATGACGGCCTCATCATTTCACGGCCCCGGCGGTGAGGCCTCGCACGAAGTACTTGCCGCCGATCAGATAGATCAGAAGCGTCGGCAGCGCCGCGATCATCACCGCGGCGCTTTGCACGCCATGTTGCGGGATATCGGCGACAGCGGCGGAGAGCGCGATCAGCGCGGCGGTGACCGGCTGCTGCTGACCGGTCGTGAACGTCACGCCGTAGAGAAACTCGTTCCAGATGTGCGTGAACTGCCAGATCACGGTGACGACCAGGATCGGCGGCGAGAGCGGCAGGATGATGCGCCAGAAAATGCGAAAGAACCCTGCGCCATCGATCCGCGCGGCTCTTATCAATTCCTGCGGGATGGCAACGTAATAGTTCCGGCAGAACAGGGTCGTGAAGGAGAGGCCCTGGATCGTGTGGATCAGGACCAGTCCCGTCAGCGTGTTCATCAGGCCCGTATCGCGCAGCACGATGGTCCAGGGCAGCAGACGCATCTGCTGCGGCAGGAAGATGCCCAGCGTGACGATACCGTAGATCCAGCTGTCGCCGCGGAAGCGCCAGAGCGAAACCGCGTAACCGGCGACTGCACCGAGCAGGGTGGAGAAGATCGTCGCCGGAATGGTCACCAGTGCGGAGTTCAGCATGTACGGCCGGATGCCGGCGCACGTCTCGGCGACGCAGAAACCACTCCACGCCGCGGCGTAGTTGCTCCAGGCCAGATGCTGCGGCCAGCCGATCATCGAACCCTGCGCGATCTCCTCGTTGGTCCGGAGTGAGTTCAGCACGACGACAGCCAACGGCGTGAGCCATGCCACGGCGATCAGCGAAACGATTAGATAGATCAGGATCCGGCTTGGCGCGAAGGTTCGCTCACGCATGGATCGCCCGCCGCCGCTGGACGTAACGCCACGCTGCATAGGGCAGCAGAACCGCAAGGAGAATGAGCAACATCAGGACCGCTGCGGCCGCTCCCCGTCCGAGCAGGCTGCGCTGGAACATCAGGTCATAGACGACAAGCGCCGGCAGCTGGGTTGCGATGCCAGGGCCGCCATTGGTGAGCGCGCGGACGAGGTCGAAGGTCGAAATCGTGAATTGCAGCTGGATGACGATGACGGTGATGGTGATCGGCCACAGCGTCGGCAGGATGACGCGCCGGTACATCCTGATAGCTCCGGCGCCGTCGATCTGCGCGGCCTTGATCAGGTCGGCGTCGACGGAGCGGAGGCCGGCGAGGAAAAGCGCCATGGCAAATCCGGAGGATTGCCAGATCGCGGCGATGACGATGGTCCAGATCGCCATGTCCCGGTCGATCAGCCAGTCGAACCGGAAGGAGGTCCAGCCGAGGTCGTGGACCAGCTTCTGGATACCAAGGCCGGGATTGAGCAACCAGCTCCAGACCGTGCCGGTGACCACGAACGACACCGCCAGGGGGTAGAGGAAGATGGATCGCAGCAGGTTCTCGCCGCGAATGCGCTGATCGAGCAGGATCGCAAGGATGAGCCCGGTCGTCAGACTGAGCAGCACGAACGCGCTGCCAAACAGCAGCAGATTGTCGAAGGCGATCTGCCAGTTCCGCGATGCCGCGACCGCCGAATAGTTGCGCAAGCCCACCCAGCCCGTAACAGGGACCAAAGTGGATGGTGTGAACGATATCCAGATCGTCCACAGCGAAAATGCAATGAGGTGCGCGGCGGACAACAGCAGCGGCACCCAGATCGCCAGAACTTCGGGCAGCCGGCGTACCACCTCGGCAGTCGGCGGCCGGCCCGGTCTTGTCGAGACGGCGATGGTCAACGTGCGCTCTCGACGGCCTCGGCGAGGCGTGTGGCTGCTTGCTCCGGCTTGATCGTCTTGTTCTTCACGTACTCCGTGATCACGTCGATCATCGCTGCGGTCAAACCGTTTTCCTGCGCCATGTTGTGCGCAAGACTGAGGACGGCCTGATTGCTGGCGATCGCGTCTTTCAGGGCGGCTGCGGTCCGCCGTTGACCATCCGACCAGCCTTCACCGGACAGATCGACATCGGTGCGCACGGGGATCGACCCCGTGATCTGCGAGTACATGGTCTGGATCGCCGGATCCATGACGAGCTGGGCCATCAGCGTCTGACCGGCTTGCAGGTCCGCCTCCTTGCGCTGCCAGAAGATGAAGGCATCGGCATTCAGCAGGAACACAGGCTTGCCATTGTCGCTCGGTCCCGGGGCGATCATGAAGTCTTCGAACTTGAAACCGGCGTTGCGGAGCACGCCTTGCGCCCAGCCGCCCATGATCATCATGCCCATGTCGCCGTCGACGAAGCGCTTGAGATTGGTCGAAAAGTGCTGGGCGCCGACATTGGGGTCCATCCAGTCGGCGATCTTGCGGACCTGCACGAACGCAGCCTTGATCTCGGGCCCCTCCAGGGCCTTCTTCTCGAGATTCATGATCGCTGCGCGGTATGCCGTCGGGCTGATGCCGGCGAGAGCGGCCTCGAACTTCTGCCCGTCATCGGGGCGGGTGCCGCCATTGGCGACGGGATAGGCGACGCCGCCTGATTTCATTTTTTCGGCGAGCTCATTGAACTCGGCCCAGGTGACGGGAACCTTGTCGGTCTTGGCCTTGTCCATCGCGCGCTTGGACAGGAATAGCATGTTGGTGCTGTAGATCTGCAGCGGCAGCCGCGATCCACTTGCCCGCCGGCTTGTGCAATTTGGCAAGGTCGGGAGCTACCACCTTTTCGTAACCAGCGGCCGCGACGACGGCGTCGAGATCGACCGTCGGCGCAATCTTAGACCAGGCCGCAATTTCGGGGCCCTTGAGCTGCGAACACGCCGGCGGATCGCCGGCGATGATCTGGGCACGGAGCTTGTTCATCATCTCGGTGGTGAAGCCGGGGACGGGCGAGTGCTGCCAGACGCCGCCCTTTTCCTCGAATTTCTTGCCGAGCGCCGTGATCGCAGCCCCGTCGCTGCCGGCGGACCATTGCGAGATCGCGGTCAGGCGCGGCTTGACCGCGCCTTGCGCGCGGGCAAATGCCGGCAGCGCGAGCGCGGCAACGGATCCAGCGAGCAGAGGACGCCTTGTTGTTGTGATCATGGCAGTTCCTCCCGGTGTGAACTTTCGTGGCGCGTGCAGACGGCGCGGCTCAGGGCATATCAGGCCGCCTCCGTCGATGCGGCGGGCATGCCGCCGCTTCTGGCGAGACAGAAGGCTGCGAAGGCAAGCGCGGCCTGCGGATCGTTGCCGGTCGACGGCGCCACGAAGGCGAGCGACATCTGCGCATGCTTGCGGCCGCCGAGCAGGCTGGCATCGATACCGTCGACCAGCGCCTTCCGATCATCCTCCGCGAGGAGTGACGGCCAGCCCGAGATGGCGACGCCGTGACAGGGCTTGACGTTCAGCGTGTTGCCGATCGCAAGGCCCAGGCGATGGAGGCGAGATCGCAACTCCTGCCGCACGCGCGTGGAGATCGGGATTGTATTCACCCAATCGCTGCCAAGCCGCAGCAGCTCCGGCTCCGCCACGCTGAGCAGCTCGGCGAGCGCGGGCAACGAGGTATAGGCCTCGACGCAGCCATGGTGACCGCAGCGGCAAAGCGGGCCGTCGGCTTCGAACACCATGTGGCCGAGCTCGACCGGTTGCAGGGCGTCGGCCTCGATGGGATCGTCCATCCAGGCGCCCGCGACGCCCTGACCGACGAAGACGAACAGGTGCGCGCCGCTGAACGGATAGTTTTCCGTGCGGCAGCGATGAAACGTGGCGTGGGCCACCACCGAATTGGTGAACTCGACCGGGACGTTCGCGTACATCTCGCCGAGCCTGTCGCTGATGCGTGCGATGTTGCAGGGAATGATCGGGTTGCCGCACTCGCTCAAGCGGCCGAGGCCCGGAATGGTGATGCCGATCTGCGCGAGCCTGATCCGTCGCCGCCGTGTCCAGTCCCGCAACAATGTCAGCGCTTCGCCAAACACGCGGCTGACCGATTCGGCTGTCGGCTTTGGCGGCAGCGGAACACGCTCGGTGTAGCGCAGCTCGCCCGAGAGGTTGCCGATGCCGACGCTGAGCCACTGGCCAGTCAGCTCGAGGGCCGCGAGCGCCACCGAGCCATCGAGCGCGACAAGACCCGTCGGGCCGCCGACGTAAGGGGCAGGGCGCCGAACTTCCTCGATCAGGCCTTCGGCCTTGAGGTCGAACAGGATGCGCGACCGCCGTTCGAAGAGCCGTGTCCGCTCAGGACTTACTTGCGATCCTTGATCGGCACGTAATCGCGCTTGGTGACGCCGGTGTAGAGCTGGCGCGGACGGCCGATCTTCTGCTGCGGATCCTCGATCATCTCGCTCCACTGGCTGATCCAGCCGACGGTACGGGCGACCGCGAACAGCACGGTGAACATCGAGACCGGGAAGCCCATCGCCTTCAGCGTGATGCCCGAATAGAAGTCGACGTTCGGGTAGAGCTTGCGGTCGATGAAGTACTGGTCGCTGAGCGCGATCTTCTCGAGCTCCATCGCCACCTTCAGCATCGGATCGTCGCCATGGCCGGTCTCCCTGAGCACGGCGTGACACATCTTCTGCATGATCTTGGCGCGCGGATCGTAGTTCTTGTAGACACGATGGCCGAAGCCCATCAGGCGGACTTCGGAGTTCTTGTCCTTCACCTTGGCGATGAACTCGGGAATCTTGTCGACCGTGCCGATGCCGTAGAGCATGTTGAGCGCGGCTTCGTTGGCGCCGCCATGCGCCGGGCCCCAGAGGCAGGCGATGCCGGCTGCAATGCAGGCGAACGGGTTGGCACCCGAGGAGCCGGCGATGCGCACCGTCGAGGTCGAGGCGTTCTGCTCGTGGTCGGCGTGCAGGATGAAAATCTTCTCCAGCGCGTCGGCGAGCACCGGGCTGACCTTGTACTCCTCGCAAGGCACCGCGAAGCACATGTTCAGGAAGTTCTCGGCGAAGCCGAGCGAATTCTTCGGATACACGAAGGGCTGGCCGACCGTGTACTTGTAGGCCATCGCGGCCAGCGTCGGGATCTTCGCGATCATGCGCATGGAGGCGATCATGCGCTGCTTGGGATCGTTGATGTCGGTGGAGTCGTGGTAGAACGCAGCGAGGGCGCCGACGGCGGCTACCATGATCGCCATCGGATGGGCGTCGCGGCGGAAGCCCTGGAAGAAGCGGGCCATCTGCTCGTGCACCATCGTGTGATGGGTCACGCGGTAATCGAAATCCTTCTTCTGCTCAGCGGTCGGCAGGTTACCGTAGAGCAGGAGATAGCAGGTCTCCAGGAAGTCGCCGTGCTCGGCGAGCTGCTCGATCGGATAGCCGCGGTATTCCAGCACGCCGGCATCGCCGTCGATGTAGGTGATCTTGGACTGGCAGCTCGCGGTCGAGGTGAAGCCGGGATCGTAGGTGAACAGACCCGACTGGCCGTAGAGCTTGCCGATATCGACGACATCGGGCCCGGCGCTGCCGCTGAGGATCGGGAGATCGTAGTTCTTGTTTCCGACCGTCAGCGTGGCGGTCTTTGGGCTTTCTTTTGCGTCCATCAGAGGTCCCCGATGTATGGTGAAACGGGCCGGACCCGGAAGGCCCCGATGAGATCGTGGGGCAGGCCGGATGTTCCAGAATGTACGGGGGAGATGGGTATATTATTGCTGTGTGCGCTGCAAGATCAGCCGCACGCATGGCCTACTTACGTCGTAGCCTGATCCTTGAGCCGCCCCAGGCTTTCCTGGCGTCCCAGCACGTCCAAAACCTCAAATATACCAGGCGATGTCGTCCGCCCGGTCAGCGCCGCGCGCAAGGGCTGGGCGACCGCGCCGAGCTTGAGACTATTTTCCTCGGCGAAGGCGCGCAGCGCGGCTTCCGCGCTGGCCGCACTCCAGGTCTCGACTTTCTCCAGCGCGGAATGAAGCTGGCCGATCAGCTTGCGGTTCTCGGGCGTCAGCAGCGCCTGCGCCTTGGAATCGAGCTGCAGCGGCCGGTCGGCGAAGATGAAACAGGCGCCGTCGATCAGCTCGAGCAGCGTCTTGGCACGCTCCTTCAGGGCCGGCATGGCCTTGAGCAGCTGCGCCCGCGTGGTGTCGTTCAACTTCGCCTTAATCTCGTCCCGGCTGGGCACGACATGGTCAAGCACGTCCTCGAACATCCTCACGAGTGATTGATCGTCGGCGTGACGGATGTAATGGCCGTTGAGGTTTTCCAGCTTGGCGAAGTCGAAGCGGGCGGCGGCGCGGCCGACGCTGACGAGATCGAACGCTTCGATCATCTCCTCGGTCGAGAAGATCTCCTGGTCGCCATGGCTCCAGCCGAGGCGGACGAGATAGTTGCGCAGCGCGGCGGGAAGGTATCCCATGGCGCGGTAGGCATCGACGCCAAGCGCGCCGTGCCGCTTCGACAGCTTCGAGCCGTCCGGGCCGTGGATGAGAGGGATGTGCGACATGCTCGGCAGCGTCCAACCCATCGCGTCGTATATCTGCTTCTGGCGGGCGGCGTTGATCAAATGGTCGTCGCCGCGGATGACGTGGGTGACGCCCATGTCGTGGTCGTCCACGACCACCGCGAGCATGTAGGTCGGATTGCCATCGCCGCGCAAAAGCACGAGGTCGTCGAGGTTCTCGTTCTGCCAGACCACGCGGCCCTGGACCTGGTCCTCGATCACGGTCTCGCCGGTCTGCGGCGCGCGCAGGCGGATGGTCGGCTTGACGTCGCTCGGCGCCGTGGCCGGATCGCGGTCGCGCCACATGCCGTCATAGAGGCGGGTGCGCCCTTCCGCGCGCGCCTTCTCGCGCATGGCAGCGAGCTCCTCGGCCGTGGCGTAGCAACGATAGGCCTTTCCGTCGGCGAGCAACTGCTCGGCGACCTCGCGGTGACGGGCGGCGCGGCGGAACTGGTAGATGACCTCGCCGTCCCAGCCGAGCTCGAGCCATTTCAGCCCGTCGAGGATGGCGCCGATCGCGGCTTCCGTGGAGCGTTCCCGGTCGGTGTCCTCGATCCGGAGCAGCATCTTGCCGCCATGCTTCTTGGCATAGAGCCAGTTGAACAGCGCCGTGCGGGCGCCTCCGATATGGAGGAAGCCGGTCGGAGAGGGGGCAAAGCGGGTGACGACGGAATCGGTCATTCTTGGCAGGGCCTATGCATTGGAGGCGGTGGTGTATAGCAGGACCGGAGCATAACTAAAGCCCGACGGCGGACGGCTTGAGGCCTTGGCTCAGCCTCCCGAATTTGGCAGAAGTACCGCTGATTTCCCTACAGGATTTTCGTAATGACAGAACCGGTGGCGACTGAGGTTGGGCGCGATTTCATTCGTGACATCATCCAGGCCGACCTCGATCAGGGCAAGTACAAGGAGATCGTGACCCGGTTCCCGCCGGAGCCGAACGGCTACCTGCATATCGGGCACGCCAAGTCGATCGCCCTCAATTTCGGCATCGCCCAGGAGTTTCCGGGCCGCTGCCACCTGCGCTTCGACGACACCAATCCGGTCAAGGAAGAGCAGGAATATATCGATTCCATCCAGGCCGACGTGCGCTGGCTCGGCTTCGACTGGGGCAAGAACCTGTTCTTCGCCTCCGACTATTTCGACCGCCTGTACGAATGGGCGGAGAAGCTGATCCAGGACGGGCTCGCCTATGTCGACGACCAGACCCAGGAGGAGATCCGCACTTCGCGCGGCACGCTGACGGAGCCCGGCAAGAACTCGCCATTCCGCGACCGCTCGGTGGAGGAGAACCTCGACCTGTTCCGCCGCATGAAGGCCGGCGAATTCCCGAACGGCGCGCGCGTGCTGCGGGCCAAGATCGACATGGCCGCGGGCAACATCAACCTGCGCGATCCCGTGCTGTACCGCATCCTGCATGCGCACCATCCGCGCACCGGCAACGCATGGTGCATCTATCCGAGCTACGACTATGCCCACGGCCAGTCCGACGCCATTGAAGGCATCACGCATTCGATCTGCACGCTGGAGTTCGAGGACCACCGCCCGCTCTACGACTGGTTCATCGAGAAGCTGCCGGTGCCGTCAGAGCCGCATCAGTACGAGTTCGCGCGGCTGAACCTGACCTACACTGTGCTGTCCAAGCGCGTGCTGACCCAGCTCGTGCGGGAAGGCCATGTCGCGGGCTGGGACGATCCGCGCATGCCGACCATGGCGGGGATGCGCCGCCGCGGCGTGCCGCCGGCGGCTTTGCGCGAATTCGTCAAGCGCATCGGCGTCGCCAAGGCCAACAGCGTCGTCGACGTCGGCATGCTGGAATTCTGCATCCGCGAGGAGCTGAACCGCACCGCGCAGCGCCGCATGGCGGTCTTGAGGCCGCTCAAGGTCGTGATCGAGAACTATCCGGAAGGGCAGACCGAGGAACTCGAGGCGATCAACCATCCGGATGATCCTTCCGCGGGCACGCGCAAGATCACGTTCGGCCGCGAACTCTATATCGAGCAGGACGACTTCATGGAGAACCCGCCGAAGAAGTTCTTCCGCCTGTCGCCGGGCAACGAGGTGCGGCTGCGCTACGCCTATTTCGTCAAATGCACCGGTGTGATCAAGAACGACGCCGGCGAAGTCGTGGAATTGCGCTGCACGTATGATCCCGCGACCAGGGGCGGCAACGCGCCCGACGGCCGCAAGGTCAAGGCGACCATGCACTGGCTGCCTGCGGCGACGTCGAAGCCCGCGGAGATCCGCATCTACAACCAGCTGTTCTCCAATCCGAGCCCGGACGCCTCGAACTTCGCAGCCGATCTCAATCCGAATTCGCTGGAGATCCTCTCCGATGCGCGGATCGAGGCTGCGTTGGCCGAGAGCAATTCGACGGAGCCGATGCAGTTCGAGCGCCAGGGCTATTTCGTGCGCGACAAGGACTCGACGCCGGGCAAGCCGGTCTTTTCGCGCACCATCGGCCTGCGTGACACCTTCGCGAAGGAAGTCGCGAAAGGTTGAGGGATGGCATGAGCAGCGAAGCCGACGCCATCGTTGCCGCCATCATCGCGAAATGGTGCGCCGGCTTCGCGACGCTCGACGCGGTCGCGCTGTCGTCGCTGTATTCGAAGAACGCGTTCTTCTTCGGCTCGAACCCAAAGCTGTTCAGAGGCCGGGACGGCGTCGCCGATTATTTCAACGGCCTGCCGCGCTGGCGCAAGCCGAGCGCGGCGTTTTCCGAGGTGAACGTAGCGCAAGCCGGTCCTGATCTGATCAATATGGGCGCGACCATCTCGTTCGACCTCGCCGGCGAACGGGACGATCTCATCGTCAAGATGAGCTGGGTCATCATCCGCGAGGATGGCGACTGGAAGATCGTCAATCACCATGCCTCGTCGAAGGTGCCGCTGATCTGACGCCTCGCCGCACACGTCGCCGCGACGATGGAAGAGGAAAAGTAGGGCGAACTCTCTTCGTTCCCGGTCTGTACCGCTATTCGTCCGTCCGCACGTTCAGGTAGCCTCTGAGCCAGTTGCATATCTTAAGGTGCAGGGGAATGACGGAGCCGGGCCGGCCGCAGCGTGCCTCGCAAGGGATCGCAGGGACCTGGCCGGCGGGGAGCTCCGCGTCCGCTGGCGGCCTTGCACCCGCAGGCCTCGACCTCTGGTCCACCATCGCCGGGACCCTGCGCCAATGGGCCAGCGCCGAGGCCGGCGCCGGGCGGCTGTTGCCGTGGGTCCCGGTAGCGTTCGGCGGCGGCGTCGGGCTCTACTTTGCGGCAAACCACGAGCCGGTGCTGTGGGTGACCGCCGCGACGGCCGTCGCGCTGCTGCTTTGGGCTGTCCTGTTGCGGCGGAGCCGGATGTTTGCCCCTGCGATCATGATCGCGGCGGTCGCGGCCGGCTTTGCGGTCGCGACCTGGAAGACGGCACGCATCGCGCACGCCGTCCTGGCCAAACCCCTCTATTCGGTGTCGCTGTCGGGCTTCGTCGAGACCCGCGACATCCGCGAGCTCACCGATCGTTTCGTGCTGCGCGTCACCGCGATGGAGGCGCAGCGCAGCGACGTCACGCTCGAGCGCGTGCGCCTGTCGGTACGCAAGGGAACGGCGCCCGAGGTCGGCAGCTTCGTGCAGCTCAAGGCGCGGCTGATGCCGCCGATCTCGCCGGTGCGCCCCGGCAGCTACGATTTCTCGCGCGACATGTTCTTCCAGGGTATCGGGGCCTCCGGTTTCGCGATGGGCACGATCACGGCCGCAGTGCCGCCGGATGCCGGCGGCTTGCGGCTGCGCTACGCCGCCTTCATGCAGGGCCTGCGCGATGCGATTGATGCGCGCATCCGCTCAACGCTCGAAGGCGACAACCGCGCGATCGCGACCGCGCTGTTGACCGGTCGGCGTGATGCGATCACTGCGCCCGTCAACGACGCGATGTTCGTCTCGGGGCTCGGCCACGTGCTGTCGATCTCGGGTTATCACATGGCCGTCGTCGCCGGCGTCGTGTTCTTCGCGGTGCGCGCGCTGCTGGCCTTGATCCCGGGACTGGCGGTCGGCTTCCCCATCAAGAAATGGTCGGCGGCCGCGGCGCTGGTTGCGGCGGCGTTTTATCTTCTGCTCTCGGGCGCGGAGGTCGCGACGCAGCGCTCGTTCTTCATGACCGCGGTGGTGCTGATCGCCGTCATGGTCGATCGCCGCGCCATCACGTTCCGCACGCTGGCCGTGGCCGCGCTCATCGTGCTCGCGGTGGCGCCGGAAGCGCTGGTGCATCCATCCTTCCAGATGTCGTTTGCGGCAACGCTCGGGCTGGTCGCACTGGTGCAGATCGGCATGCCGAACCTGTTTGCCTCGCCCGAGCATTCCGCGACCGCGCGCATCGCGCTGTGGGGCGGCCGCGAGATCGCGATGCTGTTCCTAGCCTCGCTGATCGCGGGGCTGGCGACCACGCCCTATGCCGCCTTCCACTTCCACCGCGTCACGCCCTACGGCGTGCTCGCCAATCTCGGCGCGATGCCGGTGGTCTCGGCGCTGGTAATGCCCGCGGGATTGTTGGGGCTGCTCGCTGCTCCCTTCGGCCTCGACGGCGTGTTCTGGTGGCTGATGGGCATCGGGATCGACTGGATGGTCGTGGTGTCGCGCTGGGTGGCGGCCCTGCCGGGCGCGGTCGGGCGCATCCCGGCGTTCGGCATCGCGCCGCTGATCGTGGCCAGTCTCGGCATCATTGTCATGGGCCTCTTGCGCACGCCGTTGCGCTGGTCGGGCGGGGTCGTGCTGCTGGCTGCAATCCTCTGGGGCCTGTCGGTGCGGCCGCCGGATATCCTGATTGCCGGGGACGGCCAAAGCGTCGCGGTGCGGGGCCGGGACGGACACCTGCACATGATCCGGGCGAGCAAGGACAGCTTTTTGCTGAAGGAGTGGCTGGCTGCCGACGCTGATCCACGCGATGCGGGCAGTGCCTCGCTCGCCGATGGCGTGTCGTGCGACGAGGCCGGCTGCGTGACGCCGCTTGCCGATGGTCGCCTCGTCGCGCTGGCCTTGCGCATCGATGCGCTGGCGGACGATTGCAGCCGCGCCGCGCTGGTGGTGACGGCCCGGCCGGCTGCGCCGGATTGCGCGGCGATGGTGGTCGACCGTCGGCGCCTCGCCGCGCAGGGCGCACTGGCGCTGACGCGGCGGGGCGACGGCTTTGCGGTCCAGGCGGTGAAGACTGGAGGCACAGACCGCCCGTGGGCGCCGGCCATCGCGGGCGAGGGCGATTTCGGCGCGAGCCTTGCGCCGCCAGCGGCGGCGCCCGGTAACCGGGATGCGACGCCGTCCGAGGCAGACATGAAGGTCGAGGATTGAGGGGGCGGGCTACAGGTACCAGGCCAGCACGGCGTCGAGCCGGGCTGTCCCGATCACCGGCAAGGCCACCATCTGACTCAGCCCGGACGCGCGGGCTTCAATGGCCGCGATCGAATTGTCGTGCGCGAGATCATCGTTGAGGGCGGGCATGCCGGTGGCCCAGGCGCCGCCGATGCTGCCGTCACCTCTGGCGATGGATTTGTCCGCATAGAGCGCGGCAAGGTCGGTCTGGGCGCTGCAATCGCCGGCGCGGAAGACCAGCGCTGAGCGGGTCTCGTCCGGCACCCAGATCTCGAAGCGCCGTGCGATCGGCGTCGCCTGCGCGGAGAGGAGGGTCAGCACCCAGGTCTGGTCGGCGTCGGTCCGGTAGGGCACGCCGACGCCGAGATTGATGCCAACCTGTGCGGCGTCTTTCCAGCGCAGAAAGCTCTTGGCGTTGTGCAGGTTCTTGATGATCAGTGGCAGGCCGGCTTTCCAGGTGCGTCCGGGCAGGCCGAAGCCGCGCGGAAACCTGGTGTGGCGCGAGTTGAACTCGAACATGTCGGCGGTGCCGTAGTAGCCGTCGACCAGTCCCATCTCGTGGGAGGTCTCGGGATCGTTGTGCCAGAGCTCGATCGCGCCGACATGCGCGTCGTCATCGCCGCAGAACAGCACCATCACGGCTTGCAGGAATTCGCCTGAAAACACCGGCACCGCCACGCCGCAGGTCAGGCCCGCCGCCAGCGCCTGGTCGGTCCGCCTGAAATGGGAATTGGCGAATTTGGTGAGGATCACGGGGTGGCCGGAAGCCCAGGCCTTGCCGGGAAGCCCGTCGTCACGACCGAAGCGCAGATCTTCGCTTGCGGCCTTGAACGCGGACAGCCCTTCGCCATAAAGACCGCCGCCGAATTCCAGCCGCATACGCGTCCGGTCGGGCACCCAGAGTTCAACGACGCGAATGAAGGTCTTCATCGAACGTCCGCCTCGAGCCTTTTTGGCAGCATCGGCCATTTGCTTGCGGACCGGACGTTCAAAATTCAGGCAAGGCAGCGCAAACTTCGTGCGACGAAGAGCTGCGGCAGGTGCTCCGGCGAAGGTATTTGCGAAGATACAAACCACACCATCTCGCCGGCCACGGCCGGCGATGGCGATTTCAATCATGGCCCCGACCTGCGAGCCCGAGGCAGCTAGGTCAGCCGATCGGCAGGCGCGTGACCGTCGGCCTGTCTGCGCTGGTCTGCGGCTTGTGCTCGCGCTCGCCGAGTGGCTGGGTCACCGGCAATTGCAGTACGGTTGCGCGCTGGCCTTCGACGAGCTGAGTCACCAGCACGTATTTCCCGTCGGGGAATTCGATCGCATCGTGATGGCGATCCGGAATGTGCGGATCGATCTTGCCGAACTTGCCGACGCGCGAGTTGATGGTACGCGTCCAGATCCAGCGATTGTCGTAACGGACGTTGTCGGCGAAGGCGAGCTCCGTTCCCGGCAGCAGGCATACCGCAACCGACATGTCGGCTTCGGAGGCGAAGCCGCGCGTCGAGGTGCCGCGGAAGGTTGTCGTGACGATCGTCTCGCCGACTTCGGCAGGACGCGTCGCGACGGCGTGCAGGCTGTAGTCACACATCGGGGTGCTCCTCATTCGTAAGATAGCGACCCGCGCCTCCTGTCGAGGCGCAGGCCTCTATCAGAGTGGAAGCATACAACGGTCTGCTGGGTTGTGGGCAAATCTGCGGCTTGGGTCCGCAGGATGCCATCACAATATCTTTTTCAGATGCATGAGGAACAAAGCCCGCTCCCGTGCATTGGGCGTGCTTCTTCGTCAACGGCCAGCAGGGGCCGACCAGCCCGAATACGGCCAAGCGGGTTGCGACGGCAGTGCAACGGCGTCGCGTGCGTTGCGGAATTGCTCGCGCGTCGCCGGCGTCGTCTTGCGGACATGATGCGATCGTGCGGCGGCGGCCGGTGACACTGACGTTGCGATCAGCGCCATCGTGACAGTGCTCAAGACGATCTTGCGCATGGTTGTCTCCCCGGTTTTCGACAGGCCCATAAAGCGATTGTGTGCTTTGCGCGGCGTGCGGAGGATCTAACGCGGGGCAGGTGGCCGGATAATCTGAGCAGAACCTGAAAGACTATCCAGCCGGAGCGGACAAGCGCTCAAGCGCGTGTCGAACGATCGCGAGGTCAAATCAGTACTTCCGGTACAAGCCGATCAGCTTGCCCTGAATCTTCACCCGGTTGGGCGGCAGGATGCGGACCTCATAGGCGGCGTTGGCTGGCTCGAGCGCGATCGAGGCGCCACGGCGGCGGAAGCGCTTCAGCGTGGCTTCCTCGTCGTCGATCAGCGCCACCACGATGTCGCCGGTGTCGGCGCTCTCGTTGCGCTGGATCAGCGCCATGTCGCCGTCGAGGATACCGGCTTCCACCATCGAATCGCCCCGCACCTCGAGCGCATAATGCTCGCCGGAGCCGAGCATGTCAGGCGGTACGCTGATGGTGTGGCTGCGGGTCTGCAGCGCCTCGATCGGCGTACCAGCCGCGATGCGGCCCATGACGGGCACGGCGACAGGACGCTCACCTTCGTCCGCGGGCGGGCTGGAGGTCGTGCGCACCTTGCCGAGATTGCCCTCGATGACGCTCGGCGTGAAGCCGCGGCGGTTGCCGGCGGCCGCTTGGAGCTCGGGCAGCTTGATGACCTCGATCGCGCGGGCGCGGTTGGGCAGGCGGCGGATGAAGCCGCGCTCCTCGAGCGCGGTGATCAGGCGATGGATGCCCGATTTCGAGCGCAGGTCGAGCGCGTCCTTCATCTCGTCGAAGGAAGGTGGCACGCCGCTTTCCTTCAATCGCTCGCTGATGAACCGCAGGAGCTCGTATTGTTTGCGCGTTAACATCTCGACCAAAATCCCCCGGTTGATGTCGTTCGATTCCGAGACGCTCAGTTCAGCGATAAGCCGCTGCATGCTCGAAACAAATCATGAACGGACACTATATGTTCGATACATGTTCCGCAACTGCTTAATTTACTGTGAACGCGACAAAGTTCGCGGACCGCGTGAGATGACAGCGCTCAGGCGGGCAGCAGCAGCACCTCGCAGACCGAGCCGGCTTCGGCCTTGGGCGCGAACGGCGCGCGTACGAGAAGTGCCTGTGCCGCAGCGAGATTTGCAAGCAGTGAAGAATCCTGGTGATCGACGGGAAGGGCGATCAGCGTGCCGTCGTCGCGCCGCTCCAGGCGCGCGCGGAGATAATCCTCGCGCTGGTCGTTGGCATTGAGGTCGCGGCCGAGCACGGCGCGCTCGCGGCGATGGTGAATCATGGTGCGGCCCGACAGCGCGCGAATCAACGGCACCATGAACAGGAAAGCGCAGACGTAGGATGACACGGGATTGCCGGGCAGGCCGATGACGCGCATCGCCCCTAACCGGCCGTGCATCATCGGCTTGCCCGGCCGCATCGCGATCTTCCAGAACGACATCGCGATCCCCTCGGCCTTGAGAGCCTGCTGGACCAGATCATGGTCGCCGACCGAGGCGCCCCCGGTCGTGATCAGGATGTCGGCGCCGCTCTGGCGTGCCTCGCGGATCCCGGCGGTGGTGGCCTCCAGCGTATCGGCGGCCACACCGAGGTCGATGGTATCGGCGCCCTCCTGGCGGGCGAGCGCGTGCAGGGCATAACCGTTGGAGTAGACGATCTGGCCGGGCCCGGGCGCTACGCCCGGTATCACCAGTTCGTCTCCGGTGGCGAGGATGGCGACCTTCGGACGGCGCTGGACGGGCAAATGCGGGTGATTCATCCCGGCGGCGAGTGCGAGATCGCGCTCGGTGAGCCGGGTTCCCTTGCGCAACAGCACGTCGCCCTCGGCAAAGTCGATCCCGGCGCGCCGGATGTGCCGTCCGGGAATTGCTGCTTCCTTGATCGTGATGCGCTTGCCGTCCGCGACGGTATCCTCCTGGATCACGACCGCGTCCGCTCCGGCCGGAACGACGCCGCCTGTGAAAATGCGGACCGCTTCGCCGGCGCCAACCAAGCCTGCAAACGGCCGCCCGGCCGCGACCTCGCCTATCACCGTCAGCTCAGAATCGATCGTCGCCGCGTCGGCCGCTCGCACGGCATAGCCGTCCATGGCCGACATCGCCTCCGGCGGCTGCGTGCGCCGCGCCGCGACGTCGCGGGCGAGCACGCGGTGGTAGGCCTGATCGAGCGAGATCGTCTCCTCAAGCAACGGCTCCGCGCCGGCAAGCACCGCGGCAAGCGCGTCAGAAACCGGCATCAAGGCCACGGCTGAAAACTCCTGCTGGGCACGTTCGGCAAATCGGCGGCCAGAGTTCTAGCCGAGTGCGGGCCCAGAGGCAAAACACTGGAGACGCAAGAGGATTCAACCTGCGCCATCCGCTCTGTCGTGAGGATAGACGTCAAATTCGCCGCGGCATGATCCGGAAGGCGAGACAGACCGGCACGAGGACGGCCATGGCAAGCACAAGAAGAACGAGCGCCACGGCCAGCATCGGTCAACTCACTGCCGGCGCGTCCGGACTGACGTCCGGCGCTTTGGGACCCTGATCCTTGTCGGCCAGCGGATCGGCCCGAGATTTCAGGTCGGCAGCCTTGCTGATCAGCTTGGCGGAGAGGTCGGAGTCCGAGGTGGTTCTTGCGAACTCGAGCAGGAGAGAGGCTTGCTTGGTGAGGTAGGATTTGCCCAGCACGTCGATCAGTCCAATTCCAATGTAGAAGTCCCAACGGACTCAAGAGTCCGAAGGGGCGCATTCCGTTCCCGGAACTTTGTACAAAAATGCACAAAGTGATTTGGTTCCGCATTTTTAGCAAAAAGTTCCGCGGAACGCCTTGCCGGAAGGCTGATCCGCTCAAATCCCCAGCTGCCTCAGCGCGTCGCCGACGTCACGGGGCGAGGTCACGTGCACTGTGGTCAATCCACGCGCCCGCGCCCCCCGGATGTTTTCTGCGAGATCATCGAAGAAGACGATGCGGTGCGCCGGTACGCCCATTGCCGCCACGACATGGTCGAAAGCCTCCGCGTCCGGTTTGCGCAGGCCGATGCTGGACGACAGGTAGAGCTCGCGGAAATGGCCGAGCAGGCCGGCATATTCCTTCGAGAAATGGTCGACATGCGGCCGGTTGGTGTTGGAGAAGGCGTAGAGCGGCATCTGCCTGGCCGCGCGCGGCAAAAGCTCCGCGATGTCTGGCATTTCGCCGGCGAAGATCGCGTTCCAGCCTTCCAGGAACTGCGCGTCGGAAATCGCGATCCCGAGCGATGAGCGCAGCGAGGCGAAGTAGTCCTCGTCGCTGATCTTGCCGACCTCGTGCAGCCGGTAGGCTTCGCTGTCGCGCACATAGCGCGCGACAATGGCTTCGGGCTTACAGCCGGCATGGCCCGCCCAGCAGGCGATCGCCCTGGAGAAATCGATATCGAGCACCACGCGCCCGAGATCGAACAGAAGTGCGTCGGCGCTGCCGGGAGAGAGCGCGGTCAACTGCATCCTTTCCTCAGTATCGATAGGGATCGTGGTCGAACAGCGGGAACGCGCTGAACACGCTCGGCGCGTTGGTCGCGGTGGCCGGATGCAGGCAGGACTTGCCGACCTCGGCGAACGAAGTAGCGCCCAAAAGGCCGAGGCAGCGCAGCACTTCGTCTTCCAGCAGCTCCAGCATCCGCGCCACGCCTGCTTCCCCGGCCGCCGCCAGGGCCCAGCATTGCAGCCGGCCGATGCCGACGAGGTCGGCGCCTGCCGCAAGCGCCTTGACGATGTCGGTGCCGCGGCAGAAGCCGCCATCGACCATGATCCTGGCGCGGCCTTTCACGACGTCGACGATCTCGGGCAGGACATGCATGGCGCCGCGGCCGTGATCGAGCTGGCGGCCGCCATGGTTGGAGACGTAGATCCACTCGACGCCGTGATCGAGCGCGATCTGTGCATCCTCGGCGGTGGCGATGCCCTTCAGGATCAGAGGGATCTTGAACTTGTCCTTGATCATCTTCACGGTCCGCCACTCCAGGCCCTTCTGGTAGTCGCCGCCGGTGGCGCGCAGGCGGCTTTCGCGAACGTAGCGCTTGGCGATGTCACGTTCGCGACGGCTGTAATGGGCGGTGTCCACAGTCAGGCAGAAGGCGGCGTAGCCGTTCTTCTCGGCGCGGCTGACGACATCAGCGACGAAAGCGTCGTCGCCGCGCACATAGAGCTGGTAGAGACGCAGCGCCTCGGGGGCAGCCTCGGCGGTCTTCTCCAGGCCGGGCTCGGACACCGAGCTCAGCATGTGCGCCGCACCGAAAGTGCCGGCGGCACGCGCGACGCTCGCGGCCCCATCCGGGTCGAAAATCTCGAGCGCGCCGACCGGGGCCAGCACCACCGGCAGGCGCATCTTGCGGCCGAACTGCTCGACGCTTCCATCGACCTTGCGAACGTCGCGCAGCACGCGCGGGCGGAAGGCGATCTCGTCCAGCGCCATCCGGTTGCGGCGCATCGTGGTCTCGGTCTCGGCGGCGCCGATGATATAGTCCCAGGCGTTCTGGTTGAGGTTGGCGCGCGCCTTCCGGATGAATTCGTGCAGATTCTGGAACGGCTCGTTGCTGGCGCCGAGTTCGACGTTCCGTTCCGGCCGGATGCGGGGCGCTTCGTTCATTGTTGTCCTCCCGAGAATTTGAAGCCTTGTGTCATCGCCTAACCCGTCCGCCTCTGCAAAACCATCCTAAAATCGCATAGCTGCGAAGCGCGGGCCGACCGCTTCCGCCATTCGTGCAGTGGCGGTTTCGGAACGTTGCCAAAAGTTTAGGCCCGGACGAAGGGATTTTTGCGGGTGCCCCACCGGCGTTGCGGGCCGGCCTTGAAGAAACCCGAATGGTATTGTGAGAACCGGGCTGGATCGCCATTTGCATGGCGGCTCCCGAGCCCCGAGCAAGAAGGCTAACTCATCCATGCGGAAATCCCTGCTGTTCCCCCTTGGCGCGCTCACCGGCGTGTGCCTGACCCTTCTGGTATCCGGTCCGCAGGGCGGGCTATGGGCGGCGAGGGCGGCGGCAGGTGCGGACGATGCCTATTCCAAGCTCAACCTGTTCGGCGAAGTGTTCGAGCGGGTGAAGGCGAGCTATGTCGAGAAGCCGGACAACTCCAAGCTGATCGAAGGCGCGATCACCGGCATGGTGACATCGCTCGATCCGCATTCACGCTACATGAACGACAAGGCCTGGACCGAGATGCAGGAGACCACCTCCGGCGAGTTCGGCGGGCTCGGCATCGAGGTCACGATGGAGGACGGCCTCGTCAAGGTCGTCTCGCCGATCGACGATACGCCGGCCTCCAAGGCCGGCATCATGTCCGGCGACCTCATCAGCAAGATCGACGGCGAGGCCGTGCAAGGCATGACGCTCGAGCAGGCCGTCAACAAGATGAAGGGCCCGGTCGACACGAAGACCAAGCTCACCATCGTGCGCAAGGGTGCGGACGCCCCGCTCGACGTCGCGATCACGCGCGAGATCATCCATGTGCGTCCCGTCCGCTTCCATGTCGAGAACGGCGACATCGGCTACATCCGCGTGACCTCGTTCAACGAGCAGACCACCGACGGCCTGAAGAAGGCAATTGCCTCGATCTCCAAGCAGGTGCCGCAGGAGAAGCTGGTCGGCTACGTGATGGACCTGCGCAACAATCCGGGCGGATTGCTCGACCAGGCCGTCTCGGTGTCGAGCGCGTTCCTGCAGCGCGGCGAGGTGGTCTCGACCCGCGGCCGCAACCCGGAGGAGACCCAGCGCTTCACCGCGCATGGCGGCGACCTCACCAAGGGCAAGCCGCTCGTGATCCTGGTCAATGGCGGCTCGGCTTCGGCCTCGGAGATCGTGGCCGGTGCGCTGCATGACCACAAGCGTGCCACGATCATCGGCACGCGCTCGTTCGGCAAGGGCTCGGTGCAGACCATCATCCCGCTCGGCTCCGGCAACGGCGCCCTGGCGCTGACCACGGCGCGCTACTACACGCCGTCAGGCCGCTCGATCCAGGCCCAGGGCATCGCGCCCGACATCGAGATCCTCCAGGAGGTGCCGCCCGAGCTGAAGGGCCGGATGGACACGATGGCGGAGTCCCAGATGCGCGGCCATCTGCAGGCCGCCGACGGCGCCGAGCAGACCGGATCGCAATCCTACGTCCCGCCGGAGGAGAAGGACGACAAGGCCCTGCATGCGGCCTACGACTTCCTCCACGGCGTCACCGCGAACGCGGTCGCCGCCAAGCCCGCGCCGAAGGCTGCAGTGCCGAACTAGACTTTCCGATCTCCAGAAACCGATCGCCCGGGAGCGGATGACCGCTCTCGGGCGAATTCGTCTTGCGGGCTGTCGCGGTGATCCGTCGCCCGGATGGAGCGCGGCGCAGTCCGGGATTCACACTACGCGAAAAATCGCGCGGTGGGGTTGGGTCTGGCCTTCGCGACGTTCCGACCTAACCGGCCTCGCGCCGGCGGCCCGCGCTGCCTTCGCGCCGGGCGAGCCGGCTGCGATGCAGCGCGAACAGCTCCAGCATCTTGTCGGCAGGCTTGGCGGCGCTGAATAGATATCCCTGCATCTCGGTGCAGCCGAGCGTGCGCAGCAGGCGCTGCTGCTCCTCGGTCTCGACACCCTCGGCCGTGGTCGCCATGCGGCGGGCGCTGGCGAGGTTGACGACGGCCTGGACGATGCTGGCGGAGCCGTCCGGGCCGGCGATATCGTCGACGAAGCAGCGGTCGATCTTGATCTTGTCGAACGGGAAGCGGTGCAGATAGCTCAGCGAGGAATAACCGGTGCCGAAATCATCGAGCGCGATGCGTACGCCAATGGCGCGGAGCTGGTGCAGGATCGCGAGCGCCGTGTCGTCGTCGCGAATCAGAACCGCCTCGGTGATCTCGAGTTCGAGCCGGCTTGCCGGAAGGTTGGAGGCGGCGAGTGCCGCCATGATCTTCAGCGCCAACGTACCGCTCTTGAATTGCACCGGCGAGACGTTGACGGCGAGGCGGATGTCGTCGGGCCAGCCGGCCGCATCCCGGCAGGCGGTCGCCAGGACCCATTCGCCGATCTCGTTGATCAGGCCGGTATCCTCGGCGATGGGGATGAACTCGGCCGGCGAGACCATGCCGCGCTCGGGATGGCGCCAGCGCACCAGCGCCTCGCAGCCGGTGATGCGGTCGTCCTTCAAGCCCAGGCAAGGCTGGTAATAGACCTCGAGGCCCCCATGCGCGATGGCGTGGCGCAGGTCGATCTCGAACTGCCGACGCTCGCGGACCTTGGCATCCATTTCGGGCTCGAAGAAGCGGTAGGTGCGGCGTCCCGCGGATTTGGCGGCGTACATCGCAAGGTCCGCGTTCTTCAGGATCTGGTCGACCGCCGTGCCGTGTCCCGGCGCCAGCGCGATGCCGATGCTGGCGTCGCTGGTGAGATGATGGCCCATGCAGTCGAAGGGCGTCCGAATGGCCTGGAAGACCCGGGCGACGAGATCGTTGACCTGGTCCGGCGACGTCACCGCGCTCTGCACGATGGCAAACTCGTCGCCGCCGAGCCGCGCCACGAAGTCCGTCGGGCCGGCGCAACGGCTGAGGCTGGTTGCGACCGATTTCAGAAGCTCGTCGCCGACGAGATGACCGAGCGCGTCGTTGACCCCCTTGAACTCGTCGATGTCGATGTAGTGCACCGCGACCTCCTCGCCATCGACGATGGCGGCGAGTTCCTGTCGCAGATGTTCGTGGAACATGGCGCGGTTGGGCAGATCGGTCAGCGCGTCGTAATGGGCAAGACGGGTGATGCGCTCCTCGATGCGCCGCCGTTCGGTGATGTCCTCGTGCGTCGCCACCCAGCCGCCGTCCGTGAGCGGTTCGTTGAGGACCTGGATCGAGCGGCCGTCCGCGGTGTCGACCACCATCGAATTGCGCACATGGATGTCGCGCAGCACGCGTTCGACATATTGATCGACGTCGCCGGTGAACGAGCCGGTCGTCTTGCGATGCGCGATGATGTCGTGGAAGCTGCAGCCCGGCGTCACAACGGCGGCCGAGAGGCCATACATGTCGATGTAGCGCTGATTGCACACCATGAGCCGCCGGTCCGCGTCGAACAGCAGCAAGCCCTGGGTCATGTTGTTGACGGCGCGGTCGAGACGCTGCTTCTCCAGCATCAGGCGTTCCCTGGAGAGGCGATGCTGCTCCAGCAGCTTGCGCACGATCGCGATCAGAACGCCGGCGATGGCGAGTGCGGAAGAGGCGGCGACCGAGACCAGGATGCCGATCTGCTCGCGCCAGTCCGTCAGGGCCGCCGCGCGTGTCGTGGTGGCCATCATGAGGATCGGGTAGTGGGGCAGGGCGTGCGAAGCGATCAGGCGGTCCTCGCGGTCGACCGGGCTCATGAAGCGTCCGGCGAAGTGATCGAGCCCGAAGACCCGCTGCTGCTCGAACGCGCCGGTCTTGAAATTCCGTCCCATCAATTCGTTGGAATGGGGATAGCGGGCGAGCAGCGTGCCGTCGCGATGCAGCATCGAGATCGTCGCGCCTTCGCCGAGCACCACGGATTCGAAGAATTTCTCGAAATTCGCTGGCTCGATGCCGCGTCCGACCACGCCCATGAACTCGCCGTTCGAGCCCACGATCCTGCGCACAAGCAGGATGGTCCAGGCGCCGGAGATCCGGCTGTGCAGCGGCTCGATCAGGACATCAGGCGAATGAGGGTCGTATTTGAAGGTGCGGAAATAGGCACGATCGGCAACGTTCACCTTTGGGACGGGCCATGCCGTCGATGAATTGATCAGATTGCCGTCGGCATCGATGATGTTGACCCCGCCGATGTAAGGAAGCGCCTCGATCTTCGAGCGCAGCATGCGGTGGATGTCCTGGCCCGAGAGGCGCTTGCGATAGTCGTCCGCGTTGGAAACGCCGATCGCGCGGACGTGGTCGACGAAGTCCTTCTGGATGACCGCGAAATCCTGCAATTGCTGATCGAAATGATGGGCCAGCATCAAGACGGTGTTTTCCAGCTCGCGGCCGGAATTGCGCAGCGCGCGTTCGCGGAAGTTCTGCGCCATCAGCGTCGCGCCGACGGCGATCGCGGCGATCAGCAGCGTGCCGCCCACGACCAGCCATCGGATTGCTCCGCTGCGCGCGAAGGCATGGTCGTAAAGGCGACTGCCGAATTTCGTCATCATGTCGATCGCTGCCGCGCACACGCCAGGATCAGCTCCTGATCCTCAAAACATCCGTTGGTTTACGGGAACGGTATGGAGCAGAAGTTAGGAAGCGCGGTTAATGCGACATGAATCATCGCACAGAAACCCGGAGGCAAGCCGTGCAGGAATTGCCGCAAGACACCTGCGCTGCTGGACAGTTCCTGCGGACAGGCCGCAATCAACCAAGGCTTAACCATCTAAGGCGTTGGCGATCCTCAACTCGCCGTTGGCACGTGGGTCAGAGAACATCGCTGCCAACGACACGGTGAGGGGTTGATCGTGAAAACCGTTTTGAAGATCCATTCCCGAATCCGGTGCGACGGCGATCGAATACGTCCTGATTGCCGCCGGCATCACGCTTTGCGACCATCGCCGTGGTCAACAACCTCGGTTCGACGCTGAAGCTGAAATTCGGATCGATCAGCACGTCGCTGAAATAGGCTTGCACCTCAGGCCCGGTAATGACCGGACTTGCCGCCGAGCTTCTCGACCAGATGGATGCCCTCGATGCGCACGCCGCGCTCGACGGCCTTGATCATGTCGTAGATGGTGAGGCAGGCGACCGACACGGCCGTGAGCGCCTCCATCTCGACGCCGGTCGGACCTGTCACCTTGACGCTGGCGCGGACGAGGCAGCCCGGCAGTTTCGCGTCGGGCTCGATGTCGACCGTGACCTTGGAGAGCGCGAGCGGATGGCAGAGCGGGATCAGCTCCGAGGTGCGCTTCGCCGCCATGATGCCGGCGATGCGCGCGGTGCCGAGCACGTCGCCCTTCTTTGCGTTGCCCGACACGATCAGATCAAGCGTGGCCTTCGTCATGACGACGCGGCCTTCCGCGACCGCGAGCCGTTCGGTCGCGGGCTTGGCCGAGACATCCACCATCCGCGCCTCGCCGGAGGTGCCGATATGGGTGAGGGCGGGGCCGGCTTTCTTCGAAGTCTTGGTCGCGGAGGCCTTGCGCGCCATGTCAGCGCGTGCCCGTCGCGCGCGCTGCGTTCTCGCGCGCGAGCAGCGTTCGCGTGGCTGCGGTCACGTCGGCCTGCCGCATCAGGCTCTCGCCGACCAGGAAGGTCGACATGCCGACCCGCTCGAGCCGGGCGAGATCGGCAGGGGTGGAGATGCCGCTTTCGCCGACCATCAGCCTGTCCCTTGGGATCAGCGGCGCCAGCGTTTCGCTGGTCGCGAGCGTAGTCTGGAAGGTGCGCAGATTGCGGTTGTTGACGCCGATCATCGGCGAACGCAGCTTCAGCGCCCGGTCGAGCTCGGCACGGTCGTGGATCTCGATCAGCACATCCATGCCGTAGGCGAGGGCCGCGTCTTCGAGGTCCTTGGCGGTGGCGTCGTCGAGCGCGGCCATGATGATCAGGATGCAGTCGGCGCCATGTGCGCGGGCTTCGGCCACCTGGTAGGTGTCGAACATGAAATCCTTGCGCAGCACCGGCAGCGAGGTTGCCGCGCGCGCGGCTACCATGAAGTCAAGATGGCCCTGGAACGATGGCGTGTCCGTCAGCACCGAGAGGCACGCCGCGCCGCCGGCCTCATAGGCCTTGGCAAGATCAGGCGGATCGAAATCGGCGCGGATCAATCCTTTCGACGGCGAGGCCTTCTTGATCTCGGCAATCAGCGCGTAGTCGCGATTGGCATGCTTGGCCCTGATCGCGCGTACGAAGCCGCGCGGCGCGGGCTGCGCCTTGGCCTTGGCCTCTACCTCGGACAGCGGCTGCGCGCGCTTGGCCGCGGCGATCTCCTCGCGCTTGTACGCCTCGATCTTGGTCAGGATGTCCGACATGTCAGGCTCAGGCGTTGGAGACCGCGATCAGATGTTTTAGCCGCGCGTTCGCGGCGCCGCTGTCGAGCGATTTTGCGCCGATCGCAACGCCCTCCTTGAGGTCCTTGGCACGTCCGGCCACGACCAGTGCAGCCGCGGCGTTCATCAACGCCACGTCGCGGTAGGGACTCGGCTTGCCGTTGAGCACGCTTTGCAGCGCGATCGCATTGGCGTCGGCATCGCCGCCCTTGAGCGCACCGGTCTCGCAGCATGAGAGCCCGGCTTCCTCCGGTGTCACCTCGAAATTGCGGATCTCGCCGTTCTGAAGCGCGGACACGAAGGTCGGGCCGGTGAGGGTGATCTCGTCGAGGCCATCAGAGCCGTGCACGACCCACGCGGATTCGGAGCCGAGGTTCTTGAGCACCTGCGCCAGCGGCTGCACCCATTGCCTGGAGAACACACCGACCATTTGCCGCTTCACGCCGGCAGGGTTCGACAGCGGGCCGAGCAGGTTGAAGATCGTGCGGGTCGCCAGCTCGACCCGGGTCGGGCCGACGTTCTTCATCGCGGGATGGTGGGCCGGGGCGAACATGAAGCCGATGCCGCATTCGCGCACGCAGCGCCCGACTTGCTGCGGCTTGAGGTCGATCTTCACCCCGAGCGAAGCCAGCACGTCGGCGGCACCCGAGCGCGACGATAGCGCGCGGTTGCCGTGCTTGGCCACCGGCACACCGGCGCCTGCGACGATGAAGGAGGCGCAGGTCGAGACGTTGACCGAGCCCGAGCCGTCGCCGCCTGTGCCGACGATGTCGACCGCGTCTGGCGGTGCCGTCACGGTCAGCATCTTGGATCGCATTGCCGCGACTGCGCCGGTGATCTCGTCCACGGTCTCGCCGCGCACCCGCAGCGCCATCAACAGACCGCCCATCTGCGAGGGCGTCGCCTCGCCCGACATCATGGCATCGAAGGCGGATGCGGCTTCGTCACGCGACAGGCTGGCGCCGGTCGCCACTTTTCCAATAATCGATTTCAGGTCGTCCATCGCGTGCTTTCAACTCACTGGTTCGCGCCGGTCACCTGCGCGAAGGCGGCCTGATTAATGGTGGTCCCGATGTCGGTTTCAAGCTTGTTGACGTAGGAGGCGACCTGCTCCTCGGTCAGGGCACGGTCGAGGCTGTCCTTCAGCTTCTTGACCGCCTCCGAGGCGGCATCGACCGGGGGCTCGACGATGTCGGTGACGCGGAACACGATCACCTCGCTGCCGCCGCTCACGGGCGTCTGAGCGACGGCATCCTTGGCGGTACGGAATGCGGCCGCCACGACGGTGCCGGGCACGCTGGCGGGCGAGTCGTCGCGCTTGAAGCCGGTTGCGGTTTCGACCTTGGCGCCGATCGCGGCCGCCTCGTCCGCGAGCTTGCCGCCCGCTTCGAGCTTCTGCACCATTTCGGTCGCCTTGGCCTTCAGCTTGGTCGCGATCTGGTCCTGACGCCAGCGCGCCTCGACCTGGTCGCGGACCTCGTCGAGACTACGGTCGCGCGACGGCGTGATCGCAAGCACGTCGTACCAGACATAGCCGCCCTTGAACGAGATCGCGTCGTTGTCGACGCCGACATCGGTGTTGAAGGCCTGCGACACCACGTCGAGGCCCTGCGGGATGTTGGCCACCGGCTGGCCGTTCGGGCCGCGGCCGGAGCGATCGACGGCGTCGATGGTCACGGCGGTGAGGCCGAGCTTCTGCGCCGCATCGATCACGCTGGAGCCGCCGCCGCGCTCGTCTTCCATCTTGTCGCGCAGGTCGGCGACCTTGACGCGCGCGCGCTCAGTCGCGATCTCGCGCTTGATGTCGCCGGCAAGCTTCGCGTAGTCGGCTTCGACACCCGGCTCGATCTTGTCGACCTTGACGATGGAGGTGCCGAGGGCGCCCTGGATCGGCTGGCTGATCTCACCTGCCGGCAGCGCGAAGGCGGCATCGCCGACCGCGGCATCGAGCGCCGACTTGGTCACGAGCCCGAGATCGACGTCGGAGGCGGTCAGCCCGCGCTCCTTGCCGAGGTCCTCGAACGACATTCCGCCGACGAGGCGCTCGCGCGCGGCCTGCGCCTCGGCGGCGTTGGGGAACACAAGCTGCTGAATCTTGCGCTTCTCCGGGGTGCCGAGCCGGTCCTTGCGCTGCTCGAACAATTTCTTCGCGTCCTCGTCGGAGACCTCGGACCATTTGCCGATCTCTTCCGGCGAGATCACGACGAAGGCGATCTTGCGATATTCGGGCGCGCGGAACTGGACCTTGTGGTCCTCGAAATAGGCGGCGAGCGCCTCGGGCGAGGGCGCGTCGATGGTACCTGCCTGGGCCGCGTCGAGCCTGACGAATTCGATCGAGCGCTGCTCGTTCTGGAAGCGCGTCAGCACGTCGATCATGGCCTTCGGCGGCTCGATGCCGGCCCCGATCGTGCCGGTGAGCTGCCGGCGCAGCGACACCTTGCGCTGCTCGGCGACGTAACGCTGCTCGGTGTAGCCGAAATTGCGGATCACGGCCTGGAAGCGGTTCGCATCGAAGTTGCCGCCGACGCCCTTGAAGTTGGGGTCGTTCATGATGACCTGGCGGATCTGCTCGTCGGATTGGCCGAGCCCGAGCCGGCGTGCCTCTTCGTCGAGGGCAGCTTCCGCGATCGTCTGCTGCAGCACCTGACGGTCGAGGCCGAAGGCGCGCGCCTGGTCGGGCGTCAGCGGACGGCCGAACTGGCGGCTGATCTGCTGCAGGCGGTCAGTGTAGATCTGCCGGAACTCGTTCAGCGAAATCTCGGTGCGGCCGATCTTGGCTACAGTGGACTGGCCAAAGCCCCTGAAGATGTCGGCGATGCCCCAAATGCCGAAACTGACGATCAACACACCCATCACCACGGCCATAATGGTCTTGCCGAGCCAGTTTGATGAGGCCTTGCGCATTCCTCGAAGCATTTGGTCCAACTTGTTTGGTCAGGAGGGGAACGGGAGCGCGTCTTAATGCAGATTCCGCAAAAGCGCGTCACCAAATTGATAGATCATCATAAAGTGGCGGCTTCCCCCCCGCAACCTCGGGTCATGCGACGGCGAGAAGCTGCGGTTAAAAGCCCCAAAGCGTTTTTCGTCAGAAAACGCGTCAGAACAAGAATCTGGAACTGCGGCAGGTCCTCTGCTAGCGCATGAACAACCTCGTATCGCTGGAAATTGACATGACCGACGCCATCCGACCGCTGATTGCCGGCAACTGGAAAATGAACGGCCTGAAGGCCCAGGCTGCCGAATTCGACGCCATGCTCAATGGCGCGGCAGATGTGGTCGCGAAGACCGACTTGCTGGTCTGCCCGCCGGCGACGCTGATCGCCGCCTTTGCCCAGAAGGCACACGGCAAGAACGTTGCGGTGGGGGCGCAGGATTGCCATCCGAAGAGCTCCGGTGCTCATACCGGCGATATCGCCGCCGAAATGCTGGTAGATGCAGGCGCGACGGCCATCATCGTCGGCCATTCCGAGCGCCGTGCCGATCACGGCGAGAGCGATGCCCTGGTCAGGCACAAGGCCGAAGCGGCTTGGCGGGCTGGGGTCACGGCGATCGTTTGCATTGGAGAGACCCAAGGGCAGCGCGACGCCGGCCAGACCCTCGATATCCTGCGCGGTCAGCTCGACGGCTCGCTCCCGGATGCCTCGACCGCCGCCAATCTGGTCGTGGCCTATGAGCCGGTCTGGGCGATCGGGACGGGGCTGACCCCCACGGCTCAGGATGTCGAGCAGATTCATGGGTTTATCCGGGAACTCCTGACCTCACGGTTCAAGGCCGAGGGTACGAAGATGCGGATCCTCTACGGCGGCTCGGTCAAGCCCTCAAACGCGGCCGAGCTGATGGCCGTGAAGAACGTCAACGGCGCGCTGGTCGGCGGCGCCAGCCTGAAGGCGGCCGATTTCCTTGCCATTGCCAAGGGCTGTCCCTAGCTAACCCAAAGCTTTGGTTCTGGGCCGATCGGGGGTGGCAATACCCCCTCTGATCGTGTAACACCGCGCAACTTCAGGAAAACCCGCGAAGCGCGATAGGCCGCCGTCAGGCGCCGCCCGCTTGTGACGGAAGGACACTATGCAGACCGTTGTCATCGTCATTCACCTCATGATCGTCGCCGTCATGATCGGCGCCGTCCTGCTCCAGAAGTCGGAAGGCGGCGGCCTCGGCATGGGGGGCGGCGCGGGCTTCATGTCCAGCCGCGGTACCGCGAACCTCCTGACGCGGACCACCGCGGTCCTGGCTGGGCTCTTCTTCCTCACCAGCATGTTCCTGTCCTGGCACGCGGGCTACAGCCGCGCGCCGTCGTCGATCATCGGCACGCCCGCGTCGCAGGGCCAGCCGGCCGGAGGATCGCCGATCACAGCCCCGACTTCGGGCGGCATCCTGGATACGCTGAAGAAGGCCGATGAGCAGCCGCCGCCGGCCCCGACCGGGCCGCAGGTACCGCGCTCGCAATAAAGCAGGGGGGCCATGCAGGGCGGCGGCTACCGTCCTGCATCAACAATCCCCATCAAAGCACTGTCACCACTCTTAGTTCTGGCTCACCCACAGGCCCGCAAAATGTTTGGGGCGGAATACGAATCGCTTTGGCGAATCGAATTCGAGGGATTAGAGGTTAAGTCCCATGGCGCGGTACATATTCATCACCGGCGGCGTGGTTTCTTCGCTCGGCAAGGGTCTCGCTTCAGCGGCACTCGGTGCCTTGCTGCAGGCCCGGGGCTACAAGGTCCGCCTCCGCAAGCTCGACCCCTATCTCAACCTCGATCCCGGAACGATGTCGCCGTATCAGCACGGCGAAGTGTTCGTGACCGATGACGGTGCGGAGACCGATCTCGACCTCGGTCACTACGAGCGCTTCACCGGCCGGCCGGCGACCAAGGCCGACAACATCACGACGGGGCGCATCTACCAGGACATCATCACCAAGGAGCGCCGCGGCGATTATCTCGGCGCGACCATCCAGGTGGTTCCGCACGTCACCAACGCCATCAAGGAGTTCGTTCTCGACGGCAACGACGATTACGATTTCGTGCTGGTCGAGATCGGCGGCACCGTCGGTGACATCGAAGGCCTGCCGTTCTTCGAGGCGATCCGCCAGCTCAAGAACGAGCTGCCGCGCGATCACGCCGTCTACATCCATCTCACGCTGCTGCCCTACATCCCGAGCGCCGGCGAACTGAAGACCAAGCCCACGCAGCACTCCGTCAAGGAGCTGCGCTCGATCGGCATCCAGCCGGACATCCTGCTCTGCCGCACCGATCGCGAGATTCCGAAGGAAGAGCGGCGCAAGCTCGGCCTGTTCTGCAACGTGCGCGAAAGCGCCGTGATCGAGGCGCGCGACGTCGACAACATCTATGCCGTGCCCGAGGCCTACCACAACGCGGGCCTCGACGACGAGGTGCTCGCCGCCTTCGGCATCGGCTCGCGGATTCCGCCGGTTCTGCAGAGCTGGCAGCAGATCAACGAGCGCATCCGCAATCCCGAAGGCAACGTGACCATCGCCATCGTCGGCAAGTACACCGGCATGAAGGATGCGTACAAGTCGCTGATCGAGGCGCTCTCGCATGGCGGCATCGCCAACAAGGTGAAGGTCAATCTCGACTGGATCGAGAGCGAGATCTTCGAGAAGGAGGATCCGGCGCCGTTCCTCGAGCACGTCAACGGCATCCTCGTGCCGGGCGGATTCGGCCAGCGCGGCGCGGAGGGCAAGATCAAGGCGGCGCAGTTCGCGCGCGAGCGCGACGTGCCGTATTTCGGCATCTGTTTCGGCATGCAGATGGCGGTGATCGAGGCCGCGCGAAATCTCGTCGGCATCGAGGACGCCAACTCCACCGAGTTCGGCCCGACCAAGGAGCCCCTGGTCGGCCTGATGACGGAATGGCTGCGCGGCAACGAGCTCGAGAAGCGCTCGCAGGCCGGCGATCTCGGCGGCACGATGCGCCTTGGCGCCTATCCGGCCGCGCTCAACCGCGGCAGCCGCGTCTCGCAGGTCTATGGCGGCGCCACCGAGATTTCCGAGCGCCACCGCCACCGCTACGAAGTGAACACCGCCTACAAGGATCGCCTCGAGCAGCATGGCCTGAAATTCTCCGGCCTGTCGCCCGACGGCGTGCTGCCTGAGATCGTCGAGTACGAGGATCATCCCTGGTTCATCGGCGTCCAGTTCCACCCCGAACTGAAGTCGCGGCCGTTCGAGCCGCATCCGCTGTTCGCCTCGTTCATTCAGGCGGCCATGGTGCAGAGCCGGCTGGTCTGACGGCTCAGCGCGCGGCGGAGTAGTCGCGCGTGTGATGCATCGGCGCCAAAGCGACCCGCGTTGACGGCTCAGGCGCAAGCGATCCCGTGATCAGCTTCATCTGTGGCCGCCGCGTCAGCCGGTAGACGGCGGCGGGCGGCACGTTCAGCAAGGCACGATCCACGAGCTTTGCGCGCAGGCCCAGCCGATCGAGCACGGGCCGCGGGATCGGACAGCTCATGCCATAGGTGAACTGGTAGAAGGCGCCACCGGGGCGGACATAGCCGAACGCGCCGCTGAGGATCGAGATCACCTTTCGCCTGCTCATCTTGAGCAGCGGCAGGCCGCTCACGACGGCGCCCACGGGCGCGCCGTCATAGAGGCGCTCGTTCGCAAGCCGCGCCGCGTCCATCCACAGCACGCGCGACCCGGGAAAGCGCATTTGCAGGAGCTTCATGAAGTCGGAGCCGTATTCGATCAGCGTGAGGTCCTGCGGACGGACGCCGCGTTTGAGCAGCTTGTAGGTGAACGCGCCGGTGCCGGGCCCGAGCTCGAGAATCGGGCCCGTCGTTGCACTGATCTCGCGCGTGATGAGATCGGCGAGCGCCGCACCCGATGGTACGATCGCGCCCACCCGGCGCGGGGACGACATCCAGGACACGAAAAACGAAAGAAAATCGTTGGGCATGCGCACTCCGGCATCTTGGTTTGCACCTCGACGGAGGTGGTACGGATGCAGTGTCGCGGGAGCGCATTGCGAGAGCATTGCGCTATGGAGTGCGAATGCGAATTGAATCAGCTCTGCCGCACTTCCGGCAGCGCCATCCGGAAACAGGCGCCGCCGTCCGGTCGGTCCGTCACCGAGACGTGGCCGCCATGCAGCTGCACGATCTCGCGCACCATGTTGAGACCGAGGCCGGCACCGCGATCGAGCGGCGTCAGCCGGTAGAACGGCTCGAAGATCTGCTCGCGCTGATCGACGGGGATGCCGGCGCCTTCGTCGGTGACCTCGACACTCGCCGGCCTGCTGACGCGAATCCCGATCGTGCCGCGGCGCGGGCCATGCTGGATCGCATTCTGCACGAGATTGGTGAGCGCGCGCTCCAGCGCCGCCGCATCGCCCATCGTCTCGATCGGTGTCGCCGGCGCGTGGAGGGCCAACTCGTAGCCGGCGGCAATTGCCAGCGGCGCGAGGTCGGCGGCGACGCTTTGCGCAACGGCGACGAGATCGACCCGTGTGAAGGGATGGCCGCAGCGGTCGAGCCGCTGGATATCGAGCAACTGCTCGGCGAGCGTCGCCAGCCGCGCGGCATCCTCCAGCAGACGGGTCTTGTCCGGCCCAGGGGCCAGTGACTCCAGCCGCGTGTTCAGGATCGCGATCGGCGTGCGCAGCTCGTGCGCGGCATCGGCGACGAAGCGTTTGTGGCGAGCATAGCCCTGGTCGAGCCGCGCCAGCGCGTCGTTGATGGCGGTCACCAGCGGCACGACCTCCAGCGGAATACGCTCCACCGGGAGCCGCGCGCCGCGCTGATGGATGTCGATGCGCCGTGCCTCGTCGGCTGCGGTATCGAGCCCCCTGAACGCGCGCCGCACGATCATCGGCGTCGCAATGAACGTCGCCGTTCCCATCAGGAGCAGGCCGGGCAGGGCGATGCCGAGCAACGCGAGGGAGGTCGCGAACAGCGCCTTGGCGCCGGTCGGACGTCCTTGTGTCGCCGTGATGATTTGCACGTTGCCCGCATCGGTGTCGACCCGCTTCAGCCGCGCGGCCGGCTTGCGCGGATCGTCCTCGAACATCTGCCAGCCGAGCCGCGCCTGGCTGATCTGGTCGAGGCCGTTGCCGATCGCGGCGAATTCGGCCGGCACGGCGCCTTCGCGGAGCGAATGTCCCTGCTTGTCGCGCACCAGGAACCAGAGGTCAGGCGTCTCGCTGCGCAACTGCTGCAGCTCGGCGGTCGATCGCAAGACCAGTCCACCTTGCGCGTCGCGCGTGAGCGCGTGCTGGACGACGTCGATGACACGGTCCTCGTCGCGCCCGGCCAGAACGAAGCCGGAGGCGCAAAGCGCGGTCAGGACGACTGCAACCAGCGCGACCAGGATCGCGGCCTGGAGCGAGAGCAGGCGCCAGCTCAGTCGCGAGCGCAGGCAATAGGGATCGTCGTGTTTGCTCATGTTGGCGTCTTCAGGCTGGCAGCTTCTTGAGGAGGTAGCCGACGCCGCGAATGCCGTGGATCTCGACGCCCGCGTCGGCCTCCGCGAGCTTTCGCCGCAGTCGCGAGATATGTGTATCCAGCGCGTTGGACTGTATCTCGTCGTCGAAATTGTAGACCGCCTCTTCGAGCGCCGCGCGCAGCACGGTCCGCCCGATGCGGCGGACCAAGGCTTCGAGCACCAGCAGCTCGCGGCGGGGCAGCTCGAATGGCTGGCCGTCGATGCTGGCTTCGCGATGGCCGAGATCGAAGGCGAGGCGGCCGGCACGGATGATTTCGGGGGAGAGGCCGGCGGGCCGCCGCAGGACGGCACGCAGCCGCGCCAGCAGTTCCTCGACTGCAAACGGTTTGGCCAGATAGTCGTCGGCGCCGCTATCGAGCCCGGCGATGCGGTCGGCGAGCTCGCCGCGCGCAGTCAGCACAATGATCGGCACGCCGTCCGCGCGCGCGCGGAGCTTTGGGATCAGCGCCAAGCCATCGCCGTCAGGAAGCTGGCGATCGAGCAGGACCGCGGCATGGACGTCGGCCGAAATGGCCTCCTCCGCCTCGGCCAGCGTCGGGGCATGGTCCACCACCATGTCGTAGCGCTTCAGCGCCGAGGCCAGCGCGCAGGCCATTTCCGCTTCATCCTCGACCAGCAAAATCCGCATGTGACAGGCACCTGAACCGCAACCGAGCCTTTCTAGCGGCCCGACCATTGCGGCAGCATTGCGGGAGGCTGGCGCAGCGCCGAAGCTCAAGCCATGCGCAGAACGCCACAGGGGGCGGCCGGGCGGGGCTCAAGACACCGTCCGGGCCAGCCGCTATAACCGCGGACCTGTTCAGGGAGAAGAATGAATGATCTACGAAATGCGCGTCTATCGCTGCGTGCCCGGCCGCCTGCCGGCGCTGTTGAAGCGGTTCGAGACCGTGACGCTGAAGCTGTGGGAGAAGCACGGCATCAGGCAGGCCGGGTTCTTCACCACCCTGATCGGCGAATCCAACCAGGAGCTGACCTATTTCCTGGCCTGGGAGTCGCTTGCCGAGCGCGAGACGAAGTGGGGCAAGTTCGCGACCGATCCGGACTGGATGACAGCGCGCGCCGAGAGCGAAGCGGACGGCCAGATCGTCGACAACATCTTCAGCCAGCTGCTGACGCCGACTGCCTTCTCGGCGGTGAAGTAGGAACCTCAAGGGCGGCGCCGGCAGCCCCGGCGCAACCCTGATATTCGGATGGCCCGGGCCGAATAGGGTTGATCCGACCTTCGCGGCGGCTATGGTCGCGGCGAAACGAGGGATTTGCCTTGAACTCTTCGAATTCAGCTGCGCCGATCGTCACCATTGGCCGGGTCAAATTCGGCAATGATCTGCCGATCGCCATCATTGCCGGGCCCTGCCAGCTCGAAAGCCGCCAGCATGCGCTGGAGGTGGCCTCCGCGCTGAAGGAGATCGCGGCGCGGCTGAACATCGGGCTCGTCTACAAGACTTCCTTCGACAAGGCCAACCGCACCAGCGCTTCGGCGGCGCGCGGGCTCGGCTTGGCGCAATCGTTGCCTATCTTCGCCGAAATCCGCTCATCGCTCGGCCTGCCTGTCCTGACCGACGTGCACGAAGCCACGCAATGCGCCGAGGTGGCGCAGGCCGTGGACGTCCTGCAGATCCCGGCGTTCCTGTGCCGGCAGACCGATCTGCTGCTGGCGGCGGCCGCGACCGGCAAGGTCGTCAACGTCAAGAAGGGGCAGTTCCTGGCGCCGTGGGACATGGCCAATGTCGTGACCAAGATCACGAGCGCCAACAATCCCAACGTGCTCGTCACCGAGCGCGGTGCGTCCTTCGGCTACAACACGCTTGTCTCCGACATGCGTGCGCTGCCGATCATGGCACGCACCACCGGCGCGCCCGTGATCTTCGACGCCACCCACTCGGTGCAGCAGCCGGGCGGGAAGGGCACCTCCTCCGGCGGCGAGCGCGAATTCGTACCGGTGCTGGCGCGCGCCGCGGTTGCGGTCGGCGTTGCCGGCGTCTTCATCGAGACCCATCCCGATCCCGATCGCGCGCCCTCGGATGGCCCGAACATGGTGCCGCTGCGGGAGTTCGAAGGGCTGATCGCCAGGCTGATGGCATTCGACGCCCTGGCCAAGAATACGTCAAATAGTACCTCAAAGGGCAGCACGCGCTGATGCATCAGCCTGTGACCAGGCCGTCGTCCGACCAAAAATTTCCGCCCGCGATCAACATCATTGCGCTTGCCGGCTTCTCGGCCGCACTGTCGACGCGTGCGCTCGATCCTGTCCTGCCGCATGTTGCGGATGATTTCGCGATCAGCATCACGACGGCCGCGAGCATCGCGGCCGGCTTCGCCCTGATCTACGCGCTGGTTCAACCGGCGATCGGGGCGGCCGCCGATCTGTTCGGCAAGGCGCGATTGATGACGGCCTGCCTGGCGCTGCTCGGCGTCGCCTGCATCCTGGGCGCTCTCGCCACCTCCTTCTCGGGCCTGTTCGCAAGCCGCATCCTCGCCGGCATCGCCGCGGGCGGCGTGTTTCCGGTTGCGCTCGGCCTGACCGCCGATCTCGTTGCGCCCGCCAAGCGGCAGGTTGCGATCGGACGCACGATGGCGGGCTCGATGACCGGCAATCTGCTCGGCTCATCCGCCAGCGGAATCATCGGCGATTTCATCGGCTGGCGCGGCGTGCTCGTGATCCTCGGCGCACTCGGCCTGATTGCGGCCGTGGCGGTTGCGGCAGGCTTCCGCGGTGCCGCGCTGACGGCGCCGCCGAAGACGGACTTCAAGACGTTGCGGCAGGGCTACCGCACGATCTTCTCCAATCCCAACACGCGCTTCTGCTATTCGGCAGTGTTCGTCGAAGGTTGCTGCGTGTTCGGCCTGTTTCCCTTCATCGCCGCGTTCCTGTTCGATCTCGGCGAGAAATCTCTCTCGATCGCGGGCATCGTGATCGCGGGGTTTGCGGTCGGCGGGTTGCTCTACACTCTCACCGTATCGCGCATGCTGCCGCGGCTCGGCGTCAAGGGCATGATGATCACGGGCGGCAGCCTCGTGGCGTTGCAGCTCTGTGCGCTTGCTTTCGGTCCCGGCTGGAAGCTGCAATTCGCCAGCATGCTGGCGTTGGGCTGGGGGTTCTACATGATCCATGGCTGCCTGCAGGTGTTTGCCAGCGAGCTGTCGATCGGGGCGCGGGCGACCGCGATGTCGCTGCATTCGTTCTTCTTCTTCATGGGGCAGACGGTCGGGCCGCTCGCCTACGGCGTCGGCCTCCAGCATGCCGGCAAGATGCCGACGCTGCTCGCGAGCGCTGCGATCATGGTGGTGCTGGGCCTCGTCTGCGCCCGGCTGCTCAAGCCGCGGGCGCCCTCCGACGCGCGCTGAAGTCCATTCGGAGACGTAAGCGGGGCATCGTCCCTCACCATGACACCACCAGTATGCATGGCACGCGAATTGCTTCGATTTTGGGCAAATTGAGGTGTGAGATCGTGGACGCCCAGACCAGCCGTTCCGCCAGCGAAGCCAGTTCGCCCCGCTTGACCGGATATCTCACCAAGCCACCGCTGCGGCGTTTCCTGGCCGATTGCCACGCCGAATTCCGCACCGACAATTCCGGCGAGCTTGCCGACTACATCCCCGAGCTGAAGCGCGCCAATCCCGATCATTTCGGCATCGCGCTCGTCACCATCGACGGCCACGTCTACGAAGTCGGCAACAGCGACGTGCCGTTCACGATCCAGTCGGTGTCCAAGGCCTTCGTCTTCGCGCTGGCGCTGGAGATGGTCGGTGAGGCGCGCGTCGCTGCCACCATCGGCGTCGAGCCGAGCGGCGAAGCCTTCAACTCGATCCGGCTCACCAACGACAACCGTCCTTTCAATCCCATGGTCAATGCCGGCGCGATCGCCTGCTCGGGGCTGATCTATGAGGTGGACGGGAAGGGCGCCTTCGAGCGCGTCCGCTCAAAGCTCAGCCAGTTCGCCGGCCGCGAGCTCGGCGTCGACGAGGCCGTGCACGCCTCGGAGACCGCCACCGGCAACCGCAACCGTGCGATTGCCTGGCTGCTGCGGAATTACGCGGTGCTGCCCGACGACGTCGATGCCGTGCTCGACGTCTATTTCCGTCAATGCGCGATCCTGGTCACCGCGCGCGACCTCGCAGTGATGGCGGCAACCCTCGCCAATCGCGGCATCAATCCGGTCACGGGCGTCCAGGTCATCACGCCGCACATCGTCGCGCGCACGCTGTCGGTGATGACGAGCTCGGGCATGTATGATTATGCCGGTGAGTGGACCTATCGCGTCGGCATCCCCGCCAAGAGCGGCGTCGGCGGCGGCATCGTCGCGGCGCTGCCCTCGCAGCTCGGGCTCGGCACCTTCTCGCCGCTGCTCGACAACCATTACAACAGCGTGCGCGGCCTGAAGGTCTGCGAGGCGCTGTCGGCGCGGTTCGACCTGCACATGCTCAACCGCAACGCGGACGTGCGCACCAGCATCATGGCGGATTACGACGTCTACGGCATCTCCTCGCGTCGCAGCCGCCAGCCGCACGAGCAGCAGATCCTCGACGAGCGTCATAGCGACATCCGCGTGCTCGAGCTGGTTGGCGCGATGAATTTCGGCACGATCGACTACGTCACGCGACGGCTTACCAGCGAGCCGCCGAATGCGCCGCTGCTGATCATCGATTTCCGCCGCGTTCCCGACATCACCGCGGCCGGTGCGGAGCTGCTCGGCGAGACCTTGACCGCGCTCGGCAATGCCGGCGTCACCGGCATCCTGTCCGGCTTCGAGGAGGCCTCCGCGGTGTGGGGCGCGATCGCCGCCCGTACGGCCGAGCCGCGACGGCTGCGCCGCTTCGTCCTGCTCGACGATGCCATCGAATGGGCCGAGGACCAGGTGATCTACCGGTTCGGTGGCTTCACTGACGTCAAGGAGAGCGCGCATCTCGGCGAGCAGGCGCTCCTCGCCGAACTGGATGCGGAGGAGATCGCCGCAATCGTCAAGCTCTCGACCACACGGCACTACGCCGCCGGCCAGCGCATCATCGGCGCCGGCGAGCCCGCCAATTCGCTGTTCTTTCTCCAGAGGGGGATGGTCAGCGTGAAGCTTCGCAGCGGCGTGCGCCTCGCATCCCTCGGCCCCGGCATGGAGTTCGGCGAGATGGCGATGCTGGAGCAGAGCCGCAGCGCCGACGTCTTTGCCGATACGCCCGTCACCTGCCTCGAGCTGCCGCTCGACAGCTTTGCCGACTACCGCCGCCTGCACCCCGAAACGTCGCTGAAGATCATGCGCAACCTCGCCGCGATCCTGGCGCGGCGGCTGGTCGCGGCCAATGCGAAGGTCGATCTGCTCAGCGCGTATTAGAGCGGTTCACGGATTTATTGAATCGGAAGGGATTCCGGGTCTGGGACGAATATGATTCAAGATGCTGGCTGGGCTGGAGGCCAGCATCCGATGGTCCGACCAATTTCCAACGATTTGCGTAAGCGTGCGGTATCCGCTGTTGCCAAAGGTGAGAGCTGCCGATCTGTGGCGGAACGGTTTGGCGTTGCTGTCTCGTCAGTTGTGAAGTGGTCACAGCGTTATCGAACGACCGGCTCGGTAGCGCCTGGCAAGATGGGTGGTCACCGCAAGCCTGTGCTTGATCCGCACCGCGCCTTCATCGTCGAGCGGATCACTCAGACGCCGCACCTGACGCTGCATGGTCTGAAGGCGGAACTGGCAGCCCGTGGGGTCAAGGTCTCACACAATGCGGTCTGGCTGTTCCTGCGCCGGGAAGGGCTGCGGTTCAAAAAAAACACTGTTCGCCCTCGAACAGGCTCGCGCCGACGTCTCTCGTAGGCGCTTGCGTTGGCGAGCCTGGCAGGCCGGGCTCGATCCGGGCCGGCTCGTCTTCATCGATGAGACCTGGATCAAGACCAACATGGCCCCTTTGCGAGGCTGGGGACCCAAAGGGGCGCGCCTGCGCGGCTTCGCTCCGCACGGTCACTGGCGTACCCTCACATTCCTCGGCGCGCTCCGCCATGACCAACTCACGGCACCCTGCGTCTTCGATGGCCCGATCAACGGTGAATGCTTCCGTGGTTACGTAAAGCACATTCTCCTGCCAACCCTGCGTGAAGGCGACATCGTCATTCTCGACAATCTCGGAAGCCATAAGTCGAAAGCCGTCAGGCAAATGATCAAGGCTGCTGGCGCCAGACTCTGGTACCTGCCGCCATACTCGCCCGACCTCAACCCAATCGAACAGGCCTTCTCCAAGATCAAACACTGGATGCGGCAAGCTCAGAAGCGCTCAATCGAGGAGACTTGGCGCCATATCGGTCACCTCGTCCAAGACATCCAGCCTCGCGAATGCGCCAACTACTTCGCCAGCGCCGGTTATGCTTCAATCAAAATGTGAAACGCTCTAGCCCGTAGACTCGCAAGCTTGTTGGGGAGGAGCGGCTCGATCACTACAATCCCGGTGATCTCGCCGCCCAAGTCTTGGTGGCCTGGCAGCTTTCCATTGCTCGGGCGTAGGCAGGGCGTGCCGTCGTGCGAGTGAGATAGTCCCGCTCGGTCGAACCGGGGACGTAGTTGCCAGTTCGCAGACCGAGCAGGAGGGCGTAGCTGACCGAGATATCGGCAGCAGTGAATCGCTCGCCGGCGAGATAGGGGCACTCCTCAATGCGGCGGATAACTAACCCGAGGCGGCTCTCGAAGGTCTCGAGTGCCCAGCAGGTAACCCGCGCATTTCGCTCGCCTTCGGGTGCCAGTTGGCGACCGACCAAGACGGCGTTCATCGGTCCGGCGAGCCCGGCCTCGCCCAAGTGGAGAAATTGCAGATAAGACGCGAAGGCGGGGTCGTCCGGGGCGACCGCAAGCGAACCTGAGCCGTGGCGGGCAAGCAGGTACTCGAGAATCGCGATCGATTCGACCATGATCGTCTCGCCGTCCTGCAGCGCAGGAATGAAGCCGGCGGGGTTGATCGCGAGGAAATCGGGATCCTTCTGGCCGGCCAGCAGATCGACCGGCCGCAGCCGATAAGCCAACCCTAATTCCTCAAGCAGCCAAACGACACGGAAGCCACGACCTTCGCCATAGACTGTGAGCATAGCTAAGCGTTCCTGTACTGGGCTTAGGCATACCAACTCGCAGAGCCAAGCCAGGCGCGCAACGTCGATCTGCTCCTGGGTCCAGAAATCGTCGCTCTGGTCCGAGCCAGCGGCGCAGCGTTTCACGCTGCACCCCGGCCGGAACATGAGCGAGGCGCTGGTGCCTCAGTTCGCTCCACCAGCCGGGATCGGGTCCATCCCGCTCGCGATGATTGCTTCGCGTGCGGCGGGGGAGGCGAGGAAGTTGATCAAAGCGCGGCCAGCCTCGGGCTCCTTCGAACCGGTCGCAATGCCGGCCGAGAAGATCGTGATCTTCTGCAGTTCGTTCGGCAAGGGACCTACGATGTCGATGCCCTTCACGGGCTTCAGCTCGCTGATCTGCTGAAAGCCGAGCTCGGCCTCGCCGTGCGCGACGATCTCGCCGACGGGCGTTGCCGGGATCTTGCGCGCCTTGTCCTTCATGACGTCGGCAATGCCGAGCTTGTCGAACATCTCGGTCGAGACGTAGACGCCGCTGGCGCTGTCGGAATAGGCGATCGTCTTCGCGGCCAGCAGCGCGCGCTTGACCGCCTCGACGGAGCTGATGTCCGGCTTCGGCGCGCCCGATTTCACGGCGATCCCGATCGGCGATTTGGTGAGATCGACCTGACTGCCGGCAACGACCTTGCCCTTGCTCGCGAGATCGTTGAGGGCATAGCCAACCATGATCAGGACATCGGCCGGTTCGCCGCGCTCGAGCCGCACGGGAATCGCGTTGGTGGTGGTCCCCATCGACGGGCCATGTTCCGTCAGCACCTTGTTGCCGGTCGCTTTCTCGAATTCCGGCACAAGCACCTTGTAAGCGGCCGTCAATCCGCCGGAGATCATCACCCGGACCTCGGCAGCATCGGATGCGCCGGTCATCCAAAGAGCGGCCAGAAGGCCTAAGGCAGCGCTGCGGAATGTCGACATCGATTTCATCGTTGTTCTTCTCCTGTTAGCCCCGCCCGCGATAAGGCGCGACGCCTTGCTCGGGCAACCACAGTCCCTTCGGCACCCTGCCGGTCTGCCAGAACACGTCGATCGGGATGCCTCCGCGCGGATACCAGTACCCGCCGATGCGCAACCACTTCGGCTTGATCTCGCTCGCGATGCGCTTTCCGATCATCACGGTGCAATCCTCGTGGAAGGCGCCATGGTTGCGGAAGCTCGCGATGTAGAGTTTCAGCGACTTCGACTCCAGCAGCCATTGGCCGGGCGCGTAGTCGATCATCAGATGCGCGAAATCCGGCTGGCCCGTGACCGGGCAGAGCGAGGTGAATTCCGGCACGGTGAAGCGGACCAGATAGTCCGTGCCGGCTTGTGGATTTGGCACGCGGTCGAGCTGGGCTTCTTCCGGAGTGTGCGGCCATTCGACCGCGCGGCCGAGCTGGAGGGATTTTTTCGCCATCGTCGTCACATCCTGTTACGGATGTCGGGATGGACGCAATCGCGGCCGTCGTCAACCCGAGGCGATCGTCTGGATCATGACGATGCGGTCGTTGCCGGACTCGCAGCCCCACAGCTCGCCGGGACGGCCGTCGAGCTGGCGGACATTGGCGTTGGCCTTGTCGCTGGCGAAGACGTTGAACTTCTCGGTGGCGGGATCGAAACGCACAATGGCATTGGCCGAAAAATCCGTCAGCCACACCTTGTCCTGGTCGTCGACATAGACCGCATAGGTGCGGGGACGCTCGCCGGGCAGCTTCCATGTCTTCCAGGATCCGTCGGCGGGATCGTGCACGGAGACGTGGCCGCTATTCCACTCGCTGACCCAGATCCGGCTGTTCGAGTCCGACCAGACCCGCCGCGCGCCCTGATTGGGCGTCGGCGGTTCGACGACATGGGCGGTGCCCGTCGCAAGGTCGATCCTGGCGATATGGCTGCCGGCGAGCGAGGCGTACCAGACATCACCCTTGGGCGTCACGGTGATGCCGTAGGGGCCGACCCCCTTTGGCGCCTTGAATACGTTCATCTCGCCCGATCTCGGCGCGAGGCGGCCGTAATACCCGGACTGGCCAGTGAACCAGTAGGTACCCGTCTTGTCGAACACACCGGTGTTGAGATTGGCCGAAGCGAACTTTTCCGGCAGGCGGAACAGCGTGACCTTGAGATCGCCGGGATCGACCCGCGCGATCGCGTTCTGGCCGCCTTCGGTGATCCAGGGGGCGCCGTCGGGGCCGATCGTCACACCGTGCGGGGCGGCGCCCTCGCCGAGGCTGACCGTCTTGAAACTGCCATCCCGCGGATCGAGCCTGCCGAGCAGGCCCTTACCCTGGGCGGTGAACCAGACTGTGCCGTCAGGGGCGGGAGCAAGATCGTGCAAGCCAATGCCGGCGCTGATCGGGAAATATTTTGTCCGGAACGGGGCCTCCTGCGCACGACTTGGGCGGGCGACAAGGACGGCGGCGGTCGAAGCAAGAAACTGGCGGCGATTCATGGCGTTACCTCGACTTCTTGGGATTGAGGATGGACGCTCGGACCGGATCTTCTCGAGCTTAGTCTCGGGTGCTCCACGCGTCAGCCGAAGCCGGGCGTCCAAGCGTTCACATTTGCTTGCGGCCCGTGTAAGACCCGGCCCACCGATCAGCCCTAACGAACGGAAGTGCACATCATGACCGCCATCATCGACATCATCGGCCGCGAAATTCTCGATAGCCGGGGCAATCCCACCGTCGAGGTGGACGTCGTGCTCGAAGATGGCGCGCTCGGCCGCGCCGCCGTGCCGTCCGGTGCCTCGACGGGTGCCCATGAGGCGGTGGAACTGCGCGACGGCGACAAGGCCCGCTATCTCGGCAAAGGCGTCACCAAGGCGGTCGGTGCCGTCAACGGCGAGATCTTCGAGGCTCTGAGCGGCCTCGACGTCGAGCAGCAGGCCCAGATCGACCAGATCATGATCGAGCTCGACGGCACGCCGAACAAGAGCCGGCTGGGCGCCAACGCCATCCTCGGCGTCTCGCTCGCTTGCGCCAAGGCTGCGGCGAACTCGCTCGACATGCCGCTCTACCGTTACGTCGGCGGCACCTCGGCCCGTCTCCTGCCGGTGCCGATGATGAACATCATCAATGGCGGCGTGCATGCCGACAACCCGATCGACTTCCAGGAATTCATGATCCTTCCGGTTGGCGCGGCGTCCTTCGCCGAGGGCCTGCGCTACGGCGCGGAAGTCTTCCACACGCTGAAGTCGGAGCTCAAGAAGGCCGGCCACAACACCAATGTCGGCGACGAGGGCGGCTTCGCCCCGAACCTGCCGTCGGCGGACGCCGCGCTCGACTTCGTCATGAACGCGATCGGCAAGGCCGGCTTCAAGGCGGGCACCGACATCGTGCTCGGCCTCGACTGCGCCTCGACCGAGTTCTTCAAGGACGGCAAGTACGTCTACGAAGGCGAAGGCAAGACCCGCTCGATCTCCGAGCAGGCCAAATATCTCGGCGACCTCGTCTCGCGTTATCCGATCGTCACCATCGAGGACGGCATGTCGGAAGACGACATGGACGGCTGGAAGGAGCTCACCGACCTCATCGGCAAGAAGTGCCAGCTCGTCGGCGACGATCTGTTCGTCACCAACGTCAAGCGCCTCGCCGAGGGCATCAAGGCCGGCCGCGCCAACTCGATCCTGATCAAGGTCAACCAGATCGGCACGCTGACCGAGACGCTCGCCGCCGTCGAGATGGCGCACAAGGCCGGCTACACCTCGGTGATGTCGCACCGCTCCGGCGAGACCGAGGATTCCACCATCGCCGATCTCGCGGTCGCCACCAATTGCGGTCAGATCAAGACCGGCTCCCTTGCGCGCTCCGACCGCACCGCCAAATACAATCAGCTCCTGCGCATCGAGCAGCAGCTCGGCAAGCAGGCGCTGTACGGCGGCAAGGCGGCACTGAAGGCGCTGGCATAAGCCGGCGCCTTAGCAAACACAGGGGAGATCGACATGAGCGACGGCAAGACCGGACTGCAACTGCGTTCGCTGATCAAGAAGACCGGTGAGCTCGAGATCTCGCTCGTCGACGTGCCGACCCCCGAGCCTGCGGACGACGAGGTCGTCGTCCGCGTCGAGGCGGCGCCGATCAATCCGTCCGACCTCGGCCTGCTCGTCGGCGCCGCCGATATGAGCACGGCCAAGGCTTCGGGCACGAAGGAAGCGCCCGTCATCACCGCAAAGGTGCCTGACGGCGCGATGCGCGCGATGGGCGCGCGGCTCGACCAGTCCCTGCCGGTCGGCAATGAAGGTGCCGGCGTCGTCGTCAAGACCGGCTCGTCGGATGCCGCGAAGGCTCTGCTGGGCAAGACGGTCGCGATGATCGGCGGTGCCATGTATTCGCAGTACCGGACGATGAAGGTCAGGGACTGCCAGCCGCTGCCCGAGGGCACGACGGCGGCGGAGGGGGCATCCTGGTTCGTCAATCCGCTCACTGCGCTCGGCATGACCGAGACCATGCGGCGCGAGGGCCACAAGGCACTGGTGCACACCGCGGCCGCCTCCAATCTCGGCCAGATGCTGAACAAGATCTGCCTCGGCGACGGCATTCCGCTGGTCAACATCGTGCGCAGCAAGGAGCAGGCGGAGATCCTGAAGAAGATTGGCGCCAAATACGTCGTCGATTCCAGCATGCCGAGCTTCCTCGACGATCTCACGGCCGCGTTGGTGGAGACCGGCGCCACCATCGCCTTCGACGCGATCGGCGGCGGCAAGCTTGCCGGCGACATCCTCAATTGCATGGAAGTCGCGATCAACAAGTCTGCCAAGGAATACAGCCGCTACGGCTCTAGCGTGCACAAGCAAGTCTATGTCTACGGCGCGCTCGATGTTCGCCCGATCGAGCTGCCGCGCGGCTTCGGCATGGCCTGGGGCGTCGGCGGCTGGCTGCTCACCCCGTTCCTCCAGAAGATCGGTCCGGCCGATATCGCACGGTTGCGCCAGCGCGTGGTGAATGAGCTGAAGACCACCTTCGCCAGCCACTACACCAAGGTGGTGTCGCTTCAGGAGGCACTCGATCCCGCCAACATCGCGGTGTACGCCAAACGCGCCACCGGCGAAAAATTCCTCATCAACCCAAATAAATTATCGTGATGCGCGACGGCGCATCACCGAAAGAAGGACTTGCCTTCTGAGCGAAGCGGGGGATTATTCCCGCCGCCGTTGAAAGCGGAAAAACCGCAAAGCGCGCTCAGAAGGGGACTTCATTCAATGACCGATCTCAATCGTCGTCACCTGCTCGCAGGCGTCGCCGCCGTCGGGGCGGCAGCCGCCACCGGACTTCGCCCGACCGTTGCCAATGCCTCAGTGCCGCCAGTCGGGACGCAGGCGCCGGGCTTCTATCGCTACAAGGTCGGCCGCTATGAGTGCACCTCGATCAACGACGGCGCGCGCACTTTCCCGATGCCCGACAAGTTCGTCGTCAACGTGCCGAAGGAAGAAGCCGCTGCCGCCGCCGAAGCCGCCTACATGCCCAACGGCATGGTCACGGTGCCGTTCAATCCGCAGCTGATCAACACCGGCTCCAAGCTCGTGCTGATCGACGCCGGCAACGGGGTCGCCAATCTCGAGCCGAGCAAGGGCGCGGTCGGCCGCACCCTGCAAAACCTCCAGGCCGCCGGCGTCGATCCCAAGAATATCGACGTCGTGCTGCTGTCGCATCTGCATCCCGACCACACCAACGGCATCCGTCTCGCCGACGGCGCGCTCGCCTTCCCGAACGCGGAGATCATGGTGCCAGGCAGAGACTGGGAGTTCTGGACCAGCGAGGACAACGCGGCCAAGACCGAGTCCAACCCGATGATGAAGAACTACTTCGCCAACGTGAAGAAGACATTCGCCGGGCTCGAGACCAAGGTGACGAAGTACGAGTGGGGGAAGGAGGTGGCGCCCGGCATCACCTCGATCGCGACGCCCGGCCATACGCCCGGCCACAGCTCGTTCGCGGTTGCCTCGGGCGATGCCAAGGTGCTGATCCAGTCCGACGTCACCAACATCCCGGAGTTTTTCCTGCGCAATCCGGACTGGCACGTGATGTTCGACTACGATGCCGCAATGGCGCAGGCGACACGCCACAAGTTCTACGACATGGCGGCCGCCGAGAAGGCCACCGTTATCGGCTTCCACTTCACCTTCCCCTCGGTAGGTCATGTCGAGAAGGACGGCGCCAAGTACCGTCTGATCCCGTCGGCGTGGAATCCGACGATCTGATCGCTGTTGCAGATGTTGTGCGAACATCAGGCCGCCCTCGGCGGCCTGACTGGTTTGGACGACCATCGCCTTTCGCGAAACGCAGCGTTTCCAAATCGGACCGGTCCATGCACTTGCATCCATCGACCCGGATCGCTTAAGTGCCGGCCGGCACTTCCCCTCAAGGTTTCAAGGACACCCCATGCCCTACAATATCGTCGTTATCGCCGGCAGCCTGCGCAAGGACAGCTTTTCGCTGAAGATCGCCAATGCGCTCGCCAAGCTCGCGCCGGCCTCGCTCAAGCTCGAGGTCATCACGCCGGCGGGCATCTCCTTCTTCAACCAGGACCTCGAGGGCGCGCCGCCCGCGGACTGGCTGGCCTTCCGCGACAAGCTCCAGAAGTCCGACGGCGTCATCTTCGTCACCCCTGAATACAACCGCGCCATTCCGGGCGTCCTGAAGAACGCCATCGACGTCGCCTCGCGGCCCTATGGCAAGAGCTCGTTCAACGGCAAGCCGGTCGGCATCATTTCGAACTCGCCGGGACCGCTCGGGGGCGTCAGCGCGGCCAAGACGCTGCAGAACATTCTGCCCGGCATTGCCGGTCCGATCATGCAGCAGCCCGAGACCTACCTGAACGCCGTCGGCGATGCCTTCGATGCGGAGGGCAACCTCACCAAGGACTCGCTGAAGGGCGTGCTCCAGGCCTACATCGATGCCTTCGCCGCCCACGTGGCGAAGCACCACGGCTGAGCGCGCGCCCTCGTCATGGCCGGGCCTGCCCCGGCCATGATTACGAGACGGGTAGGGTGAGTGCGTTAGCGCTCCCTTAACCAAGGTGCCGCATCTTCCCAAGATGGTCTCCCGCGCGCGCCTGAAATCGATCCTGACCGGTCTTGCCCTCTATGCGATGGCGGCCGCCATCGTCGGCTATTTCGGCGTCAACGCCTATACCGGCAAATACGGCCTCAACGCGCGCCAGGAGCTCGATCAGGAGATCATCGCGCTGACGAGCGAGCTGGCGCAGCTCAAGCGCGAGCGTGCCAGGAGCGAGCAGCGCGTCTCGCTGCTGCGCACCTCGAGGATCGATCCCGATATGTTGGACGAGCGGGCCCGGTTCCAGCTCGACTACGTCAATCCGCATGATCTCGTCCGGATGATCCCGCAGAACTAGCGCTTTCGCGCGATTCGAAACCGGCATCGAAAGCCGGCGCCGGGACTCCTGGCGTGCTTCTCCACTACATCGAACGTCGCAAGTCTGCGGTCGCTTTGCCGCCTTGACGGAGCTTTACCGGCGGGGGCATGGCTTGTTCGACGCGCGGCTTCCAAGATTGACAAGGATCAATCCGGCCGTGCGGGCACGTCTTATGAATGCCACCCGGAGGAAACGGTGATGAATGGGCAAGCCCCCCAGCATCACGCGGCCCGTGTCGAGGCCGCCATCGCATCAGGCCAGGCGGCTCGTTCCGCGCTCGTGGCCTCCTGGCGCCGCTCTTCCCGATTGCATCATCTCGACCCCTCGGGCCGCGGCCTGCCGAAGCGGCTGACGGAGGCGGAACTTCGCGCGGCGCGCGAGCGCATCGCACCTCTGCTTGCCGCCGCGCAAGGCGCCATGGACCGGCTCTATCAGGCGGTTGGAGCTTCGGGCTGCTGCGTGCTGCTCGCCGACGGCGAGGGGGTGCCGGTCGACCGTCGCGGCACGCCCGCGGACGATGCAACGTTCCAATCCTGGGGCCTGTGGACCGGCGCGCTCTGGAGCGAGGAGCACGAGGGCACCAACGGTATCGGCACCTGCGTCGTCGAGCAGCGGCCGCTGACGATCGACCGCGACCAGCACTTCTTCACCCGCAACACGCTTCTGAGCTGCACCGCGGTTCCGATCTACGACCACGAGGCGGCCTTTGCCGGTGTGCTCGACGTCTCCTCCTGCCGCGCCGACCGCACCGATGCGTTCTCCAGCCTGATCGCACTGGCGGCGGGCGAGGCGGCCAAACGCATCGAGGCCGACATGTTCCGCCGCGCCTTCGCCCATGCCCGTATCGTGCTGACGCCGGCTGCGGACGGCCAGTGTGGCGGCCTCGTGGCCGTCGATGCGGACGATCTCGTGATCGGCGCGACCCGCTCCGCCCGGGTGGGACTTGGCATTGGACTTGGGATCGCGCCCGGCAGCCCGTTACGGCCAGTACCTGCGGCCGATCTGCTCGGCGGCGATGTCGCGCATGACCACCTTGCCCGCGGTCAGCGCGGTATTGCAGCGGGCGCTGCTCCGCGCGGGCGGCAATGTTTCCGCCGCCGCCAAGGCTCTCGGCGTCAGCCGCGCCACGCTTCACAGGAAGCTCAAGCGGTTCGGATTGAACCACTGAGCCCTGCTGGTCCCTCAACCGTCATTGCGAGCGCAGCGAACCAATCCAGGATCCCTCCGCGGGGACAGTCTGGGTTGCTTCGCTGCGCTCGCAACGACGATGTGGATGCCCTCAACTCTCCATCTCGCACTTGCCTCGCGCGCACGTGTCGCAGAACTGCGACAGGTCCGCGCTGCCATCGCTCCCACCCGGGCTGACAGAAATCACCTCCCGCATCATCGTTTGCGCAAGTCGTGAACACACGACGGATCGCAAACAGCAACATCGGGAGTGAGCAAATGAACAAGGTGGAATTCCTCGGCGTCACCCAGAGCCCCTTCGCCGAACGCTACGACAATTTCATCGGCGGCAAATTCGTGCCGCCTATCGCCGGCAAGTATTTCGACAACGCCTCGCCGGTGAACGGCCAGATCGTCTGCAGGATCGCGCGGTCGGACGCGCAGGACGTCGAAGCCGCGCTCGACGCGGCGCATGCGGCGAAGGCCGCCTGGGGTCACACCAGCGTCGCCGAGCGCGCCGCGATCCTGAACAAGATCGCCGACCGCATGGAAGAGAATCTCGAGCGTCTCGCGGTCGCCGAGACCTGGGACAACGGCAAGCCGATCCGCGAGACTCGCGCGGCCGACCTGCCGCTCGCGATCGACCATTTCCGCTACTTCGCCGGCGTGGTGCGCGCCCAGGAAGGCTCGATCGGCGAGATCGATCACGACACCGTCGCCTATCATTTCCACGAGCCACTCGGCGTGGTCGGCCAGATCATTCCCTGGAACTTCCCGCTGCTGATGGCCTGCTGGAAGCTCGCTCCGGCGCTCGCCGCCGGCAATTGCGTGATCCTCAAGCCCGCCGAGCAGACCCCGGCCTCGATCATGGTCTGGGCCGAGATCGTCGCCGACCTTCTGCCGCCGGGCGTGCTCAACATCGTCAACGGCTTTGGCCTCGAGGCCGGCAAGCCGCTGGCGTCGAGCCCGCGCATCGCCAAGATCGCCTTCACCGGCGAGACCTCGACCGGCCGGCTGATCATGCAGTATGCCAGCCAGAACCTGATTCCGGTGACGCTTGAGCTCGGCGGCAAGTCGCCGAACATCTTCTTCAAGGACGTCACCGCCGAGGACGACGACTTCTTCGACAAGGCGATCGAAGGCTTCGTCATGTTCGCGCTGAACCAGGGAGAGGTTTGCACCTGTCCGAGCCGGGCGCTGGTCCACGCCGACATCTACGACCGCTTCATGGAGCGGGCGCTGAAGCGCGTCGCCGCGATCAAGCAGGGCGATCCGCGCGTGGCCGACACCATGATCGGCGCGCAGGCATCGAGCGAGCAGCTCGCAAAGATCCTCTCCTATATCGACATCGGCAAGCAGGAGGGGGCCAAGGTGCTGGCCGGCGGCGGTCGGGCCGAGCTCGGCGGCGACCTGGCCAAGGGCTTCTACGTCCAGCCGACGGTGTTCGAGGGCCACAACAAAATGCGCATCTTCCAGGAGGAGATCTTCGGCCCGGTCGTCTCGGTCACGACCTTCAAGACCGATGAGGAAGCGCTCGCGATCGCCAACGACACGCTCTATGGCCTCGGGGCCGGCGTCTGGAGCCGCGATGCCAACCGCTGCTACCGCTTCGGCCGGGCGATCCAGGCCGGCCGGGTCTGGACCAATTGCTACCATGCCTATCCCGCGCATGCGGCCTTCGGCGGCTACAAGCAGTCGGGTGTCGGTCGAGAGACCCACAAGATGATGCTCGATCACTACCAGCAGACCAAGAATCTCCTGGTCAGCTACAGCCCGAAGAAGCTCGGCTTCTTCTGATCGGCAAGATCTGATCGGTGGAGGGGGCGGCGCCGTTTCGGCGTCGCCCGTTCAGTCGGGACTTGGTTGACCCAACGTTTCTTGGCGCGGCCGCGGATCTGCGCGTGCCGTCCCCGGCAGAGATTTGTTGCCCGATCGGCGCCAAAGATTTTCCAATATTACGGTCACGTTGCAGTGCGGCATAACGAAAGTCGTGCGATGTCGCCGCGGTGCTTTCCAAGGGCGTTTGACTTGGGTTAGAGAGGACGAAAGTTTTCTCTGACCCGGAATTCCCATGGCCGCACCCAAGAAAGCCGCCGCAGGCGCTGCACAGGACAAAACCGACGGCGCATCGCCTCCGGAATTCACCAAAGAGCAGGAGCTCAAGGCGCTCCGCGAGATGCTCCTGATCCGGCGGTTCGAGGAAAAGGCCGGCCAGCTCTACGGCATGGGCGCGATCGGCGGCTTCTGCCACCTCTATATCGGCCAGGAGGCCGTGGTGGTCGGCATGCAGATGGCCCTGAAAGAGGGCGATCAGGTCATCACCGGCTATCGCGACCACGGCCATATGCTAGCCACCGGCATGGACGCCAACGGCGTCATGGCCGAGCTCACGGGCCGCCGCGGCGGCTATTCAAAGGGCAAGGGCGGCTCCATGCACATGTTCAGCAAGGAGAAGCACTTCTACGGCGGCCATGGCATCGTCGGCGCCCAGGTCTCGCTCGGCACAGGTCTGGCCTTCGCCAACCACTATCGCGGCAACGGCAATGTCAGCGTCACCTATTTCGGTGACGGCGCGGCCAACCAGGGCCAAGTCTATGAGAGCTTCAACATGGCGGAGCTCTGGAAGCTGCCGGTGATCTACGTCATCGAGAACAATCGCTACGCCATGGGCACCGCCGTCTCGCGCGCCTCGGCCCAACAGGATTTCTCCAAGCGCGGCGTGTCCTTCAACATTCCCGGCAAGCAGGTCGACGGCATGGACGTCCGCGCCGTCAAGGCGGCGGGCGAGGAGGCGGCGGCCTGGTGTCGCGCCGGCAAGGGTCCCTTCATCCTGGAGATGCAGACCTACCGTTATCGCGGCCATTCGATGTCCGACCCTGCGAAATATCGCACGCGCGAGGAGGTCGAGAAGGTCCGCCACGACCAGGACCCGATCGAGCAGGTGCGCAATCGCCTGCTGGCGGCGAAGGTCAGCGAGGCCGATCTCAAGGCGATCGACGCCGAGGTGCGCGACATCGTCAATGCGTCTGCCGACTTTGCCCAGCATGATCCCGAGCCGGATGCCGCCGAGCTCTGGACCGACGTTTACCGCTGAACGCGCGCAAGCTTTCTTTTGGAGTAGATATGCCAATTCAAGTGCTGATGCCCGCGTTGTCGCCCACGATGGAAAAGGGCAACCTCGCCAAGTGGCTGAAGAAAGAGGGCGAGACGATCAAGTCGGGTGACGTGATCGCCGAGATCGAGACCGACAAGGCGACCATGGAGGTCGAGGCGACCGACGAGGGCACGCTCGGCAAGATCCTGATCCCCGAGGGCACCGCCGATGTCGCGGTGAACACGCCGATCGCGACCATTCTCGCCGACGGCGAGAGCGCAGCCGATCTTGCGAAGGCGCCTGCACCGGCAGCGAAGGCCGCCGAATCCGCGCCGCCTGCCGCAGCAAAGGCCGAAGCGCCTGCACCGAAAGCCGCGCCCGCGCCGCAGGCCGTTGCCGAACCCGATCCGGAAGTGCCCGCCGGCACCGAGATGGTGAGGCAGACCATCCGCGAAGCGCTGCGCGACGCCATGGCCGAAGAGATGCGCCGCGACCCCGACGTCTTCGTGATGGGCGAAGAGGTCGCCGAATATCAGGGCGCCTACAAGGTGACCCAGGGCCTGCTCCAGGAATTCGGCGCCAAGCGCGTGATCGACACCCCGATTACCGAGCACGGCTTTGCCGGTGTCGGCGTCGGCGCCGCCATGACCGGCCTGAAGCCGATCGTCGAGTTCATGACCTTCAACTTCGCCATGCAGGCGATCGACCAGATCATCAACTCCGCGGCCAAGACGCTCTACATGTCCGGCGGCCAGATGGGCTGCTCGATCGTGTTCCGTGGTCCGAACGGCGCCGCTGCGCGCGTCGCCGCGCAGCACAGCCAGGACTATTCGGCCTGGTACTCGAACGTCCCGGGTCTCAAGGTCGTCGCGCCGTTCTCCGCCGCCGACTACAAGGGCCTGCTCAAGGCCGCGATCCGCGATCCCAATCCGGTGATCTTCCTCGAGAACGAGGTGCTGTATGGCCACACCGGCGATGTGCCGAAGCTCGACGATTTCATCGTTCCGATCGGCAAGGCGCGCATCGTGCGCTCCGGCAGCCACGTCACCATCATCTCGTGGTCGAACGGCATGACCTATGCGCTCAAGGCTGCCGACGAGCTCGCCAAGGAGGGCATCGAGGCCGAGGTGATCGACCTGCGCACGCTGCGTCCGATGGACACCGAGACCATCGTCAATTCCGTCAAGAAGACCGGCCGTGCCGTCACGGTGGAAGAGGGCTGGGCCCAGAGCGGCGTCGGCGCCGAGATCGCCGCGCGGATCATGGAGAATGCCTTCGACTATCTGGATGCGCCGGTCGCGCGCGTCTCCGGCAAGGACGTGCCGATGCCCTATGCCGCCAACCTGGAGAAGCTCGCGCTGCCTTCGGCTGCGGAAGTCGTCGAGGCCGCCAAAGCCGTCTGCTACAGGTAGACCATGGCGGGCCCCAAGGAGCAGCCACTGCCGCCCGACGTCATGACCCGCGACGACGCGGTCGAGATCTTGCGCGTGTTCGTGCTGGATGGCGGGCTGTCGATGGCGTTCCAGCGCGCTTTCGAGGAGCCCGACATGTGGGGCCTGCTGCTCGTCGATCTCGCCCGCCACGCCGCGCGCGCCTATGCGCGCGAGAGCGAATATACCGAGGAGGACGCGCTGAACCGGATCCTCGACATGTTCCAGGCCGAGATCGAGCGTCCCACCGACACCGGCACCACGACGCCGCGCGGGAAGGGGCACTGACGTGGCGATCGAATCCTATCACTTCGATTTCATGCTGGAGGCGATCCGCGAGGCGGAAGCCTCGATCGCGCAGGGCGGCCTGCCGATCGGCGCGGTGCTGACACGCGACAACAAGATCATCGCCCGGGGCCACAACAACCGCGTGCAGGAGAACAACGTCATCCTGCACGGCGAGATGAGCTGCCTGCGCGAGGCCGGCGCGATCACGTTCCACGACACCGTCATGTACACCACGCTGTCCCCTTGCTCGATGTGCGCCGGCGCGCTGGCGCTGTTCAAGGTCAAGCTGGTGGTGATCGGGGAGTCCGTCACATTCCCGGGCTCCAAGGACATCCTCGACAAGTTCGGCATCCCCTGGATCGACCTTGCCGACGACCGCTCCATCACCATGATGAAGAATTGGCGTTCCATCCCTGCCAATGAGCGCCTCTGGCAGGGCGACATCGGCAACTAAACCTGGTCTGTTCGTCTCCGCTGTCGGAGACGACGTTTTGCAAAGTTCTTCTTGAGGTCAGCATGCCCATCAACATCCTGATGCCCGCTCTCTCGCCGACGATGGAGAAGGGCAACCTCGCCAAGTGGCTGAAGAAGGAAGGCGACAAGGTCAAATCCGGCGACGTCATCGCCGAGATCGAGACCGACAAGGCGACCATGGAGGTCGAGGCCATCGACGAGGGCACGATCGCCAAGATCCTGGTGCCGGAGGGCACGCAGGATGTGCCGGTCAACGACGTGATCGCGGTGCTCGCCGGCGAAGGCGAGGATGTGAAGGCCGCAGGCAGCGCCAAGCCCAGCGCTTCGGCCGCGCCGCCGAAGGCTGCGGAGGCTCCTGCCGCCGCGCCGGCTCCCGCGCCTGCGCCGGCCGCGCCAAAGGCCGCGCCACCGCCCGCCGCTGCGCCACAGGCCGCAGCGCCGGCCGCGCAAAGCAACGGCCATGGCGGCCGCGTGTTCTCCTCGCCGCTGGCGCGCCGCCTGGCCAAGGATGCCGGCATCGATGTATCGATGATCACGGGCACCGGTCCGCATGGCCGGGTGGTCGCGCGTGACGTCGAGCAGGCCAAGTCCGGCAAGGGCCTCAAGGCGCCCGCGGCGGCGCCGTTAGGCGCGCCCTCGATCGCGCCGACCATGTCGGACAAGCAGATCCTGTCGCTGTTCGAGCCCGGCTCCTACGACATCGTCCCGCATGACGGCATGCGCCGCACCATCGCGCAGCGCCTGACCGCGTCGATCCAGAACGTCCCGCACTTCTACCTGACGATCGACTGCGACATCGGCAAGCTGCTCGCCGCGCGCGAGGAAATCAACGCCGCCGCGCCGAAGGACAAGGAGAAGAAGCCGCTCTACAAGATCTCGGTCAACGACTTCGTCATCAAGGCGATGGCGGTCGCGCTGCAGAAGATCCCGAACTGCAACGTGAGCTGGACCGAAAGCGGCATGGTCAAGCACCACCATTCCGACGTCGGCGTTGCCGTGGCGATGCCGGGCGGCCTGATCACGCCCATCATCCGCAAGGCCGAGACCAAGACGCTGTCGGCCATCTCCAACGAGATGAAGGATTTTGCCGCGCGAGCCCGCTCGCGCAAGCTCAAGCCCGAGGAATACCAGGGCGGCACCACCGCCGTCTCCAATCTCGGCATGTACGGCATCAGCCACTTCACCGCGGTGATCAACCCCCCGCATGCCACGATCCTCGCGGTCGGCACCAGCGAGGAGCGTCCCGTCGTGCGCAGCGGCAAGATCGAGATCGCGCAAATGATGAGCGTGACCTTGTCCTGCGATCACCGCGCCATCGACGGCGCGCTCGGCGCCGAACTGATCGGCGCGTTCAAGCAGCTGATCGAAAACCCCGTCATGATGATGGTCTGAGATGGCGCATGAGGACGCGCTGGCCCTGGATCTCGATGCTGGTCTCGCTGATCCTCGCGCTCAGCCCGCACGGCCGCGAGATCATTGAGGCTGCCTTCTTTGCCGGCGAGGCGCTGTCGCGCAACATCTGGGAGCCGATCGCGCTCACCATCTTCGCCATCATGGCGGCGGTCATTCTCATCGAATGGCTGATCAGAACCTACATCTTCAAACGCCGCGCCCGCGGCGCAACGACCGCTTGAGTTGAATGGGAGCCGCCATGGCCGATACATCCTTCGACATCATCATCATCGGCTCCGGTCCCGGCGGCTATGTCACCGCGATCCGCGCCGCTCAGCTCGGCTTCAAGGTCGCGATCGTCGAAAAATCCTATCTCGGCGGCATCTGCCTGAATTGGGGTTGCATTCCGACCAAGGCGCTGCTGCGCTCGGCCGAGATCTATCACTACATGCAGCACGCCAAGGATTACGGCCTGTCGGCGGAGAAGGTCTCGTTCGATCCGAACGCCGTGGTGCAGCGCTCGCGCGGCGTCTCGAAGCGGCTGAACGACGGCGTCGGCTTCCTGATGAAGAAGAACAAGGTCAGCGTGATCTGGGGCGCGGCCTCGATCGATGCGCCCGGCAAGGTCACCGTGAAGAAGTCCGACGTCGAGGGCCCGAAGGGCGCGCTGGGCGAGGGGACCTACCAGGCCAAGCACATCATCGTCGCGACCGGCGCACGGCCGCGCGTGTTGCCCGGGCTCGAGCCCGACAAGAAGCTGGTCTGGACCTATTTCGAGGCGATGGTGCCGGACCGGATGCCGAAGTCGCTGCTGGTGATCGGCTCCGGCGCGATCGGCATCGAGTTCGCCTCGTTCTTCCACACCATGGGCTCCGACGTCACCGTGGTCGAGGTGCTGCCACAGATCCTTCCCGTCGAGGACGCCGAGATCGCAGGTCTTGCACGCAAGCGCTTCGAGAAGCAGGGCATCAAGATCATGTCCTCGACCAAGGTGACGAAGCTCGAGAAGAAGGCCGACAGTGTCGTTGCCACCATCGATGACGGCAAGGGCAAGCCCGTGGCCACCGAGTTCGAGCGCGTGATCTCGGCTGTCGGCGTCGTCGGCAACATCGAGAATCTGGGACTCGAAAAGCTCGGTGTCAAAACCGATCGCGGCATCATCGTGGTCGATGGCTACGGCAAGACCAACGTTCCCGGCATCTATGCCATCGGCGATGTCTCCGGTCCCCCGATGCTCGCGCACAAGGCCGAGCATGAGGGCGTGATCTGCGTCGAGGCGATCAAGGACCTGCATCCGCATCCCATGGACAAGAACATGATCCCGGGCTGCACCTATTGCCATCCGCAGGTCGCCTCCGTCGGCCTGACGGAAGCCAAGGCCAAGGAGAGCGGCCGCGAGATCCGCGTCGGCCGCTTCCCCTTCGTCGGCAACGGCAAGGCGATCGCGCTCGGCGAGGACCAGGGCCTGGTCAAGGTGATCTTCGACAAGAAGACCGGCCAGCTCCTCGGCGCCCACATGGTCGGCGCGGAGGTGACCGAGCTGATCCAGGGCTACGTCGTCGCGATGAACCTGGAGACCACGGAAGAAGAGCTGATGCACACGGTGTTCCCGCATCCGACGCTGTCGGAGATGATGAAGGAAGCCGTGCTGGACGCATACGGGCGGGTGTTGAATATTTGATGGTTGGCATCGCCGCCCACCGCCGTCATTGCGAGCGAAGCGAAGCAATCCAGACTGCCTCTGCGGAAAGATTCTGGATTGCTTCGCTGCGCTCGCAACGACGAGCAGAGAGAGCTGCTTGCAAAATGAGAAGGAAATCACCCCATGCACGACAACGACAACCTCAGCATCGAGCGCCCGACCTTCGTCACCCATCTCGAATGCGCGATGGAGGGCGACCATTACGCCGCCGACCAGGTCCACAATCTCTCGAAAGCCGGCAAGCCGCTCTTGGTGCGTTATGATCTGGCCGGCGTGAAGAAGGCGCTGACTAAGGACGCGCTGGCGCAACGTCCCGGCGACATGTGGCGCTACCGCGAGCTGCTGCCGGTGCGCAAATGCAAGGACATCGTCTCGCTCGGCGAAGTCACCACGCCGCTGATCCGGCTGCCGAAGCTCGGCAAGAAGCTCGGGGGCGACGAGGTCATCGTCAAGGACGAGGGGCGCCTGCCGACCGGCTCGTTCAAGGCGCGCGGCCTGGTGATGGCGGTGTCGATGGGCAAGGCGCTCGGCATCAAGCACATGGCGATGCCGACCAACGGCAATGCCGGCGCGGCTCTGGCGGCCTACGCCACTTCCTGCGGCATCAAGACCACGATCTTCTGCCCCGCGGACACGCCTGAGGTGAACGTCAGCGAGATCGAGCTCCAAGGCGCGACCGTCTACCGGGTCAACGGCTATATCGATGATTGTGGCAAGATCGTCGGCGAGGGCAAGGCCAAGGTCGGCTGGTTCGACACCTCGACGCTGAAGGAGCCGTACCGCATCGAGGGTAAGAAGACGATGGGCCTCGAGCTCGCCGAGCAGCTCGGCTGGGACGTGCCCGACGTGATCTTCTATCCGACCGGCGGCGGCACCGGCCTGATCGGCATGTGGAAGGCGTTCGACGAGCTGGAGAAGATCGGCTTCATCGGAAGCAAGCGCCCGCGCATGGTCGCGGTACAGGCCTCGGGCTGCGCCCCGATGGTACGCGCTTATGAGGCCGGCACCGAGCATGCCACACGCTGGGAGGACGCCCACACCATCGCCTCCGGCATCCGCGTGCCGCAGGCGATCGGCGATTTCCTGATCCTGCGCGCCGTGCGCGAGAGCAAGGGCTTTGCGATTGCGGTCGATGACGACAAGATCTCGGCGGCGCTCAACGAGGTCGCGCGCGAGGAGGGGCTGCTGCTCTGCCCCGAGGGTGCTGCGACCTACGCCGCCTACAAGGACAGCCTTGCCGATGGCCGCGTCAGCAAGACCGATCGCGTGATGCTATTCAACTGCGCGACCGGCTTGAAATACCCGCTACCGCCGGTCACCCGCACGCTCGATCGCCACAAGCCGATCGACTACGCGCAGTTCTGACCTGCTTCTCCCTCTCCCCGTTCTTGAGAGGGCAGGGGTGAGGGCCTCTCTGCGCGAATGAGATATTCGTGAGGCCTGTACCCCCTCACCCGAATTGCTTCGCAATTCGACCTCTCCCCGCGAGCGGGGCGAGGTGCAGACAAAACAACAAAGACATCGCTGGGGAGAACACAATGAAGAAGGCTGTCTGGGCCGGACTGATCGGTATTCTCGCTATTGCAGGCGCAGCGCGCGCCGATGACTATCCCTCGCGGCCCATCACCATCATCGTTCCCTTTGCAGCCGGCGGCCCGTCGGATGCGATGGCGCGTGTGCTCGCCGAGCGGATGCGGGTCGCACTGGGCCAGCCGCTGGTGATCGAAAACGTCACCGGCGCGGGCGGCTCGATCGGCGTCGGCCGCGCTGTGCAATCGCCGCCCGATGGCTACACCATCTCCTTCGGCCATCTGGGCACCCATGTCGCTAACGGCGCCGTCTACAAGCTCAGCTACGATCTCGTCGCCGATCTCGAACCCGTGGTGCTGCTGCCGAGCAACCCGATGATCGTGGTCAGCAAGAACGCGATACCCGCGACCTCGCTGAAAGAGCTGATCGAATGGCTGAAGTCGCGGCCGTCGCCGCCCACCGCCGGCACGGCAGGTGCAGGCTCCGGCAGCCACATCGCCGGCGTCTATTTCGAGAGCGTGTCCGGTATCAAGCTGCAATACGTCCCGTACCGCGGCACCGCGCCTGCGCTGAACGATCTGATCGCCGGCCAGATCGATATCATCGTCGACCAGACCTCCAACTCCATCAACCAGGTCCGGGCCGGCACCATCCGCGCCTACGCCATCACTGACAACAAGCGTCTCGCCTCCGCGCCCGATATCCCGACCGCGACGAGGCCGGGCTGAAGGGCTTCAACATGACGCTGTGGTCGGGCATGTGGGTGCCGAAGGGCACGCCGAAGGCGATCGTGACCAAACTGAATGCGGCAGCCGTGGAGGCGCTGAACGATCCCGGCGTGAAGAAGCAGCTCGAAAGCCAGGGCCTGGAAATGACGCCGCAGGACCAGCTCACGCCGGAGGCGCTCGGTGTGCGGCAAAAAGCCGAGATTGCAAAGTGGTGGCCGATCATCAAGGCGGCCAACATCAAGGTCGATTGAGCGCTTCGCTGTGGCTGCGGCGCGCAGTGCTTGCCCTCAGGACCGGTGGCACGCGCCACCGCATCACATCGTGGCGTCACCGGCGTCCGAAAGTGCCGTCTCCAGGCACTCGATCAGAGCTCGTGTTGAAAACGGCTTGGCGAGGAAGCCGATCGCGCCGGCCTTCAGCGCGCGGTCGCGCACGGCCTCGTCCGGAAAGGCCGTCATGAAGATGAAGGGCGTGGTGCGGCCGAGGCCGCGCAGATGCGTCAACAGCTCGACACCGCTCATGGCCGCCATCTGCACGTCCGCGATCACGCAGGAGCTCGTCTCCAGTTCGGCGGATTGGAGAAATTCCTGAGCGGAGCCAAAGGTGTAGACCGTGTACCCGCGCGACGTCAGGAGGTTGTTCGTCGCAAGGCGAACGGAGGCATCATCATCAACGACGGAAATGATCGAAGGTACTGACAAAATGATCGCTCCTGAACGGGGAGCCGCCGGCCGCGGTTCAGCCGCTTCAGGGAAAGTGGGCCACCAGAGCGAGCTTGGAAAGCATACTTAGGTTTGCAGGTGACCTCTGTTGCGCGGGATTCCGAGCGCATCCGTCATTCTGACGAGATCGGCCAACGACTTCGCCCCCATTTTCCGCATGATCTGCCCGCGATAGATCTTTACGGTAATTTCGGCTAATCCGAGTTCGGCGGCGACCTGCTTGTTCATCAGGCCGGATGCAACCAGGGCGAGGACGTCGCGTTCGCGTGCCGTCAGCCCCTCGAAACGGGATCGCACGCCCGAGATGGACTTCTCGGCATCGCGCCGCTTGCGATCCCGTTCGATTGCCGCTTGCACCGCGTCCAGCATGTCCTGGTCGCGCACCGGCTTGGTCAGGAAATCGACGGCACCGCTTTTCATGGCTCTCACGGTCATGGGGATATCTCCGTGACCGGTGATGAAGATGACGGGCGTGTGAATATTGGCCTTGGCGAGGTCGGCCTGGAGGTCGAGGCCGCTCGCGCCTGGCAGGCGGATGTCGAGCACGAGGCAACTGGGGACCGCGGGCGGTTTGGCTTCCAGGATCTCCGCCGCCGAGCTGAAGGCTTCGACCTTGAGGCCGACCGATTGAAAAAGATTGGTCAGCGCACGGCGCATCGACGGATCGTCGTCGACGATAAGGACGATCGGATCACCGGTGCTCCCCTCGGCCTGCTTGGCACGGTCAGTCACGACATGTCCTTGTGTGGCAGGGGTAGGGCGATCTGGAATGTTGCACCGCGCCCCTCGTTTTGAAAGGCCGAAAGCCGGCCCGCGTGAGCCTCGATGATCGATCGGCAGATCGAGAGTCCCATTCCCAGACCGCCCGATTTCGTCGTGAAGAAGGGGGTGAAGATGCGTTCCTTGACGTCTTTGGCAAGGCCGACGCCGCGGTCCGTCACGGTGAGGAGCAGGCAGTCGTCGTCGTTCGCCCGGCACGAGCGGATCGCCAGTTCGCGGAGGCGATCGACATTGCCTTGCATGGCTTCAATGCCGTTCATGACCAGGTTGATCAGCACCTGCTGGAGCTGGATTCGGTCGCCGCAGATCCGTGGCAGATCGGACGCCAGCTCCATGCGCACCGATACCGCGTGGGTCGCGAGCTCGCGCCGAACCAGCGCCACGGCCTCCCTGACGACCTCGTTGATGTCGAGTGGGACGACTTCGATCTCGGTCTTCTTAGCAAGCGCCCTGATCCGACGGATGACCTCGATCGCCCGATTGGCGTCCTCGACAATCCATTCGGCGGACCGTCGCGCGGCTTTCAAGTCGGCCGGTTCGCGGTCGAGCCAGGCGATGCAGGCGTCCGCATTGGAGATCACGGCGGCAAGAGGCTGGGTGATTTCGTGGGCAACCGAGGTGGTCAGCTCGCCGAGGGTCGTGACGCGCGTGACATGGGCGAGTTCGCTTTGCGCCTTGCGCAACGCCTCTTCCGCTTGTTCGACGCGGATCGCCGCGGTGATGTCGCTGCTGACGCCGCGATAGCCGAGAAAATTGCCTTGCGTATCATGGAACGGCTTGCCGCTGGTGCGCACGTAGATTGGAGATCCATTGCGGTCCCTGCTGCGGTAGATCAGATCGCGGAACGGGACACGGGCATCAAGCGCCGCGCGGTGCTGCTCCCATTTCTCCGGCTCGAGTTCGGCATCGGGTGGGATGTCCCAAGGGGTCAGGCCGATCAAGCCGGTTGGCGGGGCGGTGGAGGTGTCGGCATGTTCAGATATCCGCGTGATGCGGTGGTCCGGCCCGGTCTCCCAGAACCAGTCCGATGCGGTTTCGGCATAGTCGCGGAATCGCTGCTCGGAAGCCTTCAGCTCGTCGAACGCCTTGTGCAGCGCATCTTTTGCCGCAAACTGCTCGGTGACGTCCACGTGCGTGCCGATGATTTCCATCACCTCACCGTCGCGGCCCATCACCGGATGTCCCTCGGTGTGGACGCGCCTGATCGAACCGTCGGGGCGGGCAATCCGGAAGTCGATCTGGAAGGGCTGCTTCTGCCTGATCGCTTCACGTTCCACCGCGATGATCCGCTGAAAGTCCTCCGGCAGGATACGTTGCTGGAAAGCCCGGGCCGGGAGATCGACCTGGTCCGGCTCAAACCCGAACAGGCGATAGAGTTCAGCCGATCGATAGGCGAACTCCTGGCGATGAACGTCCCAGGCCCAGCTGCTCGTATGGCTGAGGCGTTGAGCTTCACTCAAATAGGCTTCGCTGCGACGCAGCCTCTGTTCCGCTTCCTTGGCAACCGTGACATCGGTCACGGCCCCGACGAACTCGATGCGCCCGGATGGATGTCGCACCGCGCGCGCCACGGAATGGAGATATTTGACCGATCCATCGGGCATCAGCAGACGGTATTGGTGATCGAAATCCTCCGCCAGGCGGTAAGCCCGCTCGAGGGTGCTGCGGACCCTGTCGCGATCTTCCGGATGAATGCGCTGAAAGACGAAGCGAAGAGTCGGCTTCCTCGCCGGGTCGCACTGGAAGATGCGAAAAGTCTCCCTCGACCAGACCGCCTCGCCGGTCGCGAAGTTCAGGCCGAAGCTGCCGGTGTGGCTCAATTCCTGAGCCTGGGCGAGGTAGGCTTCGCTCTGCCGCAGCGCATCTTCGGTCTCCCTGCGCTGGGTGATGTTCTCGCAGGCGACCAGCAGGATCGGCGTGCCGTCGCCGCGCAGCATCGCCTTGGCGTTTTCACGGACCCAGAGCACCGACCCGTCCTTTCGGAATTTACGAATCTCCCAGGTGTGCGACTGGTCCACGGTCGTCAGGCACAACGCGACGCATTGACGAACTAGGTCGTGGTCTTCCTCGAAGAAGACGTTCAGCACGGGTTGGCCGATCAGCTCGTCCGTCGTGTAGCCCAGTTGTTCGGCGCCGAACGTATTGACGTTGAGCACCGTTCCGGCCGAATCGACCATGAAGTACATGACCGGATTGTGCTCGAACACCTGGCGCCATTGCTTCACGGCCTCACGCAGATCGGTGTTCTGCCGCAAGACGTCTGCGACCGCGGGTCTGTCCTTCTCGCCGTTGCCGAATGATCGAAGCGCCGCAAGGCCGCCGAGCAGGAATTGTACGGCCGAATTCCCGATTTTCATGATCTGGCCAGGCATCATCGCAAGCGTCCCGGCTCGCCAGCGTCGAGGCGAGTAGAGCACTTTGCCATAACAGGGGCAATTCCCTCCGACCAAAGTCGAACTCTCCGCAAAATTCCCGATTGCCGTGCAGCTTGTGAGCGTTGCGCCGTCTCGTTGCGCAAGGTGGGTGGAGGAGGTCCGGAAGACTACGGCACAAACCTACGTATAGCTCGCACAATCCAAGTTCTAGCGCGCATTTACCTCCGTACAATTGAGCGGTGCGTTGCAAGGAGCCTAGTCTTGCGGTCAATCGAGAGGAGACGATTGCGGAGCACAAATTGCCGGAGCGCCCGGCGTGTTGCGCCCAAAGAGCCAAGCTCTGCGTCCCCCCTGACTTGCCGATCAATCAGGCGGTCACGATTGAGAAGCCGCATTTTCTGTGACGACCTGGCAACCCCTGCTTTTGCGCGCGAGGAAGCCAAGACTGCAAAGAGGTCAAGAGGAGAGGATGATGTGCGATAGCCCCGACTACTTCCAGCGCCGTTCCGAGTCCAAAGGCTGTGCCGTCTGTGCCGGCAAGTTTGGCCTGATCCGATACTACTCCTGGCGGACCCCGCTCTGCTCGCGGAAATGCCTCGACCGGTTCAGGGCCCGTCGCGAACGCGACCGCAGCTGGTTGTTCCGGTGCCAGGTGGCATGAAGATCGGCTGCCCCACCTAGCCCGTCAGGTCATTTCTTCGTCTGGAGGCTGTGAGTTGAACCTTAGCTGCAAGCTCCTGTTGGCGATCGCGCTGCCGCTTCCGCTGCTGACGGGCGTGAAGGCGGAGGAAGCCGCACCGGATGGTTCGCATCGTCACCACCCGCCTCAGGACCAGCTGCTGCACGAGAAGTTCTATTCGGGTTGGCGCATGCCGGACAACCCGGTTCTGAGCTGCTGCAACAATGCGGATTGCTACCCGACCGAGGTACGCTACGTCGACGGCAGGATCTACGCGCGGCGCCGGGAAGACGGGAAATACATCCTGATCCCGTCGCAGAAGGTCGAGCGCAACAGAGACAATCCCGACGGCCGCAACCATATCTGCGCGCCACCGCCGTCCGCCTCTCTGGTCGACACGGTCTACTGCTTCGCGCTGGGAGGTGCCACGTGAGATTCATATTGGTGAACGGCAGAACCCCATTCCGCGAGACGCGGTGTCTGTGGTGCTGCGAGGAGATCGAGGGCGGCTATCTGCGCGACGCCAGGACGCTGCTGCCCTACTGCGGCTACGAATGCTACGCGACTCATCTGGAAGCAGGGCGGTCGATCGAGGGGCGGACGCGCGCAGCATCCTGAGCAGACAGGCCGGCGAGACGCAGCGGCGGACGTGCCTTGGGCAGGAGAGGACACGACATTGAGGTTCATGCTCGTCAATCAGGAACATCCCAGCCACGGCGCCGCCTGCAGCGCATGCGCCCGGCCGCTGGGCTCGAGTTACGTCCGGCATGTGTCCAAGCAAGAGCGGTATTGCGACTACGATTGCTACCGGCGGCAGACGGCCATGGACATGCTGAGGCCCCGCAGCCCGTTCGAGGCGATCGCGGTGCTGTCGGCCATGGCAAGCTGGAGCTGGATGATTCAGATGGGCGCGCTGTCGCGCGCGCTGGCAGAGGTCTATCTGCGCGAGTACGACCGTCTGATCACGGAAGGAGGTGACCGCTAACTGCCGTTGCCGGCCGCGCAGAGCCGTCGGCCGCAGTCACCGCGTCCAGCCCGCGCCGCGTTCCAGCCCCGGCGGTCGCGAGGCTAGGGCGACGGGGCTGCGGCCGATACGGTTGGCTCCGCGCTCACTTCCTGCGTCGTGACGCGCTGCTCGGATTTCGATGCGACCATGCCGCTGCCCTCGAACCGCGCGCGGTAGACCAGCACGTTCTCCATCACGCGCTGGACGTAATTGCGCGTCTCCGACAGCGGGATGCGCTCGACCCAGTCGATCGGATCGACATTGGGATCCCTGGGGTCGCCGCGCGCCTGCACCCATTCGCGTACCCGGCCACGTCCGGCATTGTAGCCGGCGAACGTCATGATCTGGTTGCCGCGGTACTCCGACAGCAGCGCGCTGAGCTCGGCCGCGCCCATCTGCGTGTTGTAGACGGGATCGGAGACCAACCTGTCCCAGTCATAGGTCAGGCCGAAGCGTTTTGCGGTGTCGCGGCCGGCTTCCGGCGTCACCTGCATCAGGCCAACGGCATTGGCGGGCGACTTGTCGCGCTGGTCGAACGAGCTCTCGGTGCGTGCCACCGAATAGATCACGCTGGTCTCGATCGGCGGGGCGAGCTGCTTGTGCTCGGGGATGCCGATGGTCGGGAAGGCGTAATGGTCGAGCGCGAGCCCCCGCGCCAGGGCCGACTTGCCGACCTCCAGCATCACGCGCGCGTCGTTGCGCCGGCCGGCCAATTCGCCGAGCGCTTCGAGCGCCGCGACGTCGGTGCTCTCCTTGGCGAAATCCTCGGCGTAGTAGAACACCATGTCACGCTCGCCGATCCCGTACAGCATGTCGGCGGCGCGGACGCGCTCGTCGGCAGGAGGCGTGTCGGCAGAGGCCAGCACAGGCGAGGGCGCACGCAGCTCGATGCGGTCGAGCCCTAGCTTGGCGCGGGCGAGCTGGCCGTAATAGGCGGTCGAATAGCGCGCCGCGGCCTTGTAGCTCATGCGGGCGTCGGCGGTCGCGCCCAACGCTTCCGCCGCGCGGCCGCGCCAGTAATGCCCGCGCGACAGCGCGATCGGGTTGGCTGAGCCCGCGTCGATCGCGGCGAAATGCACCATCGCCGTTTTGGGATCGTCGAGGTAGCGCAGCGCGATCCAGCCGCACATGAAGTGATAATCGACCCGGTAGACCTCCATCGCCGGCACGGCCGCGGTGCGGACCACGTCGTAGGCTGTCTTGAATTTGCCCTGATCGAGCAGCTTGCGCGCCAGCAGGCGGCGCTCGCGCCACCAGGCGTCGGTGTCCTGCGCCGCCATTGTCTCGGGCGCCGCCGCGAGGATCACCTCGGCCGCATCGTCGATGCGGTCTTTCTGGAGATTCCATTGCGCGCGGCACAGCACATAGCCGAGATCGCGGCGCGCCTCGCTCGCGACATCGTCGAGATAATCCTTGGCCTTGTTCGCCTTGCCCGTGACCGCAGCACAGGCCTTGACGATTGCGAGCGCATCCTCGCCGAGCCGTTTTGCCGCGCGCCGCGCAGCGGCATAGTCCTTGGCGCCAAGCCGCTTGTCCATGCGCGCGCGGTGATCCTCGGCGGTGAGCAGATCGCGGAACGCCTCGTAGGAATCTTCCTCGCTACGCTCGGACAATTCGTCCGTGCGCCAGACCTCGCGCACCAAACGCGCGGCCCGGTCGGTCTCGCCTTCGATGAGCAGCACGCGCGCGAGTGCAAACTTGCCCTTGGCGCTGGTCGGGCGGTCCATGGTGAATTTGTGAATGGTGGCGGCGTCGGCCTTCTCCTGCCACAGCCGCGCCTCGGCGCGGCGGCGGAGCAGGGCGCTGCTCGGCCAGTCCGGATTGGCGGCGAGGAAGCCGGCATAGCGCTTGAAATTCGCGGTGCTCTCGGAATGGCGCAGCAAGAACCAATCGGCGAGCTTCTGCCCGGCGGGGTCGGCGATGCGATCGCGCGCCGCGCTCGCGTCGTCGGTCTTGCCCCTGCGCGTAAGATCGATCGCATCCTTCAGCGCGGCGAGATCGCCGGTGAGCGGCGGGGCGGCCGGCTTGTCCGCGGGCTCGTCGTCCGGCTTCTTCGCCTTGCGTTTGGCCTCGGCATGCTTGCCGTGACGGGATTTCGCCGCGGCATGGCGCTGCTTGCCGGCTTTCGCCTCATGCGTCTTTTTCGACGCTGAAGATTTATGACTGCTCTTCGCCGCCAGCTCGGAAGGGAAAAAGGCCAAAGCGGCCACGGCAACGACACACGCGAGCGAGCGTAGGCACTGGTTCATTGGATGGTCCCCCTGCGAAACCACTACAAACCAAGGTCCGCGACGACATGCGGCTTGAGAATCAAAGTCGACACCAAAACGATGTCACGGCATCGTTTCGCATTTCTCACGCTGTCGCAACAATGCGGCAAAAAACGGATGAAACAAGGGAACTTCCGCAAAGGAGAAAAGGGCAGGCACTTTAACCTTTGTTAACGATTGGGACTCGCGCGGTGGTTGTGCGCTGTCTGGCGCGTCAAGGCGGCCAGATTGCGCGTGTTCCCGCCGCCCAATTCGGTGTATTGAGTTCCCTGAACCGTCTTTCAGACTTTGCCCCGCACCTATGCCGATTTTCAACCAGTCGATCCGGCGCAAGATCGTCGGCATCGCCCTCGGACTCATCGTCCTGATGCTGGTCACCTCGATCCTGTCGATGGTGATGTCGAGCCAGGTTGGTGTCCTCCTTGACGAGCTGACCAATCGCTACATCCCGGCCTATGGCGACCTGGCGCGCGCCAACGTCCGCTCGCTGGAGCGGGCGGTGGCGCTGCGGCGCATGGTGATGATGAGAATGCAGTCGCCGACCGACGAGGAGGCCTATGCGGCGCGGCTGCGCGAGTTCGAGGAGGCCGACCGCAAGATCGAGGAAGAGGCCGAGCGCGCACGCAAGCTGATCAATGCGATCATCGACGACACCAGGACGCCGTCCGACAACGCGGCGCTGGCGCGGATCGAGACGCGCATCGAGACCGCCGTCAGCGAGCTGCGTCGCGATCAGAACGAGGACCACGCAAGGCTGCTCAAACAGATCGACGCCAAGGAGATGGTTGGCGCCCGCAACACGCTCGAGCACATCGACCTGTTGCGCGATCAGTTCAACCAGAAGATCGACGCAATCCGCGCCGACATGCTGAAGCAGGTGTTTGCCTCCACCGCAACCGTGATCGGCCACCAGCATCAGGCGATCATCATCTCGGGTCTCGTGACCGTGCTCGCGGCGGTAGTCGGATTTGCCTTCGCGCTCCTCGTCTCAAGCGGCATTACGCGGCCGGTGCGACTGCTGCTCGCCGGCACCCGCGAGGTCGAGGCCGGTCGGTTCGACAAGACCATCACCGTCTCCACCCAGGACGAGATCGGCGAGCTCGCCGCCGCCTTCAACCGCATGATCGAGCAGCTCAGGCACAACGAGCGCATTCGCGAGACCTTCGGCCGCTACATCGATCCCAAGGTGGTGCAAGGCCTGATCGACCGGCCGGAGGTCGCCATCGACGGCCAGCGCCGGGTCATGACCATCATGTTCTGCGACATGAGCGGCTTCACCTCGATGAGCGAGGGCATGACCCCGCGCGGCCTCGTCAAGGTCATGAACCACTACTTCACGGTCATGTCCGCTCCCGTGAGGGACAATCGCGGCGTCATCGACAAATATATCGGCGACGCCATCATGGCCTATTGGGGCCCGCCCTTCATCGAGGGGGACGAGCCGGCGCTGCTCGCCGGCCTTGCCGCCATCGAGATGGCCGACCAAGTGCCCGCGCTGCAGAAGCAGCTGCCGGATCTGCTCGGCATCCGCGCCATGCCCGCGCCGTGCGACCTGCGGATCGGTATCGCCACCGGCGAGGTCCTGACCGGCAGCATCGGCTCCGAGCTGATGATGAGCTTTACCGTGATGGGCGATGCCGTGAACCTCGCCTCTCGCCTCGAGGCCGTCAACAAGGTCTATGGCACCCGCATCCTGATCGCTCAGGCGACGGCGGATGCGATCGGCGCGCAGCTCGAGCTGCGCGAGATCGATCGTCTGGCCGTCGCCGGCCAGAACGTTCCGCAGGCCATCTTCGAGGTGATGGGCAGGGCAGGCGCGCTGACGGAGGTGCAAGCGAGCCTGCGAAAGCATTATGCCGACGGCCTCGTCGCTTATCGCGCCTGCCGCTTCGCCGAAGCCCGCGGCGCCTTCAACGCGGCGCTCGAAGCCGTCCCTGGCGACGGCCCCTCGCGCACGCTGATCGATCGCGCCGCGCAATTCGAGGCCAATCCGCCGGATGCGGGCTGGGACGGCGCTTGGCGGCTGGAGCAGAAATGAGCCGCCGCGGCGTCACCGCGGCCGACGAAAATTGATGCTAGTCCATAACGATGTTCGCCGTGACCTATTTCCCGGGCTTAGGTTGATTGTCCCTTAGGCGTTTGATGGGGACACGCCGATGACAGAACTTGAGGACAGGCTGGAGCGGTTCGAGACGCTCACCGCCGAATGCGAGCTGATCGCCAAGCTCGCCACCGACAGCACCAAGCGCGAACTCTATCTGAAACTATCAGAACAGTACCGCCAACTCGCGGTGGACATGCGGCTGGCGATCGCGACCAAAGCTGCGGCCTGACGCCAGCTGCAATCCGTTTTTAATCTTTGGCGCGCATCCTCCGGGAATGCGAGCGTGGGACTATCACGGTTGCTCGCAGCGGGAATGCCGGGCCCGTTGCGGTGCAACGTGCCTCGCTGACGTCACTTCGCTGCTCCTACAGGGCAATCCGATGCGCCTTCTTGCAGTCCTTGTTCTCGCCCTCGCAACGGCAGCCTGCAACCAGGAGCAGGATATCACCGGGTCGACCTCGACCTGCCCGATGCGGAACTACAGCTCCTATAATCCCCGCGACATGAACCAGTGCGTGGCCGCCTGCAAGGCCTGCGACCACGGCACCACGGTCACCTGTTCCACCTCCTGCACCCTCAAGGGCGCGCACTGAGCCGTTCGAAGCCGGACTGGCGACCATTTACTCCACACGGCATCAGGCTGACGGTGCCCGAGCACCGGAACGATTCACATGGGTTAGTCATTGAGGTGCAGGCAGGACGCGGAGTCCGATGGAATGGGTATGCTCGATCCCGGGCGGTTTCTGGTGTCGTGCTCGCAATGCGAGGCCTGGCCGATGGCGGCCAATGTGAAACGTTCGAGCTGGTCGGCGTCCCCGCATGAGGTCCGGTTCGTGTGCCCGCGCTGCCGCCGCGAGGAGACGGCGATCGTCTCCGCCTCGGGCGAATTGACGCCGATCCGGCGCGTCGACGTTCCGCCGCGCGACGTTGCCGTGGCCTGGGCTCAGGCGCAGCGTCCGAGAGGGCGGACCTAGTCGGCCGGCACATCGTTCGCTTGCGTTTTGGAACCCGGCCGGTCATCGAAGCGTTTCCGCCTCCGACATCAACGCCATCGAGGCTGTGCGAATGATCAGCGAGCATTTCGACACCCGCACCCGCATCAACATGAAACTGGCACTGGACCGGGTCTGCCGCAATCGCCCCGACGGGGAGGACCACGGCTTCCGCAGATCGGTCGCCGAACACATCATTCGTTGCGCGCTGGCAGGCCGGACCGGCATCGGCCAGCTCGTCGATGCCGGCGAGCGGGCGATGATCAGGACGCCTGCGGAGAAGGAGCCGGCGTAGATCCAGTCGGTCCGCTTCTCGCGTTCATGTCATGTCGAGCCGTCGGCACATGTGCTAGGATTGCCAGGAGATCCATGATGCCTGCCGAGATGCTTTCGCCCGACGTTGATCGTTTCCGCCGTCACCCGGTCGCACCGCGCCTTGCGCCGACGTTCTGCCTCGCACTGCTGACCGCGGCATGTGCGCTGGCAAGCTTCGCGCTCGGCTGCGCAACGCCGTTCGCGGCCTTCGCCGTCGTCGCAGCCGCAATGCTTTCGCTGCGACCGGCACTGCTCGTCGTCACCGGGGCCTGGCTGGTGAACCAGAGCATCGGCTTCGGGCTGCTGCACTATCCGGTCGATGGCAGCACTCTCGCCTGGGGATTTGTGATCGGCGCCGCTGCGCTGGTCGCGACGGCGACCTCTTCCGCCGTGCTCAGCGCTCTGCCCCAGCGGCGCACGCCGGTGATGCTGGCGAGCGCGCTCGCTGTCGCCTACACGACCTATGAGCTCGTGCTGTTCGCCGCGACGCCAGCTCTCGGTGGCGAGGCGGGTTTCACTGCGGCTATCGTGCCGCGTCTCGGCCTTATCAGCGCAGTCTGGCTCGCCGGCCTCGTCGCTGTCTGCGAGCTCGTCCGCCTGGTCGCTCCGTTCGGCCGCAAGGCGGTGTCGGCCTGAGCGGCCACTCCGGAATCGCAAAGCTCCCGGGCGTCGATTCGCTCATCCTTCGATAAGTCCTGCATTTGCCCGACGGCAAAACACCCTGCGAGCTGGTCACCCGCCGCCGGAAAGATATTCCGTTTTACCGAATTCGATTTATCGTATGTGTCGACCATCCCGTTTCGCTCGGCCATTCGCGCGGGTCCCGGTTTGCGCTGCAACGCTATCCGCGTTGCAGATTGTCCGGGACACGAGTGATGCACCTCAATCGCGAGGAGGGGCCAGCGACTCACTTCGTGGGTGTGCGGCCCCATCGTTCCCAAGCGGATGCACTTTGCTTGCTATGAGCCATTCGCCGTCGACCCATACCTTATCGACGGTATCAAAGTAGCGATCCCCGTGTCTTCCTGGTAACGATCGTGCTGTTCATGCAACACTCATTCCGGATTAAGCCCTCTTGGCCAGCCGTTTGCATCACCGCCGCTTTTTGGCCACACCCGAAGATGAATAAAATCGCTCTAAGTTTAAGCGGGAGCGGCGATCCGCGAAGGCGACGGGAAATCCCAAGGTCGATTCAAATCTTGGCTCTGATTTTTCGGGTCTGAAAGGGTTGGCCGGGGAAACTGGTTGCGATGGACGCGAAGACTAACATCAAGCAGAGGCTGCCGAGCCGTCACGTGACGGAAGGCCCTGCGCGCGCGCCGCACCGGTCCTACTTCTACGCCATGGGTCTGACCACCGAGCAGATCCACCAGCCCTTCGTTGGCGTCGCCTCGTGCTGGAACGAAGCCGCTCCCTGCAACATCGCCTTGATGCGCCAGGCGCAGGCGGTGAAGAAGGGTGTTGCGTCCGCCGGCGGCACACCGCGCGAGTTCTGCACCATCACCGTCACCGACGGCATCGCCATGGGCCATGACGGCATGCGCTCCTCGCTGCCGTCGCGCGAATGCATCGCCGATTCCGTCGAACTGACAGTGCGCGGTCACGCCTACGACGCGCTGGTGGGCCTTGCCGGCTGCGACAAGTCGCTGCCGGGCATGATGATGGCGATGGTCCGCCTCAACGTGCCTTCGATCTTCATCTACGGCGGCTCGATCCTGCCCGGCAATTTTCGCGGGCAGCAGGTGACCGTCCAGGACATGTTCGAGGCGGTCGGTAAGCATTCCGTCGGCGCCATGTCGGACGAGGATCTCGACGAGATCGAGCGCGTGGCGTGCCCCTCGGCCGGCGCCTGTGGCGCGCAGTTCACCGCCAACACGATGGCAACGGTTTCGGAAGCGATCGGCCTTGCGCTGCCGTACTCGGCCGGCGCCCCGGCGCCGTATGAGATCCGCGACGCCTTCTGCATGACGGCGGGCGAGAAGGTGATGGACCTGATTGCCGAGAACATCCGGCCGCGCGACATCGTCACCCGCAAGGCATTGGAAAACGCGGCGGCAGTCGTCGCCGCCTCTGGCGGCTCGACCAATGCTGCGCTGCACCTGCCGGCGATTGCCCATGAAGCGGGCATCAAGTTTGACTTATTCGACGTCGCCGAAATCTTCAAAAAGACACCTTATGTCGCGGATTTGAAGCCGGGCGGCCGTTATGTCGCCAAAGACATGTTTGAAGTAGGTGGCATACCGCTTCTGATGAAGACGCTGCTCGACAACGGATTTCTCCACGGCGACTGCATTACGGTCACCGGTCGAACGATCGCCGAAAACCTCAAAAGCGTGAAATGGAATCCGCACCAGGACGTGGTGCACCCGGCAGACAAACCCATCACCGTCACGGGCGGTGTGGTCGGTCTGAAGGGCAATTTGGCGCCAGAAGGTGCGATCGTGAAAGTCGCGGGAATGTCCAACCTCAAGTTTACCGGTCCGGCCAGGTGCTTTGACCGGGAGGAGGACGCGTTCGAGGCCGTTCAGAACCGCACCTACAAGGAAGGCGAAGTCATCGTCATCCGCTACGAGGGCCCCAAGGGCGGCCCCGGCATGCGGGAAATGCTCCAGACCACGGCGGCGCTGACGGGGCAGGGCATGGGCGGCAAGATCGCGCTCATCACCGATGGCCGCTTCTCCGGCGCCACCCGCGGCTTCTGCATCGGTCATGTCGGGCCTGAGGCCGCCATCGGCGGCCCGATCGGGCTACTCGAGGACGGCGACATCATCGAGATCGACGCGGACGCCGGTAGTCTTAACGTAAAATTGAGCGACCAGGAACTCGCCCAGCGCAAGACCAAATGGAGCGCTCGCGCGACTAACCACACGTCGGGTGCGCTCTGGAAATATGCTCAGCAGGTTGGACCAGCGGTCGGGGGGGCTGTGACCCATCCGGGCGGCGCGCACGAGAAACAGTGCTATGCGGACATCTAGGCGTGCCATTGTTGCGTTTGTGTTGGGAGCCGGTGCGCTGGCCGCGCCTGCGCTCGCCTTTGACGGCGCGCCGGTCAACCAGAAGGACGCGACCATTCCCGTCGTGACCACCCTGCCGGGCGCCGCGGGTGCGGTGCGAGGCAAGGTGCCGCCGGCGACCCAGGAAACCTCGCTCAGCGCCCTGCAATATGCCGCCGAGGGCGGCCATCCCATCGCGCAGTGGAAGCTCGGCCGCATGTACGCCAATGGCGACGGCGTCGCCCAGGACGATATGCGGGCCTTCGAATATTTCAGCCGGATCGCCAACGCGCATGCCGAGGATAGCCCGTCGGCGCCGCAGGCCCAGGTCGTCGCCAACGCCTTCGTCGCGCTCGGCCGCTACTATCTCAGCGGCATCCCGAACTCGAAAATCAAGGCCGATCCGGACCGGGCGCGGGAGATGTTCTCCTATGCCGCCTCCTATTTCGGCAACGCGGACGCCCAGTACGATCTCGCCCGGCTGTACCTGAAGACGCCGGACGCCTCGCGCGAGGACTTCCGATACGGCGCCCGCTGGCTCGGCCTTGCCGCCCAGAAGGGCCAGCATGAGGCACAGGCGCTGCTTGGCCAGATGCTGTTCAACGGCGACCGCCTGCCGCGGCAGGCCGCGCGCGGCCTGATGTGGCTGACCCTGGCGCGCGACAGCGCCGGTGCCGAGGAGACCTGGATCAAGGAAAGCTACAACCGGGCGTTCGCCAAGGCCTCCGACGATGACCGCGCCATGTGCCTGCAAATGCTGGAACAATGGGTGCAGGGCCGCCGCGAGTAAGTATGGTCTCGTAGAGTGGCAAAGGCGCCTTGGCGTCGTGCCCACCACCTGATGGCGCTTACGCCGTCGTCCGTGAAGAGTGGCTAAGCGATTGAGCTAGAATCGCATTTGTCGTTGTGGACTGTTTTGCGTTTGCAGGGGTTTGATGCTTCGGGCGTCGGAACCTTGCAATTTCATTTTCAAGATTGAACGAAGCCGCTGGCGCGGCATGTAGGGAGGCATAGCAAGGATTGCCTCCTGTCTGAGAGGATTGCGGGTTTTCGAAGCCCAACCCTTTAGACAGGAGGTTTTCCGATGGCTGAGATCAGCCCACTTCGCCGCCGCATGATCGAGGACATGACGGTCCGCAATCTGTCACCGGCGACGCAGCAATCCTACCTCAACGCCGTAGCGAAGTTGAGCCGATATTTCGGTCGTTCTCCTGACCGCCTCGACCTGGAGGATATCCGTGCTTTCCAGGTTCATCTGGTTGCGACGGGGATGTCCTGGCCGGCGCTGAACCAGATCGTCTGCGCACTGCGGTTTTTCTACGGTGTGACGCTGGGTCATGACACCGTTCCGGAGCGCATCGCCTATGCGCGTAAACCGCGCAAACTGCCGGTGGTGCTGAGCGCCGACGAGGTCGTGCGCTTCCTGGAAGCAATCCCAAGCCTCAAGAGCCGTACCGCGCTGACCACCGTCTATGCCGCAGGCTTGCGCGTATCGGAAGTGGTCCTCTTGAAGGTTGTCGACATTGATAGCCAGCGGATGTTGATCCGGGTCGAGCACGGCAAGGGCGGCAAGGACCGTTACGTTATGCTCTCGCCGCAGCTTTTGAGGATTCTGCGGACGTATTGGCGGCTCACTCGGCCCAAACGATGGCTATTTCCCGGCCGCGACGACGAGCGTCCGCTCGTCCCTAACGTGCTGCACGCCGCCTGCCGTTCAGCCTGTACGGCGGCCGGCTTGAGCAAGTCGGTGACAGTGCATACGCTGCGGCACACATTCGCGACCCATCTCCTGGAGAACGGGGCCGACGTGCGCATCATCCAGGTGCTGCTCGGCCATGCCAGTCTGCAGAGCACGGCGCGCTATACCCAAGTCGCCACAAAGACCATCAGCAATACGCCAAGTCCGCTTGACCGGCTCCGCCTGGAGGTCGTGCCGCCCGGCTGAGCGGACCTGATGACTCCAGTTCTGGAAGTGGCGGATATCTTCCGCCGCCACGGCGAAGCGTTTCGGCAAGCTCGTGCCGGACATCTGGGTCGCGTCGAGCGGCGCGTCATGGGCGCGATCACGGCATGCCGGACGGCTGTGCTTGGCGGCCACATCGAGCAATGCGACGACTGCGGTGCCACCCGGATCGCCTACAACTCCTGTCGCAATCGGCATTGCCCGAAGTGCCAAGGCTCGGCGCGCGCGCAATGGCTTGCCGAGCGACAATCCGAACTCCTTCCCGTGCCATACTTCCACGTCGTCTTCACCTTGCCGGCGCCGGCCAGAGAGATTGCTTTCCAGAACAAGGCGGTGGTCTATGCCATTCTGTTCCGCTGCGCGGCCGAGACGCTCACCACCATCGCGGCCGACCCCAAGCATCTCGGCGCTCAGCTCGGTCTGACCGCCGTCCTCCATACTTGGGGTCAAACCCTGCAACACCATCCGCATATCCACTGCGTCGTGCCTGGTGGTGGACCTTCACTCGACGGCACACACTGGGTCGCTTGCCGGCCCGGCTTCTTCCTGCCGGTGCGCGTCCTCTCCAGGCTGTTCCGCCGCCTGTTTCTGCAAGAGCTGCAAGCTGCCTTCGCGGCTGGCCAGTTGGGCTTCTTTGGCGATCTCGCCCGTCTCGCCGATCCCGCCGCATTCGCCGAGCGCCTCGCTCAACTTCGATGGACCGACTGGGTCGTCTATGCCAAGCCGCCATTCGGTGGGCCCGAACAGGTGCTGGCTTATCTCGGCCGCTATACGCATCGCGTCGCCATCGCCAACAGTAGGCTGATCTCGCTTGCCGACGGCAAGGTGAGCTTTGCCTGGAAGGACTATCGGCAGAATCGTAAAACCAAAGTGATGACGCTTAAGGCCGATGAGTTCATTCGTCGCTTTCTCCTGCACACCCTGCCGGACAGCTTCCACCGCATCCGCCACTATGGTTTCCTCGCCAATGGCGGACGCAACGATAAAATCGCTTTCTGCCGTCAACTCCTTGCTGTCCGCAACGCTCCGACTGATCAAGAAGCCGGCGCCGATCCCCTCACCAAATGCGAGATCCCCGTCTGCCCGCATTGTGGCGGCACCATGCGGCGCGTCGATATCGTCCCGCGAGCCTGCGCGCGCGACCAGCCGTTTCATTGTGATACGTCATGACCAGCGTCTGTACCATCCACCCCTTCCGTAATCACCTTCTTGGTGGCAACGTCCGAAGTCGCCGTGGCCGCGCTCGTCACCGAACACCCCGCCAATCGTTCGGTAGCGCATCCCAGCGCTGCAAATCGCTCGCTGGATCGCGCCCTTGGCCCGATCAATCGGGCCCCTCACATCCGATGAATGACTCGCGGACGCGCGGCGACCACAGGCGAGCGTTCCCCGCAGCCGCACCCGCTGCACTATTCCCATAGCGCCCACAACTCCGCAGCTTCGTTCAATCCGGCTTCTATGAGGTCGCACGCACCACAGAGCGCGCGGCTCGCGCCTGCCACGCGACCTCACAGAACCCTCAAGATTCCGTCGAATCGCCAACCATGATTCCGTCATCGCATCGGAGGTGGCGATGCGACCGAAGAAGCACAGGACGACGGGATCGGGCGATCTGTTCCGGGCCAGGCTGGACCAAATCATCAATATGAAGCACGAGCTGGTTCAGCTCGCCGGCAAGGTCGATTGGGACTGGATCGACGGCGAGATCGCGCCGCTCTATAGCGAGAATGGTCGGCCCGGGATCGCGAGCCGCTTCATGATCGGGCTGTTGCTGCTCAAGCACATTTACGGGCTGTCCGATGAGGGGTGTGCGAGCGCTGGGTCCACGACCCATATTTCCGTGTGCCTCGTAGCCGGTGCGTATCTGCCGGCACAACTGTGTTGAAGATGGGAGTTGGTCTCCCGGAGCCGGCCTGCAGGGGCAGGCTTCAAACCACTCCAGGCTGCTGCGTTTAAGAGACGTGGTGGTGAGCGCTGGGGAAAAGGCGGCAGGCTACGCCGTCAGGTGAGTGATGAGAAGATGAGCGCAAGCGAACCGCCGATGACGCATCGAAATGGGTCCAGGCGCTGTCAAAACGAGCATGGGGATAGTGATGCTCGGAAGAGTGTGGGCGATACCTGCTTACGGTCCACGCGGCAGCCGGTGTATAGGCGGCATGATCTCATCACAGGCTTCAATCCGGAACGAGGGAACCTGGCTCGGGGTGTTAAGGGAAATCCGCAAGTGGTGCACACCACGAGGGAGAACACCAAAACCCGAGACAGGGGCGGAGGAGCCTGTAGTAGCGCTGAAGTAGCTGTAATGGCTATGGAGCGAAGGGGCTGCGTTATCCTGTCCGACATCGGACGCCAACCGGCTTTGTCGGGAGGAGCGTCATGACGCCGGACAAACCGTTGCCGATCACCAAGCGTATGGTCTGGGAGGCCTACCAGCTGGTGGCAGGGAATGGAAAGGCGGCGGGCGTCGATGGCCAGAGCCTGGACGAATTCGCGCATAACCTTGGGAATAACCTCTACAAGCTCTGGAATCGCATGGCGTCGGGAAGCTATCTCCCGCCTGCGGTCAGGCGCGTGGAGATTCCCAAGGCCAATGGCGGCATCCGTCCTCTGGGCATCCCGACGGTCGCGGACCGCGTCGCACAGATGGTGGTCAAGCAGTATCTGGAACCGGGGTTGGATCGGGTGTTTGATCCTGACTCCTATGGCTATCGGCCGGGAAAATCAGCGCATCAGGCGATCGAGCAAACGCGCAAGCGATGCTGGGACTATGAGTGGGCTTTGGACCTCGACATCAAAGGCTTTTTCGACACGATCGATCATGCCCTTTTGGTTAGAGCGCTTCGGAAGCACTGCCAGGAGCCCTGGGTTTTGCTGTACGTCGAACGATGGCTGAAGGCTCCGGTAGAGATGCCTGATGGGACCATCCAGAAACGGGAAGCCGGAACACCGCAAGGTGGAGTGGTAAGCCCGCTGCTGGCGAATCTTTTTCTGCATTATAGCTTCGATGCGTGGATGCGTCGGACGTTTCCGCGCATTCCGTTCGAACGCTATGCCGATGATGCAATCTGCCATTGCCGGACACGGCAGGAGGCCGAGCATCTGAAGGCAGCGCTGGAAATGAGATTGGCCGATTGTCATCTGACGCTGCACCCGCAGAAGACCCAAGTGGTTTATTGCAGAGACAGTAATCGACGCGGGACGCATCCGCAGATCCACTTCACCTTCCTTGGCTTCACCTTCCGACCCCGTAGGGCGAAGAACCGTTGGGGAAAGCTCTTCACGCGCTTCCTTCCCGCAGTTGGCCTGCAGGCGCTCAAACGCATGCGGGAGCGGATAAGGAGCTGGCGCCTGCCACAGCACGCGCCGCTTCCGTTGGCGGATATAGCCCGAATACTCAATCCGATCCTTCAAGGATGGTGGCAGTATTATGGGCGTTTCTATCCAACGGAAATGTGGAAGCTGTTCACGTACTTTGATGAACGTCTCGGGGCTTGGCTCCGGCGGAAGTACAAGTCGCTCAAAAGGCACCGGGGACGGAGCTTGCGGCGACTGAACAGCATTGCGAAGCGCAATCCCTCTTTCTTCGTCCACTGGACGCGCCTTGGTCACGCAACGGTTGGGTGACAAGAGCCGGATGATGCGAGAGTATCACGTCCGGTTCTGTGAGGGGCTGAGGGTGAAACTCCCTCGGCCCACTCGACAGTACTTCACCGGCGAAGAGTTCTTCCAGCACGCATTCCCGCACGAGCGCTCGGACCTGAGCCACTGGCGCAAGCGGCTCGGCGACAAGCTGGAGCTGTTGCTGGCCGAGAGCTTGCGGGTGGCACACGAGGCCGGCGCGTTACGCAGCCAGGACATCAAGCGGGTCACAGTCGATACCACCGTGCAGCCGAAGGCGATCACCTTCCCGACCGATGCCAAGCTCTTGCACGCGGCGATCAAGGGGCTCAACCGTCTGGCGAGGAAGCACGGGGTCAAGCTGCGGCAGTCCTATCTGCGCATTGCCAAAACCGCGACAATGATGGCGGGACGCTACGGCCATGCCAAGCAATTCAAGCGGCATCAGCGGCAGTTGCGCATCCTGCGCAGCCGACTGGGCCGGATCATCCGCGATATCCGCCGCAAGATCGAAGGTCAGGCTGTGCTTGAGAACACGTTCGCCCTCCCGCTCAGCCGGGCCTCGCAGATCCGCTCGCAGCAGCAACGCCAGCGCGGCTTCAAGCTTTATTCCTTCCACGCCCCGGAGGTGGAGTGCATCGGCAAGGGCAAAGCAGCCGCGCCTTACGAGTTAATGGCATGGACCACGCCCGCTCTCAGCGGCAACGTGCAGCCCGGCGGGGGGCAGCAGCAGGAGCGCAAGCCATGTCGAATACGAACCTTGTCACAATCGGCATCGATCTCGGGAAGAACACATTCCACGTCGTCGGTCTCGATGCCACAGGCGCAATTACGCTACGCAAGAAGCGGTCGAGAAATCAGCTTGACCAGTCGCTGGGCAATATTCCGCGTTGTCTGATCGGAATGGAGGCGTGTGCAGGCGCACATCATCTGGGGCGCAGGCTCGAGAAATTAGGCCATCAAGTACGGCTCTTGCCGGCGCAGTACGTCAAACCATACCTCAAGGGTCACAAGAATGACTTTCGGGATGCTGAAGCGATCGCCGAGGCCGCTCAGCGGCCGACAATGCGGTTCGTTCCAGTGAAGTCAGCCGAACAACTTGATTTACAGGCACTACACAGAGTTCGCAGTCGATTGGTGACGCAGAGAACGGCGGTCATCAATCAAATCCGGGGCTTTTTGCTTGAGCGAGGGCTACCAGTGCGGCAGGGAGCGGCAGCACTCCGACTGGCACTTCCTCAGATTCTCTCAGCGCCAAACGACAACTTATCGCCTCGCGTGATCCAGCTCATTCAGGACTTGGCCGAGGACTGGCGCTATCTCGACCGACGGGTCGCGTCAATGACGAAAGAAATCGACGAACTCGCTGATCAAGATCCACACTGTCGCCGCCTAATGAGTGCGCCCGGCGTCGGGCCGATCATCTCAAGCGCGATGGTCGCCGCCATCGGAACCGGTGATGCCTTCCATAAAGGCCGAGACTTTGCAGCATGGCTTGGTCTGGTACCAAAGCAAATCTCGACCGGCGATCGAACCATTCTCGGGCGCATATCGAGGCGCGGTAATCGGTACCTGCGAACGCTGTTTATTCAAGGTGCCAGAGCCGTACTTCTGCAGCGTCAGAGTTGGCCTCGGCATGGCTTCGCAGCCTGGTTAGAGGCAGCGTCGAAGCGGCTCCACTCCAATGTCTTGGTTGTTGCCCTGGCCGCAAAACTTGCGCGCATGGCCTGGAGCATGCTCGCAAAGGGCCGTGACTACGACGCCAACCTCCTGGGCCGCACCGCATAAGAAACAGGGCCGGAAAGGAAAATCCAAGGTCGGGATCAGAAGGCACAATAACCCGCCGAGGTTTGCGAGACGGAAAGGACGAATGGAGAAACGGTTCCACCGACACTTCTGAAGCCTGGTTCGACTCCATGGCCCTTCTTGAGGCCGGCGAGTTATTGAGGACAGAAGTGAGCGGATATCCATGATGGCTCGGGGCAACAGCCCCAAATTGAAGCCGGATAGATTGGCGCAAACCGCTTCATCCCTTTGTCGATTCCTCTTGCAACGCGGGCGTGGTCCATAGATCGGCGTCAAAGCCTCCATCGTCACCAACAACCGCCGTTCTCCAGGGGGCCTGTTCGTGCTGCACGCCAGGGCGCTACCCGATAACCCGTACGACGGTCACACCTTGCGGGACGTCATCGACCGCACCGAGACACTCACCGGCTGCGCGATCGAGCGGGCCTATGTCGACAAGGGATACCGCGGCCACGACGCACAAAATCCCCGACGGATCTTCATCTCCGGCCAGAAGCGCGGCGTCTTCGGTGTCATCAAGCGCGAGCTGCGCCGCCGCTCCGCCATCGAACCCATCATCGGACACCTGAAGGCCGATGGTCACCTCGGCCGCTGCTACCTCAAAGGCCGCGCCGGCGATGCGGCTAACGTCATCCTCTCAGCCGTGGGCCACAACTTCCGCCGCATCCTCGCCTGGCTCAGAGAACTCTTGTGCCTCATCCTGCTCCAGCTATGGCGCACGTTCGGCCGTCCCGCCCCGCTCAATTCGCCTTCTTAACGGACGACTACGCCGCTTCCAGATCCAGATCCGCCCACACCGGTACGTGGTCCGACGGCTTCTCCCAGCCGCGCACATAGCTGTCGATCCCGACATTGGCGAGCTTGTCGCTAGCCTGTGGCGACATCAACAGGTGGTCGATGCGCAGGCCCTGGTTCTTCTGCCAGGCGCCGGCCTGGTAGTCCCAGAACGTGTAAAGCCCAGGCTCGTCGGTGACTGCCCGCAAGGCATCGGTGAGGCCGAGGCCGAGCAGGGACTGAAAACTCTCGCGCGTCTCGGTCTTGAACAGGGCATCCTCGGTCCAGGCGGCCGGATTGTGCACGTCGCGGGCATGCGGGATGACGTTGAAGTCGCCTGCGAGGATCAGCGGTTCCTCGGTCTTGAGGCGCTCCTTGGAATACTCAAGAAGCCGGGACATCCATTTCAGCTTGTAGGGATATTTGTCGCTCCCGACCGGATTGCCATTGGGTAGATAGAGGCAGGCGATGCGCAGCACGCCGGACTTGAGCGTCACCACGCCCTCGAGGAAGCGGGCATGGGCGTCCTCGTCGTCGCCGGCAAGCCCGGACTTGGTCTCGTCGAACCGCAGCTTCGAGAGCAGGGCGACGCCGTTGAACGTCTTCTGCCCATGGGTGACGACGTTGTAGCCGAGCGCCTCGATCTCCAGCCGCGGGAAGGCCTCGTCGACACATTTGATCTCCTGCAGGCAGACGATGTCCGGCTGGCACTCCCTCAGCCAGGTCAGCAGGAGATCGATCCGCTGCCGGACCGAGTTCACGTTCCAGGTGGCAACTCTGATGGGCATTGGGGAAGGGCTCCGGGCAGGGGCCATGGTTAGAACAAAATGCAAACGTGCCCGTCAAGGACGCCGCAAAATCTCCCACAAAATTAACCCGGCTTAAGCGGGCCGCAGGCCTTATGGGGAAAAGGTTCCGCTTATGGAATGGCCGGTCGAGACTTCACATCACACTGAGCCGCACGAGGGCCTCGTCGGCGCGTTCCTGTATTGGCTCGGCGGCTTCGAGATCGAGGACGGCCTGACCGCTGATCTCAGCGAACGGCAACTGCGCCGCATCCGTGCCAAGCAGATCGGTGCAGTGACGCAGGCTATCCCGGTGACGATGGGCGTCACGATGCTCAACGTCGCCATCGTGCTAATCTTGTGCTGGGGCCAGGGCTGGAACGACTTTCTCGCGATCTGGGCGATGACGCTGGCCGTCAGTGCCTCGCTTGCGGTGCGGGTCTGGCGGCGGTCGCACCAGAACCCGCCGCAGGAGGCATCGCCTCGCGGTGCGCAGCAGATGATGCGGCAGGCGTTCTTCCTTGCCGCGATCTGGGGCACGCTGCCGCTCGCCCTGTTCAGCCGCATCGAGCCGACCAGCCAGCTCATCCTCGCCTGCCTGATGGTCGGCATGATGTCCGGCGGCGCCTTCACGCTGTCAACCTTCCCCCGCGCAGGCCTCGTCTATCTCGCCACCATCACGGTCGCCTGCACCGGCGCGCTGCTGCTGTGCGGCACCGGGCCCTATCTGGTCACCGCGGTGTTCCTGCTGCTGTTCGCCTTCTTCATGGCGCGCAACATCGTCTCGCAGGGCAATCTGTTCCTCGGTAACCTCAAGGCCCAGCTTGAGCTCGAGCGGCAGACCGAGATCATCTCGCTGCTGCTGAAGGATTTCCAGGAGAACGCCAGCGACTGGCTGTGGCAGACCGATGCCGACGGGCATCTGGTCGACGTGCCTCAGCGCTTCGCCGACGTGGCACAGCTGCCGCTTCCGCTGCTGAAGGGCTCGCAGTTCGCCGACGTGCTCGACATGCTCTGCCCCGAGGACAAGACCGCGGCCTACAACATCGTCGGCCTGATGGAGCACAACGAGCCGCTGCACGAGATGAACCTCGAGGTCGTCGCCGGCGGTGAGGCGCGGCTGTGGTCGCTGACCGCAAAGCCCGCCTATGACCGCGACGGCCAGTTCCTCGGTTATCGCGGCTTCGGCCGCGACGTCACCGAGCGCTGGCGCGCCGAAAAGGCCGAGGCGGAGAGCCGCGCCAAATCCGACTTCCTCGCAGTGATGAGCCACGAGATCCGCACGCCCATGAACGGCGTGCTCGGGCTCGCCAGCATGATGCTGGAAACGAAACTCGATCCGGAGCAGCGCGAGGCCGTCACCACGATCCGCGAGTCCGGCGACAATCTCCAGCGCATCCTCAACGACATCCTCGACCTCTCCAAGCTCGAGGCCGGCCGCTTCCAGTTCGAGGCGATCGACTTCGCGCCGCAGGCGCTGGTCGAGACGGTTGCGACCGTGGTACGCGCGAGCGCGAAGAGCAAGGGGATCTCCGTCAGGGTCGAGCTCGATCCGAACCTGCCGCCGATGCTGCGCGGCGACGTCGCGCGCATCAGGCAGGTGCTGCTCAATCTCGCCTCCAACGCGGTGAAGTTCACCGACGACGGCGAGGTGACGCTATCGGCCAACTGCCAGGCGCGCCGCGACCTGCTGGCGACCGTCGAGTGGACGGTGACCGACAGCGGCATCGGCATCGCGCCCGAGAAGCTCGGGCAGCTGTTCAGCGACTTTGCGCAGGCCGACGCCTCGATCAGCCGCCGCTTCGGCGGCACGGGCCTTGGCCTTGCGATCAGCAGGCGCATCATCGAGCAGATGGGCGGCACGATCGGTGTCACCTCGACGCCGGGCGAGGGCTCGACCTTCCGCTTCACGCTTGTACTGCCCTGGAGCCAGGCGCAGGCCCCCGGTGCGACCGCCGAGCGCGACGAGGCAGAGGAGCTGAAGGCCCGCATCGCCGACCTCGATCGGCCGCTCAAGGTGCTGGTCGCGGAGGACGATGCCGTCAACCGCATGGTCGTGAGCAAGATGCTGGGGGCCTTCGAGGTCGAGCTGCGCGTCGTCACCGACGGCGTCGAGGCCGTCGCGGCGGCCTCGGAAGGCGACTACGATGTCGTGCTGATGGATGTGCGCATGCCCGACATGGACGGTCTCGCCGCGACCCGCGCGATCCGCGCGCAAGGCGGCCGCTTCGATGGCCTGCCGATGATCGCGCTCACCGCCAACGCCTTCCCCGAAGACGTCAGGATCTGCCGCGAAGCGGGCATGTCGGACTTCCTGGCCAAGCCGCTGCGCAAGCCGGCGCTGGTCGCGGCTTTGCTACGCGCGCTGGACGGCTACCACATGGCGTCGGAAGACGCGCCGCTGCAGCCGGAACTGATGCCGGGCGACGTCGAGTGGACGGACGAGGAAAGGCAGATGACCGGCGTCTAGCCGGTCAGATCGAGAAGCTGGTGCCGCAGCCGCAGGATGCCGTGGCGTTGGGATTGTTGACGCGGAAAGAGGCGCCGATCAGATCGTCCACGAAATCGACCTGCGATCCCGCCAGGAACGGCTGCGAGGCGGAATCGACCAGCACCACCGCATTGTCCTGCTCGATCACGAGATCGTCGTCGGTGCGGGCGCGGTCGATGTCGAACTTGTACTGGAAGCCGGAGCAGCCGCCGCCCTCGACCGAGATACGCAGCATCGCGCCTGACCCTTCGCCCTTGAGGATCTCCCCAATCCGGCGGGCGGCCCGGTCACTGATGGTCACGGCAGTCGTCATTGCTGGTCTCCGATAGTCCCGCGTCATACCCAATTCATTTGGTATCCCGCGCCTGACATAGTTAAGTGCCACCATAAGCAGAATCAAATGCATATGGACTAAATTCGCCGTGTCCGTCGGAATGGCAGCCCCCCGCTCGCCCTATGCCTGCGACCCCGATCGCAGCCGTGGCCGGCTGGTCGCCGAGCCCCCGAGCCGGACCCGCAGCCCGTTCCGGCGGGATTGCGACCGGGTGATCCATTCCACCGCGTTTCGCCGCCTCAAGTACAAGACCCAGGTGTTCGTGTTCCACGAGGGCGACCACTACCGCACCCGGCTGACCCATTCGCTGGAGGTGGCGCAGATCGCCCGCGCGCTGGCCCGGCAGCTCGGGCTGGACGAGGACCTCACGGAAACCCTGGCGCTCGCCCATGACCTCGGCCATCCGCCCTTCGGCCACGCCGGCGAGCGGGCGCTGGACGCCTGCCTGAAGGAGTTCGGCGGCTTCGATCACAATGCCCAGACGCTCCGCGTCGTCGGTTCGCTGGAGCACCGCTATCCCGAGTTCGACGGACTCAACCTGACCTGGGAGTCGCTGGAGGGCATCGTCAAGCACAACGGGCCGCTGACCGATCGCAGCGGCGCGCCGGTCGGACGCTATCGCGAGCATGGCGTTCCCGTCGGGATCGCCGACTACATCAAGGTCTACGATCTCGAATTGTGGAGCTTCGCCTCGCTTGAAGCCCAGGTCGCCGCGATCGCCGACGACATCGCCTATGATGCCCACGACATCGACGACGGCCTGCGCGCGGGCCTGTTCGCTCTCGACGATCTCAAGGTCATGCCGCTCACTGCGGAGATCATCGACGGGATCGCCGCCCATTATCCCGATCTCGAAGACGTCAGGCGCGGCGCCGAGCTGGTGCGCGAGCTGATCTCGCACCTGATCGGCGCGGTATTCGCCGAGGCGCAGAGAAACCTCGCCGCCACGAGGCCGCAATCGGCCCAGGACGTGCGCCAGCAGAGCCGGGCGCTGATCGCGTTCCCCGCCGAGGTCGCCGAGGAGGAGGCCGCCATCAAGGGCTTCCTGTATCAGCACATGTACCGCCACAAGCGGGTGATGCGGGTGATGGGGGAGGCCGAGCAGATCCTGTTCGACCTGTTCGCGAAATACCTGAAATCCCCGGCCGAGCTGCCGCCGGAATGGCTGGTCGGGGCGGAGGCGGACGACGAGGGCGACCGGGCCCGCCGGGTCGGCAATTTCATTGCCGGAATGACCGACCGTTTCGCCCTGACCGAGCACCAGCGGCTTTTTGACTCGACCCCGGATTTGCGTTAGGCGGCGCCCATGCCCCAGACATCCTCATCCCTGCATTTATTCGCCGACGTGCTCGCACGCGTGCACGCCGCCTGCCGCGCGCTCGCGGCGGATTCCAGCTGGCCCGAGGGCATCGATTTCTCGCGCGTGGTGGTCGAGCCGCCGCGCGATGCCTCCCATGGCGACATGGCGACCAACGCCGCGATGGTGCTTGCGAAAGAGGCAAAGGCAAAGCCCCGCGATCTCGCCGAGCGGATTGCCGAGCGGCTGCGCGCCGATGCGCTGATCGCCAAGGTCGATGTCGCCGGTCCCGGCTTCATCAATCTGACGCTGAAGCCGGCCGCCTGGGCGGAAGCGCTGCGGACGGTGCTGCGCGAGGGGGCGGATTACGGCCGCGTGCGCGGCGGCGCCAAGGTCAATGTCGAATATGTGTCGGCCAATCCAACCGGGCCGATGCATGTCGGCCACTGCCGCGGCGCCGTGTTCGGCGACGCGCTGGCGAGCCTGCTCCAGTTCGCAGGCCACGACGTCACGCGCGAATATTACATCAACGATGCCGGCGCTCAGGTCGACGTGCTCGCACGCTCCGCCTTCCTGCGGTATCGCGAGGCGCTCGGCGACGACATCGGTGCCATACCCGAAGGGCTCTATCCCGGCGCGTATCTGAAGCCGGTGGGTGTGGCGCTCGCGAAGGAGCACGGCAACAAGCTGCTCGCGAAGAGCGAGGCCGAGTGGCTGCCGACTGTGCGAGCCAAGGCTATCACGATGATGATGGACGAGATCAAGGACGATCTCGCCGCCCTCAACATCCGCCACGACGTGTTCTTCTCGGAACGCTCGCTGATCGAGACCGGCACCAACAAGGTCGCCGAGACCATCGATTTCCTGAAGGCCAAGGGCGACATCTACGAGGGCCGCCTGCCGCCGCCTAAGGGCGCGCCGGTCGAGGATTGGGAAGACCGCGAGCAGCTGCTGTTCAAGGCGACCGCCTACGGAGACGACGTCGATCGTCCGCTGATCAAGTCGGACAATTCCTACACCTACTTCGCTTCCGACATCGCCTACCACAAGAACAAGTTCGACCGCGGTTTTGCGGAGATGATCGACGTCTGGGGCGCCGATCATGGCGGCTACATCAAGCGCATGCAGGCGGCGGTGAAGGCGATTACGTCCGGCAAGGGCTCGCTCGACGTCAAGATCGTCCAGCTCGTCAAGCTCTTGCGCAATGGCGAGCCGGTGAAAATGTCGAAGCGGAGCGGGGACTTCGTCACGTTGCGTGAGGTGGTGGATGAGGTCGGTCAGGACGCGGTCCGATTCATGATGCTCTACCGCAAGAACGACGCGGTCCTCGACTTCGACCTCGCCAAGGTCATGGAACAGTCGCGCGACAACCCGGTGTTCTATGTCCAGTACGGCCATGCCCGCGGCCACTCGATCTTCCGGAACGCGCGGGTCGAGGTGTTCCCGGAACTGCCGGAGGACGCCGGCAGACGCATGGCCTGGCTCGCTGAGTCGGCGGTGGAACGGCTGTCCGACCCTGTCGAACTCGACCTTCTTAAGCGCCTCGCAATTTATCCGCGCATGCTGGAAGCTGCCGCCGCGGCCCATGAGCCGCACCGAATCGCCTTCTATCTCTATGACTTAGCGAGCGAATTTCACGCACTTTGGACGAAAGGGCGCGATTTGCCCTATTTACGCTTCATTATCAATAATGATGCAGATCTTACAAAGGCGCGACTGGCAATGGTCCAGGGCGTCGTCTCTATCCTGGCATCGGGCCTCGCCATCCTCGGCGTCCATGCTCCGGACGAGATGCGGTAGTTTGGGGCGAACTACTTAAGGGGAATTCGGGGGTAACCGGCAGAAGCCGGATCGCTGAGACTTGGTTGAATGCCTTGTGGGTCGGAAGCCGTGCCTGGTCGAGGGGCGCGCGGCTTTCCCGAAGGGACGCATCATCACGATGGCCGAACGATATCACGACAGACCGTTTCCTTCCGATGACTATGGTCGCGGCGGCGATCTGCATGGGAAGGCGGACAACGATCCGTTGGCCGAGCTCGCCCGCCTGATCGGGCAGACCGATCCGTTCGCCGCGCAGGGCCGGCCTGCCGCGCGCCCGCCGGCAGCCTCCGCGCAGAGCTATCAGGACGACGATTATCGGCAGGGCGATTATCGACAGGACTATGCCGAGCCGGCTCCGCCGCCTCCGCCCGGGCCGCCGTCATGGATGCGCCGCGCCAACGTGCAGCCGCAGCCGGCACCCGCGCCGGAGCCGGACTATCACGTTTCCGTAAGCCCGGTTCATCCGTTGCACCGCTATTCCGCCCCGCCGGCCGCGCCCGAGCCTGATTTCCATCAGCCGCAGGCCTATCAGGATCATGCATCCCAGGATCACGCCGATCAGCAGGACCAAGCCTACCACGAGCCTTCTCAGCAGCCCGATCCGTCGCGCTACGACGATGCGCTGTACGGACGGCTGGAGACGGGTGAGGAGGAGTTTCAGCGCGATCCGGCCTATCCGGACGACCCTTACGCGTTCCAGAGCGACTATCCCGAGGCCGATCTCGACGAGCCGAAGAAGCAGCGCGGCGGCATGATGACGGTCGCGGCGATCCTCGCGCTCGCGGTGGTCGGCACCGGTGCGGCCTTCGCCTACAAGACCTATGTGGGCTCGCCCCGCAGCGGTGAGCCGCCGATCATCAAGGCCGACAACACCCCGACCAAGATCGTGCCCGCGCCGACGGACTCCTCGGCCAAGGTGCCGGATCGCATGGTCACCGGTGACGGCACCGAGAAGATCGTGCCGCGCGAGGAGGCGCCTGTCGACGTCAACGCCAGGGCGGGTGGTCCCCGCGTGGTGTTCCCACCACTGAACCAGAATGCGAATCCGCCGTCGGTGGCGAGCGTGTCGCCGTCTACGGTGCCGCCGCCGAGCGCAGGGGCGCCCCCGAGCAACGGGACGATGCCGAACAACTCGCCGCGCCCGATCAGGACCGTGGCCGTGAAGGGTGATCAGACCGACAGCGCCACGCCGCAATCGGCTGCCGCCAAGCCGACAGCTGCGGCGCCGAAGCCTGTTGCCGCGCCGGCTGCGCCGCGCAATCCGCCGACCTCGGCCAATGCCAGCGCCAACCAGCCGCTCTCGCTCACGCCGCAATCGACGCCCGCGGCCGAGTCACCGCAGCGGATGGCTGCAACCAATTCGACGCAGATTCTGCCCGCGAGCAGCGGTGGCTTCATCGTCCAGGTCTCCTCGCAACAGAGCGAGGACAGCGCCGCGGCCTCCTACCGGGTGCTCCAGAGCAAATATGGCAGCGTGCTTGGATCGCGCTCACCCGTGATCAAGCGGGTCGATCTCACCGACAAGGGCAAGGGGGTCGTATACCGCGCGTTCGCTGGCCCCTATGCGTCGGCCGAGGAAGCGACACACGCCTGCAACAGCCTGAAGGCTGCCGGCTTGCCGACCTGCTTCATCCAGAGGAATTAACGGCCCGTTCCTTGACCCCCAGACGGGCCAGGGTTAATCGGCCGTTATGAGCACGCGGGCCTTCATTACCGGCGTATCCGGAACGGAACTGACCGCCGCCGAGCGGGAGTTTATCCGCGCCGAACGCCCATGGGGCTTCATCCTGTTCAAGCGCAATGTCGCGACCCCGGCGCAAGTTGCGGCGCTGGTTGCGGAATTGCGGACGGTTGCGAATGCGGCCGACGCGCCGGTCCTGATCGACCAGGAAGGCGGACGGGTGCAGCGGTTGGGCCCGCCGCACTGGCCGGTCTATCCCCCGGGTGCCGTATTCGCGACCTTGTACGACACTGATTCGGCGCTCGGGCTCACCGCGGCGCGGCTCAGCGCCCGGCTGATCGCGGCCGATCTCGCCGATCTCGGCATTACCGTGGATTGCTTGCCGCTGGCTGACGTGCCGGTGCCGGGCGCCGACGCCGTGATCGGGAACCGGGCCTACGGCACCTTGCCGGCCAAGGTCGCAGCGATCGCCCGCGCGGTGACCGAGGGGCTGGAGCAAGGCGGCGTGCTGCCGGTGCTCAAGCACATCCCCGGCCATGGCCGCGCCACCGCCGACACCCATTTCAAGCTTCCGACAGTTGATACGCCTATGGACGAGCTCGATCGGACCGACTTTGCGGCGTTCAAGCCGCTGGCGGATCTGCCGATGGCCATGACTGCACATGTTGTGTTTAGCGCCGTCGACCCCGCCCAACCGGCGACGACATCTGCGACAATGATTGCTCGGGTGATTCGCGGCGCAATCGGGTTCCAGGGTTTGTTAATGAGTGATGACGTGTCGATGAACGCGCTGGCGGGCAGCATCGCCGAGCGGACCCGCGCCATCTTCGCGGCCGGCTGCGACGTGGCCCTGCATTGCAACGGCAACATCGACGAAATGCGCGAGGTCGCTGGTCAGACGCCAGAGCTGTCCGGCAAGGCCCTGGCGCGGGCGACAGCCGCGCTCGCCGCGCGCAAGGCGCCGCAGCCGTTCGATCGGGTGGCCGCCCGAACTGAGCTGGACGCATTGATCGCACGGGCAAACACGGCATCCGCATGACCGCAGAAATCCTATCGTTTGAAACCGGGCGGCCCGCAGAGCTCGCCGAGGGTGAGCCGGCGTTGGTGGTGGACGTCGAGGGCTATGAAGGTCCGCTCGACCTGCTGCTCGCGCTGGCGCGGCAGCAGAAGGTCGATCTCGCCAAGATCTCGATCCTGGCGCTGGCCGACCAGTATCTCCACTTCATCGAAGCCGCGCGAAAGATCCGGCTGGAACTCGCCGCCGACTACCTCGTCATGGCGGCCTGGCTTGCCTTCCTGAAATCGCGCCTGCTGCTGCCGGAGCCGCCGAGCGCCGAGGGGCCGAGCGCCGAGCAGATGGCGACCGCGCTCGCCAACCGTCTGCGCCGGCTGGAAGCCATTCGCGAAGCCGCCAACCGGCTGATGAACCGGCCGCAACTGCAGCGCGACATCTTCCCGCGCGGCGAGCCCGAGCAGATCGCCGAGATCAAGCATCCGAAATATACCGCAACGCTCTACGATCTGCTCACGGCCTATGCCTCGCAGCGCCAGTCGCGCGTGCTGGCGAGCGTGCATTTGGCCAAGCGCACGGTGTGGTCGCTTGCGGAAGCGCGCGCCACGCTGGAGCGGCTGGTCGGCAGCATCACCGAACAGGACGACTGGGGCGTTCTCGACGACTTCCTGATCCAGCACGTCGCCGATCCCACGCAGCGCGCGACGGTGTTCGCCTCGAGCTTCGCCGCCGCGCTCGAGCTGGTGCGCGAAGGTCAGCTCGAGCTGAATCAGAAAGAAGCGTTTGCGCCGATCTATTTCCGGAAGGGACGTCCTAAACCGGTTCCGGACGCAGCTCCTGCGCCCGACGCGCCGGTCGCCTAATTGCAAGAAGGAGAATCTGCCATGGCAAGCCTGGCTGAAGTGCGGGTAGAAGAGGCCGAGCCGATGGAGAACGAGACCCAGGCCCGTCCCGAAGAGCTACGGCTGCTGGAAGCGCTGCTGTTCGCGTCGAGCGAGCCGCTGGATACCGCGACGCTGGCCAAGCGCATGCCTGACGGCGTCGACGTCAAGGTCGCGCTCGAGCAGCTCCAGGCCGACTATGCCTCGCGCGGCGTCAATCTCGTGCGGGTCGCCAACAAATGGACCTTCCGCACCGCCGGCGATCTCGCCTGGCTGATGACGCGCGAGAGCACCGAGACGCGCCGCCTGTCGCGCGCCGCGATCGAAGTGCTGGCGATCATCGCCTATCACCAGCCGGTGACGCGCGCCGAGATCGAGGAGATCCGCGGCGTCGTCACCTCGAAGGGCACGCTCGACGTGCTGCTGGAGACGGGCTGGATCAAGCCGCGCGGCCGCCGCAAGACGCCGGGCCGTCCGCTTACGTTCGGAACCACCGAGGACTTCCTGTCGCAGTTCACCCTGGAACAGCTCGGCGACCTGCCGGGACTGGAAGAACTGAAAGGCACGGGCCTGCTGGATTCGCGCCTGCCGACGGGCTTCAGCGTGCCGACGCCGTCGGACGATCCGGCGCTGCGTGAGGACGAGGATCCGCTGGAACCTGGCGAGGACCTCGATCTGTCGCTCGCGCCGGCGGTCGAGCCGGAGGCGCCGGAAGCCAGCAACGAGGGCAGCGGCGAGGCTGCTCGCGAAGGCGGCTCCGAGGACTGATGTACCGGCCGTTGACCGGCCCTGCGGTAGGTTAACACTAGCAAGATTACGTAGCGCCAACAGCGAATTGGCGCTGCCTTGGTCCTTGTTTTTGACACCCGCCAAGCCTAGTTTTGGGTAAAGATCGGCCGGGTCCCCGGCCATGCGCGTTTGGAGGGTTGCAGGATGGGTTCACTCAGCATTTGGCACTGGATCTTGGTGATCGCAGTGGTCCTGCTGCTGTTCGGCCGCGGCAAGATTTCGGATCTGATGGGCGACGTGGCGCAGGGCATCAAGGCGTTCAAGAAGGGCATGCAGGACGACGACAAGCCTGCCGAGAAGCCGGAGCCGGCCAAGTCCATCGAGCACAACGCCGCGCCGACCGCGGCACGGTCCGACGTCGGCAGCAAGGCCGTCTGAGCCAGAGAGCACGCGAGACGCGGGTAGCGGCCCGATCCTGCGCGCAAGGGATTGGGCCGGTTGCGGCTTCGCGTGAACGGAAGATCTCATGTTCGACATCGGGTGGAGTGAACTGGTCCTGATCGGGGTCGTGGCCCTGATCGCCATCGGCCCGAAAGAGCTGCCGGGCGTGCTGCGCATGGTCGGACAGTGGATGGGCAAGGCCCGCAAGATGGCCGCCGAATTCCAGGGACAGTTCCAGGAGGCGATGCGTGAGGCCGAGATGGCCGACCTCAAGAAGAGCTTTGATGAGGTCAAGGAAGCCGCCACGGGATTCAATCCGCTGACCTCGCTTCAGAAGGACGTCAGCGACGCGCTTCGCATCGATGCACTGGACAAGCCGGCCGAGACGCCGGCTGCCGCGGCTGTCGAACCGCCTGTCGCGCCGACCACTCCGGAAGCGCCGACGCCAGAGACCTTCGTCGAAGCCGAGGCGCATGCGGCCGTGAACGAGCCGCTCGCCATCACCCGTGAGGTCGAGCAGGCAAAGGTGGCGCAGGACACCGCGCCATCCGCAGCGATCAAGGACGCCAAAGCGTCATGACCGACGCCGATATCGAAGCCAGTAAAGCTCCGCTGATGGACCACCTGATCGAGCTGCGCTCGCGGCTGATCAAGGCGCTGCTCGGCTTTGGCGTGGCCTTCATCTTCTGCTTCTTCTTCGCCAAGCAGATCTACAACGTGCTGGTCTGGCCGTTCGTGTGGGTCGCAGGGCCCGAGAACTCCAAGTTCATCTACACGGCGCTGCTCGAATATTTCATCACGCAGCTCAAGCTCGCGCTGTTCGGCGCCGGCTTCATCTCGTTCCCGATCGTGGCAACCCAGATCTACAAGTTCGTTGCGCCCGGGCTCTACAAGCACGAGAAGCAGGCCTTCCTGCCGTATCTGGTCGCGACCCCGTTCTTCTTCGTGCTGGGCGCGACGCTGGTCTATTTCGTCGTGCTGCCGATGCTGGTCCGCTTCTCGCTCGGCATGCAGCAGGCAGGCAGCGACGAGACCGCGCAGATCCAGCTCTTGCCCAAGGTCGGCGAATATCTGTCGCTGATGATGTCGCTGATCTTCGCCTTCGGCATCGCCTTCCAGCTCCCGGTGATCCTGACGCTGCTCGGGCGTATCGGCATCGTCACGTCAAAAATGCTGCGCGAGAAGCGCCGGTATTTCATCGTCATCGCCTTCGTGATCGCGGCCGTGCTGACGCCGCCTGACGTGCTCAGCCAATGCTCGCTCGCGATTCCGCTGCTGGCGCTCTATGAGGGCTCGATCATCGCCGTGGGGATGGTGGAGAAGAAGGCAGCTGCCTCGCCGGCAGCCACTGGCACTGACGTGTCGACGCCGGCTAACCCGGCCGAGTAGGTCCAGTGCGCGCGGCCCCTCGGGGAAACACTGATGGCCCTGGAATACTGGATCGCGCGCTTTCGCGGGCGAGGACAGAATGCTAGGGGAAAGCGCGCCAATGTAAGTTGTCAGCATGAAAGTTGACTATTTAAGCGCTGACCCAGGACCACGGCCATGCACGACATCAAATCGATCCGCGATAATCCGCAAGCCTTCGACGCTGGCCTCGCCCGGCGGGGCCTGAAGCCGTTGTCGGCGTCGCTGCTGGCGATCGACGAGAAGCGGCGGGCGGCGATCCTGGCCTCGGAGCAGGCGCAGGCGCGGCGCAATGCGGCCTCCAAGGAAATCGGCGAGGCCAAGAAGGCCAAGGACGAAGCGCGCGCGGCCAAGCTGATGGCCGAGGTGGCCGAGCTGAAGACCACGATGCCCGAGCTCGAAGCGGCCGCGAAGGCTGCCGACGAGGAGCTGACCAAAGAGCTGTCCGCGATCCCGAACATTCCGTTCGACGAAGTGCCTGATGGTGTCGACGAGCACGGCAACGTGCAGCACCACGTGTTCGGCAACAAGCGCAACTACAGCTTTACGCCGAAGCTGCATGACGATCTCGGCACCGCGCTCGGCTACATGGATTTCGAGGCGGCGGCCAAACTCTCCGGCGCGCGCTTCGTCGTGCTGAAGAAGGGGCTGGCGCGGCTCGAACGCGCGATCGGTCAGTTCATGCTCGATTTGCACACGACCGAGCACGGCTATACCGAGATCAACCCGCCGCTGCTGGTGCGCAACGAAGTGATGTTCGGCACGGGACAACTGCCGAAATTCGAGGACGATCAGTTCTGGGCGATCAAGGGCGAGCTGCTCGCTTCGCCAGACGAGCGGCTGAAGACCGAGCGCCTCGGCCTCATTCCGACCGCGGAAGTCTCGCTCACCAATCTCGCGCGCGAATCCATCCTCGACGAGAAGCAATTGCCGATGCGGCTCACTGCGCTGACGCCCTGCTTCCGCGCCGAAGCGGGTGCCGCAGGCCGCGACACGCGCGGCATGATCCGCCAGCACCAGTTCACCAAGGTGGAGCTGGTCTCGATCACGACACCGGAGACCAGCAGGGACGAGCTGGAGCGGATGCTGTCCTGCGCCGAGCAGGTCTTGCAGAAGCTCGACCTGCATTACCGCGTGATGACGCTTTGCGCAGGAGATATGGGATTTTCGTCGCAGAAAACCTATGACATCGAGGTCTGGATGCCCGGGCAGGGCGACGGCGGCATGTTCCGCGAGATCTCGAGCTGCTCGGTCTGCGGCGACTTCCAGGCCCGCCGCATGGATGCGCGTTCGCGCGGGCCTGACGGCAAGCCGCGGTTCGTGCACACGCTGAACGGCTCCGGCACTGCAGTTGGCCGCGCGCTGATCGCCGTGATGGAAACCTATCAGCAGGAGGATGGCTCGATTGCGGTCCCCAGCGTCCTCCAGCCCTATATGGGCGGGTTGAAGGTGGTCGCGCGCGAGTAAACGCATCGCGTGTCTGAAACCGTGTAAACGTTTGGTTGCGAAGATCGGGCGGCCGGCTATCCTGCCGGCCACCCGTCAATGCGAAACTCCCGTCCATGGCCTTGCACCGCGACATCTTCTGGGTCGGCAGACAATTGGCGGTGACAGGTGCCGGCATCCAGGCCGTCGACCAGCGTTTGCGCGGCGTGCTCGACATCGAGATCGCGCGGCTCTGGGACGATGACCTCGTGCAGGGCCGGCGTGCCAAGCCCGGCGTGAACACCGTGGATTTCGACAAGGCGCTGACGGTGGCGCGCGAACGTTTTCCGCAAGAACCGACCGCGGACCCGATCGTTGCGCAGCTTGCGGCGCTTGGCGTGGTCGCGGCGCCCGTCGAAAGCCCAGTCCTGCCGGCGCTGCAGCTGCGTGTCGAGGGCCGGCTCGCACGCTTCCTGCCGCAATGGCGCATCCGCCGGTAATTGGACCGGGCCGGGGAACCTGGCCGCCCCCGAAATTGGCCCGGTTTGCCTGATCGGCCGTAGCCGGATAAGACGGCTTGGACCCCGCTTCTGGAATCGACCTCTCACATGCGCATTCTCTGCACCAATGATGACGGCATCCACGCTCCCGGCCTCGAGGTCGTGGAGGAGATTGCGCGTGCATTGTCCGACGACGTCTGGGTGGTGGCGCCCGAGTTGGACCAGTCCGGCGTGTCGCATTCGCTGTCGCTGAACGATCCCTTGCGCCTGCGCGAGGTCGGTCCGCGGCACTTTGCCGTGCGCGGCACCCCGACCGACTGCGTGATCATGGGGGCGCGGCACATCCTCGGCACCAGGCCGCCGGATGTCGTGCTGTCGGGCGTCAACAAGGGCCGCAACGTCGCTGAGGACGTGGTCTATTCCGGCACCATCGCCGGCGCGCTGGAAGGCACCATCCTGGGCCTGCCGTCGTTCGCGCTGTCGCAGGAGTTCAGCGTCGAGACCCGCGAACGGCCGCCGTGGGACACCGCGCGGAAATTCGGTCCCGACATCCTGCGCAAGGTGATCAATGCCGGAATCCCCAAGGATACGGTCATCAACGTCAACTTCCCGTCCTGCGCGCCGGAGGACGTGCTCGGTATTCGCGTCACACGCCAGGGCAAGCGTAATCTCGGCTTTCTCAGGATCGACGAGCGCAGGGACGGCCGCAACAACCCCTATTTCTGGATTGGCTTCGAGCGCGCGGCGATGATGGACACGCCGGCCGATGGCACCGATCTCGCCGCGCTGCGCGATCGCTATGTCTCGGTCACGCCGCTCAGGCTCGACCGTACCAACGAAGCGTTCTCGGAAGAGCTGAGCGCGACGCTGAAGTAGCGGCCAGAGCGCGCGTTCTTCCTCTCCCGAAGGGAGAGGTGAAGAAAGGCGCAAGCACGGATGGACCGCTACCCGCCACGCAGGGCGGCTTCGATGGTCTTGCCGAGCGCGTCGAGCTGGAACGGCTTCTGCAGCGCCGGCCGGTCGCGATACTGCTCGGGCAGGCCAGAGGAGCCGTAGCCAGTGGCGAAGATGAAGGGACAGCCCTTCGCCTTGATGACATCGGCGACCGGCGAGATGACCTTGCCGTTGACGTTGACGTCGAGGATGGCGATGTCGAACTCGGTGGCCTGGGCGAGCCGCATGGCCTCGTTGATATCGCCGGCTTCGGCTGCGACCTTGTAGCCGAGCTCTTCGAGCATGTCCGCGACCATCATCCTGATCATCACCTCGTCCTCGACGAGGAATACAGAGCGGCCTGAAAGCCCTGTCGCAGTCATTGTCGGTGAGTCCTTGCCCATTTGCGAAAACGTTCGCAGATAACGCGAATCGACGCAATGCGCGTTTCGGCGAACAAGCGCCTGAAAATGGCCTTTGCGTCCAGCCCGCTGCAGGCCAATTTGTGGTCAAATACTGCAGCAAAAGGATATCATGGGTTCCGGGGGAGGAACAAGATTCTCGCCCGGGCCTTGAGCTCCGGAGCGATGATCCGGACCTGTCGAGACAATGCGAGCAGCGATGACTCCCTATCAGCATCCGCCGGAAAAGATGATGTTTCAGCTCACGCTGAGGCGTCGGGGCATCAGCGATCAGGCGGTGCTCAGGACCATGGAGGAGGTGCCGCGCGAGCTTTTCGTCGATGAGGCGGATCGGGAGGGGGCTTATCGCGATAGCGCACTGCCGATCGCGTGCGGGCAGACCATCAGCCAGCCCTTCGTCGTCGCCTACATGACCGAGCAGCTCCAGCTCCAGAAGCACCACCGTGTGCTCGAGATTGGCGCGGGCTCCGGCTATCAGGCGGCGGTGCTGTCGCGGCTCGCAGGCCACGTGCTGACCGTCGAGCGCTATCGCAAGCTGGCCGATGCGGCACGCGCCAGGCTCGAAACGCTGGATTGTCACAATGTCGAGGTGATGCTCGGCGACGGCCTCAACCTGCCGCCCAATATCGGGCCGTTCGACCGTATCATCGTCACCGCCGCGGTGGAGCAGCTTCCGGAGAACCTGGTCGACCGGCTCGAGGTCGGCGGCATCCTGATCGCCCCGGTCGGGCCGCATCAGGGCGTGCAGACGCTGATTCGCCTGACCCGGACCGAAGCCGGGATCGAGCGCAAGGAACTCGTCGACGTCCGCTTCGTACCGGCACTGCCCGGCGTGGCACGGGAGCTGTAGATTTCCGGATTGGCTGTTCCGCCAACATCTTATTGGGAGGGTTAAGCCGTTATTTACTCGGCGCGTGTTTACTTAAAACACCAGTTCTGTTGCGTACGAGTGAGTAACCATGTCTGTCGTCGCCGAGTTGCTTTACTCGCGCCGCGTGCCGCAGCTCGCGGTGCTGGCGCTGATCTCCTTCAGCTTTGCAGGGTGCAGCGCCGACATGTCGTCGCGGCTGTCCCAGTCGAATTTCTCCAATCCCTTTGCTTCCGACCAGACCGGTTCGGTGCAGCAGGCGCCGCCGCAGCAGCAGCCGCGTGAGCTGCCGCAATATGCGCGGCCGCAGACGCAGCCCGGTTATTATCAGTCGCAGCCCTTGCCGCCGCCGGCGGTGGCCGCGCCGCAATCCTATCCCGTCACTTCGGGCGGCGGCGTATCCGGAGGCGGCCGCGGCGTCAGCTCGTACGCGCCGCCGGCGCAGCCACATCTCGAGACTACGGCCACCGTGCCGCCGCGCTCGGTCGCAGCCGCCCAGCCCGCCGGCGGAAGCAAGATCATCGTGGGGACCAGCGACACGCTCGACGTGCTCGCCAAGCGCTATCACGTGACGCCTCAGGCGATCCTCGCCGCCAATGGTTATAAGGGACCGCGTGCGCTCTCGCCCGGACAACAGCTGATCATCCCGCATCCGGCCACGGCTGCCGCACCTGCGGCGGCTCCTGTCGCCGCAGCTCCGGCGATGGCGCCTGCTGGCAAGCCGGTTGCAGCCGTCGCTGCGCCAGCGAGTTCCCACTTCGTCAATCGTGGCGACACGCTCGCCAGCATCGCGCGCAAGAACCATATCTCGGCGGCTGAGCTTGCTCGCGCCAACGGCCTCGATTCCTCGGCCAAGCTCAAGCTTGGCACCAAGCTGACAGTGCCCGGTGCCAGGACTGCCGCCCTCGCGGCGGCTTCGGCCGGCGCTGCTCCGGTTCCGGGTACACTTCAGCCCGTCGTGGCTGCTCCCGCGCCTGCCACCAAGATGGCCGCAGCGGCTGCCCCCGTGCAGAGCGCGCGTCTGGCCCAGGCCACGACCAACGTCGAAGAGAAACCCGCGGAGGTTCCGGCGAAAGCCGCTGAGACCACCAGTGCGCTGCCGACCTTCCGTTGGCCCGTGCGCGGCAAGGTGGTCACGAGCTACGGCGCCAAGACCAACGGCAAGTCCAACGACGGCATCAATCTCGCAGTGCCCGAAGGTACGCCGGTCAAGGCGGCTGAAGACGGCGTCGTCGCCTATTCCGGCAACGAGCTGAAGGGGTACGGCAATCTGGTCCTGGTTCGGCACTCGAACGGCTACGTCACCGCATATGCCCATGCGAGCGAGCTGCTGGTGAAGCGCGGCGATACCATCAAGAGGGGTCAGGTCATTGCCAAGTCGGGTCAATCCGGTGAGGTGGCGTCGCCGCAGCTCCACTTCGAGATCCGCAAGGGATCGAGCCCGGTTGACCCGCTTCAATTCCTGAACGGGGCGTGAGGCGCGAGCCCGGAGTAGGGCGCACGATCACCACAAATATGCTGTCGTCGCCCGTCTTGTGCGCATTGCGCACTCGAGCGGGCGATCCAGTATTCCAGCGGCAGCGATCACCAAGCCGAGAAGCTGCCTCGAACCAACGGCGTACCGAGCCTTTGCGACCGGAAAATCAAATTTCGAAAAACAACCCCATGCAAAGTAGCCGATGGCTGTCGGTGCGATCTTCTAGTGCCTTGAGTCTGCTTCGGTTTCGACGGCGCAACGGGCATGGCTGGGCTTGCCAGCGACCCAGCGGGCGTGAAAGACCCAACCCTCAACCTTTGATCTAGATCAACCTGGAAGAGTGGCGTTCCGTTTCCGTGGTGGCGCAGGCCTATGATGCACGGGTCCGGAGAACGGCATGAAGCTGGCTGATACGACATCGTCGCCTGCTCCCGGACAATCGTTCCAGCATCCCGCAGATGAGGGGATGCTATACGTGCCGGGCGGCACGTTTCGGATGGGTTCGGATCGGCATTATCCGGAAGAAGCGCCGGTCCACCGCGTCACCGTGGATGCGTTCTGGATGGATCGCCATCCAGTGACCAACCGGCAATTCAAGGCATTCGCCAGAGCTACCGGCCACGTCACCGTTGCGGAGATCACACCTGATCCAAAGGATTACCCCGGAATTCTCCCGCATATGATCTACGCGGGTTCGCTGATGTTCTCTCCGCCCGCATATCCGGTCAATCTCCGGGACTTCAGCCAGTGGTGGACCTTCGCCAAAGGCGCGGACTGGCGGCATCCCTATGGACCCGGGAGCAACATCCGTGGGCTGGACGATCATCCCGTCGTGCATGTGGCGTTCAGCGACGTGATCGCCTACGCAAGATGGGCCGGCAAGGATTTGCCGACCGAGGCGGAATGGGAATTCGCGGCGCGGGGCGGGCTGGACGGCGCCGAGTTCGCATGGGGAGATGAATTTACGCCCGGAGGCCGTCACATGGCCAACACCTGGCAGGGCGAATTTCCACGCCAGAACACTGGGGACGACGGGTACGAGAGGACATCGCCGGTCACCGCATTTCCGCCGAACGGATACGGGCTGTACGATATGATCGGCAACGTCTGGGAGTGGACGTCCGACTGGTACGCGCCTCGGCATGAGGCCGACGCCGCGAAAGCCTGCTGCATTCCAGAGAACCCGCGCGGCGGCCGCGAGGCCGATAGCTACGACCCCAGAACGACCAACGTCAAGATTCCACGCAAGGTCATCAAAGGCGGCTCGCATTTGTGCGCGCCGAACTACTGCCGGCGCTACCGGCCGGCTGCGCGGCATGCGGAGCCGGTCGACACATCCACAAGTCATCTTGGATTTCGGTGCATCAGGCGACGTGTCTCTAACGCATCATAACGGGAGAGCAATGCCATGTTGAATTGCGTATTCAAAGACAAGCTTTCGGTTGCGACGCCGCGCAAGACACAAAGCTGGATCAAGCGGTCCTGTCTAGCGCTGCTCGGTGCGACGATGTTAATTCCATCCTCAGGGTTGATCAGCACTCCGGCAGGCGCCCAACAGCCGGCGCAAAAACCAAACATCCTCTTCATCATGGGTGATGATATCGGCTGGATGCAGCCGAGCATCTACCACCGCGGATTGATGGTCGGAGAAACGCCCAATATCGATCGCATCGGCAACGAAGGCGCGATGTTCACGCACTATTACGCCGAGCAGAGCTGCACGGCCGGGCGTACGGCCTTCCTCACCGGCATGCAGCCGGTCCGCGTCGGCATGACCTTGCCAGAGATTCCCGGCAGCCCATCCTATCTGCGGCCCGGGACGCCGTCGCTTGCCAGGTTCCTGCTCGATCTCGGCTACAACACTGGGGAGTTCGGCAAGAACCATCTCGGCGACCACACCGATTCGCTGCCAACTGCGCATGGTTTCCAGGAGTACTGGGGCTACCTGTATCACCTCGATGCGATGCAGGGGGTGAGCTTCCCCGACATCAACAAGAGCCCGGCCCAGCAGACCGTCGCGCCGCCATGCAAGAACACGCCGATCCCCGGCGTACCTGAGGTTCCCGGTGCGGTGGACCCCAAGACCACGGTCTGCCTGACGCCACCGCGTCCAATGCTCGCGTGCAAGTCCTCAGATGGCACCGCCAAGAACATGACATGCAAGGACGAGGGCCCGCTGACTCTCGATCGATCGAAGGGTATCGACGAGGAAATCTCGGCCAAGGTCGTCGACTTCCTCGATCGCAACGACCCGCGGCGCACCAACAAGCCGTTCTTCGTCTGGTACAATCCGGCACGCATGCACATCACGACCGTGCTGTCGGACAAGTACCTGGCGATGGTGGGCGAGCCCGGCGGCAAGGATTGGGGCATCAATGAAGCCGGCATGAAGCAGATGGACGACAATATCGGCGTGGTGCTCAAGAAGCTCCAAGACATGGGCCAACTCGACAACACGATCGTCGTCTTCACTACCGACAACGGCGCCGAGACCATCACCTTCCCGGACGGCGGCGTCACGCCGTTCAAGGGCGGCAAGCTGAGCACCTGGGAGGGCGGCATGCGCGCCCCGATGGTGATCCGGTGGCCAGGCGTCATCAAGCCCGGCACGGTGAAGAACGACATGTTTTCCGCCCTTGACTGGCTTCCGACTCTCGTCGAGATCGCCGGCGGGCCCAAAGGCGACGCACTGAAGCAACGGATCGAGGCCGGCGAGTATCCCGGCATCGTCAAGACCACGCTCGACGGCATCAACCAGATCGACTACCTGAGCGGCAAGTCAGAGAAGTCGGCACGCGACCACTTCTTGTACTACTCCAGCAAGGATCCGTCGGCGGTCCGCTACAAGAACTGGAAGATGTATTTCGCAATGGTGTCCGACGACCCGGCCGGCTTCGTTAACGGAGTGCGGCCCTACTCCTGGACCCAGGTCGTCAACATCAAGCGCGATCCCTTCGAGACCTCGGTGGGTCAGCAACAGAAGACACTCTTCGGCATGGGCGGGGCGATTGCTTCTCCGTCGACCGCCTATGTCTATGACTGGAACTTGCTGCCCATCGGCCAGCAACTTTGGCTGATGCACCTCGAGACCTTCATCAAATTCCCGCCGCTGCAGGACCCGGCCAGCTACAACCTGGAACAGGTCATGCAGCAAGTTAAGAATATGAAGACGGCCGGTCGTAGCGACTAATGGCTCGATACTGCATTGGCGGGCGTCACTTCGGCACCCGCCAATTCATTGCGGTCAGAATCCAGCTGCTCACGAAGCAGCATATCGGCAAGCGTGCGACGAACAGCAGCGATACACCGGCCTCGCACCCACTTTCAAAGTCGACCGGTAGGGACCGCACAATCGATGCGGATCTACAATGAAACAGCTCATGCGATTTCCAAGCCTTGACCGTCGCGCACTGCTCTCGTCTCTGGCGACGCTTCCGTTTCTATCCGCCGCCCTGCGTTCCACCTCCGCCATGGCCCAGACGCAAGCCGGTCCTCTGCCTTCTTGGAATGAAGGCCCGACCAAAGCTTCGATCGTCGACTTCGTCGCACGGGTCACGGAGAGTGGCGGGCCCTATTTCGTACCACCCGATCAACGCATCGCGACCTTCGACAACGACGGGACGCTTTGGATCGAGCAGCCGATGTATGTGCAGCTTGCTTTTGTGCTGGATCGCGTGAAGGTTCTTGCGCCCATGCATCCGGAATGGAAGGACAAGCAGCCCTTCGCGGCAGTGCTGAGCGGGGACCTGAAGGCGCTCGCAGCTTTCGGAGAAAAGGGCGTGGCCGAGCTGGTGGCGGTGACCCACGCCGGCATGACGACAGCGGAGTTTGAGAAGATCGTCGCAGACTGGCTCGCGAGCGCGCGTGATGCTCGCTTCAAACGCGCCTACACCGAACTCGTGTATCAGCCGATGCTCGAATTGCTCGTTTACCTCCGCACCAACGGCTTCAAGACCTTCATCGTGTCGGGGGGCGGCATCGAATTCATGCGGCCATGGACCGAGACGATTTATGGAGTGCCTCCCGAGCAGGTCGTCGGATCGTCAATCAAGACCCGCTATGAAATGCGCGACAGCACGCCGGTTCTATTTCGCTTGCCCGAGATCGATTTCATCGACGACAAGGCCGGCAAGCCGATCGGGATCAACAGCCACATTGGCCGGCGTCCGATCGCCGCCTTCGGGAACTCGGATGGCGACCTCGAAATGCTGCAATGGGCGACGCTCGGTGCCAGCGGCGCGCGGTTCGGCCTGATCGTCCACCATACCGACGCGGAACGCGAATATGCCTACGATCGCCAATCACATTTCGGCAAGCTCGATGTCGCTCTCGATGCTGCAGCGCTGAACAGGTGGGCCGTTGTGGACATGAAGAAGGACTGGAAGAGGATCTTTTCGTTTGATTAGAAGGCGAGATCGTAGAGCTCCCGGCCGCGCGAATGCGGTGCGATGCACGGTTTTGAGCAGAGCACGCCAACTAAGTTTTAGGTCGTGGCCAATTCACAACGGACATCGTGGCGACGTACTTCTCCGGTCCTTTCCAGCCCAGATTGGTGTCGACCGCATACCCGCCCGTCGTCGCGCCGTCGTCGCCGCGCAGGTTCAACAGGAACTTGTAATTATTGACGCGCACTGCCCCGGGGGACAGCTCGTTCTCGGTAAAGAAGAACCAGGACTTGCGCACCGACTTGCCCGTTCCAAACAGGATCGGCGACTTGTCGTAGCTGTCAAAGATGGTCGGTGACCCGCGAGGTCGTTCTCCGGCAGTTTCGCGCCGGCGAGCGACGCGAAGGTGGCCATGTAGTCGAGGCCACCGACGATATCGGAGTTCTTGCTTCCGGCTTTGATGCCACGTTCTCGACCAAAGAATCTGCGTATTTGCTCTTGGACAGCGACTTGTGAATGAAGTCTGGGTGCGGAAGGTTCGGCTGGTGCGCCTTCATGAAATTGACGTTCATGAAGAACGGCCGGCCTGACTTGCCGACCTTGCCAGCGGCGCCAGCGCAACCAGTGCCGCACATCCGAAAAGTGCAAAGCGCATTTTCATGATGTGAATCCGTCCCAGGAAAAGATCGAAACTGACACCGTGACCTGGGTTCGGATTGATCTGAATCAACCGCAAGACGGCTTCATGCAAATCGGAATTCGTCCAGGTGTTGCCTGCGAGAGACAGCCAGCGGCAACGCTTAGTAGTTGAATGAGCAGCATCGGGAAGGTCTGGCATTGACGTTACCCTACTCCTGGGGGAGCCATGAAGTCATTCCTCTGCAAGCGTTGCTCTCTTCGCGATCTGTGTGACCGCGCGTGCTGCGGATATGCCGGTGAAGGCTCCGCCGGTTCCCGCACCGGCGTACAATTGGTCAGGGTTTTACGTTGGCGCAAATCTCGGTGGAGCGTGGACCAGGGGCCACCTGAACATCAGAGGCAACAATCTGTATGGCGGCCTCACCGAATTCATCGGTGGCGTTCAGGCCGGCTACAATTTCCAGGCCGGCCATCTTTTGTTTGGCGTGGAAGGTGATTTCGATGGGGCGACGTTTGGTCATCCCGCGCTTCCCACTCCTACGCTCGGCTCCGTGAGCCAGAACTGGATTGGAACGGTGGCAGCCCGGGTCGGCCTCGTGGAGGATATTTGGCTTCTCTACGCCAAGCTTGGCGGTGGCTGGGTGCAAAGCAATGCCTCGTTGAACTTCCCCGGCGTCACTTGGCAGGGGTCCAACACCAGCTCCGGCTGGTTAGCTGGGGTGGGTGTCGAGTACGGCTTCAAACCGAATTGGACGCTCAAACTCGAATACGATTACATTGGGCTGGGAAGCTGGGCTTCGCCCACCGTCCCGCCAATCCAATTGAACCGCGACCTTCAAATGGTCAAGTTCGGTGCAAACTACAAATTTGAGCGCGGCACTTCTGAGGCAACTGCACGGACAGTCGCCGCCGCTCCTTCTAGTCCGGCGGAAGAACACGAAGATCTGGCGAAGAAGTCACAGAACCCTATTGCCGATCTCGTCAGCGTTCCATTCCAAAGCAACACGAATTTCAACGCCGGGCCGTTCAACCGTACTCAGGAAGTGCTTAACATTCAGCCCGTCGTGCCGCTGCACATCAACGCGGACTGGAACTTGATCTCGCGCACCATCATGCCCGTGATCAGTCAACCTAGCCCGTTTTTTAACAGCAACACGAATGGCATTGGCGACATTACCCAGCAGTTCTTTTTCTCGCCCACCCATCCGGGCGCTCTGATCTGGGGCGTCGGTCCGATATTCACAGTACCGTCTGCGACCGATCCTATCCTTGGACAGGGAAAAGTACTGCTTGGTCCCACGGCGGTCTTCTTAACAACGCCGGGACATTGGGTGATCGGCGTTTTGCTCAACAACCAGTGGTCAGTTGGCGGCAATCCATTGCGCCCGAATGTGAACGAGTTTCTCGCGCAGCCATTTGTCAACTACAACATGGCGCACGGCTGGTTCCTGACGAGCTCACCCGTTATTACCGCGAACTGGCTGGCGGCATCGGATCAGCGGTGGACCGTACCGATTGGCGGCGGCATTGGTCGGGTGTTCAAGCTCGGTGACCAGCCAGTGAGTACGTATATATCCGCCTATTACAACGTCGTTCGTCCAACCGGCGCGCCGAACTGGCAATTGCGGGCCGAATTGTCTCTGCTCTTCCCCGAGAGGTAAGGGGTGTCCGCCAACAGTAAGATTTCGGAATGCTTGGTCGCGCAACCCTCGTCCGCGCATGACGCGAGGTGGGCGGGGGGTATCGCTTCTGCAGTGAACTTTGAGAGAACGGATCCGTGCGCGCTATGCGGAATCGGCAAAACTGTGGTGTGGAAGGCACAGCCTCTGGCTAAAGGATGCACAAGCAGGGAAAGCGCCGATCACGAAGACGCGCTGTGGTAGTGTCTACTAGATTCCGGTCCTCACACACGCCGGATATTCTTCGGTTGTGACAGTAGGGCCGTAGAGAAGTGGGGGATTGGCAGATGAAGAGCGGGAAATCGGTATCGAGGGCTGGTTTGGTTTGTCGGTTGGGCGCGGCAGCAACTGCCACCTTACTCGTCCTCGCCATTGGTGCGGCGCGAGCTGATGAAGGCGGTGTCAGCTTCTGGGTGCCCGGCCTCTATGGTAGTTTGGCGGCCGTGCCCCAGCAGGCGCCGGGGTGGTCGGCGACCACCATTTATTATCATGACTCGGTCTCCGCCGGCGCCGACGTGGCGCGCGCTCGCGAGATCACCATTGGTAATATCCCGGCGAATGTGACGGCCACCGCGAATGCCAACGTCCATGCCGATCTAGATATCGGCTTCTTGATCGCAAACTACGCCTTCGAAACGCCGGTGTTCGGCGGTCAGGCGTCTGCCGGCTTTCTTGCAGCCTACGGCGCCAACAGCACATCCTTGGCGGGGACCTTCACGGGAACAGTGACGGGACCTGGCGGCGGCGTATTTCCTTTCTCGCGCTCCGACAGCATTAGCAGCTCGATCATTGGCTTCGGCGACATATACCCACAGTTCGCACTGCGCTGGAACGCCGGTGTTCACAACTACATGACCTACATTACTGGAGACATTCCGGTCGGGATGTACGACTCAGCCCGCCTTGCCAATTTAGGCATCGGGCATTGGGCGATCGACGCCGGCGGCGGCTATACCTATTTCGATCCAAAGACCGGGCACGAAGCTTCGGCAGTGCTCGGCTTTACATACAACTTCAAGAACCCCGCTACTCAATATCAGAATGGCGTCGACATGCACCTCGACTGGGGCGCTTCGCAATTCCTGACCAAGCAGTGGCAGGTCGGTCTCGTGGGTTACCTCTATCAGCAACTCGGCTGCGACAGCGGCTCCGGCGATCGCGTCGGCTGCTTCCGGTCGCGGGTGGCAGGTGTCGGCCCACAGGTGGGCTATATCTTCCCGATCAATGACAAACTGCAAGGCTATCTCAACCTGAAGGCTTACGGCGAGTTCGCCAACGAGAATCGGCCAGCGGGCTGGAACCTCTGGCTGACGTTCAATCTTTCGCCCGCGGCGGCACCGCCGCCGACACCCGCGAGGCGCATTTTTACTAAGTAGGATCAGCGATGCTCCGACGACAAATCGCGCGTATTCTACGGATCACGTTCCAACGTATCGAGCTCCGGCGCGATTGTGGTTGCAGCTCTGGCGTTTTCCCCGCAAATCGCGAACGCCGATGAGAGCGGCATCTCGTTCTGGGTCCCGGGGCTGTTCGGCAGTCTGGCAGCCGCGCCCGCCCCGGCTGGTCCCTCTGGACCATCTCCTACCACACCAGCGTGTCCCCTCCGGCGCTGCTGCGAGCCAGAGATTCCCCGTCTTCGGGGAAAGACAGCCGTAACCGGGTTGCAATCCGACCGCTACTGCACCCTCAGCTTCACGCCGAGCCGTCCCGCCAGCTCCTGCACGAACTGCCAGGCGACGCGGCCCGAGCGGGAGCCGCGCGTGGTCGACCATTCCAGCGCCTCGCGCTCCAGGGCCTCGTCCTCGACCCTGATGCCGAAATGGCTGCAATAGCCGCGCACCATGGCGAGATATTCGTCCTGGCTGCAACGGTGGAAGCCGAGCCAGAGGCCGAAACGATCCGACAGCGAGACCTTCTCCTCGACCGCTTCGCCGGGATTGATCGCGGTCGAGCGCTCGTTCTCGATCATCTCGCGCGCCAGCAGATGACGGCGGTTGGAGGTGGCGTACAGGATGACGTTCTCGGGCCGGCCCTCGATGCCGCCTTCGAGCACGGCCTTGAGCGACTTGTAGGAGGCGTCATTGCCGTCGAAGGAGAGGTCGTCGCAGAACACGATGAAGCGGAAGGGTGAGGCGCGAAGCTGTTCCATCAGCGCCGGCAGGCTCTCGATGTCCTCGCGGTGGATCTCGATCAGCTTCAGCCTGTCGGCAGCCTTGCGGTCCGCGTTGATGCTGGCATGGGCCGCCTTCACCAGCGACGACTTGCCCATGCCGCGCGCGCCCCAGAGCAGGGCGTTGTTGGCGGGCAGGCCGCCCGCGAAGCGCTCGGTGTTCTCCATCAGGATGTCGCGCATCCGGTCGACGCCCTTGAGCAGGAACAGCTCGACGCGGCTCACCCGCGGCACGGCCGAAAGGCGGCCGTTGGGGTGCCAGACATAGGCATCGGCCTGCTCGAACGACTCGGGTTCAATGGGCGGACTGCCCTGGGCAGCGAGGTGTGCTGCAATGGTCTCCAGCGCGCGGACCAGGCGCTCCTGGGAAAGGTCCGGGGCCCCTTTGACGGCCGCCTTGACGGCCTCCGTGGGGCGTTTTGCCGCGACGTGGATGGGCTTGCCGGCAGGGGTGCGGGGGCCTTTGCCGGGCGGGCTTTTGCTTGGTTTTTTGGGCATGTCCGAAGTTCCTGAGAATGCAGCCTTATCGGGCCTGACCGCGCGCCGCAAGGTGGCCAAATCGACGGTCTGGCAGCGTTGCAATTGGGGCGGTGGCCGCTATAGTCCGCGCGAATTTGACCGAGCCGGTCGCCCCTGAGGGCCTGACCGGCTTTCCCCCGTTCTCACGAGGATCGTCCGAATGTTGATTACCCCTGCGTATGCCCAGGCCGCGGGCGCCGGTGACACCAACAGCATGTTGATGTCGCTGCTGCCGTTCGCCCTGATCTTCGTGATCATGTACTTCCTGATTCTGCGTCCGCAGCAGAAGAAGGTGCGCGACCATGCCGACCTCGTGAAGAACATCCGCCGCGGCGACACCGTCGTGACCTCGGGCGGCCTCGTCGGCAAGGTCACCAAGGTGGTCGATGACGACCAGATCGAGTTCGAGATTTCCGACGGCGTGCGCGTGCGGCAGATGCGCCAGATGATCTCCGGCGTGCGTGCCAAGGGCGAGCCGGCGAAAGAATCCAAGGATAGCGCGAAGGAAACAGCCAAGGACGACGCCGCGTCGAAGTGAGCGCTTCCGCGAGTCTCCCGAGTCTCCTGATCTGACAGGTCCAGTCGATGTTGTATTTCACGCGGTGGAGGGCGCTGGGGATTGTCCTGACAGCGCTGATCGTGTGCCTCTGTGCGGTTCCGAACTTCTTTCCCGAGGCGACGGTCAAGACCTGGCCCGCCTGGGCGCAGCGCCGGATCGTGCTTGGCCTCGACCTTCAGGGCGGCTCCTATCTGCTGCTCGAGGTCGATTCAAACTATGTGAAGAAGGAGCGGCTGGACCAGATCCGCGACGACGTTCGCCGGACGCTGCGTGATGCCAAGATCGGTTTCACCGGCGGCGTGACCGTGCGCAACGACGCGGCCGAGGTTCGCATCACCAAGGAAACCGACGTGCAGCCGGCGCTCGCCAAGCTGCGCGAATTGTCCCAGCCGCTGGGCGGACTGATGGGATCCAGCGGTCAGCGCGACCTTGAGGTGACCGACGCCGGCGGCGGCGTGATCCGCCTGAGCATCCCGCAGGCCGCGATGCTCGACCGCATGCGCAAGACCATCGAGCAATCGATCCAGATCGTCGAGCGCCGCGTCAACGAGCTCGGGACCGTCGAGCCCGTCATTCAGCGCCAGGGCAACGACCGTATCCTCGTGCAGGTCCCCGGTCTCCAGGACCCGACGCGCCTGAAGGAGCTGCTCGGCAAGACCGCGAAGATGGAATTCCGCATGGTCGACACCTCCGTGCCGCCTGATCAGGCGCAAGCGGGCAGGTTGCCGCCGGAATCCGAGTTGCTGATGAGCGCGTCGCCGCCGCCAACGCCCTATGTGGTCAAGAAGCAGGTGCTGGTCGCCGGCGGCGATCTGACCGATGCCCAGGCGAGCTTCGACCAGCGCACGGGTGAGCCGGTCGTCAGCTTCAAGTTCAACACCTCGGGCGCGCGCAAGTTCTCGCAGGCCACCACCGAGAACGTGGGACTGCCGTTCGCGATCGTGCTCGACAACAAGGTGATCTCGGCGCCCGTCATCCGCGAGCCCATCACCGGCGGCCAGGGCCAGATCTCGGGCAATTTCACGGTGCAATCGGCCAACGACCTCGCCATCCTGCTGCGTGCCGGCGCCCTGCCGGCGCCGCTCACGGTGGTCGAGGAGCGCACCGTCGGTCCCGGCCTCGGCCAGGACTCGATCGAGAAGGGCGAGCTTGCGGCTTACGTCGGCTCGATCCTCGTCATCGTCTTCATGCTGCTGACCTACCGCCTGTTCGGCGTGTTCGCCAACATCGCGGTGGCCATCAACGTCGCCATGATCTTCGGCCTGTTGTCGCTGCTCAGCGCCACGCTGACGCTGCCCGGCATCGCCGGCATCGTGCTCACCGTGGGCATCGCGGTGGACTCCAACGTGCTGATCTACGAGCGCATCCGCGAGGAGCTGCGCGGCGGCCGCAACGCGATCTCGGCGATCGATGCCGGGTTCAAGCGGGCGCTCGCCACCATCCTCGATTCCAACATCACCACCTTCATTGCCGCCGCGGTGCTGTTCTACATCGGCACCGGCCCGGTGCGCGGCTTCGCCGTGACGCTCGGCATCGGCATCATCACCACGGTGTTCACTGCCTTCACCCTGACCCGGCTGATCGTCGCCTGGTGGGTGCGGTGGCAGCGGCCGCAGAGCGTGCCGATCTAGGAGCCTGATCGTGACTCAGACCGTTCTCATCGGGCTCGGCATCCTGATTGCCATCCTCACCGTGGTCGCGGCGCTCGGCCTGTTGCCCTCGCTGCGCATTGTACCGGACAACACGCATTTCGACTTCACGCGCTTCCGCCGCATCAGCTTCCCGATATCGGCCGCGCTGTCGATTCTCGCGATCACGCTGTTCTTCACCCACGGGCTGAACCTCGGTATCGACTTCAAGGGCGGCACGCTGCTGGAGGTGAAGGCGAAGTCCGGCACCGCCGACATCGCGGCGATGCGCACCAAGCTCGACGCCCTGGGTCTCGGCGAAGTCCAGTTGCAGCAGTTCGGCGGCCCCGAGAACGTCCTGATCCGTGTTGCGGAACAGCCGGGTGGCGACGCCGCACAGCAGGCAGCCCTGCAGAAGCTTCGTGGCGCGCTCGGCGACAGCGTCGACATTCAGCGCACCGAGGTGCTCGGTCCCCGCGTAGCCGGTGAGCTCCTGGCCTATGGCATGCTCGGCCTGATGCTCGCGATCGTCGCGATCCTGATCTATCTCTGGTTCCGCTTCGAGTGGCAGTTCGCGCTCGGCGCCATGATCGCCAACGTGCACGACATCGTGCTGACGATCGGCTTCATGTCGATCAGCCAGGTCGATTTCGACTTGACCAGCATCGCCGCGCTGCTGACGATCCTCGGCTATTCGCTCAATGATACCGTCGTCATCTACGACCGCATCCGCGAAATGTTGCGGCGCTACAAGAAGATGCCGATGCCGCAGCTGCTCAACGAGTCCATCAACTCAACGCTGTCGCGCTCGATCATCACCCACGTCACGGTGACGCTGGCCTTGCTCGCGCTGCTGCTGTTCGGCGGCCACGCCATCCACAGCTTCACAGCGGTAATGATGTTCGGCGTGGTGCTGGTCGGTACCTACACCTCGATCTTCATTGCGGCGCCGATCCTGATCTATCTCGGCGTCGGCGAGCATCGCGAGGATGCGCCCGAGACGGCTGCGCCGGCGAAGAAAAACAAGGCATGATCCGAACTGCGGTCCCTCGCAGGCGTTTGCGGGGGCAGCAAGCTCATTCGGACGAACCAGATGGCCGGCGATCCCAACGCACCGCATTTCCCGCGCTCGGCGCCGATCGACGCCTATGGCAAGGGCGGCTTCGCCTTTGCCGGCATGTCGCATCGGGGATCGCTGCTGTGCCTGCCCGACGCGATCTGCGCCTGGGACGTGGCGGATCCGACGAAGATCGACCGCTACTCGCTGGATCGGGTGTTCGCGGCGGCCAACAGCATCGACACGCTGCTGGTCGGCACCGGAACCGGCCCCTGGCTGCCGCCGCAGGAGCTGCGCCAGGCGCTCAAGGCGGTGAGGGTGGTGCTGGACACGATGCAGACCGGCCCGGCCGTGCGCACCTACAACATCATGATCGGCGAGCGGCGGCGCGTCGCCGCGGCGCTGATCGCCGTGCCATGAGCAGCCCTGCGCCGCCGTCCGATTCCGCTGCCTTCTGCGCCGATCTCGTGCGCAGCCACGACTTTCCGCACTACGCCGCGACCCTGTTCGCGCCCGCGGCCGAGCGCCGCGCGCTGCTGGCTCTCTATGCCTTCAATGTCGAGATTGTCCGTGTCCGCGACCAGGTGAGCCAGCCCTTGCCCGGCGAGATCCGCCTGCAATGGTGGACCGACATGCTCTCCGGCCACGTCCATGGCAGCGCCGAGGGCAATCCGGTCGCGGCTGAGCTGCTGCGCGCAATCCGCGATTTCGAACTGCCGGTCGAGCCGCTGTCGCTGCTCGCCGACGAGCACCAGTTTGATCTCTACAACGATCCCATGCCGACCATGGCGGCGCTGGAGGGTTATCTGGCCGCGACCTCATCGGCATTGTTCGGTCTGGCGGCGCAAGTTCTGGGACCGCCGTCGGAGGCGGCCGAGCATCTGGCGAGGCATGCCGGGCTGGCGCAGGGCATCGTGCAAATCATCGCCAATCTGCCGCGCGATGCAGTGCACCGGCAATTGTTCCTGCCGCAGCAGGTGCTGGCGAGCCATGGCTGCAGCATGGAGGACGTGTTCGCCGGCAAGGACACGCCGAGGCTGCGCGCGGTGCTCGACCAGCTCGCGGGCGAGGCGCAGCAGCATGTGACGACGGCCTTGTCGCTGCTGGCGCAGGTGCCGCCGCAGGTGCGGCCGGCATTTCTGCCGCTCAGCCAGGCGCAGGCCGACCTCAAGCGCCTGTCGCAGCCCGGACGCAATCCGTTTGCGCTGCTGTCTTCGTCGCGGCTGCGGACACTGTGGACGCTGTGGCGGGCTTCACGTTCCCGGGAATTTACCAAATAGCGGTTGGCTTATCGCCCGAGCCGGGCAAATGCTCTATGCTGTCCCATGGCTGAGTTGTCCCAAACCACGTCCCCCGAGGTGAGCGGCCTTCCGGTTGCGCCTGGCGACATTCGCGCCGCCGCCGAGACCATCCGGGGCGCCGTCGTCGAGACGCCCTGCAGCTACAGCCGCACGCTCAGCAGCATCTGCGACTGCGATATCTGGCTCAAATTCGAGAACCTCCAGTTCACTTCTTCGTTCAAGGAGCGTGGCGCGCTCAACCGGCTCACCGCGCTGACGCCGGAGGAGCGCGCGCGGGGCGTGATCGCGATGTCCGCGGGCAATCATGCGCAGGGTGTCGCCTATCACGCCAGGCGGCTCGGCATTCCCGCCACCATCGTGATGCCGATCGGCACGCCCATGGTGAAGGTCGAGAACACCAGGCATCACGGCGCCGAGGTGGTGGTGACAGGCGCGACGCTGGAGGAGGCGGCTGCCTTTGCGCGCAGCCACGGCGAGGCCCGCAGCATGATCTTCGTTCATCCCTACGACGATCCGGTCGTGATCGCGGGGCAGGGCACGGTCGCCCTCGAGATGCTAAAGGCCGTCCCTGAGCTCGACACGCTGGTCGTCCCGATCGGCGGCGGCGGGCTGATCAGCGGCATCGCCATTGCCGCGAAGTCGATCAAGCCGACGCTGCGGATCCAGGGCGTCGAGGCCTGGCTCTACCCGTCCATGTACAATGCCATCCATGACGGCAATCTTCCGGCGCGCGGCGACACGCTCGCCGAAGGCATCGCGGTGAAATCGCCGGGCAAGATCACCACCGAAATCGTCCGCCGCCTCGTGGATGACATCGCGCTCGTCAACGAAGCCGAGCTCGAGCGCGCGGTCGCGGCCCTGATCTCGATCGAGAAGACCGTCGTCGAGGGCGCCGGCGCCGCCGGCCTCGCCGCGCTGATGTCCGATCCGTCCCGCTTCGCCGGCCAGAAGGTCGGCCTCGTCCTGAGCGGCGGCAACATCGACACGAGGCTGATCGCCTCGGTGCTGACGCGCGAGCTCGCGCGCGAGGGGCGCCTCACTCAGCTCTCGCTCGACATTCCCGACAGGCCCGGCCAGTTGGCAGCCGTGGCGGCGCTGCTGGCCGAAGCCGGCGCCAACATCATCGAGGTCTCGCACCAGCGGACCTTCTCCGACCTGCCGGCCAAGGCGACACTGCTGCAACTCGTCATCGAGACCCGCGACAGCGCCCATCTCGAAGAGGTCATGGCGAGGCTCAGCGCATCCGGGCTGAGCGCGCGCTGCACGTGAGTGCGCGCCGCGCTAAGGTGGCGCCAAATCGGCGAGGTGACCGATCAGCCGGTCGATCTCCGCGTCCGTATTGTAGTAATGTGGAGATGCCCGCACGAGCGGCGGCAGCGCGCGAATTTCCGCGTCGATGCGGGTGCTCGCCGGATCCGAAGCGCCGATCGTGATGCCCGCCGCAGCAGCGCTGCGAACAATGGCGTCAGCCTCATGCCCTTCGACCGTGAAGCTGACGATGGCGCCCGGCGTGCGACCGAGGTCGCGAATGGTGATGCCGCGAATGGATACGAGGCCGCTGCGCAGGCGGTCCGCCAGCATGCGGCAGCGCTGCTCGATGGGACCGAGGCCGATGTCGAGCGCATAGTCGACGGCAGCGCCGAGCCCGAGCCGGGCCGCGTAATTGTTCTCCCAGGTCTCGAAACGGCGCGCATCGTCGCGCAGCCGATATTCATCGCGCGCGACCCAGGGCGCCGCGAAATGGTCGATCATCGGGGGCTCGAGCTGCTGCAGCAGGGCACGGCGAACGTAGACAAACCCGGTGCCGCGCGGGCCGCGCAGGAATTTGCGCCCCGTCGCTGACAGCATGTCGCAGCCGATGGCTTCGACGTCGACCGCCATCTGGCCGACCGCCTGGCAGGCGTCGAGCAGATAGGGAATGCCGTGCGCGCGCGCGATTCTGCCGATTGCCGCCGCTGGATTGACCAGCCCACCATTGGTCGGAACCCAGGTGATGGCGATCAGCTTCACGCGTGCGTCGATCATGCGTTCGAGCGCCCGGATATCGAGCTCTCCGCTGGCGTCGCTCGGCACCACGTCGATGATTGCGCCCGTACGTTTGACGACTTGCAGGAACGCGACATAGTTAGCCGCATACTCCGCCTCGGCGGTCAGGATGCGGTCGCCCTTGCGGAACGGAAGCGCGTAGAACGCCATCTGCCAGGCAACCGTCGCATTCTCCACGACAGCGATCTCATCGGGCGCGGCATTTAGAAGACGCGCGACCGAGCCGTAGACTGCATCAAGCCGGCTCGCCTCGCGGTCGGCGGCCGCATAGCCTCCGATCTCGCTCTCCAGATCGATGTGGTCTTTCATCGCCGCGACAACCGGCGCCGGCATCAGCGCCGCGCCTGCGTTGTGGAGATAGGCGAGCCGAGAGGTAGCCGGCGTGTCGGCACGAATTCGGTCAATGTGCATCACCCACGCCTCCGCATCCCGCGATCTTCGTGCATGAATTAGATGCGTCGACGAATCCGGGCAAGATGGCCGGGCCTCGTCTCAGATGCAGAGGCCGAGCAGCTTGACGTGGCAGTTGCTGGATTGGGGCTTGCTGGCGCTGGCGGGTGTAGCCTCGCGTTTGACGGCAACCAGCGGCTCCTTGTCCGTGCTCTTGTTCTTCTTGCCCTTCGGCTCGTAATCACCGGCGATCACCATCGCCCAATAAGTGCGCTTGCCGCTGGCATTCCTGGCGCTCGCGATGCCGACGCGGGAGGCGTTGTGCAGCAACAGGTTCTTGCGATGGCCGGAGGAGTCGATCCACTGTCCCAGCGTCTTCTCGAAATTGTCGTAGCCATAGGCGATGTTCTCGGCGGCCCGGCCTGCGCCGGCCGGGGCGACCCGCCGGTTGAACGGGCCGAGTGCGTCGTGGCTGAGATCGTCCTTCGCCGCCATCGCGCGGGCCTGGTCCATGGCGATGCGGTCGAGGGTGGCATCGCGGACGACGCGGACCTCACCGTGCTTTAGGCGGAAGCTCGAGATCAGCTCGGCCGGCGAGTCGGCCATCGCGGGCGCCGCCCACAGCAGCAGAAGGCTGGCAGTCAGAGCGCCAACCATACCATGCATCGTCGTCCCCCCAGTTCCCATGACCCCGCCAACCCCGTATCGTTCGACCGCTTCTCTATCGGCATTGTGGACGCTTCAAGGCACGAGCCGCCGCGCGAAAGCGCGATGGGATTGGGATCAATCGTCATCGCGCTTTAGGCTGTTGTTTGGACATGATCTTTCCGGAAAACCGTTTCGCAATTTTCCGGATCCGCTTTAGCCGGCCGGCAGGTCCGCCTCGAAATTGAAGCGGTCGCGCAGGTTCTTGCGCCGTTCCAGAATGTCCTTGAGGAAGGCGCGGTCCTGGTCGTTCTTCATCATCGGCTCGATCAGGTCGAGCTGGTTCTGGGCGACAAGTTGCAGGATCTCCGTGCGCGGCTTGCCGCTGGTATCGCGCGGCAGGGCATGCACGACCTGGATGTGCTCCGGCGGTTTCGGACCCTTGGCCGCCGAAAGCTCGCTCCGGAGCTGGTCTTCGAGCGTGGCCTGATCCGCCTCGACGAAGGCATAGAGGCCGACGCCGGAGCGGCGATCGGCAAAGGCGACGATGGCGGTGTCGCGCACGGCCGGGTTCTTGCGGATCAGCTGGGCCAGCACCGGCGCGTCGTTGACGAGGCGGCGGCCGCCGCCCTCGCGGTCGGTGAAATTGAACAGGCCGCGCGTAATGGCGCGATAGACCTTCTTGCCAGTGACAAGCCACAGGCTCGCAGCGAACGACTTCTTTGCCAGGATTTTTCGCTCGCGCGGCGTCAGCGCTTCGGGCGCATAGGAGCGCTTGTGCTTGAGCAGGTGACGGAGGTCTTCATAGGCAAGGACGCGATAGAGTCGGCCGCGCCGCGCAAAGCACGCAGCGAGCTGGAAGTCCGTCACATAGGCGCGGCCGTCGCGGCCGACCAGCCAATTCTGCTCCTTCGCGAGATCGTTGTGGCAGATGCCTGCACGGCGCAGCCGCCGCAGCGCCGCCTTGGCCGAGCGAAAATAGGCGACATCGCCATGGGGCTTTGCCAGATGCAACGCGACGCCGTCGACGAAGCCGCGGACCAAGGCGCGGCGTCCGGCCCAGAGCAGCTCGGGACCGACATCGAGGCCCTTGGCGAGCGCGAGCGCACGCTTCTCGCGCGCGAACAGATGACGGGCCAGCAGGAACGACCACCACGGCACCTCGTCCAGCCGTCGCAGCACCGCGTCGACCTCGCCGGTCTCGGCACGGAAGCGGCCGCGCTCGACGGTCGAGAACACGTCGCGCTTGAGCAGCACGCCCTCGGTCCAGCGCGCCGAGAGCTCCGCGGCGTCATCTTTGGGGAGGCTCATCGAAAACTCACGCAGCGGCGGCGATGCGCAGGTGATCGGCGATCCAGCGATCGAGATCGGCGAGCGCCCGTGCACTCATCGCCTGCTTCTTGGCCACCGTCTTCTCGTTGCCGCGCAGCCGCGTGCCGTCGGGCTTCTTGGTCGGCACGCTCGCGAGCGGCGGGAAAAGGCCGAAATTGATGTTCATCGGCTGGAACGAGCGCGTGCCCGGCTCGATCGTCTCAATATGGCCGCCGGTGATGTGGCCGAGCAGCGATCCAAGCGCGGTCGTGCCTGGCGGGCTGACCAGCGCCTCGCCGCGCGCATCCGCTGCCGCATAGAGCCCGGCGATCAGGCCGACGCTGGCGGATTCCACATAGCCCTCGCAGCCCGTCATCTGGCCGGCGAAGCGCAGCCGCTTCTGTGCGCGCAGGCGCAACTGGCCGTCGAGCAGCTTTGGCGAGTTCAGGAAGGTGTTGCGATGCAGGCCGCCGAGGCGGGCGAACTCGGCCTTCTCCAGCCCGGGAATGGTGCGGAAGATGCGCTGCTGCTCACCATATTTCAGCTTCGTCTGGAAGCCGACGATGTTGTAGAGCGTGCCGAGCTTGTTGTCCTGGCGCAGCTGCACGATGGCGTAAGCCTTCGTGGCGGGATCGTGCGGATTGGTGAGGCCGACCGGCTTCATCGGGCCGTGGCGCAGCGTCTCGGGCCCGCGCTCCGCCATCACCTCGATCGGCAGGCAGCCGTCGAAATAGGGCGTGTTGGTCTCCCATTCCTTGAACGCGGTCTTCTCGCCGGCGATCAGCGCGGCGACGAAGCCGTCGTACTGCTCCTTGGTCATCGGGCAGTTGATGTAGTCGGCGCCGTTGCCGCCGGGGCCGACCTTGTCGTAGCGCGACTGGAACCAGGCCACCGACATGTCGATGGATTCGCGATGCACGATCGGCGCGATCGCATCGAAGAAGGCGAGGGCGTTCTCGTCGGTTAGCTCGCGGATGGCGTCGGCCAGTGGGGCGGAAGTGAGTGGGCCGGTCGCAACGATGACGTTGCTCCAGTCGGCCGGCGGCAGGCCTGCGATCTCGCCGCGGGTGATCTCGATCAAGGGATGGTCGTTCAGCGCCTTGGTGACGGCCGCGGAGAAGCCGTCGCGGTCGACCGCAAGGGCGCCGCCGGCGGGCACCTGGTTGGCATCGGCCGCGCGCATGACCAGCGAGTCGAGGCGGCGCATCTCCGCATGCAGCAGGCCGACGGCATTGTTGGCAGCGTCGTCCGAGCGGAACGAATTGGAGCAGACGAGCTCGGCAAGCCCGTCGGTGCGGTGCGCCTCGGTCATGCGGTCCGGCCGCATCTCATGCAGCACCACGGGCACGCCGGCTTTGGCGACCTGCCAGGCGGCCTCGGAGCCGGCAAGGCCTGCCCCGATCACGTGCACACTATTGGAATGTCCTGTCATGGGGCGGACAGGTAGCGCTTTTCGGCGACAAGTGGAATCGCCGAGATCGAGTTTTCTGCCTCCGGAAACGACAACGCCCGCACGAGGCGGGCGCTATCGGTCCGTTCCGGCAAGGGGCTGAACGGTATCAGCCCTGATACTGACCGGCGGCAACGCGCGGGATATCCGACCGATCAAGACCGATGTCGGCCAGTTCGCGATCGCTGAGCTGGGACAGCTCGGCAACATTGCGCTGATAATCCCGGAAAGCCTGGATCATGCGGATGAGCGAGAGCAGCATTGTAGTCTCCTGTAGTTCGATTCAGCCTTTGCCTTAGGCGTCATCGTTGAAATGAATATAAGTGAGAGTGATGCAGTGCGAAAGTTCCGATGTTGCGATGCAGCTAAGCGGAGAACGCATAGCATTGGTAAGGAGCGATTAACCTCTGGGCAGTCCTGCTCAAGCGCTCGGCGGAAGTAACCGCGTTCGGCAACAAAATATCGTGAATACAATAGGTTATGGCTGATCGCGTGGTTTAGGCGAAGATTGAAATATGTTGCGATCCCGTGATCTGCAACATGACACATTAGCTTCTAAGCCCCAAATCTCACATGCGTGAAGCGCATGAATCGCGAGACGTAAGAATGAATTAAAGGTGCAAAAGTTGAGTTGGGTTTCGTCGCGATTCGTCTTTGCCGCCCGGCAGGATCGCCGCCGTGGCTTCAACGAGTCCGGGAATTTTTTCCGCCATTAGGCTCTGAGGCTGACCACCGCCTCGCTGATGCGGTGCACACACGCGAAGCGTGCTGGCCGTGATTACCAAGTTGTAATGAAAATCAGAAGTTCCGCATGCGGCTCTGCGCGGCGCGCAACATCACGCACTTCTCGCGGGGAATTTATTGCGGCAAGTTGCCGCAACCGGACGAAAGTCATGTCGCAGATTTCCGGCAATGTCGCCGGGTCTGTCCCAAGAACAAGAGAAGGAAAGTAACATCATGACGAAGTTACTCGGGGTTATCGCAGTTGCCGCCGTCGCTTTAGCCGTCGCGCCGGCCCAGGCGGCCAAGCACGCCATGGGAGGTTGCAGCGGGGCCAATCTGGAGAAGACGGAGACCGCGATCGAGAACATGGCCGACGGCGAGAGCAAGTTCGTCGCGCAGAAGGAGATCGCGGCGGCGCAGGACGCGCTGCTCAACGGCAAAATGGGTGCGTGCGGCGCGCATCTGAACAAGGCGATGCAAGCTACCATGGGCAAGTAAAGGGTAGGCAAAAACGCACCCAAGCGAGGGCCGGTCGCCTTGCGATCGGCCCATGCGTTTTGCCGCCTGCGATTTTAAGGAGCGCGTGCGAGCTGGGTGGCGAAATAGGCGACGGTCTTGGAATAGACCTCGCTCTTGTTCCACTGCTGCAGCACCGCGAAGTTCGGGCTGCCTGGCTGCCAATCCTTACCCCTCTGCCAGCCATAGCCGGCGAGATAATTGGCGGTGGAGGCGAGCACGTCGGGCGCGTTGTGCAGCAGGTCGCGCTTGCCGTTGCCGTCGAAGTCGACGGCATATTTCATCCAGGACGACGGCATGAACTGGGTCTGGCCGAGCTCGCCGGCCCATGCGCCCTTCATGTCGGCGGGCGCGAGGTCGCCGCGCTGGACGATGCGCAGCGCATCCAGCAGCTCGGCGCGGAATTGCTCGGAGCGACGGCAGTCGTAAGCCAGCGTCGCCAGCGAGCGGATGGTAGCGAACTTGCCGGTGTTGACGCCGAAATCGGTCTCCAGACCCCAGATCGCGACCAGCACCTCGCCCGGGACGCCATAGGTCTGCTCGATGCGCGAGAGCACCGAGCCGTATTGCTTCATCATGTTGGAGCCGCGCGTCATGCGCGGCGGCACCATGCGGCCGGAAAACTCTTCAAAGGTCTGGGTGAAGACCTTTTGCGACTTGTCACGGTTCAGCACGCCCTGATCGAGCGTTACGCCGGCTAGCCCGGCGTTAATAGCCTGCTGCGAGATTCCCTTGGCCGCGGCATCGGCTTTGAAATCCGCAAGCCAAGCCTCGAAATTGCCCGAGCCGCAGGCAACAACGGAAAGTGCTGGCTGGGCGGACAGGATTGACGCGGAGAGGGCGAGGGCTGCGAGAGCGAGACGAGAAATCGTCGGGGTCATCAGATGAAATGGATTCCGTGAAGTGATCTGACCGTCGGAGCCAATTTTGATTGTAACCGCGGCCAAAGCAAGGCGCATGACAGGCCGATCCTGCGCGGAGCTGAGCAGGATCGGCAGGATGGGATGTCACGAGATCGTTAAGCGTCCCGCCACGGGAAGAGGTTGGCGGGGAAGTCGGCGGCCGGTTTGCGCGGACGATGCGGCGGAGGCGGTACGGGCCGCGCGCCGGGATCGGATACGATCACCTTACGGTAGAGATGCCACGTGGCGTGGCCGAGCAGGGGGATGACGACGGCGAGGCCGAGGAACGCCGGGATCGTGCCGAGCGCAAGCAGCACGGCGACGATCAGGCCCCAGGCTGCCATCGGCACCGGGTTCCTGGCGACGACGCGCAGCGAGGTCACCATGGCCTCGAAGGCGCCGGCATGGCGGTCGAGCATGAGCGGGAACGACACGGCGCTGAGGCAGAGCGCGGCGATGGCGAAGAGAAATCCGGTGCCGCAGCCAACCACGATCAGCCACCAGCCTTGTTGGGTCGTCAGCACGCGCGTCAGGAAATCCGAGATGCCGGTGACGCCCTCATAGCCGAACGCTGCGACATAGATCGCCTGCGCGGTCGCAACCCAGGTCACGAACAGCGCGAGCAGCAGCGTGCCGAGGCCGAGCATCGCGCCGAACGAAGGCGAGCGCAGCACCTCCATGGCATCCCAGGCGCTGGCCTCCTCATTTCGCTCGCGTCGGCTGGAGAGTTCGTAGAGGCCGAGGGCTGCAAACGGGCCGATCAGGGCAAAGCCGGCGGCCAGCGGAAACAGCAGCGGCAGGACGGAATAGCCCATCACCACGCGGGCGAGCACGAGGCCCAGCACCGGATAGATCACGCACAGGATGATGGCGTGGCTCGGAACCGCCTTGAAATCCTCCCAGCCGCGCCGGAGCGCCTCGTGCAGATCGGACAGGTGAATGGTTCGAATGACTGGTCCAGCCGCATCAGTGGGCTGGGCCATCGTGGGGACATTGCCCTGATAAAGTGTCGCCATGGTCGCTAGCTCCCTTGCCGGGCAGCCGCACTCGGCGCCGGCAAACGGCGCAAGCGGCCGCTCTTCTCTGAGTTTCGCGATTCCAACCAGACGCGAATTCCGGACGGGATCGCGAGTTGAACTGGAAGGCTACTCTCAATTCCGAGTCCTGTCCCGCACGCTTGGGTGAAATTTGATGCCGCAATGCAACCTGGCCGGTGTCATTCGGCCGTCATTTCGCCGCAGATAAGCTCATGCTGGTTGTCCGTTCGCAGAACTTCGCGGGCGCAACGCAGTAACTTCGTCTATAAGTGCCACTCAAGGCCTTCCAACGGATCCTTTTCGGGGAGCAGACATGAGCATTTTCGGGAAAATCATGGGCGCGATCTTCGGCAGCCACTCGGCTTCCGCCGCCCCCGCAGGCGGCGCACCGTCAGCTAGCGCGCCCGCCAGCGCCGCCCCGGCCGGATCAGCGCCTGCCGCCGCGCCCACCGCTACGGTGGATGTTGCGGCAATCGTCGACGCTGCGGTCGCCGCGCACAAGGGCGAGAAGCTGGAATGGCGCACCTCGATCGTCGACCTCATGAAGGCGCTGGACATCGATTCCAGCCTGGCCGCGCGCAAGGACCTCGCCAAGGAGCTCGGCTATAGCGGCGACATGAACGACTCGGCCAGTATGAACGTGTGGCTGCACAAGCAGGTGATGTCCAAGCTCGCCGCCAATGGCGGCAAGCTGCCGCCCGAGATCAAGCACTGACCGATTCTCGGTCGTCGAAGGGCCCGCGATCCGCGCGGGCCCTTTTGCGTTCAGGCGACGAGGTCCGCATCCTCCGGATGCTTGTCCAGATAGTCGACGACGAAGCCGCAGCCGGCGATCACCTTCCTGCCGTCGCGGCGGATCAGATCCAGCGCACCCTTGACCAGCTCGGAGGCGATGCCGCGGCCGCGCAGTGCGCGCGGCGTCTCGGTATGGGTGATGATCACCGCCGACGGCGTCAGCCGGTAATTGGCAAAGGCGATCTCGCTGCCGAGATCGAGCTCGAAGCGCCTCTTGTCCTTGTTGTCGCGTACCACTGCCGCCATGCGAAATCCTTCCCAACCGATGTCGGCCTCTGATCTAGGCGCCTGAACCGGCCCTTGCCAAGATGCGACCAAGGAAGGTTGCCGCAGGGGAGATATCCGGAAAATGCGTGCCACGCTCAGCGTCATGGCCTTGCCCGCAGCGCTCGCTTCGACGGTCCCGGTGCTGGCTGCGGTCGAAGGCAGTCCGGCTTGGAAAGGCGTGCGTCGGGCGGACCAGCACGCCGGACCAGCGGATCACGGCCTGCTCGAGCGTCATTGACGCCGGGAGCGAGACCGGCCGCAGGCTCGCGGGCGCTTATTGCAATCGCGGCCATGGCTTCACGAGAAGCGCGAGTTCGATGCGGCGCTATCCGATCTCGACGCTGCGGTCAGGCTCGCACCGGACTATGCCTGCGCCTACGACAACCGCGGCGTCTACAGCTTCAGGCGCGATTACGATCGGGCCATCGCCGATTACGACCAGGCCATCGTGCTAGCGCTCTAGCTGCGGTGCGATATGAGCTGATGACGGGCGAATATCGCGCGGTCATCGAAAAATCCTTGCTCCCGCTCTTGCGCGGAGACCGGCGGTTCCCACGTGTTTCCCAGGACATACGTCCGAATGCGGCAGGCAGGGTCGCCAGACATTCGGAAGTCGTGATCGCCAGCCGCCGACGTGTGCCTCTGTCAGAGGAGGGTACGATGTCGGACTTTGGTTTTTTGAATACTCATCGCACATGGGAAGACTGGTCCGGAATGCTGCTGGGTGCATTGATTGTCGTCTCGCCGTGGTTTCCCATCCAGGATCAGCCCGCAATCGTCGGAGACTCGATGATCATCCTGAATGCGGTCGCAGTTGGCCTGATCGTGTTTGGCATCAGCCAGCTCGAATACGTGGCGCTGCAACGCTGGCAGGAAGTGGCGACGATCCTGGTCGGGTTGTGGCTCATCGCCTCGCCCTATACCCTCGGTTATTCCGGTGAAGGGTTCCTGCGCATCTATCACACGAGCCTCGGCGCGGCGGTGGTGCTTCTCGGCGTGCTGCTACTGTGGCAGGACTGGGATCTGAATGACCAGGACATGCTCAAGCACGGGCAATAGACCACAGATGTCGGCGGACCGGCCCGGCTACGGCCGGGCCTGCGCTCATCGCTTCACCAGATCCTGATACTCGGGGTGCTTGTCGATCCACGCCTTCACGAACGGGCATTGCGGGATCAGCTTCAGTCCGGCGGCGCGGACCTGGTCGAGCGCGCCTTGCACCAGCTTTGAGCCGACGCCCTTGCCGCCGAGCTCCTTCGGCACCTCGGTATGCTCGAAGGTAATGACATGGCCGTCGAGCCTGTAATGCTCGGTCGCGAGGTGGCCCTCCACCTCGAGCTCGAAGCGGTGGTCGGCTTTGTTGTCGATGACATCGCTCATGTTGTCTCCGGTCAGCTCTTGAGCGAGTCCGTCAACATCTTGCGGGTCGACCAGGCTTCGCCGTCGGAGGCGCCCCTGATGTCGTCGATCCGCCAGCTACCCGCCTCGCGCACGAAGTCGTAACGCACGATCAGGTCGGCAGGTTTCCGGTCGTTGCGATGACCGGTGATGGTCACCGCGACGGTCGCCTTGTCCGCCTCCATCTTCTCGGACTCCAGCTTGAACGACTTCACGTCCGGTTCCTGCGAATTGGTGACCGGATCGAAATCGATCGGCCCGACGTCGCCCTTCGGCGTATGCGCATCGGCCTTCCACAGCCCGACCAGGCCCTTGGAGAGATATTTGGCCTTGGCCGCCTTGTTCTCGATGATGAAGGCGCCGCCGCCATCGCCCTTGCCCTTTGCAGCACGGGTGTAGATCGCAGTCAGAATGGCGAGCGGATCGCTTGCGGCGGGGGGCTCGGCGAATGCCGGGGCGATGCCGGCGAGCAGAGCGGCGGCGACGAAGGAGCGACGGCTGAGCATGAGATGTCCGTGAGATGATGGCGCACGGCGGTGGGCCGGGCGCATCTCTGTAGACCGTGGCGTAGGCAGTTCGGTTCAATCGCTTGCTTTGGCGAGCCTGGAATCTTCTGCCTGCGGCTGCGGATGGAGGCAGCCGCGGCAGATGACGAGGGAGCGATTGATCCTGGCGTCCTGCTCGGCCTCGATACCGTCCGGCGCCTGCCACCATTCGTTCGAATAGGGCTGAAGGCCGGCTTGCGAGCCGTTACGCTCCGACGCAAGCGCGGCACGTGTCGTACGCGATGCTGCGGAGGCAGCGCGTGACCGATTGGGATCCTCGCCGGCGCCATCCCAGGCATAGCGTGCAGGCTTGAAGGCTGGATCGGGGGCCAGATGCGCTTGCGGGGCGACGGCACATCCGGCGAGCGCCAGCGACAAGACGAGGAGGGCGGACGCTTTGACATGATGCGGCACTCTGTACGCGAGAACTGAGCGAGGTTGCGCCGATCATGTTCAATATTCCTTGAACGATCGCAGTCCGGCGCACGACCAACGCAGATGAGATGCGTGATCCTCTTGCTTGCGCTGTTTTCGACCACTGCGCGCGCCGACGACGCAAAACCGCTCGATCCGGCCGACTATCCGCCCGGCGTTCAGGAGGCGCTGCGTTATGCCAATGAGGAATGCGACAGCCAGGGCGGCGGCGCGGTGAGCTTTGCGCCGGATACGGTGCGCAAGGTCGACCTGACCGGCGACGGCCGCGACGATTACATCGTCGATTTCCGCGACACCAAATGCGGCGAACGCACGACCACCTATTGCGGAACCGGCGGCTGCGTCCTGAACATCCTGGTCGCGCTGCCGGATGGCAGCGTGCGTCCGGTGTTCGACGGCTATGTCCGCAGCTACGAGATTTTGGCGCCGCCCATGAAGCGCGGCGCCGCGCGCGTTGTCCGATTTGATCTGCATGGGAGCTATTGCGGCGGTTTTGGTGCGCAGGCCTGTTCCAAGGAGAAGGCGATCACGGCAAGCCCATTCGCGTTCAGGCAACCATAGGACAGGTGTGCGGCGGGCGGTCTTGCAGGGGCCCCGGCGATGGCGATAAATGGGCTCAAGCGGGCGGCTTGGGCGCCGTCCGCGCCCGAAGAGGAAACGCGATGCAGCCCCTGCGCATGTCCCGCCGCGTCATGAATCTCGCCTATATGCTGACCCAGAATGCGCGGCGGCACGGGACGCGTCCGGGTTTCGTCTGGGGTGCCAGGTCGTGGACCTGGCGCGAGATCGACGCGCAGGTCTCGGCGCTGGCCGCGGCGCTGGCGGCACGCGGCGTCACGAAAGGCGACCGCATCCTCGTCCATTCCAAGAACGGCGACGAGATGTTCTTCTCGATGTTCGCCGCGTTCCGGCTGGGTGCGGTCTGGGTGCCCACCAATTTCCGCCTGATGCCGGATGAGGTCACCTATCTCGCAGAGGCTTCCGGCGCGAAGGCGTTTCTGTGCCACGTCGATTTTCCCGAGCATGCGGCGGCGGTGAACGGCGGCGTGCTGGAATTCACCTGGAGCCTCGACGGCAAGGCCACGTTCGGTGAGCGCTCGGTGGCCGATGCCATTGCCGCGCAAGCCGGCGCTGACGTCGCCAATGTCGAGGTCGAACACGACGATCCCTGCTGGTTCTTCTTCACCTCCGGCACCACCGGCCGATCCAAGGCGGCGGTGCTGACCCACGGCCAGATGGGATTTGTCATCACCAACCATCTGGCCGATCTCACCCCGGGCGTGACCGAGGTGGATGCCTCGCTGGTGGTGGCACCGCTCTCGCACGGCGCCGGCGTGCACCAACTGGTGCAGACCGCACGCGGCGTGCGTACCGTGCTGCTGCCGACGGAGAAATTCGACATCAACGAGGCGTTCCGCCTGATCGAGGCGCACCGCGTCAGCAATCTCTTCACGGTGCCGACCATCCTGAAGATGATGGTCGAGCATCCCGCCGCCGACAAATACGATCATTCCTCGCTGCGACAGGTGATCTATGCGGGCGCGCCGATGTATCGCGAGGACCAGAAGGCGGCGCTGAAGAAGCTCGGCAAGGTCATCGTGCAGTATTTTGGCCTCGGCGAGGTCACCGGCAACATCACCGTGCTGCCGGCAGCGTTGCACGATCCCGAGGATGGCCCGCATGCGAAGATCGGCACCTGCGGCTTCGAGCGCACCGGCATGCAGGTGTCGATCCAGGATGACGAGGGCCGCGAGCTCGAGGCGAACCAGAGCGGCGAGATCTGCGTGATCGGACCTGCGGTATTCGCCGGCTACTACGACAACCCCGAAGCCAACGCCAAGGCGTTCCGCAACGGCTGGTTCCGCACTGGCGATCTCGGCCATATGGACGAGGAGGGGTTTGTCTACATCACCGGCCGCGCCTCCGACATGTACATCTCGGGCGGCTCCAACATCTATCCGCGCGAGATCGAGGAGAAGATCTTGACCCATCCCGCGGTCGGCGAAGTCGCGGTGCTCGGCGTGCCCGACGCGACCTGGGGCGAGGTCGGAGTTGCCGTCTGCGTAGCGCGGGAAGGCGCGAAGGCGGTGAGCGAGGCCGAGATGGCGGCGTTCCTGTTGTCGAAAGTGCCGCGTTACAAGATGCCGAAGCGCTTCTTCTTCTGGGAAGCGCTGCCGAAATCCGGCTACGGCAAGGTGCCGAAGCGGATGGTGCGCGACGAGCTCGAGGCGCGGGGGCTGCTCGACTTCGACAAGACCAAGGCAGGCTGAGCGCGGGTGATGCGAAGTATCAAGCAGCCCGGCGCGCCCGTCGCTGAGCGCATCCAATGGGTGGAGGCGAGGGGGCGCGCCTTCTCCTTCACGCTTCAAGCCGGCCTGCCGCTGCTGGAAGCTGCGCGGCGCGGCCTTGCGGCGGAGGGCTTTGCCGGCGGTGTGCTGAATTTCCGCCGCGGCGCGCTCGGGCCGTTCGGCTATGTCATGCCGGCGCTGTCGAAGACCGGCGAGAATGCCGCGTTCTACAGCGACACTTATCGGCCCGAAGGCATCACGCGCACGAAGCTCGGCAGCATGACGCTCGGTATGCGCGAGGGCGCGCCGTTCTTTCATTGCCATGGGCTCTGGACCGAGGCCGACGGCAAGGCAAGCGGCGGCCACATGCTGCCGGACGAGACCATCATCGCAGAGCCGTTCGAGGTCGAGGCTTTCGGCCTTGACGGTGCGATGTTCACGGCCGCGCCGGATCCCGAGACCAATTTTAAGCTGTTCGGACCGGTCCCGGCTGCGAGCACCGGCGCGCGTACGAGCAGCCGCGCCTTCGCGCTCCGCCTGCGACCCAATCAGGATTTTGCCTTCTGTCTCGAAGACTTCTGTGGTGCACACGGCATCGCGCGGGCGAAGATTCATGGCGGCGTCGGCTCGACCATCGGCGCTCGCTTCACCCATGGCGGCGTGACCGAGCCGTTCGCGACGGAGCTCGCGATCACGGCCGGGGCGATTGCGCCCGGGCCCGGGGCGCTGGAGGCTGCAATCGACGTTGCGCTGATCGACTATACCGGCCGCATCGCGGAGGGCCGTCTGATCCGTGGCGACAATCCCGTGCTGATGACCATGGAATTGGTGCTCGAAGTGTTGAGCTAATCTCGGCGAACGATCATCAGTGAGATCGTAGTTTGGCAATGGCCAGGTACGTAGAGTCACTTATCCCTGAGCCTGATCCCTGGAAGAGGTTGAGCAAAGGGGATTGTCCCTGACCGATGCTCTGGCCGTTTTTGACGTCATACCAGCGAAGCAACCAGAAGCCCTGCGCACAGACAATCTGGATTGCTTCGCTGCGCTCGCAATGACGGTTTGGGCGACATGCTTCCCTTCCATCCGGGCCTTCGAAGTCGCTGACACACTTTCCCGTTCTCGCGGCGAGTTCTGCCCGAGCTTTGCTTCAGTTGCCGCCCTCAAAAGTGCCGCGGGCGCAGGGAAGGCCGGGTGCCGGCTGGCACCCGCGCGGTCCACTGTGCGAAAATTGCGCTACGAGAAGCTGCACAGCGGCATACAAGTGAAGCCGATGGAGGGGGCGGTAGCCCGCATGAGCGGAGCGACATGCGGGACAGAGCAGACCTCATCCCCAGGCGTTCCCGGATATCGATTCGCTCATCCGGGCTACGGCACCGGGGCACAGCGTCGATGCAATATCGTCCATCCGTTCAAACACGTGATCCGGCCCCAGCGCCCGCAGGGCCGCCGGCGCCGCATAGCCCCAGCTGACCGCGCCGCAGGGAATACCGACCGTGCGCGCCGCCTCGATGTCGCGAACCTCGTCGCCGAGCGCGATGACGCGGTTCGGCTCCACGCCGGCGCGGCGAACGACTCGGCGGAATTTCGCGGCCTTGCCGAACAGCGATGCCGAGCAGTCGTAATGCGCGAACAACGCCGCGGCCTCGCCGAGCTTCTCACGGGCATTCGCCTCGCTGTCGGAGGTCACCAGCGCGAGCTGCACGCCGTTGTCGGCCAGCGTCCGCAGCATCGCCTCGACGCCAGCAAACAGCGAAATCTCAGCTGCTGCTTCCGCCTTCAGCCGCCGCGCATGCCGGGCGATCGCCGGCAGCTTCCACAGCGGCACTTCGAGCCGGGTAAGGATCTCGCGGCTCGAAGCATGCCGGAGCTCTTCGATCTCCTCGTGGGCGACGCGCCGAAAGCCGAAGCGATCGGCGACGTCATTGATGGTGCGCAGGAACCAGGGAAAGCTGTCGGCGAGCGTGCCGTCGAGGTCGAAGATGGCGAGGGAATAGGGAGTCTGAGGCTGCACTACTCCGCCGCCTCGCTCGTGCTCCGCCGCTTCGGCTTCCTCGCCTTCTTCAGCACCGGCTCCAAAAACTTGCCTGTGTAGCTCCGCGGCGCTTTCGCAATGTCCTCCGGCGGGCCCCAGGCGACGATCTCGCCGCCGCCGTCGCCGCCTTCGGGGCCGAGGTCGATGACCCAGTCGGCGGTCTTGATGACTTCGAGATTATGCTCGATGACGACGACCGTGTTGCCCTGCGCGACCAGCTCGTGCAGCACCTCCAGCAGCTTCTTGACGTCGTGGAAGTGCAGGCCGGTGGTGGGCTCGTCCAGGATGTAGAGCGTACGGCCGGTGGCGCGCTTGGACAGCTCCTTTGCCAGCTTGACGCGCTGGGCTTCGCCGCCCGAGAGGGTCGTCGCCTGCTGGCCAACGTGGATGTAGTCGAGGCCGACCCGGTGCAGGGTCTGAAAAGTCTCGCGCACGCGCGGCACCGCCTTGAAGAATTCGGCGGCTTCCTCGACGGTCATGTCGAGCACGTCGGCGATGCTCTTGCCCTTGAACAGGACCTCCAGCGTCTCGCGGTTGTAGCGCTTGCCCTTGCAGACGTCGCAGGTGACGTAGACGTCGGGCAGGAAGTGCATCTCGATCTTGATGACGCCGTCGCCCTGGCACGCCTCGCAGCGGCCGCCCTTGACGTTGAAGGAGAAGCGGCCGGGCTCATAGCCGCGCGCTTTCGCCTCGGGCAGGCCGGCGAACCATTCGCGGATCGGCGTGAAGGCGCCGGTATAGGTCGCCGGATTCGAGCGCGGGGTGCGGCCGATCGGCGACTGGTCGATATCGATGATCTTGTCGATGTGCTCGAGGCCCTCGATGCGGTCGTGCGGCGCGGCGCCTTCGCTGGCGCCGTTCAGCTTGCGCGCGATGGCGCGGTAGAGCGTGTCGATCAGCAGCGTCGACTTGCCGCCGCCGGAGACGCCGGTGACGCAGGTGAACAGGCCGAGCGGAATCTCGGCGGTGACGTTCTTGAGGTTATTGCCGCGCGCGTTGACCACCTTGATGGTGCGGCGGTGGTTCGGCGGGCGCCGCTCCGGGACCTCGACCTCGAGCTCGCCGGTCAGGTACTTGCCGGTGAGCGATTTCGGGTTGCGCATGATCTCGGCAGGCGTGCCTTCGGCGACGATGTTGCCGCCATGCATGCCGGCGCCGGGACCGATATCGAGCACGTAGTCGGCAAGCCGGATGGCGTCCTCGTCATGCTCGACCACGACCACGGTGTTGCCGAGGTCGCGCAGCCTCTTGAGAGTGTCGAGCAGGCGGGCGTTGTCGCGCTGGTGCAGGCCGATCGAGGGCTCGTCCAGCACGTAGAGCACGCCCGTCAGGCCCGAGCCGATCTGCGAGGCCAGGCGGATGCGCTGGCTCTCGCCGCCGGACAGCGTGCCGGAGGAGCGGGAGAGGGTGAGATAGTTGAGGCCGACGTCGAGCAGGAAGGTCAGGCGCTCGCGGATTTCTTTCAGGATGCGGCCGGCGATCTCGTTCTGCTGCTTGTTCAGCGCCTCCGGCACGGTCTCGAACCACTCGCCGGCCTTCTTGACCGACAGCTCCGAGATCTCGCCGATATGCTTAGCCCCGACCTTGACGCAGAGCGCCTCGGGCTTGAGCCGAAAACCCTTGCAGCCCTCGCAGGGCACGTCGTGGAAATACTTCGCCAGTTCCTCGCGGGCCCATTCGCTTTCGGTTTCGCGATAGCGGCGGTTGATGTTGGTGATGACGCCCTCGAACGGCTTCTTGGTGTCGTAGGAGCGCACGCCGTCCTGGTAGGAGAACTTGATCTCGTCCTCCCCGGAGCCGTAGAGGATCGCGTCCTTGGTCTTCTTGGCGAGGTCCTTCCACTTGGTGTCGAGCGCGAACTTGTAGTGCTTGCCGAGCGCGGTCAGCGTCTGCTCGTAATAGGGCGAGGAGGACTTGGCCCAGGGCGCGATCGCGCCCTTGCGCAGGGACAGCTCCTTGTCGGGGATGACGAGGTCCTCGTCGACGTGCTGCTCGACGCCGAGTCCGCCGCAGGCGGGGCAGGCGCCGTAGGGGTTGTTGAACGAGAACAGCCGCGGCTCGATCTCCGGGATGGTGAAGCCGGAGACGGGGCAGGCGAACTTTTCCGAGAACAGGATGCGCTCGGGCCCGCTCTTGTCGTGGATCTTTGCGGTCTTCTTTTTCTCCTCCGTCGCTGCGGCCGCCGGCGCGTCGGCGAACTCGATGACGGCGAGGCCGTCGGCGAGCTTCAGCGCGGTCTCAAAACTCTCGGCGAGGCGCTGGCCGATGTCGGGACGCACCACGATGCGGTCGACCACGACGTCGATGTCGTGCGGGAATTTCTTGTCGAGCGTCGGGGCTTCCGCCAGCTCGTGGAAGGTGCCGTCAATCTTGACGCGCTGGAAGCCCTTCTTGAGCCATTCGGCGAGCTCTTTCCGGTACTCGCCCTTGCGCCCGCGGACGACGGGGGCGAGCAGATAGAGGCGCGTGCCCTCGGGCAGCGCCAGCACGCGATCGACCATCTGCGAGACGGTCTGGCTCTCGATCGGCAGGCCGGTGGCCGGCGAATAGGGAACGCCGACGCGCGCCCACAGGAGGCGCATGTAGTCGTAGATCTCGGTGACGGTGCCGACGGTCGAGCGCGGGTTCTTCGAGGTCGTCTTCTGCTCGATCGAGATCGCCGGCGACAGGCCATCGATCTGGTCGACGTCGGGCTTCTGCATCATCTCCAGGAACTGGCGTGCATAGGCCGACAGCGATTCGACGTAGCGGCGCTGGCCCTCGGCATAGATGGTGTCGAAGGCGAGCGAGGACTTGCCGGAGCCGGAGAGGCCGGTGAACACCACGAGCTTGTCACGGGGGATCTCGACGTCGATGTTCTTGAGGTTGTGCTCGCGCGCGCCGCGGATCGTAATTGCGCGCAGGCTCGAGCCCGCGTTCTGTTGTTGGCGCTTCGCCTTGATCACTTCATCCATCCGAGTTGCCCTCAAGGAAGCCCAAAGGTGCGCGATCGCGCCAATAAAAAAGGCGCGCTGCGCCCGGAACCGGGATCGGCGCCGATGGGTATGGCAGCGAACGTAGGAAGAACGGAGGCGGATTTCCAGAGGGAGTTGCGAATCGTCAACGGAATGTTGGCGTGCTGGCGGCATCTGGCAGCAGCAGGGCGTGCGGAACTGCGCTGGGGCGTGCCGCCAAACAAAAAGGCCGGCGCGGGCCGGCCTTTCGAAACGCAAGAGCGTCGGAGACGAAGCTTAGTACTTCGCGACGATCGGGCCGCCGAAGGTGTAATTCAAGCGTACCGTGGCCATGTCCACGTCCTGCTTGATGCTGTCGCTGCGGGTGTTCACGCCGAGGAAGGTGAAGGTATCGGTGTGCTTGCCCATGAACAGGTGGTTGTATTCGACTCCGACCGACCAGTTCGGAGCGAAGCCGAACTCGATGCCGGTGCCGACGGTGCCGCCCCAACGGGTTTCGTTGGCGGTGTCGAACGTGACGCCGGCCAGAGTGCCGCTGAACTTGTTGTCGTCTAATCGCTGTCAACTGCCCTGGGTACCGGACCTTGTCGTCTTCGAGGTCGGAAGAATGTGCCGCCTCATCATGGCCCTCGCCAGTGGATCTCCCCATGTGATTCCCGCGGTCTGAAGCCGCCCAAGAAGTTACGGGATAATCCAGCCAGCGTCCTTCCAGGACGATCTACAGAGATATTGGCTTAGCTAGCTAGGCTCAGGTAGCCGGCGCAGCTGCGAACTCCGTGCCATCCAGCCAGATACGATGCAGGATGATGGAGAGTTTGCGCGCCACGGCGACCTTCGCCTTTCGCGACCCGATCCGAGCCATCAATTGCTGCCCCCAACGGCGGAGTGCACTATCTTTGCGCACGCGCGTCATGAGCGCGTTGGCCGCCTCGAACAGAAGGCTTCGGGCCATGCGGTCGCCTGACTTGGATATCCGGCCAGAGATATCGACCTCGCCGGATTGATAGCGCCGAGGTGTCAGGCCGAGAAACGCTCCGACATCGGTGGATCGGGAGAAGCGGTTAGGATCGTCGATGGCCGTCGTGAACGTCAATGCAGTAATCGCGCCTACACCGGGGATCGTTATCATGCGCTGGCAGGCCTCATGGGAGCGCGCGAGACGTAGAAGTTGCGAATCGAGCCTCTGCCTGCGCTCTCCCGCAACACGCCAAGCCTCAAGCAGCGCGTCAATGGCGCTTCGGATCAAGGGGTCCGCCGGACATCGCGTGAGCACTGCGCGCTCGAACGTTCCGCCCTTACCGGCTGCGAGCACCACGCCGAAGGTCTTCAGTAGACCACGAATTTGATTGTAAAGCGTCGTACGAATCGCAACGAGTTCGCTTCTGGCTGAGAGCAGGGCTCGGATACGACAGCTCTGCAGGCTCTTGATGGCGACGGGCCGGTACCAACCGGAGCGCACCACTTGCGCGATCCCAAATGCATCGTTCACGTCCGTCTTGTTAACTTGTAGCGAGAGCGCCGCCGCGACATGGCGCGCGTGGATGCAGTCGATTGGAACGTCGACAGCGCGCAGCCCATGCCAAAGCCAGATCGCCAGCGGCCCGGTTTCCATGCCGACCCGAACTGCGTCTGGAGCGTGCTCGCGCAGCGCCATTGCGATGCACTCCGGTTCCGAGGAGCATTTGCCCCGCCAAGTGCGCCGACCGTCACCGTCGATGACACAAATCTCCGTTTCCTTTTGCGATACGTCCAAACCAACATAAAGCGTCATCACATGCTCCTCTTTTGCACTGAGGAGAACATTCTGCCTCAGTCTCGCGCGTGCGATTAGGCCATGTGGGTGACGGCCGCGCCGCCCTTCACGTACCAGAGCACGTTGTTCCAGGCGTAGCCCACCTGACCGGTGAAGAGGCCAATAGCATCGATCTTGGTGTTGTTCACCAGCGGGAACAAGGCGGCGGGCGAACTGGTGTTCGAGCCCTTCAGGTCTGCCCAATCGCCCTGTGCCTCGAGGCCGAACACCCAGCTGGCGGACTGCCAGCGATAGCCGATCTGGCCGCCGACGATTGCGCCGGTCGCACCGTGGCAACCTTCAGCTGTGACCGGGACGGCCACGCCGACAACAGCGGTCGTATCCCAGCAATTGTGGCTGGAGCCGCCACCGGCGTTGGCGCCGATGTAAAACCCGGTCCAGTTGTAGACCGAAGCCACAGCCACCGGAGCCTTGGTGTACGGGCGGGCCGCGAGATCAGCCGCCGACGCGGGGGCAGCCAGAGCGAACAAACAGGCCGAAGCCAACAAAACCTTCTTCATTTTCAACTTAAATCCCAGTCCCAGTTTCTCTTCTTGCCTTCCGTGAACGGAAGGGCATCGGACGCTGTGGTCCTACTGGCGTGGTGCTTACACGAACGAAGCCGCAAGTTGTGTACCCAAAAAGCCACAACAGGGGCAAAACGTCATAATCGCTGACGGATCGTCCTGTTCGCTCGCAGACAGCAAAAAGGCCGGCGCGAGGCCGGCCTTTCGTCAGACGAGACTTGCTGGCGATCAGTACCTGGCGATCGCCGGGCCGCCCCAACGGTAGTTCAAGCGGACGAGGGCGAGATCGACGTCCTGACGGACGCGTTCGGTTTGAATGAAGAATCCGCCCGCGGTGAAGTCGACGTTGCGGGTGCCGAGGAAGATGTGATCGTACTCGAAGCCCACCGACCAGTTCGGAGCGAAGCCAAATTCGATGCCCGCGCCGACCGTTCCGCCCCAGCGTGTTCCGCTGGTCGAACCGAAGGTCGTGCCAGCACCCACAAAGCCCGGCGCGACGATGAGGTCGTATCTGTCGTCCACGACGGCAGCGCCGCCCTTGACGTAGAGCAAAACGTTATTCCAGGCATAGCCGATCTGACCGGTAATCAAGCCGAAGGCATCGACCCGCGTACGGTTCTGCTGAGCTGGCGCGGTCGGGCTGATGTTGCGTCCGCTGAAATCAGCCCAGTTGCCCTGGCCTTCCACGCCAAACACCCAATTGGCCGATTGCCAGCGATAGCCGACCTGACCACCGATCGTGCCGCCCGTTGCGTCATGGCAGCCGTCGTTGAACAGCGTGCCGGTCACTGGAGTCACGAAGTCCCAGCAATTGCGGCTGGAGCCCCAGCCCCCGTTGATGCCGATGTAGAAGCCGCTCCAGTCGTAGATGGTCGCGACCACCGGCGGCGGAGCCTTGGTGTAAGGACGCGCCGCCAGATCCGCCGCGCTGGCAGGAGCAGACAGGCCCAACGCCACAGCACCGATTGTACCAATTAAAATCTTATTCATTGCAGTCTCCCCGGGTAAGGTCCGCTTCTTGAGGGTCCCCCAAGCGGCCGATCAGGCGCGACGCCCGTATGAACTCATTCCGAAGCAACCCTAGCTCAATCGGGAGGCGGAGTCCGTCTCCGAAATGCAACAGTCTCAAGGCAAGTGCGTGGATGTAACTGGATGAATGTTAAGCGGTTTTCGATGATTTAGGGAACCCGAAAAAGTTCCGGGCCATTTTAGAGGCATTCAGGCACCGTCCGGGTCCAATATTCCGCATCCACCCGAAAAGAACAAATCTCGAACAAGTCGGCAGGCGATGCTATATGTGGGGATAACCCGAGCGCTGATGGGCTGATCGGTCCGCGCAAGCGTATAGGGTCGGGTCAAACAGATTGCAGAGAACCGCGGGGCGCGGTGCGGTCCTGCGCATGCAGTCTTACGAATTCAGCATTTGGAGTGGAGAGCGGCGATGGCGGGAAGCGTCAACAAGGTCATTCTGGTTGGAAATCTCGGCAAGGATCCTGAAATCCGCCGCACGCAGGACGGGCGGCCGATCGCGAATCTGAGCATCGCGACCTCGGAGACGTGGCGCGACAAGAACAGCGGCGAGCGCAAGGAAAAGACCGAGTGGCATCGCGTCGTGATCTTCAATGAGGGGCTCTGCAAGGTCGCCGAGCAGTATCTGAAGAAGGGCGCGAAGGTGTACATCGAGGGCGCGCTCCAGACCCGCAAATGGACCGACCAGAGCGGTGTCGAAAAGTATTCGACCGAGGTCGTGCTGCAGGGTTTCAACTCGACTTTGACCATGCTCGATGGCCGCGGTGGTGGCGGCGGAGGCGGTAGCTTCGGCGACGAGCCGGGCGGTGACTTCGGCTCCTCCGGTCCGGTGAGCAGCGCGCCGCGCCGTCCTGTTGCCGCGGGCGGCGGCCGCAACAGCGACATGGACGACGATATCCCGTTCTGAGGCAGGTGAGCAGTTGCTGCCGGATGTTGCCTGCTCGCGTGAAGCGGCGGGACTTCTTACCAATTGACCCGCACGGCTCGGTTTTCCGAGTTCGCCTCACGCGCTGCCTCAAGTCGTTGGCGAGGCGCGATGTGAACCGTATTGACTTCATGTTAATCCTGTTCACATAGGTTGCGCTCAACCTGTGAGGGGGAGCCCCGCATGAGCCTTGCGCCGCTGCTTGAGGCCGCGCCTGCAATCCCGCTGCACGCCTTTGCCGCCATGGCCGCCTTCGTGCTCGGCCTCGTCCAGTTCTCCGCCCCCAAGGGTACGCTGCCGCACCGTTCGATCGGCTGGATCTGGGTGGTCCTGATGCTGGTCGTGGCCGCCTCGTCGTTCTGGATCCACCAGATCCGCCTCATCGGGCCGTTCAGCCCGATCCATTTGTTGTCGATCTTCACCCTAGTGGTTCTGCCGCTGGCGGTGTGGCGGGCGCACACCCATCGCATCGCCGATCACCGGCGGATGATGACCTTCATCTTCGCCGGTGCGCTGGTGGTGGCGGGCCTGTTCACGCTGATGCCCGGGCGCGTCATGCACCGGGTGATTTTCGGGGCGTGAGAGCCGGTTTCGCAGCGCTTGTTCCGGTCTCGTGCCGGGCGGTGCCGGGTAGGGCGTAAGTCACTGGAAAAACTGTCGGAAAAAGGCTTCCCGAAGCACCGACAAGGGTGGTTATCAGGGGTGCGATGCGCTATATGATTCGCAGACAAAAACTCACCGGATTCCCCCTTGGCTGACGACGACAACAGGCCCGGCGACCAGCCGGCGCATCCCTCGGACATTCGCCCCGTTTCCATCTACGAGGAGATGAAGAAGTCCTATCTCGATTACGCCATGAGCGTGATCGTGGCGCGTGCGCTACCCGATGCGCGCGACGGGTTGAAGCCGGTGCATCGCCGCATCCTGTTCGCGATGAACAATCGCGGCGACACCCCGGACAAGAAGCACAAGAAGTCCGCCGGTGCCGTCGGCGAGGTCATGGGCAAGTACCACCCGCATGGCGACCAGGCGATCTACGACGCATTGGTGCGCATGGCGCAGGACTTCTCGATGCGCGCGCCGCTGATCGACGGGCAGGGCAATTTCGGCTCGGTCGACGGCGATCCGCCGGCGGCGATGCGCTACACCGAGTCCCGCCTGACCAAGATCGCGCTGAAGCTACTCGAGGACATCGACGACGACACGGTCGACTTCCAGGACAATTACGACGGCTCCGAGAAGGAGCCGGTGGTTCTGCCCGCGCGGTTCCCGAACCTGCTGGTCAACGGCGCCGGCGGCATCGCGGTCGGCATGGCCACCAACATCCCGCCGCACAATCTCGGCGAGGTGATCGACGCCTGCGTCGCGCTGATCGACAATCCGTCCCTGACCATCGACGAGCTCATCAACATCATCCCGGGCCCGGATTTCCCGACCGGCGGCATCATTCTCGGACGCCAGGGCATCCGCAGCGCCTACCATCTCGGCCGCGGCTCGATCGTGATGCGCGGCAAGGTCAACTTCGAGACGATCCGGAAAGAGCGTGAGGCGATCGTCATCACCGAGATCCCGTATCAGGTGAACAAGGCGACGATGGTCGAGCGCATCGCCGAGCTCTACAAGGAAAAGAAGATCGAGGGCATCTCCGACCTGCGCGACGAGTCCGACCGCGAGGGCTATCGCGTCGTCGTCGAGCTCAAGCGCGATGCGGTGCCCGACGTCGTGCTGAATCAGCTATACAAGTTCACGCCGCTGCAGACGAGCTTCGGCGTCAACGCCGTCGCGCTCGATTCCGGCCGTCCGCAGACCATGAATCTCAAGGACATGCTGACGATCTTCGTCGGCTTCCGCGAGCAGGTCGTCACCCGCCGGACCAAGTACAAGCTGCGCAAGGCGCGCGAGCGCGCGCATGAGCAGGTCGGCCTGGCCATCGCGGTCGCCAATATCGACGAGATCATCAAGGTGATCCGGCACTCGCCGACGCCGGCTGCCGCGCGCGAGACCCTGATGACGCGCGACTGGCCTGCGCGCGACGTCGAGGACATCATCACGCTGATCGACGATCCCCGCCATCGCATCAACGAGGATGGCACCATCCGCCTGTCGCTGGAGCAGGCGAGGGCGATCCTGGAGCTGCGCCTCGCCCGTCTCACCGCGCTGGGCCGCGACGAGATCGGCGAAGAGCTCGGAAAGCTCGCCGGCGAGATCGGCGACTATCTCGATATCCTGCGCTCGCGCGCCCGTATCCTCGACATCATCAAGACCGAGCTTGCCGAGGTGAAGGCGGAGTTCGCGACACCTCGCCGCACCGTGATCATGGAGCAGGAAGGCGAGGTCGAGGACGAGGACCTGATCCAGCGCGAGGACATGGTCGTCACCGTCTCGCACGCCGGCTACGTCAAGCGCGTGCCGCTGTCGGCCTACCGGGCGCAGCGCCGCGGCGGCAAGGGCCGCTCCGGCATGCAGACCCGCGACGAGGATTTCGTCAGCCGCCTGTTCGTGGCCTCCACGCACACGCCGGTGCTGTTCTTCTCCTCGCGCGGCCAGGTCTACAAGGAAAAGGTCTGGCGGCTGCCCATGGCCGCGCCGAACGCGCGCGGCAAGGCCATGATCAACATTCTGCCGCTGGAGCAGGGCGAGCGCATCACCACCATCATGCCGCTGCCGGAGGATGAATCGACCTGGGGCCAGCTCGACGTGATGTTCGCCACCACGGGCGGCAACGTCCGCCGCAACAAGCTGTCCGACTTCGTCGACGTCCGCCGCTCCGGCATCATCGCCATGAAGCTCGACGACAACGAGGCGATCGTCGACGTGCAGATCTGCACCGAGCGCGACGACGTGCTGCTGACGGCCGCCGGCGGCCAGTGCATCCGCTTCCCCGTCACCGACGTGCGCGTGTTCACCGGGCGCACCTCGATGGGCGTGCGCGGCATCGCGCTCGGCGAAGGCGACAAGGTGATTTCGCTGGCGATCCTGCGCCACGTCGAGACCACCTCGGACGAGCGCTCGGCATATTTGAAGATGCGCCGCGCTGTCGCGGGCGAGGCTGCCTCGGAAGAGGCGCCGGGGGATGCCGAGGCCGAGGAGGCTTCAGGCAGCTTCCAGCTGCCGCAGGAGCGCTATGTCGAGATGTCGGCGCAGGAGCAGGTCGTGCTGACCGTCTCCGTCAACGGCTATGGCAAGCGGACCTCGTCCTACGAGTACCGCACCACGGGCCGCGGCGGCAAAGGCATCGTCGCCATGAGCGTCAACAACCGCAATGGCAACCTGGTGGCATCCTTCCCCGTTGAGGAGGCCGACCAGATCATGCTGGTCACCGACAAGGGCCAGCTGATCCGCTGCCCGGTCGAAGGCATCCGCATCGCCGGCCGCTCGACGCAAGGCGTCATCGTGTTCGACACTGCCGAGGACGAGCACGTCGTCTCGGTCGAGCACATCACGGAAGAGGCGGAGAGCGGCAACGGCGAGAACGGCTCGTAGGAAGGCCCGTAACCCGGCTGGAGCGAAGCGAAATCCGGGTTCTCGCAAGGCAAAAGTCCCGGATTGCGCTGCGCCATCCGGGCGACGCGTCATTCCCTAGATCTCCAGCTCCGTCCCGAACTCTACCACCTGCTTGGTCGGCACGCCGAAGAACGCGGCCGAGCGTTCGGCGTTGCGCTGCAGAAAGGCGAACAGGCCTTCGCGCCACACCCACATGCCCGGGACGTCCTCGCGCGGGATGATGGTCTCGCGGCCGACGTAATAGGTGATCTCGGCGAGGTCGATGCCGGGCAGCTTGCCCTGGCGGCAAGTGAGCTCCAGTCCTTCATAGATGGTCGGGTTCTGCATGAAGCCGTAATGCAGGATTACGCGGGTGATGCCGGGAATGATCTCGATCACCTCTGCGCGTTCCTCGTCGGGAATGTGCGGCAATTCCTCGATCAGCACGGTGACCAGCAGGACGCGTTCGTGCAGCACGTGGTTGTGCTTGACGAACTGTGTCAGCGCGAGCGGCACGCCGCGCGGCGCGGAGGCCAGGAACACGGCCGTTCCGGGCAGCCTGGCCCTGCATTTGTTGACCGCGGTCTCGATCAGGTCCTCCTCCGGCTGGCGCAGCCGGGCTCGTGCTGCTTCGACCAGCTTCACGCCGGCGCGCCAGGTCAGCATCAGGAAGGCGACGAGACCGGCGAGCAGCAGCGGAAACCAGCCGCCCTCGAACAGCTTGATCGAATTCGCCGAGAAGAAGATCACGTCGATCACGAAGAAGAAGCCGTTCACGGCGACCACGAGCCAGGGTGAATAGCCCCACTGGATCGCAACCAGGGCCGCCAGCAGCGTCGTTATCGCCATCAGCAGCGACACGGCGATGCCGTAAGCGCCGGCGAGCGCGTCCGAGGTGCCGAAGCTCAGCACTGCCCCGAGCGTTGCCGCGGCGAGCAGCCAGTTCACCAAGGGCACGTAGATCTGGCCGATCGCATCGCTGGTGGTGTGGCGGATCAGCATCCGCGGCAGGAAGCCGAGCTGAATCGACTGCTGGGTCAGCGAGAACACGCCGGAGATGATCGCCTGCGAGGCGATCACGGTCGCGACCGCAGAGAAGGCGACCAGCGGATAATGCAGGGCGTCGGGGCAGAGCTGGAAGAACGGATTCTCGATCATCGTGGGATCGGTGATCAGCAGCGCGGCCTGGCCGAAATAGTTCAGCACCAGCGCCGGCAGGCAGATCGCGAACCAGGCGAGCCGGATCGGCAGGCGGCCGAAATGGCCCATATCGGCATACATGGCCTCGCCCCCGGTCACTGCGAGGAAGGCTGCGCCGAGGATGGCGAAGGAGATGTGGAAATCCTGGTGGATCAGGAAGTCGAAAGCATAGAGCGGGCTGAGCGCCGCCAGCACCGCCGGGTGCTTGACGATACCGTGGATGCCGAGCGCGGCGAGCACGACGAACCAGGTCAGCATCACCGGGCCGAAGATGCGGCCGATAAAGCCGGTGCCCTGCTTCTGCATCATGAACAGGCCGATCAGGATTGCAACGGTCACGGGCACGACCGCCGTCGCCAGCGAAGGCGCGTCGACCTTGAGGCCCTCGATGGCGCTGAGCACGGAGATCGCCGGCGTGATCGCGCCGTCGCCATAGAGCAGGGCGGCACCGACGAGGCCGACCACGAGCAGATGCGCCCGCCATGTGCCGGGTTGGGCGTTGCGCGCGTGGAGCAGGGCCAGCAGGGCAACGATGCCGCCTTCACCCCGATTGTCCGCGCGCAGGATCAGCAGCGCATATTTCAGCGAGATGATCAGCAGCAGCGCCCATAGGATCAGCGAAGCAACCCCTAGGACAGCGTCGTGACTTATCGTGCCGCCATGGGCGGCCGCCTTGGCGGCTTCCTTCAAGGCGTAAAGGGGGCTGGTGCCGATATCGCCATAGACCACCCCGAGGGCGCCCATGGTCATGGCAAACGGCAGCGGATCAGGATGATGGCCGGAAGCGACCGCGGGCGTACTGGACAATGGCAACCCCCCCGATGGGATCGCGCACCGCGGGCCATTCCGACGGGCGCAAGCATCACGCAGTGTGCGACGGGACGTCGCAAATATCCATGGGGTTTATCCTGAGGGGCTTAGCTGACGCGAAGCTGACAAGGCCGACTACGGCGTGCGGTCGGCGGTCACGAGGCGGGCCTCGCGGACATCCGCCCTGGTGCCGGCGCGGCGCAGGCAGGACGCCTCGAAATTCGGCCAGGCCTGCTGCGAGCAGTCACGGCCGAGGGTGCGGATATCGAGCCGGTCGCTCTTGGCCAGCGGCTGCGGCACGCTGGCTTCGACCGTGGGGGCAAAGCCGGGCAGGAGGCTGAGGGCCGCGGCAACACACGCAGACAGAGCGATCGCTGAAAGAGCCTTGATCATTGACAGTCCCCTGTGATGCGGCCGCTTACGCCCAGTACGCGGCCCGTCGTTCGTTGGCCGGATCAGTAACCACGGCCGGTTTCCGGACGTCTTCGCGGAGGCCGGAAATGGTTTCGTTCGCACTCTGTTTTGTTTCGTGGCTCCCCCAGGACGAAACAAACCGGGCATTGCCGACACCTCCAGCAGACATTTCCGGGCAAGCGGGAGGGAAAAACGGACAAGGAACCTGCCCGGCTTGCCGGGCCGGGCCGGGCGCGGTAGGAGGGGGCCATGCCGCGCATCGCCTTCTATCCGGGTTCCTTCGACCCCATCACCAACGGCCATCTGGACGTGGTCCGGCATGCCGTTCCGCTGTGCGACCGCCTGGTGGTCGCGATCGGCGTCCATCCCGGCAAGAAGCCGCTGTTCTCGACCGAGGAGCGGCTGAAGATGCTCGAGGACGTCTGCGGTCCAATTGCGGCCCAGGCCGGCTGCGTGCTCGAAGCGGTGACGTTTGACGACCTGTCGGTGACCGCGGCGCGCAAGCACGGCGCGACCATTATGATTCGGGGCCTGCGCGACGGCACCGACCTCGATTACGAGATGCAGCTTGCCGGCATGAATGAGGCCATGGCGCCCGAGGTGCACACGGTCTTCCTGCCGGCCTCTCCCATGGTCCGCCCGATCACCGCCACTTTGGTGCGCCAGATCGCGGGGATGGGCGGAGATGTCTCGACCTTCGTGCCGCCGCTCGTTGCCACCCTGCTCAAGGCCAAATTCGCCGGATAACGGCGCGCGTCTTCATCTCACCTCATCCGGAGTTTTCATGATCCGTCGTCTCGCAATTCTTGCCACGATCTTTGCCGCGCTCGTTGGCGCGGCGCCGGCGATGGCGCAGCAACTGCCTGGGAATCTCGACAAGGCCAATGCGCTCGTCATCGACACCACCAAGGGCCGCATCGTCATCAAGCTGCGCACCGATCTGGCGCCGCAGCACGCCGAGCGCCTCAAGACGCTTGCGCGCGAGGGCTATTACAACAACGTGCCGTTCCACCGCGTGATGGACGGCTTCATGGCGCAGACCGGCGACGGCGAGAAATTCAACGGCACCGGCGGCTCGAAATATCCGAACCTGAAGCAGGAATTCTCCAAGGTGCATTTTGCCCGCGGCATCGTGGGGATGGCCCGCCGCGGCGACAGCGTCGACAGCGCCAACTCCCAGTTCTTCATCATGTTCGCGGATGGCGGCAGCCTCGATGGCCAGTACACCGTGATCGGCGAGGTCGTGCAGGGCATGGACGTCGTCGACAAGCTGAAGAAGGCGCCTCCTGGCTCCGCCAGCGGCACCGTCACCGATCCCGACAAGATGGTGAAGGTGCAGGTCGCTTCCGACATCAAGTAGGAAAGCGCGATGGCGCGCTGCGGCAACAGGCTTCTGCTCGCTGCCGCGGTGCTGCTGATCGGTGTCTCAGGCGCGAAGGCCGAGGACGCACAGGTCAACACCATCCAGGACGTCTTCCGGCATCTGCGCACCTGCTGGAAGCCGCCGCCGCCCGCCAAGGCTCGGCCACTCGACATCACCGTGGTCGTGAGCTTTAACCGGGCCGGAAACATTCTAGGCCATCCGAGGATTACCTATGAATCCGCGGAGGCCTCCGACAATGACCGGCTGCAATACCGGATCGCGGTGATGGAGGCGTTGCAACGCTGCACCCCGATGCCATTTACCGAAGCGATGGCCGGCGCCGCTGCGGGGCGTCCATTCGCGATCCAGTTCCGTAACCGGAAGACTTCACCCCCAACGCAAGAGAGACGAGCATGAGCGTCACCGAAAACACCTTGATCCTCGAGACCACGCAGGGCCCTGTCACCATCGAGATGCGGCCCGACCTCGCGCCGAACCACGTCGCGCGCATCAAGGAACTGGTCCGCGAAGGCTTCTATGACGGTATCGTGTTCCACCGAGTGATCGAGGGCTTCATGGCCCAGACCGGCTGCCCGCACGGCACCGGCACCGGCGGCTCCGGCAAGAAGCTGAAGGCCGAATTCAACAAGGAGCCGCATGTGCGCGGCACCGCCTCGATGGCGCGCGCCGCCAACCCCGATTCCGGCGACAGCCAGTTCTTCATCTGCTTCGACGACGCCCGCTTCCTCGACAACCAGTACACGGTGTGGGGCAAGGTCACCGAGGGCATGGAGAACGTCGACAAGATCAAGCGGGGCGAGCCGGTGCAGAACCCGGACAAGATCGTCAAGGCGCGGATGGCTGCTGACAAGGGATAAGTCCTTGACCCTCATCCCGAGGAGCGCGGAACTCGCGTCTCGAAGGATGAAGGGCCCGCTGCCGCAGCTTTGCCTTCGTGGTTCGAGACGGCGCTGACGCGCCTCCTGACCATGAGGGTCTGACTGCACGGCATTGAACCCGACATGCGCACCGATCTCTTCGATTTCCACCTGCCCGCCGAGCGCATCGCCTTGCGCCCGGCGAGCCCGCGCGACTCCGCGAAGATGCTGGTGGTCGAGAACGGCGCGCTGCGCGACCAGACCATTGCCGACCTGCCGCAATGGCTGCGGCCCGGCGACCAACTCGTCGTCAACGACACCAAGGTGATCGCGGCGCAATTGAAGGGCCGGCGGATCGGCCGCGAGACCGAGCCGAAGATCGAGGCGACGCTGATCAAGCGCCTCGACGGCTCTCGCTGGCAGGCGCTGGTGAAGCCGGCGAAGAAGCTCACAGCCGGCGACCGCATCCGCTTCGGCAATGAGGGCAAGGTCTGCCTGCTCGGCCACCTCGACGCCGAAGTCGAGGTCAAGGGCAGCGAGGGCGAGGTGACGCTCTCGTTCTCGTTCCACGGCCCGGCGCTCGATCAGGCCATCGCCGATCTCGGCAGCCCCCCATTGCCGCCCTACATCGCCTCCAAGCGCACGCCTGACGATCAGGATTTTGCGGACTATCAGACCATGTTCGCGGCGAACGAGGGCGCGGTTGCTGCTCCAACTGCGGGCCTGCATTTCACGCCCGCGCTGGAGCAGGCACTGCGCACGCGCGGCATTGGCATCAACCGCGTCACCCTGCATGTCGGGGCAGGGACCTTCCTGCCGGTGAAGGTCGACGACACCGATGGCCACAAGATGCATGCCGAGTGGGGCACGATCCCGGCCGAGACGGCCGAGCGGCTCAACACCGCTAAGAAGAATGGCGGCCGCATCGTCGCGGTCGGCACCACGTCATTGCGTCTGCTGGAAAGCGCGGTGAGCGAAGACGGCACCATCCAGCCGTTCGCGGCCGAAACCTCGATCTTCATCACCCCCGGCTATCGCTTCAGCGCGGTCGATGTCCTGATGACGAATTTCCATCTGCCGAAATCGACACTGTTCATGCTGGTGTCGGCATTCTCCGGGCTCGAGGCGATGAAGGCCGCCTATGCGCACGCGATTGCGAGCGGGTACAGGTTCTATTCGTATGGCGATGCGTGTTTGTTGTTCCGGGCAGGGACGTAGGCGACCAGCGCAAACCCATCACCGTCGCCCCCGCGCAATGGCGAAGCCATTGTCGCTGGAGGTGCTCGCCTCTTCGGCGATCCTCGAAGGGCGTCGACCCCGCCGCGACACCTCGGCCTTGCATCCTTCGAGGCTCCCCGTGCAGCGCCTCGCGCTGCACGGGGAGCACCTCACGATGACGGATAGAGAGTGCGTTACGCCATCACCCGCTGCGGCAAGAGCTCGGCGATCTGCACCGCGTTCAGCGCCGCGCCCTTGAGCAGCTGGTCTGCCGCGACGAACATCGAGATCGAATGCCCTGAGGGATCGCTGAGGTCCTTGCGGATTCGGCCGACCAGGACGTCGTCCTGGCCCGAGGCGTCGATCGGCATCGGGAAGTAGTTCTTGGCGCGATCGTCGACGACCTTCACGCCGGGGGCCTGCGCCATGATGGCGCGGACCTGGTCCTCGGTAATCGGCTTCTCGCATTCGAAGGTGATGGCCTCGCAATGCGCGCGGAGCACCGGCACGCGCACGCAGGTGACGCCGATCGCAATCTTCTCGTCCTCGAAGATCTTGCGGGTCTCCTTGATCACCTTGGTCTCTTCGTCGTTGTAGCCGGTCTCCGGATCAACAGCGGTGTTGTGGTTGAAGAGATTGAAGGCGTAGGGGTGCGGCATCACCTTGGGCGTATAGACCTGCCCGTTGAGATTGGCGCGGGTGGATTCGACGAGCTCCTCCATTGCAGCTGCGCCGGCGCCGCTTGCCGCCTGGTAGGTCGAGATGATCACGCGCTTGATGTGATTCTTCTGGTGGATCGGCCAGAGCGGCACCAGCGCGGTGATCGCGGCGCAGTTCGGGTTGGCGATGATGCCCTTGTGGTCGCGAATGCGGTTCGCGTTGATCTCGGGAATCACCAGCGGCACGTTGGGATCCATGCGGAAGGCCGAGGAGTTGTCGACCACGACGGCGCCGGCCTTGACCGCGATGGGCGCATACTTCTTCGAGATGCCGCTGCCGGCCGAGAACAGGGCGATGTCGACGCCCTCGAAGGCGCGCTCGGTCAACTCCTCGATGACGACGTTCTGGCCGCGGAACGACACCGTCTTGCCGGCCGAGCGGGCGCTTGCGAGTGCCTTGAGCTTGCCGACGCGAAAGCCGCGCTTGTCCATGGTGGCGATGAATTCGGCGCCCACCGCACCGGTGACGCCGACAATCGCGACGACGGGATCGTTACTCACATTCTCCTCCATTGGGTTCTAGACAACAAAAAGCCCCGGACCATCGAGGGCGGGGCTTCGGTAGAGCTGATGCGTTTAAGTCGACGACCTACGTGCGCACGCCTCCCCGGGCCCCTGGGGCCGTGGTGGTTTTGGTCGTGCGTTTGGTGGTCGCGAACATGGCGGCGACTTATGCGGGAGAGTTTTGCGCCCGTCAATGGCCTTTCGACGGGAATGTGGCCGCGCGAGGGACCTGCCGCTATTTGGCGCGGGCGCCCGGCGGCTCCAGGATGACCTCCTTGAGGTCGTCGCCGCTGATCACGACGATCGCGAAGTTGAGCCGGCCGCGCTCGCGCACGAGGCCGCCGCTGATGGCCTTGCCCGAGGCTGCGCGCTCGGCGACGCGCACGGCATCGGAAAGGCGGTGCCTGATGGCACCGAGCGCTGAGAGGTTGCTGCGGTCGTCGTGGTCGAGCTCGGCGAGGGGCAGGGCGGCTTCGCCGCCGACGAGCTCGCCCGTCGCGGCATTGATGGTGTGGCGCCAGATCCGGTCGTCGTGCAGGGTCTTAACCCGGTAGACCGGCACGCCCGAGCCGCCGTCGAAACTCACATCGGCGGTGGTGGCGCCGGCATGGCGGGCTTCAGCAATCGCCATGGCCTGGCTGATCGTGATCGCGGAGCTGCGGAATCGTTCGATCTCGCGGCTCACCGCCTGGCGATCCGCGTCAGCATCACCATCTGTGTCGCTGTGAAGCGCGGTCGGCGTGCCCGTGCTCACGATTGCCTCTGCCGGGGCCGCGATGAGCAGCGCGGGCAAGGCGATCGCAAGCAGTTGCGAGGTCCATCGTTTGGCTGTCGTCATGCTCGAAACCCTCGGCCAGCGAGTGGCCGGATGATCGTAAAGAATTCGCGGCCGACCCTTGGGCAAAGGCCGGCCGCGGAGCGTCGCGGCGGGCTGTACCCACCGCGGCGATCGAAGCGGCACGAACCTCTTTGGGGCTGGTGAAAAGCGGCCCGTACCGATAACTAAACCATACCGTATCGTTTTGTTTTGGTCAATGCGGTTGCGCCGGCCCCTTGGGGAAAGATCGCCAGCTCACGGAATTGTCAGCGGGGGGAGCGGCGCCGCCGCGGGCCCTTGCCGACGTCCTTGACGCGATCGGCGGGGCCAAGCGCACCGACAAGGAACAGCTTGATCGCGGTGCGCATCCGCTTTTCCGCGGACTTCATCTCAAGCGCCGTTCCGAATGTCGCCATGCGGTGGGTGTGACCGACGACGACGTCGAGAAACACCTCGGCTGCGATGGTGGTGTCTTCGATGTGCAGCGCGCCTTGCGCCACCAAATGATCGAAGAAGCGCGCCGTGGTGGCAACGGCCTTGAGCCAGCCTTCCTCCTTGCCGAGCTTGGCGACGTCGGGGAAGTTGATGGCCTGTGACGTCATCATGCGGCTGAAGGCGACGGCATCGGGCCCGCAGGTGAAGGTCAGCATCTCGCGGCCGATCTCGACCAGCCGCTGCTCGACCGAAATGTCCGAGGCGCTGGAGAGCTGCGTTTCCGCCGCAGCCGACAGCGGTGCAAGCCAGCGCGCGATCTCGCGCCTCAGCACGGCCGCAAACAGGCCGCGCTTGTCGCCGTAGCGGGAATAGACGGTCGGCTTGCTCACCCGCGCCGCTTCCGCGACCGCATCGAGCGAGGTGGCGTCAAAGCCGCGGTCGAGGAACAGGCGGGTGGCGACCTCGATCAGCCGCTGGTCGCGCTCGATCGCGGCGGTCTTGGTCGGCCGTCCGCCGCGCGATTTCGGCACCTCGCGCCGTGGCGCTGCCGATCGTGATCTGGTCGCAGTCAATCCCATGCCCAATGATTCCTGCGCGTTGCCTGTCATTCGCTCTATATCGCGCAGGAGCCGGGGCGTCATCGCGAATCTGGCCGAATTGGCCGTATCGTCAACGGTTTCGATAAGACGCCGTTCCGTCACCCGCGTCACGGCAGCGTCGAAGTCCAGGCCTCGCCCGACGCGGCCTTCTCATATCCGTACTGATAAAGCGCTCGCATATAGCCGGTGTCGAATCCTTCCGATGGGGGCGCCGGATAGTCGCGCGCGATGTAGGAGAGATGGAAGCCGAGCCGGTTGCGCCTGGCGAAATCATAGGTCGAGAAGATGATCGAGCGGGTCTGCGACTGGGTGATCGCCGACAGGCTGCGCGAGGCCACGTCGATGGTGCTGTTGGAGACGAGCTCGAAGTTGCGTTCGATCTTCTTGTTGACGAGGATGTAGATTTCCATCTTCGCATTGCCGGGCAGGCGACTGCCCTGGAACAGCAGCGCGTCGGGCAGCGTCAAGACCGGCGCCGTCACGCCGCCATCGACATGCATCTCCTGAAACCGGCGGCCCTGGCCTTCGGCGTCGATCATGATCGGCGGAAACACCAGGGGAATGCTGGCGGAAGCCGCCATCACGTCGCGAAACAGCTTGAGCGCCTCGGGCGTGCCCACAGCCGCGATCTTGCCCATATCCCAGATCGCGGTGCGCTGGGTGTCGAGATCGGTCGTCACGATCAGCAGCCTGCGACCCTTGGCGTTCTCACGCGCGACCTGTGCCATGATCTCCGGCCCGACATAGCGAGCGACCAGCTCGCGCAGCCGCGTATTGCCGAACAGGCCGGAGCCGAACAGCACGCGCATGATGCTGGGATCGTTCAGGAGGCTCTCCGCGATTCCGCTGGTGTAGACCTCCTTCAGCGTGTCGTCATATTGGGAGCCGAGAAATGCAAACGGCGCGATCAGGCCGCCGGTGCTGACGCCCGAGACGACCGAGAAGGTGGGGCGGGTTCTGGCTGCGGTCCACCCGTTGAGCACGCCGACGCCGTAGGCGCCATCGGCGCCGCCGCCGGAGAGCGCCAGATAGGTTTTCGTCGCGGTGCCGGTGTCCTTCTCGAAGCTGAACTTCGTGACCGGCTCGTCGGCGTAGCGGCGGAGCCCGTCGATATCGAGCACGCGCGAGGCACCGGCCTCGGCGGCGGTATAGGGCGTGCGGGGCAGGGAGGTGCACGCGCCGAGCGCCAGACTTAAGGCAAGGACCAGAAGTCCGGTCAGGCGGGCGGCGGTCTGCCATATCCGGTCAGGCGAAGGGCCGGACGTTTCGGTCGAACATGAGGCGGAGGGCATTGTCGGCGGCTGGCGATCACACAAATACGGCCGCCGGAACATTCACCGCGGCATCTCGTTCAGCCCCGCGTTAAAACTAAACTGTATCGTTTTATTTGGCAAGCCGAGCGGAACATGAAGTCCGCGTCAAATCTGTCCCAGTCCGACGGCATCCTGGGGTTCGGGCGGGTTGATCGGCCTCGCCCGGCACGCAATAAGCACGGCCATGAATCGTCCCGACACCGACCTTCCCAATCATTTCAAGCTGCTCGCCGCCGATGGCGCCGCGCGGACCGGCCGCCTGACCACGCCGCACGGCGTGGTGCGGACCCCGGCCTTCATGCCGGTCGGCACCGCCGGCGCCATGAAGGGCATGCACTGGCGCGAGGTGCGCGAGGCAGGCGCCGACATCGTGCTCGGCAACACCTATCATTTGATGCTGCGCCCCGGCGCGGAGCGGATCGGAGCCCTCGGCGGCTTGCAGCGGTTCACCGGCTGGAATGGGCCGATGCTGACGGATTCCGGCGGCTTCCAGGTGATGTCGCTGGCTGACCTGCGCAAGGTCAGCGAGCACGCCGTCACCTTCCGCTCGCATATCGACGGCGCCAAGGTCGAGCTGTCGCCGGAGCGCTCGATCGAGGTGCAGCGCTTCCTCGGCTCGGACATCGCCATGCAAATGGACGAATGCGTGCGGCTGCCCGCCGAGCGCGACGACATCGACCGCGCGATGCGCCTGTCGCTGCGCTGGGCCGAGCGCTCCAAGCGCGCCTTCGAGAGCGCGCCCGACGGCTACATGCTGTTCGGCATCGTGCAGGGCGGTGACATCCCGCAGCTTCGTCATGCGAGCGCTCGAGGCCTCGTCGAGATCGGATTCCACGGCTATGCGATCGGCGGTCTTGCGGTCGGCGAGCCGCAGGAGGTGATGCTGGCCATGCTCGACGAGACCGCGCCGATGCTGCCGAAAGAGCGGCCGCGCTACCTCATGGGCGTCGGCACGCCCGACGACATCCTCGAAGCGGTGAAGCGCGGCATCGACATGTTCGATTGCGTGATGCCGACGCGCAATGGCCGGCATGGTGTGGCCTTCACGCGCTTCGGTCAGGTGAATTTGCGCAACGCGCGCCACGCCGACGATCCGCGCCCGCTCGATGAAGAGAGCTCATGGCCGTCGACGCGCAACTATGCGCGCGCCTATCTTCACCATCTCGTCAAGGCGGGCGAGACGCTGGGGGCGATGCTGCTGTCCGAGATCAATATCGCTTACTACCAGTCCCTGATGCAGGGCATCAGGGACGCTGTCGCACGCGGAACGTTCGACGAGTTCTATCAGCGTACGCGCGAGGATTGGGCGAGGGGCGATATCGCCCCGCGCTGATACGTCAATTGCAGACGATCCGCTGCTTGACGGCATGCTTGGTCACGAAACCGTAGCCGCAATTGTCGCACGTCCAGAGATAGCTGATCATGTGGTCCGAGACGTAGGCAGATGCTTCGGCGGCCACCATGGAGTCGGCGCAGACGGGACAGGTGGGCAAATCGCTGCAACGCGGATCGCGGTTCAGCGCGACGGTCGACATCACTTCAGCAACTGCTGACATCGCGGTGACCTCCCTGCTTGATTAAGACGTAAGTCTAACATAAGCAGAAGTACTTGACGAGGTCGCAACACAAATGCGCTGGCTTTTATAAAATTGCCGTCACCACGACGTGACTCCTGACTTGTTTCGCGCCCTCGGTACCGCAGCGCAAAGAATCCGTGTGCATTGCGATACTTCGCTGCGCTGCTTCACGCCTCATGGCGCGCCACTACTGCGCCGCACTTTGCCGGCCGAGAGCAGGCTCAAGCGCCACCGGCTTGCTGTGGCGGAGTCTGCGCGCGAAATCCAGGGTTTCTCGACGAGAGATTATGTCATCCAGCCGACAAGGATCGAGGATGTCACGACCTCGGCGACGAAGGCGAGCCGGGGGGACGCGCCGGCGGAACAACTGAAGGGAATGGCAAAGCCGCTGACGAAAAAGAACAGCGCGACGCCGAACCGGCCGAAATTCATGTAGTAGCCGATCGCGTGGTGGAAGATCGAACGGTACGCGCCGGTCGGGTGTTCCCGCACGATCACCTCGAGCGCATGCTGAACCACCCCCGGCAAGACGGCGACGCCGCGCAGTGTATCGATGAAGGCGATCCGTTGATGCATCAGGCGTTCTCTGCGCTCCCGCCGCCCGCAACGGACGCCGCCTGTCGGGAGGGTATTTGGCTAAGGCACAAGCGATGATCGGAAGGCTGGACGCTGGTCCGGCAGTTCAGCATGTCAATCGTGAACAGATTGACAGCGGCAGCCGGCGGCGCGGTAAACTCGTGCCTTCTGCAGATGGGCGCATCGGCCGGCCGGATCACGTGATTGCCGCTTGCGCGTCGCCGCAAGCTGTCTGTAACTGCGGAACAGCTGCGACAGCGGTCAAAATTATCGCCAAAGGGAGTTCATGATGGACGCATCGTCCAAAACGAGTGCAGCGCACCAACCCGGCCGCGGCCGGATCTACGATTCAATCGTCGAGGCTTTTGGCGACACGCCGATCGTGCGCTTGCGACGCCTGCCGGGCCAGGACGGGGTGAACGCGACGATTTTGGCAAAACTTGAATATTTCAATCCGGCCGCGAGCGTGAAGGACCGCATCGGTGCGGCCATGATCATTGCCATGGAGAAGGCCGGCATCATCAAGCCCGACACCGTGCTGATCGAGCCGACCTCCGGCAATACCGGCATTGCGCTTGCCTTCGTGGCGGCTTCGCGCGGTTACCGGCTTAAGCTGGTGATGCCGGAATCCATGTCGATCGAACGGCGCAAGATGCTGGCCTTTCTCGGCGCCGAGCTGGTGCTGACCCCGGCCGCGCAAGGCATGAAGGGCGCGATCGCCGCCGCCGAGGAGCTCCTGAAGACGACGCCGAACTCGGTGATGCCGCAGCAGTTCAAGAATCTCGCCAATCCCGAGGTCCACCGCCGCACCACCGCCGAGGAGATCTGGAACGACACCGGCGGCAGTATCGACTTCTTCGTTGCCGGCGTCGGCACCGGCGGCACCATCACCGGCGTCGGCCAGGTGCTGAAGCCGCGCAAGCCCTCGCTACGGATGATCGCGGTCGAGCCGGAGGAGAGCCCCGTGTTGTCAGGCGGCCAGCATACGCCGCACAAGATCCAGGGCATCGGCGCAGGCTTCGTGCCTGATATCCTCGACCGCTCGGTGATCGACGAGATCGTGAAGATCAACTCGACCACCGCGATCGAGACCTCGCGCGCGCTGGCGCGGCATGAGGGCATTCCGGGCGGCATCTCCTCGGGCGCGGCGATCGCAGCCGCGCTCCAGATCGGCAAGCGGCCGGAAGCTGCGGGAAAGACCATTTTGGCGATCGTGCCGTCCTTCTCGGAGCGGTATCTTTCGACGGCTCTGTTCGAGGGAATCTAGGATATGGCGGATCAACCGAGGCGGCCACGCACGCTTGGCGATGCCAGGACCGAGGCCGAGGCGGCGTTCAAGAAGGTGACGGCCAAGGTCGCCGCGGCGCCGCCAAAGCAGAACGCCGTTCCCGGCATCAAGGAGCAGGTCACGCTGCGCATCGACCAGGACGTGCTGGAGTTCTTCCAGGAGGGCGGCCCCGGTTGGCAGGACCGCATCAACGAAGCGCTGCGAAAGGCGGCGGGGAAGTAAGAGAACTCGTCATTGCGAGCCAACGGGTCCGCGCGAAGCGCGGCCCGATGACAGCTCCGCGAGTCCAGAATCTTTCCGCGGGGATAGCCTCAATTGCTTCGTAGCAAGGGCTCCTCGCAATGACGGAGTATGCTGCGACGCCGTCCGCACCAACGAAAAAGCTCGGCGTGAGCCGGGCTTTCGCTTTTGACGCTGCCGTCATGGCTCACCGGCGGAACATGCCGCCCATCATGCCGCCGACGACGCCACCCACGAAGGCCGCACCGGCCGCATCGCCCGGGCTGCTGCGTTGTTGGGGCGCCGGTGCCGGCGCGCTGCCGGGCGCGGGGGTACTGGCGCGCCGGGCCGCCTTCTGGCTGTTGTCGCTCGCCGTTGGCGGTGTGGCCGCGACTTCCGAGAGCAGGGCCTTGTGCTGGGGCTTGTTGAGATAGCCGGAGGCGGGATAGCCGCGTGCGGCCTGCCAGCGCTTGAGCACCGCGCGGGTCTCGTCGCTGAATACGCCCGTCTGCTTGGTGTCGAAGCCGAGCCCGGTGAGGCGACGCTGCACGTCGCGACGCTGGTTCTTGTCGAGGCCGATCTGGTCCTCGGTGAGCTGAGAGGCCTCATCGGTGAAGGCTGCGGGATCGACGCCGGCATTGAGGGTGCGGGTCGTCGTCGACGGTCCGCTCTTGATCGCGGCAAGCCGCGCCAGCGCCAGCGCCTTGAACTGGCCGTTGGGATAGGCGGTGAGGTAGGCGTTGAGCTCTTCCGGCTTGTTCGACTCCTTCACCGAGCGCCAGTATTCGAGCTCGACGCCATCCGAGCTGCCGCCGGCCGCCACGGGGACGCTACCAGCGGCTGTCGGTGCCGCATTGGCGACTTGGGTCGTCGGTGCCTGATTGAGATAGACGGCGCCGATCAGGTTGGTATGGCCCCAGGGCAGCTGGCCCTTGTGGGTCTCTTCATTGACCTGGGCGCGGACCGACGTCATCGCCTGCTGGATCTCGACGCCGGGCCTGGTGATGTTGTCGATCAGTGCGCGGGTGAACGGGCTGTTGTTGCCCTCCTGGCCATCAAGCGCGGTCTGGCCCGGGCCAGTCGCGAACGCGATCAGCGTGCCTTCGCCGGACTTCATCTCGGCCAGACCGCTCTGCACGTTGACGCTGCGGGTCGCCGAGTTCGACTTGATCTTGGCGGCGAACGGATTGTCGCGGCAGGCGTCGAGGAAGACGAGCTTGACCTTGGCATCGCCCATGGTCTGCTCGAGCGTCAGGTCGATGTTGATGGCGGCCCCCAGCTTGACGTCCATCTCCGACTTGATGTCGGCATCGACAGGCAGCAGATAGTTGGTGCCGCCGACGGCGATGCCGTGGCCGGCATAATAGAACAGCGCGATATCGGAGCCCTGCGCCTTGCGGCCGAAGTCGAGCAGCTTCTCCGTCATTTGGTCGCGGGAGAGATTGGAGCCCTCGATCACCTCGAAGCCGACATTGCGCAGCGTGGATGCCATCGCCTTGGCATCGATGGGCGGGTTCGGCAATTGCGCGACGTTCTTGTAGGAGCCGTTGCCGACGACGAAGGCGACGCGACGGTCGGCCTTCGCGGCACTAACCGACAGTGCCACGCATACGAGCGAGGCGAGCAGGGTGAGATAGCGCATTCTGAAATCCCCAGAATCGAATTGCAGGCAGCAACAAATCGGCGGCGAACCTACACGAAGTGCCCGACTTCGCACCACCAAAACGGCGGTACGTCGCGTCCAACCCGCTGCTGTGTGGCCGAATGTGCACGAGGGAGAGGCTCTCCAACGTGATCCGAATCACACGGCGACTTCGTTTTGTCGCGTGAGGCGGCGCGAGGTTCACTGCGCGCGAGCGGGAACCGGCGCCGGCTTCGGTTCAGGAGATTGCCGCACAGGATCAGCGCCGCGCCGAGGACCGTCCAGGCGTCGAGCCGCTCCGAATACAGCAGCCAGCCTGCGGTTGCTGTCAGCGGAACCCGGAGGAAGTCCATGGGAACCACGATCGTCGCATCGGCATAGCGCATCGCGCTGGCAAGGCAGTAGTGCGAGAAGGTGCCGCAGACGGCGATCACGCCGACCCAGGCCCAGGCGTAGGCCGACGGCCAGATCCAGACCAGCAGCGTCGGCACGAAGCCCGCGACCGACTGCACCACCAGCATCCAGAACAGGATCGAGAGCGCGCTTTCGGTGCGGGTCAACGATTTGACCAGCGCCATCGACACGCCGAACCCCATGGCGGCCCCGAGCGCGATGAGCTGGCCCGGATTGATCTCGCCGGTGGCCGGCCGCACGATCACGATCACACCGACGAGGCCGAGCACGATGGCGGCGATCTTCCACGGCGTCATGTGCTCGGAGAGGAAGCTCGCCGCGAGGATTGCGGTCCAGATAGGCATGGTGAACTCGATCGCGACGACCTGGCCGATCGGGATCAGCGTCAGCGCAAAGAACCAGCCGAGCTGGGCGACATAGTGAACCAGGTTGCGCGCGACGTGGTGCTGCAGCCGCGATGTCCTGAGCACCTTGAAGCCTCCGGCGCGACAGATGATCGGCGCCAGCAGGACGAAGCCCGCCAGCGATCGGATCTCCATGATCTCGAAGACGTTGAGCTCGCGTGTGGTCTCGCGCCCGGCCACCGCCATGATCAGCATCAGCGACAGCCAGCCGGCCATCCACAGTGCAGCCATCGTTTTGGACGGTGTCGTGCTCATTGCAGTGGATGCGGAAGGGTGGAATCCGAAGGGACGGCCGGTATCCGCGACATCATCGCCGTTTGCAACCGCCAAATCTGCGGATGCAGCGATGCAGGGCGGCATGTTAATGCATCATCGAACAACGAGAAAAATGCGGAGACATTGCCCATGCGCATCTTGCAGCCGGCCGAATGGCAAAAACCACGCGGCTTTTCCCATGGTGTCGTGGTCGAGGGGCCAGGCCGCTGGGTGGTGCTCGCCGGCCAGACCGGCGGCGACGAGGCGGGCAATTATGCGCCCGACATGGCGGCGCAAGTGGCGACCGCCCTCAAGCGGATCGTCAAGCTTCTCGGGGAAGCCGGCGCGGGCCCCGAGCACATCGTACGCTTGACTTGGTATCTGACCAGCCGCAGCGAATACCAGGCCGCAGGTCCTGGCATCGGTGCGGCCTGGAAGCAGACGCTCGGGCGCAATTTTCCGCCTTCGACGCTGCTCTATATCGGCGGCCTCGTGGACGAGCGGGCCAAGGTCGAGATCGAGGTCACCGCGTTCCTCCCTGGCACATAAAAAAATCGACCCGGCGAGGCCGGATCGATTGTCGCATCACTTATTGTCTTACTTCGACAGCGAGATGTTCGCGCCGCGGAACTGGCTGTCCGCGCGGATTGTGACGGTCTGCTTGTTGCCGCTGGTTTTGAGCGCGATGTTGGCGTTGAAGCCGGCGGTGGAGGCGACCACCTCGAAGTTTCCGCCGCCGCCGCGGCCCTGGAGCGCACCGGAGATGTTGCGACTGGCCTCGGACCAGCTGCCGGTGATGGCGCTGCCCTCGGCCCTGACGTTGGCCGCGAGGTTGAACTTGTAGGCGTCACTGGCGCAGGTCAGCGACAGCTCCATGGTGGGTCCGATCGGAGCGTATTTGGCCCGGCAGCGGATCCGTTCGCTCGAACCGTCATCCAATGTGACGGTGCCGCCGCCGCTCCAGCTGCCCGCCATCGGGGCGAACGGGCCGGACTGGGCCTTGCTTTCAGAGTTGATGATCCCCGCTGCAAACAAAACGGCGGCCGCCATCAGCAGCCGCCGGTTCCGGGCGCGAGCCTCGATTGGTTTATTGGCGCGACGCTTCCCACCGCCCGCTGCACGGTATGCCTGCAGATGCTCCATTCCACTTCCCCGATCCGGCGTTGCCGTTGAGTTGACCATTGGCATATGCACCATTGATCGAAACTTTCACAAGTCCCCCGCTGCCGATGGTCCCGGAAACGTTAGCGCCGGGCGCGGTGATCTTGCCGTCGGCAACCGTCAGCATCGAGCTCGCGGTCGGCTCGCACGAGCCGCTCTTGGTCACGATGGTGACCTGCCAGTTGCCGTCATAGGGGCTCTGGGCCATGGCGGGAGCGGCGAGGGTGCCGGCGAAAACTGAAGCGGCACAGAACGCCGCGATGCGAGCAAAACGCATGAATTCCGTCCTTGAATTTGTCTGATATGCTGACGCTTATTCGGACGAAATGTGACGGAAATTTGTTGCGATGCCAAATGGAAAATTGTTCCTGTGGAAACAATGGTTTATTTGCGTTCTCGACTCCAATTTTCAAAGCAGAATCAAGGCCCGCTCACGTTAAGGGTAAACGCCGGCAGAGACTGAGGGCAAAGACTCAGCAGAGGCTTGGCGCCGAGGTCGCGAACTGTTCGTCCTGGACCCTCGACGGCAGCGCCTTGTGAACCTTGATATAATCGATCACGTCGGCCAGCAATTTGAGCCCGAGCGGGGCGAGCGCACGCTCCCAGAGTTCGCGGGCGGTCTCGCCCTTCTTGACGAAGCACCAGTCCTGCGCGGCGATGGCGCCGGCATCCATGCGGTCGGCGAGATGATAGATGGTGCCGCCGGCGATCGGATCGCCTTCCTTGATGGTCCATTCCACGGCGGCCTTGCCGCGGTGACGCGGCAGCAACGAGGGGTGGTAGCCGATCCCGCCATACGTGGCGGCAGCGAGCGCGTCCTTGCCGATCCGGGCATGGCTATGCGCCGTGATGATCAGATCTGTGTCGGGAGCGATCTCGGAAGCCACCACCAGCTTCGGATTGGCCTGCACCACGACCTCGATGCCGGCGGCCTTGGCCGCCGCGGCCAGGCGATCCTCGGCGTCCGCCACGACGACCCGTACGATCGAGACGCTGTGCTCCCGGAGCATGTTCAGGGTGGTCACACCGAAATGGCGGGAACCGACGAGGGTAATGCGCATGGGGTCCGATCCGTCTCGCAACTGCGTCATACCCGATAACACGTCCGGGCGCCCTGTCACCAGCTGCGGGCCGTTTGCGGCGGTTATCAACAATGCGCCGGGCGGCGGGACACGCTGATTTCCAAGATTGCGCAGCCGGTCGTTCCGGTGCCCTCCATGGCCCATTGCAGCTGTCTGGAGCGAGTGCGACGCTGATTGCGCCCCACCTGGGATGCCTATCGCTGTCCTGAAGGGCTGCCCTACAATTTCTACCACGGCGCCTATTATGGCGAGGAGCCGCCTACGATCTACCGCGGTTACCCCTATCGGCCGTTACTACCGCTACAGCGCCTATCGCAATCGCCGCGAACATGTTTTTGCCAGCGTTGCCAGGCGGCCACGGTCGGACGGCAGATCGCGTCATGCGGTTCCTGTGTTTCATTCCGAACCGAAGCGATCCCCGTCTGCCGCTAGAACATATCAACCGGGGCTGGCCACATTTCAATCCGGATCCATTTTCGAACCCGGCTGTAGCCGCTGGCGCAAATGCCAGCGGCTTTTTCATGCCGTGCGTCACGAAATCATCTCACGGTAATACGTTCTCAACCAGCTTGTCGTATCGACCAATCCGTCGCGGATTTGTATTGCGTACCGCGACACCGAATATCTCCCGCCCGCGTGGGTGCGCCGCGCGGGCCTTTTCGCCGGGACCGATTTCATGCCGAGCGCGATTGAGCAGATCGTGGACGCCTATGTGCGTCTGAAGAACCGTCGCGGACTCGACGCACTGATGATGCACAGGCAGCGGCTCGCGGTCGATTTGAAGAGCAGGTCCGGCTACGATTTCAGCGTGTCGATCGGCCAGATCGACGAAGAGATCGCGATCATCGAGGCGGGTCTCAGCCGGCTGAAGGCGACGAATTCCACGGCGATCTGACCAGGGGGACTTGTCGCAAGGGCCGGGATACGACGCGTTGTCGCAGCCCAATTCCGGTTCATGCAGGGTTCAGCCCGCCCATGCGTCAATCGGCAGATCGTTTCGTGGGGTGCGAATCCTGCCGGGTTCGTCCCCCATCATTGGAGAGTCGTTATGATTGAACTCGCGCTGGCCGGCCTGATTGCGTTTGCAAGCGTGCCTGCGGCATCGCCGGAGCCGATGGTGGAACAGGTCCAGTTCAGAGGCGGGCCGGGCGGGCAATGTCCGGATGGTTATGATTTCAACCACTCGAACGGCCGCTGCTATCCGAACGACTATCACGCGCCGGGTTACTACACGGCCCCCCAGCCGACCTACCGAGGGAGGGGCTACTATCGAGGCAACTACGACGGTCCCGAGTACTATGGCCGTGGCGGCCGCTGTCCTGATGGCTACGACTACAATTATTCGAACGGACAGTGCTTTCCGAACGGCGCACGCGCGCCCGGCATGTACCTGCGCTAGGACGCCTTAGGAGGATTTGCCGCCATCGATCACCGTGAACAGCGGTCGGGCCTTGGTCGGCTCGACCAGTAGCTCCTCGACCATGGCGCTCGCGGCCTCGACATACCTCCGTGTCGGCTTGTCCAGCGGCCGTTGCGCCTCGTCGTCGAGCGCGACTTTGGCGGCTTCGACCAGCTTGCGCATGCGCTCGGCATGATCGTCGCCTGCGGTCAGCGTCGCGCGCGCCAGCGAGCGCAGCACGAACAACTCGCCCTCGAGGCGGAGCAGGCGATCGTTGAGACGGGCAAGGACGGCGTTGAGTTCGGCCATTTCCGTGGTTCGTCGCTGTGAATTCCTCCTGATCTAGCGGCGATCGGTGAACGGAGTGCAAACGGTATCGGCGCAATTGGGCCGATCGTTCGCATGGTCTGGTGCCGCCGTTGTGACCGGTCGTGACGGCGCTCACGCGTGGGCGCAGCATGGTTCCCGCACCACATGCCAGCCTGGGTGAACGACTGGAGCCCACGTGATGCGGTCTGTCCCGATTGTGATCCTCTTGATGTCGGCATGCGCGGCGGCCGCCGCCGCCGCGCCGGCGCATCACGCCCGCACGCACCATCCCGTGGTCATCCGTCCGTCCGAGGACGCGCCGGTGCCGCCCGGTTGGTACAAGTTTCCCGGGTGGCCGCCGATCCCGCCGTCGGAGAACAGAAATCTCGATCCCTCCAATTTCGGCGGAGGCTGATCAAAGCTACGCGGCGGTTCGCGCCAGATAGTCGCGGGCGAAGGCGAGGTACCAGTCGAGGCAGCCCGGGTTGGCCATCGCCTCCTTGTTGATGACTTTCTCGACGGGCTGGCCGAGCAACAGCTTCTTGATCGGCAGCTCCTGCTTCTTGCCCGACAGCGTGCGCGGGATCTCGGCGACTGCGAAGATCTCATTCGGCAAGAAGCGGCGTGATAGGCCAGCCTCGATCGCCTTGTTGATCTTGGCCTGCATCGGGGCGTCGAGTGCGACGCCCTCGCGCAGCACGACGAACAGCGGCATGTAGCTGTCCCGGCCGAGATATTCGAGGTCGACGACGAGGCTATCGAGCACCTCCGGCAGCGCCTCGATCGCGGAATAGAGCTCGCTCGTGCCCATGCGCAGGCCATGCCGGTTGATGGTGGCGTCGCTGCGGCCATAGATGATGCAAGAGCCGTCGGGATTGACCTTGAGCCAGTCGCCGTGCCGCCACACCGGCCCGCGGCCGCTGCCGTCGAAATTATCCGGATAGGTCTCGAAATAGCTGGCGCGGTAGCGCGCGCAGTCCTTGTCGTTCCAGAAATAGAGCGGCATCGACGGCATCGGCTCGGTGCAGACGAGTTCGCCGACCTCGTCCATGACGGCACGCCCCTGTTCGTTGAAGGCTTCGACGGCCGCGCCGAGCAGACGGCACTGCATCGCGCCCGGCGTCTGCGGCAGTTGGCGATTGCCGCCGATGAAGGCGCCGGCGAAGTCGGTGCCGCCGGAGATGTTGGCCCACCAAATGTCGGCCTGCGCCTTGCTGCCGTTGGTCTTCGACAGAGCTGCGAAGCGCGCGTTGAACCAGGCCTGCGTGTCGGCGCTGAGCGGCGAGCCGGTCGAGCCGAGGCAGCGCAGCAGCGACAGGTCGCCGGCGGCGGCAAGGTCGATCTCGGCCTTGGCGCAGTTGGCGAAGAACGCCGCGCCGGCGCCGAAGAAGGTCGCTTTCGCCTGCGCCACGAAGCGCCACAGCGTGGTCCAGTCCGGCTTGTCCCTGCTGCCGCCGGGGCTGCCGTCGAAGATGCAGCAGGTGGTGCCGCTGAGCAGGCCGCCGACCTGGCTGTTCCACATGATCCAGCCGGTCGAAGAGTACCAGTGATAGCGCTCGCCGAACGAGTTCGGGTGATAGGAGCAGCCGATGTCGTTGTGCAGGCCGAGCAGCGCCAGCACCACGATGACGATGCCGCCATGGCCGTGCACGATCGGTTTCGGCAGGCCGGTGGTGCCGCTGGAATAGACGATCCAGAGCGGATGATCGAATGGCAGCCACATCGGCTCGAACGCGTCGATCGCCGCGCCCGTCCTGGCCAGGATGTCGGTGAGCAGGGCGTCCGGCGCGGCAGGCGCTTGGGCCTCGCTGTGCAGGATGACGTGCTCGACGGTGGGAAGCGATGCTCGCAGTTCGGCCAGCACATCGTGCCGATCGTGGCGCCGGCCGGCATAGGTGACGGCGTCGCAGGCGATCAGCACTTTCGGCTCGATCTGCTTGAAACGGTCGATCACGGCGGGCGCGGCCATGTCGGGCGCGCAGACGCTCCAGACCGCACCGATGCTGGCGCTGGCGAGAAAACCGATGATGGTCTCAGGGATGTTGGGCAGATAGGCTGCGACGCGGTCGCCCGGCTTGACGCCTTTCTCCTTCAGATGCAACGCGAGCGCCGCGGCGTTGCACCGCAGCTCCGGCCAGCTGGTTTCCCTGAGCTTGCCGTCTTCGCCGCTGCTGACGATCGCGGTCAGGCCGGCGGCATCGGCCGCCTGGACATGCCGGAACACCTGCCGGGCGTAGTTAACCTGCGCACCCGGAAACCAGACCGCGCCCGGCATCTTGCGCTCGGTGATGACGCCCGCAAACGGCGTCGGCGATTGCAGGTCGTAGTAGTCCCAGATGCTGCGCCAGAAGGCGTCGAGGTCGCGCACCGACCATTGCCGCATGTCCTCGTAGCTCGCGAAGGACAGGCCGCGCTGCTCGGCCAGCCAGTTGCGATACAGGGCGATCTGCGGAATGAAAGGAGCGGTCATCGCGTGTCGGCATCAGTTGCGGGGAGGCAATTGTAGCTTGCTCCGCAGACCAGCAGAAGCCATCGTTCGTGCAGACCGCAATGGCCGTCTTCAGCCTACCACTCCACGCCCGCCCAGCGGCGTCCGAACACCGGCGGCTTCGTCTTCACCGCCTGCCAGCCGAAGAAGTGATGCTTGCCGGACCAGCTGTGCACCACGCTGCTGCAGATGTTGCACTTGAAGTTGCCGACATGCGCTTCGGCATGTTCTTCCCTTGTCGCGGTGTAGTTCATGCTGCAACCGGTGCAGGTGAATTCTTCGATCGTCCAGATGCTGTTGGCCATTGCACAGAATGTTTCCTGGGACCTCGCTGCAGGGTAGAGACGGGCGTTTGCATCGGCGTAAACCTGTCAGGGGAAATCCGGTTAATCGCCGTTAGCCAAACCGCGCCGATGTCACTGCTCGGTCCGACCCGGCCGCATGTCGCGGTCGATGGACGCGCCGGATGGCGAGCAACGGCAGCCTGCTTTGCACCCGGCCGGTGCGGACCTTGTCATCGATAGCGTAGGCATGGCCCCAATAGCCGGGAGTGCCGTTTGGCTTGATCGAAAAGCGGCCGCCGCGGTGAATTCCCGCATGCTGATCGGGCGCTCGGGCGCGGCTCGGCATTGTCACGGAATGCTTTTCGGCCGATGCGTTCCTGATCCGGCGGTCGGCGGGTCCGAAGCGAACGGCGGTCGTCTTGACGCCCGGCCCGGGGCTGGCAATAACGGCCGGTGCAAGTGCCGGAACCCGCGTCGATGCCGCAAGGAAGGTCGTGCCCGTGAAAAGCCTCCGTCAGCTCCTCACGGGAGAGGACATCATCCAGCTCGTGATCCGGCTTGGCTTGCTTGCCCTGCTGATCATCTGGACCTTTCTGATCATCCGGCCGTTCGTGCCGATCCTGGCCTGGAGCGGGGTGCTTGCGGTTGCGTTCTATCCGGCCTTCAGCTGGGTCGCCAAAGTCCTCGGGGGACGTCCCAAGACTGCGGCGGCGATCCTCACCCTCATCACGCTCGGTATCGTCATCGGCCCGGCGACCTGGCTTGGCATCAGCGCGGTGGACGGCGTGCGCGAGCTCGCGCACCAGCTCGGCACCGGCGACCTCGCGCTGCAGTCGGCGCCGGAGCAGCTCAAATCGTGGCCGCTGGTCGGCCCCTGGCTCTATGAGCTCTGGGACCAGGCCTACACCAACATCCGCGCAGTGCTGCGCGAAGTGGCGCCGTATCTTCAGCCGCTGGCGGGGCCGCTGCTGTCGCTGGCGGGCGATGCCGGCGTCGGTACGCTCCAGTTTCTGGTCTCGGTATTCGTGGCCGGCTTCCTGTTCCCGCATGGGCCGCGGCTGGTGGCGGCCGGCCGCGGTTTCCTGTTTCGCATCGTGCCCGAGCAGACCGAGCATTTCCTGTCGCTCGCCGGTGCGACGATCCGCGCCGTGGCGCAAGGCGTGATCGGCGTTGCGATCGTGCAGGCGCTGCTGGCCGGCATCGGCTTCAAGCTTGCGGCCGTGCCGAGCGCGGGTCTGCTCGCCTTCATCGTGCTGCTGCTCTCGATCGTGCAGATCGGCGCCTTCCTCGTGCTGCTGCCTGTCATCATCTGGATCTGGACCGCCAAGGACGTCACCACGGCGTTGGTGCTGACGGTGTTTCTGGTCCTGGTCGGCTTCATCGACACCATGCTGAAGCCGCTGGTGATGGGGCGCGGCCTGACCACGCCGACCATCGTCATCTTCGTCGGCGTGATCGGCGGCACGCTTGCCCATGGCATCGTCGGCCTGTTCATCGGGCCGATCATCCTGTCGGTGGCTTGGGAGATGATGATGGCCTGGATCAGGACGGAGGACACAGCAGCGGGCGCCGGCGACGGGTGATCTCGCAGCCTTTGATCAAGAGGCGCCCCGAACTTGTCTATGCAATTAGACAAGTTACGATCGCGGACGATTCTATTCTCGATTGCGACAGCAATGGCGAAGTCTTCCAAGCTGGTTGCCGCCAAGCGCGGCAAGGTATTGTTGGTCAGACGCCGGTCGGACGGACTGTGGATGTTCCCGGGCGGCCGCAAACGCGCGCGCGAGTCCCAGAAGGACTGCCTGCGGCGGGAGATCAAGGAGGAGCTGCCCAAGCTGAAGCTCGGCCGGATCAGCCTGTGGAAGGAAGTGAAGGCCAGGAACAAGCGCTCCGGCCGGAAGATGAGCGACGCGATCTTCATCGCCAAGGGCGCCAAGGGCAGGCTGGCAATCGGCGACAAGAAGGAGATCGACCGCGCCGCCTGGCAGAAGCCGCGCGGCATCCGCCTTACGCCGACCTCGCGCTACATCCGCGATCGCCTGTTTCCGAGGAAGCGGCGGCGCAGCTAGTCCTCTCGTCCCGCCGCTCGCACCCGCCCGGCGAATGATCGGGCCATGCGCGGCTCCGGCGCGGCGCGCCTTACCGCCTCGGCCTCGCGCAGCTCCTTGCGTGCCTTGCGCGCACTGCGCATCGCACGCTTGATGAAAGGGTGTTGCGAATCCTCGGCGAAATACAGCACCACCTCGCAACTCGGACATTGCCGGGAATAGCCGTCCTGCAACCGCATGGCGCGATCGCGGAACATGACCTTGCAGCGCGTGCACTGAATCTGGACGAAACTCATGCGCGACCGACAATGACTGATGGAAATGGACCATCAGCTGATCGCAAATGTCTGAAGAAAGCCTGAAGGGCTTTTGCGCATTCACCACCAGCTTGCCGCAAAGCCGATGCAGCGGGCGCGAGCATGTCGGCGATGCTCGCGTCACGCGCGCGGCGAGGCTATTGCTTGGCCGCCATCGTCTCCAGGCACTGATTGAGAAATGCGGTGCGATCTCTCGGCAGCACCTTCTCGAGATCCGCCTTGAGTGCGCATTCGCGCTGGCTCAAACCGGAGCCGCGCGGTACCCCGTTCCGCCGCGGCAGCGCTGACAGGGCGTGTGAACCAGTTCACGGGCGCTCCACCAATTCGCTGCTATGAAAGCGTCATTGCCTGACCAAATCATTTTCCAACGAAACGCCCCGGCGTCCAAGCGCCGGGGTTTTTCGTATTGGCGATGCGATCTTCGATCGCATCGGCCGTTGTTCAAGTGAGACACGATCGACGCCGCGTTGTAAGGTGCGGAGGGGGTCCCGGTTCCCTTCTTTCCATGCACGGAACGTTGCCGCGAGGCGTGCGTTCGCCGGGCAAATCCCATATGCATGGCGGCGCGTCGCCGAATCGAAACGCGGGCGGCGCGCGTACAGTTGGCGGCGGTTTACGACCAGAAACGGATTCACGTGAGGCTTGCAAAGAAGGCGCGGGCGGCCAAGGCATCGCTAAAGAGGGCATCGCCAAAGACCGGGATATCGCCCAAGTCCAGGACATCGCTCAAAGCCAAAGCATCGCTCAAGACCAAGGCGTCGCCAAGGAAGAGCGAAGGGGCGCAGCGCGCCACGATCTCGTCCTCGTCGCCGCTCGGTTCGATGGCGCTTCATCTGCTCTCGCAATGGAAGCAGTCCGGACCCAGCGGCATCGTGTTTCTCGCCGAGAACGAGAGCAGGGCGGAGCGGCTGGGCAGCGTCATTCACGCGCTCGATCCATCCTGCGAGGTGCTGGTGTTTCCACGGCTGAACACCTTGCCGTTCGATCAGCTCGAGCCCTCGCATGAACTCGCGGGGCGCCGAGCCTCGGTGCTGCGGCGCCTCGCAAGATCCAGGAAGCCGCTGTTTCTCGTCTCGACCGCGGAAGCGGTGATGGAGCGCCTGCCGCCGCCCCCGAGCCTCTTGCGCCTCAGCGTCAGCTTGAAGGTGGGTGGCGCATTTTCCGAGCAGGACCTCGAGAGCCGTCTCGAAGCCCTCGGATACGATCTCGACGACGAGCCGGACTATCCAGGCGGGGCGCTGTTTCACGGACAGACCTTCGAGATATTTCCCGCAGGCGCGCTCGGTCCGTTCCGCGTTGAACATTCGGATCGCGTGATCGACCGGATCGTGGCGTTTGATCCGAAAGAGCACGACATCATCTTCGAGACGAAGGAGCTCGTGGTCGATCCGATGTCGGAGCGGCTTGGCTTTGCCGGCAAGGGCGGCAAGCGCGGCAGCCTGTTCGACTACTGCGGACGCGCCAAATGGATCGCCGATGCAGGGGTCCCGGCGCATGCCGATGGCTGGCTTGATACGATCGAGGAGGCTGCGCCGCGCGCGGAGCGGGAGCGCGAATATCTCGGACGCCGCGACTGGAAGCAGCTCTCCAGGGGCATGAAGGTGTTGCCGCGGACCGCATCGTTCCCGGCCGTGCCCGAATTCTCGAAGCTGACCTCCGCAAGGAAGGCGCTGCGGGCTTTCGTCGAGGAGACGCGGCGGGCCGGTTCGCGACTGATCCTCGTCGCTGCGCAGGAGGACGATCTGCGCGTCATGGAGCGGATGAGCGGCGTCAAGGCGCAGCGCTGCGAGGATTGGGACGAGGCGGCGCGCGGGGGAAGCGGCGAGGCGGCGCTTCTGGCCGATCTCGATGCGGGCTTCGTCGTGCCGGGGCGAAAGCCTCTCGTCGTCGTGACGGCATCCGACGTGCTCGGCAGCCGGGCGCATCATGCGCAGCCGATGGCGCGCGCCTGGAGCGCGGCCTTCGACCACGCCGATGTGCCGGAGCAGGGCACGGTGGTGGTCCATCTCCAGCGCGGCCTTGCCGTGCTCGACGGCCTGCAGACCGTCAACACCGGCGGCGGCGCCATGCGGGAGATGATCCGCCTCAAGTTCGCAGGCGACAATGCGGTTCTGGTGCCGCCGACGGATCTCGCCTTGATGTGGCCTTACGCCGCCGAGCTCGGCAAGCTGGCGCTCGACAAGGCGGACGGCAGCACATGGTGGGCACGGCGCAGCGAGGCCGAGCGCGAGATCCAGATCGCCGGCAAGGTGCTGGCCAAGCACATCAGCCAGCGCCGTCGGCGGCGCGCGGAAAAGCTGGTGCCGCCGGGATCTGCCTACGAGAAGTTCGTCGCGCGGTTTCCCTATTTCACGACGACCGACCAGGCCAAGGCGATCCACGACGTGCTGGATGATCTTGCCTCCGGCCATCCGATGGACCGGGTGGTCTGCGGCGACGTCGGCTTCGGCAAGACGGAAGTCGCGCTGCGCGCGGCGGCCGCCGTGGTGCTGTCCGGCAAGCAGGTGGCGATCGCGGTGCCGACGACGGTGCTGGCCCGGCAGCATGTCGCAACGTTCCGGAAACGCTTTGCCCCGTTCGGCATCGAGGTCGGGAATTTGTCGCGGGCTACCTCTGGCGCGGAGCTGCGCGAGACGAGAGAGGGGCTGCGCAGCGGCCGGATCAAGGTCGTGGTCGGCACGCAGGCGCTCACCGCCAAGGACGTGAAGTTCGACGATCTCGGCCTCGTCATCATCGACGAGGAGCAGCATTTCGGCGCGGCCGAGAAGGCAAAGCTCGCCGGCCTCGCCAAGAACGTCCATGTGCTCATGATGAGCGCAACGCCGATTCCGCGGACGCTTGCTGCCGGACTTGCCGGCTTCCGCGACCTCAGCGTGATCGCCTCGCCGCCGGTGCACCGGCTTCCGGTCGCGACCAGGATCGCGCCCTTGTCGGATGCCGCCATCGCCTCCGCGCTGCTGCGCGAGCAGCGCCGCCACGGCCAGAGCTTCCTGATCTGCCCGCGCATCCAGGATCTCGATCCGATGCTGGCCCGGGTGCAGGCGGTGGCACCGGACCTCCGCATCGTCTGCCTGCACGGCAGACTGGCGGCCGACGAGATCGACGATCGCATGATGAGCTTCGTCGAGGGCAGGGCCGACGTCCTGCTCGCAACCAACATCGTCGAGAGCGGCCTCGACATTCCCCGCGCCAACACCATTGTGGTGTGCTGGCCCGAGAAGTTCGGCCTCGCCCAGCTGCACCAGCTGCGCGGACGGGTCGGCCGCGGCGGCATCCGCGCCTTCGCCCATCTCCTGACCGAGACGGAGTCAGGGCAGTCCGAGAAGCGGCTGGCCGTGCTCGAGGAGTTCAGCCGGCCGGGCGCCGGCTTTGCCATCAGCGAGCGCGACCTGGATCTGCGGGGCGCGGGCGATCTGTTCTCGGAGCAGCAATCCGGCCATGTCCAGGTGTTCGGGCCCGTGCTCTACAGCCACCTGCTGAAAATGGCCTCGGAGAAGGTCGACGAGGAGCGTGCCGCGGTGTGGGTGCCCGACCTCAACCTGCCGGTCGGCGACATGCTCCCCGAGGCCTATGTGCAGTCCGAGCCCGTGCGGCTCGAGCTCTATGCGCGCGCCGCACGGTGCAGCAACGAGGACGATCTCGAGGATCTCGAGGAGGAAACCTCCCGCCGCTTCGGTCCCTTGCCGAAGGTCGCCCGCGACTTCTTCGCCGCGGCCACGCTCAGGATCGAGTGCAAGCGGCGCGGCATCATCCGTCTCGACGTCGGCCCCGGTGCGGTGGCGGCAACGTTCCTGCCCGGGCGGTTGCGGAAGTCGAGAGGGAAGTCGCTCCAGCGCGACGGCGACCGCGTCGTCTATCACAGCCCGATGCGCGATGCGCCTTTCGAGCGGGTGGAGGAGTTGTTCGAGGCGCTGGACGAGGGGTAGGGCGCCCTGAAATCTGAAAACAACCCCATGCACAGTAGCCAAGGGCTGCTGGCGCAATGTGTTCTGCAGCCGGCGGAAAGGCTGGCCCGGGCCCATCATCAGGTTCAACCTCTCTCCGGCACGTCGCATCGTTCGACGCCATACTTCCGGCCCGCTGCCGGTTGACCCGTCGGGCAAAACAGTGGCATTCTGTCACCTTCGGAAAATCCGCCGCGGCGAAGGCTGCTTCGTGCGGAGCCGGTTCGGTCGGCCGCGGCGACACCCATTGTCGGCTTAGCCCCCAGCTATCTCGGTCATCCCGTCGCATGGACCCGTATTCGGCGGGGGTCGCCGGCCGGCCCGCTAACGTGGAATTAATCCAAAAAGCTTACAATTCTAGGCAGGTGTATGGGTGCTGCGTAAAGGATGCGTCACGACGACGTTCCGGCGACGGCTTCCTTTTGCTCGCTCACGAGGTCAATGCAGATGACCAGGACGTCCGAAGCGCAAGGCTTTGTCGAACAGCTCGATCCCGCAGCCCTTGCAGCCGCCGCAGCAGTCCCCGAACCCGCAGCTCTCGAAGCTCCGGTGCCGACCAGGCGGTCCAGCCGGAAATCGGTGCTGGCGCTCTCGGTGTGCGCACTCGCCATCAACGGTTCGGCGGCCATCTATACATGGCCGTCCGAGCTTCCGTCGCTGAATGTCCGCAAGTTGGCCGAACTGTTGCCGCGTCCGGAATCGTCCGCAGCAAAACCGGATCCGGTGGTCGCCGCCTTGAAGGATATCCAGTCGGCCCAGCAGCAACACACGGCTTCGCTGCAGGAGAACAACCAGGCCTTGCAACAAAATGCAGCCCTGCTGCAGCAGGATTCGATGGTGCTGCTGTCCCTGCGACAGAGCATCACGGACGAACGGGTCGATGTGAGGAAGATATCTTCGCAGCTCTCCACGCTGATCGCGAAGGTCGACGCGCTGCAAAATACGATGATGTCGGACGTCACATCCTCCATTCGACGCGCGAATGCGCGCTATGGACTGTCCGCAGCGATGCGCAAACGGCTGGCTCGGGAATCGAAGCCCCTCGGGCCGGTGTCGATTGGCGGAGCTCCGCTGAGCATGCCGACTGCGGCGCCGGCGCCGGAAAGCTGAAGGCGACTGTAATCGGTTGGGTTGTCAGGCCACGCCAGCAATCCGATGGGACCGATTTCCGAAGAGCGAAGGCGGAGTGGCTAGGCAGCCTGCTCCTCGAACGAGGTGTAGACCCGGCCGGTCGGATCCACGATCTGAACGTCCCAGCACCCGTCCTCGACAAGCTCTCTGGCCTTCTTGAGGGCGGCCGCAAGTGACAGCCGCTTGAGGCTGACGACGCCTGCCGTGTCGAAACCGGTGATTTCAAACATGCCGCTCCCTCCTGTTTTCTGGAATCCTACACCTTTCTTGCGTGTTGTCTCGCGCCGTTTTGGGGGAGGGCAGGTCCTCCTCCGCAAGCTGGATTGACTCTGCAGCTCCCCTGTCGAACTATTCGGGAAAAAGTAGCAGTCGGGCAGTGAGCGATGAAAGACTACCAGGCTCAGCTGGAGAAGTTGCGCACGGACGCGGCCGAGTGCGCACTGATCCGCGATCTTGCGACCGACAGAGCCAAGCGCGAGCTGTTTGAGCGGCTGGCCAATCATCTGACCGTGCTCGCGGAACAGGTCGAGCTGGCGATGCTGGAGCGACACAAAGGCGCTGGAACGTAAGGCCCCTCTGGCAGCCGAGTGACGGCCGAGGGCGAGCGCAAGGGTTACCGGGTCGGAAGCGCCTTCCATCCATAGGACTGGCGCGCGATCTGGCCGGTGACGTCGAGATCCTTCTCGTCAGAGACGCGCCAGGCCGCCACCCCGAAGCAGACGGTGAGAACGACGGCGGCCACTAGCAGCAGCATCGATAGAAACTGGCTCACGCCTACACCCCTGAACGCGACGCATGAGCGGAGCGACCACGGAATGTCGATTCGGAAAATGCAGGCGCACTGACCCATCGCCGATTTTCCCCATGACTCACGCCGGACCAAAAGCGCTTACGAGTCCGATCGTGATCGGGACCAGCGCCACCACCGTCCAAAGCACGGGCGAGCCAGAGGAAAGGCCAGCGATCAGTATCGAGGCACCGAAGCCCACGAGGAGCGCTGAGATGGCATAGGCAACGGCTTTGTCCATCGTTCGATCCACGAGCAAAAAAGGACCGATTGCGACTGTAAGATTCCCGGCGTCCGGAAAGGTTCCTATTGCGCCGCGACGGCGATGGATGGGGCCGAAGGGGATGGTGGTTCAATACGTTTAATTGCGTAATGGCGTAGGGTGTTCGCCGACGCCGATACGGTGGGGCCGCGAATTTCGTTTCCGATGGGCTCTTTTGTACGACAAACTCGATCTCACCGCAGACCCAAGGCTGTCGCGGTGACTTACGGGGCCGCGGCGATCACCTTCACCAACACGATTGTCGAGAGTGGTCCATACGCCGGAGCTGGCTTGCTAATCAACGCCGGTGCGGCGGTGAGCGCAATGGGGTGGCATTCCGAGAATATGGACGGCGCGCGCCGGCGCCACCTCGAAACTGTTCGGATACGCCAGCTCCGCCTTAACAATTTTCTGCTCGGGTGTAGCCTCTGGCTCGGGGCGGAGCTTGATTCGTCATGCTGGAAGCCATTCTCATTCTGCTCGTGATCGGAGCCATGGCCCTTCTCCTCATAGCGTTTTGGGGGCTGCATAGGCACGTATGAGTGGCACGGCCCAGCCAGCACCAAACCGGCCGGGGCTCGAAGCTCGGGCAGGCCAGATTTGATAGTCCTGCGCGTGGAAGGTCTCCGCGCGTGCCGGGTCTCGCAACGATCTGAGGTCTTCGTCTGGGTGTGGAATGGAAAACCTGATCGAGCTCGTCAGGTTCTACAAAGAAAACCCCAAGCTGCTCACGCGCTGGCAACGGGAGTGATCCACTAGCCTGCGGCCTACGCCGGACGCGTACCCTGCAAGCCGCTCAGGCGAGGAGGATGACTAGAGCCAGCCGTATTCCTAAGGCGACCCGTAGAAGGAGCGTTCGTCGGCAGTCATAGTTAGGCTGGCCGTTCCAAGGCGACAATCGAATTTGCTGCCTCGACATCGTTGGAAGCTCGCATCCGATCGCTTTAGGGATGTCCAGCATCGCGGCATTGGAGCAACAGTATCACAGCACTTTGCAGCAGTGCATGATTGTTAATTTGCGTCGCCTGCGCGATTCAGGCCTGTTCTGTCTACAAGCCATACAGAATGTTGGGAGACGGCGAGGATGATCGTACGGGCTGGGGTCACTGTTGCGTTGTTGCTAACTGCCCTAGGATCGGAAGCCTTCGCTTCGCGACAGCACAGACCTACGGGGCGCATCTCTTGCGGTGAGGTCCGATACTATGTCGCCAAATATTCGGCGACAGTGGCTGAGATGTACGCCCGTAGTCACGGCGCTACCGACGCACAGATCGAACGAGCGCGACGCTGCCTGGCCTCGAACGAGACTGCCGAAACCCAGCAACCCCGCGCTTATACTGATTGAAATGGTATATCTTCCCCGGACACTCAGCTGGGCAGATGCGTGTCAAGGCTGCTCGAGCGCGCTATCAGTTCAGGTCCATAAGTATTGCGGACCAGGGCTAGAAGCCAAACCCGCGACTGATCTCCCGCGCTAACTTGAGTGCAGCGTCGGTATTGCGACCAGAGAAAACCAACTTGTCAAACTGTGACAGAATGGTCATTCCAAATAGCGCTATAGCAATGCCTCTAAACATGGTTGTAGGTCCGGGTTGAACGATGCTGTGAAAGTTCAAACGGCCCCAGCCGCAGGATTGGGGTAAACAGCCGGGGCCGGCATTCCCATTCCATGTGCCGCATCGGCGGTAGGCGGCACGTGTTTAGACTAAGCACACAGGAGCTAACGAACCATTTCCGAAGACCATCCTTGGCAAGGAGGCGCGGCGTTGGGCGCCGTCGTGGAGCGAGGCCCCAAGGGTTCACCGTAACCAAACACTCGGACGGACCATCGGTCTCGTCGATGCCGAAAGGGAGGCGTGCAAGGCGTGAGGCCGAAGGCAAGGGCCGCGCGGCCTGGTATGAGGAACGGGAACAATCGGCAATCCGGTGGGTTGGCGTATTGCTCCGGCCCATGCCCCCCTGCGTCCGGAGCGTTCCACGGCCCCAGCCCGCCGCCAAGCTGGGGCCGTTGTTTTAGGTCCGGCGCTTCGTGTCAACGATATGGTCGTCCGGCAGGGGACGTCGTCGGGGTTGCCCAACTCGGTCCGATTGCGGACCGCGCATGGCTCGCCCGGAGCGCGGCATGGGCAAGCGCGATGGCCAAAGATGGGGGGATCTGGATGAACTTCACAAACCCAGCGGATGTTGTGCGCAAAACTTCATGAAAAGCATACGTGATGCCGCGCCGTTGGTTTCACCGACGAGACGGCGAAGCGTCGGCCCGGCTACTTGCCAATCAGCGACTTCATTGCCTCAAGTAGGCGTTCAAGTCTGAAGGGCTTGTGGAGCATGATACTGCCCGACACCGGACGCGGCGCAATGTGGGTGTAGCCGGTGGCGTAGATGACCGGGATGCGTGGGTGTGCCTCGCGGCATTGAATGGCGACATCCCATCCTGACAATGCGCCCGCCAGCCTGATGTCGGTGAAGAGGAGATCGGGTGCGGCCTCGGCGCAGAGCTGTAGCGCGCGCTCGCCGCTATCCGCTTCCATAACCTCGTGCCCGTGCGTCTGCAGGATGTCCACGACTACATCACGGATCAGGTCTTCGTCCTCGGCTACAAGAATCCGCAACTCTCATCCTCCGGTCGTGCTCTTCGTCCACGACAGGAGGACCTTGAGCAAAAGCGTGGTCCCGGCTGGTGCAAGCCGGGCGATGCGACGAACTGATCAGCGATAGCGAATACCGTCCCGAGATAGAAGGTCGTGACCATGGCGATGGGCAGCGCTGATAACGCGGAAAGCAAGTGCTCTGAAAGGGTGAAGTATGCGAACCCGCCGAACGGCATAAACCTGCCGACTTGGAAGCTTATGGCAAGTGCACTCGCGATTGCAGGTACAACGAGAACGATTTCCTTCAGCTAGAATGGGCTTTTTTCCACCATTTCCGTCATCGGAGGAGACTCGATTGCTTGCTCCAAAGCGAAGCTATTGAATGAGCGCGAGCCGAAGATTCGGCAACCGATGCGTGCAGTTATCCCCACGTTGCCGCGCTAATGCAAAGGCGCTCGCCCGGTTGGTTGAATCACCGTCTCGCTGCGGTGAGCTACCGTTTCTTACCGTTGAACAGGCTGAATGCCTCGCTCAGTCTTTCGGGCGTGCGAGCGCCATCCGGATGCAGGCACATCAGGATGGTCTTGAACTGGTCGAGCGTGAACGGCGGCTTGGGCGGCTTGTGGTTGTTGATATCGTCTCACCACCATTTTTCAGTCTTCCTAACCACGGCCTCTCGTTCCTTGACCATCGCGAGGATGATCCACCTCTGCCCGGTCCGCTTACCTTTTGGCGTTCCACCGCCGCCAACATCTGCCCCAATCGCCACCGTGCTTGTTCGCGGCGACGATAATGGACTTGCGCCCCATACGCCCCGCGATCCGGAATTACCGAAACAATGAGGCGCTTCCTTTGAATAAGCTCTTGATTTTATGGGGTTTCTTAGTGAGCGCGCTGGGGCTCGAACCCAGGACCCCGTGATTAAAAGTCACGTGCTCTACCGGCTGAGCTACGCGCTCCCATGGCCGCGGATGGCTCGATGAAGAGATCGCCATCGTCTTCGGACATTCGAGAAGCATGTCTTGCCGCCACGCTGAACTCGCGTTGCGGGGAAAACCGGCCGTTTCCGGAACATGCTTTCGGCCCGCGCTGTGTAGGGGGAGTGGCTGCGGAGGTCAATAGCGGGGGTGTTTGCCGAAACTGGCGGCAGTTGCTGGGATTTGCTTGCGGCGCCCGCGGCTTGAGGCGGAATTTTCGACCCGATTGGCGGGCCGCCATCCACGCCGAACTGCCGGGGGGCCCGGAAGGGTTCGGCCTGCATGGTTCGAGACGCCCGCTTTGGCGGGCTCCTCACCATGAGGGTCTGATAGCCTGCTGGGAAGCTTCACCCCATCCTGACGGCCCGCCGCAGGCGGGCGTCTCGAAGGATGGCCGCAGGCGAGCTTCGGCTCGTCAATTCGCCTCGCGCCGGACCTCGTTCGGCACTGCTTGCGGCGTGCCGGCGGGGGTCGGCAGGGCGACCGGGCGCAGGCCGATCAGCTCGGCGGTGCGGATCGCGCTGTCGCGCCAGAACTGGAAGGAGTTGATGCGGCTGAGCTCGAGGATGGCGATCGCGACCGCGGCGAGGAACGGCAGGCTTTGCAGCACCAGGACGCCGGCGAAGATGTAGATCTCGGTGATCTGCCGGAAGCTGTTGGACGCGACCAGCACGCCGGCGCCGACCAGGAGCAGGATGCCGATCACGGCCTCCCAGAACGCCTGGAACTCGATCGACATCCGGCTGAGGCCGCCCTTCGAGGTGCGCGCGAAGGCGATGTGCTCGGTGATCAGGCCCTGCGCCACCGCGCGCGACACCGTCCATTGCACGCTCATCGCTGCGATCATGGCGCCCAGCATCTGGCCCGGCTTGATCGCGACGCGGGCGCGGTACATCGACAGGAAGTGCACCAGCGAGACGATGAAGGCGCCGATGATCGGCAGCGTCAGGATCTTGTCGGGAATGGCGATGTCGGCAAAGGCGACGATCGGCACCCAGACGAGGTTGAGCAGCGCCACGACCACGCCGAGGCTTTCGGCGCCCAGCCAGTTCAGCCAGCCGAGGCCGTATTCGCGCTTCTGGTCGGAGGTCAGCCGGCTCGCGCCGGGCAGGAAGCGGCGCCAGTGCTTCTTCACGATCTGCAGGCCGCCATAGGCCCAGCGATGGCGCTGCTTCTTGAACGCCTCGTAGGTGTCCGGCAACAGGCCCGCGCCGTAACGGGTGTTGGTGTAGTGCGTGACCCAGCCGAGCTCCTGGATCGCAAGGCCGAGATCGGAATCCTCGCAGATCGTGTCGCTCGACCAGCCGCCGGCCATGTCCATCGCGGCGCGGCGGATCAGGCACATCGTGCCGTGCACGATGACGGCATTGAGCTCGTTGCGCTGGACCATGCCGATGTCGAAGAAGCCGGCATACTCGCCGTTCATGATGTAGTGCATGATCGACAGATCGCCGTCGCGATGCTCCTGCGGCGCCTGCACGAGGCCGACGCGCGGGTCGGCGAAAGCCGGCACGAGGTCCTTGAGCCAGTCGGGCTCGACGACATAGTCGGCGTCGAGGATGCCGATGATCTCGGCATCGACCGCGGTGCGGTCCATGGCAATGCGCAGCGCGCCGGCCTTGAAGCCCTGCACCTTCTCGGCGTTTATGAACTTGAAGCGTTCACCGAGCGCACGGCAATGGTCCTGGATCGGCTGCCAGAAGGCGGGATCGGGCGTGTTGTTGATGATGACGACGCATTCGTAGTTCGGATAGTTCAGCCGCGACAGCGCATCGAGCGTCTGCTTGAGCATGTCGACCGGCTCGAAGTAGGCGGGGATGTGGATCGAGACCTTCGGATAATAGTTTTCCGGCACGTTCTCGACCGGCTTGCCCCTGGCGAGCAGCCGCTGCGGCGGCCGGCCGAAGGCTACCGCCGCGATCTCGTCGATGCGCGCCATCGCGATCAGCACCAGCGGAACGAGCAGGATCATGCCGAGCGTCAGCGCGAAGGCCGAGCCGAAGATGAAATAGTGGCTGTTCCAGAACGCGAACACGGTCGCGGCCCAGGCGCCGACGCCATTGGCGGTCGCCGACAGCAGGAAGGCCTGCTTCGCGGTCGGCTTCTCAAGCCGCAGGATCGGCAGCGACAGCAGGATGCCGACGAGCAGCGCGAGTCCCATCAGCTTCCAATAGTCGGGGTTCTCCACCGGGCCGGTCCAGGCGAATTTCGGCTCGCGGCTGGCGTTGAGGATGCCCCAATACGGGCCGACGCCGCCTTCGAAGAATTTCCAGGGCTGATCGATCGCCTCGACGATGTTGTATTCCATGCCGATGGCTTCGGCGCGGCTGACGAAGTTGCGCAGGGTCAGCGCCTGCTGGAACGGACCGGGGTCGGCGTTGCGCAAATTGTAGCCCTGGCTCGGCCAGCCGAACTCGGCGATCACGATGCGCTTGCCGGGGAACAGATTGCGCAGCAGGTTGTAGCGGTCCACGGCCTGGTCGACCGCCTGGTCCGAGCGGAAGTTTTCCCAGTAGGGCAGCACGTGGGCGGCGATGAAATCGACATTGGAGGCAAGGTCGGGATTGTCGCGCCAGATGTTCCAGATCTCGCCGGTCGTGACGGGCACGCGGACCGAGCCCTTGACCTTCTTGATCATGTCGATGAGGTCTTCGACCTTCTGCTCGCCGCGGTAGATCACCTCGTTGCCGACCACGACGCCGACGACGTTGCTGTTCTTGCGGGCGAGCTCGATCGCGGCCTTGATCTCGCGCTCGTTGCGATCCTTGTCCTTGTCGATCCAGGCGCCGACGGTGACCTTGAGGCCGAACTCGGCCGCGATCGGCGGCACCAGCTCCACGCCGCCCGTGGATGAGTAGAGGCGGATCGCGCGCGTCATGGTCGACAGCGTCTTGAGGTCGGCGCGGATTTTCTCCACGCTCGGGATGTTGTCGATGTCGGGATGGGCCGAGCCTTCGAACGGCGCGTAGGAGACGCTGGGCAACAGGCCCCTGAAATCGGGAGCGGGTTCCCTGTCGCGCAAGACTCCCCAGAGCCCAGCATGAAGCGCGGACACGAGCAACAGAACGGCGGCGACAACGCGCATCGCGGCTAAACCAAAAGGGGCTGAGGTGGCAGGGAAGCGGATCCGACCCCGAGATCCGACCGAGTCCGCGGCAAATGGAGCATACCTCTGCCGCGCGGTTTCACAACTGTCATGGGCTCATGTCCTTATGAGGGCATGGGCTTTTCGAACGCGCGGCAGTGCCAACCGCGACTATGCCCGATCGTTCCTGAACGAGAGCTGAAACGAACGCGACTATTTCTGGGGCGCGGGTGTCGGGCTTGCCGCAGGCGAGGGGCTCGCGGCCGGCTGCGGGGCCGGCGCATTGCCGGCGGCCGGCGCTGCCGGCTGGGAAGCAGCAGCGGCTGCCTGCTGCGGCTGGGAGGCCGGGTTGATCCAGCAAGCGTGCACGCGGCTATCCAGGGTCTCGGCGACCTTGGGATCGATCTGGCCGCCGAAGCGGGTCAGGCAGCGGAAAGCCGCCTGGATGTGGCCACCGGGGCAGCCGAAACGGTCGTAGAGGTCGAGATGGCGGAACGCGGTATCGAGGTCATCCCGCCACATCAGCCGCACCACGCGCCGGCCGAGCCAGACGCACTCAGGATTGCCGGCCGGGCCGTTGATGACCTGGGCGGCTTCGGCGAATTCGTCGGTGCGGCGCTGGTTCTGGGCGGCGTCCTTGGCGGCGTCGGCGGGCTGGGCGGCGGCCTTGCCCTGGTCGGGGGCCGGCGCGCCGCTCTGGGCTGAGGCACCATCAAGGCCGGCCAGACCGAGAAGGGCGGAGACGGCCAAGGTGGCGGCGAACTGCCGCAGGACCGCATTACGTGACTGACGCACCCGTTGCCGCATGAATTCCCCAACTTCTCCACTGACCGCCCGCGTCAGGATCCCGCGGACGCGCCCTGATGGCGTCCAAATGGGTCTCCAATGCGGCGGAAAATTCCCGCGGAGTCCCATGACCTGTATTTCGAATTTTGTCCAGCAAAGTCACGATCCTAGGCCTCTGTCGAACGGCCGCAGGTAAATTCCTCGGAGGAGGGAGGGATCCGTCCGGAGTGCCCCCTTGGCAGACGGCGTGCGAGCAGGTAATCGACTGCCCTTCGCGGAGGACGGAACCGATTTCTCTTCGTACGCCACTGGCGCTTCTGCTCGTTTCACTGGGTGCGATTGCTGCCGTGTGGTGGTGGCTGGCCACGCCAATCACGCTCGCGCGCGCTCCGATCGATCCCGCCGAGAAGGTTCAATGCGTCTCCTATGCGCCGTTCCGCGGTGAACAGTCGCCGCTGAACGCATGGACCCATATCGAGGCCGACCAGATCGAGCAGGACCTGCGCCAGCTCAAGGAGATCACCGACTGCGTCCGGACCTATTCGATGGAGAACGGGCTCGACCAGGTTCCGGCGATCGCCGCCAAGGTCGGCGGGCTGAAGGTGCTGCAGGGCATCTGGCTCTCCAGCAACCGCACCAAGAATGTCGAGCAGGCTGCGCTCGCCGTCCGTCTCACCAAGGACTTCCCCAACGTCATCACCGCGGTCATCGTCGGCAACGAGGTGCTGCTGCGCGGCGAGATGACGACGGCCGACCTCGTCTCCATCATCCGCTCGGTGAAGGCGCAGGTCAGCGTGCCCGTCACCTATGCCGATGTCTGGGAGTTCTGGCTGAAGAACCGCGAGGTCTATGACGCCGTCGATTTCGTCACCATCCACATCCTGCCCTATTGGGAGGACTTTCCGGTCAAGGCGAAATTCGCCGCCTCCCATGTCGAGGCGATCCGCGAGCGCATGGCGGTGGCTTTCCCCGGCAAGGAGATCCTGATCGGCGAAACCGGCTGGCCGAGCGCGGGGCGCATGCGCGAGGGCGCGCTGCCGTCACGCACCAACCAGGCGCGCGTCGTTTCGGAAATCCTCAGCCTTGCAAAGGCGAACAAGTTTCGCGTCAACCTGATCGAGTCCTACGACCAGCCTTGGAAGCGCAAGCTGGAAGGGACCGTTGGCGGCTATTGGGGACTCTATGACTCGGTGCGCCGGAATCTGAAATATCCGCCGGGGCAGCCGATCAGCAATTTCCCGTACTGGAAGTGGTACATGGGCGCCGGCATGGGCCTGTGCGTGCTGGTGTTCGCAGTGGCGCTGATCACGCTGCGCCGGCGGCCGTGGACGCCGCGCTTCTCGGCCTGGCTCGGTGTCGCGATCTCGGCAACGACGGCGGGGAGCCTGCTCGGGATCGGCGCCGACAAGATGTACTATGAGAGCCTCGGGCTCGGCGGCTGGGTGCATTGGGGCGCGCTGCTGCTCGCCGGCATCCTGTCGCCGATCTTCTGTGCGCAGGCGATGGTGATCGGCCGCAGTCTGCCGACCTTTCTCGATCTGCTCGGTCCGCGCGAGGGCCGTAAGTGGTCGAAGCTCACCGCCGTGCTCGGCCTGACGCTCGCGGTGACCGCAGTGATCGCGGCCGGGACCGCGCTCGGCTTCGTTTTCGACCCGCGCTACCACGATTTCCCCTACGCCTCGCTGACGATGGCGGTGGTCCCGTTCGCGCTCTTGATGCTGAACCGGCCGCAGATCGGCCTACGTCCGATCGCGGAAGCGGTATTCGCCGGCGTGCTCGCGCTGTCGGCGATCTATGTGCTCATCAACGAGGGGCGCGACAACTGGCAGTCGCTGTGGACCTGCGCGATGTTTCTGTTGTTAGCGCTCACGCTGTGGCGGGCGCGGGCCGAGCAAATCCAAGAATGAGCAGGCCAATCGCAAGGCCCGACAGCACGACATTGTAGAGCACGATGCCGAGGCCGGCGGCGATGATGCCGACGGTCAGAAGCACGATCGACGGCCGCATCAGGTTGAGCGTCGCCACCACCAGCGCGACGATGCCGAACACCGAATTCTTGAACAGCACGGTCGACACCGAGCGCGCCTTGCAGATCAGCGTCTGCAGGCCGGCGTCGCAGGCAAGGCCGACGGTCGAGAGCTCGATGCCGAGATAGCGCAGGTAAAGCGCATAGCCGACGGAGGCGAAGCCGACGACGATCAGGAACTGCACCTGGTAGGGCGTGAGGCGGAAGGGCTTTTTGGTCATGGCCGCAATATGGTCGGGAAAAGGGTAGGGGGCAACCGGGCAGGTGTGTGGTTTTCGGCGAGTCTGCGTGAGAAAATCTGGAACGAATTCACAGCGTGAATGTGTTGCCGATCGCCTGCGCTTCGACTTTGCTTCCCAAGTGGGAAGCCCGCTACCGCCTGAAGAACGACGTCAGCGTCGATCCCGTTGACGCCGTCTCCGGCTTTGCCTGCGGGGCGGGCTGCTGCGGCGCCGGGGCAGGCGCGGGCTCCTCTCGTTTCGACGAGCGCTTGGAGGAGTAGCTGCGCCGTCGCTTGTCCGGTTTTGCATTCGGTGCCGGCGCTGGCGCAGTCTCGGCTTGCGGCGCGGTGTCCTGCGTCTTCTCGGAGTTGTTCTCCTGCACGCGGTCCTGAGACTTGTCTTGTGCCTTCTCTTGTCCCCTCTCCGAACCGCCACGCATCGTCAGCCGCTGTCCGTCGAAGACGGTGGTCTCGCAGTGGCGGTTGCTCTCGGATAGCCCGGCGCAGAGCTTTGCGGCGGCGGCGGCGTTGATCAGCGGGCCGGCCCCCAAGCGGAGCTGCATGCCGTTGCCGCCCTCCTTGATCATGATGATCGGACGCAGCGCTGCCACTTCCGGATTGGATTTGGTCACGCCGCGCCAGAGCGCGCGCAGGCCGTCGATCGAGTTGGCGCCGCCGAGCTCGATCGCAAAGCGGGTCTGCTGGACCGCGATCGCCGGCGCTTCGGCTTCGGCAGCCTCCGGCGGCTTGGCCGGTGCGACAGCGGCGACTTCGGTCGGGGCGGGCGTGGCCTCGGGCTTCTTCTCGGTGGCTTTCTCGGCTGCTTCCGGCTGAACCAGCCTGGATGCGGCGGGATCGGGCGGGGCCATGATCGACTTGGACGGCAAAAGCGGAAGCATCGGCAGGGCCGAGGTCGTTGCCGGCGCCTGCGACACCAGCGAAGCGGCAGCAGCAGTCTGCGGCGGCGGATTGGCCGGATCCTTTGCAGCGTCCTTTGCGGGCTCCTTCGCCTGGTCCTTGGCGGTCGCGCGCGGCTTCTCGGCGGACGGCGCCGGCACCGAGGCCACCGGCCCGACGCTGGGTGCAGCCGATGCGGGCTGGGCGTCAGGCGCCGGCGCATCGAGTGGCTTTGCGCTCTGCCTGGCGATGGCGCCGGTGACGGAATCCAGGCCCTGCTCCAGCACGGTGACGCGCGAATAGAGCCGGTCGCGATCGGTGTTCAGCGTCTCGATGGCGGCGGCGAGGCGGCGCGCCTCGTTCTGGCTTTCCTTGGTCAGCAGCTGCAGCCGGTCGGCCTGGCGCGCGAGATCGGCCGAGGCCACCTGGTCACGGCGCCAGCCGAGCTGGGCCTGGTTGGCCATCACGGCAATGACGACGGCGCCGACGGCGGTCACTCCCCACGAGCCGAGCCGCCACAGCATGCGGCGATCGAATGCGGCTTCGTCGGCCAAAAGTCCGGAGAACAGCCCGCCGGTCTCCTTGGCGCCGAAGGCATCCGCCAGTGGGTCGGAATCCTTTGCCATGAACGCTAAATGCCCAGCCCCAGTCCGGCTTCCACGAATCAATCAGGAAACATTAACAGGAAAACTCCGTCGCACTTGAATTCCGGGCGTTTGCGGAGGTAGCAAGGCGGCAGCTCACGAGGCGGCGCACCGCCTGCCGCGCCAATTGATTCGGCCGTATCTCACAGGATTGCGATGACCGCCCGTTCCAGCCTCACGATCGTGCTCGCCGCCGGTGAAGGCACGCGGATGCGATCGAGCCTGCCGAAGGTGCTGCATCCGGTTGCACACCAGAGCCTGCTCGCCCATGTGCTCGCCGCCGCACCGAAGGGAACCGGCACATCCCTCGCTGTCGTGATCGGACCGGATCATCAGGTGGTGGCGGACGAGGCGAAGCGCATCCGCCCCGACGCGCTCACCTTCGTGCAGGGCGAACGGCTCGGCACCGCGCATGCGGTGTTGGCGGCGCGCGAGGCCATCGCGCGCGGGGCCGATGATCTCCTCATCGCGTTCGGCGACACGCCGCTGATCTCGGCCGAGACCTTTGCGCGGCTGCGCGCGCCGCTCGCCAGGGGCGCGGCCATTGCCGCGCTCGGATTCCGCGCCGCCGATCCCACCGGCTATGGCCGCTTCATCGTCGAGGGCGACCGCCTGGTCGCGATCCGCGAGCAGGCCGATGCCGACGCGGAAGAGCGCAAGATCGATCTGTGCAATGCCGGCGTGATGGCGATCGACGGCCGCCGCGCGCTTGAAATTCTAGGGCAAATCGGCAATGCCAATTCCAAGGGCGAATATTATCTGACGGATGCGGTCGAAATCGTCCGCAAGCAGGGATGGGAGTCCGTGGTGATCGAAACCAGCGAGGACGAAGTGCGCGGCATCAACACCAAGGCGCAGCTCGCGGAAGCGGAAGCCGTGATGCAGGCGCGCTTGCGCAAGGCGGCGATGGAGGCCGGCGTCACGCTGATCGCGCCGGAGACCGTATATCTGTCCGCCGACACCGTGTTCGGCAAGGACGTCACCATCGAGCCGTTCGTGGTGATCGGTCCGGGCGTGTCGATCGCCGACGGCACCGTGATCCATTCCTTCTCGCATATCGTCGAGACCACGCTCGGCAAGAAGGTCTCGATCGGCCCCTATGCGCGGCTGCGTCCCGGCACCTCGCTCGGCGACGGCGCGCGCATCGGCAATTTCGTGGAGACCAAGGCGGCGACACTGGAGGCCGGCGTCAAGGTCAACCATCTCTCCTACATTGGCGATGCCACCGTCGGCGCCAATTCCAACATCGGCGCCGGCACCATCACCTGCAACTACGATGGCTTCAAGAAGCACAAGACGGTGATCGGGCAGGGCGCCTTCGTCGGCACCAACTCATCGCTGGTCGCACCGGTCAAGATCGGGAATGGCGCCTATATCGGCTCGGGCTCGGTGATCACGCGCGACGTGCCCGACGATGCCATGGCGCTGGAGCGCAACCAGCAGACCATCCGGGAAGGCGGTGCGGCGCGGTATCGCGAGATGAAGACCGGCGGCAAGAAGCCGGGGAAGTGAGCGGCCGAGTGCCGGCCCCCGATCGGTGTTGCCAGGGCTGGGCTCATGGACGACGACGTCGTTGACGATACGATTGCGTTCCTGGTCAAGCGCGTCGTGATGCCGCCGGGACGATGGGTGCTGGAACAGGTCGGCGATCCCCGCCCGACCGAGATCGCATCACTGGTCACCGGACTGGCGTTCTGGACGTTCGTCGTTTTTCTCGTCTTTGCCCTGGTGCTGGGGTGGTGAGACGCGCCGCTATTCCTCGTCGGCGAATTCGGAGAAGATCGCGCGGGTCAGGCGCCAGCCGCGCGGCTTGGCACGCTTGGCGGGTTCGCCTTGCTTATGCTTGACGAAGACCGGCTTGCTTTCCTTGCCGCGCTGGGGCGGCGGCCAATGTGCGAGGTGCGTGCCCGAGGTCTCGCTGGCACGCAGATACAGTGACGACAGCCCTTTGCGGTCGGATGAGCCTTTCATGGCCTTGTTCTCCTACCCCGGAATCGTTGGTCAAACGTGTTGACAACAAGTTAATGTGCGGGGTTAAAGGCCGGCCACATCGACGCAGGCCAGGCAATGGTGCATGCGAATGCTGTCTCAATCAGCAATAATTATTGAGTATATGGGTCCGTCAGAATTTCGCTAAAAACCGAGCGCGTCGTTTTGGCGATTTTTCGACGATTTGGGGGATATTGGTCCGCATGTGCGGGATTGTCGGCATTCTCGGGCGCGAACCGGTTGCAGAGCAATTGGTGGATTCGCTCAAACGTCTTGAATATCGCGGCTACGATTCCGCGGGCGTCGCCACGCTCGAAGGCAAGTATCTCGAGCGCCGCCGCGCCGAGGGCAAGCTGAAGAACCTGGAGAAGCGGCTGGAGGCCGAGCCGCTCAGGGGAACGACCGGCATCGGCCACACGCGCTGGGCCACCCACGGCAAGCCGACCGTCAACAACGCGCACCCGCACGCGACCGAGCGCGTCGCCGTGGTCCACAACGGCATCATCGAGAATTTCCGCGAGCTGCGCGAGGAGCTCGAGAAGAAGGGCACGGTGTTCCACACCGAGACCGACACCGAGATCGTGCTGCATCTCGTCGACGATTTGCTCACGCGTGGCAACAAGCCCGTGGAAGCGGTCAAGCTCGCGCTGGGGCGCCTGCGCGGCGCGTTCGCGCTCGGCTTCATCTTCGCCGGCGACGACGACCTCATGATCGGCGCCCGCAATGGTCCGCCGCTCGCGATCGGCTACGGCGACGGCGAGATGTATCTCGGCTCCGATGCCATCGCGCTCGGCCCGTTCACCGACACGATCAGCTATCTCGAGGACGGCGACTGGGCCGTGCTGACCCGCAAGAGCGCCACCATCTTCGACAAGGACGGCCACGCCGTCCAGCGCGAGAAGATCAGGCACGCCGCCTCGACCTCGCTGGTCGACAAGGCCAATTATCGCCATTTCATGGCCAAGGAAATCCACGAGCAGCCGGAGGTGGTCGGCCACACGCTGGCGCGCTATGTCGACATGGCGGCCGAGCGGGTTGCGCTGCCGGTCAAGCTGCCGTTCGACTTCAAGACCATCCAGCGCATCAACGTCACCGCCTGCGGCACCGCGAGCTATGCCGGATTCGTCGCAAAGTACTGGTTCGAGCGCTTTGCGCGCGTGCCGGTCGAAGTCGATGTCGCCTCCGAATTCCGCTACCGCGAGGCCCCCTTGCGCAAGGGCGATCTCGCCATCTTCATCTCGCAGTCGGGCGAGACCGCCGATACGCTGGCGGCGCTGCGCTACGCCAAGGCCGAAGGCGTGCACACGATCGCGGTCGTCAACGTGCCCACCTCGACCATCGCGCGCGAGAGCGAGACCGTGCTGCCGACGCTGGCCGGCCCCGAGATTGGCGTCGCCTCGACCAAGGCCTTCACCTGCCAGCTCATGGTGCTCGCCAATCTTGCCATCGCGGCCGGCAAGGCCAGGGGCGAATTGTCCGACGAGGAGGAGACCAAGCTGGTCCATGGCCTCGTCGAGGTTCCGCGCCTGATGTCGGATGCGCTCACCACCGAGCTGCAGATCGAGAAGCTCTCGCGCGAGATCGCGAAATCGCGCGACGTGCTCTATCTCGGCCGCGGCACCAGCTTCCCGCTCGCGCTCGAAGGCGCGCTGAAGCTGAAGGAGATCTCCTACATCCACGCCGAGGGCTATGCCGCGGGCGAGCTCAAGCACGGGCCGATCGCGCTGATCGACGAGACCATGCCGGTCGTCGTCATCGCGCCCTTTGACCAGGTATTCGAGAAGACCGTCTCGAACATGCAGGAGGTCGCCGCCCGCGGCGGCAAGATCATCCTGATGACCGACGCCAAAGGCGCGGAGGAGGCGACCGTCGACTCGCTCGTCACCATCGTCATGCCCGACATGGCGGCGGCGTTCACGCCGATGGTCTACGCCGTCCCGGTGCAGCTGCTCGCCTATCATACGGCTGTCATCATGGGTACGGACGTCGACCAGCCGCGCAATCTCGCGAAATCGGTGACCGTGGAATAGGCAGAAGGGACCGGGCTGCACTCTTCCAAAACCTGCTAGAAGACCGTAGCTTGAGTGCAGCGACCGACCTGGAACCCGAATGACCCCCCGCGACGACGTCCCTGCGCCGCTTGATCCCGCTCCGGAACCGCATACCGGCCTGATTGGCCGCTTCCGCAATTACTTCCTGACCGGCCTCGTGGTGACGGGTCCGATCGCGATCACGCTCTATCTCGTCTGGTGGTTCGTCACATGGGTCGACGGCGTGGTGCGGCCGTTCGTCCCGCTGGCCTATCGGCCCGAAACCTATCTGCCCTACGGCGTTCCCGGCTGGGGACTGATTGTCGCATTCTTCACGCTGACCCTGGTCGGCTTCCTCGCAGCCAACCTGATCGGCCGCACGCTGGTGGATGTCGGCGAGACCTTCCTCGGCCGCATCCCGGCGGTGCGCGCCATCTATCGCGGCCTGAAGCAGGTGTTCGAGACGCTGTTCTCGGGCAAGGGCTCGAGCTTCCGCAAAGTCGGCCTGGTCGAGTTTCCCTCGCCGGGCATGTGGTCGATCGTGCTGATCTCGCAATCGCCCAGCGAGGACATCGCCCGCAGCCTGCCGGGGCAGGAGGAGCACGTCTCGGTGTTCCTGCCGTGCTCGCCGAACCCGACCACCGGCTTCTTCTTCTACGTGCCCAAGAGCAAGATCATCGAGGTCGATCTCAGCGCCGAGGATGCCGCAACGTTGATCATGTCGGCGGGCGTGGTGCAGCCGGGCTCGGCGCCCGACCCGAAGAAGGCGGCCGCGCTCGCAGGCATGGCCAATGCCGCGCGCATCGCCAACGCCTCGACGCTCAAGCCTCAGCCTGCGAAGGTGGAGTAGGGCCATTCCGCTGCGGGATGGCCACTTTCACGCAAGGACTCGCATCCTCTGCTAGTCTCCGGTCGGTCCGAGCGCCTCGCTCGGAATTCGACCTGGAGTGCACCATGTCAAAGACCATTGCGATCCTCGCACCCGGCGCCATGGGCAGCGCCGTGGCCCGCCGTCTCAGCGAAAACGGCGCGCGGGTGCTGACCTCGCTGAAGGGGCGGAGTGAGACGACGCAGAAACGCGCTGCGGACGCCGGCATGATTGGCGCCGAGGACGAGGCGATCGCAGACGCCGACATCATCCTCTCGATCGTGCCGCCGGGTGAAGCCGTTGCACTCGCCGACCGTCTGGCCGCACTGATCGTCCGGCGCGCGAAGAAGCCGGTCGTGGTCGACTGCAACGCGGTCAATGTCGATACCGTGCAACGGATCGAGGAGATCATCGGCTCGGCGCAGGCGCCGTTCGTCGACGGCGGCATCATCGGCTTTCCGCCGCAGCGAGGTGGCAAGAGCCCGGCCTTCTACATGTCCGGCGAGCATGCGAAGGACGTCGCGGCGCTCAGGGATCTCGGCCTCGATATACGGATCGTCGACGGACCGGTCGGCGCCGCCTCCGCCCTGAAAATGTCCTATGCCGGCATCGTCAAGGGCCTCGCCGGCATCGGCTCGGCCATGGTAATTGCGGCGACAAAGGCAGGCGCCGCCGATGCGCTGCGTGATGAACTCGCGCTGAGCCAGCCCGCAATTCTGGCGCGGCTCGAAGTGGCGCTGCCGGACATGATTCCGAAGGCCTATCGCTGGGTCGCGGAGATGCGGGAGATTTCCGGCTTCCTCGGTACGGATCACCCGGCCAGCCAGATCTACGAGGGTTTTGCGCGCTGGTTCGAGCACCTCGCGGAGGATGCGAAGGGCGAGGCTGTGGATGCAGCGCTGATGAAGGCATTCGCGGCAAGCATCGCGCAGAAGAAGACCTAGTCGTCCAGAGCTGCCGAAACCGACTCCGGAAAGCCCTGGATGTCCCGGTCGCGTCTCAAGCGTACAACGTGTGCCGAGCACCGCCCCCATCGTCATTGCGAGCAAAGCGAAGCAATCCAGAGTCTTTCCGCGGAGGGATTCTGGATTGCTTGTGCGCCAGGCAAGCTGGCGTGGTCCAACCGGTGGAAGTCCGGTCCGGGTAAGCGGTAGCGAGCGCCCGGTAGTGAGTGTTGCGTGGCCGTCGGCAACGGCGGCTGCGAAGCGTACACAACGATGCTGTGGGGTGGGCTATTGAGCCGCGAAAGACAGAAACTCGCAGAGGCCGAGCCGGTAAGCAACGTCGAAGGCAACATGTGCGGCGCCGTTATGCGAGGCGCTGACGCTCTGCCGTGGTCGAAGACCCCATCACGCAGCAAAGGACCGCGTCGGAACCTGGGAGGTCCCGCATCTGACCGATGGCAACATGCCCCCAAGGTCCGCATCGGGAAGGCGAGGAGCCAAAGCCGATGACGAACGGATGCGGGAAGTCGGAGGCGGCCGTAGTAGCGTCGAAGCCTGCGAACGAAGCGGAGCGATCCGCGGAGGAGTTGGTGGAGCGAAGGGCCGCGACCAAGGGGAATGCGGACCAGCAAAGCACGCCCCGGACGCCGAGCCGGACAAGCGTGACACAGGCGTTGGAACGCATACGGCGAACTGCAAGGGAAAGGAAGAAGGAGAGGTTCACTGCGCTGCTTCACCACATCACGCCTGAACTGCTCGAGGCGGAGTTCTTCGCGCTGAAGAAGCATGCCGCGCCGGGTGTGGACGGAATGATGTGGCGGGACTACGAGCAAGACCTCAAGGCCAATCTTGAGGACCTGCATGCTCGTGTTCACCGGGGAGCGTACCGGCCGCAGCCGTCGCGGCGGGTCCATATCCCGAAGCAGGATGGGCGGCAGCGGCCGCTGGCGATTGCGTCCCTCGAGGACAAGATCGTTCAGCGGGCAACCGCTACGGTGCTCAACGCGATCTACGAGGAGGACTTCCTCGGGTTCTCGTATGGGTTCCGGCCCGGGCGCAGCGCGCACGATGCGATGGATGCGCTGCTGGTCGGAATCGAGAGCCGGCGGGTGAACTTCATTGTTGACGCCGATATCCGCTCGTTCTTCGACATGGTGGACCAGGAATGGCTCATCCGCTTCGTCGAACATCGGACCGGCGACCAGCGTATCATCCGTCTGATCCGCAAATGGCTCAAGGCGGGTGTTCTCGAAGAAGGAACGGTCAGGGTCAGCGAACAGGGGACGGCACAAGGGGCGGTGATCTCGCCGCTGCTTGCCAACATCTACCTGCACTATGCCCTCGATCTGTGGGCCGAACGCTTCAGACGGCGCGAGGCCGCGGGTGACATGATCATCGTGCGCTACGCTGACGACTTCATCGTCGGCTTCGAGCATGAGAATGAGGCCCGGCACTTCCTCGAAGAATTGCGCAAACGGCTGCAGGAGTTCGCGCTGTCACTGCACCCTGAGAAAACCCGGCTGATCGAGTTCGGACGTCATGCGGAGGACAACCGCAGGCGGCGCGGGCTCGGCAAGCCGGAGACCTTCAACTTCCTCGGCTTCACCTTCATCTGCAGCCGATCCAAGCAAGGCAAGTTCCAGATCAGGCGCAAGTCTCGCAAAGACCGCATGCGGGCGAAACTGCAAGCCGTGAAGCAGGGAATGCGACGGCGTATGCACCAGTCGGTGCTCGAACAGGGCAAATGGCTGCGGCAGGTCGTTACCGGGTACTTCAACTACCACGCGGTACCGACCAACAGCCGAGCGCTCAGCGCCTTCCGCTACTTCGTCACCGAACAATGGAGGCGGATGCTTCGGCGCCGCAGCCAGATTGACGGGACCACGTGGCAGCGGGTCGCGCGGCTTGCCTCCGACTTGCTCCCCAAGCCACAAATCCTCCATCCTTGGCCCCGAACACGCTTCACCGCTACTCACCCGAGGTGGGAGCCGTATGCGGGAAAGCCGCACGTACGGATCTGTGCGGGGGGCGCCCAGCAATGAGCGTCCCTACCGCGACCGCTGCGCTCGCAATGGCGAGGATGAGACGGCGCGGAGGCCATCTGCTATTGTCTCTGCAGACGCAGTTCCTCTGCAAGGGGAGTTCGAATGAGAGTGCTTGTCATCGGCGCGGGGGCGATCGGCGGCTATTACGGAGCTTGCCTTGTCCGGGCTGGCCGCGAGGTGACCTTTCTGGTGCGCGAGAAGCGGGCCGAGCAATTGCGGCGGAATGGATTGCAGGTCGTGAGCCCGCACGGCGACTTCGCCCTGCAGCCGAAGGTCCTTCTGGCCAGCGATCTCAAGGAACCGTTCGACGTCGTGCTCGTCGGCGTGAAGGCCTACTCGCTCGACGAGGCGATGAACCAATTTGCGCCGGCCGTCGGTGCCAACACGATGATCCTGCCCATCCTGAACGGGTTGAAACATATCGACGCTCTGACCGCCAGGTTCGGCGCCGCTCGCGTCCTCGGCGGGCTCGCGAATGTCAGCGCCGGGCTCGATGCGGATGGCCGCGTCGTCCAGTTCATGGCCAACCAGACGATTGTCTTCGGCGAGGTCGAGGGTTCGCTCACCGAGCGCGCGCTCGCCCTGGAGAAGCTGCTCCAGGTTCCCGGCATCGACGTGCGCGCCAGCGAAGCGATCATGCAGGACATGTGGGAGAAGTTCGTCCAGCTCTCGACGCTGGCCGGCATCACCTGCCTGATGCGCGCAAGCATCGGAGACATCCTGGCCGTGCCGAACGGCGAGCAGTCCATCTTCCGCCTGTTTGCGGAATGCTGCACTGTTGCGTCGGCCTCAGGTTTCGAGCCACGCGCACCGTTCATCGAGTTCGACCGAAAACTGTTCACCACGCTGGATTCGCCGCTGAAGGCCTCGATGCTGCGCGATATCGAGCGCGGTTCGATCACCGAGGCAGAACATATCCTGGGCGACATGGCCAATCGGGCCCATACGCTCGGCATCGACACACCGCTGCTGGACCTCGCCCGCGCGCATGTGGCGGCGTATGAGATCGGGCGACGAAGGGCAGGTGGCTAACCCGCGCCGATCAGCGGGATCGCCTCATCGCGTTCGTAGAGATACAACAGGCAGCGCAGCGCCTCGCCGCGCTCGCCCTTCAGCTTCGGATCGTCCTTGAGGATGCGCAGCGCTTCGTCTCTGGCCTGGGCGATGAGCTGGCCGTGAACCTCCGGGCGCGCGATGCGGTAGCCGGGCAGGCCGCTCTGGCGGACCCCTAGTACGTCGCCTTCGCCGCGCAGCTTCAAATCCTCCTCGGCGATGCGGAAGCCGTCGGTGGTCTCGCGGATCACTTTCAGGCGTGCCTTCGACATCTCGCCGAGCGGCTCGCCGTAGAGCAGGATGCAGGTCGAGGCTTCCGATCCGCGTCCGATGCGGCCGCGCAGCTGGTGCAACTGGGCAAGGCCGAAACGTTCGGCATTCTCGATCACCATGATGGTGGCGGCCGGCACGTCGACGCCGACCTCGACCACGGTGGTTGCAACCAGGAGGCCGATCTCGTGCCCGGCGAACTGGCCCATCACCCGGTCCTTCTCGGTGCCCTTCATCTGGCCGTGGACGAGGCCCACGCGGTCGCCGAAACGTTTTTGCAGGCTCTCGAACCGCTTGGTCGCGTTGGTGAGGTGCTCGGTGCCCTCGGCCTCGGATTCCTCCACCAGCGGGCAAATCCAGTAGACCAGCTTGCCGGCTTCGAGCGCGCGGCCCACACCTTCCATGACCTCGCTGATCCGGCTCATCGGCACCGCTCGGGTGTCGATCGGCTGACGGCCGGCCGGCTTTTCGCGCAGCTCGGAGATGTCCATGTCGCCGAAATAGGTCAGCACCAGCGTGCGCGGGATGGGCGTCGCGCTCAGCACCAGCACGTCGACGGCTTCGCCCTTCGAGGTCAGCGCAAGGCGCTCGCGCACGCCAAAGCGGTGCTGCTCGTCGACGACGGCGAGCGCGAGATCCCTGAAGAGCACGTCGTCCTGGATCAGCGCATGGGTGCCGACGAGGAGATCGATCTCGCCCTCGGCAAGCCGGGCGATGATCTCGCGCCGCTCCTTGCCCTTTTCGCGGCCGGTGAGGATCGCGACGCGCAATCCCGCGCGCTCGGCGAGCGGGGCAATGGTCTTGACGTGCTGACGCGCCAGGATTTCGGTTGGCGCCATCAGCGCGGCCTGCTTGCCGACTTCGGCCACGGCTGCGGCCGCGAGCAGGGCCACGACTGTCTTGCCGGAGCCGACGTCGCCCTGGAGCAGCCGCAGCATGCGCACCGGCTGCTTCAGGTCCTCGGCAATGGCGGCGGCGGCGCTGCGCTGGGAGGGTGTGAGTGCGTAAGGAAGAGCGTCGATGATCTTGTTGCGCAGATGCCCGTCGCCGGCATTGCGCACGCCGGCAGGGCGGCGCAGCTGCGCGCGGATCAAGGCGAGTGCGAGCTGGCCGGCCAGGAGCTCGTCGAAGGCGAGGCGCGACCAGAACGGCTGGTCCGGCAATATGTCCGTCAGCTCGACGGGCTGGTGCACGCGATTGAGCGCCTCCGCAATTGGCGGGAAGTGGCAGCGGCGCAGCACGTCGGGGCTGATCCATTCGGGCAGGGCGGGGAGCTTCTGCAGTGCCTGCGCGATCGCGCGGCGGAGCGAGCCGAGCGCAAGACCCTCCGTCAGCGGATAGACGGGGTCGATGCCGGAGAGCTTCGAGATCGCCTCCTCATCCAGCACGCGATCGGGATGCACGATCTGCGGGATGCCGTCATACATCTGCAGCGTGCCGGACACGAAGCGCTTCTCGCCGACCGGCAAAAGCTTCTCGACATAGCCGGGCTTGGCGCGGAAGAAGGTCAGCACGACGTCGCCGGTCTCGTCGCTGGCATAGACCAGATACGGCGCGCGCGAATTGCGCGGCGGAGGTGGGCGGTGGCGATCGACGGTAACCTCCAGCGTCACCATGGTTCCAACGGCCGCGTCGCGGATTTTTGGCCGCGCCCGGCGGTCGATGACCTGGCTCGGCAGGTGCAGCAGCAGGTCGACGAGCCGCGGCGTCTCGTTGCGGCTGAGCAGGTACTGCAACAGCTTGTCCTGCTTCGGACCGACGCCGGGCAGGCTGGTCACGGGAGCAAACAGCGGATTGAGCAGGCTGGGGCGCATGAGAGCGAATCTAGGATCGTTTCGGCCCGTCATGCCCGGCTTTGTGCGGGGCATCCACGTCTTTTTTCGTAGCCCTTCGCGGGCTCCGGCCATGCCAAATCGAGGGCTGACATGGCCACCCCGAGTGGCTATATCAGCCCCGCCCGGCACGTCCGGGCTTTCTGCGTTTGACTGGATTTGAGACATGACGGGAACGACACGATCGAGTAGCGGGCTGGATGACCGCCGCAAGCGGCTTTTGTTCCGCTGCTGGCACCGCGGCACGCGCGAGATGGACCTGATCCTCGGCCGCTTCGCGGACGCCGAGATCGGCAAGCTGTCCGACGCCGAGCTGACGCAGCTCGAGCGGCTGCTCGAGGTCAACGATCCCGATCTCTATGCCGCCATCACCGGCGACAAGGTGCTGCCGGCTGACGTCACCGGTGCGCTGTTTGCCCGCATCAAGGCGTTTCCGATCGCGGATGGCAACGCATGAAGCAGGGAATGAAATCGCCGGCCGAGCTGCTTACGCCCGGCCGCGCGCTGACGCTCGCCAATGTCGCGGAAGGCGCCGAAGGCCTCGTGGTCTCGGATCTCGCCCGCGCGATCGCGGCGCGGCCGAAGAAGCCGGCAGTCAGCCTCGCTGTCGTCTGCCGCGACGGCGGGCGGATGCAGCAGCTCGAACGCGCGCTGCGGTTCTTCGCGCCGGATCTTCCGGTGCTGACCTTTCCGGCCTGGGACTGCCAGCCCTATGACCGCGTCTCGCCGCATGGCGGCATTCTCGCCCAGCGCCTGACCACGCTGGCGCGGCTTGCGTCCCTGACCGGCAGCGACAAGCCGCTGATCGTGCTGACCACGGTGAACGCGGTGGTGCAGCGCGTGCCCGCGCGCGAGCTCGTCGCGGCGCAGGCGCTGTCGGTCGCGCCGGGCAATGTCGTGCCCATGGACACCGTCGTCGCCTGGCTGGAGCACAACGGCTACAATCGCTCGTCCACCGTGCGCGAACCCGGCGAATATGCCGTGCGCGGCGGCATTCTGGACCTCTTTCCGGCCGGCCTCGAGCAGCCGGTCCGCTTCGACTTCTTCGGCGACAGCCTGGAATCGATCCGCTCTTTCGATGCCGAGACCCAGCGCACGCTGCTGGACATGCGCTCGCTCGATCTCGTGCCGGTCTCCGAGTTCCAGCTCGTCACCGATACCATCCGCCGTTTCCGCATGGGCTATGTCGCCGAGTTCGGCGCGCCCGAGCGCGACGATGCGCTGTACGAGGCCGTCAGCGAGGGCCGCCGCCATCCCGGCATGGAGCACTGGCTGCCGCTGTTTCAGGAGCGGATGGACACGCTGTTCGACTATCTGCAGGGCGCCGCCGTTGCGATCGAGCCGCAGGCCGAGGACGCCGTCCGCGAGCGCTTCAAGCAGATTCTCGACTACTATCAGGCCCGCCGCGAGGCGATGGAACATCCCGGCGCCGGCGCGATCTACAAGCCGCTGCCGCCCGACCGGCTCTATCTGACCGACGAGGAATGGACCAAGCGCCTCGGCGAGATCCCGCTGGCCCGGCTGACGCCGTTCTCGGTGCCGACAGACGGAACCAGCGTCGTCGATGCCGGCGCGCGCAAGGGCCGCGACTTCGCGCCGGAGCGCAACGACACCACCGTCAACGTGTTCGAGTCCGTCGTCAGCCACGTCATGGCGCTGCAGGCGCAGCGCAAGAAGGTCGTGATCGCGCTCTGGACCGAAGGCTCGCGCGACCGCATGACCTCCATGCTGCGTGACCACAAGCTCGCCCATACCACCAGCGTCAACAGCTGGCGCACGGTGCAGGCGACCCCGCGCAACGAGACCATGCTCGCCGTGCTCGGCCTCGAGAGCGGTTTCGAGACCGACGAGATCGCTGTCATCAGCGAGCAGGACATTCTGGGCGACCGCCTGGTGCGGCCGCGCAAGGCGAGCCGCAAGCTCGACAATTTCATCTCGGAGGTGACGAGCCTTGCCGCCGGCGACATCGTCGTCCATGTCGAGCACGGCATCGGCCGCTTCATCGGCCTGCAGACGCTCGATGTTGCCGGCGCGCCGCATGACTGCCTCGAGCTGCATTATGCTGCTGAGACAAAGCTGTTCTTGCCCGTCGAGAACATCGAGCTGTTGTCGCGGTACGGCTCCGACCAGACCACGGTCGAGCTGGATCGTCTGGGTGGCTCGGGCTGGCAGACCCGCAAGGCGAAGCTGAAGAACCGGATCCGCGAGATCGCGGGCGAGCTGATCAAGATCGCGGCCGAGCGGATGCTGCACGAGGCGCCGAAACTGCCGGTGCAGCAGGGCCTCTATGACGAGTTCTGCGCGCGCTTCCCGTATGACGAGACCGAGGACCAGCTCGGCGCGATCGAGTCCACGCTGAGGGACCTCGAAAAGGGCCGCCCGATGGATCGCCTGATCTGCGGCGACGTCGGATTTGGCAAGACCGAGGTCGCGCTGCGTGCCGCCTTCGCCGTCGCACTCGACGGCAAGCAGGTCGCGGTCGTGGTGCCGACCACGCTCCTGGCGCGCCAGCACTACCGGACCTTCAGCGAGCGCTTCAAAGGGTTCCCGGTCAACGTCGCACAAGCCTCACGCCTGATCCCCACAAAACAGCTCAACGAGGTCAAGAAGGGCATTGCCGACGGCTCCGTCGACATCGTCGTCGGCACCCATGCTCTGCTCGGCAAGGCGATCAAGTTCCGCGACCTTGGCCTCCTGATCGTCGACGAGGAGCAGCACTTTGGTGTCAGCCACAAGGAGCGGCTGAAGGCGCTGCGCGCCGAGGTGCACGTGCTGACGCTGTCGGCGACGCCGATCCCGCGCACGCTGCAGCTTGCGCTGACCGGCGTGCGCGAGCTCTCGATCATCGCCTCGCCGCCGGTTGATCGCCTCGCGGTCCGCACCTTCGTCGCCCCGCACGATCCCCTGATGATCCGCGAGGCGCTGCTGCGCGAGCGCTATCGCGGCGGCCAGGCGTTCTACGTGGTGCCGCGCATCGATGACCTCGCGGAGGTCAAGGATTTCCTGGACAAGAACGTGCCGGAGATGAAGGTCGCGGTCGCACACGGCCAGATGCCGCCCGCCGTGATCGAGGACATCATGACCGCGTTCTACGACGGCAAGTTCGACATCCTGCTGTCGACCACCATCGTAGAGTCCGGCCTCGACATCCCCAACGCCAATACGCTGATCGTGCACCGCGCCGACATGTTCGGTCTCGCCCAGCTCTACCAGCTCCGTGGCCGCGTCGGCCGCTCGAAGCTGCGCGCCTACGCGCTGTTCACCTTGCCGGCGCAGCAGAAGATCACGGCGCAGGCCGAGCGCAGGCTCACCGTGCTGCAATCGCTGGAGACGCTGGGTGCGGGCTTCCAGCTCGCCTCGCACGACCTCGACATCCGCGGCGCCGGCAATCTCCTGGGCGAGGAACAGTCCGGCCACATCAAGGAGGTCGGCTTCGAGCTCTATCAGTCGATGCTGGAGGAGGCGATCGTCAACCTCAAGGCCGGCGTCTCCGAGCCCGCCGCCGACCGCTGGTCGCCGTCGATCACCATCGGCATGCCGGTGCTCATCCCGGAGGATTACGTCAGCGACCTCTCGGTGCGCCTGTCGCTGTACCGGCGGCTCGCTGATCTCGACACCGAGGAGGAGATCGAGAACTTTGGCGCTGAGATGCGCGACCGCTTCGGCGTGCTGCCGGACGAGGTGCGCTACCTCTTCAAAGTCGCTGCGATCAAGGCGTTCTGCCGCAGGGCCAATGTCGAGAAGATCGATGCCGGCCCGAAGGGTGCGGTCATCGTCTTCCGCGACAATTCCTTCGCCTATCCCGATCGTCTCGTCACCTTCATCCGCAGCTACGGCCAGGCCGCCAAGGTGCGGCCCGACATGAAGGTGGTGTTCCTGCAGGACTGGGAGACGCCGGAAGAGCGCCTCGCCGGCACCACCGAGATCATGCGCCAGCTGGCGCAACTCGCAGAAAGCAAGAAGGCGGCCTAGCGCACCAGCCTCGCCACGTCATTGCGAGGAGCCCTTGCGACGACGCAATCCAGAAGCTTTCCACGGAGACAGTTTGGATTGCTTCGCTGCGCTCGCAATGACGGTGGTTGTTAGGGCAGCTCGCGAGAGAGCTAGGACGCCGCCCTTGATGGGTCAGCCGAGAGCCGCGCCAGCAGTGACCTTGCCGTGTCCGATGGCGAGAGCGAGTCGACGCTGATCACGGGATCGCTGCGCATCTCGTGCTTGCCGTTCGACGTATGCCGCATCACCGCCGACAGCCGGCGGGCGATCATGTGCGCGGTGCGGAAATCGGTCTCCGCGAACACGACGATGACCGAGCCGTCCTTCTGGGCCACGCCGAAATCCATCTGCCGCATCAGGCGGCTGAGGATGCGGGCGGCATCGAGCTGGGCGCGGGGATTGTTGGGATCGAAGGCGAAGCGCGCCACCGACAGGCCGCCGCCGCGGGCCTGCGTCTGCTCGACCGCCTTGGCAAAATCGCGGGCGAAGGCTTCCGTGGTGAGCAGGCCGCTGCGCGCATCGAGCCAGCCGCCGGCGTCGATCGAGCGCAGGGTGCGGCTCAGCTGTGCCTCCATCGCGTGCTGGCGGATCAGCGGCAGCGCGTTGGCGGCGATCCTCGTCGGCTCGCCCCCGATCAGCTCGAGATTGGGCAGGTCGTAGGTCTCAGTCAGCTGGTGCGCGGTCACGACCACGGGCAGGGTGCGGAAGCGGGTGTCCTCGGCGAGCACGGTGAGGAAGGCATCGGTCACGCGCGCGGTGAAGCCTTCGGCGAGCACGACGCCGTCGATGTCGCGGGTGTTGAGATGCTTCGCTGCGGCCTCGATTGAGAGCGCGCCGACCACGCCAACGCGCTCGCCGAGCGCGACGGAGAGCGCGGGATAGGCCGCGCCGCGGCCGATCAGGAGCACGGTGGCATCGCGCGACGGATCGCCCTCGGGCAGCGCAACCTTCGCCTCGGGCAGCCGGCGCAGCACGGTCGAATGCAAGGTGCGGACGCGCAGCGCGGCGCGTAAGCGCGCACTCAGGCGATCGGGATGGCCGCCGCGCGAAGCGAAGGGCAAGGCGTTGTGCGGCAACGTGCCCGCCGCATCCAGAGCCACGAAGGGAAGGTAGGGAGATTGGTCGGCGATCTTCCTGGCGAGCAACGCCAGATGCGGCTCATGTCCGCTGTGCATCGCGGCGAGCACCGCGGCCGGCTGCACCTGCTCGACCGCGCGCGTCGCGCTGGCCCAGTCGGTGTCGACCACGGGGAAGAGCCGGGCCTCGTCCAGCGCCGCAACGAAGGCGGGACGCCCGGCATTGGACACAAACAGGATAGGGCCCGCCTGGGACATCGAAAAACTCTGATCACGCAACAGGTGCTGCGCAATCTAGTTTGGTCGCCTTAATGCGGCGTCAACGGAGCCTTAATGCGGCCTCAACGGAGCCCTTGAAACTGTGTTCAAGCCGGCCCGGAGCGGTCGCGAAAAGCCTCGACCATCAGGGGGTTGAGTCCGAGCTCGCTGAGCGCCTCGCGGGCGCGCGCATTGTCCTGGGCCCGTCCTGCCAGCCGGTGCCCGGAGAGGCGGTCGGGCAGCGCAGTGAGCAGGGCGCCCTGGCCGAGTCGGCGCGCCCATTCCTGGAGGTCGTTGGAGAGGAAACGGTAGCCGCCGACGGCCATGATGCCGGAGGGCGGTGCGGTGATACAGATCGCGCCGCTCGCCCGGTCGAGCCGCGCCGCATAGCCGGTGTCCACATAGTCCCGCGGCGGCTGAGCGATCAGTGTCTCGCCGACCGGCCGCGGCGGGGCATACGCCGCGATCGGCACCATGGCACCGCGCAGGCCGAGCGTGCCCTTCGGCGTCACCAGGATCTCGCCCGCGATGGAGGAGCCGGCCTGTTCGCGCGGCGCGCCGTGCGGCCCCGGCATCACCGGCACCGGCATGCCGTCCTCGCCGCGGCGGGCGCCGAACAATCCGGCCTCGCCGAACAAATAGACGTCGGTGAGCGGCGCATGCGGCGCGATCCAGGCATCGCTCGCCGCCACCTGCTCCGGCGCGCGCCACAGGCCGATGACGTTGCGCAACGTCGGCATCCGCGCCGCCAGATCAGCATCGCCGAGCCGCAGCGCGAGCTGCGCCGGCGCGATCAGCACCCCGCATTCGTGCATGTTGATCTGCTGCTCCAGCACGTCGTTATCGAACGGGTGATGCAGCGCCAGCGTGCCGCCCGACAGCAGCCACACCGCGAGCGAGGAGGCGAGGCCCGCGAACGACATCGGCGTGAACGCCGCCATCACCGTCGCGCCCTGCTTGACGTCGGCTTCGAGCGACATCGCAAGACCGCCGGCGATCAGGCTGAAATGCGGCCGCGGCACCGGGCGAAAGCCCTCCGCGGTGACGTCGAAGGAGATCATCGCCGCCTTGCGGCCGTCCTGGATCACGGCGCGCGTGGTGCCGGGCGGTCGTGCCAGCACGTCGTCGAGCGAGGCCATGCCTTCGGGCAGGTCGCGTCCGAAGCCGTAGACATGACGGATCGAGAACGCCTCGGCGGCGGCGTGCATCGCGAGGTCGGCATAGCTGACGCCATCGACCGTGCTCATGGTGACGATGGCGCGCGCCGCGGTGCGGTTGAGCGCCGCGGTCAGCTCCGCGTGCCGCCACAGCAGCGGCAGCACGGCGACGACGAGGCCGGCGCGATGAGCGGCGAGCACGGTGAGCACGAACTCGACCGTGCTGGGCAACTGGATCGCGATGACGGAATTGGCCGGCAGGCCCGATTCGACGAAATGGGCCGACAGCGCCTCGATGGCGGTGTCGGCCTCGGCATAGCTCATCCGCCGCGGCTGATGTCCGGTGATGCGCGCCTTGTTGAGGGGGTCGAGCAGAGCGGTCGCGTGCGGCTGCCGCATCAGCGTGCGCTGAAACAACGTGTCGAGCGTCGGCGATACGGCTGGCTGGTTCACGGCGTCACTTCGTTTGCGTCGCTTGAGGCTCACCCTTCGACCACCAGGTCTCCGGCAAAAAGCCGGACAGCGCGGTGGCCTTTGGCCGTTCTATCCGATTCCAGCGCGCGATCCATTGCTCGGATACGTTAAACAGCGGGATTGTGTAGCAGCCCGCGATCAGGGCGCGGTCCAGCGCGCGCACCGCCGAGACGAATTCCGTATGTTCACGGGCCTCCAGCAGGGCGCCGATCATGGCATCGATGGCGGGATCCCTGGCGCCCATGTAGTTGCGGGTGCCAGGATTGTCGGCGGCAGCGCTGCCCCAATAGAAATACTGCTCGTTCCCGGGCGACAACGACTGGTCCCAGCGGTTCTGGATCATGTCGAACTCGTAAGCGAGCCGGCGCTGGTCGAATTGCACGGGATCGACCGCGCGCACGCTGGCCTCGATGCCGGCGCGCCTGAGGTCGCGCTGGAAGGCGAGCGCGATGCGCTCCTGGTCGCGGGTGGTGACCATGATCTCGAAGGTGAAGGGCGCCCTGGTCGCGCCGTTGCGCAGCACGGTGCCGTCGAGATCGTAGCCGGCCTCTGACAGCAGTTTCAGCGCGGCGCGCAGCGTGGTGCGGTCGCGGCCCGAACCATCGGTTACCGGCAGGCGGTAGCTGCCGTCCATGACGTCGGGCGGAATTCGTGCGGCGAAGGGTTTGAGCAGCTCGCGCTCGCGCGCATCTGCAGGCCTGCCATAGGCCGACAGCTCCGAGCCGGCGAAATAGCCGGCGACCCGCGAATAGAGGCCAAAGAAATAGTTGCGGTTGACCAGCTCGAAATCGAACAGCAGCGTCAGGGCCCGGCGCACGCGGATGTCGGCGAAGACCGGGCGGCGCGTGTTGAAGACCAGGAATTCGGACGGCTGCGGCGTACCTGGCCTGATGGTGTCGCGGATCACCTCGCCGCTCCGGGCGGCCGGAAAATCGTAGCCGTCGTGCCAGCGCAAGGGCTCGGGCTCGACGCGGAAATCGTAAAGGCCGCGCTTGAAGGCTTCGAACTGGCCGTTGGCCTCGCGAAAATAGTCGAGCCTGATCTCGTCGAAATTGTAGAGCCCGCGATTGATGGGGAGGTCGCGGCCCCAATAATCGGGATTGCGCGTGAGCGTCACGCTCGCGCCAGCTTTCATCGCCGTGACGCGGTAGGGGCCGGAGCCAACCGGACCCGTCAGCGTCGTCTCCTCGAAGGTCGCGACATCGACCGCATGCTTCGGCAGGATCGGCATCAGGCCGAGGATCAGCGGCAGCTCGCGGTCATTGGCCCCGGTGAGATCGAAGCGGACGGTGAGGGAATCGGTTGCCTCAGCCTTGGTGGCCTTGGCATAGTATTGCCGCAGGTTCGGACGGCCGCGGTCGCGCAGCAACTGCCAGGAGAACAGCACGTCCTCGGCCGTTACCGGCTTGCCGTCGGAGAAGCGGGCACGGGGATCGAGGCGGAACGTGACATAGGTCCGGTTGTCGTCGGTCTCGACGGTCCTCGCGAGCAGTCCATAAAGCGTGAAGGGCTCGTTCTGGCCGCGCGCAAGCAGGCTCTCGACGACGTAGCTGCGCATCTGATGCACGGGCAATCCCTTCACGATGAAGGGATTGAGACTGTCGAAGGTTCCGAGAATGCCCCAGATCAGCCGGCCGCCCTTGCGGGCATCGGGATTGGCGTAGGGCATGTGGCTGAAATCGGCCGGCATCGCCGGCTTGCCGTGCATGGCGATGGCATGGGCTTCCTCGGCCCGTGCAGCACCCGCCGACAGGCCCCAAGTGAGCGCAGAAGTGAGCACGCAAGCGAGCGCAAAGGCAAGCGCGCAGAGCCGGCGACCGGGGCCCTCGAAGAGGCGCTGGAACATGAACATCGGCATACGTTGATTCGAGGACCCGCGGGCCCGAATCCTATCACAGGGATTTTCACCGGGCGCGGCTGCGGATGTGGTCAAAGGCGCTTGTCGGCATTGATCTTTTCGTCGGCCACGTTAAGAAGGCACCCAATCGCGCAAGAGCGCCGAGCCCGTCACTTATCCGCCTCAATTGACGGGGAGAGAGCCGCGCCCAAGGCGGCTTGGTTCGGTGCTTCGGAGCGGTTCGGGCACTTCCCGTTCAGAAAGGGTTTTCTGCAATGAATTTCCGTTATTTGGCCGCGTCCGTCCGGCCGCGCGGGCGACTTCTCGCCTTGTTGACGGCGACGGCGTTGGCCGTTCCGTTTGCTGCCGAAGCCCAGACCCCGGCGCCGGCCCCCGGTGCGCCCGCCGCGCCCAAGGCGGCTCCGGCCCCGAAGGCGGCAGCTCCGAAGGCTGCCCCCAAGGCTCCGGCGCCCGCCCAGGCGCAGCCGGCCCAGCAGGCTCCCGCGCAGGGCGCTCCGGCGCAGCAGGGTGCGGCTCAGCCGGCCGACCAGCAGATCCAGCTGATCTACGCGCCCTGGACCAAGTTCTGCCTCAAGGGCCAGGACGCCAACGCCAAGCAGGTCTGCTTCACCGGCAAGGACGGCCGCATCGAATCGGGCCAGCCGGTGATCGCCGCCGTGATCATCGAGCCGGAAGGCGAGCCGAAGAAGATCCTGCGCGTGACGCTGCCGCTCGGCATGCAGCTCGTGCACGGCACCCGCATCATCGTGGACAGCAACGCGCCCTTGCAGCAACCGTATGTGATCTGCTTCCAGAACGGCTGCATGTCCGATTACGAGGCCACGCCCGAGCTCATCAACAACATGAAGAAGGGCCAGAATCTCGTTGTCCAGGCGATCAACGCCAACGGCGCGCCGCTGACCCTGCCGCTGCCGCTCGCCGGCGAATTCCAGAAGGCCTATGACGGTCCGCCGACCGATCCGAAGGTGTTCGAGGAAACCCAGAAGAAGCTCCAGGAAGAGCTTCAGAAGAAGGCTGACGAGCAGCGCAAGAAGCTCGAGCAGCAGGGCGGCGCGCCCGGCGCACCTCCGACTGCCCAGAAATAACTGGGACCCAATCCCGGACATGAAAAAGGCGCTCATTCGAGCGCCTTTTTTGCCGGCCCGCCATGTCCGGGCGAAGATCAGTTCAGCGACGGATTGCGCGGGCGGTAGCCGCCATCCTTGTTCTTGATGAAGATCTCGGCGACCTGGGAATGCCGGACCGGCTCGCCGGAATCATCCGGCAGCAGGTTCTGCTCTGAGACATAGGCGACGTATTCCGACTCCGCGTTCTCCGCGAGCAGGTGGTAGAACGGCTGGTCCTTGTGGGGCCGCACCTCCTCAGGGATCGACAGCCACCACTCCTCGGTGTTGTTGAACTCCGGATCGATGTCGAAGATCACGCCCCGGAACGAGAAGATCCGGTGGCGGACGACCTGTCCGATCTGGAATTTGGCGGTCCTCGCTTTAATCATTCCCCGTCGATAGACCAGGATTGTGGCCGATGCTAGTGGCCTTAGCTGGAATTAACCTCCGCGTAAGGGGCGGATAGCCCCAAAGTGCTCAGAAAATACTTCATCAATGGTCGATATCCTCAATCTGGCTCTACCTTATTTCGGTCTGATCTTCGTTGGTTTTGCCTGCGGCAAGGTCAAGGCCCTGCCGGAATCGGGCCTCGCCTGGATGAACTTCTTCCTGCTCTACGTCTCGCTGCCGGCGCTGCTGTTCGCGATCATGTCGAAGACGCCGTTTGCGGAGCTGAACAACCCGCCGTTCCTGATCGCGACCACGCTGTCGACGGTGAGCGCGTTCACGCTGGCGCTGGTCGTCGGCAAGGTGCTGGGACGCCTGACATTGCGCGAGGCGACGCTCGCCGGTCTTTCCGGCGGCTACGGCAATATCGGCTACATGGGACCAGGGCTGGCGCTCGCAGTGCTCGGGACCAAGGCCGCGGCGCCGACCGCGCTGATCTTCTGCTGCGACAGCATCTTCCTGTTCACGATCGTGCCGCTCCTGATCGAGCTCTCCGACCGCGATCATCCCTCGATCGTGCATGCCTTCGGCGTGGTGCTGAAGCAGATCGTGCTCAATCCGCTGATCATGTCGGCCTGCTTCGGCGCGGCGGTGGCCGCGCTCCATATCGAGCTGCCGGTCGCGCTCGACCGCGCCATCACCTTCCTCCAGAACGCGGCTGCGCCGACGGCGCTGTTCGTGCTCGGCGTGACGGTGGCGCTCCGCCCGTTCGACCGCGTGCCGTGGGAGGTGCCCGGCGTGATCGCGGTGAAGCTCCTGATCCATCCGCTCGCAGCGTTCGGCCTGATGCTGGCGTTCGGCCCGTTCGCGCAGCCATGGGCCGCGACCGCCGTTCTGATGGCCTCGCTGCCGCCGGCATTGAATGTGTTCGTGATCGCCCGGCAGAACGAAGCCTGGATCGAATCCGCCTCCGTCGCGGTGCTGCTCGGAACCTTCGCGTCGGTGGTCACGCTCACCGGCGTGATGTGGGCGATCCAGACGGGACGGCTGGCGTTTCCGTGAGCTCCCTTACCTTCCAAAACTACCTTCGCCAGGTCGGCGTCAGTCCCTCGCGCATGGCAAAACGCCGGAGCGGGCCGATGGCGCCGAGCAGGTGCATGCCGATCGAGCGGACCGGCTGCAGCGGCAGGAAATCGTTGAGCAAAGAGCGGTTGGCGATGTCGATCGCAAAGGTCCGGCTCAGGATGTCGGGCCGCCGGGCGCGATCGTAGCGCTTGAGCACGTCATCCGCGCCGGGATCCTGGCCTCCCGCGAGCGCTTGGCCCGCAAGCCGCGCAATGTCGGCGGCATCGCGCAGGCCGAGATTGAGGCCCTGGGCGCCGATCGGCGGGACCACATGGGCGGCTTCCCCGACCAGCGCGATGCGGTCGCGGCCGAAGGATCTTGGACGCTCGATCGCCAGCGGAAACAGGTTACGCCCGGGTTCGACCGTCATGCGCCCGAGGATCGAATGCGACTGCTTCTCGATCGCGGCGGACAGCTCCTCGTCACTCAAGCCGCGCAGCCGCTCGGCTTCCGCAGGCGCAGAGACCCAGACGATGCTGGAGCGGCCGCCGGGCAGGGGCACGAACACGCAGGGGCCGTATGGCGTGTGGAACTCGGTCGAGACGTTGCGGTGCGGCCGCGCGTGGCCGACGTTGAAGGTCAGAGCGGTCTGCGCCAGTTCGCGCCTCGTCACTGCGATGCCGGCGGCCTGCCGGCACAGCGAATGCCGGCCGTCGGCGCCGACCACGAGCCGGGCCGAGAGGAATTGTGCGGAGGTGGTGCGGACCGCGACATCGTCGGCTTCGATGACGACGCTTTCGGCCTCGTCGTCGAAGCGGACGATCCCGTGCAACTCGGCTGCGCGCTCTTCCAGCGCCAGCATCAGCGAGCGGTTGTCGATGTTGTAGCCGAAGGCGTCGAGCCCGATTTCGTGACAGGAGAAACGGACCTCGGGCGCCCGGAACAGCCTCCCGGTGTCGTCGACGAGCCGCATGACCTCCAGCGCGGCCGCTTTGTCCCGGCAGTGTTGCCAGACGTCGAGGCTCTCCAACAGGTCGACGGAGGCCCCCAGCAGCGCAGTGGTGCGATTGTCGGCATAGGGCAGGCGCCGTGCCACGAGCGCGGTCCGTGCTCCCGCCTGCGCCAGTGCGATCGCCGCTGCGAGTCCGGCCGGTCCACCGCCGATCACGGCCGCGTCAAGATGTGTCGATGCCTCTGTCATGGAACGACATTTGACACGCCCCGCGACAATTTCAAGTCCACCTATATTTCCCTGATTTTATGGCGAATTGTGCGACCGGGCGCCGCAATGGCTTATGTGCAAATCGGCCCCGTTCTGATAGCAGAAGCCATGGACAGCCGAGAGGATTCCCTGAAGCCGACACCCGCGATCCGCGCCGCGGCGTTCTCGGTGCATATCTTCACCGCCTTCGGTGCGGCGATCGCTCTGCTCGCGATGCTCGAGGCCGTGCGCGAGCATTGGGCGGCGATGTTTCAGTGGCTGGGCGTTGCGCTGATCATCGACGCGATCGACGGTCCGATCGCGCGCCGGCTCGACGTCAAGAACGTGCAGCCGAACTGGTCAGGCGACGTGCTCGATCTCGTAGTCGACTTCGTCACCTATGTGTTCGTGCCGGCCTACGCGATCGTGGCGAGCGGGCTGTTGCTGCCGGTCGCGGCGCCCGTGCTCGGCGTCGCCATCATCGTCACCAGCGCACTATATTTCGCCGATCTGCGCATGAAGGCCGACGACAACCATTTCCGGGGTTTCCCGGCGCTGTGGAATGCGGCGGCGTTCTACCTTTTCCTGCTGCACTGGCCGCCGCTGTGGTCCACGCTGCTGGTCGCCGCCCTGGTGGTGCTGACCTTCGTGCCGTTCCACGTGCTGCATCCGGTCCGGGTCGTGCGGCTGCGCTGGCTGACGATGTCGCTGATCGCGATCTGGGCGGTGCTGTCCCTCTACACGCTGGAGATGGATTTTCACGTCGGTATCGGCGTGACCGCCGCGCTGTGTGCGATCGCGCTCTGGATCAGCTTCAGCGACGCGTTCATCCGCTTCGCAAGATCCTTCGCATGATGCATCTGATCACCAGCCCCGAGGCGTGGGCCGCGCTGCTGACCCTGACCTCGCTCGAGATCGTGCTCGGCATCGACAACGTCATCTTCCTGTCGGTGATCGTCTCGCGCATCCCGCAGCAGCAGGCGAACCGCGCCCGCCAGATCGGGCTGGCGCTGGCGCTGGTCTTCCGCATCATCCTGCTCAGCGTGCTGGTCTGGCTGATCGGCCTGACCGCGCCGGCGTTCTCGTTTGCAGGTTATGAGTTCTCCTGGCGCGACCTGATCCTGATCGGCGGCGGCCTGTTCCTGATCGCGAAGGCAACCCACGAGATCCACGCCGAAGTCGAGGCCGATGACGACGAGGGCGATGAGAGATCCGGCGGCAGCGCCTTCTTCTGGGTGATCGTCCAGATCGTGATCATCGACATCGTGTTTTCGCTGGATTCGATCATCACCGCGATCGGCATGGCGCAGGACATCGAGATCATGATCGCGGCCGTCGTGATCGCCTGCCTGATCATGTACATTTCGTCCGGGCCGGTGTCGCGATTCGTCGCCGAGCATCCGACCACGAAGATGCTGGCGCTGGCCTTCCTGGTGCTGATCGGCGTCGCGCTGGTCGCGGATGGATTCAAATTCCACATTCCGCGCGGCTACATCTATTTCGCAATTGCGTTCTCGGCGGCGGTCGAATTCTTCAACGTGCTGGCCAAGCGCAACCGCAGGAAGGCGCGCAACCCGTCGCTCTAGCCCTTCCCGTCGGCGTTGAGTTGACAAGGCGGGCGCGATGCCTTTCGCTCAGCCTTGGAGAAGAGGAGGTCAGGCGATGACCAAAGCCGTCCGTGTGCACAAGGTCGGAGGCCCCGAAGCCCTGGTCTATGAGAGCGTCGACGTACCGGCGCCCGGCCCCGGCGAGGTGCGCATCCGCCAGCACGCGGTGGGTCTCAACTTCATCGACGTCTATTACCGAACCGGTCTCTACAAGGCGCCCGAGCTGCCCTTCATCGCCGGCAACGAGGCCTCGGGCGAGGTGGTTGCGGTCGGGCCGGGCGTCACGCATTTCCATCCCGGCGACCGCGTCGCCTACTACCACAATCTCGGCGCCTATACCGGCGAGCGCAACCTGCCCTGGGAGAAGCTGGTCAAGCTGCCCGATCACATCACCCACGAGCAGGGCGCCGTGCTGATGCTGAAGGGGCTGACGGTGTGGTACCTCCTGCACAAGACCTTCAAGGTCGAGCCGCACCACCGCGTGCTGATCCACGCCGCGGCCGGCGGTATCGGCCTGCTCGCATGTCAGTGGGCGCGGGCGCTCGGCGCCCACGTCATCGGTACCGTCGGCTCGCGCGAGAAGGCCGAGCTCGCGGAGGCCAACGGCTGCGACCACGTCATCCTCTACAACGAGGAGGACTTCGTCGCCCGCGTCAAGCAGATCAGCCGCAACGGGGGTTGCGACGTCGTCTATGACGGCGTCGGCAAGGCGACCTTCCCGGGCTCGCTGTCCTGCCTGAAGCCGCGCGGCATGTTCGTCTCCTTCGGCAATGCCTCGGGGCCGGTGCCGCCGTTCTCGATCGCCGAGCTGAACAATCACGGCTCGCTGTTCGCGACCCGGCCGAAGCTCAACGACTATATCGGCACGCGCAAGGAGCTGCTGGAGGGCGCCGACACGCTGTTCGCTGCGGTCATCAACGGCAAGCTGCACGTGCCGATCAACCATGCCTACGCGCTGAAGGACGCCGCGAAAGCGCATATCGATCTCGAAAGCCGCAAGACGACGGGTGCGTCGATTTTGAAGCCGTAGCGTCCCGTCATTGCGAGCGAAGCGAAGCAATCCAGAATCTTTCCGCGGCAGTCTGGAGTGCTTCGTCGCAAGGGCTGCTCGCAATGACGCTCTAGGCAACGCGTCTCGCCGCTCCCGCCTTGGTCAAGATGCCGTCGAGACAATCGATCATCTCGGCGATCTCCGCGCGCGTGACGTTCAGCGCCGGCATGAAGCGCAGGGTGTCGACCTGCGGGGCGTTGAGCAGCACGCCGGCCTCGAACGCCTGCGCGACGATGCCAGGTGCGATCGGCAGCTTGAGATCGAGCGCCAGCAGCAGCCCGCGTCCCCGCACACCGCCGAGGCCGTGCCGGGCCGAGACCTTCTGCAGCTCGCTTTCGAGCAACAGGCCGGTCTCCGCGACCGACTTCAGGAAATCGGGCTTGGAGACTTCCTCCAGCACCGCAAGGCCCGCCGCGCACATGATCGGGTTACCGTTGAACGTGCCGCCCTGGTCGCCATGCGCGAAGCAGGAGGCACGTTCGGTCGCCAGCAGCGCCGCGAGCGGCACGCCGCCGCCGATGCCCTTGCCGAGCGTCATGATATCGGGCGCGACGCCGGCGTGCTCATAGTGGAAGAGTTTTCCGGTCCGGCCCATGCCGGTCTGGATCTCGTCGAAAATCAGCAGCAGGCCGTGTGTCTCGGTCAGCGCACGCAACTCCCTCAGGAACGCATCGGTCGCAGGCCACACGCCGGATTCACCCTGGATCGGCTCGAGCATCACGGCGATCGTGTTGGCGTTGATCAGCTTCTCGACCGAGGCGATGTCGTTCAGCTTCGCCTTCTTGAAGCCGGATACTTTCGGCTCGAACAGCGGCTCGAACGCCTTCTTGCCCGAGGCCGACATCGTCGCGAGCGTACGGCCGTGGAAGCCGCCTTCAAAGCTGATGATCTCGAACGCGCCGCCCTTGTGCAGGCTGCCATATTTGCGCGCGAGCTTGATCGCGCCCTCATTGGCTTCGGCACCCGAGTTGGCAAAGAACACCTGGTCGAACGCGCTGTTTGCGACCAGTGCCTGCGCCAGCTTCAGGCTCGGCTCGTTGTAGAAGGCAGGGCTCGAGGTCAGCAGCCGCTTGGCTTGCGCGGAGAGCGCGTCGGCGATCGCAGGAGGGGAGTGACCGAGGCAGTTGACGGCCCAGCCCTGCACGAAATCGAGGTAGCGCTTGCGACCGTCATCCCAGAGATAGGAGCCCGCGCCGCGGACGAACACGGCCTTGGGCCGTGCGGTGATGTCCATCAGCGCGTCGTACGGATGGGTGGCGGCGGTCATGTCGAACTCCTCTGGAGGCGGTGGGAAAGGCGACAAAAAAGCAAGAAGGCCGCACTTTGCGGGTGCGGCCTTCTCGAAAACTATGCTGAATGAAGTAGCTTCAGCGGCGTCGTCGGACATGGCGCAACCCATCATCGTCGCGGGTGCGACGACGGAAAGCTGCGCGGCGGTGGGTCCGAGAGTTGATCATGGGGCGCGTCCCTACAGCCGAACGGCCGCACTTGTCAAGCCGGCGTTTCGCGAAACGCCGCGCTCGGCGTGCATCGGCGAGGTCGGCCGAGGCGCTGCTCGTCACTGACCGCGTCGCTGCCGAGGCATCATTGCCGCGCCAGCGCAAGTGATGGGGATTGTGCCGCGGCGGGAAGCGAAAGCAGGATCAACGATGTGCCGATCATGCACAGCCCGGTCCGAATACCAACCTTGTGATTGTATTTCATCGATCGCCGCGCAGAAACCATTGAGCCTCTAGCGCGTTTGTGATCAACGGACGCCAATTGGTTCGAACCGATCATGATGCGGTTCAGACCAAGGGAGACGCGACCAACCAGATAGTTTTCAGCCTTGTCCGATACCCCTTACCCGATTGATCTCGATAGCATTCGTGGCGCATTTCCGCCGGGCATAGAAGCGCCGCCGCTGCTGGTCGACTTTGCCGGCTGGCTCAAGGGGCGCCCCTGGGGCAGCGTCGGCTGCTTCGCCCTGCAGGGCCAGTTCTCCGATTCCGCGCCGATCGTCGACGGCAGCCCGTTGCGCGACAGGTTCTCGCTGTTCATGCGATTGCCCGACGGCTCGGCCGTCGGTGGCTGGTATGGCGCCGGTCTCGACCGCGACAACCCGCCGATCGTCGGACTGGGGTCGGAGGGCCACTACGAGCTGCTCGCACCGAACCTCGACGGGATGCTCGCCAAGCTGACTTCGCAGCAATTCGACAAGGCCTGGAGCGATCTCAAGCCGCATGAGGAGGTCGAGTGCCAGACAGTCGAGCTCGCGCAATGGCTCGCCGAACGGCCGGCCGGCGGGCCGGCTGCGCCGGACGACGGCGCATGGGAGCTGCCCGACTTCCGCGGCTTCGTGGAGAAATGGAGCCGGGATCGCGAGGACTATTGGGCCAACCATCGCCTGATGGCCGAACTCGGCTGGCGGCTTGCCGCCCATCTGCCCAAGGGCAAGAACCCCTGGGACAAGACGCGTTTCGAGATCGCGATCGTAGGTAGCCAATACCAGGCCCGCGTGCTGACGCGCGGACCGCAGCCGTTCGAGGAAGCAGGCTCGATCGAATCCCTGCTGCGCGATCTGCGCGAGGAGATGCGCCGCGCGCAGCCCGAGCTTGGCCTCTGGTACGTGATGAATTTCGGACTCTATGCCGACGGCCGCATCATGCCGAGCTTCGAGTACGATCTGCGCCCGACCATCGACGGCGAACCGGCGAAGCTGTCCGAGGCGAAGGCCGATCTCACCCGCGCCCCACGCCCTGAGCGCTGGGTGCCGAAATGGCTGGCGGCATCCTGAAGCTCGGAATCCCGCGACGCTGCCGCCCAGCCGGCGCCGAAATCTTCTGCTGTCGTGCCATCTTGACCTCGCGGAAATGGCACCTTCGGAGCTATCATCGCTGCGCTCGCAATGACGGAGCGCCCTCAAAACCCCGCGACGCTGCCGTGCAGATCGTATGCGTCGGCGCGCCCGATCTTCGCGGTGACGATCTCGCCGACACGCAACGGGCGGCGGCTGGACAGATAGACCGCGCCGTCGATCTCCGGAGCATCGGCCTTGGAGCGGCCCTTGGCCACCGTCGGGCCGACCTCGTCGATGATGATCTGCTGGCGCGTGCCGACCTTGCGCTTAAGCCGGCGTGCCGAGATCTTCTGCTGGCGGGCCATCAGCGCATTGAAGCGCTCCTGCTTGACCTCTTCGGGGACGGGATTTGCGATCGCGTTCGAGGTGGCGCCGGCGACCGGCTCGTATTTGAAGCAGCCGACGCGGTCGATCTCGGCCTCGTCGAGCCAGTCGAGCAGGTAGGCGAAATCGGCATCGGTCTCGCCGGGGAAGCCGACGATGAAGGTCGAGCGCAAAGCGAGATCGGGGCATTCCTGGCGCCAGCGCTTGATCCGCGCCAGCGTCTTGTCCTGCGCCGCCGGACGCTTCATCGCCTTCAGCACTTCGGGGCTCGCATGCTGGAACGGGATGTCGAGATAGGGCAGCACCTTGCCCTCGTTCATCAGCGCGATGACCTCGTCGACATGCGGGTAGGGGTAGACATATTGCAGCCGGACCCAGGCGCCGAGCTCGCCGAGCTCGCGCGCGAGGTCGAGGAATTTGGCGCGGACCTGGCGATCCTTCCACGGGCTCTCTGCATATTTCAGATCGACGCCATAGGCCGAGGTGTCCTGCGAGATCACCAGGAGCTCCTTGACGCCGGCGCCGACCAGGCGCTCGGCCTCGCGCAGCACGTCGTCGGCCGGGCGCGAGACGAGGTCGCCGCGCAGTTTTGGGATGATGCAGAAGGTGCAGCGGTTGTTGCAGCCCTCGGAGATCTTCAAATAGGCGTAGTGACGCGGAGTCAGCTTGATGCCCTGCGGCGGCACCAGGTCGAGATGCGGATTGTGCGCCGGCGGCAGCGCGCGGTGCACGGCGTCGAGCACGCTCTCATATTGCTGCGGCCCGGTGATGGACAGCACGCCGGGATAGGCCTGCTCGATCTGTTCGGGTTCAGCGCCCATGCAGCCGGTGACGATCACCTTGCCGTTCTCGGCCATGGCCTCGCCGATCGCCGACAGCGATTCCTGCTTGGCGCTGTCGAGGAAGCCGCAGGTGTTGACGATGACGATGTCGGCCCCGTCATGCTTGCGGGCGAGCTCGTAACCTTCCGCGCGCAGGCGCGTGATGATGCGCTCCGAATCCACCAATGCCTTGGGACACCCGAGTGACGTGAAAGATATGCGCGGCGCTCTGTCCATGTAATCGCCTGGAGTCTGCATCTGAATTGTCAGGATTTGCGGCCCAAGTAATTGAACCCATGAAAAAATTCAACAACTAACGTATGCGCCATGGCGGCCATTGGAGGATTAGAGCCCTGATGTGGGGAGCTGGTTCCGATCGAGCGAGCTGAGGAACCGAGCGGAATTGCGCCGGCACGCACGTTTTAGTTGTTATTCTGTTTCGTGCTTGATCTGAGGGAGCTGAACTGCGATGCGCCGCTTCATCTTCGGCATGGCTTTCGCTACCGCTACCTGCGGCGCGATGTTTCCGGTACGGGCTGAAGTCGACAAGATCATCCATGTCTGCGATCGGCAAGACCGAGTGTGTCCGGAATTCAGGCCACGCGTGAAGGCACCCGATGGGTGGACGAGGGACGAGGCCGCGAGTCTCAAGTACGGCGCCTCGATGTTCGTGCCCAACGGAAAGAGCTTCGGCAACGCCGAAGTGATCATCTATGCCGAAGGGCGCTACAACAAGGATCGGACCGAATTGGTTCAATGGGTCGCAACGAGCGATAGGGACTGGGCGACGACATCCGGCAAGAATGCCAAGATCACCACGCGTGCCTCGGTGAACCCCAAGGTCATCATCAACCGCTACGACAATCCGTCCCTGAAGGACCAGCCGATCGAAGTAATCGCGCATGACGCCGATCTCGACAAGGACGGCAATTCCTACGTCGTGCGGCTAGCGGTCTCCGGCCTCAACGAGACGGCGGTGCTGGCCGCCGTGCCACTTCTCGACAAGATGATCGTTGGCGCGAGGATTCCGTGAAGGGCACAAGGCCAGATGACAGCCGCCTTCGGGCGGCTTTCTTTGGGAAGCAGCGCGGGCGTATGGACGGATTGAAGGTTTCCGATATTGACAACGTGGGGTTGCAAGGCCTTAATAACTGTCAATTACACGGCTGGGCCGAAAGCCTGTTAAGCGGAGGATTGATTCATGCGAAAATTTACGACGCGAGCCGCGAATGCAATGCCGGCCGGCAATCCGAAGTTCATGGAGGAGGCGAGCCGGCTTGCCATCGAGTCGGTGGAGAAAGGGTGGGGTGGTCCATTCGGTGCCGTGATCGTCAAGGACGGAGAGATTATCGGGCGCGGGCAGAACCGCGTGCTGCTCACCGGCATTCCAGTCTTTCACGCTGAAGTCACGGCAATCATGGACGCGTCCGCACGTCTCAACCCAAAGGCGCTGCTCGGCACCGACTATGGAGCCGGCACGATCCTCGAGATGATTCCGCGTGAAGCGGGTTCGCCCGATCCGGTGGAGCATCGCGCGCGCATGTTGAAAGGGTGCGAGATCTACATCAACGGCGCGCCATGCCCGATGTGCATGAGCGCGATCTATTGGTCGCGCATCGACCGCGTCTACTTCGCCGCCAGCCTGAAGGACACGAGTGCGATCGGATTCGACGATGCCTTTCAGTATGAGGATTTCGCCAAGCCGTGGTCGCAACGCCGGATCGAAGTGGCCGAAAACTTCGAGCGGGAAACCGGTCTGAAGGCATACAAGGCCTGGATGGCCAAGAAGGACCGGCACCCCTACTGAAGAGCGTGGAGACCGTTGCTACTCTGGGTCACGACCCACGACCCGCAAGACGGGGATCGAACACATGAGTACCCCTTCGCATCCCAAAACCGACATCGCGGCTTAACGAGTACGTGCCGTAATCGATGAGTTGACGGTCCAGATGACACCGCCTTCGGACGGCGGTTGCGCTTTGCACCGCCAAGGCACTAGTTGCTGGTTGGGATCGAAGGCCAATATGACTCTGCTAGAGTTGCTCGTGTCGTTGGACGGTGGACGAAACTATTTACGTGGGAGCCTTGAAGCCGAGATGCCGAGGCGCTCCTGATCAGCGAAGCCGCCGACGCAACCGATCCGATCTTCCGGTCGGGCAAGCGCTACGCCTACTTCCTTGAAGGGTTCATCGCTCGCGACTTCCTGGATGACCTAGGGGCATCGACAAACGATGTCAGCCAGGAAGCCTGCGATCAATTGATCCGCTACGCCATCGATGATGCATGAACGCCTGGGCGTGAATTGATCTCCGAAAGTTCACATTCGTTGCCTCAGGAGCACCCGAGCGACACGAAGCTGACCTTGGGCGCAGCCGTCTGATCCATATCTGATCTGCCTGATCGACCGGCCGGAGCTAGTCCCAATTGCCCATAATTACAACCCTTTGCATGGCCCTCCGGCGTGCTATGGATGAATCACCTGCGGTGAGTGAGCCATGAGCGCAGAACAGTCGCCCAAAATCGTGATTGTCGACGAGAGCCCGATCCGGGCTGCGATCCTCGAGGAGGGGTTGCGGGAGGCCGGATTCACCCAGGTCGTGCATATCCGCGAGATGCAGAGCCTGCTTGCCCGTATTTACGCGGTGGACCCCGACATCATCCTGATCGATCTGGAAAACCCCAGCCGCGACGTGCTGGAGGCAATGTTCCAGGTCAGCCGCGCCGTGAAGCGGCCGATCGCGATGTTCGTGGACCAGAGCGATTCAGCCTCGATCCAGGCCTCGGTCGAGGCGGGGGTGTCGGCTTACATCGTCGACGGGCTGAAGAAGGAGCGCATCAAGCCGATCCTCGACCTCTGCGTGTCCCGTTTCAATGCCTTCGCGAAGCTCCAGGAGGAACTCGAGCGCACCAAGTCGCAGCTCGAGGACCGCAAGATCATCGAGCGCGCCAAGGGCATCCTGATGAAGGTGAAGGGCCTCACCGAGGACGAGGCCTATGTGCTGCTTCGCTCGACTGCGATGCGCGAGAAGAAGAAAATCGGCGAGATCGCCCAGTCGATCATCACCGCATCGGAGATGCTGAAATGACTGGACCGCTTCGCATCGGGTTCATCCCGCTGGTCGATGCCGCAGCCCTGATCGTCGCCGTCGACAAGGGATTCACCGCCGCCGAAGGGCTCGACGTCGAGCTGGTGCGCGAGGTGTCCTGGTCCAACGTGCGCGACAAGCTCAATATCGGCCTGTTCGATGCGGCACATCTGCTGGCGCCCGTCGCGATCGCGTCCTCGCTCGGGCTCGGCCACGTCAAGGTGCCGATCGCCGCGCCTTTCAATCTCGGCATCAATGGCAATGCCATCACGGTGTCCCCGGCGCTGCATGCGGCGCTGATGGAGGAGATCGACGGCGATCGCTTCGATCCGCTTGTCACCGCGAAAGCGCTGGCGAGGGTGGTCGCCAAGCGCCGCAAGGCAGGTGCAGAACCTTTGACCTTCGGCATGACCTTCCCGTTCTCGACCCACAACTACCAGCTGCGGTTCTGGATGGCGGCGGCCGGCGTCGATCCCGACGAGGACGTGCGCCTGGTGGTGTTGCCGCCGCCCTATATGGTCGACAGCCTCAAGAGCGGCCATGTCGATGCGTTCTGTGTCGGCGCACCCTGGAATTCGGTCGCGGTCGATCTCGGCGTCGGCCATATCCTGCATTTCGTCTCCGACATCCTCGTGCGCGCTGCCGAAAAGGTGCTGGCGGTCCGTCAGGTCTGGGCCGACAAGAATCAGGATGTGGTTGCTAGCTTGGTGCGCGCGGCGGTGAAGGCCGCCGAGTTCATCGAGCAGCCGGCAAACCTCACCGAGGCGGCTCGTATCCTGGCGCAGCCGGAGCGGATCGGCGTCGATGCCGAGGTGATCCAGCGTACCCTCACGGGACGCCTGAAGATCTCGCCCGATGGCACGCTCCGCGAAAGTGGCCGCTATCTCCTCGTTGGCCGTGAAGGGGCAGGGCGCCCCGATCCGGTCCAGGCCGCCTGGCTCTACGCCCAGATGGTGCGCTGGGGGCAGACGGCGCTGACGCCTGACGGCGTCAAGACGGCCATGGCCGTGTTCAGGCCGGACCTCTACGATGCCGCCATTGGCCACAAGCCGCCCTCCGAGGCGCCCGCACCCTTCGGCGCATTCGCCGGCCCCGTCTTCGATCCCGACAATATCCGGGGGCACCTCGAGGCGTTCGAGGTCGGTCGCTGGAAGGCCTGATTCGTCTGCTGCATTGTTTTCAGGCGAACGGGGCGAGCGACTAAATTTTGAGCCGAGTGCTCGAATTCCGTGTGAGTTCCGGGGCCGGCATTTTCCGGGGGCCGCCGTACCTCGTTGAAACATCAAAAATTTCTTTTCCGAGCGAGCTGGCACGCAACTTGTATGTTGCACTGCGGCCAGCTTGTCATTGGTGCCTGCTGAGCCAAGTCCCACAGCAACGAAGCTGATTGGACCGTCGGGTTGCGAAGCAGGCGTCAAAGCCAGCCGAGTTTCCCGCGGGTCGCACAATTTCCGTCGAAGCCACCGAGGTGGCCGCAGGAGCTTCGTTACCGACCATGAAAATCGATACGGTCTCAGTCGACTTTACCGACGAGCAGAAACGCTACCTCGAAGGCTTCACGACCGGCCTGCAGATCAGCCGGGTCGGTCGCGGCCTCGCTGGCGGCGGCGGCAAGGCGAATGCCGAGCCTGTTGGTCCCGACGCCGTGCACATCAAGGCGCAGGACAAGGTGATCGCGTCGGGCAAGAAGCTCGCCGACCAGGAGAAGTTCAAGCGCGACGAGCATCCCTTCGATGCCTATCCGCGCCTGCGCCAGCAGGCGCTCGACAACGCTCCGCCGAGCCCCGCGGACAATTTCCGCTGGCGCTATTACGGTGTCTTCTACGTCGCGCCGACGCAGGACTCCTACATGTGCCGCCTGCGCATCCCGAACGGCATGATGAAGCACTGGCAGCTGTCGGGCCTTGCCGATCTCGCCGGCGAGCTCTGCGGTCCCTACAGCCACGTAACGACCCGCGCCAATCTCCAGCTGCGCGAGATCCCGCCGAAATACGCGATCAGAATGATCGAGGGCATCCAGGAGCTCGGCCTGTGCTCGCGCGGCTCCGGCGCCGACAACATCCGCAATGTGACGGGAACGCCGACCGCCGGCATCGATCCGCAGGAAATCATCGACACGCGGCCCTATGCGCGCGAGTGGCACTACCACATCCTCAACGACCGCTCGCTCTACGGTCTGCCGCGCAAGTTCAACGTCGCCTTCGACGGCGCCGGCAAGATCGCGGTGCTGGAAGAGACCAACGACATCGCCTTCACCGCCTATGAGGTGAAGGACGGGTTCGGCGTCGAGCCCGGGGTCTGGTTCCGGCTCGGCCTCGGCGGCATCACCGGCCACAAGGACTTTGCGAAATATTCCGGCATCATCGTCAAGCCGGAGCAGGCGACCGCCGTCGCGGATGCCATCGTGCGCGTCTTCATCGACCATGGCGACCGCACCAACCGCAACAAGGCGCGGCTCAAATACGTGCTCGACGCGATGGGCCATGATGGCTTCCTCAAGCTGGTCGAGGAGCGGCTGAAGACGCCGTTCACGCGCGTGCCGGAAGAGGCGTTCGCGCCGCGGCCGGCTGCCGACCGCATGGCCCATATCGGCGTGCACGAGCAGAAGCAGGACGGTCTCAACTGGATCGGCGTGTCGCTGACGCTCGGCAAGCTCAGCTGCGATCAGATGCGCGGCCTTGCCAAGGTTTCGCGCGACTTCGGCGACGGCGAGATCCGCCTGACGGTCTGGCAGAACCTCTTGATCTCGGGCGTGGGCGACGAGAATGTCGAGCTCGCCATTGCCGCGATCAAGCAGATCGGGCTCGCGGTCGAGGCCTCGCCCATCCGGGCCGGCCTGATTGCATGCACCGGCAATGCGGGCTGCCGTTTCGCGGCGTCCAATACCAAGCGCAACGCGGCCGAGATCGGCGACTGGTGCGAGCCGCGCGTCGCCATGGACAAGCCGGTCAACATCCATCTGACCGGCTGCCACCATTCCTGCGCGCAGCACTACATCAGCGACATCGGACTGATCGGCGCGCGCGTGCCCGTGAACGAGGAGGACACGGTCGAGGGCTATCATCTCTTCACCGGTGGCGGGTTCGGCCCCGACGCCGATGTCGGGCAGGAGGTCTATCACGACCTCAAGGCGGAGGATGCGCCGAAGACGGTCGAGGCGCTGCTCAAGGCCTATCTCGCCCATCGCTCGTCGCCCGACGAAACCTTCCTCTCCTTTGCGCGCCGCCATGACGGCGAAACGCTGCGCAAGCTTGCCGATGCACAGGTGTCCGCATGAACCAGATCACGCCTCCGCCGAAGCTCGACATCATCCCCGCCAGCGCGCCGTTCTCCGAGGCGCAGCGCTCCTGGTTGAACGGCTTCTTTGCCGGACTGCTCTCGCCTGACGTCGCAACGCCGTTGTCGGCGGAGCAGGGCGCCGCCGTCATGCAGGCCGGTGACGGTGACGACGGCGAAGCGCCGTGGCACGACCAGACCATGCCGATCGCCGAGCGGATGAAGCTCGCCGAGGGCCGGCCTCTGCGTCGCAAGATGATGGCGGCGATGGCGCAACAGGATTGCGGCCAGTGCGGCTACAATTGCCACGACTATTCGGAGGCGATCGCGAGCCGCAGCGAAGCGCGGCTCAATCTGTGCGTTCCCGGCGGCAAGGAAACCGCGCGAATGCTGAAGTCGCTCTACGAGGAGCTCGACAAGGCGCCCGCGGCGAAGGCACCCGAGAAGACGGACCCGGTGGCCGCGCCCGCCGTGACCGTGACCATCGCCGAGCCCGGCCGATCGCGCGACAATCCGACCGAAGCGACCTTCCTGTCGCGCCGTCTTCTCAACAAGGGCAAGTCGGAGAAGGAGACCTATCACATCGAGTTCGATCTCTCCGCGAGCAAGCTCGACTACGTGGTTGGTGACAGCGTCGGCGTGTTCCCGCGCAACGACGTCGGTCTCGTGGACCAGATCATCGCGCTGCTCGGCGCCTCCCACACCACCAAGGTCAACGGCAAGACGCTGCGCGAGGTGCTGATCGACGACGTCTCGCTGTCGCCCGCGCCGGACTCGCTGTTCGAGCTGATCTCCTTCATCACCGGCGGCGCGCAACGCGAGAAGGCGCGGGCGCTGGCGCAGGGCGAGGATCCCGATGGCGATGCCGCGACCCTCGACGTGATGGCGGCGCTGCAGAAGTTCTCCGGCACGCGGCCGCATCCCGAGGCCTTCGTCGAGGCGCTGGAGCCGCTGCAGCCGCGGCTCTATTCAATCTCGTCCTCGCACAATGCGACGCCGGGAAAGCTCTCGCTGACGGTCGATTCCGTGCGCTACGTGATCGGCAAGCGCAAGCGCGTCGGCGTCGCCTCGACCTTCCTCGGCGAGCGCATCAAGGAGGGCGAGAAGCTCAAGGTCTATGTGCAGAAGGCGCACAATTTCGGCCTGCCGCAGGATCCGAAGACGCCCATCATCATGATCGGCCCCGGCACGGGCATCGCGCCGTTCCGTGCCTTCCTGCTCGACCGCAAGGCGACCGGCGCGCCCGGCAGGAACTGGCTTTTCTTCGGCCATCAGCGCAGCGATTGCGATTTCTTCTACCAGGAAGAACTCAATGCGATGAAGACCTCGGGCCAACTGACGCGGTTGTCGCTGGCCTGGTCGCGCGACGGCGAGAAGAAGTTTTACGTGCAGGACCGCATGCGCGAGGTCGGCCGCGAATTGTGGACCTGGCTCGCCGAAGGCGCGCATCTCTACATCTGCGGCGATGCCAAGCGCATGGCCAAGGACGTCGAGCGTGCGCTGGTCGACATCGTCGCCCAGTTCGGCGCGCGTTCGACCGATGAGGCCGTGAGTTTCGTCGCCGAGCTCAAGAAGACCGGCCGCTTCCAGGCTGACGTGTACTAAGGCGAGAGTAGATCAGCCTAAATCGCCCCGGCGGCGCAACCGCCGGGCCTTTTCGTCTGGTCCGGCTTGTACTGTGCATGGGGTTGTTTTCGCTATTTCAGTTTGGGCGGGATGACTTGAGTGCGGCTGTCATCCCACCGTCATCCACGCCGGTTCCAACTGGCTCGAATCCTAACGAATAACATTCTCGGAACCCCGCCCCGGAGGAGAATTTGCGCCTGTGCTGAGGCTGCTCCAGAGAAGGCGCATCGCTATTTCTGGCGGCATCTTGCCTCCCGCCAGGGTTGATCCTTCATACTCCCGCAAATGGGGCGTTGGAGATCGACCATGCGCGAACTATCGGCGGAAGCCAGACTGCACTTCTACGCGCGCTCGCTCTCGCGTCGAACCGGGGCGAGCGCCCATCATCTGGCGCTGTACAGCGCCTTTGCCGTGATCGCAGCGATCGTGTTCGGCACGCTATCGGTGCACCCGTTCTAAATCGTCGTTCCGGGGCGGCGAAGCCGAACCTGGAACCTCAAGACGGAAGGCCTCACGCCCCGCGCTTGAACGGCGCGACCTCGATCCCGGCTTCCTTCAATGCCCGACGCAAGGTCCGCGCGATCTCGACCGCGCCGTGCGTGTCGCCGTGGATGCACACCGTGTCCGTGCGCATCTTGATGACCTTGCCGGTCACCGACACCACCGCGCCGTCCTGCACCATGCGCACCACGCGGTCGGCGATCAACTTCGCATCGTGCAGCAGCGCGCCGGGCTTCTTGCGCGAGACGAGGTTGCCGTCGTCCTCATAGGCGCGATCGGCGAACACCTCGTGCACCATCGGCAGGTTGGCTTCTTCGCCGGCTTTCACCAGCTTCGAATTGGCGAGGACGACGAAGATCAGGCTGGGATCGACCGCCTTGATGCCGGCGGCGATCGCCTTCGCCGTCATGTCGTCTTCGCAGGCGACGTTGGAGAGCGCGCCATGCGCCTTCACATGCGTGACCTTGTGGCCGGCCGCGGTCGCGATCGCCTGCAGTGCGCCGATCTGGTACGCGACGAGGTTTTCGATCTCGGAAGCCTTGAGCCCTGCGATCGGATGGCGGCCGAAGCCGTGCAGGTCGCGATAGCCGGGATGCGCGCCGACCGAGACGCCGCGCGCCTTCGCAAGCTCAACCGTCCGGCGCATGATGTCGGGGTCGCCGGCATGGAAGCCGCAGGCGACATTGACCGAGCTTGCGAGCTCGATCATCGCAGCGTCGTTGCCCATCTCCCACGCGCCAAACCCTTCGCCGAGGTCGCAATTGAGATCGATGGTCTTCATGGTGCTCTCCGCCTCTGGTCTTGCTGCCGTTTACGGTTCCGCCGTGACCTGCCACGTCCCGGCATCGACCGCGCTCACCGCGTAGCCGGCAACGTTAGCATCGCTGAGCGCCTTGATGTTGAGCTCGACGGTGTCGGACGGGCGCAGCCGGTCCGGGAGGCTGCGGATCAGCTGGGCGAACTTGCGCGCCTCGTCCTGCGCCTCGGCCATGCTGACCTGCTTGAAGCGGAACGCGGTCCCCGCCGAGGTCTGCGCCAGGCGGCCGACATCGGCCGTGATCACGGTCGCGATCTTCGGATAGCCGCCGGAGGTGCCGCGGTCCATCATCAGCGCGATCGGCGCGCCGTTGCCGGGCACCTGGATGCTGCCGTTGACCGTGCCGTCGGAGACGATGTTGTGGCCGTGCAGGTGCTTGATGGCGGGGCCTTCGAGCCGGTACCCCATGCGATCCGACGTCGCCGAGATCTTCCACTCGCTCCCTAGGAACAGCGCCTTGTCGGCGTCGTCGAACTCGTCGTCCTGCGGCCCGAGCAGCACGCGGATCGGACCCGTCGCAGGCTTCGGTAGCTCGATCCGCAGCTCCGGTGCACCGCTCGCGGCATCGACGCTGAACTCGTCGCCGGCCTGGAGCGGACGCGGGTAGGGGCTGCCGAGGCCGGCCCGGGCGTTGACCGCAAGGCTGCCGAACACCGGCTCGCCTTTGATCCCGCCTTCGATCGCCAGATACGTGAACGCGCCGCCACGGGCAAAGCCCAGCGTCAGCGTCTCGCCGTCCTTCAGCGTCACCGACGTGTCCATCGCGACCGGGCGCCCGGCGACGTCGGCGTTGCGCGGCGCGCCCGCAATGGAGAGGCGCACGGCGCCGTCACACGCGGTGAAGGTCGCGCCGAATGGGCCGATCTCGACGGCTGCCGCGAGCGGCTCGTTACCGACGAGGGTGTTTGCCGCTGCCAGCGACAGCCGATCCATGGCACCGCTGACCGTCAGGCCGTAGCGCTGCGCGCCATGCCGCCCGCCGTCCTGGACGGAACTGGCAGGGCCGATGCTGGCGACGACGAGCCGGCTCATGCATTCACCTGCTCGGCGACGATCTCGCCGGCCTCGGCCGCGCGGTCCATCTCCTCGAACGTTTTGTGGTCGATGGCGAAAAACGTCACGCGATCGCCGGGTTCGGTGAGGAAGGTCGGATTGCGGTGGAGCTGATAGGTCCTGACCGGCGTGCGGCCGAGCAGGTGCCAGCCGCTCGGGGCGGCCAGGCACTGGATGCCGGCCTGGATACCACCGATCGAGATCGTGCCGGCCGGCGTCAGCAGCCGCGGCGACTGCCGGCGCGACATGTGCAGGGACTTGTCGAGCCCGCTGAGATACGACCAGCCCGGCGTGAAGCCGATCATGGCGACCTTGTAGTCGCCGCCCGCATGACGGGCGACGATGTCGTCAGGCGTCGTGTTCAGCGCCTTCGCGACATTCTCGAGGTCGATGCCGTGCTCGCCGCCATAGGCTACGGGAATGCGCCAGCGGCGCGCCTTGGTGGCCGGCGGCAGCGGCCGGGTGGCGATCGGGAGGATCTTCTCGCCGAGCGCGTCGAAGCCGATCCGGCAGGGGTCGTAATGCACGAGGAGCGAGCGATAGGTCGGAACAGTTTCGGTGACGCCGTCGATGGGACTTGCTGCGAGCGCCTTGTCGAGCGCCAGCACGCGCTGGTTGGCGTCGTCATCGATGGTGCGACTGAACTCGACCGTGACGGCACTGTCGCCACTGGGCAGGAGGCGGGGCGGGGGAAGCGTCGAGGCCATGAGCTGTCAGAGCGCTGTCGAAGTCGGGCTTCTCGGGAAACGCGGGCTCGACTTTGAGCTCCGCTTGTCCCTGCTTCGCGTAAATGCGCCGACAAGTCCAATAAATTAATGCAGGGGCAAACGATAAGGCCTTGTTATCGCGTCGCATAACGGCCTTGCGGCCCTGCATCCTTGTGGGTCTTTTGGCTCTTGACGCAAAGCTCGCGGCTCGCAAGATGCGCGCGTTCCTTTCCCGCCTATCCGGAGCTCGTTCTCGTCCATGTCGCTGTCCCCCGAAGCCCGCAAGACCCTCGCCGGCATCACCACTGCCACCATCACCACGGTCCTGCTGAAGAAGGGCCTGCGCAATGTGTGGATGCGCGGCGCGCGTCCGCTGCGCCCGGGCCTGCCGCGCCTGGTGGGACCTGCCTTCACGCTGCGCTTCGTGCCGGCACGCGAGGATCTGGCGACCCCGGAATCCTGGTCCTCGCCGATCTCGACCCGCACCGCGATCGAGGCGATGCCGGAGGGCTGCATCGCCGTGGTCGATGCCATGGGCATCACCGATGCCGGCATCTTCGGCGACATCCTCTGCGCGCGCATGGTCAAGCGCGGCGTCACCGCGCTCGTCACCGACGGCGTGGTGCGTGACGTCGAGGGCGTGCTCGGCACCAACCTGCCGGTGTGGTGCGACGGCTACGCCGCCCCGCCGTCGGTCGCGGGCCTCACCTTCGTCGGCTGGGGCGAGCCGATCGGCTGCGGCGGCGTTGCCGTTTTCCCGAACGACATCGTGGTCGCCGACCAGGACGGCTGCGTGCTGATCCCGCAGGCGATGCTCGACCACGTGCTCAACGAGGGCGTCGAGCAGGAGCGCATGGAAGCCTGGATCGTCAACGAGGTGAACAACGGCTCGGTGCTGCCGGGCCTCTATCCCATGAACGCCGAGACCAAGGCGCGCTACGCCGCCAGCAAGAAGTAACGGATAAGGAAACGAGGACCTCCATGGACATCACGCTCGCCGGCACGCGGCCGACCCGCCGCGCGCCGAAGGAAAACTTCACCGGCACCGTGCTGCAGGACCCCATCAACATGGCGCCCGCGCCGGCGCGGCTGAACGTCTCGCGCGTCTCGTTCGAGCCCGGCGCCCGCACCAACTGGCACCACCATCCGCTCGGCCAGACGCTCTACGTGATTTCGGGCGTCGGCCGCGTCCAGACCAAGGGCGGGCCGGTGCAGGAGATCCGTCCGGGCGATACCGTCTGGATTCCGCCGGGTGAAGTGCACTGGCACGGCGCCTCGCCAAACAACAGCATGTGCCACATCGCCATGCAGGAAGCGCTCGACGGCGTCTACTCGACCTGGCTGGAGCCCGTGACGGACGCGGAGTACGGCGCGCCGGTCGGCTGACGCGCGTGCCCCGGGCACGGCGCATCGCCTGAAGGCGATGCGTCGCCGAGCCGAGGCACGGCAATTCACATCCGCTCCGCCGTCCACGTGCCCGTGCACAGCGCGCCGCGCCAGGTACCGGAGCCGGACGTGCCGCTGAGGTGGCCGAAGCCGACGGCACGCTTGATGCCGGTGCTCAAGGTGACATTGATGCTGCCGGCATCGGCGACGCGGCCCGACGCCGAAACGGCGGCACTGCTCGATGCAATCTGACCGTTGTTGATGCCGATCGCGACGGTCGCGCCGTTGCCGCAGGTCTCGCTTGATGACGAGATACGGACGTTCCACGTGCCGTCGAAAGTGCTTGTCGCAGCACCGGCCTGTGTCAGCGGGAAGGCGGTGGCGACAAGGATAGCGAAGAGTCCTTTGCGAATGCCGTCCATGGCACGCCTCTGTGGTTGACCATGCGGGGAACGTGGCACGGCTCGCGGAAACGGCGATGTGAGGGGGCTCACGCCGGGGCAGGCTCTGTGAGTTGGCACACATCCTGACTGCACGCGCAAAAGCAAAGGGGCCCGGATCACGAGCCCCTCGTTGTGGTCAGAGCGTCGAAGCCGAAATCAGTTCACGCGCGTCCAGGTCTGGCCGCCGCAGAACATGCCGCCGAAGGCGCAGCCCTGCACGCGCAACCTGTCCGTGCCCTTCATGGCGATCGTGGAGTCGTAGGTCGAGCCGGAGTTGGGATCCAGAATGCGGCCGGACCATTTCTGGTCCTTGCCGGGCTTCATGTTGATCAGAACCTGCTCGCCGTTCTGGTTCGACTTGCTGTCGACCGAATAGCCGCAGAGATTGCTGCCGCACTGCTCGATGCGGACCTTGCCTTCCTTTTCCTCGGTGAGCCAGACCCCGAGCGGCGAGTTGAGATCGCGCGTGGATGCGGCTGCCGGAGCCGGCGGCGGCGCCGGGGGCGCGGACGGTGCAACAGCAACGGCGGCCGGCGGTGGCGGCGTCGCAGGGGCTGCCTGCTGCTCGACGGGAGCCGGGACCGGAGGCGGTGCGGGGGGAGGCGCGACAGCCGTAGCGGCCGGCGCAGCATTGGTGATCGCGGCCGGCGGCGCGGCGGGTGGCGCCACTACGACGGGCGCGGGAACCTGCGTGGCTGCGGGCGGTGCTGCTGCAGCGGCAGGTGGAGGCGCCGGCGCGGCCGGCGCCTGCGGATCGGCCTTGGCCTCCTGCGGCGCCTGCTGGCCCGGGCTCGTCTCGTTTTTCTTGGTGGCCTTCTTGGCCTTGCCCTGGCCGCTGTTGTCGTACACGCCGGGAATCTGCACCGTGCCGCGGTCTGGATCGATGCGGATGGTCCGCCCGCCATACTCGAAGGTGTATTGCGCCTGAGCAGCGGTGCTTGCCAACAAAAGGAATGCGGCCGTGGCCAACAGCTTCCTCATTTCCATCTCCTGAACAGATGTCCCCGCACCGACGCTTACGCGCCGGCTCCATTCCAAAACGTGATCTAGATCACTGTCTCGGTATGGGTCGTCGTCCCAACGTTCCGGGTTCAATAGGCTTGGGGCCGGTCCAAAGTTTGGCAGAGGCAGGCGACAGCAGGACCAGGCCGCAGGCGCCGTTCCGATGGAATCGGAACGGGGCTCGAGATCCAACGCGCGAAAACGCTCTAGTCGAACCAGGCGGCGTAGATCTTCTTGTAGCTGCCGTCTTCCATGGAAATGTGCAGCCACTGGTCGACGAATGCCTTGAGCGCCATGTCGCGCTGGAGCCAGTAGGCCTTCTCGGAGAAGTCGAACGGCTTGTCCGGATGCACCGCGCAGAGCACGCCTTGATGCTGCTTCTGCTGATAGCGCGTCTCGGAGGCGTCCGTCATCATCAGATCGGCATTGCCCTTGGCGATCTCGTCGAAGATCACGGTGTTGTCGGGGAAGACCGTGATCTCGGCGTCCTTGATGTTGGCGCGCGCGAAGCGTTCGTTGGTGCCGCCGGGATTGACGATGACGCGGGTGCCCTTCTTGTCGATGTCGGGGAGTGTCTGGTACTTGCCGACATCGGCGCAGCGCGCGATCGGCGTCTTGCCCTCGCGCATGATCGGCATCGAGAAGAAACCCTTCTTCTGCCGGTCGAGCGTCACGGATACGCCGCCCATGGCGATGTCGAACTGGTCGGCCTCGAAATCCTTCATCAGCTTGGGCCAGGCCGTCGGCACGAATTCGACTTTGACGCCGAGTGCCTTGCCGAGCGCCTCAGCCATGTCGACGTCGAAGCCAGAGAACTGCTGCGTGGCCTTGTCCAGATAGGTGAAGGGCCTGTAGTCACCGGTCATGCCGACGCGCAACGTGCCGCGCTTGATGATCTCGTCGAGGCGCGAGGGCGCGGCCTGCTGGGCGTGGGCCGAAAGGTTCATCAGCAGCGCCACCGCCAAAGCCGCCAACACTCGAACGGATATTCGAACGGTCATCTCTTTTCCACCCACGCCCGAGCTGTCATTGTACAGCTACTCTGACTGGATTTAGACCAGATGCCCGTCGCTGGCGAGGCGGAATTGAAAGGAAGCTCGAGGTGACGATTTCGATCTACGAGGCCTCGGTCGGCCTGTTCGTGCCTTATCTGCGCAATCTGTCCGTCCTGCTCGACAAGGGCGTGGCCTATGCGGAAGCCCGCAAGTTCAATCCGGCGGTGCTGCTCGGGATGCGCCTCGCGCCGAACATGTACGATCTGGCCCAGCAGGTCGGCGAGGCCTGCCGTCACGCCACGGTTGCGCCGGCCCTGCTGGCGCAGCGCGATCCGGTGGTGCTGCCGGTGCTGGAGCACGACATGGCCGGGCTGCAGGCGCGCATTGCGACGTCGATCGAGTTCATCGAGAGCCTGCCGCGCGCCGCGATCGATGCCGCGGCCGAGCAGACCGTCTTCTTCAGGCTGAAGAACGGCACCGAGCTGCCGTTCACGGGACGGACGCTGCTGCTGACGTTCAGCGTCCCGCAATTCTTCTTTCACGTCACGACCGCCTACGACCTGTTGCGGCACGCCGGCGTCGAACTCGTGAAGAAGGACTATCTCGGAAGGAAGTAGGGACAGGCTCGCTGTCCTCCCCGACGGGGAGGACCATCGCAGATCGCGTCTTGGTGGCGGCCTGAACAAGCGCCTCATCCTTTGAGACGACCGCTTCCAGCGGTCTCCTCAAGGATGAGGCTAAGCAGCATTAGTCAGGTTGAAACTCGCCCTTATCCTGAGGGCCCGCCATCGGCGGGCGTCTCGAAGGATGCGTTGCGGGCGAGCTATCCGCAACAACGCCTAGGCTTCGCCCTTGCGCTCGTAATCGGCGAGCGAGCTGCGGCCGGCGATCTCGCTGCGGAGCAGCTCGAAGCGCTTGTTCGCCTCCTCCTCATGCATATCGACGAAACGCACGGCGGCCTCGCTCGTCATCGGACCGCTGACAACGGGCGCGGACTGCTCGCCGATGGTCTCGTGGACGTAGTATTGGCCGTCATCGCCCCGATGCACCGTCCATTTGAGGCGGATCGCCACCATCGGTCCCGGTCCGACCTTGCTGTAGCCGTCGGAATCGGTGTGCTCCGGCACCAAGGGTTGCTCGTCGACCACCGGATGGTCCTCAACCGCAGGATGTTCCTCGGCGTGTTCTTCGCCGGCCGGCTGCTCACCGACGACGACGTATTCGGTCTCGCGGACGATCTCGGTTTCGCGGACGACGAGGGCCGGTTCGGGGTGCTCCAAAATGCTGGCGATGGTCGCCAGCGCGTGGTCGGTCGGGTCGATCTCTGACAAGGGTCCATCCTCCAGCTCGACGCGGCCGGCAAGTCCGTCCCCCTGCCGCCGCGGCCGGGAACATTAGGCGCGCCTGATTAAGGCTGAGTTGCGGCCCGATCTGCACCAAAATGGGACGCTTTCTGGCCTCCCGAAGGCGGGCAGGAGGCCGCCGGCCTCTCGGTCGCTCAGCCCAGCACGTCCTGATTGATCACGTTCTGCCGGATCGGATCGCCGTCCAGGGCGCTCAGGATGTTGCGCGCGGTCTGCTCGCTCATGCGCTGGACCGCCTCGACCGTGACGCCGGCGACGTGCGGGGCCATGATGACGTTGGGCAGCGCGAACAGCGCGTTGCTGACCGGCGGCGGCTCCACCTCGAACACGTCGATGCCGGCGCCAGCGAGCTTTCCGGACACCAGCGCATCATAGAGCGCCGCTTCCTTCACGATTCCACCGCGCGCGGTGTTGATGAGGTAGGATTTCGGCTTCATGCGGCCGATCCGCGCCGCGTCGAACAGGCCGACCGTCTCCGGCGTCTTCGGGCAGTGGATGGTGACGAAGTCGGCGTGAGGCAGTGCGGCGTCGAGGTCGGTGACCGGCTCGCATCCGGCCGCCTTAATGTCGGCGGCGGGCTTGTAGGGGTCGTAGACCTGCACCTTCATTTCGAACGCCAAACAGCGCTTGGCGGTGCGACTGCCGATGCGGCCGAAGCCAATGACGAGCCCGGTCTTGCCGTAGAGGTCGAACGGCAGCATGCCGAGCCGGTCGGCCCATGTGCCGTCCTTGACGCAGGAATGCAGCTCCTGCGCGCGCTTGGCCAAGGTCAGCATCATGAACAGTGCCGCTTCCGCGACCGAGGGCGAGTTGGCGCTGCCCGCCACCATCAGCGGCACCTTGCGCCGGGAGAGGGCCGGCACGTCGACGGCGTCGTAGCCGACGCCGATGCGAGTCACCACCTTCATGTCGCGGGCGGCCTCGAGCTCGGTCTCGCCAAAGGCGGTGGCCCCGAGCGCGACGCCATGGACCGGCGCATGGCTCTTCAGCAGGGCCTCGAAGTCCTTGGCCGAAATCAGGTTCGAAAATTCGACGAGTTCGATATCGTCCCGCTGGGTGAGGAGGGCGCGCGCCCCTTGCGACAAAGTTTGTGTAACGAAAATCTTCTTCTTGTTGGTCGTCATCGCTCCCGTGCCTGCTCGCGTTTCTTAAGCCGGCGTCACAGCACGACGCCGGTTTCTTCGTTTAGCAGGTGCATGTTGTTGAGGTCCATCGCCAAACGCATGGGAGCCCCGTCCGTAGCGCCGGCATTGGGATCGACGCGGCCGCAGACCGGCGTGCCGTCGAGCCCGAAATAGACCAGGGTCTCCATCCCCATCGGCTCGGTGACGTCGAGCACGGTGTCGAAGGTCTCGACCCCCGGCGCAAGATGCGCGTGGGACTCGGTGAGATGCTCGGGCCGGATGCCGAGCAGCAGCTTGTCGGTGCGCGGCAGCGCGTTGTAGCGCGCGGCGCGGGCGGGCGGCAGCGCGAAGGCGATGCGGTCGGTGAGGCGAAGCTGAAGCGTGCCGCCGACATCCTCGAGCCGGCACGGGATGAAGTTCATCGCGGGCGAGCCGATGAAGCCCGCAACGAAGCGGGTCGCAGGCTTGTGGTAGAGCTCGTTCGGCGTGCCGATCTGCTCGATGCGGCCCTTGTTCATCACCACGACGCGATCGGCCAGCGTCATCGCCTCGACCTGGTCGTGGGTGACGTAGACGGTGGTGGTGCGCACCTTCTGGTGCACCTTCTTGATCTCGATTCGCATTTGCACGCGCAGCTTGGCGTCGAGATTGGACAAGGGCTCGTCGAACAGAAAGACCTTGGGATTGCGCACGATGGCGCGTCCCATCGCGACGCGCTGGCGCTGGCCGCCGGAGAGCTGCTTCGGCTTGCGGTCGATCAGGTCGGTGATGTCGAGGAGGCGGGCGGCCTCGGTGACACGCGCCTTGATCTCTGCCTTCGGGTAGTGCTTCAGCCGCAGCCCGAACGACATGTTCTCGGCGACCGTCATGTGCGGGTAGAGCGCGTAGTTCTGGAACACCATCGCGATGTCGCGGTCCTTCGGCGGCACGTCGTTGACGACGTCGCCGCCGATCATGATGTCGCCGTCGCTGATGTCCTCGAGCCCGGCGATCATGCGCAGCGTCGTCGACTTGCCGCAGCCGGAGGGGCCGACCAGCACGATGAACTCATGATCGGCGATATCGAGGTCGATGCCGCGCACGGCTTCGACATCGTCGTAACGCTTGACTACCTTCCGCAGAGCAACGTCAGCCATGAGTCATCAACCCTTTGTCGCACCGGCGGTCAGGCCGGCAATGTAGTAGTCCATCAGGAATGCATAGATGATCAGCGGCGGCGCGGCGCCGAGCAGCGCGCCGGTCATGATCTGCCCCCAGTTGAACACGTCGCCCTTGATCAGCGTGGTTGTGATGCCGACCGGCAGCACGAGCTGATCCACCGACGTCGTGAACACCAGGGGATAGAGGAATTGCGCCCAGGACACCGTGAAGGCGAAGATGGTCGCGGCGATCAGGCCCGGCAACGCGACCGGGATGAAGATCCGCGTCAGGGTCTGCAGCCAGGAAGCGCCGTCGATGAGGGCGGCCTCATCGAGCTCCTTCGGGATCGAGGCAAAATAGCCGATCATGATCCAGGTGCAGAACGGCACCGTCAGCGTCGGATAGATGAACAGCAGCACGTACCATCGGTTGAGCAGCGTGATGCCGGTGTAATCCTGAACCACACCGAGCATCTTGAACAGCGGGATGAACAGGAGACTGTCGGGGATCAAATAGGTGAGGAAGACGCCGGTGGCCAAGGTAGCCGAGCCCCAGAACTTCATCCGCGCCAGCGCGAACGCGGCGGGGATGCTGATCAGCATCGTGATGAACACGACCACGATCGACACGACCGACGAATTCCAGAAAAAGCGCAGGAACTGGTTCGAGGTCAGCAGCTCGACATAGTTCGACAGCGTCGGGTGGAACACCCACCAGGGATTGGTCGCCGCCGAGATCTCCGCGCTGCTCTTGAGAGAGGTGATCAGCATGTAGATCGGCGGCGTCAGGAAGAAGATCGCGAACAGCACCAGGAAGAAATAGGACCAGCGCAGCGCCCAGGCGCGGTCGCGGCTCATGCTGCCATACTTGACCTTGCGGGAGGGGCCGGCCTTGTCGATTGTGAGCGTGCTCATCAGGCTTCATTCCCGCGTTTGTTGACGTCGCGCAGGATGAAGATCGCTGCGACGGCGAGGATAGGCACCATGAACAGCGACACGCAGGCGCCGAGCGGAATGTCGCTGCTCTGGATGCCGACCTGGAATGCCCAGGTGGCGAACAGATGCGTCGTATCCAGCGGGCCGCCTGATGTCAGGATGCGCACGATGTCGAAATTGGCGAAGGTGACGATCAGCGAGAACAGGGTGGTGATGGCGATGATGTTGCGCATCATCGGCAGCGTGACGTACCAGATCCGCTGCCACCAATTGGCGCCGTCGATCGCGGCGGCCTCATAGAGCTGGTCGGGGACCGACTTCAGCGCGGCGAGATACATGATCAGGAAGAACGGCGCGCCGTACCAGACGTTGACGAGGATGACGGAGAAGCGCGCCCAGAAGGTGTCACCCAGCCATGGGATCGGACCGACGCCGAAGAAGGAGAGCGTGTAGTTGAATGCGCTGTAGGACGGATCGAACAGCCAGAGCCAGGCCAGCGTGCTCATCGCCGGCGGAATCACCCAGGGCACCAGCAGCATGCCGCGCCATTTGCGCTGCTTCTTGCCGGGAATGTTGTGGACGAAATGCGCGACGATGAAGCCGATCAGCGCCTTGAAGATCACGGCGGTGATCGCAAAGATGCAGGACTGCTGCACCACCATCCAGAAAGTCTCGCGCTTGAACAGGAAGGTGAAATTGCCGAGGCCGACGAATTTCGTCATCGCCTTGTTCAACGTCGCCAGATAGAGCGAATAGAAGGCGGGGTAGAGCACCAGCAGCGCGATCAGGAGGATCAGCGGCAGCGTCAGGAAGAACGCAACCGTGGATTTTCGCCCGAGCGCATTGCGCAGGCTCTTTCCCTTGCGCGCGCCCGTCGCACGGGCGACGCGACCTCGCTCAACGACGACATCGGCCATGTCAGCATCCCTGGGTCAGTCTTCTTGCAAGTTGTAGGCAGTCCAACCTTGGAGCCGGCCACAGCGGTCGGCCTCAAATCTTGCGGACCGGAGGGCGGAGCCCTGGCGGCTCGCGCGCCTTGCGCAAGCCGCCTTCGCTCATCCCCGCCTAGCTCCGCATGAAGCCTTCGCACTCGCCCTCGGCCCAGGCGAGCGCCTGCTCCATCGTCTCGCCGCGCGCGAACCGCAGCGCCATCTTGGTCAGCGTCGCCTGGAAGTAGATCTGCTGCGCGATCTTGGGCGGCGCGGGCGACGCGGCGATCGACAGCGTCTGGTGCTTGTAGGGGTCAGGATAGTGGAAGAGCGTTCCCTTCGGCGGCCCTTCTTCCGCCCAGGTCGGGAATTTGCTCATGTTCGCATAGGCCGGCAGGTCATAGCCGCCGCTCACCGCAACGAACTTCTCGATCGACGATGGCGAGGACAGGTGAACGAGCAGGCTCTTGGCCGCCTCCTTGTTCTTGCCGAAGCTCCAGACGCCCCAGAAGTAGGGCAGGTACGGTGCGAACCGTCCCTTGGGGCCGGACGGGAAGCCGTGCGTCCAGCACTGCTCGGCGACCTGCGGCGCGTCGCGCTTGGCAACGGCCCAGGCGCTCGGCGGATTGAGGATCATCGCGCCGCGGCCGGAGATCAGCCATTTGTTGTTGGAGGCGTCGTCCCAGGACGGTGCATCCGGCGGCAGGAAGGCGATCAGCTTCTTGTAGAACTCCATCGCCTGGCGAACCTGATCGGTCTTCACCGTGATATCGCCCTTGGCATTGACGAGCTCGGCGCCGAACGACTGGAAGATCGCGCCCGCGGTGTCCACGCTGTCGGTGGTCTCGCCGAGACCGATGCCGAACGCGAAGCCCGCCTTGTGGCAAGCCTCGGCCGCCTTCAGGAAGGTCTCCATGGTCCAGTTTTCGACCTTGGGCGGGCCGCCGACCGGATACATCTCCTGCACGTCGATGCCGGCATGCTTCTTCATCAGATCGATGCGGGAGCAGGGGCCCTTGATCTGGCTGCCGGGTGTCGCGGGCGTCGCGAGCCATTTGCCGCCCGACTGTCCGAGATATTTGACGGTGCCGTTCACCTCGCCGTTCTGCTTGAGCAGCGGCTCCATGATGTCGTTGAGCGGCTCGAGATTCTCGGCATAGGCTTGCGGCCACCAGCTCGGCATCTGCAGGATGTCATGGCCGGACTTGGCCTGCGCTTCGGCCGCCGCGGTCAGCTCGAGCTTCTTGTTGTTGCTGGTGATGTAGTCGATGGAGACTTCGACTTTCTCCTTCGCAGCCCATTCGTTGACGAGATCGGTCGAGGCCTTGTTGGCGCCCGGCACCCAATGGTCCCAGAAGCCGATCGAGAGTTTGCCGGCGGCGTAGGCGCCCCGGACATAGGGCGCCGTGATCAGCGCCGCGGAGGACATTGCAGTGGCAGCCACAAATTGACGTCGCGTAAGTGTCTTTCGTGACATCTCGTTTCCTCGCTTGGGTGTTTTATTGTTCTGGTGTTTCCTCTGAACTCTTCCGAGTTTTGCGTTGATTTTCTTGTTGGCGTTTCTTGTCGGTCGTTCTTGTCGGTGCCGTCAGCGTCGATCTGGATCATGCGCCGCGCGACAAAATTGGTAGCGCGATCAGATCATGATTGATCGCGTCTGTCGAGAAAGGCGAAGGCACTTCATCTAGAACTAACGTTGTGCCTGAAAGCGCGGCAGTGCCGCTTGCATCACGTGCCGGAAGTGAAGCGCACGCGCTCGTTTTTGCGATGCACACATCGCCTCGGCCGGTCGGAAACGATCCGTGCGCAATTACGCCGCAGTTCCGAATAAGCCTCCCTAACCGCTTCGCACGCAACGCTTTTCGGGCGTGGACAGCAATCGGCTGCGTCTGGACCTCGAAGCGGCGGAAACGATAGAGTTGCGACCGGCGGGATAGCTCCCACCCGACAGGCCAATGAGTTCGATGATGGAGACGAGAATGATCCACCCGGCGGCGCCAGCGCGACATTACTTGCGACGATCGCTCGTGCTGGGTTCTGTCCTCGCGTTGTTGCTCGGTGTCGCCGCAGTCGCGAACGCTCAAGGATTGGTCAAGGGCGTGCAGGAGGGGGCGGCGGCCGGGAACAAGGCGGCCGGCCCGGTGGGTGGCGTGCTCGGCGGCGCGATCGGCGGCGTGGTCGGCGTGTTCACCGGCGTGCTCGGCGTCGGCAACAACAACACCAACCAGGCGCCGGCCGCCAAGGACGCCAACAAGGACGCCGGCAAGGACGCCAAGCAGCAGGGCGCCGGCAAGGACAAGGATGCCAAGAGCGCCAAGGAGAGCGCCAAGGAGAGCGCCAAGGCAGGCAAAGGCGCAAAGGCGAGCAAAGAAGCCAAGAACGCGCCGAGCTCGCCGCAGGACAACAAGGACAATAAGGATGTCACCGTCCTCACCCAGCCCGGCGCGCCGCAACAGACCGCCGAGCAGATCGTGGCCAACAGCGATTCCTATATCGAGCGGATTAAGACCGAGCTGAACCTCACGCCCGACCAGGAGAAGCACTGGTATGGCTTCTCGAGCGCAATGCACTACTTGGGGCATAATGGTGCAGAGCGCCTCAACCTGCGGGTTGCGCGCGCCAAGCGCGATCCGCCCGACGACATCATCGAGCAGATGCGCAACGAGGCGCAATTCCTGATCGACCGGGCCGCCGATCAACGCAACGTCGCCGATGCCGCCGAGCCGCTCTATTCGAGCCTCGATGACAAGCAGAAGCAGGTCTTCATCCAGGAGATGGTGCGCCTCAGCCACGAGCGCGGCCTGGATTGATCAAGTTGAATCGGATGGCGGGCGCCTGAATTAACGGCGCCCGCCACGAATTCGTGAATCCTCCCCGCAATTCGGGTATGGTTAGCTTCGCGAGGCTGACTGCGGGGTTGATATGGCGGACGGACTCTCCGTTTTCCTGGTCGAAGACGAGGCGTTGATCCGGATGATGATGGCCGACATGGTGGTTGAGCTCGGCCACCACGTCGTCGCGGAAGCGGACAATGTCCAGGACGCGAGCGCCTTTGCGATGACCGCGCAATACGATTTCGCCATCCTCGACATCAATCTCAAGGGTCTCTACGTCGATCCTGTAGCCGACCTGATCGAGCGCCGCGGCAAGCCGTTCCTGTTCGCCACCGGCTACGGGCCGGAATTGCTGCCGTCCCTGCTCCGGCGCAGACCCATCCTGCGCAAACCGATTTCGATCGATCAGCTCAAGGGGATGATCGATTCGCTGTTTCCGGAAGCTACAGCGGAGGTGCCGCGCTGAGCGAGGGCAACGATGCCGCGCCGAACGACGGCAAAGATGCCGCGTAGGATCGTCAACCAAAATGGTCGCCCGTGGGGGCGATTTCACGAAGGAATTGCGCGCGGCCTCGGATCAGGCCGGCGCTGAGATCGATGCCGCGCGCCATCAGGCCGAACGAGGCGAAGAGGCCGGCGCAGCAGAACAGCAAGATTGTCTTGAACGAAGAACTGGCGAAACGCGTTTCGGCGACGGCCGGCATCGCGGCGAGCGAAATCATGCTCATATTCATTGCCCCTTTTGTTGATCCTGAATTGCATCAGGTGAGGGAACTCTTGGAGCAAAAAGTTTGACGTGAGATTGCGAGGGATCCTTAACGGAATCGCAACCGGCACGCATCAGCGCGCGTGCCGGCCCCGGGCTCGCAAGTCTCAGCTGCGGCCGTTTCTCAGGACGGTTGCGATGGTATGGGCCGTCATGGCGGCGCGATCCGAGGCGCGCTGGGCGGCCAGCCGGTCTCGCGCCTTCTCCTCGATCAGGAGCTCGATGAGGGCCAGCCGCTTGTCCTCGTCGTCCGCCTCGGTCAGCAGGCGGTGATAGCGGCGATAGTCGAATCCAACGTCCTGCTTACGCATGTCACGCCCCCCGCAACCAACGCCACACACTCGCCGGATTGTTTCCCATGGGAAACAATCCGGCAAGCACCATCCTGCGTGGAATCCGGCTTTGGATGCAATCAGCTGTGGATTGGTTAACGGACCGGAAGGTGTCCGCCGGCTGCGCTTCAATCCGGATTGTGGTTGGCGAACATCTTCAGGCCGAGGAAGCTCGCATCGGGTCTGGTGACCAGCCGGGTCGGAATGTTGCGCAAGTAATCCTGGAAGCGTCCCTTGGCTTCGAAGCGGGCGCGGAAGGCCGAGGCGGCGAGGAACTCGGGAAAGCGCGGGGCGATCCCGCCGGCGATGTAGACGCCGCCGCGGGCGCCGAAGGTCACCGCGAGATTGCCGGTGACCGAGCCGAGGGTGGCGCAAAACATCTTCAGCGTCGCGCGGCTATGCGCACAACTGCCGTCCAGGGCCGCCTTGGTGATGGCAGCGGCATCGCGCTGCGGCACCTGGGCGCCGTCGACCTCCGCGAGAGCTTCGTAGAGGCTTTGCAAGCCTGAGCCCGACAGTGCGCCGCGCTCGATCGAGACATGGCCGAGGCGCCGGCGCAAGCACGCGATCACGCGCTCCTCGCGCTCGTTCTCGGCCGGCAGCGTCGCGTGCCCAGCTTCGGTGACGACAGCCAGGCGCGCGCCGTGGCGCTCGACCAGACAGGAGACGCCAAAGCCGGTTCCAGGCCCGACCACCAGCAGCGGTTCTCCGGGCAAGCCGTCCTGTCCGCCGAGCGGGATCAGATCGGCCGCCTGCAAGGCCGGCAGGGACCAGGCCACAACCTCGAAATCGTTGAGCACGTGGACGCTGTCGAAGCCAAGCGCCGGCTGGAGCTCGTTGCCGTCGATGACCCAGGGGCTGTTGGTCATGACGCAGCGATTGTTGGTGACCGGGCCCGCTACAGCCAGCACGGCGCGTCGGGGCGGCTCGCCGCCAGTTTCGCGGGCCAGCACTTCGACGATGGCTTCCCGGACGGTCGGGAAGTCGGCGACCTTCACGTAGTCGATCGGCCCGGTCTGGCCGCCATCGTGCTGGCTCAGCGCGAAGCGCGCATTGGTGCCGCCGATATCGGCGAGAAGAATGTTTCCTGTCTTGCCGATACCCATGACCCTGCGGCTGCCGCGGCCGTGCCAGCCTACGGGAACCCTGTCTCCGTTCCTGATCCGATCCGCAACGGCGCGGACGGTCCGAGAATCCTCGCTTGATTGTGCCTAGTCAACACGGACTGGGCCGAAGCGTTGCATCCTGGCATGCCCGCTGGCCATCGGTGCGGTATCGCCCCATGCTGGCGGTGGTTGCGAAGCTGCTCCGGAAGATCGACATTGGTTGGAGCGCTCGGCGCCCGACGCCGGGCGGATCCGATGGAGCCTTGCGATGAAGATTGCCGATCGCGACGTGCTGCTGGTGATCGACGTGCAGAACGATTTCTGCACCGGTGGTGCTCTGGCCGTGCCCGCCGGCGAGAAAGTCGTGCCCGCCATCAATCGCATCGCTCAAAAATTCACCAATGTGGTGCTGACCCAGGACTGGCATCCGGCCGATCATGTGTCCTTCGTGCCGAACCATGCGGGCAAGCAGCCGTTCCAGACCGTCGAGCTGAGCTACGGCACGCAGGTGCTCTGGCCGCCACATTGCGTGCAGGGCACGGCCGGCGCCGAATTTCACCGAGATCTGGATGTCACAAGAGCGTGCCTGGTCGTGCGCAAGGGCTTTCGCCGCGGCATCGATTCCTATTCGGCGCTGTTCGAGAACGACCACAGGACGCCGACGGGCCTGCTCGGCTATTTGCGCGAGCGCGAGCTGAAGACCGTCTTCGTTGCGGGTTTAGCGCTGGATTTCTGTGTCCGCTTTTCGGCCGAGGATGCCCGCAAGGCAGGGTTCGAGGTCGCGGTGATCGAGGATGCCTGCCGCGGCATCGACCTCCACGGCTCCATGGCGGCGGCCCATCGCAGTTTTGGCGAGCTCGGCATTTCCGTCATCAGCTTCGAGGCGTTCCTGTGAGGAGTGCGAGATAGACGTGGCACAGAAGACAGGCAAACAGCCGGGCGGACCGGATCCCATCCCCGACGACCCGCTGCTGTGGCCATTTGCAGCGGCCCGGCTCGCCATGGATGCCTGCTTCTGGTGGATGGAGCGGGGACCGCCTGAGCCGGCCGACAGCAGCCTGCCTTGGACGACGCCGAGCACGGTCGCGCTGGAGCTTGCGACCATGCGCCTGCGCGAATGCTCGACGGGCCGCTCCGGCCAGCCGGCGCTGGTCTGCGCGCCCTATGCGTTGCATCGAGCGCTGATTGCCGATTTCGCGCCCGGGCACAGCGTTCTGCAGTCGCTGCAAAATGGCGGCATCGACCGCGTCTATCTCACCGACTGGCGGTCGGCGACGCCAGACATGCGCTATCTCTCGATCGACAGCTATCTTTCGGATCTCAACGTCGCCATCGACGAGATCGGTGCGCCGGTCGATCTCGTCGGTCTGTGCCAGGGCGGCTGGCTGTCGCTGCTCTATGCGGCGCGCTTTCCGGCCAAGGTGCGGCGGCTGGTGCTGGCAGGCGCACCGGTCGACCTGTCGATCGATTCCGCGCTGTCCCGGCTCACCCGCAATGCGCCCGAGATGGTCTATGATCAGCTCGTCGCCCGCGGCGGCGGCAATGTCAGTGGCGAGGAGATGCTGCGCTTCTGGTCGAGAACGCCAAGCCGCGATGATATCGCGGTGGCCATGCAGAGGGAGCTTGCGGACGAGGAGGGGGCGGCGCTGCTCGTGCGCTTCGACCGGTGGAACGTGGAGACGCTCGATCTGCCGGGCACGTATTATCTCGAGATCGTCAACCGGATTTTCCGGGAGAACCGGATCGCCGGCGGCGATTTCGTCGCGCTCGGCCGCAAGATTCGTCTCAAGAACGTCAAGGCGCCGATCTTCCTGCTGGCCGGGCTCGACGACGAGGTGGTGCCGGCGACTCAGGCACTCGCGACCGCCCGGCTTGTCGGTACGCCGCCCGCCTTCATTGCAGCGGCCTCCGAGCCGAGCAATCATCTCGGCCTGTTCATGGGCGCGCGAACCCACGCGCATGCCTGGCCCCGGATCGCGGAGTGGCTGCGGGGCGACCTGTCCGGCGTCCTGGCCCGCAGCGCTTGACGTCGCCGGACGCTGGACCGGCCGGGGCGCAAACCCGTTATGCATGATGGCGGATGGCCTGCACGGGGCCGGATCGATGGGCTACATATGACCGGAGCTGATGGCGGCGGTCGGCCGGAAGAGACTCAAGGGTACTGCGCTCGATGACGTTCCACTCAATCTACACCCACGGATTTGCGCGCGTGGCGGCCTGCGTGACCACCTCCCATGTGGCCGATCCCTCAGCCAATGCGGAGGCGATCCTGGCGGCGGCCAATGCCTGCCACGAGCAGTCGGTGGCGGTGGCCGTGTTCCCCGAGCTGTGCCTGTGCGGTTATGCGATCGAAGACCTGGTGAAGCAGGATCCGCTGCTCGATGCGGCCGAGCGCGGGCTCGCCGCCATCGTCGGGGCCTCTGCCGCTCTGATGACCGTGCTGATCGTCGGCGCGCCGCTGCGTTTTGGTCATCGTATCTACAACTGCGCCGTCGTCATCCATCGCGGCCACGTCCTCGGCGTCGTGCCGAAATCCTACCTGCCGACCTACCGCGAGTTCTACGAGGGGCGCCATTTCGCCTCAGGCGCCGGCATCGCCGGCGAGACCATTGCTTTTGGCGGTCTGCACGCGCCATTCGGCGTCGACCTGCTGTTCGCAGCCGAGGACGTCCCGGGCCTGACCATCGGCGTCGAGATCTGCGAGGACATGTGGATCCCGGTGACGCCGGCCTCGGAGCTGGCGCTCGCCGGCGCCAGCGTGCTGATCAATCTCTCGGGCAGCCCGATCACGATCGGCCGGGCCCGCTCGCGCGCGCTGCTGTGCCAGTCGACCTCCGCGCGCTGCCTCGCGGCCTATGTCTATTCCGCCGCGGGGGCAGGGGAATCGACCACGGATCTCGCCTGGGACGGCCAGACCGCCATCTACGAGAACGGCGTGCTGCTGGCTGAGGGCGAGCGTTTCCGCCAGGGCGGCCAGATCACCTATGCCGACGTCGACCTCGACCTGCTTCGGCAGGAGCGCGCGCTGATGGGCACGTTCGACGACAACCGCCGACAGCGCGAGGCGTTCTTCCGCAAGATCGCGTTCGCCTTGAAGCCGCCGGCCGCCGACATCGGCTTCCTTCGCAAGATCGAGCGTTTCCCGTTCGTGCCGAGCGATGAGAGCCTGCTCGAGCAGGACTGCTACGAGGCCTACAACATCCAGGTCGCCGGCCTCGTGCAGCGCATGCGCGCGACCGGCACCAAGCGCGTCGTGATCGGCGTCTCCGGCGGCCTCGACTCCACGCATGCGCTGATCGTCGCCGCCAAGGCGGTCGATCTGCTCGGCCTGCCGCGTGAAAACATCCTCGGCTACACCATGCCCGGCTTTGCCACCGGCAGCGAGAGCAAGACCAATGCGTTGGCGCTGATGAAGGCGTTGCAGACGAGCTCGCAGGAGCTCGACATCCGCACCACGGCGACGCAGATGCTGAAGGACATCGGCCACCCCTTCGGCAAGGGCGAGAAGGTCTACGACGTCACCTTCGAGAACGTGCAGGCCGGCCTGCGCACGGACTATCTGTTCCGCCTCGCCAATCACCATGGCGGCATCGTCATCGGAACCGGCGACCTCTCCGAGCTCGCGCTCGGTTGGTGCACCTATGGTGTCGGCGACCAGATGGCGCATTACAACGTCAACGCCGGCGTGCCGAAGACGCTGATCCAGCATCTGATCCGCTGGGTCATCGCCTCGAAGCAGTTCAGCGGCGACGTGAACCGGACTCTGGGTTCGATCCTCGCGGCGGAGATCTCGCCCGAGCTGGTTCCCGTGCAGCCCGGCGAAAAGCCGCAGAGCACGGAAGCCTCCGTCGGTCCCTACGAGCTGCAGGATTTCAACCTGTTCTACACCCTCCGCTTCGCCATGCGGCCGTCCAAGATCGCCTTCATGGCACTGCAGGCGTGGAGGGACGTCGGCAAGGGCGAGTGGCCGCCGGCGTTCCCGAGCGACAAGCGCAAGGCCTATGATCTGCCGGAGATCCGGCGCTGGTTAGAGGTGTTCCTGCGCCGCTTCTTCGCCTTCAGCCAGTTCAAGCGATCGGCGATGCCGAACGGCCCGAAGGTCTCGGCCGGCGGCTCATTGTCGCCGCGCGGCGACTGGCGCGCACCATCGGATTCCAGCGCCGCGGCCTGGCTCGAGGATCTCGAGCGCAACGTGCCGAGCTGATTGGCGCGGCGGATCGATTGCCGGGGAGACGATCTGATGTCGGCCGGGAAAGGCGCAGAAGCAGGTGAGGCGGCCAGCGTCGTCAACGGCCTCTACATCTTCGACATCGAGATGCGTGAGGGAAAGCGCGGGCAGGCGCGAGGCGTGGTCGTGCTCTGCGACGGCCGCATCATGGGCGGCGACAGCTATTTCTACTATACCGGCAGCTACACGTTCCGGAACGGGAAGTGGCGTGGTGACATGATCGTCAACCAGCACACGGAAGCGGTCGGCCGGACGCTTGTGTTCGGAGGCAGGGAGGTCACCTGCGGCTTTTCCGGCGACTATTTCCCCGGCGGCGCCGAGGTCCAAGGCATGGCGCTGGTCGGCAAGACCAGCGTGACGTTCACGGCACGGCTGACGCTGAAGGATGCAATGTGAGCTGACGCCCGCACCGAGCTGTGTCGCGGCAAGCACATGTGAACTCTGGGATATGCCGGCGCCCGCGCTGATGGAAAGCGCGAGGTCCGGAGTGCCTAGGAGTCCGGACCTCGTCACCTCGCCCCAGCCTTCGATCCCACCCCCCATGTGGTCCCCCAACCCCTTGGTGCGCGATCAGAGGGTGATGCCCTGGAACTGGCCGCCGATCGATATCGCGCGATGTACGCGAGATCGAAATAGGATTCTATTCCGGAGCACTACGGACTCGCGCCGTGATGATGACGGCGGTCGCCGGCTTCACGGTCCCGAGCTTCGTCCTCGCGCTGCTGCTGGTTCTGGTGTTCGCCGTGCAGCTCGGCTGGTTGCCGTCGAGCGGACGGGACAGCTGGCGCCACGCCATTTTGCCGATCACGACGCTCAGCCTCGGCGGCGCGGCGGTGCTGGCGCGCTTCACCCGCAGCGCGATGCTCGAGGTGCTGGGCCAGCCCTATATCCGCACCGCCTCCGCAAAAGGCGTGCCGTGGCGCAAGGTGGTGACGTCGCATGCGCTGCCGAACGCCGCGATCCCGACCTCGGCCTCGGGGTACAGCCGCCGATGACCAGCCTCGGCAACATGGTCGGCTGCTATGGCTGCGAATACCTGACCCACGCGCCCTGGATCATGCTGGCGCCGGCGACCACCATCGACCACGCTGGCGGTCTCGGTGATCGGCGAGTGGCTGCGCGACCGGCTCGATCCGACCCTGCAATAGGCGCCTGTAGCCCGCGCCGGGAGCAGGGGAGCCCTGTCAGGCCCAAGTTCCCGTTGCACCTCGCCGGCCCCTGCGCTATCCGGCCGGAAAGGCCTGAGGCGGCTCCACATTCTTCCGCCCGGCCGGTCAAGCCCCGAGGACGGAAACCGCCATGCCAGCCTATCGCTCCCGCACCACCACCCACGGCCGCAACATGGCGGGCGCCCGCGGCCTCTGGCGCGCGACGGGCATGAAGGACGCAGATTTCGGCAAGCCGATCATCGCGGTCGTCAACTCCTTCACCCAGTTCGTGCCCGGTCACGTCCATCTCAAGGACCTCGGCCAGCTCGTCGCTCGCGAGATCGAGCAGGCCGGCGGCGTGGCAAAGGAGTTCAACACCATCGCCGTCGACGACGGCATCGCCATGGGCCATGACGGCATGCTCTACAGCCTGCCGTCGCGGGAGCTGATCGCCGACAGCGTCGAATACATGGCCAACGCCCACTGTGCCGACGGCCTCGTCTGCATCTCCAACTGCGACAAGATCACGCCCGGCATGCTGATGGCGGCGCTGCGGCTCAACATCCCCGCCGTATTCGTCTCGGGCGGGCCGATGGAGGCGGGCAAGGTCAAGCTGCAGGGCAAGACCAAGGCCGTCGACCTCATCGATGCCATGGTCGCCGCAGCCGACTCCACGGTCAGCGACGAGGACGTCAAGGTGATCGAGCGCTCGGCGTGCCCGACCTGCGGCTCCTGCTCGGGCATGTTCACCGCCAACTCGATGAACTGCCTCACCGAGGCGCTTGGCCTCGCGCTCCCCGGCAACGGCTCGGTGGTCGCGACCCACGCCGACCGCAAGCGCCTGTTCGTCGAGGCCGGCCACACCATCGTCGACCTCGTGCGCCGCTATTACGAGCAGGACGATGCCTCGGTGCTTCCGCGCAACATCGCCAACTTCAAGGCGTTCGAGAACGCGATGACGCTCGACATCGCCATGGGCGGCTCGACCAACACGGTGCTGCATCTGCTCGCCGCCGCTCATGAAGGGCAGGTGGAGTTCACCATGCGCGACATCGACCGGCTTTCTCGTCGTGTGCCCGTGCTCTGCAAGGTCGCGCCGTCGGTTGCCGACGTGCATGTCGAGGACGTGCACCGGGCCGGCGGCATCATGGGCATTCTCGGCGAGCTCGACCGCGCCGGCCTGATCGACACCTCGGTGTCCACCGTGCACGCGCCGACCATGAACGAGGCGCTGGAGCGCTGGGACATCAAGCGCACCAAGAGCGAGGCGGTGCGCACCTTCTACCGCGCCTCGCCCGGCGGCATCCCCACGCAAGTCGCGTTCAGCCAGGAGCGCCGTTACGACGAGCTCGATGCCGACCGCGAGAATGGCGTGGTGCGCGACCTCGCGCACGCCTTCAGCAAGGACGGCGGCCTCGCCGTGCTCTACGGCAACCTCGCGCAGGACGGCTGCATCGTGAAGACCGCCGGCGTCGATTCCTCGATCCTGAAATTCGCAGGCCCCGCGCGCGTGTTCGAAAGCCAGGACGCAGCCGTGGAAGGCATTCTGGGCGGCAAGGTTGTCGCCGGCGAGGTCGTCGTCATCATCTACGAAGGCCCGCGCGGCGGCCCCGGCATGCAGGAGATGCTGTATCCGACCAGCTATTTGAAATCGATGGGCCTCGGCAAAGCCTGCGCGCTGGTCACCGACGGACGCTTCTCCGGTGGCTCGTCCGGGCTGTCGATCGGCCATCTGTCGCCGGAGGCGGCCGAGGGCGGCAACATCGGCCTCGTGCGGACCGGCGACGTCATCTCCATTGACATCCCGAACCGCAGCATCACGCTCGAGGTCTCCGACGAGGAGCTCGCCAAGCGTCGCGCGGCGGAAGAGGCGAAGGGCGTTGCTGCCTGGCAGGCGACTGGCCGCAAGCGCAACGTCTCGACCGCGCTGCAGGCTTACGCTGCCCTCACCACCAGCGCCGCGCGCGGCGCGGTGCGCGAGTTGAAGCGGCGCTCGAACTGAGCGCGTTTCGCACATGCATGATCGCGAACGCCGCGATCGCACATGGTCAACGAGTTCTGAACCGCCGGCGAGAGCCGGCCGTTGGCATTAAGGATGCTCCGACGAACTTCAGCAGTTCTGGATTTGACAGCGTATACTGCCAACGACCTTCGCACATCCATTTCGGGCAACTGGGGCACCACCACAATGTCTCGTACTCTTGCTGTCGTTTTCTCAACGGCTGTCGCCGCGATGTCCATGACGGGCGCGGCCTCTGCCGGCTGCTACAATTGCTACACGCCGCCGCCCTGCACGACCTGCTATCAGCAGCAATACATTCCGCCGCAATACCGCACCGTCGATGAGACCGTCATGGTCTCGCCGGGCTCGGTGGTCGCGCATCGCACGCCGGCGCAGTACCGCACCGTGATGGTGCCGCAGACCGTGATGGTGGCTCCGCCCGGCGTCCAGTACGAGCGCATCCCGCCGCAATACGCCACGCGCCAGCGCGTCGAGATGGTGTCGCCAGGCTATTCCTATTACGCCCCGGTGCAGATGGGCTGCGCCTCCTGCGGCTACTGAGTCGTCCGTGAAGAGTGGCTAAGCGATTGAGCTAGAATCGCATTTGTCGTTGTGGACTGTTTTGCGTTTGCAGGGGTTTGATGCTTCGGGCGTCGGAACCTTGCAATTTCATTTTCAGGATTGAACGAAGCCGCTGGCGCGGCATGTAGGGAGGCATAGCAAGGATTGCCTCCTGTCTGAGAGGATTGCGGGTTTTCGAAGCCCAACCCTTTAGACAGGAGGTTTTCCGATGGCTGAGATCAGCCCACTTCGCCGCCGCATGATCGAGGACATGACGGTCCGCAATCTGTCACCGGCGACGCAGCAATCCTACCTCAACGCCGTAGCGAAGTTGAGCCGATATTTCGGTCGTTCTCCTGACCGCCTCGACCTGGAGGATATCCGTGCTTTCCAGGTTCATCTGGTTGCGACGGGGATGTCCTGGCCGGCGCTGAACCAGATCGTCTGCGCACTGCGGTTTTTCTACGGTGTGACGCTGGGTCATGACACCGTTCCGGAGCGCATCGCCTATGCGCGTAAACCGCGCAAACTGCCGGTGGTGCTGAGCGCCGACGAGGTCGTGCGCTTCCTGGAAGCAATCCCAAGCCTCAAGAGCCGTACCGCGCTGACCACCGTCTATGCCGCAGGCTTGCGCGTATCGGAAGTGGTCCTCTTGAAGGTTGTCGACATTGATAGCCAGCGGATGTTGATCCGGGTCGAGCACGGCAAGGGCGGCAAGGACCGTTACGTTATGCTCTCGCCGCAGCTTTTGAGGATTCTGCGGACGTATTGGCGGCTCACTCGGCCCAAACGATGGCTATTTCCCGGCCGCGACGACGAGCGTCCGCTCGTCCCTAACGTGCTGCACGCCGCCTGCCGTTCAGCCTGTACGGCGGCCGGCTTGAGCAAGTCGGTGACAGTGCATACGCTGCGGCACACATTCGCGACCCATCTCCTGGAGAACGGGGCCGACGTGCGCATCATCCAGGTGCTGCTCGGCCATGCCAGTCTGCAGAGCACGGCGCGCTATACCCAAGTCGCCACAAAGACCATCAGCAATACGCCAAGTCCGCTTGACCGGCTCCGCCTGGAGGTCGTGCCGCCCGGCTGAGCGGACCTGATGACTCCAGTTCTGGAAGTGGCGGATATCTTCCGCCGCCACGGCGAAGCGTTTCGGCAAGCTCGTGCCGGACATCTGGGTCGCGTCGAGCGGCGCGTCATGGGCGCGATCACGGCATGCCGGACGGCTGTGCTTGGCGGCCACATCGAGCAATGCGACGACTGCGGTGCCACCCGGATCGCCTACAACTCCTGTCGCAATCGGCATTGCCCGAAGTGCCAAGGCTCGGCGCGCGCGCAATGGCTTGCCGAGCGACAATCCGAACTCCTTCCCGTGCCATACTTCCACGTCGTCTTCACCTTGCCGGCGCCGGCCAGAGAGATTGCTTTCCAGAACAAGGCGGTGGTCTATGCCATTCTGTTCCGCTGCGCGGCCGAGACGCTCACCACCATCGCGGCCGACCCCAAGCATCTCGGCGCTCAGCTCGGTCTGACCGCCGTCCTCCATACTTGGGGTCAAACCCTGCAACACCATCCGCATATCCACTGCGTCGTGCCTGGTGGTGGACCTTCACTCGACGGCACACACTGGGTCGCTTGCCGGCCCGGCTTCTTCCTGCCGGTGCGCGTCCTCTCCAGGCTGTTCCGCCGCCTGTTTCTGCAAGAGCTGCAAGCTGCCTTCGCGGCTGGCCAGTTGGGCTTCTTTGGCGATCTCGCCCGTCTCGCCGATCCCGCCGCATTCGCCGAGCGCCTCGCTCAACTTCGATGGACCGACTGGGTCGTCTATGCCAAGCCGCCATTCGGTGGGCCCGAACAGGTGCTGGCTTATCTCGGCCGCTATACGCATCGCGTCGCCATCGCCAACAGTAGGCTGATCTCGCTTGCCGACGGCAAGGTGAGCTTTGCCTGGAAGGACTATCGGCAGAATCGTAAAACCAAAGTGATGACGCTTAAGGCCGATGAGTTCATTCGTCGCTTTCTCCTGCACACCCTGCCGGACAGCTTCCACCGCATCCGCCACTATGGTTTCCTCGCCAATGGCGGACGCAACGATAAAATCGCTTTCTGCCGTCAACTCCTTGCTGTCCGCAACGCTCCGACTGATCAAGAAGCCGGCGCCGATCCCCTCACCAAATGCGAGATCCCCGTCTGCCCGCATTGTGGCGGCACCATGCGGCGCGTCGATATCGTCCCGCGAGCCTGCGCGCGCGACCAGCCGTTTCATTGTGATACGTCATGACCAGCGTCTGTACCATCCACCCCTTCCGTAATCACCTTCTTGGTGGCAACGTCCGAAGTCGCCGTGGCCGCGCTCGTCACCGAACACCCCGCCAATCGTTCGGTAGCGCATCCCAGCGCTGCAAATCGCTCGCTGGATCGCGCCCTTGGCCCGATCAATCGGGCCCCTCACATCCGATGAATGACTCGCGGACGCGCGGCGACCACAGGCGAGCGTTCCCCGCAGCCGCACCCGCTGCACTATTCCCATAGCGCCCACAACTCCGCAGCTTCGTTCAATCCGGCTTCTATGAGGTCGCACGCACCACAGAGCGCGCGGCTCGCGCCTGCCACGCGACCTCACAGAACCCTCAAGATTGAACGAAGCCGCTGGCGCGGCATGTAGGGAGGCATAGCAAGGATTGCCTCCTGTCTGAGAGGATTGCGGGTTTTCGAAGCCCAACCCTTTAGACAGGAGGTTTTCCGATGGCTGAGATCAGCCCACTTCGCCGCCGCATGATCGAGGACATGACGGTCCGCAATCTGTCACCGGCGACGCAGCAATCCTACCTCAACGCCGTAGCGAAGTTGAGCCGATATTTCGGTCGTTCTCCTGACCGCCTCGACCTGGAGGATATCCGTGCTTTCCAGGTTCATCTGGTTGCGACGGGGATGTCCTGGCCGGCGCTGAACCAGATCGTCTGCGCACTGCGGTTTTTCTACGGTGTGACGCTGGGTCATGACACCGTTCCGGAGCGCATCGCCTATGCGCGTAAACCGCGCAAACTGCCGGTGGTGCTGAGCGCCGACGAGGTCGTGCGCTTCCTGGAAGCAATCCCAAGCCTCAAGAGCCGTACCGCGCTGACCACCGTCTATGCCGCAGGCTTGCGCGTATCGGAAGTGGTCCTCTTGAAGGTTGTCGACATTGATAGCCAGCGGATGTTGATCCGGGTCGAGCACGGCAAGGGCGGCAAGGACCGTTACGTTATGCTCTCGCCGCAGCTTTTGAGGATTCTGCGGACGTATTGGCGGCTCACTCGGCCCAAACGATGGCTATTTCCCGGCCGCGACGACGAGCGTCCGCTCGTCCCTAACGTGCTGCACGCCGCCTGCCGTTCAGCCTGTACGGCGGCCGGCTTGAGCAAGTCGGTGACAGTGCATACGCTGCGGCACACATTCGCGACCCATCTCCTGGAGAACGGGGCCGACGTGCGCATCATCCAGGTGCTGCTCGGCCATGCCAGTCTGCAGAGCACGGCGCGCTATACCCAAGTCGCCACAAAGACCATCAGCAATACGCCAAGTCCGCTTGACCGGCTCCGCCTGGAGGTCGTGCCGCCCGGCTGAGCGGACCTGATGACTCCAGTTCTGGAAGTGGCGGATATCTTCCGCCGCCACGGCGAAGCGTTTCGGCAAGCTCGTGCCGGACATCTGGGTCGCGTCGAGCGGCGCGTCATGGGCGCGATCACGGCATGCCGGACGGCTGTGCTTGGCGGCCACATCGAGCAATGCGACGACTGCGGTGCCACCCGGATCGCCTACAACTCCTGTCGCAATCGGCATTGCCCGAAGTGCCAAGGCTCGGCGCGCGCGCAATGGCTTGCCGAGCGACAATCCGAACTCCTTCCCGTGCCATACTTCCACGTCGTCTTCACCTTGCCGGCGCCGGCCAGAGAGATTGCTTTCCAGAACAAGGCGGTGGTCTATGCCATTCTGTTCCGCTGCGCGGCCGAGACGCTCACCACCATCGCGGCCGACCCCAAGCATCTCGGCGCTCAGCTCGGTCTGACCGCCGTCCTCCATACTTGGGGTCAAACCCTGCAACACCATCCGCATATCCACTGCGTCGTGCCTGGTGGTGGACCTTCACTCGACGGCACACACTGGGTCGCTTGCCGGCCCGGCTTCTTCCTGCCGGTGCGCGTCCTCTCCAGGCTGTTCCGCCGCCTGTTTCTGCAAGAGCTGCAAGCTGCCTTCGCGGCTGGCCAGTTGGGCTTCTTTGGCGATCTCGCCCGTCTCGCCGATCCCGCCGCATTCGCCGAGCGCCTCGCTCAACTTCGATGGACCGACTGGGTCGTCTATGCCAAGCCGCCATTCGGTGGGCCCGAACAGGTGCTGGCTTATCTCGGCCGCTATACGCATCGCGTCGCCATCGCCAACAGTAGGCTGATCTCGCTTGCCGACGGCAAGGTGAGCTTTGCCTGGAAGGACTATCGGCAGAATCGTAAAACCAAAGTGATGACGCTTAAGGCCGATGAGTTCATTCGTCGCTTTCTCCTGCACACCCTGCCGGACAGCTTCCACCGCATCCGCCACTATGGTTTCCTCGCCAATGGCGGACGCAACGATAAAATCGCTTTCTGCCGTCAACTCCTTGCTGTCCGCAACGCTCCGACTGATCAAGAAGCCGGCGCCGATCCCCTCACCAAATGCGAGATCCCCGTCTGCCCGCATTGTGGCGGCACCATGCGGCGCGTCGATATCGTCCCGCGAGCCTGCGCGCGCGACCAGCCGTTTCATTGTGATACGTCATGACCAGCGTCTGTACCATCCACCCCTTCCGTAATCACCTTCTTGGTGGCAACGTCCGAAGTCGCCGTGGCCGCGCTCGTCACCGAACACCCCGCCAATCGTTCGGTAGCGCATCCCAGCGCTGCAAATCGCTCGCTGGATCGCGCCCTTGGCCCGATCAATCGGGCCCCTCACATCCGATGAATGACTCGCGGACGCGCGGCGACCACAGGCGAGCGTTCCCCGCAGCCGCACCCGCTGCACTATTCCCATAGCGCCCACAACTCCGCAGCTTCGTTCAATCCGGCTTCTATGAGGTCGCACGCACCACAGAGCGCGCGGCTCGCGCCTGCCACGCGACCTCACAGAACCCTCAAGATTCCGTCGAATCGCCAACCATGATTCCGTCATCACATCGGAGGTGGCGATGCGACCGAAGAAGCACAGGACGACGGGATCGGGCGATCTGTTCCGGGCCAGGCTGGACCAAATCATCAATATGAAGCACGAGCTGGTTCAGCTCGCCGGCAAGGTCGATTGGGACTGGATCGACGGCGAGATCGCGCCGCTCTATAGCGAGAATGGTCGGCCCGGGATCGCGAGCCGCTTCATGATCGGGCTGTTGCTGCTCAAGCACATTTACGGGCTGTCCGATGAGGGGGTGTGCGAGCGCTGGGTCCACGACCCATATTTCCAGTACTTCACCGGCGAAGAGTTCTTCCAGCACGCATTCCCGCACGAGCGCTCGGACCTGAGCCACTGGCGCAAGCGGCTCGGCGACAAGCTGGAGCTGTTGCTGGCCGAGAGCTTGCGGGTGGCACACGAGGCCGGCGCGTTACGCAGCCAGGACATCAAGCGGGTCACAGTCGATACCACCGTGCAGCCGAAGGCGATCACCTTCCCGACCGATGCCAAGCTCTTGCACGCGGCGATCAAGGGGCTCAACCGTCTGGCGAGGAAGCACGGGGTCAAGCTGCGGCAGTCCTATCTGCGCATTGCCAAAACCGCGACAATGATGGCGGGACGCTACGGCCATGCCAAGCAATTCAAGCGGCATCAGCGGCAGTTGCGCATCCTGCGCAGCCGACTGGGCCGGATCATCCGCGATATCCGCCGCAAGATCGAAGGTCAGGCTGTGCTTGAGAACACGTTCGCCCTCCCGCTCAGCCGGGCCTCGCAGATCCGCTCGCAGCAGCAACGCCAGCGCGGCTTCAAGCTTTATTCCTTCCACGCCCCGGAGGTGGAGTGCATCGGCAAGGGCAAAGCAGCCGCGCCTTACGAGTTAATGGCATGGACCACGCCCGCTCTCAGCGGCAACGTGCAGCCCGGCGGGGGGCAGCAGCAGGAGCGCAAGCCATGTCGAATACGAACCTTGTCACAATCGGCATCGATCTCGGGAAGAACACATTCCACGTCGTCGGTCTCGATGCCACAGGCGCAATTACGCTACGCAAGAAGCGGTCGAGAAATCAGCTTGACCAGTCGCTGGGCAATATTCCGCGTTGTCTGATCGGAATGGAGGCGTGTGCAGGCGCACATCATCTGGGGCGCAGGCTCGAGAAATTAGGCCATCAAGTACGGCTCTTGCCGGCGCAGTACGTCAAACCATACCTCAAGGGTCACAAGAATGACTTTCGGGATGCTGAAGCGATCGCCGAGGCCGCTCAGCGGCCGACAATGCGGTTCGTTCCAGTGAAGTCAGCCGAACAACTTGATTTACAGGCACTACACAGAGTTCGCAGTCGATTGGTGACGCAGAGAACGGCGGTCATCAATCAAATCCGGGGCTTTTTGCTTGAGCGAGGGCTACCAGTGCGGCAGGGAGCGGCAGCACTCCGACTGGCACTTCCTCAGATTCTCTCAGCGCCAAACGACAACTTATCGCCTCGCGTGATCCAGCTCATTCAGGACTTGGCCGAGGACTGGCGCTATCTCGACCGACGGGTCGCGTCAATGACGAAAGAAATCGACGAACTCGCTGATCAAGATCCACACTGTCGCCGCCTAATGAGTGCGCCCGGCGTCGGGCCGATCATCTCAAGCGCGATGGTCGCCGCCATCGGAACCGGTGATGCCTTCCATAAAGGCCGAGACTTTGCAGCATGGCTTGGTCTGGTACCAAAGCAAATCTCGACCGGCGATCGAACCATTCTCGGGCGCATATCGAGGCGCGGTAATCGGTACCTGCGAACGCTGTTTATTCAAGGTGCCAGAGCCGTACTTCTGCAGCGTCAGAGTTGGCCTCGGCATGGCTTCGCAGCCTGGTTAGAGGCAGCGTCGAAGCGGCTCCACTCCAATGTCTTGGTTGTTGCCCTGGCCGCAAAACTTGCGCGCATGGCCTGGAGCATGCTCGCAAAGGGCCGTGACTACGACGCCAACCTCCTGGGCCGCACCGCATAAGAAACAGGGCCGGAAAGGAAAATCCAAGGTCGGGATCAGAAGGCACAATAACCCGCCGAGGTTTGCGAGACGGAAAGGACGAATGGAGAAACGGTTCCACCGACACTTCTGAAGCCTGGTTCGACTCCATGGCCCTTCTTGAGGCCGGCGAGTTATTGAGGACAGAAGTGAGCGGATATCCATGATGGCTCGGGGCAACAGCCCCAAATTGAAGCCGGATAGATTGGCGCAAACCGCTTCATCCCTTTGTCGATTCCTCTTGCAACGCGGGCGTGGTCCATAGATCGGCGTCAAAGCCTCCATCGTCACCAACAACCGCCGTTCTCCCGGGGGCCTGTTCGTGCTGCACGCCAGGGCGCTACCCGATAACCCGTACGACGGTCACACCTTGCGGGACGTCATCGACCGCACCGAGACACTCACCGGCTGCGCGATCGAGCGGGCCTATGTCGACAAGGGATACCGCGGCCACGACGCACAAAATCCCCGACGGATCTTCATCTCCGGCCAGAAGCGCGGCGTCTTCGGTGTCATCAAGCGCGAGCTGCGCCGCCGCTCCGCCATCGAACCCATCATCGGACACCTGAAGGCCGATGGTCACCTCGGCCGCTGCTACCTCAAAGGCCGCGCCGGCGATGCGGCTAACGTCATCCTCTCAGCCGTGGGCCACAACTTCCGCCGCATCCTCGCCTGGCTCAGAGAACTCTTGTGCCTCATCCTGCTCCAGCTATGGCGCACGTTCGGCCGTCCCGCCCCGCTCAATTCGCCTTCTTAACGGACGACTACTGACACCCATACGACAACGAACGAGTTTCGCGCGGCGCTCCGTCGGGGCGCCGCGTTTTCTTTTGGCCGCAAGCTAACGGGGCCCGGAACTGGAGCAGAAACTCAGGCCGGGCCCCGCAACCGGCAACGCCCTGGGCGGTGTCGACGGTCCCACCAAGGCTAGTGCACCGGCCTGACACTCGCCTGACAGATCGATTTCCGTGGGAGCGAGGGGCGGCCCCGGCTATGGTGGGGGGCTTGTGGTAAGGCCGGGGCCGCTGGAGGTGCTTGGACTCTTGGGGAAGGCCAAGCGATCGTAGCTTACTCTGCACGCCCGGCGCGCTTCTGTTCGCTTCAGCACATTGCGGGCTCGTTCCAGACCGGAACTTTTCCAGTTTTTCCCGCGCCGATTCACACAGCTTAATGCAAGCAGAAGGATGGCCGCCTTTCCTTGCTCCGTCGAGCAACCGGGGCGTCACCAATGACTGACAAAGAGCCGACGCAGAGCAGGTTTTTCATTCGAATGGGAGGCAAGGGTTGGATGGTCTATGACCGCGAGCGAATGGGCCCAGCACTGATCGGGACCGACATGGCGGCAAACTTGACGAAGGAGCACGCCGAACGGTTGCTACGTGTCCTCATGTCACCGCGCGCGGGGAGCCGTTAAGCGGCGGGCGCCAGGTATCTCGCGATTTTCCCTGCTTCCTGCCACGGCTTCACCGCTTGGCCGCCCGCCAGTTGTTGCTGCTCGGGGTCGAGCGAGATCGTCGAGAATTGTGGCGCGGCAATCATTGCGGCGCTGTCGCGTTTTGGGGAAACGGCCCCAACTCCGTGACAGGAGGAGTTGGGGCCGAAGTTGCCGGGCGAGCAAGGCTTACGCTTAGCCCGGAGCGACATTTGGCATCGAAGCCAGGTCGCTCGCGATGGGGCAACCGGCGTACCCCGGATTTGCAGTGCCCTGGATCTCCCTCTGTGTGGGTGCAACCGAAGGGGCCCGGTGGTGTCGGCTTGCGGCGGAGCTGTTCTAACCCATTGGCGGAACGAAGCCGCGGCCCTTAATGCCGAACTGCGGACGGCTCCCTTTGCGAACAAGGTGGGCTGGCACGTGCTAGACAGGCGGCGGGAGCGTGTGCACGCCACCATCTGCGGTGCCCTCGGCTTCGAGCCGCCGGCCATCGAACCCGGCCGTCGCTCGGCCCTGACCGGGCTCGGACCGATCAGGGCCGAGGTCCGGCGGCCGTTCTCCGGGAATGTGAATCGGGGACGGCTCTCTCTTCGGGGCCACCCCGAGCAGCGCGATGGCGCGAACCTCTTCCATGCGGTCGAGCGCGCGCTCGGTCGCCGACGACGGATCTCTACGTCGTCGGGTTCTGGAATCTGATGGACGATCTGGATGCCCACGAGGCCGCGATTCTCGCGGCAATGATCGAGCGCTGGTGGTCACGGAGCTTGATGCGAGTCGAGGCGGACGAGCTTTGGTTGCTCGGCGCAAGCGATGACCTCGTGCGGGATGGGGAGATCAGCGCCCGCCTGATGGTCTTCTGCTTCCCTGACCCTTCATACTCTCTGTCGCCAGGCGATTGGTCATCTCGTTCCACTGTTCCCATCGTTCGCAGGCGATGTAGGCTGTTGCTTTGGCTTTTTCGGCACGCGCTTTTTTTGTCTTGGACCACCTGGCCCCCCGGCTTCGTCCCCATGGCAAGGCCAGGCATCTCTGAACGCCTCGAGGGCTAGGGTAATGCCCGGTTCATTCAGTCGATCCGGATTATTGTCGATGTATTGAAGAAGGACCTTGGCACTTTCCAAGGCACTGCCTTGCGCTGGGGGACATGCACGCACGTCAGCCGGCAGATTTGGTGAAAAGAGCATCGCAGTCTCGATCATTCCCTCACACGAGCCGGCGAGGCGGGCTTCGTCCTGATCACGCAACGACTTCTGAATAAGTAGCCCGCAAGATTTCTGCGCGTCGGTTCCCTTATCGACGACCGTGCCGCTGACCCTTCCAATGAGCAAGAGGGCTAGGCCGGCAAGAATGATATAGACCCGCATCGCGTCCCCGAATACCAGCGTAATGACAGCAGCGATCAGCGCACTGATGGCTTAAATTTCGATCTGGCGCGTCCCTTGCGCGAAAGTTCTAGCGAAACGCTAACCTTCCTCGACGGCGCCATGATTCGCATCGCGGTCGTCTTGATCCCGGGCTATGCGCATCTTGGGCTTTTCGGGGCGGGCCGTCCAACCGATCGACGGTTGGTTGCCAGTTTTCGACGGTCAATCTTGCGCCGCACTTTCTCGGATGACGCCATTGACTGAATTCGTGAAGATCTGGCGCCTATCGAGATGGCTGATCAGGAAGGCCGCATGAGCTCAATGCTGAGCGACCTAGCTTCGTTCGGGTTCAAGCTGCACCGTTTTCCGCCCACCGTTCAGCTCTCTGAGTCGGTTTACGTATTCCTCAGGCTTCAGCAGATGAAACGGAGCGTTGAGGCCCATGAAAGTCGCTATGCGTCCGATAAAAGCAGTGCAGTTGGTCGTTGCTGCATTCCACAGCGGAGAAGTCTGCTGCAGGTGTTTGATATAGGCAAAGACCCTCTTGGCATCGGCCTCATTCAAATAGACGCGATAGCTGGCGGTCAGATATTGCTCGTCAAGATCGCCATAGCTCGCGCCTGTCTCAGAGGGGACAAATATGAGGTGTCCCAAGATGTACGGCACTTCGTCGCCGGCCGGAGCCAGACCAGCGACCTCGACCTGCTTTTCGCTGGTCTTCCCGTACCAGATGAATGCATGACCGTACGTTGCTGCCGTGCGGGCACGAAAATCAACGTAGTAGGGACCTTTGGCAGCAGTACTTCGGACTGGCTTCGCAACTGCTGGCTTCACGTCTGACGTGGCGGGCGTGGCACCCGTAACGGCAGCCATGCTCCCCGCATGCTTCGTCGCCGAATTGAGCAGAGCGTCCCGCTGCTGCTGATCGGGACGCGCGGCGAGTGGTTGTGCGCTGCTGATCCCGGCCCCCAAGCCCACGAAGGCCGCCAGTATGGCGGCCTTCGCAAAAAGCTCCAGACCCGGATATTTCCGAATCAGTCCCACCATCTTCGAATCCTCTTGGATCAAAGATCCGTTGCAAAGGTAGCTAACTACCCAAACGAACGCCGTCGGCGTACGATCGGACAGTCAGATCAACCTTTGGTCACCACCGGGGACGCCACCGGATATTTGCCCACCGGGCTCTTACCGACAGGGTATTTGCCGACCGGGTATTTGCCAACCGGCGCAGGGGCAGCGGCAACAGGCTGAGGCCGCGGCAGGTCCGCAGCAACTGCGGTCCCAACGAAGGCCAAAGAAGCGATACCGAGGATTGCGAATTTCAACATCTTGTCCCCACCATTATTGGAGTAGCTTGGGATTCACCTTACACGCATAGAAATAACCAGAGGCGAGCCACATCGGCAATCACTAGACCGAGGCTTCAGCACCCCCGAGAGCCCTTTTTTCCCGTATGTTGCGGAAATGGCACGCACAAATTGAGGTGTCTGGTTCCATGTCGGTTCCGTGGTCCAGAAGACGTGTCAGGACCCACTTCAGAGTATCCACGGGAAGACCCGGTGGGTCCGTGCCATATACTCGCGATAGCTGTCGCCAAACGTCTGCAGCATCATTCGCTCTTCTCTCGCGACGCGGCCGAAGAACAAAATCCCGAAGCCGGCGAGGCCCGCAAAACCGGCAATCCAATTAGGCAGCAGCAATGCCTGGGCGATAGCCCACAGCCAAAATGCGGAATACATCGGGTGTCGAACCTTCCGGTAAATCCCTTCCGTCACGAGTTCATGGTTTTCACGCACGTCGAGACTTATCGACCAGTTCCGGCCGAGTGCACGGTGAGTCAGGTGAAACACGCCCAAAGCCGCAATCGCAAAGAGAGACCCCAGCCAAGCCAGCGCGGGATAGAAGCTGTGATTTGCGAAATGAGGTATTCCCGTTGCCACGTAGACGAGCGGAACGAGTCCAAGGCCCGAAAGGGATATGAGCAGGAGCGCGGTTTCCAGTGGGCCGCGAGCGCTCCGCACAATCCTCGCGCGGCGGGAGCGCCGCGCGTACTTATAGCGTATGAGGTACCAGCCGATCGCCAGTGCAACGAAAATGATTTTCGAAATGGTGGGCGTCATTTGAACTAGGCTGCCGCGCCCGGACGACTTGGCAGTTCGCCCTCCGACAACGTCGCGCTCGCGATGAGTCCTCCGTCGTCAGCAATCATCGACACGGCGCCATCGGGGGCAAGCGTCTGGAATTTGGCCGAAATAGGTCCGCATGTCAGCATGAAGTAATCGTACGATGCTCGCTTATCATTTCCACTGACGAACTGGCCGTGCAAGCGGAAGAAATTGAGCCTGATGCGTCGATAGATGTCGTCGTCGAGCATGCGGCTGAATCTCACCACTCTGATGGTCGCTTCGTTTTCCGTCGACAAGCCCATTTCGGCCATCGGCCGGCTTTTGTAAAAGTTCAGGGGGTCGACGAGAGCCTGATAGTCGCCCCAGAATATCGCGGGCGACTTGGCGACGCGTTCCACCGTCGCGCGAAAGCGTGTTGCCTTCGGGTGCAGGCCAATCTTGAGTATGGATGATCCAACGCTCAAGAATGTGACGGGAATTTTGTTCCGGCCAAGCGCGGGGTCCAGCTTCAGGGCGCGTCCAAGTAGATCAACCGCAAGTACGGCGCCGAGACTGTGCCCAATAACCAATATTTCGTCCGCGGCAGAGTTGCCCGACGCAGCCACAAGTTCGGCGGCCAACCTGTCTAGCCTCTGCTCGATTTCCGAATTGCCGTATCGGATATATTCGCGAGAAAAAATCCAATCGTCGAACAAGTCGCCCAGGTGCAGCCACCGCCACGGGCCCGCAAAAACGGCTGCGAACCCGAGGAGACCGCCGCCGGTAGCAATGGGAATTGATCCGGTGATCTTGAATGTGACCACGCCGATCAAGAAGGCGGCCGCGATGAGCAGTACGAACATGGTCAATGGGTAGAGAAAGAAAAGTGCGTAGCGCCAATTGGTCAGCAAGTAACGCCAAAGAGTGCCGGTCAACACGAAATCCAGAAACGTAAGAAGGCCGACAGAAATGCGTGAGCCAATGCTTCGACGGCCGAATGCCTCGATTACGTTGTGCCATCGGACCAGACGGTAATCGGTTTCGACGAGCCAATCGGGGCCGCGGGTCGTCACGTTCCATTGTATCTGGTCGGCGGTTTCATGCAGACCGCCAACTGCCGCCTTCACTGACCAGGCACGTTGGAACCTGCGAATTTCGCGCTCGAATCGTCGTTGTGCGCTGGCATGCGACGTGATTGGATCATAGCCGCCGACATGGAATACCAGCCGCTTCGCTATATGCTTTTCGGACATGGTCATATGGGCGACTCGTGCTTTTCGCTGCTCCGCGTCAATCGACCTGCATCAAACGACAGAACGTTTGACGCCAAGGGTTGTCAAGAGAGAATCGACCGGTTATTGGGGAACATGTGTCGATGTATTTTGCCATTCTTCGCGCAATCCGAACCGCTCGAACAATAGCGTCGATCGGTGCTGCCACCATTGTCGGATTGTCCAGCACGGCGCCCTCTCGAGCACAGGACGAGATATCATCGGGAGAGAGATGCCTTGCGGCAAACTTGGATGTCTCGCTTGGTGCACAATTGCCCCATACGGCAGCGCGTTTGAGATCTGGCGAGCCGTTGAAGATTGTAGCGATCGGATCATCCTCGACAGTAGGACTCTGGGTGCTTAGGTCCGCGGCCACATACCCTGAGGTGATGCGCCGGGAGCTATCGAGGCTTAGATCGAACGCCAAGATCAACGTCATCAACAGCGGTCGAGTCGGCGACACCATTCCGAACAACATCACACGCTTCCATCGTGACGTTTTCGCCCACGCACCTGATCTCGTTATCTGGCAATTGGGCACAAATGACGTGGCCTGGGGTGGCCGGCCGGACCAAGAGCTCAAGAGGAGCGTTCTTGAAGGGGTAAGGGCGCTCAAGGCGGGGGCTGCCGACGTCGTGCTGATGGATTTGCAATATGCGCCGCAGGTGCTCGCGTCCGCCAGCTACCAAACGATGGAGGGCATTATCGCCGATGTCGCGAAGCAGGAACGGGTCGGGTTATTCTCTCGTTTTGCGCTGATGCGAAACTCGATCAATGCCGGAGTTGCGCAAAGCGCGCTTGTAACGTGGGATGGATTGCACAACACCGCCGATGGCTATGATTGCATTGGACGAGCCCTTGCCCGCGCCATCTCAGCGAGCGCGCGTTGAGTGGCCCTAGCTCCGGCAAATCGAAGGCTGCGGCTTCACGTGAGTTTGGACAGCGGCCCTGACAGCGGCGCGAGCGTGCAGATGCCTGCCAACGCGAACAAACACCAATTCCCCTCGACGATCATCGCAGCTCTCGCAGTGGTGACGGCAATTCGTTCCGACGCTGTCAGGAGGTGCGCTCATGCACCAATATGCCAGTCAACTTGTTGACCTATTACTGGTGCTTGTCGCCGCGTGGATGGTGCCAGCGACCATTTTTATTATCTATGCCTATTTCGCTCGTCTTAAGAATCCCGTCAGCGAATCGGTCTTGGGACGTGCGGTCATCATTTCCTTGTTCATCATAACCACGTCGGTTTGGCTCCCGGTCATTTTGGCCGCTATAGCCCTATCACTGACCGGTCATATCTGGTCCCGCTTCAGTATGAAACTACGCAAGTAGGCTAGCTATTCTAAAGGCGCAGAAAGAAAGATTGGAGCGGCACCTCGGCAAACAAAATAGAAAAGCCCGAGCGTTGAGCCAAGTGAATCATGACAATGCGGCGCTCGGCTGCGACAGTGGTGGCGCTGCGGACGACGAGGATTTTGCCAGCCAATCCGCCATCGACGTGGTAGGTGGGGAGCGGTGGGCCTCTATGGAACCATCAGACGTGCAACTGATTGAGCGGTTGTTCTGTAGAGGACCGCTCTGTGACCCAGACCGCCATTATCTTGATCTTACTCGTTGGCGGCGCCTCGTTCGCCTTCGCCCAGAGTGCGGGGGGATCGAGCAGTGGCGGCTCCGCGCCGAGTGGAACTACGGCCACCGGCTCCGCAGGTTATGCGGCCAGCACCCTATCGACCGGGCATACCGTAAGCGGCACTGCTGGCTCCTCCGGTCCCAACGTGGGCAACGCGCTCAGCCATGCAACGACCGGCGGCGACGTGGATGCTTCCTCGGTTACTCAGGCTCCGACCTCGCACGACAACGCCGTGGATACGCCCGCCGCTGAACGCGCCATGAAGAACTTGGGCAACACCGATGTTGGCATTCTCAAGAAGTAGACCACATCCATGGTCAAACCAGAGGTCTTGCAGCTGGATATCACTGGCCGCAATTCGCGATCCATCGCGGCGGGCTACGGGCGGAAGGGGTATCTTGGCAATGTTGATTCAACTGGGTTTTTCTTGTGCCTCGGGAAGAATAGCCATTGTGTTTGCAACGGTCGTCCCCAGCAATATCTCAACCGTAGTTTTCCGCCCGTGAGCGGGCCTTGCGACCTGCTGCCTTCCTTGCGGGCGCTGATGTTTGTAGGTTGCATACTCCGGAATTTGGCAGTCAACCAGGTTAGAGTGCCAAACCCTGCTTTCGGCAGGCCGCGCACTCTTTGAAATACGCGCCGGCTGGAGGAGCTTTGGGGGCGGAGAGACGGCCCCGACTCGCAGGGGCTAGGGGGTATCGGCCGGGGCCGCTCCGCCGGCTCGGGCGGCGAGCCAGCTAAATGCAACGACGGCTCGACAGCGCGGTTCCTCTGAAGGAGACCACAGCGGCAGATTGTCGTCCGGGCTACAAGGCCTTGAACGCTGGGTAGCCAATGCCAGTTCTGGTGTCCGCTTCGCGCTCAGGTCTCCTGCGACGAGGGATGAGTTTTGATTAGATCAACCCGGATGGCTCAAGTCCGCGGCGTCGGCTGCGGCGACGGTGTCGCAGCGGGCTGCTGAGCCGATGGAGCGGAAGGTTGCTGCTGCGGTGCTGTGACCGGCTGGCGATCGCCGCCACCATGCGGGACACAGGTCCCGACGTTGCTCAGCAGCCGTTTGGCTTCAACCTCGCGAGCCTTCTTGTAGTCCCTGCGTCGGTCGATCCGGGCCGCCGCCATCCGGTCCCACGCATCGAACGCATCAGAGTAATGCTGGCGCATCTGCTCCTCAGCGACGAGACAGTCAGTGAACTTGTCGAACACCAAGTCTGTGTTGACGGGCGAAACGCCGCCAACCAGCACTACCAGCATCCATTTCATAGCTTTTGGCTCTCGTTCGCGGCTGCCCACGGGAACGGCGTGACACGAGCAAAGTTCCGGCTCGGCGATGCCACCCCGCGGTATTGCGTCTTGCGCCTGGATGCGGGGCGTTGCCGGGAGGACAGCCGGGCCCCGCGCACTTCCAAATCTCCTCGCGGCATTCGCGCAAAAAGGTATTGATACCAAAGACTTGGCGGCGCGCATCAGAAACCCAATTTCGATCGATGGGAGCCCCACCTATGGGCGTGTGACGCACGTCACAGCGACCGCCGCTTGGGCGCGCGCGGAGATTGCTTCCGGAGGCGCTGAGGGCTCGTGGAGCGAGGCCTTGTCGAAGGCGGTCAGGATCTGATTGAAGCCGCCGGCAACGACGTCGCGCACCTCCGGATGGGTGAGGATGTAGAGATCATAGCTCTGGATCCCGGCGAGCACGCGCTCGGCCACGTAGGTCGGGTCCATCCCGGCATCAACGAGGGCCGCCATCCAGCGTTCGTTCGGTCGCAGAGTCGGCCTCGATAGATCTGGCGAACGTCCTTCGTTTCGATGAACCGAGGCTTGCGATACTTTCGGCGGTCGAACACGTCACCAAGAAGATCCCATCGACCGTGGAAGCGGCTGCGCTGTGCAAGATGGCGCTGGTGGCCGGCAGAGCGAACATCCTGCTCGTGCCCGACATCGAATCCGGAAACATGTTGGTCAAGCAGCTGACGTTCATGTCGGGAGCCGTTAGCGCGGCCATCGTGCTGGGAGCCCGCGTTCCGATCGTCTTGACGAGTAGTTCGGACAAGCTGCGCGCCCGGTGATCTGCCGGCTCCTCAGCCGCTAAAGATCACGCGGCGGAAGCGGTACAGGGCAACGCCAAAAAAGACGCTGCCGATAGCGGTTGTGGCAACGATCTCGGGCCAGACGATCGAAGCATCCGCACCGCGGTAAAGCACGTCCTGCGCGAAAATCACGAAATGCGGGGTCGGGCTGATCACCAACATGATATTTTTCAACCACACCGGCATGCTTTCCAATGGCGTCGTTGAGCCCGACAACAGCATCATGACCAACAACACCGGAATCGACAGGAGGCCGAACTGGGCCATCGTGGAAGCGATGGTCCCGAGCGCAATGCCCAGCGCTGCGACCGTGAAGACATAAAAGCACGAGCCTGCCAGAAACAGCAGGGTCGATCCTGCAGTCGGCACCTGCAGCCACCACTGCACCACCAGGACCAGCGATAAGCCGGCCGAGACCACGATGATGACGCCATTGGCAAGGATCTTCGACAGCATGATCTCAACCGGGACAACAGGCATGACGAGGAGGTGCTCGACGGTACCCTGCTCGCGCTCGCGAATGAGCGCAGCGCCGGTGAGCATGACCGTAATCATGGTCAAGTTGCTAATGATCTGCATCACCGCGGTGAACCAGCTCGACTTCAGATTCGGATTGAACTTTGCGTGGATCAGCACCTTGACCGGCATGCCTATCCCTGGCTCGCGTCCTGTAACGAACTGCATCACGTAGTTGTTAACGACGTTCTGGATGTAAGTCATGCCATTGAACGCCTGGGCGGCGGCCGTGGCATCGACATCGATCTGAACAGTAGCCTCCCGCCCGGCGAGAATATCCTCCTGAAACTTGGCAGGAATCTCGATGACGTAAAGGACACGCTGCGCGTTCATCGCGGGATCCAGCTCTGGGGCTGTGAGCTGTATCACCCGCTTGAACGTGGGCGGCGTGAGACCATCGGCGATACGGCGCGACAAATCGGACTGGTCTTCATCGACGATCCCTACCGAGAGGTTAGTTGCTTCCGTCGAGGCGCCGGTGGCCGCGGCGTAGATCGCGATGCTAAAGGAATAGACGACCAGCAGGATCATGATCGGGTCGGAGCGGAAACTGCGCAGCTCCTTGACCGTAAGACGGTAGATGTTGGCCGCGTGCAGCCGCAGCTTGCCGAACCAACCCTCGCCCCGCTTCTTGGTCTCGGCAGGCGTCGTTGCCTGTTGCCGTGAATCGGCCGCCGGGCCCGCTACCGACATCTTAGGTCTCCTGCTTCTGAAGGAAGATATGAGCCGCAGTGAAGTAAACGAGAAAGAAAACGAAGAGGACGAGGGCATTGAGCCCGAGATCGGAAAAGTTCAGTCCTTTGGTGAAGGTGCCGACGCTGATCGGCTGAAACCAAGCCGCTGGAAATGCCAGACCGATTATCCTTCCCGAGCCGGTCAATGAAGAGACTGGCACGAGCAGACCTGAAAAGTTGATCACCGGAATGAGTGCAATAACCGTGGTCGCAAAGACTGCCGCAACCTGGGTCTTGGTGAAGGTCGAGATGACCTGCCCGAAGCCGCAGGTCGAGAACACGTAAAGCAAGGCTCCCAGCACCAGCGCTCCGAAGGATCCCTTGACAGGCACGTGGAAGACAAAGAACGCCATCAGCAACATGAGGACAAACGCCAGCATGCCGACAACCACATAGGGAAACAGCTTGCCCAGGAGGAACTCAAATTTGGTGATCGGCGTGGACCGGAAATTGGAGATCGAGCCGGTTTCCTTCTCGCGTACGACGCCGATCGTCGCCATGATGGCCGGGATCAGGACCAGGATGATGACGACCACGCTCGGAACCATCGAATAAACGCTTTTGAAAGCCTGGTTGTAGCGGAATCGGTTTTCGATCTTGACGTTTCCGAGATAGACGCTGGATGGCGGATTCGGCCCGTACCGCTCTGTGATGGTGTCCTGCACGTAACGCATGGTCAGGCCAGTGACGTAGCCCTTCGCGGTCTCGCCCCGGAACGGCATGGCGCCGTCGATCCAGAAGGCGACCTCCGGCGAATGCCGACTCGCGACGTCACGTCCGAAGCCGGCTGGAATTTCAACCGTCAAGGCCAGCTCGCCGCTGCGCATGCGTCGCTCGAGCTCTTCGACGGAGCTGACCGGAGGCTGTTCGGAGAAATAGTGCGAGCCCGAGAAGCTTTCGAGCAGCCTGCGGCTTTCCGGCGTCCGGTCCTGGTCGAAGGCTGCATATTTCAGGTTTTCGACATCGAATGTGATGCCATAACCCATGGCAAACATCAGAACGACAGGTCCGACGAACGCGAACGCCAGCCGGATCGAATCGCGCATGAGTTCCATGGCTTCACGCCTCGCATAGGCCCAAAGCCGTCCGGGATCAAACAGCTTGGACGATTGCGGCACCGCGGGTCGGGCCGCGGCCGCTGGCAGTTGCGGCTCGGCTTTCTCGGCAGGCGCTGCAGCAGGCTCGGGCTGCTCGGACTTCTTGTCCTTTCCGCCAGCTTCCTCCAGATAGGAGATGAACGCATCCTCGAGAGAGACGCTGCCTCGTTGCTTGACGAGCTCCTTGGGCGCGCCAACCGCGAGCACCCGACCCTGATGCATCAGGGAAATGCGGTCGCAGCGCTCCGCTTCGTTCATGAAGTGCGTCGAGAGGAAAATGGTGACGCCGTCGTTGCGCGACAAATCGATCAAGGTGCGCCAGAAAGCATCTCTGGCGACCGGATCGACCCCCGACGTTGGCTCGTCGAGAATCAGCATGAGCGGCCGGTGCAGCACGGCAACGGCAAGCTGCAGCCGCTGCTTGACTCCAAGAGGCAGGCTTTCCGGCTTGGCGCCGACCACGTCCTTCAGATCATATTTGTCCAGCAGCTCGCCGATCCTGGCATCGATCTCGTTCGCTGGCAGATGGTAGAGGTGGGCGTGCAGTTCCAGATTCTGCCTCACGGTCAACTCGCTGTAGAGCGAGAAGGCCTGCGACATGTAGCCGACGTTCTGTCGCGCTTCCATGTCATCGGCCGCCATCGGTTTCCCGAACAGCTTGGCTGAACCTTCCGTCACGGGCAGAAGTCCCGTCATCATTTTCATGGTGGTGGTTTTTCCGCAGCCGTTTGAGCCGAGGAATCCGAAGATCTCGCCACGCCCGATGCTGACGCTCACATGATCCACGGCGACGAAGTCGCCGAACCGGCGCGTAAGCCCTTGGGTCTCGATTGCCGCCGTTTTGTCGTCGGTCTCGGTGCGCGGCGGTACGATGACCTCCTGATGTTGGCCACGCTTTTCCGGAGGGAGCAGGGCAATGAAGGCTTCGTCGAGGCTGCTCTTGCCTGCCTTGGCGAGGATCTCCTTCGGAGCACCCTGGGCGATGACCTTGCCGTCATTCATGGCAGCGAGCCAGTCGAATCGACTGGCTTCGTCCATGTAGGCGGTTGCGACGATCACGCTCATCTGCGGACGGCGGGCGCGGATCGAATCGATCAGCTCCCAGAATTGCCGTCTCGAGAGCGGATCGACGCCGGTGGTCGGTTCGTCGAGAACGAGGAGATCGGGATCGTGCATCAGGGAGCAGCAGAGGCTCACTTTCTGCTTCATGCCGCCTGAGAGCTTGCCGCAGGGTCGATCGCCGAAGGGGTCGAGGCCGGTGGCCTTGAGCAACTCGTCAATGCGCATGCGGCGCTCGGAGGCGCCCTGGCCGAACAGGCGGCCGAAGAAATCGATGTTGTCGAAGACGCTGAGCGTCGGGTAGAGGTTGCGGCCGAGCCCCTGCGGCATGTAGGCAATGCGCGCGTAACTCTCCCGGCGATGTTGCTCGTCCGCCATGTCGCCGTCGAGCACCGTGACCTTGCCGGTTTGTATCTTTCGCACTCCGGAAATGAGGGCGAGCAAAGTGGATTTGCCGACGCCGTCGGGCCCGATCAGCCCGGCCATGCAATTGGCGGGAATATCGAGCGTGAGATCATCGACCGCCTGCAGCTTGCCGTAGCGGTGCACGACGTGCTCGACTCGAGCGACAAAGGTTCCGGTCATTGCGGGAGCTTTACCTCAAGCTCTTTGGGCCACGCGGTTCTCGGGTCCGTACGCACGAAGGCGAGACCGCGGACGCCTGTTTTTACGAACTTGTGATACTGATCCAGTACCTTCGGATCACCTTGGAGTTTGACGCGAAACATCAGCTTCTCACGCTCCTCCGTCGTTTCCACGCTCTTCGGCGTGAACTGTGCCTCGGTCGCCACGAAGCTGATCGTGTTGGGCAAGACGTATTGCGGCACCGGATCGAGAATGGTCCTGGCCTCATCGCCGATCTTGAGTCGGCCGGCCTGTTCGGCAGGTAAATAGATCGTCATGTAGACGTCTCTGAGATCGAGAATCGTCAGAATGCGCTGCCCCGAGGACACCACTTCCCCGGCTCGAGCAAGTCGATACTGCACGCGTCCGCTCCTCGGCGAGACCAGCGCAAGATCGACAATGATTGATTGAAGCCGTTCGACCTCGGCTTCGGCCGACTTGATCGACGCTTCGGTCTCGTCGCGCTGAGCGTTGGCCGCAACGAAGGCGGCGTCGGCCGCTTCGAACCTGTTGCGCCGCTGGTCGACAACCTGCTGCGCGATATTCCCATTTTGCAGCAGCGTCTTTCCGCGCTCATAGTCGGTCCTCGCGAACGTCAAGTCGCTATTGCGCTGCGCGATCAGAGCGAGAGATTCCGCATAGGCTTGCTTTGCTTTCAGCACCTGGGCCTGCGCCGATCGCAGTTGGGCTTCCGTTTCCGGTGACGAGATGGTGGCGACAACCTGGCCGGCGGTGACCTCATCGCCCTCGTCGACGGATAATGTCGCGAGGCGACCGCCATATTTGGCGGCCACGTCCACCTGGGTGGCCTCGATACGACCATTCGTCTTCACGATGCCCTCGGGCATGTCGCGACCGCGCAGGTGATTGATCAGCGTTTCTACCGCTTTCTTGGCGTCGGCAACGGGGTTCGTCGGCTTCTCCTGGGCGTTGGCGCTGCCGATCGCGAGGGCGGCGGAAATCCCAAGCACGGCCATGAGCATGACCAAAAACGTCTGAAGCAACTTCAGTTCGCGCTGAAGTAAAGTATGTGCGGACACGATACTTCTCCTGTAACCCAATGAACCGTTTTACCAATTGCGATCGAGAATGCTCCGGGCCCGCAACGTCTGGTTCAGGTCCGGATCAACAGAATGATGACAGAAAACAGCACCGGCATGTTGATCCCAATCAAAGTGGCGCGAATCGGCACACACCGCACTATCCGTACCCCGACGAGAAAAGCCTGTCGGCTGTCGATTTTCGCGAGCAACCTCAATCTCGCAAGATGCGGATTGATCTCGATCAACGGATCGCCAGCGAAGCGGAGATAAACATTTAAGAGCCCCGTCGGCGAGTAGACCACACCGAGAGTTTAAGCCATGACAGATCTGAGCTCACTTCAAGCGCTGAGGCCGCCCCGCGTCTTAGAGAACGCCTTAAGCCAGATAGGACAGGCGGCGCCAACGGCTCTTCATGAAATCGGCGCGCATGCGCGTGCTTGGGAAAAGTCGATTCCATCCAATGCCGTTGCCGACTATGCGCGCGACTTTTGGCAGAGATCCATTCTTTTCCTGGACATCCTGCGCGAGCGGGGCAACCAGCATGAGGACATGATGGCCCATGGCGCCACTTCTGTCCTGATTTACGACAGCGAACTGGTGATGCGGGGCGACGAGCTTCCTCATCCGGTCAACTACTCCTTGCTGCGCATCATTCCGCCGGCGGGCGTCGAGATCGATGACCGCAAACGCCCGGTCTATGTCGTCGACCCGCGCGCTGGACAGGGTCCCGGCATCGGGGGATTCAAACAGCTGAGCGAGATTGGGGACGCATTCAAGGCCGGACATCCGGTTTACTTCGCCGGCTTCTCCGCCGCGCCCGTCGAGGGCCAGCGGATCGAAGACGTGGCTCGCGCCCATACCATCTTCCTGAAGAAGGTGGCAGACCTGCATCCCGGCGCACTTGGCAAGCCGTTCGTGTTCGGTAATTGTCAAGCGGGCTGGCATGCGATGTTGGCCGCCTGCATGCGCCCCGATCTGGTCGGTCCGATCGTCGTGGCGGGTACTCCGCTGTCCTATTGGGGCGGCGTGCACGGCAAAAATGCCATGCGCTATCTCGGCGGCTGGTATGGCGGAAGCTGGCTCGATCGCATGATGAGCGACATGGGAAACGGCATCTTCGACGCCGCATGGCTGGTCGCGAATTTCGACAATCTCAATCCGGCGAATACGTTCTGGACCAAACAATACAACATCTGGGCCAACCCCGAGCAGGAGAGAAGCCGCTATCTGGAGTTCGAGAAGTGGTGGGGTGATTTCGTCGTCTTGCGCGGAGAAGAGATGCAATGGATGGTCGACAATTTGTTCATCGGCAACAAGCTCTCGACGGGTCAGATCGTGACCAGCGAGGGAATTCGCCTCGACCTGCGCGAGATCAAGGCGCCGATCGTTTGCTTCTGTTCGCACGGTGATAATATTACGCCGCCGCAGCAGGCGCTCGACTGGATTCTGGACAACTATCGAAGTGTCGACGAGATCCGGGACTGCGGACAGCGGATCTTCTATACGATCGATGCCACCGCCGGCCATTTGGCGATCTTCGTAGGCACCAAGATTGCGGCAAAGGATCATGCTCAATTCGTCAACAACATGGAGCTTATCGATGCGATGCCGCCGGGGCTCTACGAGATCGTAATCACGGAGAAGTCCGCAGGCGAGGGAGAGGCTGCCGATTACGATCTGGCTATCGAAGAGCGTGGGCTCGACGACATCCGCGCGCTGGGCTGCAATACGGTGGAGGACGAGCGCGAGTTCGCTGCGGCCGCGCGCATCTCCGAGCTGAACAATGCGCTCTATCAGACCTTCGCGCAACCGTGGGTCAAGATGGTGAGCGGTCCGCAGGTGGCGCGCGCCGTGATTGAGCTGAACCCGTTGCGGGTCGGCTATTCTTTCTTCTCGGACAAGAACTTCATGATGCGGCTCGTTGCGCCGATAGCCGAGCAAGTCAAGGTGGAGCGCAGCCCCGCCTCGGCGGACAATCCGCTGTTTACCGTGCAGCGGCAGTTTTCGTCAGCAATGGTACAGGCTCTGAACTTGCTGCGTGATGTGCGTGATGAGCATGTCGAGCGCAGCTTCCACGCCATCTATGGTTCGCCTCTGGTTCAGGCAACGTGCGGCATTTCGCAAAACGACGGACCACCGCGCCCTCGACCAGGATTATCGCCTTCCGTCCTGATGGCTGCCGAACGGGAGCGGTCGCGGCTCAGGGGAAAGATTGGCGATGGGACCACGATGGATGCAGCCGCTCGTGTGCTGGTCTACGTCGGAAAGGCCCAGCGTCGCATCGAAAAGAGTACATTCGATGCCCTTCGCAAGCTGCTTCTGGCGTATCCGGATGTCACGGAAACCGAGTTCAAGGCCGCCGTGCGCGAGCAGTGGGCGATCCTGGCCGTGGATGAGCCGGCCGCGATCGCGGCGTTGCCGCGGCTGCTGCCGCCGGGGGCCGATGCGCGCCGGGAGTTCTCGGCCCTGGTCCAGAAGGCACTGCCGGTGATGGGAGAACTCAACGTGGAGGGTCGACGGCGCCTCGGTAAAGTTCTGGAGCTGTTAGGTGCGGAAGACGAGGTCGGACGGGAGGTGGCCGCGGAATGAGCGGCTCGATCGATCGCACCGGAGTCGGGGCGGTGGAAAGGATGCCATGACTCCGGCCTACATCTCGGCGCTTTCAGCGCTTTTCGGCTCACTGATCGGTGCGTTTGCTTCGTTGGCAACGACCTGGCTGACCCAGCATCACCAGGATGAGACCAGGCGACGGGCCCAGCAGAACGCCCGCCGCGAGCGCGTCTTCGTCGAATTCATCGACCTGTCCTCCAAAGCCTTCGTGGACGCATTGCAGCAAACTTCCATCGGCGATGCCAAGCACGTCATGCCTCTTTACGCGACCATGGGAAAGCTGCGGCTGTTTGCGTCCATTCGGACGATTGAAGCCGCCGAGCGGGTGATGGACCGGATAATCGCGACCTACTACTCGCCCGGACTTGATACCAAGACGAGGCCCGAATTCGACCGCAAATCCGACGTGCTCCGCGAATTTGCGGAATGCTGTCGAGCCGAGCTGCGGCCTTGAGCGGCGGGGGACCGGAATCGGAGGAACCATTCGCCCTGTAGACCGCAGTGATCATATGGTCCTCACTGCGTCGAGGGATGTGGACGATCACGAGGCTGCCGTGATCGGGTTTGTTGCGCGCCCCAAATCAAGGGTCGGGCGCGCCAACGGCGACTGAATCGGGCAAATACGTAATAGCTGCGGGCAGTCCGACCAGCTCTGCTGTGTCGCCGTCGTTTCGCAGGGCCAAGAACCTGCACGGTGGGAGCCGAGCGTCGATTTGTCCGAACTTAGACCTATGATAATGGGACAGAACGAAATCGAAGGGCAAGATCTCGTCTAGCGAGATCGCAGGGCAGGGCGTCCCATGAGCGTCTCCCAACTCACGAAGCGCGTTCGGCGCGAGCTAACCTATTTGGACTACCCCGCTCGGGAGTGGACCGTCCCGCGATTCAAGGACGGCGCGCCAGTTCTCGACGTGCTGATTGTCGGCGGCGGACAGAGCGGCTTGGGAATTGCCTTCGGCTTGAGGCTTGAGCGTATAACAAACTTCAGGATCATTGATCGTCGCCGGCGTGGTTTTGAAGGCCCCTGGCGACGTTTCGCTCGGATGAAACAGCTGCGCACGCCGAAAGAGGTGACTGGCATGGATTTCGGCATTCCAAGTCTAACGGTGCGGGCTTGGTACGAGGAAAAATTTGGGAGGCAAGCATGGGGGCGGATAGATACGCTCCATCAGGAAGTATGGCGATCCTATCTGGATTGGTACCGCGACGTCTTGGCTCTGCCGGTCGAAAACGAGGTAGAGTTGATGCTGATTGAGCCCGTGGATGATATCTTCCTTGTCCATCTCCGTCATACTGACCGGATCGAGCGGGTGCATGCAAGAAAGATCGTTCTAGCAACGGGCTTTGAGGGGAGCGGCAGCTGGCGGGCTCCTAAGTCACTTGTTGCTCATTTGTCGGCAGATCTTTATGCGCATTCAGCCGATGATATCGATTTTCGTAAGCTTGCGGGAAAGCGCATCGGCATTCTCGGTGCCGGTGCGTCGGCCTTCGACAACGCAGCCCTCGCGCTTGAGGCCGGTGCCGCCCAAGTAGATCTATGCTTCCGCCGTTCGGAGATGCCTCGCGTCAATCCACTCACCTGGATGAACTTTTCTGGTATGTTGGGCCACTTCGGCGAACTGGAGGACTTGGATCGTTGGCGATTTATGCGCCACATTCTCGAGGAACTCCCAGTCCCGCCCACACAGGATTCCTACTGGCGATGTCGCAGGTTTGAGAATTTTGCCTGGCACTCCGACTGCGGATGGAGTGTCGTCGACGAAGCAGGCGGTATCGCAAGAGCCCGAAGTGGAGATCGCAGCTTTGATTTCGATTTCATTATTTTTGCGACTGGTGTCGAGACGGATCTCTCGGCACGTCCGGAGCTCGCCCTCTTTTGTGAAGAGATTGCTCTTTGGCGCGACCGCTTCAAGCCTCCACCCGGCGAGGAAAGCGAGTCGCTCGCGCGCTATCCTTATTTGGGCAAGGCCTTTGAATTCGTGGAGCGACGCCCCGGCGCAGCTCCGTTCCTGCGCGGATTGCACAACTTTACCTTCGGAGCCATGCTAAGCCATGGTATTTCGGGAGCCGCCATCACCGGTATAAAGTACGGAGTGCGGCGGCTCGTAAACTGTATCGCGCGGGAATTGTTCTGCGAAGGGGCGGCTGCATATTACCGAGATCTGCTATCATACCAGACGCCTGAACTGCGCACCCTTGACAGTGCATTTGTTTGGTTGAGCCAGCTTGGCCGTGATGCTCTTATTGCCGACAGCCTCGCCAATCAGCTCGATCAACACCGGATTGCAACGCTCGGTGGCTCATTGCCGCGATCAATGTCCCAGCATGACTCGGCGTCGGCGACGTCCAGTCGGCTAGCGCGCACGAAACGCACCCTGCGGCCGTCGCAGCTCAAGAAGAAAAAGCGGCGGTGAGCTTTACGATCTTAATACCAATTTGCAGCGCTGCCGTGTCCAGTCCGCTCCGCGGACAGGAAGAAATGCAGTTTGACTATAGGCGGGTGATAGCGGACAATATCATATTTCCTTGCACGTAGTGAGCCCCGCCTGACGACCACGCCATCGGGAGGTAGGTAATGGCCTTCATCGCATTTACGAAGGTGATCGATTTTACCACATTGACGGATGAACAGCGAAAAAAGCTCAAGAGCATTCTCGGGAATCGCGAGAAGCAGCTCAAGAAGGCAATAAGGGATGTCGAGACCGCCCTTAGTAAGCTCGAACGTAGTAAGCCGCGAAAGCGAAAGACCGCGAAGGGCAGGCGTTGACGCTGTCCAGGTTTGCGCGACGCGCGAATGTTGCGGCGTTGGCTAGCAGTTGCGGTGGACTGGCTCCCCCTCCAATCCCGAAACTGAGCTCAACTCCTCAACCAGGGTTCTGGCGTCTTCCAGATCTGGCGTATCCCGACCTTCGGTGAACCACGTGTATACTGGGCTGATCAGGGACCTGGCCTCGAAGTATCTTCCTTCGTTGATCCAGTGCCGCGCGAGACAAATGGAGGCACGCAACTCCCACCAGCGGGCTTGCTGTTGCCGCGCAATCGCCACGGATCGCTGCAACTCGGCCTCTGCCTGGTCCCTCCTGCCGAGTCCTAGATTGATGGTGCCCCGGAGACGGTACAGCTCAGCCTCAAAGAACCTCTCACCTGTTGCTTGGGCGAGCTGAACGCCTTCGTCCAGCAGGCGAAGTCCGACTTCCGGCTCTCCGACCTTGGCATGGGCAAGAGCGAGTTGGCCCAAGTAGAGAGTGCGGCGGCCACGTTCGGAATTGCGGTAAGTTGCTGCCAAGGCGCTGCGCATCAGGTCGATCCCGGCTTGAAGGTCTCCTGCTTGGGCTAATAGCGCCCCGCGGAAGAAACGTGCTCTTCGTTCGATCGCCGCGAATTCATGCTCAACGCTAAGTGATATCGCCTCGTCGGCGTGCGCCAAGGCACGCTGTGCGTCGCCCCCGATTATTCCCAATATGACTATATTTCCCAGAGCCAGGGCGGTCGTGAAGCTTTGTTGCCTCGTTCGAGCAAGAGTTTCAGTCTGCTCGACCATCGCCGCAGACTGCTCAGGATAGCCAAGCACCAATAGAGTCGAGGAGAGCCACGCTAGGCTGTTCACCGCGTCATCGACTCCGAAGCGGCGATAGGTCGATAACGTTGTTGGATTGGTTGAACACAACGAGAGGGCTCGCTCCAAGTGGTTGCGCGAGTCGGCGAACGCGCCTGTGCAATGCAGCGTCTGTCCAATGAAGCGTGTGGCTAGGACGGAGACGCCAGGATGATCATACTCTGCGGCCAACGCAAGGCAGTGGCGGGCGTCCTCGAGGGCCGTGCTGTACTCGGCGCGAATGCTGTGGGCGAGGTAGTTGCCCCACAGGATCGTCATTCGCTCTTCTAGAGTGGCACTTTCGCCAAGTAACGCGCGAGCCCGCGAGAAGACCCGCGACGTCTCAGGCGCGGCGTCGCCCTCAGTCGCAGCGACTGCAGGCCCAAGAGCCAGATAGAAATCAAGTTCCTTGCGATCGCGTTGTGGCGAGCTCCGCAGCTGTTGGATCAACTCCAGCCCTTGCGCCAGATGCTTTACCGCCTCCGCGTTGGAGGACCGGCCGAGCGCACGCTTTCCGGCCTTGAGCCAATAATCCGTGGCCTGTTCAAACAGGCCAGCTTCAGTGAAATGGTGTGCAAGGATTTCAGGGGCGTTCACGGCGGCTATTTGGAAGTCTTGCTCGATGACGTGCGCTATCTGAGCATGGAGCTGCCGCCGCCGTCTTTTCAGCAAACTTTGATAAGCTGCGTCTCGCACCAATGCGTGCTTGAACGTGTACACCGCATCCGGCAAGTCACCTTGGCGGAAAATGAGCCCTGCCTGCTCGAGTTCAGAGAGGGACTGCTGCAAACGTGTTTCCTCACGAGCGACCACAGCTCGTATCAAGCAGTAGGAAAAATCACGACCGATGGTGGCGCCGATTTGGGCGATCTCTTTCACTGAGTGCAGGCGGTCGAGCCGAGCCATGAGCGAATCGTGAAGGGTTTCTGGGATCGCGAAAGGCGGTAACGGACTCCCGAGTTGGTAGCGGTCTTGATCTTCAACCAGAATGCCTGCTTCGAGAACAGCCTTTGTGAGCTCCTCTACAAAAAGCGGATTGCCGTCCGTCTTTGTTATGATCTGTTTCATCACGTCGGTCGGAAGCGCGCGGCCATTGGCCACCTGAGTGGCCACATCTTTAACGTCTTCGGGGTTGAGCCTTCCTAATGTCAAGCTTCTGACATTTGAAAGACCCGTCCAAGGAGGCTCAAACTCTGGTCGAAAGGTTACCAGCACAAGCATAGGCAGCAGACGGGCTCGCTCTACGATGAGGTCGAGCAGTTCGAGCGTAGTGTCGTCGGCCCAGTGGACATCCTCAATGAGCAAGAGGATCGGCTGTTTGCGCGAACGGATCTCGAAGTGATCGAGCAGCGCGGCAAGGGTGCGTCGACGTTGTTGTGCGGGACTTAGCTGCAGTGCCGGATAACGGCCTTCGAATGGGATCGAAAGCAACGCGGCAAATAGTGGTGCGACGGTTTCAACATCTGGTCCTCGCAAAGCGAGCAGCGATTCCAGCTTATCAAGCCGCTTCTCGGCTGTATCCTCCGCCTTAAGCCCTGCGCTCCTCTCCAACTGCTCGACCACCGGATGAAGTGCACTGTTGGCGTGATAAGGAGAACATTGATAACGAAATTGCAGGTGCGTTTGATGCTTGCCGGCACGTTCGGTTAGAGCCGTCGCAAGCCGCGATTTGCCTATACCCGGCTCGCCGGAGATGAGGACGATCTGGCCTTCGCCGGCCCAAGCCAAATCCCGACGTTCCAACAAGAACTCCAACTCAGAATCTCGGCCAATGAGATAGCTGAGCTCTGCCGGACGCACCGCCTCAAAGCGGCTCTTGGACGCCAAGAGGCCCTGAACGACCCACGCCCTTACGGGCGCGCTGATGCCCTTGAGCTGGTGGGCGCCCAAATCGCGAAGATCAAAGATGACCTTAAGAAGACGGCGCGTCGAGTCCGCGACGACCACCGTATTCGGCTCGACCAAGGCTTGCACGCGAGCCGCGACATTAGGAGCTCCTCCAACCACGGAATGCTCCCGAAGTTTGCCCTCGCCGCCGAGGTCGCCGACGACCACCATTCCGGTGGCGATGCCGATGCGCACGGCAAGCGGTTCTCCTGCGCGCGTTTCAAGCCGGGCGACAGCAGCAATGATATCTAGTGCCGCCCTGACCGTGCGTTCGGGATCGTCCTCGTGTGCAATGGGATAGCCGAAATACGCAAGGATGCCGTCCCCACGAAAGTCCGCGAGAAAGCCGTCATAGGAGCGCGTTATACGAGCACAAGCGGCGTGATAGGCATCGATGACAGCGCCCATATCTTCCGGGTCAAGCCGCGCCGCCAAGGCGGTCGAATCGACCAAGTCGCAGATCATCACCGTGAGATGGCGGCGTTCGGCGTACGGCGCAACTGCAGCGCTCCCGACCGGGGAGGCAGTGCTGGGCGGTAGGGCACTTAGTCCGCTCATGAGGCGCTTCCGGTCGCCGAGCGGGATACCGATCTTTTCGAAGTCGAGTTCCGTTAATTGTGGCAGCACATCGCAATCTATGGCGTTCGCGATGAACAAGGACTCATACCGTCCCAGTCCCAACCCTCTCAGCCAAGTCCTGATTTCCATGGCAGGACCCTTGTGCGCAGCAGAAGATTCAGCATCTCAGCGCCTGATGTTTGTTCGGGACAACCCAATCCTGTTTCATTCATAGACTGCTTCAAGTGACCGTAGTGCGCCCACGGTAGCATGCTCTCGGCGCTGGATATGTGAACAGCGTCGCAATCCGATCAAAATACCAGCGAAACCCGGCAAGTGCCTTTTACGCAAGGAACTGGCGCCGTCGGCTTCAGCTCTATCGTCGCTGTGAAGACGGGTAGCTAGATTGGCCCCAAAGCAGCCTTACCAGCGGAGCCCCGTTGAAGGGGATCAACTTCGCCAACTCCTCGGTTTACCCGCCAAACCAGGTGCACAAGGTAGCCCATTTGGGGACGAGCAGATAGCGGAAAGGAGTGATCCGCGGCTCTCCGTCATACGTTCTAAATGCGAGAAGCCGCTTGTCGAGCAACTATGGTCGCTGCTATCCGAGTTTTAACTGTGCCAATCCCGGCCAAGGCCCGTGTGCCTCGCGGGGGTGTCGCGCGGCTGTCGACCGGTGTGAGCAAAGGGCCAAAGGCGAAGGTGAACTGGGCTGATTTGATCGGACGCGTCGCCTCTTCTGGTGACAGAGAGGCATTCAAGCGCCTCTTCGAGCATTTCGCGCCTCGCATCAAGGGATTGATGTTGAAGGCCGGGTGCAGTTCCGACGAGGCCGATGAGATCGCTCAAAGCACCCTGATCGCCGTGTGGCGGAAGGCAAGCCAGTTCGATCCGTCGACGGTCGGGGCCGCGGCCTGGATATTCACGATCGCGCGTAACCTGCGGATCGATATGTTCCGCAGCAAGGCGCGGGCAGACCGCGTGCGGGGTGGGACCGAGCTGCCGGATACGCCGGATCTCGCCGAACCGGTCGATGTTGTCATTTCACGCGTTCAAGACGCCGCTCGGATCACGTCAGCCATCGAGAAGCTGTCGGCCCAGCAATCCAGGGTCGTGACGCTTTCGTTCATCGAGGAAAGGCCGCATCCGGAAATCGCAAGCCTGCTGGGCATTCCACTCGGAACAGTGAAGTCGCGGATCAGACTGGCGATGAACCGCCTGAGAGAGCTATTGGACGAAGAAGCATGACCATCATCCATCATCATCCGCCGGAAGATCTTCTGGCCGACTTTGCCGCCGGCAGGTTGGAAGAGGCCCATCATCTGGTCGTGGGGGTGCATGTGGCAGAATGCGCCCGGTGCGCCCGGTTCGTGCGCGCGATAGAGCAGCTCGCGGCCTTGGCACTCGAGGATGTCGAGCCGGTGCCGATGGCAACGGATGCGTTCGAGCGCGTGTTGGCCCGGATCGACGTTGCGCCTCGACCGAGAGCTGCGCCGTCCTCAACCACCACGTTCGGGATGGTGCGAGATGTTCCATCGGCGCTGCGAGGCTACCGGGTCGGCAAATCCAGGCGCGTTGCGCCAGGTCTCAGCATGCAGCCGATCGAGCTTTCCGGCTCGGGCAAGGCGCGGGCCTTCTTGCTACGGTCGGCGCCGGGCACGCGCATGCTGGAACACACTCACACCGGCACCGAGTTGACCCTCGTGCTCGAAGGCAGCTTCAGCCACGAAGGCGGTCGTTTCGGCCCCGGCGATTTCGACTATGGTGATGACGAGGTCGATCATCGTCCGATCGTTGGCGACGAAGGCCCATGTCTCTGCCTGGTTGCGATGACCGGTGATCTGCGTATGAACGGTCTGCTTGGCCGGCTGATCGGGCCCTTCGTGCGGCTTTAATCCACTCCACTGCCTCTCCGCCCGGTGATCCGAACGTGAGCCCGGAGCGTTTCAATGCCAAACGCAAGGGAGACGGGACATGGGCTGCTCACGTCCGGCAAAACAGGGACAGAGCGACGGATTGCCCGAACTGCTCGCGCGGGTGTCACGCGGCGACGCACGAGCTTTTTCGACGCTGCACACGCTGACACGAGGCAGGTTGCGCAGGACGGCGCTCGCCGTTGGAGCACCGTCTCACGATATCGAAGACATCCTGCAAGAGACCTATCTGAAGATCTGGCGCAACGCCTGCCGGTTCGAGGTCCATCGCGCTCCAGCGATGGCATGGATGTCTGCGATCGTCCGCAATACCGCAATCGATCATCTGCGGGTCAAAAGACTGGCGACTGACGAATTCGACGAGGCGCTATCGATTGCGGCAAGCGAAGACCCGATCGACGACCTCGATTATGCCTGCGCCGAACCCATTGCTTTTAGCGCATTGGCGCGGTTGCCGGAAGATCGCCGCAAGCTGGTGGCGCTCGCCTATCTCGAGGGCGAGAGCCGAGCGAGTCTGTCCCGACGCTTTGGCGTGCCCGTAGGAACGATAAAGACCTGGCTGCACCGGGCTCTCCTGACCGTGCGCAAGGACTGCCTGGCCGCATCTGGCACGACCTGAACGCGAGGGAGCACCGGCCTTGACCGCCGATATCGTGGAATTTCCCATGCGCAGGCACGAGGATCGCCTGGTGCTTGCGGTCATCAGGCTCGAAGAGATCGTGCGAGAGGTCGAACGTATTGCGGTCGCGCAGCCTGCGGATGGTCTGCATTGCCTCCTGGCTGTAATGGAGCGCCTGGGAGACGGGCTGGTCGACTCATCATCGCTGTTGCTGGACGACGATGCAAACGGCCGAATTCAGTCCGCATTCACGTCATTGTCCATCAAGATCGCGGAAACCAGAGAAGCATTGGTTGAGCTTGGTAAACGCACGCATCCCTGACTCGATCCGCGACGCGCCCGTCGGCGAGGGTATCTGCAATCCCGCTGCAATGCTAGTTGAGCAGAAGCAACGAGATATTCAGCGACATCGCAAACACGACCCAGCCGGCATACGGCAGGAAAAGCGCCGCCGCCAGCCGGTCTGCGGTCCACTGCCGCCAGACGAATGCGGCGATTGCGATGAATAGAGCTACGATCACGCCGAGTGCAACGTCCATGCGATGAAGCGAAAAGAAAATGGGCGACCAGGCGAAGTTGAGGACCATCTGAACGGTCCACAACTTCATCGCGGCGCCGTTCGGTTCCGCCTCGAAGGTGCGATATCCAGCTGCGGCAATGAGGAGGAATAGAACAGTCCAAACCGGAGCGAAGACCGCATCCGGCGGATTGAAGGACGGCTTGTTCAGGCCGGTATACCAAGCCCCGGGCCGGTTTAGCACGCCGATCAGAAAACCCGCGGCGGGAACGAGACAGAGGAACGCGCCGCCGCGATACCATTTCCAGCTCTTGCGGCGTTGGTCCATCGGCAGTTCGGTTCCAACGCGCATGATCAGGGAGCCATTCGTTGAGCGACGAGAAAGCCGGTCCAGGCGCTCACACCGGCGAGAAACGATCCCCAGCAGATGTCCGCCACGGACAACCCGGTAGACCAGTTTCGGAGCGTTGCTTGATTGGTCAGATCGTAGGTCGAATAGGTGAAGCATCCGAGCAGCGCACCCGAGGCAAATGCGCGCAACGCAGCGCCTTCCTGCTGCGCAGGTAGCACCGCGAACCAGATCAACCCGGCGGGATATGCCAGATAGAACAGCGCGGCGGCGGCTAAATTGGGCTCGGACCGCAACATATCGCCCAACACCGGTCGATAGAGCCTTTCCGCCATGCTCTTGAGCCAGATCATGTCGAGCCCAACGAAGGTCACCGCGACACTGAGATACGTGAAGACGATGTTCATGTGCGCTTTCCCTTCCGCCTGTGTCCAGCGTTAAGACCTGGACGGAAGATTAACGAGCCGAGAGCCGCATCGGATCACATCCGCATGCTCATGCGCGTTTGCGCCCGCTACGTAGGGCCAAATCGCGGCGCGTAGGGGCGCCCGATCATTGCAGCGGCTGTTTGGGCGGCCACGGAAAGAATGCGTTGGTTCTCGCCTGATACTCTCGATACCGTTCGCCACGCGATCGCAGCATCTGCTCCTCGAGCGGGGGTATGCCAGTCACCTTCACGAGTATCCAGTACATGATGGCTGGCGCCGCGAGGCTGGCCCAGCCCCACAGGTATTGCGGCGACAGCGCGATGATTGGATAGGCCAACCATGCGAGCCATTCGAAGAAGTAATTCGGGTGGCGCGACCAGTGCCACATTCCCGTATCGCAAACGAGGCTGTGCTTGGAGTGCGAGAGCGTGAAGCGCCGCAATTGCTCGTCAGCGATCGCCTCGCCGGTGACCGCCGCAAGCATGAAGACCGCGCCGGCATAGTCCTGCAGTCTCAGGCCGGGGTCCGGAGCGTGTGCGGCGAGAAAGATCGAAAACGGCAGCGGGATCGACGCCAACCCCTGCGACTGCAGGAAAAAGAACATCCGGCGGGGAGCGTCGCAGCCCCATTCGCGTGCATAGTTCGCATAACGCGGATCGTCGACACCTGCGGCGGCGCGACGCGCAATGTGTGTTCCAAGTCTTGCCGACCAGCAAAGCACCAGCCCCGCCACGAGAGCCCGGCGAGCCGACGAACCGTCTTCGAGAGGCCATAGGGCCGCGACAGAGCCAACGAACCCGACCGAATAGCACCAGATTGCGTCAACCCAGCCGGAATTGCCGGTGCGCTGTTGAACCACCCAAGCGAGCGCCATCAACGCGGAAAGAGCCAGCGCAATGCCGGCCATTGCCTGCAGATTCAGGAAAAGCATCCATTCACCGGAGCTGTTTTCATCGGTACGGCCGCCGTATGCGCCGGTTTCAGTATGCCAAGCTCGGATGCGCGAGGTGATCCAGGCTGCGTTGGCGAGCGTTCCTATGTGCTGCCCGCAAAAGGAATGCGAATCGGTGGCATCCGAGCCTGGCGGAATGGCTTTGACCTCGGAATTGGACATTTCTCGTGGCCGGTGGCCGGCAGTATCGCAATGGGGGCAGTTGAAAGATGCGCTTAGCAGTGATCGGGACGGGGATTGCGGGCAATGCTGCGGCCTGGCTCCTGTCGAAGCGCTACGCCGTGACTGTGTACGAGCGCGAGCTGCGGCCTGGTGGGCACAGTCATACCGTTCGGATCGACTATGATGGCGAAGCCATTGACGTTGACGTCGGCTTCATCGTGTTCAATGAGCTGAACTACCCCGAACTATCATCCCTATTCACGCATCTGGGGGTGAAGACCGTCGAGACGTGCATGAGCTTTGCGATGTCGGCCGATCACGGCCGCTTTGAATGGCGTGGGGGCGGCGAAGGCGTTGTGCAAACTGCCTGCGGTCTGTTCGCTCAACCGAGCAATCTGGCGTCGCCGTCATACCTTCGAATGCTGGCCGACATCCTGCGATTCAACAAGGAGAGCGTGGCCGACTTGCGCGCCGGCCGGCTCGACAAGATGACGCTCGGCGAATATCTGCAAAGGGGGTCATTTGGGGTTCGTCTGTTCCATAGTTATCTCGGACCGATGGGGGCAGCCATCTGGTCGTCCTCGGCGGCGGATATTCTGTCCTTTCCGGCGGAGAACTTCGTTACTTTTTTCGACAATCACAGGCTCCTGCACCTGGATCGCCCGCGCTGGCGCACCGTCGAAGGCGGCAGCCGGCGCTATGTCGACCAGCTCGCCGCTAAGTTCAAGGACCATATTCGGCTAGGCTGCGCAGTCACCTCCGTAACCCGAACGGAACACGGCGTGACCATTCGCGACAGCCGTGGCGGGATGGAGAGCTACGATGCCGTTGTGATGGCCTGCCACAGCGACCAGGCTCTGGCGGCGCTGTTGGACGCCGACGCGCAGGAGAAGTCCATTCTAGGCGCCATCCGCTACAGTCCGAATGCTGTCTATCTGCATCGCGATCGCAGTCTGATGCCCAAGCGCCGTCAAGCATGGGCGTCGTGGAACTTTCTGCAATGGCGGCGACAAACACCGGTCGAGAACGACGCGGCCGTGACCTATTGGATGAACCGGCTGCAGGGCATCGACGAGCGCAAGCCTCTATTTGTCAGCCTCAACCCGCCGCGCGAGCCAGCCCCCAACCAGACATTTGCAAAATTTAATTTCGCTCACCCCCTCTACGATATGGCCGCATTCGCAGCCCAGCGGCGGCTTCCTGCGATTCAAGGTCGTCGCCGAACATGGTTCTGTGGTGCGTGGACGGGCTACGGCTTCCATGAAGACGGTCTGAGGTCCGGCATTCAAGTCGCGGAGGCCATGGGCTGTGCGCCGCCTTGGCGTCAGTCCACCTCATTGCCGGCGCAAGCAGCCGAGTAGTTGCGATGTTCGGATCGAGGCTGCCCAGAGGGAATGAGCCGGTCGCGCCGGTCGTGCTCTATCGGGGAAAGGTGATGCATGCGCGATGGCGGCCGGTGCAGCACAGATTCTCATACGAGGTGATGAGCCTTCTCATCGACTTGGACCGACTAGACGATGCAGATCGACAGTCGCGCTTGTTCGGAGTCAATCGAGCAGCAATCTTCAGCTTCCACGAGCGCGACCATGGAAACCGTGCGGGGGCAAAACTGGGCCAATACGCGCGGAAATTGGCGGTCGAGCGCGGCATCGACCTGTCGGGTGGCCGGGTTCTTCTTCTGTGTTATCCGCGGCTCCTGGGCTACGTGTTCAACCCCCTCTCGATTTACTTCTGCTATAGCGCCTCCGGCGAGCTCGTGCTGTTGATCTATGAGGTGCGAAACACCTTCGGAGAGATGCATTCCTACGTCCTGCCGGTGCTAGAGGCGGCCCGTGAGCGGGTGATCCGGCAAACCCAGGCTAAGGAGTTCTACGTCTCGCCTTTCATGGAGATGAGGACGCATTACCGCTTCAGCATCTCTCCGCCGGCGCGTCATGTGCGGGTCAGAATCCAGCAGAGGAACGAACAGGGTGCGATGTTTGCGGCCGCCTTTGTCGGACGACGGCGCCGGCTGACCGGCCCTCGACTTGTTGCGGCATTCTTTAGTCTGCCCTTTGTCACCCTTAAGGTGATGACCGCCATCCATTGGGAGGCGCTACGGCTTTGGATCAAAGGCGTTCCCTATGTGGCCCGGATGAAACAGGGCGGAATTTAGATCATGGACGTCATAGCCGATCACCAGACCGCGCGATTCGACGATGTGCCGTTCCTCGCCCGGCTCGCGCTGCGGCTTGCATCGCGACTCAGGTTCGGCAGCGTGCACGTGCGCCTTCCGGACCACAGGACCACGGTCTTGCGAGGGGTGGAATCAGGCCCGTCGGCCACGATTCAGCTCAACAATTATAGGTTCGCCCGCAGTCTGATCATGGGCGGCGACATCGGCATGGCTGAAGCCTATGTCAGGGGCGACTGGACGACGCCCGATCTCACGCAGCTTCTCTACGTGTTCTGTCTCAACGACGACCTCGTCGACAGCGCCTTTACCGGGAACATGCTGATCCGGCTCTGCCGCCGGATGCTTCACGGGCTACGCCGCAACACGCGAGGAGGGTCACGGCAAAATATCCATGCGCATTATGATCTCGGCAATGAGTTCTTCGCGGCATGGCTGGATCGAAGCATGACCTACTCGTCGGCTCTGTTCTCATCCGGGACCGCCGACCTTGCCGCTGCGCAACGGAACAAATACGAGCAACTAGCGAAGGACATCGATTTGCAGCAGGGCCAGACCGTCCTCGAGATCGGATGCGGTTGGGGAGGCTTCGCCGAATTTGCCGCGAAAACGTGCGGCGTCAGCATATTGGCACTTACCATCAGCAAAGAGCAGCACGAATTCGCGCGCCGGCGGATTCACGAAGCCGGGCTCGCCGAAATGGTCGAAGTCCGGCTGCAGGATTATCGCGATCAAACAGGTCAATTCGATCGCATTGCCTCGATTGAAATGTTCGAAGCCGTTGGCGAGCAGTTCTGGCCCGCATACTTTGATCAGCTGCATCAAAGGCTCAAGCCGGGCGGGCTGGCGGGTATCCAGACCATCACCGTCCAGGACGAACTCTTCGACAGCTACCGGCGCCGAGTGGACTTCATACAGCGGTACATTTTTCCCGGCGGCATGCTGCCTTCGGCCGCTATCCTGCGCTCGCTCGGCGAGCGTTTCGAGATTCCCATGATGCGTGAGCGCGTCTTTGGACAAGATTATGCAAAGACTATCGCAATCTGGCGAGCAAATTTCGGTCAGGCGTGGGCTGACCTGACCTCGCTTGGGTTTGACGAGCAATTCCGGCGACTTTGGGAATATTATTTGGCTTACTGTGAGGCGGGGTTTAAGGCCGGAAAGATCGACGTCCGCCAAGTGGTCTTTGCGCGTCGAGGTTAGAACCTCATGGGCGGGTTGATAGCTGTTCTTGGCGATAGTCTTGGTTCACTTTGCAGGGCAGTCTTTAGCGCTGGCGGATCATCACTCGAAGGAGAGATAGGTTGAATTTGTTTGCGCTTCTGGCGCAGCACTTCTCGCTCTTCTCTGAAGCGCAGTTTCCAGCTCATCGCGGTAAGCAGATCCGACGACTTGGATTTGTGCTGAGACCTGCTTACGCTCGCGGGAATAGCGCGCTGTCGTGAGCGTCGAAAGAACCTATGTGCACAACAAGGATCGTCGCGGTTTGGTTCGACCGTAGCGGACTCGCTCCGGAATAACCGAGTACATGTCTTTCCTTCGCCAGAGGGCGAAGCCGCGCAGGTACGTCGACTGGACTGCCGCAATTCGCGCCGCGAGGTCAGCGAGCGTTGTGCGATAGGCTCGTGTGTCATGTTGCAACCAACAGAATGCCGCCGTTCAAACGGCGGCATTCGCCCGCCGTGCGTTTACTTCAGCTTGTGATCCTCCACCGAAAAAATGGACAGGGTTAAGCTGCTTTTAGCTCCATCTCGATCGGGCTGATAAAGCCGATGGCGGAGTGACGGCGAACTCGATTGTAGAAGCCCTCGATATAGGCAAAGAGATCCCGTGTGGCTTCTGCCCGCGTTTCATAGTGCCGGTGGTGAACGAGCTCCGTCTTGAGCGTGTGAAAGAAGCTCTCCATCGGGGCATTGTCATAGCAGTCGCCCTTGCGGCTCATCGAGGCTCTGAGGCCGGTGGCTTGCATCAGCTTGCGATAATCCGCCGAGGCATATTGAACGCCGCGATCGGAATGGTGGATCAGGCCGGCATTTGGCCGCTGCGCCGCGATTGCCATCCGCAACGCCGCCAGAGGCAGCTCGGCGCGCAAATGATCCGCCATCGCCCAGCCGACGATCTTGCGGCTGTAGAGGTCCATGACCGTGGCCAGATAGAGCCAGCCCTGATCAGTCTGGACATAGGTGATGTCGGCGAGCCAGATGCGGTTCGGCGCGGCGGCGACGAAGTTGCGCTCGAGCAAGTTCGCCGCGATCGGGAAATCGTGACGGCTGTCGGTGGTGCGCACCCGTCGCGGCCTCGCCATGATGGCTCTGATACCGTGACGACGCATCAACCGCTCGATGCGACCACGGCTCGCTCCACGGCCTTGGGCTCTCAGCTCGGCATGGATGCGCGGGCTGCCGTAGCGGCCGTTTGTGTCGCGATGAACCCGCTTGATGTCGTCGACGAGCTCACGGTTGGCAATGGCCTGCTGGCTCTCAGGGCGCGCTCGCCAGGCGTAATATCCAGCAGGCGAGACGCCAAGCACGTCGCACATGATCGTCACTGGATAGTCGGCGCGGCGATCTTCGATGAAGCGAAATCTCATTTCTGAACTCCAGCAAAGATCGCAATGGACTTTTTTAAAATATCGCGCTCCATGCGCAGCCGGTCGTTCTCGCGCTGCAGACGAGCGATCTCCGCCGCGTGGTCCGCCGACGGCAGCGTCGCCTGCGTTGCGGGGCGCCGCGCCGCCGCCGTCGGCTCCAGCCGGGCCCCTCGCTGCTCCACCCACCGCCGTAGCACGGAATCACGCAAGCCAAGTTCCTTGGCAACCGAGCCGATCGAGCGACCGCTAGACGCTACGAGATCAACCGCTTGCCGCTTGTAGTCATCGGTAAACGAGCGACGTTGACGTCCTTCCATCCGACACCTCCTGGCTCTTCGAGCCTACTACGGGTGTCCATCAATTCGGAGGAGGTTCACTTGTATGTACCGGCTTGGCTCAAAGGCACTGAGATAGATTGCATTGCGCCTATCAAGGTTAACTATCGATCCAGCTTCGTTCATGTCCCGCTCAATACTATGCTGAGGAAAACTCCTTGGTAGGGTGGCCTCACACCATGGACACGCTCGAAACGATTGGGGTCATAGCCGTCTCTTTCGCCCCGTTTCTGGTCTCGCTTGGAGCGGTTCTCTCCGTGGGAGGGCCCCGCAAATGGCCATTCTTCTCATACGCGTGTTCGTTTGTAGCTGGCTTGGTGGCCGGAAAGGGTTACGGTTTTCTGCTGTGGTCCATTTGCTGGATCCTTGCGTGGGGATTTGCCGTGATTGCCCTGAAGAGGCGTGGGGTTCACTTGATCCGAACCTCTTCACCGGAAGATGGAGCTTCGCCACAGGATTGTGAAGCAGCTCCCGGTCCCGAACAAGGATCGCATCAGCTAGAGAAGGATGCCGGGCCCTCAGCGCAGCGCTAGTCCATTGGACGGCGTCTGGTGGCCGGGGGCATAACCGGATGCGCCAGGTCCAGCGCGATGAGATTTGAGGTGGACCCCGGATTTTGGACCGGCGGCTTAGGTGGTGCGGATGCCGTTCCGTTTTGATAAACGGAGCGGACCATGAAGAAGACGAGACGGACAATCGATGCGGCGCTGAAGGCAAAGATCGCCTTGGAGGCGCTGCGAGAACAATCAACGGTGACGGATCTGGCACAGCGCTACCAGGTGCATGTGAATCAGATTTATGCCTGGAAGAAACAGCTTCAGGATCAAGCGGTTCGGGCGTTCGACGCGGGCGCTGGTCGGGATGGCGAGGCAGCCCACGAACTGGAGGTCGAGAAGCTCCACGCCAAGATCGGACAGTTGACGGTTGAGCGGGATTTCTTAGCCAGGAGGTCCGGAAGATGAGCGCGCCGGATCGCCGAGGATTGCTTCAGCGCGATCATGCGAGTCTATCGATCCGCCGGCAATGCCAATTGCTGAGCGTTGCGCGATCGAGCGTGTATCGGTCGCCGCTGCCGGCCAATGACAACGACCTTGAGCTGATGCGGCGGATCGACGAGCTGTTCACGGCCTGGCCGTTCCTGGGCTCGCGGCGGATGACGGCGATCCTCAATGGCGAAGGCTGTCGCATCAATCGCAAGCGCGTGCAGCGGTTGATGCGCAAGATGGGCATCGCGGCGCTGGGACCAAAGCCCAGAACCACAAAGCCGGCGCCGGGACACAAGATCTTCCCGTATCTCCTGCGCCATATGGTGATCGACCGACCGAATCAAGTGTGGGCTGCCGACATCACCTATGTGCCGATCGGCCAGGGCTTTCTATATCTGGTGGCGATCATCGATTGGGCGAGCCGTGCGGTGCTGGCCTGGCGCCTGTCGAACACGATGGACACATCGTTCTGCGTGTCTGCGCTCGAAGAGGCCTTGGCGCGCTTCGGCCCGCCTGAGATCTTCAATACCGACCAGGGTAGCCAGTTCACCAGCGCCGCCTTCACCGGCACGCTGGCCGCCACCGGCGTCAGGATCTCGATGGACGGTCGTGGGCGCTGGATGGACAACGTGTTCATCGAGCGGCTGTGGCGCTCGCTCAAATACGAGGACATCTATCTCAAGGGTTATTCGGATGGCCACAAGGCCAAAGCCGGAATCGCCCGATGGATCGAATTTTACAATTTCCAGCGCCCTCATCAGGCGCTGGAAAACCGCGCGCCGATGGCGGTCTGGCGGGCCGGTGCCACCGGCGCATTCGGCGAACAGGCTGTGGATATGACGCTTCTCGCAAGCGAGAAGCTTGGACAACGCTACGCGTTACCCACATCCCCACAGCCACAACAGCAGCAGGCAAGAGTAGCGTAAAGTTACTGGGAAGAACGAACGGCAGCAGCTCCACTTAAAAAACCGGACCCAGTGGTCCTCAGCATGGGGTCCACTTCAATTAGATTGAATCACCACCGCGCTTTGGGTCATTGTTTGAGCATGATCTTTTCGGAAAACCGCCCCACACTTTTCCTCTAGCGAGGGGCATTCAGTGATTGATTGCAATGTTACGGCGTCCATCGATCATGCGTTGCACGAGGTCCAGGCCGCGCGGCGTGACCTCACCATAACCGCCTTCTGCATGCGGCAGGCAGAAATGCTTCGCAGAATAGATCGAGCGAAAGCCAGACTCGCTGATCTGGTGCAGTCCCGGGACGGCGGAGCAAACCGAGCCGAGAGTTCCTGTGTTGTGACGATTTCCGAATCCTGCCCCGCTCCATCGCTGGGGCTGGGGGCTGATTTAGCGATGGAGCGGGAGTCTCGGACTTCGATCGAACCAGCGCGGAAACCGACCGCATCCTAGACGCGCTTAATTGCAGTTGCGATTCTGGCCTGCTGGCGGCCGATGCATGGCACAATTCCGCAGCGGCTGCTTCTCGCAAAAAGCTATCGAGTGTTGCAGTCGAGCAATTTTCAAAGTCGCAATTACGCCCCAAGATCGTCGCTAGCCGGTCAGATTCGACCAGCGGGCGGACTGGCTAGGCCCGGCACACGTTTCGGCGGGGGCAGTGTGCCGGGTCGTCGCATTGCGGTGGAGACTTCGATGAAATCCATCGGTCGCCTTCGTTGGGACCCGACTATGAGGCGGGCCGCCTTTCCTGTCGGGACGGCGAGGCGTGTCCGGTCGGGGACCTGCTTGCCGACTGTAGCCAGGCAGAGCCTCGTACGCCATGCAGCATGGGACGGAACATAAGCGTTCACCTGCATTTTACGAATCGGGGAGCAACGCCCAACAAATCAATGCCAATCCGATGCAATTAAAGAGCAGCAAGCCAGTGAAGTTCATCCACCATGTTAGGGGATGCGCTGCGCGCCTGATCAGGCGGTTGCCGCGAGCTCGAAATGAGCCATCTCGGAACATGGAGAACGCCTGATAAGAACCGATGGTGAGCATCGCTAGGCCGAACGCGACTAAGATTGGCATCATTTCCTGGCCCCCAGCAATGCTTTCAGCTACCGGCGATGTAGCGGGGTGCGCCGAGGCCTCCAGCAATGCTCTCTCATTCAAAAAGAAAGCCAAGCAACTTGCCACTTTTCCCGACTGGGTTCCAGTGAGCTTGGCTGTCAGATCAATGGCCTGGTCGGGGGCACACCTGTTGCGCGCCCTCATAAGTGCATTTCGTGCCCGGTGGCGAGCCGCAGATTTTGGTCACATTAGCGCGAGATACGCATTGGCCCCATGTTGAGCGCCAACCCGATCCGCCCTTACAGCCGCACCCTTGGCAGCGACACGCGTTATCGGGGTACCCTAGCACGGCTAAGGAGGACGCTTTTGGCATCGCTTGCCAGCCCCACGCGATAAGCGCGAGCGCGGCTACAGCTGCTACCGGTACGAGGCCGTCTCATGGAGGCACGGTAAGCGGTCAGCGCGCGGCTTTCTTGCGAGGGCGCGCCAAAAAATTGCTGATCTCGGCCAACCGTCAGTGAGCTATCACCACCAACACGCCCGCGATAAGCCTAGCTGGTTCGGCGCTTACTGTGCATGGACGGGCTGTGCTGGAGTGCCCGCAGTCCATCGTTGGGTCCTTTGCGCGAAGCGAAGCGCGCCAGGACCGGATCGCCTCACCCTGCGCGACGTCTTGGTTTGCCAAGGTGCGATCAATCGCAGCCAGACGAGCCCACGCCTCGCGAAAAGGCGAGCGGTTCGAGGTAGGCTGCGCCGGCCGCGGCGCGCTCTGCTTTGAGCTGTTGCAGATTCACGGTGTTTTCCTGAACTGGTCGATTCCAAGCGACTTCTCGAGCGGCGCCGGCATCGGCTTCTCAACGGGGCGGCGCTTGCCGCGGATCCTTTGGTTCAACAATGCGGAAATTCCAGTTACGCCGCGAGCGCCGTTTCGCGGACGCGACGTGCGGTTTCTTTCTTGATGTTCCAGATCGGGCTTAGAACCCTCAGGACCAGCTCGGTATCGAGGGCTGGAACAGCAATGTGACCGATAGTCGGATAAGCATAATCACCGAGGCTGTTTGACCATTGCTGCCGGTGCTTTTCGTTTTTCCAAGCGGTCTCCTTGCCGCTGATGTACCGCTTGGCGTAAGCCTCGAAGGTGATCGTTCCCGCTGCTTCTGCCTTCGCCTTGGCTCGATCCTCCTTGCGATGTTCGATCGGATCTTTGTTGTTTCGGACCAGAGCCCGAGCGGCGCTGGCGCCTTCGCGCGCCTGTGCCAAGCTCACGTCCCTCAGAGGACCGAGCCCCATGAGCCTTTCCTTGCTGGTTTTGGGTGACTTGAAACGGAAGATCCAGCTTGCCTTCCCGTTCTTGTCGAGGTCCAGGCGAAGTCCGTCGCCGTCAGACAGACGGTCGCCCGGTTTTGCGTTTTTGACCTCTTTCGCTTTCAGGATTTGGTGCATCTACCACTCCGGGTGTCCCCCTAAACCCACATCCCAACCCACGGCCATAGCGTGGCTATGGTCTTGCAGCGTCGGACGTCATCGAACAGAAATGTTCGAAAAGCGCTTTTAGATCAAGTACATGTTCGACACGGAAAGACGGATTAGGACGGATTAGGACTAGCAGGGAGCGGAAGGGGTGGGATTCGAACCCACGGTACCCTTGCGGGCACGCCGGTTTTCAAGACCGGTGCCTTAAACCGCTCGGCCACCCTTCCAGTGCAATAGTTTCAACCATTCAGGGCTGATCCCGTCGAGCACGATGCGAACAGTCCGCGATTCTGGACATGTTACGGATAGACGTCTCTTACGGCCTGAGAAAGCCCACCGCAAGCGCGGTGAAACCGGGCAATGGGGCGCCTCGGCGTCCTTGTTGGGCTTGCGCCTGGTCGCCGATTTGGGCGCGCCTTCCGCTTATTCACAAGGGGCGGCCGCGCCGCGTTGGCAGGGGAAATTTACGGGGGCTGTCGGCGGTGGGGCGGCGTTCCAGGGCTTCGATAGCTTTCCGATAATACTCTGCCACCTTGAGGAGGCCCTCGCGCTCGAGCTCGAAGGAAGCAATGGCCGCGTGCTCTCTGCAAGTGCGTTCGAGCCTGAGGAATTCCTTTAATTCCCGGTTCACCGGCAGTTCCTCAGACCGGAGAGATGACGACATCAGCAGCAAAGGCAATGCACCTAATTGCCGAAAGTTCCCGCATTATCAAATATCAACCTGCAAGCGAACCTGCCCTTAGGTACAGGGTGGTTCAGTCCTGGACGCCAATGTGCGCGCGACCTCGCGGACTGCGGGCGCCTGTCGCTCGCGAAATCCGGCACGACCTCACGCACCGCGGGTGCGGCAGCCGGGCGGAGGAAGCGCGCTCGATCTCGTTGGCGGACGTGCGGTGGCGAACGGGTCGATCACAGCGGCAACCCAGGTGCGCCACAATTTGTCGATCTGTCGGTGATCTGCCACCGGAGGGCACATGGCCCTGTGGCTGAGCGCACCAATGCGGGAGATTCCGCGGGCAGAGGGGCAGGTCAGCAACACGGCCGGCGCAACCAAGTTGGATCTCGTGTGTTGGTCGGCGTGGCAATTCAAGGGAACGGCGGATGTCTGAGGAAGCGGGTACAAGTCGATCGTACTTGCCGTGGCTTGTCGTCGTGATGGCTGTTGTCCTGGCCGGCGGCGTTTACTTTTCGCTCGATCGAAAGATCAATGCGCTGCAAGCTGCATCAGTTGCCCAGGGGATGTCTCAACCCGCCAATGACGTGGCTCGGGCACGGCAGACTCTTGGCCGCCTTGAGGACACGGTGAGGGACAATCAAGCGAGCCAGCAGAAGCTCGCCGACGAGGTCGCGGATCTGCAACGCAGAGTGGCATCGCAAGGCGGCGAGCGGAAGCTGTTGTCCGATCAGCTGGGGGCGCTCAGTTCGCGTGTCGACGCCTTGGCTTCCGCGCACGCCGCCATCAACAATCCGGGGCAAAAAAGGGGAAGACCATAGAACGACGCTTCGTGCGTTAGCGGTGCGTGGCTCCTGCCATACCGCATCGACCGTCACTGCCGTCACAGTGCTCCGACACCAAGGGGCGCTGTTTGCGTGTCAGCGAGGCGAGAACTCGTACCTCTCCAGTCGCTCAATGGCTGCCTCGCGTTCGTGCTGGCCCAGCCAGACCAGCGCCAAAAGCAGCGTGCCGCAAAGCGCCGCAAGCCCGAAAACCATACGCTTCATCGCGTGTGAATTCGAGTGCGCTGGCAAGGTTCCTGATGAGCCGGTGATCGGGAAAAACTGGCAGTTTCCGGTCGGGAATCATGTAAGCTCCACTGTGCGGCCGGTGTCCATTGCAAGCCCCTATCGGCCGCATATCGGGAATGCACGGCCTCGCTTTCTCTGCCCGGAGAGAGCGGGGCCGTTTTATGATGGGATCGTTTGTGACTGCGGAGCACGTCAGTCCGGTTGCGGCGCAGGTCGCCGATCACTGATGGTTTCGCGAACATCGAGAGGAGAGTCGGGCCGGCGCGGCGATCCCGAATCACCTCGCCGAAAAATCCCCGGGCCTTACCAAAGGTTCTTTCTCATCATGCGAGGCAGGCCAGGATGGCAAGCACGACATCGGCGCCGAGTTCGCCTGAGTACATCCACAAAGCAATTCCAGCACCGAGCGTAAGAACAATCACCTTAAGAGCAATCATCGTCGGTCTCCCCTCAAACTCCTGCGGTGAAAACTAGGGGCGTTCTGTTTCCGGGATGCTTCGAGCCGGGAGGCAAGTTGTTTCCTTCACCGGACCGTTATCGGATCTCGTCTGGCAGTTCCTCGCCACGGCCTTGCCTCGCTGGCGATTCCGCTTTCGGCGGCCGGCCGGTGTGGGCGCGAGATTCTGCCCAGAAAACCTTGAAAAGGCAGGCATTTCGGCTTGCGCTGCCACACGCGGGATGCGGCACGCGGAACTCATTCCTCACCTCCGCGTTGTCTCGCCATGACTGAAGACCTTTCCTTCCGACGCAAACCCCTGACCCCCGAACAGCGCCAGGCGCGCGATGCGGCTCGCCGGATCGAGGCCGACAAGGCCATGCGCGACCACGAAGCGGCGCAGAAGGCGTTTTACGCCAACAAGGAACGGCTGAAGGCCGAGCGGCTCGCACGTGAAGCTGCCGCCGCGAAGGGCTGAACGCACCGGTCGCAGCCCGCCGATATCGCCCGGGTCGGTCGCCGACGCCTAGTGCCGCTTGGAGAGCCCTTCTCGTTCAGGGCCAGCGAATGCACGGGTGGCTTCGGACGCAATCCGGCAATCGTTCGCGACCTTGAGCAACCCGCTTCGTGCCAGGTCTATGGTGGAAAGGGCGGCCTGCTCCAGGCAGAGGCGTTCAAGCCGCCGAAACTCGCGCAGTTCTCTGTTCATGCGTCAGATCTCGATGCCCCCGGCGATGCGGGCTGAGTCTACTTAATAAGTGCTTAACATCCTCCAGTAGCTGATCTGGCTGACACGGAGCTGGCGGCGGCGCTGAACACACGCGCCTGTTGCATGCGGCAGGCTTGACGGCGTTTGCGTTCCGCCGGAAGCTTCAAATGATCCTCAAGTCACGCGAAATACGGAGACGTTCGCTTCCGGCAATCCGATCCCCTTCAGTGACAACGCAATGGAGCCGACCATGACCACGTTCGACAAGCGCGAGCAGGGCTTCGAGGCCAAATTCGCCCACGACGAGGAGCTCATGTTCAAGGTGACGGCCCGGTCCAACAAGCTGCTTGGACTGTGGGCCGCCAGCCAACTCGGCCTTAGCGGCGATGCCGCAGCCAACTACGCGGCGGCGCTGGTGACGGACCATCTGGAGAGCCGGGCGCTCGACGAGGTCCTGGACAAGGTGTCGGGCGATCTTGCCGGCAAGGGGGTGGCGCGCGAGCAGGTCGCCGAGAAGCTCCAGGAATGCCTGCATCAGGCCATGAAGCAACTCGAAGCAAAGGAGTGAGCGCCGCGCGGCATGGCGCTCACAGCGCCATGTGGATGATCTCGATAGGCTCGCCGCCGAGGCCGTGAGAGAACTGTCCCCGACCCATGCTTCTGAAACCGTAACGTCGGTAGAAGGATTCGGCGTTGATCGTGGCTTCGAGGCGGATCGGCCCGCTGTGGCCGAGCCGCGCCTGGGCCACGCCGATGTCGAGCAGCCGCTGCCCCACGCCGGAGCCCGCCGCCGCGGGCAGCACGAACAATCGGGTGACCTCGCCGGGCTCGGCATCGACGAAGCCGATGACGACGTCGTTGCGAACACAGACGCTCATTCGCCCCTTGGCGATGAGCTCTTCGTAGAACCGGGGCGTCCGGTCCCCCATCCAGTTCTCGACCTGCGCCGGTGAATAGCATCCGCGCGAAAGACCCGCGATCGAGGCCTTGGTGATCTCAAACACGGTCTCCGCGTCGTCCAGGCGGGCGGGCCTGAAGCAGATATCGTCAGCGGGCATGGGGACTCCGGATCAGACCGTGCATCGCCAATCGAACGCCTCACTCGGCGTGTCCGCGCATTCCGGAATCGCTGAGCTTGTCGACATAGGCAATTCCGAGCGCCGAGACGATGAAGGTGATGTGGATCAGCACCTGCCACATCACGCCGGTCTCGGTGAAGCCGGCGCGGCTCGAGCCGAGATTGCCGGCCTCGATGAAGGTGCGCAGCAGCGCGATCGAGGAGATGCCGATGATGGCCATGGCGAGCTTGATCTTCAGCACGCTCGCATTGACGTGGCCGAGCCATTCCGGCTCGTCCGGGTGGCCCTGGAGGTCGAGCCGCGAGACGAACGTCTCGTAGCCGCCGACGATGACCATCACCAGCAGGTTGGAGATCATCACGACGTCGATCAGCGCCAGCACGCTCATCATGATCTGCTGTTCGGTGAGATCGAGGGCGTGCCAGGAGAGATGCCAGAGCTCCTTCAGGAACAGCGCGATGTACACGCATTGCGCCACGATCAGCCCGAGATAGAGCGGCAGCTGCAGCCAGCGCGAGCCGAAGATGATCATCGGCAGCACGCCGAGCCGCGGCGAGGTCAGGCGGGGTCCGGTCCTTGGCTCAGGCTCAACCGACATTCAGGCAGCATCCTCGCGAGCAGAGACGATTTCGCTTTTCTGTACCCCGACAAGATGGCCGGCGGAAGACGTGCGTGCGCTTGGCAAGGCTTGGCGGCGATCGCGCCGTTTCATGCTAGCGTGGACGCGGCCGTCGGGCGACGGCCAGAATCAAGGAGGAGTGACGTGCCGAACAGCTTTGGCGGCGTGCTTGGGAGAATCGCGCTTGTTGTGGCCATGATGCTCGGTGCCCGCGGGGTGTCGGCGACGCCGCTGACGCCGTTTCGCTACGAGGCGCAGGCCCAGCGCCATTGTCCGCATGACCAGGTGGTCTGGCTGGATTTCAGGAAGGGCGTCTACTACGCCAGGGGCCAGAAGCGCTACGGCCAGGGTTTTGATGGCAGCTTCGTCTGCCTCAGCGAAGCCCGCGAGGGCCTCTATCGCCGGTCGCTGCTCGGCCTGCGCTGAGCAAGTGACTGGCGCTCCAGAGCGCCGGTTATTTCTGACCCGGCAGCTTCACCGGCACGTGGGGGGAGGTGCTGATGGTACGAGGGCTTCCATCGGGATAGGTGCGATCGCCGCGGATCAGCGATTCCAGAACCAGAAAAAATTTCTCAGCAAGCATTTGCGTCACCTTCGTTGGTGATGGCCTCTTGAAATAGGTCGAGGCGCCAAACGCAGAAATTCAATCAACTAAAAGAGAGCAGGGCAATCCAGAACGGATGGCACGCTGCGTCGCGGTGTAGCTGTGCCAGAGGTCAGGAAAGGCGTGGTGATGCTCAGGCGAAGGCCAGTGCCACCAGGCTCGAGCACAACAGCACCAGACCGCCTGCGGTCAATACCAGGAAGCCATCGGATACGAGGTCATGATTGCGCATGGGACACCTGTCGCTCTCGTCTTCGATGCCCGCTCGGATCGATCAAAACCGTCCGAACGTGCCGCCCTGAAAGAGGTGATGCTTGCCGTCCGTGCGAGTGCCTTCAGGCCCTCGTCCGGTAACCTTCGAACGCATGGGCCAGGAAAATCCCCGCGCTAACCAGACCCATCAGTGCCGAAACCGTCTCGATCATCGTTAAATTCCAGATCCCGCCGTTGCATGCGAGAGAACGCGTGCGGCCTTGCACAGTCAAAAGAATTCCAGTGAGCGGCGTGACAATGGGGGTGGGGTGAGGATTTGGCGCAACAGAATGTCCGGGAGTGGCACAGAGCAGGGGGCCTGCGCTCCGTAGATCAACGGGGACAAACGAACGGCGTGTTTACCATCCCGGCGTGATCGCCGCGGGCTCCCCATTTCCGCCGTGTTCGGGTTGCGTTATCGTTACCGCATCCGATGCGGTGGTGGGCCGCCTCGGAGCAAAGGACCGGACAGCGCGTGCCCGTCACCCAAGCGGGCTGGGTACGCCTCCGGCAGAATGGTATTTGGGGCGAATGGGGATCCGACGGTCAGATTCGGTTTTGCGGGCCGCGCGCGGGATTGCGGCGGCCGCGACCTGCCTCGCGCTCGCCAATTGCGCGTCGTCCAACAAATTCGCCAGCCGCGTCGATCCGAAATACGGCGTGTCCTCGAGTCCCCGGGTCGTGGCCTGGGGTGATCCGGTCCCGAAGGGCGGCGGCACCTACCGCGTCGGCAAGCCCTATGTGGTGGCCGGCAGGACCTACGTGCCGGAGGAGGACGTCAACTATCGCGCCGAGGGCCTGGCGTCCTGGTATGGCGATGACTTCCACGGCCGTCTGACTGCCAATGGCGAAGTGTTCGATATGGGCTCACTGACCGCGGCGCATCCGACCCTGCCGATGCCGTCCTATGCGCGGGTGACCAACGTGTCGAACGGCAAGTCGCTGATCGTCCGCGTCAATGACCGCGGGCCCTATCACGGCAACCGGCTCATCGACGTCTCGAACAAGGCCGCCGAACTACTTGAATTCAAAGGAAACGGCGTCGCCAGGGTGCGCGTCGAATACGTCGGCCGGGCGCCGCTCGAGGGCTCCGACGACCGTCAGCTGATGGCGACACTGCGCACCGGCATCCCGGCGCCGTCGCCCTCGATGGTCCGGGTCGCTGCGGCGAAGCCCTTCGTGCCGGAGCTGCCTTCATCGACCCGCGGCGCCATTCGCGGCGAGGTTCCGATGCCGGAGGGGCGGCCCTACAATCTCGGCAACACCGCCGCCGACATGGCCTCGCTCAATGCGACCTCGGAGATGTCGGCTTCGAGCCGCAGCCGGGGCCGGGCGCTCCAGAACGCGCGCGCCGTGTCCTATGACGATGGCGGTCGCTATAGCACCGAGAGCGCTCCGTCTGCCGCCTATGCCTCGGACGGCGCCGCCGAAGCCCGCAGCATCCTCAGCGGGCGCGGTCTTTACTGAACCCGGAAGGGGCGTCTCGGCGCTGACGCTGACGGCGCTGGCAGGCAACCAGGCCGGCCGCGGTTTTACCGCCGGCAAGGATTTGCCGATCCCGGTCCGGTGGGCGCCGCACACGTCGCGATGCGGAAGGATCTCGCTGCCTAATGCATGATCCGGGAAAGTGCGACGGGGTTCTCCGCAAGATCATGCGCAAACCCAAACGTGATGACGAGTGATCCAAATCTCGTCCTGCTTTAGCGCGTCGCCGCCCCACGCAGGAAGTCCGCCAGCGCCGCATTGACTTCCTCGGGCCGCTCCTGCTGCACCCAATGGCCAGCGCCCTCGATGATCAGCTTCTGCGTTAGATTGGGCAGCACGCGCTCGAGTTCCTTGACGCGCTTGGCTCCGATCAGCCCGGTGATGACGGCGTCTTTCGAACCGGCAATGAAGAGGGATGGCTGGTGGATCTGTGCATCCTGCCAAGGCGCCGTCAGCTCCCAGTTGCGGTCGAGGTTGCGATACCAGTTCAGCCCGCCGCGGAAGCCCGACTTGCGGAAGGCGTCGGTGAAATAGGCGAGGTCGGCCTCGCTGAGCCAGGCGGGCAGCGGTTCTGCAGCGGTCGCGTGGCCGAGAAAGCCCTTGCCCTCCTGCACGAACATGGCGGCGGTGGGATCGGCGAGGCCACGTCCGCCGAGCACGATGCGCATGGTGCGGGCGACGTCTCGCTCGAGCTCCGCCTCCGCGACGCCCGGCGCCTGGAAATACTGCCAGTAGAAGTTGGTCACGCCGCCCTCGCGCAGCAGGTCGAGCGGCCTGCCGCGGCCGCGGAATGGCGGCGGCACGCTCAGGCCCGCCACCGCCGTGAAGATGTCGGGCCGAAACAGCGCCGCATGCCAGGCCACCGGCGCACCCCAATCGTGGCCAACCACCATGGCCTTGGTTTCGCCGACCGCCTGGACGAGACCAACGACGTCACCGACGGTGTCGAAGATCGAGTAGGCGTTCACCTCGGCCGGCGCCACGCTCTGGCCATAGCCGCGCATGTCGGGAGCGACGACGTGAAACCCGGCATCCGCCAGCGCCGGGATCTGGTGGCGCCAGGAGTAGGACAGTTCCGGCCAGCCGTGGCAGAGCACGACCAGCGGACCCTGGCCGGCTTCGCGGATGTACAGATCGATCCCGTTGGCCTTGATGGTGCGAGTGGAGGACATCGCTTTTCCGCCTTGTTTCAGGGGTTTGGTCGATAAATATAAGGTGTCACGATAGGGTCGTGACGAGAATCATGCAAACTCCGCCGCCGGCGCCAGCCTCGTGTTGTTCGCACCGGATCCAGCTGTTAGAACGCCGCTCTCAGGGGTTGGCCATGGCATTTCGTCTTTGTTCGCTCCGCCGCAGCCGGCTCACCGCCGGAGGGATGGCGCGCGGGCTGATCGCTGCCATTCTGGTGGCGGGGATCGGTTGGGGCGGGGCGCTCTATGCGGCCAACCAGAGCGTCCAGGGCGCCAAGAAGACGGAAGATGCGGGGTTCGACGGCGATGCGCCCACCGCGATCCTGATCGAGGCGTCCAGCGGCAGTGTGCTGTTCGAGAAGAATGCCGACGAGCTGCGCGCGCCGTCCAGCATGATGAAGCTGATGACGGCGGAAGTCGTGTTCAACGCCATAAAGAAAGGCGACATCAAGCTCACCGACGAGTACCGGATCAGCGAGAACGCTTGGCGCAGGGGCGGGGCGCCCTCCGGCGGCTCGACCATGTTCGCCGCCATCAACAGCAAGGTGTCGGTCGACGATCTCCTGCATGGCGCGATCATCCAGAGCGGCAATGACGCCTGCATTGCGCTCGCCGAAGCCATGGCGGGCAACGAGCGGATCTTCGCCGCCGACTTCATGACCAAGCGGGCCCGCGAGCTCGGCCTCACCAAATCGACCTTCGCCAATTCCAACGGTCTGCCCGATCCCGGCAACAAGATGACAGTGCGGGAGCTCGGCATCCTCGCCCGGCACATCATCCTGGACTTTCCGGAGTTCTACAAACTGTTCGGCGAGAAGGAGTACACCTGGAACAAGATCCGTCAGCCCAACCGCAATCCGCTGCTGAATTCGATGGAAGGCGCTGACGGCCTCAAGACCGGCTACACCAAGGAAGGTGGCTACGGCATGGTCGGGTCTGCGGTGCAGAACGGCACCCGGCTGATCGTCGTCGTCAACGGGCTGGAAGACCCCGAGGATCGCGCCACCGAAGCCAAGAAAATGCTGGAATGGGGTTTTCGCAACTTCGAGACCCGCACCCTGATCGCGGCCGACCAGCCGGTCGGCTACGCAAAAGTCTTCGGTGGTGAAAGTCGCTCGGTGAAGCTCGTCGCCAAGACGCCCGTGAAGGTGATGGTACACAAGAACGGCAGCGACAAGCTGATTGCGCGCGTCGTCTATAAAGGTCCGGTACGGGCGCCGGTCGAGGCCGGTCAGCAGGTCGGCGTGGTCAAGGTCTGGCGTGGCGGCAACATCGCGGTGGAGACGCCGGTCTATGCAGGTGAAGCGATCGGCACCGGCTCGACCATGCGGCGCGCGATCGACGGTGCCAGCGAGCTTGTGATCGGCATGTTCCGCGCGGGCGCCGAGAAGCTCTGATCATGAGTGAGAGCGCGGTACAACGACCGTCCGGACGCGGACGCTTCATCACCTTTGAAGGCGGCGAGGGGACGGGCAAGTCGACCCAGATCAAGAAGCTCGCCGACCGCCTCAAGGCGGCACGGATGCGCATCCTCGTCACTCGCGAGCCGGGGGGCTCGCCGGGCGCCGAGATCATGCGTCACCTGGTGCTGTCAGGGATGGGCAAGCTGCTCGGGCCCGAGGCCGAGACGCTGCTGTTTGCCGCCGCGCGCGACGATCATGTCCGCACCGTGATCCAGCCCGCTCTGAACCAGGGCGCGTGGGTCCTCTGTGATCGCTTTGCGGACTCGACGCTGGCGTATCAGGGCAGCCTCGGCCGCGTCCCGATCGGTCTGATCAACGCGATGCAGCGCGTCACCATCGGCGATCTCAAGCCGGATCTCACCATCATCCTCGACCTGCCGGTCGAGATCGGCTTGCAGCGTGCCGCGGTGCGCCGCGGCGCTGGCACGCCCGACCGGTTCGAGAGCGAGCAGCTCAGCTTTCATCAGGGTCTGCGCGAAGCCTATCGCAAGATCGCGGCGGAAGAGCCTGCGCGCTGCGTGCTGATCGACGCCAACTCCGATCCTGATACGGTCGCAGACCGCGTCTGGACCGCGTTGCGCGAGCGTCTTCTTCCCACGACCGCCTCGGTGATCTCAGCATGAGCCCGCGTCAGGCCGAGCGTGAGACCGCCATCCCCCATCCGCGCGAGACGAGCCTTCTGTTCGGCCATCGCGAGGCCGAGACGGCGCTGCTGACGGCCTATCGCAGCGGCCGGATTCCGCACGCCTGGCTGATCGGGGGACCGCAAGGCATCGGCAAGGCGACGCTCGCCTATCGCATGGCGCGCTTCGTGCTGGCGCACGGCCAGCCGCTTTCGCCGACCGTGCAGAGCGCCGAAAACCTCGCGATTGATCCCGATGACGCCGTGCCGCGGCAGGTCGCGGCCGGCTCGCATGGGGGGCTGCTGACACTGGAGCGCACTGCCAACGACCGCGGTGTGATGCGCACCGTCATCACCGTCGATGAGACGCGCGAGACGATCGGCTTCTTCGGCTCGACGGCGGCTGCTGAAGGCTGGCGGGTCTGCATCGTCGACACCGTCGACGAGCTCAATCCGAATGCGGCCAACGCGCTTCTGAAGATCCTTGAGGAACCGCCGCAGCAATCGCTGTTCCTGCTGGTGAGCCACGCGCCCGCGCGCGTGCTCGCCACGATCCAGTCGCGTTGCCGCAAGTTGCGCCTGCGGCCGCTCGCGACGGACGAGGTGATCGGTGCAGCAGCTGCAGCCGCCGACCTTGCGCCGACCGATCTGGCGCTGCGCGAGGCCGCGGAGGCCTCCGAGGGTAGCGTCGCGCGCGCCCTGACGTTGCTTGGTGGAGACGCCCTGAAACTGCAGCAGCGCACGGCGGCGCTGCTGGCGCGTTTGCCGCAGGTCGACCCGCGCGAACTGCACATGCTCGGGGATTCGCTTGGCACCAGCGACCGCGTCGCGCTCGCGGCCTTCATCGATGGCATCGACCGCTGGATCGCGGAGCGTCTGCATGCGGACGAAGCCAATGCCAACCAGAACCTGCCGCGCCTTGCGCGCCTAGCTGAGGTATGGGAAAAGATCGTCCGCGCCGCGCGCGACACCGAAATCTACAATCTGGAGCGAAAGCCCTTGGTTTTCTCGGTGTTCGGCTGGCTGGCGGACGCAATGCGCTAGAGCATGATCCGGAAAAGTGTGGAGCGTTTTCCGAAACGATCATGCTCAAAACAATGACCTAACGCAGGTTCGTTTCCAAATTTCGAGAAGCCGGTAAAGGAATTCGTCGTGGCAACGCGAGCTAAGAAAACCGTCAAGGGCAAGAGCAGCAGGAAAAAGGCTGCCAAGAAGGCCGAAAAGAAAGCCGCGAAGAAGGCCGTGAAGGCGCGTGCGTCCAAGACCGCGAAGAAGGCCAAGAAAGCCGCTGCAAAGAAGGCCGTGACGAAGAACAAGGCGTCGAAGAACAGCGCTGCCAAAAAGCCGCCCAAGGCTCCCGCGAAGAAGGTCGCGAAGAAGCCGGCTGCGACTGCCGTGGTCGCCGTTCCGGCTCCTGTCGCCACGCCGCCGAAGGTTAAGAACCCCAAGGTGTCGAAGCCCAAGGTATCGAAGCCCAAGTCTTCGACACCGAAGACTCCGCCTGCGACGAAGCCCGCCGCAGCTCCGCAAGCCACGGCTTCCGTTGCTGCGCCCGCGCGCGACAACGTCTTCTACATCACGACCGCGATCGCCTATCCCAATGGCAGCCCCCATATCGGCCACGCCTATGAGGCGATCGCAACCGACGCGCTGGCGCGCTTTGCGCGGCTCGACGGCAAGGACGTGTTCTTCCTGACCGGCACCGACGAGCACGGTCTGAAGATGGTCCAGACCGCACAGAACGAAGGCCTGACGCCGGCCGCGCTCGCGGCCCGCAATGCCGGCCGCTTCAAGGAGATGGATGAGCGTCTGAACGTGTCGTTCGACCGCTTCATCCGCACCACCGAGGAGCAGCACCATCGCTCGACCCAGGAGATCTGGCGCCGCATGGAGGCGAACGGCGACGTCTATGCCGATATCTATTCCGGCTGGTACTCGGTACGCGATGAGGCGTATTACGCCGAGGACGAGACGCGCCTGAACGACGACGGCGTGCGCCTCGGGCCGCAGGGCACGCCGGTCGAGTGGGTGGAGGAGAAGAGCTACTTCTTTCGCCTGTCGGCCTATCAGGACAAGCTCCTGAAGCTGTACACGGACAATCCCGATTTCATCGGTCCGGATTCGCGCCGCAACGAGGTGGTAAGCTTCGTCAGGGGTGGCTTGCGCGATCTCTCGATCTCGCGCACCACGTTCGACTGGGGCGTCAAGGTGCCTGGCGACGAGGAGCACGTGATGTACGTCTGGGTCGACGCGCTCACCAACTACATCACCGGGGTCGGCTTTCCCGACGAGAGCGACGGCAACTGGCGCTACTGGCCGGCCGACGTGCACATCATCGGCAAGGACATCATCCGTTTCCACGCGGTGTACTGGCCCGCGTTCCTGATCTCGGCCGGCATTCCCGTGCCGAAGCGGGTCTATGCCCACGGCTTCCTGTTCAACCGGGGCGAGAAAATGTCCAAGTCGGTCGGCAACGTCGTGGACCCCTTCAACCTCGCCGAGCAGTACGGCGTCGACCAGATGCGCTATTTCTTCCTGCGCGAGGTGCCGTTCGGGCAGGACGGCAACTACAACCACGAGGCCATCGTCGCGCGCATCAATGCCGACCTCGCCAACGATCTCGGCAATCTCGCGCAGCGCTCGCTGTCGATGATCGCCAAACAGCTCGGCGGCGTGCTGCCCGAGCCCGGCGAGTTCAGCGAAAACGACAAGGCGATCCTGGCGATGGCCGATGGCATGATTGCCGCATCGCGTGAGGCGATGGCGACGCAGCAGATCCATCAGTGGCTCAACGCCGTGTGGGCCGTGGTCGCGGAGGCCAACCGCTATTTCGCGGGCGAGGCGCCGTGGGCGCTGGCCAAGACCGATCCTGCCAGACAGAAGACGGTGCTCTATGTCACCGCCGAGGTGGTGCGCCAGATCGCGATCCTGGCCCAGCCGGCGATGCCGACTGCATCGGGCAAGCTGCTCGACAGCCTCGGTATCCCCGAAGGCGAGCGCAATTTCGCCATGCTCGGCGGTGCGAAGCGGATCGCGCCGGGCTCGACGCTGCCGGCGCCGACGCCGGCATTCCCGCGCTACATCGAGCCGGCGGCCTGAGGCGTTTCGACGATGCTGGTCGACAGTCACTGCCATCTGGATTTTCCCGACTTTACGGAAGATCTCGACGGGATCGTGTCGCGCGCTCGAGCGGCCGGCATCACCCGCATGGTCACGATCTCGACGCGTGTGCGTAAGCTGAACCAGCTTCTGCCCATCGCCGAGCGCTACGAGGACGTCTACTGCTCGGTCGGCACCCATCCGCATCATGCGGATGAGGAGGACGGCATCACGCCGGACGAACTGATCGCGCTCACCGGGCATCCCAAGGTCGTCGCGCTCGGCGAGGCCGGGCTCGACTATTTCTACGACAACGGCTCGCCGGAAGCGCAGGCGAGGGGCTTTCGTGCCCATATCGCCGCGGCGCGCTCAACCGGCCTGCCGCTCGTGATCCACACCCGCGAGGCCGACGCGGATTGCGCCCGCATCCTGGAAGAGGAGGCGGCACGCGGATCGTTTCGCGCCGTGCTGCATTGTTACACCGGCGGGCGCGAGCTCGCGCTGAAGGCGGTGTCGCTCGGGCTCTATATCGGCTTCACGGGCATCCTGACTTTCAAGAAGTCAGAGGCCCTGCGCGCGCTCGCGGCCGAGCTGCCGCCGGACCGTATTCTGGTCGAAACAGACTCGCCCTATCTTGCGCCGGGCAAGTTCCGGGGCAAGCGCAACGAGCCGGCCTATGTGGTCGAGGTCGCCAAAGTGCTCGCCGAGACGCGCGGCGTGTCATTCGATGAGATATCACGCCAAACGAGCGAAAACTTCTTCCGCCTGTTCTCCAAGGTGAAAGCTTGAGAGTGGAAGCCGCATGACGCTGACGCTGACGATCCTGGGCTGTGGCTCTTCCGCCGGCGTGCCGCGCCCGGCCCTCGGTTGGGGCGCCTGCGACCCCAGCAATCCGAAGAACCGCCGCCGCCGCTGCTCGCTGCTGGTCGAACGGAAGTCCGAGCACGGCACCACGCGGATCGTGATCGATACCTCGCCGGACCTGCGCGAGCAACTGCTCTCGACCAATGTCGACCACATCGACGCGGTGTTCCTGACCCACGAGCACGCGGACCAGACCCACGGCATGGACGACCTGCGTTCGGTCGTCATGCACATGCGCCGCCGTATCCCGACCTATTTCAACCTGTCGACCGCCAAGGACATCATGGCGCGGTTCTCCTACTGCTTCATTTCGCCTGAGGGCAGCGACTACCCGCCGATCCTGACCCGGCATTCGATCGAAGCGGGCGAGAGCCAGACCATTCTGGGGAAGGGCGGCGCCGTGACGATGACAGCCTTCCTGGTACAGCACGGCGCCATTCCCGCGCTCGGCTATCGCATCGGGGATGCCGCCTACACGCCCGACCTCAATGACATCCCGCGCGAGAGCTGGGGCGCGCTGGAAAATCTCGACCTGTGGATCGTCGACGGCCTGCGCTACACCAGCCATGTCAGCCATTTCAGCATCAATGATGCGCTGTCCTGGATCGAGCGCTTCAAGCCGAAGCACGCGGTCATCACCAACATGACCGCCGATGTCGATTATGAGGTGATCAGGCAATCGCTGCCTGCTGGCGTGGTGCCCGCCTATGACGGCCTGCAGCTGGAGACGCACTGATGGGGCGGGGTCACCGAGCGTAGCGCAGCACGGCCTCGCGAACCAATCGGCAGCGTCCTCGTGTGGCGCCCTATTGGAGGGAGCGGTTGCAGACCTGCAACCAGTCAAGGTCGGAGAGGGGAGTAACTTCCACGGATCACCGGGACGTGCCGGACAAGAACGCCTCAATGCGTCCATTGAATCAGCTCAGGTCGAGATCGCCTTCACCGAGCCCACCTCGTTGCGCAGCAGGAATTTCTGGATCTTGCCGGTGGACGTCTTCGGGATCGGTCCGAACACGACCGCCTTCGGCGTCTTGAAGCCGCTCATGTGCGAACGGCAGAAGGCGATGATCTCGGCCTCGGTCGCGCTGGCTCCGTCCTTCAGCTCGACGAAGGCGCAAGGCACCTCGCCCCATTTCGGATCGGGCTTGGCCACGACGGCTGCGAAAAGCACGGCCGGGTGCTTGTAAAGGACGTCCTCGACCTCGACTGACGAAATGTTCTCGCCGCCGGAAATGATGATGTCCTTGGAGCGGTCCTTGATGATGACGTAGCCGTGCTCATCGAGCACGCCGAGATCGCCGGTGTGAAACCAGCCGCCCGCGAAGGCTTCCGTCGTCGCCTTCTCGTTCTTCAGGTAACCTTTCATCACGATGTTGCCGCGGAACATGACCTCGCCGACGGTCTCGCCGTCGTGCGGCACCTCCTGCATCGTTTGCGGATTGATGACGGTGACGGCTTCCTCGAGCGGATAGGGCACGCCCTGCCGCCGCTTCATGCGCGCGCGTTCGGCGGCGGGGAGGTTGTCCCAGCCGGGCTGCTCGGCGCAGACGGAAGCGGGGCCGTAGACCTCGGTCAGGCCATAGACGTGGGTCAGCTTGATGCCGATGCTCTCGGCGCCTTCCAGTACCGCGACCGGCGGTGCGGCGCCGGCGATCAGGCCGACGACGCGGCGTGCGGCGCTGCCTTTCGGCGCGTCGGGCGCGTTGATCAGCGTGTTGTAGACGATCGGCGCACCGCACATATGCGTGACGCCTTGCTGCCTGATCAGCTCGAAGATCTTTGTTGGTTCGACCTTGCGCAGGCAGACGTTGACGCCGGCGGCGGCCGCGATGGTCCAGGGGAAGCACCAGCCGTTGCAATGAAACATCGGCAGCGTCCAGAGATAGACAGGGTGCTGGCCGAGATTGCCGGCGAGGATGTTGCTGACGGCGTTCAGATACGCGCCGCGATGATGGGTGACGACGCCCTTGGGATTTCCCGTCGTGCCCGAGGTGTAGCTCAGCGCGATCGCGTCCCATTCGTCCTGCGGCGTGATCACGGCGAAGTCGGGATCGCCTTGCGCGACGGCGGCCTCATACTCGATCTGGCCGATGCGCATTCCTCCCTTGAAGCCGGCATCGTCGACGTCGATCACGAACGGCTTGGGCCCGCTCATCCGCGCCAGCGCATCGGTGATGACGCCCGAAAATTCGGGATCGACCAGGAGGATCTTCGCCCCGCCATGATCGAGCTGGAAGGCGATGGAGGGCGCATCGAGCCGGATGTTGAGCGCGTTGAGCACGGCGCCGGTCATCGGCACCGCGAAGTGCGCCTCGTTCATGGCGGGGATGTTCGGCAGCATCGCCGCCACGGTGTCGCCGACGCCGATGCCCTTGCCGGCGAGATACGATGCAAATCGCCGACACCGCTCATAGGTCTGCGCCCAGGTGAAGCTGCGGCCTTCATAGACGGTGCTGACGTGGTCGGGATAGACCGCTGCGCTGCGCGCCAGGAAGCTGAGCGGACTCAGCGGCACGTAATTCGCCGGGGTCTTGTCGAGGCCGATATTGTACGGGTTCTGGCGCTCACTCATCGACACCCTCCTCAAACGCGTCAAAGAAATCCGATCGAGATCCAGGGGAAGATCGCAACGATGATCAATCCCGCGAGCAGCGCCAGCAGATAGCCCCAGATCGGCCTGATGCCTTCGGCCGGATCGACGCGTCCGATGGCGCAGGCGGCATAATAGCCGACGCCGAAGGGCGGAGCGAATAGTCCGATACCCATGGCGAGAATGATCACCATGGCATAGTGGACCTCGTGCACGCCGACAGCGCGGGCGATCGGAAACAAGAGCGGCCCGAACAGCACGATCGCCGGAATGCCCTCGAGCACGCTGCCCAGGATGGTGAATGCCAGGATGGACACGGCGATGAAGGTCGCCGCCCCGCCCGGCAATCCCGTCATGGCGGCCGCCAGCGAGCGCGAGAAGCCGGATTGCGTCAGGCCCCAGGCCATGCCGGTGGCCGTGCCGATGATCAGCAGGATCGCTCCCGACAGCGCCGCGGTCTCGACCAGCATCGGAAACAACCGCCGCCAGTCGAAGCGGCGGTAGACGAGCAGGCCGACCAGGGCGCCGTAGACGATGCCGATAGTGGAGACCTCGGTCGCAGTCGCGATGCCCTCGACCACGGCATAGCGGATCACGAAGGGCAGCGCGAGTGCGGGCAGGGCGATGATGAAGGTCTTGCCGATCTCGGATGCCGTGGCGCGGCGGACATGGCTCATGTCCTCGTGGCGGTAACGCCACCACACCAGCATGCAGAGCGTGATGGCGAGCACGACGCCGGGCAGCAGGCCGCCGGTGAACAGCGCCGCGATCGAGACGCCGGTGACCGAGCCGATGGTAATCAGCACGAGGCTGGGTGGAATGGTTTCGGTCTGGGCGCCGGTTGCCGCCAGCAGCGCGACGAGATCGCCGGGCTTGGCGCCGCGCTGCTTCATCTCCGGGAACAGCACGGGCGCGACAGCGGCCATGTCGGCAGCCTTGGCGCCTGATATGCCCGAGACCAGGTACATGGCGCCGACGAGGACGTAGTGCAGGCCGCCGCGGACATGGCCGAGCAGGCTTGCCAGGAAGGCCACCATGGCCCGCGCCATGCCGGTCATCTCGATCAGCAACCCCAGGAACACGAACAGCGGCACCGAGAGCAGGATGAGGTGGCTCATGCCCTCGTCCATCCGCCCGACCAGCACCATCACGGGCGTCCGCGTGGTCAGCGCCAGATAACCGAAGATCGCAAGCCCAAAGCCGAACGCAATGGGAACGCCGGCAAAGACGCAGAAACCGGCCACGCCGACGAAGAAGATGACCAGGTTGAGGTTGCCGAGCGGCCGCAAATATGGCTGCGCCAGCCAGAACAGACCGACGACGACGGCAACCGAGATCACGGCCGCAAGCACCATCCGGTAGTCGGCGGCCCGCAGCAGCCGCAGCAGCGCGAACGCCGCCATCAGGCAGATGCCGGCCGGCAGCGCCGCGGCGCGCCACATGTTCGAGATCTGCAGCGCCGGCGTGGTGATGAAGCTTTCCTCGTAGGCGTAGTCCCAGGACGGCCACACGATCAACGCCAGGAACGCCAGCGCCGCAGAGGTTGCGACCAAATCGAGATAGACCCGCATCGCCGGTCCGGCGCTCGCGACCACGGCGGTCATGCGCATGTGCTCGGAGCGGCGGAACGCGACCGCCGCGCCCAGCATGGCGAGCCACAGGAACAGGATCGAGGCGAGCTCGTCCGACCAGATCAGCGGCCGGTGCAGGCCGTAGCGCGCGACCACGCCGGCGAACAGGATCACGATCTCGGCGACCACCAGAATGGCCACCGGAATGTCGACCAGGAGGCCGAGGAGGCGCTCCGTCGAGGCCAGCAGAGAGGATCGGCGAGGGGACTGAACAGCCGCCTCGCCCGCCACTTCGGTCACCTGAACCTCGACATGAGCCATGACGGCCCCAACGCGTTATGAGAGCTTGCCGACGGCCTTCTCCAGGAGGTCCCAGGCCTGGTCACCATATTTACCCTTCCACTCGGCGTAGAAGCCGGCGGAGCGCAGCTTGTCGCGGAACGGCGCGACGGCGGGCTGGTTGAAGGTCAGGCCCTTGCCCGCGAGCTCCTGCTGCAGATTGGCATTGAGCTTGGCGGTGTCTTCGCGCTCCTTGACGGCCGCGGCATTGATGTTCTTGGCGACGATGGTGCGCACGTCCTCCGGCAGCGCGCTCCAGGCGCGGCGGTTGGCCAGGAACCAGAAGCCATCCCACATGTGGTTGGTCAGCGAGCAGTACTTCTGCACCTCGTACAGTTTGGCGGTCGAGATGATCGCCAGCGGGTTCTCCTGGCCCTCGACGATCTTGGTCTGGAGCGCCGAATAGACCTCGCTGAAATTGATCGAGGCGGGTGCGGCGTCGAACGCCTTGAACATCGAGGTCCACAGCGGCGACACCGGGACGCGGATCTTGAAGCCCTTGAGGTCGTCGGGACCGGTGATCGGCTTGGTCGAGGACGTGGTCTGGCGGAAGCCGTTGTCCCAGATCTTGTCCATGACCTCGAGGCCGGCCTTCTTGATCTCGCCGCGGACATGGGCGCCGAGGTCGCCGTCCATGGCCTTCCAGACCATGTCGTAGTCGGGGAACGCAAAGCCGATGCCGTTGATGGAGGCCGCCGGCACCAGGGTCGACAGGATCAGGCCCGACAGCGTGAAGAACTCGACGCCGCCGGAGCGGATCTGGCTCAGCATGTCGGTGTCGGAGCCGAGCTGGTTGTTCGGGAATATCTGGAGGTCGAACTTGCCGTTGGTCTCGCTCTTGATCGCCGCCGCCATCTCCTTGGCGCGCACGTTCAGCGGATGGGTGTCCGGCAGGTTGTTGGCGTATTTGTAGGTGAACTCGGCGCTCTCGGCGCGGGCCACATGGGGCGCACTGAGGCCGCCCAGGACCGCGGTCGCGGCGGAGGCCTTGAGAAGCGTGCGTCGGGAAAATCGCGTTGAAAAGACCATGGGTCTGCTTCCTCGGAAGGATTGTTTTTGTTCTGAGATGCAAACCTATACGGACGTCACGTCAGAAGGTCATCTGCGATCTCGTGAAGCTCGCTTATTGCAGCCGGACAACGTCACGGCAATATCGGCTTTTGGCACATGGGCGTGACAGAAAAGTACGAAAACGACCCCATGCACAGTAGCCGTCAAGGGTCGGGACGACGGTCGAGCGCCGCGGTCGGAAAAGGCGCGAGAGCGAACGTGTGGTGTCAGGAATTCCGCCTAAATATTTGATCCAATTGTATATAAATATATTCCATAATATACCTTATGCGAATTACGGATGTAGGCGCAAAGCTAAAATGTCAGCACTGAACAAAGTTGGAATGTCAGTCTTCGACCTCCTTGTGACGGAGTTTGGGGGCTGCGGAACCGATGGGTTTAGTGTTGATGAGCAAGCGAGAACTGAACCGCCTCGAGGTGCTGGCGCGACTGGATGGCGGCAAGTTGACGCCCTTGGCTGCAGCCGATCTGATGCGCCTCACACTCCGGCAGACCTATCGGCTGCTCAAGCGCTACCGCCACGACGGCGCCCCGTCCATCGCCAACCAACGGCGCGGCCAACCTTCAAACAACCGTCTGCCGGATGCCGTGCGCGACCATGCGATCGCGTTGGTTCGTGAGCATTATCCGGATTTCGGACCGACGCTTGCCGCTGAGAAGTTGGCCGAACGACACGAGTTATATGTGTCCCGGGAGACGCTGCGCGGCTGGATGCGGCAGGCCGGGATCTGGCTGCCACGCGCCGAGCGCAAACGGTTTCAGCAGCCCCGCCATCGCCGCGAGCACCTCGGCGAGTTGATCCAGATCGACGGTTCGGAGCATCGCTGGTTCGAGGATCGTGCGCCGCCCTGCACGCTTCTGGTATTCATCGATGACGCTACCAGCACCCTGATGGAACTCCGGTTCGTCGCCTCCGAGAGCACGTTTGCATATTTTGAGACGCTGAAGAGCTATCTGCTGCAGCACGGCAAGCCCGTGGCGTTCTATTCCGACAAGCATTCGATCTTTCGGGTTTCCAACGAGGATGCGGCGGGCGGCGACGGCATGACGCAGTTTGGCCGGGCCCTGTCGGAGCTCAATATCGAGATTCTGTGCGCCAATAGCAGCCAAGCCAAAGGCCGTGTGGAGCGAGCACATCAGACGCTCCAGGATCGGCTGGTGAAGGAGCTGCGGTTGGCCGGGATATCGAGCATCGAAGCCGCCAACACGTTCCTGCCGGCGTTCATGGCCGACTACAATCGCCGCTTTGCCAAGGCCCCGGCGAGCGAGCGTGATCTGCACCGGCCGATGGGCGGCATCGATTGGCTCGACGACATTCTGTGTTGGCGGGAGCAGCGCCATGTTTCGCGCCAGCTTGTGGTGAACTACAACCGCATGAAGCTGATGCTACGGCCCAATACAACAACCGCCTCTCTCGCGGGCAAGTCGATCGATGTCTACGACTTCCCCGACGGCCGACTTGAACTGCGCTGGAAAGGCTTGCCACTGCCCTATTCCGCGTTCGACAAGCTGCAGCGGGTCAGCCATGCCGCGATCGTCGAGAACAAGCGTCTCGGCGAGGTCCTGGCCTGGATCAAGGAACAGCAGGATGGAGCGCCCCCTCCTCGCGGCGATCTGGTCGGTCCAAGACGATCGAGCCAGAAAGGCGGTCTCCTGAAGGACCGCGCCGACCGCCTCGCTCAGATCGAGAAGTCGCAGAAACCCGCCCGCCTGGCCCGCCGCCGCTGCGATATGGGAGTCTCCGCAGCGTCGGGCCAGGCTCCGTCAGAAGCCGCCGAGTGACATTCCAACTTTGCGGAGCCAGAGACATTTCAACTTGGTTGCAACAACGGACATGGCGGTCCCCGCTGGGTGTCGATATGGGTTGGATCTGAGTCGTTCGCGCTGGATCTGAGCCTGCACCCCTCCTTTCGGCAAGCGCGAGCGCTGCGCGTGCGGAACACGGCCGGCGAACTTGTCGCGAAAATGGGCCACCGTTCAGTGGCGTGCGTGGCGTCGTCACCCGACGGTGCACGTCCTGGGGCGGCCCGCCGGCGGCGTGGCGAACCAAGCGGAAGGGTCCGTCGGACCAGGTCGAGGTGCCCTCGAGGGTCGATCACCACCCTGCTCCCGGCGGCTTGATGCAGCCTGTCGACGGCCAACGTTAGTCCCGAGCCCAAACCGGGATGCGTGTCGTTGGGCATCCTTCAAAGCGTCGAGCAAAGCTTGGGCGTGCATTCCGGCGGGTCCCGGCACTGAGCAACGTCGCTTAAGAACAACCGCTGCCGGAACGAGAGTTCAGAGGGCCTCCTGGTTTGAGCTGCCCTCCGAGAACTCGCGCCGCCAGGCCGGCGGCCTGACGCGGCTGCGGCCCTACCAGGTCGGCAGGTACGTGCCCTTGAAGCGCGCCTCCAGGAACGCCTTGACGGGCTCGGAGTGATAGGCCTCGATCAGCGGCTTCACCCAGGGCTTGTCCTTGTCCTCTTCGCGGACGGCCAGGATGTTGACCCAGGGACCATCGGGGTTTTCGCGGGCGATCGCATCGGTTGCCGGGTTGAGGCCGGCCTGCACCGCGTAATTGTTGTTGATCGAGACGACGTCGACGTCCTGCAGCGCGCGCGGAAGCTGGGCTGCATCGAGTTCGACGAAGCGGAGCTTCTTCGGGTTGTCGGTGATGTCGGCGATGGTCGAGGAGACGTTGTTCGGGTCCTTCAGCTTGATCGCGCCATGCAGCGCCAAAATCATCAGGCCGCGGGCGCCGTTGGAGGGATCGTTGGCGATCGCGACGCGCGCGCCTTCGGGCAGATCGGCGAGCTTCTTGTATTTCTGCGAGTAGACGCCCTGCGGCGAGCCGATCGTGTTGGCGACCTTGACGATCTTCCAGCCGGTCTTGGAGATCTGGTTCTTCAGGTATGGCTCGTGCTGGAACGAATTGGCTTCAAGGTCCTTCAGCGCCAGCGCCTGGTTCGGGATCACGTAGTCGGTGAACTCGACCACCTTGATGTCGAGGCCGCGTTCGGCACCGACCTTCTTCACGACATCGAGGATCTCGGCATGGGGACCGGCCGTGACGCCGACGCGGATCGTTTCGGCCTGGGCAGTGGTCGCTAGCAAGGCTGCAGCTGCAAGGGTTGCGAGAAAACGCATTGAAGTCTCCAGTTTCGAAAAAGTTTGGTTCAGCGGTGCCGCAGCCGGCGGTTGACCCGGCGCGCGAGGTAGTCGCCCGCGCTCTGTACGAGCTGCACCAGCGCGATCAGCACGACCACGACGGCGAGCATCATCTCCGGCATGAAACGCTGGTAGCCGTAGCGGATGCCAAGATCGCCGAGGCCGCCGCCGCCGACCGCGCCGACCATGGCGGAGTAGCCGAGCAGGCTGACCACGGCGAGCGTCAGCGCCAGCAAGAGGCCCGGCAGCGCCTCGGGGATCAGCACCTTGAGCACGATCTGGATTGGCGAAGCCCCGAACGAGGACGCGGTCTCGATCAGCCCGCCATCGACCTCGCGGATCGCAGCTTCCACGAGGCGCGCGATGAACGGCGCGGAGGCGATGGTCAGGGGCACGATCGCGGCGGTCGAGCCGATCGAGGTGCCGGCAATGAGCCGGGTGAACGGGATGATGGCCACGACGAGGATAATGAAGGGCGTCGACCGCGTCGCATTGACGACCATGCCGAGCACGCGATTGACGAGCGGGGCCGCGAACAGCTCGCCCTTCCGGCTCGTGGCGAGGAAGACGCCGAGCGGCAGGCCGAAGGCGGTGCCGAGCAGCGCGGCGATGCCGACCATGTACAGGCTCTCGCCCGTGGCCTGGATGATGAGGTTGATGAGTTCAGGCGACATGGCCGAGATGCTCCGCCGAGAATTGATATTGAGAGAGCCAGGCGAGAACCCGCGCCTGCGCGTCCTCGCCGCCGGGTACACCGAGAACGAGCGAGCCGACATGCTGGCCGCCGATCTCGTCGATGCGGGCCGACAGCAGCGCCACGTCGAGCCCGAGCTCGCGCGCGAGCCGCGCCACCACGGTGTCACCGGCCCCCGCCCCGCGCACCTGGACGCGGATCACGGCCTGCCCGCCGGCAGGTCGCTCCGGAGCGATCCGGCTCGCCAGCGAGACCGGCAGGCTGTCGCCAATCACTTCGGCGAGGAAGGACTGCGTGATCGGATGCTTGGGATGGGTGAAGATGTCGGCGACATGGCCGCTCTCGACGACGTGTCCGGCGTCCAGCACCACCACTTCCTTGGCGAGCTGGCGCACCACGGACATTTCGTGGGTGATCAGCACGATGGTGACCCCAAGCTCGCTGTTGATGTTGGCGAGCAGGTCGAGGATCGCGCGCGTGGTCTGCGGATCGAGCGCCGAGGTCGCCTCGTCCGACAGCAGCACGCTCGGCCGCGTCGCGAGGGCTCGCGCGATGCCGACGCGCTGCTTCTGGCCGCCGGAGAGTTCCGAAGGATACCGGTCATGCTTGTCGGCGATGCCGACCAGCGCGAGCAGCTCGGTCACACGGGCCTTGATGTCGGCCTTGGTCCAGCCGGCAATCTCGAGCGGCAGCGCGATGTTGTCGGCGGCCGTGCGCGAGGACAGCAGGTTGAAGTGCTGGAAGATCATGCCGATCGAGCGCTGCGCCAGCCGCAGCTCGCGGCCGGCGAGCGCCGAGATGTCCCTGTCGTCGACGATGACGCGGCCCGTGGTCGGCTTCTCCAGCCCGTTGATCAGGCGCACCAGGCTGGACTTGCCGGCGCCGGATCGGCCGATCACGCCGGTGATGGAACCACGGGGAATCGCGAAGTCGATATTCTCGAGCGCGTTGACGCCGGGCTTGCCGCGATAGGCCGGGTAGGTCTTGGAGATGCCTTCGAAATGGACCATCGCGCCCGGCTCGACTGCAGCGGGTGAGATCGGTTCAAGCGTTTCGATCGGTTGTCCGGTCGCGAGCGATTGGTGGGCGTTCATGGAGGAGGCCTTCATGCACAATAGTTCGCGTTCCCGCGCCCCGGGGGGCGCATGGGAACCAGGTCGCATCGAGCGACGGGGAGCAGCGGTGAGGCCCCGAAGGAACGCGCTGCACCGCAGCAGGCACCATCGCCTTTTCCGGTCTTTCTTGCAATTTCAGATATTTGGCAGGAGTTGGACGAAGATTTCCCATTCCTTCCCCGGAGAAGAATATTCCTCCGCGGGGGTATCGGCCTCGCGCCCGGCTCAGGAGACCCTCAGCCAGGGCAGCACGATCAGCAAGAGCCCTGCGAAATAGAGCAGCCCGAAGATCAGCCCAAATCCCCAGAACTGGCCCTTTCCGATATAGCCGCTGCCGAAATACATCGGCGCCGGTCCGGTTGCATAAGGCGAGATCACGCCCATCAGGCCGAGCGAATACATGCAGAGCATGGCCAGCGTCGTGACCGGCAGGTCGGCGATGCCGGAGCCGACCGCCAGCACCACCGGCAGCACGGCAGCGGCGTGCGAGGTGATGCTCGAGAAGAAATAGTGGATCCAGAAGAACAGCGCGACCAGCAGGAGCATCGCGGTCGAGGGCGGCAGCCCCGCGAGCGGTTTTGCGTATTCGGTCGCGAACCATTTGATGAAGCCGATCTCGTTGAGGCCGGAGGCCAGCGTCAGCAGCGAGGTGAAATAGAAGAACACCTCCCAGGCGCTCTTCTCGCTGACGATGTCGGCGAATTCGATCACGCCGGTGACGAGCATCAGGGAGATCACGATGAACACGACGGTGGTGGCGTTGACGAAGTTCGAGCCGAGCACGGGCACGCGGATGTCGGGGCTCGATCCCGCGATCCACAGGAACATCGCGAGCACGATCAGCACCAGCATGATCCATTCGTTGCGTGACATCGGCCCCATGGCCGACAATTCCTTCGCCGCCCATTCGGAGATCTCCGGACTGCGCTTCACCTCCGGGCGGCACACGACGTAGCTGAGCAGCGGCACCAGCACCATCAGCAGGATGCCGAGCGGCGCGAAGCCGATGAACCATTGCCCCCAGCTCACCTCGACCCCGACGGTCTTCTTGGCGATCGCCAGCGCCGCCGCGTTGGGCGCCAGCGCGGTGAAGAACAGCGAGCTGGTGATCGCGGTCGCGGCGAAAGCCGTCCACATCACATAGGTGCCGATCTTGCCGGCGGTCGGTCCGGGCTCCGAGCCGTAGATGCGCGGAATGTTGCTGATGATGGGATAGACGATGCCGCCGCTGCGCGCCGTATTTGAGGGCGTTGCCGGCGCCAGCAGGAAATCCGACATGGCGACCGCATAGCCGAGGCCGAGCGTGTTGCGGCCGAGCCGCTGCACCAGCACCAGCGCGATGCGCCGGCCGAGCTGGCTCTTGCGGTAGCCGATCGAGAACACGAAGGCGCCGACGATCAGCCACACCGTGCTCTCGGCGAAGCCCGCCAGCATCCAGCGCAGCGATTTGCCAGGATCCGGGTCGATATAGCCGGCGACGCCTGCGACCGTCAGGCCAATGAGGCCGACAGCGCCGACCGGCATCGATTCCAGGATGAGCCCGGTGATGACGGCCGCGAAAACGGCAAAATAGTGCCACTGATTGACGTTGAGCCCCGACGGCACGGGCCACAGATAGATCGCCAGCCACACCACGAGCGGCGCGATCAGCTTCCAGCGAAACCCTTTTGCTTCAGGCGCCTGTGAACTAGCGGCCATAAGCCCTCCCCTCGATTGCCGTCACATCGTGCGCCCGTTGGCGGGCCGTTCTTGTCGCAGTTCGGCGTATACGAACTGTCCGCAGCGCGATCAATGGCCAGACTCGGGTTCTGTCGCTCCGCGCCCCGATTTTCCGGAGGCTCACAAATGCCCGGTGCGCCGGTGCTCCGGCTCACTGCCGTGGACACCGGAAAGCGGATGGTGGTACCGATGGTGATCCAGTTGGCGTTCTCGCCGGTGATGTTGCGGCAGTAGATTACGTCGACGGAGAATATCTCGTTTAGCCGGTAACGCACGCCGGAGGGATTGGCGACCGCCGAGAAGTCGCCGTTCGAAGCCGCCGAGATCCAGCTTTCGACCTTGCAGGAGCCGACCTCGGAGATGTCGGCGGCATCCACCGCATAGGCGCCATTCGCGGCGCGCGCATCCCGTGCCGCAACTGCGACAAGAGCCGCAATTGCGGCGGTTATTCCGGCTCGTCCAGCCAAGCCCATAGCCGGATGTCAGCAGGGTCTTCGCCTCGACAAGGCCCGGATTCTGGGACTATCTTCGCGCCATGAGCGAGCATCATCACGGCCACGATCACGACCATTCGGAGCTGTCGGAGACCGAGCTGCGCGTGCGCGCGCTCGAGACGATCCTGACCGAAAAAGGCTATGTCGAGCCGGCCGCGCTCGATGCCATCATCCAGGCCTACGAGACCAAAATCGGCCCGCATAACGGGGCACGCGTCGTCGCCAAGGCCTGGACCGATCCGGCCTTCAAGCAGGCGTTGCTGGAGGACGGCTCCAAGGCGATCGGCACGCTCGGTCACGTCAGCCGCGTCGGCGACCATCTCGTCGTGGTCGAGAACACACCGACGCGGCACAACATGGTCGTGTGCACGCTGTGCTCCTGCTACCCCTGGGAAATGTTGGGGCTGCCGCCGGTCTGGTACAAGGCTGCGCCCTATCGTTCGCGCGCAGTGAAGGATCCGCGCGGCGTGCTCGCCGATTTCGACGTGACCCTGCCGAAGGACATGGAGATCCGGGTCTGGGACTCGACTGCGGAGACCCGCTTCCTGGTGCTGCCGATGCGCCCCGCGGGCACCGAAGGCTGGAGCGAGGAGCAACTCGCCGAGCTCGTCACGCGCGATTCCATGATCGGCACCGGCTTTCCGAGGACGCCGGGAGCGCCGTCATGAACGGTGTGCACGACATGGGCGGCATGGACGGGTTCGGCAAGGTCGAGCCCGAGCCGAACGAACCGATGTTTCATGAGGAATGGGAGTCGCGCGTGCTGGCCATGGTGCGCGCCATGGGCGCGGCTGGCGCCTTCAACATCGACACCTCGCGTTTCTATCGCGAGACGCTGCCGCCGCATGTGTATCTCTCGAGCTCGTACTACAAGAAATGGTTCCTCGGGCTCGAGGAGATGCTGATCGAGAAGGGCTACCTTACCCGCGAGGAAGTCGCTGCCGGACACGCGATGAAGCCCGGCAAGGCGCTCAAGCACGGCAAGTTCGACCTCTCCAATGTCGAGCGTGTGATGGTGCGCGGCAAGTTCGCCCGCCCTGCCCCGGCGCCGGCGAAATTCAACATCGGCGATCGCGTGCGTGCCAAGAACATTCATCCGGCGACGCATACGCGGCTGCCGCGCTATGTCCGCGGCCACGTCGGCGTCGTCGAGCTCAACCATGGCTGCCACGTGTTTCCTGACTCGGCGGCGATGGAGCGCGGCGAGGATCCGCAATGGCTCTACACCGTCGTGTTCGAGGGACGTGATCTCTGGGGCGAGGACGGCGATCCGACGCTGAAAGTGTCGATCGACGCGTTCGAGCCGTACCTGGATCCGGCATGATGAGCAGCACGGTTGCTGCTGCCGCGACGGCGGCGATCCCGAGCATTCCCCGCGATGACGACGGCCCGGTGTTTCGCGCGCCCTGGGAGGCGCATGCGTTCGCAATGGCCTTGACGCTGCACGAGCGCGGCGTATTCACTTGGCCCGAATGGGCCGCGGCGCTCGCCGACGAGATCAAGCGCGCGCAGGCCGCCGGCGATCCCGACACGGGCAAGACCTACTATCTGCACTGGCTTGCCACGCTGGAAGGCCTCGTCGCGCGCAAGGGCGTTGCTTCGATGGAAACGCTGCACCGCTACCGCGACGCCTGGGATCACGCGGCGGATCGCACGCCGCACGGCAAGCCGATCGAGCTGCGGCCGGAAGATTTTGGCTAGCCGTCGCTGAGTTCGTCATTGCGAGCGCAGCGAAGCAATCCAGAACCCCTCCGCGGCGGCGGTCTGGATTGCTTCGTCGCAAGGGCTCCTCGCAATGACGCGGCGTCCTCAGCGCCCCGCCACAAACTCCCGCCACCCCTTCGCCCGCAAACTGCACGCCGGGCACTCGCCGCAGCCATAACCCCAGTCATGCTGCGCGCCGCGTTCGCCGAGATAGCAGGTGTGGGACTGCTCGCGAATGAGGTCGACCAGGCCGTCGCCGCCGAGATCATGCGCCAGCTTCCACGTCGCGGCCTTGTCGATCCACATCAGCGGCGTATGCAGCTCGACCGGCCTCGCCATGCCGAGCGAGAGCGCGGCCTGCATGGCGCGGATGGTCTCGTCGCGGCAATCGGGGTAGCCGGAATAGTCGGTCTCGCACATGCCGCCGACGATGTGGGTGATGCCGCGCCGGTAGGCCAGCGCCGCGGCAAAGGTCAGGAACACGAGGTTGCGGCCCGGCACGAAGGTGTTGGGCAGGCCATCGGCGCCCATCGCGATGGCAACGTCGCGCGTCAGTGCCGTCTCGGACACGGCGGCCAGCGTCGGAATGGACAGCGTGTGGCTGTCGCCGAGCTTTGCGGCCCAATCGGCGCGCAGGCCCTTGATGCCGTCGAACAGGCGGTCGCGGCAAGCGAGCTCAATGGCGTGGCGCTGGCCGTACTCGAACCCCAGCGTCTCCACGCGGGCAAAGCGGCTCAGCGCCCAGGCGAGGCAGGTGGTAGAATCCTGACCGCCGGAGAACAGCACCAGTGCGGTTTCGGAGGAAAATGCGTCACTCATGGCCGCGCTTTAGCACTGCGCACCTCGCCCGCCAATCGGTGGAAATCGGCCTGTTCCGGCGCACGCCGCTGGGAACGGCTGCCCGCTTTTGGCATAAGGCTTTGGACCCAGGAGAACGGCCCGCAATGACCCCTTCCCGCGACATTTCCCGCCTGATCGAGATCATGGCGGCGCTGCGCACGCCGGTGACCGGCTGCCCCTGGGACCTCGAGCAGGATTTTGCGACCATCGCGCCCTACACGATCGAGGAAGCCTATGAGGTGGTCGACGCGATCACCCGCGGCGATCTCGACGACCTCCGCGAAGAACTCGGCGACCTGCTGCTCCAGGTCGTGTTCCACGCCCAGATGGCTGAGGAGCAGAACGCCTTTTCCTTCGGCGACGTGGTCGAGGCCATCACCCGCAAGATGATCCGGCGCCATCCTCACGTCTTCGCCGACAAGGACGGCAATCTCGCCCCGCACCACGTCAAGGAAGTCTGGGACCGCATCAAGGCCGAGGAGAAGGCCGAGCGCGCCGCCCGCCGGCCGCCGGAGGAGACATCGGCCCATAAGTCGCTGCTGTCCGGCGTCAAGGCCGGCCAGCCGGCGCTGACGCGCGCGATGGAGCTGCAGCGCAAGGCCTCGACCGTCGGCTTCGACTGGAACGACCCCCGCGCGGTGCTGCACAAGATTCGCGAGGAGGTCGACGAGATCGAGGCGGCATTGGACCGAAGCGACAAGCAGGAGATTGCCGAAGAGACCGGCGACCTGATGTTCGCACTCGTCAACCTCGCCCGCCATGTCGATGCCGATCCGGAAGCCGCGTTGCGCGCGACCAACGCGAAGTTCGAGCGGCGCTTTGCGTTCATCGAGCGCGCGCTGCAGGCGCAGGGCCGCACGCTGGAGCAGGCCTCGCTGGAAGAGATGGACGCGCTTTGGAATGCGGCAAAGAGTGACGAGCAACAACTTGCGACAGGCGGGAGAACCAATCGAGCCCGCCGCTAACTCCGCCGTCGTCCCGGCGAAGGCCGGGACCCAACAGGAGGCAATTTGGCGAACGCTCGGAGTTATGTGTTGGTTGGTACGAAGACCGTGCGATCTCGACAGATCGTGCGGGATGGGTCCCGGCCTTCGCCGGGCCGACTAAACTCATAGATCAAGCCACGCGCGGCACGGCGTCGAACCTGTTCACCACGATATCCCGCTTGGTCTCATCCACCCGCACGGTCATGTCGAAGCGGCCATCGTGCAGCTCCTTGGCCAGCACCTCGGAATTGCGATGCAGCCAGGAGATGCCGGCGCCGTCCGACGCGTCGATGGAGAGATCGAGCGTGGTGCGCTTGGCGGCTAAGCGCTCCTCGATCGCGGCAAGCAGCGCGTCGATGCCCTCGCCCGACACGGCGGACACCAGCATCGCCGGATGGTCCTCCGGCCGGCGCGCGGCGATGTTCAAGAGCTCTTCGCGCTGCTGGGCGTCGTAGCGGTCGATCTTGTTCCAGACCTCGATGATGCGGCCGCTGTCATCGGGATTGATGCCGAGCTGGCGCAGCACCGCGTCGACGTCGCTCTGCTGCGCCTCGGCATCCTCGTGCGAGATATCGCGCACATGCAGGATGACGTCGGCCTCCAGCACCTCCTCCAGCGTGGCGCGGAAGGCGGCGACGAGCTGCGTCGGCAGGTTGGAGATGAAGCCGACGGTGTCGGACAGCATCGCCTTGCCGCCATGCGGCAGGTTGAGCGCGCGCAAGGTGGGGTCGAGGGTTGCGAACAGCATGTCGGCGGCCTGCACGTCTGCACGGGTCAGCCGGTTGAACAGCGTCGATTTGCCGGCGTTGGTGTAGCCGACCAGCGCCACGACGCGGTACGGCACGCGCTGGCGGCCGGCGCGATGCAGCCGACGCGTGGCCTGCACCTTCTTCAGCTCGCTCTCGAGCTTGGTGATGCGTTCCTGGATCAGGCGGCGGTCGGCCTCGATCTGGGTCTCGCCGGGACCGCCCATGAATCCGAAACCGCCGCGCTGGCGTTCGAGATGGGTCCAGGATCGCACCAGGCGCGAGCGCTGGTAGTTGAGATGCGCGAGCTCGACCTGGAGCGCCCCCTCCTTGGTCTTGGCGCGGCGGCCGAAGATTTCCAGGATGAGACCGGTGCGGTCGAGCACCTTGGCGTGCAGCTCCTTCTCGAGATTGCGCTGCTGGATCGGCGCCAGCGCGCAATCCATCACCACGAGCTCGACGTCGAGGCTCTTGGCCAGCGCGGCGATCTCCTCGACCTTGCCCTTGCCGATATAGGTGGCGGGCCGGATCTGGCTGATCGGCGCGATGATCGCATCGGCAATGACGAGGTCGATCGCGCGCGCGAGGCCTGCGGCTTCATCGAGCCGCGCCTCGGCGTCACGTTGGACATGACCTTCCGATTGCGCGTCGGCACTTCCCGCGCGCACTCGTAAATAGGGACCGATGACAAGCACCCGCCCCGTCTGCTTAGCCCCTGCCGACCGCGGACGGTCGGCCTCCCCGTCGAAATTCCGGGGTTCCAATCAGATCACTCTCAAGCCGGCTGATCCTCGCCGCCTTCGAACAACTGGATGGGCGCGCCCGGCATGATGGTCGAGATCGCATGCTTGTACACCAGCTGCGAGTGACCGTCGCGACGGAGCAGCAAACAGAAATTGTCGAACCAGGTCACGATGCCCTGGAGCTTCACTCCGTTGACCAGAAAGATCGTCAGTGGCGTCTTGGTTTTGCGAACGTGATTAAGGAAGGTGTCCTGCAGGTTTTGTGCGCGGTCTGCCGCCATTGTTTTTTTCTCGCTTTGAGTTTCTTTTTATTGCGCCGGATGCGGCCCTCTTTGTGAGATTCGGGGCCTCTTCCGGTTGCCGCTCCTCATGAGATCCCCCTCGGAGGAACGGCGGTTCGATTAGAAGACAGGTCGGGTTATTAGGCAAGCCGCTTCGCGCGGCAGCCCATGCTCTATTGCCCCGAAAAACTACGGAAATCGATGGTTTTCCTCGTTTAACCCTGGCGGGCCGCCGCGATGTCGCGCTGCTGGCCTCTTGTCTCCTGTATGCGGGCCGGTATCCACCTCGCTCGCAGCGCTTTAACCGACGCCGAGTGCTTTCAGCTTCCGGTGCAGAGCCGACCGTTCCATGCCAACGAACTCGGCCGTACGAGAAATATTTCCTGAAAAACGGCTGATCTGTGCGATCAAATAGTCGCGCTCGAACACTTCGCGTGCTTCGCGCAACGGCAGGCCCATGATGTGCTCGCCATTGTTGCTGGTCGGCATCGCCGGCACCATCGAGCCGACGTCCTGCGGCAGCATGTCGGCGGTGATGATCACCTCCGGGCCGCCGGCGGCCAGAATCATGACTCGTTCAACGTTGTTGCGGAGTTGGCGCACATTGCCCGGCCAGACGTGCGATTGCAGCACCGCCATCGCGTCCTGACCGATCTGGCGCTTGGGCAGGCCGCTGCCAGCCGAGATCTGCTCCATGAAGTAATCGATCAGCTCCGGAATGTCCTCGCGCCGCTCCGACAGCGCCGGCACGCGGATCGGCACCACCGAGAGCCGGTGGTAGAGGTCCTCGCGGAAATGCCCGGCCGCGATCTCCTCCTCGAGGTTGCGCGCGGTCGAGGAGATGATGCGCACGTCGACCTGCACCTTGGCGGTGCCGCCGACGCGCTGGAACGACTGCTCGACCAGGACGCGCAGGATCTTGTTCTGGGTCTCGCGCGGCATGTCCGCGATCTCGTCGATGAAGAGCGTGCCGCCATGCGCCTCTTCGAGCGCGCCGGGCTTGCGCGGCTGCTCGCCGTTGGACTGCTCGATGCCGAACAGCTCGTGCTCCATGCGCTCGGGCGTGATCGCGGCGGCGTTGATCACGACGAAGGGACCGTCGGCCCGGCCCGAGGCCGCATGCAGCGTGCGCGCGGTCAGCTCCTTGCCGGCGCCGGCGGGGCCGACGATCAGGATGCGGCTGTTGGCCTTGGCCGCGCGTTCGATGGTCTGGCGCAACTGGTTCATGCTGGGCGAGCGGCCGACCAGCTGGCTTGCGCTCGGCGCGAGCTGCTTCAGCTCCTTGACCTCCCGCTTCAGCCGCGAGTTCTCCAGCGCGCGATTGGCGACCAGGATCAATCGGTCGGCCTTGAACGGCTTCTCGATGAAGTCGTAGGCGCCGCGCTTGATCGCGGCGACCGCGGTCTCGATGTTGCCGTGGCCGGAGATCATCACGACCGGCAGATCGGCATTGTCCTTCTTGACCTGCTCCAGGAGCTGCAGCCCGTCGAGCTTGGAGCCCTGCAGCCAGATGTCGAGGAACACCAAATGCGGCCTGCGATTGGCGATCTCGGCGAGCGCCGAGTCGCTGTCGCGTGCGGTCCGTGTGACGAACCCCTCGTCTTCGAGAATGCCCGCGACGAGATCCCGAATATCGGCTTCGTCATCGACAATCAGAATTTCACTAGCCATGGGTCGCGCCTGTCTTGTCAGCTGCCTGTTGAGGCTTCGATTTTCGTTGAATCATTGGTCTTCTCGTCCGGCTCTTTGGTTCCGGCCGCCGGCTCTTTTGTTTCCTGCGCCTTGATGGAATCCGCAGGCGTTTCCTTGATATCCGGGACGGTCGCGTCCTTCGCCCTTTGCTTGGCGGCCGGCGCCTGCTCGGTTCCCTCGGCCTTCTTGGCCTGGCCGGAAACCGCAAAGCGCATGCGCATCCAGGCGCCGCGCTGGCCTTCGCGGAAGTCGCCGGCATCCTTCAGCTCGATGCGCCCGCCATGGTCTTCCAGCACGCGGCCGACGATCGCAAGGCCAAGGCCGGTGCCCTTGGCGCGCGTGGTCACATAGGGCTCGAGCAACCGCGAGCGCGCGACCTTGGGCAGGCCGATGCCGTTGTCGATCACGTCGATCAGCACGTCATCGCCCTCGCGCGACACCACGACGTCGATGCGGCCTTTGCCGAGCTCCTCCGGCGGGACCTGCTCGATCGCCTCGGTGGCGTTCTTGACGATGTTGGTGACCGCCTGCGAGATCAGCCGCCGGTCGAACTGGGCGCGGAGCGGATCCTCCTTGAACTCGGCTTCGATGTCGAGCTCGGGATGGGCGACCTTCATCAGGAACACCGCCTGCCGCACCGTGTCGGCGACATCCTCGCCCTCCATCACGGGCTTCGGCATCCGCGCAAAGCGCGAGAACTCGTCGACCATGCGCCTGATGTCGTCGACCTGGCGCACGATGGTGTCGGTGCACTGGTCGAAGATCTGCTTGTCCTTGGCCTCGGTGATGTCCTTGCCGAACTTGCGGCGGATGCGCTCGGCGGAGAGCTGAATCGGCGTCAGCGGATTCTTGATCTCGTGAGCGATGCGGCGCGCCACGTCGCCCCAGGCCGAGGTACGCTGGGCCGAGACCAGCTCGGTGATGTCGTCGAGCGTGATGATGTAGCTGTCGTGCGGCTGGTTCTTCTCGGCGCTGACGCGGACCGACAGGTTGCGCTCGGTGCCGTCGCGGGTGATCGTGATCTGGCCCTGCACCAGGCGCTGGGTTCCTTCCCGCGCCGTCTTCATCATCTCGTCGAGCTCGGGCAGAACGTCCGAGAGCGGATGGCCGAGCGTCTCGGCTTCGGAGTGCCCGATCAGCTTCTCGGCGGAGCGATTGAGGATGCCGACACTGCCCGAGGTATCGACGCCGATGATGCCGGCGCTCGCCGAGGACAGCACGGCCTCGATGAAGCGGCGGCGGCTGTCGATGAGGTCGCTGGCGTTGACGAGCTCGTCGCGCTGGCTGCGCAATTCCTGCGTCATCTTGTTGAAGGTCTCGCCCAGCTGGGCGAGATCGCCTTCCGACTGGTGTACCGGCACCTTCACATGGAGATCGCCGGTCGACACCGTATGGGCCGCGTTCATCAGGCGCCGGATCGGCGCCACCAGCGAGTTGGCGAAGTTCAGCCCGATCAGCACCGAGGCCATCAGGATGGTCAGCGCGATCACCGCGAACATCAGCGCGAAGGCGACCTGGATGCCGAGCCGCCGCGACTCGATCTGGGCATATTCGGCGACGCTGACCTCGGTCTGCTTGAGTTGGTTGACCACGTTGGGATCAAGCGGCCGCGCGACGTACAGGAACGTGTCGTTGAAGGCGCGCAGGCGGATCACCGCGGCGACGTAGCTCGCATCCGGCAGCACCGCGATCTCGGGCTCGTTCTCGTTGACGTTGCTGAGGAAGTCCGGCGCCGGCGGCGAATAGGCCAGCCGCATGCCGGTGTCGGCGGATTCCAGGATGTTGGTGTTCTTGTCGATGATCATCGCGCCCGGCAAATTGCGGGAGCTGGCGCTGGCAGTCAGCATCTCGCGAAACGAGCGGCGGTCCTGGTCGTAGAGCGGCCTTGCGTGGGCGATGTCGTTGGCCATGCCGAGAATGTCGCCGCGGATCAGCTGCGCATGGTCCTGCATGTAGGCGCGCGCGATGTTCAGCGAGTTCTGGATGACCTCCTTGGTCGGCCCGGAGAACAGCCGGTCGAGGCCGCGCTCGAGGGTGACGTTTGCGACCACGGAGACCAGCACCGCCGGCAGCAGCGCAACGATCGAGAACAGGCTGACGATCTGGACATGCAGGCGCGCCGCCGCCCTGCCCCGCCGCCGCGCCAGGATCAGCTGCCAGAGCTCGCGGGTGATGATCCCGACCAGCAGCAGGATCGTGCCGGCATTGATCAGGTAGAACGAGCGGACCACCTCCGGCGTCGGATCGATCCGCGTCAGGCCGGTCAGGACCAGGAAGGTCAAAAGGCCCGACAGCAGCGCCAGCGCCACGGCAAAGGGCGCCAGCCAGCGTCGCGGCGACCAGCGCCGCGGCTCTTCGGCTGGGGCCGTGTCAAAGGATGCGGCCGAGGTATCTGCGCTGGTCATTCCGACAATGGTGCTGAAAACGGGTCCGCGGCGGGCGGAGACTGATGTATTCGTACCACATTGTTGCCGAGACACTACAGTGTCAATTAGCACGTGATCTCAGTAGTTTACGGAATTCAACTTCTTCTTTTGGCCACGATTTACCAATTCGAGGACGACGGGATTCGATGGCCGCCGGCTGCTCGGCGAAGCTCCGCGGCCTTCTCACTTCAGTGAAATCGTGATCTGGCTGAGGTTGGCCGCGAGCTCCAGGCCCGCCTTTGGACCCTGCAGGACGAGGGTCACGCCCTTTTCGTTGCGCAGCTGAACGCCATTGATGCCGCCGACCAAAGCGAAGCCGCCGCCGACGGAACTGTATGTCCCGGCAAAGTCGGCGACGTCGCGGATTCCCGACGCTCGTCCCTCGAACCGGCCGACGGTCGCCCCAGCGGTGATGCCCAGGCTCAGGCCGCCGACGGTGAACGGATATGTCCGGCCGCGATAGCTCAACACGCCGCGGCCTGCGCCGCCGCCGACCAGAAGGCCGGCCTTGACGAACTTGACGCGGACTTGCCCGGTCGCTTGTGCGAAGGATGGCGTCGCGGGCATCGCGAGCAGGACGAGCACCAGCGCCACGAGGCCGGTTGCGACGGCGCGCAGGACGCCTTTCAGTCTAGGGCTTCTCGGCATCGACCTTCTTCCACGTCTGGTCGGGATCGAACTGCGTCGTGCGCCGCGCGATGAAGCTGGTCCGCGTGCCGAGATCCTTCTGGTAGACGGTGCCGTCATGGTTGACCAGAAAGGTCATCACGCCGGAATTGCCGTATTCCGCGGGCCATGCGATCAGCGCGAAGCCGCCGATCATCTTGCCCTTGACGACATAGTTGAGCGCTCCGCCGGGCGCGTTGGGCCCCTGGCCCTTCAGAATGTGGAAGTAGTAACCGTGATAGGGCGCCGGCTCGTCGCCTGCACCTTGCTTGTAGCCCTCCGCCGAAGCCTCCGCGACCAGGGCGCCGAGCGGGCTCGGGTCGTTGTCGTCGCGCCAGAACAGGCCGTCCTTCTTGCCGGCCGTGGAGACGAAGCGCTGTGCGTAGACGCCCGCACCCTCGCCGCGATCCTTCCCGGCATATTCGTTCTGCGCGTCGACATAGGCGAGCGCGGTCTGGATCGCGTCGAGCTCGTTGCGGCCGATGCGGCGGCGAAGCACCTCGATGCGGCCTTCGTCGGTATCGAACTCCCAGCCGTTCCTGGTGTTGACCAGCGGAATCGGGAACGGGAAGTCGTCGGGCCCGAGCAGCAGCGTGGCCTTCTTGTTGCCCTCGGCCTTGATCGCATGCCTGGCGTCGTACATCGAGACGAACCGCGCGCGGATGTCGGCGTCGGCGACCTCGTCGCCGGACGAGACGATGTCGTCCGCCGCCCTGCCCAGCACCTTCAAGAGGTCGCGCGGACCGCTCTTGGCTGCAGCAGCGAGTGCGGCGGCCGCGTCCTCCGGCGTCTTGTAGGATTCCTGCGCCTGTGACACTGATCCCAGAAGCGCCAGCGCCATGATGCCCGGCAGTACCGCGCGATAAAGCGACATCAGGCCGATCATGGCGCGGCCTCCGCAGGAATCTTCGCGCCAGCGGCGAGCCAATCGCTGTAGGTGCGGAATTTCAGACCAAGCTTTTCATAGTGGACGCGCAGATAGCCGTCGCTGCCACGGGTCACCGCATCGGGCATCACGTATTCGACCTCCTGCGCCATGACGCCGACATAGGCCTTGTCGCTGCCGATATAGCTGAAGCGGTAATAGCCGAGGCCGTTGCCGAGATGGCCGAGCAGCGTGATGTCGTGCTTCAGTGCGATATCCGAGCGCCGGCCACCGCCACCGCCGCCGCGGAAACCACCTCCTCCGCCTCCTCCGCGGAAGCCGCCGCCTCCACCACCACGCATCGCCATTCCGCCACCGCCACCGCGACCTGCAAAGCTCGGTCCGCCACCGCCGCGCGGCATGCTGGCCATACTGGCCCGTCCCCGCGCTGATGCCGCGGCCGCCGCCCGGCCGGAGGAGACGTTCATCGCGCCGCCGCGATTGCCACCGCCGCCACGGTTGCCCGCGCCGCCACCGGCACGGTTCGCAGCCTTTGCACGATCTCCGCCACCCTTGGCGCGATCTCCGCCGCCCTTGGCGCGGTCACCGGCACCGGCACGATCGCCGCCGCCCGGCCGGTCGCGCGTCCCTGCACTGGGGCGATCCCCGGCACCCGGACGATCGCCGCGATTGCCGGCGCGATCACCGGGGCCGCCACGATCACCGCGATCACCTGCGCGATCGCCACGATCACCTGCACGATCACCTGCACGATCGCCGGCGCGGTCTCCAGCGCCTTGGTTCGGACGCAGCACCTGGTTGCCGTCGCGGCCGCGGAAATCCATCCGGTCCGATACGCCGGCCTTCAGATTGTTGTTGCCGAAGCGCTGCTGAACATTGGTGTTGTTGTAGCGCACGCCCTGGCGATGGGCCGGATTGTGCTGCCAGCCGTTGCCGATGTTGGTGGTGCGATGGTTGACGTAGACGTTGCGGTTGCCCCAGTTGCAGCCGCCGCCCCAGTAATTGCCCCAGCGTCCGATCGCCCAGGCCGTGCCGAAGGCGAGCCCGGCGGCAACCATGCCCGCGCCGATATAGGAGGGATAGCCCCAGTAATACGGCGGATACTCCGCGTACGGCCAGGTGCCGTAGACCGTCGCCGGGTCGTAATACGGCACGTACATCTCCGCAGGATTGGCCTGCTGGATGACGACGACCTGCTTGCCTTCCTGCGACTGGACGCTGACCTTCTGCTGCTTGGTGGTGACCAGCTTCTTGTTGTCATAGGCCTTGTTGCGCAGACGCTGGATCGCGTCCATCACGTCGGGCTGCTGGGCGAGAAAGGCGTCGCCCAGCTTCTGGGTCCAGTCGAGCTTGTCGCTCATCATGGAAAGAACTTCGGCTGTGCTCGCGAGCGCCTTGACGCTGTCGTCCCAGCCCTGCTTGTCGACCTCGGTCTTCAGCGCATCGCCCTTCAGCGTCTTGCGTTCCTTCAGCCAGCGGTCGGCCTGTACCACTTCGAGCGGATAGGTGGAAGCGGCCAAGACGTTGGCGAGCAGTTCGTCGGGATAGAGCGCGATCGGTGCAACCAGGGCTTCGAGCTGTTCCGGCTTCAACAGCTCGGCAGCCGGTGCTTGCGCGGTTGCAGGCTGCGCCTGCGTGCTCGGCGTCGCCGGCTTGTCGGCCGTCTGCGCAATTGCCGCGACCGGCATCGCCAGCATCAGCGCAATTGCCATCAGGGTCCTGCGGCAGCGAGACATTCCAACCTCCATCCAACTTTCCGACCGAAGATCGGGGCCGCGGCATGGGCGCTCGTTGATCGAGATCAACGAAACGGAAGCGGCCGTTTCTGTTGCAACGCGAGAGCGAATGCTTCACTCGATCAGCTCGGCCTCCATCAGCAGCCGGCTCGGTACCGTCAACCCAAGCGCATTGGCGGCTTTCATGTTGATGACGAGCTCGAACTTGCTGGCGAATTGCACCGGAAGCGTGCGGATGTCCGCGCCTCGCATGATGCGATCGACATAGCCGGCACCATCGCGAAACTGCTGGGTCAGATCGGCACCATATGACATCAGGCCGCCATTGGCGGCGTAGAAGCGGACAGCGAAAATGGCCGGCACGCGGCGCTGTGCCAGCAAGGGAATCGTCATCGCGCTCTGTGCGCTGAAGAAGCCGCCGTCCGGCAACACGACAAGGCCGGCTCCATTGCGCGCCGCCGCCTCGATCACCCCCGCGATGTCGGCTCCGCTTCGAACGCTCGCACCGGTGATCTTCATGCCGAGACGGCCTTCCATCTGGTGCGCGGCATCGATGTAGAATGGCGCATAAGGTGCCGAGTCCGGATTGAACAGAACCGCGGCGTGAGTCATGCCCGGCACCATGTCCTTGAGCAGGCTGAGCCACTTCCCGCTCATCGAGTGCTCGTAGAGTGAGAAGCCGGTCAGATTTCCGGTCGGTCGCGCCAGATTGGCAACCAGACCGGTCCCGACCGGATCAGAGAGCCCGACGAAGACGATCGGAATTCGCTGGGTGGCATCGCGCAATGCCCGGGTCGTGCCCGTGCTGGTCGCGAACAGGACGTCCGGCATGGTCGCGACGAGCTCGAGCGCCTCCAGTTTCTGCCGTGCCGGATTGGGACCCGGCCAGCGTATTTCGAGCCGATAGTTCTGGTTGGCGATCCAGCCGCGATCGGCCAGCCCCTGCTGGAACGCATCGACCCGCATCTGGGCTCCGGGATCGCCCGCAACATTGCCGGTCAACACGCCCACCGAAGGCATCGACTGCCAGGGGGCCCTCTCCTGCGCTCGCGCGGCGACCGGAAACACAGCCGCAGCGCCAAGCAGAGCCATCAACTCGCGGCGTCTCATGATCAAACCACCACCCCAATTGCCCGCGTCCAGCCCGGCCGTGACGAAACGGCGAAAGGAAACGGCCTCGGCGGGCTCAAGGTTTGATCGAGATCAAGATACCGCTGTCAGCGAATGAGCGGCAGCCTGATCGTGAACTGGGCACCGCCCCAGGGCTGGTTCTCAGCGGCGATCGTGCCGTGATGGGCCTCGATGATGGTCTTCACGATCGCAAGCCCCATTCCCATTCCTTGCGGCTTGGTCGTGAAGAACGGATTGAAGACGTTTGCGAGATCCGCGGGGGCGATGCCTGGCCCGGTATCGGAAATCCTGATCTCGGCCTGGCTGCCGGTCCGCATGGTCGACACGGCGATGTCGCGCTTTTTCATGTCGGCATCCGAGACTGCATCCATCGCATTGATGATCAAATTGAGCACGACCTGCTGAAGCTGCACGGGATCGCCCTTGACGTGCAGACCCGCGGGCACGGGCATGTAGGTCAGCGCGATGCGGCGGCCATCGGCGACGGCGCTCACCAGTCCGATCGCTTCCCGTACCGTGTCGTTCAGCTCGATATCCCTGACCTCGAACGGGGTCTTCTTCAGGACGCTGCGCAGCCGGCGGATCACCTCGCTCGCCCGCTGGTCGTCCCGTCTGATGTCGGCGAGGATCTGCCGGATCTCCTCGATATCGGGCGGAGCGGCGCTGAGCATGAGCTCCGCCGTCTCGGCGTTGGTCAGAATGGATCCGAGCGGCTGGTTCAATTCGTGCGCGATCGAAGTGGTCAGCTCGCCAACGGCCGAGTACCGGTTCACGTGCGCAAGTTCCGCCAGCCGCTGGCGCGATTCCACCTCGGCGAGCCGGCGGCGGCGACGCTCGTGCAGCAGCCCGCTGATGAGCGCGGCCTGGACCAGGAATACCGCCGAGATCATCAGCATCTGCCAGCGATAGCGCTCCCAGATGTTCGGTTCTCGAAACAGGATTTCGCTGCCGGGAGGCAACCGGCTCTCGCTGATGCCCCAGCGCTGCAATTCCCGCCAATCATATCTCGGCGCCGCGAAGCCGAGCGGCTCATAGGTGATGCTCGAAGGTTTTGTGCCTCCGAGAACGCGGAGGGCGACGCTGACGGTCCTCGAACTCGTTTCGGCAGCCGAATGCATGGGGCCGCCGACGGTGCTGCCGCCGAAGAAGGGGTCCTGGTAGGAAAAGATCGGTGCATTCGCAACCGCGTGCAGGCTGCGCAGGGCGATGTCGCTCTCGTGGACCATCCCGGCTGCGTCGACCGACATCAGGCCCCAGAACAGGACGGTGTGCGGTGGGAGACTGGATGCTCGTTTAAGGATCTCCTCGAATGACAGGTCCGAATACCAGATCAGCTCCAACCGCTCGCGCATCGGCTTCAGCTCGCGCTTCACCTCCTCCATCCAGAACTTCTCCAGCGGCGAAGCACCGATCACCATCGCGACCGCCTTCGTGTCCGGCAGCAGCTGAAGGATGTTGGCGAATGCAGCCGTGAAGTCGTTGCGGATCGCCACGACGACGTCATTGTCGGTGAGATCGGAGCGGTCGATCAGCCGGTATTCGACCGCGGAAAGAATCAACGGCGTGTCGGGAAAAAGTCTCGCGCGGTATCTCTGGGCAAACCGGGCGGCCGGCGCGCCAATCGTGAGCACAATATCGGGCAGCGCCCCCTGATAGAGCGATTGCAGATATTCGACGAAGGGCGCCTCGGGACCGGGATTGTTGAACCTCGCCGTGAGCAGCGCATGCTCCTGGATGTCGAGCGGCCATGGCGATTTCCGCTCAAGCTCGGCCTTGATGTCGCGTGCGTATTCGCTCCACGGCCGAAACTCGCGGCCAAAGGAATGCAGCACCAGCACGCGCTTGAGCTCGCCGCGCAGGTTCCGCTCGACGCCACTTGCCTTATCCGGCGACATGCACCCGGCGACGAACAGGCCCAGGCAGAACAGCACGGCAGGCCACGACCTGACCGGATCAGAGGACATGCGTCCGCTCAGCTCCAATTCCCGCAGCTTCCGGCGGCTGCTTTCCGGACAATTCTAGCGGCAATTGTCGCGCACGGACAGCCCGTGAGAACACGCCTCAGCAGCGGGTGATGGCGCGACCGCACCTGCGCCTTCGCAAGGAAGCCGAGGCGAGGCGTGCCATTGCAGGACAATCCCGCGGCAAAGGCACAATCTGTCGCTAGGAAGCGGGGCAGCGGAAATAGCGGATTTCCATATCCTCCATGCCCGGAAATAGCCGGACGATGCTGTTTGCATCCAGCTCCTTCAGGCTCAACTGAATGCTGGAGAGCATTATGTCGGTCGCGCAGGCCGCAATCAGATTGACGTTCGGGCCGTTGTCCTTCCTTGCCTTGATCCGGCAGCGGGCGAATTTTCCGACGATCTGATCTCCGTCGACGATGAAGCCGCCGCCATAGACATCCGACATGTCGGTGAAGCCGAACTGCGCGCCTTTCCGCGCAAACACCTTGCTGCAATTATCGGCATCGCCCGCCCACGCGCCGTTGAGATCGAGGGCCCTGGCGCTGGCGGCGGCAACGACCAGCGAGATCAACGTTGCGCCGAGCGTGATCAGTTTCCGTGAAGCCATCTGATGTGTTCTTTTCTCAACGTTCAATGGCCGCTCAGCACGAGTGTCTGGATCGGCAGCAACAGCGCCTGGATGCGTAGCAGCAATGCGTGCACGAGGCCGACGCCGTCCACGACGTGCAGCGCGATCTTCCGGCTGGTCGGCGTGTCCTTGGCCGAAATTTCCTCGTGGTTGCTGGTGTAGGCATTGACGACGCAGCTCGAGCCCGGCGTCACGCCCTCGAGCCCGCCTTTGTAGAGCGGCTCGAGGAACACGAGGATCGTGCCGGGACGAACGGCATTCTGCGCTTCCAGCAATTGCTCGCCGGACCGGAATTGCCCGGCTGCGATGTAGTCCTGCACGGTCGTGATCACCATCGGGATAATCACCCAGGGTCTGGATACGCAGGTCGCCTCCGCCACCATGCCGGTCTGCATCACCTGCGCCTCGATCTGGCCGAAGCCGGCCTGGAGAATCTTTCGGCCGGCTTCTTCCGGAATGAGGACGCCGGCCGGGCGCATCAGCTGGTTGACGACGTCGCCAGGGCGAACCAGGAACTGCTCGACCCGCCCGTCGACACCGGCGCGGACGATTGTCTTGTCGAGATCGACCTGGGCTTGGTCGAGCGCGGCCTCGGCGCTGGCCTTCTGCGCCGGCAGCAGCGTTGATATCTGCAAGGAGGCGGATTGCTTCGCGGCCGTCGCGGCATCTACACCGGACTGGCGCTGATCGACCAGGACCTGAAGCTTCTCGATGTCACGCTGCGGCACGATGCCGGGGTTGCGGCGCTGGAGCTCTGTCTTGACGTCGAGCTCGTCCTTGGCCTGCTGGTAATTGGCTTTCGCCTCCCCGATCTGCGCCTCGGCCTTGACCACATCGGCCTGTGCCGTCTGCATGGCGGCATCGACCTCGGCGACTTTTCGCTTGGCCGTCTCGAATGCAGCCTGCTGCTTCGAGCTGTCCAGTGTGAACAGCACATCGCCCTTCTTGACCGGTGCGCTGAAGCCGACCTTGACCTCGGCAACACGGCCCGAACCTTCGGGAAGGATCGGCACCGTTCGGAAATACAGGGTCGCCGACGACGTCGACGGATGGAAGTAGAAGATCATGGTGATCAGCGACACCGTTAGCATCAGGCAGGCGGTGATGCCCCAGCGCAGCTCGTACCAGACCGAGAAAAAGGTGATCTCCTTGCCGAAACGCTTGCCCTGGACGTAACGGCGGTAGAGGTAGTCGGGCAGGATCGTCAGCAGTGAACAGAACATCAGCTCAAACATGGCTGTGCTCCTTCTCCCTCGCCGCTGCCGGCTTGTCTGCAGGAGGCGCCGCCGCCGCGGCCTCAGCCGGCATTCCCTCGCTGTCGGCTGCAGGCGTCACTTCGGCAATCTTCTCGACGGAATCGGCGATGCTGCGCAGTGGCGTACCGAAATCCGGGATATCGATCATCGCAAGCAGCAGGCCCGCGATCCAGAAAATGTGCATATGGGTGAACAACGAGATCAGGCCGAGCACGGCGACGAACTCGAATTGCAGCTTCTGCGACTTGTGCGCCATCCGTTCCGGCAGGCTGTGCAGCTTCCAATAGAGCGTGCCGAGCCAGAGCAGGGTGCCGATCAGGAATAAGCCCATCACCACCATGAGCGGATCGGTGCCGCTTCCTGGGGCGAGATAGAATGGCAGATGGTGCGGAGCCATCGGATGAAGTTGATCGCTCAAACGTCTCTCCCGGTCAGCCAACGTGCACTTGCGGTACTGTGTTCGGGCCGCGTCCCGATTTGCTTGATTTGAATCAAGGGAACGCCCATTGCCGGACATAGCGTCCCGGAAGCTGAATGCACAATCCAGGGGAGCCGCTGCCATGCCCGGCCTCGACGAACTCATTCCCAGCGCCACGCAGATCCGCAAAGAGGCCGCACTCAAGGAGGCCGAGAAGGCGGAGGAATATGTCCGCCTCGCCGCGGCCGCCGAGGCCGAGAAGCTGGCCCTGATCGAGCGGCTGGGCAAGCCTTCCGGCAAGACCGAGGAGGAGAAGATCAAGCTCGCCTCGACCATCATCCAGCGTGCGGTGCGAAACGGGCTCACCGAGGTCATGGTGTATCGTTTCCCCAATACGCTCTGCACCGACAAGGGACGCGCCATCAACCAAATGGAAAAGGGCTGGGAGAATACGCTGACCGGCATCCCCAAGGAGATCTTCCAACTCTGGACCGACTATCTGAAGCCGCGCGGCTATCGGATCGCCTATCAGGTCATCGAGTTTCCAGGCGGCGTGCCCGGCGACATCGGCGTGACCCTTTCGTGGGGCGACGAGTAGTGCGGTAGCAGCGGAAGGACGGGGCATGGCCAAGGACGATTCTGCCGGGCGGATGAAGCGCAAGGACTATGAGAAGGAGCTGGAAAAGCTCCAGGTCGAGCTGTGCCATCTCCAGGACTGGGTCAGGGCCGAGAAGCTGAAGGTGATCATCATCTTCGAGGGGCGCGACGCCGCCGGCAAGGGCGGCACCATCAAAGCCTTGACCGAAAAGGTCAGCCCGCGCGTCTTCCGTGTCTGCGCCCTGCCCACCCCCTCCGACCGGCAGAAATCCCAGCTGTTCCTGCAGCGCTATATCGAGCAGTTCCCGGCGGGTGGCGAAATCGTGATCTTCGACCGTAGCTGGTACAACCGCGCCGGCGTCGAATATGTGATGGGCTTCTGCTCGCCGGCCGAGCACAAGCGTTTCCTGGAATTGTGTCCGCAGGTCGAGAAATTCGCCGTCGAAGGCGGCATCATCCTGATCAAGCTCTGGCTCGAGGTCGGCATGGAGGAGCAGGAACGCCGCTTCATGGCGCGTATCGAGGATCCGCTGCGACAGTGGAAGCTGAGCCCGATGGATACCGAGTCGTTCGGGCGCTGGTACGATTATTCGCGCGCGCGCGACATGATGTTCGAGGCGACCGATACCAAACATGCGCCGTGGCGACTGATCCGCTCCGACGACAAGCGGCGCGCGCGCCTCAACGTCATCTCGCATATCCTGCGGACAATCCCTTACAAGAAGGTCAAGCGCGACAAGGTCAAGCTGCCGTCGCGGTCGCACAAGGGACGCTACAACGACCAGGCAAGCCTGCGTGGATTGAAATTCGTCGAAGAGCGATACTGAACCGCGCGATATTGAAAGCGAAACGGGCTGCGATGACGCAGCCCGTTTGCCTTGAGGCTCTGGTCCGGCCTATTTCAGGCGGATCGTGACGCCGCCGACCGCGGCCGACACTTCCGCGCCGACCCGGGGACCGGTGAGCTGAAGAATCACGCCATTGGCGTTCTGCAACTGGACGGCACCGGCGCCCGCTGCGACCGCACCGCCGGCTCCGCCTACCGCATAGGACCCTTCGATCGACGCGGGTCCCCTCAGATTGAGGGCCTTGCCCACGAACTTGCTGGTCGATGCGCCGATGGTGAAGCCGACGCTCATGCCGGAGACCGTAAAGGGATATCTCTTCCCCCTCAGGAGCAGCACGCCCTCCCCGCCGCCGACGCCGACCACGAATCCGCCCTTGGTGAAGACCACCGCAACGTCGCCGGTCTCGGCACGCAACGGCGTGCTGAAACCGGTAACGGCTGCGAGCGAGGCGACCAGGACGGCGCCGATGGTGAACTTTCTCATGACGATTTCTTCCTCCTATTGAGCCAGGATCATGGCGAAGTAGCCAAACACGGTAAGCAGGATGCCCGAGACGGCATAACCGACCGGAAATCCGATCCAGGGTACCGAGCTCTGGATTTCGACCGCCGCCTCGCGGCACGGTCCTGAATGCGATCGGGCGCCGGCGACGCCGCCCATCAGCACGGCAGGATTGATCTTGAAGACGTGGTAGCCGATCGCCCAGACGATGAAGGGCGGGATCGTGCAGGCGATGAAGCCGACCAGGAAGATCTTCAAGGCGACCGCGCCGGTGAGCTGTGCCAGCAGTCCCGCGCCGGCATTGACGCCGACGATGGCGACGAAGACGACGAGGCCGAGATCCTCCAGCACGTTGCGCGCCGCATTCGGCGTGTTGCCGAAGAAGCGCAGCCGCGACACGACCGAGGACACGATCACGCCCGACAGCAGGAGGCCGCCGGCGTTGCCGAGGCCGATCTTGGCGCCGAACGCCGGGAACTCGATCATGCCGATCAGGAAGCCGATGATCATTCCGACAGCCAGCGTCAACAGATCGGTCGAGGTGTTGGACCGCGCAATGCGGCCCCACATCTCGCCGAGCTCGTTGACGGCGGACTTGAGGCCGACTACCGAGACGATGTCCATGCGCTCCAGCTTGGTCTTGAGACCGGCGGGAATCTGCACGCCGCCGCGCTCGACCTTGGTGACCTGGAGCTGGCCGGCAATCGCGGTATCCCGGAAGGACTCGAAGGTGCGGCCCACCACCTCCTTGTTGGTGATGAGGATCTCCGCCTGGTCCATGGGAATGCCGAGCGTCTTGGCATCGGCGACCTCCGGGCCGATCAGGCCCATCTTCTCGGTGAGATGCTCGGTCGAGCCGCCGAGTGCGACGATGTCGCCCTTCTGCAGCACGAGTTCGGGATCGGCCCCTTGCGGCACGCCGTTCCGTCCCACATTGACGATGCGGTATTCCGGATTGATCGCGCGGAATTTCGCGATGCTCATGCCGACGGTCGCCGGATTTTCCAGCCGGTAGGCACGCAGACCGAACTGGCGATAGCCGGTCAGGCCGCCGCCCTCGAGGTCCTTGACGCCGAACTCCTGCTCATACTGCTTGGCGGCGGCCTTGGCATCGACGCCCCACCAGCGCGGCAGATATTTGCAGATCAGGATGATGCCAACGGTGCCCCAGATGTAGGTGATGCCGTAGGACAGCGCGATCATGCCCGAGGCTTGCTCGGGCTTCATCCCCTCGGGCAGCTTGACGACGCCGGAGCTGATGGCCTGCTCGGCCGAACCGATCGCCGCCGACATGGTCTGCGACCCCGCCAGCATGCCGCCGGCCGCGCCGGGCGGCAGCGAAAACATCTTGGCGCCGAGCACGACGAGCGAAAGGCCGACGACACTCGACACCACGGCCAGCAGACAGAATTTGAGGCCGTCGCCCTTCAGGCTGTTGACGAAGGACGGACCGACGCGCAAGCCCACGCCGTACATGAAGAGATAGTAGAACAGGCTCTTGGCAAAATTGTTCAGCTCGAGCTTCACACCATAGGTGGAGGCCCACACCGACAGACCGGCGCCGACCACGATGGCGCCGGCGACCATGCCGAGGCCATAGCCCTTGATGCTGGCCCGCCCGATATAGACGGCGAGCCCAACGACGAAGAACAGCAGCAGATACGGGTTCTGCTGCAGGAATGTGAAGAACGCCTGCATGTTCGTCCCCTCCAAGCCTTATGACGCGGCCTTCAGCTTCGGCTGAGCACCGGGCTTCGGCCGGCCGAGTTTTGCCAGGGCTTCCGTGCGCACGAGCTTCAGTCCCTCCTTGGCGTCGTAGCCATGGATCTCCTTGACATCTAGCTTGCGCATGAAGTCGATGGTTTCCTGGGTGATGACCTGGCCGGGCACCATGATCGGGAAGCCCGGCGGATACGGGATCACGAAATTGGCCGAGACCAGCTCCGGTCCGGCCTTCAGGCGGCGGTCGATCTCGGGATCGTTGAGGCGGATGTGCTCGCAGCCGGCGACGTCATAGGCGGCGTAGAAGCCGCTGCGGATGTCGCCTTCGTTGGTCTTGTCGCCGGCATCGCCGCGGAAGCTCGGGTGGAAATGCGAGAAGTTCGGCAGATCGGGCACGTCCTTCATGAGGCTCGTCACCCGCGCCTCGAAGGTCTTCCTGGCATTGGCGCCGCCCTGGGCGAGGCCGCGGTCGATCTCGCCGGCGATCTCGGCGAGCACGCGGATCAGATGCGCAACGTCGCTGCGGGTGTTGTTGATGTTGGATTGGACCAGTACCGAGTTGCGCGAGGTCTTGTTGACCTGGATGTCGTACTCGTTGGCGAGAATGCCCTTGAACTGGGTGCCGTCGAACCCCGCGGTACCGCACACCAGCGTCATGCGGGTCGGATCGAGGCAGAACTCGTCCTCGTCCAGGCTCTTGAGCGTATTCGCCCAGTTGACGCCGGGGGCGAGAAAATCGGTGAAGCCGCTCTGGCGATATTGCGCCGGCACCATGGCATCGGCACCGAGGATGCGGAAATATTTCGAAATCAGCGGATTGTTGTTGACCGCCTGGCGGATCGCGAACGCGATCTCGATCGCATTGGCGACGAGGCCATAGCCCTCGAGCTCCATCTGCCGCCGCGAGATATCGAGGCTGGCGATCAGCTGCTGGTTCGGGCTGGTCGAGGCATGGGTGAACACCGCTTCCTTGAACTGCTGCTCGACGGTGTGGAATTCCACGTCCTTCACCGAAAGCATCGAGCCCTGGCGGATCGCCGACATCGACTTGTGGGTCGAGTTGGTCTGGTAGACGCGCAAGCGAATCTGCCTGGGGTCGGGGATCAGCCGGGTCTTGAGCAGCAGCTCGTCCGACGGGTTCTTGCCCAGCTCGGCCTGCTGCTTCTCATAGGCGGCGACCGACTTGGGATCGCGCATCCACGCCTCGATCTCGTTGGCCGCGCCGAGGCCAGTGCGGCGACGCAGGAATGGAGAAAAGCGCGCGAAGCCGAACCAGGCCTCGTCCCAGAGGAAGATCAGGTCGGGCTTGATGGCGAGGCATTCCTCCATCACCCGGCGGGTGTTGTAGATGTGGCCGTCGAAGGTGCAGTTGGTCAGGTCGATCATCTTGACGCGGTCGAGCCGGCCGTCGGCCTTGGCGTTCAGGAGCGCCTGCTTGATCGTCTTCAGCGGCACCGCGCCGTACATCGAATATTCCGTCATCGGGAAGGCTTCGACATAGAGCGGCTGCGCGCCGGCCAGTACCATGCCGTAGTGATGCGACTTGTGGCAGTTGCGATCGACGATCGCGATGTCGCCGGGCGCGAGCAGCGCCTGCACCGCCATCTTGTTGGACGTCGAGGTGCCGTTGGTGACGAAGAACACGCGATCGGCGCCGAGGGCCCTCGCCGCCTTATCCTGCGCCTTCTTGATGTTGCCTGTCGGTTCCAGCATGCTGTCGAGGCCGCCGGTGGTGGCGCTGCTCTCGGCGAGGAACAGGTTCGGCCCGTAGAACTCGCCCATGTCGCGGATCCAGTCGGACTTGAAGATCGACTTGCCGCGGGCGATCGGCAGCGCATGGAAGGTGCCGATTGGACGCTGGGCGTATTTCTTGAGATTGTCGAAGAACGGCGTGTCGTAACGATCCTGGATGCCTTCGAGGATCGACAGATGCAGCTCCAACAGCTCCTCGACCGAATAGAAGATGCGGCGGACGACGCTGGCCTCGGGATTGCCGGCGAGCTCCTCCACGTCGCGGTTCGAAATCATGTAGAGATCGAGCTCGGGCCTGACCCGCTTGATGATCTGCGCGAGCCGCAGCGCGGATGCGTCGGTTTCATCGTTGAGGCCGGCCGCGGCCATGATCGAGCGGAGCACCGGCGCATTGTGCCGCGAACGCAACCCAAAGCCCTCGTTGATGATGACCGCCCCGATGTTCGGATTGAGCATCGTGGCGCAGAAGGCATCCTCCAGGCTGCCGACGATGACGGGCTCATAGACGAAGCCGTCGACCGGCCGCCGCAGCTTGCGCCATTCTGCGGCGAGTGCCGGCCACTGGCCGGATGATACGCCGGTGACGATCAGGGTTTCGAAATATGGCCGGCGCGCCGCATGCGCGCCGAAGCTCGGTGGTGCCAGCTCGGGCGCATCGCCATTGCCGTCATCCTTTGCGCTCCAGTCGCTGGCATGCTGACGAAAGGATCGCGTCGCCAGCGCCTGGGAAATTCTTGTCGCAAGGGCGAACGATGTCGCGCCGTCGCCGGCGACTGCTGCTTCCCGCAGCGCCGCCATCAGTTGCGGACCGGGATAGCCGTGATACTCCTCCGTGACCGAAAGCTCGGCCAAGGCCGCGTCGTAGGCCGCGCGATTGCCGACGCGAGCCCAGACCTTCGCGGCCTCCACCAGGTCGCGCCAGTCGTCCGCCCGTGCACCAGGGCCGGAGAAGAACTGGTCGATGCGCTTCTGTGCGGGCTTGGTGTCTTTGGACATGGCTCTCTCCCGATTGGTGCCGGCCATTGGGTGGTGAATGGTGATGGCCGATCGTGAGCGCGGCGCCTCGAGCTCCATTGATCCAAGTCAACGATCGCGCGTTATGAGGAACCGCGTTCCGCAGCCGTTGTTCTTTGCAACGCAGCACGCCCGGTCAGGCGGTGCGTTGCATCGTCCCGGCATGATCCTCGCCGAGGACGCTGTCGAGCGAGCGCAGCCACTGGCTGCTGTCGGTCCTTTCCGCCAATCCCTCGGCGCGCAGCAGATCGCGCAGCTGCGCGTGCGCGCCGACAATGCAGAAGCCGATCCGGCGCGCGGCAAGCTCATCGCTCAGATCGCGCAGCATCCGCGCGCCGGCGAGATCGATATAGGGCGATGCCGAAAGGTCGCAGGCGACCAGTCTGATGCCGGGGGAGCCCCGCAGCGCGACCAGCGCAGCATCGCGGATCGTCTCGGCGTTGATGTAGAGCAGCGAGGCTTCGGGCCGGAACGCGATGACGCCGACCAGCGGCTCGACGTCGTCATGCCTGGCGCTATCGGAATAGCGGCCGCTGCCCGGCAGCCGGCCGAGAAACGCCACGTTCGGCTGCGAGGCCCGCGCCAGGAGCAGGAAGATCGAGGCAATCGATGCCAAGAGGACGCCCTGCAGAATGCCGAGCAGCAGCACCGCGACCAGCGCGATGGACGCGGCAAGGAAGTCGATCCGGCTGACCTGCCACATCCGCTTGAGCGCGCCGATATCCACGAGCTTGTAGACCGCGGCAAAGACGACGGCTGCGAGCACCGCCTTGGGCAAATTGGTCAATAGTCCTGTAAAGAACAGCAGACAGAGCCCGAGGGTCACCGAGCAGATCACCAGCGCCAGCGGCGTTCGCGCGCCGGCGCTGTCATTGACGGCGGATTGCGACAGGCCGCCGGCGACCGGATAGCCGTGGCCGAAGGCCGCAGCCAGGTTCGCGGCGCCCAGCCCCAGAAATTCCTGGCGCACGTCGAGCGCATAGCCGTGCTTGGCGGCAAAGCTGCGCGCGGCCGAGACACCTTCGATATAGGCCAGCAGCACGCAGCCGGCGGCGAGCGGAAACAGGTCGTCGAACTCCAGAAGGCCGAAGGTCGGCAGCTCCACCGCCGGCAGCCCCTCCGGTATCTTCCCGGTAACTGGCACACCCATCGCCGCAAAGCCGAAGATCGTCGCGACCAGGATCGCCAGCGCCACGATGGTGATGCCGACCGGCTTGCCCGGCAGCCGCCGTTCTCCGAGCAGCAGGAGCAGCAGCGCGACCGCCCCGATCGTCAACACCAGCGGATGGATCTGGCCGAACTGCCCGATCAGCTTGATGGCCCGGTCGAAGAAATTATGACCGCCTCCGGCGACGCCGAGCAGGCTCGGCAACTGGCTCATGATGATGGTGAGCCCTGCCCCGGCCTTGAAGCCGACCAAGATGCTGTCGCTGACGAGGCGGACCAGCACGCTGAGCTTGAACAGCCAGGCGATGAAGCACAGCACCGCCACTGCAAACGCCGCGAGGCTCGCGATCTGCGCATAGCGCGCCGCGTCGCCGCCCGCGAGCGCGCCGACGGTGCCGGCGATCATCAGCGAGATCGCCGAGGTCGGGCCGATCGCAAGCTGCCGGGACGAGCCGAGCAAGGCGTAGCCGAGGCCGCCGAGCATATAGCCGTAGACGCCGACCTGCGGCGGCAGGCCGGCGAGCGCCGCATAGGCCAGCGAGACCGGGATCGCGTAAGCGGCGAGCGTGATGCCCGCGACGGCGTCGGAGGGGAGCCATTCGCTCCGGTAGGCAGCAAGCCAGCCGGCCGGCGGAAAGAACCGCAACCAGTTCGCGTCAGGCGGCGCGTTCATCTCATCACCTCACGTGGTGTCGCTTCGCAGCGCAACAGGACAATCAGCAGCGCAACCACGGGAATGCCGAGCGCAAGATCGGGAAAGGCCTTGGTGGCGAAGGCCCCGGCGGCCGCGCCGCAGCCGAACACCGCGCACAGTGCGAAGAAGATGGCCGACTTGCGCAGGGTGCCGAGCGGCGCCCCTCCGTAGACGACCGCAAAAATGGTTTCGACGGACTGACGCATGTTGCCGGTGATCATCACCGTGCTGCACACGGAGCCTTCGACCTTCACGAACATCGCCGCCTGGATCGCCGCAACCATGGAAATACCGAGCGTTCCGGCAAGGTCTGGCAGCCGGTTGTGCAGGATGCCGATCGTGATCAAGAACACGATCTCGACGAGGATACTGAGTGCGCCGGCGCGTTCGCCGGCAGCACGGCGCAGCCAGGCGGCGATCACGATGCCGGCGGTGAAGGCCAGGATCGGCGGCACGAAGTGCAGGGCCTTCATCCAATCGCCGGCCATCGCGTAGACCCAGAGGAAGATCACATTGGCGGTCTGGGCATTGGCCATCACGCCATGGATGATCCAGGTATAGGCGTCGATATAGCCGCCGGCGAAAGCAAGCAGCAGCACGATTTCGACCGTCTCATCGCGGCGGATCGCGCCGGCTGCGACGTCCAGAGTACTCATGTCGGCAATAGCCGCTGTCGCGAACTCTTCATCGCGGCATTGGCGGCGGCCTGCTCCCGGCAAGGCTTGATCTGGATCAAGCAACAATCCCGCGCGCCTAATCAAATCCGCCGCAATATGCCGGGGGAAATGCGACCATGGATACCGTCAGGTGGATCATCACCACCGCACCGGAAATCTTCCTGTTGCTGGCGATGGCGCTCGGCACCCTGCTCGGCCGCATCAAGATCCGTGGCTTCTCGATCGGGACCACAGCCTGCATCCTGATCGTCGCGGTGCTGATCGGACAACTCGGGCAGTTCACGTTCCCGCCGATCCTGCGGGCGATCCTGTTCAGCCTGTTCGTTTTCACCATCGGCTATCGCTCGGGGCCGGAATTCTTCGCGTCCTTGAGCTTTCGAACCCTGACGCAGGTTGCGCTGGCGCTGGTGATCGGAGCCACCGGGCTCGTCCTGGTGCTCGTCTTCGCCTCTGCATTCAAGCTTGATGCGGGCACCGCGGCGGGGCTGACTGCCGGCGCGCTGACCCAGTCCTCCGTGATCGGAACGGCGTCGGGTGCGCTGGCGCAGCTTGGGCTTCCGAGCGACGTGCTGAAGCAGCAGGAGGCCAATATCGCGGCCGGCTATGCCGTGACCTACGTGCTCGGCTACATCCTCACGCTCCTCTTCGTGCCGTTCGCGGCGCCGCGGCTGATGCGTATCGATCTCAAGGCGGAGGCAAAGAAGCTCGAAGCCGAGCTTGCCGGCGGCGCGCCGCCCAAGACAGAAAACCTGTCCTATCGCAAATTCCAGGCCCGTGCCTATCGCGTGTCCGCCGGCGCAGGCCGCACCGTCGCGGCGATCGAGGCCGAGATCGGCAGCCGTACGGTGGTGGAACGGATCGTGCGCGGTGGAGCCGACATCAAGCCGCTGCACGACCTCATGCTCGAGGCTGGCGACGACATCGTCATTGCTGGTCCCACCGCCGCGATCGTCGCGGCCAAGCCGATCCTCGGGGCCGAGATCGATGCGGGAGAACTGCTGCGCAACCTGCCCGGCAACGTGATCGAGGTGCTGGTCGAGAACCGCGAGCTGCACGGCCGCTCGCTCCGAGACATCGTCGAGCGGCTGGGTGACAATGCGCGCGGCGTATTCCTGCGGGCGCTCACCCGCATGGGCCGCGAGGTGCCGCTCGGTCCCGATACACGGGTCTATATCGGCGACGTCATGACGCTGGTCGGCAGCACCGGCAATATCGCGCGGGCAACGGCGCGGGTCGGACATGCCCTCAATACGAGCGATCGGACCGACATCGCCTTCCTTGCGGTCGGCATCGCTGCCGGTCTTCTGGCCGGTCTCGCCAGCTTCAAGGTCGGCACTGTCGCGCTGACGCTCGGCGGCGGTGGCGGCGCGCTGATCGCAGGGCTCGTGTGCGGCTGGCTGCGGACGCGCAGGCCCGGCATCGGTGCGATGCCGCCGGCCGCACAGCAGACGCTGAGCGATCTCGGGCTCGGCGGCTTCATCGCGGCCGTCGGCCTCGGCAACGGGCTTGCCGCCTGGTCGGCAATCCAGACGCAGGGTCTCCTGCTGGTCGGCATGGGCATCGTCGTCACGCTGGTTCCAATGACGGTCGGAACGCTCGTTGCCTATCATTTGCTGCGCATGAACCCGGTCGTGACCTGCGGTGCGCTCGCCGGCGCGATGACGGTCGATGCCGCCGTCACCGGTGCCTGCGACGTGGCCCAGAGCCAGACCCCGGTGCTCGGCGTCGCCGTCCCCTATGCGGTCGGCAATGTCGTCCTCACCGTGCTCGGCCCGATCGTGGTGGCCGCCACGTTCATGGGTTGAGGAGGCCGTGATGTGCTTTGATCTCCCCGCAATCCGTCGCCTCCTTGCAACCGTCCTGCTCCTTCTCGCCGGCGCCGTGGCGTCGGCGCGCGCCGGGGACGAAATCCGCATCCAGGAGGAAATCTGGGCGCTGCCCCTGCCACTGCCGATGTTCGCCTATCTGGTGCGGCCCGCCGGCGACGGCCCCTTCCCGCTGGTGATCATGAACCACGGCGTCTCGCTCAATCCCACGGACCGGAGCTTCTTTCCGCTGGTGGAATTCCGCGACGCCGCGAAATGGTTTGCCAGGCGCGGCTATCTCGTGGTCGCGCCGGTCGGCAGCGGGTATGGCGCAGCCGCCATCGATATTCCCGAGCGTGCGCTCTATGGGCCGTTCTTCTCCAAGGTCGGCAAGTGCACCAATCCGAACTTCCATGATGCCGGCCTTGCGGTCGCGCAGGTCGATCTCTGGATCATCGAGTATCTGGCGGCCGAGAAGCGCATCGTTCCAAAGGACGTGATCGTGGTCGGACAGTCCGCCGGCGGCTGGGCATCCATCGCCCTGTCGAGCGTTAATCCCGCACAGGTGAAGGCCATCATCACCTTCGCCGCCGGCCGCGGCGGCCGGGTCGGCGGCAAGCCCAACAACAACTGCGCGCCCGACAGGCTGGTCGAGGCCACAGCGGACTTCGGCCGCACCTCGCGGGTGCCGATGCTGTGGATCTACATCGAGAACGACACGTTCTTCGGGCCCGACCTGTCGAAGCGGATGCATCAAGCCTTCACCGCGGCCGGCGGCCGCGCCGAATATCATCTGATGCCGCCGTTCGGCAACGAGGGGCACTTCTTCATCGGCTCGCCCGATGCGATCCCGCTCTGGTCGCCGCTGGTTACGAAGTTTCTCGAGGCACAGAAATAGATCTGCCCTGGAGGCGCAACCATGTTCACCATCCGTGATCATATCTGTGGCGTCCTGGCTGGCGCCGTCGTCGGGCTTGCGACCTATCCTGCTATCGCTTCGCCGCAAGCCGCAGGGGCCGATAAGCCTCCCGAGGTGGCCACGCGCGGTCAGCGCGAAGCAAAGGACATCAGCTACGGTGATTGGCAAAAGTTCTGCTTCAAGGCCGGCGGCGCGCCGATGCTGTGCCGGACGACCATCACCGGGACATTCCCGACCGGCCAGGTGGCTGTACGCGTCGACCTGATCGAACGCGAGGGCACCCCGACGGCCCGGCTGCAGCTCTTTGTGCCGGTCGGCATGTACCTGCAGCGGCCGCCCAAGCTGTCCGTCGACCCCGGCAGCAGCTTCAGCGTGCCCTACAACTGGTGCCTGACCAATATCTGCATCGCGGCTGACGTCGTCCCATCCGAGATCGTCGAGGAAATGGAGTCGGCAAAGACAATGGCGCTCGAGGTCGTCGATTCGAACCTGCTGGCGCTGACGACATCGGTGCCGTTGGCACAGTTCGGCACGGTCCACAAAGGTGCGCCCACGAAGATGCTGGAGCAGTATGTCGACGAATGATCGGTCTTCCCGCGCTAAGCCGCCGCCGCACGCGTGACTGATTCGATCAATGCCTGCGCCGTGAACGGCTTTGTCAGATAGGCGAAGCAACCAGACGCAACCGCGGCACTACGGTTCACCGGGCTGTCATTGCCGGTAATGTAGATCACCGGCGCCGTGACGCCCTCCTCCGCCAGCTTGCGGCGCAGCTCGAGGCCGGACTTGCCGTGGAGATCGATGTCGAGGACGATGCAGATCGCCTCGTCGAACCCGCCGTGATCAAGCAGGGCCGCCGCGGAATCGAACAGCGTCACGGCGTATCCGTGTGCGCGCAGCAGCCGGTTCATGCTGACTCGCATGGAGGTATCGTCGTCGACGATGAAGACTGATTCGCGCATCGGCAAGAAGCGACATTCGGAGCCGGCACGATGGTGATGCGTGAGCTGCAATCAATCCGCGTGCCGCAACCGCATGGCAGCACTACGTTGATGCGCTTCATATTGTCCTTTGGGGCAGTGACATGGGAGGAACTGGATTCGACGCGACGGAATGGCTAACCGCCATTCGAATCCAGCATTCCAAGCCGCTCCGCGATCGAAACGAGCTCGGCGAGCGAATGAACCTGCATCTTCTCCATCACCTGATGGCGATGTGCTTTCACGGTCCGCTCGGTCGTCCCGAGCTCGTACGCGATCTGCTTGTTGATCTTGCCGCGGACGATGAGATCGAACACCTGCCGTTCGCGCTGGGTCAGCGTCGCAAGGTGGACCCGAAATGCTTCGAGCTTGCCGCGTTGGCTGCGCGCGGCATCTTGCCTCGCCAGTGCACGCGCGATCGCATCGAGCAGCAGCTCCGATGAAACCGGTTTGGTCAGGAAGTCTTCCGCTCCCGCCTTGATGGCCAGCACGGTCGTCGGCGTGTCGGCGTGACCCGTGAGGAATACGATCGGCAACGTCGAACCCGCGGCGATCAGGCGATTTTGCAGTTCCGGACCGCTCAAGCCCGGTATGCGCACGTCGAGCAGGATGCATCCCGGCTGCTCGTCGTCCGGCGCCGCGTCCAGGAGATCCTGCGCCGATGCGTAGGTTTTGACGTCATAGCCGGCAAGCTTCAGCCGGCGCTCGATCGCCGTTCGGAACGATGCATCGTCATCGACCACGTGGACAAGGCCGGGCACCATTTACCTCGCATAAAATTCATTAAAGCAATCTTTTAACCGAGACCCTGTGGTTGCCAACGGTTCAAAAACCGAAACATTTGCTTCGCAACAGAATACTTTTCAGCCTCCATGGAGGTCTTTCTCAATCCGCGCAGCGAACGCCTCCCGCTGTCCCTTGGGACATTGACCCTTGGGACAATGGATTGGAATACCTCGTTAGTCGTAAATCAACCTCGGCGGGAGTGCGATTGCGCGGCGAATTTCCGCTGCGAGAGGTTTTTGTCTCAAAGTCCAATTCGACGGCAAGCTGAGGAGCTGGCCCATGTTCGTTCGCATCACCACTGATTCCGCGCTTCGCCCCAATTCCCTTCGCGACCTCGGCATGACAAGCGATTCAAATGCGCTCGTCAGTTTAATCGAGTTTTCCTACAAGAAGGGCACCGAGATCTATGGCGAGAAGGAACCTGCCGAATACGTCTACCAGGTCAAGTCTGGCGCGGTGCGGAGCTACAAGCTGCTGTCGGACGGCCGCAGGCAGATCGGCGCATTTCACCTGACCAGCGACATTTTCGGGTTGGAGAACGGAAACGAGCACCGCTTCACCACGGAGGCGATCGTCGACACCACGGTGCGCCTCGTGAGGCGGGAGAGCCTCGAGATGGTGGCCGAGAGCGATGCGGTGGTCGCGAAGAACCTGCTCAGCATGACCACGAACAATCTTCAGCATGCGGAAGATCACATGCTGCTGCTCGGCCGCAAGACCTCGCTGGAGCGGGTCGCCGCTTTCCTGCTGGAAATGGACAAGAGGCTGACCGCTGCGGGCGTCCTGGCGCTGCCAATGTCGCGGCGCGATATCGCCGACTATCTCGGCCTGACGCTGGAAACCGTCTCGCGCGCCCTCTCCCGGCTGCACGAGCTCGGCATCCTCGGCTTCGTCGGCAACACCCAGCGCCAGATCGTGCTGCTGGACCGAAACCAGCTCGCGAGCCTCGATCTTCAACCCTGAGCGACAGGCTCATTGTCCCTTCCTGCCCGGGAGGCGCGTGATCGCTTCGAGATGCTCGATCGTCTTGCGCAGGACCTCGAACAGGATGGCCGCCGACCAGCCGAACAGCAGGACGCCGTTCATCGCCGCCAACGGCCCCATCAGCCGCCATTCGGGCACTGGCGTGATGTCGCCATAGCCGAGCGTGGTGTAGTTCACGAAGGCGAAATACAGCAGGTCGCTTCCCGCCGGCGCCACCTGGACGAGCCAATACACGCAGACCCAGGCCAGCACCTCCAGGGTGTGCGCGACGTTCAGCGCTGCGGCCGTTGCGACCATCACCCCCATCAGATGGAGCCGCGGACCCTCGGTGTGTCGCAGGCCGGCGGTTCGGGCGATCGACACGGCGACGACCGTCGCGAGTGCGTGGATCCCGATATTGATCGCGCTGACCAGCGCGCCGACCAGGACTTGAAGCAACATCAGGGCTTGCCCATGCGATCATGAACTCATCTTCGGACGGCGGTGGAAATCCCGGACTGCTCCTGCTCCCCTAGCGCTGCGGAACGATCGATCTGGATCCAGGCCGCTGCGAGCTCCCAGGCGACCGCCAGGATGATCGGGCCGATGAAGAGACCGATGATGCCGTGCGCCAATGTGCCGCCGATGACCCCGATCAGGATGACGAGCGTCGGGGTGCTCAGGCCGCGCCCCATGACCAACGGTTTGAGGATATTGTCGAGCAGGCCGACGACGACAAGGAAGATCGTCAGAGGCACCGCCGTCGCGACGTCCTTGTCCATCCAGATCCAGATCACCGCGGGCACGAGAACGATCGCGGCACCGATCTGCACGATCGAGAGCAGCAGAACGACGATGGCAAGCAAGCCTGCGCTCGGGATGCCCGCAAGCTTGAGGCCGATGCCGGCCAGCAGCGCCTGGATGATTGCGACGCCGATCACGCCTTGCGACACCGCCCGGATCGTCGCCCCCGCCAGTTCGAGAAAATGCTCGCTCTGCTCCGGCACGATGCGGAACAGGAAACCACGGACCGCGCCAACGAGCTGCGGTCCATAAGGAAACAGGAAGCCGGCGACGAGTACCGAGACCAGGAACTGCAGCGTGCCGACGCCGGCACTGCCGGCGAACGACAGCATCACCCCCGCCACCGGTTTCAGATACGGCGCGACATCGCGCAGAACGGCGCGGATGTTGGTATAAGCCAGCGTCCAGAGATCGAACAGCTGCTGGCCGATCAGCGGCCAGTCCTTGAGCCATTCCGGCGCGGCCTGGAGCACGAGATCGCCCTCGCCGATCTGGGTCGCGAGGTCCTTGATGCCTTCGACCGCGCTGAGCCCGAGCCATGCCGCCGGACCGATGACGATGCCAAGCATCATCAGCGTGAGGATGGCCGCTGCCGTTCGAGGCCGGCCGCCGAGGCGTTTGGCCAGCCAGCTGAAGGCTGGATAGAAGGCGACCGCGAGCACCGCGCTCCAGGTCAGGATCGGCACGAACGGGCGGATGATCAGAAACGTCCATGCGATCAGGAGCCCCAGCAATCCAAGACGGATCACGAGCTGGACAATCTGCTCCGCGGAGAGAAGCTTGCGAAGTGTGGTCAAGACGACGCCGTCCTTCCGGGAATGCGGATACCCGATGGACGTAGCCGCCTCCGCCGCCCGGCATTCTTGATCCAAATCAAGCGGCCGCGGACACGCGTCCCTCGTCCCCGGTCCGGGGCAGGCCGGGCGAGCGGTAAACGGACTTTATAAGCCTCTGCAACAGTTACGGTAATTGCGATGCCGCGCGGATGGCGAAATACACAAGGGCAAAGCTGATCCGCACTCGCCGGCGGGAACGGATTGCCTCATCTCCGGATTGACCGGGATGGATAGAGTCTTTCTTGCGACGATGGTTTCGGCCGTGCTGCTGCTGATCGTGGCCGCGGACCTCTTGGTCAACGGCGTCGGCCTGCAGCCGCCGCCGGCGCAACTTGCCAACGTGGTGCCGGTGCATGTGCGCCTGGTCAGATAGGTTGCGCCGCCTCGCCTTGTGGCGAAATGACTAATTTGGGGGTTCCCTCGGAACCTTTCGGCCCCATCCGGACTTCTGCTCACCGCGTCAGCCACAACGGCAAGCGCGATCCGGACAGGCTCAGCTCCGCTGTGGTAGGGGAGCTGAGCCACCGCCGCGCAAACGCGTCCAGCGTTTGTCCCGTAAACTAGCCCCCGCTCCGATAGACCTGGATATCGAGATCCCGGATCTTCTTCCGCAGCGTGTTCCGGTTGAGGCCGAGCAGGTCGGCTGCGCGGATCTGGTTGCCGCGGGTGGCGGCGAGCGCGGCCGTGAGCAGCGGCACCTCGATCTCCTTGAGGATGCGGTGATAGAGGCCTGGCGGCGGCATGCCGTTCGGAAAGCCCTGGAAGTGCGAGGACAGATAGGCCTCCACCGCGCCGCCGAGATTGTCGACACCCTGCTGGACCGCGGCGCCCGGGCTGACCGAGGGCGGCGCCAGCTCGCCGTCGATAACGGAGGCCGTGATCACGTCCTGCGGATAGAGCGCGGCAAGGCGCCGGGCGAGGTTCTCGAGCTCGCGGACGTTGCCGGGCCAGCGGTGCTGCTTCAGCCGCTCCAGCGCCAGCGTGTCGAGCTTCTTCGGCGGCAGACCGTCCTTCTCGGCCAGCGAGAAGAAGTGACGCACGAGATCGGGCAGGTCCTCGATACGCTCGCGCAAGGGGGGCAGGCGCAGCGGCACCACGTTGAGGCGGAAGAACAGATCTTCGCGGAACAGGCCCTGCTGGATCAGGACGCGGAGATCCTTGTTGGAGGCGGCGACGATCCGCACGTCGGTCTTGATCGGGGTGCGGCCGCCGACGGTGGTGTATTCGCCCTGCTGCAGGACGCGCAGCAGGCGGGTCTGGGCCTCCATCGGCATGTCGCCGATCTCGTCGAGGAACAGCGTGCCGCCCTCGGCCTGCTCGAACCGGCCCGAGGCGCGGGTGTTGGCCCCGGTGAAGGCACCGCGCTCATGGCCGAACAATTCTGATTCGATGAGGTCGCGCGGGATCGCCGCCATGTTGACGGCGACGAACGGGCCGTTGCGCCGCTTGCCGTAATCGTGCAGCGCGCGCGCCACCAGCTCCTTGCCGGTGCCGGACTCGCCCGTGATCATCACGGTGAGATCGGTCTGCATCAGGCGCGCCAGCACGCGGTAGATTTCCTGCATCGCCGGCGAGCGGCCGACCAGCGGGATCGCCTCCATCTCGGCGTCCTCGTCCGGCGTCGAGACCCGTTCCTTGGGCTCGGCCAGCGCGCGGCCGACGATGGCGATCAGCTCCTTCAGGTCAAAGGGCTTTGGCAGATATTCATACGCCCCGCGCTCGGAGGCGCGGATCGCCGTCATGAAGGTGTTCTGCGCGCTCATGACGATGACGGGCAGATTCGGCCGCATCTTCTTGATCCGCGGCAACAGGTCGAAGGCGTTCTCGTCCGGCATCACCACGTCGGTGATGACGAGATCGCCCTCCCCCTGGCTGACCCAGCGCCACAGCGTTGCGGCGTTGCCGGTGAGCCTGACCTCATAGCCGGCGCGGGAAAGTGCCTGATTGAGAACCGTGCGGATGGCGGTGTCGTCATCAGCGACGAGAATGCTACCTGCGGGCATCGTTAATCCTCATGTTGCCCCCTGTGACGCAGACGACGACTTCCCGGCAGAGCCGTCGCGACTGCTTTGATCGGCATGTTTCGCCGATGTGGAATACATCGGCATCAGCACGCGGAAGGTGGTCTTGCGCGGCTGAGATTCGCATTCGATGATGCCCCCGTGATCGCCGACGATTTTTGCGACCAGCGCCAGACCCAGACCTGAACCGGTCTGCTTGGTGGTCACGAAGGGATCGAACAGGTTGGGCAGAAGATCGTCGGGCACGCCCGGTCCGTTGTCCCTCACGCAGAATTCGAGCGGCAGGGATACCCGGGATTTTTGACCGGGGACTGACAGGCGCACGCCGGGGCGGAACGCGGTGGTGAGCTGGATCTCGGCGTCGGGCACGTCGATCAGCGCTTCGGCGGCATTCTTCACGAGATTGAGGAACACCTGGATCAGCTGATCCTGGTTCGCCAGAACCGGCGGCAGGGAGGGATCGTAATCCTCGATGAAGCGGATGTTGCGGGCAAAGCCGGACTGCGCCAGCCGCTTCACGTGGTCGAGCACCGAATGGATGTTGACGGGGCCGCGCACCACGGGACGTTCGTCGCCGAACACCTCCATACGGTCGACCAGCGTCACGATCCGGTCGGCCTCGTCGCAGATCAGCCGCGTCAGCATGCGGTCTTCGGACGAGGCCTGCTGCTCCAAAAGCTGCGCCGCACCGCGGATGCCCGAAAGCGGATTCTTGATCTCGTGCGCGAGCATCGCTGCTAGCGCTATCACCGAGCGCGCTGCGCTGCGATGGGTAAGCTGCCGATCCATCTTGTCGGCAATGGTGCGCTCCTGCAGCATCACCACGATATGACCGGGCCGCTCGGTGAGCGGGGCCACGTGCAGATCGACCTGACGGTCGCCACCCATGCGCGGCGTGCCCAGATCGACCTTGTATTCATTGACCGGTGAGTTCGAGGAGCGCACCTGGTCGATCAGCGCCAGCAAGGGGCTGCCGAACGGCACCAGCTCTTTCAGCGACTGCCGCTTCAAAAACTGCGTCGAGATCTCGAAAAAGGCTTCGGTTGCGATGTTGGCGGCGACGATCTTGCCGTCAGGCCCGATCATCAGCACGGGATTGGGAAGCGCATCCAGGATCGCATCGCTGTCGGACAGAAGCGACCGACGATGTTCAGCGGCTGAGCTCATGCAGCAGCGCTCCATGCGAAGTCGTCGAAGGCATCTTGTAGTGAACTGTGAACGAGGCGCGGATCCTCGGAGGTGAGGATCTTCTGGCGCCAGCATTTCAGCTTCTCGGCCGGCGCGCGGCTCGCATCTGCCGCGACGTCGAGTGCCCAGCCCAGATGCTTGCGCGCATGCCTGAGGCCGACGCGCAGGCCATAGAGCGCGCAGACGCCCTCATAGAGCGTGCGGACATAATGCAGCTGCGTCTGCAGTGACGGCATGGCTTCCACTGCCCCGCCCTTGAGGCGCCGGCCGATCTGGCCGGGCAGCCAGGGCTGGCCTTGCGCGCCGCGGCCGATCATCACGGCATCGGCGCCGGAGGCCTCGAGCGCGGCGAGCGCTTTCTCATATGAGGTGATGTCGCCATTGACGACGAGCGGGATAGAGATCGCCTCGCGCACGGCGCGGATCGCGTCCCAATCGGACTCGCCCTTGTAGAACTGGCAGCGGGTGCGGCCGTGAACGGTGACGAGCTTGATGCCGGCGGCTGCGGCGCGCCGCGCGAGTTCCGGCGCATTGCGGCTGCGGTCGTCCCAGCCGAGCCGCATCTTCAGCGTCACCGGAACCTTCACCGCCGCGATCGTCGCATCGATCAGGCTGACGGCGTGGTCGAGATCGCGCATCAAGGCGGAGCCGGACTGGCCGCCTGTGACATGGCGGGCCGGACAGCCCATGTTGATGTCGATGATGTCGGCGCCTTCGGCTTCCGCGATGCGGGCGCCCTCGGCCATCCAGTGCGCCTCGCAGCCGGCGAGCTGGACCACATGCGGGCCAATTCCGGTCGCTTCGCAACGCAACCGCGACATCCGATGGCCGTTGGCAAGCTCATCGCTCGCCGTCATCTCGGAGACGACTAGACCGGCCCCGAGCTCGGCCACGAGCCGCCGAACGGGCGAGTCAGTCACCCCCGACATCGGCGCCAGGAAGACCGGGGTGGCGACTTCAATATCGCCTATTTTCAACGGCTTAGAGCCGGATACTGCCGGGCCGGTCACAGGGGTCTCGTCAACTCAGCAGCGCCTCATCGCGCTGGCCATGACTATCTTGCGCACAATTCTTGTGCAGTCAAGCGTCATGCCTACAGTTTAGACAGTTCTGCAGAGTCTTTCAAGTGCAGTGCAGCAAAATGCTGTTTCCCACAATCCGGGGAAACCCCCTTTTTTTGCGGGCCTGCCGTGCTAGAGGCATGCCGGCAAATCACCCCCTGCTCTTTCATTAGCAACTGAGTATCTGAGTCCTATGGCGAAATCACAACGCACCGCTGTCGTGCTCGTGGCGGCCGGACGCGGCCTGCGGGCCGGCGCCGGCGGTCCGAAGCAATATCGCGAGATCGGCGGCGTGCCGGTGATCCATCGCGCCATGGAAGCCTTCAGCCGCCATCCTGATGTGTTCGCAGTGCAGCCGGTCGTGAATCCCGACGATAGCGCCATGTTCACGGCAGCGGTCGCGGGATTGAAACACGAGGCGCCGGCCAATGGCGGCGCCTCCCGTCAGGCTTCGGTGCTCGCCGGCCTCGAGGCGCTCGCCAAGCACGAGCCGGACATCGTCCTGATCCACGACGCCGCGCGGCCCTTCGTCTCTGAAGGCGTGATCTCGCGCGCGATCGAGGCAGCGCACCGCACCGGCGCTGCGATCCCCGTTGTTCCCGTCACCGACACCATCAAGGTCACCGGCGCGAGCGGCAATGTCGAGGACACGCCGGACCGGTCGCGCCTCAGAATCGCGCAGACGCCGCAATCCTTTCGTTTCGACGTCATCCTCGAGGCGCATCGTCGCGCAGCGAAGGACGGGCGTTCCGATTTCACCGACGATGCCGCGATTGCCGAATGGGCGGGATTGACGGTTGCAACCTTTGAAGGCGATGTTGCCAATATGAAGCTCACCACCCCCGAGGATTTCGTGCGCGAGGAAGCGCGCCTGGCTGCCCAGCTCGGCGACATCAGGACCGGCACCGGCTACGACGTGCATGCGTTCGGCGAAGGCGACCACGTCATGATCTGCGGCCTGCGCGTGCCGCACACGAAAGGTTTCCTGGCGCATTCCGACGGCGATGTCGGCCTGCATGCGCTGGTCGATGCCATCCTGGGCGCGCTCGCTGACGGCGACATCGGCTCGCACTTCCCGCCGAGCGACGCCAAGTGGAAGGGCGCCTCCTCCGACCAGTTCCTGAAATACGCAATGGAGCGCGTCGCCCAGCGCGGCGGCCGCGTCGCCAATCTCGAGGTGACGCTGATCTGCGAGCGTCCGAAGATCGGTCCCTTGCGCGACACCATGCGCGCGCGCATCGCCGAGATCTCCGGGGTCGACATCTCCCGCGTTGCGGTGAAGGCGACGACCAGCGAGCGGCTCGGCTTCACCGGCCGTGAGGAAGGCATCGCGGCCACCGCGAGCGCCACCATCCGCCTGCCCTGGAGCCTGTAAGGCCATGGGCGGCAGCGACGCACGCGCCCTCTCCCGCTCGCTGCTGGATTTGTGCCGGATGCGCAAGCTGACGATCGCGACGGCGGAGTCCTGCACCGGCGGCCTCGTCGCCGGCGCACTGACCGACATCCCCGGCTCGTCCGATGTGATCGACCGCGGCTTCGTCACCTATTCCAACGAGGCCAAGCGCGCGATGCTGGGCGTCGAAGCCAGCACGCTGACGAATTTCGGCGCGGTGAGCAAGGAGACCGCAACCGCCATGGCGATCGGCGCGCTGGAGCGTGCGGATGTCGATCTCGCTGTCGCCATCACCGGCATTGCCGGACCCGGCGGCGCCACGCCCGGCAAGCCGGTTGGTCTCGTGCACCTCGCCGCTGCCGCGCGCGACGGCCGCATCATTCACCGCGAGCACCGTTTTGGCGCGATCGGCCGCAGCGCGGTGCGCGCCCGCTCGGTCGTCGAGGCGCTGCGCATGCTGATGGATCTCGCCCGCGGCCCGCAAGTTCAGGCCAAGCCGCAGCGCACCGCCGCCAGCCGCCTGCGCCCGCGCGTCACCCGCTCGCCGCGCCGGCATGCGGTCAAGCGCCGGCCGCCGCGCTCGCCGCGGGGCTGACGCCCCGTCGCCCCGGGTGAGTGACTTGTCCGCCGTAACTCAACGAGCGAAGGAGGAAGCCGGGACATCCCAAGCCCCTGCATATCGCTACTGTCATTGCGCCGTTCGCTCGGTCCGACAGATCACGGGAAGCTTTTGCTCGATCGCCTTCGCGAGCACCGTTCCCATGGTCCGTCCGAGCTCTTTCGCGATCGTCGTCATCGGCTTGGTGCCTGCGAGCCTTCTGAGCCGGTTGAGGTCGTCCTCGCTCCACGATTTCTTCCAGCGCGCCATGTCTCCAGTCCCGGTCCACGAGCCTCTGCATCCGACTCAGATTTTAGTTGAATTTGACAGGAAATACATCCGTTGCAGGTGCGCCGCTCCCGGCAAGGGGTGTTCTGTCGCGGCCCCTTCGTTTTGGCACAAATTGCACTTGCCACGGGTGGTCGCCGGAACTCTGAGTCCTTGATTGTGGGGCGGCTTGCAGGGCCCTTCCGGCGCTACAAGCCCTTGTGCTGTCCGTCGGGCAAAACACTCAGCCGACGGGTCAATCTCGCGCGCATTAATATTCCCCTTTACCGAATTTCGGCTTTCGCGTATTCATCCGTCCCCTCATCCCGATCACATCGCGATCGTCACGAACGCGGGGTGAGCGGCGGTGGACGCTAGTCACATCGGCCCGAGAAGGCTTCGCAGGGCGGGCAACCGTGAGCGGGCACCATCGCGCACACGACCGGTGTGGTTTGCGTACGGCAAACCGTGTCGTCCTGGCGCCGGGGTCTGTGCGCCAAATCTTGCAGTGATGAGGCCGGCCCGACCGGGTACGCGCATCAGCCATCTGCGAGGCGACGGGGGGCAATAGTGCAACGCTCCCCGGGGAGAGCACGGCATACGCCGTCAAACCCCTGCGCAGGGAAGGCCGTGTGTTGGGCTTCACCTGTATGCCGCTGTGCAGCCTCTTGTAGCGCAACCTTCGCGCAGTGGATAGTGGGTGCCCGGCCGGCGCCCGGCCTTCCCTGCGCCCTCGACCAGAGAGCGCGATACGACGAAGCAAAGCTCGGACAAAACGCGTCGCGAGATTAAAGCGTCATGTCTGTTTTCCAAAAGTCACCTTCTCCGCGATCGGCGGCTTCATCCTGCTGACCTCGGGCATCCTGTTCCTGGTCATCCTCGCCCGAGGCATGCGCGCGCCTGGGGTCGAGGCCGGCCCCTATCGCTTTGCACTGGCCGTAAACCAGCCCGCGACCGTGCGGTTGCGCTCAACACCCACGCGCTCTGGGTGGCGCTGATGATCGCGCTGACCCTCACCAATTACGGCTACCCGATCCTGACGCTGGCGATGACCGAGGGCACGTCGGTGCCGGCCGTCTATGTGGGGGCGCAGTGATGAGTGCGCGCGACCTCTTCACCTTCAGCAATCCGCATTTCACGCGGGGCGTCGGCATTACCGCTGCGATTCTGATCGTGACGGCGATTGCCGGCTTCATCGTGCCGCCCTTCGCCCAGCCCTGGGTCCAGTTCGCCAATGTTTGGGACGCGATCTGCAGCGCCGCCGGCGTGCCGCAGCGCGCGACGAACGTCACAGCGCCTGAACAGGCGAAGCGCCTGTCGGAGGTCGTACTCACGTCGAACACGCTGTCGCGCCCGAGCCAGGAGGCGATCGGCCGTGGTGCGACGCTGGCGCAGCGCTGCGCGATCTGTCACGGCCCGACGGGGATCAGCCGGGCCGACTCGCCGAACCTCGCCGGACAATATGCGGCGGTGATCTACAAGGAGCTGCACGATTTCCGCTCAGGCGCGCGCACCAATGCCGTGATGTCGCCGTTCACCGTCAATCTGACCGATCAGGAGATCGCCGATCTCTCGCTCTACTACGCCTACCTGCCGCGGCTGCCGGCGTACCATCCGACGCCGCAACTGCCGAAGCCCAGCATCGTCATCTACGGCGCGCCGATGCGCGGCATCGCGCCCTGTGGCTCCTGTCACGGCAGTCTCGACAACAAGACCGGCAGCCCGTGGCTGGAAGGCCAGTCGGAAGCCTATATGAAGGCCCAGCTCCAGGCCTTCGCTTCCGGCGAGCGCCGCAACGACATCAGCCAGCAGATGCGCAACATCGCACGCGCGATGACACCGCAGGAGATCGAGCAGGCCGCGGCGTATTACGCCTCGCAGCCCCAGGATGTGGTGAAGGCGGTGGATTGAGCGTTGGGCGCGCCTGCCTCCCCATCGTCATTGCGAGCGCAGGGAAGCAATCCAGACGGTCTCGGCGGAGGTATTCTGGATTGCTTCGTCGCAAGAGCTCCTCGCAATGACGGCGGAGGGAGCGTGCCCCTGATCGTAAGGCCTACGTCGGCGCCAGCTTCGGCCGGCCATAGATCGCATCCGCCCGCTTCTCGAACGCCGTCGCGAACCGCGCGAAGGCCGCGTCGAACATCGAGCCCATCAGCATCGCCAGCATGCGGCTCTTGAATTCGTAAGACAGGAAGAAACCGACGTCGCAGACGCCCTCACCTTGGGGCTCGAACGTCCAGCGGTTTTCGAGATTGCTGAAGGGACCTTGCAGATATTCGACCAGGATCTTCAGATTGGCGCGATCGAGCGTCACGCGGCTGGTGAAGGACTCCTTGACCAGCTTGAACGACACCGTCATGTCGGCGACCAGCACCTCGGTGCCGTCGGGCTTCGCCATGCGCTGGCGCACCTTGAGCGCGCTGCACAGCGGCACGAATTCCGGGTAGCGCTCGACGTCGGCGACCAGATCGAACATCTCGGATGCGCTGTGATTGACACGGCGCTTGCTCGAAAAACGGGGCATATCGATTCAGCCGGCCCTAGCTGCCCGCGCGGCTTTCAGTCTCGCAAAATCCTCGCCGGCATGATGCGAGGAACGGGTGAGCGGGCTCGCCGACACCATCAGGAAGCCCTTGGTGTAGGCGACCTTTTCATAGGACGAGAACTCGTCCGGCGGCACGTAGCGCATCACCGCATGATGCTTTCGGGTCGGCTGCAGATATTGCCCGATGGTCAGAAAGTCGACGTCGGCCGAGCGCAGATCGTCCATCACCTGCTGCACCTCGTGGCGCTCCTCGCCGAGCCCGACCATGATGCCGGACTTGGTGAAGATGGTGGGGTCGAGCTCCTTGGCCCGCTGCAGCAGGCGGATCGAGTGGAAATAGCGCGCGCCCGGCCGCACCGTCAGGTAGCGCGACGGCACCGTCTCGAGATTGTGGTTGAAGACGTCGGGTCTTGCGGCGACGACGACCTCGAGCGCGCCTTCCTTGCGCAGGAAGTCCGGCGTCAGGATCTCGATCGTGGTCGAGGGGCACGCGGCGCGGATGGCGCGGATGGTCTGGGCGAAATGCTCGGCGCCGCCGTCGGTGAGGTCGTCGCGGTCGACCGAGGTGATGACGACGTGGGCGAGACCCAGCTTGGCCACGGCCTCGGCGACGTTCTGCGGCTCGGCCGCATCCAGCGCATTCGGCAGGCCGGTCTTGACGTTGCAGAAGGCGCAGGCCCGGGTGCAGGTGTCACCCATGATCATGAAGGTCGCGTGCTTCTTGTCCCAGCACTCGCCGATATTCGGGCAGCCTGCCTCCTCGCACACCGTGTGCAGCCCGTTGGCGCGCACGATGGTGCGGGTGTCGGCATAGCCGCGGGTATTGGGCGCGCGCACGCGGATCCAGTCCGGCTTCGGCGGGGAAGCGGAATCGGGGCGATTCACCTTTTCGGGGTGGCGCGGGCGCAGCGGGTTCGAGATGGTGTCGACAATAACGACCATAGGGTATCCGGCCTGTTCAGGTCCTACCTAGTCGGTCTGGCCCGGCATCGCAACCCGGCTCGCACCACTTCAGGGAACATGGCAGATATGGGCAATATCCTGCTCTGTTCTCAGGCGATTCTCATCTCGAATGGCTCCAGTCTCGAAACCTTCCACCCCCCGGCTTGGCAAGCCCCTGAAGCGTTCCTTTTTCGCCCGCGATGTGCGCGAGGTCGCCCACGACCTGATCGGGGCGACCCTGCTGGTCGACGGCGTTGGCGGGATCATCGTCGAGGTCGAGGCCTATCACCATACCGAGCCGGCGGCGCACTCCTACAATGGCCCGACGCTACGGAACCAGGTGATGTTCGGCCCGCCCGGCTACGCCTATGTCTACCGTTCCTACGGCATCCACTGGTGCGTGAACTTCGTCTGCGAGGAGGAGGGTTCCGCCAGCGCCGTGCTGATCCGCGCGCTGGAGCCGACGCATGGCTTGGCCGCGATGCGGCGCCGCCGCCATCTCCACGATCTGCACGCGCTGTGCTCGGGTCCGGGCAAGCTGACGGAGGCGCTCGGCATCACCATAGCGCACAACGCGCTCCCCTTGGACCGGCCGCCGATCGCGCTGCACGCGCGGACGGAAGACTTGGAGGTCGCAACCGGCATCCGGATCGGCATCACCAAGGCCGTCGAGCTGCCCTGGCGCTATGGCATCAGGGGCTCGAAGTTCTTGAGCAAGCGGTTTCCGAAGTAGACTACGATGCCTGCTTCAGCCGCTCCAGCGCCTCCAGCAGCTTGGCCTTGCGGGCCAGCGCCGCCTCGCGCTTTTCACGCTCCTCCTCGACGACCTCCTCGGCCGCGTTGGCCACGAACTTTTCGTTCGCGAGCTTGGACTCGGCGCGCTTGATGTCGGCGTCGGCCTTGCCGATCTCCTTGTCGAGACGCGTACGCTCGGCAGCGACGTCGATCACGCCCTTCAGCGGCAGCGCGGCTATTTCGCCGCGCACAAGCAACTGAACGGCACCGTCAGGCGCACGGTCGGCGAAGGAGATGTCGGACAGCCGCGCCATGCGCTTGATGACGTCGGTCCAGCGCGGCGCACGCTCCTTCGTTTCAGTCGAGGTGCCCGCGAGCACCAGCGCCGTCAGCGTCGCCGGCGGAATGTTCATCTCGGCGCGCACCGAGCGGATCTGCGTCACGAGGTCGATGACCCAGCCGATCTCGGCTTCCGCCTCGGGATCGGTGAAATCGGCATGGTCGAAGATGGGCAAGACCAGGGCCGGCGAGATCAGCGGATCGATCGGCCCGGCAGCCACGGCGAGCATCGCGAGCTGCTCCGGCGAAGGCCCGGACGGCTTCAGCGGCCACGGCGCCAGCGCGAGCAAGCCGTCGCGCTTGGCCGTCACCTCCCACAGCTCTTCGGTGATGAAGGGCATGAAGGGGTGCAGCAGCTTCAGGATCTCGTCGCGCGCCCAGGCCACCATGGCGCGGGTTTCGTCCTTGGCGGGGCTATCCGGGCCGAGCAGCACGGGCTTGGCCAGCTCGACGTACCAGTCGCAATAGACGTTCCAGACGAAGCGATAGATGGCGCCGGCGGCGTCGTTGAAGCGATAGGCCTCGATCGCCTCGGTCACCTCGCGCGCGGTGTGCGCGGTCTCATGCGCGATCCAGCGGCTCAGTGTCTCCTTGGTCTTCGCCGGCTCGAAGCCGTCGGGCACGACGCACTGGTTCATCTCCGCGAAGCGGCAGGCGTTCCAGAGCTTGGTCGCGAAATTGCGGTAGCCCTCGACCCGGCTGGTGGCAAGCTTGATATCGCGGCCCTGCGCCGCCATCGCGGCCAGCGTGAAGCGCAGCGCGTCCGCGCCATACTCGTCGATCAGTTTGAGCGGATCGATGACGTTGCCCTTCGACTTCGACATCTTGGCGCCCTTCTCGTCCCGGACGAGGGCGTGGATGTAGATCGTCGAGAACGGGATCTCCTTCATGAAGTGCATGCCCATCATCATCATGCGGGCGACCCAGAAAAAGATGATGTCGAAGCCGGTGACCAGCGCATTGGTCGGGTAATAGCGCTGCACCTCGGGCGTGTCGTCGGGCCAGCCGAGCGTCGAGAACGGCCACAGCGCCGAGGAGAACCAGGTGTCGAGCACGTCCTCGTCGCGCGTGATGAAGCCTTCGCGCTTGTTGCGGTCGAGCGCCATCTCGCGGCCCTGCTCGACCGTGATGACCTCCTGCTCGACGTAATAGCCGAGCGCGTGGCTGATCGCCTCCTCCTCGGTCTCGGCGACGAACACCTTTCCGTCAGGCCCGTACCAGGCCGGGATCTGATGGCCCCACCAGAGCTGGCGCGAGATGCACCAGGGCTGGATGTTCTCCATCCACTCGAAATAGGTCTTTTCCCAGTTCTTCGGCACGAACGAGGTTTCGCCCGAACGCACCGCGGCGATCGCCGGCTTCGCCAGCGTCTTGGCGTCGACGTACCACTGGTCGGTCAGATACGGCTCGATCACGCTGTTGGAGCGATCGCCATGCGGCACCATGTGGGTGTGCGGCTCGATCCGCTCGACGAAGCCGAAGGCTTCCAGCCGCTCGACGATGCGCTTGCGCGCCACGAAGCGGTCGACCTTGTTGAATTCGTCGGCGAATTGCGCGGCGCCTTCCGGCAGGTCGCGCAGGTAATCCTCGTTGTCGAGGAGATCGAGGCAGCCTTCCTTGTCGAGCACGCTGATGCGCCGCAGGCCGTGGCGATTGCCGACCTCGAAGTCGTTGAAGTCGTGCGCCGGCGTCACCTTGACCGCGCCCGAGCCCTTCTCGGGATCGGAATATTCGTCGGCGACGATCCTGATCTTGCGGCCGACGAGCGGCAGGACGACGTTCTTGCCGATCAGCTTCTGATAGCGCTCGTCCTCGGGATGCACGGCAACGCCGGTATCGCCGAGCATCGTCTCGGGGCGCGTGGTCGCGACGACAATGAAGGTCGAGGGATCCTCGGGGCTGAAGGTCTTGCCTTCGATCGGATAGCGCAGATACCAGAGGCTGCCCTTGACCTCGGTCTGCTGCACTTCGAGATCGGAGATCGCGGTGAGCAGCTTGGTGTCCCAGTTCACCAGCCGCTTGTCCTTGTAGATCAGGCCCTCGCGGTGCAGTTCGACGAACACCTTGACGACGGCCTTCGAGAGGCCCTCGTCCATGGTGAAGCGCTCGCGCGACCAGTCGCAGGACGCACCGAGCCGCTTGAGCTGGTTGATGATGGTGTCGCCGCTTTCGGCCTTCCACTGCCAGACCCGCTCGAGAAACTTCTCGCGGCCCATCTCGCGACGGCCGGGCTGCTGGCGTTCCATCAGCTGCCGCTCGACCACCATCTGGGTGGCGATACCGGCATGGTCGGTGCCGGGCTGCCAGAGCACGTCGCGGCCGCGCATGCGCTCGAACCGGCACAGGATGTCCTGGAGCGTGTTGTTGAGGGCGTGTCCCATGTGCAGTGAGCCCGTCACGTTCGGCGGCGGGATCACGATGGTAAAAGGCACCGCGTCGCGGCGGTCGGGACGCCCGGCCTTGAAGGCGAGGCTGTCCTCCCACACGACGGACATGCGGGCTTCGATATCGGCGGGCTGGTAATTTTTCTCGATCATGGGGCTGCTAGAAAGCCGCGCGCGGGGGCCAAGTCAACGAAAAGTCAGCGGAAAGCGAGTCGGCACAGCGCTTTCCGGCCCGGTCCGGGACCGAATGTGACACTCAAGCCGGGCTTTATGAGGGCCCTCGGGCTGCTCTCAACGGCCGCCGCGCGAGACCCGCTCGATTTCGGCCTTCACGATGCGTTCAACCAGGCCCGGAAGATTGTCGTCGAGCCAGGACTTCAGCATTGGACGCAGCATCTCCTTGACCAGATCCTCCAGCGTCCGCGCATTGCTGCTCAGTACCGTGTGGGCCAGGGAGTTGAAGGCGGATTCGACTGCGGAGACGGTCGATTGCGCGAGGATCGGCTGCTGCGGCGGCAGTGGCGGCGCGTCGAAGTCGACCGGCGCGTAGGACGGCGGAGGCGCCGGACGCGGCGGCGCCGATTCGGCGAATTCGAGATCGTCGCGCGGCTCGACCTTGCGGAAGCTTGGCGGCGGCGGCGCCGGCGTCGGCGCCGGGTCCATCGCCATCTCGTCGGTCAATTCGAGCACGTCGGGTTCTGGCTCGGGCTCCGGCTCCGGAGCACGGACCTCGGGGGCAGGCGTGGCCGCGTCGAGCCCGGCCAGCAGCGCGTCGATATCGTCCTGGCTGTTCGGTCCGGCATCCACGGCGGGCGCGGCTGGCGGCGGTGCCGGAGCCGGCTTCGCAGCCGGAGTTGGCGCTGGCTTCTCGGCGGCAGGTTTGGGCGGAGCGACCCTGGATGGCGGAATGTCGTTCATCGGCTTCGGCGGCGCGGCGGGCGCTGCAGCCTTCTCGGGCTTCGCAGCTTCGGCCGGCGGCGGCTTGGCCTCGTCGTCGGCAATGATGCGCCGGATGGAGGCCAGAATCTCCTCCATGGAGGGTTCTGTGACCTTTGCAGGCTGCGTCATCTCCGACTCCACATCATCAACGCCTTCGCATGCGTTGTTTTACACCAAGCACGACAGGATTGGCCGGTTCCGCGACGAGCCCCCCGACATTTTCACCGCGGCAGCCCGACTTGTCCCCAGATCACGGCTCAACGTGCGGCGGCGCGCCCCTGCCCTCGGCACTCAAGCTTTACGCATACGATATCGAATGCGGAGCGAATCGACCCGCATCTTCTTGACAAGGCTACGTCAGGGATTTTGATGATTGCAAGCAAAGCACCGGTCGGCCCGCAATTGTTTGCGAGGCCGACCGGATAGTTACGGGAATTAGCGCCCGTCAGGCGTGCGCACGCCGCCCCAGCTGTCGCGGACCTGATGGTAGTGAACGCTGGCGTCGTAGACCGTGGTCGCAAGGCCGAGCACCTGCGGCGACAGACGGCCGACGGCGGCGAGGACGTTATACGATGCCACGACGCGGTCGTGTTGTGCGGTCACCAGCGCGACGCGCGCATTGACCAGCGCCTGCTGCGCGTTGAGCACGTCCAGCGTGGTGCGCTGACCGGCCTTGGCTTCCTCCCGCACACCGTTGAGTGCGATCTCGGACGCCGTCACCTGCGCCTGCGCGGACTGCACCTGCGCCTTGCCGGCCTGCAACGTCCCCCAGAACTGCACGATGTTCGCGCGGGCCTGGTCACGCGTGGTTTCGAGGTTGAGACGCTGCTGCGCCAGATTTTCCTTGGACTGGCGGATCAGCGAATATTCTGCGCCGCCCTGATAAATCGGCACCGAGAGCTGCGCGATCGCGGACGCGTTGAAGGAGCGCAGCTGGATCAAGGACTGTTCGTTCGACTGCGTGGCCGCTGCCTGGACCGTAACCGTCGGCAGCAACGCACCTTCGGCGACTTTGACCTGCAAGAAATTGACGTCGATGCCATACATTGCGGCGGTGACGTTGGGATTCTCGATCAAGCCGAGCTCGACGGCCGAAGCGAGCGTTGGCGGCAGGAACCGATCGACCGGCGAGCCCGGTGCGAGGTTCGTCGGCTCGTTGCCGATGATGCGGCGGAAGTTCGCCCGCGTCGTGGTGAGGTTCGCCTCCGCGGTGAGCGCCTGCGTCTTGCCGGCAGCCAGTTGCGCTTCCGATTGCGCAACGTCGGTGCGCGTCACTTCGCCGACGTTGAAACGATCACGCGTCTGCTTCAGCGTTTGCTCGAGCACGCGCACGTTGCTGCGCTGGACTTCCAGCGTGGCCGCATCGCGCAGATAATCCATGTAGGTCGTCGCCGCCTGGAGCAGCACGGTTTGATCGAGGCTGCGCAGCGCTTCGCGCGCACCGGATACCTGACTCTCCGCCGCCCGCGTTCTATTGGCGGTCTGGTTGCCATTGTAGAGCGTCTGCGTAGCGGTAACGCCAACGCTGCGAGGTACGGTGGTTCCGTGGAATGCGGTACTCCCCACGCTGCTCTGCACATCCTGATATTGATAACCGCCGCTCGCGGTCAGCGCGACCCTGGGCCGGTAGCCGGACAAAGCCTGCGGCACGTTCTCGTCGGTCGAGCGCACCTGCGCGCGCTGCGCGTTGAGCTGCGGATTGTTCTGATAGGCGCGCACCAAGGCGGCCTCGATCGTGTCCGCCAAGGCAGGCGTCGGCCCGGCCAGCGCCAGCAGCAGGACCGAAACCGCAGCTCCGGTGAAGAGCTTCACCCCATGCATCCCAAAATTTCCGTTTCATTTTAACGCCCGGCTCGTGCCCGCGAGCCGGGTTACCGTCTACAGAATGGAGTCGTTGCCCCGTCGCAACAATAGGACGCGGATTGCCGCGACGGAACTACCTCAAGGTAGTTCTCGGTGGAAACTCTTCACGTGCAGCATCCCGGCCACACTTCTGATTCAGAACGGGATTTTAATGGGGTTTTGGCCGTCAGAAGACGAAGGATGCGGCCCGTTCCAGCCCGGGAAGGACCGGAGCCGTGGCATCGAACAGGGCCCGATGGCCGAATTCGCCGTGGGTCCGGGTCACGATCACCGCCCGGGGCGGCCGCGATTCGGCCGACACGCCGACCAGACGCCCGCCTTCCCTAAGCTGCCCGAACAGCCCTTCCGGTGTCACCTCGGTGGCGCCGTTGAGGATGATCACATCATAGGGGGCGGCAGACGGATCGCCCTCGGTGCAGGGGGCGGCCTTGCAGGTGACATTGGCGAGCCCAAGGGTGGCAAAGGTCTCCTTGGCCTTTGCAGCCAGAGCCGAATCGCATTCCGTCGCCGTGACCTGACGCGCCAGCTTGGCCGCCAGCGCGGCGAGATAGCCGGTGGCGCAGCCGACGACCAGGACGCTGTCGCCCTCGCCGATCTCGGCGGCCTGGAGCAGCTTGCCGGTAAGCTGCGGCTTGATCAGGAACCGCTTGGCGGCGCCCTCGCTCACATCGAGATCCAGGTCGAGATAGGCCAAGGCCTGCCGGCTCGCCGGCACGAAGGCCTCGCGCGGAACCGTGAGCATGGCATCGAGAATACGACGATCGGTGACGTCATTGGTGCGCACCTGGCCATCGACCATTTTGAGGCGCGCGGTCGAGAAACCGGACATTTGCGGACCCTGAAATGCGGACGATGCCGCGGACGGAAGTTGGCGGCATCTTTGGAACATGCTCCGCGAAAACGCAACATGGCCGTTGGCCTTGGCCGGCCAAGGCTCCGCAACTCACCTGCATCAGGGAACAGGACGTATTATTCGATCGTCACCGCGAGCCGGCCGATCAGGGCGGCGACCTCATCCAGTCGCGCCGAATCGGGCGTCTCGACCGCACGCGCAAGGCGGGCCAGGCATTCGTCGTCGCTGAGCTCGGGAACGTCGGCCGGCAGAATCGAGGGGGCCAGTTGGGCGCGGTCGATCTGGATGTCGGGCATGGGAATCAGCTCCGTAAAAGTCCGGCTCCACGAAGCTCGATTTGAATTAAGTCGATTTGGTGCCGCCCCGGCGGCCGCGATGGCGCTGCCGGACACAACTGCTTGAACGCGATTCTGGGCGGATCGGGGCCGCCAAGTGTTGAGAGATGACTCGATCAGCATCGCGCGTCGCATCAGCGAACGCTCACAAGCCAATGAATATACGACGGAATTTGGCTCCCCGGGCTGGATTCGAACCAGCGACCATCCGATTAACAGTCGGATGCTCTACCGCTGAGCTACCGAGGAAAAGGGCGAACTGTGGTCCGCGCGCGGGTGCGTATAACAAAGCCGGTTGCGCTTGCAAAGGACGAATTCGTCATCTTCCGCAACGCGTCTGAGGAAGGGCTCGGGCCGGCCCCTCCTCCGGGCGTTGCCTCAAGACAGTCGTCCGAAGTGTGATCGACGGATTCAATACGCGATCGATCGGCACTCCGGGATGCTGCGCGACGCGAGACGCCCAGGAGCCTGTTCTTAACGTTTCGAATTCTCAGTAACGGCATTCATAGATCGGCGCTGTTTGTTTTCTCAGGCGCGGGCACCGGCACTGCGGCGCCGTTGCTCTTGCCCGTCACGGCGCCAACCAGCGCCTTCACGGGATCGTCGCCCGGCGCAAAGCCGCTCTGGCGCAGGATTTCGTCGATCATCGGACGCAGCGCGTGCACCTTGAGCAGCTCGCCGGCAAGCCCTTCACCGAAACCGACGTTGCCACCACCGACACCGTTGCCGCCGAATGCACCGCCGGTATGCAGGATGCGGACATCCTTGAGGTTTGCGATCGGCTTCACCATCTCGGCCAGCGCCGAGGGCATGGTCTCGATCCGCTTCTTGGCGATCTCGAAATCGATGACGTTGCTGCCTAGCTTGTTCTGCGCCTCGTTCTTCATGGTGATGACGGCAGCTTCCGCTTCACCGATGTTCCGGACACCGACCGCCTTGATCTTGTTGGACTCGGCCTCCGCGGTCGCCAGCGTCTTGACCGCCTCGGCGCGGTCGAGCGAGGCTTTCTTCTCGGCCTCGGCCGCAACGATCAGCTCGGTCGATTTGCGCTCGGCTTCGGTGCGTGCGGCGAGCACCTGCGTGAGACGGGCACGATCGGCGACCTCGACCGCGCGCGCGGTCACGACCTTTTCCTCAGCGGAGACGGCCAGCGCCTCGGCGGTCTTGGCCTCGGCGACGGCTTCCGAGGTCTGCTTGCTCTTCGCCGCGATCTGGATCTCGTTCTCCTGCGTTGCGATCTGGATCTCGCGCTGGGCGTCGGTCTTGCGCTTGTTGATCGCCATCTCGGCGACCGCTCTGTCGGTGTCGATACGGGCGTTCTCCTCGGTCAGGCGCGCGGTCTGGGTCGCGGTCGCGACCTCGGCGCGGGTGCTGGCGGTCTTGTTGGCGATGTCGCGCTCCTGCGACAACTCGGCCTCTTTCTTGGTCCGCTCGATGCCGAGGGTCTGCTGTCGTGCCTCCAGGTCCTTTTGCGCGATCGCGACCTCGTTATCGCGCACAATGGCGTTGCGGTCGCGGCGGCGGGTCTCGGTGATCGTCTTGAGCTGGGTCAGACCTTCGGCGTCGAAGAAGTTCTCCGGGTTGAAGAACTTCACGTCGGTCTGGTCGAGCTTGGTCAACGACACCGATTCCAGCTCGAGGCCGTTCGACTTGACGTCGGACTCGACCGTGGACTGCACGTGCTTGACGAAATCCGAGCGCTTCTCCTGCAGCTCCAGGATGGTCATGGTGGCCGCGACCGATCGAAGGCCGTCGACGAATTTCGCCTCGACCTGGTTGCGCAGCGCCTCGGCATCGTTGGTCAGCGCGCCCAGCGTCTGGCTCGCCAGCGCGATGCTCTCCTCGTCGGGGCGGACGCGCACGTAGAACTCGGCGACGATGTCGACGCGCAGGCGGTCCTTGGTGATCAGCGATTCCCGCTCCTTGCGCTCGACGGTGAGCCGCAGCGTCTTCAGGTTGACGCTGGCATAGGAGTGGAAGATCGGCAGGATCATGGCGCCGCCATCGAGCACGACCTTCTTGCCGCCGAGGCCGGTGCGCACGAAGGCCTCGTCGCGCGTGGCGCGCTTGTAGAGGATGGTGAAAACGATCCCCAGGACGACGATCAGCGCGACGCCGATCATGGCCGGGACTGCGATGTCGAACATGACTTTTCTCCAATGAATGGCGACTAGCTGCTTAGAGGGGGCTTGGAGGGCTTGAGTTCATCCTCGGCCTTCACCGCGACGAAACGGGTGCCATCGCGATCGACCAGCAGGACCATGGTTCCCTGCGGCAGGGGCGACGACGAGGGTGCTGCGACCGCCAGGACGAAGTGGCGGTTGCCGTGGACGTCGGCGACGCTGACGCGGCCAGGCGGCCCCTGGTCAAGCGGACCGACGACGACCTCACCGACGCGGCCAACGAGATCGCCGAGGCCGACGACATAGCTCTCGTCCTTGGGAATGATCCGCGCGATGGCGCCGCTGGCGGCGCGGACCAGTGGAACCGACACCGCAACCGCTGCGATCGAGGCGACCGTCGCCGGCAAGGGGCCCGCCACCATCCGCGCGACGTCCTGGATCAGGAAGCCGGTGATGGAGAAGGCGCCGAGCGCCAGCAGCAGGAAGATCAGCAGCGGCACGCCGCCGACATTGATCCAGGAGATGGCGTTGAGCACGCCATTGTCGCTGGGATGGCCGAAGTCGAAGCTGGTGCCGAGCATCTCGCTGAGGGAAGCCCCGATCAGCATCGTGATCACCTCGAGCGTGCCGACGATGACGATCATCGCCGCCGCGATCGCGAACGGCCTGACCTCCGGCGACATCACGTGTTCGAGCAGGGCGCTCATGACACGGCACTCAGGAGCGCGACTTCAACCGCGCGAGCCTCGTCGCAATTTCCTTGTCGCGATGAAGCGCGCTCAGTTCATCGATGTCGCTCGAATACGGGATGCCCTGCGGCACGCCGGTCGCGCGAGCTACCGCCCTGCCCGCGCGCAGCGCCTTGGCTGCAGGAGTGCCATCGGACTTCCGGGGCGACGTCGCGGCCTGGTGGCTGGCATGTGCCTCACTCTTTTCGAGATCGGCGCGGCGCTGCTCGGCATCCTGGAGCGCCGAGAGCACCGCGCGCAGCGAGGTTACGCATTGCTCGATCTTCTCGTTGTTCTCGTCCATGGCGCGGGAGAGCACCTCGAACTGCGCCTCCAGGTCCATCTGCCGCGCGATTCCGGCGCGGGCAAGATCGTCGCGGCCATCGGCGATCGCGCCCTCGATCCTGGCGGCAAGATCGCTCATCTCGCGCTCGATCTCGGTGCGGCGCGCGTTAAGGCGGTATTCCTCGGCGCGCGCGGTCGCGAGCGCGTCGCGCGCCTCGCTCTCGGCGCGCTCGATCTCGCGGATGGCCTGGCCGACCACCTTGAGCTTGTTCTTGCCTTCCGCCCGCTCGATCGCGTCATAGGCGATCCCGGCGATCAGACGCCCGACCCGGGACAGGAAATTGTCGGGGGCGGCAGCGATGGTATCCATGGCGTTCTCCTCCTCTGGCAGGCTGTTCGGCGTGACGCCGTAGTGAACTTCGAAACCGTCGTCGGTGCGGATGAGGTGCGCGGGCACGCTCTGGCCCCAGCCCTCGGCATAGCCGGCGTAGTCGAAGGACACGCTGTAGCGCCCTTGCACGGTCGCAATCGAAATGGTGGCGGGCCCCTTGATCCTGGCGAGCTTGTCGTCGAGCGGCAGGCGGCGCCCTTGCGCGAGGCGATAATCGGTGCGGTCGCGCAGGCCCAGCGTCACCAACCGCGACGGCAGTGCGGTCTCCTTCCGGATCGGCTCATAGGCGTGGGCGTGGAGCAGAACGACGTTGGAACCGACATTATGTGTCCGGGCCACCTCGTCGAGGATCTCCATCATGCGGTCATAGGCCTGGAATGTCAAGCCTGTAACGCAGCGCGGACGGCGCGTTTCGGGGTGACTGGCTCATCAGAAGCACTAAAGCACCATTTTAGTGCTTTCGAAAGGGGACGTGCGATCACGTTCCACTGATCCCTATGCACTCTGCACTTTAGTCGCTGCCGGCAGGCCGCGCGTTCAAGGCGGCGGATCACTCCTAGATCACGGCCCGCGATTTGGGCAAGCGGCTGCACAAAAACTGTTCGCAGCACGAGACGCCGGGCGATCAGATCTGCCGTCGGTATCCACAGCATTCCACAGGCTGTCCGCAGCATATCCACAGGCTGACCATGCCGGATTCGCGAGAACCCACGAGCCACTTGCTGCGCACAAACTCACAGGGCTGGCATGTCAGCCGCCGGCCTGATCGAACACGGTGCGGCAAGCCTCGCTCAAGCTTGACCGCTTACGGCGCAGGCACGCGGTGATGGCGCGGACATTGGGAATCTCGCCGGCGCAGAGCCGGTAGACGTCGGGGGTGCAGGCCCGGCGCTGTTCGGGTGTTCCCTGCTGCGCGTGAGCGGCGGAGGCAAACAGCGTCAGGAAAAGCCCGACGGTCGAGGCCCGACGCGCCCGGCTCTTCACGCCTGCAAACCGCAAGAACCTCGTCTTCATGACCAAGTCTCCCGTTCTGTCCGCCTGCTCGCGGCCTCCGTTGGCCGGTCGTCGCGAAGGGTAGGAGAAATAAATCGCCGAGAATGTGATCTCTTTCACACTGGCGGCGGGCCAGCGACGCCTAGGTTCCCGGGGGATTTTTTCAATCCCTAACCAATCGGGACCGGATCGCCGGATCGTTAAAATGCGAACGATCGGCTCAATCCGGTAACAAGCCGGCTTTGCGACATTGCGCCATCCGCGTTCTGCGAGGGTGTGATGAGCGAAGCCGAATTCAACTTGCTGCTGGATGCCGTCCGGGACGCCATGATCGTTGAAGATTTGGCGCCCGCGCCGGAGGAGGAATTCGTGCCCCGTTCGTGGTCGTATGATGCAACACCCAAGGAAACCCTGAAGGCCGCCAACGACAATGATGGCGCCTGGCCCCTGCTGCCGTTTCCGGACGGCTGGTACGCGGCCTGCTGAGGCCCCGTTTTGCCGCGGCCTGATGCGCCCGCCCTCGCGGGCGGTTCGGGATCACCGCGCGCCAGGACCGGCGCCAGCCCCGATCAACTCTTGACGCGCTCCTCGCCGTCGTGCGGCACCCGGCCGGGTGCAGCCGGCGGAAAGATGCTGTCATAGATCGCGCGCGCCTCGGCAATGAGGCGCGCCCGCTCCAGCTCGGATTTCGGGACAAATCGAACGACGTCGCCCACGTGCTCTCCAGCTCCAGGTTTGGGAATGCGTCACTTCGCAGATGCGAAGTCTGTGCCAGAGAGCCTGAATCGCGGGTTCGCCCAAGCCCCGGGCAAACCCGGTGGCGGCGTCCCGCCGCAGCTGGCGCGATTGCGGCGCGCAGGATCGGCGGAAGCCGGGCGGAGATTTAGTTTTTGCTGAAGGATCAGAGACTTGTGATGGAGGCCACGACCAGAATTGAACTGGTGTACACGGTTTTGCAGACCGTTGCGTAACCACTCCGCCACGTGGCCCCGTAAGGGCGGACCAATATAGGGGATCAATGGCTTAGGCAACCGCCTTCGTCCGACTTTGGCGGCGATCGCCTCTTCCGATGAGGACCCAAGTCAGGCGCCCTTGCGGCGCCGGAAATCGCGGCGGCCCTTGGCGGCGGGCATTGGCGCCAGCTCCGGCATCTCGGCCTGGACCTCGCGGTAGCGGGCCAGCATCCGCTCGAAACTGGCATGCAGCGTCTGGGCGATGTCGGGACGCCGTTCGAGGCCGGCCAGGATCGTCGCGGCCGCTTCGATGGTCGAGAGGCCGTCGCGGCGCGGCTCCTTGCGCAGGCGTCCGTATCGCGAGGGGCTCTTCGGGTTGAGGATCACGCGCTGGCATTTCAGCATCCACGGATTGCGCCACCACAAGGCCTTGGCCTGGCTCCAGGTGCCGTCGAGCAGCACGATGCCTTCGAGCTTGCCCAGGATCACGCGCTGGTTCTCGGCGACCTCGCCCTTGCGGTTCAGCGCGACGATCTCAGCCTCGGCCTCGAGATCGGCCGCGCGGGCCGAGCCGAGATAGAGCACGCCCCAGCGCGCAGCGTTCTCGACCGGCCGGCCCAGCGCCTTCGACAGGCTCGGCCAGGACAGGCCGACCCGCACCGTGGCATCTGCAAAATGCTTTGCCAGCAGCCGCGCGGTGCCGAGCGCCCTGTCCTGCTCCTGCGGATGCTGCAGGATCAGCAGCGAAAGCCTGTTTTCGATCGGCCTAACACTGTCGCAGATGCAGAACGGCATGGGCTTCTGGCAGTGCTGGCATTCGGGGATCGGCTCGGGCGCGGCGGCTGGGCTCTCGGACGGATTCGACATGGTCGCCGCTATACGCTTCGCGCAGTCCTGCAACAACCTATTCCGCTGGCGCGGGCACTGGACGCCGCCCGGAGCGACGCCGCAGGCGGTCGATCAGGAGGTAGATCACGGGCGTGGTGTAGAGCGTCAGGATCTGCGAGACGAACAGGCCGCCGATGATGGTGATGCCGAGCGGACGGCGCAGCTCCGTGCCCGGGCCGGTTGCGATGACCAGCGGGATACCGGCGAACAGCGCCGCCATGGTCGTCATCAGGATGGGCCGGAAGCGCGCCTGACAGGCCTCGAAGATCGCCTCCGCCGAGGACAGGCCGCGCTGGCGCTCGGCGTCGAGCGCGAAGTCGACCATCATGATGCCGTTCTTCTTGACGATGCCGATCAACAGGATGATCCCGACGAAGGCGATGACCGTCAGCGGCGTGTTGGTCACCTGCAAGGCCAGCAGCGCGCCGAGGCCGGCCGAGGGCAACGTCGAGATGATCGTGAGCGGATGGGCAAGGCTCTCGTAGAGCACCCCCAGCACGATATACATCGCCACCAGCGCGCCGAGGATCAGCAGCGGCTGGCGCCCGCTGGTCCTGGCGAAATCGCCGGCATTGCCGTCAAAGCTGCCGCGGATGCCTTCGGGCATGTGCAACTCCTCGACCGCGCGCTGGATGTTCTGCGTGGCAGCCTGGAGCGGCACATCGGGCAAGAGGTTGAACGACACCGTGGTCGAAGGGAACGATTGCGAATGATAGACCGCGAGCGCGGCCAGCCCGCGCGTCGCATGCACCACGGCCGACAGCGGCACCTGCACGTCGCCAGCGCCGGCGACGTAGATGCGGTCGAGATTGGAGGGATCAACCTGGAATTTCGGGTCGATCTCCAGCACGGTCATGTACTGGTTGCGCTGGGTGTAGATGATCGAGATCTGCCGTTGCGAGAACGCGTTGTTCAGCGCGTTGTCGATATCCTGGACGCGGACGCCAAGCGCCGAGGCCTTCTGGCGGTCGATCGACAAGGTCAGTTGCAGCCCGCCGGGATCGCGATCGCTGGAAATATCGGTGATGCCTTCGACACTCTCCATGCGCTTGGCGACGATCGGTGCCCATTTCTGCAACAGGTCGAGGTTGGTCGAGGAGAGCGTGTACTGGTAGTCGGAGTCGCTCTGCCGTCCGCCCGCGCGCACGTCCTGGGCGGCGAACATGAAGAGGCGGATGCCGGGCACCGGGTACAACGCACGCCGGAGGCGGTCGATCACCACTTGCGTGGAGACGTGGTCGCGCTCCTCCGGCGGCTTCAGGCTGATGAACATGGTGCCACGGTTCGAGGTTGCCGCGCCCGGCCCGCCGCCTCCGCTGCCGACGGTCGAGCCGATCCCGGCCACGGCCGGATCCCGCATCACGATGTCGGCGAGCCGCTGCTGCAGGTCGAGCATCGACTGGAACGAGATGTCGGCCGAGGCGCGCGTCGCGCCGATGACGAATCCGGAATCGTCGGTCGGAAAGTAGCCCTTGGGCACCTTGATGTAGAGCGTCACGGTGAGGCCGATGGTGGCGAAGAACACCAGCAAGGTCAGCATCGGATACTCCAGCACCGTCCGTAAGGTGCGAGCGTAGAAGGCGACGATGCGCGACAGCGAGCCCTCGATGATCCGGTCGAACAGCGTCGCGGTACCGGAGGTCGTCTGCCGGATGTAATGGGCGCAGATCATCGGCGTGACCGTCAGCGACACCAGCGTCGAGACCAGGATCGCGAAGGTCAGCGTCAGCGAAAATTCGCGCAGCAGACGGCCGACGATTCCGTCCATGAAGATCAGCGGCGTGAAGGCGGCGATCAGCGACAGGCTGATCGAGACGACGGTGAAGCCGATCTGCCTGGCCCCTTCCTGTGCCGCCTGGAACGGCCGCATGCCGTGCTCGAGATTGCGGAACATGTTCTCGATCATGACGATGGCGTCGTCGACCACGAAGCCCACCGAGATGGCGAGCGCCATCAGCGACAGATTGTCGATCGAGAAGCCCGCGACCCACATGCCGGCGCAGGTGCCGGCCAGCGCCAGCGGCACCGAGATTCCGGCGGCGATCGTCGGCGTCGACCGCCGCAGGAACACGAACACCACGATCATCACGAGGAATGCGGTCGCAAGCAGCGTCCATTGCATGTCCAGCACGCTGGCGCGGATCGTCCCGGTTCGATCGACCAGGGTCGAGATCTCGATGCCGGCCGGAATCCACTGCTTCAGATCGGGGATCAGCGCCTTCACCCGGTCGACGGTGTCGATGACGTTGGCATCGCCCTGCTTGGTGATCTGGATCAGCACCGCCGGCTGCTTGTTGAACCAGGCGATCGAGCGGGCGTTGCGGACGGAATCCTCGATGTCAGCGACGTCGGAGAGCCGGACGAAATTGCCGTTCGAGCTCTTGATGACGATGTCGCGGAACTCCTTCGCGGTGCGCATCTGCCTGTTCAGCGACAGCGTCTCGCTCTGGCGCTCGCCGTTGAAGATGCCGACCGGACCGAGCGGATTGGCGTTGATGATCGCGGTCCGGACGTCGTCGGTGGCAATGCCGGCATTCGAGAGTGCGACCGGATTGAGCTGCACCCGCACGGCCGGCTGGTCGGCGCCCGACACCGTCACGTCGCCGACGCCCGGCACCTGGGAGATGCGCTGCGCCAGCACGGTATCGGCGACGTCGTAGATCGCGCTCGCCGACAGCGTCTTCGAGGTCAGCGCCAGCACGAAGACAGGTGCGCCGGCCGTGTTCGCCTTCCTGAACTTCGGCAGCGTCGGAAGGTCGCTCGGCAGGTCAACCAGCGAGGCGTTGATGGCTGCCTGCACGTCGCGCGCGGCCTTGTCGATGTTGCGGCCGATATCGAACTGGAGCTGGATGTTGGTCGTGCCGAGCGACGAGGTCGAGGTGATCTGGTTGATGCCCGATATTTCGCCGAGGCGCCGCTCCAGCGGCGAGGCCACCGTCGCGGCCATCACGGACGGGTCCGCGCCCGGCCGGCTGGCCGACACGAAGATGGCGGGGAAGTCGACGTTGGGGACCGAGGCGACGGGGAGGAACTCGTAGGCGACGACACCCAGCAGAAACAGCCCGATCGACAGCAGCGTGGTCGCAACCGGGCGGCGGATGAAGGGCTCCGAGATCGATGCCATCACTGCATCCCCTCGGTCGCGCCCGCGACCGGCGGGCCACCGGATTGCGCCGGCGGCAGCGCCTGCTCGAGGCGGCGGTTGATGCGATCGAGCGCGAGATAGATCACGGGCGTGGTGTAGAGCGTCAGGAGCTGGCTCAGCAGCAGGCCGCCGATGATGGAGATGCCGAGCGGGAAGCGCAGCTCGGCGCCGGTCCCGCTCTCGATCGCCAGCGGCAGCGCGCCGAACAGCGCCGCCAGCGTCGTCATCATGATCGGGCGGAAACGCAGCAGGCACGCCTGCACGATCGCCTCGTTGGGCGACATCCCCTGCCCGCGCTCGGCCTCGAGCGCGAAGTCGATCATCATGATCGCGTTCTTCTTGACGATACCCATCAAGAGGATGATGCCGATCAGGCCGATCACCGAGAGATCCTGCCCGCACAGCACCAGCGCCAGGATGGCGCCGACGCCGGCCGAGGGCAGCGTCGACAGGATCGTGATCGGGTGGATGTAGCTCTCATAGAGCACGCCCAGCACGATGTAGATCGTGATCACGGCGGCCAGCAGCAGCCAGGGCTGGCCAGCGAGCGCCTTGGCGAATTCGGCGGCGTCGCCGGCGTAGACGCCGACGATGCTGTTGGGCATGCCAATCCGGGTCTCGATGGTCTTCACCGCCTCGACCGCATCGCCGAGCGCGGCGCCCGGCGCCAGGTTGAAGCTGAGCGAGATCGACGGGAATTGCGCCTGGTGCGAGATCGCGAGCGGCGCCGTGGTCCGCTTCAGCGTCGCCACGGCCGAGAGCGGCACCTGCGCGCTCGGCGCGCCGGCGCTCGAGCTCGCAGCACCCGGCAGATAGAGCTTTGACAGGATCGAGGGATCGCGCTGGTACATCGGCAGCGCCTCCAGCACCACGCGGTACTGGTTGGCCTGTCCATAGATGGTCGAGATCTGCCGCTGCGCGAAGGCGTCGTTCAGCGTGTCGGTGATGGCCTGGAGGCTGACGCCGAGCTGGCCGGCCCGGGTCCGGTCGACGTCGAGCTGCGCCCGGAGGCCGCCCTCCTGCGCTTCCGAGGAGACGTCGCGGAACAAAGGATCGCGCCGCATCTCCGCAACGAGCTTGCGCGCCCATTCAGAGACCAGTGCCGCGTCGGTGCCGGTCAGCGTGTACTGGTACTGCGAGCGGCTCGACTGGGTCGAGATCTGCACATCCTGCACCGGCTGGAAATAGACGGTCATGCCGGGGATGCCGGAAACCCGCTCCTTCAGCCGGGTCACGACCACGCCGACATCGTCGCGCCGCTCGCCGCGCGGCTTCAACGTCATGACCAAACGCCCGACATTGGTGGTCGGGTTGACCGAGCCTGCGCCGATCACCGAGACGACACCGACCACATCAGGGTCGGCCTTGATGGTGTCGGCCGCCTCCTCCTGCCGCTTCTGCATCTCCGCGAACGAGACGTCGGGCCCCGCCTCCGTCACCGCCGTGATCGAAGCAGTATCCTGCAGCGGCAGGAAGCCCTTTGGCGCGACGACGTAGAGAACGAGGGTCGCAATCAGGGTCGCGAAGGTCACGACCAGCGTGAGGCGCTGGTGCTGCAAAACCACGAGCAGCGTCCGGTGATAGAATTCGACAGTGCGGTCGATGAAGCGGCTGATGGCGGCAAGGCCCGGCACTGCCAGTTCCTCGTGCGCGTGCTTGAGCAGCCGCGAGCACATCATCGGCGTCAGTGTCAGCGACACCACGGCGGAGGTCACGACCGCAATGGTCAGCGTCAGCGCGAATTCGCGGAACATGCGCCCGACGAGGCCCGACATGAACAGAAGCGGGATGAACACCGCGATCAGCGACACCGTCAGCGAGATCACCGTGAAGCCGATTTCGCTGGCGCCCTTGAGCGACGCTTCCATCGGTCCGTCGCCGTTCTCCATGTGGCGGACGATGTTCTCGATCATGACGATGGCGTCGTCGACGACGAAACCGGTGCCGATCGTCAGCGCCATCAGCGACAGATTGTCGAGACTGAAGCCCGCAAAATACATGATGCCGAAGCTCGTGATCAGCGACAGCGGCAGTGCCACGCCCGCGATCAGCGTGGCCCGCAGCGAGCGCAGGAACAGCAGCACCACCAATGTCACCAGGACCACGCTGAGGATCAGCGTGAACTGCACGTCGCGCACCGAGGCGCGGATCGTGACGGTGCGGTCGGACACGATGGTGAGGTTGACGCCGGCCGGAATGGCGCGCTGCACTTTAGGGATTTCGGCGCGGATCTGGCTGACGACGTCGATCACGTTGGCGCCGGGCTGGCGCTGGATGTCGATGATGACGGCCGGCGTGCCCTGGTACCAGCCGCCGGTCCGGTCGTTCTCGAGGCCGTCGACGATCTGCGCGACGTCGGCGATGGTAACAGGCGCGCCGTTGCGATAGGCGATGATGACGGGCTTGTAGGCCTCGGCGGCGGCGATCTGGTCGTTGGCGGCGATGATGTAGGATTGCTGCGCGCCGTCGAGCGAGCCCTTAGGTCCCGATACGTTGGCATTGGCGATCGCGGTGCGCAGATCCTCCATGGCGATGCCATAGGCCGCAAGGCGCGCCAGATCCGCCTGGATGCGCACGGCCGGCTTCAGCCCGCCGAGCACGGAGACGCGCCCCACCCCTGAAATCTGGCTCAAGCGCTGCGCCAGAATCGTATCGGCGATGTCGCTCATCGCGCGCAGCGAGATCGTGTCGGAGCGCAGCGCCAGTGTCATGACCGGCGCGTCCGCAGGATTCACCTTGGCGTAGGTCGGCGGATAAGGCAGCGTCTTCGGCAGCACGCCGGCGGCCGCGTTGATTGCGGCCTGCACGTCCTGCGTCGCACCGTCGATGTCGCGGTTGAGGTCGAACTGCAGAGAGATCTGGCTGACGCCGAACGAGCTCGTCGAGTTCATCGCCGACAGCGACGGGATCTGGCCGAGCTGCCGCTCCAGGGGCGCGGTGATCAGCGAGGCGATCACGTCGGGGCTCGCGCCCGGCAGCTGCGTCGTCACCTGCACGGTCGGGAAGTCGACCTGCGGCAGCGCCGAGACCGGCAGCGCGAGATAGCCGAGCAGCCCGCCGATCAAGAGCGCGATGCCGAGCAGCGAGGTCGCGATGGGCCGGCGGATGAAGGGTTCGGAGACTCCCATGGAATACGCCTGCCGCCTAGGCGGCTGTTGTCGGGATCATGGCTGCCTGGCTCCAGATCCCGATGCCCCCGGCCCCGGTGCCGGACCGGTCTGTCCCTTCTGGTCGCCTTCACTGCTGTTTCGCTTGGCGCGGAACTCGCCGTCCTTGCCTTGCGAATCCTTCTGGCCGTCCTTGGCGCCCTCCTTCTTCTGGGCATCCGGTCCGCGCGAGCGCTTGCGCGGGGCGAGATCGGCCGACGGCGTCTGGTCGTCGCGGCCGACGATCACCTTGGAGCCGTCGGAGAGGTTGGCAAAGCCCGTGGTGACGACCTTGTCGTTCGCCGACAGGCCGCTGGCGATCACGGCGTCATGCTCGTTCTGCTGCGTCACCGTCACGGGCTTGGCCGAGACGACATTGTCCTCGCCGATGACATAGCTGAAGGTGCCGATCGGGCCACGCTGCACGGCAGAGGTCGGCACCACCAGCGCCTGCGTCAGGGTCTCGACCTTGAGACGGACATTGACGAACTGGCCGGGCCAGAGCTGGTAATTGGCGTTGGGGAATTCGGCCTTGAGCCTGAGCGTGCCGGTGGTCTGGTCGACCTGGTTGTCGATGCCGGTCAGCTTGCCGGTGTCGATCACGGTGACGCCGTCATTGCCGAACACGTCGACCGCGAGCGGGCCCTTTGCGGCGGCTGCATTGACCCGCATGATCTGCTGCTGCGGAAGGCTGAACCACACCGCGATCGGTTGCAATTGCGTGATCACCACGAGGCCGGTGGTGTCGGAGGCGTGGATGATGTTGCCCTGGTCGACCTGGCGCAGGCCGGCGCGCCCCGACAGCGGCGCCACGATCTTGGTGTAGCTGAGCGTCGCGGCTGCATTGTCGATCGCGGCCTGGTCGGCCTTGACCAGTGCCTCGGTCTGGGCGACCAGCGCGCGCTGGGTGTCGGCCTGCTGCTTGGAGCCGGCGTTGGACGCAGCGAGCTGCTCGTAGCGCGCGAGGTCGATGCGCTGGTTGGCGAGCTGGGCCAGATCCTGCGCCTTCTTGGCGACCGCTTGGTCGTACGTCGCCTGGTAGAGCGCGGGATCGATCTCGCCGAGCACGTCCCCCTTCTTGACGTCCTGGCCTTCGGTGAAGTTGACCGCGATCAGCTTGCCGTCGACCTGCGAGCGCACGGTCACGGTGTTGAGCGCGCGGATCGCGCCGACGCCGTCGAGATAGACCGGCACATCCTGGATGCGCGGGGTCGCGGCCAGCACCGGCACCGGCAGATCGGGCCGCTGGTTACGGCCGTTCGCCTGCTGTGGCTGCTGATGCCAGACGGTCCATCCGAAATAGCCGAGCCCGCCGAGGATCGCGAGCGTGATCAGGGTCATGACAAAGCCGCGGCCGCGCGACTTGGTCGCCATGCCCTCCTTAACGCCTTGCTTGCTGTCCGGCTTAAAGAGCATTGACCGGTTTCTCCATCCGCGGCTCCCAGCCGCCGCCGAGCGCCTGATACAGGCTGACGATGGCGAGAAGCCGTGCGAGTTGCGCCTGTGACAGTGCGTCTTCCGCCGTGAACAGCGTCAGTTGGGTGTTGAGCACGGTCACGATGTCGGCGGTGCCGGCGCGCAATTGCTGCTCCGACAGATCGAAGGCGCGCCGCGACGCCGTGACGACCTCGCGCTGCAATTGCAGTTTGATCGTGGTCTGCTTGATCGAGAACAGCGCATTGTCGACGTCGGTGAACGCCTGAACGATGGTCTTGCGGTAGGTCTGCAGCAATTCGTCCTGCCGCGCCTTGGCGAACTCGAAATTGCCGAGGATCTTGCCGCCGTCGAAGATCGGCTGCGTCGCGCTGCCGACGAGCTGGAAGAACGCCGCATGCGGCTGGAACAGCGACACCAGCGCCGAGCTCTGATAGCCGCCATTGCCGGTGAGCTGGATGGTGGGGAAGAACTGCGCGCGTGCATTGCCGATATTGGCGGTCGCAGAGGCGAGCTGCGCCTCCTGCCGGCGGATGTCGGGCCGCTGCGTCAGGATCTCCGATGGCAGGCCGGGCGTGACGCGCGGGATCGCGATGCTGTTCAGCGAACCACCGGCGATGCGCACGCTTTCCGGCGGGCGCGATACCAGCACGGCGAGCGCATTCCGGTTCTGGTCGAGCGTCTGGCGCAGCGGCGGCACCAGCGCCTTCTGGTTGGCGAGCACGCTCTCCTGCTGCGCAACGTCGAGATCGGTGCCTGTGCCGGCCTTGCGGCGCTCCTTGACCGCATCGAGGATGCGCTGCGCGCTCGCGATGTTGCGCTCGGAGGTCCTGATGCGATCCTGCGAGGCCAGCAACTGGAAATAGGCATTTGCGACAGCGGCGAGCGTCGTCAGCGCGACCGTGTCGCGATCGAAGCGGTTGGCGTTCGCCGTCTCCTCCGCCGTCTGCAGGGCATCGCGATTCTGGCCCCAGAAGTCGAGCTGGTAGCTCGCGCTGAGGGAAGCCTGATAGTTGACGACCTCGCGGCCCCCATTGGTCAGCCCCGAGGCCGAAGAGCCGGAGGTGCGCGAATAGGTCTCCTGGCCGGTGCCCGACAGGCTCGGCAACAACGCCGCGCCGGCCTGCCGCGCCTGGGCGTCAGCCTGGACGATGCGCGCGACGGCGGCAGCGATATCGAGATTGACGGTCTGCGCCTCTTCCATCAGCTGGGTCAGCTCGGCGGACCGGAAGCCGCGCCACCAATCCAGCGACGGCGGCGCATCGCCCTTCCCGGAATATTTGTACTGTGTGGGAACATCGAGCGCGGGATCGGGAAGATCCTGCGTCAGCACGCACGCGCCTGAACTTGCGGCGAAGCACGCAACCGCGAGCCAGCGCACTGCACGACGCGCCCGGCACGCAGACCCCAAGGACCGCCAGACGGCGATCGCCGGAACAAGCTGTGTCACATCCACCCCCCGCCGGGCAGATCGAGCCGCCACCGCGGAGCCGGATTAACCGATTCGCAGCGGGACAGTCGGGGGGCTTGTGGCAACTCGTTCACAGCTATGCTTTCTGCGGAACCTCAATCCATACTAGCCGGGCGCGGAACAGCGGGACAGTCCCGCAGCTGCGAGACGGCGCGCCCAGCGCCCTTTCCATCGCGATCGATCAAATGCAAGATATGCCTGTCTTGCAGAGGCTTCTGGACTTTTCACTGCGCCTGGAAGAGCGTTCAAGCTTACCAAGATTTCATGTGATATTGGCGCCACATCCAGTTGAGAGTGGCTTGATCAGGCTGCACCGGTTAGCAACGAGCTGCATGCGACCCTCAGGTCCGTCTCAGGGCACGGCCGGCTACGCTCGCGAGGCTGCACGGATCGCCTTACTAACACGCGGCCACCGATGCCAGGAACCACGTTCGACCAAAGCGGCTTGCATGCGATCACGGTCCGGCTCGCACGCGATACAGTTGGCCGTGAGAGTTGCCGCGACGACCGATATCTTCCATGTCCCGACGTTCACCGGGCATATTCGTTCCGCCGACATCCGGGATCGCATGCCGGCATCATTCGCGCGGTGCTTTGCTCGGGAATATCGCCACTCCGCGAGCCGCGCCGGGACTTTCGCCGCAGCGCAAAAGCCTTCCCCTTTGGGCTCCCAGGCACTAGGTTCTGGTCAATCAGATCAACCCTTTGCCAGTGATTTCCCCCGACATGACCTTCCGAACCAACGTTGTCGAAGCGATCGGCAACACCCCGCTGATCAAGCTCAAGCGCGCCTCGGAATCGACCGGCTGCATCATCCTAGGCAAGGCCGAGTTCATGAATCCCGGCCAGTCGGTGAAGGACCGCGCTGGCAAATGGATGATCCTTGAGGCGGAGAAGCGCGGCGAGCTCAAGCCCGGGGGTCTCGTGGTGGAAGCGACCGCCGGCAACACCGGCATCGGGCTCGCGGTCGTCGCCAGCGCCCGCGGCTACCGCACGCTGATTGTGATTCCGGAGACGCAAAGCCAGGAGAAGAAGGACTTCCTGAAGCTGTGTGGCGCCGAGCTGATCGAGGTCCCCGCCCTTCCTTTCGCCAATCCCAACAATTACCAGCATGTCGGCCGCAGGCTCGCTGACGAGCTGCGCAAGACCGAGCCGAACGGCGTGCTGTTCGCCGACCAGTGGAACAACCTCGACAACGCCAAGGCGCATTACGAGTCGACGGGGCCCGAGATCTGGGAGCAGACCGGCGGCAAGATCGACGGCTTCATCTGCTCGGTCGGCACTGGCGGCACGCTGGCCGGCACCAGCCGCTATCTCAAGGAGAAGCACCCCGGCATCGTCAATGCCTGCGCCGATCCGCAGGGTTTTGCGATGTACGAGCTGTTCAAGAACGGCCAGGCCAAATCGACCCCGGGTGACTCCATCACTGAAGGTATCGGCCTCGGCCGCGTTACGCCCGTGATCGAAACCGCCAAAGTCGACGATGCCTTCCTGATTCCGGACGCCGAAGCCGTGTCGGTGATCTACGACCTCCTCCAGCACGAAGGACTGTGCCTCGGAGGCTCCACCGGCATCAACATTGCGGGCGCGATACGCCTCGCAAAGCAGCTCGGGCCGGGCAAGACCATCGTGACCGTGTTGTGCGATTCCGGCAGCCGCTATCAGTCCAAGCTGTTCAACGCCGATTTCATGCGCGCCAAGAATCTTCCGGTGCCGGAATGGCTGGAGAAGCGCAGCAACATCAAGCCGCCGTTCGTCTGATCTTCGCCGGGCTCCTCACGTCCGGGACGCGCGTCCACGAGGTCGCCGCGGCCCGGCCCGCTCACGCTTCCTCGATCCGTTCCGAGGCTGCAGCACGATAGCCGCGCCAGAACTTGCGATCGCCTCGGGAAAGCTGTGCACATCGGGCGAACGCGGATCGAGCATGCTCGCACGCTCGAGCAGGAATTGCGTGTCCTCGAGCCATCCGCCGTCGAACCCGCGCAGGCCGAGCAGATTCGTCGCGTGGAAGTGATCCGGAACCCTCTTTCAGGATCTCGCGGCAGAGTGTCTCGGCCTCGTCAAGTCTGCCCCGCCCCAGCGACTCGATGGCGAAGGAGATGACTGCGTCCGCCTGCTTCTTCAATTTCTTCTGCAATCGCGCGTTCTGGTGCGCGCCGAGACTGCTCTGCAAGGTTTCTCTCCGGAGGATGGTCCGAAAAGAGCCAAGCCGATTCGCATGGTGCCAAGCTTGCGTGCGGGTAAGGCCGCGAGGCGGCCGGACTGCCGGCGGTCAACGCAGAATCTGGCTCAGGAACAGCTTTGTGCGGGCGTGCTGGGGACTGGCGAAGAACTCGTTCGGGGTGTTGGCCTCGATGATCTGGCCGGCGTCCATGAACACGACGCGGTTGGCGACCTCGCGGGCAAAGCCCATTTCGTGGGTGACGACCAGCATGGTCATGCCCTCCTCGGCGAGATCGACCATGGTGTCGAGGACCTCCTTGACCATCTCGGGGTCGAGTGCCGAGGTCGGCTCGTCGAACAGCATCACCTTCGGGTTCATGGTCAGGGCCCGGGCGATGGCGACACGCTGCTGCTGGCCGCCGGACATCTGGCCCGGGAACTTGTTGGCCTGATGGGGGATCTTCACCCGCTCCAGGAATTTCATCGCGGTCGCCTCGGCGTCCCTCTTGGGGATGTTGCGCACCCAGATCGGCGCCAGCGTGCAATTGTCGAGCACTGTGAGGTGCGGGAACAGATTAAAACTCTGGAACACCATGCCGACCTCGCGGCGCACGGCGTCGATATGCTTGAGATTGGGCCCGAGCTCGATGCCGTCGACGACGATCTCGCCCTCCTGGAATTCCTCCAGCGCATTGATGCAGCGTATCAGCGTGGACTTGCCGGAGCCCGAGGGACCGCAGACGACGATGCGCTCCCCCTTCTTGACCTCGAGGTCGATGTCGCGAAGGACGTGAAATTCACCGTACCATTTGTTCAGGCCGGAAATCTTGACGATGGGGTCGGACATGGTGGCCTCGATCAGTTGCGGCGGTGGGCGTTGAGGCGGTGCTCGACGAACAGCGAGTAGCGCGACATTCCAAAGCAGAAGATGAAATAGATGATCCCGGCGAAGGCGAACCCGGTGAACGCCGTGGAAGGCGTCGACCATTTCGGATCCGAGAACGAGGCCCGAAGCGAGCCCAGGAGGTCGAACAGCGCCACGATCGACACCAGCGAAGTGTCCTTGAACAGCGAGATGAAGCTGTTGACGAGGTTCGGAATGACGTGGCGTAGCGCCTGCGGCAGCACGATCAGCGAGGTCGTCTTCCACCAGGACAGTCCGAGCGCCGCTGCGGCCTCGCCCTGCCCGCGCGGGATCGCGGCAAGCCCGCCGCGGACGTTCTCGGCCTGATAGGCGCCGGTGAACAGCGCAATGCCGATCAGCGCGCGCACCAGGCCGTCGACGGTGAAATTACCGGGCAGGAACAGCGGCAGCATGTAGGTGGCGAAGAATAGCACGGTGATCAGCGGCACGCCGCGCCAGAACTCGATGAAAGCGATCGAGAAGATCCGGATCAGCGGAATGGTCGAGCGGCGGCCGAGCGCGAGCGCGATGCCGATCGGCAGCGAGGTAACGATGCCGGTGACCGAGACCACCAGCGTCACCAGGAGCCCGCCCCACAGGCTGGTCTGCACCACCGGCAAGCCGCCTTGATCGAGCCCCATCAGCTTGGTCACGATCGCCACGGCGATGAAGGTCGCAACGCTCGAGACCAACGCGCGCCAGCCGGTGCGCAGGCCGCCGCCGAGGACGAAGGCGATCAGTGAGACGACCACGGTCGTGATCGCGAAGTCGACCCAGACCGACTGGCCCGAGTCCTGGATCCGGTCACGCAGCCAGATCAGCGGGAAGACAAGCCAATGGATCGCCGTGCCAACCAGCACGATCAGGTTGCCGATGACCCACAGCAGCGGCGCGACGGCCGAGGTCTTGCTGAGATTGAGCAGGACGTTTCCGGCGCCGATGATGCTGTCGTCGAACAGCCCGAGCAGGCCGGCCGTCCAGCTCAGGCCAAAGCCCTTGATGCCACCGCCATGCAGCAGGAAGAATGCGACGACGGGAAAGGCGAAGAAAAACAAGCCGGCATTCAAGCCCTTCGCCGGCAGGCGTGGAACGAGCATCGGCACCAGCAGGACCGCCGCCAGGACGAATGTGAGGTTGACCCGCCAGCGCTCGGCCTCAGGATAGAAGCCATAGATCAGCTGCGGCAGCTTGGCCTGGATGTAGGGCCAGCAGGCGCCGACCGCGAAGCCGGCCTTCTCGGTGAGGCAGGCCGAGCGGTCGTTGCCGCTCCAGACCGCATCCACCATCAGGAATCTCACGCTGGGAACGATGGTGAACCAGAGCAGCAACGCGCCGAGGATCGTGAGCAGGATGTTGGTCGGCGAGTTGAACAGGCGCGTGCGCACCCAGCCGATGAAGCCCGTGGTTTTCACCGGCGCGGGACGCTCGTTCACCAGATCGTGCCGGACGAAGGAGGATGAGGCGATATCGGTCATGCGCCGAGGCTCCGGCTGACGCGCCAACCATAGACGCTCATCACGGCGCTGGTGACGAGGGAGATCAGGAGATAGACGCCCATCGTCATCGCGATGATCTCGATCGCCTGCCCGGTCTGGCTCAGCGAGGTGCCGGCGAACACCGACACGAGGTCGGGATAGCCGATCGCGACCGCCAGCGAGGAATTCTTGGTCAGGTTGAGATATTGGTTGGTTAGCGGCGGCACAATGACGCGCATGGCCTGTGGCACGACGATCAACCGGAGCGTGGCGCCGCGGCTGAGGCCGAGCGAGGAGCCCGCCTCCATCTGTCCCTTGTGCACCGACAGGATGCCGGCCCGCACGATCTCGGCTATGAAGGCGGCGGTATAGGTCGACAGGGCCACCGTCAGCGCCACGAATTCCGGGATGATCCGCGAGCCCCCGGCGAAATTGAACCCCTTGAGCTGCGGCAGCTCGAAGGTGAAGGGCAGACCGAACACCAGCATGGTCGCGAGCGGAAGCCCGAACAGCAAGGCCAGCACGGAGGGCCAGATACGGATCACCTGCCCCCGCTGGAACAGCGCGCGCCTTGCGTAGAAGCGCAAGCCCAGCGAGGCGACGATGCCGAGGACCAGCATCGCCAGGAACGGCTCGAATCCGCTCTCGCCGATCGGACGGGGAATGACGAGCCCGCGATTGCTGATGAAGGCGATGCCCAGCAGCGAAATGCTCTGCCTCGGATTGGGCAGCGCCGCCAGCACCGCCAGGTACCAGAACAGGATCTGGAACAGCAGCGGCAGGTTGCGGATGATCTCGACATAGATCTCGCCGACGCGCGACAGCAGCCAGTTGGGCGACAGCCGGCACAGCGCGACGACGAAGCCGATCGCGGTGGCGAAGAATATGCCGACCACCGAGACCACGAGCGTGTTGAGAAGCCCGACCACGAACACGCGCAGGAACGTGTCCGAGCCGGTGTAGGAGATCAGCGTCTGGTTGACGTCGAAACCGGCATTATTCCGCAGGAAGCCGAAGCCGGCGGCGATGTGCTGGTTCTCGAGGTTGGCGCGCGCGTTGGAGACGATCTCGTAGCCGATCCAGCCCAGGATCGCCGCGAAGGCAAACTGGACGGCGACGCCGTTCCAGCCTGCCTTGCCGCCCAGAATGCGCCTGATCTTCAGCGCGATCTGGGCCGGCGGTTTTCGAGCCTCGGTGCTCATCGGCGCGCGCCGCTGATCAGGCAGGACTCAGCGAATCGGCGGCGCGTACTGGAGACCGCCCTTGTTCCAGAGATTGTTGAGACCGCGATTGATGGCGAGCGGCGAGCCGGCCCCGACGTTGCGATCGAACACCTCGCCGTAATTGCCGGTAGCCTTCACGATCCGCACCACCCAGTCCTTGGTCAGGCCGAGCTGTTCGCCGAAATTGCCGTCGCTGCCGAGCACGCGCTTCAGCTCGGGGCTCTCCAGCTTCGCCTTCTCGTCGACGTTCTTCGAGGTGATGCCGAGCTCTTCGGCGGTGACGAGCGCGAACAGCGTCCATTTCACGATGTCGAACCACTGGTCGTCGCCGTGGCGCACCATCGGGCCGAGCGGCTCCTTCGAGATGATTTCGGGGAGCACCATGTGATCGTTGGGATTGGCGAGCTTGAGGCGGTTGGCGTAGAGGCCCGACTGGTCCGTGGTGAAGACGTCGCAGCGGCCGGCCTCATAGGCCTTGACGGTCTCGTCGTTGGTGCCGAACGCGATCACCTCGTACTTCATGTTGTTGGCCTTGAAGTAGTCGGCGAGATTCTGCTCCGTGGTGGTGCCGGTCTGCACGCAGACCGAAGCGCTGTTGAGCTCGAGCGCCGAATTCACCTTCAGCGACTTCTTCACCATGAACCCCTGCCCGTCATAATAGGTCACGCCGGTGAAGTTGGCGCCGAGTGAGGTATCGCGCGAGATGGTCCAGGTGGTGTTGCGCGAGAGCACATCGATTTCGCCGGATTGCAGCGCCGTGAAACGGTCCTTGGCCGAGGTCGGCACGAACTTGACCTTGGTCGGGTCGTTGAAGATGGCGGCCGCGATTGCGCGGCAGAGGTCGACGTCGAGGCCGGTCCAGTTGCCCTTGTCATCGGGCGAAGAGAAACCCGGCAGGCCCTGGCTGACGCCGCAGGACAGCGTGCCCCGGTCCTTGACCGTCTTGAGCGTTTGCGCGTCGGCGGCTTTGGCAGTCAAGCCGGCGGCGAGAGCGAGGGTGAGTGCCAGGGTTACGCGATTCATGGGCTGTGGGCCTTTCAAGGTCGTCTCAAGGTCAGGAATGTTGTCTCAGGATCGTCTCTGCCAGGGGGAGCCTTGCAAGAGTCATGCTGGAAAACCTTGCCGAACACTCGCCGATCCCGGGAGGCCATACCTTAATCCCCGCCGCAGGCGCCCGCCATGATGGCCGTGACGCAAGGTCCGGTCAGACGATGGATCGAAGGTCGCGGCAGGCCCCTCAACATGCGGCGACTGAATAGCACCTGCGCATCACAGAACGACTGGCGAGCCGGGTCAAGGGGTTGACGGGACTGTTCTGTGTTCTGTTATTAACGACTGCGGCCTTTCGGCCGCCCCGCGCGGTGCAACACGCCCCGGCGGAAACGTGGTTTTGAAAGCAGGCGCATGGATTCCTCGCACCCCTCCCAGCAACAGGCCGAGACCCGGCTGGTCACCTCCGGCCGCGACACGAAGGCGCAGAAGGGGTTCGTCAATCCGCCGGTGTTCCACGGCTCGACCGTGCTCTATCCGTCCGCCGAGGACCTGCACGCCCATCGCGGCGAGTTCACCTATGGCCGCCACGGCACCCCGACCACCAGGGCGTTCCAGGACACGCTGATGGCGCTGGAGGGACTGCAATGCGCAGGCGTCGGCATCGTGCCGTCGGGGCTCTCGGCGATCTCCACCACCCTGCTCTCGGTGCTGAAGGCCGGCGACCATATCCTGGTCGTCGACAACGTCTATCGGCCCTCGCGCAATTTCTGCAACGGCATGCTGACCCGCTATGGCGTCGAGACCACCTATTTCGATCCACTGATCGGCGCCGGGATCGACAAGCTGTTCAAGCCCAACACCCGCGCCGTGCTGGTGGAAGCGCCGGGCTCGCAGTCGTTCGAGATGCCCGACATCCGGGCCATCGCCGAGGTCGCGCATGCGCGCGGCGCACTCGTCATCGACGACAACACCTGGGCGACGCCGCTCTATCACCGCTCGCTCGAACAGGGCGTCGACATCAGCATGCAGGCCGCCACCAAATATATCGGCGGTCACTCCGACATCATGTTCGGCACCATCTCGGCCAACGCCAAGGCCTGGCCGCAGATTTCAGAAGGCATCCGCCTGCTCGGCGTCTGCGCCGGCCCCGATGACGTCTTCCTCGCGCTGCGCGGCCTGCGCACGCTGTCGGTGCGCCTCGCGCAACATCATCGTTCGGGCCTCGATATGGCGCGTTGGCTCGCCGCAAGACCCGAGGTCGCGCGCGTGCTGCATCCGGCGCTCGACACCGATCCGGGCCACGCGATCTGGAAGCGCGACTTCACCGGCGCCTCCGGTCTCTTCAGTATCGTGCTGAAGCCGGCGCCGCAGAAGGCCGTCGACACCATGCTCAACACGCTCAAGCTGTTCGGCATGGGCTTTTCCTGGGGCGGCTTCGAGAGCCTTGCGATTCCCTTCGACTGCGACGCCTATCGCACCGCGACCAAGTGGGCGCCGGGCGGCCCGACTCTGCGACTACACATTGGGCTCGAGAGCACCGACGACCTCAAGGCCGATCTCGATCGCGGCTTCGCTGCCCTCAAGGCGGCAATGTGAGCCTGCTCACAAGGCATTGCGCCGCGGGAACGGGCAACCGAGGCAAACGTAAACGCCGACGCGCCAGCAAAGGGTTGATCCGCGGACGGAAGGACACGATCGCCATCGCGCGCCGCCCCTCGCTCTCGTCGAGGCTGCCGCGGATCAGCTTGGTCACATAGAGCTTGATGGCCTCGTCAAGACCGTCGACGGCATTGTCCATCTTCGAGACCTGGTCGACCAGTGCGCGGTCGCCGGTCATCATCGCGCTCATCACCTTGCGCAACATGATTTCCACGAGGTCGCCCATGCGTAGCACTTCGCGGGCGGCGTCGGTCAGCGCCAGTGACGGCGTCTCCAGCGCGCTCTCGTCGAGTTAGCGCGGCCGGGTCGGGTCGGTCTCCTGCACGCGATCCGGCAGCAGCCGCCTCAGCAGGCGCGACATGGTGTCGAGCAGCCCGAGGAAGATGATGGCCGTGCCGGAGTTGAAGGCGATGTGGAAGGCCGCCGTCATCTTCGCCAGATCCGGCTGCCAGGCATGCATGTGCGCGGCGATCGCGCCCAGGAACGGCAGGACGAGCGCGATCCCGACCACGCGGTTGATGAGATTGCCGATCGGCCGATAGCTCGCGGGATCGTCGCGCCGGGTGCCTTCATCCGCGAGCGCGGGCCGGAGCGGAAGGCGACGAGGCCGAGCACGAACAGCACCGGCCCCGATCAATCTCGAGCATATCGGCGACATCATCGACAAGAGCCTGAGCGAGCTTGCGACCAAGAAGATCAAGCGCCGCTTCCAGTTCTCGGCCGAGGGCGCCGAGGAGCTCGCCGCCTTCCACAAGCGCACCATGGAATCGCTGCGGATCGCCTTCGGCGTGTTCACGTCGGGCGATGCCAACGAGGCGCGCAAGCTGCTGGTGGAGAAGACGATTCTCAAGCACACCGAGCTTGCCGCCGTCGAGCGCCATCTCGACCGATTGCGCGAGGGCCGGCCCGAGACCATCGAGACCACCTCGCTGCATCTCGACGTGCTGCGCGACCTGCGCCGCATCCACTCGCATATCTGCTCGGTCGCCTATCCGGTGCTGGATGCGGCCGGCGAGCGCTACCGCAGGCGCGATGCGGAGATAGCCGCCCTGCCCGCCTCGGGCGCGGCATCGGTGCTGCCGCCCTAGCGTCCGCGATCAGCGCTCCAGCGTCTTCGACGCGCGTCCGCGGTTCTTGATGATCAGCATGATGTTGCGGACATAGATGATTGTCGCGAGCGCCTGTCCGAGGATGATCACGGGCTCGCGCTTCACGACGCCATAAACCAGCGTCATCAGCCCGCCGCCCACCGAGCAGAACCAGAATGCCATCGGCACCACGCTGTTGCCCGCCCGCTCGCTCGCGATCCACTGCACCAGGAAGCGCGCGGTGAAGAACAGCTGCGCGACGAGGCCGAACGCGAGCCAGAAGTCGAACTTGGCGACGAAGACGTCGTAGAAATAGTTGCTCAGCGCCTGACCGTATTGGATGATCATGCGTTCACCTCAGTCACATCTGGTGTCGGCTTCTTGCGGCGGATCAGCCACCACACACCGGCGAGGTCCATGATGCCGATCCACAGCCGGTCGAAGAAGCCATAGTTGGACACGCCGGACCGACGCGGCCGGTCGACCACGTCGACATAGGCGATGTCGTAGCCCTCGCGGCGCACGAGCGCCGGCAGGAAGCGATGCAGCCCATCGAAATAGGGCATCATCAGGAACACCTCGCGGCGGAATGCCTTCAATCCGCAGCCGGTGTCGCGCGTGCCGTCCTGAAGGATCGCGCTGCGGACTCTGTTGGCTACGCGCGACTGGAATTTCTTGAAGCCGGTGTCCTTGCGCCCGACGCGCTGCCCCGCGGCGAGGCCGACCCGCCCCGCCCCTTTCTCAACCGCAGCGATCAGGTCCGGCAGGAAGGCCGGATTGTTTTGTCCGTCGCCGTCGAGGGTTGCCACGATCGCCCCGCGCGCCGCGCGCACGCCGCTGCGCACCGCGGCCGACTGGCCGCCTGAGGTGGCGTGGCGGAGCTGACGCAGATTGCTTCGCTGCGCCATGATCGCCTTGAGCCGCTCGCCGGTCGCATCGGTCGAGCCGTCATTGACGTAGATGATCTCGTAGTCCCAGCGGCCGTCGAGCGCCGTCGTGATCTCCTCGATCAGGGGCGCAATATTGTCGGCTTCGTTGCGCACGGGAACGACGATGGAAACCGATGGCTGGGACGTCGACAAATCGAGACTCGTGGTTGGAATTGGCCTGCCCCTCGGGGAACCGGCGGCCCCGGCAGGCAGCCGCTTTTATGGGGCGGATGCCCCGCGGGCAACCCTTTTGAGGCGCCCTGTGACCGGCCCAGGAAGCGGCACGATGGTGCCGTCGGCACGGATGGCAAAGGCGAGCCGGCGCGCCGCAAACCAGTAGCGAACGGCCATGGCGCCGACGAGTCCGACAAGGGCCCCGGCGGTGACGTCGCTCGGATGATGCGCGAGCAGCACGAGCCGGGTCAGCAGGATCACGATCGCGTAAGTGAACATGAACAGCCGCAGCCGCGGCCAGAGTGCGGAGACTGCAAACGCCAGCGCGAACGCCGTGATCGCATGGCCCGACGGCAGGCTGGCATAGGCTCCCGTCCCCTCGAACGGGATGAAATTGAACGGATCGGCCTTGCCGCCGACGAACGGACGCCCGCGGCCGATGAGATATTTCAGGACCTCGCCGACGAATACGGACAGGGCCACAGACAGAAACAAGAATTGCAGCCGTGTGCCCAAGCCCAGCAGCAATGCGCGTCGGGTGCCGTGAAGTCCCGCCGCGACGAGCGCCACGACCACGAGCGCGACGCCCAGTGCTGAAAGCACGTACTCGTCCTTGCCGAAATCGGTGAGGATGCGAATCGGCCACAGGCCTGGCGCGCCGCGCGCCGGCATCATCTGGATCTCGGTCAGGTCGAACGCCAGCATCAGGGTGATGACCAGGGCCGCGCCCGCCATGCTGAGCCAGAGCGAATGCCGCGCCAGCTTGCGTGCGGCCTCGGCGCGGCGCGAATGCGACGGTGAGCGCACGAGCTGTGCCAGCGCACGTCCCGACACCGTGAGCAATTGCACGGGATAGGGTGCGATATGGGCCGGGGCTGACATCCTATTCGGTGCCTTCCGAGCGGAAGATCGAGATCGAGATCGCGCGCCCTTGCGAGAAATTGTAGCCGTCGATGCGCGCGCCGACCTTGTAGCGCAGCCCGATCGCCTCGGCGCGCTGCACGAAGTTGCGCTCCGAACGCTGCTCGATCAGCGCGAAGCGGCAGCTGCCCTGGCGCAGGAAGTCCGCCGCGCCCGAGCCGTCGGTGAGCAGCGTCTGCGTGCCGGTCAGGAACACCAGACTCGGCTCGTGATAGCCGGCGGCAGCCGCCTTCGGCCCGACGCAGCTGACGTTGCGAAGCGCGCGCGCGATCTCGATGCTCGGAAACAGCGGCGTCAGCGACGGCAGCACGATGCCCCAGACCACGACCGCCAGCATCAGGGCCGCGACCAGCGCGTTGAGCACCGACCGCTCGGCGCGATTGGTGTCGAACAGCCACCAGGCGAACAGGCCGAAGATCAGCGAGGCCGCGATGAACGGCCAGGCCACGAAGGCCGGCTGCCGCGTCAGCATCACCGCCCCCACGACCGCGATGATTGAAGCCGCCGCGGGGATCGCGAACCACCAGGCCGAGCCGCGCGCGAGCCAGGAGCGCGACAGCACGCGCCGCTCCACCGCGCCGACGGTGAGGATGGCGATCGCCGGGTACAGCGGCAGCACGTAATGCGGCAGCTTGGTCAGCACCGCCTCGAACACGATCCAGGACGGGATCAGCCAGGCCAGCAGGAATTGCGCACCGGGCTCGCGCCGGGCCCGCCACACCGCGGGCACCGCCATCGCCGCCAGCGGCGCGCCCGGCCAGAAGGTGATCCAGAACAGCGCCAGGTACAATCCGGGCGGCGCGCCGTGCGATTCCTGCGCGCCGATCTTGCTGAGCATGTCGCCGCCGACGGAATCGGCGAAGAAGGCTTCGCCCGCGCGCCAGAAGATCGCGACGAACCAGGGCAGCACCAGCACCAGCATCCACATTAGGCCCCACACCGGGCGCAGCTTCCACAGCCAGGAGGCGTCGCGATCCAGGATCGCGAGCGTGACGATGGTGAGCCCGGCGAACATCAGGATCAGCGGGCCCTTGATCAGGATGCCGACCGCGAGCGCGGTCCAGAATACCGCGGGCCAGCTCCAGGGCGGATGGGTCTCGTCCTCGGCGCGCTGCCAGGACAGGTAGGCCCGCGCCATCGCGCCCATCGCGGCGGTAACGCAGAACAGCAGCATCGCATCGGTCTTGGCGAGTCGCGCCTCGACGCCGAGCAGTACCGAGGCGCACATCAGGAGCGCAGCCAGCACGGCGGCGCGCCGCGTGACGAAAGCGAGCGCCGCCCAATAGGTCATGAGCACGGCGCCGAGCGCTCCTATCAGCGACGGCAGCCGGTAGACCCAGATACGTAATTCGGCCTTCGGCAGCTTGAGCGCGGATGCGGCTTGAACGGCGGCCGATTGCAACCAGTAGATGCCGACCGGCTTCTTGTAGCGGACGTCCTCCTGGAAGCGGATGTCGACGTAGTCGCCGCTCTCGACCATCTGCTTGGTGGCCTGGGCAAACCGCGCCTCGTCGCGATCGACCGGCGGGATGGTGAAGAAGCCGGGCAGGAACAGCAGCAGCGCGCATAGCAGCAGGAAAGCGACCGCACGGGCGTGGCTGGCCGTGGCGATATCGAGCATGGTCACGAGCCGGCTGCCCGGATTCACGGGCGATTTCGGCCCACGGGGGGCTCCAAAACGGGGGGTGGGGTAGGTCTCGGCCATTGGTTCCGCTTACGCTGAAACCGCCATCGCCACAACCGCTTAAGGCAGGGTCATTGAATTCGAATGACAACTGTGTCCGCCGCGCCCGTGGCATCGATCACGGTGAGCCGTGCAAAGCCCGGGCCGGGCGGATCGATCAGGCGCTGGCGGCGGCCGTCGATCTCGCCGCGCGCGGTGCCATTAACCATCACGGTCATGGGCAGAACGCCGCCGGCGACCTTGACTGGCATGGCGGCGCTCTCGGGCGCGCCCGAGCGATCGACGTCGATCCGCGAGCCGTTCAGCGGGAACTGAATATGCAGCGCCTGCTCGCCGCTGGTCCGGACCAGCTCTCCGACCGGGCGGAACCGTTTGAGGGGCAACGGCAACTTCGCGTTGCTGGCGACCAGGGTTCCCTTCGGCGGCTTCGGCAACGGGGCCAGCGTCTTGCCGCTGCGCGCAAAGGCGTCGAACAGGATCGGCGCCGCGGCCACGCGGCCGATCAGGCCGGGAACCGGCGCCCCATCCGGACGGCCGACCCAGACGCCGATGGTCATGCGGCCGTCGAAGCCGACCGACCAGGCGTCGCGATAGCCGTAGGAGGTGCCGGTTTTGAAGGCGATCCGGTTGTGAGCCGCGTTCTCCGGCGGCGGCGTGCCGAGCAGGACGCTGCCGACCTGCCAGGCTGCGACCTGATCCAGCAGCCGCAGCGGCTCGCGGTCGTCCTTGGCCGCGACGATCTCGCGCAGCGGCTTGGTGGTTCCGAGCCGGGCGAAGCCGGCATAGAGCTGGGCGAGGTCCTGCAGCGTCACGCCGACACCGCCAAGACCCATGGCAAGGCCCGGCGCCTCGTCCTTGGGCAGGATGAGGTTGCCGCCAGCCTGCCGCAGCCGCGAGGCCAGCCGGCTCGATCCGACGCGGTCGAGCAGCACGATGGCAGGCACGTTCAGGGACAATTGCAGCGCCTTCCGTACCGGCACCGTGCCCTGGAAGGTCATGTCGAAATTTTCCGGCGCATAGGAGCCGAAGCGGACCGGACGGTCGTCGATCAGGCTGTCGGGATGAACAAAGCCGTCCTCGAAGGCGAGCCCGTAGATGAAAGGTTTCAGCGTCGAGCCCGGCGAGCGGATCGCGCGGGTCATGTCGACCTGCCCCGCCCGGCTCTCGTCGAAGTAATCCGCCGAGCCGACGCGCGCGAGCACGTCGCCGCTCTCGTTGTCGACCACGATGATGCCGACCGAGATGTTTTGCCCGAGCGCAACGGCGCGGTCGCGCGCCAAGGGCTCCAGCACCTTCTGCAGATTCGCATCCAGCGTCAGCTTGATGACTGGTGTATCCTTGACGGTCGACAGCGCGGTGTCGGAGGCATGCGGCGCCAGGATCGGCATCGGCTTGCGCAGTGCCGGCACCGGCGCTGCCTTGGCTTGCCTGGCGTCTTCTGCGCTGACCACATGCTCCTCGACCATGCGATCGAGCACGCGATCGCGCGCCTTGCGCGCCGCGTCCGGATAGCGGTCGAGCCGGCGCGTCTCCGGCGATTGCGGCAGCGCGACCAGCAATGCGGCTTCGGCCAGCGACAGCCGCTTCGGCTCCTTGCCGAGATAGGCGATCGAGGCTGCGCGGATGCCTTCGAGGTTGCCGCCGTAGGGCGCGAGCGCGAGATAGAGATCGAGGATCTGCTCCTTGCTCATGATGCGCTCGATTTCGATGGCACGCACCATCTGCCGCAGCTTTGCGTAGAGCGAGCGCTGCCGCCGCGGCTCGATCAGCCGGGCCACCTGCATCGTGATGGTCGAGCCGCCGGAGACGATATGACCGCGCGTGCCGAGTTGCAGCGCGGCGCGGCCGAGCGCCAGCGGATCGATGCCGTCATGGCCGTAGAAGCGCTGGTCCTCATAGGCGAACAGCAGCTTCAGATATGTCGGATCGACGTTGGTCCTGACGCCGACCGGCAGCCGCCAGCGCCCGTCCGCCATCGCATAGGCGCGCAGCAGCTTGCCGTTGCGATCGACGATGGTGGTGGAGACCTGCCGCGCCTCGTCGAGCGGGAGCGGGCCGAGTGAATAGACCCAGGCGACGAATCCGATGATGGCGAGGATGAGGGTGAAGGCGAGCGCGGAGAGGGAGCGAAAGGCGAGTTGCCCTCTCCGCCCATCATGGCCGGGCTTGACCCGTCCATCCACATGATGTGGCTCCGCTGCGCTCATCCCAACACTCACTTCGCCGCCCGCACCTCGACCGTACCCGTGCCGGTGCGGCCATAGCGCGAGGGATTGTACATGTCCTCGACATAGGCCTGCGGCAGCACGTATTTGCCGGGCGAGACCGCGCGCACGACATAGGCGACCGTGAACACCGACTTGGAGTCCGAGGCCCGGTCGACGGCGGCGGTGAAGCGGTCGTCGCGGAACTCGGTGTCCTCAGGCTCCTCGCCATCCTCGATCCAGTCCAGCGTGCCACTGTCGCCCGACGAGACCAGCTTCGGATTGTCGATCTCGAGCCCGGCCGGCAGATAGTCGGACACCATGATGTGGCCGTACTCGGGCTTGGCCTCGGTGACCTTCAGCACCACGGCAAAGCGCTGGTTCTGCTTGACCTTGCTGATGTCGGCGGGCTTGCCGTCGAGCGTGAAGTAGCTGCGCTCGATCTTGAAGCCGTTCGACGCCGCGGGTTCCGGCGTCACCGGCGAGCCCGACACCGAGACCACCGCCTGCACCGGTGCGTCGCCGGTGTTGGTGATCTTCAGCGGCTTGCCGCTCATCGTGTCCGCCTTGTAGCTGCGATACAGCGCAGTCTTGACCGGCTGACCGTCGACCTCGATCGACAGGTTCTCCTTGGCGAGCGCCCGCGCCGCCAGCACCAGCCACGCATTCTCCTGCGTGGAGGTGTAGGGTGTGAGCCCGCGCGCTGTCTCGACCCGCGACACCGCCTGCGTCAGCGTCGCTCTCGGCGCATTGCCCTCGCTCGCAAGCGAGACCAGCGCTGCGGCATCGCGCAGCTGCGAGCCGTAATCGGTGCGGCCGAACTCCAGCACCGGTTTTGGCGCGAGGCTGTCGAGCGCCGCGCCATAGACGCGCTCGGCGCGATTACGGTCGCCGACCAGGGCAAGCGCGGCGGCAAGCTGTGACTTCGCGATGGGGGTCGCAAGGTTGTTCAGCTTGGTGTCCGCGAGATAGCGGAGATCGCCGATCGGCGCAGCGCCGTTGCGCGCGAGCACGTAGAGGCCGTAGGCGAGATCGCGGCCGCCGTCCTTCTCCGGCTCGTTGCCGTTGACGACGGCGTTGCGGATGCGGTCGAGCGCGTTCTTGAACAGCACGTCAGGTACCGCAAAGCCCTTCTCGCGGGCGCGGGTGAGGAAGTCCGTCACGTAGGCGTCGAGCCAGGCGTCATCGCCGCCAGCCGACCACAGGCCGAACGAGCCGTTCGAGCCCTGGCGGGCCAACAGCCGCTCGATCGCGTCGCGGATGCGCTGGTCGACCTCGGTATCCATGGCGAGATGCGCGCCGGCCGCAAGCTCGTTGACATAGAGCAGCGGCATGGCCCGGCTCGTGATTTGCTCCGAGCAGCCATAGGGATAGCGGTCGAGCGCCTTCAGGATCGTCGCCGCATCGAGCGCGGTCGACAGGCTCGCGGAGACCGAGACGCTGCCGGTGCCCGGCACGAGGTCGGAGAACATGTCCGAGGTCAGCGTCAGGCTTTCGCCCTTCGCCAGCGTCCGGATCGAGCGCCGCGCCAGAACCTGCGTTGCCGCCTTGACGTCGAACGCATAGTGCCGCGCCAGCGCAAGGCCGTTCGGCCCCTTGATGTCGACGTCGAGCGTCGCCTGCCCCGCGGCGGTCGCGTCGAGCGCGAGCGAGAACGAATTCCGCTGCTTGGCGGCGAGCCTGACCGAGGTGGCGGGATTGCCGGTCATTTTCACCGGCCCGCCGGTCTTGACGTTGATGACGTAGTCGCCGGCCTGGCCCTCGACATTGTCGATCTCGAGATTAACCGTGCCGTGGTCGCCATTGAGCAGGAAGCGCGGCAGCGTCGTGGTCAGCACCACGGGGTCGCGGATCACGACGTCGGTGCTGGCGCGGCCAAGCTTGGTCGCGGTCCAGGCCGCCGCCATGACGCGCGCGGTGCCGGCGAACTCTGGAATGTCGAAGCTCACCTCGGCCGTGCCGTCGGCGGCGACGGTCACGATGCCGGAATAGAGCGCCAGCGGCTTTTGCGAGGGCGGCGAGCCCTGCAGCTCCGCAGCTCCGGCGTCGCCGCCGGACTTGATCTGGCCGCGCGTGCCCGACATGCCGTCGATGAGCTGGCCATAGAGATCGCGGATCTCCGCGCTCAGGCGACGCTGGCCGAGATAGTAATCATCCGGCGCCGGCGGCTTGTAATTGGTGAGGTTGAGGATGCCGACATCGACCGCGGCGATGACGATCTTGGCGTCCTCGCCCGGATTGAGGCCGTCGAGTTTGACCGGGATCTTCAAGATCGCATTGGGCCGGATCAGCGCCGGCGGCGTCAGCTTCACTGCAAGCGTGCGGGTCTGCTTGTCGATGCCGAACCATTTCAGGCCGATCGCGCGGCCCGGCATGCGCTGGGCCGCCGCATCGAGCGGACGGCGTAGCGTCGCCAGGACATAGGCGCCGGTGCCCCAGTCCTTGCCGACCGGGAGCTTGACCTGCGCGGTGCCTTCCCTGACGTCGACGGTCTGCGTCGTCAGCAGGCGGTCACCGAGCACGTTGATGGTGAGCTTGCCGGCACTGCGGACGTTGACCGACACCGTCATGGTGTCGCCGGAGGAATATTGCGGCTTGTCGATCGAGGTCTCCAAAAGGTCCGGCGTATCGGCGCTGCCGTCGGAGTACCAGCCGACGTCGAACTGCACCGACGTCACGGGGCCCTCGGCATCGTTCGACTTCACATCCAGCCGGTAACGCCCGGGCTGCGGGCTGAGCGAGATCCGCGCCGGCTTGTCGGCTGCAATCGTGACGTCACCGTCGGCGACGCGCGAGGTCGACTTGACGGGCTCGTACTCCCAGTAATTGTTCTGGCGATACCACTGGTAGCGCGACTCCATCTTCAGCAGCTCGTAGCGCAGGCCGTCGCGGTGCAACCTCTGGCCCTCGGGCGAGACGAAGACGACGTCGAACTCGGCCTTGTCACCCTCGGCGACGTTCTTGTCGCCGAACAGCGGCTTGATGCCGATCTGCGCGGCAGCGGGCGCGACCGGCAGCACGATCTTGCGCTCGACGGCGCGGCCGCCGGTCTCGACCATCCGGACGAAGATCTGCGCCTCCTGCGGCCGCGTCGAGGCCGGCTGCTTGTCCAGCGTCACCGGGAAGGTGGCGACGCCGTTGGCATCGGCCTCCGGCAGATTCTCCAGCGGCGTGCGCTCGTTCGAGGTGGTCTCCTCATCGGCAACGCCGAACTGGTAGCCGGCAAAGCCGGGCCGTTCGGCCGCAGGCGCGACCAGCATGTCGCCTTCGAGCGCAAGGCCCGAGGCCGGCGCGCCATAGAGGAAATGACCGTCCGCCTTAAGCTCCACCGGAGCGTTGGCTTTGATCAGCTTGTCCTTGGCCGACAAGTCGAATTCGATCCGATCCGGAACGTAGTCTTCGACCATGAAGGTGGTTTCGCCGACCGACGCGCCCTTCGGGTCGGTGAAGGCGCGGACCCGCCAGGTGCCGGTCGGCACGGCCGAGTTGAGCGGCACGGACAGTGTGCGGCCGCCGGCGCCCTGGTCGGGCAGCACCGCGCGGCGGTATTCGACGCCGTCGGGGCGCTCGACCACCAGCGTCATGGGACTACCGGTCACGGCGTTGCCCTGCCCGTCGCGCAAGAGCGCTGTGAGGAAGACGGTCTCGCTGGAACGATAAACGCCGCGCTCGGCGTAGACGAAGGCATCGGCGCCCGCGGGCACCGCGCGCCCCGAAACGCCGCGGTCGGAGAGATCGAAGGCGGACGTCTTCAGGCTCAGGAAGGCGTAGTCGGCCTTCTCGCCGGTGACCGTGAGCATCGCCGGCGACAGGCCGCCATCGCCGCGCGCAAGGCCCGCCTCGAACAGCACGTGACCGGACTCGTCGGTCTTGCGCGTCGCGAGGATCTCGTTGTTGCGGGCAACCAGCCGCACCTCGGCCTTGCCGACCGGATCGGTCGAGGCCAGCGAGTTGACGAAGACGTGGATGCCGTCATTGCCGGAATACGCGGTGACGCCGAGGTCGGAGACGATGAACCATTGCGTGGCGAGCTGGTACTCGTCGTCCGAGCCCGGGCCCTTGGCCGCGGCGGTCATCACGTAGACGCCAGGCTGAAGCTCGCCGAGCGCCTGGTCGACCGGGAATGCCGTGGTGACGTCCTGATTGAGCGTCATCGCGGTTGAAAGCTCGCCCGACCAGACCTTCACGCCGCGCTCGTCGCCGAGATTGCTGAGCTGGTATTTGGTCAGCGTCTTCTGGAAATCGCTGTCGACCACCGTGTTGATGAGGTTCCGGTCGCCGATCCGGAAGACGCTGACGTTGACCGCGGGCGTGTTGACGCTGACCACGGGAATGCCGCGCTGGCCGGTCCGGGGCAGCACATAGGCCCGGCTGGTGAAGCGCACGAAGGGCTTGCGGTCGCGCACATAGACGTTGAACTCGGCCGATTTCGGCAGGCCCTCCTTCACCGTGGACGGCAGGCCGGCGCGCAGGTTGATATTGTAGCGTTCGCCGTGCTTCAGACCGTCGACACAGAGCTGCTTGCCTTCCGCCGACAGCGCCGGCTTGTCCTGCCCTGCGAGGGCGAGGTACGGCGCGAAGTCGGTGCGCTTGGCGAGTTCCTCCGAGAACTGGAAGCAGGCGCGCGGGCTCGCCGAATCCGAGTCCACGGTGTAGTCGAGCAGCCGGAAACCGTGCTCGTCGCGCAGCTTCTCATATTGGCCGCGGACATCGGCGACCTCGCGCAGATCGAGCGACAGCCGCAGCGAATCCAGCGCCGGCCGCCACAGCTTGCGTTCGGCCAGAGACTTGCCGAGCACGGCGAGCGCGTCGGCCTCCTCGCCCGGATTGCCTGCGCGCATGTAGGCGATGTAGGCCGCGGTCGAGGCGCGCTCCAGCAGGAAGGTCTGCTCGCTCGAGTTCTTCGGCCAGATCTGGAAGATCACCTTGGCGAGCCGCAGCCAGTTGCCGGCATCGTCAGGCGTGGTGGCCGCAATCTGGCCGAGCACCGACAGGCCGGTGCGGTAATCGTTGCGCTTGAAGGCGGCGTCGGCATCCGTGCGAAGCGTTGCGTTGGTCTTGGCGACCGGGCCCGCCTCGCTCTTGATCTGCGCCTCCAGCTTGATCGCGGAATCGGCGAGATCGTCGCGTTTGAAGGCCTTGTCGGCGGCCTGCGCCGCGTTAAGGCCGAGCGCCAGCGCGGCGCAGATTGTGACGGCGCGAACGAGACCGATCATGGATGGACTCCCGGAAATCGCGGACGAACGCCGCTTGTCGCAAGAAATGCGCGGAAAGGTGACGGACACAAGGCGATGGAACCAGAGATGTAAAACGTCGCATTCGCCATGACAAAGGCAGGCCCAGAGGAGACCGGCCGAGACACCGCCGCGCACGCCGTCCTGATGGCGCAGCAACACCTAGCCAGTCGTCCGGCGGCCGTGTCCCGGAAGCTGTTCAGCGTTCCCGGCGATGTGATCCATCGTCCAGTCCGCTGCCGCTCAACCCGGCACCCTGACACCCCACCGTTCCGCTATGTCGCGGCATTGAGGAAAACGGTTCGGTTCAGACTTGGCGAAACACGAGATTTTTCATATTGGCATGCTAGATGAACGGCCAGCCGCCCGACCCGGGCGGCCCAAGACGGTCCCGTAGCTCAACTGGATAGAGTAGCGGATTTCTACTCCGCGGGTTGCAGGTTCGAGTCCTGCCGGGATCGCCAGTGTTTCTCCTCATATATCAATATGTTGGCGCGGTATCGGCTTCGTTCTCAGGACAATTTCGTGTTGCGCGGCGCTGCAAGCTGCAACAAGCAAAATCAAGCCGTTACCAACCCGTGCAATCCATCCCGCGCAACACGGATGCAAACGAGCTTCGTGATTTGTTCGCCGTTCCCCAACCTCGCTCACGAAGCCATTTCCCGAGTGCCACGAAATGTCCCCGAAACACAGCCGGCCTAGCGTCCCCCTCATTGGACTCAGGGGATTGCCATGTGGACATTCATTGATAGCCTGTATCGCGAGTTTTGCCTGGCCCGCCTGCATGAGTTGCGCCGGCTGACGAACTGAAGGCCGCAGCGCGGCCGAGATCCCGGACTTCGACCGGGACCAGACTGGGTCCCCCCAAGATAGGACGAGAAACTCTAGCGGCCCCAAACTGCTTCGCCACTGCCGTTGCCCCCGCTATCCACAGCCCCGTGCGTGCAGCAGGTTGACAATCGAATTGATTCGGTACGTCGGCAATGTAGCCTCGCGTCTTGGGAATGCGCGTATGAGTGGGGGAAGTCCATGGACAGCATCGAGCGAGCCTTTGTCCTCGTCGCATTGACAGGCTTTGACGTCATGGTCGCCGGGATTACTTGCCTTCTTCTAATCTCTTGAAACGGCGCAGCCCGCCAGCCTGAACCGGCGGGCCTCCCCGTGCTGCATCAGTTCAGATTGCCAGAGGAGGCATGAGTTGGCAGTTGACCTGCAAACGCTTCCGAGGCGACCAGGTCCGCCAGATTGACGTAATAGCCAGTGCGTCTGACCGCCGCGCGTCACGCCGCAGATCACGGCAGCCCGAACGTGTCCGGCAGGTTCGTTGCATCTTTCATGGCCGTGATCTCCTGCGACGGCGCCCCTCAGCGGCGGCCTTGCCGATCGGTGTTGGACCGCTCAACCAATCGACGGATTTGACTACGTTGCGGATGATCTCCGGGACCGGCCCGCAGCCATAGGACTTTTCGGATCGCGATCGCGCTGCACCAGGATAGCTTCGGCTACCCCGAGCAGTTGCATGGCGAGGGATCGCGGTCTGCGAGCGTTCCCAGCCGCAAGTGATTGACAATTTGACTCTCGCTGACGCCGCGCTTCGATAGCGTTATGTCCCGCCCTGCACGACGCCACACACCGACGCACCCCGATAGTCGCCAGATCAAGATCACGTTCGGCGAAATGCGCGAGATGGGCTTGCGCGGCGTCCCGGTCTTCTGCGCTGCTATCGCTGCGGCCACAGCGCATCTCGGCGCAAGACGCAATGCCGCGAGGTGGCATCGCCGATCCCAAGCTCCTCAAGCTCGCCGCTGCCGTCGAACCGGTCCAGGACGGCCGCATCCGCATCGAGAAGATCAACGCGCCATTTCTCTCGCGGAACGGCTGCAACGCGACCGGCGCCGAATTCGTCGCCGGCCTCAAGTTTGCGATCGAGCGCGGCTGGCTCGATCAGCACGAGAGCGGCACCCATGTGGGCTGGTGCCGCCGGGCCACGCGAACGAGGTGCCAGCGTCACACGTCGCGTGAACCGCAAGTGAATGTTTCGTTCAATGGCGGTTGTGCGTTAGCGTCCTATAAGCATCGCCGCAGGAACTCGCTTCCTTGCCCTTCGTTACAGATGGACCAAGAGGGAGAGAAACGGTGCTTATTCAAGCTGCAATTCTGTCGTTGGCTGCCCTTGGACCGATGGCGGCCGCGCCTGCGCAGGAAGCCCAAGTTCAACAGGTGCAATTCCCGGGAAGAGGCGGCGCGTGTCCGCATGGCTACGACTACAACTATTCGAACGGTCGCTGCTATCCGAACGACTATCACGCTCCCGGCGCCTACGCGAGACCTCGTTATGCCCCATACGGCTACGGCGACGGCTATTACCGACCCCACCGGCATAGGTACGCACCTGGGTATTATGACCGCTACTAGGGCGCAAGCCCGCCAGCTCGGCTGGCGCCACCAAACCGTTGCGGCAATTACACTGATTGTTCCTACTTGCCTGGCGCAAGATGAAATAGGACTGCCCTCATTCCGCAAAGTTCAATTTTGAAGCAAGCGGTGAAGCAAATCGCGCGATCGGAAGAGCCGCTCAGGCAGCCTACCCGCATATCTGGCACCCTGAGCCGCCGTCCGAGGATCAAACGTATAAAGAGAACGCTCCAGCCCGAGGGAGAGCGGGCTGGAACTGACGGCGATGGCGTCTCATCCGCCGAGCCGTCGCCGCTCAACCTTCTTGCCTTCTTGACCGCCTTCTTCACTGCGGAAGCCGAGCGGCACGCTTTCTTCGCTTCGGAGCGCACCTCGTAATCCCGTGCGGTCCTGTCAGGACAGTCGCTCATTAAATTTGGGACACTGTATCTTTTTGGACTGCGGAAGTGAATCCCGAGCGGGAGGATGCCAACGGCGCGCCGCATTTAGTCTGGTGCGTCGGGCGGTCTCGGTGCGTCTCGGCTCCAGCCCCAGAGATGCCCGGGGCCGTTCGTACCGCGCAATATCCGCGGCGCACTCCTCAACGATGCGACGCGCCTCATCCAGCCGGGTCGGCTTGGGCTCGCGGCAACGCAGGGATGAATCCGCGAGTTCCGATTCGCCCTCGAGACAAAGCTTGCCTGGAATTGACTCCGGTCAGTGGAGTTCTACGTATCGCCTCGCCGTCGATCATCCCGAACAATCGGCTCGACAAGGGCTTCTACATCGTCCTCGAGGACTTTCGCGAAGGTGCGGCCTTCCGCGAGACCGACGAAGGCATCGACCTGCGGGAGTTTTCCTTCGCGAACCATGCACGCGGCCTCGGTCCGCCCCTTCGGCTCCAGCTGGCCATCGACCGCGCCGCATCGGAATAGCCCAGCTCGCGCAAGCGCGTCTGGACCTGGATCACGCAGCCAGCATCCGGCGCCGGCGGCACGGTCCACGCAAAATGCCATGCAGTTCGAGCATGTGGAACCTCTGGTGTTTGCTTGAGGAAAATGACGGACGAACGTTGATGTTGCGAAGCAACCTGCGATACACCAGAGACCTTGGGGCACACGAGAACGCAATGGAACCAAATTCAAGACTACCCGGCATCCAGGCCGGGCGCGCTATTGCCGCCGTTTCTGTCTTCTACTTCCATTCCTACATTGCGTTGTCGAACTTCAATCCGCAGCACCTCCTGACGTTCGACTGGTTAGCCCGGCATGGAGCCAGCGGCGTCGACCTGTTCTTTGCAATCAGCGGCTTTATCGTTTGCCACGTCGCATCGGCCAGCGACTTTGAAACCGGAGAGTTTCTGTGGAAGCGCTTCTTTCGCATCTACCCGTTGAACGCTCTGGTGACGCTTTTCATTGTGGTCTTCGTCGTTTCAGGCATACGCATTTCTGATGACGCCGATCCGCTCCACATTATCAAATCGCTGCTGATCTTCCCGCAATTCGCGCCGATCAACTCGGTAGGTTGGACGCTCGAATATGAGGTCGCATTCTACATGATCGCTGCATTGATCCTGCCGCGAGGAGGGCCCGCAGCATTGTTGGCCTACTGCGCGACATCCTTTGTGCTGTGGAACGTTCTAGATCCGCACAACGCCATAGTAAGCCGCTTCATCACCGAAAAGCATGCCGCATTCGGCGCAGGTGTCGCCGCCTATATGGTCGCCATCCGCCTTCCAAAATCCAGGGTAATCAATGATCTCTATACGTCATCATTTCTTCTAGCGTTTGCATTTGGCGTCTTCATCAGCGGACATCACTGGCTACCAGCCCGCATCCCGACGCCGCTCGCTTGCGGAATCGCGGTAGCAGGCCTCGCCATTATGCCAATCGTGCCGAAGCTCTTCGTGAAATTCGGTGACGTCTCTTACGGGTTTTACCTGATCCACTGGCCGATTGTTTGCCTGTCCCCATGGCTTACCGGCAACGACAACCTCAACCTTCACCGTGATCTTGGCGAGGTTTGGCGCTGGACCGCATTTGCCATCATCTGGACGCTGGCCGCATTGTCGTGGCGCTACGTCGAAACACCAATCAACCGATGGTCCCGAGGCCGTTCAGATGGCCGCATGAAGGATGTCGCTAAAATCGCCTAGACGTCGTCGGCGCGTAAATGTCTCCAATCACGTTGCTTCCGCGATCTTCCTTGACGTTCAGCGTCGCGCCATTGCGGTACACGCCTCGATCACGATGGTACCCACATCGACAGAATTTTCGATGTCATAAGGCTGTGGCATAGCCGTTGCATCCTAAACGCCAACTGAGATTTCAGCGCTCAGTGCGAAAATGGGCGCTGCCGAGACGCGTATTTCAAGCTCGGCACCGCTTTTGAGGCTCAAACCATTAGGATCTGGCTCATGGCTTACGACGCGGCCACCGTGCAAATGCTTCGTGATGTTTTGGACGAAGTCCTTTCCAGCCCGGAATTCACCCTTCAACATCAGCGGACCGCATCAGAGGTCGCCGAGCGCGTGCTCAAGCTCGCTGCCCAGGGTGAGCGTCACCCCGAGAACATCAAGCGACACTTGCGAAACGAGTTCTTTGCATCGCTGCATTGAAAGGCCCGTCAGTGCCCGGCAGGTTGGCGAAAGCCACGATTTCACTGGCCAGTTCTCCAACGTGGTCGCTCATAAGATTGAATAAATGTGCGTCGCGACCGGTCCCTACATGCTCATGGAAATGATGGCTGCCAGCCCCACGGCGGCCGCCCCCCACGCCAGCGCATGCAACATCCAGGGCCGCATTGTCGCCTCCCAAGGGATGGAGGATGCGGGCGGCTCGCGCGCGCTACTTGAGATAAATCAAAGGCTAAAGATTAGCGCCGTTGCTGCGGCCAAGGTGAAAACACCCGCGCCAATGGCAAGCACACGCAGTAGTAGTTCTCCGCCCATGCCCCATCTTAACCTGGGTTAAGTCGGGCCGGCTATGCAGTTTGTGCCAGATTGTCCCGGAGGCAAAAGGAAGGCCCAAGCGGGTGTAGGGCGCCCGGCTTGGGCCTTGCTGGGCCATCCGGTGTTGGGAACAGATGCGAGCAGAAACTCAGCAAATGTCAGTCGGTTCCGATGCACCCGTAAATGACGCAAAGAAGAAGGACCGCTGCTTTTGGACAGCGGCCCCTCACCGTGCCGGGCTCAATAATTCCGGAATGAAATGCCTTCGCCAGCCCCGGCATTGCCGAGTTATCCCGACATCGCCGGTTCCAACTATAACGAATGTGAATCGACGGAATGTCGGGCTGCCGGAGGGCCGCCTCAGCCGATCCGTAGATTATCGGCGGACAATTTACCACTCCGACCCGTCACCAGTTCGTAACTGACTTTGGCCCCTTCAGCGAGACCATTATAGCCAGCCTTTTGAACTGCCGAGATGTGGACGAACACGTCAGGACCACCATCATCCGGATGAATAAATCCGTATCCTTTGGTCGCATTGAACCACTTAACAGTACCCAAAGCCACGCTAGAATTCTCCAGTTCGAAAAATCGGCCAGAACATAACTTCAGGCCAGCTTGCGGACACGACCCGTGTTTCGATCTGGCCGTTCTATCCTGAAACCGGACCGGCTAACGTTTGAAGGCTAGGCTCGATGACGGCAAGGTCCGGCTCTGTCTGTGCGATACCGTTCTTGGTTACCGCATCAGCATCAAAACACTCGGGGTGCACCCTCAGATCATCCTGGGCTGACGGATGATCTTCCCGCCTCGTCGTCTGCTGCTCTTGCAGCTTCTCTATATGCTGAAGAACCATTCGGCGCAGATGCGGGTCTTTAATCTTCTGAAATGCCAGGATCAGGCGAAACAGATCATGATGGTCGGCTGCTAGTGCCATTCGGAAATACCTTTACGACAAAACTAAAATCACTAACCCAGCATTTATGCATGTTCTTAAATGTTTATGAAGCCGCTTACTGAGGCAGCGACCTGCTTTACACGCCAATCTCTCTTGGCAGCGCTGCGCCGGCTGAGGCGGAAAGCAGCGCGTCGTTCGTGCGCTCATTGAGAGGTTAGGTTAGCTCATCCTACGAGCGCTGAAAATTAAACGGCCCCGAGTGGGGGCCGCCAACCCGTCTGATGCGGGTTTTCCTCCAGCAGTCGGGGGGGCTACCTTTTCGGCTGGGGGCACAAACCGACGCTGCAATACGCTAATGGTTCCTAGCCAATTAGATTAGGCGTCCCAGCACGCGCAACGGCCCCGCCACGGCATGGCGAGGCCGCCCTCCGGGCGAGGGTCTGGGTTGTTGAGCCCGGAGAGGCAGCCGAACCTTACGAAGCTGGAGCGGAAATAGCGAGCGCCCAGAAGAGGCACCCATTCCGGACTATCCGAACTGGCCCCCGGTCTCCTTCGAAGGAACCGGGCTCGCCGCCGAGCCGGCCGAGTGGCCCCGGCCATACCCCCGCAACCGCGAGATCCGGGGCCGCCTCTCCGGGCGCTCGATCAGCACGCGGGCGCGCAATTCCTCGCCCACTCGCCTCCTCATGGCCCCAGCCGCCACTCGACCTTCTTACGGCTGCTGCCCACCTTCCTGACCGCCTTCCCGTTGAATCCGTACGGATCGCACACGGCGCCTCGGCCTTGTTGTCTTGAACGAGGCTCGCCGGAGCGAACAGGCGAGCCTCTGGAGCGCGTCATTCACCCGTTCTTCGTGTTGGCCATCTGCCGAATTGTGCGGCTCAAGCGAGCCGCCGAGCATCTGCCGGGGGCTGAAGAAATTGCCCGCGCCGTCGACTATCCCGATTCGCCCTGCTCGAAAATCCAAGCCGTCTATTCCGACTTCTTGCCGACGAGCCATCTGACGATCGGCCATCCCACGACGCTCAATTGTCAATCCATCGTCCTTCACGAACGCGTGGCCGAGCCTTTGCACCGGGCCCATCAGTCCTATCTATTCGCCGGGCGACGTGCGCCCAATAAGGACCTCGATGCCACCATCCGAGTGGACGAGAATGGCAATCGCATCTGCGGTGGCCGTGATCGCGATATCATTTTTGGCAATCGACGCAGGCGTCGACGTGAACACCGGCGCGATCGCAAGGCGCGTCGAGACGGCGCGGGCATCCGTTACTGACGCTGTGGCGCACCAGCAGGTGCTCGCCTTCGCCGTTCAGGCGTGGTCGCGGGGCGTCCACCAGAAGCCGCGCTCGGAAAAGCAGCGTTTGGAGCAGTGCCTGGCGATCGATTGATCAAGGTGCGCCGCGCCTGCGCCTCATTCCCCGGTCACCGGCTGATGCGTCCGCCACCAACCCGCAATCGCCGCGGCCAAATCATTCCAGAACTCCGTCGGCAGATCCGGCACCGCCACCCGGACGCTGTACTCATCGGTGGTCGCGTTGTGAAACCATTCCGTCGCGGCGAAGTCGAAGCCGAAGCTGCCCGCGTGGCGGATCGGGAAGCCATCCCGGCCGAGATCGCGGCTCATCGCTTCTGCGGCGTGGCGCGCGCTGGCTTCATCGAGAGGGTGCCTGCTGCGGAGCGTGACATAGAGGCCGTGGGTGAAGTGGAGTTCGGCCGAGAGCAAGGCAAGCTCGCGCGCGAAAAGCCGGGCCGCGTGGCGGCCGTTGCGCAGGATGGCGGCGACGCGCCGCTTCGTTAAGGCCCAATAATCCGGCGTGCCCACGAAGGGCGGAAAATGCGCCGGCAACGCCGCGCTGCCGAGGAGCCGCACGACGTCACGCGTCTCCGCTGCGAGGCGCTCGGACAACGATCGCCCGGCGCCCTCCTCGCTCCCGCGGACGAACACCGCGGAGCCGAGCCGGCCGTATTCCGCGCCGAGCGAATCGAGCTTGGTGTGGCTTCGCACCATCACGACGGGGATTCCGCTTCGCCTTGCCCAGCGCAGGACACGCCGGATACGACCCGATCGGCCGGCAAAGCATGTCGTGTCGAAGATCAGGAGATCGAGACCCGAACCCTCGCAGCGCAGCGCCGCTTCGAACGCGCCGGCAGAGACGCAGGAATCCAGCATGAGGATTCGCGGCGCGCCGGCGCCAGCCAGGGCATCGCCCAGCGTCAAGCTCAACGTGACGAGCCGCAGCTCCGGGACCAAGCGGTCGATCAGCTCCAGCGTCTCGCCGTAGGAGCCCGGCAGGACCAGGATGTCGGCGCCCGCCACGATCCGGGTGACGGCAAGGAGCAGCGCCGAGATCGCGGCCATGCCGGAGGCGGTATAGATCGTCTCGCTGCTGCAGCCATGCTCGCGTTCATAGAAAGAGGGACCGTTCACCTTCAGATCCGCGCGCTGGTAGTCGTAGCTGAAGGTGAACGGGCCGCTGGTCGGAGACGCCGTGGCCGACCAGGATGTCTCCGTCGCCTTCCAGTCGTGCAGCGCGTGCTCCGCGCGCAATGCCGCGGTCAGCTGGAATTTCGTCCTGATGACCTCGTCCACCGAGCGCGGGCACGGCACGTGCCGCGGGGTGCTCAGGCAGCCATTCAGCAACCCGAGTTCATCGCGCTTCCGCTCCAGATAGGCCTTGATGGTCTCCATACGACGGTTGTCAGCTGCAACTCTCCCTTCAACGTCCGGCGCGCCTGCGGGGTCCAAACTGCGGCGCGCTACGGTGCAACGAAGATGCGTCTGCATCGTTGGAACTGCGCAAGGAGGACATCATGTCGGAAATCAGGGAACACATGAAAATCATCGGCAAGGACGGCGCGCATGTCGGCACCGTCGACCGCGTCGAGGGCAACCGCATCAAGCTGACCCGCAAGGACAGCCCGGAGGGCCACAAGGACCACCACCACTACATCGACACGAAATATGTCGGTGCGGTCGAGGGCGATGTCGTCAAGCTTTCGGTCAATGCCGACGCGGTCCCGAAGTCGGAAGCTGCGTGACAACACCAACGCCCCTTCGGAGCTTTTTGTTTGTTCACGGTCCGACTCCGCTTCGTTCGCAAAGCACGAATCGAGACCGCGAAAATCAGCGCTGCGCAAAAATTAACGGGGAGTTGCGCGTAGCGCTGATTGCGCGCGCGACCGCTAGTCCGCGGGCTCGTCGTCGCGCCGCTCGCGGGCAAGCTGATGCCAGGCGATGGCGAGTTCGATCAGCCGCTGCCGGTCGGCGCCTTCGGCCGCTGCGGCGCGCTTCATTGCGGCCTCGGCTTCGTGCTGCGGGTCGTACTTGTTGAACATGAGTCCGAGTTTAGCCGCTCGATGTGGACAAGGGCGTGGCATTTCGTCCGTATGATTGCGGAGGACCGACGTTGTTATAGCCGTTCAGACACCCTTGATTGTCGCCCCAGGGGATTTGCACTCGCGGTTTCGTCCTCATCGACGGCGAAAGGACCCCGCTTCACTCCGCGCCATCTGTGAATTGCGTCACAGCCTGCGCACGGCGTCTCGCGCTAAACAGCACCTCAGCGCGTCCCAGGAAGCGCGAGACGGCGTGAGAGGTCTTTCCCGTCATGACACAGCAAGCAACCGCCGAACCCAGGGCCCCGGCACAACGACAGCGGTCCGACCTGTTTGGCATCGCGTGCCTTGCGACGATCGGTCTCGTGACGCTGGCCTGGATCGCAGGCCTGGTCTGGGGCGCGATGGCATTCTTCAACTGGCTGGTAACTTGACGCGCGGGCGATCAGCCCTCATCCGCGCAACCCACCGGCAAACAAAAAGGCGGGCTTTTGCCCGCCTTCGCTTCAGATCCTGCATGGAGGCTCAGTAGCACGCGCGCGGATCGGCCTGCACATACTGCCCGTTTGGATAGCGGTAGTAGCAATTGCCCTCGGCCAGATAGTAGCCCGGCCGCGAGGCGGCCGTCGCGCCGGCGATCGCGCCGGTGGCGCCGCCGAGAACCGCACCTGCGGCTGCCCCCGTTGCGTTGCCCGAGATCAGGCCGCCGAGCACGCCGCCGACAATGGCCCCGCCCAGCGCGCTTGCGCCCGGATCGGCCGGCGGCGGCGGAGGTGGCTGTTCATAGGCGACCGGAGGCGGCGTCGGGGCATAGGCCACCGGCACGTCGTCATAATACTCCTCCGAGATGTAGGCGGGCGGGCCGGCCATCCGTTGCGGATAATAATACCAGACGCCGCCGACATCCCACCACCAGCCGGAGCGGCCGTTATGGACTTCGTGACGCCAGCGCCCACCCTCCCAGGCGAGGTTGCCGCGATAGGCATGTCCGCCCCAATCACGCGCCGGCGCCGGGCCGCGCGCATAGTTGCGGCCGGGCGGCGGGCCGCCGGCGTGGTACGGACTGGGGCCGCCAGCGTGAGGCTGGCCGCCGCCGGGCGGCTGCGCGGGCCGGGCCGCCTGCTGCGGCGGTGGGCCCTTGCGCATGTTCGGATTGGTCTGGGCCGGCGCGCCGGCGGCAGGCCGGTCCGGCAACTGGCCGGCGTCCCTCGGCCTGTCCTGCGCCTGCGCCGACAGCGCGAGCAGTGACATGGCCGAAACCAAGGGAATGATGATTGTCTTGCGGCTGGACGCACTCATGCGTGCTTGCCCCCTACTCTCTCGCTTGCCGTCGTCCCCCGCGCGATAGGCGATTCGCCTCGCGGCCGGGGTGATGCCGGCTGACATGACTGACCTGCTTGATCGGCCAAGTGATGGACCAAAGTGATGGGCCAAGTCCCGTTACAAATGATTAAGATCACGGCAATTTTTCGGTCCCATGGGGCTGCAACCGGTGGTGCCGGACCGCCGTTAGCGCGCCGGCTCGATGACGTTGCAATTGCTCCGCCCCGACATCAGGCAGTCCTGCATCTTGCTCGCCGAGGTGAGATCGCGGGCGAGCCACCAGCCGATTCCGATGATCAGAAGCGCGATGAACAGGCCGGCGATGGCGCCGCGGCGGTTGTCCCCGGGTTGAGGCCTTCGCGGAGATTTGGGCTTCTCGCCCGGTTCGGGCTTGGATGCAGGGCTCGACATGACAACCTGATCGCACGGGTGAGCCGGCTTATCACCTCTGCGACGTGGCGTCACATCCCGGCCGGCCCTTCGTTCAGCCCCGGGTCTGGCGGATCGCATCCTTGCGCGAGGTTTCGACGGCCGGAATCGCTTCGCGAGCCCGCGGTGCGCAGGTCGTGAGCACGAAGGCGGTCTGGCTGCACTCCCAGTCGGCGCCGAGGACGGTGTTCTCGATCGGTTGCGGACGGGCAAACAGCAATGTGGCACCCGCCAGCGCCGCCACCACGAGGATGAGTGCGAGCGCCCTGAGGCTCAGCCGGAAGATGGTCATGCCCGTGCTCCGTCTCGAATTGGGGCGGACGCTAGGCGTTGCGTCGGGGCGCCCCCTATGAGGGACATCACAATTCGGCAGTTTTTCGGGGCTACGAGAGATCGTCGGGGGAGCGATTTTTCGTCTACCTGATCGGCTGCGATTATGGGTGGCTTCGCGACGCGCGCCGATGTACACGCTTCTGCGTCGCGTTGCGCCTGCTATGCCCAGCCGACGTACCAACAGGCACTGATGTAAGATCGAAAGCGAGGAAGACAAGGCTCGTCGATGAGTGGATTCAGGGAACCCGGCTTCGCAGACCGGCAAAAGGCGGCGCAGGACGCCCGCAAAAATCTTTTGAACAAATTCAAGTCGCAGCCGGGCCCCGATGATCCGGCGGTTGTCGCGCGCCGTGCCGAACGCGAGGCCCTTGCGGCCAAGCGCGCCGAGGCAAAGGCCGCGCGCGAGGCCGAAAAGGCCGAGCAGAAGCGTCTCGAGGAAGAAGCCAAGGCCGCCGAGGCCGCGCGGATCGCCCGCGAGGCTCAGGAAGCCGCCGAGCGGCAAGCTGTGCTCGAGGCCGAGCAGAAGGCCAAGCGCGACGCCCGTTACGCCGCCCGCAAGGCCAAGCGCAAGTAACGTTCACAAAGTCGCGTTCGTACGTCACGTTCAATTGAAGTTGAACGGGGGCATCGTTTCGGGGCGGTCCAATCGACCGCCCCCGGACTTCCTTTCGCATACGCTCCGACGACGAAGATCAGTTCTTCTTCATCATCCCGTCGTCTTTCTTCATACCGTCCTTGGACATGTGATCCTTCTTCATGCCGTCGTCCTTGGACATGGCATCCTTCTTCATGCCGTCCTTGGACATCGTGTCCTTTTTCATCATGCCGTCGTCCTTGCCCATCTTGTCCTGGGCAAAAGCGGCCGGCGACAGCGCGAGGCCAAGCGAGAGAACGGCAGCCGAGACGCCGAGCGCGATACGGGTACGAATGGTCATGGATCATCTTCCCTTCGAGATGGTGTTTGTCAGCGACGGACGCCGCTAATTGATCTCGACGGATCTGGGCGCGGACTTGTTACGGCCGCGCCACAAATTCTTGAGGCCGCGCATTCGCCGCAATCACATCCGCGGTATCAGGCCTGCACCCGGAGCGGCAGAACGGCAAGTGTGCAGCGCAACACGACCCGCACTTGCCGCAGCATTCGGTCTCGAACTATCAGATGAGAGAACATCGGGTGCAAGACCGGTTAGGATGGGCCCGAAGCCTGTCTGACAGGATCCGACCCAAATCGCACCAACAAGAACAGTTCAAAGAACCGTCCAAGGGGATCACACCATGATTACGCGCCGCCATCTGATCGCGACTGCCGTCGCCGCACCCGCCATCTTGCGCCTCGGTATCGGGACCGCGCATGCCGCCACCACGCTGAAGATCTCGCATCAATTCCCTGGAGGCACCGTCGACAAGGGCGATTTCCGCGACCGTCTCTGCCGAATGTTCGCCGCCGAAGTCAGTAAGCGCAGCAACGGCGACATCGCCGCCGAGATCTATCCGAACTCTTCGCTGATCAAGACCAACGCGCAGTTCTCCGCGATGCGCAAGGGTGCGCTCGACATCTCGCTTTACCCGATGCCATACGCCGGCGGCGAGCTGCCGGAGACCAATATTGGCCTGATGCCGGGCCTCGTCACCACCTACGACCAGGGCCTGCGCTGGAAGAAGGAGCCGGTCGGCAAGGCGCTGACCGACTTCCTCGCCGACAAGGGCATCATCCTGCTCACCTGGGTCTGGCAGGCCGGCGGCGTCGCCAGCCGCTCCAAGCCGATCGTCGCGCCCGAGGATGCCAAGGGCATGAAGGTGCGCGGCGGCTCGCGCGAGATGGACATGGTGCTGCAGACCGCCGGCGCCTCGGTGCTGTCGGTGCCCTCGAACGAGATCTACGCAGCGATGCAGACCGGCGCCTGCGATGCCGGCATCACCTCCTCCACCAGCCTGATCTCGTTCCGCCTCGAAGAGGTCGCGAAGTGCCTGACATCTGGCGCAGGCGCCTCCTACTGGTTCATGCTCGAGCCCTTGATGATGTCGAAGGCGATCTTCGACAAGTTGCCGAAGAACCAGCAGGACGTCCTGCTCACCGTGGGTCAGGAACTCGAAGCCTTCGGCCGCAAGGGCGCGCAGGACGACGATGTCGAGGTGACCAAGGTCTACGAGAAGGCCGGCGCGAAGGTCTCGGCGCTCGATGCCGCGACCGTCGGGAAGTGGCGCGACATCGCCCGCGACACCGCGTGGAAGGATTACGGCGCCAAGACCGCGACCTCGGCCAAACTGCTCAAGCTTGCTACCGACGTTGCGGCATGAGCCACGGTCCGCTTCCGGATCGTGACGACCACGCGACCGCTGGCGCGGGCACAGGCCTTGCGGCGGCGATCGATCGCGGTCTCGCCGTCCTCAACAGCACCATCGTCGTGTTCGCCGCGATCGCGCTGGTCGCAGCCTGCGCCATCCTGAGCTACAGCGTGCTCAGCCGCGCTTTGTTCAAGGCTGCCAATTACTGGCAGGACGAGGCGGCCGTGTTCCTGCTTGTCGGCGCCACCTTCATGACGGCCGCCTATGTGCAGCAGAACCGCGGTCACATCGGCATCGAGGCCTTTGTCGGCCTGCTCTCGCCGCTCGCCAACAGGATCCGGCTGTGGCTGGTCGACGCCGCGACGTTCCTGTTCTGCGCCTTCTTCAGCTGGAAGTCCTGGACGCTGGCGCATGAAGCCTATGTCGACGGCCAGGTCTCGAACTCGATGTGGTCGCCGCCGCTCGCCATCCCCTATTCGTTGATGGCGCTTGGCATGAGCCTGCTCTGCGTCCAGATTCTCGTGCAGCTCGCGCTGCCCTTTACCGGAGGCCGGCGGCCATGAGCGTGTTCGGCATCGGCCTCGCCTACGGCATCGCGACGCTGGTCATCATGTTCTCGGGCATGCCGATTGCGTTCGCGCTCGGCGCGGTCGCGGTCGTGTTCATGGGCATCTACATGCCCGCGGCCTCGCTCGATACGGTGACGCAGAACGTCTATGAGGAAATGGCCTCGATCACGCTGCTGTCGATCCCGCTCTTCATCCTGAAGGGCGCCGCGATCGGCAAGTCGCGCGCCGGCCAGGATCTCTACTCGGCGCTGCACGCCTGGCTGCATCGCGTCCCCGGCGGCCTTGGCGTTGCCAACGTGTTCGCCTGCGCGCTGTTCGCGGCGATGGCGGGCTCCTCGCCCGCCACATGCTCGGCGATCGGCTCGGCCGGCATTCCCGAGATGCGCAAGCGCGGCTATTCCGGCGGCTTTGCCGCAGGGATCATCGCCGCCGGCGGCACGCTCGGAATCCTGCTGCCGCCGTCCATCACCATGATCCTGTTCGCGGTCGCCGCCGAAAAGTCGCTGGGTCGGCTGTTCCTTGCCGGCATCGGTCCCGGCCTCTTGCTGGTCACGCTGTTCGGCGCCTATGCCGTGATCCGTTTCCGCCAGGAATACAAGGCGGCTGAGGCGATCTACAAGAACGGCGGCCCCCAGGCGGCGATCCTGACCCGCGACGAGTACACGCTGGCTGAACGCTTCAGCGTGCTGCCGCGCGTCATCCCGTTCGTGCTGCTGCTGACCGGCGTCATGATCGCCCTCTATGGCGGCTACGCCACGCCGTCAGAGACAGCGGGCCTCGGCGGCCTCCTGGCGCTGGCGCTGATCGCCGCGATCTACAGCGTGTGGCGGCCGAGCGACCTCGCCCCGATCATGACGTCGACCATCCGGGAATCGACCATGCTGATGATGATCATCGGCATGTCGCTGCTCTATTCCTACGTGATGAGCTATCTGCACATCTCGCAATCCGTCGCCGAATCCATCGTCGCCATGCACCTGCCGCGCTGGGAGCTGCTGTTCGCGATCCTCGTCATGGTCGTCGTGCTCGGCTTCTTCCTGCCGCCGGTCTCGATCATCCTGATGACGGCGCCGATCATCCTGCCGCCGTTACGCGCCGCCAATTTCGACATCATCTGGTTCGGCGTGGTCATGACCATCGTGATGGAGATGGGCCTGATCCATCCCCCCGTCGGCCTCAACATCTTCGTCATCCGCAACGTCGCGCCGGATATTCCCCTGCGCGATGTGATCTGGGGCACCCTGCCCTTCGTGCTGCTGATGATGCTGGCGGTGCTGCTGCTGTGCTTCGTGCCTGAAATCTCGACCTGGCTGCCGGACCTCGTGATGGGGCCGGACGGGAGCAGGTAGCGACACCAAAACTGCGGTAGGCTGGGTTGCGCCCTGTAGATTCGCTTCGCGCATCTGCAGGGCTGACGCACACTACGAACTACGCGCCTTTTCCCACCCTACGATTTCTCCTTCCGCCGCGCCTTCGGCGCGTTCGCCACCACTTGCAGCAGATCCTTGCGCACGGCCTCGATGTGCCGCTCCAGGAAGCGGCAGGCCTCCTCCACCTTCTGCGCGCGGCAGAGCGCGATCAACTGGGCGTGCTCCTTCTCGGCAATCCCCATCGCCTTGGTGTTGGAAAGCTGCAGCCGCGTATAGCGGTCGCTGGTCTGCAGCAGCGACAGGACGATCGCGCGCGTGCGCGGCTGCGGCGCGTGGACGTAGAGCGCCATGTGGAAGTCGGCGTTGAGCTGCCCCCATTCGCTGACATTGCGCGCCTTGATCGCCTTCTCGAAGCTCTTGTGGATGTCGTCGAGCCCCTCGAAATCGTCGGCAGTAAAGCGTGGCGCCGACTGTGCCAGCAATCGCGGCTCCAGGATGCCGCGCAGGTCGAACACGTCGTTGATCTCGTCCAGTGACAGCTCCGAGACGATGGCGCCCTTCTGCGGCACGATCCGCACCAGGCCCTCGGCCTCGAGCTGGAACAGCGCCTCGCGCACCGGGATACGGCTAACACCATAGGCATCCCCGAGCGCATCCTGGCGCAGCTGCGATCCGGCCGGATAGGTGCCGTCGAGGATCGCCTGCCTGAGCTGGTCGACGATTGCCGCCGACAGGGTGCGATGCTTCAGGGGCTGTTTCATCTGACCTTCCGTCCTGCTTGCCGACTCGTCCGTCCCAAGCGGTCCCTGTCTTGCATGTTGAGCTGCCCAGCAAAAGCGCGCCCTGCCGCCGATTTGACCGCAATCTCCGTTTGACTCTCAAATTGTATAAATTATACATTTGGCCATCGCACGACAAATCTTCGGGGTTGGGGCCTCTTTCATGATCGAGCAGACCATGCCGGCCACGCGCGCACTCAGCCTCCGACGTACGATCGTCCGGATGTCGAGCGCCCTGCTCGCCTTCGAGCGTCTGGCGCTGATGGGACTGATGTATCTGCTCACCGGATTGATCCTGGTGAACGTCGTCACCCGCTACGCGCGTTTTCCGATCTACTGGATCGATGAATGCGCTGTTTATTGCGTGGTCTGGCTGACCTTCATCGGGGCCTCCGCGATGACGCGGCTGCGGCTCGATTTCGCGGTGACGATGCTGACGGAGCGGCTATCACCCCAGCACCAGAAGATCGCCAAGGTGATCTCGACCGGCCTTGTGGTCGTGTTCGGCGTCGCCCTGACCATCACCTGCGTGCTCTGGATGGACCCGGTTGGGCTCGCGCGCGCGAGCTTCGACGGACGCAAGCTCGCGGCTGAAACCTTCAACTTCCTCTACACCGAGCACACCCAGACGCTGAACTGGCCGACCTGGGTGCTTTATCTGACGCTGCCGATCTTTGCGGTGTCGATGACCGTGCACGGCCTCGCCAATCTGCTGGAAGATCTCGAGCTGGTGCCGCGCACGCCGCCGAAAGGCTTCCAGCTCTCCGAGCTCGACGGGGTCAACTGATGGTCACGTCCGCCGCCTTCGTCGCGTTCATGCTGGTCGGCGTGCCGATCGGGCTCTGCCTGTGCCTTGCCGGCCTCGTCTACATCGCCGCCTCCGGCAATCCCGTGCTGTTCCAGTCCTATCCGCTGCAGCTGTTCGGCGGTGTCGACAGCTACGGCCTGATCGCGATTCCGCTGTTCATCCTGATCGGTGAGATCATGAACGGCGGCGGCATCACGCGGCGCATCGTCGACATGGCGATGGCCTTCGTCGGCTCGCTCAAGGGCGGGCTCGCCTACGTCAACATCCTCGCCAACATGTTCATCTCCTCCATCCTGGGCTCCGCGACCGCGCAGGTCGCGATCATGGCTCAGATCATGGTCCCCGAGATGGAGAAGAAGGGCTACGACAAGACCTTCGCGGCGGGCCTCACCGCCTATGGCGGCATGCTCGGCCCGATCATCCCGCCCTCGGTGATGTTCGTGGTCTACAGCGTGCTGGCGCAGGTCTCGGTCAGCGACATGCTGATCGCCGGCATCGTGCCGGGCGTCATCCTCACCGTGATGTTCTGCCTCGTCGTCGCGCTGATGGGATACATGTACAACTATCCGCGAGCCGACTATCAGACGCCGCGGCAGCGCCTGATGACGATCCTGCGGACCTCGCCGACGCTGCTGATCCCGATCGTCATCGTCGGCACGATTCTGAGCGGCCTCGCCAACGCCACGGAATCCGCTGCCGTCGGGGCCGTTGCCGCGGCGCTCGTCGGCAAATACTGGACCAGGGAGTTCGAGTTCTCGCAGCTGCCGCAGATGATGCTGCGCAGTGGCATCTATTCGGCGATCGTGCTGTTCCTCGTTGCCGCCGCGGCCGTGTTCTCCTGGGTTCTGATCTTCGGCAAGGTGCCGCAGGAAACCGCCGGCTGGATCCAGTCCGCCGCCAAGGACCCGATCAGCTTCATGCTGATCTGCAACGTCATCCTGCTGATCATCGGCACCGTGATCGACGGTATTCCCGGCCTCATCATGACGGTGCCGATTCTGCTGCCTGTTGCAACCGACGTCTATCACATCGATCCCCGGCAGTTCGGCGTCGTCGTGGTGATCAATCTCGTGCTCGGCCTTTTGTCGCCGCCGGTCGGACTCTGCTTCTTCGTCGCGGCCGCCGTCACCGGCGCCAAGCCCGGCAAGATGTTCATGGTGACGCTGCCCTTCTTCGTCATCTCCTGCGTCCTCCTCGTGCTGCTCTCGCTCTACCCCTCGCTCTCGCTGATCCTCGTCAAATAGGCCCGTACAAAGGAAGCCCGACCATGCCGCTTTCACGCCGCCGCTTTCTCGCCGCCAGTGCCGCCGCATCGGTGTTCGCGCCGTCGCTGGCGCTCGCCCAGGCCAAGGAATTCCGCCTCGGCCTGATCACGCCCAACGGCCATTCCTGGAACAAGGCCGCGCTCAAATTCGGCGACGAGCTCAAGGCCGCAACCAACGGCCGTCTGACCCTGACCGTGTTCCACTCCGGCCAGCTCGGCAACGAGCCCGCGATGATGCAGCAATTGCAGTCTGGCGCGCTCGACATGGGCTTCATCCAGGCGGCCGAGCTCGGCTCGCGCGTGCCGCATGTCGCGGCGATCAACGCGCCCTACATCGTCCGATCGACCCCGGCGGTGGCGAAATTCGTGCGGCATCCGGCGGCCCTGAAACTATTCGAGGTGCTGCCGCAGGAGACCGGCACGATCGGCCTCGGCTGGGGCATCACCGGCATGCGCGCCGTGTTCTCGTCCAAGGACCTGAACACGCTCGCCGACATCAAGGGCATGAAGCTGCGCATCAATCCGACCCCGGTCTATCGCGATTTCTATTCTTCGCTTGGCGCCGCGCCGACGCCGATCCCGACGCCGCAGGTGTTCGACGCCATGGCCAACGGCCAGGTCGACGGCCTCGAGGCCGATCTCGAATTCTCCTGGAACCAGCGTTTCGACAAGGTGTCCAAGGTCATTCTCCAGATGAACGCGGTCTTCATGCCGATGGCGGCGGTCGTCTCCGGCCGGGTCTGGCAAACGCTGCCCGCGGCCGACCGCGAGCTGATCACCAAGACGATCAAGTCGACGCTGGATGCGCAGATCGACGAGCTCGCGGGCAACGAGCCGGCGCTGATCGAGAACTTCAAGAACGCGCCGATCCCGATCCGCCAGGTCCCGGCCGGCGATACCGAGGCCGTCATCGCCGAGTTCGACAAGATCTGGCTGCCCAAGGCACCCGTCCTCGCCGAGCTGCGCAAGGTCGGCGCGACGCTCTAATCCCATCCGCCATCCCTTTCACAACTGCCGGCGGCTCCAGCCCTCGCCGGCATATTTACCCGGAGTCAAACCATGAGCCGCCGCGTTGCCTGGGAAGGCGTCTTCCCGGCCGTCACCACTCAATTCCACGACGATCTCTCGCTCGATATCGACGCGACCGCCAAGGTGATGGACGGATTGATCCGCGACGGCGTCTCCGGCCTGATCGTCTGCGGCTCGGTCGGCGAGAACACCTCGCTCGAGCGCAAGGAGAAGGTCGCGATCATGGAAGCGGCCAGGTCGGTCGCGAACGGCCGCGTGCCCGTGCTGTGCGGCATCGCCGAGTTCACGACCGCGTTTGCGGTCGAGACTGCAAAGGAAGCCGCGCGCGTCGGCATCGATGGCGTGATGGTGATGCCGGCGCTGGTCTATTCCTCCAAGCCGCACGAGACCGCCGCGCATTTCCGCGCCGTCGCCAGTGCGACCGACCTTCCCGTGATGCTCTACAACAATCCACCGATCTACAAGAACGACGTCACCCCGGACATCCTGGCCTCGCTCGCCGACGTCGAGACCGTGGTCTGCTTCAAGGATTCCTCGGGCGACACGCGGCGCTTCATCGACACCCGCAACATGGTCGGCGACCGCTTCGTGCTGTTCGCGGGCCTCGACGACGTCATCGTCGAGAGCGTCGCGATGGGTGCCGTGGGCTGGGTCTCGGGCATGTCGAACGCCTTCCCGCGCGAGGGCGAGACGCTTTTCCGCCTCTCCAAGGCCGGCCGCTTGGCCGAAGCCATGCCGCTCTACGAATGGTTCATGCCGCTGTTGCATCTCGATGCCCGCCCGGACCTCGTCCAGTGCATCAAGCTCTGCGAGCACATCATGGGCCGCGGCACCGCGCTGACCCGCCCACCACGCCTCGCACTGCTGCCGCAGGAGAAGGCCGAGGTCGAGGCCATGATGGTCAAGGCACTGAAGAACCGGCCGCAGCTGCCCGATGTCGGCCTGAAGGCGGCCTGACGAAAGCTGTCTCTGTCGTCATTGCGAGCAGCCCTTGCGACGATGCAATCCAGAAACTTCCCCCGGAGGGACTCTGGATTGCTTCGCTGCGCTCGCAACGACGCAGAACTAGGGTCTGTACCTAATTAGCGAACTCTGATTCCCTCGCAGCGGGTTGATTCCACGCGGGGGACTTCGATGCGCAAAGGACTGTTCTGGCTCAACGACAAGCAATGGGCTCTGATAGAGCCGCATCTGCCAACGAACCAGACCGGACCGGTGCGCGATGACGATCGACGCGTCATCAGCGGTATCATTCACATGCTTCAGTGCGGCGCACGCTGGCGCGATTGCCCGCCCGACTATGGTCCGTACACGACGATCTACAATCGTTTCAATCGCTGGGCCAAGCGCGGACATTGGCGGGCGATCTTTGAAGCGCTCGCCCGCTGCGGCAAAGACGGCGTGACTTTGTCCATCGACTCCACCACGATCAAAGCGCATCGCTCGGCGAGCGGCGGAAAAGGGGGGAGCATGAACAAGCGATCGGCCGCTCGCGCGGCGGGCGGACCACGAAAATCCACGCGCTGAGCGACCCTGACTGCAGACCTTGCGCATTTCATCTCACTCCAGGCCAGGACGCTGATATTGCCGCAGCGCCAGCCCTTTTGGAACTCGCGCCACCCATGTCTGCCCTCATTGGCGACAAAGGGTACGACGGCGACGGCTTTCGAGCCGAAATCGTCGATCGTGGTGCCAAGCCCGTCATTCCAAACAAATCCAACAGGGTCACTCTCCACAGCTTCAGCAAACGCGCCTACAAGGGGCGCAACGTTATCGAGCGCTGTTTCTGCCGCCTCAAGGATTTCAGGCGTGTCGCAACTCGCTACGACAAACTAGCCAGGAACTTCTTGGCTGCCGTCCATCTCGCCGCCATCGTTGCCTATTGGATCAATTGAGTCCGAGCCCTAGGAGGCAGCGCGCTTCTTCTTCGCATTCAACGCGGACGCCACGCGGCTCACCGGCGGCTTGCCAAGAACGCCGCTCATCGCATTGGTCGCCGCCAGCAGCTTCTCCATATCCACGCCGGTCCTGACGCCCATGCCTTCGAGCATGTAGACGACATCCTCGGTCGCGACATTGCCGGTCGCGCCCGGCGCGTACGGACAGCCGCCGAGGCCGCCGGCAGCGGCATCGATGACGCGGACGCCCTCTTCCATTCCGGCGTAGAGATTGGCGAGCGCCTGGCCGTAGGTGTCGTGGAAATGCATCGCGAGTTTTGCGGGCGGGATGTTGGCGGCTACCGCGCGCAGCATGTCCTTCGCCTTATCAGGCGTGCCGACGCCTATGGTGTCGCCGAGCGAGATCTCGTAGCAGCCGAGATCCCACAGCGTGCTCGCGAGATCGGCCACCGCCTTCGGCTTGATCTCGCCGTCGAACGGGCAGCCCAGCACGCAGGAAATATATCCGCGCACCTTCACGCCATCGGCCTCGGCACGCGCCAGCACCGGCTTGAACCGCTCGATGGATTCCGCGACGGTACAGTTGATGTTGGCGCGCGAAAAGCCTTCGGAAGCCGCCGCAAACACGGAGACCACCTTCGCGCCGGCAGCGCGGGCGGCGTCATAACCCTTCTCGTTGGGCACCAGCACGTGGAATTCGGCGCCCTTGATGTGGCTGACGCCGCGCAGCACGGCGTCGGAGCTCGCCATTTGCGGGATCGCCTTGGGCGACACGAAAGCGCCGACCTCGACCGTATCGAGGCCGGCCCCGACCAGCGCCTCGACGAAGGCGATGCGGGCCTCGACGCCGACCGGCGTCTTCTCGTTCTGGAGGCCGTCGCGCGGCCCCATCTCGATGATGCGGACCTCGTCGCTCATCTCACTCTCCCGAAGGTTCGACCACGGCGAGCTCGACGCCCTCCTGCACGATATCGCCGACCCTGCACTTGATGGATTTGAGCACGCCGGCATAGGGTGCCCGCAGCGTCTGCTCCATCTTCATCACTTCGAGCGTGAGGATCGGCGCGCCCTTGTCGAGCTTGGCGCCTTCCTCGGCCAGCACGGCGACGACCGTGCCCGGCAAGGGTGCGGCGATCTTGTCCTCGCCGACGTGCTCCTCGCTCTCGCCGCCGAACGGATCGACCCAGTGCAGGTCGAAGCGGCCGTTGCGCGTCCGCAAGTACAGCTCGTGGCCGTCGATCACGGCGGCCACGGACGATTTCACGCCGTCGAGCGACAGATCGAAGCCGCCATCCTTCGCCGCAATGGTGAACGCCAGCTCGCGCTCGCCGATCACCAGCGTCGATGGCCCGCTGCCATAGTTCAGAACAATCTTCTGCTCCGGTCCATGGCCGACGCGGAACGCAAAGCTGCGCTGGCGGCGGCCGACCGGCTGCCAGCCGAAGGTCTGCCAGGGCGAACTCGCCTCGGTCTGCGCGGTCTGCCGCTCCTCATTGACGATCGCGGCCACCGCAGCGCAGAGCTCGAGTTCGCCGGGCGCAGGCGCCGCCGACGTCAGCACCGCCAGCTCGCGCTCGATGAACCCAGTGTCGATCGCATTCGCGCGTACCTTCGGGTGCGTGATCAGCGACGAGAGGAACGGGATATTGGTGACGATGCCGCGGACGTCGGACTGTTCCAGGCCGCGGTTCAGGCGATCGATCGCAACGTCCCGCGTCGGGGCCCACGCTATCGTCTTGGCCAGCATCGCATCGTAGTAAGGCGAGACCGTATCGCCCTCGCGATAGCCGGCATCGATGCGCAGGCCCCCGGTCTCCGCCGGCATGCGCCAGGTCGAGATTTTTCCGACCGACGGCATGAAGTTCTTGGTCGGGTTCTCCGCGTAGACGCGCGCTTCGATCGCATGGCCGTTGAGGCGGATCTCGTCCTGCTTCAAGGGCAGCGCCTCGCCGAAGGCGACGCGCAGCTGCCATTCGACCAGGTCGATGCCCGTGATCAATTCGGTCACGGGATGCTCGACCTGGAGGCGAGTGTTCATCTCGATGAAAAACACGTCCTTACCGTCGGAGACGAACTCGATGGTGCCGGCGCCGACATAGTTCACGGCGCCCGCCGCTTTGCGCGCCGCGGCGCAGACCGTCTCGCGCTGGGCGGCGTTCAGCGTTGGCGACGGCGCCTCTTCGATCACCTTCTGGTGCCGGCGCTGCAGCGTGCATTCGCGCTCGAACAGCGAGAGCAGATTGCCGTGGCTGTCGCCGATGATCTGCACCTCGATATGCCTGGGATTGTCGACGTACTTTTCGATCAGCATGCGGTCGTCGCCGAACGCAGCCAGCGCCTCCCGCTTGGCGCTCACGATCGCAGGCCCGAGCTCGGCCGCCGAGCGAACGATGCGCATGCCGCGGCCGCCGCCGCCGGCGGAGGCCTTCACCAGCACGGGGAAGCCGATCTTGTCCGCGGCTTTCGCAAGCGTCGCTTCGTCCTGGGCTTCGCCATGATAGCCGGGCACCAGCGGTACGCCGGCTTTCTCCATCAGCTCCTTTGAGCCCGATTTCGAGCCCATGGCCGTCATCATGCCGGCGGTCGGGCCGACGAACACCAGCCCGGCGTCCAGGCAGGCCCGCGCGAACTCGGCATTCTCCGACAGGAAGCCATATCCGGGGTGAACCGCCTCAGCCCCGGTCTTTTTCGCGGCCTCGATCAGCCGCTCGGCATTGAGATAGCTGTCGCGGGCGCGTGCAGGCCCCAGCAGCACGGCCTCGTCCGCAAGCGCGACATGCATCGCGTCGCGGTCGGCCTCGGAATAGACCGCGACCGTGCGCAGGCCCATGGCGCGCGCGGTGCGGATGACCCGGCAGGCGATCTCGCCGCGGTTGGCGATCAGGAGAGTGCGAAAACGCCGGTAGAGCATCGAGCGGTCCATCGCATCACATCCTGAACAGGCCGAATTTCGTCGGCTCGATCGGCGCATTCGACGCCGCCGAAAGGCCAAGGCCGAGCACGAGGCGCGTGTCGGCGGGGTCGATCACGCCGTCGTCCCAAAGGCGTGCGGTGGCGTAGTACGGGTGCCCCTGGCTCTCATATTGCGCGCGGATGGGTTCGCGGAATTCATCTTCCTTTTCTTTCGACCAGCTGTCGCCCTTGGCCTCGATGTTGTCGCGGCGGACCTGGCTCAGCACCATCGAGGCCTGCTCGCCGCCCATCACCGAGATGCGCGCATTCGGCCACATCCAGAGGAAGCGCGGCGAATAGGCGCGCCCGCACATGCCGTAATTGCCGGCACCGTAGGAGCCGCCGATCACGACGGTGAATTTCGGCACCGAGGCCGTTGCAACCGCCGTCACCAGCTTGGCACCGTCGCGCGCGATGCCGCCGGCCTCGTACTTCTTGCCGACCATGAAGCCGGTAATGTTCTGCAAAAATACCAGCGGAATGCCGCGCTGGCAGCACAGCTCGATGAAATGCGCGCCCTTCAGCGAGCTCTCGCTGAACAGGATGCCGTTGTTGGCGATGATGCCGACCGGATAGCCCCAGATATGGGCGAACCCGCACACCAGCGTCGTGCCGTAAAGCTTCTTGAACTCGTCGAATTCGGAGCCGTCCACGACGCGGGCGATGATGTCGCGGACATCGAACGGCTTGCGGCCGTCGACCGGCACCACGCCATAGATCTCCTCTGCCGCGAACAGCGGATCGCGCGGCTTCTGCATGTTGAGGTTCGGCCGCACCGACGGTTTCAGCGTACCGACGATGCGGCGGGCGATCCCGATCGCATGGGCATCGTTCTGGGCGTAGTGATCGGTGACGCCTGACTGCCGCGAATGCACGTCGGCGCCGCCGAGCTCTTCGGCGGTCACGACCTCGCCGGTCGCGGCCTTCACCAGCGGCGGGCCGCCGAGGAAGATGGTGCCCTGGTTGCGCACGATGATGCTCTCGTCCGACATTGCCGGCACATAGGCGCCACCGGCGGTGCAGGAGCCCATCACGATGGCGATCTGCGGAATGCCTTGTGAGGACATCTGCGCCTGATTGTAGAAGATCCGGCCGAAATGCCGCTCGTCCGGAAAGATCTCGTCCTGCAGCGGCAGGAAGGCGCCGCCGGAATCGACCATGTAGACGCAGGGCAGATTGTTCTGCCGCGCGATGTCCTGCGCGCGCAGGTGCTTCTTCACGGTCATCGGGTAATAAGTGCCGCCCTTGATGGTGGCATCATTGGCGACGATCACGCATTCCCGGCCCGAGATGCGTCCGACCCCGGTGACGACGCTCGCCGAATGCACGTCGCCGCCATAGAGGCCATAGGCCGCAAGCGGCGACAGCTCCAGGAACGCGGTGCCGGGATCGACCAGGAGGTCGACGCGCTCGCGCGCCAGCATCTTGCCGCGCGCGGTGTGGCGGGTGCGCGAGGCCTCGCCGCCGCCGCCGGCAACCTGGCTGAGCTTTTCGCGCAAATCCGCGACGAGGCCGCGCATCGCCTCGGCGTTTCGCGCAAAGTCCGACGAAGAAGGATCGATGCTGGAATGGAGCGGCATGCAGGTCCCGCGTGGCTGGTGATGTCTGAAGAGGCCGCGGACAGGTTGGACCAGTTCCGCGGCAATTCCAATTGGAAGGAGCTTACGCGGTCTCCGCCATCAGCTCGCGGCCGATCAGCATGCGGCGCACCTCGGATGTGCCGGCGCCGATCTCGTAGAGCTTTGCGTCGCGCCAGAGACGCCCCACGGGGAATTCGCTGGTGTAGCCGACGCCGCCCAGCGCCTGGATTGCCTCGCCCGCCATCCAGGTCGCCTTTTCCGCGGAATAGAGGATCGCGGCGGCCGCGTCCTTGCGCAAGCTGCGCGCATGATCGGCGCGGTCGCAGGCGCGGCCGACCGCGTAGACATAGGCGCGCGTCGCCTGCCAGGTCGCGTACATGTCGGCGAGCTTGCCCTGCATCAGCTGGAAATCGCCGATCGGCTGGCCGAACTGCTTGCGCTCGTGCATGTAGGGCACCACAGCGTCCATGCAGGCCGCCATGATCCCGAGTGGGCCGCCCGACAGCACCGCGCGCTCATAGTCGAGGCCGGACATCAACACCTTCACGCCCTCGCCCACCTTGCCCATCACGTTCTCCTCGGGCACCTCGCACTCGTCGAAGAACAAGGGATAGGTGTTGGAGCCGCGCATGCCGAGCTTGTCGAGATGCTGGCCGTGGGTGAAGCCCTTGAAGCCTTTCTCGATCAGGAAGGCGGTCATGCCGCGCGGGCCGGCCTCCGGATCGGTCTTGGCGTAGACCACCAGCACGTCGGCATCGCCGCCATTGGTGATCCACATCTTGGAGCCGTTGAGCACGTAGCGGTCGCCCCGCTTGTCGGCGCGCAGCTTCATCGAGACCACGTCGGAGCCGGCGCCGGGCTCGGACATCGCGAGCGCGCCGACGTGCTCGCCGGAGATCAGCTTGGGCAGGTAGCGCTGGCGCTGGGCGTCGTTGCCGTTGCGGCGGATCTGGTTAACGCAGAGATTGGAATGCGCGCCGTAGGACAGTCCCACGGCGGCGGACCCGCGCGAAATCTCCTCCATGGCGACGATATGGGCGAGATAGCCCATGTTGGAGCCGCCATATTGCTCCGGCGCGGTCATGCCGAGCAGGCCGAGGTCGCCGAGGCGTTTCCACAGGTCTGCCGGGAACAGATTGGCCTTTTCGATCTCGGCGGCGCGCGGGGTGATCTCCGCCTCCACGAAGGCGCGGAGAGTGTCGCGCAGCATGCCGATGTCTTCGCCCAGATCGAAATCGATGCTCGGGATGTTCAAGGCGATTCCTCCGTGATTTGGTTCCAAACCTAGCGAGGTCCGGGTCCTTCTCCGGTCGAAAAGGTTGCATTTTCCGCCAAACTTGGCGAGGATTTTCCATGACTTTTCAAGCCGCAACCGCGAACTCGCGCCGCGCCGTCACCCCTGCCGCCTTCGTCCGCGGCGTGGTCGCAGCCTACGAGCGCTACGGCCGCGATCCCGCGGAGGCGTTGAGCCGGGGTCAGGTTGCGCCGGACCTGGTCAATTCTCCGGATGGGCGGGTCACTGCCGCCCAGTTCGAGGCCCTGGCCGGCCACGCCATGCGCGAGCTCGATGACGAGGCGCTCGGCTGGTTCTCGCGCCGGCTGCCGTGGGGCTCCTACGGCATGCTGTGCCGCGCCTCGATCACTGCGCCGACGCTGGAGGTCGCGCTGAAGCGCTGGTGCCGGCATCACCGCCTGCTCACCGAGGACGTGCTGCTCGATCTCGAAATCGGCGAGGAGACTGCAAGCGTATCGATCCAGGAGCAGCGCGACCTCGGGGCTTTGCGCGAATTCTGCCTGGTCACCTTGTTCCGCTACGTGCTCGGCTTCTCCTGCTGGGCGGTGGATTCCAGGATCGCGCTCCGCGCCGCCGAATTCCCCCACCCCGAGCCGGCCCACGTCTCGGTCTATCCGACCATCTTTTGCAGAAACCTCCGCTTCGACGCGGCAAGTGCCCGCATCGTCTTCGACAAGCATTATCTTTCGCTGCCGCTGACCCGCAGCGCCGCCGATCTCGACAACATGCTCAAGGGCGCGCTGCGGCTCACCGTGCTGCCCTACCGGCGCGACCGGCTGCTGGTCGAGCGCGTCCGCCGCGTGCTGCGCAATGCGCGCGGACGGGTCCTCGGCGCCGAGGACGTCGCGAGCGAGCTCGCGCTCTCCACCCGAACCATGCATCGGCGCCTGCGCGAGGAGTCCACCTCGCTGCGCGATCTCAAGGAAGAAGCAAAGTTCGAACTGGCAAAACAGGAGCTGATGCGCGGCCGGGTGCCGATCAAGCGGATCGCGGAGATCGCCGGCTTCGGCAACGAGAAGAGTTTTTCGCGGGCCTTTCGGACCTGGACCGGTACGTCCCCACGTGAGTTTCGCGGGCGGTACCGGTAACGCGCCCGCGAGCGACGTCGCGCGCCCCGTCATAAACTTACGGCCCCCAGGATGAATCCCGGAGGCCGCAACGTTTCGAAACTGGTCCGATGCGTCAGTTCGAGTTGGTCTGCGCACCCGAACGAAGCTTGGGCTGCTTGGCCTGTTTCGGCTGGAAAGCGAGCGCGTCGTTGGCGGTCTTGGCGCCGCCGCTCTGCGAGCACGTGCCGCCGATACCACCTGCCGCCTGCCGGCACGCTTCCATGGTCGGGAAACCGCAGCCATGAGCGGCCTGGGCGCCGTTGGTGATGCAGTAGTCCTCTGCCTGCGCAGCCGGCGCGGTCAGAACCAGAAACGCAGACGCAAACAGCGTCGCAGCGGAAGCCGCGAACGTCTTCGAGATCGATGTCATATTGTCTTTTCCTGCTTCAGGGTCCCACAAAAGAATCCTCGGCATGCGAGGCAGGCTGAGGGTCACACCTTGCATCTAGGCGGCGCACGAGAACCGACAATCACGTCTCAGCGCATTGCAGGACTTCGCAAATCACATGTCACAGTTAGGTGAGTTAGTCAGCTATATATTTCCACTACGACCTCACCTCTGCCCCCTCAGCGCCCCATGACGTGCAGCGGCTTGAAGCAGCCCAGGATCAACCGTTTCGGGTCGAACGGGATTTCGCCCGCAGCCTCGAAGCGCTTGTCGCCGGCCATCCTGGCTTCGGCGGCCTCGAGCGTCGCCTTGTCGGGCCAGACCTGCCAGGTGAAGACGATCTTCTCGCCCTGCTTCGCATGCACGGCGCGGCGAAAGTCGGTTTGCGTGCCGCTGGGGACGTTGTCCTCCCAGGACTCGACGATCTCCAGACAGCCGTATTCCCTGAACAGGGCCGAGCCATTCTCGGCCCATCGGCGATAGGCCTCCATCTTGTCCTCCCGCACCGGAATGACGAAGCCCGCGACGTACATGATTCAGCTCCTTCGCAATCCCCGTGAGCCTCACGGCGGGGACACAATCGCCTATCCTGCCCCTATCCTGCCGGCGCCGCCGCAACCTCCTGCAGCGGCAGCGGCACGTCCTTTGCGACGCCCAGCACCGGAAAGCTGCGGACGTTCTTGACGTCGGGCATCGCAGCGAAATGCAGCAGCTGCTGGCGCATGCTCTCGACGCTCGGCGCGACGCATTTCAGCAGATAGTCGGTGTCGCCCGAGATCCGCCAGCACTGCTGGATGCGCGGGATCACGGCGATCGAGCTCTCGAAGGCCTCCAGCACCGGCTGAGCCTGGCTGCCGAGCTGGATCGAGACGAACGACACCACCTCATAGCCGAGCAGCCGCTCGTCGATCACGGCGCGCACCGCCCGGATCACCCCGCGGCTGAACAGCGATTTCAGCCGGCGCAGGCAGTTGGGCGCGGAGACGCCGACGCGCAGCGCCAGCTCGTTGTTGCGAACCCGCCCGTCCTGCTGCAGCTCGGCAAGTATCTTCAGATCGATGCCGTCGAGCTGGTCACGCCCCGCCATCCCCCACCTCGCCATGGTCGTGTCATGCGCGGCAGCGAAGCATGGGGCGGGATTGGTGCCAAGGGGCTGGAGGACGGCCCGCCCCCGTCCTCATGACCTTAACCCTGCCGCCAAAACGCAAATGCCCGGGACAGGCCCGGGCATGAAGTGCCGATAGAGTGTGCCGAGCCTCAATGTGTCCAGGGCTCACCGCGCCGGAACGAGAAATTGTCGGCATAGGCGACCGGCCGGCGGATCGATTCCTGGGGCTCGATGACCTGGTAGGCGATACCCTTGCGCTCGCAATAGGCGATCGCCTCTTCCTTGCTGTGGAAGCGCAGGGTGATCTGCTGCTTCATGTCGCCCGACGAGGTCCAGCCCATCAGCGGCTCGACCGCGCGCGGCTGCTCTGGCTCGTAGTCGAGCTGCCATTCCTTCGTCTTGGACCGGCCGGATTGCATCGCGTTCTTGGCGGGCTTGAAAATGCGTGCGGTCATGGGTGGTCCGGGCCTCGTTTTTCGTCTTTTCGTTCGATTTCGATGCGTCAGGGTGGCAGTTGGTGGAAACCCCGGGGATAGTATAGAGACACCGACTGGGAACTGATCGGTGATTCCGGCCCCGGTAACCTCTGCGACGGTATAGTCATTATGCTGCACCGTGACAATTGCGTACCCGCCTTCCGCGCCGGGATCCCGCCCGGCGGCACTGCCTCGCCGACCTCAGCCTGTCTGCCCCCTTCGAGAGCTCCCGTCGCATGGCCTTCCTGAACATCAACGCTACGCTGCCCGAAAAGGGCCGCGACCTCAGGCTCGACCTGTTTCGCGGTGTCGCCAACTGGGCGATCTTCCTCGATCATATCCCCGACAACGTGGTGAACTGGATCACCACGCGCAATTACGGCTTTTCCGACGCCGCCGACTTGTTCGTCTTCATCTCCGGGTACACCGCCTCCTTCGTCTATGCGCGGATGATGCTGGACCGCGGCTTCATCGTCGGCGCCACCCGGCTCACCAAGCGGGTCTGGCAGCTCTACGTCGCCCACATCATCCTGTTCGTGATCTACATCGCCTCGATCAGCTATCTCGCGTTGCGCTTCGGCGATTCCGAGATGATCAACGAGTTCAACGTCGCCGGCCTCGTGGACAACGCCACCGAGACCTTGCGCCAGGGCCTGTTCCTCCGCTTCAAGCCGCTCAATCTCGACGTGCTGCCGCTCTACATCGTGCTGATGGGCCTGTTTCCGCCGGTGCTGTGGTTCATGCTGCGCAAACCCGATCTGACGATGGCCTTGTCGATCGTGCTGTGGCTCGCCGCGCGCCATTTCGGCTGGAATCTGACGGCCTATCCGGCCGGCCAGTGGTACTTCAACCCGTATTGCTGGCAGGTGCTGTTCGTGTTCGGCGCCTGGTGCTCGATGGGTGGCGCGCGGCGCTCGATGACGCTGGTCAATTCGCCTGTTACGCTGTGGCTCTGCCTCGGCTATCTCCTGTTCGCGCTGGTGATGACCATGGCCGGCCGCTTCCCCAGCTTCGGCGGCATGTTCCCGGAATGGCTATTCTCGGCCTTCAACCCCAACGACAAGACCAACCTCGCGCCCTACCGCTTCCTGCATTTCGTCGTGATCGTGATCCTGGTGATCCGCTTCGTGCCTAAAGACTGGCCGGGGCTGGAATGGAAGGTGTTTGACCCGCTGATCGTGTGCGGGCAGCAGTCGCTCGCGGTGTTCTGCGTCGGCGTGTTCCTGTCCTTCGTCGGTCATTTCGAGCTGTCGATGAGCTCCGGCTCGCTGTTCGCGCAGCTGTTCGTCAGCATCGCCGGCATCGCGATCATGACGACCGTGGCCTATTACATCTCGTGGTCGAAGAAGCAGGACAAGCCGCTGAAGCCGCCGCCGGCCAAGCCGGCAGCGGAGGCGAAGGTCGCCTGAGAGAGGCGGTAGCTACGCCGCCTCTTCGGCGTCGAATTCGGTGAACTTCTTGTAGATCCAGTTGCGGCCGTCGTGCCGGCGCCAGACCTTGCCGTAGACGAGCTGCCCGTTGATCGAGCGGCGCGGCACGATCACGGTCCAGAGGTGCCAGATTTCGGTCCAGCTCGACTGCGTGTTGACGGTTTTGACGTTGCGATTGAAAGACATGACCCAGAACTCAAAGGATACGCGCGCGCGACGAACAGTGATCTTGTGTGAGCACGGGTTTCAGACAGCCCATCGCGAGCCGGGACCGATCTGATAACGCCACTTGAGGCGGCCGCAACAACCGCTCGCCCTTAACCTAACCGATCAACCTTACCTGCAGCGGAGGGGTTGGCCGGACCGGTTGAAAGCCGGCGCCGGTTTTTCTAGAATGCATGGACGATTTGAGATGAGCGCGTCGTTTTGGACGCGTGGCGGTTTTGAACCCATTGCATTTTGAAAAATGACTTACTGGCTGGGGCGGTCGCAATGAACTTGCAGTGTGTATGTCTGCGCCTGGCGGTGTCATCGATGCCGCCTGCCCCACTGCTCCGGACGTCGGTTCAGGAGCCGCCCAAGCCCGCCAACGACAATCAGATCGTCTGGCCGTTCGTGCCGTTTCCGCCCGGCTGGCACGCCTCGAGCTGATTGCGTTCAAAAGCGCAACGCCGCGCAAGCGGAATATCATCGCTTCGCGGCGTCCGTTTAGGCATTGGGCGCTGAAATCCCCAACACCGATATGTCTGGGTGACGAGCCAAGGGTTCGATGAATCCTCGGTAATTCTGCGCCGTGGCCCTCGCTCGCGGATGTCTCACCTCCGTCGCGCCGTCGGAATAGGTGATCGTGATGGTGGTGACGCCATCGAGGGTGATCGAGACCTCGCTGACGATGGTCTTGGCCGAGCCGCCACTGTCTCCCGACCCCAAGCTTCCGCCCGCCGATTGCGATGACGATGTCGCCGATGTCGAAGATACCGCGGAGGACGACGCTATAGCGGTCGACGCAGTCGTCGTCACCGCCGCGCTGGCTGATGCAATCGCACTGATCGAGATTGAAACCTCGTCCCAGAGAGCCTCGAGCGCAACGCCGGTTGCGTAGCCGCCCGTCTGCTTCGACGCAGCGGACGACGCTGGCGCCAGAGGCGCGAAAAATTGGCGCAGCGAATTTCCTGTCCCAACCGCAGCAACCAAACGCCGCCCTGTGCGTTGCAGCTTCTTCCCACCTGTCCGGGGGATCTGCGCGCGCTGCGATCAGCGCGTGCCCTCATGGATGGACAGCCATCTCGCCTCACGTCCGTGTGAGCTGGAGCGCGGCCGGCGAATTTCTTTGACCGAGCAGAGACCAATGAAGAGTACGCCGCAAGGCAAGGGGGCGCAGTGAGCCAGATCGATACGACCGAGAAACTCTCCGAGCCACCGAAGAGCGGAAGCTCATTGTTCGCGCTCTGTGGCCTCGGCATCGCCGGGATCGTCATGCTGGGCTGGATCTGCGCCCTCGCGTGGATCGCCTGGCGGCTTGTCGATTGGCTGCTGTTCTGAAGGCGCGCTAAAGCATGATCCGGAAAAGTGCGAAGCGGTTTTCCGAAAAGATCATGCGCAAACAAAAACCTAAAGCGCTATGACGATTGATCCCGGTCTCATCGCGCTTTGACGGGCCATAAGGCCCTCAACGTTGTCGACAACCGGGACTGGTCGGGGCAGCTGGATTCGAACCAACGGCCTCCGGCTGCCCGGTCTCAAACCGGGCATGGCTTTGATCGGCCAAACCCAGAGCAACCACCATGACCATCGACCGACCCATGTTTCCGCCGCGAGCGGAGCCCGTGGATTCGTTTTCCGCCCAAACCGCCACCGGAGACAGCCTGAAACGGGAAAACGCATCAGCGAGTCTCGCAAGCCCGTTGCGGGCATAACCAATGTCGTCGAACTGTCTGCACGTCGCGCGGCGCGCGCGCTGCCTTCCGAGAACGTCAGGCCTGTCGAATTCCGGGTAACAGGCCGCCAACTCGCCGGGCGCAGCCGCAATCCACTCAGCATCCCTGCACCCACGTGTCCATGGCCGTGACAGTCGCGGGCAAACTCCAGAGGGGCGAAGCGCTCCGGGTCGATCCTACCCCTCGATGAGGGCGCCATACTCTGGAAAGGCGTAGAGGCCGCTCGCCTCCTGGCGGAGCTCTTCGAGCCCGCCGTGCAACAGGGCGGAAGGCAGCAGCAATGAAGCGCCGGAGCCGATCGCACAGGACCCGCAACCGCCAGCGGCTGGCATCACATGCCCGCCGGCTGAGGCGGTAACAAATAGGCCCGCTAGTTCAGGCTGGCGGCCTAGTAACCCGGTGGATCAAAAATGAATGCACCGAATGTTCTATTCGCGCCGGCAGTCACAACTCGCGCGCGCATGCGGCATAACTGCACTTAGGTTGATTTTCTTTGCGAAACCTCTGAACAGGGTATCTAATAATGGTTGAACTCTGAAGGTTTAGCATTTGGGGTTTATAGTCATGCGCCACTTTTCGAGGCGACGACACCCCGAGAAGCCCAAGCTACTGCCCTTCAAGTGGGTCGTCCTGTACGGAGGTATGTCCGTTGAGTGTAGCGACGAGGCCGGCGCGAAGAAATTGGCGGCCAAGCTCCGCCGGAAAGGTTACCGGCTGGCGGCTCGAACAGCGGATGGCGTATCGCCCTCCTGGCGAATCGATCCCGAGGATCTGGACGAGTGGCTGAGCCGGGAAACCAAAGCCAGTTGATGGAGGCGGGCTGGCGCTCCAGCAGGGCACGACGCTCTATTGGGTCCGCGGTGCCGCCGGCTCACGCTGGCGGGTCCTCTTTCACTTCCGACTTAGTCGCTGTTTTTCCTCTAGAGTCGAGGAGTTTCGGCAGTGCGGGCATTTGCGCTTTGGGCGTTTGAATTGGTTCGTCCTGTGCCGTATCTGCCTCGTCCGCTCTCTTTCGACTGACGAGCACACCAGTAATGCCGATGACTACCAGAAAGGAGCCAGAGATCATCAGCCAATAGGGCCATTCCAACGAAAGCTTCATGGGCTAACGGTAGTGCAGGTTGTTCTCAACCGATCCGACGCTCGGGCACTTCCGGTCGACCGAGGGTTTATTCCAACCGCTAATCCTTCGTGAATTGCCCACCTGGCGCTGTAGAAATACTGGTCCAGCTATGGCGGGTTCATTGATTGCGGGCTGCATCGGCGCCTTGGCTGCAGGGGGCCACTTTCGCGGTGATCAGCTACTACGATACTCGGGCTGAGCGTAAGCGGCCGCTAGATGGCACTACATCGCCGTGCTGGGCACGAGAGCGCACAACATGAGCGCTGCGCAGGTGCTCTACCAATCGAATGAAGGCCTCGCCGGCCCCCAGCTCCATTTACCGGGCAAGTAACGACCAACAGGAGCATCCGCAGACTTAGCCGCTTCCAAGGGGTTCGAGTCCGACGGATGAGGATAAGCCTCACGGGAATGATCCAGATCGACCTTGGTGCGGTCTTCGTCCCAATTGGGACTCTGAGCGAGATCGGTTGTCATGCTGGGCCTCCGCTGACCGCGACTAGCTTAGCAACGCCGGCCGGCAGATGCTGTAACCGAACTGCTACATTCCGAGACCAATCGTACGCAAGGAGCCCGCCGGCTCACGGTGGCGGATGCGATATTTCCTGGCCGCCTTTCGCCTTGGTGGGTATCCGGCGTACGCTGCTTTCCGAGGTCTCAAACAGAGGCAGGAAATAATGTCGGCGACAGAAGTCCTAAAGAGCGCGTTCCCGCTAGCCCTTTATATTGCGGCGACAACGACGACGCTCGCAACCGCCCAAGAAGCAACATTTTCAGAAGGCGAGCGACTTGGCCTTGCGGCGTGTTTGTCCAAATGCCCCAATAACGACAAGGCATGCAGCAATCGATGTATCTCGAGTTCTCAAACCAAGGGGCGTGTGTGGGGCGACGATGTGCGCGCTTGCATCAGGGGTTGCCGGGTAGGCACCCAAATGAAAGATCAGATATTGGGTTGTATAACGGGCTGCCGTCTTGATCGGATCGTCCGGTAGAAGCGCGGTGTAGCGCCGGCACAAGCCGCGAGGGATTGCGGTCCCGGGAGCGCGGGCGGGTTCGAGTTCTCCGGGCCGCCCCAACCGGGGCAGCCGCCAGCTAGGAGCAAGCCCCCGCGCTTGGGGCGGTTTCTGGTCACTCAGCTGATGGTGCAGCTGTGGCTGGTGCCTGAGCCGCTCTTGATCGTCGTGCAGGTAACTGTTCCGTCCGGGGTTTCCGTCGACGTCACCCCAATCTTCATCCCAAAGAAGCTGAAATGCAGGCTCGCCGACTTGTCGGTGCCGCCGGTCACTACGTCCAGATCGTCAAGGCTGAGATGTCGGATGTCGTTGCTGGTGCGGGTCATCGGTTTTCTCCTGATGGGGATGAGACAACTGCCATCCCGGTTTGATTGGCAGAAACCTATTCTTCGCGCTTCCGATGTTCTGTGACCAACAGCACAGGGGTTGGTCATCGTTATCGAATGTGAGCAGCCTGAACCGCGAGTTCTCTACGCCGGATGTCTCGCGGCATTGAGAAACCCGCCAGCGCCGACCGAAGATGCCTGTGCGGCTGCTATCATTTTGCTACCGAACTAACGGTGACGACTGGGGTGGAACAGTGGCATCGGTCCGCCGGCCGGCCCGCTTGGGAAATCTACTGGCGGGAGTCCTGCCGGCGTTGCAGGGCTTCGATGGCGTTCCGATAATATTCGGCCACCTTGAGAAGACCGTCGCGCTCCAGATCGAGGGAGGCGACGGCCGCGTGCTCCCTGCACACACGTTCAAGCCTGCGGAATTCCCTTAATTCCCGGTTCAACGACAGATCCTCAGCCCGCGGCAACGACGTCTCTTCAAACTATCCAATTGCCGAATTTCCCGCATCGAGAATATCAACCGCTGCGCGAACCGTCGGTCCAGTTCCCGACATTGGAACCCAGACGTGACGTCCCCCTTGCAATTCAACCATAGCGGGAGTCTGATCCGCCGCATGGGGCAGCATCAGCATGACATCGACGACTACGTGCGCATGGAGCGCATCTGCCGGGACTTGCCCGAGGAAGCGCCCTGCCCCTGGAGCACGGCGCACTGCTCGACATGGCAGAGAACTATCGCACCGTTGTCCCCGAACGCGCAGCCCAGCTATGGAGCCGATCTTCCCATGGCATTCCCAACCGAAAATTCTGGGAAGATCGAGCCCGCAAATTTTGCTGTAAATGCTTAAGGAAGCTGGTCGGGGCAGCTGGATTCGAACCAACGACCTGCAGTACCCAAAACTGCCGCGCTACCAGGCTGCGCTATACCCCGAATATCCGGCGATTCCTGTCGATACACGCTTCCAAAGGCGCCAGCAAGCTTACAAACCGCCGCCCGGCGAGGCTGGCACGCCCCCGCCGGGCGCCCCTATTTGCTGCCGAATAGCGGGTGGCCGACACGGTCGCCGGGGCGGATGCCGTATTTCTGGGCCGTCCCCGCCACCACCTCCAGGACCGCCCGGGCGGGGCCCCTGGAGGAAATGATCTTGGTCGACAGCGGCTCGGTATTTTCCGCAATCCGCAGGATACGGCCGTCGGCGCGGATGAAGATCATGTCGAGCGAGACATAGGTGTTCTTCATCCACATCGAGACTTCCTGCTCGGGATTGAAGTCGAACAGCATGCCTTTGCCGTCGGCCAGCTCCTTGCGGTACATCAGCCCGGTCTGCTTCTCCTCCTCGGTCGTCGCCATCTCCACCGAGAACACCTGCACGCCGTTCTTGGTGACGATCTCGAGCGGCTGGAAGGTCGCGGCGCCGGTGGGCGCACTCGCGACGGCAAAGCCGGCGATGAGGAGGATGGCGGCAAGCCAGCTCCTGGCGAGGCACTGGAACGGCCGTCGATTCAAAGTCATGGCAGAACGCATGGGGAGTGGCACTCTGGGCGTGGGAACGGACCAACTCCTACGCGGCGACCGCCGGAAAAGCCAGAGGCGCGCTGGTCGGCCGGCGCGCCTCTGCTCACGATTGCGGGAATTGGTAGCTTCAATGCGACTGCAAGCCCGGCGATCCGGTCTCGGGGTGGATCTCGGCCGCCATCATGCCCTTGGAGCCGGGCCCGAAGCGGACCAGCACATATTGGCCGGGGCGCAATTCGGTCATGCCGAAGCGGCGCAGTGTCTCCATGTGCACGAAGATGTCGGGCGTGCCCTCGCCGCAGGTCAGGAAGCCGAAGCCGCGCAGCCGGTTGAACCATTTGACCTGGGCTCGCTCCAGCCCGCTGGTCGGCGTGACCGTGACATGGGTGCGCGGCGGCAGCATCTGCGCCGGATGGATCGCGGTCGACTCGTCCATCGAGACGACCCGGAATGCCTGGTAGCCCTTGGCGCGCTGGACGCACTCCACGACGATCCGTGCGCCCTCATAGGCGGTCTGGAAGCCGTCGCGCCTAAGCACGGTAACGTGCAGGAGGACGTCGGGCCAGCCATTGTCGGGAACGATGAAGCCGTAGCCCTTGGATGCGTCGAACCATTTGATGACGCCCGTCACCTCGACGAGGTTGGCGCTGGCCTCGCCCAGTCCGGTGAAGGGACTGAGTGCGCCGTCACGGCCGGCGGTGCCGTGCTCGCCCGGCGTCAACCGCCCCGGTGAACTGCCCTGCCCTGGAACTCCAAGCTTTTTGGACTCAAATCCGTCCGACGACCCCATAACCCCGGACCCCACACTGCCATGCAACCCGCCACATTGGCGGCGCCCGAATCACGCGTCTTAAGAGAATGTTCTCACTTCGACGCGACGCGAATCTTCCGACTCAAAAGATAACACTCCGGGTTGCGGCGCATAGACAAAAAAGAGATTCGCCTGAACCTATGAACAGCTTGCACAGCCGCGAATCAAACTAACGCCTCAATTACCGACAAAGGGCCCGAGGGTTTCGCCGATGTCGTGGCGGATGACGAGGTCGGCGATGTCGTCCTGCTCGGTCGGTTCGCGATTGATGATCACCAAACGTGCACCGGAGTTCTTCGCCATCATCGGAAAGCCGGCCGCCGGCCAGACGACGAGCGAGGAACCGATCGCGATGAAGAGGTCGCAATGCTGCGACAGCTCGGTTGCGCGCTGCATTTCATCCTCGGGCATCATCTGGCCGAACGATATCGTGGCCGTCTTCACCGGCTCGTCACACACGGTACAGTTGGGTGCGGCGTCCTCCTCGTCGAATCGTCGCTTCACCCAGTCGAGCCGATAGGACTGCCCACATCCGATGCAGCGCGCATAAGTGGTATTTCCATGAAGTTCAATCACGTGCTCGCTGGCGAAGCCCGAAGCCTGGTGCAGATTGTCGATGTTCTGGGTGATGACCGCGGGAACCTTGCCGGCGCGGTAGAGCGATGCCAGCGCGCGATGGCCGCGACCGGGCTTGGCCGCCGCAAACACCTGCTCCATCGCGAAGCGGCGGCGCCAGGATTCGTCGCGTGCTGACTGGCTGGCGACAAACTCGCCGAACTCGATCGGACGGTAGCGCGTCCATATTCCGCCCGGAGAGCGGAAGTCGGGGATACCGCACTCGGTCGAGATGCCGGCGCCCGTGAACGGCACGATGGTCCTGGCCTCGGCGATCATGTCGCCGAGCCGTTCGACGCCGCTGCGAAGATCTGATGCAATCATGGGCCAGCCCTTCTGACTTTCGTGCACGGCTCTATAGCATGGCGCGCGCCGGACGTTGCCATCGTCCGATCAGGTGCGCCCCTGCCTGCTGCAAATTCTGCCGTTCGCAAACTGCGCGCGCTCCAAGCAACAAGGGTGTTGACGCTCTCGACAGCAGCGAACAAGCGCACGGGGCGACGTGCGGCGAGAAACGCGCCGCCAATTTTTCCTGGCCTTCGCTTATCACAATCCTGCAATGCCTCCTCCCCATTGACGCCCCAATCGGAAGCGCCAATGCATGTGTTGATTGCGACTCAACGCGCAATGCGGCGGCAGCGCTTGAGTCCACGTGTAGACACACTCCGATGGACAGGGTCCAAGTGCGAACAGAGGGGATGGACATGACCGAAGACGAACAACGCAAGATCCGCGAACGCGAAGAGATCGCCGCCCGTGTCGCCGCCTTCCGTGCAACCCAGGAGAAGTTCAAGCGCGAACGCGAAGAGTATTTCGTGTCGACGCTCGAGAATGCCCGCAAGGTGGAACGGCCCTCGCTCTGGCCGTAAGGCACGTCTGATCGATACGCATGAAAAAAGCCCGGAGCATCGCTCCGGGCTTTTCGCCTTATTGAACCTTTACCAGTGGCGATAGTAGTGGTGCCGGTAGTACGGTCCGCCGTAATAGGCGTACGGGCCCGCTCCATAATAGTAGCCCGGCCCGTCATAGTAGCCGTAGCCCGGGCCGTAATAGCCGTACGGATGCGATGCGGCGACCGCGCCCGCGGTGATCGCGCCGGCGGCAAGGCCGAATGCGACGCCCGGACCGATGCCGCGTCCACGCGCCTCGGCCGGTGCAGGCGCCGCGACCGCGGTCACGCCGACGGCTGCGACGGTGGCGAGAACTGCCAGTGTCTTCTTCATGATTTTCCTCCTTCGCATCAACCGACACAACGCAGGCCGCTTGCGATGGTTGCGGGCAGGGCGGAACCCAGGGCTCTCAAAAAATGGCGCTGAAGGCGGAACGAAGTCGCATCGGCGGCATTGAGTCTGCAAGTGCAGAGCCTCCGCCATCCGGTAGAGGCAAAAGCACGGAAGCCCCGTCAGTATCCTCCGCGATGCTGGCGGGGTTTTCAGTTCCACGGGAGCAAATGGCAGCCGACCATAACAACTGCCAGCGGGGCGATACCAAGGAGGAAGGATTGCCCATATCCGCTTTGCTGGCCCGTATTCGCAGGCTCGTTCCGAAATCGGATGATCAGCACTACGATGAGATCGTGCGCAATTTCGGCGTCGGCACGCTGCGTGCGCCGCCGACGCCGATGAGTGACCGCGAGCTCGCGCAGGCCATCGCCGAGTTCCTCAAGGAGCAGCCCTCATCCGAATCCGTCGCGGCCCTCGGCCGGCGGCTCGACCCCTCCTCGCGACTCTAGTCTAGCCGGATTTCCGTCGCCCGCGCGGAACAAGCGCTCTTTGCGCACGTTGAGGTTGTCTTCATGAAAGCGAGGCCGACATGCCCGCCTGGCTCGAAATTCTGCTCAACCTGTCCGGCTTCGCCGGCTTCGTGGCGCTTGCGACCCGGGGCGCTTCGTGCGGCGATGCGTCTGCGGCGGACCCGATCCACACCGACAAGCGCTAGTTGGCCGGGCGCTAATGGGCGGCCCGCCGTGCGCACCAGCCTGTCGGCCTGGACGGCGAGGCGGATGTCCTCGGCTTGCGGCCGCAGCGAGAAGCTGGTCAACACGAAAGCGAGGCAGAACAGCGAGCCGACGATGACGACCCGTCGGTAAGTGTGCCGGTCGCCTTGATGAAAGGATGGTTCTGACAAAGGCGTCATGACGTCGATCTTGAAAAGTTGCTTCTTGCCGAAGCGTTTCTTGCTTGTCTTTCCGAGATTACCTACGCCAGTGCGCGGCGATCGCAACGCGATTGGACTTTTAACCTAACCGAATAGGGTCATCGGCTTGCGCGCAAGCTTTCGTTAGGAATTCGCGCAGGCGCTTTGCGCTGCCGGTTCGTTGGCGACCGACGGAAGCAGCGGCCGCGCCCTGCACAGCTCCATCCAAACCTTGGTGAAGATCGACGGCGGGCACCGTCCGGCTTTGTTCCGGCTTCGACTCCACTTCGTTCTCGAAGAACGAATCGGAATCGAAGAAATCGGCGCGAAGCAACTCTTGACGAGAGGTGTGGATCGCGCGCGCCAAGTCCGATCGCGGCGACCCAGCCGCGTTCGCCGCGCCACATGCAGCGCCGATGGGCGGCCTCGACTTTCGCATCGGGATTCGGCAGCCGCGACTTGTTCTGCATCCGACTCCATTTCGTTCTGGAAGAACGAATCGGAGGCGAGAAAATCAGCGCGCAGCGTTTCCTAACGATCGATGAAGTCGCGTGGCGCCGCTGTATCGGCGCCAGATGATTTCGGCGGCACGAATGTCGAGACGACCGGACGACCGCGAACACGATGACGATCTCGCGGCAGGGTCGCATCGAAAGCTGTTGGCCAAGCTCGCCGTCATCGGCCTTGCGCATCGCGGGCATGTCATGTTGCGCGAACGCTGTGCAGAATGATGGTTCCTCATCGAGCGGCGGCGAGCAGACCGACGCGCAGCGCCACGTCCCATGATCGGCCCCGATCAATAACTCGAGTCGCGTCCGCTCCTCGGCGATATGAGATCAGGCGCGTGCCCCCCCTGGGCGGGACCGCACCGGTTGCCGTCGACGTCGGCCGAACCTGGGTCAAGCCGCTCGCTTGGCTTTGCTCTTCTGGGAGAAGCATTCGAGGATCTGGATGCGGAGCTCTTCCGCGGCAGGGCCTTCTACCTTCCGGAGCTCGTTCCACAGCCGGATCCTTCGCGTTGTTTTTCGACGGTCATGGGTCACCTCCACGGCGACTCATAAGAACAAAATGAGAACAAAAAGTCCAGCCCCTCCGCAGGATTTCACGCAAATCCTCTTGAACCTTCCGCGCGCTGCGCAGACTCATGAAGGCTGGGGATTTCAGCGCCCAGTCACATAGCAGCGCCGCGTGACGAGCATATTCCGTCGCCGCGGCGCTGTTGTATTTTGGAATTTCAACCTTAAGTTCGTGGCATGACTGACGGCCAGGCGCTGAAATCCCAGGGCCGTCAGTTTGGAAAACCCCGCGCATCGCGCGGGGTTTTTCTTGGTCTAAGTTTTGGCCGGCCGGCGCTTCAAATCAAGAAGCAAAAGCCCCGTTTCGAGTACATCGGAACGGGGCTCTGGGCACGCAACGCTGTGCGCGAGCGCCGGATCAGACGGCGTCCTTGGCCACCTTCAGCGGCGAGGCCTTGACCGACTTGCTCGCCGGCTTGGCGGCAAACTGCATCGGCTCCTTGGTGAAGGGATTGATGCCCATCCGCGCCTCGGTCGCCGGCTTGTTCACGACGGACATCTTCACGAAACCGGGAATAACGAACTCGCCGGACTCGTTGAGCTCCTTGTAGCCCACCGTCGCCATGTACTCGATGACCGACTTCACTCGTTCTTCGAGAGCTGCGTGCCCTCGGCAATCGCATCGATCAACTGAGTCTTGGTCATCTTCGCCATGTCTGGGATCCTTCTGAATTGGGTGCGCGTGAGCGTCGAGGTCACTCTGCCGGGCACATGACAAAACCGCGCAGCGCGCTTCGTGGTCATGCCGGCGGTCAGGAAGTCACCGGGCTTAGAACCCATCGAGCCCGAAAACGCAAGCCGCAGTTTCACGTGAATCCCGTCACTTTTTGCTCGCGCGTCCAGCCCAATCCGCAAGCCGATCGCTTCGCCGTCCTCGGCAGCTTCAGAGAAAACGGCGTGCTGCCGATGCGCTGGCGCGCGGCGACCTAGACCGCGCATCGGCCGACCGTGATCGTGGCCATCACGAATGACTTCCCGGTGGCGGCCTGAGCAAGCGCCCCGTCCTTCGAGACGACCGCTTCCGCGGTCTCCTCACGCTAAGCAGCATCCGCCCCGCTGAAACTGCTGCCGCGCACTCCGCCCTCATCCTGAGGGCCCGCCATCGGCGGCGTCTCGAAGGATGGGCTGCGGCGAGCTATGCGTCCGTCTCTACGTGCGGTAGCCCTGCTCAATCAGGGCGTCACCTCACCGTGAAACTTGTGGTGAGATGCGCGTTGTTCAGACTTCGGTAACCCAACGCATCCAAGCTTCCATCAGGTATCGTTGCGTTGGAGTATCCCCACAGTGCTGGATTTTCATGAGCTGCGTGAACTCGCCGCCGATGTTCGCGTTTTTGTCGATGTCGCCGAGGACAAGGCCGAGGCGCTGAGAGCCGTGATCGCGGCGTATGACGTGGTGCTGGCGATCTTCCCGTCCGCGGAAGGCATGGGCCTGCACGTCATCAAGGGCAAGGAGATCCTGGACAAGATCGCGACATCGCGGACCCATGCGATCTACAGCCACACGGCCATCGCGGTTCCCGATCTCGAGCATGCGAAGGCGCTCAAATACCTGACGAGCCCCGTCGCGCAGCGGATGGCCGCGTAGCTGCGGCCCCGCTGCCTTCCGAGCAGCGAGCGCCTTGAAGCAGACGTGAACATGAGTTCGCGAGACCGCCGCTCGAGCGACGGTCGGCGGCCTCGCATGTTTCAGGAGTGGTTCGTAAGATCAACTGCCGGGAGGGCTATAGGACGAGCGCAGCTTCGCTGCGTTCTGCCTCACCTGCTTGATCTCGTCCTGCGTGAACAGGCGCGTCAGCTTCACGTTCTGCAGGGTGCCCGCCGTGACGGTGAGGCCGGAGATGGCTGGCGCTGCGCTGGGATCAGGCACGTCGAAGATGACGAGAACGCCGGGGCCGTCGGTCGCGACGCTGTACATCGAGACCAGCTTTCCGCCGGCCGCCTCGATCAGCTTCCTCGCCGCTTCCTGGCGATTGGTCGTTGGATTTTCCAGAATGGCATTGAGAGCGCGCGGCGTGTATTGCCCTGTGAGACAGAAATGCATGGTGCTTGCTCCGTTCTGAAATGAAGACACGCATCGTGACGTGATGATCGTCGCGACGTTGGGCTCAGAAATGGATGGAGTACATTGCCCGCCGTGGGCATAAACGCCGCCAGGTACTGACGAGGTTTCGGCACACCTCGTTGGCGGCTCTCGGGGAACATACATCAGCGAGGGGACGCGTCAAAGGCGGTTTCGAGAACTGACCCAAAATGGTGGCCCGCATACCTCCGAAGAATCTCTTGCGCTTGACGGTCCCGTTAGGAACGCCGCCTCCGTATTCCCGTTGGCCAACACAACCAACCAGGAGTTCGAGATGAAGAAGATCCTCATTGCCGCCGCGGCCGTCGGCCTGATGTGCGGCTCCGCCCTCGCCCAGACCCAGACCGGCCCCGCCCCGCAGTCCGACAACATGCAGAGGCCCGGCATGACCAAGACGCACAAGGGCTCGACCACCACGGGCACGACAGGCATGAGCCGCGAGCGCACGGGCGGCACCGGAATGGTGCGGCCCGACGCGTCCGGCCAGGGCGGCTCCGGCCCCGGCAGCGACCAGGGCGGCACCAAGACACGCAGCAACACGAGGTAAGCCGGTTTCCTGTACGGCTTGCTTTGCGGCCGCGTCGCTCCCCACAAGGCGGCGCGGCCATTGTCAATTGAAGATCGCTGCGGCGTAACAATCCATCACGCGTCCGCAGCATGATCAGGCCCGACTGGCAGGAGGCTCCGGCTGTTGTATGGTCGGACGTTTCTCGCGAGGGGCTGATGAAGATTGCCATTGTTGTCGCCGGCTTGATCGTTGTTGCCATTGCCGCTCTCGTCGCGATCCAGCCGGACTTTCTGAAGCCCGCCTCCCTCGCCAATTTGAAAAAATCCGACATCCTCGGCTTCTCGCCCGGGATGACGATCGAGGAAACCAGCAAGGTCATCACGCAGCGCCGCTACCGCTGCCGCCAGCTTCGCGACACCTATACCCTCGAATGCGCAGTCGATGGCGCCAAGGTCACGATCGACAGCGACGCAGTTGACGCCCGGCATCCGATCTGGCGCGTCCATGCGGCGCTGAGCAATCCGGGGCCGCAAGAGGCCGCCGTCAAATCGATCTCCGACCAGTTCAACGCCCAGCCGACCAGGGACGCCCGCGAGGGATGGATATGGATCGTCGGCCGCGGCTTGAAGCTGAGCTACGACGGCGCCGCCTTGACGCTCGTGGACGAGGCCGAGGAGGCCCGGCGCAGCAAGGACGGAGCAAGGCGCTAAAGCGCGGGATCATTCACTCCGGCATGTCCCTGGTCGCGAAGCGGCACCCGAACGCCACCCGGCCCAGCGCGAACGACGCACCGAGCAGGAATTGGAGAGTCCAATCCGTCCCCTCGCTCACATACCTGACGTCGTGCCGGTGCGCGTATCGCTGGGCATGGCGGCATCAGGCGCCTGAGGAGAACTCGTCATGAGCACGAGCCACGCGACCGTGCCGCAAATCACTGCAACCCTCGCCATCGCTCCCAGCCGTTCGAGCCAGCGCTTCATGCTTCCCTCAGCACCTTCAGGACGCTGAGAACGACGAAAGCACCGAGACCATAGATGAGTGCATTCACGACCCAGGAGATGGCGATGCCGACGAAGGTCGGTCCTCCGACCGCGCCCCAGAAGAAATACGCGACGGTGATGCCCGGCCACTCCAGCGAAAGATAAGCGAAGTCAGTCAGCGGCTCGATGGCGAGGAGCAGCGCCGAGACAAGCGCCCCGATGACCAGTGCGATGATCAGGTTCGTCTTCACGGTAGGCATCAGAGACCCAGCAGCCCGGCGATAACAGGAATCAGGAAATAGGCGGCGATCCCGAGCAGACCGCCCACGACAACGCGTGCAGCGCGGCCGTGAATCTTCGCGTCCAACCACGCACAAACGGCAACAGCCTGTCTCAGCCAGCTGCCGACGAGGCTTCGAACGAGATCGAACAGGAGTTCTGCAACGAATGCGGCCATGGCGGTTAGTCGCCCCCGTCTCCGGCGGGGTTCAAGTGCCGGCGGTTTGACCACGCGGCTGAAAAGCTTCGAGTACCGCAGAGCAGGAATTTGGCCGGACGGCATCCAAAGGCGAAGTTTGCCGCGTGCATTGCCATCGCAAGCTGGGCTAGCATCCCCCAGCAAACACAGGCGCGGATTCAACCGGCGCCGATCAAGGGAGGTCATCATGACGACAAGCCGCGCCTGGCGCACGCTGCCGCTGCCGCTCGCCTTCGCCGGAACGCTCAGCATCGCCTCCGCAGCCGAGCTCAATCCCGCCGCCGTCACCTACAAACTGCCGGACCAGATTCCCTGGGGCCCGGTCGATGCGCGCGGCGCACAGACGGCGGTGGTGGTCGGCGATCCCACCAAGCCCGGCTTCTACATGGTCTACAACAAATGGACCAAGGGCAACCATTTCAGCCGCCCGCACTTCCACCCCAACGACCGCTACATCGTCGTGCTGCAAGGCACCTGGTGGGTCGGCTCGGGTGCGAAATTCGATCCCGACAACGGCACCGTCCCGATGCCCGCAGGCAGCTTCGTCACCCACACGGGCAAGCAGGTGCACTGGGACGGCGCCAAGGACGAGGACGCCGTGCTGCTGATCATGGGCGAAGGCCCAGCGACGGCGACGTCTGCGGAGGAGAAGTAGCGGGATAAGTCCTGTTTCTTCTTCCGTCCGTTCAAGGGACATTAATCGTCGAGTGGGACTTAAGACACGGGGCGATTGAGAGAGCGAATTCTGGACGGGTGCCTGCGCCATCCAAAAAGCCTTCAGAACAAGCCCCGAACGAGTGACGCGCAATTGACACGCAACACCCTGCCCCATGTTGCAATTTGCTGCTATTTTGCGCTTCCTAACGCCCCGGTGATTACAAAATCCCGAAATGTTCTCGAGGAGACAAGAAAATGCGTTATCTCCACACCATGCTGCGCGTGCGCAATCTCGATGTCGCGCTGAAGTTTTACCAGGATGCGCTGGGGTTGAAGGAGGTGCGGCGGATCGAGAACGACAAGGGGCGGTTCACGCTGGTGTTCCTGTGCGCGGCGGACGATCTCGAGGCGCTGAAGAAGCAGCCGCAGACGCGCGGCGCGCCGCTGGTCGAGCTCACCTACAATTGGGACGAGGAGAAGTACGGCGAGGACCGCTTCTTCGGCCATCTCGCCTATGAGGTCGACGACATCTATGCCACGTGCGAGAAGCTGCAGAAGGCCGGCGTCACCATCAACCGTCCGCCGCGCGACGGCAACATGGCCTTCGTCCGCTCGCCGGACCTGCACTCGATCGAGCTGTTGCAGAAGGGCGAGCCGAAGCCGCCGCAGGAGCCGTGGGTTTCGATGCCGAATACCGGCCATTGGTAGGCCCACAGGGCAGGAACAAGCCCGCGCCCTTCGCGTTCACCCCAGGACAATGTGATTGGAGGAGAACGCGATGGGACGCGGAATCTTGTTGTGGCTGCTGGGCGTGCCGATCCCGGTGATCATCCTGCTGTGGCTGTTCTTCGGCCACTGATTACAGGCTTACTTTGCGATGAAGAGCTCCGCCCCGGGCGGAGCTTTTTGCATGAGGGGCTCGCCGCAATCGCAGAGGCTGGCGCGGCGAAATTCCGCTATCACCCGCGCGAGACAGGATGCGCCGCGGGAGAAGCTTCATGCCTGACGCCAAGCTGACGATCTGGGGCCGCGCCAACTCGGTCAACGTGCAGAAGGTGCTGTGGTGCCTCACCGAGCTCGGCCTCGCTTACGAGCGCATCGATGCCGGCATGCAATACGGCAAGACCCGCGAGGCCGACTATCTCGCGATGAACCCCAATGCGCGGATCCCGACGCTGGTCGAGGGCGACTTCGTGCTGTGGGAGTCGAACTCCATCATGCGCTATCTCTGCCTCGCGCATGGACGCGGCACCCCGATCTATCCGGAGGCGCCGAAGCTTCGCTCCAGCGTCGACCGCTGGCTGGACTGGACGCTGTCGGCGGTGCAGCCGGTCGACCGCCCGGTGTTCTGGGGCATCGTGCGCACCGCGCCCGCCGAGCGCGACATGATCCAGGTGCAGCGCGATGCCGATGCCGCCGCCGAGGTCTGGGCGATCGCCGACAAGCTGCTCGCCTCGCGCCGCTTCATCGAGGGCGAGCAGTTCACGCTCGCCGACATCGCGATCGGCTCCTATGCGCGGCGCTGGCTCGGCGTCGAGGGCATCAGCCGGCCGGCGCAGCCGAACCTGACGCGCTGGCTCGCCGAGCTCGGCAAGCGAAGCGGATTTGCACAATTCGTCGCACCGCCGATGTCGTGAGCCGGCGGCGCGGCTCAACCGTCGACGCGCGCACGGGAAATCGCCGTTTGGCCGCAACCTTTCGCCGTGGCTGCGCGACTTGACGGCTACTGTGCATGGGGTTGTTTTCGAACTTTTTGTTTGCCCACGTCGCCTAGCGCCGCTCGACCAGCACCACGCAGATGATCAGCAGCAGCGTCACCGCTGCTGTGGCGAGCTTTGCCGTCCAGCTGAGGCCGCGGCCGACCCACCACAGCAGCGCGCAATACATCAGCACGGGGACGACGATATCGAGCCGCAACAGATCCGGCGGCATGCGGCTCAGCGCCTGACGCCGGCGTCGAGGCTGATCGCGCCGCCGATCTTCACGCAGGTGCCGGTCGCCTCGACCAGATGGAAGCCGGCGCCATACGATGCGCAGGCATTCGCCTTCGCCGCGGCGGATGCGCCCTTCAGCGGCAACGCCCCCGCCCGCGGCGGCTCGGATGGCGGAAGGCGCAGCCCCTCGGCCTTGGCGGCGGAGGTCATGAGCAACGTGATGAAGATGAGGAGCAGCGCACGCATGCCGACCTTCTAGCCCGGACGGCCGCCGCGCGCCATCCGGCCGGCGCGTGAGCTCAGATGAACCTGACGCCGGCCGACTTGCCGCGGCGCCAGATCACCTGGCAGCTCCGCCCGGTGCGCGCATCGCGCGCAAACGCCAGCCGGATCACGCCCGGCAGCTGGCTCGCGTCCTCGTCCATCGTGATCTTGGCGCCGGTGTCGGAGATGTCCTGGACCAGGCAATGCCGTGCCGCGAACCCGCCGTCGAGCGTGATCCAGGCATGCCGGGACAGCAGCTTGCGGTCTGCGCGCTTCTTGGGCTGTGGCATCGGCGAAAACTCTCCCCCTCCGACGCTAGCTCAGGGAACCCTAAGAAATCCTTGTAATCGCCTCCCAATGATCCCGGCGGCGACGCTATCCACCGGTTCCAAAAGACGTTCCCGAACGGCTTGCCCGGAGCCGCAAAGGCCACTATACGTTCGCCCGCCGCAAGCCGCCGGGCCCGACTCGGATCGGTCGGCGGCCGTGCCGCCACAAGCGGCAGGGCCCTGCGTTTGCTCCCTTCGTCTATCGGTTAGGACGCCACCCTTTCACGGTGGAGAGAGCGGTTCGATTCCGCTAGGGAGCGCCATAGAAATCAATCACTTAGCCCTCTTCTCTGCAGCCCTGTCCAACACATGGCCAATAAACGCGTGTGGACTCGTGAGCAGCGCCAGACCGCCAATCTCGCAGTTGGAGCCAGTGTGCCGGGATTGGACGAACAATGCGGATCTCTCGCTCGCGCGCGACGCGCCGCTTCGGATTGGCGGCAAACGGTAGAGCCGCTGCTGATCCGGATCGCGGGCTCGTCAATGATTGCGCTGGTGTCGCGACATGCTGCCGTTCCCCTCACGCAAGCCTCACGTAATTCCAAATTGCTATGGTCATTTCCGGGTGGCGCGGCTCGCCGCCATGGTTAGAAATGCGGTCGCAGCGGTTCAGAGTTTGTTCACTGTAACACCGCTTCCTCTCTCAGAGGCACTCTTGACGAGAGGCACTCTTGACGCCAACGGGACGCAGGAACATCTGTCCGCTTGACTGGATGGGCCAGATGCAGGCACCCTGCCTTTAAGCAGCGCTTTCTTCAGACAAATCATGCATAACGTCCGAAATATCGCTAGTTCGCCGACCGAGGGAAGTATGTCGCATGACGCGCTAGATGGTTGGCTGGCAGAAGGCCTCCGGCTTTCCTTTTTTGGCGTCTCTGGATGGTCCCAACGCGCGATCTTCAAGGAGATCTCGGGCGTCGAGCCAGCTGCGACCACGGCCCAGCGCATGATGCAAGTGTACCAGGAGGCCGGCGACGTCTCGCACGCGCACCTGACTATCGTGCAGCAGGCCAATCGAATTGACGTTGTGCTGGGCGACCGACCCACTCAGAACACGGTCGATCCATCTCTGCCTGGCTACAAGCCTTTCTTTTCAATCGGACCATTTCGGCAGAGCCTCGAGTCATTCGACAGCTTCGCTGGAAAGGCCGTCGCTCTACTTCCCAACGCGATCCGAGTCGCCTACGCGATTACGCTCATTCGACCAACGTCGGGCTCAAAAGAAGCAATCCGCGCTATACACAAACTGATCCCGAGAATTCCAGTCGATCCAGAGAATGACACGGATCTGCTCTTTCAGATCAATCGGCCGACACGCGACGACCGCGGGCTCTTGATCAACCGCCTTGCCAAGTGGGAGGCGCTTCAGGTCACAACCGTTCGCGTAAACCCTATGGGAGGTCCCATTCCGATTATGCCGGCAACTCCCCCTGTTTCGGCCGCCCAGATTTACATCGATGCTAATACAGATGCAGGAAATATCGTTCCACTTAACAATTTGTCAGAGCTTCTCAGCGAGTTGCGACAACACGCAGTGAAACTTGCTGAAGCCGGAGAGGCATAGATGAGCGATTTCGTTACTTACCCGCTTTCAAATCGCGGGCAGCGAACGATGCTTGAAGACAGCACGGTCGCGACTGTACCGATCAGTTCGTCAACCGCTACTACGCTCTTGAGCCAAGCGTTCAACCGTGCAGTAGCATCTCCGTCCTACACGTTCCTTACCTCGTTCGATCAATACCAGAAGATATTCTCGGGCCAGTGCGATCGCGTTCACTCGTTCATCTACGGTCAACTTGATAACGTCGATCAATCCGATGATGACCAAAATGAGGAAGTTGTTGACTGCATCGCCCGCGTAATCGACCTAGTCGGCGAGCCCGCTTCATGCACGGCAGTACTTGAGGCGGGGATCCTGAAGGAAAATCTTTCGGCGCTTGAGCCGTTGCTGTTGGCCATTGGGACATCACGCCACAGAGATACCGAGTATCTACGCGCAGAGGCTTTGCACGGCTACGCCAAGGACCCGGACTATCGAGTACGCAGGGCCGCCGTGCGGGCTTTGGGGCGCATGAAAGCGTTGCCCGCCAAACACGCGCTGGAAGAGATCAGCAGTCAGAAGGAAATGGGCGAGATCGCCCTCCTCGCCGCGGCAATGCTTCGGTAGCTGCGTGGCGTCGTTATTCATACGAAAAAGTCGTAGGGGCGATTGGGACAAAGTCGACCCCGGTGCGGCAGCGGACCTTTCTTTCCCAGCCGACGTTCTGTCAGATATTCTTGATGAAGAAAACGAAGTATCCGTCTGGGAGGTCGACGAAGCGCTCGACCCCGGCGAGGTCGACGTTATAGCTGCAGCCCTTCATAATCGAGGCGTAGGCAATCTTTCAGACGTAACACTTCGTGTAATTAGTGAGTTCAAGGTCAAGGATAAAGATCGGGGACTTGGCCTTGCCATGAAAACGACTAAGGGAGAGTCGTTGGATCGCGTGCTGAACAAGGCCGGCAAACATCACGTAATAGTAATCAAGTCGGTCGGCGATGCGATTGAGTTAGCGAAAGCCTTCAAAGCTCGTCCGCCCGTGAACCGCAACCAAGGTGAGGTCATGCAGGCCATGGCGACGGGGCTTGCCTCTGGAAGAATTTCGCCCGACGACGTTTCGGGAAGCTTGATGAAGAAGCTATTCGAACAGGGTTATTTACAGTTGAAGCTCCCCGCAGATAAGCCGGACCAGGCTTAAAGTATTCGGGCAGCTCCTTTCCCGAAAGACCTAGAGGCCGGAGTGCTCATTAGTTCGCGGTCCCGAGCTTTGAGACCGCAAGGCGTACAATACTACAAGGCCCGCCAGCGTGAACCGGCGGGATTTCTGACAATCATGCGCTCGTGGCCCGGCGCGGTTCTTGTCCGGTGATCGCGCGCCGGGCCTAACCATTCCCCGCTTCCCCCGTGAGGTTTGGCTAACCTGAGGATAAAGCGATTCTCGAAGACCTTATACTTGTTTGTGCAAGCCCCAGAACGCGATCAGCAGAAGGGCGATGGCCCCATTCCGAGCAATAAGAGAACGGTTTCCAGCATGACGAATCAAGCTCCGTTCTCGTGGAAAGTACACCGACGAAAACTCGCCTAATAGCCGGTCGTGAAGTCCATATGTGCCTGAAACAAACGAGCCAGCGTGAACCTGAGGTGGACCCCGGATTTTGGACCGGCGGCTTAGGTGGTGCGGATGCCGTTCCGTTTTGATAAACGGAGCGGACCATGAAGAAGACGAGACGGACAATCGATGCGGCGCTGAAGGCAAAGATCGCCTTGGAAGCGCTGCGAGAACAATCAACGGTGACGGATCTGGCACAGCGCTACCAGGTGCATGTGAATCGGATTTATGCCTGGAAGAAACAGCTTCAGGATCAAGCGGTTCGGGCGTTCGACGCGGGCGCTGGTCGGGATGGCGAGGCAGCCCACGAACTGGAGGTCGAGAAGCTCCACGCCAAGATCGGACAGTTGACGGTTGAGCGGGATTTCTTAGCCAGGAGGTCCGGAAGATGAGCGCGCCGGATCGCCGAGGATTGCTTCAGCGCGATCATGCGAGTCTATCGATCCGCCGGCAATGCCAATTGCTGAGCGTTGCGCGATCGAGCGTGTATCGGTCGCCGCTGCCGGCCAATGACAACGACCTTGAGCTGATGCGGCGGATCGACGAGCTGTTCACGGCCTGGCCGTTCCTGGGCTCGCGGCGGATGACGGCGATCCTCAATGGCGAAGGCTGTCGCATCAATCGCAAGCGCGTGCAGCGGTTGATGCGCAAGATGGGCATCGCGGCGCTGGGACCAAAGCCCAGAACCACAAAGCCGGCGCCGGGACACAAGATCTTCCCGTATCTCCTGCGCCATATGGTGATCGACCGACCGAATCAAGTGTGGGCTGCCGACATCACCTATGTGCCGATCGGCCAGGGCTTTCTATATCTGGTGGCGATCATCGATTGGGCGAGCCGTGCGGTGCTGGCCTGGCGCCTGTCGAACACGATGGACACATCGTTCTGCGTGTCTGCGCTCGAAGAGGCCTTGGCGCGCTTCGGCCCGCCTGAGAGCTTCAATACCGATCAGGGTAGCCAGTTCACCAGCGCCGCCTTCACCGGCACGCTGGCCGCCACCGGCGTCAGGATCTCGATGGACGGTCGTGGGCGCTGGATGGACAACGTGTTCATCGAGCGGCTGTGGCGCTCGCTCAAATACGAGGACATCTATCTCAAGGGTTATTCGGATGGCCACAAGGCCAAAGCCGGAATCGCCCGATGGATCGAATTTTACAATTTCCAGCGCCCTCATCAGGCGCTGGAAAACCGCGCGCCGATGGCGGTCTGGCGGGCCGGTGTCACCGGCGCATTCGGCGAACAGGCTGTGGATATGACGCTTCTCGCAAGCGAGAAGCTTGGACAACGCTACGCGTTACCCACATCCCCACAGCCACAACAGCAGCAGGCAAGAGTAGCGTAAAGTTACTGGGAAGAACGAACGGCAGCAGCTCCACTTAAAAAACCGGACCCAGTGGTCCTCAGCATGGGGTCCACTTCAAACCGGCGTTCGCCGGGGGTGACCACCCGGTGACCGGCGCCCCGATCGGGGTATGAGCGCGCGACCGAAGCCCGCCCTTAAGCTAGCGGTCCTGCTCCTCATAGGCGTCAGCCATTTTAAACAACATCGCAGCGAGGCCCCGCTTGCGTGCAGCGGTCGCCACCCACTGGTCCCCATCCTGGTCACGCCAGTGGCTGGACTCCAATTTGAGCGCATCCTCAATGTATCGCGTGGCCTGGCATCGATAGTCGTCAATCAGTTCTTGGAACATCGGTGAGTCCCGAAGACGATTCATGGTCCGACTGCCAAGCTAACCAGGATGCGCCGGTCAGATCTATGCCGCGCTTGCCACACTGATCCGAATTCGGTGTGCGGGACCGAAGCCCCGGCCCTTGTCGTCATTTGGAGCGGTAGAGCCGGATCAGCGCGTTCGCCTGAGCGAGGCGATAGTGCTGGGCTCGCTCGGCGTCAGTTTCTGGTTGCCGTACTTGCGCTCAACCTCGTCGACGTCTTGCGGCTTTGGACTTGTCTTCAGGATGTCCATGGGACCTTCTCCGGTTTTGGATGACGAACTGCGCCCAGCCGAAGCCAAGCGCGCGCGAATGGCGTGTTGTGGAGAAGGCCGAGGCTCGACTTTGTCGCTGGCCGCTTGGATTCTGGCCTGAAGGCGCTGGTCGCTCTGGGCTCTGGACGTTGGTGCGAGAAACCGGCTCGCTCGACCCGAAAGAAAACCTAGTGTCCGGCGGGGCCAACGCAAGCTTGCGAGCGCCACCGGGATTTAACTACCGCCTCAGTCGTTTGCGGTGCGTCATCCAGTCGCTGCCGGTTGCGCTTCCTGTGGGTTCGGTGCCTGCGCTTTTCCACACCCACGACGCGCAGTGGCTCGCGCGCGCTCCGGAGCCCAAGTAATTTATAATTTGACTCTCGGCGGCGTCGCGCTTCGATAGCGGCATGCCTCGCCCTGCCCGACACCACACGCCTACCCACGCCGACGGCCGTTCGGCGAGATGCGCGAGATGGGCCTCCGCGGCGTCCTGGTCTACTGCCATTGCGGGCATCACGTCGCTCTGAGCGCCGATCGCTGGCCTGACGATGTTCGCCTGTCTGATATCGAGCCGCAGTTCGTCTGCGGCGCATGCGGCAGCCGCGGAGCCGATGTCCGGCCCGACTTCGATCGAGGCAATCCGCGGCTTGCGGTCATCGGCAAGAAAGAGGCCGCCAACTATGGCGGCCTCTTTCAACAGGGAGGGAGTTAGTGAAACGTTACGATTGCAGCCATGCCGAACGCCATGATGCAGGCGGCGGCTATACCTGGATGCGAACGGCGGACATTGCCGCGGTCAACGACCCGCAGTGATGATCGCGGTCAGGGTCTGCTCTCCTTCTACACGCCTACAAACCTGCGGGAGCTACTCGCGAGCCGCGCGGATGCACCCTTGCGACCGAAGAAAGCACAGAAAACACCACCAAAGAGTGGCCTGTTCGGCTCCTAGACTTCAGGCGTGAACGACCCATCGCAGACTGAAGTGCGAAAGCTGCCAAAAAGGAGATTGCCGATCCATCCGGCAATCCAACTCCAGGGGGTATCTGTCAATTCTTCTTGAATTTGCTTGCGTTTTTTTGTCTGCGCCGGGCGCAATCTACGGTCCTAGCTACGTGCTCTGGAGCGCTGCTTCGCGACCGTAGTTCGCAGCAAGTTCGCGCAGCGCGCCGGCCTGGCCCGGCACCCTGCTCTCCTCCGCCAGCTTCAGGCAAAGCCGCTCGAACCGCCCGAGCCCGTCGATGATGTGATGATCCCCCCACGGGGCGGAGCAGACTCCCGGGACGAATCAAACTCAACTCTTTCCTGCATCGTTTTCGCGGTTGTAGCATGCCCCGTACGTAACCAGGGGAATGCGCGTGCCTGACGATTTAGACAAGCACGCCGGGGCGCATCGGCGCCGATCAATCCTTCACCCGCCCCGACGAGGCAGCCTAGACGAGTAATCCGCGAAATAAGTTCGTGCCGAATTGGCTGCACGTCTCACATCAAGTCAAGTTCATCCTGCTTCGAGATGGAGCCGTAAGAAGCAACTGGAACATGGCACGTGCGGCCATATACTGTGCTGCAGGTTTGCTACGTTCGATGCCGACTAAGAGGGGCCGCCCAAACTGATCAGAAACAGACCATCGCCAAGTACGACCACGCTTGGCGACAACGCGATCAAAGAGAACGAATTCGCCGACAGCCATGGAAATGCCCCGCGCTTCGTACCACATCATTTTCAAATATCAGAATACACGAGAAATTTAGCGAAACAACTTCCGGCGTACGCCAAAGTTCCTACCGTCAGCCTACTCGCGATAACTCGTTTGAAGTCTAAAGCATTTGGCGCAACCCGCGATCTCAGGTAGCCTCTCCGACACAATGCGCTCAGGGTATCTGCGCCTCCGACTTGGCTCCGCTCTGCCGCACAGACTTGCGTCTCCGAGGTTTAAGCCAAATGTCACCTTCTCCTACCAACAAGATCGCGCTCTTTATCGACGGGGCCAATCTCTACGCGACGGCGAAAACTTTGGGTTTCGACATCGACTACAAGCGCCTGCTGAAGGAGTTTCAGAGCCGCGGGACGCTGCTCCGGGCGTTCTACTACACCGCCATCATCGAGGATCAGGAATACTCCTCAATCCGTCCGCTGATCGACTGGCTGCACTACAACGGCTACACCGTCGTCACCAAGGCGACCAAGGAGTTCGTCGACGCCTCCGGCCGTCGCAAGGTCAAGGGCAACATGGACATCGAGCTGGCCGTCGACGCCATGGAGCTCGCCGAGCACATCGACCAGATGGTGCTGTTCTCCGGCGACGGCGACTTCCGCTCCCTGGTCGAGGCCGTCCAGCGCCGTGGCGTGCGGGTCACCGTGGTCTCCACCATCGCCAGCCAGCCGCCGATGATCGCCGACGAGCTGCGCCGCCAGGCCGACGTCTTCACCGACCTCGTCGAGCTGCAATCCAAGCTCGGCCGCGGCCCCTCCGAACGCCCCGCCCCGCGCGACCGCGAAGCACGGGGACATTTCGCGAAATTCTTGCAGGAGCCGAAGGGGAATGACCCACCGGAGTGAAACTTGCTCGAGCGGCTCCGCTCGCCCCTCTTGCTGCACAGCGCCAAAGCCTAGCCCCGCGGGAAGCTTCACTGAAGTGCAGGTCGTGCCGCACGCCGCGATACGCGCCGCCGGCACATGATCAAGCTGAAAGAGACACGGCAAATCACACCGTACAAATGGGTTCGCCCGACCGAGGAGCGGTAGAGACCCGCTGCCCCTCGAAGCGGCGAGTTTCCTGTTTGCGCTTGTCCGATGGTCTCACGTGCTCGTCCGTAATTTTCCGGGCTGTCGCATTTCGTTGGTTTTAGTAATTCCGACGAACGATAGTCCTCATGATTCACCCCCCGACCATCAAGCAGAAGCTCTCGCCGCGATGAGAAAAGCTCTGGCAGCAACGTGCCCCGTGGAGCGAGAAAAGTGGCTGCGAATCGCATCGGCGTGGAACAACTTAGCGAACCTACTCGAACGTAAAGGCGCGGCGTGACTAAGTTCGCCCCGAGCCGGCCTTTTGCCGATCCAGAGGCCGCCGCGCGCAAGCTGATCGAGCTTGCCAAGAGCATCGAGCCGGTCCAGGACGGCCGCATCCACATCGAGAAGATCAACGCGCCGTTCCTGTCGCAGAACGGGCTGCAAGGCGACAGGCGCTGAGTTCGGGGCCGGCACCAAGTTGGCAGCCGAGCGCGGCTGGCCTCGAGCTGCACGAGAGCGGCACCTATGTGAGGCTGCTGCCGCCGGGCGAAGATCTGTTCAAATAGGAACAAGAGAAACCGGCTGGTCATTGTCATCAGCCGGCTCGGACCACGCCGGCGGAGCGGCCCTGGCCTTACCCCCCTACTCTGCGAGCCGGGGCCGTCTCTCCGGCTTTCACAGTGAACGAGCGCGGCCCAACTCGTTGAGGCCGCGGTACCGGGCCAAGGCGTCACGAAAGCCCAGTTCCAACAACCTGCATCGACGATGGGGAACTCGCAATTTGGCAACTGGCCTACCTCGGATGCTGTCAGTCGGTGCCCGCGTGCCCAACACGCGCGCGCCCGCAGGAATAAGATCCTCTTGAATGGTCAGTCGGCCTTGGCGACACGGATCATGTAGGCGGCAAATGACAGCAGCTCGAACGCGGTAAAATCGCCTTCGAGATGGATTTGCTGGGCGCCGCGCTGATAATCGACAATCCAAAATTTGTCGTAAAGGCCGCCACTGTTGGTCACGATGCGGTCGATACGCTTACAAGCCGTTTCGAGGTGCTCGGCTTCGTCGCTGGTTTCAATGAGTTCAGTCAGTCTCATGCGCAACCCTTCTGCTTAACCGATCCCATGCACCCCCGAACATCGTCGCGCTGTTTGAGCAATGCTTTGGGAAATGCACGGTTGCTATCGTGATTGTGCCCGGGGGACGTTCTGCTAGTCGAGCAGGTCGACCGGTTGTCGCACCTCACCGCCGCCGACTGGGACCCGCTGAACATGAGCTGGACGCCCGCAAGGTCCGCGTCGTGGCGCTGGACCTGCCGACGTCGTGGAGCATGGCGACCACGGGCAAAGTCGATAGCTTCACCGAGCGGATGTTCTCGGCCATCATGTTAATTACGTTCCTAAGGTACTTAGGAAACTGCGATTTTTAACTTAGGCCACTGAGCTCGCCAGCCGCCCCTGGGCCGAGGGCCCCGACGGGTCGGTGAAAGGTTCCCTTTTACGCCCGATTGCCACCACCCGCGAATGGCACAAGCCGACCAGCCCGATTGCCGCGGCCGGGGGGTGGTGGCGCCCGAAATTGCGCGGCTTGCTCTCCCGACCGCGCTGATTTGCCTAGCCTGACGGCCTTCGGCCTCGGCCATGAGGACGTGTTCGCTGTCCAACCATCAACGCCGCAAAGGCGATGATCGCGATGCCGTCAACGGCAAGTGCATAGCTTTCGTAAGGCAACCATCATCCCCTGTGCCCCCAGCGTCCGAAGGCTAACCGATTCACCATCTCCGCTCGGTTCGCTTTGCGACACTGGGCTGATCGAGACCCAGCCCAACCGACATGCGCTATGCAGCCAGCCAGGGACCAATCAAAAACAAGCCGCACGTCACGCCAATCTGGTGATAAGTGGCCGCCGGCATCCAAAACGCGCCAGCGAATATGCTACGCCCGGAAAATGGCACGGGAGGGGAGCAATGACCTTAGATCCCGATGAGACGGTGACGTTGTATGGTGAAGGCCGGATGACTTTGCGGCAGCCATCAAGCGCGTGATGGCTCAGAAGCTGAGGGGCATGGATGCCACCGTCTTCCGCTATCGCGAGCCGTCGATCCTCGAGCTGGTTGACCTGGAGGAGCTGGTGGCTAACGGGGAATAGCGTGGGTCAGACCGTGTACCGCATTCAGGCTGATCCGGCCGCTGCCGAGGCCCTGCTGGCAACATGGAGCGCATAGTCGCCAATCCCAGACTGAACCTTTCTCCCGGTCCGCTGCGCTGAACACCGAGCGCGCCAAGCCAGCGGCGTTGCTCTCGTTCACGCTCTCAGTTCTCTAACCGTTGCGTCCCGCCGGGCGGCCCAGCGCCGTTCAAGCTGCTTGGCCTTCGCCGCCGGAGCCGCCTCCCCGCGGCGAAGCTTCATCATCAGGTGGCTCGACAGCGACTTCAGCATCGTGGGCCTGCGCATTTTCAGGTGAAGAGGTTCGGATCGAACGGTCCCCACCCGCCTTCAGCGCAATCACGGCAAATACCCACGCAAGGATCCAGCAAATGGACCACAGCAGAAAGCCGAAACCCTTTCCGGCCGCCAAGCCAGCTAAAAACGAACACGCGTATGAGAAGAATGGCCATTTGCGGGGCCCTCCAGCCGAGAGCACCGCTCCAACCGAGACCAGAAACGGGGCGAAAGAGACGGCTATGACCCCGATCGTTTCGAGCGTGTCCATGGTGCTGAGGCCACCCTAGGGGTTTTCCTCCAGCGTAGTATTGAGCGGGACGTGAACGAAGCTGGATCGATAGTTAACCTTGATAGGCGCAATGCAATCTATCTCGTGCCTTTGAGCGCGCCGGCAAGACGCTTGGCGTGGGCACCGTGGTGCAACGGGGTTACCCGCGTTAGTGGGTCGTTCGCGACGGCGACCGCGTCCGGCTGTTCTCGCGCAATGGCTACGACTGGACCGCCCGCTTCCCATGGATCATTGAGGCCGCCCGCAAGATCCGCCAGAAGCGCTTCGTCCTCGATGGGGAAGCCGTCGTGCTTGGCGTTGATGGCGTGCCGGATTTCAACGCCTTGCACAGCCGGCAGCATGACGAGGAGGTTCAGCTCTGCGCATTCGACCTCCTTGTCGAGAACGGTGACGATCTCCGCAAGCTTCCCCTCCACCTTCGGAAAAATGCTCTCCGGCGCCTTTTAGCGCGGCGTCCAGAAGGCATCTTCGTCAGCCCGTTTGAGCAAGGAGCGATCGGGCCGGACCTCTTTCAGGCGGCCTGTAAAATGGGCCTGGAGGGGATCGTCTCCAAACACCGTGATCGACCCTACCAGGGCGGCCGATCGAAATACTGGATCAAGGTCAAAAATCGGACTCATCCGGCGATGTACCGCGTGATGGGCGCACTAGCGTAAGGGGCCGGGAGGCCGCCATCCACAGCCGTCGGACGCTTAAAGCCCCCCTTCCGGCGGGGCGCTTTTTTGCGGGCTGCGCCGACCCTGGCTGGACGTGTGACTTCAACAGTTCGTCCAAGCATCACACGTGGTGCCCCACGCGCTTAACGGCGGCTGCTGGGGCACCTCTGCCAACCAGCTCCTCCTAGGCGTTTGCCTCCGACCGGCCCCGACAGTAAAGCCGCTTTGTCCAGACGGATCGGCTCCGTTCCACTGAGCTTCCGTTTGGTCACATCGACGACTGATCCTCCACCGAAAAAATGGACAGGGTTAAGCTGCTTTTAGCTCCATCTCGATCGGGCTGATAAAGCCGATGGCGGAGTGACGGCGAACTCGATTGTAGAAGCCCTCGATATAGGCAAAGAGATCCCGTGTGGCTTCTGCCCGCGTTTCATAGTGCCGGTGGTGAACGAGCTCCGTCTTGAGCGTGTGAAAGAAGCTCTCCATCGGGGCATTGTCATAGCAGTCGCCCTTGCGGCTCATCGAGGCTCTGAGGCCGGTGGCTTGCATCAGCTTGCGATAATCCGCCGAGGCATATTGAACGCCGCGATCGGAATGGTGGATCAGGCCGGCATTTGGCCGCTGCGCCGCGATTGCCATCCGCAACGCCGCCAGAGGCAGCTCGGCGCGCAAATGATCCGCCATCGCCCAGCCGACGATCTTGCGGCTGTAGAGGTCCATGACCGTGGCCAGATAGAGCCAGCCCTGATCAGTCTGGACATAGGTGATGTCGGCGAGCCAGATGCGGTTCGGCGCGGCGGCGACGAAGTTGCGCTCGAGCAAGTTCGCCGCGATCGGGAAATCGTGACGGCTGTCGGTGGTGCGCACCCGTCGCGGCCTCGCCATGATGGCTCTGATACCGTGACGACGCATCAACCGCTCGATGCGACCACGGCTCGCTCCACGGCCTTGGGCTCTCAGCTCGGCATGGATGCGCGGGCTGCCGTAGCGGCCGTTTGTGTCGCGATGAACCCGCTTGATGTCGTCGACGAGCTCACGGTTGGCAATGGCCTGCTGGCTCTCAGGGCGCGCTCGCCAGGCGTAATATCCAGCAGGCGAGACGCCAAGCACGTCGCACATGATCGTCACTGGATAGTCGGCGCGGCGATCTTCGATGAAGCGAAATCTCATTTCTGAACTCCAGCAAAGATCGCAATGGACTTTTTTAAAATATCGCGCTCCATGCGCAGCCGGTCGTTCTCGCGCTGCAGACGAGCGATCTCCGCCGCGTGGTCCGCCGACGGCAGCGTCGCCTGCGTTGCGGGGCGCCGCGCCGCCGCCGTCGGCTCCAGCCGGGCCCCTCGCTGCTCCACCCACCGCCGTAGCACGGAATCACGCAAGCCAAGTTCCTTGGCAACCGAGCCGATCGAGCGACCGCTAGACGCTACGAGATCAACCGCTTGCCGCTTGTAGTCATCGGTAAACGAGCGACGTTGACGTCCTTCCATCCGACACCTCCTGGCTCTTCGAGCCTACTACGGGTGTCCATCAATTCGGAGGAGGTTCAGACATTACGCGTCGTCTGGCTTTGCAGCAAGCATGGCGCAGAAGTTCGGCAACGACCGACTACGACGGCGCGCGCCCGGATCGCTGAAAGGGTTTCGTTTGCTGTTGTTTCTGGCGGCGGCCAGCTGCCTCGACGGCGTTTGCGCGTCCTGGAACATCATTCTCCCGACCTCGTCTTTGCTGGCATTGCCGGAAACGGTGATGTTCATGCTGATATTATTATTGGTAGTCCCGCAGCCGCCGCTCAGGTTTTGTCCCGGCCGCCGGACTGAAGGCAAAGAATAGGTAACCCCGCTTGCGTTCGCGTCTTCGTTGCTGAACACTGGCGCCTTTCAAGCTAAGTCATTTTAGGGGGGCATATGAAGAGGCTATTGCTGTTCGGTCTTCTGTTCGCCGGAAGCTTCATCGCGTCGTCGTCGGTCATGGCGCGGGCCGGCGGTGGCGGGTACATCCATTCGAGCGCGCCGGCGAGGTCGGTCAGCACCTTCAGGGCATCCCCGATTGTGCGTTCGGCACCGGTCTATCGGACGATGCCCGCGCGAGTCTATGCGCCCCGGCAGTATGTCCAACCGAATCCCGTCATCCACATTGGGCCGGTTCACACGATGCAGCGGGCGGCGTTCGCGCCCCGCAATCCCATCTTGGCTAACCCTGTCCGCCTTGCTCCCGAGCGCTTTGTGAGGTTTCGCGGCGGCACAATCGGATTGCCAGCGCTAACGGCGCTGTCAGCTCCGATAATTTTGGATCTGCCCGAGCTGGGTGAGATCGTCGTTCCGCAAGAGACTTATGTGACCGTGTACCCCCTGTTGATCTCGGAAAGCGAAGCGGATCGTGATCTGGCCTTCACGATGCTCAGAGAGCAAGCCGAGCAGAATCCGGACAGCCGTGTGGCCGCTGCTTCACCGCAGGCGCTGCCGACCGCTGCTGCGCCCCCACCGGCCCCAGCGACGCCTACGTCGTATATGAAAGGGCGCGCTGCGCTTGACCGAGGTGATTTTGATGCGGCCATCGCGGAATTCACCGCTGCGATCACCGATGATCCGAAAGACACCTTTTCATACATAAGGCGTGCTTCAGCGTATGAGGAAAAGGGTGAGACTGCATCGGCGATTGCCGATTACCGTCAAGTCCTGAAGCTTGTTGATGCCGATATCGGCGCCCCATACATGGCTAAGATTCGGAGGCTGGAAAAAACAAAAAAATGATGGCTGGTCGATAAAGCTCTAATCGGCGCTGGCGGCTCCCGCCGGACTGGGGCGTCGCAGTGTGATCTCCCTCACGTTAGGCGCGATCCAAGTCGCTCAAATGGACGTTTCCGATGATAGGTTGAAGTAAGACGAATTCCGATCTCTGGGGCTAAGGATGCGGTCGGTACTTCTGGTCATTCTAGCGCTGATCGTGATGTTCACGGGCGGCACGGCGCGCGCGGAAAAGCGTGTCGCCCTAATCATCGGCATGTCGAAATACGAGCGGGTCCCCCAACTCGCGAACCCGGCGAGCGACGCCGATGCAGTATCCTCTCTGTTCAAAAGCGTCGGGTTCGACGTAGTCAATACCGAGCATGACCTCGGCATCGCCAGCTTCCGCCAGTCCATACGCAATTTCTCAGATATCGCCCGGGGCGCGGACATCGCGGTGGTGTACTACGCCGGGCATGGCATCGAAGTCGACGGGGTCAATTATCTCATTCCCGCCGACGCCAAGCTGTTGAGCGACTTTGATATCGAGGACGAGACCATCTCGCTTGACCGCGTTCTGAAGGGGCTGGAGGGTGCGAAGCGGCTCAAGCTCATCGTTCTCGACGCGTGCCGCGATAATCCGTTCGCCAAAACGATGAGACGAACCGTTTCCAGCCGTTCGATTGGCCGCGGTCTTGCCAAGGTCGAGCCCGCGATGTCGGACACGCTGATCGCATTCGCAGCGAAGGCCGGCGCGGTCGCAAGCGACGGGGATGGCGAGCACAGCCCATTCGCGACGGCGCTCGTCAGAAATATCGCTGAGCCGGGCCTGGACCTTCGCCTCGCATTCGGGCGTATCCGCGACGAAGTCCTCAAGGCAACTGCGAACCGTCAGGAACCCTTTGTCTACGGCTCGCTTGGCGGCGAGACGATGGCGCTGGTTCCCAAGCAGATCGACTTGGATACGGCTGCGCGCGTCGACTACGAGTTGGCGGCGCAGGTCAGCACGATGGACGCCTGGCGCTCATTCCTTGCCGCCCACGGAAGCGGACTATATGCGGATCTCGCACGAGCGCAGCTGACCAAGCTGCAGGAAGCGCAGCTTGCGCGAGAAAAGGCTGACGCAGCGCGACGAAACGCCGAAGTCCAGGCGACGCAGAAGGCCGAGGACCTGCGCAGGCAGCTGGAAGAGCAAAGCGCGCGTCAGACAGCGGAGGCCAAGCAGAAAATTTCCGAGCAGGCCAAGAAGGAGCTTGAGGAAAGCCGCCGCCAGCTCGCTGCACAGGCCAAGAAAGAGCTGGACGATGCGAGAAAGCAGGTTGAGTTGGCGCAGCAGCAGGCCGAAGAGGCCCGCAAGCAGCTTGAGGACATCCGCCGTCAGGCCGCTGCCGACGCCCAGGCGCAGGTCGAGCGCGCCAGACGAGAGGCCAGAGAGGAAGCGGCGAAAATGTCTTCCCTCGCGCCCGCACCAGTCCCACAGGCTCCCCCGCTTCCTTCGCCCCAGATCGATGCCTCCGATGTCGCGCGGCTACTGCAAGCCCACCTCAAACGCGTCGGCTGTGATCCAGGGAGCAGCGAGGGCCGCTGGGATGACAGATCCAGAAAGGCGCTCGCTCTGTTCAACCAGTATGCGAAAACAAACTTTGACATCAAGGTTGCGAGCCTGGACGCGCTGGACACCGTACGCGGCAGGAAGGACCGGGTTTGTCCACTGATCTGCGCCAAAGGACAGCGGGTTGACGGCGATCTTTGCATTCAGATCAGCTGCGGGAAGGACTATTTTCTGAACTCGAACGGGGAATGCGAGAAGCGATCAGAGCCGCCGCCAAAGCCGCGCGAGCTCGCTCGCGAGCAGTCGCCGAAGGTACAGGCCCCTCGGCCATCGGTGGGTGGAAAATGCTTCAGCTTCGGCGGGAAGACCTATTGCGAGTGACCATTCCGTTCGATTTTGACGTGTCGATTCCGACAGAGACCTCAGTATGATGACCCACGACTCGCCCTCCTTGTTTGAGGCTATGCCCGGTCCAACGGGACATACAGGACGCCAGGGTGGCCGCCTTTTCGGCGGAGGCGCAAAAGAATTTAGATTCATTGGGGTGTAGAGGAAAGGTTCACATGGGTTTGGCCCGTTCAGCCGTTAGTGTTGTTTTCATCGGCCTCGTGTGGATGGGAGCGGCTCCAGCGACGGCTGCTCCGCAACAACTGATGAACAAAACGGTTACGTTGAGTTGGACCGCACAGGCTGTTGTGCGCGATCCCAATGGAAAGGAGAGGCAGACCCGCAACGACATCAAGTACATTATCTACATTAGCTCATTGGGTCGGTTGTTCGAGTACTCGTCGCGATCGATCGGGAGGCGCACCCAGGGCGGAGATGTCGACCCGAACGCGGCGAAAACCGGAATCGGTGAAGCCAGAGGGCTGCGATTTGAGGGCAACCAGCTTGTCGCCTACCGCGGTTATGCGGGCGGCGGCGGTTCGGGCGCGATGCGCGCCGTCGCGACCTTCGATAGCAGCTACTCCAGCTGCACCGTGGCCGTTGTGGTTGGCAAAGAGAACGGCAAAACCATTAAGCGCCAGGGGTTCGATGGCGTCGTGCGCGAGGTTCTCTCAGTAGAAACATTGGGTGCCACCTGCTCAATTCAAAACGGCAATGCATTCGCGAACCGGTAGCATCAGCATCAGCATCTGATCGGGGGCACCTACATGCTTACGCATTAGCTCGCCGCACTATATCGCGTCATGGCAGCGGCTGGCCTAAGCGCCCGTTACTCACAAATCGCTCAGCCGCGGTCCGCTTTCGGGGGATTTTGTTGCAGAACTACCTTGAGGAGCGGTGCGAACCGTGATTCCGTCGAAGAAGCGGCTATCGACGGAGAGATTCGATGATGGGGCGGCGCAAGGCGAGCAGGGTCATCTGTTCTATGCGTTCGACCTCGAGGCCGTAGTGCCGGACGACCATCAGGTTCGGCAAATTGCGGCAGTTCTCGATCTGTCGTGGGTGCGCGTCGAGCTTGCGCCGCATTACTCCAACACTGGCCGACCATCGGTCGATCCGGAGCTGATGATCCGGATGCTCATCCTTGGCGTATTCGCGATCCGCTCGGAGCGCGCACTATGCCGCGAGGTTCAGCTCAATCTCGCCTATCGCTGGTTCTGCGGCCTCGCCGCAGCTTTTGGGCGCACGCCCAGCTGTCGGCATACAGGTTGCCGTTCCAGCCGCATGGCCCTTCGTCTGGCACGTCAGCGGGCGAGGCATCCCAAGGCCGCAGGGAAAGCCCCACAATGGTGGGCGGTTAGAGGCGGAGGCAAAACGTACCGGACGAAGCCTGTCCGCCGAAATCGAAGCTCGCCTCGCCGCATCGTTTGCTCGGAAAAACCAGCGCAACGACTACGTGCGCGCTCTAAGCTACCTCTTTGATCAGGCACATGAACTGTACGAGCCCGAGGGGCAATCCGGCGGGCTGTTAAGGAGCAGCCCGTGGTGGCGTCAACACTTGCGGGCCAGGCCACCTGATCTTGTATTTCTTCGCCAGCCCATAGGTGCGAGCGATGCCAGGCCAGACCTCGTCGGCCTTGGCACGTTGCGAGCCTTCCGAAAAGCCTTCTCTCAACGCAAGCCGAGCGGATGGCGAGCTATTCTACCTTTTTGATTTTCTTTTCGAGGTGCCCGTTTTTGTGATCGTGAACCAGCTGGCTTAGCGATGTCTCATTGAGATGCTGGAACACTTCACCCAGCTTCGCTGTCTCCGGGTGGCCGGCGGCGAAGGTGTTGCCGTAAATCTTGCGCAGTGTACGAATAAGGGTGTTGCCGTGCTTCTTGCTGATCTCACCGTTCTTGTCACGGTGGCGGTCGTCGATGGACATCGCGGCCCTCCCTTATGTCTTGCGCTTGCTCGGGCAGCCTAGCGTCATTAGGTCGGCGGCATCAACCCATGCAGACGTTGTTTCGGTGCAATCGCGCTCCTACGAATTATGTGCGCAGCCGAACACTAAGCCGGCCTGCATTTCGACGCGCCTGCCCTTTCCGATTGATAATTTGGATGCGCGCTTTCAAGGCTGGCGCGACGGTTTGGGTCGACTTGGCGAGATAAATGACGGTGACCAAGGCCGGCATCCGTCGGGGATGCGCAGCCTAACCTTCGGGTATCCCGGCTTTCGCAGGTAATAGGCAGTGGTGCCGTGCTGGGTCTGGTACTCGTGCACGAAAGGCGGGTTGCGGCGTTTCATTTGACAGCATCCCACTCATTGACCTCTGCTGAGCCTGCATCCTGCCCCGGCCGGCCGGCAATGACAATGATTCGCCCTTCGGGCGAGACCTCGACCCGCGCGACCGGCAGGCCGGCCGCCATCACGGCCAGCACGGCCCTTTTGACGTCGATCTGGCGGAAGGTCTGCGGGCCGCGGGGCATGGATCAGTTTTGCACCCATTTGGTGCAGACGCGGAGGGTTGTTCCACTTATGCAGGGGGCCTGGGCGCCCGTGCGGGGGTCGCTGAGTGGACCTTCCATCTTGCCGGTCGAAGGGCCGGGCGACCCACGCCACGCGCTGGGCGAGCCGCGGAGCGCGGCAGTGTCAGCAATCGAACCGAACGGAGATCGAGGAATCGCTAGGCTGCGGACGCTGGTAACACACGGGGACACTTTGTTGCTGTACGAAACCTACGCAATCGCAGTTGATGTCGCGGGGATCATCGCCTTCGCGGCGCTCGTCGCTAGACCGCGACCCCGTCGCCGCACCGAGGGCAGACGACCCCGCTTGGTAAGGCGCGATTGAAGTTGAAGGGCTGAGGACATGAAGCCCGGCGAAGTCAGGCAACATCACCTCTCCTAGCATGGGTGGAACGGACCGCCGGCCCTGTCTGAAGTGCCATCAGGGTAACTTCAGCGGAGACGAGAGATCATCTGGGCGAAAGGTTCAGCCTGGGATTGGGGCGCTCTGTTGCCAGCACGGCCTTCGCGGCCGGATCAGCCTGAATGCGGTACACGGTCTGACCCACGCTATTCCCAGTTAGCCACCAGGTTCTCGTCAAGCTCAAGGATCGACGGCTCGTGATAGCGGCGTTTAACGATCCGTAGACTTTCGACTCAGCCGCGAAATCATCGATACGTCGACCGCAAAGCTCTTGGCGAGTTGCATGCGTAAGTCGACTACCTCTTTCGCGCGCTCGTCGGCGACCTGCATAGCGCGGCGCTTGGCATCGCGCAGACGAACGATCTCGGCTTTTGCCTCGCGCAGCATCGAGCCCGTGCGCTCGATCTCGCGTGCTGCCTCGAGGCAGATGGGGGATCGCTCAGATTGCAATCGTTGCACCAAATCGGTCATGGGTCGGCCCTCCCTATTCGGCCAGGCGCGAGATCATGCTGATGTCGACCGCATAGCTCTTGGCGATCGAAGCCAGCATCTCGCCAGCGGCCCGGCGTTTCAAGGCCTCGGCGCGCTGGTGGGGTGTCAGCTTCGGCTTCCGGCCGAACCTCCGCCCCTCGGCCATTGCGCGCTTCCGCCCCTCGCTAGTGCGCTCGCGGATCAAATCGCGCTCAAACGATGCGATTGCGGCCAGCACGGCCAGGAGAAGCCGGCCCTGCGACGACGTCGTGTCAAACAACGGGTCGCCGAGGCTCCGGAACGCCGCGCCGGCCGCGCCGATCTGCTCGATTAGGTACAACAACTCGCGCGTCGAGCGGCCGAGCCGATCCAGCTTCGTCACCACGACGACGTCACCAGCCTGAAGCGCCAACATGAGCTTCGCGAGCTGGGGCCGATCGGCCCGGACGCCGCTAACCTTCTCGCGATATATCGTGGTGGCGCCGGCCGCCTTTAGGGCTCGGAGCTGGCCGGTCAAGTGCTGGTCTCGCGTGCTCACTCTTGCGTATCCAAGGGTTGCCATTTCGCGCCCCACTTTTGCAAGTAACTTCCGCAAAGTGTAACACATTGATTTTCCATGCCTAGGAGTTTCTTGCAAAACTCCTGAGTTTCGCAAATCGCCAAGGCGCGCTCAAAGATTAGGCGTCCCATCAGGAACGGCACCGGCCGGGCGGCCGTTAAATGGGGAGAGAGCGCGGACTTCAACCGCGCCCCGGCGCGCCGCCGCCTAAACCGCTTTGCCCCGTTGCGGCAGCGGCGACGCCTCACGGGAAGGTCACACCAATGCGGATTCATCTTCACCAAATCGACTGGATCTCGGTAACCGCCGGCAGCCTTCTGGTGGTCGGCTTCGTGGCCGCCCTCGCGGTCATGCTGGTCCGCTAGGAAAAAAATCCGAAGACGGGCGCGCCTGAAGGGAAGGTAGGCGGGCCCTGATGGAGGACAGGATCTGGATCGCCATTGCCATCATGGTGGCCGGGATGCTGCTGCTGGTCGGCGTGGCCGCGCTGCTGGTGCGCCAGCCCGAGCTGATCGACGCCGCGATAGCGCTGAGGAGTCCGTAGCGCGAAGCGCTCGCCACCCAGGGCGAGCGTGGCACCATGTGAGGACACGATCATGAGCGAGACCCCGGCGGAGATGGCAAGACTGATGAAGGTGGCTGAGGCGATCGTCGCCGAGCTGGAGCGGCAGGGCGTGGCCGAGGCGGTCGCAAATCTTGGGTTCGACCCGATGCGGATGGCCAAGGAAGTGATCCGGGCGGCGGACCGCGACGTGGTGCCCTTCCCTGGTCCACCGGCAGTAACCGGCAAACCTACCGGCAACCCGGCGGAGCCAGGCGGCGCGGCGGACCTGGATTGGTAGGGCGAAGCCCTCGCCGACCATGCGGCAATCGCCGCTGCTCCGGGGTTGCCGCGCGCGCTTGAGGCGGCGCGCTCCTACGTGCTCGGCGTCGTCTTGACAATCACGTTCATTGGCGGAGCCCGCGCGCGGTTGAGCGCGCGCTACGCCAGGGCTGACAGGATGCGCCGATTCGGCGCGTGAACGTCTCCGCCATGGCCTCTCACGAATCATAATCGTCGGGCGGTGAGGCCCCGGCCAGGGGCGGCCTCGATTGAACGCTGGCAAGGCCGAAGAAAGTTATTCAATATCAAGGCAGCGGGCGGATTACTTTGCTGGATTCGGAAATCAAGCCCAAAGACGAACAATCGATGACTTAAAATCACCGCGGGATAAGTTATGCGCTTATTCCGCCACGCCCTTCCCGTCAAGGAACGCATCAGGTAACGGGATTGGTAGGTAGTGCTTTTGCCGAGCACCACCTACCAGCCTGGTGGGGAGTCGACTCTCCGTCCGCAACGTCGAGCGTTGTCGCTTCCTCCAGGCCTTCTGTCAATCACATCGCGCGATGGCGGTTCGCGCCACGGAGACGCTTGGTCATGGATAAGTTGCTGGTGAGTTTGTGGGGAGTGAGCATGGCGTAGTGTTATCTCTATATCTGTACATTAAAGCAATCGTTTCAGCTTACGCAGGATTAAGGAACCAGCGGCGCTCGAAGACATGAGAGATCTTCGGCGCGAATTGCTCCAATCCATGTCCGGTCCCGCAGCCAAGTACGTTCAGGATGATCTCCAATTGATCGAAGATGGGCTGGAACAGCTCCGCCAGGCGCGCATCAGTGCTCCTTCTGAGCGTGCTCGGCCTCTAGGGCGCGGAGCAGGGCGGCAAGGCTGGGATACTCCACACCATCGCGAGCGTAGCGCTGCTCGCGGCCCGGAGCGCCACTTACCTTAAGCCGCGACACTTTGACCAGCTTGCGCGCTCGGGCGGGTTTTATGGGCTGCACTGAGTCTGAACTCGTAAGCGACCTACTGAAAGTGATCGCTCAAGTGATCCTCCACCGAAAAAATGGACAGGGTTAAGCTGCTTTTAGCTCCATCTCGATCGGGCTGATAAAGCCGATGGCGGAGTGACGGCGAACTCGATTGTAGAAGCCCTCGATATAGGCAAAGAGATCCCGTGTGGCTTCTGCCCGCGTTTCATAGTGCCGGTGGTGAACGAGCTCCGTCTTGAGCGTGTGAAAGAAGCTCTCCATCGGGGCATTGTCATAGCAGTCGCCCTTGCGGCTCATCGAGGCTCTGAGGCCGGTGGCTTGCATCAGCTTGCGATAATCCGCCGAGGCATATTGAACGCCGCGATCGGAATGGTGGATCAGGCCGGCATTTGGCCGCTGCGCCGCGATTGCCATCCGCAACGCCGCCAGAGGCAGCTCGGCGCGCAAATGATCCGCCATCGCCCAGCCGACGATCTTGCGGCTGTAGAGGTCCATGACCGTGGCCAGATAGAGCCAGCCCTGATCAGTCTGGACATAGGTGATGTCGGCGAGCCAGATGCGGTTCGGCGCGGCGGCGACGAAGTTGCGCTCGAGCAAGTTCGCCGCGATCGGGAAATCGTGACGGCTGTCGGTGGTGCGCACCCGTCGCGGCCTCGCCATGATGGCTCTGATACCGTGACGACGCATCAACCGCTCGATGCGACCACGGCTCGCTCCACGGCCTTGGGCTCTCAGCTCGGCATGGATGCGCGGGCTGCCGTAGCGGCCGTTTGTGTCGCGATGAACCCGCTTGATGTCGTCGACGAGCTCACGGTTGGCAATGGCCTGCTGGCTCTCAGGGCGCGCTCGCCAGGCGTAATATCCAGCAGGCGAGACGCCAAGCACGTCGCACATGATCGTCACTGGATAGTCGGCGCGGCGATCTTCGATGAAGCGAAATCTCATTTCTGAACTCCAGCAAAGATCGCAATGGACTTTTTTAAAATATCGCGCTCCATGCGCAGCCGGTCGTTCTCGCGCTGCAGACGAGCGATCTCCGCCGCGTGGTCCGCCGACGGCAGCGTCGCCTGCGTTGCGGGGCGCCGCGCCGCCGCCGTCGGCTCCAGCCGGGCCCCTCGCTGCTCCACCCACCGCCGTAGCACGGAATCACGCAAGCCAAGTTCCTTGGCAACCGAGCCGATCGAGCGACCGCTAGACGCTACGAGATCAACCGCTTGCCGCTTGTAGTCATCGGTAAACGAGCGACGTTGACGTCCTTCCATCCGACACCTCCTGGCTCTTCGAGCCTACTACGGGTGTCCATCAATTCGGAGGAGGTTCAAAGATAATCTGTACGAGGCTGTTCTTGACTCGGCACCGTTGCAGCCTCCTGTTGGGGGCGGTCAGGTATAGCGGCCGTTTCTCGGGGGTTACTTCTTAAGGCTATCGGCCGCATTGCGCCCGGCATCTTTGACGTTGCCCGCGGCCTTGTGCAGGTCACCTTTTGCCTTGTCGGCGTGGCCTTCGCGTTCCATTTCCTTGTCGCCGGTGAGCTTACCAGCGCCCTCTTTTAAGGCGCCCTTGGCTTTGTTCGCAGGTTGTTAGGTTCATGAACGCCCGTTCGAGGCCAGACGCGAGAACTCCAATGATCGGCGTCAATCCTAGGCGCACTTTGTCCCAAGGCGAATCGGAACTTGCGGAGTACGCATGGGCCCAGGCATCTGGGGCTGGAGCCGAGACGCACCGCGACCGCCCGACGCACCGGACTAAGGGCGGCGCACGCCGTTTGGCATCATCCGGCGCGGAATTTCCTATTTGAACAGACTCTTCGCCCGGCGGCAGCAGCCTCACATAGGTGCCGCTCTCGTGCAGCTAGAGCGAGCCGCGCTCGATCGCAAACTCGATGCCGGCGCCAAACCGATGGCGGTACGAGGTGCGCTAAACTCACGCATAGCAATCACCACAGTGGCAAAATTGTCGATGCTCAAGAGGACGCGGGCGACATCACCGACCGCGAACGCCCCTTCGCGGACCTCTGTGAGGCGCCATGCTCTTTTTCGGGCGAGTACGATTCCGCGAGTCAGCACCTTGAGAAATCGGTGTTGGCGAGCGCTTCACCCGCGTTGCGATAGCTGCCCCGCTTGCCGCCATCGCCAGCCAGATCGACATCGGAAGGATCCTTCTGCGGCTCACAGTCTTCCTTGCGCGGTTGGCCACAATCGTTGTTGCCATCGCTCCGGCCGGACACCGGATCGTCGGCTTGCTGCTCGGTCGAATGCTCGCTTGCCTCCAGCCGCTTAGCAACAGCAGCATCGCCACCCGGCGCGGCCGTTGGCGTTTGGCTTGTGACCCCGACCTGCAACGGGGCGGCCGCCGGCGCAAGATGGAGAATCATGTCGGCTCCGTGAGTGATTTCGGGGCGATGCGCCACGCTCACGCGCGTCATGTTCTGCTGCCGCAGATTGGCGTTGATTTCCCTCTCCTTGTCGGTGTCGAGATGCGCGGTACCTTCGTCCAGAAACAGGATCTTTGGCCGGCGATAGAGCGCCCGCGCCAGCAGCACTCGCTGTTTCTGCCCGCTCGACAGCGAGCTTCCCATGTCCCCGATCAGACTGTTGTAGCTCATCGGCATTGCCATGATGTCGTCGTGAATACCGGCGATCCGCGCACACTCGGTCATCCCTTGAAGATCGAATGTGGTCTCGAACACGCAGATGTTGTCGGCGATCGATCCCGACAGCAATTGATCCTCTTGCATAACCGCGCCGATCTGCTCGCGATAGGCGCGCGCTCCGAGCTGGGACAACGGGACGCCGTCGATCAGAACCTCTCCGCTCGTGGGCTCAAGCAGCCCCAGCATGATCTTGACAAGCGTTGATTTGCCGCACCCAGAAGGCCCCATGATCGTGACGAATTGTCCGGGAGCGACCGACAGGTTGACATTATTGAGAATGAGCGGCTCGCCTTCGGCATAGCGAAAGCACACGTTGCGCAGTTCGATGGCGCCGCGGATCGGTCGCATATAGGACAGGTTCTGGTCGTGGCCGCGCTCGAGCGGGGTGAGCGCAATGTCGGCGAGGCGCTCAAGGTGCAGTCCGAGAATGCGCAGGTCCACCAGCTTTTCGATCAGCAGCGCTGTGCGTTCGGCGAACTGCATCTTGTAGCTGACGAACGCGAAGATCATGCCGACCGTCATGAGGTTGTCGAGGGCGAGGCGAGCGGCGAGATAGATGGTGATGACGTTCTCCAGCCCGAATATCGTGTCGTTCATCGCCTTGAAGCTGATCTTCGCCCGGCCTAGCCTCACGGTGGCATTGACGTAGGCAGCATACCGATTCAGCCACTGGCTCTCCCGCTCGTTCTCCCGGTTCAATAGCTTCAGGCTCTGCACCGCCCGCAGCGTTTCGATGAAGGTGGAGTTCTCGTCTGCCTTGCTATGAATGATCGCTTCGCTCCGTCGCCGGAACATCCTGAACAACGCGAGCCGTACCGCCGCATAGAGAGCGAACGCGAACAGGACGATACAGCCGAGCTGGACGTTGTAGGTGAACATCAAGGCCAGCATCAGCACCGACATCAGGCCGTCGATCAGGCCGGTGATCAAGCCCTCGGCGAGCATGTTGCGGATCGGCTCGATCGAGTTGAAGCGCGACAGAATATCGCCTATGTGGCGCTTCTCAAAGAACGACAGCGGCAAACGCAAAAGATGATGAAACAGCCGCGCACCAATTTGAAAGCTCAACGTGTTCTGCAGAATGAGAACAATGAATGAGCGCGTCGCGGTCGAGCCTACCTTGATCAGCAGGAGCAGCGCGAACCCCAGCCCGAGCACAACCAGGAGATCAGCATCGCCTCTGGCGATCACCTCATCGACCGTGAGCTGCATGTAGAAGGGGGCGGCCAAGATAAGGCTTTCGATCACCAGCGATAGGATCAATATCTGAATTAGCGAATGAGTGCTGCCGCTCATGCCGCTCCAGAATACCGAGAACGGCAATCGCACCCTCTCGTCGGTGCGGCAGAACGCCTCGGTGGGCGAGAGCTCGAGCACGACCCCGGTGAGATGTCGCGCGGCTTCTTTGATAGGAAACCATTTCTCGCCAGCGGCCGGATCGTGCACCACGATGCCTTTTTTTCTGTAGGCCTTCAGGACGACGAAATGAGCCATGTCCCAATGCAAGATCGCCGGCAGCCGCAATTGCCCGAGATGGCCAACCTCGATTCGCAGCGGCCGGCAGCCCAACCCCAGATGAGCTGCGATCTCAATGAGGTCGCGGAGCGTCACACCTTTCAGCGATACCGGATGCCGCCGCCGCAGCGTATTCATGTCGGTGCGATGGCCGTGATAGGACGCGACCATCGCAAGGCATGCCAGTCCGCATTCCGTCGCCTCGGTCTGCCTGATGACCGGGAGCACCCTGCGTCCACTAAAATTCAACATTCCGTGCATGCAGCTACATCCTCGCGCTTAACACCGGATCGAGCAGCCACCGTATTAGCGAGCGCTGCTCCAGAATGACGTCAGCCCTGAGCAGCATGTCCGGCTGCAGCGGCATCTTGCGCCCATAGGCATCGATGTCGGGCCGATCGAGCGCCACCGTCACCCGGTATGCCGGTTCCTTCAGTGTGATCGGCCCAGTGGTTTCATTAGGCGTCAGGACGGCGTGCGAGACTTCTGTCACGCTGCCGCCATAGGCGCCGAACTTCTGATAGGGAAATGCATCGTACAGCAATCTCACCGGCTGGCCGGGCCGCACGAAACCAAAGGCACGCGTCGGAAAGAATAGCTGCGCCTGCAACTGCGCCTCGAGGGGGATGATCTCGAGCTGCATTTGTCTGGGATCAGCGACCTGGCCGACCGTCGCCTGCAGCGTGGACACCCGCCCACTCGTCGGCGCCTTGATCACGTAAGCTTGCCGTCCGTTCACCTCGGCGACGCGCTGTTCGATCGAGGAGAGATCACTACGCAGGACGCGAACCCGCTCGGCAACGACGGCCGGCAGTTGCTCGAGCGCATGCCGGGTGTCGGTCAATTGGCTCCGTCGTGCAGTGATCTGCTGATCGAGCGACACCACGCTCTGCTTTTGCTCGAGTGCGGCCTGCTCGCGGCGCTTCAGCTCGATCGGCGCCAAAGTTCCGCTTGCGGTCAGCTTGGCGCCCGTCGCTACGAACCCCTCGGACAGCTTCAGCCGTTCGTTCTGAATGTTCCGTTGGTCCTCGAGCTGGGCAATTTCTCCTTCCATTCCGTTGATCGACGAAGCAAGCCGATCCCGTTCCGAGGTGGTCCGCCGCTCTTCCGCAGCGATCTGCCGCTCGACCACATTGCGTTGCTGCCTCAGAACTTCGAGCACGGTGGCATTGACATCATTGCCATTGGCAGTGATTTGGGCGGTCACCACGGTCAGCAGCGGGTCGCCCTCCGCGACCTCCTGCCCCTCCTTCACCTTTATCTCTTTGATGAAGCCCTGCTGTGGCACGAAAATTTTGGCCGTGCCGGAGCTTGGCGTGAGATAGCCGACTACGGTTTCTTTGCGGGCGTATGACGCAATCGATAAGAAACAAACAATGAGTACGATGACCCCCGCAAAACTCCAGCTCAGGATCGTGGTCGATAATGGCTGCAGCGCGACCACCTCACCCCAGCTATGGCGCTGGCGCAAAAAGTCGATTGCTTCCTGGCGAAATAGAGCTGGGCGTGCCGCCATCTATGCACCGTGCGCTCTTATTCGTGAATCCAAGGGATTAAGGGATAACGGGATAGCCACAACAAGTCCCTGTGGGCTGATACCGTACAAGGTGGTGGAGAACCGCTTCCGCCATGGGGAAGCGGTTCGCCAACTCATCTTACCAGCACTTCTCTTGTTTACCCAGGGAGACATTGACATCGAGGTCGATATCGATACCGATACCGATGGTGACGCCGCCGCCGTTGCAGCCAGTGTTGCAGCCGCTGTTACAGTCGCGGGTGCCGCCGGCGGCGACGAGGTCGAGCTGCTCATTGGAGAGTTCGATAGGGTGAGCAAAGGTCATCTCGTGCATGTTGGTGTCCTTTCTTCAGTGGCGAGATTATTCGGTGTAATGGTTGCCACGTTATCACTAGCTGCTAGACGCCAAACCGGATGCACTGTCGGACAAATTTTCTGTGCGGCATTGCGAGGCGCTATTATTGATTCGCGTTTGTCATCGCGCCGGTCCGAATCAACTGCCGAATCGAACACGACATATTCGATGAAGACGTTTTCCTCCCAGCCTCAGCACGGGTCGAAGACTCAACGGCCTCGTATGGTATCGATGCCCACGCATGCAGTGCTATTGCGCGGCTGCCACAAGTTACAGTGCACTCGACATTGCCTACGGGAGCCGGAAGGCTTTTGAAGTGTGGCGCGCCGACTGCCGTTGATCGTCCAGGTACCAAGTTGAGAGCGTGCACCGAAGAGGCGCACGATCAGCTTTAAAAAAAAATTGAGGAACACCGAATCCCGTCGGAACGAAGTCCTGGCCACCTCGTTTGAACGCCAAAAAGCATTTCGCATTTGCTTGAAATGCAAGTCGCCGGCAGGCACGCATGTCCCATGAAGTTATGCAGTTTGTCGAGCCAGCTCGCGCCAGCGCAGCGCAGCAAGACACATCGCGATGCCAGACGGAACTTAATTACGAGAGGGCGCTGCTCGACTGCGCCTGTGGGTCGCAGTCGGCGGTCGGCGAGATTTACGCCCGGGAGAAGGACCACTTGCACGCGGTGGCGCACCGGATTGTGCACGACATGTCGCGCGCCGAGGACGTCATTCACGAGGCATTCGCGCAGATTCTCCGACACGCCGAAGACTTTGATCCTGCGCGCGGATCCGCGCGCGGCTGGATCTACGCGATTGTCCGCAACACGGCACTCAAAACGCTAGCGAACGCGAGGCGCGAGCTCGCACTAGAGGACGCTACCCTGAACGCCATCTGCGAGCGGGAACAAATGATTCCAAATCCGGCGTTCTGCATCCCAGACAGTATGGCGCTCCGAGCGATGCTTGATCAGCTGGAGCCAAACCGCCGCGCGAGCGTGTTGTTGGCGATTATCGACGGACGCACGCATGAAGAAATAGCTGAATACCTCAGAGTTCCCGTAGGCACTGTCAAGGCTTGGATCCGGAGAGAGCTCATGGCCATGCGCCGGCAGTTGGAATGACCGCGTGAATGTATTTTTTTCGCCGCTGCATCCATCGGCGTGCGGCGCCGATAAGGGTGATGGCGCGGTCTAGCTAGGGCGTTGCCTGCCGACCGTCGCGATCACCAAAGGAGGAGCGAGAGATGTCGGTGAGTAACCTTCCGGACAATCTCGGATCGGAACATGGCGACAGCAGCCCGTCCGAGGTCGGCGGCAACGACCCGGGTGAAGCGCTGGCCAAGTTCGACTTCTCTCACACTGATCTCAGCTCCCATGCTGAGTTCGGCTCACAAGGCCTGGATCATTCGGACACCCATGCCGCGCTCGCTGCAATGTCGCCTGACGATGCGCTCGATTACGCCATCAGCCAGCTGAGCATCGCGGATCACCTGGACGTAGGGCATCTCGACGCGCCCGTGGACACGTCCCACGACAGTTGATGACTCGACAACGGGGGTCACACGGCTCTCGAATGCTGGCTGGAGGCGGGAAAAGAGGAAACGATATGGGCGGGTAGTCATGAACGAAATCGAACAGCGCGATCTAATCGAGCAACGTCGTAAGAATTTCGAGGCCGGAATACGGCGTGCAGACAAGCGAACCGGCTCATTTGGTTTCTTGACTTGGTCGTTCTTCATTGCCCCGCTGATAGCCGGCAAAGAGTTTTTCTCCGCCACGGCGAGCGGCGTGGCGGCGGCCGAGGAAGACGCGACCACTGCGCAGAACGGCGCGGCACCGCATTCGACGAACGACGATGCACAGCTGACTGATCACTGGAAAACGAGCGCAGAGAATGCGGCAGCCAATAAGGTCGCCGGCTCCGGGGCAGTGGGTGCGCCTCAGATCGATCCAATCGGGGTTGCAGCGCCGCCGCATGAAGATGTGACTAAGCTGAGCGCAACCCTCGGTGAAGGGGTCGCTGTCGCCACGGGAGGCGAAGATGGACGGAGCGGCGATGATGCCGATTATCCTTACCATCATCATCATCATCATCATCATTGTTGTCACGACAGTGATGGCGCACCCGACGACAGCTCTGCCTATTCGGTGTCAATTAACTCGCAGCTTGGGCTCGATCAACCGCCTGCCGAGCTAATGCTTGAGTCCGAGCCGTCCAACGTGCCTGGAAGCCTATTTAGCCCATTCATGATGGCGTCCACACCCCAGCTCGGCTGCATAACTCATGACCTGTCTGATGCGGTCGCGCCGGTCGAGACCGCGGCGCAGACCGCAGCGACAACTCTGACCGACAGCGTGAGCAGTGTGAGCCAGGACCTGGCTGATGCGGCCGGGCTGGTCGAGGCCGCAGCACGGCCGACACTGACGGTTGTTGCCGACAGCGTGGGCAGTGTCAGCGACGATTTGGCCGATGCGGTAGCGCCGGTCGAGGTCACGGCGCAGCCGGTGGTGACGGCCGTGACCGACAGCGTAAGCGGTGTGAGCCACGACCTGGCTGATGCGGTCGCACCGGTCGAGACCGCAGCGCAGCCGGTGCTGACGGCTGTGACCGACACCGTGGGCAGCGCCAGTCAGGACATGGTTGATGCAGTCGCGCCAGTCGAGACCGTATTGCAGCCGGTGGTGACGGCTGTGACCGATCCCGTGAGCAGTGCCAGCCACGACCTGGCTGATGCAGTCGCGCCGGTCGAGACCGCGGCGCAGTCGGTGCTGACCGACAGCGTGAGCGATGTGAGCCACGACCTGGCTGATGCAGTCGTGCCGGTCGAGACCGCGGCTCAGCCGGTGGTGACGGCCGTGACCGACAGCGTAAGCGGCGTGAGCCACGATTTGGCTGATGCCATCGCGCCGGTCGAGACAGCGGCGAAGCCGGCGCTGACGGCCGTGACCGATGCCGTGAGCAGTGCCAGTCACGACTTGACTGATGCAGTCGCGCCAGTTCAGACCGCAGCGCAGCCGGTGCTGACGGCTGTGACCGACAGCGTGGGCAGCGCCAGTCAAGACCTGGTTGATACCGTAGCGCCGGTCGAGACCGCGGCGCAGCCGGTGGTGACGGCTGTGACCGATCCCGTGAGCAGTGCCAGCCACGACCTGGCTGATGCAGTCGCGCCGGTCGAGACAGCGGCGCAGCCGGTGGTGACGGCCGTGACCGACAGCGTAAGCGGCGTGAGCCACGATTTGGCTGATGCGGTCGCGCCGATCGAGACAGCGGCGCAGCCGGCGCTGACGGCCGTGACCGATGCCGCGAGCAGTGCCAGTCACGACCTGACTGATGAAGTCGCGCCGGTCGCGGCCACGGCGCAGCCTGCAATGTCGGCTGTGAGCGACAGCGTGGGCAGCGCCAGTCACGACCTGGTCGATGCGGTCGCACCGGTTGAGACCGCGGCGCAGCCGGTGGTGACGGCTGTGACCGACAGCGTAAGCGTTGTGAGCCACGACCTAGCTGATGCGGCGGTCGCGCCAATCGAGAACGCGGCGCAGCCGCTGGTGACAGCTGTGACCGACGGCGTGGGCACTGTGAGTCACGATTTGGTTGATGCAGCCGCGCCGGTCGCGGCCACGGCGCAGCCTGCAATGTCGGCTGTGACCGACGGTGTGGGCAGCGTGAGTCACGGCCTGGTTGATGCGGTCGCACCAGTCGAGACCGCGGCGCAGCCGGTGCTGACCGACAGCGTGAGCGGTGTGAGCCACGACCTGACTGATGCAGTCGCGCCAGTCGAGACCGCGGCGCAGCCAGTGGTGACGGCAGTGACCGACGGTGTGGGCAGCGTGAGTCACGACCTGGTCGTCGATGCGGTCGCACCAGTCGAGACCGCGGCGCAGCCGGTGCTGACGGCTGTGACCGACGGTGTGGGCAGCGTGAGTCACGACCTGGTCGATGCGGTCGCACCGGTTGAGACCGCGGCGCAGCCGGTGGTGACGGCTGTGACCGATAGCGTGAGCGGTGTGAGCCACGACCTGGCTGATGCGGTCGCACCGGTTGAGACCGCGGCGCAGCCGGTGGTGACGGCTGTGACAGACAGCGTAAGCGGTGTGAGCCACGACCTGGCTGATGCAGTAGCTCCGGTCGAGACAGCGGCGCAGCCGGTGGTGACGGCTGTGACCGACAGCGTGAGCGGTGTGAGCCACGACCTGACTGATGCAGTCGCGCCAGTCGAGACCGCAGCGCAGCCGGTGCTGACGGCTGTGACCGACAGCGTGGGCAGCGCCAGTCACGACCTGGTCGATGCGGTCGCACCGGTTGAGACCGCGGCGCAGCCGGTGGTGACGGCAGGCACTGAGACCGTCACCAGCGATGTTGCCGCGAGTACCGCGTCGGATGTGCCGACATCGGGGGCAGTCGCGACAACGGCCGCCTTATCGACCGATCCGGTGAGTGATGTGTCGCCTCCGGCCATCGAGGCCATCACCAGCGATCCTGCGGCGACTACCGCGTCGGATGTGCCCACATCGGGAGCGGCCGCGACAACGGTTGCCGCTTCGAGCGATCCGATCAGTGACGTGCCGCATCCGGCCATCGAGGCCATCACCAGCGATCCTGCGCCGACTACGGCGTCGGATGTGCCCACATCGGGAGCGGCCGCGACAACGGTTGCCGCTTCGAGCGATCCGGTCAGTGACGTGCCGCATCCGGCCATCGAGGCCATCACCAGCGATCCTGCGGCGACTACGGCGTCGGATGTGCCCACATCGGGCGCGGTCGTCAGCACGGCTGCTGCGCCGAGCGATCCGGTCAGTGACGCGTCGCATCCGGCCACCGACACCGTCGCCAATGATGCTGCGGCGAATATCACATCTGACGTGCAAACGTCCGGGTCGGCCGCTATAACTGCTCCTACTGCCAGCGATCCGGTCAGTGACGCGTCGCATCCGGCCACCGACGCCGTCGCCAACGATGCTGCGGCGAATACCACATCGGACGTGCAAACGTCCGGGTCGGCCGCTATAACTTCTCCGACTGCCAGCGATCCGGTCAGTGACGCGTCGCATCCGGCCACCGACACCGTCGCCAGCGATACACCTGCGAGTACCACATCGGGCGTGCAACCGGTCGCCACTACGGCTAACGCGACGAGCGATCCAGGCAATGACGTGTCGGCCTCGGCCGTCACCAACGACGCCGCTGCGAGTACGATATCAGACATTCACACGTCTGGGTCGGTCGCAACAACGGCTGCCGCGCCGAGTGATCCGGCTACGGACGTGTCGCCCTCAGCTACCGAGGCCCCGCCTGCAACTACAGCGTCGAACGTCAACACGAGCGAGCCGGCCATCGTCACGACCGCTGCTCCGAGCGATGCGCCTACCGACGCGTCACTCCCGGCCGACACCCTGCTCGCGCTCGCCACCTCGACTGACGCGCCGATCCAGGTGCCTGAAACCGCGCCGACCGCGTCCGCTGCGCCCGTCAACCCAACCTATCTCTCAGGCGACGTGATTGCCCTGAACGACGCGCCGCCGCCTCCAGAAAGCAGCCTCTACAGCGGAACTCAATATACCCAATATGGCGTTGCGCTGAGCGGAGATGCCGGCACTTCGGCGCCGGACGCCGTGTCTTCCGCCACATCGGCCCCGCAAAGTTCAGCGCCGGAGCTTGCCGATGTCCAGGAGCAGGCGCCGCCGCCTCCCGACATCGTGGATCCCACACATTCAACGGATCAGCACGCCATCCTATAGCGGGGCCGAACATGGCGGTCGTCGAGCCACTAAGCAATCCGCCGCGCGACGATTTTCCGGATCAGCGCCCGGTCGCACCAAGTGGTGGCGAAGCGCGCGAGCAGGTTGGACCCGTCAACCCCCTGGCGGCCTGGCGTTCGGCGGCGCGCGCACACCTGATTGCGGTTGCGGCCTTTTCGGTCGTCGTCAATCTGCTGATGCTTACGTTACCGATGTATCTGTTCCAGATATCCGACCGCGTGCTGACGAGCCGCAGCCTCGAAACACTGCTGATGCTCTCGGCCCTCGCGCTGGCGTTCATCGGCGTCCTCTCGATCATCGACATACTGCGTCGGCAGGTGCTGGGTCGTCTGGCGACCAAGATGGAGGCGTTGCTCGGTGGCGCCGTGCTGGCGAGCAGCATCAACAACGCCAGAGCTGGCGAGGGCGGGACCATCCAGGGCATCCGCAGCCTCCACCAGGTGCGTGGATTTATCAGCAGCCCCGTCATGCTTCTGTTGATGGATGCACCGCTCTCGCCGCTCTATTTCGGAGTTATCTTCCTCGTTCACCGAGATCTCGGCTATCTAGCCCTCGTGTCGGGCTTGGCCTTATCGCTGATTGCGCTGATCAACCAGAAAGCAACTTCGGAGCGTCTCGGCCAGGCAAGTTTGCATGCCGCCGAGGCCGACGCAGCCGCCGAGTCGCTGGCGCGAAATTCGCAGGTGATCAATGCGATGGGGATGCTGAACGAGAGCATTCTGCATTGGGGTCATCGGCAGGCGCCAGCGCTGACCGCGCAAGGACAGGCACTCGACCGGAATTTCTGGATCAGTGGCGGGTCAAAGTTCGTCCGCCTCGTGACGCAAATCACCATACTGGGAACCGGGGCCTATTTGGCTCTCCATGCGGAGATCACCGGCGGCATGATGATTGCTGCCTCAATCATTGCCGGTCGTGCGCTGCAGCCGCTTGAGGGCCTGATCGAAGGGTGGCGGAGTTGCGTTCAGGCGCGGTCGGCCTATGCGCGCGTCGTCCAGGCGGTGCAGTCATTCCAACACGAAACGCCGAAGCTGCGCCTACCCAAGCCGCAAGGCCGCCTGACGGTCGATCGGGTGCTGTACCTGCCGCCCGGGTCGAAAGAACCAGTCCTGAATGGCGTATCCCTCGAGCTTGCGCCCGGAGAGTCCCTGGCCATTGTCGGACCGTCCGGATCGGGCAAATCGACGCTAGCGCGCATTCTGGTGGGCTGCCTGGTTCCGACCGCCGGCAAGGTCAGACTGGACGGAACCGAGCTTCGCAACTGGGATCGCCGGCAATTCGGGGAATATACCGGCTACCTGCCCCAGGAGGTCGAGCTGTTTCCCGGAACCATCAAGCAGAACATCTGCCGCATGCGCAGCGACCTGCCCGACGCAAGCATTTATCAGGCCGCGATGGTATCGGGCACCCACGACATGGTCTGCCAGCTGCCGCACGGGTACGAGACCACGTTAGATCGCGGCGGTGGGCCGCTCTCCGGCGGACAAAAGCAGCGGATTGCGCTCGCGCGCGCCTTCTTCGGCAACCCATGCCTCGTCGTGCTCGATGAACCCAACTCGAATCTCGACGCGGCGGGCGAGCAGGCGCTAACCGAGACCCTGCAGCGCGCCAAGAAGCGTGGCGTCACCGCCGTCGTCGTGACCTTGCGACCCGCGCTGCTGAACAGCGTAGACAAAGTGCTGATTCTGCGGGCCGGACGCGCAGAGGCATTCGGATCTCCGAGCGAAGTGTTGCATCGCTTGGTCCGTTCGACCGGCGGAGCCGGTGGAGACAAGACGGATCATCCGCCACGCATCGAATCCTCTGGCCCCTGAGATGACGTACCGGGAGGACAGGATGAAAACGGAAAATGGCAGCACCGGCGATTGGTACCGGGGGATTCCGCTGAGCGCCAAGTGGCCCATTTTCACCGGTCTCGCCATTCTGGTGGTTTGGCTCGGTTGTTTTGGTGTTTGGGCCGGGATCGCTCCGCTGAACGGTGCGGTGGTCGCCTCGGGCACGTTCGTGGCTACTGGACAGAACAAGCTGGTCCAACATTTCGAAGGCGGAATCATCCGCGAGATCGCGGTGAAGGAAGGTGATGTCGTCGAGCCGAACCAGGTGCTCGTTCGCATGGACGACACTGCTACCAAATCCAAGTTGAGGCGGCTGGTGTTGAAGAAGTATCGACTACTCGCCATGAAGGCACGTCTCGGAGCCGAAATGACTTCTTCAGAGACGATCGACACTCCAGCCGCGTTCCGCGGGCGCGCACGTGACCCGGAGATCGACGCGATTCTCGAGCTGCAACGAGCCGAGCTGCGGGCGCGCCAAGATAGTCGCGCCGCCGAGGAAAGCGTGTTCAGGAAGCAAATCGCCGGGCTTGAGGAAAGCGTTCGTGGGTATCAGGCGCAAGTGCAATCCACCAAGGATCGTATTGCTCTGTTTGCCGAAGAGCTAAAGGACAAGAATATGCTTCTTGGCCAGCAATTGGTCCGCAAGACCGATGTGCTGGCGCTGCGACGCTCCGAGGCCAGCCTCGGCGGAGACCTAGGCGAATATCTCGGCCGGATCGCCGATTCCAAGGAACGAATTGCTCAAGCGAACGAGAAAATAGCCCAGCTCCACTCGACGGCGCTCCGGGACGCTATCAAAGAGCTGCGCGAGACCGAGGCGGACCTCGATGACGTCGAGGAGCAGATTCGGGCTGCTCAAGACGTGGTCGATCGCATCGATGTCCGCTCCCCGGTCCGCGGCATCGTGGTGAAGCAAAACTTCCATACCCCCGGCGGCGTTGTGTCGTCTGGGGCCGTAATCCTTGAGCTCCTCCCGATCGCCGACGAGCGCATTATCGAGGCACATGTGCGGCCCAATGACATTTCACACGTGAGCGTAGGCCAGCAGGCGCTGGTCCGGCTGTCGGCGCTCAACCAGCGCATCACGCCAATGGTTGGGGCCAGCGTCATCTACATCTCAGCGGATGCCCTCGCAGAGGTAAAAGCCGAGCCACATCCCGACGGTGACATGCGTCGGGAATTCTACGTCGTTCGGGTGCGCCTGGACAAAGATGATGTTGTCAAACGGGTGCCCGACTTTATCCCGACACCTGGGATGCCCGCCGACGTTTACATCAAGACCGGAGAGCGCACGTTTTTCGAGTACATCATGAAACCGGTGTTCGACAGTTTCTACCGCGCTTTCCGGGAAACATGATTTAACGGTTTACGTCAATCGGCCACCGCAGCCCGGCGTGGCGGCCTGGGTGCTGGAGCCATCGCGGGACAGGTTCGTAATAGGCCGCGATGACAGCCATCTGTCGCTGTCGAATATTGCTGCCGATCCGTCGACGTCCGGACGTGCTGCGCAGCTCGGAGCTCGCGCGCCCGACGCCGGGGCAGCCGGGCATGCTGGACAGTCAGCTCTGTTGCCTTGGAAGGCTCCCGACCTGTGCAGCTGGCAGCCTATTCCAATCCGCCTGAAAACCAGAAGTGTGAAGTTGCTCACCTCCGCCAAATCTCTCCTCGCCTACAATAGGAACGTCCCCGTCCGGGATGCTTAGATGCTTATCCGGTCGGAGCTGGCGAAGCTCATGAAGCGCCACCCCATGAGCAAGTCGTTCGGTAATGGCGCCGGCCACGTTCTGCGCCGGCACAGCAGCACCGTCCTGCTGTTCAGCTGGCGCGGCAAGCCCGACGGATCGGCCCGCTATGTCGGGCGCGTCATCGCTACGCTCGCGATGGTTAGAGTATCCCAGCCTTACCGCCCTGCTCCGCGCCGAGGCCGAGCACGCTCAGAAGGAGAGCTGATATGCAGCTGGCGCAGTTCTTCCAAGCCATCTTCGATCAATCGGAGATCATGCTGAACGTACTTGGCTGCGGGGCCGGACATGGATTGGAGTAATTCGCGCCGAAGATCTCTCGTATCTTCGAGCGCCCGCTGGTCCCTTAATCCTACGTAAGCTGAAACGATTGCTTTAATGCTGGGTGGCTTCCGATGCATTGTTGATCCGGTGCATTGTCAAAATGAGTTCTCAAATCTGACTGACGGCCAGCGAGCACGTATATGCATCGCCGGTTTTCAAAAATATCCAGCGGCCTTAACGCTGCTGCGCATGGCAAACCCGACGAACCGGAGGTTGCATCCGGCCTGATCCAACGGGCGGCCGATGTCGAAGACCGCAGCGGAGAACTTGGTCCAACATAGAAGCAATGGCGGGAGAGTCGTGGAAGCCTCTCACGAGGTACTAAGGCCGCCTCGGTTTGGCGGTCTTTCATTGCCGAATAGAGCGGCCCCAACTCGGGGCTGTCTCGGGTTGAGGCCGCGGTACCGGGCCAAGGCGTCACGAAAGCCCAGCTCCAACAACCTACATCACCGGCAGGGAACTCGCGATTGGGCAACTGGCGTACCTCTTATGATGGTGGCGATTGGCTGCGCCTCGGTGCTCGAATGCCGTAGTAACCCGGAATCCCATAAAGTTGCGCTAGCTCATGTAGAAAACCTCGATGAGCTGCTGCCGGTTTGATGGACACCGGCTCGGCAAGCCAGCGCAACTCTCTCGAAAGCGAAGCGAGCGAATGCTGTCGCGCCGGAGCCCTCTTGGGCGAAGGCGGACTGGGGCCTCAGGCCACGTCTCACCAAAATATCAAAACAACCCCATGCAAAGTCGCACGGCAGTCGCCAAGATGGAAACTTGAGGCCGAACCGATCGAGGATTACTTCGTTACAACGCGCTACAAGTCTGCCAGCAACTTGCGAGCTTCCATAAGATCGCGCGTTTCCAAACCCTCGCTGAACCAGCTAGAGATCGGCACAAGAGCGTCGCGCGCTTGCTGACGCATGCCGCGTGCCGCTTGGAATCTGGCGCGCGCAACAGTTGCGCGAAGCTCGGGCAGCTTTGCTCCCTGGGCAGCGGCCATTTCAATGGCAGCCTCGAAGTGTGCGTCCGCTTGACCTTCTGCCTGCTCCCCCGCTGCCAGCAACAGCAGTTCAGCGCGCTCGCGATGAAGTTCGACACCGCACCAGCTCTCGAGACTTGCGTCCGCAACGGCGTCCGCTTCGTCAATGAGCCGAAGCCCGGCCATAGAGTTCCCCGCCTTGCGATGAAGCGCCGCGAGCAAGCCAAGATGGTGCGGAATGCGTAGTCCCGCACTGGTCCGCCGGAAGTCCTCAAGCCCGGCATCAAAGTCAGCAACTCCCTCGTCAAACCGGCCGGATTCAGCGATCGCCCAGGCGCGAACAAGGCTCGCCCAGGCGCCATAATAATCGAAACGGAACTCGGTGCAGATGTCTCGCGACTCTGTAGCGGCTTTCAGCGCGGCATCGGGCTCTCGCCGGAACTGATAGAGCATCGCCAAATAGTTGAGCGCGAGCGCGATGCTGAATGGATGCGAAATCTCGCGCGCGACCGCGAGCCCTTCCTCAGCAATCTTGAGGCCACGAACGGGATAGCCGAGATGCCAGTCGCAATGGCTCATGTAGGCACGGCAGAATACGCTCATGTCGATTCCGTAAACTTCGGAATAGTATCGGCCGCGGTGTTCCCCGGCTTGTGCGCTTCTCTCGAGCCGGTCACGTGAGAATTGAAACTGGCCGAGGTGGAACGAAAGCACACCCGCAAGATGATCGGCTTCGGCCTGACGCAGGGGATCACCGCTTCGTTCGGCCAGCACGTTCGTCTCCTCGACGAGCTTTATGACCTCGCGCAGGTTGCCGCGCACGTGATAGACGTGGCCGAGTCCCTTCAATGCTGCGGAGAGATCATTCTCGCTCTGCAACTCGCGACTGAGCTCCTGGGCGCGCTGGAACGCCGCTTCTGCCTCGCGTGAAGCAAAGCCTTTGGTTGCAATCAGCGGCCCGCCAAGCCCAAGCTGCAGGGCAAGCTCCAAACGCCATCGTGATGCTCCCTGAGGAAGCGCTTGGACGCACTCGAGTCCCGATCGCAAATGGGCAATTGCCTCCATATTCGCCGACCGGGCGGCCGCGAGCCGACCTGCCCGCAGCCAGTATGGAATGGCCTTCTCCGCTAATCCTGCCTCGCCGAAATGACGGGCGACGAGTTCCGGTTGTGCTTCGCCGAGCTGCGGAAACCGCGTTTCGATCGCGGTGGCAATCCGCGCGTGTAGCTCCTGGCGCCGCCGCTTGAGCAGGCTTTCGTAGGCGGCGTCGCGCACCAGGGCGTGCTTGAAAACATAGGTAGCGGCAGGGGCGAGGCCCCGCCGGAAAAGGAGCTCTGCCGCGACCAAGCGATCGAGCGCCGCGGCGAGCTCCACCTCTTGCATCGACACGACCGCAGCGAGCAACTTATGATCGAATTCGCGGCCGATACAAGCTCCGATCTGGGCGACTTCCTTGACTGGAGCAAGGCGGTCGAGCCGCGCCATCAAGGAATCGTGCAGCGTGGCCGGGATCGCCAAGGACGGAAATGCTCCGGCGAGCACGTACCGATCCCCGCTGTAGCGAAGCATCCCAGCCTCAAGAACGGCCTTCGTGAGCTCCTCGGTGAAGAGCGGCACACCCTCAGTCCGCGCCAGTATCTGTTCGAGCACCTCGGCGGGAAGCGCTTTGCTTTCGGTGATCCGGTCTACGAGTGCAATCACCGCTGCCTGCGGCAGGCGGTTCAGCATGAGCAATGTGACATGCGGAAAGCCGGTCCATGGCGGTTGGAGTTCCGGACGGAATGTAGCGACAAACAGCACTGGCAGGTTCTGAAGGCGATCCACGATCTGGTCGAACAGCTCGCGCGAGGTCGGATCGATCCAATGCGCGTCTTCAAGCACCATCATCACGGGGCGACGAGTGGCAAGTCGATCGAGTCGGTCCAGGAACGTGCGAAACAGCAGCGCCTTCCTTTGCTGCGGCGACATCTCCGGCTGGCTGCTCGGCCTGTCGGTTGGAATGCCAAGCAGATCGGCAAAAAGCCGGATTGCATCGCCGGACAGGCCCTCGCCGCTTTCGCCGAGAAGCAATTCGAGACTCTTGAGCCGCTTTTCCGGGCCATCTTCCGGTGCGAACCGCGCCTCGCGCTCGAGTTGCGAGATGAAGGGAAAGAGCGGACTGTTGAGGTGGTGCGGCGAACAGGCGTAGCTGACGGGTGTGCATTGCTGGGCGTGCAGCCGTTCGCGCAGCGCGAGCACTAATCGTGATTTTCCGATACCTGGCTCTCCAAAAATCAGGACGACCTGTCCAATCCCTTCTTTGGCAAGCCGCCAACGCGACAACATCAAATCGAGCTCCTCACCGCGCCCCACGAGCGGCGTGACGTGAGCTCCGTGCAGAGCTTCGAACCTGCTTTCTGCCCTGCCTTCACCGATGACCCGCCAAGCTCGCACGGGGTCGGCAAAGCCCTTGAGCTCAAGGGAACCGAGCTCGACAAGTTCGAAGAGATCGCCGACCAGCCGGCGCGTGCTCTCGGCGATAACGACCGCACCGGGCTCTGCAGTCTGTTGCAGACGGGCTGCGAGGTTGGGTGTCTCCCCTGTTACCGTCTCCTCCTTGGCAGCGCCTTCACCAAGCAGATCACCCACTACAACAAGACCGGTGGCGATGCCGATGCGAGCGGCCAGCAGACCTCCCGCACCTGACGGCATCCCGCTGACCGCTCGTGCGACGGCAAGTCCCGCCCGGACGGCCTGCTCTGCCGCATCTTCGCTTGCGCGCGGCCAGCCGAAATAGGCCTGCACCCCGTCTCCCAAGAATTTCGCAACGTGGCCCCCCAGTCGCGCAATCTCTCCCGCCACCGTGTTCGAGTATGCCCGCATGACCTCACGCAGCTCCTCGGGATCGAGACGGCGGCTGAGGTCGGTCGAGCCGACGAGGTCGACGAACATGAGCGTGAGCTGACGGCGCTCAACCGACGCTGGGAGGCGAGCCGCCGCCTCCGCCGGCAGCAGGCCGATTGCATCGAGAAGCTTGCGCCGGTGGCCAACGGCGTGGACTCCGATCTCCTTGAGATCTTCAACCGTCAGGTGAGGCAGGATCTCAAGGTCAATTCCGTTGTCGCGGAACGTCTGCTCATAAGACTGCAAGCCGAGGCTGTGCAGCCATTCTCCGATGTTCAACTTCGTCTCCGTAGCCCCTCAAGACGGTTCCTCTCTGTCTCTCGTCAGGCGGCCGGTCGCTGTGCGGCAGACGGCCTGACATTCTGGTTCACCCGGAAGAAGTTGTCCGGGTCGTACTTGGCCTTCAGCACCGCAAGACGCGCGTAGTTCGGGCCGTAGGCGCCAGCCACGCGATCGGTCTCGTCTCCGGGCATGAAGTTGACGTAGACGCCGCCGGTTGCGTGGGGCGCGGTCTCCGTAAAGAGCTTGCGCGTCCAGTCGATCGAACGTTGCTCATCCGCGCGGTCGCGCCATCGCGTGTGAACATTCATGACAAACTTTGCATCGCGGTGAGGGAACACCGTGGCGTCGACCGCCACGCGGCTGGTGGCGCCGCCGAGCTGACCAATGAAAATCTCACACTCCCCGGTTGGTAGGCTGATCGTTTGGCTGACCAGCGTGTCCAGAAGGCCGTCGTTCAGCTCGACGAAATTGTGCGACTTCCAGTAATTATACGCACCGGGCGTGAGCAGTGGGTCAAACGCGGTCTGCCAGGCCGCGAAGGGCTGCATGCCGATCACGTCGGCGATCGGCTGTCCGAGCCCGCGCAATGGCTCCAGTGCGCGCTGGCCCTCGCTCTCCTCTCCCGCGTAGCAGACGGCGAACGCGACGATCTCCTTGCCGCGAACTTCGGCAGGCAGGAACGGCAGCGGCGGCGCCTGCCTGAGCACCACCCACACCGTCAGTTCATCGGGCGCCTTGGCGGCGACGTCGCGATAGCCCGCGAGCAGTTCCTTCGCCCGCGCAAAGGGATGGACGATGAGCCCGGCCAGAACCATCGGACCGACAGGATGCATGCGAAACTCGAACGAACTCACAACCCCGAAATTGGCTCCGCCTCCGCGTAGCGCCCAGAACAGGTCGGTATTCTCGGCAATGCTGGCCCGGACAAGCTTGCCATCTGCCGTTACCACGTCGGCCGAGATCAGATTGTCGGCGGCAAGCCCAAACTTGCGGCTGAGCCACCCGAAGCCGCCGCCCAATGTCAATCCGGCAACACCGGTTGTGGAGTTGATCCCGAGCGGCGTCGCAAGGCCAAAAGCCTGCGCCTCCTTGTCAAAGTCGCCAAGCGTCGCACCCGGCTCTACTTGCGCGGTGCGGTGAAATGGATCAACCCGGACGGACCGCATAAGTGAAAGATCGATCAAGAGCCCGCCGTCACAAACAGCATTGCCCGCGATATTGTGGCCGCCGCCACGCACGGCGATCAGGAGGCCGTGCTCACGCGCAAACCGCACGGCACGGATGATGTCTGCGGCCCCTCGGCAGCGCACGACCGCGCCTGGGTAGCGATCGACCATCGCGTTCCAGATCGTCCGTGCTTCATCGTAGCCCGGCTCCTCGGCCAGACAAACATGACCCCGCAAAGTTTGACGAAAGGCAGCAATTGCATCGCTCTCAAGCGTAATCGCCCCGCCATGCAGCGAGGCCATCCGGATCTCCGTCATGGCATCTCCTCCGAGACTAGCGGTTAGTATTGCGGTAGTCCGCTTTCATGCTCTGGGGCAGATCAGCAAATGGGCAACCCACTGCCGACAGCTCTTTGCAATCATGACGGCGCAGGATCGCCCTGTTGCATGCCGTTCGACATTCCGAACGGCACATTTCCGCCTGGAAGTTAGTCCTTTGGCCAACCGAATGGTTCTGCGACAGAATGTCTCGCGGATGAGGAATGCCTACAAACCGGCGCCGGTCCTTTCCGTCACCTGCAGGCGGAACCAAGAATATAGTCCGCGACGGAACTTCGAAGGCACAACAAGCCAACGGAGCAGGTAGAAATTCGCATGATCGGAACTCCTGGTTGGTGAACTTCTCCGTGGCGCGCGGGCTTCAGAGGGCGCCGGCGCGGGATCTTCCTCATGCCGCGGCCGACGATCCGCAGCGCCTCGTCCGGGATGGGACGCCGCAGCTTCAGGGCTCCCGCGGAGAGCGCGGGCATCCAGTTTTCGACCTCGTCGGCAGTAGTCAGGATCAAGGGCATCACCTTTCGGATGGATGGCGCCGACTTCGGCATTCGGCTCAGTCGTCAGAGATCGTTGGTAGTCTCGCCTTCCCTGACGTTCCTAACCGACGTCCAGTTGGACCAGATGCCGGCGAAGCACGCGAGCGGTCGGCTTTCCTCCAGCGCGAACCAGATGTCGCCGCCTCGACCTTGTTGAACTCGCTGAACGAGTTGAACGGACCACGCAGCGATTCTCGAGACCAGCCAGCAGGTCCAATGCTTCGATTTCACGTTCCGGATATTGGTGGTTCCAGAATCGGGCTCCTCCGGAGCAATTCATCGAAATCACTTCTTTACCTTGGTTTGCATTGAAAATGAAATTGTAAGGTTCCGACGCCCGAAGCATCAAACCCCTGCAAACGCAAAACAGTCCACAACGACAAATGCGATTCTAGCTCAATCGCTTAGCCACTCTTCACGGACGACCATTTAGCCTTCAGCACGCTCCGCGGCACGCTGCTGGAGGCGATCACGCAAGCTTGGGGGCGGCTGCTTCCGCTTGGCGGCGGCATTGCGAGTTCGTTGCGAGCATGTTGCATGTCGCACAAGATGCGCTGAATGTGAAAAACCGCAATCTTACCGAACCGAACAAGAGAGGTGCCATTCGCTGACGAGCGATGAGCAGCGTTGGCGAGCGTTAATCAGAGCTCAAAATAATTTTCGAGAGAGTTGTTGAAACCCGCGGGTTACCGGGCAATTCGCAGTCTCGTCGCATTCACTCGCCTCAGTCTGCGCGGTAGGTTGGTTGTGAACGTGACGTAGAACAGCGTTGCGGCCGCGAAGGTGATGATACTTAAAACGTGGTCCATATTTCGTCTCTCACCGACTTAGGTTCTAGGCCTGCATCATGGAGCCCATGAACCGAAAGATGACGCAATCAAGACGAACCTTCCGTGACGGCGCTCACGGGATCTCCGATGCTTGAGTGTGCTCAGAATCACAGATGTCACAATGCGGACCAGCCCCCGGCATTCAGTGTCTTCCTGTCCGTCATTTGTTTCCTATGATGGTTCCGGAACGGGGCTCCGGCTGGGGAGTTAATTCGGTGGCTTCCCTCCAGAGAAGAGGGAGTCGGGAGGACAGGCCCCAGCGCTGACACTCCGCGGTTCAGCGTTGTGGCTGTTCTCTCTGGTTTGCATGCCGTCCGCTATTCCCTACGTAGGGAAAATCTAAGCTGGGTACCTTTAGCGGTTACGTTAACTTCATCGCGTGATTGCATCTTCGCGTCTGATTTTGCACCACCTTGATGCTTGCCTTCTGACGCTTGTCGCCAGAATTGCAAGGCCAGCAACGGGCCGCCGGCGTTACTGGCTGGAAGAGCCGGCGGCTCACTTTCGCTTTAAGTCTGCATTCCCCACGTCGAGCCACTGCGCGTTGCCGAATCCGGTTGGAAGCGGATGTGGTCCGACATCACGCAGGCCCGGACGAACAGCCACGACGCGTAGCCGCGGATTTCGCTCACATCCCGAACGCCTATAGCATTGCCCAAGGTCGTCGCATGCTGGACGATGCCTCGGAACTTCGTGCACTCGTTGCGGAAGAACTCGGCTTCGGCCGTGTGGTCAGGCTTCTTCTTCACTGAGAAGTCGATTCGAAAGTTGCGAGGAGCAGCATCAATCGACCCGGAGGCGGTTTCTTCAATCCACGTTGCCGGAAGGAAGTGGACAAGCCCAGCCTTGCCGATTCCGAATCCCTGGTCCGTGCTAATCGCCAGGAACGAGCCGGCGGTCCGAAGGATTCGTCTTGGCAGGAGCGTTCTCGATGCTGATAACGAAGGAAAGACCACGGGCGATCCGCACGCTGCGCGGCTGGGCGATCTATGTGCTGCAGGAGACCGGACCGATCCACGAATGCGAGGAGCACGGCTGGATGCGGGCCGGGCCGACCCCTATGCCCGCCAGAGAGCAGTCGACCTCGCCTGCAAATATCCGCCGGTAGGCATCTCGACCGATCATGCCGTCGCGGCGATCCTCGAAGTGCTCGATTTCATCGGAGACACGTGCCCGGAGTGCCCCGCGAGCGAAAGGGCTCCCGACCGACTGAGCGAAGCGGCTCCGACAACTCGGAACGACTTCACCTTAAAGGCCGGCGCGCGACCCAGACTCCAACCAAAAAGGCGGCCAAGAGCGACCGCAGCGGGGCATTCATCGCTGCCTCGCGTAAGCGATCGGCCAAGCGCAGGGCGACGTCTTGAGATGGGCGCGGTCGTCGCAAGTCGGCGGCTGTTTTCGCTTCGGCATTCAGCCTAGCCGCAACAGCCAACTCCGCGCCTTCCGGGTCGCTCACCAGGCCGGAGGCTTCCGTCATCGCTGAGGCTTCCTTCATGTCCATGCGAACCTCCTACCACTAGCGTCAGGCCGACTTCCGCTGCGGCCTGGCGGTGGGTTTCTTCGCGGCCGCCTCCTTCGCAGGCTTCTTGCCGGCGATGGGCATCAGCATCTCCTTCTGGCCCGCGGACGCCTTCTTCGGCTTTTTGGCGGGCTTGGCCGCGTTCGCAGGCGCGGCCTCCTTGCCGACTGACCGGCGCAGCGCCTCCATCAGATCGACGACGTTGCCCGCCGCCGGCTTGGACTTTGGCGTGATCGGCTTGCCGGCGCGCTTTTGGTTGATGAGATCGATCAGCGCGCTCTCGTAATGGTCTTCGAACTTCTCGGGATCGAACCGCCCCGCCTTCTGGTTCACGATGTGCTTTGCGAGGTCGAGCATGTCCTTGGTGACCTTCACGTCCTGGATCTCGTCGAAATACTCCTGCTCGCTGCGCACCTCATACGGATAGCGCAGCAGCGTGCCGACCAGGCCCTTGTCCATCGGCTCCAGCGCGATGATGTGCTCGCGGTTGGTCAGCACGACCCGTCCGATCGCGACCTTGTCCATTTCGCGGATGGTCTCCCGGATCACCGCGAACGCGTCGTGCCCGACCTTGCCGTCCGGCCGGATGTAATAGGGCCGGATCAGGTAGCGAGGATCGATATCGGACTTGTCGACGAACTCGTCGATCTCGATGGTGCGCGTGGACTCCAACGCGATCTCCTCAAGCTCTTCCTTCGACACCTCGACATACTGGCCCTTCTCAAACTCGTAGCCCTTGACGATATCCTCGTTTTGGACCTCGTCGCCTGTGTCCGCATCTACCTTCAGGTATTTGATGTGGTGGCCGGTCTCGCGATTGAGCTGATTGAACGAGATCTTCTCGCTCTCCGAGGTCGCCGGGTAGAGCGCCACCGGACAGGTGACGAGGGACAGACGCAGGAAGCCTTTCCAATTGGCGCGCGGGGCCATGTTACGCAGAACTCCATTGGGGTGGCCTGGATTCAAGACGAACGGCAGATGGCAGTTCCGACAGGCCGGCCTCTCCGGGCGAAGATTCATCCGTACGGTCCTCGCCGCCTGCGGAATCCGGCGAATGGCCCATTGACTTATATAGAACAAATAAAGAACATCGAAGCATGTCCGCCGCTTCCGAACCTGCTGCGCCCGCCGAGGGCGATCTTGAACGCGCCGCCGACCAGGCTATCGACGCCTGCGGCGGAGACCCCCGCGAGGCGGTCAAGGCATTGTTGATCGCCATCGACTTTCTCGAGGCCGAGGCCAACGAGCTGCGCGCGGCGGTCTCGAAAGGATATTCACGGGGGCGGCATGGCCCGAACCGCGAACGCAAGGAGTGACTGCGATGGACGTCACCTGCTACGTGGCATTGCCGTTCGTCATGGCCGACGACGGCATCACGCCCGGCGAGGCAGTCGAGTGCCTGAGCGCCAACGCCGCCGTCATGCGCGCCGAAGCGCTCTCGCGGAAACCAGGCTGCACGGGCGCGGTCGCCTTTTTCGCGGACCGGAGACCCGTCCAGCGGCGACTTCGGTGACGCCAAGCTGATCCGGAAGTTCGGCGAGGTGCGGGAGGATCTCAGCGCGCTCTGACCGGCACGAACCGATCATTCCTCGCCCGGGGCGGCGGCATCGCCCGACTCGAGCAGGTTTAGCGCGGTCTCGATCTGCGCGAGCAGGCGCTCGATTTCCTCGCGTTCGTTCGGTCCGCTCTGCAGTCGCTCCATGAGCGACTGCTTTCGCGCAAGCAGATTTGCGACAGCCGACACATCAGACCTCCCATGTTTGGCAACTACAAAGGAGCTGGTGCGGCCATGACGAACTTGCCAGTCCCGATTGACCAGCCCGGGCGTCCTTCGGTACCACTATTTCGCCGCCGGCCGCAGTGGGCCGTCCACCCACTTCCGTGCGGCGGGATAGTGCAGCGGATCGTCGTCGCAATCGGGGCAGACGTAGCTCTCACCGCCTCTGGCGACCTCGTCGCGCACGAGCTTCATCGGCCGCCCACAATGCGGGCACGGTTTTCGTATTGGATGCTGCCGCAGCGACATTTGGCTTCCCCCGCATCGGTCAGCGTAGTGCCGTTTGCCAGGCGGGCACAAGCGATCTCTTGACGTGAGCCTCGACCACCATCAAAGATCGGGCTTCGGTGATGTTGCGGGGTGCGTCATGGAAGAGTTCTACGGTGGCTTCGCGCAACGGGCGCGCGATTCTGGCGGAGAAGGCCGACCCGTTCACTCGGCGGCGCCTTCTCGATTTGGCCCAGAGGTACGAACTCAAGAGTAAACCGGGCTCGAGCTACGGGCGGCCATCACCGCCGCCGCGCCGCAGACGACTCCCGGTGTCGGCCCGGTGGTGGCGCTGACCTATCGCGCCACCGTCGATGTGCCAGCTCGATTCGGAAAGTCCAAGTCGGTTGGGGCGGCGTTTGGGCTGACCTGCTCCAAATATCAATCAGGCGAGATCGACCGGAACGGCAGGATATCACGCTGCAGCGATGAGATGATGCGGGTGATGCTCTACGAAGCGATGTTGCGTTCGAAGAAGTGGTCCTGGCTTAAAGCCTGGGCCCTGCAGATCGCCAGGCGCCGCGGAATGAAGAGGGCGATCGTGGCGCTGGCTCGCCGGCTGGCCGTCATCATGCACCGCATTTGGATTGATGGCACCGAGTTCCGGTGGACTCGGCAGCCAACCCCGGCAGCAGCATGAAAACCGTTCAAGATCAAACCCGATAGGAGAAAACTCGAGATCCACTCAGCAGTGGAAAGATGTCCCTCGCGGGACGATGGATGAGGTGAGTTCGCATGTCGGCTTGAACCTGTCGTTCAAACTGACGAAAGGCCGCCTGACAGATTGTTCTACCTCGTCCTCGAATCCCATGATGGAACGGCCCAGGTGCCGATTCCGAAGAGAAGCGCGAGCCCGTGAGCGACATCAACACTGCAGTGGCGGATAGTCTGAAAGTGCTTGACCTCAAACGGCCGATTAGAGAAGCCGACATATCCGCGGCCGTGCGATGCGCAGCGATCGGCGGCTGTAGGTCGCGGATCATCCCAAATGTCAAACCCATGTGCCAGCATAGCGCGCGCATGGTTACTCCTTTGAGATCTCGCGCCAACCGGCCGGATCGCAAAGCGTTCCGAACGCCGCCGTGGTACTGGCGATTGCGCTGCGGCAACCGTTTCGCCTTTCCTCAAGGAACCGCTCCATCATTTGCCATTTGCGCGTGAACGACTATCGCTGAAGAAAGTTTAGCCCATGGCGCTCATGCTGCCTCGGCTTGCCAGCGCTTGGAGCAACGGATGACCGTCATGTCGACTGCCCGATTGAGCCCCTTGGATGAGACGATCAGCATCTCGGAGCTCGTTCGTGATCCCTATCCGATCTACAAGCGCCTGAGGCGCGAAGCTCCCGTGTTGCGGGTAAAGTCAGTGGGCCGGACGTTTCTTACCAAGGCCGCCGACACAAAGTGGGTCAAAGATAATCCAGTTATATTCAGCTCCGATGATCCTAACACGCCCATGAAGCGGGCCTTTCTGGCGCATACGCTGATGCGGAAGGACCACGACGAACACCGGACCGAACGCATGGCCATGATGCCGGCGCTAATGCCGAAGACGATCGAATCCGTCTGGGCCGCGCTTTATGAGGACCTAGCGGAGGCGTATCTCGACCGGTTGCCGCGCGGCGAGGTCGTTGACCTGTTTCCCGCGCTGGCGGGGCCTCTCGCTGCGCGGATGTTGGCGCATGCAATGGGCGTTCCGGATGCGAGCGATGAGGACATGCAGCGATGGTCGCAGATGCTGATCGATGGCGCCGGCAATTTCGGCTGGACTCCCGGACCTTTCCAGGCAACCGACATTGCAAACGCGGAGATGGATAGATGTATCAGGGCGAATGCTGAACGGGTGCGGGGCGAGCCAGACTCCTCCGCCCTCTCCTTCATGGTGAATGCCAAGAACCCTATTCCGGAAAGCCAAATTATCGCCAATGTGAAAATCGCCATCGGCGGCGGCATCAACGAGCCGCGTGACGCCCTCCTAACTGTGCTATATGGCCTGCTGACCAACCGCGATCAGCTCGAGGCCGTGCGCGCGGAGGGCAAGTGGCGGGCCGCCTTCGAGGAAGGAATCCGATGGGTGGCGCCGATCCAGGCTAGTTCACGGCTCGTAACGGAGGACACGGAGATTCGGGACTACTTCATTCCGAAGGGCGACACCGTTATGACAATCCAGGCTTCTGCCAACCGGGATGAAGACATCGTCCCAGACGGCGAGAACTATAATGCCCTTCGCGAGCCCAATCCTCACCAGGCCTTTGGCAATGGCCCGCATCATTGCGCGGGCGCGCACCTTTCGCGACGAACGATTGGCGACATCCTCCTACCGCTGCTGTTCGAGCGCTTTCCAAACATGACCTTGCTCGATCCAATAAGCGTTCGCTGGCATGGATTTGGTTTCCGCGGACCGCTGAATATGCCGGTTCTGCTGCAGTAGCCCCTAAGCCGCTTGCAGCCGAGGAACGTGCCTTGGAGCGACTATCACAGCCGTAGATCGCTTCGGGCATAGCGGGTGGGCTCCTTGAATCGGCCGAAGCTCCGCCGGGCGAGAGTCGATAGTTCCGAAATGCCTCGACCACAAACCGTAGCTCACCACCGTAGATTAGACATCGTGATCAGGCTGCGCCTGGAGAATTAAGCTTTAAGATCAGATCGATAATGAACTTAGATTGGAGGAGCGGTGATCCGCCGAGCAGCGGATTTCTACTCCGCGGGTTGCTGATGGTGACGCACGCACTCAACATTTAGTCTGCGGCTCGATGTTCCAATACGGAACATTACAAATACTGTTCCCGATCAAAAGTGAACACAGCGATATCGCCGACTGGGACTAGCCTCCAATTGCATGGCGCTCATCTGTCATGAGCGCACCTGTGACCGGGAGGTTACAAATGGCAAATGTACCAACGCCGGCGACTAATCATATGCCGCAACAGGTTCTCCAGAATCAAATTGACAAAGGCCATATTCCACCACCTGGCCCAAACGTTATTTGGGACAATCCGCTCGTTTCCAATGCGTGGAACGACCACCAGACTTTGCACGGCACATCTGGCGCTGATGTGTTTGTGTTCGATGTCGGCGCTGCTATCGCTGCTCACAGCGGCGTCGACAGCGGTTCTGGTTATCCTTTTTTCATGGATGCGATCGACAACTTCCAACTTGGCGTCGATCAGATCGCTTTCGTCAACATTCCTCCCAGCGACTTTCTTACCGTAAGCGGTGGGAATGCTTTTGTTAGTGGCGCGGGTGATCCAACCTTGCCAGATGGATATGTCACTGCTGAGGCTCCAGCATCTGGTCGGTCGCAATTCTTCTACACCGTCGCCACCCCGGACAAAACGGGGACGCTCATGAACTCTGACTATTCCTTGCCGGTCGCGCTATCGCACGACTACACTATCACTCTACTCAACGGGCATGTCGTGACACTGCCCCCCGATCCATGGCTTATCGCCTAACAATCCCGCTCCACCGCTGGGGCTGGGGCAATAAGCGGTGGAGCGGGAGCCAGACCAACCAGCGCGGTTCATCCTTGAAACGCCTCGCCGCGCCGCATGACGCGGCGGCGCGGTCGCGGTCGCCGCCGGGGCGGCATCACGCCGGAGCTGAAGGCTCTGGCGGCCAGGGCTGGCATCGCCCCGCGCGCCGACAGCCTTGGCCCGGCCGATGATGCCGGCAGGCGCCATCTTCAGCCGCCCCGACCGCGCGCCGGGTGTGGTCGAGCACGGCGCGGGCCTCGAAGGCCTGCGCGTGACGTTGGTCCGCGAGCCCGGTCGCTGCCGTCGGACAGCCCGCGCCCCCTTCGTCGTCGGGCGGAGGGCAAGCAGGTCCGCGTCAAGGGCCAGCGCTACCCGATCACCTATGCCGGCTACGGCTCGAACAAGCGCAACTGGAGCAAGGCGGGCGTCGAGGCGCGCATCCACGACCTGCGCCATACCACGGGCATGCGCACGATGCGCAAGACCGGCAATCTCAAGATGGTGCAGAAGATTCTGGGCCATACCGACATCGCCATCACCGCGCGCTTCTACACCGACGCGACCGTCGACGACTGCGCGCGGCAATGGAGGCGACCAGCCCGCGCGAGATCGCACACGATCCTCCCAAGCTGATCGAGAAGAAAGGCGAGAGCGAATGAAAAAGAAGGGTCTGTGGCCATGACCGCGCCGGCAAACTTCCCGCTTCCGTGGTGTGACGCGCTCGATTGCCCGTACTACGCCATCAACCTCTTGCTCTGCTATTTCGAGCCGGGCTGGATCGAGAAGCAGTCACACAAGCCAATGAGTGTCATCATCCCCCTGGATCGATGACCTGATCGCAAAAGGCGAGGTGCTAGGGCAATGACCAGCCGTCGGGATTTCTTGACTACCGCGATAATGGCGGTGGCTGCACGATTTTCTTCTCGTTTGCAAGGCGACGCCGGTAAAGATCCAGGCGATCACCCACCCGATAAACCAAGCCGGCGCGGCTAACAGGAACCCTCGAACTCTAGACGCATTGATCCGGTCCACCGGAGCAAATGTAATGCGTCGCTCCCCCTCGATCGTACCTGACCATGACGTTTATCTGGTCCTCAACCGCTATGGCTCTGGCGTTTCCTGGTGCGAGACGGACGAGGAGGATGCCGACCGCCAGACCCTGCTCGATCACCTCATGGAAGGCCAGTATAGCAATCCCGTCAGGATCGTTGCCTTCAATACCGTCGAAGGCTGGTCGCGAGACGTCACAGACGATATCGCCGAGGAGTTGCGTCAGCGATGCGCTGACGAGGGCCAACTGCCGGCGTCACTTCTGGAGTTTCTGGACCAGCACGGTGGCTGGACAGCGCGCGTCACCGGAAAGCTCTGAAGATCGCTTTGATGCCTTGCCAGACAGTCGCACGGACAGCCGTGTCAACGGCGACGTGAACTAGATGATCGGTGTAAGGTGATGAATTTAGCTGATTGGTTGAAACTGGCGCGGGGGCTGATGAAGCTTGCAATCCCAATCTGGCCTTCAGCGCCGGTCGGTCTAGCTGCGCGAGTTTGGCGTACTCTTCGTTCTTCATATAGACTTGCCAGAGTAGCGCGTCTTGTTCCGCCTTTGGCAGATGTGAACCTGATCTTGCATCCTCTTAACGAACTGACCGTGTTTCGTCTCGATGAACTTCTTGTCGCGCCCGAAGATCTCGCGCCAGAACTCGTCCACATGCGGCATAAGGTCTACGGTTTCAGCGGCGGCTTCACCTAGCCGATTGGCGGTAGAAGAGGCAGACGGGGCACTCAAACCTAATCTGACCTTCAGTTCTTCTGGGTCGTTCTGCTGCAAACTACCATATATTGCCATCTGTTTCATGATCGGCTGAAGTGCCGCTACTTGTTCCGCTTCAGGTAGGCGCGCGACCTGAGCTTCCATCCAGTTCGCGAACTCGTCGAATTTCCTTTTCTTGATTTCTGGGTCGCTGATGTCGATGATTTCGCGCCAACACTCATCCAATTGCTCAAGCAAATTCATTGGTGATGCTCCCAGCAAAGGGATCAGACTGCCGCTAAAGTTGCATGTCGTCAACTTAGTAGGGCTCGGACTCAATTGATCCAATAGGCAACGATGGCGGCGAGATGGACGGCAGCCAAGAAGTTCCTGGCTAGTTTGTCGTAGCGAGTTGCGACACGCCTGAAATCCTTGAGGCGGCAGAAACAGCGCTCGATAACGTTGCGCCCCTTGTAGGCGCGTTTGCTGAAGCTGTGGAGAGTGACCCTGTTGGATTTGTTTGGAATGACGGGCTTGGCACCACGATCGACGATTTCGGCTCGAAAGCCGTCGCCGTCGTACCCTTTGTCGCCAATGAGGGCAGACATGGGTGGCGCGAGTTCCAAAAGGGCTGGCGCTGCGGCAATATCAGCGTCCTGGCCTGGAGTGAGATGAAATGCGCAAGGTCTGCAGTCAGGGTCGCTCAGCGCGTGGATTTTCGTGGTCCGCCCGCCGCGCGAGCGGCCGATCGCTTGTTCATGCTCCCCCCTTTTCCGCCGCTCGCCGAGCGATGCGCTTTGATCGTGGTGGAGTCGATGGACAAAGTCACGCCGTCTTTGCCGCAGCGGGCGAGCGCTTCAAAGATCGCCCGCCAATGTCCGCGCTTGGCCCAGCGATTGAAACGATTGTAGATCGTCGTGTACGGACCATAGTCGGGCGGGCAATCGCGCCAGCGTGCGCCGCACTGAAGCATGTGAATGATACCGCTGATGACGCGTCGATCGTCATCGCGCACCGGTCCGGTCTGGTTCGTTGGCAGATGCGGCTCTATCAGAGCCCATTGCTTGTCGTTGAGCCAGAACAGTCCTTTGCGCATCGAAGTCCCCCGCGTGGAATCAACCCGCTGCGAGGGAATCAGAGTTCGCTAATTAGGTACAGACCCTAGGATAGGCCATGGCAGAAGGCGAACCGCACCCCCTCTCTCTCCGCCCCACCCTCATCGGCGGCGATACCGCCGAGGGCGACTACACGCTGATGCGCGAGGGCCGGCCGATCGGCCGCATCAGGCTCACCCAAGACCACATCGTCAAAGGCACGGTCTGGGCCTGGACGATTACAGTCCCACTGCCAACGCCAGCTTGGTCCGCTGGTGGCGCGGAGAGCCTGGAAGCCGCCAAGGTCGCATTCCGGGAGGCTTGGGAGCGCTTCTACGCCAGCCTGTCGGAGAGGGACATCGCGCTCTGGCATCTCACGGAGGATTCAAGTCGGCCTGGCTGGCGCTGAAGGCGCGCACCAGCCCGGAGGCGCTGGCGAAAGCCTTCAAGACGATGAACATCCGCGACGACGGGCTAGAACTGGTCCCTGACCCGGCGATAGGCCGGATGGTTCGGATTTTTGGATTTCTGCCAATGCGCGCAGCGCCCCATTTTATAGGCCCGGTCGAGCTGCTTGGAGACGATGCCCTCCAGCCCATGCTTGCAGGTCTGGCGGTACAGATCCGGCCCAATCTCGCCCACCTCGAACGGTGCGAGCTGGATGTCCTCGAGGCGCCGGCCGACCAGGCGCTGCAGATTGGTCTTGCGCATCGACAGCGGCAGGCGGGACAAGTCGTCGCCCCCGAGCGCCAGGAGATCGAAGGCGTAGAGCTGGACGTCGGCATCATAGCGGCGCGAGAGGAGCGCATCGAAATCGCTATAGCCGCGCAGGTCGAGCACGACCGCCTCGCCGTCGAGAATGAACTGGCTCGCCTTCAGTTTGCGCGCGGTCTCGACGATCCGGGGATAGCGGCCGGTCCAGTCGGCGCCATTGCGGGAGAACAGCCGCACCGCCTCCCCGGCGCGCTCCACGCGCAGCCGAAACCCGTCGAACTTGATCTCGTGAATCCAGTCGGGGCCATCCGGAACCGCCTTGGCGGGCACCGGGATTGCAAACTCGAACGCTCTTGCCATGAGGTTTCAGATAGGCAGATTTGGCAAAATTGCGAATCAGCTTGAGAGACGGGAGAAACCAAGCCGATGCCAGGACCCCGCTTTGCCCCCACCGCGATCCGCTTGCGCGCGATAAGGCGCGCCTCGATGCATCCTCTGGCCATTGGATAACCCGATGAAAAGACCGCATCCGCAGAAGCCCGCCACCGCTGAATTTAGAAGCGTCAAGCAAGACGTCTCTACGGAGCAATTGGCGGCCATCGGATCTGTAGTACTCAATTACAACTACGCGGAATCAGCGATCAACAGGATGCTGGCACCCGCGCTCGGGCTCACTGTTGACGTCTACCATGCCGTTACAAGCAGAATAAATGGATTGGATGGCAAGATCGAGATTGTAAAGATTGCGGCGGCCGGAATGGGCATGCCCGAGGACATGCGACTCTTCCTCGCGGAGGGCCTCGGCGAAGCCGGTTTCAGCCAATTTAAGAAGTACAGAGACGCCATCATTCATGCACGGATACAAGACCCGGCGCTTGGTTATGGCGAAGTCGTAGAAAGCAGAGGGAGGCTCGTCCAAGTTCTCCTAACGGCAGAGGCACTTAATATCCTGGCAGACCACCTGGACGCACTGAGCCAAGAGCTGGCGTGCTTTATCCTGCTCTTCATGAAGATACGGGAGGTCTACAATGAGCCGATCCAAGACACAGAACCTTTCGCACGAGAGATTCTAGACCTGTTTGCTCGGGCCAAACGACATCGGAAGAATCGGCAATTTCTGCCGCCGCTTCCAAAATTTCCTGAGGAATCTGCCGGGTAGAACGCTTTGCGAGGACCGCGTCACGGAGCTGGTGAGCCATGGGCCACGATGAATTGGTGATTATTGTTAGAGTTGCGGGTGCACTCGCAATCGGCGCTATGATCGGGTTTGAGCGTACCTTTCATGGACGCCCGGCGGGTTTTAGAACTCATTCGCTCGTCTGCATTGCCTCAGCGATCCTGATGATCGTCACGGTTTATCAGCACCAGTGGATGACCTTGCTTGAACATGACGCCATCCGGACTGACCCAACCCGCATGGCGCAGGGAATTATGACCGGCATCGGCTTTTTAGGGGCTGGCGTCATCTTCAAGGAGGGGCTGACCGTCAGGGGCCTAACGACCGCCGCGTCCATCTGGGTCACGGCAGCTATTGGCATTCTGGTTGGCATTGGATTCTGGTTTGCCGCGTTCGTTGGTGCCGCTGCGACCCTGATGGTGCTCGCGTTATTCAGAGTCGTCGAGGCTCGACTGCCGAGTGAGTTCTACGCCCATCACATGCTGCGCTTCGCCCGCGACAAAGTTATGGGCGAAAGCGAGATCCACAAGCTGATCGGCGATCACGGGTTTACCATCGCGAACCTTTCATCCCGTCTAAGCGAAGGCGGCGAGCAATTCGAGTACCGGATGACGATTAAGAGCCGCGACAGGCTCAATGCCGAACGACTTGCCAGCCATTTGCGCGGTTTGCCAGAGGTTGTTGAGTTTCGCATTACTCCCACCGGCGATTAGGATCGCGGGCCCGAGCGGGAAGCGCCCACAGGTTTTCGCGGTCAAACTTCCTATGATGCGCCCCCTTCTTATGGTAGCGTTGGCGTGGGGGTACGCGCTGGCCAGCGAGTACCTCCCTCTAACTTAAACCCCGCCTTTTCTTGGAGGCGGGGTTTTTTCCGCGAGCAGATCGGACGCCACGAAAGCCGCCGCGCCGAGACGATTAAGTGGCGTAGCGGTCAGCACGGGGGATGTCCCGGGTTCTGTTGAATTTCTGAAGAGGTCGGCGTTGCCCACCTTGAGCCGGTAGGCTCGGGGTGCTGATTCCACAAAGGAGAGCAACGCCATGACGAGAGATATCACACCGGCTGGCTGGCCGGCGACTGGGGCTGTGGACGAAGCGTTTACAGAAGTGCGGGCGAGCTTTGATCGGTTCTGCCTTGCGGCGGGGGTCGAGGCGCTCGGCACGATGATGGAGGCGGATGTCACGGCGGCCTGCGGGCCGCGCCACGGTCGCGATGCGGCGCGGCGGGCGCACCGTTGGGGCCGAACGCGCGGACGGATCGGCTTCCACGGCGGCAAGATCGAGGTCGAGCGCCCGCGGGTCCGGGGCGTGGACGGCCGCGAGGTCACCATCCCGAGCTGGGAAACAGCAGCGCAGGAGGACTGGCTCGGTCGCTGGGCGATGAACCTGATGCTGATCAATGTGTCGACGCGCCGGTTCGGCCGCGCTGTCCGGCTGCCCGAGGGAGACGTGCCGGCACCGCCCGGATCGGGGGTTTCGAAGTCGGCGGCCTCGCGGAGGTTCGTAGCGCTGTCGGCGGCGCGGCTGGCCGACTTCATGGCTGCCGATCTGTCCGCGCTCGACCTTCTGGTGGTCCAAATCGACGGACTGCATCTCGGCGAGGATCTCGTGCTGGTCGCCGCGATCGGGGTTGACGGCGAAGGCAACAAGCATCCGCTGGCGCTGGTGGAAGGGGCGACCGAGAATGCCGCAACGGTTCAGGCCCTGCTGGACAACCTGGTCTCGCGCGGGCTCGACCCGACGGCGCCAAGACTGTTCATCGCCGACGGCGCGAAGGCGTTGTCGAAGGCGATCCGCCGCACCTTCGGTTCGGCCGCTGCGATCCAGCGCTGCCAGATCCACAAGGCGCGCAACATCATGGAACGCCTGCCGAAAGAGCATCATGCGGCCACCCGTCGGGTGCTGCGCCAGGCCTGGGAGCTCGATGACGCCGACAAGGCTGAAAAACTGATCCGCAATCTCGCGCGTCGACTCGACCAGCAATGGCCCGGCGTAGCGGCGAGCATCCTCGAAGGCCTCGATGAAATCCTGACTGTCGTCCGGTTGAAGTTGCCGAAGGAGCTTCGTCGATCGCTCGCCTGTACCAACATCGCCGAGAACATGATGGGCACCATTCGCCGTGTCACGCGCAACGTCAAACGCTGGCGGGATGCCGGTATGGCCTTGCGATGGGTCGCGGCCGGCATGATCGAGGCCAACAAGGGCTTCCGACGATTGAAGGCGCATAAGCAATTGTCGGTTCTGCGTGCGGCTCTTCAAGCTCGCCACAATCGCATGACGATCAACCCCGTTGCCCACGGCACGAGGGCCGCGTAACATTCATTCCGGCAACGTCGGCCCGACCTAGTTCAACAGCGATCGGGACATCCCCTCAGCACGCCTTCACTTCGGAAACAACTTGTCTCGAATGTATCGCGAGGTCGGCGTTAGCCTGATTCCTCGTGGCTTGCACCAGACCGCCTTATCAATCTCCTTCTTGTCGCCGATCTTCAGGGGACCCGCCGCGTCCTTAGCTAAGAAGATTGCGTCACTCATCTTGCGACCGGACCGCCGATTCTTTGCCTTCACTTCCTTCCAGAGCTTCACCGGGCCCAGCTTGAGCTTCGGCAGTTCTTCCTTGATCTCTCGGCGGAGGCACTTCCTTTCACTCTCACCTGCACGCTTGCGGCCGCCCGGAAACATCCAGAGCTTGTCGCGTCGTCGTCTGACCAGGAGGACGCGGCCCTTCTTTGCGACGACAAGTTTTGAAGACTTCGCCATTTTCGAATCGATTTGTCAGATCGGCATCAGTCTAGACCGTCTGGTTCGACCAGTAATGATCGGCGCCCCCCGCCCGTATTATCACGGAGCAAACCCACACTGACGGCGTGTTTAGGTGCCGCTATGCTTACGCATGCTCGCAATCCTCTACATCCTCCAAGAGCCCATGTTCTGGGTGGCACTGGGTTTTGGACTGGCTCCGATCGTCATCGGCGCCATCATCCTGTGGCCAAGCGGCCGAGGTCGCCAGTGACCCCCGCGGCTCACCGCCGAGCCAGAATGGCGCCGGACGGCGCACAGCGGCGCGCGCAAGCAACGCGCACGCCGGGCGGCTGCCCGCATTGCGCAAAATGGGAACGGGGACCCGGTAACACACGGATGCGCAAGGGTCCGGCGACATGGCAAAAAGGGATTGCCGAGCAGCGAATCGAGCGGCTCGGCTGAGGGCGAAAAGATGACAACGCAACACTTACTGGATTTGGAAGGCGACGATTACCTTGATCATCTCTTCGTCTGGCATGTCGATGACCTACTATCTTGCTGTGATCGACAACCTCTACATCCGTTTACTCGCTTGCGAATGGCTCACACGCTTCGCATTTTGACCCTCGATGGCCCCGGCAACAGGTTGGCCTTCCACGTTCAGAAGCGTCGCAGCAGTCAGATCATCGTTCTCGTGGCTGACGCTTACGGTGACGAGGAAGCAGAGCAAAATATTCCCTTCGATGTAGCGCGGTTTTTCCCCTCTATCACGGAGGAATCACACCCACCGGGCATCGCATATCGGCCCTATACGCTACAAAAATACTTAGACCTGGATGACCGTCTGATCCTTGCCCAAATCTCCTTTAGACCACGGGCCGTAATCACATTTTTGGCGAACAAAATGGGTGGCAGTCACCTGGATGCGGATCGAGCATCGCGGATCGAATACGCGCTGAACAAATGGGTCACCATCGGAGGAGTCGGAGCAATTTATAAATTCTTCGATGGCTGCGCCTACGATATCTGCCGCGCATTGATGCCGCTGAGGAACGAAGTTGCAGCAGCACTTGGGTATAAGGAAATCGGTTGCGATCAAGTTGGCCATTGACAACTTGACCCTCTCGCGGACCCGGACGCCTTACCGAACGAAGAACTACCGAAGCCACCTCTCCGCCGCGCTGACGCGCCTCCTAGGAGCCAGCCGATGTCCGACAGCCCGCAAGCCGATCGAGCGCACCACGAGGCCGCGCTGCGGACCGGCGAGCGCCTCGTGCAATGGTGCGACCGGCCGGAGTGCCACAACGGCTGCCCGACGACGGCGTGGGAATGTGAGAGCCGCTATCCCTTGGACGAGCCGCCGGCGTCGCTGAGACGCGCCGAGGATCGCAAGGGCGACTTCGGTCGCGCTGGCGACGGGCTTCCGCCCGCGCCGCGTTCACCGGACAAATCACCTGAGCGCGGCGGCGAGGCCGCCTAAGGCCTTGGCGCGGCTTGGCAATTTAGGCCAGAACTCACCTCTTTCTACTCCGCGGGTTGCAGGTTCGAGTCCTGCCGGGATCGCCAATAAAATCAATGCGATTTTGCTGCCACGATTTCATGTCGCAGTATGTCGCAACGTTCCTCTATTGTTTCAATAAGTTACGAACATGCGCGGTAACTCCGTGCGACATGATTGCGACATGAGGGCCCCGCCGATATCGGACGATGGAAGGAATTGACGGGGGAAGATTGAAAGAGCCCGGCGGCGCGGGATTCTATCGACGCCGCTTCTTGCGTGCAGATGCCCGAGCATTTTGAGTCTTGGTCGTGCGCTTCGACGTGGATCTCGTTTTGCGCTTCAGTTTGGGTTGCGCTTCGCGGATTGGATCGGGGTGTGTGGCGATTGGCAACGGCTGAGGCTGCGTATTGCGGACCGCCTCAGCCAGCATCTCGAGCAACTCGGCCTTCGTCTTTTTCGTTCTATCGCTCATGGATCACCCGTCGACAAGACGACGGTAGCGCGCGGCCACAGAACCTCGCAAGAAAACGCGCCGATTAAGCTTGCTGGTTAGGATTAATGGCGCCTTGGGTCAGGGCCGGGGACGATCAGAGCTCGGGAGGTTTACGAACTCATGGGGATACGAAAGCCTGATCCGTGTTTTGCGGGGTCTGAATGAAAAGCCCGCCACTAGGGCGGGCTCTTTGTTTTGATCGTGCGGACTTACCCGATGCGTAGGTTCTCCGCAGAGGACTTGCCGCTGCGGCGGTCCGCCACAACCTCGAAGCTGACCTTCGCGCCCTCGGCGAGGCCCGTGTACCCAGCTTTCTCCACTGCAGAAATATGAACAAATACGTCCTTACCGCCATCTTCCGGTTGGATGAATCCATAGCCTTTGGTTGCATTAAACCATTTTACAATTCCGATAGCCACGTTAAGAGTCTCCACAAGATTTGAAACGAGCCCAGTTAACCAGCCTATGGCGAGGTCATCAAGAAGAGCCCGCCGGCCGGAACGCGCTCCTTGCCTCGCTTGTCGCCGGTCGCGTAGCTCGCATGTACAGCTGCGCGATTCGGCACCATGCACAAAAAGTCAGCCGATGTGGCCGCCGTGCACTGGCCGGAATCAACCTATGGACAGAGGATGGCGCTGGCCGGGGAAGAGATATGGAGGGGTCTCCAATGGCGAGTGGCCGATCAAAACTGCGAGTCGCGGTGCGTGCGTTGGTGAAGGCTCGCGAGCGAACCCGGCGTCGTAGGCGACGGCGCACCCTGTCCGCCCCTCAATAGGAAAAAGCCCGCCAGCGTGCACCGGCGGGCTCTTGCTGTCGGCGCCGCCGCAGATCAGGCGGCCGCCGCGGATTGAGATTTCTCGACAGTGGACAGCCGACCCTCGATGGCCTTGGCGTGCTCAACGATTTTCGTCCCGAGCGTATAGAACAGTCGATTTTCGTCTTCGCCTGGGAAGCTATCCGCGATCCGACCTAAGATGGCACCCAGGCCGATGAGGTGAAGAACGTCCTCATAGATGTTGGTGGAAAATCGGACTACGCGCAGCCAGCAGTCCGAATGACTACATCGGCGCTGGGTGAGGCCAGTGTGACGAAGTCTGTCGGAATAACTCTCTCTTTGGAACACCATCGGCTGCGATGGCGTCTGCGCCGGCAAAATCACCCATCGGGCCACCATCCGTATGACTGCCGTCGAAAGCGTAGGTAACGACCGTAGCTATTATGCGAATTGGCAACGATATCTCGGAAAAGTACCAGAAAACAAAGCTCTTGCGTATCGGTTTGGAGGAGCCCCGTTCCGCAGCCGCGTGGTTCGATCAGTTACCATCCTCCGCGCGGGTGGTCCCAGCCAATCCAGATAGTGTGAAACTTTTTCGCGTATTCGCCGGCGTCAACCAAGCTTATGCCGCCGACATCATCATTCGCGATCTTCGAACGGCCGTCCCTAATCACGCAGACGACGCCAGCCGCGGCGTTCGCAAAGTCATCATGCCCATTTGGTTCGTGGTCAATACGGGCTCCGCGCATGACCAGAGTTAAAAGTTGTTCCTGCAATTTCGGCAGATCAGGTAACTCAACTTCTCCGGCGTTGAGTGCGGGTTCGAAAGCCTCGTAAATTTCTGTCTTGGTCCGTCGATATGACCGGAAGCTGATGCCGAGCTTCTCAAAATCCTGTTTGAATGTTTCGCCTGCGTAGTCGTCGCCCCAAACTGCTGAGACTCGATAGGATTTCAGCGTGGCGACAAAGCGCTCGACCGCCTGGCGTGGATTGAATGGCGGCTCGCCCGCCTGCTTCTGGACGATGTCGATTACGGCAATGCCGTCCTCCTCGTGACCAACCGCGACCACCGCATCGTCACCGGAACCGCCGGACATATCGACGAACCCGAAATAGAGCAAACCTTCTTGCGGTGACAGCGTGTGCCGCCCCGCAACGATGGCGGCCATGACGGCCCCTTGATCAAGGAAGGCGCCGTTGGGCGCGCCGGGCATGTTGAGATGCAGGCGGCGAAACTTGTGAGTCGGCAAACGGCGGCGCTGCTGTTCCAGGTACCCCACACCATCAGGCCATGACGCGATGCTGGGATTGGCACGCTGCTCGGGCGGCAGATCGGCGAACTCAGGATCAGTGCACAGACCGCCGCTGTACCAACTGAAGAGCATCCGCGGATCCGAACCGCTCTGTCCAAGCCTCTTGTAGTCGACCAACGGCACGCCCGGCGAGTTGAAGATCGTGTCGTAACTCGTAATCCATGTCAGCGCGTCGCGTGTGGGATCAGGCGCTAGCGCCTCAAGTAAGTCATAGGTTCGGTAGCCGTGAATTTCGTCGAAGCCGACGAATGCAGCCGTCTTGCCGTGTGCGCCGACCGCATCGCGCGCAGGGAGGATCTGAAGGGAACCCAGGCCGTCACGGCGGATGATTTCCTTCTGTCGAATATCCAGCAGCTCGGTCAGTTCGAAATTAACCGCCACCAGCTTCTTGGCAAGCGACAGATCGTCGCCGGCCTGATCCTCGTCGTTTGCCAGAATGAACCCGTTACTGCCCTGGACACTCTCGCGATTGAGCAAGCAATACAGGGCGGCTAGGACCAGATCGGTGGATTTAAAGTTCTTCTTGGCCCGACCGCTCAACACGAGATTGATCGCCGGGCTGCCGTCGGGTCGGTATTCGTCGAGTGCACGGGCGAATAATTTGCGACGATACGACTCCAACGTGGTCAGCAACGGCCGCCCGTCGAGCCAGCTCAGCCGGCTGAAGAACTCTAGCGAGGTCGGCGTAGCGCTCATGGAGCCGCCCGATCACGGAGAATGCGCTCCCGCATAGAGAGCGGCGGCACTTGCGGCCGGTTGGTGGCCTTCACGCGTAGCGCGCTCAGGCACCGCGCCACGACGCCACTGATTTTGACGATTTGTGCGGCATCGATCGACTCGCCGCGCATCTGCGCGGCCGACAGGCTCTCGCGCTGCACGATCAGCGCCGCGACCTGGTCGATCAGCGCGGCTTCGCCGGTGTTTGGCATGTGCCCGAGGTCGGCGCGCAGGCCCTCGGCGATATAGCGCAGGCGTCTCGCCTGACGTGTCGCGTTCGGCTTGCGGAAAGCTGGAATGTGCGCTGCTTCTGTCATCTTTTCCGCCCACTTGCTCGGAGCTTGCCCACGCCAGATATTGGACACCTATTGGACAAGATGCCAGCCGAAGTTAAATAAGTCATTCCAACTCAACGTCCACAAGCGTCCAACGGTGTCTATCTCTCCACCTTGCATTGGCTAAGAGCGGCAAAATGGTCAGAACCGAGCACAAGCTCGCTCTCGTTCAGAGTAGACGATTCACTCGTTTCTTTTCTCTCCGCAGGCGTGTTCGAGGGGCGCGCTTTAGTGCGCGCCCCTCTTTCTGATGACGGGGTGACGTGTGATGACGCGTTTTCCTGATTTTTTCGTGAGCGCGCGCATACACGCGGAAAATAGGAAATGCGTCACCATGCGTCACCCGTCACGTGGAGCGCTTCAGCCGGATCCCTTTGAATCCACGGCCATGCTTGTCCCGGTACCGTTCAACTGACTTTTCAAGATTCGTGACAAACGCCTTCTGGCTCTCCGGCCGTTCGCCGGCTTGCATTGCGAAAACCTTCCATGCCTCATACAGATCACCTGATGTTTCCCGCATTCGATCATTTCGAGGGTCCAGGTCGCAGCAGGAGGCCAGCCATTGGCCTAACAGGTCTTGGTCGGAGAAATAATCCTCGGTGGCGGCAAGCACGCGCTGTGGCCGCTGCAGCCCGTTGCGCAGCCAGTCGAGGCAACCGGTGATCATCCAGCGCAGGATCTGCGGCCACTCGTCCCGCAGCTTCTCCTCGAGCGAAAGGTCCGGCTTTTCGGGTCGATGCGTGAACGGCACAACATTAAAGCGCCGCCGAATTGCCGCGTCGACCGTTCCGAGTCGCGGAGCGTGGTTTCCGACAACTATAAGCTTGAAAGTCGGTCGAAAGCGGAAGAAATCACCGCGCATGAAGCGCGCTGAGACTTCATCGCCGCCCGTTAGCTGCTTAATCCTAGTCTCCGCCCAGGTGCGCGAGTGCTCGGTTTCGGAAGCAGCCACCAGGCGCGCGCCGCAGAGCGCCGCGACCTCTGTCGGATGCCGGTCACCGATCGCAACCGTAAACGTTTCGGTTGGCGCTGGGATCGCGTAATCACGCATGATCCCGTTGATGGTGTTGAGAAAGACGGACTTTCCATTGCCGCCGGGTCCATGAAGGAACAAGAGTGCATGCTCGCGAGTGTCGCCGGTGAGAGAATAGCCGGCCCACTGCTGCAGGAAGCGCACCATGGCTGGATCGTCAGCAGTGGCCTGACGGAGAAACGCCAGCCAGATTGGGCAGTCAATGTGCTCGCTTGGGCTCACAGCGGTCGATTTTGTGATGGCGTCACGTGGATCCGCCGTCCGCAACACGCCGGTGCGGAGATCGACGGTGCCCGCCGGCGTGCCGAGCAGAAAGGGATCGCGATCCCAATTCTCCGCGGTGACCGCTAAAATTGGATCGTTCTGCGCGAATTTCTCTACGCCGGATGCAAAGGCGGTCTTCCTGAACTCCTTAAGCTCTCGATGCTCCTTGCCCTCGCTTAGCTCCCGCGCAATCAGGCGCACAAACTCGAATGCCCTGTTTGTTTCGTCGCGGCGCCAGCGCGCCCCGTCGAAGTGATACCAGGCGCGGGAGCTGTGGCAGTATCGAAGTCGATCGGCATATCGGGCCGCAAAGATCGCGGCGATTCCGTCCTGGGTAATGATCTTGTCGTTCCGCTTCGCTTCGTCGGCGACTGTGCGGGCAACATCGGCGGGCTGCACCACGATATCGCTCATTGAGGCCCCCTCTCCTCGAGCACGCGAGCCGTATACCAAGCCCATCCCAGTCTAAAATTGCGGACCAACACGATCATCCGCGCAGGTTCGGCGATGCCAGCCCTGGCAAAAACCTCGACGTACTGCGGGCAACAGCTCGCACAGCCCAAGTTCACCGATGAGTTTGATCCAGGTGTACATGCCGCCAGCAAAAGGCGGAGGCGTGCTGGAATTGCTGCAGTGAGGAACAGGCGTGGTAACGGCACTGCGCGCGATGCGCCGCGGGACCTGATGATCTGACTGATTGTTCTTGGTGCTATCCAGCACGGCTCCCCCGCCAGACCATGCCGCAGCACATTGCCGGTGCGGTCCGGTATGTTGGGTTGATCGTTTTCCGACACTGGACTCGGCGAGCGACCAACCTGCTGAAGGTGTAGTGAGGGGCTTTTGGTCGGTCTGAGGAGGACGGCGGCGCCGATCGCCAGCACCTCCACCCGTTCGCTGACGCCCCGTGCCACGCCATTGGCGGAGCGGCGCTCCATTCTGACAATGTCCAGCAACGGGCGCACCACACCGCCCGGCCGAGAAGCCGTCACATCCTCGTGCCGATGGGGTTTACTGACGTTCGTAGCTTCGATAATTTCAAGGTTGCCAAACTCAGAAATTACCGAAGCGGCCCGCCCCACGTTAAGCGGGCCGTTTTGCGTTACCGTCAACTCACGCCGCCGAGGATTCCGTTTCCATTCGCCGGCGCCAAGCAGCAGCAGCTTCCGCCGAAATCATCGTTCGGCTTCCGAGTTTTATCTCGGCCGGCCCGCGCTTCTGCTTGCGAAGCTTGTAGTAGAATGCTCTCGAGATGCCATGGCTCTCGCAGAATTGCTCTACGCTAAACATTTGAGGATCAGTGGACATGCGAACGCTCCGCCCTTTCTTAATGTGCGCATCCCTTCTCCGCACGGGCGGGGCGATGCCCCCAGGAATATCGCCAGCATAGCAGAGGGCGCTCATGTCTTCAAGTGTATTGTGAGAGACAGGCGTTAAGTACCTGGAGTTATGGGCACAACATTCCCCATGTCTTCAGGCGCGAACCGAGGTGCGCCGGCTCCTGTGGCATCCCCCAATGAACCTGACGCCAGATGCCGTGATGACCCTCGAAGGATCCCTTGAACTCGAAGTCATTCTGCTTGAAGCGTTGGCCGCAGACGCCTCAGCCAAAGCCTCGTTTGCGAAGTCGCTGATGCCGCAGCTCGGCTCTACTCACGGCATGCAAAGTCCGCCAGAGCGCTCTTGAAAGCCGAAGCGCTCGTTGAAATTGCAAGTTCGTCGGAAGCCCTATCCGGGTGCAGCCCTGGCGCGCGGGCTCTCCCTGCCTGTCGACGTAAGCGCACGAAGGCACATGAGTGGTCAAGGAAAGCAATGGTCCCGGGGCCTATTGGACCAAGCGCATTGGGCATGCCGAAGATGTCGCAAAAGCCAGCTGTAAAGAGGTTCTGACGTTTTTTCGGGCGCGCCGCTGGCGCGCGGCGATCATTTGGACAATGGACCCATCAGTGCAGACGACCACCGCCTCTGAAGCCGATCTGAAGGTCACGCAGCGCCAATCCCTACAAGGCTCAATGGCCGCGCTTGCATCTCACGTCAATATTGCTTGCAAAGCCCGTCGCCCTGCTCACATCGAATGAGCTGCAGAAATGGCGCAATGGCCCGCTTGCCAAGATGGCATCTTCCCGATCAATCGCCTCTGAAGTTGTCTATGCGCGAGCGTCGGAGCTGGCCGCACGCCATATGAGCGCATGGTCTTGCGGTTTGCTAGACGCACAAGAGCAACGAAACGTGATCCTGTCTGATGCGGAAGTGCGCGCATTCGTAAAGCATTCCTTTGTCTCTTCTCTTCGGGAGCGCTTTCACCGCAGCGACCTAACGTTGCTCTCTCCGTCACCGAACCGCGGCGCGCCTGCTCGGATCGCGTCCGCGACGTAGGACGGCGCGAGGTGGCCGTAGTGTCGCTCTACCATGCGGGTGTCGCTGTGCCCAAGATTCTTGGCGACAACGATCAGCGGCACACCGTTCATTATAGCGTGCGATGCCCAACTGTGGCGAAGGCCGTGGAAGGTAATCGGCGGCTCAATCCTGGCGCGCTCATTTGCGAGCTTCATCGGCTCCTTCTGGTGTGATCGATCCCAGGCCGTATCGTTATCCTTGTGAAACAGGATCTCGGTCCCCGCGCGGCCGGCCGTGATCGATCTGAAGAACTCGACCCCTTCAGCAGTCAGTACGACATGCCGCGGCTTGCCGCCTTTCGACTGCAGGATGGCAATCGTGCCGCTATCCGGGTTGAAATCAGCAACAGTGAGGCGACTCAGCTCGCCATAGCGGGCACCGGTTTCAAGCGCGCCCCGGACAAGCCGGCGGAAAGCCGTGCCGCAGGCGTTCAAGAGGCGCTGGGCTTCGGCTAACGAGAGATAGCGGACGCGGGCGCTTTCGACGCCTTCGAATGGCTCGACACGGCGCCACGCCGCGTCAGCTGGCACCCTACCCTCGCGCCAAACGCGATTGAGTGCGGCCTTGAGGACCGTCAATATCCTATTCGCGGTCGATCGGCGTCGGCGCCTGTGTTCCTCGGTGTCGGCGCTGAGTCTAAACCTCTGCTCTTGACCTTTTTTGGTCCTTACGCGCGCCGCGGCCCTGGTGAGTCCCACATGCCAATGTCGGAGCCGATCGGCAGTAAGGGCTTGGACCTCGAGGGCGCCGAGCTGGGGAAGGATGAAGGCGTTGGCAGCATAGCGACTAAAGCTGGCCGACTTGCGGTTGTTTTCGAGGAACTCGAGATATGCGGACACAGCATCAGCGACGGTAATCGGAGCCGTCTTACCAACGGCAGCATGGGCTCGAGCGACCATTCTGGATCGCGCCAAGGTTTGAGCTTGGACGAAGCTGAGCACCGCGACCCCATCGGCATCCGAAAAATCATCTGCTGTGGCCAGCGTCTCGAGTTCATACCGCTGGGTCCCGACATAGTGGCGCGCAACCCACTTCCCGGCCCCGCTGATGCTCTTGCGGTAGCCAAGATGCAGTCCCGGCTCAAGCGCGCGGAAGTAAGGCTTGCCACGTGGCTTAAGCCGGCTGCGGGCGGTTCTGCTCTCGAGGGATGTGTCACGAATTGTGCGGGCCATGATGTCACCTTGGGAAGGTGGGAAGCCGCCGATGTCCAACATATGTCCAATAAATGTGGATAGACGTCAATGGACGGTGGTATCGCCGAGCATACAATCCGCTTGTGTTTTCAACAGGACGAGAACCGGCCGTCGACGCCTAAAGACGCCGTTTAGCCCCTTTCACGGTGGAGAGAGCGGTTCGATTCCGCTAGGGAGCGCCACGCGCGAGACGGCGATATTTACCGCCCCTCACCATGAACCTCCCCGCCCCTGATCGCGCTCGGCCTGGCGTGGCGCTGGTCGAATAGTTGCCGTCCGCTGCTTCCGACTGCGCTTGGTAATGACGAGGTTGTGAGAACATCTCTGCGGCCCCGCGCGTTTACTGGTCGCGCGACGACCTCGTCCGCCTGATCGTTCGCTCGTCCCTGGCGCAGTCGGCCTGACACCGGCCGGGTCGATCTTAACTCTTTCTTAACTAAATGCTGGAGGCGGCCCCCCCTGCGCGCTAGGGTGTTTCCCAGTACGTCCGCAATCAGTGCGGGCCTCAAGTATTGGAACGCCCGGAATGTCCATCGCCGAGTCCGCCCCGGCTGAAATCGCGAAATCCACCGTTACTGCCGCCAAGCCACAGCTTCCACCCGGCGTCGTCATCGAAGGCCCGCTGGTCCGGGCCAAGCTGCGCGAGAGCTATCTTCTGCTCGGCATCCTCTATGTTGGCGCCGTCGCGGGCATCATCTGGGCCGTCACGCAGGGCGTCGGCAAGGTGGAACTGTTTACGTTCGCCTGGATGTTCGCGCTTACGACGTTCGGCATCGGCGCCGGCATGCATCGCCTGTTCGTCCACCGCAGCTTCCGCACCGGCCCGATCATGCGCGTCTTCTTCTGCGCGATTGCGCAGATGGCGGTGCAGGGCTCGATTGCCAAATGGGTCGCCAACCACCGCCGTCACCATCTCTATGCCGATGATGTCGGCGATCCCCACAGCTCGCAATTCGACGGCTTCGGCAATCGCTATGCCAGCGCGCTGAAGGGCTTCCTGCATGCCCAGGGCAGCTGGGTGTTCGACCAGGCAACCACCGACAACGAGTACTACGCCAAGGACATCCTCGCCGATCCCATCGCGATGTTCTTCGTGCGCACCCGCTGGGTCTGGTACGGGATGTCGGCTGTCTTCATCCCCGGCATTGTCGGCTACACCTTCGGCGGCGTGCACAGCATGATCGGCTGCGTGCTGTTCTCCGGCCTGCTGCGCGCCTATCTGCTGATCCTCACCAGCCAGCTCACCGGCTCGGTCTGCCACGCCTACGGCTATCGCCGCTTCGAGGTCGACGACGCCTCGACCAACGAGTTCGTGACCACGATCCTCACCTTCGGCGAGGGTCTGCACAACAACCATCACCGCTTTCCGCGGGACGCCTACATCTCGCACGCCTGGTGGGAGATCGATCTCAACGGCCTGATCATCCTGGGCCTGGAAAAGATCGGCCTCGTCCACGACGTCTTCCACGCCTCGCACCGGCAGCTGGAGCAGGCCGAAGCACAGGCGGCCTCGACGGCGCGCTGACCGGCAGGCGGCGGCCGCGTTGCGGCCGTCTCGCCTCCGCATCGCCGCCCTATCGCGGCCCCATTGCGGGATCAGCTTTTGACGGTCCGCGCCGCATGCCGGACGTCTTTTGCGGACTTGCGATCGGGGGACCGGATGCCAGTCAACAAGATCACTTGGGACAGGGTCGGCCGGGTTACCGAGCCCGGCCGCTACATGTACACGTTCGGCTGGCTCACCATCACCGCCGACGATCTCGACATCTGGAAGCAATATCCCAACGCCGCCTTCACGCTGCTCGCGCACCCTGCCGAGCGGGACGTGTTTGTCGGCGAGGAATTCCATCTCGGCGCCTTCGACATCGCCCCCGAAGCGCCACCGCCGTTCACCACGCACTGAAGGCAGGGACCAGCGCTGAGCGAAAGGCCGCCTGCACGCAGCGCAGCTCACGCGGGAACGCTTGGCATGCGCGTTGCTTAATCTGGGCAATGATGCACATCCCAGCCGTCGACCAGGCCTTCCTGCTGCTGCTCATGTGTTCTGCCTCGGCACGTGCCTCGTGCGCGCCTTCTGGGAGCTGGAGCAGGTAAGGGCCCGCCGGATCGCATCACCGCCGCGCGGCAGCAAGACGGAGCGTGACTAGGCGGGCCGTGCGCTCGCCGGGCGGGCCATCGGTCTTGGGACAATAATATCCATCGTGAATCGAAAAAACCTGCGCACTCCCTTGATCTGACTTGCCAATTCGCACCGGGCCGCAAGGCGCCGCTATATGCTATTGATGACGAAGCGGCTTTGTCATGCAATTGATTGCGCTCGTATTCTGGAGATGGCGGTCCTTATGAAGGTTGGCTGTCCCGCTCGTTAAGCGAGGCGACAGCCAGCACATGACACATGGTCGCATCGGTAGAAGTAGCTAAGCGGACCAAGGGAACCTATTTTCGGCGCCGATGTACCTGATTGAAGCGTTACCCACCGTCATCGGAACTGCCGCCATCGCCCCGGCGCTGCTGATGCTCTGGCTCGTCATTGCCGCCGAGGAACGTCCGGGGCCGCCGGCCCAGGTCTGGACCGCGTTCCTGTTAGGTGCGGCCAGCATTTCGCTGCTGGGCCTTGCCCGAGCCCCCTTCGCCAAGATGGTTGCGGCCCCCGACAACCCCTGGGCCGCGCTGGCCATGCATTCGGTGTTCGGGGTCGCGCTGCCGGAAGAAGCCGTGAAGGTAATTGCCATCGTGCTGGTCTCCTCGACCAAGCGGCGCACCTTCGCCAATCCGATGGACACCGTGGTCTACGGCGCCGCGGTCGGCCTCGGCTTCGCCGCCTACGAGAACCTCGCTTATCTCGTCCAGCATGCCGAGATGTGGCGGTCGCTGGCCGCACTTCGCAGCGTGCTGACGGTGCCGTTCCACGGCGCGCTCGGCATCATCGCCGGCGCTTACCTGACGATCGCGCGGGCCGGCACGGCGCTCGGCGCGAACCGCCACCATCGCGACTGGGCCCGCCTGTCCAGCCGCCTCTTGATCTTCGCCGGCCCGCTTGCGCTGCATTCGGCCTTCGACTTCCCGCTGCTGACGCTTCAGCGCATGCCCGATCTCGATCCGACGATCCGGATGTGGCTGGGCGGCGCGAGCCTCCTGATCGGCTTCAGCTCGATCGCGTTCGCCATCCGCCTGGTCCGGCGCGTCGCGCGCCACCACGCGCCCCGCACCGACGTCGCGCGGGAGCGGCTCAGCCAATTGCGGCGGATGTGGGCGCTGTTGCTCGCCGGTGGCGGCGTCGGCTTTCTCGGCCTCGCTTTCGTGCTGACCTCGATCCATCACTGGCTCATCAACCCCGAGCGTAATCTCACGCTGGCGCTGATCCCGATCGGCTTCGTCTCGATCCTGCTCGGTCTCGCACTTCTGACCGTCACGATCGCGATCTACATTCTCGGCCGTAACCGCGTTCGTACCAGTGGTGAAGGTTTTTCGTCTGCGCACGGGGGCGGCTGACGCACGGGTTGGCGAGCGCGCTGCGCACCGGGTAGATTGGACGCATCGGCGGCCAATTTGGGGAGCACCATGACATCGCCCGAGGATTTTTCACGGCTGCAATCCGCGATGAGCCAGGCGGTGAAAGCGCATTGGAGGGCTTTCCTGTTCGAAGGCATCCTGCTCGCCGTGCTCGGCATTGCCGCGCTGATCGTGCCGCCGCTCGCCAGCCTTGCGACCGCGATCTTCCTCGGCTGGGTATTTTTGATCAGCGGCATCGGCGGCTTGATCGTGACTTATTGGGCGCGCAGCACGCCGGGTTTCTGGTGGTCGCTGATCTCGGCCGCAGTCGCCTGCTTCGCCGGCCTGCTGCTGCTGGCCCGGCCGATGCAGGCCGTGCTGACGCTGACCATCGTGCTCGGCGCCTATTTCCTCGCCGAGGGCGTCGCCACCATCATGTACGCGCTCGAGCACCGCCGCGAGCTCAGCGGCCGCTGGTCGTGGCTCCTGATCTCGGGGCTCGTCGACATCGCGATCGCCTTCATGGTCATCACGGGTCTGCCGAGCTCGGCGGAATGGGCGATCGGCGTCCTCGTCGGTATCAACCTGCTGTTCGGCGGCGCCACCCTGATCGGCGTGTCGCTGGCGGCGCGCAACAGCAACACCTGAGACGCTCAGTCGCGCCCGGTGCCGTTTTGGGGGGTGACAAGGTGCCGACGGCACGCTATATCGCCTGCCATGATCACCGTCGCCACCAGCTATTTTTGGTACTTTAGCTACGACAGCTTGCTGGCGGCAGGAGGATCGCGCTCAATCTGAATATTGAAGCAAACGTCCGAACAGCCGCCAGACCTGGCGGCTTTTTTATTGGCCGGCAGGTTCTAAACCGACAGGAGCCCGCCGTGCTGAGCACGACCGACGATCTTCGTATCCGCGAACTGAAAGAGCTGAGCACGCCCGATGAGGTGATGCGGGAAGTCCCGCGCACGCTCACGGCGACCCGTGTGGTCATGGCGGCGCGCAACGCCATCCATGCCATCCTCACCGGCCAGGACGACCGCCTGCTGGTCGTGGTCGGCCCCTGCTCGGTGCACGATCCCAGGGCCGCGCTCGACTACGCCGAGCGCCTTGCAAAGCTGCGCGAGGACCTCGCCGACCAGCTCGAGATCGTGATGCGGGTCTATTTCGAGAAGCCGCGCACCACCGTCGGCTGGAAAGGCCTGATCAACGATCCCGATCTCGACGGCAGCTTCGACATCAACAAGGGCCTGCGGCTGGCGCGCAACGTGCTGGCGGCCGTGAACAATCTCGGCCTGCCGGCCGGCACCGAATTCCTGGACATGACAACGCCGCAATACATCGCCGACCTCGTGTCCTGGGCCGCCATCGGCGCGCGCACGACCGAGAGCCAGATCCACCGCGAGCTGGCCTCCGGCCTGTCCTGCCCGGTCGGCTTCAAGAACGGCACCGACGGCAACGTGCGGATCGCGGCAGACGCCGTGAAGTCGGCCGCGCATCCGCACCATTTCATGGCGGTGACCAAGCTCGGCCGCTCGGCGATCGCCTCGACCGCCGGCAACGAGGACTGCCACATCATCCTGCGCGGCGGCAGCAAGCCGAACTTTGACGCGGCAAGCGTCGCGGCGGCCTGCAACGAGCTGGCGAAATCCGGCGTCGCGCCGCTCGTCATGGTGGATGCGAGCCATGCCAATTCGAACAAGAAGCCGGAGAACCAGCCGCTGGTGACGGCGGACATCGCCGCCCAGATCTCGGGCGGCGAGAACCGCCTCATGGGCGTGATGATCGAGAGCAATCTCGTGGCCGGCCGCCAGGACGTGGTGCTGGGCAAGCCGCTCACCTACGGCCAGAGCATCACGGATGGCTGTATCGATTGGGCGACCACGGCAACCGTGCTCGAGCAGCTCGCCGACGCGGTCGAAATCCGCCGCAATACCCAGCGCGCAGGGTTGCACGAGCGGTCGGCCTGAGGCGAAGGCAATGCGGGCGGGGCGATGCTGTTCGCGCCCCTGCCCCCTGTCGTGATCAGCAGCCGCGGCAGATGCTCTTGATCTTCTTGTCGAGCAGGGCGTCTTCCTTGTTCACGGGATTGTTCGGATCGCTCAGGTTCTTCTCGTTCGGCACATCGCTGGCGCGCGGCTGGCGATGACCGACGGGCGCCGGCAACACCGATCCGGAGGATGCGCCGCTTGGTGTCGATCCCTTGGAGCCGCCGGTTTGTGCAACCGCCGTGCCGCCGAGCAAGACCACGAGCGATGCTGCCACGATGATCTTCTTCATGTCGTTATCCTCCGTTCTCAACGGGCGCTCCCACCATCACCGCTCAGGTCTCGGGCGGATAGAGATGAACCTCGCCGCAATAATCCACGATACGATAGCGTGTTTCGGCGTCCGCATCACGTGCATCGGGTGCGGTATTTTGTGCCGCCAACACATAATTCGGCCCGACCGGCGACTTGCCGGCGCCGCCGGGAATATCGATGACATAGTCAGGCTGACACAGTCCTGACACCCGCCCGCGTAGTTGCCGCATCAATTCCTGCCCCTCGGCCAGCGTCGTTCGCAGATGCGCTGTGCCCGGCGCCAGATCGCCGTGATGCAGGTAGTAGGGCTTGATCCGGCATTCGACGAAAGCGCGCATCAAATTCGACAAAGCAGCCACATTGTCGTTGACGCCGCGCAAAAGCACGGACTGGCTGACCATGGCAATGCCGGCATCGACGAGCCGCGCGCAAGCGGCACGGGCGCCTTCCGTCAGCTCGCGCGCATGATTGGCATGCAGCGCAACCCAGGTGGCCGCACCCGAAACCTTCAGCGCGGCGACCATCTCGTCGCTGACGCGCGCGGGATCGGCGACCGGCACGCGGGTGTGAAGGCGGATGATCTTGACGTGATCGATTGCCGCGAGATCGGCCATGATCTCGCTCATGCGACGCGGCGACAGCATCAAGGGATCGCCGCCGGTCAGGATCACCTCCCAGATTTCCCCATGCGAACGGATGTAGTCGATCGCGGCGCGATAGGCGCCGTCCGACAGCGCATTCTCCTTGCCGGGCCCGACCATCTCGCGGCGGAAACAGAAGCGGCAATAGACCGCACAGACGTGCACCAGCTTGAACAGCACGCGATCGGGATAGCGATGCACGATTCCAGGAACCGGCGAGTGCGGATGGTCGCCGATCGGATCGGCGTTCTCGCCCGGCTGCATCTCCAGCTCCGCGGCGGTCGGAACGAATTGCCGCGCGATGGGATCATCGGGAGCGGAGGTGTCGATCAGATCGACCAGCGCCGGCGTGATCGCAACCGCATAGCGCGCGGCGACGCGCTCGAGCGCGGGCAGCGCCGCGGCGGGCGCGAGGCCCTCGGCCACGAGTTCGGCCGGCTCGCGCAAGGTGCGTGCAAGATTGGTCTTCGTCATGTTTCGCTTAACGTTTCTTCTGCAGGCGGAGTCCACACCACCTGATCAATCCGTGTTGCGCCGCTCGCCAGCATTACCAGCCGGTCGAAGCCGAGTGCGACGCCGCTCGCTTCCGGCATTGCGGCGACCGCGGCGAGAAAATCCTCGTCCAGGGGATAGGCCTCGCCGTAGCGGCGCTGCTTCTCGTTCATCGAGTCCGTGAAGCGGCGGCGCTGCTCCTCGGCGTCGGTCAGTTCACCAAAACCGTTGGCGAGTTCGACGCCGCAGGCATAGACCTCGAACCGCTCGGCGACCCTGGGATCGTCCGCCTTCACCCGCGCCAGCGCCGCCTCTGGAGATGGGTATTCGAACAGGACGGTCAAACGCCCCTGCCCGAGATTCGGCTCGACATGCTCGACCAGGACCTTGCTGAAGATGTCCGACCAGGTGTCGTCCCCGGCGACGCGGACCTTGCCAGCGGCCATTTGGGCGAGCGCGGCACGGTTACCCTCGCCGCCCGAGATTGTCGACAGCAGATCGATCCCGGCGAACCGCTCGAAGGCGCCGGCGACCGTCAAAAGCTCCGGCTCGGCGAAGGGATCGGCGGTCCGGCCGCGGAATGAGAACGTCCCGATGCCGGTCGCCTGCGCCGCCCGGGCGATGACGGCGACGGTATCGTCCATGATGGTGTCATAGGGTTGACCGGCCCGGTACCATTCCAGCATGGTGAATTCGGGCAGATGCAGGTCGCCGCGCTCGCGGTCGCGAAACACCCGGGCGAACTCGAAGATTCGGGGCTCCCCGGCCGCGAGGAGCTTCTTGCAGGCGAATTCGGGCGAGGTCCGCAAGTATCGGCTGGCCCGGCTGCCGTCGGGCCGCATGATCTCGGTCCGGGGGGCGTGCAGATGGGTCTCATTGCCCGGAGAGACCTGCAGGACCGAGGTTTCGACCTCGATAAACCCCTGTTCGGCGAAAAAGCCCCGTAGTGCCCGGGTTACGAGGCCCCTGGCCTGGAGGAACGGCCGCCGGTCGAGATGCCGCGAGGGCGACCAGAAAGGCGAGATCGGCTTGTCCCCAGCCATTAACCGACCGCTCCGCAGGGCAGCAAAAAGCTGGCATCCAGCGGCAAAACCAGTATGTTGCGGCCCGAAACGGGCGCCGAGGTCCGATTTGAGGCCCCAAGTCCCCCATCAATTTGACCACGTCCTGGCCGCAGCCGGGCCAAGCAAGCAGGAAATACAGCTTTGAGAGTCATCGCCAGTTCTATTCGCAAGGGCAACGTGATCGAGCAAGACGGCAAGCTTTATGTCGTCGTGAGCGCCGAGAACATCCATCCCGGCAAGGGCACCCCGGTCAGCCAAATCGAAATGCGCCGAATCTCGGACGGGGTAAAGATCTCCGAGCGCTACAAGACCACCGACCAAGTCGAAAAGGCCACGATCGAAGAGCGCAACTACACCTACCTCTACGAAGATGGCGACGGCTACCACTTCATGAACCCGGAGACCTACGACCAGGTCCAGGTGTCCAAGGACGTCGTCGGCGACGCAGCCGCCTATCTTCAGGAGAGCATGACCGTCAAGCTGTCCATGCACGACACCAATCCCGTGTCGATCGCCCTGCCGCAGCGCGTCACGCTGGAAGTGGTGGAGACCGAGCCCGTGACCAAGGGCCAGACCGCCTCCTCGTCCTACAAGCCCGCGGTGCTATCCAACGGCGTGCGCACCACCGTGCCGCCGCACATCACGGTCGGCACCCGCGTGGTGGTGATGACCGAAGACGGCTCCTACGCCGAGCGCGCGAAGGACTAAGCGAAGGACCGGGAATCGGGAACGGGTGCCGCCGGGGGGCGAGACAGTGGTTGGGAAAGGTTTCCGCTTCGTCTCGCTACTCCTGGCGGCGCTGGTGCTCCTCGTTGCCGCTCCGCTGGCCGCGGACGAGTTCCGCAGCCCCTCACTCACGGCCCTGCGCGTCGATTGGCGCGCAGCGCTCGACCAGCTTCGCGCCGAGATCAACAGCCATCCCCAGATCGCCGGCGACTTCATCTTCGTACCCCGCCGCTCGGTGCCGCGCTACGATCCGCGCGCAACGCCGGCCCTGGTGCAGCTCAACGGTGTCTCCTCGCAATTCTTCACCGGCATTGCCCGCAGTGCCGTGCCCGTGCTGCTGCCGTTCGACGCTGGCGCCTATCTCGAGGCCCGGCGCAGTGGCGCGCCGTCAACCCTGTCGCCGTCGCGTTACCAGGCCGACTTCAATCCCGTCGACATGTTCGATGCCGGCCCCGCCGGTTACAGCGCGACCTTTACACTCGAGCCCGGCGCCGGCGACGGCATGCCCTCGCGTGTGTTCGCAAGACCGGTCGAGGTGCAGATCACCGGTTCGGCGCTGCTCTATGACATCGCCGATCCCTCCGGCGGCAAGGGCGAGCCGGTCAAGCCGCTCGCAGCGACGTATCCGGACCTGCGCCGGCTCATCCGCGAAGGTTATGTCCGCTACGCCTTCACGCGCTTCGGCGCCGCCTATGTGGTCTCGATCCAGTGTCTCGACAGCGTCGCAAAACCGCGCCGGCTGGCCTGCAAGGAGGCTTATCCGGTTGCCGAGCGCTTCCTCAAAGCGCTGCGCATCGCCGGCGGCCAGCGCATGCGGCCGCTGACCGACATTGCCTCCAACGGGCTCGATCGTCCCGCGACGCGCTCACCTGATTTCAGCTATCGTCCGAGCGGCGACATCATTCCCAACACCGGCTATCGCAACAAGAGCGGTCATCCTGATGCGATGGCCTATGCGCAGATCCGCTTTCCGCTGGAGAAGGCGCCCGCTTTCGTGCGCTCGCAGTCCTACGCCAAGCGCGACAGGAACGACGGTCTGACCGCCTATCCCTGGCGCGACAATTTCTGCGAGTCCCGCAGCTTCGAAGTCTGGCAATGCGCCGGCGGTTACGGCCATCAGGGCGAGGACATCCGTGCCGCCGAGTGCCCACCGCCCGGCGAAGGCCGCGAACCCTGCGATCGCAAGCAGCGCGCCGTCGTCGCAGTGCGCGACGCCGTCGTCATCCGTTCCTCCAAGGACCAGGCTGCGACGCTTCAGGTGAACAGCCGGACCGAGCACATCCGCTTCCGCTACATGCACATGAATCCGCAGGCGATGAACGCCGATGGCATGCTCAACGGCCGCATCGTCGCCGAGGGCGAGAAGATCGGCGTGGTCTCGAACTATCTCGACCATCCCGCCGGCACGTCGATGCATCTGCATTTCGACGTCCAGGTGTTCACCCGCGACGGCTGGATTTGGGTCAACCCTTACATCACGCTGGTATCCGCCTATGAGCGCCTGATCCGCGCCCGCGGCCGAGAGGTCGGCCCGGAGATCGCCGTCACGGCCCAGCCGGTTGCCCATGCGCTGCCCGAGGACGTCATCAAGCCGGACCTGCGCGAGGGATCGAGCAGCGAGGAGAATTGAGGCAGTTCGCGCCTCATTGCGCAGCTCTCCGCCTCGTGCGAGCGCAGACTAGCCGGATTGACGTCAGGCCCCCGAAGCATCGCGCGCTTGACGTGCCTGGATGGGCGAGGCGAGATCCGGGACCTTCATGACGACCGCCCGGATGTCGCTTGGCTCACCCCGGGCTACGGTCACTCCAGATAGGTCGTCAGCTGCGCGCCCTCGTCCGCGACGAAGACCGCGATCAATTCCGCCGGCTCCGTCGCGCTCGTGTTGGCCGATACGAGATGCGTCGATCCCGGCGGCTCGAAGAAGGATTGCCCGACGCCGAACGTCTCGACCGGGCCGCCGCCGAGCTGAGAGCGGATCTCGCCCTTGGTGATGTACGCGGTCACCGAGCCGGCGTGGCGATGCGGCCGCGAGGACCCGCCCGGACCATAGAAGACCCGCACGATGGTGACGCGCTTGCCGGGCACGTTCGGCAGTGCGTAGGAGCCGATCGGCTCGACCTTGTCGAGCGGCGAACTCTCGGCCGCTGTGGCACAGGGTGGCGCCAGCACGCCGGAGACGGTATCCATCGTCACCGGCAGCGCCTTGCCGATCGCAGACGCGCAGGCGAGCCCTGCGACGGCGGCGAGCACCGCCGAACCAGACGGCGTCGGACGTTGCACGGCAGAAAAGCTCAGGGCTGTCATCGTGGTCTCCCCTTGTCCATCAGGATGCAGCGACGGCCGCTGCGGCCGGCCGCTTCGCCGGGGTCCAGCGGAACGCCGCGCCAAAACGGTTCCAGACATTGATCGATGCTACCGCCGAGGTCAGATACGTCAGCTCCGTCTCGGAGAATTCGCGAGACGCTTCCGCATAGACCTCCTCGCTGACGCCATCGGGCAGGCAGGTCAGCGCTTCGGTCCAGGCCAGGGCCGCCCGCTCGCGTGCGGAAAATATCGGCGCTTCCCGCCAGACCGCGACCAGATGGAGCTTGTCGACGGGCACCCCGATGCGCTCCGACAACAGAACGTGATGCTGAACGCAGAAGGCGCAGCCATTGATCTGCGAGGCGCGCAGCTTGACCAGCTCGAGCAGCTGCTTGTCGAGGCCCGCCTTCGCCGCCACCTGGCCGAGCGCCAGCACCAGGTCATATGCGTCCGGCGCGATCCGCTTGAAATCCTCATATTCGCTACGCGCGTGTGACATTGCCGTGCACCTCGTGTTATGTAAGAGCACTGATAGTGTATAAGAGCTCTTATATGTTACGCAAGACGTCCGGCATCGCAAGATCGAAAGCCTCGCGGAAGACGCCGGCACCCGCCGATGACGGCGTGGCGCGCGTGCCCGCTCCCGGAGAAGGCAAGCGCGGGGAAGAAGGTTATCTCGGCTATCTCTTGCGTCAGGCCCATGCCGCGGTTCGCCTGAGGATGGAACGCACGCTCGCCGATCTCGGCGTGACGTCGCCGCAATTCGCGGTGCTGACGATGCTGAATGCCTATCCCGGACTATCCGGGGCCGATGTCGCCCGCCTCACCTTCCTGACGCCGCAGACCGTCGGCGTCATCGTCCGCAATCTCGAGCGTGACGGCGCGATCGTGATGACGCCGCATCCGGTCCATGGCCGCATCCAGCAATGGACGCTGACGCCGCGGGGGGCGACGCTGCTGAAGGCCTGCAGGGAACGGGTCATCGCGCTGGAGAAGCGTCTCGCCCGGACTCTGGATGCCAAGGCGGAAACTACGGTCCGGCGCTGGCTTGCCGGCATCGCGGCCGATTTGCAGGAAGACTAGGCGGGCCTAGTCGCCGCCGCCTCCCTCGCCGCCATCGAAATCCGGGAGGTCGCCGGCAGCGCCATCGCCCTGAATGCCGCGGCCAAAGTTCTCGGCGACGATCATCAGGATCACGACGAACAGGCCGGCGCCGAAGGGCCATGGATTGGCACGGATGATGTCGAACAACTCGCTCATGCGCGCATCTTGCTGGACAAGAGCGAACCAAGCGTAAAACGGCCATCGGAAAATTGGGGGGCCGGCGAACGGGTGCCTCTATTCGCCCTTCAATACTTTCTTGACCTCGCCATCGGGCCAGCTCTCGCCGGCAGCGATCACCCGCACGCGGGTTTGGTCCGTGCCATTCACCAGCACATGCGAACTCACCCGGTCGCCGCTCGGCTGCAGGTGCAGATCGGTCTCGGGCTTCCAGCTCAGCGTCGTCGCGAGGTCGCCGGGGAAGATCTGCCATTGCGATCCGTCGTCGAGTTCGACGACGTGGCTTTCCGCATGCGCGCGTATCTTCATCCCACCTCTAATACTTCGATGAACAGACCCTGTTCGGAGAGAATGCGGCAGTGCGACAGTTTGTTCCGGTGAACGCCCGCCCCGGCCGGGCGCCTTCGTCTTCGTGTTCCCAGGAACCGTCCCACAGGCACCCGTTTCCCGCTAGAATGGGCCCATGAAACACGCTGATTCCTCACCCCGTCACAGCCGCCGTGCCCTGCTCCAGTCGACGCTTGGCGCTGCCGGCTTGCTGGCGCTTCCGACACGCGTCCTCGCCGCGCCAGCCGGCTTCGACGAATGGCGCGAGTCGTTCCGCGCACGCGCGATGGCGAAGGGCATTTCGGCTGCGACGTGGCAGCGCGCGATGGCGCGGGTCGAGCCCGACATGAGCGTGTTCAAGCAGATGCGCAACCAGCCCGAATTCCACGAGCAGCTCTGGCAATACATCAACCGCCGCGTCTCCGACTGGCGCATTATCAACGGCAAGATCGCGCTGAAGAACAACGAGGCGCTGCTCGCGAGGATCGAGCGCGATTTCGGCGTCGAGCGCGGCACGTTGCTGGCGCTGTGGGGCGTCGAGTCCGCCTATGGCGATCCCCTGGTGCAGCAGAACCACATGACGCCGGTGTTTCCTTCCCTCGCGGCACTCGCCTGGAACGAGCCGCGCCGCAAGGCCTATTGGGAAACCGAGCTGATCAACGCGCTGCGCATCGTCGACAAGGGCTGGAGCACGCCGGAGGAGATGAAGGGATCCTGGGCCGGCGCGATGGGGCACTCGCAATGGATGCCGGAGGTCTGGCTCAATGTCGGCATTGACTATGACGGAGACGGCAAAGTCTCGCCGTTCGGCAAGCCCGACGATGCGCTGGGCTCGACCGCAAAATACCTCGTCAACCGCGGCAAGTGGCATCGCGGCGAGCATTGGGGCTACGAGGTCCGCGCTTCCGGCGACATGAGCGGCAGCCGGACCTATGCGGCCTGGCAAGCCGCCGGCGTCACCCGCGCCGACGGCCAGCCGTTTCCGCAGCCCAATGCATCGGCGCAGATGTGGACGCCGGTTGCGGGCGGACCGACATTCCTGCTGGGGCCGAACTTCTACTCGGTAAAGAGCTACAATCCCTCGATGAACTATGCGCTCGCGATCTGCCATCTCGGCGACCGCTGTCTCGGCGCGCCGCCCTTCATTCAGCCCTTCCCCGGCTCCGAGCGCGCGCTGACGCTGGCGGAGGTGCAGGAGATGCAGACACGCCTGACCAAGGCCGGTTTCGACACCGGCGGCACCGATGGCCGCGTCGGCAACGACACCATGAAGGCGGTCAAGGATTTCCAGCAGCGCGCCGGCATCACGCCGGCCGACGGCTATGGCGGGCTGAAGGTGCTGGCCAAGCTGCGGCAAGGGTCGTAGGGTTTCAGTGCCTGTATTGCGGCTCTTCAGCGTCGAGCTGGCGCCGGATCGCGGCGAGATGCAGCCGCGCGGATTCGGAATCGCCCTCGCGCATCTGCCTGTAGGTTTCCGCCGCAATGGCGGGATCGACCGGCAGCACCTTGCGGCCCGTCGACATCGCAAGCACCTGCACTTCCGCCGCGCGTTCGAGGTAGTAGAGATCGTCCCAGGCCTCTGCGATGGTCGGGGCCAGCACCATCACGCCGTGATGCTTCATGAAGACGATATCGGCATCGCCGACGGCGGAGGCGATGCGCGCGCCTTCGCGGTTGTCGAGCGCGAGGCCGTTGTAATCGCGGTCCACCGCCGTGCGGCCATAGAATTTCAGCGCGGTCTGGCCGGCCCAGATCAGCGGATCGCCCTCGGTCATCGACAACGCCGTCGCATAGGGCATGTGGGTGTGGAAGGCGACCTTGGCTCGCGGCAGCAGCCTGTGCATCTCGGCGTGGATGTAGAACGCGGTCGCCTCGGGCACGCCCTCGCCGTCGAGCACATTGCCGTGGAAATCGCAGATCAGGAGCTTTGACGCGGTCAGCTCACGGAAGGCGTAGCCGTAGGGATTGACCAGGAAGAGATCGTCATGTCCGGGCACAACGGCGGAGAAATGGTTGCAGATGCCTTCTTCAAAACCGTTGCGCGCGGCCATGCGGAAGCAGGCGGCGAGATCCTCGCGCGCGGTACGAATCGCATCAGTGGCGAGGTCCGGCCGGTTCGAGCGGAACGGCGCTGGCAAGGAAGAAGACGAATGCAGACTGTGCGCCATGAAGGACACCTTTGTCGCTCGGAAGCTCTTCGCGTTGTACAGGGGCTGCGCCTGCGCGTCAGCCCCTGTGGGCGCCACCCTGCCCTGCGCGGCTCAGCTTCGCCGCGGCACGCCGCCAGCGTTCATGCCGCCGTCGATGACGAGCTCGCTGCCGGTGACGTAGCGCGAGGCGTCTGACGCCAGATACAGCACGCCGGAGGCAATCTCCGCAGCCTGACCGGCGCGGCCCAATGGCGTGACCACCCGCGCGCGTTCCTCCGGATCGATCGGTGCGTTCTGGCCGGCGCCGGTCGCCCCGGTCGGGATCTTGCCCCAGATCGGGGTGTCGATGATGCCGGGGTGGACCGAGTTGACGCGGATGCCGTCGCCGGCGGCCGCGCACTCCATCGCGATCGACTTGGCGAACAGCCGCACGCCGCCCTTGGTCAGCGAATAGGCCGACAGGCCCGGCGAGCCGCGCAGGCCGGCGAGCGAGGACATCATGACGATCGAACCGCCGCCGTGCTTGCGCATCAGGGGCAGACAATGCTTGACCGACAGAAACACGCCGTCGAGATTGATCGCGTTCTGCCTGCGCCAGTCAGCGAGCGTCATGTCGACGATCGAGGCACGGAAATGCCGATGCCGGCGTTGGAGACAAGAACATCGAGCCTGCCGTAGCGCTTTGCGATCTCCGCGACGACCTCGATCCAGCGCTCCTCGCTGGTGACGTCCTGCTCCAGGAAGATTGCCTTGCCACCGGCCCTCGTAATGCGCCGCGCGAGTTCGGGGCCGCGCAGCTCATCGATGTCGGTCGCAATGACAGTCGCGCCCTCGCGCGCGAACAGCTCGACGACGGCTTCACCGATGCCCGAGGCGCCGCCTGTCACCAGCGCGACCTTGCCCTCAACCTGCCCTGCCATGTTCACTCCCCTTTTTGTTGTTTGAGCAAGGTATCCTTGCGCATGATCTCCGCGCAGACGCGTTCCACGTTTGTCGCGAGGGATCATGCGTCATCTAATCACGGATGGCCCCTGGTCCGGTAGCGCGACGTCGACGACGCGGAATTGCACGCGCTCGGCGCCCTGGTAGCGGTCGACCGACAATGATCCTGCGACATGCATCTGCTGGCCGCGATTGTGAAGGAGCGCATTGCCGAGCTTCTGGCCGACCGAGCGGAACGCGATGCCGTTGACGATTGCGCCGTCGCCGGACTTGAACCGAAGGCGCAGATGCGCCTGGCCGACCTCGTCGGCAAACACGAGCTGATGCGCCGGCAGCGCCAGCACGGGCTCCGGATTGCCGCTGCCGAAGGGACCTGCGCGATTGAGCGTGGTCGCAAGCTCCGGCGTCACCGCGCGCGCGGAGACCGCACCGTCGATATAGAGCTCGTTGACGTGCCGCGCCTCGGCAACGTCCTGCGCCAGCGCATTTTCCAGATAGGCGCGGAATCCGGCGAGCTTCTCTTTCCGCAGCGTGACGCCCGCGGCCATCGCGTGGCCGCCGCCCTTGAGCAGAATGCCGTCGGAGACCGCCTGCCGCACCGCCTTGCCGAGATCGACGCCGGCGATCGAGCGGCCCGAGCCGGTGCCGATGCCGCCGGGTTCGAGCGCAATGGCGAAGGCCGGCCGCGAGAACTTCTCCTTCAGGCGCGATGCAACGAGACCGACCACGCCCGGATGCCAGCCCTCGGACGCCGTGACGATGACACCGACCTTGTCCTCCAGACCGATCGAAGCCAGCGCCTCGGCTTCGGCCTGCGCTTCAGCCGCCTGCTCGATGACACGGCGCTCGCTGTTGAGGCGGTCGAGCTCGGCCGCGATCCGCGCCGCCTCGACGCTGTCGCTTTCGAGCAGCAACCGCACGCCGAGATCGGCACGGCCAATGCGACCGCCGGCATTGACGCGCGGCCCCAGCATGAAGCCGAGATGCCAGGCCTCCGGCGGCCCGTTGAGCCGTGCCACGTCCATCAGCGCGGTATGGCCGACATGGTCGCGCCGCCGCATCGCGATCAGCCCTTTCGCGACGAAGGCGCGGTTGAGACCGATCAGCGGTGCGACGTCGGCAACTGTGCCCAGCGCGACATGATGCAGCGTGCCGAGCAGATCCGGCTCGGGCATTTCGCTCGTCCAGAAGCCGCGCTGGCGCAATTCGCGGTTGACCGCGACCAGTGTCACCAGCACGAGGCCGACGGCGGCGAGATGACCGAGGCCGGAGAGATCATCGAGCCGGTTCGGATTGACCAGCGCATCGACCTCCGGCAGCTCCGTGCCGGCCTGGTGGTGGTCGATCACGACGACGGACATGCCGAGCCGTTTGGCCTCGGCGAGCGGCTCGATGCTGGTGGTGCCGCAATCGACCGTGACGAGCAGCGTCGCGCCTTTGGCCGCCAGGCCGCGAACCGCTTCGACGTTCGGGCCGTAGCCCTCAAAGATCCGGTCGGGAATGTGGATCAGAGGATCGAGCCCGCAATGGCGCAGGTGCCAGGCCAGCAGCGCCGCCGAGGTCGCGCCATCGACGTCGTAATCACCAAAGATCGCGACCTTCTCGCCCCGCGCGGCCGCATCCGCGATGCGCCTGGCGGCGGCCTCCATTTCAGTCACCGTGAACGGGTCCGGCAGCAGCTTTCGGATGGTCGGATCGAGGAAGTCGGCGACCGCGTCGATATCGACCCCGCGGCCCGCCAGCACCCGCGCCAGCAGTTCGGGCAGGTGGTGCCGCTGCACGATGGCCAGCGCCTGAGCCGCCCCGCGAGCGTCCAGCCGGTCGCGCCAGAGCTTGTCGGTGAACGAGCGCGCGACGCCCAGGAACGCCTGGGGCACTTCGACGGGCAAGGCTGTGACAGGCGGCGTCATGACGAGGCGATCGGTTGGGGAACTCGGATCCGGGCGATCACGCGGGCGGTACCGGGACTGGCTTTAGGGGGATTGGCCGGGAAACCCCCGCGATTTGCAACGGTCCGAACGCACAAAGCAGTGGATGGCCGGCAAGCCGGAGTGACTATCATTTAGGCATTCCGCCGAACAGCAAATTAAGCTGGCGTTAGGCGGAATCCTCGAAAAAGAATCGTATTCGATCTGACGTGATTTTGTTCCGGGTTCATTGCAGATCTGGGCTCATTGCCAAGGAAGTCCCCGATGTCTGCTGCGCTGGGTCTGAAAGCCAAGCCGATCGCCTCCGAACCCGCTGACGATGCTTCCGACATCTCCGCGCTGATCAATCGCCTGACCGCGGAGGTCAACCAGATCGCGGTCGACAAGACCAAGGCGATCCAGCAGATCACCAACCAGATGAAGATGCTGGCGCTGAACGCGCTGATCGAAAGCTCGCGCGCCGGTGCGCAGGGCGCGGGCTTTGCGGTGGTGGCGCAGGAGGTGCGCGGTGTCGGCCAGCAGGTCGAGACCATCGCGCGCGAGCTCGAGACCCAGCTGACCAAACGCACCGGCGACCTCGTCGCCTCGATCGACCGCATGAGCCAGCGCTCGCGCGGCGAGCGCATGGTCGATCTGTCCCTCAATGCGGTCGAACTGATCGACCGCAATCTCTACGAGCGCACCTGCGACGTGCGCTGGTGGGCGACCGATTCCGCCGTGGTCGATTGCGCGGCCTCGCCCGCGCCGGCCGCGGTCAGCTATGCCTCGCGGCGCCTCGGCGTGATCCTCGGCGCCTACACCGTCTATCTGGACCTCTGGCTCTGCGACCTCGACGGCAACGTCGTCGCCAATGGCCGTACCGACCGCTTCCGCGTCGTCGGCCAGAACGTCGCCCACACCAAATGGTTTCGCGAGGCGCGGACCTTGCGTTCCGGCGACGACTATGTCGCGGGCGACGTCGAGAACCAGCCCCTGCTCGGCAACGCGCAGGTCGCGACCTATTGCGCCAGCGTCCGCGCCGGCGGCCAGGCCAACGGCGCGCCGATCGGCGTTCTCGCCATCCATTTCGACTGGGAGCCGCAGGCCCGCGCCATCGTGCAGGGCGTCCGCGTCGGCGACATCGACAAGGCCCGCGTGCTGCTGGTGGATTCGAACCTCCGCGTCATCGCCGCTTCCGACGGACAGGGCATCCTCAGCGAGCGCATCTCGCTGTCGCTGAACGGCCAGCGCTCCGGCTTCTATCACGACCGCTCGGGCGCGATGGTCGCCTTCCATGCGACGCCCGGCTACGAGACCTATCGCGGCCTCGGCTGGTACGGCGTGATCGTCTGCGGCGCGTGAGGCGCGAGCCGCGCCGCCCCTCGACAGGACGACGAAAACAACCCCATGCACAGTAGGCCGAGGGTTGTTTTTGTTCGTGTTTTTCGCTCGTCGCAGCAGCTTTGACGAGGCCGCCCTTCGCGCCCCCGGTCGACCGGCGTCTTGATGCAAATCAACACGGGACTGCCGTCCGGCAAATGATGCTCGTTGAAGCGGGCAATATTGCCGGACGAGCGCGCCATGGATGAACTGTCGAAACTTGGCATTGATGCCGGAAGGCTGCCGATCTGGCTTCGCATCGTCGCGGTCGCTGCGCTGGTCGTGCTCAGCACCGGAGCGGGCCTGCTGGCGTATCGCTGGTACGCCCATCCGGTCACGCTGTCGATTGCGGTGGGCTCGCTGGATGGCGACGCTCCCAAGATCGTGTCTGCGCTTGCCAGCCGGCTTGTCGCGAACAAGGCGCCGGTGCGCCTCAAGGTGGTCGAGACCAGCGGCCCGTTCGAATCGGCGACCGCGTTCTCATCCGGCAAGACTGATCTCGCCGTGGTGCGCGGCGACGTCGGCGACCTGTCGCAGGCGCAAGCCATTGTCGTTCTCGCCGAGGCCGTGGCCATGCTCGTTGCGCCCCCCGGGTCGACCATCGCGGATGTCGCCGGTCTGAAGCGCACGACCGTGGGCGTTGTCGCCGCCGACACCAATCAGAGGATCGTCCATGTCCTCACCAAATCCTATGATCTTGACCGCGCCAACGTCGTGTTCAAAAACCTTGCACTGGACGAGGTCCGCCGCGCCTTCGACAGCAAGGAGGTGCGTGCGGTGCTTTTCGTCATGCCGCTGAGCGAGAAATATCTGTCACTGGTGCGGGGGCTGTTCCCGCAGAACGCCAAGACCGCGCCGGTGTTGATCCCGATCGAGAACGCCGGAGCGATCGCGGAGAAAGAGCGCGCCTATGAGAGTTTCGACATTCCCAAGGGAACATTGCGCGGATCGCCTCCAATCCCCAGCGATGACGTGACCACCTTGCGTGTGTCCTACTACGCGGTCGGCAAGAAAGATCTCGATAACGACACCATCGCCGGCCTCACGCAGGCTCTCACGGCTGCGCGAAGGGACATTTTGCCGGACTGGCCGATTCTCGCACAATTCAAGGCGCCCGATACCGATGCGGGCGCCTATCTCCCGGTTCATGCCGGCGCCGCCGAGTTCTACAACGGCAACCAGCAATCGTTCCTCGACAAGTGGAGCAACGCGATTTTCCTGGCACCGATGGCCCTGGGCGCACTGGCGTCGGTCGGGGCTGCGCTCTGGCACTTTCTCAGGGCCGGCGAAGCCGGGCCGCGTCAGCCGGCACTCGACGCGCTCTATGCGCTCGGCAGCAAGATACGACGCTCGCAAAACGAGGCGGAACTTTCAGAGATCGAAAACCAGATCGACAACGTGCTCCGTGCACAGCGCGCGAAGTCCGATGGGGATGAAAGCACGCTGGATGCAGCCACGTTGAACGTGGCGGCCCACCGCCTCGAAAATCTCATTCATGACCGCAAGGCCGCGCTGAACGCCGGCCATTCGCAATCAACGCCCCCCGCCCAGAGCCAATCGCAAGTCTAGGCGTGAGGCCTCCGATGACGGTCACAGCTCCAACGAACACGACCGGCGTGCCTCTCGCGACGCCGCCGGCGACGCGTTCGGCGTCCCAATTGGTGAGGCGCACGCAAGCGGCGGGGAAAGCACTGCGCACCTGTGATCGCGAAGGGACGAAGTGACGCATTCGCCCTCGCCGGCCAGCATCATCAGCTCGGCCGCTCGCTGGCGAGATCTTGCGAGGCCCGACGGACTTTCTGGCGCGGAGCGTGCAAGACCATCGGCGGCGGCTCCGGCCGCGCCGGGGTTTCGATCTCTCGCTCTGAGTTCGTCGACCGGTGCTCGAGATAGAGCTGGCCCGCCACCAACATGATGCCGGCCCACAACAGCGCAAGGCCGACCGTCACGAGATCACGATAATCATCCATTGATGTCGCCACCCAACCTTCCGGAGCAGAGAACGTCGCCATTACCGCTCCGTTCCACGACATCTGTTGCGACCAAGTTGCGGAATATTCGGGCCGCCGCATCATTTTTCGGGCGCCGCCTGCCCGGCCGCCTGGGCGCCATCCTCCGGGCCCGGCCAGCGAGACGGTGCGGCGGCTTTGCCCATCTTGCTCTCTGGAGGCAACATCATCCTGGACGTTCGTCAGAAGCGGTCGGAAACTCAGGAGCGGTAGACGCCCGCATTCTCGCGTAAGGCGCTCAACTAGCACCCTCGACGAAGACGACCGGCGTGCCCTTGGCGACCCTCGCCGCGACGCGTTCTGCGTCCCAATTGGTGAGGCGCACGCAGCCGTGGGATTCCGCCTTGGAGATCTTGTCCGGCGAAGGCGTGCCGTGAATGCCGTAGCCTTCGGCGGACAGATTGATCCACACCGTGCCGACCGGATTGTTCGGACCGGGCTTGATGGTGAAGGGCTTGCGCGACTGGACGCCCTTGAAGTGATAAGCGGGATTATAGCGATAGAGCGGATTCTTGCTGATCTCGGTGACCTTGAGCGTGCCGGAGGGCGACGGCTTTTCCTCGCTTCCCACGGTCGCCGGATAGAATCCGAGCAGTGCATTGGACTTGTCGAAAAGCTTGACGGTCTGCCTGACCTTGTCGATCTCGACCCGGTCGGCCTTGGCGGGCGCCCCTTCGCCTGCGCTCGCGGTATCCACGACGACGATGGTGTCGCCGGCCCGATCGAAACGGCGCCCGGGATTGAGGGCCGCCAGGAGCTGCTCGCTCATGTGGAATTTCTCGGCGAGAGCCTCACGTGGACTGGTGTAGCCGAGCTTCGGGATGTCTTTCATGTCCTCCATCTTCGAGGGCAGCTTGCTCAGGAAAGGACCCGCCACGTCCTGTTCGGTGATGGCATAGGTCAGCGTCACCGGCCGGTCGTCCGCCCGCAGCGCCTTCCAGACCTCCTCGGTCGGAGCATCCGAGCCCGGCAATTGCCGGGCTTCCGCATAGGCCCGCAGCGCCTTCTTGGCGTTCTCGCCGAACTTGCCGTCGATCTCGCCGGGCGAGAAATGCGCCCTGTCCAGCAGCACCTGCAGCCGCACGCCCGCCGGCGTCGGCTTGTCGTTCGAGAGCGTCTTCTTCGAGGGCTCGGCGGAATTGATGGCGTCCGCGGTCATCTCGGCGGCGAACGCCGGCAACGTCGCCAGGGCGAAGACAAGAAAGATGAAAATCTGCCCCGCTTTCGTCAGCGACATCGCCGCCTCCTTTCAAATTTCCAACCGTTGCGTGTCGAATTCTCCGGCTGCAGCAACCAGCTCGCGGTACCGGTCTTCGTACTGTCGCGCCATCCGGCGTGCGGTGAAGCGCTCCTCGAAGCGGGCGCGTACCCTCCTTCGATCCAGCTTGCGCAATTCACCAACCGCCGTGACGGCCTGCTCCTCGTTCTCGACGATGAAACCGGTCAGGCCGTGGTCGATGACCTCCGGCACCGATCCGGAGCGATAGGCGATCACCGGAGTTCCGCAAGCCATCGCCTCGATCATGACCAGGCCGAAAGGCTCCGGCCAATCGATCGGAAACAACAGCGCGGCGGCTCCGGCGAGGAACGGCTGCTTCTTCGCGTCGTCCACTTCGCCGACAAGCTGGATCGTCTCGCCGTCGATCTGGGGCTCGAGGTGCTTCTTGAAGTAGGCGGTCTCGGCGCGTGGAAGCTTCGCGGCGATGCGGAGAGGCATTCGGGCCGCGCGCGCAATGCGGATGGCGTCCTCCGGCCCCTTGTCTGCCGTGAGGCGGCCAAGAAACGCCAGATAGGATCCCTCCTCATGAAAGGGACGCAACAGCTCCGACGGCAATCCATGCTGGATCGTCCCGCTCCATTTCGCATCCGGAAGCGGCAGACGCTGGTGATCGGAAATCGACACGAAGCTTGCATCCGGGAACTGGCGAACGAGGTCAGGCAGTCCAGGCAAGTCGAGGCGGCCGTGCAGGGTCGTCAGGAACGGCACCCCGAGGCGACTGAGCAACGGCAGGTGCAGCCAGTCGATATGGGCGTGGATCACGTCGAACTCCCTGGCTCGCTTCGCAATCGCTTCCATCAGCATCGCGCAGGCAGCACTGGGATCAGCGCCCTTCCGGCCAAGACGCAGCGCACGGGGCCAGACCGCGTGAAGCTTGCCGGTCGTACGGGAGTCGCCGCTCGCAAACAGGGTGACGTCGTGGCCGCGCCTGACAAGCTCATCCACCAGCCACGCCACCACCCGCTCGGTGCCGCCGTAGAGCTTCGGGGGGACGCTTTCGGCGAGGGGAGCGAGTTGGGCGATGCGCATGAGAGCCTGCTACACCGCTGAACGGAGGATCAGCACGATGGCTGCGGACAGAAGGTTCGAAATCGCAAGCAATGTCCAATCCGGCCTTGCGCTTCCGCTCGCCAGGCGGCGCGCAAGGCTCTCAATGATCGCTAACATTCGTCACCGGAAAGCCGCTCGAGATAGGCCAGCCCGAACGCCGTAAGGTCCTGGGCATCACCGTTACTCTCGCGCGCTTCCCGCCTCCCTTGCAGATGACGCTCGAGGAGACAGCGACGGCCATCCGCTGCATCGACATCGCGATGCCGGGCGCGGTACACGCACCACGCGGTATCGACCGCTGTTCGTAGCGGGCTGTCGTCGACCATGTTCCCAGCTCCGGCGTGGAGATGTTCATGGACGGCAACTCGTGGCGACGGCGGAAGTTTCCGGTTTTTCCCGTAAAGTCCAATCCTGCCCAATGCAGCCAGCACGCGCTCCCCTGGTGTGCGCAAATCAGCGGGGCGCAGCCATCTCCGCCGCGAGCAGCACCGCGGCGCGGCCAGCGCCGATCGATGCGACGCCTTGTCCAGCGATGTCGTAAGCGGTGCCATGAGCGGGCGTGCAGATCGGGAAGGGAAAGCCCCCGAGCAAGGTCACGCCGCGGTCGAACCCCATCAGCTTCATCGCGATCTGGCCCTGGTCGTGATACATCGTCAGCACGGCATCGAAGGCGCCGGCCTTGGCCCGCAGGAACACGGTATCGGCGGGAAACGGCCCCTCCACGGCAATGCCCTCGCGCTGCCCGGCCGCGACCACGGGGGCGATCACGTCGATCTCCTCGCGGCCGAAATTCCCGCCGTCTCCGGCATGCGGATTGAGACCGGCGACCGCAATGCGCGGCCGGGCGAAGCCGGCGTTGCGCATGCAGGCATCGGTCAGCGTGAGCGCACGGTGGATACGCTCGCTGGACAGGTTCGCAGCCACGTCCCTCAGCGGAATGTGGGAAGTGACCCGCGCGTTCCAGAGCCGGTCGAGCACGTTGAATTCGCTCGCCGGGGTCTTGAGGCCGACCACCTCCGCGGAAAACGCGATCTCGTCGTCATATTCGGCGCGGGCCAGCCGCATCGCCTGCTTGTTGAAGGGGGTGAAGCAGACGGCGTCGACGCGCCCGTCACGGCCGAGTTCGAGCGCGTGGCGGTAGTTGGCCAGCGCGAACCTGCCGCCGGCAAGGGTCGCGGTCCTCGGCTCGACCTCCTGGGGAGCGAGATGACGGAGATCGACAAACAAAGCACCGCCTTGCGTCGGGCGAAGGTCGGCCCCCTGCTCCACCATGGTCAGGCCCGGCGCGACGCCCGCAACGCGTGCGCCCTGGTCGAAAATGCGGCGGTCGCCGATCACGACCAGCCGGCAGCGGGAGCGGATGTCATCCTGCGCCACCAGCTTGGCCGTCAGCTCCGGGCTGATACCCGCGGGATCTCCCATTGCCAGCGCGATGAGCGGTTTTGCGGTCATATGATTACCTTTTCCTGAACTGTCGTCTCAGCAGTGGACGGTGCGGGCTTGCGCAGCAGGCGCGCGAGCTGCAATGCGAGCGGCAGCAGGAGCAGCGCGATGCCGCCCAGGATCAGGCACGTCACCAGCTTGTTCGCGAAGAAGATGCCCAGGGATCCCTTCGAGAGCAGCATCGACTGCCGGAACGCATCCTCGGCCTTGTCGCCGATCACGATCGCGAGCACGAGCGGCGCCAGCGGATAGAACAGCTTCTTGAAGAGGTAGCCGACAATGCCGAAGCCGAGCATCATGACCACGTCGAGATAGGAGTTCGACACCGAATAGGCGCCGACGACGCAGATGATCACGATCAGCGGTGCGATCACCACGAAGGGAATCCGCATCAGGGCGGCGAAGACCGGGACGGTCAGCAGCACCAGCGCGACGGCAACGATGTTGCCGACATACATCGAAGCGATCAGGCCCCAGACAAAGTCCTTCTGCTCGACGAACAGCATCGGCCCGGGATTGAGACCCCAGATCATCAGGCCGCCCATCATGACGGCGGCCGTCGCGGAGCCGGGAATGCCGAGGGACAGCATCGGCAACAGCGCACTGGTGCCGGCGGCATGGTCGGCGGTCTCCGGCGAGATGATGCCTTCGACTTCGCCCGTGCCGAAATAGCGGCCACGGCGGGAGAAGCGGCGGGCGATGCCGTAGCTCATGAAGGAGGCCGCGGTCGGGCCGCCCGGCGTGATCCCCATCCAGCAGCCGATCGCGGCGCTGCGCAGCAGGGCAAGGCTATGACGCGGCAGGCGGCCGATGGCGCGAAACACCTCGCGCCAGTCGATCTTCGAGGAGACCGCACGGGCGTGAAACTCCTCCTCGACCGCGACCAGCAGCTCGCCGATGCCGAACAGGCCCATGACAGCAACGACGAAGTTCACGCCCTTGACGAGCTCGTCGATCCCCATGGTGAGGCGGACGCTGCCGGAGACGGTGTCGATGCCGATGGCGGCGATGGCAAAGCCGATCGCGAGCGCCACCACGGTCTTGATCGGGGCCGCACCGCCCATGCCGACGAAGCTGGCGAAGGCCAGGAAGTAGACCGCGAAATATTCCGGGGGCCCGAAGGCGAGCGCGACCTGCGCCACCCAGGATGCGAGGAAGGTGATCAGGATGACGCCGATCAGCGCGCCGAACGCCGCCGAGCCGAAAGCGGTCGCAAGTGCCGTGGTCGGACGGCCGTCGCGCGCCATCGGATAGCCGTCGAAAGTGGTCGCGACGGACGACGGCTCGCCCGGAATGTTGAACAGGATCGAGGTCACGGAGCCGCCGAACAGCGCGCCCCAATACATGCTGGAGAGCAGGATGATCGCCGAGACCGGCTGCATGCCGAAGGTCAGCGGCAAGAGCAGCGACACCCCGTTCGGGGCGCCCAGGCCCGGCAGCACGCCGACGAGAATGCCCAGCAGCACGCCGACCGCCATCAGCAGCAGATGCGGCATGGTGACCGCGATGGTGAAGCCGTGCAGGAGCTCCTGGAGATTATCCATGGGACTGCCTCTCAGTACCCGAACGCGGCCGCGAGCGCACCGTGCGGCAGGCTGACCTGGAACATGCGCTCGAACACCACGTAGAGCGCGAGCGCCGTGGCCGCCGCCATGGCCAGCGCACGGGGTACCGATTGGTGCCGGGGGATCGCCAGCACGGCGAAGACGTAGCCCGCCGAGGCGAGATACATGCCGAGCAGCGGGATCGCGGCGACGAAGATCGCGGCCGGCACGAACAGGCTCGCGAGGCGGCGCAGCTCGAGCGGCGTGATCGCGATGGGCACGTTTGCCAGCGACGCCGCCGGCAGCACGCCGCGCACGAGATTGTAGAGGCTCCCGAGCACGACGATGATCCCGGTCAGGAACGGAAACGTGCCGGCGTCGACGCCCGCGCTCGACCAGCCGATGCCGTTGTCGAGGCTGGAGACGACGACGGCCACACCGAAGCTGCCGGTGAGGAGAGCAGTCGCAAGCTCAAGCGCGCGGCGCGAGATCATGGCATTCTACCTTTGAAGGCTGGACTTTCGCACGTGACTGCGAGGAGCCGGCCGGACGTTCTCGGCCTGCCTGGTTCGAGACGCCCGCTTTTGCGGGCTCCTCACCATGAGGGTCTGATATCTCGCCGCAACGCACGACCTCCCTGAGGGCGCCCCGCCGCAGGCGGGCGTCTCGAAGGATGGCCGCAAGCGACCTGCCCGCCACGCTTTGCTGCATCCGCGATCGCCCCACCCGTGAAGAGGTTGCCCGCCTCACTTGACGAGCCAGCCCTGCTCGCCCGCGACCTGCTTGACGTGCTCGAGGTCCTCCTTGATGAACTTGTCGAACTCGGCGCCGGTCAGGAAGGTGTCGACCTGGGAGGTCTTCTCGATGTAGTCCTTCCACTCCGGCGTCGCCTGCACCTTCTTCATGAGGTCGACATAGAACGCGGCCTGCTCCGGCGTGACCTTGCCGGGGAGCCACACCGTGCGCGGCTGCTCGTATTGCTTGATGTCGAGCCCCTGCTCGACGCAGGTCGGAACGTCGCTCCAGCCTTCGGTCGCGGTGACCTTGGGCCCCTGCGGCAACCGCTTCGGGCTGAACACGCAAAGCGGCCGCTGCGTGCCACCACGCCATTGGCCGATGCTTTCGCTGGGATTGTTGACGTGGGAGTCGAGATGGCCGCCGGCAAGCTGCACGGCGGTCTCGGCGCCGCTCTTGAAGGGGATGTAGGTCAGCTTGACCTTGCCGGCCTTCTCGATCATGCGGGTCAGCACCTCGTCGGTGTCCTTGGACTGCGCGCCGCCCATCTTGAATTCGCCCGACGCGGCCGCCTTCAGGTAGTCGCCCGCGTTCTTGTAGGGCGCGTCCTGCTTGACCCAGAGCAGGAACTCGTCCTGCGCCATCGCCGCGATCGGGGTGAGATCGGTGTAGTTGAAGGCGACCTTGGAGACGAGCGGCTGCTGCCAGGCATTCGAGGTGCCGAAGATCACCTTGTAGGGATCGCCGGCGGAGGCCTTGCCGTAGACATAGCCTTCGGCGCCGCTGCCGCCGCCCTTGTTGACGACGACGATCGGCTGCTCCGTCAGCTTGTGCTTGGTGATGATGTTCTGCACCGCGCGGGCGAGATTGTCGGTGCCGCCGCCGGGGCCGGCGGTGGCAACGAACTCGATCGGCTTTTGCGGTTGCCACGCGGCGAGCGCCGGCATGGTGCCGGCGAGCACGGTCGCGGCTGCGGAGAGCAGAAATGTTGACGTCCGACCCATGATTTCCTCCAGCTGATTTTTGTCTCTTGTTCTTGTCGTATCGAGGTCCGGTCAGGCGACGCGTTCCTCGCGTCTTTCCATGGCCGAAACGATCGCGCCTTCTGTTTCGAGCGCTTCGATTTGTGTCTCGTCGAACCCGTACTCGGCCAGCACTTCGCGCGTATGCTCACCATAGAGCGGCGCGCCGGACAGCACTTTGCCTGGGGTCTCCGAAAACTTGACGGGAAGCCCGATCGTCTTCACGGGCCCGAGCGTGGAGTGATCGACCTCGACCACCATCTCGCGCGCCAGCGTCTGCGGGTCGCTGAGCGCCTCCAGCATGTCGTGGACGGGGCCGCACGGCACACCCTTCTCGTCCAGCGCCGCGAGCCAATGCGCCCGCGACTTCTTGCGGAAGCGCTCGCTCAGAACGGCTTCGAGCTCCTTCAGGTTCGCCATGCGGTCCGAACCGTTGACGAAGCGCGGATCGGCGGCGAGCTCGGTCGCGCCGAGCGCTTCCAGCATCAACAGCCAGTGCTTCTTGTTGGCGCCGCCGACCACGAGCCAGCCGTCCGACGCTTCAAAAGCCTGGTACGGCGCGTTGAGCGGATGGGCCGAGCCCATCGCGCGCGGCGCGGTGCCCGCGGCGAGCGCGATGGTCGACTGCCAATAGGTCTGCACCAGCGCGGCCTCGTAAAGCGAGGTCTCGACCCACTGCCCTTCGCCGGTCTTGAGGCGATGCGTATAGGCGGCGAGGATGCCCATGCTCGCGAGCAGGCCGGCGGTGATGTCGGACAGCGGCGGGCCGCATTTGACCGGCGGACCATCCGGGCGCTCGCCGGTAAAGCTCATGATGCCGCTCATGGCCTGCGCGACGAGATCGAAACCGCGGCGGTGCTTGTAGGGACCGGTGCGGCCGAAGCCGGACAGCGAGCAGTAGATCAGCGATGGATACTGCTCGTGCAGCTCCTCGTAGCCGAAGCCGAGGCGCTCCATGGCGCCGGGCGCGAAATTCTCGACCAGCACGTCGGCATCCGCGATCAGCCGGCGCAGCACCTGCTTGCCGCCCTCGGTCTTGAGGTCCAGCACGATGCCGCGCTTGTTACGGTTCATCATCAGGAAGGAGGCCGCCTCCTCGCCGATCTTCGGCGGCACGGAGTGGCGGGTGTCGTCGCCGTTCGGCGATTTCTCGATCTTGATGACGTCGGCGCCCATGTCGGCGAGCATCAGGGTGCAGGTCGGCCCCGCCATCACGTGGGTGAGATCGACGACCTTGAGACCGGCCAGCGGTCCCGAACGGCGAGAGGTGGATTGCGAACTTTGCATCGGCCCGTCCTATTGGCCCCGCCATTGCGGCGCGCGCTTGTTGAGGAATGCATCGAGCCCTTCGCGAAAGTCCTGGCTCGTGTAGCACATCAGGATGAGGTCTTCGCCCTCCTCCGGGATCAGCCGCCGCTGCAGGCGGGCGACCGCCTGCTTGGTCGCGTTCAGCGTCAGCGGCGCATGGCTGGCGAGCAGCCGGGCGACCTCGTCAGCGCGCCTGTCGAGCGCCGCGATGTCATCGACGACCTCGCCGAGCAGCCCGACGCTCGCGGCCTCCGCGGCGTCGACCATGCGCGCAGTGAAGATGAGATCCTTGACGCGGGCGGCGCCGATCAACGCGGTGAGACGGCTGACATTGGACATCGACAGGCAGTTGCCGAGGGTCCTGGCGATGGGAAACCCGATCTTCGCGCTTTTGGTGCCGATGCGGAGGTCGCAGGCCGCGGCGATGCCCGCCCCGCCGCCGGTGCAGAAGCCGTTGATCGCCGCGATCGTCGGCACCCGGCACTGCTCCAGCGTGGTCAGCACGCGATCGATCCGGTTCTCGTAGTCGATCGCGTCCTGCGGCGTTCTGAATTCGCGGAACTGGTTGATGTCGGTGCCGGCGGCGAAGGCCTTGTCGCCGGCCCCGCGTAGCACCAGAACCTTGATCGATTGATCATCGTTGGCTTCTTCGCAGATCGCCGCGAGGCGTTCGTACATGGCGAAGGTGAAGGCGTTTCGGGCCTGCGGGCGGTTGAAGGTGATCCGCCCGATGCCGTGATTGCATTCAAAAACGAGGTCGTCCGCCTCCGCAGCCAGGTCCATTTCCTAACATCCTCTTGTTTTTTACACTTTTGAATGCAAAACTTGCGATTAGCAAGCTGGAACTTCCAGATTTAGACTGCTTGTGCCGTTTTTGAATTCAAACCGGAGCGGCGTGCCATGCTTCATGAGGAGGTCGTCGGCCGCATCCGCGCCATCCTGCTCGACGGTGAAATCCCGCCGGGCGCGCGGATTCCCGAGCGCGAGCTGTGCGAACGGCTCCAGATCTCGCGCACGCCCCTGCGCGAGGCGCTCAAGGTGCTCGCCGCCGAAGGCCTGGTGCAACTCCTGCCCCATCGCGGCTCGCGCGCGGCAAAGCTGACCGACAAGGACATGCGCGACCTGTTCGAGGTTTGCCAGGGCCTCGAAGCCCTCGCCGGTGAGCTCGCCTGCGAGCGCATCAGCGACGCCGGGATCGGCGCGATCGCAGCAGCCCATGACGAGATGGTCCGGCATTATCGCGAGGGCGATCTGATCCAGTACTATCGCGGCAACCGCACCATTCACGAGGCCATCGTCGCAGCCGCCGACAATCCCACGCTGACGGGGCTCTATGCCTCCGTGACCGCGCGCATCCGACGCGCGCGCTACGTCACGCCGATGACGCCGCAGCGCTGGGCGCTCGCGGTAAAGGAGCACGAAGCGATCCTGAACGCGCTGCAGCGGCGCGACGGCGTCGGCCTCTCGCACATCCTGCGTGCGCATCTCCGCCACAAGCGCGAGGAGGTCTTGCAGGCGGGCTTCGCGGAAACCGAAGCAAGCGACGTCACCCTGCGGATCGCGTGAGATGTTTGCCACGACGATTCAGAGAACACATTCGCAACTCAATCACTGATTGTCTCTCCCACCTTCATCGCCGATCCATTTCCTCTTGCGAGCTTGTCTGAACCGGCGCAGCATCGCGCTGCCGGCCTCAAGGCCGCACATCGCACGCGAACAATCGTGCGGGTCAAAACAGAAAATGGAGGATACGAATGACACTGGATGTCTCACGTCGGTCCCTGCTCGCGCTCGGTGCCGGTCTTGGTGCCAACGCGCTCCTTGGCGGCAGTGCGACGGCACGTGCGCCCAAGCTCGGCACCCAGACGCCCTATTGGCACCGCTTCATTCTCGGCGATGCCGAAGTAACCGTCGTGTCCGACGGACCGCTGCCGCTCGGCGATCCCTCCGGCACCTTCACCGGCGTTCCAAAGGAAGAGGTGAAGAAGATGCTGGCGGACAATTTCCTGTCGCCCGACAACGTCGTGCTGGAGCAGAACTCGCCGATCGTGAACACCGGCGACAAGCTGATCCTGTTCGACACCGGCATGGGCTCGTCCAAGATGTTCGGCCCCACCACCGGGCGGCAGCAGAAAAGCATGATGGAGGCCGGCATCAAGCCCGAGGACATCGATGCGGTGGTCTGCTCGCATGCGCATATCGACCATATCGGCGGCATCGTGGATGCCAACGACAAGCCGCTGTTTCCGAACGCCCAGATCTACATCTCGCAAAGCGATTTCGACTTCTGGACCGACGAAGGCAAGATAGGGAGCGCGGCGAAGGATTTCGTCGTGCACGCCCGCAAGAACCTGCTGCCGGTCCGCGACCGCATCGTCTTCTTCAAGGACGGCCAGGAATTTTTGCCCGGCGTGCAGGCGATCGCGGCGCCCGGTCACACCGTCGGTCACACCATCTTCATGGTCTCCTCGGCCGGCAAGTCGTTCGCCTTCCTCGGCGACCTCTCGCACCATTCGGTGCTGCTGCTGGAACGGCCGCGGATGGAATTCTCCTACGACACCGACCCGAAGCAGGCGGCGGACTCCCGCGTAAAGCTGCTCACCATGCTCGCAGCGAACAAGACGCCGGTGATGTCCTATCACTTCGCCTGGCCGGGCTACGGCCATGTCGCCAAGGCCGGTGAAGGATTCCACTACTATCCCGAACCCATGCAGATGACGCTGTAGGCGGTAGCATCAAGCCCCCGGGTCGCGCAGGTGCGGCCCGGGTACATCGTCTGCCTCGCGCGCGGCAGAGGGGAATGATCCCTGACCGATTCGTGGTCGCCCGGCATGTCTGAGCATTTTTCGGCAAGCCAAGCCCGTTCCAGGCAAGAGCCCGCCGCATTGATCGGGTAAGACGCTGCTCGCATCATTCACCGCAGCGAGAGCGCAAGACCCCTTGCCCACCCGCGTTCGAAAATGCCGAGGAGACATGCCATGAAGATCGTCGTGATCGGTGGTACCGGTTTGATCGGATCCAAGCTCGTGGCGAAGCTGAAGCAGCAGGGCCACATCGCCGTGGCCGCCTCGCCGAAGTCGGGCGTGAATGCCGTCACCGGAGAAGGTCTCGCAGCCGCGCTGACTGGGGCGGATGTCGTGGTCGACGTCGCCAACGCGCCGTCCTGGGAGCCTGCTGCCGTCCTCGAATTCTTCCAGCAGTCGAGCAGGAAGCTCGCGGCGACGGAGGCCGCGGCAGGCGTCAAGCATCACGTCGCGCTGTCGATCGTGGGAACGGATCGCTCGCCCGACATCGCTTATTTCCGGGCCAAGCTCGCGCAGGAGAGCATCGTCAAGGCCTCGGCAGTGCCCTACTCGATCGTGCGCGCCACGCAATTCTTCGAATTCCTCGGCGCCATCGCGGAGTCGGGCGTGGCTGACGGGCGCATCGTCGTTCCATCGGCGGCGTTCCAGCCGATCGCATCCGACGACGTGGTCGCGTGCCTCGCGGAGGTCGCGACGGGACGGCCGCTGAACGGCACGATCGATATCGCGGGACCTGAAAAGGCGCCCTTCAACGAGTTCGTTGCCCGCCGTTTGAAGGCGGCCGGGGACAGCCGTCAGGTCGTGGGTGACCCCAAGGCCGGATATTACGGCTCCCCCATCGAGGATACCTCGCTGGTCCCGCTCGGCGAGGCCAGGCTCGGGAAAACGCCGCTCGCGGCATGGCTGGCGACGGTCTGAGGATCGGTCACAGCGACCACGGCAATGAGGGACATCCCATGCGCAGACTGTTGATCGCGACGGCGGCGTGCGCCCTCGTCTTCCTGACGGCACAGTCCGCCGAGGCGCAGCGGGCAGCGAAGTCGGCCAAGGTGAGCGTGGTGTTCGACCACGCCCTGCCGAATGTCCCGGGCAAGAGCATGAAGGGCGTGCTGGTCGAATATGGTCCCGGAGGCTTCTCACCGGCCCACATCCACGCGCGCTCCGCGTTCATCTACGCCACGGTGCTGGAGGGCGCGATCCGAAGCCAGGTCAATGACGAGCCCGCAAAAGTCTATCAGCAGGGCGAGAATTTTTTCGAGAAGCCCGGCGATCGCCACGCCGTCAGCTCCAACGCCAGCGACACCGAGCCTGCGAAATTGCTGGCCGTGTTCGTGGTGGACACGGCCGATACCGAGCTGACGACTGCGATCAGGTAGGGCACGCTGTTCCGCGGTCTGCGCGACCGCGGCGGGATTTGCGGCGACGTCCATCTGGCGCTTCGAGACATGCTCGGGGAGGCCCAGATCAGGCGAGATAGCCGGACACACCGTCCCACAACAGCTTCAGCGCGGTAACGACCAGCAGGCCGTAGCAGGCCCGATAGATCTGCTGCTGGTCGAGCCTGCCATGCAGCCGCCAGCCGAGCCAGACGCCCGAAGGAATTGCGAGCAGGCACGCAGCCATGACGATCCAGACGTTTCCAGTCGGCCGCACCAGCAGCAGCCACGGCACCGCCTTCGTCGCATTGCCGACGGTGAAGAACAGGCTGGTCGTACCCGCATAGACCTCCTTGCTGAGGCCGAGCGGCAAGAGATACATCGCCAGCGGCGGTCCGCCGGAATGCGCGACCATGGTCGTGACACCGGAGGCAAGACCGGCGGCGACCGCCCTCGGCTTCGAGCGCGGATGAACGATCACCTTCGGATCGCTCAGGAGCCACAGACCGACGAAGACCAGGGTGACGAGCGCCATCACGATCGCGACGGCGCGATGGTCCAGCACGCGAAACAACAGATAGCCAAGCGCGATGCCGACCACGAGCCCGGGCAAGAGCAGCACCAGGTCGGGCTTCGACCAGGTCGAAGGCTTCCAGTAGCGCAACGCGAACAAATCCATCGCTATGAACAATGGCGCCAGGAGGCCGCCGGCCGTCACCGGATCCATCACGAAGGACAGCAGCGGAATGCCGACGATGGAGAAGCCGCCACCGAAGGCCCCCTTCATGAAGCAGATCAGGAACACGCCCGCAAAGGCGATGAGGACAGTGCTGACCGTCAGTGCCATCTGCGCATCTCCAAGTCTGTCTCGTCCAAGACCGTCGCGCCAAGACCGTCGCTTGCAAGTTCGCCAGACGCGTCCGGATAGCGCCGTCACTCCGCTTACGACCGAGGGGGCCGACCTTCCTTGTTTCGGAAAAACAGGCCGGGCAGCACAGAAGGCAATCCAAAGGTCAATCCGAGGAAAGCCAGAAACAGATCGAGATAGCTCAGTGGCAATGTCGTCACTCCGCTGGCACCGGGGCGCCCGGTGCAATTTGCTCATTGCCCCGGAGTATGATCCGAGAAAAAACTCGGTACAATAAGAACATTGATCTCGGTGCAATATTAACCAGCGCTGTAGACCGCATGTCTGAGGTATGTCCCACTCACGTCAGCCGGCAGCGCTCGCCCTCCGGCTGGAGGCGCGTGCTCGTCGCTCGCCGTCGTCCTGAGAGGATCGTCGCTCGGTTCAGTTCCGGCCGCCAAGGAAGCGTGCAATCGGCCGCAGCGCATCGATATCGGGAGCAGTCCTGCCAGCCTGGACGCCCGAGCACCATGGATATGGCAAAGCCGCCAGCCAGCGCATGATCGGCCCGGTGTCCTCCGCGGGAAGCACACACATGACGTCGATCCCGATCACCAGCTTTGTCACACGGCCATCGCGGGAGCTGAAATGCCAATCATAACGTCCGCAACCAACGCGAACGGCGCCGCCTTGCCTCGCCGACATCCCGACCAACCAGTCGCAGCGAACATGCGGCAAGTGATCCGAGCCGGGACGCGACAGGCAAAATGTGCGCACGTTCTCGTACTGCCCGCCGAAGCCGGTAACCAGCACCTGCGTCACCTGCTCAAGCCCATGTGCCGAGCTCGGAAACGAAATGGCGTCGGTCTTGACGATCATTTCGAGCTCGCAGTCGTCAGCGAAAGCGCGCGTCATCAACTGCGGACGGTTGCCATCCTTCGCCAGAATGTAGGTGCTGATCGCGTCGGCGGCAGTGATGGCGGCGGGTCGGCTCATTCGGTCATGCCCTTGCCGCCTTTAGCACCCCAGCCTGTCGGCGATGCCGCCAAAGTCCTTCGCGACGATGTCCCAGTTGCCGGTCGCTTCGAAGTCCACTTTCTGCAACGGCCCGTACTCCGTCGGGCGCGCCACGAAGGCAGTCTTGAGCCCGTTCTTCTGGGCGGCCGCGAGATCGCCGTTATGGGCGGCGACCATCATCACCTGTTCCGGCATGAGGCCAAGCAGGCGCGCGGCGCCGAGATAGGTCTCGGGATCGGGCTTGTAGTGCTCGAACAGCTCGGCGGACATGATGAGATCCCACGGCAGGCCGGCAAACTTCGCCATGTTGGTGAGCAGCGCGACGTTGCCGTTCGACAGCGGCGAGATCACGAATTTCGTCTTCAGGCGGGTCAGGCCAGCGACGCTGTCGGGCCAGGGATTGAGGCGGTGCCAGCCCTTGGTGAGATGATCGAGATCGGCCTCGGTGAGGCCCTTGATCGCGAATTTCTCGACCAGCTTCTCCAGCGAGCGGCGATGCAGATCGTCGAGCATGACGTAGCCGCGCTCGGGATGCTTGCGCACGTCGTCCATGGCCGCGACATACATGCCGCGCCAGCCGTCGACCAGAGCCGTCCAGTCGGCGGTGATGCCGCGCCCCTTCGCCCACCACATGAAGTCGGTGATCAGGCTTGTGCGCCAGTCCACGACCGTGCCGAACACGTCGAACACGAGGGCTTTGACGGCGGAAAGGTCGGACATGTGCGCTTCCCTATAGTTCTTGTTGTGATTCCGGGGGCCGCGCAGAGCGCGAACCCGGAATCCATTTCACACCAGACTCTGCCGCCCGATGGGTTCCGGGCTCTCGGAGCCCCGCGCCTTGCGCAGTCCCCTCGGCCCGGAATGACGGGAGTTGGTCTTACCTGGATTAGTCCAGATGGAACTTCGCGAGCTCTCGATGCTCGGCCTTGATGTAGCGCACCGTGCCGGTGACGGAGCGCATCACCACCGTCTCGGTCTCGATCACGCCGTCCTTGCGGAACTTGACGCCCGAGAGCAGCGAGCCCGTGGTCACGCCGGTGGCGGCGAACAGGCAGTCGCCGCGCGCCATGTCCTCGATGCCGTAGATCATCTTGGGATCGTTGACGCCCATCTTCGCAGCGCGCTCGCGCTTCTCCTCGGAATCGAGGATCAGGCGGCACTGCATCTGGCCGCCGATGCAGCGCAGCGCCACGGCCGCCAGCACGCCTTCCGGCGCACCGCCGGTGCCAAGATACATGTCGACGCCGGTGTTGTCGGGGTCGGCGCAGTGGATCACGCCGGCGACGTCGCCGTCGGTGATGAGGCGCACGGCCGCGCCAGTCGAGCGCACGCTCTCGATGATGCCGGCATGGCGCGGACGGTCGAGCACGAGGACGGTGATGCCTTCAGGCTTGACGCCCTTGGCCTTGGCGAGGCGGCGGACGTTGTCGGCAGGCGAGGCATCAATTTCGACAACACCCTTGTCGTAACCGGGACCGATCGCGAGCTTCTCCATGTAGACGTCGGGCGCGTGCAGCAGCGTGCCGCCGTCGGCCATCGCCATGGTGGCGATCGAGCCCGGCATGTTCTTCGCGCACAGCGTGGTGCCTTCGAGCGGATCGACGGCGATGTCGACCTCGGGGCCGGCCTTGAGGCCGACCTGCTCGCCGATATAGAGCATCGGCGCCTCGTCGCGCTCGCCCTCGCCGATCACGATGGTGCCCTGGATCGGCAGCTTGTTCAGCTCGCGCCGCATGGCGTCGACCGCGGCCTGGTCGGCCGCTTTCTCGTTACCGTGCCCGCGCAGTCGCGCCGACGACACCGCCGCCCGCTCCGTCACCCGCACGATCTCCAGCGTGAGAATGCGCTCGAGCAACGCGTGCGGGGGGACTTCAATATGGGTCGACATCGGCTAACTCCTTCGAAGACTTTTGGGACGGAAATCCCCGTCCGCATCAACTCGTAACACCCACAGTTCGTTCGAACCGTGTCATTGTTTGAGCATGACCTTTCCGGAAAACCGCTTCACGCTTTGCGCTAGCGCGGCCCTCCGGGTCCGGGTCGTGCTCTAGTTCTTCTCGATCCGGATCACCTGCGGCCGTCCGCTGATCACCTTGTCCTTCTGCACGGCGGCGAGCGCACGGCGCACCGCGTCCTCATGCGTTGCATAGGTGATCAGAATGACGGGCACCGGCACCGCCTTGCCGTCGGCCGACGCAGCGCCGCCATTGGGATGACGCTGCACGATCGATTCAATCGAAATCTTCTGTTCTGCGAGCCGGGTCGCGATCGCAGCCGCGGTGCCCGGGAAATCGCGCGCCAGCAGGCGGATGTAGTAGCCGCCTTCATGCCGCTCCATCGGGGCCTTGTTGGTGTCGCGCAGTTGCGCGATCGGCCGGCCGAACGGATTGGCGCGGATGCCGCGCGCGACATCGGCGATGTCGGCGACGACGGCCGATGCCGTCGCAGCACCTCCGGCGCCGGGGCCGACCAGCGTGATCGGCGGAATGCCCTCGCCATCGATCGTGACCGCGTTCGTGACACCCATCACCTGCGCGATCGAGGAGGATTTCGGCACCATGGTCGGATGCACGCGCTGCTCGATACCCTTGGCGGTGCGAACGGCAACGCCGAGCAGCTTGAGCCGGTAACCGAGATCCTCGGCGGCGCGCAGGTCTTCCGGCGCGATGGAGGAAATACCTTCGACATACACCGCGCTTTGAGCAACTTTCGTGCCGAAAGCGAGGCTGGCGAGGATCGAGAGTTTTTGCGCAGTATCGTGGCCGTCGACGTCGAAGGACGGGTTGGCCTCGGCATAGCCGAGCCGCTGTGCATCCTTGAGGCATTCGGCGAAGGACAGACCTTCCTGCTCCATCCGGGTCAGGATGTAATTGCAGGTGCCGTTGAGGATGCCGTAGACGCGGTTGATGCCGGTTCCGGCAAGACCCTCGCGCAACGTTTTGATGACGGGAATCGCGGCGCCGACGGCTGCCTCGAAATTCAGCGCGCCGCCGTGCTTTTCGGCGGCCCTCGCCAGCTTGATGCCGTGCTTGGCGAGCAGTGCCTTGTTGGCGGTGACGACGGACTTGCCGGCATTGAGCGCGGCCTCGACCGCGGAGAGCGCGGGATCGCCGGCGCCGCCCATCAGTTCGACGAAGCAATCCACCTCCGGATGAGTGGCAAGCGCGAGCGGATCCTTGGCCCAGTCTAGGCCGCGCAGGTCGACGCCGCGCTTCTTGGCCTTCGAGCGGGCGGTGACGGCAACGACACGAATACCGCGGCCGCTACGCCCCGCGAGCACGCGCGCTTGCGTTTCAATCAAACGGACGACTTCGGCACCCACGGTGCCGAGCCCCGCTATGCCCACTTTCAGGGGTGCGACCATGATGGCTTCAGAAAACCTGTCGAAGAGAATTAGCGCCGGTTGGCGAGCGGAACGACGTTGTGCAACGTTTCGAGGCCGCTTTCAAGGAACCGGCGCACGCCGCGCGCTGCCTGCCTGATCCGTTGCTCGTTTTCCACCATGGCGATGCGGACATATCCTTCACCATGCTCGCCGAAGCCGACACCGGGCGACACCGCGACGCCGCATTTCTCGACCATCAGGGTCGCGAACTGCATGCTGCCGATGCTGCGGAAGGCTTCCGGCAGCGGCACCCAGGCAAACATCGAGGCCTCCGGCGGCGGAATCTCCCAGCCGGCGCGGCCGAATGATTCCACCAGCGCGTCGCGGCGCTTGCGATAGGTATCGCGCATCTCCTTGATGCAATCGTCCGGGCCGTTCAGCGCGGCGGTCGCGGCGACCTGCACCGGCGTGAAGGCGCCGTAGTCGAGATAGGATTTGACGCGGGCGAGCGCTGCGATCACGCGCTCATTGCCGACCGCAAAGCCCATGCGCCAGCCGGCCATCGAGTAGGTCTTCGACATCGAGGTGAACTCGACCGTGACGTCCATCGCGCCCGGCACCTGCAGCACCGAGGGCGGCGGGTTGTTCTCGTCGAAATAGACCTCGGCGTAAGCGAGGTCGGACAGGATCAGGATCTCGTGCTTCTTCGCGAAGGCGACGAGGTCCTTGTAGAAGTCGAGGCTCGCGACATAGGCGGTCGGGTTGGAGGGATAGCAGACCACCAGCGCCAGCGGCTTCGGGATCGAGTGCACGATCGCCCGCTCGGCCGCCTCGAAGAATTGCGGCGTCGGCTCCGAGGGCACCGAGCGGATCACGCCGCCCGCCATCAAAAAGCCGAAGGCGTGAATCGGATAGCTCGGGTTCGGGCAGAGGATGACGTCGCCGGGCGCGGTGATCGCCTGTGCCACGTTGGCAAAGCCCTCCTTGGAGCCGAGCGTCGCCACCACCTGGGTGTCGGGATTGAGCTTCACGTCGAAGCGGCGGGCGTAATAGGCGGCCTGGGCCCTGCGCAGGCCGGGGATGCCGCGGGACGCCGAATAGCGGTCGGTGCGCGGCTTGCCGAGCGTCTCCTTGAGCTTCTCCAGCACATGCGGCGGCGCCGGCAGGTCCGGATTGCCCATGCCGAGGTCGATGATGTCGGCGCCGGCATTCCGCGCGGCCGCCTTGGCCCGGTTGACCTGCTCAAACACGTAAGGCGGAAGGCGGCGGATGCGGTAAAATTCTTCCATGGCTCTCTGGGCTCCGGGCAACCGGTCAGGACAGAATCGACTGGCCACGAGCGCCGATCGCAAAGGCGCTCGGCCCGGCCGTTAAATAGCTCAAAATCAGATACTTAGAGCAATTTTCGACGGCGGAGGCTGAAGTCGTTCGCCCTGACTCTCGGCTGAACTCAGGTCTTTTAGCACGGCAAGGCGGGGGCGCCAGCGATTACCTTGCACTGCCTCATTTGGCGTCTTTGGCGGCAGCGGCCTGGCGGTCGCGCGCCGCGGCAAGCTCGGCCTCGATCTTGACGCGCTGGTCCGGCGGGATGATCGCCTGATCGCGATCAGGCGGCAGGTCGTGCACCGGCAAATAGGTGCCGGGCTCCTTTGGATGGGCCTGCGCATCCGCAGGTATGAGATCCGCGAGCTGACTCGAGCAGCCGCCCAGCGCGAGCGCCATCATCAGCAGCGCGCCGTGGATCGGCAGCGTCTTTTGCAGGTCCCTTAACGCCAACACTTGGGAATCCCCTACTCGTGCCAAAGCACGGCCCCGGGGCAAGGCTACCCGACACCGCGCCCAAGCTCAAACCATTGCTGCCCAAATGGTCCGAGCGAGAAAACAGCCCGGCGCTACCAAGCCGAGCGGTGCGGCCTGATTATGACGGAACCAAGAAAACTTGTCGCAGTGCAGCACATCTTCGCGCGGGTTTCACGCCAAACCTGCGAGCTTCGCGGTGACGAATACGGAATGAATCGTTACTGTTCTGCCCATGAGTACCGCCACCACCGACAAGCCCGGCTCCGGGACAACCAAGTCCGAGACGAAGTTCGATGCGGAAGCCTTCGCGATGAATGTCGCGCGGGCGATGGAAAGCGGCGGCAAGGCGCTGGCCGCCTACCTCAAGCCGCGCGAGAGCGGCGAGGTGCAGGACCGCCCGCCGCCCGAGCTCACCGAGATGGTCAAGACCTTCACCGCGGTCGCCGAATACTGGCTGTCGGACTCCTCGCGCTCGTCCGATCTCCAGACCAAGCTCGCCAAGGACTATCTCGACCTCTGGGGCTCGGCGGCGCGCCGCATGGCCGGCCAGGACGTCGAGCCGGCCATCGCGCCCTCGCCGCGCGACAAGCGCTTCGCCGATCCGGAATGGAAGTCGAACCAGTTTTTCGATTTCGTGATGCAGCTCTACCTGCTCACGACGAAATGGGCGCAGGAGCTGGTGCGCGACGCCGATGGCCTCGATGCGCCCACCCGCCGCAAGGCCGAGTTCTACGTCCAGCAGGTCATCAACGCGATCTCGCCCTCTAATTTCGTGCTGACCAATCCGGAAGTGCTGCGCGAGACGATGGCGAGCAGCGGCGAGAACCTCGCGCGCGGCCTGAAGATGCTGGCCGAGGACATCGCGGCCGGCAAGGGCATGCTGAAGATCCGCCAGTCCAACCCGGACAACCTGGTCGTCGGCGTCAACATGGCGACGACGCCGGGCAAGGTGATCTACCAGAACGAGATGATGCAGCTGATCCAGTATTCGCCGACCACGGAGAAGGTGCTGCGCACCCCGCTCCTGATCGTGCCGCCCTGGATCAACAAGTTCTACATCCTCGATCTCAAGCCGGAGAAATCCTACATCAAGTGGTGCGTCGACCAGGGCATCACCGTATTCGTGATCTCATGGGTCAATCCCGACAAGCGGCTCGGCAACAAGGGCTGGGAAGACTACATGAAGGAAGGTCCGCTCACGGCGATGGACGTGATCGAGAAGGTGACCGGCGAAATGAAGGTGCATACCGCCGGCTATTGCGTCGGCGGCACCATGCTCGCGACCACGCTGGCCTGGCTTGCCGAGAAGCGCCGCCAGCGCGTTGCTTCCGCGACGTTCTTCGCGGCGCAGGTGGACTTCACCCATGCGGGTGATCTCCTCGTGTTCGTCGACGAGGAGCAGATCGCCGCGCTCGAGCAGGACATGAAGGCGGCCGGCGTGCTCGAAGGCTCGAAGATGGCGATGGCTTTCAACATGCTGCGCTCCAACGACCTGATCTGGTCCTATGTCGTCAGCAACTACCTGAAGGGCCAGCAGCCGAGCGCGTTCGACCTGTTGCACTGGAATTCCGATGCGACGCGGATGACGCAGGCGAACCATTCCTACTACCTGCGCAACTGCTATCTGGAGAACCGGCTCTCGACGGGCACGATGGTGCTCGACAACACGCTGCTCGATCTCTCCAAGGTCAAGGTGCCCGTCTACAACCTCGCCACCCGCGAGGACCATATCGCCCCGGCCGAGTCGGTGCTGTACGGCTCGCAGTTCTTCGGCGGCCCGGTGAAATACGTCCTGTCCGGCTCGGGCCACATCGCGGGCGTCGTCAATCCGCCTGCCTCGAACAAGTACCAGTACTGGACCAACGACAACATCAAGGATGTCACGGTCGCGGACTGGATGAAGGGCGCGGTCGAGCACAAGGGCTCGTGGTGGCCGGACTGGCGCGAATGGCTGGGCAACCTCGATCCCGAGGAAGTCCCGGCGCGCAGCGTCGGCAGCGAGGCGATGCCCCCGATCGAGGACGCGCCCGGCAGCTATGTCAGGGTTCGCGCATAGCGGACTCTGCCGCGCTCTTGTATAGACAAGCTCTCAACACCGCGACGACAGAGGGGACCGGACTATGACGCGCGAATTGTTCTGGCTGACACTGACGGTGATCCTGACCGGGATACTCTGGATTCCCTACATCATCAACCGGTGCCAGGTGCGCGGGCTCAGTGGCGCGATGGCCAACCCCTCGCGTGGCGACAAGCCTCAGGCCGAATGGGCCAACCGCCTGATGTTCGCACATGACAATGCGGTCGAGAACCTCGTGATCTTCGCGCCGCTGGTGCTGATCCTGAACGCGATCGACTATTCCTCGTCATGGACCGTGCTCGCCTGCGCGGTGTATTTCTGGGCCCGCGTCGCCCACCTGATCGTGTACGCGCTCGGCCTGCCCGTGTTCCGCACCCTCGCCTTCACCATCGGCTTCCTCGCGCAGGCCGTGCTGGCGCTGGCGATCTTCAGGGTGGTTTGAAGCACTTTCGACGTCATTGCGAGGAGCCCTTGCGCCGAAGCAATCCAGACTGTTTCCGCGGCGACGGTCTGGATTGCTTCGCTTCGCTCGCAATGACGGAGGAGAGAGGCCTTCCCTACTCCTCCGGCAGGCCCAGCATCAGCCGCATGTTCTGCACGGCCGCGCCCGAGGCGCCCTTGCCGAGATTGTCCAGGCGCGCGACCAGGACCGCCTGGTGATATTTGTCGCTGGCGAAGACGTAGAGCTCGAGCATGTTGGTCTCGTTGAGCGCCTCCGGCTCCAGCCGGCCGCCCTTGGTCGCCTCGTTCTGCAGCGGCATCACCCTGACGTATTTCGAACCGGCATAGCGCTTGGCCAGCGCGGCCTGAAGATCGGCACCGCCGGGCTTGCCCGGCAGCGTGTCGAGCTGGAGCGGCACCGAGACCAGCATGCCCTGCCGGTAGTTGCCGACCGAGGGAATGAAGATCGGCCGCCGCGTCAGGTTCGAATAGAGCTGCATCTCCGGCAGATGCTTGTGCTCGAAGCCGAGACCGTAGAGCTCGAAGGACGGCGCGCTGCCGTCTTCAAAACTCGCGATCATCGACTTGCCGCCGCCGGAATAGCCGCTCACCGCGTTGATGGTGACGGGATAATCAGGAGGCAGCAGGCCGGCATCGACGATCGGCCGCAGCAGCGCGATGCCGCCGGTCGGATAGCAGCCGGGATTGGAGACCTTTTTCGCCGCCTTGATCTTGCCGGCCTGGTCCGCCGTCAGCTCCGGAAAGCCATAGGCCCAGTCGGGCGCGACCCGGTAGGCGGTCGAGGCGTCCAGCACCTTCGGTCCCGCCGCGCCCATGCTGTCGACCAGCGCGACCGTCTCCCTGGCGGCATCATCGGGCAGGCAGAGGATGACGAGATCCACCTCCTCCATCAGCGCCTTCTTGGCGGCGGGATCCTTGCGCTTGTCGTCGGCGATGACCTTCACCGCAACGTCGCTCTGGAGCTTCAACCGCTCGTTGATGCCGAGCCCGGTGGTGCCGGAGCCGCCGTCAACGAAGACGGTGGCGGGCTTCTTCGCCCCGCCGGTGGTCGGGGTTTTCGTGGTTTCAGCGAGGCTCATGGCGCGGTCCTTTCGAGCGTGTTCGTATCGTCTGCAAAGAGCTGCGGCCGGGTCTGCCGCATCAGCTGAGAAATCTGCTTCGCGTCGGCATCGCCATCGCCGAGCGCATTCGCGACCGCGGCGAAATCGGCGTCGGACTTGTGCTGGTTGAGCTTGAAGCTGCCTTCCACCTCCTCAACCGTCATGACCAGCCCCACGATACCCTTCTTCAACGCCTCGAGCCGCCCGGCGGTCATCTTGCCCGATGTCCAGGGCTTCTTCGGCAGCAGCCAGTTCTCGAACTTGTCGCTGAGCGTGTCGACCTGCACCGAGAGCTCCGCGTCCGACAACAGCCGCACCGGCCCGCTCAGATGCACCGACTGGTAGAGCCAGGTCGGAACCTGATCCGGCGAGACGTACCAGTCCGGCGATACATAGGCATCCGGACCGTTGACCGCGAGCAGCCAACAGGCTGCGCCGTCGGCAAGCTGTAGCAGCGGATTGTGACGGGCAAGATGAAAGGCGGCCTGCGGCGTGCCGTCTGCGGCATAGGTCAGATAGAACGGCACTGGCGAGGCGATCGGCTTGTTGCCGTCGAAGGCGCACATGGTGCCGAAGCCGCGCTCTTCCGCAAATCTCAGACTCGCGGCGCGGTCCTGCTTGAAAAAGGGTGGCGTGTACATCGTGGTCTCCTGCTGGGCCTCCTTGTGGGAGCCGCCGGATCAGATCGCGCTGACAGGAGAGAGGATGCCGCGGATCGGGTCCAGCGGCAAAGACGATGATCTCAAACGCGATCGACCGCCCAAACCGCAAAGCTGCGGCGGCGGCGGGCGAACAGAATGGTCGCGGCGTTGATCATGGCGGGCGGCTATAAGGCCAGTCGCGGTTCCCGTCAAGGTTCACACGTTCAGATCAACCGCCAGATCCATTCCATGATCTTGGCGATCACGTCGCCGAACAACAGCAGTGCGGCCGACCAGATCAGGGCCGAGACGAAATTGGCGGCCTGGAAGCTCCAATAGGGCATCTCGAAAATGCCGGCCGCGAGCGGCACCGAGGCGCGCAAGGGGCCGAAGAAGCGGCCGATGAAGATGCTGGGTATCCCCCAGCTCCGCACGAAGGCCTCGCCCCTCGGCAACAGCTCCGGATAGCGCGAGAGCGGCCACATCTGGGCGACGTGCTCCTTGTAGCGGTAGCCGAACCAGTAGGAGACCCAGTCGCCGAGCGCCGCCCCGAGCCCGCCGGCAATCCAGACCGGATAGAAGCTGATGCCGCTCACCCCGATCAGCGCGCCGATCGCCACCAGCGCGCCCCAGGCCGGGACCAAGAGCGAGATGAAGGCGAGCGACTCCCCGAAAGCCAGCAGGAACACGATTGGAGCCGCCCAGGCCTGGTGAGCGCGCACGAAGTCGGCCAGGGCGTGCGCATACTGCTCCATTCCGAAAATAGCCTTCCCGCCCGCCTCAAGGTGCTGCTCGATGAAAACGACTGGTAAGCCAAGCCCTTGTGTGACATCAAGTCACAAAAGCCGATCCAAACCAGCCCGGGACGTCAAATTGCCGGGAACTAATGGCAAGTTGGCGTAAAATCGCCGGCATTAGCTCCCAACCACGGCGCCTGGTCGGCCCGCGGTAACCTTTCCAAGCCAGAAGTGGCATAGTCCGCTTAACCGATTCGCCGCCAGCGCGGCCCCTAAGCACATCAAGATCTATGTCCAAGCAGTTGAAGCCAAGAGCAAAAGACGACTTTTTCGGCGGCGATGAGCCGAAGCCCCGCACCGCCGCCAAGGCGGCGCCGCGCGCAAGCGGCGGAGAAGCCGACTACACTGCGGCCGACATCGAGGTGCTCGAAGGCCTCGAACCGGTGCGGCGCCGGCCCGGCATGTATATCGGCGGAACCGACGAGAAGGCGCTGCATCACCTGTTCGCCGAAGTCATCGACAACTCGATGGACGAGGCGCTGGCGGGACACGCTACGTTCATCGGAGTCGAGCTCAGCGCAGACGGGTTCCTGACCGTCACCGACAACGGCCGCGGCATCCCGATCGATCCGCACCCGAAATTTCCGAAGAAGTCGGCGCTCGAAGTCATCATGTGCACGCTGCATTCGGGCGGCAAGTTCGACAGCAAGGTCTACGAGACCTCGGGCGGTCTGCACGGCGTCGGCATCTCCGTCGTCAATGCCCTCTCCTCGCGCCTTGAAGTCGAGGTCGCGCGCAGCCAGAAGCTCTATCGCATGAGCTTTGAGCGCGGCCACCCCAAGGGCAAGCTCGAGGACCTCGGCAAGGTCAACAACCGCCGCGGCACGCGCGTGCGCTTCAAGCCCGATACCGACATCTTCGGCGCCAAGGCCGCGTTCAAGCCGCAGCGCCTGTTCAAGATGACGCGCTCGAAAGCCTATCTGTTCGGCGGCGTCGAGATCCGCTGGAATTGCGCGCCCGAGCTGCTCAAGGGCGTCGAGGACGTGCCGGAGGAGGCAACGTTCCACTTCCCCGGCGGCCTCAAGGATTATCTCGCCGCAGCGATCCACGCCGACACGCTGGTGCACCCGGACATCTTCTCGGGCAAGTCGGGCCGCAACGGCGCGCATGGCGCCTGCGAATGGGCCGTGGCCTGGACCGCGGATGCCGACGGATTCCTGTCCTCCTACACCAACACCGTGCCGACGCCGGACGGTGGTACGCACGAATCCGGCTTGCGCAGCGCCCTTTTGCGCGGCCTGAAGGATCACGCCGAGCGCGTCGGCCAGGGCAAGCGCGCTGCCTCCGTGACCTCCGAAGACGTGATGGTGGGCGCGGCCGTGATGCTCTCGGTGTTCGTGCGCGAGCCTGAATTCCAGGGCCAGACCAAGGATCGCCTCGCCACCGCCGAAGCACAGCGCATCGTCGAGCAGGCGATGAAGGATCCGTTCGACCACTGGCTGTCGGGCAATCCGAACATGGCCAACCGCCTGCTCGACTTCGTGATCGACCGCGCCGAGGAGCGCTTGCGCCGCCGCCAGGAGAAAGAAACGGCGCGCAAGACCGCCGGCAAGAAGCTGCGCCTGCCCGGCAAGCTCGCCGACTGCACCGATGCCGGCACCGAAGGCTCCGAGCTCTTCATCGTCGAGGGCGATTCGGCGGGCGGCAGCGCCAAGCAGGCGCGCGACCGCAAGACCCAGGCGGTGCTGCCGCTGCGCGGCAAGATCCTCAACGTCGCCTCCGCCGGAAAGGACAAGCTGACCGCGAATGCGCAGCTCTCCGACCTCGTGCAGGCGATCGGCTGCGGACAGCTCGCCCATTACCGCGAAGAGGATCTGCGCTATCAGCGCATCATCATCATGACCGACGCCGACGTCGACGGCGCCCACATCGCTTCGCTGCTGATCACCTTCTTCTACCGGCAGATGCCGCGGCTGATCGACGAGGGCCACCTCTTCCTCGCCGTGCCGCCGCTCTACAAGCTGACCCACGGCTCCAAGTCGGTCTACGCCCGCGACGACGCGCACAAGGAGGCGCTGCTCAAGAGCGCGTTCAACGCCAACGCCAAGGTCGAGGTGAACCGGTTCAAAGGTCTCGGCGAGATGATGCCGGCGCAGCTCAAGGAAACCACCATGGATCCGAGCAAGCGGACGCTGCTCAAGGTGGTGCTGCTCGCCGACGACCGCGACACGACGGCGGATTCGGTGGAACGGCTGATGGGCACCAAGGCCGAAGCGCGCTTTGCCTTCATCTCGGACAAGGCCGAATTCGCCAGCGAGGAACTGCTCGACGTCTGACGTCACGCGCTACTGTCAAAAAGCCCCCGGCTCCCTCAGGCCCGGGGGCTTTTTCATGTGGGACGAGGATACCGCCGTCCCAAAGTCCTGCAGAGGCGCGACTCGGCCAGCGACTCAGCGGCGCCGATGGATGAGACAGGGGTGCCTCCATTCAGACAAAGCCGAATCCGCTACCGAAAACTCACCCGATCTCGAAATTCAAACATCCACACAACCAGCTGATATCACTGATATTTTGTCGAAATCGACCCCGCCACCTCAAAGCCTCAGCGGTGCGCGTTTTCCGGCGACTGTGCCTGCCCTGCAACAGCATTTCGGCAGGATAACATCTATAGTCCGGGCATCAGATCACAGGACTTCAGTGCGCTCGCGCCTGCTAAAGACGAACTTGGGGATTTAATCATGAAGAAGACTTTGCTGGCGCTGACCGCAGTCGCGGCGATGACCGGTTCGGCCTCGGCGGCTGACCTCGCTGACCGTCCTTACGCGAAGGCCCCGGTTGCGGCGCCCGTCGCCAACTGGACCGGCTTCTACATCTTCGGCGGCGGCGGCGGCGGCCTGTCCAATGCTGACCAGCACGTCCAGACCACGGTCGGCGCGATCCCGCTGACGATCGATCAGCGTCAGGGCGGCTCGGGCTGGTTCGGCACCGTCGGCCTCGGCTACGACTGGCAGTTCAACAGCACCTGGGTCGCCGGCGTGTTCGCCGATGGTCAGTTTGGCAGCATCCGCGCCACCATCCAGGATCCGATTGCCGGCATCACTGGCACCCAGAAGCTGGAAGACTCCTGGGCCGCCGGCGTGCGCCTCGGCTGGCTGGTTGCTCCGAACGTTCTCACCTACGTCAACGGCGGCTACTCCGGCGCTCACTTCGGCCAGACGAACTTCCTGACGCTGGCCGGCGTGCCCGCCGGTATCCACCTCAACAGCTACAACCGCAACGGCTGGTTCGTTGGTGGCGGCGTCGAGAACAGCCTGAACTTCTTCGGCATCTCTTCGCCCGGCTGGTTCATGAAGACCGAATATCGTTCGGCCTTCTACAACGCCAAGACCTCGAACGAACTGTTCGACGTCACCAACACCCTCGTTGGCCGCGACATCCGCGCCAACAGCTGGAACCAGACGATCTCGACCTCGCTGGTCTACCGCTTCAACTGGACCGGTCCGGTCGTCGCGAAGTACTGATCTGATCTCACATTCAGACGTCAAAGCCCCGGCATCGTCCGGGGCTTTTTCGTTGTGGGATCACCTTCTGCGCACATGCGTCTTCCCGGCGCTCTGCACCGGCAGCCATTGTATCCGAACCTATGCTGCGGCTAGTCTGGCTCCAAGCTTTCGTGACCGCGGCGCTCCTTGATGCCGCGGATCGCGACAGAAGCAGACCAAGGGAGGAATGCATGCGCAGATTTCTGCTCGTAGCAGGCCTGTTTGCGACCGCCGTCGGACTGCTCTGGATCGGCCAGGGTACCGGCACGGTGCCTTGGCCGCCATCGAGCTTCATGGTCAACCAGCTGCAATGGGCCGGCTACGGCGCAGCCATGGCCGGCTTGGGGCTGGTGCTGATCTGGCAGAGCAACCAGTAGAAGAAACCAGGGAATACAGCATGACATCCAACCGGTTCGATCTTCGCGGCAAGGTCGCGGTCGTCACAGGAGGCAATGGCGGCATCGGGCTTGGCCTGGCGCACGGACTTGCCGATGCCGGCGCCAATATCGCCGTGGTCGGACGCAATGAAACCAAATCAGCCGCGGCCGTTGCCGATCTCAAGCAGCGCGGCGTGAAGGCGATCGCGGTTCCCACCGACGTAACCGACAAGGCGGCGGTCGCCGCCATGATCGACCGCGTCGTCAAGGAATTCGGCCGTATCGACATTCTCATCAACAATGCCGGCATGAGCATCCGCAAGCCGCCGCACGAACTCGAGCTCGACGAGTGGAACAAGGTGATCGACACCAACCTCACCAGCGCCTTCGTGTGCTCGAAGCTGGCCTATCCGGCGCTGAAGGCCTCCGGCAACGGCAAGGTGATCAACATCGGCTCGATGATGTCGATCTTCGGCGCGAGCTTTGCGACCGCCTATGCGGCGAGCAAGGGCGGCATCGTGCAGTACACGCGCGCCTGCGCCAATGCCTGGGCACCTGACAACATCCAGGTCAACGCCATCCTGCCGGGCTGGATCGACACCGACCTCACCCGCGGCGCGCGGCAGCAGGTTGCGGGATTGCACGAGCGCGTTTTGGCACGCACGCCTGCGGGGCGCTGGGGCGACATCGATGATTTCGCGGGGATCGCGGTGTTCCTCGCCTCGTCAGCGTCGAACTTCGTCACGGGCACCGCGATCCCCGTCGATGGCGGGTTCTCGGTGATGGCCTGAGCCTCCTGCACGAAAGCTGCACGTAAAAAAGAAGCCACGGCGATGCCGGGGCTTTGAATTTGGCAGAGATCGTTTTCTTTTGCTGATTGGTCGTTCGTTGCTCAGTAGCGAGCGATGGCGGGTGCGTCGAACTTGTAGCTCGCGCGCACGACGGCCCACTGGATGTCGCGCGGCTTGGCATCGAAGGTGTAGTTACCGGAGAGGCCGCCGAGCTGATAGGTCTGGCTGCCGAAGGCCGCGTAGTTGTATTCGAGGCCGACGATCCAGTTGCGGGTGACGCCGTATTCCCAGCCGGCGCCGACGGTCCAGCCATTGGCCCAGTGAGTTTGACCGCCCGAACCCGTCGCCGGTCCGACCGTATCGGTCACCGACAAACGGTTGTTCACACCGGCATAGCCGCCCTTGATGTAGAAGAGATTGTTCTGCACGGCGAAGCCGGCCCGGCCGACCACGGTCGCGAGCACGTTGGCACGCCAGGTGAACACATCGTCCCCCGAGCCGAACGCGGTATTCACGACCGTGGCCTTGTTGTCGAGGCCGGAGATCGTGCCTTCCATGCCGAACACGTAGTTGTTGGCCTGCCAGTTGTAGCCGATCTGGGCACCGCCCATGATGCCGGAGCCACGCTGGCGATAGCCCTCGCCCGGGAGTAGATCGCCGAACGGCGCGCCTGTCCCGTTGTTGATGAACTGCTCGTTGGTCCATGCGCCACCGATGTGGCCGCCAACATAGAAACCGGTCCAGTTGAACAGCGGCTCGACATAGGCGGGCGCCTTCGTGTAGCGCGCACCGAGATCGGCGGCGGACGCAGCGCCGGTCGAAACCAGAGCGGTCGTGCAGGCGAAGGCAGCAATCAACTTGTTACGCATGGTACACCCCGTGTCCTTTGATGGGCGCACGCTCACACGCAACCCTTACTCAAATTTGAATCAAGAAAGTTAAGATGCCGGATTGACGCTCAGCGTGCCTTCAATCCATCGGCGCTGTTGCACGCAGGCAACGCGCAACGCGCGATTTAACACGACATTAGCCCTACCGATTGCAGCGCTTACGAAGCCAACGCAGCCTTCGACCGCACGTGCTCGGGCCGCACACCGAGCCCAATCAGCCGCGCCGGAACGCCCTGCAGCCACGGCAACGCGGTGATGAGCCGCACGATCAGCGGCACCTTCAGCGGCCGGTCGCCACCCTGCAAGGCGCCGCTGATGATGTTGTTCTGCACGACCACCTGCATGCGTTGCGTCATTCTCACCGGAAACTCGCGCCGGCGGCGCACGGCGTCGAGCTCATCCTCGGTCGGGCAGCCGCGCTGAAGCTTGTCCGCGAGCAGATTGGCGGCCGCCACCGCATCCTGCACGGCGAGATTGACGCCAACGCCGCCGACCGGCGACATTGCATGCGCGGCATCGCCGATGAGAAGCAGGCCTGGCTGCGTCCAGCGCTCGAGGCGATTGATCGCGACTGTGAGCAGCTTGACGTCGTCGAAGCTCTTCACGTCGGCAATGCCGGACTTGAGGATCGGCGCCATGCGCACGACGTCGTCGAGCAGCGCCTGCAATCCCCTCGCCTTCACCGCATCGTATTGCCCCTTGGCGATGACGTAGGCGCATTGCCGGTAGTCGCCGCGGTCGAAGGTGATCATCATCTTGCCGGGCTCGATGCGCGCAAAAAGGTTCTCGGTCTCGTCGGCCTTGCGGCCGGCGCGGAACCACAGCACGTCCATCGGCGCGCCGATCTCCTCGACTTCGAGGCCGGCGCGCTCGCGCAGCGTCGAATGCCGGCCGTCGCAGGCGATGGTGAGATCGGCCTCGATGTCGATGGCGCCGTCCGGCGTCTTCGCCCGCACGCCGGCGACGGTGTCGGCGCGGTGGATGAGATCGATGGCTTCGGTGCTCATCATCACCTTGAGCGAGGCGAAGCTCCGGCCTTCTTCGCGCAGGAAATTCAGGAAGTCCCATTGCGGCATGAAGGCGATGAACGGGTATTTGGTGTGCAGCCGGCTGAGATCGGCGATCCGCACCGGCGTGCCGCCGAACAGTCCGTCCATCTTCTGCAAGCGTTGATGCGGCAGCTTCAGGAACCCGTCGATCAGGCCGAGTTCATCCATGACCTGAAGCGTCGAGGGATGCACGGTGTCGCCGCGAAAGTCGCGGAAGAAATCTGCGTGCTTCTCCAGCACCACGACATCGATGCCGGCACGCCCGAGGAGATAGCCGAGCATCATGCCGGCCGGCCCGCCGCCGACGACACAACACCGGACTTTTACGAAGGAACTCGCGTTCATGGCCGCTCTCGTTTGGGACTTAAGTTTTCCATGCAGTGCAGCAAGCAAGTTTAATTTGCCGCGATTGCGAATGCCCGTTAGCGTTCCTGCAAAGACGGTTTGCCGGACATTGCAGTGCAGACGATCCTCATACTGCTCAGCGTCTGGATCCTGATCAACGTACTTTCGTCGTGATCATGATCCCGCCGCGCAAGCCGCGGAAACCCGACCCGGTCCTGACTGGCAGGCTTGCGCCGGTGCCCATCAACCAGAACTATCCGTTCGAGGAGCAGGAGAAGCTCCTGCCGCGCCACGTCATCATCTCGATCGCGATGGGCGCGTTCTTCTCGCTGACGCCTCTGTTGATCGAGGCCTTCGAGTCCATCAAGCGGTTCATCCGGAAGCGACAGACGTAGCAGACCGATACCCGCCCTCTTCGAGAGCCATCGCGGAAAAAGTCGGTGCTTGCCAGCACCACGACGATTCATTGGCTCGCCGGCTCGGCGCCGAGATTCCGAGCCACCAGGTCGAGGAACTCACTGGCCAGCGGCGAGATGCTGAGCGACCTGTGCCGAATGACGCCAACAGTACGCTTGATCTCCGGGGCAGAGATCGGAACGGTTCGGATATTGGAGCTTGGGTTTGTCGGCAGGGCCATGGCCGGCAAGATGGCGCAGCCGACGCCTGCTTCCAGCAGTCCAAGGATGCAGGAAACGTGCTCGACTTCGTAGAACCACCGCAGCTTCAGGCCGGCATTTCCGAGCAACACCTCCAGCAGGAGCCTGTTGCCACTGTCGCGCCCGCCAATGACGAGCCGGACCTTCCCCATCGCCTGTAGCTCCTGCAGCGTCACCTCCCGACGAGCGGCCAGCGCGTCGTCCTTGTGCACGGCCAGAACGAAACGATCGGCCAACAATGGTGCGAACGTTAGATCCGGATCTGTGCCCGGATCCACACCGATGCCGAACTCGGCCAATCCCGACAAGACCTGGCGAACGACGAAGTCCTGGTTGCCATCGAAGACCTGCACACCGACATTCGGATGCCGCTCGGTGAACGTCCTCAGCAAGGACGGAAATGCCTGGCACACGACGGTCGGAATGCTGGCCACCCGTATCTTGCCGAAGCGCCTCTCGGCGACCTCGCGGATCGAATCCAGCATCCCGTTGAGGTTGTTGATCTGCTGGCGAGCCATTGGAAGGAAGTGGCGTCCAGCTCCGGTGAGGACCACCGACCTCGTGGTGCGGCTGAACAGCTCGACGCCCAGCGTCTGCTCCAGCTTCTGGATCCGGCGCGACAGGCCAGGCTGGGTCAGATGGAGTTTCTCGGCAGCACGCTGAAAATTCAGCAATTCTGCCGCGACCACGAAGGCCTCGAGTTCAGCGTTCTCGACTTTCATGCGGGAGTCTCATCAGTCGCAAGCGAACCCGCATTGGACCTCAATGATGGCGGTTCCTACCATCCTGGCGGATAGCCCAACCAAAGGGAACAGGTAGCACCGATGCCCATCCAGCAGCAACTTGCGTCGTCCATGCCGATTGCCGCGGCCGCAACACCCGATGTGACCGGAGCGGACGCGACGTACCGGAAGATCGTGCTTCACATCGTGCCTTTCATTCTCGCCTGCTATTTCTTTGGCTATCTGGATCGGGTGAACGTCGGCTTCGCCAAGCTCAGCATGGTCAGTGACCTCGGTCTGAGCGAGGCCGCTTATGGCCTTGGCGCAGGCTTGTTCTTCATCGGCTATCTCCTGCTTCAGGTGCCCGCCGGCTACCTGGTTCAGCTCTACGGCCCGCGCAATTGCATCGCCGGATCGATGCTCGCATGGGGCCTTGTCTCTATGGCGACCCTGCTGACGCGCGACGAAGCCAGCTTCTACGCACTTCGCTTTCTGCTCGGGGTCACCGAAGCAGCATTCTTCCCGGCCGTCATTGCCTGCTTCAGCCTCTGGTTTCCCTCGTACAGGCTGAGCAAGGTGATGTCCTTGCTGTTCCTTGCCCTGCCTCTCGGCGTCATCCTCGGCGGTCCGCTGTCCGGCTGGATCATGGACTTCACCCATGGGAGCTACGGCCTGAAGGGCTGGCAATGGATGTTCCTGCTCGAGGCACTCCCGGCCTTGTTGCTTGGATTGTTCGCGATCAGGGCGATCGTCGAACGGCCGGACGATGTTACGTGGTTAACGCCCGGCGAGAAAGCTTTGGTGCAGCGAGAGCTCGCCCTGGAAGCCCGGGACAAGCAGACGAGCTTGTTGCCAGCGTTGCGCGAGCCGACGCTGTGGATTTTGTTCGCGACGACGTTTCTCTACAACCTTGGCAATTACGGCCTCGTGTTTTGGATGCCGAGCATGATCAAATCAATAGGCGGGCTGACGAACTTCCAGATCGGCATCGTGACTGCGGTACCGTACTTCGTTGCCGCCTGCGCCATGCTTCTCAACTCGTTCCACTCGGTGAAAACCGGCGAGAGACTCTGGCACACCGCGCTGCCCCTGATCGCGGGCGGCATCGCCCTGGTCGCGGGTGTGACCACGCGAGACGTGCCAGTGCTGTCCCTCCTATGGATGACCGTCGGCGTCTCCGGCATCCAGTGCACGCTCGCCATGTTCTGGAGCCTGCCATCGCGCGTGCTTGCCGGAACCGCGGCGGCCAGCGGCGCCGGACTGGTCAATATCGGCGCGGCGATCGCGGGTTTTGCCGGTCCGGCGGTCCTCGGGCTCCTCGGTCAGCTCACGGGCAGCATGACGGCCGGAGTGTCGCTGCTGGCGATCGCGCTGTTCGCCGCGGCTGGGCTGATCTTTGCGATTCCGCGGCACCTGATGGCCCGGCATATCGTCTCGGCCTAAGGGGGTGACATGGTCTCGAAGGCTGCAATTCGCTCCACCTCCAATCATGACCTGCACAAACCGTTTCGGATTGCGACCGCCGGATTTCATATCGAGTCCGTGAGTTTCCTGCCAACCGCCTCGACCTGGGACGATTTCGAGCAGGTGGCCTTGCGCGGGAGCCGCATCGTCGGAGAGCTCCGAGGCACCAACACCGTGATGGGCGGCTTCATCGAGGTCTGCGAACAGGACGGCGTGGAGTTGCATCCCCTCGTGTACACCGCCCTGGGTGCCGTCGGGCCCGCAACCGACGAGGCCGTCAGACGTTACGCGGACGAGATGGCAGCCGGTATCCGCGCTCTTTCGGACCTGGATGGCGTGCTGCTCTTCCTCCACGGCGCGTGCTGGACGGCTTCCTATCCCGACCCCGAGCGCTTCATCATCGACACGGTCCGCGCGGCCCTGGGGCAGGACAAGCCCTTGATCGTCGCCCTCGACTACCATGGCAACATCGACGCGGACACGCTGAAGAACGCGACCGCAGCGTTCGCCTATCGAAAATCCCCGCACACGGATACGGGTGACACGGGACGCCGCGCCGCCACCTGCATGCTGCGCACGCTGCGGGGACAGATTTCGCCGGCATGGGCGATCGCAAAACCAGGCGTGCTCGTCCCATCGATCTTCAGCGCGACCGCGCTGCGTCCCCTGGCGGATATCATCGAGGAAGGACAGCAAATCGAACGCGACAGCGAGCGCTACACCGATATTTCGCTCATGGCGGGCTTTTCCTATGCGGACGCGCACAACGCCGGCTTCTCGGTGTTGTGCGTCACGGACGGCAACCCCGACCGCGCTCAGAGGGTCGTGGATCATCTTTCGGATCGGATCTGGAACGAGCGGCATGCACTCTACAGGCCGTTCGACATCTACACCGCAGAGTCGGCGGTCTCCCGGGCGTGCACAGGCCTGACGACGCGCAAGGCGGCGGGACGCCCCTATGTCCTGGTCGAGCACGCAGACCGAATGAACGATTCAACTTACCTGCTGGCCGTGCTGCTCAAGCGCCGCGTCCCGCGGGCTGCCGTGCCATTTCTCTGGGATTCAGCCGCGGCGCAGAAGGCGTTCGAAGCCGGCGTTGGCGCGATGGTCAAGCTCGAGCTTGGCGGCCACAGCTCGGAGAAGGCCGGGCCGACGCTCGACGTCACCGCACGGGTGCTGTGGGCAGGCCCTAAATCTTACCGCGTGACGGGCTCCTACATGCATGGCATGCCCGTCGACCTCGGAATGACGGCGTTGCTCGACATCGATGGCGTGTCGGTGAGTGTCGTCAGCGCTTTTGCCTTCGCGGTCGATGGCGATCCGTTCGGGGTGTTCGGGTTACGTCCCGAAGACTTCGACATCATCGTGCTTCGTTCCAAGACCCATTTCCGCGCGTTCTACGAGCCGCTGGCTGAAGAAATCCTGATCGTGGATACACCGGATCACGGCGTCGCCGACCTGCGCCTCCTGGCCTACGAGCGGCTGGATACGCATCGCGTATTTCCTCTAGCTCCCGAAAGCGCCTCTTGATGTCGCCTGAACAGGAGCACAGGGTGACACGCGCGGATCGTCGGGCCAGGCACGGGGGATCATAACCAGCAAGGTGGGCGTGAGCCTGATCCAATCTGAGAACTGACCGCACGATGTGGCAGAGCATGGGCGGCTCCTGAAGCAGCCTCGCCAGTCCCGCCGGATCGCTCAATTGTTGCTGCGGTTCGCGGTGCGAAAACTCTTGATCTCCGAGACGCTGCCGTCGCGATAGGTCAGCTCCACCGAGACGAACTGCGTGGCCGGAGCGAGCTTCATGTAGAGCGGCATGCCGGCGCTGATCGCGCTGGGATCACGCATGTCGCAATTCGGCATCTTCAGCACCTGGTTGGGCACGGCGGTGTCGATGCCGATGCGCACCTCGCGGATCGCGCAGCGATACGAGACCAGATGCGTGTAGTAGACCAATAGCCCGTTGAACTCGCGGAATGACAGCCAGCTCGTGGAGGTCATGTCGAGGATCTTGCGCTGGTCGCGGATCAGCGCGGCCTCGGGATCGAACCTGATCGGGAAGGGCCCCTGCATGTCGCCGGCCTGATCGACATAGCGGACCTCGATGGTGCCGGCCACAGCGTCCGGCGGCAGCTCGATCGACGGGTTCGGCATCCGCTTGCGCGTCCGCGGATCGAGCGTGTCGATGAAGCCCGTCTCGCGGAAATCGCCCTGGCCGGCCATGCGCCAGGAAATGCCGAGCGTCGGATCGGCGAAGGAGAACACCACGCTCCAGCCGCCATTGTGGCGCGAGAAGCTCGCGATCGGCGCGTTGGTGGTTTCCTCCTTCACGCGAGGCACCGACACCGGCGGCAGCGCCGCGACCTGCTGCGGGGGCGGATCGGCGGGACGCGCGGCAGCGTCCTTGGCGGTGCCGCTGAGGAAGACGTCGTCGACCATCTGGTCGAAATAGACCGGCACCTGCCTGTGCTTCACGGTGTCCGCCATTTCGCTGACGAGACGGCGGGTGCGCTGTGCCACCTGCACGAGGTTCTCGCCGGGCTGCAGCAGCTCCCTGGCGAAGGTGCGCGTGAACACCGAATTGGGATTGGCGTCGTCGTTGGACAGGCGGTCGAGCGCGGTCTGGCGGGGACCGGCCGAGAACACCGAGAACACGCCCTCAGGCAGTTGCACCATCGGCGCGAGCCCGCCGCCGCCGGCGACCGCGCGCGTGCCGGCGCGCTCGAACGGATTGTTGCGGCAGGCGTCGAACACCAGGATCGAGGTCCGCGCCTTCTTGTTCTGGAGACGCTCGACGATGCGGTCGGCCAGGATGGAGGCGTCGCGCACCAGCTCTTCCTGCCCTTCCGTCGCCGCCGGCACGTCGGTCGGCAGCAGATAGTTCTGGCCTGCGATCTCGAAACCATGGCCGGCGTAGAAGAAGAACGCGGTGTCGCCGGGCTCGACGGTCCGGTCGAAGGCGAGCAGCGTCTCCGAGAATTGCTGCCGGCTCTGGTTCTCGGCGACCATCACGGAGAAGCCGAGCTGCTTCAGCGTGTCGGCCATGGTGCGGGCGTCGTTGACCGCCTTGAGCAACTTCGGCACGTTCTTGTAATCGTTGTTGCCGACGACGAGCGCGACGCGCTTCGCGGCGTGAGCCGGCAGCGCGATGCCGCAAAGGCCAGCCACGAGGCCGAGGGCCGCCAGAATTCTGAAAAGCCGACGCGTCATCGCTAACATCCCGCTGTGGAACGGCCCCACTGGTCGGAACCCCTGCCGTTGATGTGATAGTCGGCCCAGCCGCAGCGGGGGTTCAACAGCCGCCTCTTCGGTTCCATCCTCTGAGCTATGGCAGATTCGATCGGAATCTGCTTTTCCTTGGTTTTCCACGGGGCAATCGCTCCGGACGCGAGGGACTGCCGTGTATCGCTGGTGTACCGACGAGGTCGAGCCGCATGACGGCTTCGACTATTGGCGCGAAGTCCGGTCCAAGGGCCTGTTCGGCGTCACCGCCGAGCTCGAGCGGGAGCGACGCGCGGACTTCTACGGCGAGTTCTCGCTGCGCCAGCTTGGCGGGGCCGCCCTCGTCGAGCTGAAGGCCTCGCACTACGCGGTCGAGCGCAGCGCCTCCGACATCGCCTGCGCGCCCAGCGACAGCATCTGCGTCTACCAGCAGCTCGGCAGCGGCGGCTGGTTCGGCGGCATGCGCGGCGGCGATTTCTCCATCGCCAATGGCAGCTTCGCCACCAGCCACACCGACATGCCCTATCGCACCGTCCCGCTCGGGGACGGCGGCTTCCACCTGCGGATTCTGAAGATCCCCGTGAGCAGCATCCCGGCGCAGGACAAGCGCATGCGCGAGCTGTCGGCCCAAACATTCAACGATCCCGGCCTGGCGCCCCTGCTCAAGGCCTGCTTTGCCGATCTCAGTGAGGCTGCCACAGCTGACGACGGGAGCGATGGCGCCCAAGCCTCCCACGTGCAAGCCTCCCACGTGCAGGCCTCCCACGTGCAGGCTTCCCTGGTTCAAGCCCTGGCGCATCTGGCGCTGATCGAGCGCGGTATCGTGCGGCCGGGTAGCCGGCTCGGACAGGCTGCCCTGCGGACAGCCCGCCTGTCGCAAGCGCGACGCCTGATCGTGCGCCACCTGCAAGACCCGAACCTCGCCCCGGCAATGGTCGCCGATCTGCTCGGTGTGTCCCTGCGGCACCTGCATGTGCTGTTCGAGGCCGTCGAGAAGAGCTTTTCGCAGACCGTGACCGACGAGCGCCTCAAGCAGAGCCGCCGCCTGATGCGCGAGGCGCCGGACCGGCTGATCGCCGACATCGCGACCGCCTGCGGCTTCGAGAGCCTGGCGACCTATTACCGGGTTTTCAATGCGGCCTATGGCATGGCCCCTGGAGACTTCCGGGCCCAGGGTTCCGAACGGCCTTCGCCCGTCACGGTGACCGCCCGCCGGGCTTAGGAGTGAGGCGGAAAATCCCAGCCGGGCCCGAGATTTGCTAAAAAGCTAAGGGTTTTTAGGGCCTTCCCGCGCCTGCTCCATTGACTTTGGCCAATTCCCGCCTATGTTCCGGGGCGACGCGGCTCAGATCGAAGAGCGATTCCTGAGCCTTGCGCTTTGTTCGCGTGAGTCAGCACCCCCAGCTTCTTTGAGAGCGCGCCGTTTCGGGGTGGAACGCGACCAGCCTTATTACCCTCGATTCCGAACGGCGGTTTCGACCAGAGGCTCAATGTCCTTTTCAGATCTCGGACTGTCCGAAAAAGTCCTCGCCGCAGTGGCGGCCACCGGTTACACCAACCCCACCCCCATCCAGGAACAGGCGATCCCCCACGTCCTCGCACGCAAGGACGTGCTCGGCATCGCCCAGACCGGCACCGGCAAGACCGCAGCCTTCGTGCTGCCGATGCTCACCATCCTCGAAAAGGGCCGGGCCCGGGCGCGCATGCCGCGCACGCTGATCCTGGAACCGACCCGCGAGCTCGCGGCGCAGGTGAAGGAAAACTTCGACCGCTACGGCGCCGGCCAGAAACTCAACGTCGCCCTTCTGATCGGCGGCGTCTCCTTCGGCGACCAGGATGCCAAGCTGATGCGCGGCGTCGACGTGCTGATCGCAACCCCAGGCCGCCTGCTCGACCACACCGAGCGGGGCGGCCTGCTGCTCACCGGCGTCGAGCTGCTCGTCATCGACGAAGCCGACCGCATGCTGGACATGGGCTTCATTCCCGACATCGAGCGCATCTGCAAGCTCGTCCCCTTCACCCGGCAGACCCTGTTCTTCACCGCGACCATGCCGCCGGAAATCCGGCGCATCACCGAAGCCTTCCTGCACAATCCGCAGAAGGTCGAAGTGTCCCGCCCCGCCACCACAGCCGTCACCGTCACGCAGGCCCAGGTGCCCGCCGGGCGCGAAGCGCACGAGAAGCGCGAATTGCTGCGCCGCCTGCTGCGCGAGGCCAAGGACCTCAAGAACGCGATCATCTTCTGCAATCGAAAGCGCGAGGTCGCGATCGTTCACAAATCGCTCCAGAAGCACGGCTTCAGCGTCGGCGCGCTGCATGGCGACATGGACCAGCCTGCGCGCATGGCTGCGCTCGACCAGTTCCGCAAGGGCGAGCTTCCGCTCCTCGTCGCCTCCGACGTCGCCGCCCGCGGCCTCGACATTCCCGAGGTGAGCCACGTCTTCAATTTCGACGTCCCCCACCACGCCGACGACTACGTCCACCGTATCGGCCGCACCGGCCGCGCTGGCCGCACCGGCACCGCGATCTCGATCGTGACGCCGCTCGACCAGAAGTCGATGGCCGCGATCGAGAAGCTGATCGGCCAGAGCATTCCGCGCGCCGAGGGCGACTACGAAGTCCGCACCGAGGCCTCGGATACGGCCGAGCGTCCGCGCGAGCAGCGCGGCCGTGAGCGTTCACGTGGCGGACGCGGCAAGCCGCCGCGCGGCGAACGGCGCGGTCATGATCGTGAGCGCAGCCACGAGCCGCGCGAGGCGCGTGGCGAGGCAAGGCACTCGTCCGAAGCAAGGCACGGCTCCGACGGAAAGCGTGCGTCCGAGCCGCGTCACCCCTCGCGCGCGCAGGCCAACAATTCGCATGTGCCGTCGATCGGCCGTCCCGAGCCGCGCCGCCAGCGCGAGGTCGACACCGAGCCGGGCGATCACTCGCACCTGCCGGCGTTCCTGTTGCGGCCGGTTCGCTCCCCCGCCGGCGCCTGAAGCGCGACGCGCTTCCTGCTGGTTGAGACAGGCCGCCGCACAATTTTCTAGATGCATCGGGAAACGTATATTTACGGGGTATTCACGATCGTCCCTTAGGCTACGAACATAATTTAAGCATTACCGCGGTCGAGGGCGCACCGACCGCTGTGGGGTATGTTCCGTGGTCAAGGCTCTCGACGAACACGAACGCACGATGGCGTTCGCCGAAGTGGCGCTCGGCCAGATCCGATCGCTTCGCCAGACTGCAATTCCCCGCAATTACGAGATCTGGTACGTCTACGCCACCGGCTACAACGCACCGCTCAACAAGATCGTCAACGAGACGCTGGCGCGGCAAGGCAAGCTGACCGAAGCCGACCTCGAGCAGATCTACGAGACCTATCTCTCCCACATCAAGACCACCGACCGCATCGACAAGGTCGGCGCGCGCGTCATCGGCGAGATCGACGACGTGATGCGCGTGCTCGGCGATGCGCTCGGGATGACCGCCTCGTACGATGCCAGCCTGTCGGGCGCGTCCGAGAAGCTGTCGTCGGCCAAGAGCCGCGAGCAGATCAAGGGGATCGTCGAGACGCTGATACGTTCGACCAGCGCGATGCGCGAGACCAACAAGGCGCTGGAAGACCGGCTGACGCTGTCGAAGAACGAGATCAGCAATCTGCAGCAGAGCCTCGAGGCGATCCGCGCCGAGAGCCTGACCGACCCGCTCACGGGCCTCGGTAACCGCAAATATTTCGACCGCATGATCGGCATGGCGGTAGAAAGTGCGCTCGCCTCCGGCGAGCCGCTGTCGCTGCTGCTGTTCGACATCGATCACTTCAAGTCGTTCAACGACTCCTACGGTCACCTCACCGGCGACCAGGTGCTGCGGCTCGTCGGTCTGTCGCTCAAGCAGACCATCAAGGGCCAGGACATCACTGCCCGTTACGGCGGCGAGGAATTCGCGGTGGTGCTGCCCAACACCGCGCTGCGCCAGGCCCTCACCGTCGCCGATCACATCCGCCGCGCGGTGATGGCGAAGGAATTGAAGAAGAAATCGACCGGCGAGATTCTCGGCCGCGTCACCATCTCCGTCGGGGTTTCCATGCTCAAGCAGGGCGACGACACCGAAGCGCTGATCGAGCGTGCGGACGCCTGCCTCTACGCCGCCAAGCGCAACGGCCGCAACCGCGTGATCTGCGAAGCCGATCCGGAATTCACGGTCGAGAGCCACGGCCAGGTGGCGTAGAGCAGCCGAACGGGGGGCACGCTTCCGCCTTCCGCTCTATGAGCTACGGCGGACGAGTGGCTTGGCCACCGTACGCACCGTTCTCTTGGCTGTTCGCTTCGCCGCGGGTTTACTTGCGGCCCTCTTCGCCGGTTTGCTCGCCGGCCGCTTCTTCACCTTGGCCCGCTGCGCGGCGGCGAGCGCCGCCCTCGCCCATTGTGCGAGCTCCGCGGAATCGTCGAGCAGGCGCGCGGGCAGCTCCCAATAGGAGTTGACCACCACGGTCTTGGCGCGGGTCGAGTACTGGAATGGTTTCGAGCCTTCCGCTTCAAAATCCGGAATGGTCACCTCGTCGGCGCGGAAGAACAGGCCGGCGCGCAGCGACAGGGCAAAGTTGGTGCCGTCGGCGGAGATGCCGTAGCCGGAGAACATTCTTCGGATGGTGACGGGGCCGAAATCGGCGAACAGGTCGATCAGGAATTCGCGGTCCATGGGAGGTTTCCCTGCACGAGCAAGCGAACCCTCATAGCATCCGCGTCATTGCGAGCGAAGCGAAGCAATCCAGACCGCCGCCGCGGAGACGATCTGGATTGCTTCGCTTCGCTCGCAATGACGCCGGAGAAGCTAGCCGTCGATCTTCGCCGGCCGCAGCTCGACCGACTCGCCGCAGCCGCAGGCGGACACCTGGTTGGGGTTGTTGAAGACGAACTGGGCCTGCATCTTGTCGGCCTTGTAGTCCATCTCGGTGCCGAGCAGGAACAGCACGGCCTTGGGATCGACCAGGATCTTGACGCCCTTGTCCTCGACGATCTCGTCGGTCGGGCGGATCTCGTGGGCGTATTCGACCGTGTAGGACTGGCCGGCGCAGCCGCCGTTCTTCACGCCGACGCGCAGGCCCACGATCTCCGAATCGGCGCGCTGGGTCAGCTCGGTGATGCGCTGGGCAGCGGCATCCGTCAGCCGCATCACCTGCGGGCGCGGCCGCCGGGGTTTTGGTGAGGATGCTGGTGTTGCCTGGGTCATGTTATTTATGTGGTCCGTTGCAGAACGAATTCAATGCGCGTTGAGACCGTCACCACATGTTGAGCACGAGGCGAGCCTCGTCGCTCATGCGCTCGGGCGACCACGGCGGCTCCCAGACCACCTTGACGTCGACCACGCCCACACCGGGGACACTGGCGACCGCGTTCTCGACCATGGTCGGCAGCTCGCCGGCGGCCGGGCAGTTCGGCGTCGTCAGCGTCATCTGCACGTCGACGGAGCGGTCGTCCTTGATCTCGACCTTGTAGATCAGCCCGAGCTCGTAGATGTCGGCCGGGATTTCCGGATCGAACACGGTCTTCAGCCCGGCAATGATCTCGCGGGTCAGCCGCTCGGTCTCCTCCGGCGGCAACGCCGAATGGGTCTCCATCGGATTGGCTTTGATTTCGGCCGTGTCACTCATGCGAACAAATCCCGCGCCTTCAGCAGCGCCTGTGCCAGATGATCGACTTCTTCCCGCGTATTATACATCCCGAACGAGGCCCGGCACGTGGCCGTGACGTTGAACCGCTCTAAAAGCGGCATGACGCAATGGGTGCCGGCGCGCACCGCGATGCCCTGGCGGTCGATCACGGTGGCGACGTCATGGGCATGCGCACCCTTGAGTTCGAAGGAGATCACAGGACCCTTGCCGCGCGCCGTGCCGATCAGCCGCAGCGAGTTGATCTCGCGGAGGCGCTCCTGGGCGTAGGTGGTGAGATCGTGCTCGTGCGCGGCGATGCGCTCCTTGCCGATCGAATTGACGTAGTCGATGGCGGCGCCAAGGCCAACTGCCTCGACGATCGCGGGCGTGCCCGCCTCGAATTTGTGCGGGGGATCGCCATAGGTGACGACCTCGCGCGACACTTCGCGGATCATTTCGCCGCCACCGTTGAACGGGCGCATCGCGACGAGGTGATCGTACTTGGCCCAGAGCACGCCGATGCCGGTCGGACCGTAGACCTTGTGGCCGGTGAAGACGTAGAAATCGCAGCCGATGTCCTGGACGTCGACCGGCAAGTGCACGGCGCCCTGGCTGCCGTCGACCAGCACGGGGATGCCGCGGGCATGGGCCATTTTGACGACGTCCTTGACCGGGACGATGGTGCCGAGTGCGTTCGACATCTGCGTGATCGCGACCAGCTTGGTCTTCGACGTCAGCAGCTTCTCGAACTCGTCGATCAGGAAATTGCCCTCGTCGTCGACCGGCGCCCACTTGATCACGGCGCCCTGACGTTCCCTGAGGAAGTGCCAGGGCACGATATTGGAGTGGTGCTCCATGATCGAGATGACGATCTCGTCGCCGTCTTTGATATTGGGGCCACCCCACGAAGATGCGACCAGATTGATCGCCTCGGTCGCGTTGCGAGTGAAAATCACTTCTTCGGTGCGCGGCGCATTGATGAACTGGGCGACCTTGGCGCGGCCGCCCTCATACGCTTCCGTTGCGGCATTGGCGAGATAGTGCAGACCGCGATGCACGTTGGCGTATTCGCTCGTATAGGCCTGCGTCATGCGGTCGAGCACAGACTGCGGCTTCTGCGCGGAGGCTGCGTTGTCGAGATAGACGAGCGGCTTGCCGTAGACCTGCATCGCGAGCGCCGGAAAGTCCTGGCGCACGCGCGCGACGTTATAGGCGCCGTTCTTGACTGCCGGATGCGTGCTCATGACCGACGCTCCAGCCAGCGCTCGGCGATGCCGATCACGTGCTCGCGCAAACCGTCATCGGCGATCTGCTCGATCGCCTCGCCGACGAAGGCCTGGATCAGCAGCGCCTGGGCCTGCTTCTCCGGCAGGCCGCGCGCCTTCAGATAGAACAAGAGACTGTCGTCCAGCGCGCCGGCGGTGGCGCCGTGGCCGCAGGAGACGTCGTCAGCAAAGATCTCGAGCTCGGGTTTGTTGTCGGCCTCGGCTTCGTCCGAGAGCAGCAGCGCACGGGTCATCATCTTGCCGTCGGTCTTCTGCGCGTCGGGACGGACGATGATGCGGCCCTGGAACACCGAATGGGCGCGATCGTCGATCACCGCGCGGAAGGTCTCGCGGCTGAGGCAGTTCGGCACGGCATGGTCGACCACCAGCGTGGTGTCGCCATGCTCGGTCTTCTGCAGCAGGTTCACGCCATTGGCCGAGAGCTCGCTGCCCTCACCCGAGAACGTAATGAAGCCCTGCAGGCGGCTGACCGCCGCGCCGGTCGTCATGTTGAAGAAATTGAGCTTGGTGTTCGCGCCGACAGTCACGAACTGCGAGGTGACGTTCACCGCGTCGGGCGCATCGTCCATCAGGCGGATATGCGCGACGTCGGCGTCATCGCCGACCCAGAGGACCACCGCATCGTTGACCTGATAGCCGCCGGCCTTTCCGGCCGCGACGAAGCTCTCTACGACAGTGGCACGCACGCCTTTGCCAATCCGCAGATGCGAGCGGGTGAACGCGGACGCACCAGCCGCGGTCGCAACATGAATGACCTGGATCGGCGCGGACAAATGGGTGCCGTCAGCCACCGAAACCAAGACGCCGTCCGTTGCCATGGCCGCATTGAGCGAGATGACCGCATCCGTCGACGCAGTCTGGAGGAGATCGCCGGCCGCGGGGTTGGCCTCGTTCGCAAGGACCTCGCGCAGCGTCTTGACGCTGACCTCTGACGCGAGCGTCTTCACGTCGGACAAATCGGCCGCGAACACTCCGTCGACCAGCACCAGCTTGCGGGCGCCCGCGATCGCATGCGCCTTCACGGCCGCCGCCGCGCGCTTCAGCGCGGCGGCATCGGGGCTTGCTGCCAACGGCAGCACCTCGCCGACCAGCGCGCGCAGATCGGTGTATTTCCATTCCTCGATCCGGCGGTGCGGCAGGCCGAGACGCTCATAGGTCTCGAACGCCTCGCGGCGCACTGCTGCCACTCCCGGCGAACCCGGCAGGCGGCCTTCGGCGCTGGCGAAGAGATCGCTCACCGCGCGGCCGTTCCCGGTCTTTGCCACAGCAACGTTCATCGCAAAATTCCTTACGCGGCATCCTCGAACTGGGCGTAGCCGGACGCTTCCAGCTCCAGCGCCAGGTCCTTGCCGCCGCTCTTCACGACACGCCCCTTCGACATCACGTGCACGAAATCGGGCACGATGTAGTTCAGCAGCCGCTGATAGTGGGTGATGACGACCATCGCGCGCCCCGGCGAGCGCAGCGCGTTGACGCCGTCGGCCGCGATGCGCAGCGCGTCGATGTCGAGGCCGGAATCCATCTCGTCGAGGATGCACAGGCTGGGCTCGAACAGCGCCATCTGCAGCACCTCGTTGCGTTTCTTCTCGCCGCCGGAGAAGCCGACATTGACGCCGCGCTTGAGCATGTCCTGCGGGATGTTGAGCGACTTCGAGACCTCGCGGACCTTCTTCAGGAAGTCCGGGGTCGAATATTCGCTCTCGCCGCGCGCCTTGCGCTGCGCATTCAGCGCGGTGCGCAGGAAGGTCATGGTGGCGACGCCGGGAATCTCGACCGGGTACTGGAAGGCCAGGAACACGCCCTTGGCGGCACGCTCGTCCGGGTCCATCTCGAGGAGATCCTCGCCCTTGAACAGGATCTGGCCGTCGGTGACCTCGTAGCCGGGCTTGCCGGCAATGACGTGCGAGAGCGTCGATTTGCCGGAGCCGTTCGGCCCCATGATCGCGTGCACCTCGCCCTCGTTCACGGTCAGCGTCAGCCCGTGGAGGATCTCACGCTCCTCGACACGAACCTTGAGGTCTTTCACTTCAAGCAAAGCCATAACGTTTTTTCCATCTATCCCCTCATCCCAGGGAGCGCCGGAGGCGCGTCTCGAAGGATTGAGGCCACCAATCTTTCCGGTATCCATCCTTCGAGACGGCCGCGTTCCGCGGCCTCCTCAGGATGAGGTCGGAGTTAGCCGACCGACCCTTCGAGCGAGATCGAGATCAGCTTCTGCGCTTCCACCGCGAATTCCATCGGCAGCTGCTGCAGCACGTCCTTGACGAAGCCGTTGACGACGAGGCCGACCGCCTCTTCCTGCGAAAGGCCACGCTGGATGCAGTAGAACAGCACGTCCTCCGAGATTTTCGAGGTCGTCGCCTCGTGCTCAAACGTGGCCGTGGAGTTCTTGGCCTCGATGTACGGCACGGTGTGTGCGCCGCACTTGTCGCCGATCAGCAGCGAGTCGCAGGCGGTGAAGTTGCGCGCGCCGGACGCTTTCCGATGCGCGGTGACGAGACCGCGATAGGTATTCTGCGACTTGCCGGCGGCGATGCCCTTGGAGATGATGCGGCTCGACGTGTTCTTGCCGAGATGGATCATCTTGGTGCCGCTATCGACCTGCTGGAAGCCGTTCGAGATCGCGATCGAGTAGAACTCGCCACGGGAATTATCACCGCGGAGAATGCAGCTCGGATATTTCCAGGTGATCGCCGAACCCGTTTCGACCTGGGTCCAGGAGATTTTGGAGTTGGCGCCGCGGCAGTCGCCACGCTTGGTGACGAAATTGTAGATGCCGCCCTTGCCTTCCGAATTGCCGGGGTACCAGTTCTGCACCGTCGAATATTTGATCTCGGCATCGTCGAGCGCGACGAGTTCCACGACGGCGGCGTGCAGCTGGTTCTCGTCCCGCTGCGGCGCGGTGCAGCCTTCGAGATAGGAGACGTAGGAGCCCTTGTCCGCGATGATCAGCGTGCGCTCGAACTGGCCGGTGTTGCGCTCGTTGATGCGGAAATAGGTCGACAACTCCATCGGGCAGCGCACGCCCGGCGGCACGTAGACGAACGAGCCGTCGGAGAACACCGCCGAGTTCAGCGTCGCATAGAAATTATCCGAGGTCGGAACTACCGAGCCGAGATACTTCTGCACCAGTTCGGGGTGCTCGCGGATCGCCTCCGAGATCGGCATGAAGATCACACCGGCCTTCTTCAGCTCGGCCTTGAAGGTGGTCGCAACCGAGACCGAATCGAAGACAGCATCGACCGCGATCTTGCGGCGCGCCGGATCTTCCTCGCCCACCTTCGGCTCGACGCCTTCGAGCATGGCGACTTCCCGCAGGGGGATGCCGAGCTTCTCGTAGGTCTTCAGAATCTCGGGGTCGATCTCGTCCAGGGAGGAAACCGTCTTCTTCGGCTTCGGGGCCGCGTAGTAATAGAGGTCCTGGAAGTCGATCTTGGGATAGTCGACGCGGGCCCAGGTCGGCTCGGTCATGGTCAGCCAACGGCGATAGGCCTCGAGCCGCCACTGGAGCATCCAGGCGGGTTCGTTCTTCTTCTGCGAGATGAATTTTACGATCTCTTCCGAGAGCCCCTTTGGCGCCTTCTCGGAGTCGATCAGGGTCTCAAACCCATAACGATACTGGTCGACGTCGATGCGCTTCACGCGCTCGACCGTCTCTTGTACGGCTGGCATTCCATCCTCCGCTCGCGGTTTCAAGGACCGCGGTGGATCAAACTCGGACGAGTATTACGATGTTTCTAGGTAGAAAGCACGTGCTTAGAACCGTTCAAGCCGTGTTTCGTCACCTTAGTCCCTTAAGTAGGGTATTACCGAGCTTTCGCCAAGCCTCTAACGCCCTATTGATGTCCTCTGCATCCGTGGACCAGCCCAGACTGAGGCGCACCGCTCCCTGGGCCGTCGCAGGGTCATACCCCATGGCCGAAAGCACGTGGGACGGCTGGACCTTGCCGGAGGAGCAGGCCGAGCCGGAGGACACGGCGACGCCTTCGAGGTCAAAGCCGATCACGGCGGTCTCGGCCTTGAGGCCGCGCGCCGTGAACAGAGTGGTATTGCATAACCGCGCCACATCATCCGAGAACACTGTCGCCCCGGCGATCGCCCTGATGCCATTTTCCAAGCGATCCCTGAGGGTTGACACGCGTTCCGCATCCTCCGGCAGAGCCTGAAGCGCGGCGTTCACGGCGGCGCCGAAGCCCGCGATGCCCGCAACATTTTCGGTGCCGGCGCGCCGGTTCAGCTCCTGCCCGCCGCCCCGGAGCACCGGTTCCAGCCCAGCAATTCCCTCCGCCACGACCAGCGCGCCAACGCCCTTGGGGCCGCCGATCTTGTGCGCAGAAAAGGTCGCAAGGTCGGCCCCTACCGCGCTAATATTGAACGCAATTTTGCCGAGGGCCTGGATCGCATCGACGTGTAGGAGACCGCCGGCCTCGTGCACGATCCGCGCGGCCTCCGCGACCGGCTGGAGCGCGCCGGTCTCGTTGTTGGCCGCCATGATCGAGACCAACGCGGGCGGACCTTCCATGAGCTGCGTCTTCAGATGGTCGAGGTCGACCACGCCGGCGCGCGTCACCCTGACATGGCCCACCTTGTCCGCCGGGAACCGGCCGCCTGACAGCACCGAGGCGTGCTCCACGCCCGAGACCAGCACCCGCTCGACCCGACGACCGGCTGGTCCCCGCAGGCCGGGCGACAGCGCCAGCGCATTGGCCTCGGTTCCAGCGGAGGTGAAGACGACATTCCGCGGCAACCCACCGACCGCAGCCGCAAGCGCCGCACGGGCGTCCTCGACCAGCCGCCGCGCCTCGCGTCCCTCGGCGTGGACCGAGGAGGGATTGCCGACCAGGTCCCAGGCAACGAGCATCGCCGCGCGCGCCTCAGGGCGAAGCGGCGTCGTTGCATTCCAGTCGAGATATACACGGGTCGGCATGGAGTAATATAGTACCTTGCTTTGACGGAGGCTCGCCTCCCGCCCGACATGGGCTGCGGCCGCGCCCTTGGCAACCTGATTCCGGACCACCTGTCCGTGAGACACGCTCATGACACGCTAACGCCTTGAGCCCATTGGCCGATGTTCAAGATGCTTGCTTTTTGCCCCCGCGCCCATGTTAGAACGCGGCCGTCAAGTCACCGTGCGCCGTTTGCGCATCACCGCGAGGCGCACGCCTTCTCACCCTTCATTCGCGCTTTCGTCGGCATTCGCCGATGAAGCCACAATCGGTTGATTGCCGAGGAATCCTCGCTCCAGCACATCAATCAAGAGATCATCGATGCCTGAAGTCATTTTCGCCGGCCCCGCTGGCCGCCTCGAGGGCCGCTATCACCCGGCCAAGCAGAAGAACGCGCCGATCGCGATGATCCTGCATCCGCATCCGCAGTTTCACGGGACCATGAATCATCAGATCGTGTACCAGTGCTACTACGCCTTTGCGCATCGCGGCTTCTCGGTGCTGCGCTTCAATTTCCGCGGCGTCGGCCGCAGCCAGGGCTCGTTCGACCACGGCACCGGCGAATTGTCCGATGCTGCCGCGGCGCTCGACTGGGCGCAGACCATCAATCCCGAAGCGCGCGCCTGCTGGGTCGCAGGCTTCTCCTTCGGCGCTTGGATCGGCATGCAGCTCCTGATGCGCCGTCCCGAGGTCGAGGGTTTTATTTCGATCGCGCCTCCGGCCAATCTCTATGACTTCTCCTTCCTCGCGCCCTGCCCGTCCTCGGGTCTGATCGTGCATGGCGAGAAGGACGCGGTGGTGCCGCCGAAGGACGTCAACACGCTGGTCGAAAAGCTGAAGACGCAGAAGGGTATCGTGATCGACCAGCAGATCATCCCCGGCGCGAACCACTTCTTTGACGCCAAGCTCGAGCCGCTGATGGAAACCATCACCGCGTATCTGGACATGCGTCTCGCCAACGTGCGCTAAGCGAGCTTGAGCGCGGCGATCCCCAATAGCACGAGCGCGATGCCCGCAAGCTTCATCGCGCTCAAGCTCTCGCCGAACAGCACGACGCCCATGACGAAGGTGCCGGCAGCGCCAATGCCGGTCCACACCGAATAGGCTACGCCGACCTCAAGCACCTTCAGCGCTCGCCCGAGCAGGAAGACGAAGGCGGCGAGCAGCATCAGCGAGACGATGCTCCAGCTCGCGCGCGTGTAGCCTTCCGCATATTTCATCGAGATCGCCCAGCCGACATCGAGCGCGCCGGCGACCACCAGCATCAGCCAGGCCACAGAGGACGACATCGCCGCGCGCTCAGGCCGCCAGCTTGAGCAGATGCGCGTCGTGGCGGACGAGGAAGGCGCGCAGCAATTGCGGATAGTCCGCGCCCACCGCGCTTCGCACGCTCGGGCGCTTCGCGAGCTCGGCGCGCCAGGCGCGCACCTTCGGCACATCGTTGAAGATGCCGTGCTCGGTCAATTCGTCGAACAGGTCGAAATAGCGGAAGATCGGCGCGAACACCGCATCGACCAGGCTGAAAGTCTCGCCCGCAAAATAAGGCCCCGCGCCAAGCGCAGCCTCGACACGCGCGAATTTCGCCGCAAGCGCCTGGCGCTTGCTGTCGAACGTCGCCGGATCCGTCGTCGTTTCCAGCCCCCAGAGATCGCCGAGGATCGCCGAGCCGAACTCCATCCAGGCGCGGTGCTCGGCGCGCTTCAACGCATCCGCCGAATGCAGCTCGAGGCCTGCTTGCGTCTCCTCGATGTACTCGCAGATCACGTTGCTCTCGAACAGCGCGACCTCGCCCTGCTCCGTCGTCACCACCAGCACGGGTACCTTGCCAAGCGGCGAGAGCTTCAAAAACCAGTCGGGCTTGCTCGCGAGATCGATGTCGATCCGCTCGAACGGTACGCCCTTCTCCTTCAGCGCGATCACGGCGCGCTGCACGTAGGGACAAAGCTTGTGGCTGATGAGTTTGAGCGAAGTCGTCATGGCAATGATCCCGGCGGTTAGATGCAACTGCATCCAGCATAGATGCACCTGCATCTACATGTCAAGTTCCATGCATCTGCATTAATTGCGCCCTATCTCAAGGCCGCGCAATCGCCCCGCCCGTCATCGGCATCGGCACGCCCGTGGTCGCCGGATAGGACAGCGGCAGGCCCTTCAGGCCGCGCGCGGCGAGGAAGCCGAAGGCCTGCGCCTCGATGGCGTCGGAGGCCCAGCCGAGCGTTTCGGCGGCCTCGACGGTCGCCGACCCCACCCGCTCCCGCAGCATGCGCAGCATGGTGAGGTTGCGCGCGCCGCCGCCGCAGACGATCCAGCTCCGCGGCCGGCGCGGCAACAGCGGGATGATTCGGGCAATCGCAGCAGCGGTGAAGGCCGTGAGGGTGGCCGCGCCGTCGGCGGGCTCGACATCGCCGAGCTTGAGCGCGGCAAAGTCGTTGCGGTCTAGCGATTTCGGCGGTGGAGCCGCGAAGAACGGCAGCTCCAGCGCACGCGCGATCCAGGCTTCGTCCGCCTTGCCGAGCGCCGCGAACTTGCCTTCAGCGTCGAAGGCCAGGTTCATGGTACGGTACATGAAGTCGTCGAGCAGCGCGTTGCCCGGCCCGGTGTCGCAGGCGATCAGCGTGTCGTTGCCGTCGATATGGGTGATGTTCGAGACGCCGCCGATATTGACCACGACGATCGGCCCCTCGCGCTCCAGCGAATTGGCCAGCGCGCGGTGGTAGACCGGTACGAGCGGCGCGCCCTGCCCGCCGGCTTCGACGTCGGCGGCGCGGAAGTCGTGCATGACAGGAATATGGATCGCCCTGGCCAGCGCCGGCGCATCGCCGATCTGCACCGTCAGCCGCTTCTCGGGGCGGTGCAGCACCGTCTGGCCATGAAAACCGACGATGTCGATGTCCTCCGGCCGCATCCGGTTCTGGGCGACGAAAGCGGCCACCGCCTCGGCATGGGCCAGCGTCACCGCGCGCTCCGCCTCGGCCAGAACGCCCGGCCGGGCATCGCGCTGCGACAGGTGCACCGCCTCGGAGAGGGCTTGGCGCAGCAGGTTGCGCTCGGCCGGACTATAGGGCCGGTAGCCGGATGGCCCGAACGCCTTGACCAGCTTTCCATCGGTTTCGATCAGCGCGACATCCACCCCGTCCAGCGAGGTGCCGCTCATCAAACCGAGTGCCGTCAACATCATGGATCAGCGTCCTCAACGGACCCCCTCCGGCATGCCGATCTTGTGCCAGAGGGACACATCTTATAATGCCACAGCGCCAAGTGGCGGGCAGCAACCGAGTTCCCACGGAAGACCCTTAAATTGCTCCCGAAACAGTAAACCAAGAATTGTCAGGCCGCCGACAGATGACTGCTTTCAAATCGGATTTCCTCAACACCCTGCAGGAACGTGGATTCATCCACCAGTGCTCCGATTTCGAGGGACTGGACGCCCTCGCCGCCAAGGGCGAGGCGACCGCCTATGTCGGCTACGATTGCACCGCCCGCTCGCTGCACATCGGCAACTACCTGACGATGATGATGCTGTACTGGCTGCAGCAGTCCGGCAACAAGCCGATCACGCTGATGGGCGGCGGCACCACCATGGTCGGAGATCCCTCCGGCAAGGACGAGACCCGGGCGATGCGCACCGTCGCCGAGATCGAGGCCAACAAGGAATCGATCCGCGGCGTGTTCGCGAAGGTGCTGCGCTATGGCGATGGCAAGAGCGACGCCATCATGCTCGACAATGCGGAGTGGCTGACCAGGCTGAACTGGATCGAGATGCTGCGCGACGTCGGCCGGCACTTCTCGGTCAACCGCATGCTGACCATGGACTCCGTGCGCCTGCGCCTCGAGCGCGAGCAGGAGATGAGCTTCATCGAGTTCAACTACATGGTGTGCCAGGCCTACGACTTCGTCGAGCTCGCCAAGCGTACCGGCTGCAGACTGCAGATGGGCGGCTCCGATCAATGGGGAAACATCATCATGGGCGTCGATCTCGGCCGCCGCATGGGCACCCATCAGCTGTTCGCGCTGACGACGCCGCTGCTGACGACGGCGTCGGGCGCCAAGATGGGCAAGACCGCGCAAGGCGCGGTGTGGCTCAACGCCGATCAGTTCTCGCCTTATGATTTCTGGCAGTACTGGCGCAACACCGAGGACGCCGACGTCGGCAAGTTCCTGAAACTGTTCACGACGCTGCCGATGGCCGAGATCAAGAAGCTCGAAGCACTCGGCGGCTCGGAGATCAACGAGGCCAAGAAGGTGCTCGCCACCGAGGCGACCGCGCTGCTGCATGGCCGCGACGCAGCAAACGAAGCCGCTGAAACCGCGCGCCGCACTTTCGAGGAAGGCGCGCTGGCGGAGAGCCTCCCGACCGTGGAAATTCCGCGCGGCGAACTCGACGCCGGGCTCGGCGTGCTCAACGCCTTCGTCAAGGCGGGCCTGGTTGCCTCCAATGGCGAAGCGAGGCGCCAGATCAAGGGCGGCGGCCTGCGCGTCAACGACGCGCCGGTCACCGACGAGAAGATGGCGCTCTCAGCGGCCAATCTCACGCCGGAGGGCGTGGTCAAGCTGTCCTTCGGCAAGAAGAAGCACGTCCTCATCAAGCCTGCATAGGCGTATGAGCTTTTGATGCTTGTCAGGGCGCGCCGATGCGCGCTCCCTGACGGGCAATGGACCAGAACACGCCCAAGGAAACGAACAGGGAAGCGTCCAAGAACGATGTCGCGGCGACACCGCAAGGCGCCGTGCGCATCGCGCTCACCGTGCTCGCACTCTGCTTCACGCTGGCCGTGCTCGGACGGGGGCTCGGCGACAGCTTCACGGTGTTCCTGAAGCCGATCTCGGAAAGCTTTGGCTGGGACCGCGCGCAGATCGTCTCGGTCTACTCGCTCACCTGGCTCGCGAGCGGCCTCACCGCTCCCTTCGTCGGACGCCTGTTCGATCATTCCGGACCGCGCATCGTCTATGCGCTCGGCCTGCTGCTGCTCGGCGCGGCCTTCCTGGTCGCGGCGCACGCGCAGCAGCTGTGGCAATTCCAGCTCTCGATCGGCCTCTGCGTCGGCATCGGCATCGCGTTCATCGGCATCGTGCCGAACTCGATCCTCCTCGGTCGCTGGTTCGGGCCACGGCTGCCGACCGCGATGTCGGTGGTGTATTCGGCGATGGGCGGCGGCGTGCTGGCGCTGTTGCCGGCCTCGCAGCTACTGATCGATCACGTCGGCTGGCGCGACACCTACCAGCTGTTCGGCTTCGCCGCATTGGGCCTGCTGTTGCCGCTGCTGCTGCTGCCGTGGCGCCTGTTCGCGGCGGGCTCGCCGCATGTCGTCAAGAAGACCGATCCTGATTTCGTCGACACCGGCTGGACGCTGCTCGGCGCGATGCGCCACCACGCCTTCTGGGCCCTGTTCTCGACCTTCTTCTTCACCGCCGTCGGCATGTATGCCATTGCCGCGCAAATCGTGGCCTATCTGATCGACGCCGGCTTTCCGCCGCTCCAGGCCGCGACCGCCTGGGGTTTTTCCGGCGTCGTGCTGGTCTTCGGCATGCTCGGTGTGTCTGCGCTCGACGGCCTGATCGGGCGCCGGCCCTCGGTGCTGCTCAGCTACGCGATCTCGATCCTTGGCATCGTGCTGCTGTGGCTGTTGCAGTATTCGCCGAACATTCTCCTGCTCACGGGGTTCGTCGTCTGCTTCGGCAGCATGATGGGCTCGCGCGGCCCGCTGATCAGCGCGACGGCGATGCGGATCTTCCAGGGCAAGCGCGTCGGCACCATCTACGGCACGATCTCGATCGGCAGCGGCCTCGGTTCGGCGTTCGGCTCCTGGAGCGGCGGCCTGATCCACGACGCAACCCATGGCTACAACGCGCTGCTGGCCTTCGCACTTGCGAGCGTGATCCTCGGGATGATTCCCTTCCTGATTTTGCCCGCTCTGCGGCGTTAGGTATCTCATGGGTAACCTGATCGCATTCCTGTCACCGGAAAATTACGGGTGGGACCGGCACGAATGCGCGCAAAAAATGCCGATTGCACGCGGCTGAAATCCCAGCCTGCGGTGTTTTGTCCGACATGACAAAAATGTCAGCATGAAATTCATCCCGGGTGGCTTGCGAGGAGGAACCGAATGCGGTCCAAGTCGCTACATTGGATAGAGGGCAAACCGATGGACTTTTCTTTTCTCTCTCGCTTTCAACCGGCTCTTCTGAGCCTGTTTCGCTTCATCACCGGCCTCTTGCTGTTCCAGTACGGCATCGCCAAGCTGTTCAAGTTCCCGCCCGTGCCGATGTTCGCAAAAGTCGAACTGATGTCACTCTACGGCGCGGCCGGGACGCTCGAATTGGTGCTCGGCGGGCTGCTGATGATCGGCCTGTTCTCGCGCCTGGCCGCTTTCATCCTCTCGGGTGAAATGGCCTTCGCCTACTTCATGGGCCACATGTTCAAGGGCGAAGCGCCGGTGCTCCTGCCGCTGCTCAATGGCGGCACCGCCGCGATCCTGTTCTGCTTCGCCTGCCTCTACCTGTCGGCCGCCGGCGGCGGACCTATCAGCGTCGATGCCGTGATCGGCAAGGAGAGCGGCGCAGCCGGCGGCGCGTTCGCGCGGCGCTGAGGCACCCCCCGGATCACTTCGCAAGCAACACGGCACCGGCGGGTGCGCCGGTGCCGCATCAACGCGCCCCCAGCACGTTCCAGATGAGAACGAGGGCCGCAACGAGCAGCACGAACATGATGATGCGATGAACGAATCGATTCATTGCGGGTCCGGCCCTGCTCCGTAGCTACCAGAATCCAACATCGATTTCCGGGCAGTCCGCAGCGGCGGGCGCAAGAACGCGGCGACCAAGGAGGTGACCACCAATATCGGCGGCGTCTCCACCGCCGCCAAGGAGACCGGCAACGCCGCTGGCATGGTGGTTGCGCCAGCCTCCAATCTCTCCAAGCAGGCCGGGCAGCTTTCCGGCGAAGTCGGGACCTTCCTGAAGGGCGCGCATGCGGCGTAGACGGCGGGCGCTGGAGGCTCCGCAGCGTCATTCCGCGCGGGCGCTGGAGCCCCGCTACTGCCGCCGCGCGAGGCTGCAGCCGCTCGACAGCTGACGCGTCGAGCCGGTCGAGCCATCGTTGGACTGCGACGGGAATTCCTCGAACGGCGAGGTCTGCTTGCCGGTGTTGAACTCGAAGATCTTGCGGAACAGACCAGGTGCCATCGCCGAGATCGGGTTGACGCGCATCACGGGCGCGGCCGGCGTGCCGACGACCTCGTAGGTGACGCCGATCAGGCCCTCATTGTTGCCGCCGCCAAGGAAGATGCCGAACAGCGGGATCTGGCCGAAGATGTTGTTGACCCCATACATCGGCACGAAGGTGCCGCTCATGCACACCTGGTTGCCGGGATAGTCGATCGACCCTTCGATGGTGGCGCCGATCATCGGGCCCTTGACCACGCCGTCGCGGATCGTGAGCGCGCCGTTCTGCCGCGTGAACTCGGCGCGGAGCGCACTGAAGGAGACGCCGTTGCCGTTTCCGTTCGGCGCGCCGGCGGCGACGCGCTCGAGCTGCGCCTCGCCCTTGACGGTGAAGTCGCGCACGCTGATCAGGCCCTCGCGCGAGGTGTTCGGCTCCGACGTCGGCGGCTCCATCGCAACCACCATCTGACCGCCGACCGCCTTGGTGTAGGTGTCGGTGAAGCGGAGCAGCGAGCCGGCATCGTTGGTCTGCAGGTAGATCACTTCCCGGTTGCCCTGGGCGCGGCCACCGCGCAGATCAGCCGCAATGGGCGTGTCGCGGCCGATCTTGCCGCTCAGCGTGAAGGCCTTGATGGCACCGCTGCGCTTCGACATCTTGGCATCGACGCTGCGCATCGCCTCGCCGTTGAAGCCGGCGACCGCACCGAGCTTCACGTCGATGTCGAAATCGACGTTCTTCAGCTTGCTCTTGTCGTCCTTGGAATTGCCCGAGATCGCCGACTTCAGGAAGCCGCGGCCGTCGAACACGTCGCCGCGCACGGTGCCGCGCACCACGCCATCCTGGCCGCGCTCGACCTTCAACGACGCCTTGTCACCGTCGGACGGCGCGTAGGTCGGGAAGTTCGCGCTCACGAGGTCGCCATTCGGATCGAGCTCGAGCGAGCCCTTGATCGAGGCGCCGCTGCCTTCGATGACGATGTCCTCGAAGCGGGTTGATTGCGCCGTCGGCACCACCTTGAAGCTGGCCTTGCCGGACTTGCCCGGCAGCTTGACCCAGCCGGGCAGGATGTTGTCGAGCTTGACCGAGGTCAGGTCGGCCTCGACGCCGAGCTTCGTCGTCTGCTCCGGACCGCCGGCGATCTTGCCAGACACCTTGATCGGCAACGAGCCGCTGACGGCGGGGCTGAGATCGAAGCCGAGGCGCGCGCGACTCGCATCGTCCAGCGTCGCCTGCAATCGGACGTCGGCATCGCCCTCGGCCGGCTTGCGGTAGTCGAGCGAGGCGGCCTGCCCGTTGATCTTGACGTCGCCCTTGACCTGGTAGCCCTGGTTATTGGCGAGGATCTTCAGATTGTTGGCCTCGAGCTTCTGGTTCATCACCAGCTTGTCCGCGGCAAAGCCGTTGAGATCGGCGGTGACGGCGTAGGTCGTGTCGGACTTGGTCAGTTCGCCCTTGACCGGCATGCCGAGCTGGATGTTCGCCGAGAACGTGCCCTTGCTGGTGTTGGGATCGACGACGGTCGCCGAGAGATCACTCAGCCGATCGTTCGAAAGCATTTCGGCCGCCGCAGGCACGGGACCGTCGACGCGGAACCTGGTGCGCGAGGGCGACGGCTTGGGCGCCATGTCAGGCACCTCGAAGGTGAAGTCGGAGATCGTGATCTTGCGACCGGCCGGCGTGTCGGCGATGCCCTGGCCGATATTCACCGTCGCCGTGCGCCCGGTCACGCGTGCCTTGAGGTCGGCATCGTGCACGACAGGCATGCCGTCCACGGGGCGCACCGCGACGCCGCTCGCGACGATATTGACCGAGAGGCCGTCGTCCGGGATCGGCGGCCCCTTGCGCGGAAGGTTCCTGGTCGGTGAATTGATGCCGATCTCGATGCGCTGGAGCGTGCCGCGCTCGATCCGCTCGATCACCCATTCGCGCAATTCGGGGACGATCAGCGTCGGCCACATCCGCTTGAGCGCGGAGGCCGACATCGGCGTTCCCGCAAAGCCGAGCGTGAGCCGCGGCTCGCCCGAATAGTCGATGGCGCCGGTGCCGGCGACGCCGATCTCGCCATTGGAGACGTCGGCCTGCGTCAGCAGCATGCGCTTGTGGTCGGTGTCGAAGCGGAAGCCGATCGCGATGCGGTTGAAGACCAGCGGCGGCTCGTTGTCGATGCCGCCGAGCAGGATCGATCCGCCGCTGAAGCCGAGCTGCCAGTCGTTGATGTTGCCGTTGGGCGGCTCGAGATGGGCCAGAAGCGTCAGACGGTTGGCACCGGAGAGGATCTTGAAAGGTGCGACCAGCACCCGCCGATTGGCATCCCACTCGACGTTGATCTCGGCGGAATCGATCGCCATCGGATAGTCGGGCGTGTCGGTATCGATGATGTTGCCCGCGCCCACAGCGATCTTGCCGCGGAAGAAGGTGGGCACGCCGTCGCGGCCGAGCTCGCCCTTGAGCTCGCCGGTCAACGGCAGGTCGGCGGTATAGGTGAGATCCTTCACCCGCAGTGCCAGCAGGATGTTGGAGGTCGAGACCTTGTCGGCCTTGATGTCGACCGAACGCACGCCATTCTCGGCCGGGCCGATCGTGGCGCGCAGCATCCAGGGCCGCGCGCCCTCCTCGCCGAGGCTGAGCGCGACGCCGCCGTGGCTCGGCCGGCGCAAGCTCAGCGTGATGTTCTCAAAGCTCCATTTGCTGCCGCGCTGCTGATCGTCGACGATCAGATTGCCGTTCTTCAGGCCGATCTCGTTGAGGTTCTGACCGTCGAGGCCGGTCATGCTCAGACTGTCGAGCCAGTCGAGGCCCTGGAGAATGCCGCTCGGCGCGCTCGCCTGAGGCGCGGCTTGCGATGCGGCTTGAGACGGCTCCTGGCCCGCAGGCGCGGTGGCGAATGGCGGCGGCGGAACGCCGTTGCGCGGGAATGTCGGCGGCAGGCCCGCATCCTTCTTGGAGGCAACGCCCGTTGCCAGCGGTTTTGCGGTGTCGCCGGCCGAGACCGTGACGGTGCCGTCGGGGGCGATGCGGATCGCGAGTTCGGCGTCGACCAGGTTGAGGCTTTCCGCGCGCAGGTGCCCCATCAGCAGGCCCGCGCCCGACAGCCTCACCTCGGCCTTCGGCGCGCTGGCGACGATCGCATGGTCGCGGTCGCGCACGATGATGTCGCGGATGCGCACGGCAATGCGGACCCGCCCGGCGCGCTCGATCTGGGTGCCGCCGACCTCGACCGTGTTGCCGTGGCCGATGTTGTCCTCGATGGCGGCGGCAAGCCAGGGCGTCGCGATATCGAGGTTGATGGGTCCCGCGCCGAGCCGCCACCACAGCGCACCGAAACAGCCGACAAAGATGACGATGAGGGCGCCAACCACCAGGGCCAGCCGCTTCAGCCAGCGGCCGCCGCCGAGCCATCGGCGCAGCGAGCCGAAGCCGTCATCAAAGCGATGGAAGCCCGAATGGGAACGCGACAACAGCCGGCGCGCCCGATGGCCCGCCGCCGCTTCCTGATCCGGATCCCAGTCGGCTTCGTCCCATTCCTGCGGCTGTTGTTGAACGCCGCGCCGATCGAAATCCCGATTGTAGTCCTGTGGCGACGTATTCCTTGCCATTGCCTCTCGATACAGGCGCCCATCGTGGGATTGCGCGCCGCCGGGACCGCAGCCGTCCACGGGACGCGAAGACCCCTGCGCCGGCACTGCCGCCATACCTCGAATATTCCTGCTGTTCGTCATTTCGCCCCGGGAGCGCGTTCAACGAGCAGTGGGGTGGTGCGTGGAATTCCTTGTAACCATACTCCGGTGTCATCAGACTTGCCCAGCCAAGGGCGCGATTCCGGCACACCGGACGAGACCTGCAATACCGCTTCGGTTGACCCGCCGAAAGCGTCGAAAGGAAGGCGTATGTCCAAGAAATCCCGAAAGAAATCGTCCAAAACGCCCTCCGGCAGTCCGACAGCTAAAAAGAAGGCCCCCAAAACCAGGGCAACGACTCAAACAAAGACCGCGAAAACACAGCGGCCACCGGCCAGCAAATCAATCGCGACCATCGCAAAGACAGCATTGCACGAGGCCGCATCGAAACAGTTAAAATCCTCCAAATCAGCACGGTCTACGGCGAAGCCGGTCCTGACCGAAGGGCAGAAGGCTCCCCCCTTCCGCCTGCGCCGCGATGGCGGCGGCGTGGCGACACTGTCGGACTATGCCGGCCAGAAGCTCGTCCTGTTCTTCTATCCGCGCGCCGACACGCCCGGCTGCACCCGGGAGGCCATCGACTTCAGCCGGCTTGCAGGCGCCTTCGCCGACGCCGGGACCGCCGTGCTCGGCGTCTCCGCGGATTCGTTAAAGGCCCAGGAGAAGTTCCGCGACAAGCACGGGCTCGGCGTTCCCCTGATCTCGGACGAGAGGCACGAGATGCTGGAGGCGTATGGCGCCTGGGGCAAAAAGTCCATGTACGGCAGGAGCTTCCTCGGGATTCTTCGCACCACGGTACTGGTCGGGAGCGATGGCAAGGTGGCGCGGATCTGGCGCAATGTCCGGGTCGACGGCCACGCCGATCAGGTGCTGGAAGCGGCAAGAAGTCTGCAACCAGCCCGTTAAGTTCTCGCGGTTCCGTTTCCGGAAAATTAACCATGACGAGCCCAGATTGCTGCGGCAATTAAGCCGCAAGGAACCCATCCGACCGGCGCCGGGAGTGCCGATGTCGAAAAGTTCTGCCCAATATTCGCAGTACCCCCAGCATCACCCCCACGACCACGGACGGGCGTTCCACCGGCGTCCCGTCACGGTTGCAGCGGCCGCCGCGATTACCCTTCCCGACGTCGACGACGCCTACACCATCGTCCATCACGGCAAGCAGGTTCGCCTCGGTCCGGTCGTGTTCTGGATCGTCGTCGGCACGATCGTTTTGCTCGGACTGTGGTCGGCCGCGACCGCCACCTATTTCGCCTTCCGGGACGACGTCCTGACCCGGCTGATCGCCCGCCAGGCCGAGATGCAGTACGCCTATGAGGACCGCATCGCCGAGCTGCGCGCCAAGGTCGACCGCGCCACCAGCCGCCAGCTGCTCGACCAGGAGCAGTTCGACCAGAAGCTCGACCAGATCATGAAGCGCCAGACGGCGCTGGAGTCCCGGGCAACGGCGCTGGGCGCCATGCCTGACGTGACCGGATCGATTCCCCGTACGGCTCCTCAGCGCAGCGATGCCGGCCAGAGCGCGACGCAGGGCACGCCAAAGCCGTCGCCGATCAGCGACACCGTGATCTTCGTGGCACCGCCGGATCGTGAAGCCCGCCTCGAATCGCGCGCACCTGCCGTGCTGGCTCCGCCGACCAGCCAATTCGCCAAGAACCAGGGTTTTGACAATGTCCTGGTCCGGCTCACCACCTCGCTCGACCAGGTCGAGCGGCGCCAGATGGCGGCGCTCAGCGCGGTCGAGGAAGGCATGGATTCGCGCATGCGCCGGATGCGCGGCGTCGTCAGCGATCTCGGTCTCAATCTCGCCAGTCTCGAAGCCGCCGTGCCGCGCAGCGCGATGGGTGGACCGTTCGTCCCGGTCAAGCTGACCGCCAGTGCCGGACCGTTCGAGAAGCAGCTCAACCGCATCAACACGACCCGCGCCGAACTGGACCGGCTCAATCGCACCTTGGCGCTGGTGCCCTATCGCAAGCCCGTCATCGGCGAGGTCGAGTTCACCTCCGGCTTCGGCGTGCGCAGCGACCCCTTCCTGGGACGGCCCGCGATGCACACCGGCCTCGACTTCCGCGCCGCGACCGGCGATCCCGTCCGCGTTACCGCCTATGGCAAGGTGGTCTCGGCCGGCTGGTCCGGCGGCTACGGCCGCATGGTCGAGGTCGATCACGGCAACGGGCTGTCGACCCGCTATGGCCACCTCTCCGAGATCAGCGTCAAGGTCGGCGAGATCGTGAAGATCGGCCAGGTCGTCGGTCTCGTCGGCTCGACCGGCCGCTCCACCGGTCCGCATCTGCACTACGAGACCCGCATCGACGGCGAAGCCGTCGACCCGCAGAAGTTCTTGCGCGCGGGCGTGCGCCTCAGCGCGGGCTAAGCCCGCGCACCCAGCCGTGACTACTGGCTGCGCTCGTGGCCGACCTCGCCGGTGATGACGTCGCCGAACAGCTCCCAGGCCTGCCCGTTGAAGCGCATCAGCTGCATCTGCTCGATCGGGAAATAGTCGTCGGGCGAGGTGTTGACCATGATGCCCGGCAGCATCAGGTCGGTATGGAAGTTCTTCAGGTTTGCGGCCTGCTTCATGACGTTCTCGCGGGTGAGATTGTCACCACACTGCTTCAGCACCTGCACCATCGCCTCGGCCTGGACGTAGCCATAAATGTTGTTGGCGTTGGCCTTGTCGCCGTCAGGATAATACTTGTCCATGAACCCACGCCATTTCACCACGGCCGGGTCCTTGTCCCAGGTCGGATCGGTCGGGTCTTTCAAATAGACCGTCGAAATGATGTCCTTGGCGTATTCGAGCCCGGCGGGCCTGAGCACCGAGGCGACCGAGGTCGCGGTGTTGGCCAGAAAGAATTTCGGCTTCCAGCCGAGTTCGCCGACTTTCCGGATCGCCTGCGCCGAGCCTTTCGGCGCGGCCCATGAGAAGAAGATGTCGGCGCCGGAATCGTGCAGGGCCACGATCTGCGAGTCGATCGAGGGGTCGCTGACCTCGTAGGACTTGTCGGCGATGATCATGTTCGCCTTGTCGCCGAGCCCGTCCTTCAGGCCCTTGAACTGGTCCTTGCCGGCATCGTCGTTCTGCCAGAACACCGCGATCTTGCCGTTCGGAAAATTGTCGCGGATGTACTTTGCGTAGATCCGCCCCTCGCTCTGGTAATTGGGCTGGAAGCCCATGGTCCAGGGGAAGTTCTTGGGGTCGCCGAACTTGGTGCCGCCGGAGGCGACGAAGAGCTGCGGCACCTTCTTCGCATTCATGTATTTCATGATCGCGGAATTCGAGGGCGTGCCGAGCGCCTGGAAGATCAACAAAACATCGTCGCTCTCGACCAGCTTGCGCGCCTGCTCGATCGCCTTCGGCGGCGAATAGGCGTCGTCATAGCTGATGAAATTGATCTTGCGCCCGTTGATGCCGCCCTGGTCGTTGATCATCTTGAAGAAGGCGGCCTCGGTCTTGCCGATCACGCCATAGGAGGACGCCGGCCCGCTATAGGGCATGATGTTGCCGATCTTGATTTCGGTGTCGGAGGCGCCCGGGTCATATCTCTTCTGCGCCACGGCCGATGTCGCCGCGAGCGCTCCGGCAACAAGGATGGCGAGGGCAGCGAGATTCTTGCGACGACCCGGCATTGGTCTCTCCCCTGTTTTGTAGTCTTGTTTTGTCGGGAGTGTCGCAAGGAGACTCGTGGCTGGCAAGCACCACGATTTTCCGCGGGGTGAAACGTTGCTACGGAACTTACGCAACGCGACGCGGCAAGCCGGGCGCGGCCGAATCGGCGGAAGTTGAGCCGCTCGCCTCAGTTGGCAGGCAGCTTGCGGATCAGCGCATTTTCCGGAACGGGCTCGAAAGTCCAGGCTTCAGCGAGGCACTCAAATGTCTCATCGCGAAAATAGAACAGGAAGTGACGCCACTCCGTTGAAATCGCGCTTATGCCCTTCCAATCTACCGGGTCCAGCGCATGCGGGTCTGGACCGGCAATCTCGTAAAACTCACCCCAAGCAGGTGCCAAATTACTGTAACGGCATTGCCCGCGCCACCATCCCTCATCGTTGGTTGCTCCAAGCCGACACCGTCCGCAATTCACGAAACGAAGGATGCCTTGGTCATCTTCGGCAAAGGATTTGAAGCGAAAAGGATTCAACAAGAACCGGAGAAGCACATCGTGGCCTGATACACTCACGCGCGGCAACGGAGCATTCGGCTCCGCATTCACTCCTCGTTCAGTTTCCGAAATTCCAGTCCCCTCGACATATCGCCTCACAATGAGCGATCAATTCAGCGACGTCGGCAGCTCATCGCCTATTTCGGCCGCGACACCAGCTCGATCATCCTGCCTTCATCGTCATCCGGCATCGCCGCTTTGGCATGCGCGTAGGCCTCGACCGCGGCACGTGCGACCAGCGGCTTGCCGGCCAGGAGGCTCTCGGCGAGCTTGACGGCATAGGCGGCATCCTTGTGCCGCAGCGCTGCGGTGAAGGTCGCGCCGGAAAAATCGCGGGCGACCATGCGCTTGGAATGACGCTGCACCTGCGGGCTTGCGGCGACGCCCGCCTGGATCGATTCCAGCACCAGGTTCATGTCGAGCCCGGCCTGCTCGGCGATCGCGAGCCCTTCCGCAAGGCCGGCGATCTGGATCGCCCCCATCAGATTGTTGATGAGCTTATAGACCGTGCCGGAGCCGACCGCACCGAAATGGCGGATGGTCGAACCGATCGGTTCGAGGAACGGGCGTGCACGTTCGAGATCGGCGGTGTCGGCGCCGACCAGCAGCGTCAGCTTTCCGGCGGCCGCCGCATCCGGCAGACCCGTCACGGGACAATCGATGTAGATCAGCCCACGCGCATTGAGGTCGCTGCCCATCTCGCGGGCGTGGTCATAGGAGACGGTGGAGCATTCGATCGCGATGGTGCCGGCCTTCGCCGTCTTGACCGCGCCCATCGGCCCGAGCCAGACCGCGCGCGAGGCCTCGTCGTCGGCAACCATGGTCACGACCGCGTCGGCATCGATCGCAGCATCTTCCGGCGAGGTCGCCCAAAGCGCGCCGCGCGCGATCAGGTCCTCTGCCTTGGCCTTGCCACGATTCCACAGCGTCACAGTAAAATCGGCATCGAGATAGCGGCCGGCCATGCCGCGGCCCATCCGCCCAAGCCCGATGAAGGCGACGCGTGTCATCGCTAGTCCACGTCCTCGACGTCGCCCGCGGTCGTGCCGAAGGCGCGCTGCGCCAGAGTCGCGGCCATGAACTCGTCGAGCTCGCCGTTGAGCACGCCCGACGTGTCGGAGGTCTGCACACCCGTGCGCAGATCCTTCACCATCTGGTAGGGTTGCAGCACGTAGGAGCGGATCTGGTGGCCCCAGCCGATGTCGGTCTTGGCGGCCTGGTCGGCGGCGGCCTTCTCCTCGCGCTTCTTCAACTCGATCTCGTAGAGGCGCGCGCGCAGCATGTCCCAGGCCTGGGCCCGGTTCTTGTGCTGCGACCGGCCGGCCTGGCAGACCACGGCGACGCCGGTCGGGATGTGCGTCAGGCGCACCGCGGATTCGGTCTTGTTGACGTGCTGGCCGCCGGCGCCGCCCGAACGCATGGTGTCGGTGCGAACGTCGGATTCCTTGATGTCGATCTTGATGCTGTCGTCGATGACGGGGAAGACCTGCACGCTCGAGAACGAGGTGTGCCGCCGCGCGTTGGAATCGAACGGCGAGATGCGCACCAGCCGATGCACGCCGGCTTCCGTCTTCAGCCAGCCATAGGCGTTGTGGCCGGAGACCTGGATGGTCGCCGACTTGATGCCGGCTTCTTCGCCCTCGGACTCTTCGAGGTACTCGACCTTGAAGCCGTGCGTTTCGGCCCAGCGCGTGTACATGCGCAAGAGCATCTGCGCCCAGTCCTGGCTCTCGGTGCCGCCGGCACCGGCATGGACTTCGAGATAGGAATCGAAGCGGTCGGCTTCACCGGACAGCAGCGCCTCGAGCTCGCGCCGCGCGACTTCCTTCTTCAGGTTCTTCAGCGCAGCTTCGGCTTCGGCAACGACGCCGTCATCGCCCTCGGCCTCGCCGAGCTCGATCATGCCGATGTCGTCTTCGAGCTCCTGCTCGACCTTGCCGATGCCCGAGAGCGAATCCTCGAGCGCGGTGCGCTCCTGCATGAGCTTCTGGGCCTTCTGGGGATCGTTCCAGAGGTTGGGATCTTCTGCGAGCTTGTTCAGCTCAGCGAGGCGTGCCGTCGATTTCTCGACGTCAAAGATGCCTCCTCAGCAGCCCGACTGACTGCTTGATCTCTTCTACCAACCGTTCGATCTCGGCGCGCATGTCATTCTCTGGTCTCGCGGAATTGGTCCGCGTTCGATTTGCAACGGGGATGTGGCGGCGGCGGCGCGAAAGCGCAACCGGCCCCCTCGCCGGTATCAGGCGTTATCCGCTACCACAGCCCGCCGGTGCCCGGTCGTATCAGGAAGCCGGAATCCGGCTGCTGCTGCTGCGAGGCCGGCATGCCGCCGCGTGCGTCGGCGTCGGCGACCCCGATAACTGCATAGTTGTCCGGTGGCGCCGTGCCCGGCTTGAAGGCCTCCAGAATCGTTCCGCCGGTCTCGCCAGGGCCGGCGCGCATGCCGGTCTTGGCGACGACCCGCACCAGCTTGATGCCGGCCGGCACCTTGAACGGCACGGCGGGCTTGTCGGCAAGCGCCAGCTTGAGGAAATCACGCACGATTGGCGCGGCGAGATGGCCGCCGGTCGCCGCATTGCCTCTGCCGAGCGGACGCGGCTTGTCATAGCCCATATAGACCGCGACCGCGATGTCCGGCGAGTAGCCGACGAACCAGGCATCCTTGGCCTCGTTGGTGGTGCCGGTCTTGCCCGCAATCGGCTTGCCCACTTCCTTGAGCACTGTGGCCGTGCCGGCCTGGACCACGCCTTCCAACAGCTCCGTGATCTGGTAGGCGGTCATGGAATCCAGCACCTGCTCGCGGCGGTCGATCAGCTGCGGCTCGGGCTGGTTCTTCCAGCCCCCCGGCGCGTCGCAGCCGCGGCATTCGCGCTGGTCGTGCTTGTAGATGGTGTGGCCGTAGCGGTCCTGGATACGGTCGATCAGGGTCGGCTTCACGCGGCGGCCGCCATTGGCGAGCATCGAATAGGCCGTGACCATCCGCATCGCGGTGGTCTCGCCGGCGCCCAGGGAGTACGACAGGTAATTGGGCAGCTCGTCATAGACGCCGAAACGCCTGGCATACTCGCCAATCAACGGCATCCCGATGTCCTGGGCAAGCCGCACCGTCACGGTGTTACGCGACAGTCGAAGCGCATTACGCAGCGTCATCGGACCATTGTATTTGCCGGCATCAAAATTCTCCGGCCGCCACACGCCGGCGCCTTGGCCCTGGTCGATTTCGATCGGCGCGTCGAGCACGACCGTCGAAGGCGTGTAGCCGTTGTCGAGCGCGGCCGAATAGACGATCGGCTTGAACGACGAACCCGGCTGCCGGTAGGCCTGCGTCGCGCGGTTGAACTGGCTCTGGTCGAACGAGAAGCCGCCGACCATTGCGAGCACGCGGCCGGTCCAGGGATCCATCACCGCCATCGCGCCGGAGACTTCGGGGATCTGGCGCAGCCGGTACTGGCCTTCGACCGGCTGTCCTTCCTTGCTGTAGAGCGGATCGGCATAGATCACGTCGCCCGGCGCAAGCACCTGCGCCACTGAGGTCGGCGTCTTGCCCTTGGCGTTGCCCTGCGCCGCCCTCGCCCAGCGCACGCCGTCGAGGGTGACGAGGCCGGTCTCGCGCTGCTTGCTGACGGCACCGCCGAGCTCGCGGCTCGGCTGGAAGCCGATGCGCGCCGACTGGTCGCTGGTCTCCAGCACCACCGCCATCCGCCACGGGGAAATGTCGGACAGCGACTTGATCTCGGCGAGCTTCACGCCCCAATCGCCGGAGACATCGAGCTTGCTTATGGCGCCGCGATAGCCCTGCTGCTCGTCATAGTTCACGAGGCCCGAGACCATGGTCTTGCGCGCCATGACCTGGATCTTCGGATCGAGCGTGGTGCGGACCGACAGACCACCCTCGTACAGCTTCTTCTCGCCGTAGCGCTCGAAGATGTCGCGGCGGACCTCCTCGGCGAAATATTCGCCGGCGAAGGTGTGGGCGCCGCCCGAACGGTTGGTGACGGCCAGCGGCTCCTTGCGCGCCTTCTCGGCGTCGGCCTGCTTGATCCAGCCATTCTCCAGGAGACGGTCGATGACGTAGTTGCGTCGCTCGACGGCGCGGTCGCGGTTGCGCACCGGATGCAGCGTCGCCGGCATCTTCGGCAGCGCCGCCAGATAGGACGCTTCCGCCACGGTCAGCTCGTTCACCGACTTGTCGAAATAGACCAGCGAGGCGGCCGCAATGCCGTAGGCCCCCAGGCCCAGATAGATTTCGTTCAGGTACAGCTCGAGGATCTTGTCCTTGGAATAGGTCTTCTCGATCCGCATCGCCAGCAAGGCTTCCTTGATCTTGCGCGCGAAGGAGACCTCGTTGGTCAGCAGGAAGTTCTTGGCGACCTGCTGGGTGATCGTGGAAGCGCCCTGCGGACGGCGGTTGGAGCCGAAGTTCTGCAGATAGAGCACGCCCGCGCGCGCCATGCCGGTGTAGTCGATGCCGCCGTGCTCGTAGAAATTCTTGTCCTCGGCCGCGAGAAAGGCGTTGATCACGAGCTTCGGCACCGCCTGGATCGGCAGATACAGCCGCCGCTCCTTGGCGTACTCGCCGAGCAGCGAACCGTCGACAGCGTGCACACGCGTCATCACCGGCGGCTCGTAATCCTGAAGCTGAGAGTAGTCCGGCAAGTCCTTGGAGAAATGCCAGATCAGGCCTGCCACGGCCCCGACACCGACAAGGAACACCACTGTTCCCGCGGCGAACAGGAAGCCCATGAACCGCACCAGCAAACGCATTATGTGTTTATCCGTTCAAACTCTGGATCAGCCCAGTAACAGCCCCGTTGGACCTAAAAACTGGCGCCCCAAACTGGCGCCAACCTCACGTCGCGAATGCACCGGCCTACGCAATCACATCAAGCTGGGCCTAAAGACGCTTGCCGAGCGGGATTCTCTCCGATTCCGGGGCCCCTCGGCATTTTTATAAAGCGTCCGCTGTGGCCAAACTAGGGCCTTTGCGGCGGGACGGAAAAACGACCCTTCTTCTTCAATTCGACGCTCCCCCGGTCGTCAATTTGATGATCCCGGGGTCGTCAATCGACGATCCCGGGCCGTCAATTTGATGATCCGGCAGTCGCCAGCCGTTTGGCTAGGAACCCGTCGATCGCCTGGGCCATCGAGCCCACGGCCTTGGACCGCCAGCCCTCGGACACCAGGTGCTCGAGGTCGCCCTTGTTGGAGACGTAGCCGATCTCGACCAGCACCGAGGGCACGTCAGGGGCCTTCAGCACTCGGAAACCGGCCGATTTCAGCGGATGCTTGTGCATCCGTACCGTGGACTTCATTTCGGCCATCAGCAAATGGGCAAAACGGTTTGAAAACGTACGGGTTTCTCGCTGAGTCAAGTCGATCAGGATGTCGGCGACATCGGTCGGCTCCTCCGCGAGGTTGAAGCCGGCGATCGCGTCCGCGCGGTTTTCCGCGTCGGCCAGACGCTGGGCTTCGGCGTCGGAGGCCTTGTCGGACAGCGTATAGATGGTGGCCCCCTGCGCATCGCCCTCGGCCCGCGGCAGCGCATCGGCATGGATCGAGACGAACAGCGCGGCCTTGAGGTTGCGTGCGACTTTGACCCGGTCATTGAGCGGGATGAAGGTGTCGTCGTCCCGCGTCATCACCACGCGGTACTTGCCGGCCTTGTCCAGCCGGTCGCGCAGCGCCCGGGCAAAGGCCAGCACCAGGTTTTTCTCGCTCTCGCCGCTGGACTGCGTGCCGTTGTCGATGCCGCCATGGCCGGGATCGATCACGACGACGGGCCGGCCGTCGGCCTTCTGCTGCACCGTCTCCGGGGCCGCCGCGGGGGGAACGGTTGCGGGCGGCGCGTCGGCGACCGTAGGCCGCAGTTCGGGGCGGTTCTCCGGGGCGAGCGACTGCACGAAGGCCGCGCGGTCAATCTCCTCCAGCTCGAGCACGAGCCGGGCGGGCTGGCCGTTGGCCGCCTCGACAACATAGGAGTTGGCGATTTTAGCCGGCCCGGCCAGGTCGAACACGATTCGCGAGCCGCCAGGCATGACCAGCCCGTAGCGGAAGGCCTTGACCAGACCCCGTCCCGCCGTCCCGGTGCCCGCGGGGAGCCGAAAATTGACCTGCGGGACGTCCACCACCACCCGGTAGGGGTCGGCGAGCGTCACGGCGCGGAACGTCACGGTCTGGTCGATGTCGAGGATGAAGCGGGTCTGCTTGCCGTCACCAGCCAGCCGGGCGCCTGAGGCGATTGGAAAATTTCCTGCCGCAGCAGCGGATTGCGACCGGCTCTCCGCCGCGCTCAGACGCGAGAAATCGGCATACGGCAATGCCGCAACGCAAAACAGCGCGCATCCCAGCAAGATCCTTTGTTTTGCGCGGCTCGCCACCGATTTCCGTGCCTCCGAGCAGCTTTTTAACGCAATAGAACCACAGGGTTAATCGATCCTTAATGACGTCGTCGCGAAACTCGCGGACTGTGACCGCCGTGCGACGCTCCCTTGCACCAATGGTCCATTCCTCGTATGTACGGAATGCTGACGGCCGATATTTCCGGTTGTGTCGCATTCTGCCTCCCGGTGCAGCGCCGGAGCTCCCAAGATTTGGGAATTCCAGCGTTTTCCGTTCCCCTCTAAGACCAGCGCGGTGCGCGGCAGCGAGGCGGAGCGGGCCAAGCCCCGGCGGCGGACAGTTCCCGGTTACCACGTTTCCGGGACGGTTCTGACAGCGACGTAACCCATTACCCGCTCCCTTGATCCAAAGGGGACGGTTCGTGATCCCCAAGGGCGAGCGCGCTCGCGCCATGCCTGGCCAGCAGCAACTGATTGAGGGGCGGCCCCGCCGCCCAATGTTTCATACGGGCCGACGCTTGATGCGCCAGACTGTGCCGACGAACTCTGAAGGACCATTCGCGACGCTGCGGAGTGACAATCCCGCGCGCCGCCTTGGTCCTGAAGCTTCCGGTTCGGCAAGGCGCGAAAGAGGGCGTTTCGGCCTTCCCCTCACCCCCGAATCAGGTGGACCGTCGCGTCACCCGGCAGCGCACATTGCGCCCACGGTCGATCGCGCCCGCCGCCGCCAAGAGTTAAGACATGCCCAACAAGATGTTGATCGATGCCACCCACCCGGAAGAGACCCGGGTCGTCGTGGTCCGCGGCAATCGCGTCGAAGAGTTTGATTTCGAGACTGCGCAACGCAAGCAACTGCGCGGAAACATCTACCTCGCCAAGGTGACAAGGGTCGAACCCTCGCTCCAGGCCGCCTTCGTCGAATATGGCGGCAACCGCCACGGCTTCCTCGCCTTCAGCGAAATCCATCCCGACTACTACCAGATCCCGGTCGCCGACCGGCAGGCGCTGATCGAGGCCGAGGAACAGGCCCATCGCGAAGCCGAGGAAGAGAGCGAGAACCGCTCCCACGGCCGCCGCCGCTCGCGCCACCGCAACGCCCGCCGCCGCGGTCACGGCGAACGCGTGCGCAGCGAGATCGTCGAAGGTCTCGACGCCGGCGCCGATCCCGCCGCCCAGCCGGTCGAGGGCGCGCCGCGGCCGGACTACACCGAAGGCGCTCCGCTCGAAGGCGAGCAATTGCACACAGAGGCGGAGCAGCACGGCGAGCACGATCACCACGAACACGCTCACGACGATCACGAGCATGACGACCATCACCACGCCCATGACGATCACCCTCACGATCGTGACGACCATGGTCATGACCGCGAACACGATCATCACGACCGTGATCATGCCGACGAGACGCCCGCGCCCGTCGCCGCGGTTGGTGCAGAACCCGTCGTGGCGAGCGAGCCCGTTGCCGAGCCGCGGGAGACCCAGACCGTCGAAGCGCACGCCTTCGAAGCGCATGCCGAGGCTCTCGCCGAAGCCGTGACGTCGGCCACCGAGCCGGCCGAGGCCGTCTACGCCGCCGGCGAGAGCGTTGAAGCGCCGCATGAGGCCGGCCAAGCCGGTGAAGAAGAGGACGACGAGGACGAGGACGGCGAGGAAGCCGAAGAGGACGTCGTCGAATCCGTCGGCGGCGACGACGTGCTGGAGGAAGTGCCGGAGCGCACCTTCCGTCCGCGCCGCCAGTACAAGATCCAGGAAGTCATCAAGCGGCGCCAGGTGATGCTGGTGCAGGTCGTCAAGGAAGAACGCGGCAACAAGGGCGCGGCGCTGACGACCTATCTCTCGCTCGCCGGCCGTTACGCCGTCTTGATGCCCAACACCGCACGTGGAGGCGGCATCAGCCGCAAGATCACAAGCGCGCAGGACCGCTCGCGCCTCAAGGAAGTGGTGCAGGATCTCGACGTGCCCGAGGGCATGGGCATCATCCTGCGCACCGCAGGCGCCTCCCGCACCAAGCCGGAGATCAAGCGCGATTTCGAATATCTGATCCGGATGTGGGAGACGGTGCGTGACCTGACGCTGAAGTCGCAGGCCCCGACCCTCGTCTACGAGGAAGGCTCGCTGATCAAGCGTTCGCTGCGCGACCTCTACAACAAGGAGATCGACGAGATCCAGGTTGCCGGCGAAGCCGGCTACCGCGAAGCGCGCGACTTCATGAAGATGCTGATGCCCGCCAATGTCAGCGCGGTGAAGCAGTATCGCGACGGCCAGCCGCTGTTCTCGCGGATGGGCGTCGAAAGCCAGCTCGATGCGATGTTCTCGCCGACCGTGCAGTTGCGCTCCGGCGGCTATGTCGTGATCAACCAGACCGAGGCGCTGGTCTCGATCGACGTCAACTCGGGACGATCGACCCGCGAGCACCATATCGAGGACACCGCGCTCAAGACCAATCTGGAGGCGGCCGAAGAGGTCGCCCGCCAGCTCCGCCTGCGCGACCTTGCCGGCCTGATCGTCATCGACTTCATCGACATGGACGAGAAGCGCAACAACCGTGCGGTCGAGCGCAAGCTGTCCGACTGCCTGCGCCAGGATCGCGCGCGCATCCAGGTCGGCCGCATCTCGCATTTCGGCCTGCTCGAGATGTCGCGCCAGCGCATCCGCGCCAGCGTGCTCGAGAGCTCGACCGATCCCTGCCCGCATTGCGGCGGCACCGGCCATGTCCGCTCGGTGTCCTCGGTGGCGCTGCAGCTCTTGCGCGGCCTCGAAGAGATCCTGATGAAGGGCGCGACCCACAACCTCGTGGTCCGCACCCGCACCGACGTCGCGCTCTATGTGCTGAACCACAAGCGCGGCCATCTGCGCGATCTCGAGAACGGCTTCAAGGTCACGCTGTCTGTCATCGCCGACCCCAGCGTCAGCGGTCCGCAGGCCTACGTCATCGATCGCGGCGAGCAGGTGCATACGCTCGAAGCCGCCAAGGCGCTGCTCGCGGCGCAGGCTGCTGCGAGCCCGCCGCCGCTGGCTGAAGAAGCCTATGACGACGAGGAGTTCGATCCGGAGCTGGAATCCGAGATCGAAACCGAGGAGACCGAAGGTCTCACTGAAGAGCAGGCTGGCGAAGCGGCCTCGGAGCAGGACGGTCAGCGCCGCAAGCGCCGCCGTCGCCGGCGCGGCCGCGGTGGCCAGCGCGATGGCGAACTGCGCGAGGATAGCGCGCCCACGCTTCCCGAGCCGGCCATGGCAGCCGGCGAAGGCGAGGAGGATGCCGAGTCCGAGCAGGACGGTGAGGAAGGCGAGGAGCAGGCCGCCCGTGGCGAGCAGCAGGGCAGCGGCGAGCGCCGGCGCCGGCGTGGTCGCCGTGGTGGACGCCGTCGTCGCGGCGGAAGCGAAGAAGGTCTGGCAGGCTCCATCAGCGACGAGCTCGCGGCGAGTGCGCCGCCGGAAGCCAGCGATGCGGTCGCCGATTTCGACGGCGCCAGCGGCGAGGCAGCACCTTCGATCGCGCAGGCCGAACACAGCGCCGAGCCGCAAGTCGCTCAACAGTTCGCCCAGCCCGAGCCCCGCGCCGAGGTGCAGGCTGAGGCACCCGCGCAGCCCGAGCCGGCTCCTGCCATCGCGGAAGAAGAGCCCGCCGACGACAAGTCCGCGCGGCGGCGCTCCACGGTCCGCGAAAAGGTGAGCTTCCTGCTCAGCAACCCGAGTGAGCCGGCTGCGCCGGTTGCGGAGGCGCCGCAGCCGGTCGCCCCGCCGGCAGCACCTGAGCCCACGCCTGAAGCGGCCAGCGAGACGCCGGCTGCCCCACGACGCGCCGGCTGGTGGTCCCGCCGCTTCGGCGGCGGCGAGTAGGCCCCATACAGGCGCCCAATAAAAAACGCCCGGCCAAGCCGGGCGTTTTTCGTTCCAGGGCGCCACCGCTATGATGCCAGTTCGTCATTCCCGAGCGGCGCGACATCGCGCGCGGCGATCTGGCGGAGTTGGTCGTAGAGATCGGGCGCCTCGCTGGTGCAGAGGCAGACGCCTGTTGCGCATGGTCCTTCGCCGGCGTTGAGGTAGGCGTGGCCCATGGTGCTGTCGAGATAGATGCCGTCGCCCTCGCCCAAAATCTCCGGCGCATAGAACTCGGTGTGGACGGCGACGCGCCCGCGCGTCACCACGAAATACTCCTCGCCGCCATGGCGCAGCAGCGGGCCGAACTCCTCCAGCGAGCGTGCGCGCACCTCGGCCACGATCGGCACCATGCGTTTGCCGATCAAATCGGTGCATTGATAGGTGTAGGTGTAGAACTTCGTGGTGATCACCTGCCCCTGCCCGGCCCGGCTGATGCTCCGCCGCGCCGTGACCGGCCGGCCCTGCGCGGGCGTCGCGACCGCCGGGTTGAACAGCTCGGCGATCTCCATCTTCAGGCCCGAGGTCAGCTGGAGCAGCTTGTCGTAGGTCAGCGACATCAGACCGTTCTCGACCTTGGACAGGGTCGAGAGCGCCATGCCGGTCCGCTCCGCCACCTGCTTCAGCGTCAGGCCGCGCGCCTGGCGGGCGGCCTTGAGGCATTGGCCGAGCTGTGAATTGGCAGTTTCGGACGTCGTAATCTCGCTCATGGAGGAATGCTAGCACGACCAACGAAAAATAGTTGATCGATCGGCCTATTCTTTTTCGCCGATGACGGCCCTATTTGGCACCGACTGCGGTAGCTCAAGGCACATTTGCGCTCGAAATAACTCGATGACGACTATTGGTTCGTTGCCTCGCTTTCCGATATGCTAAAACGTTTTCATAATCTGAAAGGAAGCGGGCGTTGTCCGAACTGTGCGATTCCAGTGCCGTCGAGCTGCGCCGCCTGCTGGCCGCGCGGACGATCTCGCCTGTCGAGCTGCTCGACGCCTGCCTCGCGCGCATCGGCGCGATCAATCCAGCCGTGAACGCCGTCGTGACACTGGACGAAGCTGGCGCGCGCGCTGCTGCGCAGGCGGCCGAGGCGGAGATCATGCGCGGCGAGGATCGCGGCCCGCTGCACGGCCTGCCGGTCCTGATCAAGGACACCCAGGACACCGCCGGGATGCGCTCCACCTATGGCAGCCCGCTGCTGCGCGACAACGTACCGGCCGCCGACCAGGGTTCGGTCGCCCGCTTGCGCGCAGCCGGCGCCATCATCTTCGGCAAGACCAACACGCCGGAATGGGCGGCCGGCGGCAACACCCGCAACCCCGTGTTCGGCGCCACCGGCAATCCGTTCGACCCGATGCGCTCGGCGGCTGGCTCCTCCGGCGGCTCGGCGGTGGCGCTCGCCTGCGGCATGGCTCCGCTCGCTTCGGGCTCCGACACCGGCGGGTCCTTGCGCAATCCGGCCGGCTTTTCCGGCATCGTCGGCATGCGTCCGTCCTACGGACTCGTCCCGAGTGAGAAGCGCATCTTCGGCTGGTCGAACCTGTCGACCGACGGGCCGATGGCGCGCAACGTCGCCGACACCGCGCTGATGCTGTCGGTGATGGCGAGCGACGACGCCCGCGACCCGCTCGCCTACACCCTGCCCGGCGAGCCGTTGCGCGCGCGTGCCGAGCGCTGGGCCGCGCCGCGCCCCGCCGAGCTCGGCAAGCTGCGTCTCGCCTTCACCGAAGATTTCGGCTTCGCGCCGACCGAACAGGCGATCCGCCGCGTGTTCCGCAATCGCGTGAGCAAGCTCGCGCCGCTGTTCGCCGAAAGCCGCGAGGGAACGCCCGACTGCACCGGCGCGGACGACGCCTTCGCGGTGCTGCGCGCCGGCATGTTCCTGGCGACGCACGGCAAGAACTACAAGGAGCGTCCCGAAATGCTCGGCCCCAACGTCCGCGCCAATGTCGAGGAGGGCCTCGGCTACACGCTGGAGGATTACGCGCGCGCGGCAACGACGCAGACGCGGATCTATCGCGCCTATCAGAGCTTCTTCGCCAGCTGCGACGTGTTGGTCAGCCCGACCATCACGCTCACCCCGCGGCCCTGGTCGGAACTCTATCCCGCCGAGATCGACGGCGTGCCGACCAGATCCTATTTCCACTGGCTCGCGCTCGCCTATGCCGTCACGCTTCCCGGCCATCCGGCGATCAGCATTCCGCTCGGTCTCGATGAGGCCGGCCTGCCGTTCGGCCTGCAGATCGTCGGCCCGCGCGGCGGCGACGCCATCGTGCTCTCGATCGCCGCGAGCATCGAGGCGGCGTTCGCAAGCGATGCACAACTGTGCCGGCCCGTGCCCGACCTCGCGCGCCTCGCCGCAGCGCCGCCGCTGTCGGCCGCACCCGATTTTCTCACCTGGGAATGACCCGGGCCTGACAGGAGACTTCGTCCGATGCAAAGCGCGATCGTTCTCGGCGGCGGCATGGTCGGTGTGGGTGCGGCGCTGCACCTGCAGCGGCGCGGCTGGGCCGTCACGCTCGTCGACCGCAGGGAGCCGGGCCGCGAGACCAGCTATGGCAATGCCGGGATGATCCAGGCCGAAGCCGTGCGCCCCTATCCGATGCCCCGCGACCTCGCCTCTCTCGTGAAGATCGCCACCGGCCGTACCAACGACGTGCGCTACAGCCTGTCCTCGCTTCATCGTCACATCGAGCCGCTGCTGCGCTACTGGTGGCATTCGGCGCCGAAGCGGCATCGCGAAGCCATCGTCGGCTGGGCGCGCCTGATTGCCTACGCAACGCCTGAGCACGACATCCTCATTCGCGAGGCCCATGCCGGCAATCTGATCCGCCGCGCCGGCTATCGCGCGCTCTATCGCGATGCCACCGCCCTGGAGCACTCGATCAGGGACGCGGAGCAGGACCAGCGCGAATTCGGCGTGAACTTTCGCGTGCTGTCAGGCAGCGAATTGACGAAGGCCGAGCCGATCCTGCGCGATGATCTGCCCGGCGCGATCCACTGGCTCGACACTTGGACCGTGTCCGATCCGGGCGCACTGGTGACGGCCTATGCCGAGCTGTTTACGCGGCTCGGCGGCAGGATCATGCTCGGTGATGCGCAGAGCCTGCAACAGACCGCGACCGGCTGGTCGGTCGACACCGATCAGGGGCGCCTCGATGCCGCCCATGCCGTCGTGACACTCGGGCCATGGTCGCCGGATCTGCTCTACAAATTCGGCTATCGCATCCCGCTGGTGCGCAAGCGCGGCTACCACATGCATTATAGCGGCGGCGCCTCGCTCGATCTGCCCCTCGTCGACAAGGGCGGCGGCTACGCCATGGGTCCGATGGCCAAGGGCATCCGCATCACCACCGGCGCCGAGCTGACCGGTCCCGATGCGCTCGCAACACCCGTGCAGCTCGCCAGCGCCGAAGCATCGGCCCGCGAGCTGATCGATCTCGGCAAACGCGTCGAGCCCGATCCGTGGTTCGGCACCCGCCCCTGCACGCCCGACATGCTGCCGGTGCTCGGCCGCGCCCCGCGCCATCCCGGTCTCTGGATGAATTTCGGCCACGGCCACCAGGGTTTTACGCTGGGACCCGCGACGGGACGCCTGCTCGCCGAGATCATGAGCGGCGAGACGCCGTCGATCGATCCTGTGCCGTACCGGCCGGAGCGGTTCTAGCGGTCGACGTTCGCGGCGAGCACCGGAAGGCCGCGACCGCGCGAGCGAGCTCGACCACCGCGCCATTCTCGCACTCGGCGAGGAGCTCAAGGCTCCGATCGTCCCTCGATCGTCACAGGCGGGGTCGCGCTGCTCGCGCCCGGAAACGGCGCACCGCGCCGTTGGATCCGGATCAGTCCGTCGTGAGCGCGGTTTCCATGTCCGTCGGATCGATCTGCTGGCTCAGCCGCGCGTTGAGCTTGTCGCGGTCGAGCTCACCCTCCCACCAGGCCACGATCACGCAGGCGACGCCGTTGCCGCAGAGATTGGTCAGCGCGCGGCATTCGCTCATGAACTTGTCGATGCCCAGCACGATCGCCATGCCCGGCACGAGGCGCGGGTCGACCACCGCCAGCGTCGCCGCCAGCGTGATGAAGCCGGCGCCGGTGATGCCGGAGGCGCCCTTCGAGGTCAGCATCGCGACCACCAGGATGGTCAGCTGCTGGCCGAAGGTGAGATCGACGCCGAGCGCCTGCGCGATGAACAGCGTCGCCAGCGTCATGTAGATGTTGGTGCCGTCGAGGTTGAACGAATAGCCCGTGGGCACCACGAGGCCGACGACCGACTTGGAGCAGCCGAGCCGCTCCAGCTTCTCCATCAAGGACGGCAGCGCGCTTTCCGACGAGGAGGTGCCGAGCACGATCAGCAGTTCGTCCTTGATATAGGCCAGGAATTTGAAGATCGAGAAACCCGCAATGCGCGCGATGATGCCGAGCACGACGAACACGAACAGCGCAGCGGTGACGTAGAACGTCGCGATCAGGCCGATCAGATTGAGGATCGCGCCGGTGCCGAACTTGCCGATGGTGTAGGCCATCGCGCCGAACGCACCGATCGGCGCCGCGCGCATCACGATGGAGATGACGCCGAACACCGCATGCGCGGCATCGTCGATGAAGCTGCGGATGGTGTGGCCGCGCTCGCCCAGGCTCATGATGGCGAAGCCGAACAGCACCGAGAACAGCAGCACCTGAAGGATCTCGCCTTGCGCGAAGGCGCCGACCACGGTGTCCGGAATGATGTGCAGCACGAAGTCGACCGACTTCTGCCCGGCGGCCTGCTTGGCGTAGTTCGCAACGGCCGCCTCGCTCGCCGCCGCATTGCCGAAGCCTGCGCCGGGCCTCACGAGATTGCCGACCATGAGGCCGATCACCAGCGCGAAGGTGGAGACGACCTCGAAATAGACCAGCGCCTTCACGCCGATGCGGCCGACCTTCTTGGCGTCCTGAATGTGCGCGATGCCCGAGACGACGGTGCAGAAGATGATCGGGGCGATCACCATCTTGATCAGCTTGATGAAGCCATCGCCCATCGCCTTGATCCAGTCGTTGGTGGCGAGCGTCGGCCAGAGCCACCCGACGATGGCGCCGAGCACGATGGCGATCAGCACCTGGACATAGAGAATCTTGTACCACGGCTTGGCTGCGGCCGGCGCGACCGGCGCCGCCGCCATCGTTGTCGTCGTCATCGTTTCACTCCCCCTCGAACATTGGGGCCAGCCAAGATCAACTTGGCCGGCCCTGTCAATTGGAACCGCTCGGAATGGCGCGCTTTACCCGCGACGATCGACGATCCGGCGGGCTGCCGGCATCAATGTCGCCCCCAGCGCATTCTTGACCACGGACCCCGCGATGAACGGCGCAAGGCCGACCTGCCAGGCCTTGTCCGCGCCAAGGCCGATGCCGTAGGCCAGCCAGCCGAAACCCGCGGCCAGGATGACGACATGGCCGATCGCCATCGCCACAAACAGCAGCGCGATGCTGCCATCCCAGCCGCGCTCGGCGAGCCAGCCGGTGACGAAGGCAGCCAGCACGAAGCCGAACAGATAGCCCGCGGTCGGGCCGACCAGCGGTGCAATCCCACCCACGGGACCGGCGAACACCGGCAGGCCAAGCGCACCCTCGGCGAGGTAGGCGATCATGGTTGCGCTGCCAAGGCGCCAGCCATAGGCGGCGCCGATCATCAGCACCACCAGCGTCTGCAGTGTCATGGGCACGTAAGGCAGCGGCAGGTTCACCTTGGCTGACAGCGCCATCAAGGCGGTGCCGAGCCCAATCAGCACGAATGCACGCAGTGCACCGACTGTTTCGCCCGGACGGGTCGGCCACATCAATGCGGCGAGAGGAGAATGCGGGGAGGACGGGACGGAACGGTCAGACAAGTTGCACTCCGAAAAGGCTGGCGAAAACTGGCGGCTATTTAAGCCAGTGAGCGATCCGGTCAACTGCCTCCCGCATCTCGTCCGGCGAGCGCGCATAGGAAAAACGAATGAACGAGCGGCCATGGATGGGATCGAAATCGAGGCCGGGCGTCGCCGCAACGCGAGCCTGCTCCAGCATCTGCTTGGCGAACTCGAAACTGTCCGAGGTGAAATCGGAGACGTCGGCATAAAGATAGAACGCGCCGTCGGCCGGCAGGAACCTGGTGAGGCCGGCCTTCGGCAGTCCCTCGATCAGGATGCGCCGGTTTTCCTGATAGCCGTGCTTGATCTCCTCCATCTCGGCGGTGCCGTCGAAGGCGGCCTCGGCGGCGATCTGCGACAGGGCCGGCACCGAGATGGACAGGTTCTGCTGCAGCCGCTCGATCGGGCGCACCAAAATCTCCGGCACGACCATCCAGCCGACGCGCCAGCCCGTCATGCAAAAATACTTCGAGAACGAGTTGATCACGAGGGCGTGGTCCGACAGTGCCGCCGCCGTCACCGCCGGAAACGCGTAGTCCAGCCCGTGATAGATCTCGTCCGAGATGAAGCGGATCCTGGCGTCTTCCGCCGCCGCGATCAGGCCGGAGAGCGCCTCGCGGGACATCATCGTTCCCGTTGGATTGGCGGGACTGCCGACCAGCACGCCCTTCAGCGGTGCCTTGCGATGGGCGGCAAGCAACGCCTCGCCGGTGAGCGCGTGGCGGGTCTCGTTCGTGGTCTCGATCAGCACCGGCTCGCAGCCGAGCGCAGTCAGGATGTGGCGGTACGGCGGATAGCCCGGCACCGTCACGGCGACGCGGTCCCCGGGCTCGAACATCGACAGGAAGGCCAGGATGAATCCGCCGGACGAGCCCGTCGTCACCACGATCCGTTCGGGGCTGACGTCACACCCATGGACGTCGCGATAGTGCCGCGCGATCCGCTCGCGCAAGGAGGGGATGCCGAGCGCGGAGGTATAGTCGATCCGGCCGGCCTCGAGCGCCGCATGGGCGGCCGCGATCGCGGTTTTCGGCGCGCCGGCCGCGGGCTGGCCAACCTCCATGTGGATGACATGGCCCCCGGCGGCCTCGATTCGGGCCGCGGCGGCCATCACGTCCATCACCATGAAGGGGGGAACGTCGCTGCGGCGGGAGGGCGCGAGCCACTGCCCCAACCGGTTCCTCAATGTCGCATCCTGCATCGATTTCTGCTATTTCGCTGGCGGACCGGCTCCGTCCGGTCCTTCAAAACGGGGCGCTTGCGCCCCAGACTGGCCGCATTGTACGGCTCATAAGGGGTACGGCTCCTAGGCCATATCGCGTATCCGGTCCGCCGCCAATCGCCAAACAACTGCTTTTCAGGTCCCTTGTCGAGACCGTTTGACCCAGACCGCTTGATGTTGCTCCAGACCGCATTGCGCAAGAAGGCCTCCGCCCTCACCGCCCTCGTCACGGCCGCGGCGATCGCCCTGGCGCCGCTCCCGGCGGCACGGGCGCAGAGCAAGGGGCCGCCGATCCTGCGCGATACCGAGACCGAACAGCTGCTGCGCGAATACACCCGCCCGATCCTGCGCGTCGCCGGGCTGGAAAAGCAGAACATCCAGATGGTGATCATCAACGACGGCGCGTTCAACGCGTTCGTCGCGGATGGCCGCCGCATCTTCGTCAATTACGGCGCGATCCTCCAGTCGGAGACCCCCAACCAGATCATCGGCGTGCTCGCGCACGAGACCGGGCATCTGGCCGGCGGCCATCTGTCCAAGCTGCGCGAGCAACTCGCCAACGCGCAGACCCAGATGATCATCGCGATGCTGCTCGGCGCCGGCGCGATCGCAGCCGGCAGCACCCGCAGCTCGAGCGCCGGCAACAACGGCCTTGCCAATGCGGGCGCTGCCGCGATCGCAGGTCCCCAGGAGATGATCCGCCGCACGCTGCTGTCCTACCAGCGCCAGCAGGAGGAGAACGCCGACCGTGCCGGCGTGAAATTCCTGACCGCCACCCAGCAGTCGCCGAGGGGCATGTACGAGACCTTCAAGCGCTTCACCAGCGAGAGCCTGTTCGCCGCGCGCGGCGCCGACCCCTATCTGCAGTCGCATCCGATGCCGGCCGAGCGCGTCGCCGCATTGCAGGAGTTCGCCAGCAGCAGTCCCTATTGGGACAAGAAGGACGATCCCGCGCTCCAGCTCCGCCACGACATGGTGCGCGCCAAGATCTCGGCCTTCATGGAACGGCCGGAGACGGTGTATCGCCGCTATCCGCAGACCAACGACAGCATGCCGGCGCGCTATGCCCGGGCCATCAGCACCTATCTGCACGGGGATCTGCGCAGCGCGCTCGCCCAGATCGACGCCCTGATCCAGGTCCAGCCCAACAACCCGTACTTCTACGAGGTGCGCGGCCAGGCCCTGCTGGAAAGCGGCAAGCCCGCCGAGGCGATCGCCCCGCTGCGCAAGGCGGTACAGCTCTCCAACAACGCGCCCCTCATCGAGATGTTACTTGGGCAGGCTCTGGTTGGAACCGATAATAAAGCCTACACCGACGACGCTGTTCGGATTCTTCGCGCCGCGGTGGCGCGGGAGCCCGAGGCGGTGCTCGGTTATACCCAGCTCGCGATGGCCTATGGCCGGAAGGGCGACTATGCCGAGGCGGATCTGGCTTCGGCGCAGGCCGCTTACCTGCGCGGCGACAACAAGACCGCCCGCGAGCTTGCAACGCGCGCGAAAACCCGTTTCGCCGTCGGCACGCCCGGATGGGTCAAGGCCGACGACATCGTGGCGGCCAAGCCGCCGCGCAACTGACGAGAACGACGCCTAAGACCACGACGTCACGACACCGAGCTTTGAGTCCGCCGGACGTTTTCCGAAACCTGCTTTGGATAAGAGGATTTCCCTATGCCTTCGCTGCGTCTGCTTGCCCCCGCGCTGTTTGCGCTCGCCATGTTCGGCGCAACCGCGCCCGCGTCGGCCGACAGCTTCTCCGATGCCCAGCGCACCGACATCGAGGCGATCATCAAGAACTATCTCGTCACCCACCCCGAGGTGCTCGAGGAGGCGATGACCGAGCTCAGCAAGCGCCAGGCCGCGGCCGAAACGCAGAAGCACGAGGCCAGCATCGCGCAGAATGCGGAGGCGATCTTCAACTCCCCGCGCCAGGTCGTGCTCGGCAACAAGGATGGCGACGTCACCTTCGTCGAGTTCTTCGATTACAATTGCGGCTACTGCAAGCGCGCGATGGACGACATGCTCAACCTCATGAAGGGCGATCCGAGGCTGAAGGTCGTGCTGAAGGAGTTTCCGGTGCTGAGCCAGGGCTCGGTGGAAGCAGCGCAGGTTGCTGTCGCGGTGCGCATGCAGGACCCCTCCGGCAAGAAGTATCTCGACTTCCATCAGAAGCTGCTCGGCGGCCGCGGCGCGGCCGACAAAACGCGCGCCATGCAGGCGGCCAAGGAGGCCGGCCTCGACACCGCCAAGATCGAGAAGGACCTTGCCAGCCCCGAAGTGCGCGCCACCATCGAGGAGAACTTCAAGCTCGCGGAGGCGATGGGCATGAACGGCACGCCGAGCTACGTGATCGGCAAGCAGATCGTGATCGGCGCGATCGGCCTCGAAGGCCTGAAGGAAAAGATCGGCGTTGCCCGCTGCGGCAAGGCGACCTGCTGATTCTCACGTTTTTGGATATCGAAGACGCGGAAAGGCCGGCTGAAAAGCCGGCCTTTTTCCTGCGCGAAACCTTGGCGCGATCCTGCCAGGTCGTTCATCCGGCATTCAACAAACAAATGCCCGGGAACAAGCGAAGTTCCGGAACAACTCAAATCTCCTTTCGTTGTCGGCGCGGGCAATGACGCAGAGAAACACGTGAGGAGAATTCAATGTTGAACCGCTTTATGATCTCGGTTGCCGCACTGGCGCTCGTCGCCGGCACCGGTCTGGCGAACGCACAAGACAAGGGCCGCGACAGTGGCGGCGCTGGCTCGCAGCAGATGCAGCATTCGCAGCCGTCCGGCGGCGCCGCCGAGCGCGGCGGCTCGATGGGCCGCGATTCCTCGAGCCATGACAAGGGCACCGTGGGTCAGGCTGGCGGCCGGGCCTCCGAAGAGAAGTCCGGTGCGATGAAGGACGAGCACCAGGGTCGCGAGATGAACAAGAACGCGGCCGAGGACAAGTCCGGCGCGACCAAGGGCCAGCGCACCGACGAACGTGCGCAAGGTCAGATGGACAAGTCCCAGCAGGACAAGTCCAAGAGCATGAGCCAGGACACCACCAAGTCCGGCCAGAGGGACAAGGACATGAAGGCTGAGGGCAGCAAGAGCGGCACCTCGACCAACAATGCCGAGACCCAGAAGGGTACCACGAGCACCAACCAGAACGCTCAGGGTCAGACCGGCACCAGCACCAACCAGAACGCCCAGGGCCAGACCAGCACGAATACGACGGTCGGCCAGGCGGGCGCCGGTGCCAAGCTCTCGACCGAGCAGCGGACCCAGATCACCTCGGTGATCCGCGAGCAGCGCGTGGCGCCCGTGACCAACGCGAACTTCGCGGTCTCGGTCGGCACCCGCATTCCGCGGGAGGGCATCGAGCTGCACGCCCTGCCGTCTCGGGTTGCGACGATCTATCCGGAGTGGCGCAGCTACCGCTACGTCATGGTCCGCGACCAGATCGTGATCGTGGATCCGAACACCTACGAGATCGTCGCGATTCTCGACGTCTAGGGCTGATGACAACTATCGAAGGGGCGGGCAGCAATGCCCGCCTCCTTGCGTTTGGCCGGCAGCCATGCTTTGGACTGGTTAACAAGCAATTTCCGTAGCTTCCGCACAGGTTTTTGCACCCTGGATGAGGTACCTGAAGGCCTCTCGGAGGCCCCTCAAGGCTTCCCCTGGGGCGCTTTGTTACCTATAACCCGCCACGCCGAAGCACCTCTTCCGGGATTGGAATGGCAGAACCAGCAACCGACACGATCCTCGTTCTCAACGGGCCGAACCTCAACATGTTGGGGACGCGCGAGCCTGAAAAGTACGGTCATGCGACGCTGGCGGACGTCGAGGCGCTGTGCCGCGAGACGGCGGCGACGTTTGGCCTCAAGGCCGACTGCGGCCAGTCCAATCGCGAGGGCGAGCTGATCGACTTCATCCACGAGGCGCATGCGCGCAAGATGAAGGGCATCATCATGAATGCCGGCGGCTATTCGCACACCTCGATCGCCTTGCACGACGCGCTGCTCGCGGTGCAGATCCCGACGGTCGAGGTGCATGTGACCAACAGCCACGCCCGCGAGAGCTTCCGTCACCACTCCTACACCGCACGCGCCGCGTTCGCCTCGCTGTGCGGTTTCGGCATCGAAGGCTACCGCCTCGCCATCCAGGGCCTTGCCGCCAAGCTCGGCATCAAGCCCAAAGCCTGACGCTCCCTTCCAACAGAACATTCGGATCAAACAACATGGCGCGCCAGCCAGACGACAAAGCAGCCGCAAAGTTTTCCAGCGAGGATTCCGCGCTCGTCCGCGAGCTCGCCCTTCTGCTCGACGAGACCAGCCTCACCGAGATCGAGATCGAGCGTGCGGGCCTGCGCCTGCGCGTCGCCCGCAACATCAGCGTTGCCGCGACGATGCCGATGCCGCTTGGAGCCGCTCCGGCCCCCCTCCCAACGGCGGCAAGTGCCGCCGCACCAGCAGCCGCCGCAGCCGATTTGTCGAAGCACCCCGGCGCGGTCACCTCGCCGATGGTCGGCACCGCCTATTGGGCGCCGGAGCCCGGCGCCAAGCCGTTCATCGAGGTCGGCAGCAAGGTCTCGGTCGGCCAGACGCTGCTGATCATCGAGGCCATGAAGACCATGAACCAGATTCCCTCGCCGCGATCAGGCACAGTGACGCAGATCCTGGTCGAGGACGGCCAGCCAGTCGAGTACGGCGAGCCGCTCGTCATCATCGAGTAATTGTGGAGGGCGGCCAGCCCCGCCCTCACCGCCTTCCGCGCGCCAGTCCCTCAAGGGCACCATGTTCGACAAGATCCTCATAGCCAATCGCGGCGAGATCGCCCTTCGCATCCTCAGGGCCTGCAAGGAGCTCGGGATCGCGACCGTGGCCGTGCACTCGACCGCCGATGCCGACGCCATGCATGTGCGCCTGTCGGACGAGAGCGTCTGCATCGGGCCGCCGGCGTCCAAGGACAGCTATCTCAACGTGCCTGCGCTGCTCGCGGCTTGCGAGATCACCGGCGCCGATGCGGTGCATCCCGGCTACGGCTTCCTGTCCGAGAACGCGCGCTTCGCGGAGATCCTCTCCGAGCACAATCTGCATTTCATCGGTCCGAAGGCCGAGCACATCCGCCTGATGGGCGACAAGATCGAGGCCAAGAAGACCGCCAAGAGGCTCGGCATCCCCGTGGTGCCCGGCTCCGACGGCGCGGTCGGCCCCGACGATGACGCCATGGCGATCGCGAAGAAGATCGGCTTTCCCGTGCTGGTGAAGGCCGCGGCGGGCGGCGGCGGTCGCGGCATGAAGGTCGCCCACAGCGAGGCCGACCTCCAGCTGGCGCTGTCGACGGCGGCCAACGAGGCCAAATCCGCTTTTGGCGACGCCTCCGTCTACCTGGAAAAATACCTCCAGAAGCCGCGCCATATCGAGATCCAGATCCTCGGCGACGGCCGTGGCGGCGCGATCCATCTCGGCGAGCGCGACTGCTCGCTGCAACGCCGCCACCAGAAGGTCTGGGAGGAAGGCCCCTCGCCGGTACTGGCCGCCGCCGCGCGCGCCAAGATCGGCGAGACCTGCGCCAAAGCGATGCGCGAGATGAAATATCTCGGCGTCGGCACCATCGAATTCCTGTACGAGGACGGCGAGTTCTACTTCATCGAGATGAACACGCGTATCCAGGTCGAGCATCCCGTCACCGAGAGCATCACCGATATCGATCTCGTGCTGGAGCAGATCCGCATCGCCGCCGGCGGCGATCTGCCGGCGAAGCAGGAGGAAGTCCAGGTCATCGGCCACGCGATCGAGTGCCGCATCAATGCCGAGAACCCGCAGACTTTCCGCCCCTCGCCCGGCCGGATCCAGCAATATCACCCGCCCGGCGGCCTCGGCGTCCGGATCGATTCAGCGGTCTATCAGGGCTACACGATTCCGCCTTATTACGACTCGCTCGTCGGCAAGCTGATCGTGCACGGCAAGACGCGCGCCGAATGCCTGATGCGGCTGCGCCGGGCCCTGGACGAGATGGTGGTGGAAGGCATCGAGACCACGCTGCCGCTGTTCCGCGCATTGGTGCGCGAGGACGACATCATCAACGGCGACTACCACATCCACTGGCTGGAACAGTATCTGGCCGGCAAGGCGGAACCCGCCGCCAAATAAATCCGGCGGCGCCGGGAACCCATTGCCCTCGCGGGCGTTTTGAGCAGCTGGTAGCTGTTTGGAAAGGGGCCTTGGATTTCCTTTGATCTCGACTGGGCGACACCGTCGTGACGGCTGAGGCGCAGCGGCGGCGCGCATTTTGGCAGGTCCTGCTGTTCGCAGCGGGCCTTTTGGTGCTGACCGTGATCAGCGCCGGCTCCGTCTACCTCGTCAACAAGGCGAGAGACGACAGCAAATGGGTGGTCCACACCATCGAGGTGGAGAACCAGGTCAACGCGCTGTTGCTCGAGATCCGGCGCGCCGAGAGCGGCGCGCGCGGCTTTCTCCTGACGCAGGGACCGGATTTCCAGTCGGAGCATGAGAGGGCCGTCGCAGCCACCGTGCCCGCGCTCGACAAGCTCACGCGCCAGATCGGCGACAGTCCGGTGCAGCGCGACAACGTCGAGAAGCTGAGTGCCGCGATCGAGGTCCGGCTCGACCAGTTCGCGCGCGAGATGGATTTCGTCCAACAGGGCCAGTTCGACAATGCCAAGGCTCTCGTGCGCGAGGCCGCTGCAGGCAACACCACCACCACGATCACCAATCTCGGCAACGCGATGATCCGCGAAGAGGAACGGCTATTCCGGCAGCGATCCGTCAATGCCGACCGCAGCCAGACGCTGGCCGCCTCCCTCACCGGGATCGGCTCGGGCCTCGTGGTGGTGCTGGCGCTGATCTCGATCTGGCTGCTGCGGCGCTCGGCGCGCATGCGCGACGAGGCCGAGACCCGTCTGCGCGATGCCTACGCCAATCTGGAGGCCCTCGTCGACGAACGCACGGCTGACCTGCGCGAGGCCAACAACGAGATTCAGCGCTTTGCCTATATCGTGAGCCACGATCTGCGCTCGCCGCTCGTCAACATCATGGGCTTCACCAGCGAGCTCGAAGAGCTCGGCGGCGACATCTTCCGCCGCGTCAGCAGCCTCACCCACGTCCCGGCCGACGGACCGCCTCTGGTGGCCGGCCCCACCGACGAGATCGTGCTCGAAAGTCCAGACAGGCAGCTTTCCGAAGATTTTGCCGAGGCGCTCGGCTTCATCAAATCGTCGATCGCCAAGATGGACCGGCTGATCTCGGCGATCCTCAACCTCACCCGCGAGGGCCGGCGTGAATTCCAGCCGGAGAAGATCGACATGCGTGAGTTCGTCGAGGCCATCGTCTCGACGCTGGCGCATCAGGCCGCGGAAGCGCAAGCCGAGATCCACGTCGAGCCGCTGCCCGACATCGTCAGCGACCGCCTTGCGCTGGAGCAGATCTTCTCCAACCTGATCGACAACGCGATCAAGTACCTGAAGAACGGTGTGCCCGGCGAGATCAGAATTCGCGGGCGGACCAAGCTCGGCTACGCCATCTTCGAGATCAGCGACAACGGCCGCGGCATCGATCCGAAGGACCATCAGCGGATATTCGACCTGTTCCGCCGTGCGGGAACCCAGGACAAGCCGGGACAGGGCATAGGCCTTGCACATGTGCGTGCACTTGTGCGCCGTCTCGGCGGCACCATGTCGGTATCGTCGGAACTCAACGCGGGCAGCACGTTCACCATCACGCTGCCCCTCGCCTGGAACGCCAGCACCCGGAACGCAGATCGATGACGCAGCCAGTCACCATCATCATGATCGAGGACGACGAGGGGCACGCCCGCCTCATCGAGCGCAATATCCGCCGCTCCGGCGTCAACAACGAGATCGTCTCGTTCGCCAACGGCACCGACGCGATGAGGCACCTGTTCGGCGCCGACGGCAGCGGGCTTTCCCAGAAGGGCAATGCCCTCTTGATCCTGCTCGACCTCAACCTGCCCGACATGAGCGGGATCGACATCCTGAAGCAGATCAAGGAAAACAGATATCTCAAGGCCTCACCGGTGGTCGTGCTCACGACCACCGACGATTCCCAGGAGATCAAGCGCTGCTACGAGCTCGGCTGCAACGTCTACATCATCAAACCCGTCAATTACGAGAATTTTGCCAACGCCATCCGGCAGCTCGGGCTGTTCTTCTCGGTCATCCAGGTCCCGCCTGCCACCCCATGAAACAGCGAACGCCGACACTGCTGTATATCGACGACGACGAAGCGCTGGCGCGCCTGGTCGAACGCGGCCTGACGCGGCGCGGCTACAGGGTCGTCCATGCCGCCAGCGGCGAGGAAGGCCTCGAGCACATCCGCCGCGCGGGAGCCAGTGGGTGCATCGACGTCGTGGCGCTCGACCAGTACATGCCGGGTCTCGACGGCCTCGACACCCTCGAGCAGATCATGGCGATTCCGGACGCCCCTCCCGTGGTGTTCGTCACGGCCTCGCAAGACTCAAGCATCGCGGTCACGGCGCTGAAGGCGGGTGCGGCCGACTATCTCGTCAAGGACGTCAAGGGCGACTTCATCCCCCTGCTCCACGTCGCGGTCGAGGGCGCGCTGCGCCAGGCCGAGCTGCAGAAGGCACGCGAGGAAGCGGAAGCCGAGATTCATGCCTCGCGCGACCGCTACGCCGCGCTGGCCGCCGAACGCGAGCTCCTGCTTCGCGAGGTCAATCACCGCGTCGGCAACTCGCTCCAGATCATCGCCTCGCTGCTGCACCTGCAGGCCAGCTCCGCCACGCAGGAAGAGGTCAAGGCCGCGCTGACCAACGCCATGGGCCGCGTCGCTGCGGTCGCGCAGGTGCACCGCCGCCTCTACACCTCGCAGGACCTGAAGAGCGTGGTCATGAACCAGTATCTGGATTCGCTGCTCGAGGATCTGCGCCGCTCGGCCGAAGGTAACCGGATGTCGCGCCTGACACTGACGGCCGAGCCGATCGAGATCGACCCGGACCGCGCGGTCGCCGTCGGCATCATCGTCAACGAGCTGGTGATGAACGCGGTGAAATACGCCTATCCCGACGGCGCCGGCCCGATCCATGTCGAGCTGACCTCGCAGGGCGAGGATCTCCTGCTGACGATCGCCGACGACGGCGTCGGCGACAACGTCAAGGCCGACCCGCGCTCCACCGGTATGGGCCAGCGCATCGTCGCGGCCATGGCGACCAAGCTCGACGCCTCGGTCGAGCGCGACCCCACCCATTCCGGAACCCGCATCGTGCTGCGGTTCCAGCGTACCCCCGCCGCGCCGGACAAGGCCAACAGCGCCGCCGCGAGCTGAGTCGCCCCCCATCGCAACCGCTTTGCGATCCTGCTATTGTCGCAAGCCATGACTTCGCGCGATTCCGCCTCGTCTGAGATCACGCCGGCCGTGCTGCTGCGCGCCTATGCCTGCGGCATCTTTCCCATGGCCGAAAGCGCCGACGATCCAACCCTGTTCTGGGTCGAGCCGGAGCTGCGCGGCGTCATCCCGCTCGACGGTTTTCGCGTGGCCTCGCGGCTTGCACGCACCGTGCGTTCGGATGCCTTTCGCGTCACCGTCAACACCGCGTTCAAGGCCACGATCGCCGGCTGTGCCGCGCCGCAGGCGGGGCGCGAGGACACCTGGATCAACAAGCGCATCCGCGATCTCTATGGCGGCCTGTTCGAGCTCGGCCATTGCCACAGCGTCGAAGCCTGGCAGGGCGACGAGCTCGTCGGCGGGCTCTACGGCGTGAGCCTGGGACGCGCCTTCTTCGGCGAGAGCATGTTTCACACCGCGCGCGATGCCTCGAAGGTCGCGCTGGTGCATCTGGTGGCGCGGCTGATCCATGGCGGCTTCGAGCTGCTCGACACGCAATACGTCACCGAGCATCTGAAGAGCTTTGGTGCGGTCGAGATTTCGCGGCGGCGCTACACTGCGCTGCTCGACAAGGCGCTCGCTGGTGATCCCGGCGACTTCCTGAGGCTCTCGTCCGGCGACGCCATCCCGGGCGCACGCGCGCTCGAGATCATCGCCTCGCGACAATAATCGATAGCTCGCCTAAAGCATGATCCGGAAAAGTGCGTAGCGGTTTTCCGAAATGATCATGCGCATACAACAACCTGAAGCGCGATGAGATTCATCCCGATCTCGTCGCGCCTTAGCGGCCGAACCCGGGAAGACCGAACAGACCCGGCCGCTGCTCCGGCTGCGGAGGCGGCGGCGCCGGCTGCTGCTGCGGCGGTGGCGGCAACGGCTGCGGCGGACGCTGCTGCACCGCCTGCTTGGGCGCGGCCTTCTTCTGCGCGGGAGGTGGCGGCGGCGGTGCGGGCTTGTTCGCAGGATCGGGCGCCGCGGTCGCAATGGTCTGCTGCGGCTCTTTGCAGTCGGTCAGCCAAATGTCGTAGATCGGATGCTCGACGCCGTGCAGGCCAGGGCTTGCGGCATACATCCAGCCTGAGAAGATCCGCTTCACCTCGCCCTGCAAAGTGATCTCGTCGACCTCGACGAAGGCATCGGTATTGGCGGCTTCCGTCGCCGGCCGGGTGTAGCAGGCGTCGGTCTTCACCCGCAGCGCGCCGAACTGGACGGTCTCGCCGATCTCCTCGTCGAAATTAATGATGCGCCCGGTGATCTTGTCGAGGCCGGAGAAGGTCGCCTTCTTGTTCACGATCTTCTGGGCCGGCGGCTCGGTCACGACCTCGTCGCCCGGCTGCAGGCTCGCCGGCGTCTGCGGCACGGCGCCGCCCGGCCCGCCTTTCTGCTGCGGCTGGCGCTGACCGGGCGCAGCCGGGGCGCCTTGCGGACTGGGCGGAGCGATCGCGGCGGAGGGCGGCTGGTTGGGCGGAGCGACGGTGGAGCCCGGTGGCGGTGCCAAAGGCTGGGTCTCGACCGGTCCCGGCATGACGTTCCCCTGCCGGCCCGGCGGCGGTGCCATGGGGCGCGACGGCAGCACGCGGCCCTGCGGCGGGAGTTCGGGGACCTCCTCGTCGTCATCAGGGATCTGAGGCTGCGGCTGGCCGCGCGGAATGCTGCCCGGCGGCCGCGGCGGCGGATCGGAGAAGATCGTGCCGATCTGCGCCTGCGCAGGCGTCGCAACCGTCAGCGCGGTGGCGGCCAAAAGTGCCGCAAGGCCCGTCAGGGTAAAGGTTTTGAACATCTCGCGCGGCTTCAACAGCGAATCGGGCTTGTTGGACATTCTACAGGGGATACCGCCGCTCGCAGGCCCTCGGGTTAACACGGCGAATACGGCGGGGGAAGGGCGGCATCCCTGCCGTTCCCGGCGCCATCTGGCCAGACCGGCACCCGGATGGGATAGTCGTACACTCCCTCCCCGGGGCGCAAGGCGGGTAAGAAGCCGGGCATTCGCCTCCCGGACAGACCAACCAAAACCAGCTCAGAGGTTGCCCCCGATGCCCGTTGTGCTCGATCCCGACGCCGCCGCCGTCTACAAGGCTTTCCAGGAGGCCAGCCGCCCCGCCTACGAGACGCTGACTGCACCGGAGGCCCGCGCCTATTACCTGCAGGCGCGCTTTGCCACCAACCCCGAGCCGCCGGAACTCGCCCGCATCGCAGAGCTCGCGATCCCGGCGCCGCACGGGGAGATCCCCGCCCGCCTCTACGTTCCGAACGAGCCGCGCCGGCACGACGGCCTGTCGCCCGCGCTGGTGTTCTTCCACGGCGGCGGCTGGGTGATCGGCGATCTCGACTCCCACGACGTCGTCTGCCGCCAGCTCGCGGTTTCAGGCGCGCTGATCGTGATCTCGGTCGACTACCGCCTCGCGCCCGAGCACAAGTTTCCTGCGGCCGCCGATGACGCGATCGCCGCAACCGGATGGATCGCCGCCCATGCGCGCGAGCTCGGCATCGAGGCCTCGCGCCTGTCGATCGGCGGCGACAGCGCCGGGGGCAATCTCGCCGCGGTCGTCGCGCTCGCCGCCCGCGACGCCGGCGGCCCCGCGATCGCCGGCCAGCTGCTGATCTATCCGGCGACCGATTTCGCAATGACGCACGGCTCGCACCGCGATCCCGAGACCAGCGTTCTGCTGACCCATTCGGTGATACGCTGGTTCCGCGATCACTATCTCAATGGCACCGCCGACATCCACGACTGGCGCGCCTCGCCGGCGCGCGTGCAAGACCTCGCGAGCCTGCCGCCGGCCTACGTGCTGACCGCCGGCGCCGATCCCCTGCGCGACGAGGGCGATGAATATGCCGCGCGCCTGACGCAGGCCGGCGTGCCTGTCGCGTACAAGCACTATCCCGGCCAGTTCCACGGCTTCTTCACCATGGGCAAGCTGTTGCGACAGGCCAATGTCGCCGTCGGCGAGATCGGCGCGTGGTTGAAGGGATTGGGCTGAGACGCCGTTCGCATGTCTTCCGCTCTTGGAAACGCTTTCGCCCTCCCCCTGCGCGCCCTGACCTGGCTCGGCGACCAGGGCACGCGCGCGGTGGCGGCCGTCGCGTTCATCGCGGTCGCGGTGCCGCCGCTCGGCGCGCTGCTGCGTCCCTACGTCACCGAGGCGATCCTGTGCCTGCTCTGTATCTCCTTCATGCGGGTCGATCTCGCCGCGCTCTACGGCCATCTCCGCCGGCCCGCACTGATCGCCGGCGCGACGGCATGGACCACGATCGGCGTGCCGCTGGTCGTCGGTCTGCTCGCCCATGGCAGCGGGCTCGACCGAAGCTCTCCCGGCCTCTTCCTCGCCCTTATGCTCCAGGCCTTGGCTTCGCCGATGATGGCAGCGCCCGCGCTCGCCGCGCTGATCGGCCTCGATGCCACGCTTCCGCTGGTCACGCTGGTCAGCGCGACCGCGCTCGTGCCGTTCACAGCCTCGTTGCTCGCGAGCCTGTTTCTCGGCGGCATGCTCAGCATCTCGCCGCTCACGCTCGGCCTGAAGCTGCTCGGCATCCTCGCGATATCGCTGATTGGCGCCACCGCGATCCGCTGGATCGTCGGCGCCGAAGCGATCCGGCGCCACAAGCGGCCGATCGACGGTTTCAACATCCTGATTTTGCTGGTCTTCGCCTCCGCCGTGATGGGCGACCTCGCGCACGACTTCGTCGCCGATCCGCTGTTCACGATCGGCGTCGCACTGCTCGCCTTTGCGGTCTATTTCACCCTGCTCGCCGCGACGACACTGATCTTCCGCCGCGCCGGGACCGAGCGTGCGTTTGCGATCGGCCTGATGGTGTCACAGCGCAATCTCGGCCTGATGCTGGCGGCGACCGCCGGCGCGTTGCCGGCCAGGACCTGGCTCTATTTCGCGCTGACGCAGTTTCCGATCCACCTTGCGCCCTATCTGCTGACGCCGATCGCGCGGCGACTGACGGCGCGGGCTGCTGACGCCGCCAGCGCGGCCGCGGCAAATCGAACAACCTAAGATTGTACCAAATCCGGAATGCGGCTTGCTGTCGGTATTACGGAGTACTCCCGCCGACCTGGGGCTCGTTGCGTCTATCCGCCATATACCCCATCAGGATGATTTCTTCGCGGGATACGAAGCCTATCCTGGCGTTCAGGCACCGCAGTGGCTGGCAGAGGCTTGGTTGTCACGTGCCTTACGTAAAGCGGGGTTGGAGGAAGTAGTGTTCCGTCCCGATGCGCATGGCGTCGCACAGTCTCAGCTCACTGCCTTCCGCCAATGGTGCGAGGCCCGCACGGGGCGACAGCTGCGCGATCACGCTGCGATGGACCGCTTCTCGGTCGAGGACTACCACAGCTTCTGGCGCCTCTTCCTCGAGTGGTCGGACTTGCCGCGGGACGGTGCAGCCGAGCCCGTCTGCGTCGGTTATGCCTGCGAGACCGCGCGCTTCTTCCCGGATCTCCGTCTCAACTACGTTGAGTGTCTCCTCACCGGCACTGCCGACCAGCCGGCGCTGACCGCCTGCCACGCTAACGGCAGCCGCGACCGGTTCACGCGTGGCGCGCTGCGCCTCACGGTTGCTCGACTGGCGAAGTCGTTGCAGCGGCTCGGGGTGCGCCCTGGCGACCACGTCGTGGCCATCGCACGCAACAATGCCGAGGCGGTCATTGCGTGTCTGGCGACCGCCGCCATTGGCGCGACTTTCGCCAGCTGCGCGCCAGACATGGGCGTGCCCGCCATCCTGGCACGCTTCGCCCCTCTCGAGCCCGTGGTGCTCTTCGGGTGCCTTCGCGCGGAGCCATGGGATGCGGGAGTCCCCGTCGCCGATCGCGTCCGCGAAGCGGCGGCCGGCCTGCCGAGCCTCGCGGCGATCATTGCGCTGGATGATGGCTCGCTCGACCTCGACGAGGAGACGGCACCGCTGCACAGGCTTACCGGCCTGCTCTGTGATGAAGATGGCGGCAATGATGAGCCAGGCTGGCACCGTCATCCATTCAACCATCCGCTGTTCACGATGTTCTCTTCGGGCACCACGGGCCCGCCGAAATGCATCCAGCACGGCGCCGGCGGCACCTTGCTGGAGCATCTGAAGGAGCACCGGCTGCACTGTGATCTCAGGCCTGGCGATAAGCTGTTCTTCCAGACATCCTGTGGTTGGATGATGTGGAAGTGGCAACTGTCCGCGTTGGCTTCGGGCGCCGAGATTGTCCTTTATGACGGGCCGCTCGCGGCGGCAGACACGTTCTGGCGGATCGTTGCCGAGGAGCACGTGACCGTTTTCGGCACCAATCCTGCCTATCTGCACTTTTGCGAGCAGAAGGGTTTCTGCCCCGGCCAAGTGTTCGACCTTTCTGCCCTGCGCGCCATGCTCTCGACCGGCTCCATCCTGTATCCGCGCCAGTACGACTGGGTCAGCAGCAAGGTGAAGACGTCAATCCCGCTGCAGTCGATCTCGGGTGGCACCGACATCATCGGCTGCTTCGTCCTCGGCAATCCGGATCTGCCGGTCCATCGCGGCGAGGTACAGTGCCGCAGCCTCGGCCTCGATGTCCGCTCGCTGCCGCCCCCTGACGATCCGCAGGCAAGCATAGGCGAGCTGGTCTGCGCCAATCCTTTCCCCTCGCGCCCGCTCGGCTTTCACGGCGATGCCGACGGCACGCGCTTCCACGCCGCCTACTTTGCTCAGAACCCCGGCTTTTGGACACATGGCGATCTGATCGAGGCCACGCCTCAGGGGGGCTGGCGCTTGCACGGTCGTTCAGACGGCGTCCTCAATGTGCGCGGCATCCGCATCGGAACCGCGGAGATCTACCGCATCCTCGATGACGTCGAGCAGATCGTCGAGGCGATGGCGGTCGAGCAACAAGCCGAAGACGAGCCAGGCGGCACGCGCATGGTTCTGTTGCTCGTGCTGCGCAAAGACGTGGTGCTCGACAGGGCGCTGGCCGGGCACATCCGCGCGAAGCTTGCACGCTGCGGCTCGCCGGCCTTCGTGCCGGCGCGTATCGCGCAGGTCGAGGCGCTTCCCGTCACTTTTAACGGCAAGCGTTCCGAACTCGCAGCGCGGGATGCGGTGAATGGCCGCCCTGTACGGAATCGCGATGCCCTGCAGAACGCGGAGTGCCTTGATGCCATTCGCAACCATCCGGTTCTCCGGGGGCCTCGAACCGTCAGCGCGTCGCCGGAGCCGGCCGCCATCAGTCGGATGATCCCCGACGCCGAGCGGCTGCCGAAAGACCTGCAGGCAATCTGCGAGCGCGTGCTGGACATCGCTCCCATCGGCTGGTCCGACAATCTTCTGGACTCCGGCGCCGACTCGCTGGCGGTGGTGAGCCTGCTCCTCGAGATCGAGAGCTATGCGGGTCATCCGGTGCCGCTTTCGGCCTTTTTGGGCGCGCCGTCGATCGAAGGGCTGTCCGCGGTCCTCTCCGGCGCGGAGGCTCTGACGGACCGGCAGCTTGGTCGATCGGGCCTGCATGTCCGTGCCGTGGGCCCGGAGGACGTGGAGCCGGTCTGCCACTTTCTCGAGGAAACGTTTTGCGCCTCGCGCATCGAGGCAACGACATGGCGCCGCCTGTTCAATCATGGCTGGTCGGATCACGGGCGCGGCTTCATGCTTTTCGACGGCAACGCCCTGGTCGGGTTCATCGGGGCCATTGCGGCCCCGCGGCAGGTGAACGACGCGGTAGTCCTCGTCCGTAACCTGTCCTCCTGGGTTGTAAACGCGCAGTACCGCGGCTGGGGCATGGCACTGCTCGCCTCGATGCTGGATGACGCGAACGCCACATATACGTGCTTCACCCCACAGCCGTCATCCTGGGCTGCCCTCATGGCGCAACGCTTCAAACCGCTGGACTCGCAGCGCATCGCCATGCCGCCATTGCTGCAGGCCGAGACCTTGTTCGCCTCGACCCGGCCGCTGATCAGCTTCGATCCAGCCGTGGTCCGCGATAGATTGACCAGCCACCAAAAGCAAATCTTCGACGATCACGCGCCCTACGATTGCCTGCAACTCGTCATCATCGACGGGCCCGATCATGCCTATCTCGTGGTGAAACGCCGCGAACGTCGTCCTGCAGCGAGCCGGCTGGGAGTGCTGGCACGGTTTCTGCCGCGGCAAATCCCCTATTCGGATATTCTGCATTGTAGTGCACCGGCTCTGCTGGTGCGTCATCTCGAGCGCGTCAAGCTGGCGATCCTGCGCCGGCAGCGAACGGCAGCACTCGTCGCGGAGGCGCGGCTCTTTTCGGTCCGGCCACGTGGCGTGGTACTTCCGATGAGCACGTGCTTCCGCTCCCCACTGACCGCCGCCAGCGAGCTCGACAGGCTTTATTCGGAAATCGTGCTCCTGCCCATCTGAAGGCGGATATTCGCCTCTGCACCATCGGTGTCCGCCTTTGTGCCGACGCGGACCTCGCCTCCTGCACGCGCTCAAGGATGACGCGTCCACACCCTATCCCGCCCTTGCCGCGCGCCGCAGCGCCTGCGGGGGCTGGCCGAAGGCTCGGATGAAGGCGCGGCGCATGCGCTCGGGGTCGCGGAAGCCGGTCGTTTCCGCAACGAGCTCGATCGCCTCGCGCGAAGACTGCACGCGCTCGCGGGCGACTTCGAGCCGGAGCCGCTCGACCGCCTTGGATGGCGTCGTGCCGGTCTCGGCCGCGAAGGCGCGGGCAAAATGCCGCGCGCTCATCCCGGCCCGATCGGCAAGCTCCTCCACGGTGAGCGGCGCGTCGAGATTTTCGCGGGCCCAGGACAGCAGCGCGCCGAAGCGGCCGTTCGGCGCCTTCAACTCGAGCAGCGAGGAGAACTGCGACTGGCCGCCGCTGCGGCGGTGGTACAGCACGAGCTGCCGCGCCGTCGCCTGCGCGATCTCCTCGCCCTGGTCGTCGGTGACCATCGCCAGCGCGAGGTCGATTCCCGCGCTGATGCCCGCCGACGTCCACACATTGCCGTCGCGGGTGAAAATCTGGTCCGGCTCGAACTTCACCTTGGGATAGCGTGCGACGAACTCGCGCGTCCGGCCCCAATGCGTGGTGGCGCGGCGACCGTCGAGCAGGCCCGCTTCGGCGAGCACAAAGGCGCCCGAACAGACGCTGGCGACCCGTACACCGCGCCTGGCCAGCCGTTGCACGAAGGCCAGCGTGACCTCGCAGCGCGCGGCCTCAGCAACGCCGGCACCCCCCGCGATGATCAGCGTCGAGACGGCATTTGCCGACTTGAGATCCCGCGCCATCATCTCGACACCCGACGAACTGCGTACGAGCCCCGCCTTCGCCGCCAACACCCGCAGCGCAAGCGGCTTGCCGGACGCACGCGCCGCGATCTCGAACACCGAGATCGGACCTGCCGCGTCGAGCAGCTGGAAGTCGGGGAAGATCAGGATGCCGATCATGGGCCAGCTCCAAACGAAATGTCCGAAAGTGAGGGAATTACGCCATTTTGGACAGAAGGGCATCATGCCAGTTTGCCTCCGTCAAGCTCTTCCTTGGAGGTTCTCATGTCGGCACCGCTCCAGATCGGTCTTTTGGTGTTCCCGCGCGTCACCCAGCTCGACTTCACCGGCCCGTTGCAGGTGTTCTCCGCCGTTCCCGGCGCCCAGCTGCACCTGATCTGGAAGCGGATCGAGCCGGTGCCCAGCGATTCCGCGCTCATCGTGACGCCGACCACGACATTCGCGGACTGCCCGCAACTCGACGTGATCTGCGTACCCGGGGGCCGCGGCACCGACGACCTGCTCAATGACGAGCAGGTGCTCGACTTCCTGCGCCGGCAGGCCGAGGGCGCCAAATACGTCACCTCGGTCTGCACGGGATCGCTGGCGCTCGGCGCCGCCGGCCTCTTGAAGGGCTACCGTGCCGCCACCCATTGGAGCGCGATGGAGATGCTCAGCCAGTTCGGCGCGACGCCGACCAAGACGCGTGTCTGCGTCGATCGCAACCGCGTGACGGGCGGCGGTGTCACCGCAGGCATCGATTTCGCGCTGACGCTGGTGTCGACCCTGATCGATCGCACTACGGCGGAGGCGATCCAGCTCGGGATCGAATACAATCCGGCGCCGCCCTTCAATTCCGGCTCGCCCGATACCGCGCCCGCCGAGGTGCTTGCTCGCGTCAAGGAGCGCATCGCACCGTTGCAGGCCTACCGCCTTGATGCAGTCAAGCGTGCCGCTGAGCGGGTGGTGTCGTAGAGCACGACGGCTCGGTGTCCGGACGCGCAGCAGCGCCCTTTGCGCTGCTGCCATGGCATGCGAGGTCCGACAGCAAAGTTTGGCAAGCTGCCTCAGCATCGTCATTGCGAGCGCAGCGAAACAGATCCAGAATCTTTCTGCGCCGGCGGTCTGGATTGCCTCGCTGCGCTCGCATGTCGGGGTGCGGAGCACGGCAATCGCCTTCTCCGGTTCGGGCGCCGCGCGGCACCAAAAGAAAAAGGCCGCTCGGTTTCCCGAGCGGCCTTTCCTGTCTCACGGCGGCTGCACATTCACATCGGGCGATTTCGGACCTTCCGGACCGGGGGCCTATCTCCCGATCGAGTCCTTGTCGGCGGCCGCTGCATTTCGGGACAGTCGCGAACTGTGGCCCGAACCGAACGCGATGGTCTTCCATCTCCGCAAGATGGGATCATTGAGCCGCATCGCCCGGGTCGGCGCAACGACCGCGCAAACGACATCCCCGCTGTTCCCGTTGTCCACAGCGGCGTAGCGCGAATGCAAGTGCATCCAGTCGAACGAGGGAAGATCGCAGGCAGCTAGCCGGGCGTCCAGGGCTGGTAGTCGCCGGTCGCTTTGGGACGCTTGCCGCTGGCGAGCGTCGAGCCAGAGGGCCGGTAGGCCTTGGCCGTGCCGGTGAGATTCGGCTGGTGCGGCTTTTCCCACTCACGAGGCTGGTAGTTGATCTCGGTCGGCGGGGTATCGACGACGTGATGAATCCAGCCATGCCAGGCCGGCGGAATGCGGCTCGCCTCGGCATAGCCATTATAGATCACCCAGCGCCGCTCAAAGCCAAGGGTCGGATCGATCGCCCCGCCACGGCTGCGATAATAGAGGTTGCCCTGCTCGTCCTGGCCGACCAGCTCTCCGTACCGCTTGGTCCAGAGCTGGGTGCCAAACGTCTGGCCATTCCACCAGGTGAAGAACTTCAGAAAGAACTGTTTCATGCGGCAAGGGCCCTGCTTCGTCGGGTCCTGATGCCATCCGGGCGGCGAAATGTCCAGTTCGCCGGGTGCGGCCTGACCCGCCGCAAATGGCTGCCTCGGAGAACCGCCCGCCGCAAATCGGACCTGATCCGTTCATGCCGGGTACAGCGGTCCGGTGAGACGCTTCCCTCACGCGCAAACCGGCGTGATCCCAGGAACTCCACGCCCTGCACAGGGTTTGCCTCCCCGGGAAAGGAGTTTTGACATGAAAAGTCTGAAAGTTCTCGGTGCCGCCGCGGCGGTGGCGTTGGTTCTTCCGTTGGCGAGCCCGGGCTTCGCACAGAATCGTCCTGCAGCGGGCGGTGGTGCTCACTTCGGCGGTGGCGGCGCGCGGATCGGTGGCGGCGGGGCGGCCTTCCACGGCGGCGGCGGCAATTTCGGAGGCGGTGCGGCGATGCGCCCGAGCGGCGGCAGTTTCGCGGCCGGCACGGCGGTACGTCCGAGCGGCGGCGCTTTCGTAGGCGGCATGGCGAGCCGTCCTACCGTCTCGCCATCCTTCAGCGGGACCCGCAGCGTTGCGACGGCGGGCAACTGGCAAGGCGGTAGCGGCAATTGGAGCGGCCGCCGCTGGCATCATCGTGGTGGCGGCTTCTGGCCCGGCTTCGCGGCGGGCGCTGCGATCGGCGGCCTCGGCTCGTATGCCTATTACGGCGGCGGGTACTACGATGACCCCTACTACTATGGCAACACTTACTATGACGAGCCATCAGTCGCGGTGGTGCCCGACGGTGGCGGAGATTCCGTAGCCTACTGCGCGCAGCTTTACAGATCGTATGATCCGGCCTCCGGCACCTATCTCGGCTATGACGGTCTGCGTCATCCCTGCCCGTAAGTGGACCGAACATGTTTGAAGGAAGAGGCGTCGCAGCGATGCGGCGCCTTTTTCGCGAGTGTCACACCCGTCACCTGTTTCGCGTGTTCGAACGTCGCGGCGCAACTTGCGTACAATCTGACGCAACGGAACCTCTATTCACCACACCGTGCATATCTACCTGATCCAATCCAAAATTGACCCGAGCCACGATTCGCGGATATCACCATTGCCGGTGGGGACTTCGATCTACTGGGAAGTGTCATGCCGCGTATCCTCGTGGTAGATGACGATCCGATGGTCGGCGCGACCATCGAGGTCCTCCTCCAACGTCAGGGCTTCGACGTGACGCTGGCTGACGGCGGCGAAACCGGACTGGCTGCGCTGGAGTCGCAGACCTACGACGTGATGTTGATCGACATCTTCATGCCGCACATGCGCGGCTTCGAATCCATCCGCATCTTTCACGAGCGCGCGCCGGCGATCCCGCTGATCGCGATGTCCGGCTATGCCTTCGCCTCGTCCGCCTCGCCCTCTCCCGATTTCCTGCGCATGGCGCTGGAGCTCGGCGCAAGCCGCTGCCTGCGCAAGCCGTTCACGCCGGAAGCGCTGCTGACCAGCATTCGGGAATGTCTCGCCGGCGAGAGCGCAAAGGACAAGAAAGAAGCCCCTTGATTCCAACGCAGCGCGTCATTCTCGGTGCTGGACTTGCAATCCTCCTGATCATCACCGCAACCTCGATCGCCCTCGACGTGAAGTCGCGGTCCGAGGCCGCATGGGTCAATCACACCGTCCAGGTACAGAAGAAGATCTCCGATCTGCGCGTGCTGCTGCGCCGCGCCGAAAGCGCCGCGCGCGGCTACGAGCTCTATCGCAGTCCGGGTTTCAAGGACGAGTTCGAGGCGGTACACGGCCAGATCGCGCCGGCCCTCGCCGATCTCAAGCACGGCCTGCGCGACAATCCCGATCAGGTCGCGCTGCTGGAGGGCACCGAGCCGCTGGCGCTGCGCCGGATCGGGATCGCCGCCGAGGCGATGCGCCTGCGCGCCGCAAATGACCAGGCCGGGATTGCCGCGCTCAACGACAAGGCCGAGGGCCGCGGCCTGATGGACACGGTGATGGGCAATCTCGACCGCTTGAGCGCAGAGGAGGAACGCCTCCTCGCCGCGCGCTCCCAGGATTCGCGCCGCACCGGCATCGTGCTGCTCGGCATCGACGTCGCCGGCGCGCTGGTGATCCTGCTGCTGGTCGTGATGGTGATGCGCGAGAGCCAGCGCACCCAGTTCGCACTCAAGAGCACGTTGCTGGAGACCACCGCCGCCAAGGAGCAGCTCGAGGCCGCAATCGCCGAGCGCACCGAGCACCTGGTCACCGCGCATGACGAACTGCGGCTGTCGGTCAACGTGCTCCAGAGCACCTTTCGCAGCATGGCCGAGGCGGTCCTCGTTATCGACACCGAGGGCAACGTTCTTCTGTCCAACCCGGCCGCCGAGCGCATGCTGCTGCACCGCACCGGCATGAACCTCGGCAATCTGCGGGCGCTGTCCGACGTCTTCCACGGCGACGGCGTGACGCCGATGGAGGCCAAGGAGATGCCGTCGTCACGCGTGCTCGGCGGCGAGGAGTTCGAAAACCTCGAGATGATCGTCCGCCCGCACAGCGGCAATCAGGTGCGCCATCTCATGATCAGCGGCCGGCCGATGCTGGACGGGCAAGGCGAGATCTCGGGCGCGGTGCTGGTCTATCACGACGCGACCACTTCGCGCGAGACCGAGCGGCAGCTGCACCAGTCGCAGAAGCTGGATGCCATCGGCAAGCTGACCGGCGGCGTCGCGCACGACTTCAACAACATGCTGACCGTCATCTCCGGCAACACGGAGACGCTGGTGGCGAGCCTGGAGCAGCAGCCGGAGCTGCAGCGCGTGGCGCGCCTGATCGACGATGCCGCCGAGCGCTGCGCCGAGCTGATCCAGCATCTGCTCGCGTTCGCGCGCAGGCAGCCGCTGCAGCCGCGCAACGTCGAGATCAACGCCGCAATTGCGGACATCGCCAAATTGCTGCGTCCCACGCTCGGCGAGCAGATCCAGATCGAGACGGTACTGGAACAGGGGCCGCTGACGGCCCATATCGATCCGTCGCGGCTCACCAATGCCGTGCTCAACATGGCGATCAACGCCCGCGACGCCATGCCGAACGGCGGCAAGCTGCTGCTGGAGACGCACCGCGTCGTGCTCGACGAGGCCTATGCGCAGGCCAATGCGGAGGTTCGGCCCGGCCCCTATGTGATGCTCGCGGTCAGCGACACCGGCACCGGCATGTCGGCCGAAACCCAGCAGATGGCGTTCGAGCCGTTCTTCACCACCAAGGAGGTCGGCAAGGGAAGCGGGCTCGGCCTCTCCATGGTCTATGGCTTCGTCAAGCAGTCCGGCGGCCACATCAAGATCTACAGCGAGGAAGGCCACGGCACCACGATCAAGCTCTATCTGCCGCCGGGCGAAGGCGCGCCGGACGCGGCCGCGAATGTGGTGCCGCAGGCCGAGGGCGGTGCCGAGACCATTTTCGTGGTCGAGGACGATTCGCTGGTGCGTAACTTCGTCACCGCGCAATTGCAGAGCCTCGGCTACAAGACCATCGCCGCGCCCGACAGCCGGGCGGCGCTGGAATTGATCGAAGCCGGCCAGACCTTCGATCTGCTGTTCACCGACGTCGTCATCCCCGGCGGCATCAGCGGGCGCGAGCTTGCCGAGAAGGTGGCCAAGCTCCGCCCCGGGCTGAAGGTGCTCTACACCTCTGGCTACACCGACAACGCCATCGTCCACCACGGCAAGCTCGACGACGGCGTGCTGCTGCTGACAAAGCCCTATCGCCGCAACCAGCTCGCCGAGATGATCCGGAAGGCGCTGAACGGCGGCGGGATGGCGGTGGGCTAGCGCGTGAACTGCCGAAGGCGCATTGCAGTCGCACCATATAGGAGGTCGAGGCACTGGCTCACGATGTGAGTTCCGGTTGTCCTCTTGAGACGCCGTAGCTCCCCCGGATCCGTGCCGGAGGTGTTGTGACACCGCGCCATGCAAGGAGTAAGGCCGTTTTGATCTCGATCGGGCCGGTCTCAAGCAAAAATCAAGCGCATCTCAAGGACAAATCGTCTCACAGGCCCAACTCTGAGCATGCTCTCGGCGACAAAGGTTGGAGCCGGTGTCGCGACAGTCCGCTGGCGGAGCGTGACACCGAGCGCAGTCACCAGATGCACAGCAGGATCTTGGTCTGCGGCCGGAATCGACGGCGCAGCTTCGACAGGTGCTCGCATGAAACGACGAGAGTTCATCTTGTTGATTGGTGGAGGACTGGCCTGGCCTGCGATCGCACGGGCGCAGGGCGGAGCCAAGCTGCATCGCATCTTCTGGGTTTCGACTCAGTCCGAACCGGATCCCTTCCTGGACGGCTTTCGCGAGGGCATGCGCGCGCTGGGATATGTCGAGGGCAAGACCGTAACCTTCGAGACGCATTATGCCCCTGGAAATCCGCAGGCCCTGCGCAAGATCGTCTCCGAGTTGCAGCGCGGGGATATCGACCTTGTGGTCTCGAGCGGTCCGGCGACACGCGTCATGACTGCGGTCGCCGACATCCCCGTGCTGTTTGCATTGAGCGGTGACCCGGTGGCTTTGGGTGTGGTGAAGAGCCTTGCTCACCCCGGCACCAATTTCACCGGCAGCACATTCCTGTCGCTCGAGCTGGCAGGAAAGCGCGTTGAGCTAATCAAGGACATTTATCCAAAGCTGCGAAAACTGGCGGTCTTATCGAACACGGACCATCCGGGAGAGCCACTGGAATGGCGTGCGACTTTGGAGTCGTGCCGGAATCTCGGCATTGAGACAGCCTACGTTCCCTTCTGTGGCGCTGGCGACATCGAGAATGGGTTGATGGCTGCCGGCAAGTTGGATGCGGATGCTCTCCTCGTGTTTCCCGATGCGGTGACGCTGGTGCATCGTGCGAAGATTGCGGAGTTTGCAATCGCGCACCGGCTGCCTTCGATGTTTGGCTGGTCTGAATATTGTGACGCAGGAGGTCTCTTGAGCTACGGCGCAAACCAGCGCACGACCTATTTTCGGCTTGCTACTTACGCCGATCGCATCCTGCGCGGCGAAAATCCGTCAGATCTTCCGGTGATGCGCCCCGAGAAGTTTGAACTTGCGGTCAATCTGAAGACAGCCAGGCTTCTGGGTATCGACCTGAATGTGTCGTCGATCCTGTTTCGCGCCAGCAAGGTGATCTCCTGAGAGTAGTTATGACGGACGGTGCTGCACAGTCCTCTTCCTCGACGATGCCCCCGCGTCGCTCGCTGTTCTGCAAGTACTTTGCGACCTTGTTTGTCGCTGCGGTCGTGCCTCTGATACTCGGCGCGGCGGTCGAGGCTTCTTTCGGTTACCGAGACCAGCGCCGCCAGATCAGCGCGGTGCTGCAGGCCGATGCTCGCGCGGCGTCCGACAGGATCGAGGCGTTCACCGATGGCATCCGGGATCAGCTGGGTTGGATGGTGCAGCTTCCCTGGTCTGCCGGAGACGATGCGCAACATAAGATCGATGCCTTGCGCCTCCTCCAGCAGGTGCCTGCAATCGTTTCGGTTTCGCTTCTGGATGAGACCGGCACCGAACGGGTCTTTGTGTCCAGGCTGCTTCTGAACAGGACCGGGCGCGGCATTGACATGTCTATGGATCCCGCTGTTCTGGGCGCACGCGCCAACAAGGTCTGGTACGGACCGGTTCAGTACCAGCAAGATTCAGAGCCCTACATGAGGATCGCGGTTGCCGGGAGCCTGCCGGCTGCGGGGGTTGCGATCGCAGAGGTCAATCTGAAGCTGATCTGGGATGTCATCGCAGCCATTAGAATCGGCGAGACCGGCTATGCCATTGTTGTCGATGACTCCGGTCATCTGATCGCTCATCCCGATATCAGTCTGGTTCTGCGCGGCCGCGCCAGCTCGGGCAGTTTCGGGCGGATCAAGCATCTCGTTGGCGCGGCGAGCGGAGCGGCGGTGATAACCGGGGATCGAGGCAGCCCGGTGGTGGCGCTATCCGTTCAGGCCGCCGATGTGGGATGGACGGTGATCGCGATGCAGCCGGCCTCGGAAGCCTTTGCATCAATTCGCGCGGCGTTGTGGCGCTCGTCAATTCTCATTGCCTTTGGTGTTCTTATCGCGCTGGCGCTCGCCTATTGGCGCGCGCACAGAATGTCCGGGCCGATCAAGCAACTGGAAGAGGGCGTGGAGCGGATCAGAACCGGACAATTCGAGCATCGCATCAAAATCTTCAGCGGTGACGAGTTCCAGCAACTGGCGTTGCGCTTCAACGAAATGGCTTCTGAACTGGCGATCTCGCAGCAGAAATCTGCGCGGATCGAACGGCTGAAGCAGTTCCTGCCATCACAGGTCGCCGAATTGGTCGAGCATTCTCATGAACTGCTCGAAGGACAGCGACGTGAAGTGGCCGTCATTTTCGGCGACTTGCGCGGCTTCACGGCGTTCTCCACGCGCAACGAACCCGACGTCATCATGGCCGTCATGCGCGAGTACTACGAGGCCGTCGGCGCCGTGACGACCCGTCACGAGGCAACGCTCATCGGCTTTGATGGCGACGGAGTCATGCTCCTGGTCAACGCCCCGGTCGTATGCGAACAGCCGGCAACTCAAGCGGTCCGGCTCGCGATCGACCTGCAAAGGGCGGTGCAGTTCCTTGCCGGCAAATGGTGCGACGCCGGCCACGCGATCGGCTTTGGTGTCGGCGTTGCCATGGGACCGGCAACGGTAGGAACGGTCGGTTATAACGGTCGACTGGACTACACGGCGATGGGAGCCGCGGTGAATTTGGCGTCGCGGCTCTGCAATCTCGCGAAGGACGGGCAGATCCTGGCTGATCCCACCATCGCTGGAAGGGTCAGGGATAGCGTTGCGTTGGTATCGCTCGGACAGCGGGCCATCAAAGGCTACGACCAGGCCCTCGAAGGCTTTGCCGTCGCACCCGCTGACCTGCCGTTGAAACCGCCGGGCTCGGGACAACGCCGGCGAGAGAAAGAGCCTCAGGACCACTGATACCCGGGCGGCCGGACGGCTAGCGCGTCGCCAGCACCACGGCGGCCAGCGTGAACACCAGCCCCGCGATCTGCCCTGCCCCGAGCGGCTCGCCCAGCGCGATCGCGGAAGCGACGACGCCGATGACAGGCACCGCCATGGTGCCGATCGCGGCGACGGAGGCCGGCAGGCGCGACAGCGCGGCGAACCAGCTGACATAGGCGATGCAGAACTGCACCACGGTCGAATAGACCAGCAGCCACCAGCCGACTGTCGTCACCTTGCCCAGATGCGTGGTCTCGACCAGCAGGCCGATGACCGAGATCGGCAGACAGCCGATCCCGATCTGCCAGGCCGCGGCCGTGATCGGCGGCAGGTGGATTGGGTACTTCTTCGAGAACACCGTGCCGACGGCAAAGCCGAACGCACCGCCCAGCGCCATGATGATTCCCGGCAGCTTCTCGGCGCTGGCGGCAATGCCGTTGCCGCCCATGATCGAGGCAAGGCCGGCAAAGGCCATCGCCAGTCCCAGCGTGCGCAGCAGGGTCGGCCGCTCCCCCAACACCGGCCAGGCGATGATCGAGGCCCAGACCGGCATGGTGTAGGCGATCAGCGCCGCCTCGCTGGCCGGCAGCCAGAGCAGCGCCAGCCCCATCAGCACCATCCAGCCGGTGACGTTGAGCAGGGCGGCGGTGAGCAGGCGCGGCCAGGTCGCGCCCTCCACCTTCAGGCTCTGCCGGCGGACGAGCGCCAGCGCCGCCAGCAGCACGGCACCGAGCACGCCGGTAACCCCTCGCAGGGTCAGCGGCGGCAGTTCTGCGAGCAGGAATTTGGTCACCGGCCAGTTGAAGCCCCAGCCGATCGAGGTGATCGCGAGGAACATCAGGCCGGCCGGCGCGATGCGCGGTCGCGCATCCCGGCGAGTCGAATCATGCATGTGGGCAGTCCGGCAAAATCGAGGTCAGCTTGGCCCGGATTCGCCTGGGCGACCACCACCGCGGCAGGCATGCCTGCCCTCGCCCACCGTAGGGCTACGTGAGTCCGGCTGACGCAATCCCATCGCTCGAAAATATAGCTGCCCTGTGAACAGCGGGATGAAGGTCCGCATCATCACGGCATGCAAATTATTTCGGTTGGGAATCCCTGAGGACTCACTGATACTTGGCACAACAACAGGCGCGGGCTTGCCCCCTGTTATCCCCCGCAATCCACCATATTTAGTATTTGATTCAGGAACTCGCACTAGTTCTTGACGGGCGCAACGGAGAGTCCTAGCTTTCGGTCCGTTCGGCGCGAGTGAGTTTGCGTCCCGCCGGCACTCCCCCAAAGGGTCTCGCAATCACCACTCCGCCGGCCAGCCAGAGGCAGCGGAATAAGGGCTTGTCTGCCCTGTGAAAGCGGACTTTTCGGGCGCCAGAACGGGCCGGCAAAAGGCTCGAATGGCATCGGTTGAAGAAGTGACGTTGTGGGGCGTTGAACGCATGTCGCGCGCATCCCGTTGGGGCGGATGGGCGTGGACATGCCGGCGGATGATCGATGCACGCATCGATGAATAGCGCCGGGAGAAACTGGGCCGGAACCACCGGCTGAACTGCGATGCCCAAGGGCCGAATGGCCCGGGAGGACTCGCGAAGCGAAATGACGACCCGGCACGCTCCCAACGAGGGGCGGGACCGGTCAAAGAAAAGGACGGGGCAAGACCATGCGGATTGAGCGGCGCCACACCACTTCGGGACAGTCACCTTATGCGGGAATCGAATTCCGCCTGACCACGTCGGAGATTCGCAATCCCGACGGCTCGGTCGTGTTCAAGCTGGATAACGTCGAGGTGCCGACCGAGTGGTCGCAGGTCGCCTCCGACGTTCTCGCCCAGAAATACTTCCGGAAAGCCGGCGTCGCCGCGCGCCTGAAGAAGGTCGAGGAGGAATCCGTCCCCTCCTTCCTGTGGCGCTCCGTGCCCGACACCGAGGCGCTTAGCCTCCTGCCCGAGAAAGAGCGCTTCGTCAGCGAGCTCTCGGCAAAGCAGGTGTTCGACCGCCTCGCCGGCTGCTGGACCTATTGGGGCTGGAAAGGCGGCTACTTCACCTCCGACGAAGACGCCCAGGCTTTCTATGACGAGCTCCGCTACATGCTCGCCATGCAGATGGTCGCGCCGAACTCCCCGCAATGGTTCAACACCGGTCTGCACTGGGCCTATGGCATCGACGGCCCCGGCCAGGGCCATTATTACGTCGACCCCTTCACCGGCAAGCTGACCAAGTCCAAGTCGGCCTACGAGCATCCGCAGCCGCACGCCTGCTTCATCCAGGGCGTCGGTGACGACCTCGTCAACGAGGGCGGCATCATGGACCTCTGGGTCCGCGAGGCCCGCCTGTTCAAATACGGCTCCGGCACCGGCTCCAACTTCTCCCGCCTGCGCGGCGAAGGCGAGAAGCTCTCCGGCGGCGGCCGCTCGTCCGGCCTGATGAGCTTCCTCAAGATCGGCGACCGCGCCGCCGGCGCGATCAAGTCGGGCGGCACCACCCGCCGCGCCGCCAAGATGGTCGTCGTCGACGTCGACCACCCCGATATCGAGACCTATATCGACTGGAAGGTGAAGGAGGAGCAGAAGGTCGCCGCCCTCGTCACGGGATCCAAGATCAACCAGAAGCATCTCAAGTCGGTGCTGAAGGCCTGCGTGAACTGCGAAGGCTCGGGCGACGATTGCTTCGACCCCGAGAAGAACCCTGCCCTGCGCCGGGAAATCAAGCTGGCTCGCCGCTCGCTGGTGCCCGATAACTACATCAAGCGCGTCATCCAGTTCGCCAAGCAAGGCTACAAGGACATCCAGTTCGACACCTACGACACCGACTGGGATAGCGAAGCCTATCTCACCGTCTCGGGCCAGAACTCCAACAATTCGGTCTCGCTGAAGGACGACTTCCTCCGCGCCGTGGAAACGGATGGCGACTGGAACCTGAACGCCCGCACCTCCAAGAAGGTGACGAAGACGCTGAAGGCGCGCGACCTCTGGGAGAAGATCGGCTACGCCGCCTGGGCGTCGGCCGACCCGGGCCTGCACTTCAACACCACCATGAACGACTGGCACACCTGCAAGGCGTCCGGCGACATCCGCGCGTCCAATCCGTGCTCGGAATACATGTTCCTGGACGACACCGCCTGCAACCTGGCGTCCGCCAACCTGCTCACCTTCTACAACACCACCACGAAGCAGTTCGATGTCGCCGGCTACGAGCACCTCTGCCAGCTCTGGACCATCGTGCTCGAAATCTCCGTGATGATGGCGCAGTTCCCCTCGCGCGCGATCGCCGAGCTCTCCTACGAGTTCCGCACGCTCGGCCTCGGCTATGCCAATATCGGCGGCCTCTTGATGACCATGGGCCTGTCGTACGACTCGAAGGAAGGCCGTGCGCTCTGCGGCGCGCTGACCGCGGTCATGACCGGCATCACCTACAAGACTTCGGCGGAGATGGCGGCCGAGCTGGGCACCTTCCCCGGCTACAAGAAGAACGCGGTGCACATGCTGCGCGTGATCCGCAACCACCGCCGCGCCGCCCATGGCGAGGCTTCCGGTTACGAGGCGCTCAGCGTCAACCCGGTGCCGCTCGACCACGCTTCGTGCCCGCAACAAGACATCGTCACCCATGCCAAGGCCGCCTGGGATGCGGCCCTCGAGCTCGGCGAGAGGCACGGCTATCGCAACGCCCAGACCACGGTGATCGCGCCGACCGGCACGATCGGCCTCGTCATGGACTGCGACACGACGGGCATCGAACCGGACTTCGCGCTGGTGAAGTTCAAGAAACTGGCTGGCGGCGGCTACTTCAAGATCATCAACCGTGCGGTGCCGTCCGCGCTGCGCGCGCTCGGCTATCGCGAGAGCGAGATCGCGGAGATCGAGGCCTACGCCGTCGGCCACGGCTCGCTCTCCAACGCGCCCGGCATCAACGCCTCGACGCTGAAGGCAAAAGGCTTCACCGATGAAGCCATCGCCAAGGTCGAAAAGGCCCTGCCGACCGCCTTCGACATCAAGTTCGCCTTCAACAAGTGGACCTTTGGCGAGGATTTCATTCGCGACCAGCTCGGCATCGGCGCCGAGGCGATCGCGGCTCCCGGCTTCGACCTGCTCCAGGCCGTCGGCTTCACCAAGCGCGAGATCGAGGCGGCCAACGTCCACATCTGCGGTGCGATGACGGTCGAGGGAGCTCCCCACCTCAGGGCCGAACATTACGCGGTGTTCGACTGCGCCAATCCCTGCGGCAAGATCGGCAAGCGCTATCTGTCGGTCGAGAGCCACATCCGCATGATGGCGGCGGCCCAACCCTTCATCTCGGGTGCGATCTCCAAGACCATCAACATGCCGAACGACGCGACGGTGGAGGACTGCAAGTCCGCCTACATGCTGTCGTGGAAGCTCGCCCTGAAGGCCAACGCGCTCTATCGCGACGGCTCCAAGCTCTCTCAGCCGCTCAATTCGCAGCTCATCAGCGAGGATGAGGACGAGGACGATGCGGTCGACCATCTCTACGAGAAGCCGATGGCGGCGCGCGCCGCCCAGGTCTCGGAGAAGATCGTCGAGAAGCTGGTCGAGCGCATCATCGTGATGCGCGAGCGCGAGAAGATGCCTGACCGACGCAAGGGCTACACCCAGAAGGCGGTCGTCGGCGGCCACAAGGTCTACTTGCGCACCGGCGAATACGATGACGGCCGTCTCGGTGAGATCTTCATCGACATGCACAAGGAAGGCGCAGCGCTCCGCTCCTTCATCAACAATTTTGCGATCGCGGTCTCCCTCGGTCTGCAATACGGCGTGCCGCTCGATGAATATGTCGACGCCTTCACCTTCACCCGCTTCGAGCCGGCGGGCCCCGTGCAGGGCAACGACAGCATCAAGTACGCGACCTCGATCCTCGACTACGTCTTCCGCGAGCTGGCCGTGAGCTATCTGTCCCGCTTCGACCTCGCCCACGTCGATCCCAACGAGACGGGCTTTGACGCGCTCGGCAAGGGCGTCGAGGAAGGCAAGGAGCCGGACGAGGACGGCGGCCACCATGCCACCAAGCTGGTCTCGCGCGGCCTCACCCGCTCGCGGACCGACAAGCTCGTCGTGATGCGCGGCGGCTCGACCGCGGTCTCGCAAGGCAACGACAGCGCCCCCGCCGGCGGCAACAAGGTCACCGCTCTCGCCTCGCACGGCGCATCGGCTCGTGTCGGCGATGCCATCGAAGGCGCCGTCGCCCTGAAGCAGGAGGCCCAGCACGATCTCTCCCCCACGGAGAAGCTCGAGCAGCTGCAGTGGAGCAAGGCCGGCACCGCGCAGACCATAGTCCCCAGCAAGGCCGAGCGCCGCGCCGAAGCCAAGGCCAAGGGCTACGAAGGCGAGATGTGCTCGGAGTGCGGCAACTTCACGCTGGTGCGGAACGGGACGTGCATGAAGTGCGATACGTGTGGAAGCACGACGGGGTGTTCGTGAGGCGGTAGAACGTCTCAAGGGTCGTTGGATCCGGACATGACATATGCAAAGGGCGGCCGAAAGGCCGCCCTTTTTGTTTCAGCAATCTCATCCGCTTGATGCGTCGGGCGACTCGCTCCTCACCGCTCATCATCGGCCACCGCATTGCTGCGTGCCCGTCTCGCAAGTCGCCTCGCCGCTTTCCTCGCAACCCAGCGCGCGCGAAACTGCTTCGCGGCACGAAGAGTTCGTGGTGCCACGACCTGGAATGCCATTGAGGCGATTCCGGCGACCATTCCTTTCACCAGGTCGAAAGCGAAATCGGGTCCAAAATACTCCCACACGACCCTGCCTCCTTCTCGCGAAGGCTCCGCCGGGCGGAATGGGTAGCTTGCGAACATGAAAAAGCCCCGTCCGTTACCGGCGGGGCCTCGACAAAATCCTGTGCGACTTGTTCAGCGCACACGAAATCTCTCGGTACACCCGCTCATGGTGGACTCGATGAAGCAGCTGCAAAGCATGGCCGTGCGATGAAAAACGCCCATAGCGATCACCCAGAAATTTCGAAATGCGAAGCCGCCAGATGCGCAATGCCAAACGCGCGCATGAGAGGCCGGTTGGCGGCAGATAAACAGACTGGACGGCCGCCGTCTGTGGCGTAATTCACAATTGCGGTATGACATTTTTTGGGCGCACTGCCGTTAAACCTGCCGCTACGCCCGCCAACACCCGCACAGTCCGCCTGAATGTCCGTTTTCAATCGTCCACTCTTTCCTCGCCTGCGCAGCTTTAGGTGGCGAGCCGGGTGGGCACGAAAGAAATTCTCGCGCGCACCACGGTTGGTTCGTATCCCAACCGTCGCAGCCATCCTGCTCGCAGCCCTCGCACTCCTGAACATCGCCTACCACGTCACCCGCAAGCCAACCGAACTCTTCGTCCTCATCGGCAACACCCTCGACAAGGACCCCGCCGAGACCTGGCGTCACTACGGCCCCCTCTTCCGCACCTATTCCACCGCCACCATCACACCCCAATTGCTGGCAGCACTTGCGCAGGTCGAGAGTTCCGGCAATCCGGTGGCGCGCACGTATTGGCGCTGGCGATGGAGTTTCAATCCGCTCGCGATCTACCGCCCTGCCTCCAGCGCCGTCGGGCTCTTCCAGATGACCGATCCGGCCTACCGTGAAGCTGCGCGGTCCTGTGTCCGCGGCAACGCGGTCACGGAGACCGGATGCGGGTCTGCATTCCTCTACTTTCGCGCGATCCCGAGCCATGCCATCGAGCTGACGTCGGTGTATCTGGACCGCCAGGTGGCCATGGTTCTCGGCCTCGCGGGCGACGTGAAGGCCAGCCGCGAGCAGAGGCAGGATCTGGCCGCCTTCATCCATCTCTGCGGCGCCGGTCCCGCCGCGGCCTATGCGCGCCGCAAGTTTCAGATGATCGCAGGCGAACGCTGCGGCGATCACCTCGTCGCGGGCTATGTCGGGAAGGTCAACGCGATGAGGCGGCAATTTCTGCGGTTTGCGGCGGCGGATCCGTAGATCCGCAGGGTGGATCAGCTGGCGGTCGCGCGAAGCGCGGCCCGGCGCGGCGTAACCCAACACCTCTGCGCACGCCGCCAAGGGACTGCGCTCCGCGCGGCCCTGCCCATGCCCGACCAAATCTCACCACATGGCCGCCACGCAAGCGACAACCCGCAATCGCGATTTCAGCGCAAACGCGACGGAGGCTTGCGGCTTGAGCGATATTCAGGAGCTATTTGCAATGTTGAGTACGGTAGAAAATAAGCCAACGAAAAAATCCGGCCGGCGCGGCGGGAAGAAGAAGGCCGGGCAACGGACCGGGGCCGTCGAGCAACACGAAACTGCGGCGCATCCATTGCCGGATGCCGCGGTGGAGATCAGCCAGGAGAACGAGCAGGAGAAACCGCAAGAGAACAGGCAAGAAAACAGGCAAGAAAACAGGCAAGAGACCGAGCAAGAGGTAGAGACGAGCCGAGCGGTCGATGCGCAGGTGCCCTCGGCTGCAGCCTTGCCCTCCGGGCTAGAGATCGATGCCAGCGCGCCCGTCGTACCGGCGGAGCCCTCCCCGGCCGGCACGCAGGCGATTGCCGATGCCTATAGCGGCTACATCAAGACGTCGCTTGAGCGCGCCTGGACCTTCCTGGGAAAGCTCGCGACGGCGCGCTCACCCGTCGAGGCCTTTGAGCTTCAGATGGAGTACGCGAAACAGGCGTGCGACTCCTTTGTTGCCGAATCCCAGAAGATCGCCGTGTTGCATGAACAACTGGCCAGACAAAGGGTCATGCATCTCGAGGGGTTCGTGGCCAGGCTCACCCAGACCACGCTCGAAATCCGCGCGACTCGTCACTGACGACCGGAAGCCCTACCCACCATTTGACGTGTGGGGTCTCTCGAGGGGCTCGACCCATCCTGCGTCCGACCGGCCGTTGTGTCCCATCAGTGCCTCGACCTGAGGACCGCCTGGAGTTCAGTACCCTGACTTCGAGCCGGCGGTCGGCCTCGTGGTCGAGCCGGTGCTCGGCCTTGTATTCGCGCCGGTGGTTTGTCCTGTGGTTTGTCCTGGAGCGTAGCTCGACGCCCCGGGGCTGGTGCTCTTCGCGGCCTTCGCGTGATGTTTCTTCTGATGTCCGGGAGCGTAGCTGGAAGCGCCCGGCTGCCCTGTCTTGGAACCCATTTGCTGCATCTCATGACCCGGCGTCTTGCTCGATACACCCTGAGCAAACACGGCTGGGGCTGTCGCCATGACCACGGCGGCTGAAAGCGCAATGATGCTGGTTTTCATGTCGTCCTCCTCTCACAAGCCCCGCAGAGGAAACGGACTGAACCAGCGCCTGTTCCCCCAAGCGGAACGTTCGTGGTGAGACCCGCGCGGCGCAACTGCTCCCTATCGCTGCCGCAACGACATGAACGGGTTTTCGAAACGGATCATGCCGCAAGGCAAAACCGGTCACGACGGTTCGATCAGCATCGGTGAACCGAGCTCTTCGAAACGGAAGAGCTGAAACACCCGCTGGCCATTGAAGTCGAGCACTCTCAAATCATCGGTCTCGTGCAGGTTGCTCTCAACCGCCTGAAAGTGCCCGCCGTAACGCTCCCTTGCGAGCGACAAGGGAACCTCGAACGCGACGAACTTGCCGATACCTTTCTGCCTGAGCACCCCGAGAAGCTTCAGATCGTCGAGGGACTGATGCGAGGTGAGGACAAGCAGCGGGCCGCTCGCCGTAAGCAGCAAAAGCGATTTCATCGGATCCTCCTTTGCACCCTACCTGATCTTCGCGAGGCACTCCTTCAGGCGCTCCAGCTCGGTACGAACCTGTGCCTCCATGGCGTCTTGCAATGCGAGGATGCCCCTGCTGGACAATTCAGCGGAGGCCTTTCTGTCCAGGTTCTGCTTCCAGTCACGAATGCCTTGCCTGGTGGCCCGCTGGGCCTCCGACGTCGCCTTGGCATATTCCTTCATGCAGGCGTCCGCCATTGAGCATGTCTGGCACTCCTGGGCGGCGGCCGGACTTGCAAGCAGCAGGGCGAATATCGCGGTAGGGACCCTCATTGCGGTTCCTCCCGCGACAGCATAGCACGTCGCAAGGATGCCTGGGGAAGCAGTCGCCGGCTGTTTCGGTGCCAGGGGATTCAAAGCGATCGCGCGACAGCGCCGTGTCGCGCATCGTGTGCCGATCCCGCCATAATTTTTCCTTTGCACGCGCGTTGTGTCTGATAGCGGCGAGACCTATCCTTCCCAAGATCGGACTGCCTCCCATGACGCCGGACCGGATGGAGAGCGCATCGGTGCCTGACACGAACGACCCCAAGCCTGACTGCGACAAGGCTGAGACAACCAAGCCCGACACAGCAAAGCCGGACGAGGCGCGCGCCGAGGGCGGGCTGGCGCGGGCCTATGACCGGATCAAGAGCGCAGAGGAAGACCTTGCGCGGCTCGATCGGCTGGTTTCCGGAATGGAACGCGACAGCGGGGGCAAGGGGGCCTCGCACGCAAGCGCCGCTGCGACGGCAGCCGCAACGTCCGGAAACAAGGCCCCGACCCCGGCTGCCGGGGTTCCGAATACCAAGCCTCGCGATCAAGGCCTGAAGGGAGATCGGACCATGATGCGCGCCTTGGTTGGCCTCGTGCTGGCGATCGGCCTGCTCGGTGCCGCCTTCGCTTCGCAATATCGCGATGAGGCCAGATCGATCATCGCACGATGGGCTCCGCCGGCGGCGAACGCGCCCCCTCAAGCCGCCTCGGTGGAAAGTCCCGCGCCGCCGCCGGCTGTGCTCCTGGCTGCTGCGGATGGGCCGAGCCCGCTGCCCGCACCGCCGGCGCCCAAGGACAACGACAGCGCCCCAAAGCCTGTCGCCACGGCGCCCGAGGCGTCATCGTCCGAGCTCGCGCAATCGCTCAAGGCCATCACGGGCGAGCTTGCGAGCATCAGCGGCAAGCTGGAGCAACTGAAAAGCAGCAACGAGCAGACCCTGCGTGAGCAGGCCGCCACCATTCAGCAGCTCAAGGCAGCGCAGGAGAAGGAGGCGGCGGACAATGCGCGCCTCGTCGCGCAGGTGCAGGCGCTGCAAACGCAGCTGACGTCATCCGCGTCTGCGGCAGCCAAGCCCGCCGTGCGCAGCGTGATGAACAACGACGCGGCTCCGCGTGTCCGGCCGCACGTGCCAGACGCCGCACCCCGGCGGCCAAGACCGCCGCCGCGAGGCCCGTGGATGCCTCCGCCCTACGGCCCTTATTACGGCGATCCGGATTGGTGAGGCCGCAAGGCGCAGGGGCAGGCGCGCCGCGGGGTGGTTAGCCTGCGGCTGCGCTTCGCGCAGTCGCTCTGCTAACCCACCCTGCGGAGCTAACCCGGACCTACGCCCGCCTCACTTTACTTCGCTCATCGTCACCTTGGCGGCGATCCCGGGCAGCTCGGAGTCTTGATCAAGCTCGTCATCGGAAGACGGGCCGACCGAGACTTCCGTCATTCTGCGCTTGACCTGTTCGCATGTCTTGCGGACGTCCTCGGTGAACAGCGCGCATTCTTCGATGCGCTTGAAGATCTTGCGTCCCTCCTCACGATAGCCCGCCGCCGTTTCCCGCATGAAGGCGATCGCATCGTGGACCTGGGCTGTCAGCGCCTCGCATTTTTGCGCGGCGTCGATCAGCTCGGTGCCCATGGCCTCGATCTCCTTTGCTGCGGACTCATAGTCGCGAATGACCGCCTCTGCACTGAGCGCGCCGACGCGCGTGACGCCCTCGGTGTGCTCGACGTAATCAGGTAAAGCAATGGAAGCGAGAGAGCTTCCCGGGCGTACCGACGCAATGTCCGCCTCGAGCTGGACCAGGTTAACGCCTTCCCGTCTGCGCAATTGTTCAACACTTGCCATGATTGGCCTCCCAATACGCACCCAGAACCCCAAACAGTATTCGGTTTATTACGGGGGTAAGTGGCGCGCTACACTGATCTATTCTTGACAGCCGCAGCTTTGCCATTTTTTCCCGATCACTGACGCCGCACGCAGTGATGAAGAGTTCATCGCCGCACAACCTTTCATGGTTATGGGCCATGCCGCCAGCGCCGAGTCGATGAAGCGGCAGTTTTTACAGCTTGCGGCGGAGGGTGGGGGATTACAGCAGAGTGAGCGAAGCGACATCGGGGAATGCTTCGGCACAACGTCCCGGATATTGCTTCGCTCATCCGGGCTACAAGTTACGAATTTTCGATCATTACCACCAATACGGCCAACGCCATCCCTCATAGCGAACATATGACGGCACCAGCGGCGGACCGTAGGGATCGACCCGGTCGTCTTCCGGGCGATAGCGATAGCGGGGAATGACATTGTAGTCCCACGGCGTCGGCCTCAGCACGGGCGCCGTGACGATGAGCCTCTCCTGTGGTGCGCGCACGACGACGGCCTTCCGCGTCCGGGCTTCCGCACTTGATATTCCCTGGCTGCACAGCACCAGAGCCGTTCCGAGCGCACAGGCGAGCGTCATTTTTGTCATGCGTTGGTCTCCTCGCCGCCAGAGTGCAAAAGGAGTCTGGGCAAGGCAAGCGAATTCGCTTCCACGTCGCAGCTATCGTATATGAACAAGAGTGGCGGATAGCGCGCCACATCGCATCCTTCGAGACGCCCGTGGCGGGCCCTCAGGATGAGGACGGAGTGCGCGGCAGCAATTTGAACGCAGCCAATGCCGCTTAGGTGTTCCGACAGATGCCCTGCCGCCATCGGGAAATGTACCGAGGATGAGGGGCGTCGTGCCCTACCTGCGCGCCCGGCGCAACGCTTCCACCAGCTTCGTCCTCTGCTTGCCCCAGCGGGTCTCTTCGGCCTCGGCACGTTTGTCGAGAGCGGCCCGCTCGGCTTCGATCTCCTTGTTGCGCGCCTCGTGCTCCCGCCTCGCCTCGTCGAGCGCAGCCTCGGCCGCGGCGACCGCCGTCTCCCGGCGCGCGCTCTCCCTGGCGCGGGCGGCCTCCTCCTTCCGGCGCTCGGCTTCGCGCCGCCGCTCCTCCTTCTCGAACGCCGCGGCGGCCTTGCGCGCCTGCTGGCCGTCGATCTTGCGGGACGGCTTCTGTGCCGTCTTGGCGGCACGCCTGCCCGGCTTGGGCTTGCGTTTGGGCTTGTCCCCGGCGTCGGCAAGATCGGACGGCAGCGCCGAGCTCTCGGTGAACGAACCGTCCGATCCGACCGGCCGCCTGAGCACGACACCGGGCTTCGCCATGGTCGCCGCGACGATGTCGGGATCGTCGGTCTCCCTCGCGACGCCCTGATGGAACAGATTGGAGCTGGCGCCCCAGGCCTCGAGCGCCGCCTTCATCGAGGGCGCAGCAACGGCCTGGTCGTAGAAGCCGAGCGAGGTCTGGTAGGTCTTCAGCTTTCTCTTGAGTTGTTTCGGCATGTCGCCCCGCGACGCATCAGTTCCCGGCCGTCGCGCCAGTGCCACCATGCCATCATGCCCCTGTTTTGCCCGACGGGTCAAATGCTGTTCGGTATCACCGAAGTCGGTTGGGCAGGCTCGAAAAGTCTCGCGCCGCGCCATTCCCCTGAGGGGTCAGCCTCGCCCGAGGGGTCACCCGACTTTCGGTATCGCAGAACTCCGAAATCAATGATGATTTCTACTGTGCATGGGGTTGTTTTCGATGTTTCTGTTTGATGAGCAATTTCGTGTCGCGCGACTATCTCTCGAGCAACGCGTCATATCCCCGCTCGCTGAACGCCATGAGACAAAACCCGTGCCCGAACGGATCGGCCAGCATGGCGATCCGCCCGTAGGGTGCATCGCGCGCGGGCGCCTCCAGGATCGCGCCGGCGCGGAGCGCGCGCTCGACCGCGGCATCGACATCGTCGACCACGACATCGATATGCACCGGCGTCCAGTGCCGCTCGTAGCGGCGGCGGTCGCCGCCGGCGCCAACCGTGCCGGCCAGCTTGGTCAACAGATAGACCGGCGCCGGCCAGCCGAGCAGCTCGACGAAGTCGCTTCCGAAGCGGCGGCCGACGGCGAGGCCGAAGGCGGCGGTATAGAACGTCGTGGCTTGCGCGACGTCGGGGACGTCGATGTTGAGCAGGAAGGTCATGGCGGCCCATTGCGCGATTGGCCGGCGAAGCGTAGCCCGCACTACGCGGCGTCTCCAAATTGATTTGCGTCAAGCGAGCGGGGAGTCCATCGGACAAGAGAACACGACGTCTCCACCACGGCACTGCGAATCACGGCTTCAACAACGGAAGGATCACCATGAACGGCAATCGCTATTACGGCGTCCGCGTCGAGGGTGCGAAATATGGCGTGGGCTTCGGCTCGGCGCTCGCCATCGCGATCTCCTACACCGACAACCATTCGATCCTGTGGGCAATCATCCACGGCATCCTGGGCTGGCTCTACGTGATCTTCGTGGCCCTGTTCCGGTGACGTCGTACCCGCAGACGACGACCGGCCCGGCATCCTTCAGCTTTCGCTTGCTTTGCCGGTTCCCGCCCCTACGGTCGCGCCGCGAACGAAGCGCCAGACGAGACAGACATGACCGACACGATGAAATGCCCTGCGTGCAGCTCCGAGCACGCCTATCAGGACCGCGACCTCTGGGTCTGCCCGGAGTGCGGCCACGAATGGAGCGGCACGGCGGATGCGGCCGCCGACACGGCGCCGGACGCCGGCGTGCGCGATGCCAACGGCAATGTGCTCAGCGACGGCGACAGCGTCATCGTGATCAAGGACCTCAAGATCAAGGGCTCCTCCTCGGTCGTGAAGGGCGGCACCAAGGTTCGCAACATCCGCCTCCAGGACGCCAGCGACGGACACAACATCGCCTGCAAGATCGACGGCATCGGCGCGATGAACCTGAAATCGGAGTTCGTGAGGAAGGCCTGAGCACGGGGCAGGCCGGCCCTGGTAACGCTAATGCCGATTCCTGCCCTGGAGCACACGATCCCCCTTACCCAGTCGGGAAAAATGTGTAATCTGCCTTCTGCCGGGCAGGCCTTTGTATCGCGTAGCTATTTCATCAACCCGGGGCTGGCATTTCGACGACGCGTTTGATTGCATTGCTGCTTGAGACTTGAATGGCCGCCCCCTGGGGCGGCCTTCCCGTTTTCGAGGGACCTGGCGCTGCCGCCGCGCCAGCGCCTCCCGGTTCGGCGGGTCAGCCACCGAGGACATCGCCCCAGCCGTCGAAGACATAGCTCTTCCAAGCCACGGTCCCGTCGCCGCGTAGGCGGCTGGCCCGCCGAAAATCGTCAGCCTGATCGGCGGTCCAGGTGATGATCCGGCCGGAGAGACGCTCGTGGAGGATGGCGGGCTCGGTGGGATCGAAGGCGTCCATGGGACGAAGCGAGGATTGCGTCATGGCCGACAAACGCCATGCCCCTCGGGAAAGTTGCCGTAATCCGTCCGCTTCGCGTTTATCGAAGTGGCAACGGCGGGAACCCGCGCGTGGCACCAAGGCCACACTTCCCCCAAAAAGCCCGTTTTCGCGATTTGCGCCATTGCGCCGCCACACGGTCCCCCGAACAATGGCGTGCTGCGTGCCTTTCTGTGCAAGACTGCCCGCCAAGATAACCGGGGCAGAACCGTTTGGAGGCAGGGATCATGAATGATCGGCGGTCTCTTCTGGTGGCAGTCGCCTGCCCCTCGGCCGTCATGGCCGGCTGGCTGGCGCTCTCTCTGTCCGCCTATTCCCCTGCCCTGATCGAGAACAGCGGCGCCAATGCGGTGGCAATCTCGGGTGCGAAAGACCTCGGCCGTCTCGATCTCGCCGACGTTCCGCGCGCTGCGACGATCGAGGATGGCATTGCGTTGACTGCCGACATCGCCGCCGCTGCTGCCGCGATGCCACTTCCGGTGGTCACCGAGGCAGCGGCGCCCGAAGTGTCCGCACCCGCCATCGAGCTCGCTTCCGCAGATCCTGCGCTGATCCTCCCGAGCGAGCCGCCCGCACCGCAAATCCTGCCCGAGCCCGCGCCCGCGGCCAGCGAGGCCGCGCCGGCACAGGACCCCGTCAAGCTCGCATCCGCCGACCCCGCCGAGATCGTGGCCACGGACGCATTGTCGCCCGCTTCTCTCGCGACCGGGCCGGCGCCCGCAGCGAGCAAGGCGTCACCACCTGCTGACACCGTCGCCGTGCTCGACGAATGCTTCGTCATCGACGCCTGTATCGATCGCTATCTCTGGGCACTCTACCAGCGCACGCCCAAGGAGGACTCCATCAAGGTGCAGGAGCGCCGCGCAGTCACCATCAAGCGCAGGGGCAAGATGGTCACGGTGATGCGCAGCTTCACGAAGCTGGTCGACGAGGATTTCGGCTGGAAGGATCCCAAGGCGGCCGAGCACGCGAACATGTCGATGATGGACTACGTCATCGGCGGCATGGACAAGAGCTTCAAGCGCAAGCTGTTCCGTACGCTGCTCGCGGCAGAAGCCGCAGGCCTGTCGCCGGGCATCACCAGCGCGTTCCGGGACGATTACCGCCAGTCGATCGCGAGCGGCCTGAAGGCCGCCTCCGACCGCTCCTATCATGGCGGCAGCACGCGTGGCGGTTATGGCCACGGCATGGCGGCCGACATCGTCTCGACCGCCGGCAACAACCGCGCACAGCGCTGGGTCTCGACTGAAGTGCTGTGGAAATGGGTCGACGCCAACGGCAAGGCGCTCGGCATCGGCCGGCCCTACCTCGACCGCGATCCGCCGCATGTCGGCCCGATCGATGGCGCCGAATACATCTCGAAGCGTGGCACGGCGGACCGCAAGGACGTCGCCAGCGCCAGGCCGAAGAAGGCGCGGGCCGTGGCGCATGCCAAGCTGCCAAAGGCGCAAGCCGCGCGTGAGCAGAAAGCCTCGGCCAAGCCGCAGAGATCCGCGCAATCGATCGGCAAGCGCGCGACCTGAGCCGTTACGGCTTGCGGCCCGCCGTCGGCAGCGGCACGAGCCGCATCTCGGCCGTGCCGGCCTCTTGCGTGCGCACCAGCACGGCAAAGAGGGTCTCGACCGCGAGCCGTACTGCCGCCTCCATCGCCTTGCCCTTGGCCAGATGCGCCGCGATCAGGCCGGCGAGCAGATCGCCGGTGCCATAGGGGCGGATCGGCAGTCGCGGCGTCGCAAAGCGTGACAGCTGGCCGTCGGCGCAAAGGATCGTCTCCACCTGCCCGTCAGGCGTGTCGGTGAGCGTGCAACCGGTCGCAACGACGTCGATGCGGCCCTCGCCGGCGAGCGTCGCGCACGCCGCGCGCAGGCTCTGCGTATCCGCGATCGGGAGTTCAGCAAGCAGCTCGAGCTCGAACTGGTTCGGCGTCGTCAGGTTCGCGGCCGGCAGCAGCCGGCGCCGCACCACGTCCAGGATGCCGTCGGCGACATAGACGCGGCCGTCGTCCCCGATCACGGGATCGCAGAGATAGACGAGCCTGGAATTGCGTATCAGGGCGCGCTCGACGAAATCGGCGACGACAGCCGCATTGCCGGGCGAGCCGAGATAGCCCGTGACCAGCACCGCGGCCTCATCGACGAGACCGCGCTCCTCGACGCCTTTCAGGAGGTCGGCGACGAGCTCGGTCTCCAGCACCCGCCCGTGCAGGCTCGGATAACGCGGATGGTTCGACAACAACGTGGTGGGCACCGCCGCGACGTTCACCCCCTCCGCCTGCATGGCGTAGGCGGCAGCGCTGTTGCCGACATGGCCGTGGACGACCTGGCTTTGAATCGAGATGACGAGCATGCGGAGGTCCGTAAGGTCAATCGCGGTGCAAGGCAAGCGCAGCCCCGATCACGAAAAATCGTACCCAAGCCCTGGGCGCAGCGCCTGCATCTTCCGCGCCAGCCGCCGGTGCGCCGTCTCCTCCGACCGCGCCAGCCGACCCGCGATCGCGACGTGATCGGCATCGCTCTTGTCCTGGTTGAGCTTGGCCTGGCCTGACCGTATCGACTACGAGATCGATGACGCGGACCCCAGCCAGCATGCTCTCGCGCTTGCCCGGCTCCATCCATGCGGGGTCCCAGGGCGCCTTTGGCAAACGCGCCTCGGCGACGGCGAGCAGTGCATCGCCGTGCCCGCGGTTCTCCCGCGAGGCTAACCCGTCATGCGCCGAAATCAGAAGCGATATCGGGCCGACGATTCACCCAGCGGCGGCATTCGCCTGCCTTCCGCGCCTGTCGCAGCCTCGTCACGGACACGTGATAACGATCGACGGCCACGCCGCGCTCTGCATGCTAAACATACCTACCGCGCGGTATCTTTCTTTGCCATGCCCGAGCCCGACATGACCTCCGCCTTCAACGCCTATGCAGCGCTTGCTCTCGCCATCGTCTTCGAGGTCACCGCGTCCGCCTTCCTCCAGCAGTCGGCGCAGTTCACGCGCCCCTGGCCGACGCTGGCCATGGTGCTGTTCTACGTCGCCTCGTTCTACGCACTGTCGGTCGCGATCCGGGTCATTCCCTTGAGCATCGCCTATGCGATCTGGGGCGGTGTCGGCATCATCCTGACCGCGACCGTCTCTTTCGTGCTGTTCCGCCAGATGCTGGACGCCGCGGCCTTCGTCGGCATCGGCCTGATCGTATCGGGGGTCGTGATCATCAACCTGTTCTCGGAGACGACGGCGCATTGATGCCGGGAAACGCCTATACCCGCGCCAAGCAGCCCGAACAGGTGCGGCGCGCCCTGCTCGATCGCGCCGCGGCCATTGCCATGGACCATGGCGTCGCCGGCGTCACCGTGCAGGCGGTGGCGGCGGCGGCCGGCGTCACCAAAGGCGGGCTGTTTCATCACTTCGGCAGCAAGCAGGCGCTGATCGAGGGGCTGTTCGCCGACCTGCTCGGCCGGGTCGATACCGAGATCGACGCCGCCATCGAAGCCGATCCCAAGCCGCGCGGGAGTTTTACGCGCGCCTATGTCAACGCCGTGTTCACCGGCGAGGCCTTCGGCTTCGCTACGCCGTGGGCGGCACTGAGCATGGTCGTCGTCACCGATCCCTCACTGCGCCGGCTCTGGAGCGACTGGATGAAGGCCCGACTGAAGCGCCACCGCGCAACCGACGGCACCGCCGAGCTGCAGATCGTGCGTCTCGCTGCCGACGGAGCCTGGCTGACCTTTGTGACGACCGGGCAGACACGCATGAGCGCCGATTTGCGCGCCGTGCACGACCGGCTGATCGCGCAGACCCATCGGCGCGGATAGCGACCGCTCTCCTGCCTTTCCGGCCCGGATGGAGCGAAGCTCCATCCGCGGTGCGGCCAGAAATGTGTCGGCTACTGGCTCTGCACGGGCTTGGGCGGACGCGGCGCGGACTTGGACGGCCTTGCGCCACGCTTGGCCGCGGCGCGCGGCGGAGGCGCATCGACGGACTGAAGATACGCCGCGAGCGCCTTGGCGGAGTCGGAACTGGTTGCGTAATGATCCTTCAGGAACCAGGACAGCGTCAGGCTGAAGCGCCCCTTGGCCAGGCCGCGGGGGCTGCGGTGGCAGGTCGAGCAACCATCGGCAAACAGCCTCTCGGGCGACTTGCCGGCATCGAGGTTTTGCGCGGAGGCAACCGTCGCCGTCAGTGCGGCGGCCGCGGCAACAATGGTCAAGGGCGCGATCAAACCGCGCCCCGGCTGCAATAGCGATGTCAACGTCGTCCCCCAGAGCGTTTTCAAGCGAAGTGAATGACCGGTTCGCGTCAAGAAAACACGTCAAAAATCTCCCGTCCTGCGGTCACGCCGCCAGCAACTGATCGAATTCGGATGGCGTATAGGCCTTGCCGTCCTGGTCGGTGATGACGACGTGCCAGCCCTCGCTCGCCCACACTTTTGCCTTCGCTACGATGAGCAGCCGGCTCTCGCGGGCGAAACTGTACTTCTCATTGTCGCGTTCTGCGACCATTTTGTAGGCCAATGCGCATCCCCTTGCGTTGCCCTGAACCCGCCCCCTCGTGGCAGCGGGCTTTGGCGGCAATTCGCCGGGAGCGTGGCAATTTGGTGCCATCCGCAGGCAGCGTTGTGCGTGGCTCCGGCGTCAGACGGAGGTGATCGTGCGCCCGATCATGAATGCGATTCAGCTTGTCGCGGGCCTGCTCGGCATCACCTTGGGCGGGGCGCCGGCAGCGGCGCAGACCTACGACCCGCGCCTTCCCGTCTGCATCGAGGTCTACACCATCGACGGCAGCAATATCGATTGCAGTTTTACGACGATCGCGCAGTGCGCCGCGACGGCCTCCGGGAGGTCCGCGCAGTGCTACGCCAATCCCTATGCGACCCAGAGCCGGCAGCAAAGCCTGGCCTCGTCGCCGCCGCGACGAAACCGATAACCTTGAGTCCGCGGCCCGATCAGTGGACGCGGATGATGTGGGGACGGCCGAGATCGATCAGCCCCTGCACCGCCGAGAGGCGGTCGTCGAGGGCTGCGATGGTGAGCAGCAGATTGTTACGGCGCTCGTCGAGCATGCCCATTTCGGCGCCGGTCAGCTTTGTGCTCATCCGTTCCTTTTGGATCCCCTCGAGGGATTTGCGCAGTCCGGCAATCAGGCCGGCCAGCTGCTTGGCCTCTTTGGTCATCGACCGCTTCGCGACATTCTGGCGGCGCGTCTCCGCCTGGCTCTGTCTCATCGCATCCTCCCGTGCCCCCGCTGCCCCGAGTGGATTATTGCATCTTTGGGTAGAGATCTTACGATCGGTGAAATCTGCCCGCGAAGAACTTTCTTAAATTGTACGCGCAGGGAACCCGAATCGATGCAGCAGAAAGCCCGGCGCGACGGCCGGGCTTTCCATATCGCAACGCTAGTGCTTCTCGTGGCCGCCGCCGGCGCCACCGGCCGGGGCACCGCCGCCACGCGGCGCGGCGTTGATGTGCGGAGCGCCGCCGCCACCGCCGTGCGGCGCTGCAGGCGCAGCGGCACGCGGCGCCGGCATCTGCGCACGGGCATTCATCGGCGCACCGTGGCTCACATTCGGCTGCGCGACATGCGGCGTCGCGGCAGGTGCCGCGGACACACGCGGCGCTTCATGCGCACGTGGCGTCGGCTGGGCGCGCACCACCGCACGGCTCGCGGCCTGTTCGTGCATCAGGCGGGCCTGCCCATCGCGCCGGTTGCGAGTCTGCACATTGGTCCGCTCTTGCGCGATGCGCTCGCTCCGTCCGGCACGCGTCCGGTCGGGGGCAACCGCAGCGTCACGTTTCGTGATCGCCGCGTCGCGCCTTGTCGTAATCGCAGCGTCGCGCGTGGCAATCGCGGCGTCGCGCCGTGTGGTCGCAGCGTCCCGTCCGGAGATCGCGGCGGCACCCCGGCCACGCACACCTTCGCGTTCCAGTGCGATGGCCGCGTCACGCGTCGCCGCACGACCGATCCGGGCTGCGCGCGGGTCGATCGTCATCCTGGTCGCCAGGCTCTGATGCGAGGTCCAGTAATTATTCCAATAGGCGTGGCGTCGATACCAGGGCCGCCCCTCGTAATAGCTCGACCAGTAAGAGGTCAGCACGAACGGGACGATTGGCACATCGACCACGTCGACATAGTCGGGGAGATAGACGTAGTGATTGCGGTAGAGATATTCGAGATATTGCGACGATACCCAGCCGCGATCATCGGAGAAGCTGACGTCGCACCAGGCATTGCCGCGCAGGCAGCCATGGATGTTGACGCGGGCGCCTCCGGGGACGCGATCGACCAGGGGAAAGCCGGCGCCTGGACCGGCGCGCAGGCCGGTCGAGACGGTGACGATGCCCGGCGCGGCCAGCGCAGCAGTCGGGGCGAGCAGTAATGCAGCAACAAGAATGCTTCTGAGTCTCATGGCGTGTTCCTCCTCTGCGAGACGGAACGCGTAGGCGGAACGAGCGTTCCGCCTGTCTCGTCGCATCGGTCGAAAGAACGGGAGCGCGCCACGCGCGGAGTTCAATATTCATCCGCCGTTCATCGGTACGGCGAGCGCAGCAATTCCAGCGTCAGTTCACCGGCAGCATGAAGGCGTCGAAGAACGAGGCGAGCCCGGCGAAGTCGTCGAGCGGCAGCACGCTCGCGACATACTGGTCGGGCCGCACCACGACCATGCAGCCGGCTGTCCGGTCGATGCCGCGCATTGCAAAAACGTCGTGGCCGCTCTTGAGATCCGGGCAGAACATTTTCTCGTAATCGATCAGGCCGTAGCGCCCCTTGCGCGGGAGCAGCAGCGGCGGCATCGCCTCGATGGCGAGTTCGCGATGCTCCTGCTGAAACACCGCGCGTAGATCGATCACGCTGTCGATGTCGGCGCCAGCAGCCGTGTATCGCCGGAGCGGCGACTGCCTCGCCTCCGTGAGAAAATTGCACAAGGCACCAATGGCCGAGCCCGACGCGGCGGGATCCTCAGCGGGCGAGAACGCGTAGATGCGGAAGCGGCCGTCCGCCTGCGCGGCGTGGCCGAGATGCACCGGCTTGGCATCCGCCAGCCGGATCACCGGCGCGGAATGGAAGCGCTTGCCGATCACGAGGCCCTGCGCGAGATGCTGATGCGACGCCGCGCCGGTGAGAAGCGATGGCCTGTAATGCGTCGCCGTGCCCGCGGTGTAGCGGCCGTGCCGGACGAAATAGTCCTGCGTCCTGGCCGCATCCGCGCCACCGGCCTTGGCAGCCGAAGCGAGAATGCCGGCCCACTCCCGATCGAAATCGATCAGCTCCTTCGCAACCGCCTGGCGCTCCGCCGAATAGGAATGCAGCAGGCGGGGCGCAGATTGCTTGCGCAGAACGGCGGCAAGCTTCCAGCCGAGATTGAAGGCGTCTTGCATCGAGACGTTCATGCCCTGCCCAGCCTTCGGGCTGTGGGTATGGCAGGCATCGCCGGCGATGAAGATACGCGGCAGGCGGCTGGCGACTTCCGCCTCCGGCACGTCGTCGAACTTGTCGGTCAGGCGCTGGCCGATCTCGTAGACCGACCACCAGGCGATCTCCTTCACGTCAAGCTTGTACGGCTTCAGGATCCGCCGCGCTTTCGCGATCACGTCGTCGGCGGTGATGTTGCGGTTGGCAACGCGCTCGCCGACATCGAGCTTGGCGAGTTCGACATAGATGCGGACCATGTAACCGCCTTCGCGCGGAATGATCAGCAGACTGCCGTCCTTGGCCGACTGGATCAGCGACTTGAAGCGGATGTCGGGAAAATCCGTTACCGCCAGCACGTCCATCACGCCCCAGGCGTGGTTGGCGGAATCGCCGTGCAGTTCGCGGCCGATCGATTTGCGCACCGTGCTGCGGGCGCCGTCGCAACCGACGACATAGCGCGCTTTGATCGTCTCGACCTTGCCATCGTTTCCGGCATCGACGCGTTCGAGCCGCAGCGTCACCGCATGATTCGTTGGACCTGCGGCCGGATCGACCTCGAGGTCGACCAGGCGGCGACTGTAATAGGGCTCGAGCTTGCCCGGCGCTTTGCGCATGACGTCAAGAAAGCCGTCATGGATGCGCGCCTGGTTGAGGATGACATGCGGAAATTCAGACAGCCCGTCCTCGACGTCCTGCACCCGTCCGCTGCGGCCGATCTTGTCCGGCGTCCGCTCGTCGGGTTTCCAGAACGTCGTCTCGTTGACCCAATAGGCCTCCTTCAGCACGCGCTCGCTGAAGCCATAGGCGTGAAACATCTCCATGGTGCGGCAGGCGATGCCGTCGGCCTGCCCGACCAGCAGCCGGCCGGGCTTCTGCTCGATGATGCAGGTCTTGATGTCAGGAAACTGCGCAAGCTGCGCGGCGAGCGTGAGTCCGGCAGGCCCGCAGCCGACAATGAGGACATCGACCTCGTCAGGCACAGGGCCCGCAGCACCGGAAGCCTGAACGCGCTCGACCGGATCGGCGATTTCGGGGTCTCCGGGCTGAAATCCATTCAGATGGAATTGCATGAGCACCTCTCCCGTCAAAGTCTTCTGATATTGCTCAGTATGCTGACTATCAGTATACTTGTCAATGATCCGCACCGTCCCTGCACTCGAGGAGAATTCGGTGAAAGACAACAACGACATGCCCGGGCATCTGGCGCGCCGGTTCCAGCAGATCGCGGTGGCGGTGTTCCTGGCCGAGGTCGGAGATGCCGGCTTCGACCTCACGCCGGTGCAATACGCCGCGCTCGCGACCATCAAGGCCAATCCTGGGCTCGACCAGGTGACGCTCGCAGGCCTGATCGCCTACGACCGCACCACCATCACCGGCGTGATCGATCGCCTGGTGCAGAAGGGTCTGATCGAGCGCCGTGCCAGTCCCCGCGACCGCCGGGCCCGCGAGCTCGAGATCACCGACGAGGGCCGGCGCACGCTGCGCAAGATCACGCCGGCGGTCGAGTCCGCGCAGCGCGTCATGCTGCGCGGCCTGACGTCGGGGGAAAGCGAGGAGCTGATGCGACTCTTGCGCAAGGCGATCGCCGCCGGCAACGAGCTCAGCCGGGCCCCGCTGCGCGAATGAGCAGATTTTGTGCGTAATCGTCGCAGTGCGACGAAACCTGGAACTAACCTTCGGCTGCTACGGTCGGCCCCATTCGGCGCTTAACGCGCGATTGACTTTGCCGTTCGGAGACCAGGATGTTCAGGTTCTTCATTGCCGCCGCGGTCATCACGCTCTCGACCCTCCCTGCACGCGCGAACGGCCATGGCGGCGGAGATGCCCCTCCTCCGCCCAAGCCCGAAGCGACCATCGCGCCGGCCAGGGTGGTGCTGACCAAGCAGGGCCCGAAGCTCGTCGATCTCAAGGGCATGACGCTCTACACTTACGAGCGCGACACCACCGGCAAGACATCGAACTGCAACGGCAAGTGCGCGGAGAGCTGGGTGCCGCTGGCCGCAACCGCCGACGCCAAGGCCGTCGGCGACTTCACCGTGATCAACCGCAACGACGGCAGCAAGATGTGGGCGTACCGCTACCGTCCACTCTACACCTCGCCGGCCGACAAGGCGCCGGGCGATGCCAACGGCACGGCCACGACCCTGCAGTGGCATATCGCGCGGCCAGAGAACTAGCGCGCCGGATTACGCGCGCGACCAGACACAGAATTGACCGACCGCGCAGCTCCTAGCCGCGCCAACGCGCGCCTGGGCCGACCTGCGCATTCTGTCCGGGCGGCAGCACTACGACGGTCGAATTGAGCTTCACCCGGTCGTAGAGATCGATCACGTCCTCGTTGCGCATCCGGATGCAGCCCGACGAGATCGCCTGCCCGATATATTCGGGCTGGTTGGTGCCGTGGATGCGGTAGAGCGTGTCCTTGTTGCCGACATAGAGATAGATGCCGCGCGCGCCCAGCGGATTGGCGGGGCCACCTGGTACCCGCGCCGGATACGGTCCGAGCCGCGCCTGGATCTCCGCCGTCGGCACCCAGTCAGGCCATTCCGCGAGGCGGCCGACGCGCGCAACGCCGGAGAAGGCCATTGCCTCCTCCCCGACCGCGACGCCGTAGCGGATCGCCTTGCCGTCGGGCAGTACGAAATAGAGGTAGCGCGCATCCGTATCGACCAGGATCGTGCCCGGCTGCTCCTTGCGCGGATAATCGACGATGTGACGCAGATATTGCTCGGGCACGCTGGCCTGGGCGTAAGGCGTGTGCGCGAGTAACTGCCGGTCGCGCGGCGTCATGCTCGCGTCGGTCGAGGGCGAAAGCGTCGTCTGCATGCAACCGCCCAGCGGCAGCAAGGCAACGACGAAGAGAGCGAGAACAGATCTTGGCACCACCGGCCCCCCGATAGCGGATAGAAGCGCCCGCCAGATGCTGCCCAAATCGTGCTGAAAACAAGGCAGGTCGGAACAATTACGCGTGTTCAGTCGGCCGGGTTCCATCACCACAAACGGCGAAAGAGCGTCGCATCATCTCCATCCCCTCGCCTTGCTTTGGTCAAACCCGGCTGGACTCGTGCGTCATCTGCCCGTGAGGGGGCTCACCTCAACAGATCGGCTCGCGCCAATGCGAAACGACGAAGCTTCGAAGGAGCTGCGATGCTCGCAACGTTGAACAGCAAGCAGATCGTCGATGAGATCGTGAAGGACACGGTCAAGGACAACGATCCGCACGATGCGATCCAGATCTCGCCCGAGATCATCATGGCCTCGCGCCCCATTGGCGCTGCGCCCGCTTTGGCGCCTGAGATCACGCCCCGCCCGGAGCCGCAATTCGTCACCGAGCCCAAAGCCGGTCACGAGCCGAAGTTCAGTCCTGAGCCGAAGTTCAGTCCCGTATTGGAGCCGCCTGCTGCCGTGCCCTCGGTCGACACCGCCGTGCGCGTCGCGGCCGGTGACGGTCCCGGCCGGCCCAGGCGTTCCGCTGCCGGCAAGTGGCTGCGCGGCGCCTTTCTCACGTTCCTGTTTGCCGGCGGCAGCGCGGCTGCCGCGGTTGCCTGGGAGAAGCACGGCGATACCGCGAGGCACATGCTCGCGGAGTGGACACCGGTCTTGACCTCGCTGCTGCCTTCGACGTCCCAAACGGCACCGGCCGCCGCCGCGCAGGCCGCCACCGCCGCGGCGCAAGCCGCAACGGATCAGCCGATCGATCAAGCTGCGGCACAAGCTGCGGCCGATCAACCTGCGCCAGCGCCTGCAGTTCAGGTTGCGGCAGCCGCGCCCGCGGCAACACAGACCGACGCAGCACAGTCGGTACAATCCATGACGCGCGATCTCGCGGCCATGGCGCAGCAGATCGAAACACTCAAGGCTGGCATCGCCGAGCTGAAGGCCGGCCAGGAGCAGATGGCGCGCGAGATGGCGAAGCCGCCTGCGCCGAAGCCGGTCGTCGAAGCGAAGCCGCCCGTCGATCCGCGCGCACGCACGTCCGCGCTCGCGCCTCGCGCACCAATGCCAACGCCGCCGCCCGTTCGCAAGCCGAAGCCCGTCGTGTCGCACACCTACATGCCGGCCTATTCACCTGCGCCGCTCGCACCGCCGCCACCACCGTCGCAAGCTGCCGCCGTCCCGCCGTCGGCTCCGCCGGCCACAACGGCGCAAGCGGTTGCCGATGACGATGGGCCGGTCGTGCGCCCGCCGATGCCGCTACGCTAAAATCTCGTCGCGCCTTTGAGCAACAGCGTCACGAACGCTGTCTGAGTCGATGTGATGCGTTGGGTCCGGGTTATTACGGGAAACGAGGCCATGATCGTTTCCATCAAAGAGAAAAGGCCGTCGGGATCTATGCCGCCGGCCTTCTCTTGCAACTGCCGGTTCCTGGAGCCCGGTTCTGTTGCAATTCCATGCCTTATGATCGGGTTAACATATTTAATAAAATCTTAACGAGCCCGCTTGCTGCACATCATTTCTGCGCCATAGGCACAGAGATTGTGCGGCTTGTTCATTCGAAAAAGATCGACTCAGTGTACCATCCGAGTTGTGTCGGGACTTCCGTTGAAGACTTGTGTTCAAGACTTGCTTTCGGGACTGCAACTGAGACTTGGTCGTCACACCGGGGGACTTCAGATGCCGTACTACTCCTTCGATCTTGTGGTTGGTGAAGAGTTCAAGAACCAGGGCGGAATCATCCTCGAGGGCATCGAGGTTGCTTCCGACCGCGCGGACCAGCTGGCATGCGAGCTGTCGCAGGTGAAGCCGGAGCTGCAGCAGAAGGGTTGCGCGGTGCGCGTCACCGATCGCGATCATAACGAGGTCTATCGCACGCCGCTCGATCCCGTGCCGGCCTGGCAACGCTAGCTACTCGTCACAGGTCGGCGCTTCGAACCAGTTCGTCAGCGACAATCCGCCGTCGACGACGAAGGCCGCGCCGGTGACGTAAGCTGAGAGCTTGTTCGACAGCACGCTCAGCGCCATCGGCGCGAGGTCGTTCGGCTCGCCGAGACGCCCCAGCGGAATGTGTCTCGCCAGCGACGCGTCCGCAACGAACCCGCCCGCTGCAATTGCACCCGGCACCAGCGCGTTGACGCGGATGTTGTACCGCCCGAAGGTCTTCGCCAGCTCCTTCACCAGCATCGCCATTCCGGCCTTCGCCGTCGAGTAATGCGGCAGGTTGCGCGGCGTGCCCGCATGCAGCGAGGTGAGGAACAGGAACGAGCCGGGCCGCTTCGCCGCGATCAGCCGTTTTGCGATCTCGCGCGCCAGATGGAAGCCGGCATCGAGATTGACCGCGTGCATCTCCGCCCAAGTCTTGCGATCCACCGCGAGCGCATGATCGGCCTCGCGCCGCGGCGGCGAGGCGCTGTGCACGAAATGCGTCACCTCTCCCAGCGAAGCATGAGAGGCGGCCAGCAGCGCGTCGCAGGCGTCGAGCTTCGCGAGATCCCCGACCCAGGGCACCGCCAACTCGGGCCTCGCGCTCGCAGCGATCGCGCCACTCACCCGTTCCGCGCTGATATCGGCAAACACGGTTCGCAAGCCCTCGCCGACCAGCGCCCGCGCGATCGCGCGGCCGATGCCGTTGCCGGCGCCGGTGACGAGCGCGGTGTCGGTTGCGGAATCGAACGGCGCACTGAACAGGCTCATGTCGCTCTCCGGGGTCCTCTGCCACCAATCTAGCGCGCAGCAACGAGGCACGACAATTGCGCGCCCGCACCATTGCGGACCGGCGTACCGGACGCTAGCCTCCTCCAAAAATCGAGGAGGTACCAAGGATGCGCATGGGTTTTCTGACGACGGGCCTGTTGCTGCTGGCCGGGCCGGCCCTGGCCGGGGACGCGCCGCCGCGGGCGAGCTACGTGACCATGGTTCTCCAGGCCTTCGCCGCCAAGGTCGAATGTCCCGGCACCGATCTCGTCTATCAGGACCTTGTGCAGAAGGCGCAGCAGATGCAGCTGCCCGACGGCACCACCGAGAAGGTGCGCAAGGCGATTGCCTGGATGCACACCGGCGGCAAGATGGGCGAGAAGCAGGATGACGATCTGATGGCCGAGGTCGCGGTCGCGACCCAGGCCACCGATATGGACCAGCGCCGTCTCGGCATGTCCAGCTGGTGCGAGGCCCAGAAGACCAACCTCGCCGGCCTGATCCGCAGCAAGGGCGGCTAAAGCATGATCCGGAAAAGTGCGAAGCGGATCATGCGCAAACAACAACCCAAAGCGCGATGACGACTCACTCGAATCCCATCGCGCTTGAGCGGCGCTTTCGCGCGAAGCGGATACCGATCCGTCAAGAAAAAGCGTAATACAACAAGCTGGAGCCCCGTTCCGCGTCAGTCAGAACGAGGCTTCACCGGGTTTTTCTAGCCGTTAAGCATCAAGCATCGCGCGGCGGAACCGCCGCCCCAAGGCGCCGGACGGTACGTGGCAGCAACTTCCCTGCAGGGAAAGCTGCGAACGCGGGCAGCCGTAGACCCAACACCGCGCCCCTGCACAGGGAACGGATCGTGAGGAGCGCTAGCGCTCCCGTTCCCGCGGTCAGCTCTGGTGCGGACCGCGCATGATCTTCATGGCGTCGACGATATGGCGCCACTCCTTGGCCTCGTCCGCCTCGCCCCTGCCCTCGCAGGCCTGAGCCTGCTCCGCGGCCTTCGCAATCGCAGCAAAACCGTGCTTTTCGAGCATCTGCCGCGCAACGGTATGGACCTGGACCTCGGACATCATGGGCGCTCTCCCATTTGACGGAAGCATGGGGTTCGCTCGATTGCCCCGCGTCTGTCCTAAAACGACGGAGTCCCGGGTCCCGTTCCGTCCAGACCGGAACACATGACAGAGGCGACCCGCCATGCCCGGCGGACCGCCTTCTCACCCACCCCAAACCTGCGGGTCGTCGGTCGCGTCCCCTAGGCGACCGCCACTTTCTTGCGCTCGATGTCGTTGGGCACCTCGATATCGACCTCCAGGGTCGAGACCTCGTCGCCGCGCTCGAGCCGGACGATGACCTTGGTCGGGTCCAGCGTCACGTGCTTGGACACGACGGCGAGGATTTCCTCACGCAGCACACCGAGCAGGTCGGGCTGGCCGCGCATTCCGCGTTCATGCGCAAGCAGGATCTGCAACCGTTCGCGCGCGACCGGTGCCGAGGCCTTGTTGCCGCGGAGTAGCCGAAGCAGACCCATGCTCATGCAGCCCTCCGTCGCAGGAGACGATCCATCAGACCTCTGCGCTCGGCGGGAACGTGCATCGTCACGTTCTCCCCGCAAAGGCGCTTGGCCGCGTCCATATAGGCCCGCGCCGGCGCTCCATCCGCATTCGACAGGGTCACCGGCGTGCCGACGTTGGAGGCCTTCAACACGTCCTGGCTCTCGGGGATGATGCCGAGCAACGGTGTTGCGAGGATCTCGAGGATGTCGTCGATCGTCAGCATCTCGCCGCGCGCGGCGCGGGAGGGATCGTAGCGGGTGATGAGAATGTGCTTCTCGACCCGCTCGCCCTTCTCGGCCCGCACCGTCTTGGAGTCGAGCATGCCGATGATGCGGTCGGAATCGCGCACCGAGGAGACTTCCGGATTGGTGACGATCACGGCCTCATCCGCGAAGCGCATCGCCATGGAGGCGCCGCGCTCGATGCCGGCCGGGCTATCGCAGATCACCCAGTCGAAGCGGCTGCGCAGGTCGGCGATGACCTTGCCGACGCCCTCTTCCGTCAGCGCGTCCTTGTCGCGGGTTTGCGAGGCCGGCAGCAGCCAGAGATTCTCGAGCCGTTTGTCCTTGATCAGGGCCTGCGGCAGCTTTGCGACGCCCTGCACCACGTTGATGAGATCGAAGACGACGCGGCGTTCGGCGCCCATCACGAGATCGAGGTTGCGCAAGCCGACGTCAAAATCGACGACGACGACCTTGTCGCCGCGCTGAGCCAGTGCGGCTCCCAGCGCGGCGGTCGTCGTGGTCTTGCCGACCCCGCCCTTGCCTGATGTCACGACCAGTACCTTACTCATCTGAAATGTCTCCTTTGCTGGTCAGTTCAGTGCTGTAATTCGCATGGTATTCCCCTGCAGCCAGGCCTGCGCCGGCTTGCCGCGCAGGGCGGCGTCGATGTCGTCCGCGGTCTGGTAAAACCCATCGATTGCAAGCAGTTCGGCCTCGATCTTCTGGCAATAGATGCGCGCGCTGGTGTGACCGTTCACGCCCGCCATGGCGCGGCCGCGCAGCGCGCCGTAGACGTGGATGGAGCCGCCGGCGACGACCTCGGCGCCGGATCCGACCGAGCCGAGAATGGTGACGTCGCCTTCGGGAAAGATCACGGTCTGGCCCGAGCGCACGGGGGCCTCGAGCAGCAGCGAGGTGGGCTTGGTCTCGGCCTTCGCCTCAGGCTTCTTGGCCGCGCTCGGCTCGACCACGCAGCTGCGCCCGCCCGTCAGCAGCGGCGGCATCATCGCCGTCAGCCGCCCCTCCTCGACGCCCTCGATGCCGAGCACGCGGATGTTACGGTCCTGCAGGCTGGCGAGCAGATGGGCGATACCGGCCTGGCTGAGATCGACCGAGGACAGGTCGATCACCACGGGTCGGCCGGCAAAGAAGCCCGGCGAACGCGCGATGGTGGTGTCGATCTCCTGGAGCCAGTCCTGGATCGGAACCGTCGGCACGAACACGAAGGCGACATAGGAGCGCCCCCGCAGGCGCACCATCTGGCGTTGGACTTTTGCTGCAGCCTCCATAGCGGCCGACTCGTTCCCCGTTATTGAATGGTTAACGATGCGGCGGATTTGGTTAACGGCCCGTTAATGCCTCCGAGAGATTCCGTCGAGAGGCTCGCCGTGTGCGATCGACGCGACACAGCCGTCCCCCCCCCCCCCGGAAAGACCCTGGATTTGCTTCGCTGCGCTCGCAATGACGGAGTATGGGCTGCTACTGCCCCCTACTTCTTCACCTTGCTCGCATCCATCTTGATGCCGGGATCCAGCATCTTGGTCGTGAACGCAGTGGTCACGTCGAACGGCTTCTCCATGCCCAGGTACGTCTGGACCAGATCATAGTCCTTCTTCATACGTTCGCCGTCGATCCAGCCGAGGCCCTTGGTGGTGGTGAACTCGTCGGTCATCAGGAACTTGATGCGCTCCCACTGCCGCTCCTGGTTCTCCTTGTCGAGGCCGGAGACCTGGTCGAGCAGCGCCTTCAGGCACGGCGCGGCGTCGGCCACGCAGGCGGCAAAGGCCTTCTGCGTGATGCGGACGAAATCCTCGACCAGCTTCGGGTTCTTCTGCAGATACGCACCGTTGACGATCAGCGAGTTGCCGTATGGATTGAGGCCGATGTCCTTCCAGTTGACATAGCCGAGATCTTGCCCGAACTCGATCACCTTGAGATCGTGCTCGTTGTAGAAGTCGCTGATGATGTCCACGGTGTGGCTCTTCAGGGCCGCGATCTTCGCAGTCGGCCCGACATTGACGAAGCCGACGGCATCGGGCGCGAGGCCTGCGGCCTTGGCAAAGGCCGGCCACATCACGCGCGAGGCATCGCCGGGCGGATTGCCGATCTTGTGGCCGGCAAAGTCCTTGACGCCGTTCACGCCGTAGCTCTTCAGCCAGTAGAAGGTCTGGCCGGTATTGGCATAGACACTCATCACCGCGACGGCGTCGGCGCCCTTGCTCTTGGCCACCAGCATGGTGGCGAGATCGGCGACGCCGAACGGCGAGCCGCCCGAGCCGACCTTGGCGGCGGAGACGCCGGAGCCCTTGCCGGTCTCGATGGTGAGGTCGATGCCGGCCTTCTCGTACCAGCCCTGGGCCTTGGCGTAGTAGTACGGCGAATGGTCGGCGGTCGGCGTCCAATTCAGGATCAGATTGACTGCCTCGCCTGCGCTCGCCGGCACCGCCGGCAAGCCGAGCACTAGCGCCATAAAGGCCGCCTGAAAACGCTTCATCGCATCCTCCTCATTGCCAGCGACCCGGCTTGTCGCTCTCCCCTTGTGAGGATACCAATGCAACAAGTCCGCCTCCCGCTTGTCAACTGTTTGGTTGAAAATGCCCGCAAAACGATCTGGCGACACCGCGCCGCAGCGGCGCGATCCCGTCGCCACCCGCAAGAAGCTGCTCACCGCGGCGCGCCTCGAATTCGCACGGCACGGCCTGGCCGGCGCCCGCGTCGACGAGATCGCCGAGCGCGCAGCCGTCAACAAGCAGCTCGTCTATCACTATTTCGGCGACAAGGACGCGCTGTACCTCGCCGTGCTCGAATGGGTCTATGAGGACATCCGCGAGCAGGAGCGCAAGCTCAATCTCGAAGGCCTGCCGCCGGACAAGGCGATCCGCCGGCTGATCGAGGCCTCGTTCGATCACCTCGCGGCAAACCCGGATTTCATCGTGCTTCTGAACGACGAGAACCGCGGCGGCGCCCGCCACGTCCGCGGCTCCACCCGGCTGGAGGCGATGCATTCGCCGCTGGTCAAAAGCGTGTCCCACATCCTCCATGAAGGCGTGCGCGGCGGACTTTTCCGCAAGGGGATCGACCCCGTCCAGCTCTACATCTCCATCGCGGGCCTCAGCTATTTCTTCTTTTCCAACACGCCGACGCTGTCGGCGATCTTCGGCAAGGACCTGTCGAGCCGCGCCCAGCGCCGCGCCCGCCGCCGCCATGTGGTCGATCTCGTGATGCAGTCGCTCCGGCCATAATCAACCAACTGGTTGAAACTTGCCCCAAGGCCGGTTACGCTGAGATCGTGGCCAAGAGGCCGCGAACAACAGGGAGCAGAACGTGGCAGCCGACGGGGCACGCACCGCGCGCAGCTTTGCGGTCATCCTGATCGTGCATCTTGCCGTGCTCGTGCTCTGGCAGGTCCTGGTCGATGCCTTCCACGTGCCGAAATTCATCCTGCCCTCGCCGCTTGCGACGGTGCAGACACTGGGAACCGCGAGCTACGCCTGGGGTGCCAACACGGTGGTCACCGCGGTCGAAATCCTCGGCGGCTTTGCGCTCGGCGCCTTCGTCGGCGTCGGGCTCGCGGTGATCTTCAGTTGGGCGCCGCTGGTCAGCCTCGTGCTGCTGCCGCTGTTCGTGACGCTGAACATGATCCCGAAGGTCGCGCTCGGCCCGCTCTTCATCGTCTGGTTCTCCTACGGCATCGTGCCGAACATCCTGATCGCCTTCAGCATCTGCTTCTTCCCGATCCTGCTCACCACTGCGCGGGGCCTGCGCGAGGTCGAGCCTGACCTGCTCGACCTCGTCAAATCGCTGCGCGGTTCGCGCTGGACGCTGTTCCGCAAGATCCAGCTGCCGGGATCGCTGCCTTACGTGTTCTCCGGCATGAAGGTCGGCGCCATCCTTGCCGTCGCCGGCGCCATCGTCGGCGAGTTCATCGCGTCCGAGCGCGGGCTCGGCTACCTCATGATCCAGGTGCAGTCCTCGCTCGACACGCCCGCGATGGTGATGGCCGTGGTGCTGCTGACGCTGCTCGGCGTCGCCCTCTACGGCCTCGTGCTCGCGCTCGAACGCATGTTCGTGGTCGGCGATGCCAGACAAGCCTAACGAAGGACCGATCGATGCTCCTCACCCGCCAGACGCTGCCGAAAACCATTCCCGATATCGCAGCCCTCGACGATCTCCTGTGCCGGCCGACGCAGGCGCTGATCGACGACCTCAACAAGGTCGAGGGCGACATCATGATTCTCGGCGTCGCCGGCAAGATGGGACCGACGCTGGCCGGACTTGCGAAGGCGGCCGCGCCCGATCGCCGCGTCATCGGCGTCGCCCGCTTCAGCGACGCGAGCGTCAAGGACTGGCTGCACGCGCGCGGTGTCGACACCATCAATTGCGACCTGCTGGATGAGGCCGCGATCAACGCCCTGCCGAAGGCGCCCAACATCATCTTCATGGCCGGCAGAAAATTCGGCGCCGAGGGCGATCTGTCGCTGACCTGGGCGATGAACGCGCATGTGCCGGCGCTGGTCGCGCAGGCCTTCTCCGCGTCGCGGATCGTGGCGTTCTCGACCGGCTGCGTCTATCCGTTCGTCCCCGTTGACGGCAAGGGCTCGACAGAGGAGATGGCGCCGAATCCGCCCGGCGAATACGCCCAATCCTGCGTCGGCCGCGAGCGCATGTTCGAATATTTTTCGCGCAAGTATTCGACGCCGGGCCGGCTGTTCCGGCTCAATTACGCGATCGACATGCGCTACGGCGTGCTGCACGACATCGCCACGAAGCTCCTGAACGGTTCGCCGATCGACGTCGGCATCGGTCACGTCAATGTCATCTGGCAGGGCGATGCCTCCGCGCAGGCACTGCGGTGCCTCGCCCATTGCACGGCACCGACCTCGCCGATCAATGTCAGCGGCGACGAGATTCTTGCGGTGCGCGATCTCGCGCAAAAGTTCGGCGCAAGGTTCGGCCGCACGCCGGTGCTGACCGGCAAGGAGGAGCCGACCGCGTGGCTCACGGACACGTCCAAGGCCGTCGAACTGTTCGGCCGGCCAGTGGTCGGCACCGAGCAGCTGATCGCCTGGACCGCGGACTGGGTCTCCCGCGCCATGCCGAGCCTCGGCAAGCCCACCAAATACGAGGTGCGCGATGGCCGCTACTGACGGTCCGCTTATCCTCAAGCTCGGCGCCAAAGACGCGATCCCCGGGCTCTCGCTGTCGACTGAGGCACACTGGAACCAGACCGAAGAGGACTGGCGCATCTTCCTGCGCGATGGCGTCGTGTTCGGCATCCGCGACGGCATGCGGCTGGTCGCGACCGCGGCGCTGCTGCCCTATTCCGGCAACAACGCCTGGATCAGCATGGTGCTGGTCTCGGCAACGCATCGCCGCCGCGGCCTTGCAACGCGCCTCGTCGACGCCTGCCTGGAAACCGCGCGCAAGAACGGTCTGACCAGCTGGCTCGACGCCACGCCTGATGGCGCCGCCGTCTACGGGCCGCTCGGGTTCACGCCGACGCTGCAATTGCGCCGGCTGAAGCTGGTGAGGCCCGCGCGGGCCGAAGGGCCGCCGCCGTCATCGGCTGGCATCGATGCGCTTCGTGCACGGGACCTGCGCGCCACCGGCTTCGATCGAACTGCCCTCCTCTCCGCCTTCGCACGGCGCTCCGGCTCGCGCATCGTCGCCGCCAACGGCGCGATCGCGCTGGTCCGCGACGGCAGGACTGCGCGCCATATCGGCCCGCTGTTTGCCGATCATGCTGCCGAAGGGCTGGACCTGGTTCACGCGATCGCACGCTCCGAGACCGCCCCTCTCCTGATCGACGCTGTTGCCTCGCAAGCCGCGTTCCTGGAGGGATTGACTGCCTCGGGCTGGACCATCGAGCGCCCGTTCCAGCGCATGCGCTTCGGCCCCGCCACGTCCGCCGGTGCGGAGCTGCCCTTCGCCGTCGCCGGACCCGAATTCGGATAGGACATCATGCACCACAGCCAGATCAACGCAGACGTCCGCAAGCTGATCGCCGACGGTACCGTGCTGCCGGCCCATCCCCTCGCCCTCACCGCCGAGCGCCGGCTCGACAAACGGCATCAGCGCGCGCTGACGCGCTATTACATCGACGCCGGCTCTGGCGGCCTTGCCGTCGGCGTGCACACCACGCAATTCGCGATCCGCGACGTCGGTCTCTACCGCCCCGTGCTCGAGCTCGCCGCCGAGACCGCGGCGAGCTGGACCAGGCGTCCGCTGGCGATGGTTGCGGGTCTCGCGGGCCCCACAACGCAAGCAGTCAGCGAGGCCCGCACCGCACGCGATATCGGCTATCACGCCGGCCTGCTCAGCCTTGCCGCGATGAAGAGCGCTTCCGAGGACGACATCATCGCGCATTGCACGGCGGTCGCCGCCGAGATCCCGCTGGTCGGCTTCTACCTTCAGCCCGCCGTCGGCGGCGTCATCCTGTCGAGCCGGTTCTGGCAGCGCTTCGCCGCGATCGACAATGTTATCGCCATCAAGATCGCGCCGTTCAACCGCTATCGCACCCTCGACGTGCTGCGCGGCGTCGCGGCCGCCGGCGCGCTCGATCGCGTCGCGCTCTACACCGGCAATGACGACCACATCCTGCTCGACCTGATGCTGCCGTTCGACCTGCGCGACAAGGGCGTCACCACGCGCACCTATTTCAAGGGCGGCCTGCTCGGCCACTGGTCGGTATGGACGGCCGAAGCGATCAAGCAGTTCGAGCGCTGCAAACAGGCGCGGCACCAGGACAGCGTGCCGGCCGATCTGCTCGCGCTCGATGCCCGCGTCACCGATTGCAACAGCGCCTTCTTCGACGTCGCCAACAATTTTCACGGCTGCATCGCCGGCTGCCACGAGGTGCTGCGGCGCCAGGGCCTGATGCAGGGCCTGTGGTGCCTCGATCCGAACGAGGGCCTCAGCCCCGGCCAGAAGGAGGAGATCGACCGCGTCTGCCGCGAGCATGCCGACCTCAGCGACGACGCGTTCGTCGCCGCCAATCTGGACAAATGGCTGGCATGACGGCCGAGCCCTTCATCAGCCTGCGAGGCGTGCGAAAAGTCTACCGCAGCGGCGGCGCGGGGTTTCTCGCCGTTTCCGACGTCACCATGGACGTGCAGGAAGGTGAGCTCGTCTCGCTGGTCGGCCCCTCCGGCTGCGGCAAGACGACGGTGATGAAGATCTTAGCCGGCCTGCACGGCGCCGACGGCGGCACCGTCAGAATAGGACACGCCAAGAGCCCGTTCGATCCGACCCGCGACATCGGCATGGTGTTCCAGCAGGCGCTGCTGCTGAAATGGCGCACCATCCTGGACAACGTGCTGCTGCCGGCGGAGATTGTCGGACTGCCGATGAAGGCCGCGCGCGAGCGGGCGCGCGACCTGCTCAACCTGGTCGGACTCGCCGGCTACGAACAGAGATATCCGCAGCAGCTCTCCGGCGGCATGCAGCAGCGCACCGCCATCGCGCGCGCCTTCATCCACGATCCCAAGCTGATCCTGATGGACGAGCCGTTCGGGGCGCTCGATGCGCTGACGCGCGAGCAGATGAACCTGGAGATGCTGCGGATCTGGCGCGAGAGCGGCAAGACCATCATCTTCGTCACGCATTCGATCCAGGAAGCCGTGTTCCTGTCCTCGCACTGCGCCGTGCTGACCGCGGGCCCGGCCAAGATGGCCGATTATTTCCCGATCGACCTGCCCTTCCCGCGCGACCTGCCTCTGAAGACCACCGACGCGTTCGGCGCCTATGCAAGGCGGATCTATGCGAAGTTGGGCTTGGGGGCGGCCTGATACACTGCGATCGCCCCTCTGCCGTCATTCCGGGGCGAAGTTGCAAGCCCGCAATCCATCGGGCAGCAGATCGGTGAATGGATTCCGGGTTCGCGCCAACAGGCGCGCCCCGGAATGACGGTGCAGTTTCCAGGGCGCGGCCTAACGACCACGCCCGCCGTGCTCAGGTCTTGTTGCGCATCTTGCTGAGCAAGTAGTTGTCGTAAAAATTCTCCGCGATCTGCGTGTAGAACAGCAGCTCCTTCATATATGCGTCGTGGCTGTCCTTGGTGCGCTTGAACAGGTCGCTCTTGCCGGCGAGCTCGTTCAGATGCTCCTGGGTGGCGTTGTAGCAGGCCTCCAGCACCGGCTGCGGGAATGCCTTCAGCTCGGCGCCGTTGGCAATCAGCCGCTTCAGCGCCGCCGGGTTCACGCTGTCATACTTCTCCAGCATCCAGGCGCCGGCCGCAGAGCCGGCCTGGTTGAGAATGGCCTGATATTGCTTCGGCAGCGACGCCCACTTCTCGTCATTGACGATCATGTGCAGCATGGCGCCGCCTTCCCACCAGCCGGGGAAGTAGTAGTACTTTGCGACCTTCTGGAAGCCGAGCTTCTCGTCGTCATAGGGACCCACGAATTCGGCGGCGTCGATCGAGCCTTTCTCCAGCGCCGAATAGACGTCGCCGCCGGCGAGCTGCTGCGGCACCACGCCGAGCCGCGCCAGCACATGGCCGCCCATGCCGGCGATGCGGAATTTGAGACCCTTGAGATCGTCGACGGTCTTGATCTCCTTGCGGAACCAGCCGCCCATCTGGGTGCCGGAATTGCCGCACAGGATGGCGTGCGCCTTGAACGGCTTCAGCGCCTCGTTGGCGAGATCGGCACCGCCGCCGAAATACCACCAGGACTCCTGATGGCGATGGTTCATCCCGAACGGCGCGCCGGTGGCGTAAGCCAGCGCCGGCTCCTTGCCGACGTAGAAATAGAGCGGGGTCTGCGCCATCTCGACCGAGGCAACGCTGACTGCGTCGAGCGCCTGCAGGCCGGGAACGAGCTCGCCCGCCGCAAACGTCTGGATCTGGAATTTGTTGTCCGTGGCCTCGGCCACGTATTTCGCGAAGGTCTGCGCCGTGCCGTAGATGGTGTCGAGCGACTTCGGGAAGCTCGAGGTCAGGCGCCATTTGATCTCGGGCGCGCTCTGCGCGATCGCAGGGGCAGCAACCAGCGTCGTCGCGCCGGCGACCGCGCCGCCCTTGAGGAATGTACGGCGTTTCACGATGGGGCTCTCCCTTGACGTCAGGCTCGAAATGGGTGGCGTTGTGAACCGGCTTTGGCCACGGCCTTGGCGGACCGTTTGCCCGTTCCTGAGGCAGAGTTCAAGCTGCCAGAACGCATGGCGCCGCGGCCATCGGCCGGCAAAACGGCGACTTCCCGGCCAGCGGCACGCGGCCGCTCTGCGTCTATCCGAAGATCGCATCCTACAAGGGCAGCGGCCCGACCAACGACGCCGGCAGTTTCGCCTGCATCGACCCCGGCTTCAGGCGCGGCGACGACCACGACTTCCATGACGATGACGACCGGCGCTGCGACGGCAGGCAGTGAACGGCGCGAGATCACGAACAACACGGCGCGCGGTGTCACCGCGCGCCGCATGCTCGAGAGTGCGCACGATCGCGCCCCGATCTCCGTCATTGCGAGCGCAGGGAAGCAATCGGGTCTGCCTCCGCGGGAAGATTCTGGATTGCTTCGCTGCGCTCGCAATGACGATGTGGAAACATCGCAACGACCTGGAGTGGAAGGACACCCTGCTCAGAGCAGCTTGGCGCTCACGAACAGCGCGCGCACGGCGTTGGTCGCCTGCACCGCCAGCATGGCGTTGCCGGCCGCGCCTTCCAGCGCGTGAACGGCGTCCTCGTGCAACGAGCGGAATTCCATCCACTCGACAGATTTGAAATTGGTCAGGAATTGATAGGCCTGTCCGACGGTCGCAATCGCCAGCGTGTCACCGTTCAGCTTGATCTTGAACGTGGTGCGCAGCGGGGTTTCGGAGCTTGCTGGATCACTCATGGGCTGCTTCTGGACGATGACGGCTTAACGAAGGGGAAACGGCAGCCCCGCCGCGGCGAGCAATATCAGGAGGCGGTGCTGGCGCGCCGCGAGGCGGTCGCCGATCCGCTCAGGCTGGGCACCACGACCAGGCGGTTGAACTCGCCGTTGTCGTACGCCTTCAGGAAGCGATCATAGTCCTTGATCGAGACGCAGCCGTTGGAATCGCCGCGGGGCCCGAGCATGTAACTGTGGGTGAGCAGGCCGACGCGGCCGAGTGCGCTGGTCCCATCGGTGGGAGTCATGCGCAGTGCGCGGACGCCGTGGAATAGCTTTTCGCGCGGCTTCAGATCGTAGGTTGCCGGCGGGGTCGCACCGACCATGCGCTGGTCGACATGCTGGGGGTCGTCCATCATCGCGCCCATGCCCGAATGCGCTTCCAGCGCGACGCCGCTCGGCAGGTACAGCGCCTTGGCCGAGATGTCGTAGACCGCCGTGCGCGAATCATAGCCGAGCGCGGCGAGGTCCGGTGCCTTGCCGAGCAGGCCGTCGCCGGGGGTCAGGGAGGCCAGCCTGATCTTGTCGGTGAATTTCTCGAAGAAGTTGCGGTTGTCGACCTTGGGATTGGTGTCGGCATAGGCCTGGCTCGAGGCGATCTGAGCCGACAAATCCGCCTGGACCGGCCGCGAGCGCGGCATCGGGACGGCATCGGCACGCTGCGCGGGTCGCGGCTCCTCGACGACTGCGGTGCGGTCGTCCTCGGTCAGGGTCGAGCGCCACTCGTCGCCCTGGAGCTTCTGCGCGAGCATCGCCTTGGCGTCGCGCAGCTTGAGCTGGACCGCGTTCATGGCGGAGCGCTCCAGCGCGCGCAGGCCGAGCTCGCGGGCCGGCGGGTTCGCAGACGCCGATGCGAAACGGTCCTCGAACGAAGGAGTATTGGCCGGCGGCAGGGCGGCAGTGACCAGCGGGGTCGAATCGCCGAAATCGGCGACCCAGGCAGCAGCGCCCAGCGCCAGCGCGACGGCGGCCAAAGACAGCACTATCGTCTCCGCTCGCCCAATACGGCGGCGCGACAACAGCCTCTCGGCGTGCGCTGCGTCGGAAACCATCAGATCCCCAAATCGACCCCCCGGGGGACCCAACCCCCACCCGGAGAGACTCTATACCAGCTACCACATTGGGAGCCAAAAGTGAGGCATAATCGCGGCCGGTGAGACAGCTCCGGGGGTATCCAATGACCGATACTTTCGACCTAGAACGGTTCGTCCAGGCTCAAAACCCGGTTTTTCGCGACGTCCAGGGCGAGCTGGCCCGGGGCCGGAAGCAGAGCCACTGGATGTGGTTCGTTTTCCCGCAAGTAGCCGGGCTCGGCTTCAGCGCCATGTCGCAGCGCTACGCCATCGGCTCGCGCGCGGAGGCCGTGGCCTACCTCGCCCATCCAGTCCTTGGCCCGCGCCTGATCGAATGCACACGCCTCGTGCTCGCGGTCGAAGGGCGCACCATCAACGCGATCCTCGGCGCGCCTGATGACGCCAAATTCCGGTCGTCGATGACGCTGTTCAACGCGGTGTCCGACGAGCCCGTCTTTGATCAGGCGCTCGCCCGCTATTTCGCAGGCGAGCGCGACGGCGCGACGCTGGAGATCCTGGCCAGGCTCGACCAGGCGCCGCGCTAGCGCGCCTCTCCGGCGTTCGAGGCCAAGGTCACCGAGCTCGTCGTGGCCTGGCCCGGGCGTCCTCCACCATGGAGAGCACGGCGCAATCGATGACCTCGACGGCAGCCCAGACCAACAGCCAGGCCGCCGCCGTCGTCGCCGCCGCTTCCGAGCAGACCTCGACCAACGTCCAGACGGTCGCAAGCGCGACCGAAGAGCTCACCTCCTCCATCGCCGAGATCGGCCGCCAGGTCGCGCAAAGCACCGAGATCGCGGCCCGCGCCGTCGACAACGCCCGCCGCACCGGCGACACCGCACGCGCGCTCGCCGAGGGCGCGCAGAAGATCGGCGACGTCGTCCCGCTGATCCAGAGCATCGCCGAGCAGACCAATTTGCTGGCGCTGAACGCGACCATCGAGGCCGCCCGCGCCGGCGATGCCGGCCGCGGCTTTGCCGTGGTCGCCTCCGAAGTGAAATCGCTAGCGGGCCAGACTGCCAAGGCCACGACCGACATCTCCGAGCAGATCACCGCGATCCAGACCGCGAGCGACGAGACCGTGGCCGCGATCCGCAACGTCGCCGACGTCATCGCCGAGATCGACCAGATCGGCACCGCGATTGCGGTTGCAATCGAAGAACAGGGCTCGGCGACCAAGGAGATCGCCCGCGGCGTCCAGGAGGCCGCCCGCGGCACCCAGGAGGTCAACACCAACATTTCAGGCGTGCAGCGCGCCGCCGACGATACCGGAGCCGCCGCCAGGGAAGTGCTCGGCGCCGCCGAGCAGCTCTCGACCCAGTCGCGCGATCTCGCCGGTCAGTTCGACCGCTTCCTCGGCGAGGTCAGGGCCGCCTAATACGGCGGCGCCTTGCGTGCCCGCTGCGCCTTCGCCGCCTCGATCCACCAGGTGAGGTCATCGGCAAAGCGCGGGAATGCGTGTTCCAGCGCCTTGCCGCCCTCGCCGATCGGCTCGGCGTCCGCCGACAAGGTCTGCGCGATCGGGCCGACGCCGATCGTGCTCGACACCACCACCATGCCCATCTCCGACAGCGTGCCGTGCCAGGCGGTCGCCGCCCGCGCGCCCGAGAAGCGGCCGGCGGAATAGCTCACGATCGCGGCCGGGCGCCAGAACCACTCTTCGAGGAAGTGGTCGGTCAAGTTTTTCAGGCCGGGCTGAATGCCCCAATTGTATTCGCCGGTGACGAAGACGAACCCGTCGGCGCCGCGGATCTGCCCGGCCAGCTTCTCCAGCGCCTCGGGTGCCGCGCCCTTGGGATATTCCTTGTACATGCGGTCGAGCATCGGCAGGCCGATGGCCTTGGCGTCGATGAACTCGACCTCTTCTCCGCGGCTGCGAAGGCGATCGATGACGAAATTCGCAAGGCGGATGCCCATGCGGTCGGAACGATAGGAACCGTAGAGGACGAGGATGCGATTGCTCATGGCTGGCAGGCTAGCATGAAAGCAGGCGGCGCGCCCGACCGATTTGTCGGGCTATCGCCCGCGGCCGCGGTCCAGGGCAACGCAGCTTCGGTGCGTGGCGCTCTAGTGCGTGGCGCGGTATTTGGCGCGCGGAATCGAGTTGCAGGCCAGACCTTCGGCCAGCCGCTTCATGTCCTCGCGTTTGCCGCTCCGGATCAGCCGCCCGAACTCGTCGGATGTGAAAGGAAGGCTGGGATCATCATCGATCGGACGCCGCACTCGCGGGCCGAACAACCGTCGCACCAGGCTAGCCAGCCGCCGCATATCAATTCCCTCGCGCCAGCAACAAACCTTTCAGCCCGCATATTGTTCCTCCCGCACGATCGAGATTGCAAGAGCTTGCTGACGCCTCCGCACCAAAAATTTTGCCGAAGAACAATCCTCTCTTTGTCGTGCTAATCCGCAAAACCCACGTAACGCACGAACTCGTCGTTGTGCTCGCGGTCCGAGCGAACCGCGTTCGCAGCAAAGCTGTCGTCGGGATAGCCCATGGCGACGCAGGTCATGATGACCTCGTCCTCCGGAATATCGGCGACTTCCCGCACGATGTCGGAGCGCATGATGCCCTGGCCGTTGATGACGGAGCCGAGGCCCCGATCCCAGGCTGCGAGCACGATGCCGTAGCAGAGCGCGCCGAGATCGAAATGGCAGACCGCGCCGGGATCGAGCACGCGGTCATAGGTCAGTACCAGCGAGACCGGCGCGTCGAACTGGCGGAAACCGCGCAGCACCCAGTCCTGGCGCATCGGCTTGTCGTCGCGCGCAATCCCCATCGCGCCGAACAGCTTCTTGGCGATGTCGACCTGCCGCGAGCGATGCACGCCCTGGTATTCGCCATGGCTGATGATGTCGCGCTTGACCTTGGCGCCGCCGATCATCTCCTCCATGTTGCGGCGGCGTACTTCTTCGAGCGGCGCGCCCGTGAGCACGTGAACGTGCCAGGGCTGGGTGTTCATCGACGACGGCGCGCGCTTGGCGCTCTCGATGATCGCCTCGATCACCGCGCGCGGCACCGGCTCGTTTCTGAAACCGCGCACGCTGCGGCGCGACTGGACCAGCGTCTCGAATTCCACTCCTTGGCCTCCCTGCCCGTTCATCCCCGCGCATCACAACACGTGGCCGGTTGCCGATGCGGCGCGCAAAATCTATGCTAACCCGCAAGCAAGACCAAGAACCCTGTGAGGACTGCCCATGGCCGCGCCGCTCGATCCCATCATCGCCCAGATCATTCCCCTGATGCCGATGCGCGATCCCGCGGTCATGACGCCGCAGAGCGCCCGCGATTCCTTGCGCGCACTGGCTGCCTCGCGCGCCGCCATCCCGCCGCCGCCGGTCGATCATGTGCAGGATATCAAGCTGAAAGGCGGTGCAGGCCCGCTCGATGCGCGCGTCTATCGTGCCGGCACGACGCCCGCGCCCACCGTTGTGTTCTTCCACGGCGGCGGATGGGTCGCGGGCGATCTCGAGACTCACGACCGGCAGGCGCGCAATCTCGCGATCGAGACCAGCGCGGTCGTCGTCTCCGTCGACTATCGCCGTCCGCCGGAGACGCGCTTTCCGGGCGCCTTCGAGGATGCTTTTGCCGCGGTGCGCGACGTGTTTGGCCGCGTCGCGGAATTTGGCGGCGACGCAAAACGCTTCGGCGTTGCCGGCGACAGCGCCGGCGGCAATCTCGCGGCGACGACGGCGATCGCCTGCCGCGATGCCGGCATCCGGCTCGCTGCGCAGCTGCTGGTCTATCCCGTGACCGACGTCGTAGGCGCTTACGCCGATGCGGGCGAGAACGCGCGCTTTCCCTCACGTGCCGAGAATGCCGAAGGCTACTTCCTGACGCGCGCCACGATGGAATGGTTCTGCGGCCATTATCTCGCCGATCCCGCTCACGCGCACGACTGGCGCGTTTCGCCGCTGCGCGCGCCATCCCTCGCAGACCTCGCGCCCGCGGTCGTCACCACCGCCTGGTTCGATCCCCTGCGCGATGAGGGCACAGCCTATGCGCGGGCGCTCGAGGCCGCCGGCGTGCGGGTCAAGCACCATGAAGGCCCAGGCCTGATCCACGGCTATTTCGGCATGGGCGATGCCTCGGACGTCGCACGCGCCGAGGCCCAGCGTGCACGCGCCGACTTCAAGGCGCTGCTCGCGCGCGGGGTATAGCGAATGCGACGAACTTCGTAGCCCGTAGCCCGGATGGAGCGAAGCGTAATCCGGGTTTCCAGCCACACCGGCGGTCGAGCTATCCGGTTGGCCAGGCCCCGGATTACGCTATCGGCCGGCGCTCGGTGCGTTCATCGCGCCGGAAATATCCGCAACGCCAGTTCGCCACGCGCCGATCCCGCTTGATTGCGCCACGATTCCCGGCTCCAATCCGCCCGCCATCTTTTGGTTTAGGGAGACACCCATGATGAAGCGGATTTTCCTGGCTGCGATCGTTGCCACCTTTGCGGCGGGCTCGGCCTTTGCGGAGGACACCTGCGAGAGCAAGGCGGTCGGCAAGGACGGCAAGCCGCTGGCCGGCGCGGCCAAGACCTCGTTCCTGAAGAAGTGCAAGGCCGAGGCCTGCGCGCCCAAGGCCGTCAGCGCCGACGGCAAGCCGCTCGCCGGCGCGGCCAAGAACAGTTTTATGAAGAAGTGCGAAGTCAGCGCCTGATCGCTGCTGGTCGCCCACTGCTTGGCGGAAGCCGCGCAGATCAACGTGCGGATGCTGCCGGTTTCCCGGACGTCAGCGAGACCGGGAAGCTGACTTCGTGAACTGCGATCGCGATCAGTCGATTGGACGCGGCTATCGCCGTGAACCTACGTTCGACCCGGACTGGCCATTCCTGCACCAACGCCCGCAATCCACCCAAAAGCTGTAGTGCTGCGCGAGATTTTGCGGTAGCTGATTAGGGGCCGCACGGAATGGGCGCCAATCAGCGCCCATTCCGCATCTCCATGTCCCTCCTTCGCTCTGGTCAACGCGAGCAAATCGGCGAAACACAACCGCTGGGCGGGTGGCATAAATTTATGCGTTTATGTATGATTTAATTCACAGCGCTTTTCCAGTTCGGCTGTAAAGTGCAGCTGCGCAACGCGGTGGTTCTCGGACCTTCCGTCTTGCGGTCGGATTGCTGAAACTGATTTTGACTCCGTGAAGATTGGCTGAAAAGGCCGGCAGGCTCAGGCCCACTACCCGTTTCGGGCAGCGCGTTTCCCAAAGGTGCGCGGACACGACAACCTGGTCTCGGCTGACATGGCGCTCACCGGGCGGGAGGTTTGCTGTAGATGATTTGGGGGGCGCGTCATTCAGCAAAATGTCGGCGTGCGCGTAAGCGGGCGTTGACCTTGTTTGGCGCACGAGGTGCCCGGCGGACGCTGTCAACGGCGGAACGGTCTGCTATCCTTCGCTCGTTCAGCCAAGTAGCGGGGTGGTCAAGGTGAACCATCCGGGGATCGATATTGCAGAGGTCGCCCCGCCATCGCGGCGCGTGCTTGCAATTCTGGCGGCCGACGTCGTGGGCTATGCTCGCCTGACCGAGGTGGCGGAGGAGGCAACGCACGTCCGCCTGCGAGCGCTTCGTTTCGGCGTGATCAATCCGTGCATCGTCTCCTTCCGCGGCAGGATCGTGAAGAATACGGGGGACGGCTTTCTCGCTTCTTTCGATTCCTCGCTTGATGCCGCGCGCTGTGCGGTCGCCTTGCAAGCCGAAGTCGCGGCTGCGCAGACCCGGGAAGGATACGACCGGAAGATTCAATTTCGAATGGGCCTGAACGTTGCGCAGACCATCGTCGAATCGGAGGACATTTTCGGAAAGGGCGTGAACATCGCGGCGAGGCTCGAGCAGTCGGCGCCCGCCGGCGGCGTGGTGCTTTCGGACGAGATGTTCCAGCAGATCAAGGACCGGCTCGACGTGCCAGTCCAGGATCTGGGCGTGCTCCGGCTCAAGCATCTCGCACGCCCCGTTCACGCCTATTCTCTCCTGCTGCCTGAGGCCGAACGACTGCCCGCGGGCGACCGCCGCAACGCGAGCCGCCAGGCCAAGGTGCCCTACATCGCGGTGCTGCCGTTTCGGACGCAAGGCGCGAACCCGGAGGACGACTACTTCGGCGATGGAACGGCCGACGAGATCGTCGTGGCGCTTCAGAGCCTCCGCGGGCTGTTCGTCATTTCAAGCATGTCCACCTCTCCGTATCGCAGCGGACCGATCGACAGCCAGAGCATCGGCCAGGAGCTCGGCGTCCGATACGTCCTGAGCGGCAGCATCCGGCGCGCCGACAAGCGGCTTCGCATCGGCGTGGAACTGCAGGACGTCGAAGCGGGGATCGTGCTCTGGGCGGATCACTATGATGGCGATGTCGCCGAACTGTTCGAATTTCAGAGCCGCATTGCGACACGCATCGTATGGAGCATCGCGCCCCAGGTCCGCGAGGCGGAGCTGAAGCGCGCGCTGCAAAAGCGCTCGGACAATCTCAATGCCTACGAGCTGCTCATGAAGGCGATCGACTTCATGTATCGCATGAATTTCTTCGACTTCGGCCGGGCGGGCGAGCTGTTGCAGGCCGCGATCGCTGCAGATCCGGGCTATGCGACGCCCTATGCCTATGCAGCGCTCTGGCACATTCACAATGTCGCACAGGGCTGGGGCGCCGAGGGCGGCCCCGACGCGGCGGAAGCGGCGCGCCTCGCCACGGCGGCGGTCGATCGTGCGCCGGCAGACGGCTTCGCGCTTGCCGTTCTGGGACACGCCAAGGCGCTGCTGTTCAAGGACTACGACGCAGCGCTCGACCTCTTTGACAGAGCGTTGAGCGCATCGCCCGGAAATGCCATGGCTTGGACCCTTAGCAGTGGCGTGTACGGCTACCTCGAGGAGGGCCAGTCAGCGATCACGCGCGCTGAACAGGGATTGCGGCTGTCGCCCGCCGATACACAGGCATATTTCTACCTGATGTTCCTCGGCCAAGCGCATTACATCAATGGCAATTACGACGAGGCGGTCGTGTGGGCCCGCAAGACCGCAGCTCTGAACGGACGGCTGTCCGCCAACCTGCGCATTCTGGCAGCCGCCTATATTGCGAAGGGCCAGGACGAGGAGGCCCGGAGCGTCACCAGGATGCTTCTGGACATCCAACCTCGATTCAAGCTTTCGGCCTATCGTGAGCGTTGCCCCTTCAAAATTGGCTTGCGGGAACGCTTCATCGGACATTTGCGAGAGGCAGGCTTGCCGGATTGAAACCATGCTGCATTTGCAGCGAACCACAGGAGGATCCCGTCATGGGGGGCAATTGGTTCGGAGGCAACTGGTTTGGTGGCAATTGGTTTGGAGGAAACTGGTCGGGCGGCTCGGGCGGCGGCGGATCGCCCGTGTTCGCGATGCGGGCCGATCGGCCACTTGCCGAGATCGCGATCACACGGGACTACGACGCCAAGTTCCGAGACGCGGAATGGGACCCGGATCTTCGCGCCATAGCGATCCTGCCGGAATTTCTGTCGCAGAACATCGGAGGCAAGCTATGGCAGGCGGCCGTCGCGCTGCCGCCACCCACCTACCCCGTCACGGCGAAGATGATCGACGAGGTCCTGGTGCTGGCTGTCGCGGAGCGGCCGGAAGCGCTTGGCGAAATCGTCGAGGAGAACCAGAATTTTCAGCTGCGCTGGCTGCAGCTTCTCAACATCAGCGCCACGTCCCACCCGCATACGTTCCTGCTGATGAAGATCATGGCCCGGGTCGGCGAGTTTGCGATGATCCAGCTCAAGCTCCAGTATCCAAACCCGGCTGGTGCCGCGCCCCCGCCCTACTGGTACCAGCCGCGACCAAGCCAGGTCTGCCCGACGCTGTATCCGCCGGTCCAGGTCCCGGGGCACCCGGCCTATCCGGCCGGACACGCGCTCATTGGCACGCTCACCTCCGAATGCCTGGCCGACATGCTGCCTCGATACAAGGAGGCGTTGCGCGCACTCGCCGCGCGAGTCGGCATGAACCGGGTGATCGCGGGATTGCACTATCGCGAGGACATCGACGCGGGCGCCAGGGCCGCGGTCGCCTTGAAACCCTATCTGACGGCCTGCCCGTTCTACGTAGCCACCCTCAACCTCGCGAAGACCGAATGGCAGTGAGACCACGCGCAACCTGACCACGGCAGCGGAGGCAGCCATGACGCCTTGGGAATTGCCGCCCGGCTATGTCCGGGTGCTCATGCAGCGTAATCAGAACGGCATGCTCTTGAGGGCGGCAAACGACCTGCTCGAGGGCGGTAGTCCGGTCGGCACGATGGGCGAATACATTCAAAGGAACGCGACGCCCGACTTTTTGATCGACGACGAGTTCGGCGCGCTGCCGCTCTGGGATGGCGCCGATCAGCGACTTGCAGTCTCGACCAGGGACAGGGGCGAAAAAGCGTCCGCGCTCCTCGCGCTCGATAAGTCGAATAAATTCCTGATCCGCGCCTACGTTTCTCCCGAGAGCCTCGCCAAGCCGGATTTCAACGATGGCGAGCCGGTCTGGTTGGATCCTGACGTGCGCGGCCAGCTTGCTTTACCACCTGCCAATAAGGCCACGGGCGATATCGAAATGGTTCGGCAGGACCTCAACACCGCGGTGCTGCAGGACAACAGCCTCTATGGCGCGGGTGTTGCCGTCGCGATCGTCGATACCGGCATCTGCCGGCCGCATCTTGCGAAGCGGCTCGGCTTCAACCCGGACCTTGACGTCGGCAATTCGTGGACGCCACCGACCGTGGCGACGACACCGGGCCACCATCGCATCGGACACGGAACGATGTGTGCCTACGGCGTGCTCGCGGTGGCCCCGAACGTGACGCTGCTCGATTATCCCTTGCTGCTTGGACGGCCGGCCGGGGAGCACACCGTCAGTGCCACGATCGGGGAAATGATGAGCGGTTACTTGAAGCTGATCTGGCGCTGGGCGGTCATTGGGACCATCCCGCAAACCGCGCTCGTGGTCAACAATAGCTGGGGCATCTTCCATCCGAGCCTGGACGACTTCCCGCCCGGTGATCCCAGGCGCTACATCGACAACCCCAATCACCCCTTCAGACTGTACATCTGGTTGCTCACGGCATTCGGGGCCGACGTGGTTTTCGCCGCCGGCAATTGCGGCGGCGGCTGCCCCGCTGCCGTGTGTCTGCAGCGGACGACAGGAATGATCATGGGCGCGAACGCCTACGACGAAGTGCTGACGCTCGCCGGTTGCGACATCCACGACGCGCGCGTCTGTTATTCCACCCAAGGGCCATCGATCGCGGGCATGCCTCAAAAGAAGCCAGACATCACCGCCTATACGGAGTTTCTCGGCTCGAAGGTCCTGCGAGGCCCGCGCGGCTTCGAGCCGGATACGGGAACGTCGACGTCATGCGCCGTCGCATCCGGGTGCATCGCTGCGCTGCGGACCGTGCAATCGCCGACGGCGACGGATCCGGCAGCCATGATTGCGGCGTTGAAGGCGACGGCGCTGCCCCTGGGCGGCGCGGTGCCCAACTACGATTACGGCTTCGGCATCATCCGGCCGGTTGCCGCCGGGCGCAGCCTCGGCATCATTCCATGAGCGCTTAGCTCCGCAACCCCGGCGCTTCCTGCCCCGTGCGCGCGACATATTCGGTGTAGCCGCCGCCGTACTGATGGATGCCCTCCGGCGTCAGCTCGAGCACGCGGTTCGACAGCGTCGCCAAGAAGTGGCGGTCGTGCGAGACGAACAGCATGGTGCCCTCGAAATCAGCGAGCGCCGTGATCAGCATCTCCTTGGTGGCGAGGTCGAGATGGTTGGTCGGCTCGTCCAGCACCAGGAAGTTCGGCGGATCGAACAGCATCTTGGCCATCACCAGCCGCGCCTTCTCGCCGCCTGACAGCACCCGGCAGCGCTTCTCGACGTCGTCCCCGGAGAAGCCGAAGCAGCCGGCGAGCGCGCGCAAAGACCCCTGCCCCGCGGTCGGAAACTGGTCTTCCAGCGACTGGAACACGGTGCGCTCGCCGTCGAGCAGATCCATCGCATGCTGGGCGAAATAGCCCATCTTGACGCTGCCCCCGAGCGCCACCGAGCCCTCATCCGGCTCGCTCGCACCGGCAACCAGCTTGAGCAATGTCGACTTGCCCGCACCGTTGACGCCCATCACGCACCAGCGCTCCTTGCGGCGGATCATGAAATCGAGCCCGTCATAGATGCGCTTCGCGCCGTAGCCCTTGTGGACGTTCTTGAGCGCCACAACGTCCTCGCCCGAGCGCGGCGCCGGCGGGAAGTCGAAGGCGACGCTCTGGCGGCGGCGCGGCGGCTCGACCCGCTCGATCTTGTCGAGCTTCTTCACCCGGCTCTGCACCTGCGCCGCATGCGAGGCGCGCGCCTTGAAGCGCTCGATGAATTTGATCTCCTTGGCGAGCATGGCCTGCTGGCGCTCGAACTGCGCCTGCTGCTGCTTCTCGTTCTGCGCCCGCTGCTGCTCATAGAACTCGTAATTGCCGGTGTAGGTGGTGAGCGAGCCGCTGTCGATCTCGATCACCTTGGAGATCACGCGGTTGATGAACTCGCGGTCGTGCGAGGTCATCAGCAGCGTGCCTTCGTAGTCGTGCAGGAATTTTTCCAGCCAGATCAGGCTTTCGAGATCGAGATGGTTGCTCGGCTCATCCAGCAGCATGACATCGGGGCGCATCAGGAGAATGCGCGCCAGCGCCACGCGCATCTTCCAGCCGCCCGAGAGCTTGCCGACGTCGCCGTCCATCATCTCCTGGCTGAAGCCGAGGCCGGACAGCGCCTCGCGCGCCCGACCATCGAGCGCATAGCCGTCCAGCTCCTCGAACCGGTGCTGCACCTCGCCATAGCGTGCGATGATCTCGTCCATCTGATCGGCCTTGTCAGGGTCGGCCATCGCGGCCTCGAGCTCGCGCAGCTCGGCCGCGACCTCGCTGACGGGACCGGCGCCATTCATGACCTCGGCCACGGCGCTGTGGCCGCTCATTTCGCCGACGTCCTGGTTGAAATAGCCGATCGTGATGCCGCGATCGGTCGAGACCTGCCCCTCATCGGGCAGCTCTTCGCCGGCGATCATGCGGAACAGCGTGGTCTTGCCGGCGCCGTTCGGCCCGACCAGGCCGATCTTCTCCCCCTTGTTGAGGGCCGCGGAGGCTTCGATGAACAGGATCTGGTGGCCGGCTTGCTTGCTGACGTTGTCGAGGCGGATCATGGGGTCTTTTGTGGGGATTTTTGCGTTGCAGCGTCATAGGCCATAGTGCCCGCGAGGGGAAGCCCGGCGGGGTACGGATCTCCGCCAGACATACCGGCGACCCGGGCCCAGCACCACGGGCGACATCCAAAGCAACAGAGGCAAGGACACGGCATAGGCGCCGAGCGACAGGGCCAGCCCGCAGGACGTGGTCCGGCGAACTTGCGACAGACTTCACCGAGAGCAAGCTCGCCATCGCTCCGGCGCTGCACCTGCCAGCCGGCGTCCCGGCCGACGAGGATCTCCATGACCGCCGTGCTCTGGAAGATCATCATGCAGGGAGCGATCAATCCCGCGACAAGCGTCTCGCAAACGACGCCGGCAAGGACGCGGACGCTGCCTGCAAAGCCGCTCCGCTCCTCGCGATTGCTGATCATCACCAGATAGGCCAGCAGCTTCGGCACGACGAGAAGCCCCATCGTGGCGGCAAAGACCCAGGCCGCGAGGACGGGCTCACGTCTCCGAATGAGAGCAACGTGGAAAACGACCGATGTTCCCCGGAGTTCCCTGAAGGAAGGGGGCGACAATATCGGTTCAGAACGACGAAAACCGGCGCCCGCCCAAGTGCCGTGCGCCGTCATCCCGGTCGTCACCGGCAAGATCAGCGTCGAGCGCTGCGAATGAATCCTGCTCGATCTCGCGCGATATTGCTGCCACGACCGTGACGCGATTTCGTCGCCGGCACAATGTCAGGGTTGCAGCAGCGAGAGGAGACGTTGCCGGTCCTGATCGCGGCACCGTTGCTCCGCGCGCATTCGCTCGAGTTCGGCTTCTGCTTTGGCCGTTTCTTCATTCTGGCGCCTCATCTCGAGAATGAGTGCCTCTTGCTCTGCGAGCCGTCGTTCCCCTTCGGCGACATCGCGCTCCACCTGCCGCAGTTCATCGTATATCGCAGTCTTGTACATGACGATCCTCGAGCGGCAGTGCTGCGAATCCACCGCAGAGTCGTTTTCCAAAAGGGCATCAGCCGTGCCGCAACGTTCATGACTTTCAACTCAGAAATCTTCTCGAACGTTCCGGCTGCTGCCGCTTTTTCCCGTCCCTTCATCCGCAGGTGAGCTCAGGTCTACGAGACCCGCTTCTTGGCAGGAGGACGAAGATGCAGGTCTCACCCCCGACTCGAAGCGCGCTCCGAGCTTCGTCGCGAATTGCCCGGACTCGATGCCCCCTGAACCACCGCTGAGCGCCTGCCGGCTCGCTACCTCACAGCGAACGGCGCCTGGTAGGGCCGGCCGAACGGCACGCCGTTGATGACGGTCTGGATCGGCTTGAGCTGGGCCTTCCCGTCTCTCTTGTTGTTGCGGGTGTCGACAAAGCTGACCGGCCCTTCCACGAGCTCCATGATGGCGACGTCGCCGGGCGCGCCGACCTGCAGCGTGCCGATTTTCGGCGCGCGATTGATGATCTTCGCCGGGGCTGTCGTGGCCATTGCGACCACCTGCTCCAGCGTGAATCCAAGCGTCATGAACTTGCTCATCACGTTGGGCAGGAAGGGAATGCCTGGCGAATTGCCGGAGAAGACGTGGATGTCGGAGGAAATGGTGTCCGGAATGCATCCACCGGGGATCGCCACTTCCGCCACGGTGAAGTCGAAGCTGCCACCGCCATGGCCCACGTCGAACATGACGCCACGCTGTTTGGCCGCCAGGGCCGCGGGCAGCAACCTGCCCTCCTGGACGATATTCGTGAAGCTGTTGGACATGTTCGGAGCGCCCGAATAGGCATGCGTCAGCACGTCGCCCGGGCGCAGCAGGTCGAGGATCTGCGACATCAGCTCCTTGGACTCGACGCCGCCGATATGCACCATCATCTTCGCCGGCCAGCCGCACATCTCGCACGCCTGGATCCCGCGCTTGAGCGGCTCGAGCCCGTGCTTGAAGATCACGTTCTCCGACATCCGCACTTTGACCCCGAGGAGGAAGTCCGAATTCTCGGCGAGAGCCATGGCACAGGCCTCGGTTTGAGCGGAGTCGATATTGTAGAGCTCTGCGACGGGAAACGCCGAAAGCCCGTTGTTGGCGATGTGGAGTGAAATGGACCCCGATTGTGGGACCACGTGCTTAGTTGGAAGGGGCTGCTCCGTTTGATAGACGGAGCGCATGATGACAACGAAGACGAGACGCAAGATCGACGCGGCACTGAAGGCAAAGATCGCGCTGGAAGCCGTGCGGGAGCAGACGACGGTGGCCGATCTGGCCCAGCGCTATGAGGTTCACCCGAACCAGATCTATGCCTGGAAGAAGCAGCTGTTGGACCAGGCGGCCCGGGCCTTTGACGCGGGTGTCGGGCGGGAGAGCGAGGACGCTCGCGAACGAGAGATCGAGAAGCTGCACGCCAAGATTGGACAACTGACAGTCGAGCGCGATTTTTTAGCGCGGAGGTCCGGAAGATGAGCACGCCGGACCGTCGAGGAATGCTCGATCGCGCCGACATGGCGCTGTCGATTCGCCGGCAATGCATGTTGCTTGGTATCGCCCGCTCTGGGGTCTACCGGCCGCCACGGCCGGCCAACGACAACGACCTCGCCCTGATGCGGCGCCTCGACGAGCTGTTCACCGCCTGGCCGTTCCTGGGCTCGCGGCGAATGACCGCGATGCTGAAGGCTGAGGGGCTTCAGGTCAATCGCAAGCGTGTGCAGCGGTTGATGCGCAAGATGGGCATCGCGGCGCTGGGACCAAGGCCGAACACGACAAAGCCGGCGCCGGGCCACAAGATCTATCCCTATCTGCTGCGCAACATGACGATCGACCGGCCAAACCAGGTGTGGGCGGCCGACATCACGTATCTGCCCATCGGCCGCGGCTTTCTTTATCTCGTCGCCATCATCGACTGGGCGAGCCGTGCGGTTCTGGCGTGGCGGTTGTCGAACACGATGGACGTCTCGTTCTGCGTGGCGGCTCTGGAAGAGGCGCTGGCGAAGTACGGCACGCCGGAGATTTTCAACACCGACCAGGGCAGCCAGTTCACCAGCGTGGCCTTCACCGGCGCGCTGGCGGCCGCAAAGATCAAGATCTCCATGGATGGCCGCGGTCGTTGGATGGACAACGTCTTCATCGAGCGGCTGTGGCGGTCTCTCAAGCATGAGGACATCTATCTCAAGGGCTATGCCGACGGCCGCGAGGCCAAGGCAGGGATCGCGAGCTGGATCGCCTTCTACAATGATCGTCGCCTTCATCAGTCCCTCGGCTATCGCACGCCGATGGCGGTCTGGCGCGAACGGATGCAGGCCGCGAAGGCTGTGGACATGGTGGACAACGCTGACGCGTTGACCACATGCCCACAGCAACAGCAGCAGACAGAGTCTCTGGCAGCGTGATAGAAAGGATCAGGAGCGGTCAGTTTCCAACTAACAAACCGGTTCAAGCGGTCCCGCTCCGCGGGTCCATTTCAGGAGGAAGGCGTACATCCGCGTCCGCGTCTGGGCCACGATGAAACGGCGCAGCGCCGCCAGATTGTTGACGCCGGCGTCGCCTGCCGACACGACGGTCGTCGTGCCCTGGAATTGCACCAGCTCGTCGGCGGGAATGCCGATCGCCGAGCCGTAGGGATAGACGTGACAATGCAGATCGATGAGGCCGGGCATCACGAGCTTGCTCGACGCGTCGATGCTCTTCAGGGCGCGCTCGGCGGGGATCGTCTCCTGGACGGTTTCGATCACGCCCCAGCGGATGCCGATATCGCGTCTCGCGCGCAACGACTGGCTGGGGTCGAGAACCTCTCCCCCGCGGATCACCAGATCGTACTTGTCGTTCGGCCCCATCGCAGCGCGCGCAGGCGCGGCGAGACCAACTGCTGCGGCTGACGTCGAAAGTGCCAGGAAATCGCGGCGTGACAACGCGGACATGATACCCCCGTGCTTTTATTCGCGGATGCGGCCGGCTTTGACGAGCGATCCCCCGGCGCCACGTACGCGTTCAAAACGAACGCGTTGAAGCCTTGAGCCCGTTGGCTCGGGCGATCCAATCCTACGACCGCTCATCGGCGCTGAGGAGCCACAAAATATTCCGGGAGGGCATGAACCTTCCGAGACAAGTTTCGACTAAGCCGCGCCGACGCGATTGGGCCATGTGTCGCTCGAGCACCTTCGCGCCAGCTCGGATGGTCTCGACTGCCGATGGCCCCACCCGCCGCGATCTTTCCTTGTCATCGCGCCCCTCCGCGATGCTCCGAAAGAAAGATAGGCGTTTGCGTTCTCTGCATCGCTGGATCGATGTCCGCAACTTCGTAAGCCATGGAGTTGCCGACCAGGTGGACAAGACGGTCCCACCTTCTTCTGGATTCAATATACGTGTCGAACGAATCACGAAGATCGTCGGCTACACGAATTCCGGCGCTCTGTAGTCGCTTTCGCGCATTGTCACACCGGGCGCGCCAGAGTTGCCGATCCGCATCGTCGGGTTCATGCGACGGGTTTTTCTCCAGGAAGACGCCGTTGAGGGTGGAAAGGAGTAGTAGCGCGGAGGACCACATCTGCGTGACCGCGCCCGATTGCTTCAGCCAATCCGCATCTTTCGGCAACGCGCTTCTGATCAGCGACACAGCATCAAGTGCGATAAGCCACGACCTGGACACTGCGTAGATCGGCTCAGGGAAGCGGAAGTAGAAAAGAATGGGATAGAAATGGTGAGCTTCCTTCGCGTCCGTGAGCTCTGCCGCGAGCTCCGAGAGATTGTTGTAACCCGCGCTGAGCTGGTTCTTTGCAAATAGGTGTGCGAGCAACTCCGCGGCATCACCGGTCTCGGCAGAAAGCGCGTGAATCTTGAGACAAAGTGAGTTTCTGCTCCTGAGAGCGCCGTAGATCTGCATCAGGTAAGTGATGGTGAGCGATATGACTGACGTGCCGATCACCGAATTGAGAAGAAATAAGAGCTTCGCTCCGGAGCTTTGCGGACCGAAGCTGCTGCCGCCAACGATCGAGAGGCTGCTTCCTGCCACGTAAAGCGCCGTCACGAAATCGGTTGGCGTCTCTTGGTTGCTGTTCGTGATGCTCGTCCCGAGCAGAGGGTGGACGACCAGTGCAGCCCCCAGCGCGAGCAGAATCGACCAGGTCAGTAGCAACGCGACCACGATGAGAGGTCCGCAGAACGAAAGCAGATGTTTGTTACGGTTCGACGCAACCGCGCGCACTGCCAGCCAGACCAGTCTTGCGAGGCGATCGCTCATGATTCCGGTGCCCGCTCGGGCGTAGAGAACCGTGAGGAAGACGTCGGCAAGCACCGCGGCCATCAGCACGGTGCCCAGGATGGGCTCGAACCAACGCACCATCGGCCTCCTCAGTTGAGTCGCCGGTTGCAGCCGTTGTTACTTCCGCTTGGGTGCACCGTCTGACGCGGCCGCATTTGGTTCGCGCGGCATGAACCTGAACAATGTGAATTTCTTGTCGGTCCAGGCCATGTGGAACCAGGGTGAATCCTGAATATGCGATGCCGTCACATAGATGTGGCCGTCAGGACCTTGCGAAAAAGTATCCGGCCAGCGCAGGCGTGGGTCGGTCAACAGCTGCCGTATGCTGCCGTCCCGGGGATTGATGATCTTGACAGCATCGTTGCCGATCGAGCTCAGGTAGACCTCGTCATTCTCCCCCGTCCAGAGCCCGTCCGCCGGCTCCGTCGTGGCCACCGTCTCCGGACGCGCGCGGCTTGCCGTGTCGGGATTCTGGATGCTGGATGTGGGGATTCGGTAAAGGGTTTTCCCGGTCAGGGCTTGCCAATACAGCGTGCTGCCGTCTTTGGATAGCGCGAGGCTATCTGCATTGAACAGCGGTTGCCGTCCGTCTGGCCGCCGCAGCGGCTGGCCATCGGTCATCACATTGACGCTCGGATCGAATTGGGTCGAAGGATCGTCGCTCAGCACACGCCACGCCTGCCCTGACTGGATGTTCAGAACGATTAGCCCGCCCGGTGAGCCGGAGTCGGTCAGGTAGGCGTATTTTCCGTCGGGAGCGATGCGGAGATCATTCGTAACCGGTATGAGCTCCCACGTCCGCTGTGATCAGCGGGCGCGTGCGTAGCGGATCGGCATCCAGTATTGGCGCAGCGCCTCGACGGCCGCTGGAATATCGAGGTGGGCGTTGCGGAGAAAGTCCTCGGTCTCGCGGCCGCTTCGCGGCGGTCCGAGCAGCGGACGGCCCTGATCGTCGCGACAGTGCAGCAGGACGGGTAGCAGCAGGCCGTGATTGACGTTGCTGGTGTCCAGCAACGGCGCCCACGCCGACAGCCTGAGCCGCATCGCGACATAGAAGCCCTGGCACCAGGGACGCGCATCGATATCGCCATTGACTTCACGCCGGTGCATCGGCGCGAACTGGCGAGGCGTGGTCGAAAGGGTCTGGCTGATCTCGTTATGACGCAGCGCAACGGCGGAGATCGCCGCGAACTCCGGAGTGCCGCCGTGGTTGAAAGCATCGGCATCGATGGCGAGCAGCGGGCAGATCCAGTCGAGTGGGCTCATCGACACTGGTCCAGCCACGATCGCGGCGACGTAGCCGTCGAGCATGGGAAGACTGGTGGCGGCAGGATGCTGATCGACGCGAGCTTGGAGCCATCTCTCGAGTTCCGCAAGCGGCATCGCGGCGGCGGCCATCGACGACGATGTTTTATGGCGACGTGGGCTCATGCGGCAGCTTGTGCGACGCGCTCGCGTGCCGCCTTCCAATTCCAGGCAAGCAGCTCGTGCAGCTGATGGCTCTTGGTTCGCCCTGAAACGATGCGTTCCAGCACGTCGTTCAGATAGGCCTGCGGATCGAGCTCATGGAGTTTTGCCGTGTTCACGAGCGACGCCAGGATTGCCCAGCTCTCAGCACCGCCGTCGCTACCGCTGAACAATGAGTTGCGTCTCCCCATGGCAATCGGGCGCATGGAACGCTCGACCGTATTGCTGTCGACCTCGACGCGGCCGTCGCGGAGAAACAGCGTCAACCCGTCCCAGTGATTGAGCGTGTAGTTGATCGCCTCCGTCAGCTTCGACTGCGAGAAGAGCTGGTCGACCATGGCGGTCAGTCGCGCCTTGAGCGCTGCCATCAACGGTGCGCTCCTGGTGCGGCGGGCGGCCAGCCGCTGCTCGGCGCTGCTGCCGCGGATCTCCGCCTCGATAGCATAGACCGCCTGCAGGCGTTCGATCACCTCGTGCGCGAATGGCGACTGCATCATCTTGTAGATCTCGACGAATTTGCGTCGGGCATGGGCGAGACAAAAAGCAAGCTGGATCGCGCCACCATGGCCGCGGGCGAGCGCCTTGTAGGCGGCATAACCATCCACCTGCAGAATGCCGGAAAAATCCGTCAATTGTCCGGCGATCTCCTCGGTGCCGCGGCCGTCGGCGAACACGTAGGCGACCGCCGGCGGCGAAGGGCCACCCCATGGCCGGTCATCCATGGCATGCGCCCAGAACTGGCAGATGCGGGTGCGATGTCGTCCGGGATCGAGCACGGGCATCGGGGTCTCGTCGCAGAACACGCGCGGCGAGGCCTGAATTGTGCGCAGCTGGAGCTCATAGAGGCTCTTGAGCCACCAGGCTGCACGCTTCACCCAGCCGGCAAGCGTCGCCCGGTCGAGATTGACGCCCTGGCCGGCCAGAATCTGCACCTGCCGATACAGCGGCAAATACCAGGCGAACTTCGAGACCACCACGTGAGTCACGAGCGCGGTCGAGGCCATGCCGCTCTCGATCAGGCGCGGCAACGCCTTCACCTGGACCACGCCATCGGTGCAGCTGCGGCAGCCGTATTTGGGACGGATCGTGCGCAGCACCCGCAAGATCGCCGGGATGATGTCGAGCACCTCGCTGACGTCCTCACCGATCTTGTGGAGCTGACCCTGGCAGCACAGGCAGGCCGTCGCCTCCGGCTCCAGCACCTGCTCGCAGCGCGGCAGGTGCTTTGGGAGTGCGCCGATGTTGCGGCGCGCCTTCTTGCGCACCTTGCCGGGCGGCTTCGCCGCAGGCACATCGTCGTTGGCCTGCACAGGCAACGTGGCATCGGTCTCGAGATCGCCCAGCTCAAGCGCGAGTTGCTCGTCCACGAGCACCGCAAGTCGCTCTGAGCGCTTCCCGAAGATCATCTCCTTGAGCGTCTGCATCGCCACACGCAGCTTCTCGTTCTCGGCGTCAAGCGCGAGCACCATCTCGGTCAGAGCTGACGGATCGGTCGGCAGAGCGTCGGGGCGAATCGCCATGATCGAACGATACATGCGCACGCTACACGCTCCAGCGAAATCCTCACCTCTCAGCCGACAACGGCCGGCTGCTTCACAGGCTTGGGTGAGACACGCGTCCACTCAAGCCCGTCGAGCAGCATCGCGAGCTGCGTCGCACTTAGATGCACCACACCGTCGCGGATCGGTGGCCAGGTGAAACGCCCCTGGTGCAACCACTTCGTCACCAGCACCATGCCGCTGCCGTCCCACGCCAGGAGCTTCACTCTGTCCATGCGTTTGCTGCGGAACACGAAGACGTCGCCACAATACGGGTTCGCACGCAGCGCTTCGCTCACCAGCGCCGACAGCGTGTGCACCGACTTGCGAAAGTCGACCGGCTGCGCCGCCAGCACCACCTTGAGGTCGGAGCGTAGTGCAATCACCGGATGCCCCGAAGCGCCGACAGCACCGTCGAAAGTGTCGCCAGCTCCACGCCCGGCTCAACCCGGATGCGAACCCCACTCAGCTCGATCTCGATCACCCCGCAGGCCTTCGCCGGCGGCGCGGCGATCTCGAAAGGCCTCGTCTGTGATGGCGAACTGCGCTCGGACTCGCCGGCCGTCTCGCCGTCGCTCTCGGCACCAATTTGGATCGGCACGAAGCTCGGCGCCTTGCCGGCCACCGCCGCCGCAACCTGGCGTCGCCACACCGTGAGCAGCCCGCGGGAAACGCCATTGCGCCGCGCCACCTCGGAGATGTTCGCACCCTCCTCAAAGCTCTCCGCCGCGATCCGCGCCTTCTCCTCGCCCGTCCATCGTCGCCGCCGGCGCTCCCCGGTGATCACCTCGACGCGACGATAGGAATCGCCTTCCTGCCTGGCATCAAGCATGGCATTTGCCATCGTTCCACCTCCACCGAACCGCTCATGCCAGGCTGTATCGCGCGCAAGCCGAGGGATGGCTAGGTGGGGGCGTCACGCCGGTTACGATCATTCAGATAGCTACCCGGACCAGCTATCTCGGGAGGAATCGGGAAGGATCGTTTCACCTTGTTTGATTTCAGATCTATCTCGACAATCTTGGGCCCGCCCTTGATGGTCTTCTCGGCGTTCGGAGCTGCCGGATCCACGACCCAGAGCGATCCCCGTTGGTCCGCAACAACGCTTTGAACGCAAACAAAGTGATCGTTGGGAGAGACCTCGGACATCCGTGCATTGCGCCAGCTATTCCAATCCTCATTCGGGTAGGGCCTGATCGATCCATCCGGCATGAGCTCAGCCACTGAAACGGGCGTATCCTCGGTCCAGCGCGGGAAATTGACGAATATACGCCCGTCCGGTGCGACCGTGACACCGGTCACCTGATGTTCGAACGTCGCGACCACCTGCAGCCGGTCGTCGCGAGTGTCGACCAGAGGAGATACAAGTCGTTGGGCCTTGGCCCTGATGTCGTCCGTCGCCGTTTGGGCGTGGATAGCGGACGAGATGGACATTAGCACTGCCGCGCAGCAGCCGAACGCGTTTGGACGCATCGAGTGGTCCTCTCGTTGAAAATTCAAGGCACAATCCTCTCCTTCTGACATCGTTCCTTCGAGTGAGCGGTTGCGAGACCTCAAACCGCGTCCGAGGATGGGAGGCCTAAACCTGGGTTAAGAAGCATTCTTCGGAATCCCGGCGCTCTGCTCGGCAGACACTTGACTTTGCGTCCTTCACACCGGCCGACTTGGCAGGCCCGGTTGGTCGCGGCCCTCATGTCCAAAGCAACACGCGCGGCAACGACCATCAGCACGAGCAAGCCGGGAATGACGATGCGGAAATCTTTTCTGCCAAATTAGAAACCGTTCAATGGTCCACGAGTTCGCGCTTCGCTGGGGCGTGAATCGGAGAGGTTCGGTATGAAGGCACTCGTTTGGCACGGCAAAGAAGATATCAGGTGTGACAGAGTAACCGATCCGGAGATCGAGGACCCCAGAGACGCGATCATCAAGGTGACGAGCTGTGCCATCTGTGGCTCGGACCTGCACCTCTTCCACAATTTCATTCCGGCCATGCTGCCCGGCGACATCATGGGTCACGAAATGATGGGCGAAGTCGTCGAGGTCGGCTCCGGCGTCAATGGAAAATTGAAGAAGGGCGACCGCATCGTGGTGCCCTTCACGATCATCTGTGGTGAATGCGAGCAGTGCAAGCGCGGCAATTTCTCAGTATGCGAGCGGACCAACCGTAACAAGCACATTGCGGACAAGGTGTTTGGCCATGCGACCGCGGGGCTGTTCGGCTACACGCATCTGACCGGCGGCTATCCCGGCGGCCAGGCCGAGTATCTTCGCGTGCCTTTTGCCGACGCCACCCATATCAAGGTGCCCGACGGATTGACCGATGAGCAGGTGCTGTTTCTCGGAGACATATTGCCGACCGGATGGCAGGCAGCGGCGCAATGCGACATCGAGCCGACCGACACGGTCGCGATCTGGGGCTGCGGGCCCGTCGGGCAGATGGCGATCCGCAGCGCCATGCTGCTCGGGGCAAACCAGATCATCGCAATCGATCGCATTCCCGAACGGCTCAGCATGGCGGAAGCAGGCGGGGCGACCACGATCAATTTCGAGAAGGAGAGCGTCGTCGAGCGGCTCAATGAGCTGACCGAGGGCAAGGGGCCCGAAAAGTGCATCGATTGCATCGGAATGGAGTCCCATGTTTCGTTTGGCCAGCCGGATACGATTCTCGATCGGGCAAAGCAGCTGATGCTGACGGAGAACGACCGTCCCCACGTGCTGCGTGAGATGATCTACGTCTGCCGCCCCAGTGGAATCCTTTCGATCCCGGGGGTTTATGGGGGCCTCGTCGACAAGATCCCGATGGGCCAGCTGATGAACAAGGGATTGAGCGTTCGCACCGGACAAACGCACGTCAACCGCTGGACCGACGAGCTGCTCCGCTACATCCAGGAGGGCCACATCGATCCCTCCTTTGTCGTCACGCACACGGTGAGCCTCGAACAGGGGCCGGAGATGTACAAGGTGTTCCGCGACAAGCAGGACAGCTGTGTGAAGGTCGTGCTCAAGAACTGACAAGGAAGGACAGACGCCGTGGCTATTGGAAAAATCGCAAACTTTGTACGCTCGAAGGGTGATCCGAAGGTCATCAGCACGGGGCCGAGTTCGTTCGGAGCTTCGGACCGGATGGCGCGCAATCTCGGCTGGTTCAGCCTCGGGCTTGGCGCACTGGAAATGCTGGCTCCGGAGCGCGTCACACGGGCGCTCGGCATGCAAGGCCAGGAAAGGCTTGTCCGCGCCTATGGAGCCAGGGAAATAGCCTCTGGCGTGCTATCGCTGTCGGCCGATAGGAATGTAGGCTTGTGGAGCCGCGTCGCCGGCGACGGTCTCGACATCGCAATGTTGATGGGAGGCTTGCACGCCGACAATCCCAAGAGGGGCAACGTTGTGCTTGCCTTGCTGATGGTTGGAGGCATCACTCTGCTCGACTTGGCAACCGCGAAGGAGGTCAGCGCGCGGCATGCACCGGGGACCGGTCCTCGCCGCACCTACGATGACCGCACCGGCTATCCGAAAGGAATAGCAGCGTCACGCGGAATAAGCGGTCCCAAGAAGCTCAGGAAGCAACTCGCGGCGACCTAGCTTCTGCTCTCGCGATAGCTGACCATCCTTCGGCAAACCTAGCAATTTCCGCTCAAAGGCCGACCTGGGCAGCATCCACGATGCTATTCCGCTCGGCTTTCGGAAGCGGACATTGCGAGGCAAAGAGCGCAAGTGCGGCATGCAACGATCCCGTAGGCAGACTTCTGCTCTGGGTCAAAGGCTTGCCTTGGCCAGCTTGCAGGGCCTTCTCGGGTCACCATCAGGACGCGGACTTCGGAGCACTCTCAGCCAGAGTCCGCGACGGGCCATAACGGAAGTCAGTCGGTTCTTCGATCAACTCGTCAGCGCGGGCGATCACGTTCGCGAAAGTGCGAGACCGAGTGCTTTCGCCGTCTTGAGATTGACAGCGGGTTGGAATTGCGTCGGTTGCTCAATCGGCAAATCAGACCGACATCACGACAAAACCGGCGCGTGGGAAATGGCACACAGACCTCTCCGACCGCCGGATCGCTGCGTTGGACGACGATCTCATGGACGCCCGAGGCGATCAACTCGCCGACGACCGGGTCGCGTCCGGTGTCATCCGGTCTGACCAGGTTTCCGGCCGATCGGATCTTTTGGATCGTGGATTACGCTGGCGATCGACGTAGCGTCCCTCGCCGCATCGAGCGCTTTTTTCGAGGTCATTGGGCTCCGCCTGCCGTGGCCGATTGCGGCAACGCGTTCGGTCCAACTCAGCAGGCTCGGAAAGCCGTCGAGCGGCGCCGCCAATGGTCCGAATCTTTGCTGCAAGAACCAAATCGGAAGGTAGGCGGCGAGATCGGCAAGGCTAGGGGCAGAACCCTGCAGGAATGAGCGCCCGTCAGTCAGCATCTGATTGAACCAAATGCGCGCGCAACTGATCGAGCGAGTTCGGTACTGCCGCCTTCATCGCCGCAACTCTCGCGCGCTTTCGAGGCCAGGAAGTGAAAACGACTGGAGACGGCTTTCTCGCGACCTTTGACGGTCCAGCCCGCGGCGTTCCCTGCGCCTCGGCCATTGCCGAGGAAATCAGGCCGCTCGGCATTGAGGTTCGTGCTGGGCTTCACACAGGCGAGTGCGAAATGATTGGTGATGATGTCGGCGGTATCGCTGTCCACATAGGAGCGCGGGTTGCGGCGCTTGCCGCTGGGAGCGAGGTTTTGGTGTCGAGCACGGTCAAGGATCTGGTGGCCGGTTCTGGGTTGCGCTTCAAGGACCGCGGCACCCGATCCCTCAAGGTTATCCCGGGGGAATGGCGCATATTCGCAGCTGAACGTTAAGAGGTGCCCGCGAGCATTACTCCATCTCCACCTGAGCAGTGGCTCAGAACCGGCTATGGCGGCCAGTGCTGTCGCGCGTCCGCTCTGCTCTCCGAAGAGCAGACCCAACGGGGAGTTGCTGCGAGGGCAGCTTCGGGCCAATAAGGCGGCATGACGAACTAAAAGAGACCGCCAACCGAAGCGGCCTTACTGCCGCTCGATGACAGGAAGCACTGTGTGGCTCTCCGGCGGCGCGGGCGTGTCTTTGACCTGAGCCCTGTGCGCTTTATCGAAGAGGCTTAGCGCCATGATGTGCATTGCCCGGGCTTTCTCCGGGTCCGGTTCTGCCCGCGCCAAGCGTGATGCGATTTCAGCTTGCTTCAAATAGTACTCGGCGGCGGGCACTTCTTTTCCCCACAGGTGCCACCTCCTTAAGTGGAAGCTAGTGGCTTAAGTGCAAAAGTGCACATTCGTTCCGGGACCGCGGGGAAATTTGACAGACTTCAGACAAGCTCAAGAGTCTCAGCTCGGGGCTGGCGAAGCTGTGGCCCTTGGGCCTCACGTTGTCAGGCGTGATTCTTAGAACACAGCCGCTGGTTCCAACCGGGGCCTAGTTCACCTTGCGTCGTAGCTTGTCCTGTAGCTCCCGCTGGTCGTCGGCATGCTCTTTGACGACTTGGCGAGCTTCATCGGTCCGCATCTTGTCGGCGGCCTCGCTGTCATCTGATCCGGTCTTTCTCCCCATGTCCCTAAGACGATAATCATGGGCTTTGGATCAATCCTTAAACTAAATGAGGATACTGCCGTCCTTAACTTAGACAGACAGTGCCGGTGCTGTCCTGATGAGGACACGGGTAACTCAAATGAGGACAATGGACGATACCAGGACAAGGTGGAATATTATCCTAGCGTCTTGTGATTTAGAGACGGCAGAGAAGGCCTTAGCCCACGCCAGCCCCGGGTTGAGGCCTTTTCCACTCTAGAAAGCAAAAACGCCGCCCGCTTAAATTGAGCGCGGGCGGCGGCTTTCCAGCCCCGGGTGGGAATGAGCAATTCCCCGGTGATGATTGGTGTGCACAAATCATGCCAAGGTTCTCGTCCCAAACCCGTTCGCCGCACCGGCACTGGCGCACGGTTTTGCCTCCCCTCGGATCAAGCATCGAATGTTTGTGGCGTCCTGAACGGTGTGGATCAACCGGGCTCGCCCTGGCGAGATCGTCATAAGTATTGGCGATCTTCGAGAGCGGTTCCTCGGCCTGCTTATGCTCGCCGTTGCCCACGTTCGCGCGGAACTCTTCCACACGGTCTCGCCAGTATTTGGGCGTGTGGCATTTTGCCCATGATCCCTCCGGTCGATTGCGAGAAACAGTTCGGCGAACTGTCTATCGAGGCGCCTGAAGGTTCAAGTCCCAAGCTCAAAAATGTCTCATTGCCCATCGGCCGAGAGCATCCGAAGATGAGCGACAGTCCGCAACTTGCGACAGGGTGCCACAGTACCCCAGCCAGTCAAAGTCGGACTGCGCCAACTCAGCCTTCAGCGGAAGTCCAACGGAAAGAGGAGGCACGTCCATGACATTCGGAAGATGGAGTTTCATCGCCGCCGCGGTCACCTGCGCAATAGCGGCGACCTCTTGCGCGAGCATCGCGGCCGAGCCGAGCGGCAAGATTACGATCCTCTATGACGCATTTGGCGCCGATCCCGCAATGACAAAGGACTGGGGGTTCTCCGCGCTGGTGGAGGTCGCGGGAAAGCGCATTCTATTTGATACTGGAGATAGCGCGGAGATCTTTGAGAAGAATGTCAGAACGAAAGGGGTTGACCTTACCGCACTTGATTTTGTCGTTCTCTCCCACAGGCATTCCGATCACATGGCCGGATTGAGCTATGTGCTTAGTGTGAACCCGAAGGTGAAGATCTACGCTCCCAAGGAAGGATTCGGCATCTACGGCTCATCACTTCCATCGACATTTTATCGCAAAGACGATTCCCTGCCTGAAGAGATGCGATATTACGGCGGCAAACCGCCCACCATTCTGGAGTTCGGCTCCGCATGGCCCAACGCAAACTTCGAACTGATTGATCGGACGACGGAGATAGCACCAGGCTTTACTCTGATCGCTCTGATTTCTGATCTCCCCGGCACAAAGGAACTCAAAGAACTCTCTCTCGCAGTGAACACTCCGGACGGTCTTGTTCTGGTCGTCGGCTGTTCGCATCCGGGAATCGAACGCATTGTCGAGGCTGCAACGGCGATCAACCCGAGAATTCATCTCATCGCTGGGGGCTTCCACCTCGTTGTTGCAGCCGACGATGCCATTGAAAAGATCGTGACGGCGCTCAAGGACAAATTCAAGGTCGAGAACATTGCCCCCGGGCACTGCACGGGCGAGCCGACTTTTGCTGCGTTAAAGAAGGCGTTCGGCACCCGATACATCTATGCCGGGCTTGGTACATCGCTGGTCCTCGGGCCCGACATCAATTCCAACGTGCGGCGCGGCGAAGCACCTACCTTTGACGATCTCGCGGTCTATCGTAGGCTGGCCAGTCGCGAAGACTGATTTTCAAGTCAACAGGGGGGCGCGGTCATGGCGAATGTCCCTCTCGAGTATGAGTACCGCCGTGACCGCTTCGGGTCGCTTCAGTTCACGAAGCGGACAGCCTATGCCAATTGAGTGCGCGCCCTACGCCCGCCGCATCAGTTTGAGCGAGGCCGCAAGGCGCAGGCTGCGCTTGCCGGCGAGCGCGATGCCTTCGAGCTCGCCGGTGTCTTCCGTGCAGGTCCCGGAGAAGCCGATGCCGACCTCGTAGCCGCCGAACACGGGGTTCTCGCCTTTCGCCGGCGTGTGCTCCTGGTTCAGCATCTCGCCCTTCCAGCGGCCTTCCGCCGAGGAATACGAGCCGAGATAGTAGAAGAACGCATCGCCCCCGAGGATGCGGCCGTCGATCAGCAGCATCACGCCCGAGAGGCCTGCATCGACCCCGTCGAGCGCGCGCAGGCTCATCCCATAGAGCCCGTTGGCGATGCCGCCCTTCCCGATCGTGCCGCGTGGCGGCAGCGCCCCGTCATCGAGCCGCGTGAGATTGGCCCAGAAACGGGCGCCCGGCAGGGTGTCCGCGCCGCCCTCAAGACGGATCTCGTTGCCGTGCAGCCGGCCCCGCGCCCCGATCTTGGCGACGTCCGCTCCCATCAGCGGCTTGTAGTTGGGATCGAGGTTATGCCGCTCGGTGATGACCTCGGCGCTGATCTCGCCGTCGCGCTCCACATAGGTGCCAAGATGCGCAAAGCCCGAATTGCCGCCCAGCATCTTGCCGTCGTGCAGGCACATGATGCTGCGGCCGAACGCATCGTTGACGCCGTATTCAACTTTGTAGAGTCCGTCCAGCAATGCAATTTGCCCGTAAAATCAAATGGAATCGCGGGCTACCTAGCATTGCGGCCGCATCGATTCCACCCCGCATTTCCACGCAGGGGGCCGCTCCGAACCTCGGTTACAATGATGCCACTACACCCCTGTTTTGCCCGACGGGTCAAACGGACTTCGTAAAATCCGCAAAATGCGGATTTCGCTGTGTTTTCAGCGGAGGCCCTACTGTGCATGGGGTTGTTTTCGAGTTTTTGTTTTTGAGGGCCGGCGCCTTGCCTCAGTGGCGCTTGAAGTATTGCACCTCGCGCTCGTGCTTCTCGGCCGCCGCACGGCTCCTGAAGGTGCCGAGGTTGCGGCGCTTGCCGGTCTTCGGATTCACCTTGCGTGAGTAGAGGCGATATTCGCCGGATGCCAGCTTGCGGATCATGATCGGGCCTCCCGCTTGTCGGGGTTCAACGACCGGTGCCGGAGCTGGTTCCTGCTTGAGCCCGTCGAACCCACCGGCGTCAGCGCGCGACAGCAGGCCGCCGCCGAGTATCCGGATTATCTCGAGACGACCTATTGCGACGGCCGCAACAATCTCACCTACTACATGAAGTGAGCTAGAAGCACAGCGTGGTGACGAGCTTGCCCTGCTTGTCCTTGATGGCATAGGGACAGCGGATGCGCTCCAGCGCCTTCTTGGCATCCTCGTCGCCGAGCGCTGCGGCGCGCTCGTAATAGGCCTTTGCGGCGTCCTTGTCCTTCGGACCACCGCGGCCGCCTTCCGCGAAGGCGCCCATCCGCTCCAGCGCACCGGGATGGTTTTGCGCTGCCGCCTTCTCGAACAGCGCGCGCGCCGCGACGTCGTCCTTTGCGCCGCCATCGCCTTCGGACAGCATCAGGCCGAGCTGGTACTGCGCCTCCGCATTGGTCTCGGCGGCCTTGCCGAGCAGCGCACGCGCCTGGGCGGGATCGGCCGGCGCCGCGCCACCTGCGCTGCCGAGCGCGGCAAGGTTGCTGACGCCGCGGGGATTGCCTGATTGCGCCGCCTTCTCGAACAACTTTCGCGCTTGCGCTTCATCCTTTGCAACGCCGGAGCCGGTGCCGTAGAGCACGCCGAGTTCGACCATCGCCGCGCTCGATCCCTTGTCCGCCGCCTTGCGCCAGGCGGCGATAGCCTCCGCCGTCTGCCTGTTCGCCGCATAGGCGCGCCCGAGCGCGAACATCGCGCGCCGAGAAGAGCCTGCCGCCTGCTTGCAGAACTTGATCGCAGTTGCAACGTCGGAGGCGGCGATCTCCGCAACACCCCTCACATCGGCGGGCTTGTCGGGATCGCTGGGATCGGCCGCGACCCGGTCGCACAGGACGAGGTCGGCCGATTGCGCGTGAGCTGCGAGAGGCGCGGCAAGTGCGACGGCGATGGCAAGGAGATGGGTTCGCATGATCGCTACGTTGCGTCCCCGCCCCGGCAAATTCAAGGCTCGAGTCCGGATTGGCGGAGGACAGGAACGACCTCCGGTGAGGCCAGGTAGCGCAGCAGCCGATCGGCCGCGACGGCGTCGTTGGCGTTCGCCATGCGGCCGGCAGAAAAGATCGCCGGTGTTTGCAGCTCATGCGGAATCGGGCCGACCACCTCGATGCCGCCGACCTGCTTAAGCTCGCTGATCTGCTGCACGGCGAGGTCAGCCTCGCCGCTGACGAGCCGCTCCGCCGTAAAACCTTGCTCGACGATGGTGGCCCTGGCGTTGATCTCGGCCGCAACCCCCATCCGCACGATCAGCTGGGCGAAGTACACGCCGCTCGCACCCAACCGCGAATAGGCAACGGACCGCGCTGCGAGCAGCGTCTGGCGCAGCGCAGCTTCGCTGGCGATATCAGGGTGCGGCTGCCCTGCCCGCACGGCAATGCCGACGAAGGAGCGCGCCAGATCCGCTGCGCTTTCCGCGGCCACACGGCCCTCGCCGATCATCTCGTCGAGCCCCTCGCGCGTGAGGATGACGAGATCGGCGGTCTCGCCAGCGCGCAGGCGCTTGAGCAGGGCCAGGGTCGGCGCGAAATCCGCATCGACGTGAATGCCGCTGGCGGTTTCAAAGGCGGAGGACAGGCTGCGCATCGCGCCCGCCAGGCCGAGCGTCGAGAGCATGCGAACGTTTTCCATGTGCAATTCCTGTGGCGTTCAAGCGCGTTGCATCAGCTTGAGCGCGGCGGTGAGGCGCAAGGATCGCTTGCCGGCGAGCGCTGTGGCCTCCAGCACCGCCGCCTCGGCGTCATAGCTTCCGGAAAAGCCGATGCCGACCTCGTGGCCGCCGAAGATCGGATCGTCCTTGGCCGGCGTGTGCTCCTGGTTGAGGATCTGACCTTTCCAGCGGCCCTTTGCGGCGGTGTAGCTGCCGAGATAGTAGAACGCCGCATCGCCGCCGAGGATGCGGCCCTGGTTGAGCAGCATCACGCCGGTGAGGCCGCCGTCGATGCCGTCGAGCATGCGCAGATGAACCGAGTAGAGGCCATTGGCAATGCCGCCCTCGCCGACGCCGCCCGCGAGCGGCACCTCGTCCTGCGTGATCGGCGTCATCACGGACTGGAAGGGCACGCCCGGCAGTTCTTTCAGCTCGCCCTTGAAGCGATAGAGATCGCCGTCGGCCCAGCCCTTCGCCAGCAAGGTCGCATCGTCGGTGCCGGCCATGGCGCGGTAGTTCGGATCGGGGTTGTGGCGGACCGTCTTGATCACGACGTTGACGCCCTCGTCGGTCTTCTCATAGGTGCCGATATGGGCGAAGGCCGAATTGCCCCCGAGCATCTTGCCATTCCCGGCATGCATGACGCTCCGGCCGACGGCGTCGCCGAGCTGAAACCGCACCTTGTAGAAACCCTCAAACACCAGCCGTGTCCCCGGCCCGCGCGCATCCAGCAGCACTCTATCCCTCTTTCGACGGCGATGGACAAGTTTCACGCGGCGCTGCCCCGCGCATCGTGAGGATGGCTGTCATCAGAATGCAAAATCCGCCGGAGCCTTCGCTCCGGCGGATTGAATGCCACCCTGGGCCAGCCCCCAGCCCGGGCCGGGAGGATCTTAGGCCGCGGCCTTCTTGTCGGTCGGCACGGACGAGATCGTCTTCAGGATCTGCGAAGCGATCTGGTAGGGGTCGCCTTGCGAGTTCGGACGGCGGTCTTCCAGATAGCCCTTGTAGCCGTTGTTGATGAAGGAGTGCGGAACGCGGATCGAGGCACCGCGATCGGCAACGCCGTAGCTGAACTTGTTCCACGGCGCGGTCTCGTGCTTGCCGGTCAGACGCTTGTCGTTGTCCGGGCCGTAGACGGCGATGTGGTCCATCAGGTTCTTCTCGAAGGCCGCCATCAGCGCCTCGAAATACTCCTTGCCGCCGACTTCACGCATGTAGGCGGTCGAGAAGTTGGCGTGCATGCCCGAACCGTTCCAGTCGGTGTCGCCAAGCGGCTTGCAGTGGAATTCGATGTCGATGCCGTACTTCTCGGTGAGGCGCAGCATCAGGTAGCGGGCCATCCACATCTGGTCGGCAGCGGTCTTGGAGCCCTTGCCGAAGATCTGGAATTCCCACTGGCCCTTGGCGACTTCCGCGTTGATGCCTTCATGGTTGATGCCGGCAGCCAAGCAGAGGTCGAGATGCTCTTCGACGATCTTGCGGGCGACGTCGCCGACGTTCGAGAAGCCGACTCCGGTGTAGTACGGCCCCTGCGGCGCCGGATAGCCGGCGGTCGGGAAGCCGAGCGGACGGCCGTCCTTGTAGAAGAAGTATTCCTGCTCGAAGCCGAACCAGGCGCCGGCGTCATCGAGGATGGTGGCGCGCTTGTTGGACGGATGCGGGGTCTTGCCGTCGGGCATCATGACTTCGCACATCACGAGCACGCCGTTGGTGCGCGCCCCGTCCGGGAACACGGCGACCGGCTTCAGCACGCAATCGGAGCTGTGGCCTTCGGCCTGCTGGGTGGAGGAGCCATCGAAGCCCCAGAGCGGAAGCTGCTCGAGCGTCGGGAACGACGCGAATTCCTTGATCTGAGTTTTGCCGCGCAAGTTCGGAGTCGGCGTATATCCGTCGAGCCAAATGTACTCGAGCTTGTACTTGGTCATTGAGCCTCTCTGTAGATGATGCGAAAGGTGGGGACCGCTAGTCCCCGCACGTTTGTACCCGGCCATCATCGGCCGGCGCTTTACAAGCATTTAACGTGCCAAAAAGCCGCAGTGCGGAGGTTCTCCACGGCAGCCGGCCGCTCCGCGACGCCGGCAAACCGTCCACAGGCGACCTGCGTCATAGCCGCGCACCTTCGCGTGAAGCTGCACCGCAAAATTCCGCGGAAAAACGCCCTATTGTGGAGCAGGCCGCCCCGTGCCGAAGGCTGCCGATGAAACGCGCATCAACGTGCCGCAATTTTCGTAAAGCACCAGGCACCTGCCGAGCAACCTTTGGAATGGCCTGGGCGTTACCCACTCATACGGTGCCTTTGGGGGTGCAGGCGGCTGCGTGCCTAGAAAATAGGCCGCAACTGATCTCCTTTTCAGCACTTCCCAATTCGGGATGCGCGGCCGATATGGGGATTCCAGTAACCACAATCGAACGAGTCGGGCGCACCATGGAGGCCAAGGCGCTTCGACCAAGGAGAATCGCAATGATGAACAATGGTCTGAGTCACGGATCTGCGAAGATCTACCAATTCCCTGTCGGGGGCCGCTCAGCTCTCGCCGGACGCCGCTATGGCGAGACCCGCCTTCCCGCCGATCACGCTTCGCTTCCCGCGAACGTCTCGATCTGCAGCGACAGCTGGTATCACCAGGATGCGGTCGACGAAGCCAAGCCCAAATGGGAACGCTGATGCAAGCTGCTGGTTTGAAAGCGCCGGGCTCTCGCAAGTGGCCGGCAGCAGTTTGAAAAAGGGTCGAAACAACGGCGTTTCGGCCCTTTTTGATTCTCGTTGGCCTCCCGGCTAGATCCCGGGCTTTTCGATCACCGCGCAGGCCGTGACCGGCCGCTTCAGGTGCTTGACCGTGGTGGGCCCGGACTTGGGGATGCTCAGTGTGATCCCCGCCCCGGAATAGCGCGCGCCCGACAGCGTCAGCCGCTTGGCGAGCGTGACCGGTTCACCGTCGATCTGCAGGAAGGCACGCTTGTCGTAGTCGTAAAACCCCACGATGAACTGCGTACCGTCGGCGCAGCGGTAGGTTTTGAACGTCTGCGCATCAGCCTGCCGCGATCCGAAAATTCCATCCACCAGCATGGTGATCGCCAAAACAATGGCCTTGTGCCGGCCCATGATCGCCCCCTGTAATAGACCTCAAGGACGCCCGCCATGCGTCCGCTGGAATCATAACCCAAGCTGATCTCATGCAAGACTCCTCCCTTAAAGACCCCCCTCCCCGCCATCTCGCGTTGCAAGGCGCCAGCAACTTTCGCGATCTCGGCGGCTATCGGACCGCCGACGGCCGAACCACGCGCTGGCGGCACATCTTTCGCTCCAATCATCTCGGGCAGCTCACTGCAGCCGATGTCGAGATCGTCCGCGCGCTCGGCATCAGAAGCGCGTTCGATTTCCGCGGTGTCGAGGAGCGTGCGGCCGGCGTCTGCGTCGTGAACGAGATCACTGTGTATTCGCTGCCGATCGAGCCGACCGTCGTCGCCGCGCTGCGCGCCGAACTCGCGAGAGGGACGTTGACCGCCCCCGTTGCGCTCGAGCTGATGCGCGAGTCCTATCGCAACTATGTTCGCCACAACACGCATAGTTTTCGCGCGCTGTTCGGCCATTTGCTCGAAGACCGCGCGCCGCTCGTGATCCACTGCACCGCCGGCAAGGACCGCACTGGGTTTGCCAGCGCGCTGATCCTGCATGCGCTGGGCGTCCCCGACGACGTCATTGCCGAGGATTACCTTTTGACCAACCGCCACTACAAGCGCGACCCGTCGAACGCCGCCGATCTTCCCGCCGAAGTTCTCGACGCGATCGGCTCGGTCGAAGCCTCGTACCTGGCGGCCGCCTTCGAAGCGGTCGGCCGCGACCATGGCGATCTCGAAACCTACTTGCGCGATGGCCTCAAGCTCGGCACAGCAGAGCGCACCGCACTGAAGGCGCGCTATCTGCAAGCCTAGCGGCAGCGCCGGGAGAACGATGATGCAAGGCAAGGTTCTGGTCGTCACCGGCGTGCTCGGCGCGCTTGGCAAGGTGGTCGCCGACATCGCGCAGGCGCGCGGCGCGCTCATCGCCGGCATCGATCATGCGCCCTCGCAACTGTCAGCGACGCCCGAGCGCATCGAGATCGGCGGCGTCGACCTGTCCGACGCCGCGCAGGCGAAGACGGCGATCGATGCGTCGGCCAAGCATTTCGGCCGGATCGACGCACTGATCAACATCGCCGGTGGCTTCGCCTTCGAGACCGTCGGCGACGGTGACATCGCGACGTGGCAACGCATGCATGCGCTGAACGTGTTGACGGCGCTCAACGCCTCGCGCGCCGCGCTGCCGCATCTCGCCGCGTCCAGAGCCGGGCGCATCGTCAACATCGGCGCCATGGGCGCGCTCCAGGCCGGCAATGGCATGGGCCCTTATGCCGCCTCAAAGGCCGGCGTGCATCGCCTCACCGAGGCGCTCGCCAATGAGTGGAAGGGCAAGGTCACCGTGAACGCGGTGCTGCCCTCGATCATCGACACCAAGGCCAACCGCGCCGACATGCCGAAGGCGGATTTTTCCAGGTGGGTGACGCCGCAGGAGCTCGCAGAGGTGATCCTGTTCCTCGCCAGCGATGCCGCCAGCGGCGTCACCGGCGCGCTGATCCCGGTCGGCGGGCGGGTGTAGCTGCGTTCAGATCGAAACCTCCGGGGCCGGCTCGGATTCAATCTGAGCCGAGAAGGCTCTAGACTGACCGCAACTGATTCTCCGATCGGACCACCTGTGGAAACCGCGCTCTACCTGCCCGTCAAACGCTTCCTCGAAGAGCTCGGCTTCACGGTCAAGGGCGAGATCGGCGGCTGCGATCTGGTCGGCCTCAGCCCCGGCGACCCGCCGGTCGTGGTGATCGGCGAGCTCAAGCTCGCCTTCAATCTCGAGCTGATCCTGCAGGCGGTCGACCGCGCGCCGGCGGGCGACGAGGTCTGGATCGCGGCCAAAATGTCCGCACGCGGCAAGGGACGCGAGAGCGACGCGCGTTACCGCAATCTCTGCCGCCGCCTCGGCTTCGGTATGCTGGGGGTGACCGACCACGGCCAGGTGGAGGTGCTGGTCAAGCCGCCGACGGCGGCCCCGCGGCGCGAACCGAAGATTCGCTCGCGCCTCGTTGCCGAGCATCAGCGCCGCCAGGGCGATCCGGTGCTCGGCGGCAGCACGCGGGCGCCGATCATGACGGCCTACCGGCAGCAGGCGCTGGCTTGCGCGGCGGAACTCGCGACCGGCCCGCGGCCCGTCCGCGAGCTGCGTGTGCGCTGTCCCGATGCCGGCAAGATCTTGCTTAACAATGTGTATGGCTGGTTCGAGCGTGCCGAACGGGGAATCTATCGGCTCACCGCGGCCGGACACGCCGCCCTCAAGCGCTGGCCCCAGCAACGGATCGAGGCCGATGCCGGTGCTCCGTCACCGCCCTGATGCCGGATCGATGCGAGCGGTGAATATCTGAGATGCCACACCAAATTCATATTGCAATGCAACATAGGCAGCACTAGGTATCCCCGATCGAAATGAGGCTACCATGAGCGCAGACTGGAATACCAAGTATGGCACGCGGCGCGTGCGTCACGACCCGCCGACCCTGGACGAGGCGATCTTCGCCGCCGTCGGAATCACCGACGACCAGGAGCAGCAGGCCGAGATCGCCGCAGCTCTGATGGGGATGCCGCTCGACGTCGTCCAGGCCGAGGTGAAAAAGCAGGCCCGGACCAACAGCCGCATCACCGCCACGCGCGTGATCGCCGGCGAACAGGGCGCGCAGCGCTCCGTGGTGGTCGAACGCCGCGTCGTGCGCCGCTTCAGCACCGCTACGCGCACCGGCACCTGAGCGTTTATTTCTCGATCCGCCACACAAAAGCGGACCGGTTTTGCCGGTCCGCTTTTTGATTCCAGTCCGCGTCTGAGCTAGGCGGCGCGATTGCCGTACATGCTGGAGATGAGCTTCCAGCATGTCGAGTTGAAGCTGAGCAGAGCCCGGCCTGCCGTAAACGGCGCGGCCGCGAGATCCGCCAGCTCGGCCTCGGGCGTCTTGGCGAGATCGATCGTTCCGGTCGATTCCCCGTGACGGAAGGCCAGATGCGCGCCGAACTTCCTGGCGAGCGCCCGCATCGCCTGATTCTCGACACCCGTGGTGATGCGTAGCTGCTTGTAACCTTTCCAGCGCGCCTCCGCGATCAGGCGGCGGAACAGCACGGTGCCGACACCCTGGCGGCGTGCGGCGGCTTCCACGCTGAAGGCGACCTCGGGCAGTGAACCACCTTCCGGTGGATGCAGTTCGGCGGCACCGCGAACCACGCCGTCGACGATATAGGCCACGATGACGGTGCCGTCCTCGGCGCAGCGCGCGGCGTAGCGCTCGATGAAGCTGTCGTCGAGAAAGCCGTTGAAACGGTCGTGCCGGCTGTCGGCATCGAGTCGCAGCAGGTGATCGCGCAGAAGCGGCAATTCTTCCTGCTGGATCAGGGTCCGCACATAGCCTGGGGCAGTGCGCACGGTGTTTTCAAGTACCACGTCAAAACTCCTCTTGGTGTCCCTCGAGGAGGCGTTCGAATCCCTAGGCCCCCTATATTGTGCATTGCAACACGCATTTCAAGACGGGAACCTGCCCTACTTAGTGGCATCGGGAGCGACTTTTTCGTTAACAGAATCAAGGCCCCGTAATCTTACAGGACCAGCTGCGTCTGGGTCACCACGGCCACCAGCTTGCCATCCTCGGTCTCCAGCCGGGTGGTCCAGACCTGGGTCCGCCGGCCCCGGTGAACCGGGGTGGCGGTGGCGATCACCGTGGCCCCCTCCTTGGCCCCGCCGATGAAATTGGTCTTGCTCTCCAGCGTGGTCGTCCCCTTGGCGTCCTCGGGCAGGTTGATCACGGTGGCCGCAGCGCCGACGGAATCGGCCAGCGCCATCACCGCGCCGCCATGGATGGTGTGATGCAGCGTGCAGAGATCGGGCCGGACCGTCATCCGCGCCACCACGCGGTCCTTCTCGGCCTCGACGAACTCGACGCCTTTGAGCTCGGCGAACGGCATCTTCATCGCTTTGAGTTTTTCGAGCGGCGTCATCGGATCTCCTCCCAATTCATTGTTGTCTCAGCGTGAATTGCTTCGTGCGGCAAAGCAATGACGTCCGAGGTAATGGCCTCCGTGACATCCACCGCGGCATGACCATATGGTCGACCATGCGCCAGTACCCGCCCCGCCGCATCGTCTGCCTGACTGAAGAAACGGTCGAGACACTCTACCTGCTCGGCGAGCAGGAGCGCATCGTCGGCGTATCCGGCTACGCCGTCCGTCCGCCGCAGGTGCGGCGGGAGAAGCCGCGGGTGTCGGCCTTCGTCTCCGCGGACATCCCGAAGATCCTGGCCCTGGAGCCGGATTTGGTGCTGGCCTTCTCGGATCTCCAGGCCGGCATCGTCGCCGATCTCGTGCGCGCGGGCATCGACGTCCATCTCTTCAACCAGCGTGACATCGCCGGCATCCTGGCGATGATCCGGACGCTGGGTGCGCTGATCGGCGTGGTCGAACGTGCGGATGACCTTGCTCAGGGTTTTGAACGGCGCCTCGCGGCAATTGCAGCAACACCTCGCCGCTCGCCGCCGCCAAAAGTGTATTTCGAGGAATGGGACGATCCGTTGATCTCGGGCGCCGGCTGGGTCTCGGAGCTGATCGAGATCGCCGGGGGCGCGGATGTCTTCCAGGACCTGCGGCATCGGCAGGCTGCGAAGGACCGCATCGTATCATCGGACGCCGTGCGCGAAGCCGCACCCGATGTGATCCTCGCCTCATGGTGTGGCAAGAAGGTCGTGCCTGCCCGCATCAAGCAACGTGACGGCTGGAGCGAGATTCCAGCCGTGCGCGACGACCGCATCGTCGAGATCAAGTCGCCGATCATATTGCAGCCGGGACCGGCGGCGCTGACCGATGGGCTCGACGCGATTGTGACGGCGTTGTGGGGGCCGCACTCCTGATCCATCCGCCGTCATTGCGAGCGAAGCGAAGCAATCGAGAGTGCCTCCGCGGAAGGATCTTAGATTGCTTGGTCGCAAGAACTCCTCGCAATGACGGCTGGGCGGGGACCTCCCCGCTCACGTCACGGCGTTCACGACCTGATATTCCGGCCGGCGCCACACCTCGCCTGAAATCACCTCCTCGATGATCTCCGCGGCCTTCATGATCTCCGCCTCACCAATATACAGCGGTGTGATCCCGAACCTCATGATGTCAGGCGCACGGAAATCGCCGATGACGCCGCGCGCGATCAGGGCCTGCATGGCGGCGTAACCGTTGTCGAAGGCGAAAGAGACCTGCGAGCCGCGGCGCTCGTGTTCGCGCGGCGTGACGACCTCGAGCCGCGGACAGCGGCGTTCGACTTCCGCAATCAGGAGATCGCCGAGCGCCAGTGATCGCGCGCGCACCTCGGCGATGTCGACGCGGTCCCAGATGTCGAGCGAGGCCTCCAGCGCCGCCATCGCCAGTACCGGTGGCGTGCCGACGCGCATGCGCTCGACGCCGCCGGCGGCCGCGTAAGCGAGCTCGAACGCAAACGGTTTTGCGTGGCCCATCCAGCCCGACAGCGCCGCGCGCGCAGTGTCGGCATGGCGCGGCGCGACATAGAGGAAGGCTGGCGCACCCGGGCCGGCGTTGATGTATTTGTAAGTGCATCCCGCGGCGAAGTCGGCGCCACAGCCGGCGAGATCGACCGGCAGCGCGCCGGCCGAATGCGCGAGATCCCAGACCGTGACGATGCCGCGCGCGTGCGCCTTTGCGGTGAGCTTCGCCATGTCGTGGCGGCGGCCGGTGCGATAGTCGACCTCGGTGATGTAGAGGACGGCGACTTGCTCCGACAGCGCGCCCTCGATCTCCTCCGGCGCTACCAGGCGCAATTGCTGGCCGCGTCCGAGCGTTTCGATCAGGCCTTCGGCCATGTAGAGATCGGTCGGGAAATTGCCGGTGTCCGACAATACGACCTTGCGCGAGGCGTTCATGTCGAGCGCAGCCGCGAGCGCCTGGTAGACCTTCAGCGACAGCGTGTCGCCAACCATGACCGAGCCGGCTTCCGCGCCGATCAGCCGGGCGATCCGATCGCCGACATGGCGCGGCTGGGCATACCAGCCTGCACTGTTCCAGGCGCGGATCAGCTCGTTGCCCCATTCGATCGTGATGACGCGATTGACACGCTCGGCAGCGCCCAGCGGCAGCGCGCCGAGCGAATTGCCGTCGAGATAGATCACGCCCTCAGGCAGATGGAACAGGGCCTTGGTCTCGTCGTAGACGCGATATCTGTTCATGAGCGTTTCTACAGAATGGTGCGGACGCGCCAGAGTTCGGGAAACAGCTCGACCTCGAGCATGCGTTTGAGATAGCTGACGCCGCCAGTGCCGCCGGTGCCACGCTTGAAGCCGATGACGCGCTCCACGGTGGTCACGTGGTTGAAGCGCCAGCGCCGGAAATAATCCTCGAAATCGACCAGCTTCTCGGCGAGTTCATACAGCATCCAGTGTGTCTCCGGGGCCAGGTAGACGATACGCCAGGCCTGCAGCACGCCCTCGTTGAAGCTGTGGGTCTCGCGGACGTCGCGCGACAGCACTGCCGGCGGCATCTTCAACCCGTGGCGGTCGGCAAGTCTGAGCACCTCGTCATAGAGGCTCGGCGTTGCCAGCTCCGCTTCGAGCAGTTTGGTCGTTTCCACGTCGTGGGCGTGCGGCTTCAGCATCGCATGGTTGCGATTGCCGAGCAGGAATTCGATCAGCCGGTACTGGCGCGACTGGAAGCCGGAGGACTGGCCGAGCTGCGAGCGGAAGCGCGTATATTCGCTCGGCGTCATGGTGCGCAGCACATCCCAGGCGTTGTTCAACTGTTCGAAGATGCGCGACATCCGCGCCAGCATCTTCATGGCGGGGGCAACCTCGTCTTTGGCGATGGCGCGGCGCGCGGCGCTGAGCTCGTGGATAGCGAGCCGCATCCACAGCTCCGTGGTCTGATGCTGGATGATGAACAGCATCTCGTCATGCGCCTCTGACAGCGGATGCTGCGCGCCGAGGATCGAATCCAGCGCCAGATAATCGCCATAGGACATGCGGCGGGCGAAATCGGTCTCGGCGCCTTCGCTTGCGGGATCGTAATCGCTGGACGTCATGGCTGGCCCTCCCGATCGATCATTCCGGCCTCGTCAATCGAGGCCGACCAGGCGCGCGGTGATCTGCGACGACGGATCCTTGAGCCCGTCGATGACAGTGAAATGGTTCAGCGCAGGCTCGATCACGAGGTGCGTTGGCACGTCGAAACCGGTCCAGACATTAGCCAGCAGATCGGACTGGCGGATGAATTCGGGACGCTCGTCCCCACCGACCCAGGCGGTCACGGGCGAATGGCCGCGCGGCCGATGCAGCGCCGCGCTTTCCAGCGTCGCCTCCTCCATGGTCATGTGCAGCGTGTCGTTCATCTTCGTCTTGAGCAGCGGCCGCAGATCGTGCAGGCCACTGATCGAGAGCGTGCCGGCGATGCGGTTGAAGACGGCGGGCTCGAGCCGGCTGTCGTCGCACAGCATGCGGGTGACGAGATGGCCGCCGGCGGAATGCCCGGCGAGCCGGATCGGGCCGGAAACGAGCGAGGCAGCCGTGGCAATGGCGGCGGTGATTTCGGCGGTCATGTCGGAGATGCACGCGGCTGGCGCCAGCGTGTAGCTCGGCAGCGCCACGGTCCAGCCATGATGCCGCGCGCCTTCGGCCAGGTCCGTCCAGGCCGACTTGTCGAAGCGCATCCAGTAGCCGCCGTGGACGAACACGACGAGGCCCTTGCTGTCACCGTCAGGCAGGATCAGGTCGAGCGTCTGGCGTTCACCGGAGCCATAGGCGATGTCGGCGCGAAAATCCTTCAGCCCGGCGCGATAGGCCGCCGCCCGCTCCGCCCACAGCGCCGGCAGCTTGTCCGAGCCCGGGATATGGGCCGAGTTGGCGTAAGCATCATCCCAATCGCGCATTGTGACTCCCGAGGACTCGTCCGGCGGAACGGACGCCAGTCTGCCACCGGCGCGCCCCCCGTCCTAGTCTTTATTTTAAGCTTAAAGGATTTGGGAGAGCCCCTGTTTCGGGCAAGGGTGCTCCAGCCGAGATCCCGCAGGAGGCAAAGCGAAGCGTGCTCACGCACTTGGTCATGTCGGTAGCACTCGTGGGCACGGCACAAGAGCGCCTTTGCCCACCCCACGGGACTATCATCCGTCATTGCGAGCGCAGCGAAGCATTCCAGCCTGCCTTCCGTATCGGCAGCCTGGATTGCTTCGTCGCAAGGGCTCCTCGCAATGACGGCGGAGAGGGCTACGCCTTCTCCACCCCGCACCATTCCGCGATGAACAGCGCCATCGCCTTGGTGGTCTTCTTCAGCGAGTCCAGCTCGACATATTCGTTGAAGCCGTGCATCTCGCCGCCGCTGGCGCCGAAGCAGAGGCTGGGGATGCCGTGGTTCAGGCCGTAGAAGCGGGTATCGGTGAGCGCAGTGAAGACGAGGTCTTCCACGGCACCGCCATAGACCTTGTTGAAGGCCTTGCCGAACGCAGCCTCCGGCTCCGCCGCGCCGGTCAGCTCATAGCCTTCCGACAGGAAGCCCGACCATTCGATCTCCGGCGGATTGTTGGCGAGAAAGCGGTGGTTGCGCGAGGCGGCCGCGACGCAGGCCGCGATCTCCTTCTGGTGGTCGGCGACCGACCAGCCCGGCAGGATCGCGATGCGGCAATCGACATCGCACCAGGCCGGAACGCTGGAGGCCCAGTCGCCGCCCTTGATGATGCCGGGATTGAAGTTGATGGGGTGGTTCAGCGTCTTGAAATGACGGTCGGCCTTGGCGCGCTCGTTCCATTCGATCTCGAGCTTTTGCAGCGCCTGGACGAGATGATAGGCCGCCATGATGGCATTGGAGCCGGAGCCGGCAAAGGCGACATGGGTCGGGTGTCCCTTCACGCGCAGGCGGAACCAGATCACGCCGACCTGCGAGCGCACCATCTTGCCGCCGGTCGGCTCCGGGATGAAGCAGGCATCCGCACGATAGCCGCGCTGCAGCGTCGAGAGCGCGCCGACGCCGGTGCTCTCCTCCTCGATGACGGACTGGAAGTGAATCCGCGCGGTCGGCTTGAACCCGGCAGCCTTGATCGCATCGAGCGCATAGAGCGCGCCGATGGTGCCCGATTTCATGTCGCAGGAACCGCGGCCGAACATCTTGCCGTCCTTGATGACGGGCGAGAACGGCGGCGTGTCCCACAAGTCGAGAGGCCCTGCCGGCACCACGTCGCAGTGGCCCTGGAGGATCAGCGATTTGCCGGCCTCCGTCCCGGGACGATACGTGCCCACCACCGAGCGCGCCTTCGAGAAATCGTGCTCGATCGGGCCGAAACCGCGCAGATCCTTGAGATCGTCGACCTTGATGTGCCAATCGTCGACCTCGTAGCCGCGCGCGCGCAGGAGGTCGCCGATCATGTCCTGGCACGGACCCTCGGCGCCCCGGGTCGAGGGGATCGCGACGAGATCGCTGGTGGTCGCAAGCTGGGCTTCGAAACCGGCATCGACGGCGTCGAGAATCCGCTGCTGCGTTTCGGCATTCATCAGGCAACTCCAGGCATTCGAATGTCCTCAGGGAGCGCGCAAGCTAGCCGATTTCAGCCGTTCGGGTACTCCACAAAATATGCATCCCGCAATGCATCTTCGAGCAGTCGGCCTTCCGTATGGCCATCGAGCGTCGCAGGGCGCGTCACGCCGTCGAGCACTCGCGGGCAAGGTTCCGGCGCGCCGAGCACGGTGCGCACCGGAATGCGCTGGGCATAGATCGGCACCGCATGATCCTCGTCGCCACCAGCAACGCCCTTGGCGCGGACTTTTGCCGAAGGCTCGCCGGGCGTGATGAAGCTTCGCTATGAGAATCGCCCGCCGCTTCCTAGATTGCGGCATCGATGCCGGGACCTCACGTCATGCTGCTGCGCCACGCGACCTGCCTCTTGCTCCTGATCTCCATCGCGCTTGCCTCGACGGTGCGCGCAGCCACCATCGGACGCGAGCAGGACATCGTGGATCTCAAGCTCGGCCAGCGCGTGCTCGTGGACGACGGAACCTGCCCCGCCGGCCAGGTCAAGGAAGTGCGGGGCGCGAAGATGACCGACAAGGGAGTCTCGCGCACGAGCTCCTGCGTGCCGCGGCAGGGGCCCAAGACAAAATGATGAGCTGAGAAGCTACTTCGCCGGATCGAACATGCACTGAAGAGTCGGCTTGGCGATCTTGGTGAAGGTCGGGCCGATCTCGCTTTGCTTTGACGTCGGCACCCAATCGGTCTCGATCGTGGGCACGCCGGTCTCGCTGATGCCGCGCAGCAGCGCTTCGCGCAAATCGCGGTCCTCGACGACGGCGGCGGCGTGGTCGTGCAGGCAGCCGCAGACTTCTTCCGGATGCTCCCAGCGTCCGAGCATGCGCGGCGCACACTGACGCACGAATTCGCTGCGTGGGTCGGGCAGCCGCGACGGCGCACGCACCTGCGCCTGCACGGAATTGATCGTCAGAAGGGCGATGAACGCTGCGGCGCAGAAACGAAGCGACATGATGGCCTTGCCGGCTGATCAGAAGCGAGTAGCGACGACGATCGGCTGCGGCTCCGGCGTCACGACCGGCGAGCCGGTGTACTGGAAAGTACCGACGCCGGGGAGATTGCCGTCGGGCATACCTGCGAACGAGGAACCGGCGAGCACAAAGCCGAAAGCAAGGATAAAGCTGAGCGCGCGCATGGTCTTGTCCCTCAATTCGGTGGCCGGCGGTGCGCCGTCGTCGTTGTGACGCTGATAACCATGGGCAGTTTCGCGCGTGATGCGCCGAAAGCCGAAAATGGTTTCATCCGCTAGCGAATTGTTTCGTCCCTTGTCGGGCGACGAAACAATTCTCGGAAAAGGCCAATCATTTCAGTGAGGTCGTGTGGCGGCTCAAAGCGGCCTCGCAAGTCGCTGGCGCAGTGCGCAAGGGTACCTAACGGCGGCATCGTCATGCGCCCGCCTTGCACGCTTCACATGCGTTTTACGTTTTTCTGCTGAAGAGGGGCCAACGAAGGCTGGGTCCCGTGGAACCGGGCACGCTTCGGCCGCGACCCAAGCCGTCGAAACCGAGACGCCGGGATCACCGGGATTACGGCATCCACGTGAGGAATTGCCATCATGATGGCGCAAGATCGCGGAACGCCGCGCGAGGCGGGCCTGCGGACGGACCGCGGGGATCAACGACCTGTTCGCAGCCGCGCCAATTCGGCGAACGAAATGGCGCTGCAATCGAGCCGCGGCTTCGAAGCCGCGCCGCAGATGTTCGTGCGGCTGACCGGCTCGCATCTGGCAAAACCGCGCGTCAGCCGCGAACACGTCACCGAGTGAACGCAAATGCGTCACTGGAGTGAACGCAAATGCGTCACTGAGTGAAGAATTCGCCACACTTCTGGACGTTGGCGTCAGCCGGACCCCACGGCATGATCGGCACGGTCGACGTCGAGTTCTTCGGCGAGCCCTCGATCAGCTTGTCCGAATAGACCATGTAGACCAGCACGTTGCGCTTGGCGTCGCAGCCGCGTACGATTTGCATCTTCTTGAAGAATAGGGAGCGGCGCTGACGGAACATGTCGTCGCCCTGCTCCATCTTGGCCTTGAACTTGATCGGGCCGACCTGACGGCAGGCCAGCGAGATGTCCGAGACCTCCTCGGCAAGGCCGAGCCAGCCCTTGAAACCGCCCTTCTCCGGCACCGTGAAATGACAGGCCACGCCCTCGACCTCGGGGTCGTCGAGGCCATAGGTCGCGAGCTTATCGTTCGGGCTCATCCATTTGAACACGGTGGAGCGTCGGAAGATCAGATCCGGCTCCTCGGCGGCAGATGCGGAAGCCAGCGGCGCAACCAGCGCCAGGAGGAATAAAGCGAGGCCTTTCAAGCGGATGCCGGAAAGACCGGGGAAACGAGATGACATGAAGTTCTCCGGTAACAAGTCCCACAATGTAGGCATCGGCTGGCCGGTCAGGAAGACGACGCTGGGCCGGGCGCGGCCGCCGTTTACCGCTCCGTGAGGCTTTTTTGATACGTCTCGGACAAAATTAGCTGATGGCAGAACCGCTCTGCTGGTGAACGCGTATCCCCTCTGTGAGACTAATGATTGGGATTATGGATTCGAGGATGAGCAGCGTGAACGTGTCCGGCTTTGCCGCCAAGCCAGTGCGGATTTGGCAGGTCGCCATTTTGGCGGCGGCGGGCGCGATCGGAACGGCGGGCCAGGCTGACGCAGCGTTTTATTATTGGACGGATTATTCCGACGGGTCCTACTACGCCCGGCAGGACCGGCATCCCGACATTCCGCGCCAGAGGCCGCCGCAGAAGCGCGGCGCCGCGGGCAAGAAAGCCACCGTCGCCGAGAAGGAAGCCGGCAGCAAGCCGCAAGGACCCCTCGTCATCGTGGTCTCGATCGATCGGCAGAAGGTGACCATCTACGACACCAACGGCGTGTTCGCGGAATCTCCGGTGTCGACCGGCATGAAGGGCCATTCGACGCCGATGGGTGTCTTCAGCGTCATCCAGAAGCACAAGTTCCACCGCTCCAACATCTACAGCGGCGCGCCGATGCCGTACATGCAGCGGATCACCTGGTCCGGCGTTGCCATGCATGCCGGCGTGCTGCCGGGCTATCCGGCTTCGCATGGCTGCATCCGCATGCCGATGGCGTTCGCGGTGAAGATGTGGAACTGGACCAAGATGGGTGCGCGCGTCATCGTCACGCCGGGCGAGATAACGCCGCACAGCGTCCAGCATCCATTGCTCGCCTCGCTGCGCGTGCCGCCGCAGCCCGCGGCCAGCCTGGAGCCTCAGACCAATGCCGGCGACAAGGCCGACAAGGGCGCGGCCGCCAAGGTCACCGACGCCAAGCCGATCGAGACCAGAACCGCCAGTGCCGAGCCGGCGCCGGAGCTGCGCTCGTCGGTCGGCCACACCGTCATGTCGGACATCACAACGGGCAATGCATCTGTCCGCGCGGACGCGGATGCGACGGCGGTTGAGGCCGAGGCGAGGTCGGAGACGAAGACCGCCGAGAGTGCGGAAGCGCCCAAGGCTCCAGCGGCGACCGACGACAAGGTCGAGGCTGCCAAAAAGTCTGACACGAAGCCAGGAGCGGCGAAGCCCGAAACGGCGAAGGCTGAAGCTGCCGAGTCCGCCAAGAAGCCCGATGCCGCCGTCACGGCCACGTCGCCTGCGCCGGATGCGAAGAAGGACGATACCCGCCTCGCCGATCCAGTGCCGGCGGCAAAGCCGGACGCGCCGAAGCGGGCCGGCCAGATCGCGGTCTTCATCAGCCGCAAGGATTCCAAGCTCTATGTGCGCCAGAATTTTTCGCCGCTGTTCGAGGTGCCGGTGACGATCTCAGCGAGCGAGCGGCCGCTCGGCACGCATGTCTTCACAGCCGAAATCGACAAGGCCGATTCCAATGCGCTGCATTGGTCGGTGGTGTCGCTGCCCGTCACCGCCCGCTCAGCCGCGCGCGAGGACGACAACCGCGTCACGCGCCGCAAGGGTGGCGCCGTCGTGATCCCCACCGCCGCAAAGCCGGTGGTGACGCCGGACAGCCCGACCGAGGCGCTCGACCGCATCTCGGTGAGCGCCGACAGCATGGCCAAGATCAACGAGATGCTGACCTCCGGCGCCTCGATCATCGTCTCCGATCAGGGTATCAACCAGGGCGAGACCGGCGAAGGCACGGATTTCATCGTTCGTCTGTACTAACGCGCGATAACGCGGTGTTGAGCGACCCGGTCACGTCGGCGGAGTAACATGCGCCCCGGATCATTTCGGGGGACGCCGTCATGATGAACCGCAGGACAGTGCTCATCGCGGCGCTTGCAGGCGCAGCCGCGCCGGTGGCGCGCGCCTATGCCGATGCCGGCATGAGCCGGGTCTCGGCCTACGCCTTCTCCTTCCCCGCATTGGCAGGCGACGACATCCGACTCGCTGCCTTCACAGGCAGGCCACTGCTGGTGGTGAACACGGCATCGCTCTGTGGCTACACGCCGCAATATGCCGGCCTGCAGGAGCTCTGGGGCGAGTTTCGCGAGCGCGGGCTCACCGTGATCGGCGTACCCTCCAACGATTTCGGCAGCCAGGAGCCCGGCGGTACCAGTGAGATCACGGAGACCGCGCACCACCAATACGGCGTTACCTTCCCGATCGCGGCCAAGGCCGTGGTGATCGGTGCCAAGGCGCATCCGTTCTACAGATGGGCGGCCGAGGCGCGACCGCGGGAAGTTCCCCGCTGGAACTTCCACAAATACCTGATCGGCCGCGATGGCTACATCGCCGAAGTATTTCCGTCCGCGGTCGAGCCAACCGACACGCGGGTCAAAACCGCCGTCGCCAAGGCGCTGGCCAGCTGACACGACGCGAGGCCAAATCGGGTTGGGCACAATTGCGGCGGGATCCCAAACAGCCGTTGCAATGTCGAGGGCGCACCATCTAGGCTAGGGTCGTTTGGGGCGGGAAGGTTTGGCCGAGGCGAAAAGCCACGGCGGAACAACGGGATCAATCTCGAGGACAACACCATGCGCGTGGCGGCAGGACTGATTTTGGCAAGCGCGATGTCTCTAGCAATGACGGGCGGGGCGCGGTCGCAGGCGCCGGCCGCCAAGCCCACCGCGGCCCAAGCGGCAGCGCCGAACGCCGCAGCGCCCGCTGCGGCCCCGGCAGCTGCACCCGCACCGGCCGCCGCGCCGGCAGGCTTCGTCAATCCACCCCCACCGAAACAGGCGCCGCAGCCGGCGCGCGCGGCCTGCAACACGCAAGGCGCGCTCGGTGTCGCCCGTACCGTCGAGATCGACACCACCGGCGGCCCGGGCTTCGGGTTCGAGCACTTCAAGGAGCTCGACTTCCTGCGCGAGAAGGAAGTCGTGCTGACCTTCGACGACGGCCCCTGGCCGAAGAACACACCCGCCGTGCTGAAGGCGCTGGCCGATGAATGCACCACCGGCATCTTCTTCTCGATCGGCAAGCACGCGACCTACGAGCCGGAGATCCTGAAGCAGGTCTATGCGGCCGGCCACACGGTCGGCACTCATACCTGGTCGCACGCCAACCTCAACAACAAGAAGCTCACCGAAGCGCAGCGCAAGGAAGAGATCGAGAAGGGCCTCTCCGCTGTGAAATGGGCGCTCGGCGGCATCTCACCCTCGCCGTTCTTCCGCTTCCCGGCGCTCCAGCATCCGCCAGAGATGGTCACCTATCTCGGCAACCGCAACACGGCGATCTTCTCCTGCGACATCGACTCCTTCGACTTCAAGGCCTCGAAGCCCGAAAAGGTGATCGAGACCGTGATGAAGAAGCTCGACGCCAGGGGCAAGGGCATCATCCTGATGCATGACTTCCAGAAGCACACCGCCGAAGCCCTGCCCGAGCTGCTCAAGCGCCTGAAGGCCGGCGGCTACAAGGTGGTGGCCATGCGCGCAAAATTCCCTGCATCGACGCTGCCCGAATACGACCAGGAGCTTCTCAAGGACGTCAAGCTGCCGACGGTGAGCCAGCGCCCGGTCAATTCCGTGGTGACGACCGTTTCCGAATAGCCCGAACTTGTCTTTCCGTTTCGAAGGCTACGTCATCGTCTCCGCGGACGGCATGCTCGCCGATGCGTCGCACATCATGCCCGAGACGTTGAAATTCGAAGGCGACAAGCTGTTCTTCGAGCAGGCGCTCGATCGCGCCGCGCTGATCGTGCACGGCCGGCACTCGCACGAGCAGCAGCCGAACTCGCCGAAGCGCAAGCGCCTGATCCTGACCCGCAAGATCAAGGCGCTTACCGTCGATCCGGAGATGCCGAACGCCACATTATGGAATCCGGATCACGCAAGCTTCGAGGAGGCCTGCGCCTTCGCCGACGTCGCCCCCGGCACCGTCGCGGTCATCGGCGGCCCCGTCGTGTTCGACATGTTCATGGACCGCTATGACACGTTCTGGCTCTCGGAAGCCCCTCACGTGCGGCTACCCGGCGGCGAAGGCTGTTTTGTCGGCGTGCCCGAGCGGACGCCGCATGAGGTGCTGGCCTCGCATGGAATGAAGCCAGGCGCGCCCTACCTGCTCGATGCGGCGCATGACGTGACCGTCACGCCATGGCACAGGGTGGATTAGCCCGCGGCCGTGCCCCGGTAGCGTAGTCCACCTCTCTTCTGTCCGGGGCGAGAGACAGTGCTGGGTTACGCCCAGCGACTGCGCTTCGCCGAGCCGGAAGGCTATCCTTACGAGCGCAGCCTCCTACGCGTCCCCGTAGGCCGCCTCGGCCGGACGCGTGGTGCGGCCGTAGCCGATGATCATGCAGAGTGCGCCGATGATCGCGATGTTCTTGAGCGCGTCGACCAGCATCTTGGCGTTGTCGGGCGGCACCTGGTTCCAGAAATCGTAGAACAGGACGGTTGCGACCGCGACGTAGATGATCAGCAGCATCGCAAAGAAGCGCGCGCCGAAATTCAGCGCGATCATCAGGCCTGCGATGATCTCGAGCGCGCCGATCGCGATCGCCAGCAGCTGCGGTGTCGACATCGCGGTCGCCGTCTCGACCTGCTTGGCGTAAGGCGCGACGACCTCGGGCACCACGACCTTTGCCGCGATGAAATCGGCGGTCGCCTGGATGGCAAAGAGCTTGGTGGCGCCCGTGTAGATGAACAGAACGGCGAACAGGGTCCGCCCGAAAGTCACGAACGCTGGCATGATCGGCCTCTTGGCTCAGGCTTTTTGAAATCGGAACTCGGACGAGAGCGCGAGGGATTATGATGAGTCGTGCGCCGGTTTACAAACGGGGAAATGAAGAACTACGAGCAATTCAAAAGTTGGCGGCGCGGTCCCGTCTCCCTTCTTGTGGGAGAGGGTGGCTCGCCGCGAACCGGCGAGACAGGTGAGGGGTACCCATCAGCACGGGCAACTCTCGCGATCGAGACTCGCGGAGAGAGACCCCTCATCCGGCGCTTCGCGCGACCTTCTCCCACAAGGGGAGAAGGGTTTGCACCGCCGATGACGCTACAGCTCGCCCCTACGTAAACAGCGTCGGCTGCTGCCGTGCCGCGCGCTCCTGCGCTTCCACGACCGCAACCGCGGTCATGTTGAGGATGCCGCGCGCAGTCACCGAGGGCGTGAGGATGTGCGCCGGGCGCGCCGGGCCGACCAGGATCGGGCCGACGGGCAGCGCGTCGGCCAGCGACTTGATCATCTGATAGGCGACGTTGGCGGTGTCCAGCGTCGGCATGATCATGATGTTGGCCTCGCCCTCCAGCTTGGAGTGCGGCAACACCATGCGGCGGGCGGCCGCTGAGAGCGCGGTGTCGCCCTGCATCTCGCCGTCGGCCTCGATCTCCGGATGCTTGTCCTTCAAGAGCTGCGTCGCCCGGCGCATCTTGCGCGAGGATTCGGTGTCGTAGCTGCCGAAATCCGAATGCGAGACGAAGGCGATCTTCGGCTTGATGTTGAAGCGCTGGACGTGGACCGCGGCGAGCGAAGCGATCTCGGCGAGCTCCTCCGCGCTCGGATTGGGGCGGACCTGCGTGTCGGCGATGAAGAACGCGCCCTTGCTGGTGATGAGCAGCGCCAGCGCGGCGTAATCGCTGATCCCGGGCGAGAATCCGACGATCTCGCGAACATGGCGCAGATGGCTCATGTAGCGGCCCTCCACGCCGCAGAGCATTGCATCCGCCTCCCCTCGTGTCACCGCGAGCGCCGCGATGACCGTGTTGTTGGTGCGCACCACAGTGCGGGCTGCATCCGGCGTCACGCCGCGGCGGCCGGCGACCTCGACATAGGACTGCACGTAGGAGCGATAGCGCGGATCGTCCTCGGGATTGACGAGATCGAAATCACGGCCCGCCTTGATCGACAGGCCGAAGCGCTTGATGCGCGCCTCGACCACCGAGGGACGGCCGACCAGGATCGGCCGCGCCAGCTTCTCTTCCAGCACCACTTGCGTGGCGCGCAGCACGCGCTCGTCCTCGCCTTCGGCGTAGATGACGCGGACCGGCTGGGTCTTCGCCTTGGCGAACATCGGCTTCATGACGAGGCCGGAGCGGAAGGCGAAGCGCTCGAGCAGCGCGCGATACTCGTCGAAATTGGTGATGGGGCGCGTCGCGACGCCGGACTCCATCGCCGCCTTCGCTACCGCCGGCGCAATACGAAGAATTAACCGTGGATCAAAGGGGCTGGGGATCAGCGAGCCGGGACCGAAGCCGCCCGTCTCGCCGGTGTCGAGGCTGCTCTGGGAGACGGCGTCGGACGGCGCCTCGCGCGCAAGCTGCGCGATGGCCTCGACCGCGGCGTGCTTCATCTCCTCGTTGATGGCGCTGGCGCCGACATCGAGCGCGCCGCGGAAGATGAAGGGGAAGCAGAGGACGTTGTTGACCTGGTTCGGATAGTCGGAGCGGCCGGTGCAGATCATGGCGTCGGGGCGCACCTTGCGCGCCTCCTCCGGCATGATCTCAGGCGTCGGGTTGGCGAGTGCCATGATGAGCGGCTGCTCGCCCATCGCCTGCGCCATCTCCGGCTTGAGCACGCCCGGTGCCGAGAGGCCGATGAAGATGTCGGCGCCGCCGATGACGTCGCCGAGCGTGCGCTTGTCGGTCTTCTGCGCATAGACCGCCTTCCAGCGGTCCATCGAGGTGTTGCGGCCCTCGTGCACGAGGCCGTCGATGTCGCAGACCCAGATGTTCTTGCGCTGCGCGCCCATCGACACCAGCAGATTCAGCGTCGCGATCGCCGCCGCCCCTGCCCCCGATGCCACGATCTTGACGTCTGACAGCTTCTTGCCGTTCAGCCTGAGGCCGTTGGTGATGGCGGCGGCGACGATGATCGCGGTGCCGTGCTGGTCGTCATGGAAGACCGGGATCTTCATGCGCTCCTTCAGCCGCGCCTCGATCTCGAAGCATTCCGGTCCGCGGATGTCTTCCAGATTGATGCCGCCGAAGGTCGGCTCGAGCGCCGCCACCGTCTCGACCACGCGATCGATGGTGTCGGCGGCGATCTCGATGTCGAACACGTCGATGCCGGCGAATTTCTTGAACAGGACGGCCTTGCCCTCCATCACCGGCTTGGAGGCCAGCGGGCCGATATTGCCGAGGCCGAGCACCGCGGTGCCGTTGGAGACCACGGCGACCAGATTGGCGCGGGTGGTCAGCGTCGCGGCCTCGGCCGGGTTCTTGGCGATCTCGGTACAGGCCGCGGCGACGCCCGGGGAATAGGCAAGCGCAAGGTCGCGCTGGTTGGCAAGCGGCTTGCTGGCCTGGATCTCGAGCTTTCCGGGGCGCGGCAGTCGGTGATAGGCCAGCGCCGCCTGGTGGAGATCATCAGAATAGGACGACATGCGGTGTCTCGCCTCGCGTTACCGGCCTCAAAATGCACGATCCGGAGCCATCGTCCAAGCGGCGGGTATTTCCGGGTCGTGGAAACCGGATGAAGCACGGCCGAAGGCCCGGTGGCAACATCGGATTGCGCCCCCATCAACAGGGCGCGCGGTCAAATATCTGAAAATCATAGCTTTCCCTGCACCGGGCGACGTTTCGCGAATATGGCAGGTTGCGCGGTGCAAAACGAGCAACTGGAGCTCCGGGTCGCAGTCGATGCCCTCTCCAGCTTCGTCGAAACCTCGGGGCAGACGCTCACCATCAAGCTGACGCCGCTCGGCAAGGTCCCGGTGGTTCAGCTGATGGACGCCTTGAACCAGAGCCGATCGTTGCGCTGGCGCAATTCCGGATCGAGGGGTCGACCGGGTTGGAGGAACACGAGGCGCAACACTTTCCCGTCATTGCGAGCGCAGCGAGGCAATCCAGAGTCCCACCGCAGAAAGATTCTGGATTGCTTCGCTACGCTCGCAATGACGCTATGGAGACAACTCACTTCTGCGGCAGATTCACCCGCACGTGCAACTCGCGGAGCTGCTTGGGGGTGGCTTCCGAGGGCGCGCCCATCAAGAGGTCCATGGCCTGCTGGTTCATCGGGAACAGCGAGATCTCGCGCAGATTCGTGGTGCCGCAGAGCAGCATGACGATGCGGTCGACGCCGGCGGCCATGCCGCCGTGCGGCGGCGCGCCGTACTGGAAGGCGCGGTACATGCCGCCGAAGCGCTCGACCACTTCCTGCTCGCCGTAGCCGGCGATCTCGAACGCCTTCACCATCGCTTCCGGCACGTGGTTGCGGATGCCGCCCGAGGCGATCTCGTAGCCGTTGCAGGTGATGTCGTACTGGAACGCCTTGATGGTCAGCGGATCCTGGCCCTTCAGCGCTTCGAGACCACCCTGCGGCATCGAGAACGGGTTGTGTGAGAAGTCGACCTTCTTGTCGTCCTCGTTGTACTCGTACATCGGGAAGTCGACGATCCAGGCGAGCTCGAACCGCTCCTTGTCGGTGAGGTTCAATTCCTCGCCGACCTTGTTGCGGGCAAGGCCGGAGAACTTCCAGAACTTGTCGGGATCGCCGGCGACGAAGAAGGCGGCATCGCCTTCCTTCATGCCGAGCTGAGCCCGGATCGCAGCCGTGCGCTCGGGCCCGATGTTGTTTGCGAGGGGACCTGCGCCCTCGCCGCCCTCGCGCCACATGATGTAGCCGAGGCCGGGCTGACCCTCTCCTTGAGCCCACGAGTTCATGCGGTCACAGAAGGCGCGGCTGCCGCCGCCCGCGGCCGGGATCGCCCAGACCTGGTTCTTGGGGTCCTCGAGCATGCGCGCGAACACCTTGAAGCCGCTTCCGCGGAAGTGCTCGGAAACATCCTGCATCTCGATGGGGTTGCGCAGGTCCGGCTTGTCGCTGCCGTATTTGCGCAGCGCCTCGGCGAACGGAATCCGGCGCCAGCCTTTCGTCACCGGCTTGCCCTTGGCGAACTCCTCGAACACGCCGGTAATCACGGGCTCCATCGCAGCAAACACGTCTTCCTGAGTCACAAAGCTCATCTCGACGTCGAGCTGGTAGAACTCACCGGGCAGACGATCGGCGCGCGGATCCTCGTCACGGAAGCAGGGCGCGATCTGGAAGTAGCGGTCGAAGCCGGACATCATCAGCAGCTGCTTGTATTGCTGCGGCGCCTGCGGCAGCGCGTAGAACTTGCCCGGATGGATGCGCGAGGGCACCAGGAAGTCGCGCGCGCCCTCCGGCGAGGATGCGGTCAGGATCGGGGTGTTGAATTCGAAGAAGCCCTGCCCCTCCATGCGCCGACGCATCGACTTGATGATCTCGACGCGCGTCATGATGTTCTGGTGCAGTTTTTCGCGCCGCAGGTCGAGGAAGCGATATTTGAGCCTGATGTCTTCGGGATACTCCTGGTCGCCGAACACCGGCAGCGGCAGGTCGCCGGCCGGGCCCAGCACCTCGATTTGGCTGACATAGACCTCGACCTTGCCGGTCGGCAGGTCGTCATTGTCGGTACCTTCGGGGCGACGGCGGACCTTGCCGTCCATCTTGACCACGAATTCCGAGCGCAGCTTTTCGGCCATCGAGAACGCCGGCGAGTCCGGGTCCACCACGCATTGGGTCAGGCCGTAATGGTCGCGCAGGTCGATGAACAGCACGCCGCCATGGTCGCGAACGCGATGGACCCAGCCCGAGAGGCGGGTGGTCTCGCCGATGTTGCTCTCGCGGAGCGCGCCGCATGTATGTGACCGGTAGCGATGCATGGTCGTCCCAAAATCAATGTCGGAGGAAGCGAATCGGACAGCCTCAAACGACCGGTCCGAAGTTGCGGCAGGGTTTACCCCGGGAGGACGGGGGCGGCAACCAAGGGAACGCCCTGTTTTGCGCCTGAGGCAGCCAATTTTGGCTTATCGGGGCTGGAGCCTTTGCCGATGGCCGTTCCAGCCCTATCTTGAGGCCATGACGGTGCATTTCCCCTTCCAGAACTCCTATTCGGCGCTGCCGGATAGCTTCTTTGCCCGCGTCGCGCCGACCCCCGTGGCGGCCCCCAGGCTGATCAAGCTGAACCGGCCGCTGGCGGTCCAGCTCGGGCTCGATCCGGACCTGCTGGAGACCCCAGAAGGCGCCGAGATCCTGGCCGGCAAGACGGTTCCCGCAGGGGCCGATCCCATCGCCATGGCCTATGCCGGCCACCAGTTCGGGCAATTCGTCCCCCAGCTCGGCGACGGCCGCGCCATCCTGCTCGGCGAGGTCATCGACAAAGATGGCGTGCGCCGCGACATCCAGCTCAAGGGATCTGGCCCCACCCCGTTCTCCCGCCGCGGCGACGGACGCGCGGCCCTCGGGCCGGTCTTGCGCGAATACATCGTCAGCGAAGCCATGTACGCGCTGGGCATTCCGACCACGCGCTCGCTTGCCGCCGTCGTCACCGGCGAGCACGTCATCCGCGAGACCGCGCTGCCCGGCGCGGTGCTGACCCGCATCGCCTCCAGCCACATCCGCGTCGGCACCTTCCAGTTCTTCGCCGTCCGCCGCGACACCGAGGCGATCCGCCGGCTCGCCGACCACGTCATCGCCCGCCACTATCCGGAGTTGCTCCATGCCGAGCGGCCCTACCACGCCCTGCTCGCCGCTGTCGTCGCACGGCAGGCCGAGCTCATCGCGCGCTGGCTGCTGGTCGGCTTCATCCATGGCGTGATGAACACCGATAACTCATCGATCTCGGGCGAGACCATCGACTACGGCCCCTGTGCCTTCATGGATGCCTACAATCCCGCGCAGGTGTTTTCGTCGATCGACGAGATGGGCCGCTACGCCTATGCCAACCAGCCGCGCATCGGCTTATGGAATCTGACGCGCCTCGCCGAATGCCTGCTGCCGCTGTTCTCGGACGATCAGGACAAGGCGGTCGCCGAAGCCCAGGACATTCTCGGCGCCTTCGCCGAGACATTCAGTGCCGCCTATCAGGCCGGCCTGCGCAAGAAGATAGGCCTGTTCACGGAGCGCGACGGCGACGAGGCGCTGATCCAGGACCTGCTCGATGCCATGGCCAAAAACCAGGCCGACTTCACCCTAACCTTCCGCAAGCTCGGTGACGCCGCAGGCAGTGAGACCGGCGCCGCCGACGTCCGCGCGCAGTTCATGGACCCCGCAGCCTTCGACGACTGGGCCAAACGCTGGCGCGAGCGCATCGCGCGCGAGCCGCAGAGTGCAGCCGAGCGGCAAGCCGCCATGCACGCCGTCAATCCGATCTTCATCCCGCGCAACCACCGCGTCGAGGCCGTGATCCAGGCGGCGGTGAACAACGACGACTACGCGCCGTTCGAGGAATTGGTGAAGGTGCTGGCCAAGCCCTACGAGGACCAGCCGGACTACGCCGCCTACGCCGACCCACCGCTGCCGGCGCAGCGGGTGCTGCAGACGTTTTGCGGGACGTGAGGCGGGCTCCGCCGCGCACCACCATCTCTAATTGATCCACGTCATGGATTGCGCCTTGCGCTAGTCCCATTCCTGCGCGGCGGGCGATGTGGACACGTCCCGTCCGCGGGAATCGCTGTCATCAAACTGAAACACACGCGCTCTAACGGGCTGGCAGCGCCGTCCTGCCGGGAGGCGCCCGTCCTCTAGACAGTCCCGAACAAAGCGCGCCATGCCCTTCAAATTCATCCATATCACCGACACGCATCTCGCGAACCCCGGGCTGAAGCTCTATGGGCTCGATCCGCGCGCCCGGCTGGACGCGGCGGTTGCGGACATCAACAAGCACCAGTCCAACGCTGCGTTTGCGGTCGTGACCGGCGATCTCACCCATTGGGGCGAGGCGGAATCCTATGCCAATTTCGCCGAGGCCATGGCGGCGCTGAAAATCCCTTACATCGCCATGGTCGGCAATCACGACAAGCGCGTCGCCTGCCTCGACAGCCTGAAAGCCGCCCCGCGCGATGCCAACGGCTTCGTGCAGGGCACACGCACCACCGAGCACGGCCTGTTCGTCTTCCTCGACACGCTGGACGAGACCAGCCACGCCGGCGAAATGTGCGCAAAACGCCTCGGCTGGCTTGCCAGCACGCTCGCGTCCGCGCCAGCCGGCCAGGAGTTCGTCGTGTTCATGCATCATCCGCCCTTCCCGGTCGGCGTGCACGCCATGGACGAGATCGCGCTGAAGCAGAGCGCCGAATTCGCCGAAGTCATCGCGCCCTATCGCTCGCGCATCCGCCATCTCTTCTTCGGCCATGTGCACCGGCCGATCTTCGGCAGCTACGGCAAGATCCCGTTCTCGACGCTGCGCGGCACCAACCACCAGGTCTGGTTCGAGCTTGACGCTGCCGCGACCGAGCATCTCGCTAGCCACGAGCCGCCGGCCTATGGCGTCGTGCTGATCGACCAGGAGAAGCTGGTCGTACATAGCCACGACTTCCTCGACGTCAGTCTGCGCTTCCCCTTCGAGCCACCAGCAGGAGTGGACGGCCGCGACTATGCACTCAATTTCCCGGCGCGGTGAGATGAGCCTCGCTGAACCCGCGGCTCTCCAGGTCGCGACGTCGGCGGGACCGCGTCTGCACGTCCTGAAGCGGTTCTCGAACCGCTTCAAAGCCTCGCTGCCGGCCTATCTGCTGCTGTTGCCCTCGCTGGTCTTCCTCGCGCTGTTCACCTATGGCGCGATGGGCCGCGTCGTCATCGACGCGCTCTATCAGCGCGCCACGCCCAAGGCGCCGCTGCGCTTCGTCGGTATCGACAATATCAGCGCGGTGCTCGCCGACCCCGCCTTCACCGGCGCCGTCGTCAACAATTTGATCTACGCCGTCGGCACGGCGGTGCCGAGTATCGCCCTTGCGCTGTTGTTTGCGCTGGCGCTGTCGCGCACCCATGCCGTGAACAGCGCGCTGCGCGCCGCGCTGTTCCTGCCGGTGCTGATCCCGATGGTCGCCGCGTCCGCGCTGTTCCTGTTCATCTTCCTGCCCAACGTCGGCCTGCTCGACTATTACATCGGCCGGCTGCTGGCGGTGCTACCGAACTGGCTCGGCGACCCCGACATCGCGCTCTACGCGATCATGATCATCACGATTTGGAAGAACGCCGGCTATTACATGCTGTTCTTCCTCGCAGGCCTGCAGGCCGTGCCCGAGGATGTCATGGAGGCGGCGCATCTCGACGGCGCGGGGCCTTATCAGCGGCTTCGCCACATCATCCTGCCGGAGCTCAAGCCCACCTTCCTGTTCGTCACCGTCATCGCGATCCTCAACGCGGTGACGCAGGTCGACCATGTCTTCGTCATGACCCAGGGCGGGCCTTCCAACTCGACCAATCTCGTGCTGTTCTACATCTACCAGCAGGCGGTCGAGCACTACGATGTCGGCAAGGCCTCGGCGGCGACGCTGCTGACGCTCGCCGCGCTGATGGGGCTCACCGCACTGTCCTTCCGCACCATGGCGAACCGGGAGGGCGGGCCATGAAGCTGTTCACGGCGCTCTGGAAGGACGCCCCGCTCGCCACCCGCGGCGAGATCACCCCCAAGCTCGGCTTCCTGCTGACCGTGCTGCTCGCGTTCGTCTGGCTCATCCCATTCCTGTGGATGGGCGTTGCGACGCTGCGCCCGGCCTCGGACGGCATCAACGCGATGGCCGAGCTGATGCCGAGCATGAAGCCCACGCTCGACAATGTAAGGGACGCCTGGGAGATCGGCGATTTTCCGCGCTACACGCTCAACACCACGATCATCTGCAGCGGCATCCTCCTGGTACAGTTCTTCACCATCACGCTGGCCGGCTTTGCGTTCGCGCGCCTGAACTTCGCCGGGAAGACGCTGATCTTCTACCTGTTCCTGATGCAGCTGATGCTGGTGCCGGTGCTGCTGATCGTGCCGAACCTGAAGCTGGTGGCGCAGCTCGGCCTTTACGACACGCTCACCGGGGTGATGATGCCGTTCTTCGCCTCGGCGTTCGGCACCTTCCTAATGCGCCAGGCGTTCGAGGCGATCCCGACCGAGCTGGAAGACGCCGCCCTGATCGACGGCGCCAGCCTGTTCCAGCGCATGCGCCACATCTACGTGCCGCTGTCGATGCCGAGCTTCTCGGCGTTCGCCATCATCTCCGTGACCAGCCACTGGAACGACTTCCTGTGGCCGCTGATGGTGATCAATTCGCCCGACAAGCGGCCGCTCACGGTCGGCCTCTCCGTGTTCACCAAGACCGCCGAAGGCACCCAGGCCTGGGGCACCATCGCCGCGGGCACGCTCATGGTGATCGCGCCGCTGCTCGTCACCTTCCTGATCTTCCAGAAGCGCTTCATCAGTTCTTTCGTCACCTCAGGCATCAAATAGGAGATTTTCCGATGCTGTTTTCCCGCAGGCTCATGCTCGGCCTCGCCATGGCAGGCTCTTTTGCCAGCGCCCTCGCCTTCCCGGCTCTCGCCGGCGAAGGCCCGAGCGAGATCGACCTGTTCTTCCCCGTCCCCGTCGACGGCAAGCTCGCCCGCGACATGGGCACGTTGATCAAGGAGTTCAACGAGACCCATCCCGACGTCAAGGCGACCGCCGTCTACACCGGCTCCTATGACGACACGCTGATCAAGACGCGCGCATCGATCAAGGCCGGCAAGCCGCCGGCCGCCGTGATCATGTCGGCGAACTTCCTGCTGGACATGCAGATCGAGAACGAGCTCACCAATCTCGACGGCCTGATCGCCGCCGACGGCATCACCAAGGACCAGTTCCTCGGTCAGTTTTTCCCGGCACTGCAGGGCAACGCGGTGATCAACCGCTCGGTCTACGGCGTGCCGTTCCACAACTCGACACCGCTACTCTACATCAACGCCGACAAGGCCAAGGAAGCCGGCCTCGATCCGAGCAAGCCGCCGCAAACCTGGGCCGAGCTCACCGACTGGGCCAAGAAGCTCACCAAGCGCGAGGGTGACAAGGTGATCCAATGGGGCATCGCGATCCCCTGCGCCTACGACTATTGCGGCTGGATGATGGAAACGCTCACCATGAGCAATGGCGGGCGCTACTACAACGAGGAGTTCGGCGGCGAGGTCTATTACGACACGCCCTCGATGCTGGGCGCGCTGACCTGGTGGAATGATCTCATCGCTAAGCACAAGGTGCATCCGCCCGGCGCCACGCCCGGTCCGGCCGTCAGCACCTCCTTCATCTCCGGCAATGCCGCGATGATGATGCTGTCGACGGGCTCGCTGACCTATGTGCGCGACAACGCCAAGTTCGCCTACAAGGTCGCCTTCATCCCGCGCAATGTCCGCAACGCCGTGCCGATCGGCGGCGCCTCGCTGATCATGCCGGCCGGGCTCGAGGCCGACAAGCAGAAGGCCGCCTGGACGCTGATCAAGTGGATGACCTCGCCCGAGAAGAGCGGCTGGTGGAGCCGCGCCACCGGCTATTTCGCGTCCAACATCGCCGCCTACAAGACGCCTGAGATGGTCGACTTCCTGGCCAAGAACCCGGACGCCAAGACCGCCGTCGAGCAGCTCGACGTAGCAAAGCCGTGGTTTGCGACCTACAAGACCGTCCCCGTCCGCAAGAACCTCGAGGACGAGGTGATGCTGGTCCTCAACGGCAAGAAGCAGCCGAAGGAGGCCCTCGCCGCCGCCCAGAAGGCTGCCGACGAGACGCTGAAGCCGTACAACGCGGAGACCTCGCTGAAACTGCCGTAAGGCCGGCAGTTCATCGCACGACCATCGTTCGGCGCTCCGCAACCGGGCGCCGAAATCGTTTTGGGGCGCCCAATCCCATTAACCTCGCGTCCACCATCCGACCGCGCCTGCCGCCGGTAACCATTGGAATTAACAGACCATCAACGCACCCCCGACAAATCTACCAATGTTTCTGGAGATTTCGCCGTGGATCTGTTGGTTTTCGAGTTCCTGGGACTGGCTCTTGTCGCCATGTGCGTGTTGGTGGTGGCGCTGCCCTGCGCCCGGAAATCCTCGCAGCGGGTGCGTTACGAATAGGAATTTCGTCGGAAAGCGGCGATTCCGGGCCGGTGCAAGGCTCGAATTCGCTTAGAGCCCCTTGACATCACAGCACTTTCGGCAGAACGGCTGATATCAAGTGTCATGGGCCGTTCATGGATTTGATTACCACCACCGCTGACCTCGCGGCTGCCTGCAGCCGGCTGGCCAAGCACCCCGTCATTACCGTCGATACCGAGTTCCTGCGCGAAACCACCTATTACCCGCTGCTATGCGTGGTGCAGATGGCCAGCGCCGAGGAAGCCGTGGTCATTGACGCCCTCGCCCCGGGCATCGACCTCAAGCCGTTCTTCGAGCTGATGGCCAATGAGGGCGTGCTGAAGGTCTTCCACGCCGCCCGGCAGGACATCGAGATCATCTGGCATCAGGCCAACATCATCCCGCACCCGGTGTTCGACACCCAGGTCGCCGCCATGGTGCTCGGCTACGGCGACAGCATCGCCTACGACCAGCTGGTCGAGAAGGTCACCGGCCACCGTCCGGACAAGACCCACCGCTTCACCGACTGGTCGCGCCGGCCGCTGACCAAGGAGCAGATGCACTACGCGGTCTCCGACGTCACCCATCTGCGCGACGTCTTCGCCGCGCTCGATGCCGACCTGAAGAAGCGCCGCCGCAGCGAATGGGTCTCGATCGAGATGGAGATCCTGACCTCGCCGAGGACCTACGACTTCCATCCCGAGCGCGCGTGGGAGCGGCTGAAGACGCGCGTGCGCAAGCCGAAGGACCTCGCCGTCCTGATGGAGGTTGCGGCCTGGCGCGAGCAGGAGGCACAGAGCCGCGACGTGCCGCGCGGCCGCGTACTGCGCGACGAGGCGATCACCGACATCGCCACTCACGCCCCGAACACGCTGGAGAAGCTCGCCCATCTGCGCTCGGTGCCGAAAGGCTTCGAGAAGTCGAAATGGGGCGCGGACATCGTCGCCGCGGTCGAGCGAGGGCTGGCGCGGGATTTCTCGACGCTGCCGAAGCTGGAGAAGCCCCGCAACAATTCCAACGGCGCGGCCATCGTCGAGCTGTTGAAGGTGCTGCTGCGCATGACCGCCGAGCGCCATGCGGTCGCGAGCAAGGTGATCGCGACGGTCGACGACTTGGAGGAGATCGCAGCCGACGATGCCGCCGACGTCCCCGCCTTGCGCGGCTGGCGCCGCGAGCTGTTCGGCGAGGCCGCCCTGAAGCTCAAGCGCGGCGAGCTGGCGCTGGCCATCGAGAAAGGCCGCGTGATCGGGGTTCAGCGGGCGTAAGCGGCCGCTCCGCCCTCCCCATCGTCATTGCGAGGAGCTCTTGCGACGAAGCAATCCAGACTGTTTCCGAGGAGGAATTCTGGATTGCTCCGCTACGCTCGCAATGACGGATTTGATGCAGCAGCGTGCCCTACGCCGGCGTCAGCTTCGCCACTTCGCCCTTCATGTCGTTCAGCACGCCCGCGATCGCGGCGACCAGATCGTCTATCTGGGCCTTGGTCGTGATCAGCGGCGGGCAGATGGCGATGGCGTCCAGCATGTTGCGCGAGATCACGCCGCGCTCCTGCAGCATGCGGCTGGCGATGCCGCCGACGGCACCGGGGGTCGCCGCGGCGGTCTTGCGGGTCTTGTCGAGCACGAGCTCGAGCGCTGCGATCATGCCGACGCCACGGACCTCGCCGACCAGCGGATGGCTGGTGAGCTCGCGCAGCTTGCCTTGCATGTAAGCGCCGAGCTCGGCGGCATGCGCGACCAGGCCGCGCTCCTCGATGATCTTGAGGTTCTCGAGCGCGATCGCCGAGCCGACGGGATGGCCGCCCCCGGTGAAACCATGGCCGAGCACGCCGATCTTGTTGCTCTCGTCCGCGATCGGCTCGAACATGCGGTCATTCAGGATGACCGCCGACAGCGGGAAATAGCTCGAGGTGATCTGCTTTGAGACCACCATCGCGTCGGGCTTGATGCCGTAGGTCTCGCAGCCGAACATCTTGCCGGTGCGGCCGAAGCCGCAGATCACCTCGTCGGCGACCAAGAGGATGTCGTACTTCTTGAGAACCGCCTGGATCTTGTCCCAATAGGTCGCCGGCGGCACGATGACGCCGCCCGCGCCCATCACCGGCTCGCCGAAGAAGGCCGCGATCGTATCCGGCCCTTCCTTCTGGATCAGGGCGTCGAGCTCCTCGGCGCGGCGTGTGGCGAAGGCTTCCTCGCTCTCGCCGGGCGCCCCGTCCTTGTAGAAATGCGGCGATCCCGTGTGCAGGATGTTCGGCAGCGGCAGATCGAACGAGCGATGGTTGTTCGGAAGACCGGTGAGGCTGGCGGATGCGATGGTGACGCCATGATAGGCACGCAGGCGGCTGATCACCTTCTTGCGCTGGGGCTGACCGAGCGCATTGGAGCGATAGGCGATCAGCTTCAGCACGGTGTCGTTGGCTTCCGAGCCGGAATTGGTGAAGAACACCTTGCTCATCGTGGCAGGCGCGAGCGCCACCAGCTTCTCGGCGAGGTCGATCGAGGGTCCGTGCGATTTGGCGGAGAACGTGTGATAGAACGGCAGCGCCTGCATCTGCTTGTGCGCCGCCTCGACCAGACGCTTCTCGTTGAAGCCGAGCCCGACGCTCCACAGGCCCGCCATCGCCTCGAAATAGCGCTTGCCCGCCGCATCGAACACGTAAGGCCCCTCGCCGCGCTCGATCACCAGAGGACCGGCCTGCTGATGGGTGCGCGCGTTGGTGTAGGGATGGAGCTGGTAGGCTACGTCCCGGGCCTCTTGCGAATTGGGCAGCATGGACATTTGCGAAATCCTTCGAATAGTCGCGTCGCCGGGCGCGGCCAGCTTCGTCACGTGATGATCCAATTACTTGGCTATTGCGCCGAGGCAAAACTTGCAACGCCAATTCGTCGGCAGCAAGCGCTCAGCAGCGTTGCAGAAAGCCGCACACCGCCAGCTTGCAGACTTGGTAGCTTGCAGAGCTTGCCAGTTCTCATGCCGCGCCGTCGTCATCGCCATCGTCGGCGGCGGCAGCGGCCTCCCTCACCTCGACGAGCGCCATCGAAAGCAGGTAGACCGTCGTGGGCAAGCCGATGCGGCGCGCCCTCTCGGTTGCGCGCGATAGCTCGCTCGCCAGCTCCTTGAGCTCTTCTCCCCGTGACAATGTCCCACCCACCCGCCGATCGCAGCCGCCTACGCCGCAAGGGCGCCGCTGGTTTTAATCAGTTCGGCGCTGGATTGGATTGTAGCAAAATTTCCGACAACATTCACTACCGCTTGCTTGTAGGCAGCGGCATCGCCCATTCCCGGTTGTCGGCAGGCCACGGCATCGGCGACTACCTGGTAGTGGTGGCTGCGGTGAAACCCCTCGACGGCAGTGGCCAGGATGGTCTCCTCGAGCGAGAAGCCGATCAGCACGCAGCGCCCATTGCGGATATTGGACTTGTAATCCACGAAGCGCGACGAGCTGTAGGCCGAGGGCAGCGGATGTTCGAACGTCATCTCGCCGGGCCGCGGCTTCGCCTCAGCGATCCAATCGGTCAGCCTCGATGCCGGATTGAACCAGGCGGCTTGGGCAATGCGCTTCAGATGCATCACGGGCCAGAGCTTGTCCCGCCAGAGCGTCAGGAGTTCCAGACAGCGCATGGTGGCGGCCTCGCCGTCGAGGATCACGTGGCGCCGCCCGGGGGTCAGATACTCGACCTGGAGATCCGCACAGATCAGGATCGGCGGGTCGTCGGTGATGGAAGCCAGCATTGTCTTGCGTTTGGCTGCACCAGTTTCAGCGATCGGCGAGTGCGAGGTCCCGCAGCGGCGAGGTCACCGCCCGCCCCGCCGAGGCGTCGAGCACGCCCGGCCGATCCCAATCGCCCTCGGGACGGATGATCACGTAAGGATCGCTGTCCAGCGTGATGGCGTCCGGCCCGGGCTCGATCTCGAGCAGCATCTCTGTGTAGGAGAAATCCGAGAAGGTGATCTTGCGGTTGTGGCCGAGCGGCTTCGCGCCGAAATGGGCCCAGAAGTCGACGAGCCGGTCCTGCGCCTGGCCGTAGATCTTGCGAAAGCCCTTGCGCTTCACATAGTCGACGCTCGCCTGCACCAGCTTGAAGGAGACGCGCGAACGCCGATATTGGTGCCGGACCGCGAGCCGCTCGACCTTGGCGAAATCGCCGAAGAAGCGCACCCGCAGGCAGCCCGCGGGCTCGTTGCCGACATAGCCGATGAAATGCGCGGCGACCATGTCGTTGCCGTCGAACTCCTCCTCGAACGGACAATCCTGCTCGGCAAGATAGACCGCCGAGCGAATGGCGGTGACCAGCATGAGATCGCTGGGATCGCGCGCGAGGCGGATGGTGATGGCGCGGGAGTCGGGCTTGGCGAGAGGAATCCTAGTGCCGTGCATCTGCAAAACTCCTTGCTTGGATGATCGCACCCGGCATGCGCATCGGCTGCCGATGCCACGGGCGTTCGTAGCACCACAGGTCAGGTTGAAAGCTCGGAACCGGCTCGAATCCGGTCGCCTTCATGATGTCGCGTCCGGCCACGGTTGACGGCTGCGCATAGCAATCCGCGCCGCGAAATCTTACCTGTCGCAGATGAGCCGCGGCCTTGCCGAGTCCCGCGATGCCGCGCCCCGTCGCAGCGATCGCCCAGATATAGATGGCAGCAACGTCTTCCCTTGCGGAAGCGAGATAGTGCGTTTCGGGCGCGTTGAGGCAGATCTCGTCGAGCAGCAGCGCATCGTGTCCGCGGTCGTTGAGAAACAGGAAAGCCATGCCGCCGAGCAGGCGGCCCTTCCGGCTGAATGTCAGGATGCTCTGGGGATCGAACGTGTGATATTTCGCAAGCTCCGCCGTCCCGATCTGCACACCCGGCACGAGCCGGTGCGCCATTTCCGAAAGCGCCGCAATTTCGGAAAATTGCGCGCAGCGGACGTCGACCTCGGGACTGAGCGGCAGCGCGTCGAAATCATGCCTTGCGGCAAACGAGCCTCTTTCCATAGCCGGATCGTCCCTCTATCGTTTGCGGCTTTCATGCCCCGCTATGACGAGCTTAGCGGTTGGGGATCAGGAGTATGCATCAGTTATTGCACCGGGGTGCTGCGATGATGCAGCACCGTGACGAAGCCCTGGGCGCGTCCTGGGACGATTTGAAGCTGTTTTTAGCTTGCGCAAAATATAAAAGTTTCCGCAACGCCGCCGAAGAGCTCGGCCTCACCTCGACGACGCTGATGCGCCGGATCGATCGTCTGGAAGAGAGCATCGGCTGCAAGCTGTTCCTGCGCGACCAGAGCGGGCTCACGCTCAGCGACGAAGGCACTGCGATGATTGCCGACGTTGCGCATATGGAGCGTCACGCCTTCAACGTCTTCCGCCGCGCCTCGCGCTCGTCGAACGATACGTCGGGCACCGTGCGCGTTGCGGTGACGGAAGGTCCGGGCAATTTCTGGATCCTGCCGCGGCTGATCGATTTCCAGAAGACCTATCGCAAGATCACCGTGGACCTGCGCTGCGCGATGGAGCAAGCCGACGTCGCGCGCCTGGAATCAGACATCGCGATCCAGCTCGAGCCACCGACCAATCCCGATCTGATCGTTGCCAAGCTCGGCCGAATGCACATCTATCCTTTCGTCTCCAGGGAATACGAGAAACTGTACGGCCTGCCGGCGACGCTAGCCGATCTGCAGGACCATCGCATCATCAAGCAGAATGCGCCCCAGGTCGACGACAGCGCCTATGCCCGCGTGCTCGGGCTGAAATCGCTCGAGGGTATCGTCGGCATCAAGACCAATTCCTCCGTCGGCGTTCTCTATGCGGTGGAGCGCGGCGCCGGCATCGGCTTCCTGCCGACCGTGTCGATCGCGCTCGGCGCACCGCTCGTTGCCGTGGATCTCGGCGTCAGCCATCACGCCGATCTCTGGCTCACCTATCACAGGGAGTTTCGCGCCTCCGAGCGCCACAAGATCGTGGTCGACTGGTTGAAGAAGATCTTCGATCCCAGGACCTATCCCTGCTTCCGCGACGAGTTCATCCATCCGAACGCGCTGGTGCCGATGATGACGGCCGCGCGCGAAGGTTTCGGATTGACGGGTTACGTCGCGGCGACGCCGGCTTAAGGCAAAGGCGAGCTCAGCTCACCACCTGGATTCGAAGCCGACCGTGCCCTGGTGCGAGGTGAGCTCCTTGCGGAACTTGCCGTCGTAGTTGATGTAGAGTCGCGCCGTGTTGGTCAGGCTGAGCGAGGCCGAGCCACCCGTGTCCATGCCGTAACGGCTCTCGCCAATGCCGGGCAACGACGATGCTCTGGGTCCCGAGGCTGACCTGCACCGATCCCAGGTTCTGGTAGAAATTGTCGACGAACTTGCCATAGGCCGACAGGTCCAGGAGCTTCTGGTCGAAGATGAAATATCGCCCGATCTCCGCCCCGATCATCACGCGTGCGCGCGAGAGCGCCGTCGAGCCCACATTGAGCGGATCGAGCCCGCCGGCCTCCTGGAACGCTGCGCTGGTGGCGCGTACATATTCCAGCGCTCCTTTGGGCACGATGCGCATCTGATCCCTGGTCCAGTAGTAACTGACCTCGGTCAGCGCGCCGTCGACCGCGGCGCGATAACCGGCGGTGGCAAGGCCGAAGCCGGTATCGCGGCTGGAATGGACCCTGCCGAAACCATGTACCACCGCGAATGCCCAGGTCCACGGGCCCTTGTCGACCGAGCCGTTGAAGCCGAGTTGGGTTAGGTCGAGCGTTGCCGACTGCAGCGCGAGCGGCACGTCGATGTCGGTGTGGCTCTGATCGATGGAGAAGCCGATGTTGACCCCCGGCGCAATCCGCGCGCCGAAGCCGGCGACACCGCCAAAGGTTTTGCGCTTGTCGCCGACGAAGTCGCCTTGGGCCTCGGTGCGGACCGAGACGTCGTAGCCCTCCAACCAGGTGCGGTAGCGGGGATCTTCCGTGCTTGCGGACGCGCCGCCTCCGCCGGGATTGGTCCGGAACGACCGGTTGAAACCACTGGAGGCCTGGTTGCCCAGCCGCTCCAGAAATCCCGAACCGGAATTGAGCATGCTGTTGCCGGCCGACTGATTGTAATTGGTCGAGGTGGGCATCGGGACCGGGGCCGGCGACGGCGTGGGTGTCGCGGTCGGGGTCGGCGTGGGGGTCGCGGTCGGCGTCGGCGTCGGGGTCGGCGTGGGCGTCGGAGTTTGCGCGAGGACGGAGGCCGCCGCCCACATTGTCACGACCAGCGTGACCGCCACGGCCGCAAGGGCTTTGGCAATCGCTGCCGCGATCCCCCGGACCCGGTCCAGCCCGATCTGCCGTATCCCGGTGGGCCGCGAGGTGCAGCGCATGACGACTAATCCCGAAGTAAAGGGCGTCCGCAAAAATGCAACACGAGCGGCTCGCGTGTGCGGCGATTTGTGCCGAACTGCCACGGAGGGTCAACCTGTTGGCACGCCGTTACCGAGCCTATTGCCTCGATTGTGGTTCCGCGGCCACAGGTCGCAAATAGCAGACAACGGCACCCGCCCCGCTCTTGAAAATCGCGCGCGGCTTGCTAACGCGCGATTTTCATGTTGCAATATCCGACACAATCGGAATTGGCCGCTCGGCTGTGCGTTTCGCGACGATGAGACTCGAACAGACTTCCGGAAGCCCGTTTGTGGCGTGGCACGCGAAAAGCGGCCGCGTCTTTTTTCTATCTAGTGGAGGAGACTGAGGATGCCGCAAAAGGGCACCGTCAAATGGTTCAACCCGACCAAGGGCTATGGGTTCATCAAGCCGAATGGTGGCGACAAGGACGTGTTCGTCCACATCTCCGCCGTCGAGCGCGCCGGACTCTCGACCCTCAACGAGAACCAGGTGGTTGAATACGACCTCGTGGAGAATCGCGGCAAATCATCCGCGGAGAACCTCAAGGTCTCCTGACTTCTCTCGCCACGCGCGAGAGATCATGACGTTGCCCCCGGCTCTGCCGGGGGATTTTGTTTGGGGAGACGAAACGCAAATGCGCTTCAGCTCACCACCGGCGCAACCAGAAAATTCTCCGTCGCAGAGCTGCCCGCGGTCTTGCAGACATCGCCCTCGATCCGGACCTTGCCGGTCGCGAGCAGCCGCAGCGACTCGGGATAGATGCGGTGCTCGACTTCAAGGATGCGCTCCGACAGCGTGTCCGCGGTGTCGTGGTCGCCGACGGGAACCGCGCCCTGCATCACGATCGGGCCGGCATCGGTCTCGGGGATCACGAAGTGCACCGTCGCGCCCGACAGCTTCACGCCGGCGCGCAGGGCCTGGCCGTGCGGGTCGAGGCCGGGGAACGACGGCAGCAGCGAGGGATGGATGTTGAGCAACCGCCCGTACCAGGCTTTGGTGAACTCGGCCGTGAACAGGCGCATGAAGCCGGCGAGGCAGATCAGCTCGATGCCGTGCTGGTCGAGGGCGGCCTGCAGCACCTTCTCGAACCCGGCGCGGTCCTTGCCGAACGGCTTGCTCTCGATCACCAGCGTGTTGACCCCGCTCGCCTTGGCCCGTTCGAGCCCGGGCGCATCGGCCTTGTTCGAGATGACGAGCGAGATCTCCGCCGGGAAATCCGCGCCAGCGGCTGCCTTGATCAGCGCGGCCATGTTGGAGCCGCGACCGGAGATCAGGATGGCGACGCGGCGCTTCATCACAGCGCCAGATCGAGGTGACCGTTATAGACGACGCGATGCTCGCCCTCGGCCGGAATCACGGTGCCGAGCCGCGCCACGGTCTCGCCGGCGTCCGTGAACACCTGGATCACCTTGTCGACCTTGTCGGGGTCGACGATCGCGATCATGCCGATGCCGCAGTTGAAGGTCCGCAGCATCTCCAACTCGGCAATGCCGGCCTGCGCCGCCAGCCATTTGAACACCGGGAGCACCGGCAGCCGCGCGAGGTCAATGCCGACGCCGAGATTCTGCGGCAGCACGCGCGGAATATTGTCGGTGAAGCCGCCGCCCGTGATATGGGCGAGCCCCTTCACCGCGCCGGTCTCGCGGATCGCCCGCAGGCAGGATTTGACGTAGAGCTTGGTCGGCGTCAGCAGCGCGCCGCCGAGCGTCATGACGGGCGCGAACGGCGCCTGGGCCTCGAAGCCGATGCCGGATTGTTCCACGATCTTGCGCACGAGTGAGAAGCCGTTCGAGTGCACCCCCGACGACGCGAGGCCGATCACGGCGTCGCCCGCGGCGATATCCTTGCGCGGCAACAAGGTACCGCGCTCAGCGGCGCCGACGGCAAAGCCGCCGAGGTCGTAATCGCCGTCCTTGTAGAGGCCGGGCATCTCGGCCGTCTCGCCGCCGATCAGGGCGCAGCCGGATTCGCGGCAGCCTTCGGCAACGCCCGCGACGATCGCGGCCGTGGCCTCCGGGTCGAGCTTGCCGCAGGCGAAATAGTCGAGGAAGAACAGCGGCTCGGCGCCCTGCACCACGAGATCGTTGACGCTCATGGCGACGAGGTCGATGCCGATCCCGCCGTGCAGGCCGGTCTCGATCGCGATCTTCACCTTGGTTCCGACGCCATCGGTGGCGGCAACCAGGACAGGGTCTTTGAAGCCGGCGGCCTTGAGATCGAACAGGCCGCCGAAGCCGCCGATCTCGGCATCCGCGCCCGGCCGCGCGGTGGCGCGCACCATGGGCTTGATCAGGTCGACCAGGCGGTTGCCCGCGTCGATATCGACGCCTGAATCGGCGTAAGTGAGGCCGTTTTTGCGGTCGGTCATGCCCGATTTCCAGTGGGTTTGCGGCTGGTTACGTCGAATTCCGGGGACGCGCAATGGCTCGCAAGGCGCTCCTCCCTATACTATGTAGACATATCAACCGGTTCAGCCTCCGACGGGCCGGATTTGAGGTGAGACCGGTGCCGGGAAGCGCTGCGTGAGTATTCCGAACATCATTACCCTGGGCCGCATCATGCTGGTCCCAATCATCGTCTGGGCCATCGTGTCCAGCCAAATGGAGGTGGCGTTTGCCGTCTTCCTGATTGCGGGCATCAGCGACGCCGTCGACGGCTTCCTGGCCAAGCGCTTCAATATGGCGAGCGAGCTCGGTGCCCTGCTGGATCCGCTCGCCGACAAGGCGCTGCTGGTGTCGATCTACCTGGCGCTCGGCATCTGGGGCGACATCCCGCGATGGGTCGTGATCCTTGTTGTGTCGCGCGATATCATGATCGTCGCAGCCGTGATCGTGTCCTGGCTGTTCGACAAGCCGGTCGAGATGAAGCCATCGAAAGTATCCAAGCTAAACACAGCCGCCCAGGTCGCCTACGCCGCCCTGGTGCTGGCGTCTCTTGCCTTCGGCTTCAGGCCTGAGCCCTATGATATGATCATGATGGGCCTCGTCACGGTCTTCACGCTCTCCTCCGTGTCGCTCTACCTCGTCGAGTGGCTGCGGCACATGAGCACGATCGAGGCCAAATGAGATGGGACGCGGCCCCGCAAAAGGCCAACTCCCGCTCGATCAAGTCGAATCTCGTCAAACCAAGCCGGCGCGCCGGCACGGAGCAAAGCTAGCGTGGCAGGCCGCGTTCACCCCCGACAATTGGCATTCTCGCTTCCGCATGCGGAGAGCCTCAGCCGGGACAATTTCCTCGAAGGCCCTGCCAACGCCGCCGGCCTCGGCTTGATCGACGGCTGGCCGGAATGGCCGAACCGCATCATGTGGCTGGCCGGGCCCGAAGGCAGCGGGAAGAGCCATCTCGCCGCGATCTGGGCCGAGGAGGCCGGCGCTCGGTCGACCACCGCCAATGCTCTCACCGCTGCGGGCGTTCCGACCGCGCTCGCCACCGGTGCCCTGGTGGTCGAGGATCTCAGGGCGAAAAATTTTGACGAACGCGCCCTCTTCCACCTGATGAATCTCGCCCGCGAGGACGGCGCCTTCGTCCTCTTCACCGGACGTGACGCACCGGCCTCGCTCGATATCGAGCTCCGCGACCTGCGCTCGCGGCTGCGCGCCGTGCCTGTGGTCACGCTGCTGACGCCCGACGACCAGCTGTTCCGCGGCCTCATCGTCAAATTCTGCGCCGATCGCCAGCTCATTGTGGACGAGAGCGTGGTCGGCTACCTCGCCACCCGGCTGGAGCGGTCCTCGGCGGCGGCCCGGCAGGCAGTGGAATTGCTCGACAGCGAGGCCCTGCGCCTCGGCCGGCCCGTCACCCGGGCCCTGGCCGCCGAGCTGCTGCGGGACGCCTGACCCTCGCCCGGTCCTCACACTGCTTGACGGCGCGGAGCGGCGGAACATCAATGTCATCGAAACGTCATCGCTCTAACACATGCTCCCGCCGGTTTTGCGCATAAGTCGCAAATTGGGGTGAACTGGATGGATCGACCTCTCATGGACTCTGCGCAAGCCGTTGAAATCAAAGAAAAAGCCGCGGAGACCGAGGGCCTCCCGGCGATCGCATCGAGCCCCGAACGGTTCATTAACCGCGAACTGTCCTGGCTGCATTTCAACCGCCGCGTCCTGGAGGAATCGGTCAATCCGAGCCATCCGATGCTGGAACGGGTGCGATTCCTGTCGATTTCGGCAAACAACCTCGACGAATTCTTCATGGTCCGCGTCGCCGGCATCAAGGCACAGGTGCGCGAGGGCATCGCCGAGCGGAGCCCCGACGGCCTGACGCCGGCCGAGCAGCTCGCGCTGATCAACCGCACCGTGTCCCAGCTCGCCTCGGACCAGCAGGCGATCTGGCGCGACCTGCGCGGCACGCTGACCCACGTCGGCATCGTCCTGGTGGACGGCAAGGACGTCACCAAGCCGGAACGGACCTGGGTGGAGGACTACTTCCTCAACAACGTCTTCCCGCTGCTGACGCCGCTGGCGATCGACCCGGCCCACCCCTTCCCGTTCATTCCGAGCCTCGGCTTCACCATCGCGCTCCAGCTCACCCGCGCTGCCGACGGCAAGCAGATGAACGCGCTGATCCGCATGCCCGGCAAGATCGACCGCTTCATCCGCCTACCCTCCGAGGGCAAGGCCGTCAGGCTGATTTCGCTGGAACAGGCAACCGCCCTGTTCATCAACCGCCTGTTCCCCGGCTACAATTTGCGCGGCCAGGGCGCCTTCCGCATCATCCGCGACTCCGAGCTCGAAATCGAGGAAGAGGCCGAAGACCTCGTCCGCCTGTTCGAGACCGCGCTGAAGCGCCGCCGCCGCGGATCGGTGATCCGGCTCGAGATCGACGCCAAGATGCCCGAAGAGTTGCGCAACTTCGTGCAGCATGCGCTCTCGGCCGCCGACGACGAGGTGTTCCTGGTCGACGGCGTGCAGGCGATGAACGAGCTCTCGCAGCTCACCCGCCTAGATCGGCCCGACCTCGAATTCACCCCTTACGTGCCCCGCCATCCCGAGCGCGTTCGCGAGCATGGGGGCGACATCTTTGCCGCGATCCGGCAGAAGGACCTGATCGTCCACCATCCCTATGAATCCTTCGATGTCGTCGTCCAGTTCCTGCAGCAGGCCGCGCGCGACCCCGACGTCGTCGCGATCAAGCAGACGCTCTACCGCACCTCCAACAACTCGCCGATCGTGCGCGCGCTGGCGGAGGCTGCCGAAGCCGGCAAGTCCGTCACCGCGCTGATCGAGCTGAAGGCGCGCTTCGACGAGGAGGCCAACATCCGCTGGGCGCGCGACCTGGAGCGCGCCGGCGTGCAGGTCGTCTACGGCTTCCTCGAATTGAAGACGCACGCAAAGCTCTCGATGGTGGTCCGCCGTGAAAGCGGTAGCCTCACGACGTACGTTCACACCGGCACCGGCAACTACCACCCGGTCACCGCGCGTATCTATACCGATCTCTCCTACTTCACCTCGGATCCGACCATCGGCCGCGATGCGGCGCGCGTGTTCAACTTCATCACGGGCTATGCCGCGCCGAGCGATCTGGAAAAAATGGCGGTATCACCGCTGACGCTGCGCAAGCGCATCATCGAGCACATCCAGGGCGAGACCGCGCATGCGCGGCACGGCCGTCCCGGCGCGGTCTGGATGAAGATGAATGCGCTGGTCGATCCCGACATCATCGACGCGCTCTACGAGGCCTCGCAGGCCGGCGTGCAGGTCGAGCTGGTGGTGCGCGGCATCTGCTGCCTCAGGCCCGGCATTCCCGGCCTGTCGGAGAACATCCGCGTCAAGTCGATCATCGGACGCTTCCTGGAACACGGCCGAATCTACTGCTTCGGCATGGGTCAGGGCCTGCCGAGCGCGAAAGCGGCTGTGTATATCTCCTCGGCCGACATGATGCCGCGCAACCTCGACCGCCGCGTCGAGGTGCTGTGTCCGCTGCAAAATCCCACGGTGCATCAGCAGGTTCTCGAACAGATCATGGTCGCGAATCTGAAGGACAATGAGCAGAGCTGGCAGTTGTTGCCGGACGGTTCCTCAACGCGTATGAAGGCGGCGAAGGGCGAGGAGCCTTTCAACGTCCACAACTACTTCATGACAAATCCGAGTCTGTCTGGCCGTGGAAAGTCGCTCAAGGAATCCTCGCCGCGCCGTCTCACGCGCCGGAATGAACGTCATCACTCCTGATCCGGGATCCCTGACGTGACGCGGCCGCGCAAGCGCGGCGGCACTGTCGCGGTCATCGACATCGGTTCCAACTCGGTACGTCTCGTCGTTTACGAGGCGCTGGCGCGGAGCCTCATTCCGATCTTCAACGAAAAGACGCTGTGCGGCCTCGGGCGCGAGGTGCAGAGCACGGGCCTGCTCGCGCCCGATGCCGTCGACAAGGCGCTGACCTCGCTCAAGCGCTTCCGCGCGCTGTGCCGCGTGATGCAGGTCGGTCGGGTGTTCGCGATCGCCACTGCCGCCTGCCGCGACGCCTCCAACGGCCCCGACTTCATCGCGAAGGCCGAGCGCATCTGCGCCGTCAAGATCGAGATCCTGTCGGGTCCGCGCGAGGCGCGGCTGTCGGCGCTTGGCGTAATCTCCGGGATCCACCATCCCGACGGCATCGTCGGCGACCTCGGCGGCGGCTCGCTCGAGCTGATCGACGTGCGCAGGAACAGCGTGCGCAGCGGCGTCACGCTGCCGCTCGGCGGCCTCGCGCTGCAGGACCTCGCCCACAAATCGCTCAAGCGCGCCGACCGTATCGTGCGCGAGGAGCTCGACGAGGTGCAGCTGCTCACTGCCGGCCGCGGCCGCGCCTTCTACGCCGTCGGCGGCACCTGGCGCGCGCTCGCGCGCATCCACATCATCCAGAGCGGCTATCCGCTCCAGGTGATGCACGGCTATTCGATTTCCGCAGCCGAGGCGCTCGACTTTTCTCGCAGGCTGCGGCGTCTGGCGGCCGCCGACATGCTCGCCGACATCGAGATCGTCGCTGACGCACGCCGCCCGCTCCTCACCTATGCGGCCTTGGTGCTCGAGCACATCATCCGCGTGGCGAAGCCCAAGACGATCGTGTTCTCGACCTTCGGCGTGCGCGAGGGCCTCTTGCACGAGAAGCTGCCGGAGGCCGAGCGCAACAAGGACGGACTGATCTGCGCGGCGGAGGAGCTCAATGAGCTGCTGTCGCGCTCGGCCAGGCACGCCCGCGAGCTGATCGCCTGGACCGATCGCCTCGTGCGCGTGGTGAAGCTGCGCGAGACCGAGGAGGATCGCCGCCTGCGCCACACCGCCTGCCTGCTCTCCGACATCGGCTGGCGCGTGCACCCCGATCACCGGGGCGAGCAGACGCTCAGCCTCGTCGTCAACGGCAATTTCGGTGCGATCACCCACACCGAGCGCGCCTTCGTCGGCCTGTCGGTGTTCTATCGCTATGCGGGTCTCAGTGAGGAGAACCAGCCGCCGGTCACCATGCAGGAGCTGCTGACGCCGGCGCAGCTCGAGCGCGCCCGCCTGCTCGGCGCGGCGTTCCGCGTCGCGCATCTGATCTCGGCGGCGCGGCCGGGCGTCTTGACCGCCACGCATTTCCGTACCCAGGGCCGCAAATTGATGCTGGTGTTCGAGCACCGGCTCGTGGATCTCGTCGCCGACCGCGTCGGCAGCCGCTTCAAGCAGCTCGCTCGCCTTGTCGGACGCGCCGGCTCCATCGTCCGGCGCTAAAGAACTACTCCGCCGACGCCTTGGCGTGCCGCTCGGAGGATTCCAGCGCGGCCGCACTCAGGCTACGCCGTCGCCAGATCGTGCCGACGACCAGCACGACGACGACACCGAGCGCCGCACAGAGATATTCGCCGCCCGACCCGCCATGGCCGAATTGCAGCGGGATGCGCAAGCCGGCGAGGATCTTGTCCAGCGAGGCACCGAGCGGGCCGTCGAACAGCGTGTGCAGCCTCGGCGCCACGCCGGGGTCGGTCGCGATCACCTCGCCAGCGATCCAGCCGAGCAGCGCAGCACCGGCCCACACCAGCACCGGCAGCTTGGCGAGCAGCGCCATGATCAAGGCCGCACCGGCGACGATCAGGGGCACGCTGATGGCAAGGCCGAGGATCAGCAGCGGCACGCTGCCATTGGCGGCGGCGGCGACCGCAATGACGTTGTCGAGACTCATGACGATGTCGGCGACGACGACGATCTGCACCGCCTGCCACAGATGCGAGGCGGACTCGACGTCGTCCTCATCCTCGTTTTCCGGCACCAGCAGCTTGGCCGCAATCACGATCAGCGCGAGACCGCCGACGAGCTTGAGGTACGGGAGCTCCATCAGGCTCGCGACGATGCCGGTGAAGATGATCCGCAGCAGCACGGCCGCGCCGGCGCCCAGGATCATGCCCCAGAGCCGGTGCCGCGGCTTGAGGCCGCGGCAGGCAAGTGCGATCACCAGCGCGTTGTCGCCGGAGAGCAGGATGTTGATCCAGATGATCTTGCCGACCGCAATCCAGAACGTCGGCTCGGCCATCTCATTGCGGAACTGGGTGAAGAATGCCCCGATCGCAGCGGGATCGAAGATCTGCCAGAGCCAGTTCACAATGAGTCCTTATCCCCCGTCAACTTAAGTGTTTCGGCTGACGAATCAGCCGACGATCTCGTTGCCCGAGAAGAACTGCGCGATCTCGATCGCGGCGGTCTCCGGCGCGTCAGAACCGTGCACCGAATTCTCGCCGATCGACTTTGCGTAAAGCTTGCGGACGGTGCCTTCGGCGGCCTTTGCCGGATCGGTCGCGCCCATCACTTCGCGATACTTGGCGATCGCGCCCTCGCCCTCGAGCACCTGCACCACGACCGGGCCCGAAGTCATGAACTCGACGAGCTCGCCGAAGAACGGACGGGCCTTGTGGACTGCATAGAAGGTCTCGGCCTGTTCCTTGGTCATGCGGATGCGCTTCTGCGCGACGATGCGCAGGCCCGCCTTCTCGATCACGGCATTGACCGCGCCGGTCAGGTTACGCTCGGTCGCGTCGGGCTTGATGATCGAGAAAGTGCGTTCGATGGCCATTATCTTGTCCTTGGGAAGAAAGCGGTGGTTCGGAGTTGCGGGGGCTTATATCGGCGCCTTTGCCGGACGGCAAGCGACCGCCAGACACCCCACACGGGCGCTTCGCCGCAGGGCAGCCCAATCGGATTTTGGGTGAATTACCGAGATTTCACCCAGATGAACCGAATCTGAAGCCACCATTCAGGGTTTGGTTCAGCCTCGCTGGCGTAAGGTCGGGCTTATCGAAACCGAAGCTTGATCAAGGGCGGAACGTTTCGGCGGCCTTTCCATCGACGCGATAGCCCCGCGCCGGCAGTTTTGAGGAGATCACCATGTTGAGGAAACTTTCGCTTGCCGCCGTTGCCGCGGTCGCGCTGGGTGCCGCGCTGGCACCGACCTCGGCCTCCGCACATTGGCATGGCGGCGGCTGGGGCTGGCACGGAGGCGGCTGGCACCACGGCTACGGCTGGGGTGGCCCGCGCTTCTATGCCTATGCCCCCGTCTCCTACGGTTATGGCGGCTGCTACGTGCGCCGGCTGGTCCCGACCCCCTGGGGACCCCGCTGGCGGCTGATCAACCGCTGCTACTGAGCCCGACAGCACCTTCTTAAAGCACCTTCCAAAGGTACCTATGCCCCCCAGGTACCCCTCTGGAGAGGCCCCGGCGATCCCCCCCCCCCGCCGGGGCCTCATTTTGGGCAGCCAGGACGAGGACATACAATTTTTGCTAGAACGTCGGACATCCCCCGAGAACGGCGAAACCATTTGGGGGGCCAATGACTTCGCTCAACGAGGACGCCTCCGCCTACGACCACGTCCGCAAGCTGATGGGCGATGCGCCCGAAGCCAAGGTGCGGGCGCGCGCCGGCGCGATCGGCTTTTCGGGCAAGGCAGCCGACACCAAGGCCGGCAAATTGTCGGGCGGGGAGAAGGCGCGGCTCCTCCTCGGCCTTGCCACCTTCTTCGGCCCCAACATGATCATTTTGGACGAGCCGACCAACCATCTCGACATTGACAGCCGCGGCGCGCTCGCGGAGGCGATCAATGAATTTCCCGGCGCGGTGATCATGGTCTCGCACGATCGCTATTTGATCGAGGCCTGCGCCGAGCGGCTCTGGATCGTCGCCGACCGCACCGTCACCAATTACGAGGGCGACCTCGACGAGTACCGCCGTCTCGTTCTGTCGACGCGCAACGCCGAATCCGCCCCGCGCGAGCGCAGTGCTCCGAGCGAAAAACCGCAGCGCCCGAAATCGGACAATCGCGGCTCGCTGAAGAAGCGCATCGCGGAAGCCGAAGCCGAGATCGCCCGCGTCAGCGACATCATCGCCAAGATCGACACGGCGCTTGCCCTGCCCGACATTTTCACGCGCGATCCCAAGCAGGCCGCGCAACTGTCGAAGGCGCGCGCCAATGCCGCCGACGCGCTGGCGCGGGCGGAAGAGCAATGGCTAGAGGCGAGCACGCAGTTCGACGAGGCGGCGGGATAGTTTCAGAACCTCGGAAACAACCCCATGCACAGTCCCGGTTTTATGATACCTTACCATTTCCGTCTGTAATTGCTGGGCAATCATCCGGTCACCCCGGCTCCGGTCATGCCCCGATCGGATTGAACACCGGGCCGGTCCGCTGGCGCGGGATGCGCACGCCGCGCCGGGCGAGATCGCGCAACTGCGCGAACATCATCGCCGTCATCAATGCGTCGTTGAAGGCGTCATGCTGTCCGAGGGGCGGAATGCTGAGGTCGCGGAGGATTGCGGCGAATGACAGATCCACCGAGGTGTTTGGCGGCGCATCGCCGTATTTGCGGTCATAGTACAACCGCGACACCTCGATGCGTTCGTTGGGCAGTTCGATCCCCACCAGCGGCAGGATGTACTTGTCCAGCATGGCGACGTCGAAATCGACATAGTAGCCGATCAACGGGCGCGGCCCGATGAAGTGCAGAAGGCTCGGCAACACCTTCCAGACGATCGGCGCAGCCTCGACATCGGACCGGCGCAAGCGGTGAATCCTGATCGCCTCTGCCCCGAGCTCCCGGTCGGGATGGATGATGGCTTCGAAACGCGCGCTGGTCAAAATCCGGTTGCCGCGGATCTTGATCGCGGCGATGGCGACGACGTCGTCCGTTCGCACATTCAGGCCGGTGGTCTCGCAATCGATGACGACAAACTCGTCGTCAGGCGGGCGGTCGAACATGAAGCGATATGATTGGTCGCTCAGGGTTGCCTGGTGCAACAGTCGCTTGATCGCGCGAGGGAGCATTCTAGAACATGCCGAGCTTGAAATGATGACCGACGATCTCGCGAAACTTCTTCACCACCTGCAGTGCATCGCGCAAGAGATGGCGTTCCATGCTGGACAGGTGCGCCGGTCTCACCAGAGTCCCCGATGCACCGGCTGAGGCGGCCAGCTGCCCGTCGAGGCGAAGCATCAGCAAGAACCGGAAGGCCTGTTTCAGGTCGCGTCCGAAGTCCGCCTGCAGCACGCCGAGATCACAGAGCCGGGAGATGCGCTTGTCGGTGGAGGTCTCGCGCAGTCCCTGTCCGAGCGCCAGGCTGCGAACGCCGTGCACGATCGGGAAGATGCCGCCTTTCTTGAGATCGAGCGCGTCCCCCGTGCCCTCGGACATGATCAGATTGTTGAAGAGGCCGATCGGCGTCTCGAACGCGTCGACCGCGCGCGCAAAGTGGGCCATGAACGCCTGCTCACCACGAGTCATATCGATCAGCGCCGTCTTGGCATCGTCCAGCAGTTGCGGATCGCCCGCGATCGCCTGGGCATCGTAGATGATGGCCACATTCATGTGCGCGGCCTGGTCGGGAAGCACGATCCAGCGGCGCAGATCTGCAAGATAATCGGAGAGCGGGCGGGACCATTGCGGATTGCGCACCATGATGTCGCCGGGACAGGGCGGAAATCCGAAGCTTTCGAGAGCGACGAAGAATTCGTGACGGAACGCCTCCAGCACGTCATCTTGCACCGGCCCGGCCAGAATGAGGCCGTTGTCCTGGTCGGTGCGGACGGTCTGCTCTCCCCGCCCCTCGCTTCCCATCACGATCAGGCAGCTCCCGGTGCGCAGCTTCGCCGGCGCGACCATGTCGAACAGCCGTGACAGCAGGCGGCGGTTGAGATCGGAGACGATCTCCGCAATGACCTCCACCTTGACGCCCTGCCGCCGCAGCACGCGCGTTTGCGTCTCGATCTCGCGCGCCGCAATGGCTAGATCCTGCCGGCTTGAGGCGCGATCGATGCGGCCGGCGGTGACCTGGGCGCTTCCTGCCAGAAAGCCCAGCAGGTCGATCTCCTCCAGAATGCCGACGAGCTCCTCGCCCTCGCGCACCACCAGCCGCCGCTTGTTGTGCTTGGTCATCAGCAAGAGAGCCGAGGATACGAAATCGTCGCGTCGCAGAGACACGAGGTCGTAATTGGCGAGGGTGCCCACCGCCGTCTGGATGGACTGGCGCCCCAGCACCACCGCTTTCGACAGGTTCATGCCTGTGACGATGCCGATCCGCTCGCCGTCCCGGACGAACAGCGCATTGCTGTTGATCTCGCGCATCAGGTGTCCGGCGGCCTCGATCGTATCGCTGGCCGCCAGAAACACCGGCGGATGCAGGAACAATTCACCGACCTTGGCATGCATCAGCGAGCCATAGCGTCGTGCCTCCTCATCGTTGGCGAACTCGTCCAGCTTCTGGGAGATCTCGCGATAGAAGAAGGCGGCAAAGCGCGGATTGGTTTTGATCAGATCGAGCGCGACCTTCCTGGGGATCACGTAGCAGAGCGTCTCGTCGCGCGCGAAAAACTGGTGGCCGTTATGATCATGAACGAGCGCACGACTGTCGAACGTGTCCTTGGGCCCAAGCAATGCGAGCAGGTCGACCTCGCTCCGCTCCTCGACGATGCCCTTGATCACGACATAGAGCGCCTCCGCCGGAGCGTCCCGCCTGATGATCGCTTCTCCGGGACTGAAGTAGGCGATGTCGAGCGCGGCCCGCAACGTCTCGGCCTCGTTCGGCGTCAGACGATCGAACGGCGGGTTGCTGATATCGAACGCCTTGGGCATTTCGACCTTTCGACGACGCGGATCATCCGATGACCCGACGATCGACAATCAAACGATCAGCACCGGCGAGGCCAACTGGCCCAGCCGGTGCGAAGCGTTGTCCCGGGACCCTCGTTCAGTGAGCCGTCGCTGAAGCCGCGCCGATACCGGTCTGGGAGCGGACATATTGCGCATCAAAGCCGTCGCGATCGATCGCGGCGCGCTTGCTGCGATCCAGCATTGAAACCAGCCAGATCCCCGCGAAGGCGATGGCCATCGAGAACAGCGCCGGATTGTCCAGCTTGACAGGAGCCGAGCCCTTGGCGAAGCCGAGCGTCACCTCCCAGACCGCCGGCGAGAGCACCACGCCGACAACCGCGCTGACCAGACCGAGGAAGCCACCGATCACCGCTCCGCGCGTCGTCAGGCCCTTCCAGAAGATCGACATCACCAGTACGGGGAAATTGCAGGAGGCCGCGATGGCGAAAGCGAGACCGACCATGAAGGCGACGTTCTGGTTCTCGAACACGATGCCCAGGAAGATCGCGAGCACGCCGAGCACCAGTGTCGCAATCTTCGACACGCGGATCTCGTCCTGCTCGTTCGCGTTCCCGCCCTTGATCACCATGCCGTAGAGATCGTGGCTGATGGAGGACGCCCCCGCCAGAGCCAGCCCCGAGACGACGGCAAGGATGGTGGCGAAGGCGACGGCCGATATGAAGCCGAGGAACAGGTTGCCGCCGACGGCGTTCGCGAGGTGAATCGCCGCCATGTTGGAGCCGCCCTTGATTGCCGCGATTCCGCTCTTGGTCTTCTCGAGGATGCTCCCATCCAGGAACATCGCATCGGTCGACACCAGCGTGATCGCGCCAAATCCGATGATGAAGGTCAGGATATAGAAATAGCCGATGAAGCCGGTGGCGTAGAACACCGACTTGCGGGCGGCCTGGGCGTCCTTCACGGTGAAGAAGCGCATCAGGATGTGCGGCAGGCCCGCCGTTCCGAACATCAGCGCCAGGCCGAGCGAGATGGCCGAGAGCGGATTGGAAATCAGGGTACCGGGCTCCATGATCGCGAGCTTCTTGGGATGCACCTCGGTCGCCCTGGTGAACAGCGCTTCCGGGCTGAAGCCGAACTTGTAGAGGACGGCGCCGGCCATGAACGTCGCCCCCGAGAGCAAGAGCACCGCCTTGATGATCTGCACCCAGGTCGTCGCTTTCATGCCACCGAACGTCACGTAGATCATCATCAGGCCGCCGACCAGGACGACTGCGATCCAGTAATCGAGACCGAACAAAAGCTGGATCAGCTTGCCGGCCCCGACCATCTGCGCGATCAGGTAGAATGCAACGGTCACCAGCGAGCCGCATGCCGCCAGGATGCGGATCTCGGTCTGCCCCAAGCGAAACGACGTGACGTCGGCAAAGGTGAACTTTCCGAGGTTGCGCAACTGCTCGGCGATCAGGAAGGTGACGATCGGCCAGCCCACGAGCCAGCCGACCGAGTAGATCAGGCCGTCATAGCCCGAGGTGTAGACGAGACCGGATATGCCGAGGAACGACGCCGCCGACATGTAGTCGCCCGCGATCGCAAGCCCGTTCTGGAATCCCGTGATGCCGCCGCCGGCCGAGTAGAAATCCGCCGCCGAAGCGGTCCGTTTGGCGGCCCAATAGGTGATAACGAGCGTCAGGCCGACGAAGCCTACGAACATGCCGATGGCCGACCAGTTGGTCGCCTGCTTCGAGCCGCCTTCGACGGCGCCGGCGGCAAGCGCTATGGTGGGCAAGCTTGCAAGCAGAAATACCGATAGAAAAGCGAATCTCTTCACGAGCGGTTCTCCTCGACAATCTTGCGGATGAGCACGTCGTAGCTGGAATTGGCCTGACGGACGTAGATGCCCGTCAGCACAAAGGCGAGCACGATGACGGACAGTCCGATCGGAATACCGATCGTCGTCACGCCGCTGCCCAGCGGTATTCCCAGAAATTTGGGAGCGTAGGCCACCAGCAGGATGAAGCCGAAATAGATGACAAGCATGACCGCCGACAGCAGCCAGCCCAGCGACGAGCGCCGGCGCACGAGCTCCTGGTAATTCGGGTCGCGTTCAATCTTTGCGAGGTTGCTCACATTAATGATCCCTGGAATGTCCTCTGAAAATTCTTGCCATGACAGCAGCCCCTTCTCTCGGGGAGCGGTCCTAGCCTGCACTGCCGGCCGGCTGAGCTCCATGATCCAGATCAAGCGCGGTCGATCATGCGCGAATGAAGTCGACGCGGGGCCGTGAAGCGACGGCCCGGGGCGAGCACGCAATGGGACGAGACGGCGAGACGGGTCCCGCAATTCGATCATGCGGATCGGCGCGGGCCAGCAGCATGGGCGGCTGAAATGTCCCGTGTCGCTTCAGCACGTTTGCGGTTAGGTTGGACGCGATTTTGCGTCAGCGCTGAATTTTCATCGCAAGCGATTTCCGGTGCAGGCGATATGCAAGAGATCAAGGGATAACTTGAATGCCTACACCCGAACCGATCAAGTTCACCGCCGGCGCGGCCTAGAGCGCTTCATGGCGCCCTGGAGCCGGTTGGCCGGGACCCTTTTCCTGGACTGGCTGGCACCTGGCCCCGGATTGGCCTGGGCGGATATCGGTGCCGGCAACGGAGCGTTCACCGAGCTCCTTCTTGCGCACTGCACCCCTTCATCGAGCCAACGGTGCTCGCACGCAGGACATGGAGCTGCAATCCCAGTGCATCCGCCGCAGCCTGCATATCGCGCAGCTGATTGTCGGTCGTCGGATTGCTTGGGTTGACCAGAAACCCGATGTCCTTCGATGTCGGCAGCAATTCGTGCATCAACTCCAGCCGCTTCGAGACCACCTGCACGTTCAGTGACGTCACGCCTGTGACGTTTCCGGCCACCGGGCTGAGACTGGGCACGAGACCGATATTCACGGGGTCGCCGATCGTCGTGAACACGATCGGAATTGCTGCCGTCGCCTTCTTGGCCGCGAGCGCCGCCGGTGTCGTGAAGGCGACCAGCACAGCCGACTGCCGCTCAACCAGATCGGCAGCAAATGCCGGCAAATCGGTCGTACTGACCTTCAGCCCAGCGGTATTCGACTGAGAGATTCTGCCCGTCAACGAAGCCGAGTTCACCGATTCTCCGCAGGAGCGCGTTAGTCAGTGAGGCCCATCCCCGTGCACTGCCGCTGCCGAGAACGGCGACGACGGGCCTGCGCGCGGGTACTTGCGCCAACGAGAGGCTCGACCACGCCACCGTGCAGAGACAACCCATCTATGGATCGCAGGCAAGAGCCAGGCGCGCGCCAATCGCGCTGGCGCGGGGGACGAGCTCCTACGCGGCCGATTTCTTCTTCGGCTTCGGCTTGGCCGCCTTCGGCACGACCTGCGGCTCTGGATTGCCCTCGATCGAAGACAGGCGACCGGACGTGAAGGTGTAGATGCCGGCGCGCGGCCCGGTCGTCCAGGTGACGACGGCGACGCGACGGCCGGCGGCGTCATTGGAGAGATTGACGGTCGAGGGTGCACCGATGCCGCGCACCACGTCGCATTCGGTGTGGCCGAGCGCGACGGCGCCGCCCGCCGGGGCCGGTGCCGTCGTCGACGCATTGGCGTCAGCCGGACCGGACGCTGGCGCCATGCCGGGACAGGCGCCGTCGGCGCTGACGAGATCCTCAGCGCCCACCGGCTTGTTGGGGGTCAGCGGCGGCGACTCGATCGAGATATTCTTGATGAAGAGACGACCCGGCCTCTGGAACCATTCGGCATCCTTCGACAGCAGATCGGTCCCGCCGGAGCAGCCCGCGACCAGCGGTGCTACGGCAGCCAACGCAATTGCGAGCGAGCCGGGAAGCTTTTGATGTCGCACGATAAACTAAATTCCCCGCGTGAAGGACCAGCCCTAAGCGATTGTCCCAACATCACTTTGCGGCACGAAGGTGACAGAAGCGATCATCGCCCGAAAAGTGCAAATTATCATTAATACGAACGGCCGCTAATTTCGACGCTGCCAGCGGCCCCGCTCGTCGGCTTGCCAATAGGTGACATCAAATCCCCGCGCCTTGCAATCCGCCCAGGCGCTGCGGGCGGACGCGAGCGCATCCGGATCGTCGCCATTGAACAGCAGCACCATGCGCTCATAGCCCTGCGCGTCCTGCGGCAGCGCCGCATTGTCGACCAGGAAGCGGACATTGGCGCCGTTGGGATTGCCCTCCTCGATCGCCAGTACGATCGGCTGATCGGCGGCATCGTTCACCCGCCACGTCGCGTGCGGCAGGAAGGAATCGTCGCGATAGGTCCACAAATGCGCGTCGAGTGCGTCGGCGCGCTCCTCCGAGGTCGATTGCACCACGACGCGCCAACCGCGCTCGAGCGATTTCTCGAGAAGCGACGGCAACACGTTCTCCACAGTCATGTTTTGCAGATGGTAGAACAGCACTTCGGTCATTCGGTCACTTGCGCTCGTAATGGTCGGCCACCAGGCGGTCGAGCAGGCGCACGCCATAGCCGCTGCCCCAGCTCTGGTTGATGTCGGTCTTCGGCGCGCCCATGGCGGTGCCGGCGATGTCGAGATGCGCCCAGGGCACACCATCGACGAAGCGCTGCAGGAACTGCGCCGCGGTGATCGAGCCGCCGTGGCGGCCACCGGTGTTCTTCATATCGGCGAACTGGGAATCGATCAGCTTGTCGTATTCCGGGCCGAGCGGCAGGCGCCAGACCTTCTCTCCGCTCTCGATGCCGGCCGCGAGCAGGCGTTCGGCCAGTTCGTCGTTGTTGGAGAACATGCCGGCGTGTTCGGTGCCGAGCGCGACCACGATCGCACCCGTCAGCGTCGCCAGATCCACCATGAATTTCGGCTTGGTCTTCTTGGCGACGTACCAGAGCACGTCTGCGAGCACGAGGCGGCCTTCGGCGTCGGTGTTGATGATCTCGATGGTCTGGCCCGACATCGAGGTGACGATGTCGCCTGGCCGCTGCGCATTGCCGTCAGGCATGTTCTCGACGAGGCCGATGGCCCCGACTACGTTGGCGCGCGCCTTGCGCGCCGCCAGCGCGTGCATCAGGCCGACGACGCAGGCCGCCCCGCCCATGTCGCCCTTCATGTCCTCCATGCTGCCGGCCGGCTTGATCGAGATGCCGCCGGTGTCGAAACAAACGCCCTTGCCGACGAATGCGACCGGCGCCTCTCCCTTTCTGCCGCCGTCCCAGCGCATGATCACGGTGCGGCTCGGCCGCGCCGAACCCTGGCCGACGCCGAGCAGTGCGCCCATGCCGAGCTTCTGCATCGCCTTGACGTCGAGCACCTCGATCCTGACGCCGAGCTTGCGGAGCTGACCGGCGCGGCGCGCGAACTCCTCGGGGAACAGCACGTTCGGCGGCTCGTTGACGAGGTCGCGCGCGAGGACGACGCCGTCGACGACGTGGCCCGCCGGAGCAAACGCCTTGTTCGCGGCCGTGGCGTCGCCGACCGCAAGCGCGACGTCGGCGCGCGAGTCGCCCTCCTCGCCGTCCTTCTTCTTGGTCTTGTAGCGGTCGAACCTGTAGGCGCGCAGGCGAAGGCCCGAGGCGATCGCGACCGCCTGCTCGCTGGTCATGGCGCCCCCGGGCAATTCCGCCATGATGGTCATGGCGGCGGTTCCGGCGGTGAGCTTGCTCGCCGCCACGCCGCCGAATTTGAGGAAATCGCTCGTCTTCAGGCTCGCCGGCTTGCCGGCCCCGATCACCACCAGACGGGTGGCCTTCACGCCCTCTGGCGCCAGAATGTCCAGGGCAGCCCCGCTTTTGCCTTTGAAGCCGGCGGCGGAGGCCGCCCGCTTCACAAGATCGGCAGCGCTCCCGAGCGCCTTGGCCGTCGCCGGGCCGAGCTTCAGGCCGTCGTCGCAGAACACGACCAGGATGCCACGGGCGGCGGCAGACAACGGGACGAAGCCGACCTTGATGGCATCGGACATGGGTAACTCCTCCAAAACATGGGGCTTTTTGCCGATCGGCGGAGCCGGCCACAGGCCGGAGCTGAACGGCGATTCACCGGACTTTGCCCACTATGGGGCACCGGCCCGGCCGATGCCAAGCACCCGCCGTGGCCGCCAGGCCACAACGAGCGAAATATTAACCATATATTGGGGGCGCCACGGGGCAGCCATTTTGTTGACGGATCAAAGGGATGGTAGTGAGAGTGTGAGCCGGCGGAAGCGGTGGTTGCCCAACCTTGGGGGTCCCCTGACCGGGATTGGTTGGACAGCCGGAGCTCCGGCCGGCAGTGGGGCTTGGTGGGATTCGTGCGGTAGCGCATGGGGTCGATCGATAGGTATATTTTCCGCACGACGCTGGCGTCGTTTGCGCTGGTCCTGGTCAGCCTCACCGGCGTGATCTGGATTACGCAGGCGTTGCGCGGCATCGACCTGATGACGAGCCAGGGTCAGACCATCCTCACGTTCCTCGGCATCACCAGCCTCGTCATTCCGGCGCTGGTCCTGATCATCTCGCCGATCGCGCTGATGATCGCGATCTCGCACACGCTGAACAAGCTCGCGACCGATTCCGAGATCATCGTTATGAATGCCGCCGGCTTCTCGCCGTTCCGGCTGTTCTATCCGTTCTTCTACGCCACCTGCGTGGTGGCGCTGCTGGTCGCCTTCATCGCGGCCTATCTGGCGCCCGACGGCATGCGGCGGATCAAGCAGTGGGACGCCGAGATCACTGCCGACGTGCTCACCAACATCCTCCAGCCCGGCCGCTTCGCCCAGCTCGACAAGAACCTGACGATTCGCATTCGCGAGCGCAAGCCCGGCGGCATTCTCGAAGGCATCTTCATCGACGACCGCCGCGATCCGAACGAGCGCGTCTCGATCGTCGCCGAACAGGGCGAGGTCGTTAAGACCGAGAACGGCTCCTTCCTGGTGCTGAAGGACGGCAATCTGCAGCGTTTCGAGGCGGGCAAGCGCGATCCCGCGCTGGTGGCGTTCGGGCGCTACGGCTTCGACATGTCGAAGTTCGGCAACCAGGGCCGTGACGTCACGCTCGGCATTCGCGAGCGCTATCTGTGGGAGCTGTTCTCGCCGGCCGAGGATGATCCCGTCTACAGGCAGATTCCCGGGCAGTTCCGCTCGGCCCTGCATGACAGCCTGCTCGCACCGGTCTATCCCTTCGCCTTTGCCGTGCTGACCTTCGCCTTCCTGGGTGCGCCTCGCACCACCCGCCAGAGCCGCAACTTTTCGATCGGCTCCTCGATCCTCGCGGTGTTCGGCCTGCGCATGGTCGGCTTCGCCTGCTCGGTGATGGCCGTGAAATCGCCGGAGGCGGTGCTCGTTCAATATGCGATGGTCATGGGCGCCATAGGCATCGGGCTGTGGATGATCATCGGCGGCATCGTGGTCGAACCGCCCCCCGGTCTCATGGAGGCCATCAACAGGTCCAACGCGCGCATCGCGCGGTTGTTCGGACGGCCGGCCACCGCATGAGCATGCTCACCAACACCCTCGGGCGCTATTTCGCCGGCCGCTTCGTCGTCGCGGCGCTCGGCGTGTTCGCGAGCATCTTCCTGCTGCTGGTGCTGGTGGACTACATCGAGATGGTGCGCAAGACCTCCGGCCTCGCATCCGCCTCCGCGATCATGGTGGCCGAGACCTCGCTGTTCCGGGTGCCGCAGCTGCTGGAGAAGCTGACGCCGTTCTGCATGCTGATCGGCGCCATGACCTGCTATCTCGCCCTCTCCCGCCGGCTCGAGCTCGTGGTGGCGCGTGCCGCCGGCATCTCGGCCTGGCAGTTCATCTCGCCGGCGCTCGGCAGCGCGCTCCTGATCGGGGTCATCGCCACCGTCGCCTACAATCCGATGTCGGCCAATCTGCGCGAGCTCTCCAAACGCATGGAGGCCGAACTGTTCGGCTCGGCGCCCGGCGGCGGCATCCAGGACGCCTCCGGCTTCTGGCTCAACCAGGTGACCGACGACGGCCAGACCATCATCAACGCGGCGCGCAGCGAGCAGCAGGGTGTCCGGCTGACGGGGCTCACGCTGTTCCGGTTTGACACAGAGCAGCACTTCAAGGAACGGGTCGAGGCGCGCGAGGCGGAGCTCGAAGTCGGAAAGTGGATATTCAGGAACGTCCGCCGCTTCACGCTCGACGGGCCGCCGAGGGAGGAGTCGATTCTGGCGATTCCGACGACGTTGACCGAGGCCCAGGTCCGCAACAGCTTTTCCACACCCGAGACTGTGTCCTTTTGGCAACTACCGAGCTACATCCGTTCCTCCGAGAGCTCAGGCTTCGCGACAGCCGGCTATCGACTCCAGTATCAAAAGCTGTTGGCGCAGCCGTTTTTGCTCGCCGCCATGGTGATGCTCGCGGCCTCGGTGTCGTTGCGTTTCTTCCGGATGGGCGGCGTGCAGAAGATGGTTTTGAGTGGCGTGGGCGCAGGCTTTCTGCTCTACGTTCTGTCGAAAGTAACTGAGGACTTGAGCAAGGCTGAGTTGATGCATCCGATCGCTGCGGCGTGGTTGCCCGTTGTTGTGGGCGGCCTCACCGGCTTTTTGGCCTTGCTCTATCAGGAGGACGGTTAGTGACTGCCGTCCAACGAGGGCGCGTGTCTCGTTTGACGCGGCGTACTGTGGTGCGCGCGAACGGATGCGGCTTGTCCATTCGCAGGCTTCTGCTCGCCGTCATCACGGCAGCCTCGCTCGGCGGGCTGATCGACGTTGCCGCCGTGGCGCCCGCCTCCGCCCAAAGCTTCACCTACAATCCGCTGCCGCCGCGTCCGAAGCCGGCGAAGGTCGCCAACGACAACCAGATGCTGGTTCAGGCGACCGAGGTCGACTACGACTACAACAATTCGCGCGTCTCCGCGGTCGGCAACGTCCAGCTGTTCTACAACGGCACCAGCGTCGAGGCCGACAGGGTCATCTACGACCAGAAGACCAAGCGGCTACATGCCGAAGGCAACATCCGCATGACGGATGCCGACGGCAAGATCACCTATGCCGAGATCATGGATCTGTCCGACGACTACCGTGACGGTTTCGTCGATTCGCTGCGCGTGGACACCGCCGACCAGACCCGCATGGCCGCGAGCCGCGCCGACCGCTCCAGTGGCAACTACACGGTGTTCGAGAACGGCGTCTACACGGCCTGCGCACCGTGTAAGGACGACCCGAAGAAGCCGCCGCTGTGGCAGGTCAAGGGTGCCCGCATCATCCACGACCAGCAGGAGAAGATGCTGTATTTCGAGACGGCGCAGCTCGAGTTCTTCGGCGTGCCGCTCGCCTACATGCCGTATTTCTCGACGCCCGATCCGACCGTGAAGCGCAAGAGCGGCTTCCTGATGCCCGGCTACTTCCCCGGCACCACGAACACCGGCGCCGGCGCCGAAGTTCCCTATTATTGGGCGATCGCGCCCGATATGGACGCGACCATCACGCCGCGCTTCCTGTCGCGCCAGGGCGTGCTGCTGCAGGGCGAATTCCGCCAGCGCCTGATCGACGGCGCCTATCAGATCCGGGCCTATGGCATCGACCAGCTCGACCCCGGCGCATTCGCGGGGCAGCCCGGCGACCGCCAGTTCCGCGGCGCCGTGGACACCAAGGGTCAGTTCGCGCTGAACGACAAATGGGTCTGGGGCTGGGAAGGCGTCCTGATGTCCGACTACTATTTCTTCTCGGACTATCGTCTGGCGCAATACCGCGATCCGCTCGGCTCGTTCCTGAACCTGCCGACCGACGCGCTGTCGCAGCTCTATCTGACCGGCGTCGGCAACCGCAGCTTCTTCGACGCTCGCACGATGTACTGGCTGAGCTACTCGGGCAACCAGGACAAGGTTCCGGTCGTCTACCCCGTGATCGACTATTCGAACGTGCTCAACTATCCGGTGTTCGGCGGCGAGTTCAGCTACAGGACCAATTTCGTGAACCTGTCGCGTGAGAACGCGGTGTTCGACCCCATCACGACGCTGGCCAACACCAGCGGCCTGTGCACCACCGCCTCGGCCGATCCGCTCGCGCGGACGCCGTCGCAGTGCCTGCTGCGCGGCTTCCCCGGCACCTACACCCGCCTCACCGCCGAAGCGCAGTGGCGCAAGTCCTACACCGATCCGTTCGGCGAGATCTGGACGCCGTTCGCGAGCCTGCGCGCCGACGCGATCAACTCCTCGGTCTCCAACCAGCCGGGGGTGTCGAACTATCTGCCGGTCGGTGACACCCAGGCATTCCGCCTGATGCCGACCGTCGGCCTCGAATACCGCTATCCGTTCATCAACGTTCAGCCCTGGGGCTCGACCACCATCGAGCCGATCGCGCAGATCATCATCCGCCAGAACGAGACCTATGCCGGCAAGCTGCCGAACGAAGACGCGCAGAGCATGGTGTTCGACGCCTCGAACCTGTTCAGCGTCGACAAGTTCTCCGGCTACGACCGCGTCGAGGGCGGCGGCCGCGCCAATGTCGGCGTGCAGTCCACCACGCAGTTCGACAGGGGCGGCGCCGTCAAGGTGCTGTTCGGCGAGTCCTACCAGCTGTTCGGCCTGAACTCCTTCGCGGTCCAGGACTCCATCAACACCGGCCTGGATTCCGGCCTCGACAAGCAGCGCTCGGATTACGTCGCAAGCGCCAGCTACTCCCCCAACCGGACCTACACCTTCAGTGTCCGCTCCCGCATGGACGAGCAGACCTGGAACGTGGAGCGCTTCGAGGCCGAAGGCCGCGCCAATTTCGATCGCTGGTCGGTCAGCATGCTGTATGGCAATTACGCATCGCAGCCCGAGCTCGGCTATCTGACCCGCCGCGAAGGCATCCTCACCACCGGCTCGCTGAAGGTCGCGAGCAACTGGGTGGTGACGGGGTCGGCCCGCTGGGATCTCGAGGCCAACAAGATCAACCAATATGTGCTCGGCGCCGGCTATGTCGACGATTGCTTCGTGCTGGCGGCGAACTATGTAACCTCGTACGCCTACTCCGCGGGCACGACGCCGCCCACGCTGAGCCACGCGTTCATGTTCCAGATCGGACTGCGCACGCTGGCGACCTCGTCGACGACCAGCAGTTCCGCCGGCGGCTTCCAGTGAACGGTGTGAAGTGACGGCCGCGCGATCCCGATCGCAGGTTCACCGCGGCTGACATGCGAGCGACAACCATGACGATTCCATTGCCTGCCTTCCGCGTCCTCCTCGCCATCGGTGCCGGGCTGGTCCTGACCGGCCTGCCCGCGCCGTCGCGCGCGCAGAACATCGTGGTCATGGTCAACGGCGATCCGATCACCGATTTCGACATCGACCAGCGCGCCAAGCTCGACCAGCTGACGACGCAGAAGACTCCCAGCCGGCAGGACGTCATCAACGAGCTGATCGACGACAGGGTGAAGCTCAAGGAGGGCAAGAAATACGGCGTCGATCCCGGTGTCAGCGACATCAACCAGTCCTACGAGGGCATGGCGCAGCGCATGCGCATCTCGCCGGATCAGCTCACCAAGTCCCTCGAAGCCAAGGGCGTCCGCCCCGAAACCCTGAAGGGCCGCATGAAGGCCGAGATGGTCTGGACCAGCCTCGTGCGCGGCCGCTTCAAGGAAAAGCTGATGGTGGGCGAGCGCGACGTCGCGCAGGCCGTGCAGGCTCAGACCGGCGACAAGCTGCAGATCGAGGGCACCGAATACAAGATGCAGCCGATCGTGCTGATCGTGCCGCGCGGCTCGTCCCCGACCTTCCAGGAGACGCGGATGAAGGAAGCCGAGCAATATCGCTCCCGCGTCGGTAGCTGCGAGGAAGCCAATTCGCTGTTCCGCTCGACGCCGAACGCCACCATTCGCGAGGCCGTCACCAAGACGACGGCGGACCTGCCCGAAGCGCTGCGCAAGGTGCTCGACGACACCCCGATCGGCCATTTGACGGCGCCGGAGGTGACCAAGGCGGGCATCGAGATGGTGGTGCTGTGCTCGCGCAAGCCGACCATGATCGACACGCCGAAGAAGCGCGAGGTCCGCGAGAAGATGTACCAGGAGAAGTACGAGAAGACCCAGAAGGCCTATCTCGAAGAACTCCGCAAGGCAGCGATGATCGAATATCGCAACCGCTGATGGCCGCTCTTCCGATCAAGCCCCTCGCCCTAACCCTGGGAGAGCCCGCAGGCATCGGCCCCGACATCACCATTGCGGCCTGGCTGCGCCGCCGTGAGCTGAACCTGCCCGCCTTCTACCTGCTCGGCGACGAGGCCTTCGTCGCGCAACGCGCCAAAGCGCTCGGCGCCGGGATCAGGATCGCCGCGGTGAGCCCCAACGAGGCGAATGCGGCCTTCGCCGAGGCCCTGCCCGTGGTCGCGACCGGCCAGAGCGCGACAGCCGAGCCCGGCAAGCCCGACGCATCAAGCGCGCCTGCCGCGCTCGCCTCGATCCGCCAGGCAGTCACGGATGTCCGCGAGGGGCGCGCCGGCGCCGTCGTCACCAATCCGATCGCCAAGAGCGTGGTCTACCGCGCCGGCTTCCGCCATCCCGGCCACACCGAATTCCTCGCCGAGCTGGCCGCCGAGGACGGCCGCGTGCCTCAGCCGGTGATGATGCTGTGGTCGCCGCGGCTCGCCGTGGTGCCGGTGACCATCCACCTCTCCTTGCGCGAGGCGCTGAGCCAGCTCAGCAGCGAATTGATCGTCTCGACCGTGCGCATCGTCGCGACCGAGCTGACCTCCCGCTTCGGCATCGCGCGGCCGCGCATCGCCGTCTCCGGCCTCAATCCGCATGCCGGCGAGGACGGCTCGCTCGGCCATGAGGAGCAGACGGTGATTGCGCCGGCGCTCAAGGTGCTGCGCAATGACGGCATCGAGGCCAGGGGCCCGCTGCCCGCCGACACCATGTTCCACGACGCCGCGCGCAATCTCTATGACTGCGCGGTCTGCATGTACCACGACCAGGCGCTGATCCCGATCAAGACCGTCGCCTTCGACGATGCGGTCAACGTCACGCTCGGCCTGCCCTTCATCCGCACCTCGCCCGATCACGGCACTGCCTTCGACATCGCCGGCACCAGCAAGGCGAATCCTTCGAGCCTGATTGCCGCGATCCAGCTCGCGGGCCGCATGGCCGCGACCCAAATCTGATGAGCGCGATCGACGACCTCCCGCCGCTGCGCGAGGTCATTCGCCAGCACGCGCTGTCGGCCCGCAAATCGCTCGGCCAGAATTTCCTGCTCGACCTCAATCTCACCGCGCGCATCGCGCGTGCGGCAGCTCCGCTGGAAGACTCCATCATCGTCGAGATCGGCCCTGGCCCGGGCGGGCTGACGCGCGCCCTGCTCGCGCTCGGCGCCCGGCGCGTCATCGCGATCGAGCACGACGAGCGCGCGATCCCGGCGTTGCAGGATATTTCCGCGCGCTATCCCGGCCGGCTGGAGATCGTGCATGGCGATGCCATGACGTTCGACCCGCGCCCGCTGCTCTCGGGCGAACGCGCGAAGATCGTCGCCAACCTGCCCTACAACATCGCGACCCAGCTCCTCATCAACTGGCTGATCACCGAACCGTGGCCGCCCTGGTACGACATGATGGTGCTGATGTTCCAGCGCGAGGTCGGCGAGCGCATCGTCGCACGCGAAGACGAGGAGGCCTATGGCCGTCTCGGCGTGCTCGCCAACTGGCGCTGCGAGACCAAGATCCTGTTCGACATCTCGCCGTCCGCCTTCGTGCCGCCGCCGAAGGTCACCTCCTCCGTCGTACGCCTCAGGCCGCGTCCAGAGCCGCTGCCTTGCGATCGCAAGCTGCTCGAGCAGGTCGCGGCCGCCGCCTTCGGCCAGCGCCGCAAGATGCTAAGACAAAGCCTGAAATCGCTCGGCGTCGATCCCGCACGACTCGCGGCGGCGGCCGGCGTCGATCCGACGCGGCGCGCCGAGACGATCCCCATTTCGGGCTTTGTTGCCATGGCCCGTGAATTGGCGGATATACGCAGCGAGGCTCAATAACAGGAATTTCGGAGGAAGGAATATGGCGTTGATGCGTCGGCAGTCCCTGGTGAAGTTCGATGCGCCGCTGTGCGAGACGATCGTCGACACGCCCAAGCCGCAAGGACGCGAAGTGCTGGTGCGCATCGAGCGCTGCGGTCTCTGCCATTCCGACCTGCACATCCAGGACGGCTATGCCGATCTCGGCGGCGGCAGGAAGCTCGACACCACGCGCGGCATGACACTGCCGTTCACGCTCGGCCACGAGATCGCGGGCATCGTCGACGAGGTCGGCCCTGACGTTCCCGCCGGCCTTGTCGGCGCCAAGAAGGCGGTGTTTCCATGGATCGGCTGCGGCCAGTGCCGCGACTGCGCCAACGGCGACGAGAATCTCTGCGCCAAGCAGCGTTTCCTCGGCGTCTCCATCGACGGCGGTTTCGCCACCCATGTGCTGGTGCCCGACGCGAAGTACCTGCTCGACTACGATCCCCTCCCCGTCAACCAGGCCGCGACGCTGATGTGCTCGGGCGTCACCGCCTACGGCGCGCTCAAGCGCCTGGTCGACCGTCCGCGCCAGCGCAATCTGCTGCTGATCGGCCTCGGCGGCGTCGGCATGATGGGCCTGTCGTTCGCGCAGGCCATGTTCAAGCAGCCGATCACGGTCGCCGACCTCTCGCCGGCCGCGCGCGAGACCGCGCTGAAGAACGGCGCGGCCGTCGCCTACGATCCGTCCGAGCCCGACGTGATCAAGCGCATTCTGAAAGAAACCGAGGGCGGCTTCGACGAGGTCGTCGATTTCGCCGGCAACGAGAAGTCGATGGCCTTTGCGGTCGCGGTCGCCGCGCGCGGCGGCAAGGTCGTCGTCTCCGGCCTGATGGGAGGCCAGTTCACGCTGCCGATGGTGCAATGGGTCTACAAGCGCCTGACCGTCGAAGGCTTCATGGTCGGCACGCTCGCGGAAGCCCACGAGCTCATGGCGCTCGCCCGCGCGGGCAAGATCAAGCCGACGCCGATGCGCGAGGAGCCGATGGGCGACGTGCAGAAATGGATCGACGAGCTTCGCGCCGGCAAGGTCGTCGGCCGCGTCGTGCTGAAGAACTAGGAGACGGGGAACCTGAGCCTCGCTGCGGCGAGATCGAGATCTCGCCGCGGAACGCCGGCGGCTGCGCTGCGTTGGCAGCGCATGTCCATCCGCTGCACCGTCGAGAGCGCATTCTTCATTGCCTGGAGCTGCCTGGAGCAGAGCGGCGAGCTCGGCGCGCCGGACGAGACTGCAAACTTTCTGCTCGACTTCATTGAAGCTCAACTCAGGACCGGCGAACGCCGGCAGCTTATGCTTGCGAACCGCGCGATCGACGCCTGGCGCGCGCACGTCGCCAGGAGCCGGCCGCAGGACGCGCGCTTCGGATGACCGACCGCAACGTCGCGCTCGGCTCGCCCACGCAGCCATCGCTTTCCACTGGGCGCGCCAGGGTTTTGCCGGATTCCGATAGTGATTTCGTCATGCCTCATTCGACCAGCACTTGCCGCCGCGAAAGCCACAACTTGCATCGGCACGTGAATGGCCGTTCAATGGCGGTTTAGGCCGACGCCGCGTTATCTTTTTTGGTTTTCCGGAATGCGAACTTTTCTCATCATTCTCGGCATCTGGCTGCTGATCAACGTGCTGTTCGTCGTCATCATGATGCCGCGCAAGCCGCGGAAGCCGGATCATCCGCGCTCATCGGCCGGCCTCGCGCCGGCAGCCATCGAGCCCAACGCCTATCCTTTCGACGAGGACGAGAAGGTCTCGTTTCGCCACACCATCATTGCCATCGCGATGGGCGCGCTGTTCTCGCTGACGCCGCCGCTGCTCCAGGCGATCGACGACATCAAGCGGCTGGTCAGCAAGTACCGCAAGTCGGGCGAACCGCCCGAGGCCGAAAACGGCGAAGGACCGCTGGAGACGGTGTCCGAAGACGTCGGCATGCGCGAGGAGCGCATGACGGCCGGCGAATCCTCGTCCGATGACCGGAACGCGCCGAAGCGCTAGCGCCCAGATTCTGTTCGAAGATTCCACTTCGCGCGCGACATTGGAACGTCGCGCGCCGCCAGCGCGTTGGCTCTCCATCAAGGCGACGACCGGGTCGGAGCCGATGACAAGAGCAGGCGCCGCCTGCTCCGAAGAACACGCAAAACACCGGTAGCGGGCGCGTGGGATGAACGATCACGCATGGGGATCGAAAAGAGGAGATACGCGTTGACCAATCTGGGCAAGTGGTACGATCCCATCTCCGAACGCTGGATCGCGCCGCGCGAACGGCGCCAGGAGACGAGATCGTGCCAGGTGAGCGAGAACCACGTCCTCGAGCTTGAGAGGACCGTCGAGGTCCAACGCATCTGGCGAGCACTGGTTGATTGCTGCGCACGCGACTGAATCTCTCCGCGCGCGTCGAAACCGGAACCTCCTTCAGCAATGCCGGTGTCATTTGCATGATCGGTCCGCATTCCCCGCACGGCCGGTCGCACACTGGGATTTCCGAATTCATGTCCGTGAGCCTGCTCGCGCCGGTCGCGAACGATCTGTCAGCCATGATTTGAGCAGCGGGCCGCTGACGCCGAGGACAGGATCCGTCTTCGGCTTGCGGACCTTGGCGATGCGCTTGACGGCGTCAGGGCGCTCCCGCGTGTCGGTGCACTCGTCGTAAGTGCCATCCTGCGGGTAAGCTCCGACAACAAGAAAATCCCGGCTGGACTCGATCATCCGGTGCCCAGTGCCCGCGGGCAGGACCAGGACGTCTCCGGCCTTCACGCTCAGGATCCGCCCCTTGATGCCGCCGCACTCGATCCTGGCCGTGCCGCGCGCCACGCCCATCGCTTCATGGACTTGCGAATGATAATGGACGAAGTCGTACACGGTGTCGCGCCACGACCGGCCCCAGCCGTTCGTATCGAACAGCGTGTCGATGATCACCTCCGGCGGGAAACGCCGCCCCTTCAGCGTCACCGCCCCGCGATAGAACAGCACGGGAAAACGCGGATTGTTCGGCACGATGCCATCGTCGCGAAAATGGATGGCCGTCGGTTTCCGAAGCCGCACCAGCGACCGCAGCGTCGCCGCGTCGGGCTGGTCCTCGATGAGTTTCTTGGCAAAATTCTTGATCTGATCCTTGACCGGCATGACATCTCCTCAGCCGCGATTCAACGGCGGCACGTGTGAGAAGTTTCTATTCGTGCGCGAGCACACAGGGTCGGACTCCCTCGGACTACACGTTCCGCCGCACGACAGATTCCGTGTTCGCGCTTCCGCGCCCGGCAATGCGTGGCGCGCGCGCCGGGCAGAGAATTGGGCAGGCCCTTCGCGAGGCCTGGGCAAAACACCCGTCGATTCATCCCCAAAAGAATATTTCACTTTTCCGAATTTCGGATTTCGTTGATCTGTAGTGAGCATGCGCCAGCCCTGATGATCGGGCGGGAGGGACCGCTGACGAGAAGTCGTGTGGTCCTGACGCCCGGGTCCGTGAGTCCGGGCTTGCGGCGATGCGGCGGCCCGACCGGGTCCGCGCATCTGTCATCGCGACGGGAGCAATGGTGCATCGCTCCCCCGGGGAGCGCACGAGGGATACCGTTAAAACCATCCGCGAAGGAGGCCGAGTGACCGGCATCATCTGTGATCCACTGTGCATGTTTCGTAGCGCATCGATCTGCGGATGCCAGCCGGCGGCCGATCGAGGCCAGAGGGAACTCTCATGCGAGGAGTCCGGTTCGCGACCTTCGGGAACCTGGATGCGCGTCGCAAAAGTCTGGCAAAATAAGCCGGCTTCGCGGCGGAACGAACGCGCGGCAGGCCCAATTCAAGCCACATCCTCTCCGGATTTGCGGCTCATTGCCACCCAACTCTTTGACGAGAAGGGGATGGTTAAGAGTTGCGTTGTGCGTAACCGGGAGACCAGGATGGGCAACCGAACCGCGAAATTCGTATCTGCGCTTGTTGGCAGCATCATTGCCGGCGCGCCACTCGCCGCCGTGTCGCAGAATGCGCCTGTTACATCGAGCACGGCCGGTGCCGCGAGCGACTGCCTCGCCTCCCCGAAGGGTTCCGCCCCGCAGGGGCAGCACTGGCACTACCGTGTCGAGCGCGGGACCAAGCGGCAATGCTGGTATCTGCGTGCCGGAGGCGGCAAGGACAGCGCGAAGCCCGTGCAGATTGCGCAGGCCACCAGCGACACGCCGGTGGCAGAGTCGCCAGCGCCACAGCAGCATCCGGTTCAGGACGCACGCGCCGAATATCCGACGCCCGGGAGCGCTCCGGCCGTCAAGACGCCGACGCCGGTTGCGCAAGCCGCAACCGCGACACAGCCTCAACAATCTGCGGACCAGACCGCCGCGAGCGATGCGCAGCAACCGGGGAGCGCCGCGCCCTGGCCCGAGGTTCCTGCAGCGTCCACCCCACCCGCGCAGGAGCAGGCACCGACGGCGGTTGCGGCCGCGCAGCCGAGCGCAAAGCCGTCAAAATCCTCGTCCTCCGTGGCGCTTGCAGCAGCAGACAGCAGCGCCGACAAGCCGACCGGCTCGCTGCAGATGCTGCTGCTCGTCGTCGGCGGCGCGCTGGCGCTCGCCGGCATCCTCGCGAGCGTCATCTACCGCTTCGCCGGCGGGCGCGTCCGCGCTCAGGCGAGCGAACACCGCCGCGTGAATTGGGAGGATCGGGAGCATCAAAACCAAGACCGCGCGCCCTGGCTCAAGGAGATGCCGGCCTCGCCGCGCGCGCGGCAGCCGCGCCCGATCGACTTCGATGCCGAGCGTCCGCAGGCCTCGCAACTTGCCGCGATCGACCACGAGATCGATGTGATCGAAGCGCACCAGCCGCCGGCCGTTACCGAGGCGCAGCGCGATGCGGACGACATCCCGGTGTTCGACCGCGAATTCGAGATCGAGACCCGAGCGCCCCAACCGGCTGCGAACGAGACTACCACTGAGCAGCGTGGCGACCGCAATCAGGATGCGGTCGACATCGACATCATCACCACGATGCTGGAACGGCTGCTGAAGGAAGGGCCGCGACTGTCGCAGCCTAGCCCTGAAGCTGAGCTTGCAACCCTCGCACAAAACCGACGAGGCCCGTCCGCCGCTCGCGCTTGAGCCGTTCGGCCTTCAGGATCGACTGCACCTCGGCGAAGGCCTCGTCAACATTGTGGTTGATGACGATGTAGTCGTACTCGGCCCAGTGGCTCATCTCGTGGCTGGCGCGGCTCATGCGCTTGCGGATCACTTCGTCGGAATCCTGCGCGCGCGAATGCAGCCGCTTCTCGAGGTCGGCCGCTGAAGGTGGCAGGATGAAGACGCGAACCACGTCGACGCTCGCCTTCTGGTGCAGTTGCTGGGTGCCCTGCCAGTCGATGTCGAAAAGGACGTCCTGCCCAGCCGACAGTGCCGCCTCCACCGGAGCACGCGGCGTCCCGTAGAGATTGTCGAACACGGTGGCCCATTCGAGCAGTTCGCCCTGCTCCACCATCCTCTCGAACTTGGGCTTGGTCACGAAGAAATAGTCGCGCCCATCGACCTCTCCCGGTCGCATCTGACGCGTGGTCGCCGACACTGACATCTTCAGGCCGGGCTCCCGCTCGAGCAACATGCGCGACAGCGTCGTCTTGCCCGCGCCCGACGGCGAGGACAGCACGAACATCAATCCGCGCCGCTCGACACCGTCAGTTCCGTGACCGCCCGTCGTCATCGATCACTCCAGATTCTGGACCTGCTCGCGGAACTGCTCGACCACGTTCTTCATGGCGAGTCCCGTATTGGTGAGCTCGATGTCGTTCGACTTCGAGCAGCAGGTGTTGACCTCGCGGTGAAACTCCTGCGCCAGGAAGTCGAGCTTGCGCCCGATCGGGCCGCCCTTGCCGATCAGCTCGCGCGCCTGGGCGATATGCGAGGCGATGCGGTCGAGCTCCTCGCGGATGTCGGCCTTGGTCGCGATCAGGATCGCCTCCTGCATCAGGCGGTCGGAATCGAAACGGTCGGAGGTGTCGAGCAGGGTCGCGATCTGCTCGGCGAGCTTCGCCTTGATCGCCTCGGGCTTGCGGCCGGGCGAGCGTTCCGCCTTTTTCGCCAGCTGCTCGATCTCGTCGACCCGCTGGGTCAGGATCTGGCCGAGCGAAATCCCCTCGCGCTTGCGCATCGCGACGAGCTCGTCGAGCGCCTTGTCGAAGGCCTCCGCGGCAGCGGCACGGGCCGCCTTGTCCTCCTCCTCGTCGCCCTCGGGCTCGGCGACCTCGACCACGCCTTTGATGGCGAGCAGGCCGTCGATGCTGGGCGCCACGGCGTCGACTTTGCCGGAGATCAGCGCGGCGGCCTTCAGCACCGCATTGAGCACGTCCTCGTTGACGCGGACCGTGGCGGCCGCATTGGTGCGCTTGACGTTGAGATTGGCGTAGACGGTGCCGCGCGAGAGCAGCTCGCCGGCGCGCTTCTTGGCATGGGCCTCGAGCTCGTCGAACCCCTGCGGCAGCCGCACCCTGAGGTCAAAACCCTTGGCGTTGACCGACTTCAATTCCCATTCGAACGTGTACGGCCCGCTCGCGCCGTGGCTTCGGGCAAAGCCGGTCATGGACGACAGCGCCATCAGGTCAGATTCTCCAGGAACAAAGGATTCTCGAGGCATCAAGCCACGCGAATCTTAAGACTATTTTGCAGGAAAGTGGAATCCGCAAAGTCCCGTAGGCAGGTCTGCGCTGCCTAAAGCGCGATGAGATTGAAGGAATCGTCATCGCGCTTTAGCTTGTTGTTTACGCATGATCTTTCCGGAAAACCGCTTCGCACTTTTCCGGATCATGCCTTAGCGCTGGACCACCGGCGGCGAGGACTGCACCGCGCCCTGGCGTGCCGGCGCTGGATTGGCCGGGCGCGCCGCGGGCGGTTTTTTCTGCTGGTTCGGGCGCGCCGGCGTGGTCGCAGTCGGCGTGTCGGCGGCGCCGGGCGCGGCGGCCGCCGGGGGCTGCGCATCCTCGGCCGGCTCGACCGTGTCGTTCTGGATCTGCTTCTCCATCGCGCGCAGCTTCGCAACGTTCTTCTGGTGCGCGTCGTAGGTCTCGGTGAAGACATGCCCGCCGGTGCCGTCGGCGACGAAGTAGAGGTCGCGGGTGCGGGCCGGGTTGGCGGCTGCTTCCAGCGAGGCGCGGCCCGGGTTGGAGATCGGGCCCGGCGGCAGGCCGTCGATCACATAGGTGTTGTAGGGCGAAGGCTGCGTGATCTCGCTGCGCTTGATCGGACGTCCCAGAGTGCCCTTGCCGCCGACGAGCCCGTAGATGATGGTCGGATCGGACTGCAGCTTGATCTTCTGCCTCAGGCGATTGACGAACACTGCGGCAACGCGGCTGCGCTCGTCCGGCTTGCCGGTCTCCTTCTCGACGATCGAGGCCAGCGTCACCAGCTGCTCGGGAGTCTTGACCGGAACGTCCTGGTTGCGGCGCTCCCAGATCTCCGCCAGCACGCGCTTGTGCGCCTGCTGCATGCGCTGGATCACCTGCTCGCGCGTGGTGCCGCGCGGGAATTTGTAGGTCTCGGGCAGCAGCGTGCCCTCGCGCGGCAGCTCGCGCACGCTGCCGGTGAAGATGTCGTTGTCGGACAGCCGCGCCACGATCTGCTCGGAGGTCAGGCCTTCCGGTATCGTCACGGCGTGCTGCACCACCTTGCCCTCGACGATGGTGGCGATGACGTCGCGCAGCGATGCGTTCTTCTGGAACGAATACTCGCCCGGCTTGAGGTCCGAGCTCGCCTTCAGCGCCGCGACGCTGGCGATGAACACCCACGGATTGACGTCGGTCACGCCTTCCTTGTTCAACGTCTCGGCGATGTCGCGCTTGCCGGCACGCTGCGGGATGTTGACGATCTTGTCTTCCCTCAGCGGCCCGGGTGCTTCCAACACCTGCCGGCCGTAGTAATACACGCCGCCGGCGCCGAGCATGGCGATCAGCAGCAGGGTGATGATGGCATTGCCCACGACCACGAAGGGGTTGCGCGCGCGCTCCGATCGCTTCGGCGGCGGCGGAACCTGTTCGGGCTCGAGCGCTGCCCGCGGACTCCGGGGCGAAATGGGCGGCCTTTCACTCATCGAAGCAACCTGAATCCTGCCGGTTCAATCGCGGCCTGACAATCGCTTGCCGAGCCAATGCACGCGCCCACTTCTATGACTATCGCCGAATACGGCGAAATGGTGGATTAGTCTCAAACGAAAACTAGCTGGTCAAACGCCGGACGATCACCGACGCATTGGTGCCGCCAAAACCAAAAGAGTTCGACAAGGCGACATTAACTTCGCGCTTCTTCGGCTTGTGCGGTACGAGATCGATCGCGGTCTCGACCGACGGATTGTCCAGGTTGATGGTCGGCGGCACGACATTATCGCGAATCGCGAGAATGGCGAAGATCGCCTCGATCGCGCCGGCCGCGCCGAGGAGATGGCCGGTCGACGACTTGGTCGAGGACATCGCAACCTTGGAGGCGGCATTGCCGAGCAGACGCTCGACCGCGCCGAGTTCGATCTCGTCGCCGAGCGGCGTCGAGGTCCCGTGCGCGTTGATGTAGTCGAGATCGGACGGCGTCAGGCCGGCACGCTTCAGCGCGGCCGACATGCTGCGGAAACCGCCATCGCCATCGGGCGAGGGCGAGGTGATGTGATAGGCATCGCCCGACAGACCATAGCCGATCACCTCGGCGTAGATCTTCGCGCCGCGGCGCTTGGCGTGATCCAGTTCCTCCAGAACGAGGACACCGGCGCCCTCGCCCATGACAAAACCGTCGCGGTCCTTGTCGTAGGGACGCGAGGCCTTCTCGGGTGTCTCGTTGAAGCCGGTCGACAGTGCCCGCGCGGCATTGAAGCCGGCAATGCCGATGCGGCTGATCGGCGATTCGGCGCCACCGGCGACCATGACGTCGGCATCACCGAGCGCGATCAGTCTGGCGGCATCGCCGACCGCATGCGCACCGGTCGAGCAGGCCGTGACTACCGAATGGTTCGGGCCCTTCAGCCCGTGCGCGATCGAGACGTAGCCGGAGGCGAGATTGATCAGGCGGCCGGGAATGAAGAACGGCGACACCCGGCGCGGCCCCCGCTCCTTCAGGAGGATCGCAGTGTCGGCGATGCCGTTGAGGCCGCCAATGCCCGACCCGATCATGGTGCCGGTCGCGCACTTGTCCTCTTCGGATTCGGGATGCCAGTTGGCATCGTCGAGCGCCTGGCCCGCGGCGGCCATGGCGAAGATGATGAAATCGTCGACCTTGCGCTGGTCCTTCGGCTCCATCCATTTGTCGGGATTGAAGCTATCGTTGGAGCCGTCGCCGCGCACGACCGTGCAGGCGATCTTGGTCTGCAGATCGGACACATCGAAGCTCTCGATCGTGCGCGCGCCGCTTTCGCCATTGAGGATGCGCTTCCAGGTCGGCTCGACGCCACAGCCGAGGGGCGAGACCATGCCGAGACCCGTGACGACGACCCGCCTCATATCCGAAAACTCCGCATCGAAAGATTCACGGCCAATAACAAGAAACCGGCTGGCCGCTGCGAAGCGACCCGTCCGGTTTCAACCGTTGTCCCCGCGAAAGCGAAGAGCCTTAGCTCTTCGCGTTCTTCTCGAGAAACTTCGTGGCGTCGCCGACGGTGAGAATCGTTTCCGCAGCGTCGTCCGGAATCTCGCAACCGAATTCTTCTTCGAACGCCATCACCAGCTCGACGGTGTCCAGACTGTCGGCGCCGAGGTCGTCGATGAAGCTCGCAGCGTCGACAACCTTCTCGGGTTCAACACCAAGGTGTTCGACCACGATCTTCTTAACCCGCTCGCCAATGTCACTCATTGCTTAACCTCGTGTTGTTCCCTGTAGACCCGACCCCCCGGGACGATACGAGCCGTCGTGGTCGTGTTACTTGCCTTTGCTTACGAACTTTGATTTGGCCCCATCCTAACCGATGCAGGGCCCGGCGAACGACGGCCAAGGCTCCGCATCGCCAATATACAGGGTTTCAAAAACCTGCAATGGCGTTCTTTGCCCATCCGTTGAAGGTCCGGTTATCATACTTCAACAGCCTTGACTACAAGCCTCATTTCGCTCCGGAAACGGCCGTTTGCCGCATCCCGCACCGCCCAAATGGGCAGTGCGGAACGAGGGCTTCAGATCATGGCCATGCCGCCGTTGACGTGAATGGTCTGGCCGGTGACGTAGGCCGCTTCGTTCGAACTCAGGTAGACGGCGGCCGCCGCGATGTCCTCGGGCGTCCCCAGGCGGGCAGCCGGAACCTTGGTCAGGATCGTCTCGCGCTGCTTGTCGTTCAGCGCATCCGTCATCGGCGTCTTGATGAAGCCGGGCGCGATGCAGTTCGCGGTCACACCGCGCTTGGCGTACTCGGCACCGAGAGTCTTGATCATGCCGATCAGGCCCGCCTTCGATGCAGTATAGTTGCCCTGCCCGGGATTGCCGGTGACGCCGACCACCGAGGTGATGGCGATGATGCGGCCGAAGCGCTTGCGCATCATCAATTTGGTGGCGGCGCGCGCCAGGCGGAAGGTCGCGGTCAGGTTGACGTTGATGACCTCCTCCCAGTCCTCGTCGCGAAGCTGCACGAAGAGATTGTCGCGGGTGATGCCGGCATTGGCGACGAGAATGTCGACCTGGCCCATCGCCGCTTCCGCGGCGGGCACGAGCGCCTCGACCTCGTCGGCCTTGGAGAGATTGCAGGGCAGCACGTGGGTGCGCTCGCCGAGCTTGCCGGCAAGCTCGTCCAGCACCTCCTTGCGCGTTCCCGAGATCGCGACGGTGGCGCCCTGCGCATGCAGCGCCTGCGCGATCGCGCCGCCGATGCCGCCGGTCGCGCCGGTGACGAGCGCCTTTCGGCCAGTCAGATCGAACATCGATAACTCCTTCAAAGCACGATCCGGAAAAGTGTGTAGCGGTTTTCCGGAAGGATCGTGCGTAAACTTAAGCCTGCTTCGCAGCGGCCAATGCATCCTTGGCGGCGACAATGTCGTTCGGTCCGCCGACGGCAACGCCGACGGCGCCGTCGGCGATACGCTTGACGAGTCCCGTCAGCACCTTGCCGGCACCGATCTCGAAGAAGCGGGTGACGCCCTGCCCAGCCATATAGGCAACCGACTCGCGCCAGCGCACCGTACCGGTGACCTGCTCGACCAGGCGGCGGCGAATCTCGTCGGGATCGGTGACGGCGCTCGCCAGCACGTTCGACACCAGCGGCGCCGCCGGCGCCTTGATCGCGACCTTGGCCAGCGCCTCGGCCATGGCGTCGGCCGCCGGCTGCATCAGCTTGCAATGGAACGGCGCGGACACCGGCAGCAGCATGGCGCGCTTGGCGCCCCTGGTCTTGGCGATCTCGACGGCGCGATCGACCGCCGCCTTGTCGCCGGAGACGACCACCTGTCCGCCGCCATTGTCATTGGCGGCCTGGCAGACCTGCCCCTGCGCCGCCTCGCCCGCGACCTCCATGGCGGCCTCGTAATCGAGGCCGAGCAGTGCGGCCATCGCACCGGCGCCGACCGGCACGGCTTTTTGCATTGCGAGACCGCGGGTGCGAAGCAACCGGGCCGTGTCGGAGACGGTCAGGCTGCCGGCTGCGGCCAGCGCGGAATATTCACCGAGCGAGTGACCGGCGACGAAGGCGGCGTCCCGCCGCACGGAAAAACCGGCTTCAGCCTCCAGCACGCGCAGGGTGGCGATGGACACCGCCATGAGCGCCGGCTGGGCATTCTCGGTGAGCTGGAGGGTCTCGGCCGGACCATCCCAGATCGTGGCCGTGAGCTTCTCCCCAAGTGCGGCATCGACCTCGTCGAACACGGCGCGTGCCACCGGAAAGGCGTCGGCCAGGGCCTTGCCCATACCGACGGCCTGGGACCCCTGGCCGGGAAATGTGAATGCTGCCGTCATCGGCGCTCCCCTGGATCGCTTGAGCCGCTGTATCGAGAACCGGCAGCCGACTACGTCCGGCCCAGGTCTTGGTTCCCGTTCATGCTCTGAAGGGGGCCGTAGACACCGTCCGAGGCTGGAATGTCAAGCCAAGAAGGGGAAGTGCGACCGGCGTCCAACCGGGAATGCCGTCCCTCAAAACCCGCCGGCCGTCTGGTTGGCATCGACCTCGGCGCCCGCCCGCGCCCGGCGCGCGCTGTTGACCAGCTGTCCCGGTCGGTCGTCGCGGTTCGGCTTGGCCGTGGCGAGCCGCAGCACGGCGGCATAGTTCGGCTGCACCTCCATGCGCCCGGCATGCCGGCTCGCGCTGAGCAGCCGATGCACCCTGGGCAGATTGTAGCACGGCACGTAGAACAACAGATGATGCTCGAGGTGGTAGTTCACGTAATACGGCGCGATGAACAGCCGCTCGAGAAAATTGGCGTGCGTGGTGCGGGTGTTGCGCAGGGGATCGCTGCTGTCAGGCACGACCGCATGCTCGGCGATGTTGCGGATGCGGGTGATGACCATCATCCAGGTCAGCAGAGGCACCAGCCATAGCAGCGGATAGGCCCACCACACGCCGGCCGCAGCCAGCGCTGCGAACATCGCCGCATTGACCATGCATTGCGGACCGAGCTTCTCCCAGAAATGCGCCAGACGCTCGCGCCACGGCCAGTCCTTCGGCCCAAGCGCATTGAGCAGCTGCGCCTTGCGCTGCTGGTAACCGGTCTGCCCGGTGATGTCGCGAATGAACTTGCGGCGGTAGCTCAACTGCGTGATCGGAAACGGCGCGGACAGCACGAGATCGGGATCGTCCTCCTGCTGGGTGCGCGCGTGGTGCTGCAGGTGATAGCGGCGATAGGCGCGTGTCTCCGCAAAGATCGGATAGGCACAGAGCCACTGGCTCAGCGTCAGGTTGGTTTTCTCGTCGGCGGACAGGCAACCGTGGGCGCCGTCATGCATGAGGATCGCAAGGCCCAGCTGGCGCGAGCCGATGATGGCAACGGCGAGGATATACGTCAGCGGATTGGGCCACCACGCCACCAGCGCGATCGCAGCAATGATCAGCGCCCAGGCATGCGCGATCAGCGCGACGCCCTTCCAGGTCACGCGCCGGCGCACCTCGACGAGCTGGTCCTCGGTCAGGAAATCGCGGGCACGCATGCGAAGTGCGGTCATGACCTAGCTCTCCTCGTCCGCAGGGGTGGATGAATCGCGGTCGTCGACGAGGCGCAGGCGTGCGGCCTCGCCGGCGGACTTCGCCTGCTCACCAAGCACGCGCAGCATCTCGGCGCAGAGCTCATCCGGCGAGCGGCCCATGGCATAGCCTTCGAGGATGACGCCGATGGCAACGGCCCAGAACCGTCGCGAGCTCTCGTCGGGCGCGCGCAGGGAGCGCCAGCCGTGACTCGCCACCTGGCCGGCATAGGCCCGCGCCCCCTCGGCGTGCAGGCGCTCGATGGTGCGCTCGACCAGCGGCGCCAGATCCTGGCGCCGACGTGTCAGGGTGAGCGCCTCCGCAAAGAAGGCGACCGAATCGTTCGCCGTCACCGTCTCCGCCAGCGCATGGGTGTACTCCCGCGGCGTGCGCGCCCTCAGCGCGGCCTGCTCGGTCGCACGGGCCAGGTACAGGAGGTCGCGGCAGGCGCATTCGACGAACAGCGCCTCCTTGGTGCAGAAATAATAGGTGATCTGGCTCGGGAATGCGTTCGCGGCGGCCGCGATGTCTGTGATCGAGGCGCCCGATAGTCCCCGCTCCCGAAACAGCGGGCTTGCCGCGTCCAGCAGCCGCGAGCGCATCTTGCGGCCGGCCGAGCGCGTAGCACGGGCCGTGTGCTTGGGATCGCCAGCCGCCTCAAACGGCTCATAGGCCGACTTTTCCGCCATCGGGGTTCCCTCTTCCGGTTATTTGTATGCTATACAAACAAATAGATCAAGCGGCGGATATGGTATGATAGGACCGATCCCGGCTCAGCACCGGAGACCCAAGCCAAAACCTGGCACCGAACCTTGCAAAGCCGGCCAAAATCCGTATAAGGCGCGCATCCGCAGACCCCGGCCGGGAGCTGAACGGACGGTCTCAGCAAATCATTCGTGATTTTGGTGTGGCAGGGCCAGTCGGCCCGTCGTCCCGTGTTTCCGCCTTCTGAGCTTCATCCCAGAGTCCTTTCCGAAGGTCTCTCAAGGGCTTGACGCCGGGCGATGCGCCAACATGAGGAAAGGACTTCCATGCCTCTTTACGAGCATGTCTTTCTCGCGCGTCAGGACGCGAGCCCGCAGCAGGTCGAAGAGCTGACTGCGCAGATGACCGGCATCGTCGAAGGTCTCGGCGGCAAGGTCACCAAGACCGAGAATTGGGGCGTTCGCTCCCTCACTTACCGCATGAACAAGAACCGCAAGGCGCACTTCGTGCTGCTCAACATCGACGCGCCGTCCGCGGCGATCGCCGAGATCGAGCGCCAGGAGCGCATCAGCGAAGACGTGATCCGCTATCTCAGCGTCCGCGTCGAGGAGCTCGAGGAAGGCCCGTCCGCGATGATGCGCAAGGCCGACCGTGATCGCGAGCGTGACGACCGTGGCGGCGGCTTCCGCGGCGAGCGCGAAGGCGGCTTCCGTGGCGACCGCGAGGGTGGTTTCCGTGGCGGCGACCGCGACGGTGGCTTCCGCGGTGATCGCGGCCCGCGCCGTCCGCGCGAAGAAGCTGAAACGACGGAAGGGGAGTAAGACCAATGGCTGAAGCTGGTGCACGCCGTCCGTTTTTCCGTCGTCGCAAGAGCTGCCCGTTCACGGGCGCCAATGCGCCGAAGATCGACTACAAGGACTCCAAGCTCTTGATGCGTTACGTGTCCGAGCGCGGCAAGATCGTGCCGAGCCGCATCACCGCGGTGTCCGCGAAGAAGCAGCGTGAGCTCGCCCGCGCCATCAAGCGCGCGCGATTCCTCGGCCTGCTGCCCTACGTCATTCGCTGATACGACCAATTCGACCGGCGGCCATAACGCCGCCGGTCGCCATTTTTTCGAACTCATAAGGCTTCCGGGTCGCCCGGTCGCCGATGGTTGGGGCAGGACGCCTCTAACCGCTCGAAGGGAGCGGGACAGCTGATGATGGCCTTTGGACTGATAGCCCTGGTCGCCGGCGCTGCGTCGGCCCTGATGTTCGCCTCGATCGTTTCGGGCGCGCTGATCTCGCTCGTCCTGTTCTATCTCGCGCCGCTGCCCTTGATGGTCGCCTCGATCGGCTGGGGACCGCTCTGCGCGAGCCTTGGCGGCATCGCTGCTGCGGTGGGCCTTGGCGCCCTGTTCGGCCTGCCCTACTGCATCGCTTTCGCCGTCACCGTCGCGCTGCCGGCCTGGTGGCTCGGCCATCTCGTCCTGCTCAGCCGGCAGGTCAGCCCCGTCGCGGCAGACACTTCGGCCACCGAGCCGTCAGCCGAGCCCGAGCTCGAGTGGTACCCGGTCGGCCGTATCCTGCTGTGGATCGCCGGCTTCGCTGCGCTCACCACCGTCGCAGCCCTGCTTACGCTCGGCACCGATGCCGAGACCATCACCGGCACATTGCAGCGCGGCCTGATGCGCATCCTCCGCGCCACCGATCCGCAGACCTCCGCCGAAGCCAGCCAGTTCGTCGAGGCGCTGGTGCGCATCGCGCCGGCCGCAGCGACCATCGTCGCGATGATGACGCTGACTCTCAACCTCTGGCTCAGCGCCAAGGTGACGGCGACATCGGGCCGGCTGCACCGTCCCTGGCCGGATCTGAAGACCGCGGAGCTGCCGCCGATGACGCTGGTGGCGCTGTGCGTCACGCTCGCCTTCTGCTTCACCGGCGGGCTGCTCGCGATCGTCGCGCAGATCACCACGGCGGCGCTGATGATGGGCTACGCGCTCACCGGCTTTGCCGTACTGCATACGCTGACGCTCGCGCTGAAGAGCCGCACCTTCTGGCTCGGCTCGACCTATGCGGTCGTGGTCGTGTTCGGATGGCCCGTCATCGCGATGGTGATCCTCGGTCTTGCGGACGCCGTGTTCGGCTTCCGCGAGCGCTTCCTGCGCAGCCGGCAGCCGCCACCGCTGCCGATCTCTTGAGTTCAACCCGAAAACTGAAAACCCAGAGCACTTCAAAGGAGAATGAATATGGAAGTCATTTTGCTGGAACGCGTCAACAAGCTCGGCCAGATGGGCGAAGTCGTGAAGGTTCGCGACGGCTACGCCCGCAATTTCCTGCTCAAGCGCGGCAAGGCGCTGCGCGCCACCGCCGACAACCGTGCCAAGTATGACGGCATGAAGGCCGACCTCGAGGCCCGCAACCTCGCCTCCAAGGCCGAGGCGTCCAAGGTCGCCGAGAAGATCGAGGGCAAGAACATCATCGTGATCCGTCAGGCCTCCGAAGCCGGCCAGCTGTTCGGCTCCGTCACGGTGCGCGACGTGGTTTCCGCCTTCGAGGCCGACGGCGTTTCGCTGGCCCGTCCGCAGGTGCAGCTCGACGCGCCAATCAAGACCATCGGTAAGCACGCGATCACCGTCGCCATTCACCCCGAGGTCGAGGTCGAGGTCACCGTCACGGTTGCGCGCAGCCAGGACGAGGCCGAGCGCATCAACCGCGGCGAGGACATCTCGACCCGCAACGAGGACCGCGACGCAGCCGCCGAGGCGATCGCCGCCGCCGGCGAGTTCTTCGATCCGGAAGCCCAGCACGACGAGGTCGAGCCGGCTCCGGCTGCGGAAGAGAAGTAGGCCTCGCCCTCACGCAGGCATCGAAGCCCGGCCGTTCACGCGGCCGGGCTTTTCGTTTTGGCGGCGACATCCTCGCTCAGCATCGCGATCGAGGCGAGCGCCGTTGCCGTATGCTTCTCCACGCCATCACTGACGCAGAACACGTCAGCGGCGACCACCGAGACCTGGCGGCCGGGCTTGATCACCCTGGCGCGGCAGATCAGCTTGTCGCCGACCCCCGGCGACAACAAATTGAGCTTGTATTCCGCCGTCAGGGCCGGCTGACCGCGCGAAGTGGCCGCCGCTATCGTCGTGGCATTGTCGACCAGAAAGGCAGTGACGCCGCCGTGGAAGAAGCCGTGCTGCTGCAACAGCTCCGGCCGCCGCTCCACCGCGATGGTGCAGGTGCCGCGCGACAATTCCGACAGCTCGGCGCCGACCAAATTCATAAAACCCTGCCGGCCGACATTGGCACGGATGCCCGCGGCGATCGGCGCAAAGTCGGGATCTGCTTCGGCTCGCACGAGGCCTCTCCTTATTGCTTGTTGATGCGATCGGTTGGGCGCAGCGCGCGGTTGGCGCAGGCAATCAGCGAGTCGGCTTCGCAGCGGGATCGGCGCGATCACGCCCCGACAGGAGGGCGCCGCAAAAAATCTGTGCGGGGCCGATCAGCTGGCTGACGAACAGCACCGGCGTCATCGGCAGGAACTCGCCATTTGCGACCAGCGGCGCGCGCCAGCGCTCGATACCTTCGGCACGCGCATTTGCGCGCGCTGGGCATTCCGGACGTCCTCGCCCCAGTCGTTGCGCGAGATCTCGAAGAGATAGCGTGCCTCGCGCCGACTGGTGACCACCCAGTCGAGGTGCGCGCGGATCAGGCGGTCGATGCCCGGCCCGGCGCGACCGGGTCGAGCGCCGCCAGCACTGCCGCGTGATATTGCCTGAGCACCTCGAGGAACAGCGCACCCGCCAATTCCTTCTGCGAGCTGAACGCGTGAAAGAAGCTGCCGTTGGAGGCACGGGCTTTGCTGCGGATCGCCGCCACCGTCGCGCCGTCAAATCCGACGCGATCGACACGGCGAGCCCCGCCGCCAACAGACGCGGCCGTCGCAAGTCGAATTGGAGAATGGAGCTTACCGCGAGATCGGGGGGGCCGGCGGGCCGGAGGATTCCGCCGGCGGGGGGGCCGCAGCAGTCGCGGCCGGCTCCTGCGGCTTGGCCGGGGGTTCGGAGCTTGCGGCAGGCGCAGCCGGCTTCGGAGCCGCCTCTTCCACCTTGGGCACGTCCGGCGAGGCCGGCGTCACCTGCGGCACCGGATCGGGCCGCAGCGCCGGAGCTTCGTTGCCGCGCGGCTCGACCGTGGCTGTATCCGGCTTGGCCTCGGGCTTTTCGGACGGTTTGGTTTCGGATTTGGGTTCACCGGAGTCCACCTTCGCGGTCTCGGGCTTGGCTTCGGCCTTCGGCTCACTGTTCTTGTCTTCAGTGGCCGGCGCGGCGGCGTCGATCTTCGCTGCGTCTTCGGTCCCAGGCTTGCCGCGACGCTTGCCCTTGCGTCCCTCCGGCGCCGGCTGCCCCTCGGGTTTGGTGCCCTCCTCGGCAGGCCGCGCGGCGCGCTTCTGGCGCCCCTCAGCGGACGGAGTTGCGCCCTCGCCCTCCGGCTTGGCGGCCTCCTGGGAGCGCTGATGGCGGCCCTGATGCTCGGGCGTCTGGCCTGGGGCGGTGGCGGCTTCCTTTTCCTTGGCCCCGTCCTTCTTGCCGTCCTTGGCCTGGTAGCGGGTGTCGGTAGCACCGTTGGAGACGAGATAGGAGGCGAGGACGCCCGCCATGTCCGGGCTCGTGGTGTAGTGCTGGCGCAGGAAGCCCGGCAGCGAGCCCGGAGCCACGGACTTCAGCAGCCCGCGCGGGCTCTTGTGGCAGGCATTGCAGGTCTGGGCGAAGAGCTGGGACGGGGTCTTGCCGGCCTCGAGGTTCGTCGCCTGCGCAAGGACAGTATCGGTCGCGCCGAAGCCGATCAGAAGCAGTACCGTCGCGAGGCTAAGCGCTCGGCTCGACATTCCCATCATCTCCATTGATTTTCCGCGCAACCATCCGGCCCGCCGGCGGGTCACCTTTTAGCGAATTGAGCCGCGAATGGAAGCAGGCTGCCCGCGCAAGCTGTGGTTAAGCGCTTTTCGAATATCCGCATTGAACACAACGCAATAGCGCGTGTGGAACAGTCTCCCTAGATTTGGATGCAAACGCATAGGAACCCGAGCGGGACCTGGGCGTCAGATGTGAAGACCGGCTTAGTCGCATCTCTTCGGGTTCGCTCGAGAGGAAGGTGTCGATGGACCGTTTGTTGCGTCGATTCTTGTCTCAATTCATCCGTCGCGGTTCGATGACGGTGACCACGTCGGCGGGGGCGAAGTTCACTGTCGGCGACGGCTCTGGGGAGCCGGTCGCGGTGCGCTTCGTCACCCCGGAAGCGGAACGGAAGGTCCTCGTCAATCCCGAACTCGGGCTTGGCGAGGCCTATATGGACGGCGAGTTCGTGGTCGAACGCGGCGCCATAGCTGATGCCCTGGCGATCCTGCTCAATCAACCCGACCTATTGCCGCAGTGGGCCAAGCCCTGGTGGCACCTGCGCTACCTGACGCGGCACCTGAAACAATTCAATCCGCGCTCGCGTTCCCGCGCCAATGTCGCCCATCATTACGATCTCGACGCCCGGCTCTATTCGCTCTTCCTCGATGCCGACAAGCAATATAGCTGCGCCTATTTCGAGACGCAGGACGCGACGCTAGACGATGCGCAGCTCGCCAAGAAGCGCCACATCGCCGCAAAGCTGCTCCTCAAGCCCGGCCAGCGCGTGCTCGACATCGGCTCGGGCTGGGGCGGGCTCGGGCTCTATCTCGCCGAGATCGCGGGTGCCGACGTCACCGGCGTCACGCTGTCCACCGAGCAGCTGCAAATCGCCAATGCGCGCGCAGCCGAAAAGGGCCTGACCGGATCGGCCAGGTTCCTGCTCCAGGACTATCGCGACATCGACGGGCCGTTTGACCGCATCGTCTCTGTCGGCATGTTCGAGCACGTCGGGGCGAGGTTCTACGATGCCTACTTCCAGCGGTGCGCCGAACTCCTGAACGAGGACGGTGTCATGCTGCTGCACTCGATCGGCCGATCGCAAGGGCCTGATTCGACCAATCCCTGGATTGCCAAATACATCTTCCCCGGCGGCTACATCCCCGCTTTGTCCGAGGTGCTGCCGGCGATCGAGCGTGCGGGCCTTCTGGTCTGCGACATCGAGATCCTGCGCCTGCATTATGCCGAGACGCTCAAGGCCTGGCGGGAGCGCTTCATGGCCCGGCGCGAGGAGGCGGTGCAGCTTTACGACGAGCGCTTCGCGCTGATGTGGGAGTTTTATCTGGCGGCCTGCGAAATGACGTTCCGGAAGCAGGCCATGATGAACTTCCAGATCCAGCTCACCAAGCGTCAGGGCGTGGTGCCGATCACCCGTGACTACATCGCACGCAATGAATCCCGCCTGCGGGCCATCGAACGCGGCGCCACGACAAGGCTGAAGCTGGCAGGTGAATAGGTTCTAATGACGCAGGGTCGATATCGGGGAGGCGCGGAAAGAGGCTGTCGACGCCAACTGCGCCCGCAGTTCCGCCAGGATCTCGGGTGCGACCGGCTGGCGGCGCACTTCGGGGCGCTCGGCGTGCTGCATGGCTGCGATCAGCCCCGACAGCCACAGTCGGCTGCCTGCCTCGGTCCGCCAGATCTTCTGCTGCCGTTCTGGCCGCATCGCTCGCCTCGTCTTCCCGTCGCGGGTTGGGACAATCCCCGGCCCGCCTGCCTGTTCCGGCCCTACCCCGAAATATTCCGGGGGCGATGTGATCTGTTTCACATAAGTCTGGTCGGGTCCGACTTAGACCGTCGCCATGAGCAAAGAGACTCAATCCTCATTCGACGTGCAGGACGACCTCCGCACCGATTACGCCCTGATCGTTACGGGCGTTGGGGCGGCGCTGGTTGCGCTGGTCTACCTCCTGCTGGTCTGAAGCCGAGCCGAAGCCGGTCCGTGCGCGTCATTTCGCGCGCTTCCAGATGGGTCTACGCGCCAATCCATAAGGTTCATGATTTCAGGATTTTTCCACGGCGGGGTCCCGGCTGTCTGTGAGCGGGCGAGTTCCGTCAAAATCCGTCAAGGGCGGCGCATGCTGCGGCTGCTAATCATCCACCATTTTAACTGAGCGGTTGATAGCGGACAGCTTTCGCTTCCGCTTTGGCGTCAGGCGGCGCTTTATCCCGGCCCCGCATCTGCCCAAGAAAATTGCTAAGCACGTCCAACCATGGCCCCCACTGATTCGAACGTCCTCAAACTCGCGCCCGAGGCCGGAACTCCGGCCTATCGAAGCGCGCCGCATAATATCGAGGCGGAACAGAGCCTTTTGGGCGCGATCCTGGTCAACAATGACGCCTTCTACCGGGTCTCGGACTTCCTTGAGGCGAAACATTTCTTCGAGCCGCTCCACCAGACTATCTTCGAGACGGCCGGTAGCTTGATCCGGATGGGCAAGATCGCCACACCCGTCACGCTGAAGACGTTCCTGCCCGCCGATACCGATGTCGGCGGCATGACCATCGGGCAGTATCTGGCGCGTCTGGCGGCCGAAGCGACCACGATCATCAACGCCCAGGACTACGGTCGAACCATCTACGACCTGTCGCTCAGGCGCGACCTGATCGGCATCGGCGAAGACATGGTCAATGTCGCCTATGACGCACCGGTCGACTTCGCACCGCGGGCGCAGATCGAGGACGCCGAGCGCCGCCTCTACGAGCTCGCCGAGTCCGGCCGCTATGACGGCGGCTTTCAGAAATTCTCGCAGGCGCTGACGGTTGCCGTCGATCTCGCAGCGAAAGCGTTCCAGCGCGACGGAAAGCTGTCCGGTATCTCGACGGGCATGCGGGATCTCGACACCAAGATGGGCGGCCTGCAGCACTCCGACCTCATCATCGTCGCAGGACGCCCCGGCATGGGCAAGACGTCGCTGGCGACCAATATCGCTTACAACGTCGCGCGAGCCTATGTCGGCGAGCTCCAGGCCGACGGCACCATGAAGGCCGCCAATGGTGGCGTGATCGGTTTCTTTTCCTGCGAAATGTCGGCCGACCAGCTCGCCACGCGTATCGTGGCCGAGCGCACCGGCATTCCCTCCTCCCACATCCGCCGCGGCGGCATCTCGGAAGCCGATTTCGAGAAGATCAGGGAGGTCTCGATCGAGCTGCAATCACTGCCGTTCTATGTCGACGCGACCGGCGGCCTGTCGATCGCGCAGCTGATGGCGCGCGCGCGCCGGCTCAAGCGCCAGAAGGGCCTCGATCTGCTCGTGATCGACTACATCCAGCTGCTGTCGGGCTCCAGCAAGCGCGCCGGCGACAGCCGCGTACAGGAAATCACGGAGATCACGACCAGCCTGAAGGCGCTCGCCAAGGAGCTCAACGTTCCCGTGATCGCGCTGTCCCAGCTCTCACGCCAGGTCGAATCGCGCGACGACAAACGGCCGCAGCTCTCCGACCTGCGTGAATCCGGATCGATCGAGCAGGACGCCGACGTCGTGCTGTTCGTCTACCGCGAGGAATATTACCTCGCGATGAAGGAGCCCCGCCCGGGCACGCCTGAACACGAGAAGTGGCAGCTGGACATGAGTCTTGCGCACGGAAAGGCCGAGGTCATCATCGGCAAGCAGCGCCACGGCCCGACGGGCACCGTCGATTTGGCGTTCGAAGCCTCGGTCACGCGGTTCGGCGACCTCGCGCCTGACAGTCAGCTGCCGGCCCGCAGCGGCAACGACTACTGAGTTCCTTGAACCAGACCTGCCTCTTGCGTAAAACGGCGCCATGACAATGGCGTCCGACCAGAAAATGAACCCGCAATCCGGCCTTCTCTCCGCGGAGGCCAATCAGGCGACCGCGCTCGCTGCCTATGGCGGCGTGCTCACCGTCGATCTCGACGCGATCATCGCCAACTGGCGCAAGCTCGAGAAGACGGCGGTGCCGGCCGAATGCTCGGCGGTGATCAAGGCCAACGCCTATGGCTGCGGCGCCGAGCAGGTCGCGCGCGCACTGAGCAAGGCCGGCTGCAGGACCTTCTTCGTTGCCACCATCGAGGAAGCGCGCAAGGTGCGCGCGGCCGTGCCGGAGCCCACGATCTACGTGCTCGGCGGTTATTTCCAGAACACCGGCGAGCACTACGCCCAGATCAACTGCCGGCCGGTGATCGGCGATCTCAACGAGCTCGCCGAGTGGGACGTGTTCTGCCGCCGCACCGGCTGGAACGGCGGCGCCGCAATCCACATCGACACCGGCATGAACCGGCTCGGGCTGACGCTGTCGGAAGCGCAGGCCATCATCCCCCGCATCAATGCCGGCGATCACGGCATCACGCTGGTGATGAGCCATCTGGTCTCGGCCGAGCAGCTCAACAGCCCCGTCAACGCCAAGCAGCTCGCTTCCTTCCGCGCCATCGCCAGCGAATTTTCCGGCGTGCCGGCCGCGCTCGCCAATTCCTCCGGCATCTTCCTGGGCGCGCCCTTCCAGTTCGACATGGTGCGGCCGGGTGCGGCGCTCTATGGCGTCAACCCGACGCCGGAAGCCGACAATCCGATGCAGCAGGTCGTCGACCTCAAGGCGCGCATCGTGCAGATCCGCAATGTCGAGCGCGGCGAAGGCGTCGGCTATGGCGGCACCTGGACCGCGCGTCGGCCGACCAAGCTCGCGATCATCGCGGTCGGCTATGCCGACGGCTATTTCCGCGCCGCCAGCTCCAACGACGGCACGCGCGGCGCCGAGGTGATCGTCGCGGGCAAGCGCTGCCCCATTGCGGGCCGCGTCTCCATGGACCTGATTGCCATCGACATCACCGATCTGCCGCCGAACGCGGTGCGGCGCGGCCACATGGTGACGCTGCTCGGCGAAGGCATCACCGTAGACGAGCTCGCGCATCATTTCGGCACGATCGGCTACGAGGTGCTGACCAGCCTCGGCCACCGCTATGCCCGCGTCTACAAGGGCGGCAACGTGGTCGAGCCGCTGGTAACGCCGGAGCCCGCGCTGAACGTCGCGCAGCCGCCCTCACCGCCGCCGATCGAGCAGCCCTCAGCCGCGCCGCTGTCGGGCTAGACGACGCTTGCCTACTTCTTCTTCCTGCTGTCCAGCGCCGCCTTGCAGGTGGTGCTGAGCTGGTCGCGCTTGGCGTTGAGACAGGCGACGATGCCGCCGCCCGGCGCGATGCCGGCGCAGAATTTGTCGTAGTCCGCCTTGCAGGCACCGCGCGTTTCGGCTGACTGTGCCGAAGTGGCCCCGGAGAACGCGACGACGAATGCAATGGCGGCAAAGCTCAACTTGGACATGGTATCTCCGGAACACGGCAGGCAGGAGCCGGTAGCTCTACATGAAGATCGCGACATTCAACATCAACAACGTCAACCGCCGCCTGCCCAATCTGTTGGCATGGCTGCGCGCGACGAAGCCCGATGTGGTCGCGCTTCAGGAGTTGAAGGCGAGTGATGGCGACTTTCCGGCGGCGGCCATCGAAAAGGCCGGCTACGGCGTGGTGTGGCGGGGACAAAAAACCTGGAACGGCGTCGCCATCCTTGCCCGCAACACCGAGCCGTTGCTCACGCGCGATCGCCTGCCGGGTGACCGCGACGATCACGAGGCACGCTACATCGAGGCCGCAGTGCGCGGCATCATCGTGACCAGCATCTACCTGCCCAACGGCAATCCGCAGCCGGGGCCGAAATTCGACTACAAGCTCGACTGGTTCGCACGGCTCAAGCGCCACGCGAAGACCTTCATCAAGCAGGATCTGCCCGTGGTGCTCGCCGGCGACTACAACGTCGCGCCAACGGAGATCGACATCTATCCGACGCGCTCATGCGACAAGGATGCGCTGATCCAGCCGAAGAGCCGCGCGGCGTTTGCCTCGCTGGTTGAACAAGGCTGGTGCGATGCGATCCGCGCGTTGCATCCGGAGAAGCGCATCTACACGTTCTGGGATTACAAGCGCAACCGCTGGCCGCGCGATGCGGGGCTGCGGCTCGATCATCTCCTGCTCAGCCCTGCGCTCGCCTCGCGGCTGGCGAAGGCCGGCGTCGACAAGAAGGTCCGTGGCGAGGATGGCGCGAGCGATCATGCGCCGGCGTGGGTGGCGTTGAAGGAACGATGATGTCGTAGGGTCAGCTTTGCGGACTGCGCAAAGCGCAAACCGCAAGGCGTGGCCTACCGCGCTAGAGGCTATCGTCCGTAATAGTCCTGCACGGTGTCCCACGCCGCCTTTTGCAAGAGCTGCGTCGTCTCCGCATCGAGGCCCATGTTGTAGGAATTGCCGACCGGCGTGCGTCCGGTCAGCGCGGCGAAGGTCACGCAGGCGGCCAGATACGTGCCTGCCGGGCTCGGATGCCGCTTGTCCGGCGCGTAGAGATTGAGTTCGGGCGCAAGCTTGCGGACGCGCGCGAAGGCAAGGCCGGCGGGGATGACGAGCGCTTCGTTGGCATTGCCGGCGAGCGTATAGGCCTCGGCCAGTGCTTCCGTCATCTCCGGCTTGTCGGCATAGGCCCAGGACATGAAAAACACCGGCCGCATGCCGTGGGCGCGGACGATCTCGCTGTCCTTCTTCGCGAAGGTCGTGAACGCGTCCTTCAACTGTGGATGGATCGGGCACTGGCTGCAATCCATCATCACGACGGCGTCGAACTGCTTGCCCGGCTTGTTGAAGATGACGACGTTCTGCTCGTCGAAGGAATAGGCGCCGATGCCGCCCGGCCGCAGCAGATTGTCCATGTCGTGCCAGTCGAGGCCGGAGCCGCCGATCGTGACCATTGTGTTGCGATAGGCCGCCTTGTTCTCGGCGTCAGCAGCCCGCTCCATGAAGGTGAGATGCCCGGGCATGCCGTTGTTGTAGTAGAAGAAGCTGTTGCCTACGAACAAAGCGGCCTTGGGAAAGTCAGGTCCCAGCGCGGTGACCCTCGGCTTGGTCTGCGCCTGTGCATTGAAGCCGGCCGCAACGGCCAGACACATTGCAAGCATCACTCGCGCAAAAAGACGCATCATGGGTTTCCTCCCCTTTTCCAGGCCCGGAACAAACCAGCTTTTCAAAAGGGTCTCAAGAGGATGGGCGCGCAGCAGGGCGATGCGCGTCCGCATCGCTCACCACAGATTCCTGCCGTCGATCATGTTCACCGGCACCGCATCGAGATCGAAATCGTCGAACAGGCGCGCGTTCACCGCGACCTTGGGATTGTCGAAATCGGGCTTGCCGCTCGACCAGTCCGGCGATTCCGAATAGGTGCCGCAGCCGCAATTGGCGCAGAAATGATGTCTGACCGTGCGGCTGCCCCAGAGATAGGTCGCGACATTGTGCGCCGGCGACAGCAGGCGAAACTGCGCCGGCGTGTAATAGGCCCACAGCGCGCCGCGCTTGGCGCAGAGCGAGCAGGTGCAGCGCGTGACGCTCGAGGGCGCCTCCGTCACCTCGAACACCGTCTCACCGCAATGACAGCTTGCCTCGATCGGCATGACCCGCTCTCCCGTTTGTCAGGAGACGGTCGTAGCCGGGCGCTGCTGCCAACATGCTGTCAGCAGCAAGGCACGGCCCGCACTTCGGCCTGCATGGATTGGTGGCTTCGGGGCCGCAACAGCAAAGTGAAAAAAAACAACCCCATGCACAGTAGCCAGCGCACGCCGCTTCAAGCCCTTAGCCGCGCTTTGAAGCCGCCTCGCAGCCCACCACGCAACCCTGCCCTCTTGACCTCAGCCGCTTGGTTAGCATACTGGTCTGACCAAGATCAGACCAAATGCGATGGACGTGGAACTCAAGCGGACCGCTGAAGGAGAAAAAGGGTTCGGGAAGGTGTTCGCCTTCCTGCGCGAGCGCCTGCTCGCAGGCTCGCTCAAGCCCGGCGACCGCCTGATCTCCGAGCGCGAGCTTGCGAGCCTGCTCGGCGTCAGCCGCCCGATCGTCCGCGAGGCGCTGCGCGCACTCACCGTGCTCGGGATCGTCGAGATCCGCGACCGCATCGGCACCGTGGTGACCCGGCCGGACGTCTCGGTGCTGAACGACTTCTTCACCTTCGCGCTGGCCCAGCAGGCCGACATGCTCGACGACGTCATGCAGGCGCGCGTCGCGATCGAATGTCAGGCCATCCGGCTCGCCTGCGAGCGCGCCAACATTGCTGATTTCGAACGCCTGCAGCGCGCCCTCGCCAAGATCGCAGAGACGATCGACGAGGCCGATGCCGGCGGCATGGCCGACTTCGAATTCCACCGTGCCATCGTCGTCGCCTCGCATTCGGAGACGCTGACGGTACTGCACTCTTCGATGGCGGGCCTGCTGACGCATTCGCATCGCAGCCGCCGCGAGCTGGTGCAGGCTTTCCCGTCGATGAAGACCTATCTGATCGACGACCACCGCCGCATCTTCGAAGCCGTCATCGCCCGCGATCCGGAGCGCGCGGATGCGACGCTGCGCAAGCATTTTGCCATCGGCGACGAATATCGCAGGCGCGCCATCGTCGGCGACATCGACAAGGCCAGCGCCTGATCGCTGACGGACCGAGAAACGAACAAGAAACGGATCGATAACATGGGACGGAACGACAAGGGCAAGATCGGCTTCATCGGCATCGGCACGATGGGCCGCGAGATGGTACGCAACCTGCTGGTGGCAGGCCACGCGGTCCGCGTCTTCGATCTCGACGAGGCCGCCCTGACCGATGGCGTCAAGGAAGGCGCGATCCGCGCCAACAGCCCTGCCGATGCCGCCGAAGGCGCCGATATCGTCATCACCATGCTGCCCGACACGCCCCATGTCGAGGCGACCGTCTACGGGGAGCACGGCCTCCTGAAGTCGCCGCCATCGGGCAAGCTGATCGTCGACATGAGCACGATCTCGCCGGTCGCGGTCCGCCGCATCCATGCCGACCTGCAGAAGATTGGGGTCAGCTTCATCGATGCACCGGTCTCGGGTGGGCCCGTCGGTGCCAAGAACGCCGCGCTCTCGATCATGGCCGGCGGCGATGCTGCTGCCTTCGCGCAGGCCGAGCCGTTCTTCCGCGCGATGGGCACCACCATCACCCATGTCGGCGCGTCCGGCGCCGGCCAGACCGTAAAACTCTGCAACCAGCTGATCTGCGGCATCAACATCCAGGCGATCTGCGAGGCGCTGGCGCTCGGCCGCGCTTCGGGCCTCGACCTCAATCTGCTGCGCCGGGTGCTGCTCGGCGGCTCCGCCGCCTCCTGGATGCTCGACAAGCTCGGCCCGGCGATGATCGCGGGCGACGTATCCGCCGGCTTCCGGATCGATCTGCAGCTCAAGGACCTTCGCCTGGTGCAGGAGCACGCGCAGGCCCTGAATGTGCCCCTGCCCGGCACCGCGCTGGTCACCAGCCAATATGTCGATGCGCGCGCCCATGGCGAAGGCAGCAACGGCAACCAGGCCCTGTTCCGCGTCTATGACCGCATGACCAACCAGACCACCGGCTGAAGCGACGGCGATGAGCCTGCAACTCGACTTTCCCGCAGTGCTGGAGCGTTGGCCGAGCTTTCTCGCCGGCGCTGTCCTGACGCTGGAGCTGGCCGCCCTCGCGACGGTGCTGGGCGCCCTGCTCGGCACGCTCGCGGCGGTCGGGCGCGGCACGCACAACGCGCTGACCGCGGGCGTCTGCAAGGCCTATGTGGAGACCATCCGCAACACGCCGCTGCTGGTGCAGATCTTCCTGGTCTATTTCGGCCTCGCCAGCCTCGGGCTGAAGTTCTCCGCCTTCGCAGTGGCCGTGGCCGCGCTGACGATCAATGTCGGCGCCTACACCGCCGAGATCATGCGCGCCGGCTTCGAGGCGATCCCGCGCGGGCAGATCGAGGCGGCCGAAGGGCTGGCCCTGTCGCGCCTGCAGATCTACTGGCACATCATCCTGCTGCCGGCGGTCGAGAAGGTCTATCCGGCGCTGACCAGCCAGTTCGTGCTGCTGATGCTGGCCTCCTCGGTCTGCTCGCAGATCTCGGCCGAGGAACTCACGGCGGTTGCCAACTACATCCAGTCGGACACCTATCGCGCGTTCGAGACCTACATCATCGTCGCCGTGCTCTACGTCATCCTGTCGCTGGCGATGCGCGCGGGCTTCTGGGGCCTCGGCCTCGTGCTGTTCCCACGCCGGCGCAAGCTCGGCACGCCACTGTGAGATGGGCATGGGCGGACATCTCAACATCAATCATCTGATGTTCCTCGGCCAGGGCGCCCTCTGGACCATTGGCCTGTCGGTGATCGCGCTGATCGGCGGCGGCATCGTCGGATTCGTCATCGCGCTGGCGCGCATTTCGCCGCTGAAATCGGTGCGGCTCGCCAGCGCAGCCTATGTCCAGCTCGTTCAGGGCACGCCACTGCTCGTCATCCTGTTCCTCGGCTATTTCGGCCTCGCCGCGATCGGCCTCAAGGTCTCGCCGCTCGCGGCGGCAAGCGCCTCGCTGACGCTCTACGTCGCGGCCTATCTCGGCGAGATCTGGCGCGGCTGCATCGAGTCCGTGCCGAAGCCGCAATGGGAGGCCGCCGAAGGCCTCGCACTGAGCCGGACCCAGCGCATGATCAGGGTGATCCTGCCGCAGGCGATCCGCATCGCGACGCCGCCGACCGTCGGCTTCATGGTGCAGATCATCAAGAACACCTCGCTCGCCTCGGTGGTCGGCTTCGTCGAACTGATGCGCTCGGGCCAGATCGTCAACAACTCGCTGTTCGAGCCGTTCGCCATCTACGCCATCATCGCCGTCACCTATTTCGCCATGTGCTATCCCTTGTCGCTGTTCAGCCAGAGGCTGGAGCGGCGGATGGGGCACGGCAGGTCCAACCTCGCACCGGCCTGACATGCAGCAGAACTCCTCCCCCGAACCGATCGTATCGCTCCGCAACGTGCAGAAGAGCTTCGGCCCTCTCCGGGTGCTCGACGGCGTCTCCTTTGCGGTCGAGCGCGGCGAAGTGCTGGCGCTGATCGGCCGCTCCGGCTCCGGCAAAAGCACGGCGCTGCGCTGCATCGACCGCTTCGAGAAGGTCGACGGCGGCGAGATCATCGTCTGCGGCCACCGCGTCGATCGTCCCGACGTCGATTTGCGCGCGCTGCGCCAGGACGTCGGCATCGTGTTCCAGAGCTACAATTTGTTTCCGCACCTCACGATCGAGCAGAACATCACGCTCGCGCCTTGCGCGGTGAAGGGCATGGCGACAGGCCAGGCCAAGGATCTCGCGCGAAAGGTGCTGGCGCAGGTCGGGCTCGAGGAGAAGCTGCACGCCTATCCCGAGCAGCTCTCCGGCGGCCAGCAGCAGCGTGCGGCGATCGCCCGCTCGCTGGCGATGCAGCCGAAGGTCATGCTGTTCGACGAGGTCACCTCCGCGCTCGATCCCGAACTCACCGCCGAAGTGCTGAAGGTGATCGAGCAACTCGCGGCGGACGGCATGACCATGGTGATGGTCACCCACGAGATGGGCTTTGCCAAAGGCATCGCCGACCGGATCGTGTTCATGCATCGCGGCAAGGTCCACGAGACCGGACCCGCCTCGATCCTGACGTCGCCGACCACACCCGAACTCACGCAATTCGTGGGGACGGGAAATCTAAAATCATAACAGGGAGATGAAAACCAAGATGACCAAAAAGACATTGCTGGGCGCCACCGCCGCGCTGTGCAGCCTCATCGTGATGGCCGCAACGCCCGCGTCGGCCGATCTGCTCGACGACATCACCCAGGCCAAGAAGATCCGGATCTCGACCGACCTCGCCATCCCGCCCTCGGGCATGATGGACTCGAGCATGAAGCCGACCGGCTCGGACGTCGAAGTTGCGCAGCTGCTCGCCAAGGACTGGGGGCTCGAACTCGAGTTCATCCAGACCACCGGTGCGACCCGCATCCCCAACGTCCTCACCGGCAAGGCCGACATCATCATCTCGACCCTGTCGGTGACGCCCGAACGGGCCAAGGTCATCGACTTCACCAAGCGCTATGCGACGCTGCAATCCGACGTCGGCTGCCTGAAATCCTCGACCGTCAAGGACTGGCCCGACCTGAAGGACAAGTCGATCGGCGTCTCGCGCGGCACCACGCAGGACACCACCCTGTCCAATATGAAGGACAAGGATCTCAAGATCGCCCGCTACGATGACGACGCCACCATGGTGACGGCGGCCGTGTCCGGCCAGGTCGATTGCGTCGGCTCGTCCGCGACGATCATCAACCAGATCGGGGTGAAGAATCCCTCGCGCGTGTTCGAGTCCCAGATTCCGCTGGCGACCTTCGACCTCGCCATCGGCCTGAAGAAGGGCGAGCAGCGCCTGATGGACAAGCTCAACGCCTGGATCACCGAGAACGTCAAGAACGGCAAGCTCAACGCGATCTACAAGAAATTCCACGGCGTCGATCTGCCGGCGGACATGCGTAGCTGAACCAGAGAGATCCGTGACAGCCGCTTTGCGGCTGTCACGGCCAACGCCAAATCAAGAAGGACATCACATGCGTCTCGTCATCGGATCCGACCACGCCGGCTGGCCGCTCAAGCAGACCGTCATCGACCACATCCGCAAGCTCGGCCACGACATCATCGACGTCGGCTCCCATGACGACAAGCCGGTGGACTTCCCCGACATCGCCCGCGCCGTGGCGCAGAAGGTGACCTCGGGCGAAGCCGCACGCGGCATCATGGTCTGCGGTACCGGAGTCGGCGCGTCCATCGCCGCCAACAAGATGAAGGGCATTCGCGCCGCGGTCTGCCACGACGTGCATTCGGCGCACCAGAGCGTCGAGCATGACGATGTGAACGTCATGTGCATCGGCGCGCAGATCGTCGGCGCCTGGCTCGCCGTGGACCTCGTCTCGTCCTACCTCTCCGCCGAATTCTCCACCGACGAGGATTTTCGTCGCCGCGTCGAGAAGCTGCGCGTCATGGACGAGCAAGGCTGACATCCCGCCATGATCCTGGTGTTCGGATCGCTCAACATCGATCTGGCCGCGCAGGTGCCGGTCATTCCCGGCCGGACGGTGCTCGCCCCGTCCTACCAGACGCATTTCGGCGGCAAGGGCGCCAACCTGGCCGTTGCCGCCGCGCGGCCGTGAGAAGGTTCCGCTGCAAACCGCCGTCCAGGTCGGATGCGAAGCGGCGGCAAAAGTGCCTCAAGCCCGGCGCGCAGGCCGGCAGGCCGATGCGGGCGGCGATCTCATCTCTCGCCTGAGGCTGCGCTAGTCTGATGCCCACGTTCCATCATTCCGAGCGTAGCGAAGCAATCCAGAATTCCCCCGCGGTAACAGCCTGGATTCGCTTCGCTACACTCGCAATGACGAGTAGACGCAGCGTCGCACGACATCTCCGCAATGCCGTCTCGACCCAGCCCGGGACGATACCAACCATGCGGCAGTTGCATTCACCTCCAACACTGTCCGGGCTACATTCCTCCGATTCCCGGAGCCGCTGCCCTTGGCCTTTCTCTTCGTCCTCACCGTCGGCCTCATCGCCGGCACCATTTCCGGCATCGTCGGCACCGGGTCGTCGATCATGCTGATGCCGGTGCTGGTCTATGCCTACGGGCCGAAGGAGGCCGTGCCGATCATGGCGGTGGCCTCGGTGATGGCGAATTTTTCGCGGATCCTGGCCTGGTGGCGCGAGGTCGACTGGCGAGCCTGCGCGGCCTATTCGATCACGGGCATTCCGGCCGCCGCGCTCGGCGCGCGGACGCTGCTGGCCCTGCCCTCGCACGCCGTCGATCTCGCCATCGGCGTCTTCCTGATTGGGATGGTGCCGGTGCGGCACTGGCTGGCGCGGCACGACCTCAAGGCCAATCTCTGGCATCTCGCGATCGGCGGCGCGGTCATCGGCTATCTTACCGGTATCGTGGTCTCGACCGGCCCGCTCAGCGTGCCGCTGTTCCTGTTCTATGGCCTGTCCAAGGGCGCCTTCCTCGCGACCGAAGCGGCCTCCTCGCTCGGCCTCTATTTCGCGAAGTCCGTGACCTTCGAACGTTTCGGCGCGCTGACCGGCGACGTGTTCGTCAAAGGCCTGATCGCGGGAGCATCGCTGATGTCCGGCGCCTTCATCGCAAAGCGCTTCGTGTTGCACCTGAAGCCGGAGGTGTTCCGCCTCTTGATGGACGCGATCATGATCGCGGCCGGACTCTCGATGCTCTGGAACGCGACGCAGCCGTAACGAACGGCACTCAGGCGGCGAATTCGGGCGCGATCGACGGGCTCTCCGCAATGGCACGACTGTCGGACACAGCCCGCCGCTCGAGCCCTTGCAGCACCGCCGCGAGCGGCTGCGGCCGGTGGTAGAGATAGCCCTGTCCGAGCGCCACGCCCATCTCGCGCATGGCCTCGGCCTGCTCGGCCCGCTCGATGCCTTCGGCGACAAGCGTAAGGCCCAGCGTGCCGGCGAGCGATGCAATGACGCCGACGATCGCCTTGTCTTCGGCGCTATCGGGTATCTCGCTGATGAACGCCTTGTCGATCTTGACCTTGTCCAGCGGGAAGCGCCTGAGATGCGCGAGCGAAGAGTAGCCCGTGCCGAAATCGTCGAGCGCGATCGTGGCCCCCAGCCGCCGCAGCCGATGCAACGTTTCGGAGGCGCTGGCGATGTTGTTGATCAGCGAGCCCTCGGTGATCTCGAGCTCGAGCATCGATGCCGCGACATCGAAGCGCGTACAGGTCGCGCGCAGCTCGGCGGCCAGCGAATGGTCGGCGAGCTCGGACGGCGGCAGATTGATCGCGATCCTGATCTCCGGCCTGCCGGCGGCGGCAAGACGCTGCAGCGCGCGGCAGGCGTCGGTCAGCACATAGCGGGTCAGGCGTGCATTGTTGCCGCTGCGCTCGATCAGCGGCAGGAATTCGCCGGGACCGATCACGCCATGGTCAGGGTGGCGCCAGCGAATGAGCGCCTCGAGGCCGACGACGGCCGCGCTCTCGAGGTCGACCTGGCCTTGGTACCAGACCTCGAACTGTCCCTCGGCGAAGCCTGCGGGGATGGCAAGCTCGAGATCCCTGCGGCGGCGATAGTCGCGCTGCAGCGCTTCGTCCAGCACCGCGACGGTGCCGGGCGCCTTGCTCTTGGCATGGTAGAGCGCGATGTCGGCAAGCGCCGGGAGGTGCGACAATTCGGGATCGCCGGCGCGGCGGACGGCAAGGCCGATGCTGGCGCGCGGCACGACCTGCTTGTCGTGCAGCCGGATCGGCGCCGAGATCGCATCCAGCAGCTGGCGCGCGAAGGCCTGCGCGGTCGCCTCATTGCCGACCTCGGGGCGGATCACCACGAATTCGTCGCCGCCGAGCCGCGCGACCCAGTCCTGCGGCTCGACCGCCTCGCGAAGACGCTCGGAAATGTGCACCAGGAATCGGTCGCCGGCATCATGGCCGAAGGTGTCGTTGATGCCCTTGAAATCGTCGAGATCGATGAAGCAGAGGGCGATCAGCGAGTCCGGCGAGCCTGCATCGCAGCTCAGGGTCGCCAGGCGCTCGGTCAGCGAGCGTCGGTTGGGCAGGCCCGTGAGCGGATCGTGCGACGCCATGTGGCCGAGCCGGTCGAGCGCGCCCGACGTCGTGTACTGCATGGCATTGAAGGCCTGCGCGAGCTGGCCGAATTCGTTCGCGGATCTGATCTCGGCCGGATAGGCGCGACCGTCCTGCTTGCTGCGCTGGATCGCCGACATGATCGCGGCAAGCGGCCGGCCGATGAAGATGTTGGCCGAGATGCGCATCGCCACCACGGTGGCGAGCGTTGCAAGCAGGCCGACGATGAGCAGCAGCATCAGCCGGCTCCCCGTGTCCGCATATACGGTGGCGTAGGAATAGGCGATCGCGATGCGACCCGCCTGCACGGCGATGTTGCCGTTGCTGTACTTGATGGGCCGCGAGACTTCCGCGACGGTCTGGTCCGCGGGGCGCGCCACCACGCGGGCAATCGCAACCCCGGTGTCGTCGTAGACGGCGGCCGCCGTGATGGTCTCGTCCTGCATGATCTCGTTGAGCACGCCCGTGACCCGGTCGTAACGCATCTTCCAGAGCGGCTCGGCGATCAGTTCGGCGCGGCTGTCGGCGGTACGGGCAATGCGGGCGTCGAGCTGGCGGATCTGCGACCAGAAGCTGGTGGCCTCGACGCCGGCGGACGCGAACAATTGCACCAGCAGCAGGACCGGCGCGGTGGCCCAGATCATCGCGCGGACCACCGAGCGCAAGCGCCGCGGCGCACCCTGCGCGCTGCGATCAGGACCGGTCATCGCCTCACCCTCGCGCATCAATCACCGGCGCCGTCCGGACGCGCCAGGGACGAGATGAGCGCCTCGAGGGAAAAGTCATATTGGCCGCAATGTCCCGCCTTCGCCCTGAACCGCGTGAAATCGATCCGGTCGAAGGCGCGCGTCTTGATGAGGTCGCTGACGGAGGCGAGATTGTCGCGCGTGATGGCGGATGTCTTGACCTCGACGCGGGGCGAAGCGTCGGCGAAATCGCAGCCGTCGGCATAGTCGCGGAGCAGCACGATCGACCAGCCGCCGAGCAGGAAGTGCCCGCCGTCGGTCAGCAGCAGGCGGCCGGCCTCGATCTCGCGCAGCGCCTCCTCCGACCAGTTGAGGCCGACCACCTCGATGTTCCGGCCAGGCACGAGGCCGGCCGCGGTGATGGCGCGGAGCGCGCCGAGCGCCATCGGATCGTTCCCGGCCCAGATGCCGGCGGGCCGGATCTCCTTGCGTGCCGCCCAAGCCAGGTAATTCGCCGTGACCTGCTCGGCCTCGGACTGCGTCCAGTTGGCGAACAGCATCCGGTCCACCACCACGTCGGGCGCGGCGCCCGCGGCAAGCTCGAGACCGGCGTTGCGCGCGATCGAGGCCGGCGTGACCTCGTCGCCGCCGATGCCGAGAATGTGGATCTTGCCGTCCGGGCTCTGCCGTTTCTCGGCGCGCGCCGCGCTGATCAGCGCGTTCGCCATCCGCGCGCCCGCCGTCTGGAGATCGGTCGTGATGTCGCCGAGCCAGGTCCTGAGCTTCTGGCGCGGCGGCCCAAGGCGCTTCGCGTCCTCGCCGGTCAGCGTGTTCGACAGCAGCAGCGTCCTGATCCCGGCGGCCTCCGCCGCCTCGAGGATCGGAACGGCGGCGGATTCCTCGTTCGAGAGGATGAGGAAGTCGGGCTTGTCGGGCCGCGCAACCACGCCGAACCCGAGCTCCTGCATGGTGCGGTAATTGCGCTCGCTGGTCAGCACCTCGACGCGCGCATCGAGCTTGCGGCCGGCGGCCCGCATGGTCTGCGCAACCATGTCCCAATAGACCTCGCCGGTCTTGCCGGGGCTCACGAAGACGATGTTGAGGGATTTGGCGGCAGCCGCCTCAAGACCGCCGGCCGGCGCCAGCACGCCGCAGGCCATGCCCACAGCGAGCAGTATCCGCAAACATATCGTCATTTTTGGCGCCATCCCGTATCGGTTCCGAAACTGGCCCTGGGTCCGCTAACATTTGGCAAAGTCCAGTGCGGCGCCGCTCCCTAGAGCTAACAAAGGGTATACCGGTCGCGTTGGATTGCCATATGGGGCGCGGGATGATCGGGCTCAGGGCCCGCCATTTCGTGCTATCAGCAGACCCCGACACCTCCGACTCAACATCTCCCAATGGCCAAGAACACGCTTTCCTTCGTCTGCCAGAACTGCGGCGCGGCCTATAACCGCTGGCAGGGCAAGTGCGAGTCCTGCGGCGAGTGGAACACGCTCGCCGAAGAAGACACCAGCGGCAGCGTGCCGGTCTCGATCCGATCCAAACGCAAGGGGCGAACGTTCGCGCTGGAGAGCCTTGCCGGCAAGAGCCCGGATGCACCGCGCCTGTCCTCAGGGATGACCGAGCTCGACCGCGTCACCGGCGGCGGTTTTGTCCGCGGCTCCGTGCTGCTGGTCGGCGGCGATCCCGGCATCGGCAAATCGACGCTGTTGACGCAGGCAACCTCGATGCTCGCGCGCGCAGGCCATCGCATCGTCTACATCTCCGGCGAAGAAGCGGTCGCGCAGGTGCGCCTGCGCGCCGAGCGTCTCGGCCTGTCGGATGCGCCGGTGCAGCTCGCGGCCGAGACCTCCGTCGAGGACATTGTCTCGACGCTGTCGGAAGGCGCGGTGCCCCGGCTGATCGTCATCGACTCGATCCAGACGATGTGGACCGACACAGTGGAATCCGCGCCCGGCACGGTCACGCAAGTGCGCGCCTCGGCGCAGGCGCTAATCCGCTTCGCGAAGAAAACCGGCGCTGCCATCATCCTGGTCGGCCACGTCACCAAGGACGGCCAGATCGCGGGTCCGCGTGTCGTCGAGCACATGGTCGACGCGGTGCTGTCGTTCGAGGGCGAAGGCTCGCAGCAATTCCGCATCCTGCGCGCCGTCAAGAACCGCTTCGGACCGACCGACGAGATCGGCGTGTTCGAGATGACGGGGCTTGGCCTGCGCGAGGTCACCAACCCCTCCGAGCTGTTCCTCTCCGAGCGCGATCTCGGCACGCCCGGGACCGCAGTCTTCGCGGGCATCGAGGGCACGCGGCCCGTCCTGGTCGAATTGCAGGCCCTGGTCGCCCCGACCTCGCTCGGCACCCCGCGCCGCGCCGTGGTCGGCTGGGATCCGAGCCGGCTCTCCATGGTGCTGGCGGTGCTGGAGGCCCATTGCGGGGTCAAGCTGTCCAGCCACGACGTCTATCTGAACGTCGCCGGCGGCCTGCGCATCCACGAGCCGGCGGCCGACCTCGCCGCCGCGGCGGCACTGGTGTCCTCGCTGGTCAACGCGCAATTAGCCACCGATGCGGTCTATTTCGGCGAAATCTCGTTGTCCGGCGTGGTGCGTCCGGTGGCGCAGACCCCGGCCCGGCTGAAGGAAGCCGCAAAGCTCGGCTTCCAGCGCGCCGTGCTGCCCGAATCGGCCCGGGGCGATGCCGGCGGCGACGCCGGATTGTCCCTGAACGCGGTCAACAGCCTGACCACATTGGTGGCCGAGATCGCCGCCAAAGGCTCTCGCCGGGGCGAATCCGGCGGTCCGGCAGAGAAAAATGCCACACCAGCAAGATTCCGCCGTGGAGAGGGGTAGCCGGAGGTGACGTCGGGGGCCACCGCCGCTATACAGCCGTCACAAAAGCAGCATGGGATTGCGTGGTTGCGGCCTTGCCGGCACCGCCGTCTACCCCTCTTTTAGGGCGGCGACCAAACACCGATTCGCTGAGCACCTTTGAAGTACGAGCGGACCAGACCAGCCGATGCCAGTAACACTCCTCGACCTGATCCTGCTGGGTGTGATGCTGATCTCGGGCCTGCTCGCGATGGTCCGCGGCTTCATGCGCGAAATCCTGTCGATCGCGGCCTGGGGCGCGGCGGCGATCGTGACGCTGTACTCGTTCTCGAAGCTGCTGCCGACCGCGAAAACCTATTTCAACAACGACACGGTGGCGAGCGTGGTCGTGGTCGCCGGCGTGTTCGTCGGCACCCTCGTCGTGGTGTCCGTGATCACGGTCCGGATCTCCGACATGATCCTGGATTCGCGCATCGGCGCGCTGGATCGCACCCTCGGCTTCCTGTTTGGCCTGGCTCGCGGGCTTTTGATCGTCGTAGTCGCCTTCCTGTTCTTCACCTGGCTGGTCCCGGACAAGCAGCGCCCGGACTGGGTCACCGGGGCGAAGTCCCGCGTGGTGCTCCAGGGAACCGGGGATTGGCTGATGGCCCTCTTGCCTGACGACCCCGAGAACACCATCTTGAAGAGATTCAAGAAAAACAAACCAGATGATGATCAAGCTGATTCCGAGCAGCAGCCTTCGGGCAGTGGCGACGGATACAGTAAACCGGCTCGTGACAGTTTGAAAAAGCTGATCGAGAAACCCGCGGCACGTTGACTTGAGCCCAGAGAGAGGCGCGAACGAGATGCGACACCCTGACCAGGACGCTCAACTTGATCTCGACGCCAAGGCCGGTTTGGGCCCGTCCGCGCTGGAGCTTCAGGACGATCTGGAAGGGGATACACTGCGCGAGGAATGCGGCGTGTTCGGCATCTACGGCCATCCCGACGCCGCCGCCATCACCGCGCTCGGCCTCCACGCCCTCCAGCATCGCGGCCAGGAAGCCGCCGGCATCGTCTCCTATGACGGCAGCCGCTTCCACTCGGAACGCCGCCTTGGGCTCGTCGGCGACACCTTCTCCCGCCGCGAGGTGATCGACCGCCTGCCCGGCAGTGTCGCGGTCGGCCATGTCCGCTATTCCACCACCGGCGCCACCATCCTGCGCAACGTGCAGCCGCTGTTCGCCGAGCTCAATGCCGGCGGCCTCGCGGTCGCCCATAACGGCAACCTCACCAACGGCCTGACGCTGCGCCGCGAGCTCGTGAAGCACGGCGCGATGATGCAGTCGACCACCGACACCGAGGTGATCCTGCACCTGGTCGCGCGCTCCAAGCGCGCCCGCTTCATCGAACGCTATATCGACGCGCTGCGCGAGATCGAGGGCGCCTATGCGCTGGTCTCGCTGACCAACAAGAAGCTGGTCGGCGCGCGCGATCCGCGCGGCATCCGCCCGCTGGTGCTCGGCGAGCTCGACGGCTGCCCGATCCTGACCTCGGAAACCTGCGCGCTCGACATCATTGGCGCGCGATTCGTGCGCGACATCGAGCCCGGCGAGGTCATCGTGTTCGACGAGAACGGCCAGGACATCCACAAGCCGTTCCCGCCGATGGCGCCGCGCCCCTGCATCTTCGAATACATCTACTTCTCGCGGCCGGATTCCATCGTCCACGGCCGCTCGGTCTACGAAGTGCGCAAGGCCTTCGGTGCGCAGCTCGCGCGCGAGAGCCACGTACCGATCGACGTCGTGGTGCCGGTGCCGGATTCCGGCGTGCCCGCCGCGGTCGGCTACAGCCAGTATTCCGGCGTGCCGTTCGAGCTCGGCATCATCCGCAACCACTATGTCGGCCGCACCTTCATCCAGCCGACCCAGGCCATCCGCGAGTCCGGCGTGCGCATGAAGCACTCGGCCAACCGCGCCGCGATCGAAGGCAAGCGCATCATCCTGATCGACGACTCGCTGGTGCGCGGCACCACCTCGAAGAAGATCGTGCGCATGATGCGCGATGCCGGCGCCAAGGAAGTGCATTTCCGCCTCGCCTCGCCGCCGATCCTCTATCCCGATTATTATGGCATCGACCTGCCCGATCGCGGCGGCCTTCTCGCAGCGACGCATTCGCTGGAGGAGATGCGCGAGATCATCGGCGCCGACTCGCTCGCCTTCCTGTCGATCGACGGCATGTACCGCGCCATGGGCGAGCCCGGCCGCGACCCCGCCAATCCGAAGTTCTCGGACCACTGCTTCACCGGGGCCTATCCGACCCATCTCACCGACCAGACCCAGACCGAGCCGCAGCCGCGGCAGCTGTCGCTACTGGCGGAGGCGAGCTGACGCCGACGGCGTCATCCCCGGACGATGCGAAGCATCGAACCAGGGATCTCGAGATTCCGGGTTCGGTTCTGCGGACCGCCCCGGAATGACAGGGCGCTGGGGCTTGTCCCGGCCGTCCACGCCTGTAAAACCCCGCCATGACAAAACCCCTCGCCGACCGCATCGCTCTCGTCACCGGCGCCTCGCGCGGCATCGGTTTCGCCACGGCAAAGGCCCTGGCCAAAGCCGGCGCGCATATCGTGGCCACCGCGCGGACGCAGGGCGGCCTGGAAGAGCTCGATGACGAGATCCGCAAGGAGGGCGGCAGCGCCACGCTGGTCCCGCTCAACCTCACCGACTCCGATGGCATCGCGCGCCTCGGCGCCGGCCTGCACGAGCGCTATGGCAGGCTCGACATCCTCGTCGGCAATGCCGGCGTGCTCGGGCCCTCCTCGCCGATCGGCCATATCGAGCTGAAGGCCTTCAACGACGTGATGGCCGTCAACGTCTCCGCGAACTTCCAGCTGATCCGCTGCATGGAGCCGCTGCTGAAGCAGTCCGACGCTGGCCGCGCCGTCTTCATCACCTCGGGCGCCGCCAACAAGGCGACCGCCTATGTGAGCCCCTACGCGGCGTCAAAGGCCGCGCTGGAAACGCTGGCGCGCGCCTGGGCCCAGGAGACCGCGAACACGAAGCTGCGCGTCAACCTGTTCAACCCGGGGCCGATCCGCACCCGCATGCGCGCCACCCTGATGCCGGGCGAAGACCCCGAGACGCTCGACACGCCCGAGCAGGTCGCGGAGTTCATCGTGCCGCTGTGCGCGCCCGACTGGACCGAGACCGGCAGGTTCTACGACTACAAGACCCGCAGCCTGATGAGCTTCCGCTCGCCCGCCTGATTGACTTGAGGCCCTCCCCGCGATTGACTGCCCGCGCTCGGCAGCAAGCCGCAAGCCAACAAAAAGGGAGGTTGCCATGGCGCCATGGCATGATCGCGCAGGCTCTGCGCGTGCGCTCGCATATATCTCTCACGCCCTTTCCATCCTGATCGCGGCCATCGCATTCGTGCTTCCGGGTCCGGCGACTGCGGGTGACGCGCCGACTTTCGCCGTCGATGCCTCCTGGCCAAAGCCACTGCCGAACAACTGGATCCTGGGCCAGGTCGGCGGCATCACCGTCGATTGGCAGGGCCACATCTGGGTGATCCATCGCCCGCGCTCGCTCACCGACGACGAGAAGGGTGCGAGCCTCAACCCGCCGCGCTCGAAATGCTGCGTGTCGGCGCCGCCCGTGCTCGAATTCGACAGCGACGGCAATCTGCTGCGCTCATGGGGCGGCGCAGGCGAAGGCTATGAATGGGTCGGCCGCGAGCACGGCATCGAGGTCGACGAGCGCGGCTTCGTCTGGGTCGGCGGCAATGCCGACAACGACAACGCCATTTTGAAGTTCACGCTCGACGGCAAGTTCGTCGCCCAGATCGGCAAGATCGCGCCGAGCCTCGGCAGCAACGACACGACGCAGCTCGGCAAGCCCGCGGAGACCGCGATCGACAAGGAGGCGAACGAGATCTACGTCGCCGACGGCTATGGCAACCGCCGCGTCATCGTGTTCGACGCGACGACGCTCGCCTACAAGCGACACTGGGGCGCCTATGGCAACAAGCCCAACGACGACAAGCAGGGTCCCTACGATCCCAAGGCCCCGGTTGCGCAGCAATTCGGAAATCCCGTCCACTGCGTGAAGCTCGCCAATGACGGCCTCGTCTATGTCTGCGACCGCATCAACAACCGCATCCAGGTGTTCAGGAAGGACGGCACCTTCGTGAAGGAGTTTTTCTTCGAGAAGAACACGCTCGGCAACGGCGCCGTGTGGGACGTCGCGATCTGGCCCGATCCGAAGCAGACCTATTTGCTCAGCGCCGACGGCGAGAACAACGAGATCCGGGTCATCAAGCGCGACGACGGCAGCGTGGCCGGCAGCTTCGGCCACAGCGGCCGCAACGCCGGCCAGTTCCACTGGGTACATGCCATGGCGATCGACGCCAAGGGTAACGTCTATACCGCCGAGGTCGATACCGGAAAGCGCATCCAGAAGTTCAAGCTGACATCGGACGCGCTCAAATAGCGTCTCAACGCATTTTGCCCAAAAGTTAACCGATGGATGACGCTAAAGCGCGATGAGATTGCGACGAATAGTCATCGCGCTTTAGCTTATTATTTGAGCATGATCTTTTCGGAAGACCGCTTCACACTTTCCCGGATCATGCTCCAGGACGCAGCGCCATCCGGCTTTAGGTGCATTGCCGCCGGCCGTGGGACACGGTAGAGCCATCGACAGGAACAAGGCTCCGCAAGAGAGCCGTCCGAATATTTGACAATGGAGGAGACCTTTCATGACGACATTCGCGCGCCGCACTGCGGCTTTTCTGGCATGCGCCACTTTCGGTTTTGCAACATCCGCCTACGCCCAGGACAAGACCATCAAGATCGGCGTGCTCAACGACATGTCGAGCCTCTATGCCGACATCGGCGGCCCGAACTCGGTCGCCGCCGTGAAAATGGCGGTCGAGGATTCCGGCCTGAAGGCCAAGGGCTGGACCATCGAGGTCCTTTCGGGCGATCACCAGAACAAGCCCGACATCGGCGTCAACATCGCCCGGCAATGGATCGACAACGACAAGGTCGACGTCATCTCGGACACGCCGAGCTCGGGCGTGGCGCTGGCAGTGAACAACCTCGTCAAGGAAAAGAACTCGGTGCTGCTCAATTCGGGCGCGGCCACCGCTGATCTCACCGGCAAGGCCTGCACCCCGAACACGGTCTCCTACACTTACGACACCTACATGCTCGCCAACGGCACCGGCAAGGCGCTGACCAAGGCCGGCGGCGACAGCTGGTTCTTCCTGACCGCCGACTACGCGTTCGGCCATGCGCTCGAGCGCGACACCAGCGCCGTCGTCACGGCCAATGGCGGCAAGGTGCTCGGCGGCGTCAAGCACCCGCTCAACAGCTCCGATTTTTCGTCCTTCCTGCTGCAGGCGCAGTCGTCCAAGGCGAAGATCATCGGCCTCGCCAATGCAGGCGGCGACACCACCAACGCCATCAAGCAGGCCGCCGAGTTCGGCATCGTCTCCGGCGGTCAGAAGCTCGCCGCGCTGCTGCTGTTCATCAACGACGTGCACTCGCTGGGCCTGAAGACCGCGCAGGGCCTGACCTTCACCGAGTCCTTCTACTGGGACCTCAACGACCAGACCCGCGAATGGTCGAAGCGCTTCCAGAAGGTTTCGCCCAAGGGCTCGATGCCGTCGATGACGGTCGCGGGGCTCTATGCCGGCATCCTGCATTACCTGAAGGCGATGGACGCGCTCGGCGCCAATCCGCATGACGGCGCCAAGGTCGTCGCCAAGATGAAGGAGCTGCCGACCGACGATCCGCTGTTCGGCAAGGGCCCGCTGCGCGCCGACGGCCGCCGTCTCATCCCGGCCTATCTGTTCGAGGTGAAGAAGCCGGAGGAGTCGAAGGGACCGTGGGACTATTACAAGCTGGTCGCCGCCATCGCGCCGGAAGACGCGGCCAAGCCGCTCGAAGCGAGCGATTGCCCGCTGGTGAAGAAATAGGAAGTCGTTCGGTGCGAGGCGCAATCCACCTCTTTCATTTCCGCAGATCAGACGTGGTGGGCCGCTTCTAATCGTTCGGCGCCAGTCCAACGATGTAAGCTGCGCCCTGCGCCATCGCCTCGCCGGCGCTCATGACGGCCGCTTGCGCTTGTGCGCGAAGGGATTGGCCTTCTCGCGAAGGGTGATGCGCACCGGCGTGCCCGGCAGTTCGAAGGTCTCGCGCATCGAATTGGTGAGGTAGCGCAGGTAAGATTGCGGCACCGCGTCGGCGCGCGAACAGAACAGCACGAAGCTCGGCGGACGCGCCTTGGTCTGCGTGATGTAGTTCAGCTTCAGCCTGCGGCCGGACACCGCGGGCGGCGGATTGGCCTGGATCGCCTGCTCGAACCAACGATTGAGCGCCGCGGTCGGCACGCGCCTGTTCCAGATCGCGTAGGCGTCCTGGATCGCCTGCATCAGGCGGTCGATGCCCTCGCCCATCAGGCCCGAGACCGCAACGATCGGCACGCCCTTGACCTGCGGCAGCCAGTGATCGGCATCGCGGCGCAAGTTCGAGATGGCGCCGCCGCCCTTGGTCTCCATCAGGTCCCATTTGTTGGCGGCAAGCACGATTGCGCGGCCCTCGCGCTCGATCAGATCCGCGATACGGAGGTCCTGCTCCTCAAAGCGGTTCTGGGTGTCCATCATCAGCACGACGACTTCGGCAAAGCGCACGGCGCGCAGCGCGTCGGCGACCGAGAGCTTTTCCAGCTTCTCTTCGATGCGCGAGCGCCGGCGCAGGCCCGCGGTGTCGAACACGCGGAAATCGCGGCCCTTCCAGTTGATCTCGACCGCGATGGAATCGCGCGTGGTGCCCGCTTCCGGGCTGGTCAACAAACGTTCTTCGCCGAGCAGATGGTTGATCAGCGTCGACTTGCCGGCATTGGGCCGGCCAACGATGGCGACCCGGATCGGGCGCGTCGCGGCCTCCTCCTCGGAGAGTGGCTCGTCGTCATCGAGCTCGTCGTCCTCGACCGGCTCCGGCATCAGCCTGGCGAGCGCGTCGTAGAGCTCGCCCATGCCCTCGCCATGCTCCGCCGAGATCTGGATGGGATCGCCGAGGCCGAGCGCGAAGGATTCCATCGCGCCGGCATCGCCGTGCTTGCCTTCGCTCTTGTTGGCGATGAGCAGCACCGGCTTGTTGGCCTTGCGGGCGAAATCGGCGAAGGCGCGATCGGTGGGCGTGAGGCCGATGCGGGCATCGATGACGAAGAACAGCGCATCGGCCTGCGCGATCGCGGTCTCGGTCTGCTCCTGCATGCGCGCGGTCAGCGAGCCCCTGGCGCCCTCGTCGAGGCCGGCGGTGTCGATGATGGTGAACTGGAGATCGCCGAGCTTGGCCTCACCCTCGCGGCGGTCGCGGGTGACGCCGGGCAGGTCATCGACGAGCGCGAGCTTCTGCCCAACCAGGCGGTTGAACAGCGTCGATTTGCCGACATTGGGCCGGCCGATGATGGCGATCGTGAAGGACATCGGTCATTCGTGCGCTGCGAAGGCCGCGCCTGTCAATGCAATGGAAAAATCAGCGCGAGAAGCTGCCGCTCGGCAGCGGCGCCGGGAAGCCGCCCTGCGATTGCTGCTGTGTGGTCTGGGTCGGTTGCGCCTGCTGGACCGGCTGATCCGGCGGCGGCGCGGTGGTGCGCTTGCGCACGATCTTCTGCTTGGGCGCGGGCGCAGCGGTGGGCGGCGCGGCCTCGGGCTGGACCTCGCCATCGGCCTCGCCGGCAGGCGCCTCAGCCGGTGCGGCGGCAGCCGCCGCCGGCTGATGGGTCTTCTTCGCCTTGGCACCCTTGGCCGGTTTGGCCGGCTCGGCTGGGGGCGGCTCGGTCGGCAGAGCCGCGACGGCGGGCGCATTCGGATTTGGCTGCTGGGCGCCCTTGTACATTTCCTTCGGGACGCCCTGCTCGAGGCCCGGAACGCCCTCGGGGAAGACCGGCTTGCGATCGCCCGGCAGCTTCTTCTTGGTGTCGAGGAAGTCGAGCATGTCGCTTGGATCGAAGCTGGAGCAGCCGCCCAGGACGCCGGTGAAGGCGATCAGGACGGCGGCTGCGATCAAGCGTGGCGTGCGGCGCATATCTTATCTCGTCAGGTCAGAGAGCCCGTCGGTCAGCTCTTGGTCAGCTTTTGGCGACGGGCGGCAGCAGGGCCGCCAGCGCCTCGGCACGAGAACGCAGGCCGGATGGCGTTTCGCCGTCCTCGGCAATCGTGTCGAGCCATTTGCGGGCCGCGGTCATGTCGTTGTTGCGCCAGGCCGACAGCGCCAGCATCTCGCGCGCAGTGTGGCGGAAGGTCGATTTGGGGGTGGCGGAGGCCTCCAGCCGCTGCTGCATGTCGGCATAGGAGGCGCTGTCGACCAGGAGGCCGGCGGCACGCATCCTGGCCAGATCCTGCCATTCGCCGCCCACGCCGCGGTCGGCGGCAATGTCGTCATACAGCTTGGCGGCGGCCTTGGGATCGCGGCTGGCAGCCTCGGCCGCAGCGCGCAGCCGCGCCAGGGTGCGATAGCCGAAGGGGGCCTTGGCGGCGAGCTCGGTGAAGGCGGTCTCGGCCTCGGCGTGCTTGCCCTGCTCGGACAGCTCGACGGCCTTCTCAAAGGCCGCGCCGGCCTCGGCGGCCTTCTTGGCCTCCAGATATTGATATCCGCGCCAGCCGCCGACGGCGGCCACGATCAGCACCATCAGGGCGATGAAGTAGATGGAATACTTGTCCCACAGCTTCTTGAGCTGTTCGCGACGTACTTCCTCGTCGACTTCGTCAAATAATTCAGACACTTATGCTAATCCCATGCCCGTCCGGGTGCGCGCGCCAAAGCGTTCGCGTCAGGAATCCCGTCCCCGTGTGGCGGCGAGGTACCCTAACGATATGGCGGTGGCAAGGCAAAGCGAGCCCGATCAAGGCGTTAACCACCCGGCCGAAGCCCGGAGGCCGCCTGCCCGGCTCAGGTTCCCAGGCGCTCCCGCAGCTGCCGCTTGAGCACCTTGCCATTGGCATTGCGCGGCAGCGGCTCAGATGTGATGGCCATGGTCTCGGGGACCTTGTAGTCGGACAGCCGCTCGGCGCACCAGGCGCGCAAGTCGGCCTCGGCAACGGGTGCGCGCGTCACCACCACGGCGTGGACGCGCTCGCCCAGCACCGGGCAGGCCCTGGCGACGATCGCGCTCTCGATCACCGCGGGATGGCCGGCCAGAACGGATTCAACCTCGGCCGAATAGATCTTCAGGCCGCCGCGATTGATCATGTCCTTCTGCCGATCGAACACGCGGACGAAGCCTTGGGCGTCAACCGAGCCGAGATCGCCCGAGTGCCAGAAACCCGCCGTGAAGCTTTCGGCCGTCGCCTTCGGGTTGTTCCAGTAGCCCTTGATGACGGAGGCGCTCTGGACCCAGAGCTCGCCGATCTCGCCAGGAGGAAGCTCGCGCCCGTCCGCATCCATCGCGACGATGCGCGCGCCGGGACACGGCAGCCCGACGCTGTCGATATGGCTTGCCGTCAATTCGCCCGGCATGATGGTCGAGGGCGACGTCGTCTCGGTCGCGCCGTAGCAATTCATCAGCTTGAGGCCGGGAATCGTCGCCTTGAGCTTCTCGATGGTAGCAACGGGCATCGGCGCGCCGCCAAAACCGCCGATGCGCCAGCTCGACAGATCATAGCTGTCGAAGTCGGGCTGGAGCAGGCAGAGATTGTACATCGCCGGCACCATCACCGTGTAGGTGACGCGCTCACGCGCCGCGAGCTTGAGATATTCCGCCGCCTTGAATTCCGGCATGATGATCAGCGCGCCGGCGCAACGGATCATGGTGGTGATGTTGGCGACGACGCCGGTGACATGGCCGAGCGGCACGGCTGCGATCGACCGGTCCGCTTGCGTCAATTGCAGGCAGGACACGAACACCATCGAGGAATGGACGATGTTGCAATGGGCCAGCATCGCGCCCTTCGGCTTGCCTGTGGTGCCCGAGGTGTAGAGGATCATCGCGGTGTCCTCCTCCCCCGTCTCGACTGGAGCCTCCGCCGGAGCATTGTCCGCGAGCACCGCGAAACGTGACCGATGCGGATCGTCGTTGACGGCGATGCGGTGGATCACGTCGGGGACATCAGGCGATGCGGGCAGCCGCTCGGCGAGCCCCGCTTCGTGGATCAGGATCTTGGCGCCGCAATCGGCGAGGACATAGGCGATCTCCGGCTTCTGCTGCCGCGTGCTGAGCAGCACCGTGACGAGGCCCTCATGGGCGGCGGCGAACAGCAGCAGCGGAAATTCGATGCGGTTGCCGAGCAGGATCCCGACGCGATCGCCGCGCTGCAGGCCGAGCTTGCGAAAGCCCGCCGCGATCCGCGCGGCCCGCGCCAGCGCTTGGCGCCAGCTCAGCCGGACATCACCTGCGATCAGCGCTTCGCCATCGGGATTGCGGGCGCAGGCCTCCGCGATCATTGCCCAGAGACTGTCCGGCCGGTCGCAGAACGCCGGCACCACCCGATCGCCAAAGCGCGCCTCGAGATGCATTGGCGGGATTTTTGATTGCGACCAGTCCATCGGAGGCCTCGGCTCGTTGCTTTGTCACCTTCCGTGCATGGGGACGGGGAGCCGTCTTGCGCTGATCGGCTAGACACCCACCACGGGAACTCCGATCACGACGGGATGGAACGCAAAGGCCAGCGCCAGATAGGCAACGACGCCGACGGCAACCGCGATCAGATCATTGGTGACGCCGCCGACCGGGATCGGCGGGCCGCCGGCATCCTTGCGATGCTTCAGCGAGATGCGGTCATAGACCGCCCAGCCCAGGAACGAGCCGAACAGGATGATGGAGCCGAGATCGCCGTTGGCCAGAAGATGCGCGGCCGCCCACAGCTTGATGCCGGCCAGCATCGGGTGCTTGAGCGTCGCATAGATGCGGCCGCGCAAATAGGAGGCGACCACCAGGATGGCGGCGGGCAGCATCAGCGCGAGCGTGATGTGCTTGAACGCCTTCGGCGGATGCCAGACGTCGATCCAGCCGGAGCTGCGATAGTGGGAGAAGCCCCAGATGATCAGCGCCAGCCCCGCAAGCGAGACCACCGAATAAAGGATCTTGTAGGTCCCCTCGCCCAGGCTTGCGATGGCCTGCGCGCGCGCCTCGCGTTTCGTCGTAAAAACATGGGCCCCGAAAAACAGCACGAGCCCCAGGATCATGACCAGCAGACCCACGACATCCTCCCCGCAAAGCAGCCCCGCCCCCGAGGTATCATCGATTGGCGGCCGCTCGCAACTCTCACCCCTCATGGTGAGGAGCGGTGCCTTTGCGCGGCGCCTCGAACCATGAAGGCCCGGCCGTCGCACCTCGGCCTTCATCCTTCGAGACGCGCGTGAAGAACGCGCTCCTCAGGATGAGGGGATGGAGCTATTTTCCGAGCTCCCGGTTGTCGACATAGCGGATCGCGATCGGCCGGCCGGCCAGGGCGTCACCGAGACCGCTGGTGAATTTCAGCGGCAGGCAGGCCTTCAGCGATGAATTGATCGCGTTAAGATAGGTGGTTCGGATATCTGCCGGCACGCCCGCGGTCGCAAAGGTCAAGCGCGGCGGCCCGATCAGGCCGCCCGCCTTGTTGAAGCTGAAGCGCACCGCCATCTGCATGCCCGCCCTCGCATTGTCCGCTGGCGGCGACCAGCAAGTGCGCAGCTCGGCGAAGAGGTCGCCGATCGTGTCGAGATCGTGATCCGGCTTCTGGTATCTTGCGCGATCGGCTTCGGACGGGACGCTCTCAATCGTCAGCTGGAGATTTTGCCCATAGGGATAGTCCATCTCGGGAATGCAGGGGCCGGGCTCGAGCGGACTGCAATAGGACGGCGTGCAGGGCCGATAGTCGAGCACACTGCACGGCTCGTGCGCGAACGGAATCGGATTGATCTGGCGTCGCTGCGCTTCGGCAGCGATCGGCGAGATCGTCAGAAGGATGAGAACGAGAATGCCGCGCCACATGGAATGAAGGTGGCATCGCCTCCGACCACGTCAAGCCTGCGGCTGTTCACGTGCTCGCGTTCAGGCACTCGTCGCCCGGCTTGACCGGGCGACCCAGTACTCCAAGACGTCGTGATTGAATCGATGGGCTGCGGCGTACTGGATGCCCCGGTCAAGCCGGGGCATGACGGCGGAGGCTGGGGCTCAATGCAGCACTGGAGGGAGCAGCCCCTATCCCTTCTTTTTGACGTCCTTGACGTTGGTGAACTCGATGCCCTCGGCCCGTTCCCTTGTGTAGCCGAGATAGAACTCGTTTCTCGCCAGGTACACAGGATCGCCGTCGACGTCGTCGGCGATGCTCGAGGTGTTGGCGGCAATAAAAGTGTCGAGCTTCTTGCGGTCCTCCGAGGAGACCCAGCGCGCCAGCTGGAACTCGCTGACCTCGAACTCGACGGGCAGCGAATATTCCGCCTCCAGCCGCGCCTTCAGCACGTCGAGCTGGAGCGCGCCGACCACGCCGACCAGCGCCGGGGCGCCGTCGCGCGGGCGGAACACCTGCACCACGCCCTCTTCCGACATCTGCTGCAGCGCTTCCTTCAGCTTCTTCGCCTTCATCGCGTCGGTGAGACGGACGCGGCGGACGATTTCCGGGGCAAAGCTCGGCACCCCGACGAAGGTGAAGTCCTCGCCTTCGGTCAGCGTGTCGCCGATGCGCAGCGTGCCGTGGTTGGGAATGCCGACGACGTCGCCGGCGAAGGCCTCGTCCGCCACGGACCGGTCCTGCGCGAAGAAGAATTGCGGGCTCGACAGCGGCATGCTCTTGCCGGTGCGCACCAGCTTGGCCTTCATGCCGCGGCTGAGCTTGCCCGAGCAAAGGCGCGCAAACGCAATGCGGTCGCGGTGGTTCGGATCCATGTTGGCCTGGATCTTGAACACGAAGGCGCTCATGCGCGGATCGGTGGCCTCGACCTTGCGCTGGTCGCTCTCCTGCGCGCGCGGCTCGGGCGCAAACCTGCCGAGACCTTCCAGCAAATCGCCGACGCCGAAATTGCGCAGCGCGCTGCCGAAATAGACCGGCGTCAGATGGCCCTCGCGGAAGGCGCCGAGCTCGAACGGTTTCGAGGCCTCGGTGACGAGCTCGAGCTCGTCCTTTACTGCGCCGACATCGAGGTTGGCGTTGAGCTTGGCGAGCTCGGCGATCTCGATCTGCTGCGCCGCGCCGGTCTTGGCGCCGCCGCCTTCGAGCAGGCGCACGCCGCCATTGACGACGTCATAGGTGCCGAGGAAGTCGCGGCCGCGGCCGACCGGCCAGGTCATCGGCGTGGTGTCGAGCGCCAGCGTCTTCTCGATCTCGTCGAGCAGCTCGAACACGTCGCGGCTCTCGCGGTCCATCTTGTTGATGAAGGTGATGATCGGGATGTCGCGCAGACGGCACACCTCGAACAGCTTCCGGGTGCGCGCCTCGATGCCCTTGGCGGCGTCGATCACCATCACCGCGGAATCGACCGCCGTGAGCGTGCGATAGGTGTCTTCCGAAAAGTCCTCGTGGCCCGGCGTGTCCAGCAGGTTGAACACGAGACCCTCGAACTCGAAGGTCATGACCGAGGTCACGACCGAGATGCCGCGTTCGCGCTCGATCTTCATCCAGTCCGAACGCGTGTTGCGCCGCTCGCCCTTGGCCTTGACCTGGCCGGCGAGATTGATGGCGCCGCCGAACAGCAGCAGCTTCTCGGTCAGCGTGGTCTTGCCGGCGTCGGGATGGGAGATGATCGCAAAGGTCCGCCGCCGCGCCACCTCGGTGGCGAGCGGGGAACGGGCCGGCGATTCGGCTGCGGTGGTGGCGATGTCGGACATGGCGGGAGCGTTTGGCAGGGAAAATGGGCCTGATCAAGCCTCATTTGGTGATTGCAGAGCCCTCCGGCCAGCCCCATATCGGCCGCTGGGAGGGACGGCCCTCCTATCCCACCAGCATATCAGCCGCGGGGACGACCCTGCCGTGAATGGAGGGTCGTCATGGCCTGGAGCATCCTGTTCGTCGCCGGTCTTCTCGAGATCACCTGGGCGATCGGGCTGAAATACACCGAGGGTTTCAGCAGGCTTGTTCCCTCCGTCATCACGCTCGCGGCGATGGCCGGCAGCGTGATCCTGCTCGGAGTAGCACTCAAATCGCTGCCCGTCGGGACCGCCTATGCGGTCTGGACCGGGATCGGCGCGGTCGGCACCGCCACGCTCGGCATCGTCCTGTTCGGGGAGCCGGCGACGGCGTTCCGCCTCGCCAGCATCGGGCTGATCGTGGCCGGCATCGTCGGGTTGAAGCACGTCACCTGACGAAGATCCTGACCGCCCACCAGGTCAGCGCGGCCACGATGGCCGAGGCCGGGATCGTGATCACCCAGGCATAGACGATCGAGCTTGCGACGTTCCAGCGCACCGCCGAGACGCGCCGGGCCGCGCCGACGCCGACGATGGCGCCGGTGATGGTGTGGGTGGTCGAGACGGGAACCCCGAGGAAGGTCGCCATGAACAGGGTCGCAGCGCCCCCGGTCTCGGCGCAAAAACCTTGCATCGGCGTCAGCTTGGTGATGCGCAGGCCCATGGTGCGGACGATGCGCCAGCCGCCCATCAGCGTGCCCAGCGCCATCGCCGCCTGGCAGGACAGCACCACCCAGAACGGCACCGAGAACTCATTGCCGAGATGGCCCTGCGAGTACAGCAGCACGGCGATGATGCCCATCGTCTTCTGTGCATCGTTGCCGCCATGGCCGAGCGAGTAGAGCGAGGCGGAGGCGAATTGCAGGATGCGGAAGGCGCGGTCGACCGCGAACGGCGTCGAGCGCACCGACAGCCACGATACGATCGCGACCAGCATCATCGCGAGCAGGAAACCGACCAGCGGCGACAGCACGATCGCCAGCACCGTCTTCGACAGACCGCTCCACACCGCCGCCGAAATCCCCGCTTTGGCCATGCCGCCGCCGACGAGGCCGCCGATCAGCGCATGCGAGGACGAGGATGGGATGCCGAGCGCCCAGGTGACGATGTTCCAGACGATGGCACCGACGAGGGCTGCGAAGATCACCTGGGCGTCGACGATCGAGGGATCGATGATGCCGGTGCCGATGGTCTGGGCGACGTGCAGGCCGAACACCATGAAGGCAACGAAATTGAAGAACGCGGCCCAGAACACCGCGAATTGCGGCCGCAGCACGCGGGTCGAGACGATGGTCGCGATCGAATTGGCGGCGTCGTGCAGGCCGTTCAGGAAGTCGAACAGCAGCGCGACGGCGATCAATCCGACCAGGACGGGAACACCCAACGCAGCATCCACGGCAGCCCCGCCCTATACCTGCTCAATGACGATGCTGTTGATCTCGTTCGCGACGTCATCGAAGCGGTCGGCCACCTTCTCGAGGTGGTCGTAGATCTCGACGCCGACGATGAAGTCCATCGCGTTGCCGTCGCGATGCTTGAGGAACAGCTCCTTCAGCCCGATGTCGTGGAGATCGTCGACGCGGCCCTCGAGCTTGCCGAGTTCCTCCGTGATCGCAGTCAGCATGGCGACGTTCTTGCCGATCGACTGCATCAGCGGCAGCGCGCGGCCGACCAGATTGGCGCATTCGATCAGAAGCGCGCCGATCTCCCGCATCGGCGGCTCGAAGGTGCGGACCTCGAACAGCATCACGGCCTTGGCCGTCTGCTGCATCTGGTCGATGGCATCGTCCAGCGAGGTGATGAGGTTCTTGATGTCGCCCCGATCGAACGGGGTGATGAAGGTGCGGCGCACCGCCGTCAACACCTCGCGGGTGATGTTGTCGGCATCGTTCTCGAACTGGTTGACGCGCTGGCAATAGACCGGCGTCTCCTCACCCCCGTTGAGCACGCCCTGGAGCGCGATCGCGCCCTGGATCACCGTCTGGGCATGGCGGTCGAACAGGTCGAAGAACCGTTCTTCCTTGGGCAGGAACGCGCGAAACCATCGCATCATGGGGCAGGCTACCGGTTGGATAATGGCCGGGCCCGGATGGGCCGTCATGAAACTGTCATAGACCATTTTCGGTCCGCGCGCGTGCTACCTCGCGCCCGCGGAGCCGGATCATCCACCGCTTTCAGCCGATGGCTAACTTTTCGTCGAATCAACGACTTAGAGCGAACGCCTGAAGTAATGGGCGATTTCACCGATGACGCCGCGGCGGAAGGTGAGCACGCAGATCACGAAGATCGAGCCCTGGATCACCGTCACCCACTGGCCGAAGCTCGCCAGATATTGCTGCATGGCGATGATCACGAAGGCGCCGACCACGGGGCCGAAGATGGTGCCGAGACCGCCGACCAGCGTCATCAGCACGACTTCGCCCGACATCGACCAATGCACGTCGGTGAGCGAGGCGTTCTGGGCCACGAACACCTTCAGCGCTCCCGCGAAGCCCGCCAGCGTGCCGGACAGGACGAAGGCCAGGAACTTGTACTGGTCGGTGCGGTAGCCCAGCGAGATGGCGCGCTGCTCGTTCTCGCGGATCGCCTTCAGGACCTCACCGAACGGCGAATTGATGATGCGGAAGATCAGCAGGAAGCCGGCGAGGAAGCCGACCAGCACGACGTAATACAGAACCGTCGGGTTGGAGAGATCGAGCACCCCGAACATGCGTCCCTGCGGAATGCCCTGGATGCCGTCCTCGCCATGGGTGAACGGCGCCTGGAGGTAGATGAAATACAGCAGCTGCGACAGCGCCAGCGTGATCATCGAGAAATAGATGCCCTGGCGGCGGATCGAAACGTAGCCGGTCACGATCGAGAGCGCGAAAGCCGCGGCGACGCCGACGAGGATGCCGAGTTCCGGCGGCAGGCCCCACACCTTCAGGGCATGCGCGCTGCAATAGCCGGCGGTCCCTAAGAACATGGCGTGGCCGAACGACAACAGGCCACCATAGCCGATCAGAAGATTGAAGGCGCAGGCGAGCAACGCAAAGCACAGCGCCTGCATCACGAAGAACGGATAGACGCCGGTGAAGGGCACCGCCGCCAGCAGCAGCGCCATCACTGCGAATACGATCATCTCGTCGCGCACTGCGCGCGGGGTTGCCTGCAGCGTATCGTCCGTCAGGGTTGTCATGTCAGGCCGCCCTTCCCGTCAATCCCGTCGGCTTCACCAGCAGCACCAGCACCATCAGCACGAACACGACGGTGTTGGAGGCCTCGGGGTAGAAATACTTGGTCAGGCCCTCGATCACCCCCAGCGCGAAGCCGGTGATGATGGAGCCCATGATCGATCCCATGCCGCCGATCACGACCACGGCGAACACCACGATGATGAGGTCGGCGCCCATCAGCGGGCGCACCTGGTTGATCGGCGCCGAGAGCACGCCGGCGAGCGCGGCAAGGCCGACGCCGAGCCCGTAGGTCAGCGTGATCATGCGCGGCACGTTGATGCCGAAGGCGCGGACCAGCGTCGGGTTTTCGGTGGCGGCGCGCAGGTAAGCGCCGAGCTGCGTCTTCTCGATCAGGAACCAGGTGGCAAGACACACCACCAGCGAGAACACGACGACCCAGCCGCGATAGATCGGCAGGAACATGAAGCCGAGATTCATGCCGCCCTTGAGCTGGTCCGGAATGGCGTAAGGCAGGCCAGAGGAGCCGAAATAGTTCTGGAACACGCCTTGCACGATCAGCGCGATGCCGAAGGTCAAGAGCAGGCCATAGAGATGGTCGAGCCCGGTCAGCCATTGCAGCATGGTCCGCTCCAGGATCATGCCGAAGATGCCCACGATGATCGGGGCCAGCAGCAACGCCCACCAGTAATTGATACCGCCGAGGTTCAGCAGGAAATAGGCGACGAAAGCGCCCATCATATAGAGCGCGCCATGGGCGAAGTTGATGATGTTGAGCATGCCGAAGATCACGGCAAGCCCGAGACTGAGCAGCGCGTAGAACGAGCCGTTGATCAGTCCCACCAGTAGCTGAGCGTAAAGAGCCTGCATCGATCCCGCACCCGGTCCCTTCGGCGTTCCCTGAAAGTCGCCCGCAGGCTCCAAGGCCCGCGGGCGGTTATCCTACTTCTTGAGCAGCGCACACTTGCTTTCGGCCAGCGGCGTGAAGGCCTGATCGCCCGACACCGTTCCGACCAGCTTGTAGAAGTCCCACGGCCCCTTGGACTCCGAGGGCTTCTTCACCTCGAACAGATAGGCGTTGTGGATGGTGCGGCCGTTGGGCTGGATCTCGCCCTTGCCGAACAGATCGTCCTCGGTCGGCATCGACTTCATCTTCTCGACGACCTTGACGCCGTCATGAGGATTGCCGCCGAGGGCTTCCAGCGCCTTGAGATAGTGGCGCACGCCCGCATAGACGCCCGCCTGCACCATGGTCGGCGGCGCGTTGTTCTTCATCTTCCCGGAGAAGCGCTTGGAGAAGGCCCGGGTCTTGTCGTCCATGTCCCAGTAGAAGGTCTCGGTGAAGTTGAGGCCCTGCGCCGTCTCCAGACCGATCGCCTTGACGTCGGTGAGGAACAGCAGCAGCGCCGCGAGCTTCTGGCCGCCCTTGACGATGCCGAACTCGGCCGCCTGCTTGATCGTGTTGGTGGTATCGCCGCCGGCATTGGCGAGGCCGATGATCTTGGCCTTGGAAGCCTGCGCCTGCAGCAGGAAGGAGGAGAAGTCCGGCGTGTTCAGCGGATGCTTGACGCCGCCGACGACCTTGCCGCCGTTGGCGGTGACGACGGACGTGGTGTCGCGCTCGAGCGCCGCACCGAAGGCGTAGTCCGCGGTCAGGAAGAACCAGCTGTCGCCACCGGCCTTCACCAGCGCCTGGCCCGTGGTATGAGCCAGCATGTAGGTGTCGTAGGTCCAGTGCACGGTGTTGGGCGAGCACTGCGCATTGGTGAGGTCCGAGGTCGCTGCGCCCGAGTTGATGTAGACGCCGTTCTTCTCCTTGATGACGTTGTTGACGGCGAGCGCCACGCCGGAATTCGGCACGTCGACGATGACGTCGACCTTGTCCACGTCGAACCACTGCCGCGCGATCGCGGTGCCGATGTCCGGCTTGTTCTGGTGATCGCCGGAGATGATGTCGATCTTCCAGCCCTTCGAGGCAAGGCCGGAATCCTCAACCGCCATCTGCGCGGCGAGCGTCGAGCCGGGGCCGCCGAGATCGGCGTACAGGCCGGATTGATCGGACAGCGCGCCGATCTTGACGGCCTTGTCCTGCGCGGACGCGACGCCTGCTGCGGCGAAGGTGAGCGCGGTGGTCAGCAGCAATGACGCAATCGACCTGGTCTTCATGCAACTTTCCTTTTTTTGAAGTCTTCTCTGGCAGTTCTAGACGCCGAGATAGGCGTGGAGCTTGTCCATGTTGGCGGGGAGCTCCGAATTGGAGAACCCGTCAATGATCTTGCCGTGCTCGACCACATAATAACGATCGGCGACGGTGGATGCGAAGCGGAAGTTCTGCTCGACCAGGAGGATCGTGAAGCCCTCCTTCTTGAGCCGCGCAATGGTATGACCGATCTGCTGGATGATGACCGGCGCAAGGCCCTCGGTCGGCTCGTCCAGCATCAGGAAGCTCGCGCCGGTGCGCAGGATGCGCGCGATCGCGAGCATCTGCTGCTCGCCGCCGGACAGCTTCGTGCCCTGGCTGTTCAGCCGCTCCTTCAGGTTCGGAAACAGATCGAAGATCTGCTCCAGCGGCAGTCCGCCCTCGCGGACCACCGGCGGCAGCATCAAATTCTCTCGCACGTCGAGGCTGGCGAATATCCCCCGCTCTTCCGGGCAGAACGCGATGCCCATCCGCGCGATCTTGTCGGAGGTGGCGCGAATGATCTCCTGGTTGTTGAACTTCACCGAACCGGCACGCTTGCCGATGATGCCCATGATCGACTTCAGCGTGGTGGTCTTGCCGGCGCCGTTACGCCCGAGCAGGGTGACGACCTCGCCCGCATTCACGTCGAAGTTGATCCCGTGCAGGATGTGGGACTCGCCGTACCATGCTTCGAGGTTGCGGACCTGGAGGATGTTTCCGCCGGTCGCAGCCCTTGCCGGAGCCTCGGCGATCGCAGTGTCAGGCATGACCGGCTCCCAGGTAGGCTTCCTTGACGCGCTCGTCCTTGGTGAGCTCGCTGTAATGACCTTGCGCGAGCACCTGCCCGCGCGTCAGCACCGTGATGATGTCGGAGAGATTGGCCACGACGCTCAAATTATGCTCGACCATCAGGATGGTGTATTTCGCGGAGATGCGCTTGATCAGTGCCGCGATCTTGTCGATGTCCTCGTGGCCCATGCCGGCCATCGGCTCGTCCAGCAGCATCATCTCCGGGTCGAGCGCGAGCGTGGTTGCGATCTCCAGTGCACGCTTGCGCCCATAGGGCATTTCGACCGCGGGCGTATTGGCAAACTCGCTGAGGCCGACATCGTTCAGCAGCTCGCGGGCGCGATCGTTGAAACGGTTGAGCACCGACTTCGAGCGCCAGAAATCGAAGGAACTGCCGTGCTGGCGCTGCAGCGCGACGCGGACGTTTTCCAGCGCGGTGAGATGCGGAAATACCGCCGAGATCTGGAACGAACGGACAAGTCCCATGCGGGCGACGTCGGCCGGCGCCATCGCGGTGATGTCCTGCCCCTTGTACAGGATCTTACCGGCAGACGGTTTGAGGAACTTGGTCAGAAGATTGAAACACGTCGTCTTGCCGGCGCCGTTCGGGCCGATCAACGCATGAATGCTCCCACGGCGAACCTTGAGCGCAACGTCGCGGACGGCGAAGAAGCCCGCGAACTCCTTGGTCAAGCCTTCCGTTTCGAGAATGAACTCATCGGCCAAACAGATTTCCCCCTGCCCGCGCGACGCGCCGCGCTGTCCTTGTTGCTTCGCCATCCCGGAGGTCCTGGAGCCCGTCCGGAACGCCGCCTCCGGGCGCGGAATATGCCGGAGGTGACGGGGGTTAGGCAAGGCGGAAAGCTGAGCAGATCAGGCCTCCGGCCGGGAAACAAATGCTCCCTTAGTCGGAGATGTTTTGATGTCGTGCCTGCCCGGCCTCCCGGTTCGCAAAAGCACCGGCCATCAAGCCGTCGTTAACGGTCTTTCGCCCCGCGCACCAGCCTTCATCAAAAATTTTCCCGTGGGCGGCATCATGCTGCGGGTATGTTCTTTCGGGAATGTTGTTTTGGATTTCGCAAGCGCCGCCCCCTCCGTCGTCAAGTCGATCAGGCAGCGTGATCTGTTGAACACGTGGCTGCGGCTCTATGCGCGCCAGGAGATCGCACCGGCGATCTGGGATTACCAGCCGGCGCGGCTCGAGGAGGAGCTGTCCGATCTCATCTATTATGCGGTGGACAACTCGGCCGCCCTCCCGCGCCTCATCATCCAGAGCGAAGGCACACGCATCTCGCATGCCTACGGGCACACCGGCAAGGGCGTGCCGCTGGACGAATATATCGGGCCGCGGCTCGTGCCGCTGGTGATGCCGGTCTACCACGAATGCGTCGCACGCGGGCTTCCGGTCTACAGCGTCGCCGACGTCGCCGACGTCTATGGGCGGGTCGTCGCCTATGAGCGCCTGCTGCTGCCGTTCCTGACCGACGGCAAGGTCTGTCACGTCATCGGCTCGCTCAAGACCTTCTGCGAGGATGGCGGCTTCGAGATCAGGAATCTGATGCGCGGAAATGACGCGCTGCCGCGCCCCAAATTGTGCGCCGTGATCGACCGCGACCTCTTTCATCGCGTACCCGGCCGCATCGCGGCCGCGGACGTCGCCGACTTCGCCGATCAGCCTGGTGAGGCCGCCGAGATCATCGAGCTGAACTAGCGCCGGCCTACTCGGCCCGACTACTTGCCCTTGACTTCCTTGGCATAGATGTCGGGCTTGAAGCCGACCAGCAGCTTGCCGCCGACTTCCAGCACCGGCCGCTTGATCATCGACGGCTGCGCCAGCATCAACGCCAGCGCCTTCTTCTCGGTGAGGCCTTCCTTGTCGGAATCGGGGAGCTTCTTGAAGGTCGTGCCGGCGCGATTGAGCAGCGTCTCCCAGCCGACCTTGTCGCTCCACTGCTTGAGCTTGTCCTTCTCGACGCCCGCTGCCTTGTAGTCGTGGAAGTCGTAAGCCACGCCATGATCGTCGAGCCAGGTGCGCGCCTTCTTCATGGTGTCGCAGTTCTTGATGCCATAGATGATGTTGGGCAAGGCAGCTCCTCGCGCATGCGTGATGCTTCGGCAGCGGCGTTGTACGAAACTCCGCTTCGCGCGACAATATTGCAAACGAAGCCCGCTCTGCAAAACGGACAGATGATGCACGTCACCCACGATCCCGCGGCGGCCGCCTTGCCGACCATCGATTTCAACAGCTTCCTCGCGGTCGATATCCGCGTCGGCACCATCGTCGACGCCAAGCCGTTCCCGGAGGCGCGCAAGCCGGCCTGGCGTCTCTGGATCGACTTCGGGCCCGCGATCGGCGTGCGCAAGAGCTCGGCCCAGATCACCGAGAACCATCTGCTCGAGACGCTGGTGGGCCAACAGGTCGCGGCGGTCGTCAACTTTCCGCCGCGCCAGATCGGGCCTGTCGTCTCCGAGGTGCTGACGCTCGGCTTTCCCGATGCCGACGGCAAGGTCGTCCTGGTGCAGCCGAGCAAGCCCGTGCCGAACGGCGGACGGCTGTTCTAGCCGCAACGCGACCACCGGACCGAAGCCCCGCTCCTGCCCGCGTCGCAACAGCACAATCCCCGGCTGTTTCTCGCCTCCGACGGCCCGGACTTGACCAACGCCGGGCCATGATCGCCCTCGTCGCGCTGATGGCGCTTACATGGCCAACGGCGCTGGGCTGATCTTACGGCCGCTTCGGAATGTTCAGGCCGCGCTGCACTGCCGGCCGCGCCAATCCGCATTCGAGCCAGGCGGCAACCGACTTGAACTGGCTGAACGCGACCAACTCGCCCGCGCCGTAAAAGCCGATAAGGTTGCGCACCCAGCCGAGCATGGAGATGTCGGCGATGGTGTAGTCGTCATCCATGAACCACTGCCGGCCGGAAAGATGCGTCTCCATGACGCCGAGCAGCCGCTTCGACTCGTCGACATAGCGCTGCAGCGGCCGCTTGTTCCCAAAATCCTTGCCGGCGAATTTGTGGAAGAAGCCGACCTGGCCGAACATCGGCCCGATACCGCCCATCTGAAAATGCAGCCACTGGAGCGTCTGGTAGCGGCGCGCGGCATCCTGCGGCAGCAGCTTGCCGGTCTTTTCCGCGAGGTATTGCAGGATCGCTCCGGATTCGAACAGCGCCAACGGCCTGCCGCCTGGACCGTTGGGATCGAGCATCGCCGGGATCTTGCCGTTCGGATTGAGGGAGAGGAATTCCGGCGTCTTCTGGTCGTCCTTGCCGAAATCGACGAGGTGGACTTCGTATGGCAGCCCGGTCTCCTCCAGCATGATCGAGACTTTGACGCCGTTCGGCGTCGGCAACGAATAGAGCTGAAGCAGTTCGGGATTCCTGGCCGGCCAACGCTTGGTGATGTGAAAGTCGGAGAGATCGGACATCGGGACCTTTGGTGCATGGACTGAGCGCGCTCAATCTAGGCGAGATGCCGCACCGCGCAAGTCACGATTCGTCCCGGCGACCCACCGCTATCGCGGCAGCGTTGCCAACGCCACGATCGGGGTCATTGCTTCATGCTGGAGTCGATACTCGATGAACCGTTGACCCGTGACCAACAGCAGGGCCGTAAAGGCAATCGCGAGAACCGCGGTCGCCAATTGGCACACGTCGTACATGGATTTTGTCCCTCAGCAGCCTTTGACGTAAACGCCGGCTCCAGCGCCACGTTCCGAGGCGACATGACAATATTGCCAGATTTTCCCGTCGACCGCTGCGAGGCCATCGCGCGGTTCCGGCAGCCGCGCAGGGACCAATGGCCCGTTCGAGCGTTGTCGCGGCATGAACATCGAGAAGCGGGCCCTGCTCGACCACGCTGAACGCTGTCGCCGCGTCGCGGACGAACTCGCTCATCACGAAGCCGCACAACGGTTGCGAGCGATGGCCGACGAGTATGAAGCGCGAGCAACAAGGCTGGACGACGAGGGCGCCTCCCTCGAATCCGGTTCGCAATAGTCGCTGCCACGGGGCAAAGGCGATCAGGAGGGCCGATCGGCCTCAAAAATTGATCTCCATCCGCAATCCGCGCGGATCGATCTCCTCCCCACCGATACGCTGCGTACTGTCGCGTGCCGCGACGGCGCAGGCGCAGGCATCGATCAGATCGTCGCGGCCGATGCCCGTGCCGTGACGCAACGTCAACCATTTCGGCAGACGCGTGAAGCCGCGTTGCTCCAGCAGCGCGATGCGCTGTTCGCGACCGTACGCCGACGTCTTCCTTGCGAGCTGGACGCGCCCCGCGAGATTCCAGAAGATCAACTCCGGATGCGCTTCGCCGATCGCCGCCTGCCGCGCCGGCGTCATGACGTCGTCGATCTCTCTCAACTTGTCCCTGATGTTCCAGAGCTGCGCAGAGACGCCCCTGCCCTTGCCTTCGTGCTCCCAGTAATGGCGATTGGCCGCGGGCATGTCCGGGAAGATCCAGAGGTCCCGGCGCGCGCCGAGAAACACGGCGGGCCCGACAAGTTTGCGCGCACGCAGATCGCATTCGCGATAGCCGCTCACGGGCAATCCGATCGGCATGTCGATCATCGTGCGTATGTGCGGGATCGCAAGCAGGCGCATCAAGCCCGGTGAATAATCGAAGCCGTGATCGCCGTGATCGTCGATCCAGGCTGCGACCCAGCCGAAGCGAAATCCGTCGAGGCCGAGATAGGTTGGCATGTCACCCGAATGGACTGCCTCAGCCTCCAGCCGCCTGGTAGGCCAGGCGCTTGAATTCGAAGAAGAACGGATTCCAGAAGCCCATGTAGCGCTGGGCCATCAACACGCCGGCCGTGTTGGCCTCTGGGCAGATCCACCAATGGGTGCCGGCAAGCCCGCCCCACTGGAATTCGCCGACGGAGTTCGGCGGATCGAACGGCGTCGGCGCGAAGGTCACGGCGCCGCCGAGGCCAAAGCCCTTGCCGGGGATCGGGCCGAGATTGGCAAAGCGGATGGTCTGCCCCGCAGGCAGCTGGTTGGTCATCATCTGCCGCAGCGTCTCCGGCTCCAGCAGCGCATCCGACCCGGGTAACAATGCGCGCACCAGCGCAAGCATATCCGGCAGGGTCGAGACCAGACCGCCGCCGCCCGATAGGCGCGGGAACGGCCGCCGATAGGCCTGCGGATATGGCAGATGGTCGGCGCGCGTGAGGCCCGGCTTCATCGGATCGAGCACGTCGGCGCCATTGTAGAGCGCAACCAGCCTGCCTTGCTGCGCCTCAGGGACGTGGAAGCCGGTGTCGCTCATGCCGAGGGGATCGAAGATGCGCGCCTTGAGGGAGGCATCGAGTGACTTGCCCGAGACGACCTCCACGATGCGTCCGAGCACGTCGGTCGCGACCGAATATTCCCACCCCGTACCGGGATGATAGGACAGCGGCAGATCGGCAAGCCGGTCGATCATGTCGGAGAGCGGCGTCAGCGGATTGAGCACGAGCGCTTCGTTGTACCCCTTGAACAGCACCGTGCCGGGATCGAAGATGCCGTAGCTGAGGCCGGAGGTGTGGGTCAGAAGCTGGCGGATCGTGATCGGGCCCTTTGCCGGCTCGACATCGGCAAGGCTTGTTGCGCCCTGCTTCAGGACCTTGCGGTTGCCGAGCTGCGGCAGGAATTTCTCGATCGCGTCGTCGAGCCCGATGCGACCTTCCTCGACCAGCAGCATGATCGCGCAGGTGACGAAGATCTTGGTATTGGAAAACGCACGGAAGATATGGTCGGGCCGGAGCGGCGTCTTCGCCTCGCGGTCGGCAAAGCCGACGCATTGCTGATCGACCACCTGGCGGCCCCGCAGAACCGCCCAGGACACGCCCGGAATGATCTCCTGATCGACGTAGCGCTGCATCGCCGTCCGTGCGGCGGAAAAATCTGTCGTTCTGGCGTCCACGTGTTTCCCCCGAATTTGGTTCGGATGGATATAGCGCGAATTCGGCGGACATGAAGCCCCCGCCGAAAAAACGCTCAGCCCTGCCTCATCAGCGCGGTGACGTGCAGGCGACGCCGGATCCGCATGCCCTGCCGCCGGTAGAGCGCGATCGCAGACCTATTGTTCGAAAACACGTGCAGGAACGGAAATTCGCCACGCGCCTCGATCCGGCGCGCGACCGCCGCGAGCAGTGCCTGCGCATAGCCGCGCCCGCGATAGTCCGGATGCACGCAGACGGCCGTCATCTCGACGAACTTTCCCGGCTTCATTCGCTCGCCCGTCATCGCGACCAGCTCGCCGCCGGCGCGGATGCCGAGGAACGTGCCGAGCTCATGGGTCCGCAACGCGAACGGGCCGGGCTTGGTCAACTCCGCCAGCGCCATCATGGCAGGAACGTCGGCGGCCCCGAGCGTGACAATCTCGACGTCGCGAAGCGGACTGTCAGCGGGCGAGCCGATCATCTGCTCGCCGGTGTCGGCGAGCACCACCTTGAAGCCGGCGGGAATTTCGACCGGCTCCGGCGTGAACAGCACGGCGACCTGCGAGAGCGACATGAGATCGCCGAGCGCGGCAAAGCTTGCCGCGGACATGTCGGCCATGTCGGCAAAGGGCGTCATGTCCACGGGATAACGCAGCGCTTTCGGGCTGCCCTCAGCCAGGTGCTTCTGGCTGGTCGTCAACGCGCTCCAGATCGGACGATCCAGCAGCGCCACATCATTGTCGGACACCGGACTAGTCCTTGTCGAAGCTGACGATGACAGCGGCATTGGCGATGAGGATGGGGTCGTTGGCGACTTCCGTGGCCGAGGGAATCTCCAGCCCGCCCTTGACCGCAGTCACGGTCACGGTGCCGTAAGGCAGCTCCTTCGCAACCGCTTCCTTGTCCACCGCCTCGGGGTTGGGCACGCCGATCGTGACGTCGACGAACATGTCGTTCGCCGTCTTGCCGATCATGCGGAAGAAGCCGAGGCTGGAATGCCGGATGGCATCGGACACCGCCCGCTTGGCCGCCTTGGTCGCGTCCCTGCCGTGGACGTCGACGCCCATGCCCATCTCGGTGACGCAACGAACGCGAGTCATTTCATAGTCCTGTGGCTGGTTGGGTGAATGTTACGAATCTCGGCGATCGGTGGTCGCAATACAAGTACGGCGCTCATGTTGGCTGCAGGTCCCGCCGGGGCCTCCGTCATTGCGAGCGCAGCGAAGCAATCCAGAATCTTCGCGCGGACACAGTCTGGATTGCTTCGCTGCGCTCGCAATGACGATGTGGAGACAGCCTCGGCCCGCATCAATCACGCTTCGATTTCTCATGCGCGCGGAGCTCCTCGACGAGCACCCGCACGTTCTCCGAATAGTCGATCGGGATCGAGACCAGATGCACGCCGCCTTCTCTGAAGGCCGCCTCGAGCGTCGGGCCGAAGCTGTCGATGCTTGCGATGCGATGCCCCTTGGCTCCGTACGATTTTGCGTACAGCGCAAAATCCGGATTGCCGAAGGTCATGCCGTAATCTGCGAAGTGGTCGACCGCCTGCTTCCAGCGGATCATGCCGTAGGCGTTGTCCTCCAGCACCAGCACGACCAGGTTGAGCTTCAGACGGACCGCGGTCTCCATCTCCTGGCTGTTCATCATGAAGCCGCCGTCGCCGGCGACTGCGAGCACGCGGCGATCGGGATAGAGCATCGCGGCCATCATCGCCGACGGCAGGCCTGCGCCCATGGTCGCCAGCGCGTTGTCGAGCAGCAGCGTGTTGGCGACACGGGTGCGGTAGTTGCGCGCGAACCAGATCTTGTACATGCCGTTGTCGAGCGCGACGATGCCGTTCTCTGGAATGACCTGGCGGATGTCGTGCACGATGCGCTGCGGCGTCGGCGGCCAGCGTGCCTCGGTGGCGCGATCGGCGATGTGGCTGAGGATTTCCTCCCTGAGCGGCAGGAGCGCCGCGGCCTGCGGCAACTTGCCTTCGAGACGGTCGGCCAAGAGCTCCAGGCTCGGGCCGACATCGCCGACGACCTCGGCGTCTGGGAAATAGACCTGCTCGACGCTGGCCGACGTGTAGCTGACGTGAATGACCTTCGGCCCCGACGGCCCCATGATGAAGGGCGGCTTCTCGATCGGGTCGTGACCGATCGCGACGATCAGGTCGGCGGCGTCGATGGCATCATGGACGTAGTCGCGCTCGGACAGCGCGGCGGTGCCCATGTAGAGATTGGTGCCGCCGGGCACGGTGCCCTTGCCCATCTGCGTGGTGAAGAAGGGAATGCCGGTGCGCCGCACGAAGCTCGCGATGCCGTGCGTCGAGCGCGGCCGGCTCGTTGCCGCACCCATCATCACCAGCGGGCGCTTCGCGGACAAAATCATCTCGGCGGCTCGGTCGAGCGCGGCACGATGGGCGACCGGGATCTCGATTGGATGGATCGGGATGACGGGGACGGCGGACACCTCGTCGCCGGCAATGTCCTCTGGCAGCTCGACATGCACCGGTCCCGGCCGCTCTTCCATCGCCACGCGAAAAGCGTCGCGCACCACGGTCGGGATGCTGGAGGCACTGACGATCTGCCGCGACAGTTTGGTCAGCGGCTTCATGGTGGCGACCACGTCCACGATCTGGAAGCGCGCCTGCCGGCTGCTCATGATCGCTTTCTGCCCGGTGATCAGGATCATCGGCATCGCGCCGAGATGCGCATAGGCAGCTCCGGTGGACAGGTTGAGCGCACCGGGGCCGAGCGTGGACAGACAAACACCGGGCTTGCCGGTGAGCCGGCCGTGCGTCGCGGCCATGAAGGCTGCGGCCTGCTCGTGGCGGGTCAGCACCAGCTCGATCCTGGAGTTGCGCAGCGATTCGACCAGATCGAGATTCTCTTCGCCAGGCACGCCAAAAATGCGGTCGACGCCTTCATTCTCCAGCGCCGCGACAAACAGGTCCGATCCCTTCACCTTGTGGTCCTGCCCGCTCATATCGCCTCCCGGTCGTTGTGCGATCTCCCGTTTTCCACGGAAGCAGATGCATGGTAGCGGTCTACGGCGCCGGCACAACTCACAAAGAGGCGCACAATTGCATCGGCCGCCGAGCCTCGCTCCGGGACCTGTCCTGCGTCAGCCTTACTCGGCGGCTTCGCTATGGGGCACGCCCTGCTCGACCTCGAGCTGCAGGATGTCGTTGAAGCGGTTGAAGGCACCGCAGAGTGCGATGCGCCAGGTCAGCTCGACGATCTGCGCTTCCGAGAAATGCGCGCGGAGGCGATCAGAGATCTCGTCCCGCGTCTTGTTCCAGGCGTTGGCCTGGTTGGAACGCGCATACTGCCACAAGGGCTCTGCCTGCGCCTCGATAGTGATCGCATGACACCCAAGATATTCGAAGCACGCTGCCTGCGCCTGCCCGCCGGCACCAAGATTCTCAAAGGTCGACGGCGACCTCGCCGAAACTCGGAAGGCGCGCACCTCGATGGCGGGATAGACGGCGTCGAAGGCACGTGCCAGTTCGCGATCGGGCAATGCGACGTCTTCAGCCGTGAGCGCGCGCCCGACCCGGAGCGCGACCTCCACTTCGACACCGCGCAGGCGGAATTCCGGACCGAGCCGCGCGCCGGAGGCAAGCAGGCCGGACGCCGGCAGCGGCGCGCAGACGGGCTCGGCATCCGGGCCCGACGCGCCGACCTTCCAGCCGCCGACCGGACCGATCCGGGCAAGCGTGGCATGCTGGATGGCGTAGGCGCCGGCACGATCCGGCGGAAGGATGTCGCGCCAGGCGACCGCCCGACCGCCGCCTCTCGCTGCGACCAACCGGTCCGCCACTTCACTCGCAATGCTCACGATGTCCTTCCATGTGGGGGTCTGGCCTGGACGGCGGGCCCGCCGCGGCGGTAACTCCCGATTTGTGTGTCTCGATGCGTTAGTCGTCCTTGGTCGCGCGCAGCAGATTGTCACGCAAACGGCTCACCGTCTTCTGCACCACCGGAAAATCGTCGCCAAGACCTGTCGCCTCGATCAGCGACCCGCCGAGATCCTGCTCGATCAGCTTGCGCCCCGCAGGCGTCAGGCTCAGGCGCACCTGCCGCTCGTCGGCGGGATCGCGGTGGCGCTTGATCAGCCCCATCTGCTCGAGCTTTTTCAGGATCGGCGTCAGCGTGTTGGATTCCAGGAACAACCTCTCGCCGAGCGCGCTGACGGTCTGCTCGTCCTCGTCGGACAGCGCCACCAGGGCGATGTACTGGGTGTAGGTGAGCCCGACCTTGTCCAGCAGGGGCTTGTAGGCGCGGCCAAAGGCCAGATTGGCTGAATAGACGGCAAAGCAGAGGAAATTCGACAGTTTCCGGCCTTTGCCGGTGGTTGGGGGGTGAGCCATTGGAACCTCCGCAATACGTGATCTGCGCACCCATATAAATCGCATGCGATTAAATCGGAAGAGCTTGACTGCGACGTTCGGCGGGACTATTTCCAGACGCATCCGATTAGATCGGATACGATCATAATACGAAGGACAAGACCATGACCTCCGCTGCAAAGGTTCTCTTCACGGGCAAGACCCACGTCACCTCGGGCGCCGGCGGCGCTGCGCACTCCAGCGACGGCTTCCTGAACGTCAAGCTGGCCCAGCCGCACCCGGCCGCCGAAAACCTGTTCGCCGCCGCCTGGTCGGCCTGCTATCTCGGCGCGCTCGGGCTCGCCGCCGCGCAGCGCAAGGTCAAGCTTCCGAGCGAGCCGTCGGTCGACACCGCGATCGACCTGAACAACGCCGGCGGCGCGTTTTTCCTGCGTGCCCGTCTCGACGTCAGCGTCCCCGGCGTCGACCGCGCGGTCGCGCAGGAGCTGATCGAGGCCGCACATGAAATCTGCCCCTATTCCAAGGCCGTGCACGGCAACATCGAGGTGACCACCACCCTCATCTGAAACCGCACGAAGCGGACCGGCCGGCATCGGCCGGCCGGCGCGGCGCGGACAACGTACGCACCACAAGGAGCCGATCATGAGCCGTCGTCATCTGCGAACCCTCCGCGTGCTGTCGAGCGCGGTCCTGCTCGCGGCAAACCTGTTCACCCTGCCGGCCGCGGCGGCGCAGGCCGGCGTCAGGCGCACCGATCTCCAGCGCCACGATCTCAGCGCTCCGGGGCGCGAGGCCGTGCAGGTGCGTGTCGACCTCGCCCCGGGCGTCGCGTTCGGCCGGCACACCCATCCGGGCGAAGAGATCATCTACGTGCTGGCGGGCGCCATCGAATACGACGTCGAGGGCAAGCCGCCGGTCACGCTGAAAGCCGGCGACGTGCTGTTCATCCCCGCCGGCACGGTGCATGCGGCGAAGAATGTCGGCGCTGAGACTGCCAGCGAGCTTGCGACCTATATCGTCGCCAAGGACAAGCCACTGCTGACGCTGGCGGAGTGAGGCGGGTCGCTCAGATTGACCCGCGCATGATATCTGACTAAAGTCAGAGACCATGCTTGATCCCGTTTCCCGCGTCCGCCGTTTCAACCGTGCCGTCACCTCCGCCGTCGGAGCGCTCGATACGTCTTTCCTGGGACGCGGGCGCCCGCTTGGTGCCGCGCGCGTTCTCAATGCGATCGGGCACGGGCGTTCGGACGTCGCCGATATTCGCGACTATCTTGGGCTTGACTCCGGGCTGATGAGCCGGCTGCTCCGCAGTCTCGAGGACGAGGGAGTGGTCGAGACCGCCGCGCATCCGGACGACGCCCGCCGCCGCGTGGCACGGCTGACGCGCACGGGCCGGCGCGAGTTCGCGGCCTATGAAGCGCTCTCGAACGCGCAGGCCGAGGGATTCCTCGCGCAGCATTCGCAAGCCGAAGCACTGCTGGCGGCGATGGACATGATCGCCTCCGCATTGACGCGCGAACGCATCGCGCTGGACGAGATGGATCCGCGGAGCGAACAGGCGCGCTATTGCCTCGGCGAGTACTATGCCGAGCTCGGTCGCCGCTTCAAGCAAGGCTTTGACGTCTCTTTATCCCGTGACCCTGACGCCAAGGACATGCGCCGGCCGCGCGGTACGTTCATCGTCGCGATGTCGGACACGCTGCCGATCGGGTGCGTGGGCCTTAAGGGAACCGATCGCGGCTATGCCGAGATCAAGCGGCTGTGGGTCGCCCCTGCCGCGCGCGGGCTGCGGCTCGGACGGCGTCTGATGGACGCGACTGAGGCCACAGCGCGCGAGCTCGGCATCGCCCTGCTGCGGCTCGACACCAACAGCGCGCTGCCCGAGGCCGCCCAGCTCTACCGCAGCACAGGCTGGCGTGAGATTCCGCGCTTCAACGACGATCCCTATCCCGACCTGTTCTTCGAGAAGTGGCTTTGAGCTGAGCCCGTTTCCCTGGTCTGCGTCATCATCGAAGCCTCGGGAGCTTCAACGTGACCAGAGACGATCTTGCCGCCCTTTATCACGCCTACATCGCCTGCCTGAACCGGCTGGATTGGCCGGCGCTCGGACAGTTCGCACGTTCATGCGGCCACGGGCGCCACCTCGCCTTGCGGCTTCGTAAAGGGGCGGAACGTCATCGCCATCAGGAAGGCCCCCAAGCCCATCGCCCAGGAGGCGATGTAGAGCCAGGCGTAGCTGGAGAACGCATCGTAGATCAGGCCGCCGGCAAGCGGGCCCGTCGCCATGCCGAGGCTGCCGGCCATCGCCGTGCCGCCGATCACCGTACCCATCATCCGCAGCGGAAAGTTTTCGCGCACCAGCACCGCGTAGAGCGGCATGGTGCCGGCATAGATGAAGCCGAAGATGGCGCCGACCGCGTAGAAGGTTGCGAGCTGGTGGGCGAAGACGTAGGCCAGCGCGCCGAACGCCTGCAGCAGCAGGCCCGAGACCAGCACGCGCTTGGCGCCGAACCGGTCGCCCATCAGGCCGAAGGCGATGCGCCCGCCGAGGCCGGCAAACCCCTCGATGCTGTAGATCGTCACCGCCGCGACCAGCGGAATGCCACAGCTTATGGCGTAGGAGACGGTATGGATGATCGGACCGGAATGGGTGGCGCAGCAGAAGAAGTTGGTGGCGAGCAGAATGAAGAATTGCGGCGAGCGCAGCGCCTCGCCCACCGACATCTCGTTTCGCGCAGCCCCCTCCGCCATTGGCGCGGCCGCGGCCTGTGCGAGCGCCGGCGGACGGCGCACCAGGAGCGAGACCGGGATCATGATGGCGGCGACCACCAGCGCGATGATCTGCATCGAGGTGCGCCAGTCGTGGCCGGAGACCAGCCAGGCCGCCAGCGGCGCCATCGTCATCGGCGCCATGCCCATGCCGGCCGAGACCAGCGAGACCGCGAGGCTGCGATTGGTGTCGAACCAGCCGGTGACGGTCGCCATCATTGGCGCGAAGATCGCCGCGCAGGACGCGCCGACCAGGAGGCCGAACACGAACTGGAACACGATCAGCGAGGTCGCATGGCTCGCGGCGAACAGGCTCAGCGCCAGCACGGTCGATCCGGTCAGCACCACCGGCAGCGGCCCTAACCTGTCGGTCGCCGTGCCCCAGGCCATGCTGGTGAAGGCCATCGCCAGAAAGCCGATCGTCATCGCGCTGGAGATGCCGGTCACCGACCAGCCGGTGTCCTTGGCGATCGGCTGCAGGAACACCGGCAACGAAAACATGCCGCCGATCGCGACGCAGCCGAGCAGGCCGCCTGCGGCGACGATCACCCAGCGATAGTGGGAACGAAGCATTTTTGGTCTCCCGTCAGACTTCTCTGGGTGGAAGACGAATGGGAACTGCGCCGGCCGACAGCGGCACATCATTTTTGCCGCACGCTTTTGTGACCCGCCAGCAAAACTTTCGAAAACAACCCCATGCACAGTAGCCGACAGGTCTGGGATCAATGACTTACGAGGTCCCTGGCTTGCGTTGGCGGGAAACGGTTGCTCCGTCGGGCAAAACAGGGGCATGATGTCATCATCCAGGGACATCTCGATCGAATCACGCCGCAGGGGCAGCGGCGTTGCGCGCGATTACGTGTCGAACAGGCAGTTCACGTCGCTCTCCGTGAGGGCCGACGCAATCCCGCCATCGCGATCAACGAGGCCATCGGCAAGCGCGCGCTTTCTGGCCTTCAGCTCATCCATCTTTTCCTCGATGGTTCCGGCGGTCATCAGCCTGTAAACGAAAACGGCCTTGAGCTGTCCGATCCGATAAGCCCGATCGATCGCCTGCTCGACTGCGGGATTCCACCACGGGTCGAAAATGATGACGGTATCGGCAGCGGTCAGGTTCAGGCCGACCCCGCCTGCCTAGGCGTTTCGATCCGGGCATTGTAGCGGATACGCATCGTGGAGAGGCGGTCGGTACGGCCGATCGAGGAATGCCTGCGAAGCTAGAGAACGGGGATCCGGCAACTGAGCGCGGCGATGGGAGTTCGACTCTCCGGCTCGCGTGACCGCGCGGGCATGCAAATCCCCGGCAGCCTCTGGCAGACCCGACCTGCCCCACCTAAGTTCGATGCGAAATTTCGGGACGCGTTCATGCCAAAGATCGACGTCGCGAACGTCCCGGCCCGCAAGGGCTCGGGCTATCCAGCGCCTTCGACGCGCCGTGCGCCGAGCGCATCCGCAAGCGGCCCGGCAATGCCGGCGGCCTTTCCGATTTCGGCGTCAACCTGATGCGCCTGCCGCCGGGCAGCTGGTCGAGCCAGCGGCACTGGCATTCGCATGGGGACGAATTCGTCGTCGTGCTCGAAGTCGAGGCTGCGCGCGGGCGACTGCGCCGACTTCCCGAGGGCAAACGGCAACGGACACCACATGATCGTCAACCGCTCAAATGCGGTTGCCGTCTATCTCGAAGTCGGCTCGCGCGCCTGCCGATCTCACGACATGCTCGGACATCGACATGATGCGCGCCAATTCCGACGGCCGCTTCGTGCACAAGGACGGCACGCCCTACCCGGACCAGGCCGTATAGCTATAAATGTAACTGGTGAGTGCCTCCGCTTTGCTCAGCGACCGATTTCGCGCGGCAGCGCAGGATGTCGCGGTGGCGGGCGCTGTTTGCATCTATCCTTTTTGTTTTTCTTCTGCGCTTCTTCCATCGGAGCTTCTTGAGCGTTCTTCGAAGCGATCAGCCCCCTTAGCTAGATCGTGCCCGGTCTTGCTCTCGCTTTTCGCTTCTTCCTTGGCAGTTGCCTCGCGCAAGCCTTCAGCGGCCCGTTCCCCCGCTTTTTTTGATGATTTTCGTCCGTCATCCATTTGCTGCTCCCTTTCTAATGAGGACGCTCCTCCAGGAACACTTTCTTGTCTAACTTCCTTGTCTATCCCCGCTCAGCTGTAAATTTCTAATCAGATCGCCTGGGCATTGTTCCTTTTCCGCTCCCGCAGACCGTACTGAAATTGATCATAGCCTATGATTGGTCGGCCGCCTCAGGTCCGCCTAGGGTCAAAGGCTGCCTGCCTCTGTTGGCACTTCGGAGGCCGTCCCTATCACAATCGAGGCCAGACCGGACATAGCCGCGACGCGGCCACATTAACGCGAGTGACCCTGACAGGGACCTTTGACCGTTCTCATTCCGTAGTGCACGCAATCACGGTCGAGAATGCCGGGCTCGAGTTGGCTCTTGTGCAATGGGGGGTGCTACGCCACGAACTTTCAGATCAGCTGATCCTCGATCATCCGATCATTGCCAGGGGCTAATTGCACCGCTCGTCACGATGGCCTGTCGCCTATTGCTTCGCCCTGTCGCCAGCCGCGGCGTTCTACCGCGCGAGCGGCCTGACCTCAGCCCAGAGCGCGGCGATGTCCGCTCCGAGAGACATCGCCGTCGGGCCAAATGCCGCCTCCAATCACTGACCGATTTCTGCGCACGACAAGCCGACACCGCAATTGCGACGATCGCCGCTAGAGGCTGATTGGAAGCTGCGATCCGTCGTTAGCCGCCACAATCTGCGCGGGGCGCGTACCAACTCATCGCGTGCAGCGCGCAACGTGGTCGCGCGCGGTCATGTCGCGCAGCGATTTCCCATCTATGATCCATTTCACACATGCAGCGAAGTACCGTCCGATATGATATATAAGGGGTACCCAAGCGGGAGGCTCGGATGCCAACGTCATCTCAGTTCTTGCGATGGTCGACCGAGATGCTGCCGGAGCGCGCGCGGTTCTCCACGTTCCGTGAGGAGTTTGCGCGGCTGAACCTTGCCTTAGACGTGATCGATCACAACGGCGGCCGCCCACGTATCGACGTCACCTACTTGTCGCTCGGCGCGGTTGGCGTTTGTAGCATTGTCACCACGCCGGTGGAGTTCATCCGTTGCAAGCACCACCTCAGGGATAGCCGTGACCAATTCGGACTGAACATCGTCGAGGCTGGACCGGTCCAATTTGCAAATGCTGGCCAGGAACATGTCAATGACGCTGGCTCCGCTTGTTTGATTGACCGGGGAAGGCCGTTGCGCGTGTTTGGGCCGCGCGGCGGCAGCGTCAAATTCGTGACCGTGCAGGCTGCTGCCCTTAGGTCTCTGGTTGCCCAGCCGGAAGATCTTTCAGGTCGGCCGGTGCATCGGGGACCGGCGCTTAGATTGCTCGGTCGCTACCTGCGGTCGCTCGCATCCTTCAAAGAACCTCCGTCATCAAAACTGGCGTCCACCGTCGGCGTACATCTCCTCGATCTCGTGGCCGCGACGCTCGGGCCGACCGCCGAAGCTGCAGACATGGTTACGGAGCGTGGTGTGAAGGCAGCCAAGCTGCAGGCAATCCTGACAGAGGTCGCGCAACGTTTCAACGATCCCAATTTCGATCTGGACAATGTTGCTGGAGCGCTCGGTATGTCGCGGCGATACGTGCAAAAATTGCTCGAAGGGACCGGAAAGTCGTTTACCGAGCACCTTGCCGAGTGCCGGCTTGAGCGTGCCTTCGCGATGTTGACCGACCCGCACCATCTGCAATTGGCCATCATCGATATCGCGTTTGCAGTCGGCTTTGGTGATGTTTCTCATTTCAATCGCTTGTTTCGCCGACGCTTCGGCGACACGCCATCGGGGGTGCGCGCTGCATCGATCATGCGGCAGAAGTCATTCTGCGCCCCCCAACAATGCGCGGGCGACGGTCACTGAAACGCGGGCATTTGCGGGCTCTCGAGCAACTTTCTGCAGCACGACCGCTATGGGTCTTGGCTGGGTCACTAGCTGCCCTTCTTGCCCGGCTGACCTAGATCCGTTCGTCGCTCGGCAGCCGACGTTGCGGCACTCTCCGCGAAAGTCAGCAGAGGCCAACAGCGGCTCTCCGCGCTCACGCGCAATCCACCTGTTTAGCGAACCGGCGGAACTTTCCCGATCGACGGCATCCCTGCTGACTTCCGCTCGCGCTGGATGCCGATCGCGTTCAGTAACCGCGCGACGCCGATCATCATCAGCACTCCGGCAACACTAACCACGATCTGCATCGGAAGCCCTTGCCAGAGGTCGAGCAGCGTAAGTTGGCTGGCGAGCGCCAGAAGGACGCCGAGACAATAGATCGGCAGCGAATTCTCGCCACAGCACTTCGCGCAGCTCAGCACTGTCGTCGATAGGCCCTCACAATTCCGCGGAATGAATCGTAGCGTCACAATTGCAAGCGCCACAAAATGCAACAGCCGTACCGGACTTAGATTCGATTTATCCAATGGAAGTAGCCGGTCCCTCACGATTTGCGAGACCAGTGGCTCGATGCTCCAACTCTGTGCAAGGACTAGGGCGAAAACTAGATAGAGAACGGCCAGAACAAGCGTCAAGCGCGACATCATCCACGGCCGGAATTTGTCTCCCTCAATGACGCACCATGCGCCCAGCACGATCAGAAACTGCCAAGCCAGCGGATTGAAGAACCAGACGCCGTTGGGCCAAGCGGGAACTCGCCAACCAAACACGTGCACGAGCGCGTAGAGCAACAAGGACACTCCAAGCGTGACGTTCGGCGCGCGCAGCAGCAGATACAGCAGCGGCGCGAACAGCACGTGAAAAATCACAAAAACCGGCAGGACGTCAGTGTTGACAGGCCGATATTGCAGGATTGCGGCGTGCGCAAGCGTCGCGCCCGGTCGTTCGAGCAGAATTCGCGTATTGCTCTCGTCAGCGAGACCATCGCTGTTCGCGACGTAGACGAGGATGGCGCAAGCGAGTGTAAGCAGTAGAAACGCAGCGTAGATGTCCCATCCCCGGAGCAGCGAACGGCCGATCATGCCGCTCCAGCCCTCGCGCTCACGCGCTCTGCCGTAGGCCAGCGCACAGGTCACGCCCGAAAGGAACATGAAGATCTCGGCGGCATCGCAGAAACCGTAGTTGCGCGGCGTCAGCCAGCTGCCGATGTTATTGGGAACATGATCGAGAAAGATCCACCATAGCGCGATCCCGCGACAGACGTCGATACGTAGATCGCGGCCGGCCGCTCTGAACTCCGGCGGAGTTTCGCCGAACAATCGCGTCGAGGTTTGACTTCGATCGTCCATCTGTCGGCCCGCGCTCGCGCCTCATAGGGGTGATAACGCGCTCCAGCTATCCGATGGATGATGGGGGCTCCTTCGTCGCCCAGCTACTCCTTCGAGCGCCAGATTCGGAAGGATCATCATCCTCCCAAGGCGCTTCCAGGATTTTATCGCCAACGCCCCGTATCAACAGCTGCTTTCGCATTTCGGTGAGGCGGGCCCGGCAGTACTCGCGATAAAGCATGTCGAGTATGGTGGACATGATCGAACCTCTTCCTGCTCACCAGGGTTGACGTCCTGTGACAGATTTCGACCATTTCAACCGGCAACTAAAAGGGGGTGCCGGGAAGTAATTTGGGTCCGACGAACCTTAAGGTGATGCAGCGATCAAGGCACGATAGGAAGCCGGTATTAGCGGACATTGTTGTTCAATGGATCCTATGGCAGCAATTTGAAATAGAGCCATCACGATCTTAAAGGAGACATTTGCACGCGGCATTTGCAATCAAAAATTGTCGCAATTTTCTGGTCGCCACGTGAACCAGTTCACATCAGCATCAATTACAGGTGAATGATACTAGCAGACAAATGAAGTACCCTCTTGGAATCCTGCGTACCTGAGAAAACGGTCGGTGCGCGAATTGCAAAATACGGATACCGGCAGACTGGCCCTGCGGCAGCATTTCGACCCAGTGGCTTAACAAGGCTGGAGGTCCCCATGTCTACGGACGCAGCCAATTTCGTATCGCATCGGTTCTCGACGCGCCAACATCCTGAGCGGATGCGTCATAGATCACACCTGTGATCTCGTTGCAGCGAGTGCACCCGCTTTGGGCGAGAGCGATGCGAGTGCGGTCGTGGCCGCGCGCCACAGCGCCTGCTCGACTGCATCGCGGCAGACTTTCAGAAGCCTAGGCTCAGCGTCGCGCAGGTCGCTTATCGCCAAGGCATTTCACCTCGCTATGTACAGCGCCTGGTGACGTTATTGCCGAACAAGTTGATGCCTGAATCACTCGGGCATAGCAGACATGCTCTGCTTAGCGGCGATCAGCAGCTTCGGGCCCAAAAGAACGGAAGTGGCCGTTGCTGGACAACTTCAGCGCCTAAACCCTAGACTGCGGCATGATCGGCAAGCAGCCGACGGCATCAGGGGAGGTCGACATGGCGCAGACGCGAGGCATTCTACTGGCATCTCTCCTGCTCGGTCTTTGCGTCGGCACAAATCCTGCGGCGGCCGAGAAGAAATACGACCCCGGCGCCACCGACAGCGAAATCAAGATCGGTAATATCATGCCTTACAGCGGGCCGTTGTCGGCCTACGCGCTGATAGGCCGGACGGAAGCGGCTTTTTTTAACAAGATCAACGCCGAGGGCGGTATCAACGGAAGGAAGATCAATTTTATCACCTACGACGACGCCTTCAGCCCACCCAAGACTGTCGAGCAAGCACGCAAACTAGTGGAGAGCGACGAAGTGCTGCTCATCTTCCAGAGCCTCGGTACACCGACCAACAATGCCATTCGCCAGTACATGAATCTAAAGAGGGTGCCACAGCTCTTCGTCGCCACCGGCGCGACCCAGTTTGGCGATTGGAAGAGCTTTCCATGGACGATGGGCTGGCAGCCGACCTATCAGACCGAGGGGCGGATCTATGCAAAATACATCCTGCAGAACCTACCGGAGGGCAAGATCGGCATTCTCTACCAAAACGACGATTCCGGTCGCGACTATATCAAGGGCCTCAAAGACGGCCTTGGTGCCGACGCCGCGAAGCGCATGATCGTGGCAGAAGTGCCCTACGATCCCTCGCAGCCGACTGTCGATTCGCAGATTGTTACGCTCAAAACCTCGGGCGCCGACATTTTTTTCAACGAGAGTTCCCCGAAGTTCGCCGCACAGGCGATTAGGAAGGCGGCAGAGATCGGATGGAAGCCCGTTCAGCTTCTCGCCAGCATTTCGAACTCGGTGGGCTCCGTGCTCAAGCCCGCCGGACTTGAGAATGCGAAGGGTATTCTGTCGACCAACTATTTAAAGGACCCCACCGATCCAACTTGGAAGGAAGATTCCGCGATCAAGGAATGGGCCGATTTCATGGATAAGTATTTCCCCGAAGGAGATAAGACGAGCACGTTCAGCGTCTACGGCTATCTAACAGCGCAAACCATTGTCCAGGTGCTCAAGCAATGCGGCGACGAACTCACCCGCGAGAACGTCATGAGACAGGCCGCTAACCTCAAGGACTTCGAACCTGGGTTGTTGTTGCCGGGCATCAAGATCAACACAAGCCCCACCGACTATTTTCCGGTCGAGCAGATGCAGATGTCGCGATTCAATGGTGAACACGGCGAACTGTTCGGATCCGTGATCGCCGGAGAGATTGGAACTCAATAGCCGTCACGGCGAAACTTGATAGGGAGGCCCGGTGAGGTCTGCTCCGGGTCCAAAAGCTGACCGCTGGCGAGCTTCGCTGCAACGTCGGCAACGGGCCGAATCCAGACTCCATCGTGCTCACGGTTGCTCACCGTCAAATGCGACGAACAATTGCGACATGGGGTCAACCGGAACTCGTTGCTTGATCGTGTTGGCGCCAGCGCTGTACGTAATCCGGCCTTGCGCGTCGGCCGGAAGGCGACTCCGCAACCGCGGCTTGATTATTTCGATGCTGTACGCCGAGAACAACAGACCCCTAAGCAGCGTCGAGGTCGGGTTCTCACACAAGCCTGGGCCCTGCCACCTTGGCGGCGTGAATTCGTGACGTTCGCCATTCCGGCTGTCGCGACCACCGGAATTTTAGCTGTCCTGTGACGAGCGAACGCCCCAAAACTCCAATTGCAATAGCGCTCGCTGCCTCTTACCCTTGTCAAGAAAACAACCGGGGAGGATACACCATGGAAATCCAGGCCTTCGGTTATCTCGGCGTCGGCGCGTCGAACCTCGATGATTGGGCCGCATTCGCCACATCAAACATTGGCATGCAGGCCGTGGACCGCGCCAGCTCGTTGCGTGCCTTCCGTATGGACGACCGCAAGCAGCGCCTGTTCATCGACCGAGCCATCGAGCCAGGCGCTCAGGTCTTCGGCTGGGAAGTCGGCAATGCCGCGGCTCTCGACTCACTCGCTGCCCGCCTCGAAACCGCTGGCGTCGCCGTGAAGCGCGAACCCGTAGAGCTGGCGGACCAGCGCTGTGTGACGGAGCTGATCTCGTTTGCCGATCCCGCCGGCAATCGTTTGGAAGCTTTCCACGGCGCCCAGGTAGCTGACACGGTCTTTAAGCCTGGCCGCGACGTCTCCGGCTTCCGTACCGGCCCGCTAGGCATGGGCCACACCCTTCTGACATTCCCAGACATCGATGTCGCCCTCGCCTTCTACAAGGACCTGCTGGGGTTTCGCATTAGCGACTTCATCGTTGCCCCGCTGAAGGCTTACTTCATGCATGTCAACGCACGCCACCACAGCGTGGCTCTCGTGGCCGCGCCTGTGCGCAGCATGCACCACCTGCTTGTCGAATATTATCTGCTCGACGACGTCGGTCAGGGGTATGACCTGCTACAGGGTAGCCCGGAGAAAATCGTCGCCACTCTCGGCCGCCACCCGAATGATCTCATGACGTCGTATTACATGCGCACTCCGTCGGAGATCTACGTGGAGTGCGGCTGGGGCGGCAAGGAGGTCGACGACACAACGTCGCCGGTGGAGATGACCAGTGTCGGTAGCTTCTGGGGCCACAAGGGCCTGTTTGAAGATATTGGCGCGCCTCCCTCGGCCGCGCCGGAGATCGGTCCACGTCGCGCCCCTGTTCAGGTGATGGAAGGCAACTACGAACGCATGGCGGGTACCTGTCCGTGGTGGGATGCGATACGTGGCAAGACCCGCTAATGCCGTGCCCGGCGCTGAAAGCATTGCGGACCTCGATGTCTTGGTCGGGTCGAAATCGGCTGTAACGGCCGGTCCTGTCGTGCGTCCTATTCATCCCGAAGAGCAGACGCTGCGGAGATCTCCGCGAAGGGCAGCCTTGGGCTAATAGGCGACCCTCGCAGCTTGGCCCGATATGAAAGAGGCCGCCAACCGAGACGGCCTCGGTTTGCTGAGTTCCTGATGCTAACTGCGCCTAGCTTGCTCTGCGGCGCGGCGGGCGTCGATCGCGTCGAGAACGGCGAGTTGTGCCTGTTCAACCGAGGCTATGGCGTATTCGATCGCGAAACCGGCGTCTTCTTCCAGAAGCGTTGCGCGGTCCTCGGCAAGGTGGGCCTTGATATCATGCTTTGCTTGCAGCGCGTACGCCTTCAAGGTGCTCACGTCCGCGGTGATTTTTGCTTGCAGCGCTTGCCTGTCTCTGCCGGCAGACTCGCCGACCGACTTGATCTGCTGGCTCACCTTTTCGACTGCCCTCTTTGCAGCCGAAAGTGCCTCTGCCTTCCGCGCCTCGATCTTGTCATGCGCCTCCTTTTGTGCAGCAGCAAAGGCAGTTTCGGTATTTTTTGCGCGCACCGACAATTCGGCGAGTTGTTCAGAAAGTGGCTTCATTTGCTCCTCCTTTAGGTAAACGCCTCCCGAACCGGCTCGCAAGTAACTCGCTCTGGTGCGAGCCATGTTGACCTGGGTCAATTTCTTGGGAACGAGCAAGTAGGCGGCCGCGCGGAACGACGTCTCAATTGGGTCCAATTGAGAAAAGCTCAACGCGAGCAGTTCGCGTTTGCCGAATTCTGCGAAGCAGACCTAAACGGGAGACCGCAATCTCCCGTTCATCCACCAGGCGCAGCCTCCTCGCAACGTCAGCGGCGATTGATGCGATCAGCTTGCTTCCAATACTTTTCGTCGCGCGCAATCGAAGCACGGAGGGTCCCCGTCAGGGACGCCCAAAGCCTCTGATAGATAATGTGCTTGCGGCCACCCAAAAAGCTTGCGCAACGGCCTCCACGATTTGGGTGAAGGGCGCGCGAGCAAGTTGTGCCGTTCGACTATTCGCGCCCGTAGCCGACATCCGCTATACGTCGGTGATGTCTGCTACGGAGTCAGCCGCGTCACCAGACTCCAAGGCAGGGCCGTCTATCCCGAAGTGGGCGCCGGCGCCCCACGGCAGGCATGCCGCCCGTCTGCTGTCAGATCGTCACGCGGCTGCCGTCGAAACGCGTGAAGGAGAAGCCGTCGAACGGCTCGCGAAGGGTCGCGCGCTCGTCCCGCAACATGCAGATAGCCACTTCCTCACCGATTGCCATAGAGGCGGAGGCGTCGGAACGCCAGTGGATGCCCGCCCAATTTCGTCCGAAACCGAAATTCACGGCGAGCTTGTTCAACTCTCCGCCGACAGTGAGCGGTGAGCCGTCATAGGGCACCAGCCTCGTCGGGTCGGCCGGATCGGGCTGCACCGGGTTGGCGATGACGCGACTCTCGTCGAAGAACGCCTTCAATATGGTTGCTGTGACGGCACCAACGCTGGTGGCCCCGCCCGGGTAGGTGGAGTGCAAGGGCGCGCCCTCCGGATAGGTTTGCGACAACAGATGGGTGCCGTATTTGGCCTTGCTGCGAGCGAGGGCTTCGGATTTCAGAAACTCATCGGGCAGCGGGTAGTCGCTCACGCCATTGGCGAGGCGATGGTGCGCGAGAGCGCCGTAGGCTTCCGGCCGCACAGTCCGGTGCACGAAATACTTCTGCCAGTAGGCCGCGCGGACGGAGTTACTGATTCCCGTGGCGAGTAGTGCCTGCACGTAGGGCAGCCCGAAGGTGGCACCCGCAGGGGTTTGGGTTTTCGATTTCCGATACGGGTTCGATGGGTATGATACGGGCTCTGCCGGTGGATACATGCCCGAGTAGCGCTTGTCCGTGCCCCCGCCGGGCGTCGCAAGGATCAATGCTGCCGCCCACCCAAGTGCAGGACCAGTGTGGATATACTCCGCGAGATCTCTTCCCGTCGCGATATATCGCGGCGTCGCGTCGAACTGCAACTGGCGCTTCGGTGCGGCGCCATTCTGGATTGCCAGCCACTCCTCGTAGTCGGTCAGGAATTCGCTGGCGGGCGACGCGGTACGAATCTGAGCGCTGATCCACTGTGAGGCATAGGGCGCGTCCCTGAGCAGGAACTGCGAGATCAGCGGGCCGTCCAAAACGCCCGGAGGCGTGACGGAGCGGCCCTTCGGGTCGCCTGCGTCGAAATAAAGCGCATTGGCGCGGAACAGTGTGCCAGGCGTGACCCGCCCACCAGACTTCGGCCCTCGGAAATCGGCAAGCTTGTTGATCTCCTCGGTTGCTGCAAGCACATCCCGATTGGAGGTGTCGTCGCGCAACTCGGTCAGCGGGACATCACGAAGCAGGGATTGCCAATATACCTCGACCGCCTCGCCGGCGCGCTCCGCACTTGCAAGAGCCGGTGCCGGGGGTATTCCAATCTGAGTAGGGTTGATGCCGCTCAGACTGACGGCCAACGTGCCCAAGGGATTGACCAGCTTGCGAGTGCCGCCGAGCGGGATCTTCTCGAAATCGGCAGGATCGCCCGACTGGCAGGCGGTATAAAGAGCCTGCCAAGCTTCTGGTGCCACTTCGCCGCGTTTGTCGTGCGGCAGGCCACGTGAATCGGAACCGATCTTGTTACTGTAGCGCGCTTCGTCGCCATTCGTCGGGTGGGGCGCAATGGGAATTTTCTCGGCGTTGCCCGCACAGACCCCGCGGACTTCGAAGGCCCGTTGCTTGAACGCCGCGTCGAGCGGTCGGGCGTCCGAGCTCGCAGGCTGCGCCAGCGCCGGAGCGAACCCGGACATGCTCGGCGGAGACGCAAGCACGGCGGCGCCCACCGCAATGCCGGTCCCGCCAAGCAGCGAGCGGCGAGTGATCGCGGTCGACGGGCCCTGCGACGCCGAAGAGGATTCAGTTGGAACGGTGGAATGGTCAACCATGGGGCCTCCTCCCTCGCGTTCGGCAGATTGCGCCGGAGCCGTTCGATTACTTGCATGCTGCAGTCGAAATGAGAGAACGCAGAGCAGATTGACTCAGATCAATGGTGAGTCGAGCAGACCAATTGTGCACGCTTGCATGGAGCCGCGACGGGATGACCGTCGTGGATGCCTTCTATCACTACTATGCCTCGTTCACCGACGCCGGTGAAGGTGGTGTGGGGCGGCGACGACCTCTGCATCAGGAAGGACATGGGCGTCGAGCTCGCCGAACGCATCCGCGCGGAACTGAACGTGCTTGCGCGGCGTCGGCCACTACCCTCACCCTCCAGGCTCCCGAAAGGACCATCGGGAAATTCCGAGCGGGGGCCGAGGCGCATTGACGGGGCGAAGCCGGCGTGCTGCCGGCCTCAAGAGGTCGTTATTGAATTGACGGCTTCCGCAATGGCCGCCGGGTCTGCGTGCGTGACCATGTGTCCCGCATTGGGCACAAGGTGAAGATCGGACCGAGGCAGCGCTTTATGTAAATCTCGCGCTTGTTTGAGTTCGATCACCTGGTCCTCCACTCCGTGGAATATTTGCACCTGGTGGCCCAAGGTCGAATAATGGGCCTGGAATTGTGCTGCGGTCGAAATCAGGAGTGCACTTTCCTCCGCGGCCGCCCTCAACTGTGTGGGCCTGAGAACCAGAGATGCTGGAAAACCGTTCCTGAACGTCAGCGGCACCGACCGGGGCGCGAAGATCTTGCGGAGGGCTCCCGGCAAGACGGCCGACGAAATGATGGGCGCGACAGTGTAGCTGACCAAGTCGCCCAGGACCGGTATGGCTGGACCTGACATCAACCACACGTCCAATCGCGCGGTCGGGAAGTAGTACCCGGACGCAAGCACAAGGCCACGGATCGGATAATCGTTCCGCATAGCGAGAGCGATGGCGACCAAGGCACCCCAGGAATGGCCGAGCACCACGGGCTCGCGGATCCCGAGCTGCTCGAGCGCCTTCACCAACAGAGCTGCCTGAGCCGCTGCGCTCCATATGCGGAGCCGCGGCCTCCGACTATAGCCAAAGCCCGGGCGGTCGAAGCACACCACGCGGTTGCTGCGAGCAAGAAGATCGACCAGCCCGCTGGTTGTGAAGTCTTGCATCATGGATCCGTTGCCATGGAGCAGCACGACGCAAGGAGCCGCGGGATCGCCCCGCTCCATGTAGTGGAGTATTACGCCGTCGCACTCGAGAAACTTGCCGATTGGTGGATTCCTTCGCTCGGCCAGTCTGGAAAAGCCGATGTTCCCGATGACGAGAAGTGCCAAAAACAAGGCAGCGATGAGCAGTACGGTTTCGGCGGTCGACATGACTGAGCCTTGAGATGCAGGGCCACGAACATCCGGCCCGCAGCGCGGAGCAGACGAGCCACCATGCAATAATTGGAAGTTGAAGCCCTCGTTCCTGCGCGCAATGGCGGAGAATTGATTAAAAGATTCCCGCCCCGGAACGGTCCAGGAATGCCCACGTTTGCTCGCTAAGGACCCCACCTGTGAAGGAGAGCAGAGGATCCGACCTCACCAACAAAAACGATGGAGCAACGAATGGCCAATCCACGCCAGGAGGAAAAGTCCACCCAAAGCGCTGAGGACACAATCCGCCGCGCCGGCGAGAGGACCGCTGAGCAGACCAGACGGATCGGCTTGGCGACCGCCGAGGCCGGGGAAGAGGTGGCGCAAGCCAGCAGCCATCTCCTGCGACAAAATACGGAGATGTTGCAAAACACTTGGCGATTCGGCGTTGAGATGGCCGCGGCGATGATGGGTCGCTCGACTGATCAGCTAGGTCGCACGTTCGGTTTGACCGGCAACGAAGCGCAGCAGGCAGCGGAACGCTCGGTCCGCAATGCCGAAGCAATCATGTACTCTACGACCGCAGTCGCCAAGGGAATGAACGGTGCGTCGCGCGAGTACTTCGATTTCGTTCGGCAGCAGTTCGAGAGGACCATGGATTGCATGAGCGAACTCGGGCGCTGCCGGACTCCTCACGATTTCGCGGCTGTGCAGACCGATCTGATGCGCGACTCAATCAGCAGAGCCATGGAAGCAAGCCGCCGCATCGCGGACATGTCTCAGAAGGTGGCTGACGATGCCGGAAATCATATAACTCAGGGCATCGAACGCATGCGGCAGGCTGCTTAGGGCGGCTACGCAATCATGGACGCACGGGCGCGGTGGGACTCTCAGCCGCGCCTGTGCGTCTGACGCCCGCGACTAGGATCCAACTGGCCTAGCCTGCAGCACGCAGCTCAGGGTGACGGTGACAGATGCGAGCGCGCGCTGTATCAACCTCGTCATTGCGAGCGCAGCGGTCGCGGTAGGGACGCTCATTGCTGGGCGCCCCCCGCACAGATCCGTACGTGCGGCTTTCCCGCATACGGCTCCCACCTCGGGTGAGTAGCGGTGAAGCGTGTTCGGGGCCAAGGATGGAGGATTTGTGGCTTGGGGAGCAAGTCGGAGGCAAGCCGCGCGACCCGCTGCCACGTGGTCCCGTCAATCTGGCTGCGGCGCCGAAGCATCCGCCTCCATTGTTCGGTGACGAAGTAGCGGAAGGCGCTGAGCGCTCGGCTGTTGGTCGGTACCGCGTGGTAGTTGAAGTACCCGGTAACGACCTGCCGCAGCCATTTGCCCTGTTCGAGCACCGACTGGTGCATACGCCGTCGCATTCCCTGCTTCACGGCTTGCAGTTTCGCCCGCATGCGGTCTTTGCGAGACTTGCGCCTGATCTGGAACTTGCCTTGCTTGGATCGGCTGCAGATGAAGGTGAAGCCGAGGAAGTTGAAGGTCTCCGGCTTGCCGAGCCCGCGCCGCCTGCGGTTGTCCTCCGCATGACGTCCGAACTCGATCAGCCGGGTTTTCTCAGGGTGCAGTGACAGCGCGAACTCCTGCAGCCGTTTGCGCAATTCTTCGAGGAAGTGCCGGGCCTCATTCTCATGCTCGAAGCCGACGATGAAGTCGTCAGCGTAGCGCACGATGATCATGTCACCCGCGGCCTCGCGCCGTCTGAAGCGTTCGGCCCACAGATCGAGGGCATAGTGCAGGTAGATGTTGGCAAGCAGCGGCGAGATCACCGCCCCTTGTGCCGTCCCCTGTTCGCTGACCCTGACCGTTCCTTCTTCGAGAACACCCGCCTTGAGCCATTTGCGGATCAGACGGATGATACGCTGGTCGCCGGTCCGATGTTCGACGAAGCGGATGAGCCATTCCTGGTCCACCATGTCGAAGAACGAGCGGATATCGGCGTCAACAATGAAGTTCACCCGCCGGCTCTCGATTCCGACCAGCAGCGCATCCATCGCATCGTGCGCGCTGCGCCCGGGCCGGAACCCATACGAGAACCCGAGGAAGTCCTCCTCGTAGATCGCGTTGAGCACCGTAGCGGTTGCCCGCTGAACGATCTTGTCCTCGAGGGACGCAATCGCCAGCGGTCGCTGCCGCCCATCCTGCTTCGGGATATGGACCCGCCGCGACGGCTGCGGCCGGTACGCTCCCCGGTGAACACGAGCATGCAGGTCCTCAAGATTGGCCTTGAGGTCTTGCTCGTAGTTCCGCCACATCATTCCGTCCACACCCGGCGCGGCATGCTTCTTCAGCGCGAAGAACTCCGCCTCGAGCAGTTCAGGCGTGATGTGGTGAAGCAGCGCAGTGAACCTCTCCTTCTTCCTTTCCCTTGCAGTTCGCCGTATGCGTTCCAACGCCTGTGTCACGCTTGTCCGGCTCGGCGTCCGGGGCGTGCTTTGCTGGTCCGCATTCCCCTTGGTCGCGGCCCTTCGCTCCACCAACTCCTCCGCGGATCGCTCCGCTTCGTTCGCAGGCTTCGACGCTACTACGGCCGCGTCCGACTTCCCGCATCCGTTCGTCATCGGCTTTGGCTCCTCGCCTTCCCGATGCGGACCTTGGGGGCATGTTGCCATCGGTCAGATGCGGGACCTCCCAGGTTCCGACGCGGTCCTTTGCTGCGTGATGGGGTCTTCGACCACGGCAGAGCGTCAGCGCCTCGCATAACGGCGCCGCACATGTTGCCTTCGACGTTGCTTACCGGCTCGGCCTCTGCGAGTTTCTGTCTTTCGCGGCTCAATAGCCCACCCCACAGCATCGTTGTGTACGCTTCGCAGCCGCCGTTGCCGACGGCCACGCAACACTCACTACCGGGCGCTCGCTACCGCTTACCCGGACCGGACTTCCACCGGTTGGACCACGCCAGCTTGCCTGGCGCACAAGCAATCCAGAGTCTTTCCGCCGAGACAGTCTGGATTGTACACAATCATCCCAATTGAGCTTGCCTCGCACGATGTCGCCATTCGGTGACGGTGAGCCAGATCGCCGAGACCAGGAAGTAGGCCGCGCCAACGGCAGCATAGCCTGTGACGGTCGCGATCGACGGCACCGCGGGCGTCGAGGCTTGAAAGATGAAGAAGCCGCCCGCCAGCGCTGACTGACCACCACTGAGCACCATGGCCCACTGTGCGCCGAAACTCCTCCAGCGCCGGATTGCCGTGCCGAGCTGGAGCAATCCGGACAGGATCGCCCAGGCCCCGAGCACCGCGAGCACAAGGTGCATGCTCATCTGCAAGGCGAGGAGGACCGCGACGCTGGTCGCCAGGCTGACCAGAGCGTTGAGCGCCTGCGTGCGGTTTTGCTTCAGGCCGCCGCTGCGAAGCGCGTCCACCGCATTCGCCGCCGCATCCCATGCGGGATAGAGGACGAGCAAGACGCCGGCGACCGCGGATGACGGCCCGACGGCAAACGCGGCAACGACCCAGGCGACTGAGAACGCCGCCCGGATGAAGTAGTATTGCTTCAGCCATCGCTCGCGGTCGGCACGAACGAGATCCTGTTGATGATATGCCATTGCACCTTCTCCTTTACCTACTAGTTGGTAGTTTTCACGCCGCAAATCACCCCGCGCCCAGCTCGCCTGCGGGCGTGTCGCCGTCGCGTCTCGCCAATGTTTTCAGTGCCTGGTGGACAGCCGGTCCAGCAGCGGGCTGGTGATCACACCGAACATTTTGGGATCGCCATAGGCGCGCGCCGACAGCATCGCACCGTGAATGGTTGCCATGAATCCTTCAGCTTCGATCTTGGCTGAGCTCGAGAGGTGAAGCCGCCCTTTCCGCTTGCCGCGCTCCATCACCGACGTCAGCCACGACGCCAGTGCGCGAAAATGCGCACGGACTTCGAGCGCCACTTCCTCCGGCAGGATCGGAAGCTCGCTGGCGAGCAGCGCACAGACGCAGAATGGCGCCGTCGCATCGGCGATGCACGCTTCCCAGTACCCGACATAGCTTTTGAGCTGGTCGCGTGGGTCGGGGACATTGCGCTCCAGGGCAGCCAGTCCCGCCTCCGCTTCTTCGCGATAGCGCGACACCAGGGTGCGGACCAGATCGACCTTGCTGGCAAAATGGTGGTGGATGCTCGGCTTGCGGATGCCGACGACGTCGGCGATGTCGGCATAGCTGAAGCCGTTATAGCCGCCCGCGATGATCAGGCTGCGCGCGCAGGCCAGGATGTCGTCGGCGGTCGAGGAGAGGTTGGTCATGGGGGTTAGCTACCTTCTAGTTGGTAGGGAGTCAAGAATGGAGTGCTTCAACCATCCGTGAGTGGTAGGAGCCGTGCATGACCCTTCGTCCGATCGTCCGCTAACCCCGACCGCCGGCTCGCAATGCCGGCCCGCCCCGTCACCGCATTCGACGACGGCTTGCGCGAGCTTGCGACAGATTTGCTCGACACCATGCGCGCCGCGCCCGGCATCGGCATCACCGCGCCGCATATCGGCGTACCCTTGCGCGTCGTCGTGCTCGAGCTCGACCCCAAGGCGGGGCCGCAGACCTACGTCAATCCGGCGATCGAATGGGCCTCGCCCGAGATGATCATGCACCGCGAGGGCAGCGTCTCCATGCCCGGCGTCAACGACGATGTGCAGCGCCACGCCCGCGTGCGCATCAGCTATCAGGATCTCGACGGCAATCCGCAGACCGAAGAGTCCGAAGCCTTGCGCGCGGTCTGCCATCAGCACGAGATCGACCAGCTCGACGGCCTATTCTGGATCCAGCGGCTATCGCGGCTGAAGCGGGAGCGGCTGGTGAAGAAGTTCGAGAAGATGTCGCGGGGACCGTAGGTCTATCGGAACGGTCAGCCCGCGGCCGCGCTGGGATCGACATAGATGGCCTGGCCGTAGACGCCGCGCGCCATGTAGGCGCCGTGGGCGTAGTGCGTGACCCACCATTGATTGCGACGGCGCCCCGTCTCCCGCCATCACCCCTACTCCCACTCAATCGTCCCCGGCGGCTTGCTGGTCACGTCGTACACCACCCGGTTCACGCCCTTCACCTCGTTGATGATGCGCGTGGCGGTCTCGCCCAGGAACTTCATGTCGAACTGGTAGAAGTCAGCGGTCATGCCGTCGGTGGAGGTGACGGCGCGGAGGCCCACGACGTAGTCGTAGGTGCGGCCATCGCCCATGACGCCGACGGTCTTCACCGGGAGCAGCACCGCGAAGGCCTGCCAGATCTCGTCGTAGAGGCCGTGCTTCCTGATCTGGTCGATGTAGACGGCGTCGGCCTTGCGCAGGATGTCGAGCTTGTCCTTCGTGATGTCGCCGGGGCAGCGGATGGCGAGGCCCGGGCCCGGGAACGGGTGGCGGCCGACGAAGATTTCGGGGAGGCCCAGCTCACGGCCGAGCTTGCGCACCTCGTCCTTGAACAGCTCGCGCAAGGGCTCGACGAGCTTCATGTTCATGCGCTCGGGAAGACCGCCGACATTGTGGTGCGACTTGATGGTGACTGAAGGTCCGCCGGTGAAGGAGACGCTCTCGATCACGTCGGGGTAGAGCGTGCCTTGCGCGAGGAAGTCGGCGCCGCCGATCTTCTTGGCTTCCGCCTCGAACACCTCGATGAAGAGGCGGCCGATGGTCTTGCGCTTCACTTCGGGGTCGGTGACGCCTTCGAGCTCGCCGAGGAATTGCTTGGAGGCATCCACGTGCACGAGCGGGATGTTGTAGTGGTGGCGAAAGAGGTCGACGACCTGCTCGGCCTCGTTGAGGCGCATCAGGCCGTGGTCGACGAAGACGCAGGTGAGCTGGTCGCCGATGGCTTCGTGGATCAAGACGGCCGCGACCGCTGAATCGACGCCGCCGGAGAGGCCGCAGATCACCCTGCCCTTGCCGACCTGCTGGCGGATCTTTGCGATCTCCTCCTCGCGGAAGGCGCGCATGGTCCAGTCGCCGGTGAGGCCGGCGATCTTGCGCACGAAGTTGCGGATCAGTTTCGCGCCGTCGGGCGTGTGCACCACTTCGGGGTGGAACATCAGGCCGTAATATTTGCGCTTCTCGTCCTGGATGATCGCGAAGGGCGCGTTCGGCGAAGTGCCGGCGACAGAGAAGCCCGGCGGCATCTTGGTGATGCGGTCGCCATGGCTCATCCAGACCTGGTTCTTGCTGCCTGATGTCCAGACATCCTCGAACAGCTTGCTCTCGGCCCTGACCTCGACATCGGCGCGGCCGAATTCGCGGTGATGGCCGCCTTCGACCTCACCGCCGAGCTGGGCCGCCATGGTCATCTGGCCATAGCAAATGCCCATCACGGGCACGCCGGAATCGAAGATCAATTGCGGGGCACGGGGCGAGCCGGCTTCATGCACCGATTCCGGGCCGCCGGAGAGGATCACCGCCTTCGGCTTCATCTCCTTGAAGGCTTCTTCGGCCTTGTTGAACGGGACGATCTCGCAATAGACGCCGTCCTCGCGCACGCGACGCGCGATCAGCTGCGTCACCTGGCTGCCGAAGTCGACGATGAGAATCTTGTCATGCGCCGAGGCCACGGAGGGCGTCGACGCGGAGCGGTCGTGCTGTGCTGCTGTCATGGCAAGCAGATACGCGACCACGCTCCTGCCCGCAACCGCGCTGGCCCGAACGCCCACATGCTTCTTTGGGCATGGACAAATCGATATATGTCAATATTATTGATCTAATTTGCTCCACTAGGAAACAGGGGCCGATCAGGGAAAACGCTCATGTCACGGCACCATCAGCCATCAACGCTCGCCGCGCTCGGCCGGACCTGGGTCGAGGCCTGGAACGCGCGCGATCTCGAGCGCGTCCTCGCCCTCTATGACGAGGCGGCCGTGATGACCTCGGACCGGATTCCGATGATGGGGTTCGACGGCAGTGGCACCGTGCGCGGCAAGGATGCGCTTCGGGCCTATTGGGGCAAGGCGCTGGGGCTTTTGCCGGAGCTGCATTTTTCGCTGATCGATGTGTTCGTCAGCCCTGACAGCGTCGTGGTGTTCTATGCGAACGAGCGCGGCAGGGAGATCTGCGAATATCTGCGGGTGAACGATGCCGGGCTGATCGTGCAGGGATCGGCGAACCATTTGCAGTATTGAGCGCCGCCTCTTGATGAGTACTCGGCGCACTTGCGCCGTGCGCGAGCCGGGCGATGACAATGAGAGTGAGGCGCGACCCTGCCACCTAACGAAGCAATCCAGACTCTTTCCGCGGGTGCATTTCTGGATTTGCTTCGCTACGCTCGCAATGACGGAGACGGGCGCGGCCGCGTGCGCTAACAACAGCACCGCCGGCTCTCAGACAGGATCCCCCGATGAAACTCCCGACCTCCCCCTTCACCGTCACCGACTGGAGCAAGGTTGCGCCGACGACGCATGCCGGTGAGACCGGAGAAGCCCTGTGGCGCATGCTCAATATCGGCGACTTGCGGGTGCGGATGGTCGAGTATTCGCCGGGCTACCTCGCCGACCATTGGTGCGACCGCGGCCACGTTATTTTCGTGGTCAAGGGCGAGCTCGATTCGGAACTGCGCGACGGCCGCAAGTTCAAGCTGACGGCAGGAATGAGCTACCAGGTCTCGGACTTCGGCGATGCCGCGCACCGGTCCTCGACGGCCACCGGCGCGACGCTTTTCATCGTCGATTGAGGGCTGACGCGCGGTGCATTCGCACCGCAAAATAGCAAAGCCGCGCGACGTGCCGGGCCACGGGTGGTGCCTTGAAGAAGTCCAATTATCTCGCTATATTGTGATCATCGATACTTGGCCGAACGACTGGGCCGCTTCGCCTCGTCCAAGACGGGCGCGCACGCTTCAGATGAATTCTCCAAACATCGACTCATCAGGACCATGGGCGCAGCGTCGCGTACCGGTCCGCGTGCGTACTGTCTCTAACTAACTAAAGGAAGTTCCCCATGGCTATGGGTACCGTGAAGTGGTTCAACACCCAAAAGGGTTATGGTTTCATCCAGCCGGACGACGGCAACAAGGATGTTTTCGTCCATATCAGCGCCGTCGAGCGTGCCGGCCTGTCGACCCTCAACGAGGGCCAGAAGGTCTCGTTCGACGTCGTCGCCGACCGCCGCAGCGGCAAGTCGTCGGCTGACAATCTCCGCGTCGGCTAACCGCCAGCGCAACGTTCTGACCGCGGACGTACCGGCAGAACGCCAGAACTCGAAAGCCCCGCGACCGCGACCGGTCTGCGGGGCTTTTGCTTTGGGGTACGCCTGTCATTCCGGGGCTTGCGAAGCAAGAGCCCGGAATCCATGCACCCGCCGAGACCGCCGCTCGATGGATTCCGGGCTCGCGCTACGCGCGCCCCCGGAATGACAACGTTGATCATGTCTTGTTCAGCACCGACACGAAGAACCCATCGGTTCCCGTCCGCCGCGGCGTCATCAGCCAGCCCTCGTCCGACTGTAGCGCGGCGTCGGCAAAGGCCTCGGCTTTGTCCCAGAGCACGCTCGCGGTCTGCTCGGGCGGCACCACTGCAAATTCGGGGTGGCGGCCGACGAACGCCCTCACCTGTTCGCCGTTCTCTTCCGACAGCACCGAACAGGTGATGTAGGCGATGCGGCCGCCCGGCTTCACCAGGGGAACCGCACGCTCCAGCACCTCGGCCTGGTCGCGCAGGCGGATCTCGAGCGCGCCCGGGCGCATGCGCCATTTGGCGTCGGGATTGCGGCGCCAGGTTCCGGTTCCCGTGCAGGGCGCGTCGATCACCACGAGGTCGGCGGAGCTGCGGATATCGGCGAGCGGATCGGCCTCGCCCTTGGGCGTGCGGATTTCGGCATTGTGGACGCCGGCGCGCGACAGCCGCTCGTGGATCGGGGCGAGCTGGCGCTTGTCACGATCGGTCGCGATCAGCCGGCCCTTGCCCTGCATCAGGGCGGCGAGCGCCAGCGTCTTGCCGCCGGCGCCGGCACAGAGATCGATCACCTGCTCGCCGGGTTTTGCCGCGGTGAACTGGGCCGCAAGCTGCGATCCTTCATCCTGCACTTCAATTGCGCCCTTGATGAAATCCTCTTCCGCCTGGATGCCGGGGTTGCGCGCATCGGCCGAAAGCTCGATGCGCAGGCCGGTTGCCGACCATTGCGTCGGTTTCGCATGAAGATGAGCAAGCGCCTTCAGCACCTTGTCGCGATTGGATTTTAGCGTGTTGACGCGCAAGTCGAGCGGCGCCCGGCTCGCCATCGCGGCCGCCTCCGCCGCGCGGGTATCGCCGAACACTCTTGCGAAGTGCGAATCGAGCCATTCCGGGTAGTCGCCGGCGACGGAAGCGGGCGCGTCCTTCAGGGAGCGATGGCTGAGCGCCGCCTCTTCGGCCCCGGTCAGCGGCGCCGGCGCAAAGCGGCTGCCGTCGAACAGCGCGGCCATGGTGGCCGTGTCCATGTCGCGCTCGAGGCGGAGCATGCCGATCAGCCTGGCACGCGCGGTGTCGGCGTCCATCAGGTACGCGCTCGAGGCGTAGCGGCGCAGCACGTCCCAGACGAGGCCGGCGATGGCGGCGCGGTCGCCGGAGCCGGCGAAGCGGTGCGCCGTGCCCCACTCCTTCAGCGCCTTGGCCGCGGGCACGCGGTCTCTCTCGATGGTGTCGATCAGTTCAATGGCTGCGGACAGCCGGGCAGCGGGGGTCATTTCAAATCTTTCAGATTAGAGCCGACGGCTAACCGTCAGATCACCAGGAGCATTCTCAGCGCGAAGTAGATCCACATCGCCAGCAGCACCAGCACGCCGGCCAGCCAGATCGTGGAGCGGCGGCCGAGATCGTTGGAGGAGACGAACACGCCGGCGTGGGCAAAACGCGTCACCACGAACACCCAGGACATCAGCACGATGAAGAGATCGGCATGACGTAACGGCAGCGCCAGCGCGATCAGGGCGTAGAACAGCACCGGCAGCTCGAACTGGTTGCGGTAGCAATTGGCGATCTGGGTGGCGCCCTTTGGCCAGTTCGGCTCGCCCAGCGCAATGTCGCGGATCTTGGTCTCGCCCGAAACCAGCGAGCGGCGGCGCGCCACGGCCATGCCGATCAGGAGCGCGAAGGTGAGACCGACCTGCACGAAGACAGGCAGCAGGACCATTTGGACGGACATCGGAACTTTCCCGTAGGGCGGATCGCCGCGGACCGTCATTAGCCGCGACTTCTCACGCTGACAATCAGCGAGTTGAACCGGTGTTCCCGATCTTGTCGCACCGTAGAGTTCGGCCCCTGGCACCTCGCCGACCGCATTGCCTCGCCGGTGGCTGGCAGCGTAGCTCCGCAGGACGCCTACACGATCCGCTATCGCGTGCTTTAAACTTTGTTCGGGCGCCAAACGTGGCGCGCGTGTCATCGTTTCGACGTGTGGCAGCGCATATCCTGAGGCCATGTCCGAATTTCGCCTCACGCAGATTTCCGACACCCATCTCGGCCGGCGCTTGTCCGGCCTGATCGAAAACTTCAACCGCGTCTGCGAGCACATCGACACCGAGCGGCCCGATCTCGTCATCAACACGGGCGACGTCTCCTTCGACGGGCCGACCAGCCGCGACGATGTCGAATTCGCGAAGGGCCTGCACGACGCCCTGCCCGTTCCCTGCCGCTACATCCCCGGCAATCACGACATCGGCGACAATCCGACTGCGATCGGACCTGTGCCGAAGCCGCCGATCGCCGAAGCGCACCGCCGGCAATTCTGCGAGATCATCGGCGAGGACCATTGGTCGTTCGAAGCCGCCGGATGGCGCTTCATCGGACTCAACACGCTGGTGATGAATTCAGGCCTCGCCTTCGAGGCCGAGCAGTTCGACTGGCTGTCACAGGAAGTCTCGCGCGCGAACGGCAGGCCCGTCGCGCTGTTCCTGCACAAGCCGCTGTTTTTCAACCTGCCCGACGATCCAGAGACGCCGGAGACTTCGATCCGCTACGTGCCGCAGCCGGCGCGGGCGCGGCTGATCGAGATGTTCGCGCGTGTCGACCTGCGCCTGATCGCCAGCGGCCACGTGCATCAGCGCCGCGACTTCACCTATCGCCATACGCGCCACGTCTGGGCGCCGTCGGTCGGCTTCAGGATCAACGACGCGCGTCAGGACCGCATCGCGATCAAGGAGACGGGCTTCGTCGAGTACCGCTTCCGGCCCGACAGTCTCGAAGTCCGCCATGTCAGGGCGGCCGGCCAGGGCGATATCGACGTCGAGGAAGTCCTCGCCCAGATGTGCGGCGCGCACTAGCTCAATCCGACGGCATTTATCCCTATCAAAATACCGAATGCATCGAATTTGTCCCCAGTTGCCTATAACTTGCCTGATGACAACGTTGTCATTCAAACGTATCGTTCGAATCCAGCGGTCGAGCCGCTGAGGGAGTGACGATGCAGTTCTTGTCCCGGTGGGAGAGCCAACGCCTTTCGACGACCATTCGGGGCATTCCCCTGGTCGACGGCGTCGCCACTGAGGACATCGGCAGCCAGCGCTGGTCACCTGCGCGCGGCGATCTCGCCCTGCCCGCACTCACCCTTGATGAAGCCGCCTTCGCGGCCAACCGCGACCTCTTCCTGAGATGGTGCAAGAGCGCCGGCGTCAGCGTCGCGCCGCACGCCAAGACGCCGATGTCGCCGGAGCTGGCGCGCTCGCTGCGCGCAGCCGGCGCCTGGGGCACGACCGTTGCCAACATCCAGCAGGCTGCCGTGCTGCTCGCAAGCGGCGAGCGGCGCCTGCTGCTGGCCAACGAGATCGGCGGGCTCGCGGCCGGCCGGCGGCTCGGCACGCTGCTCAGCGCCCATCCCGATGTCGAATTTCACGCCTTCGCGGATTCACCGGCCGCGGCCGCAGCGCTTGCGGAGGCGGCGCGGATCGCAGACCGCAGCGAATTGTCCGTGCTGATCGAACTCGGTGCAGGTCGCGCCGGCGCGCGCGATCGTGCTGCGGTCGAGGCCACGATAGCGGCCGTGCTTGCCGCCGATCGGCTCGTTCTCGGCGGTGTCGCCACTTACGAAGGTGCGGTCGCAACGCCGGATGCCGACGCCACGTTGCGCGCGATCTCGGCCCTGATGGAGCGCACCATCGAAACCTTCGCGCTGGTGCGCTCCGCCACCTCGCAGCGGCCGTTGATCATGAGCGCGGGTGGCTCCGCCTATTTCGATTTGGTCGCGCACGCGCTGGCGCCGGTGGCCTGGTACGATGGAAATGCCAGCGTGATCCTGCGCTCCGGCGCGCTGTTCTTCGCCGATCACGGCATCTATGCGCGCGCATTCGCGCAGATCGATCGCCGCGGCGGGCTGCTGGTCGACGGTCTGCACCACTCCGCCGTCGAAGGCTTTCGGCCTGCGCTGACGCTCTGGGCCGAGGTGCTGTCGCGTCCCGAAGACGGACTTGCGATCGCCGGCTTCGGCATGCGCGATGCCTCGTTCGACCAGGGATTGCCCGTGCCGCTGCGCGTGTTCCGCGACGGCGTCGAGCGGCAAGGGCCCGCCCCGGCGCTCACAGTGACGCGCCTCAACGACCAGCATGCATTCCTCGCCGTTGCGCCCGACGCCGCGCTTGCGGTCGGCGACATCATCGCCTTCGGCATCTCGCATCCCTGCACCTGCCTCGATCGCTGGCGCGTGATCTTCGGTCTCGATCCCGACGGCGTCGTGACGCGCGCCCTCCCCACCCAGTTCGGCTGAGAGGGGCGATGAACTTCCTGCCGCTCTGGCGCTACCAGAACCAGCTCATTGACGGGGCCATCGTCACGCTGGAGTTGACGGTGATCTCGGCACTGGCCGGGCTCGTGATCGGCATCGCCGGCGCGGTCGCGCTGAAGGGCCGCATCACGCCGCTGCGCTGGCTGGTGCGTGGTTACATCGAGCTGTTCCGCAACACGCCGTCGCTGATCCAGATCTTCATCGTGTTCTTCGTGCTGCCGAACTTCGGCCTGAAGCTGCCGGCCTTCGAGGCCGCCGCCGTCGCGCTGTCGCTCTATTTCGGCGCCTATTCGGTCGAGATCATCCGCGCCGGCCTCGATTCCATTCCACGCAGCCAGGTCGAGGCCGGACAGTGCCTCGGCCTCTCAGGCTGGCAGGTGTTCCGCCACATCATCCTGCCGCCGGCGCTGCGCAACGCCTATCCGGCCGTGACCAGCCAGTTCGTGCTGCTGCTGCTCGGTACCTCGCTCGCCTCGCAGGTTGCGGCCGACGAGCTGTTTCATGTCGCCGGATTCATCGAGAGCCGCACCTATCGCAGCTTCGAGGTCTATGCGGTGATCTGCGCGGTCTATTTCGCGATGGCGATGTCGTTCAAGGCGCTGTTCGCCATTGTCGGTCTGGCGGCCTTCCGCTGGCCGCGGCGGCGCTGAGGGACGAGCGATGCGATCCTTCTCTCTCATCGATTTCGTCTCGCTGTTCGCGGCGCTGCGCTGGACCGTCGCCCTCGTCGTGCTTGCGCTCGCGTTCGGTGCGCCGCTGGCGCTTGGCCTCGCACTCGGCCGCATCAGCCGCCTCAAAGGCCTGCGCTGGGCGATGGCGGCGTGCATCCAGGTGATCCAGAGCGTGCCGCTGCTCGGCCTTTTGTTCTTCTTCTATTTCGGCATGCCGGTGTTTCTGGGGATCCAGGTACCGGCGCTTGTCGCCGTGACCGTCGCCTACACACTCTACACCGCCGCCTTCCTCGGCGAGATCTGGCGCGGCGGCCTCGAGGCCGTGAAGCAGGCGCAGTGGGAAGCCGGCGCCTGTCTCGGCCTCTCCGCCTGGCAGCAGTTCCGCCACATCATCGCGCCGCAGGCGCTGCGGCTGTCGCTGCCGCCGACCGTCGGCTTCCTGGTGCAGCTCATCAAGGGCACCTCGCTCGCCTCGATCCTCGGCTTCGTCGAGCTCGCCCGCGCCGGGCAGGTGGTGAGCGCGGCGACCTTCCAGCCGCTCCTCACCTACGCGCTGGTCGCCGCGATCTATTTCGCGCTGTGCCTGCCGCTCACGCTCTGGTCCCGCTCCCTGGAGGCCCGCCTCGATGGCTCTCGTTGAAATCCGCGACGTGCACAAGACATTCGGCGAGGTCGAGGTGCTCAAGGGCGTGTCGCTCGATGTCGAGGAAGGCGAGATCGTCACCATCATCGGCCGCTCGGGCTCGGGCAAGTCGACACTTCTCCGCTGCATCAACGCTCTGGAGAGCGTGGATTCCGGCGAGATCCGGGTCGAAGGCCAGAAGGTCCACGCCAGGATGCCGGACCTGAAGAAGTTCCGTCAGCGCGTCGGCATCGTGTTCCAGGCCTTCAATTTGTTTCCGCATCTGAAGGTCGAGCGCAACATCACGCTGGCCCCGCTGCTCACCGGCCGCATCGACACGGCGAAAGCGCGTGCGCTGGCCGAGGATGTGCTGACCCGCGTCGGCCTTGCCGACAAGATCGACGCCTGGCCCGAGCAGCTCTCCGGCGGCCAGCAGCAGCGCGTCGCCATCGCGCGCTGCCTCGCCATGGCCCCTCACCTCATGCTGTTCGACGAGGTGACCTCGGCGCTCGATCCCGAGCTCGTCGGCGAGGTGCTGAAGGTGATGGAGGCGATGGCGAAGCAGGGCATGACCATGATCCTGGTCACCCACGAGATGGGCTTTGCCCGCAACGTCGCCAACCGCATCGTCTTCATGCATCAGGGCCGCGTCTGGGAACAGGGACCGCCGGCCAAGCTGTTCGCCAATCCTGAGACCCCCGAGCTCGCAAGCTTCATCGCATCTGCCAAGTGAAACCTTCCAAGTGAGAGCCTTCCCCTTCAAGGAGAGAGTCATGAGAAAGTTGAAGTCCCTCTTCACCATTGCGGCGACCGCGCTCGCCGCCCTCGCCGCACCGAACCTCGCCGAGGCCGACAAGCTCCAGGACGTGCTCGGCGCCGGCAAGATTCGCGTCGGCATTCTCACCGACGCCGCGCCCTGGGGCTTCAAGGACGACAAGGGCGAGATCGCTGGTCTCGACGCCGATCTCGCCAAGCTGATCGCCGCCGACATGGGCGTGAAGCTCGAGATCGTGCCGGTGACTGGTCCATCTCGCATCCCGAGCCTGCTCTCGGACAAGCTCGACATTTTGATCGCCGGTCTCGGCGCGACGCCCGAGCGTGCGCAGCAGGTGATGTTCTCGCAGCCCTATGCCGTGGTGAATCTCGGCGTCTATGGCGCGAAGTCGCTTGCCGCCGCGACCGGCAAGAAGCCCGACAATCTCGAGGGCCGCACGGTGGCAGTCGCCAAGGGCACGACGCTCGACGTCTGGCTCACCGACAACGCGCCGAAGGTGAAGCTGGTGCGCTTCGAGGACACCCCGGCCGCGATCGCGGCCTTCCTCGCCGGACAGGCCGACACCTTCGCCGAAAACAGCGCCATCGCGCTCAAGGTCCAGGACCAGAACCCGACCAAGGAGGTCGAGCTGAAATTCCTGATCCGCCAGTCGCCGGCCCATGTCGGCGTGCGCCAGGGTGAGCAGAACCTGCTCAACTGGATCAACACGGACATCTTCTTCAACAAGCTCAACGGCAAGCTCGGCGCACTTCAGCTGAAGTTGTTCAAGGAAGAGCAGTCGCTGCCGACGCTGTGAGTCCGCACACGGCTCCCGCATCAGCGGGAGCCGACCTTCACGAGGAGAATTGAGATGATCAGACGTTACAGGGTGGGATCGCGCATGAGCCAGGCCGTCGCCGCTGGCGGCATGGTGCACATCGCAGGTCAGGTCGCCGATGACCGCGAGGCCGGCATCGTGTCGCAGACCCAGCAGGTGCTGGCCAAGATCGACGCGCTGCTGAAGGAAGCCGGCACCGATCGCTCCGGGCTGATCGCGGTCAACGTCTTCCTGCCGCACATCACCGACTTCGACACCATGAACTCGGTCTATGACGCCTGGATCGATCCGGCCAACCCGCCGGCGCGCGCCTGCGTCGAAGCCCGTCTCGCCGATCCCGATTTGCGCGTCGAGATGACCGCGGTCGCCTTGCTCCAGAACGAGATCCGTCCTGTTTGAATCGATGCGGGCCCCGGAACTCGAGTCACCTCTCCCGTAGGGAGAGGTGAACCGCGAAGGCGCCGCCCTTTCATTAACTTTCAGCCGGCGCCGGCGACGGCGCGGCCCCGAGGCAAGCCATGCATACCGGACTGTTTCACGAGATCGACTTCGAGAAGGACCAGAAATGGTCCGGCCATCTCGGCATCCCCTTCTCGATCGATCGTTCCCCCTACTTCCAGCTCAAGATCCCGATCTTCCGGATCAAGAACGGCGCCGGGCCGAAGCTGCTGTTGATGGCCGGCAATCACGGCGACGAATATGAGGGCGAGATCACGCTGACGCGGCTGTATCGTCGGCTCGATGCAAAGGACGTCAAGGGCGAGATCACCATCCTGCCCTTCGCCAACCTGCCCGCGGTGATGGCGGCGCGCCGCCGCTCGCCGCTCGACGAGGGCAATCTCAACCGCGCCTTCCCGGGCGATGCCGCGGGCACGCCGACCTTCCGCCTGGCGCACTTCCTCGAGCACGAGCTGTTTCCGCGCCATGACGTCGTCTTCGACATCCATTCCGGCGGCACCTCGATGGCGCATGTGCCTTGCGCGCTGATCGAGCGGCAGGGACCGCCCGAGATGTTCGGCCACGCGCTGCACCTGATGGAAGGGCTCGGCATGCCCTTCGCCTTCGTCGCCGAGAACGGCGCCACGGCGCCGACGTCGATGGCCGCGGCCGCACGCGCCGGCGCGATCGGGCTCTCCGGTGAATTCGGCGGTGGTGGTACCGTCACGCCGCAGACGATGGCGTTCACCGCGCGCGCGATCGACCGGCTGCTGCTCGCGCTTGGCCTGGTCCAGGCGCCCGTGCTGGGGCCGCATGCTCCGGTCGAGCGCGCGACTGAACTGCTGGCCCTGCAGAGCCACGCCCAGGCGGTGTTTGCGACGCGCCGCGGCTGGTTCGAGCCCGCTGTCACCGTCGGTGCGCGCGTCAAGGCGGGCGACGTGGCCGGCTGGTATCACGACTTCGAGCGCCCCGAGCTTGCCGAAGAGGTGCTGCGCTTCCCCGCCGACGGCATCGTGATCTCGCAGCGGCTGCACACCGACAGCCAGAGCGGCGACTGCCTGGTCCAGGTCGGCCGAGCATTGTCGCGCGACGAGTTGCCCACTCGCTGAACTTCGGAGACGATACCGACTTGGACTAACCTCGGGATTCGATGACCGATCCGGCAAAGCCAGGTTACGACGACGTCGTGCGCATTCCGGCGCCGCCGGGCCGCAGCAATGCGACCGGACGGCCGCCACGCATCGAGGAGGTCGCCGAGCGCGCCGGCGTCGCGCCGATCACGGTGTCGCGGGTGCTGCGCCACCCCGAGAAGGTCAATCGCAAGACCCGGGAGCGCATCCTCGAGGTGATCGAGGCGACCGGCTACGCCTCCAACCCGCACGCGCGCGCGCTGCGCTCGGGCCGGTCGAACGTCGTCGTCGCCTTCGTCTCCAACATCCTCAGCCAGCAGTTTGGCCTCGCGGTGCGCAGCTTTGCCGCGACGCTGGAGCCGGAAGGCTTCGAAGTGCTGGTCGGCCAGACCTCCTACTCCTATACCAAGGAGGTCGCGATGATTCAATCGCTGCGCGGCATCCGCCCCGCCGCGGTGATGTTCACCGGCGTCATCGAGCTCGAGGAGAACCGCACAGCGCTCGCCGAGCTCGGCATTCCCGTGATCGAGACCTGGGCGTTCCCGCGCGATCCCATCGACATGCTGGTCGGCCTGCCCAATGCGGATGCCGGCGCCATGGCGGCGCGCAGGCTGGCGGAGGCCGGACATCGTCGCGTCGCCTTCATCGGCCGCAGCAGCGGCCGTGGCGCGCTCCGCCGCGACGGTTTTCGGACGGCAGCGGCAAAGCTTGGTCTTGATATCGTCCACGAGATCGGTGTCGGCGAGATCACGGGCCTCGTCGACGGCCGCGCCGCCTTCACTGCCCTGCTCGCGGGCGGCGGCGAGGTCGATGCCGTGTTCTGCGCCAACGATTTGCTCGCGACCGGCGCACTGATCGAGGCCCGCGCCCGCGGCCTGTCGGTGCCGCGCGATCTCGCCGTGCTCGGCTTCGGCGACAACGACGTTGCCGATCAGATCACGCCCGGCCTCACCACCATCTCGTTCGATGCGGCTGCCCTGGGGCGGATTGCGGGGGAAATGCTGTTGGCGCGGCTCTCCGGCACGCCGGCAGCGGAGCAGCGGCTCGCGGTCGAATTGTCCCTGATCGAGCGCGGCAGCGTCTGAGCGCGGGATTTAAGCGACACTCTTGAGGTCCTGCTGGATCGCGGCCAGCAGGGATTGCAGCGCCGCGCTGTTCACGGGCTTGGTCTCGGTGCTCGCAGGCTGAACGCTGGTGGGCTGCACAGCTTTGACGGGACGCTTCGGGAACGGCGGTGGCGCAGGCATCGTGGCTGGCGCGAAATCGCCCTCCTCCTCGGCATGAACGAACTTGCCATGGATGACATCGTCGCGGCGGCCCATGACGAACATCGTCGCCCAATAGCCGGCGGCCAGGAGGATTACACAGAAAAGAACAATCTCTAACATCGCAGCACCTGAAATATGCGCGATGATTCAATCCCTTCGCCGGCCCGTCAATGAACAGACGGTCACACCTGCGGCTTTTGCGGGCAGGTGTGACCATTGGGTGACTCTTTCTTAACCATCCAGCGCCCATGGGGGCTGGATGCGGCCGGATCAGGCCCTATCCGGGCCCACCCGAACCAACTGCTTGCCGAAATTGGCCCCCTTCAGCAGGCCTATGAAGGCGCCGGGGGCGCTTTCCAGGCCGTCGGTGACGAACTCCTTGTACTTGACCTTGCCCTCGCGGACCCAGGCCGACATGTCGCGCAGGAAGTCGCCATGCCGGGCGGCGAAGTCGGAGACGATGAAGCCGCGGAAGGTCAGCCGCTTGGTCAGGGTCGCGCGCATCATGCTGGCGGCCCATTTCGGCGGCTTGGCCTCGGTATCGTTGTAATGGGCGATCAGGCCGCAGACCGGCACGCGGGCGAACGGGTTGAGCAGCGGAAACACCGCCTCGAACACCGCGCCGCCGACATTCTCGAAATAGACGTCGATGCCATTCGGACAGGCGCCCTTCAGCTTCGCAGCGAGATCAGGATCGCGGTGATCGATGCAGGCATCGAAGCCGAGCTCCTTCACCACGTAGTCGCACTTGTCCTTGCCGCCGGCGATGCCGACTGCGCGGGCGCCCTTGATCTTCGCGATCTGGCCGACGGCCGAGCCGACCGCACCGGAAGCGCCGGCGACCACGACGGTCTCGCCCGGTTGCGGTTTGCCGATGTCGAGCAGGCCCGTGTACGCGGTCATGCCAGGCATGCCGAGCACGCCGATGGAGGTCGAGATCGGACCAAGCTTCGGATCGACCTTGATCAGGCCCTTGCCGTTCGAGATCGCATGCGTCTGCCAGCCGGAGCGGATGCGCACGATGTCGCCTACCGCAAAGTCGGGATTGTTGGAGGCTGCGACCTCGCTGACCGCCTCGCCTTCCATCACGCCGCCGATCGGCACCGGCGCAGCGTAGGACGGCCCTTCGCTCATGCGCCCGCGCATGTAGGGATCGAGCGACAGCCAGATCGTGCGCAGCAGGACTTCGCCCTGCCCTGGCGTTGGAACGGCGAATTCCTCGATGCGGAAATCTGACGGCTTGGGTTCGCCGACGGGACGCGCGGCGAGAACGATGCGTTTGCCTTGGGACATGGCTTCCTCCACTTTTCTGTCATTGCGAGCGAAGCGAAGCAATCCAGCCGCGTCAACACAAAAGGACTGGATTGCTTCGTCGGATCAGCACAAGATTGCCACGCGATTTTGTCGCGAGCTCCTCGCAATGACGAAGTCGACGAAGCTCACGCTACATACTCACTGTCATCGCCCGACTTGATCGGGCGATCCAGTATTCCAGAGACGGCAGTGATTGAGCCGAGAAGCCGCGGCGTACCGGATACCGCGTCAAGCCGGGGCATGACAGCGTTGGGTGGAGTAACTAACCCCCGCCCGGATAGTTCGGGGCCTCGCGCGTGATGGTCACGTCGTGCACGTGGCTTTCGCGCAGGCCCGCGCCGGTGATGCGGACGAAGTTCGCCTTCTCGTGCAGCTCCTTCATGTCCTTGGCGCCGACATAGCCCATGGCGGCGCGCAGGCCGCCGGCGAGCTGGTGCATGACGTTGCCGACCGGGCCCTTGTAGGGCACCTGGCCCTCGATGCCTTCAGGCACGAGCTTGAGCGAGTCCTTGATGTCCTGCTGGAAGTAGCGGTCGGCCGAGCCGCGCGCCATCGCGCCGACCGAGCCCATGCCGCGATAGGCCTTGTAGGAACGGCCCTGCCAGAGAAACACTTCGCCCGGCGTCTCGTCGGTGCCGGCGAGCAGCGAGCCGACCATGGCGATGTCGGCGCCGGCGGCGAGCGCTTTTGCAAGATCGCCGGAGAACTTGATGCCGCCGTCGGCGATGACGGGAATGTCGGACTTCTTGGCCGCCTCGACCGCATCCATGATCGCGGTGAGCTGGGGCACGCCGACGCCGGCGACGATGCGCGTGGTGCAGATCGAGCCCGGGCCGATGCCGACCTTGATGCAATCCGCACCGGAATCGATCAGCGCCTGCGCACCCTCCGATGTCGCGACGTTGCCGGCGACGACCTGCACCGAATTCGAGAGACGCTTGATGCGGTTCACCGCATGCAGCACGTGGCGGGAATGGCCGTGCGCCGTGTCGACCACGACGAGATCGACGCCGGCATCGATCAGCCGCTCGGTGCGCTCGAAGCCGGTGTCGCCGACCGAGGTGGCGGCGGCGACACGCAGGCGCCCTTGCGCGTCCTTGCAGGCGAGCGGATGGGCGACTGCCTTCTCCATGTCCTTCACGGTGATCAGGCCGACGCAGCGATATTGCTCGTCAACCACCAGCAGCTTCTCGATGCGATGCTGGTGCAGCATCCGGCGCGCCTCGTCCTGGCTGACATTCTCGCGCACAGTAACGAGACCCTCATGCGTCATCAGCTCGGAGACTTTTTGACGGCGGTCGGTGGCAAAGCGCACGTCACGGTTGGTGAGGATGCCGACCAGCTTGCCGGGCGTATTCTTGCCGGCGCCCGTGACGACGGGAATGCCCGAGATGCCGTGATCGCTCATCAGCTTGAGCGCGTCTTCGAGCGTCGCCTCGGGGCTGATGGTGAGCGGGTTCACCACCATGCCCGACTCGTAGCGCTTGACCTGCCTGACCTGGGCGGCCTGCCCCTCGGGATCGAAATTGCGGTGGATGACGCCGAGGCCGCCGGCCTGCGCCATGGCGATTGCCATGCGCGCCTCGGTGACGGTATCCATCGCAGAGGCCATGATCGGAATGTTGAGCGGAATGGCGCGGGTGACGCGCGAGCGGATATCGACCTCGCCCGGCATGACGTCCGACAGGCCCGGCTTCAACAGCACGTCGTCGAACGTAAAGGCTTCGCGGATGCCCTGAAGTTGCACCGTGGCCATCTGCCAACTCCTTCCTGCGGCCCTGCCGCAAATAGCTAAGGATGAGCGCCGCCCTCGGCGAACCTTGCGGCATCGCCTTGAGAATCGGAGCCCATCGGTGGGGTTGACGCGGGTCGATAGCACGCCCGCGTGACGAATCAAAGCAATTCGAGCCGCCGGCCAGCCATGCACAGGCTTTTTTAGGGTAAATTCGGCGGCGATGGCCGGGCGGCGGGGTTGGCCACCGTGATTCCGGCTGCGACGAAGTCGCGAGCCCGGACTCCATCCCGCAGCGATCCCTGCGACCCCACGGATTCCGGGTCCGCGCCGAGAGGCGCGCCAGGGAATAACGAGCAGGGTCACACCGTTGTTACGCGGGATCTAGGTGCTATGCGTCGATCCGCAATGGTCCCCGTCGGGTGGCGGTGATAAGCCGCAAGTCTCGCCCTTCCTTCCGATTTTCATTACCAATCCGTCATGGTCGACAAGCAACGCATCATTCCGCTGATCGTGGCCACTGCTCTCTTCATGGAGAACATGGATTCGACCGTCATCGCCACCTCGCTGCCGGCGATTGCAGCCGACATCGGCACCAGCCCGCTGACGCTGAAGCTTGCGATCACGTCCTACCTGCTGTCGCTCGCGGTGTTCATCCCGGCGAGCGGCTGGACCGCCGACCGCTTCGGCGCGCGGATGGTGTTCGCCATCGCGGTCGGCGTGTTCATGGTCGGCTCGGTCGGCTGCGCGCTGTCGACCTCGGTAACCGATTTCGTGTTCGCGCGCATCCTGCAAGGCATGGGCGGGGCGATGATGACGCCGGTCGGGCGCCTCGTGCTGCTGCGCTCCGTCGACAAGAGCGCGCTGGTCAATGCCATGGCCTGGGTGACAGTCCCTGCCCTGATCGGGCCGGTGATCGGACCACCGCTCGGCGGTTTCATCACGACCTACGCGTCCTGGCACTGGATCTTCCTGATCAACATCCCGATCGGGCTGCTCGGCATCTTCATGGCCTTGAAGTTCATCGATCCGATCAAGAGCGAGACGCAGGAGCCGTTCGATCTCTACGGCATGGTGCTCGCCGGCATCGGCCTTGCCGGCATCGCCTTCGGCCTCTCCGTCGCCGGGCTCAACCTGCTGCCCTGGAGCACGGTGGCCGCGCTGGTCGTGGGCGGCGCGATCTCGATGACGTTGTACGTGTTGCACGCGCGGCGGACCGGATCCCCGGTGCTGGACTTCTCGCTGCTCAAGCTGCCGACGCTGCGCGCGGCGATCCTCGGCGGCTTCCTGTTCCGGCTCGGCATCGGCGCGCTGCCGTTCCTGCTGCCGCTCCTGATGCAGATCGGCTTCGGCCTGTCGCCGTTCCATTCCGGCCTCGTCACCTTCGCCTCCTCGCTCGGGGCCATGGGCATGAAGACGCTGGCGGCGCGCATCATCCGCACCTTCGGCTTCCGCAATTTGATGACCGTGAACGCGATCATCAGCGCGTTCTTCCTCGGCGTCTGCGCGCTGTTCACGGTGACGACGCCGCTGCTGATCATCATGGTGATCCTGGTGGTCGGCGGCTTCTTCCGCTCGCTCGAGTTCACCGCCATCAACACCGTCGCCTATGCCGACGTGGAAAGTCCGCAGATGAGCCGCGCCACCACGCTGGTCAGCGTCAACCAGCAGCTCGCGGTGTCCGCCGGCGTTGCCGTCGGCGCCGCCTCGGTGGAGACGACGATGTGGCTCAGCCATGTCAGCGAGCTCAACGCCACCGTGTTCGCGCCCGCCTTCGTCGTGGTCGCGCTGACCTCGGCAGCCTCGAGCTGGTTCTTCTGGCAGATGCCGGCCGACGCCGGCCACGAGATCTCCGGCCGCAAGGCGGTGGAGATCGCGAGCCGCAAAGGCGCCGGCAAGGGCGCGGAGAAGGCCGCCGTGAAGGCGGCAACGGAAGATACGCAAGACGTGCGCGATCAGCGGCTGGGGTAGTTTTGCTTCGATTCTGGATTGCTTCGCTGCGCTCGCAATGACGGCGTACGGGCTACGCCTGCGCTTCGCCGCGAAATCCCGTCGCGAGCACGTAGCGTTCCGACGAATCCTGCCGGCTCGCGGCGGGCTTGACGTGACGCACCGTTGCGAAGTCGCGCTTGAGCTGGGCGAGCAGATCGGCATCGGCGCCGCTTTGGAACGTCTTGGCGAGGAATGTGCCGCCGGGCTTGAGCACGTCGCAGGCGAAGGCCGCCGCGGTCTCGACGAGGCCGACGATGCGGAGCTGGTCGGTCTTGCGGTGGCCGGTGGTATTGGCGGCCATGTCGGACATCACGACATCGGCGCCGCCGCCGAGCATCGCGGCGAGCTTTTCCGGCGCGTCATTGTCCATGAAATCGAGCTGGGCGAAGTCGACGCCGGGAATCTCGGGCATCTCCAAGAGGTCGATGGCGACGACCTTGCCCTTGCCTTCCACCGAGCCGACGCGCTTGGCCGCGATCTGGCTCCAGCCGCCGGGCGCGGCGCCAAGGTCGACCACGGCCATGCCGGGCTTCAAGAGCCGGAACTTGTCGTCCATCTCGAGCAGCTTGAACGCGGCACGCGAGCGATAGCCCGCAGCCTTGGCCTTGGCGACATAGGGATCGTTGAGCTGCCGCTCCAGCCACAGCTTCGACGACAGCTTGCGCTTGCCGCCGGTCTTGACCTGGACGTGCAAGCGGCCGGTGGTGTCCTTCGCCATCTCACCAGCTCCTGAGCGCGCCGTCCTCGCGCATCATCTCGACCAGCATGCCCTCGCGCAGGCCACGATCGGCGACGCGCAGGCGCGGCAGCGGGAAGGCGTGCCTGATGGCATCGAGGATGGCGCAGCCGGCGAGCACGAGATCGGCGCGCTCGACGCTGATGCAGCTGTTGTTGGCGCGCTCCTCGTAGCTCATGCCGAGCAGCTTGTTGATGGTCGCGGTGATGTCGGCATCGTTCATCCAGATGCTGTCGATGCGTCGGCGGTCGTACCGCGGCAGATTGAGATGGATGCCGGCGAGCGTCGTCACCGTGCCCGACGTGCCGAGCAGATGCATCCCAGTGAGATCGCGGCCGTGCTCCTCGGCGAACGGCGCGACATGGCTCGCGACCTCGCGCTCCATCGCAGCATAGATCTCCGGCGACACGTCGCGGCCGCCGAACTGCTCGGCGAGCGTGACCACGCCATACGGGATCGACATCCAGGCCTTGATGCGCGGTTCCGGATTTTGTGGGTCACGCTCGATCCGCACCAGCTCGGTGGAACCGCCGCCGATGTCGAACAGGATTGCGCCGCGCCCCCTCGGATCGACCAGCGGCGAGCAGCCGAGCACGGCGAGCGAGGCCTCGGTCTCGCGGTCGATCACCTCGAGCTCGATGCCGGTCTCGGCCGCGACGCGGCTGCGAAACCCCTCCGCATTCGCCGCCGCGCGGCAGGCTTCGGTGGCGATCAGCCGCAACCGCCGCGCCTTGCGCAGATTGATCTTGTCCCGGCAGATGCTGAGCGCCGCAATGGCGCGCTCGATTGCGGCCTCGCTGATCGAGCCGGTCGCCGAGACCCCCTCGCCGAGCCGGATGATGCGCGAGAAGGAATCGACCACACGAAAGCCGTCCTGGGTCGGACAGGCGATCAGCAGCCTGCAATTGTTGGTGCCGAGGTCCAGCGCCGCGTAGACGCCGGTTCCGGTCACTTGCGCGGGGACGGCCGGTCCGGCGGCCAACGCCACCGCCGCCATCGACCCCTCCAGCCCATCGTGCGGCGCATGGCCGTCGCGGAGCCGCGTGTGGTCATTCATACAAACTGTCTTTCCGCGGCCGGTCGGGCCGATCTGGAATTGCTTTTTCGCCTGAAACATTAGCAGCGCGGCAGGTCTGCGCAACATCGCATCACATAGGACCATGCCCATTCGTGCGTTGTCGTGAACGGGTCCGTGGGCTATCTGAATGGGGTCCGGCCCCCTCCAGGCGCCCGCGAAATCGCGCATTTGCCGGCTTTTCAGGTCGATTCCATGCAAGAACACACAAAATCGTCCACGCTCGAAAACGCTATTGCACTGCAAAAATATGGTGTCGGTCAGCCCGTCCGCCGCAAGGAGGACGACACCCTGGTCCGCGGCAAGGGCCGCTACACCGACGATTTCAACCTGCCCGGCCAGGCTTATGCCGTGGTGGTCCGCTCGACCCATGCCCATGGCGTCATCCGCGGCATCGGTATCGACGCCGCCAGGGCGATGCCGGGCGTGCTGGGGGTGTGGACCGGCAAGGACCTCGATGCCGCCGGCTACGGCCCCTTCACCTGCGGCCTGCCGCTGAAGAGCCGCGACGGCTCGCCCCTGCTCCAGACCAACCGCCAGCCGCTGGCGACCGACAAGGTCCGCTTCGTCGGCGATCCCGTTGCCTTCGTGGTGGCCGAGACGCTGGCTCAGGCGCGCGACGCGGCCGAGGCGGTCGAACTCGACATCGAGCCGCTGCCGGCGGTGACCGATCCCGAAGAAGCCGCCCAGCCCGGCGCGCCGCAGCTCTACGACCACATCCCGAACAATGTCGCGCTCGACTACCACTACGGCGACATGGACAAGGTCAATGCGGCCTTTGCGAGCGCCGCCCACGTCACCCGGCTCGACATCGAGAACACCCGCGTCGCGGTGGTCTCGATGGAGCCGCGGGTTGGGCTCGCCTCCTACGACAAGAGGACCGAGCGCTATACGCTCCACGTGCCGACGCAGGGCGTCGCGGGCAACCGCGCCAACCTCGCCAAGAACCTGAAAGTGCCGAACGAGAAAGTGCGCATCCTCACCGCCAATGTCGGCGGCTCCTTCGGCATGAAGAACATCAACTATCCCGAATACATGTGCATCCTGTACGCGGCGAAGGCACTGGGGCGTCCGGTGAAGTGGCTCGACGAGCGCTCCACCAGCTTCCTCTCCGACAGCCACGGCCGCGCGCAGAAAATCCATGCCGAGCTCGCGCTCGATGCCGAGGGGCATTTCCTTGCGGCCAAGCTGTCCGGCTATGGCAATCTCGGCGCCTACATCACGGGTGTCGCGCCGGGGCCGCTCTCGCTGAACACCGGCAAGAACTTCTCCAGCGTCTACCGTACGCCGCTGATGGGCGTCGACATCAAGACGGTGCTGACCAACACCACGCTGATGGGCGCCTATCGCGGTGCCGGCCGGCCCGAGGCGAACTACTACATGGAGCGGCTGATCGACCGCGCCGCCGACGAGATGGGCATCAATCGCCTGACGCTGCGCAAGCGCAACTTCATCAAGCAGAACCAGATGCCGTTCCCGGCCTCCTCCGGCGTCACCTATGACAGCGGCGACTTCCAGGCGGTGTTCAACAAGGCACTCGAGATCTCCGACCACGAGAATTTCGCCAAGCGCAAGAAGGAGAGCCGGAAGGCCGGCAAGCTGCGCGGCATCGCGGTCGGCTCCTATCTCGAGGTCACCGCGCCGCCGAGCCCCGAGCTCGGCAAGATCGTGTTCGATCCCGACGGGACCGTGCAGCTCATCACCGGCACGCTCGATTACGGTCAGGGCCACGCCACGCCGTTCGCGCAGGTGCTGTGCGAACAGCTAGGGGTGCCCTTCGAGAGCGTGAAGCTGGTGCAGGGCGACAGCGACATCGTCCACACCGGCAACGGCACCGGCGGCTCGCGCTCGATCATGGCCAGCGGCCAGGCTATCGTGGGAGCCGCCAAGCTCGTCATCGAAAAAGGCAAGCGTGCGGCCGCGTATGTGCTGGAGGCGTCCGAGGCGGACATCGAGTTCGCCGACGGCAGCTTTACGATCGCCGGCACCGACCGCAGCATCGACATCATGGAGCTCGCCAAAAAGCTTCATGACGGCAAGGTGCCGGACGGCGTGCCCGACTCGCTCGACGTCGACCACACCAGCGAACCGGTCGCATCCGCCTTCCCGAACGGCTGCCATGTCGCCGAGGTCGAGATCGACCCGGAGACGGGCGTGGTGCAGATCGTGCGCTACAGCGCCGTCAACGATTTCGGCACGGTGATCAATCCGCTGCTGGTCGCGGGCCAGCTCCATGGCGGCGTGGTCCAGGGCATCGGCCAGGCGCTGATGGAGCATGTCCGTTACGACGAGAGCGGCCAGCCGATCACGGGCTCGCTGATGGACTACGCCCTGCCCCGCGCCGAGGACGTGCCGTTCATGACGGTCGGCGATCAGCCGGTGCCAGCCACGACCAATCCGCTCGGCAGCAAGGGCTGCGGCGAAGCCGGCTGCGCCGGCAGCCTGTCGACCGTGGTGAACGCCGTGCTCGATGCGCTCTCCGAGTACGGCATCAAGCACATCGACATGCCGCTGACCCCGGAGCGGGTGTGGCGGGCGATCCAGGATGCGAAGGGCAAGGCCGCCTAGGGAGTTCCACGACCGTGGCAACGCCGGCGGCTTCGACTGGCATTTCGAAAGAGATCACTTGACCGCCGTTTCGGCGGCGATCAACTCTTTTCCGTCCGCGGTCGTGATCGTTAGCCTTATCTTTTCCCCGCTGCGGCCGTCGGCAATCGCCGCCGAAACGCGATTTCCGTTGTTCGGGTCGGCGCTCACGACCCCGCTGAACAGAGCCGTATCCCCCTGTTTCAACGTGACAAGCAACGGGATGGCCGGTTCGATGCTGAAGAACTCGACAATTGCGCGAGACGCCCCGGCGGAGAAATTGATCAGGATTTCCTCGTTTGCATGCGTCACGTTGCTCATGCCGACGGTCGGGCTGTAGGTTTCCGGAATGGACACCTCACTGCGTGCGGGAAAATCTGTGCTGTGGAAAAACTGGTCCGACACGCCCGCCCATAATTCGACATATGGCCGCCACTCGTTCGGATCCTTCCGGGCATCGGTTTCGCCGGTGAGCGACGGATATCCCCACGTCCACATTTTCAAGCCCCGCGTGAGGGTATTGTCCGCAATGCGAATAATTCCTTCTGCATTGTCATGGTTGATGACGCCCCAGAAATTCTCGCCCTGCATATCTGGTGCAGCATAGGCGATGCCCATCGTCGGCCAATTCTTGAAGTAGCGCAGCTTTTCAAAGCGCCGCTTGCCCATACCCGCGCTCTCGTCGCCGTCTGCCAGACCGGTCGACCAGGCAGGCGTCGTGTAAGTTCGGATCGGCGCGATGATTTCGGCGCCGCCCGTTGCCCTGGGATTTTTCGGCTCCGATCCCGGAGCGAGCGTCGTGCACGTCCAGTACTCGTACTGGACAGCCTCGTCGTGCGGATTCTTCAGCACCACGCGCGCATCGAGTGCGGCACGATCGGCTTTCAGCGTAACGTAGTAGTTCGCCTCTATGCCGGTCGCCCCCCTGAACTTTCCCGGGCGCGCGGAATAGTCGAAGTCATCCTGGAACGACATCACGACCGTGACTTCGTCGGCGCCCTCCTTCACCACCCGAAAGGCCCACGGCTTCAGCCAGGTCTTGCCGTGCTCGGCATCCGGGAACGTTGGGAATATCCCACCGTACACCATCAACCAGTCGTAGTAGAAATTTCCGGCCTTCATGCCGTAGGGCACTCCGACTTCCGTTCGATAAAGCTGCTCGTGGCCAGTCGGCTTGTAGACCATGGAAAGAATACGCCCTCCGAATTCGGGCACGAGCGTTACCTTCAGATATCGGTTCTCAAGCACGTACGATCTGAAACTGTGTTCGACGATCACGCTTTTGTCGAGCGACCCGCTGACAAAGCCATTCTCCGCATCGACGGCGAACCTGACGGTGCTCCACGTCGTCGTCTGCTCGCTGAGTGAGACGCCATCGGGCGCCGGTGCGGCGGCATGCACGACGCAATGCGCATGGAGCGATAAAAGGAGTGCTGTTCCGAAACAAACGAGGGCACGCAAGGAAACCTCAACTGATGTTCAGGCCGCCGCCTGCTCGCGCGGCTGGTAGATCGCAGCGTGTTGGCAATGCGCCAGCGGCGTGGTGCCGTTGGCGACGACCAGCGCGTCCAGCTCGACGAAGCGGTGGCCCTTCTTCTCGTAGTTCGCGGTCACCTTGGCCCGTGCGGTGATCTCGTCGCCAGCGCGCACGGCCGACAAGAGCTGCATGCGGCTGCCGACGTGGATCCACGGGCCCAGAATGGTGTTGTCGACGAGGACGCAGTTCATGACCCGCTGGATCAGGCCGGGATGGCCGAGGCCCTCGCTCGCGAAGACCGGGTTGGATTCCCTGATGTCAGCGAGATACTCTGTCGCCGCCTGCCCGGCCCAGCGGCGCGGCGCCGTTCCGAGCCACTTGCCGGTCTCGAAGGTGGCGGGGCCGACCGGCTTGCGCTCGGCGATCGCCGGGACCTCGACATAATCGCTCAGCAAAACCGCGGGCACGGCCGCAGGCAGTGAGGCCGTCCCCGTCGCGCACAGTTCGGTGCGGCTGAACACCTCGATCGTGAGCAGGCCGTTGTGCTCGGTCGCGTCGATGTCTGCGGCCTCACCGTCGTAGACCGGTTTGATGAAGCGGGCCTCAACCAGCCCGCGTGACAGGAAATCGCGGCCCCAGCGGGCCAGCGGCACATGCATCATGTAGGCGAACACGTCGACGCCCGGGACCAGCCCGCCCTTGAAGCCGAAGCGGCGGGCCACCGTGTCGTCGTGCATCCTGTTCTCGGACTGTTTTGCGGTGTTGTAGGCCTCGACGCGGTAGGTTTCGAGCCGGTTCGGCATGTGGGCCTTTCCCCAAATTCTTGTTGTTTCAGGGCCAATCGTAGGCCGCGGGGAACAACGGTCAATCCCCTCGCCTTTGCGGCCCGAATGGGGTACCACGCGGCGGAATGACCGAGACCCCTACCCGCATCTATGTCGACGCCGACGCCTGCCCGGTGAAGGACGAGATCTACCGCGTCGCGATCCGGCACGGCGTGCCCGTAAGCGTGGTCGCCGGCAATTTTATCCGCGTGCCCCACGATCCTCTGATCGAGCGGATCGCCGCAGGTAGCGGCATGGACGCGGCCGATGACTGGATCGCGGAGCGGGCCAGGCCCGGCGACGTCGTCGTGACATCGGACATTCCGCTGGCGAGCCGCTGCGTCAAGCGAGGAGCCGATGTGATCGCCCCGAACGGCAAGCCGTTCACGGAAGAGTCTATCGGCATGACGCTGGCGGTGCGCAATCTGATGACGGATCTGCGCTCGGCGGGCGAAGTCACCGGCGGTCCTCGCTCGTTCGCGCCGCGCGACCGCTCCGCCTTCCTCTCCGCGCTGGACCAGACGCTGCGCCGGATCCAGCGCCGCCGCGCCGACCAAGCCGCCACGAGCCAGAGCTGATCATGGCGCCGCCGCTGATCCAATTGAAAGACATCAGGCTGACTTTTGGCGGCACGCCGCTGCTGTCGGGTGTCGAGCTCAATGTCGCGCCAGGCGAGCGCGTCTGCCTGATCGGCCGCAACGGCTCGGGCAAGTCGACGCTGCTCAGAATCGCGGCGGGCCTTGTCGAGCCCGACGGCGGCACGCGGTTCGTGCAGCCCGGCGCGACCGTCCGCTATTTGCCGCAGGAGCCCGACTTCGGCGACCACAAGACCACGCTCGCCTATGTCGAGGCGGGCCTTGCGCCTGGTGACGACCATCACCAGGCGCGCTACCTCCTCGAGCAGCTTGGCCTCACCGGCGAGGAGAGCCCGCACAATCTCTCCGGCGGCGAGGCGCGTCGCGCCGCGCTCGCCTGCGTGCTGGCGCCCTCGCCCGATATCCTGCTGCTGGACGAGCCCACCAACCATCTCGACCTCTCCACCATCGAGTGGCTGGAACAGGAGCTCGACAGCCGCCGTAGCGCGCTGGTGCTGATCAGCCACGACCGCCGCTTCCTGACCAATCTCTCGCGCTCCACGGCATGGCTCGACCGCGGCAGGATCAAGCAGATCGATCGCGGCTTTGCCTCGTTCGAGAGCTGGCGCGACGAGGTGCTCGCGGAAGAAGAGCGCGACCAGCACAAGCTCGACCGCAAGATCGTCGACGAGGAGCACTGGCTGCGCCACGGCGTCTCCGGCCGGCGCAAGCGCAACGTCAAGCGGCTCGCCAATCTGCATGCGCTGCGCGACCAGCGCCGCAACTATCGCGGCACCGCCGGCACCGCCAGTCTCGCGGCGGCGGAGGCGGAACAATCCGGCAAGCTGGTAATCGAAGCCAAGGGCATCACCAAGGCCTACGGCGAGAGGAAAATCGTCGAGAATTTCTCGACGCGCATCCAGCGCGGCGACCGGCTTGGCATCATCGGCCCGAATGGCGCCGGCAAGACCACGCTGGTCAATCTCCTCACCGGCGGCGCGGAGCCCGATTCCGGTACCGTGCGGCTGGGTGCCAATCTGGAGACGGCCACGCTCGACCAGCACCGGGAAAGCCTCGATCCCAAGTCGACACTGGCCGAGGCGCTGACCGGCGGACGTGGCGACCAAATCATGGTCGGCGGCAAGCCGAAGCATGTGGTCGGCTACATGAAGGACTTCCTGTTCGCGCAGGAGCAGCGCGGCACGCCGGTGGAGGTGCTCTCCGGCGGCGAGCGCGGCCGGCTGATGCTGGCACGCGCACTGGCGAAACCGTCGAACCTTGTGGTGCTGGACGAGCCGACCAACGATCTCGACCTCGAGACGCTCGACGTGCTCGAGGAGATGCTCGGCGATTACGAAGGCACCGTCATCCTGATCAGCCATGACCGCGACTTCCTCGACCGCATCGTCACCTCCGTGATCGCACCCGAAGGCGACGGCAAGTGGATCGAGTATGCCGGCGGCTACAGCGACATGCTGAGCCAGCGCGGCGCGGACCTGAAGCGCGAGACGGCGAAGGCGCAACCGGCTGTGGAAAAGAAGGAAGAGCGCGGCGCTGCTCCTTCGTCCGCGCCGAAGCGCAAGCTCAGCTTCAACGAGAAGCACGCGCTGGAAACGTTGCCGAAGAAGATGGAGACCCTTCACGCCGATATTGCAAAATTGCAGCGCGTGCTGGACGATCCCAACCTCTATGCCAAGGATCGCAAGAAATTCGACGCGGCATCGGCCGCGATCGCCAAGGCGCACGAAGAACTGTCCGCCGCCGAAGAGCGCTGGCTCGAACTTGAAATGCTCCGCGAAGAGATAGAACAGGCCTAGCGCGTATTCCGCAAAAGTAGGTACCGGTTTTGCAATCGGAATGCGCGCCAACTAAGAGACTCCCATGACCACTCCCCTCGCCGCCAAGATCGCCCGCGAATACGGCACGCCCTGCGCCGTCATCGACATGGACAGGGTCGAGCGCAACATCGCGCGGATCCAGAAGGCCTGCGACGACGCCGGCATCGCCAACCGTCCGCACATCAAGACGCACAAGAACCCAACGATTGCGAAGATGCAGGTCGCGGCCGGCGCCAAGGGCATCACCTGCCAGAAGATCGGCGAGGCCGAGATCATGGCCAATGCCGGCATCGACGACATCCTGATCAGCTACAACCTGCTGGGCGAGGAAAAGATGGCGCGTCTCGGCGCGCTGAATGCCAGCACCAACATGACGGTCGCTGCCGACAACTCGACCGTCGTCGCCGGCCTGCCGAAGGCGGCTGCGGCGTCCGGCCGTCCGCTCTCGGTCGTGGTCGAGTGCGACACGGGCCGCAAGCGCGCCGGCGTCGAGACGCCCGGCGAGGCGATCGCGCTGGCACGCGAGATCGCCGCGTCCAAGGGGCTTCAATTCGCGGGCTTCATGCTCTATCCGACCGAGACCGGCTGGGCGGACGCGCAGAAATTCTACGACGAGGCGCTGGCCGGCGTGCGCGCGCATGGGCTGGATGCAAAGATCGTCTCGACCGGCGGCACGCCGAACCTCGTCAACATCGGCAAGCTCAAGGGCGGCACCGAGCACCGCTTCGGCACCTACATCTACAACGACCGCATGCAGGTCGCGGCCGGCTCCGCCACCTGGGACGATTGCGCGCTGTACATCTATTCGACCGTGGTGAGCCGCGCCGCACCCGAGCGCGGCATTCTGGATGCCGGCTCGAAGACTCTGACCACGGACACCGGCGGTCTCGACGGCCACGGCCTGATCCTGGAGCACCCCGAGGCTAGAATCGCGAAGTTCGCCGAGGAGCACGGCTTCCTCGACCTCTCCCGCAGCAACACGCGACCCAATGTCGGCGATGTCGTCCGCATCGTGCCGAACCACGTCTGCGTCGTCGTCAACATGATGGACGAGGTGGTGATGGTGCGCGGCGAGGAGATCATCGGCACGCTGCCGGTGGCTGCGCGCGGGAAGCTGCGGTAGGCGGCGGTGCCGTAGGGCAGGCAAAGCGACTTGTCCGCCCTGGGCACGGCGCTTCGCCTTTGCCCACCAACGATTTCTGAGATAGGCGGCGCATCTCTCCCAACCGTCATTGCGAGGAGCTCTTGCGACGGTCGCGGTAGGGACGCTCATTGCTGGGCGCCCCCCCGCACAGATCCGTACGTGCGGCTTTCCCGCATACGGCTCCCACCTCGGGTGAGTAGCGGTGAAGCGTGTTCGGGGCCAAGGATGGAGGATTTGTGGCTTGGGGAGCAAGTCGGAGGCAAGCCGCGCGACCCGCTGCCACGTGGTCCCGTCAGTCTGGCTGCGGCGCCGAAGCATCCGCCTCCATTGTTCGGTGACGAAGTAGCGGAAGGCGCTGAGCGCTCGGCTGTTGGTCGGTACCGCGTGGTAGTTGAAGTACCCGGTAACGACCTGCCGCAGCCATTTGCCCTGTTCGAGCACCGACTGGTGCATACGCCGTCGCATTCCCTGCTTCACGGCTTGCAGTTTCGCCCGCATGCGGTCTTTGCGAGACTTGCGCCTGATCTGGAACTTGCCTTGCTTGGATCGGCTGCAGATGAAGGTGAAGCCGAGGAAGTTGAAGGTCTCCGGCTTGCCGAGCCCGCGCCGCCTGCGGTTGTCCTCCGCATGACGTCCGAACTCGATCAGCCGGGTTTTCTCAGGGTGCAGTGACAGCGCGAACTCCTGCAGCCGTTTGCGCAATTCTTCGAGGAAGTGCCGGGCCTCATTCTCATGCTCGAAGCCGACGATGAAGTCGTCAGCGTAGCGCACGATGATCATGTCACCCGCGGCCTCGCGCCGTCTGAAGCGTTCGGCCCACAGATCGAGGGCATAGTGCAGGTAGATGTTGGCAAGCAGCGGCGAGATCACCGCCTTGTGCCGTCCCCTGTTCGCTGACCCTGACCGTTCCTTCTTCGAGAACACCCGCCTTGAGCCATTTGCGGATCAGACGGATGATACGCTGGTCGCCGGTCCGATGTTCGACGAAGCGGATGAGCCATTCCTGGTCCACCATGTCGAAGAACGAGCGGATATCGGCGTCAACAATGAAGTTCACCCGCCGGCTCTCGATTCCGACCAGCAGCGCATCCATCGCATCGTGCGCGCTGCGCCCGGGCCGGAACCCATACGAGAACCCGAGGAAGTCCTCCTCGTAGATCGCGTTGAGCACCGTAGCGGTTGCCCGCTGAACGATCTTGTCCTCGAGGGACGCAATCGCCAGCGGTCGCTGCCGCCCATCCTGCTTCGGGATATGGACCCGCCGCGACGGCTGCGGCCGGTACGCTCCCCGGTGAACACGAGCATGCAGGTCCTCAAGATTGGCCTTGAGGTCTTGCTCGTAGTCCCGCCACATCATTCCGTCCACACCCGGCGCGGCATGCTTCTTCAGCGCGAAGAACTCCGCCTCGAGCAGTTCAGGCGTGATGTGGTGAAGCAGCGCAGTGAACCTCTCCTTCTTCCTTTCCCTTGCAGTTCGCCGTATGCGTTCCAACGCCTGTGTCACGCTTGTCCGGCTCGGCGTCCGGGGCGTGCTTTGCTGGTCCGCATTCCCCTTGGTCGCGGCCCTTCGCTCCACCAACTCCTCCGCGGATCGCTCCGCTTCGTTCGCAGGCTTCGACGCTACTACGGCCGCCTCCGACTTCCCGCATCCGTTCGTCATCGGCTTTGGCTCCTCGCCTTCCCGATGCGGACCTTGGGGGCATGTTGCCATCGGTCAGATGCGGGACCTCCCAGGTTCCGACGCGGTCCTTTGCTGCGTGATGGGGTCTTCGACCACGGCAGAGCGTCAGCGCCTCGCATAACGGCGCCGCACATGTTGCCTTCGACGTTGCTTACCGGCTCGGCCTCTGCGAGTTTCTGTCTTTCGCGGCTCAATAGCCCACCCCACAGCATCGTTGTGTACGCTTCGCAGCCGCCGTTGCCGACGGCCACGCAACACTCACTACCGGGCGCTCGCTACCGCTTACCCGGACCGGACTTCCACCGGTTGGACCACGCCAGCTTGCCTGGCGCACAAGCAATCCAGCTTCCGCGGAGGGATTCTGGATTGCTTCGCTACGCTCGCAATGACGGTGGTTAGCGCTTTAGCCACTCCAGCGCACCCGTGCCCGCCGAGACGCCCGTCGCAAACGAGGCCTGCAATAGATAGCCGCCGGTTGGCGCCTCCCAGTCCAGCATCTCGCCGGCGGCGAACACGCCGGGCAATTTGCTCAGCATGAAGTGCTCGTCGAGCTCGTCGATGGCGATCCCGCCCGCGGTCGAGATGGCGCGATCGAGCGGGGCTGTGCCGGTGAGCTGAAGCGGAATGGCATTGATCAGCTGCGCCAGTTCGGCCGGCGACAACGCCGCTAGCGACCGGCCCGACGCAATGGCCGCCTCCTGCATCAGGCCGATGCCGACTGGCGACAGTTGTGCCGCTTTGCGCAGGAAGTTCGCCAGCGACTGCTTGCCGCGCGTGCCTGACAGCCGCCTGGTCAGTGCGGCGGCGTCGAGGTCGGGCCGCAACGCGATGGTCAGAGTCGCCTGCCCGAGCCCGAGCACCGCCTCGCGCAGCTCCGCCGAGAGCGCGTAGATCGCTCCCCCTTCGATGCCGCTGCGGGTGATCATGGCTTCGCCGCGCACCGTGTGTGCGCCGATCGTCAGCGCCACGCCCTTGAGCGGCTGCCCTTCGAACCGGTCGCGGAAGAGATCGGACCATGCGACCGTGAAGCCGGAATTGGCCGGCCGCAGTTTTGAGATGGCAACGCCTTTTGCCGCGAGGATGTCGACCCAGCCGCCATCCGAACCCAGACGTGGCCAGCTTGCGCCCCCGAGCGCGAGCACGGTGCCGCAAACGTCTGCGGCCGATGCGCCATCTGGTGTTCGAAACAGCAGCCGCCCTTCGCCGTCCCAGCCGCTCCAGCGATGACGAAAGGCGAATTGCACGCCGGCGGCATCGAGCCGCCGCAACCAGGCGCGCAGCAGCGGAGACGCCTTGAACGCCTTGGGAAACACCCGCCCGCTGCTGCCGACAAAAGTCGGCTCGCCCAAGGCCTCGCTCCAGGCCCGCAACGCGTCGGGTGAAAATGCCTCGATCGCGGCTTGCAGCCTCGGTGCCGCTTCGCGATAGCGCGTCATGAACTGGGGCAGCGGCTCGCTGTGGGTGAGGTTGAGCCCCCCGCGGCCCGCCATGAGGAATTTGCGGCCTGCCGACGGCATGGCGTCATAGACGGTGACTCGGGCACCGCCTTGCGCCAGCACCTCCGCCGCCATCAGCCCGGCGGGACCGGCACCGATGACGGCCGCGTCAGTCAGAGCTTGATCCCCGCCCGCGCCGCGGCCTGCGCGACGTATTTCTGCGTCTGCTCGAAGGCGCCCAGCAGAGCCCTCGCCTTCGACATGTCGCTGATCTCGGCGAAATGCGCGGCGATCGCGTCCGGCGTCCACTCACTCTCCGGCAGGTTGATGCCTTCGCTCTCCACGATCTTGATCACGGCGAAGGAGCCGGCACCAGCGCCCATGATGGTACGGGTCGGAGCGTCCTCACTCAGCATGTACTCGACCGCCGGCGTGATCGCGTTCGGCTTCATCAGCTGCAGCGCCTGCGGCGGCAGCAGCTCCTCGGTCATGCGGGTCGCCGCCGTCGGCGAGATGATGTTGACGCGGATGTTGTTCTTGCGTCCTTCCTCGGCCAGGACGTTCATCAGTCCGACCATGCCCGACTTCGCCGCGCCGTAATTGGCCTGGCCGAAATTGCCGTAGAGGCCCGAGGACGATGTCGTCAGCACGATGCGGCCGTAATTGCGGTCGCGCATGCCGGCCCAGGCCGCCTTGCAGCAATAGAACGTGCCGACGAGATGCACGTCGAGCACCTTCTGGAAATCGGCGGCTTCCATTTTGGCGAACGACTTGTCGCGCAGGATGCCGGCATTGGCGCACAAGAGGTCAACGCTGCCCCACTCCCTCGTGGCGCGCTCGACCATGGCGGTGACCTGCTCGAAACTGGAGACGTCGGCGCCGTCGGCCATCGCGGTGCCGCCGGCCTTGCGGATCTCCTCGACCACGGCCTCCGCCGGCGACAGCGAGCCGCCGGTGCCGTCGCGCGCGCCGCCGAAATCGTTGACCACGACCTTGGCGCCGCGGCTGGCAAGCCCCAGCGCATGCGCGCGTCCGAGACCATTGCCTGCGCCGGTGACGATAGCGACGCGTCCGTCGAACCTGATTGCCATGAGTGCGTTTCCTTTCTTCCTTCTCCCCTTGCGGGACAAGGTGGCGCGAAGCGCCGGATGAGGGTATCTGTCAAAAGCGGAGCTCGCGGAGAGATACCCCTCACCCGGCTTCGCTTCGCGAAGCCACCCTCTCCCACAAGGGGAGAGGGTGAAACCCAGTGGGTCGCTTTTTGAGCAGCGATGGGTTGCCGGGTCAAGCCCGGCAACGATGCCTCAGGTCAGGCGAAATAGATCAGGCCGAGCCAGTCGGCGACCAGCGCGGGCTTGTCCTCGCCCTCGATCTCGACCGTGACGTTGGTGCGGGACTGCAGCTCATTGGGCTTGCGCAGCTTCGCTTCCGCCAGCACGAAACGGCCGCGGACGCGCTTGCCGGAGCGCACCGGCGAGATGAAGCGCAGCTTGTCGAAGCCGTAATTCACGCCCATCGTGGTGCCGGCGATCACGGGCATCACCTCATAGGACATGATCGACAGCAGCGACATCGTGAGAAAGCCGTGCGCGATGGTGGTGCCGAAGGCGGTCTCCTTCTTCGCGCGTTCCGGATCGACGTGGATGAACTGGTGATCCTCGATCACGTCGGCATAGGTGTCGATGCGGGGCTGGTCGATCAGGTGCCATGAGGACACGCCGATCTCCTTGCCGACCATGGCCTGATAGGCCTCGAGCGCAATCGGCGGCTTCTTCCAGACTTCGTTCACTTAGGTCTCACTCCGTGTTGTCGGCAGCTCTGGAAAATCCTCCTCGCGGAATTCCCGGCCGCGCAGCGGATCGCTCCGATCATCGTCGCGTTCCAGCCGTCGTAGCTGTACGCGACGGATTTTGCCAGAGATCGTCTTCGGCAGCTCGGTGACGATTTCGAGGCGGCGGATGCGCTTGAACGGCGCCAGGCGCGTGTGCAGGTGCTTGAAGATGGACAGCGCGGTTTCCGGCGAACGTTCCGCGCCCGAAATCAGCAGCACGAAGGCCTTGGGGACCGCGAGCCGGATCGGATCGGGGCTCGGCACCACCGCGGCTTCGGCGACGAGTTCATGCTCGAGCAGCACGCTCTCCAGCTCGAACGGGCTGATGCGATAGTCGGAGGATTTGAACACGTCGTCGGAGCGGCCGACGAAGGTGAGATAGCCGTCCGCGTCTTCGAACACGACGTCGCCGCTGCGATAGAGCGCGCCTTCAGCGCCGGACAATTTGCCCTCGTCGCCCTGATAACCCTGCATCAGGCCGGCTGGACGGTCATCGCCCAGCACGAGCGTCACCTCCCCTTCCTTCGCGGGATTGCCGTCGGCATCGCTGATCTGGACACGATAGCCCGGCAGCGGCCGGCCCATCGAGCCGACCTTGATCTTTTGCCCCGGCGAGTTGCCGGCGAGCGCGGTGGTCTCGGTCTGGCCGTAGCCGTCGCGGATGGTGAGGCCCCAGGCAGCCTGCACCTGGTCGATCACTTCAGGATTGAGCGGCTCGCCGGCGCCGCAAACTTCGCGCAACGCCACCTTGAACGAGGCGAGGTTCTCCTGGATGAACAGCCGCCACACCGTCGGCGGCGCGCACAGCGTGGTGACGCCGCAGCGGCCGATGGTGGCGAGCAGGGCCTTGGCATCGAAGCGCGGCTGGTTGACCACGAACACGGTGGCGCCCGCGTTCCACGGCGCGAAGAAGCAGCTCCAGGCATGCTTGGCCCACCCGGGCGAGGAGATGTTGAGATGGACATCGCCGGGCTTCAGGCCGATCCAGTACATCGTCGAGAGATGACCGACCGGGTAGCTGCGCTGGCTATGCCGGACGAGCTTTGGTTTTGCCGTGGTGCCCGAGGTGAAATAGAGCAGCATCGGGTCGTCGGCTTGGGTCGGACCGTCGGGCGTGAAGCTTTCGGGCGCCTTCGCCGCTTCGTCATAGGCGAGCCAGCCATCCGAAGTCGCACCGACGACGATGCGGACGACATTGTCGGCACCTAAGCTTGCGAATTTTGCCACCTGATCCTGCGCCGCGACGACCGCCCTCGCCTTGCCGCGATCGAGCCGGTCACGCAGTTCGTCGGCGGTGAGCAGCGTGGTTGCGGGAATAACGACGACGCCGAGCTTCATAGCGGCGAGCATCGTCTCCCACAACGGAACTACATTGCCGAGCAGCAGCAGAAGATGATCGCCGCGCCTCAAGCCCTGCGCGCGGAGGAAGTTCGCGACCCGGTTGGAGCGGCGCGACAGCGCCGCAAAAGACAGTTTCGTCTGTTTGTCCTGCGCCCCGTCTACAATCCAGAGCGCGGGACGGTCCTTGCTGTCCGCATTGGCCGCGAGCTCGGCGTCGAACCAGTCGAGCGCCCAGTTGAAGGGAGCCGGATCGGGCCAGCGGAAGCCTTTGACCGCTGTCTCGTAATCCGTCCGATTGGCCAGCAGAAACGCGCGGGCGTCCTGAAATGTCGTCATGGTGTCCGGGCCCGTCGAATTGAACATGGAGCGTCGCCCGGATGGAGCGAAGCGCAATCCGAAGGCCGGTCGCGCCGATTGAAAGAGCCGTCCCGGATTTCGCTTCGCTTCATCCGGGCACCAAGCGAAGGCTATTTTCCGGCCAGTGCTCTAACGTGCTTGATAATTCCGGAAAAATCCACCCCGCCCTGCCCGGCTGCTTCGAAAGACTGATAGATCTCCTGTGCATGCTTGCCGAGCGGCGTGGCCGCGCCCGCCGCCTTGGCGGCGTCCTGCGCCAGCGTCAGGTCCTTCACCATCAGCGCCGAGGCGAAGCCCGGCTTGTAATCGTTGTTGGCCGGCGAGGTCGGCACCGGTCCGGGAACCGGGCAATAGGTGGTCAGCGACCAGCACTGACCCGACGAGGTCGAGGCGACGTCGAACAGCGCCTGGTGCGAGAGCCCGAGCTTCTCACCGAGCGCAAAGGCCTCGCTGACCGCGATCATGGAAATGCCCAGGATCATGTTGTTGCAGATTTTTGCCGCCTGCCCCGCGCCGGCGCCGCCGCAATGCACGATCTTCTTGCCCATGTTCTCGAGCACGGGCTTAGCCGCCGCAAATGCCTTGTCGTCACCGCCGCACATGAAGGTGAGCGTCGCCCCCTTGGCGCCGCCGGTGCCGCCGGAGACCGGCGCATCGACCGAGAGCACGCCATTCCTGGCGGCCAGTGCATGCGCCTGGCGCGCGCTTTCGACATCGATGGTGGAGCTATCGATGATCAGCGCGCCCTTGGCCATGGCAGGCACGACCTCGTTCCAGACGCCAAGCACGTGCTTGCCGGCCGGCAGCATGGTGACCACGACATCGGCGCCCTTCACCGCACCTGCGGAGCTGTCGGCGATGCTGGCGCCGTCGGCCCTGGCCTGGTTGCGGGAGGCCTCGACGAGATCGAACGCGACCACCTTGTGGCCGGCCTTGACGAGGTTGGCGGCCATCGGGCCGCCCATGTTGCCGAGACCGATGAATGCGATCGTGGCCATTGTCGTTTCCTCCGCTGTAGCGTTGATTAGTTGAACTTCAGCTCGTCCACGCCGATCTCGGCGAGATACGGCGCAAGCATGTCCGGCGTCACATCCTCGATCCGCGGCGGCGACCAGGTCGGGTTGCGGTCCTTGTCGATCACGGCGGCGCGGACGCCTTCGCGGAAATCGTCGCTGCGGAAGACCTCCAGCGCGGCGCGATATTCGCGCACCAGGCACTCCTCCAGGCTCGACGATTTGCGCGCGAGGCGCAGCAGCTTCAGCGTCACCACCATGCCGCGCGGCGATTTTTCGTTGAGCGTCTTCAGCGTGGCCTGGGCGAAGTCGGAACCATCGCGCTTGAGCGCAGCGACGATGTCTTCCATGCGGTCAAAGCCGAACAGCGCGTCGATCGCCGGCTCCTTTGCCGCGACCGGCCCCGCCGTCTCGCCGGTTGCAAAACCGTCGATCAGCTTTCCGACCTCGGCGGCGGTCGCACCGGGACGAACCATCGTCAGCGCTTCGCGCAGCTCGGGCAGCTTCGCTGCAGGCACGACCCAATCGGCAAATTTGGCGTGGATCGCGTCCGGCCCGTTCATGGTCTGGCCGGTCAGGCCAAAATAGGTGCCGATCTCGCCGGGCGAGCGCGACAGCAGATAGGTGCCGCCGACATCAGGAAAGAAGCCGAGCCCGACTTCGGGCATCGCCAGCTTGGTCCGGTCGGTGACCACGCGATGACTGGCATGCGCCGAAAGGCCCACGCCGCCGCCCATCACGATGCCGTCCATGAAGGCAACATAGGGTTTTGGGAATTTCTTGATGCGGGCATTGAGGATGTATTCCTCGCGCCACAGGATCTTGCCGAGGTCGCCACCAGCCTTCGAGCTCTCCCAGAGCGTGCGGATGTCGCCGCCGGCGCAGAGGCCGCGCTCGCCGGCGCCCTCCAGCAGGATCAAGGCAACGGCGGGATCGGCCTCGAAGCGGTCGAGCGCCTTCTCGATGTCGCGAAACATCTCCAGCGTCACGGCGTTGATCGCCTTGGGACGGTTCAGCCTGATGATGCCAGCGGCGCCCTCGACGCGGGCGACCAGATCGCCCTCTTCCACGCCACTCATCGCGCGCCCTCGATCAGTTTGCGCGCCACGATGAGCCGCATGATTTCATTGGTGCCTTCGAGGATCTGGTGCACGCGCAGATCGCGCACGATCTTCTCGATGCCGTATTCGCTCAAGTACCCGTAGCCGCCGTGCAGCTGAAGCGCGTGGTTGGCGACCTCGAAGCCGACATCGGTGCCGAAGCGTTTTGCCATCGCGCACAGCATTGTGGCGTCGGGGTCCTTGCGGTCGAGCGCCGCCGCAGCACGCCACAGGAAGGTGCGCGCGGCCTCCAGCTCGATCGCCATGTCGGCGAGACGGAACTGCAGCGCCTGAAATTCGTTGAGGCGCTTTCCGAACGCCTTGCGTTCCTTCATGTAGGCGCGGGCCTTGTCGAGCGCGGCCTGCGCGCCGCCGAGCGAGCAAGCCGTGATGTTGAGGCGGCCGCCGTCGAGGCCGGCCATCGCGATCTTGAAGCCGACGCCCTCTTCGCTCAAGCGGTTGGTAACAGGCACGCGGGCGTTCTCGAACATGACGGCGCGGGTCGGCTGCGCGTTCCAGCCCATCTTGCGCTCGTTGGCGCCGAAGGAGACGCCGGGCGTCTTGCCGTCGATGACGAGCGTCGAGATGCCACCGGGGCCATCGCCGCCGGTCCGGACCATCGCCACCAGCAGGTCGGTGCCGCCGGCGCCGGAGATGAACTGCTTCTGGCCGTTGAGCACGTAATGGTCGCCGTCGCGCACCGCGCGGGTGCGGAGCGCTGCCGCGTCCGAGCCGGCGCCGGGCTCGGTCAGGCAATAGCTCGCGATCAGCTCCATGGTGCAGAGCTTCGGCAACCATTGATGGCGCTGGGTGTCGTTGCCGAAGGCATCGATCATCCAGCTCGCCATGTTGTGGATGGAGATGAAGGCCGAGGTGGTCGGGCAGCCCGTCGCCAGCGCCTCGAAGATCAGCGCCGCGTCGAACCGCGACATCGCCGAGCCGCCGACGTCGTCGCGGATGTAAATGCCGCCCATGCCGAGCATTGCCGCCTCGCGCATCACGTCGACGGGGAAATGCTTCTCCTCGTCCCAGCGCAGCGCATGCGGCGCGATCTTCTCCGCCGCAAACGCCAACGCCATGTCGCGAACCGCAACCTGATCCTCGTTCAGAGCGAACTGCACGCCGCCGCCTACCCTTTCACTCCATCGTCATTGCGAGCGCAGAAGCAATCCAGCATCCCACCGCAGAGATAGTCTGGATTGCTTCGTCGCAAGGGCTCCTCGCAATGACGGCTGAGGAGATTACTTCATCAGTGGGATCGAGAACTCCGCACCTTCCTTGACGCCGGACGGCCAACGCGAGGTCACCGTCTTGGTCTTGGTGTAGAAGCGGACCGAATCCGGGCCGTGCTGGTTGAGATCGCCGAAGCCCGACTTCTTCCAGCCGCCGAAGGTGTAGTAAGCGATCGGCACCGGGATCGGCACGTTGATGCCGACCATGCCGACGTTGACCTTGGCCGCGAAGTCGCGCGCGGCGTCGCCGTCGCGGGTGAAGATGGCAACGCCGTTGCCGTAGTCATGGTCGGACGGCAGCGCCAGCGCTTCCTTGTAGTCGTGCGCGCGCACGACCGAGAGCACTGGACCAAAGATCTCTTCCTTGTAGATCCGCATGTCCTTGGTGACGTTGTCGAACAGCGAACCGCCGAGATAGAAGCCGTTCTCGTAGCCCTGCATCTTGAAGCCGCGGCCGTCGACGGCGAGGGTTGCGCCTTCCTTGATGCCGATGTCGATGTAGCTCTTCACCTTCTCGACCGCCTCGCGCGTGACCAGCGGACCGTAATCGGCGGACGGATCGATCGAGGTGCCGATCTTGAGCGACTCGACGCGCGGGATCAGCTTTTCCATGAGACGGTCGGCGGTGGACTTGCCGACGGGCACGGCGACGGAGACCGCCATGCAGCGCTCGCCGGCCGAGCCGTAGCCGGCGCCGATCAGCGCATCGACGGCCTGGTCCATGTCGGCGTCGGGCATGACGATGGCGTGGTTCTTGGCGCCGCCGAAGCATTGGCAGCGCTTGCCGGTCTGAGCCGCGCGCTCGTAGATGTATTGCGCGATCGGCGTCGAGCCGACGAAGCCGACGGCCTTGATGTCGGGATCGTCGAGGATGGCGTCGACCGCTTCCTTGTCGCCGTTGACGACGTTGAGGATGCCGGCAGGCAGGCCCGCCTCGATCATGAGCTCGGCGAGCTTCATCGGCACGCCGGGATCGCGCTCGGACGGCTTGAGGATGAAGGCGTTGCCGCAGGCGATGGCGGGAGCGAACTTCCACATCGGGATCATCGCCGGGAAGTTGAACGGCGTGATGCCGGCGACGACGCCGAGCGCCTGGCGCATGGAATAGATGTCGATGCCGGGGCCCGCTCCTTCCGTGTATTCGCCCTTCATCAGGTGCGGGATGCCGCAGGCGAACTCGACGACCTCGAGGCCGCGCTGGATGTCGCCCTTGGCGTCGGGCACGGTCTTGCCGTGCTCGCGCGCGAGCAGCTCGGCGAGCTTGTCGTAGTCGCGCTGGATCAGCTCCAGGAACTTCATCATGACGCGGGCGCGGCGCTGCGGATTGGTCGCAGCCCATTCCGGCTGTGCGGCGCGCGCGTTCTCGACGGCGGCACGGACCTCGGCCTTGGACGCCAGCGCCACCTTGGCCTGCACGTCGCCGGTCATCGGCTCGAAAACGTCGGCAGTGCGGCCAGAGGTGCCCTTGACCTCCTTGCCACCGATGAAATGTCCGATTGAACGCATGGAATGGTCTCCTACAGGCCGAGCGTGGTCGCTTTGACAAATCCTATTGACCTGCATTTTATAGGATTCAAGTCTGAGATAATGCACCATAGATGTGCGAAAATGCCGGATCAAGGCGCTATCGACTGGGACGACTTTCGCTTCGTGCTGGCCATCGTGCGGGGCGGCTCGGTCTCGGCTGCGGCAAAACAGCTCGGCGTCGACCATGCCACGGTGATCCGCCGCGTCGACCGGCTCGAAAAGCACCTCTCGGCCAAGCTGTTTGACCGGCGCAAGACCGGCTACCTCCTCACCGAGGCCGGTCAGCGCGTCGCCGATAGCGCCGAAGCGATGGAATCGACCATCGTCGCCAACCAGGAGCAGGTCGGCGGCTCTGTGGCGCGGCTGACCGGAACGGTGCGGATCGGCGCCCCTGATGGCTTCGGCACCGCGTTCCTGGCGCCGCGGCTGGCGCCGTTCGCAGACCGGTACCCCGATCTCGATCTACAACTTGTGGCCACCGCGCGGCTGTTCAGCCTCTCCAAGCGCGAGGCCGACATCGCGATCAGCCTGACCATGCCGAAGGAAGGCCGCATCGTCGGCCGCAAGCTGCTCGACTACCGCCTCGGGCTCTATGCCGCCCCCGCCTATCTCGACCGCTTCCCAGAGATCATCTCCCGGCAGGATCTGGTGCAGCATCGCTTCGTCGGCTACATCGAGGAGCTCTTGTTCACGCCGGAGCTCGACTATCTGCCGCAGGTGTCACCGCGGATCTCCGCGCGCTTCCGCAGCGCCAATCTGATCGCGCAGCTCAACGCCACCCTCTCCGGCTTCGGTATCGCCGTGCTACCGCATTTCATGGCGAGCGACTATCCGCAGCTCAAGGCCGTGCTGCCCGAGGAAATCTCGATCACGCGGACGTTCTGGATGCTGATGCATGCCGACAGCAAGGACCTGGCGCGGATCAGGGCCGTGGCGGATTACATCGGCGAGATCGTGGAACGCGAGCGGGCGCTGTTTGCGGGGCGGTGAACGCGGTCTCGTGGGCGGGTTAGCCGAAGGCGTAACCCACCTCTTCCGTCCTCCGCGGACGAACACAGTGGCGGTTACGCCAAGCGAATGCGCTTCGCGCAATTGCTTGCTAACTCACGCCAAGACATCTCGCCTAGTTCTGCTTCGCCTTCTTCGCGGCCGCCGCCTTCGGCTCACGCTTCGCGCTCTCGAGCGCGCTGTCGCGGCCCGCCTTCAGCACCTCGTCGGACAACTCGCTGGAGCCGGCGATGCGCGCGAGCAGCATGGTGCCGGCCATCGTCGCCAGCGTCGCGATCGCCTGCTTGCGCGCCGCTTTGCGCGGCTGGTTCGGGACGTAGTCGGTCATCATCTCGATCATCTCGTCGAGCTTGCCGGCAAAGGCTTTACGAGTCTTCGGGCTCTCGCGGGCGATCTCCGCGCCCAGCGCAGGAATCGAGCAGCCATGGCCGGGATTGTCGCGATGCAACGCCGACAGATAGGCCTCCGCAATCAGCGCCAGGCGCTTCTCGGGCGAGGCCTCGCCGGTGATCTTGCGCCAATGCTCCATCGAGCGGTCCATCGCGTAGGCAAACGCCTCGATCACCAGCGCCTCGCGGGAATCGAAATGCGCGTAGAAGCCGCCATGGGTCAGGCCCGCCTCCTTCATGAGGTCGGCGACGCCAATGCCGTGGGCGCCCTTTTCACGCAGCCGCACCGAGGCCTTCTTCACGATCCGGTCGTGGGTTTCCTGCTTGTGTTCCCGGGAATAGCGCATGGACGTCTCATTGCATGTCGGAGATCATCTCATAACACAGAAGTGGACCGGGCGGTGAATTAATTCGCGTTCAGACATTGCCGATCATGGAGAAGGTTGCAGTTGCATGGACCGCCAGCGCCCCCTTGCCGTCTCGGACGAAGCCCTCGGTGTAGCTGGTCTGGCGCCCCAGCTTGATGATCTTGCCTTCGGCCGAGATCAGCCCGGAACGCACGGACAGCGGGCGCAGGAAGGTCATTTTCAGGTCGAGGGTCACGGAGGACTGCCCGGCCTCCAGCCGGGTCGAAATCGCGCAGCCCATGGCCGTGTCGATCAGCGCCGCGGCGGTCGCGCCGTGCAGCAGGCCGATGGTATTTTCGAGATCCTCGCGCGGCTCCAGTTCCATGACGATCCGGCCCGGTTCGACCACGGCCATGGTGAAGCCGATCAGTTTTGCGAACGGCGGCGGAGGCAGGCGGCCATCGCGGATGCCCAGCATGGCGTCAATGCCTGACAGGCCCGTGGCCACCTTGGCGACCGGCGCGGGCACCTGCCAGTCCACCACGCGCTCGCGCCGTTGCGCCGGCGAAAACAGGCCGAGTTGATCGTCACGGGTCATGGCAGCCTCTTTAGATGACATATATCATACTATGCCACGGACTTCACGCTGGCAACGCCGCTGCCCTGCCCGCTTGACAAGCCGGGTGTTTCGGTCCGGAACTGATCCCGACCGGCGCACCTCGCGCATGTCCACGAAACCTTTCGAGATCCCAAGATGGAAATGCTCAACAACCACTGCGGCATCAGGCGCGACGCGCGCGGCGTCGTTCACGTCGCAATCTGCAACGCCGGCACACTGAACATCCTGGGCTCGCCCGTGACCGACGCGGTGCGCGAAGGTTTGCAGCAGCTCAGCTCCGATCGCAGCATCCGCGTCGTGGTGCTGCGCGGCCAGAGCGAGAAGAGCATGATCGGCGGTGCCGACATCAAGGAGATGGCCAGCCTCGACCAGAAATCGGCAGAAGCGTTCATCAGCCGCCTTCGCGATCTCTGCGAGGCCGTGCGCCAGTTCCCTGCCCCGGTGATCGCGCGCATGCCCGGCTGGTGCCTCGGCGGCGGGCTCGAAGTCGCGGCCGCCTGCGATTTCAGGATCGCGGCGCATGACGCGCATTTCGGCATGCCGGAGGTCCGCGTCGGCATCCCCTCGGTGATCCACGCCGCGCTGCTGCCGCGTCTGATCGGCTGGGCCCGCGCCCGCTGGCTGGTGATGACGGCGGAGAACATCGACGCATCCACCGCGCTGGCGTGGGGACTGATCGACAAGGTCGCAGCACCGGGCGGGCTTGACGCGGAGATCGAGCACCTGGTGAAGACCTTGCTCGAATGCGGTCCCGAGGCGCTGCGGTCGCAGAAGGCATTGCTGCGCCAGTGGGAGGAACTGCCGCTGACCGAGTCGGTGAATCTCAGCGTGAAGGTGTTCGGCGAGTCGTTTTTGACGGACGAACCGACACGGTTGATGCAGGCGTTTGTCAACCGGAAGCGCTAGGCCGCGCTACCTGAGTTAGGCTCTCCCCACTCTTAACGTGTCATGCCCCGGCTTGACCGGGCCATCCAGTGCGCCGCGGCCTCTCGGCTCATCACAGCCGTCTCTGGAATACTGTCATCGCCCGCTCAAGCCGGGCGATGACAGCGGTGTGTGGACCGACCACCGCGCTCGCAACGCCGCCGGCACAACCTCCCTGCCCGCTCACACGACCAAATCTCATGCGGACCGCAAGATTTTCTCATCCCAGGCGCGGTTGCATTTTTTGCGTCGCATCATATGATGATCATAATCTAACATATCATCGCCAGGGAACCTCATCATGGCCGAAGCCGCCGATCCCGTCGTCATCGTCTCCGCCGCCCGCACCCCGCTCGGTCGCTTCATGGGCGAGCTCTCGACACTTCCCGCATACAAGCTCGGCTCGCACGTGATCGGCGCGGCGCTGGAGCGCGCCAAGCTGGCGCCCGAGAAGGTCGACGAGGTCTTCATGGGCTGCGTGCTGCCGGCAGGGCAAGGCCAGGCACCGGCGCGGCAAGCGGCGCGCGCGGCAGGCCTTCCCGATGCCACCGGCGCCACCACGGTCAACAAGGTCTGCGGCTCCGGCATGAAGGCGACCATGCTGGCGCACGATATCATCCGCGCCGGCTCGGCCGAGATCGTCGTCTCCGGCGGCATGGAGAGCATGAGCAACGCGCCTTATCTGCTGGCAAAGGCGCGCGGCGGCTACCGCGTCGGCCACGACCGCATCATCGATCACATGATGATGGACGGCCTGGAAGACGCCTACGAGACCGGCCGCTCAATGGGCGATTTCGGCGAGGCCACTGCTGAGGCCTATCAGCTCACCCGCAAGGACCAGGACGCCTATGCGATGGAGACGCTGAGCCGAGCGCGCAAGGCGGTCGAGGGCGGCGCGTTCAAGGCCGAGATTGCGCCGATCACGCTGGCGGAAAAGGCAGGTCCGCGTGTCGTCGCCAACGACGAGCATCCGCTGAAGGTCGACCCCGCAAAGATCCCCGGGCTGAAGCCCGCGTTCCGCGCCAACGGCACCATCACGCCGGCGGCTTCCTCGGCCAATGCCGACGGCGCCGCCGCGCTGGTGCTGACGAAGCGCTCGCTTGCCGATCGGAGCGGTCTGCCTGTTCTCGCCGAGATCAAGGGCCATGCCACCCACAGCCAGGAGCCGCAATGGTTCACCACGGCGCCGATCCCGGCGATTCGCAAGCTGCTGGACAAGATCGGCTGGGCTGCCGCCGACGTCGACCTGTTCGAGATCAACGAGGCTTTTGCCGTGGTGGCGATGGCGGCGCAGCGCGATCTCGGCATTCCCCGCGACAGACTGAACGTCAAGGGCGGCGCCTGCGCGCTCGGCCATCCCATTGGCGCCACGGGCGCGCGGCTGATCGTGACGCTGCTGCACGCATTGGAGGCGCAGAACCTCAAGCGCGGCGTCGCGGCGCTCTGCATCGGAGGCGGCGAAGCCACCGCGATCGCGGTGGAGCGTCTGACTCACTGACGCCAATCTCACGACGCCAATGTCCGAAATTAAGGGAAGTCTGGCATTTTAGACTTCCCTCAACTGTGTCAAATAGTAAACATGACGCGGGTCCCACTGGTGCTCGCCAACAATATTGAGGCCCAATGATCTCGAACTGGCTCGCGGCAGCGCTGTCCCGCCGCAACATCCATTATGGCTGGGTGATGGTCGGCGTGACATTCCTTGCCGCGCTGATCAGCGCCGGCACGGTCGGCGCGCCCGGCGTATTCATCGTTCCCCTGCAGAAGGAGTTCGGCTGGAGCACGGCGCAGATCTCCTCCGCGCTGTCGATCCGCTTCATCCTGTTCGGGCTGATGGCGCCGTTCGCCGCCGCCCTGCTCAATCGCTACGGATTGCGCAACGTCACCCTGACCGCGCAGCTCATCGTCGTCTCGGCGCTGGTGCTCTCGCTCGGCATGACCGAGATCTGGCAGCTCATCGCGCTGTGGGGCGTCGTGATCGGCATCGGCACCGGCATGACGGCGCTGGTGCTGGGCGCAACCATCGCCACGCGCTGGTTTGCGGCACGGCGCGGCCTCGTGGTCGGCATCATGACCGCGAGCGTCGCCACCGGCCAGCTCGTGTTCCTGCCGCTGCTCGCAAGCCTGACCGAACGCTTCGGCTGGCGGCTTGCGCTCGGCTTCGTCTGCATCATGCTGGGCGTCTCCGCGCTCGCGGTGCTGCTCGCGATGCGCGACCGGCCGAGCGATGTGGGCCTGCGCCCATTCGGTGACGAGGGCACCGAGCCCCTGCCCGCCCCGCCGGTCAATCACGGCGCGATCACGACGGTGGCGCTCGGCACGCTGCGTGACGCCTCCAAGTCGACCGCGTTCTGGATCCTGTTTGCGACCTTCTTCGTCTGCGGCGCCTCGACCAACGGCCTCGTTCAGGTCCATTTGATCCCGATGTGCCTCGATTTCGGCATCCCGCAGGTGCAGGCCGCAAGCCTGCTCGCCGCGATGGGCATATTCGATTTCTTCGGCACCATCATGTCGGGCTGGCTGTCCGACCGCTACGACAATCGCTGGCTGCTGTTCTGGTATTACGGCCTGCGCGGGCTCTCGCTGATCTTCCTGCCATTCAGCGATTTCTCGTTCTATGGACTATCGATCTTCGCGATGTTCTACGGTCTCGACTGGATCGCGACGGTGCCGCCGACGGTGCGCCTCACAGCGCAGAAATTCGGGCCCGAGCGCGCCAATCTGGTGTTTGGCTGGATTTTTGCCGGCCATCAGCTCGGCGCGGGCACCGCAGCGTTCGGCGCCGGCTTCTCGCGGACGGTCTACCAGAGCTATCTGCCTGCGTTCTTCATCGCCGGCGCGCTCTGCGTGTTCGCCGCGCTGATCGTGCTGGCGCTGTCGCGACAGCCGAAGCCGCAAGCAAGGCCCGCGATGGCCTAGGTTGTTCTATTAAGCCTGATCTTCGGAAAACCGCTGCGAACTTCCGGATCATGCCTAGTACCTCATCGTGGTGGTGACGCCGAACGCCGCGGCGTCACCAATCCGCGAGACACCGGTCGGATCGTTCGGTTCGGGATGTCGTCCTAAGGTGCAATCAGCCAGCCCGGCGGCTGCCGTGCGCTATTCCGGACCACGCCTCAGCAGGTCTTCTGCTGCAGATGCTGGATGCATGTGCAGGTCGTCGAGGACGACGAGTACTTGACGTCGTAGTACGGAAAGCTCGACAAGGCCGGGCTGTTCGTCGAGCAGCGCGGGAAAAGGTAATAGCTGTCGCTCAGCTTCACGGTGCCGGTGATGGTGTAACCGAGGTTCGTCGTGTAATTATAGGTCACCTCGCTCAGAATGAGCGAAATGTTCGCATTGCTGGGATTCTTCGGATCAGGCGCGGTGAACGACGACAATGTCATCGGATCACCCTTCTTTCTCGCTGCCGACGAATTGGTCGACTCGCTCCATTGGACAGTCGCGTTGCCACTGCCGTCGGTTGAGACTTCGGACACCGTGATCGTAATGAGGGAGGCGCCGCTAGCATCCTTGACGGGAAAAGGCGCCATGATTGCCTGCGCCGAACCGAGGATGGCCTGCATGCGGGCCGTGCTGATCGACGTGTTCTGCGTGACCATGTCGACGACACTGTGCGCGGTGGCGCTGACCTTGACGTTCATCGCCAGCCCGTTCCCGAGCTCGACGCCGCCGATGTAGAGCACCAGCATGAACGGCGCCACGATGGCGAACTCCGTCGCTGCAACAGCGCGGACATCGGTCAACAGGCCCCGAGCGCGAAACGACAAGGCGGCGATCATCAGGAAGCTCCTGGCTCGTTCTGGAACGCGGCCGACGACATGAGCAGCCGGTTGCCGGTCGAAAGGTTCGAGAGGTTGAAACCGAGCGGCCCGAGCGTCACGGGCCATATGTACATCACCCGGAGAACGACGATGTCGCCGGCATCTCCCGGATTGTATTGCCAGGTGTTCGTGACGGCTCCCGAACTGTCGAAGGTCAAGGTCGGCATGCCCGTATTGGCGGAGGACCAGGAATTGGCCACCTGCAGGTCAACCATCAGACCACTGCAGGTGAACAGGATCGAGATCTGGTCGCAGACCTTCTGCTTGAAGGCGGCCTGGGTCATCTGCGCGGACTGCACCTGTCCCGTCATGACAAGGCGCGCGGATTGACGCGTGATGTTCTCGAGCAATTGTTGGGCGAAGAAGACGATAAACGTCTGAATGAGCGCGATGATGAGGGCGAGGAACGGCGCGGCGACGAGCGCGAACTCGACGGCCGTGGCGCCCTTGCTGTCGCGCGCGAAAGCAGCGCAACGATTGCGGCGTCTCTTCGTTGTTGCAACACCCGGCCCCGTCATGGCGCTTTTTCTCTACTGTACGAGGCTGGCTGTGCTGGACGCGACCTTGATGAAAAGATTGGTCAGCGCCGCGGAAATGTCGCCCCCCGTCTGCACACTCGCATACAGACCAGGCGATGCGCACGACTGCAGCCGTTGTGCGATCATGCCGGAAGACGAGGACGGATTGTTGAATTGCGCGATGCGGCTGTTGTACCAGCTGTCGGTCGGCAGTTGCAGGTACTCGGTGTAGAGGACCGCGATGCGAATGCCGCGGTTCTTGATCGTCGTGCAGATCGTCGTGTCGAGCGGCTGCTGGCAGCGCACGGTCGTGCTGCTGCCCGTCGGAAGCGGATAGGTGGCATTGGCATCGCAGGTGCCTGGCTTCGGCATCAGCTTGTCTTCGACGCCGTCGGTGACGAGGAAGACGACCTCCTGCGGCGTATCGCCCGACTGGTTGGTGCCGGTGCCCGGCGTCGGCATCACCGCATTGACGCCCGTGAGCCCGCCCGAGATATCCGTGCCGTAGTCGGTTGTGTAGACGCAGTTGCCCGAGCTGTTGGTGATGATGCAGTTCTGGTGGTCGACCGTCATCAGCTGGATGTTGGAGATCTTGGTGCCGGCGCTGGTCGGGGTGGTCAGCGTCTGGATCGTGTTCAGGCCGTAGTCGAAGGTGTAGATCGCGGCATTGTAGGTCGTGTTGTTGAGCGCAGCCATGCACTGCATGACGCCGCCCGACACACCCGACTGCGGGCAGGTCCAGGGTCCGACCATCAACTGCGTGACGGCATTCTGCACGAGGTCGATGCGCAGCTTGATGTTGTTCGCGCGGGCGATGTAGAGGTTGTCCTTGGTCGTGGACAATGCGCCGCTGTCCTTTTGCGGATTTGTCTCGTGACAGGCGAACGCACAGTTCTTCGACCCCGAAGGCTGGTTCTTCGTGGCCGTGATCATGTTGTTGATGTCGGTCTGGGTCGCGGCAATCGCCATCGACGGCGAGTCATCCAGCAGCAGATAGAAATTCATGTTGGGCGCGCTCGAGGCCTTCGCCGTCGAGGAGCCGCCGATCTGCCAGGTCTGCTTGCCGAGAACGCCGGGGAAATTGTTCACGGACTGCGCGGTATAGGACACGGTGATGGTCCGCGCGAGGCCGGAATCGGTGACAGTGACCGTCGGCATCGGAACGGCCGACAGGCCGGGGAGGTTCGCCTTGGCTGCGAACACGGCTTCCGCGGTCGCCTTGACCACGGCGCTATCGGTCTGCGTCAGCATCGCCGGCCTGACGGCCGCGATCGCGGCGGCGTCGGCAGCCGCGTTCAATTGCTCCCGCTTGCGCAAGGCCAGCGTATAGTCGAGCGTCATGCCAAGCAGAAAGATGACCGGAACCATCATCAGGGCGAAGATGATGGCGACATTGGCCTTCCGGTCTCTCGCGAAACGAACCACTGCGCGGCGGAGCATTGCCCTTAACCCTGATTGCCGTCGTTGCGGCAGCGACACATCCCTGAACTGGTGAGATCGAGGCGGAAGAAGGGGTTTTCAGCCCATTCCGCGCCGATCACGGGCGGACTATGAGGATGGGCTTCTTAATCAACGCTTACGGGCCATCCATAAACATGGACTGCAACAAATTGAGATGTCTCTTATTGAGAAGGCATCATTAACGCCAATTAAACGGGTGCCCGGAGATTGGGGCGATGGAGTGCAGGGGCACGTAATACGGGTGGTCGCCGGGCGGCTTCGAGGCGCGCATCAAGGACATCGCCGCATGGGGGCTACGGAGAGCCCTGCCCAGCTTGATCGGGCGCCGAACGGCGAGGCGCCTCCGCGCAGGCGGAGAGCGAGGAATTCGCTTCCTTGTTCAATTCAACCGTCATTGCGAGCGCAGCGGTCGCGGTAGGGACGCTCATTGCTGGGCGCCCCCCGCACAGATCCGTACGTGCGGCTTTCCCGCATACGGCTCCCACCTCGGGTGAGTAGCGGTGAAGCGTGTTCGGGGCCAAGGATGGAGGATTTGTGGCTTGGGGAGCAAGTCGGAGGCAAGCCGCGCGACCCGCTGCCACGTGGTCCCGTCAATCTGGCTGCGGCGCCGAAGCATCCGCCTCCATTGTTCGGTGACGAAGTAGCGGAAGGCGCTGAGCGCTCGGCTGTTGGTCGGTACCGCGTGGTAGTTGAAGTACCCGGTAACGACCTGCCGCAGCCATTTGCCCTGTTCGAGCACCGACTGGTGCATACGCCGTCGCATTCCCTGCTTCACGGCTTGCAGTTTCGCCCGCATGCGGTCTTTGCGAGACTTGCGCCTGATCTGGAACTTGCCTTGCTTGGATCGGCTGCAGATGAAGGTGAAGCCGAGGAAGTTGAAGGTCTCCGGCTTGCCGAGCCCGCGCCGCCTGCGGTTGTCCTCCGCATGACGTCCGAACTCGATCAGCCGGGTTTTCTCAGGGTGCAGTGACAGCGCGAACTCCTGCAGCCGTTTGCGCAATTCTTCGAGGAAGTGCCGGGCCTCATTCTCATGCTCGAAGCCGACGATGAAGTCGTCAGCGTAGCGCACGATGATCATGTCGCCCGCGGCCTCGCGCCGTCTGAAGCGTTCGGCCCACAGATCGAGGGCATAGTGCAGGTAGATGTTGGCAAGCAGCGGCGAGATCACCGCCCCTTGTGCCGTCCCCTGTTCGCTGACCCTGACCGTTCCTTCTTCGAGAACACCCGCCTTGAGCCATTTGCGGATCAGACGGATGATACGCTGGTCGCCGGTCCGATGTTCGACGAAGCGGATGAGCCATTCCTGGTCCACCATGTCGAAGAACGAGCGGATATCGGCGTCAACAATGAAGTTCACCCGCCGGCTCTCGATTCCGACCAGCAGCGCATCCATCGCATCGTGCGCGCTGCGCCCGGGCCGGAACCCATACGAGAACCCGAGGAAGTCCTCCTCGTAGATCGCGTTGAGCACCGTAGCGGTTGCCCGCTGAACGATCTTGTCCTCGAGGGACGCAATCGCCAGCGGTCGCTGCCGCCCATCCTGCTTCGGGATATGGACCCGCCGCGACGGCTGCGGCCGGTACGCTCCCCGGTGAACACGAGCATGCAGGTCCTCAAGATTGGCCTTGAGGTCTTGCTCGTAGTCCCGCCACATCATTCCGTCCACACCCGGCGCGGCATGCTTCTTCAGCGCGAAGAACTCCGCCTCGAGCAGTTCAGGCGTGATGTGGTGAAGCAGCGCAGTGAACCTCTCCTTCTTCCTTTCCCTTGCAGTTCGCCGTATGCGTTCCAACGCCTGTGTCACGCTTGTCCGGCTCGGCGTCCGGGGCGTGCTTTGCTGGTCCGCATTCCCCTTGGTCGCGGCCCTTCGCTCCACCAACTCCTCCGCGGATCGCTCCGCTTCGTTCGCAGGCTTCGACGCTACTACGGCCGCCTCCGACTTCCCGCATCCGTTCGTCATCGGCTTTGGCTCCTCGCCTTCCCGATGCGGACCTTGGGGGCATGTTGCCATCGGTCAGATGCGGGACCTCCCAGGTTCCGACGCGGTCCTTTGCTGCGTGATGGGGTCTTCGACCACGGCAGAGCGTCAGCGCCTCGCATAACGGCGCCGCACATGTTGCCTTCGACGTTGCTTACCGGCTCGGCCTCTGCGAGTTTCTGTCTTTCGCGGCTCAATAGCCCACCCCACAGCATCGTTGTGTACGCTTCGCAGCCGCCGTTGCCGACGGCCACGCAACACTCACTACCGGGCGCTCGCTACCGCTTACCCGGACCGGACTTCCACCGGTTGGACCACGCCAGCTTGCCTGGCGCACAAGCAATCCAGATGCCGACGGACTCTGGGTTGCTTCGCTGCGCTCGCAATGACGGTGGTGACAGCCGGACCTAGGGCCTGATCGAAAAATTCTGCGGCGGCCCGGCCTTGCGCAGCGGCTCGGCCAGCCGGGCGAACTCGCACAAAAGCGAACGCGTCTTCCTGGGGTCGATGATCTCCTCGACCCAGAACTTTTCGGCCGAGCGGAACGGCGAGCGCAGCTTGTTCAGCCGCTCCTCGATCTCCCGCAGCTTCGCCGCCTTGTCCTCGGCCGCTTCAATGTCGGCGCGGTAGGCGGCTTCGATGCCGCCTTCGAGCGGCAGCGAGCCCCAATAGGCCGACGGCCAGGCGTAGCGGATCGAGAAGCGGTCGGCGGGCTGATGCACGACGCCGGCGACGCCGAAGGCGTTGCGCAGAATCACGGTGCACCAGGGCACCGTGGTCTGGTTCACCGCGGCCATGGCGCGAACGCCGTGGCGGATGGTCGCGGCCTTCTCGGCGTCGAGCCCGATCATGAAGCCGGGGCAGTCCATGAGATAGACGACCGGCAGATGGAAGGTCTCGGCGAAGTCGACCCAGCGCACCACCTTCTGGCAGGCATCCGCCGTCCAGGAGCCGCCATAATGAAAGCTGTCGCTGGCGAGCACCAGCACCGCCCGGCCCTCGAGCCGCGCGAGGGCGACGATGATCGGCTTGCCGAAATTCCTGGCGACCTCGAAGAACGAGCCCTTGTCGACGACCGACTCGATGATGGGCCGCATCTTGTAGACCTGCTTGCGGTTGCGCGGCACCGCGTTCATCAGCGCCTCGTCGCCGCGCTCTGGACTGTCCGCGCAGGGCAAGGTCGGCGGCAGCTCGTAGACCGACGACGGCAGATAAGAGAGGAAACGGCGCGCGCAGGCAAATGCCTCTTCTTCGGTGTCAACGGCGTGATCGACCGCACCGGCGCGGGTCTGGATCTCGGCGCCGCCGAGCTCCTCCTTCGAGAGGTCCTGACCCAGCGCCTTCACCACCGGCGGCCCGGCGACGAACATCGCGGACTTCCGCGTCATGATGGAATAGTGGCTGGCGGCAAGCCGCGCGGCACCTAAGCCCGCAACCGAGCCGAGGCCGAGCGCGACCACGGGCACGCGCGACAAATTCTCCGTCGTGAAGCGATACCAGCGCGTGCCACCGATACCGCCCGGCAGGTTCGCCGCGCCCTTGGTCTCGATGGTCTTGACCGAGCCGCCGCCGCCGGAGCCCTCGATGATGCGGACGATGGGCAGGCGGAAGTCGTGCGCCATCTCCTCCGCCATCAGCGGCTTGGCGGAGATCGACGCATCCGCTGAGCCGCCGCGCACGGTGAAATCGTCACCAACCACGACGACGGTGCGGCCGTCGACGCGCGCGCGGCCGAACACGCAGTTCGCCGGCGTCAGTTTCTTCAGATCGCCGCTGGAATCGTACTCACCGATGCCGGAGACGGCGCCGATCTCGTGGAAGCTGCCTTTGTCGATCAGTCTGTCGATACGCTCCCGAACAGTCAGCCGGCCCTGGTCATGCTGTCGCTTGACCTTGTCAACGCCGCCCATCTCCCGCGCGAAGGCTTCGCGCCGGGCGAGCTCGTCGAGTTCCGGCTTCCAGTTCATTCACTCCCTCCGAATTGATCGGCTTGTTATTGTTGTGCACGGCCATGGCGACCGGTTTGCGCGAGATGCGGTTGTTGAAGACGTCGCCTTCCGCTCCCTCCATGAGGCTGCCGAGCGAACGGCCGAGCGCAAGCATGAGCGGGGCGACCTCCTCATGCAGACGCTGCTCGTCATACATCGCGGACAAGAGGCCGATCGTGATCACGACGAAGGTCTGGTACTGCGGCGACCAGATCGGCACCGCGAGGCCGTTGATGTGCGGGCTCCACAGGCCGCAGGCCACGACATAGCCGCGCTCGCGCAGCGACTGCCGGTTGGCCTCGATGCGAGGCTTGAGGATCTTGGCGGCCTCGGGCGCTTCGCGCTCCATCTCCGCAATGAAGGCATCGCCGACTTCCGGCGCCAGCGCAGCGGTGTAGGCCGCGCCCGCCGCGGTCGATGCCATCGAGATGCGGCTGCCGGTGCCCTCGTGCAAGCCGAGCGCAGAGGCCGAGCGCGCGAACTGGAGGTAGACGAGATGGAAACGGTCCGGCACGACGAAGCCGACCGTGCCCGGCAATTGCTCGGCGACTTCCTGAAGCCGCTGGCGGATCATGCTGCGGAGCTGCGCACCCTTCATCATCGAGGCGCTCATCGCCACTGCGCTCGGGCCGATGCGATATTTCTGATCGCGCGGCAGATAGACCAGCTGGCCCATGCGCGTCAGTGTGTGCGTGAGCCGCGACACCGTCGAGCGCGGCAGGCCGCAGCGATTTGAAATCTCAAGATTGCCGAGCCGGGCCTCATGGCCCTCGAAGCATCGCAACACGTCGAACGCGCGCGACACCACCTGGATGACGTCACCATCGCCGGCTTCGCCAGCGAGCGCACCCTGCCTACTCAACCGCTCCGAACGTCGTCCCATGATCCCTACCGTTTGTTCCGCTCTGCGGAATTAAATTCCACTTGCAGACGACGCTACCTCAGGCATTTTGCCACGACAACAAAAAGGCGATGGCATGCCAGAAATAAAGATCGTCACCGAAGTCGCGGGGCGCATCTGCGCAACTCCCGTGCAAGTTGGAGGAACCGTCGCAGATGGTGATGACGTTGTGGTCGTCGAAGCCATGAAGATGGAGATCCCGGTGCCGTCGCCCGCGAGCGGTACGATCACATCGCTGCTGGTGAAGCTGGACGATGTCGTTGCCGAGGGACAGGCGATCGCAATCGTCGCGAACTGACTGCGTTATCCCGGGTTTCTGCGACAATCTGTCAGGCGCATTCCTGCATGCGCGGTACTTCGTTGCCATCGCCTGATACGGATGACATGATCCGATTCAAACAAAACGTTGTTTCAAACAAAGAGAGAAATCCTCGCGGCAAAGCGAGGATCATTGGAGGGAAAACATGGTTCGTGGGCTGCTCATGCTCGCGCCTGCCTTGATGGCAGGCATTTCTTTTGCGTCTACGCGCTATGCATTCGCCGAAGACATCAAGCTGCCGCCGACATTGACGTTCACCACCTACGACACCGGCACCGCCGGCTTCAACATCGCGGTCGGCGTCGGCAAGATGATGAAGGACAAATACAGCACCGACGTGCGCGTGCTGCCCGCCGGCAACGACGTCGCCCGCCTCGCGCCGCTGCGCGCCAAGCGCGCGGCCTCCGCGGCGATGGGATCAGGCACCTATTTCGCGCAGGAAGGCGTATTCGAGTTCGGCTCGAAGGAATGGGGGCCGCAGCCGCTCCAGATCCTGCTCTCGACCGTCGACTGCAATTGCGGTTCGCTTGGCGTCGCAGCCGACACCGGCGTGAAAGAACTGAAGGACCTGAAAGGCAAGCGCGTCGGGTTCGTGGTCGGCTCGCCCGCGCTGAACCAGAATTCGCTCGCGGTGCTCGCCTTCGCCGGACTGACGCAGAAGGACGTCAAGGCCGTCGAGTTCGCGAGCTACGGCGCAATGTGGAAGGGCCTGATCAACAACGACGTCGATGCCGCCTTCGGCACCACCATCACAGGCCCCGCCAAGGAAGCCGAGACCTCGCCGCGCGGCCTGATCTGGCCGCCGCTGCCGGCCAAGGACAAGGAGGGCTGGGCGCGGATGCAGAAGGTCGGCTCGTTCTTCTTCCCGCAGGTCGCGACCTGCGGTGCCGGTATCTCGCCGGAGAAACCGGTCGAGCTCGGCAACTATCCGTACCCGATCTTCGTCGCCTACGCCTCCCAACCGGCCAACCAGGTCTACGCCATCACCAAGGCGATGATCGTCAACTACGACGCCTACAAGGACTCGGCGCCCGGCGCCGGCGGCCTTGCCGCCGATCGCCAGACCAAGAACTGGGTGGTGCCGGTGCATCCCGGCGCCGTGAAGGCTTTGAAAGAAGCTGGGCAATGGAGCGACGCCCAGGAGGCGCACAACAACAAGCTGTTCAAGCGGCAGGAGGTGCTAGCTGCGGCCTGGGCCGATTACGGCAAGTCCAACCCGTCGTCGGACGAGAAGGCATTTCTCGACGGCTGGATGAAGGCGCGCGCCGCGGCGCTCGCCAAGGCCGACATGCCGAACGGGTTCGAGGACTAGAGCGAGATGCTGTCGGGTTTGATCTCTGCCCCAGGAAAAGTGCGCTCCCTCTCCCGCTTGCGGGAGAGGGCTGGGGAGAGGGTGTCTCCGCAGAAAGACTCCCGCAGAGGAGAAAGCCCTAGCCCGGCGCTGCGCGCCGACCTCACCCACAAGCGGGAGAGGTTAAGCATCGCCGCGGCCGCATTCAATTCAGCCAACAGCCATTCGCTTTAGCTGCCCACGCGCGGTGTCGAACATGTCGTCTGCTTCCATCTCCACCGGCCCGCAGGACGACGCCAAGCGCGTCGTGATCGAGGACCCGCATCTCGGCGCCGCCGCCGACCTGCAGGAGGCCGAGGTCACGCGCGTCCGCACCTTGAAGGGCGCATGGCGCTGGGTGCTGATGGCGGCCACCGCGGCCACGATTATGTTGTGTGTGAACCAGCAATTCTCGCTGCGGTTCTTCATCGACTATACCCAGCTCAACACCGAATACTTCTATCTGTTGATCGCGTTGATGCTGCCGTTCACCTTTCTGATCTTTCCGGGATCGGAGAAGGCGCCGCTCGATCGCATCCCCTGGTACGATCTTCTGCTGTTCGCGGCCACCTTCGGCTCGGCGATCTGGCTGATGCTCAATATCCGGAAAGCTGCGCAGCTTGGCTGGGAGTTTGATGGCGCGCCCACCAACATCATCGCCGCCGGCCTCGTGATGTGGTTCGTGCTGATGGAGGCGCTGCGCCGCACCGGCGGCTGGAGCCTGCTGCTCAGCGTATTGCCGTTCACGCTCTATCCGCTGTTTGCGGATTCTCCCTGGCTCGGGCCGTTCCGCGGCACGCAATCGACGCTGCAGCAGACCACCTCCTACCACATGCTCTCCGGCGAGAGCCTGCTGGGGATTCCGATCCAGGCCTTTGCCGACACCGTGATCGGCTTCCTGGTGTTCGGCACCGCGCTGATGATGACTGGTGCGGGAAAGTTCTTCATCAACATCGCGTTTGCGATGTGCGGCACCTTCCGCGGCGGCGCGGCGAAAGTCTGCGTGTTCGCCTCCGGCCTGCTCGGCACCGTCGGCGGCAGCATCGTCTCCAACGTGCTCACCGCCGGCACGATGACGATCCCCGCCATGAAGAAGACCGGCTTCACGCCGTCCTATTCCGGCGCGATCGAGGCCTGCGCCTCGACCGGCGCGGTGCTGGCCCCTCCCGTGCTCGGGGCCACCGCCTTCGTCATGGCGCAGTTCATGAACACGGGCTATGCCGACGTCGCGCTCGCCGCGACCATTCCCTCGATCCTCTACTACGTCGGCCTGTTCGCGCAGGTCGATGCCTATGCTGCCCGCCACAAGCTGAAAGGCCTGCCGCGCGCCGAGCTGCCGCGGTTCTGGGATGCCTTCAAGGACGGCTGGTACTATCTGTTCGTGATCGTCGTGCTGGTGGTGATGCTGCTCTATTTCAAGCGCGAGAGCCATGCGCCGTTCTATGCCTCCGTGCTGCTGGTGATCCTGCACCAATGGTCGGGACCGGCGCGCTGGAAGCTCGGCAACACGCTCGTCCTCGCCGGCTCGATCGCGGCGACGGCGGCGATGTTCTGGTACGGCGTGCTCAACGCTGCGCTGTGGGGCATGTGCCTTCTGGCGGCGCTGAACGAATTCTTCCCCGGCAAGAACTGGGGCGGCGCGCGCTGGCTGCAGTTCCTCGAGCTCAACGGCAAGACCTTCGTCGAGCTGATCGCGATCCTCGCAGGCTGCGGGCTGTTGATCGGCGCCTTCTCGCTCACCGGCGTGATCTCGAGCCTCGCGAACGACTTGCTCAGCATCGCGGGCGGCGATGCCTTCCTGCTGCTGATCATGTGCGCGATCACCAGCCTGATCCTCGGGCTCGGGCTGACCACGACCTCCTGTTACATCTTCCTCGCCATTCTGGTCGCGCCCGCGCTGGAGAAGCTCGGGCTGAACAAGATGGCGGTGCACATGTTCATCTTCTACTGGGGCATGCTGTCCTCGATCACCCCGCCGGTGGCGATCGCCTCCTTCGCGGCGGCCGGCATTGCCGGCGCGCCCGCGATGAAGACGGGCTGGGAGAGCATGTGGGTCGGCAGCATCATCTACTTCATCCCGTTCTTCTTCGTGCTCAATCCGGCGCTGCTGCTCCAGGGCCCGAATCCGTATCTGGAGGCGTTCGGGCTCACGGGACTTGCCTGTTTCGGCATCCTCTTCATCTGCGGCGGGATCCAGGGCTACCAGTCGTTCGTCGGCGACTTGCGCGGCGCGGGGATGCTGGAATGGCCAATCCGCGTGCTGCTGGTGATCGGCGGCTTCGTGGTCGCCACGCCCGGTGGCGGGATCATGCCGCTGTCGCAAATGCAGGTGACGCTGCTCGGGCTTGCCATCCTCGGGCCCACGGTTTTGATCGCCCTGCTGCTGGTCCGGCGGCAGGCCGTGGTCCCTGACGGGTTGCGCGCGCCCTGATTGCGTTGCACAACAGAGGCGATGAAACCGCTCTCGCCCGCCGCCACCGTCTGGACCCGTTCGAAACCGCCCTTGCTGCGGTTTCTGGACAATTGCCTCGATGAGTTCTCTGCCGAAACGTCAGGCAACGTGCCCGACTATATTCCCGAGCTGAGCAAGGCCGACCCTGCCTATTTCGGCATCAGCCTCGCCACGCTGGACGGCCATGTCTACGAGGTCGGCGACTCCAGGGTGCACTTCACCATCCAGTCGATGTCGAAGCCGTTCGTGTTCGCGCTGGCGCTGGATCTGCTCGGTGCAAGCAAGGTCGAGAGCGCGATCGGCGTCGAGCCCTCGGGCGATCCCTTCAATTCGATCCGGCTCAATTCCGACAATCATCCGTTCAACCCGATGGTGAATGCCGGCGCGATCGCCTGCACCGGGCTGATCTACGACAACAAGGGCGCAGACGCCTTTGAGCAGATCCGGCTCGCCCTCGGCCGTTTTGCCGGCCGCGACCTCGCCGTGGACGAAGCCGTCTACACCTCGGAGAGCCAGACCGGCGACCGCAACCGGGCCATCGGCTATCTGCTCAAGACCAACGCGGTGATCTCCGACAACGTCGCTGCCGTGCTCGACGTCTATTTCCGGCAATGCGCGGTGCTGGTCACCGCGCGCGACATCGCGGTGATGGCGGCCACCCTCGCCAACCGCGGCGTCAATCCTGTGACGGGCGAGCAGGTGCTGACGCCCTACGCGATCTCGCGCACGCTGTCGGTGATGACGTCGTCGGGCATGTACGACTATGCCGGCGAATGGATCTACCGGATCGGCATTCCCGCCAAGAGCGGCGTAGGTGGCGGCATTCTGGCCGCCCTGCCCGCGCGTCTCGGCCTCGGCAGCTATTCGCCAAAGCTCGACAAGCACGGCAACAGCGTGCGCGGCATCAAGGTCTGCGAGGCGCTGTCCTCGCACTACGACCTGCACATGCTCAACCGCAGCGACGACGCGCGCAACGCCGTCATCGCCGACTACGACATCGGCAAGAGCCCGTCCCGCCGCGTCCGCCGCCCGCAGGAGCGCGAGATCCTCGCCGCGCATGAGCAGGAGGTGCGGATCATCGAGCTGGTCGGCACGCTGTCGCTGTCGGCGGTCGATTACGTCTCGCGGCGGCTGGCGGGGCGGCCGCGGCCGCAGTTCGTGATCTTCGATCTCCACCGCGTCACCTCGACCACGCGCGCCGGCGCGCGACTCGTGGCCGAAGCATTCCAGGAGCTCGCTGCACTCAATGTCACCGTTGTCCTGTCGGGCGTCCGGCGCGCCTCCAAGGAGTGGAACAGCCTGCGCGAATGGACGGCGGAGCTGAAGAACGTGCGCGACTTCTACCTGCTCGACGCGGCGATCGAATGGGCCGAGGACCAGATCGTGTACCGCTATGGCGGCTCCATCGATTTTCATGAGACCACCGAACTGGCCGAACAGCCGCTGCTCGAGGGCCTCGGCGCGGAAGAGCTGACCGAGCTCGGCGCCATCTGCACCGTCAGGACCTATCAGTCCGGCGCAAAAATCCTCGCCACAGGCGATCCCGCCGATGCCCTGTTCTTCCTGCGCAGCGGCGCGGTGCATGTCACGCTGCCCGACGGCGTGCGGCTGGCAACGCTCACCGCCGGCATGGCGTTCGGTGAGATGGCGCTGCTGGAGCAGACCCGCTCGGCCGATGTGTTCGCCGACATGGCGGCGACGGCGTTCGAAGTGCCGCTGAAGGATTTCGAGCGTTTCCGCGAGCAGCATCCGCGCGCCAGCGAGTGCATCATGCGCAACCTCGCCCGGCTGCTCGCCGACCGCCTGATCGTCGCGAATGCGAAGGTGGATATTTTGACGTCGACGTGAGCGCTGAACGAGGCTCTTCACCTCTCCCTGTCGGGGAGAGGTCGGATTTCGCCTGGCGATGCGAAGCATCGTCCAGTGCGATCCGGGGAAGGGGCCGCAGCGTTCAACCAAGGTTGTAACCCCTCACCCGGACCGCATCTTCGATGCGATCCGACCTCTCCCTCCGGAGAGGTGATCCGGGCCTACAGCTCACAGCTTGCTTCAGCGGCTCGCGGCTTCGCTCAACCGCCGCTTGATTTTCGCTGCGCTCGCTTCGAGCAGCTTGGACGGCTTCTGTCCGGTCGCCGCGCACAGGCAGGCCCAGTAGTAGATGACGTCGCCGAGCTCGTCGACGAGACCCGCCTTGTCGAGCCAGTCATCGCGCAACAGCTTCTTGATGTGGTCGGCGACCTCGCCGGATTCGCCGGCAAGGCCGAGGCCGAGATAGGACAGCCGCTCGTTGGACGGATGCTCGTCGACTTTCGCAATGCTCGCGGCCCAGACCGCATATTCATCGATCGTCATGAGCATCCCTCGCCGTTTGTGTCGGATCAGCCCACCACTTCGGTGACGGGCTGGAGATCGATCTCGAACGTTTCCAAGAACTTTGAAGTCATGATGTAGAAGCCGACAGAGAGCTGGAGCTCCACCAGCGCGGCCGGCGTCAGCTTCGACGCGATCGCCTCGAAGGTCGGGTCAGTCGGCTTGTTCAGTTTCACGACCTCGTCGGTGAAGGCGAGCGCCGCGCGCTGCACCTCGTTGAAACAGGTCGCGGCCTGCCAATTCTCGAGCGCCTCGTTCTGCTCGTCGGTGACGCCGACATTCTTTCCGATGCGCTTGTGCGCGACGATCTCGTACGGCGCCTGGCACAGGATACCGGTGCGCGTGATCGCGAGCTCGCGCACGACCGGATCGAGTTCCCCCTTGTGCCTGATCGCGCCACCCAAGCGGCAGTACTGCTCAAAGTAGCTCGGCGAGTGCGCCATCATCCGGAAGATGTTGGCGTGGCGGTTCTTGTCGAGAATTTCGCGGGTGCGATCGGAGGCCTTGGACGGGTTGCTGTACTGAATGCGGGCCATGATTTTCCTGAAGTTTTTTCCCTGACTTTTTGATGCTTTTTGTCGCCATCGGCGAGAGGTCCCTGAAACTCTAATTGCGAGCGGACGCATGAGCAACATCATCGAGTCAAAATGCCGCCGCATTGCTGATCGACCCTGAGACAGTCGATATTCGCCGCGTGGGGACAAATCGCGGCGGATACTCGCAAGGGGTGTTCCGAGTAAAACAATTGGCCGTCGTGCGCGCTCGCCGCGCAACGATGAGTCATGCCCAAGTCTAGGGAGAAAACGGCATGAAGGAAGCCACCAAGGGGGCGGCCTCGGGAGCGCTCGCGCATATGCTGGCGGTGACGGCGATGCTCGTCATCGCCAGCATCTTGTTCTACGGGCGTTGAGTTACGCGTTCCAAGAGTTTTCGTCATTCCGGGGTGGCCCTCACGGGACCGCGCGTAGCGCGGCCCTAGCAGGCCAAGCCCAGAATCCCGTTCCCGGCCCGGTCTTCGGACCGCCCCCGAATGACGGATCCCCCTATTTGCTCTTGGCGAAGTACGGCACGAGCTTTCCGGCGAACGGCTCGAATCTCGCGACAACCGATTCGCCGATGGCGAGCCCATTCTCGCCATGCCCCATCATGCGGAATCCCTCGGCGCAATCGACCAGCAGGATGTTGTAGGGCACGTGCGCGCGCGTCTCGGGCGTGGCGGCGCGGCAGACCAGCGAGGTCGCGTACACCCTGCCCTTGCCGCTGGCGCGCGCCTCGCGCGGATCGGACGCCCCGCAGGCCGCGCAGAAAGCGCGATGGAAATACTGCACATGGCCGCAGGAGGTGCAGGTCTGGTAGGTGATCGCCTGCTCGCCCTCGGTCCAGTCTCCTAGACGATTGCTCATCGCACCCGCTCCAGAAACATGCTGACATGGGACGACAGCACGCCGCCGTCGCCGTGCAGCAGCGCTATGGACGCATCGCGCACCTGGCGATTCGATGCCCGCCCAGTCATCTGCAAATGCGCCTCGACCAGATGCGCCATGGCGCCGCCGACACCACAATGGCCATAGCTGAGCAGACCGCCATGGCTGTTCAGCGGCATCGCGCCGTCGCGGCCGAAATGCCCCGATCGCACGCGGGCGGCCGCCTCGCCGCGGCCCGCGAGACCGAGATCCTCCAGCAGCATGGCGAGCGTGATGGTGAAACTGTCGTAGATGGCGGCGTAGCGCACGTCGGAGATCGCAAGGCCGTGGCTTTCTTCGCACGGGCGATGGAGATCTCGGCGCCAAGCTCGCTGAGGGCAGGCGCGGCGGTGACATGCTGATGGGTGTGGGCCTGGGTGCAACCGCGGATGCGCACGCCGGCCTCGCCCGTTCGCTCGCCGCTGATAACGAAGGCCGCGCCGCCATCCGACACCGGGCAGCAGTCGAGCAGCTTGAGCGGCATCGCCACCGGCTTCGAGGCCATGACGTTGGCGACCGTGATGGGATCGTGGAATTGCGCGCCGGGATGGGTGCAGGCGTGGCTGCGCATCAGCACGGCGAATTCGGCGAGGTCCTCTTCGCTCACGCCGTATTCGTGCATGTAGCGGTTGGCGACGAGGCCGTAATAGGCCGGGATGGTCGGGCCCAGCGGCACCTCGTAGTCGGGATGGCCGACTTGCGCCAGCGCCTGGATCGAGGCATCGCGGCTCTGCCCGGTGAGGCGGTTCTCGCCGGCGACGACCAGCACGTGCTTTGCGACTCCCGCCTGGAGCAGATGATGCGCGAGCATGGTCATCGCCAGCCCCGTGGCGCCGCCGACCTGCACGGCATGGGCGTAGGACGGGCGAATGCCAAAATGCTCGGCGAACACGGTGGCGAGCATGATGTGGGGCGAGACGGTGGAATAGCCGCAGAGGACGCCGTCGATCTCAGTGCGCTTCAGCCCGGCATCGTCGAGCGCGGCTTGCGCGGCCTTGCTCATCAGGTCGAGCGAGGACGAGCCCTCGTGCTTGCCGAATGGCGTGAGGCCGACGCCGGTAATGAAGCTCATGGTCTCTCCTCCTCGCCATTCCCCCTACTCCGGCGCCGAACGCGTGACGCCTTCGCGGACCAAGGCCGCGATCTCGTCCTCGGAGTAGCCGATCTCGCGAAGAATCTCCGCGCCGTGCTCGTTGAGCCGCGGCGCCAGCCGCACCGGCTCGGCCTCGGTCTCCGACCAGCTCGCCGTCACCTTCATGCTGCGGATCGGACCTTCGGTCGGATGCGTGACCACCGGGAAAAATCCGGTCGCCTCCAGATGCTCATCGTGCAGGATCGAGGCGAGATCGTGCATCGGCATCACCGGCACGTCGGCCCTGGTGAGCAGCTCGATCCATTCCGCCGTGGTGCGAGTCTCGAAGATGCGCGCGAGCTCGGCATAGACGACATCGATATTGGCGGCACGGCCGGCGAAGGTGGCGAACTTCGCATCGGCGCGCAGATCGTCACGGCCCGTCGCCTTGAAGAAATTCTCCCACTGCTTGTCGTTGTAGACGATGACGCTGAGATAGCCGTCCGAGGTCTTGTACGGCCGGCGGTCGCGCGAGAGATGGCGGGCGTAGCCGCCCTTGTCGAGCGGCGGCTCATAGGTGAGCCCGCCCATATGGTCGCCCATCACGAAGCCGGCCATGGTCTCGAACATCGGAATGTCGACGCGCTGGCCGCGGCCGGTGCGATCGCGATGCACGAGGCTGGCGCAGATCGCGCCGACCGCGGTGAGGCCGACGATGCGGTCAACCAGCGCGTTCGGCACGTAGCGCGGCACGCCGTCGCCGGTCTGGGCCATCAGCGCCGGCAGTGCGGTCGCGCCCTGGATCAGATCGTCATAAGCGGGCTTTGCGGCATAGGGCCCGTCCTGGCCGAAGCCGAACACACCGGCATAGACGAGGCGCGGGTTGATCTCGGAGACGACATCGTAGCCGAGCTGCAGCCGCGCCATCGCCTGCGGACGGACGTTGTAGACCAGCACGTCGGCATCCTTCAGCAGCCGCAGCACGGCTTCCCGGCCTGCGGGCTTCTTCAGGTCGAGGCAGATCGAGCGCTTGCTGCGGTTGGTGTTGAGGAACACCGGGCCCATGCCGGCATGGCGCATCGGGCCGATCAGGCGGGTGACGTCGCCGTCGAGCGATTCCACCTTGATGACGTCAGCGCCGTAGTCGCCGAGCATCTGGGTTGCGTAGGGCCCCATCAGCACGGTGGTCATATCGATGACCTTGATGCCCTTCAGCGGCCCCATCGTTCGCTCCCGATTGCGCGGGCTCTGGAGGCGGCCCAGCGATTTCAGTCCAGCTAAAGACAGGGACGCCGCGCGCGCAAGGGCGGCCGGGGTATGGCCGCATGCGCCGCGCGGCGATATCGGCCGCTATTTCTTCTGGCGGGATTCCCGGATCTTCAAGAGCCGTTCCAGCTCGTCATTCTGCTGATTGATTCGGTCGGCGATGCGCGACTCGTTCTGCTCGCCGGAAGCGGCCGCAGCCTGCTCGATGAGCTGGCGGATATTGTCCTCAAGGATTGCGATACGGTCGTTCAGTGCTTCGAGAGAAAGTGAATCTTCGTATGCATTGCTCATGATGCTTTTTTCCGCAAATCAATCAGGAGCGTTAAGGTGGGCAAAGCGAAGCGTGCCCACCATGATCTAGCGCAAGGAAAAGGTGGGCACGGCGCTTTCTCGCCTTTGCCCACCCCCACGAGAGCTTACTTGAGCGGCTCGAGCACCGAAACATAGTTGGCGACGGCCGCGCCGCCCATGTTGAAGATGCCGCCGAGTTTTGCATTTTTGAGCTGCATGCCCTCGGGCGCCTGGCCGGCGAGCTGCATCGCGGTCATCACATGCATGGAGACGCCGGTGGCGCCGATCGGGTGGCCCTTGGCCTTCAGGCCGCCGGACGGATTGACCGGCAGCTTGCCGTCCTTGAGCGTCCAGCCCTCCTTGATGGCGCGTGCGCCCTGCCCCTTCGGCGTCAGGCCCATCGCTTCATATTCGATCAGCTCGGCAACGGTGAAGCAGTCATGGGTCTCGACGAAGGAGAGATCGGACAGCGTCACACCGGCCCTCTCCAGCGCGCGCTGCCAGGCGACGGTGCAGCCCTCGAACTGCAGGATGTCGCGCTTGGACATCGGCAGGAAGTCCTGGGCGTGCGCGGTGGCGCGGAAGCCGATCGACTTGCTCATGCCCTTGGCGGTCTCGGCATCGGCCAAAACCAGCGCCGCGGCGCCGTCGGAGACCAGCGAGCAGTCGGTGCGCTTCAGGGGACCGGCGACATACGGATTCTTCTCGCTCTCGGCACGGCAGAAGTCGAAGCCAAAGTCCTTGCGCATCTGGGCGAAGGGATTGGCGACACCGTTCTTGTGGTTCTTGGCCGCGATCAGGGCCAGCGCATCGGACTGGTCGCCGTATTTCTGGAAATAGGAGCTGGCGATCTTGCCGAACACGCCGGCGAAGCCGCCGACCGTGTCGCCGTCCTCGGGCAGATAGGAGGCCTTGAGCAGGTTCTTGCCGATCTCCGGCCCCGGCGTCCGCGTCATCTGCTCGACGCCGACGACGAGCACGATCTTGGCGGCGCCTGCGGCAATCGCTCGCAGGCCCTGATGCACCGCGGCAGAACCGGTGGCGCAGGCGTTCTCGACGCGGGTCGCCGGCTTGAAGCGCAGCTTCGGGTCGGCCTGGAGCACCAGCGAGGCGGTAAAATCCTGCGGCGAGAAGCCGGCGTTGAAATGGCCGAGCACGATCTCGTCGACGTCGGAAGCGGAAATGCCGGCATCCGCCAGCGCCTCGTTGGCGACGCGGGTGACGAGGCTTTCGACGGTTTCGGTGTCGAACTTGCCGAACGGCGTATGCGCCCATCCGACGATGCTGGCGGTCATGGCTTTTCTCCCTAGCGGTCTCTGCCTGACCTAAGTCTTAGCCCAGGGATGGCAAGACTTCACGCAGGTTTAAGGGCCTGGAGAGTGCGCTGGCAGATGGCAGTTATGCCGGCCCAGTTCCCCGCCCTGATCTCCGCTGTCGGGCACAGCCAGGAACCGCCGACCGCCACCACATTGGGCTCGGCGAGCCAGGTCGCCGCATTGGCCTCGCCGACCCCGCCGGTAGGGCAGAACCGCACGTTCGGGAACGGGCCGCCAAGGGCGCGCAGGCCCTTGATGCCGCCGGCCTGCTCGGCCGGGAAGAACTTTGCGACGTCGAAGCCGTGGGACAGCGCCATCATCAACTCGGACGCCGTGGCAATGCCCGGCGCGAATGGCAGGGAGCTGTGGGCCGCGGCCTTGAGAAGATCCGGGGTCAGGCCCGGGCTGATGCCGAACGCGACGCCGAGCTTCTCGACGCGGGTGAAGTCGGCCGGATTGAGTATCGTGCCGATGCCGACGATCGCTTCGGGGACCTCTGCCATCACCGCCCGCGCCGCCTCGATCGCAACGGGGGTGCGCAGGGTCACCTCCAGCGTGCGGACGCCGCCGGCGACCAGCGCACGCGCCAGCGGCACGGCGTCCTGGATCCGCTCGATGGTGAGGACGGGGATGACGGTCGCCGTCTTGAACAGCGCGACGAGGTGGTTCTGTTGAGCAGTCGTGGTCATGGTCTCGATTCACTTGGTCGCTTGGCGAGAGGCCGCCGGCCGGTGCCGCTTCTTCGGCGGCATGGCATAGCCCGGAATGATGGCGCCGGGATAGCAGATCACGAGGCTGGCGAGGCGATGGCCGGCCTGGGCCGCCTCCGCCGGCTCGGCGCCGGCGAGCCGGGCCGCGATATAGGCGGCCGCAAAGCTGTCGCCGGCCGCCGTGGTGTCAACGACAGGTTTTGTCATTTGTTCGGCACGGACTTCGCTGGTCCCGCCGGGGAAGCGCAGCAGGCTCACGGGCTCGGCCAGCCGGAACACAAGCTCGGGCGTGGGAATGCGCGCCATCAGTTGCCCGTGACTCTCGCCGGGGTAAAGCGCGAGCAGATCCTCGGTAGAGGTCAGCACGATGTCGGCCGCCGCGAAGGCCGCGGCAAACACCTCGCGGGCCACGTCGCGATCGGGCCAGCCGCGCGCGCGGAAATTGGTGTCGAACACGAAACGGGTGCCGAGCAGGCGCGCGCGCTTGATCGCCGCGAACAGGCGATCGCGCCCGGCCGCATCGTAGATCGAGAGTGTGATCGCCGAGAGATAAACGATGTCGTAGCTCATCAGCGAGTTGAGCAGCTCTTCGGTCTCCGGCAGGCTCATCAGTTGCCGCGCCGCCGCGCTGTCGCGCCAGTGGAAGAACTGGCGCTCGCCCTTGGCATCCGTCTGGATCATGTAGAGGCCGGGCAGCTTGCCCGGCAGCCGCACCACGCGCCGCGTGCCGACGCTCTCCGCATTCCAGGCCGCGATCATCTCATCGCTCAGGGCATCGTCGCCGAGTGCCGTGAGGTAATCGACCTTGACCTCGAGCCGCGCGAGATACACGGCCGTGTTGAGGGTGTCGCCGCCGAAGCCGCGCGAGTACAGCCCGCCGCCCTGCCCCTGCCCGGCAGAAGCACCACCCTGGGCCTGCCGGAGCTCGACCATGCATTCGCCGATGCAAGCAACGCTCGCCATCGTCATATCCACGCTGTTCATCGGTTAGGTCAGGCGACGAAATTACCGCCGAGCTCGTCTTCGATGTGAATGCGGATAATATCGTCGAAAGTCTTCTCGGCGGTGGTGAAGCCGAGCTCGCGCGACCGCTTCGCGTCGAAATTGCGCGGCCAGCCGCCGACGATGCCGACGATGAAGGGATCGGGTTCGCGCTTGATGCGGGCGGCGACCTTTTCGCCGGCAACGCGCTTCAACGCTTCGATCTGCTCGCCGACGGTGGCCGACAGGCCCGGCATGGTCAGGTTGCGGCGCGGGCCGACGGTGGCGAGATCCATCGTGCCGGCGTGGAGCAGGAAGCCGACCGCGGAGCGCGGCGTGGCGTGCCAGTGGCGCACGTCCTCGGAGACCGGGAGCACGGCTTCCTTGCCGGCCAGCGGCTCACGCAGGATGTTGGAGAAGAAGCCCGATGCCGCCTTGTTGGGCAGGCCGGGCCGGATGCAGATGGTCGGCAGGCGGATGCCGATGCCGTCGAGGAAGCCGCGACGCGAATAGTCGGCGAGCAGGAGTTCGCCGATCGCCTTCTGGGTGCCGTAGCTGAGTAGCGGGGTGTGGAAGAACTCGTCGCCGATCGCATCCGGGAACGGCGCGCCGAACACCGCGATCGAGGACGTGAACACCACGCGCGGCTTGTAGCCGCCGCCGACGAGCCTGATCGCGTCGAGCAGCATCCGCGTGCCGTCGAGATTGATGCGGTAGCCCTTGTCGAAATCGAGCTCGGCCTCGCCAGAAACGATCGCGGCGAGATGGAAGATCACGTCAGGACGGCCGGCGATCAGCTTCTCGGCCGCGCCCGGGACTGCGAAATCGCCCGAGACGGTCTCGACGGGAAAACCGGGCTTCTCCGGCTTCTTCGGCTCGACCACGTCATGCATGGTCAGCTTGGTGATGTCGGTCTTGCCGAGCCGGCCGTCACGCAGCAGCCGTTCACACAATTTGCGGCCGACCATGCCGGCGGCGCCGAGAACCAGAATGTGCAAGAGCTTAACTCCTTCTTATTGGCCGGAACGCGCCGCTCCTGGCGCGCCCTCAGGCAAGCCCCGCGATCATTCCTTCACGGCGCCGGTCATCGCCGACACATAATGCTCCACGAAGAAGGCGTAAAGGATGACGAGCGGCAGCGAGCCGGCCAAGGCCCCCGCCATCAGCGAGCCCCAGCGGTAGATGTCGCCGTCAACGAACTCGTTGACGATCGCCACCGGCACCGTCTTGTTGCTGGTCGATTGCAGGAATGTCAGGGCGTAGATGAACTCGTTCCAGCACAGGGTGAAGCAGAAGATGAAGGCCGAGATCAGGCCGGGAATGGCGAGCGGCAGCACGATCTTGAGCAGGATCTGCCAGCGGCTCGCCCCGTCGATCAGGGCGCATTCCTCGAGCTCGAACGGGATGGTCTTGAAATAGCCCATCAACAGCCAGGTCGAGAACGGGATCAGGATGGTCGGATAGGTCAGGATCAGCGCCAGCGGCGAATCGAACAGGCCGTACTGGAACACGACGGTGGCGAGCGGAATGAACAGGATCGAGGGCGGCACCAGATAGGCGAGGAAGATCAGCCCGCCGACGAGATTGGCGCCCTTGTAGCGCAAGCGCACAATGGCGTAGGCCGCGAGTACAGATGCGATGATCGAAAGCACCGTCGCACAGACGGCCACGTACATCGTGTTCCAGAGCCAGTGCGGGTAGTAGCTCTCGAACAGCAGCTTGTGGAAGTGCTTGAACGTCGGATTCCAGGTCCAGAACGGATTGTACCTGTCGAGATCGAGCAGTTGCTCGTCCGGCTTCACCGACGTCAGTCCCATCCAGTAGAACGGGAACAGCAGGATGAAGACGATGATCGCGAGCGGCAGATAGAGCGTCACGATCCGGCGCGGCACCGACTGCAGGTAGCTCATGCCCTCGCTGTGATCGGCCGTAGGCGCCGAGCCCGACAGCACATTCTTGAGATCGATGGATCTGGTGGGCAGGTCAGTCATTGCTCTCTCCCTGCTGCCACTTGCGACGCTGCAGGCCGAACCAGGACACCATGATCGCAGCCAGCAGGAACGGAATCATGGCGCTGGAGATCGCGGCCCCCTCGCCCAGCTGCCCGGCGATGATCGCGCGCTGGTACGACAGGGTCGCCATCAGATGGGTGGCGTTGACCGGGCCGCCGCGGGTCATCGCCCAGATCAGCTGGAAGTCGGTGAAGGTGAACAGCACCGAGAAGGTCATCACGACGGCGATGATCGGCGTCAGCAGCGGATAGGTGATGTACCGGAAATTCTGCCAGCGCGTGGCGCCGTCGAGGGTTGCAGCCTCGTAGAGCGAGGGCGAGACGGTCTGCAGGCCCGCAAGCAGCGTGATCGCCACGAAGGGAACGCCGCGCCAGATATTGGCAAAGATCACGCAGATGCGCGCCCAGGTCGTGTCACCAAGGAAGTTGATGTTCTGGTCGATCAAGCCGAGGTGCTTCAGCGACCACGAGATGATCGAGAATTGCGAGTCGAAGATCCACCAGAACGCCAGCGCCGAAAGCACCGTCGGCACGATGAAGGGGATCAGGACCATCGCGCGCAACATCGCCTTGAACGGCATGTTCTCGTTCAGCAGCAGCGCGAGATAAAGCCCGATCGCGAATTTGAGGGCGCTGGCGACGAAGGTGTAGAGCAGCGTGTTGAACACCGACAGCCAGAAGATGGAATCGTCCCACAGCCACTCATAGTTCTCGGTCGCGACGAAGCGACCCACCCTGCCGATGCGGGTGTCCGTGAAGGACAGCCAGATGCCGAGCCCCAGCGGATAGGCCAGGAAGAAGATCAGGAACGCCATGGCCGGCACCATGAACCAGAAGCCGAGCCAGTTGCGATTGTGTTTGAGCTGGGTCCAGGCGCTGTCCTCGCTCATCTGAGGCTTGGCCCGGGGAATTGCGACATCAGCCATGCCCTATATCCCTGATCGAAATGTTGATGAGCGGGCGGCCGGGATGGCCGCCCGCCCCGTGACCGTCAGCGATAGATTCGCTTCAGCTGGCGCTCGGCTTCCGTCATCGCGCCCTTCGCATCCTTGGCGCCGGTGCAGTAGTTGGCGAACATGTCGACCACGATGAAATCGGCGATCGCGGTCGCCGCCTTCTCACCGACCGTGCCGATGCCGGACGCCGGCAGCGTGCGCTTCGAGGCCTGCGAGAACACGTAGTTCTTGGGATCGGCGGTCCAGATCGGCGCCGACTCGTAGGCGTTCAAGGTCTGCGTGAGATAGCCTTGCGCGCCGTCAAGCCACTTCTCGTAGTTCTCCTTCTCCAGCATGAAGGCGACGAAGGCCTTTGCCGCGTTCGGATATTTGGTGAAGTTGAAGGCGAGGATAGGCAGCGCGAGCTGCAGCTCGGTCGGCTTGCCGACCGGGCCGACCGGCCAGAGCGCGTGATAGGTGTCCTCGGCAAGCTCCTTCTTGGTCGGATCGGTCTTGGCGGCCACGTAGATCGAGATGCCGTTCGCCGTGCAATAGAGCTCGCCGGCAAGGTACGCCTTGTTGTTGGACGAGTCGTTCCAGGACGGGGTGCCCGGGATGAAGCTCTCATACAGCGACTTGCAATATTCCAGCGCCTTCGCCGTCTCCGGCGAATTGATGATGATCTTGTCGTTCTGGTCGACCGTGTAGGCGCCGTGGCCCCACAGCACCCAGTGCAGCCACGAATTGCCGTCGCCCGAGGCGTGCCCGAGCGCAAAGCCGGCAGGCGTATTGTTCGCCTTCAGGGCCTTGCACATCTCGAGGAAGCCGGGGAAGTCCTTCGGGAATTCCTTAAACCCGGCCTTGTCGAGCGCCGACTTGCGGTAGGTCATGTAGCCGCCGTTGGTCGCAACGGGAATGCCGAGCCAGTCGTCGCCGAGCTTGCAGGTCTTGGCGGCCGCATCGGTCCAGCCGCCGTATTTCTTGCCGAGATAATCGGCGACGTCGTTCATCTTCAGGACTTTGGTGGGGAACAGCTGCGGCAGCGTGTGCAGACCCCAGGCGAGATCGAGACCGGAACCGGTGTTGGCCGCGACCGAGGCCTTCGGCTGCACGTCCTCGAAGGACTCGCTGAACACGTTCATCTCGGTGCCGGTCGCGGCCTTGAACGCCGCCACCATCGCGTTGAACGCATCGTCTTCCGCCGGCACGAAGCGCTTCCACCGCATCACGGTCAGCTTGGCGCTCGGCTCGGCCTTCCAGGGCGCGCTCTGTGCCCAGGCCCTGGCGAAGTCGAACAGCGCCGGCCCGGTCAGCATGCCGGTGGCAGCCAGAGCCGTTCCGCCTTGAAGCAGAGCCCGGCGGGTGAAGTCTTGCATGTCGTCCTCCCTGTAATGCTTCTTGTTGTCTTATTAGTTGTCGTCTTGTGCGCTAGGCGTTCATGCGCTTGCCCGTCGCATCGTCGAACAGATGGACCAGCGACGGATCGGGCTTCAGCCGCACCTTGTCGCCCGGATTGAACTGATGACGCTCGCGGAAGACGGCGACGACCTGCTCGCCGCCGAGCTTGGCGAACACCTGCGTCTCCGAGCCGGTCGGCTCGACCACGATGATCTCGGCCTCGGCACCGTCATCGGCGATGGTGAAATGCTCGGGCCGCACGCCGTAGACGGCGGGACGGCCGTCGGAGGCCGCCGGCGCAGTCTTGAGCGGGAGCTTGACGCCGTTCGGCCCCTCGAAGGTCGCAACGCCGTTGACGCGCACATGCCCCTTCAGGAAGTTCATTGCGGGTGAGCCGATGAAGCCGGCCACGAACTGGTTCTCCGGCTTGTCGTAGAGTTCGAGCGGCGTGCCCATCTGCTCGACGATGCCGTCATGCATGACGACGATCTTGTCGGCCATGGTCATGGCCTCGATCTGGTCGTGAGTGACGTAGACGGTGGTCGTCTTCAGCCGCTGGTGCAGCTCCTTGATCTCGGTGCGCATGGCGACGCGCAGCTTGGCGTCGAGGTTCGACAGAGGCTCGTCGAACAGGAAGACCTGGGGATCGCGCACGATGGCGCGGCCCATCGCGACGCGCTGGCGCTGGCCGCCGGAGAGCTGGCGCGGATAGCGATCGAGCAGCGGCGACAGCGCGAGGATCTCGGCGGCGCGCTTGACGCGCTTGTTGATCTCGTCGGAGCCGGCATTCCGCAGCTTCAGCGAGAAGCCCATGTTGTCCGCGACCGTCATGTGCGGATAGAGCGCATAGTTCTGGAACACCATCGCAATGTCCCGCTCCTTGGGCTGGACATTGTTGACGACACGGTCGCCGATGGAGATCGTGCCGGAGGTGATGTTCTCGAGGCCGGCGAGCATGCGCAGAAGCGTCGACTTGCCGCAGCCGGAGGGGCCAACCAGGACGACGAACTGGCCGTCCTCGATCGGAATCGTGACGCCGTGCAGGACTTCAAAATTGCCGAACGATTTCCGCACGTCGCGGATTTGCACAGACGACATCTCGCTCCCTCCTCCGACTCAGGCGACGCAACCCTCGCGCCGCCACCGTCTTGTTTTTCCGAACTTCGCCGAACTGAAGCCCACGCTATGGCGGGCGACATTGTCGGCAGTTTGCGCGGCTTTGGCAATTTGTCTTTGGTTAGTCGTTGCTGGTAGCGCTGTCAACGATCCTTTGTTTGCGACAGTGGCTATGCTAAGAGCAGCAAATGGGTCGAAAACGCACCAAGTCAGGCAAAATCCGGCTGGCGGAAGTCGCCGAGCTTGCCGGTGTGAGCCCCATTACAGCGTCCCGTTTCTTCCGCAATCCCGAAGCACTGTCGGTTGCCAAGCGGACGCGGGTCGAAAGCGCGGCCAAGGAGCTCGGCTACGTGCCCAATCTTGCGGCACGCGCCCTCGCCTCGCAGCGCACCGAGGTGATCGGTGTCTTGATTCCGTCGCTCACCAACAACGTGTTTTCCGACGTGCTGCGCGGCATCTACGACGCCTCCGAAGGCAGTCGTTACTCGATCCAGCTGTCCAACACCCGCTACAGTATTCTCCAGGAGGAGAAGCTGCTGCGTCTGTTTCTGGCGCAGAAGCCGGCCGGGCTGATCGTCACCGGCATCGACCAGGCCGCGGAATCGCGCGCGATGCTGGAGGCGGCCGACTGCCCGATCGTGCAGATCATGGAGATCGGGCCCCATCCGGTCGACATGATGATCGGCTTTTCCCACTATGATGCAGCACGCGCGGCGATTGCGCACCTGTTTGCGCAAGGTCACCGCAAGATCGGTTTCGTTGGCGCGCGGATGGATCCCAGGGTGCAGCGGCGGCTGGACGGATATGTCTCCGCCATGAAGGACGCCGGCCTGTTCGAGCAGCGCCTCGTCGTGACGACAGCGACGCCGACCTCGGTGACGCTCGGCGGCGCCCTGTTCGCCGATCTGCTGGCGCGCGAGCCCGACCTCGACGCGGTGTTCTGCGCCAATGACGACCTTGCGCTCGGCGTGCTGTTCGAATGCCGCCGCCGCGAGATCGGCGTCCCCGAGCAGATCGCGATCGTCGGCTTCAATGACCTCGAATTCATGGCCTCCGCCGTCCCCACCCTCACCAGCGTGCGCACCAACCGCTACGAGATGGGCAGGACGGCCGCCGCCATGCTGATCGAGGCGATCGAGGGACGGCGACCGGAGCAGCCGGTGCTCGACCTCGGCTTCAAGGTGATCGAGCGGCAAAGCTCGTCGTCGCGGCAGCCGGACAATAGGCCCGCCCTATCGGGCGGCGCCGCACCGAACAAAATGGTAGCGTTACCAAGCAGCCATGACTAATATCGAACTTGTGAGGAAACGACCCGCCAACGGGCAGGCAGACCATTGCTCACGCCGTTGGGCATCGCACAAGCCGACAGCCCAGGATTTACGCCGGTGACTGACGCCAGTGCGTTTGCATTGCAGGAGAAAACAACAATGACAAAAAAGCCAACCAATGGGCACGCGCCCGGCAACGGCACCCGCCGCCACCTTCGCTCGCAGGACTGGTTCAACAATCCGCATAATCCGGGCATGACCGCGCTCTACATGGAGCGCTACCTGAACTACGGCCTCACCCGCGCTGAACTGCAGTCCGGCAAGCCGATCATCGGCATCGCCCAGACGGGCAACGACCTCTCCCCCTGCAACCGCCACCATATCGAGCTCGCCCACCGCGTCCGCGAAGGCATCCGCGAGGCCGGCGGCATTGCCATGGAATTCCCGACCCACCCTATCCAGGAGACCGGCAAGCGCCCGACCGCGGCGCTCGACCGCAACCTCGCTTATCTCGGCCTGGTCGAGATCCTCTACGGCTATCCGCTCGACGGCGTGGTGCTGACCACCGGCTGCGACAAGACGACGCCGGCCTGCATGATGGCGGCCGCGACCGTCAACCTGCCCGCGATCGTGCTGTCCGGCGGCCCGATGCTGAACGGCTGGCACGACGGCGAGCGTACCGGCTCCGGCACCATCGTCTGGAAGTCGCGCGAACGGCTCGCCGCCGGCGAGATCGACTATGAGGAGTTCATGGAGATCGTGGCCTCCTCGGCGCCCTCGGTCGGCCATTGCAACACCATGGGCACGGCCTCGACCATGAACGGGCTTGCCGAAGCGCTCGGCTTCTCGCTGCCGGGCTGCGCGGCGATCCCCGCCCCCTATCGCGAGCGCGGCCAGATCGCCTATGAGACGGGCAAGCGCATCGTCGAGATGGTCTGGGAAGATCTCAAGCCCTCGGACATCCTGACCCGCAAGGCGTTCGAGAACTGCATCGTGATCAATTCGGCGATCGGCGGCTCGACCAACGCGCCGATCCACATCAACGCGCTGGCCCGCCACATCGGCGTCGAGCTGTCGATCGACGACTGGCAGAAGGTCGGTCACGACGTGCCGCTGCTGGTCAACATGCAGCCGGCCGGCTTCTATCTCGGCGAGGAATTCCACCGCGCCGGCGGCGTGCCGGCCGTGGTGCGCGAATTGATGAAGCACAAGCGCATCCATGAGGACGCCCTCACCGTCAACGGCCGCGGGATCGGCGAGAACTGCAAGGATGCGCCCAAGCCCGACAACGACGTGATCTGGGCCTACGACAAGCCGCTGGTGAAGGATGCCGGCTTCCTGGTGCTGAAGGGCAACCTGTTCGACTCCGCGATCATGAAGACCAGCGTGATCTCCAGGGAGTTTCGCGATCGCTATCTCAGCAACCCCAAGGATCCGAACGCCTTCGAGGGCCGCGCCATCGTGTTCGAAGGTCCGGAGGACTATCACGAGCGGATCGACGACCCCTCGCTCGACATCGACGAGCACTGCGTGCTGTTCATCCGCGGTACCGGGCCGATCGGCTATCCCGGCGGGGCCGAGGTCGTCAACATGCAGCCGCCGGCGGCGCTGATCAAACGCGGCATCCTGTCCCTGCCCTGCATCGGCGACGGCCGTCAGTCCGGCACCTCGGGCTCGCCGTCGATCCTCAATGCCTCGCCGGAAGCCGCCGCCAATGGCGGGCTCGCGATCCTCAAGACCGGCGACAAGGTGCGCATCGACCTCAACAAGGGCAGCGCCAATATCCTGATCTCGGACGAGGAGCTGAAGAAGCGCCACGCCGAGCTCAAGGCCAATGGCGGCTTCAAGCATCCGCCGAACCAGACGCCGTGGCAGGAGATCTACCGCAACACCGTCGGCCAGCAATCGACCGGCGCCTGCATGGAGCTCGCCACGCGCTACCAGAACGTCGCCGGCACCTTTGGTGTGGCGCGGGATAATCACTGACAGCCACACCGTCATTGCGAGCGAAGCGAAGCAATCCGGAAATATCTCCGCGGAGACAGTCTGGATTGCTTCGTCGCACCAGTGCAAAATTGCTACACAATTTTGTCACCGGCTCCTCGCAATGACGTGGGGTTGGCATTCGACAACACGAGGGAGAAGAAAATGGCAGACCGCCTCAAGGGAAAGCGCGCCGTCGTCACGGCAGCGGCGGCAGGCATCGGGCGCGCCTGCGCCGTCGCGTTCGCGCATGAAGGCGCAACCGTCATCGCCACCGACATCAACGAGGCTGGCATCGCGGGCCTGACGAAGGAAGGCATCGCCGAAGTGGCAAAACTCGACGTCCGCAACACCGCCGACGTCAACGCCTTTGCCAAGCGCATCGGCAAGATCGACATCCTGCTCAATGCGGCCGGCTTCGTGCACCACGGCACCATCCTGGAGTGTTCGGAAGAGGATTTCGACTTCTCGTTCGACCTCAACGTCAAGTCGATGCACCGGACCATCAAGGCCTTCCTGCCCGACATGATCGCGGGCGGCGGCGGCAGCATCGTGAACATCTCGTCCTGCGCGGCCTTGAGGCCGCCGGCCAACCGCTACGTCTACAGCTCGTCGAAGGCGGCGGTGTCGCTGCTGTCGCGCGCAGTCGCGCTCGACTTCATCACCAAGGGCATCCGCTGCAACTCGATCTGCCCCGGCACCGTCGAGACCCCCTCGATGCTCGACCGCGCCGCGGCGCAAGGACCGCAGGGCAAGGAGATGTTCATCTCCCGCCAGAAGATGGGCCGGCTCGGCACCGCCGAGGAGATCGCAAGCATGGCGGTCTATCTCGGCAGCGACGAGAGCGCCTTCACCACCGGTGTCGACCTCGTCGTCGACGGCGGCTACATGCTCTGATCACTCCTCATCCCGAGGAGGGCGCGCGAGCGCCGTCTCGAGGGATGGGCCACGGGCTCGCTGGTTCGAGACGCGCGCCAAGTGCGCGCTCCTCACCATGAGCGATAGGGAGGGTTTCTCGATGAACAAGATCGATCTCAACGGTCGCGTGGCCGTCGTTACCGGCGGCGCGCAGGGTTTTGGCCGCGCCATCACCGAGCGCTTCGTCGCGTCAGGCGCGAAGGTCGCGATCTGGGATTTCGACGCCGCGCTGGCCGAGAAGACCGCCAAGGAAGTTGGCGGCGATACAAAAGTCTCCAAGGTCGACGTCACCGATACAGCGGCCGTCGAGCAGGCGCGCGATGCAACGCTCAAAGCCTTCGGCAAGATCGACATCCTCGTCAACAATGCCGGCATCGCCGGGGTCAACAAGCCGGTCTGGGAGACCGACCTCGAGGAATGGCGCAAGGTGCTGCGCATCAACCTCGACGGCCCCTTCATCGTCAGCAAGGCGATCGTGCCCGAGATGCTCAAGCAGAAATACGGGCGCATCGTGAACATCGCCTCGATCGCCGGCAAGGAAGGCAATCCCAACGCATCGCATTATTCGGCATCCAAGGCCGGCCTGATCGCGCTGACGAAGTCGCTCGGCAAGGAGCTCGCGGCGCACGACATTCTCGTGAACGCGGTGACGCCCGCGGCGGCGAAAACCGCGATCTTCGACCAGATGACGCAGCAGCATATCGACTTCATGCTGTCGAAGATCCCGAAGGGCCGCTTCGTGCAGGTGGAAGAGCTCGCCGCGATGGTGGCGTGGCTTGCCTCGGAAGACTGCGGCTTCTCCACCGGCGCCGTGTTCGACATTTCCGGCGGACGGGCAACCTATTGAGGCAGCCATGATCCGGGAAGGTGGATGCCTATGCGGCGCCGTGCGGTTCAAGGCGGAGGGCGAGCCGCTCAACGTCCGCATCTGTCATTGCCGCATCTGCCAGAAGGCGATGGGCTCGCCCTATTTTGCCCGCGCGCAGTTCGACCAGCGTGCGCTCACCGTCGAGGGCGAGACCCGGCATTACGCCTCGTCCGAAAACATCGACCGTGTGTTCTGCACACGCTGCGGCACCCGGCTGTTCGCCTGGCGCCGCAACGGTACGCTGGCGGGCGTAGCGCTGGCGACGTTCGACGATCGCAACGCCTTCGTGCCGACCGAGCACATCTGGGTCAGCGAGAAGCTCGCCTGGGTGAAGCTCGATGACGGCCTGGTGCAATATCCGGGGACGATCCCGACATAGATTTGCACGACTGCACGGCGGGGTCGGCCCGCCGATCTCTTGCAGCGTGGCATTCCGGAACCGGCCACCCTATGTTGAGCCGAAGCGTTGCTGCACCGCCGGTTTGGCTGGACGCTGCAAGGCCGCGAGCAAACCGGGATAGACGAGTCGTGAACATTTCGCTTTATGACGTGTCGGTGTGGGTCCTGCCGCTGGTACTGGCCATCACCTTCCACGAAGCCGCCCACGCCTTCGTCGCGCATCGGCTCGGCGACAACACGGCCTGGCAGCTCGGCCGCGTCAGTTTCAACCCGTTGCGCCACATCGATCCCTTCGGCACCCTGATCCTGCCGGCGATGCTGCTGTTCGCGCATTCGCCGTTCCTGTTCGGCTATGCCAAGCCGGTGCCGGTGAATTTCCGCAAGCTCAACAACCCCAGGCTCGACATGGTCTGGGTGGCGCTGGCGGGGCCTGCGACCAATATCCTGCTGGCGCTCGCGGCGGCCCTCGCCCTTCACGCCCTGCCCTTGGCACCGGCGGGGTCGGCGCAGTGGATCCTCGACAATCTCAAGAATGCGCTGGTCATCAACGCGATCCTCGCCGTCTTCAACATGATGCCGATCCCGCCGCTCGACGGCGGGCGCGTCGCGGTCGGGCTGCTGCCGCGCCCCCTCGCTCTGCCGCTCGCCCGGCTCGAGCCGTTCGGTATGCTGATCCTGATCGGCTTGTTGATCCTGCTGCCGCTGGCGGGCTCGCAGTTCGGTCTAAATCTTGATGTTATTTCAGCAATACTGCGAGCGTTGACCGGTTATGTGATTCAGGCTGTTCTCTTCCTGACCGGCAATGCGTAGTTGAACAGACGACTCCGAACACACGCCGAAGGGCCAGAGGCCAACTTGGTCAAAGCTGCCGATATGCTGATCGCGCGACGCGCGGACACCCGTGCCCGCGCCGATTTTGCGACCTGGAAGATGATGGCCAAGCTCAACGGGGCGTCCGCGCTGCCTCCGGAGGCCCAGGAGTTCCTGAGCAGCTACCAGAACCTGCTGACCCGGATGAGCGAGAGCAAGGCCACCGAGGCCACCATCGTTGCGATCTACAAGGCCTATTACGCCGAAATGGGCGGCGGGGGAACTCCGCCCGACGTCCGCCCCCGCCAGGCCGAGCCGGCAGCGGACAATGTTACCGCCTTCCGGCGCCCCGCACCGAAACCGAGGACGACGGGCTTTTTCGGGGCCGGCACAGCCGCTGGAAGCCAGAAACGACCGTTGCCGGTGGCGCTGATCTTCGCCTGCCTGGTGGTGGTCTATGTCGGGATCAGGTTTTACTGGCGCTGAGCCGACTTTTTCTTTTTCTTCTCGTCAGCCGGCTTGAACACGATGTCTACGGTGCGCTCGATCCGATCCTCGGTCAGCGCGGCCGGCGGCTGCGGGAACGGGTCGGACTTGTGGACCATGGAGATCGCTGCCGCATCGTAGGCTGCGTCCCCCGACGACTGCACCACGTCGACCGACAGCACGTTGCCGCGTCGGTTTAGCGCGAAACTCACCTTTGCCGTCTGGTTATTGGGCGCCTTGCCCTCCGGATTGACCTTGTGCGCCGAAAGATGCGCGCTGACCTTCCGGTTCCAGTCGGCCGTCAGCTTCAGGAGGTCCTTGCCGATGCCGAGCACAGGGGCCATGGCCTTCTCGGCCTCGCGCGTGGCGTCCTCGAAGGTTTGGCGCTCCTGGTCGATCTGTTTCGGGGCTGCCTCCATGGCCGGCGTTTCGACGGCAGCGATCTTCGGATCGTCGTCCTGTTCCTTCTTCGGCTTGTTCTCTGTGACGATCTGGTCGGCATCCTCGACCTGTTGCGGCCGATCCTGAGGAAGATCCGTTTCCTTGACCTCGGCCTTTTGCTCAGGAAGCTCGGGACGCTCCTCTTGCGCTTCGCTGTCGTTAGGCCCGGTTGGCCTGTCGGACTCCTGAACCGGCGGCGACGCCATCTCGACCGCGAACTCAGCTCCCGCAGCGCCCAGCCCTTCGTCACCGTCGTTGGCCTGCAGGTTTGCGAGCGCGAGTGCGGCCCCGCCCACATGGAGAGCGACCGCCGCGATCGCGGCCAGGATCCACAGCCTCCGGGATGGTCTGGGTTCGTGCTCGGGGTCGGACATGGCAATCCCTATGGCTGCACTGTGCCCGCGGCGGCCGGTCCCGCCTGCCCGGCCGGACCTTCCAGCGCAACCAGCTTCACCCGTGTGTAGCCGCCGGAGCGCAACAGCTCCATGACGCCCATCAACTCGCCATAAGGCACGGAGCGATCGGCGCGCAGGAAGAGGTACTTGTCCTTGCTCATGTCGGACATAGAGTCCAGCGTCATGATCAGCTCGGCCCGGTGCACGGAGTCCTCTCCGATGGCCAGCGTCAGATCCCGCTTGATGCTGAGATAGGTGGGCTTGTCCGGCTTCTTCTGCGGCGTCGCGCTCGAGGTCGGCAGGTCGATCGGCAGATCGACCGTTGAGAGCGGCGCTGCGACCATGAAGATGATCAGCAGCACCAGGATGACGTCGATGAACGGCGTGACGTTGATGTCATGCGTTTCCGAGAAATCGTCGTCGTCATCATTGTCTGCGAGCGAGACTGCCATGGTTCACTCCGCTGCGCGCGAATGCACGCTGCCGTGGCTGCGGTCGAGATCGCGCGAGAGTAGCCGAGCCGCCGCGCCCGAGGCACGGCTGACCAGCTCGAGATAGCCCTTCGTCACGCGCGAGAAGTGGTTGTAGATGATGACCGCGGGAATGGCGGCGACGAGGCCGATCGCGGTGGCGAGCAGTGCTTCGGCGATACCGGGCGCGACCACGGCGAGGTTCGTGGTCTGGGACTTCGAGATGCCGATGAAGCTGTTCATGATGCCCCAGACCGTGCCGAACAGGCCGACGAAGGGGGACGTGGAGCCGATCGTCGCAAGCACGCCCATGCCGATGCGGATGCGTCGCGCCTCCGCGCGCACGATCTCCTGGAAGCTCGAGGCTGCGCGCTCCTTGATGCCGGCATCGCTGGACAGGCCGGCCGACATCCGCGCCTCGCGCAGCGCCGCCGCCAGGAACGCTGGCAGGATGCCCTCCTTGGCGCCGAGCGCCATCTGGGCTTCGGCGAGCGAGCGCGCCTCCGCGATCTTCTTCAGCGCCGAACGAAGCCTGGCCGAGGCGACCGACAGCTCGATCGACTTCGCGATCAGGACGGTCCAGGTCATGAGCGAGGCAAAAGCGAGGCCGATCATCACCGCCTTCACGATGACGTCGGCCGACATGAACATCACCCAGGGCGACAATTCCTTCATGGCCGGGGCCGTGGATACGGCCTCGGATTTCGCAGCCGCCGGTGCGGCGGCCGTGGGAGCCGCCGCGACCGAGGGAGCTGCTGGCGCCGCCGTCGCTGGCGCAGCCGCGACCGGGGCGGTCACGGGCGCAGCCGCAGGCGCCGATGGCACTGTCGCCGGACCGGGCGCAGCAGGCAGAGCCTTCTGGGCCGGTGCGGGCGCCGCCGGCTGGGTTTGTGTCTGGGCAGAAACAGGCGATGCGAGCCAGGCGGCGGCCAGAAGGACGGCTGCGGCAAGGCTGGCTTGGAAGGTGGTGCACTTCATACTTCGGCCCAGTAGCGAATGAGATTATGATAGATACCCGTCAATTTGACCGTTTCGGGATCGTCGCGCCCGAGCCGTTCCACCAGCGCCTGTATCGCGGTGTCGAGGTCAAAGATCATGCTCCGGGCTTGATCGTCCCGTATCATGCTCTGAAGCCAGAAGAAAGACGCAACCCGCGTTCCCCTCCTCACGGGCGTGACGAGGTGCAGGCTGGTCGAGGGATAGAGCACGCAGTCGCCGGCTGGCAACTTGACTTCGTGCGAACCGTAGGTGTCCTCGATCACAAGTTCGCCACCGTCGTATTCCTCCGGCTCGGCGAGGAACAGGGTGACCGACAGGTCTGTGCGGATGCGAAGGCCGGTCAGAGGGTCGCCGCGGATCGCGTTGTCGACGTGCAGACCGAAATGGTGGCCGCTGTCGGCCGCATAGCGGTTGAACAGCGGCGGGAAGATCCGGAGCGGGATCGCCGCTGCGATGAAGCGCGGGGTGGACGTCAGCGCCGAGATGATGCGGTTGCCGAGCTTGCGCGCGACCTCGCTGTCCGGTCGCAATTGCTCGTTGCGCTTGACCATGGCCGACTGCGAGCCCGCCGTGGAGCGGCCGTCCTCCCATTCGCTGGCATCCATGATGCGGCGGAAATCCGCCACATCATCTTTGCTGAGAACGTTTTCGATGCATGTCAGCATGAAACTGGTTCTCGCTCCGTCAGTAACGCGCCGAGAGCACCACATAGGCGGCGCGGCCTGGTGCTTCCAGCACGAACGGTGCCACGCTCTGGTACAACGCGTCGTAGTAGCGCTTGTCGAAGATGTTGTTTACGAACAGCTTCAGCTGCCAGTTCTTGTTGATCTTGGCTTCCGCGAACATGTCGAAGCGCCAATAGCTCGGAATCGACGTGCCCTGGTTGGCCGCGAGCAAAGTGCCGCCGTAAATTTTCGAGCGATACACCGCCTGCCCGCCCAGCTCCCAGGTGTCGTTGAGCTGATATTTCGACAGCAGGCTGAAGGACTGATGCGCAATGTTGGCGAGCGGACGACCGACATTGGTCGGATACAGTGCCTTGTTGGCCGACGGGGCCAGCGACTGCGTAACCTCCGACTCCATGAGCACGAGCCCGCCAAAGACGCTCCACCTGTCCGTGATCTTGCCGCCCACACCGAGATCGATACCGCGAATGCGGTAAGCCGCCCCGGCCGTGATACACGATATGTTGCCGGTCGTTCCGGTCGGATAGACGCATCCCAGGGGAGCTGCAGCGGCGGCACTGCCGACATTCTGCGACTCGCGTGCGTTCTCTTTCGTCGTCTGGAACAACGCTGCGGTCAGAAGCAGATGGCGATCGAACAGCTCCCATTTGGTGCCGATTTCGATGGCTTTGTTCTTCTCGGGGCCGAATATCTGCGTATTGCCGCCCGGCAGGTTCGGGTTGAGGCCGCCATAGGCCGTGCTGGTGCCGTCGAATTCGGCGCCAACCGGGTTCGCCGAGGTCGCATACGCCACATAGACACTACCGTTCGGCGCCGGCTTCAACGTCAGGCCGAGGTTGAAGTTCGGAATGAGAAACTCCGCCGACTGCTGGCCAGGACTGCCGACCTTCCGCGTGTTGATGCTGTAATCGTCATAGCGGAAACCGCCGTTCAGGATCACCAAGTCACGATAGTTTGCGCTATCCATGACGTAGCCGCTGACAGTATCGATGCCGATCTTGGTGGGGCTTCCGGTGAGGCTCGGAATCCCGAAGGGAAGATTGGTGTATTGCGGAGCGAACACGCTGACGTCGGTTTTCGATCCGCTACCGGTAAACGGCGTACCGGTCGTCAGCTCCGAGCTGAGCCCGATATAATTGTCGATCGACGACCTCTCGCGGTCGTACTCGACGCCGCCGAGCAAGGTGTGTCTGAAGCCTACATCGTCATTGAACTTGTAAGTTGCCTCGGTCTGGTTGGCGAACACGTCCGTGATCTGGAATCGGCTCTGAGGATTTGCACTCAGCGTCGACGCCGAGAGCGGATCGGCAAGCTTCGGCGCTTCAGGAAGCGTACCAATGTAATTCTGCGTCGAGCGGGACGCGCGGATCTTGTTGCTGACCATCAGGTCGGGCGTGATCTGCACTTCCGCATTGATGGTACCGAGGTCCTGGCCGGTGCGGAAGAAGTCCCGGTTGACGAAGCCATACCAATTGTTGCGGTTGACGCCGAAGTCCGGGAACGGACCGCCGGCCGTCGACGCCGTGCTCGGCCGATAGTACGGCACCCCAAAGTCCGGGCGGCCGGTCAACTCGGTATGGATGTAGTTGCCGGTGACCTTGACAGCATCGGTTGGCTTCCAGGTCGTGGCGACGAAGGCGCCGTTTCGATTATCGCTGACATAGTCTCGGCCAGCGACATTTGCGTCCTGAAACAAACCGCCCACGCGCACGGCGAGCGTCGGATCGATCACCTGGTTGACGTCGAGCGTGACCCGCTTGGTCTGGTCGGTGCCTAACGTGGTGTCCATGTTGTAAAAGCTGCCGGCGGTCGTCGCCTGCTTGGTGACGATGTTGATCGCGCCGCCAGCCGTGCCGCGGCCCGCAAAGGACGACGCCGGTCCGCGCAGGATCTCGACCTGCTCGGTGAAGAAGTTCTCGCGCACGCTGACGCCGGCGTCGCGCACACCATCGATGAAGATGTCGTTGCGCGCGTCGAAGCCGCGGATGAAGAAGCGGTCACCGAACGCGTTGCCGCCCTCGCCCGTTCCGAGCGTCACGCCGGCCGTGCTCAGGATCGCCTGCTTCAGCGTCGTGGCGTTCTTGTCCTCGAGCACTTCCTTGCTGAGCACCGTGATCGACTTCGGCGTGTCGACCAGCTTCTCCGGAAACTTGCCGCCGGCCTGAACGTGGTCGACCTTGTAGGGCGCGGCCGGGTCCGCATAAGGATCCGCATCGGCCGGGCCGGCCGGCGTCGCCGGAGCAGCCTGCTGGGACGCCTGCTGCCGCTGCGCGGCGCGGCGAAGCGCGTTGCGGGCGCGGACCTGGTCAGGTGTCGGCTTCGACGCCGTCGGACGCGGCCGCTGCACCGGAGCATCGACCGTCACCGGCGGCAGGTTCGACTGCTGCGCCTCTGCGCCGCTCGAGACCGACGCCACCGCGATCAAGCTTGCAACCGCCGAGACTTTCTTGCCGGAAATACCAGAAGACTTTTCATCCACCGGATCGAATGCTGACACCGAACGCAACGATTTCGGTGCGACCACCTGCCCCATCTCAACACGCCCCATCTTCATGTTCGCTCATTCACTTCGACGAGCGATGGGGCTGTTGGTATCGGCGGCAAAATAGTGGGTCAATGCGCGCAAGCCGCGAGAACCCTTGAATAAGTCCAGATCAAAACGATTCTAATCTGAAGTTTGAAACGGCTCTAAAGATAGCTTGGACTTGTTCTAAAACGCGCGCGAAAAACACCGCGAAATCAGCGCTGATGCTCACGGCGTCAATCGCTGCTCGGCGGCTTCATCAGCGAGAACAATTCGTCGACCGTCTTCTGCGCGATGGCGCGCACGCGATCGGTGCTGTCCATGCCGGCAATGTTGACGCCATTGACCACGGCCTTGATCTCGTCGCGGAAGTCCGTGAGGAAGCGCAAGGGATCGCGCTGCTCGTTCGCGACGCGCGCGATCAATCCCGTGATCAGAATCTGGCACGCGATCAGCTTGCCGTTCAATTCGTCCATCCTGCGCTCCCCGTGTGGCGGCGCCGATATGGACGATACGGATTTTCCTGACAACCGAAACGCGGCTGGCGCGATTTAGAACCGTTCTTGCAAAAGCGTGCATTCCCACGGCCTGACCAACATGCCTCGCCAGCCCCCTCATGCGCCTCACATCCTCCGCGAGCATTGCTTAATTCTCACTCGCTGATCTCACGTCGGAAGAAAATGCAGCACTGCACACCGGCGCGCCAGTGCGCTGCCCAGGCGGTGCAAAGCTTTCCAATTGTTTAGATTTCTCACCGGATAGTGCTGTTTACACTAGAACTTGGCGTGTATTATACAAGCGCCCTGGAACCCTATGATTGCCCCAAAATTCGTAACCTAGGGCACAAGAAGCCGACACGAGCCGACATGAAAAAAACACGGCCGATCCTCTGGATTCTGATCCTCGCGGCCGTGGCCTCCGCGGGTTACTATGGTTGGCAGAAGTACGGCTCGCCGGACGCCGGAAAATCCCAGACAGCGCAGAAAGGTCCGCCCCGCGCGCCCGCCATTTCCGTGAGCGTGGCGCCGGTCCAGAAGGTCGATTTCCCGGTCTATCTGAGCGGTCTCGGCACGGTTCAGGGCTTCAACACCGTCCAGGTCCGCACCCGGGTGGACGGCCAGATCGACAAGATCGCCTTCACCGAAGGCCAGATCGCCAAGGAGGGCGAGCTGCTGGCCTCGATCGATCCCCGCCCCTATCAAGCCACGCTCGACCAGGCCAAGGCCAAGAAGGCGCAGGACGAGGCGAATCTGGCCAACGCCAATCTCGAGCTCCAGCGCGCCATGAAGCTCGGCGAGTTCGCCACCGCGCAGCGGGTCGATACGCAGCGCTCCACCGTCGCCCAGCTCACCGCCCAGATCGCCGCCGACGAAGCCGCGATCGACAACGCCCAGACCCAGCTGGACTACACCCAGGTCAAGGCGCCGATCACCGGCGTCGCCGGCCTTCGCCAGGTCGACGTCGGCAACATCGTCAACGCCTCCACACAGACCGGCATCGTCACGATCGCGCAGGTCGAGCCGATCTCGGTGATCTTCACCGCGCCGGAAGACCAGCTTCCCTACATCAGCGAAGGCCAGAAGGCCGGCGCGCTCAAGGTGATCGCGTTCACCACCGACGGCAAGAAGACGCTGGCCGAGGGCAAGCTCGCAGTGATCAACAACCAGGTCGACACCGCCAGCGGGACTATTCGGCTCAAGGCGGTGTTCGACAACAAGGACCACACGTTGTGGCCGGGACAGTCGGTCTCGACGCGCCTTCTGGTGCGGACGCTGAAGGATGCCACCGTGGTTCCCGATGACGCTGTCCAGCATTCCACCAATGGCCTCTACGCCTACACCGTCAATCCGGACAACAAGGCCGAAGTGCACAAGATCAAGGTCAGCTACGGCATCGACGGCCGTTCCGTCGTCGACGAAGGGCTCATGCCCGGGCAGCAGGTGATCACTGGCGGTCAATTCAAGGTGCAGCCCGGAAGCCTCGTCTCGACGGCGGTGGCAAGTTCGGATCCGGCCCAGAACAAGGTACGACAGGAATGACCGAACGCGGGATTTCGGCACCTTTCATCCGTTATCCCATCGGCACCTCGCTGCTGATGGCCGGTATCCTCTTTGTCGGTCTCGTCGCCTATCCCCTGCTGCCGGTCGCGCCGCTGCCGCAGGTGGACTTCCCGACCATCCAGATCACCGCCAATTTGCCGGGCGGCAGCCCCGAGACAATGGCCTCTTCGGTGGCCCAGCCGCTGGAGCGCCAGTTCGCCCAGATCCCGGGCATCGCCCAGATGACCTCGACGAGTTATCTCGGCACCGCGTCGATCACGATCCAGTTCGACCTCAACCGCAGCATCGACGGCGCCGCCAATGACGTGCAGGGCGCCATCAACGCCGCCAGCGGCCAGCTGCCGAAGAACCTGCCCTCGCCGCCGACCTACCGCAAGGTCAACCCGGCCGACGCCCCGATCCTGCTGCTGTCGGCAACCTCCGATACACTGCCTCTGACCAGCGTCAGCGACGCGGTCGACGCCCAGCTCGCCCAGCAGATCAGCCAGCTCTCCGGCGTCGCGCAAGTCTTCATCGGCGGCCAGCAGAAGCCTTCCATCCGCATCCAGGTCGACCCGGCGAAGCTCGTCGCCAAGGGCCTGTCGATGGAGGACGTGCGCAGCCAGATCGCGATCACCACGGTCGACAGCCCCAAGGGCAATATCGACGGCGAGAAACGCGCCTACACGATCTACGCCAACGACCAGCTGACCCAGTCCAAGGACTGGAACGACGTCATCATCGCCTATCGCAATGGCGCCCCCTTGCGAATCCGCGACATCGGCCAGGCGGTCAGCGGCGCCGAGGACGCCAAGCAGGCGGCCTGGGCCAACGGCAAGCGCGGCGTCTTTCTGGTGATCTTCAAGCAGCCGGGCGCCAACGTCATAGAGACCGTCGACAGGATCAAGGCGACCCTGCCCCGCCTCGTGGCGGCGATCCCGCCCGCGATCAAGATCGAGCTCATCAGCGACCGCACCACCACCATCCGCGCCGCAGTCGAGGACGTCCAGTTCACCCTGCTGCTGACCATCGCCCTCGTGGTCATGGTCATCTTCATCTTCCTGCGCAGCTTCTGGGCCACCGTCATCCCCACCGTCACGGTTCCACTGGCGCTGTTGGGCGCGTGCGCCTTGATGTGGGTCGTCGGCTATTCGCTCGACAATCTGTCGCTGATGGCGCTCACGATCGCGGTCGGCTTCGTCGTCGACGACGCTATCGTGATGCTCGAGAACATCACGCGCTATATCGAGGAAGGCGAATCGCCGATGGCGGCGGCCTTCCGCGGTTCCAAGGAAATCGGCTTCACCATCGTGTCGATCAGCATCTCGCTGGTCGCCGTGCTGATCCCGCTGCTGCTGATGGGCGGCATCATCGGCCGCCTGTTCCGCGAATTCGCGGTCGTGCTGGCGATGACGATCTTCGTCTCGATGTTCGTGTCGCTGACCCTGACACCGATGATGGCCTCGCGTTTCCTGCGCGCCCACGGCGAGGTACGCCACGGCCGCTTCTATCAATGGAGCGAGCGCGCCTTCGACGGCATGCTGCGCGGCTACGAATACGTGCTCGACCATGCCCTCGCCTGGCGGCGCACCACGCTCGCGATCTTCTTCGCCACGCTCGGCCTGTCGATCTACCTGTTCGTCCTGATCCCGAAGGGCTTCTTCCCGCAGCAGGACGTCGGCCTGATCACCGCGACCTCGGAAGCCTCGCAGGACATTTCGTTCAAGGAGATGCAGCGCCGCCAGGTCGAGCTCGGCAAGATCGTGATGGAAGACCCCGATGTCGCCACCATCGCGATGAACATCGGCGGCAGCGGCCGCGCCGGCAACAACGGCAACATGTTCATCACACTGAAGCCGCGCAACGAGCGCGAGGCCTCTGCGCAGCAGATCATCGCGCGGCTGCGTCCCAAGCTCGAGAAGGTGTCCGACGCCCGCCTCTACATGCAGGCGGCCCAGGACGTCCGCCTCGGCGGCCGGCCGACGCGGACGCAGTTCGAGTTCACCCTGCAGGATGCCGATCTTGCCGAGCTCAACGAGTGGGCGCCGAAGATCCTCGCAAAGATGCAGACGCTGCCGGAGCTGCGCGACGTCGCCACCGACCAGCAGACCCAGGGCACCACGGTCCAGCTCAAGATCAACCGCGACACCGCCTCGCGCTACGGTATCCAGCCGCAGCTGATCGACGACACGCTGTATGACGCCTTCGGACAGCGGCAGGTCACGCAGTATTTCACCCAGCTCAACACCTACAAGGTGATCCTCGAGATCCTGCCGGAGCTGCAGGGCAATCTCGACAGCCTGAACAAGCTCTATCTGAAATCGCCGCTGACCGGCGACCAGGTACCGCTATCGACCTTCGCGACCTGGACCACCGATCCGGTCCGCCCGCTCTCGATCAGCCACCAGGGGCAGTTTCCGGCAATCACGATCAGCTTCAACCTCGCGCAGGGCGTCGCGCTCGGCCAGGCCACCGAGGCCGTGCAAAAGGCGATGGCCGAGCTCGGCGCGCCGCCGACGCTGAACTCGAGCTTCCAGGGCACCGCCCAGGCGTTCCAGCAATCGCTCGGCACCGTGCCGCTGCTGATCCTCGCGGCGCTGGTCGTGGTCTATCTGATCCTCGGCATCCTCTACGAGAGCTACATCCATCCGATCACGATTCTGTCGACCCTGCCCTCGGCCGGCGTCGGCGCGCTCGCGATCCTGATGGCGGCCGGCTTCGACTTCAGCCTGATCGCGCTGATCGGCATCATCCTGTTGATCGGCATCGTGAAGAAGAACGGCATCATGATGGTCGACTTCGCGATTGCCGCCGAACGCGACGAGCACAAGACGCCGGCGGAATCGATCCGTCAGGCCGCGCTGCTGCGCTTCCGCCCGATCATGATGACGACGATGGCCGCGCTGCTCGGCGGCGTGCCGCTGATGCTCGGCCACGGCACCGGCGCCGAAATCCGCCAGCCGCTCGGCTACGCCATGGTCGGCGGTCTGATCGTCAGCCAGGCGCTGACGCTGTTCACCACGCCCGTCGTCTATCTCTATCTCGACGAGCTCAACAACTGGTTCTCGGGCTGGGGCCGCACGGGTGACGGCGAAGGCGACGAGACGCACGAGCACCGCACCGTCAAGGAAGCCGCCGAGTAGCCTTGCGCCGCGGCTCCCGCGACGCTACAGCGCGCCGCTCGGATGCGCGATGGAGCAGAACGCGGTGCTGACCAAGACCGGCCAGACCGTCATCCTGATCAATATCCGCATCGCGCCCAACCCCCGCACGCCCATCGCGCTGCTGCAATTGCCGCTCGGCCTCAACCTTCCCGTCGGCGCCAAGCTCCAGGTCGACGAGGGCAAGACGTTCGACCTGCAGATCCAGGCGTGCGAGAGCCGCGGCTGGTACGCCTCGACGCCGATCGCAGCGGACCTGCCTTGCGGTCGGGCCAGCAGCTCAAGGTTTCCTTTCAGAACTTGGCCAAGGAGACGATCGCGATCCCGATGCCGCTCGGTGATTTCGCGGCGGCCTACGACAAGATCAAGTAACGGATACGGCGCGCCGATCGCCTGTTGCTGCTGCTTCAGGCCGAGATCGATCAATCCACGCCGAGATAGGCCTTTTGCACCTGCGGATCCTGCGCGAGCGCCGCGGCCGTCCCGGACAGCACGCTCTTGCCGACCTGGAGCACCGTCGCGAAATCCGAGACCTCCAATGCCAGCTCGATCGACTGCTCGGCGAGCAGGATCGTCAAGCCCCCGCGATGCAGGCGACCGAAGGTCTCGTACATGGATTCGACCACGGCCGGGGCAAGGCCAAGCGACGGCTCATCGAGCATCAGCAGCTTCGGATCGCTCATCAGCGCGCGGCCGACCGCAAGCATCTGTCGCTCGCCGCCGGACATGGTGCCGGCACGCTGGTTGCGCCGCTCCTTCAGGCGCGGGAACACCTCGTAGACGCGCTCGAGCAGCGCTGCCTGACGCGACTTGTCGTGCAGCGGGGTCGCCCCGAGCATGAGGTTATTCTCGACGCTCTGCTGCACGAACAGCCGCCAGCCCTCCGGCGACAGCGCAAGGCCCTTGCGCACGATCGCAAAGGCCTTCTGCCCCGCGATCTCCTCGCCGCGAAAGCTGATCGAGCCGGAATGCACGGGGATGAGACCGGCGATCGCGTTCAGCGTCGTGGTCTTGCCGCCGCCATTGGAGCCGAGCAGCGCGACGACGCTGCCTTCCGGCACCTCCAGCGAGACGTCGGAGACACCGATGAGGTCGCCGTAGCGCACCTCGAGGTGCTCGATCCGCAGCAGCGCCCCGCTCATAGGTCCGGCCCGCCCATCAATTCGACCGGCGTATGGCCGGCGGCGGCCTTCGCCGCGCGCGTACCGAGATAGGCCGCGATCACGGCGGGATTGGACGTGACCTCGCGTGGGTTACCGTGCGCGATCTCCTTGCCCTGATGGAACACCATCACGCGGCTCGCCAGCGACATGATCACTTCCATGATGTGCTCGACGATGACCAGCGTGATGCCGGAGCGGTGGATGTCGCGAACGAGATCGATCGCGAGCCTCACCTCGTGCGCGTTGAGGCCCGCCATGGCCTCGTCGAGCAGCAGCACCTTCGGCTCGGTCGCAAGTGCGCGTGCGATCTCCAGCCGCTTGCGGCCGGGCGTGCCGAGCGAGCGCGCCGGCGCATCCGCAAGGCGGCTCATGCCGACACGTTCGAGTACCGCGCGCGCCTTGGCCTCGGCCTCCTTGCGATGCGAGGTGCGCAGGAAGGCGCCGATCATCACATTCTCGAGCACCGTCATGCCCTCGAACGTCTGCGGCACCTGGAACGTGCGGGCGAGCCCGAGGCCGGCGCGCTGCTCCGGCGTAAAGTCGGTGATGTCGCTGCCCTCGAACAGCACGCGGCCGGAGGTGGTCTTGAGGTCGCCCGTGAGGCAGTTGAAGAAGGTGGATTTCCCCGCGCCGTTCGGGCCGATCAGGCCGAGGATGTCGCCCTGCTCCAGCGTCACGGAGGCGTCGTCCACCGCCTTGAAGCTGCCGAACGCCCTCGTGATGCCACGTGCTTCAAGGAGCATGGCTGGCTCCCGCGTCGGTCTTCGACGTGTCAGTCTTGAGCTTGCCGCGCCGGGTGAGCAGGCTGAGCAGGCCGCCGGGCTGGAAGCGCGCGATCAGCACGATGATCGCGCCGTACACCACGAAGGTGAGCCCCGCGCCCTTGCCGCCGAGCCAGCTGTTGGAGATCTCCTCCAGCGGCACCAGGATCGCCGCGCCCACCAATGGCCCGAACAGCAGCCCCGCCCCGCCGAGCGCCGACATGATCAGGATCTTCACCGAGATCAGGATGCCGAGCCCGGACTCGGGATCGACGAAGCCGAACATCATCGCGTAGAGCGCGCCAGCGACGCTGGTCAGCGCCGCGCTCAGCATATAGGCGTAGAGCTTGGTGCGGCTCGCCGGCGCGCCGAGGGAGCGCGCGGCACGCTCGGAGTCCTTGATCGCCCGCAGGTAAAATCCCATGCGGCTGTTGGTCATCCACCAGGTGATCGCAAGCGTGATCGCGAGGACAGCGAGGAAGAGATAGTAGTAGGGCAGCGCCGACAGGAACGAGAGATCGAAGACGTTGCGCGGCACGGTCGGACCGGAGAGGCCGACGGCCGCGCCCAGCCATTCGGTGTTGGTCACGATCAGCCGCATCGTTTCGGCGACCGCGATCGTCGCCATGCTGAAATAGTGGCCGGACAGCCGCAGCGTCGGCACCCCGACGATCGCGGCGAGCCCGACCGCGAGCACGATGCCGCCGGGAATGCCGAACAGCGGCGACAGGCCGAACTTGGCGTAAGCGCCCATCGCGGCATAGGCGCCGCAGCCGAAGAACACCACATGCCCCACCGACACCTGCCCGGCATAGCCGCCGACGATGTTCCAGGCGGACGCCGCGATGGCATAAAGCAGCACCAGCGCGCCGAGGCGCTGCTGGAATGGCGAGGACAGCAGCAGCGGATAGGCGATCGCAAAGGCTGCGACGACCGAGAGCCAGATCCAGCGCCGCATCACATCTTCCCCATCAGGCCCTGTGGCCGGAACCAGAGGAAGAAAAGGAACAGGACATAGACGACGATGTCCTTGTAGATCGCGCCGATCAGATAGCCCGAAAGCGACTCGATGACGCCGATCAGAAGACCCGCAACCAGCGCGCCCGGCACGCTGCCAAAGCCGCCGAGCGAGACCGTGACGAAGGCGACGATGCCGAGCGTCTCGCCGACGGTCGGCACGATGTAGAAGAAATTCGCGATCAGTGCGCCGGCGAGCCCAGTGGCGCCGGCCGCGATCGCCCAGGCGATCGCCTGCATGGTGTCGGGCCGGATGCCCATGAGCTGGGCCGCGGTCTGATCCTCGGCCACCGCCAGCATTTTCGAGCCGAGCGAGGTGCGCGTCAGGAGCAGATGCAGGCCGAGCGTCACCAGCAGCGCGACGACGCCCGCGAGCAGCCGCGAGGCCTCGATGCGCAGACCGGCAAAGGCATAGGTACCGCCCACGATGTTCGGCGGCATCGAGAGGAAATTGGCGCCGAACCACCAGAACACGGAATAGCGCAGCAGCAACGCAAGGCCGAAGGTGCCGAGGATCTGCGCCAGCATCGGCCCTTTCATGATGTCGCGGATCAGGCCGAAATAGACCACGATGCCGAGCGTGGCGAGCACCAGCGTCGCCAGCGGGGCGCCGAGCAGGGGCCCTCCTCCCATCAGGGTATAGACGACATAGGCGACGTACATGCCGAGCATGACGAAATCGCCATGTGCGAAGTTAACGATGTTCATCATGCCCCACACCAGCGTGAGGCCCGAGGAGAACAGGGCGTAGACGGCGCCAAGTAGAAGGCCGCCGACGATCACCTGCACGAGAACGAAGGACATGAGCTGCGCCGCTCTACCAACCCTTGTGAAAAAGGCGGGACTGCAGGTCCCGCCTCGCGATCACCAGCCCTTGTAGGGCAACATCGGCGCCTTCTCGGCATTCGCCTTCGGCCACACCGAGACGTAATTCTCGCCATCCTGAAGCTGGATGATGGCGCCCGAGGCCAGGGTGTTCTGGCCCTTGTCGTCGAACTTCACGCCCTTGTAGCCGATCAAGAGCTGCTCGGGCTTGAGGTCCGTGGCCTTCAGCGCAGCCTGAATCTTGGCGGGCTCGGTCGAGCCGGCGCGATCGATCGCATCAGCCAGCACGAAGAAGCCCTGCATCTGGCGGGCGACCGTGTCATCCATCTCCTCGCCGCTCTTCTTCTTGTACATGTCGGCGATGATGGCGGACGGCGAGCCGGCGGGACCCACGACCCAGGACGAGCGATTGAAGACGCCTTGCGAGATCTTGCCGACCGCCTTGGTGAAGGACGGATCGGAGTAGCCGGCATCATCGGCCAGCAGCACGGCAGGCTTGTAGTCGAGCGACTGCATGGTCTTGGCGAACAGGATCGCGTCAGACGTGTAGCTGATCATGATGACGACGTCGGGCTTCTTGTCCTTGAGCTGAAGCACCTGCCCCTGCACGTCCGTCGCGTTGACTGGATAGGCGACGTCGAGCGCGATCGGCAGGCCCTTCTCCTTGAAGGCGCCGGAAATCGTGTTCGCGACCGAGGTGCCATATTCGGTGTTGTCGTGGACCACCGCGACGCTGTCGGTCTTGGCGCCCTGCGCCTTTATGTCGGCGAGGAAGTCGACATAGATCTTGGCGAAATCGGTGGCGATCGGGGTGGTTCGGAAGAACCATTTGAAGCCGCGCTCGGTCAGGTTGGCGGCGACCGACTCGGAGTTCAGGAACGGAACGCCGTACTTCTCGGCGATGGCGCTCGAGGTCAGCGTCACGCCGGACTGATAGGAGCCGAACACGGCCGCGACCTTCTCTTCCGTGATCAGGCGCAGCGCCTGGTTCTGGCCGGTTGCGGGGTTGCCCTGGTTGTCGGCGATGATGACGTCGACCTTGGCGCCGCCGAGGCCGGCAAGGCCGGCATTTTTCGCCAGCGGTAGACTGGCAAGCTCGGGATGGGCGTTGTTGATGATGTCCATGGCGACCTCGAGCGCCGCCTTGGCGTGCGCGCCGATCGAGGCCGTGCCGCCGGACATCGGCAGGATCACGCCGATCTTGACGACCTTGTCCTGTGCCGTTGCGCCCGAGACGAGCGCAACGGACATCGCGGCCGCGCAAAGCAGCCGCGTGACGTGCTTCAATGTCATGAAATCAGACCTCCCAAAGGGGTTTCCCCAACCAAGATTTTTTGGAGAGCCTGGGCGAAACGCCCGCCTCCGTTTGATTATGCCTGGCTGCGGGAGGATGGCATGCCGACTGACGACCGGCAAGGCAAGACGGCTGCGACGATCCTGCATGGGCATGCAGCGGCTCGCGCATTCAATCAAACGTCGCTTGGTGTGATCGTGACAATCTTGAGAGGATCGTCGGTGCAAGAACGTGTAGCCCCGCTGAGCAAAGCGACACCGGGACAATAACGACGGCATCGCCGGGTGTCGCTTCGCTCATCCAGTCTACGGGTCTCCCCGCTCTACATCGCTCAACTAATTACGTCGCTCGCCCGCAGCAGCGTCGTGAAGCCACCATAGATCATGCGCTTGCCGTCGAACGGCATGTCGCCGTGCTTGAGCCGCGAGTCCGCCATCACCTTCTTGTTGACGGCGTCGCGCGTCTCCCGATCGTGATAGACGATCCAGGAGAACACCACGACCTCCTCCTCCTTCGCCATCACCGCACGCGGGAACGACGTCAGCTCGCCGTAGGGAACGTCGTCACCGATGCATTCGACATAGTCGAGCGCGCCGTGCTCCATCCAGACCGCACAGGCCGTTCGCGCCAGGGCGTTGTAGGCCTCGATCTTGTCCTTCGGCACGGCCAGCACGAAACCATCGACATAGGGCATTCCTGATCTCCTTGGGTTGTATGTGTCCCAAGGACGGCGGGGCGCGCGGCGGGCCGACGCCGAAGAAACCATTTGCACTGAGGCAAACCGTCGCGACACGCCATGGCACGGCGCCGGGGCCGACACTGTGTCAGTCTTCAGAAAAGCGCCCGGAACTGGCTGGGGAACCTGGACCCTGGGGACCCCCAGCAAAAATTCAATGATTTCAATAATGGCATGATTCAAAACAGCTTTTCAGGCCGAGCGGTTACGAGTAGTGGTTACGAGTCACGGTTACGAGGACTCGAATGTCGATCGCCACGAACATCCAAAAACGTCCTGGTCGCACGTCCTACTACGTCCGCGTTGGCGTCCCGCTGAAGCTCCAGCCGGTTCTCAAGCGCAAGGAGATTTGGCAGTCGCTCAAGACGAGTGACCCCCGGCAAGCGCGTGACAGAGCGGCGCCGGTGATCGCCTCATTCCGTGCGCGCTTCGCTGATCTGGAGCAGCGCCGAGAGCCCTCCCCTTCAGATTTCCAGACCGCCGTGTGGTCGCACTATGAAACTGAGTTGGCCCAGGACGCGCACGCACGCGCCGCGCTGCCGACAAACGCGGCGTTGCGTGAGGCAACCGACAAGCTGGCGAGCGATATCGAGGCTGGCCGGGTGCCCTGGTCCGGCGATCCTTTGGTGCAGCTCAACGCGACCATAGACCTGATCGTCATGAGAGACGCCGCGAAGCTCGACCGCGAGCGGCGGGGTATCCAGCTTGCAGCGCTGCGGAAGCACCTTGCAACCGGCGAGACGGCCTTAATCGAATGGAAAGCTGATGAGGTGATCCAGAGCGGGCAGCTTCTGATCGTCAAGGGCTCGCCGACATACCGCGATCTTTGCCAGCGATTGCAGCGCGCTCAAATCGAGGTGTTGGAGCGTGCCGCCGAACGCGATGCCGGCAATTGGGCCGGCATCCCGTCTGATCCGATCGTGGTGCCGGCTGATCTCACCCATGGCAAGCGGGTTGCGGCGCCGGGCGAAACGCTAATAGAGCTTTACGACAAGTTCAAAGCCGAGCGGATTGGAGACGCGCGGCCGGACACCTGGGATCAGAACCGCAAGATTGTGAAGCTCTTTGCCGAGTTCGTCGGCGAGGCCTCGCACGTTTCGGTGATCACGCGTAAGGCGGTGCGCAACTGGAAGCAAGAGCTGGCGCGCTGGCCCGTGAAAGCGGCGGACAGTAAGGCATTCGAAGGCATGTCGTTCCGCAAGGTGATTGAGACTAACGAGACAGTAAAAAAACCGACGATCAGCCAGAAGTCGATCAACAAATATCTAGCAGCGCTCGGCAGCTTCGCTCGCTGGCTGTTGCAGAACGAGTATATCGACGATGACGTGATGAGCGGAATGTATCTGTCGATCGACAAGCGACGGAAAAGCCGCTTCCCGTTCACCGGCGATCAGCTCAAAACGATCTTCAATTCGCCGCTGTTCGGCACATGCCTCGGCGACGGCGCTGAGCACAAGCCGGGCAATGCCGCAGTCAGGGATTGGCGCTACTGGATTCCGTTGATCGCAATCTATTCCGGCGCACGCTTAGGTGAGCTGTGCCAGTTGCTGACCGCAGACGTGCGGCAGCTTCATGGAGTTTGGATCTTCCATATCACCGAGGTCGGGGACGAGGATGAGGACGGCTCCGCCAAGTCCACGAAGACAGACGGCTCAATGCGTGTCGTGCCGGTGCACTCTAGGCTGATCGAATTAGGGTTCCTGGATTACCATGCCGGCGCGGTCGCACGCGGCGAACGGCGACTGTTTGCGGAAGTCGAGCGCGACAAGCGGGGCTATTTCGGCGAGGCCTCGAAGTTTTTCAACGGCTACTTCAAAGCTGTGGGCGTGAAGGTGGATAGGCGCGTAAACTTCCACAGCTTCCGGCACAACGTCACTGATGCCTTCCGCGCTGCCGGCTATCTTGATGAACAGCATGGCGTGCTGCTGGGGCACACGAAGGCAAGCACAACTGGTCGCTACGGTGTGCTGCCAGAAGGCCCACTGCGAGACCGCGTGACGATGATTGAATCCATCGGCTACGAGCTAGTGGCAACCCTGGTTACGTGACGCGGGCGTTAAGGCCCAGAATTACATTCTCGATAGTCTCTCGAAGCTTTTCGAAGTTCGCCTTGAAGAATTCCCGGCGACTATTAATGCGCAATTGCTCTAGTTCGCGGTGTATGGCCTGCTCCACACGTCGCGGTTCGTATACCTTCCAACTCTGCATGACCACCAATGCGTCCGGCTGACCGCTAGTCGCGGACAAGTCATTTGCCCGATCTTCGGGATCCCTGCTGGTAAATCCCACCTTGTATATATTGCGCTGGTGCGCCGGTGACCGCATGACGTAGACGTATCCCACATCTTCGTCCCGAGAAACCGGCACTACCGATGTCGGCTGCTTGTCCGCATCGTTGTATCCCGTCTCTCGCCAACTGAGTTGCTGCTCTACCCACGTTTTGCCATGTATCGTATTGCCTTGCTTGTCGGCTCCGAGTTTGTCCATCGGCAATGTGCGCCAGTAGCCTGATGTTTCGAACTTCAGGTCCAAGTTAGCAAGTGTCGCAGCTTTGATTTCGCTGGACTGACCGAGTGTCAACACCTCTCGGTAATTCGAGACATATTTGCTCTCAAGAGAGCTACGAAGTTTTCTTATGCGGGTCGTCGGAGGTTTTAACCTGAGTTGAGTAGGGTGTCGCTCGATGTAGAATTCATCCTCGCGATGCTGCACGAACTCGGGGAAGTGGAGCAGGTTGTGCAGCAGGTCGAAAACATGCCGATACTGAGAAAGCTCTGAAATCGCCGTTTGAAAAGCGGCCTTAAGATCCACGCCGCGAGCAAAGAATGCAGCATCGAGCATAACTGCGGGGTCATCGGTCGTTACCCTGAAGGTGTCTTTAGTTTCGTGCATAATATAGCGCGCTTCTATGCGCCGCTTGCGCGCATCGATCCGCGTCATGGCGATCAACGGATAATATGCCTCGCTATCGAAAAGCTTTTCGGCGCCAAGGTCCCACGGACCGTCTCCAACAAATTGTCTTTTTGCAGGACGTATCATGTCAGCCGTCAGCGGATCGCCTTGAACGAACAGAGAGCGACTGTTGCCAAATACACCCACTATAGCGATCTCGCTATCCTCGCGAACAATCGCCGCACCACAAAACACCAAATTGTCGAAACCCGGAAGCACGACCTGAGCAAAGGACCCGGCGCTATTGAGCTCGTAGATCGCCAGCTCTTCGAAGCTGTCAAGCTCGACCGAAGACTTGCAAGATGGCCCCGTAACAAAATCAATGTAGTCCAGAAGATTGAGCTGGAAGAACTTTTCTTCCAAAAGCTTTAGGACATACGCCCTGTCATCCGGAGTGACAAAAGACCGAAGAATATTGAATGAAGTTGGCTGCTCATTACCTTTGCCCTTAAAGATGCGGCCGTTATACTCCAGTAGAAAGTTGCGCAAATACGTGTCGATGTATAGCCCTGGTCCGTTTAGGTGGTAGGCATAATTCAAATCGCCGGCACGCTGTGTTTGCGCCTTCAGAAGCCGCTCGAAATCTGGGTCCTCGCCAGATTTGAGCGCCTCAGATAGCTTTGTATAGTCTGGATGTTCCGGACCAAAGTCCGCCATACGAGCGAAATCTGCGAATCGCGCACGTCGTCGTAGGGCGTCGTCTGAAATCATATCGTCCCCCGAAGCCGCGCGATGGTGAGGCTGCCCCTCGCGCAAATTAAGCGGGAGGGAGCGCTTTGAGCAACGGCGTTATAGGCATCCTATACCTTTGACTTCAAGGCTGCCTTGCCCCGCGCAAGCAATGCGTCAACCACGAGGTCGCCGCGGATTTCCAGGGGCCAAATATCGCCGGTCATGCCGAGCACGAGCTTGATCTCGTTCTCGCGCCAGTCGCGGGCGGATCGGCTGCCCTCGCTGAAGGGATTGCGGTCGTCGATCTCCATCAGCGCGGTGACGAGATCGTTGTAGGTCGAGGTCGGAATGAACGTTCCAGATGCAGCGGACATATCAGCCCCATGGTTGGTGTGGTGCACCCGCCATAGATTCATGCTCGTAAGGTTGCGTCAACCACGTAATTCTATCATAAGTCAGCACTGACTTACACACAGCCTGACCATCGGTATGTTCGTAACTGGCGGCAACGCACACGTGTGCGTTGCGCGAGCAGGATGCTCAGGTGTTTTGTGGTTGCAGTGAGGCCTTGCCTGATTCGCCAGGTGGCCGCGGATAAGCGTGTGCGCGATGGATGGGAAGAAGATCATTCGTTTGTATTTCGACGATTCGGGTAACCGACTTCCCGATCAAGACGAAGTAGACCGCAACGATGGCATCAACGGGTTTGCTCTTGGCGGGGTTCTCGTCAATGAGGAAGAGGTGTTAGACGTCAACAAACGGCATGCGGCGTTCGTTGCTAAATGGCAGCTGTCCGGTCCGCTTCATTCAACGAAATTGCGCGGACTACGCGATCAATTCCGTTTTCTCCGAAACAACCCTCAGCAGGACGCGTTTTTTGCGGAGCTGGAGGAGTTCTTGCTCGGAATTCCGGTGCTCGGCATTGCCTGCGTAATGCACCGCCCCGGCTACAATGAGCGCTATAAAGAGGCCCACGGTCCTAACCGATGGAAGATGTGCAAGACGGCCGCCGCGATTTTGGCCGAGCGTGCGGCGAAGTATGCCGCTTCTCAAGGAGCCCAGTTGAAGATCTTGTTCGAGCAGTCCGGGAGACGAGAAGACCGTGACATATTGGAATACGTCCGTTCGCTGAAATCGAACGGGATGCCGTTCGACCAGGGCAATTCGGCGTCTTACGGTTCGCTGGCGCCAGACGAATTCAAGAAAATCATTTTGGGCGAGCCTCACCGGATCACCAAGACACACGGACTGGCCCAGGTCGCCGATCTGTTCTTATATCCCATCATCAAGGGCGGGTATGACGAGACCTATGCGCCCTACGTCAAGCTTCTTGAGAACAAGAAAATCGTTGATTGCGTGCTGGAGAGCGACCAAGTGGCCCTCCGGGGCGTCAAATACAGTTGTTTTGACTTCAAAAAAACAAAAGGCTCGGAGTGATCCGAGCCTCTTGGCGGCCTGCGTAGAGGCAGACCCCGGGGCATTGCCCATGCGCTGATATTGGAGATTCTGGCCGGTTTTGCAAGCTTAATTTTTTCTTAATGCGCGCGGAACTTATGAGCCGCTACGTGAAATTGCAGCTAGCAGCCATGATCCTTCTTATCTCCTCGTAGGTCCATTGGGCATCCCGTTGCAGCGGCCGGGTCACGGTGAAGGTCTGGCCGATCTTCTTCGATACCCGGCGGTGCCTACGCAGGCAGTAAGTAGCCCACCCGTCATCGCAGGGTTTGCGGTCAATCCAAATCTGAAACTGAGCCCCGGCCCCAGGCCACCTTCCCCAGGCTCGACGCATCACCTCTTTCAGGACCTCGTTCTCGGCGACCGCAGCACAAACGCCCTGGATATGCAGCCGCCCCTGGTCGCTGATGTCGATCGCGAACCAGTAAGGCAAGCGAATGCCAGCTCGCGCGAGCTGCTTGTCGAACGACCGCTTCAGTGACTCTAGGAAGCTCCTGGGATGCGCCAGAGCCTTCGCCTCGGCTTCCTGAGTCAGATTGAAGACAAACGGATAAGCGGGCTCCTCTGCGATCTGAAGGGCCGCTGTCGCGGCCACAGCTTTGACTACGTCACCGGTAAGAGCCCACACGGGTATGTTGTCGTTGTCGGCTTTCGCGGTGTCTGTAGAGGCTGTTAGAGGAGCAGGAATAGAAGGTGTGGGGTGTGCAACTGAAGTCTCTTCGTCCAGCATGTGAGCCGGAACGCGAAAAGACCGCATTTTCCCGATGATTTGCTTGTCTTTGAAGGCCGACTGTCGAACCCTTTCGGGGACTTTTTTCGACCGCTTTCGAGACCGGTTATCTTGAGAGATAGAGTCGGTCTGGCTAGATTCATGATGATCTTCGGACGTTCTCTTAAGCAACGGCACGTTCGGGTCCTCCAGAAAGCCACCCGGGTTCGCCGCCGGGTGGCTTTCGCATTCAAAGTGGGTTCACGTTTAGTATGTCACGCCGTGAGTTGGGATGCAAATTTGATGCAATTTTGCGTTGCATTGCTATTGGATAGATTTGTAGCAAGACTCTATCGGAGGATGCCTCCAGGCCGCCGCTGGGTGCGTAGCTCCTGGGCGATTAGCGTCTTGATGTGGTGCTGGGCAGACTCCGCGACCGTCTTGCCCATCCGTTCGTGGTCCTGGGCCGACATGCCAGGCGAACCCTGCACCGTAACGGCGATCTGCGGCGCTATGACGTTCTGATGGCTGGCGATCATAGGCGCGGCCGGCGAGCCGCCGCCGACCAGCCCGCCATCGGCAAACCTGGGCACGCCTCGGTTGATTTGCTCCAGGACGGCCCTGTGCTTCGCGGTCGCGGCGGCGTTCACGACAAACTCGCCATTGCTGAGCCTCGCGGGGATCTTGTCGTCGCGCGGCCCTCCTGGTCCGTTGATGTAGCCGCCGGCCGCAAATTTCGGCATGCTGTAGTCTCCGACCATGATGGTGGATGCAGCGCCGCCGGAGCCCACAAGCCCGCCATCGGCGAACCCGAACATGCCGCCCATGGAGCGCATGATCGGCGCCACGACCAGCATCTTGATCATGGCTTCCTCTATCGCCCGGACGATGACCCTGGACATGTTGGCGAAGCCATCACTGACGGATTTGGTGCCGTCCAGGATGTCCGCGAGGACGCTGGTAAGGCTGCTCGACATGGTCGAGCCAACCGACCGCATGGCCTCATTGGTCCGCATGGCCGACGCCTCAACCGAATTCAGGGCCGTGGCGACGTCGGGATAGAGACCCTTGAGCTTTTCGGCGATCTGCACGTCCTGGGGATCGAGCAGCGAGGTCTGTCGGCCGCGCCGGATCGACTGCGCCACGGTGGCCCTCTCGATGGCCTCGGTGGCCTTGCCGTAGGCCTCGGTGACTTCCTCGATCCTCTTCCGCTGTTCGTCGGTAACGACCTTCTCGCCCAGGCCGGCCGCGCTATTGGCCTGCATCGCAACTTCCATCAATTGCGCCGCGATCTTTGCCCGCTCGCGAGCGGCGGTGCTCAAATCGAGGCTGTCCGCCTCCGCCTTGAGCGCGGCAGTCCGTTTCTCAATGGTGTCGGCGGACGTATCGAACCGGTCCCGATCGGTGCCGGTGCTGATCTTTGTTGGCGCCGCGCCGGTGCCTCGCGACTTCGTCGGAGCCTCTGGTCCTTCCGGAACGCCGCGCTCCGAAGCGTCGATCTCAGCCTGTAGCTGGTCGCGGCGCCGCTTCAAGGCGTCCTGGGGCTTCTCGGCACCAATCGCGTCATAGATCTTGCTGACGCCGGGAATGTTCGTGACCTGGGGCAAGCCACCCAGCGCGGTCCCGTTCTTGATCGCGTCATTGATCGCCGCGAGTTCGTTACGCTTCCGAGCCGTCTCAGACGTGAGACCGAGCTTGTTGGTGTATTCGACGGCGCGTGCGATGAGATCGACGGTATCGGACCAATAGCCCTTGATTGTGAGCAGGACCGACGCGAGATCGTCCCAACTCGGTTTGAGCGCGCTGGTGAGCCGTTGCTGGGCGAGCTGAAGCTGCTGGTCCATTTCCTTGGCGCGGTTCACAAGATCGTTGCTGAAAATGCCGTCCGAGTTCGCAGAGGCCTCTTTGATCGTGGTCAGCATGCTCTCTGCGGAGGTTTTTCCCTGCCTCATCCTGTCGATCAGCTGGGTGCCGAACATCTGCTCGCCGAGGTTCAGGCTCTCGGCATGCCGGCCGATCTGGTCGAGCTGGATCATGGCCTTGAGCACCGCTTGGATTCGGCCCTCCTGGGTGTCTGCATCCCGGAACAAAACCAAGCCTTCGAGGTGCTGGCCCTTCTCCATCGTCGCGTTTAGGACCCGAAGGGTCTTTTCGACGTCGGTGATCTTCTCCTCTCCGACGGTCCATTCGCCGATGTCGATCGGGGACTTCTCTTTGGTCGCCTGGAACGCATGGTCGAGGGCGGATTCGAGTTCGCCGGCCTCAACCTTGAGCTTTTTGGCTTCAGCGGTGAAGCTCTGGAAAAAGACAGGCGACACCCCGACGTTGCCGGCCTTGTCGGCAATCGAAACCATGTCTTGGAGCTGTTGCCGCGCGCCGTCGATCGCCGCCGACATGAGCTTGAATGATCCCACCATAAGGGCCACCCTGCCAGCGACGCCAAGAGCCATGCGGGCCGCGCCGCCGACAACCGTGTCGGTAATGGCGCTGTTCATATCCAAAAACTGCTTCGCGGCGGCGCGCGCGGCCGATTGGGTCAGCGAACTGGTCTGCTTCAAGCCTTCCTTCAGCTTGTCCAGGTTGACGCTGACCGGGATCTCGAGACCGCGTGTCATTGTGCGTCCCCAACAAAGAGGGCTGCCAAGACTTGGTGGGCTATGAGCACATTGGGCGCCAGCGGCTTCCCGCGCACGTGGGTATCAAGCAGCGCTTCCACCTCGCGTTCGGGCGTTTGGCCTCCCAAAAGGCCCAGCTCTATGACGCGCTCCACGTCGTCGGCGGTGTAGCTGCCGGTTTCAAACCGCGCGAGCGCGGCAGACGGCGAGTAGCCATTGATGCCGCGCCAAGAGACTACGCGCTGCACCCAGCGATCGGCCAAGGTGAGAGTGTGGGTGCCGCCGGCCCAGTTGATTTCGCGCGCGCATTTGTCGTCAGTCATTGTCTAGAACCTCGTTCACTGCATCGTCGATTGCCTGCTGCATGTCGTCCCGCATGGCGTTGTAGGTGTTGAAAAAGAAGGGCCGCGCCGGCTGTCGACTGGTCCCAAACTCGAAGGCGAGCGCGTAGTCGTATTCCACGCCACTGCCTTCCCGGACTTCCTTGGTCGTCATGTCGCCGCCGGCCTGGACGAGGTATTCGAGCTCGCTCTCGCCCTTGGCCACCGTGCACGACGCTTCCAAAGCGCCGCTCTCTGGCGACTGCTCAAGTCCTCGCAATGCCTCGCGCTGTGCGTCTGAAAGGCGGAATGCTTGCTCCCGCAAGACGTCCAATAACTGCTCGGTGATCTTGTCCGGCAGCGATTGAAGGTATGCGTCGAGGTTGTCGTTATCGGCCATTGGTCACCACGAAAGAAGCTCAACAGCGTTAGGGAGGTCATAGAGCGAGCGCGTGCTTTCGCCGGCCGCCGCGCGCGACACGGCCATCCAGGTCGCCGCTGCGCCGTCGATCCGATCGGTCGACTTGCTCTTGTGAATGATCCGGTTGTCGTTGGCGTCTTTGTGGATTGCGACGTTGGAGAAGTTCCAGCGCAACACGGGATGTCCGCTGTGCCGGAAGTTGCCGCTGATGATCGCTCGCTCCAGGACGTTAAGGGCGGGACTTTGCGTCACCCACCCTTGCCGGATCGTCACAACTGGGTAACCTTCGTCGACCAGGGGCGCCATGACACCCTGGGCAAACGCCACGTCAAAGCCGATCTCCTGGACCTGGAAGCGTTCCGCGAGAGACCGAATGTAGTCCGCGACGGCGGCGTTATCGATGACGTTCCCGGGCGTCGGGGTGATGAAGCCGTCCTTGGCCCATGAGACGTAGTTCACGCCATCCAGGTCGCCGCGTTTTCGGATATCGGCTTCCGGGCAAAAGAAGTGCGGCAGAACAGTATAGGTATCGCCGTCCCGGAAGCATGCGACGACGGCGGATAGGTCGGTAGTCTTGGACATGTCGACGCCAACCCAGCACGGCGCACCGCGCAAGGCCTCATAGTCGACCGGTGCGGCGCCCTGGTCGTAGGTCGCCATGTCGACAAAGGGCGAGGTCGAATGGTCGAGCCAGACGTTCAAATTATACTGGCGAAACGTTTCCCGCGCGGTGACGCTGGTTGCGCCCTCATGTGCGAGTTGTCTCAGACCTTCGATGTCTTGATAGCCGAGTGCCAATCCGGGATTAGCTCGATACCAGAGACTTTCATCGGTCCAGTCGGCATCAGCCGGCGTCTCGAGCAAAATAGGAAGTAGGCTCGGATCTTCGATTTCGCCGCTCGCGACCTTGCGCGCGCGTTCAACGATCTCATACGCGATGTTTTCTTGGCCGCGCCCCGCTGTCGTGGCGACGACCATTAGCGAACCTTGCGTCTTCGGAAGCGCCGAGGTTAGCGCCTTCCAGAGCTCAGCATTCTTCCAGATGTGGAGCTCGTCAACGAAGACGAAAGCCGGCGTGCGACCATGTGCAGGTGCACCCTCGCCAGAAATTGCCTCAAGAAAAGAGCCATCTAGCTTAAATTCGATCTTTTTGACGCTGTTGTGAGCGTCATAGATGCGTGTGGCTTTAACAAGGCGCGCGTCCTGCCTGATGATGCCGGCCGCTTCACGGAACCCAAATCCTGCTTGCTGGCGGTCGGATGCAGCAAAGATTGCCTCGCCGCCTGGGCGCCGTTCTGGTCCGATCGTGTGAAGTAGGGAGAGAGCGCCGGCCAATGAGGTCTTGCGGTTCCCGCGAGGCAGAACCAGCACGACCGTCTTGATGATCCGATTTCCATTCGCGTGGCGCGCTCCATACACGCGGCGCACGATGCGTTCCTGCCACTTGTCGAGCTGGAATGACCGACGTGGCGCGGTGCTTTTGGGATGACGAAGGCGGCGCAGGAAAGTGACGGCTCGTTCGCCACATCCCAGCGGGTCCTCGATCGGACTGTCGTCAAACAGCCAATCAGGATACGGCGAGCGGATCATCGTCACTCTCGACGTTGTCTTCACGCACGGCCGGCCGCGAGCGCGAGACCGGCGTCAAACCGAGTTCGGCGGCGAGCTGGCGGGCCGTCACCATTGCCTTGTCCTGCATGCGGCACAGCTTGGGATCGATACCGGCGCGTAGCAGTAGCTCCAGGTCGCGGATGCGGCCGATCGCGATGCAGTAGCTTTCCAGACAGCCCAGATCGGCCGGCGTGAGGATGCGGCGGTGGGCAAGCACCGGCATGACGCGGCGCCATTCGGCCTTCCCGTGCCGGTTCATCCAGGTCGGCGGCTTGGTCGAGGCGTCGAGCGCGTTGGCGTCGGCTTGTAGCTCTGGTTTGCGGCCCTTCACGCGAGCCTCAGACACAGATTGGCCCATCGATTGTCGTCGACGATGCCGTTGATGCGGCGCACGCGATACCCCGTCGGCCAGCAGCCGGTCATGTAGAGCCAGCACAGACGCGAGGCCTGATAGAACCGCCCGTCAATGCAAATCCGGCGATGGCCAACGCTGTTGATGTTGCCGGCGATCTCGCCCTTTTTGGGGTGGCGAGGATTGGTGTTGGCCTTCCAACGGAAAATGCCGGTGGCGGGATCGTAATCGAGCAGTTGTCGGAGTCGGTCAGCTGTGATCATAGCCCGACCTTCTCGACTGTGAGGTCCAGGCCGCGCCGCCGGCCAAGCTCTTTGATCTGGGTGATCTGATACTGTTGACCGTCATACGTGACGCGGTTCTCAAGACTGACGCCATCAAGCCAGCGGGTCCGGAAGATCCTGACCGCGTCCGTGGTGTGGCCGCGAGCACCTTCCTTGTCGTCGGTGGCGTGCTGGAGGAGCTGCGCGCGCATGGTCGCAACCAGTGCCCAGGTCTCTACGGGCGTGCCGTAGAGGTCCAGGCCGGCGGCGCGGCGCTGAATCTGGATGACACGATCGAGGTCGGCGGCCTTCATGCAGCCCTCGGTTTGACGATCGCCGCGACCGTGACGATGCCGTGGCTGTAGGGACCTTGGGGATCTCTGAGGTAGCGGGTTTGGGTGGCTTGCATATCGAGCACGGTGAAACCGTCGATCGGCAGCACGCCATCCGCCTGGGCGTCGATCCGCAGCGCCGTGACGACGGCCGATACCGCCTCTTTGCACTGGACCAAGCCGGGCTCAGCGAACCAAACATGCAGGGTGGCGTATGTCGTCGCATCAAAGCGCCGCAACACGCTCTGGCCCTCGCCGATGTAGACCGCTGGCGTGATCTCCGGCCGGCCATTGGCGTCGATCACATGGTCAGCCTGCACCAGGGCCATCAGCTCCGGGCTGGCAATCAGGCGCTCGCGGATGGCCTTTTGCAGGCTCAAAGAGGGGTCGGAAACGGTCATTTCAGAACGAAAAAGCGCGGTAAGGGGCCAAAAGGTCGAGCGCCGAAAAGGGTAATTGCTGAGCTGTAGCGCCCACGAGGGAAGACTCGCGATTTTCGTAAAGGCCAGCTGCAATCTGAAGGATTGCTTCATTGATCGCGGCCGGAGTGGCGTCCAAGCCGGGATCTGCCCCGGTATAGGCGGCAACCCACACGCTCGCGGCCTCCAACTTGCCGGTCAGGAGCTGATCGTCCTGGTCGGTGGTGAGGTTCAGATGGGCCTTGAGGTCGGCCAGGGTTACTGCGGCCATGGTCAGAAAATCTCCTTTTAGATTCTATCTTGTGCCTGGGGAATGTGCCGGTCGTTCGCGTTTGTTGAGATGCTTCGACCGGCCCCGGGGGCAGGCTTACGTTCTGGCGCTGGAAGATCCTGCGCTGATGCCTTGGCGATGAGGGGCAGCACGTAGCTGCGCACGCGATCAGGTTCGAGACCTGCTCGGTGACAGGCATCTCGGAAGTTACGATCGTCGCTGGTAAACCAGTCTCGTGCGCGCTGTCGCTCGATGCGCTCGCTCTTGGTCTTGACGTCGAGGGGTAACGTTGCGTCGGTGATGGCTTGAGTGATCACGGCGCACCACAGCTTGGCTTCCTGACTGATCATGATCGGCGTTCCTGACGTTGCTTGCGGCTGGCGTGACAAGGTGAGCTGGCTAGCGGCTGCCAGTTCTTTCGGTCCCAAAACAGCTTCATGTCGCCGCGATGAGGGATCTTGTGGTCAACACAGTCAGCAATGCGACCACAGCCACAGGCACAGAACCGGTTCTGAGGTTGAGCCAGGAATTCCTTACTCTCGCGCCGCCACTTGCTGTCATAACCACGCATGGTCGCATTGGGTCGGAGACGATCAGTCTCGGCCTTCCGTTTGATCTGACATTCACAAAGATCGGTTGCCGCAATGATCTTGCCGCAGCGACATACGCGGCGCGGTTTCCAGGCCATCAGCGTGGCCTCATATGGTTGTTAGTCAAATCGCCGATAGAATTAAGATCGTCCTTGATACTGGAGACGTCTGCGACGTCGGCCGACTGCTCTTTGCTCCCGAACAGAGCCTTGAGCATCGCCATGCGGCCGCGCTGGGCCGCGTGAATCTCGGCAATGGTTGCGTCCCACGTCTGAGTCGGAGACCAGCCCAACCATCCCGTCGCAATCTCGAAGAGCTGGGTGAAGTATCGATCGAATCGCATGGGCGTGCCGTTATCGGCCTTGGTGCTGGCCTTGTTGTCGGCGCCTGCAAGCACCAGGACGAATTCGATCAGATCCGGCGTCGCGGCGTAGAGGTCGCGGACAACGGTGCTATTGGGCGCGAGCGCATATTTAGCCCAAGCCTTCTGATCGACGATGGTTGCGTTGATGAGATCGACGGCAGTTGTGATGCTGCCTTCGGCGAGGTGGCGCGAGAGATTATGGAAGCCGTCATAGCGTTCCCATAGGACGAATGCGGCCCGCAGCGAAGGCTTTAGCTCGGCGGTGAAGTCGCCAAGTGTCAATCTAAACGTATTCGCTGCAAGCCGCATGACTGTTGTCCGATTAGGTCGCCGAGACCTTGAGCTTCACAAAGCGGTCGGGATGGGTGACGTCGGCGCCGACGCGCTTGCGCGCGTGGAATCGGGTCTGGCCCTTGGTCGCGACCGTGTAGGGATCACGGAGCATTTCGAAGCTGACGCGGTCCACGATCCGGTAGCCGGCGAGATCGCCGAACAGGATCGGGAATGCGTTGGCCGCAATGTCAGCCATGTCCACCGCCTCAACGATCGGACGACCGAGCAGCGTGACCGGTGCACCGCTGGAAATGCCGTCCAGGACCAGATAGCGGCCCATGCCGTCCTTGAACTGGCGGATCACAGACAGCGTGTTGCGGTTCATCAGCCAAGCGCCGTTCTGGGCGTGAACGGCCGGCAGCTTGTGGAACATGTTGATCAGCACGTCGGCCGGATTGCTGGTCGGGAAGTTGGCAGCGGCGCCGGTGATCATGGTCTGGATGCCAGTGGCATTCATGATACCCTTCGGCTTGCCGTTGCCGTCGCCGGTCACAAAGGCCGAACCTTCAGCGATGCCAAAGCTCTCGGCGAGATCAGAGGCGAGTTCGCCGGCCAGATCGTAGGCGTTGTCTTCCAGCAACTGATTGCTGATGTCGGTGTAGGTCGCGGCCTCGTAAGGCGTCAGCGTGACCTGCTCATAGGACGGCTCGCTCTCGGTGCGATCGCCCGTATCGTCCACCCAGGTCGCCGCGGTGCTGCCGGTGCGGCGCGGATACTTCACCTGGGAAGATCCGATGGTCACGACACGCGCATATTGGCGGATCGGTGAAAACAGACGCAGAAGCTTGATGATCTCTCTGCCGAATTCCGGCGGCGTGATCGCGGTATTGCCGGACAGAGCGAGCGTCTTGCGTTCGAGATCGTCGAGCTTGTCGGCACCACGGCGCAGGAACGCATCGAACGCCTTGGTTTCGAGCTCGGCGTCGGCGCTACCATTACCGCTGCCCATGGGCAGGCGCGATGCCTTGGCTTCCAGTTCATCGATGCGGCGCTTCAGCGCTGCATGTTCGTCGGCCGACTTCTTTTCGAGCTTCGCTTGCAGGTCGGCCAGTTCCTTCTTGACCAACTCTTCCGGCGAAAGCTCCGGCGCTTCTTTGAGTTCGAGGGTGGAGAGATGCTTCATTGGGTGGTTCAACTTTCCTTTGATGGAGATCAGAGATTTGCCGTGAAGTCGCGGATGACCGACGCCACGGCGGATGCGCGGTCATATTCTTTTGCTGATGAGATGCGGGCGCGAGGATGCGCCGGATTTCGGACAACGCTGATCTCATAGAGGTCGAGCGCCGCGATCACGCGGTTACGCCCCTGCTGTGTCGAGGACTTCGTCTTGAAGCCGATCGACAAGCCGGACACCAAGCCACTCTTGACCATGCTGAGCACGGTGCGTGCGCGTGGCTGGTCCATGTGGAGCTTGCCCTTCACGACCAGGCCGTCATTGGTCTCCGCGGCGTCGGTCCAGGTGCCGATCAGGTCGGCGGGATTGTGCTGGAACAGGATCGGCAGCTCGTTCGAGACGAAATTGAAGGCTCCCTTGGTGATGAGATCGCCGGTCGTGTCAGGGCCGGCATTGAACGGCCATGCGGTGCCGACAATCTCGCCCGCGTCGGTGACGGCAAGCGTGGCTTTGATCTCGAGTTTATCCATTGATGGTCTCATTCGGATTGCCGAACAGCGCGCGTTCAAGGATCCTGGCGGCGAGCTCGTAAGCCTCGACCAGTGGACGGCCATCGGCATAAGCAGCGATCAATTCAGCGGCGCGCTTGGGTGTGATGCCGCCGCCGATGAGCGCGAGCCGAATGGTCTCCGAGAGGTCGGTCTGGGCGAAGTTGCGCGAGAACACGCGGTTGGCGATCGCGCCGATACCGGAGCCGCACTTGGTCTCAAGCTCGCGGATCAGCGCCGGCGTAAGCTGGAATTCGTGGTCCTGGTCGCCAAAGAATGCAGTGAGCGCCATCAGCCGCGCTCCCCGAATGCGGTCTCGATCGAGCCGGCGTTCTGGGCGTAGACGTTGATGTCTTCGACGTCCGTCCAGGCTTCGATCGGCGTCGATCCCACCATGACCTCGCCATAGATCAGCGGGATTGCATCGCCCTGCTTGCCAGAGTTGCCGATGTTGCCGCCGTTGACGCTGAGGCCATTGGACGCCTGCGTCGGCTGGCCCGCCGGCTTGGTGAGCAGCGTTGATGCGCCAGCGAGAGCGAGGCCCAGGCCGATCGCGGCAACCGTGCCGTAGCTCGTGCCGCCCAGGAGCGGGGCGCCGCTAAGCGCACCGATGGGTGTGGCGAGCATGCCGCCGCTCAGGAAGATTGCGCCGCCCACCAGGGCTGCACCGAGCACAACCTTGGTGGTGCCCTTCGCTGTATTCGACGCCGCGCCCTTCGCGACCGGGATGATGTGCAGATCGGCAACGCCCAGCTTGAGCTGGTTCACTAGGTCCAGGTCGAGCTGCATCCCATTGCGCTTGTCGCCCCGGACGATCTTGTAATAGCCCTGTTCAAGTGCCTTCACGAAACGTCCGGGAAAGGCGCAATTGAGGGCGCGCATCGCTTCACCGGCAGTCATAACGTCGAAGCGATGGGACTGGCCGAACTCCTTGCCGAGCCGACCGTGCAGGTGAACGGTGCGAAGCATCAAGCGGGCTCCTGGTCGTCGGCGGCGCCGTTGAGCTTGCCGCCCGCATGCGCCGATGAGGTGTTGAAGTTTTCGAACACGTCGCCGCCAGTGTAGGCCGGCAGGCCAAAGCCGATCTGGCGGGCCTCGTTCGGATTGAGGATGCGTGCAGAGACGGCAGCACTGAGCGCTTGGGCGCGCGCGAGCAGGTCGGCGCGGGCGAAACCATCGATGTTGAATTCGATGCAATACTGCTTGCGCTCTTCCGGAGTGAGGAGTTTCAGCTCCAGTTCCTGCTCAAAGGACTTGAGCCGGGGGAGCAAAGCTTGCGAGAGGAATTCCTGACCGATGGCCTCAACGCTGCGCGGCTGGGCGCGATCGACCTGCATCAGCATGTGCAGCGGCACGCGAAACAGCCGCGCGATCTCTGCCACGGCGTAGGTCCGCATCTCCAGGAACTGGCTATCGACGCTGTTGAACGTGAGCGCCTGCCAGGATGCATCCGCCGGGACCACTGCGGTCCCGCCGGCATTATCGCCGCCCTGTGACGCTTGCCATGCGAGCTTCGCATTCTTGAGCGCGTCGGGCGTCATATTCCCCTTGAGGCTCAGCACGCCGCTGGGGCGCGCAGCGTTGCCGAACAAGCGCGATGCATGGCGCTCAAGCACCAGGGCGAGCGCAATGGCTTCACGACCTTCGCCGACAAGGCCCCGCGTAGGGTCATAGGCCGGCGTCGGAATGTGGAGGATGTCCGCTGCCGGGATCTCGCGGGCGGAATTCTTGCCGTCCGCCTTGATCACATAGAGCGGCTCGAAGTTGCTATAATCGACGACGATCGAGGACAGCCTGGGGTCGAGCCGGAGCAGCTCATACGGTTTGCTGTCAACGCGGACAATTTGCGCGAAGCCCCCGTAAGGCTGGAGCAGCGCGTCGGCCATGAGCTGGGTGCGAAATAGCGCGGCGGGCGCAAAGCTATTCGGCGCGTCGTGGAGAAGCTTGTAAAGCGGATGATCGGTGGCCTTCTCTTTGCCGCCGTCCGGAAGCCGCTTGTAGACGTGAAGGGGAAGCGAGCCGGCCGCCTCGGAGATCGACCGCACAGCGCACGCCACGGGCGCGCACGTCATGGCGCTGTAAGGCGTGACGGTGACGCCGGCCAAGGTCGGGCTCGCGCCGAAGAGGTCGAAATAGTAGCCGCTCGCTTCAGCAAGGCTGGGCGCGGCTTTGATCTCGATACCGAGAAAGGACTTTAGGCGAGCGGCGAACGACAAACAGGCACACAAGAGTTGGCCCGCCGGTAAGGCGAGCGAGGAACGATTCTCTGTGTGCTGCGCAATTTTATTTCGAGAAAAGGGCTCGAAACGTCACATTATGATGGAGGGGCTTTGTGGCAGAATTGAGTCGCGGTTACGTTCTGCGGGCACGAAAAGCGGTTACGAGTGGCACCGGTTTAAGGGCGAACAAAACGCCCTAATTAGCTGATTTTGCGGTAGAAACGCCCATGTGGCTGGGGAACCTGGATTCGAACCAAGACAAACAGAGTCAGAGTCTGTTGTGCTACCGTTACACCATTCCCCAACGGAATAGCCGAACAAATTCAATACCTTACTGACTTGTCCAGCTGTGGCCGGAAGCGCGTTTGGCGCAAATCACGGCTCAGGCGTGGCAGCGTTCTACCCGCTCGCATCTGGGCTGGCAAGCGCTCCGGTGGATGGCTCGCCAGCCCAATGGCGGGTCGTGCCGTCGCCGAACTCCAAGATGGTGGGGCGTTGGATGTCCATGGGCGTGAAGACGTTGGTCATCGTGCGCTCGATCTCATGATTTGGCCGCTGAGGCGCCGGCGGCGAGCCGCTTGGCATAGTCGATGCGGACATGCCGGCCTTTCGCGACCAGGCGCTGTCGCGGCTGGTGCAGGTGACGAGAGAGGCGCAGGATCTCGCGATCAAGTCGGGATTGTCGAGCTGAACACGGGGCTGCCGCGACTAGATGACCACATGGTCGAAGTCGGCGGCGATCCGGCTGTTCGGAAAGATGCTAGTTGCCTCCGCCAGGATCTCCTCGTCTTCGTAACGCCCTGACATGTGGGTCAGCACAAGCTGGCCGACGTTGTTCGCGGCGGCAAAGGAAGCCGCCTCTGCCGCGGTCAGATGACCGTAATTCCGCGCGGTCGGCGCATCGCGATCGAGGAACGTTGCCTCGATCACCAACATGTCGGCGTCAGCGACATGTTTGGAGAGTCCATCCGTGGTCTCGGTATCGCCGATCACGACGAGCTTTCTGCCGCCGCTCGGCGGTCCCAGCACATCCTCCGGGTCAATCGCGCGGCCATCGATGACGATTGACCGGCCGGCGGCCAGCTCGCCGCGCAAGGGACCATCGGGGACACCGAACGCCGCAAGGCGATCGGACTGAAGATGGCGGCGCGCCGGGCTTTTGAAAACGAAGCCAAAACTGTCGGTGTCGCGATGGCGAACCGGGAAGCAGTCGGTGGTGAAGTCACCGGCGTCGATGACCTGGCCTTCGGACAGGGCTGCGAACTCCACAGGGATCGGCGCCCTGCCCGCACCCCACAGGCCCGCCAGCATGCGGATGACGAGATCGAGCGTGCCTTCTCCGCCATGAACGGTCATCACGTCGGAGGTCTGCCGCAAGCCCAGCGTCGAGAACAGGCCGGGGATGCCGAGCACGTGATCGAGATGCGCGTGGGTGAGCAGGATGCGATCCAGCCGCCGAAAACCGGCGCCGCTGCGCAGCAGCTGGCGCTGCGTGCCCTCACCGCAATCCACCAGGAGGCGCTGGCCCGCGGCCTCCACCAGAAGAGCCGGATGGTTGCGCTCCGCCGAGGGAACGCTTGCCGAGGTGCCGAGAAATGTCAGGGCGAACATGGTCCTCGATGTCCAGCGACCGCCCCTCTCCGCGACAGCACGGTGGACGGTCTCACCGTCCCCAATGCCACGCGAGCAGCAGCGCGTACAGGCCCATCGAGGCGGCGTAGAGCGCGGCAAGCAGCACATAGCCCGCGATCTGGCGGCTGATCGTCGCCTTCGGCGTCACCCACCAGTCGAGCGCCTTGAAGGCGGCGGGCACGAGCCACCAGCCGAGCAGCTGGGTGCTGACGAAATTGCCGACGAACAGCGACAGCCAGACCGGAACGCCGTGGCTGTCGATCAGCGGCCTGCTGATGAAATGGCCCCAGAGGTAGACCACGGGATAGAGCACCAGCAGGACGATCAGGTTGCTCTTCCAGATGAAGCCCGGCCCCTGCTCCGGAGCCTGCGTCTTGCCGGCGGGAAACCAGAAATTGAAGCCGTAGCTCGCCCGCTTCACATTCATGCCCGCGTTGAAGCGCGCGCCCTCCTTCAGCAGCCTCTGCCGCAACGGCGAGTCGAGCCAGGCATTGAGATTGGCATCGCTGTCGAACGACAGGATGATGATCCACTCGTCATGCAGGCCCGGAATCGGCCGTTCGATCTTGTGGCGAAGGAAGCCCTTGAACTCGGCCTCGGCGGCCTGGATGCGCTGCTGCCATGTGAGAAAAGCGTCTTCCAGCCCTGCAGGTACCTTGAAGGATATGACGGCGGAGACTGCGCTGTCGCGCTGAACGCCGGTATCCGGCAGAATATGGACGTCCTCCGAACCGACGAAGAATCGCTGTATCTCCGCGATCAGCTTCGCCCGCACCTCGCTCTGGAGCCAGGCCCGTGCTGCGGCCGGACTCGCAAAACGCAGGATCGTCACCCAGTCCACGTGCGCCGGGGGCTGCGGTGGCACCACCTCCTGACCGAGGAATCCGGGCCAGGTCTTGAGCACCTCGCCGACCTCGCCGTTCCATCGCGCGAACGCGGCAAAGCCATCGTCGGCGATGCGACGCTGGATGACGAGGGCGACCGGCTGGCTGGCTGGATCAGGAGATGTGCTCATGAGCTGCCGTCTCAGCTCTTCTTGTAGAGACGCTTGCCCATCACCCAGGTCTCGTCGACACAGCGGTCGTCGCCGACCATCATGACGGCGAACAGCATGTTCGCGGCTTCGTCGACTGTGCGCGGACCAGCACCATCGGCGACCAGCGACTGGTGCCAGGGCTGCGCCAGCTGGCCGGCATTCGGATCGAGCGCGACGAAATCAGCCTCCTTGCCGGGCTCGAAATTGCCGAGCTTGTCGTCGATGTAGAGGCCTTCGGCACCGCCGAGCGTGACCGACCAGAAGCCGCGATAGGGCGAGAGCTTGTTGCGCTCGGCTTCAGCGAGGTCCTTGCGCGCAGGATCGATGCTGCCGTCGAGCATCGTGTTGTTGCACATGCCGACCTTGTAGGCGTCGTCGAGCACGGCGATCATCGAGAAGCGGTTGCCGCCGCCGACATCGGTGCCGAACGACATCTTGACGCGGTGCTCGGGATCGGTGGCGCGGCCGAGGCGGAACAGGCCGCTGCCGAGGAACAGGTTCGAGCAAGGGCAGAACACCACCGCCGCGCCCTTCTTCGACATCCGCCGGAACTCGTTGTTCGAGAGATAGACGCCGTGGCCGCCGGAGAATTTCGGCCCCACCAGATCGAACTTCTCATAGACGCCGAGATAGTCCTGGCAGTCCGGATGCTCGACCAGCACGCCGGTGCATTCGGCCGGGTTCTCGGAGATGTGGGTGTTGACCCAGCAGTCCGGATGCTCGTGTTTGAGGCGCTGACACGCCTTGAGCAGCTCCGGCGAGGCGCCGAAGGCGAAGCGCGGCGTAATGGCGTAGAGGTTGCGGCCCTTGTCGTGGTACTGCGCGATCAGCCGCTTGCTGTCGCGATAGAAGTTTTCGGGCGTGTCGATGAATTCGGCCGGCGCGTTGCGGTCGATGCCGGTGAGGCCCGCGATCACGCGCATGTTGCGCCTGCTCGCTTCCTCGAACAGCTCTTCGGTCGAGACCGACGAAGAGCTGGTGAAGGCCTGGCAGGTGGTGGTGCCGGCGGCGAGCAGCGCGTCGAGAAAGCGCTTCACGCCCTCACGCGCGTAGTTGCGATCCTTGTACTTGATCTCCTCGGGGTAGATCGACTTCTGCAGCCACGGCAGCAGCTGCTCGCCATAGGCACCGAGCACGCGGGTCTGCGGCAGATGGATGTGGCCGTCGATGAAGCCGGGCAGGATGATGCGGTCCTTGATATGGGTGATCTCGACGCCCGGATGGGCGGCGGCGATCTTGTCGTGAGGACCAAACGCCTTGATGACGCCGTCCGTGACGACCATGAGGCCGTCCTGGTGAAAGCGCGCTGCCGCCTGCTCGTTGCCGAGGTGCTTCCAGGGATCGTCAACGAAGTCGAAGAACGTGCCGCGAATGCCAACAGTGGTCATGATCTGGTTCCTTCCTTATGTCTTTGTGGCCTGCCCCGCCGCAGGCAGCGAGATCGCAAGCAGCGTGCCGGCGACGGCGCAGAGGCCGAGATAGAGCCACCCGATCGGCGCCTGCGTTGCCTCGGGCAACACCGCCGCAATCGCCATGGCGCCGCTGACCGCGAGATAGCAGAGCGCACTGATGAGGCCGCCGATCAGGCCATGGTTGCGTTCGAACAGGCCGAGCGCCATGCCGTACATCATCGGGCACAGCACGCCGCAGCCGGCGAGCACCAGCGCGCCGCCGATCGTGATCGACATGAAATCGAGACCGAGGGTCATGCCTGTTGCGGTCAGGGCCACCGCACCGGCAAGGAACAGCGCGAAGGCGCCGAAGCCCATCACGCGGGCCGGCATGAAGCGCGCGAAATGCGCGCAGCCGAGCTCGCCGGCGAGATTGACGCCGCCAAGGCCGAGCGCGACGAGACCGTAGATGGCGGCCGAATAGCCAAGACCGGTCTGGTAGAAGAACGGCGCGACCACGCCAAACGCCAGTTGCGCACTCGCGGCTGCAGCGAAGACCAGCACGAAAGCCAGGAAGCCCGGTCGCACGAGTGCATCGCGCAGGATGCCGGCGGTATGGCGCGGATCGAACGGCGCGCGCCGCTCGGCCGGCAACGTCTCGGGCAGAAGGAACACGACGATCGCGGCAACGATCGCAGCGGCGACGGCGATGATGACGAAGACGCCACGCCACGAGGTCAACTCGACGATGAAGCCGCCGGCCGCGGGCGCCAGCACAGGTGCAAGTCCCCACGCCGCGCCTAGCAGGCCGGAGATGGCAGTGAGCTCGCGGCCGCGGAAACAATCGGCGGCGACCGCATAGGCGACGACGAGACAGGTGCAGCCGCCGATGCCTTGCAGGAAGCGCAAGCCGAGCAGCAGCGCGGCGCTGGTGGCGAGCGCGCAGGCGACGCTCATCGCGATCAGCACCGACAGCCCCGCGAGCAGGACCTTGCGGCGGCCGAGCGTGTCGGAGGCGATGCCGACCGGCACCAGCGCCAGGCTCATGCCGAGCATGTAGGCGGTGACGGTGTTCTGCATCGACGCCGCGTCAGCGGCGAGATCCACCACCATCTGCGGCAGGCCCGGCGTGTAGGCATCGAGCGGAATCTGGCTGAAGGGCACGACGCACAACAGGATCGGCACGATCCCACCCCTGGCCCGACCGGCGTCCGAAGCAAGTGCAGTCATCAGCAACGCCCCCATGATGCGTGCCCGCGGGCCCGTCGTTTCGTGCGCGCAATGAGACGCGACGATGGGAATTGCGGGTCTTGACGCGCGGCAACGTGCCACAACTTTATGTAGAAACTCTTAGAGAGGCAGCTAAAGCGGCTCTCTCGACGAACTGCTCCCCTCACGTTTGAAGTGCGGGGGGAGTAGACTCTTTGAATGTCTTGATGAGCTAATTTCCTGTCGAGATCGCCTATGGGAATGGCGCTCGCCGGCCGACCGACGACATCGCAACGGCCCGGAATGCGGTTACGCCGCGCGCATGTCTGCCAGGAACTTCCCGACCTCGAGCTTGAGCCGGCCGGAGTCTGCGGCGAGCAACTGGGCGGTGGCCAACACATGCGAGGAGGCCGAGCCGGTCGCGCTGGCGCCGTGCCGGACGTCGGTGACGTTTGCGGAGACCTGCTGGGTGCCGTTCGCCGCCTGCTGCACGTTGCGGGCGATTTCCTGCGTGGCCGCGCCTTGCTCTTCGACGGCGGCAGCGATGGTCGAGGAGATTTCCGACAGCTTCTCGATCGTGCCGGTGATCTCCCTGATAGCGCCGACCGATTCCTGTGTCGCGGACTGGACGCTGGTAATCTGTTGACGGATTTCCTCGGTTGCTTTCGCCGTCTGCTGCGCCAGCGCTTTCACCTCGGAGGCGACCACGGCAAAGCCGCGGCCGGTATCGCCGGCGCGCGCCGCCTCGATGGTGGCGTTCAGCGCGAGCAGATTGGTTTGGCTGGCGATCGAGTCGATCAGTTCCACGACGTCACCGATCCGACCCGCGGCCTGCGACAATTCGCTGACGCGTTCATTGGTGCGGCAAGCCTGCTCAACTGCGTCTCCGGCGATGCGTGCGGATTCCTGAACCTGGCGGCTGATCTCGTTGACTGAGGAGGTCAGTTCCTCGGTGGCGGAGGCTACCGACTGCACGTTGGCGGAGGCTTCATTTGAGGCGTCTGCGACAGCCATCGTCAGCACCTTCGACCGATCGGCCGTGGTGTTCAGTGTACCGGCGGAAGCCTCGAGTTCGGTCGCTGCGGACGAAACCGTGTTCACGATCTCGCCGACCATGGCCTCGAAATTGCGCGTGATGATGTCGACGCGGCGGCTGCGCGCGATCTGTGCTTCGGCGTCACGCGCCGCTGCCTCGTCCGCGAGTTTCTTCGCGATCAGCGCATCCTTGAAGATCTGTAGCGCGTTTGCCATGGTACCGATCTCGTCCCCGCGATGTCCGTCCGGAATTGTGACATCGAGGTCGCGGTCGGCAAGCCGCAGCGTCACACCCGTCAGTCGCGTCAGCGGGCGGATTACCTGGCGCATCACCGCGACGACTACTGCGAGCGAGGTGGCGAGCACGACGAAGAGAGCCGCAAGCGCCCAGACGAGCCGCGTCTGCGCCTGCGCGATCGCTGCGTCATTGGCCCTGTGGGCGAAGCTTAAGGCGGCGTCGCGCAGACCCAGCACACTGTTCAGGACGGTCCCCCAGTCGGCCTCGCCGACCGGGGAGGGACGCCCCTCGCGTGCGGCCGCGGCGACGTCGCGAAACCGTGGTTCGCCTTCATCCATCAGTGTCGTGCGCACCTGCTTGATGGCGTTCACGAGCTCAGGCGCATCTCCGGCATTGTGCACACCTTGCTCGATCTGCTTCCAGATCAGCGCGACCTGGCCGCTCAGCTCGGTCGCTTCGACGATCTGCGCCGCGGACATGGGCTGTTTACGGACCAGAAGGCCGAGGACGGCCGCACGGGAACCGTTGATCGCGCGCATGCCTTGTGCTCTTTGTGCGAGTTCCGCCGAGGGCAGCAGATTTTCGATGTCACTTCCGGCGCGCGACAGGCTGATCAAGGCTTCACTTGTCGCCGCCGTGAGCGCATCGACCGCGCGGGCCAGACCGTCGACGATGGCCGACTGGCTGTTGGCGGGGCGCTGCGCCTTGGGCTGCATTGCCGCCTGACGCGCGACATTGCGAGTATTCTGCAAGGCTGTCTCGGCGGCTTCGATCGATCCCGCCGGCAGCTCAGCCGCGCGAATGGCCTGCTTTGCGGCACCGATCGCGGCATCCGTGGTGGCGAGTGCCTTGTCCAGAGCGGACAGGTTCTCGGGCGTGGCCGCGTCGGCCAGACCCATGAGAGCGAACCAGGCGGAGCGTTCGGCCGGGATCCGGCTGTTGGCTTTCATCACCAGCTCGAATGCGGACAGCGCGCGCGCCGCGGCTTCGCTCTTGCGGAGATCGCCCCATCCGTTCCAGGCGATTGCTCCCGCGAAAGCCACCGCGAGAAGACTTGTGATCAGATTGCCGGCCAGTAACCGCCATCGCAGGCTGATGCCCTTCTGTCGACTGACGGATGAGCGCTCCGGCGGAAAGGAAGGATCTGACATCATAGCACCCAGGCAAATCGCGCGATTTAGCTGTGGAAGGGAACGATGGGAGGTTCGCCGATCACAATACTTCGCAATCGCAACCAACCCCTTAATTGTTTGGTACTAATCTGCGGCGCGGACATGGTCCGCGCGGCGCGACCACCTTGTCGGCGCGTTTCCGCCTCAGGCCAGCCTTTGCCGATGCCGATCATCGACCGAACGCAAAAACGACTGGCGTCCGCGACGATCTTTAACGGGCGATCCCAATGTCCAATGCCTGCTCATCGCGAGGCCGCCCCTACCAACGGCATTCCTCCGGCTCACGGGTTGGCCGGCGCTTTTGGGTGCGGTGAACCGAGGACAGCTCGAGGCCTGCAAGGCGCTCGCGCGCAACGAGATTAGGATGAATGCGCTTTAGGTTATTGTTTGAGCAATATCTTTCGGAAAACCGCTTCGCACTTTTCCGGATCATGCTTTGGAGAGTCCGCTGCCTTGAGTGAAAGCTCGCGCAGGGTCAAGCACAACAGAACTCAAAGCGAACATAATGCGCCTGCTTCCGGGCACATCGCGACCAATTCGCTGGCGCGGGCTCATTGGGCCTTCCTGCTACGACGAGCTCACGACCAACAACAAGGCGCGGTTGCGCGTTACTCACGGTCTACTTCCGCACCGACTGCGCCTCGACGGCCTGCACCGCGACACTGGCCACCTGCCGCAGCGCCTCTCGGTCCGAACCCGAAGACGCCATCACGCCCATGCCGACGGAGACAGCCGAGACATAGCGCGCGAGCGCGGCGGGGTCGGCGCTTTCCCTGAGATCGCCTTCCGCCTTGGCCCGGACGAAACGGTCGCGGAGCTGGTCCTGGTTCTGGGCTCTGCGGGCGGCGAGCTCGAAGGGGACGTTCTCGGAGCCGGTGCCGCAGGCGATGCCGCCCTGCACGAGCAGGCAGCCGGGCGGGTTGGCGGGATCTGTCTGTTTGTCCGCGATGCCCATCAGCATCCGCTCGACAACCTCGCGGGCGGTGGGGGCTGCGACCACCTCGTCCATCCAGGCGCCGCGCAGCTTGGTATAACGGTCGAGCGCGGCCTTCAGCAGGCCTTCCTTGTTGCCGAAGCAGGCATAGAGGCTCGGCGGGTTGATGCCCATGGCCTCGGTGAGCTGGGCGATCGTGGCGCCCTCATAGCCATGGCGCCAAAACACTTCCATCGCCTGGTCCAATGCCAGATCGGCATCGAATTCGCGGGGGCGTCCGATGCCCATGTCTTCGGTCTCCTCACAATCGGCGCTTCGCCCCACATCAACAGCAGACGTTATCTGCTTGTTCTTGCTTTATTTTCTCTTTGGCCTTCCCGTTCTTGCGGTAACATCTACAATTTTCTTAGCGATCGGTACATAAGTATCTTGCGCGGGGATATCCAGCTCTACATCTGTAGTGAACACTACAGATCTGGAGCGCGCAAATGCCCCCCTCCCAAAACACCTCCCGCGCCGGCCGTATCCGCCGCCTTCTCGGCGGGGCCGCCATCGTGGGCGCCCTCGCCGTGGCCGGCTCGATCGCGACCGACCACTACTTCCATGCCGCGCGGGCGACCGCAACGGCGGCCGCGGCCGAGCAAGCCGTCCCTGTGACGGTGGCCCTCATCGAACCCAAGCAGACCGTGCTCTGGGATGATTTCTCCGGCCGGCTCGAGGCGATCCAACGCGTCGAGCTGCGCCCGCGGGTTGCGGGAGCGATCCTCTCCACCAAGTTCACCGAGGGCGCGCTGGTGAAGGCCGGCGACGTGCTGTTCAAGATCGATCCGGCGCCTTACGCGGCCGAGGTCGACAAGGCCGCCGCCCAGCTCGAGGCCGCCAAGGCGCGCGTCGTGTTCACCCAGAGCGAGCTCGAGCGCGGAGCGCAGCTCGTCGGCAACGCCGTCGTCACCCGGCGTGACTACGACCAGCGCGACAACGCCAATCGCGAGGCGATCGCCAACGTCAAGGCGGCGGAAGCGACGCTTCAGACCGCCAAGCTCAATCTCGACTACACCGAGGTGCGCGCTCCGGTGGACGGCCGCGTTGGCAAGATCGAGGTCACCGTCGGCAATCTCGTCGCCGCCGGCACCGCCTCCCCGGTGCTGACCTCGCTGGTCTCGGTCAATCCGATCTACGCGTCCTTCGATGCGGATGAAGAGGTCGTGCTGCGCGCGCTGAACTCGATCGCGGACGGCTCGGGTCAACGCGGCAAGCTCGACCAGATCCCGGTCGAGATGGCGACCTCGGGCGGCCTCTCGGCGAAGGGCCACATCCAGCTCATCGACAACCAGGTCAACGGCCAGAGCGGCACCATCCGCGTCCGCGCTGTGTTCCGGAACGATGACGGGCGTCTCATTCCCGGCCAGTTCGCCCGAGTGCGCATGGGACAGCCGAAGCAGCAGACCCTGGTGATGATCGACGAGCGCGCGATCGGCACCGACCAGGACAAGAAGTTCGTGATGGCGGTCGGCGACGATAGCCGCGCGGTGTACCGGCCGATCACGCTCGGCGGCGCGGTCGACGGACTTCGCATCGTGACCGAGGGGCTGAAGCCCGGCGACCGCATCGTCGTGAATGGTCTGCAGCGCGTGCGTCCCGGCGCCCTCCTCAAGACGGAGGTCGCGGCAATGGGTGCACGCGGGCAACAGGCCTCGAACCACAGCAACCAGGACGTGGTGCAACGTTAGCCACGTCCTGCCGGGCCGCGCACCACGCGAGCCCGGAAGGACGACGTCTAGACCGACCAGGACAACACTTCTCGATTCCGGGCGCGGGCTCAGCCCCCTCCCGGAATGACGGGAGAGCTGTTTCGCGCAGGGGCAAAGCCATGAATCTCTCAAAGTTCTTCATCGATCGTCCGATCTTTGCCGGCGTGCTGTCGGTGCTGATCTTCCTTGCCGGCCTGATCTCGCTATTCGCGATGCCGATCTCGGAATATCCCGATGTCGTGCCCCCTTCGGTGCTGGTGCGGGCAACCTATCCCGGCGCCAATCCCAAGGTGATCGCGGAAACGGTGGCTACGCCCATCGAGGAACAGATCAACGGCGTCGAAGGCATGCTCTACATGTCGAGCCAGGCGACCACCGACGGCGCGATGACGCTGACGGTGACGTTCCGCCTCGGCACCGACCCCGACAAGGCGACGCAGCTGGTGCAGAACCGCGTGCAGCAGGCCGAGCCCCGCCTCCCCGCCGTGGTGCGCCAGCTCGGCATCATCACCAAGAAGTCCTCGCCCGACCTCACGATGGTCGTGCATCTGTTGTCGCCCAACGGCCGCTACGACATGACGTATTTGCGCAACTATGCGGTGCTCAACGTCAAGGACCGGCTGGCGCGGATCGACGGTGTCGGCGACGTCCAGCTCTACGGCGCCGGTGACTATTCCATGCGGGTGTGGGTCGATCCGCAGAAGGCGGCCGAGCATGGGCTCACCGCAAGCGACATCGTCAAGGCGATCCAGGCGCAGAACGTCGAGGCCGCCGCCGGCGTGGTCGGCTCCTCCCCGAACGTCAGGGGTATCGACCTCCAGCTCTCGGTCAACGCAGAAGGACGGCTCGCCAACGAGGAACAGTTCGGCGACATCGTGGTGAAGACGGGCACCCGCGGTGAAGTCGTCCGCCTGCGCGACCTCGCGCGCATCGAGCTCGGGGCCTCCGAATACGGCCTGCGCTCGCTGCTCGACAACAAGCAGGCGGTGGCGATCCCGATCTTCCAGGCGCCCGGCTCCAACGCGCTGCAGATCTCCGACAACGTCCGCGCCACCATGAACGAGATCAAGAAGAACATGCCGGAAGGCGTATCCTACCAGATCGTCTACGACCCCACCCAGTTCGTGCGCTCCTCGATCGAGGCCGTGATCCACACGCTGCTGGAGGCGATCGCGCTGGTGGTGCTGGTCGTGATCCTGTTCCTGCAGACCTGGCGCGCCTCGATCATCCCGCTGCTCGCAGTGCCGGTGTCGATCGTCGGCACGTTCGCGGTGATGCACGCGTTCGGCTTCTCCATCAACGCGCTCAGCCTGTTTGGCCTCGTGCTCGCCATAGGCATCGTCGTCGACGATGCCATCGTCGTGGTCGAGAACGTCGAGCGCAACATCGAGGCCGGGCTCTCGCCGCGCGATGCCACCTATCAGGCGATGCGCGAGGTGTCCGGGCCGATCATCGCGATCGCGATGGTGCTGATCGCGGTGTTCGTGCCGCTGGCCTTCATCTCCGGCCTCACCGGCCAGTTCTACAAGCAGTTCGCGCTGACCATCGCGATCTCGACCGTGATCTCGGCGGTGAATTCGCTGACGCTGTCGCCGGCGCTGTCGGCCCTGCTGCTCAAGGGCCATAACGAGCCGAAGGACAAGCTGACGATCATCATGGAGAAGAGCCTCGGCTGGTTCTTCCGCCGCTTCAATCGGGCGTTCACCTACTCCTCGGAGAGCTACAGCGGCACCGTCACCAAGGTGATCTCGGGCAAGGCCGCGGTGATGGGCCTCTATGTGGTGCTGGTCGGCCTCACCGCCTTCCTGTTCCAGCAGGTGCCGAGCGGCTTCGTGCCTGGCCAGGACAAGCAGTACCTCGTCGGCTTCGCCCGCCTGCCCGATGGCGCAACGCTGGACCGCACCGAAGAGGTGATCCGCAAGATGAGCGACATCGCGCTGACCCAGCCCGGTGTCGAGAGCTCGGTCGCCTTCCCGGGCCTGTCGATCTCCGGCTTCACCAACTCATCCAACGCCGGCATCGTGTTCTCGACGCTGAAACCGTTCGACGAACGCAAGGATCCCTCGCTCAGCGGTCCCGCGATCGCGGCCGAGCTGAACAAGAAGTATGCGGGTATCCAGGAGGCCTTCATCGCCATGTTCCCGCCGCCGCCGGTCAACGGCCTCGGCACCATCGGCGGCTTCAAGCTGCAGATCGAGGATCGCGCCGGTCTCGGCTATGACGCGCTGAACGAGGCGACGAAAGCGTTCATGGCGGCGATGCAGAAGGCGCCTGAGATCGCCGGCGTGTTCTCGAGCTTCCAGGTCAACGTGCCCCAGCTGTTCGCCGATATCGACCGCACCAAGGCGCTGCAATTGGGCGTGCCGGTGACGGAAGTGTTCAACACGCTGCAGATCTACCTGGGGTCCTACTACGTCAACGACTTCAACAAGTTTGGCCGCACCTACTCGGTCCGGGTCCAGGCCGACGCGCCGTTCCGCGCCCGTGCCGACGACATCAGGCAGTTGAAGGTGCGCTCGTCATCCGGCGACATGGTGCCGCTGTCGGCGCTGCTCAAGATCCGCCAGAGCGCGGGGCCGGAGCGCGCGATCCGCTACAACGGCTTCCTGTCCTCCGACATCAACGCGGCCGCCGCGCCGGGCTTCTCCTCCGGCCAGGCGCAGGAGGCGGCGACGCGGATCGCGGCGGAGGTGCTTCCACCCGGCTTCGCTTTCGAATGGACCGACCTGACCTATCAGGAGTTCATCGCCGGCAATTCCGGCATCTGGGTGTTCCCGCTGGCGATCCTGCTGGTGTTCCTCGTGCTCGCCGCGCTCTATGAGAGCCTGACCCTGCCGCTCTCGATCATCATGATCGTGCCGATGGGCCTGCTCGCTGCAATGTTCGGCGTCTGGATCTCCAAGGGCGACAACAACGTCTTCACCCAGATCGGCTTGATCGTGCTGGTCGGGCTCTCCGCCAAGAACGCGATCCTGATCGTCGAATTCGCGCGCGAGCTCGAATTCACCGGACGCACGCCGATCCGCGCCGCGATCGAGGCGAGCCGGCTGCGGCTGCGTCCGATCCTGATGACGTCGATGGCGTTCATCATGGGCGTGCTGCCGCTGGTGCTCTCGACCGGCGCGGGCTCGGAGATGCGGCGGGCGATGGGGGTTGCGGTGTTCTCCGGCATGATCGGCGTCACCGTGTTCGGCCTGTTCCTGACGCCGGTGTTCTACGTGCTGCTCAGAACCATCACCGGCAACAAGCCGCTGCTGCATCACGGCAGCGACACCAGCGCGGCACCCGTCCAGGGACTTCACGAAGCCCAAGGGCACTAGTCAAGGGCATTAGATCAGGGAAATCCCTAAGATCAGCAACGGAACGAGCACGGTCTTGCGAAAGACCGTGTCGTTGAGCCGGTGAAAGGCGATCACGCCGATCCTGACGGCTGGCGCGGCAAGTTACTTCCGGTTCTCCACGAGACAACGGCCAGCGCCCGGCCCTATCCCCGTCGCGGCACGATCGCAATCGGAGTGAACGTGTAAACCTCCTCGCCGTTCTGGTTGAACATGGTCCATTTCACCAGCGCGATGCCCTGCGGCTTCGACTTCGAAGGCGTCAGGCTCATGACCTCCCCAACCAGATGCAGACGGTCGTTGGGCCGCACCGGCATGGTCCAGCGCAGCCCGTCGACACCGGCGCCGATCAGGGGATGCGGGCCGAACGGGCGGGCCTGGATCGCGAGGTTCATGGCAATCGCGGCGGTGTGCCATCCCGAGGCAGCCAGCCCCTTGAACAGGGTCGCCTTGGCCGCCTCATGGTCGAGGTGCATCGGCTGCGGATCGTACTCGGCGGCGAAGCGCTTAATATCGGCCTCGGTGACCACCACCTCCGGCGACTTGAACCGCATTCCGATGGTGAGATCGTCGAACCACTCGACCTGCGCCATGATTTTGCCTCGCAACGTGGTGCGCCGCCGCCAAGAGTGCGCGGCTCAAGGGATTTAGCGAAATTGCGATGTAACGGGTCCGCGGCGCACAAACCAGCCCAGGGTTCCCCGCGAAACCTCTTTCCCGATGCGACGAAACACCCCTGAAACAGATGGCCGGTTAAGTCGTTATCAAAATAAATACAGGGTCGGCTACCATGCAATTCCTCCTCGACCTGATCTACGACTATGCCTGCTGCCAGAACCTGGCCGCGCAGCCGCGACAGGAGGCCGAGCTATGATTGAACTGATCTCCGCGGTCCTCGCCCTTTGCAGCATCGGCATCTTTGCGGCGCATGCGCTGGATGCCTATCGCACCACGCATTACTGAGTGCATCGCACCGGCGTCCCTAAAACGGCCGCCGGTAAAAGTGCTCTGAATGCGTCGCCGGCGGAAACCGGTTGGCGAGCGCGAGTGCGCTCTTTTCATCCGTCTCGAGCGCGATCTTCTGCGCGAGCATCACGTCGCCGGGCACGAGGAAGCCTGAGGGGACGAAGCACCACCCCATGGTCGCGTGACCGGCATCGTCGACCTCGTGGACGTTGGCGGCGGTGCCGTAGTGAATGCGGTACTTCTTGCCGGTATCGCAGCCGATGACGTCGAAATACCGGTGCTGCTCGAACTGTGCGCGCTGCTCCGGCGTCAGCCACTCGGCCAGAAGCCGGCGGCCCCGCGCATCGGGCGTGTTCTCGCCGAAGAAGCGCCGGTAGAGTTCGCGCAGCGCGTGCAAACGGGCACGCGCGGGCGCGCGGAACCACAGTGCCGCGAACATGAGCAGCTCAGATCAACCGCCGACCAAGCGGGGATAGAACAGCGTTTCCTGCGCGGTCGGATCGAACGACTTGATCCGGGTGACTTCGCCGGGTCCGGTTCGGAAGGCAGCGGTGAAGCCGGCTCCGGTCAGCTCCCGAAAGCGCTGCTCGGCTCGCGCTAGCGCTTCGGCATTGCCAGGATCAAACTCGTGGCGGGTGTCGCCAGTCTGGTCCATCACGATCTGGGTTGCCATAGTTGAGTCTCCTCATTCCCAGCCCTGAAACGGATCAAAGCAAACCTCGTGCCGTCGGTTCCCAAGTGCAACAACTTTCTCGCACCAGTGCATCACGCCTTGCTGAGCGAGAGCGTTTTCGAGCGAAGTGGACGCCGGTTCGCGCAACTCATCAGCGCGAGGCCGCCGCCCCTCCTCCCTCGTCGATCTGCCGGCCCATCAGCGCAATTGCCCTCTGATAGACGCCGGCGGCATTCCAGGCCTCGATCGCTGCGAAATTCGGCTCGCCCGGCTGGTAACCGGCTCCCGCACGCCAGCCATGGGCCTTGAGGAAATTGGCCGTCGAGTTCAGCGCATTGGCGGCGACATCGAGATTACCGGTGCCATAGGCCAGGATGTTCTTGGGCATGAACTGGGTCTGGCCGACCTCGCCATGCATGGACCCGCGGGTCGATCCCGACAGGGTGCCGCGGTCGATCAGCTTCAGCGCTGCATAGAGCTGGTCCGTGAAGAATTCGGGACGGCGGCAATCATAAGCGAGCGTCGCGATCGACGACAGCATGTTCTGGTTGCCGCGCTGGCTGCCGAAGCCGGTCTCCATGCCCCAGATCGCGATCAGCGGCCCGGGCGGGACGCCATAGCGCTGCTGGATCGAGGCGAACAAGGCGGCCTGCGACTGCTTGAGTTGCCGCCCCTTGGCGACGATTGTGGTGGCGCCGCGCTTGGCGAGGAACTGGTCCAGCGTCAGCGAGAAGCTGCGCTGGCCGCGGTCGGCAGCAATGGTGGCGCTGGCGTAATTGGTCTGCATCAGCGCCGACAGCGCGGTGGGGCCGATCCCCTTGCCTTGCGCCTCCGCGCTGAACTCGCGCTTCCAGGCCTCGAAGCCAGCCGGCGAGCTGCCGCATTGCGCGGCCTCGGCCGAAGGCAGGGAGAGCAGCAGCGCGGTCGCGCCAATCACCGCCCTTGCGACTGTCCTGCCCTTGATCATTGCGCTTTCCTCTTGCTGCTGCGCGACCGGCTCGCGCAAGCGCATGATCCTACGTCAGTTGCAATCGCTCAAGTCCCGGATGATACAATCAATGCAAGCAAAATCCTTGACACCAGCGCTCACGCCTCGTCCGTTCCCAGCAGGAAATCCACCATGATGCTCTGGTGCTGCCGGTACATGTCCGTGCCAGTCCCGGTGACGCAGCCGAGCGTGCGGGCGGCCGCGATGAACGGCGAGACCTCGGGCTTTGTGATGACACAGCCGCAATAGGCCGATCGCGCAAGCCGCACCACATCGACCGGAAGCGGATCGCCATCATTCATCCCTGCAGGCGTCGCATTGGCGACGAAATCGAAGCCTGCGGGGTCCATGGTGCCGGCCCGCACGGGCGCCTTGCCGAGGCCGCTGAGCCGGTCGATCAGGGCGTTGCGGCGCTCGGCTAGGCTGTCATGGATCGCCAGTTCGCTTACCCCGGCCTCGACCAGTTCAAGAGCGATCGCCGAGCCCGCACCGCCCGCGCCGACAAGCAGCGCCCTCATGCCCGCAGGGTCGATCCCCTTCGCCCGCGCCGCGCCGATGAAGCCGAGGCCGTCGACCATGTCGCCATGCCATGCGCGGTCGGGGCGCCGGCGCATCAGGTTCACGGTCCGCAGAAAATGCGCCCGCGCCGTCGCGCTTGCGCAGGCTTGATAGCAGGCGAACTTGTGCGGGATGGTCACGACGATGCCGTCGAGGTTCTTCAGCCGCGTTGCCACCGAGAGGAAATCGGCCAAATCCCCTGGCGCCACCTGAACAGGCACGAGAATGCTGTCGTGCCCGCGCGCAGCAAAGGCAGCCGACACGCCCGCGGGCGAGCGCACCTGCGCGATGGGATCGCCGACGATGACGTGGAGCCGCGTGGCGCCTGTCGGCGACGGGATCATGTCGCTCAAGCCCTGACCTCCGCAGCGGTCCCGTAAGTCAATTCCAGGCCGTCCAGATTGCCCTCCTTGCGCCATCTGTCGAGCATCCGGAGGAACGCCACCGGGCCGCGCCAGTACTGGCTGTTTCTGGCGGCGATGGGATCGAACACGCCCTCGTTGTTGTAATAGCCGGGCGTGCATTCGGCGAGATAGGTCTGGCGGCCGATCGCGGCCTTGACCACCTCCTCGACCCAGGCGTTCTCGGCGGCGACGGTGGGCTCCAGCGTCCTGGCGCCGCGCTGGCGCGCCTGGTCGATGACATAGGCGATGTGCTGCGACTGCTCGTCGATGATGTGCGGGAAGTTGGCGCTCTGGCCGGCCTGCACCGTGACGATGAGGAAGCAGTTCGGAAAACCGCGGCTGTAGAAGCCGTGCATCGTCTTGACGCCGTCGCGCCAGCGCTCGGACAGGCTGGTGCCATCGCGGCCGTAGACCTCGAACCCCATGCGGCGCGCGTAATCGGTGCCGACCTCGAAGCCGCTGGCATAGATCAGGCAGTCGAGCTCGTAGGCCTTGCCGTCGACGACGACGGCATTCTCCGTGATGTGCTCGACGCCCTGCCCTTTGGTGTCGACGAGATGCACATTGGGTTGATTAAAAGTGTCGAGATATTCGTCGTGGAAGCACGGCCGCTTGCAGAACGCCTTGTACCAGGGCTTCAGCGCGGCCGCGGCTGCTTCGTCCTTCACCACCGCGTCGACGCGGGCGCGGATCTCTTCCATCTTCCGGTAGTCGGCCTGCTCGATGACCTTCAGCGCCTCCTCCATCGAGGTCATCGGCTGCGGTTGCCGGCGCGGCGCCAGCAGGATCTCGCCGAGCAGGCCGGTCCAGCCGTCCTGCACCAGGTCCTGCTCGAACGGCTCGCCCGAGATCACGGCAGTGAAATTGTCCATGCGCTCGCGCTGCCAGCCCGGCTTGAGGCTGTCCGCCCAGGCTCGATCCGTCGGACGGTCATCGCGCACGCCGATCGCGGAGGGCGTGCGCTGGAAGACGTAGAGTTTCTTCGCGGAGCGGCCGAGATGAGGCACGCATTGCACGGCGGTGGCGCCGGTGCCGATGATGCCGACGCGCTTGTCGGCGAGTCCAGTCAGGCCGCCCTCGGCGCTGCCGCCGGTGTAGGCGTAGTCCCACCGGCTGGTGTGGAAGCTGTTGCCTCTGAACGTCTCGATGCCGGGGATGCCCGGCAGCTTCGGACGGCTCAGCGGTCCGCCGGCGAGAATGACGAAGCGCGCGCGGATGCGGTCGCCACGATCTGTCTCGACCAGCCAACGCGCCTCCTGCTCCTGCCAGGTCATGCGCGAGATCACGGTCTGAAACAGCGCGCGCCCATAGAGCGAGAAGTGACGGCCGATACGGCGGGAATGCTCATAGATCTCGGGCGCTCGCGCATATTTGCGCACCGGCATGTAGCCGGTCTCCTCCAGGAGCGGCAAATAGATATAGCTCTCGGTATCGCAGGCCGCTCCAGGGTAGCGATTCCAGTACCAGGTGCCGCCGAAATCGGCGGCCTTTTCCACGATACGAAAATCCACGATGCCTGCTTCGCGCAGACGCGCACCACAGAGCAGGCCGCCAAAACCGCCACCGACGATGAGCACCTCGGTCTGTTCGCTGACAGGCTCGCGCACAAAGCCCGGATCGGCCCAGGGATCGTCGAGATAGCGGCCGAATTCGCCGGTGACCTCGACGTACTGGGCTTTGCCCTCGGCGCGCAGACGGCGGTCGCGCTCGTCGCGATAGCGCGCGCGGAGCGCGGAAATATCGAGCGTAGGCTCGCCGGCCGTGCCGGTCTTGTGTCTTTCCGCTGACATTCGTTCTCTCCACGGCGGATGCTGCTTCGCAAGGCAGCTCAACCGCACGTTAGCCCTGAAAAAGAGATGCATGCAATCACGGCAGCTGTTTTTTGCGTGAACGCCGCGTGACGTTCCGCTACCCTCCGCGCAAATCACAAGCCTACGCCATGCGGCGACGTGGCAAATCCGGAGGAGGCCATGCAGGGATTGATGATGGACATGCCGCTGCTGATCAGCGGCCTGATCCAGTACGCCGCCGATTATCACGGCGAAGCGGAAATCGTCGCGCGCGAGATCGAGGGCGACATCCACCGCTATACTTATGCCGACGCCCATCCCCGCATCAAGCGCATGGCCCTGGCCTTAAAGCGGTTCGGCATGACGCAAGGCGATCGCGTCGGCACGCTGGCCTGGAATACCCACCGCCATTTCGAGATGTTCTATGCGGCACCGGGCATGGGCTACGTGCTGCACACCGTCAATCCGAGGCTGTTTCCCGAGCAACTCGTCTACATCATCAACCACGCCGAAGACCGGCTGCTGTTCATCGACCGTGCCACGCTGCCGATCATCGAGGCGATCGCGCCGCAGCTGAAGACGGTCGAGGCCTATGTCGTGATGTCCGCGCGCGAGCGGATGCCGGAGACGACGCTTGCCAACGTGCATTGCTACGAGGAATTGCTGGAGAAGGAAGACGAGGCCGGCTTCGCCTGGCCGGAGTTCGACGAAAAGTCCGCCTCCACCATCTGCTACACCTCGGGCACGACGGGCAATCCCAAGGGCGTGATCTATTCGCACCGCGCCGCGATCCTGCAGACCATGACCTGCTGCAATTTCGACTTCCTGCCGGGCCACGTTGAAGGCGTGCGCGAGGTGATGATGCCGATGGCGCCGCTGTTTCACGGCAATGGCTGGAACATGCCGTTCACCGCGCCCTATACCGGCTCCAAGCTGGTGCTGCCCGGCCGCAACTACGAGCCCGACAAGCTCTACGAACTGCTGGAAGGCGAGAAGGTAACGCTCTCGGCGGGCGTGCCGAGCTTCTGGCTGATCCTGCTCGACTGGCTCGGGCGCACCGGCAACAAGTTCACGACGCTGCGCGCAACGTTGTCGTCGGGCTCAGCCCCGCCGCGCGCGATGGTCGAGAAGCTCAAGCGCGAGTACGATGTCGACTACATCCAGGCCTGGGGCATGACCGAGGCGCTGGGCTGCTCGATGCCGGGCCTGCGGCCCGGCTCGGAGCATCTCAGCGAGAAGGAGAAATTCGACCGGCGCCAGGTCTCGGGCCGCGCCTGTTTCGGCACGGCCTTGCGCATCGTCGACGATGCCGGCGTTGAGCTGCCGCGCGACGGCAAGACCGTCGGCCATCTGCGGGCCCGCGGTCCCTGGGTCGCGTCGGGCTACATGAAGCTCGATGAAGGCCTCGACAGCGACGGCTGGCTGATGACCGGCGACATGGCCGTGATCGACCCGCAGGGCCACGTCACCCTCACCGACCGCTCCAAGGACGTGATCAAGTCCGGCGGCGAGTGGATCTCCTCGATCCAGCTCGAGGATATCGCCCTGTCTCACCCCGACGTGCTGCAGGCCGCCGTGGTCGCCATCGCGCACGAGAAATGGCAGGAGCGCCCCCTGCTCCTCGTCGTCCGCAAGAAGGGCGCGACCGTCGACGGCAAGACGCTGCTCGACCACATGCGCCCGAGGATCGCGAGCTGGTGGCTGCCGGATGCCGTCGAATTCCTCGACGAATTCCCGATGACCGGCACCGGCAAGGTGCTGAAATCGGCGCTGCGCGAGAAGTTCAAGGAATATCGCGTCGCATGACGCCCCTCGACCGCGTGCGGACAATTCTGCGTGCGGTCTTCATGTTTTGGTCAGTTCGGGAGCGATATAGCAAGGCCTCGCTCACCTTGGATCGAGGACATCATGACGTTTTCCGGACTGGGCATGCATCTCGGCAATCTGTCGCGCCTCTCGAATGCGCTGACGCGCTCGATCAGCCCGGAGAATTTCACCGGCGAGAAGGGCAAGGGCGGCATGTCGGTCGACGGCCCCGCCGCGCGCCAGGCCCGCGATCTCGGCCAGGGCTGGAAGATCTCTCCTTACGTCGTCATCGAGCCCGGTACGACCTTCACCCTCGCCGACATCGAGGGCCAGGGGGCGATCCAGCAGATCTGGATGACGCTGGCACGCGGACGCCTGCGCCACTCGATCCTGCGCATCTACTGGGATGACCAGCAGCAGCCGAGCGTGGAATGTCCGGCCGGCGATTTCTTTACCTGCGGCTGGGAGGAGTTCGCCCAGGTCTCCTCGCTCGCCGTCTGCGTCAATCCCGGCCGCGCCTTCAACTGCTACTGGGAGATGCCGTTCCGCAAGCGCGCGCGGTTCACGCTGGAGAACCGCAGCGATGAAGCACTCACCATCTATTACCAGATCAACTACACGCTGACCGACGTGCCTGAGGACTGCGCCTATTTCCATGCGCAATTCCGTCGCACCAACCCGCTGGCTTACAAGGAGGTCTACACCATCCTCGATGGCGCCAGGGGCGCGGGCCATTATGTCGGCACCTACATGGCCTGGGGCGTCCACAACAACGGCTGGTGGGGCGAAGGCGAGATCAAGTTCTTCATCGACGGCGACGGCGCGTTCCCGACCATCTGCGGCACCGGCACCGAGGATTACTTCTGCGGCGCCTACAATTTCGATCCCCATGTCGCCCATGCCGGCCAGGCCCCGTTCCAGCAATCGCGCTACCAGGAATTCACCACGCCCTATGCTGGCCTGCCGCAGGTGATCCGCCCCGACGGCGTCTACAGATCGCAGCAGCGCTTTGGCCTCTATCGCTGGCACATCCCCGATCCCGTGCGCTTCCGCAGCGATCTGCGCGTGACCATCCAGGCGCTGGGCTGGCTGCCTGGCGCGAGGGACGGAAAATATCTTCCGTTGCAGGACGACATCGCCTCGGTCGCATTCTGGTACCAGACGCTCCCGACGGCACCCTTCCCGACACTTCCCGGCCCCGACTATCTCGAAATCGCGTAGGCCCGCCCTACCCGGTCAAGGGGACGAAAGATGCTCTATTCGATGTCGCCCAAGGTCGTCGAACTCAAGCGCAAGCTCGAGAGCTTCATGGACCGGCACATCTATCCGAACGAGGAACGGTTCTATCGCGAGGCGGAGGAGCTCGGTCCGTGAAAAGTCTATCCCGTCGTCGAGGGAGCTGAAGCCGCTGGCCCGTGCCGAAGGCCTCCGGAATCTGTTCCTGCCGCAGTCCAGCCACGGCGCCGGGCTCACCAACCTCGAATACGCCTCGCTTTGGCGCAGGGGGTTTAGTCGAAGCTTGGCGGCTCCTGGATCGGCGCAGATACATTCTGATTCGAAATCGCTTCGAAGATCGCCCCGAAAATGATGAACGGCAGATAGAACGCAAGCATGATCGTATTCCTCCTGCTGTGACAACCTTGGCTCGCAGGGCCAGGTTCCTCAAATTGATGCTTGCCCGCCTCGGAACATTTCGGCGCTTACCGAGCTACCGACGAAACCGAATCAAAGGCCCTTTCAAGAACGCATCGCGTCAATCGCATGGGCGATCAGAACGACTGCGCTTGCGGCAATGAGAAACACAAACAACCAGCTCACGTCCGCCTCCGATCCCGGAAGTGAACGCGTTCATCCATGCACAGTCAAAAACCATTGCTCTGGAACCGCTATTCCGCGGCTCGCTGATGCTTCGCAGCAACAATTGCATCTGCTATCGGCGCTATCGGCAGAACGCCAAGAGGAGCAACGCGCCCACGACACAGGCTGCCAGGACTAAAAACCAAACGCCCATACAGTCCCCCGACTCAACACAAGCGAGTCAGGATTAGCGTTACGGTTTGGCATTGAAACGCTTGTTGCCGGTTTTCCCCAGCCCAAGCACGATCAGCCGCTCGCTGCGTTAGTCCAATACCTCTACCGTCGCGGAACGCCCCGCCACCAGTGACAAGGCTTCGGGCTTCGGGTCGAGCGCAATCCGCACCGGCACGCGCTGGGCGAGCCGCACCCAGCTGAACGTCGGGTTGACGTTGGCGAGAAGGCTCGCGCCTTCCGCACGGTCGCGGTCCTCGATACCGGCGGCGATGCTCTCGACGTGACCCGCGAGGGTGGTCTTCTCGCCCATCAGGCGGACCTGGACCCTGTCGCCGACGCGGATGCGCGCGAGCTTGGTCTCCTCGAAATAGCCTTCGACATGCAGCGTGTCGGTGTCGACCAGCGCCATCACGCCCTTGCCCGCGGTGACGTAGGCGCCGGGGCGCAAATCCATGTTGGTGATCACGCCGTTGACGGAGGCACGGATCTCGCTGCGATCGAGGTTGAGCTGCGCCACGGCGCGATCGGCGACGGCCGCATCGAAGGCAGCCTTGGCCTGGAGCTGGGTGGCCAGGACCTGCTCCTGCTTCTGCTGCGAGACTGCATCGGTCGTCAGCGTGCTGTAGCGTTTCAGATCGGCATTGGCCTGGTCGAGCGTGGCCTGATGACCGGCCACCGATGCATCGGCCTGCCGCAGCGCCAGCGCAAAGCGCTCCCGATCGATCCGGAACAGAACGTCGCCGCGACCGACCTTCTGGTTGTCCTTGACCAGCACCTCGGTGACGAAGCCGGAGACATCAGGAGCAACCTGGACCACATCGGCGCGCACGCGGCCGTCGCGGGTCCAGGGCGACTCCATGTAGTAGACCCAGAGCTCGCGGCCGACGACGAGCGCGGCGACGACGGCAAGGACGGTCAGCGCAATGCGACCGAACAAGGCAAGATTGCCCTTCATGTGAGGTACTCCGAGAGATAGACGACGCCGCCGAGCAGGCAGACGAAAATCGCGAAATCGAAAAGCGCGCGGTGCCACACCAGCCGGTAGAGGTCGAAGCGCTGCATCAGCCGGCGCAGTAGCGCGCTCAGGACGTAGGCGACGATGATCCAGAGCAGTAGCGCCGGCACCAGCACACCGTAGATGTCGATCACATATCTCATGCCGCAACACTTTCTGCGCGCGGCCGGTAGGCCGGCGCGTCCGGAAACAGGCCACGGCGGATGCCCACGAGACCGATCAGGGCGTCTTCGCGCGCACTGTCATTGGGATCCTTCACCGCCTGGACCAGTGCCCGGTCGACGCTCGTCAGCAGCTGGGCCGGCATCCCGTTACCCGCGTAGCTGCGGCAGGCCATGGCGAGCTGATCGAGCATGTCGTCGATGACGGCAATGGTGGATGCCGCAAGGCCGTAGCGGGCGCGGCGCAGGTCGATGATGTTGATGCCGATGCGGAGCTGGACCAGACTGTCGGCGTCGCGCCGGTCGCTCTCCGAGAGAAAGGCGATACGCTGCACCAGCAGCCCGAGCCGGTGCAGCATGAGGCCGGCGAACTCCGCTCGGTCGCGCCCGCCGCGGCGTTCGGCTGCGACCGCAAGCGTCTTCCAGTTCGACAGCACCAGGCGGTTGGCAATCCACTCCGCGCCCACCCCACGCGCGATCCTGGTCACGATCTCGGCGATGAGAACGCCGACGAAGAAGGCGACCGCGGAATTGGCATAGGCGGCAAAATCCGCGTTGTAGGTCGACTGAATTGCCAGCAGCGTCGCGGTGTTCGCCGCGAGCGCCATGCCTGCGCCCGCCGTCGCCGGCCGGCTGATCAGGAAGCCATAGAGCAGGAAGGTCGGCGCCAGCGCGAGGACCAGGACCTCGAGATGGGAGATCGCGGGCACCAGTGCGAACAGGTAGATCGCGACGACGACGATCGCGACCAGCGACCACAGGCCGAAGCTGCGGATGAAGCGCGCCGGCTCGTCCTGCGCGGCGAAGAACGAGCAGGCGACCGCCGCCATCATCGGCGCCGAGGCGCCGTCCGGCCAGCCGGTGCCGATCCAGAATGCGCAGCAGATCAGGATGGCCGCGGCCGCTCCGGCTGCCGACCACAACGCGAGGCCGCGATCCCTGTGGCGCACCGGCGCGGCGCCGGCCTCGGAATGGAAAGCCAGTTCAAGCGTCGAGACGTTGCGGTTGTCGGCGATCGCCTCGGTCAGCTCGCGGCAATCGCGCGAGAGATCGACGAGTTCGCGCAACCGCAACAGCAGACTTGTCGTGATGATCCGTTCCCAGTCAGCGCTGTCATCGAGTACCGCCTGCTGCTCCGCAATTGCGGCGCGGATCCGCTCGGCCGGTTGCCGTGCACCGACGTCGCTCACGACCCATTGCGCCAGATCCTCCAGCAGCCGCTTCAGCTCGGGCTGCCGGCCCAGGGCTTCTTCGCCCAGGGCGGCCAGTCGATCCTCGATCGAGGCGATAACCGGCAGCAGCGTCAACATCCGGAGCCGGATTTCGCCAAGGCCCGTCACCGCGTTGCGGTCGGTCAAGCGGTCATAGGCAAGATGGGTGGAGAGCGTGTCGATCTCGACGATGTCGGTCGCAAGCTTGAGGCGCTTGCCGCGGCGGGTCTCGGCAGTACCTTGCCGCAACAGCACGACCTGGCTAAGGCGGCGCGCGTCCGCCAGCCAACTATCGACGCGGTGGGCGACCGCCGGCGCGACGCTGCGGGGAAAGACGATGGTGGAGACCAGGCTTGCACAGATGATGCCGAGCGAGATCTCCTCGAGCCTTGCCACCGCGGTGTCGAAGATGGCACCGGGCTCGGAGACCGCCGGAAAACCGATCAGCGCCACCGTGTATCCGGCCAGCATGAAGACGTAGCTGCGCGGCGTCCCATCGAGCAGCGACAGATAGAGGCAAAGCCCGACCCAGAGCGCGATGGCAAGGCAGAGCAGTTCCGGCGCGTCGATCAGGTTCGGCACCAGCGCCACCGTCATGACGGCGCCGACCAGCGTGCCCATGACGCGGAAGAACGCCTTCGAGCTGGTGGCCCCCGCCAGCGGCTGCGAGGTGATGTAGACGGTCGCCATTGCCCAATAAGGCCGTGGCAAATCCATCGCCAGCGCGATGACGAGCGCCAGCATCGACGCGGCGAACGTCTTCAAAGCAAAAATGAGGTCCGCGTGGCGGACCAGGAACGGCTCGTCTTCGCGCATGGCTATTTCGCCTCGGGACCAGTCTTCTCGGGACCAGTCTTCTCAAGACCGGTCTTGAGGTCTTGCAAGCGACTGGCCCGCTGTTCGATGCGCCGAAGAGTCTCGAATGTTATCGCAAGTTCCTCGGGGCCGATATCCTTCAGGAGGCTGGCCCGTACCCGGCGCAGCACCCGTTTGGTCTCCTCGACCTTGGCCACGCCCGCTTTTGTCGAATGTAGCGTTTTGGCACGACGATCGGTGGGATCCTCGCGGCGTTCGACCAGGCCGTCGGCCTGGAGCAGGTCGATCAGGCGCACCAGCGACGGCCCCTCGATGCCGAGCTCGTCCGCGAGCACGCCTTGGCGGACATTCTCGCCCTGGCGCGACAGCACCAGCAGCGGAATCGCGGTGGCATAGGACAAGCCGTGCTCGGACAGCGCAGAATCCGATTCGCGCCGCCACATCCGCCCGAGACGCGCGATCAGCCGGGCGATTTCGGCGTGGATGTGAGCCTGCGAGGGAGCCATTCAAATTAGATAGGATGCTATCTAATAACTCGCAATCATGAGCCGATCACGAAATGGCGACAAGGTCTCGGCGGATTCTGGTGGAATTCCCGAACGCCGGCGTGCCGCCAGGCGGCACGCCGCCCGCGATCGCGCTCGCCTCAATTCACCACGTAAACGTCAGGATCGGCGCTGGAGCTCGGCTTCTTGAAAGCGTTGCGCAAGGCCGGCGACATCGGGACGTTGTAGTTGAGGCCGTTGGGCGGCGTTGGCGATTCCAGCCACTTCCTGTAGAGCGCCTCGATTTCCGGGCTCGCATAGAGCTCTGCCGTTGCACGATCCACCAGTGCCTTGAATGGTGCATCCTCCCGCCGCAGCATGATGCCGTAGGGCTCGGGCTTGGAGAAGGCCTCCTCGCTGATCATGAACGATTGCGGCTCCTTCGAGCGCGCGATCGCGACCGCGAGCTGGACGTCGTCGAGCGCGTAGGCCTGGGCGCGGTCGGTCTCCAGCAGCAGGAAGGCCTCGGCCTGGTCCTTGGCCGGCATGATGTTGATGCCGAGATTGCGCTCGGTATTGACCTTGGCGAGCTGGGTCAGGTTGACCGAGCCGGCCACTGCCGTGACCGCCTTGCCCTTGAGATCGTCGATGGTGTTGATCTTCGCGGCTTTCCTGGCCGCGAATCGGGTCGCGCTGAGGAAATGCGTGTTGGTGAAGGCGACCTGCTTCTGGCGGTCCGCGTTGTTCGTCGTCGCCGAGCAATGCAGGTCGAGCGTGCCGTTGACCATCAGCGGGATGCGGTTCGACGACGTCACCGCGAGAGTCTCGACCGAAATGTCGGGCATGCCGAGCTGCTTCTTCATGGCCTCGACGATCCTGAGGCAGATATCCATGGCAAAGCCGACCGGTTTCTGGTTGCCGTCGAGATAGCTGAACGGGACCGAGGCCTCCTGGTAGCCCAGCGTGATCTTCCGGGTCTCCTTCACCTTCTGGAGCGTGCCCGTGAGGTCTTCGGCTGAGGCTGCGCCGGCAAGACATGTCACGGCCAGAACAATGATGGGAAGACGCATCGGAGGGCTCCTCAAGGGGGTCATCGACCGGTGTCGAGACGCAATCGCGGAGCTGATAACGCATCAATGCAGCGGGCGCCAGACGAGGCAGGGTTTACCAGCTATCGCCTTTTTAGCTAGATCCGGTCGAGGACCGCCGCCTCATTCACAGCTCAGCTGCTGCTCGAACCAGCCGCCGAGCCGATCCGACAAGGGCTGCCACACAAGCTGGAAGCCTTCGAGCTTGCCGAGTTGGCGCGGTACATCGCCCGCAACTCTCGGCGCGCGGGCGAGTTGATAGCCCTCGACGACGAGCGCGCATCCGGACGGGCCGACCAGTGCGAAAAAGTCGCCACCCTCGGACAGCTCGATGGCGGTCGCGGCAGCACCTTCGGGAACGGGCTGGCCGTCAAACTGATATTGGCTTGCATGCACATCACCCCAAAAGTGCAAGCCAGCTGAATGCCAGCCTTCACGGCCCGCGAAACCAACGGCCTGGTGAAACGTCGCACCCAATGGCCGGATTCGATTTAGGCAGTCCGGGCGCCAAACTGCATGCAATTGGAGCGCGGAATTGGCGCGAGCCTGTGCTAAGGAATGGTGTCACCCCTACAGGATTCGCCGATGGCGGCGCGCGCAAGCAGCAAGACTTCCGAATCGTCGGACAAGGTCAGCGTGATCTGCCGCGCGCTCCGGCGCGCCATCATCGAGCAAGCGCTCGAGCCCGGCGCCAAGCTGCCGGAGGATGCACTTGGCGAGCGCTTTGGCGTCAGCCGCACCATTGCCCGTCATGCGCTGGGACAGCTCGCCGCCGAAGGCCTGGTCGAACTGCGCCGTAACCGGATCGCGGTGGTGGCGACGCCGAGCTGGCAGGAGGCGCGCGATGCCTTCGACATCCGCATCGAGCTCGAGCGTCTCGTCGTCCGCCAGCTCGCGGGCAAGCTGACCAAGACGCAGATTGCCGAGCTGAACGCCCATGTCGACGCCGAGGATCGCGCCCTCGGCGGCACGGACGCGGTCTCGATCCGGCTCGCCACCGAATTCCACATCCTGCTCGCGCACATGACGAACAGCCCGATCCTGGTGCGCTACGTCAGCGAGGTCGCCTATCGCTGCTGCCTGACGCTGTCGCTCTACAGCCGGCCGCATTCCACCGAATGCGGCATCAACGAGCACCGTGCCATCATCTCGGCGCTCGCCAAGGGGAACGAGGCCAAGGTGATGGACTTGATGCATCATCACCTGGATTCCGTGGCCAATCGCGCGCTGGTGGCCCCCACCCCGCAGCGCGCCCGCGATCTCCTCGATATTCTCGCGCCGTATGCGGAGGAAGTGACGAGCGACCGCGTGGTCAAGCTGCCGAAAGTCGCGAGGCGCGGTTAGGCTTCAATTCCGCGCTGAACCAGAATGCGCTCGGCGCTATCGTTCCACACGTCCATCTTCACGATCTGGCCGTCTCTCACGACGAAGCGGTCGACATAGCGGTTGCCCTCGAACGGCGTGCCGTCGATCCACTCGCCATAGAGCGTGCCCACGCTGTAGACCACGGTCTCATCTGCGCCCGGACACACGTCGAACCGGGCCATCTTCTTCTTCACCCACCGATAGCGCTTGGCATTGAAGCCGGTCGGCCCGCGCGGATGATCGAACTCGCGCCCGCCGGTGAACGTGATCAGCGTGCCCGGCTTCATATAGGCCGCGGCGGCATCGGGATCGGGTATCATCGAAGCGGTCAGGTAAGCCTCCACGATCTCGGCGTCGGTCATCGGGCGTTCGGCTTTGACAGGAGCGGACATCGTTGGGTTCTCCGGGGTCACGGCATTCTACAATCCAGACCTCAAAGTGCATGCATATTTTTTGGACAATTCGACGTATTGGTCGCCCACAATCTGGAGCTGCCCGCTCCCACAGCTTCCGCTAGGCTGCCACACCTAAACCCGACGCCATGACCACCCAAGCCGCCTTCGACCTGATCTTCCGCAACACGCTGTTGCGCTCTTCCGCCGCACCCGTCGACATCGGCGTGAAGGGCGGACGCATCGCCGCGATCGAGCCCAAGCTGGCCTGCGACGGCGTCGAGGTCGACCTCGGCGGGCACCTCGCCCTGCCCGGCTTCGTCGATAGCCACATCCATCTCGACAAGGCCTGCCTCCTCGGCCGCTGCGGGCACGACCACGGCAGCGTCTCGGAGGCCATCCGCGCCGTGGCCGGCATGAAGAAGGATTTTACCTTCGAGGACGTCTACGCGCGCGGCGCAAAAGTGCTCGAGCGCGCCATCGTGCACGGCACGACGCGGATGCGCACCCATGTTGAAATTGACCCGCGCATCGGCTTGCGCGGCTTCGAGGCGGTCAAGGCGCTCAAGCGCGACTACGCCTGGGCGATCGACCTCGAACTCTGCGTCTTCCCGCAGGAAGGCCTGACCAACGATCCCGGCAGTGAGGAGCTGCTGATCCAGGCGCTGCGCGACGGCGGCGAGGTCATCGGCGGCTGCCCTTACATGGACACTGACCCAAACGCCCATCTCGCGGGCATTTTCGACCTCGCTGAGCAGTTCGACGTCGATGTCGACCTCCATCTCGATTTCGACCTCGACCCCTCATGGTGGCATCTCGACGAAGTCTGCCGCCAGACCGAGCGCCGCAACTACGGGGGACGCGTCGCGATCGGCCATGCCACGAAACTCTCGGCATTGCCGCCGGAGCGGATGAAAGCTGCCACGGCGCAGTTGGCGAAGGCCGGCGTTGCCGTCACCGTTCTGCCAGCGACCGATCTCTATCTGATGGGCCGCGAAGCCACCCACAATGCGCCGCGCGGGCTGACGCTCGCCCACAAGCTCGCCGGCGACGGCGTGCTGTGCTCGGTTGCGACCAACAACGTGCTCAATCCCTTCACGCCGTTTGGCGACGCCTCGCTGCTGCGGATGGCGAACTTCTACGCCAACGTCGCGCACGCCTCGGTCAGCGACTTCGACATCTGCCTCGACCTCGTCACGGACCTGCCGGCGCGGTTGATGAATCTCGGCGACTACGGCATCAAGGTCGGCAATCCCGCCGATCTGATCGTGCTTGATACCAGGGACGGCCGATTCGCCATCGCCGAGCTGCCTGACGTCATGATGGGCTTTAGAGGCGGCCGGCAGACCTTTACGCGGCAGCGGGCCACGCTCTTCCGCCCAGGCCCGTGAACGCTTCCAACGCATATCTGCATTGCAAGGAGCCGGATTACGTCCGATGTTACCGCCCAGAGCTCCAAAATTCCGAATCCGGTACTCTTCCGGATAGTAGATGCTCCCCGATTCCCGATAGGTGCGTGCATTGCAAGTCCCGCGGTGCCGGTCATGGCCAGGCCGCACTGATGACCGCATTCAACCGGGAAGCATGGACGTGTTCGACGCATTCAGCAGCATCAAGTCTCATTCTGTTCGGGCCGGGACGCCGCCCGCCGAGACCGCCATCAAGCGGCTGAACGGCATCGGCCAAGTCCTGTCGGGCCTCGATACCGCGGCGATCCGCACCGAGGACGAGATGGCGCGCATGCTGTGGACGCTCGAGACCGCCGACAAGTGCATTCGCATGATCCTCGCCGAGTTCCGCACTGAGCACACGACCGAAGTCGTCCGTGAAGCCAAAAGCCTGATGGATTTGATCGACCGCGCCCGCGACGAGCTCAATGGCTGTTGCGCGGCGAGTTCCTGAACCGGAGCCGCCCTATTTCGCGCGATTGATCTTCGCCAGGATCCGATCCGCTTCGGTGCGCCAGTCCGCGCTGCGGGCGAACTCCTTGGTCCCCTTGGGTCCGAACAGCCCCTCATCGGCAAGATCAGCCACCCAGGCCTGACGCTCGGCCGTGCCCTGCGCCGACCACGGCGTCAGTCCCGCCTCGCGCACAGTCTCCGCAACCTCGCGCACCTCCTCGGCCCGGCGGCGGCCGTGCTCGATCACGCGCTGGAAGAAATAGGCGCCCTGCTTCTCCCAGTCGATGGCGGGGAATGTCTCGGTGAGTGACGCCAGCACGGCATCTTCGACACCATAGGCGCGCGCGGTCGTAAAGCTCTCGATGACCATGGCCTCGAGGCCCTTGATCATGATGCTGCGGCACATCTTCACCGCCGAGGACACCCCTAGCTTGTCGCTGGCAACCTTCGCCGCAAAGCCGATCGCGTTCAGCAGCGGCTCCAGTTCCTTCGCGCCTGGCCCGCCGAGCAGCAGCGGCACCTTGATTCGGTGCGGCGGCACCGAGGTCATCACCGCGCCCTCGACATATCGTCCGGCCGCGCCGTCGATCAGTGCGGCGGCGCGCTGCTTGGCGCCGGGAGAGGCCGAGTTGAAGTCGAGGAACCAGGTGCCCTGGTTGATCGCGGCCGCGCAGGCCTTTGCCACCGGCACGGCCTGGCTCGCCGTGACGGCGGAGATGATGAAGTCGGACTTCGCCGTCAACTCGGCATGAGACGCCGCGAGCGTCACGCCGAACCTCGCCCCATGCTCCCTTAGCGGCGTGCCCTGCGCGCCACCGAGCTTGATGTCATAGGCTGACACCTTGATGTCCTGCTGGCGCAGATCCTCGGCCAGAATCCTGCCGACCTCGCCATAGCCGACCAGCCCGATCTGCCAGCGCCTGGGATTACCCGCCATCAATTCAATCCTCGCGTCGTCTCATCGAACAGTTCTTCGACCGCATAGCGGCGCGGGATCAGCGCCTGCTGGAATGCGTAGTCGATGATCAGCTCGAGCGGTTTCCTGTTGGCCTCGATCCCGAACGGAACGAGGTCGGGCGTCGCCACAGGCCCCGCCTGCTCCTTGTTCCGCCGGAGCAGATCATAGACGCCCGCGACCACGTCGGGGCGCGATTTCGCGAGTTGCTCGGTCACGACAACGAGATGGTTGACCGGAACGACGCCGCGACGGGCATACCACTTGGCAGCCTCCGCGGCCGGATCGGGAAACAGCGGTTTCAGCCTGGGATTGTCAGAGGTCTCGCCGAGCACGGCGTCGAGCTCGCCGTCGAGCAGCATCTGCAGGATCTTCTTGTCCTGCGGCGCGCGCTCGGTGCTGTCGACATATTCGGCGACGTGCGGATCCTCGAACGTGACCCATTTGATCTTGTCGAGATCGACGCCGCAGTCGTTGGCCAGGATGCCCCTGATCCATGCGCCCGTCGTGGTCGTGAACGAGCGGACGCCGACGCGCTTGCCTTCCAGATCGGAGGGCACGAGCGTCCCATGCGCGGGACTATAGAGCGCATAGGAATGCTGGAAGCGGCCCATCATGGTCGCCGGCAGCATTACCAGCGGCTTGCCGTGCGCTTTCGCCATCAGATAGGTGACGATCGCCATCTCGCAGACGTCAAACGCCTGCTCGCGCACCATCCGCTTGAACGCGGTGTTGGTCGGCGTGTATTCGATGAAGTCGAGGTCGAAGAGGTCGGAACAAAGCGCGCCGCTCTTCACCGCCTGCACATGAGGATGACTGCCGAGCACGGCCTTCAGCTTGAGACGATTCATCCGCCCGCTCCGCTTCTCTTGTTTCGCTCAGACGTCCTCGGGATTGTCGACATGGACGAGGCCTGCCTTGGCCAGCGCCTCGCGCATGCTGTACATGTCGAGGCCGAGCTCGCCCGAGGCGAGGCGCTTGCGTTTGCCGCCTTCATCCGCGTTGCGCTTCCTGGCCTTCTCGGCGACCTCGGCCGCATAGCGCTTCGGCACCACGACGACACCGTCGTCATCGGCGACGACGAGATCGCCGGGATCGACATTGACGCCGGCGCAGACCACGGGGACGTTGACCGAGCCGAGCGTGGCCTTCACCGTGCCCTTGGCCGAGACGGCGCGCGACCACACCGGAAAGTTCATCTCATGCAGCGCTTTGACGTCGCGGCAGCCGGCATCGATGATCAGCCCCTGCACGCCGCGCGCCTGAAGCGAGGTCGCGAGCAGCTCGCCGAACATGCCGTCGGTATTGTCGGTGGTGCAGCCGACGACGAGGATGTCGCCCTTCCTGCACTGCTCGACGGCGACATGGATCATCCAGTTGTCGCCGGGCTGTGCCAGCACGGTGACGGCGGGGCCGGCGATCGACGCACCCGCCCAGACCGGACGCAGATAAGGCTTCATGAGGCCGAAGCGGCCATAGGCCTCGTGCACGGTCGAGACGCCGTACTCCGCCATCCCGGCGGGATCGGCTCGCTCAATATTGCGGACGACGACGGGCTTCATGCCAGCTCCTCCGCGACGGTCGGGAACAGGCGCTGATAGGCCTCGCCATAGGTCATGGCCACGCCGGTATTGCGGCTGCCCTGGATGCCGCGGTTGAGCGCGACACGCTCGTAATAACCCCACAGGTGCTTCTGCGCGGCGAGGATCTGGAACGCTTCGTACTTCTGCGCCCAGACCTCGTCGATCTTGAGCAGCAGGTCCGGCTTGTAGTTGCACTGCTCGGGCTGGTGCGGCTCGAACAGGAACACCGGCGGCGCGGAATATTTGTACTGCGCGCCGGGCTTGTGGCCCATCGCCTGCGCGACCACGCGCGTCTCCTGGGCGAAATGCGCAGCGTTCGGGTGGTCGAAATTATAGGGGTCCTCCAGCGCGTGCGTCAGCACGAAGCTCGGGTTGAGTTCGCGGTAGATGTCGACCATGCGGTCGAAATGCGCCTCGGTCAGCTTCAGGGGATAGTCGCCGCAGTCGAAGAACTCGATCTCGGCACCTAACAGCTTCGCCGCCCGCTCCGCCTCGTCCTTGCGGCCGGCCTTGACCGATTCCAGCGTCGCGCCCTTTTCCTTCCACGCGAACTGGCTCTCGCCGCGCTCGCCGAAGGACAGGCACACGATCTTCATGCGATAGCCCTTCTTCGCGTGCAGCGCGATGGCGCCGCCGGCGCGCCAGACGAAATCGCCGGGATGGGCGGTGACGACGAGACCTGTTTTCATGGGCTACTCCTTTTCGTTGCGTCCACAACGCATGTCCGCACAGCTTGTCGATCGCGCAATCGTCGTCACCCCTCGAACTCGAACAGGCGCGCCGGATTCTCGATGAGGATTTTTTGCTGGAACTCCGGCTCCGGCGCGAACAGCGGGATCAAATCGACGAGATCGCCGTCATTCGGCATCACCTTGACGTTGGGATGCGGCCAGTCGGTGCCCCAGATGACTCGGTCGGGGGCAGTCTCGACAATCTTGCGTGCGAACGGCACCGCGTCCGTGAATGGCGGACCGGCCGAGGACACCCGCTCCGAGCCGCAGATCTTCACCCAGCACTTCTCGTCGCGCTGCATCAACTCGATCAGGATCCTGAACGGGAGCTGATCGAGCCCGTCCGCCGCCTTCACCCGGCCCATATGGTCGATGGTGTAGCTCAGCGGCACCCTGGTCAGCATGTCGGCATATTCAGGCAGGTCGATCGCGTCGAAATGCAGGTCGATGTGCCAGCCGAGCGGGGCGACCATCGCGATGATGCGGTCGAACACGCGCTTGTCGGGCACGCCGCCGAGATGGCGGACGAAATTGAAGCGGCAGCCGCGGAAGCCGCCCTCGTGCAGGATGCGCAGCTCGCGGTCGGTGATGGTGTCGTCAATATTGGCGACCGCGCGATAGGCGCCGTTGCTCTCAGCGATCGCATCGAGCGCCACCGTGTTGTCGGTGCCATGCACGCTGGCATTGACGATGACCGCGCGCTCCACGCCGAGCTTGGCGTGCAGCGCGCGAAAGTCGCCCAGTGGCGCGTCGGGCGGCGTGTAGGAGCGTTCCGGCGCGAAAGGGTATTTCCAGCCGGGCCCGAAGATGTGGCAGTGCGCGTCGCAGGACCGCTTTGGCAGCTTGAACTTCGGCGCGCGCGTATCTGGGTCGGGCGGCGGAATGGTCGGCGTGTACATCATCGTCATCACTTGAATCGCCGAGCGAGACTGTTTGGTTCAAGTCTTGCTGCTGACGGCCGGCCGCCGCCGCGCCGGCGCGGCCTGATCGAGTGCAGGCGCCTGGAAGCCGGCTACGGTGGCCTGCACCAATTGCTCGATGGCATTGGCAGGATCGCTGCCGTCGGCCTCGCCGCGCGACAGGCGCGAGACGCGGTCCGGCGTCACCAGCGAGTAATAGAGTGCACCGAGCAGGAAATGGCTGCGCCAGACGATGTCGGTGCGCGGAATGTGCGGCAGGCTCTCGTGGACCGCATCGATGAAGGCGTGACTGGTGTCGTCAAAGGTCTGCGCGATGATCTTTCGCGCGACTTCGTTGCCCTCGGCCGACATCACCGCGCGCAGCCGCGTGAAGCGCGCGCCCCCGCCGGCGAGATCGCTGCCCGAGGTGAAGGCCGGCACCACATAGGCGCGCACGATCGCCTCCAGCCGGTCCTGGAGATCGCGCACGCGTTTTGCGGCGGCGAGCAGTTCGGAGCGGCGCAGGTTCATCGGCCCGCAATGGCGCCGGTAGATCTCCAGCAGCAGGCTGTCCTTGGTCTTGAAATGATAGGTGACGCTGCCGGGATTGGCCCCGGCCGCCTGTGCGATGTCGCGCACTGAGACGGCATTGAAGCCGTTGGTGGCGAACAGTTCCTCGGCCGCGGCGAGGATCGCCTCGCGCATGTTCGGCTTGCGGACCGTTTCCTTGCTGGTGGGCTTGCGTACCATGTGATTTGTACTATCGTACAAAAGATCAGGTCTCGTCAACAAGAACCATGGGCATCGTCCGGAGCGGACGATAGACTGCCGTCAGGGGACGGAATGCCCCAAGGAGTGCTGGGAATGCTGGGTTTGAACACGACAATCGGTCGGCTCGCGGTCGGTGCAGGCATGCTGCTGGCGGCGAGCGCCGCGCAGGCTGTGGACACTTATCCGAGCAAGCCGGTCCACATCCTGGTGCCCTATGCGGCCGGCGGCGCGGTCGACCTGCTCGCGCGTACCCTCGGCCAGGCGCTGGCCAAGACCTGGGGCCAGCAGCCGGTGATCGACAATCGTCCCGGCGCCGGCGGCATCGTCGCCTCGCAAACGCTGGCGCAGGCTGCGCCTGACGGCTACACGCTGATCCTGGTCGCCAGCGGCCATCCGCTCAACCAGTTCATCTATCCGAGCGTGCCCTACGACACGTTCAGGGATTTCACCGCGATCACCGAAGTCGCCTGCTCCCCGCTCGCAATCGTCGTGGCCAAGGACAGCCCTTACAAGACGCTCGACGATCTCCTCGCCGCCGCCAAGAAGGATCCGGACAAGCTCTCCTATGGCATGTCCGGCAACGGCACTTCGGCGCATCTCGCCGGCGAGCTGCTCAAATACATGTCCGGCACCAAGATCGTCGCGATCCCCTACAAGGGCGGCGCGCCGGCGCTGACGGCCGTGATCGCGGGCGAGATCCCACTCAGCATCAATCCGCTCGCGGAAGCCATCGGTCAGCTCGAAGGCGGCCCGGTGCGCGCGCTCGCGGTGACCTCGGCCGAGCGTTCCAAGGCGCTGCCAGATGTTCCGACCATCGCCGAGGCCGGCGTGCCTGGCTACGACGTCTCGGTCTGGTGGGGCGTGCTGGGTCCGGCCAAGATGCCGCCGGAGATTGTCGCGAAGCTCGAGACCGACCTCAAGGCCGCGCTGCACGACCCAAACGTGCTGTCGACGCTCGCCAAGATCGGCGCAGCCCCCGTCGGCTCCTCCGCCAGGGATTTTGACGCCTACATGCGTGCCGAGGCAACCAAATGGGAGCCGGTGCTGAAGGCCGCCAACATCCGCGCGCAGTAGGGGTCTTCAGATAAAGACCTTGTCCGCACGCCTGCGCACATCGCCCTGCTCGCGGTGACAGCCGCAGTTGGCCTGGCGGCGCGACCGAGGCTCGTAAACGCAGCACCGCACCGGTCAATTGTGGGCGCTCGCCCGCATTTTCTCCGGTGCGATAGATTGCTGCAGGACTTCGATATCGTCGTCCCCTCCTTGCGGCATCAGGATCGCGCGTTCGCGCGGCAGCGCTTCCGGCATCTCGTCACGGATGAAGGCGATCAGCTTCTCTCGAATCTCGCAGCGCAGGTCCCAGGACTGCGGCGCATTCCGCGCGCTGACCAGCGCGCGCAGCTCGATGGTACGTGAATCCGCGTCGATCACCTGGAGATTGACGACGGCGCCGTCCCAGAGCTTGGACTCCTTCACCGCCTCCTCCAGCCAGCGCCGGATGCGCGGCACGTCGGCGCGATAGTCGACATGGAGCGCGATGACGCCGATCAGGGAGGCGGTGTCGCGGGTCCAGTTCTGGAACGGCTTTTCGATGAAGTAGGACAGCGGCACCACCATGCGGCGCCAGTCCCAGAGCCGGATCACCACATAGGTCGATGCGATGTCCTCGACCCAGCCCCACTCGTTCTCGATGATCACGGCATCCTCGATCCGGATCGGCTGGGTGATCGCGATCTGCAAGCCGGCGATCAGGTTGCTGAGCAGCGGCCGCGCGGCAAGACCGACGATGATACCGGCAGCGCCCGCGGAGGCGAACAGGCTGACGCCATATTGCCTCACCGAATCGAACGTCATCAGCGCTGTTGATATCGTGATGATGACGATGATGGTGTCGGTGACGCGCTTGAACACGCGCACCTGCGTGACGTGCTTGCGCGCGACGAAATTCTCGGTGACATCCCGAAAATTTTGCAAATAGCGCGCCGCGCTCATGTCCACGACGCGGATCGAGATCCAGCCGATCAACGCGATGAAGGCGACGACGAACAGGCGCGTGAGTGGCATACGAATGGTGTCGTCGAGCGGCGCGAGCGGCAGGACCAGGGCGACGGCGGCAAGACACAGCGCCAGCTGGGCCGGACCGGAGGTGCGCTCCATGAACACGCTCAGAAGCGGAAATCGGCTCCCGAAAGCGCGTTTCAGCAGCCAAACGGCAAATCGATAAAACGACAGGGCAAGCAGCATCGCCCCGGCGACCAGGCCGAGACCGATGAACCATGATGGTATCCACCCGAGCATCTTGTCGATGTCGGCCATGAGAGCCTGCCAATTCATTGCTGTCCCCGTCTTGAATTCGCGTCAGCGCTCAACGCCCCCCGGGCCGGCTTCGCTCCCCCGCCTCGTGCAACGCAGCATTCCGCTGGTGCAACTGTCGCCGACCTGCGCTAGTTTGTGGTTCGCATGACCAGACGAACCGGCAGCGCCGACCTTCCTCTCCACACCGGACGGGTTCCGCCGTGGCTCGCGAGCCGCATGGCAACGCTCGGCGCGATCGTGACCCAGGCGGTCGTTCATCATTATGGACGCGATGCATTCCTTCAGCGCCTCTCGCATCCGTTCTGGTTCCAGTCGTTCGGCGCGGTGATGGGGATGGATTGGCACTCCTCCGGGATCACCACGGCGGTGATCGGCGCGCTGAAGCGCGGGCTTGGCCCGCTCCAGGACGAGCTCGGCATCTATGTCTGCGGCGGCCGCGGCCAGCATTCGCGCAAGACGCCGGACGAGCTGTTGCAGCTCGGCGACCGCATCGGCTTCGATGGCTTAGAGCTGACTCGCGCCAGCCGTCTGGTGGCCAAGGTCGACAGCGCCGCGGTGCAGGACGGTTTCGATCTCTATCTCCACGGCTTCTTCGTCACCACTGAGGGCAAGTGGACCGTGGTGCAGCAGGGCATGAACGGCGACAAGCGCCAGGCCCGCCGCTATCATTGGCATTCCGAGGCGCTGAAGAGCTTTGTCGATGCGCCCCACAGCGCGATCGACGGCCCGCAGCAGGGCGAGATCGTCAATCTCACCGACCACCGCGCCGACGTCTCGCGCACCGCGCAGCTCGAGCTGCTCTCCGATCTCGGCCCCGATCGCATCGTCTCCGAATTCGAGCGGCTCACCGGAACGGCGCCCGAGCCCGCGCAGGCGATGCTGCCGCATCTGATCATGCCCGCGCATCACGACGTCAGGCCCAAGGACGTGTTCGCGCGGCGCCTGCACGGCACACTCGCCGCCGCCGCAGAGCGCGGTCCGGTCGACTTCCCGGAACTGCTGCTGACGCCCGGCGTCGGCGCGCGCACGGTACGCTCGCTGGCGATGGTGGCCGAAGTCGTGCACGGCGCGCCGTACCGCTTCACGGATCCCGCGCGCTTCTCGCTCGCCCATGGCGGCAAGGACCGGCATCCCTACCCCGTCCCGATCAAGGTCTATGACGAGACCATCCGCGTGCTGAAAGGTGCGATTCAGAACGCAAAGCTCGGGCGCGAGGAAGAGATGCAGGCGATCAGGCGCCTTGACGACCAGGCGCGGCGGCTGGAGCGGACCGCGAGTGGACCGCCGGTGGAGTCGTTCATCGCAGGCGAACGTGCGGCCTCGCCCGATCTCGACGGTCGCTCCGTGTTCGGCTGGGAGCGCGAGCTTGCGCCGACACAAAAGCGGACCGGCTGAACACCGGTCCGCAGTTGGTCGGGAGGCCCCCTTCTCAGCTCTCGTCGGTCCCCGGCCCTTCGTCGAGCCGGTTGGCCGCATGATCCTGATACTGTTCGGTCTGAATGGATTTGCTGTCCATGCCGCGAATGTCCGAATGCTGTTTCTTGTCGCGGTTGGACAGCACCATGTTGTCGCCGATCTTGTCCTTGGGTACCTCCGTCATGGCTCCGGTGCCGTCACCCTTGCCATGCATGCCGGACCTGAAATGCGTTTTGCTGCCATTCCCACCTGGCATTCGATCTCTCCTGTTGCGGTTATCTTGTGAAGCTTCAGTGCTTCTGCTGCGCCGGCGTCGGCTTCGGCGGCTTGTGGCCGCTCTGTCCGGGATTGTTGTGCTTGTTGTGGTCGCTCTCCTGATTGAGACCACCCCGGCTCACGGGAAATTCGCTCTGTCGCGCCTCCGCCCGCGCGTGGTGAGCGGCCGCGTCTACGGGATTACCTGCCAGCGCCTGATCCAGCTCTCGTGCGTCGGGGAGATCAGGCTTGCGCTCGAGAATGCGGACCTGCTGCTCGTGGGTCTTTTTGCCTTGCATGATGGGTCTCCGGTCTTCACCCGCCTCCGCCCTTGCCGGCCTTGTCGTGCGTGTGATGGGAGTCGTGCTCGCCTCCGCCACCCGAGACGCGGCTATGGCTTCGCTGTGGATCGTCGGCAGGAGGCTTCTTGATCTCCAGCGGCGCCTTTGCGTTCTCGTGCGATGCGCCCGGTCCGCCCTGCCGGATGCTGTTCGGTGTCTTGGTGGATGTCGACATGAAACGTCGTCCTTCTCAGCGGTCCTGCTGATAACCCTGATTGGTGGTGTTCTGCTTGATGTTGCCTTGCTGGCCCTGCTGGTCCGGGTTCTGCGCGCGGTGCTGGCCGTGCGGAGTCTGATCGGCCGACGTCTGCTTGCTATCGCCAGTTCCCTTCCGGCTCTGGTTCTCTGGTGGAACAGGTGGCATCTTGCTGGTCATGATCCCTCTCTCCTGCAAAGAAGAAAGCAGCGCCAAGGAACTCATCGCCGCTTCCGAGGTCTCGCTGACAACAGGAAGAACCGCAGACCGTTCCTGGCTGATCGCAACCGGCGACGATTTTCCGAAGAAGCGCAACCGTCAGTTCGCTGCGGCAAGCGAACGATCGAATCGTTCGTCATCTGACGCCGTAATTGGCGTTCCACCACCGACGGCGACGACAGGAAGCTTCGCGATCGCACGCAGGCCCGGGCGCCTGCGCCACCGAACCTGCGCGGGATCGATGGCAAGACCAAGGATGGGCCATCGTTCCAGCAGCGCCGCGAGCGCGCAGGCCGCTTCGATACGCGCGAGCTGATGGCCGAGGCAGAAATGAATTCCCGTCCCGAACGACATGTGGCGGTTCGGCTTGCGTGCAAGGTCGAGCCGTTCCGGCTGGTCGTGCACCGCCGGATCCATGTTCGCGGCGGCGAGCATGACCATCACACGGTCGCCCTTCTTCAGCCGCACGCCCGCAAGCTCGGTATCCCGCCGTACATAGCGCGGCTTGGAGAATTGCACCGGCGAGACGAAGCGCAGGAACTCCTCGACGGCGAGACCGATGCGGCCGGAGTCTTCCTCCAGCCAGTCGCGCAAGGCCGGATCCTTAAGAAGTTCATAGGCCGAACCGCTGATGAGATGCGTGGTGGTTTCCGAGCCCGCAGCGAGCAGCAGGAACACCATCGAAACCATCTCGTCCGGCGTGATCCGGCCACCTTCGCGCTCGACCTGGACCAGCTCGGCGATCAGTCCCTCACCGCCCTGCGCGCGCGCAATCTGCAACTGCTCTTCGAGATAGCGCCGCATCTTGCGGAACGCGAACAGCAATCGAAAGAAGCTGAGGGCATTCGTGAGAGACGACATTGAATTCGCCCAGGCGATGAACCTTGGGCGATCGGCGGCCGGCAGGCCTAGTAGCTCGCAGATGACCGCCAGCGGCAGCAGGCGGGCATACCGCTGCACGAGATCGGCGGGGCTGCCGCCGGCGAACAGTTCGGCCGCAAGCCCGTCCGCAATGGCGCGAATGCGCGGCTCCATCGCCACGATGGCACGGCGGCGAAACGCTTCATCGACGATGCTGCGCAGCCGCGTGTGATCCGGCTCGTCCATCGTCAGCATGTTGTTGGCGATGGTCTTCACATATTTTGGCATCCACCAGCGCGGACCCGCGACGTCGCCATCCTCCTTGCGCAGCGTGAAGGTGGTGCTGTCCTTCAGGACCTCTGCCGTGGCGTCATGCGTGGTGGTGATCCAGACCTCGCCGACCAGGGGAAAGCGCGTCGCGACCACCGGGCCGCATGCGCGCAACGTCGCAATCGCCTTGGGTGGATCGCGGAAGAAGGCCTCGCTGGTGAAATCGAGGCGCGGCGTCATGGGATCACCGTTGTGGTTGGCGCCTCAACCAGATGGTGTGCGCGCGGCGGCGTGCAAGAGCCGGAACCGGCGGAAGGACAAAGAGAGTTTATCCGCGTCCGGGCGAACGCTGGCCGGTCTTGCGTTGCTGCCGGTTGGTGTAGGAGTCCCAATGGCTCCAGCTGCCGTTGCTGAGGCTTTGCAGGTCGGTGCCAAGCGGTCGACGCGTGCGCTTGTCGTGATCGGCGATGGCGCGCTCGGACTGCGCGATCTTGCGCTTGAGTTCCGCGATTGTCTTCTGGGTCTGGCCGTTCCGCTTCGACGAGGCGATCTCGCCCATCGTGAAGCGTGCGGTTTCGAGCGCCTTCAACTCGGCACGGTTCTTCTTCAACTGAACCCGGTGCCAGGCGATGTTGCTGTCGCTGTCCGCAACCATGTGGGAACTCCGCTGATTCGGTCCCACATAGTATCGTGCGCCGAATCGGCGCCGCAACGGGCGCCACGCGGCGAAAATACGGTCTTATCTGGCCGGAATCCTGTGATCAGCGCTCGGCAAAGGCCTTTTCGACCACGAACTGGGCCGGCTCGCCGTGATTGCCCTCGATGAAGCCGCGCTCGCCGAGCAGCACGCGGGTATCCGCCACGAGCGCCGGGCTGCCGCAGATCATGACGCGGTCGTGGGCGGCTTCCAGCACCGGCAGGCCGATGTCGGTGAACAGCTTGCCTGACGTAATGAGGTCGGTGATGCGGCCGCGGTTACGGAAGGGATCGCGCGTCACGGTCGGGTAGTAGATCAGCTGGTCGCGGATGTACTCGCCGAGCAGTTCATCCTTCGGCAGATGCTCGGTGATCATCTCGCCATAGGCGAGCTCCTTGACGTGGCGGCAGCCGTGCAGCAGCACGACCTTCTCGAACCGCTCATAGGTCTCGGGGTCCTTGATCACGCTGAGAAACGGCGCGAGGCCGGTGCCCGTGCCGATGAGGTAGAGGTTGCGCCCCTCCTCCAGGTTGTCGATGACGAGCGTACCAGTGGCCTTACGGCTGACGATGATCTCGTCGCCTTCCTTCAGATGCTGGAGGCGCGAGGTCAGCGGACCGTCCGGCACCTTGATCGAGAAGAACTCCAGCGTGTCCTCATAATTGGCGCTGGCGACGCTGTAGGCCCGCAGCAGCGGCTTCTCGCCGACCTTGAGCCCGATCATGGTGAATTCGCCGTTGCGGAAGCGGAAGGTCGGGCTGCGGGTGGTCTTGAAGGAGAACAGCGTGTCGGTCCAGTGGTGGACGCTCAAAACGCTTTCCTGATTGAAATTGCTCATCTCACCCTTCCGTTTCGCTTCCGTGCGGTTCCGAGGCGGTCAGCTATGCGTCGTTTGTACACGATCATTCGTATGCAAATGAATAATCCGGCTTGATCCCGCGGTCAAGGCTGCCCAAGATCGGAAGCGTTGCAGTTACGAATAAGGAGCCCCTTCCATGGCGCATGACGCACCGCAGGCCACCGGACCCTCGAAGCTGGTGATCCGGAATATCGGCCTGATCCTGTCCGGCGCGCTGGAAAAGCCGATCCTGGACGGCGACACCATCGTCGCCGAGAACGGCAAGATCACCGCGATCGGCCGCTACAAGGACTGCAACACCGAAGGCGCCACCACGATCGTCGACGCTAACGGCACCACCGTGGCGCCGGGCCTGATCGACAGCCACGTCCACCCCGTCGCCGGTGACTGGACGCCGCGGCAGAACCAGATCAACTGGATCGACAGCTACCTGCATGGCGGCGTCACCACCATGATCTCGGCCGGCGAAGTGCACATGCCCGGCCGGCCCCGTGACATCGTCGGCCTCAAGGCGATGGCCGTGTTCGCCCAGCGCGCGTTCTGGACCTTGCGTCCCGGCGGCGTGAAGGTTCACGCCGGCGCGCCGGTGATCGAATGCGAGATGGTCGAGGAGGACTTCAAGGAGATGGCCTCCAACGGCGTCAAGCTGCTCGGCGAGGTCGGCCTCGGCGGCGTCAAGGACGGCCCCACCGCTCGGAAAATGGTCGGCTGGGCGCGCAAATACGGCATCCAGAGCACCATCCACACCGGCGGCCCCTCGATTCCCGGCTCGGGCCTGATCGACAAGGACGTGGTGCTGGAGGCCGACACCGACGTCGTCGGCCACATCAATGGCGGCCACACCGCGCTGCCCGACGACCAGATCCGCTGCATCTGCGAGGGCTGCAAGCGCGGCCTCGAGCTCGTGCATAACGGCAACGAGCGCTCCGCCCTGTTCACGTTGCGCACCGCGCGCGAGATGGGCGACCTGCACCGCGTCATCCTCGGCACCGATGCGCCTGCCGGCTCCGGCGTGCAGCCGCTCGGCATTCTGCGCATAGTCTCGATGCTGTCCTCGCTCGGCGACCTGCCGGCCGAACTCGCGTTCTGCCTTGCCACCGGCAACACCGCGCGGATGCGGCAGCTCGATTGCGGCCTCATTGAAGTCGGCCGCTCCGCGGATTTCGTCATCATGGACAAGGCCCAGCACTCGCCCGGCAAGAACATCCTGGAGAGCGTCCAGCTCGGCGACCTCCCCGGCATCGGCATGACCATCATCGACGGCATCGTGCGCACCCAGCGCAGCCGCAATACGCCCCCGGCCGGCAAGGTGCCGGAGGTGGTGACGAAGTAGTCACCGCACAAATGCCCGCCCCGCCATCCTGAGGTGCTCGCCTTGCAAAGCAAGGCCGGCCCGAAGGATGAACGACCGAGCTGCCACATCCGGGCCGTCGCCCTTCGAGGGGCGGCCACCTCAGGGTGACGGTGACAGAACGGAGATCACCTCAGCTTATTGAGCAGCGCCATCAGCGTCTCGCGCTCCTTGGCATCGAGCGGGGCCAGCGTCTCGCGGGTGATCGCCAGCGCATTGGGTGCGAGCTTCTCGGCGAGCTGCTGGCCGGCCCGGGTCAGGCTGACCAGCAGGCGGCGACCGTCCTCTGGATCCTGGCTGGTCTCGGTCAGGCCCCGCGCCGTCAGCCGGTCAATCACGCCCTTGATGGTGGCGACGTCCATCGCCGTCAGCCGGCCGAGCTGGTTCTGCGAGCACGGCCCGGTCTCGGCGAGTTTTGACAGCGCCGCCCATTGCGTCGGCGTCAGGTTGGTGCCTATGTCTCGGGAGAAGATCGAGCTGTGACGCTGCCAGACCTGGCGCAGGATGAAACCGACCTGCTCGTCGAGCACGTAAGGCGGCTTTGCCGGTTTGACGTTCTTCTTCGCCGCGACGCTTCTCGCCATCCCCCCGCTGCCCTTCCCCTTGCCTTCACAACGACAGATGCGCGTCGCGGATGTCCGGACGCGCGTCGAGCTCGGCCATGGTACCGCCGAAGCAGATGCGGCCGCGCTCGATGATGTAGGCGCGATCGGAGATCAACCGCGCGAAATGCAAGTTCTGCTCGGAGACGACGATGCTGACCCCCTCCTTCTTCATGGTCAGGATGGCATCGACCATCTGTTCCACGATCTTCGGCGACAGGCCCTCCGAGGGCTCGTCGAGCAGCACCAGCGACGGATTACCCATCAGCGTGCGCGCGATGGTCAGCATCTGCTGCTCGCCGCCACTCATGCGGCCGCCCGGGCGGTTCTTCATCTCGCCGAGATTGGGAAACAGCGTGAACAGTTTTTCGCGCGTCCAGTGCGGCGCGTTGGGCCGCTTCGGCTGCCGGCCGACTTCGAGGTTTTCTTCCACCGTCAGGTCGGTGAAGATGCGCCGCTCCTCCGGCACGTAGCCGAGGCCCTCGCGCACGATCTCGTGGGTCGGCTTGGCCGAGACGTCCTTGCCCTCGAACATGATGCGGCCGGAGCGCTGCGCGACAAGGCCGACGATCGAGCGGAACGTCGTCGACTTGCCGGCGCCGTTGCGTCCCAGCAGCGCCACCACCTCGCCCTCGCCGACCTCGAAGCCGATGTCGAACAGGATATGCGCCGGGCCGTAATGGCTGTTGAGGTCCTGCACCGTGAGCTTCATGCCGAGGTCCCCTCGCGATGGCGGGCATCGTAGACGAGGCCTTCGCCGAGATAGACCGCCTGCACCTGCGGATTGCCGCGCACTTCGGCTGGCGCCCCCTCGGCGATCAGCGTGCCGCGGTTGAGCACGATGATGCGGTCGGCATGCTCGAACACCACGTCCATGTCGTGCTCGGTGAAAAGCACGCCGATCGACTTCTCACGCGCGATCTGCGCGGTCAGCCGCATCAGGTCGACGCGCTCGCGCGGCGCCATGCCGGCGGTCGGCTCGTCCATCAGCAGCAGCTTTGGCTCATTGGCGAGCGCGACCGCGAGCTCGAGCCGCTTGAGGTCGCCATAGGCGAGTTCGCCGCAGGGACGATCGGCGTAGCCGCCCATGCCGACCAGCTCGAGCAGCCGCCCGGCCTCGCCGCGGTCGAAATTCGGCGCCGAGCCGAAGACATTATACAGCTGCTTCCCGTGCGAGATCAGCGCGACCTGGACGTTCTCACGCACGGTCATGGTGGCGAAGGTCGCGGTGATCTGGAAGGTACGCCCGACGCCCATCCGCCAGATCTCGCGCGGCTTCTTGCCCGTCGTCTCTTCGCCGAGCAGGCGGACATGCCCGCTGTCAGGCTTGTTCTGGCCGTTGAGCATGTCGAAGCAGGTGCTCTTGCCCGCGCCGTTCGGACCGATCAGCGCCAGGATCTCGCCGGCGCGCAGCGAGAACGACACGCCCCGCACGGCATGGATGCCGCCATAGGATTTGGTCAGGCCTTCGACCGCGAGAAGTGGGGGTGCAACGCTCATTCGGCGGACTCGATCGGCTTGGCAAGCAAGGGGGATCCCGGCGGCGATGACTTCCTGCGGCGCTGCGCCAGCATCTCCAGCATGCCGACGATGCCTTTGGGGAAGACGACGACGATCAGCACGATGAAGCCGCCGAGCACGAGTTTTGACAGATCAGTCTGGCTGACCAGCCAGATGTTCAACGCCTTGTAGACGATGGCGCCGATCACCGCGCCCGATACGGTCTCGACCCCGCCGAGCAGCACCATGACCAGCGCATCGACCGAGAGCGATATGCCGAGGTTGTCGGGGAAGACGCTGCCCTTGAGATAGGCGAAAAGCGCGCCGCCGATGCCGGCGGTGGTGCCCGCGATCACGAAAGCGGTCCACTGGATGCGCTTGGCGTCGATGCCGATGGCCTCGCTGCGCAGCGCCGAGTCGCGCGTGGCGCGGAGCGCATAGCCGAATGGCGAGAACACCATGACCCGCAGCGCGATCGTGAAGAGCGCGGCGACGCCAAGAGCCAGCCAGTAGAAATGCGACGGGCTCGCGGCCCATTTTTCGGGCCACACGCCGAGAATGCCGTTGTCGCCGCCCGTGACGCTCACCCATTGGAACGCGATCGACCAGACGATCTGCGCGAAGGCCAGCGTCAGCATCGCGAAATAGACGCCGGAGAGCTGCACGGCGAAGAAGCCGAACACCGCGGCGCCCATGCAGCCGAGCAGCGGCCCGAGAAGCAGGCACACGATCATCGGCAGCCCCGCCATCTTGGCGAGGAAGGCGATGCCGTAGGCGCCGAGGCCGAAATAGGCGGCGTGGCCGAACGAGGCGAGCCCGCCGACCGACATCAGGAAATGCAAGGAGACGGCGAAGATCACGAAGATCGCGATCTCCGAACCGACGGTGAGCGCGTAGTTGCCGGCGAACAGCGGCAGCGTCGCCGCGATGACGAGCGCCGCGAGCGAGGCCAGCCGCTCGTTCGACGTCAGCGGACGCCAGGGATTGACGGTCAGACCCGGCGTCTTGCGCGCCGCCGCCTCCGGCTTGCCGAACAGGCCCCAGGGCCGCACGATCAGCACCACCGCCATCACCAGGAAGACCAGGATGATGGAGATCTTCGGGAAGATCAGGATGCCGAAGGCGTTGAGCTCGGAGACCAGAACCGCGGCGACGAAGGCGCCGACGATGCTGCCGAGGCCGCCGATCACGACCACGACGAACACCTCGACGATGATGCGCAGGTCCATGGCGTGATGCACGGCATCGCGCGGAATCTGGAGCGCGCCGCCGAGGGCGGCGAGGAAGACGCCGACCGCGAACACCGATGTGAACAGCCATTTCTGATTGACGCCGAGCGCTGCGACCATGCCGCGGTCCTGCGTCGCCGCGCGCACCAGCACGCCCCAGCGCGTGCGCTGGAACAGCAGCCAGAGAATGCCGAGCACGACCGGGCCGAGCACGATCAGGAACAGGTCATAGCTCGGGATGTTCTGGCCGAAGAAATCGATGGCGCCCTTGAAGCCTGGCGCGCGGCGGCCGACGAGATCGTCGGGTCCCCAGATCAGCACGACGAGATCCTCGACCATCAAGGTGAGGCCGAAGGTCGCGAGCAGCTGGAATAGTTCGGGCGCATGATAGATGCGGCGCAGCAGCACCATCTCGACCAGCACGCCGATCAAGGCCACCGCCAGCGCGGCCAGCACGATGCTGCACCAGAACCCGAACGCGCCGGAGAGGCGCTCCGTCAGTGTGAAGGCGATGTAGGCGCCGATCATGTAGAAGGCGCCGTGCGCGAAATTCACGATCCGCGTCACGCCGAAGATGATCGACAGGCCCGACGCCACCAGGAACAGCGACGCTGCGCTGGCGAGACCGGTGAGAAACTGTACGATGTAAAAGGCCATCTTCGGTCCGGGTTAGGTTTGCATGCCGCGGCATGCGAGGCTTGGTTCACCTCCCCCGCTTGCAGGGAGAGGTCGAGTTTGCGCAACGCGCAAATTCGGGTGAGGGGGAGTCTCCGCAGGGCTCACTGTCACCTCCCTCGCGGAGGCTCCCCCTCACCCCGCCCCTCTCCCCGCAAGCGGGGCGAGGGAGAGGAAGACATCAATCCTTCGGCCGCAGCTTCTCGATTTCGGCGTCGCTGGGCAGATAGTCCGCGCCCTTCTTGTAGGACGAGTCCACCATCACGCCCTTGCCGTCCTTCAGCGCGGTCTTGCCGACATAGGCGCCGAGCGTCGACTGGTGATCGATCTTGCGGAAAGTGATCTCGCCGAAGGGCGAGCCCATCGAAAGACCTTCAGCCGCGGCAATCAGCTTCTCCGGATCGGTCGAGCCGGCTTTCGCGAGAATGGCGGCCGCCGACTTGATGGTCTGGTAGCCGACGATCGAGCCGAGGCGCGGATAGTCGTTGTACTTGGCCTGGTACGCCTTGAGGAACGCATCATGCTCGGGGGTCTTGATCGAGTACCAGGGATAGCCGGTCACGATCCAGCCCTCGGGCGTCTCGTCCTTGAGCGGATCGAGATATTCGGGCTCTCCGGTCAGGAAGGAGACGACCTCGCGCCCCTTGAACAGGCCGCGGGTGTTGCCTTCGCGCACGAGCTTGACGAGGTCGGCGCCGAAGGTGACGTTGAGGATCGCCTCGGGATTGGCCGCGGCAACCGCCTGCACCACCGGACCCGCATCGATCTTGCCCTGCGGCGGCCACTGCTCGTCGACCCACTGGATGTCCGGGCGCTTCTCCGACATCAGCTTCTTGAACACCGCAACCGCCGACTGGCCGTACTCGTAGTTCGGCGCGATCGTCGCCCAGCGTTTTGCGGGCAGCTTGGCCGCCGCCTCCACCAGCATCGCGGCCTGCATGTAGTTGGAGGGGCGCAGGCGGAACGTGTACTTGTTGCCCTTGGACCAGGTCACCGCATCCGTCAGCGGCTCGGCCGCGAGGAAGAACACCTTCTTCTGGTTGGCGAAATCGCTGACCGCGAGGCCGATGTTCGACAGGAACGTGCCGGTCAGCATTGCAACGCCTTCGCTGGAGACGAGCTCGTTGGCTGCGGTCTGCGCATCAGCCGGCTTGCCGCCGTCGTCCTTGGAGACGACGACGAGCTTCTTGCCGTTGATGCCGCCGGCCGCGTTGATCTCTTCCACCGCGAGCTGCCAGCCCTTGCGATAGGGCTCGGTGAATGCCGGCAGCAGCGAGTAGCTGTTGATCTCGCCGATCTTGATGTCCTGCGCCACGGCCGAATGGGCCATACCGCCGGCCAGAAGCGCCAAGGCCGCGCCGACGAAGTAATTTCTTGCTCGCATCCCAACCTCCAATTTTGAACTCGCTTTCCTGAGCATGATCTTATCGGAAGACCGGCTTCCACTTTTCCGGATCATGCCCCTATCTCAGGCCGTCTTCGCCCTTGACTTCCGCAACCGTCAGCCCGCCCACGCGCGGCAGCGGACGGCCGCTGTCGGTCACGGCGACCGCGACCATGATCTCGTTGGCGCGCGGCGCATCGTTGATCTGCACCTCCATGCCGTCGAAATGGCTGCGCACGAAGGCGGCGTCCTTGTGCCCGAGCGGAATATCGAGCGTCGTGCCTGGCCCGCTGCGCTTCTTCGACGAGGGGATCAGTGCAGCGCCCTTGCCCAGAACCTTGCGCACCGGCGCGCCCATCTTGGGGTGAAGGATGGCGGCGGCATGCTCGAGCTCGCCGTTCTCGCCGACCGCTGCGGCCTTGCCATAGCTTTGTGCTTTCGCGCCCTCGATGCCGAGCGCCGCCACCGCGCGTTTGGACAGGAGTTCGCCGAGCTCCTCGCCGATCGCAATCAGCGGCGAGAGATCTTCAACGTATCTTCCGGCAAAGGGATTTTCGATCACGGCGATCGCGGCGGCGCGCCGCGTCGGCGGCGAGACCTGGCGGCCCATCTCCATCTGCGTCTCTTCGACGACGGTGACGATCTTGCGGATGATCGCGCTCATGTTTCGCTTCCCTGTTCAACCATCGACCGCGTTCTCCAGCACGAGCGGTCGCGGTCGTTGCTCTTCTATATCCTTGGTTCCGATCACAAGCATATCACCACAAAGCCTGAGCACAGCCCCCTCGATCAGTCCGCGATCGAACAATCGCCGTGCACATTCCGCGCCAGATTCCAGCGCGGCTGCGATCTCATTGTGAGACAATTCGCCGACATGGCGGGTGACGAGACGCGCGCCGAGATCGCTGTCGGGCTGAAGCTCGCTCGCGGGCTTGCGGATGATGGCGGGATGTCCGGGCAGATCGACGGCATTGGCGATGACAGTGGCGGCCGCATCGGCCTGCGACGCTTTCACCGCAAGCACCGTCACAGCGTCGGCAATGCCGAGCGAAAAGCTGCGGCCATGCCGTCCACTGGTCGCGATCCCGCGCACCGGATCATCCGCGTCGACCCTCACCCTCCGCATCACGCCGCCACGATCCGGCCGGTCCATCAGGCCCACCGAAAAATGCTCGCCCTTGCCGAGATGCAGCGCGATATCGCCGCCATTGTTGACATAGGCCTGGTCGAACTCCGCGGCGCCAAGCATTGCGCCCAGAATCTCCTCCGCCACGCTACCGGCTACGGCAGCCATCGGCGTAACGAAGCAACCGGAGGCATAGGGCGCGACAGCGGCGTGCATGCGGCGCGCGACAACGCCCTTCAGCGAGGTCTTCTCCTCGGCCGCCGCGCGCAGTCCCGGTAGTTCCGCACAGAGCTCGTCGAGCAGCCCCGTGAAACGCTGCGCCGCAGCCTCATAGGCCGCACGCACGGCGTCCGCGCGCCCCCTCGCCTCGACGATCAGATCAATCGGCCCATCCTGCAAATGCAGCCGCCGACCATCAGCCAGCAATGCGATTTGCGGGAGCCTTGTCATGCCCGAGGTCCCGGGATCGGGTTCTGCCAGGGCAGCTGACGGACATCGTCGCCGTTCTGCACCTCGGAGAGCGGCTTGACGTAGTCCATGTGTCCGCCCAGCGCGGCATAGTCCGTCAGCTTCATCGTGAACTCGATCGGCGCAACCAGCGCGGGCGTGGGTACATAGCCGAACGCGCCAGCCGGCATCTGCGTCACGTCGACCATGTAGGTGATGCCGCCACCCGGCCAGACATAGACCGGCGCACCGCCGCTGGTGACGCGCGTCAGCGCGTCCTTCACCGAACGCGTCAGCCGCACCGGATTGTCCGTGACGCCGGCACGCAGCGAGCCTCCGGCTCCGGCCATGAACAGCACGGTGCACAGCGCCGGCTCGCAATTCTCCTTGATGCGCTCGACGGAGAATTTGAGGTCGGCAGGCATCTCGGTCTCGACCGGATTCAAGGCCTCGTCGAGCACGTAATAGGACGAATGCTCGCCGGTCGTGGACACCATCAGCATGGTCAACCCCGCCTTCGCCTCCTTCTTGTCGAAGGGCCCCAGGATCGAGAGCGGATCGGAAATGTTGGTGCCGCCCCAGCCCGTGCCGGGATCCGCCACCTGGAAGTAGCGGCCGGGTGTCGAGCGGCGGCCCTTCATCTTGATGCCGGTATCGGCGATGTCGAGCAGTTTTCCTGCCTGATGCTCCGAAAGCACGCCGGTGATGTGGTCGTCGACCACGACGACCTCATCCACCTTGCCGTGCCATTGCTTGGCGAACATGCCGATCGTCGCCGAGCCGCAGCCGACGCGCATGCGCTCTTCTTTCACGCCGTTGACGATCGGCGGCTGGCCGGCCTGCACCATTACGGTCGCGCCGCCGTCGATGGTCAGCTCCACCGCCTTGCAATTGGCGAGATCCATCAGCGTGTCGCAGGTGACACGGCCCTCCTTCTTGGAGCCGCCGGTCAGATGATGCACGCCGCCGAGCGACAGCATCTGCGAGCCGTATTCGCTGGTGGTGACATGGCCGACCGCCTCGCCCTGCGCGCGCACGGTCGCGGTCTCGGGTCCGAGATAGCGGTCGGTGTCGATCTTCACCTTGATGCCGCAATAGGAGAAGATGCCCTCGGTGACCACGGTCACCATGTCGACGCCGTCGACCTCCGCGGAGACGATGAACGGCGCCGGCTTGTAGTCGGGATAGGTGGTGCCCGCGCCGATCGCGGTGACGAAGGTCGAGGGCTCATGGACGATCTTGCCGTCCCAGTCTTCCGTGCGGCTGAACGGAACGAGCTTGCCGCCATGCGAGACGGTGCGCTCCAGGATCACATGAGGATCGACGCGAACCAGCTTGCCCTGGTGGTTGGCATAGCGGTCGCAGGCGCCCGCCGCGCCCGGCTTGATGTAGCACATCACCGGACAGGCATCGCAGCGGATCTTGTCGGTGGCAGCGCTCGTTGTTTCCATCACCATGTCGAAAAGCCAGCGGAGACGTCGTTATCATTCGTATACGAACGATGTTGCGCGCGGTGCCCCGGGGCTGTCAAGCGGCGGTGCAGCGCAAAAGATGCCGCTGCCGCATAAAACCTCATTTGCCTATCGGCTCTGTCCACAAAGAAGGCATTCGCGCTGCAGTGCGGCATGCACGGCTTGCACGTTTGTGTACAAACGGTATCGTCGCGACGTCGAATTTTTGCGGGCTTGGGACCAGGGATGACGCAAACACCGATCCGCCTCACCGTGAACGGCAGGATCCACGAGGTCACTGCAGAGCGCCAGACGCCGCTGCTCTATGTGCTGCGCAACGATCTCGCACTCAACGGCCCGAAGTATGGTTGCGGTCTCGGCGAATGCGGCACCTGTACTGTCCTGATCGACGGCCAAGCTGCGCGCTCCTGCGTGATTCCGGTCGGCGGCTGCGCCGGGCGCGACATCGTGACGCTCGAAGGCCTCGGCACCAGCGACAAGCCTGATGTCGTGCAGCAGGCCTTCATCGACGAGCAGGCCGCACAATGCGGCTACTGCCTCAACGGCATGATCATGACCACCAAGGCGCTGCTCGCGATCAACCCGCGTCCGACCGAGCAGGAGGCGCTGGCGGCGCTGCGCTATAATCTCTGCCGCTGCGGCACGCATGTCGAGATCCTGCGCGCCGTGATGCGCGCATCGGACCAGCTCACCGAGGCCGCAGATTGATGGCCTCCCCTGTTTCGAACGGAGCAGAGCGGCCATCGGGTTCGCTCGTCGTCGCCCGCAGCGTGGACGAGATCACATCCGAGACCTTCGTCCGCATCACCGCGGACGGCTCGGTCACCGCCTATAACGGCCATGTCGATCTCGGCACCGGCATCCGCACCGCGCTGGGCCAGATCGTCGCCGAGGAGCTCGACGTCTCCTTTACGCGCGTCGTGGTCGTGCTCGGCGACACGGCCGTGGTGCCGAACCAGGGCGCGACGATCGCCAGCGAGACCATCCAAATCACCGCGGTTCCCCTGCGCAAGGCCGCAGCGCAGGCGCGGCACTTCCTGGTCGCACGCGCGGCCGAGCGGCTGGAACTGCCGGCCGCCGACCTCGAGATCGAGGACGGCCTCGTGCGCGGACGCAATCGCAGCGTCAGCTACGGCGAGCTGATCGGCGGCGAGGAGATCCGGCTCGAGCTCGAAGACGACGTCATCGTGAAGCCTGTTGGCGATTACGCGATCGTCGGCCAATCCGTACCGCGGGTCGACCTGCCGGCCAAGGCAACGGGCGAATTGACCTTCGTCCACGATGTCCGCCTGCCCGGTATGCTGCACGGCCGCGTGGTACGCCCGCCCTATGCCGGCGTCGATGCCGGCCCGTTCGTCGGCACCAGCCTGATCGCGGTCGATGGATCCTCGGTGCGCGACATTCCCGGCATCGTCGCCGTCGTGCACATCGGCGATTTCGTCGGTGTCGTTGCCGAGCGCGAGGAGAATGCGATTCGCGCCGCCGAACAGCTCAAGCTGAGCTGGAAGCCGACGCCCGCCCTCACCGATTTAGCCGACGTCGAGACCGCGCTGCGCGCCAATCCCTCGACACCGCGCACGCTGATCGACAAGGGCAACGTCGATGCTGCCATTGCCGGCGCGGCCAAGCCGATGCAGCGCACTTACGTCTGGCCATATCAGATGCACGCCTCGATCGGCCCGTCCTGCGCCGTTGCCGATTTTCAGGACGGCAATATCCGCGTCTGGTCGGGCACGCAGAACCCGCATGTGCTGCGCAGCGATCTGGCGCTGCTGATCGAGCGCCCCGAGAACGAGATCGAGGTGATCCGCTTGGAGGCGGCGGGCTGCTATGGCCGCAATTGCGCCGACGACGTCACAGCCGACGCATTGCTGCTCTCGCGCGCGGTCGGCCGGCCCGTGCGCGTGCAGCTGACGCGCGAGCAGGAGCATGCCTGGGAGCCCAAGGGCACCGCGCAGCTGATCGACGTCAATGGTGGGCTCGATGCCGACGGCGGCATCGCTGCCTACGATCTCGCCACGCGCTATCCCTCGAACGCCGCACCGACGCTCGCGCTGCTGCTGACCGGCCGCATCGCGCCCGATCCCGCCGTGCTCCAGATGGGCGACCGCACCGCGATCCCGCCTTACGATTACGACCACATGCGCGTCATCGCCCACGACATGGCGCCGATCGTGCGCGCCTCATGGTTTCGCGGCGTCTCGGCGCTGCCGAACACCTTTGCCCATGAATCCTATATCGACGAGGCCGCGACCGAGGCCGGCGTCGATCCGATCGCATATCGCCTGCGCTATCTGAAAGACCCGCGCGCGGTCGATCTCGTCAATGCAGTGGCCGAACGCGCGGGCTGGACGCCGCGACCGGTTCGCGAGGAGAAGGATGGCGAGGTCGTGCACGGCCGCGGCTTTGCCTATGCGCTCTACGTCCATAGCAAGTTTCCCGGCTACGGCGCGGCGTGGTCGGCCTGGATCGCCGACGTCGCGGTGAACAAGACGACGGGCGATGTCAGCGTCACGCGCGTCGTCGCCGGGCAGGATTCCGGATTGATGATCAATCCGGACGGCGTGCGCCACCAGATCCACGGCAACGTCATCCAGTCCACCAGCCGCGCGCTGACGGAAGAGGTCTCGTTCGAGCGCGGTGCGGTGGCGGCGCGCGAATGGGGCGCCTATCCGATCATCCCCTTCCCCGACGTGCCCAAGATCGACGTCTTGATGCTACCGCGGCCGGACCAGCCGCCACTCGGCGTCGGCGAGTCCGCGTCCGTGCCGAGTGCCGCGGCGATCGCCAATGCGATCTTCGATGCCACCGGCGTGCGCTTCCGCGAACCGCCATTTACGCCGGAGCGCATCCTCAGGGGATTGCACGGCGAAGCGTCGCCTGCGCCGCAGGCGCTCCGTGCTCCCGCCACGCCACCACCGTCGCGCATCTGGGAGAATCCGTTCGCCAAACGTGTCGGCATTTTCACAACGATCGCCGCCTTATGTACCGCCGCAATCGGTATCGCCGCCGCGCTTCTGCCCGCGCGCGCCATTGCGCCGATCGCGCGGCCCGATGCATCGGTCTATTCCGCAGCGACGATCGCGCGCGGAGAGCAGCTTGCCGCGCTCGGCAATTGCGCGGAGTGCCACACCAACATTGGCGGCGTGTCCAATGCCGGCGGACGGGCACTTGCGACGCCGTTCGGCACGATCTATTCAACCAACATCACGCCCGACGTCGAGACCGGCATCGGTGCCTGGTCCTATCCCGCCTTCGAGCGCGCCATGCGCGATGGCTTGCACCGCGACGGACGGCAGCTCTATCCCGCCTTCCCCTACACGCATTTCGCGAAGACCAGCGATGCCGACATGCAGGCGCTCTACGCGTATCTGATGACCCAGCCCGCGGTGCGCGCGTCAGCGCCCGCCAACTCGCTCGCCTTCCCGTTCAACCTCCGCCCGCTGCTCGCGGGCTGGAATGCGCTGTTCCACGGGGCGAGCGAATTCAAGCCCGATCCGACAAAATCCGAGGCGTGGAATCGCGGCGCCTATCTCGTCGAGGGTCTCGGCCATTGCAGCGGCTGCCATTCACCGCGCAACGCACTCGGCGCCGAGCAGCGCAACTCCTATCTCGCCGGCGGTTTTGCCGAGGGCTGGGAAGCGCCGCCACTGACCTCGCTCTCGCACGCGCCGATTCCATGGAACGAGGACGAGCTATACGCCTATTTGCGCACCGGCCATTCACGCCATCACGGCGTCGCGGCCGGCCCAATGGCACCTGTTGTCAGGGATCTCAAAGCCCTGCCGGACCAGGACATCCGTGCGATGGCGGTCTATCTCAACTCGTTCAACGACGCCGCGGCCGAGACGCCGGACGCGCTTGCGGCACGGCTGGAACGGGCGACGCAGGTCACCGTCGCCTCCTCCACGAGCGCGCGCCTCTATCAAGGCGCCTGCGCCGTGTGCCATGAGGTCGGCGGCCTGCCGCTGTTCGGCAGCCGTCCCTCGCTCGCGCTCAACAGCAATCTGCACAGCCCGACGTCGGACAATCTCGTGCAGGTGATCCTGCACGGCATTGCCGAGCCCGCCTCGAGCGACCTCGGCTACATGCCGGCCTTCCGGAACAGCATGAGCGACGCACAGGTCGAGGAGCTCGTCACGTTCCTGCGCCAACAGTTCGCACCCGACAAGCCGGCCTGGACCGGCGTGCGCGAGACGATCGCACGCGTGCGGGCGTCTACCCACTAAGACAAGACTAAGAAGACATGTCTGGAAGCTCGCCTGCGGCCATCCTTCGAGACGCCCGCCTGCGGCGGGCCCTCAGGACGAGGACGGAGTGCGTGGCAGCAGTTGGATAGGCAAAGCTACCGCTTGGCCTCATCCTGAGGAGACCGCGAAGCGGTCGTCTCGAAGGACGAGGCGCTTGCTCGGACTCCACCAAGCTCACATGCTAAAGCTCACCCGTGCTTATTTTCCACCGGCGGCGTGCCGTGGGTGTGGAAGGACTCGATCGTCTTCAATCCCCAGGCCTGGCCCTTCTTGCGCTCCTCTTCGGTCCACACGATCGGCTTCCAGTCGGGCGCGAGGATGAGGCGCGCGCCGGCATTGGCGACCTCGACGCGGTTGCCGCCGGGCTCGTAGACATAGAGGAAGAAGGTCTGCTGGATCGCGTGCTTGTGCGGGCCGGTCTCGATATGGACGCCGTTCTCGAGGAAAATATCGGCGGCGCGAAGGATCTCCTCGCGGCTGTCGAGCGCGTAGGTGACGTGGTGGAAGCGGCCGGGCGTGCCGGAATGATCGAGCGAATAGGCGAAGTCGTAGCTCTTGTTCGACATCGTCAGCCACATCGCCGCCTCGCGGCCGTCGTTGAGAACGATCTGCTCGGTGAGCCGGCAGCCGAGATAGTTTTCGAAGAACTCGCGGTTGGCCTTGATGTCGACGGCAAGACAGTTGAGGTGATCGAGGCGGCGGACATTGACGCCGCGAGCGGGAAAGCGTTGCGCCTGGTTCTTCAGCGCGGGCTTCAGCTCCGGCGGCGCCTGATACCATTCGGTCTCGTAGTAGAGCTCGACGATGTGGCCGTCGGGGTCGCGGCAGCGGAAGGTCGGCCCCTGCCCCATGTCGCCGTCGATCCAGCCGATGTCGAAGCCGGATCCTTTCAGCGCCGCGACGCGGCGCTCCAGCGCCTGCGGGCTGCGCGCGCGCAGCGCCATGTGCTCCATGCCTGACGTCTTCGACGCCGTGAGCTTGAGCGAATAGCGCTCGTAATCGTCCCATCCGCGCAGATAGACCGACTCGCCCTTCTGCCCGCTGACGGTCATCCCCATCACGTCGACGAAGAACTTCAGGCTCTGGTCCGGCTTCGGCGTCAGCAGTTCCAAGTGGCCGAGATGGGCGAGATCGAGGATCGGTTCCGGCTGCATGATTTCCTCCAAGGCTTGTCCAGTAAGGCGTGGCTGCGTTCCGCCTGACCGACGGCGCGATTGAGACGCGGGACACGGTTTCCGCGCGGCGCCAAGGTGACGAATCATTTGTACTAATGTACAAATGATTAGGTCCCGTCAACAAATCAAACAATACCCTCTGTGCGAATGGCGCCCGGCGCATGTCTCGCTACAGGACGGCAGCCTGCCCGAATGGTAAAATCTTCCTTAAAGGCCGCCTCGCCTCCAACGGCCGGGAATTGCCGCGTTTTCTCGGCGATTTCGTCCATGAAGATGCATTTGCAACAGGGCTTCAGACCGAATTACCGCGGATTTAACGGAGCCGGCGCATCCGCCGTTTAACCGTTTGTCCAGCCACGGCCGCGCATAGTCTGGAACAAATTCCTCGCTCTTGCCGGATTCATTCATCGTGACATCCTTTGGACGCGTGATTTCGGTACGTGGGTCGCTCGCCCGCGTCGGGCTTCTGGCGACCAGCCAGATGCCGATCTCGGAGGTTCGGGCTACCGTCGGCCGCTTCGTCAGCATTCGCTGCGCCAGCTCGGTCATCGTCGCGATGATCACCGAGGTCTCCTGCGAGAATCTGTCGAGCTCGGACAATTACATCGCGATCGCCTCGGTCGACCTGCTCGGCGAGATCCTCAACGCCGCCGACAAGGCCAAATTCCAGCGCGGCGTCACCAATTATCCCACCATCGGCGACGCGGTCGAACTGATCACGAGCCAGGAGCTGCGCACGATCTACGCGCCGAACGGATCGGACCAGATCAATGTCGGCTTCCTCCAGCAGGACCGCTCCGTCGTCGCCTATGTCGACGTCGAGGAAATGCTGTCCAAGCATTTCGCCGTGCTGGGCTCGACCGGCGTCGGCAAGTCCACCGGCGTCTCGCTGCTGCTCAACGAGATACTGAAGGCGCGGCCGAACCTGCGCATCTTCCTGCTCGACGTCCACAACGAATATGGACGCTGCTTCGGCGACCGCGCGCTGGTGCTGAACCCGCGGAATCTGAAGCTGCCGTTCTGGCTGTTCAACTTCGAGGAAATCGTCGACGTGCTGTTCGCGGGCCGCCCCGGCGTGCCGGAGGAGCTCGACATCCTCGCCGAGGTGATCCCGATAGCCAAGGGCGTCTACACCCAGTACCAGAACGCCGACCGCATCGGTCTGAAGCGCATCGATCCCAAGCAGGTCGGCTACACCGTCGACACGCCGGTGCCGTACCGCCTGGTCGACCTGGTCTCGCTGATCGACGAGCGCATGGGCAAGCTGGAGAACCGCTCCTCGCGCATCATCTATCACAAGCTGATCTCGCGCATCGACGCCGTGCGTAACGACCCGCGCTACGCCTTCATGTTCGACAACGCCAACGTCGGCGGCGACACCATGGCCGAGGTGATCAGCCATCTGTTCCGCCTGCCCGCCAACGGCAAGCCGATGACGGTGATGCAGCTCGCCGGCTTCCCGGCCGAGGTCATCGATTCCGTCGTGTCGGTGCTCTGCCGCATGGCCTTCGACTTCGGCCTCTGGAGCGACGGCGTCTCGCCGCTGCTGTTCGTCTGCGAGGAAGCGCATCGCTACGCGTCCGCCGACCGCAATGTCGGCTTCGGACCGACCCGCAAGGCGGTGTCGCGCATCGCCAAGGAAGGCCGCAAATACGGCGTCTATCTCGGCCTCATCACGCAACGCCCCGCAGAGCTCGACGCCACCATCATCTCCCAGTGCAACACGCTGTTCACGATGCGTCTTGCCAACGACCGCGACCAGGCGCTGCTGCGCGCGGCGGTGTCGGATGCCGCCGCGAACCTGCTGTCCTTCGTGCCCTCGCTCGGCACCCGCGAGGTGCTGGCGTTCGGCGAAGGCGTCGCACTGCCGACGCGTCTGCGCTTCAAGGAAGTGCCGCCGCACCAATTGCCGCGCGGCGAGGCCACGATCAGCAGCGTTCCTTCTCTCACATCCGGCCACGACATGCATTTCGTCGGCGCCGTGCTGGAGCGCTGGCGCGGCGCCACCTCGCAGCGCGACGTGCCGAACGATCCGGTGTTCTCGGCCCCGCCCACGAAGACGATGTCCAGCCTCGACACCCCGATGCTGCAGCCCTCGATGGGACTCGATCCCGATCGCTTCTCCCTGCTGAAGAAGCCGCTGCGGTAAGCCAACGCTTTCTCCACCCCGTCATCGCGAGCGCAGCGAAGCAATCCAGAGTCTTTCCGCGGAGGGATTCTGGATTGCTTCGCTGCGCTCGCAATGACGGCGGATGGAGCGTCGGTCATAACTCGCACATTCGTCACGGCCAGAACGGCCTGCACGTTGAGCTCACCGACCGCATCGACTATGGTTGCCGGCCCCCAGCCGGAATCCATGCACATGACAAAAACCGCCGCGCAACGCTTCCCCGCTCCCGCCCTCGATACGCTTCCCGAGGACATCCGCACCCGTCTCCTCGCCGTGCAGGAAAAGAGCGGCTTCGTGCCGAACGTGTTCCTCACTTTGGCCTACCGCCCCGACGAGTTCCGCGCCTTCTTCGCCTATCACGACGCGCTGATGGAAAAGGAAGGCGGCCTGACAAAGGCCGAACGCGAGATGATCGTGGTGGCGACCTCGGCCGCCAACCAGTGCCAGTATTGCGTGATCGCGCATGGCGCGATCCTGCGCATCCGCGCCAAGAATCCGCTGATCGCCGACCAGGTCGCGGTGAATTACCGCAAGGCCGACATCACGCCGCGCCAGAAGGCGATGCTCGATTTCGCGATGAAGGTCTCCGCCGATGCGCAGCGCGTCTGCGACGAGGATTTCGCCGCGCTAGAGCCGCACGGCTTCAGCGACGACGACATCTGGGACATTGCCGCGATCTCCGCCTTCTTCGCGCTGTCCAACCGCCTGGCGAATTTCACGGGCATGCGGCCGAACGAGGAGTTCTATCTGATGGGACGCCTGCCGAAAAAATGACCGTGCTGGACTGGCCCGAGATCCTGCTGCGCCTCGGCGTCGCCACGCTCGCAGGCTGCGCCATCGGCCTCAATCGCGACCTGCACGGCAAGCCGATCGGGCTGAAGACGCTCGGGATCGTCGGGCTCTCGACCGCGACCGTGGTGCTGCTGGCCGTGCAGTCCGCCGAGACCGGCAGGATCACCGATGCGGCCAGCCGCGTCATCCAGGGCATCCTCACCGGCATCGGCTTCCTCGGCGCCGGCGTCATCGTCCACGACAGCGACAGGTTTCGCGTCCGCGGCCTCACCAGCGCCGCCTGCACCTTCCTCGCCGCCTGCCTCGGCATCGCCTGCGGCGTCGGCCAGTGGCCGATCGTCGGCACGGCGCTGACGCTGGCCTTCCTGATCCTCACCGTCGGCAACCGCACCGAGCACTGGCTGCACCGGCTGCTCGGTGGCAAGCAAGAGACGCGCGAAACCGATGCGCCGCAGAGGCCGGGCTCTCCCGATGTGTCCTAAAGCGCGAGGAGATTTGGATGAATCGTCATCGAGCTCTAGGTTGTTGTTTACGCATGATCTTTTCGGAAAACCGCTTCGCACTATTCCGGATCATGCTTTAGAACCGGAGCCGCCGCGTCCACAGCGGCTTCAGCGCTTCGAGCACCGTCAGCAGCAGCAGTCCCGCACCAAGCGTGATCAACAGATCATCGGCATGCAACGGACCAAAGCGGAACAGGCTGGAGGCCGGCGGCCAGAGCAGCGCGGCGGCGAGAACGGCGGCGACCGCTGCGAAGATCCAGGCCAGCGCGGGATTGGGCCGGAAGAAAGCCGACACGAACGAGGCGCTGAAGGACCGGTTGACCAGGACCAGCGCAACGAAGCAGACCACGAGCGTCACGAAGGCGAGCGCCCGCGCCTCGTCGGCGACAACGCCGGAGCGCAGCGCGCCGAGGAATATGGCCGCCGTCAGCGCGAAGGCGAGCGCGCCCTGAAGAACGCTCCAGCCGACCAGGGCCAAGGAGAACAGCTCGGCGTCCGCGCGCCTCGGCGGGCGCGTCATGGCATCGCGCTCGTCACGCTCGGCCTCGAACACCAGCGAGCACACGGGGTCGATGATCAGCTCCAGAAACGCAATGTGCACCGGACTGAAGATCAGCGGCAGCCCGAACACCAGCGGCAACAGCGCAAGCCCCGCGATCGGGACATGCACGGCGAAGATGAAGGCCATCGCCTTGCGCAGATTGTCATAGATGCGGCGTCCCAGACGAATGGCCGAGACGATCGAGCCGAAATCGTCGTCGAGCAGCACGATCGATGATGCCTCCCGTGCGACGTCGGTCCCACGCCCGCCCATGGCGATGCCGATGTGGGCGGCCTTGAGCGATGGCGCGTCGTTGACGCCGTCGCCGGTCATCGCCACGATCTCGCCATTGGCCTTCATCGCCTGGACGATGCGCAGCTTCTGTTCCGGCAGGACCCGCGCGAACACGCTCACATGCCTGACGCGCTGTGCAAGCTCAGGATCATCGGCCAGCCTGACCTGATCCCCGGTCATGACATCCTGGACGTCGAGGCCGGCCTGGTTCGCAATGGCAACGGCCGTTGCCGGATAATCGCCGGTGATCATGACGACGCGAATTCCGGCCGCACGGCATTCGCGAACCGCCTCCGGGACGTGGGGCCGCAACGGATCGGCAAGCCCGACCAGGCCGACAAATCGAAACGCGAACGCCTGCTGTGACTGCGGGAGCAAGCTGTCATCGCAGACCGCGGCGGCCACGCCCAGCACTCGAAGCCCGTCCTTTGCCATCGCGCTGGCGGCATCTCCTACCAGCTCCTGGTCGGCATGGTTCAGCCTGCACAGGCGCGCGACCGCCTCGGGCGCACCTTTGGCGCACGCGACGAGATCCGCCCGGCCTGCTATCCACCAGACGTGGGTCATGGCGAGCAGCTCTGGGCGCAGGCCGTAGGTGCGCAGCAGCGTCCGCTCGCCATCCACGGCATCGCCGTTCTGCAAGGCGTCATGCGCGAAAAGGTGCAGCGCCTTCTCCATCGGATCGAACGGTTCCGGCGAGCTCGCCATGGCGCCGCAGCGCGCCAGCTCGACAAATTCCGGCCTGGCGCGATCCTCTCCAGCCGCGGGACGCATCCGCGCCCCGTCGAGCAGCCGCAATTCCGCGACAGACATCTGGTTCTGCGTCAGTGTTCCGGTCTTGTCGGTGCACAGGATGGTCGCAGACCCCAGGACCTCGATGGCGGCGGCACGCCTTGTCAGCACGCGGGCTTGCGAGATCCGCCACGCGCCCATCGCCATGAAGACCGTGAGTACGACGCCGAATTCCTCCGGAAGCATCGACATGCCGATGGCGATGCCTGCAAGCAGCGCCTGCAGCCAATCCCCGCGCAGGAAACCGTAGAGCGCGACGGCGGCGAGGCTGACCATTGCGCCGCCGAGGAAGCAGAGCCGCACCAGCCTCGCGGTCTGTTGCTGCAGCCGGGGCGGCTCGGCCTGCAGGCCGCGCAGCGACAATCCGATCTTCCCGATCTCGCTGCGCGGGCCGGTCGCCTCGACCAGCGCCAGCCCCTCGCCGCGCACGACGAGCGAGCCGGAATAGACGAAGGGCTGATCCTCGCCGCCCGGACGGTGACCGGCTGTTGCGATCCGGTCCGCCGCCTGCTTGCGGACGGGCACGGACTCGCCGGTCAGCAGGGACTCGTCGATCTGCAGATCGTGGGCCTCCACGAGCGCGGCATCCGCGGGAACCCGATCGCCCTCGCCGAGGACGAGGAGATCGCCGCGCACGACCTCGCGGCCCGGGATTCGCCGGCGCGCGCCGTCCCGCACCACGAGCGCACGCGGGCTGGTCAGGTCGCGCAGGGCGTCCAGCACGCGCTCGGTCCGGCTCTCCTGCACCACCGTGATCACGATGGACATCGCACCGAAGACCAGGAGGATCAGCGCTTCCTTGAGATCGCCGAGCACGAGATAGATCAGCCCGCCGCAAAGCAGCAGCAGCAGCATCGGCTCGCGCAGCACTTCCGCGACGATGCGCAAGGGGCTGCGCCGTTCGGGCCGGGGCAACTCGTTGGCCCCGTCCTCTTTCAGCCGCGCCTCGGCCTCGGTCTCGCTCAGTCCGGCCGGACGCGCACTCGCCTTGCCGCTCACGTCTTCCGCCGCAGGCTCCAGAGACTTCCCGCGAGCAGGACGGCGGTCACGAGCAGGATGGCGACGAAGGTCTGGATGATGGTGAAGTTCAGCGCGTCCCGCGCGACGAAGAGCGCGGTGATGGCTCCGGCGAGAACGAACAGAATGCGAAGGATCAAACTCATGATGGCGTCTCCAGGTCGGCATGATCCGGAGTCCATTTGCCTACGCGGGAGCGCAACGCTGGTTCGGCAGTCATGCAAGCAGACCTTACCCACCGCCGACAGCCTCTCTTTGCGATACGTCAAGATCGCATACGCGCTCTGCCGCAGGTTCGCACCGCCACGCTTCGACGGCTCACGCCTGAATTTCCTCGACATCGAGCATGATCGACACCTTCAGGAACGGCGCACCCGCCTCGCGAACGTCGACGACGACGTGCCGCGCGCTGCCCAAGACGAAGGCATCGCGGGCGATGGAGGCGCCGGTCATGAGCGCCTCCTTGCGAGCGTCGTTCTCGTTCGCAAAATCCTGCCCGTCCTCGTCGGGAAACACCCGGCCGTTCTCGTGGATGTCGAAATGCAATCGCGGCATCGGGCGCCTCAAAGCGTTGGCGGCTGGTGCAACTAACGGCCGTCGAAATCCGCCAGTTCCAATAATTTCCGCTCATCGAGCAGCGTGAGCCGATCTCGGTGCGGTTCTACGGAACGCCCGCGGTCGGTTGCCAACAAAAGTTAAGGACAGCGCTCGCGCGGCCATGGTTGTCTTTGCAGCGGAAAGGGCATCTCATGACCAAGAAACGCAACCGAACGCGACCGGCCCTCTCGCTGCAGGAGCGCCTGAACAATTTCACCCAGGACGCCCGCGCCGCCGCAAGCAAGCTGCCGCCCGGTGCAGAGCGCCACTCGCTGCTGCAAAAGGCGCGCGATGGTGAAGCCGCCGCGGAACTCGAACGGCTACTCTGTTCCGCCGAGACGCAACATCCGAAGTGATCACACCGCTTCGCGGTACGTCCGCGGGCGCCAGGCGGCTATTGCTTCCCCATCAACTCGAGTGCGGGGGCAAAGCGCTCGGCAAATGTCAGTGTCCTGGCGTGATGGACGGCGGCGAATGAAGCCGAGATTCCTGCTGAGGCGACGGCGAGCAACGCGATTGCGAAAAACAAACGGCGCATTTCTGCCTCCTGTGTGAGCTCGATACCGGGATAGTTGGGACGGCTCTGTTTCAGGACGGTTTCGTCGCCGCGGAAAATGACTTCACTCAACAGGGTGTGATGAGAGCCGGCTTATCGGGCCGCATGCCGTAACCGACCGACAAGTGTCGCCGTCATTTTGCAGCGGGCGTGAGCGGAATCGGGAATTTTGCCGCTGTGATCACGATCGCGAATCGCAAGGCCGCCACGACAGCTATGGGCCCCTCATCGTCGGATCGTGCCGGATCCGAACACCGTTCCTGCAACCCAGGACCGCGCGCTGGTCGTCACCTACGCGCGGCGCGCCTATCCCGGAGCCGAGATCTTCCAGCGCGACCGACGTGAGCGGTTGGGCTCAATCATCGTCTGCCGGCCCGCACCAGCCGGGCAGATAGACCGCATCCTTGCTCTTGGCTGCGGCCAGGGCCTTCTCCAGCGCCTTGTCGAAGTCGGCATCCACCGCCTTGCGCGACAGCCTTCGGCGCAGGAAGTCCGCCCACAGAAATTCGGAGAACGGCGTGGTGTCCTTGGCAAAGCCGCCCATGCGGCGCAGCTCGCCGGCAAGGCTGCGAAAGGGATCGTCCTTGAGATCGGCGACCGATTTCGGCAGATCGCGGAACGACCGCCGCTCGCCCTTGGCGTCGTAGGGGTAGACCCAGCGCTTGTTGTCCATCACGCCCCAGAACGCCTCGCGCTCGACCATGCGCAGATCGCCGACCACGGTCACCAGCACCTCCTTGATGCCCTCGTCGTGCAGTGCGCGGCCGAGATGATGATGGTCGATCACGTAATAGCGTTCGTCAGGTCCGTGCACGACGGGGATCATATGGGTGCCGAGCAGATCGGACTGCTTCTTCTTGCCGTGCTCGCGCCAGCGCTTGCGCTTCTCCTTGACCTCGCGCATGCCGACCGTCATCTGCGTCGGCCGAAGCGACAGGATCGGCACCGGATGCACTCTCGGTTCGCGCGCGTTGGTCGTGGTCATGGTCGAAAGCCCCTCGCATGGATGCAGCCGGTGGGTCCGGTTCCCCTGATTACCATGGGCTCTGCAGCGGCAAAATGCGTTCGAGGCGGACGTCAAGATCACAAGACGATGTTCACGGGAGCGCGCAACGCGCCCGTCGCTACGCTTGTTGCAACGCAACCCGGACGTCCTGTCGGCAGCTGGACGGCGGGCGCCGGGTGCGTTCATGAAAGATAGTGCAATGGCGCAATGCACGTTTGCGTTGAGAAGATTTTCTGCAACGCTTTCATCACGTGTGCTATCTAAAAATCGCTGCTTCGGAGTGATCCCCGCACCATGAAAACCCAGCGGCCCATAAGCTCGGATGACGAGCACCGGGTGCTCCAGTTCAGGCCGCGCACCTCGTCCAACCCGGCCGTCCACCGGGGCAATGGCACTGTGCAGCCGCTGCGGGTCACGCCCCAGCCGCTCGACCTGTCGCGGTACGAGCGGCCCCGCGCCGAGCCCGACGATTTCCGCCGCCGCATGCTCGCCAACATTGCCGCGCTCGCCTTCACCATCGCGCTGACCGCGATCGGGATCTGGCTCGCAGTGAGCATCGCCGACCTGCGCCGGACCCAGGATTGCGTGCTGATGGGCCGCCGCGACTGCGTCAAGATCACGACACCGCATATCTAGGCCCCCGGCCGGCGGCGGTGCCGCCGGCGTCCCCAGCCCTGTCGCAGCCGTCCCCCTTGGCCCGCCCGGCTCCATTGAACTCAGGGCGGCGCTCCGATATACGGGCTTTCGACCCGGCCAGAGGGGGGTTTGAGGGCGTCATCAGGGGCGCGATGCCCTCCCATCGCGCCACTCTGGAATATCTGAAAAATATCCGCAATATATCAAAGGCTTAGTGATGTCTTCCACATTCGATCAGGTCGCCACGATCATCGCTGAAACCTGCGACATCCCGCGCGACACGATCACGCCGGATAGCCATGCCATCGATGACCTCGGCATCGACAGCCTCGATTTCCTCGATATCGCCTTCGCGATCGACAAGCAGTTCGGCATCAAGCTGCCGCTGGAAAAGTGGACCCAGGAGGTCAACGACGGCAAGGCGACCACCGAACAATATTTCGTGCTGAAGAATCTGTGCGCGCGCATCGACGAGCTGGTTGCCGCCAAGGGCGCGAGCGCCTAATCGGGCGGTCATGCAACTCGAATACTTCCACATGATCGATCGCATCGTCGACCTCAACGTCGACGAGAAGAAGATCGTCGTCGAAGCCCAGGTTCCGAAGGAGAGCACCATCTTCGAGGGGCACTTCCCGGGCTATCCCTTGATGCCCGGCGTGCTCCTGATCGAATCGATGGCGCAGGCCTCGGGCTGGCTTCAACTCGGCGTGTTCAGATTCGAGCGCATGCCGATCCTGGCCGCCGTGAGGGAAGGCAAGGTCCGCGGCTCGGTGTTCCCCGGCGATCTCATGAGCATCGAGGCGAGCCTCACCCACGAGGGTTCGGGCTATGCCATGACCGAAGCCAGGATTAGGGTCGACGGCAAGCTGCGCGCGAACTCCTCGCTCACCTTCACGCTGATCCCCTTCCCCAATGCGGACATGCGCGGATACATGGCGAAAGTCGCCGAGCGCGTCGGCTTTCCGCAACAGGCCGTATCGCCATGACTGACACCGCTTCGAAGCCCGGCCAGACGGAAGTCTGGATCACCGGCATTGGCCTTGCCACCTCGCTCGGCGAGGGCCTGGACGCCCACTGGGCCGCGCTTCAGGAGAAGCGCATCAATGTCGACGAGAAGGGCTTTGCGCCCTACATCGTGCATCCCTTGATGCCGGTGTCCTTCGACAGCCAGATCCCGAAGAAGGGCGACCAGCGCCAGATGGAAGCCTGGCAGCGCATCGGCACCTATGCCGCCGGTCTTGCGCTCGATTCCGCCGGCATCAAGGGCAACAAGGACATTCTGTCGAAGATCGACATGGTCGTGGCCGCCGGCGGCGGCGAGCGCGACCTCAACGTCGACAGCGGCATTCTCACCGCCGAGGCCAAGGGCGCCAACGCGCCGGGCTTCCTCAACGAGCGGCTGATGAGCGATCTCAGGCCGACGCTGTTCCTGGCCCAGCTCTCCAACCTGCTCGCCGGCAACATCGCCATCGTGCACGGCTTAGGAGGCACCTCGCGCACCTTCATGGGCGAAGAGGTCGCCGGCGCCGACGCCGCCCGCATCGCGCTGGCGCGCATCGCCTCGGGCGAGAGCGACATCGCGCTGGTCGGCGGCTCGCACAATGGCGAACGCAAGGACCTGCTCGTCCTCTACGAATTCGGCGACTTCAACCTGAAGGACAAGTTCGCTCCGGTGTGGGCCCGCAAGGACCACGCCGGCTTCGCGCTCGGCTCGGCCGGCGCGTTCCTGGTGCTGGAATCCAAGGCCCACGCCGAAGCGCGCGGCGCAAAGCCCTATGCGAAGCTGTCGAGCGTCGTCGCCGATCTCGCCCGCCGCAAGCAGCCGGGCGACATTGCCGCGACGCTGGAGAAGCTCTGGGCCAAGCTGCCGAAACGCGAGGGCAAGGGCGCGATCATCACGGGGGCGACCGGCGCGGAGCCTGCGACGTCAGAGGAGCGCGACTTCCTGAAGGGTCATGCCGACTTCCCGGTGCGCTCGACCGGAACGGTGTTCGGCCACGCCATGGAAACGCAATTTCCGCTCGGCATTGCCCTCGCCGCACTGTCGATCTCGCGCGGCGCGCTGTTCCCGCCGAATGATTCCACGGGGACCGAGATTGAAATGCACGGCGCACCCACCCAGATCGTGGTGGTGGGAGCCGGACACTGGCGCGGCGAAGGCATGGCGCTGGTCGAGGCGGTTTAATCAGCTCAAGCGGGGATCGACATGACTGCACCACGCGACAAACTCGGGCGTCCCGTCGTCGTCGTCACCGGCATGGGCATCATGACCTCGCTCGGTGCCGGCAAGGCCGACAATTGGGCGAAGCTCGTCGCCGGCGAATCCGGCATCCGCACCATCACGCGCTTTCCGATCGACGGCCTCAAGACCACGATGGCCGGCACCGTCGATTTCGTCAGCGCCGATCCTTTCTCCTCCACCGCCCTGTCCGAGCGGATGGCCGAGCTCGTAACGCAGGAAGCACTGGAGCAGGCCGGCATCGGCGCCAAGGCCGATTTCCCGGGTCCGCTTTTCCTTGCGGTTGCGCCGGTGGAGGTCGAATGGCCGCAGCGTCGCGAGCTCGGTCGCGCCGTCGGCCGGCAAGACATCAGCTACGACGATCTGCTCCGCATTTCCGGCGGCGGCAAGTACAGCGCCTATCATCATCGTTTCATGTTCGGCTCGGTTGCTGCCTATCTCGCCGAGACCTTCGGCACCAAGGGATCGCCGATCTCGCTGTCGACGGCGTGCGCCTCCGGAGCCACCTCGATCCAGCTCGGGGTCGAGGCGATCCGCCGCGGCGAGACGGATGCGGCGCTGTGCGTTGCGACCGACGGCACCGTGAATCCTGAGGCGCTGGTGCGCTTCTCGCTGCTCTCGGCGCTGTCGACCCAGAACGATCCGCCGCAGGCGGCCTCCCGCCCCTTCTCCAAGAACCGCGACGGTTTTGTCATGGCCGAGGGCGCCGGCGCGCTGGTGCTGGAGAGCTACGAAGCCGCCACCGCGCGCGGCGCAAAAATTCTCGGCGTGATCGCCGGCTGCGGCGAGCTGACCGATTCCTTCCATCGCACCCGCTCGTCTCCTGATGGCAAGCCGATCATCGGCTGCATGAACAAGACGCTGGCCGATGCCGGCATGACGCCGGACCAGATCGACCACATCAACGCGCACGGCACCGCGACGCCCGAGAACGACAAGATGGAGTTCAACACGACATCGGCCGTGTTCGGCGAGCTCGCGCAGAAGATTCCGGTCACCTCCAACAAGTCGATGGTCGGCCACACCATCTCCGCGGCAGGCGCGGTGGAGGCGATCTTCTCGCTGCTGACGCTCGAGCACCAGCGCATCCCGCCGACGATCAACTACGAGACCCCGGATCCCACGATCCTGTTCGACGTCGTCGGCAACAAGGCGCGCGATGCCCGCGTCACCGCGGTGATGTCGAACTCGTTCGGCTTCGGCGGCCAGAACGCCTCGCTGATCCTGACCCGCGAACCGGCCTGACCGGACGCATGGCGCTGCTGACTGCGAGCACGAAGGCCCGCGCGCAGGCGGCTGCCAAGTCGATCGGCGGTAGCCTGATCGGCGCCGCCACGGTCGGCATGCTGCGCACCACGCGCTATTTCGATCCGGTCAAGACCTCGGACTTCTTCGCACGCGTCGTGAAGACGATCGGGCCGCGCCTGCGCGAGCACCGCATCGGCCGCGCCAATCTCACCGCGGCCTTTCCGGAGAAGTCGCCCGAAGAGATCGAAAACATCCTGACGGGCGTGTGGGACAATCTCGGCCGCGTCGGCGCCGAGTTCGCCCATATCGACCACGTCTGGGACTACGACCGCGAGCATCCGGAAAGGAGCCGGATGGAAATCCCGAACCGCAGCATCGAGCTGTTCGACCAGATCCGCGACGACGGCAAGCCGGCGCTGATCTTTGCCGCCCATCTCGCCAATTGGGAATTGCCGGCGCTCGCCGCCGTCGCGCACGGGCTTGACGCTGCGATCCTCTACCGCCGGCCCAACATCGCCTCCGCCGACCGCATCATCCAGGAGATGCGCCAGGTCAACATGGGCACGCTGATCCCGGCCGGCCGCGATGCGCCGCTGCGGCTCGCGCAGGCGCTGAAGGACGGCAAGCACGTCGGCATGCTGATCGACCAGTACCTGACCGGCGGCGTCGAGGTCACCTTCTTCGGCCGCAAGACCCGCGCCAACCCGATGCTGGCGCGCCTGCTCCGCCAGGTCGAATGCCCGATCCACGGCGTCCGCATCATCCGCCTGCCCGGCGGCCGCTTCCGCGGCGAGCTGACGGAAGAAGTCCAGCCGGTCCGCGATGCCGACGGCAAGATCGACGTCCAGGGGACGATGCAGGCGATCACCAGCGTGGTGGAAAGCTGGGTGCGCGAGCATCCCGAGCAATGGCTATGGCTGCACAGAAGGTGGCGATAGACGCTCCATTGTCGGGATTCCGGGGCGATGCGAAAGCATCGAACTACGCTGCGCCCTTGCGCAGCTGAGAATCTCGAGATTCCGGGTCTGGTGCTTGCGCACCATCCCGGAATGACGGCAAAGCTCAGCGCCCCGTCTTCACCTTGGTCCAGAGCCGGTTGATGATGCGCTGCGTTGCCGGCTCGCGCGCCGTGATGACGAACAGTTTTGCGAGCGTCGCCTCGTCCGGATAGATGTTCTTGTCGTTCAGGATTTTCGGATCGACCAGCTTCTGGCTGGCGAGGTTGCCGTTGGCGTAGGACAAGAAGGCCGAGTTCTTCGCGGCGACGTCCGGGCGATACAGATAGTTGATCAGCTCGTAGGCCTCGCTGACGTTCTTCGCATCCGCAGGGATCGCGAGATTGTCGAAGAACATCTGCGCGCCCTCCTTCGGGATGGTGTAGCCGATCTCGACACCGCTCTTGGCTTCGGCCGCGCGGGCACGGGCCTGCATGATGTCGCCGGACCAGCCGACCACGAAGCAGATCTCGCCGGTGGCGAGCGCGCTGAGATATTCCGACGAGTGAAACTTGCGCACGGACGGGCGAACCTTTGCGACGGCGTCGGCGGCCTTCTCGAGGTCGGCCTGCTTGGACGAGTTCGGATCGAGCCCGAGCCAGTTCAGCGCCGCCGGAAAGATGTCGTCGGCGGAGTCGAGCATGTGCACGCCGCAGTCTTTGAACTTGGCGAGGTTCTCCGGCTTGAAGACGATGTCCCAGCTGTCGATCCTGGCATCGGGGCCGAGGATCTGCTTCACCTTGTCGACGTTGTAGCCGATGCCCGTCGTGCCCCACATGTAGTTGGCGGCGTAGGCGTTGCCGGGATCGTAGGTCGCGAGGCGCTGCGTCACGACCGGCCAGGCATTGGCGAGGTTCGGCAGCTTCGACTTGTCGAGCTTCTGGAAGATGTTGGCCTTGATCTGGCGCTGCAGGAAATACGCCGTGGGCACCACGACGTCATAGCCGGACTTGCCGGCCATCAGCCGCGTCTCCAGCGTCTCGTTGGCATCGAAGGTGTCGTAGACCACCCTGATGCCGGTCTCCTTGGTGAAGTTCTCGAGGACATCCGGCGCCATGTAGTTGGACCAGTTGTAGAAGTTGACGACGCGCTCCTCGGCGCCTGCCGGAGGCGAAAGCAACGTCAGCGCGGCGATGGCAAGACCAAGACAAAACCCCGGGCGGCTGACGTTCGTCATCTCTGTCTACCTCTTGCGTCCACGTACCGCGTCCGACAACCGCTCCAATGCGGTGTCGAGCGTCTCGTCCTTCTTGGCGAAGCAGAAGCGCACCACCGAGGTCACGGGGTCCTGCTCGTAGAACGCCGAGACCGGGATCGCGGCGACCTTGTAGTCCTTCACGATGCGCCAGCAGAACTCGGTGTCGCTCTCGTTCAGCCCCAGCGGCGACAGGTCGACGGTGAGGAAATAGGTGCCTTGCGACTTCAGCACCGGGAAGCCGAGGCTCTCCAGCCCCTTGGTCAGGCGGTCCCTGCTCCGCGTCAGGTCCTTGCGCATCGACAGGAAATACTCGTCGGACTTGCCGAGGCCGTAGGCGACCGCGGCCTGCAGGTTCGGCGCGGTGGTGAAGGTCAGGAACTGGTGCACCTTGGCGGCGACGCGCAGCAGCTGTGGCGCGGCGCAGACGAAGCCGATCTTCCAGCCCGTCAGCGAGAAGATCTTGCCGGCCGAGCCGACCTTGATGGTACGGTCGCGCATGCCGGGGATGGTGATCAGCGGGATGTGCTTGTGCTCGTCGAAGGTGACGTGCTCCCAGACCTCGTCGCAGATCGCGATGACGTCGAACTCCTGGCAGTAGCGCGCCAAGAGCTCGAGGTCCTCGCGCGGATACACCACCGCCGATGGATTCAGGGGATTATTGAACAGCACCGCCTTGGTCTTTGAATTGAACACGCTTTTCAGCATGTCCTCATTCAGCCGCCAGTGCGGTGGCTCCAGGCGAACCAGGCGCGGAATGCCGCCGGCCTGGCGGATGATCGGCAAGTAAGAATCGTAGACCGGCTGGAAGCAGACCACCTCGTCGCCGGGCTGCACCACCGCGAGGATGGCCGAGGTCAGCGCCTCGGTGCCGCCGGAGGTGACCATCACCTCGCTCATCGGATCGAGCTTGAGGCCGTGCCAGTGGCCGTAATGGGTCGCGATCGCCTGGCGCAGCTCCGGCAGGCCCATCATCGAGGGGTACTGGTTGTAGCCGTTCAGCGAGGCCTCGGCCGCGGCCCGGCGGATGTCCTCGGGACCGGGATCGTCGGGAAAGCCCTGGCCGAGATTGATGGCGTTGTTGTCGCGCGCGGCCTGCGACATCGCCTCGAAGATGGTGACGGGAAGGTCGGCGAAGACCTTGTTCAGGGACGAGCTCTTGGACATCTTGTTAGACATCGGGGCCGATCAGCCACCGACCTTGCTGGGAAGACCCGCCGCCTTCCAGCCGAGCATGCCGCCGGCCAGGTGCTTGTCGTAAGGCAGGCCCGCCGCCTGCGCCGCCAGCGAGGCGGTCACCGAACGCTTGCCCGAGCGGCAGGCGAACACGACCTGCTTGCCTTGCGGATCGGGGATCGCCTTGGGGTCGAAGGTCGAGAGCGGAACCACGACACCGTAGGGATAGGCCTCGGCCTCGACCTCGTTCGGCTCACGGACGTCGACGAGCAGATAGCGCCCTTCCGCGACACCCTTGGAGACCTCGTCCGGGGTCAGATCCTGTACCTGGTTTGTCACTTCATCCTCCAACGTCGCAAGGCGCATGCCGGGGCGATCCCGGCGCGCGGCAACCTCGCCTCTCGGGAAGCGAAAATCAAGCGCTACAAAGGCTTGAGCTGCGCTGCGCAAGTTAAAGCTAAATCGCAGCGACTTGAAGTGCAGCTTTCGGGATGCCTGAAGCTCCTGCTTCAACTCCCACCACGCGTTCGGTGTCATTCCCCGCGAAAGCGGGGAATCCAGTACGCCGCGGCTTCTCGGCTCTAGCCGCTCCGCCTCTAGGACACCGGATCGCCCGGTCAAGCCGGGCGACGACAGCGGTGGCTAGATCGTCACCTGGGTGCCGACCTCGACGACACGGCCGCTCGGGATCTGGAAATAGTCGGTGGCATCGTTGGCGGAGCGGCTCAGCGAGATGAACAGCCGGTCCTGCCACCGCGGCATTCCGGAATGGGCGGCGGGCTTCAGCGCCCTGCGCGACAGGAAGAACGAGGTCGACATGATGTCGAACTGCCAGCCGAGCTTGCGGGCGATGGCGAGCGCCTTCGGCACGTTGGGCGACTCCATGAAGCCGAACTTCAGCGTCACCTTGGAGAAGGTCGGTGAGATCTGCTCCAGCCTGACGCGCTCGGCCGGATCGATCCGCGGGGTCTGCGCGGTCTCGATGGTGAGAATGACGTTCTTCTCGTGCAGCACCTTGTAGTGTTTCAGACTATGCATCAGCGCGGTCGGGGCGCTGAGCGGGTCCGAGGTCAGGAACACGGCCGTGCCGGGCACCCGCTGCGGCGGCCGCTTCTCCAGCATGGCCACGAGGTCGGCGAGCGGGAACTCGAGCTTGCGCGACTTCTCGAACAGAAGCCTGCTGCCGCGCCGCCACGTGTACATCAGGATGATCATGACCGCGCCGAGCGCCAGCGGCACCCAGCCGCCCTCGAACACCTTGAGCAGGTTCGCGGCGAGGAAGGTCAGGTCGAGGAACAGGAATGGCGCGATCAGGGCGGCGGCTGCGACGGGTGACCAGCGCCAGACCTTCCAGATCACGACAAAGCCCATCATCGCCGTGACCACCATGGTGCCGGTGACGGAGATGCCGTAGGCCGAGGCCAGTGCGCTGGAGGAGCGGAACAGCAGCACCAGCAGCACCACCGCGACCAGCAGCAGCTGGTTGATGCGCGGGATGAAGATCTGGCCGGAATGGGCTTCAGACGTATGGCGAATTTCGAAGCGCGGCAGCAGGCCGAGCTGGATCGCCTGCCGCGTCAGCGAATAGGCGCCGGTGATGACGGCCTGGCTCGCGATCACGGTTGCCATGGTGGCCAGCACGACCATGCTGCCGCGGAAAAAGCCTTGCGGGAAGAGCTGGAAGAACGGGCTGACGATCGCGCCGGGATCGCCGAGCACCAGCGCCCCCTGCCCGAGATAGTTCAGCGCCAGCGATGGCAGCACGATGAACAGCCAGGCGGTCTGGATCGGCCGCTTGCCGAAATGGCCAAGGTCCGCATAGAGCGCCTCGGCGCCGGTCACTGCCAGGAACACCGCGCCCAGCGTCACGAAGCCGATGATGCCGTGGTGGAGCATGAAGGACACCGCGTAAAGCGGGTTCAGCGCGAACAGGATTTGCGGCTGCTCGATGATGGGGTGGATCGCCGCGGCCGCGAGCACCGCGAACCAGACGCACATGATCGGACCGAAGAAGGCGGCAACGCGCGCCGTGCCGCGCGACTGCACCGCAAACAGGCAGACCAGAATCACTACGGTCAGCGGGACGATGTATGGCTCGAACGTCAGGGTGACGTCCTTCATACCTTCGATCGCCGACAGCACCGAGAGCGCCGGCGTGATCACGGCATCGCCGTAGAACAGCGCGCCGGAGATGATGCCGAGCAGGACGATTGTCGCCCCGCCGGCGCCGACCGCGCGCTGGGCCAGCGCCATCAGGGCCAGCGTGCCACCCTCGCCGTTGTTGTCGGCGCGGAGCAGGATCACGACGTATTTGAGCGTCACCACCACGATGAGCGCCCACAGGATCAGGGAGACGACGCCCAGAATGGCCGCCGGCGTCGGGGCGCCTTCCGCGCCCGAAGCCGCCATCACCGCCTCGCGGAACGCGTAGAGTGGGCTGGTGCCGATATCGCCATAGACGACACCGATGCTGCCGAGCGTCAGGGCGCCGAAACTGGCGGTCGTGTGGGCTTCGCCATGCCCATTGGCCGCCGCCGTTTCCGGGGCGGGAACTGCTACGTCGCTTGTCATGGGAGAGCCCGATGGCCTCTAATAATGCTTCACTGCACAAGGGCGGAAGAGCGCGCGGCTTATAGTCCTGCGCTGCCGGCATAGCCTAGCCCGATTTTGGGCCCTAGCCATGCAAAATTCGCATAGGTCCGGCAGTTGCGTTTTCAGATAGTCACTTGGGTTCCGACTTCAACCACCCGCCCGGTCGGAATCTGGAAATAGTCGGTGGCATCGTTGGCGGACCGGCTCAACGCGATGAACAGGTGGTCCTGCCAGAGCGGCATGCCCGACTGCGCCGAAGCCTTCAGCGATCTTCGCGACACGAAGAACGACGTCGACATGATGTCGAACTGCCAGCCCTGCTTGCGCGCGATGGCCAGGGCCTTGGGGACATTTGGCTGCTCCATGAAGCCGAAGCGCAACCGGACCTTGGAGAACTTGTCGCTGACCTTCTCCATGCGGAAGCGCTCGGACAGATCGACCCGCGGTGTTTGCGCGGTCTCGATGGTCAGGATCACGTTGTGCTCGTGCAGGACCTTGTTGTGCTTGAGATTGTGCAACAGCGCGGTCGGCACGAAAGCGGGGTCGCTGGTCAGGAACACCGCCGTGCCCTTGACGATGTGCGGTGGCCGCTTCTCCAGGCTGCGGATCAGCTCATCCAGAGGCACCTCAATGCGGCGCGTCTTCTGGATCAGGATTCCGGTGCCCTTCCGCCAGGTCCAGATCGTCCCGGCCATGACCACGCCGAACAGCAGCGGCACCCAGGCGCCCTCGAGCAGCTTGAGCAGGTTCGCGCTGAAGAAGGTCATGTCGACCATGACGAAGGGCAGGATCACGAGCGAAGCGGTCGCGGCGCGCCAGTTCCACAGCTTCCAGATCACGATGAAGCCCATGATGCCGTCGGCAACCATCGTGGTGGACACGGCGATACCGTAGGCCGAGGCGAGCCCGCTGGGCGTGCGGAACAGCAGCACCAGCAGCATCACGCCGATCAGCAGCAGCCGGTTCACGCGCGGCAGGTAGATCTGGCCGGCATGGGTTTCGGAGGTGTAGCGCACCTCGAACCGCGGCAAGAGGCCGAGCTGCACCGCCTGATAGACCAGCGAATAGGCACCGGTGATCACCGCCTGGCTCGCGATCACCGTCGCGGCCGTCGCAAGCCCGACCAGCGGCAGCACCAGCTTCTCGGGCACCATGCGGTAGAACGAGTGCTCGATCGCGCTGGGATCGGACAGCACCAGCGCGCCCTGCCCGAAATAGTTGATCAGCAGCGCGGGCAGCACGAAGAACATCCAGGCCGACTGGATCGGCTTGCGGCCGAAATGACCGAGATCGGCATAGAGCGCCTCGCCGCCGGTCACGGCGAGGAACACCGCTCCCAATGTCACCAGGCCGATCGTGCCGTGCGTCAGCAGGAATTGCAGGGCGTAATAGGGATTGATCGCTGCCAGCACAGACGGATCGTCGGCGATGTGGACCGCGCCCATCACCGCAAGGACAGTGAACCAGACCACCATCACCGGGCCGAAGGCGGACGCGACCAGCGCCGTACCCTTGCTCTGTACCGCGAACAGCAGCGCCAGGATCAGGACCGTGAGCGGTACGACGTAGTGCTCGAACGCAGGCGTCGCGAGCTTCAGTCCGTCAACCGCCGACAGCACTGAGATCGCCGGCGTGATCATGGAATCGCCGATGAACATGGAGGCGCCGATGACGCCGAGGGCGAGCAGGAACCAGCTCCGCCGGCCCAGCGCGCGCTGCCCAAGGGCCATCAGCGAGAGCGTGCCGCCCTCCCCGTTGTTGTCGGCGCGCAAGAGCAGCAGGACGTATTTGGCCGTCACGACGATCAGCAGCGCCCACAGGATCAGCGAGAGCACGCCGAGCACGATGACGCGCGAAACCGACTCGCCGCCAGCCGCGCCCCTGACCGCCTCGTGGAATGCGTAGAGTGGCGAGGTCCCGATGTCGCCGAAGACAACGCCGATGCTCCCGAGCGTAAGGGCCCAAAAACCCGAGGTGACCGGCCCTTCATGGGCCTCGGTCTGTGTGATGCTCGCCGCCATGAGAATGGAAAACGCTTCGTCCCTGAATTTGATCCGGCGCCTTTTGACGCTTCCTGCGCGTCTGTCAATCGGTACAGCATAGCAGGCGCGGAGCCGGCTGCTGCGAAGGCGCGGCCACACTCGGCGCCGCGCGACGAGATGTCTCAGGTACGATGGTAGCGCAAGGGGGCTTATCGTTTGGGCATGATCCCCGCGCAAAAGCGTCCCGCGTTTGTCGCGTGGGAGACTCGGCGCCCGCTTCTCCGGATGATGCCCTAAGGCTTCAAATTCGGCGGCAGCGGCGGATCTTCGCGCATCAGCGTGATGGTGACGCGCCGGTTGGCGGCGAGCGAGGGATCGTCCGGAAACAGTGGCTGGGTGTCCGCCTTGCCGGAGACCGCGAAGATGTGGGAGGCCGGCAGGCCCTCGCGCTCGAGGATCTGTCGCACGGCATTGGCGCGGTCGGCCGACAGATCGAAGGCGCCGTAATCGCTGCGGGTCGGCACGAATCCGGCCGCGGTGTGACCGGCAATGGAGACGCGGAGCGGCGTGGCCTTGAGCGGGACCGCGAGCTTCTCGATCAGACGGCGGGTGCGGTCATAGGGCACCTTGGAGCCGTCGGCGAACATCGAACGGCCGTCCTGATCGACGATCTCCAGGTTGAGGCCCTGCTTGGTCTCCTCGAACATGATGTGCTTGGACATCTCGGTCAGTTCCGGCATGTCCTGCAGGGCCTGCCGCAGCGAGGCCGCGGCCAGCGCGAAATTACGGTCGATCTTCATCTTGGCGCCCGACGTGCGGTCGCGATCCTCCTGGTCCGGCGTCGGCGTGTTGGAGGCATCCTCGGGCTGGATGTGATCGACGTTCTTCAGCCGCGGGCGTGTCGGCAGGCCGTCTGACTCGACGATGCCGGCGTAGCGCGCCTCGCTCTGCACGCCGAAGGCGTCGCGCATCGAGCCGGCGACGATCTTCAGCTTGTTGGCGTCCTGCGTCGAGAACGCGACGAGCATCACGAAGAAGCTCATCATCAGGCCCATCAGATCGGCGAAGGTCACGAACCAGCCGTGACCGCCGCCGTGAGCATCGCCGCGCTTCTTCTTGGCCATCTCGGTTGATCCCGGGGAGCGGCCTTAGGCCGGCACCGGCTCGCCCTCGGCGTGACGATGCTTCTCCGGCAGATAGGCCAGCAGCATTTCGCGCACCAAGGTCGGGCTCTTGGAATCGCGGATCATCAGGATGCCGTCGATGATGAGAGTGCGGTTGGTCTCTTCGTCCAGCAGCTTGCCGTGCAGCTTGTCGGCGATCGGCAGACAGAACAGGTTGGCGACGAGGGCGCCGTAAAGCGTGGCGAGCAGCGCGGTCGCCATGAACGGGCCGAGCTTGGACGGATCGGTCATGTTGGCAAACATCTGCACCATGCCGATCAGCGTGCCGATCATGCCGAACGCCGGGGCGCAGTCGCCGATGGCACGGTAGATCTTGCTGCCCTCGTCGAGGTGCATCAGGAAGTTGTCGCGGTCACGCTCGAGATTGTCGCGGATGAAGTCGAGGTCGTAGCCGTCGGCGACGTAGCGGATGCCCTTGGCGAGGAACGGCTCGTCGGTCTCGACCTTTTCGAGGCCCACCGGGCCCTGCTTGCGGGCGATCTCGGCGATGCGGGCGAGTTCGTCGACGAGGTCGTGGGCCGACAGCCGGCTCATGGTGAAGGCGAACTTGGCGCCGAGCGGGAGGCCGTGCAGCAGCGCCGAGAGCGGAAAGCGGATCATGGTCGCGGAGATCGAGCCCCCGAAGATGATGATCATCGCATGTTCGGAGATGAACATGTGCAGGTCGCCGCCCATGAGGATCATCGCCGTGATGACGATGATGCCCGCCGTGAGCCCAACGCCCGTCATGATATCCATGGGAGACTCCAACGCGTCCGCAACAACGGCCGTCCTGGCCGCTGGCGCGGCCCAACCCCGAACCGCTCGCAAACCCTAGAGCGCCGCCCTTAAAGCCGCGTAAAGGTTAAGTCGGGACAGTGTGCGCTCCGGCGCTGCGATTGCCGTCCAGGAATTTCAACACTTCGCTAACCATAAGCGGGCGCGCTGAAACGACGCTCCGGCTGCGGCCCTGCGCCACATCGAGGCGATCGGTCGTTTGGTATCTTCTGGCCCTGCGACCTGCTCCATCGCGGGAGCCGTTTTGCGATGTTGACGCTGTTCAGTCTTCTCACCGCGTTGCCGGCGCTGCTGGCGCTCCATCTGCTCGAACCGGAACTCGTGCTGCCGGCGTTCAGCATCCTGCTCTTTGTCGAAGCTGCCTTCGCCGTAATCGCAGCACGGTTGATTCACAGCGCCGACAGCGCGGACGACATTACACTGTGGGACCTTGCCGGCGGCTTCACCCTGATTGGATGCGCCGCTGCAGTGCTCGGTGAGCCCGATCAGGTCGCCCTGTTTCTGACCGAACAAGGCGATCCACGGCCGGCGACGCGGCCGTAGATCCGCCCAATCACCTGTCAGTGGATTTCCGCCGAACGCTTCAGCGCGGCCTTCAGCTTCTCCAGCGAGAAGTCGGGACTGCGGGCGATCTCCAGGATCGGCGTCTCGCGGCGACCGCAGAGCTCGGCGGCCTCGGGCAGCTTTGCGGCGACGTCGAGCGGGATCACGATCGCGCCGTGCTGATCGGCGTGGATGAGGTCATCGGACTTCACGGTCATGCCGGCGACGCGCACCTCGCCGCCAAAACTCTCGGCATGCACCCAGGCGTGCGACGGACCGATCGAGCCGGCCAAGGCCTGGAAGCCCGGCGCCCATTGCGGGATGTCACGGATCGAGCCGTCGGTGATGACGCCGAGACAGCCGAGTGCCTTGTGCACGTTGCTCTGCACCTCGCCCCAGAACGCGCCGTAGCCGACATCGGGACTGTCGATGTCCTGGATCACCGAAATGCGCGGACCGTGACCCGTGCCGACATATTCGTAATATTCGATCCGGCGCTTCGACTGCTCCTCGGCGGGGAGCGAGGATTTCAGCACCGAGCGGATCGCGACCGTGCGGGCATAGCCGACGATCGGCGGCAGGTCGGGAAACGGGCAGACCAGTTGCTTGGTGGTGTAGCCGATCAGCCGCCGCTCGGGCGCCACGATCTCCATGGCATTGCAGATCGTCGGGGTATCGTAGCGGCCCAGCGCTTCGAGGACGGAAGCGGGCAGCGGCCCGGTCGCTTTATCAGTCACGGCGTTCTCTCCCAGATTGGCGGTCGCTGTCGGCGCGATGCCGCCGGCACAGGGCGATATAGCCGAGATCAGGCCTCAACCCAACTCGGAGGGTCTCATGGCAGATATCCGCGTGTGGCTGCTCAGTGCAGCCGTCCCGGCCGGTCGTCGTCGTGCGGCGGCTCCGACAATTTCGCTAGCGTCGGCGCCGACGGCGGCGAGGAGATCTCGCCTCCCGCAGGCGCCGTGGCATCCATCGCGCGCGCCTGGTCGCGATAGGATTTGTAGCCGAGCGGCAAAGCGAGAAGATACAGCACCGTGCCGATCGACAGCACCTGCCAGGGATAGGCAATCAGGATTGCAACGAAGACAATCACCGCGACGAACGCCGGCAGCACCAGTTCTGGCGACACGCGCATGCGCTTGGTCTTGCCGGAGAACACCGGCAGGCGCGAGACCATCAGAAAGGCGATCAGCAGCGTATAGGCCGCCGTCACTGCCGCGGGCAGCCGACCGAGATCGAGGAAGGCGACATAGATCGGCAGCAGCACCGTGATCGCGCCGGCCGGCGCCGGCACGCCGGTGAAGAAATTGGCGGCGAAGGCCGGCTTGTTCGGATCGTCCATGGTGGCGTTGAAGCGCGCCAGGCGGAGGCCGCCGGAAATGGCGAACACCATCGCGGCGATCCAGCCGGCATTGCCAAGCTCGTGCAACTGCCAGAAATACAGCATCAGGCCCGGCGCGACGCCGAAATTGACGAAGTCGGCAAGACTGTCGAGCTCCGCCCCGAACTTGGACTGGCCCTTGATCATGCGCGCGATGCGGCCGTCGATGCCGTCGAGCGCGGCCGCGAACACGATGGCGTAGACGGCGAGCGACATCCGCCCCTCGATCGACAGGCGGATCGCGGTCAGGCCGGCGCAGATCGCCAGCAGCGTGATGACGTTGGGCACCAGCATCCGCACCGGAATGGGACGGAACCGCCGGCGGCGGACATCGGGATCTCTCACGTCATAGGGCGTCATGGCTCGTCCTTATCCTAGCGCGAGATATAGCAAGCCCCGTTCCCCTCCGCCATTGCGGCGGAAGGCCCGCAAGGACCGACTTTGGTTAATTGGCGCGGAAGGCGCGGCTGGGGTCCTCGCCGGCCAGGTCGGCCAAGATGGTCTCGCCGGCGATCGCGGTCTGGCCTTCCGAGACCAGCGCCTTGGTGCCGACCGGCAGATAGACGTCGAGTCGGGAGCCGAAGCGGATCAGGCCGAAGCGCTCGCCGGCGCCGATCGCCTGCCCCTCCTTGACGAAGCAGACGATGCGCTTAGCGACGAGGCCTGCGATCTGAACCACGCCGATCCGCGCCGTCGGCGTCGAGATCACCAGCGAGTTGCGCTCATTGTCCTCGCTCGCCTTGTCGAGCTCGGCATTGATGAACAGGCCTGGCCGGTAGGCAATGCGGTCCACCCTGCCCGCGATCGGGCTACGATTCACGTGACAGTTGAACACGCTCATGAACACCGAGATGCGCGGCAGCGGCCGGTCGCCGAGCCCGAGCTCGGCCGGCGGCAGCGCCATGGTGATCATCGAGACGCGGCCGTCGGCCGGCGACACCACGAGCCCCTCGCGCACCGGCGTCACCCGCACGGGGTCGCGGAAGAACAGCGCGCACCACACGGTCAGGATCGTGCCGATCCACCCCAAAGGCGACCACAGCCAGAACAGGATCAGGCTCGCCAGCGCAAAGCCGCCGATGAAGGGATAGCCCTCCTTGTGGATCGGCGGGATCTGACGCTGGATCGAATCGAGAATGGACATCGCTATCTGCCGCCTGGGGTTGTTGGCACGCGGGACGTGCCGCGCGATCGGCGCTTGTTTAGGCCAGAGTTGGGATCGGAGACAAGGTCACTCCGCGGCCGCAGGCGTGGTCAGGACGTCGGCGACCGGCGGCGGCTCCCGGTTGGGCGCCTCGCTGGAATCGGCCATCTTGGCCAGTTTCTCGCGCGCCGCCTCGGCCTCGCGCTGCCTGTTCCACATGCTGGCGTAAAGGCCGCCCTGCGCGAGCAGCCTTGCGTGGGTGCCGCGCTCGGCGATACGGCCCTGGTCCAGCACGATGATCTCGTCGGCACCGACGATGGTCGAGAGCCGGTGCGCGATCACGAGCGAGGTACGGTTTTTGGCGACGCGGTCGAGCGCGCCCTGGATCTCGTGCTCGGTGTGGGTGTCGAGTGCCGAGGTCGCTTCATCAAGCACCAGGATCGGCGGCGCCTTGAGGACGGTGCGCGCGATCGCGACGCGCTGCTTCTCGCCGCCCGACAGTTTCAGGCCGCGCTCGCCGACCTGGGTCTCGTAGCCCTTCGGCGCCATGCGGATGAAATGGTCGATCTGCGCGAGGCGCGCCGCCTCCTCGACCTCGGCGTCGCTGGCGTCCCAGCGGCCGTAGCGGATGTTGTAGCGGATGGTGTCGTTGAACAGCACGGTGTCCTGCGGCACCATGCCGATGGCGCCGCGCAGGCTGGCCTGCGTGACCTCGCGGATGTCCTGGCCGTCGATCAAGATCTTGCCGCCGGAAACATCATAGAGGCGGAACAGGAGCCGCGAGATCGTCGACTTGCCTGCGCCTGAGGGACCCACGATGGCAACGGTCTTGCCGGCGGGCACCTCGAAGCTGATGCCTTTCAGGATCGGCCGCATCGGCTCGTAGGCAAAGCGCACGTCCTCGAACCGCACCCTGCCGGCGGATACCGCCAGCGGCTGCGCGCCGGGCGCGTCCTTGATCTCGGCCTCGCGCCGCAGCACATTGAACATCTTCTCGATATCGATGATCGCCTGCTTGATCTCGCGATAGACCATGCCCATGAAATTCAGGGGCTGGTAGAGCTGGATCATCATGGCGTTGACCAGCACGAAATCGCCGACCGTGTTGGTGCCGTTGCGCACGCCGATCGCGCACATCAGCATGGTCGCGGTCAGTCCCATCGTGAAGATCACGGCCTGGCCGGTATTGAGCACCGCGAGCGAGGTGTAGGTGCGGACGCTCGCCTCCTCGTAACGCTCCACCGACCTGTCGTAGCGCTGCGCCTCGCGCGCCTCGGCGCCGAAATATTTGACGGTCTCGTAGTTGAGCAGCGAGTCGATCGCCTTGGTGTTCGCCTCGGTGTCGGAATCGTTCATCTTGCGGCGGATGCCGATCCGCCACTCGGTCGCGATGTACGTGTAGTACATGTACACCGCGACCGTGATCAGGGTCGCGACCACGTAGCGCCAGTCGAACTGCCAGAGCAGCACGGCCATCAGGAGCGAGACCTCGACGATGGTCGGGATCAGCTGCAGGATCACCATCCGTACGATGACCTCGATGCCCTCGCGGCCGCGCTCGAGCACGCGCGTCAGGCCGCCGGTCTTGCGCTCCAGGTGAAAGCGCAGCGACAGCTCGTGCATGTGGATGAAGGTGATGGTGGCGAGCTTGCGCACCGCGTGCATGGCGACGCGGGCGAAGATGCCGTCGCGCCACTGCGTCAGCACCGCCATCAGGATGCGCATCACGCCGTAGCTCGCGGTCAGCAGCAAGGGCGAGGCGATCACCCAGAGGTGCCAATTGTCGGCCGCGACCGGCGCGGTGTTGGCGCCGGTCAGTGCGTCGGTGGCCCATTTGAAGCTGAACGGCACCGCGAGTGTGATCAGCTTGGCCGCGAGCAGCAGCACCAGCGACCAGACCACCCGCATCTTCAGGTCGAAACGGTCGCCCGGCCAGATATAGGGCCACAGATGCGCCAGCGTGCCCATCAGCGTGGCCCGCTCCAGCGATCCCCCGGCGGGAGGATCAGGAACGTCGGCGCCGTCGAACGATTGGGATTGGTCCATCAAGAAACCTGAAGGCCCGCCGGATGCGGGCGTCGCTGCGATTAACGATTTTCGCTTGTCATATAGAGCCTTCCCGATGCCCGCGCACCCCGCCAGATGGCGAATCTTCGATTGTTTCTCGCCATTTACCGGTAGATTTCCGGGCAGCCCGAATCACCGATTGGGCTTGACGCCTCTTCGCTGCAATGCATCATGGCACCAATGAGCACGATCAAAACCGTCTGCGTCTATTGTGGCTCCGGCCCTGGAACCAATCCCCGCTTCACCGAAGGCGCCAAGGCATTCGGCAAGGCCCTCGCCGAGAACAACATCCGCCTGGTCTACGGCGGCGGCTCGCTCGGCCTGATGGGCTCGGTCGCGACCTCCGTGCTGGATCACGGCGGCACCGTGACCGGCATCATCCCCGAATTCCTGCGGATGCGCGAGAACGCGCTGACGCGCGTGCAGGAGATGATCGTCACCCCCGACATGCACGAGCGCAAGCGGCTGATGTTCGAACGCTCCGACGCCTTCGTGGCGTTGCCCGGCGGCGTCGGCACGCTGGAGGAGCTGGTGGAGCAGCTGACCTGGAAACAGCTCGGCCGTCACGCCAAACCGGTGCTGCTCGCCAATATCGACAATTTCTGGGAGCCGCTGTTCTCGCTGCTGTCGCACATGCGCCAGACCGAGTTCATCCGCGCCGGCCTCTCGGTCGACATCATCAAGGCCGATCGCGTCGAGGAGATATTGCCGAAGCTGAAAGCGGCCGCGGCACAGATCGCCGAGGCGGAAAAGCAGCTCGCCCCGGAAGTCGCGCGCAAGCTGTAAGAGCTTTTTGCTGGCGCATGATCTTTTCGGAAAACCGCCGCACACTTTTCCGGATCATGCGCTACTCCTGCGGAAACGTCACCGCCTCGATCCGGTTACCATCGGGATCGAAGACGAATGCCGCGTAGTAGCGCACGCGGTCGTGCGGACGGATGCCCGGCGCGCCGTCGGACGCGCCGCCGGCGCACAGCGCGGCTGCGTGAAAGGCGTCGATCTCGGCCGTGGTCTTCGCCCGCAGGCAGATGTGCACGCCGCTCTCCGGCCCGACGTGCGGCATGTTTTCGCGCAAATTGATCCAGAACTCCGGATAGGCCTTGCCGAAGCCCACCGTCCGCGGCCGCGTGACGAGACGCGCGAGGCCGAGCGTTGCGAGTGCGGCCTCGTAGAACTTTGCAGCGCGATCGAGATCGCTGACGCCGACGGAGATGTGGTCGATCATGTGCCGTGCTCCCTCCCCTCGTCATTGCCAGCGAAGCGAAGCAATCCAGAGTCTTTCCGCGGAGCCAGTCTGGATTGCTTCGCTTCGCTCGCAATGACGGCGTTTGCGGCGCCACCGTCCCCTACGCCGTCATCCTACGCCGGTGCGCCCGATTTCACGAGCTTGTAGATCACCGAATCCATCAGCGCCTGGAACGAGGCGTCGATGATGTTCGGGGACACGCCGACCGTGGTCCAGCGGTCGCCGTTCTCGTCCTCGCTCTCGATCAGCACGCGCGTGACCGCGCCGGTGCCGCCATTGAGGATACGCACGCGGTAATCGATCAGCGTGAGCCCCTCGATGTATTTCTGGTACTTGCCGAGGTCCTTGCGCAAGGCAACGTCGAGCGCGTTGACCGGGCCGTTGCCTTCCGCGGCCGAGATCAGATGCTCGCCCGCGACGTCGACCTTGACGACGGCCAGCGCCACCGTGACGCGCTCGCCGAGCGCGTTGTAGCGCTGCTCGACATTGACGTCGAACTGCTCGACCTCGAAATAATGCGGCACCTTGCCGAGCGTGCGGCGCGCCAAAAGATCGAACGAGGCGTTGGCGGATTCATAGGCGTAGCCCGCCGCTTCGCGCTCCTTCAATTCCTCGACGAGCCGCGTCAGCTTCGGATCGCTCTTCTCATAGGCAATGCCGGCGCGGTCGAGTTCGGCGATGACATTGGAGCGACCGGCCTGATCGGACACCAGCACCTTGCGATGGTTGCCGACCAGCTCCGGCAACACATGCTCATAGGTCTGCGGATCCTTCAGCACGGCGGAGGCATGGATGCCGGTCTTGGTGACGAAGGCGCTCTCGCCGACGTAAGGAGCATGCCGGTTCGGCACGCGGTTCAGCATGTCGTCGAGCGTGCGCGAGACCTTCACGAGCGTCGTCAGCTTCTCGGACGTGACGCCGATGTCGAAAACGTCGGCAAAGCCCTTCTTCAATTTCAGCGTCGGGATCAGCGAGCAGAGATTCGCATTGCCGCAGCGCTCGCCGAGGCCGTTCAGCGTGCCCTGGATCTGCCGCGCGCCCGCGCGCACCGCGGCGAGCGAATTCGCCACCGCCTGCTCGGTGTCGTTATGGGCGTGGATGCCGACGTGATCGCCGGGGATGTGCTTGGTCACGTCGCTGACGATGGCCTCGACCTCATCAGGCATGGTGCCGCCATTGGTGTCGCACAGCACCACCCAGCGCGCGCCGGCTTCATAGGCGGCCTTGGCGCAGCCAAGCGCGAAGCTCGCGTCCTCCTTGTAGCCGTCGAAAAAATGCTCGCAATCGAGCATGACCTCGCGGCCCGCCGCCTTCGCCGCCGCGACGCTGTCGCGGATCGAGGCGAGGTTCTCCTCGTTGGTCGTCTCCAGCGCGACGCGGACCTGATACGCGGAGGATTTTGCGACGAAGCAGATCGCGTCGGCCTTGGCTTCTAGCAAGCCGGCGACGCCGGGATCGTTGGAGACCGAGCGCCCTGCCCGCCGCGTCATGCCGAAGGCGGTGAAGCGCGCGTGCTTGAGCTTCGGCCTGGAGCCGAAGAACTCGGTGTCGAGCGGATTGGCGCCGGGATAGCCGCCCTCGACATAGTCGATGCCGAGATCGTCGAGCATCGCCGCGATGATCCGCTTGTCGGCCAGCGTGAAATCGACGCCGTTGGTCTGCGCGCCATCGCGCAGCGTGGTATCGAACAGATAGAGACGCTCCTTGCTCATGGCACAGCTCCAAGCGTCTTCTTCATGGTGGTGTTGGCGAGCCACTCGTCATTGATGGTGACGCTGTTGCGCTGCTGCGCGGTGTAGCCGCGCTTGGCGAAGAAGCCTTCCGCAGTGTCGCTGGCATCGACCGTCAGGCTCTTGGCGCCCCGGCCGCCGGCAAGCTTCTCCAGCGCGTCGACCAGCATGGTCGCGATGCCCTGCCCGGCCACGGCCGGATGCACGTAGAGCATGCGGATCTGATCGGTGCCGCGCAGCGAGGCGAAGCCGACGGGCGAGCCCTCGAGCGTCGCGATCAGCGTCAGGTCGGCCGCGAGCTGCTTGCCGAACTCCTCGTCCTCCGCCGCCTCCATCCAGGCCTGCTGCTGCGCCTCGCTGTAGTCGTCGCCGGTCAGCTCCTCGATGCTGGCGGCGAAGATCGCGGCGAGCACCGGCACGTCATCGGGCAGGAAGGGCCTAAGTGCGGGCTTCGGCAAAGTCTGTCCCATCGTCCTCACCACATCCCATAGAGTTTCAGCACGATCGCCACCGCGGCGCCGAGCAGCAGGATCTTCAGCGCGATGTAATAGAGCCAGTGCCGCGGAAAAGGCGTGTCGGGCCGCTTCATCGCGCGACCTCCCAGGTGGTCCCGTCCTTGGAGTCCTTGATCGCAACGCCCATCCCGGCGAGCAGATCGCGGATGCGGTCGGACTCCTTGAAGTCTTTCCGTGCACGCGCGGCCGTTCGTTCCGCGAGCAGGCGTTCGACTTCAGCGGCGTCGACGCCGCTCGCCCGCTGCTTGCGGCTTTCCCATTGCGCGGCACTCTCCGACAGGAAGCCGAGCAGCCGCAACGAGCCCGCCAATGCAGCGGCTTCGCCGCGCAGGCCGTGCAGCGCCGCGATCGCCAGCGGCGTGTTGAGGTCGTCGAGCAGCGGCTCGACCACGGACGCAGCCGGCTCGCCCGGCACCACGTCGGCGGCGACGCGATACCAGTCGTCGAGCGTCCTGGCGCTCTCCTCCACCGACTTCAAGGTCCAGTCGATCGGCGAGCGGTAATGCGTCTTCAGCATGTTCAGCCGCAGCACCTCGCCCGGCCAGTCCTCGAGCAGCTCGTGGATCGTGATGAAGTTGCCGAGGCTCTTCGACATCTTCTCGCTCTCGACCTGCAGGAAGCCGTTGTGCATCCAGTAGTTCGCCATGCGCTCCTGGTGGAACGCGCAGCAGGTCTGCGCCACCTCGTTCTCGTGATGCGGGAACACGAGATCGATGCCGCCGCCGTGGATGTCGAAGTGCTCGCCGAGATGCTTCCAGGCCATGGCCGAGCACTCGATGTGCCAGCCCGGCCGCCCTTCGGCATTGATGCCGGCCGGCGACGGCCATGATGGCTCGCCCGGCTTGGACGGCTTCCACAGCACGAAGTCGGTGTTGCCCTTCTTGTAGGGCGCGACATCGACGCGGGCGCCGGCAACCATCTCGTCCAGCGAGCGATTGGACAGCGCGCCGTAGCGCGGCAGGCCGGCATTGGCCGCGTTCATCGCCTGCGGCGAGAACAGCACGTGGTCCTCGGCGGCATAGGCAAAGCCGCCGGCAATCAGCTTCTCGATGATCTCGCGCATTTCGGCGATATGCTCGGTCGCGCGCGGCTCGACGCTCGGCCGTAAGCACCCGAGCGCATCGACGTCGGCGTGAAACTGCTTCCCGGTCTCCTCGGTGACCTTGCGGATCGCCTCATTCAGCGGCAGGCCGGGAAAGTCGCGCGCAGCGCGGTCGTTGATCTTGTCGTCGACGTCGGTGATGTTGCGGACATATTTGACGTGCGCCTCGCCATAAGCGTGGCGCAGCAGCCGAAACAACACGTCGAACACGATCACCGGCCGCGCATTGCCGATATGGGCGAAGTCGTAGACGGTCGGCCCGCAGACATACATGCGGACGTTCCTTGGATCGAGCGGCACAAACGGCCGCTTCTCCCTCGTCAACGTATCGTAAAGGCGTAATTCCATATGGACACCTGTCGTAGTGCCGAATGCGATTTGAAGTTCCTGCAGCGATAGCAGCAAACTCGACCAGGAACTTCAAATCGCAAGCGGCACAAAAACTTCATTTCTTTGCAGCGGTCCGGTTCTCGCATTCGCAACCCAATTTGCCGCGACGACATGCGAATGCGAGAACCGGGCCGTTGCGCGGCCGGGCGTCCAGTGCTCTCAATGTGTTTGAGAAAAGACGGCTCCAGCCAGCGAATCGCTAGCTCGTAATCTCGCAAATGATGCAAATGGCGAGGAGACCGTTCATGCGGGAACATATGGGCCACGATGGCCCCTGACGTCAAGGGAGCCGCGGAAATGCCGTTTTCCTCCCGCAATCGCGCCGGCCAGCCGCAATGGTTCCACTCCCCTTAACCTTTTGAGTTTATTAAGAGCGGGCGGTCTCCAGCCCCCGGTACTCCCATGCGATTGCTGTTCGTGCTCGTCTCCTGTGCCTCCCTCCTCGCGGCATCCGGCGCATTCGCCGAGACCCGCGTCTTCATCATTGCCAACCAGGCGGACGGCTACGGCGTCGACAAGTGCCTCGCCAGGGGCGACAAATGCGGGGCGCAGGTCGCGCGCACCTACTGCCAGTCACGGAATTTTGCCCAGGCCTCAAGCTATCGCCGGGTCGATCCCGACGAAATTACCGGCTCTGTCCCCAAAACCGGCGCAAACTGCTCCCATGGCCATTGCGACGAATATGTCGCAATCACCTGCCAGCGCTGAATTCCCTCGGAGCTGGCGGACCTTAGGACCAGCCTTCGGCCCCCTGAAACGACGTGACGATGCCGCAGGAAGCGGCTATTGGAGGGCGCGCTTCGGCCCCCAGATCGTGCCGGGCCGTGACCTCGCTAGAATGGCGGATATGCCTGAATTTTTGTCTGTCTCCCGTGCCCGCTCCCTCCTTGCCTGCACCGTGCTCCTCGGCACCGTCGTGCTCGCCAGTGGCGCTTTCGCGCAGGCCGGCCCGCCCGGCCCGCCGACTCAGCCCAGCCAGAACGGGCTCGGCCCCAATCCGATGTGCGCAAGGCTGGAAGGCCAGCTCGTCGCGCTCGACCATGGCGGCGGCGGTGGCGATCCCGCGCGCGAAGAGCAGATCCGCCGCTATCAGGATTCCCAGGCCAAGCAGCAGGCCGAGCTCGACCGCGTCACCATGCAGGCCAAGCGCATGGGCTGCGACTCCTCCGGCTTCTTCTCGCTGTTCAACGGCCAGCAGGCGCAGTGCGGCCCGGTCAACACCCAGATCCAGCAGATGCGCGCCAATCTGGACCAGATCACCGGCAACCTCGAGCGCCTGCGCGGCGGTGCCGGTGGCTTCAGCCCGGAGCGCGACAACCAGCGCCGCTCGGTGCTGATGGCGCTGGCGCAGAACAATTGCGGCCCGCAATATGCCAACGCCGCGCAGTCGCAGGGCGGCGGCAACTTCCTGAGCAACCTCTTCAACGGCGGCAACAACCCGAACAATCCAAACAATCCGCAAGCCGTGCCGCCCTCGGATCTCGGACCGCCATCCGGCACGTATCGCACCGTGTGCGTGCGCACCTGCGACGGCGCGTATTTCCCGATCTCGTTTGCCACCGTGCCGGCGCGCTTCTCCGACGACGAGAAGACCTGCAAGGCGCTGTGCCCGGCCGCGGAAGCCACGCTCTACACCCACCGCAATCCCGGCGAGGACATGAACTCGGCGGTCTCGATCGGCGGCCACCCCTACACTGCGCTGCCGACGGCTTTCAAATTCCGCAGCGAGTTCAACCCGTCCTGCTCCTGCAAGGCGGCCGGACAGACTTGGGCCGATGCGCTGAAATCGGCCGACGACAAGGCGACCATCGAGCAGCAGGGCGACATCATCGTCACCGAAGAGAGCGCCAGGAAGATGCAGCAGCAGCGCCTGAACAAGGGCGCGCCGCAGCCTGCCAGCGCCAAGAAGGGCACAGCGCCTGCGCCGACGACGGCCAATGCACCGGCTGCGACAGCACCAGCGGATACGGCCGCGGCTGCGCCGAGTTCGGAGAACAAGCCGATCCGCTCGGTCGGCCCGACCTTTCTGCCGCAGCAGCAGAAGTAGTCGTCCGTGAAGAGTGGCTAAGCGATTGAGCTAGAATCGCATTTGTCGTTGTGGACTGTTTTGCGTTTGCAGGGGTTTGATGCTTCGGGCGTCGGAACCTTGCAATTTCATTTTCAGGATTGAACGAAGCCGCTGGCGCGGCATGTAGGGAGGCATAGCAAGGATTGCCTCCTGTCTGAGAGGATTGCGGGTTTTCGAAGCCCAACCCTTTAGACAGGAGGTTTTCCGATGGCTGAGATCAGCCCACTTCGCCGCCGCATGATCGAGGACATGACGGTCCGCAATCTGTCACCGGCGACGCAGCAATCCTACCTCAACGCCGTAGCGAAGTTGAGCCGATATTTCGGTCGTTCTCCTGACCGCCTCGACCTGGAGGATATCCGTGCTTTCCAGGTTCATCTGGTTGCGACGGGGATGTCCTGGCCGGCGCTGAACCAGATCGTCTGCGCACTGCGGTTTTTCTACGGTGTGACGCTGGGTCATGACACCGTTCCGGAGCGCATCGCCTATGCGCGTAAACCGCGCAAACTGCCGGTGGTGCTGAGCGCCGACGAGGTCGTGCGCTTCCTGGAAGCAATCCCAAGCCTCAAGAGCCGTACCGCGCTGACCACCGTCTATGCCGCAGGCTTGCGCGTATCGGAAGTGGTCCTCTTGAAGGTTGTCGACATTGATAGCCAGCGGATGTTGATCCGGGTCGAGCACGGCAAGGGCGGCAAGGACCGTTACGTTATGCTCTCGCCGCAGCTTTTGAGGATTCTGCGGACGTATTGGCGGCTCACTCGGCCCAAACGATGGCTATTTCCCGGCCGCGACGACGAGCGTCCGCTCGTCCCTAACGTGCTGCACGCCGCCTGCCGTTCAGCCTGTACGGCGGCCGGCTTGAGCAAGTCGGTGACAGTGCATACGCTGCGGCACACATTCGCGACCCATCTCCTGGAGAACGGGGCCGACGTGCGCATCATCCAGGTGCTGCTCGGCCATGCCAGTCTGCAGAGCACGGCGCGCTATACCCAAGTCGCCACAAAGACCATCAGCAATACGCCAAGTCCGCTTGACCGGCTCCGCCTGGAGGTCGTGCCGCCCGGCTGAGCGGACCTGATGACTCCAGTTCTGGAAGTGGCGGATATCTTCCGCCGCCACGGCGAAGCGTTTCGGCAAGCTCGTGCCGGACATCTGGGTCGCGTCGAGCGGCGCGTCATGGGCGCGATCACGGCATGCCGGACGGCTGTGCTTGGCGGCCACATCGAGCAATGCGACGACTGCGGTGCCACCCGGATCGCCTACAACTCCTGTCGCAATCGGCATTGCCCGAAGTGCCAAGGCTCGGCGCGCGCGCAATGGCTTGCCGAGCGACAATCCGAACTCCTTCCCGTGCCATACTTCCACGTCGTCTTCACCTTGCCGGCGCCGGCCAGAGAGATTGCTTTCCAGAACAAGGCGGTGGTCTATGCCATTCTGTTCCGCTGCGCGGCCGAGACGCTCACCACCATCGCGGCCGACCCCAAGCATCTCGGCGCTCAGCTCGGTCTGACCGCCGTCCTCCATACTTGGGGTCAAACCCTGCAACACCATCCGCATATCCACTGCGTCGTGCCTGGTGGTGGACCTTCACTCGACGGCACACACTGGGTCGCTTGCCGGCCCGGCTTCTTCCTGCCGGTGCGCGTCCTCTCCAGGCTGTTCCGCCGCCTGTTTCTGCAAGAGCTGCAAGCTGCCTTCGCGGCTGGCCAGTTGGGCTTCTTTGGCGATCTCGCCCGTCTCGCCGATCCCGCCGCATTCGCCGAGCGCCTCGCTCAACTTCGATGGACCGACTGGGTCGTCTATGCCAAGCCGCCATTCGGTGGGCCCGAACAGGTGCTGGCTTATCTCGGCCGCTATACGCATCGCGTCGCCATCGCCAACAGTAGGCTGATCTCGCTTGCCGACGGCAAGGTGAGCTTTGCCTGGAAGGACTATCGGCAGAATCGTAAAACCAAAGTGATGACGCTTAAGGCCGATGAGTTCATTCGTCGCTTTCTCCTGCACACCCTGCCGGACAGCTTCCACCGCATCCGCCACTATGGTTTCCTCGCCAATGGCGGACGCAACGATAAAATCGCTTTCTGCCGTCAACTCCTTGCTGTCCGCAACGCTCCGACTGATCAAGAAGCCGGCGCCGATCCCCTCACCAAATGCGAGATCCCCGTCTGCCCGCATTGTGGCGGCACCATGCGGCGCGTCGATATCGTCCCGCGAGCCTGCGCGCGCGACCAGCCGTTTCATTGTGATACGTCATGACCAGCGTCTGTACCATCCACCCCTTCCGTAATCACCTTCTTGGTGGCAACGTCCGAAGTCGCCGTGGCCGCGCTCGTCACCGAACACCCCGCCAATCGTTCGGTAGCGCATCCCAGCGCTGCAAATCGCTCGCTGGATCGCGCCCTTGGCCCGATCAATCGGGCCCCTCACATCCGATGAATGACTCGCGGACGCGCGGCGACCACAGGCGAGCGTTCCCCGCAGCCGCACCCGCTGCACTATTCCCATAGCGCCCACAACTCCGCAGCTTCGTTCAATCCGGCTTCTATGAGGTCGCACGCACCACAGAGCGCGCGGCTCGCGCCTGCCACGCGACCTCACAGAACCCTCAAGATTCCGTCGAATCGCCAACCATGATTCCGTCATCACATCGGAGGTGGCGATGCGACCGAAGAAGCACAGGACGACGGGATCGGGCGATCTGTTCCGGGCCAGGCTGGACCAAATCATCAATATGAAGCACGAGCTGGTTCAGCTCGCCGGCAAGGTCGATTGGGACTGGATCGACGGCGAGATCGCGCCGCTCTATAGCGAGAATGGTCGGCCCGGGATCGCGAGCCGCTTCATGATCGGGCTGTTGCTGCTCAAGCACATTTACGGGCTGTCCGATGAGGGGGTGTGCGAGCGCTGGGTCCACGACCCATATTTCCAGTACTTCACCGGCGAAGAGTTCTTCCAGCACGCATTCCCGCACGAGCGCTCGGACCTGAGCCACTGGCGCAAGCGGCTCGGCGACAAGCTGGAGCTGTTGCTGGCCGAGAGCTTGCGGGTGGCACACGAGGCCGGCGCGTTACGCAGCCAGGACATCAAGCGGGTCACAGTCGATACCACCGTGCAGCCGAAGGCGATCACCTTCCCGACCGATGCCAAGCTCTTGCACGCGGCGATCAAGGGGCTCAACCGTCTGGCGAGGAAGCACGGGGTCAAGCTGCGGCAGTCCTATCTGCGCATTGCCAAAACCGCGACAATGATGGCGGGACGCTACGGCCATGCCAAGCAATTCAAGCGGCATCAGCGGCAGTTGCGCATCCTGCGCAGCCGACTGGGCCGGATCATCCGCGATATCCGCCGCAAGATCGAAGGTCAGGCTGTGCTTGAGAACACGTTCGCCCTCCCGCTCAGCCGGGCCTCGCAGATCCGCTCGCAGCAGCAACGCCAGCGCGGCTTCAAGCTTTATTCCTTCCACGCCCCGGAGGTGGAGTGCATCGGCAAGGGCAAAGCAGCCGCGCCTTACGAGTTAATGGCATGGACCACGCCCGCTCTCAGCGGCAACGTGCAGCCCGGCGGGGGGCAGCAGCAGGAGCGCAAGCCATGTCGAATACGAACCTTGTCACAATCGGCATCGATCTCGGGAAGAACACATTCCACGTCGTCGGTCTCGATGCCACAGGCGCAATTACGCTACGCAAGAAGCGGTCGAGAAATCAGCTTGACCAGTCGCTGGGCAATATTCCGCGTTGTCTGATCGGAATGGAGGCGTGTGCAGGCGCACATCATCTGGGGCGCAGGCTCGAGAAATTAGGCCATCAAGTACGGCTCTTGCCGGCGCAGTACGTCAAACCATACCTCAAGGGTCACAAGAATGACTTTCGGGATGCTGAAGCGATCGCCGAGGCCGCTCAGCGGCCGACAATGCGGTTCGTTCCAGTGAAGTCAGCCGAACAACTTGATTTACAGGCACTACACAGAGTTCGCAGTCGATTGGTGACGCAGAGAACGGCGGTCATCAATCAAATCCGGGGCTTTTTGCTTGAGCGAGGGCTACCAGTGCGGCAGGGAGCGGCAGCACTCCGACTGGCACTTCCTCAGATTCTCTCAGCGCCAAACGACAACTTATCGCCTCGCGTGATCCAGCTCATTCAGGACTTGGCCGAGGACTGGCGCTATCTCGACCGACGGGTCGCGTCAATGACGAAAGAAATCGACGAACTCGCTGATCAAGATCCACACTGTCGCCGCCTAATGAGTGCGCCCGGCGTCGGGCCGATCATCTCAAGCGCGATGGTCGCCGCCATCGGAACCGGTGATGCCTTCCATAAAGGCCGAGACTTTGCAGCATGACTTGGTCTGGTACCAAAGCAAATCTCGACCGGCGATCGAACCATTCTCGGGCGCATATCGAGGCGCGGTAATCGGTACCTGCGAACGCTGTTTATTCAAGGTGCCAGAGCCGTACTTCTGCAGCGTCAGAGTTGGCCTCGGCATGGCTTCGCAGCCTGGTTAGAGGCAGCGTCGAAGCGGCTCCACTCCAATGTCTTGGTTGTTGCCCTGGCCGCAAAACTTGCGCGCATGGCCTGGAGCATGCTCGCAAAGGGCCGTGACTACGACGCCAACCTCCTGGGCCGCACCGCATAAGAAACAGGGCCGGAAAGGAAAATCCAAGGTCGGGATCAGAAGGCACAATAACCCGCCGAGGTTTGCGAGACGGAAAGGACGAATGGAGAAACGGTTCCACCGACACTTCTGAAGCCTGGTTCGACTCCATGGCCCTTCTTGAGGCCGGCGAGTTATTGAGGACAGAAGTGAGCGGATATCCATGATGGCTCGGGGCAACAGCCCCAAATTGAAGCCGGATAGATTGGCGCAAACCGCTTCATCCCTTTGTCGATTCCTCTTGCAACGCGGGCGTGGTCCATAGATCGGCGTCAAAGCCTCCATCGTCACCAACAACCGCCGTTCTCCCGGGGGCCTGTTCGTGCTGCACGCCAGGGCGCTACCCGATAACCCGTACGACGGTCACACCTTGCGGGACGTCATCGACCGCACCGAGACACTCACCGGCTGCGCGATCGAGCGGGCCTATGTCGACAAGGGATACCGCGGCCACGACGCACAAAATCCCCGACGGATCTTCATCTCCGGCCAGAAGCGCGGCGTCTTCGGTGTCATCAAGCGCGAGCTGCGCCGCCGCTCCGCCATCGAACCCATCATCGGACACCTGAAGGCCGATGGTCACCTCGGCCGCTGCTACCTCAAAGGCCGCGCCGGCGATGCGGCTAACGTCATCCTCTCAGCCGTGGGCCACAACTTCCGCCGCATCCTCGCCTGGCTCAGAGAACTCTTGTGCCTCATCCTGCTCCAGCTATGGCGCACGTTCGGCCGTCCCGCCCCGCTCAATTCGCCTTCTTAACGGACGACTAGGTCCTAACCGTCATGCGCTGTGAAGACGGCCGCCAAGCGCGGCCGTTTCGCCGTTGCTACTCGCCCTCGCGGCTCCACGGGAAGAGATTAGCCGGAAAGTCCGCTGCGTAGCGCCTTCCCTTCGGGGGCGGCGGCAGCTCGTCCGGTGGATTCGGATTGGGCTCGACCACCCGCCGATAGAGGTGCCAGGTGGCATGACCGAGCACCGGCAGAACGACGGCGAGACCGACGAAGAGCGGCAGCGAGCCGATCACGAGCAGCGCCGCCACGATGAGGCCCCATCCGGCCATCGCAACCGGATTGGTGCCCACGGCCCGGAGCGACGTGCGGATCGCGTCGATCGCAGTCGCATGCCGATCGAGCATCAACGGAAACGACACGACGCTGACGCACAAGGCCACAACCGCAAACAGGAAGCCGACACCGCAACCGACGAGGATGAGCGACCAGCCTTCCGGTGTGGTCAGCACGCGCGTTGCGAAGTCGGGAATGCTTGCAGCCGCCGCGTGACCGAAGATCGCGACATAAATTGCGTTCGCGACACCGATCCAGGCCCCGAACAGGACCAGCAGGAGCACGCCGAGCTCGACCATGGCACCGAACGACGGTGCGCGCAGCACCTTGAACGCATCCGATGCATCGACCTCCTCGCCACGCTCGCGACGACGGCTGAGTTCGTAGAGACCGATCGCGGCGAAGGGCCCGATCAAGGCAAAGCCGGCGGCCAGCGGAAACAGGAGCGGCAGCACCGAATAGCCGAGAACCATCCTGAACAGGACGAGACCGAGAACGGGATAAATCACGCACACGACGATCGCGTGACTCGGCATCGCCTGGAAATCCTCCCAACCCAGGCGCAGCGCCTCGGTCAGGTCCGAAAAGGTGATCTTGCGTATGGGATAGGAGGCCGCTTCGCCGAAGACGTGCCGCCTGATGATGTCGGGGGAGTACAGAGTGGCCATGAACGGACCCTCCCGTGCTGAAAATCGCGATTTCGATAACACGCGCTCTTCAGCCACGCGTGTCCGCCTGACGAGCAGGAAACGCGATGGTCGGGTACGGCAACCCAGGTTCAGCGAACAGAGCCTGGCCGGACGGAACCCGTCGCGACCTGCCTTGCGAGCTTAGCGCGCGCGGGGCACGGCTGCGCTCACGGTTCGGTGAATTGTGCATCAGCACGGATTTGTGCGTTGCATCACCGAGACCCAACATACGCACTTGGTGCGTTGTCGGCTTGCCGGCGACGGCGACCACGCCACGTCGGGGCACCTACTTTGCTCTATTGACGCCGGATTAGGCCGGTATCATTTTAGACGCAGACGCCCTTGGAGTTTGGTCGCGAGCGCTTTCTCTTGATTTCGCGGCCGGTGGAATGGGCGAGGCAAAAGGCCGGCGATGGCATGACTGCCAACCGAGAAAGGCCAGCCATCGCGACAGACATGAGCTCCGCCCCGGATTCGTATCCATAGCCTTCGATGGCAAGGATGGATCAGGATGGCTGTCGCACTGATACTGCTTCTGGTCGCAATCGGCTCGGTGCTGTTTCACATCTACAGCCCGTGGTGGTGGACGCCGATCGCCACGAACTGGGCCTATATCGACCACACCATCAACATCACGTTCTGGATCACGGGCTTCGTCTTCGTCGCAGTCATTGCCTTCATGGCTTACTGCGTCTTCCGCTTTCACCACAAAGAGGGACGACGGGCTGACTACAATCCGGAAAACAAGAGGCTCGAGTGGTGGCTGACTGTCGGGACCGGCGTCGGTGTCGCGGCCATGCTGGCGCCCGGCCTCGTGGTCTGGCACCAGTTCGTGACGGTGCCTGCGGATGCCACCGAAGTCGAGGTCATGGGCCAGCAATGGCAGTGGAGCTTCCGCCTTCCGGGCAAGGATGGGCAGTTGGGCACATCCGACGTCCGCAACATCGCTTCCGACAACCCGATGGGGCTCAATCGTGACGACGCCCACGCGCAGGACGACGTCGTGATCGAGAACGGAGACCTGCATCTTCAAGTGGGAAAGCCGGTCAAGGTTCTGCTCCGCTCGGTCGATGTCCTGCACGATTTCTACGTGCCCGAATTCCGGGCCAAGATGGACATGGTCCCAGGCATGGTGACCTATTTCTGGATAACGCCGATCCGAACCGGGACGTTCGATGTTCTCTGTGCGGAGCTCTGTGGCGCTGCTCACTATCAGATGCGCGCCAAGGTCATCGTCGACGAAGAGCGTGAATATCACGCCTGGCTGGAGCAACAGAAGACGTTCGCCGAATTGTCGCCTGCAAGAGCCGTCGTGAAGGCGACGTACCAATCCGGCGGCAAGTAGCAAGCTGCCGCCGCGAAGCCGAATCGGGTGCATGAGGCCAACCCCTCACCCCCGATGGAAACGACCGAGGAGGTTTCTATGGTCGATATTCCATATGAAGGGATCGCAGGCGTCCCGCCCGCCGAAGTACCCGACGTCGAGCTCTATCATCCGAGGAGCTGGTGGACACGGTATGTCTTCTCGCAGGATGCCAAGGTGATCGCCATTCAGTATTCGTTGACGGCAACCGCCATCGGGCTGGTGGCCCTGGTGCTGTCCTGGCTGATGCGGCTGCAACTGGGATTCCCCGGCACCTTCTCTTTCATCGATGCCAACCAGTACCTCCAGTTCATCACCATGCACGGCATGATCATGGTGATCTATCTGCTCACCGCATTGTTTCTTGGCGGCTTCGGCAACTACCTGATCCCGCTGATGGTCGGCGCCCGGGACATGGTCTTTCCTTATGTGAACATGCTGAGCTACTGGGTCTACCTGCTCGCGGTCCTGGTGCTGGCCTCGACGTTCTTCGTGCCCGGCGGACCCACCGGCGCTGGCTGGACGCTCTACCCGCCGCAGGCAATCCTCTCCGGAACGCCCGGGCAGGACTGGGGCATCATTCTCATGATGTCGTCCCTGATCCTGTTCATCATCGGCTTCACCATGGGCGGGCTGAATTACGTGGTGACCGTGCTCCAGGCGCGCACCCGCGGCATGACCTTGATGCGCCTGCCCCTGACGGTGTGGGGCATCTTCACGGCGACCGTCATGGCGCTCCTGGCGTTCCCTGCCCTCTTCGTTGCCTCGGTCATGCTGCTGCTCGACCGTCTGCTGGGAACCAGCTTCTTCATGCCGTCGCTCGTCGAGATGGGCACGCTGTCGAAATATGGCGGCGGCAGCCCGCTGCTGTTCCAGCACTTGTTCTGGTTCTTCGGCCATCCCGAGGTCTACATCGTCGCCCTCCCCGCCTTCGGCATCGTCTCCGATCTGATCAGCACCCATGCGCGCAAGAACATCTTCGGCTACCGCATGATGGTCTGGGCGATCGTGGGCATCGGCGCGCTCAGCTTCATCGTCTGGGCGCACCACATGTATGTGAGCGGCATGTTCCCGCAATTCGGGTACTTCTTCGCCACCACGACGCTCATCATCGCCATCCCCACCGCGATCAAGGTCTATAACTGGGTGCTGACCTTGTGGCGCGGCGACATTCACCTCAGGGTGCCGATGCTGTTCGCCCTGGGATTCATCATCACCTTCGTGAACGGCGGGCTCACCGGCCTCTTCCTCGGCAACGTCGTCGTGGACGTGCCTCTCTCGGACACCATGTTCGTGGTCGCGCACTTCCACATGGTGATGGGGGTGGCGCCGATCATGGTCGTGCTCGGCGCGATCTATCATTGGTACCCCAAGGTCACGGGGCGGATGCTGAACGAGGCCCTCGGCAAGTTTCACTTCTGGGTCACCTTCCTCGGCGCCTACCTGATCTTCTTCCCGATGCACTATCTCGGACTGCTCGGGGTTCCGCGCCGGTATTTCGAACTCGGAGATACGACGTTTATCCCGTCCTCGGCCCATTCGCTGAACGCCTTCATCTCCGTGGTGGCCTTGACCGTCGGCTTCAGCCAGATGGTGTTCCTGTTCAATCTCGCCTGGAGCCTGTTCAAAGGTGAGCCCTCGGGCGGCAATCCGTGGCGCGCGACGACGCTGGAGTGGCAGACGCCGGAGACGCCTCCAGGACACGGCAACTGGGGCAAGGAGCTCCCGGTCGTGTACCGCTGGGCCTATGATTACAGTGTGCCCGGCGCCGCGGAGGACTTCATTCCGCAGAACCAGCCGCCACGCGCGACGCAGCTCGTTCAGGGAGCTGCTTCGTGAGCGCCATCATCCTGTTCCTGGCTGTGCTTGCGGTGATCGCCGGATGGTGGCTGTCGCAGCAGCGGCTGATGGCCAAGCCTTGGCTGGAGGAAGGCGCGGTCGGCGACTTCCCCGGCGGTGATGCCATGACCTGGCCGGCAGTGAAGGTCGGACTTGGCGTGTTCCTCGCTGTCGCGAGCACATTATTCGTCCTCTTCATCAGTGCCTACTCGATGCGCATGAGCGTGGTGGACTGGCGGCCCCTGCCGGTCCCGCGGCTGCTGTGGGTCAACACGGGCGTGCTGGTCCTGAGCAGTGTCGCGCTGCAATGGTCGTACGTGGCTGCTCGGCGACACGACCCTGAGAGCGTCATGATCGGTCTGCTCGCTGGCGGAGCATCTGCCGTGATCTTCCTCGCCGGACAGCTCCTGGCCTGGCACCAGCTCGGGGCTGCCGGATATTTCGTGGCATCCAATCCGGCGAATGCCTTCTTTTACCTGCTGACCGCGGTTCACGGGCTGCATCTGACCGGCGGCCTGGTGGCCCTGGGCCGCACCTCAGCCAGGATGTGGCGTGGCGCCGAGATCGCCGAGATGCGATTGAGCGTGGAACTGTGCGCCATCTACTGGCATTTCCTGCTGCTGGTCTGGCTCGTCCTGCTCGGTCTTCTCACCGGCTGGACCGATGATTTCGTCGACATCTGCCGCCGGTTGCTGAGCTAGGGAGGCAACACAAGATGGCTGAGACCGTGCTGACAAATTCTGCCCAATCGAGTGCGCGGCTTGAAGGCTGGCGCGGCATCGCCGCCGACTGGGCGTCGGACCAGCGCGCGTTCAAGAACGTGTCCTGGGGCAAGGCAATGATGTGGATCTTCCTCCTCAGCGACACCTTCATCTTCAGTTGCTTCCTGCTCTCCTACATGACGGCGCGCATGTCGACGACCGAGCCGTGGCCGAACCCCAGCGAGGTCTTCGCCCTCAATATCGGGGGCAAGCACATCCCCCTGATCCTGATCGCCATCATGACCTTCGTGCTGATCAGCAGCAGCGGAACAATGGCGATGGCGGTCAATTTCGGCTACCGCCGCGATCGCGTGAGAACCGCAATCCTGATGCTGGTCACTGCGGCCTTCGGCGCAACCTTCGTCGGAATGCAGGCCTTCGAATGGACCAAGCTGATCATGGAGGGCGTTCGGCCCTGGGGTAATCCATGGGGCGCGGCGCAGTTTGGCTCGAGCTTTTTCATGATCACGGGTTTCCACGGCACTCACGTGACGATCGGCGTGATGTTCCTGATCGCGATCGCGCGAAAAGTCTGGCGGGGAGACTTCGATGTCGAGAGGCGCGGTTTCTTCACGAGCCGCAAGGGGTACTACGAGATCGTCGAGATCACGGGCCTGTACTGGCACTTCGTCGATCTCGTGTGGGTCTTCATCTTTGCATTCTTCTACCTTTGGTGAGGTCGGCGCATGACAAACGCGGCGGTACACATGGAAGGTCAGCTCCACGCTCCGGCGCATGGCGCAGTCGCAACGGGAGCCGTTCATGCCACGGGTCAACAGCACCCGATCAAGCTCTACCTCGTGGTCTGGGGCTGGTTGTTCGTCCTCAGCACGTGCTCCTATCTCGTCGACTACTTCGGCCTGCACGGTTATCTGAGGTGGTCTCTGATCCTGCTGTTCATGATATTGAAGGCCGGCCTGATCGTCGCCGTGTTCATGCACATGGCCTGGGAGCGGCTGGCGTTGGCCTATGCCATCCTGCTGCCGCCGATCGCGGTAATGGTATTCGTGTCGATCATGGTGCTCGAATCCGAATACACGCACTTCCTGCGGGTGCTGTTTTTCGCGACCCCGTCATAGGCCGGCCGTCGCTCAGTGGGACTTCAGCCCTCGAACGCGTCGATCGATGCCTTGCTTCCGCGCGAGACCAGCGTCTCGTCCGGGGCCGGCAGCTTCTCACCCCTGTCGCGAAAGCGATTGGTGATGGGATAGCGGCGGTCGCGGCCGAAATTCCTGGGTGTCACCTTCACGCCGGGCGCGGCCTGGCGGCGCTTGTATTCGGCGACGTTGAGCAGATGGTCGATGCGGGTGACCGTGTCGCGGTCGAAGCCGGCGGCGATGATCGCCTCGACCGGCTCCTCGCGCTCGACCAGACGTTCGAGAATGGCATCGAGCACGTCGTAAGGCGGCAATGAATCCTGATCGGTCTGGTTCTCGCGCAGTTCCGCGGTCGGCGGACGCGTGATGATATCGGGCGGGATCACCTCGCCCGCGGGCCCGAGCGCGCCATCCGGCTTCCAGCCGTTACGAAGGCTCGCCAAGCGAAACACCTGCGTCTTGTAGATGTCCTTGATCGGGTTGAAGCCGCCGTTCATGTCGCCATACAGTGTGGCGTAGCCCACCGACATCTCCGACTTGTTGCCTGTCGTCACCACCATCAGGCCGGTCTTGTTGGAGATTGCCATCAGCAGCGTGCCGCGGGTGCGGGCCTGGAGGTTCTCCTCGGTGATATCTGGCGGCAGGTTCTTGAAGATGCCGGACAGGATCGTCTCGAATCCGGTCACGGCTTCCGCGATCGGCAGCACCTCGTAGCGGATGCCGAGATGGCCGGCGAGCTCGCCGGCATCAGCGATCGAGTGTGCCGCCGTGTAGCGATAAGGCAGCATCACGCCGTGCACCTGGTCGGCGCCGAGCGCATCGACGGCGATCGCGGCGCACAGCGCGGAATCGATGCCGCCGGAGATGCCGAGCAGCACGCCCGGAAAACCGTTCTTGCCGACATAGTCGCGCAGGCCCAGCACGCAGGCGGCGTAATCGGCCTTGTCGCCCTCGACCTGCTCCGCGATCGGCCCCGTGCAGCGCCAGTCATCGCCGTTTCGGGTGAAGCGGAGCGTGGTGATATTCTCCTCGAACGCCGGCAGTTGCGCCGCAAGCGAGAGGTCGCCATTGAGTGCGAAGGACGCGCCGTCGAACACCAATTCGTCCTGGCCGCAAACCTGGTTGAGATAGACCAGCGGCAGGCCGCTCTCGGTGACGCGCGCAACCGCGACCGACAGGCGTACGTCGCTCTTGTCGCGGGCGTAAGGCGAGCCGTTCGGCACCAAAATGATCTCGGCGCCGGTCTCCGCCAGCGTCTCGATCACGTTCTCGTAGTCCTCGGACTCCTCGAGCCAGATGTCCTCGCAGATCGGCACGCCGATGCGAACGCCGCGCACCGTGACCGGGCCGGCCGCAGGTCCCCGCGCAAACAGCCGCTTCTCGTCGAACACGCCGTAATTCGGCAGATTGCACTTGAAGCGAAGTGCAGCGATGCGGCCGTCGTCGAGCAGCGCGCAGGCATTGTAGAGCCTGCCGTCCTCGACCCAGGGCGTGCCGATCAGCATGGCCGGCCCGCCGTCGCCGGTCTCGCGCGCGAGCGCTTCGATCGCGACGCGGCAGGCCGCCTGGAACGCCGGCTTCTCCACCAGATCTTCCGGCGGATAGCCGGCGATGAACAATTCCGGGAACAGCACGAGATCGGCACTGTCCGACTTGGCCTGCGCGCGCGCGGCACGCACCTTCGCGGCATTGCCCTCGATGTCGCCCACGGTCGGATTGAGCTGGGCGAGCGTGACCGCGAATGCGTTGAGACGTTCGGTCATGGCGCCCTTTTCCGCTTCCAGTGGCTAGACGAAACCCAACCGCTCGACGATGGCGAAGATCCAGAACGCGCCCGCCATCAGCAGCGCCACGCCGACGGCCGCCGAGCCCATGTCCTTGACGCGCCCGATCTGCTTGTCATGGTCCATGGTCAGGCGGTCGGCGAGCTTCTCGATCGCGGTGTTGAGCAGCTCGACCGTCAGCACGAACGCGACCGCACAGATCAGCTCGACCGCGCGCATCACTGTCGCGCCGATGAACCAGGCCAGCGGCAGCGACAGGAGCAGCGCAAATATCTCCTCGCGGATGGCCTGCTCCGAACGGAACGCAAAAGCCAGACCGTTGCGGGAATTGATCGTGGCCTTCCAGATTCGCAGCAAGGTCCTAGAGCCCCGCTGCGGCCGGCATCGGCTTGGTCTTGCCGGCGCGTTCCTGCTTCAGCAGCTCGGCGACCAGGAAGGCCATGTCGATGGATTGCTCGGCGTTGAGGCGCGGATCGCAGACCGTGTGGTAGCGGTCGTTGAGATCCTCGTCCGTGATCGCGCGGGCGCCGCCGAGGCATTCGGTGACGTCCTTGCCGGTCATCTCCAGATGCACGCCGCCGGCATGGGTGCCTTCGGCGGCGTGGATCGCGAAGAACGACTTTACCTCGGACAGGATGCGGTCGAACGGCCGCGTCTTGTAGCCCGACGTCGACGTGATGGTGTTGCCGTGCATGGGATCACACGACCAGACCACCACCTTGCCCTCGCGCTGCACGGCGCGGATCATGTTCGGCAGATGCTCGCCGACCTTGTCGGAGCCGAAGCGGCCGATCAGCGTCAACCGGCCGGGCTCGTTGTCGGGGTTGAGCACGTCGATCAGCTTCAACAGCTCGTCGGGCTTCAGCGACGGGCCGCATTTGAGCCCGATCGGATTCTTGATGCCGCGGAAATATTCGACATGGCCGTGATCGAGCTGGCGGGTGCGGTCGCCGATCCAGATCATGTGGCCCGAAGTTGCATACCAGTCGCCGGTGGTGGAATCGACGCGCGTCATGGCCTGCTCGTAGCCGAGCAGCAGCGCCTCGTGGCTGGTGTAGAAATCGGTCGAGCGGAGCTCGGGATGGGCCTCGAGATCGAGGCCGCACGCGCGCATGAAATTTAGAGCCTCCGAGATGCGGTCAGCCAATTCCTTGTAGCGGCGGGACTGCGGACTATCCTTGAGGAAGCCGAGCATCCATTGATGCACGCTGCCGAGATTGGCGTAGCCGCCGGTGGCGAAGGCGCGCAGCAGGTTCAGCGTCGCGGCCGACTGGCGATAGGCCATCAGCTGGCGCTGTGGATCCGGCACGCGCGCTTCCTTCGTGAAGGCGATGTCGTTGACGATGTCGCCGCGATAGCTCGGCAGTTCGACACCGTTCACCTTCTCGGTCGGCGAGGACCGCGGCTTTGCGAACTGGCCGGCGATGCGGCCGACCTTCACCACGGGAACGGCGCCGGCGTAGGTCAGCACCACCGCCATCTGCAGCAGCACGCGGAAGAAGTCGCGGATGTTGTTGGCGCCGTGCTCGGCAAAGCTCTCGGCGCAGTCGCCGCCCTGGAGCAGGAAGGCCTCCCCGGCCGCAACCCGGCCCAGCGCCTTCTTCAGATTGCGCGCCTCGCCCGCGAATACCAGCGGCGGAAAGGTCGCAAGCTGCGCCTCGACGTCGGCCAGGGCCTTGGCGTCGGGATAGTCGGGCACCTGTAGCACCGGCTTGCTGCGCCAGGACTCGGGCGTCCACCGCTCGGACATCGCAATCTCTCCGTGAAGCAAAAAGCACAACCTGATCTAGGGGTTGCGAGGGCCGCCTTATACACAGGCTGGCACGACATCGCCAGTTGTAAATCCGTTTCGCATTGCAAACCCTTGCGGCCAAAGCCGAATTCGCACTTGCTGGGGGAGCGAGGAAACCGGCAAGACATCTTCCGTCGATGGACGCGGCACTGCTCACAGGCGGATTCACCGCGATCAAGCCGGAGGTATTGACGGTGAAACCGTCCGACGTCGGCGCGAAAGCCATCGGCCATTTCGGCTTCTTCGGCCCCGCGCACCGCGACACGCTATGGCGCGGCCTCGCGGATTGGCTCCAGGGCGGCTGAGCTGCTTCAGCGAATGATCGTGGTCAGCGACGAGTAGCGCCTGTTCGGCTTGGCATCGCCCGGCGCAAATTGCGCGAACGCGTCGCTGACGCGGACCGCCGGCGGCGTGTCGCTCGCGAACCGAAACTCCTTCGGCTTGGGTGCGTAGAAGCTGGCGCTGTAATAGGCGTCGTCGAATCGCGCCTCGCCGACGCCGAACACTGCGTCGCAGGCGAACAGGAGCGCGTACACTCCCGCAACCGCCACGACGATCTCCCTGAAGACTGACATGATGATGCCCTGCCCTTTTGCGGGCAGGATGCAGGTCGGTTCCAAAGTTCTGGTTTAAGGCGCCAGGCTTCTTGTCGAGAGGGTTTGCGGCCGCTGAGCCGGATGCAGACAATTTTATCGATCTTGAAAAAAGAGCCCGCCTGACCGGACGATCAGGCGGGCCCAGGATTGGCCGATCGGGAGGTACTCAGACGGCCAGATGCATCCAGACAGCCTTGGGCTCGGTGAAATTGTCGAGCGCGGCGGTGCCGTGCTCGCGGCCGAGGCCGGAATCGCGCTCGCCGCCCCAGGGCAGGCGCACGTCGGTGTAACCATAAGTGTTCATCCAGACCGTGCCTGCGCGCGCCCGCTTGGCGAAGCGCTGCAGCTTGCCGTTGTCGCGGCTCCAGACGCCCGCGGCGAGGCTGTAGGCCGTGCCGTTAGCGATCCTGAGCGCATCGGTCTCGTCCCTGAACTTGATGACGCTGACGACGGGTCCGAATATCTCCTCCTGCGAGATCCGCATCTCGTGCGCGACATCCGCGAACACCGTCGGGCTGACGAAGTAGCCGCGTTCGCCGACCCGCGTGCCGCCGGTGACGAGGCTCGCGCCCTCCCGCTGGCCGATATCGACATAGTCGAGAATCGACTTCATCTGCTTCTCGGAGATGACGGGGCCGAGCGCCGTCTTGCGGTCGAGCGGATCGCCGATCCTGAGCGATTTGGCGCGCGCAGCCAGTCGCTCGACGACCTCGTCATAGGCCTTCTCCTGCACCAGCACGCGAGAGCCGGCCGAGCAGACCTGGCCGGCATTGAAGAAGATGCCGGAGGCCGCCGCCTTGCTCGCTGCTTCGAGGTCGGCATCGTCGAAAATGACATTGGCCGATTTGCCGCCGAGCTCGAGCGAGACGCGCTTGAAGTTGCCGGCCGCGCCTTTCATGATTCCGCGCCCCACACCGGGCGAGCCGGTGAAGGTGACCTTGTCGACATCGGGATGATTGACCAGCGCGTCGCCGACGACGCGGCCGGGGCCGGTTACGACGTTGAACACGCCCGCCGGCAGCCCGGCTTCGAGTGCAAGCTCGGCGATGCGCAGCGCCGAGAGCGAGGTCAGCTCGGCCGGCTTCATCACGATGGTACAGCCGCAGGCGAGCGCCGGCGCCAGCTTCCACATCCCGATCATCAGCGGGAAATTCCACGGCACGATCGCCGCGACTACGCCGACCGGCTCGCGCATGGTGTAAGTCAGCGCGTCTTCCCGCACCGGCACGACGTCGCCGCTGATCTTGTCGGCCCAGCCGGCGTAATAGATCAGCGTGTCGACGGCCGCCGGAAAGTCCTGGCGCATCGTCGCGGCGATGGGCTTGCCGGCATCAATCGATTCGAGCTCGATGATGTCTTCGGCGTGTGCCTTGAGCAGATCCGCCCAGCGCAGCAGGATTTGCCCGCGTTCGGAGGCGCGCATCGTGCGCCACGGGCCTTCCAAGGCCCTGCGCGCCGCGGCCACAGCATGCTCGACATCGGCCTCGCCACCCTCCGCGACGGTGGCGATGACCTGCCCGGTGGCCGGATTGAGGGATTTGAAGGTGCGGCCGGAGCTGGCGGGGACGCGGCGGCCGTCGATGAGCAGATGCTGTGGCCGGGCCATGAACTCGGTGGCCGGCGAATGTGCGAAGTCATATGCAACCGACATCATATTTCCTCCTGTTCTGGTATGCCAGAATAGGCGCATGTTGGCCGGAGTAAATATGATATGATCTGCAGATGGACGCCGAATATATGAAGCCTGGTTCATAAGGAAGCCAATGCTCCAGATCGAGATCGAGGCTGTCTGGCGGTTTCGCCGGGAGGGCAGCCCGCGCACCGTCGGCGTCATGCTCGGCGTGCTCAACGAAATCCGGAAGACCGGCAAGATCACCAGCGCCGCCAGCGACGCGCACCTCTCCTATCGCCATGTCTGGAATCTGATCGAGCAATGGTCCGAGTTCTTCGGAACTCCCCTTGTGGAGACCCAGCGCGGCAGGGGCTCGAAACTCACGCCGTTCGGCGAGCGGCTGGTGTGGGCCGGCGAGCGCATGCAGGCACGGCTCGGGCCACAGCTCGAAAACCTGGCGCAGGAGCTCGCCAGCGAGATCAAGCCGTTCCTCGAGCAGCGCCCCTCCGTGATCCGGGTCCATGCCAGCCACGGCTTTGCGGTCGCGAAGCTGCGCGAGTTCCTCGATCGCGAGCCCGGCATTGGCGTCGATCTCCGCTACGTCAGCAACCAGCACTCGCTGGTCTCGCTGGCGCAAGGCGCCTGTGACCTCTCCGGCCTGCATCTGCCGCACGGCGCGCTGCGCGCCCAGGGCATCAAGGCTGCGCGCGAATGGCTCGATCCGCGCGAGGACCGCATCATCAGCTTCGTCACGCGCGAGATGGGCCTGATGGTCGCCCGCGGCAATCCGCTGCGCATCGCGTCGCTTCACGACCTCACCAAGCCGAACGTCCGCTTCGTCAACCGCGACAATGATTCCGGCACGCGGCTCTTGTTCGACCAGTTGCTCGCCGCAAACGGCATCGACGAAAGCAGGATCAACGGCGCGCAGCAGATCGAGTTCACCCACGCCGCCGTCGCGGCCTATGTCGCCAGCGGCATGGCGGATGCATGCTTCGGCGTCGAGGCGGCCGCGCGACAGTTCGGCCTCGACTTCATCCGCCTCCTCACAGAGGACTACTTCTTCGTCTGCAAGCGCGCCTTCCTCGATACCGCCCCGATGCAGCGCATCCTCGAGATCATCCGCAGCGCCGATTTCCGCGCCGCCGTCGCCACCCTGCCCGGCTACGTGCCGTCGGATACGGGCACCGTGACCGGCGTGAAGGCGTTCCTGGAGATGCACGCCGTGAGGTGATGACGGGCCGCGCGCTCACCTTGTCCACCGCAGGCAGGAGTGGCAATCTCGGTTGCGAATTGATCCAAGAGTCCTCGTCATGCCGCGCGCCAGCGCCAAACCGCTTCCCCAATTGAGCCTTCGCATCGACCTCGACAACGAGGACCGGATCGGCCCCGGCAAGATCGAGCTGCTTGAGCAGATTCGCGACCAAGGCTCGATCTCGGCGGCGGGCCGGGCCATGGACATGTCCTACAAGCGCGCCTGGGACCTCGTCGACGAGATCAAGCGCATCTGCGGGCATGCCGTGGTCGAGCCGCAGGCCGGCGGCAAGAACGGCGGCGGCGCGATGCTCACGCCATTCGGCGAGAAGCTCGTCGCGCGCTACCGCAAGATCGAGCGCGACGCCGCGCGCGCGGTCCACAGGGAGCTGGAGGCGTTGAGGAGCGACCTCTCGCGTTCGCGGAAGTCGTAACGCGTCCAACCGGAACATCTCGAACCAGCGGCCGCTCACATCAGCGGCTCGTCCTTCAGCGCCGATATCACCTGCTCGCCGCGCTCGGTCAGGCGATAGGTCACCAGCGGCCGGCTCGACGGCGGCTTGCGATCGATCTCGACGATGTAGCCGCGCACCATCAGCGCTTCGAAGCTGCCGTAATAGCCGAACATGCTGATCTGGTTCTGCTTGAGCAGCTTGAACTCGCGCAGCAGGCGGATCTCGTTGCCCGAGAGCAGCGAGCGGCGCACACGCTGCACGAATCGCGCGCGCTGCTCGAACCAGGCCTGATCGGGCAATTCATGCGCGGCCGGCGCCGGATCGCGCTCGCAAGGGAGCGCCTCCGGCGCGGCGTCGGTCATCACCTGCGGCAGGCACGGCATGCTGCTGGCGACGGCTTCCCTCGCGACATCGAGCAAGGCGATTGGCCAGCGCCGCTTGTTGTCCACCATGACCGGCGGCGGCACGACGTTGTCGCGCACCAATTGCTCGAAGCGCCCGGCGGTCACGCCGACATAGGCGGCTGCCCGACGCCGATCGACCAGACGGGTGTCCGGCCCGGGCTCCAGCTCGCAAGCGATGTTCTCGTTCACCCCGATCCCCTGACGGTGCCGTTGCGGAAGGCCGGCGGCCTCCCGAATGGGCGGCCGAACCGGCGGCGAACCTAGGGACGAGCAGCGCTCTCGAAAAGCAGAGAATTTCGTACATGTTGCTGCCGTTTCGGCAACGGCTATAGTTGGACCCGGGGGTCCCATGCGCTTTCACTCACCGTCCATCCAGTACTTCCACGCCGTCCGCCGCACCGGCTCGATCCGCGCCGCGGCACGGGTCCTGAACGTTGCCTCCTCGGCCGTTAGCCGCCAGATTCTCAAGCTGGAGCAAGAGGTTGGATCACCCCTGTTCGAGCGCAATGCACGCGGCCTGACGCTGACGACGGTCGGCGAGATGCTGGCCCGGCATGTCATGAACGTGCTCCAGGACCTCGACCGCTTCCGCTCGGACGTCGCGTCCCTGTCCGGCGCCTGGAGCGGCACCGTGAGCATCGCCTGCATCGAATCGCTGACGGAATCCGTGCTGCCGGACCTGATCGCGGCCCACCGCGGCCGCGCCCGCCGCGTCAGCTTCGCCACCGAGGTGAAGGGATCGTCGGACGTGCTGGAGTCCTTGAGCCGGGGCGAAGCCGACATCGGCATCGCCATGGCACTCCGCCACCCGCCCGATCTGCGGCAGGTTGCCTTGAAGCGGTTTCGTCTCGGCGCCGTGGTCGCACGCGAGCATCCGCTGGCGCGCCGCAAGACGGTGACGCTGGAGCAATGCCTCGCCTTCCCCGTCATCAACGCGCTGCCCGAGCTGTCGATCTATCATCTGCTGCAGCCGCTGATCGCGCAGCTCTCGGACACGCCGGAGCCGGCGATCCAGGCCAACTCGATCGACCTGATGCGCGAGCTCGCCGCGCGCGGTGTCGGCGTCGCCTTCCAGACCCAGCTCGGCATCAACAGGCTGTCGCGCGACGGCCAGCTCGTCTTCCTGCCGCTCGACAATGCCGGCAGCCCGGTCTGGTCCGATCTCGGCATCTATGTCCGTGCCGAGCGGACGCTACCCGCCTACACCGAATCCTTCCTTCAGGAGCTGGTGCGCGAACTGGGCGAGCGCGAGCGGCGCGAGAACGCGGCCCATCCTCAAACGCCGTGACGTCCGGTCGGGTGCGCCCGCGCTCAGCCGTGGCCTGCCGCCTTGCGATGGCCGTTGTCGCTGAGGCGGTCGACCCAGGCGATGCCGATCGCGGAGATGATGAAGGTCAGATGGATCAAGACCTGCCACATCACGCCGCTCTCGGTGAAATTGCTGCGCGTGGTGCCGAGATTGCCGGCCTCGATGAAGGTTCGCAGCAGCGAGATCGAGGAGATGCCGATGATCGCCATCGCCAGCTTGATCTTGAGCACGCTGGCATTGACGTGGCTGAGCCATTCCGGCTCGTCGGGATGACCGCTCAGGTTGAGCCGGGAAACGAAGGTCTCATAGCCGCCGACGATCACCATCACCAGTAGGTTCGAGATCATGACGACGTCGATCAGTCCGAGCACGACCAGCATGATCTGCTGCTCGCTGGCGTCGAAGGAATGCGCCACCAGGTGCCAGAGCTCTTTCAGGAACAGCAGCACGTAGACGCCCTGCGCGATGATCAGGCCGACATAGAGCGGCACCTGCAGCCAGCGCGAGCCGAAGATCAGCTGGGCGAATGGGCCGATTTGGGGCCGCGACGACGGCTCAACCAAATGTGCTTTGGGTTCAGACTTCATTGATCACTCCGCAAGTGCAGGCAGCAAATTTCGCTTCAAGGATTCGCGCCTAGAGACTCGCGATCACAGGCGCAAGCTCGAGCGAGCCGCGATAGATCATCTCGAAGGCGACGTAAACGATGATGGCGAGACCGACATAGGCTATCCAGCGCTGCTTCTGCAGCACCCGGCCGAGCAGGTCGGCGGCAACGCCCATCATCGCGACCGACAGCAACAGGCCGAAGGCCAGGATGTAGGGATGCTCGCGCGCGGCGCCCGCGACCGCGAGCACGTTGTCCAGCGACATCGAGACGTCGGCGGCGACGATCTGCACCGCGGCCTGGCCGAAGGTCTTTCGCTGCACCGGCGCTGCGCCGGCGCCGCCGCCATGGTTGAATGCGAGCTCGCCCGAATGCGACTGTTCGCGCAGCTCGCGCCACATCTTCCAGCACACCCAAAGCAGCAGCACGCCACCGGCGAGCAGCAGGCCGATCACCTGCAACAACTGGGTCGCGATGCCGGCAAACACGATGCGCAAGCCAGTTGCGGCGGCAATGCCGACGATGATGGCGCGCCGGCGCTGATCGGCCGGAAGGCCGGCCGCGGCAAGACCGATGACGACGGCGTTGTCGCCGGCGAGCACGAGGTCGATCAGGACGACCTGAAGCAGGGCGGTCAGCGCCTCAGTGGTGATGAACTCAGTCATGATTGATCATGTTTCGCTGTGGACGGATCGAGCCATCCCGGCTTCTTCCGCTCGACCCAGTCGAGGACCTTGGAACGGGAGGAACGCAGCGCCGGCACGTCCTCGGCGAGCAGCGCGAGGCCGAGCGGCAGCATCCAGATGCCGAGCACCGGCAGGAAGGAGAGCACGCCGCCAACGACGAGCAGCGCGCCCGAGGGGATTCGCACCCAACGGCTGGACGGCTTGAGCAGATAGGAGACGGCGTCGCCCATGCGCGGCGGCAGCCGATGGACGAGCTTGTCGAGGCGCGGATCGCCGCCGGCCATCTGGCTGGCGGCGCCCGCGGTCCCGGTCGTGTGCTCATCCGATGCCGTGCTCATGCTCACTCCTTTGGGGCGGTGCTCACCGCATCCGTCCCGACCTGCTTTGCGCGCGGCAGCACCAGCGTCAAAAGCCGCAGCAGCTTGATCGCCTGCACCTCATGCGGATGCACGTCCTCGTCCGCGGCCGCGACGCGCTCCGACAGCTCGATCAGATGCGATGACAGCGGCATGTTCGAAACCGGCCGCAGCGTGTCGATCACCACATTGGCAAAGTCCGGCTCTTCCAATCGTTCCGCCAGTTCGTCAAACATCGAAAGCAGCCGCTGGTCGCTCATATGCGGCGCCAAGCCGCGTGCCCTGATGAAGCCGATCACCTCGTCGCGCTCGACCGGCGAAACGCGGCGGTCGGCCACTGCGACGAGCGCGCCGGCAATGACCAGCGCCGCCGCGGCCTGCTCGTTCAGGCTGGACGGTTCGGTGATCTCGATCGTATGGGAGAATTTGGCGTCAGACATCGTTGCTCCTCGTTTTGCGCAAATGGCCGCGCGGAGCTGCGATGGGAACGGCGGGTCGGAAGGAACTCGAGAAGGCCCGACAGTCGGCCGATCCATCGCATTCGCGCGGGACAGGTCATCCGACATCGCGAGGTTTGCCGACATCTGTCGGCGTCCTCGCCAGAGGGGCCCGGATTCTTGTTCGCCTCAGAAATAAAGATCGCTCTGTCGGAATCAAGGCGAAGCGACTGCGACCAGCCGCCGCATCGGTTCCGTGTTGCCATGCTTGGCCAAGCAACGGTGCGCGCGTTCGGACGCGCTTCCACATCGTCTTGCGAGCGCAGCAGCAATCAAGAATCCCTCCTCAGAAAGACTCTGGATCGCTGCCCTCGCAATGACGGAGTGGCCGACAGCGTCGCTTCTACCTCGTCACCTCGACAAGATGCGCACGCGACGGTGACGGATCGAACCGGTTGCCGAAATATTGCGTTTCGTGCGCGACCAGCCCGTCGCGGAATTCCATGATGCTCACGACGTAGGACGGCGCCTCGTCATAGCTCAGGACGAACTCGCTCACCCAGAGGTCGCCGCCGCCGATGATCCGCCGGACCGCAAAGCGCTTTCTGTTCGGCTGCACGAAACGGCTCTCCTGGATCTTCCTGCGGCCCCGAATGCGCTCGCCCGATTGCGGATAGTCGAGCACGGCATCCTCGCAATAGAGGTCGTGCTCGGCCTCGAAATCGTTCGCATCCGAGGCGTCCCAATGGCGCCGGAGCGCAGCCAGCGTCGCTTGATCATCCATCGCGTCTCTCCCGTCTCCCGCCTTGGCTCTTCAAATCGGCGCCCAACGGCCGGTCGCAAGGCACTCTAGCAACGTCTAACAACCACTAACGGGCCAAAACCCCGATCTGGATGCAGATTGACGCTGCGGCAATCTGGAATTCGCCGGGTTGCGCAGCCGCGCTGGTTCCGCAGGGGAATGTCCATGGCCCGTCTGCTTTCCGTCAATGTCGGCCTGCCGCGCGACGTCGCCTGGCAAGGCAGAACCGTCCACACCGGCATCTGGAAGAGTCCCGTCTCTGGACCGCGCAGGGTACGCCGGCTCAACATCGACGGCGACGGCCAGGGTGATACCGCGGGTCACGGCGGCGAGCATCGCGCCGTCTTCGTCTATCAGGTCGAATCCTATCGCTATTGGCAGGGCCAACTGGGCCGACCGGACCTCGTTCATGGTCAGTTCGGCGAGAATTTCACCGTCGAAGGACTCGCCGACACCGACGTGTGCATCGGAGACCGCTACAGGATCGGCTCGGCCCTGTTCGAAGTCACGCAGCCGCGCGTCACCTGCTACCGGCTCGGTATTCGCATGGACCAGCCTGACATGCCCTCGCTGCTGGTCAAGCACGGCCGACCCGGCTTCTATTTTCGTGTGATCGAGGAGGGCGACGTCGAGGCTGGCGACGAGATCACGCAGGTCACGAGCGGTCCCGAGAGTATGAGCGTATCCGAGGTCAACGCGCTGCTTTACCTGCCGCCTCATCCGCGCGAGCGCCTGGAACGCGCGCTGAAAATTCCGGCGCTGAGCCGCGGCTGGAATCATTCCTTTGCGGCGCTGCTCGAGCAACAGAAGGACAAACCGGCTTCGGGAAACCACGGGCTCGGCCCGGCCGCGAGCCCGCCACCTGCCTGGCGTGGCTTCAGGCCGTTCCGCGTCGCGCACAAAATCGGCGAGAGCAGCACTGTGACATCGCTGATCCTCGAACCCGCCGACGGAGGCGCCGTCGCCACTGCCCTGCCCGGCCAGTTCGTCATCGTGCGGCTCGGGCCATCCGCGATGACGCGCAGCTATTCGCTGTCGCGCCGCACCGATGCCGTGTCCTATCGCATCAGCGTCAAGCGGGAGACTCACGGCGCGGCCAGCGGTTATGTCGCCGACGAACTCAAGACCGGCGACGTCGTCGAGCTCGGTGCGCCCCGCGGCAGTTTCACGCTCCGGCAGGATACCCGGCCCGTCGTCCTGCTCAGCGCCGGCATCGGGGTGACGCCGGTGCCCGCGATGCTGCACGCGCTGGCCGCGGAAGGCGCGACGCGGGACGTCTGGTGGCTGCACGGCACCCGCAATGGCCGCGAGCATCCCTTCGCCGCCGAGGCGCACGAACTCTTGGCCGGGATTACGCACCATCACAGCCATATCTGCTTCAGCGCGCCCGATCCGGCCGATCGCCTGGGTATCGATTTCGACAGCACCGGACATCTGGACCGGCGCTTGTTTGAACAGCTCAACGTCCCGCGCGACGCCGACTTCTATCTCTGCGGACCAGCCGCTTTCATGAACGACCTCACGGCCGGCCTGTCCGAATTGGGCGTCGCATCCGATCGCATCCACACCGAGCTGTTCGGCAGCAAGCCCTCGCTGACACCAGGCATTGCCGCTGCGCCGAGAGTGCAAGCACATTTGCCGGTCGGAGCACCCGGCCCGGGACCGATGGTGTCTTTCGCGCGGAGCGGCCTCAATGTCGGCTGGGCACCATCCTATGCCAGCCTGCTCGAGCTGGCAGAGGCTTGCGACGTCCCCGTGCGCTGGTCGTGCCGCACGGGGGTCTGCCACAATTGCGAGAGCGGGCTTGTCGCCGGCGAGGTCAGCTACGTACCCGATCCGCTCGACGGGCCGGCGGACGGCAATGTCCTGATCTGCTGCGCACGCCCCCAAGGCGATGTCGTGATCGATCTGTAGACGTGATCATCGATGAACATGGGAGAGTTTCATGCGCACGGACATGATGCCGGGCAAGCCGGAGCGGATGGCTCGTCGGTCGTTCGAATGAGCCGCCCACGAGGCTGAGCCGCCGGCGTTTGCCTGTGCTCGCGGCCTGCACGACTGCATGACCTTTGCAGGAGATGCCGCCAAATTAGCCAAAATGCGTCCCTCGATCGGACTTGCGGGTTTTGCGAACGGGCGTCGCGGGCTGGTCAACCGCGCGATCTAAGCTCAGGCGCAACTTCGATTTTTCTCTCGCCGCGCGAAGCCGCGGAGCCCGCGCGCTGCGCCGCACGCCGACTGGCCCAAAATTCGCAAGACATCGTCACGCCGGCTTCCCTGCCCTCCCACGACAGGAGCAGCAAGATGCGTCCGCCCAGCTCCGGGATGACGGCCTCACATCGGAGAATGCCATGAATGTGCATGCTGCGGGCGACCTCAAATTCACCGGCCTCACCCGCCCGAACGGTTCACCCCTTCGCCTGAATGACAGGGATTTCGTCGCGATCGACCGCGACAAGAATGCCAAGTTCGAGGCAACCTACCGGCCGCAGGCACTCTACAACCGCGCCAATGAGGGCTTTCACGCCAACAACGAAACCTTCCTGCTGCACGAGGTCGCGACCAACCTGCCGATCTACCGGCCGGACACCGGCCCCACCGATTTCCACCTTCATCTTCCGCCCGGCGGATTCCAGCTCGTGCTGGTCACATCGGGCGCATTCACTTTCGACTATGACGGCCGCTTCTACAATGTCGGTCCGGGCGCGGTGATGCTGCAAAGCGCGATCGTGCATCGCCAGCTATTCTACACCTGGTCGGGGCTGTCGACTGAAGAGAACCTGAAGACGCCGCAGACGGTGGTGCCCGATCCGATCTCGATGGGCTATTCCGGCAAATTCCTCGAAGCCTTCATCACCGATCCCACCACCTTTCCAAACCCGACCATTGTCGGCCCGGACCAGATCAATGAGGACGAAACGCCGCGCGTGGCCTGGAGCCATCCGCTGCATAACCGGCCCGCCGATGCCGGCTTCTGGCTTCAGGATCCCCTCGCGCTGGACGCGCTGTTCAAGCCGCTCACCGGCGGTGCGGTCAAATCGACCATGCCGGTCTACGTGCGCGATATCGGCATCGAGATTCCCAGCGGTCATCTCGTCACCGGCCACATCATCGCAACCGATCCGAGCAGTCATTCGCTGCTGCCGAAGAGCGCGTCGATCGCCGCGGACCCGGCCTTTTTCGCCAAGGGCGAGGTCGTGATCTACCGCGTCATTCGCGGCGCCGCAGAATTCAGGAAGAAGTCCGGCGAGAGCTTTGAGCTTTCCGCCGGCGACGTGGTGACGGCGGGCAAGGAATCGATCAGCCTCATCGGCGTCGGCGAGAACACCCAGGTCCTCCGCCTCGGCCTGCTCAAGGGCATGAACGAGCTGCGCAGCTGGACGCCGACGCAACGCGACGAGATCGACGGCCTCGCCGGCCAGATCATCACCCACAGAGACGTCCGCCCCCTGCGCACCGAAGGCAAGCCGGTCGGATATCTGTATAGCTGAAGCGCGTCGCAGCAGACGCCCGCGGCTTTCTTCCTTTCCCGTGTGGGAGAAGGTGGCGCTAAGCGCCGGATGAGGGGTTCTCTCCCCTCGTAGCAGCGTTCGTGAGGAGCGAGACCCCTCACCCGTCTCGCCGCTCCGCGGCGAGCCCCCCTCTCCCACAAGCAAGGGGAGAGGGAAAGCGCGCGCCGGCTTATTCGGTTGAGGGCGCTCGTGCCGCCGGCCCTACTCCGCCGCCTGTCGCACGTGCCGCGCGGTCGGGGTGCGCATGGTGACGAGCTCTTCGGCCGCGGTCGGATGCAGCGCGATGGTCGCGTCGAAATCCGCCTTGGTCGCCTTCATCTTCACCGCGATCGCAACGGCCTGCGTGATCTCGGCGGCGCAATCGCCGACGATGTGGCAGCCGAGCACGCGGTCGGACGAGCCGTCCACCACGAGCTTCATCAGCACGCGGGTGTCGCGGCCGGACATCGTCGCCTTGATCGGGCGGAACGTCGTCTTGTAGATGTCGACGTGGCTGAATTGCGCCCGCGCCTCGGTTTCCGTCAGGCCGACCGTGCCGACCTCCGGCTGCGAGAACACGGCCGTCGGGATGTTGGCGTGATCCACCTGCACCTCGCGCTTGCCGAATACCGTGTCGGCGAAGGCATGGCCCTCGCGGATCGCGACCGGCGTCAGGTTGAAACGGTGGGTGACGTCGCCGATCGCGTAGATGCTGTCGACCGAGCTCTTGGAGAAATGATCGACCGCAATGCCGCCATTCCTGGGATTGATGGCGACGCCGGCGTTCTCCAGGCCGAGATTGGCGACGTTGGGATGGCGGCCGATCGCGAACATCACCTGGTCCGAGGCGATGCTCGAGCCGTTCGACAGATGAGTGGTGAAATCCTCGCCGTGGCGGTCGACCTTGGTCACCGTGCAGCCGGTGAGGATGGTGATGCCCTGCTTCTCCATCTCGGCGCGGACATGGGCGCGCACGTCCTCGTCGAAGCCGCGCAAGATGTTGTCGCCGCGATAGATCACGGTGACCTCGGAGCCGAAGCCCGCAAAGATGCCGGCGAATTCCAGCGCGATGTAGCCGCCGCCCTGGATCACGATCCGCTCCGGCAGCTTCTTGAGATGAAACGCCTCGTTGGACGAGATCACGTGCTCGATGCCGGGAATCGCCGCGCCATGGTTGGGCGCGCCACCGGTGGCGATGAGGATGTATTTTGCGGTGATCTTCTTGTCGTTCTCGAGCAGACGGACGGTGTGCTTGTCCTCGATCATCGCACGGCTCTTGACGATCTGCGCGCCCGACTTTTCGACATTCGTCGTATAGGCCGCCTCCAGCCGCGCGATCTCCTTGTCCTTGTTGGCGATCAGCGTCGCCCAGTCGAAGCTCATGGACGGAATGGTCCAGCCGAAGCCGGCGGCGTCCTCGATTTCGTGACGGACATGCGAGCCGATCACGAACAGCTTCTTGGGCACGCAGCCGCGGATCACGCAGGTGCCGCCCATGCGGTACTCTTCCGCGATCGTCACGCGGGCGCCGTGGCCGGCCGCGATGCGGGCGGCACGCACGCCGCCCGAGCCGCCACCGATGACGAAGAGGTCGACGTCGAATTCAGCCATTGTCCACTCCGACCTCTGCTGGACCACGATCAGGATTCTGGTCAGATAGTGTTTGTCAGATTTCCTTGCCACGCTTGCGCATCTCGGCGCGGAAGGCCCCCATCACGGTCTCGGAGAAGTTCTGGGCCCAGGAGTTCATGAAGGCCATGGAGAGGCCGATGGCGCGCGGCTCGGCGTCGATCAGCTTCTTGCCCAGCGGCGATTTGTAGAAGGTGACGAGGTCCTTCAGCTCCTGCTCGGTGAACTCGCTGGCGTAGATCTGCGCCATGCCCTCGCCGATCTCGTTCTGGCGGCCGTTGAGCTGCTGGGCCACGATCGGGGCGACCTCGTTGAGGTCCTTCTGATAGTTCAGGTTCTGCTGGATCAGCGCGATCTTGGTCTTCTCGACGAGGCCGGGCACGGCGCCCGTATACATCCCGGTGGCATTCTTGATCTGCAGGATCTCACGGGCTGCGGCAATCGCCGCCGGCGAGGCCTTCGGCTGGGCCGGTGCCGCAGCCTTGGGCGCTGCCGGTGCCGGCTGCTGGGCAATGGCCGAAGCAGCCGAAAGCGCCACAGCAATCGCCGCGGCCGGCAACAATTTCAAAACGCTCTTCATTTCCAGTCTCCTTTCGGCTTACGCCGTTCAATCACGCGAATTCCCTCGCCGCCGGCCAAAACAGCCGAGCTGGCCAGGCCGATGAACAGTCCATGCTCGACCACGCCGGGAATCGCACTCAACGCCTTGGCAAGGCTGGCGGGATCCGCGATCCGCCCGAGCTCGGCATCGACGATCCAGTGGCCGCCGTCGGTGACGAAAACGTGGCCGTCCTTGGCCTTGCGGACCGCCATTTGCCCGGAAACGCCGCAGTCCGCAAATGCCTTCTCGATCGCGCGGCGCGTCGCGCCAAGCCCGAACGGGATGACCTCGAGCGGCAGCGGAAACTTGCCGAGCGTCGGCACCCATTTGCTGTCGTCCGCAATCACGATCATGCGATCCGAGGCGGCGGCCACGATCTTCTCGCGCAGCAGCGCGCCGCCGCCCCCCTTGATCAGATTGAGCTCGGGATCGATCTCGTCCGCGCCGTCCACGGTAATGTCGAGATGGTCGATCTCATCCAGCGTGGTCAGCTTCACGCCGCAACGTTCCGCATCCGCGCGCGTCGCCTCGGAGGTCGGCACGCCGATCACCTTGAGCCCGGCGGCGACTCGCTCGCCGAGCAGCTGGACGAAGTGCTTTGCGGTCGAGCCGGTGCCGAGCCCGAGCCGCATGCCGTCACGCACCTCCTCCAGCGCACGCGCCGCCGCCTGCCGCTTCAACTGGTCCATGTTCACGTTTGCGCCCGCCTCCGGCTTTGAGAGTGCGGCCTATGTAGCCTCGTTTTCCTCGCCGGAACAGGCCTCTGCGCCGATCTTATAAGGTGAACTTATTGCTTCTGCCCTTGCGCCGATCCGGCCGGCCCGATAGCGCTTGGCCCATGATCTCGCCCGCCATGACCTCGCCCGCCATGACCTCGTCCTACACGCTCGTTTTCGATCTCGACGGCACGCTCGTGGATACGGCGCCCGACCTGATCACCGCGCTGAACTACGTGCTCGACCGCGAAGGCCTGCCACCCGTGCCGATGGCCTCGGCCCGCAACATGATCGGCGCCGGCGCCCGCAAGCTGATCGAGCGGGGTCTGGAGGCCGAGGGCCGCACCGTCCGCCCGACCGACATGGACCGTATGACGGCAGATTTCATCGGCTATTACGCCGAGCATATTGCCGTCGAATCCCGCCCCTTTGAGGGCCTCGAGGGAGCGCTCGACCATTTTGCGGCGCAAGGTCATCGCCTCGCGGTCTGCACCAACAAGCTGGAATGGCTGTCCAGGCGCCTCCTGGACCAGCTTGGCCTGAGCCGCCGCTTCGCGGCGATCTGCGGCGCCGACACCTTTGGCGTTCAGAAGCCCGATCCGACCATCTTCCGGGAGACGGTGGCCCGGGCCGGCGGCAACGTGAAATCCAGCATCATGGTCGGCGACGCCGGAACCGATATCGGGGTCGCCCGGCGGGCCGGGGTGCCCGTGATCGGGGTCAGCTTCGGCTACACGGACGTGCCGATCGCGGAGCTCAAGCCGGACCGGCTGATCCATCACATGCGCGACCTGCCAGCGGCCGCCAGCAGCCTGATGACGGGCTGGAGCTCGTCAAGTAACTGAAATCACAGCAAAAAAACGCGAAGATGTCGCGCGTTACGAATTAACTATGCGCGACGCGCCGGTTGCCCGCCCCAGCGACGTCCCTAAGGGCCGCCCGCGATGTGGCGGTTCGTCGCAGCAGCCGCGGCGCCGGCTGTTGCCGCACCCACAGCCGGCTCGCCGTGTCCCGGTCCGAACGCGAGCAAGCGCTGGGTAACGTATACCACCCGATTGTCCTAGCCGCGTCCGGTGCTTAGATTGCTTCCAGAGCACCGCCGAAGCAAAGGTGCCCCGTTGCCGTAAGTGACAAGGCATTTGGTATGAACGGATCTTCTGCTAGCCCCCGCGCTGCGCTGTCGAGCGCGATGACCGATCCGTTCGGGCGGACCATCACTTATCTGCGCGTTTCGGTCACCGACCGCTGCGACCTGCGCTGCTTCTACTGCATGTCGGAAGACATGACGTTCCTGCCCAAGGCGGACCTGCTGACGCTGGAGGAACTCGACCGGCTCTGCTCGGCCTTCATTGCCAAGGGCGTGAAGAAGCTGCGCCTCACCGGCGGCGAGCCCTTGGTCCGCCGCAACGTGATGTCGCTGGTGCGCTCGCTGTCGCGGCACCTCGAGAGCGGCGCCCTGAACGAGCTGACGCTGACCACCAACGGCACGCAGCTGGCAAAGCATGCCCGGGAGCTCGCCGATTGCGGCGTCCGCCGCATCAACGTCTCGCTCGACACGCTCGACTCGCAGAAGTTTCGCGAGATCACCCGCTGGGGCGAGATCGACAAGGTGCTGGAAGGCATCGAGGCCGCGCGGGCCGCTGGCCTCGCCGTGAAGATCAACGCGGTCGCGCTGAAGAACCTCAACGAGGACGAGCTGCCTTCGCTGATGCGCTGGGCCCACGGCAAGGGCATGGGCCTGACCTTGATCGAGGTGATGCCGATGGGCGAGATCGGCTCGGGCCGCATCGACCAGTACCTGCCGCTGTCGCTGGTGCGCGCGCGCCTCGCCCAGCAATTCACCATGACGGATCTTGCCGAGAGCACCGGCGGGCCCGCGCGCTATGTCAGCGTCGCCGAGACCGGCGGCAAGCTCGGCTTCATCACGCCGATGACCCACAATTTCTGTGAATCCTGCAACCGCGTGCGCATCACCTGCACGGGGACGCTGCACACCTGTCTCGGCCACGAGGATGCCTCGGACCTGCGCAAGCCGCTGCGTGCATCGGATGACGACATGCTGCTTGCGGATGCTATCGACCGCGCCATCGGACTCAAGCCCAAGGGCCACGATTTCATCATCGACCGTCGTCACAACCGCCCCAGCGTCTCCAGGCACATGAGCGTCACCGGCGGCTGAAGCATGATCCGGCCCCGGAGCGCCGCGTCAGTGCATTAGGCGTCACGAGGCATAACGCCGATAGAGCACGACGATGACAGCGAGCACCGTCCCGGCATAGATGACCTGCGCTGCGTGATCCAGAACAACAGCGGAGCGTTTTCGGCCGGCGGCCCGAAATTTTTCGTGCTTGTAGCCCGCCAATATCGTCATCAGGCATAGTACGAAGAAAATGTAGAACATCTCTTCGACCACCACCGTGTATCCGACATCGCCGATCTGGCTGCTCACCGCTACGAGCAGCACTGCGCTCGCCAGGATGGAGGTCACCGGGATCGTCACGCGTTCACGAAACATGGTTTCGGGAAAGAACAGCGTCGCGAAAACGACGAGCACGAGCAAGAACATCGGCAGCAGGTTCTTCAGCATGTAGATGGAGGAGCTGCGACGCAGTACGATGGTCGCATCGAATCCTGCGAATTCCGTCATTGCCTCGGCATCGAACAGCGACGCCTTGCCGAGCGTCGATCCGCTGGACATGGCTTCGACGAAATATTTCAGTCCGAGAAATCGCCAGAGCGGAAGTCCGGAATAGGCCCCGTCCTCGGCCCGCGAGCTTCCGTCGTCGGCAAGGCGCAAGCCGAACCGATCGATGACATAGGTGATGAGTTCCCGCCGCTGTTCCGTGTTCTGGAAATGCAGACGCAATTCCTGCGTGTCGAACGGATAATCATGGAGATCGAAACGGGCCTTGAAATCGCCGTTGATGCGATAGAGCCGATAGCTCAGGCCGTCTTCCTGTCCAGCCTGAATCGGCCGAGCTGCATCGAATGCCCCGCGATCCAGCAAGGCCGGGAATTCGACGTGCGTCTGTGCCTCATCGTCGCCAGCGAACCGCATCCAGAGATAGAAGTCGACGTTGAACGAATTTTGCTTCACGTCGATTCGACTGACGCGAATGATGTCGATGCCGGTGTAAACGACGCGTTGAATCCAATAGCGCCGACGCTCGAACGCGATGACATGGCCCTTCTCCCGTTCGGCGTCGAGATCGATTCCATCCGGCTGATCGATGCGCACCAGTTGCAGCGGCGCCGTGACGAACCGACCGTAACGGAAGAAACCCATTCGGATCGGGCGCGGGATGTCGCGGTTAGAGTTGAAATAGAGCCGTCCCGTCAGCCCGACGACCGCCGATTTCGGACTGTCGATGGCGGCCAGTGCGAGGCGCACCCGGTCGCGATCCGCAACCTTGCTGTCGGATGGTTTCTGAATCCCCTGCCCCATAAACTGGCGATGGACGGCAGCTCGTCTCAGCGCGTCGATCATCAGGCGCGCGGCGTCGTACGAGCCACCGCCAACCCAGCTTGGGGAGGTTCCCGCTCTAGCTTTGTAGTCGGCGGCGAAAGCCTGCGCCGCCACGCCGGCGCTGTCGAAAATCAACGACGATGCCGCATACAGATTCTCACTGAAGAAACCCGGACGCGTTTGTTCCTCGGGCTCGTTGACGAAATTTCTCAGATAGCTTTCGCGGCCCGCGCCCTGGGTTGTGATGATCGTCCCCTTGATGCCACGGCGACGCAGCGCCTTGACGATGTCTGCGATATAGTCGGCGGCCGCGCCGACGACGATGACACCGGGACCGGGCTCCTGCGCGGCAGCGTCCAGCGCCTCATCCGTCGATCGGATCTGACCGGCTGAGAGGTCCAGTCCGAACACACGCAACTGCTCCGCAGGATAGGCCGCCGCAAATCCACGCTCAAAACTCTTGCCGTAGGAATCGCGCGTGTGAACAAGACGGACTCTTGGCTCCTTCATCACGGCCCGCAGATGTTCCGCGATCGAGCGCGCCTGTGCGGAGACCGGCGAGAGCGCACGAAAATAATAGTCACTGGTGGATGTCAGATCGTCGGCGGCCGCGCTTCCCGTGAGCGCCGGAATCCGCGCATCCTTATATGCCGGCGCTGCCGCGAGCGATGCGGAGCTGAGATAATGGCCGAGCACAGCGACGCATGGACTGTCGGCGATCGCCTGCGCATTCGCCCGCGCCACGGCTGGATCGCTTGCGTCGTCGAACAGAACGAGTTCAATCGGCCGTCCGTTGACGCCACCCTTGGCGTTCACTTCGTCGATTGCAAGCTGCATCGCGATCAGGCTTTCCGTCCCGGCCGGGGCGGATGGGCCAGAGAGCGAATTGGCGAACGCGATGCGAATAGGCTCCGGGCGGGTCCAGAGGATGGCGGCCCAGGCGACGCCGAGCACCAGGGCGACGCCCGCAACAACGGCAAGCCCCATGATAAGCCGCGGCTTCATCGTCGATCCTCGCATCGGTCGGCATAAGCCGAGATTCTCCAGATCGAGGCATCAGTCAGGTGGAGATTGCCGCCGCTGAGAGCGTTTTTCAAGCCTGCCCGATCGCCCCGGCAAGATCTACGTGCTCAAACCATAACCGACGACATCACTCCCGAATCCCCGGCGCGTAGCCGAATCCGACCGCCGGTTCGGCCGCGGTCTCGACCCAGACACTCTTGACCTGGGTATATTCGAACAGTGTCTCGACACCGCTCGAACGGCCGTAGCCGCTCATGCCCGACCCGCCGAAGGGCGAGGCGACGTTGATCGTCTTGTAGGAGTTGATCCAGAAGGTCCCGGCCCTGACTTGCGCGGCGACCCGGTGTGCGCGTGCGACGTCGCCCGTCCAGACCGCGCCCGCCAGACCGAAATCGCTGTCATTGGCGATTGCGATCGCTTCCTCCTCGGAATCGAACGGGATCGCGGCGACGACAGGCCCGAAAATCTCGTCACGGGCCACCGCCATGCTGTTGCTGACGTCGCGCAGCACGGTCGGCGCGACGAAGAAGCCGCCCTTCGCGGGGCTGCCGTCGCTGCCGGTCGCAAGCTTCGCGCCCTCCTCGAGGCCCTGCTTCACCATGCCGAGCACGCGGGCGTACTGGCGGGCGTTGTTGATCGGCCCGACCTCCGTCTCCGCCGCGCCAGGCGCGCCGAGCTTCAGCTTCGCAGCCCCATCGGCGACCATTTTGACGAAGCGATCATAGATGGAGCGCTCGACCAGCAGCCGCGAGCCCGCGACGCAGCTCTGTCCGGCGCCAGCGAAGATCGCCGACTGGGCGCCGATCGCGGCGCGCGCGAGGTCGCCGTCGGCAAATACGATGTTCGCAGACTTCCCGCCGAGTTCGAGCACACAGGGCAGCAGCCGCTTGGCCGCGGCTTCCGCGATCAGCCGGCCGGTCGGTACTGAACCCACGAACACGACTTTGTTCACGGCAGGCTGGCCAAGCGCGGCCTGCCCCGTCGTGTGGCCGTAGCCTGCGAGCACGTTGACGAGTCCGACCGGCAATCCCGCTTGTTCTGCGAGAAGCGCGACTGCCATCGAGGTGAGCGGCGTCAGCTCCGACGGTTTCAGCAGCACGCCGTTGCCCATGGCGATGGCGGGTGCGACCTGCCAGCCGCAGGTGAAGATCGGCGCATTCCAGGGCGTGATCTGGAGCACCACGCCGACGGCTTCGCGCCGCGTGTAGTTGAGATGGCTCGACGGCACCGGGATCACGTCGCCGTGGAATTTGTCGGCCCAGCCGGAATAGTACTCGAACATCTCGGAGACCTTGGCGACCTCGACACGCGTGTCGCGGATCGGTTTGCCCGCCGAGAGCGACTCGAGTCGTGCCAGCTCCTCGGCCTTGCCCTCAATGGCCCGCGCGATCGCCTGCATGACGCGCCCGCGCGCCGCGCCGGTGAGCCGAGACCAGCCGGCTTGCGCCGTGACGGCCACTGCAACCGCCTCGGCGACGACCCCCTCGCCGGCATCGCGATAGGCGTAGAGCGGCGCGCCGGTTGCGGGATCATCAACCGTGATCACCTCGCCCGTGCCAGGGACGGCGCGGCCCGCGACGTGAGAACCGATCGCCCCGCAATCAGGCCAGAACGGCGCGAGCGCATCGCGCAACCGGGTTTCGATGAAAGGGGTCATGTGTCGCTCACATCCTCTCGAGCTGAGTTTCGACGATCCTGTTGAAGTCTTCGCCGTCGCCGATCGAAGCGGCGCTTTGCGCCCAGATCCGCGCGGCCTCCGCGGCAATCGGCAGGTCGAGCGCGAGTTCGCCGATGAGCTGGCTCGCCAGGCGCACGTCCTTGCGCATCAGCTTCATGGTGAAGCCGGAATCGAAGGCGCCATTCAGAACCCAGGTCGGCAGATTGACCTGCGTGACGCCGGACCGGCCGGAGCCGGCATTGAGGCCTTCGAGCAGCCGGGCCGGATCGACCTGGGCCGCGCGCGCGATGCTCATCGCTTCGGCGGCGGTCAACAGATGCGCCGCGCACAGCAGATTGTTGATGAGCTTGCAGACGTGACCGGCTCCGACCGATCCGACGTGGACGCGCTTCGCGCTCATGTCGGCAAGGACAGGCTCGACCGCGGCCACGTCAGCGTCCGCGCCGCCGATCACCATGGTCATGGTGGCGGTGATGGCGCCTTTCGGGCCGCCGCTGACCGGCGCGTCGATCATCGCCATGCCATGCGCGGCGAGCGCCGCAGCAAGTTGGCGGGTCGTTTCCGGGTGGGATGTCGAGGTGTCGACGACGCGCAGTCCGGGCCGTGCATGGGCGATGATTCCGCCCTCGCCGGCGACGACGGCATCGACGATCTCGGCGGTCGGCAGCGAGAGGATGAGCAGATCAGCGCGCGCGCAAAGCGGCCCGACACTCTCGAACACCGCGACACTTTCCGATGCGAGCGCGCTACGCGTCCTTTCCGAGGAGTCGGTCCCGAGCACCTCATGCCCGGCCCGCCGCAGCGAGAGCGCCATGCCGCGCCCCATATTCCCGAGCCCAACGACGCCGACGACCGCCATGTTGTGTCCCTCACCCTACGATTTCAGGCAAAACCATACGGATCCGGCCCCGGACTGGGCATCAGCGGCGCGGTTGCCTAATGTTGCCTCATGAGCAACACTTGGGCATGAGCAATCCACTCGACGAGAACCGGCTTCGCTATCTGTTCGAGGCCGCGCGCTGCGGCGCCGTGCGCGCCGCGGCCGACGCGCTCGGGGTGAACCCGTCGGTGGTCAGCCGCCAGATCGCCCTGCTGGAACGGGAGCTCGATGCCGCCCTGCTCGATCGCCATAGCCGGGGCGTGCGGCCGACCGAGGCCGGCGAGCTTCTGATCGCGCATTATCGACGCCACACCGTGGACCGCGACGACACCCTCGCCCGCTTGCGGGAACTTCAGGGGCTGCACCGCGGTCACATCGACCTCGTGCTCGGCGAGGGCTTTGTCGCCGATCTCATGGGTGGCGCGCTCGGCGAGTTCTGGCGCAAGCATCCACGGCTGACCATTTCGCTGGAACTGGCGGGCACGAGCGATGTCATTCGCGCCATCGCCGACGACCGCTGCCACATCGGGCTCGTCTATCATCCGCCCCAGGATCCGCGAATCCGCTCCTGCGCGGGCATCCGGCAGCCGATCTGCCTGATCGCCCGCCCCGACCATCCGCTTGCGAAGCTGCGCCGCCCGGTCAAGCTCCGGGAGATTGCCAGGCACACGCTCGGGATCATGCATGCGGGTTACGGCACGCGTCAGTTGCTCGCGATGGCCGAAACGTCCGAGAAGATCGGCCTCTCGCCGAAGCTGACCACGACCTCGATCAGCATCTTGAGAGATTTCGTCCGGTCCGACCTTGGCGTGACCCTGCTACCGGCGTTTTCGGTGGCAGCGGACCTCGAGGACGGATCGCTGGTCGCCCTCCCGGTCGACAATGCGCTGCTCGCCTCGGCAGAAGCCCACATCATCACCCGGTTGGGCCGCGAGTTGCCGAACGCGGTCAGCCAGTTGCTCAGATTCCTGATCGGCCGGATGAAGGCCTTCCAGGCCGGTCGCCGCTAATCCGAGCTTTCGCGCCCTTAAGCTTTTGAGCCGGCGTCAACTTGTCCATTTTCCGATTGACGGCAGGTGAAGCCGCTGGTTTGGTGCGACCGCCTTTGCTTGCCCGGCAACAATAAGCCGGCCCGCCCCGTTGGCGGTCGCGGTCAAGACGGCAAGGCACGAGGGGAGGACTGACGCCGCAACGCTTTTCGGAAAACGAACCGTGCGGTCGCGTGCTTTTTCGCATGCGGACCGAGCGAAGCGTGCTGATGCTGCTCCCGTGAAGTTAGACCGCGACGGAGAAAAAATAAGATGCGTCCATTGCTGGCGGTGAGCAACGCCATCGACCTTCTCAACGAGAAGATCGGCTACGTCTGTAACCTCCTGGTGCTTTTGTCCTGCCTGGTCAGTGCGGCCAACGCCATGATCCGCTACGCCTTCAGCTACTCCTCCAACGGCTGGCTGGAGCTGCAATGGTACATGTTCGCGATCCTGGTGATGTTCGGCGCGTCCTACACCTTCAAGCGCAATGAGCACGTCCGGGTCGAGATCTTCTATCTGCTGCTGTCCGAGCGCGGCCAGCTCCTGCTCGACCTGATCGGCACGCTGTTCTTCCTGATCCCCGCCTGTCTCCTGCTCGCCTATCTGTCCTGGCCGTTCTTCATGCAGGCCTATGACGTCGGCGAGATGTCCGGCAATGCCGGCGGCCTGATCCGCTGGCCGATCAAGTTCGTGATTCCCGCCGGCTTCGTCCTGCTGGCGCTCCAGGGTGTTTCCGAAGTCATCAAGCGTATCGCGGCTCTGCAGGGCTATGTGACGATCGACGCCAAGTACGAGAGGCCGACCCAATGATTACGCTGGAAATGATGCCGCCGCTGATGTTCGGCGGCCTGGTTCTGGCGATGCTGATCGGCTTCCCGGTGGCGTTCACGCTTGCCGCGGTCGGCCTGTCCTTCGGCTTCCTCGCCATCCATCTCGGCTTCTTCGACCTCAACTTCCTGCAGGCGATTCCCGGCCGCGTGTTCGGCAGCGTGCTCTCCAACGAGCTGCTGCTCGCGATCCCGTTCTTCACCTTCATGGGCTCGATATTGGAGCGATGCGGGCTCGCCGAAGACATGCTGGATTCCATGGGCCAGCTGTTCGGCCCGGTCCGCGGCGGCCTCGGCTATTCCGTGATCATCGTCGGCTTCATCCTCGGCGCCATCACCGGCACGGTTGCGGCGCAGGTGATCGCCATGGCGCTGATCTCGATGCCGGTGATGATCCGCTACGGCTACAACATGCGCTACATCACCGGCGTCCTGGCGGCCTCCGGCACCATCACGCAGCTGGTGCCGCCCTCGCTGGTGCTGATCGTGCTCGCCGACCAGCTCGGCAAGTCGGTCGGCGACATGTATCTCGGCGCCTGGGGCCCCTCGGTGTTCCAGATCATGCTGTTCGCCGGCTACACCTTCATCCTCGGCCTGATCAAGCCGGACCACGTTCCGCCGGTGCCAAAGGAGGCCCGCACGCTGACCGGCTGGGCGCTGTGGAAGAAGTGCCTGATGGGCATCATCCCCTCGGCCGTGCTGATCTTCGTCGTGCTCGGCACCATGATGATGGGCCTTGCGACGCCGACGGAAGCCGGCGCAATGGGCGCGGTCGGCGCCATCGTGCTAGCCGCGATCCATCACAAGGACTTCACCTCGAACGATCGCAAGGTGCTGGTCACCGGCGTGGTCGCCGCCGGCATCGGCACCATCGTCGCGATGCTGTTCAGCGAGAATTTGATCTTCAAGCTCGCCTTCGCAGTGACTTATTTCGCGGTGGCATGGATCTGCTTCCAGGCCGCGCGCATCCCGGACCTGCGCGACCTCATCAAGCAGGGCTACGAATCCACCATGCGCCTCACCTGCATGGTCACCTTCATCCTGATCGGCTCGACCTGCTTCTCGGTGGTGTTCCTCGGCGTCTCCGGCGGCGTCTGGCTCGAGCATCTCCTGACCTCCCTGCCCGGCGGCGTCTGGGGCTTCCTGATCTTCATCAACCTCTTCATCTTCTTCCTGGCGTTCTTCCTCGACTTCTTCGAGATCGCCTTCATCATCCTGCCGATGATCGCGCCGATCGCGCAGAAGATCCTCGCTCCCGTCGTTGGACCGGACGCGGCGCTGATCTGGTTCGGCGTGATGCTGTGCGTGAACATGCAGACCTCGTTCCTGCATCCGCCGTTCGGCTTCGCGCTGTTCTACCTGCGCGGCGTGGCGCCGAAGGAAGTGAAGAGCTCCGACATCTATTGGGGCGCGATGCCCTGGATCGGCCTGCAGATGATCATGGTGCTGCTGGTGATCATCTTCCCGTCCGTGGTGACGGGCCTGCTCGACAAGCCGCTCAACGTCGATCTCGACAAGGTCAAGATCGAGGTCCCGCAGATCGAGCTGCCGCCGCTGGATCTGGGACCGCCGCAGAAGTAAGTGGCGAACGCGAGCTGCCTCTCCCCCTTGTGGCCAGCAGGGGGAGAGGGTGCAGCATCGCCGCCGCGTGACAATCGCGACAAACACAGGCATACCGGCTCCTTCTTCAACCGATGGACCGCCGCGCATGCTCCGATCGCACCCTGTTCTCTCGCTCGTCGCACCAATGATCGCCTCGCTGTGGCTGGCATGTGCCCCGACCGACGCGCACGCCGAGCCCGTGGCCGACGTCCACGCGCTGGCAGAGAAGGAGCAACAGCCGCTGCTCGACACGCTGCGTGATCTCGTCAGCATCGAATCCGGCAGCAGGGACATCGACGGCCTGAACCAGATCGCCGCGCGGGTGGCCGACCAGCTCAGGCAACTCGGCGGCGCCGTGGAGATCCTGCAGCCCACCGACATCTATCGCCTCGACGACACGCCCGAGAAGATCGGTCCTGCCGTGCACGCCGTGTTCAAGGGCACCGGCAGCAGCAAGATCATGCTGATCGCCCACATGGACACGGTGTACCTGAAGGGCATGCTGAAAGACCAGCCGTTCCGCATCGACGGTGACAAGGCCTATGGCCTCGGCATTGCGGACGACAAGCAGGGCGTCGCGCTCATTCTCCACACCGTGGCGATGCTGCAGAAGCTGAACTTCAGGAAATACGGCACTCTCACGGTGCTCACAAATGGCGACGAGGAGATCTCCTCGCCCGGCTGGCGCAGCGCCATCACGAAATTCGCCTCGGATCAGGACGTGGTGTTCTCGTTCGAAGGCGGCGGCACCGACGGCACGCTGCGGCTCGCCACCAGCGGCATCGGCTCGGCCTATCTTTCGGTGATCGGCAAGTCGTCGCACGCCGGCTCAAGGCCTGAGGGCGGCATCAACGCGCTCTACGAGCTCTCGCACCAGGTGCTTCAGATGAAGGACCTCTCCAAGCCCGAGCAAGGCCTGAAGCTGAACTGGACCGTCTCCAAGGCCGGCACCAACCGCAACGTGATCCCGGCCGAAGCCACGGCCCAGGCCGATGCGCGCGCGCTCAAGGTCTCGGATTTCGACGAGCTGGAAAAGGCGCTGCAGGAGAAGATCAAGAACCGCCTGCTGCCCGATTCCAAGGTCGAGCTGAAATTCGAGGTACGCCGTCCGCCGCTCGAGGCCAACGACGCCTCGCGCCGCGTGGCGGCCTACGGCAAGACGATCTACGGGGAGCTCGGAATGCCTCTCCAGATCGACGAGAAAGCGACCGGCGGCGGCACCGACGCCGCCTTTGCCGCGCTCAAGACCAGGGGCGCGGTGATCGAAGGCATGGGTCTCTCGGGCTTCGGCGCGCATTCCAACGATGCCGAATATGTCAAGCTCGACACCATCGTGCCGCGTCTTTACCTGACCACGCGCATGATCATGGATCTGTCCACCGGCAAGGTGAAGTAGGGCCGGCCTTCTTCCTTCTCCCCCTGTGGGAGAGTGAGGATCTATGTAACCGATTGATCGCGCGGGCAAAACGGAAAGTGGTGTCCGTATAGTGTCCCTTGTACGGGGTTCCTCGAATGGCGCGCCCCGCGCGCCCTCGCCCGGTGCCCTTGTAACCTGTCGCCCAGCCGCGCTCTACGGCCTTCGCGCTGCGGCTCTGTGGATGCGCTGGCGCGGGGGCCTGCCGCCCGACGTTCCGGCCTCGCTGTGCGGCCCTCCCTGCGGCCCTCTGATGCCTGCCGATGCCGGTGCCGCCGCGCGCCCGATGCCGCTGCCTGAAGCTGGCGCGCTCGCGGTGCCGCGCCGTCGCGCTGACGGTGCGCTGCCCGCACGCCTGCCGCCGCCCGTGCTGGCCATCGCTGCGTCGTCTCGCGTGCTGGCGCTGTCGCTCGTGACGCTGGCGCTTAACGAACGCGGTGAACCGCCGCTGGATCAGCAGGGCTGAGGATCGGTTGGTGTGATAGCCTGCACGGGGTGGTGAGGTTTCATGGCGAGCGCAACGGCGTCCTGCGTGTACCTTCGCCCGAAGAATACTGGAAAGTAGGCTTCGATCTCCGGCATCATGTGTTCGGTCGTGAGCCCGATCTTGAAAGAGTGCGATGCCGAACAGTTTAAAAGGTGGTCACTTCGACCCTGCTGCGGTAGTTCGGGATTTTCCGCCTGCGATTGCAACGGTCCCAGCGACAGCGCAGCAGCGCCGAGCGGCGATTAGCGTTGTGATTGCACTGATCGTCGTTACTGCAGTGGTCGCGCCGTTTGCTAATAGGACCCTTGGCCGCGTTGACGCTTTTGTCCCCGTTCTGCAAACGGTCTTGGCAACGGCTGACCTCATCACGGCGATACTGCTGCTCGCGCAATATGTGATCCTGCCACAGCGAGCGCTCTTGGCTGTTGCAGCCGCGTATCTTTGCAGCGCGTCATTTGCGTTTCTGCAGACGCTTAGCTTTCCGGGCGGCTATGCGCCGACGGGCCTCATCGGCGACGGGACCAACACCTCTGCTTGGTTCTTCGTTTTCTGGCATCTGACGTACCCGCTCGGCATCCTGATCTACGCGTTTTCGAAGGATGCGCCGGTTCGCAGCATGCAACTGGATCGGCCCGGTGAGGCGGCTATCGGCGTAACGATCGTCAGCGTATTCGTTGTGGTGGCCGGATTGGCGTGGCTTGCTACAGCGGGGCTTGGAAGTCTGCCGGTCTTCTACCGGGACAGCGTCACCCTGCAAACACGGCTGGGCAACCAAGTAAACCTCGGTTTGCTACTCTGGTACGCCATCGTCCTCGTGGTATTGCTGGTCCGCAAGCGCACAATCCTCGACATCTGGCTGGCCGTCATCCTGATGGCATGGATGCCTAATTTTGTGGTGGCTATGCTTGCCAGCTCGGTACGATTTTCTTTAGGTTGGTACGCATCGCGCGGCTTTGCGCTTTTTGCAAGCTTTGTGCTGTTGAGCGTTCTTCTGACCGAGATGACAGTGCTGTATTCTCGCTTGGCCAATGCTTTCTCGTTGTTGCGCCGGGAACGCACGAACCGGCTGATGAGCGTGGACGCGGCCACCTCAGCGATCGCGCATGAGGTGCGCAGCCCGCTCGGTGCGATCGCCCTCAACGCTGATGCTGCCCTCGCTCAGCTTCGTTCCACGCCGCCCGGACTTGCGGAGGTCGGGGTCATTCTTAGCGATATTGAGGCAGACGCCCTACGGGTGAATGAGGTTCTCTCGGGCATTCGCGCGCTGTTCAAGAGAGAGCCGGGCAACCGGGTGGTCCCTGTACACCTCGAAGCCCTCATTCGGCATGCAGTCACGCTGTCCGAGCATGACCTGCTCGCAAGCGGCACTGCCGTATCGACTGATTTCCGTGGGGGTCGGACTATTGTGCGGGCCGACCCTATTCAACTACAGCAGGTGGTTCTGAACCTGATCAGGAATTCAATCGATGCCATGGCCAACACGGCCCCCGATAATCGACAGGTGACCATTTCAATGGAAGCTGACAACGGGTCAACCGTCGTGCTGTCCGTAAGCGACAGTGGCACCGGCATCGCGAAGGAAGATCAGGATCGCATCTTTGATGCGTTTTTCACCGAGAAGGCGGCGGGCATGGGATTGGGCCTCGCCATCAGCCGTGCCATTGTGGAAGGTCACGGCGGAACATTACGACTGGTGAAATCCGATCCGAAGGGATCAGTGTTTGAAATCGAACTTCCGACTGATCGCGGTTGAGCACACGTAGTGTGGGTGAAAGGCGAAGGCGTTGCAGAGGCCATTGCGGGACGATGCACTGATGATCGTCAGGCGCGGGACGGACAAAGAGGATCGCGCGGCGCAAGCGCAACTCAACAACCCTTTCCTTGAGGACCTCGAATGAATAAGCAATCTGCGGCAGAAGCGAAGCGAGAATGCATCGCTGAAATGGGTGTACCGCTCGGCACGCAGTACGCTGAGCTTTGGCAGGAAATCGCGCATTTGCATCTCACATGGCTTGAGTACGTCGAGCTATTTGGGAAAAAGAAAAGCAGGATTGATCTGCTAAACAGCGCAGCGCCGTCCTTTTTCCGAATGATCCAAGACCGGTTGAGGGAAGCTGTGTTCCTACACATCGCACGGTTGACCGACCCGCCAATCTCGCTCGGCAGGAAAGACAAATCAAACCTCACGCTCCTCAACCTGCCGGGTTTAATGGACGATCCCGAACTGAAACATGAAGTGGATAAGCGGTGTGGAACGGCTCTTGCCGGAGCGGCATTCGCCCGTGACTGGCGAAACCGCCACATCGCACACCGCGACCTCGACCTTGCGTTAGGGGGGAACGCCAAACCGCTTCCTGACGTACAGATCAGGGAGGTGAGCGACGCACTAAACTCATTTGAAGCGGTTCTGAATGCGATTGCGCGTCACTTCTAAAATCTGAAACGAGCTTTGGCCATGCAATAAGCCATAAAGGCGCAATCAACTTACTCTATGTGATCGACGTCGGACTGACGGCCCAAAAGGAGCGGGATGCACGCATTGCGGCGGGCGATTACTCAGAAGCGAACTTCCCCGCTAGAGACCTGTGAGCCTTGCAGCGGCGCCATCCCTCCAGCTTCATCGCACCGTGCCTGCCGTCGAAGGCGGCGCGATCACCGTCCGGTGCTTCCCGGACAAAAGGTCTCCTTCTGGCCAACGCGTCGGCATAGCCGCTCGTAACAATGGCTAGTGTCTGGGTTCACCGTTGCGGTCAACCTACCCAAACTCGACCCCGAACATCCCCGCACCCGCGTCCTCTCCGAGGACGAGATAAGGATCTTTTGGCATGGTCTGGACCGCGACGACCTCCCCTATGATCGCCGGACGCGGCTGGCGCTGAAGTTCGAGCTGGTCACCATGCTGCGCTCACGTGAACTGCTCGGGGCGCACCGGGATGAGCTGTTCGACCTCGACGGCGAGCATCCGCGCTTCGACGTCCCCCCTCAAGCGGGTCAAAAAGCGGCGCGTGATCCAGCAGCCGTCGTCGGATCTGGCCGTCGAGATCATCAAGGAGGCCCTCGCCTCAGATGATCAGCAGTTTGTGTTCGAGAGCCCCATGTACAAAGGCCAGCCAATCCACCGCAAGGCGATGGCCGACGCCCTGCGCGGCACCAAGCACGAGAAGAACAAGGACAAGACGAAGACTGCCGGCCTTTGTGAACTGCTCGGCCTCAAGCCGTTCACGCCACATGATCTGCGCCGGACGGCGGCCACGTTGGCAGGCGATCTCGGCTTCGACGATGCATGGATCGCGAAGTGCCTCGATCACGACCCCAGCAAGTAGTCCGATGTTGTCGTGCCGACCGTGACGGGCAAGGTCTACAATCACTCGAAGCGGATGAAGGAGAAGCGCGCGGTGCTAAATGGCGTAACGGCGGAGCTGCGGCGGATCGTCGGTAAGCCCGCTGATGCTGGGCTTCGCCTCGTCGCCTGACGATCACGGTTGCGACGTCCGCTTCACTGCTAACACGGGCATCACCACCGGTCTCATGCACGTCCACGGTGGGCACATAAGCAGACATTCACCGCAGGCGGCTGACATAACGCTATTGGTTGCCTCCCAAGGATTTCAACGACCGTCCTGCTTCGGTGTTGAGCTCTTCAACTATGGCCGGGAGCCTCTGTTTGAAGCTGTCGAAATTCTGGAAGATGTCCCCTTCAGACAAGAGATCCGGAACAATATGCATCGCCTCGAGCTGATCGATCTGATCTCGAGGAAGTCCGACAACGAACACCTTCAGCCCGGCGGCTTCCAGGTCAACCAGCACATCCTGGAGCGCGTAGATTCCGGATTGATCCATATAGGTCACGCGCTCCATCCGCAGCACGAGCATCTTTCCGTCCGACGCCCGCTCGGCAATTCGCCGAAACGCATAGACAAAACCAAAGAACAACGGCCCGGTGACGTGCTTGATTAGCAGCCGTTGCTTCAGCGCGTCCGGAATCTCGAGTTCATCCTGCCATAGTTCGTCCTCGACCAGCGTCAGCGTCGTGCTCTGTTCCATCGTGCGCGCGATCTTGATCATGAAGATCAGGGACGCAAGCACAGCGCCGGTGCCGACCGCCGTGATCAGATCGGTGAATATCGTCAGCACAACCACGATCAGCATGACCCATGTGTCGCCGCGCGGTGCGCGGAACAAATGACCGAGGCTGCGATAGTCGATGATGCTCAAGCCGGCGCTGACCAGAATTCCCGACAGGACGGCATGAGGAATGTACCGCACCACGCTCGACAGGCCGAGGAGAACGGCCAGCAGGAATAGACCGTGGATCACGCCCGAGGAGCGATGCCGTCCGCCGGCGCGAACGTTAATGGCAGTTCGCATGAAGGCGCCTGCGCCCGGAATGCCGCCGAACAGCGCCGCCCCGATGTTACCGGCGCCCTGTCCAATGAGCTCTCGATTGCTGTCGTGATGCGTCCTCGTCATGTTGTCGGCGGCGAGCGACGTCGTCAAAGCATCGATCGCGCCGAGGAATGCCAGTTGAAAGGCGGTGACAAAAGCGAACTTGAGATCGGCGATGTTGAGCTGGGGCAGGACAAAGTCCGGCAGCCCCTTGGGAATGTCTCCGATCGTCGGCACCGAAAGACCGAAAGCCACCGCCAGGCCCGTCAGCAGGATCAATGCGACGAGAGACGGTGGGACAGCCGAGAAAAACCTTGGGAGAACGAATGATATCGCAATGGTCGCCGCCGCCAGCAGAAAGGCATCGATGCGAGCACCTTTCGTGAGGGCCCCCAGAGATTTCAGGATTTCGGCCGGACTGGACGACGGCGACTGCAGGCCCGCTATCGGGAATATCTGCTGAATGATGATGATGATGCCGATGCCCGTCATCAGGCCAGAAATCGCCGGATATGGCAGAAAGCGAATGTAATTTCCGAGCCTTGCGAGCCCGAAGGCGACTTGCAACGCACCTGCGAGGCAGAAAATTCCGACGACCGACGCAAGCTGCAGCGTCCCGTTGGGCACGGTGTTTGCCGCAACAATGCTCGCGGCAATGAGCGTCATGGGTGCCGTCGGCCCGGAGATCTGGACGGGTGTGCCACCCACCACCGCGGCGACGATGCCTAGGATAATGCCGCCGTATAATCCAGCGGCCGGCCCCAATCCCGAGGCAACCCCGAACGCGAGGCAAAGCGGCAAGGCGACGATGCCGGCAGTTATGCCGCCGAAAATATCACCACGCGTGACCGCGAGCCCTGACAATATCCCCCCTTTCCAACCCCCGGACAGAGCCGGCGAGTTCACCCTCGCGAGTGGTATGCAATCAATCAGGCCTCGGGAACGTAAGGCAGTGCCGATTTGTGAGCACAAAGCCGCAGTTTGCCGTCGCTGCAGAGGCGGAACACGAATGTCTTGTCGACCATGATCTCATTTCCCTCATAATCGACCGCATAGACGTTACCCATCGTGATGGCGATCATTCCGTGAATCTGAATGCCATTTTCGGCGGCGTTGTTGTCGTACCAGGCGCGCGCCCAGGGCTTCAGGGCAAAGCCCTTGTCGTTGGGAAACTCGGGATCGCCACCGACGAAGTATGACACCGCTCCTTGAGCCGTGCTACGAAATGTGTGCGCGCCGTGGGCCAATGTCGGCTTGAAGAACACGACACCGTCCCGATAGTCGTAGAGTTCTTCGACCAACCTCGTTGCCGTCGCGCGAACATCTCCTGATGCTCTGTAGACTTTTCCAATCTCGACCAAGCCATCGCACCATGCCTGTTGAGCCGCATTCACTTTAGCTTCCGTGATGGCCATGGATCTCTCCACTGTGGTCGGGGGATTGCGCATGCTCTCGCTTCGGCTAGGCATTTTCAATGCCTGGATTGCATCTCTTCCTGAACTTCGCACTGCAATGCGTGGGAATTGACGCAGATCAACGCTAAAGCAATTTCTCTCGTTCAGCGGGCTCGTGAGCCAGCACGTAAGGGGCGCATTATTGGAATCGGGCGCCCTTGGCAGGCGACATCCTTTAGGGAAGAATGCAACGCGCGGACGTCGCCTCACCCGCCGCCTCAGACGGAGCCGACCATGCATCGACCACCTCTGCGGCTTCTGATCTGCGCGGCCCTTGTGCTGGGGCTGCAAGGCTGCGGTGAGAAAGACCGAGGGGCAACCGAGCAGCCCGTACGCGGTCTTCGCGCTTTCAAGGTCGCGGCCAAGGCTGAGAACCGCGTCCGCCGCTTTCCCGCCGTGTTGCAGCCGGCAGACGTCAGCAGCCTGTCATTCGAGATCGCAGGCCAGTTGAAAGCGGTCACTCTCATCGTCGGCCAAAAAGTGGCGCTGGGCGAGGTGCTGGCAGAAATCGACCCCCGTTCGCTGCAGACGCAAGTCGAGCAAGCGAGCGCCGGCGTGCAGCAGGCACAAGCACAGTTAGACAACGCGGAAGCGGACTTCCAGCGCAAGGAGGAGCTGCTCAAGAAAGGCGTCACGGCCCAGGCCGTCTTCGATCAATCAAGAGCTGCGCTACTGACCTCCCGGGCACAACTGGATCAGGCCAAACGCCAGCTTGACCTGGCCGATCACAACCTGGACCGGAGCAAGCTTCCAGCGCCGTTTTCCGGCACCGTTGCCCGCGTCGACGTCAAATCCTTCGCTCAAGTCGCGCCCGGACAGCCGATCCTGACCCTGTATAGCGATGATCGTTTCGAAATGTCGTTTCTGGCGCCTGCGGCGACCTTTCAAAGCCTGCGGGTCGGTCAGCCAGTCGCCGTCAAAGTCGCCGACATGCCAGATCTTTCCCTGAAGGGTGATATCAAAGAGCTCGGATCCAAAGCGGAGCAGGTCTCGGCCTTTCCGGTCGTCGTCAGGCTCGACAACAACGTTGCCGGCTTGAATGCCGGCATGTCGGCGGAAGTCACGATCGAAGAGCCGTTGAGCGGCGGACGAAGCGGCTTCCTGGTGCCGCTCAGCGTCCTTGCTCCGGAGGGCAAGTTGGAGGGTACGGCGACCGTCTTTCTCTATGACGGCGGCAGCTCGACCGTTAAAAAGCACAGCATCAAAGTCGGCGGAGTTCGCGACAATCATCTGGTCGTCACCGAGGGACTTGGCGCGGGCGACATCGTCGCCTCCGCCGGCGTGTCCTACCTGGTGGATGGCGAGAAAGTAAAACTTCTCCCCGTGCAGGAGTAGGCACCGTGAATCTCCTCACGCTATTCGGCCTTGCGCGGTCGCGGTTCACGATCGCCGTCATGATCTGCCTGCTGCTCGCCGGGGTCGTTCTCTATCCGAACTTCCCAAAGCGCGAGGACCCGGTCATCGTCATCCGCACCGCAGTGGTGTCGGCGCTTTTCCAAGGCATGGCGCCGGAGCGCATGGAAAATCTGGTTGCTGTCCCGATCGAGCGCAAAATCCGCGAGCTCGCCGAGGTCAAGGACATCAGGACGCTCGCCACCGAAGGGGCGCTCACGATTTACGTGGACCTGAAGGATGAGGTTGGCAACGTCAACGCAGCCTGGCAGCGGCTTCGCGACAAGATGGGCGACGTGAAGGTCGAACTACCGGACGGCGTGATTGGTCCGTTCGTCAACAGCGACTTTGGCGATGTCGCCGTTGCGACGATCGCAATCACTGGCGAGGGCTTTTCCCAGCGCGAGATGAAGGACATGGCGGAGGACTTTCGCAAGAAGCTCTATCAGCTCCCGGGAATCTCCAAGATCGATCTCTTGGGTGTCCAGGACGAGCGAGTCTGGCTGGAGCTGGACACGCGAAAGCTCGCCGCGGTCGGCGTTCAGGTGAACGCCTTGATCAAGGACCTCCAGAGTCAAAACGTCGTGCTGCCATCCGGAGCCGTCAACGCCGATGGCACACGCCTGCTGCTCGAGACGTCGGGCGACTTTCCGAGCGTCCGCGCGATCGAGACGATGCTGACGAAAGTCGGCACAGGCGACAATTTGGTGCGGCTCGCCGACCTCGTGACCGTTCACCGCGGCTATGCTTCGCCCAAGATCAAGCCCGTCTACTTCAACGGACGGCCTGCAGTGGTGCTCAGCGTGGTCATGCAACCCGATCAGGACGTCACGCAGCTCGGCCGCAGTTTGCGTGCGGCCGCGCGAGACTACGAGCAGCAGCTTCCGATAGGATATGCGATCGAGTTTGCGACCTACCAGGCCGAACAGGTCCGCGCGTCCGTCAACTCGGCGCTGTCGAACGTCGCACAGACCTTCATCGTCGTTGCGGCGCTGGTGGTTCTGTTTCTGGGCCTGCGCGCAGGGGTGATTGCAGCGATGATCGTCCCGTTCGCCGTGATGTTCTCGCTCATCGGCATGCGAGTGCTTGGGCTCGCGCTCGAGCAAGTCTCCATCGCCGCCATCATCATCGCGCTTGGTCTGCTGGTCGACAATGGCGTGGTCATGGTTGAGGACATCGTCAGCCGGATTGACCGCGGAATTCCCGCTCAGGGCGCGGGTCTTGCGGCGGGCGAGCAGTATGCCTTTCCACTGCTGATATCGTCGATCACGACGATTGCGGCCTTTTTGCCGCTGTTCCTTCTGCCGGGATCATCCGGTGAATATGCGTTCTCGCTCGCAGCGGTCGTCGCCCTGACACTGGCCGGCTCCTGGATTTCCGCACTCTACATTCTGCCCGCGCTCACGGTTTGGTTCATCGGCCGCGGGCGTGCTCCCGGCAACGAAGAGATTTCGCCGTCCCGGCTGCAACGTCTCTACGGTGCGATGTTGCAGTCGGCCCTCCGCTTCTCGCCTGTCGTGTTGATCGGTTGCATTGTCCTGGTCGTGCTGGCGCTGACCCAGTTCGGCCGGCTGCCGAAGCAGATGTTTCCGCTGAGCGAACGCAACCAGTTTCTCATCTATATGAACATGCCCGACGGAACGGACATCTCGCAGACCGAAGCACGTGCACTGGAAATTTCGAAATGGCTCGGAGAGAGGGCGCAAAATCCGGAGATTACGAGCAGTATTCTCTATGTCGGAGATGGCGGGCCCCGGTTCTATCTGACGCTGACGCCCGTGGCGCCCGACCCGGCTGCAGCGTTCTTCCTGGTGAACACCAGTGACTATCAGAACGCGATCAGGGCGGCAGATCGTGCCTGGAGCTATCTCTATGCCAACCACCCGGAAGCCAGGTTCAAGATCAAGCGGCTGGCGATGGGCTCGGTGGAATCGGGCATCGTCGAAGTGGAGATTTCGGGCCCCGACGGTGAGCGCCTGCTGGCGCTCAGCCAGAAGGTGAGATCGCTCTTTCACGCAGCTCCCGGGATCCGCGACAACGAGGACGATTGGGGAAATAAGCTGATCAAGGTGGTGATCGATATCGACCAGGATCGCGCGCGCCAGCTTGGAATAACCTCGGAGGAAATCGCCCAGCTCCTCAGTACCTATTTCAGCGGAGCCGCGGTGTCGATCTATCGCGAAGGCGATAGCCTCATTCCGATCGTGCTCCGGGCCACCGCCCATACTTCCGAGAGCCTCGAAGGCCTTACCAGCGCGACCTTTGCGAAAAATGGGACTCTCATTCCGCTTGCGCAAATCGCGAGGCTGAAACCCGGCTTCGATGTTGCGCGGATCCGCCGCAAGAACCAGGAACGGACCATTACGGTCACGGCGCGGAGCGCGTCATTGACGGCCGGGCAACTCCTGGATTCCATCCGTCCCGCGTTGCAGTCGCTGGATCTCAGCGGCGGATATCACATCGATATCGCCGGCGAGATCCAAAAGAGCGCGGAGACCAACCAGAAGCTTGTCGCCGGATTTCCCGTAGCCCTCGGCGTCATGATTCTTGCAATCATCCTGCAATTCAACTCCTTCCGCCGCACACTCCTGACGTTCATCACCATACCGCTGATCCTGATCGGTATCCCCTTTGGCTTGCTGCTGACCGGACAACCGCTTTCCTTCTTCGGCACGCTCGGCATCATCAGTCTTTCGGGCATCATCATTAACAACGCGATCGTGCTCATCGACCAGATCGACATTGAGCGCGAGAAGCTGGATTTGCGAGATGCGATTGTTAGCGCGTCGGAGAAGCGCCTGCGTCCAATTCTGCTGACGTCCGCGACCACAGTTCTCGGGCTGGCGCCGATGGCGATTGCGGGCGGCGCGCTATGGCAGCCGATGGCCGTGCTGATGATGTCGGGACTCGCGATCGCTTCGCTGTTGACCCTGTTCTTTGTGCCGACCGTATATTTGCTGTTGTTCCGGTTCGACAAAAAAGGCGGTTACCCGCAAACCAACTGATCCGTTAATTCGCCGTCAGGCGCCGATCGCGAGTAATGGCAAAAAGGTCCCTGTGTGGTTCGCTCTCGATGTCTCGTCCCCTCGCGGCCTTCGCCGGGATCTGGACGAACTGGACGAGCGTTCGCAAGGCGCATAGACGTCTTCGGGTTCCTGACCTGCGAACCCAACACCGAGGTGAAGCGCGTGCACCCGAAGGCTATGCCGGTGATCCTGACGACGACCGAGGAGTACGATGTGTGGATGCGGGCGCCGTGGGACGAAGCCAAGGCGCTGCAACGGCCGCTGCCGGATGGCGCGTTGAAGATCGTGGCGACTGGCTTGAAGGAAGACCCCGCGCTGAAAGCGTAGCGTTCTCCACAGATGGTGCGGAACAGGTGGACAAGCCTCAGCCCTGCCGGTTGTGAATCCCCGCCCCGTGCTAACCGCCCGGAACGAGCACGGGGTCGTAAGGATTCGCCCCGGCAGGAGCCAACGCTATGCTGATGACGAATGAACGACTAAGGACCCTTCGTGGATGGGCCATTTCCGCGCTGCAGGAAGCCGGCGCGAAAGCACCCGCACCGGTTCAGTCTAAGTGGGCACTGCCTCCATGACCTGGAAGTAGGAGCCTGCGCGAGCAGTGCCGCGTATATCAAATCCGGCCGTCCGACATAGCGCGGAATACTCGTCGTAGCTCCGTTCAAGGGCCCCGAGCATGACGAGCATATTGAGGTCACTGAATTTCGAGATCGGCCCCTCGTTCGGGGGGGCCACCACACGTTCAATGAGGAGTAATCTGGCATCAGCCGTCATAGCGCGGCGACAGGTCTTCAGGATAGAAATCGCTTCATCATCGTCCCAATCGTGGATAACCGCTCGCATCACATAGGCGTCAGCCCCCTCCGGGATGGTTTCAAAGAAACTGCCTGCGACGATTTCGCATCTGTCGGCGACACCATGTTGGTTCAGAACTTCGGCCGCCTTGCCTACCACGTGCGGCTGATCGAACAGCGTTCCTCGCAGGCCCTTGTTTCCGGCGAGAATTCCCGCCAGCAGTTGGCCTTCACCACCCCCGATATCCGCCAAGTGACGAAAGCTGCTGAAATCATAGGCGGCGATAATAGCTTCGATGGCGCCGCGAGAATTGGCCGTCATGGCTCGATTGAAGATCGCGTTCTCATCTGGACGGGTGCTGCGATACTCCCACACGCTCTGACCATTGAGATGCCGAAAGGCACTCTCGCCGGTGCGGACGCTGTGTTCAAGATGGCCCCAGGCCTGCCAGGCATAAGGTCGGCCGACATATGCAGCCCAGCCATCGAGTGGAGTCGGCGAGTCGGAACGAAGACACTCGCCCATCGAGGTTAGCGAGAACTTTTTGTTCTCGGTCTCATGGAAAACACCGACTGAAGCCAGCGCCCGCAAGAGCCGATAAAGTGTCCTCGGATGCGATCCGCTGAGCTGAGCAAGTTCGTTGCTGCTTAGCGGCCCGCGCCGAAGGTGGTCGGCTATGCCAAGGCGGGCCGCCACGTGAATAGCCTGCGAAATCTGATAACCATTAATCAGCCGCGTAAGGTCCGACAAAGCATTGGTCGCCATGGTCTCACCTCCTGCTGCTGCCCGCACACAGTAAAGATGCATCCGAGTACGAGACTTCCCGCAAAGGGATGATATCTCAGAAATTGCGGTGCGCACGATGTAACATAACGAAGATCCTTCAGATTCGAGGCCCCGCTTACATCATTTGCGTCGGTCGGACCGGGGACTCGCCGATTTCCTGTCTCCCCTGACAAGCGGACCTTCTTAGAGGCCTACCGAACTTCGCAGTCGGGTCAAAACGCGGAAGTCGCCGAACGCTCATTTCATCTCACCGCGCATTAGGACTGACTTCAGTTCGCTGAGGCAAAACTCAAAAACAGCATTGACGCGCGGTACTTTACGAAGGTCCCGGTGTGCAAGAAGAAACAATGGATAGTTTAATTCAGGCAATGGACCGAGCACGCAGACAAGCGCATCGTCTGCGGCCGCAAACACTGCCGGCAAAGGAGCGATACCGGCGCCAGACTTGATTGCAAGGTGTACGCTGGGAATATTGCTGCATCGTGCCGCGACTCTCGCCGCCGGCGCGTGCAACTTCATCCACCGCGCCGCCGGTAATGCCTCAATCTCATCAACCAGTTCAACGATGCTGAAGCCGTCGATGTCGGCAGGCGTAGCCGGCCGGCCGTGGCGATCGATAAATGAATGGCTAGCGTAAATTCCCCATGGGACCTCTGCGATCTTTCGACCAACCAGCGCGGGGTCATCATCAAGAGGTCCGCCTCGGATCGCAATGTCCGCCTCGCCCTTCGAAAGATCGAGTTTGCGCTGCTCCATGATCAACTCGATTGTGATGCCTAGATGCCTCGAATGAAAGCAATCAAGGAAGCCAGATTTCATGATGCGCTGACCCACGGTCACGTGGCTCGTGAGCTTGACTAGGCCAGCCGTGCGATTGTCGAGCGTTGCCGACTGGCGTTGTAACGTATCGATGGTCGTTTCTACTTGTTCCGCATGGGCCAATAGCTGTTGGCCATGCACCGTCAGTCGGTATCCACCGGCCTGCCGCTCAGCAAGCGAGCAGTTGAGAGCCACTTCGAGCGCCCGTAGACGGCGTTGGACGGTTGACTGATTCACGCCCAATGCCTTTGCGGCGATCCCAATGCTGCCACCTCGCGCGAGCGCCAGAAAATAGCGAAGGTCGTCCCAATCAAACATCTGCCTACCCGCATTTTTGCTGTGCCGACGCGCAGACTTGCGGCTCCTGTCGGCAGATACCTGATGCTACGCCTCGGCATTGACCGAAGGCAAAACTGTACAGGTATTCGGCCGCCGGAAGGAGCAGAAATGAAACAAATGAATGCTCTTGCCGCTATTATCGCGATCGGCCTCGCCACGTTTGGGATAGCATCAATGTCGGATGCACAGCAAATCGGCGGGAACGAAGACGACCAGGCCATTCGCAAAGTCATTGTGGAAATGACCGAGGGCTTCAACAATCACGACGGGAAGGCTGCTGCCCGAATGTACGCGCCGGACGCTCGATTTGTCAGCGTCCGGGGTGATATGATGAACGGCCAAGCCGGAATTGAGAAAGGATTATCTGCAATACTCTCGAGCAGAGCGAAGAACGCAACGCAGCGAACCATTGATGTCAGCGTAAGATTCATACGGCCCGACGTTGCGCTCGCGAATGTAACCAACGAGCTGAGCGGCCTAGTTGCTCCAGATGGCCATGCATTGCCTCCGCATCAGGAGCTAAGCTTGCGCGTCTTCGTCAAGGACGCAGGAGTATGGCAAATCGCAGCCTTCCACAATACGCTGGTCGCCCCGTTCTCGTCCCCTCCTAAATGAGAGGCTCCGTCGGCGCCATCGACGGTGACGCTGCCGTTGAGCGCCTACTTCGGCATATCCGCTCCGGTCAAAATGCGAAGAACTCAGGTTGAGCAAATCTGGTCCGCTCTGCCGCGACTACTGGGCGTTCTTTACGTCGATGATCCTGGTAACTTCGTTGAGCCAGGCTCGTTGTTGGGCAATTCCGGCCTTCAACTCGCCAGTCGTACCGCCAAGCACGTTATGACCGGCGGCTTCCAACTTTCGGCGGGCCTCCGGCTCCTGACAGACGGCGGCCACATCCGCGGCGATCCGATTGCGCAATTCTGTCGACATAACCGTTCCCGCGAAAAATCCGGCCAAGCCATCAATTTCCAATTCTGGATGGCCGAGCTCACGTGCGGTCTGAAGTTCTGGCAATGCGGCGGCCCGGGTCGGATTGATCACCGCGAGAAAGTGCGCCTTTCCGCTCTGGACTGGAGAGGAGGAGGCCGCCAGCGATGTCACCAGGACCTGGATCCGGCCCTCGCCAAGGTCTGCTTGGGGCTGCGAAGCATCCCTATAGCTGACGAAGTTCATGACCAGGTCATTCCGCTTCAGAAATGCCGCGAATACATATCGCGGTAAACTCGGGCCTGACGCCCAGGCATATGTGCCTGGGTTCGATCTCACTACGTTGATCAAGTCCGGGATGCTGCGGATCGGCAGATCGTTGGTTACGGCAAGGGTTAGAACGATCGCCGTCGTGGCCGCGACAGGCACCAGATCCCGATCGACGTCGTAGGTCAGGTGATCGATCAGCAATGGCGCGACAGTTACTGATCCGGCAACGGTATAAAGCAATGTATGGTCATCTTGGCTCGCGACGAAAGCGCCGACCCCAATGGTGCCCTCGGCACCTGGCCTATCCTCGACGACAACCGGCTTGCCCCATTTCTTGGAAAGCCCATCGGCAAATATTCGAGCGGCCGCATCATTGGCACTACCCGGCGGAAACGTGACGATCAACTTCACGGGATGCTCAGGCCAGCCCGCATGAGCGGAAACGGGAAAGGCAAGAACCAGACAAACAAATGCCAATAGCCAGGCCGCGGCGTTCGGCGACATTGCCTCGCAATCCCCCGGCGCACAGATTCGCTGATCTGAAGGTCGTGACCTGGAAAGCAAGATCGTCGTCAGCTGTCGCCAAATGGTCATGGCCTTGGCTCCTGTTCTAGCGATCATGTGCCTGATCTACGGCTCGGCTTTCGTCGACCATTGCCGGGACGGGCGTAAGAGTCGTTGGCTTCGATTACCCGGACAAGCATATCGATCAGGGCGACGCGCTCCGATTTTGAGAGCGGAGCCAATAACCGTTCCTGTGCGGCAAGCAGGACTGGGCGCAGCCGCCGACGTAAGTCAAATCCACGCTTTGTGACATACAGACGGCGCGCTCGTCGGTCATCAGGATCTATCTCGCGCTTGACGAGACCCTTCTGCTCCAGAAAGTCGATCATTTGGCCAAAGCTAACCGCATCGACGCCCATCCGGTTCGCAAGCTGCCGTTGGCCGCTACCCGGTTCCTCCAGGACGGCGGCCAGAACGCCAAACGTCAAAGGCGTTAAATTCTGCGCAGCGAGTATCTCCGCAGTTACGCCAAGGCAAATTTGATTAAAGCGGCGCGCCAAATGGGCGGGGACACGATGAGAGCCCAAGACCGGCGACCTTTCAGTTCGTTCCGAACGCGCCTGGCCCATACTCGCAAACCTGTAAGATTTCTTATGAAAAGAATACTTATTATTGTGAGCTGTCAAGAGTGAAGCTATTTGTCTAACCTCAGACGAGCACCGGCATTGTCCGAAGCACGGCGTGAGGTCCGGAACGGGAAACACTCACCCCCGAGCACAACAAGTCCGCTCTCATCCTGATCGCGGACGTATAGAGGGACACGGATTGTCGTCGGCGAGCGGACATACGGCTTGTCACCGTTTCGTCCCTGGCTTTGCAAGCTCACGGGCGCTGTCAATGACGAGCTGCACAACCGGGCTGACAGCGCGATCCTTGACGGTGACCATTCCGTTTGGTCGACGCGCCGCCGGCAGCTCGACGGATAGGATCTTGACCCCCCTGGCGAGAAATGTCAGTGCGGAAGCCGGGAAGACCGTCATGAACCGCCCCGTCTCCAGCAGGCTGACCCGCATATGAGGGGAATCTGTGATCACTGTGGCGCGCGGATACTCAAATCCGCTGCCGCGAAAGGCTTGCGCGATGATCGATCCGATCACGCTCTCTCGCGGAGGCAGGACCCATCGCTCCTCCGCCAGATCGGAAAGCTGGATTTTACGCCGCCGCACCCATGGATTTTTTTCACCCGCCGCGATGACATAACTATCCTCAAATAGGGGTTCGAAATGCAACCGCTCGTCAGCGAGCTCGCCGCCGCTGCGCACGATCAAAAGATCGACTTTGCGCTCGCGGAGGTCACGGTGCAATGTCTCTATGTAGCCGGTCTCGAGCTGAAATTGGATCCGCGGGTAACGCCGAGAGAGCCGGTCAATAAGCGCGGAAACGAAGCTCGCCCCCAGAAAGGCGGTGCTTCCTATCCGCACTTCTCCGGCAGTAGGGTCGGCCAGGAATTCAACGGTCTTCACGCCCTGGCGCAGCTCGTCGAAGACGGCGGTGCCACAATCGAGCAGGGCGCGGCCGCATACCGTCGGTTCGATGCCGCGCCGGTGCCGATCCAGAAGGCGGACGCCGAACGCATGTTCGAGCTCCGCGATCGATCGCGAAACATTGGGCTGGGTGGTGTTGAGCATCAGCGCCGCCTTACCCATGCTGCCGGCCTGCACCACCGTCATGAGCACATGCAGGTCCTGCAGCTTCATCCGCCTTCCGATGCGATCGCTCATCTGCATGAAGCTCACCCATTTCCGATTTGAGATGATCTCATCCGACAATAGCCTTATGCAGGTATGGCGGCATCAACTATGTTGGCGGTTGAGAGCGGGCCGCATATCGGAGGAGCAAGCTTGTGACACACTCCAGACGCCGATTCCTCCACCTTGCAGCAGGCGTTGCTGCGCTCCCCGCGCTCTCGTCGGTTGCTGGGGCCCATTCCTATCCCTCAGGGCCGGTGCATATCATTGTCGGCTTTGCTGCTGGCGGCCCGAATGACATCCTCGCGCGCCTGATCGGACAATGGTTGTCGCTGCGGCTAGCCCGGCCGTTCATCATCGAAAATCGGCCAGGCGCCGGCAGCAATATCGCCACCGAGACGGTCGTGCGCGCAGCTCCAGACGGTCTCACGCTCCTCCTCGTCGGCACGCCAAACGCGATCAACGCCACGCTTTACGACAAGCTCGAGTTCGATTTCATTCGGGACATTGCACCCGTGGCCGGCTTGATCCGCGGTGCCCTCGTCATGGTGGTCCATCCCTCGGTACCGGCCAAGACGCTTCCCGAGTTCATCGATTATACCCAGGCGCACCCGGGCAAGCTGTTCTACGGGTCGGGCGGCGTCGGCGGGATCACCCACATCACCGCCGAGTTGTTCAAGCAAGAGGCCGGCGGCCTCGATATCCAGCATGTGCCCTATCGCGGCGTGGCGCCCGCGCTAACCGAATTACTCAGTGGTCAAGTGCAAGTCCTGTTCACGAACATCGCCATGTTGATCGGGTATATCGAGACCGGGAAGCTGCGCGCGCTCGGGATAACGACAGCGACGCGCTCGGACGCGCTACCCGATATCGCGACGATAGGCGAGTTCGTTCCCGGATATGAGGCAAGCTCAGTATTTGGTCTCGGAGCCCCTAGGAACACGCCCACCGAGATCATCGATAACCTCAACAAGGAGATCAACGCCGCACTTGCTGATCCCGACTTCGCGGCGCGGCTTGCCCACCTTGATGGCACTGCGCTTAGCGGCTCACCCGCCGATTTTGGCAAGCTAATTTCGGATGAAACCCGGAAGTGGGCCAAAGTGATCCGGCTGGCCAATATCAAGCCGGAATAAGTGCGCGCCACGTTGAGTAGAAATGGAGAGAGTTCAAATGAAGCAGCCGACAAATGTCGTAGGCAAGTTGTATGAGGTCGAACGGCGCGCCTATCACGGCGCCCGGCCCGGTTTCCGCATCGCCGAGATCCAGATCGGTCCGACTCAAATGATACCTTGGCATTTTTACACGGAAGCGCAGGATACTTTCTACGTGATCAGCGGAACAATACGTGTTCTTGCGCGCCAGCCGAAAGAAGAGGTGAGCCTGACAGCCGGCATGACATACTCTGTTCGTCCTGGACGTCCTCACCTTGTCGCTAATGCCGGCGACACCTCCGCTGAATTTCTGGTCTTGCAGGGAATGGGGGAGCACGATTTTGTCCCGCTCACCTGAAGACTGCCGCCTTCGCAGCCGCGCTGAACACATCAGGACCGGCAAAGCCCATTTGGCGAATACCTTGGTCTACATCGATACGCTTGCGCGGGCCGCGGCTTAAGTCGGGGGCTTGGATGGACGGCATACTTGCGAAGGCCACGATCAAGATCCCCTCGAAAAGCGGGCGCGAATTTGATTGCTACCTGGTCACGCCACGGGCCGAAGTTTTGGTTCCCGCGGTTGTAATTGCTTCCGCCGTTCATGGCGTAGACGGCGACATACGCGGGATCGCCGATAAATTGGCGGCATACGGGGTCATTGTTGCGGCGCCTGACCTGTTCTGGCGTTCAATCCCCGGGCCGCTTTCTCGCAGTGACCAACGCGCGGCCCAGCGCTCGCAGCCACGTCCCGAACAAATCCGGGTGGGCGAAGACGACATGGCCGATACCTTGAGGCACCTCCGAACGCTTCCGCAATTCAATGGACGAGCTGCGGTCATGGGATTTTGCTACGGCGGTCCGTATGCGATCCTCGGGCCGAAGCGACTTGGCTATGTGGCAGGCATCTGCTGCCATGGATCCCAGATGCTGGACTATCGCGAGGAGCTTGTCGGTGTTCGCGAGCCAGTCTGCTTCATCTGGGGCGACAAGGACGATCGCGCGCCGGTTGAGGTGCTGGATGCCTATCGTGATTTGGCGACGTGCATGGAAAACGTCGAAGTGCACGTCTTTCCCGGCGGCTTCCACGGTTACATGATGCATGCAAGCCCGTCCTACCATCGGGCGGGGCATGATTTTTCAATCGAATGTGCCCGTGGAATCCTCGAAGGTCTCGCGTCGGCGATTCGCTGATAGCAAAACAGGCTCAGTGTCAGCTCCTCACAAAAGCTGACGGCTGGCGAGCTTCGCTGCAAGGTCGGCAACGGCCAGAAGCGCAAGTCAACGTGAGCTTGAAAGAAAAAGGCCACCAACTGACGCAGCCTTAGTTCATCTGACGGCGGAAACTGTCTGCGATTTTCCGATGTTCCTCGATGTCCTCGCGGGCCAACTGCTGCAATTCATCGATGGTCAGCGGCCTATGGCGGACCGCCCGCTTCGCTGGCGTTTCTTGGGCCATGGTTTAATCGTCCCAAATTAACCGACCGCAATCGGAGCAGCGGTAGACTGTGACGGTGCCACCTCGGGGAATGTCCTGGAGTTTGAGATACACGCTAAGGTGCTCACTGCCGTGGTTTGGGCAGGCGACCGTGCGCCTCGGCTTTGAGCCTTTCGGCGGGTCTAGTGACACTTCCATAGGCCCGTGTCCTCGTTGACAGGCGGGAGCGCCCGCCGCGCCCGATGATTGGCAGTCGGTGATACGCCTATACAACAAAAGTTCCCTGCTCAGCATTCAAGTAGGTTAATCGCGTCAACCGCCATCTTGTCCGTGCTCAATCACTCGTTTGGCACAGCTCCATGAGCTGGGGCCAACCATATAAATTGCGAACCGCGAGACGGGCGCTTGTGGTCACAAAAGCTGCCCTTGGCGGGCTGCTTCACCTTGGTCGGCTCATCTCCTGCAAGCAGACGTTTCGGCTCTTCGAGCGCAGGTCGGCAACGGGCCCAGGGCACAAAGTCGCTGCGCTCCAGCCCGCTGCGCGGGAGCAAGAGCCGAGGGGCCGGTGGTTGGTCGAAAGGACAGCAGTAGCGGGGTGGCTAGGGTCAACACGATCGACTCGCGTCGCGACCGCCTGCTCAGTATGGTCAAGACCAGCAGATCATCTCCGGGCCAGCACCTGGCGAGCCACATCGAGCGCAATGCAGTTTGCTTGAATGTGCCGTGCATCTTTTGGGTCGCAAGAAATTGACTCGTCCTATGCCGCTAGACACCGATCGAGCGATCAATCGCGCAGTGGTTGTCAGATGTGCCATTTCCGCCACGCGCAACTATTTGAAATTGCACGGGCCAAGAAGATTAAATCCCCCATTTAGCAATACTCGTGCCAAGCCGCTTAAGTTGTGCGCACATCGAGACCCCTACTCTTCGAATTTTCCTAGGTCGAGCACCTCATAGCACTCGCTGCTCCGCCGGTGCCTAACTTCCCGCGACTTCGTGCCTTGGCGCTTTTTGGACGCCGGCCAGTGAGCTTGCGCAGCCACCTTGTTGCCGGCGTCCAAAAACCTGCACAGCAGCGGAACTGGCAGGAGGAGAATGAAAGCGGCGCCAAACTGAGGCGGCCCTACTTCATCTTCCTAGATCCAATGTTGATGAACAAGATCGGCTTGCCGGCTTCGTCTGTCACCCTCTAGCAACCATACTTGCTCCGGGCGAAACCTCCCTTCGATGTCCTTCAGGATCTCGCCGGCGAATATCGTAGCCTTATGCCAAGCCGCTTCGTCGTCCGGCAAGCACCCCCCCTCCCGTGTCATCGGTGCTGGGCCGTGAGCTGTGGACCTTGAAGAAGTACCTACTACACACATGCTCTAGGCACTGGCGATTAACACAGGTTAGCCATCTGAGACGGCCTTACCGCAGGATGAAGGTGCTTGTAAGCAATAGCGCGACGAGCAGAGAGGCGCTGAAGATCGTGATGCCAAGACAAATGCGTGCCGTGATACCGACCGCTTCAGGTGAAGAATGGGGCATGGCGCTGCGCCTTACTGTGCAGGCGGGAGCGCGCTCGGTCTCTCAGCCACCGATGCCTACAAGCCTTTGGCCGGTGATAGGAGGCAACTGGCGGTTAGTCAGAATCGTTCCTTCGGCGGGCCCGTTTCCTACTTTTTCTTCGCCGGTCCGAAATCTGGCTGCCAGGCGGCCTCTTTCCGGCTCGGCACCGCCGCGATCAAAACGCCGCCGCGCGTTCCTGCTTCGGCGAGTTCCCGCAGTGCCACCGCATCGAGGACGACAATCGCCCCGTGTTCAAGACGAACCCATTTGCGCAAGGCCCACGCCCGCAGCTGCTTGTTGATGCTTTCGCGCGTCATGCCGACCATCTCACTGATTTCCTGCTGCGTGATGGGAATAGTATGGCTTTCGGGGGCTGACTTGCGCTTTCCGACCAGGCCCAGCAGGGCGCTGGCCAGTCGCCCCGGCAGATCGTGCAGAATGACTTGCTCGACCTGATCACTGGTCCAACGCAGGCGCGTGCACAAGAGTTCGATAAATTTCGCCGCGAGCGTGGGCTGACTTCGCATGAATGGGAGGAAGTCGCGGCGGTCGATGACGAAAATCTCGCAATTGGTATTTGCGGTAGCGTCAGCCGACCGTGGTTGTCCATCCAGTACCGACATTTCGCCGAACAGCTCGCCTGGCCCGACTAGATTGAGGATCGCATTTCGCCCGTCGGGCGAGGACACGCTGATCTTCACCGTGCCGCTGATCACAGCGTAAAGGCTGTTGCCGGGATCATCCTTGGCGAAGAGCGTAGCGCCTCGCTGCAGGATCGTGTGCTTGGCGTAGCGGCACAGCTGGTCGAGCGCCTCCGGTTCGAGATCGCGGAAGGTCGGATGCTGGCGCAAGACCGACAATTTAACGGCTCGGGTCATGTGATTCGCTACATCGCCAGTTGGACGGCCGGTGGTGATAACCCCGGCCTCCGCTTGCGTGGCGGCCAGCCACCTGTATCGAGCGCCATGCTCTCTAGCCTCCGGCGTATCTCTCCGGTGGACGCAAGGCGATCCTTAAGGTGTCTTGGACTGTCTGGCTGGACCACATCGCCCTCCTGTCGCTGTTAGACGGGAGCGCGATTGGTCTCTCAGGTGCCGGTGTGCCTTTGCCAGGTCCAGCAATGAAGCCATGTTGCGCTTAATCGGTGGCAATAGCGAGTCCGAATTAGAGCGCCACGCAATTCGATCTGAGGAGGCTAGGGCTTACCCATTCGCGCATGGGAAGCAGATTGGTTACTTGGCGCCTCCGCGACGGGCCGTTGTGGGTTGTCGGTACTGCCGTAACTCCCGGACCGGAGCCTCGAATGATGGTAACCGGCGTGACGCCCCCACCTAGCCATCCCTCGGCTTGCGCGCGATACAGCCTGGCATGAGCGGTTCGGTGGAGGTGGAACGATGGCAAATGCCATGCTTGATGCCAGGCAGGAAGGCGATTCCTATCGTCGCGTCGAGGTGATCACCGGGGAGCGCCGGCGGCGACGATGGACGGGCGAGGAGAAGGCGCGGATCGCGGCGGAGAGCTTTGAGGAGGGTGCGAACATCTCCGAGGTGGCGCGGCGCAATGGCGTTTCCCGCGGGCTGCTCACGGTGTGGCGACGCCAGGTTGCGGCGGCGGTGGCCGGCAAGGCGCCGAGCTTCGTGCCGATCCAAATTGGTGCCGAGAGCGACGGCGAGACGGCCGGCGAGTCCGAGCGCAGTTCGCCATCACAGACGAGGCCTTTCGAGATCGCCGCGCCGCCGGCGAAGGCCTGCGGGGTGATCGAGATCGAGCTGAGTGGGGTTCGCATCCGGGTTGAGCCGGGCGTGGAGCTGGCGACACTTTCGACGGTGCTGTCGGCGCTTCGGGGCATCCGGTGATTGCACTACGCTCCGACCTCAAGGTGGTGCTGGCGGCGCAGCCGGTCGACTTTCGCAAGTCGGTGCACACGCTGTCGGCGCTGGTGAGCGAAGCGCTGCGTGCGAACCCGTATTGTGGCGACGTCTTCGTGTTCCGCAGCAAACGCATGGACAGAGTGAAGCTCCTGGCGTGGGACGGCAGCGGCATGGTGCTGGTGACGAAGTGGTTGCACCAGGGGCGTTTCACCTGGCCACCGATCCGCGACGGTGTGGTGCATCTAAGTGCGACGCAGCTCGCGATGCTGCTCGACGGGCTTGAGTGGACGCGTGTCTCACCCAAGCCTGTGAAGCAGCCGGCCGTTGTCGGCTGAGAGGTGAGGATTTCGCTGGAGCGTGTAGCGTGCGCATGTATCGTTCGATCATGGCGATTCGCCCCGACGCTCTGCCGACCGATCCGTCAGCTCTGACCGAGATGGTGCTCGCGCTTGACGCCGAGAACGAGAAGCTGCGTGTGGCGATGCAGACGCTCAAGGAGATGATCTTCGGGAAGCGCTCAGAGCGACTTGCGGTGCTCGTGGACGAGCAACTCGCGCTTGAGCTGGGCGATCTCGAGACCGATGCCACGTTGCCTGTGCAGGCCAACGACGATGTGCCTGCGGCGAAGCCGCCCGGCAAGGTGCGCAAGAAGGCGCGCCGCAACATCGGCGCACTCCCAAAGCACCTGCCGCGCTGCGAGCAGGTGCTGGAGCCGGAGGCGACGGCCTGCCTGTGCTGCCAGGGTCAGCTCCACAAGATCGGTGAGGACGTCAGCGAGGTGCTCGACATCATCCCGGCGATCTTGCGGGTGCTGCGCACGATCCGTCCCAAATACGGCTGCCGCAGCTGCACCGATGGCGTGGTCCAGGTGAAGGCGTTGCCGCGCCTGATCGAGAGCGGCATGGCCTCGACCGCGCTCGTGACTCACGTGGTGGTCTCGAAGTTCGCCTGGTATTTGCCGCTGTATCGGCAGGTGCAGATTCTGGCCGGCCAGGGCGTCAATCTCGACCGGGCGACGCTTGCCGGCTGGGTGAAGCGTGCAGCCTGGTGGCTCAAGAGCCTCTATGAGCTCCAGCTGCGCACAATTCAGGCCTCGCCGCGCGTGTTCTGCGACGAGACCCCGATGCCCGTGCTCGATCCCGGACGACATCGCACCCGCATCTGCCAGTTCTGGGCGCATGCCATGGATGACCGGCCATGGGGTGGCCCTTCGCCGCCGGCGGTCGCCTACGTGTTCGCCGACGGCCGCGGCACCGAGGAGATCGCCGGACAATTGACGGATTTTTCCGGCATTCTGCAGGTGGATGGTTATGCCGCCTACAAGGCGCTCGCCCGCGGCCATGGTGGCGCGATCCAGCTTGCTTTTTGTCTCGCCCATGCCCGACGCAAATTCGTCGAGATCTACAAGATGATGCAGTCGCCATTCGCGCACGAGGTGATCGAACGCCTGCAGGCGGTCTATGCTATCGAGGCGGAGATCCGCGGCAGCAGCGCCGAGCAGCGGCTGGCCGCCCGCCGCACCAGGAGCGCACCGTTGATGGCAGCGCTCAAGGCGCGACTGACCGCCATGGTCGACCAGCTCTTCTCGCAGTCGAAGCTGACGGAGGCGATCAACTACACGCTCAATCACTGGGACGGGTTGACGCTGTTTCTCCGCGACGGCCGCGTCGAGGTCGACAGCAATACGGTCGAGCGTTCCATGCGCCCGATTGCCATGGGGAGACGCAACTCATTGTTCAGCGGTAGCGACGGCGGTGCTGAGAGCTGGGCAATCCTGGCGTCGCTCGTGAACACGGCAAAACTCCATGAGCTCGATCCGCAGGCCTATCTGAACGACGTGCTGGAACGCATCGTTTCAGGGCGAACCAAGAGCCATCAGCTGCACGAGCTGCTTGCCTGGAATTGGAAGGCGGCACGCGAGCGCGTCGCACAAGCTGCCGCATGAGCCCACGTCGCCATAAAACATCGTCGTCGATGGCCGCCGCCGCGATGCCGCTTGCGGAACTCGAGAGATGGCTCCAAGCTCGCGTCGATCAGCATCCTGCCGCCACCAGTCTTCCCATGCTCGACGGCTACGTCGCCGCGATCGTGGCTGGACCAGTGTCGATGAGCCCACTCGACTGGATCTGCCCGCTGCTCGCCATCGATGCCGATGCTTTCAACCACGGCGGCACTCCGGAGTTCGCGGCGATCTCCGCCGTTGCGCTGCGTCATAACGAGATCAGCCAGACCCTTTCGACCACGCCTCGCCAGTTCGCGCCGATGCACCGGCGTGAAGTCAATGGCGATATCGATGCGCGTCCCTGGTGCCAGGGCTTCTATGTCGCGATGCGGCTCAGGCTGTCGGCGTGGGCGCCGTTGCTGGACACCAGCAACGTCAATCACGGCCTGCTGCTACCCGTCCTGCTGCACTGTCGCGACGATCAGGGCCGTCCGCTGCTCGGACCGCCGCGAAGCGGCCGCGAGACCGAGGACTTTCTCCGCAACGCCCACCTCGATATTCCAGCGGCCGTCGAGGCGCTGCGCCAATACTGGATGCCGATCCGCTACGCACGCGCCCGCTGATCACAGCGGACGTGGGAGCTCATACCGGTTACGAATGATGCGCTACGAACTCAGTGAGAAGCCATGGGACAGGCTAAAGAAATCCACGTCGCGCCGATCGCGAAGCGCGACGCGGACGCGCTAATCATCCGGCTCCATTACAGCCACAAGACGGTCAACAACGCGTTCCTCGCGCTCGGCGTCTTTTCTCGGCGGACGCCTTGAAGGCGCAATGACCTTCGCCCGTCGATGGACAAGGGCAACATTCAAGGACTGGTCCGCGAGACAGCGTGGAACGGCTTCCTTGAATTGAACCGGCTGGCGTTCTCGGAGGCGCTGCCGCGCAATAGCGAGAGCCGCGCGCTGTCGGTCGCGATGCGTATGATCAAAAAAGCACTATCCGCACGTCGAATGGGTGATCTCGTTCGCCGACGGTTGCCGGCGACGGCACAATCTATGGCGCGGCGGGCTTTGTGCTGACCGGCATCAAGGTGAACAAGAGCCTCCTGCGTCCTGCCCGACGGCACCGTCACTCACAAGATGACGCAAGTGACGGGCAAGAACCGGCCGCGCATTTCGACTGGTGGCTCATGGTCGGGCCAGGGCGTGCCGCTTGATGGCTACCAGATGCGGTACATCTGTTTTCTCGATCCGGCGGCGCGGGCACGGCTGGTTCCGAAGGAAATCGCCTATTCCGAGATCGAGCGGCGCGGCGCCGGGATGTATCGCGGAATTGCGCGTGGCAAGCAGGCGATGGCCGAGGCCCCCTCGGGACAGCGGCGCGGCAGCGGCGACCGCCACGCTCCAGTTTGAGCCGGACACAAAGGCCACGACCGAGAGAATGCCGGACGGCCCAGTTCACGCAACAGTCATCGCGCGCTCCCGTGCATGCGGGGCGGCTCGCGATCCTACGAACGTCGCGGTGAGTAACAATAGCTCATTTCGAATTCAACGACGGCACCTGGCTTTGTGTAACCAGCGTTGCTGGCCGCACATTGATCCTTGCGAGCTCGCGACGCTCGCCGTCCGTTAACTGCCAATGCTCGCACTGACTGCAAAGCTGCTGGAAGACCTCATGTAACTTGCTTCGGGCGACCTTGACGATTTCGGTGTCGTCAAATTCACGAGAGTTCAGGAAGATTGGCAAGGCAAAACTGGTCTGATGGCCTTCAAAATGAAACGTCAAACGAATATCCTCGCCTCGTTCATTCGATGAAATCATCTCGATGCGTGCGACCCTTATCTTGAATTTGTCCATGGTCTCACCTCGCTGGATCGATCTGGAATATTGCTTGCCACGTGCCGCTCGAACGTCACGGTAAGGCTCCATTCAGAAGCCTCTCCAAAAATTAGCGGCGACCAGATCATCGGAGCCCCTGCTGCCTCGGACGTACACCTTAGCGGCGGCGGCACATATCACATCACGATTGGAATCAAACGCGCTCAGGAAGCCCGATTCGTCGGCGCGAGCATCAGGTTGAAGTTGCCTCAACGCGTCTTCCTCTATGAAAAATGATGCCTCAATCGCGCTGTCGTATCCCCAAAAATGCACGGCACGCCGCGTTCTGTCATATGAACGACTATTATTTGGAAACGCGATCATTGGTGGTCCGATCGAGTGTAACAATCTGCGTGCTCTGCGCGATGTACATCGAGGAAAACTCGACGTTCAGTCGTGATGCTGACGATGCACCGCTGCCAACATCGCTGTCGAGAGTTGGCAAGCCCAAAGCTTCGCGGAGCGAGGAAATACACTCCGGGCTGTGCTAAGCATTAAATGGCTGCTCTGTAGTCGGATTACAATCGGCTTGCCACAAATAAGTTGCCACGGGCCTCGCTATTCAATCGGGCCTCACCATATGACCCCTATCACCGCGCGTCCCCCTGGCTGCTATCGGTGACTGAGAGAGTGTTGCGCTCCCGCCGTTCTGACGGGCGGTCCGAAATGTCGAACATTGCTGGGTTTAGAGTTCGTGAGTGGCTCGTACCTCCGGTTTTGCTGCCGATCTTTTTCGGGCTGTTGATCGTCGCGGCAATGGTAATTCAGGGGTAGTCCTCCTCCGCGGACCCGCGCCATCCCGGCTTGTGCTCCTGCCGCAATCCATTTTCATCGCCATTGCCTAGTCGCGCGTGCTACTTTGCCAAAGCGTCACAGCCGCAACGAGCTCCGTGTAATCGACGTCTTTGAATGCCTGATCCCAGCGCAGCAGCTCATGGGCGATCTTATGCGGAGTGTAGGCGCGGAAGTTGAAGCCCTCCGCGAGGTGCCGCGCGGCGGCGAAATCCATTGTTTCCTTCGTGAGGTCCTTCATAACTGAAACCGGCTGCCGCACCCGGATCGACTCAAGCTGAGCAAGGTGGTTCCTCCAAGTCAAATGGCTGAAACGAGCCGCTGCAGTTTCCGCGATGGCTGTCGAGTCGAAGGTTAGTCAGCCATCAGATGCTTGCGTCGATGCGCTGCGCGTCCGACAAATCGATCGGGGCGATCGAGACCACCTCCATTGTCAACCCGCGCGAGCCCTCCGCCGGCACCTTGATCATGGTAGCGACGCGGCGGAACGCCGCGAACGAAAGGCTCTCGATCATCTCCTCATCGGTGACGACCTCGTAGGCGCCGGCCGGCAACTGGCGATCGATACCCTTGATTCGGAAGGGATGGTTGAAGGTGACGACTTCACGTCGGGAACGGATGGTCATGCGCGCCTGCCTTTCGCAAAACGCCGGCACTGCCCGCAGAGCAGCATGCGCCCCCTCGGCCGCAATAGCCATCGCTTTCTTGCCAGCGGTGAGTTGCGGCATTTTCAGCCTAACAGAGTGGATCGTATCCTGGGTCGAAGTTCCACGGTTGTCCAAATTCGATTTGACTCGACTCACGAACTGAAAGGGAGTCTGCTGCTTCCATCACCGCCCGGACCGTGGCTTTCATCGGTGACTGAGAACGCCGGTTTGCGCTCCCGCCCAACCCCACAGGGAGCACTACCATGCTGGTTAGCCAACGGCCCGAACAATCGTCGACATTCGAATACCGTTTAGCGCAGGAGGCAATCAGCTTGCGCAAACAAGCTGAAGGCATGGCCCTTAACATCCGTCGCGACGAGCTCTTGCGGAAGGCAAGCCAAATAGATGCTGCCATTGAGGTCAATAAGTGGCTGACTTCGCCAGGACTGTGCGCTCCAACGTGAAGCGCAAAAGGCGGCCTGCGCTTCCAGCGTCCTGAATTCCCCCGCGATTGAACCTTCGCGCAGCTATCCAGACCAACCCGGGATTTTGTTAGTCCCTCCCGGGAAAGAGGCGCAGCGCCGCCAGCGAACGTTTCAACGCTTGGCGGCGTTGCGTTGTCTGTTTCGTCATTCCTCTTCGCGAGCGCCCACGAAACGGCCTCAGTGCGAGAGCATCTGAGGCCGCTTCAAACCTTCCGCCGGGCATTGGGCAAAATGTCGACCGGTCGGGGCTTTAGCTCTCGGGGATCGTATCAGGGGGGATCGTGTCGCCGATTGCTGAGGACCAAGGACCCGGTCGATGAATCGTTCCGTCCTAAGTTTGAAATTGTGTGTCCCAATTGGGAAAGCACCACGCCATGCGGGCAGGCGAGCGCGATGGCGGCTATCTTGGTGGGTCGCCGCGCCAACAAAGCAGTGAGCCAGGGCCGACGAATCCCGGCTTCGAATTGAGGCGAAAGTAGACATAGAGCGCCCGCACAAGCTCACGGTGGTCGTGATCGAAACGCCAGCTCAAAGCGGGCGAGCCTTCCTTACAACTGAACGACCGGGACCCATCCGGGTGTCCGTTGTCCTCGCTCCGAAACAAGTCGGGCGAAAAGGAAAACACATGCAATTACCCTGAATCTTGCAGGGAGAGTCGCGCAAGCGCCTCGTGCAAGGATTGGTGCCATCGCGACGGTCGTCATCGGCTTCAATTGGGCAGGCTACGGCTTCGGCTGGGTTACGGCCGGCGGCGCCGACAAGCTCGCGGGCAAGCGGGTGGAGACGGCGGTCATCGCGGCCCTCGGACCGATCTGTGCGGACAAGTTCAGCGCCCTTGCGGATGTTGCCGACAAGAAGCTTGCGCTGGCCAAGGCCGATTCTTGGGACAGGCGAAAGCTGTTCCCCGAGGCATGGGTTTCGCTTCCCGGCACCACGTATCCGAACTCGGATCTGGTCGAGCTGTGCTCGGCTCTGATCCTCAGGCAGCAGTCAGCCGCCCTCGTCAATTAGGCCGGTCAAACGGCACGACCACGGCATGGCGCAATTGTTTCGCATTACTGGGTGACCCGGCAGGACAACCTTGTCGCGCAGGTGCTGCTCGGCGATTAGCGACGAGTTCTTGAAGCTCACGCCGCATTGCGCAGCAGATCGGTATTGGCAGGCCGCCTCAACTAGGCCTCCGTCTTCAAGATCCGGACATAAGAGCCGCTCTCGTGCAGCAGCTCGAGCCAGCCCCATTCGCATGCTTGATTACCGGCGCCAAACTCGTGTCAGGTCGCCGCGCACGCCATCTCGCGCATGTTCACCGAAGGTGATCTTGACCGGGCGGTGACCGGCCGGTGTCGGGTTCTCACGGCGGATAGGAAAGCGGGCCTGCCAAGCGCCTCGCAAATTATCGATTCATAGGGGCTCGAGCCGGAGCCGAACTACTGCGGGTCGTGGGTGTGGAAAGCGTACGCGCAGCCCGACGGCTGAGACGGTAGCAGAAAACGGGGCCGCTTTGGTTCGTCGGGGCGGCTTATACGGTTTTTCAACCGTCATCTAATGGGTCCCACGCGAACCGTTGCTTGTGATCCTCTGCTTTTGGTGGACCCCGGTAACTGTAGGATAGCCGGGCTGACCGCCATTCAGTGCTGCAGAGGATCCCCCGATCGCATTCGTCTGCGAGTTTAAGCAGCAGGTCGGTGTTAGCCTTATCGCCAGAAGCGACGGCTAATTTACGATATCGGTTGGCACGGGCGTTGCTCACGAAACCTGATCTCACGGAAAGAAGAATCCCGGTCCGGGCCCGCGCTTACTTCGGCGAGTGCAAATCACCTTGCAGCCACCGGCCAAGGCCTTGGGAATGCATCGGATCTTCGTAGGCGGCGCGGATTGTAAGTACGTCATTGCAGAGAGCGCACTGAAACCTGTGCAAGTCGACGCCTGGGCCCTCTGCCTCAATGCTGACGAGCATCATCGAAGCCTTGCACCTTGGACAGACGGGGCGCTGGAACGGGATCGGTGGAATGGCAGGCGGCGGGCGTTGAGGTTGGGCCATGGTGCCTCCCTATGCATAGGCGGGAGCGCAACACTCTCAGTCACCGGCAAATGCCAGGGTGTCGAACGGTGATGGGACGAATATGCGCCTAATTGACCTGAAGCGCGAGTCAATTTGAGCTTGGTTTACGCTGGCGATCCCTGCGGTCGGAACGAAGCCAGAGGGGCAATGTTGATTGCTACCGGGGCCACTTGTACGAGGCGTGCGAGCGGTTGATCCCGACGGCGTTTTGGTTGCTTGTCCTAAATGTCAGGCGTGGCCAATGGCGGCCCAATTTCGGCTATCGCACTGGTCAAGTCCGCAGGTTATCGAATTCCGATGCCGAAGGTGCGGTTACAGACAAGTGGTCGATCCGTACCGATCCCGGCAACGTCAATAGCGAGCACGTCCAGGCCCAAGGGATCGTTGACACTCTGGTGGAGCCCCTCCTGATGCTTGACCAGAGCGGTTGCGTCCTCACCGCCAATCGCGGGGCGCGCCGGCCATTCGAGCTCGCCGAGCGACGCATGCACGAAGCGTCTCTGGCGGCCGTGCGCCGGGCGGTAACCCCTTTAGGGACTTTATTCTTTAATAGTGATGGCACAGTGAGCATGCTCCATGCCAGCGGGCACTGGGTTATACCGAAATGACTTGAGGGCCCATTACAACCCGAGCGCAACGCGCTCAAGCGCGAGGAGGCCCCCAGCCCTTGAAGCCCGGACGAAGGCTGGGCCCTTTCGTTTGCGCTCGCGGATCGTCAAAGACGAATCGCGATCCGTCGCATCCCATCAAACCCAAACTCGCATCAGTCCGGCTATTGAGGCCGTTCACTGTCTCGACTGCGCGCCGCCACCTCCGGACGATTGCGGAGTGTCTGCGAAAAATTTCAGGACTTTCCCTTCACCCTCAGTGGCCGCCCTATGGTTGCGTTCGCCGCGGAAAAAGGCCCACGTAAAAAGCGGGGTGAAAACCAAGCTGAAAAGCACCCAGATCCCGATCGTCGCCGCGATGACGGTCATGCGCGTGCTCCGGCTGGGCGGCCCGGATCGTGGGCAATTGCCCAGATGGGGCCTACCTTAGCCGCCGGCGCGCAAGTCGCAACCAGACTCGCGCGTTAAGCTTGATATCCGCGCCGCGGCTTAATTCGATTGAGGCGCTAAGCGGTGGTCTGATCTGCGCTCTCGCCGTCGATACACAAGATGGGACCCCCGCCCGGCGGCCAAACCGGACGGGGTTCTGTGGGTCTCCGAGCGCGGCACGCATGACTATTTCCGCGCCAACTCACTATCGAAGCTAAAGCTTAACGCGCGGTTTCGAGCGGCATGACCGGCCGGCTTTGACCGGCAGTCGTTACTTGTACAATCCCGCAAGGTACTTGATGGCGACCATCGCGCCGCCAGCCACGATCGCAGTAGCGGCGATCGAGAACAGGACCCGCCAGACGAAATCTCTCGGATCCAAACCATCCATCTTACTTCTTCCGCGCGATTTCGATCAGCCTAGGCCGGAATCCGCGCGCCGGTCGCGGCGTGGCGTCATCGCCCTTGAGCAGCCTGCGTTCGCGAATCTCCGCGCGGCTCTTGCCGGTAAGCCTAGCTTCCCAGACCTCGTGCTGGTATTCGGCCTACCGCAGGTGCCAGTCGGAGAGCGCACTGGCGAGCTTGGTCAGCATTCGCGTTTCGCGCATTTCACTTGCCCTTCTTCAACCCGATCTCGACCAGCCGACGGATGGCCTCAGAGCGGCCCGGTTTGTCATCCTGCCGCGCAACCCATGCGTCAACACTAGCAATAAATTCGTCCGATAGGCGGAATGTGCGGGAGGGCTCTCGACCCGTAGGCTGAGCTATGCGTGAAGCTGGGTGATGACGGAATGAGATAGGCGGCGTATCGAGGCGGGTGTCGAGCCTGCCAGAACCTCTCAAGGAGAGCGATACGCCATGAACGAGACTAGCAATATTGTTGCCCTTCGTCAGCCCGACGAGATCGACGATCCACTGACCAATATTTTGCGAGCTGGTGCTCGGCAGCTTCTGGCGCAGGCCGTGGAGATCGAAGTCGAGACGTTTCTTGCCACGGTGAAAGATTTGAAGCTTGCCGACGGGCGCGCCCGTGTCGTGCGGCATGGTTACGGCCCGGCTCGAACGATTGCGACCGGCATCGGACCGGTCGAGGTCGCACGGGCGAAGATCCGGGACCGCGGTGCAGCCGGCGATGGCGAGCGGATCCGCTTCAGCTCGGCGATTCTGCCACTATGGGCGCGGCGGACCAGGAGCCTGGATGCGCTGTTGCCGGTGTTGTACCTGCGTGGCATCTCGACGGGCGATTTCCAGGAGGCGCTGACGGCCCTGCTGGGTAAGGACGCGCCGAACCTGTCGCCGGCGGTGATTTCCCGGCTGACGGCCGAATGGCAGGGCGAGTATGAGCGTTGGCAGAAGCGCGATCTCTCGGCGCGGCGGTACGTGTATGTGTGGGCCGATGGCGTCTTCCTGCAGGCACGCATGGAAGACCACGGCGAGTGCATGCTGGTGCTGATCGGCGCGACGCCGGAAGGCAAGAAGGAGTTGATCGGCTTTCAGGTCGGTGTCCGGGAGAGCGCGCAGAGCTGGCGTGAGCTCCTGATCGACGTGAAGCAACGCGGGTTGCAAATCGCCCCGGAAATTGCCGTTGGTGACGGCGCGCTCGGCTTCTGGAAGGCGCTTGACGAGGTGTTTCCCGGCACGCGGCACCAGCGCTGCTGGGTGCACAAGACCGTCAACGTCCTGGACAAGGTCCCGCTCTCGGTGCAGGCCAACATGAAGAAGGACCTGCGCGAAGTCTATTGGGCGCCAAACCGGGCGGCCGCCGAAGTGGCGATCGACGTCTTCGCCGAGAAATACCGCACCAAGTACGGCCGGGCGGTCGAATGCCTCGCAAAGGACCGCGACGCGCTGCTGGCCTTCTACGACTTTCCTGCCGAGCATTGGGATCACTTGCGCACGACCAACCCCATCGAAAGCGTGTTCGCGACCGTGCGACACAGAACCGTGCGAACGAAAGGATCGCTGTCCTCAACGACCGCCAGGCTGATGGTGTTCAAGCTGGTTATCGCCGCATCAAAAAAGTGGCGGCGGCTCAAAGGCACAAATCAGTTGCCGAAGCTCATCGCAGGTGTCAGATTCAACGACGGCATCGAGGTCATCCACATGCCGGCAAACCACGCCGCCTGATCGCCTCGTCACCCAAAATCCTGCATAGCTCCCGTAGGCTTCCTGTCTGCGCCAGGTCGTTTTCCGCCATGCATCTTTGGTATTGCCTTTTTCATAAATGCCGCCGCAGTGGGTCCAGCACTGTGGCGAGCCTAACCTCAAGCCATAAGGGGAATGCGTCCGCTATTGCGGCCGTCGCAATGCATTGCCCGGGCCGTCGCCGGGTCCGGCTCTGGGGGGCGGCCCGGCCATCCGGGCGCGGAGGAGAAGCCAGTGCGCTGCGAGAGTTGACGCGGCTGTCAGGGGTAGACCGGACCTAGCTTAAACCGGGCAAAAGCGTCGCGATTGACCCGCAACGGAAGTTCGGCACGGCGAGCAGCGCGACGGTTGGCGCGGCCGCTTGCGCAATCGGCGTTCCACCAGATCAGCATCACGATCACCGCCTGATGCCTCATGGCGAGCCGCCAGCTCGTGCGACTGTCACAAACCCTTAGCTTGGATTTCGGGATTTTGGGCGTCATCGCAACAAAGGCTTTGAGTTTGAAGATTCATTGGTTAAGGCCGAGCCTTCGAAGCATATGGCCAAAGCGGGACGCGAAAAATCTTGAAGCCAGCGATTTCAGGAAACCCGTCCGCTCCGTCAGGAGACACGAGGGCCAGCACAGCAGCCGTCACCTCGCCATTGCTGAGCCGATCGATCGCCGCGCTGTGTCCTGCACTCACTTTGACGGAGACGCCTGCCACCACAAACCCGACCCAAACATCAACGCTGGATGCAGAATACCTTTCATCCATCGCAACAGTTTTACCCGCAAGATCGGCCACCGACTTGATCTCCGGACGAGCCATTACAACGGCAACCAGGAGGTCCGTGGGTTCGACATTTGCCGTCATTCGCTCCGCGACCTCGGTCGCAGCCGCCACCTGCTCTTGCATGGTTCTGCTTTTAGAATTCGGAGAGAGACCCACAGAGGGCTGCCCTATCGTACCCAAATCCGCATCGGCTTTGCTTTTCGGCTCGAGTTGCGTCCTCAATGAGGGAGGTGGGAGCGGGACGCGAGTTGCCGTAGGCTCAGTTTTTGCTCTGATGCTTGCAGGTTTTGCTTTCTTGGCGATGAAACCGGCAACCCTGTCATGGACCCGAAGAGGGGGCGGTTTTTCGTTCTTGAGCTTGGTTTCTGTCGCCGGATCGGTCTTCAATGACGCGAATTCGATCGGCTGATGAGCCGCCGTTCTGGTGGCCGCTTGGTATGATGGTTGACGGCTGCAGCCGACCAAGGTCGCCGCGAGCGCGATCACGAGAAGCGTTCTCAACAATCCACCTCAGAGGATGAATGTCCGCCGTCATTCGCTTTGCGTATTGATTTCCGCGCTAAGGTCTATCTCTGGCGCAAAAATGTTAAAGGCGCACTAACCTTCAGGGGTCCTTAGTGCGCGATCCCCCATATGGTTAATGTCGGCTCGGCTGTGGCAACGTCGAGTTTGCACCGGAGCGAATTTCTGTCGCCAAGGTCTCGCACCAGAACCGGTCATACGTCAGCTTGTGGCCATCGGAGAAGCTACGACTGGCCCTGTTGAGGTCTGCTTCGCAGGGTCCAGCGGACGCGAATTGCTCGCGTTGAGCCTCTCTCAATCTTACTGTCGGTGAGAAGATGGGCATGTGGTCGTGCCAACGCTCGGCTTACTGCCCTTCGACAAGCAAGCGCGGGTATATTGCCTATTAACCGGTACCGGTACCCTGTGCGTCGCAATCGCGACTATATGCCCCCGAGGGCCCCCCACCCCCTTAAGCCAGCGTTGATCCTGTCTATCACTTGCCGCTGCGAGCGCGCGTTGCAGATTTTCACCACATCGCGTCGGAGGCGCCCTGATGCGTTGGCAGTACTTCGTGGGCGCTGCGAGGGTACAGAATAGTCGCATCAGCGGGCCGCGCAAGGCCACGCAGAAGGCACTGACGAAGTGGTTCATTGCGACCCGCGCTCTCGAATTTCAAAAAGTGTACGTTTTGGATGATGTTGATTGACGCTGATTCATCGCGCGATTTAGATTCCGAAACTCAAGCTTTCAAAAAAAGGGATCAGGCGATGCGATATGGCTACGCCCGTGTCAGTTCAAAGGGCCAGGACTATGCGGGCCAAGTGGAGGCGCTGAAGGCCGCAGGGTGCGAGCGGATATTCAGCGACAAGTTGTCCGGCAAGAGCCGAGCCCGTCCTGAACTGGAGAGGGCCCTGCGTCGGCTGGAGCCAGGCGACACCATCGTCATCACCAAGGTGGACCGCATCGCCCGCTCGGTCCGGGATCTCTGGAATATCCTGCACGAAGTTATCGAAGAGAAGGGAGCGCAGTTCGTTTCGCTCCGGGAAAGCTGGTGTGACACCACGACTCCAGCAGGCAAACTGATGATCACGGTTCTGGGCGGCGTTGCCGAGTTCGAGCGCGAGCTCATCCGAGAACGCTGCGAGGAAGGTATCGAGCGGGCCAAGCGCAAAGGCACCAAGTTCGGTCGCCCCTCATCTCTCGATCCCTGCCAGCGCCGTCGCATTGCTGAGCGTTATGCTGCCGGTGAGACCATCGCCGAGCTGGCGCGTGAGTACGAATGTGGTGAGGCCACTATCTGGCGGGCGCTGCAATAGCCGTCGGGTCGACCTGGCTCGCAGCCGAGCCGACCGATTCAAAATCTAGCCTCGATGTTGGCCCAGCCTCTGGATTGGCAGGTCGAGGTTAATCCTTCTTGACCTCGCCGATCTGCCGGATCACGACACGGATGTCGCGGTCGCCCTCGCCGACGTGAGGTTGCGGGGGTTTGCTCCAATTTACCAGCCCGGCAGTTGTGTTGGTCGGCACAGGATTGACTTCAGCCGCATCGGCGATCTGCCTGATGATGACGCGAAGCGGCTCGCCATCCTCGCCGGCGATCGGCTGAACGGCTTTGCCCCAACCGCGATCAAGCAGGACGTTGGCGGCCTGCACGCGTGCGGCCGGAGGGTACTCTGGCTGGCGCATGATCGCGGCGAGGTGACGAATCGCCTCCGCCGTATATGCCCGGCACAATGACCGGATGTCTGCTGGTATCGCTTTGCGTGGCAACGGCTTATCGGGTGAGTACCCCCTCCTGTTGGCGTCCAGAGCGATCCTACTGCACCCAGGCTTTCGGCTCAGTGACAATCCGACCGGCTCATTGGGGTGTGAAGCAAGTATAGCGCAGTTCGTCCTGAGCGGCGAATGCTCGTGCTGTGTGATGCGTCCGTCGATCCTTGCGGGCGCGATGGTGATCCCGACGCGTTGGCTTCCATCTGTGTAAGTTTACTGGCCGGCGGTGGGGAAAGAGGGGAATGTGGGGGATGTTTTGACCGCTCTCCGCCCCTAAGCTGATTGAAATGCAAAGGCACTCTCCCAAAGTTCTTTCCTTTTCCACCAACGAGGCTGTAAACTTTCCCCTCTTTCCCCTCTTTCCCCGACATTGCACCTCCCGGTTCGCGGCCCGCTCCAGAGGTGCGTCCAGTTGGCGCCCGGCTGCCGACTTCAACCCTTCATCTCGGCTCCAGGGAACGCCCGTTTGACCTCCGCAAGTTTTTTAAACCGCGCGTCCATTTCGATGATGGCCGCGATCTCATCTGGCGAGAACCATTGGACTGTATTGCCATACAATTCCTGCAGCCGGGCGCAGCATGGCTTCGGGCCGATTGCGATGGTCAGGCCGTTCGGCCCGCGGCCGATTTGGTAGGCGTCATCTGGGGCGCCGGTCGCCTCCATCGCGGCGACCACGGCCACGTAGGCTCGCACTGTCGCGGCGCCAAGCTCTATGACTTTGTCGATGGTGCCGCTTTCCAGAGCCGAATTGAACAGCTCCCGCTGCTTGCGGAATCGGGCATGCAACACAGGGTCAATCCGACGCAAGGCGGCCTCCGTCCAGCGCGCCTCGAATGGAAGTGCCGCGTCGCTGACCCTGGTCTGCCATTCGACGCAGACGTCATATTCATCCCAGTGTTTTCTCGGCGTCAAGTTGGTCTCCCTTTTATGTTCCGGCCGTACTCACGCCTTCATCAGAAGAGGAGATCGCTCTGAGCCGTGCCCTCGCCTTGAGACGAGCTAGAGGTTTGATCCGCATCGTGAGATGTGCGGAGCTCGGCCTCTGCTCGCATCTGCGCGTGCTCGGTAGGCTGCTGAATTTCGATCCAGTACTGGTTCGCCTGGTGATCGGGGTCTTTGCGCAGGATTGCGCTCCGTTTGCCGTTATCAATCCATACGGGCCGATTTGTAAGGTGCTTTTGGAACAGCTTGCCAATCACCGGGGCTGTCGGCTTCTCGAGAGGCTTTTCCGCCAGCTCGCAGAGCGCAGCAGCAAACTCCTGCGCCTGGGCCGCACTTTCCTCGACCTCCGAGTTCATCGTGCTCAACCACAACACGATTTGCTGGGCCTTAAACTTCTTGTCCCGAAAACGCTTGCTCATCATGGTCATCGCACGCGACGCGGCGCTCGCTTCCTCGTCCTCAGCCTCGCCCGAGCGCAGCAACTCCCTGCAATCCAGCTTGATGTCGAGCAGGCCCGCCGCATATTCCACCGGCCAGCCGATCAAGCCCCACCACGATTTGAAGCGGGTTTTGGCCACCTGTCCCTGCGGGCGTTGCAAGATCCCACCAACCAAGATCGTGTAGAAGGCGGACAAAATTTTCACCCGGTTCGCTTCCGTCCATCCCAGCGGGTCCGCGTGCTTGAACTCGCGGTTCTCGGGGTCGGGCCGATCCACGTTCAGCGACAGGACGAACGACCGGCTTGCCATGTCACCACGCGGCGCGATCGAATTGCCGGTGAAGACCTGGATTGTCGTCGCCGGCACCGTCTCGAAATCGGAAACCCCTAGCACACGATCGCTGATTTCCGGCGCGGTAAGTGCCGCCTCGATGTGCGGGCAACTAATCGTCGCGCCGCGAGGGACGTTGTCCCAGATAATCATCGCGACACCCTGCCGAAGGTAGGAGAAGAGAGCCTTCCTGCGCTCTTCGGCGCTCTCCGACCAGCTCGCCGCCGCAGGGCGACGTCCCAGCGCGGCAACGGCGATCATGCTGGTCAAGGTCGTCTTGCCTCCGCCCCGTTGGCTAGCCGTCACAAAGAACGCAGGACGCTCAGGCAGCAGCGCGCGTTGCAGCAGCGTTAGCGCCCACATGACCACCGCGCATTTGCCGGCGGCATCAAGGGCCACATCGACGAGCCACTCGTCGAACAGGAAGCTCAGCGACTGCTTGATCTCCTCGTCGGTTGGATTCTTCTCAGGCACGCACTTGCGCAGCACCGGATCGATCCGGTGGAACAGCCCGGTGGTGCGGTCGAAACCAGCGCCATCAATCAGATCGCCGGACGCGGTGACGAGCGGGGACGTGTTGATCGCACGGACGATGGGCACCGCGCTGCTCGGGTACTCCATAATCGCTTTGATGAACGGCATGGGCAGAGCCGCGAAATAGTCGCCGCCCTTCTTGATCTTGAGCCAACGCACATATTGCTCGACAAGCAGCTCGACGCAGGTCGGCGTCAGTTCGACCAGCACGGGCTCCGGCGGCGCTGTCATGGCCTCGGCGTCTTCGCTGGTCGTGTTGGCGCCATCGGACGTCAGCGTGTGAAGCGACCAGGGTTTTTTGACCTCGACTCGCACGAGAGTGCCCGATGCGTTGCGCATCGGCGGCTCGGCGCTGCTGTCTTTCGCCAGCAATTCGTCCAGGAACGTGACCTCGGGCAACAGCTCGCCGTCGTGCTCGGGGCACAGTCGGATCATGCGGCCATCAGCTTTCGCGTCCATCGAGGCGATGCGCGCCTTGGCCTCGCGTTCGGCGCGCTCTTTTTTGAACCGAGCTCGAATGGGTCGAATGCCTGCCTTTGTTTTTTCCGCCACGAATTTGGCGAACGCATCAACCTCGTCGTCCTCAAGGTCAGCTTGGGCGAAGATCGCCATGGCGTCGTCGAGGCCGCCACCTGCGATTTGCTCAAACGCCGCCTTCGCCGATCTCAAATGGTGCCGTAGGTGGTAGATGCAACGGCCGTGGGCGAAGCTATGGATGAACAGGGCGCCATCCTCGTCCCGCATTACCATGGCCTTGCAGCGACCGTAATCGACGCCCTCAATCGGATCAGCGAGCGTTTCGTCGACATAACGGTCCGGGTCGGCCAGCATGGCTCCAACCGTGACGATGCCTAAATGGTCAAATTCCAGTTCGACATCCGGGTAGAGCATGCCACGATGCCGTGCCTTGACCAGGCGCAGCACCGTCGCGAGGGACATCCCGGATCTGGCCGAGATTTTCTCGGCGACCTCCTTGTCGTGCTTGGTGCGAACCCCTGCCGCAGATTTGCCCAGCGCTTTGGCGCTTTTAGTCTTGGCTTCCTTGACGAGGTGTCGCTCGTATTCACTCAATTGGGGCACCGCCCGAGTCGACTCAATGGCATCCCCCTCGAACCCTTCAGGCACACGCTTCGCTGCATCCTGTGTCAGCGGTGGAACAATAAGGGGGGCGCCTTCGAAGCAGAGGCGTTCACCGAAGCCGACCATCCGATCGACAATCGAGCGGTCGAGCAGCTGGCCAGCCTTGCCGATCAGATGCCAACCGAAGCCGTGCAGCCAGCAGCGATGATGCAGGTCATTTAGAAAGCGTTCAATGTCGCCGCCATCGTGGACGAGCACATAATGATGCATACCGTTTGAACCAGCGATCGGCTCGCCGGTCTCGCTGCGAGACAGGCCGGCGCTCGTGCTTGCCCGGCTGACACGCGCAGCGCGCGCGAGTTCCGGCGCCACCGTCAACAGTGCGTTCCACATGCCGCCGGCGGCTTCGATCTTGGTCTCGACCTCATCCGGCATACCCTTGGTGTCGAAATCGATCAGACACCAGGCAGGAACACCAGGCCGATAGTCGATGTAGCTGCGCGACCGGGTGATGGCGCCGGGGTGCTTGTCGAGCCTCTTCGGGATCGTCACGGCGACTGAGTCGGGAAGATCCGCCTTCAGGGCCCCAAGAGCGATCGCCTGATCGGAGCGACAGCTCGCAATGGTTCGCACGAGGTCGGCCGCCGTTTGCGCAGACGTGCGCTCGGCTGTGCCCGTGACCATCAGGCACGCTGAACCGTCGCTCTTGAAGTTGTCATCCGCGTCGAGCGAAATTCGCTTCGACATGAGAGATGGCTCATCGCGCTTTGTGATCAGCGTGATCTGGGCGGATTCTGGTTCAACAGCAGGCGTTGCATTTTGGACGACAGCGAAGCGCAACGGCGCCGTATCGGGTAAATGCTTCGTTGGATTTGGTTCGCACTCATTGGCAGCCGGCGGCAGATCAGCGGGAATATCAAGCGGGTTAGCGTCATCGACCTTGGCAATCGGCAGGTCTGTAGCGCGAACGCCAGGGACCCCGGGATGTGTGAGTTCGGCGCTCATTTCAGCGCCTTGATGGCGGTCGGGGTTGAGGCTGTCCATCACGCGCTGCCCTCGATGGTCACGGCACGAACCGAGAGAAGTACCTGCAAGCCGCCGCATCCGCTGGAACAGGAGCACCCGGCTTGCCTGTCAGCCTCGTGAATTTCTTGCAGCGGGCCGGTTTTGCGTGGATGCCGCGATCATCTGTGCGACGATCCCAGAACTGACAGCCACGGCAGCATTCTCCGGCGGGTCCAGTCTCTCCGAAATGCGCCTGTCCCTCATATGACACGCGGGCAACGCGATCGAACGGCGCAGAGGTCAGGCCGATGGTGAGCTTGAGCGCGGTCATGATGGCCACCCGGTGCACGGGCGATCGGCTCGGCATTCATTCAGTGCCTGGATGATCGCAAACATTTCCGCGCGGGTGTGTCCGCCCCGCAGGAAAATCCGGAGCTCGTCGGGCGCAGCGTACTTGAAAATCGCCCGCGACATCTCCTCGTCAAGGGAGTCCGGATCGACCTCCGCTGGACCGCCAACCGATAGGCTGAGCCAAGAATAAGGGGTCAGATAGCGAACGGCCCGATAGTGCTGGTTGTCTGGGCTCAGCATGATGCCGGCCCCGATCAACTCGGGCTGCTCGATCTCGGCGCGGTCGGGCTCGCCGACGCGGTGCTTTCGGTTCGGAAATCGCGCAAAGTAGTTCAAATCGTTTTGCTCGATGCGCTCGATGGCATCGTCGAGCTCCCGCATGCGCCTTTGCTGAGCGGGGGTGAGTTTCGGGGTCAACATTTGTGTGCTCCGTTGGTTTGCGGGCCGACGTCACTCGGCAACTGGTTGGCTAGCCGACGTGATCCAATTGCGACGACGCTGCTCCGCGGCGTCGGTCATTTCGTTCGGTCGCGCGTGTGCTTAGTTTCCCGCTCGCGACGCCATTCCGCCGCCGCAGACTCAAACGAGATCGCGTGCGCGTTCCGACTTTCATCTCGCGTGGGCCTTCACCCTTGCAAAACTCGGGAATACTGAGCGCCAGGCGCGGCGTTGGCAGTGGAGGCGACCCGACAGCTGCGCACTGGGTGCGGAATTTTGGCATGCTCGACTCCTCAGTTGAGGGCCGACGCCGCTTGGCAGACAGGATTAGATTTCGGGGGTCACGACGCGATCCAATTCCGGCCGGCGCTGCCTTGCGGCGTCGGTCACTTCGTTTGTGCGGGGATCGTGCGATGGCACGAGCTTGCGCTCACCTTGGGACCGAGTGCATCGCGGTTGCGCCTCTGCGGGAGTTTCTCGATGAGGTCGTCCAAGTCAGCCCGCAAGATGACCGTCCGCGAGCCGAGCTTGCGTGCCCGCAGGTCGCCGGTGCGGATCAGCTCGTACAAGAATGACTTACGAACTTTGAGGTATTCACACGCTTCGGCGACCGAGAACATGGGCGATGGAATAGCTGGCGGCTTTGGAATGGCGGTGGTGGTCATGGAAAACCCTCTGAGGCTTTGTCCGGAATGATGCGGAGAATGCCCCAGAAGGGGGGTGCTGGCTTGGGCCGTAATTACCCCGAATTAGAGTCCGGCTTTCCTTTTCTCGAGTTCCTCAAAATAGCCGTCTGCTTGCGCTCTTCAGACCGCGCAAGCCACCGCCGGCGAAGCGACCTTCTTATGAGGAGCGGTTTGTGCCGGGTGACAAGCCTTCGGACATGCCGCTCGTCCGGTGGCTCTGCTCTGTCTGCGAAGACCGCGTTGTTGATTTCGACCCACGTCTCGCGTTGCATTTTCAACGTCCAGGCCTTCGCCGCGCGACGAAAGTACTTCTTCGGCGTTGGATTGACTGGGCGGCCGGGTGGCCGGAGCAAACCAAACGCTCTGCGGAGGCTGGTTTCATCGCCGCTCAGGAGCCGGACGAACCACCAGACCACATCGTGAGGGATGTAGTGCGTTGATGGCGGATCAGAGTGCCGGTTCTCTTCGCGAACAAGTCTCTTAAGGCCTTCAAGAACGAGTTCGAGCCGGGGGTCGCGCGACATGACGCCTCCGCAACGTTGCTTCCGTAGGTGGGCAACGCGGCAATGCGTCAAATATCTTGACGTTACGCTGCGCAGCCGGACCCAGCGCACCAGGATGCAATGAGAGATCAATTCGGTCAAAGTGATTATGACGCGAGCCGTGCCAGCGGAACAACATCTGCCAGGTTTGCCGGCGCGCCGAGATCGAGCAATGCCGCGCGCGTGAGCGCCTCGGTTGAATCGCCAAGAATGTAACGGCTGTAGTTTCGCTCGATCATCGCAATCGACGTATCGTGATGCGCGGCGACAACGCGGGTTGGCACCAAGCTCAGCAATTGCCGGACGATTGACGAATGCCGCAGCGCGTACGGCGTCACCTCGGTCCCAAGCCCGAGACGTTCGACGACCGAACGGAAAGTCCTGGCCAAGTTCCACATCTTGTTGAACAGCGGCGAGTGCGCGGCCCGGCCGTTCGCCTGCTGCCGTAGCGCCTTCGCCAGCCGCGTCGAGATCGGCAACGGCCGATACTCGATCTTGCGGTTCTTGCCCTTTCGGCTGGTTGGCATCATCAAGCGCGGAGCGGTCAGATGATCTTGCAGATCAGCGGGAGTTAGCTGGAAGACCTGACTTTCCCGAGCGCCGGTTTCGGCCAACACATCGACCAACAGCCCGAAGTCACGATCTTCGTCATACGAACCGCTCACCAGAGCCTTTACCGTGTGATCTGGCAGGATCACGTTGCGCGCGACCTCGCTGTCCGGCAATTTCTTCAATCCATTCTGCCACGCAGCCGTGTTGGCGATGCGCTTGTCGGTGCGAGCGGCGAGAGCGAGCGCCGCTTTGAGCGCACGCCCGATGCGATCCGCAGATGATGGCTTCAACCCGCCCTTGACCAGACCGGCGCGCCAATCTCTCAGTTCCCGCTCGGTGAGCAGCGCGACGGCCTTGGCCTTCAGCGTGTCGCTGAGATGCAGGCGGAGCTGGGTCGCGTTATACTTGCGGCCTCCGCGGGTTTCGAGGTCAGCTTCATAGGCGTCGATCGCCGCGCCGACGCTGATCGGCTGGTCACTGTTGCCTTCGCCGGCACGCGCCAGCGTCTTGGCGCGCTCCAGCGCCTGCCAATACGTCATGACGCTTTCGCCGTTGGCATCCTCGCGGTCGTCGGCGAGCGCAAAGCGTTTGAGCCAGCCATGGCATTTCACTGACCACGTTCCAGGGCCTGCGTTGCAGCGATAGGCGAGAAAGATGCCGGGCGCGATCAGAGCTGTGTACGGCTTCTTACGTCTCGCGAGCTTCAAACGAGCAGTACGGTTTTCCAGAAATGCAGATCGTGTGCGGCGGGCCATTGCTACCTTGGTGTCCCTCAAAATGTCCCCAGAATGGGAGTGGAGGAGTATGGAGTACACTGTAGCGCAGTGGAGATAAATTCAGCAACTACAATCGTTTAGTGGAGTTGCATGGAGCTGTATGGAGCGCTATGGACTGCTCTTTCTCCCCCTGTGGGAGAAGGTGGCGCGAAGCGCCGGATGAGGGGTTGTCTCGGCGCACTCAATGACAGTGGGACTCTCGGTGACAACACCTCACCCGTCTCGCCGCTATCGCGGCGAGCCACCCTCTCCCACAGAAGGTAAAGCGCCCTGCTCCGCCAACCTGAACCGCAGCGTGAACTCCGCGCCGCCGCCGGGAAGGTTTTCCACCGCCACCGTCGCGGCATGATCGTCCACGACGCCGCGGACGATCGATAGTCCGAGGCCTGCGCCGTCGCTGCGCTGGCGGTCGGCGCGCCAGAAGCGCTGGAAGATCAAATCGCGTTCGACTTCCGCAATGCCCGGGCCGCAATCGCGCACGCGTACGGAGCCGTCCTCGCCGACCTCGACATCGACCGCGGTGTCCTTCGCCGTGAACTTGATGGCGTTTTCGGCGAGGTTGAAGACCGCGCGCTGGAGCATCTCGGCATTGCCGTGGATCAGCACCGGCGCATCTGTGCCCTTCAGCGCGATGTCCTTGTGCTGGGCGAGTGCGAACGGCGCGATCGAACCCACCACCTCGGTGCACACGGCGCGCAAATCGGCGGTCTCGCCGGGATCGAGCACCAGCGTGTCGAGCTCGGCGATCTCCAGGAGCTGGGCGACGATGCGGCTCATGCTCTCGATGTCGGCATGCAGCGCCTCTCTCGCCGCCCCGTCATGCAGCGTCTCGATCCGCGTGCGCAGGATCGCCAGCGGCGTGCGCAATTGGTGCGCGGCATCCGCGGTGAACTGGCGCTGCACGCGAAAGCCGTCCTCGAGGCGGTCGAGCGCCTGGTTCACGGCGGTGACGAGCGGCATGATCTCGCGCGGGATCTGCTCCGTCGGCAGGCGGATGTCGGTGCGCGCCGGACCGATATTGCTGGCTTTCTCCGAGGCCTTCCACAGCGGCGCGATCGCGCGGCGGAAGATGATGATGTCGGTGGCAAGCAGGACCAGCAGGATCGGGATGGTGATCCAGCCCACGCGCCGGAAGAAGTTCGAGATGATGTCGTCGATGATGACGTCGCGATGCGAAAGGTCCTCGGCGACGCGGATGCGCACCGTCTTGCCCTCGATGACGCGCGTCACGCCGGCGCCGGAAATCGTTTCCGACAGCGGCGGCGCCGGTGTCGCGGCGCCCGCCTTGCGGCGGGAGGAGAACAGCACACGGCCGTCCTCGTCGCGGATGTCGTAGAGATAGCGGCCATAGGCTTCCGAATAGAGACCTCGCAGGCTGTCCGGCAGAATGAACGTCAAGGTGCCGTCCGCCTGCGGGACGATGCGCTCGGCGAGCACCTCGGCCTGGGCCCGCATCGCGTCGCGGTGCAGCTGGTCGACCTCCGAGTTGAGCAACCAGAACAGCACCAGCGGCAGGAAGATCGCGACCACCGCGACCGCGACGATGTGCAGGAACACGATGCGCGAGATCAGCGATTTAAACGTCGGCCTGGCGGATGACCGGACGGATAGCACGCTATTTCTCCTCGGCCATCAAATAGCCGACGCCGCGGATGGTGTGGATCACGACCTTGGCGCCGTGCTCGGCGAGCTGCTTGCGCAGCCGCGAGACGTAGACCTCGACCGCGTTGGAGGCGACCTCGCCTTCGAGGCCGAAGATGTGGTCCTCCACGTTCTTCTTCGGCACCACCCGCCCCTGCCGGCGCAGCAGGATCTCGAGCACCGAGGTCTCGCGCGCGGAGATGATGCGCGGCTGGTCGTCGACGAAGATCTGGCGGCTCTCGGTGTCGTAGACGAGGTTGGCCAGATGCAGCGAGCGGCCGAGCAGCTGCCCCGGCCGGCGCAGGATCGCCTCCAGCCGCGCCACCAGCTCCTCCATCGCGAACGGCTTTGCGAGATAGTCGTCGGCGCCGCTGCGCAGGCCGTTGACGCGGTCCTGCAGCCCGCCGCGCGCCGTCAGCACCAGCACCGGCAGCGGTTCCATCTGCCGGCGCAGCTCGCGCAGCACCGACAGGCCGTCGCCGTCGGGAAGGCCGAGGTCGAGGATCATCGCAGCATAGCTGACGCTGCTGACCGCCTCGCGCGCCTCGGCCGCGCTGCCCACGATGTCGCTCTCATAGCCGGCCGCCGACAATCCGGCGGCGACGAGCCGCGACAGCTCGGCATTGTCCTCGACGATCAGAAGGCGCATCGCATTTCCCGCCGGATGAACCGGTGTCCCAGCACGGCTCGCGCCGCATCCCGTGCTCTATTCCCCATTCGTCCGGTTTCGGCCAGCGAAAAAGCGCCCGACAGGCCGGCCTGCCGCCCCTGTCAGGTTCATGTAAGCCGCTCCGGCGCGAGCTCCACGCGCAGAGGGCGACGGATCGATCCCGGCTTCTATCTAGGGCGCATCCGAGGCACGCGCGAACGGATTGCCGTACACGGAATAGGCCAGCCAGGTCAGTTCCTTCCGGTTCTTGGCGGCCTCGCGTGCGGCGCGGACGGCATCGACCAGCGTCTGCCCCTGTTTGAGCGAGCGATAGAACGCCTCGGCAAAGCTGTAGGCCAGCTTGTCGTCGACCGACCAGAGCGCGCCAACCAGCGCGCCCGCGCCGCGCTCGGAGTACGGCCGCAGGAATGCGTCGACGAAACCGGCGACACCCCCGCCGATGCCGCGCCCGCCGCGCCCGGTCTGGCAGGCGTTGATGAAGACCATCGGATTCGGTCCGCTCTGCGCGAAGCGGGCATACGCCTTGACCTGATCCGCCGAGAGCGAGTCCTGGGCGAAATTGCCGTCGACCTTGGTGCCTGTCATCAACAGGTCGGCCGTCATCACCGCCCGCTGGGCCGCCTCGCCATGGCAGGCAAAGTGCAGGACGTCGCAGTCCCCCGCATCCTTCTGCAGGAAGCTCGTCACGGCGATGCTCTCGGCCGTCACCTCGCGGGGGCTGCCGAACAGCTTGGCCAGCATCTGGCGTTCGGCATCGGCGCCTTCGAGCCGCAGGGCGGGATCGACATAGGCCGGGATCACGTAATTGACGCGATCATTGCGCATGGCGAGTTGCGGACCCGGCCACGGCGTGCTGTGCAGCCAGCGCACCAGCCCCCATTCGGCAAGGAAGCCCTTGCCGTCCGGCCCGGATTTGCGATCGTTGATGTAGAGCAGCTCCCAGGGAATGAACGGCTCCTCCGAGATGACCTGGATCGCGCGGATCGCGTCGCGATGGATCCACAACGCCTCGCGGACCTTGTCCGGCAATAGCTCGTTGGCCATGACGATTCCGTTGGCCTGCAGGCGCGACAGGAACTGGTCGTACAGGCGGTTCGTTGCGAGCCACGCGCTCTCGATGCCCTTGAAGATCTCCGCAACATAGACGTCGCGGGAAAAGCCGCCCGGAAGCGTGCGCGATTCCGAAACCGCGATGTTCGGATCGACGCAGGCGAGATCGAAACGCAGCGTCACCTTGCCGCTGTCCACGATCTCGTAGATCCGCAGCACCGCCGGCTCGTCCGGATGCGCCGCCATCGACAATCCGACCTGGCTCCGGCGCAAGGTCTTGCTGTCGGCATCGACGAACACGGGGGCCAGGGTGAATGAGGCCAGGATGCGCGGTCCCTGCCGCGCTTCGACCAGGATGTCGGCTGCGCCTTCCGCCGTGCCCTCCACGACGAAGCGCAGCGACTCGGCCCGCTGATCCCGCGGCAGGTCGATCTCGGCGCTGCTCTCTCCGATGACCCGGCAATTCTTGCGCGCGATGACCTCGACGACGATCGCGCGTGCCGTATCGACATTGACCGGCGCATCCGATGCGGCCGAGGCCGGGCTCTCCGCGGCCTGGATCTTCTCTCGGGAGACCGTGACGAACAGCGGGACCGGTTTCTTCGGCGGCGGATGGGACTCGATCTCCGCCGCGAAATAGCAGGCCGCGGTCCGTGCCCCCTGCGACGTCGATGCCGCGATCGGCGTGTCACCCATGGCAGGCGCCTCTCGTGGCCTGGGTGGCTTCGCCGAGGGAGCGGAGCGCGATCGCGTCCGTCGCAATGTGAGCGTGTCCGTCATGGAGCCGGATCCGGGGCTCTGCCATTCGCCCGCGGCCGAACTCGATTCAAGGGGGCTTTGGACGATAGACCCCACGCCCCGCCTCGATCGCCGCGGCGGCGGCTGCTGCAGATCGATTTGTGCCGGGACGCTCTCGGGACGAGCTGCACCAAGACCCAGCCACTCGCTCAATTTCGCCGGCACGACATCGGTCGCAAAATATGTGGTGTGGAAGACATCGTCCGTGTCGCCGAAAGCAAACGTCGCGTCTTTCGCAAGGCGCGGGCCACGGGTCCCGAATGACGTCATCGACGCCGTATCCACCACCAGGTCGTTGTCGAGCTGGAACAGGCGATTTGTCACGCGATCGGCGATGAACTCGGCAAACTCCTTCGTCACGCCCTTCCTGGGTGCGATCTGCGCGACGAAATTCGACGTGATCGCATGATAGGCCGCAAGCCTGTCGAGCGGACCGTCCGCTCCGTTCAACTCTTTGACGAGATCGCTCGTCGGCCGCATCGCGGCAAGTCCGGGCACCCGGCCCTCGTCGATGGCGACCTCGGAAAACGCCTGGACGAAACGGCCGACGGTCTTGATCCCCTGCGACACGATGGGGCTCAGCGCAGCGCCGCCTGCGAGGAACGAAACCGCGCGGACGCCGGCCATGATCCCGTTGGTGTAGAGGTCGATCATCGCCGCCCAGTTCTCGGGCTCGGCCAGATGCGTTCCGGCATTGGTGCAGCCGACAAAGATCGCCTTGCCGAGGCGGACGTCCGGCCGCTCACCCGCAAGCAGGTTTTCGGCCAAGCGATAGACCAGCCCGCCGCGACTGTGGATGACGGCGTCGATCGAGGAATTCTTGGGGATGCCGAGCGCCTGCAGCGCGGCAACGAGAGCGGCCGCATTCTCCTCCGGTGCGACCGTCAGGGTCCTGTGATCGAAACCGAGGACGACGTCGTAATGCGCGGTGGCCTTCGACAGAAACGTCTTCCCGCTGTCAGAGCCGGCAAGCTGTGCGAATCCGCTCGCCGTCGACGAGAACGTGCCATGCACCATGAGCAGGACCTTCAGCGGGCGGTCCTGCGGCAGCCGATGCCGCGCCGACCGCGCCGGCGTCCATGCGGCCGGATCGAGGCCGGCCATCACCACGATGCCCTCATCCCGGTCGCCCTCGATATGGTCGGTCGCCACATCGATCGCGGTTCTGGCGGCAAACTTCAGCACATAGGCACGCACTGGATCAATCAGCTTGTCGGAGATCCAGTCGAGAACGGGACCGCGCTTGCCGCTTGCGGGAGCGACGCCCGGCGCCGATCCCCTCGTGGCGGCCGTGAGCGGAAATACCAGAACTTGTGCACCTCCACGCCACCTTGGCACTTGCCCCGCCGCTTGCGGATAGGTCCAGGCATAAACTCCGCCGGCGCCCTCGATCAGCACCATAGCCCTTTCAGACGGGCCGACTTCGACCTCGATCTGCGTCGGCGTCGATGCGTCCCGTCGCAGCGCCCGCGTTCCCGGGCGCGTGGGTACCATTTCGACTTCGGCCGCAATGGTGAAGTCGGCCCCCGACAACGCCACCTTGAGCTGATCGGCGCCATCGACCTGGCTGGCGGTGCCCCGGCGAATTCCGCGGCGGACCGGACCGTTCTGAACGATCCTGATTTCGACATCGTCGGGACTGCGAACCACGATCCCGGTCGCCACTTCGAGTTCAGCCATGACTTCGCCCCTGTCTAGACGGTCTGCTTCGTCGCGTCCTCGCGTGCCGCGCGGACCTTGCGGCCCGGCGTGAGATCAGGATCTGAGCTGCGTGCTCGGCTGAGAGACCGGCGCCGCCCATTCGAGCCGGTTGCCATCAAGCGCCGACGACTTGCGGATCAGCTTGTTGGCCTCGATGTAGGCTTCCGCGGTCGACGGCACGAGATAGCCCATGACGAAGCCGAGTACACCGAAAAGGGCGACGATGGCGGCGTAGACCAGCCAGGAGATGTACGGCATGTTCAGACCGAAATGTCTGCTTACCAATGTGAAGCCAACGAGAACGCAGAGCATGACGGACGCCATCACCACCGCATGGGCGGCGCCGTCCTTCAGCCTCGCCTCGTGATAATCCAGTCCACCGGCCCTCAGCCGCACGTCGAGAAGGATGCTCAGGACCAGCGTATTGACCAGGAAGACCAGGGACACCAGCGAGCTCGCCGCAAGCGGATGACCGCTTGCCAGCCAGCCGGGCGCGATCGGGATCACGCTGTAGGTGATCCAGAGGACGACGTTGCCGAGCGAATAGGATAGCGCGCCGAAGACGATGTAGGAGCGCCAGGGCAAGGCATACAGCGAGGGACGCGCGAAATTCGTCGAGGCCTTGGGATAGACCGCAAAGAAGATCGAGATCATCACCGCCACCGCATGTGCGGCGGAGGAGAGGCCTCCGGTCAACGAGCCGACCTCGTAATTCTTCGACAGGTTCATGAAGAACAGCGGCGCGACGGAGACCACGAAGTCGAGCACGAAGATGATCACCAGCGGCGCAAAGGGCAGCGGCTGCGGGAGAACGGTCTGGTACCCGAAGCTGGAGATCAGCTCCGTCCGGGAATCGCGCCTGTCGACCACGGACAACGTCGCCTCGGCCAACCGGCGCTGGTACGCGACACGCAGATCCTCGCATTCCTCGGAGATGAAGTCGGAAATCTCGTACAGCAGCTCCTCCGCGTCCAGGGCCGATACCGTGATGTCGTCCGTCAGCAGGAGGGCACGGGCCGACCGTCGCAGCATGCGCCGATATTGCCTTTCCATCTCTTCGAAGGCGGCTTTCCGGGCGCGGAAGAATCTCCTGAACCGCTTGTTGTTGCGCAGGTCGACGAAACTGGTGTGAAGGGAAGCAACCTGCTTGATCATGGTCGCGGCGCCGGGGGCGAGCACCTGGTCGTCGTCATTGAGCGCCTTCTCGATCAGCCCGGCGGGAACGCCGTAGCCTTCGAGCTCGCGCTGCAACTCCGGCCTCGCCCGCTCCGTCACCTTGATGGGTGACCGCGCGATGGCGACGATGACGGTCTCCACGGCCTGCGGGTAGCGTGCCAATGTCTGCATCATGCGCCGCAGGAAATCGATCACCCAGCCGAGCACCGGCAAATGGGGCGCCAGCACCATGAAGGCGAACGTCGCAGGTATCGCAACGAGCAGTCCGACGCCGCGCGACATCAGGATCGCGACGAAGAAATAGAACATCACCGCGATCGTGACGTAGGCGAAGACCGCGAAATAATAACGATCGCGCATCACGGCAAAGCGGATGTCCGCGGTATCGAAAGGAGCGTGGAAGTCGATCGCGCTGACGACGCAGATCGCAATCGCACCGAGGCCGAGAGCTACGATCGAGGGGTCGAGGCCATGCATGGATGAAAACTCACTCCGATCCGGCCCGGTCCACGAAAATTTCTCCGTCGAGGCCGCGCATGTACAGGACTGGCGAAATCCATTCCGCGAATTGCCGCGCCTTCAATTCGGCCCGGGTATGCGCCAGCGCGGCCTGAATCGAGACGTTTTCCGCCAGATAGGTGTAGAACGTATCGGCGAAGGCGAGCCCCATATTGTCGCTGATCTCGAACTGCATGGCGATCACGGCGGGCACGCCGCCCTGAATGAGCTCGGCGGCGGTGCTCGAGAACAGGGAGCCCGGCTCGCCCTGCGCGCCGCTGCAGGAGTTCAGGACGACGAGACTCGGCGTTTGACCGGGCTGGGTCAGGAATTCTTTCAGCGAGTCGGCATAAAGCCTTTTCCCCTTCGGCCCGCCCTCCTCCTGAACCACGATAAAGCCCATCTGCCGCTCGGGATCATGGCCGCCATGACCGATGAAGTGAAACAAGTCCCACCGCTTGCCTTCGTCTCCCCTCAGGAACCGGCGGTTGAGATCCCGCGCCTTCGCCGAGGGTATCCACGACAGTTTCAGCCTCTTGCCATCATTCAGCTCGCTCAACGCCTTCTTGATCGCAACTTGCTCGGCATCGACCTCGATCTCGTCCAGCGGCAGTCCGTTCAGGACCTTGACCCGCGCGGCCATGCCGAGCATCCGTATCGGCCTTGCCGCGCTCACCCGGCGCTCTTCGCCATAGTCGTCGACGGCCCGCATGAATGGCGTGCTTTGCGATGTCGTCACGTAGAAGCGGTTCTTCTTGTCGTACATCGTCTCCCACGGCACGTAGGCGAGCGTGGGGTCGGTGACCCGCAGGCGGATCAGGAAGGGCTGATCGTCCTTTCGCGCCGCCTGGGAACATTCCCGATAGAGCTCGAGGATCTTGCGCTGAAAGATGAACTCGAAGAGTTGCGATCCGATCTCCTGCACGATCCGCTCGTCCGACCCCGAGGTCAGACCTCCGGCGGCCTCACGCAAGGCGGGTCTCGCTTCATCACCGCCGCCCGTCGCGGACGCATTCGCGTTGCGCGCGGCAGCGGACTGGAGAATTGCTTCCTGCAACGGCCTCAAATTCTGGCGGAAGCTCGGCTTGAGCTTTTCGACTTCAATCTCGCGGCTCGATGAATTGTAGTCGGCTACGATGCGGCAATGACTTTCGCCACAATCTTCAATGGTCAGATTGAAAACCACTTTCGCCACGACGCAACCCTCAGCCGCGACGCTCACCGCATGGAGGGCGCCCGATTGAATCGAATGATCGTCAAAACGACTTGGAACTTGAGTTCAGGCCTGCCGCTCGTGGTTTGCGCGCCCCAGCCGCTGCTGGCACACCGCATCGCGGCCATTGGCGCGGAGCGGTGGCTTGCCGGCTCCTGAGCTTTTCTAGAACCAATCCTCCGGGATGAATGTGAGCCGCTTCACACCTCCCGGTTTATTGATCCCGACCGACAGGTTTGGGCGTGCTCCCGTGCGCAAGCCCGCCGGCCCTTCGCCTTGAGGCGTGTCAGCGGCAGGCTATGCCGCGGGAAGCTCGACGCCCTGCGATATTGTTCGTCGCTGACCTTCTCCATCCAGTCAACTCCATCCACTCGTCATTGCGAGCGCAGCGAAGCAATCCAGAATCTTTCCGCGGAGGGACTCTGGATTGCTTCGCTACGCTCGCAATGACGATTGGAAGCAGACGCGCGCCAAATGGCGAGGTCGGTCGCGCCAGGCAAAAATCTCCGCATTGGCCTCGGCCGCGCCATGATTGCCGGTCGCGGTGATTCTCCTGACATGTCAGACGATTAGCCACGTAGCCAGGACAACGTGCCCTGGCCCCGCCTCTACTGTGCATGGGGTTGTTTTCGATTTTTGTTTGGCCCTTCCGACCCGTCCGGCAAAGAAAAAGCCCGGCCTCTCCTGGAGGCCGGGCTTTCCCCACTTGCGACCGGTTCGAACGATCAGCCGCGGGTGCGCGAGCGGATCATGAAGCTGTCGTAGGTGTATTCGGCGACCTGCCACCACAGATATTCGTCGGAGCGGTAGGCCTGCATGGCGTCGATCGACTTCTTGAAGTCGGCGTTCTTGGCCGAGATCTCCGCCCACAGCTCATTGGTCGCCTTGAGACAGGCTTCCAGCACCTCGTTACTGAACGGACGAAGCTGGGTGCCGCCGGCAACCAGACGCTTCAGCGCCGCCGGATTCTGCAGGTCGTAGCGCGCAGCCATCCAGCTGTTGGCATTGGCCGCCGCGTTGGTGAGGATCGCCTGGTAGTTCTTCGGAAGCGAATTCCACTTTTCCAGATTGGTGAAGGCATGGACCATCGGACCGCCTTCCCAGAAACCCGGATAGTAGTAGTACTTGGCAACCTTGGCGAAGCCGAGCTTCTCGTCATCATAAGGGCCGACCCACTCGGCGGCGTCGATGGTGCCCTTTTCAAGGGCCGGATAGATGTCACCGCCGGCGAGCTGCTGCGGGACCACGCCGACCTTCTGCAGCACCTGGCCGGCGATGCCGCCGATGCGCATCTTGAGGCCCGAGAGGTCGGCAACCGTCTTGATCTCCTTGCGGAACCAGCCGCCCATCTGGGTGCCGGTGTTGCCGCAGGGGAAGCCGATCACGTTCGACTTCTTGAAGAACTCGTTGCCGAGCTCCATGCCGCCGCCCTGGTACCACCAGGAGTTCTGCTGGCGGGCGTTGAGGCCGAACGGCACCGAGGCGTAGATCGCCCAGGTCGGGTCCTTGCCGACGTAGTAGTACGAGACGGTGTGGCACATCTCGACCGTGCCGTTCGAGGTCGCGTCGAGCGCCTGGAGGCCCGGGACAACTTCGCCGGCGGCGAACACCTGGATCTGGAATTTGTTGTCGGTCATCTCCGCGACATACTTCGCCAGCTGCTCGCCGCCGCCATAGATGGTATCCAGCGACTTCGGGAAGCTCGAAGTCAGGCGCCACTTCATCTCGGGCGAGGACTGCGCGATCGCCGGCGAAGCCACAGCGGTCGCCGCCGCGCCTGCTGCCGACACTTTGAGAAAATCACGACGCTTCATCTTCAGGTCTCTCCTTGCTGGGGCGTTTCCCCTTAACTTCTCTTGTGCCGCCGCTCATTCCGGCGACGCGTTGGGCCCGCGTCGATCCGAAGGGGCCTTGACTGCCGTGGGCCTTTAACACGGAAGGGGCGCTTTCGGAACGCGACAATGGCATGACGGTGCTCTACGAAAGTCGCATGCCCCGATGAACCGCCTGACGGCCTCAGGCCGCGGCGATGACGCCCTTGAGCTGGTCGCGGACCTGTCCCGCAATGGCGCGGTAGATCGCCGCATGGGGGCCGTCCGGCTCGCTGTCGACAACGGGATTGCCGGCGTCCGAGCTGGCGCGAATCGCCATGTGCAGGGGGATCTCGCCGAGGAACGGTACTCCCAGCTTCTCGGCCTCGTGCCGCGCCCCGCCATGGCCGAAGATGTCGGATTTCGCGCCGCAATGCGGGCACTGGAAATAGCTCATGTTCTCGACGATGCCGAGCACGGGCACGTTGACCTTCCTGAACATCGCAAGCCCCCGCCGGGCGTCGATCAGGGACAGGTCCTGCGGCGTCGAGACGATCACGGCACCCTTCAGCGGCACGTTCTGCGCCAGCGTGAGCTGGGCATCGCCGGTGCCGGGCGGCATGTCGACGACGAGCACGTCCAGTTGGCCCCAGGCAACGTCGCGCAGCATCTGCGTCACCGCCGACATCACCATCGGGCCCCGCCAGATCATCGCGGTCTCCTCTTCCACCAGGAAACCGATGGACATGATGGCAAGGCCGAAGCGCCGCAGCGGAATCATCTTGCGCTCGCCATCCAGCTCCGGCTTGTCGCGCAGACCGGTCAGCCGCGGGACCGAGGGGCCGTAAATGTCGGCATCGAGCAGCCCGACCTTGAGGCCGAGGTCGCGCAGGCCCAGCGCCAGGTTGAGCGCGGTGGTCGACTTGCCGACGCCGCCCTTGCCGGAGGCAACCGCGATGACGGCGGCGACGCCCGGTATCTCCGACTGCCGCGCCATCGGCGATTGAGCACCACCCTGCGGCGGCGGCTTGTGGGCATGGACCGGCTGCACGCCCGGCGTGCCGCGGCTGGGCTGCGGAGGCGGCGGCGCCGAGCCCGCCTTGCGTTCGGCGGTCAGCGCCACCATCGCGGTGGTGACGCCGGGAAGGCTGCGCACCGCGGCCTCGGCCTCGGCCCGGATGGGCTCCCAGGCCCGCGCCTCGGCGGCATCGACATTGATCGAAAAGAACACCTTGCCGTCGGAGGCGCTGATCGGGCTCAGCACATTGGCATTGGTGAGCGCAACCCCGCGCGGCGACTTGATCCGGGCGAGGCTGTCGAGAACCTGTTGCTGCGTCACGCTCAAAGCGCATCTCCCAAACGGGGCATGATCAGGTCAGATCACGCCCAAGGCTTCAGGATGCCCCATTAGAGCGGAAACGCCCAAAAGGCTACTGCCTGCCGATATCGTCAGCCATCTCGGCGGGCGCGGCGCCCTGCTCCAGGGCCGCCTCGTAGTTCAGCTCGATCATGACCCCGTTGGGGTCGTGGACGAAGATCTGCCAGAGGTCGCCGCCGGGCACCTGGCGGGAGTCGAACTTCATCCCTTTGGACGTCAGCCGCTGCTTCATGCCGTCAAACCCGCGGCTGACGAAGGCGACATGGTGGACAACGCCGGAATCCGGTTTTTGTGGCTCCGAGGTCGGCGAAATATCGACGAGGTGCACCACCGCCTTGCCCTCGCTGTACATCCAGGCCCCCGGGAAGGCGAAATTCGGCCGGGCGCCTTTTTCCAGACCCAGCACGTCCTCGTAGAAGCGGACCGTGTCGGCCAAATTCCGGGTCCTTATGTTGAAATGATCGAGCACACCCACGCTCACGCCGCCCAAGCCCGATGCCATGTTTCGCTCCCTTGTTTTGAAGTCCTTCAGGCCCGCCATCCTAGCACAGGAGGGCGCCAAACGAAGGCGTTGCCCTCCGCCCCTAACGGTTTATGGTGCGGCCGATCCGCTCCAGGGCGGAACCCCGAAGATGCCGCCTGGGCGCCCCTCGCCCGGCTACAACCGTAAAACCCAACTACGGACAAGGTACCACACATGGCTAAAGTCGCTTTCCTCGGTCTCGGCGTGATGGGCTTCCCCATGGCCGGACACCTCGTGAAAAAAGGGGGCCATGAGGTCACCGTCTACAACCGCACCGCGGCCAAGGCGAAGCAATGGGCGGACAAGTTCGGCGGCAAGACCGCGGCCACCCCGAAGGCCGCCGCCGAGGGTCAGGATTTCGTGATGTGCTGCGTCGGCAACGACAATGACCTGCGCTCGGTCACGATCGGCGCGGATGGCGCGTTCGCCGGCATGAAGAAGGGCGCAACCTTCGTCGACCACACCACCGCCTCCGCCGAGGTGGCACGCGAGCTCGATGCAGCCGCCACCAGGGCCGGATTCAAGTTCATCGACGCCCCCGTCTCCGGCGGCCAGGCCGGAGCGGAAAACGGCGTGCTGACGGTGATGTGCGGCGGCGCTGAGGACGTCTATGCCGGCGCCGAGCCGATCATCACTGGGGCCTATGCGCGGATGTGCAAACTGCTCGGGCCAGCCGGCTCGGGCCAGCTGACGAAGATGGTCAACCAGATCTGCATCGCAGGCCTCGTGCAGGGTCTCTCCGAGGGCATCCATTTCGCCAAGAAGAGCGGCCTCGACGTCGCGGCCGTGATCGAGACCATCTCGAAGGGCGCCGCGCAGTCGTGGCAGATGGAAAACCGCTACAAGACCATGAACGAGAACAAGTACGATTTCGGCTTTGCGGTCGAATGGATGCGCAAGGACCTCTCGATCGCGCTGGCCGAAGCCCGCCGCAACGGCGCCAATCTGCCCGTCACCGCACTGGTGGACCAGTTCTACGCCGAGGTCGAGAAGATGGGCGGCAAGCGCTGGGATACGTCGAGCCTGCTCGCCCGCCTCGATCGCTGATAGCTGACGATCTGAAACGACCTTGCTGATCGCGATCGCCGCCATCTTCGTCCTGGCCTATGCGGCGGTCGCGCTCGAGCACCCGCTTCGCGTCAACAAGAGCGCCACCGCGCTGCTCGGCGCGGGGCTGCTGTGGACCATCTACGCGGTCGCAACCGGCGACCACGCGCTGGTCGGCCGCCAGCTCGACGAGTCCGTCGGCTCGACCGCGCAGATCGTCTTCTTCCTGATCGGCGCCATGACCATCGTCGAGGTGATCGACGCTCATGACGGCTTCGAGGTCATCACCTCGCTGATCCGCACCACGAGCCAGGTCACGCTGATCTGGCTGATCGGCTTCGTGACGTTCTTCCTCAGCGCGATCCTCGATAATCTCACGACCGCCATCGTCATGATCTCGCTGATCCAGAAGCTGATCGCCCGCCGCCACGACCGCCTGCTGTTCGCCTCCCTCATCGTCATCGCCGCCAACGCCGGCGGCGCGTGGACCGTGATCGGCGACGTCACCACGACCATGTTGTGGATCGGCGGGCAGATCACGCCGCTGAAGATCATGGGCGCTGTGTTCCTGCCCTCGCTGCTCAATCTGCTGGTACCGCTCGCCTTCATCAGCCTCTCGCTTCGCGGCAAGAGCATCGCACCGCCGCCGAAAGACGACGGCCTGCTGTCCGTTGACCGCTTCGAGCGCAATTTGATGTTCTACCTCGGGCTCAGCACGCTGATCGCGGTGCCCGTGTTCAAGGCGGTCACGCATCTGGCGCCCTTCATGGGCATCCTGTTCGGGCTCGGTGTGCTCTGGCTGGTCGGCGAGATCGTGCATCGCCACAAGGACGAGCACGTGCGCCAGCCGCTCACGCTGGCGCACGCGCTGACCCGGATCGACATGAGCTCGGTCGTGTTCTTCCTCGGCATCCTGCTCGCAGTCGCCTGCCTCGAGCATGCCGGCCTGCTGTCGCTGCTGGCGCGCTGGCTGGACAGCGCGCTCGGCCGTCAGGACGTCATCGTGATCGTGCTCGGCCTGCTCAGCGCCGTCATCGACAACGTGCCGCTGGTCGCCGCGACCATGGGCATGTACGACCTCGCGCATTATCCGGCGGACAGCTTCATCTGGGAGTTCATCGCCTATTGCGCCGGCACCGGTGGCTCGATCCTGATCATCGGCTCGGCCGCGGGCGTCGCCGCCATGGGCCTCGAGCGGATCGAGTTCCTCTGGTACGCCCGCAGCATCGCCCCTCCCGCGCTGGCGGGCTATCTGGCGGGCGCCGCGGTCTACGTCGCCCAGCACGCTGCACTGCACTGAGACGCTGCGGGCCGAGCTCGAAATTAACGCGGGGTTAACGTAATTCTTTAGCTCCTTAAGTCACCTCTTAAGGATTTCTTGCCAGAGATAGACAATGCAGAAGGCCCGCGCCCGGCGCGGGCAGGAATCGTTGTTGTTCGATGAGTAACCCCGCTGAAAAGCCTGAGGTCGTGCAGCTTCCGGCCGAGCCGGTGAGCGCTCCATCGGCGAGCAGCCGAAGGGCTGCCGCGCAGCGGGTGCGCGAGGCGCGCGATAAGTTAACGTCGACCAGCGGAACCCGGCCGGCCTTCGACGCCGAGATGCTGCGCCAATATGCCCAGACGCGGTTATCGGCTTCCTATGTCGTCATGCTGCTGGTGGTTGCGACCGGCGTGCTGTTTGGCCTGTGGATGCAGCCGATCCCGGCTACGCTCTGGACCACCGGCATGCTCTGCATCCATGGCGCGATGGTCCGCAGTTGCCGGCGCTTCCTGGCCGAATCCGCTTCGCCCGCAGCGACGCGCGCCTGGCGGACCCGCTTCGTCGTGCTCGACCTGCTCTATGGCCTGTGCTGGATGGCGATCCTGATCCATCCCGTGCTCGACATGGTCACGGAAACGCTGATGATGTTCCTGATGCTGCTGGTGATCGCAGTATCGAGCATGCTGGCCGCGAACTTGCCGATCGCCGCCCTCGCCGCCACCGCGCCGGTCGCGGTCGCGATGGCACTGAGCTTCGCGATGACAGGCTCGCTGGACAATTACATCCTGGCCGCGCTGGCGATTGCCGCAGAAGGCTATTTCGTGCTGCTGGCGCATCGCCTGCATTCCTCGACTTTCGCGACGCTCGAGGCGCGCGCCGAGAAGGATGCGCTGATCGGCGAGCTCGAACAGGCGAAAGCAATCTCGGACGAAGCCCGCCACCGCGCCGAATCCGCCAACGTCGCCAAGTCGCGCTTCCTCGCGCAGATGAGCCACGAGCTGCGCACGCCCCTGAACGCCATCCTCGGCTTCTCCGAGGTGATGAAGAGCGAGATATTCGGCGCGCATGCGGTGCCGGTCTACAAGGAGTACTCGGCGGACATCCATAATTCCGGCGTGCACCTGCTCAACCTCATCAACGAGATCCTCGACCTGTCGCGGATCGAGGCCGGCCGCTACGAGCTCAACGAGGAAGCGGTGTCGCTGGTCGGCATCGTCGCCGACTGCCATCATCTGATGAAGCTGCGTGCCTCCAGCCGCGGCATCACCATCCACGAGGTGTTCGAGCAGGCCATGCCGCGGCTCTGGGCCGACGAGCGCGCGATCCGCCAGGTCGTGCTCAATCTGCTCTCCAACTCGATCAAGTTCACCCCGCAAGGCGGCGAGATCTGGCTCAAGGCCGGCTGGACCGCGTCGGGCGGACAATATCTCTCGGTGAAGGATACCGGCTCCGGCATCCCCGAGGACGAGATCCCGGTGGTGCTCGCCTCCTTCGGCCAGGGTTCCAACTCGATCAAGTCGGCCGAACAGGGCGCCGGCCTCGGCCTGCCGATCGCCAAGAACCTGATCGACCTGCATGGCGGCACATTCACGTTGAAATCGAAGCTGCGCATCGGCACCGAGGTGATCGTCACCTTCCCGCCGGAGCGGGTCATGAGCGCGCTGGCGCCGCTGTCGGACGATTCTCCGCCGCTCCAGCCGGAAGGGTCCACTGTCGCCGACGAGAAGCGCCGTCCGCGCCACAAGCCGATCATGAGCGCAGGCACCGGCTCTTAACCAGATGCTTGCAGACATGCCCGACAATCCTCCACTATGTCCGAATGAGCAAAGAAACGCCGTGCGTCGCCGTCTGCATGATCGATCCCAAGACCAAGCTGTGCTTCGGCTGCGGCCGCACCTTGCCGGAGATCGCGCGCTGGCACGCGATGGAAAGTGCGGAACGGCTCTCGGTCATGGCGCTGTTGCCGGCACGCATGGCGGACGCCGGTCTGCAGCCGATCGCGGGATCGCCGAAACGCGGCTGATCGACCTGCGCACCTATGGCGGTGCGCAATGATCCGTTTCCTCCTCGTCCTCATCATGCTCGCCGGCACAGCGGGGGCCGTCGTCGCCTATGGCGATCCTGATCAGATCACCCGCGCGAGCCACAAGGTGTCGCACATCTTCCGCGGACAGACCGCCGTCCCGCCCCCGGCCGTACAGATCCCACGTGGCCAGGGCGGCGAGTTCGCGCTGCGCGCGAAGATCAACGGCGTCGCCGCGCCGATGGTGATCGACACCGGCGCGACCTCCGTGGTGCTGACCTGGGAAACAGCGAAAGCCATCGGGCTGCCGCTCGAAATGCTCGAATACGACGTCGACCTGGAGACCGCAGGCGGCCACACCAAGGCGGCTCGGCTCACGCTCGATCGCCTCGCTGTCGGCCATCTCGTCGAGAAATCGGTGCCGGCCCTCGTCGTGCAGCGCGGCCAGATGAAGACCAATCTGCTCGGCATGAGCTTCCTCGACCGCCTGGAGAGCTGGGGCGTGCGCGCCGACAAGCTGATGCTCACCGGCTATCCCGAACTGCAGAGCAGCCACCGCCGCCCGCGCACCGCGGTCGACTGATCCTTCCATCCCAGCCACGATCTGGCCGGAAGCGGAGTATCTCTACACCGGGTTCAAACACGACGATCTGCCGGATTGGAACGCTGCGAAATTCCACAACCTTCCGCGCTGGCGTGAACTATCATTTCGACCTGTTCGCTGATTGCGGATCGACGAAGGGCCCGATCTTGCGATCCGGTTCATTCTTCGTGACGGATGCGACTACGCCGCCGCCTCCGCCGGCACGCGCACACCGACGCGCCCGATCGCATCACGCAGCACGTCGAGACCTGCACCCGGCTTCACACCTTGCTCGGCGAGATGCCGGCGGAACGCACGTGCTCCGGGCACCGCGTGGAAGGCACCGACGAAATGTCGCGTGATGGCTTGCAGCCGCGTACCGCGCGCGAGCTGCTCCTCGATGTAGGGCATCATCGCTCCGATCGCGTCCTGCATGGTCGCGTGCGGCGCCGGCGCGCCGAAAATCTCGTGGTCGACCGCGAGCAGCCGCCACGGCTCCTGATAGGCGGCACGGCCGAGCATCACCCCGTCGACATGCGCCAGATGCGCCTTCGCCTCGTCGATGCCTGCAATGCCGCCGTTGATGATGACAGGCACCTCCGGCATCGCACGCTTGAGACGATAGACGCGATCGTAATCAAGCGGCGGGATGTCGCGATTCTCCTTCGGCGACAATCCATTGAGCCAGGCTTTTCGGGCGTGCACGATCAGCGCGTCGCAGCCGGACGCAACCACCGCGCGCGCGAGCGTATCGAGCGCCATTTCAGGATCCTGGTCATCGATGCCGATGCGGCATTTCACCGTGACGGGAACGGCAACCGCCCGCTTCATCGCATCGACGCATCGCGCCACGAGCTCCGGCTCCGCCATCAGGCAGGCGCCGAAGCGACCGTCCTTCACCCGGTCGGACGGACAACCGACATTGAGATTGATCTCGTCGTAGCCAAATTCCTCGCCGATCCGCGCAGCCAGCGCGAGCTCGCGCGGATCCGACCCGCCGAGTTGCAGCGCCACCCGGTGCTCGATCGCATCGAACCCGAGCAACCGCTCCCGGTCACCGTGAATGACGGCGCCGGTCGTCAGCATCTCCGTATAGAGCAGCGCCCCTCGGGTGAGGTGTCGGTGGAACACCCGGCAATGCCGGTCGGTCCAATCCATCATCGGAGCCACAGAAAAGCGATAGTCTTGCGATTTCAATACTTTATCCTACGTTCTCAAGAGGATGAAACCCGGAACATGTGCACTCCAAACTAGTCGAAATTGCAACCTGTTTTGACCTCTCAGTGCACACGTAGCGCACACGAATTGGGGAGTGCACACGGTCATGGCCAGCTTCACTCAATTGCCTTCCGGGAACTGGCGCGTCCAGGTCCGCCGCAAGAACCGCTACGTGTCAGAGACCTTCCGCCGGCGCAAGGATGGCGAAGACTGGGCGCTCGATATCGAGCGCAATATCGACCGCAGCGGATCGCCAAAACCCCGCGCCGCTGTCCAAGCAAAAACCTTCGGCGACATCATCGATCTACACATCGAGGACATGCACGAGGTCGGCCGCCCTCCCCGTCGCTCCAAGGCCGCCGTGCTAGAAGCCCTAAAGGACGCCTTGGGGACAGTAAAATTGCCCAAACTCGATCGCGAGCGACTCATCGAATTCGGCGCGAGCGAAGGACGGCAACGATCAGAAGGTGCCGCTTCTCAAGCTGACGGGCTTCGATGCGTGGGCGACTACGGGCGTGAACGCGTCCATTACGAGGCGCCGACCGCCTGACCGCGTTTCTGGAATGGTACAACACGGAGGAGAAGATCGATCCCGTCATCAAGGCAGCGATCGCGCATCTGTGGTTCGTGACGATCCATCCCTTCGAGGATGGCAATGGACGGATCGCGCGCGCCATCGCCGACATGTCCCTTGCCCGCTCTGAGGGAATTCCGCAGCGCTTCTACAGCATGTCCGCCCAGATACGCAGTGAGCGGAAAAGGTACTATGACATGCTGGAGAGCACCCAGAAAGGCGACCTCAATGTCACTTCGTGGCTTGAATGGTTCCTGGGCTGCCTCGACCGCGCCTTCACTGGCGCTGAGACCATTCTGGCCGCGGTGCTTGAAAAAGCCGACTTCTGGAAACGGCATGCCACGGCCCGGATCAATGAGCGGCAGCGCGATATGTTGAACCGCCTGCTGGACGGGTTCGAGGGCAAGCTGACATCGAGCAAATGGGCAAAGATCGAGAAGTGCTCGCCCGACACTGCCTTGCGCGACATTCGGGACCTCGTTGATCAGGGCATTCTCGCCAAGGACGAGGGCGGAGGCCGAAGTACAAGTTACTCGCTCGTCGCTTGAATGCTGTTGGTTGCGGCGGGCGCATCCCTTGGACCGTTCAGTCCCGGCGATCATTGTCCACCCGGGCAGCCACCGGTCCCCGACGCCGAGGCCTCAGCGCGGGTTATACTATTTTCGCGAACTTAGTATAACCATCAAGAGCTTCAGCATGTTGCGCGCGATTGTGAGAGCTTTGCGCGAACCGCCTCGCCGAAGAAATGGGCTCGCGCCTGCCGGCAGCCCAGGCCCTTAGCGCCCGATCCCGCGCTTGATGCCGATCGACCAGGATATGCCCTCACCGCCCACGCTAGCGGTGACAAACTGCCCGCGCGCCCTTTCCAGCACCGGCCGCCAGGGAACCAGTGCGAAGTCATGGGATCGCTCGATCAGCGCATAGCGGCCGCTGTTCAGCGTCAGCATACGCCGGTGGACGCCTGTGAGACTGTCGCCCGCTTTTACGTCGATACGATCGAGCCCCGTTCGCGCGGCAAACCAACGAAAGCTCAAGACACACCGCTGTGCGCGCCGCCGTACGCTCAAACTCAACGTCGTTGCGCGCCAGCTCGATCGCATCCACGAAGTCCTGAAACACGCGATCTAATCTCTTCATCTTGACAGATCCGATACGCAGCAACCGCCGCCGGGCTCGTGACGGCTGGTCCGGAACGGCATTCTGGTCAAGCCAACGTCGCGACGCTGAGCAACGTCGCTTTCGAGAGCAATCGCTGTCGAAGCGAGAGTTCAGAGGGCCTCCTCGTCCGAGGGCAACAGGTCGTCTGGACAGATCTTCAGCCTGCCCGACCCGGTCGCCTGCTTGGAGACGCGGACTGCAGCAGCGCTTGCGCCATCTCCAGCGCCTCTGCCTCCGAAGCGGCGACCAGCATCGGGTATCCCCAAAACTTCTCTGACACCATTTGGAAGGCTTTCATGCCGAGCCGCTTCGTCCTTGAGGGCTCAACATAGATCAGGGCTTTCACAAATTCGCGCAATCGCGGTTTGTGCTTCTTTGACCAAAGCGCAAGCCTTCTCTGCTCACCCGGATCGTGCTCGTGTTCGTCGATGTCGGCGTTTGCCCCTTGTCCTATGATGACGAAGGGCTTGCCGCGATCGAGCAGGGCTTCGAAGGCAGCGAAGGCCTCGTCAGCCGTTCCGGCCGAGCCCTGATCGTAAGATAACCTTACAATCGGAAAAGTCGCGGTATTCAACAGCATCATCATCCCTATCGGTTCGGTTTGCGCAGCGTGGTTCAATTCGCGTGCGCATGACCAGTGACGATAGTTTGGATGATGCCTCAACTCATTCATCTAAAGCGCCAAAGCGTTACCCAAAAGAGACAATCACTGCGACCGGCAACCAGGTACTGCGTTGCCAGGCCTTGGTTGCCAAGCCTTGGCGGCATTTTGGACGAATTCTTGGCGGCTGGCCGAATTGAGCAATGGTCTGGCCGGATTGCACGATGCAGCGCCGCACCGGGCTGCTGTAGCCATTCGGTTAAACAACGGCCTGGCCCAAGCGAAGCACGATGCCAATGCACCCACAGCCCGGAGCTGTTACCGAGCGCCTGTCCAAGAGGCCTCCAAATCCGTACGCCTCAATGGCCCTGCCCCGACCGCTCCTACAAATTCGCGCGCGGCGTCTGAGCAAGGCGCAGCTGCGTGACTTGCTCGTCAGCAATCCCCACGATGCGACGCAGTGGATCAAGGCAGCAGCCGAGGCCGATATCGTTCCCGCGCAGATCGTGTGGGGCCAGTTGCTGCTCGATGGGACGCGGGTAACGCGTGATCCGACGGCTGCCTTCGTCTGGTTCGAACGTGCCGCCCGATCCGGGGACTGCGATGGACAAAATATGGTTGGCCGGTGCTACGAACAAGGCTGGGGTGTCGAGCCAGATCCGAAGCTCGCGACGGAATTTTTCGAGCTGGCCGCAGCAGCCGGCCACGTCTGGGGCCAGGTCAATCTGGCGCAGATGCTGATGCGCGGCGGAAATCCGGCGGATCGGCCGCGGAGTTTCGAGCTTTTTAGGGCGGCAGCGGAAGGCGGCACCTCCAAGGCAAACTTGAAGGCAATGAATTCTCTGGCCCGGTTTCTCGAAGAAGGCTGGGCCGTGCCGGCCAATGCGAGAGGCGCCTTGCACTGGTACCGACGTGCCGCTGGGCTTGGCGACCACTGGGCTCAGTACAATCTGGCCACGATCCTGCACGCTGGCGGTGACGCGGACGGTGCCGATGTTTGGCTGGGACGGTCGATCTCCGGCAGCGATAACGGCTTTCGCCGGCGCATTGCGCCGCTGTTGCTGGCGCGCGGCGAACTTGCGCTACGCCGGCATGGCCTCGAGGCACTTAGGCGCATAGCAGCTTCCGGCAGTGCCGCCGATGTGCAGGCGTATGCCTCCGCACTCAACGACGCTGCAGCCACACCCTCTGACCTTGAAGACGCCAGGAGGCTCTCAGAGCTACCGGCAACCGATGGACGTCCGGATTCGCCGAGTTGTCCCGAGGCGTCGATCGGCCGAGGCCTCGTTGGCTATCTCGACGGCCGTATCGCAGCGATGTCGCGCCGCATCGCAAGACCATCCAACTCAACATCATCCTGCTCGAAGGGGGCTCTGTGACCATCATCGAAACCTTGCGACCAGCACTTTCCGGACTTGGGGCAGCAGCGAGCCTTGCAAACGGCTTTCTATTCGTTACCGCCGCCAACGCGGAAGGCCAGAACGATCAACCGACGTCGGCGCCGGCGGACAAGGCTACAGCGCTTCCACCGGTCGAGGTGGAGGCTCCTGTTACCAAGCGGCGACGAGCGTCGAGCGCCGGCTCGAAGCAGGCCTCGAGACCTATCTCGGCCAGCCATCCGAGCAAACCGGCCGAACCGCGTCCGCAGGCTGCGTCCTCGGCTCTTTCGCCTGGGAATTCGCTGCAGCGAACGACTGGTCTCAGCCGTCTTTCCGATTCTCTACAAAGCACGCCGCAAACCATCACCGTCATACCGCGCCTTGTCATCGAGCAGCAGCAAGCAGCCACCATCAATCAGGTGCTCCAATATGTGCCGGGAATCACCGTCGCCACCGGAGAAGGCGGCGGTGGCATCAACGGAGATCAGTTCCGCATCCGGGGTTTTGACGCTTCTGGCGATGTGTATGTCGACGGCTTGCGCGATTTTGGTTCCTATGTGCGCGATAGTTTTGCAACCGAAAACGTATTGGTGCTGAAGGGACCCTCGTCCCAGAGCTTCGGCAATGGCACGACGGGCGGCGTCATCGAGATCGAAAGCAAGAAGGCCCATCTCGGCGACCAATCAACGTTCGAGGCCTCGGCTGGGACGGGCCCGTACGGACGCGGCATCTTGGACATCAACAAGCAGATCGACGACACGACGGCGCTGAGATTCATCGCCATGGGGAACGGCCAGGATATTGTCGATCGCGACCATGTCTATTCCGACCGGGGCGGCTTCCTCGGCTCGCTAGGACTTGGCCTCGGCACCGAGCAGTCCCTGATCGTCAACTACATGCATCAGCAGAGCGTACAGCGCCCTGATTTCGGCGTCCCCATCGTGAGTGCACCCGGCGTGATCGGAAGGCCGGTGACGGAGTACGGGGTTCCGCGCTCGAATTATTTCGGACGGGAAAGCGATCGCGACAGCGCAACGGCCGACGTTGCTACCGCTCTCTACAAGGGCGAATTCGGTGATTGGCTCACGCTCACGAACGACACGCGTGTGGGGTACTACACACGTGACCTGAAGTTTACGCCTGCGCTGTGCGCCTCGCCCGGCTTCCCGTTTCCAAGCAGCTGCGCAACGGACGTTCTCGCCGGAAGTCTGGCGACGCCCTACACAATCTGGTCCGTGGGCGGGACCAAGCAGGTCAGTCACGGCGGGGAAAACGTAACGACTGCCACGATGCGTTTCGACACCGGACCGTTCAGGCACAAGCTCGTCGTTGGCTTTGACGCCTATTCTCAACATGCGACGACCAACTTTTACCTTCCTTCGGGCCCCGAGCCGGCAGGGACTCTTCTCAATCATCTTTGCGAACTCACCCGGGTTTGCACTGACGGTCTCGCCGGGCAATCAATTGTCGGCCACGAGCTGGGACGTTGGTCCTTTTATGAGCGACCGCATGTGGTTGACGCCCATGCTCTCGATCCTGGCAGGTGTTCGATGGGACCACTATCGGGTCGACGGCCAGGCAGGCGCGTCTCCGCTTGCGACGACGACCGAGTTCGCCAGCCCAAAAGCATCCCTGATCTTCGAGCCCACCACGCATCAAAGTTACTACTTCAGCTATGCACGTTCGTTCACGCCGCCGGGCAACAACATCACTTCGCTGAGTTCATCGCTCGGCCTGTCTCAGGCGCCAAGCGCTGCAAACCTCCAGCCGGAAGCGGATACGACCTTCGAGGTCGGTGCGAAGTGGGGCCTGTTCGAGGACCGGCTCGGCGTGACGGCAGCATTGTTCCGCGTCGAGAGGAACAACGCGTCCTATACCGACCAGGTATCGGGAATACAGACGACGACCGACGACAAGGTGCAAGTCCAGGGAGTCGAACTCGGATTGACTGGCAAGCTGACCGCAAACTGGGATGTGCAGGCGTCCTATTCTTATATGGACAGCAAGATCATCGCCTCGTCGATCAGCCCCTTCACGCCTGTCTCGGCCGCAGGCAACCGGGTCCCGTACGTGTCTCAGCATGGCCTGGCGATCTGGACCACCTACGACATCGCTCCCCTGCTGCCGAACGTGCCGGGTCATATGCTTGTCGGGGGCGGGCTCAATTATCGTTCGGACTACTACCTCAACAACCTCAATTCGATGGTGATCCCGGCAGCGACCACCATCGATGGGATGCTCTCCTACGATCCCAACGACCGGCACCATCTGGCGCTGAAGGTCACGAATCTCACGAACAAGCTGACCTACAGTTCGGCTTTCGGAAACGGTTACGCAACTCCCGTCGCAGGCCGCAGCGTCACCCTCACCGCAGCGATCAGGTTCTGAAGAAAATGCTCATCGAAATCCCAAACCTGCTATCCGCCGACGAAGTCGAGTCCGTCCGCGGCATCATCGAAGCCGCTGATTGGATCGACGGAAGGGCAACGGCAGGTGAGCTGGCATCGCGCGCCAAGCGCAATGCTCAGGTCCCCGAGGACTCGCCTCAGGCTCGCCAGGCCGGCGACATCATCCTGCGGGCGCTCGGCCGGAATGCACTGTTCAACAGTGCCGCCCTGCCCCTGCGCGTCCTGCCGCCGCTTTTCAATCGATACGACACCGGGATGTTCTTTGATGCCCATGTCGATGGCGCAGTGCGATCCGCGCCCGGACTCGGCATTCGCATGCGCGCCGATCTGTCTTCAACTCTCTTCCTCACAGCTCCCGATGATTACGACGGCGGCGAACTGATCATCGAAGACAGTTACGGCGTTCACGCCGTCAAATTGGCGGCCGGCAGCATGGTCCTGTATCCATCGGGGAGCCTGCATCGCGTGAGCGAGATCACCCGAGGTGCGCGCTTATCATCATTCTTCTGGACTCAATCGATGATCAAGGAGGAGGGGCTTCGCATAACGCTCTATGATCTGGACCGGGGCATTGTTGAATTGCGCAAATCCGTATCCAGCGATGCACAAGGCATCCTCATGCTTACCGGCGTCTATCACAATCTTCTAAGACGATGGGCGGAGCTGTGATGGCGGCCGACCCTCCGCACGAACCCACGATGCAAATTAAAATGTCGACTTCGAGGATTACGGCGATGACTGATCTGACGAATGAACTCGCCGCTCGATCTGCCCGTCAAAAGGTGGCGTTGCTGTGGTCGGTCTGTGGCCTCGGAAACACGATCTACGCGGTCATCCAAATCCTTACATGGGTTAACCATCAGGTCGACGGCTCCGGCACGGCGCCAACGGCGTTCGATGCGATGGCTCTTTGGTACTTTGGCATCGCATGTTCGATATGGATCATTCCTGCCCTACTTCCTCTCGTCACGCGGCGGCGCGCCGCGATTCTTGGTTCCTTGCTGCTAGGTGGCTTTCTGATGGTCACCAGCGTCGCGGGCGGCGTCTTCGACGGCATGCGCGACGGGTTTCATATAGCAGCGACCGCAATTGTCTCTGTGGCTCTGCCCGGAATCTATGCAGCTCGCGCCTCCTGGCGGCTGCTGCGAATTGCGCATGCGCCTGCAAATCTCGTCAATGAATCCGACTTTTGAGCCGGCACCTAGGCCTCGATGACAGCCGGTCTAGATTAGCTCAAAAAAGTCGCGTTTAGGATGGCCGGTCCCCTGTCGATTTGCGATGGTCGAGTTTGAACATCTCGGCACGCACGTCGCCGACACAAGATTTTGAAAGGCGGCGAGATGCTTCATCGCTTTGTTGACACCGACGTCGACCGCGTACCCCGCGCCGTTGCACTCCGAAGCGGAATCCTGTCGAATGATTGGACCTATGCTCGGCACCAGCATCGCAAATCTCAACTACTGTACTCCCAGCGGGGCATTCTTTGCTGCGAGACGGCCAACAAGGTTTGGTTAGTACCGCCGGGATGCGCGTTATGGATCCCCGGTCAGCTGGCGCACTCGGCTCGTGGCGCCGGTCTCGTAGAATGCCACTGCCTGTATATTGAACCGAGCGCCGCCAAGAGCCTCCCGGAGACGTGCTGCACGATCTCGATCTCACCCTTGATCCGGGAGCTGATCCTCAGAGTGGCCAAGCTTCCGGAGTGTTATCCACTCGGAGGTCGCGAGGATCGACTGGTGATGACGTTGTTGGACGAGCTGTCCGATGCGCCGATTAGCAGCCTGAACCTGCCGATGCCACGCGAGGCGCGCCTTCGGCGTCTCGCCGAAATGCTGATTGCCGATCCAAGCGCCAAAAACTCCTTCAGCAATTGGGCAAATTCGCTCGGCATGAGCGAGCGCTCCTTAAGCCGCTTGCTCATACAGGAAATCGGAATGAGCTTCGGACGCTGGCGCCACCAGCTTCATGTTATCCTGGCATTGCAAAGAATGGCGCGCGGCGACAGCGTCAAGACAGTCGCCTTGGAGCTCGGATACGAGAACGCAAGCAGTTTCGTCAATATGTTTCGAAAAACCTTAGGCAAGCCTCCGGTTCGCTATCTGGCAGAACATCGCGAAAGTGCAGTGAGCGGCATGACTGTATAGATGCCCTACTCGTCCAAGTCGCCGGAAATGTCGGTCGAGATCAAACCCCTGAGCGGAAGCTTCGTAACCGATTTCGAACAGGGCAATCTGGATCTCCTCATAACGCCTAAAGGATACGCTTCGGATCGTCATCCCAGCGCGCGTTGCTCTATACCGAGGACTTCACGTGCGTCGTATGGAAGCGCAACCCGAAGATCGGCAGGCGAATGACGTTCGAACAGTACAAGCGCCTGGGGCACGTCCGGTGAATTTGGGCGATTGGAGGATATCGACCCAGGACGAATGGTTCCTGAAGCATCGCGGCAACATTCGGAAGATCGAACTGGTCGTTTCCTATTTCCGGATGGGACTTCAATTCGTCCAGGGCACCGAGCGGATCCTGACCTGCCATCGCCGCCATGCGGAAATGTATTCGAAGACGTATGACCTGAGGATCGTCAATGCCCCCTTCGAGATCCCGCCCATCGAGATGCTGATGGGAGGACGATCCGGCTCTTTCCTGGTTTCGAGGCCTCATGCAATCAGTAGCAAAGGCACTCTGACGCGTCCGAAGGACGATTCCGTCAATATGTCGCCCGGCCGCCAGACAGATCAAACACCGCACCCGTACCGAACGAGCATTCTTCGCTCGCGAGCCAGCCCACTAGCGACGTCGCTTCCTCGACGGTACCGAACCGCCCGAGCGGTATCTTCGACAGCATAAAATCGATGTGCTGGGGCGTCATCTGGTCGAACAGAGGCATTCTAATGGCCGCCGGCGTGATGCAGTTGACGCGGATGCCGGTCGTGGCCGTTTCCTTGCCCAGCGATTTCGTGAGCGCGATCACGGCGGCCTTGGACGCGCTATAGGCCGATGCGTTCGGATTGCCTTCCTTTCCCGCGACCGAGGCGACGTTGACGATGCGACCGTAGCCGCTCTTCTCCATTGCGCGGACAGCGGCGCGGTTGCAGTAGAAAGCTCCGTTGACGTTGACGTCGAAGACCTTGCGCCAATCGCTGCCGGCATAGTCTTTCACGGCTCCGTTCGGTCCCGTGATGCCGGCGCTGGCTACCAGAATGTCGAGCCGGCCGCCCAGATCGTCGATGCTCCGCCGCATGGCCGCATCGACGGCGTCTTCCTCCCCGATGTCGACCGACTGCGTGTGTACCGCGCCGGCCTCCGCCGCTGCTTTGGCGAGGACGGAGCCGTTCAGGTCCCACATGGAGACCCGGGCGCCTTCGTCCGCCAGGCGACGAGCCACGTCGCGACCGATGCCGGACGCAGTGCCGGTGACGACCGCGGTTCGTCCTTTGAATCTTCCGCTGTAGACGGTCACGACCGCGCCCCCGCGCCGGGAGACCATTCGCGGGTTTGCTGGCGTTGCGTTCCGAGCCCCTCGATGCCGAGCGTCACGACGTCGCCCGGCTTGAGATAGATCGCAGCGGGCTTCTTGCCCATGCCCACGCCAGGCGGCGTACCGGTCGCAATGATGTCGCCGGGCATCAGCGTCATGAAGCGGCTGACGTAGCTGACGATCTCGGCACAGTCGAAGATCATCGTCCGGGTGTTGCCAGCCTGCATGCGTTGCCCGTTGACGTCGAGCCGGAGGTCAAGCGCCTGAGGGTCCGTTATCTCGTCCGTGGTCACCAGCCACGGTCCTACAGGACCAAAGGTATCGCAGCCCTTGCCCTTGTCCCACGTGCCGCCGCGTTCCATCTGGTACTCGCGCTCGCTCACATCGTTCACTATGCAGTAGCCGGCGACGTGGTCGAGGGCATCGGCGCGCTCGACATAGGATGCTCGCGTCCCGATCACGATTCCGAGCTCCACCTCCCAGTCGGACTTCTTCGAGCCCTTTCGGCAGAACGACATCATCGTTCGGTCCGCAGAGCGAGGTGATCGCCTTCTGAAACACGATGGGCTCGGAGGGCAGCGGAAGGTTCGCCTCCGCGGCGTGATCGGCATAGTTCAGACCGATCGCGATGAACTTTCCGACGCCTGCAACCGGCACGCCAAAACGCGGCCCGTCGGCGACGAGCGGCAACGTGGAGGGAGCGATAGCGGCGATCGTTCGGAGCGCTGAACGCGACAGGTTGGCGGGGGTGAGGTCGCTGATGACCTTCGACAGGTCGTGCAGGCGCCCCTGATCGTCGATGAGCCCCGGCTTTTCGGCGCCTGGATTTCCGAATCTAACGAGCTTCATTTGCGTTTCTTTGGATGTGCTCAGGCGAACCGCGCCGAGACCGTACCAAGCCCGGCGATATTGGCCTCAAAAGCATCGCCTGGGTTCACGGGAACCATCGGACCGAGCGCTCCGGAGAGCACGACGTCGCCGGCGCGGAGCCGCCGCTTGCGACGGGCAAGCTCGCCGGCGAGCCAGGCCATCGCGTTGAGCGGATTGCCCAGACAGGCCGCGCCGGTCCCCTTCGATACGATCTCGTCCTTCCTTGTCATCTGCATCTGGAGGGCACGGAGATCCAAGCCATCCAGCCGGCGCACGGGTCCTCCGAGGGCGAAGAGGCCCGATGACGCGTTGTCGGCCACGGTATCTACGATTCCGATATCCCAATTGGTGATGCGGCTGCCGACGATCTCGAGGGCCGGCATCGCGTAGGCTACGGCCCTGAGAACGTCGGCCACCGTGGGCACGTCGACATCGACGTCCCGATCAAGCAGGAAAGCCACCTCCGCCTCGATCTTCGGCTGAAGCACGCGCCCCGCAGCGACAGGTTCGTCCTCGCCCACGATAATGTCGGCGAAGAGGACTCCGAAATCCGGCCGGTCGACGCCGAGTTGCTTCTGCACCGCGCGCGATGTCAGCCCGATCTTGCTTCCGACCACGCGGCGACCTTCCTTCTCCCAATGCGCGGTGTTCTCCTGCTGGATGGCGTAGGCTCCATCGACGTCGAGGTCCGCCAACTGCGGCCGAATGGGAGCGATCGGGCTGCCTGCGTAAGCGGCGCGGATCTGAGCGGCGAGTTCGCTGTGCTTGGTTTGCTGGTCCATCTGAACGATCCTTATTTGCCGGTCCGGAGGAATTCGATGTGGAGCCGGTTGAATTGCTCGGCGTCCTCGAACTGGGGCCAGTGGCCGCAGCGGTTCATGACCACGAATTTCGAGCCCGGAATCATGTCCGCGATCTGCTTGCCCTCCTCGGGCGTCGCAGTCGGATCGTGCGAGGTCCACACGACCATGGTCGGCGCCTTGATCGAGCGATATTGGTCGGCGGTGATCATGTTGGGCCGGCGGATGTCCATCTCCTGCAAACACATGATCCGCCTCATCGTGTCGGCGAACCCGGGTTGCGCGTAGATGGCGCGGCGGGTCTCGATCAGATCGTCCGAGACCATGCTCTTGTCGCACATCAGGAATTCGAGGCGAGCCTTTATCCGCTCCCAGGAGGGATCCGATGCAGCCTCGTTGGACAGCTTTTTCAGCCGCTCCATCACCTGGGGATGCGCCGTCCAGCCGCCGGCGGTGTTGAGGACAAGCTTCTCGACCGCAGCCGGACGATGCACGGCCAGATATGTCGCGACCCAGCCGCCCAACGATTCACCGCTGATCATCGCCTTATCTCTGCCGAGCGTTTTGAGGACGGCGAGCACATGGTCAGCGTAGTCCTTGACCTGGTAGTCGATAGCCGGCTTGTCGGTCCAACCGTGACCCAGCATGTCGATGGCCACGAACCAGAAGTGATCGGCGTGCGGACCGAAGTTTCTGGAATGTGCCTCGGCGTGGCCGCCGACGCCGTGCAGCGCCAGGACGAGCGGCTTGGACGGGTCGCCCGACTCGATGCAGCGGGTCCGAATTCCGCCGGCGTCGATGAAGTGCTGTTTGAAGGAAACGCCCCTCAGATCGGCCCAGACGCTGGAAAAGTTCTCTGGTCTTGTGTCGCTCATAGCTTGATCTCGTTCGTTGATGTCAGGCGAAAAGCGGCGTGCCGCTGGGCTTCGACGGAGAGGATCGTTTCTCGCGCGGGATGGCCGAGAGGTCCTGAAGATCGAGGACCTTCCGGATGGCTGCGCTGAGCCGGTCGAAGGCTGCGCTCGCGTCGGACGTCCCCTCCACTTCGCGCCAGGCGATCACGCCGTCCGGGCGGACAAGCAGAACACCGGCTTCCTCGATCTCCCGGATGCGCTGCCACTCGCAATAGAGGTCCTGCGCCTCCGGCGAGCCCGTCACCACGACGCGGAGGAACGGCAGATCGAGGCGCAGCGCTGCTTCCTTCCATGCCGCGCCGGCGAGGCCGGTCACGACGGTGAAGAGGCCCTTTCCGGTCACGTCGAGTGTCGACACGCGCAAGCCGTCACGATCGACGAGCCATGCATGCGGGATCTTGGCGCCCGGGCGCGACGTCGGTTGATGGTAGAGGCCGCGATCTCGCCGCCACTCCTCCGGCTTGGCATCGACGTCGGGAAGCACGGCCGAGGATTCGTACCGCTGGTTCATCTCAGTGCCCTGGGCATTGAACTCCGTCTGCTTCAGGTCCAGCGCCGCCTGGGCCGCCTTCCGGGCGGCCACGCCTTCCGGACCCGGATCGCGGAAGCGCGCGATGCCTGCAGCAACCGGGTTCTCCGCGCCCTGCACCCTGAAGCACGCGTTAAGCGGGGCGTAATCGAGCCGGGACTGGTTCGCCCGCAGCACGATCTGCTTTCCGACCGGCGCCCGCTCCTGCGAGTAGCTTTCCAGCAGCTTCGGACCGGCCCAGCCCTTCACCGAGTAGGCGAGCTTCCAACCGAGGTTGTGGGCATCCTGGACGCAGGTGTTGTTGCCCAATCCGCTCGACGGCGGGTGCCGGTGGACCGCGTCGCCGCCGCAGTGCACCCTGCCCTTCGAATACTGGGTCGCGTAGGCCTGGTTCACGTACCAGATCGATGTGCGCACGATGTCGATGTGGACGGACGGGTCGCCGATCAGAACCTTGATCTTCGGAATGATCGCTTCCGGAGATAAGTCCGGCTCGCCCTTGCTGATGTCGAAACCCCAACCGGCGATCCACTGCGTCCACGGATGCACGGCCCGCAGCAGGCCCATGCCGATCTCGCCGAAGCTCGCATCCGGCGTCACGATCCAGTTCAGGATGCTCGGCCGATGTTTGCTGTATCTGGTCAGGTCACAGTTGAAGACGGTGTAGACGGTGCCGGCGCGCGCCATCTGGCCTTCGATCGGCAAGCCCAGATGGTCCACCACCATCGAGCGCGCGCCGTCCGCGCCGACCATGTAATGCGCGCGCACGGTGTACTCTCGCCCGTCGAGGCGATCGCGCAGCGTGGCCGTCACCCAGTCCGCATCCTGCTCATGACGGATGTATTCGGTGTTGAACGCGAAGGTCGCGCCCTTCTCGGCCGCCTTTTGGAACAGTATTGGCTCAAGCAGCGGCTGGATGATGTCGACCATGCCGCAGGGACTTGCGCGCAGATAATCGCCGCGGCGATCATCGCCGGTCCCCCACGTCCGCATCCGGATCAGCTCGGAGCCGGCCAGGCTGGTCGTGAAGGTCGTGTCGCCCATAAGCTCCCAGGGGCTCGCGTACCGGGCGACGTCTTCCGCGATCCCGAGATCGCGGAAGACCTCGTTGGCGCGCTGGTTCGTAATGTGGGCGCGCGGGCTGTCGGCCATCCAGTTGCCGCGCGAGACGATGTGACTGCGAACGCCGCAATTGGCGAGCGCCAGGGCGGTCGTCGAGCCCGTGGGGCCGGCGCCGATGATGAGCACGTCCGTTTCGTATGCCATTTGCCTGCTCCGCGATGCCCGCATTCGCGCGGGCTTTAGTCGATCAATGAGCGCCGTCGGCCTGCCTCGCCGCCATCATCGCCATGCCCGCGATCCAGCCCGGAATCGCTTCGTAGAATTCCTGCTCCATCTTGAAGTGGCCGCCCGTGGAAAAGGCCCCGAAGGCGGCGACCCATGCGAGCACCTCGTTGGCGCCGCGCCCCGCGACGTCACGGACCTTGCCGGTGTCGAGGGCGTCCGCGCGCCAGATCTGGCCGCTGCGAAGGATGTCCATGAACTCCGCGTCCCACTCGGGATTGAGCGGTTGGCACGGCCCCTTGCCCGCCTCGGCGAGAACACCCGCCTCGAGCACGCGCTTCTCGCGGGCTTCCTTGGCCTCGGCCGTCGGATTCCGGCCGTTGATCAGGCGTTCACGGATTTCGGGCGGTGCATCCTTGATCGATGGAAGCGGTGGATCGTGCGACAGTCCACCGGACGCGGCAAACAGCACCCGCTTGCCGGACCGCATCGCGAAGCGGCCGACGGATTCACCGAGTTGGCGGGCCCGGCGATAGGTCGGCACCGGCGGCGCGGCGGCGTTCACGAAGATCGGCAAGATCGGGATGGACTTGAAGTCCCCGAGCATCGCTTCCCACAACTGGACGAAGCCGTGATCGACCGGCATGCGGTAGGACACCGCGACGTCGAAATCCTCGGCCCGCACATGGTCGATGAGTTCGAGCGCCGTTTTCTCCGGAACGTCCAGCGGGCCCGTCCCGCCTCCCCAGTCGCCCAGGGACACAGCGCCGGCTCCGACGCAGAACGAGGGCATCAGGTCGTAGAAGAAGCCGTTGAAGTGATCAGGCGCGAACTGGACGATGTAGTCCGGCGCGAACTCCCTCACGAAGCTTCCGAGGCGTCCGAACGCGGTTCGGACGCGTTGCTCGGTCTCATTGCTGGCAGGCCCCTTGTACATCAGAGGAGTATGGGAAGCGCAGACGATGGCGACTGACATGGTCGAATTCCTTCGAACGCCGAGTTGAGTTGTCGAACGGTTGGCTGCGGCGGCCTACTTCTTCACCAGCGGGCATGGACTTTCGGAAAGCGGGCGGTTGACGGATTCACCAGGCAACGTCTGCATGACGTTGTAGAGATCCCAATCGCCCTTGTTCTCTCCGGGCTTCTTCACCTGGAGCAGGTACATGTCGTGGATCATCTTGCGGTCTTCGCGGATGTAGCCGTCGGCCGCGAAGAAGTCGTGTACCCGCTCCTTTTCCATCTGCTTCATCACGGTCGGTGCGTCGTCGGTGCCGGTCGCCTTCACTGCCTTCAAGTAGTGCGCGACCGAGGAGTAGACGCCGGCGTGGAAACCGGTCGGCATCTGCTTCGCCTTCGTGAAGAATTTCTCGGCCCAAGCGCGCGTTTCGGACGTCCGGTCCCAGTAGAACGGGGACACTTCGTAGGCGTCATGCGCGATCTTCAGGCCCACCGCGTGCACGTCCGTCAGCACCGATTGCAGCGGCACGATCTTGGCTTTCGCGCTCAGCCCGAATTCATCGGCCTGCTTCAGCGCGGTCACGGTATCGCCGCTGGAAGCCGCGATCGCGATGACATTGGCGCCGGCGCTGGAGGCGGTCAGCAGAAAGGATGCAAAGTCGGACGTGTTCGGCGGAAACACGGAGTTGCCCACCACTTGGCCGCCGTTGAGCTTGACTTGCTCTGACGTATCGCGCGTCAAGGCATTGCCGTACGCCTGATCGACGGTCAGGAAGTACCACTTGGTTCCACCTGCCTCGATCACGGACTTGGCTGCGCCCTTTGCGAGATTGTAGGTATCGACCGTCCACTGGACCGTGAGCGGCGAGCAGGCCTTGCCGTTGAAGTCCGAGGAGGTCGATCCCGAAAGCAGCATGATCTTGCTCTTCTGCGCGGCCATGTTCTGCACGGCGAAGCCGATCGGCGAGCCCTGCATGTCCGCGACTGCATCGACGCCTTCCACGTCGAACCAGCGGCCGGCGATCTGGGATCCGATGTCGGGCTTGCCGGAATGGTCGGCCGAGATCACTTCGACGTTCAGGCCAGCGCCGAAGTCCTCGGCAGCCATCTGGGCGGCGACGACCGAACCCTTGCCGTTCGCCATGGATGTCGGACCGGCAATGTCGGTCAGAACGCCGATCTTGACCCTGCCATCGCTGAGGTTCGGAGTGCCTCGGGTGGTCTGCGCCGCCGCTGGCGCCACCAAGACCAGACACACGGCCGCGGACAAATAGAAGCTTGAATGAACCATCGTTTCCTCCCGTCGCCGCCTGTTTGGGCGTGCGGGCGATGGATTGCCTCAGATTGAACTATGATTCCATGTCGGTCTGTGAAATGTTCGCACTGCGAACACGACTGGAGGCGATCATGCTCGCAACGTCAGGGCACTTTCCCGAGGGTTGGCCCTGATCAACGAGCTCAACGCGAGCGGGCCGTCGAGCGTCGTGCAGCTCGCGAAGAGGACCGGCCTCAACCGGACAACCTGCTATCGCTTGCTCGATACGTTACGCGAAGATGGCTACGTGACCTTGGACGAGACGAACGCGCTGTTCGCGTTGACGCCGCAGGTGCGCGCCTTGAGCGAAGGGGTGTCTTCGCGCGACTTATCGAGCCAGGCGGCTCTGCCCGCGATGTTCGGTCTTCTGGATGACGTTTCATGGCCCAGTGACTTCGGCGTCTTCGAGCTTGGCTCGGTGCTCATCCGGGAGAGCACGCATCCTTTCAGTCCGTTCTCCGTTCATCGCTCAATGGTCGGAAGGAGGAGATCCTTGGTGCGCAGTGCGCTTGGGAAGGCCATCCTGGCCGCCTCCGAGCCGACGCTACGGCGTGAAATGCTGGACCTGACCGCATCGCTGGTCGAGGAAGACGCGGCGTTGGCGAAGGACAACCGCTTCATCAACGATATTCTAGCGCAAACAAAGAAGGACGGCTACGCATCGTCGGTTGGTGGATCGGAGGCGGGCATCAGTGCGATCGCACTGGCCATTCCAAGCGGGGGGCCCGTTCTCGGCAGTCTCAATCTGATCTTCTTCTCATCCTCGATGACTCCTGAAATGGCAGCCAAGAAGTATCTGGCGAGCATGAAGAGGGCTGTAAAAGAGATCGAGCGGCGGTGGTCTGCCGCTAACAAGGCGCGCGGAAAGATCCCCTGACAACTTGTCACGCGCTTCCGCTCAGCGCGATAGGACTAAACCGCTCGTGTGGCCCATCGCGACATATCGCGCTGCCGCACGAACTTGGTCGCTATTGGAGCGAAGCGGACGTAGTCACTCTAGGCCCCACAGGTCTGAATCGATGAGGCAGATCACTGTTATCGCGGCCCGACGTATCAGAGATCAGAATGAACCGACGACGCTGCGTGACGCGTTGCATAGTCCGACTGCCTCTCTCGAAGCGTTATCCACTTTTCCTCCGCCCCCTTACGGTCGCTTTGCCTCTCAAGCGAACGCCAGCTTCTCAGTCGCACGTGTGAAGCGATTTCTTCGCAAGACGCATCGACACAAAGAGAACGCCAAAGACGACGCACATTCAACCGCAGTCTGAAATCGGCTGGGCCAATGAAGTCGGCTTGAATCCAACGGTTGACGTGAGCTTAGTTAGGAAAAGGCCTAATAGCGCGTGAAGGAGATGACGAAATTGGATCGCACAACCGGCCGATCCGGAGCCATGAGATTACGGGCGAAGTCCCATGACCCGTCAGAGGACGAGTGGGCTTGTGCGGCCGATACGAAGCCGTCAGGCAACTCGCGGCGATCGCATGGGTGAGACATTTCTTCATTGTGCGCTCCAGGTGTCCTGGTCATTCGCGTTGTTGAGTTCGCGTCTCAATGCTGTTTCTCGGATCGGGCCAAGAAGGGGCGGCCGGTCCTCGGGAGGGGAAAGGACCGGCCGCGGGAAGCCCGGCGAGGGACAGGGAGGAGAGACGCGCCGGGAACTCAACGCTTGCGTTCCGCAAAATCGTGACGGATGCGGATCCGCCATGTTTGGCGAACCATTTTGGGCCTGGCCCGCGCATGTGGTGACGCTCGGGCCGATACGGATCGTGAGCCATCCCGATGAGTCTGCACTCTTCTCGCGACTTCGTTCACCCTTCGGCGAAGCAGCGCTGTCGCGATCGTATTGCGCCCATGCTGACCTCAATGCGGCTTGCCAAGTACGAAGACGAAAGGCACGACGAACAGCTCATCGCCCTGGTCGTCGCTGACATGCAGGACCCAGTCACGCCAATCCTCAAGGCTGTGCTCCTTGATGAAGGATTGCACGAGCCGGGTCGCGTGATCGCGTGCCTCAGCGAGATCGCTCACCACGGCGCCGTGGTGATCGAGAAAAACCTTCTTCGTCGTGGAGCGGTGAAAATATACCTGGGTCATGTCCGACTTCCTTCGACCGGTACCAATCCGTTATGCAGGATTTCACCGGCCACGGCTTTGCTCTGGTTGCCGTGATTTTGTCATGGGTTGCTGTCGACAGCAGGCCGACGTATCCGCCCAGGAGGCCCGTGACATTCGATGCGAGCGACGGTTCCGCTGGACAGGCGGGATGGTGCCTCTCAAGGGTGCCACTGCCCGTATCCCCGGTCAAAGCTGGCGGTCGCGCATCTCGTCGAACTCCTCACGACAGGCTTCGCTGAATTCGCGCAGCAGATCGATGGATCCGCATTTTGCCATGTCACGCAGTTCGCCGAAACTCTTGTCCGGCTCTAGATAGGTGTCCATGATCGTCTTGGCGATGTGCTCGGCGCTTCGCACGACCGGCTTCGAGGACAGCACCCGCATCCTGTTGAGCTTTGCATACAGCGCAACCAGTCCCGGGGCGCCATCGCCGACCTCATGATGCTGAAGCGCATCGATGTGACATCTCGCGGCTTCTTCGATGAAATCCCGATAGAGTATCTGTCGCCGGTTCTTCTCATGGAGCAGCCATTGCGCGCGGATCTGGCTTCGGTGATTCAGCCAATTCGCCACCCCGCTCGTCAGGCCGCCAATAGTTGCGCCGGAGAGAGCCGCGAGTGCAGAGATGATGGAAGCATCCATATCGTTCAGCGTCGCATTTGCAAATTCATCACCTCGCCGTGCGCCATCATGTTCTCATTCAAGTTCGCCATGATCACGAGCGACCCCGCGAGAACCAAAAATACGATGAGCACGCCAAATGCCAGCGCCAGGACATTGTGAGTGCTGTCCGCTCCCGTGGTGATGTGAAGAAAGAAAACCAGGTGCACCCCCATCTGAGCGATGGCCAGGACAGCAAGCCCGGCCGGCACGCCGGGAGCCCAGATCGCCGAAGTGTTGGCCACCCAGAAGGACGTCGCCGTCAGGATCGCTGCCAGCAGCAGGCCGATCGTGTACACGAGAACGCCCGCAGAGGCGCTTCGCTCCGCGGCCGGGATGGCTGGCCTGTCTCCCGGTGCAACGTCCCAACGCATTTCAGTCATGGAAGGACTCCCATCAGGTAGACAATCGTGAATATCAGGACCCAGACGATGTCGAGCGCGTGCCAGAACAGCGAGAAGCAGTGCAGGCGGCGCACCACGACGGCTTGAAATCCCCTTAGCGACAGCTGAACCATCATGAGGACGAGCCAGACCAGTCCGATCACTACGTGCAGTCCGTGACAACCGACCAGCGTGAAGAAGGCGGAAAGAAATGCGCTACGTTGCGGTGACGCCCCCGCCGCAACCATGTCCTGGAATTCGCGGAATTCGAGATTGAGAAATGCCGCCCCCAGGAGGATCGTCACCACGGCACCAAGGCAGGTGCCGAGCTGATGGCGCGAATTGATGGCCAACGACATCAGACCACAGCTGTAGCTGGAGAGCAGTAGAAGGGCGGTCTCCATCGCGGCGTTGCGTTGATCGAACAACTGGGCGCCGGTCGGGCCGCCCGCACTCGCCTTTGCGAGCACGGCATAGCTCGCAAACAGCGCCGAGAACATCACGATGTCGCTCAGCAGGAAGATCCAGAACCCGAAGCCGGCGACGATTCGCTTGGGTGCGAGTCCCGCCTCGCTAACATTAATCGGCTCGCCGGTGCGGACAGCATTTGCATCGACCAGGACGTTCATAGCGAGACCTCCACCTGATGTGCCCGATCGAAATGGTCGAGCTGTTCTTCCGAAATCTCGACCTCGTCCTCCCCGCGGAACATGAAGGCGAGCCACGTCACGGCCGCGCCGAGAAGGCCGAGGCCCGCCAACCACCAGATGTGCCAGATCAGAGCGAAGCCGGTGACCGTTGCGAAGAACGCCGTCAAAAATCCGGCTGAACCATTCTTGGGCACTTCGATCGGCTCGTAGCTGCGCTGCCACTGACGCAAGTCCTGCTTTGCGAGCACGCGCTGCTTCTTCGCCCAGAAGGCATCGATCTCATCAACACGCGGCAGGACCGCAAAATTCCAGGCGGGCGGCGGTGACGCGGTCGACCATTCCAAGGTGCGGCCGTTCCACGGATCGCCCGTCGTATCACGGAGCTGTTCGCGGTTGCGAATGGACACCACGAGCTGGACGACCTGACAGATGATGCCGGCCATCACGATGACGGCGCCGGCCTCGGCGACCAACAGCCAGGGCTGCCAGGCGAGGACATCGTAGTGCTGCAGGCGGCGGGTCATGCCCATGAGGCCGGTCACGTAGAGCGGCATGAAGGCGAGATGGAAGCCGATGAACCAACACCAGAACGCCGCGATACCCCAGCGCTCATCGAGCTTGAAGCCGAATGCCTTCGGGAACCAGTAATTGTAGCCGGCAATCGCGCCGAACAGGACACCCGGGACGATGACGTGATGGAAATGGGCGACCAGGAAGACACTGTTGTGTACCTGCCAATCGACGGCCGGCAACGCCAGCAGAACTCCGGTCAGGCCTCCGAACACGAACGTCACCATGAAGCCGATTGTCCAAAGCACCGGCACCGAGAACCGGACGCGACCGCCATACATCGTGAACAGCCAGTTGAAGACTTTGACGCCCGTCGGCACCCCGATGATCATGCTTGTGATGCCGAAGAAGGCGTTTACGCCGGCGCTGGCACCCATGGTGAAGAAATGATGCAGCCACACGGTGTAGGAGAGCACGCAGATGGCCAGGGTCGCACCCACCATCGACCGGTAACCGAACAGCGTCTTTTCGGAGAATGTCGCGCTCACCTCCGAATAGATGCCGAATGCCGGCAGGACCAGGATGTAGACTTCGGGGTGACCCCAGACCCAGAACAGGTTCACGTACATCATCGCATTTCCGCCGGCGTCCAGCGTGAAGAAGTGAAAGCCGAGATAACGATCAAGCAGCAGCATTGCGAACAGCGCGGTAAGCACCGGAAAGGCAGCCACGATCAGAAAATTCGAGGCGAGCGCCGTCCAGCAGAACACCGGCATGCGCATGTAGCTCATGCCAGGGGCCCGCATCTTCAGGATCGTGGTCACGAAATTGACGCCGCTCAACAAGGTCCCGATGCCCGCGATCTGCAGGGACCAGAGGTAGTAGTCGACGCCGACGCCCGGCGAGAACTGCAGCTCGCTGAGCGGCGGATAGGCAACCCAGCCGGTCTTTGCGAACTCACCGACGAAAAGCGAGACGTTGATCAGCAGGATTCCCGTCGCAGTCAGCCAGAGGCTCGCGGAATTCATGGTCGGGAACGCCACGTCGCGGACGCCGAGCTGCAGCGGCACGGCAAAATTCATCAGTCCGATCACGAGCGGCATGGCCACGAAGAAAATCATGATCGTGCCGTGCGCCGAGAAAATCTGGTCAAAATGCTCGGGCGGCAGATATCCCTGCGCACCGCCGGCAGCAACCGCTTGCTGCGTCCGCATCATGATCCCATCCGCGAAACCGCGCACGAGCATGAGCAGCGCGAGGACGATATACATCACGCCGATGCGCTTGTGATCGACCGATGTGATCCACTCTCGCCAGAGATACAGCCAGTGTCCCCTGACGGTGACCCATGCGAGAGCCGCCAGGACGACAGCGCCGACGATTCCTACCGTTCCCATGATGATCGGTTCATGAAGCGGAATGGCAGTCCAATCGAGTTTGCCCAACAGGTTCATCGTTCTGCCCTCATGGATTTGGGATAAGCGACGCAGAGACCCGCGGCCGGCTCCATTGCGGCATTCGCGATGTCAGCGAACAGGCCGCCCGCAACCGATCGATAGGTAAAGGGCGCAACCGCCCTGCTCGGCTTCACCAGCGCGGCATAGGATTGTGCGTCGAGCACCGGGCCGGCGCTGCGCGTCGCATTAGCCCATTGCGCAAAGTCGTCGGGCGCCACCGCGTCGACCTTGAAGACCATGTCGGAGAAGCCCGCGCCGCTGTAATTCGCCGACATCCCGCGATATGTGCCGGGATGGTCAGCCACGAGGTTCAGGCGTGTCACCATTCCGGCCATGGTGTAGATCTGGCCGGCGAGCTGCGGCACGAAGAAGCTGTTCATGACGCCTGAGGATGTCAGCTCGAAGCTGACCGGTCTGCCGGCCGGGATCGTCAGATGATTGACGCTCGCGATCCCCTGCTCCGGGTAGATGAACAGCCATTTCCAGTCGAGCGAGACGACCTGGATCTTGAGCGGTTTTGTGGCGGAGGCAAGCGGCTTGGGCGGGTCGAGATCGTAGGCGCCGATCCAGGCCACGGTGCCGACAAGGAGCACGGTCATCAGCGGGATCGACCAAACCAGCATCTCAATGCGGCCGGAATAGACAAAATCCGGCCGATAGCGTGCGCGCTCGTTCGATGCCCGGAACCAGAAGGCCACGCCAAGCGTCGCAATGGCCACCGGGATCACAATCGCGAGCATGATGCCGGTCGCATTGAACAGGATCTGCCGCTCGGCAAGCGCAATCGGGCCCTTGGGATCCAGCACGCCTCCATCGCAGCCGCCGAGCGTCGCGGCAGCAAACAGGAGCAGGGTGAACGAACGGTACCGCATCTCACGACTCCCGAACCCTAGACGTGCGCGTGTCATGCGCAGCGCTTGGCTGTTGCATCGAAGGCGGAGACACGCGGCCCCGGTCGTCATAGGACAAGCGTATCGATGCGAATGAACCGCTGCTGTAATCGACGAGAACGGTCGCAAACAGCAGGAACAGATAGGCGATGGAGAAGGCGAACAGCCTGTGCGCCGCGCGACGATTGTTTCCAGCGCTCCTGCTCAGCTGGAGTGCGAGCCAGAGGAAAACCGCGCCGCAGGCGGCGACAATTACGCCATAGATCGCGCCGGCAAGCTCGAGTGCCCAAGGCAGCTCCGAAGCGACGACAAGCAAGGCGCTGTAGATCAGGATCTGCCGGCCCGTCGCGCCCCGTCCGGCAACAAGCGGCAGCATGGGAACGCCGGCCCGGGCGTAGTCATCTGTGCGATTGAGCGCGAGAGCCCAGAAATGGGGCGGCGTCCAGAGAAAGATGATGAGGAAAAGCACGAGCGGCTCGAGCCCGGCTTGCCCGGTCGCCGCGGCCCATCCGATCATGGGCGGCAGCGCGCCGGCGGCGCCGCCGATGACGATGTTCTGATGCGTCGCCCGCTTCAGCCATGCCGTGTAGACGAAGACATAGAAGAGGATCGTGCCGGCGAGCAGTGCGGCCGCCGCGAGATTCGTCGCCAATGCGAGTGTCGCGACGGCGATGGTGCCTAGGATGGTTCCGAAAACGAGCGCCTCAGCCTTCGAGACCTTGCCGCGGGGAATTGGCCGCATCGCGGTGCGGGCCATGACGGCGTCGATATCGGCGTCGTACCACATGTTCAATGCGCCGGCGGCACCGGCGCCAGCTGCGATTGCCAGAATTGCGATGACGCCTGGAAGTGGTTCCAGGCGTACCGGTGCGATCATCAACCCAACGAAGGCAGTGAACAGCGCGAGCGCCATGACGCGCGGCTTGGCCAGGCTGATGAAATGCGGCAGGCGATCCACCCAGCCGGATCGCGAAGTCAGCCGAAGGCGCGGTAACGGAATCGCGGGCATGCACATGGTGATCGATCCCTCAAGCCACAGTCGTTGGTGTGGTTTTCGATTTTGCCGTTGCGAGGATGTGGCCGATCCCCTGCTAGACTTCGGCGCCCTCGCGCGACATTCCCGGACGCTTGCGGCGGAGTTCGAGAAGACCGAGCAAAATCTCGTCCCGCTCTGCCTCGAGCTCTTCGATGGTGCGCGATCCGACCTCGGCATGAACGCCGTCAATCAGCTTCTTCCGGACCTCGGGCGTGAGCTCGGGCGAGCCGAGCGTTTTCCACGACGCGCTCAGCGGACCGGCAAACTGGTGAAGGAAATGCTCGATGCCGCCATGGCCACCGCCGAGATGGTTGAGCATCATGTTGCCCATGATGCCCCAACGCAGCCCCGGCCCCCAGGACAAGGCGTCGTCGACGTCGGCCGCGCTCAGCACATCCTCCGCAACGAGGTAGTAGACTTCCCGCGCCAAAGCGCCCTGCAGGCGGTTGGCGACATGGCCCGGCATTTCCTTGTTGAGCCTTACGGCCTTCTTGCCGATCGACTTGTAGAACGCGATCGCCCGCTGGATTGTCTGTTCCGAGGTTTTGGTCCCCCCGACGATCTCAACCAGAGGGATCAGGTGCGGCGGATTGAAGGGGTGGCCGATGACGCAACGCTCGGGATGCAAAGCAGCGCCCGACTGAATGTCGCTCATCTTGATCCCGGATGAGCTCGACGCGATGATCACGTCCGGCGGCAGCAGCTCGTCGAGCTGCTTGTACAGTTTCTGCTTGAACTCCAGCCGCTCGGGTCCGTTCTCCTGGACCAGGTCAACGCCGGCGACCGCTTCGACCAGGTGGGCGGTGAACTTCAGCTTGGCCAGCGATGCGCCAGGCGATAGGCCAAGTCGCTCGAGCGCCGGCCAGGCCGACTTCACGAACTTCCGCAGCGCGGCTTCCGCGTCGGGCGCAATGTCCGTCGCGACGACTTCAAGTCCCTTGGCGAGGTACTGCGCAGCCCAGCTCGCGCCGATCACGCCGGTGCCGATGATTGCGACGCGACGAATGGGTTTGGTACTGGTCATGGGTATGCTCCGATCTGGTTGTCAGACTTCGACGTAGGCGACGCCGGTGAGATTTCCCTGGGCACCGAGAAGCATCCGCTTCTCCGTCCCGTCGAGCTTCGCCGCATAGAGCGAGCCGGCGAAATCGGTTACGAACATGCGGTTGCCCGGAACATCCAGTGCGATGCCGATGCCTTCCATCAGGTCCGAGACCACGATCTCCGGCACATTCTGCGCTGGCTTCGCGTCGATGGGCGCGCGGTTCACCGTGTTGCCGCGCGGGGGATTGCCGCGATCGGTCCAGTAGAGGATACGATGCTTGAGATCTAGCTCGAGATCGATCGGCTCCGGGAGCCCGTTGAAGAAGACCTCGATGTCGCTGCGATCAGCCGCCGTCTCGCCCTTCGGGATGTTGATCCCGGCGCGCAATATACGGCCGACTTCGGCGTTGTCTCCGCCCTTCTGCGTCCAGTAGATCTGTCCACGTTCCGGATCGATCGTGATCCCAACACACCATCTGCTCTGATCGCGCCGGTCATTGTCGCCCTGCCCGGTCTGGACGAGCGTCTGGATCTGCGAGCCATCGAGATTCGATCGCATCACTCGCATGCCCTCGCGATCGCACCAGTAGAGCTTGCCGTTCTCCTTATCGAGATGGAGCTGCTTCGGCGTGAATGTGCCGCCCGGTGCAACGATGAACCTGCGGTTCTGTCCATCGATATCGGCGCGTTCGATGGAGCCGTCGTTCCGGCCGGGAACGGCACCCATATTGGTCCAGTAGACGTGACCCGCGTCGACGTCGACGACAATCCCGTCGGGATGGGGGCAGTCGGCCGCGATGAGCTGGGAATGCGAGCCGTCAGGATCCATCGACAGGACGCGGCCGCCGCTCAAGTCGAGAAGAAACAGCCGGCCCGAGCGGGTCGCGCCCGATGCGGCTCTTGTCTGCGTGGCATGGAGTAAGGTCATGGTCTGTCCTTTTGTGTCGGTTCGCTGGCGCTGGTCTATTCAGCAGGGAGCGGCTTCGGCAGATTGGTGAAATTCGGCGCCCGCTTTTCCCGGAACGCCGTGAAGGCTTCAGTGGCTTCCGCGGAGCGCAGCCGCGCGCTGAACTCGCGGCTCTCGAATTTCGCGGCCTCTCTGAGCTGGTTGATCGAAGCCTGCTTCATGAGCTGCTTGGAGGCGCGCAACGCACCGGCCGGCTTTGCCGCGAGCTTCTGCGCGGTGGCAGCGGCGACCGCGAGAAGATCGCGATCGGGCACGACGCGGGTCACGATGCCGAGCTCGGCCGCCCGCGCGGCCGTGAACGGTTCGCCGAGCAAGACCATTTCCGCCGCCCGAAGTTGCCCAACGCGCGCCGGTATCGAAAAGCTCGAGCCGAATTCCGGCACCAGCGCGAGATCGATAAACGGCAGCTTGAACTTCGCGCTCTCGCCCGCGTAGACGAAGTCGCAGTGCGTCAGCATGGTGGTGCCGCCGCCGACCGCGGCGCCTCGCACGGCCGCGACAATCGGCTTTTCAAACGCGATGAACGCATTGATCAGGGCGGTCTGCGGGGACTCGCCTGGTCCAGGCGGATTCTTGAGGAAATCTCCGATGTCGTTGCCGGCGCAGAATGCATCCCCGGCGCCGTGCCAGAGCACGACCCGGATCGCCTCGTCCTTGTCAGCTTCCTGGAAGATGGCGGCGAGGCTGGTGTACATGGCGGCCGTCATTGCATTCTTCTGGGCCGGCCGATTGAGCTCGACCCGGAGAATGCCGCCGGACGTTTCCGTGATGATGTCACCCATTGTGTGCTTCCTTCTGTCGCATCGGGAGCGGTTAGATCGCGTGCTCTTTCGTTTTCGGCACGGCGCCGCTCGCGCGCAGGCCGTCGATGTCGTTGGCGTCGAAGCCGAGCTCGCCAAGAATCTCCTCGGTGTGCTCACCGAGGCCGGGCGCGCGCCGGGCCGCCGCCTTGGCGACGCCGTGCACCTGGATCGGATTCGAGATGGTCGAGGTCAGCTTGCCGCCGGCGCCGTTGAGCGGAACGATGATCTCGTTGTCCAGGAGCTGCGGATCGTTGATCACTTCCTGCGGTCCACGGACTTCGCCAAAGGTGACGTTCAGGCCGGCGAAGACCGAATGCCAGTGCGACATGGTCCGACTGCTGAAAAGCTCGTCGAAGATGGCGGTGAGCGGCGTCATATTCGCCAGGATCTGCGCCGGACTGGAGAAGCGGGGATCGCTCAGCAGATCGGCCCGGCCGATCGCCTTCACGACGGTCACGAACTTGTCGGGGGTGATGATGAGAACGAACCAGGTTTCATCGGAGGACCGATAGACGTTCATCGCCGCGTTGGCGGGATGCGTGCGATCGTGGCGCGGCGGAAACTTCGCACCGGCGAGTGCCGCCTGGATCGAAACGCTCGCCGACCAAACACCCTGGGCAAGCAGTGAGGTCGTGACATGCGAACCCTTGCCGGTGCGCTCGCGCCGATAGACGGCCGTGACGATCGCCGAATAGAGGCCGACCGCCGTGGCGTTGTCGCCGCTGCCGCCCACCAGCCAGGTCGGCGGCACACCGGCATCGCGTGTCATCGACAACAGGCCGCTGCGCGCCCAGTACGCCGTGACGTCGAAGCCGGGCAGGTCAGCGTCAGGTCCGTTCTCGCCGAAGCCGGTCAGATCAGCGTAGATCAATCGCGGATTCCATCCCGCGACGTCCTCATATTCGAGCTTCAGCTTCTTTCGCGCATGGTGCGGGGTGTTGACGATGAACACATCGGCCCAATTGGCCAGCTCGAATAGGATCTGCTGCGCGCCCGGGGATTTGAGATCGAGCGCAATGCTGCGCTTGTTGCGATTGGCAAGATGCCACTGATAGGCCTCTTCGGATTGCGGCTGGACCGGCGTGTGGTGCCCTTGCCGCCACATGTCGCCTTGGGGCGGCTCGACCTTGATGACATCGGCGCCGAAGTCGGAGAGGATTACGGCCGCGCCTGGTGCCGCAACGAAGCTGGACAGGTCGACGACCTTCAAGCCAGAGAAGATATTTTCGTTCGCCATTGATGGCTCCTGAGTTGGATAGGTTGGTTGTTCAGCGACCCTGAAACTGCGGTGCGCGCTTCTCGAGAAAGGCGGAAGTGCCCTCCTTCTTGTCGTCGGTGCCCGCGCACAGGCCGAAATAGGAGGCCTCGAGGGCGAGACCTTCGCTCTGGCTCGTCTCCATTCCCTTGTTGGCGGCGTCGAGCGCGAATTTGACGGCGAGCGGTGCGTTCGTGGCGATCTCGTTCAGGATCGCTTCAGCGCGCGGGATCAGATCGGATGCTGCGACGACCTCGTTGACGAGCCCGATACGATGCGCCTCCTGCGCGCTGATGGTTCCACCCGACAGGATGAGCTGAAGCGCCCGGCCCTTGCCGACGAGCCGGGGCAGTCGCTGCGTGCCGCCGCCGCCTGGAATCAACCCGAGCTTGACCTCCGGCTGGCCGAACTTCGCGTGTTCCACGGCGACGCGGATGGTGCAGGCCATCGCGGTCTCGCAGCCGCCGCCGAGCGCAAAGCCATTGATCGCCGCGACCACCGGCTTGCCGAGATTCTCGATGAGATCGAGGACCTGTTGTCCGAGGCGGCTGGACCGCTCGGCGTCGATCGCGGCGGCTTGCGCGAGGGCGCTGATGTCAGCGCCGGCAATGAAAGCCCTGTCGCCCGCGCCCGTCAGGATGACGCCACGCACGGCGGCGTCATTCTGCGCCGCCTCGAATGCGGTCCGCAAATCCCGCCAGGTCGGCAGGTTCAAGGCGTTGAGGACCTTGGGCCGGTTGACCGTCACGCAGGCGATCGCGCCGCGCGTCTCGTAGAGAACATTCGCAAGCGTCAATGCTCCCGCGGGTGAAGCATTGGAGGAAACCGCCAGTGACGGCGTCATTGCTGATGTTGACATGTTGATTGGTCCTGGCTGAGGTTGAGGCCGGCAGCCGAGTGCCGGCCCGTTCGCGACATCAGACGAAGGCGCTGAAGCCAGTGATCGCCTTGCCGACGATCAGGTTCTGCATCTGATAGGTGCCTTCGTAGGAGTAGATCGCTTCCGTATCGGCAAAGAAGCGCGCCACGTTGTAGTCGACCAGGATTCCGTTGCCGCCCAGCAACTCGCGGGCCCAGGCGACCGTTTCCCGCGCCTTGCTCGTGCAGAATGCCTTGACGATCGCGGCCTGCGCATCCGTCAGCTTGCCTTCGGCTTCCAGCTGCACCGAGCGGAACAGCATGCACTGGCAGGCCACGATGTTGGCCAGCATCTTCGCCAGCAACTCCTGCACCAGCTGGAACGAGCCGATCGGCTTGCCAAACTGCAGGCGTTCCTGGGCATATTTGAGGGCGATTTCATAGGCCCCCATCTGCGCTCCGGTGATCTCCCATCCAACGCCATGTCGGGTGCCGCGCAGCACCAGCGCGGGATCGCGAAACGTTCCCTTGCCTCCCTGGAGGCGATTCGCATCAGGCACGCGGCAATCGGTCATCGTGATCTGACCGTTCTGCACAACCTTCAGCGCAATCTTGTTCTGCATCTTCTCGACGCTGAAACCGGGCGTCGTCTTGTTCTCGACGACGAAGCCCTTCACCTGGTCGTCGGCGACGTCACGTGCCCAAACGATCGAGATGTCGCACCACGGCGCATTGCCGATCCAGCGCTTCTGGCCGTTGAGGATCCAGGTGTCGCCGTCCCGTTTCGCCGTGGTCGTGAGACCGGCACCGGTCCCCGAACCTACCAGTGGCTCCGTCAGCGCGAAGCAGCCGACCTTTTCCATGCGCGCCATCGACGGCAGCCACTTCTGCTTCTGCTCCTCGGTGCCCGCGAGATAGATGGAATTCATCGCGAGACCGGTGTGGACACCATGGAAGGTACAGAACGAAACGTCGGTCCGCGCGATCTCCAGGGCGACCAGAGCGAACAGGACAGGACTTCCGCCCGGACAACCGTAACCATTGATGCCGAGACCGGCGATGTTCAGCTCCTTGTAGGAGGGCAGCAATTCGAACGGAAACGAGTCCTCGACCCAGTGCTTGTTGATGATGGGTGCGACCTCTGTCTGCATGTAGTCGCGCACCTTTTTGACGACCGCCCGCTCCTCCTCGGAGAGCAGTTCAGCGAATTGAAAGAAGTCGGCATTCGGCAGCGGAAGCTGTTTCGTTGCCGAATGCTTGAGCGCAGTAGCGGTTGCCATTTCGATCTCCGTTCGATGCGGGGCCTGCGATTGCAGCAGGCATCTCGTTTCAACACATCGACCGTAGTGAAGTGAGCGGTCCTTGGCTTTGCATCGCGTGCTGTGGCTTTGTCATTTGTTGCTGGCGAGCGGGGCGGCAGACGCAGATGCGGGATAATGGCCGCTCCCTCAAGACTATCTGAGGTAATGGGGAGTCACAAAATGCCGAGGTCGCGCGCGCAAGACCTGTTCTGTCCGGAGCAAGGAGCGCAAGTGTTCAAGCCCCTTGATGAAGCCCTGGCGTCGGATGATGAGGACGACCGAGGCCAGCATGCTTTACCGCCCCGCGCAGGTCGAACCGCGAGCCAGCAGGACATATGCGATCTCCCGAACAGCGCGACCAACGACGCGTGTACGACCCGGAACGGGACGCCTTAGCGGTCTTGAAGACTGGGACTACCTGCTACTCCTGCCCGGGCGGGGTCATTGCCGCTCTCACGCCACCCCTGCGGCTCGTAGCTTCCGCCGACTTAACAGGTTTTGCCGGCTCTGGAGAGGTCGCAACCGCGCTGCTGCCGAAGCGACCCTGCAGCGGTTGAGGGGTCGGCTCGACCACCGCTGCATTGGGGCTGCTCGCCTGAACAACCAAATCGGTCGTGACGAGATTGGTCAGTCGCAACTCGTCCCGAGACAGTTCATGCAGATCTTCCCACGGCGGCACGTTCAGCGACAGCGACAACAGGTCGCCCGCGCCGCCCATATCGAAGGTGTATTTGGCGAGACGCCCGATATCGCGTTCCACGATCACCAGATCGTCCGCGCTGTAGGTTGCGGCCTTGGGGTCATTGGCGCGGTTGCCGAGCCAGATCTGATGCACCCGAACATGGGCAGTCTCGGGCACGTAACGCGTCTTGCCCGACAGAAGAAGAAACACGCACATCGATTCGCAATAGGCTTCGGGCGCCACACCTACAGGAGCACTCTGGGTATTGGCCTGAACGCTGACGCCGACAGTGGTCAGTGCCCCTAGCTCGCGGAAACGCCTTCCAAGCGCGATCGAGGCGTTGACCGAACCGCCGCTCGAATCCAGCACGATGGTAGCGCCGCCGAGTTGTCGTCCACGAGCGAATTCATCAAAATCCCCCGGACTATCGTCAGTCACGATACCGGTCGCGCTGACCCAGCCCCGGCAATTCGGCTGGCAATCGACCCAAGTGAACTTCATCGGCAGTTTGCGTTCTTCGAGGGCGACGCCGGCTTGCACCGAACCACTCAGCACAGCCATCAATGCGATGCAAAGGCCGGCGCCAGCGAGCAGCACCCATCCCCGGATTTCCACCCAACGAGCGCGATTAGAGGCTCCATCGAAGATGCGGTCGCGCTCCGGGGATTCGACTCTCGAGAGTGTCGCCAGGTTGAGGAGGAGCGAAACCGCAAGGAGGTACACGGCTATCGCGAACATGATTGCATGACCTCGACCGGCTATCGGGTGGGGTTGGCCGTCCCGCGACGGCGTACATACACTGGCGACAACTGATGGTGTCCGCCCGACGGTGCCGCTTCAGAACCGGAGCTTTGCCAGGGTTGATGCTTGGCCCGCCATCTTGGGCCAGGACCGCGCATGTAGTGCATTTCGGGCCGGTAGCTGTCGCGCACGTCCATGATCAGATTGTGAATGACGCTGGCGAAGTCGGAGGCTGACTGAGCCGCCTTGCGACCAAAACCTGACAATGCCCTCGCATCTATGAGCTTCATCACGGAACTCCTCATCGTCGCAATCGAATATGGCGAAGGAGTTCGCCGCATTCTTTGCTTCGCATGCTGTCGTTTTGTCATTTATTGCTTGCCGGAGTGTTTGAGATTGGTGATGCCGCGAGCCGATTCACGCCAGCATCGGAAAACCCTGCCTGATAACAGCGGACGACGAATCGTGTTGTCGCGATCCAAACTCGCGGCGGTATTGGCCGGGCGCGCGTCCTGTTGCTTGCCTGAATGCGCGTGTGAAACTGGCTTGGTCGGAAAAGCTGAGCGCCAGCGCAATATCCACCAACGATCGATCACCTTGCGTCAACAAGGCTTTCGCGCGGTCAAGACGTCTGACGCTGACGTAGCGATGAGGAGTTTGTCCGACCGCTTGTTTGAAGGCACGGGCAAAGTGGTATCGGCTCAGACATGCAATTGACGCCATGCCATCAAGAGTAAGATCGCCTTCCAGGTTTGCTTCGATGTAATCCAGCACACGTGCCAGCCTGCGACGATCGAGACCTTCACTTGCTGGAGAAGCAGCGGACGTGCTGGCCGGCGCACGGGCGTGTGTTTGAATGAGCCTCGCCGCCATGCTGTTGGCCAACGCTTCGACCAGCGGCCTGCCTGCGGAGGTCTCCGCCTGCAGCTCCGACACAATGGCGCGGGCGATTTCGCCCAGCAGCGGATCCCGGAATGCTCTGTCATATCTCAGCGCACCGATCGCGGACTCGTCGATATCGAGGCCGAGCTTGTCCGGGGTGAACTGGCTCGGAGGAAGATAGATATGCATGATCTCAGGCAGATCGTTGGCGATCGCGATCAAGCCCTCATGCCAGTTCGGGGGCGTGACCCAAACCGTATCCCGGAGAGCGACAGTCGAGTCTTGGATTCCGGTCGCCTGCCGTGTGACGAGCGATCCATTGCCGCAGACATCGACGCACACTTCGATATCGAACAGCGCACCGCGCCAGGGATGCACGCCCTTTCCAAGGTACCGCATCTCGGCTGACAAGCACGACCAGCCACGATCTTTCGAAGACAGTGCCAGTCTGGTTTGGCCACCGGCCGTCCAGGAGTCGCAACAAGGCTCCGGTTCATTCCGGTTCACAGCGGGTGGCTGTTCCAATCTGACGTCCAAGGCGGCCTCCTACCATTCCTCGCAGGTTTCCACGCAAGGAAGGTAGATGCCCGAGGGTGCGGGCGGCATCTGTCAAATGACCAGTCTGATGACGGACCCGGTCACTGGGCCGTGCTACCGGCCCTCGCCAGAACGGACGACAGGCCGGATCGCGAGGTGATCCCGATCTTCGAAAAGACCCGCTGCAGATGGTAGCCGACGGTCCGATGAGACAGGTAGAGTCTCGCCCCGATAATCTTGTTCGAATGCCCCTGGGCCGCGAGCTGTGCGATGTGCAGTTCCTGGGGGGTCAGACTTTCCCAGACCTGTGCCGTCCGGCGAAGGCTTGCCTCGCCGGCTGCGCGCAACTCCTCTCGCGCGCGATCGCTCCAGGGTGAAGCGCCGAGCGCGTCGAAGATATCGCGGGCCTGACGCAGCGGCGCCCGCGCATCGGCAGAGCGGCGCTGTCGGCGAAGCCACGCGCCGTAACCGAGCAGCAGGCGCCCTCGCAGGAAGGGCCAATTTTTTGCAGCCGGCCCAAGCCCCTTCAGGAAGTATTGCTCCGCCTCCTCATTCGTCGCGATCAGCGCCTTGCCGTAGCATAACATCGTTGCGACCCACGGCACCGGATCCGGGGCGGAGACGCTCTCGACCTCATCGATCAGCTCGCGCGCATCCTGCCAATGGTCGGAATAGACGGCCGCTTCGACAAAGTCGGCCAGCGCAAAGAATTGCAGGCCAGAGTTGAAAGCTGGATCGGCCGGCGCAAACAGCCGCTGCAGATGCTCGAAGGCCTCCAAATGCCGACCGGCACCGATGGCCGTTTTGCCGCGCCCCAGCTGCAGCATCGCAAGCAGGAAACTGGCGCCAGTCGACAAGACCAGGCGCTCCGCTTCCGTCGCGTATGTCTCAGCTTGCTCAAGCCTGCCCTGCATCCCCGCCAGTTGTGCTTTCACGATCGTGGCCGCCGCCGTCCATACAGCAGATCCGGTCTCCTCGGCAAAACGGGCGGCTTCCTCAGCTTCGCGCCTCGCCCCGATCCAATCGCCGACTTCCATTTCAGCCCATGCCTGAGCGAACAACGCACGCGCCAAATTGCCGATTCGCGCCTGTTTGCGCAGCCCCGCGGTGGACTCCGCCAGAAAACTTACGCCAAGATCAAACGCGCCGATGACGTTCGCAGTGCTTCCCAGGATCCGCGCAACATGGGGATGGTTGCCTCCCTTTTGCGAAAGCGCCTTCAGCCCCGCGTATACCTCGCCGCTTCGTCGAAGCGGCTCGGAATAGGCGGATATGGCGATGCCACGTGGGTCGAGCTCTGACAAATCGAGTGATCTTGCTTCGGTGAGGACGCTCGCGCGAAGCTCGCTACTCGCGTTGCTCCACCAGCAGCGTTGCGCCGCTCGCCAGAGAAGATTGCTCGCCAAGTCCTTCGCGCCAGCCTCGCGCGCCTGATCAGCAAGATTTACAAGCGCGGAAATCTTGCCGATATCGTTGATCATGAGCGGTTGACTCATCTCGCGGCACCAGCCGACCCGAGCGGTGCCCAGCTTGTCCGACGGTTCAACCTCGGCTCCCCGCAACAGGTGCTCCAGCAACGCTGGCCGTCCCAGGTCGGTTGCAATCTCGGCGGCCTGCAAAAATCGTTCTCTCCTGGCCTTCGCCGTGCTGCTCAGCTTTGCCGAGATCTGCAAAACCTCGATGGCCATGGTGTTGGCGCCCCGGCTCTGTGCACGGTTCGCCATGAGATCGAGATGGGCGGCCAGATCGTCGTCGGGCCCCACTGTCGCCGCAGCACGATGCCAAAGTCGGCGGTCCTGATCCTCGATGATCGCCGCAAGCGCGGAATGAACCCTTTGGCGCGTTGCAAGGTCGGCGGCTTGATGGATCGCGGATCGCACCAGCGGATGCCGAAACCGCACCTGCATCGCATCGAGATCAATCAGCTGGGCGGAGACGGCGGGCGCAAGGGCGTCGACCCCGGTATTCTGGGCCAGCAGCACTTCGCCCGCCCGCAGGATTTCGTGGAGAGACGTTGCGTCGTTTTCGGCGGCAACGTTCAACAGCATCTGAGTGACATTGGGAAGTCCGGACAGGCGGCTGGAGAAGGTGCGTTCAAGTCGCTTCGTCAAGGGAAGCCATGGAGCCTCCCCATCGTCCTCAGTTCGCAAGCTGTGCGGCAACTCTACTAGCGCCAATGGATTGCCGGCAGCTTCCTTCAGAAATCGGTCGCGCAGCTTCCCGGAAAGGCCGGGGGCCCGGATGTCGAGCAGGCGGGCCGCATCGGCATCGCCGAGCGCAGAAACGACATGCCGCAATGTGTCGGCGTCACCAAATGGAAGAGAAAAACCCTCTCGCAGAGCGAGCAGCAGAACGATCGAATCCGAACTCAGGCGCCGGGAGACAAACGACAGCACGTCACGCGTCGCTTCATCCAGCCATTGCGCGTCGTCAACAACAAGGAGGATCGGTTTGTGAGTTGCGCTCTCGGTGAGCAGCGTCAGTGTCGCAAGCGCGACCAGCCAGACATCGGGTGGTTCAGCAGATTCCTCGCCCAGGCCGAACGCATTCAGCAAGGCAGACTGCTGGCGGGGCGGCAAGGCCTTTGCCTGCTTCATGAGTGGACGCAAGGCCTGCTGAAGTCCGGCAAACGCCAGATTGACTTCAGCGAGCACGCCGGTCATGCCCAGCACGACGATGTCTCGATCACGGGCCCTGACTTTGGCCTCCTCGAGCAGCGTTGATTTTCCAATTCCCGGTGCCCCACTGATAAAGAGAGTGGCCCCGCCGTCATGGATCCGGTCGAGAAGCTGATCGATGAGAGCAATTTCAGTTTCTCGCCCAAGCAGGGACAGTCCTCCCGAGCGCGGGGCGTGCGCGCGCTGATTTCGCTGCGGTGGCGCGGTTTTCCTCAGCCGTTTCGCCATTGCCCGTTCCGGAGCAGTCCGTTGGGGTGATCTTTCAACCAGAACTCTGGGCAACATCCTACCATGCGCCGGCGACGAGGGCATCGGGGTGCTATCCAACTGCTTAGGCGGCGAGGTCGGAAATGCCGGGGTCTGGGCGTCCAGCGTTGCTGTTCCGGGCTTCGATGGCTCTGACGGAGTTTTCAAACGCCTTTTCCAAAACTCCCCCGCCGATAGTCCCGAGTACGAAGCCGAGCAGCCGCCCCATCAGGTTCTTGCCCTCGCGTATGACGACCACATCGACGTCGGTCGTGCCGTCGGGCCGGCGCGTGAAGGTGTAGATGTGACCCGACGCACCACCCCAGACGTTGGAGTCGATCGTCGTGAGGACGACGCGGGCGGGATCGGACCAGTCGTAGTGCAGGCGCTCCCAGATCCCGCCCGAACCTTCCGTGACATCGGCATGCGAGCCGGTCCGATGATGCAGCTTGAGATACGCATCGCTGCTGTTGGCAAAGAGCTTCGAGCGGGCGGGGCCGAAATCAGTACGGCCGGCCACGTACTGCTCGGGTGTCGCCGTGGTCCTCCGATGAAGATGGACGGTGGACATGTGCGGTTTCCCTGGCTGCGCTCCGCTTGGCGAGCGCAGCCAACGAGCCGAAGCTCAGTTCGAGGCGGTGTTCAGTTTGCGAACGAGCACGCTGTCGCCTTCCCGGCTGATCTCGATCACGCCCGCCGGTTGCGCTGTCGAGAGACGCACGCGCTGACCAGGTGTAAGAACAGATACGATGCGGATCGGTGTTCCTGTCTCGCCCTGTGCCAGGGTGGCGACCACGCGGAAGCCATCGCGCTCGACAGTGTAGTAGGCGACCCCCGATATCGCGCCGAGGTCGATGCTCTTGGCCTCGATTGGGCGCAGCCCTTCTGCCTGGGCGGCCGTGAGGGAGGCGATACCGAACGCAGCGGCGAAAAGCGTGTTGCGGATTGACATGGCGATTTCTCCTCATGATTGGCGATCGAGCACAGCGAAGTTGTTGATCACGACAACGGTTCGCCGCCCCGATGAATCCAGGTTCCGTTGATGACGATTGGTGCGTTGTCGGGCTCCCCGCTGACCGGATCGGCCGGCGGGAAGACGCTGTCGTAGATCGCGCGGGCTTCTCGTATCAGGCGGAGCCGTTCACGCTCGGCCTTCGGGATAAATTGGATGACTTCACCCATATTCGCCTCCAGTTGGTAACGCCGTTCCCGGCGGGTCATGACTGGGAGGTGGGGCGAAAGGCCCGGGTCAACAGGCGGGAAAACCGGGAGTTATCCTTCCGAATTTTGGAAGCCCGACAGTGGAGTGAGCAGCGCCTCGGTTCACTCCGCGAAAACTCGCTTCAGCCGCGGTGCTGCAAAGTCCAGGAACGCTCTGACCTTGATCGGCAGAAATCGGTTGGCCGTGTAGACGAGATTGACCGGCATCGATGGTGGCTGGAATTCATCCAGCACGGTCGTCAATGCTCCCGCTTCCGGACCAGCTTCGAGTTGGTACGCAAAGACAATCGAAATTCCCACGCCAGCGCGGGCTGCCGTACAAGCCGCTTCCGCGCTGCCGACGGTGAGCCGCGTATGCACCGGCGCCGCTATGGTCGCCTTGCCTTTGACGAATGCCCAGACATCGGGAGGCGAGAACCCGGGATAGCTGATGCAATCATGCCCGGCCAAATCTCCCGGCGTGCGCGGCGTTCCGCGTGCCGCCAGATAGGCGGGACTGGCGCACACCACCCGGCGCGTCCTGCCGAGCCGCAGCGCGACCAGGCTCGAATCCGGCAACTCGCCGATCCGCACCGCGACATCGATTTGCTCCTGGGCCAGGCTCAGCTTCTGGTCGGTGGGAATCATCCTCACCTTGATGTCCGGATAGGTCTTGAGGAAGTCCGCTATGATCGGCATCAGAATGATGCGCCCAAGGCCCAGCGGGGTGGTCACGGCCAGTTCACCCGTCGGCGTGGTGTACTCACCAGAGGCGGTACGCTCCGCTTCGCTCACATCGTTGAGAATGCGCTTGCAAGCTGCAACGTAGGACGTGCCCGCGTCCGTCAGGACCAGTTGCCGGCTCGATCGGTTGAAGAGCTTCGTCCGCAGGTGAGCCTCGAGCTCGGATACGTTGCGGCTGACTGTTGTGAGCGGCGTTTTCAATCGCCGCGCCGCTGCTGACAAGCTTCCCTGCTCGACCACGGTCAGAAAGGTCGACATCGCTTCCAGGCGATCCATCGGATCCCTTCCATAATTCGGGAGGATACCTTCCGATTTTGCCATATCGCCCCGGACTTCGGAAGACGGCTTCGCTTGCGAGGAGATCGAGCGAGCCTTCCGCTGCCTGGAAGGACCCTTTCCGCGTACGCTCCTTTCTCAGGCGGGCTCTCCAATCGATCTCCTTGGGTGATGGCGTGAGAAACGCCGTCCTCAACAGTGACAAGGAGAGTTCAATGACAAGGCATCTCAAGCTGCTGTGGGACGGCGTCTCCGGCTACCTCGTGTGAGCCCGCTGTTGGCGATGTGAGACTCGCAAACACTAACAGCCTCTAACAACCGATAACGAGCAAATTTCGGCGCCTATGCCAAGTTAGCCTTGCACAATGATGGATGCGATCCTGGAGCGCCACATGGAGATGCAATCAGAGCAGGCGCCCGCCGCAGGCCGCTACGAGCAGTGGCCGCACCGCGGCGTTTGGGCGCGGGAATGTCCAGGCAAGTTGCTGCAATCTTCGGCGGATCGGGGCTGGTCCGGCCTGACCGCCGAATTGTGCACTGCCAAAAGAGGGGTTGGCCCGTGGAGGACCCCACAATCCGATATCCGGATTTGCGTCGCCACCCGGAGCAATCAGACGATTCTCACCCGGCAGGCGCCAGGCATCGAAAGTCAAATAGTCGCCGAGCGAGGTACGGTTTGGCTCTCTCCTCCCGGCTTGCAGGAGGGTGTGGTCGATTTCTCTGAAGATCTGCCGGAATTCTTGCACATGTATCTTCCGCTAAGCCGCTTCTCGTCGAGCAATTTCGACAACGAGACCGATGAATCCGCAATAGGCGCGCTGAGCTACGAAACAGCTTTCGAAGATCCGCTGCTGGCCGAGATCGGATTTGCCGTCGCCTCCGAGCTAAAGATTGAAACTTCCGCCGGCAATTTGCTCGTCGAAGCCCTCGCATCCAGTCTGGCGGCGAGGTTGCTTCAAAGGCGGCCCAGCGCATCGCACACTCGGCTTTTTCCTCGCCGCACTCACCATGGGCTCGATCGGCGCAGACTCTTTCGTGTGCTGGACTACATTGATGCGAACCTGGAAGGCGATCTCAGCCTTGAATGTATGGCAACGATCGCGTGTCTAAGCAGATACCATTTTGCGCGAGCCTTTCGACAAGCCGTCGGAGAATCTCCCCATCGCTACGTCAGTACCAAGCGCCTGGAGCGCGCGAAAGCCCTGTTGGTACGCAGCGATCGGCCCTTGGTGGACATCGCGTTGGCGCTCAACTTTTCCAGCCAAGCCAATTTCACGCGAGCCTTCAAGCAGGCGACCGGGCAGGCGCCAGGTCAATATCGTCAAACGGCGGGATCACCAGGATCCAAATCCTCTCTGACGAACGTCAGGCAGTCGCTTTCGGTTTTTGCCTGAGCCTGGATATCGTTTACGAGCCAGCCGGCCGCAACAAATGACAAGACGGCAGCACGCGATGCAAAGCCCGCGGGCCGTCGTGCGACTATCCTCGCCGTGATCAGCCACTGAGAGACCGCTTGCCATGCCGATACGTCAGTACTTTGTGTGGGTGGGAAGCGCCCTGCTCCTGTCGCTGGTTGCGGCCGATTGGTTGCTTCCGGCGCCCCCCGTTCATTCGCATTCCGCGATCGCTCCGAGCGAACAGGCCAATCTGCGCATTCGTTCGGACCGCAAATGGCCGGAACGGGTCGTGTTTGACACCGCGCATGCGGCAGTGCCGCTCGCTGCTGCGTCCAGACCCGAGCCGAACGTCGTTCGCGAAGACGAACCTCTGACCGCGCAGCGCGGTCCACTCGATGCGTTCGCGGCGGTCGAAGAGGCTCCGGCCGCCGTGCCGACAGCAACAAATGAAAACCGATTGGCAATCCGGGCAAAGCCGCAGCGGTCCGGAACCCCTATGACGAGTGCAGTCAAAACCCATTGATCGGGGACCGACATGAAGGACGTTCTGTGCCTCGCCGCGTTCGCTGGCAAAATCCTGTGCCTCATGGTGTTCGTGACGGTTCTGAAACCGGGCGTCATCGGCGGCGTCGAGACGTCGGCGCTTCCTGTCGACTGCGGGATGGAACGTTCAGGACTGCAGCAATGCGTTTCGAACGTATTTGCGACGGCTTCGCTGGCCGATGCGAAGTCATGCATCGCGCACAGAATCATCGCTCACTGCTGAAGCATCCGTCCGCCGACGCCACGACGCCATGACCCAAATTGCCTCATTCCGGGACCGACATGCCGCCCTCATCTTCGCGCTGCGGACCTTTGCGGCGGCGATGCTGGCGTTCTCGATCGCGCTGCTGCTGGACATGCCGCGTCCCTATTGGGCCATGGCGTCGGTCTACATCACTTCGAACCTGTTCACGGGCGCGACCAACTCCAAGGCCGTCTATCGCATTCTGGGCACGCTGATTGGCGGCGCGGGAACGATCGTGCTGGTCCCGAACCTCGCCAATGCGCCGGAGCTGCTCAGCTTGTGCATCGCGCTGTGGGTCGGCATCTTTCTATATCTCTCGCTGATCGACGGCACGCCGCGCAGCTACGTCTTCCTGCTGGCCGGCTATACCGTGGCCCTGCTCGGATTTCCCATCGTCTCGACACCCCAGTCGGCCTTCGACATCGTCGTTTCCCGCGTGCAGGAGATCATGCTCGGAATCGTCTGCGCGAGCGTCGTCGCGATGCTCGTGCTGCCGCGCAGCGTCGCCTCCGCGGTCACCGCACAAACCGATGCATGGCTCGCCGGCGCGCGCCGGCTCGCCGCGGACGTCCTGACGGGCCGTGGCAGCGATCAGGAGCGTGACAGCGAACGCATGCGTCTTGCCGCTGCGGCCTCCGAAATCGACCAGCTCGGGCGCCATCTCGGCTATGAGGCGACCGCTTCTGCAAATACCGGGCGAGCGCTGCAGCGCCTCCGGCAGCATATGCTATCGCTGCTCCCGCTGCTCGGATCGATCGCAGACCGCAAGCTGCCTCTCAACCGGCATGAGGAGGCGGCTACACGCGTTGCCTGCATGTGCACGAAGACAGCGGCGTGGCTCGAAGCGCGCGGGCGCGATGGACGGGAAGCAAGCGCGCTGCGCACAGCACTCGATGAAATGCGCCCGGTGCTGGACGCAGATGCCGGCTGGACCGACATTGCGATCTCCGGTCTCGTGGTCCGGCTGCGCAACCTTGTCGACGTCATGCAGGATTGTCAGCTGCTGCGCGAGGCCATCTCCGAGGGGCGCAATCCCGAATCGCTTCCTCTCGTCTTCTCTCATGGCGCCGCGGCGGTTGCCGTCCCGCATCGCGACCACTGGTCTGCGCTCCTGGCGGCCGGCTCCGTGGCCCTCGCGGTGCTTTGTTGCAGTTGCTTCTCCATTGCGACCGGCTGGTCGGACGGGGTTGCCGCCCCGCTCTTCGCCGCCGTCGTCGGCAGCGTTCTGGCCGGCGTGGACGATCCGCTTCCGGCGTTCCGCAATTTCTACGGCGTGTTCCTCATCGTTATCGCCGTCCATGGCATCTACCTGTTTGGCGTGTTGCCGCGGATTACGACTCTCGAGGTGCTCATCGTCGCATTGATGCCGACTTTCGTGCTGTTCGGCTGGATGGCTGCGCGGCCCGCGACCGCGCGCCTCGGCGCCATACTTGCCATCTATCTCTCGGTGCAATTGGCCTTGACCGAGACCTATTCGGCCGACTTTACCTCCTATGCCAACTCCAGCATTGCGCTGATGCTGGGCGTGGCGCTCACCGGCTTGACTTGCGGCATCGTTCGCCTGGCCGGGGCTGACTGGATCGCAAACCGGTTGCTGCGAAGCAATTGGACCACGCTTGCATCAGTCGCCGAGCGGACGTCGGAGCAAGATCCCCTGGCGCTTGCCAGTCTGATGCAGCATCGGCTCGCCCTGCTTGCTGCGCGTATCACCGTCGTTCCTGCCGATGCAAGGAGCGGTGCCGCCAATCTTCGCCAACTGCGGACGGCGCTCAACATTGTCGGCGTGAGGCGCGCGAGCTTTGGCCTGTCACGCTGCACGAGAGCCGCAGTCGAAGCGCTTTTTGCCCGCCTTGCCCCGATTTGCAGGACCCATACGGCGGGGCCGCTTCCGGGGCGGCTGGTCGAACAGCTCGACAGCACCATCGCATTGACGCTGCGGGAGCCCGCAAGCGAAGCCCGCGATCACGTGCTGATCGGCCTCACCGGCGTTCGTTCCGGGCTGTTTCCGGAGTCGCCGGCCTATCAACCGCAGCAAATCGAATCTGGGACGATCGCCGCATGAGATACGAACTTGACCTTTTCGGCGTGCTCGTTCCGACGCTCCTGCTCTGGAGCGTGGTTGCCTACGTGCTTGGGCGCTTCGCCAGCAAGCTGATTGCCCGGATCGGTCTCTATCGATGGATCTGGCATCCCGCACTGTTTGATTTCGCGCTTTTCATCTGCCTGGTCACCGGCCTCGTCTTGGGCTCCACGGAGTTATTCTCATGACAGCACCCGTTTCGTTGCAGAAAGCCCTATGGCGCGGGTTCACGATGAAGTGCCCGAACTGCGGTCAGGGCCATCTGTTCGGCCGCTTTCTCAAGGTCGTCGACAACTGCGAGGTCTGCTGCGAAGATTACACGCCACAACGCGCCGACGACCTTCCGGCCTATCTGGTGATCGCTGTTGTCGGCCACCTCGTCGTGCCGGCGCTTCTTGCCGTCGAGATCGCCTATTCACCTCCCGCCTGGCTTGAATTGCTGATCTGGCTCCCCGTCACCGGGCTTTCGGCGCTCATTCTGCTGCAGCCCGTGAAAGGGGCAATTGTCGGCCTGCAATGGCAGAAGGGAATGCACGGCTTCGAGGCCGGCAGTCGTCGCCGGGATCGAGAAGCACCGGATGGCGTCACGCCCGTTCCTCACCTCGCCTCCAAGGAGTTGGTGTCATGAAAACCGTCGTCAATTCGCTGCGTCCTTTCGCGCTGACCGGTCTCATCGTGCTGGTCGCACTTTGGGCCGGTTACAAGCTGTGGGACTACTACTTTGATGCGCCCTGGACCCGTGACGGGCACGTACGGGCCGACGTGGTCCCCGTGGCTCCCGATGTTTCCGGCTTTGTGAGCGAGGTCCTGGTTCGAGACAATCAGCAAGTACAAAAGGGCGACGTGCTCTTCCGGATCGACCGGGCGCGCTATGAAATCGCGCTCAAGCAGGCGGAGGCGGTAAAGGAAGGCAAGCGCGCCACGCTCGACAATGCCAATGCCGATCTGAAGCGCTACAGTGCGCTGACGCCCGGCGTCGTGGTTTCCACGCAGCGGATGGACCAGGTCGTCGCGATCCAAGGCTCGGCCCAGGCGGCCTATGACCAAGCCGTCGCGGATGTTGCCCTTGCGAAGCTCAACATCGAACGCAGCGAGGTGCGGGCCTCGGTCAGCGGCATTGTCACCAACAACGAGCTGCGGCCGGGCGCCTACCTCAGCCCCGGAAAGGGCGTGATGGCGCTGCTCGATACCGACACCCTGCACGTCCAGGGCTACTTCGAGGAAACCAAGCTGCAACGCATCCATATCGGCGATCTCGTGGACGTGCGGCTGATGGGAAGCAGCCGTGCGTTGCTGGGCAAGGTCGAGAGCATTGCAGCCGGCATCGAAGACCGCGATCGCAGCAACGGCTCGACCCTGCTTGCCAACGTCAACCCGACCTTCAACTGGGTGCGGCTGGCGCAACGCGTCCCGGTCCGGATCGCGCTCATCCGCGCTGACGAGCGCGGCGAACTCGTTGCCGGAGCGACCGCTACAGTCGCGGTGCTGGCATCGCGGCCGAGTGACAGCGGTCGCGTGGCCCAGCATCGGCCAAGCATATTACAGCGCTTGGCGTGCCGGTCGGTGCCGAATCTGTACCGATCCTCGCAATCCTGCGGCTGACGCTCCACGCGACGGCTCTCGGTTCGCTCAACAAAAAGCATCACGCGGAATAGCACGAGGGAAGACCTATGAGCTTGCTTGCAACATTTCTGGCCTTGGTGAGCGCCGGTGTTTTCGCGGCCCATATTCTCGATGCGCTGCGCAGTGGCGGGATAACGCGCGCTTACCGGCCTCAGACTGCGCCCCTACTTGGCGACGAGTGCTTGTCGAGAGAACGACCGGTTTCAACGGTCAACTGAAGCGGCGGACGCGGTCCGTCCCTCCTTGGCCGTGAACCCAGCAGGCGACGTGATGAACGTCAAACAAGATTCCATCCACGTTGGACGAGGGACAGTTTGCTCGTAGAGTGGCGACCCAAAGCGGGACGCCCTGGCCAAACAGCTCGGCGATGCGGCGGTCGTCTTGTCTGAGGAGACGTCGACAGAGCTCGCGCTTGATGTTCTTCAACACCATCACGTAAGCGTGCACGTCGGTCTTGTAGTATGCAAGAAGGTCCGGGCCGACGTCGCGTACAACGGAGTCTCTCTGCGACGAGACGGTCAACCGGACTGCGCTCCCGACCGAGAGGCCGATGCGACCCACGCACGAATACGATCAGAGCATCTGGCGTTTTGCAAAGGACGCGAACACGCCGGCCGCATTGCTCAGCTGGCTGAATGTCCCAGCCTCGACGATCCTTCCCTGTACGAGGACGATGATCCGGTCCGCGCGCTGCACCGTGCTCAGCCGGTGCGCGATGACGATCCTGGTCACGTTGAGATTCTCCAGCGCGTCACTGACGATCGCCTGGGATTGGTTGTCGAGAGAGCTCGTCGCCTCGTCGAACAAAAGGATGCGCGGGCGCCGCGCGATCGCCCGCGCAATCATGATGCGCTGGCGCTGCCCCCCGGAGAGCGTGCTGACGCCCTCGGAAAGCTGCGTGAGCATGCCCATTGGCATGGCCTTGATGTCGTCCTCGACTCCGGCGAGGCGCGCCGCCTCCCACGCCTGATCGAGAGGCAGCCGGATTCCACCACAGATGTTCTCGTAGATGTTTCCGTTCGCGAGCTTCGCGTTCTGCAGGACCACCCCGAGCTGGCGCCGCACGGCGCTGGCATCCAGCGTGTCGATCGATTTCCCGTCGTAGAATACCGCGCCTGCTTCCGCTCTTTCGAACCCGAGCAGAAGCCGGAACAACGATGACTTCCCGCTGCCGGAGGGTCCCACGACCGCGACGTATTCGCCCGGCGCAATCTTCAATGAGACGTTATCGAGCACCAGCGGGCCGCCCTCGATATATCGCAGCGACACTCGGGCGAGCTCGATCGATCCAGACAGTTCTCCAGGAGATTTTCGCTCGTCCGAGACTTCGGTCGGACATTCGATGAGAGGCTTTAGCCGCCGCAGCGGCGGAATCGCAATCAGCGCCTCGCTGATGCCGGCCGCCCAGGCGCCCACCGATCCGAGGGTCTGACCGAAGGCCGCGAAGAAAGCGAAGAACGTGCCGATGTCCGTCATCAGAGTACTGACGGAATAGGACGCATAAGCGAATATGATCAGCGTCGCGATGGTAGGAAAGGCCGTCTCGAATGCGCCCAGCGCGTTGCCGGCAACCTGGGACGACACGAAATACTGCTTCTGTGCAGCAAACTGCCTCGACCAAATCCCGAGCGCGCGGTCCGTCGCAGCCGATACCCGCAATTTGGCGACGCCCGCCAACAGCTGGAGAACGAAGCCGCTTACCTTACCCTGCTGGTTGAAGTGCTTGCCCTCGAAATGCAGCCGGACCAGATTGGTGCCGATGATGGCGATCGCCCTGACAGCCGTCAACGCGATCGCGATCAGCGACAGCTTGAGGTCGTAGTAGAGCATCAGCCCGAGGCTGAACAAGCAGAACAAACCGGCTATCATTCCGCGCAACGCGCGACCGGTCAAAGCGCGGCGCGCCGCATCAATGCCCATCGCACGGTCAACCAGCTCTCCGGCCGTGAATTCTCGAAAGATCGCCGTCGGCAACCTGAGCAGACGATCGACCATCGCGGACTGCAGTCTCCAGTCGATCATCGCCTCCATCCGGAGCATTGCAAACCCCTGCATCACCTGGATTGCAGCCATCGAGAGCGCCGTCAGCGCCAGCGCCAGCGCGCAGAAGCCGAGCTGATCGAGCTCGGATCGAGGTATGATCGAACTGATGAGGATGTTGGTGATGAATGGCGTCACCAGGGAGAGCAGCCCGATGATGATGATCGCGAGCGCGATCCGTAGTCCGTTTCCGCGCGCATGCCGCAAGGCGAACTGGAGAAGGTCGCGGAACTTCAGCGATCTCAAAGGGAGTGGCGGATAGAACATGACCGCTTCCGGCGCGATCTGCATGGCAACCGAACGATTGACCGGCCGTCGCGCCTTCGTGACCGGATCGATCATGACATATCCGCGCGCGGGCTCATGAACGAGAGCGACGGGATCGCGCCCCTCACCATGCCAGCCGACCAGCGGACCGGCGTCCCATGTCCACCAATCCGGCCGGAGCAGGACCTGACGCATGCGCAGGCGGGCGGCCCGGGCGATCTCGGCCAGAGCGGCGAGATCCTGTGCGCCGCCCTCAACCCGCCCCGAGATCGCCATCGGCGTCCGCAGCGCGCTTCCGACGATCTGGCAGGCGCCGGCCAGCCTGTCGGCGTAGGGCGCGTCGACCGCTTCGTGATCGAAGCGCCTCACGACGATGCCGGAGAGGCGATCGAAGGATTCCACCGCCTGCGACGCCGCGCGCTGGGTACGGCTTTCGAGACGTTCGCGCTCGCGCTCGGCATCGCGGCCCAGGATCTCCCGGACACAGGCGGCGAAATCAAGGTGGAACTGATCGATCGACGACCAGAACGCCTCGGCAGCCCGCGGCTCTGAAACCGTGCTGACAGCACAGCCCTCCCCGCCGGCCTCGACCCACAGGGCTGAGGTCAGAGGCAGCGGCTGATGTTCCGCTGTACGGGGCTCGCCGACGCCCATCAGCCTGAGCGAGCCACGCACTACCGTCAGCCACAGCAGGCCTCGCATCGGACTGCGGCGGGACTCGCCCGCAAGCAATTCCCCCTCAGCCTCCGGCAGTTCGGCCATCTGCCATCGCGGCGCCGATCCCGCGGCGAAGCGGGCGAGCCGATCGATCCAGCGCAGGGCCGCATCCGGTTGCGTCAAATCGGTCCGGCGAAATACCGATATGCGTGTCCCTTCGATGCCGACCGCAATGAAGCCCAACCCGTCGGCGGATGCGGCGGCAAGCCCCGGCAGATCGGGAGCGATGTCGCCGCTTTCAAGGCGGAACAGATGATGCCTGGAGCCGCAACTGCCGTCCTTGACGTCGACGGCGAACAGATCCACACAGCCCGCGACGACTTGAAATGCATGGCCATGGTGATCGAGCAGCAGAGGCCGACGACTGTCGAGCGCCAGTTCGAGCGGCAGTTCTGTCGACGAGGCGACAGCGGCAACGGATAGCAGGTTCTCGATCCGGTCTGTCATTCCTGCGCCACCAGCCTCGCATATTCGCCGTTCAAGCTCAGAAGGGTCTCGTGCGTCCCGCGCTCCGTAACCTTGCCCTGGCGGAGGACGATGATCTCGTCGCAATCCCGTATCGTGCTGAGACGATGCGCGATGATGATGCAGGTGCAGCCGCGGCGGCGCAGATTGTCGTCGATGGATTTCTCCGTGATCGGGTCCAGCGCTGCGGTCGCTTCATCGAGGACGATCACCGAGGGACGGCCGACGAGCGCCCTTGCGATCTCGATGCGTTGGCGCTGCCCGCCGCTGAAGTTGGTCCCGGCCTCGTTGACGTGCGCGTCGTAATTACCTGCGCGTATCGCGATGTCGTCCTGGATCTCGCCTTCCTTGAGAGCGTTCGACAGATCAATCTCGGGAGTGGTCGGGTCCCACAACGTGAGATTGTCGCGCACCGTGCCCTCGAACAGGAAGATGTCCTGGTCCACGTAGGCGATCGAGTTGGCCCGGATCTCGGGCGGAATATCCTGAAGCTTTACACCATCGATCAGGATATCGCCGTCCCATGGCGCGTAGAGACCGCAGGTCAACCGGCCGATCGTGGATTTTCCGCTGCCGGAGGCGCCTACGAGGGCGACGCGCGCCCCCGGACTCACGACGATCGAAAGACCGGAAATCAACGGCGGCTCGAGCAGCGAGTAACCGAACTGCACGTTCCTGAATTCGACGCGCCCGGCCAGCTTCGCGGGCAGCGGCGCTGGGACAGCATTGTTCTTCGCGCTGCCTAGCGGGTAATTGTAGACGTCTTCGAGGCGGTCTAGCGCCCCCTTGATCAACTGAAAGCCGCCAGCCTGGTTGACCAGCGTTGCCACTGGCTCCGAGAAGCTCGCCATCAGCGACTGGAACGCGACGAGACTGCCGAGCGTCAACGAGCCTTCGATGACGCGAAGCCCGCCAAGGATCAGGAGCGCGGTCACGGTCAGGCCGGAGATCAAGGTCGGAATCATGTCCAGAACGATCGAGGACGCCGCCAGCTCGCGCTCGGCGTTCAGCAGCTTTGCCTGGATGCCGGACCATTGCCCGAATGCCTCGTCCTCGAGACCGCTCGCCTTGATCGTCTCGATGGACCTCACCGTGCTGACGACCGCGCCCAGCAACTTTCCGCGCTCCAGCGCCAGCCCGCGGCTGAGATCCTCTCTGCGCCGGGCGGAAATCCGCAAAGACAGCACGTTCAGCAGCGACAAGCCGATGCAGATCGCCGCAAGCCACGGATCGTAAACCATCATCGCGGCCGCGAAGAACACCACCGACGTCAGACTCAGTGCATTCGATGCGATGCCGCCAGCCAGAAGCCGCGCAATCTGCTCATTGGCCCCGACCCGCGCGGCGATTTCACCGGCATGGCGCTGGGTGAAGAACTCCATCGGCAAGGCCATCACGCGCCACAGGAAGCGGCTGATCATCACCACCGAGAGCTTCGTCTGCAGCCTCAGCAGCAGCGACTGCTGGAGCAGCGTCAGACCCGTGCGGATAAGCGCCGTAGCGGCCATGCCGACCAGTAGCGGCCGCAACCATCCGTTCAAATGCTGGATCAGGATGTCGTCGACAAAAATCTTCGAAAAGCTCGCGGCAACGATCCCGGGCAAGACCATGAGGAAGCTGAGCAGGACCAGAAGTCCGACGGCAGCCTTCGAGCCGCGCAGTTCCCGGAGCAGCAAGCGCAGGCCGGCGGGCTTGCTTCCCGACGGAACGAACCCCGATGCCGGCTCCATGGTGAGAACGACGCCCGTAAAACTCCTGTCGAGCTCCTCCATGCCGATACGCCGCCGCCCAAAGGCGGGGTCATTGATGTAGGCATGATTGCCCTTGATACCTTCGAGCACAACGAAATGGTTGAAGTTCCAATGGATGATGCAGGGCAGCGGTGCTGCAGGCAGCGTCGACAGCTCCTGGCGGAATCCCTTGGCAGCCAGCCCGAAGCGCTTCGCCGCCCTGACTATGTTGCTGGCCTTGCTGCCGTCGCGGGACACGCCGCATTCGACGCGAAGCTGCTCCAGGGGCACCCATGAGCCATGATAGGCCAGCACCATGGCAAGACAGGCGGCGCCGCATTCCGCCGCTTCCATCTGCAGGATCGTCGGCGTTCTCTTGGTGCGTGTTCGAAGCAAGCGCCAATTCATGCGTCCTGCCAGGGATCTGTGTGCTTTTCCATTCGTTCGAGCAGTTTATCCATCGATCCCGGTCAGCTTTCTGAGCAAAGGAACGACGAGGTCCAGGGGACGGCGGCTTCGCGTCGTGATTTCGGCCTGGGCCAGCGTGCCACTGGTGAGATGTATCTCCGGCCCCGTCCCGACAGCCCACCGATATCCACTCGGCGTCGATCCGTCCTGCTCCAGGGATACGGCCACGGCGTAGGGTGCGCCGTCACGCGAAAACACTTTCACGAGCTGATCGTTGTGCAGGACTGCCGTCATTCCCTGCGGCGTCACCGGAAATTCCGAGACGCTCGAGACAACTCCGATCATCGTCCCGAATTCCTCTCGCTTGACGGTGCTCGGCGCGACGCGCACCTGGAAGCCGGGCTTGACACTCTTTCCCTGGTCGGCGGGGATATAGACGACCGCCTCGAGCCTCGCGCCTTCGTCCTCTATCAGGACGACCGGCGTGCCCACGGCCAGCACCGAGCCGGTCGAGGTCTTTATTTCCAGCACGCGACCCGCGATCGGACTGAGGACCTCCGAGTTGCGCCCCAGGGTTCCCGCGATCGCCTGCATTTCACGGCGCGCGCTATTTGCAGCGAACTCCGCCTGCTGCAGTTCGCGCTGCCGCTGCGTTTCGAGATCGGTCTTCTGCGAGTGCAGCTTGAGAATCTCGTTCTGCGAATCCGTTTTGCGTTGTTGGGCCTCGGTCAGTTCGAGGCGCCGGTCCTCGAGTGTCTTCCGCGTGGTCAAACCTTTCGCCATCAACTGCTCGAGGTTCTGCACGTCGATCGAGAGGAACCGGACACGCTGGTCGGTTGCCTCGATGACTTTGTTGAAGGCAGCTTCGAGCTTTGCGAAATTGGAGGCCTTCGCTGCGAGTTCCGCTCGCACCCTCGTGGCCATGTCGTCGCGCTCGCGCTCGCGTTCCCTGTAGGTCTCCACCGCGTTGCGATACTTCTGCTCCGTATCGGTCTGCGAGATCCGGGCGATCACCTGCCCCCTTTCGACGTGATCACCAACGGCAACGCCGAGCGAAGCAAGCCTGCCTTCCGCAGCCGAGACCGCATCGACAACGCGCCCACTTCCGACCAGAATGCCCTGCCCCGACACTCGGGACGGTATCCGGCCGTAAATGCCCCAGACAAGCGCGCCGGCCAGCGCGACCGTCAGGACCGCTACCACGATCCAGTCGGACGGTTTGGTGATGCCGACGAGATGATCGAGCTCCTCCGGCGAGGCGGCACGTTGCAACGCGCTGGCACGGAAGATGCGCTGGGAGCTGTTATTCACTCCTTACTCCCCGAAAAACTCCGGTGCAGCCGTTCTTGCCGCCTGCCAAAATCAGCGTATGGTACTTCAAGCAATCCTGGACCATACATCGTAGCCATTTTCGACACAATGCACCAAGCACGCCGGACGCCCGGGTAGCAGTTGCCGAGAATGCGCGCGGAGAATGCGATTGAGCGATCTTTCGCGCGGCGCTAAGCTTGGCGACTGGCATCGGACGGTTCGGATGAAAACGGACAGAATCGCGCGATCTGCAGCGGCCCGCAGACTGGCCGTCGGACTGGCGGCGCAAGGCATTGCCTTGCTGGTCGCGACCAGCGTATGCGGGGCGGGCATCCTGAGCCAAGCCGATGTGAAAAGGGTCGAGACATTGAGACCGATGTTCGCGGGGTTGATGGGCGATCTCGTCCAGACCTCAAGGCGAAGCGACATCTCAGCAGTCGATGCAGATTGCGTCAAGTCCACGATCCAAAACCTCGTCGAGATTTCTCAGGAGCTCTCCAGCTACGAGTATCTGATCACAATCGAAAAGGACCTGACGGACGTCAGTGAGAACGATCCGATCCGCGACGTGGTCAAGTTCGCCATCGATCAATCCACCAATATCCTCGCGAGCCAACGCAAGAAGATCGCGCAGCTCCCCGATCAATGCGGCAAGTCTGCTTTGGCCCTCGCCAAATCGCAGCAGGCGCTTCAAGTCGTGGATGCGACTGCCGGGATTCTTGGTTCTATTCGATCGCGACTTTGAGGCTGGATGAGGAAGCCGGTTTTCCGGTTTAGGCCTGCACGCTCCCGCTTCACCTCTGCGGGTTGACCGGGGCGATGCTGGTGCAGTGCCCATTCAGATCATAGGTGAGCCGTATCCCATAGATCACCATCGAACCGCCTCGGGCATCGATGACGTCTGGATTCTTGGTCCCATCCTCAACTTTCATCCCCGCGCTGACATTCAGTAGATCATTGTCAGTCAATTCTCTCGCCGAACCCATGATCAAGCCCCTTCAAATTTTGCCAAATGTCGGACCGAGGCAGCCCTGGCTTCGCGCCAGCTCGAGAGTTGCCGCGGCCCGGCCCGCCTCCAAGGAATCGTGGAAGGCGTTCAGGAAGGCTTTCACACGTGCATCGTCGCTGTTGCGAGCCCCGCCGCAGACAATCTCCAGTTCTGCTAAGCTCAGTTCGTTGTTCATCGTCGTGCTCCTCAATGTTGCTGGGAAACATTGAGCAGATCCCCCTCTCTCGCACCGTGATATCGCTCACGTTGTGGCGCGGGGAGTATTACAGGCCGGGAAATGAAAGAGGTCGCCAACTGGGGCGACCTCTACTTCGTGAGCAAGTCTGAAGGGACGAGATCAGAGGGGCGGCTGCGCCGGCCCGAACGGGCCGCGCAGATTGCCAGGCCCCTGCAGGGCGCCGAAGATGCACGGCCGACCCACTCGACAGCGTGTTCGATGGCGCCTCCGATGGCGCGGAAGAAATCGCCAATGCGGTTGCCGCCCCTAATCGCGTCGTTGTCCAGCTCTTTATGCTCGCGATTGCTGTGCTCAGTCATTTCCGTCTCCCGCTTTCGAAGGGATCATCCCCTCTCATCTCGTGGTCGCAGGAGTATCGCAGGCGACTGGTTTCGGCTGTGATAAGGCACGATTGCGCAATCGTGCCGCTCCCGAACCCGAAGCGCCCTCCCTCCGCCTTGATAGAAACGCCGAGCGCTCGTCGTAGCCGTTGTGATCGGTTGCCCTCATCGTGGACGGGCCGTTGTTCAGGTACAGCTCCTTGCGAAGCTGGCCGTCCGAGATGGAGGCGATCAAGCGCTCTTTCCGATAGCGCTGAGCGGGCATAAACCAATGATTGCGGGAAAACCTCTGCAGACGATCCGCGCCGCTTCTTCGGGTGCTTTGGCAGCTCCAGCTTAGGCTGGGCACACCTGCCCGTTTGTGGCAGATTCACGGCTTAGGAAAGCACCTCCTCACCCGGCATAGGGTCACTTGGAGGCTTCCGGTTGAACCCATCGTTTTCGGTTCGACGCGCATGGACAACAGGTTCCAAGTGCTATGGGAGGACGATGCCCGCATCTTTTGCCGGGCTTTATGTCATTCCGACACCAGCAGAGCTGTATTGGCGGTGCTTCCCAGGGCCAAGCACGCTTCGTCCGGCATCCTCGATCGGCTCGCTCGCGAGTTCGAACTCAAGGACCAGCTGGATGGCGCGTGGGCAATGCGGCCGCTCGGGCTGGAGTACGACGGCAGTCACCCTGTTTTGCTGCTCGAGTATCCTGGCGGCCGGCCACTCGAGCAGTTGCTTGGTGCGCCCATGGACATCGGGCGTTTTTTGGGACTGGCGATCGATATCGCGAGCGCCTTGAACAAGGTGCACCAACGGGGCCTCGTTCACAAGGACGTGAAACCGGCGCATATACTGGTAAACTGCGACGACGAACGGATCCGGTTCACCGGCTTCGGTATCGCTTCGCGCTTGGTCCGGGAGCGACGCACGCCCGGGCCGCCCGAGTTCATCGTGGGCACGCTCCCTTACATGGCGCCCGAACAGACCGGGTGGATGAATCGCTCGATCGATTTCCGTAGCGACCTCTACTCGCTTGGTGTGACGCTCTACCAAATGCTGACCGGCTCGTTGCCGTTCACCGCGGCACATTCGATGGAGTGGGTACATTGCCACATCGCCCGAAAGCCCGTACCGCCCAGCGAGCGCCTGAGCACTGTACCGACGGCAATCTCGGCCGTAGTGCTCAAGCTGCTCGCCAAGTCCGCAGAGGAACGTTATCAGAGCGCGCCGGGCCTTGAGCACGATCTACGCCGCTGCCTGCATGAATGGGAAACCGGACGTGGGATCGAAGACTTTGCCCTCGGGCAATATGACACGCCCGACCGACTGCTGATCCCCGAAAAGCTCTATGGAAGAGACCGCGAGATTGAACTCCTGCTGGGCGCGTTCGATCGGATGCTCAAGGGCGGCGTGCCGGAATTGGTGCTGGTTTCCGGCTATTCCGGTGTGGGCAAGTCCTCAGTGGTCAATGAGCTCCATCACCGGCTTGTTCCGTCGCGCGGGCTGTTCGCATCGGGCAAGTTCGATCAGTACAAACGCGATATTCCGTATTCGATGCTGGTCGAGGCATTTCGCAGCCTCGTGAGGTCTCTTCTAAGCAAGAATGACGTCGAACTCGCGAACTGGCGCCAAGCCTTTCAAAATGCGCTGGGCGCAAACGGCCAACTCGTTGCCAACCTGATTCCTGAATTGCGGCTGATCATTGGAGAGCAGCCTCCCGTTCCTGATCTCCCGCCACCGCAGGCACAGAACCGCTTCCATCAGGTACTGCGGCGCTTCATAGGGGTATTCGCACGTTCCGAGCATCCGTTGGTGCTTTTCCTCGACGATCTTCAATGGGTCGACGCCGCCACGTTGGATCTGATTGAGGATCTGTTGACCCGGACCGATCTGCACTACCTGATGCTGATCGGGTCCTTTCGGGACAACGAGGTCACCGCCGCCCATCCGTTACGGCATCGGCTTGAAGCCGTAGAGAACGCTGGCGCAAACCTGCAACAGATCATCCTTGCGCCGCTTGCCGGCGAACACATTTCGCGCCTGATCTCTGATGCTCTAGGCTGCGATTTGCTGCATGCGGCGCCGCTCGCGCATTTGATCCACGATAAAACGGCCGGCAATCCATTCTTCGTGAATCAGTTCCTCCACCTACTCGCCGCAGAAGGGCTCGTCCGCTTTGATCACGACGCAAGGTGCTGGTGCTGGGACCTGGATCGCATTCACGCCAAGGGGCACACCGACAACGTCGTGGATTTGATGATCGTAAAACTCGCCCAGCTACCGGCTGACACACAGAACACGATGCGGGAGTTGGCCTGTCTCGGAAATTTCGCCGAAACCAGGACACTCTCGGTCGTCCTCGGGCTCTCCGAGCAGCAGGTTCATGCGGCGCTCTGGGAGGCGGTCCGCCAGGAATTGATCGAGCAGCAGGCCGACGGCTACAGGTTTGTCCACGACCGCGTACAAGAAGCCTGCTATTCGCTAATCCCGGAGCATCAACGCGCGGCGCTTCATCTGCGAATCGGGCGCCAATTGCTGGCGCAGACATCCGGGGAGAAGCGCGAGAAGGCGATCTTCGCAATCGTCAATCAGCTCAACCGCGGCGCGGCCTTGATCACCTCCCGAGATGAACGCGTGCAGCTTGCGGAGCTCAATCTGGCAGCCAGCCTGCGCGCGCGGGCGTCGGCGGCCTACGCGGCGTCGCTCAACTACGCCGCAACTGGTGCGGCATTGTTGCCGCACGACCGTTGGGAGCGCTTCCAGCGGCTTGCTTTTTCGCTCGAGTTGCATCGCGCCGAATGCGAGTTCGTGACCGGCGCTGTCGTTGAGGCGGAACAGCGCTTACAGGAACTGACGAGGCGAATCTCGAATGCAACCGACCTTGCAGTCGTCGCGCGCCGACTGGTGGATTTGTATACGGCGCTCAGCAAGCCGGATCGCGCGGTCGGCGCCGGTCTCAGCTGTCTGGAGCAACTCGGGATTCGATGGCTGGCGCACCCCAGCGATGATCACGTCCGACGGGAATACGAGCGCGTCCGATCTCGCCTCGGAGACCGAGCCATCGAGGAGGTGCTGGATCTGCCGCTGATGACCGACGCGCTGGCACTGGCCCTGTTGGATCTTTTGACGGCCCTCATGCCGCCTGCATTCTTCACCGATACGAACCTTCGCTCGCTGGTGGTCATCAAAGCGGTGGATTTGAGCCTTGAGTGGGGGAACAACGATGCCTCCTGCGTTCCCTACGTCATGTTCGGCGCCATTGCCGGCGCCCGCTTCGACGACTATGAGGCGGGCCTCCGATTGAGCCGTATCGGCACTGAGCTGGTCGAGCGCCGCGGATTTTCGCTCGTTCAAGCGAGGACCTACCTGAACTATGGCAACCTCGTCCTTTCATGGACAAAGCCCCTCCAGCACGCGCGAGAGGCGTTTCGACGCGCATTTGACGCGGCGAGCAACAGTGGCGACATCACGTTCGCTGCCTTCAGCTGCTCCAGCCTGAATACGAATTTCCTCGCGGCGGGCGATCCGATTGCAGACGCACAACGCGAAGCCGAGCACGGATTGCGGTTGACCGAAGAGGCTAAATTTGGGCTGATCGGCGACATCATAAGGCCGCAACTTGGGCTGATCCGGATGCTGCGTGGCTTGACCCGGCGGTTCGGCGCTCTTCACGACAACCCGTCCGACGAGCTTCGGTTCGAGCGGCATTTGGCTGCTGATCCGGCGCTCGTATTGCCTGAGAGCTGGTACTGGATACGCAAGCTGCAAGCGTGCTTCTTTGCCGGCGACTATGTGTCGGCCGCGGCCGCCGCAGCGAGGGCTCCGAGCCTACCGTGGTCACCACCTCAGCTATTCGAAACGGCGGAATACGAGTTCTATGCGGCACTGTCCCACGCCGCATGCTGGGATTTGGCTCCCCCTGAAGAACAGCAAGGGCACTTTGACGCGCTGACGGTCCACCAACGGCAGCTCGAGTTGTGGGCGCAGAATTGCCCTGAGAGCTTCGCGAACCGCGCTCTACTCGCCGGCGCAGAAATCGCCCGCCTCGAAGGCAGAGAACTCGACGCGGAGCGTCTCTACGAACAAGCCATCCGGTCCGCCCGCGGCAACGGGTTCGTCCACCACGAGGGACTCGCTTACGAAATGGCCGCGCGCTTTTACGGCACGCGTGGCTTCGAAGAGTTTGCTCGCATCTATCTGCAAAAAGCGCGCGATTGCTATGTTCGGTGGGGGGCGGACGGCAAAGTGCGGCAACTTGAGGATATCCACCCGCATCTCAAGGAGGCGAGATCAGAGCCTGGCCCGATGAGCACCATCGGGGCGCCGGTCGAGCATCTCGACCTCACGACCGTGATCAAGGTGTCAGAGGCGGTATCCGGCGAGATGGACTTGGAAAAGCTCGTCGAGACCCTGATGCACACGGCCATCGAACAAGCCGGCGCTGAGCGGGGTCTGTTGATCCTGTCGCACGAGAGCAACGAGCCGCGCATCGAGGCGGAAGCCACCGTAACCGGCGACGGAGTGACCGTCGACCTATGCGATGCGGCGGTGACCGCGGCTCTGGTTCCGGAATCCGTTCTTTATTACGTAATGCGGACCAGAGAGTGCGCTGTTCTCGAAGATGCCGCCTGCCAACCTTCTTTTGCGACGGACCCCTACCTTGGTCAGCGCAAGCCTCGTTCCATTCTTTGCTTGCCTCTGATCCACCATGGGAAGCTTGTCGGGGTGCTCTACCTTGAGAATACACTGACGCCCCATGTTTTCGCACCTGCGAGAGTGGCCGTTCTAACACTGCTCGCCTCACAAGCGGCAATCGCGCTGGAAAATGCGGCTCTGTATCGCGATGTCAGAGAACGCGAAGCGAAGATCCGCCGCCTGGTCGACGCCAACATCATTGGAATCATCATCTGGGAGCTTGAAGGTCCCATTCTGGAGGCAAACGACGCGTTTTTGCGCATCGTGGGGTACGATCGTGAGGATCTCGCCTCTGGTCGCCTGCTCTGGACTGCGCTGACACCGCCGGAATGGCTCGATCGGCACGAACGATGGTGGATTCCGGAACTCAAGAAGATGGGAAGCGTACAGCCGTTCGAGAAAGAGTATTTCCGCAAGGACGGCAGCCGCGTGCCGGTCTTGATCGGAATGGCTGCGTTCGACGAGCAACGGGATCAAGGTGTCTCCTTTGTCGTCGACCTGACGGAGCGTAAACGGTCCGAGGAGGCTCTGCGGGAGAGCGAAGAGCGTTTTCGTACTCTCGTACAGTTCTCTTTCGACGTGTACTGGGAATCAGATGCGGACCATCGCTTCATCCGCCAGGAGTTCGCCGAAACCGTTACAGACGCTCCCGCGTCGGGCTCTGAACTTGGTAAAACGCGTTGGGAAGTGCCCTACTTGGAACCCGGCGAGGAAGCCTGGCGCATGCATCGGCAGACGCTCGATGCCCACCTGCCGTTCCGTGACTTCGAGCTCGCGCGCCCGACGCCGGACGGCCGCAAGCGCTACGTCTCCGTCTCCGGGATTCCGGTTTTCGACAAGTCCGGTCAGTTCATCGGCTATCGCGGCGTGGGACGCCACATCACCGAACAAAAGCGCGCCACCGAGGCCCTGCGCGAGATGCAAAGGGAGTTGGCGCATGCCAACCGTCTCGCCACCATGGGCGAACTCACGGCCTCGATCGCCCACGAAGTAAGCCAGCCGGTCGCCGCGGCATCCATGAATGCTGGTGCGGCCGCGCGTTTCCTTGAGAGGGACCCACCCGATCTCGAGAGGGTCAGGCAATCACTGGACTGGGTCATTAACGATACGGCGCTCGCCAGCGACATCATCCAGCGAATTCGCGATCTCATCAAGAAAGCGCCGCCCCGGAAGGATAAATTGGATATCAACGAAGCGATCCGGGACGTGGTTGAGCTTACCCGCGGCGAAGCGATGAAGAACGGCGTCTCGGTACAAGCGGAACTTGCGGACAGCTTACCGCCTGTGGAGGGCGATCGTGTCCAATTGCAGCAAGTGGTGCTTAATTTGATCGTCAATGCAGTCCAGGCCATGGGCACCGTCGCGGACGACGCCAGAAGGGTGATTATCACCACGGGTGAGGTCGGTCCGGACCGTGTTCTTGTCGAGGTTCAGGACTCGGGACCGGGATTGACATTGGAAGATCTCGATCGCGTCTTCACTCCCTTCTACACGACGAAGCCGGGCGGGCTCGGGGTCGGACTGTCCATCTGCCGTTCGATTATCGAAGCTCATGCCGGACGTTTGTGGGTGACACCTAACCTGCCCCGCGGAGCGACTTTTCACTTCACCGTGCCGGTGCGTCCCGCAGACGCTTCCTGACCATCTTGCTCCTATCAGCAAGCTTACTGCCGCCGCCTCGAGCCCGCGCCAGCTCCGGCGCAGCAGCTACATAGGAACAACGCCAATACGTGTCGGTTCGAGAACGGATGTTCCTCGTAACCTAAGGGCAATCCATGTACCACCACGTCAAGAAACTGATGTTCACCGTCCGTGTCGACGAACCGGATCCCCGTTTCGGCAATATGCTGCTCGAACAGTTCGGCGGCGCCAACGGCGAGCTCGCCGCCGCCATGCAGTACTCCATACAGGGTATCAATTGCGAGGATCCGGATCGCAAGGATCTCCTGATGGACATCGGCACGGAGGAATTGAGCCATCTCGAAGTCGTCGGTACGCTAGCCCGCATGCATCTGAAGCCCGCGAAGTTCGATCGCGAGGCTGCCGAAGCCGATCCGCTCATCGCAATCGCGGGAGGCGGTGGCGTGAACCTGTTCAACTCGCAGGGCAACGCCTGGACTGCCGATTACCTCAAGATCACCGGCGAGCTGGATGTCGACCTTCGGAGCAACATTGCCGCGGAGGCGAGGGCCAAGATCGTCTACGAACGGCTGATCAATTTCACCGATGACGCCGGCACCAAGGATGCGCTTCAGTTCCTGATGACCCGCGAGATCACGCACATGAAGGCGTTCTCGCTGGCTCTGGAAAGCATGGCAAAGCCGGCATTCAGCATCGGCCGGATCGCGCCGACACCCGGCCTCGTCGATCAGTTCTTCAACGATTCGACGGGAACCGGCGATCATGGCGAGATCGACACGCGCGGGCCGTGGAATGAAGGAGGCGAATGGGTCTTCACCGACTCGCCCGCCATCCAGGCCGGTGAGCCCGGCCCGGCAAATGGCATCCTCACCGAGAGCTCTCCGCCGGTCGACGAAGCCGGTCTCGGCGAACTCCTGATCGACGAGCTTCGCGACATCCTTCACGCAGAGAAGCAACTGACAAAAACGCTGCCCAAGATGGCGGAGGCCGCGCGCTTCGATCAGTTGCGAGAGCTGTTCGAGCAGCATCTCGCCGAGACCGAGGCACAGATCGAGCGGATCAACGAGTGTTTCGAGATGCTCGGAAAGTCCCCACGCGCCAAGCCTTGCAAGGGCATGATGGGCCTGGTCGAGGAAGGTCAGGAAATCATGGACGAAGGCGAAGAGAAGGAAGATGCTGCTGCCGACCTCGCATTGATCGGAGCGGCGCAGCGGGTCGAGCACTACGAGATCGCCGGTTACACCACCGCGCGCAATCTCGCTCAGCAATTGCGCCATAGCGCGATCGTCAGTCTGCTGTCGAAGTCCCTCGCCGAGGAAGAGAACGCCGATCAGCTCTTGAACCAGATCGCTCGTTCGCTGATGTCTGTTGCGAAAATGCCCGCGGCCGTCGAGCAGACGGAATAAACGCTAGGCCTGCTTCTGGCTGGCGGGATCTGCCTTCAAGGAAGGTCCCGTCAGCAGCCATTCCTGTCGAGATGCTGTTGGCGGGTCAGGCGGCCCTCCGGAGCTTCACCCTACCCCAGCGCATCGCACGAGCTCGTCGCTTTGCTCCGTATAATGCTGATATTCGGCGATCGCCACACCCGAGCGGAGACGGCGGCTCGGGCGGTACCGGGGGCGGGCGGCGGCGGCATCTCTCATGTGGAGCGCGGCGGACAAGGTGCATCAAGCCCGCGCGGCATGCGCAACGAGATCACCCCGCCGTCGAACGGCAACGTCCCGCGACATTAGACAACCGCGCGCCTCGGTCCGTTTCCTTCCAGACGTGCGCGCGAGCGCGGCCCCGGCGGCACCCTCCCTTACGCCGGGGCCGCATCCTTTTTTGCACGATGATGTGCCGGAATTGCGAGGCGCTGAGCCGAGGCCATAGAAAGGGCCGCCTATCCCGACGGCCTGCCTTGTGGGGTCTGCGCTCACTTGCTGGACGTGGTCGATCCGTTGGAGCCCGTCGTGACGCTCGGCGCGTTGGTCGCGTCGTGGTGGTGGCTTGATGACCGACGTCCCGCCCATTGTAGAAGAAGACGGCGGCGACGACGGCTATGACGAAGATTGCTCCAATCATCCAACCGACCGGGCTCTTCTGCCGTGACCGGACTGTGTTGTGACCGTCTTGATCCATGCTGATCTCTCCGTGACTGCTTAAAACATGTCGGCGGAAGAGACGTTCCTGTCTTCCCTATCTTCGCCTAGCGTCGCCGCACGACCAGGACGCCGATTACGAATGCCGCGGCCAGCGACCGGAGCGGTGCGGCCCTGGCGATCTCCCGCAGTTGCCCGGCGAGGCGCGCTGCGGCCGCAGGCGGCTCAGACTGCGGAGCCTGCACTCTCGGGGCGCCGGATGCGGCCGAGCCGTTCTCAATCCCGGGATCGTCAGGAAGGCCGGATGCTTCGGTCATTGCGGAGGCGTCTCTCAGGTCCATCAGAATACCCTCGCTTGGCTGGTTCGAAGCAACCGCGCGCTGCCCGCGCGGTTCCTATCGGGCGGCTTGCAACAAAAACGCGAAAACAACCCCATGCACCGTAGCGGGCGATAACGGAATCAATGGCCTCGCAGCCTATTTCTGTTTTTGCGAAGTCGGCTTGACCCGTCGGGCAAAACACCTGTAGACAGGCATCTTGCGGGATCAGATGAACGGCTTCCCACCCGTGACCGCCAGGGTCGCTCCGGACGTATAGCTCGAGAGCGGGTCGGCCAACATCACATAGGCCGTCGCGAGCTCGGCGGGCTGCCCGGCGCGCTGCATGGGCACCTGCTTGCCGAAATTCTTGACGGACTCCTCGGGCATGGTCGACGGTATGAGGGGCGTCCAGATCGGTCCCGGAGCGACCGCGTTGACCCGGATGCCCTTGCTTGCCAGCATCTGAGCGAGGCCGCCGGTAAAATTCTGAATGGCCCCTTTGGTGGTGGCATAGGCAAGCAGGGTCGGGTTAGGCATGTCCGAGTTCACGGACGCCGTATTCACGATCGCGCCGCCCGGCCGCATGTGCGGGACGGCGGCCTTGGCCAAATAGAACATCGCATGGATGTTCACTTCGAACGTTCGTTGCCATTCCTTGTCGCTGATGTCCTGGATGTCCTCGAACGTCGCCTGATGGGCCGCGTTGTTGACGAGGATGTCGATTCCCCCGAGTTCCTCGACCGCGCGACGGACGATGGACCGGCAATGGTCGGGATCGGCGATGTCGCCGGAAATCAGGACGGCCTTGCGCCCTTCCCGCTCCACCAACGTCTTGACCTCAGCCGCGTCGTCATCCTCGTTCAGATACGCGATGACGATGTCTGCGCCCTCACGGGCATAGGCAATTGCGACGGCGCGGCCGATGCCGCTGTCGCCGCCGGTGATGATGGCCTTCTTGCCGGCAAGGCGCCCTGCCCCCTTGTAACTCTCCTCGCCATGATCCGGCCGCGGGTTCATCGCGCGGGTCGAACCGGGCATCGGTTGTTGCTGGGCAGGGAATGGGGGCTTGGGATATTCGGTCATGGAGCTGCTCCGGAATTTCCTCCGGTAACCTAAGGCGACCGCAAGCGTTCCAAGCCGCCAATCGTATCCGTTGCTTCAATCGCGTCGCTCGGCTGCGGATCTACGCCGACGGTTAGGAACGCCAGCCATGTTCCCGCCGTTCACCCGGATGGTTCGTTATTCCTTCAAGATCTCGGATGGTGGCGATTTCTCTGATAGTGAAGACCTGCCAGACGATGAAGCTGCATGGCACCAGGCCGTCCGCACCGTGCGGGACATTAAATCGACACTCACTTCCAACGGCGGCGATTGGTCACTGGTCGTTTACCGGGAGGGTGATCCGCTCTACCGCATCGATGTGCGCGCCCAAAAGCTCAATTAAGTGCTCGGACTGAGACGCAGATGGGTCGGGTCGAAGCCTGCCAGCCCTTCCATCTCCTTTGGCTTGAGGATGTGAAACTCTGATCTGCTCACCGACACCAATCCTTCCTTCCGGAGATTTTGAAGGACTCGCAAATTTGTAACCTGGCTCAGTTTGCGTAAGGAACCACCGCAGCAGGCTCGCATTGCCCGAAACCGGACCGAACCAATGGGGAAAGCGGCGTCGACAGCTTTTGGGAGGCGTCGGTGCGCCCCGACGATCCGCAAAAGCCCGTGGCAAGGCGATAGGGCGGACGAGGACGACAGATGCTTGAAGACCTTCGCGCCATCATCCAGCCCGGAGCGCTGATAGCCTATTGATCATCCTGTTGCTGATGGCCGCTGCTGATGCCGCAATCTTCATCGCGACCAGAGGATGGCCGTTCTGATGCGGCAGTGAATCAACCAGATCGTTGCAATAGGAACCTTCATAGGATTGACCGGTTCGCCCTGCCTACAGGGGAGCACGGCGAACATCGATGCTTTTCCGGATACGAACGGCTCTGCCATTTGCGACGTTGCCGCTGGCCGCTTGCGCCGGCCGGCAGTCCGTGCTCGATCCGCAGGGGCTTCAGTCCGACCAGATCCTCCGGACTTTCCTCATCTTCCTGATCATCGCGGCGGTGGTCTGGATCGCCGTCCTGATCGTGCTTTGTGTGGGCATGCTCCGCCGAAAGCGTCCGGCCTACCAGCCGCTCGCGCTGCAGCAGCCGTTTGAAGAGACGACCGGTCGCGTCGTCCTTGCCTTGGGAGTCGCCACCCTTGTCGTCGTGCTTGGACTCTCAATCGTCAGTTATGCCGGTCAGCGCACCGTCTTCGCCAAGGACGAGCACGCCCTCACGCTCAAGATCATCGGCCATCAATGGTGGTGGGAAGTCCGCTACGAGGACGACAATCCCGACAAGAGCTTCGTGACCGCAAACGAGATCCGCATTCCGACCGGCCAGCCCGTAAAGGTCGAGCTGGAGTCTGCCGATGTGATCCACAGCTTCTGGGTGCCGAGCCTGACCGGGAAGATGGACCTCATCACCGGGCAGAAGAACGAGCTGCAATTCACGGCGAAGAATGCCGGCGTCTATCGCGGACAGTGCGCCGAATTCTGCGGCCTTCAGCATGCCCATATGGCGTTCGCCGTGCTGGCGCTGTCGGCGGACGAATTCGGCCGCTGGCGCGACCACGAGAACCAGAGTGCGACCAGCCCGACCGACCCGCTCGGCAAGCAGGGCGAGCAGCTGTTCCGCGCAAGAGGCTGTGCGCTCTGCCACACCGTCCGCGGCACGCTCGCGGGCGGGCAGCTCGGCCCTGATCTGACCCACGTCGGCAGCCGGACGACAGTCGCAGCCGGAACGCTGCCGATGACCCCGGCCGCGCTCGGCGGCTGGATCGCCGACCCCCAGCACGTCAAGCCCGGCAGCAACATGCCGAAGATGCCGCTGCAATCGGATGAGCTCATCGCGATCCTCCACTATCTGGAGCAACTCAAGTGACCGTGGTAGCTGAAGAACGCGCGTTGCGGGATGACGGGTTGAGCGGCCTGGAGCTGTCCGCGCGCCTTGAAAGCATCTGGCGCACGCCGTCCGGCCTGCTCGGCGCGCTGATGTCGGTCGACCACAAGGTCGTCGGCCGACGCTACATCGTCACGGCATTCGCGTTCCTGCTTCTCGGCGGCATCCTTGCGATCCTGATGCGCATCCAGCTCGCCGGGCCCGAGAAGACGTTCCTGTCGGCCGACAAATACAACCAGATCTTCACGATGCACGGCTCGACGATGATGTTCCTGTTCGCCGTCCCCGTGATGGAGGCTTTCGCCGTCTACCTCGTACCGCTGATGGTCGGAACGCGGAATATCGCCTTCCCGCGCCTCAATGCGTTCAGCTACTGGATGTTTCTGTTCGGAGGCTGCTTCCTCTGGATCTCCTTCGCGCTCAACGTCGGTCCGGATGTCGGCTGGTTCGCCTACGTTCCCCTGTCCTCGTTGCAGTACACGCCCACGAAACGGCCCGACGTCTGGGCGCAGATGATCACCTTCACCGAGGTCGCGGCGCTCGCGGTCTCCGTGGAGATCGTCGTCACCGTGTTCAAGCAGCGCGCGCCCGGCATGACGCTCGACCGAATCCCCCTCTTCGTGTGGGCGATGCTGGTCACGGCCTTCCTGGTGATGTTCGCGATGCCTTCGATCATGGTCGCATCGACCTCGCTGATCCTGGACCGTCTCGTCAACACGCGCTTCTACGATTCCTCGTCGGGCGGACATCCCCTGCTCTGGCAGCACCTGTTCTGGTTCTTCGGTCATCCCGAGGTCTACATCATCTTCATCCCGGGGACCGGCATGGTCTCGGCCATCCTCGCAACATTCGCGCGCCGGCCGGTGATCGGCTATCCGGTCGTCATCCTCTCGCTGATCGCCACCGGCTTCCTGTCGTTCGGCCTGTGGGTCCACCACATGTTCGTGACGGGCCTGCCCCAGCTCGGCGCCGGCCTGTTCACGGCGTCCAGCATGCTGATCGCCGTGCCGAGCGGGCTGCAGATCTTCTGCTGGCTGGCGACCCTGTGGGACGGCCGTCCGGTCTACCGCACCCCGCTCCTGTTCGTGATCGGCTTCATCGTGATCTTCGTGCTCGGCGGCCTCTCCGGCGTGATGGTCGCCTCGGTGCCGATCGACACACAGGTGCACGATACCTATTTCGTCGTCGCCCACTTCCACTACGTTCTGATCGGTGGCGCGGTCTTCCCGCTCATCGGCGCCGTCTATTACTGGTTTCCCAAGATCACCGGCCGGATGCTGAGCGAGCGGCTCGGACGCTGGAACTTCTGGCTGGCCTTTGTCGGCTTCAACGTCGCGTTCTTCCCGATGCACATCCTCGGGCTGATCGGGATGCCGCGGCGCGTCTACACCTACACCCCAGACATGGACTGGGCGCACCTCAACCTGCTCTCCAGCGGCGGCGCTGCGATTTTCGCGCTCAGCTTCGCGCTGCTGCTCGTCAACGTGATCATCAGTCTTCGCGGCGGCGCGCTCGCAGGCGACAATCCCTGGGATGCTTCGACGCTGGAATGGGCGACGTCCTCACCGCCGCCACCGCAGAATTTCGACCGCATTCCCGTGCTCAAGCACCGTGATCCGCTCTGGCTCGACAATCGAAGCCTGCCTGTCGTTGCGGGCTTGAGCGTGGAGCGCCGCGAAGTGCTTCTGACTTCGCTGGCCGAAGCAGAGCCGCAGGTCCGCGAGGCGTCGCCCGAGCCGAGCATCTGGCCGCTGCTGACGGCGATTACGACGACGGTGTTCTTCATCGGCTCGATCTTCACGCCCTGGGCGGTGCTGTGGGGCACGCCGCCCATGGCGATTACCTTGATCGGCTGGTTCTGGCCGGCCGGCAGCAAGGAGGACGAGGAGTGAGGCAAACCATCGTCCGCAACGTCGCCGAACTGCCAACCTATGGCTATGGCCCCCGCAGCGGCCCCTGGTGGGGTGCCATCGGGTTCATGGCGCTCGAGGGTATGGGATTCGCCATCGCAATCGGGGCCTACCTCTATCTCTATGCCGTCAACCCGAACTGGCCGATTGGAGCGGCGCCCCCCGATCTCTGGCCTGGCACGGCCGAGACCATCATCTATCTCCTGAGCATCATTCCGAACGAGATGACCAATCGCGCCGCTCATCGACAGGACCTTGCGAAAGTACGCACAGGCCTCATCGTGATGGCGCTGATCGGTCTCGGATTATTGGTCCTGCGCGGCTTCGAGTTCGCTCATCTCAACACGCGCTGGGACAACTCGGCCTACGGATCCGTCGTCTGGTTGATCCTGGGACTGCATACGACCCATCTTGCCACCGATGTCGGCGACACGATCGTGCTGACGGTGCTGATGTTCACGCGCCACGCCAGGCCGCGCCGGTTCAGCGACGTCACCGACAACGTGTTCTACTGGAACTTTGTCGTGCTGGCCTGGCTGCCGCTCTACGTTCTGCTCGACTGGGTGCCGCGCCTATGACCGCTGCCGAACGACATCCGAAGTTGCTCTATTGGGCCGGCGTCGCGCTCGGACCGCTCGCATGGGGCATCAACCTGCAAGGGATCTATGCGCTCGCCCATTTCTCGTGCGAGACGACGAAGTTCACCGGCACGATCATGAGCGCCGTCCTCGCCATCGTCGCCCTCGCGGGCACGGCGATATCGGCCCTTGCGGTTCGGCGCGGCGCCGCCGCGGAATGGGCCGATGCGCAAGGCGGCGGTCCCCGCACGTTCATGGCCTGGCTCGGTGTCGGCTCCGGCGTGCTGTTCGCGCTAGTGATCGCGAACCAGCTCGCGGCATCATTGATGATCAGCCCATGCCTGCGCTGAGCCTGCTGGCTCTTCTGCTTGGCCTGGCCGCGGCGCCGGCAATGGCGCACGGCATCTCGGATGTCGATCAGGGCCGGCTCTGGAGCTTCGACCCCTGGCTTCTGGCACCCCTTTATATGGTTGGGATTGGCTTCTACGTCGGCACGCAGCGGCTCTGGCACCATGCCGGCGGCGGGCGCGGCGTCAGCTTCGGCCAGGTCGGCGCATTCTGGACGGGATGGCTGATCGTCGCGCTCGCCCTCACCTCGCCGCTGCACTGGCTTGGCGAGCGTCTGTTCACTGCGCACATGATCGAGCACGAGCTGCTCATGGTGGTCGGCGCGCCGCTGATGGCCTTCGCCCGGATCAACGGGGCGCTGATGTGGAGTCTGCCCGCTTCGCTACGTCCCGCTGCGGGCCGATGTCTCAATTGGCCGATCGTGGCGCGGCCGTGGGCAGTCATCAGCCATCCTGTCACCGCGACGGCCCTGCACGGCCTCGCCCTCTGGGCCTGGCATGCGCCGCCGCTCTATACATGGGCGCTGGAAAACACCGCCATCCATCGCCTCCAGCACATCAGCTTCTTTGCCACCGCCTTGTTGTTCTGGTGGGTGCTTCTCCACGGCCGCGGCGTCGGGCGCAGCGTGCGGCTTCGGGACGGCATCGCGATTGCCTGCCTGTTCCTCACTGTGCTTCATTCCGGCGTGCTCGGAGCGCTCCTGACGCTTTCGACGCGCCTGTGGATTCCAGGCCAGGGCGCCCTCGCGGGTGAATTCGGTCTGTCGCCGCTCGAGGATCAGCAGCTCGCGGGCATCCTGATGTGCGTGCCGATGGGCATGCTCTACACGGGTGCTGCCCTGTTCTTCGGTTATCGGTGGCTGACCACGATCGCTGCGGATGCCGGCGTGCCGACAGTTCGGCATGCCGGTTGAAGGAACATAGGAACCGCAGGTTTTATGCGACGTTCGCCTGCTGACTTTCGACAATCTCTTGGAGGCCAGATGGGCAAACCAACCGTCATGGCGGCTGTCATTCTCACGGTAGCCTTTGCGGCCCCGGAAGGCGCGATCGCGCAAGATCAACCACGCCCGGGAATGTCGTGCCCGGTCGACCATGATCAGCTCGCCGACATTCTCAAGAAGAGCGTCAAGCCCGGCGGCGGTCCGAGCAATGGCGGCCTCGACAACAACGAATGGGCCGCCGTCGTGAACCGGCAGGGTGTCGTCTGCGCGATCGCCTATAGCGGCAGCAAGGTCGACGACCAGTGGCTCGGCAGCCGCGCGATCGCCGCCGAGAAAGCGAACACCGCGAATGCGTTCAGCCTGAAGAGCAAGGCGATGGCCACCGCCAACCTTTACGCGGGCGCCCAGCCCGGCGGCTTCCTGTTCGGCGCGGCTCTCAGCAATCCGCCTTCGCCGGAGGTTCTCTACGCGGGTACGCCGGAGGAATTCGGAACCGCACGCGATCCGATGGTCGGCAAGCCCGTCGGCGGCGTCATCGTCTTCGGCGGCGGGCTGGCGTTGTATGACGGCAACGGCATCGCCGGCGCGCTCGGCGTCAGCGGCGACAGCTCCTGTGCGGATCACAATGTCGCCTGGCGCGTGCGGCACTTCCTCGGCCTCGATCACGTGCCGGCCGGCGTCAGCCCGAACATGAAGGACGCGATCATCTACGACATCGGGCCGGATGGCAAAAGCTCGTCGGGCTTTGGCCATCCCAAATGCGACGGCAAGGAAGATCAGATCGCCGTCGATCTCGGCGCCGGCGTCTCGGGAAGTGTCGTGAGGTAGTCGCGTCTCGCAGCGCTAGGAACCAAGCGCGCATGCAACGTTTGTACGTTCGCAAACCGGCCTGCAACGCGGCAGGGCCTCATCAATGCCGTGGAGATCTTCACCTATGTTAATGCCCTGCCTCAGGCGATTGCTGTGGGGAACGCTGAGTGCGCTGTGGGCGTGCTCCGCGTCGCTTTCGCCTGGTTTTGCCCAGTCCGATCTTGCCGGCCGCATGAAGGATCCCGGCCAATGGCCGATGGCGGCGCGCGACTACGCCAACACCCGCTATAGCGATCTCGATCAGATCAACGCTGGCAACGCATCGCGTCTGCAACTCGCCTGGACGTTCTCGGTTGGCGCCGATCGCGGCCAGGAGGCGGCGCCTCTCGTGGTCGACGGGACCATGTACGTGGTCGGCCCCTATGCCGGCCCTTACCCCAACCGCGTGTTCGCGCTCGACGCCACCACGGGCGAGTTGAAATGGTCGTATGCGCCGAAGCCGGAGCCTGCGGCGGCAGGCGTTGCCTGTTGCGACGTCGTCAATCGCGGGCTCGCTTTCGACAACGGCAAGGTGTTCCTCAACACGCTGGACAATCATTCCGTCGCCATCGATGCCAAGTCCGGCAAAGAGCTTTGGCACACCAAGCTCGGCGAGATCAACAAGGGCGAGACCATTACGATGGCGCCCGTCGTGGTGAAGGGCAAGGTCCTCATCGGCAACAGCGGCGGCGAGATGGGCGTGCGCGGCTGGGTCACTGCGCTCGACGAGAACACCGGCGCCATCGCCTGGCGCGCCTACGCCACCGGTCCCGACAAGGACGTCTTGATCGGCGACGATTTCAAGCCGTTCTACGACAACCTCAAGGGCAAGGATCTCGGCGTCAAGAGCTGGCCTGCCGACCGCTGGCAGGTCGGCGGTGGCACCATGTGGGGATGGATCTCCTACGATTCCGACCTCAACCTGATCTATTACGGCACCGCCAATCCCAGTCCATGGAATGCGAACCAGCGCAGCGGCGACAATCTCTGGAGTACGACCATCTTCGCGCGTGATCCGGACAACGGGCATGCGAAATGGGCCTATCAGATCAATCCGCATGACCTGTTCGACCATGACGAGATCAACGAGAACGTCTTGGTCGATCTCGAGCTGAACGGCCAGCCGCGCAAGGTGCTGATCCATCCCGGCCGCAACGGCTACATGTACGTGATGGACCGCGCCACCGGCGAAGTGATCTCGGCGGATGCATTTGAGTTCGTGAACGCCTATGAGGGCGTCGACCTCAAGACCGGCAAGATCATCCCCAACGAGGAGAAGACCCCGCTGGTCGGCAAGACGGTCGAGAACATCTGCCCGAGTGCGCCGGGCGCCAAGGATTGGCAGCCGTCCGCCTGGTCGCCGCGCACAAAGCTGCTCTATGTCCCGCATCAGCATCTCTGCATGGACTTCAAGGCGTCGCAGGTCGGCTACATCGCCGGCACGCCCTTTGTCGGTGCCGACGTCGACATGTATGCCGGTCCCGGAGGACATCGCGGCGAGTTCATGGCTTGGGATCCGGTCGCGCGCAAGAAGGTCTGGGAGATCCACGAGAAGCTGCCGGTCTGGAGCGGCGCTCTGGTGACGGCGGGCGATGTCGCGTTCTATGGAACGATGGACCGCATGTTCAAGGCGGTCGACGCAAAGACCGGAAACGTGCTCTGGCAGTTTCGCGCGGGCTCCGGGTTCATCGGCCAGCCGATCTCCTATCGCGGCTCGGACGGGCAGCAATACATCGCGATCCTCTCCGGCGTCGGCGGCTGGCCCGGCGTGGTGGCGAATGCGGAGGTCGACCAGCGGGTACGCAATAGCGCGCTCGGCTTCGCCGGTGCAATGCAGGATCTGCCGTTCTACACCGCCGGCGGCAGCGAGCTGCTGGTGTTCAAGCTCGGCGGCGCCAATGGTCAGGACAACAGCCATGCACCTCCGCGCTGATTGTGCCGCCCTTGCGCTTGGCGGCCTGATCGGGATCACATCGCCCGCAGCCGCCGCGCCGATTGGCGAGCTGCGCGTCTGTGCCGATCCCAACAATCTGCCGTTTTCCAACAGTGCGGAGGCCGGATTCGAAAACAGGCTCGCGTCGATGGTGGCGGATGCGCTCGGACGATCCCTGTCCCACACCTGGTGGGCGCAGCGTCGCGGCTTCATCCGCAACACCCTGAAGGCGGAAAAATGCGACGTCGTGATGGGCCTGCCGTCCGGCTACGACCTCGCCGAGACCACGAAGCCATATTATCGCTCGACCTATGTTTTCGTGAGCCGCCAGGACGCGCATCTCGATCTCTCCTCCCTGCTCGATCCGCGCCTGCATCGCCTGGCGATCGGCGTGCACCTCGTCGGCGACGACGGCAACAATCCGCCGCCGGCGCAGGCACTCGGCGAGCTCGGCATCGTCGACAATGTCCGCGGCTACTCGATCTACGGCGACTACCGCAAGGCCGATCCGCCGGCCCGCCTGATCGAGGCCGTCGAACACGGCGAGATCGATGTCGCCGCGGCCTGGGGACCGCTTGCCGGATACTTCGCCGGCCTCTCCGGGGTGCCGCTGACGGTCACGCCGATCCAGGATGGCGAACGCTTTGCGCCTCAGCAATTCCAGTTCGCGATTTCGATGGGCGTGCGCAAGGGGGATCACGCGTTACGGGATCAGCTCAACGTGTTCATCGACGAGCATCGATCCGAGATTGTTGCGCTGTTGCGGAGCTATGGCGTGCCTCTGATCGATGCGCCGGTGACGGCATCGGGAGGGCATGAATGATGTCTGCCATAGCGCTGCGCGCAAGTGCACTGTCGCTTCTCCTGCTGGCTGTGCCGGATGATGCGGTGCTTGCCCAGCAGACCCTGCCGCAATCGCAGGAGGCGCAGATGCCGACCCTGGCACCGCGGCCGAATTTCGGCGGCAGCGTCGGCAACGGCCGGCCGGGCGTGTTCATGCAGGTTCCCGTAACCACTCTCGTTCCAGGCGCACAGCCAGACCCGCCGCAGATCAAGAATCCGGTCCAGGGCGATCCGAATGCGGAGCAACGCGGGATGACCTATTTCGTCAACTTCAATTGCGTCGGCTGCCACGCGCCGAACGGCGGCGGCGGCATGGGGCCGGCGCTGAGCAACAATCTCTTCACCTATGGCGCGCAGCCCGAGAACATCTATCTGTCGATCTACCAGGGTCGCCCCAATGGCATGCCGGCCTGGGGCGGCGTGCTGCCCGACAGCGTGATCTGGGACCTCGTCACCTATATCGGCAAGATCAGCAACGAGCCGAGCCGGCAATGGGGCCGCACCTTCTCGGCAAATCCGCTGTCGCCTGAATTGGAGCAAGTCCCGAGCGAGCAGGTCTCGACCACCGATCCGTGGTCCGCCACCAAGTCCTTCAATTTCGGCCAAAAGCCCTGATCGGAAGGGAGCAGCCGATGATGCGTCCGACGACACGCTTGCTCATCGCTTCGCTGCTGGCCGTGACGGCTGCGGCTTGCGAGCCGGGCAAGGCTGCCGGTCCGGATAACTTCACGGGCGATGCGCGCCGTGGCACCGATCTCGTCAAGCAATACCAGTGCGGCAGCTGTCATGACATTCCCGGCATCGCCGGTGCCGACGGCAATGTCGGGCCGCCCCTGCACAGGATCGGCACGCGGACCTACATCGCCGGCTACATCCAGAACTCGCCGGACAACATGGCCGACTGGATCGAGGATCCGCAGCGGGCGTTGCCGGGCAACGCGATGCCGAAAATGGGGATTCCGCAGAAGGACGCGCGCGACATCGCGGCGTTTCTCTATACGCTGAAGTAGGTCATACGAACTCCATACATCTTGGTCGCGCTCGATATCGGCATCGTAGAACTGCGCTGGTCTTTCCAGAACGGGCACCATGATCTCTGGGACATGGACATGCCCTCGCAGCCGCGGCGGCCACGGGTCATTCGGAACCAAACTCGGCGATTACGTGCGGGCCTACGCGCTGCCGTGATATGCGTCGGCCCGGCTTGCCGGCGCCTTGCGACGCCTTGTCCTGATCTGCCGACGCGGACGAGCAATCGCGGAGGCCAGGAGAGCCACACCCGCAGCGAGCGCAAGAACCGCAAGCCCCTGGGTGATGACCCCGGCCGGTGGAAGCTGCTTCCGTGCCAGCCAGCCGCCATCAACCGAGCTTCCCTGCGGAGACGCTTCAATCATGGTTCCTTCGCTGATCGGTGCGCGCCGCGCGCGCGACAGCAGAAACCGGAATGCGCCTCCCAGCAGATCCTCGGTCAATTTCGGCGCAATGGCATAGGCCATCTGACCGGCGCGTGCGGGCCACCCGACGGCGACCTCGTCACGGGGCGTGCGGACCAGATCCAGGAACGCCTGAGCGACGTCCTCGGACTGGTAGAGCAGCGGGCCAGGGTCAAGCGTCTTGCCCGACATGTTGGCACCGTGGACGAAACCCGGCGTATCCACCATCGCCGGGAAGACGCCGCAGACGTGGATATTGGGATGTGCGCCAAGCTCCTGGCGCAGGCTCGCCGTGAACCCGCGCAGGCCGAACTTGCTTGCGGTATACGCGGCCGCAAACGGCGTCGGGGCCCAGCCGCCAAGCGAGATGTTATTGATCAGGATGCCCCGGTCCTGGCGCAAGAAGATCGGAAGCACCGCGAACGCGCCGTTCATGGCTCCGAGCAGATTGACCTCGACGGTCCGGCGATGCAGCGCGAGGTCGGCGTCCCGATAGGCCCCGAACACACCCGTGCCGGCATTGTTGATCCAAACGTCGATCCCGCCGAATGCATCTTCGGCCTGCCGGGCCAGTCGCTGCACCGCCTCGGCATCGGTGACATCGGTCGGAACCGCCAGGGCACGGCCCCCAAGCGCCTCGCACTCCGCCGCAAGGCGCGTCAGGATTTCCTCGCGCCGCGCCGCCAAAACCACGCTCGCACCTGCCCGCGCAAACGCCAGCGCGGCGGCGCGGCCTATTCCGCTGGAGGCCCCCGTCATGACGACGCGTGTGCCCGCCATCGGCCGCGGCGCAGCTCGCTCGGCACCCACAGGGAGCAGCCATCGCAGGGATTTCCGGAGCTGCTCGGTCGCTCCGGAGTCGAACCAGTCGCCATGCGCGAAAATGACCCGTTCGGGCTCGAGGCTCACCAGCCGCCCGGCTGCAGCCTGGACCGACCGGCCGCCGAGCCGCAACAGCAGACGCAGATAAACCGGCGCCTTGCCATCAGGCTTGGCGTTGCCAAGCAGGCCTACAGCGCCTGATTTGACGCGGGAAGATCATGGGAATCGAGGTTCTGCACGAGATCCGTCAGGATCAATGTGCGGCTCCGCCTGTCGAATATCTCCACTTCCGAGAACATCGGCGCGTTCACGGCGATGGTCTCGAGATCCGCGGACCATTCTTCCGGGGTGGTACCGCCAAGCTCCCGGTCAATGCGAAGGCCTGCCTCTCGTACCTGCTTCCTCGCCGAGAGGCCTCTTGCTGCGAAGGTCGTTGCCTGCGGCAATTGACTTTGCCATTCGGGTAGAAACATCCAGTGCGCAACATTCGGCGCCAGCAGGCATCTGATCGGACCAAGACGCTCGAGCTCTTCGCGCAGAGCGTGCGAGTATCGTACCGGCGAGTGCAGCACGAGGTCACCATTCGACAGCCGAATGACCGTCATGCGAACAGGCAGAACCAGACCGGCCACGCTGATCGGCGCGTCGTCCGCAATCCAGATGTCATCCGTCACCCTCGTGAGGGTGGCAGTCGATGGGGCAGCGCCAGATCTTTGCATGAGCATCTTCCGGTCCGGATCTCATCCAAGTCCGCGGACATGACGCTCGTTCCTCGTAACTACAGCGACCGAATGCTTGGCCTCGGTCGCCATCGACGAGCTTCCCGTCCACAGCGCTGCGCCAATCTTGGTGACGGCAACGAGGATGTTGCCGATCAACGCAGCATAAACAGCAATCTTTGTCGACGACCGGGCCTGCTCTCCCCCGCCTCTAATGGCCAGCCGCCGCTTGATGCGTGGCCTGCGGAGGCAGCTCGAATTTCGCAATCCGCTTGTCCAGCCGCCACAGCTCGATGCGATGAATCAGCACGAGCGCAGCCGCTTCGCGTCTGGCCTGCTCGTCGTCGTCACACACCAGGTTGATACAGCCGAAGACGCGACCATCGGGATCAATCTGGAATGCGCGGTAATGCTTGATGGCGGCATCGTCATCCTCCATGTCGTCGACAGCCGGGAGCGCTCAATGCGGCGCGCCCGCCCCCGGGCGGCCTCGGCAAATGGCGTCAAGCGTTGCTGTAGCGGTTGCGTCTGCTTCCTGCAGTTACGTCCAAGGGAAACGGCCCCGCCGGGAGGGTATGGCGCGGGGCCGATACGCGCCAGACCGGGCGGCCCAGCCGGCATTGTCCATAGTTCGCGCCGAACTCCGGTTCCGGCACTTCAAAATGTTAAGAAGACCAGATTTTATGGACTCGAGAACGCAGACCCGGCGCGGCGCTCAATCAGCTCACTTGGCTCCTCGCGACGGGGTTCGGCCCCGATCGGAGGAACATCGAAGGCGGATGGGCGTCGACCCGCATCCGACGATCCATCCTCACAATCCGCACGGATGTATCAAAGGTTAATGCCTCCCCTTTGCGACTTGACCCAAAGTGCACGCGGGTGACGTGCGATCGGACGAGCAATGCAGACTGGATTTACCTTCTCCAAGCTCGCCGATCATCTGGCGAGTCTTGGTGACGTAACTGTCGACGATCTTGATCTCCTGGCAGAGATGCCGAGCACGATCGCGCACTTCAGTTCGCATCAGGCTATCCTGCGCCACGGCGACGATAACCATCAATGCTGCCTTCTACTCCAGGGCTATCTGTCCTGGCAGGACCCCGAGGGAACGAACGGGCAGATCACGTCGATCTCGGTCCCCGGCGACATTCCCGACCTCCAGTCGCTGTACCGGCCCCGCATCGACGGCGACCTCATCGCTCTCGGCCCCGCTGTGGTCGCGCTGGTGCCGCATCGCTTCTTTCGCGAATTATCGGCGCGCTCGTCCGCGATGTCGCGTACCCTCCTGCTGATGCTGCTTGGCGACCACGCCATTCAGCGCAACTGGACGATAAACCTCGGCAGTCGGGACGCCCTGACGCGAGTGGCACACCTGCTCTGCGAGATCACGACGCGCCTGCAAAATGTAGGGCTCGCCAAGGATTTCAGACTGGCTTCGCCGTTCACCCAATCCGACCTCGCCGCGGCCTGCAGCATCTCCCCGGTCCATGCCAACCGCACCATCCAGGAGCTGCGCCGCTGCAACCTGCTGCAATGGCATGGCAAGACATTGACGATTTCCGACTGGCCGGGACTGGTCCGGCTGGCGGGCTTCGATCCCGCCTATCTCGGCATCCGGCCGCGCGACCAAGACGCGCGACCAATACAGTTGGGACCGGCCAAAGGCGCCGTTGCGCTGGCCTGATGACGTTCACGCGATTCTTTGCGCGGATCTCCCGCGCTGCTCCAAGGCTTCGCGCACCTCCCAGATCACAGCTCCCCAATCGCCGGCGGTCTCTTGGCGAAACAGCCGCAGGCTCGGATACCAGAGCGAGCGGCACCCGGATGAGGGCCATCGCCAGTCGCAATCGGCATGCAACAGCACCCAGGCTTCGCATCCGAGTGCGCCTGCCAGATGTGCGATCATGGTATCGACGCAAATGACGAGGTCGAGCCGGCGGAGCAGATGGCCGAGGGTTGCGATGTCGGGCGTGCCGACGTCCCGCGCGCCGATATGCGCGAGCTCTTCGATAGTTGCATTTGCCTGAAGCGAGTGAAGCGCGACGCCAGGAACGGCGAGATGTCGCAACAAGGCGGGTGGAATTGCGCGCCGCTTGTCCCATTGACCGACCTCCCAGACCAGGCCGACGGCCAGGCCTTCGCGGTCGAGCGAGGCAGGCGCGCTGCGCGGCGGTAGCGTCAAATAAGGCGCGCGCATCTCGATCCGCTCTCGCCCGACCCTCAACGCCTGCGGCACCTCCATGATCTCGATATCGACCTCGAAGTCCGCTCCGGGCGCTCCCTCGTGGAGCGCAAGCACGCGATCGACGCCTGCCGTGCGCTCCACCAGCGGCAGAAGTCCGGCCTGGCACCAGACCGTGACACTGCGCGCCACGTCATGGAGAGGCTGCATGAAACGCAGGAACTGGATGGTGTCGCCGAGCCCGTGATAGCAGCGGACCAGCACATGCTTGTCCGTGAGAGGCTCCCCGCGCCAGATCCGCTGGAGATGACGCGGACCGGTATGCTTGGGCGGATGCGACGCCGCCGCGAGGTCGCGGTCGTTGATGGCCCAGGCGCGCGCGAAATCGCCCATGCGCATCGCCTCCACCCAGTCGTTCGCCACGCCGGCGATCCGTCTAGCGGCGGACGAACTTGTGGAATCGGCTGAGCTTGCCGTCCTTGGTCCGGTCCTGGTGCAGGAAAGCGATGCCGGCTTCGTCGAACTTGTCGAAGAACTCGTCCCAACCAATGCGGTCGAGCGCTTCATCCGGCGGATCGAAATCGATGCGCAGGATGCCGGCATGTCCGTTCTCCTCGGTCGCCTTGACCGTCGCCGGCTGGCCGCCGCGCTCCTCCACCCATTTGCGGATCGCAGCGTGATCGGTGGTCTGCTCGGCTTCGCCGTTCTGGGTTTTGGACGTCATGTGGCACCTCGCTTGCTGGCAGGCCCGGCGATGCCGCGGCATCGCATCGGACCAATCTGCGGTGAAACGCGGAACGGCAAGATTTGTTCTTCACGTCGCGGCGCGGCTGACGGGAAACGAGACGCCAGCATCATCTTCTTCATCTTCATCCTGGATGATCTTCGTTCCCTTCGCGTGGCGACGGATTCTATCCCAGGTTAAGCCTGAAGCATTTTTTGGCCGGAATCCATCCGCGCCGCCGGCACCGCGTCTCCAATGCAGGAACGAACATACCTTCCGGCACGTTCGCCGACCTACTTACGCTGACGCCCCGCGTCTTCCCGGAGGTTTTCGTCCATGCATTCCCGTCTTCAGGACAGGCGCCGCGTGCGCGTCGGCATCGTCGGCGTCGGCAACTGCGCAAGCTCCTTCGTCCAAGGTCTCACCTACTATCGAAATGCCAAGTCGAACGAGCCGGTGCCCGGCCTGATGAACGTCGATCTCGGCGGGTACCACATCAGCGATATCCAGATCGCGTCGGCCTTCGACGTCAATGCCGCCAAGGTCGGGCGCGACGTCGCCGATGCCATCTTTGCCAAGCCGAACAACACGCATCGTTTCGCAGAGGTGGATCAGACCGGCGTGATCGTACAGCGCGGCCCGGTCATGGACGGCATCGGGCACTATCTCGAGGATGACGTTCCGGTCGCCGAGGTCCCGGAGGCGGATGTTTCCGAGGTCCTGGCGACGTCACGAACCGACGTGCTGGTGTCCTACCTGCCTGTCGGCTCCCAGCGCGCAAGCGAGTGGTATGCGGCGCGCGCGATCGAAGCCGGCTGCGGCTACGTCAATTGCATTCCCGTCTTCATCGCATCCCATCCGGACTGGCGGCGGCGGTTCGAGGACGCGGGCCTCCCGATCGTCGGCGACGATATCAAGAGCCAGGTCGGCGCCACCATCCTGCACCGCGTTCTCGCCAATCTGTTTCGCGACCGCGGCGTGCGGCTGGACCGCACTTATCAGCTCAATGTCGGCGGCAACACCGATTTCAAGAACATGCTCGAACGCGAGCGATTGACCTCCAAGAAGATCTCCAAGACGCAGGCCGTCACCAGTCAGTTCGACGTCCCGATGGACCCCGATAACATTCACGTCGGCCCAAGCGACCATGTCCCCTGGCTGACCGACCGCAAACTCGCCTTCATCCGGCTCGAAGGCACGACGTTTGGCGGCGTGCCCTTGAGCGCCGAGGTGAAGCTCGAGGTCTGGGACTCCCCGAACTCGGCGGGCGTGGTGATCGACGCCGTCCGCTGCGCAAAACTCGCGATGGATCGCGGTCAGGGCGGCGCCCTGACCGGTCCCTCCAGCTACTTCATGAAATCGCCGCCACAGCAGTTCACCGATGAGGAGGCCGGCCGGCGGACGCGCGCCTTCATCGACGACAAGGTGTACAGCTGATGGCGAGGATCATTCATCTCGTGCGTCACGGTCACCATGCCCTGCTCGGTCGAACGCTGTGCGGCCGAACGAGCGGCGTCACGCTCGACGACCTCGGCTGCGAGGAGATCGCCCGTTGTGCAGCCAACCTCCGCCCCCGCCCGTCGCTGATCCAGTCGAGCCCGCAGAAGCGCTGCATCCAATCGGCCAGCATTCTGGCCGCGCGATTCGGATTGCCTGTCGAGATCGTTCCTGCTCTCGACGAGCTCGATTATGGCGAATGGACCGGCCGGTCTTTCGAGGAGCTCGGCGAGGATCCGCAATGGTCACGCTGGAACAGCCGCCGCGGCACCACTCGACCGCCCGGAGGCGAGAGCATGCGTTCGCTTCAGAATCGCGTTGTCCGCCATCTGCAGCAACTTCGCTCTGATCCTCTTGCAGACTCGGTGATCGCAATCAGCCACGCCGAGCCCATTCGCGCGGCGCTGCTGCACTACGCGCGCATGCGGCTCGACGACTTTCTTTCGATCAAGATCGACCCCTCAAGTGTCAGCACCCTCAGTGCGGATCGACGCGGTTTCAGGATCACCGGGATCAACCAGCGGGTGCCGGCGTGAAGATCGTCATTTTCGGCCTGACCATCTCCTCCTCCTGGGGCAACGGCCACGCAACCCTGTGGCGCGGCCTCTGCAAGCATCTGACGCGTCTCGGCCACATCGTCGTCTTCTACGAGCGCGACGTGCCCTATTATGCCGGTGCCCGGGACTTCAACGAGTTGCCCGGTGGGCAGCTGCGGCTTTTTTCGAATTGGGAGGAGACCCGCTCCCTCGCCCGCAATGACATCGCGGATGCCGATGTTGCGATCGTGACGTCGTACTGTCCCGACGCAATTGCGGCGACCGATCTGATCATGTCTGAAGGGCGTGCCCTACCCATCTTCTATGATCTGGATACCCCGATCACGCTGGCGCGGCTCATGGCGGGAGAATCCGTTCCTTACATCGGTCCGCGAGGTCTACGCGACTTCGCGCTCGTCCTCAGCTTCACCGGCGGACCACGCGTCGTCCAGGAGTTTCGCGACCGGCTTGGGGCCCGCGACGTGCGTCCCCTGTACGGCCACGTCGATAGCGATATTCACCGCCCGGTGCCGCCCGAGCCGCACTATCGCGCGGATCTGTCCTATCTCGGCACCTACTCCGAAGACCGGCAGCGCGGGCTCGAGGCGCTATTCGTCGAGCCGGCACGAGCCAGGCAAGACCTGCGTTTCCTGATCGGTGGAGCGCAATATCCTGACGATTTTCCGTGGTCGCCCAACATCTACTTCGTGCGACATCTGCCGCCATCGGAGCATGCGCCCTTCTTTGCGTCCTCGCGCCTGACGCTCAACGTGACGCGCAAAGCCATGGCGGAGATGGGTTGGTGCCCCTCCGGCCGTCTGTTCGAGGCGGCGGCCTGCGGCGTCCCGCTCCTGAGCGATGGCTGGCCGGGCATCGAAGAGTTCTTCTCGCCCGGCAGGCAGATCCTGATCGCCCGCGATGCACAGGACACTTTGGCCGCGTTGGCGATGTCGAACTCAGACCTCCAGTCCATCGCCAGGGGCGCCTATGAGCGGACGATGGATCAGCACACATCCGACAAACGCGCGCGCGAGCTGGCCGCGCTGCTCGAGCAGGCGGAATCCAGCGGCGCGCGTCACCAGCAATCCGAGGAGGCCTGACATGTGGGGCATCGTTCCGGCCGCGGGCCGCGGCAGTCGTATCCAGCCGCTGGCTTTTTCCAAGGAGCTGTTGCCCGTCGGCAGCCGGCGCGACGATGGCACGGAGCGTCCCTGCGCGGTCTCCGAGTATCTGCTGGAGCGCCTGATCCTCGGCGGCGCGGACAAGATCTGCTTCGTGATCTCACCGGGCAAGTCCGACATTCTCGAATATTTCGGCGATCACTACGGCAGCGCCCAGCTCGCCTATGTCGTCCAGCCCGACGCCTCCGGCCTGTGCGACGCCGTCTTCAGGGCCGGCACCGTCGTTGGCCATGATGAAGACGTCGTCGTCGGCCTGCCCGACACCGTCTGGTTTCCAAAAGCCGCTTTGCAGGCCTTGCCCGATGCGGACCTCTCCTTCCTGCTCTTTCCCGTCGAGCGCCCGGAATTCTTCGACGCCGTCGTGCTCGATGGCGACAGCGTGCGGGAGATCCAGGTCAAGCAGCCGAATCCAACGTCGCGGTGGATCTGGGGTGCATTCCGAATGTCGGCCACGGGCTTTCGCGAATTGCACGCGCTCTGGAACCAACGAGATCGACGCGACGAGTATTTTGGGACGCTGGTCAACGCCTATCTCCAGGCAGGCGCCGTCGGGATCGGGATCAAGGCAGGCGAATCCTATGTCGATGTCGGGACCGTCGACGGCTATCGCACCGCGATGGCTCTTCTCGCGGAAAGCACCGGCACCGAAGGGCGGTCGCGGTCGCGGGCCGGCGCCTCATCCGATGGGGCTCGACCGACCCATGCAATGGACAATGGAGCGACTGCATGACTGGAGCGCTGCTCACGCGTGAGGAAATCCGCAGGCGTGTCGACGCGCTCGGCCCGTGGTTTCACAACCTCGACCTCAACGGCGTGCAGACCGCCCCCACCCACTTCCTTGGCGACTATCCCAATGTGAAATGGCGGCGCTTCTCGGGAATCATCCCGGATCGGCTCGAAGGCCAGACCGTGCTCGACATCGGCTGCAATGCCGGCTTCTATGCCATGGAGATGAAGCGGCGAGGCGCGGAGCGCGTGCTTGGGCTCGACACCGACGAGGAGTACCTGGCACAGGCCCGCTTCGCCGCCGACGTGAACGGTCTCAGGATCGAATTTCGCAAGATGTCGGCCTATGATGTGGGACAGCTCCGCGAAAAATTCGATCTCGTGATCTTCATGGGCGTGCTCTATCACTTGCGTCATCCGCTGCTGGCGCTGGATCTCATCCACGAGCACGTTGCCAGGGATCTCCTGCTGTTCCAATCGATGCAGCGGGGCGCCAGCCATGTCGACGTGATCGACAAGAACTACGATTTCTGGACCACCGACCAGTTCGATTGCGCCGGCTATCCCAGGCTGCACTTCATCGAGCACAAATATGCCGGCGATCCCACCAACTGGTGGGTGCCGAACCGGGCCTGCGTCGAAGCCATGCTGCGCAGCGCCGGCTTTGCCATCACTGCGCATCCGGAAGAGGAAGTCTATCTCTGCAAGCGCGCCGAGCGGCCTCAAATCGATGGTCCCGTCTATCCATCCCGGAGCACGAGCTGATGATCGAAGCCGCCAAGATCTGGAACGAGCCGAACAACAAGTCGCACTGGGATCTCCTGATCGATCCCGACTGGGCCATGTTCGCAAACCTTGCGACCGCCGCCGGCAAGGCGATCCGCAATACGCGTCCCGCACTGCCCATCGTGCTCGGCGGCATCTCGCCGATTGATCCGTCCTTCATGCGCAACATGCAGAGCCGCGGCGTGCTCAACCATTTCGATGCGGTCGCCGTGCACGGGTTTCCGCTTGACTGGAACCTCTGGCAGATCGGCGAGTGGCCGGCCAAGCTCGAGGAGATCAAGGCGGTCACCACCCTGCCCGTGTGGGTGACGGAGGTCGGCGTCTCCTCCTTCGGCGCCGAAGAGGTGCAAGCCTGGGGCCTGTCACGCACCGCCGAGCTGCTGATCGGCCGTGCCCCGCGCATCCATTGGTACAGTCTTTATGACCTTCCCTCTGCCTGGGAAGCAACGACGCGGCACAAGGAAGCCGAAGGCTCCTCCTACTACAGGCATTTCCACATGGGCCTGCTGCGCGAGGACGGCACGCCCAAGGCGGCCTCCGATCTGTTCGGCGCCTATGCGCCCGCCATGGGCCTGTGCCAGTGGTTCCACTTCGAGGATCATCGCCTGCACGACGCGGTGCACTGGATGCGTCGGCTGGGCGTGACTCACTTGCGGACCGGTCTGTCATGGGCCGACAGCTTCCGTCCCAATGCGCTCGACTGGTTCGATCGGCAGATGGAGGCGTTGGCCGAGTTCCAGGTTACGGTCACGTTCTGCTTCACGCCCGAGCATCGGGGCGTCGAGCCCCATCACACCAGCCCGCCGCTCGACGTCAACGAATTTGCCGATTTCTGCGCCTCGATGGTCGATCGATACTGTACGAGAACCGGTCTTGCATCCTCCCCAGCTTCGGCTGATCCTCCCATCAGAGAGCCAACATGCGTGCCCTGATCCTGGTGATGGATTCCGTCGGCATCGGCGGCGCGCCGGATGCTGCCCGCTACGGCGACGACGGCGCCGACACGGTCGGTCACATCGCGCAAGCCTGCATGGCCGGCCATGCCGACGGCAGCGCACGCAGTGGTCCGCTCCGGCTTCCCAATCTCGTGGCGCTGGGCCTCGGGGAGGCCTGCCGCCTCGCCACGGGGCGCGTACCGCCGGGGCTGGAGGGTCAGGCGCAGCAGCGGCAATTCGGATGCGCCAGCGAGATTTCGAAGGGCAAGGATACGCCTTCGGGCCATTGGGAGATCGCCGGGGTACCCGTTCCGTTCGACTGGGGCTATTTCCCGCGCACGGCACCGTGCTTTCCCGCGGATTTGACGAAGGCCTTCTGCGAGCAAGCGGGATTGCCGGGAATCCTTGGAGACTGCCACGCCTCCGGGACCGAGATCATTGCCGAGCTCGGCGAGCGTCACATGCAGACGGGGATGCCGATCTGCTACACGTCCGCCGACAGCGTGTTCCAGATTGCCGCGCATGAGCAGACTTTCGGCCTCGAACGTCTCTACGAGATCTGCGCGATTGCAAGGCGGCTGATCGATCCCCTCAACATCGGCCGCGTGATCGCCAGGCCGTTCATCGGCACAGGCGCGAGGGACTTCAAGCGGACGGCGCACCGCCGCGACTTTTCGGTACCGCCGCCCGGAACCACCATGCTTGACCTCGCCGCAAGCGACGGTCGTGACATCGTGACAATCGGCAAGATCGACGACATCTTCGCCCATCGCGCGACCGGCCGAAACATGCGCGGCGACGGCAACATGGCGCTGTTCGATGCCACACTGAAAGGGCTGGCGAGCCTGGCGGACGGAGGATTGCTGTTCGCCAACTTCATCGATTTCGACACACTCTATGGCCATCGGCGCGACGTGTCCGGCTATGCCGCGGCACTCGAAGCCTTCGATGATCGCCTCCCGGAGTTGCTGTCCCGCCTGCGAAGCAGTGATCTTCTGATCATCACAGCGGATCACGGCTGCGATCCAACCTGGAGCGGCACCGATCACACCCGCGAGCAGATACCGATCCTGGCCTGGTCGACGCAATCATCTTTGCCAATCGGCCCCCGGACCGGCTTTGCCGACATCGGCGCCACCGCGGCAAGGCATCTCGGCCTGCCCGCAGCCCTGCACGGCGCGCATTTCTAGCCGGCGGCAGCGCGCCGATTCACCTGGGTTATAGATCCAGGTTAGAGAAATATTCGTTTGTACATTTTCGAGGAACGAACATTCCTTGCATCGCTTCTGACTCCAAACGTGACCGGCGCGCGGGTCGTCCGACCACTCAGTAAGCGCGCTTCACCTCACATCACGGATTGACCCCGAACGGGTCGGTCTTACCGTTGGACGGAGCGGTGAATGACGCGGGTATTGATTACAGGTGGCGCGGGCTTCATCGGCTCTCATGCAACGGATGTGCTGCTCGCCGCCGGCTACGAAGTCCGTCTGCTCGACAATCTGTCGCCACAGGTCCACGGCGCCAACCGCCAGCGCCCCTCCTATCTCGCCCGCGACGCCGAGCTCATCATCGGTGACGTCACCGACGGTCGCGCCGTCGAGCATGCCCTGCGCGGTGCCGACATGGTCCTGCATCTTGCTTCGGCCGTCGGCGTCGGCCAGAGCATGTACGACATCGAGCCTTACGTGCGGACGAACGAGCTCGGCACCGCCGTCCTCCTCCAGGCGCTGTCCAGGCGCCCGGTCGAGCGACTGGTGGTCGCCTCCTCCATGAGCATCTACGGCGAAGGCCTCTATCGCAGACCGGATCAAAGCGTCGTCGCCTGCGACGAACGGTCGATCGAGCAGCTGCGCAGAGGTGAATGGGACTTGCATGACACGGCAGGCCATCCGCTCAATCCTGTGGCCACGCCGGAAAGCAAACTGCCCTCGCTCAGCTCCGTATATGCCCTGAACAAGTTTGCGCAAGAACGCATGTGCCTGATCACCGGCAAGGCTTATGGAATCCCGACAGTAGCGCTGCGCTTCTTCAACGTGTTCGGTCCGCGCCAGGCGCTCTCGAATCCATACACAGGCGTGCTCGCGATCTTTGCCGCACGGCTGCTCAACGGACGGCCGCCGCTCGTGTTCGAGGACGGCGAGCAACGGCGCGACTTCGTTCACGTGCACGACGTCGCTCGGGCCTGCCGCATTGCGCTGGAAGCGCAGCATGCGCAGGATGTGTTCAACGTCGGCTCGGGCCAAAGCCGGACCATCCTGTCGGTCGCGGAGGACCTTGCCGAGGTCATGGGCCGCAGCGATATCGCGCCCGAAATCACGCGAAAGTACCGCGCAGGCGACATCAGGCACTGCTTCGCGGACATCGGCAAATCGCGCGATCTCCTCGGCTTCGAGCCGCACGTGGCGTTCAAGGACGGCCTCGAGGAGCTCGCCGAATATCTCGCGGATCAAATCGCCGATGACCAGGCCGAGCGTGCGACCCAGGAACTGCTGCAACGAGGATTGGTTGCGTGATGAATGAGCGAGACGACAGGCCCGTCCTGATCACCGGCGGCTGCGGCTTCATCGGCTGCAATCTTGCCGACCGGCTGGCAAACCGCGGCGAGCGTGTCCTGGTGTTGGACAATCTGGCCCGTGCCGGCGTGCGCGAGAACGCGCAATGGCTGAAGTCCAGATATGGCGATCTCGTCACCATTACGGTGGCCGACATTCGCGAGCCGATTCCCGTGATCGATGCCGTGTGTGAAGCCCGCGCCGTGCTGCATCTGGCGGCCCAGGTCGCCGTCACCGACAGCGTGAGCGACCCGGCGGCCGATTTCGAGATCAACGCACGCGGTACCCTGAATGTGCTCGAAGCGGTTCGGCTGCACAACAGCACCGCCCCGGTCTTGTTCGCGTCCACCAACAAGGTCTACGGCCGCCTGATCGAGGACAGCGAGATCGCGCTCACTGGCCGCCGTTATACGCCCACAAATGCCCTGCTGGCGGGGGGCATTTCCGAGAACGCGCCGCTCGATTTCTACAGCCCCTACGGTTGCTCCAAGGGCACCGCAGATCAATATGTTCATGACTATGCGCGCGTCTATGGACTCCGGACCGTAGTGATGCGCATGAGCTGCATCTACGGGCCGCGCCAATTCGGCACCGAAGATCAGGGCTGGATCGCGCACTTCCTGCTGAGCGCGATCGGCGGCAGGCCGCTGACGATCTACGGAGACGGTTATCAGGTTCGCGACGCCTTGCATGTGTCTGATGCAGCCACTGCCTGGCTCGCAGTGCTCGACCGGATCGCGCTCGCGCGCGGACGCGTGTTCAACCTGGGTGGCGGCCCCGCCAATGCGGTCAGCCTTCGCGAGCTCATCGACCACATTGCGGAATTGACCGGCCGCGAGGTCACTTACCGCTTTGCCGATTGGCGTCCGGGCGATCAGCCCTGGTACGTCACCGACACGCGTGCGCTGTCGACGGCGCTCGGATGGTCGCCGCAGGTCCCCGTCACCGAGGGCCTTCGCTCTCTCCACGCCTGGCTGGACACGCGCTTCGGAGCAGCTCACGGCAGCCGCGAGGCTCTCGCATGACGCGCGTGGCCCTCATCAACCCGAACTGGGATTTTCGCGGCAGCATCTACTTCGGCTGCCGGTCCCCCCACCTTCCGCTCGAGCTCGGGACCTCCGAGCATTACCTGAAGGCGGCCGGGCATCGGACGCTGCTGCTCGATGCACACATGTTCGATCTGTCATTCCAGGACATAGAAGCAGAGCTACGCGCGTTCAGCCCCGACCTGATCGTCATCACGACAGCCCCGACCTACCTGTTCTGGCGCTGCGCACCGCCGGAATTGCGCGTTCCGCAGGAGCTTGCACTGGCGGTGCGGGATCTTGCACCGACCCTGGTCGCGGTCGGCCCGCACGGCTCGACGACCCCGCGCGCGGCGCTCAAGAAGCTCGCCGTCGACATCATCGTGATGGGCGAATGCGAAGCATCCTTGCTGCGCCTGGCAAATGGCCAGCGGGACTTTCCCGGCCTGTGCTTTGCGGACGGTGCCTCGATCCGGATCAATGGCGGCCCGCAGGCCGTCGACTTCAGGGATCAACCGGCTCTCGACTGGCCGGACGAGATGATCCGGCGTCATCGTCACCATCATCACCGTTTCGAGGCCGAGCCGGTGGGCCGCGGAGCGGAGGTCGAGGCGTCGCGGGGATGCCCATACAATTGCACGTTCTGCGCCAAGGAGAATTTTCGCAATACCTATCGCAAGAGGCCGCCCTCGATCATTCTTGATGAGATTGATCGCCTGCGGGGACAAGGCGTCGCATATGTCTATTTCATCGACGAGATCTTCCTCCCCAATCCCGAGCTGCTGGAGGGTCTGAGCACGCGTGGGCTGAAGTTCGGCGTGCAGACGCGCATCGATCTGTGGAAGCCGGACATGCTCGCTCTACTCGGCCGCGCCGGCTGCGTCTCGATCGAAGCCGGGATCGAGAGTCTCACCGTCGAGGGGCGCGCCGCGCTCGCCAAGAACTGCAGGATGACCACCGACCAGCTCGCCGACCGCCTGGTCGAAGCCCGCCGCCACGTTCCCTTCGTCCAGGCCAATCTGATCGAGGTGCCTGAGGACGACGACCCCGTGGTGCAGCGCTGGCGCCACAAGATGCAGGATGCCGGCATCTGGGCCAATGATCCGGTCCCGCTCTACCCCTATCCCGGCTCGCCGGACTACCGAAAGCTCTGGGGCGAGGCGGACGATTTCGCCTGGGAGCGCGCGCACCGGCACTACCTCGGGGTGTTCGATCAGTTCAGCGACGTCCAGAACGATCGGCCGATGCCGCTCGACGCCCTCGAACATCCGGTGGCGTCATGAGCCGCCCGTCGCATATCCGAATCCTGATGACGACCGACGCCGTGGGAGGCGTGTGGACCTATTCCTGCGGTCTCGCCTCGAGCCTCGTCGCCTCCGGTGCCGACGTCACCCTCGCGACAATGGGCCCGCCGGCAAGCGCCGATCAACGTGAGATGCTGCGCGGCTCCCGAGTTCACCTGATCGACACGAACCTTGCCCTGGAATGGCAGGACCCTGAAGGCCGTGATTTCGCCAACGCCGGCCGCGTCTTCGCCAGGGTTGAAGCGCGAATCCGGCCCGACATCGTCCATCTCAACAGTTTCCGAGAGGCCACCCTCGCATGGCGCGCGCCGACCGTTCTCGTGGCACATTCCTGCGTCAACTCTTGGGCGCTGGCATGCCGCGATACGGCCTGGCTCGTCGAGCCACGATGGACGCGCTATACGGAACAGGTCGCCGCGGCACTCGACAACACGCAGGCCTGGGTCTGCCCGAGCCGGTCCTTCCACGACGACATCATGGGGATCTATCAGCCCCGCTCACCCGGAGCCGTGATCTGGAACGGCATTGCTGCCGGAGGCTCTCCGTGCCGAAAGCGAGAGTTGATCTTCGCAGCCGGCCGGCTCTGGGATCGCGCCAAGAATATCGGAGTGCTGGCGGCGGCGGCACCGGGGCTGGGCTGGCCGATTCAGGTCGCAGGCCCCGCCGGTGCGGATTCGCCAAGTGGCCTCACCTGGCTCGGTCAATTGCCGCACAGCGCCTTGCGTGGGCATCTCCAGCATGCCGCGATCTTTGTAAGTCCGGCCCTCTACGAGCCATTCGGCCTTTCCGTGCTCGAGGCAGCCGCCGCCGGCTGCGCGCTCGTGGTGTCGGACATTCCAACGTTCCGGGAGCTGTGGCGCGGAGCCGCGCTGTTCTTCGATCCCACTGACAGTCAGGCACTGCACAAAGCTCTCTCTGCTCTCTGCGCGGATAACCTCGAAAGGACGCGTCTGCAACGTGCCGCCTACGAACATTCCCTGACCTATTCGCTGGCGCGAACGACCAGCGGCTATCTGAAGCTCTACGAAGGGCTGCTCGCCTCCGATCGCGCGTCACCCCAAGCTGGCCGGATGGAGGTGCGCGCATGAGATGTGTCCTGTTCTACCACGCGTTCAACTCCTGCTGGAACAATGGCAACGCGCACTTCCTGCGCGGCTATGCCCGCGAGCTTCGCGCGCTGGGTCACGACGTCGTCGTGTTCGAGCCGATCGACGGCTGGAGCCGGCTCAATGCCATTCGAGAGAGCGGCAGCGAGGCGCTGCAGGACATCGGCCAGCTTTTCCCCGGCGTCTCGATTCGCCGCTATGACGCCTCGCTCGACTTCGACGAAGCGCTGGAAGGGGCCGATCTCGTCGTCGTGCATGAGTGGAATTCGCCTGACGTGTTCGAGCAGATCGGACATAGGCGCGCGCACGGCGCTCCCTTCACACTGCTGTTCCACGACACCCATCACCGCGCGGTTACCGCGCCGGACGAACTTGCGCAGTTCGACCTCGATGCATTCGACGGCGTGCTGGCCTTCGGCGAGGTTCTTCGCCAGATCTACGTGAAGCTCGGCTGGGGCGATCGGGCCTACACATGGCACGAGGGTGCCGACCTCGCGATGTACCATCCTCTGCCGAATGTCGAATGTACCGAGGATCTGGTCTGGATCGGCAATTGGGGCGACGGCGAACGCAGCGCCGAGCTCAGCGAATTTCTCATCGACCCGGTCGCCGAGCTGAAGCTGCGCGCAAGCGTCTATGGCGTGCGTTATTCCGATGCGGCCCTCCAGACCATCCTGGCCGCAGGCATCCGCCACGGGGGCTGGCTGCCGGCACACTGGGCACCGGTCGCCTTCGCCGGCGCCCGCGCGACCATCCATGTTCCGCGCGGCCCCTATGTGCGGTCCCTCCCGGGAATCCCCACCATCCGCGTGTTCGAGGCGCTCGCCTGCGGCATCCCCCTGGTATCGGCTCCCTGGTCCGATGCGGAAGGTCTGTTTCCGGAGGGTGCCTATCTTCGAGCCGCCAACGGCGCCGAGATGAAGCGCGCGCTGCGCGCCGTCCTCGACGATCGGGAGCTGTCCGCCGCCCTGGTAGAGACGGGGCTGCGGACCATCCGGGAGCGCCATACCTGCCGGCACCGCGCGCAACAGCTTGTGGGCGTCGTCGAGTCTATCCGCGCGACGGACAGCTCGTCACAGCCTCTGCGATACATCGGAGCCTCCGCATGAAGATCTGCTTCTTCGGATCCAGCCTCGTCTCGTCCTACTGGAACGGTGCCGCCACCTATTATCGCGGCATGCTCAAGCAGATTGCGGCGCTCGGACACGACATCACTTTCTTCGAGCCCGACGCCTTCGAGCGGCAGGCCCATCGCGACATCGCCGATCCCGACTGGGCCAGGGTCGTCGTCTACCCCGCGACGGCGGACGGCTGGCGTGGCTCGCTCGATGAGGCCGCGCGATCGGCCGACATGCTGATCAAGGCCAGCGGCGTCGGCGTCTTCGATCGCGAGCTGGAGCTCGCGGTCGCAGCCCTGCCCTCGCGAACCATGCGGATCTACTGGGACGTGGATGCCCCCGCTACGCTCGAAGCCATGGCGGCCGATCCGGGGCATCATCTGCGAGGCGCGATTCCATCCTACGACATCGTCCTGACCTATGGTGGCGGCGACGGCGTCGTAGTGGCTTACCGCGCCATTGGTGCGCGCGACTGCGTGCCGATCTACAACGCGCTCGATCCCGAGACCCATTTTCCTGCTCCGCCCAGACAGGACTTCCTCTGCGACCTCAGCCTCCTGGCAAATCGCCTGCCCGACCGCGAACAGCGCGTCGAACATTTCTTTCTCGATGTCGCACGCGAGCTGCCAAACAAGGCGTTCGTGCTGGGCGGCTCCGGCTGGGAGACCAAGAACGCGACGATCAATCTCCGCAAGGTCGGCCACGTCGGCACCGGCGACCACAATGCATTCTTCGGCTCCGGGCTTGCCACGCTCAACGTCAATCGCGACAGCATGGCGCGCTACGGCTTCTCGCCGCCGACGCGGGTGTTCGAAGCCATCGGAGCCGGCGCCTGCCTGATCACCGATCAATGGGATGGCATCGACCACTTCCTCGAGCCGGATCGCGAAGTGCTGGTGGCCGCAAATGGAGCCGAGGTGGCCAGCCAGCTCGGCGCCCTCAGCATCGATCGCGCCGCCGCGATTGCGAGCCGTGCCCGCGCTCGCATCCTGAGCCAACACACCTATCGGCATCGCGCCCGCCAGTTCAATCAACTCTTTGTCGGAAGCAACTCGCGCATCGAGGCAGCAGAATGAACCTCAGCATCGTCGTCGTCGGTCTCTCGGTCACATCGTCATGGGGCAATGGTCATGCCACGACCTATCGCGCTCTGATCGAGGCCCTCGCGCGGCGAGGCCACAAAGTTACATTCCTCGAACGCGACGTTGCCTGGTACCGGGAGCATCGCGATCTCACCAAGCCATCGTCCTGGACGGTCGAGCTTTATCAGTCGCTGAAGGATGTTCCTCTCCGCTTCGGCCAGCTCATTCGGAGCGCCGATCTCGTGATCATTGGCTCCTATGTACCCGATGGCATCGCCATCGCCGAATGGGTCACGAGCCATGCACGAGGCATCACGGCCTTCTACGACATCGACACGCCGGTCACACTGGCAAAACTCGACCATGGCCTCGACTATCTCTCCGCTTCCATGATTCCGCGGTTCGATCTCTATTTGTCGTTTGCCGGAGGTCCGGTCCCCGACATGATCCAGCAACGCTACGGCAGCCCGCTGGCGCGGGTGCTCTATTGCAGCGCAGACGCCGATGCCTACGCCCCACAACGAGCAAAAAAGAAATGGGCGCTTGGCTATCTCGGCACCTACAGCGAGGACCGGCAACCCGTCCTTGGTCAACTGCTGTTGTCGCCGGCGCGAACGCTGCCATCGGAACAATTCGCCGTCGCCGGCGCGCAGTATCCCGAAGGTATCGACTGGCCCGAAAATGTCGTGCGGATCGAGCATCTCGCTCCGAAGCAGCATCCGATGTTCTACGCGGAGCAACGGTTCACTCTGAATGCGACCCGCGCCGACATGCGCGTGCTGGGCTTCTCGCCGAGCGTCCGGCTGTTTGAGGCGGCCGCCTGCGGCACGCCTGTGATTTCCGACCGATGGCCCGGGATCGAGACGATCTTCGAGCCGTCGCGGGAAATTCTTCTTGCGTCAACCCCGCGCGATGTCATCGAGATCCTGCGCGAAATGCCCGAAGAGCGCCGGCTCGCAATCGCGGAGAACGCGCGCCGGCGCGTCCTCGCCGATCACACGTCCGAGCACCGGGCTCGGCAGCTCGAGGTCTACTACGCCGAAGCGGCCGCGCGACGCCACCGCAAATCCGCACGCCGTCCCGCCAGCCGGCCCGTGCAGGTCGCCGAACTCTGAAAGGACAAGGATCATGACACTCCAAACCCGCATCGAGGCCCCCCGGCGCTCCCCGATCGTCCTGGTCGCCGGGGGTGCCGGCTTCATCGGGTCTCATCTCTGCGATGCGCTCCTGCAGCACGGAAGCCGGGTGATCTGCCTCGACAACCTGTTCACCGGCACGATCGACAACATCCGGCCGTTGCTGAACCATCCGAAATTCCGCTTCATCGAGCATGATGTCCGCGAAACCGTCGATATCGACGACGACATCGACCGGATCTACAGCCTCGCCTGTCCCGCATCACCCCGGCACTACCAGAAGGATCCGGTCGGCACGATGAAGACTTGCGTGCTCGGAGCGATCAACTTGCTCGAGCTTGCGCGCCTCAAAGGTGCCCGGGTGCTACAGGCCTCCACCAGCGAGGTCTACGGCGATCCGGAAGTGCATCCCCAGCCGGAATCCTATCTCGGCAACGTCAATCCCATCGGGCCGCGTGCCTGCTACGACGAGGGCAAGCGAGCGGCGGAAACGCTGATGTTCGACTACCAGCGTGCCCATGGTGTCGAGATCAAGGTTGCGCGCATCTTCAATACCTACGGTCCGCGCATGTTGGAGAATGACGGCCGCGTCGTCTCGAATTTCATTGTTCAGGCGCTTCGTGGCGAGTCCATCACGATCTATGGCAGCGGCACGCAGACCAGGAGCTTTTGCTTCGTCGACGATCTCGTTTGCGGGCTCCAGCTCCTGATGGAGAGTCCGGCTTCAATAACCGGGCCATGCAACCTCGGCAACCCTCACGAAGTCTCGATCGAGACCATCGCGCGGGAAGTGCTCGCGTACACTGCGTCGAACTCTCCTGTGCGCTTCGAAGCGCTTCCGAAGGACGATCCGAAGCGCCGCAAACCGGCAATCGACACCGCAGCACGCGCGCTGGGCTGGCGGCCTCGCGTAGCGCTAAAGGACGGTCTACAGGCGACGATCGCCTATTTCGCGCTTCGGATCGCGGGCGAGTCGCCCGCCCTGGTTCGAGCCATCGCACCGCGCCGAACGGGGCGTGCAGGCCGCAGTCAGATGAGCATCGCCGACTCCGGTCAATGACGCCTCTCCGCATGCGATCCTCGATCGCGGGGCTGTCATGAATTCTACGGATGGCTCCGCCTCCGGTCGCAAACCGAAGGCGCTTACCCGCGCCGTCGGTCTGGGACTCCTAACCGGCGCCGCGGATGACGATTGTTCCAGCGGTCGGAACTTACGCGAGCGTTCCCGTCCATCAGATACCCCAACGTAGCGCGGAGGTATGCACCGGCGCATCCCACAATTCCTTTGACTGCCTGTCCAGCACCGAGACGGTGATCGAAGCACCAGCCATGTCGAGGGACGTCACGTAGGAACCGGTCAGGAAACGCGTGGCCGTGAGCCCCGCTCCGTCCAGGATGCGCTTGGCGCTGTTGGCCATCAGATACAGTTCGATCAGCGGCGTCGCGCCAAACCCGTTGATCAGAAGAAGCACTTCACTGCCCTTGCTCGGCGCGAGATCGCCCAAGATCGCGTTGAGCATCTCGGCAGCAATCGCATCGGCAGAGCCCAGCGGCACCCGGCGGCGACCCGGCTCGCCATGAATGCCGACGCCCATTTCCATCTCGTTGTCGGCCAGGGTAAAGTTCGGCCGGCCCGCCGCCGGCACCGTGCACGGCAGCAGCGCCACCCCCATCGAGCGGGTGCGTCGGTTGACGTCATCGCCGAGCGTCTTGAGCGCGGCGAGCGGCATTCGGTTCTCGGCCGCGGCGCCGACCATCTTTTCCACGATCAAGGTGCCCGCGACTCCGCGACGGCCGGTCGTGTAGGTCGATTTCTCGACCGCGACATCATCGTTGGTCACGACGCTTGCGACCTCCCGCCCGGCCATCTCGGCGGCCATGGTGAAGTTCATCACATCGCCTTCATAATTCTTGACGATGAAGAGCACGCCAGCGCCGGTATCGACGGCCTCCGCCGCCTCGATCATCTGATCGGGCGTCGGTGAGGTGAAGACCTGGCCCGGACAGGCGGCATCGAGCATGCCATGGCCGACGAAGCCCGCATGAAGCGGTTCATGGCCGGAGCCGCCGCCGGAGATCAGCGCGACCTTGCCCGGCGCTAGCGTGCGGCGGCGCACGAACTTCCGCTCGGCGCCGAGCAGCAGGATGTCAGCATGTGCCGCCGCCAACCCGTCGAGACTCTCTTCCAGCACCGTGTCGGCGCTGTTGATCAGTTTTTTCATTGCGTCCTCCCGGTCATCTTTCTTGCGTTTCGAATTCGTCAGCCGATGCTTTCGGCGTAGCGCGCGAGCTGCGCCGCGAAGTCGATGATGAGCTGCTCCAGCGCGCGATTTTTCTTGTCGTCGCCGAGATCGGGCACCGTCACTGTCACGGTGCGCGCACGCGCCTCACGATGGGCGCCGCGCAGCCGTCCCGGATGCGCGCGGCCATAGGCTTCGAGGAACGCCGCCCGCTCGGTACCAGAGAGATGGCAGACCTCGAAGATGATCGCGACATGCTTGGCCGGAATCGGGACCAGATAGGCAGGATTGGTGATCTGGCTGACGAAGGAGCGGTTCTTGCCGAGCGCCGCCGCAAGCTTCAACCGCGTCCCGGACGGCCGGTTGTCGAGCGCCCGTCGCAGGATGAGCTTGTAATCCGCAACATTGCTGTCGCCCGGCCGGCTTGTGTCTTCGCCTGCGTCGTCACTCATGCGGTCACCCCGGCAATAGCGGCCTTGAGCCGCGCCACCGCAATCGGGGAGACCGACAAGGTCGTCAAGCCTGTCGCCAGCAGCGCCTTCGTCAGGCGCGTGTCCGCCGCGGCATCGCCGCAGAGCGAGACTTCGACACCCCGTTTGCGGCCGGCCTCGACCGTTCGCGCGATCAGCGCGAGCACCGCGGGATGACCAGCATCGTTGAGGTCGGCGACGGCGCCGATATCTCGTGCCGCAGCCATTGTGTACTGCGTCAGGTCGTTCGACCCGATGGAATAGAACGCCGCGCCGAAATCCTCGGCGCAGAGCGCTGCCGACGGGACCTCGACCATGATGCCGAGCGGCGGCCGGGCGCAGGCGATACCCTCTGCGCCGAGGGCCGCGAACTCTGCGTCCAGCATGGCGTTGGCGCGATCGAGCTCCGAAGGGATGGCGACCATCGGCAGCATCACCTTCAGCGTCCCATGCACGGCCGCACGGCACAGCGCCCGCAACTGCACGCGAAACACCTCCGGCCGGGCCAGCGAGAGCCGGATCCCGCGCAGGCCCAGGAATGGATTGCGTTCACCATCGACCGTCACGCCGGGGATTGGCTTGTCGCCGCCGGCATCGAGGGTGCGGATCGTCACCGGCCGTCCTGCGGCCCACTCGATGATGCGGCGGTAGACGGCGTATTGCGCGTCCTCGCCGGGCAGGCCCCTCGATCCTTCAAACAGAAACTCGGTGCGCACGAGGCCGATGCCGTCGCAGATTGCGGGATCGAGACTCGCAAGGTCTTCGGGCGCGGCGACATTGAGAAGGACGGCGATGCGTCTTCCATCGGCGGTCAGCGCCGGCTTGAGGCGGCCCGCGTCGGCAGCGATCCGTGCGGCACGCGCCGCCGCCATGCGCTGCTCGAACAGGCGGCGCGTTTCCGGCTTGGGATCAAAGATCACGCGGCCGGTATCGCCGTCGACCAGAGCCAATGATGGCCGCTGTCCGTTCCACGGTAGTGGACCTAGTCCAACCACCATGGGGGCGCCTCGCGATCGCGCGAGCATCGCGACATGCGATGATGGCGATCCGCTAGCGAGCGCAATGGCACCACCACGGGTCCAGTCCACGGCGAGGAAGGTCGATGGCGAAATATCATCGCCCGTGACGACGGAATCGCCGGAGATTTTTGCGATCGTGTCTACGCCGTTCAGCCCTGCGAGCACGCGATCGCGAATGTCGACGAGATCGGCGGCACGGGCGCGGAAATACTCCTCATCCGCTGCGCGATAGCCGGCGATCTCCGCGTCGAGTGCTGCGCGCCATGCCTCATCGGCAGCCGTACCGCCCGCAACAGCCTCGTAAGCCCCCTCCGCGAGCGCATCGTCACCGAGCATCGCGACCTGGAACTCCAGGATCTCAGCGGCCTCGCCATGAACCGTCGCGATCAGTTCGGCAAGCTCGGCTGCTGCCCCCTCGATCGCTGCCTTCAGCGCTGCGGCCTCCTGCGCGGGATCGCCCTTCGTCACCCTGCTCGCCACGGCACTCGTCAACACGGCGACCGGGCCGATGGCGAGGCCTGGCGAGGCGGGATGGCCGGTGAGGTGAATCTCGCCCACGATTCTACGCCTCGCCGAAACCGTCATGTACCAGCGCCAGCATGGCCGCGAGCGCCGCCTCGCCATCAGGGCCGGCAATGCGGAAATGCAGCGTTGCGCCTTGCGGCGCTTTCACACGCATCACCTTCACCGGACTCTTGGCGTCGGTCCAGGGCCCCTCGGCTGCAAGCGCGATTTCGATCTTGGCGACAAAGCCTTTCGCGCATTGCGTGAGCTTCACCGACGGCCGCGCGTGCAGGCCGACCGGATTGACGAGGACCGCCGAAGCGGTCAGCGGCACAAACGTCTGGGCCGCCCGGCTGGCGTTGGCATCATGCATAGAATTCCTCCGCACTGCGCTTGACGGCGGCAAGCGATGAGCCGCCCGAAGATTCGGTCGCAGCGATCACGGCCCCCTCGACCACCGGGGCATTACAGACCAGCACGCGCGCGCGCCGGTCTTCGGGGAGCATCTCGACCGCCATTTCCGAATTGGTCTCGGCACCGCCGAGATCGACGAGGATCGCAACACCCGCCGGTGACCAGGCCGTCTCGATCGCCTCGAGAATTCCCGCAACGTTCGTACCGAGCCCGCCATCGACATCGCCACCGGTCCAGGCCAGCGGCACTGCGTCTCCGACCATCTGGCGCACCATATCGGCCGCGCCTTCCGCGATCTTCGGCGAATGCGACACGATGACAATTCCGACGTTGCTCATGTTCTGGCCTCGAGTTCCAGTGTCTCAACCGCTGCGCCGATCAGAAGGGACGCCGAGCGCGAGCCCGGGTCCATATGACCGATGGAACGTTCGCCAAGGAACGACGCGCGGCCGCGGATGGCCTGCATGGGCGTGGTGCGATCGGCCGCTTGCACAGCCTCGGCTGCGATTGCCTTGGCATCACCGCCTCCCGCGAGAACCGCGTGCACCGGCACCAGGACATCCAGCAGCGTCTTCTGTCCTGCCTCCGAACGGCCCCGCGCCTTGACGGCCTCGATTGCCTTCTCCGTCGCAGCGACCAGATCGGCCCGGCTCGGCTGTTCCGGAAACGCCTTGCCCAGCTCCATGAAGAAAGTTCCGACCAGCGGCCCTGACGCACCGCCGACCTTCATGACCAATGTCATTCCGATGGTCTTCAGCATTTCGGGGAGCGACTTGTCGGCAAGGCCCGGCAATGCGGCGAGCACAGCTTCGAAACCGCGTTTCATGTTCACGCCGTGATCCCCATCGCCAATTGCCTGGTCGAGGCTCGTCAACTCGTCCGCATGCTCGATCACGGATGCTGCCAGCGCTCGCACCAATCTTTCCCTTGCTACCCGATCAAGGCTCATGCCGCGACCCTCCAGCCCTTCGCATCGAAAAACAGCGGTCCATTCAAACGGAGCGACACGACGTCTCCGGCCCCAAAACCCGCCTCGGGATCTGCCAGGGTCACAACCGGCCGGCCCGCGAGATCGAGATGAAGGTGACTCTGGTCGCCGAGGTGCTCGACCCGCTTGACGGTTGCCGATATGTCGCCGCCGCCGCGAGCAATCGTCAGGTGCTCGGTCCGCGCGCCAATCGTCTCGACGCCGACGGGCGCCCCCGCGAACAGCGCCGCCGGCAGCAGATTGATCGTCGGCTGGCCCAGCCGCGCCGCGACATGCGCGTTGATCGGGTTCTCGTAGATCTCCCGCGGCGTGCCGATCTGCATCAGCCGCCCGCCCTCGATCACGCCGATGCGCGAGGCCATGGTCATCGCCTCGGTCTGATCGTGGGTGACATAGAGGATCGTCGCGCCGAGATCGACCTGGATCCGCTTGAGCTCGAGGCGGAGTTCGCCCCGAAGCTTGGCATCCAGCGAGGAGAGCGGCTCGTCCATCAGATAGATCGAGGGCGAGCGGACCAGCGCCCGGCCGATCGCGACGCGCTGCATCTGCCCGCCTGACAGCTGCGTCGCCTTGTTGTCCAGCTTGGTCTCGATATGAAGCAGGCGCGCCACTTCCTGCACCTTCGCACGGATATCGGCTTCGGGCACGCGGCGGGTCGGCGCACGCAGCGCGAAGGCCATGTTCTCGAACACGGTGAGGTGCGGATACAGCGAATATTGCTGGAAGACAAAGGCAACGTCGCGGTCCGCGGGCGCATCCCCGGTCACGTCACGCCCGGCGATGCGGATCGAGCCAGAATCCGGCTGCTCCAATCCGGCGATCAAGCGCAATGCGGTGGTCTTGCCGGCACCGGTCGGCCCGAGCAATGCCACGAACTCGCCGTCGCCGATTGTCAGCGACAGATCGCTCAAGGCTTGGGTCCTGCCGAAGGCCTTGGAGACGGCTTTGATCTCGACTTCAGCCATGCGCGCCTCCTTCATGCAGCGCGGTGCGAATCGCCCGGCCGGATGCCTTGTCGAAGATCGACAGCGTGTCGGGCCGGAAGTCGAGCCCGACAGTCTCGCCGGTCCGGAAGGATCTGCTGCTGGGTGAGCGGGCCTTGAGCGCGCCGTAACGCGTCGCCACGGTCACGATCTGCGTCGTGCCCAGATATTCGGTGCCATAGACTTCGCCGCGCACCATGCCACGATCGGTAAAACGCACATGCTCGGGCCGTACCCCGAGCACGAGCTCGCTTTCCGGCACTGCCTCGCGCGCGGCGGGAATCGCCACCTCGCGCTCCCCGAGCCTGATCGCCTCTGCGCCGGTCCGCAGACCGCCACGGAACGGCAGCAAATTCATGGGCGGCGAGCCGATGAAGTCGGCGACGAACAGCGAAGCGGGCCGGTCGTAGATGTCGCGCGGGCTCGCCACCTGCTCGACGACGCCGTTGTTCATCACCGCGATCCTGTCGGCCATCGCCATGGCCTCGAGCTGGTCATGGGTGACATAGACGGTTGTCGCGCCAAGCCGGTCATGCAGGGCCCGCAATTCATGAATCATGGCGTCCCGCATCTCGGTATCGAGCGCGCCGAGCGGCTCGTCCATCAGAAAACACTTTGGCTTGCGCACGATCGCCCGCCCCAGCGCAACACGCTGCCGATCGCCGCCGGCAAGGCCGGAGACGGAGCGGTCGAGAAGGTGCGATATCCGCAGGATACGCGCAGCCTCGACGACCCGCCGGTCACGCTCGGCCGCGCCGATGCCCTCGCATTTCAGGGGAAAGCCGATGTTGCGCCGGACATTCATGTGCGGATAGAGCGCGAAGAGCTGGAACACGAAGGCAATGTCGCGCGCCGATGCGCGGTTCATCGTCACGTCCTCGCCGTCGAGCCGGATCGTGCCCGCCGTCGGCAGCTCCAGGCCGGCGATCATGCGGAGCGTCGTGGTCTTGCCGCAGCCGGACGGTCCGAGCAAGCAAAGGAACTGGCCGTCCTCCACCGTGAAGCTGGCAGACTTGACCGCATGAAACGCGCCGAAGGATTTGTCGAGCGCCTCGACCTTGATCTGTGCCATCGCGCCCTACTCCCGGAGCTTGGACACGATGGTGAACATCACCGTGCCGAACAGGGTCGTCGCAAACGACCAGGAGTACAGTGTCAGAGACAATGGCTGCATCAGCATCACGACGCCGGCGGCGATGATCGTCGTCGCGATGGCTTCGAGCGGGCCGCGGCGCAGAAGGCGCTCCGCAATACCGCGACGCGCAATGGACGGGGTGGCGTGGATCGTCATTTGCGGACAGCTCCAAAAGTGATGCCGCGCAGCAGATGCTTGCGAAGCAAGACCGTGAACACCACGATCGGCACCAGAAACAGGGTCGTGCCGGCGGCCACTGCGGGCCAATCTTGTCCACCCTCACCGATGATGATCGGAATGAAGGGCGGCGCGGTCTGGGCGTTACCCGAGGTGAGAAGCACCGCGAAGGCGTATTCGTTCCAGGCGAAGATCAGGCAGAAGATCGCGGTTGCCGCGATTCCCGTGGTGGCCTGTGGCAGCACCACCTTCACGAACGCCTGGAAGCGGGTGTATCCGTCGATCATCGCGGCCTCTTCGTACTCACGCGGGATTTCGTCGATGAAACCCTTGAGCAGCCAGACCGCGAGCGAGACATTGACCGAGGTGTAGAGCAGGATCATCCCGAGCCGGGTGTCCGACAAGCCGATGGTGCGGTACATCAGATAGATCGGGATCGCGACGGCGATCGGCGGCATCATTCTCGTCGACAGGATGAAGAACAGCAGATCGTCCTTTAGGGGCACGCGGAACCGCGAGAAGCCGTAAGCTGACAAGGTGCCGAGCGCGACGGCGAGGACGGTCGAACCGAACGCAATGATCAACGAATTGACGAAGCGCGGCACATAGTTCGAAGGACCGGCGACCACCATGTTGCGGCTGCGCGCGATGTCATCGCAAAGGCCCTGCGGCGGTCCCAGCGAGCGGATGAATTCCGGCGTCTGGCGCGAGCGGGTCGTGAACAGGTTGCAGAAGCCTTCGAGCGACGGCTTGAACACCACCTTGGGCGGATAGGAGATCGCATCGTCAGGCGACTTGAACGCGGTGAGCATGATCCAGACCAGCGGGATCATGGTGATGATGGCGTAGAGCACGACGAGGGAGCCGGCAAAGCGCCGCGTCGTTGCCGACGGCTCGACGACCGAATGGGCTGCGGTAGCTGATGTCATCGGCTTTTCACCTTGTTCAGCGCTTTCACATAGATGTTGGCGAGTCCGAAGACCGTCACGAAAAGGATGATCGCGAAGGCCGAGGAATAGCCGGTGCGCCAGCTCTCGAACGCCGCCCGCTTGAGCGTGATCGAGGCCACTTCCGTGGTCGATCCCGGCCCGCCGCCGGTGAGCAGATTGACCATGTCGAACATCTTGAAATTCTCGATGCCGCGGAACAGCACGGCCAGCATGATGAACGGCAGCGCCATCGGCAGCGTGATCGACCAGAACTGCCGCCATTTCGACGCGCGATCGACTTCCGCCGCCTCGTAGATGTAATCGGGGATCGATCGCAGGCCGGCGAGGCAGATCAGCATCACGTAAGGAGTCCACATCCAGGCATCGACGATGACGATGGCCCAGGGACTCAGCGTGACGTCGCCCAGCATCTGGAAGGAGGAGGCGGTGCGGCCGGTGAAGAATGCGACCACGTAATTGAACAGTCCGATCTGCGGCTGGTACAGGAACGTCCAGAAGTTGCCGACGACAGCGGGCGAGAGCATCATCGGCAGCAGGATGATCGTGGTCCACACGCCGTGGCCGCGGAACTTCTTGTCGATGAGGTAGGCGAGGCCAAATCCGAGGACGGTCTCGATCACCACCGTCCAGATCACGAAATGCGCCGTCACCTGCATCGCGGCCCAGATGTCGGGATCGGTCAGGATCGACTGGTACCAGTCGGTCCCGAGCCAGATCGTCGGCACGTTGGCCCGGTTGGCACGGTAGTTCGTGAAAGACAGGTAGATCGTCCAGAGCAGCGGGAAGATATTGATCGCCAGCAGCAGCACGATCGTCGGCGTGATGAACAGCCAGGCGAGCGTCCTGTCCGACAGGCCCCGGATACGGCGCACCACGCCTGGCCGGACCATGACGGCCCGATAGGTGATCCGCGAAGAGGCACTCAATTCGTTCATTGCGTGAACCGATCCTGGCAGCCGGCGTCGACACTGCGACGAATTCCGGTCGTCTCGAAAGCCCCCGGAGCGCGAGAGCACGCGCTCCGGGCGGCTCGCGTCAGAACTTCTTGCCTTCTTCCTTGAAGATCGCCTTCCAGTCCTTCACCAGACCATCGAGCGCTTCCTGAGCGGTGCCCTTGTCGGCCACCACATAGTCATGCACGCGCTTCTGCTCGGCTTGCAGCAGCTGGGCGTAGGACGGTTCGGCCCAGAAATCGACGACCATGCCCATCGATTGCAGGAACTCCTTGGCGAAGGGCGCGCTATCAGGGAAGCTCGGGTCGTTCAGCACGGACTTGGCGCAGGAATAGCCGCCCAGCGCCCACCACTTCTTCTGGACGTCGCCGCCGGAGAACCATTTGATGTATTGCAGCGCCTCGGCCTGGTTCTTGGAGTAGGAGACCACCGAGATGCCCTGTCCGCCGAGTTGCGTCGCTTGCGCTGCGGGACCCGCCGGATTGACGAAGAAACCGATCTTGTCGCCGCCGACATTCGGGTCCTTGTAGAGGCCGGGGAAAAACGCGAAGAAATTCATCTGCAGCGCGACCTGGCCGGACTTGAAGGCATCAAGCCCTTCCGACATGTAGGAGTTGGAGGCGCCGGGCGGCGTGCAGCACTTGTAGAGCTCCTTGTAGGCCTCCAGCCCCTTCACAGCGCCGGCGGAGTTCACGAACCCGTCCATCGCATAGGGCTTCTTCGGATCGTCGTATTTGAAGCCGTAGTCGTAGAGGTAGTTCGAGACGCCCATGGTGATGCCTTCCGAGCCGCGCTCGGTATAGATCGAGGCGCCGTAGACCTTCTTGCCGTCGATCTCGCGGCCCTGGAAGAATTGCGCGATGTCCTTGAGCTCATCGAGCGTCTTCGGCACGCCGATCTCGCGGCCGTACTTGGCCTTGAAGTCCTTCTGCACGTCTGGCCGCGCGAACCAGTCCTTCCGATAGGTCCAGCCCACCGCATCGCCCATGGCCGGCAGCGCCCAGTAGTTCGGCGTGTTCTTCGGCCACTCGGAATAGCCGACCACCGTCGCCGGCATGTAGTCGTCCATGCTGATTCCTTCCTTCTTGAAGAAATCATTGAGCTTGACGTACTGGCCGTTCTCAGCGGCGCCGCCGATCCATTGTGAATCGCCGATGATGAGGTCGCACAGCGAGCCGCGCGAATTGAGTTCGTTCAGAAATCGATCGGCGTAATTGGTCCACGGCACGAATTCGAACTTCATGCCGATACCCGATTTGGCGGTGAAGTCCTTCGACAATTCGACCAGCGCGTTGGCGGGATCCCATGCGGCCCAGCACAGCGTGATGGTCTTGCCCTGCGCCTGCGCGGGCGTGGTGCCCGCTCCGACGCCGAACGCGGCGGCAACAGCCCCGCATGCCACTACAAGCGTCTTCATCGTTCGTTTCATTGCACGTTCCCTCCAAGTGGGCCGGCCATCGACATCGCGCGGCTTTGCTACCCGCTCGAATGCTTCGAGCAGAGCGACACAGTCCATGACGAGCTGAACAACTAAACTGACGTTTCCTCGCGCCGCCCGGATTCTATAGGCCCGGCAGGCTCGATTTGTTTAGTGAACCACCAATTACTAAACATTGCAAGCGGAGTTGGCCGGTTTCTTCGACACCGCGCCGGATCTATCGCTTGAACCTTGTGTCGGCCCGGGGATCCCACGAGGCCTCGCGCACATGCCGCACCTCTTGCTGACTTTTCCTGCGACCGGTTTCGCAGCCGACCGCGACGTCAGCAAGGCTCCAGGGTTGTTTGGCTCACCCGCGACGGCGCACGACTGCAAGATCCGGGTATCGACTTCCAAACCACCAAACCGCTCGAACGGTTGGAACAGTCCTGGAACGACGAAGTCACGGCCCGTAGATCACCAGCTCGGAGTCGGACAGATCGGCAAGCCGGGGGCAATGGGGACCCTTGAAGTATCTGCGAGCGCGTTCGCTGTAGATGCCGACCAGATCATTCATGGGGCCGTTGGCGTCGAGAGCGACCGCCACCTTTCCCCTCTTGAGCAGAAAGCGGCCGATGGTGCCGGCGCAGGCGACATAGTCGGCCACGTCGCGGCAGTAGATGAGCTGCATCACCGGAGGCGCGATCCGCTGTTTGAGACGCATGGACTGCAAGACGAAGGGAACGCAGCGGTCGTCGGGCGCGCGACATACCAGGCTAAGGCAGCGATAGGCCGCGTGCCGCGCGAGCAGCGCGACGTCGGCTTCGGGCAAACCGTCGACCGCCTGCGTGTCCTGCCGGATGATTTCGACGCGCATGCCCGTCACCGGACGCGACAGCGCCGGAAGGGAGAAGAACAAGCCGCCGCAATAGCGGCGGAAGCCCTGCGCTTCGATGGTTTTCCAGGTCCATTGCGCCGGGCTGATATTGACGTAGGTGACGTGCTCATGGCGCTGCGCGATCTTGGTCAGCATCGGCGCGTAGCTGCGAAAGGCAGGTTCCACGTACCAGCTGGAGAGATTGCAGCGGATGGAGACTTGACCGCCATCGTTCCTTGCGGTGTGGATCAACAGCAGAGCACCGACGGGTCCCCGGTCGTGCTCGAGCATATAGCCGAAGCGCGGAAAGCTGCCGGGCGTATCGCGCGCAGACAAGCGCCTGAGCCCGTTGATCCAGTAGTCGCGCGAGCGTGTCGGAAAGCCCTTTGTCAGAAGATCGGCGACGGCGTCGAGATCGGCTGCTCCTATCTCACGGCACCGGATCATCATCCAGACTCTCACTCGTTGTATCCGAGCCGCCTCATGGTCCCCGGGTTTGGCGAGCGCGCCAGGCGAGCGGATCGAACGGCAACCAACTTGCGTCCGCGGCGACGTGCCGGAATTCCGGCTGCAGCGAGCGTTGCTTCTCGCACCGAGCGTGAGCGTCGTTGCGAGACAATGTAGCGCAGCCAGTTGCGGTATATCCGATGGGCCGGAAGACGCCAGACGTTGCTCAGGTCCTTCGCCAGCTGATCGGCCGGAAAATGGGCAAAAAGCTCTGGGCTTCTGTCGGAAAGGGCCTTCTGCCGGAACGCGATCAGGATCTCTTCCGCACCCTCGTTCAGATAGCCCCTCGGCATCGTCGGACAGACGTCATTCTCTCCCCGAAGGTAACGCCCCATATCCCTTCGAAATTCACCCAGCAGGCTCTGGGTTTCGTATTCCGGGTGACCCTGGAAATGGACAAAAAAACTGTTCTTCTGCTGCTTGACGAAGCAGTCGGCGCCAGCCTCCGCCGACCAGGTGAGAACCGAGTATCCGCAGTCCGAGAGATCCTCCTCCCGCACCTCGTTCCAGCGGGCGTGCGGTATGCGGAAGGTCCTCGGCACATCTTGCATCAAGGGATGATGTCTCGTCTTGGTTTGAGCGAAGACGCCGAAGCATTTGGCAGGCAGCTTGTGGCGGGCAACGCCGTCCAGATGCAGGACGGCCCCATGGACAGCCAGGCAAGAATACACCGACGATACGGTGTTCTCGGTCGCCCAGTCGGCGATCTCGGTGAAGGTGGTCCAGTATGGCTCTTCCGTGAGGCTGGCGGCCCTGGGTTCGGCGCCCGTCACGATCACTCCATCCAGGCTCCTGTTCAGCAGATCGCCGGTGCCACGGTAGTATCGACGCACGTAATCGCGCCCCCATTCCGAACGGGGCGTCGCCTCCATCGTATAAAAGTGCAGCCTGACGCAAAGTCGTCCGGCAGCCGCATCAAGCAGGTCGAACAGCTGGCGCTCGGTCGACATCAAGGCGGCATCCGACATGTTGTTGATGAGCCCGATGTCGAGACACTCCCGGCCTGCCGAGGACGCCGCCGCACACGCGCCGCTCGGCGCTCTGGAGAAGAGGTGGTGATCGTGCGACTCTATATCGATTAGGACAGTCATCCGAATGCCTTCACGCTTGACGAAAAGTTCGCGGCGCAGAGCGCCTGATCGAGATCCGCGAGGATGTCGTCGATGTGCTCAATCCCGACGCTCAGCCTGATCATCTCGGGCCGCACGCCGGCCTTCTCCTGTTCATCGTCGGACATTTGCCGGTGCGTTGTCGATGCGGGGTGGCAGGCGAGCGTTTTCGCATCGCCTATGTTGACCAGCCGCTTGCAGAGCTTCAGCCTGTCGTAGAATCGCTTGCCTGCCTCGAAGCCTCCGGCGACACCAAAAGTCAGCAGCGAACACGCTCGACCGTCCAGATACTTCTGCGTCAGCGAAAAATAGGGGCTGTCGGGAAAACCCGCATAATTCACCCACCCGACACGGCCGTCATCGCGCAAGAACCGCGCGACCTTGGCACCATTCTCGACGTGTCGCTCGATCCGGAGCGCAACGGTCTCGATGCCCTGGAGCAGCAGGAAAGCATTCATCGGGGCCAGCACGGCGCCTGTGGTTCTCTGGGAAACGGCGCGGCAACGCGCGATGTAAGCGGCGGCGCCATAGCGCTCGGTAAAGACCAGGCCGTGATACGATTTCTCCGGCTCGTTCATCATCGGGAAGCGCCGGCGATGCTCGGTCCACGGGAACCTGCCGCTGTCGATGATGATTCCACCGAGCGTCGTGCCATGCCCGCCCATGAATTTCGTCAGCGACTCCACAACGATGTCAGCGCCGAATTCGATCGGTCTGAGCAGGATCGGTGTCGGCACGGTATTGTCGACGATCAGGGGGACGCCGTACCGGTGCGCAACTTCCGCCATCGCCTGGATGTCGCAGACGTTTCCGGCCGGATTTCCCACGCTCTCACAGAAAACCGCGCGTGTGTCGTCGTCGATCAGCCTTTCGACGCTTTCCGGCCGGTCGTCTTCCGAAAAGCGGACCTCAATACCTTGCCTCGGCAGGATGTGCGCGAACAGTGTATGCGTGGTGCCATAGAGCTGCGGAACCGAAACGATATTGGAGCCCATCTCGGCGATGTTGACGACCGCATAGTTCACCGCAGCCTGCCCACAGGCGACGCTGAGTGCCTCGATGCCTCCTTCAAGTGCAGCGACGCGCTTTTCCAGCACGGCGTTGGTTGGATTGCCGATCCGGGTATAACGGAAGCCGTCGACTTCGAGGTTGAAGAGCGCCGCGCCATGGTCGGCGCTGTCGAATGCGTAGGAGGCCGTCTGGTAGATCGGCACGGCAACGGCCTTCGTTGCCGGATCGTCTTCGAAGCCGCCATGGACGGCGACAGTTTCTCTTCTCATGGTAGCTTGTCCATCGGCCCTCCTGCCCCGGGCTAGCTCCCGACTTCCCTGGTGCATCGGACCTCCTCGCTTGCTGAAGGTGCTCGGCCGTCGGTCTGCGCGAAGCCCAGCAGCTCGCGCACTGCGGTCGGCCACAGGTCGATGTCTATGCCGTGGGTATGGAACATGGCGACCGCCAGACGATCCATTCCGAACGCCACGCAGGCCGTGTGGGCCGGTATTGAGGCTGAATCGACGATGCCCCAGGTCGTGCCGAAATGATCCCGATGGTAGTTGAAGCTCATGCAGGCAGTCGGTTGCTCCTCGGAGCGCAGCGGCACCAGCAGTTCGAACTTCAGCGACTGTTGCTTCTGGCTCACCGCCATCATCTGGCCGACCCGGCCGAAGAACGGGTCGTTGGCATGATCGATCCTGAAGGTTAGCCCGAGGTCCCGGGCAATCGTCTGCGCACGTATGATCCAACGCTCCCGGAACGCCGAGACGTGATCCGCACTACCGATGCAGACGAATTCCCGCATTCGGAAGGACTGCAGCCGGTCGAGATGGCGCGAAGGTTCGCGGCGGAAACAGTCGGCGGCCACGTCGAAGGTCCAGCCGCTGGCCGGCACGGGCCCTCGGCTCGCGGCGATCGGATACACCGGATAGCAGGCGGCCGGCGCCAGCACGAGATCGGCGGGCGACAGCGACGTGGTCCAGTCGCCGCCGGCATCGAAGCGGCTGACCGCCGCATCAATCTCACTTTCCAGGCCGTGCAACCCACAGACGCAGCCGAGGAGATTGGGAAAGCTCTTCAGGTAACCCGACCTCTCGAGCTGGGCCCGATTCATGACGGGCGGAAAACGCATCACCTCGGTGTTCGGGTCGCGATTCCGCGAGATCACCGCGGCAATCCGCTCCACGACGTCTTCGTAGAGTGCGGTGCGACCATAGACGCCGGGGGAGCCCATCTCGTGGAATAGCGCATCGGCGAGATGGTCCAACGGATCGGCTTTGGGGGAAGTGGGGGCCGCCAGTGCTTCAACAATGGCCAACTTCATCAGGCCTTTTCCTTTCAGACGAAGATCAGTCGCGCAGAGAGTCTGGAATCGTGCTCATGAGCGTCGCCGGCCCGATGCTGGCGAGGATGCGATCGTTGTTGATCATGATCGGCGCGGAAAGCACGTCCCGCAGGTGGCGGCCGATACTTACGTCGGTGTCGTTGCGGTAACCGGACAGGCCGCAGGTGCGCATGGCGTGCATGACGGTCGCGACCGCGAGCTCGGACGCCTCCACCTTGAGAAGATTGATCGAGGACTGGAAGTCCACTGACGACAGCGCGCGCACGTCTCGTCCGCGGGCTTCGTAGAACTGCAGACTTGCCGCAATGACCGCGCGCAATTTCGTCAGGGTCATCCTGGCGGACGTGAAGTGCGCCGCAGCAGGCGGCGTATTGCCGCCTGCCCCGCGAGCGGCCTTTCGGACGAACAGCTGCGCCCGGTCCACCGCCGCCGCCGCGATTCCTGCCCAGACCGAAGACCAGCACAGATGAGCGACGGGCGTCATCGTCTGCGCATGGATCTTTTCGTATGCCACGGGGAATATCTGGTCGGAAGTTCCCTTGAAATTCAGCTTGAAACCCGCACTGCACGTCCCGCGCATGCCTAGAGTTTCCCACCCCAGCGTGCGCTCCAGCGTATAATCATCACGGGTGATGGCCAGCAGCACTTGATCGGATCCGGCAGAAGATTCGGAGCGGCGGGCGACGGTGACGATGCCGTCCGCTTCCGCGCCGTACGAAATCACCGTCGCGTCTCGCACCAGCGAAATCTCCGTGCCTGCGCGCTCCACTGCGGCCGAGCTGAAGCGTATGTTCCCGCCGTTCTGGCCTTCCGTGGTCGACGATGCCAGCAGCAACTGCTCGGCAGCCACGCGTCGCATGAGACTTTCGTGCCACCCACTGCCCGCCCCGTGGCGAACCAGGCACGCGACCTTGGTCTGATGCATCGCGAAGATCATCCCAACCGAAGCGCAGGCGCGGCCGAGCGCGTAGCACATTTCCGCGACTTCGGAGATCGACGCCCCCTCTCCGCCGAACTCGATTGGAATCTGAGCTCCCAGAAGTCTCTCCTTCCGCGCCGCGTCGATAGCCATCCGCGGGAACCGCGCCTCGCGATCGACGGAGTCTGCCTCCGCCGCAGCGACCTCCGCCACATTTGCCGTTCGCTGCCGGAACGAGGAGTCCGCGGGAGAGAAGGCAATTCGGCCAATTTCAGTGGCGCTGTTACGGAACTGAACTTCCTGCACAGTCATGGGCCGGAGCCTCCCGCTTCATGGGTGTGATGATTGGATGTTGCGAGCCGGGTCGAGAGGGATTCCGATGAAAAGCCGACAACTAAACCAGTTCCTTCGCCACGTCCTTGGCGCAGAAGTAGGTATGAGGAAGCTTCCGCTCCCGGGCGAGGTACCTCCGAAGCAGAGCTGTTGGCCGAAGATACAAAAGGTACAATTAGGTATCGTCGCCTTCCATATGATCACGCCTGGCCACGGCAGGAGACCGGCTGAGATGCACGACTTTGCCGTCAATGTTCAGAACCGCGTCCTATCGGTCGTCAGGAGTGTCCTCCAGCAGAACGCAATCATCGCTGAGGTCCACCCGGAGTCGCGACTCGTCGATATTGGACTGAGCTCGATGGGGATGGTCGAGCTGATGCTCAAGGTCGAAGCCGAGTTCGATCTCATCCTTCCCCAACTCGAGATCACACCCGAGAACTTCCAGTCGGTGAAAGCGATGGAGCGGATGATTCTCAACCAACTCGGATCCGGGTCGGGATGAAGCCGGTTGAACAAAGATTGTGCTTCGATGACCGAGCAAGTCGCATCGAGCAGGTGCGCGAGCATACCGATCCAGCCCAGTCGCGTGATCAATTCATAAACGAGGCCGCGATCCAGCGCGCACCCAGACGCGACGTTCCGCGGCGCTCCGCGGCCAAGACCTGGTTGCAAGCCATCGCACTGACCGCGCGGCTCGAAACCGAGCCGCATCGTCTGTTCGCCGACATCGTCGAGGATTGGGCGCAACGGCAGCCCGGGCGACCCGCCTTGCTCTCGGACGGCCAATCCTTCACCTATGGCGAACTCACCAGCCGGATCAACCGGTATGCGCGTTGGGCACGGCACCTCGGCCTTCAGGCCGGCCGCACCGTCTGCCTGTTGGCACCGAACCGGCCGGACTACCTCGCCTGCTGGCTCGGTATCAGCAGCGTCGGCGGAACGGTGGCGCTGATCAATACCAGACTGGTGGGCCAGTCGCTCGCCCACTGTATCGACGTCGCTTGTGCCGATCACCTCATCCTGGCTGCCGATTGCATGGATGCCTTCGAGGGCGCCCGTCCCCACCTGCGCCGCGTGCCGCAATGCTGGAGCCTTGGCGCCGGAGATCAACGCGACGATCTGGATGCGGCGCTCAGCGCCTTCGAGCCACGACCGCTGTCCTCCGCTGAGCGTGGCGACGTCACCATCGGTGAACGCGCGCTCCTCATCTACACCTCGGGCACCACCGGCCTGCCGAAGGCAGCGAACGTCAGTCATCGCCGCATTCTCGCCTGGGGCGGGTGGTTTGCCGGACTGACGGACGCATCCACCGACGATCGTCTCTACGATTGCCTGCCGCTCCATCACTCCGTGGGTGGCGTCGCGGCTCCCTGCAGCATGCTCTGCGCGGGCGGCTCCGTCGCGATTGCGGAGAAATTTTCCGCTGGCGGCTTCTGGCGCGACATCGAGCGGTTCGACTGCACCGTCTTCCAATACATTGGCGAGCTCTGCCGGTATTTGCTGAAGGCTCCAGTCTCTGAACAAGAGACGCGGCACCGGCTGCGGCTGGCTGTCGGGAACGGCTTGCGCCGCGACATCTGGGAGATGTTCGTCGACCGGTTCGCGATCCCGCAGATTCTCGAATTCTATGCCGCAACCGAAGGTAACTTTTCGCTGTTCAACGTTGACGGAAAGCCGGGCGCGATCGGCCGGGTACCGCCGGTTCTGGCGCACCGCTTTCCAACCTCAATCGTCAAGATCGATGCTGACAGCGGCAGCCCGGTCCGTAACGAGGCCGGGCTCTGCATCGCGTGCGCTCCCGGCGAGACCGGCGAGGCTGTCGGACGTATTGGCCAGGCCAATTCCGACGGCCGCCCTTTCGAAGGCTACACGGATCCCGCCGAGACCAAGAAGAAGATTTTGCGCGACGTCTTCGCAATGGGGGATGCCTGGTTCCGCAGTGGAGATCTGATGATGCGCGATGCGCAGGGCTACCTCCACTTCATCGACCGCGTCGGCGACACCTTTCGCTGGAAGGGCGAGAACGTCGCGACCAGCGAAGTGAACGACGCAATCGCGGACTGCCCAGGCGTTCTCGACGCCTCGACCTATGGGGTTGCGGTGTCCGGGACCGACGGCCGCGCCGGCATGGCGGCCCTGGTGGTGGACCCAACTTTCGATTTCGGAATGTTCAACGAACACCTTTCCTGTCGCCTGCCGCCTTACGCAATCCCGGCTTTCGTCAGGTTATGCCCGGCGCTGGATACGACCGACACTTTCAGGAAGAAGAAACAGCGATTGGTCCGCGAGGGGTTCGATCCTTCGGTGGTGGAGGATCCTCTGTTCGTGCGCGATCCGGCGACCGGTCGCTATCGTTCGATCGACCGCGCCGTCCACGCGCGCATCATTGAGGGCGCAATCAGGCTCTAACATCGGCCCGAAAGCTGAAATGTGAGGTGTGTACCATGTCAGTCAGAACGAAGATCTTCTCCGCAATGAACCAGATCGCCGAAGAACAGAAAGTCACGCTTCCGCGGCTTCAGGACGACCTGTCCCTGAACGAGACCGGGTTCGATTCGCTGGCCTTCGCCATCCTGGTTGCGCGGCTGGAAGACGAGCTCGGTATTGATCCCTTCACTGTTGCCGAGGACGCGGCCTTCCCGTCCACCCTCGGCGAGTTTGTCAAAGCTTATGAGAATGTTCCCGCCTGACAGCATCGCGCTGCGCCACTACCTTGACCGGGGGCCGAAGAACCGCACGATTTCCGATGCCCGGCAGAGCGTATCGCTGACCGACTTGATCGAGCACAGCTGCCTCGCTGGCGAATGCTCCGAGTTGTCAGGGCGCTCGGTGCTGCTTGCGACATCGAGACAGTTGTTGTGCGCGCTTGCATTGATCGAGCTCGACGGGGTCGCACGCCGCATGCTTCTATGCCCGCCCGATCTCGATTGGGAGCGCCTGCAGGCTCTCGTCGAGCAGGCCGGGATCGACACCATCGTCACCGATCAACCGCTGTCCGGATACTGTGCTGGAGGATGCAGTGTCGTTGGCATCGACCTGCCCCAACGGAGAGCCGCGGGACCGAGGATCGACCATCCCACCGAATGGTTGATGCTGACGTCGGGGACCTCGGGGCTGCCGAAGATCGTCCGACACACACTCGACGGGCTCGCCGGCGCGATCATTGCCGACGGGCCTGCCCGCCACAGCGACGCAATCTGGGCAACGTTCTACGATATCCGCCGCTACGGCGGCCTGCAAATCTTCCTGCGAGCCGTGATCGGCGGTGGATCGATGGTGTTATCCGAGCCCGGGGAAACCATCGCGGCCCATGTGGCGCGGCTGCGCGCGGGCGGCGTCAGCCACATCTCCGGCACACCATCGCACTGGCGCAAGCTCCTGATGAGCGGCACCGCTGCCAACTTTTCGCCGCGCTATATCCGCTTGTCCGGCGAAATCGCCGACCAGGCCGTGCTCGACGGCTTGGCCCAGGCATTTCCGCACGCGTCGATCGGTCATGCCTATGCCTCAACCGAAGCCGGAGTCGGGTTTAGCGTCGACGACGGGCACGAGGGATTTCCTGCTCACCTGATCGGGCGAAATCGGGACGGCGTAGAGATGAAGGTGGTCGAAGGCTCGTTGCGGATTCGCTCCAAGCGTACCGCGCGCGGCTATGTCGGAGCCGATGCGCCGCCGCTCGCCGACGCGGACGGATTCGTCGATACAGGCGATATCGTCGAATTGCGCGGCGAACGATACCATTTCGTCGGCCGGCGAGGCGGCATTATCAATATCGGGGGGTTGAAGGTCCATCCGGAAGAGGTGGAGGCTGTGATCAATCGGCACGCCTGTGTTCAAATGTCGCGGGCGCGATCGCGCAAGAGCCCGATCACGGGCGCCATCGTGGTTGCCGATGTCGTCCTCACGGGCGACACCGACGAGAAGCGCCACGAGAGCATCCGCGCAGAGATACTCAGCCGATGCAAGGAGGGCCTGGCAGCGTGGAAGGTTCCCGCGGTGATTCGTTTCGTCGAGCGCCTCGAGGTCACTGCAGCGGGGAAACTGGCGCGCACCGATGCGTAACGTCGTCGTCACCGGCGGCAGCCGCGGTATCGGCTTGGCCATTGCGCGCAGGCTCGTCGCATCCAGAGACTACGACGTGATCGCGCTGGCGCGCCGCGAGGGCGAGCTGCCGTCCCGGAAGCGGAACGACGCCTGCACTTCCGCTCCTGCGACCTCGCGCTGATCGATGCGATCCGGGCCCTGGCAAGATCGGTGCGCGACGAATTCGGCGCGATCGCCGCGTCAAGTTGGCAGCCTTCCTCGCAGCCTTGGAGCCATCCCCTCGCTGGTGGAGATTGCACGATTCAACTCAGGGAGACCCCGTCAGATGTCCAAGCATCGTGTTGCAGGCCTTCTCGGCCTCCGCAAGAGTTGGAAACGCCGAACCGCCGATCTTGATCGCGCCGTTTCCCCCATAGAGCGGCCGCCATGACGCCACATAACCTGCACACCCATGAAAACCGACGCCAGCCGGGCTCTCATACGTGATGACAAACGAAAAGCCGTCGCCGGTCGCGCTCCAGATCTCCATATCCGCGACGGCACGGTGAAACTCGAGGGACATCTAGCTGCGCCCCGTGCTGGCCTTCATCTGAATCACGGAATTATCGTCCTACCGGCAAGGCCCGATGGGAGAACGGCCCTGACCACTGGGGGGCAGGAAGGCAAGGCCAGGGCCGCCGCTCCGCAGTTGCCGAATTCCAATCGGCATATCTCTGCGATGCTATCTGGAGCCTTTCGCATAGCCCGCGACGACGCTTTACCTGACAGCGGACCAGTACGATCGAGCCAGAGCCGCAGATTGACGAATGAATAGCCCTCTCTCTCCTTGTATTGGCTGCCATTCCGGATGAACTGACGGTCCTGCCGGATTACCCCATTCAGCTCGTCATGGGGGCAGCGGCCGCCGCTGTCGGAGGCTTATCGCGCTCGCGACGGAGACTTGGCCTTCGGCCACGAAAGCGGGCTTGGGGCCGCCCTCCCGAGATTCCGTCGGGCCAGGCCGGCGCATCCGGTCGAGGGCGGCTGCTCATTGCGATCGAAGGGGTGATGGGGATTTGGCGGACCGCGACGATCCTCTTAGCGCTCTCCGTCCGCCGGACGATCATGTTGACCGATAGCTATCGCCGCAAGCACCGTCCGATTGCTGATTTCAAGTTTTTGAAAAATGTTGTGAAGATGCACCTTGATGGTGCCGACGGAAATGCTCAACCGTCTTCCGATTTCCTTATTCGACAGTCCTTCAGATACCAGACGCATGATCTGACGCTCGCGGTCTGTCAGAGCCGTCATCATCTTGTCCCAATTCGAGCCCTGCTCTTCCAATGCAATCAACTCGGACGACATCAACGGCAGCGGGCTTCGGCCGTTGGCAATGTGCCGCAACGACTGCACCAACGCCTCAGGCTCCGTGTCCCTCAGGACGATGCTGCAGGCAAAGGGGGCTGCATCCAAAAGCAATTCGCAATCCTCACTAGAGGCGAAAAACACCAAATGAGTCGAACGATTTTCTGAATTGACGGAAAGAACTATCAGCGCGGCGAGCTCGGGCAACCCGGGGTCGACAATCGCGATGTCCGGCGCCAAGTTACAAATCGCCTGGATGCAACTTGCAGTGTCGGTACAGGAAGCAATGATGTTGAAGTCCGCCGCGGTACCGAGCACGTTGCTCAGTCCCTGGAGGACGACCGGATGCCGGTCTGCAATGACTACATTAGTACGTCGCATTGGCGCTCCTCAGCCCGACGCCCCCAAAAACTTCAACACCGCGAACGTGCTGCCATTTCCCTTAAACGCAGCACAGATCCCTCGAAATTTGGTCTAATACGACCGTGTCCATATCGCAGCGCAAAATTGGGTTGACCTCGAGCGCTGCTCTGCTCGCTCTCCGACGCTGTGCGCACCAACCTGCGCTTCCGATGTCCGTAACGCCTTTAGACTACACTGCCGAGGCCCAGAACGCTGCAAAATTTGGTCCAAACCGGATTCGCACGGAGGCGGCATGGCGCCCCGAAGCCGACCGTTTTCTACCTTGAGTAAACGAGATCGTGTCGTTCGCGCAAAGACTGCACAAAAAGAGCAGCGTTGCGAGTCAGACTGAGGCGCCCCCTGCAGACCTATATCGAAGGATATATAGGGCTACGGCGAATTCGCATTTAACATTCTTAAAGGCTTCAACAACATGGAGGTAATAGCTTTACCGACGGTTCCGGGTAGGCGTTCGGAGTAACGACAATTCATTAGTTCAAAAGTTTGCAAGCGGGGCGAAGACGAGCACCAACAAGTGCTGTCCGCCCGCCGCGAGATTACGTCGAATTCGTTTTTGTTGTGTCAGTGCGTCGGCTGGAGGATAAGACAATGAGGAGGCGACAAATTTACGGAATGGTGCTTCTTGGAAAGAACGTTCTAATCCGAGAAGGTATTGCCAGAATATTGCATAAGGCAAATTTTCGCATTGCCTTATCTGCTTCGAGCCCTGAGGAGTTGCCAAGCTCGCTTCAAGCTGGACAACTGATGTTTCTCATCATCAACAGCGGCGATGATTTTGCCCTCGAGATAGCGCGGATCGGATATTTGAAAGATCGCTATCCCGACGCGCCCATTGCAATCGTGTCGGACAATTATCGGCCGGCTGAGCTTGCCTCCGCATTTCGTGCAGGCGCCAATGGCTACTTCGTCAACGTCAATTCGTGCGACGCCTTCATCAAGTCGGTCGAACTCGTGACCATGGGCGAGACCGTCTTCCCGCCTGCGTTCCTGTCGTTCGCGCTTGACGGCAACCCCGAACGAGAAAAGGCGCAACTCAACGAAAATGAGCACGCCATCCTCGTCACGTCGGAGGACGCGATCTCCCCGCAGCTTTCGCCGCGCGAAAGGGCAATTCTGTCTTGCCTCATTGAAGGCGATTCCAACAAGGGCATTGCTCGCAAGATCGATATTGCCGAAGCTACTGTGAAGGTCCACGTCAAGGCGATCCTACGAAAGATACGAGTTCAGAACCGGACTCAGGCCGCAATCTGGGGAATGAATCACGGATCGCAGGTGCGAGCGTCAAACAACCACGCGCCAGCCGCTATCGATGCAGGTGCAGCTGTCGTGGCGCCACTCAAGATGATCCCCGAGACAAATCATCTGAATCAGACGCCTCCCTTGGTCCCCCAGTCTGATCACGCCACGGCGAGGATCCGCAAGGGCATTGATCGAGGCGCCAGCGGGGCGGTCCGCTTGTACAAGTAATCCAAGGGGCCGGAGACGACCCCAACCCCTCGGAATGCTCCCATTGCGGGTGCAAGCCGTAACGTTTGCGTCGACCGACGACAGGCATGGACACCTTCCCTGCCGCCCTTGCGCGAACAGCACGCGGACGGCGTCGACGTTCTCCCAGTGAGCACGTCGAGCCACCGCTGTTGGCAAGAATTAACTCGCTCCTTACCGCTCCCGCAGCGCCTCCTGCTTGTATTTCGCCAGCGGCGAAAGAAGGTAGCCGATGATGCTGCCGTGCGCCGGGGTTGATTTCCACCGTCACCGCCATGCCGGGCCCGAGTTTGACCCGCTTGTCCTCCACCTGCATGTGTGTGCGGTCGAGTGAAATGCGCGCCGCATATTCCAGCTCCTGGCCTTTTGGCTCGCTGCTGCCTTGCACGGTCCCAACGCGCGCTCGTTCGATCCGCCCTGCCTGTCGCGCGTGATGGCATCCGTCGACACGCTGGGCACATCTTCAGACAGCAGCCCATATCGCGTGAAGTTGAACGTATCGATCTTGATCTCCGCCTTTTGTCCGAGATGAACGAATCCAATATCGCGATTTGGAGAGCATGGCCTCGATCTCGAGCTGGCTCTCGGTCGGAACCACGATGACCAGGGTCTGGGCCGGCGTCACCACGCCTCCCAACGTGTGAACGGCGGTATTCCGAACCAGATCCCACGATGTCCGCTCCCTTGAGTCAATTGCAGAAAATTGGGTTCGTTCTGCAAAACTTCTGTCTAATCGACTGATCGATCCTCTATGATATTGATCATCCCCATCGAACCATTGGGACGGGCGCTTCGAGGGCTGCCCGAATGTAATGCCGCGCCGTCGCGGCTCAATCGAACATCGTAGTTACCGACTTATTGCCCGTCCCATCCAGTCATTGGCAATTTCCATCCAGTCACTCGGCCTGTACTGATTCAGGCCAAGCGGCGAGTGATCGGGTGGCTGACTGCTACGAGTTGTGCGTCCTTCACCAATTTGCTGGGGTCCACCAAGCTTTCGGCTCATTTGGTCGATGGCGGCGCGGCGATTGCAGGAGCCGAGGGGAGCTGGCGGCAGAAACAATCGTTTCGCGCAGCCATCCGGAACCTGTGCTCTCGCTCGTGTCGGCAACGGTCCAATCTAGTCAAACAGGAGATGCGCGCGCGTCACCCAAGGGGCGCTCTTCGGGTTATTCTGCCCTCGGCTTCCGACCTCCGAAACAGAAAATGCAAAAAACGGACTGCTTTCCCGCCGCATGCTATGGCGAGTCGTATCCAAATCACGATGAACGGACGAGGATCACTCCGTCTGAACCAGGCGAATTCCCTTGCGCCTTTGAATGATCGCCACCAGTCTGTAACCGAGAGTTCGCGACGCAACACGTCGTGTATGCTGCTGAGGAAATCATAGGGCTCGACAACAAGCACTCGCCCGTCGATCTGTGGCGATCTCCGCACGGACTGACCTGTGAGATCGCGATAAAGCGCTCTCGCGACGTCAATGCTCTCGCTATCCTCGAACGATCGAAACTGAGTGCCGATACGCGGGTTGAAGTCGAGGAGCTTGTATTGACCGTCTCGTTTATCGAAACGATAGTCGATGTCCATTATACCCGCATAGGAAACCGCCTTGACGAGAGCCTCGGCCTGTTCGAGGAGCGCCTGGTTGGTGACGGATCTGCACAACGTTGCAGTCCCGAGGCGGGGCGGATAACAGCGCAGCTTTCTGCCAGTAAAGCCGGCTAGGCACTTCGAGTTCGCGTCAGAATATCCATTAAAGAGCCAATCCTCGCCATCACGAATGTATTCCTGGATCAGAAGGTTGGCAGGAAGCTGTGCTTCCGATCGGCGGTAGAGATCTAGAAGTGCGTGAGGGGAGGAAACGATGGACGGTTTGATCTTTGGATTGAGCCATGGCTTCGATGGTTTCACCACAACCGGGAAAGCTGCAGTCTCAATAAACTCGTGGACCTCTGAAATCGTGACGGGCGATATTGCTTGAGGGCACGGTACCCCGAGCTGCTTGCACAGTGTGTGCAGATGTGATTTGTCAACCAAGTTCCGCGGAAGATCTGATCGCAGCTTCGGAAACAAGAACCACCGCTGCAATGTGAGAGCCTCTTCGGCGATCAGCATCGCGCCGCCATCATCCGTTGGAATGAGGACGGTCGGCAGTTTCAGCTGTCGTCCAATCTTTGCCAGTCCTTCGAGTAGCTGCGGTCTTGGCAAGTCGCCGGTGTCCCAGACGAATGTTCCTGTCAAATATCTACAGAGCGCAGTTGGCGCGAGACGATCCTCAACAATTGAGAATACCGGCGCTCCAAGCATCCCGAGGCTCCGAATTATACCGAGGCCTCCATGGCTCAAGGCATAGTGGCCGGTCTTTAAGACGAGTACCGGGAACGGCGACGATCCTTCGTTCGCCCACGCCATCTGCTCAGGAAGCGGTTCGGTTGCGTGCGGAGGCAAGGGCGGTAGAAACTGACGACCGGGAATGTTTTTGCGCACGGGAAATGTCGCTGGAGATGCGCCGGGCCGCGTAGTCAGTGCCGCATAGGAAGCGCATCACAGGTCCGAAATTGTACGCACTGGCTATGCCGGTGAAATAGAGGCCCGGGATTGAGGATTCGAAGTTGGGCGACAAGGACGGAGCCTCTTGCACGCAGCGCAACTCGGATATCAGCCTCCGACTTAGAAATGGGAGGGATTCAACATTATAGCGATAGCCGGTCGCGGCAATGACGTGATCGGCAGTGAGATGGCGGGACTCTCCATCGGGGTCCGCGACGTGCAGGAGCACTTTGCTGTCTTTCGCTTCAACTTTTCGCACGCCGTGACCGAGCAGTATAGGCATACGACCAACGACTCGTTCTTTGAGCCACCACGAACCCGACGGGCCAAGCACCTCTAGAGGCGTTCCCCGACGTTGCCCGTACGTCCGCACCACATCCACGCGTATTTGCTCGGGCAGATGATAGAACGCCATCGGAGCGGCGGCGCAGAGCCACAGTTTAAGCCCATTTCCCATCGGCGACTCCGGCCGGCGCAGTCGTTGCCATATCGATCGTTGCCCGCGTGTTGGGCTATCATGCCACTCGATTGATGAGCGCCGCACGAGCAGCGTTACCGTCGCTTGCGCCTCGTTCAGCAGAGCCGCCGTCTCGAGTGCGGATTGACCGCTGCCCATGACGACGACTTCGCGGCCTTTGAATGCGTCTAAATGATGGTGCTCGCTGCTGTGCGACAGCAATTGTGCAGGCAATTTCGCCAGCTCAGCGGGGATATATTCGGCGTGCGACAGGCCAGTCGCGACAACCACCTTTTTGGCTCTCACTTCTTCACCCGTGGACAGTCGCAACCGAAACCCGTGGGTTTGTCGATCCAGCATGGTGACTAATACATCTTCAACCATGGGAACGAGCCGCTGCTGAAACGATACGGCGTATCGGGTAAATGTTTCGAGTGACACGCGTGCACCCTCGTAGGGCAGCGCTTCGGCTTCACAGAAATGCTGCAGAGTGTAACGTCCGATCGGATCCGCGAGGTTAGAAGCAAATCCTTCAGACTTCAGGAACATGCCTGCTGGCATTTGCGTCCGCCAGCGATGCATTGGCGAGCCAAAAATACGAAACTCCACGCTCCGCGACCGCAAGTAAGCCGCGGTTGAGACGCCAAATGGCCCCGCACCGATGACCGCCACCGGAAGATCGACTTCGCGCATAAGTTGCTCTCCTGCGGCAATTTCGTGCCGACATCACCTTGACCAAGTGTACGCAAAAGGGTTGTGATAGGAACGGCTGATTGGGACTCATCGGTAGCTGAGTGGCGGCGAATTGTGAGTACTCCGCAAGGTGATTGCGGGAAACCCCATGCAACTGTTTTATGCACCATCGGGGCTCCGCCGATTTAAGATGTCGTGCTAACACGGGGGCTCTCGGCTGTAGCCGACAGATGTCTTTCGGCCATTCTGTAAGTCAGACCGGCTTTGATCCGCCGACCGTGACGGTCTCAACGCAACTCCTGCGCTACGCAATGCACAGAGCGGGTGGTGGTCGCGCAAGGAGCGATGCGAGGCGCCTCAGAGTTTGAGCGATGGCAGCACAACAACTCGTCCTGGGCGCCTTGGGGGCCACGCAGTCGCAGTCGAAGTGGGTCGGGCTTCAGGATGCGCTTCCAGTGTGCGAATCGCATTCTCGATCTTCTTGCGCTCACGTCGCGACGTCGCGAAGCCATCGGTGCCAGCGAACGGTTGGGCAACATCGTGGGCGTGCTCATGTATGTCGCGCGGGATCTTTGCGCGATGGTTCTTTTGGACAGCACTGCGGTTTAACTGGACATGCATCGCGGTCGAGCTTGGTCGCACGATACAGAAGCGTCTTGCCCTTGTGCCGCTCGTCCCGAGCGCTTTCCGCCCGGACAGTCGCCGCGCCGACCTCGGCCTTGCGAATGGAGCAGGATTGGATCTGTTTTCTGGTGAGTTCAGCGAACCGGAGCTCGACCTGATTGATCCATGACGCGGTCGTCGGCGTGAAGGGGACATGAAGAGCTTGCGGGGGCGCCCTCGCATCGCAACCCGCCAGATCAGCTTGACCCCGACCAGGTACACCTTGAGGTGACGCGGGATGCCCACCGCCCAAGTCATGGAGAGTCGAACCATCAACTAATGTAACGAACTTTCGTTCGAGATGACTAGTTAGCTCGCTCCCATGGCTTCCAGGCGCCTGCATGCTTATCGATGATGCTTCGCTTCCTCTGCCTCTACCGCTCCCGCAGCGCCTCCTGCTTGTATTTCGCCAGCGGCGAAAGAAGGTAGCTGATGATCCTGCGTGCGCCGGTCTTGATTTCCACCGTCACCGCCATGCCGGGGCCGAGTTTGACGAGCTTGTCTTCCACCTGCATATGTGTGCGGTCGAGTGAAATGCGCGCCGCATATTCCAGCTCCTGGCCTTTCGGTTCGCTGCTGCCTTGCACGGTCCCCAACGCGCGTTCGTTCGATCCACCCTGCCTGTCGCGCGTGATGGCATCCGTCGACACGGTGAGCACATCTCCAGACAGCAGCCCATATCGCGTGAAGTTGAACGTATCGACCTTGATCTCCGCCTTTTGTCCGGGATGAACGAAGCCAATATCGCGATTGGAGAGCATAGCCTCGATCTCGAGCTGGCTATCGGTCGGAACCACGATGGCCAGGGTCTGGGCCGGCGTCACCACGCCTCCCACCGTGTGAACGGCGAGTTGTTGCACCGTGCCGGCGACCGGCGCCGTCAGCTGCTGAAGTTTCGTCCGCCGCTCCGCCTTGACCACTTCCTGCGTCGCGCTTGCCGCCTTCTGCTCGGCCTTCGCAAGTGCGTCATAGGTGGTTCGGCGATACTCCGCGGCTGTCCTCTCCTTCGTTTCCTTCAGCAAGGCGATCGCGGCGTCGGCTTCGCGGAGCCGACTCTGCTGGAGGACCAGATCCTGTTGAAGGCCGACTAGGTCTTGATACTCGGAGAGATAGACAACCTTCGAGGCCAGGGCCTTGTCGACCAGATTCTTGCGAATGTCGACCCGCTCCTGGAGCACTGGTAACGTCGCCTGAAGCTTTGCCACGCTCGCCGAAGTGGTCGCCCGTTCCGCTTCCTTCTGGCCTTGCTGGCGCTCGATCTCCGCGAGCTTGGCGCTCTGTTCGGCGCGCTGGCTGATGAGAAATTGGCGGTGCATGTCGACCTCGGCTGCGCTTGCGCCTTGCGGCGGTCGGAAGGCGGCAAGCGGGTCGTCGGTGAGCGCCGCGCGCAACCGAGCGACGTCGAGTTCGGCGGCAACGAGATCGCTTCTCTGGCGCTCCTGATCGGCTTCCGTCATCGTCGGATCGAGCTCGATCAGAACGGCGCCGGCCTTGACGCTCTGCCCGTCGCGCACATGGATGGCGCGGACAACGCCCGTCTCGAACGGCTGGATCAGCTTGGTGCGGCCACCAGGCACGATCTTGCCGGTCGCGGTAGCGACGATGTCGACGCTACCAAGGGATGCCCACAGCAACGCGATGCAAAAAACTGCGATGATGCTCACCCCGATCGCGCGGCCGATCGGAGACGGCGGCGATTCAGCGATCTCGAGCGCCGCAGGCAGAAACGCAATCTCATGCTCGCGCCGTCGAACTTCGGCTCTCGGGAACGGAACGATATTTCGGCTAGCGGACGTCATGGATACCGGCCTGCAAGTAGTGGAGATTTGCGTAGCGTCCGTTCGAGCGGACCAACTCATCATGGCTGCCGTCCTCGACGATCCGGCCGTGCTCGAGCGTGATGATCCGGTTCGCGTTGCGCACGGTCGAGAGCCGATGAGCGATGACGAACACTGTTCGGCCCGCGGCAATCCGTTTCATGTTCTGCTGGATGGCCCGCTCGCTTTCGTAGTCCAGCGCACTGGTCGCCTCGTCGAGGATAAGGATGCGCGGGTTGGTGATCAGTGCGCGAGCGATCGCAACACGCTGGCGCTGCCCGCCGGATAAGGTGCTGCCGCGTTCGCCGACGACGGTGTCGTAGCCCTCCGGCAGCTCCAGGATGAAGTCGTGAGCGCCGGCGAGCGAAGCCGCTTCGATCACGCGATCCATGGGCATTGACGGGTCGGCGAGCGCGATGTTCTCGCGAATTGAGCGATTGAACAGCACGCTCTCCTGCAAAACCACGCCGATCTGGCGCCGAAGCCAAGTCAGGTCGACGGTCGCGAGATCAACGCCATCGACCAGGACGCGTCCGCTCTCCGGCACGTAGAAGCGCTGAATCAGCTTGCCGATGGTGCTCTTGCCCGAGCCCGAAGACCCAACGATACCGATGACCTGGCCAGGCTCGACGCTGAAGGACACATCGTGCAGCACCTCGGGGCCGTCGGCGCGATAGCGGAAGGTGGCGTGGTCGAACACGACCTTGCCGCGGATCGGCGGCAGCCCGGCGCGGGCCGAACTAAAGCTTGGCTCCGGAATGGTGTTGAGAATGTCCCCGAGGCGATCGACCGACAACCGCGCCTGATGGAAATCCTGCCAGATCTGCGCAAGCCGAAGCACCGGCATGCCGACCCGCACTGCCAGCATGTTGAACGCGACCAGTTCGCCGACCGTCAGGTCGCCGCCGATCACCAATCTGGCGCCGAAGTACAGCGTTGCGGCCGTGACCAGCTTGTTGATCATCTGGACCGCTTGGCTCGCCGTGTTGTTCAAGCTGAGAACACGAAAGCTCGCCCCAACATAGCCGGCAAGTTGCTCTTCCCAACGGCGTTGCATCTGCGGCTCGACCGCCATCGCCTTCAATGTCTCAACGCCCGTGACGCTCTCGACTAGGAAGGCCTGATTTTCCGATCCACGGTTGAACTTCTCATTGAGACGCCGACGAAACAGCGGCGCGGCGCCGGCAGAGATCCCGATGTAGAACGGGAACGAGGCCAGGACGATCCATGTCAGCGCCGTCGAATAGTAGAACATCACCGCAAGGAAGACCACCGTGAACAGGAGATCGACAACAAGGGTGAGCGCCGAGCTCGTAAGGAATTGACGGATGTTCTCGAGCTCGCGAACGCGCGCAACGGAGTCGCCGACGCGGCGTGTCTGGAAATACGCGATTGGCAGCGCCATCAGGTGACGGAACAGCCGTGCGCCGAGTTCGACGTCGATACGGTTCGTCGTGTGCGCGAACAAATAGACGCGCAATGTGCCGAGCACGGTCTCGAACAAGGTCAGCGCAACGAGGCCCGCGACCAGTACATCGAGCGTGCTGATGCTTCGATGCACCAGCACCTTGTCGATGACGACCTGGAAGAACAGCGGGGCTACGAGCGCGAAGATCTGAAGGAAGAACGAGGCGATCAGCACTTCGCCGAGAAGGCGGCGATACTTGTGAACCGCGCCGAGGAACCAGCCGATATCGAATCGTCTGGAGAGATCCATCAGGGACGCGCGTCGGGTCATCAGGATGATGTCGCCGTCCCAGATCGCCTCGAGTTCGGCATGGGTCATCGATTCAGGTCGGGAAGACAATGGACGCTGAACTAGAACCGTGTCGTCGACGATCTTGCCCAGGATCAGGAAGCTGCCATCGCGCAGCGCCGCGATCGCCGGCAACGGCGTGACGGCAAGCCTGCTCCAGTTCGACCGTTGTGCCCGGGCCTTGAGGCCGAATTCCCTGGTGCAACGCAGGATTTCGGTCACACCCACGCGCGAGGTGCCCATGCGATGCCGAATTTGCTCCGGGTCGGCCGCAACGCCATGGCAACGCAGCATTATCGCCATTGCGATGAGTCCCGACTCATCGCCGTCCACAGGCTCAGGACCTGGCTTCTGGGCGCGCGTATCGCGGCGCACGAAGGCATATGCCTGCATCAGGGCTTCTCCGGCACGGACAGCCACATCGCGACCGTGCGGGATCAGATCGGCAAACGCCTGACGCGCCCGGTCGGCAAGGCTTTGAGATCCGTTCAGGATCAGTCGGCCGTCCCAGATCTCTTCAAATTCCGCACGCGGCATCAACCTCGGCTGTGCCGCGGTCGGATGCAGCACAAGCGCGGCGTCCTTCTCGACCTTCCCGAGCAGCAGGAATCCGCCATCACGCAGCCCTGCGATTCCGGGAAGACCAATGCCTGCGAGCTGTTTCCAATGCGTCGTGCGCGAAGCGACCTTCAGTCCGAAATCGCGGGCGCAGCGAAGCATAGCACTGATGCCGATTGCGCTGTCTCCGCAACGGTCGCGGAGCTGGTCGGGCTCGGCGTTTACGCCATGAAGGCGCAGGAACAGAGACAGGGCTCGAAGCCCGAGGTCTCCGGCATGGGCATTTCCATTCTGGATCGCCATCTTATACTCAACCTTTCGCGGCTACCGGCCGCGTATGATGTTCCTTCTCATGCATTCCAAAACATTGCGGGTGCCGCACCCAGGCGCTGGGCCTGGGTGCGGCTCGGCCTTAGTGTTGCGGCCTGGCCAGCAACGCGTCGTACCCCCAGCCGGTCGCTTGCGATACAGCCGCGACGATCTGACCGGAATCCACCCGGCCGGTGTGAGCGGCCAGGCACTGGTTCAGCAGCGCAAAGCTCTGGCTTGCCAACGACGCCATCGCGCTCCCGGTGTCAGACGGATGATCTGCCGCCATGACCGGATGGGCAGCGGACGTCGCCAGGCTGCTGGCGGCCGGATCAAAATGCTGCTGGAGCAGCGCAAAGCCCCGGTTTGCCAGCCATCCCGTGTTTGCAGCGGCCACCTGCGGATGATCCGTCGGCTCGAGGCTCTGCGAGGTCGTCGAGGTCACGGCCGTCGTGGCGGCGGCCGGCTGATGATCCATCCCAGTGTGATGGCCGTGCAATGACGTCGTCGTGGTCGCGTCCGTCGCAGGTCGGGGGTCCGTCACGGTGATGGTCTGCGGCGAAGAGCTTGCAACCGCACCGGTTGACGGATCCGTCGCGCTTGCCGTCAACGTAAGGGCCGCAACCGGATGGCCGCCGCCCCTGTACGTCGAGGTCAGCGTCAGCCCGCTGTTGACCTGCGCGGCCGCCAACGTGATGTCACTTCCGCGGAATGTTTGGCCATCGAGGTTGTCAGTGATCGATTCATACCGCGGCAATCCCGTGATGTGCAGAGCCACGCGGTCGTTGGAATCGGTCGTCGTCACCTTGGTCCCGAGATCGACGGTACCACCTCGACCCGCCACCCAGAGCGAGTCATTTGCAACGGTGAGGACAGGCTTCGTCACGGAGGGGGGCGGCGACGTTGCTGGGCTGGTCGGCGTGGTCGTCGGGGCTGTCGGGGCCGTCGGGGTCGATCCTGGAGCGGTGGGGGCCGACGCGGCTCCCGTGGTTATCTGCAGATTTCTGTAATCGACTGCCATCGTCTGACTGGATGCCGAGCGATAGACGCCCTCCTTCCAATAAGTCCCGAGACCGTTCCCGATTGGACCGTGATAATCGACGATCTGAGCGCCGTTGCGCCAGACTTCGAGAAATCCGCTGCCGTCATTCGCGAATTTCACCTGGACTTGCATCGAATAGTATTGGCCGCGCACAATCGGGTTCGGATCGGTATAAAGATACACCGGATTGCCGGTGCCGATGTCGATCGCCATGTGGTCGCCGTTCACCAGCTCGACGGCGAACGGCGGCGAACCAGTGAGGCTGTTTTCATGCATCTGGCCTAGGACGGTGAACTTCCCGGGACCAGTCGCATCGTCCACAGGTCCAGGCTCGACCATGAAGTCATATGACAGGTTGATCTGGGTGCCCGGCGCATAGATGGTGCTCCCGGCAATTTCACTGCGCTGCGAACCGTTCCAATAGTCACCGGCCTGCAACTGAAACCGCAGTGTATTGGAATCAGGTTCGCTCAGACTGTAGCTCTGGTTCGCGTTCTGGACCGTATAATTGCTGCCATCGATCGTGACCGTGCCGTCGTTGGTCCGTGTGAAAGACGTGATCGTCATTATTTTCGAGTCTCCGTAGATGTACTGAATCGTCTTGTGCTCATCTCATCCAGTGAGACGACAAGCATCGACGATCCCATTGGCCCGGTTCGATCCGAATGGTTCAGCGTGGTAGCTATGCCAGTAGGATGCCGAACGCCGTGCCGACGACGTTTCCCTCAAAGGCTTGAGGGGTGCCCCTTAGGTGCTGGAAGTGCCATTCCATAGTCCTTCTTGAGGTTGAAATAGGAATTCCACTGCCGCGCTGCGAGAAGCCGCGCGATATACCGCGCGCTCGCAGCACAGACTGCGAGCGGATGTCAAAGCAGTTGGGAATTTTGGATTGCTTGCCCCCCGACTGCTGCGTCGGTGGTTAATAATTAAAAATGGCGAAAAAACTTTCAAAATGTGATTTATACACCTGTATGTAGCACCCAAACGCTCACATATTCGCCCGCGCACGCTTGATTTTATCGATCACAACACGCCGGCCGGCCTTCGGATCTCATTACCTCCACAAACAGAGTGCGCTTTGGCCGGCCTCGTCGACGAGCTTCGGCAACAGCACTCGCGGCACTCGGCTGCGAAAAGTCGCGACTGGGATGAAGTGCGAACGGCAGGTAATCACTCGCAAACAGCCAGGTCGCGAAATCTAACGGACAGGCGAGAGGGTCACGCTTGCTGTCATCGCCAGGCGATCGCCGCCATTCATCAGCGAGGGACCGACATCGGGGCCGCCGTGATCTTCAAGCCTCGAAAACACACGGCAATGGTTTCCCGAGCTGACGAGCGATAGATCCCTTGCTTCCAATACGTTTGAGCACCGGTTCCGATTGGCCCGTGATAGTGGACGATTTGAACGCCATCCCGCCAGACCTGGAGAACTCCATCGCGGGTGCTGTCGAACTTCACCCGAACTTGCATGGAATAGTAACGGCCGCGCTGAATCGGGTCCGGGTCAACGTATAGGTATACGGGAATGCCAGTCCCGATGTCGATCGCCATGTGATCGCCGTTCACCAGTTCAACCGCGAATGGGGGAGACTTGTTTACATTGAATTCGTGCATTTGGCCGAAAACCAGAAAACGCCCGGGGCCGCTCGCAGAATTCCTCGGCCCAGGTTCAACCATGAAGTCGTAAGCGATCCCGATCTGCGCACCGGGCGGGTACAGTTTCTGTCCAGCAATTTCACTGCGTTCAACGCCCACCGGGTCGGCCCAGTCTGAGGAAACCCAACGGTCTCCAGAGCGCACCTCGAACCGGAGTGTGTCAGCATCAAGGGAGTTCACGCTCCAGCTCCGATCCGCGCTTTGGGTCGTGTAGACGTTGTTATCGATACTCGTCGTAGAACCGTTGGCCGGAAACGGCCGTACGATCTCGGCTGAATGATCGCTCGTCTCGTTGACCATATTTACTGCGCCGTTCGCGGCCGTCGTGGCTACCGGAGCCAAGGGATACGACATTCCATGGTGCAGCACGAGGAAACCGAAGGCGAGTGGCCCGAAACTCTGCAACATCACCTCCACGAGAAGGCATTACCCCTTGCGCAAGCAGTCGACCGACGGTGAGCGATGATGGCGCTCTCGTACACCGCTGAGGTCTGTCGAGCGATCCGGTCCCAGCTCAATTCAGTGCTTCCATAGGCGCTTGCTCCCGCAGTTAGGCTCTTACGCAACTCGTCGCTCACCATCAGCCGCGACATCGCCTCGGCCAATGCTTCTGCATCGTTAGGGGGAACCAATAAACCATTGTATCCATCGCAAATCACGTCTGGCAGACCGCCGACCCTTGTCGAAATGACAGGTCGTCCGAATCCGAAGGCCATCGCAGCAACGCCGCTCTGCGTGGCGTCAGTGTACGGGAGCACGATCGCACTCGATCGCGCGAACAAATCTGGGATCTCGTCTGCATCGAACCGCCGGTCCACCAGCTCAACCCATGGCATTTCACCGATTTGCGCTCGATGGCGTTCGAGATCCGAACCCGTGCCGGCGACAATCAAGCGAGGCCACAATCCTCTTTCGACCAGCAACTCTCCCGCCGCGAGAAAATACCCGAGGCCCTTATAGGATTCGATGCGCCCGAAAAAGAGGAACGTCGACGGCTCCGAGAGCGCGTCTGGAACGATGCTGCCAAGAACGCCGTGCGGCACCGAAGCAAGCCGCGGACCGAGGGAAGGCTCTCTTTCTTGCCACTCGTTCCGCAACCTGTCTCCGTGAACAATCAGACGATCCGCATGATCCCGCAATCGTGTGCGGCATGTAATCGCTGCTGCGGCCCTTCGATCAAGAAGTCCGCTGTGCGGCAAGGGATCGTGTGCCGTGAGCACCAGGGGTATCGAATACCGAAGGACGTCATTCGCCCAGGTCGGAATGCATTTATATATCTCCTGAACATGGATCACATCTGGCCGGAAGCTTCGCAACGTCCACACGAGCTTGACCAGTTCAATTGGTGCATTGAGCCGCCGCTGACGGGGAAACCAGCGAACCAGCCCGCCTTCTATGATTGCGTCGCGCAGAGCGCTTGAAAGCTCGTATCGAGCATTGGTGGAATCCAGAATGAGCATGACGTCGTGATGTCGGCTCAGCGCCATCGCGAGGCGCGACGAATATTCCGCGTAATGCAATGATACGAGCGCAACTCTCATCTTACGATCCTGACCAATCCGCGAAATGGTCCGAAGAGGGCGAAAATGTAGTCTCGGTCCTGATCGGTAATCAGCAGACGCCATGCAGTGCCTCCAAAAAGCACCAGGAACACGGCTGCTTCAGCTACCGTGAACGCTAAGGTCCGGTGATCAACCGGTTGCAGCAAGAGCCACACGGCACCGGCCGTCATGACCGCCAATACGGTCGTAGCCGCCACAGATACTCCGATAATCCGAATTCTGAACATCCTGAGAACGACGGCATAACGGACCACATTTATCGTCGACATGGTCGCGAAGCTTGCCAGCGCAGCACCTAATTGTCCAAACATCGGGACCAGCACCCCGCACAAAATGACCGACAGCAGAAATCCGCAGCCCAAAAGCATGGTCTCCCGAGCGTGCCATCCGGTCATAGAAAGGGCGAACCCGCTGTATCCGAATATCGTCTGCAGGAAAATTCTTGCGCTGACGAGGGCGACCACACGAGCATCCACTTCGAAGGTGGGCCCCAGCACCAGATCGATGCGATCGCCCCAAAACAGAATAGCGGCGAATATCGGAGCCGAAAGCAGCGTCATTCGACGAATATTTTCGGCAAGAAGATGCTCCATCCCGGGGAAGTCATTATTCCGATAACGGAGCGCAACACGAGGCCCAAGAGTTTGCCCCAAAGCCTCCCCAACGAGACCGATCAGCTGCGCGATCATCAGGATGGCCGCATATTGGCCGACATCCCTCGCACTCCCAAAATAACCAAGAAAAAGGGAATCGGCGCTCCGGATCCAAACGACGAAAACGAGTGAAGCGCCCAGGTACGGCGCGTATAGAAGAACCGATCGGATCTCCGTCCAGTCCAGACGATCATCGCTGCCGGTCATGTCCCTGCGGGCGAGAATGGCCAGCACTGCCCAGGAAATAACGTATGAGGCAGACGTTGCGACGACGACCGCCCATAACCGGTATCCAAGAACAAACAACAGTCCCATAATTATGAATCGGACGGTGGGCTGCACCACGAAGTTTGCCAGCATGAAAGGCGCGGGATTCAACACACCCCGATAAGCCCCGCCCAACACCGCGATGTCCGTTGCAAAAGGAAGCGCTATTAGCGTTGCGAGAAGGACATCTGCGAAGTCTGGATAGCGGTAGATCGTCTCCTCGACGTAGCTGCTGAGACCAGTCGCTGCCAGTAAAGGCGGAATAACTGCAAGGCCGAAGGTGACGAGCCGGAAGAATCTCAGTTGCCGTAGTCGCGCGGCAAGATGTTCCGATGCCGATCCCAAATGACGTTGCATAGCGACATCGAGGCCGAGGGGACTAACAATGCTGCAGCTTTCCAGCACGCTGCGAGCAACGTTTATCATGCCGTACTGGGTCGCTCCGATAACCCGAGCGATCACGATACCAGCGGCGAAACCCACGACTTTCGCGTACATCATGGCGGCGGCGTTGAGGGGGGCTCCCTTCATAAAGGGGATCCTCCGCCCCTCGGGGGGACTCGGTAACTGGGAGAGCGCACAAATTCCCGCCGGGGCACAGTGCTGCGGGAGCCGAGCGGCGAGCAGCGAGGACGATTCCGTCGGCGGCGTGCCTGCAAACAATTGCTGACACGAGTCGACCGATTAGGGTTCGCGGACCAGCCGGCGCCTTCCGCGACCGGCCTGCGCGCGTTGACGATTGCACTCACCGCCCCGTCTCGGATGTCTGCACGACGCCTATCCGGCGTCGCCAGTCGACCGGGTCGACGGTCAGGCGAAATCCGGTTTGCACCGTATTCTCTCGGATCGTGGCCGATCGCGCGCACCAAAGAAAAACGTCTCCCGGTCATCAGAATTGCGATCTGAAGATAGGTTGGCGCGCCGTCCAATCGCAAGGGAAGTCCCGGGTCGATATAGGTAACCCGAAAGGGTAACACCGCTTGCCGTCCTCTTGGTATCGATCGCAAGTTCATTATGGCAGTATCTGCTAAGGCCGTGGAGCTAACCAAAACCGCGTACACGAGCTCAGCTGCATGGCGGGTCTTGTGGAGGCGAAATGAGGCAACTCGTAAAAGACGGAATCCTGTACGGCATCCATTGGACTGGGTTCATGCCGGTACTCCGCCGACTATTCGCCGGTCGGGCGGTCATAGTGATGTTCCATGAAATACAGCGGGATTTCCGGAAAGAGCTAATGACCGGCACGTCGGTTGATCTCTTCCAGCATTCGCTTGAATGGCTGCAACGTCAGGGATGGCACATCGTCAGCCTTGATCAGTGTTTGCAGGCGTTGGCGCGAAACGAGCCGAACTCGCCGAGATACGCAGTCGTAACGTTTGACGACGGATATCGAGACGTCCGTTCTGTCGCGCTTCCGCTCCTGGAGCGTAACAAAACACCATTCACGGTCTACGTCCCATCGGGCGCCCCAACTCGCACCATGAAGACGTGGTGGCTCGGGCTGCGAGAAGTCTTTCGCCGAGAGAACCGCGTCGCGATCGATCCGATGGAGGCGGAGTTCGATTGTCCGAACTTTCTCACCAAGACCGCCGGGTTGAAGACAGCAATCCAGTGGGTTCACGAGGACTACCGCCGCGCCTCACTGCTCGAACGCACCTTCCATAAATACGGGATCTCGCTGCCCGCGTTGAACGATGCATATTTTATGGACGAGCAGGAGCTGCAAGACCTTGCACGCCATCCTCTGGCGTCAATCGGCGCGCACACCGCGTCGCACGCAGCGCTCGCAACGCTCGACCCCGCCTCCGCGCGAGCCGAGCTGGAAGACAATCGCAAATACCTGGAGACCCTCATCGAAAGGCCTGTTCGCCACCTGGCTTTTCCGTATGGTGGCGCGCGCGCATGCGGGCCCCGCGAATATCAACTTGCCGAACGAGTCGGTTTTTCAACGGCGGTGACGACGCGAAAAGGCCACCTGGGAGACGGGCCCCTCAATCGTTTCGCGTTACCCCGCATAGGCGTCGGCTGTCACTTGGAGGCGCGAATCTCTTTTGAGGCCAACTTAAACGGCGTGCACGAGGCTGGCGCCCGCCTCGGTGCACTGAGGTAGTCTCGTGCCGGGATGGTCTGACGGAGGACGGAGATCGACTTGACTGGGGACACTAGGGACCGCGATGATCAAATTCTGTCGACAACTACAGCACCCGCCGCGTCGTCCTCCGCTGGACGAGGAGACCTGAAGATAGCGCCGGGGCGGGTCAATGTTGAGGCGCTCAGATGGCAGGACGATCGTGCCCACCCCTGCAGCCCCGGAAAGTGTCAAACGATGCGCATCATGTTCGTGCTGAACGTCGCTCAGCCCGGTGGCGGCGCAGAGAATCATACGTTCCACTTGGCGAATACTCTGGCGTCGCAAGGTCACCTCTGCACAATCGTAAGTCTCAAAGAGGAGCCAGGGACGCCGTTCAGGTCCGATGTGATATCCGTCTCCACTTGCGATGGCAACAAGCTCTACAACATCGGAACGATGAGAAAAGTGTCGCGGCTCATTCGCACACAGCGTCCCGATATTGTCGTTGCAGTGAACCAACGGCCGCTACTATTCGGACTCATTTCGCAGAGATTGGCACCATCAGGGGCCAAACTCGTTTCCATATTCCACTCGTCCTATCTTTTCCGCCTCAAAGATCGCGTTCTGAACACGCTCTATAAGCCGCTTTTCGCGAGGGCAGACGCTCTGATCTACGTTTCGCAGAATCAACGCAGACTTTGGGAAGAGCGCGGCTACCGTTCCGATCATGCGACGGTTATTCACAACGGCATAGACCTGTCGCGGTTTTCGCCTCGCTCGACGCAGCAATGGAGAGATCAGACTCGGTCGGCTATGGGGTTCGGGCCGCTCGATTACGTGATCGGCATGTGCGCGCGGTTTCGTCCAGAAAAGAATCACCATCAGCTGGTTGACGCAATACGTATGCTTCGCAGCCGAGGAATTCCAGCGAAGGCGGTTCTTGTTGGATCCGGTGCCACGCAGCGCGACGTTGAGGAATATACGAAGTCACGTGGACTGGCGGAGCACGTCGTCTTTGCCGGGCTGCAGGAAGATGTGCGGCCGTATGTCAGCGCGTTCGACGTTGGCGTCCTTTGCAGTCTCGGGGAAACCCTGCCTCTGGCGCCTTTGGAGATGATGGCGCTCGGCATCCCTGTCGTCATCAGCAATGTTGGTGGGGCTGCCGAGATTGTGCGTCACGGAGAGACAGGGTTCCTGTTTCCGGTCGGGGATACCGACGATTTTGTGGATTCACTAGCGACGTTGTTCGATCCCGAGAAACGGAAGGCGTTTGGGATTGCAGCAACGAGGTTTGTTGCGACGAACTTCGCAGCCGATCGTATGGTCGAAGGCTACAAGGAGGTCTTCCAAGACCTTCTGGGCCGCCAGTAATTATGCACGTATCGTTTTGAGGGCCTTCGGAGCGGAAGACGTCGCCGCCTAGGCTAAGCCTCTCGCCGAAGGCTGGTTCGCAGGATCTCCTAGTCCGTCTCTCTGGCAGATCTCCCGGCGCTATGTCCCTCGAGCTGCCGTCCCCTGTCGATGACGGCGCACCGTCCATAAGCTTAAGCCACAGGCACGACCGAGTTGGGTAATCCCAATTGGCAGACCCACGCGGCGAGTTTTGCAACTATTGTACGTGGACCTTCCACTTCCCCTCCAGATGTTTCGAAAACAGGGTCCCGCGGGGGCAGCGTGGATGTGTTCAAGGAAAGGCACGGGCGCAGGCCTCATGATCGCCTCCAAAATGAAAACGTTCAGTAGGCTGCGAAAGCCGACCGAGAAATGTGAAATCCGAGATCAAGCACCGTGCCGTGACCGACGTATCTCGCCGCGCACGCGGACGGCTGCCTGCCAGGGGCACCGCAGGAGGGTCGATTGAATATTACGATTTTCGGCATGGGCTATGTCGGTATCACCGTGGCCGCTTGCCTGCTCAGGCAAGGCCATACCGTGATCGGCGTCGAGGTCAATGAGGAGAAAAGAAAGCTTCTCGCGTTGGGACGCTCTCCCATCCATGAGCCGGGCGTCGACGCCCAACTGTTGGCTGGAGTACGCGAGGGCCGCCTCTCGATCCTCGCCGACCCGCAGCCGGCACTGGCTGACGCCGAGGTGGCCATGGTCTGTGTCGGAACGCCGAGCGCTCCGGATGGCTCTCACAACATGACCATGGTTGCGGAAGTCACCCGGCAAATTGCCACCGCCGTAAAGCTTGCCGGACGCACGGACAAGCTCACCGTGGTCTATCGCAGCACCATGCGCCCAGGATCCACAAGTGGACTGATCAGGCCCATCTTCGAAACTGTGCTCGGCTGCCCCGTCGATCAAGTCGTGGAGGTTGTCTACAATCCCGAATTTTTGCGCGAGTCCGAGGGGATCAGAGACTACTTCGAGCCTCCCAAGATCGTCATCGGCACTGCCGACGGGCGGCCATGCCGGCGGTTGCAGGAGCTGTATAATAACATGACCGCCCCCACCTTCGTGACGCGGTACGGAGAGGCGGAATTCACCAAATTCATGGACAATTCGTTTCACGCCTTGAAGGTGGCGTTTGCCAACGAGATCGCCCGCATCTGCCTGGGGATGGAGGTCGAGGTCAGTAAGGTTCACGAGATCTTTGTTGCCGATCACAAGCTCAACATTTCGTCGCGATACTTGAGACCCGGCGGAGCGTTCGGCGGCTCGTGCTTGCCGAAGGATGTACGTGCACTGCACCACATGTCGGAGGACGTGGGCGCGAACAGCCATGTGATCGATGCGTTGCTGCGCTCCAATGAAGCACATAAGCGGTTCCTGTTTCACCGTTGTGTTGACGGCCTGCCCGCCAAGGCCGCCATTCTTATGATCGGCTTGGCGTTCAAGCCGGACTCCGACGATTTGCGCGAAAGCGCGCAGATCGATCTCGCTCGTCGAATTCTTCAACATGGTTACGAGCTTTCGATCTATGACGTCTCAGTCAAGCCGGAGCAGCTGATGGGTCAAAACCTCGGATACACGTATTCGCAATTGCCGAGCATCGGCGATTTGCTCATATCCAAGGGGGAGCTCGAGCAAAGGACCTTTGACCTGGTAATCGACACTTACGGACTTTCCAAACAGCTGGCGCTAAGGCCCGCCAAGTTCGTGGACATCAGCTCTCTTTGACCCCCAGGACGGCCGGCATATGGATCAAATCACCAACTGGGACGCATCGGACCTCGCACCGGTCCAGTCGAATACAAACGGGATCGAGCAGGGAATGATGGCAGGCCGCAAGGTGCTCATCATCGTCGAGAATCTGCCGGTACCGTTCGATCGACGCGTGTGGCAGGAAGCACGCACACTGCGCGATGCGGGCGCACTCGTCTCGGTCATCTGTCCTGAGGGGAAGGCACACACCAAGCGGTACGAATTTCTGGAAGGGATTCACATCTATCGTCATTCGCTGCCCGTGGAGGCAGAGGGCGCTTTAGGCTTCCTCTTGGAATACTCGGCCGCGCTGATGCACGAAATGCGGCTCGCATTGCTCATACACGTTAGACACGGCTTTGATGTGATTCACGCCTGCGATCCGCCGGACCTGATATTCCTCGTGGCTCTCCCATTCAAGCTGTTCGGGAAGAGGTTTGTATTCGATCATCACGATATCGGGCCGGAGATGTACGAAAGCAAATTCGGCAAACGTGGCCTTTTCTGGCGCGCATTGAAACTGATTGAGTGGCTAACCTTCAAGACCGCGGACGTGGTGATCTCCACAAATGACAGCTACCGCAAGATCGCTATTGCACGCGGTGGAAGGCGCCCCGAAGACGTCTTCGTCGTGCGGAGCGGGCCGGATCTAGCCCGGGTCAAGGCACGTGCGCCCAATCCGTCATGGCGCTTTGGGCGGCGATTTCTTGTCGGCTATGTAGGCGTAATGGGTGCGCAAGAAGGAATAGACCTGCTTCTCGAGGCCGCAGCTCACATGATCCACAAGTTGGGCCGTCGGGACGTGCAGTTCTGCTTGATCGGAGGCGGACCCGCCTTGCAGGATTTCAAAGCACTGGCTGAGAAAATGGACCTTGGCGAGTACGTGACGTTCACCGGCCGCGCTCCCGACGATACGTTATTTGAGATCCTGTCGACGGCGGACGTGTGTGTCGACCCCGACCCTGTGAATGCGATGACCGATAAATCGACGATGAATAAGGTCCTCGAGTATATGACGCTTGGTAAACCAATCGTACAGTTCGAGCTTACCGAAGGACGTTTTAGCGCAGGCGACGCTTCAGTCTATGCGAAGCCTAACGATCCGATAGATTTTGCCGAAAAGCTCCTGGCTCTTCTGGACGATCCGCGGGCGTGCGCCCGCATGGGCGCCATCGGTCGGACGAGCATCGAGGAGAGGTTTGCATGGAGTTACGAAGCGCCGAAATTGCTTCAGGCGTATAGCCGGGCTCTGGACGAACGCGAGCGCGCCTACTCAGACATGCTTACTAAAAAGATCGCCCCTTGATGAGCGGGATGTAGCGCTGGCCTGACGATGAAGCCGCGCGGGATCGCGATCAGGGAAAGGCAGAACGGAACCCCCAGCCCTGCGACGAAGAGGGCGACATCGGGCACTGCCCCCGGCCTCTGAGGCGGGCTGTCGATACGATCAGCGGAATGAACTAGGCGAGCCCCGGCAACGATCTAGGTATCAGGATCCGTCCTAAGTAGGTACTCCAAGAGGCATGGTGCGATACGCACCCGTGTCCTCTAGCATGCGCAACCTTGGCTAAGGCCTATTTGGACCTGCGCATTCGACGTCCGAACAGTACGCGACCCCTAAGGAATGGAGTGGAGGCATGTCAGTCAGTACTGGTATTCTGAGCACCGACGGGAGGGCCAGCTTTTTGAAGTATCGCCCAATCCGTTTGCTACCCCACCCCAGCTCGTTGAGCCGGAGTATTGCCGAAACTGCGTGTTTCGGCAATTCCCGGACAGCGATTTCGGTAATTCGCGGACAGCGATTTCAGTAACTCCGGGACAGGGATTCCGCTAAATCGCGGACAGATGCGGGAGGTTGGTTTTCGGGAGCGCCGTTCAGGCAATGTTCTCTCTCAAGCTGAGTTTGAGAGGGGCAATGCCGAGACGGAAGCAAGCGAAACGAACCACTGTGAAGGACCTACGATCGATCCTGAGGCTGACGTGCGAGCAGGGCCTGTCGGTGCGGGCCGTCTCGGAACGGCTGCAGATCAGCAAGACCTCGGTTGCCACCTACCTGCTGCGGGCGCGCGAAGCGGGCTTGAGCTGGCCGCTGCCGCCGATTTGCGAGAGCGAGGCGGCGTTACAGCGGGCCTTGTTCCGGCGGGTCAGACGACCGCCGCAGGACTTGAGCGAGCCTGAGTGGCCACGGGTGGCGCAGGAACTCAAGCGCAAGGGCGTGACGCTGACGCTGCTTTGGCAGGAATACCGGACGGCTCATCCCGACGGCTACGGTTACACTTGGTTCTGCGAGAAGTTTGACGCCTATCGGCGGCGGGCGAACCCAACCTTCCGCCACCGCCACGCGGCGGGTGCGGTGATGCAGACCGACTATGCCGGCCCGACGGTGGAGGTGACCGATCCGCAAACCGGCGAGATCCGTCAGGCGCAGATATTTGTCGCGGTGCTCGGGGCCTCGTCGCTGACCTTCGCTATGGCGAGCTTCGGTCAGCGACTGCCAGATTGGATCGAAGGCCAGACCCGGGCCCTGTCGTACTTCGGCGGAGTCCCCAAGGCGATCGTCTGCGACAATCTGAAGGCCGGGGTCGTCAAGGCGTTATGGTTCGAGCCGACGCTCAACCAAACCTTTGCCGCCATGGCCGAGCACTACGACACGACAATTTTGCCGACCCGCAGCCGCAAGCCGCGCGACAAGGGCAAGGTTGAAGGCGCGGTGCTAATTGTTGAGCGCTGGATTCTGGCACGGCTGCGCCATCGGCGGTTCTTCAACCTGACCGATCTCAATGCCGCGATCGGCGGTTTGCTGGAGGAGCTGAACAATCGGCCGATGCGTCATATCGGCAAATCCCGCCGGCAGCTGTTCGAGGAGATCGAGCGCGAGGCGCTGGCGCCGCTGCCGAGCGAACCATTCGAATACGCCGAGTGGAAAACCGCGAAGGTCCATCCCGATTATCACGTCGAAGTCGACAAGACCTTTTACTCGGTGCCGCACCGACTGATCGGCCGTCGGGTGGACGTCCGGCTCACGTATCGAGCCGTCGAGATCTTCCAGGATCACACGCGTGTCGCCAGCCATGTGCGCCGCTCTCAGCGCAGCGGCCATGTCACCGTGAACGAGCACATGCCCAAGGCCCATCAGCGTTACGCCAATATGACACCGGCGAGTTTGATCAAGATGGCAGCGCGGGTCGGCGTCAACGCCGCCACCCTGGTCGAGCGGATGATGCGTGAGCGCCCGCATCCCGAGCAGGGTTATCGCTCCGCCATGGGGATCATCGCCCTGGCGCGGCGCTACGAGCGCAATCGGCTGGAAGCGGCCTGTGAGAGGGCACTCGCCATCAACGCGATCAATTACTCCTCCGTGAGCGCCATCCTCAAATCCGGGCTGGACCGCGCGAGCCCTGCCGCCGAGCCCATCAAAGCCACGCCCTCCCACGCCAACATCCGTGGCGGCGCCTATTATCAATGAAGGAAAGGAAGATCGTGATGCTGACCCACCACACGCGCGGGATCGGCGACCACGGCGTAATGAGCCAGCATCGCGCTGTAAATCGGGTTGAGCTCGGGCTCGTACAAATCCGGCTTGAGGACGCCTTCCTTCAGATTGTCGAGCACGACATAGCTGGGGACCCCGCCAAAATACCGGAACGCCTCTTCGTGGAGCTGCGCCCAGACGTGTTGGCTGGACTTCCAGACCACCCGCCGGAAGCTGCGCCGCGAGTAGCGCAGCGTCATCACGAACAGGCGGGGACGGCGGTACCGGCCGCTCCTGGGATCAATCGTCAGAGCGCCCTCGCCATAGTCGACCTGGGCCTCCTCGCCGGGCAGGAACTCAAGTCGATCAAACTGCTCGGGATCGCTGTGTCGCAACGTGCGCACAAACCGCTTGACGCTCTGGTAGCTGGACGGAAAGCCAAAATGATCGACAAGGTCCTGGTAAATCGCCTGCGCATTCCGCTTCAGGCGGACCTGTTCTTCGATCCACGTCCGATGCGGTTCGCAAGCCGAACGGGCCAGGCTGCTGGTGACCGTCGCTCCTGATGCCCCAGAAGCCGGTGGTCGGGGTGGAGGAATTTGGCCGTCCACGCTCACCGGGCCGGTGGTCGCTTCCCCGGGGGAATTTGCCTCCGCACCGGCCCGCAGCGCCCGGTAACGCCGGATCGTCTTGCGATCGATCCCCGTCAGCCTGTGGATCTCGCGCTGGCTGGCGTTGCGATCGAGTAGCGTAAATACCGTGCTTTGCAGGTGTGGCTTCAAGACGTTCAACTCCCCGGCCCCTTGCTGGCTAAAGGGACCGAAAATAAACGTCCTGCCTGACCGGCTACCGCTGTTCAGCGGCGCTGACGGTGAACATCAGGTGGGGGAGTTTCAAGTGACCATACCCGGGGGATTTTGACCGACCCACGGGGCGTGAAAGCGAAAAGAGGCCGGCGGCGGCCCGACCCGCTCATCCGGGCAACGCTAGATTTGCGAAAATGGTTTGAAGCCGAGCCCTGGCGGACTGGTAGCGAACTGCTCTCCCGGTTGCAGGCGGAATATCCTGGAGCCTATCCGAACAAGCTTCTTCGAACGCTTCAACGTCGGCTTAAATCCTGGCGCGGCGAGCAAGCGAACGCGTTGTTGTTCGTTCCTACGGAGGAAACGCTGCTGGGGCACGAGGTCACAACAACCCAATGATGTGGCAGACGCCAGCGGAGGAGGCCGGGCGCTCCGAAACCCCGGCCATCTCCGCACCCGGCCTCCTCCTCAACCCCAGCCGGGAGCAAAATAAATGAGGCAACCGATCGCACTCGGGAGCATCGACAGGTGAGGCAATACGCGCTCTCATCCTGGTCGCGCCATAGCGTTTTATGAACCGTACCTTGAACTTGCGATCCGCAAACCTTAGTCGGCCGCCAACTACGCCGCTGATGCGCCGCAAGCAAAACCACTCTAGGGACGCTGCTCAAGCCAGCCTCATCGGAAACACCTGGTGTCCTTAGGCATGGCTGCTTCCGATTCCAAATCCTCGGGACATTAGACGCGGCACTGACTGCCACTGCGTATTTCCTCCAGAAGGAGTTAGAGTCCGGCCCGAAGAAGGACGGACAGATGAAGCGAGCACGGTTCACGGAAGAGCAGATTATCGCGGTATTGAAGGAGCATGAGGCTGGGGCGAAGACAGCCGACCTGGCAAGCAAGCACGGTGTTTCCGAGGCGACGATCTACAATTGGAAGGCCAAATTCGGCGGCATGGACGTTTCCGAAGCGAAGCGGCTGAGGGCCTTGGAAGAGGAGAACGCGAAGCTGAAGAAGCTTCTGGCCGAGCAGATGCTCGATGCGGCCGCAACTTCGCGAGCTCCTTTCAAAAAATGGTAGGGCCGGCCGCCAAGCGCGCTGCGATCGCGCATCTGCAGGCCGTCATGACCCTGTCGGAACGGCGGGCCTGCTCGATTGTGGGGGCGGATCGGAAGATGATCCGCTATCGCTCCAGCCGCCCGCCGGACGCAGTTCTGCGTGGCCGATTGCGCGATCTCGCCAACGAGCGGCGGCGTTTCGGCTATCGCCGGTTGTTCGTCTTGCTGCGGCGGGAGGGCGAGCCATCGGGGATCAACCGGATCTACCGGCTTTACCACGAGGAAGGGCTCACTCACCGTCCGCAAACGGCGGGCTCGCCGCAAGGCCGTGGGGACCCGTGCCCCGATCCTGGTCGAGGCGAGGCCGAACGCGCGCTGGTCGGTGGACTTCGTCCACGACCAGTTCGCCAATGGCCGACGCTTCCGCATCCTCAACATCGTCGACGATGTCACCAAGGAATGCCTGGGCGCCATTCCGGAGACGTCGATCTCGGGGCGGCGCGTAGCCCGCGAACTGACGGCAATCGTCCAGCGACGCGGCAAGCCAGGAATGATCGTGTCCGACCATGGCACCGAATTCACCTGCAACGCCATGCTCGCTTGGTGATGGCCGCTGGCCCTGATGGAGATCGCGGATCGAGGCCTCATCAACGGGTCGCGCTTGTTGCGCTTAAAACTCTTCGGGCTCTCTCGATCCCCAGCTCCGCCGGTTTCCATCACGCTGTCATCTGCCCTCACACCTTAGGGTGGCCAAAAAAGCGCGGCAGCTCAGGCCGCGAGCTTAGGCCGATAGAACTCACCGGTCGTCATCATTGCCCAGATGATCCGAGCCAACTTGTTGGCGACAGCGACGGCAACAACCATGGGCCGACGCCGTTCAAGAAGGGCTTCGATCCAGCCAGCTCCGACCGACCCCGGACCGGGCCTTTGGATACCGAACGAAGTTGCGTGCCCCGATGACAAGCAAGTGCCTGAGATAGGAATCGCCCTGCTTTGTTATGCGGCCGAGCCTGTCCTTCCCGCCGGTGGAATTCTGTTTAGGCGTCAGGCCAAGCCAGGCCGCGAACTCCCGCCCGGAGCGGAAAATTGTCGCGTCCGGTACGGTCGCGGCGAGAGCTGTGGCCGTTATGGGACGGATCCCGGGGATCGAGGACAGCAACTTCGCCATCGGATTTACGCGCTGGATCTGAGCCAGCTCGCGCTCGATAGCCTCGACCTGCCGGTCCAATTCCTTCAGTTGGTTCACAAGGACGGCTAGTGCGATCCGGACGTGGGCCGGTAGCGTCAGTTCCTCGTCATCCAACACGTCCACCAGACCATCCACCCGTTGCCGGCCTTGCCCGACGATGATTCCGAACTCAGCAAAGTGAGCCCGAATGGCGCAGGCTGTCATGGTTCGTTGGCGGACCAATAAGCCTCTTGCACGATGAAGCATCAAGAAGCCCTGGTTCTCGCCGCTCTTGATGGGAACGAACCGCATATTGGGACGGGTGACCGCTTCGCAATCGCGCCCGGGTCAGCGGCGTCATTCTTGTCCTCTTCGTAGTAGAGTGCGCGTTCCAGCCGATCGTGATCACCGATTCCAGGCCATCGTGATCACCCATTCCAGAGCATCGTGATCACCGTTTCCAGCCGATCGTGATCGCTATTTCCAGCGATCATGATCGGGGACAACCAGGAGGCGCCCACCGCTGACAGTCTGCAACCGGGGTAGCTCGGTCTTTTGCCCAACCGCAGAGGATCGAGATGCCGACAGAGAGACTGTCCATGCGCCACATTCGCGAAGTTCTACGCCTGCACTACAGCGTCGGCATGTCGCAACGCGCCGTTGCCCGCAGCCTCGGTCTGGCCCAGGGCACGGTCAGTAAGTACGTCAACCGAGCCCGCCGCGCCGGTCTGACCTGGCCGTTGCCAACGGAGCTCGATGACGACGTCCAGCTCGAGAACCGCCTGTTTCCGCCGCCTTCCGATCGGCCCAGCGACGAGCGTCCGCATCCGGACTGGGCGCTCGTGCATCGCGAGCTGCGGCGCCCGAACGTCACGCTGATGCTGTTGTGGGAGGAGTATTGCGACGCAAACTCCGACAGCTTCAGCTATGCGTGGTTCTGCGAACGCTATAAGGAATGGGCCGGCCGCCTCAAGCCGACCCTGCGCCAGGTCCATGTCGCCGGCGAGAAGCTGTTCGTCGACTATTCCGGCCACACCATGGAGGTAGTTGACGGGCTCACCGGTGAGGTGCGCAGCGCGCAGATCTTCGTCGCCGTGCTCGGCGCCTCGAACTACACCTACGCCGAGGCCAGCCTCACCCAGAGCCTGCCGGACTGGATCGCCTCGCACGTGCGGGCCTTTGCCTTTTTCGGCGGTGTGGCCCGGCAGACGGTGAGCGACAATTTGAAGGCCGGCATCACCCGGGCCTGCTTTCACGAGCCGATGGTCAACCGGACCTATGCCGATCTCGCCCGCCATTACCGCACCGCCATCGTCCCGGCGCGGCCGTATCGGCCGCGCGACAAAGCCAAGGTCGAGGTCGGGGTCCAAATCGTCGGGCGATGGATTCTGGCGCGTCTGCGCAACCGCCGCTTCTTCTCGCTCGCCGCCCTCAACGAGGCGATCCACAGCCTCCTTGTCGAGCTGAACGATCGACCTCTCCGGAGCTGGGGGCGAAGTCGGCGCGATCTGTTCGAAGAGTTCGATCATCAGGCGCTCACCCCCTTGCCGGATGAACCGTACGAGTATGCCGAGTGGAAGCGCTGCCGGGTCAACCTCGATTATCACGTCGAGATCGCCAAGCATTACTACAGCGTCCCTCACAACCTCTTGCATCAGGAGGTCGAGGCTCGCATCACCCAAAAGACCGTCGAGATCTTCCTCCGTGGCAAGCGCGTGGCCTCGCATCTGCGCAGCACCTTGCCGCATCGCCCGACCACGATTGCCGAGCATATGCCGAGTTCGCATCGCCGCTATCGTGACTGGACCCATGAGCGTATTCGTTCCGAAGCCGCCAAGGTCGGCCCCGACGCCGACACCCTGATCGACGTCATCCTGCGGTCGCGGCCGCATCCGGAACAGGGCTTCCGCTCCGCGATCGGCATTCTCGGGCTGGTCAAGCGCTACGGCCAGGAACGCGTCGACGCCGCCTGCGCCCGGGCCCTGCTGCTCAACGCCCGCTCGTACAAATCGGTCGCCGCCATCCTCAAGAACGGCACCGACAGAACCGCGCCTCCCGCCGAGGAGGCGCCCATCCTCTTCCACGCCAACATCCGTGGCCGCAGCTACTACAATTGATCAGGAGAGATCAGCATGCTTATTCACCCCACCGTCGATCGCTTGCGCGCCCTCGGCCTCGCCGCCATGGCCGATACCCTCACTGAACTGCAGAACAACCCCGAGGCGGCCGAGATGCCGCACGCCGATTGGCTCGGCCTCCTCGTCGATCGCGAGGTCACCGCCCGCGACAACCGCCGCCTCACGCGCCGCTTGACCAGTGCCAAGCTCCGGCAAGCCGCCGCCATTGAGAACGTCGACTATCGCACCGCTCGCGGCCTTGACCGTTCGCTCTTCCAAACCCTCGCCACCTGCCAATGGATCCGTGAGGCCAACCACCTGGTCATCGTCGGCCCAACCGGCACCGGCAAGTCCTGGCTTGCCTGTGCGCTCGGCAACAAGGCCTGCCGCGACGGCTTCTCCGTCCTCTACAAGCGAACATCCCGCCTGTTCGCCGATCTCGCCCAGGCGCGCGGCGAAGGCCGTCTGGCGCGCCTGATCGCCGCGCTCGAGCGCGTCAATCTCCTCATCCTTGATGGTGTGGACGGCCTCACCTCAACGGCATCATAGTGCCAAGGCGTGGTCACCAGAGCGCCACAAAGAAGGGAGACCGTCCGAGATGAAGTTTATTAGAATAGGCGTTGATCTCGCCAAGAACTATTTTCAGATTCATGCGCTGTCTAGTGAGGATGCACCAGCCGTAAAGCGCAAGCTGACGCGCCGGACGATGCGCGAGTTCTTCTCGAGGATCGAGCCGTGCCGCGTTGGCATGGAGGCTTGCGGCTCAGCGCACTATTGGGCGCGCGAACTGAAGGACATGGGACACGATGTGTCTCTGATGCCGCCGGCCTACACAAAGCCCTATGTCAAACGAGGTAAGAACGATGCCGTCGATGCGGAAGCCATCTGTGAAGCGGTCTCGCGCCCTGCCATGCGTTTTGTGCCGATCAAGAGCGCTGATCAGCAAGCGACCCTGATGTTGCACAAGACGCGCGAGCTGCTGGTCAAACAGCGAACGATGAGCGTGAACGCTCTACGCGGCCATTTGGCCGAATTCGGTCTTGTCGTCGCCAAGGGCACCGGCCGCGTCGACGAGCTTTTAGGCCTCGCAGAAGGCGACGCGACTCTTCCCGACGCCGCTGTCCTGGCCGCGAAGGTTCTCGGTCAGCAAATTGATGCGCTCGGAGGCGCACTCGATGATTTGGAGAGGGAGATCGCCAAGGCTCACGCGCTCAGCGAGACGAGCCGTTCGCTCGGAGAAATTCCCGGCGTTGGCAAGCTTGTTGCCTCGGTAATTACAGCCAGTGTACCAGACCCAAGCGTATTCAATTCGGGACGGGATTTTGCTGCCTGGCTGGGTCTGACGCCCAGGCAAATTTCAAGCGGGGGTAAACCAACTCTCGGAACCATCACCAAGGCGGGTAATCGATATATAAGGAAGTTACTCGTTCTCGGAGCAACATCGCTTCTAAACGTTGTGGAAAAACGCCGCGGCGGCTTGCGCGACTGGATTGTCGGGCTTTTGGCTAAAAAGCCGGCGCGGCTTGTGACCGTCGCCCTCGCCAACAAGCTTGCTCGGATCATCTGGGCAATGATGAAAACCGGAGAATGCTTCCGCACCGAGATGTTCGCCAAACTTTGAGTGTCGGACAGCCGCATCGAAGAGTTATAAGCTTGGTAAGTGCAAGAAAGGCATGATGAAAGACAACGGTCGCCACCGAAAACCAGGAAAACCCGACCAGTCGTGTGAGCCTCAAAGCTCGCATCCTTGATGTGACCCCTTGGTTCTCGGACTTCATCAGGGCCAGCGGAGATATGATCCGCGCTAAAGGCCGGACATACGATCGCAGCCGTCCAAGTCGTTCGAAGTGCCAAATTGTGCTTGCCATCAGAGGCCGTCCACATATGACGACTGGGGACCCGAACCGCTCACCGCCGACCAGCGCCGCGATCTGCTCGAGATTGTCGATGATCGCTACGACAAGGGATCCTTGTTGATCACAAGTCAGGTCCCCGTGTCGCAATGGCACGACGTCATTGCCGATCCCACCCTTGGCGATGCGATATTGGACCGCATCATTCACAATGCGCACCGCCTCGAGCTCAAAGGCGACAGTCTACGGCGTCAGGCTGGCGAAAAGAAAAAACCGTGAGCACCTCGCGCACGATCGCCCCGCCGGCCCACAGGCCCCTCCCGCGCGCGTCGCTCCGTCGCTCATGGGGGCACTCCGCGCCGCGCACGGGGCCCTCCCATGGACCGCCGGAACGATCTCCGAACCAACCCGCCAGCCTTGACCAGGAGACCATTTCCAGCACACATAAACCCGTCAGTCGTGTTCGCCTCCGCATCTGATCACGATCGCTGGAATCCGTGATCACCATCGCCTGGAACACCTGATCACCATCCCTGGAATGCGCATAGTAGAGTCGAGGAGAGGCGCGGTGATGCGCTTGTTGCGCGTTCCGTTTCCTCTCCCCGCTCATCAAACCGGACGTGCAGTTTTCCCGCATCCGGCTTTCCGACAGGTTTTGTCACAAGGCGCACGTCGGCGACATTTTGCGCACGCGGTTCAGCACAAGTACGGCAGAGTTCCCATAGATCTGATCAGAGAACCGTCTGACGCCACGTCCTGGCGTCTTATGTCGTCTGCGCAGAAAGGCGAGCACGCGGTCGAAGACGTGTCGATCAACGGCCTGATGAGCCGTAGCAAGAGAGCCATAGCTGAAGTAAGCGGACCAGCCGCGCAGAAGGCGGTTCAGTCGTGCTTGTACTTCGGGCCATGCGCCCTTGTTGCCCGGCGTCAGCAGTACGCTGACCTTCCTCTTGATCCGCAGCACGCTTTTCTTGGACGGAGCCGCGCCAAGATACCACCGTCCCCCATTGCGGAAGCGGCGGGGTCCGAGCGTGTACCCAAGGAAGTCAAAGCTCTCCAATCGGGCATTCTTCACCGAGGTTTTAGTCTCGTTGAGCGTCAACCCAAGCTTGGTCATCACCGCTTTCGTCCACGTCAATGCTTCCTCCGCGTGGCCGCGGCTGAGAATGACGAAGTCGTCGGCATAGGAGATAACCTGGGCATGGAATGCTTCACGCCGACCGCTGAGACGCCAATGTTTCAGGAACCGGTTCATGTAGATGACGGAGAGCAGCGGACTGATGACACCGCCCTGTGGCGTGCCACGCTTGTTGCTCTTACCGCCGCTCATGCACCGTTTCCCGTCGCTATCCCGCTCCTCGACCGGTACTCGCAGCCATAACTTAATCAGCCGCAGCACATTCCGGTCAACGATGCGTCGGGCCACCGATTTGAGGAGGTCCGAATGCGGGATCGTGTCGAAGTATTTCGACAGATCGGCGTCAACAACGTCCGTGTAGCCCCGGCACACAAGCCGGTGCACTTCCTTGACTGCATCGACCGCGTTACGACGCGGGCGATATCCATAAGCGCAGTCCTCAAAATCCGCCTCAAAGATCGGTTCCAGCACGATCTATACCGAGCGGACGTTCGCCGCCGCCGGGCTTCGGGATCATCACCCGCCGCACCGGATCGGGCCGGTAAGTCTTCGTGACGAGTTCATCGCGCAGGCCGGCCAACCATGCTTCGAGTCCCGACGCGTCGATTTGCTCGAAAGTTGTTCCGTCCACTCCTGGCGCACCCGCGTTGGCGCGGGCCAGCTTGTAGGCATGGCTCAGAATGTCCTCGCGGCAGATCTTGTCGTACAGCACATAGAAACGGAAGGCAGGCGCCGCCTTCGCCTTGCAATAAAGCTTTCTCTGAAGGCTCCTGATCTTATCGGGCGTTTGTAGGCTCATCGCCAATCGACCCATTCCCTCGCCATCTTCAAAAGCGCACCTGAAGTCAGGGTCCTTTCCTCCGCCGGAATTACCCGGTTTCATCAGTACTACGACCCTGTCCGACTCCCGTCCGGTCCATCGACTACTCGATGCTGAAGGTGCGACCTTCGACCAAGACGGGTCTCCCCCGATTACCCGCACTACCTTTCCGGCGTGCCGTGCCCATTACCCCGGTGAACCGGACAGGTGCATGCGTCGATTGCTTCCCTGTCAGCGCGGCCTTTCCCCGCCATACGATCGGGTCGGCATTCACATCGTAACTTTCGAGGCGTGCTCAGGCTTCACTCACGTTACGGCCCGCTGGATTGCTCGGCCGCCAAAAGCGACCTTTGTCACGAGGCTTCGATCCGTCCGATTGCTCGTCCAAACCGCTCGTCAGCTACCAGATCAATCGACAACTCTCTGGGTGGATCCTTCCTCCGACACGATCTCGCCTCGCCGGCGGCGTTGGCGACCGGCCACTTGGCCTTGGCCATCAACTGCATGGATGTGAAATACGTGCTTCGAAATGTCCAACCCAATTGTCGCGACTTCCATTGGTGAATTGCTCCTGTTACCGGGTTCGTCCATCGCCAGTATATCGCCGGCGCCGAGGAAGCGGGGCCGTCTTCCCCATCAATGGCCGGATGCGCGATGAGCTACTCAACGAGACCCTGTTCTTCGATCTCGATGACGCCCGCGCCAAGATCGCCAACTGGGTCGCCGACTACATCCCACTCGTCGCTGAAATACCTGACCCCCGCGGCCTACGCCGCCCACCTCACCGCAACGGACGATCGGCTGCGCAACCCCGACCAGCTCCGCCGATCGTCCGTTGCTCCATCCGCGCCACTTGGCGTACAAAACCCCGAGACTCTAACTGCCGCTGGATGAAAATGCAGTGGCAGGTCAGCACGCAGAGGGACGTCGATTTCTGGTTGGCTCTTCTGACTCTCAATTGCGTGACGGCGCCTTTTCGGCCGCCAGCCAAATCGCGGTCGGCACAAATGCCAACCGCAATGCACGCCGGAACGAACATTCATTCCTAGGTGAAAGACTTAATATGCGCGCCATCCGATCCCATGCACAGCAATACTTGAAAAACAATCCGCTCGCAAATGGTCCGAACTTGAATGGTCGTTGACGGAATAGAACAGCCTTGGGCGCTAGAAACCCCGCACGAGTCAGAAGTTCTCCGAGCTCTATGAAATTATACTCTTTCAGATGCATACATACGGCCCGGTCAAATCCATACACTTTCGAAACGTCGGAAGGCCCCGCTCCTACGTGGGGCGTAACAAAAATATAGCAACCGCCCGGCTTTAGAATCTCCCGGACATTGCGGAGGTGGTCCAACATGTCGTCCGGATGAAGATGCTCAACGACCGAAGTTGAAATCACGACATCGTAGCTCGAAGGAGGTTCGAACTTGGCTAAGTTTACGCCATCCGTGATATGCCATTTCAAATTGCTCATGCCTGCTGCGTGCTTCTCACCCCTCTCTTGGGTGATTTCCGTGGCAACGCAATCATAATCCTGTGACGCCAGGTATTTTAGAAGATGCGCTTTGCCGCTGCCAACTTCAAATACCTTGGCCCGTTTCGGAATCAGTTTAAGCCATGGGCGCAGCGAATCCGCTGCCACGCTCTCGCTTTCGTTTAACCATGGAAGCGTCGAATAGAGTTCAGTGTAGCACTCCTGAAAGACCGACCAGCGCGTGCTTTTATCCGACGCAAGCAGCCGCCGCGAGAGAGCGGATTCCACCTCCCAGTGCCGCCTAACTTCATATTCGCCGATCTCGTCACCCAACTGATACGTGGCCCGATAACGACGAATGGTTGCCGCATCGATCCTCGGAGCGATCGGAGAAATGTGATCCGGGTTGTTCTTGTCGACGGTCTCGATCACTTGGCCTCCTAGGTAAGAGCAGTCTTCATGCGCTAGCGGAGCCCGCTAGATGAGCACCCCGACGTTCCGACCCGGCTCGCGCTCGTGAGCAACCTCGGGCCGGGCCTCAGACTGCTTCAAGTAAGAGTAAGTCGCGACCAAACTGAAGAAGTTCAGAGTCCCGATGCTGGCCTCGTCTCCAACAGGATGTCCCTCGAAAAACGCCAACACTATTCCCAGGATGGGAGTTATCAAGAGAAACATGAAGCAGTCCTGCCGTACGCGCCCTTCATGTTTGGCTCGAGCCGTCCCCATAAGAATAACCGACAGAACCGAATACAAATAGAGAGAAAGACCGACCATTCCGGTATCGAGCAACAGACTCAGATATCCGTTGTGAGGATCTGAGATAGCTGGCCCGAACAACTGGGCCAAGCGCGGACCTGCGACGGCAGTTGGTCCGCTGTAGTAGCCATGTCCAAGTAGCGGGCTATCAGCAATCATCGGAAGTACTGTCTGCCAAATAGTCGTACGACCGGTCAGAGTGCTGTCTCTGCCGATCAACGAAAGCGTATCGATGTCCGCAGCCAAGAGGACGAAGGCCGACGCGCCTCCCACAATGAACACCAACAGCCAGCTAAAGGCTACTGGCCAGCGCCACGTGAGGAACATCACGAAATAGATCATCAGCACAACGATCGCGGATACTAGTCCTCCCGCCGAGCCGGCAAATATAAGACACGCAAGCGAAGCGCTAAGGCATATGAGACGAACCCCCAGCAGTGACGAACCGAGGTGACCGAAAAAGAGAAACGCGATCGTTGCGCAGGAGGCCATCGCACCCAGCTCGTTCTTGTGGCTTGTTACCCCCCGCCATAGACCGGCGTGAACGCTCTGAGACGCATCGCTAGCCTGGTGTGTTCCGTAGCCTGGAGCTAACACCGCCATCGCTACGCTTGAAAGAATAATGAACGCAACTATCCTCAGAATCACGCGGCACACTATCTCCAGTCTCAACGCCTCGCAAAGCGCGGCGACTGCAATGACGTATAACAACAATCGAACGCCATACTTGAACGATGAATACGGATCTTCAGACCACGCGACCGACAAGAGGCAAAGTACGCAATAGAGCATCAGCGCAGGGCAGAGGCGAAGAAGGAAGTTCGATTCACCACATGCCAGAGCAAAGCCGATACACAGCAACGGAAAGAAATACCGAAGATAGTAGATCGTCTTGCTTTGAGTTTGAAGCGCCAGGGGAACGGACGTATCAACGTCGGAAATGAGCAGCATGAACGGATAGATGAACACTAAAATGAGACAATATAGTAGCACGACAGCTGCTCGCCGATAGAATCGTGATTCTGTCGCTCGCTCAATCACGCGGCCTCCGACGATGTGATACATTACGCGCATCCTATTAGATGGCGAGCCGCCTGAAGCTGATCGACGCGCCGCCCAATGGTCTCCACAAGAACGAAGAAACACGTGAAGACCAACTATACGGCACCTCGCCAAATCTCTGCCAGACGCGAAAGATAACCATTCATTTCGTACCGAGCCGCGTGGTCGCGCTGCGCCGAAGCGCCAAGGCGCTGCCGTAGAGCCGGATTTCCGATCAATTGTGCCAATGCATCCGCCAGCCCTCGCACGTCACCAGGCTGGACAAGAAGCCCATTGAGATTTGGCACAATAACATCCGGCACCACGCCAACCGGCGTTGCCACGACTGGAATCCCCTGAGCGAACGCCTCAAGGATGGCCATTGGCAGATTGTCGACGAATGACGGCTGTACCAGAATGTCCGTCCGGCGCAGGAGATCGGCAACTGCTGCGGGAGCAAGCCATCCGGGCACCGAGACGCGATCAGCGATCTGCAACTCCAGCAGCTTTGCACGCGTGCCAGCCACATCTCCGTGCCCCGCCAGCGTGGCAGTCCAATCGGCTCGATCGCGCAAAGAGGCGAGCGCCCCAATCAGCTGCGGAGTTCCCTTCATCTCTCCCAATTTTCCAAAGAAGGAGATTCGCACCCGTCCATCCTTGGCTCTTTCCGTGGCTGTCGCGACGGATGCGGTGGCGTTCGGAAGGACTACGACTTCGCCTTTCGTCCCTGGGAGCCGGCGGTCTATGAGCTCGCTCCAGTAACGCCCAAGCACGATGATTGCAGCGCTATTTCGGAGAAAGCCGACGATGACCCGATCCAGCCACGGCCCAGCCGATTGCCAGAACTGGTCGAAAGCTCCCGAGTGAAGATGAACCACGTACGGAACACCCAGCCGGCGTGCGACCGCTGCGAGCAGCGCCTTTCTATACAAACTCCCGTATGAAGCCGCGTTGATGTGGAGTACACTCACCCTGCCGAGCCACGACGCCGCGCATAAACGTGCGACGGCCCATGACAGTACAGCGGCAGAGAAGAGAAGGCCGCTGCGGCCTCTTGTAGTCAAACGTGTAATCTGGACATTGAGATCGCTACGTAGAGCGATCGCTGAGGTAATTGCGTCCGCAAGGCGGTCAATGCCTCCCTCTCCGCGCGCTCCGAAGGGTGTTGCCAAAAACACATTGATTGGCTTTGGGGCCGCAACTGCCACGGATACACTCTGACGCGTATCCCGGATCGCAGGCTGAACTCCTGCTCCGCGACGCGCGTCAGCGCTTCGAATCAGTTGCGCTGACGTCGCACTCGCTGGCGGGGGCGGCATCACGGTCATCTACAAGACCCTTAATTCTTGAGGGTGCTGCTCGGGATAGGTCTCAAAGACTTCCCCGTAACGTCTAAGTGCACTCATATCAGCCTTGTTGAGAGCCACGCCGATCAGGTTGCCATAGACGTCATTGGCCACATCGAGACTCTTTTTTACCACATCGATGTTTGTGCGGCCCCATTCGATAACGAAAATGAACGAGTCCATTAAATGCACTGCGGTGCGCACATCCACGAATGGTGCTACCGGCGAGAGGTCGACTATCACGTATTCGTAAGTCTCGCGCAGGGTCTTGAACAGCCCGCCCATCTCCTCGGACGCGAGCACCTCGCTCGTGTAAACCAGCTGTGAGCTATTCGTCGCCGGAAGAAAGTGCAGGTGTGTCGAGGGGTCGATCCACGTGGCGTCATCCAGCCTTGCCCGTCCAGACGTAACATCAAGGATACCTAGGGCAGCATTGGGGGCCAGCGTGGATGACAGCGACGGATTTCGTAGATCGCAATCTAGTAGAATGGTCCGATCTCCCCCCTGTGCCATGAGTTGCGCCAAAGAGGCGGCAACGGTCGACTTTCCTTCGTTGGGGAGCGCCGATGTGACGCCAATGACTTGGAGCCGCTTTCCGCCGCGAGCCATGATGTCGACCGCGAGCTTGACGGCCCGGAACGATTCACTGAACTGAGAGCGCGGCGCGTCAGCAATGTTCCGCATGAGGCTGTCGGCGCCAACGATGGTCCTTGATTTTGCGCGAGTTGGAATCGCCTTCGCATTTCGCGGGCCACTCGCCGGGCTTTCAGCGATAGCTGCCGGGATGACCCCGATGCAGTCTGCGTCGAGTTCAGCCAGCACCTTGTCCCGCGTTCGAAAGGTCTGGTCAGACACATCGCGTAGCAAGCCGAGGCCAATTCCGGCAAAAATCCCACCAGCGATCGAGACGGCAAGTATGAGGAATGTTTTGGGTGAGCTGGGCCTCACTGGAGGCGAAGCGACGGTCATTAGGCGTCCCTGGGAAGCGGGGAAGGACTGCTGCTCGGCCGACTCGAGGTAGCGCTGAAGGAAAGTGTCGTATAGCCGCCTATAGGCTTGCGCAGAGATTTCCAGGTCACGGAGCTCCAGCTGGGCCTGGTTGGACGACGGCTGCGCCGCCTTTCGATCCGTCACCGCCTGCTGCGCGTTAGATGCCTTGTTGTGCAGCGCATCTACGCGTCCCTGAAGCCATTCCGTTGCTATGCGAGCTGATTCATAATTTGCCTCCATCTGATCAGCCGTGTACGCACGTGCAACTGCATTCGCGATCTCGGCCGCGCGTTCGGCACTGGGCGACTCAAACTGAATGCTGATGACGTAGGTGATACCGATACGCTTCACCGTGAGCCTGCGATCAAATCGTTCGAGGGCGCGGCGCGTACGCGAAAATTCCGTATCCGGCCCCGATCCTAGAATCAGCGAAATCAGTCCCATGACTCTTCCGACCACGCCATTGCCGGGGCCGACGAATTCAGGATCCGTCGTCAATTTGAGATCGCGGATGACGGAAAGCGCAATCTTTTCGGACTTCAGAATTTCGACCTGGCTATCCAGGATCGGCACTTGTATTCCGGCGTCCCCGGGGGTTGGGGTCGACTGGTCTGATCGCTTGGCTTCAACGAGAAGCAACGCCTCGGCGGTAAACTTGGGCGTTGCGACAGCGAGGTACAGCAGTGCGATGGCGACGATCAGGAGCGGCGCAGATATCAGAATTGGCATCTGACGGCGGACGAACACGTTACATGCGGCGATGAACTCGGCCGGAGAAAGCACATGCTCGGAAGCGCTTCGGCGATTTGTTACACGACTATCTGTTCCAAAGTGCAGCATATCGGGAGACCAAGACAACAGTTCAGGTGAAACTGGCCGGATGGCGACAACCGATTTACGTATCGCCTCGCGGCCGTATCGGCGGAGTATTCTGTATTCTTCAATTCTCAATAGGCGTTCATGTAGACCTTCCTGGAGAAGAGCGTGAGCAGGATGATTCGCAGATCGAAAAGAAGCGACCAGTTGTCGATATAGTAGAGATCATGCTCGACACGACGCTGCATCTTCTCGAGAGTATCGGTGTCGCCGCGATATCCATTGACCTGTGCCCAGCCCGTAATGCCAGGCTTGACGTTGTGGCGACGGAAAAATGACGCGATCAGCTCGGCGAACAGCTCGTTCTGAGCGGTTGGATGTGGACGGGGCCCGACGATCGACATGTTGCCGACCAGGACATTGAACAACTGCGGAAGCTCATCGATATTGGTACGGCGCAAGAAGCGTCCCAAGCGGGTCACACGCGGGTCGTGTCGGGAGACAGATCTGAAATTGTCGCCCTCCTCCATCACGGCCATCGTTCTGAATTTGAGCACGCGAATGGGCTCATTGTTGTAGCCGTGCCGTGTCTGGCGAAAGAATACCGGCCCACGGGAATCGAGCTTGATCGCGAGCGGCAGGATGACGAAGAAGGGGCTCGTCAAAACAAGCCCAGTGATTGCGGCGACAACATCGAAAGCTCGTTTGATTGCCCTGTTGAACGGAGTAAGGGGGCACTGGAAGATCCGCATCGTCACCATGTTGCCGAACTGAGTAATCCGCGACATGGGCATCAGATCGATCCATCCTACGGGGATGACGTGAACATCAACTGGAAGGTCCGACAGCGCGCTCGCAAGAGTGAGCCCCGTCGAAACGTCCTGCTGCGAAATAAGAACGACGATGTCATCGGCTCGGAGTCGACGGCAATCCGCAACCAATTGGCGAGCATCGGGCAGCATTTGAACGGCGTCAGGGCGCGCCCGTACTGACGAGTGGGCGCTCATTATCGGAAACTCGAACGAGCCGATGGTCCGAATTCCGGTGGCCTTTGCGCGAGCGGAAAAAGGCTGGCAGTGGTCAGCGTCGCCTATGAGAATGATGCGTCTGGCATCGATCAGCCCCGCCGCGACGGCAGTCTTTAGTAGCGAGAACCATAGTGTTCGTACGCAGAGTACCGCGAGAACGACACTCAGAGCCTGGGCCGTGGCAGTCGCGCGCGAGTAATCTTCGGCGATCCTCAGCAGAAACATCGTCGAGAGGAAGAACGAGAACGCAAGGAGGACGCCGCTGGCGCCGTTCCACAGGAACACGAGGCGCGGCTGCGCTTGAATCCGGGAATAATGCCGGAAGCCGATGGAAACGAGCAAATTCAATGTGGAAATGAAGAGGGCCTCCGGAATGTACTTGGCCGGGTCTGGCGAAGACAGATAGACGCCCCCTGCCAAATAGGCCGCAACGGCTACGAGCATGAATTCGGTAGCTGCTGCGAACACCAACAGGGCAGCCAATCGGTTTCTGCCGACACGCGGGCCCGCCATGTTGCAATCGACCGGCTGTGCCGGAAGCTTGGTGGAAGCCGCCAAACTGGTAAAGGACGCATAATTCATAGCAATCAATCACCCTCTCGCGTCGTCCCTCCTCCAAATCCGTACCGTCCGAGCCACGGGATGGGAATTGCCTATAAATAGGTAACTACGATGGTCCATTGAGCTGCGGCGGCGCAGGAATAAAGTTCGTGCAGCAACCCACCCGAGTGCCCGTCCCAACGGTCTGATGGATTGTCAGCGAGGAAAGGGACCGAACGGGCCAGCTCGAAACGGAAAAATCAAACGTAGCTTTGCGGATCGGCTGTCCGGATCGTTGCCTGGAGATCAGCCCCAAAAAGGAATTTACCTGGTGAGCGCGTTCCATATTTATGTCTTCGGCGGTAATCTGGGTCGTTGCATCAAATGGGGCTTGGTAGCCGCGGGCCTGACAATTTCCGTCACTCAGGCAAAGGCTGAATATTGCGTGAACGTTGGAGATGTACTTGAGGTCGCGGTGGCGGGCTTACCAGAGTTGCGGAACCGCTCCGCTGTACAACTGGACGGGAATATTTCGTTGCCGCTCGTCGGAGCGCTTCCGGTAGCCGGCCTGCCGCTACCGCAGCTACGCGCCAAAATCAGCGCCGCGCTGGCCAGCAAGGTGTTTCGCCAGCGGGCCCCGGACGGCCGCGAGGTCGTCATCGTGATAGGCGCAGATGAGGTCACGACGACCGTGGTGGAGTACAGGCCGATATACGCCAACGGGGACGTGTCGAAACCGGGTGAGTACCCTTACCGACCATCCATCACCGCGCGCCAGCTCGTCGCCTTAGCGGGCGGCTATGACGTCATGCATTTCCGAATGAACAACCCGTATCTCGAGTCCGCGGACTTGAGAAGCCAGTATGGATCGCTTTGGACGGAGTTCGCCAAGGAACAGGCGCGCATGTGGCGCATCAAGAGCGAGCTTGGAGAGGGTACGCAGATCAGTTCGGGTATTTTGACGGACGTGCCCATAGCCCGATCGGCGATTTCGGAAATCGTCAATGCGGAAACGGAATATTTGAAAACGAAGCAGAGCGACTATCAGCACGAAAAGGCGTACCTTCAGCGCGGCGTTCGACAGGGAGACGACGAGATCCGAGTGCTGTCGGAGCAGCAGAAAAAAGACGAAGAAGGACTTCAATCGGACCTCGAAGAACTGCAGAAAGCGACCGATCTATTCGGTAAGGGTTCCTTGATCAGCCCTCGCGTCACCGATGCCCGTCGCGCGGTGCTGTTGTCATCAACCCGGAAGCTGCAGACCTCTGCGCAACTAATGCGAGTCAAGAAGGAGCAGGACGAGTTCACCAGAAAACTGGCGAAGCTCGACGATCAGCGAAGGCTCGACCTGCTCCGTGAACTGCAAGACACCAGCGTCCAGCTCAACCAAATTCGCGAAAAGCTGCAGAGCGTCGGCGAGAAGCTTCAGTACACTGCGATGGTTCGATCGCAACTCGTGCGAGGAGCCAGCAGTAAGCCGGACATCGATATCATCAGAAAGGGCGAGAATGGGCCGGAGCGGATTTCCGCAAGCGAAGAAACAGAGCTGCAGCCGGGCGACGCCGTCGAAATCACCCTCCGATACCAGGACGGTCCAGACCTGCCGCCCCGTAAACTAACCAATTCAAGCGTCCCATCTGGAAAGGCCCGGAGCGATGTGTCCGGGGGCGGTTCGCTGCACGTTGGGGAGAGGTAGCGCGGGCAACGCGACTCCGGAACGCAATTCTTGGCAATTGGAATGCTGGCTCAGTGCAGCGTCGGCATATTCATTTCGAAAGGCGATTGTTATGCGACGCACTTATGACAGCTGCAAACGCGTTTTGGTCACCGGAGGAGCCGGCTTTTTGGGCTCCCATTTGATTGATCGACTGCTCTCCGACGGCCATGAGGTCGTATGCGTGGACAATCTCTTCACGGGAACCAAGCACAACATTGAACATTTGCACTCAAACCCGCGCTTCGAATTTCTGCGTCACGACATCACCTTTCCCCTGCACGTCGAAGTCGACGAAATCTACAATTTGGCCTGCCCCGCATCGCCGGTCCAATATCAGCACGATCCGGTGCAAACCACGAAAACGTCGGTACACGGCGCGATAAACATGCTGGGCCTCGCCAAGCGGCTGAAATGTCGAATTCTGCAGGCTTCGACAAGCGAGGTTTATGGCGATCCTGCCGTTCATCCTCAGACTGAGGACTATTGGGGTCATGTGAACCCCATCGGCCCTCGGTCCTGTTACGATGAGGGAAAGCGTTGCGCTGAAACGTTATTCTTCGATTATCACCGGCAATGCGGCGTCGACATCAAGATCGCTCGCATCTTCAATACATACGGGCCGCGAATGCATCGGGCTGACGGTCGTGTGGTTTCCAATTTCATTATTCAGGCACTCAGCGGCGAGCCGATTACGCTTTACGGTGAGGGTAACCAAACTCGTTCGTTCTGCTACGTGGATGATCTGATTGATGGCCTCGTGCGCCTGATGGACGGCCGAGCTTCATTCACCGGACCAGTTAATCTTGGAAACGACAAAGAATTCACGATTCGAGAACTCGCGGAACTGGTGCTTGCGGAAACCGGCTCCTCGTCAAAACTCGTTCACTTACCGTTGCCCCGCGACGATCCGAGGCAACGTCGACCGGATCTTTCCCTCGCCACGAGGGAATTGGGCTGGCAACCGACCATCCGGCTGCAAGACGGACTGAAGCCGACTGTTGCATTTTTCCGCCACGACGAGGCGCGCAGATTGCACGAGGAGAAGCCGCATCCGATGGCCGCGGAATAGGCCGCTCCGGCCGCGTGAAGCTCAGCGCTCCGAACAGACTCCGGTGCCACAGAACACCCGAAGCCATGAATCACCGGCGTTTCGTTAGTCCCACCACGGCCGCGCCAGATCCGAGATGCAGCAGCCTGGCCCATAACCCGTGCCGCCGGATTGACATTAACTGGTTAGGCTTGCGCTGTCGGGCGGGCCCAAGCAATGAGGAAGGGCAGCGGATCATCCCAACTGAACCAAGCGAACTCCTTGCGACCGTTCAATGAAGCTAACCAGGAGGCAACCGGCAGGTCGCCGCGCCAACAATAGTTCACACCAACACAGAGATCGTACGGCTCGACGACAAAGGCGCGATTCTCGACCTGGCTTGAGCGGCGCACGTTCTGTCCGGTGAGATCACGATAGAGCCCTCGCACGACATCGACGCCATTGCCGTCCACGAACAGGCGAAACTGCACCCCAATCCGCGGATTGAAGTCCAGTAGTCTTCAAAATGAGTAAAGGGAGCGGCGCGGTCATATTCGGCCCCCATCATGAGACTTTCGGGTTGCGCTCGGAAGTTATCACGTAGGGTAAACGAGAGGACACTTGGCTTCTGCCAATATGGTGGCAGATAGTTTCGGCCGTGTATTGGCATCCGCACAAGAAGCGCATCACCGACCCAAAATTGTACGCGCTAGCGATCCCGGTGAAATAGAGGCCTGGAATCGAGGACTCGAAGTGGGGAGACAGGATGGGCACCTGCTCGACGCAACGCAGATCGCGCAGCAGTGTTTCTCTGAGAAACGGTAGCGAGGCGGCGGCAAATCGAAAGCCTGTCGCAGCAATGATGTGGTCGGCCGCGAGATCGAGTGACCTTCCATCTGGTCCAGTGACGTGGAGAACCGCCTTCCCGCCGCTCGCCGTCACTCCCAGCAGGGATTGGCCGAGCAAGATCGGAATACGACCGAGCACCCGCTCGCGAAGCCACCATGCACCAGCGGGCCCCAGCAACATTTCGTGCGTCTTATCGCCCCGCACGATAGCGAGACGGGTTCGTTGAGGCAGGTGATAAAACAGCATCGGGGCATTTGCGCAGAACCACGTTTTAAGCCCGGATCCCAGTGGTGAGGCGGGTCGGCGCAACCGCTGCCAGAGTGATCGCTGATCGGGCAAGGGACTCTGACTCCAACTGATCGACGACCCACGTACGAAAAGGCTAACTCTTGCCTGTGTCTCGTTCAACAGAGCAGCAGTCTCGAGAGCAGACTGTCCTGCACCCACAACGACGACGTCGCGATCTTTGAACGCGCTCAGGTCGCGGTGGGCGCTGCTGTGCGAGCGTAACTGGTGGGGCAGCTGTGCCAATTTCTGGGGAACGTACTCGGCATGTGACAACCCCGTCGCGATCACAACACTCTTCGCCCGGAGGCCCTCTCCAGTCGCGAGCCGCAGCTCAAAACCGTCTGGCCTTCTGTCGACCGCCGTTACCAATACGTCTTCAACCATGGGAACCAGATGCCGCTGAAATGCCATTGCGTATCTGGTAAACGTATCAAGCGGAAGCGGAGCATTCCCGTAGGGCAGCCGTGTCTCCGCGCAGAATTGCCGCAGAGTGTAGCGCCCGGCCGGATCGGATATGCTGGAAGCGTCCCATTCCGACTTCAAAAACATTCCCAGCGGCATCTGCGCGCGCCACCGATGCATGGGCGTACCAAAGATCCGAAACGGCACACCGCGGGACCGCAAATGTGCTCCAATCGAGAGGCCGAAGGGCCCCGCCCCCACTATCGCTACCGGCAAATCCGACCGACCAGCCATCCCGATTTCCATTCATGATTTTACGTCATGATTTTACGTCATGATTTTACGTCATGATTTTACGTCATGATTTTACGGAGCGCGCCTTCAGGACGAAGGCCGCTGTACCCTCTGCAAATCACCTACCGTAAAATCCGTCCTCCGTGCGGGCGCTTTCGGATTACCCCATCGGCAGTCGCGACAACCGTGATCTAGCCCGAATACCGCAACTCCCAAACGACTCACAGCCTGCTGACATCACTCACCACACTTTCAAAGCTCGCGCGCAAAAACGTCCGTAAAAAACACCTCTCTGGTTTTCGCTTCAGGCGGAACAGTCAGGTTTAGCCACGCCGGAGCATAGGCACCAAATTTAAGGTAGGGAGCCAATAGATTGTCGTAACAGTTGGCGCCGTGCCTCTGGAAAACCACCTTACCATCTTTTTCGACCTCGATGATCCCATCTCCATCAAGCGACCACCTGGTACGAAAAATCCAAGCGCTCCATCCTCCGCGTTCAAACGGCTGCGACCACGGAGTATCATGACGTATGTCGCCTTTTCGATCGAGCCATGTTGGAGCCCGCCCCGAAGCTGTCCGGAGAACCCAGGAATCGTTATCCAAGCTCAATTCTAGCGGTGGAGGGAGCCCCCACTCACCTTTCCAATTGTCTGGGACGTTGTGCATCTGCATCACCGCAACCTGATTATTATCGGACTGCCAATCCGGGGGCACAAAAATCTTGAATCCGTACTCATAGAGCTGGTGAAACTCTGTTGCCCTCAATCGGAATTCGGATCGATGACTGCCTTTAACGAGGGGCTCATAGAAGTTTATCTGGAATCTCACGGCGCTTTTGGATTTCCAGTTGGGCGCGTCAACAGCTACTGCTGAACCACTACAGCAAACTTGTTTTGCCAAGCCGTTCCATTGCGAAAAATCCCGGGACGCAAACTCATCGTACATCGGGATACGCCCCATCATGAAGATGCTCGAAAATAGGAAAACGGCCTCAGCCACGCAGGCAATTAGTACGCAAAGCATCACCCCTACGGCCGTCAACTTGGCAGAAGAGATCTTGTGCACGCCATACCTCAGATTCCTATGACACGGCGCTTGATGCACGGCGCGTCCCGTATTGGAAGCGTCGTTATGAACTACTGGCAAATCCGACAGACCAGCCATTCCCAAGTTCCAAATGTCAGGCTCAACTTGCGCCTTCAGCATCAAAGGCCGTAGCGCCCCGCCCATCCCGCGATGCGGAGAGTCCGGATCGCGCGGCTCATACGCACTCGTCCTACTGTAAAATTCGCCCCGGATGCGAACCCTTCTGGGGTACCCCACGACGGCTCGGGCCAGTCGCTCACGAACCCCACGGCGATGCTGACACAGCACGGCCCTGCTGCGGCTCGGGCCTGCATTACGGTCAAAGCTGGAGCCACGAACGCGCTCGGATCAGGACAATTGGAGTGCGCCGTGGATAAGCCAAGCAGAACAGCGCGCCGGAAACCGCAAACGCTGCAAGATGTTCAAGGTTCGACGACGCCAGCAAAGTCGGCCGGTCAAACCAAATGGTCTCGCAGTTCCGGCGCGGGCTCGAAGTGCGCCGCCAGCGGGCTATCTCCTGAGGGTTACTGCTTATTTTCGACCTGGTGTGCAGGATCGAAACTTGGGTATGCGCGCTACCTGTTCTAGCATGACATCCCTTGGCCTGTAGCTGCACTCTCCATGGCGACGAGCTCCATTTGTAGACATGACGGATGCGCCCGGTATAATCCTCCGGAAACAGCCGCCTCATTGATCAGCATCCTGTTATACAGCGCGCCTGTTATACAGCGCGCACATGCGCATGTTCTGGGCAGGGCTGACGAAGTGTCACCTCATACTACTCACCGCATTCATTGGGGATTGAAGTCGATGGACCAACTTTTATCCCAAGATGTTCGAGAAATCGAGTTGAGTCTCATCGTTCCGACCTTCAATGAGAGGGACAATATCGTTCCACTTCTTGAGAAGATCGAAGCTGCTTTGTACGGGATTCGTTGGGAGCTGATCGTTGTTGACGACAATTCCCCCGACGGCACAAGCAATCAAGTACGGGAGATTGCTCGTCGAGATCGCCGGATACGTGCGGTGCAGCGAATTGGTCGCCGTGGACTCTCCTCCGCGGTTGTGGAGGGGATGCTTGCGTCCTCCGCGTCCGTGATCGGCGTGATAGACGCCGACATGCAACACGACGAGGCAATCTTGCCTCAGCTCTGGAAGGCTGTCGCCAGAGGAGAATGCGATCTCGCCGTAGGCTCTCGATACGTGCAAGACGGCGGCATGGGAGAGTGGAATCAGAAGCGGCAGTCGATCAGCCGAGGAGCGACTTGGTTGGCGGGGTTGGTTCTCAAAACCCAAATCTCAGACCCGATGAGCGGGTTCTTTGTCGTCTCGCGGCGGGCTTTCGAAGCCTCACTGCCGAGGTTGTCGACGATCGGATTCAAGATCCTGGTTGACTTGGTCGCCTCCGCACCTCAGCCGCTGAAAGTCATCGAAGTTCCCTATGAATTCCGCATTCGAAGCTTCGGCGAAAGTAAGCTCGATAGTGCCGTCGCTTGGGAGTACCTTGTGCTGCTCGCCGACAAATTGTTCGGTCATATTATCCCGGTTCGCTTCGTCCTGTTCGTCGCAGTTGGCGGACTTGGCCTCCTCGTTCACCTCGCCTCTCTCGGCATATCCCTGAAGATCCTAGACCTGAGCTTTCTGCTGGCGCAGAGCGTTGCGGTGCTCATCGCAATGACATTCAACTTCACTGTGAACAATTTTTTCACTTACCGGGATCGGCGTCTGACAGGGCTCCGCTTCATCTATGGCCTGCTCTCATTCTACTTGGTTTGTCTTGTTGGAGCTGTAGCCAACGTCGGAGTTGGCATCTACATTTACGATGCGGACATCACCTGGTTGCTCGCTGGGGTAGCTGGCGCCATTGTCGGAGCGGTTTGGAACTACGCAGTTTCGTCTGTCTTCACATGGAGAAAGTAGGGCTAGTTCAACTAGGAAATCAGGGCGCATGGTCGAGCCGCCTGAGAGCTGCTTCTGCTCCGCTCTCCCAGCAAGAAACGCACTAACCAGGGTCGACCCTCTTGGCCGCGACAAAACCTCGACGTCTCACAACGAGGTACCCAATTTAAATGTCGCACTGTATCTTCAATTGCCAAACTACATGCATCCGATTTGCCTAAGCTCCCGTGAGTAAAGAGCACCTGGGAACATAGTTTATGAAGTCGTCGTCATTTGCGTCGGAGATTCCCGCGCCCAGCGAACGCCGCGCGATGAGCAATCGAACACTCCTCGGGCTCGTGGTGATATTAGCTCCCGCCCTCGCTTTTGCAGCCTATCAATATCTTCCTTCTCCTGGACCGCTACTCACTCCTGACGGAATAACGTATCTCGATTTCGCGACGGAGCGGCCAGTCGGCTATCCAATTTTCCTTTTTGCTGTGAAAGCACTGTTTGGAAGCCTTTCAAGCATAAAAGAAATTCAACTGTTTATCTATTGTCTATCAGCTGGATTTCTCGCTTTCGGCTGTTACTCCATTTCGCGCTCGATGTTGGTGGCTCTGTTAGTTGAACTTGCGATGTTCGGCTATCCTGCCCCCGTTTTATTATCGAAAGTGATTGGGGCCGATTCTCTTTCAGCCTCCTTGACGACGCTATTCACAGCGCTCGTTTTGCTTACGGCTGTACGAAAGAGCCTAGCAAGCTTTCTCCTCCTAGCAACAATCGCTGGCACGGCATTGAGCGTAAAGCCGGTAAACATCGCATTAGTTCCGGCTGCGCTAGTGATGATCGCTGCCGTTGGCAAAGATCTGCATCCACCGCGCTGGGTCCAGGCAAGTATCGTAGTGGGCACAACCGCATGCGGATTTGCAATAACCCCGGTAATTCACTCAGTACTTTATGGCGACCGCCATAGCCAATCCGTTCTCGCAGAGGATCTGTTTCAAAAAGTTATGTTCAACCCAGCCTTTGTCAAAAACACCAACGGTAGCTGCGATGAAAGCTTCATCAATTCGATCCTGGAACCCGTAAACGAATATATCGACGTGGCTCCTTCATCACTCAAGCCAATCTTAAAATTCGAATATAGCAACTATCTCCGATACCGAGTACTAGTTCCAGGAATTGCCTCACGCAATAGATATGCCTCTGGTTCCGAGTCACGACGCTCGTTCTGGTGTTATATCGTGGCCCGCTTCACCGGCGCACCAATTGCATTTACAAGAAACATAATGGATCAAGCTGCGCAAGAATATTGGAAACTCATAAGCAATTGGCAGTTCATCACCGCACAACAGCGAACGAACTACGAGCAATATGTCACGCAGAACCCCCTGCCCATTCCGGCAGCTGTTGCACCGCCAAAGGCCGATCTGGAAATGCTGCATAGGGCTCGGAATGCGCTCAATGAACAGGACGGATGGACAAGCGAAACTGCATCTCCTGATCTGGCGAGCGTCGCCCCTCCTCCGGCCCGATCGCAGTTGCTAAGCGTCCCTTTGAAGGTATTTCAGGTTTTCAGTGTGATTGCGTCGTTGATAGCCATCGCATCATTGGGCTTGCACCTGCTAAGACTCATCAAGCTCGATTTGGTTTGGCTCTCGCTTGGCGTCATAGGCGTCGCGCTACAAGGTGTGCTGATTATCACCTCCACGGTTGAGTTCGCACAAGCAAGATTCGTTTGTGGAGTCTGGGGGCTCGTTTGTGCTACTGCGATCCTTTCCGGTGCAGAGATCGCAAAGCGCTTGACCCACTCTGGCCGCGCTTATCCGGGGTTGGAGCGCCGCCTCCAACGATGAGGCCACTGCTCCACACTAATCCGAGTCACGATGTAAAGTGCCTGACGGGGTAATACTTCGGCGCTGTTGCACTTGGGCTCTGACGAGTATCACCTAGATGATTGTTGGCCGGCAATGGCTGCGCGCGTTGCCGGCGATCCGGAGCGCCCTCCGACAGCATCGCTTGCAGTAGAGTCCGAAGAGCATAGTGGGCTTAAACGGAAGATGTCCGAGATGATCTTGGTGACCGGAGGTGCCGGCTACATCGGGTCCCACGTCTGTATCGCGTTGCTGGACGCCGGGCTCGATGTCGTCGTGCTCGACAATCTCTCCAACAGCAACAGGGCCTCGCTCGAGCGGGTGCAATTCATCTGCGGGCGCTCGCTCGTCTTTCGACACGCAGATATACGGGATGAAGACGTGATCTATGACGTACTCCGCACCTGCGGAGTGACTGCGGTCATTCACCTTGCGGGCCTGAAGGCGGTCGGCGATTCCAACGTACGGCCCATGACCTATTACGAGAACAACGTCCTGGGGACGATGCGGCTCGTGTCGGCCATGAAGAGGGCGGATGTGAAGACGCTCGTTTTCAGCTCGTCCGCTACCGTCTACGGGACACCTAGTTACCTCCCACTGAACGAAACGCATCCTCTAGGTCCGACCAATCCGTACGGCCGCACAAAGCTCGTTATCGAAGAGATGCTGAAGGATCTCTGCCGGTCAGACGACGACTGGCGGATCGGCAATCTGCGCTACTTCAATCCGGTTGGCGCGCACGAAAGCGGGCTCGTCGGAGAAGACCCGTTGGGCATTCCCAACAACCTGGTACCGTTTGTGGCGCAGGTGGCGATTGGACGGCGGGAGAAGCTGCAGGTTTGGGGAAACGACTACGACACGCCTGATGGCACCGGAATCCGCGACTTCATCCATGTTGTCGATCTCGCATCCGGGCATTTGAGTGCCTTGCGCCACCTCAGCCAGCCTGGTTTGCTCACGGTCAATCTTGGCACGGGCAACGGCAGCAGTGTTCTGGACGTCGTTCGTACATTCGAAGCAGTGAGCGGGCGACCAGTCCCCTATGAAATCAGGGAGCGCCGGGCCGGTGATGTCGCCGTCTGCTATGCCGACCCGACCTTTGCGATGAAAGCGTTGGGCTGGAAGTCGACCCGATCGTTGCAGCAAATGTGCGCGGACCATTGGCGTTGGCAATTGCAGAACCCCGACGGCTACCTTGGCAGCGAGAAAACCCGGGAGCCGGTCCAGGCAATTTAGCCGTCACCGCTGAATTGTGCCTGATGACTAGAACGGACGCCTGTCAGGCTGAATTTATATCAGCGGGGTCGGGTCGAGCCACAGCGACAACCATACCGCCCATGAGGGGTAGCTCGTAATGACCCTAAATCTCCACGCCGCAGAGCGAGGCTGCAGGTAAGATGCTCTCGCGTGGGGATTTCCGATGCCACACTATCGTGCATTCGTTCTGGACGAACACGGCCAATTGGGGGGCGTGGTCAACCTCCACTGCCCAGACGACGCGTCCGCAACCGAGCGGGCCGGGCGGTTGGCGGACGGCCACGAGGTTCAGATCTGGCGACTGGTCGCCGAGCTCAAATTTACCGATCCGCGGCACCGCTCCAAGCGGCGGCGGGGCGCCCGCGCGCCCGTGCACTGAGGCCTGTTGGAGTTGCCCCCGTTAGACCGGACACTCGGCTGGTTTGAGTGATGCAATGTACTCCCGCGGTGAGCGGTAGCCAGTGTGGGTGTTCTGAGTTGTAATCCTCCATCCATTGGTCGATCCGCTGCAGCGCGGTGCTGGCGTCAGGGATCGGGTTCACCCGAACATAGTCACGCTTGAAGGTCTTCACGAACGCCTCGGCCATGCCGTTGCTCTCGGGGCTTTCGACCGGCGTGAAGCAGGGCTCGAGGTTGAGGGCCGCGGCAATCTCAAGAGTGCGATAAGCGGCGAAGATGGATCCATTGTCGGTCAGCCATTGCACTTTGCGTGGAGCCCGGATGTCGGCGAACCGCTGCTCGACACAGTGGACCATCATGTCTCGGATCATCTCACCGGAGATCCCGGCCGTTGTGGCCACCCAGCCGATGACCTCGCGGTCATGGCTGTCCAGGGCAAAGGCAACCCGCACGATCTCGCCATTCCAGCAGGTGAACTCCAGCGCGTCCGAACACCAACGCTCGTTGGAGCGGCTTGTCATGATCGTTCCGTCATGGGCCCGCGGGAGGCGGCGCCCTGTATGCCGGGCCAGCAACAAGCCACTTTTCTTCATCAGCCGGTAGACGCGCTTGGCGTTGACGGGGTCATGGCCGGCGGATCGCCGCTCGCGCTTGAGGAGCGCGGCGATCCGCCGGTATCCATAGCTCGGGCGGCTATCCACCAGGCGCCGGATATCAGACGTGAGCTCCGCATCCCCGGCGCGGGTCTGGGGACCGCGGTTCGGACGCCTGCCACCCGCTCGCTCAACCAGGTTGGAACCGGCCACCCGGAGGGTCTCTGCGATCCGTTTCACGGGGTATCCTCCGGTGCCTGCGATCGCGACAGCAAGGTCGGTTTTTTTACCCGTGCAAGGTCAAGAGCCTCCTTGAGGATCTCGACCTCCATGGTCTTGCGGCCCAGCAGGCGTTCGAGGTCTCGAACCCGTTGCTCGAGCCGCCGGACCTCGGACGCGGCGACTACATCCTCGTCGGCCCGCACCGCTTCCTTGCCCCCTTCACTCATCAGCCTCCTCCATCGGAAGACCAGGCTCGGGGAGAGCCCATGGCGACGAGCAACATAGCTGATCGACATGCCCGGTTGCAGCGTCTCGTTGACGACCACGAGCTTCTGCTCCGTCGTAAACCGCCGCCGGCGGGCAACGCCGGTGATGACTTCCACCTTCGAAAACGTCTCGGACATAGGCGTATGCCTAGGACTAGGCCTAGCTCCTCCGGCTAACGCCGTTGTCCGGTCAAAACGGGGTGCAGTTCACCTGTTGATTATCGCGCGCTCGCCTCGCGGTCAGCACCGCCGACGATGTACATGCGGTTCGACTGCCAAGCGCTCGCCGGCTCGCTTCGGGGCCTTCGCTTCGAAAGCGACCAGATCCAGCCGCTCCGCACGAGCGGCCGAACGCCCTGCTTTCTCAGCCCGGATAATTCGCCTTGGTCCACGAAGTCGGTTGTGTTGGCGTCATAAGGCGGGGGCATGTGCCTCGCAGGAAGGCTTGGGAGAGGCAGATCCGCCTGCCCGTCAGGGACGTTCGCGTGTCAACGGGTCGGGATCTCTGCCAAGCTGCGCCATCATCCGGTCGACGGCGACGGACAGCGCGAAGCCGATGCAGGCCGAGAACGCATCGACAACAAAATCCCCAAACCTCGCGTGCCGTCCCGGCACCCATAGTTGCATGATCTCAAGCAGGCCGATCAGGGTGACGGCGACCGCTGAAGTAGTGCAGCGCCGCTGCGGATAGGCCAGGCCGAAGGCAATCCCGACCAGAAGGAAGGCGAGCGCGTGATCGCCGTGCTGTCCGAGAACAGGGTGAGGCCGAACGTTCTGAGGTCCTAGCGTTACGAAAGTGACAGCGGCCGCGAGCCCCCACGCGACGAGCCGAAGAAGAGCGCTAATAATCACCAGCGCGCCTCGATTGATTGTCCCAGCCGGGGCACTCCATTTTCTGAGCCTTGATTTTCAAGAACATGCTCCCTCCACTCAGCGCAAACCGCAACGTCGATATCGCATCTTTCAGCAAATATTCTCCCCACGCCGCGCCGAGGCCGCCAACCTCGAACGATGCAGTCGGCTGCAGTGCTCCCAGCTCAAGCCAGATCCTGCCAGTTTCCAGGCTGAGCATACGGGACTGCAGCAGGGTGTGTTCGTTTGCAGGTAGCGTAGCGACGCTAGCTGCTCTGGAGCAATCCCGATGTCCTGCTGCGGAAATCCTTTCGACCAAGTTCATGCCCCAGCTTTGCGGTGGAACACCACGCCAATGGTTAGCACCTGCTCCTGACATAGGAATGCAGGATTCCTGATGTGCGTGAACCAAAGGAGAGTACTCCAAAAGGATCGGACACCGAGCCAAAATCCGGAAGTGGCCTTCCTGCAACGATACGGGCTTGCGCGCTTGCTCTGGATCGGCGCATCGCCGACTAGATCCGAAACATCATTGAACGGTCGACATACAATTTCAAATAGCGATTGGTAAAGGCTGATCCGCAAAGGGAGTAGCCATCCATGGCAGTTGTGATGCGCTGTTTCTTGGAGACAATAGCATCTGCTTTCCTCAGGATTGAGGGAACGCCATGGCGATCCAGGAAGCCGCTCCTCGCAGGCCCGGGCATGGCCGGCCCCAGGCTCCAGCCTCAATGATCGGGCACAATCCGTAGCCTAACTCAAAAGAGGTGGGGAGGGTCCTCCATGCGAGCTATATGATTCGCCTACAGATGGAGGGCATAATGCGACATCTGGAGACATCTGAAGGATGTCATATCGCCGCGCGACAGGTGATTGCAGATGGCCCGCACGGTCATGCTCAACGGGGGAATGAAGATCTGCCTCACGCTGGGACGATGTGCACCCCTGTGGATGGCGGCCGTCATGCTCGCGATGACATGGTCCTTGGAAATGGAGGCGTCGCCGGCTCAGCCGCGACACCTTGCAGATCCGCAACAGGCGACGACTGCCCGCACTCCCGGCTCTGACGAGTTCGAGACCTTGCTGCGGCGCACAGACGGCAGTAACAAGTCGATACAGATTGCGCAAGCGACGACTGGCGAGACGGCAACTCCGCAACGATCTCCAGAGCAGCAACGCGACTGGGCAGAGTCACTGACCCGCGAACTTGCCCTCGCGAGGCGCGACATCGAGTTGCTGCAACGTCTCGAGCAGGAGCACGATCGGGCCGAGTGGCTGGAGCAGGATCTCGCAGCCGCGCGGCGCGAGATCGAAACCCAAAAGGCCCTGGCGTCGAAGGCCGTCGAGGAAGCCTCCCGACTGAAGGACGCTTCCCGGCTGAATGAAGCGGGCGAGAGTGGCGCGGCTGCGCTGCAGACGTTGCTGCAGGAGGAGCGCGAGCGGTCGGCGCGGCTGGAGCAGGATCTCGCAGCCGCGCGGCGCGACGTCGAAACCCAGAGTGCGCTGGCGGCGAAAGCAGGCGAGGAAACGTCCCGGCTGAAACAGGCGGGCGAAAACGGCGCCGCGGAGCTGCAGACATCGCTCCAGCAGGAGCGCGAGCGGTCGGCGCGGCTGGAGCAGGATCTCGCAGTCGCGCGACGCGACGTCGAAACCCAGACTGCGCTGGCGGCGAAAGCAGGTGAGGAAACGTCCCGGCTGAAACAGGCGGGCGAAAGCGGCTCCGTCGAGCTGCAGAGATCGCTCCAGGAGGAGCGCGAGCGGTCGGCGCGGCTGGAGCAGGATCTCGCAGCCGCGCGGCGCGATCTCGAAACCCAGACTGCGCTGGCGACGAAAGCAGGTGAGGAAACGTCCCGGCTGAAACAGGCGGGCGAAAGCGGCGCCGCGGAGCTGCAGACATCGCTCCAGGAGGAGCGCGGGCGGTCGGCGCGGTTGGAGCAGGATCTCGCAGCCGCGCGGCGCGATCTCGAAACCCAGACTGCTCTGGCCACAAAAGCAGGTGAGGAAACGTTGCGGCTGAAACAGGCGGGCGAGCGCGGCGCCGCGGAGTTCCAGAAGACGGTGGAGCAGGAGCGCGGACGGTCGGCGCGGCTGGAGCAGGATCTGGCAGCTGCGCGGCACGATGCCGAAACCCAGTCTGCGCTGGCGGCAAGGGCAAACGAGGAACTTTCGCAGCGAAGTCGGGCGGCGGAGGTCAGCGCCTTGAGGCAATCGATGCAGAAAGAGCGCCCCGGGGCTGAGACGCTTGACCAGGATCTCTCTCTGACAAGAACCGCAATTTATGCATACCAGGTACAAACGGCAGCGGTGGCGAAAGCCGACGAAAACGCCTCCCTACCGAAAGTGGCAGGAGAAAGCAGCGCAGCAGAATTGCAGACCCTCGTAAAACAGGAGCGGGATCGGATCAGCCAGCTCGAGCAGGCGCTTGCAGCTGCGCGACGAGACATTGATGCGCAGACGACGCTGGCGGCAAATGCCAGCGACGAAGTCGCCAAGCTGACGCAAGCAGCCAAGGCCGGCGCCGCGGAGCAGAGACGTTCGATGCAGAAGGAGCGCGAGAGAGCCGATGCGCTGGCGCAGGATCTCTCGATCGCTCGCAGCAAGGTCTACGCATACGAAGCTCAAGCGGCCAAAGCCAGCGAGGAAGCGGCACAGCTCAGACAGACGGCGGCGAGCAATACGGCCTCGCTGGAGCAATCGCAGCGGCAGGAGCGCGAGCGGGCTGAACAGCTGGCCCGGGACTTTGCGAAAGCAAACCGCGAGCTCGACGCGCAGACCGAACGGGCGTCCAAGGCGAGCGAGGACGTGGCACGGATCAAGCAGGCAGGAGAGCGCGAATCGGCCGAGCTGCGGAGCCTGTTGCAGCGTGAGCGCGAGCGCGCCGCGGGGTTGGAAAGGGATCTGGCATTGGCGCGTCGAGATAACGGCGCGCTTGCGGCGAAAACTCTCTCCGCTGCGCCTCCGCCGGCTACCACCGGCAAGGCCGCGCGCGAGGAGCCGTCGTCGGCACCGGCCCGGCCAATTCAAAACCGGCCTCCGCAAGATGGACTCGTCCGCGACAAGCCCCTCCAACAGAAATCGGTCGGAGACAGACAAGTCCAAGAGAAGGCCATACCGGTGCGCAGCCAGGGCGACGCTGAGGTCCAGTCTAACAGCAGCGCGCAGGCGGAGAAATTGGTCGCGCGCGCGAGCGCACTACTTGAACAGGGAGACATCGGCTCTGCCCGGATCGTGCTGGAGCGCGCCGCTGAGATGGGGAGCGCGAAAGCAAGCTTCGCGCTCGCGGAAACCTACGATCCGCTGATCCTTCCGAATTTCGGAACGTACGGAACGCAAGGGGATTCCACTAAAGCGCGAGATCTTTATGCTCGAGCCGAAGCTGGGGGAATCAAGGAAGCAAAAGCGCGATACGAAGCGTTGCGCCGATAGAAAGACCAAAACACGGATGCAGCGTGCGTAAAGGGAGTTCGTCGATGAAAGCGTTCATAGGATTCCGTCGGTTGGCCTTGCTTGCGGCGTTCGCATCATCGCTCATAGCCGTTCAGCCCTGGGCCGACGCGCGGCCGTTGAATTCGCAGTCCCACAATGCTCGGCCGGTTCGGCCCGCGCCTTCGCAGCCAAGACCCGAGGTGCTCTCCATGAACGCCTGGACCGTCGGCCTGGCCGGCGGCCTGCTCGAGGGGGCACCGATCCGCCTGGCGGCAGAGATCGCGCGAGTGGTCGACGACGGGGATAACCTGCACGTTCTGCCGGTCGTCACGCGCGGTGCCACCGAGAACCTGAACTCCCTGCTCTATTTGCGGGGCATCGATGCCGCAATCATCAATTCCGACGCGCTCGAGGAATACAAGAGCCAGGTGCCGGACATCCAACGACGAGTTGCGTATGTCTTGAACCTGTTCCCGTCCGAGCTGCATATCTTCGTTCGACCGGAGATCCAGAGCTTGAGCGATCTTTCCGGCAAGAAGGTCAACTTCAATACACAGGGCACCGCTGCGGCCTATTCGGGCCCACTGATCTTCAGCCGCCTCAAGCTCGAGGTGGAAAAGACGTTCATTCCGCACCAGATCGCGCTCGAGCAAATGCGCAAGGGTGAGATTGCAGCCGTTGTCTTCATTACCTCCAAGCCGGTGGATGCCTTCGTACGAGGCCGCTGGGAGCAGGGCTTCAAGTTCCTGTCCCTCCCCTATGACGGCCGTTTTGAGGACTACTATCTTCCCGCCTCCCTCGGTGAGGCCGACTACCCCAATCTGATCAAGCCGGGCGAACGGGTTTCGACGATCGCCGTGCCGACCGCTCTGGTCGCCTTCAATTGGCCGGCCAAGTCAAATCGCTCCGAGCGCGTCTCGCGCTTCATCGAACACCTGTTCTCCCGGATCGACAGGCTGCAAGCCCCCGGTTTCGACCCCAAGTGGAAATCCATCAATCTTGCTGCGACGGTTCCGGGTCTCGTACGCGTCCCTGCGGCGCAGGCGTGGCTGGATCGTCAGCACCGCGCAACACAAGCATCGCAATGAACCGCGCCGCGATCCTGCTTCCAATCGTGCTCGGGGCTACAGGCGGCATCGCGTCGGCCCAGGATTCGATGACCCAGCTTCGCTCGTGCCTTCAGAAGCAGCACACGGAGCGCCTCGAGTGCCTGGACAAATTGACCCGCACCGCGGAGCCTCCGCATCGTCAGTCCCTCGACAACGGCTGGGTCGTCAGCCTGACGACCTCACCGATAGACTACTCTCCGATCGCGACCGCCACGACCTCGTCACGCGGCGGAGCCGACGAGTCCGCGATGCAACTGTCGATTCGCTGCCGCAGCGGCCGGACCGAGTTGGTGCTCACCGGGGCTGGCATCTCGCGTGGAGGCGGTGACGATGCAATTTTTTACCGCATCAATGATAACCCGGCGATGCAAATCGGGGCAGCCGTCCCGGCCTCCGGGCCCGGCGTTGCGTTCACGGGGGAAGTTGTTCGCTTGGTGCACTCGCTTCCAGACAGCGGGGACCTCCTTGTCCTGTTCTCGCGACGGGGTGGCGCCGCCCATGACGGATGGTTCTCCCTCGCTGGGTTGGACGAAGCGCGTGCGAAGATAGCAGCGGCATGCAAATGGCCGCGCGCGCTTGCGACACCGAGTCATTGATCACATGCGAAAACGACTTTCTCGATGGAGGCAGATGATGATGACGTTCCAACATAATATCAAGGTGTTCTCGATGGCGGCAATTACAATTCTGGCTTCTGCATCGTTTGCGGCCGCGGAGCAAGGCGGAAGATATTGGACGCCGGCGGACGGGCAACAAGTCCAGTATAGGGCTGCGCACGCGAAACGACACGTGGCGAAGCCGGCAAGGCGAACGCAGGACGCCTTTGCCCATATGAAGGATTCGGCTGCACCGAAGGCAAAAGAGCATCATTTGATCCTGCAGGTAAACACCAATGACGCCCCGGCGATGAATCTTGCGCTCAACAACGCGACCAACGTGGCGCAATACTACAAGGACGCGGGCGAGAAGGTGAAGATCGAGGTCGTCACGTTTGGACCCGGGCTGCACATGCTGCGTGACGACACCTCGCCGGTAAGAGCGCGCATCGAGGAAATGGCTCTGAGCACGCCTGAGGTTTCGTTCAAGGCCTGCGGCAACACCCAGGAGAAGATGAAGAAGGCCGAGAACAAGGACATACCCATTGTTCGTCAGGCGGAGATCGTGAAATCGGGCGTCGTGCGCGTGATGGAACTGCAGGAGATGGGCTGGACCTACGTCAAGCCGTGACAGGTAAGTAGCGGCATGACGTCGGCGACCATCGCCGCGTCTAGGAGCATTTCCAATTCGCAGCGTCGAGCGCTGTGTCATTCACTGCTGAGAAAGTCATGCCGGAATCAGCCTGCACCAGTCTCGGGTTTCCTCCGGGCTCGCGGGTCCGGGTAAAGGCTGAAGCCGGCGCTCGCCTGGCTGGAAAGACCGGACGCGTCATCGGCAGCGGATTTTATCCGAAAAGCCTGCGCGTGGTTCTGGACGGATCGAAGGTTCCAATCACGCTGCACGTGAACTATGTGGCACCCATCGATGACGACATCGACCCGGTGAAACCGGATTGATGGATGAGTCAAGATCGGCCCCTGATCAAATCCCGTTCCAGGATCATTCCAATTCGATCGAGAGAAGTGGGGCCGCCATTGAACGACATCACCTTTCCTGTCCGGCAATTACCTCGCGTCCGTCAACTGAGTCGCGACGCCACAGGGTGGCCGGGCATCAGTGACTTGAGCTTCTTGGCAGCACGGATGACAAGGCCCAGGGGAGCTGGATTGTTCAGCCGGCAGAAGGCGACCTTCTTCACACGATCCTCGACGTGCCACTTGGCATGTGCACCAGTGCGGAACAAGATCACGTCGCCGGCACCATAACGCGCCGGGGGTGCACCATCGACCTCGAGCATGATTGATCCTTCCAGGATCACGACGGTCTCGTCGAAATCGTAATGCCAGTTGAACTTGCCTTCGGTGCAGGACCAGATCATGGTCCACGCGGTCTTGCACGCGCTCTTCGACACCAGGTGCGAACGAGCTTCCGGGTGGCCTTCAATGATCCACGACGGCTCGATGGGTGACGGCTTGAGTTCAACCGTCTCGCAATGTGCCGCTTCAACAAGTTCGCGCATCTCCGCCTCAACTGCATCATTCGCTTTGTTTGATGGGCATTTGATCCCTCTCTTGCCCACCTCGGCATATTCAGGCCTCCGTCGAAGCCCGTGAAGATGCCGACTTGTCGCACTCCCCGATATGAGCACCATTACGAGGTACCTCGGCCCGGCAGGTTCGCGGACGGTGTTTTGCGCTGCTTTTGACAGCTCCGCTCTTCCGAATGTTGCTGGCAATGCGTTTTTTCAACGCCGCGCATCGCATGGCTACCACCGCTATCTCAAAGACGGTGCTTGCCAGCGGATATGCTCGTTACGGCAGATTGTCGCGCAGAAAAATGTCGATGCGGATCCGCTCCTGGTCGGGGCTGATAGGCTCGCCCGAGCAATGCGCGAGCAGGACGCGCGCCGCGGAACGTGCTTCGTGGCCGGGATCCTGGTTGATGATGGCATCCAGCGTGCCGCGGACCAGGAAGCGCCGCGTGTGCTGGGTCAGTTCATGGGTGATCCAGACCACCTCGCGCGCGCGTCCCGAGGCCTCGAGCGCATCGGCAATGCCGCGGTTCCCGGCCCCGCAGCAATAGATGCCGCGGAGATCGGCATGGCGCACGAGCAGCGCGGCCGTGAGCTCCCGCGTGCGGTCGCTGTCGTCGCGCCCCTCGAGGACCGGGAGCGCGCGCAGGTTCGGATATTCACTGGAGAGGATCTGGTGGAAGCCGAACTGCCGCTCGGTGTGATCGCGCAGCGACAACGATCCGGCGATCACCGCAACCGTCCCCTCGCCGCCGGCAAGGAAACGTCCCATCAGCGTAGCCGCGGTGCGGCCCGCGGCCGGATTGTCTATTCCGACGTAATGGAGGCGGCGCGCGCTCGGCGCGTCCGACACAAGGGTCACCACGGCGACCCCGCGCGATGCGAGCTCGTCGATCGCGGCGCGTACCCTGGGATGGTCGAGCGCGATGACGGCCACGCCCTGATAGGCCGGCGAGAGCGTCTCCAGCGCGCCGGCGAGCACATCCGGATCGAACACGTCGACATGGAGGATATCGATGAAGCCGCGCTGGCCGGCGAGCCACTCCGCGGTGCGCCGGACCTGCTCGGTCAGGTTGGTCATGAAGCTGTTGCTGCCGCTCGGCAGCACGAAGGCGAAGCGGAAACTCTGACCACGCGCTAGCCGCGCCGCCGCGACGTCGGCACGATAGCCGAGTTTCGCCACCGCAGCCTCGACACGGGCGACCGTCTTGGCGCGCACGCCCTCGCGCCGGTTGACGACGCGGTCGACGGTGGCGAGCGAAACGCCGGCCGCGCGCGCGACATCCTCGAGCGTGGCGCGAACGACCGGCTGGGCCGCGCCGGCTGTCATTCGCGCGCCGCCCACAACATGCCGCGGATCATCAGCGTTCGGATCTCCGGCACGTCGAGCTCGTAGGCGCGGTGGCCGAGCGAGGAATAGAACACCCTGCCCTCGCCGTAGCGCTTCTTCCACACCACGGGCATCACCACCCCCTCGATCCAGGGTGCGTGCTCTCCGGTGAAGGTCGTCGTCGCCAACACCTCGTTGGCGGGGTCGACATGCATGTAGTACTGCTCTGAACGATGCTCGAAACTGCTGAGACCCTTCATGATGGGGTCCTCCGGCTTCGTCAAGTCGACCTTGTAGTCGATGATGTTGCCGGGATGGGCAACCCACTGCCCGCCGCACAGGAACTGATAATCGACCGAATCGCGAAACGCATCGCACATCCCGCCATGGTGGCCGGCGAGCCCGACGCCGCTGCGCACCGCCGCGCAGAGATTGAGCGCCTCCGCCTTCTCGATCTTCGACATGGTGTAGATCGGGATGATCAGCGACAGATCGTGGATCGCGTCATCGGCGAACGCCGCCGTCGTGGTCTCGATCCGCACCTCGAAGCCCTCGGCCTTCAGCCAGCCCCGGATCATCGACGCACAGAGATCGGGATCGTGACCCGGCCAACCGCCCCAAACAATCATTGCCTTGCGCATGTCTCTGTCCTCAGTCGATCTGTCCGGTTTCGCGTCCGGCCGGCAACATCGCCGGCCGTTCGACGCGGCTTTCGATTTTGACCCGCCGCCCTTCGTCGGCGGAGGTCAGGAACGCCTCCATCACCTCCAGCACGTGGAAGGCAAGCGCGCCGCTGGCACGGTGCGGCCGGTTGGCCAGGATCGCGGAGGCCATCTCGGCGACGCCGATGGAGCGGAATTCGCCCTCGACGTGACCGTGCGTGAGCGGCACCGTCTCCCACTCACCGCCGGTCCTGGCGACCTGCACTTCGCCGCCGAAGCGGTTCGGATCCGGCACCATCATGCTGCCCTTGTCGCCATAGATCTCGATCGGCGCATGCCGGTGCTTCGGGACATCGAAGCTCATCGCGATCGACACGACCGCCCCGCTTTCGAATTCGAGCGTGCCCGCGACATGGGTCGGCACCTCGACGGGGATCAGCGTCCCGTTCATGGGCTGACTGGTGACCAGCCGCTCCGATCGTGGACGCGCCGTCGAGCCCATCACGCTCGCGACCGGTCCGAGCAACTGCACGAGATCGGTGATGTAGTACGGCCCCATGTCAAACATCGGCCCGCCGCCGCGCAGATAATAGAAGCCCGGCGCCGGATGCCAGCGCTCGTGACCGGGGCAGCCGAAGAAGGCACTGCCCGCCACGGGCGTGCCGATCGCGCCGTCGTCAATCAGCTTGCGCGCGGTCTGATGCCCGCCGCCGAGGAACGTGTCGGGCGCGCAGCCGACGCGAAGGTTCTTCTGCGCCGCAAGGTCCATCACCTTGCGCGCTTCGGTGACGTTGATGCCGAGCGGCTTCTCCGAATGCACGTGCTTGCCGGCGTTCAGCACCGCAAGGCTGACGTCGGTGTGGGCCAGCGGCACCGTGAGGTTGACGACGATCTCGACGTCGTCGCGCCTCAGCAATTGATCGACCCGCATCGCCGACAGCCCGAAGGCGGCGCCCTGACGCTCCGCGGCGTCGCTGCGCATGTCGGCGAGTGCCTTGATCTCGAGGACGGGGAAGCGCTGGGCCGCCTTCAGATAGGCGGTACTGATATTGCCGCAGCCGACGATTCCGATGCCTATTTTTCTCATTATGATCTCCGTGAGATGCCGTTCAGCCCTTGACCGCGCCCGCGGTCAGGCCGGCGACGATGTGCTTCTGCGCCAGAAGGAAGAGAATGACCGTCGGCAGGATCGTCAGCGTGATGAAAGCGAGGATCAGGTGCCACTCGGAGGAATACTCCCCCTGATAAACCATGATGCCGAGCGGCCAGGGATAGAGCGCATCGGTGTTCAGCATCACCAGCGGCAACAGATAGGCGTTCCAGCTGTTGACGAAGGTGATCGTGCCGACGGTCGCCAGGATCGGCCTCGACAAAGGCAATGTCACGTAGCGGAAGAACTTGATGTAGCTGCAGCCGTCGACCAGCGCAGCCTCCAGCAGCTCGTAGGGGATGTCCTTGAAGAAACGGCGCAGCAGCAGCACGCTCATCGCCAGGCTGAAAGCCACCTGCGGCAGCGCCACGCCGAAATAGGTATCGAGCAGCCCGAGATCGCGCACCTTGATGAAGAGCGGCAACACCGCGGTCGCGGCGGGGAACAGCAGGCCAAGCGTCAAATAGCTCAGCAACATCGAGCTGCCGTAGAACCTGACATGGGCGAAGGCGAAGGCCGCCATCGAGGCCACCACCAGGGTCAATGTCACCGCGAGCGCCGAGATGATCAGCGAGTTACGCAACAGCTGCCAGTAGCGCGCGGAGAACAGGATGTCCGCATAATTCTGCCACTCCCAGTGCTGCGGCAGGCCGAACGGATTGACGCGCAGTTCGCCGAGCGATTTGAACCCGCCGAGCACGGTCGCGAGCAGCGGCACCAGCACGAACACTGCGATGGTGGCGAGGAACAATGCCTTGAACAACGCCGCAGGATCGAACGGCGCGCGGTTAGTGCCGGTCCTACTCATCGCGCATGAACCATCGCTTGTAGGTGAAGGCAAAGGTCACGCAGATCACGAACAGAATGACGCCGATGGCGCTGCCATAGCCGACCCGCATCCGGGAGATGCCGTTGTTGTAGAGGAAGCTCACCATTGTGTTGGAGGAATCCGCAGGCCCGCCGCGCGTCAGCGGCATGACGAGATCGAACAGCTGCAGCGAGCCGATGATGGCGAAGAATACGGAGAGCCGGATGGTCGGATGGAGCAAGGGGATGACGACGTGGCGCAGGGTCTGCGTCCGGGTCGCGCCGTCGATGCGCGCAGCTTCGACCAGGCTCTTGTCGAGGCTCTGAAGCGCCGCGATGAACAGCATCATGTGGAAGCCGAAATATTTCCAGACGATCACGATCAGCACCGCCAGCATCGCGGTGTCGGTCGAGGCCAGCAGGTGGGGCGGCTCGGCCCCGAAGGTGCGCCAGATCGAGGCGACAAGACCGTAATCGCCGTCGTAGACGAAGCTGAAGATCAACCCGGTCGCGATCTCGGCCAGGATGTAGGGCATGAAGAACAGCATGCGCAGCGCCACCGCGCCACGAAAGCGTTCCGCGAGCATCAGGGCGAGAGCGAGCGCAAGGGGCAGCTGGATCGCAAGCGAGACTGCGATGATCAGCCCGTTGTTGCGCAAGGCGAGCCAGAACGCACGCGTTTCCAGCACGAACCGGTAATTGTCGAGGCCGATCCAGTTGGTCGGCCTGCCGAACCCGTTCCAGTTGAAGGCCGAGTACCACGCCGCTTCGCCGATCGGCAGCACCACGAACAGCGTGAACAAGAGCAGTGCCGGCGGCAGGAACAGGATCAGGACCGTGAAGCGGCCGTCCCAGCGCGGGCCGCGGACCGCGATCGGCGCGAACGATGCCTCTACAGCGCCGATGGCCGGCGAGCTCGCGATCCGCCGGGCCACTTTCAGTTGCCCTGCTTCCAGGCCGCCTCGATCGCTTTCGCAGCATCCTGCGGGCTCATGCTGCCGCCGGCAATCTCGGCGGTGACGTCGTTGACGACGCGGCCGACCGAGGGGCCGAGGCTCTGGTCATAGAAGTTCTGGTGATAGTTCGACTTCGCCAGATTGGCCGCGATCAGCTTCATGAAGGAATTGTTGAGGCCGGCATCGGCGCCTGTACCACCGGGATGATGAAGTTGCCCGCGGCCAGCCGCGTCTGCACGTCCCTGGAGACGAAGTATTTCAGGAAGTCGACCGCCTCCTTCGGCGACCCTTTGGTGATCAGCCAGCCGGTGATGCCGCCGAGCGTGTCAGTCGGGGCACCCTTGCCGCCTGACACGACCGGGAAGTCGAACCAGCAGATCTTGTCCTCGGAGAGGCCCGTCTTGTCGGCGGCGAGCGCGCGCTGCAGATGATACACGGTGCTGATGGCGAGCGTCATCGCCGCCTTGCCGTCCCCGAAATAGCCGACCGCCTGCGGATTTTTGAAACCGAGGAAGCCGTTCTGGAACGGCTGGAGATCGACGAGCTGCTTGAACAGCTCGCCGGATTTCTGGAAGGTCTCGCCGGCGAAGCCGCCATTCTCGCCGCGCAGCGCCGCGTCGAAGGCCGGCTTGCCGCCGATGCGCACCGCGAGATGCGTCCAGTAGAAGTGCAGCGGCCATTTGTCGGCGCCGCCGACCACGATCGGCGTGACGCCGGCGGCTTTGAGTGTCTTCACCGCTGCGAGCAGATCATCCCAGCTCTTGATAGCGCCGGGATCGACCTTCGCTTTCGCCATCAGTTCCTTGTTGCAGAGGAAGCCGACCTGCGACAGCGCGGTCGGCACACCATAGACACGGCCGCCGCTCGTGAAGGCAGCGAGCGCGGCCGGTGTGAGGCTGTCGCTGTAACCCTTGACCTGATCGGTGATGTCGTCGAGGACGCCGGCCTCGATCTGCGTCTTCAACACCCCGCCGGCCCAGCTGTAGATGATGTTGGGCCGATCCTTGGATTGCAGGATCGTCGGCAGCTTGGCCTTGTAGGCCTCGTTCTCGAGGAATTGCATCTCGACCTTGACGCCCGGATGCGTCGCCTCATAGCTCCGCGCGACTTCCTCCCAGATTTTCACCTGGGCCGGGTTGGCCTCGATGTGGAGCCATTTCACTGTTGTGTCGGCTGCGGCCAGATGGGCCCCGAGCAGGCATGCGGCGGCGGCGAGTCCCAGCTTCCCGAGCAGCCTCATCACATTCCTCCCAAGCTTGTTCTGTTTCTTTGAGTGCAATCCTGCCTTCAATTTTTGAGGTACGCAACTAAAATTCTGATCTATGAACCTCACAGCGGAAATGACTATGATTTCCGGAGGCAAACGGCGGCGGCGCTTCGCACGGTCCGCAAGCAAGTCGAGAGGTATCCATGGCCGCCATCTATTCTGACCTTGCCGGCCAAGGTCGTTCTCGTCACCGGGAGCGCATCGGGAATTGGCGCTGCGATCGTGCATCGCTTCGCGCAGCAAAAGAGCAAGGTCGTGTTCTTCGACATCAAGGCCGACGAAGGCCTTCGCCTCGCACGCGAATTGTACCGCCAGCAAATCGGGCGTGGTCGGTCTCACGCGCTCTCTGGCGCGCGATTAGGGCCCGTTCCATATCCGCGTCAACGCGATAGCACCGGGCTGGATCATGACCGAACGCCAGCTCGAGAGATCGATGACGCCACCGGGCGAGGTCGAGCCGATGCAGCCGGCAACGCCTGAAGCGCAGGCTCGTCCCCGACGAGGTCGCGAAATTCACCGTGTTCCTCGCCTCCGATGAAGCCTCTGCCTGCACCGTTCAACACTACGTCGTCGATGGCCGCTGGGTGTGACATGCTTGAGACCGGTCGCAGCCCCATGACGCGAACCGGGAGCCGCGGATCCCTCCCACTGCATTGATCTCCCCCTGCTGCGGCGCGAAATCATCTGCGCCGCAACATTCAAAAATGAGACTGCCCGTCAAACCGAGCGAGGCGTCCGCACATGAACCGCATTCGACTTCGGCTAGCTTCCTTCCAAAGCCGCGGGCCGCTCGACAGCCACGGGCGACGCGCCGATTTGGCGCGGCAACAAATCGACGACACAGGGAGGAGCACAATGTCGAAATGCAGTATCGGACTGCTCGCGCTGAGCAGCCTGTTTCTTTCAGGCGCGGCGATTGCCCAGGAAAAAATCAAGGTGGGCGTCACCGCGACGCTCGAAGGGACCTACACGGTGCTCGGCGAGGACGGCATGCGCGGCCACCAGACGGCGATCAGCGTGCTGGGCAAGAAGATCGGCGACAAGGAGCTTGAATTCATCGTCGCCTCCACCGACGCGACCCCGGACTCCGCCGTGCGCGCGGTCCGCAAGCTGATCGAGCAGGACAAGGTGCAGATCCTCCTGTCGCCGCTCTCCGGCGACGAAGGCATCGCGGTGAAGAACTTCGCCAAGACCCATCCCGAGCTGACCTTCATCAACGCGGCATCGGGCGCGCAGGAGACCACCTATGTCGACCCTGCCCCGAACTTCTTCCGCTACAACATGGACGGCGCGCAGTGGCAGGTCGGCCTCGGCAAATACGCCTATGACGAGAAGAAATATCGCAAGATCGCGACCGTCGGCGAGGACTATTCCTTCATCTACACCCAGGTATTCGGGCTGGTGCTCGAGTTCTGCGGCATGGGCGGACAGGTCACCAACCGGCAATGGGTGCCTCTCGGCACCAAGGACTTCGCCTCGGTCATCGCCGCCCTGCCCGACGACGTCGATGCGATCTATCTCGGGCTCGGCGGCGCGGATGCCGTCAACTTCCTGAACCAGTATCAGCAGGCCGGCGGCAAGGCGCATCTGATGGGCGGTTCCATCATGATCGACCAGACGATCTTGTCGTCGAAGGGAAACGCCAAGAATGCCCTCATCGGCACCATCGCGGCGAGCGGCCAGGCCGACACCTGGGAGGACCCGGGTTGGCAGAAATTCGTGAAGGCCTATCAGGACGCCTTCCCTCCGAACAAGCGCTTCCCGAGCCCGTCGTTGCTGGCCACCAACTATTATGGCTCGACCATGGCGCTGATCCTGGCGCTGCGTGAGGTCAACGGCGATCTCAGCGACAACCAATCGAAGTTCAAGGCTGCGCTGGCGAAGATCGAGATCGATGCGCCGAACGGCAAGATCAAGCTCGACTCCAACCGCCAGGCGATTGGAACCAACTTCGTGACTGAAGTCGTCGACGACGGCAAGGGCGCGTTGTTCAGCAAGGTGGTGAAGGTGATCCCGAACGTGAATCAGACACTCGGCTATGAACCGGCGGTGTTCTCCAAGATCGGATTGCCGAGCCGCACCGTGCCGGAATGTAAGAAGTATTGACGTATCACATCGGCAGTGCGCAACTGGGGAGCGACTTGCTGACGCGGCCGCTCTCCGCACTTGCATTCTCGGCAGCGTTGTTGAAGGCTGGCTGAAAAGACAAGAACGTTCGGGAGGGGAAGGCATGAGCCGTGCGCTCGCGGTCTTCCACGGCCGCTTCGGCCGGGCGACGGTTTATCAGTTGAACCGCCCTTTCAATATTCACGCCCATCGCGAAGGTCATCTGATCTTCCATGTCGGCGGCATGCCGGCATGCATCGATGTTTGCGACGGACATTACGATCTCAACGAATCTTCCGTCGTCGCGGTGAATCCGTGGGAGCCGCACAACTTCCTGCCGACCGATCTCGATGGCGGTGCCATCTTCTTCGTGCTCTACGTCAATGCTGAATGGTTCGCGCCCGACGCCTCGGGCACCAACCGCATGCGTTTCGGCCGGACCCAGTTCAAGCGCACGCCCGCACTCGACAAGCACATCAAGAGGACCGCCGCGCTCGTGTGCGGCGCACCATCACTCTCCAGTCTCGATTCCGAGCTGAGGCGACTGATCGACATCTGCTACGACGAAAGCTGGCAGCAGGCCGAGATCGCGCGCGATCCGCGCGCCGCCGGCTCCGTTACCGATTTTCGCGTGCGCAAATGCATCAAGATGATGTCGGAGAGTCCCGGCGCCGAGATCGAGCTCGATACGATCGCCCGGGAGTCCGGCCTGTCGCGGCCACACTTCTACCGGCTGTTCCGCGTCCAGACCGGCGTCACACCGAACCTCTATCTCAACACGCTGATCATGGAACAGGCGCTCGAGGCGCTGGTGGCCAGCGAGACGCCGATCGCCGACATCGGCTTCGATCTCGGCTTCTCCTCGCAGAGCGGCTTCACCCGCTTCTTCGCCGCCAATGTCGGGATGGCCCCGACCGATTATCGTCGCGCGGCCAAGGTTTTGCGCGCCTGACCGCTGCACGAAAAGATACTCACGATCAAACGTCGCCCTCGCCGCGCGGCTAGGATGTCGGCAACGCGATCCCGAGATGATCGCGACCGACGGGAGCGCACGTCCATGGCAAGGCCTGCAGCCGCTATAGGGCTGTCCGACCTGCATTCAATGAATCATCGGCGTGCCGCCCGAACAAGCGGACGGCGCACATGAGCCGTTTCATCGAACGCCATCCAGCCTGGGCACTGATCACGATCATCGCCGGCGCCGTGCTACTCTGGCTGATCTTCGCGGTCTGGCCGCCGGGTCTCGAAGAGGCGATCGGCCGCAAGCGGGTCTTCCTCAACGCCGTCTTCAACGGGATCACGCTCGGAGGCCTCTACTTCCTCGTCGCCAGCGGTTTCACGCTGATCTTCGGCCTGATGCGCAACGTCAATCTCGCACACGGTTCGCTCTATCTGTTCGGTGGTTATGTCGGCTACGCCATCAGCACGGCGACCGGCTCCTGGATCCTCAGCTTCATCGTCGCCTTCATCCTGACGGCCCTCGTCGGCGTGCTGCTCCAGGTGATCGTGTTCCGGCGCATGGAAGGCCAGGACCTCAGGCAGACCATGGTGACGATCGGGCTGTCGATCGTGTTTGCCGATCTGATGCTGTGGGCCTGCGGCGGTGATTTCTACCAGATCCAGACCCCGAGCTGGCTGATCGGACCCGTGGATCTGCCGCTGGTCACGGCGGTGAAGTCCTCGGGCGAGCCGGTCTATCTCAGATATCCGATGGTGCGGCTCGTGATCTTCGTCGCGTCCGTGGTCATCGGCGTCGCGATGTGGCTCGCGCTCAACCGCACGCGGATCGGCATGATCATCCGCGCAGGTGTGGACGACCGTGATATCCTTGCCGCAACCGGTGTGCGCATCCAGCTCGTCTTCGTGCTGGTGTTCGCATTCGGCGCGGGGCTTGCCGGCATCGCCGGTGTGGTCGGCGGTACCTTCCAGTCCTTGTCGCCCGGGGAGGACATCCGCTTCCTGCTGGCCTCCCTCGTGGTCGTGATCGTCGGCGGCATGGGCTCGATCCCCGGTGCGGCGCTCGGAGCGCTGATCATCGGCCTCGCCGAGCAGCTCGGCTCGGTCTACATCCCGACCTACGCCATCGTCGTGACCTTCCTGATCATGGTGCTTGTGCTGGCGATCCGGCCACAAGGCCTGTTGGCGAGGCGCTGAGATGTCGCTCGCGCACGATGCCCGCGTCCCCGTTCGTCCCGACCTGGCGCAGCAGGGTGCGCGGACATGGCCGGAGATCAACAATCCCGCCGCCTGGGCCGTTGCGGCCATTCTCCTGATCATGCCGCTGATGGCCAACGGCTTCTTCCTGATCGAGATCTTCGCGACCACGCTGATCCTCGGCACCATGGCGCTGAGCCTGATGTTCCTCGCCGGCTATGGCGGCATGGTCAGTCTGATGCAGCTCACCATCGCGGGCTTCTCGGCTTACATGGTCGCCGTGTTCGGCGTCAGCGCCAACGCCAACATCAGCCTGGGCTGGCCGTGGTGGCTCGCCGTTCCGATGGCGCTGGCATTGGCGACCGCCTTCGGCACGCTCGGCGGTGCGCTCGCGGTGCGCACCGAAGGCATCTACACCATCATGATCACGCTCGCGATTGGAGCTGCCTTCTATTATTTCACCAACCAGAACTGGGCGATCTTCAACGGCCATACCGGCATCAACACCGTGGCCACGCCGCACTTCTGGGGCGTGAACTGGCGCGCGGACATTCCCTTCTACTACGTCGTGCTCGCGGTCGCCGCGCTCTGCTATTTCGCGGTTGAATATGTCTCGCGCGCCCCCTTCGGGCTCGCGCTCCAGGGCGTGCGCGACAATCCGCGACGCATGGCAGCGCTCGGCTTCAACGTCAACGCCCATCGCGTTGCCGCCTACGCCTTCGCGTCTTTCGTGGCCGCGCTCGCCGGCGTTCTCCAGGTCTGGAATTATCGCCAGATCTCGCCGGGGTCGGTCAGCGTCGGCGCCTGCATCGACGTGCTGATCATCGCCGTGGTCGGCGGCATCACCCGCCCGATCGGCCCGTTCATCGGTGCGCTGATCTTCGTGCTGCTGCGCACCTTCGCGCTCGACGTTCTGATCAGGCTAGGTCTCGACGGCAACCGCTTCCGCCTGCTGATCGGACTCGGCTTCCTCGCCATCGTGTTCTGGTCCTCGGACGGCGTCATCGGCCTGTGGCAGCGCTGGCGCCAGCATCAGCGCCGCGACGTCAACCGCTCCGGTGGAGGGCGCGGCCATGGATAGCGTCGCCCAGCGCCTCTCCGCCGTCGGTGCCGGTGCCGCGCTCGAGCTGCGCGGCGTGACGCGGTTGTTCGGCGCGCTCGCAGCGCTGACCGACGTCACCATCACGGTTCGTCCGGGCGAGCGGCGCGCCGTGCTCGGCTCGAACGGCGCCGGTAAGACCACGCTGTTCAACTGCATCACCGGCGACTTCCCGCCCTCCTCCGGCACCATCCGTTTCTTCGGCGAGGACGTCACGCACTTCCCGCCCTATGAACGCATCCGCCGCGGGCTGCGCCGGACCTACCAGATCTCGGCGCTGTTCCCCGGCCTCACCGTGCAGGACAACATCTATCTCGCCTGCCGTGGCGTCTCGCGCGGGCGCTTCTCGTTCCTGCGCCCGGGACAGAACGACGCCCTGATGCATGCCGCGGACAACCTCGTCCAGGCCGTGCATCTGTCCGCCGTGAAGGACCAGCGCGTCGCCGAGCTGGCGCACGGCCAGCAGCGCCAGCTCGAGATCGCGCTCGCACTCGCCGGCGCGCCGCGCTTCGTCCTGTTCGACGAGCCGGCCGCGGGCCTGTCCCCGACCGAGCGAGCCGAGCTGATCGAGATCCTGACCTCCCTGCCGGCCCATATCGGCTACATCATCATCGAGCACGACATGGATGTCGCCCTGCGCGTCGTCGAGAGCGTCACGATGATGCACAACGGGCGCGTCTTCAAGGAAGGCCTGCCGCAGGAGATCCAGTCCGATCCCGAAGTGCAGGAGCTCTATCTGGGAGGCGGCCATGAGTGAGGTCCGCCGCTCACCCGCTGCGCTCGAAGTCCGCGGTCTCGACGTCTATTACGGTCACTCCCACGCGCTGCAAGGCGTCGATGTCACGCTGGAGAGCGGCGTTTTCTCCGTCGTCGGCCGCAACGGCATGGGCAAGACCACGCTGTGCAAGGCGATCATGGGGCTGGTCGGCGTGAGCGGCGGATCGATCCGCGTGCGCGGCGAGGACGTCACGCGGCGGCCGCCGGCCCAGATCGCGCGGCTCGGCGTCGGCTATGTGCCGCAAGGACGGCGTCTCTGGCGCTCGCTCAGCGTCGACGAGCATCTGCGGCTTGCCGGCGGGCTGCGCTCCGGCGCCTGGACCGTCGAGCGCATCTACGACACCTTCCCGCGGCTCGCCGAACGCAAGGATCATGGCGGCGGCCAGCTTTCCGGCGGTGAGCAGCAGATGCTGGCGATCTCGCGCGCGCTGCTCACCAATCCGCATCTCCTGATCATGGACGAGCCGACCGAAGGCCTCGCGCCCGTCATCGTCGCACAGGTCGAGGAGATGCTGCTGCAGCTGGGCGAGGACGGTGACATGTCCGTGCTCGTGATCGAACAGAACATCGGCGTTGCCACCGCGGTCTCGCGCAATGTCGCGATCATGGTCAACGGCCGCGTCAACCGCATCATCGACTCCGGCCGTCTGGCCGCCGACCGCGAGTTGCAGCGGCGCCTGCTCGGGGTCGGCCTTCACGCCGAGCTCGCGCCCGATGTCGACATCTCCGCCTCCCCGGCTGAGGCGAAACCGGCGCCGACGCCACGGCGCGATGGACCGGTCCGCATCTACATCTCCAATCCCACGCCACCGACGCGATGGTCGCAGCCGGCGCCGATCGCCCGCATCGAGGCGGCGGCCCGCACGGTCTCGACGCAGGCCGCGCGGCTGGAGGAGACGACGCGGCGCAAGCGCGAGCCGATGGCGGCGCAGACCGCCGGCCCGCCCGTCGTGCTGGTCGTCGGCACCCTCGACACCAAAGGCACCGAGTTGCGCTTCATCCGCGACATCATCGCGGCAACCGGCCTTCGCACGCGGCTGGTCGACGTTTCGACCAGTGGCAAGCATTCCAGCTGCGATGTCTCCGCGCAGGAGATTGCCCTGAACCACGGCCGCGGCGGATCCGCCGTGTTCGGCCCCGACCGCGGCGCCGCCGTGACCGCGATGGCCGATGCGTTCGCCAACTGGCTGCGGCGTCAGGGCAACGTTGCCGGCGTGATCTCGGCCGGCGGCTCGGGCGCGGCGTCGCTGGTTGCGCCAGGCATGCGCACCCTTCCCGTCGGCGTGCCCAAGCTGATCATCTCCTCCGTCGCCTCGGGCGATGTCGCACCCTATGTCGGCCCCGCCGACATCACGATGATGTACTCGGTCACGGACGTGCAGGGGCTGAACTCGATCTCGCGCGCGGTGCTGGCCAACGGCGCCAACGCGCTCGCCGGCATGGCCAAGGCGCGCCTCGACGAACGCGCCACGACGGCACGCCAGGCTGGCGGCCTGCCCTCGGTCGGCATCACCATGTTCGGCGTCACCACACCCGCGGTGCAGAAGATCACGGCCGAGCTGCGCGACGATTTCGAATGCCTGGTCTTCCACGCCACCGGCGTCGGCGGCCGGTCGATGGAAAACCTGGTCGAATCCGGCCAGCTCGCCAGCGTCATCGACCTCACCACGACCGAGATCTGCGACCTGCTGATGGGCGGCGTGTTCCCGGCGACGGAAGATCGCTTTGGTGCGATCATCCGCAGCCGGATTCCCTACATCGGCTCGGTCGGCGCGCTCGACATGGTCAATTTCGGCGCGCCCGACACCATTCCCGAGCGCTATCGCGGCCGCAAATTTCACGTCCACAATCCGCAGGTCACCTTGATGCGGACCACGGCCGAGGAGAACGAGCGCATGGGCCGCTGGATCGCCGAGCGGCTCAACCAGATGGACGGCCCTGTCCGCTTCTTCCTGCCCGAGGGCGGCGTCTCCGCGCTCGATGCGCGGGGCCAGCCGTTCTGGGATCCGGAGGCCGACGCCGCGCTGTTCCGCGCGCTGGAGCGCAGCGTGCGACAGACCGGCAATCGTCAGCTCATTCGCACGCCCAAAAACATCAACGATCCCGAGTTCGCCGCCGCCATCGTCAGTGCGTTCCGAACGCTGTTCGGCCGCATGGCTGCGCGACGGAGACTAGCGAGGTGACCGATGGCCAGGTTTGAACGCGCAGCCCTCCTGAAGAAGTTCCGCGACATGGCGAGGCGCGGCGAGCCGATCGTCGGCGGCGGCGCCGGCACCGGCCTGTCGGCAAAATGCGAGGAGGCCGGCGGCGTCGATCTCATCGTCATCTACAATTCGGGCCGCTATCGCATGGCCGGCCGCGGCTCGCTCGCGGGCCTGATGGCCTATGGCGATGCCAATGCCATCGTGCTCGAAATGGCCAGTGAAGTCCTCCCGGTGGTCGGTCAGACGCCGGTCCTTGCCGGCGTCAACGGCACTGACCCGTTCCGCGACATGGACGTCTTCCTCGATCAGCTCAAGGCACTTGGTTTCGCAGGCGTCCAGAATTTTCCGACGGTCGGTCTGATCGATGGCACCTTCCGCGCCAATCTCGAAGAGACCGGGATGTCCTATGCGCTCGAGATCGACATGATCGCGAAGGCCCATGACAAGGACATGCTGACCACGCCCTACGTATTCAGCGAGAAGGAGGCCGCCGCGATGGCGATCGCCGGTGCCGACATCATCGTCTGCCACATGGGGCTGACGACAGGCGGCACGATCGGCGCACAGACCGCGCCAAAGCTGAAGGACTGCCCCGAGCGGATCGACATCTGGGCCACGGCGGCGCTCAGCGTCAATCCGGACATCCTGGTGCTGGCCCATGGCGGCCCGATCGCAAATCCCGCCGACGCCGATTTCATCATGAAGAACACCCGTCATTGCCACGGCTTCTATGGTGCCTCCTCGATGGAGCGGCTGCCCGTGGAGCGGGCGCTGACGGAACAGGTACGTCAATTCAAGGCCATCGGCGCGCGATAAGCCGAAGGTTCGAGGGAGGAAAAAATGTCAGGGATGCTGGTCGGTGAATTGATCCTCTGGCTGATCGTCGCGATCGTCGTGATCGTGGTTGGCGTCTATATCGTGAACTGGCTCTACCACCGCTCCTCCAAGGAGACCTCGTTTGTCCGGACCGGTTTCCTCGGCGAACGCGTGGTCATCAATGGCGGCGCCTTCGTGCTGCCGTTCATCCACGACTACACGCCGGTCAACATGAACGTGCTGCCGATGGGCATCGTGCGCTCGCGGCAGGACGCCGTGATCACCCGCGACCGCATGCGGGTCGACATCGAGGCCGACTTCTATGTGCGCGTGCAGCCGACCCGCGAAGCCGTCTCGATTGCGGCCGCCACGCTCGGCCGCCGCACCATGGAACCGGAGCAGCTGCATGCCCTGCTCGCCGGCAAGTTCATCTCCGCGATCCGCTCGGTCGCCTCCGAAATGACCATGGAGGAGATGCACGAGCGGCGCGGCGACTATGTCGCACGGGTCAAGACCAACGCGGCCGAGGCGCTCGCGCTGAACGGTCTCGAGCTGGAATCGGTCGCGATCACCGATCTCGACCAGACCGACCTCGAATTCTTCAACCCCTCGAACCGCTTCGACGCCGAAGGTCTGACCCGGCTGATGGAGGACATCGAGGCCAAGCGGAAGCTGCGCAACGACATCGAGCAGGACTCGATGATCAAGATCCGCTCCCGCAACCTGGAGGCCGAGCGGCAGGCGCTCGAGATCGAGCGCGAGAGCGAGACCGCGCGCCTGGAGCAGGAGCGCGACATCGAGATGCGCCGCGCCCTCCAGCGCACCGAAGTGGCCCGCGAGCGGGCGCTGCGCGAGACCGAGGCCGAACAGGCGCAGATCTCGGCGCGCGAGGCCATCGAGCGCGCCCGCATCGCCAACGATCAGGCGATCGCGGAAGCGCGCATCGCCTCGGAGCGCGAGACCCGTCAGAAGGAGATCGAGCGGAGCCGCACCATCGAGGAGAAGGAGCTGCTGGCGCGCGAGGAGATCGAGAAGACGAGGATCGCCAACCAGCGCTCGATCGACACCACCCGCATCGCCTCCGAGCGCGAGGTGCGCCAGCGCGAGATCGAGCGGATGCGCACGGTCGAGGAAGCCGAGATTTCCGCGCGCGAAGCCATCGAGAAGGCCCGGATCCAGCAGGATCGCGTCGTCACCGATGCCCGCATCGCCAACGAAGAGGAGACGCGGCGCCGCGAGATCGAGCGCACCCGCGCCGTGGACGAGGCCGAGATCGCCGCGCGCGAGGCCACCGAAAAGGCCCGCATCGCCCAGACCATGACCGTCAACGTCGAGCGCATCTCCTCCGACGAGCGCACCCGCGCGCTGGAGATCAAGCAGGTGCGCACCATCCAGGAGGCCGAGATCGAGGCCCAGCGCACGGTCGAGGCCGCGCGCATCGCCCGCGAGCGGACGCTGGCCGCAGAACGCATCGCGGCCGAGCAGAACACCCGGCAGCTGGAGATCGAGCGCAACCAGACGCTCGACGTCGCCGGCATCGCGGCCCGCGAAGCGACGGAAGCCTCCCGCATCGCCCAGGAGGAGCGCGTGCGTTCGCTGGAGATCGCCCGCAACCGCGCCGTCGAGGAAGCCGACATCGCCTCGCGCGAGGCGATCGAAGCAGCCCGCATTGCGCAGGAGAAGGCGGTCGCGGCCGAGCGCATCCAGGCCGAGCGCGACACCCGTTCGCTCGAGATCGAGCGGACCGGCATCCTGGAAGCGGCCGAGCTGAAACGGCGCGACGCCATCGAGCGCCAGCGGATCACGGTCGATCTCGCGCTCGAGGCCGAACGCATCAACTCCTCGAAGAAGCGCGAGGTGCTCAACATCGAGCAGAAGAAGGCGATCGAGATCGCCGACGAGGATCGCGTCATCGCACTTTCCACCAAGCGCTCCGAACGCATCGACGCCGATCGCCAGGTCAAGCAGGCCGAGATCGTCGCACGCAAGGAGGTCGAGACCACCGACGTCTCGCGCGAGCAGGCGCTGGAAGCCGCCCGCATCGAGCGTCGGCGCGCCATCGAGCAGCTCGAGGTCGCCCGCGTGCAATCCCTGCAAGAGGCCGAGATTGCCTCCCGCGAGGAGGTCGAGCGCGCCCGCATCGCGTCGGATCGCGGCTTGGACGAGGCCCGCATCGGCCGCGAGCGCGAGCTGCGCAAGCTCGAAGTCAACCGCGAAAAGGACGTCGAGACCGTCCTGATGGAGAAGGCGATCGCCATTCATCAGAAATCGCTGGAGGAGTCCGCCGCGCGCGCCGCCGCCGAGGAAGCCCGTATGCGCGCCACCGAAGCGGCCGAGCGTGTCGTCACCGCTCGCGAGAGTGAGATCGCCAAGCGGCGCAAGACGGTCGAAGTTCTGCTCGCCGAGAAGCAGGCGGAGGAGACGCGCATCGCGGCCGAAGCCGAGCGCATCCGCGCCACCGTTGAAGCCGAGGCGCAGCGAATGCTCAACGAGGCCGAGAACGTGCTGACGGATCAGGCGCGCTACTCGCTGTTCCGCCGCAAGCTGCTCGACCGCATCGAGGGGATCGTGCGCGAGAGCGTCAAGCCGATGGAGAAGATCGAGGGCATCCGCATCCTCCAGGTCGACGGCCTCAACGGCAACGGGCACGGCGGTGGCAATGGCGGCCGCAGCGCCACCGACGAGGTGATCGACTCCGCGCTACGCTACCGCGTCCAGGCGCCCCTGATCGACTCCATCCTGTCCGATATCGGCGTCGAGGGCGGCAGCCTCGCAAAGATGCCCGGCCTGATCCGCGAGGCCCGCGACATGCAGGGCATCAAGGATGCCGCGCGTAAGGGCGGCGGTGGCGGCGACAAACCGGCGGCCTCTCCGCAAGCGGCCGAAGGCGGCGAGCCGCCGGCCGAGCGCGGTCCGCGAAAGAAAAGCTGAGGTCGCGCCATGGCCCGCGTCTACGTCTCCACCGTCGTCAACGCCCGCAACGATCGCGTCTGGGCGCGGGTGCGCGATTTCAACGGCCTGCCGAATTGGCACCCAGCGATCGCCGAAAGCCGGATCGAGGGCGGCGAGCCCTCCGACAAGATCGGTTGTGTGCGAGATTTTCGCCTGCGCAACGGCGACCGGATCCGCGAGAAGCTGCTCGGCCTCTCCGACTACGACATGTTCTGCACCTACTCTATCCTGGAATCGCCCATGGGCGTCGAGAACTACGTCGCGACCCTACGGCTCACGCCCGTCACCGACGGCGACCAGACCTTCATGGAATGGACCGCCGAATTCGACTGCGCGCCGGAACGCGAGACCGAGCTCGTCAGCAATATCGGCGGCGGCGTATTCCAGGGCGGCTTCGATGCCTTGAAGCGCGTGTTCGGAGGCTGACGTGACCCGACCCGTTTCGATCAAGGCACACTGCGCCCCCTCGCTCCGCTTGCGGGGAGAGGCTTGGGGTGAGGGGGAGCCTCTCCGGGGACGGAAGCAGTTGGACTCGCGGAGCCTCCCCCTCACCTGGCGCTTCGCGCCGACCTCTCCCCGCAAGCGGGGCGAGATGAAGAAAACGAGAGAGGGCTAGCCGTGCCGCACGTCGTCAAGAGCACGATCCTGAACGCGCCGACCGACACGGTGTGGAACCTGCTGCGCGATTTCAACGGGCACGATCGCTGGCATCCGGCGGTCGCGACCTCCTCGATCGAACGCGCGCAGTCCGCCGACAAGATCGGCTGCGTCAGGCGGTTCAAGCTCAAGGACGGCTCCGAGCTGCGCGAGCAATTGCTGGCCCTGTCCGACCTGGAACAGACCTGCAGCTATTGCCTGCTCGATACGCCGATCCCGATGTTCAACTACGTCGCCCATGTCCGCCTGCTGCCGGTCACCGATGGCGACCGCACCTTCTGGCACTGGGAGTCGCGGTTCACGACAAGATCCGAAGACCGGGAGCGCATCACCCACATGGTCGCCGAAGACATTTACCAAGCCGGGTTCGAAGCGATCCGGCGACACCTGAAGGAGGCCGCTTAAGCCATGGCCGTGACGGTAAAGACTTTTGCAAATGCGAGCGAGGCAGCCGGAGCGCTGTCCTCGGATCGCAGCGCGCGCTACCTCGGCGGCGGGACACTGGTGATGCGGGCGCTAAACGAAGGCGATGTCTCGATCTCGACCGTCGTCCGCGCGCAGGATCTTGCGCTGACCAGGATCGATGCGTCCGGCCCGCGCGTGACGCTCGGGGCTGGCGTCACCTTCGCGCGCGTGCTCGCCGAGCGCGGCCTCGCCTTCCTGCACGCCCCAGCCCGCTCGATCGGCGGCCCTGCCGTGCGCAATATGGGAACCGTGGGCGGCAACCTCTTTGCGCCAAGTCCCTACGGCGATTTTACCGTGGCGCTGCTGGCGCTCGACGCCACCGTCGCTGTCGCAGGCGGCTTCGGCGCGCGGGACATCCCGATCGAAGAGTTCCTGCAGGGGCGCGACCGGCAGGCCGGCACGCTGGTGCTGTCGGTCTCCTGCACGAGGCCGGCGAGTGCGGACGCCTTCCGCTATCGCAAGATCGCGCGGATCAAGCCGAAGGGCGGCGCGGTGATCACGCTGGCCGCGCATCTGCCCATCAGCGGGGGCCGGATTGCGGGTGCGCGGATCGCCCTGGGCTCGATGGCGCCGACGCAGATCCGCGCCCGAGCCGCCGAGCGCACACTGGAGGGCCGATCACTGGATGCCGCGACCATCGCGGCGGCCGCATCGGCGGCAAGCGAAGGAACATCGCCGTCGGACAACGCGCTCGGCAGCGCCTGGTACCGCCGCGAGATCGTCGGCGTGCATCTGCGGCGTCTGCTGTCGGGACAGGAATAGATCGAAATGGCAAAAATCCCCCTGCAATTTCGTCACAATGGCCGCGACGTCGCGATCTTCGTCGATGGCGGCACTAATCTGCTGGTGGCACTGCGCGAGCTGATCGGCGACATGACACCGAAATTCGGCTGCGGCCAGGGCGGCTGCGGCACCTGCAGCGTGCTGATCGACGGCGAGCTGCACCTGTCCTGCCTGACACTGGCCGAGACCGTCGCGGGCCGCTCGGTCGAGACGCTCGACGGCATGAAGCAGGGCCCGAACCTGCATCCGCTGCAGCGCGCCTTCGCCGACCATTTTGCCGCCCAGTGCGGCTATTGCACGCCGGGCATGCTGATGGCCGCCAAGGCGCTGCTCGACCGCAATCCCTCGCCCAGCCGCGAGGAGGTCGTCGAAGCCATCTCGGGCAACATCTGCCGCTGCACCGGCTACGGGCCGATCATCAATGCCATCCTCGCCGCCGCCGGCGGCCGGGTCAGCGCGTAAGGGAGCGCGACCATGCTAGAACTGCGCAAGGACATCTTCGCCGACGAGCGCGACGATAACTTAAAGGAAATCGGCAAGGGCACCCAGCGCCAGGACATGCTCGGCCATGTCACGGGCACATCCACCTATTTCAATGACCACAAGCTCCAGGGCATGCTGCACCTGAAGGTCGTGCGCTCGACGCAGGCGCATGCAAGGCTCCGCCGCATCGACACCACCGAGGCCGAGCGCTCGGCCGGCGTCCGCCGCATCATCCGCGGGGCGGACGTGCCGCGCAACCACAACACGCTGCTGAGCCTCATCAACTTCGGCAAGGACGACGAGCCCTCGCTGGCGGTCGATAAGGTGCGTTACAAGGGCGAGCCGATCCTGGCCATCGTTGCGGACAGCGAGCGCGAGGCCTTCGAGGCGATCGCAAAAGTCCGGATCGACTATGAGCCGCTCCCGACCGTGTTCGACGTCGAGGACGCGCTGAAGCCCGGCGCGCCCGTGGTCAACGAGACCTATCCGAAGAACACGTTCACCTATCACGACGTCTACGATCACCAGCGCCTGCGCTTCGGCGACGCCGATGCGGCACTTGCAACCGCCGACCACGTGCTCGAGCAGCGCTACCAGATGTCGCCGATCGAACACGCGCCGACCGAGACGAACGGGGCGATCGCAGCCCCTGACACCAACGGCCGCTATGTCGTCTACACCTCGACCCAGGCGCTGTTCTTCTCGGTCGACACCTGCGCCAAGATCCTGGACGTGCCCTCCAACACCTTCCACTTCATCGGCGGCACCGTGGGCGGCGGTTTCGGCGGCAAGGTCGACACCCTGACCGAGCCGCTCGCGATCCTCGGCGCGATGCTGACGGGGCGGCCCGTCCGCTACGTGTTCGGACGCGAGGAGGAGATGCAGTACGGCCCGCCGCGTGGCGCCGAACGCATCTACATCAAGGACGGCGTGATGCGCGACGGCCGTATCGTCGCACGCAAGATCCGCGCCTATTTCGACAGCGGCGCCTATACGCGGCTGTCGAGCTACGCCGCCGTGAAATGTGCCGCGCATCTGCCGGGGCCCTATACGATCCCAAACGTCTATGGCGACGTCTATTGCGTCTTTACCAATCGCACGCCCGCGACCGCCATGCGCGGCTTCGGCGTCACCGCGATGGACTTCGCTATCGAATGCCAGATGGACAAGCTGGCCAACCTCGTCGGCATGGACCCGATGGAGTTCCGCATCCTCAATGCCTATCGCGACGGCGACATGAAGGCGCACCGGCGCGAGGCCAAGAACACCGCATTGATCGAATGCGTCCAGGTCGCCGCCGAAAAAGCAAAGTGGCCAATCCGCGACGAGTTCAAGCGCGCCTCCTCACGCAAGGACGGCGGCGGCAGCCGCGCTGTGATCCCGCCAACGCCCACGGATTCGCGCAGCCGACCAACGGCCCCGGCGCAGCAACGCACCAGCTATGACCGGATTCCGCCCACTGTCACCCGCGAACCACCGCGCGAGCCGACACCACCAGCTCCGCCGCCCCCGCCGCCACGGCCAGCGGCGCCCTCGCATGGCGCGACCCGTTTCTCCTCTGTCTTCGGCACCAGGAGGCGTTGAGATGACCACGTATCGCGGACGCGGCATGGCGTCGATCAACTATCCCATCGGCATGAATCTCGGCGGCGATCCGAGCCAGGCGCTGGTGCATTCCAACCCGAGCGGTAAGTTCACCGTGGCACTGTCGTCGATCGATCTCGGCCAGGGCATGAAGTCGGTAACACGGCAGATCTGCGCGGAGACCTTGGGCGTACCGGTCGAGGACGTCTATGTCGACACCGCCGATTCCGACACCGGCCCGCATTGCATGGGCTCGTTCGCCTCGCGCGGCACCCATCGCGTCGGCAACGCCGTGATGGCCGCCGCCCGCGAGGCGCGCGGCGTGATGATGGAGGCGGCAGCCGAGGAGCTCGAGGTCAACGCCGCAGATCTCGAAACCGACGGCCGCGGCAACATCCATGTCAAGGGCGCGCCTCATCGCTCGATATCGACCAAGGATGTCGCGATCGCGGCGCAGTTCAAGCAGGGCAAGACCATCTCCGGCCGCGGCATCTTCCTCGTGCCGCTCTCCGACGTCGACCCCGAAACCGGCGAGATGTCGCCGGCGACCTGCTACGCGCATGCCTGTCTGGTCGCCGAGGTCGAGGTCGACGACGAGACGGGCGAGGTAGCGATGGTCCGGATGGACTCCGCCTATGAGCTCGGCCGCGCCCTCAACCCGCGCCTGGTCGAGCAGCAGCTGGTCGGCGGCGCCTGGATGGGCGTCAGCCACGCGCTCTACGAGACGCCCGAACCTTACTATCCCGATCCCGTTCATGGCCCCCGCGACTTCGTCGAATATCTGATGCCCGGTCCCGGCGACATCTGCCCGCATGATATCGCCGTGCTGGAACGCCCCGCGCCCGACGGACCGTTCGGCGCCAAGGGTCCCGGCGAGATGTGCGCCAACCCGGTGCTGCCGGCCGTCGCCAACGCGATCTTCAACGCCGTCGGCGTGCGGATCGACGATTTGCCAATCACGCCGGAAAAGGTGCTGCGGGCAATCAAGACGCAGGGCGGGGCGCGACCGCAGGCGCGGCGCTGAGGGAAACGCCGTGGCGGTTCGCAGCAACATCGTCGGCATCGACAGCCCGGAGGCGCTGGAGAAGGCGCTGCGGGCAGCCTATTACCTCGCCGACGAAGGACTCGCGACCGCCGCCTATCTCGGCCTCGCCCTCGGCAAGCCGCTTCTTCTGGAAGGTGCGCCCGGCGTCGGCAAGACGGAAGCGGCGAAGGCCATCGCCGCCGTGCTCGGCCGCCGATTGATGCGCCTGCAGTGCTACGAGGGCATCGACGCCTCGGCCGCGCTCTACGAATGGAACTACCCGCGCCAGATGCTTGCGATCCGTCAGGCCGGCGACGACAGCATCGACATCTACGGCGAGACCTTCCTGATCGAGCGGCCGATGCTGGCAGCGCTCCGCGCGCCCGATTCCACCGTGCTGCTGATCGACGAGATCGACCGGGCCGACCAGGAGTTCGAGGCATTTCTGCTCGAATTCCTCTCCGACTTCCAGATATCCATTCCCGAGCGCGGTACGATCCGCGCGGCCGAGCGCCCGGTCGTCGTGCTCACCTCGAACCGGACGCGCGATCTGCACGAAGCCTTGCGCCGCCGCTGCGTCTATCACTGGATCGACTATCCCACCGCTGAGCGGGAGGCGCGGATCATCATGATGCGCGCCTCCAGCGTCGCCGAAGCCACGGCCCGCGCCGTCGTCGTGGCCGTCGAGAAATTGCGCCGCGAGCCGCTGAGCAAGGCGCCCGGCATCGCCGAGGCCGTCGATTGGGCCGAGGCCGCAACATTGCTCAACAAGGGCGGCGCGCGCTGGCCCGACGCCTTCAGGCGGTCGATCGGCGTGGCGCTGAAGGACGAGGAAGACCTGCACTTCATCGCCCCCCGGCTTGATGCCATGCTCGCGGAGGCGACCGCATGAGCACCGAGCTGCAGCTCCCGCACCCCGCCCGCGTCTTCATTTCCTTCGTCGCGCTGCTGCGCGCCAACGATTTCGCCGTTGCGCCGGAGCAGACCATCGCCTTTCTCGCCGCGATCGCATTGCTCGGTCCGCGCGACCTCGACGACATCAGGCAATCCGCCCTCGCCACCCTCGCCCCGCCGCCCGAGCGCCGCGCCACCTTCGACCGGCTGTTCGACCTTCATTTCCGCGGCAGCGAGGCCATCGCGCACACTGACGACGGCGAGGATGACGAGACCGTCCGTCTCCAGGAGGAAGGCCGCGGCGACGAGGAGCCCCTCTTCTCCGATGACGCCAATGAATCAGGCCAGACCGCAACACGCACCGAGGCGCTGGTCGAGCGCCGGTTCGCCCAGCTCTCCACGACCGATCCGCTCCGCCGCCTGGCGCGCGAAGCCCCGCGGCGCCTGCCCCGGCGGCGCGGGCACCGCCGCATGCGGGCACGGCGCGGCCCCTTCGCCGATCTCCGCCGCACCTTGCGCGACAGCGTCCGCAGCGACGGCGAGATCCTGCGGCTCGGCCACATGAAGCGGCGCCAGCGCCCACGCAAGATGCTGCTGCTGATCGACGTCTCCGGCTCGATGAAGAGCCGCACCGAGGAAAACATGAAGCTCGCGCATGCGCTGGTGCAGGCCGCGCCCAATGTCGAGGTCTTCACCTTCGGCACCCGGCTTACCCGCGTTACCCGCGCTCTGCGGCTGAAGCGGCGGGAGCAGGCAATGAATGCCGCGGCGCATCTGGTCAGCGACTGGGACGGCGGCACCCGCATCGGCGATGCGCTGCAGGCGTTCCTGGCTGTGCCACGGTTCGGAGGATACGCCCGCGGTGCCGCCGTGGTCATCGTGTCCGACGGGCTCGAGCGCGGTGAGCCCGACGCGCTTCGCGACGCGGCCGCGAAATTGTCGCGCCGGGCCTGGCGCCTGAGCTGGCTGACGCCGCTCGCGACAGGCCCCGCGTTCCGCCCGCAGACCGAAGCGCTCGTCGCGATCGAACGCTTCGTCGACGATCTCGTGGACGGCGGATCGAGTGCCTCGATCGTCGCCCATGTCCTTGCACTGGGACGAAGGAGAGTTGCGTGAACGGTATTGTCGATGGCCATCATCACATCTGGCGGCAGGCCGACCTGCCCTGGCTGACCGGCCCCATGCAGCCGCGCATCTTCGGACCCTACGAGCCGATCCGCCGCGATTATCCGATCGAGGAGTATCTCGCCGATCTCGAGGGCGTCGGGGTCACGCGCTCCGTCTACGTGCAGACCAATTGGGCACAAGACCACTTCGAGGAAGAAGCAGCCTGGGTGCAGCGCACGGCCGACGAGCACGGCTGGCCGCATGCCATCGTCGCCTACGCCAATTTCGCGGCCGACGACGTGCGCCCGCAGCTCGACAGCCTGAAGCGCTATCCGCTGCTGCGCGGCGTGCGCATGCAGCTGCACTGGCACGAGAACCCGCTGTACCGCTTCGCGGCTCGTCCGGACCTGTGCGCCGATCCCGTAACCCGTCGCAACGTCGCGCATCTCGCCGATTACGGCTGGAGCTTCGAGCTGCAGGTGTTCACGCCGCAGATGCCGGATGCCGCGCTGCTGGCGGAGTCCTGCCCCAAGGTGACGTTCATCCTCCAGCATGCCGGCATGCTGGAGGATCTCTCGCCGGCGGGCCGCGCGGCCTGGCGTGCGGGCATGGCTCGCCTCGCCACATGCCCGAACGTGGTCTCGAAACTGTCCGGGCTCGGGACCTTCATCCATCGTAACGATCCCGCCCATATCGCGGCCGTGCTCACCGATACGGTTGCGATTTTCGGCGCCGAGCGCTGCCTGTTCGGCTCCAACTTCCCGATCGAGAAATTATGGACCAGCTATCGCGACCTCGTCAGTGCCTTTCGCGCAGCCGCCGCCCCGTTCAGTGCGGAGCAGCAGGACGCAATCTTCAGGACGACGGCGACGCGCGTCTACCGGCTTTGACAGACAAGAAACGAGACAGGAGGGCAACGTATGGCGCTGGAGATCAAGATCCTGGACTACGGCGATATCGAGCTGGAATCGAGCTTCCTGGTGCTCGGACGCGACTGCGGCCGCACCCGCCGCGTCCTTACCCTCGGCTTCCTGATCCTCGGCGGCCCCTACCCGGTCGTGGTCGACACCGGCTATCGCTCCAACCAGATCATGGAGACGCTGGGCATGCGGGGGCTGCAGTACCATGAGCACATGATCGAGAACCAGCTCGCGCGCCACGGCGTACGCATGGGCGACGTGCGCTTTGTCTGCCACACCCATCTGCACATCGACCATGCCGGCAAGGACGATCTGTTCCCGATGAACACGACCGTCGTCGTCAACCGCAAGGAGCTCGAATATTCCGTCTCCGGCCTGATGCATCCGCAATATCCGGCGCCCGACATCAAGCACCTGATCGACCGCCTGCACACCAAGAGCGCGCTGCGCTTCCTCGACCTCGAGATCACCGGTCCGATCGAGCTGATGCCCGGCGTCTATTGCGATGCGGCCAACGCCCACACCGAGGGCTCGATGAACATCATCGTCCACACCGCCGATGGCATCGCCACCATTTGTGGCGACGTCATCTACGACTTCAACGACCAGATCGTCACGCCCTTCCACGAGATTCACGATTGGGAGCCGCGCACCACCGGCAACCATGGCACCAGCAAGCGTGCGGAGAAGGCCGCGATCAAGAGGCTGCTCAGCAATTCGCGCTACCTCCTCCCCGTGCACGACCGGCCCGCCAAGATCGAAGGCGGCAATGTCGTGGGTCGGCTGCATGACCAGGTTCCCGGTCCGATCGTACAGTCGCTGCCCCAGCGCAACTGGTTCCCGGCGTGAGGCTTTTTTTGCGCATGATCCTTTCGGAAAACCGCTCAACACTTTTCCGGATCATGCGTCCGAGGATCGACCGATGACGCATGTCACCCTGCGAAGCGAGTTCGAGAACCTGATCGATCCCTATGCGCCGGTCGCGCAGGTCGGCACCGGCTTCGACTTCACGGAAGGGCCGATCTGGCATCCGGTCGATCATTACCTGCTGTTCTCGGACATGCCGGCCGACGTGCGCCGGCGCTGGGATGCGCGGCGCGGTATCGTCGAGGTCAAGCGTCCCTCGAACAAATGCAACGGCATGACCTATGACGCCGAGCTCAATCTGATCGTCTGCGAGCACGCGACCTCATCGCTTGTCCGCGAGCGCCCGGACGGACGGCGCGAGGTGCTCGCGTCGCATTTCGGCGGCCAGGAGCTCAACAGCCCGAACGATGTCTGCGTGCACTCATCGGGCGCGATCTATTTCTCGGACCCCTGGTATGGACGGATGCCCGTCTATGGCGTCGAGCGGCCGCGCCAGCTCGGCTTTCAGGGCGTCTTTCGCGTCATGCCCGGCGGCGAGCCGAAGCTCGTGGTGGACCGCAACCTGTTCGATCAGCCGAACGGGCTGTGCTTCTCGCCGGACGAGAAGCTGCTCTATGTCAACGACACCGTGCAGGCGCTGATCCGCCTGTTCGAGGTCAACAGCGACGGTACGCTTTCGAACGCACACGTGTTCGCAAGCGGCATCCGCTCCGAGCTGGAGCCGGGCCTGCCCGACGGCATGAAGTGCGACCAGCACGGCAATGTCTGGGTCACCGCCCCCGGCGGCGTCTGGATCTATTCGCCGCGGGGCGAGCTGCTCGGCAAGGTCCGCGTGCCGGAGCTGGTCGCGAACCTCGCTTGGGGCGGGCCGGATTTCCGCACGCTCTATCTCACCTCGACCCATTCGGTGTATGCGATCCCGACCCGGGTCGGCCCGCGTCACGAGCCCTATATGAGCGGCCGTCGCGGCGGCAGCGCAGCGGTCCAGAGTTCATCGCCGGCGTCACCTGTTCTCACCGAGGGCGAGATGCGGCTCGATCCGCAGCGCTGCGCAATGATCATCCAGGATCTCCAGAACGACGTTATCATGGACGGCGGCGCCTTCGCCGATTCGGGCGCACCGGGTCACGCGAAGCAACAGCATGTCGTCGAGAACGTCCGGCGCCTTGCGGAAGCCGCACGCGCGCGCGGGGTCGCCATCATCCATGTCTGGTTCGTCGTCGAGCCTGGCGCGCCCGGCGTAACGCTCAACGCCCCGCTGTTCGAAGGGCTCGTCGACAGCAAAGCGATGGTGCGCGGAAGCTGGGGCGCCGCGCCCGTTTCCGGCCTCGAGCCGCGGCCCGGCGATTTCGTCGTCGAGAAGATGCGAATGAGCGCCTGGGAGGGCACGCGGCTGGAGACGATCCTGAAAGCCACGGGGCGCGACATGATCATCAATACCGGCGCATGGACCAACATGTCGGTCGAGCACACGGCGCGGACCGGCGCCGACAAGGGCTATTTCATGATCGTGCCCGAAGACTGCTGCTCGACCATGAATGCCGACTGGCACAACGCCTCGATCAATTTTGCCATGCAGAACGTCGCCGTCGTGACCAGGGCCGATGCCGTCATCAGAGCGCTGGGATGAGATGGCAAAGCTCCTGCATCTGTCCTGCTCGCCCCGCGCCGAGTCCGAGTCGAATGCCGGCGCGCGCGTCTTTCTTGACGGCTTCCGCAAGGCTCGGCCGGATTGGGACATCGATGTCGTGGACATCTGGCGCGAACGGATGCCGGAATTCGCAGGCGCCATTGTCGAGGCCAGATATGCGCGCATGAAGGCTCAGGCCTTCACCGACCCGCAACGGGAGAGCTTTGCCGAAGCCGAGCGCATGGCGCTGCGCTTTTCGCTCGCCGATCGGGTGCTGATCTCGACGCCGATGTGGAACTTCGGCATCCCCTACAAGCTCAAGCAGTGGTTCGACATCATCGTCCAGCCCGGGCTCACCTTCCGGTTCGATCCGTTGCAGGGCTATCTGCCGCTGCTGCAGGATCGGCCGACGCTGGTGATCATCGCCAGCGGCAGCGACTTTGCCACCGGCATGAACCGCGGCCGCATCGACATGGCGACGCCTTACCTGCGGGAAATCCTGCGCTTCATCGGAATCAACGATGTCCGTTTCGTTCTGATCGGTCCGACCACGGGACCGCAGCAGCCGATCGAAGCCGCGCGTGACCGGGCGCATCAACGTCTCGCAGCAATGGGCGCCACCTTCTAGATGCTGGCCGCGGCGGCGGCTGACCGCGGTCTTCGGGCGAACGAATTCGGACAGCGCAACATCCGCTGGCGCACCATTGCCGTCCGCGCACTTGGTGGCTGGATCGCTGCGATCGGCCTGATGATGGGAAGTCTTGTACTGGCGTTGAGCCAGCGCCAGGACCGCCCGTGTTGTGAGATCAGTCAGGACCTGGAGCTGGAAGGCAAGCCTCCGAACCAGGCGCCGAAATAACCCGCATAGAGCGCCGGTCGTTCGAGATTCATCGAATGCCCGATGCCCGGCACGATCACGAGACGGCAATCCGGCATCGCCTTGGCCATCGCGCGAAGATCGTCCGGGGCAATCCAGCCGTCCCTTTCCCCCCACAGCACCATATGCGGATGCCGCAGTTCCGGCATGCGGCGCTCGAGCTCACGGCTTTGCTTTTCGCGCGTGAGGTTGACGGGGGTGCCGATCCAGATTCCTTCCGAGACGCCAAACGTCTGGTCGATGATACGGTCGAACAACGCCTCGATCTCGCTCACCCCTTCGCGGAAGCGCGGGACTGCGTTCGGCGCCATGCTTTCCGGCGTGAACAGCGAGGACGCTGCCGTCGCCATGATCGTGCGAGTCAATGCCTTGCTCGTCATCATCGACCGGAACAGGCCGAGCTGGTCGGCGTCAAAGGCCATGCCGAGCGGCGTCACCGGATCGAGCGCGAGCACCCGCCCGAAGCGCAGCGGCTGCGTCAGCAGCATGCGCGCGGCGATGATGCCGCCGGTCGAATGCGTCGCGAGATGGCAGTAACCGATCTCCAGCGCATCCAGCGCCGCCAGCATATCCTCGGCATGCTGCTGCATGGAATAGTTGGAATAGTCCGCGTTCGGCTTCGGCCGATCGCTGTCACCGCATCCGCGCCAGTCCAGCCCGATGACGCGCAGCCCTTTTGGAAACAGCGGGGCAGCAAGCTCGATCCAGTCCTTGCTGGCGAGATTGCCGTGGATGAAGACGACGGTGGTGTCGCCCTCTCCCCACTCTCGCCAGCCAAGCTGGACCTCGCCCGCCTGCACCCGTGGCATCGCTGCGTCCTATTTGTTGAGGCCCGCCGTCGGCGCCGCGCCGGGAGGCGTTGGCGCCACCGGCAGCGCCGACGCCACCGCGCCCCTGATCATGCGGTCGGTGCCGAGCGGTGACGACGTGTCAACCGTTCCCTTGGTGACGAAATCGACCACGTCGACGGAGAACTCGACCGGGTTATCCGTATGGATGAAATGTCCGGTCTCCGGATAGATCTTGAGGATCGGCCGGTTGCCGGCATTGGTCATCCGCGACATGAATGGCGTGATGACGTCGCGCCCGAGGTCCGTGAGCCCGTTGAAAGCGGGCGTCGGAATGAACGGCTCCTTATCGCCGAATGACAGGAAGATCGGCGCCTTGATCTGGGTGATACGCTCGTAGAGATTCTTCGGATCATCCTGCTGGAGCTCCGCTCCGATCGTGTAGATGTCGAAGATGAAGACGTTGCACCATTGCTCGAGCTCCTTCGGGTTGCCCTTGGTGAGCCCGACGCGCTGCTCGGTGTGCAAGCGGGCATATTCGCTGTCGCTGAAGAAGTACCCGCTCTTGGCCGCCGATACCGCACCGGTGTTCGGATCACGCTTCTTGAAGTAGAAGAAGTCACGGATGTTCTGCTCGTCGCGCGCCTTCTCCGCCGCGAGGATGCCGGTCTGGTCCCAGACCTGCTTCCACTTGTCGAAATCGCGGCCGAGGCCGTCCGCGAAGAGTGGCGCCTTCTTGTCCTTGGCGATGGTGATCTCGCGCGGATATTCCTCGAGACCGGAGGGTGCCTCCAGGGCGAGGCCCTGCACCGCGTCCGGCCAGGTCAGCGCGTAGCCCGCCACGAATTGGCCGCCCAGCGAGTGGCCGAGATAATAGGCCTTCTTGACGCCGAGCTGGTTGACGACGAGATCGTAGATGACCTCGCGCATGTCCTGCATGGTGCGCGCCGGGCTCTTGTCGAGATTGCCGGGACCAGACATGCCGTAATGCGGCAGGTCGGGCACGATCACGCGCAGGCCACTGCGCAAGGCATACTGCATGATGTTGCCGTAGTGCCCGCCGAAGGCGCCCTTGCCGTGGATGATGACGAGCACCTTCGGATCCTTGTCGGTGCCGGCGTACTCGTCCATGTACCCGATTTCCCAGGAATTGCCGCTCTTGTCCTTGGCGTTGCCGAACTTGACCGGATAGGGATAGGTCACATACGCCTTCCAGAACGACTTCTTCGGGTCGATGTTCTGGGCAACGTCGGCCACGCGATAATTCTTGTCGACGAATTTCTGTGCGCGATCGAGGCTCGCGACGTCGTCCATGAAGGCGACGAACTTCGGATCGTTCTTCCGATTGTTGATCAGCGGGAACACGCCGTAATGGGCGACCGGGCTTTCCTCGGCGATCAGATCCGCGCCGGGCACGCGGTCGACCGCCTTCTGGGCGAGCTTGAAGTTCAGCCAGAGATCGTTGGTGATGTGCATCACCAGCGTGCGCGCCTGGATGCGGCCGAGATACGGGTTGACGTTGTGCGTCTCGCCGACCCGGTTGCGCCAGACCAGATCGACAGCGTCATAGAGCTTGGCGCGGTTCGTGACGTTCAATCCGGCTTTCTCGTTCGGCGGGTCCCAGTAGAAGATCTCGGGCTGGACCGCCGCCCAGTTCTGGGTCGTTCGGAAGGCGAAGTCATAGCCCGTCATGCCGAGGATCGACCAGCCAAAGGCCACGCCCGGCACCGGGTGCTTCTCCTTGGGCAGCTTGTAATAGTCACCCTTGGTCACCTGCCAGACCGGATCGCCCTGGATCGCGGCCGTCATCATCTGAAAGGTCCAGTTGCCGACGGGATCTTCGCCGTCGGACTGCGTGGTGCCGCCGATCGGCATGATCGCGCTGACATATTCAGGATGCATCACGCCCCAGACATAGGTCTGGGTGCCGCCCATGGAGACGCCGGTGACCAGCGCGACGCGCGCGACCTTCAGCTCGTCGCGCAACAAACGGTAGTTCGCCTGCACCATGTCGTAGTAGCTGTACTGCGGAAACTTGATGCCGAGACCATCGGATGGCTTGCTCGCACCCCAGGTGCCGAGCGGATCGACCATGATGACGTAATAGCGGTCGGTGTCGATCGGCCGGCCAGGGCCGATGACCGGGACGCCGCCTGACAGGGCGGCGCCTTTGACCCACTGCTCGTACATGTCGGTGGAGTCGCCGGAATAATAGGAGTTGATCACGACGGCATTGGTGATCTCGCCGGCGGCATTGCGCCGCGCGTTGCCGATCGCGATGTAGCTGGTGCGCAGCTTGCCGCCGCCGAGCGACTCCAGCGTCACGCCGCCCTCGCCGCCATTCTCCCATTTCGAGGGATCGGCCAGGTCGTACTTTCCGCCCAGGCGAAAATTGCCGATCTCATAGGTCTTCTTGAGGCCGTCATGCTGCATCTGCGACGAGCGGCGCGTGAACGGCTGCGCTACCGCAAGCGCGGTGCCGACCAGCAACAAGATCAGGCAGACGATGCAACGCTCGAGCGCGCTTCTCCCGGTCATGGCGACCTCCCTCATGGCGGTGTTTTCCGCGCACGCTAGGTTGCATGCACCCGGGAGGTTTGATTTAGCTCAATGGAATCCGCGCGCCGGCGCCGAGGATCGCGGCCATCATCACGCCGGCCGGTGCCCGCAATGCCCTTCCTCAGTCATGGCTCATATCGGATCCGCTATGAGCTCGACGGGCCGGCGGGTGCGCCGGCCTATGTGCTGGTTAACGGTCTCACGCAATACTCCGAGCTCTGGGGCGCCTATCGCGACGCGCTGATCGCACGTCAGTTTCGCGTCGCAACATTCGATCTGCTCGGCCAGGGCGCCTCCGACAAGCCGGCGCTGTTCATCAACCAGGACGACCACGTCGCGGTGCTGCATCGTCTGATCGGCGAACTCGGCGATGGTCCGGTCTTCCTCGGCGGCATCAGCTTTGGCGGGCTGATCGCGCTGCGCTATGCCATCGAGCACGGCGCGCGGCTGTCCGGCCTCGTGCCGATGAGCTGCTTTGCAGAGCTTTCGCCGCAACTGCTGCTGATCGGCAATGCCTTGCGCACCGGGCTCATCCTCGGCGGCACCAGTTATCTCCAGGATCTGCTGCTGCCGATGAACCTCTCTGATCAATGGCTGCAGCCGCTGCTGGACAAGCTGGATAGCGTGAAACGGCAGGGCTGGCTGGTGAACGACGTCTACGCGCTTCAGAACCTGATGGAGTCCTTTCTCGACTTCAAGCCGCTGACACCTCAGCTCTCCGCCATCGCCGTCCCGACCATGATCCTGAATGGCGAGTTCGACTTCCTCACGCCACGCTCCTTGCACGAGACCCTGCGGGTCGAGATTCCCGACAGCGCCCTCGTCATCATCCCGAAGGCCTATCACGCCTTCACGCTGGAAAAGGCGGCCCTTACGGCAGACCTGCTGGCGCGCTTTGCCGAGGACGTCATGGCCGGGCGTTGGCAAGGCAACAAGCGGGTCCTGATCGCGCCTGAACAGGCCGGCGGAGATTTTTCGCCGTTTCCGGACGGCTACGACCATCTGCGCGCGATCCCGGTGCAGAGGGCGGCAACATGAGCGCTTTCCTCGGACCGCTGGAAGCCGACGGCCGCGTCCCACCGCGTCAGCAGTCGCGGGTCTCCGCATTCCTGCTCTCCGCCCATGGCGCGCTGGCGCGGCAATTCGCACTCGCCCTTCCCGCGAAGTTCGACGCCGTCTGGCAGACCGAGCTGAACGCCCAGCTCTACCGCGAGAGCGAGATCGTTTCGCTGCTGATGCGTGCGACGGCCTGGGTCCCGGATCTCGCGCTGGGCCCCCTGGCCGCGTCCTGGGAGATGGCCTGGCTCCCGGCACCGATCGAAGGCATCGCCGATCACGCCCGCGCGCAGGCGGTCCAGCTCGCCGTCCTGGCGCACGCCGTTCACGCCGGGATCCGGCCCGCGGCCCTGCTGCCGACGGACGCCAATGTCAACGATGCTTTCGTGACGGCACTGCGCCGCATCGAGTTCGAGAGCGGCCGGCTATTGCAGGCGCAGATCCTGTTCCTGAAGAAGCCGGATCTGCTTCCTTTCAGGGATGCGTTAAGCGCAGCGCTTGACCGGCGGCATGCCGAGGTACGCAGGCTCTGGAACGAGACGCTGGAAAGCATCGGCGTCGTCCCGCAGCAATGAGCCGGCAGCCTTGACGCAGATCAAAGCCGCGAGACCGCCCGCCGCCAACATCGACCCGCACTTCAACTTGCACTTGCCGACCGGAGGTCCGACCATGAAGGCCGTTTCCGTCGAAGAAGCCGTCGCGATGATCCCGTCCGGCGCGAGCGTCATGGTCGGCGGGTTCATGGGCGTCGGGACACCGGAACGTCTGCTGGACGAACTCGTCCGGCAGAACAAGGCAGGCCTGTCCCTGATCTGCAACGACGCGGCTACGCCCGGCAAGGGCGTCGGCAAGCTGTTCGATGCGACCCTGGTCTCGAAGCTGACGGCGACGCATATCGGCCTCAATCCCAAGGCCCAGCAGCAGATGCTCGGCAACCAGATCTCGGTCGATCTGGTCCCGCAAGGCACGTTCGTCGAACGCATCAGGGCGGGCGGCTGCGGATTGGGCGGCGTGCTCACGCCGACCGGCGTCGGCACCCTCGTTGCGGAGGGCAAGCGCCAGATCGAGGTCGACGGCAAGCCGTTTCTGCTGGAGACGGCCATTCGCGCCCAGTTCGCGCTGATCCACGCCTTCCTCGCCGACTATCTCGGCAATCTCGCCTACGCGCTGACCGCGCGCAATTTCAATCCGATCATGGCCATGGCGGCCGACACGGTCATCGTCGCAGCCGAGCACATCGTGCCCGTCGGCGTCATCGCACCCGATCACGTCGTCACGCCGGCGCCGCTGGTCGACTACATCATTGCGAACGGGTGACCCCATGGATCCGCAGATCATCATTGCCCGGCGCGTCGCCAAGGAGCTCCGCCAAGGAAATCTCGTCAATCTCGGCATCGGCATCCCGACGCTGGTCGCGAACTACGTGCCATCCGATCTCAAGGTCTTCTTCCAGTCCGAGAACGGGCTGATCGGCACCGGGCCGATACCGGAGCAGGGCCTGGCGCATCCCCTGCTCACCGATGCCGGCGGCCGCCCGATCAGCGCGCTTCCGGGCGCCGCGACCTTCGACAGCGCGATGTCGTTCGGCCTGATCCGCGGCGGCCATGTCGACGTCACCGTGCTGGGCGGCCTTCAGGTCGATGCGCACGGCCTGCTCGCCAACTGGATGATCCCCGGCAAGATGGTCCCGGGCATGGGCGGCGCGATGGATCTCGTCAGCGGTGCCAAGCGCGTCATCGTCGCGATGCAGCACGCGGCCAAGGGCAAGTCGAAGATCGTTGCCAAATGCACGCTGCCCCTGACCTCGGCACGACCGGTGAACCTCGTCGTCACCGACATGGCCGTGATCGGCTTTCCCGATGGCAAGGCGACGCTGCTGGAAACGGCACCGGGCATCAGCATCGGCGAGGTCCTGGCGGTGACGGAGGCCGAGCTCGCCATTCCCGACACCGTCCCGGAAATGAAGATCTGACGGGGTGACCATGCGCGTCTTCAGCGATTTCAACGAGATCAAATCCGCCGTCGGTACCGAGATCGGCGTCAGCGACTGGGTCGAGGTGTCGCAAGAGCGCATCAACCAGTTTGCGGAGGCGACCTGCGACGAGCAATGGATCCATGTCGACCAGGAGCGCGCTGCCAGGGAGATGCCCGGCGGCACCACCATCGCCCACGGCCTGCTGTCGCTGGCGCTCGCGCCGCTCTTCATCCGCTCGGTGATCGGCCTGAAGGGCCTGCGCAACACGCTGAACTACGGCGCCGACCGGATCAGATATTTGGCACCGGTGCCGGCGGGCTCCAGGCTGCGCGGCCGCGTCACCGTCGCCGAAGCCGAGGACGTGCCGCCGGACGGGCTGCGCGTCAACTATCACCTCGTGATCGAGATCGAAGGGGGCAACAAGCCCGCCTGCGTCGCCGAGCTGATCGCCCTGCACTATCGCTGAATCAAACAGGTCGAAAACAACCCCATGCACAGTAGCGGGGGCATTGACGACATTGCGCTTTTTTCTTCCGGCTCTTTTCTGCCGGCGAAAGCCGTTTGACCCGTCGGGCAAAACACTGGCATGATGCCAAGATCAGCCCACAGCCCACTGGCTGCCAAGGCGGCGTGACGACACGCGGCCGGGGTCAGTCGATGATGTGATAGCCGCCGTCGATGTAGAGCACGCCGCCGGTGATCAGCTTGGCGCCGTCGAGCGCCAGAAAGGCCGTGGCGTTGCCGACGTCGTCGATGCTGACGAGGCTGCGCGACGGCGCCTTCGACTGCGCCTTGTCCATGAGCTCGTCGAATTCGGGAATGCCTGAGGCGGCGCGCGTCGCCAGCGGGCCCGGCGAGATCGCGTGAACGCGGATGCCCTTCGGACCGAGTTCGGCCGCGATGTAGCGGACCGACGCCTCGAGCGCGGCCTTGGCCACGCCCATGACGTTGTAGTTCTCCACCACCATCTGGCTGCCGTAATAGGTCATGGTGAACAGAGTGCCGCCGTTCTTCATCAGCGGCTCGGCGAGATGGGCCATGCGCATGAACGACCAGCACGAAACGTCCATGGTCTTGAGGAAGCCGTCGCGGCCGACGTCGACGACGCGGCCGTGCAACGCCTCCTTGGGCGAGAAGGCGATCGAATGAAGCAGGAAGTCGAGCTGGCCCCACTCGGCCGCAATGCGCTCGAACACCGCTTCGATCTGGCCTTCGACCATCACGTCCAGCGGCATGAAGATCGGCGCCTGCAGCTCCTGCGCCAGGGGCTCGACATGCTTCTTGGCGCGATCGTTCAGGTAGGTGACGGCGAGATCGGCGCCGAGTGCACGAAACGCCCGCGCACAGCCCCAGGCGATGGACTGGTCGTTGGCGATGCCGACGATCAGGCCCCTCTTTCCCTTCAGGGCCACCTTGCTGTCCGGGAATACTGGGATCATGACGCCCTCTCAGATCGTGTGTTTTGCGACGAGCCGTTGACCAGCATCGCCAGCGTGTGCTGCGCAATCATCAGCTCCTCGTCGGTCGGGACGACATAGACGGGGATGCGACTGCCGGAATGCGAGATCAGCCGCGAATGACGGGCATTTTCGTCGGCATCGAGGGTCACACCGAGCCAGGCGAGCTGCTCTGCCACGCGCGCCCGGATCGATGCCGAGTTCTCGCCGATGCCGGCGGTGAAGACGAAGGCGTCCAAACCCTGCAAGGCCGCGGCCAACATGCCGGCGCTGAGCCCGATCCGGTAGACGAAGTAGTCGATCGCGAGCCTTGCATGGGCATCGGTGCTCGCCTCGAGCTCGCGCATGTCATTGCTGACGCCGGACAGGCCCTTCAGTCCGCACTCGCGGTAGAGAAAGTCCTGCACCCTCGGAGCCGACATGCCCTTCTCCGAGATGAGATAGAGCACGACGCCGGGATCGACCTGCCCCGGCCGCGTTCCCATCGGCAGGCCATCGAGCGCGGTGAATCCCATGGTGCTTTCGACGCTGCGCCCGTCCTTCAATGCGCACATCGAGGCGCCACTGCCGAGATGCGCGACGATCACGCGTCCGCTGCTGATCTCGGGCGCGACATGGGGCAGCGTCCGGGCGATGTATTCGTAGGACAGGCCGTGAAAGCCATAGCGCCGCACGCCCTCGGCATGCAGCTGGTGCGGAATGGCATAGTGGTCTGCGACCGCGTCATGCGTGCGGTGGAAAGCGGTGTCGAAGCAGGCCACCTGGAACAACGTCGGGAAGTCCGCGAGGAGCGAGCGGATCGGCGCCAAATTATGCGGCTGATGCAGAGGCGCCAGACTGACGAAGCGCTCAAGGCGGGACACGACGCCGTGGTCGATCACGACCGGCCGCGAATAGTCCGGACCGCCATGCACGACACGGTGGCCGACCGCGACCGGCGCGACCCGGAACTCGTTCCGCAACCAGTCGCCGGCGACAGCCATCGCCGCCGGCACATCCGGCACGGTCTCGATCGGATAGGCGCGATCGACCAAGGGGCCGTTGCCCGTGCCGCCGGCCCGCAGACGCGGCCGGCTGCCGATGCCGTCGATCTGTCCCTTGATCTGCCGCCGAAGGGTCCCCTCGCCTTCGATCGAAAAGACTTGAAACTTGACGCTGGAGGAGCCGGCATTGACGACGAGGATCGTATCCATGGCATCACGCGGCCACTGTTGGCGCCTTCTGGCGCCGAGCGCGAGCATAGAGCGCGGCAACCGCGCAGGATGCCATGCGCGCGCGCGGAGAATCCGCCCGCGAGGTGAGCACCACCGGGACGCGGGCGCCGAGCACGATGCCCGCGCCGTCGGCCTTGGCGAAATAGGCGAGGTTCTTGGCCAGCATGTTCCCGGCCTCGAGGTCCGGAACGACCAGGATCTGTGCGCGGCCGGCAACCTCGGAGGTGATGCCCTTGATCCGCGCGGCCTCCATGTCGATGGCATTGTCGAACGCCAGGGGGCCGTCGAGGATGCCGCCGGTGATCTGGCCGCGATCGGCCATCTTGCAGAGGGCGGCGGCCTCGATGGTCGAGGGGATTTTCGAGGTCACGGTCTCGACCGCCGACAGGATCGCAACCCGCGGGGTCTTGCCGAAGCCGGCCTGGTTGTAGAGGTCGATCGCGTTCTGGATGATGTCGCGCTTGGCGTCGAGATCGGGGAAGATGTTGATGGCCGCATCCGTCACGAAGATGGTCTCGGCGTAGGCCGGCACGTCCATGACGAAGACGTGGCTGATCCGCCGGTCGGTGCGCAGGCCGCCGACCTTGGCTGTGACGGCGCGCATCAATTCGTCGGTGTGCAGACTGCCTTTCATCAGCAGATCGCCCCTGGCGGCGTGGATGAGCTCGACGCCCTTGGCCGCGGCTTCGTCGCTATGCGCGGCATCGACAATCTCGAACCCGGACACGTCGAGGCCGAATTTCGCGGCCGTGTCCCTGATCTTCCGCTCGGGTCCGACAAGCATCGGCCGGATGATGCCCGCGCTCGCGCTGTCGACCGCACCGCGCAACGAGGTCTCGTCGCAGGGGTGGACGACGATGGTCGGCAGGGGCGCCCCCGCCTTTGCCGCCGCGATCAGGCGGTCGTATTTGGTGCCGGAATGTGCCCCCGTCGTGTCGGCCGACATCATGTCACTCCCGCTTCCGCCAATCCTGATTACGACGCTTTTGCTTCTGCTTTCGAGTCGAAAGGGGTGACCGTCGAGGTCAGCTCCCCTTCTCCGTCCAGACCGAAAAGCCCGGCGATCTGCTTCAGACGATGGGCGCGCTCACCCGTGATATCTTCGCTCGCCGACAACACCTCGCGCATCGCGGCGAAGACCTGGCGCCGCAGGCCCATGTCGTCGGGCAGCAATTTCGGGATCGCGGCCAGCGCATATTCGCGATCGAGCAGCAGCATGAAGAACTGCTCGCGGACCAGCATCTTGAACTCGGGCAGCGTCATCCGGGCGCCGGAATGGTCCCGCCGTATCTGCCGCAGTGCCTCGATGCTGCGCTCGTCCACCATGCCGCGGGCTGAGCCGACATAGAGCAGCGATCGGATCGCCGCTTCGCGAAGCCCGCCCTCGCCGATGCGCGATTTCAGCTCGGAGATGCGCCTCTCGAGCATCGCGCGATGCTCGGCCGACATCTCGCGGCGCTGCGAGGGCACGGAATTCGGATCGACCCCTACGGCCGCCTGAAGCAAGGGCGAGCCATAGACATTGAGGAAGATGGTCTCGCTCAGAGCCTCCTGCGCGTCGCGCCAGCTATCGAGCGCATGGACGATCTGCTTCGACATCTGCTCCTGGATTGCCAGAAACGGATTGTCCTTCGAGACCGGCCTGCGGTTGTCCTCGACGCGATCGGCGGCCGCCTGGATGGTGGACATCCAGGGATTCTTGCTGCTGAAGGCCTCATATTGCATTCGCAGCGGATGCATGTTGCGCGCCCAGTCCGCCATTTGCGGGGTCACCATCTTCTTGACCCAGGGTTGGACGAACTTCTGATAAGCCGCCAGATTGAGTTCCGAGACGCGCTTGGCGGCGGCAAACCGCCGCTCGTCCTCGGGCGAATTGCCTCCCATCGCGCGGATATCGTCGAGCGTGCGCGCCTCACAGCGCATCACCCACTGCCCGGTCGCGAGATCGGCATTGAGCGTCTCCTCGCCCCTCGCCTCGAACGTCGCCTCATAGAGGCCCGGCGGGAGTACGTCGATCAAGTCGATGTTGCTCGAAAACTCGGCATGCTCCTTCTTGGCGACACCGCCCGACACGAAGATGCCGAGATGGCCGATGCTGTCGTGAACCGTGTAGACGATGGTCTGGCCATACGCCCTGATCTCGTCGACGTCCGCGTAGCAGTCCAGGATCCAGTCAAGCGCCTGCTGAGGCGGCGTGACGTTATCGCCTTTGGAGCAGAACACCACGATCGGCGAACGGATGTTGCGCAGGTCGACCTTTTGTCCGTCCGACAGCTCGATGCGGCCGGCGGCGAGATTGTTGCCGATGAACAGCTCGTCGACGATGAACTGGATCTCTTCGGCATTTAGGTTGACGTGCCCGCCCCACCAGCGCTCGAAATCCAGGTAGCGTTCGGCTTCGGTGTCGACCTTGGAATAGACGTTGTACTGCTTGGTCCAGAGCGTGTTGGACGGGTTCTGGTTCTCGAAGTTCTGCACCAGCCAGGCGCCGTCGAACTTGCCGGCGCCGAGATCGCTGGTCAGCGCCGTCAGCCAGCTTCCGCCGAGCAGGCCGCCGGAATAGCGCATCGGATACTGGCCGTGCACGCCGGCCCAATAGGCCAGCGGCGCGCCGGCGATGATCAGGGGCCCGAACAACTCCGGCCGCAGCGACGCCAGGATCATGACGGCCCAGCCCGCCTGGCAATTGCCGATCACGCAGGGCTTGCCGTCGGCCTCGGGATGACGGCTGATGACGGTCTCGATGAACTTCGCTTCCGCGCGCGCGATGCGCTCGATGGTCTGGCCCGGCATCGGCTCGGGCAGGAAGCCGATGAAGTAGCAGGGATGCCCCGCCTTCATCGCGACGCCGATCTCGCTGTCGGCCTTGAAGCCGCCGATGCCCGGGCCGTGGCCGGCCCGCGGATCGACCACCACGAATGGCCGGCGGCTCATGTCGATTTCGACATCCTTGGGCGGAATGATGCGCACGAGCGCGTAGTTGACCGGCTCCTCCAGCGTGCGGCCGTCGACGATCAATTCGGCAGCATATTGCAGCACATGCGGCGCGACCTGCGCGACATGCTCGCGGTACTGGTCGCCGCGCTGGCGCATGATGTCCAGAAACAGCACACTGCGTTGCCCCGCATCGACCATGTATTCGACGGCGGAGGCCACAAGCCCCGACATCGGGCCGTCAGGCAGTTTCAGATTTTCCATCGTCATGTTCGACCTCGCCGTCGCGTCCGCCCATTCAAGGAGCGCGCGGATTGCCGACGTTGATTTAGGTCAACGGTCGGCGACGGAGCGCGAGGTTCCCTGCGCAGGGCTGGCGACGTGCATTTTGCAGGCTCGATCCGGGCCAGGGGGCGATCGGCGAAACGGCTGAACGGGGAAAGGACGCCCGATGGGGACTCCAGCGAGTTTCACTTGCCGGGCGACGCTACGTGACGGAACCCCGGTGGAGATCCGGGCACTCCGGCCGGAGGATGAGGTCGGGATGCTCGATGCGCTGGAGCAGACCAGCATGCAAACACGCCAGCGTCGTTTCTTTGCACCGAAGCGACATTTCTCGGATAGCGAGCGCGCCTATTTCATGGAGATCGACTTCCAGACTCACGTGGCGCTGGTTGCCTGCGCGGACGATGCGGGCCGCAACGTCATCATAGGCGGAGGCCGTTACGTCGTCGCGGCGCCCGGCTGCGCAGAAATGGCCTTTGTCGTTGTCGATGCCTGGCAGGGCCGTGGCGTCGGCACGCTGCTGGCACAACATCTCATCGCGCTCGCGCGCGAGGCCGGGCTGACTGCGCTGACCGCGGAGGTCCTGTCGGACAATACCGCGATGCGCCGCGTCTTCGAGAGGCTCGGCTTCGGCCCTGCGGCGAAGCGGGATCCTCAGACGATTCATCTGGCGTTGAAGCTGACCTGATGACCTCGGTGGATTTCGGACCGTTCCCTTGATCTTGATCAACGGTTCACCCGCCGGCCCGTGGGTCAGTCGACACCATTGCCGCAAAGACGGAGGTCGTCATGACGTGTGGTATGTTCGGTAAGCTGCTTGTTGCGACCATCCTGGTCGGTGCAGGCATGTCCGTCTCGATCGATGGATCATCCAGCCAGGGACCATCGCTGTCCTTCAGCCAGGCAGATGCACGGGTCGGACGTCCCCTGACTCCCGTGTCAGTCGCCGGCGTGGCACGCCGGACCACCAGGCGCGCGGTGGTCGGGACCGCGGCCGTTGGCGCCGCCGCCGCAGGCACGGCATGCGTTCGCGTGCTGGTCAACGGGACATATGTCTGCCGCTGAGGATCGTCGAAAGGAATACGAGATGAAGGGACACGAGATGAATCCTGCGGATGATCTGCATCCGCAGGACGGGGCTGCGCGGCCCATCGCGCTTTAATGGATGGTCGGATTTTCGAAACGCTTTTCCGCCTGTGCGGTCACGATCTCGATGTGTGCTGTATTGTGCCTTGCTGCCAGCTCGCGAGCAGCGGCGTGATCCCGGCTCCATCCCGGCTCACCGCGCGCACGCCGCTCGCGAAAGTCGATCAGCCAGACAGTTTCTCCGTAAGTGAGGCCCACGAAAACGTCGCGCCCCTCGGAATCCGGTCCCAATTCAGTCAAGTAGGTGACGTGACTACGCAGCTTCTCAGCCGTCATTGCTCATCTTCTCGCCTGGCCGTCTGCCGGGGAGCGCGGTCGCAGAGGAATGATCTGCGCCGAGCTCACCGGCTCTGGAAGCTCGGCTGATGTCGATTTCGCTGCCTTCCTGGCCCTGAATTTCGTCCAACGAAGCCCGGGCGTGTAGCCGTAGAGCACATTGAGCCAGGTTTCAGACAGGGTCGCGCTCGTGAAAGGCAATTCGGGCAAGTTCCAGTCGGCATCTCTCTCGATGCCCGGGTTCATAGGCACCCGAACCGCAGCCTCCCCCCATACCAGGCCGCCGGCTGGCAATTCGACATATTCGCAACGGTCCCGCTCCGTCCATTCCTGGACTGAATGGGCAAGACTTCTGGGATGATCGGCGGAGAAAAGGCCAACGATCTGATGACTGTCGATCAAGCGGACGAGATAAGCTGGCATACGTCAAAGTCCAAAAATTGAATATTGCCTATTTTTCCCGACCCTGCCAAGCCCCTCCTGCCATCGAAGCGTGCACGCAGTGATAAGCGCCCCGATGATCTCGCCGGATATTGCTGTGTGGAATCTCGAAAGAAGGCTGCTTCATCAACGTTCTGGCGAACGCTTTTCCTTTTTTCCCGCAATCTCAACAGGCCGGTGAAGCTGCCGGGGCTGGTTCATACACTCTGCGTGATTCACCAAGGATGCGGATTTGCTTTGACCTAGATCAACGAAATCGCAGACTCGGCCAACCGGTTTTTGCATTTCCCTCCCGGTGCTCATGAAGGATCGGGCGGTGCGTCTTTGTGATGAAGCGCAGCCTTCATGCTCCGGAGCCTCGCTATTCTCCACATGATCTGCTCGAGCGGGCCGTCATCGAAATCGGACAGCTGAACGAAGAGTTCCTTGAATCTTTGAATCTTCCTGTCGAAGATCGCGCAACGATCACACATCGTCTGCAATTGCCTTGGCGAAATGGCTGCTGACCCGGGCAAAACAAATCAAAAAATAGCGAAATGAAATTAATGATCTTAACGCCGGCCGTAAAGAACCCGCCCGCGCGATGCACATCCTTCGACACGGCAGTCGAGCACCGAAACCAGCGCGATGCGTCGTCGCGGACGAATCGCGCCGTCCTGCCGTGTGCGCTCCTGCAGAGAGCAGGGATCGAGCGGTTTTTCCGGCTGGCCATGGCGCCCTTCGGACGAAGAGCAAGAGACTTGTGCATCTGCGCCAACGAGACGACAACATGCTTCCGGCAGATCCTCATCGTCCTAAGGTCGATGAAGACGATCTGTTCCGGTTCACCTAATGCTCTATGATAAACGCTTTAATCGAAACATTTAATCGACAGGTATTGCATTGCCATCATCCATAGAATTGATCGTTGCCTCTCATGTGGTGCTGCAGGACCGGCGTGGGCTCGAAGAACTGCGCGAGCATCGGCGCCAGTTGCTCGAGCAACTCCGGACCGTGTCAGGCATCGATCCGAGCCGGAGCATCGAGCGGATGGAAGAGGACATTGGGGCGATCGACGACGGGCTCGAGCAACTCAAGCCGCCGCCGGGAGCCCTGCCTGAGAATGAATGGCGCTAGGCTCGGATCCGCGCCTTCAAGAGCAGGTTCGTCTGCCGCTCCATTTGAAGCGCAAGCTGCTTGCGTTCAAATCCGAGGGTGGCCTGTTGGTCGAGCGTGATGTGCCCGTCCCGCTCGAGAATGTTGATGAGAAACACTTGGTCCTCAATGTGCCGTTGGCGCTTCTGGATATCTTGCATGAGGCTCTCCACCTCGGCTCGAAGATCTGAATTCATAATTCATGCCTTTCAACCTCTTCGCTGAAATGCATTCACTATGTGTCTGACACCTTAAGCAAAGTTTGCATCGGGATGGCTGCTGTCGCTGCCCGCCCTTAACTTGAATGCGCGTGCCGGTAATTCCCGGGGGCGTACTGCCCGGGCCATGAGGATGGAACCGGGGACATCGCCCTGCCGGCAACCTGCGCGGGCGGATCAGGGCAAGCGGATCCGAATCGACGAAAGCGGATGGTGCGGCCACCCGGCGCTTTCCAACTGCGGCGTGGAGGCCGCATCCAGCCAGCGGCGCATAACGTCGTGGCCCGCCTGCAACACCCGGAACGGACCAATTGAACGACAGCCACATTGCAGCACAGCAGCAGCGCGATTGATCAGGGAAATCAGGTTGCTACGGCGCAGATTAGATGCGGAATTTGTGCGCCGCAGAAGGCCCTGTTTCCTCGCCTGAGGCAGTTAATTGGGCCGCCGGGGCTGGGCACTGTGTCGTTCACGCAAGAGACGTCGGATCGATTGCCACAAGCTGTGACTGAAATGTCATAGGTGCGGCCGTAGCATTTTGCTAATTGTTCCCACGCAATAATATTTGTTAAAAGCCTTTTCTGGTGGGGACCATGAAGCCGGCGCATTTAGCCTTCGCAACGATCATCCTGGCCGTCGCCCCCGCGAAAGCCGAGCAATTTTCAATCAACGACGCCTTGAAACAGGCGATGCAGACCAACCCGGGGGTGGGCGAGGCTTCAGCCAACCGCCGCGCAACCGAAAGCGAGCTCCGCCAGACCCAGAGTACGCTGTTACCGCAGATCCGCATCGACGCCAGCTACGGCCCGGAGAAGTTCGATCAATCGCCCGGCTTCGTAGCTCCGAGCATTGCCGTTCCAACGACGGGGTCCGGGCCGTGGCGGAACGGAAGCCAGGAAGCCGTCGTCGTCCGGCAGCTCCTTTTTGATGGTTTCACCTCGATCCACGAGGTGTGGCGTCAGAATGCGCGGGTGAACGCCGCCGCAGCACGCGTCAAGGAACGCACCGAGCTCATCGCCCTCGACGCCGCCGAAGCTTACATCGACGTCGTGCGCTATATGCGCCTGGTGAGCCTGGCCCAGCAGAACGTCGCCAATCACGAGAAGATCTTCTCGAACGTAAACTCGCGGTTTTCGGGCGGCCGGGCCGGCGAAGGCGACCTCGAGCAGTCGAGGGAACGCGTCGAAAGCGCTCGCGCGGCGCTCGCCGAATTTCGCCGCAGCCTCGAGGACGCACGGGCGAAGTACCGCAAGGTCGTCGGCATAGAGCCGTACAACGTGCGTTTCCCGGGCCCGCTGCGGGGGCTCCCGGCCAGCCGGGATGAAGCGCTGGCGGTGACGCTGCGGTTCAACTCGACGATCAACGCGGCCCAGTCCGATGTCGATGCCGCCAAGCACGCCTTCAAGTCCACGGACGGCCTGTTTGCCCCGAAATTCTATCTCGAGGGTCGGGCGACTCATTACGACAATTCCTTCCCCTACGTCGCGGCCCCGGGCTCGCCTGCCGTCACCCATGAGGACTACAGCGGCAAGGTGGTGATGTCCTGGGACATCTTCCGGGGCGGCCAGGACGCCTGGAATCGCTCGGAAAAGGCCGAACGGTTCACGGAAGCGACCGCACGGCACGCCCGCCTGCAGCGAGATGCGTATGAGTCGATTGACAAGGCCTGGAATGCCCGTACGGTCACCCAGACCCGAATTGCGGCGCTGACCAGCGAGCTGGAGGCCGCCCGAAAGACCATTGCCGCCTTCCAGAAGGAGTATGAGCTCGGCCAGCGCTCGCTCATCGACCTCCTGAACGCCCAGAACCAGTTCTTCAATGCGCAGGTTTCGCTGACCTCGGCGCGAGGGGTCGTGGTGTTCGCCGATTACCAGCTGCTCGCTGCGACGGGAACCTTGATCGAGTATCTGAAGGCGCCGCCGCCCGTCGACGCAGCCCCGACCGATCTCAACCTGTTCGGCCTGCCGGATTACAAGGCGCCGACGTTCCGCTGGACGCTGCCGCAGAGCGGTCCGGAGCCGCTGCGGACTGCCGTCCCCGCGCCGACGGCAGCCCCCGTCCGCCTGTCCTATGCTGCGACCGGGCCTGCCACGTCAGCTTTCGGCGATCGCTGGTCCGGTGAGCCGTCGTCAGCCAAGGTTGCCGGCGTGTCGGCCTGGTTTGTGCAGCAGCGGCAAGGCTCCGGCGGGCCGATCATGCTCGACAGCGCGGCCGACCAGCGCAGCTCATATGCCGCGGCCGAGCGGCCCCACTGGCTGCTGACCGCATTCTCGCCGATTACAAAATAGCAACGTCGGCCGAATCACCATTGAGCAAGCCCGCACATTTGTGCGGGCTTTTCTATTTCATGCGCCCCCGATAACGCACGGATAGCCTTCCGGGCGCGCGGTTGTTAATCGTTAATCCCGACCGCCCAAATAAGTAAATGAATTAACTCGCCATTCGTCGTAGTCTCGCGACGACTTTGCCAAGTTCGCGTCATCGCTTTTCATTTAAGGCATATCAGCTTGTTGTTTCGTCAAACAAAGACGGCTTCGGCCCCAGGTGCGCGCCCGGACAACATCGGCGAAGTGTCCGCAGCGTCGGCGCGCGCCGCGCAAGTCACAGCGAAACAAAGCGATCCCCTGCTGGACTCGCTCATCTTTCTGGCCGGACATCACGGCAGAGCCGTGACACGCGACGGCCTGCTCGGCGGCCTGCCGATCCTCGACGGGCGCCTGTCGGTCGCGCTCTACGAACGCGCCGCGCGCCGCGCAGGCCTTGAGACCGAGGCCACCAAACGCAAGCTGCTCGACATCCCGCCGCTCGTCCTTCCGGTCGTGCTGATCATGAAGAACGGCACGACGCTGGTCCTGCTGAGCATCGACGAGGCCAAGCGTAGCGCAAGGGTGATCGACCCCAGCAACCGGCCGTATGTGCCTGAGATGGTGACCCTCGACGCCATTGCTGCGGGATATACGGGCTACGCGTTTCTGGTGCGGGCAGCCGCCGAGTCGGACCCGCGAGCCGTTGCGGCCGGCAGCCTTCCCCGGCAGCACTGGTTCTGGTCCGTCGTAAAGGCCCATTGGCGCAATTACGGACACATCGCGCTGGCGGCGCTGCTGATCAACATTCTGGCGCTGGCCATGCCGCTCTTCACGATGAGCGTCTATGACCGGGTCATCCCGAACGGAGCGATCCCCTCGCTCATCGCGCTCTCGATCGGCATGGGTCTTGCGATCGTCTTTGATCTGATCCTGCGGATGGTCCGGAGCAAGATGATCGACGTTACGGGCAAGACGATCGATGTCGTCCTTGCTGCCAACATTTTCGAACACGTCATGGCCGTGAAGATGTCGCAGCGGCCGACATCCGTCGGCATCGTTGCCAACCAGCTTCGCGATTTCGATTCCGTTCGCGAGTTCTTCACCTCGGGCAGCGTCGTCTCGGCAACCGATCTGCTGTTTGCGATCCTGTTTGTCGCCGTTCTCTTCGTGGTCGCGGGGCCGCTGGCCTGGGTGCCGCTCCTGATGCTGCCCGTCATGATCGGGATTGGCCTCGTGCTGCAACGTCCGCTCAATCGGGCGATGAAGCGCCTGCAAGCCGAGTCGGCGGCCCGCCACGGCGTGCTGGTGGAATCGCTCGCGGGCCTCGAAACCGTGCGCGCCTCGGGCGGTGAAGCAAGGATGCAGACGGCCTGGGAGCGTTCGGTCGCAGCAACGGCCCGCTCCGGCGAGGCCGTGCACTTCTGGTCGTCCCTGGCGCTGACTGCAGCCAACTCGGCGCAGACGCTGACCAGCCTGCTCATGATCGTGATCGGCGTCTTTCTGATCCAGAACGGCACCCTGACGGTCGGCGCACTGGTCGCGGCGAACATGCTCGCCGGCCGGGTTCTGGCGCCGATCGCGGGCATAGCCTCCGTGATCACCCGTGGCACTCAAACTTTCTCGGCGCTCAAATCCATCGATCGGCTCATGACCCTGGAGCGGGAACGTTCGCCGGAACGGACCTATGTCGCCAGAAAGATCGACCAGGGCACCATCAGCTTCGAGAACGTCTCGTTCACCTATCCCAATGCGCCTGCAAAGGCGCTGGACAAGGTCACCTTCAAGATCCAGAGCGGCGAGCGCGTTGGAATCATCGGCCGCGTCGGTTCGGGAAAGACGACCGTCGGGCGCCTACTGCTCTCGTTCTACGAGGCGCAGGATGGCCGCATCCTGGTCGATGGCGTCGACTCGCGCCAGTATGATCCCGCCGACCTGCGCGCCGGTATCGGCTTTGCCATGCAGGACACCGATCTGTTCTTCGGCAAGCTGCGCGACAACATCACCTTGGGCTATCCGGCCGCGACCGACGAGGAAGTGCTCGCGGCCTCGCGCCTGGCCGGCGTCGAAAGCTTCATCGCAGGTCATCCCATGGGCTACGACATGCCCATTGCCGAGGGCGGACGCAGCCTCTCGGGCGGCCAGAAGCAAGCCATCGGCCTCGCGCGCGTCTTGATCCGCAAGCCCAAGGTCCTGTTCCTGGACGAGCCGACCGCCCATTTCGACGTCCGCAGCGAAAGCGAGTTCCTCGAGCGGCTGAAGAAGCTCGACGACGCGCAGATGACCATCATCATCTCCACGCACCGTCTTTCATTGCTGACCATGGTCGACCGGCTGCTGCTGTTCGACAACGGCCGCCTGGTCGCCGACGGGCCGCGCGATCACGTCTTGAGCCTGTTGCAAGGCAAGACTCCGTCGGCCGAGCCGGCGGTCAATCCCCGAGTGGTTCAACACGTCTCGCCGGCGCAGAAGTCCAATGTCAGCTGATTTCGCCTACGCCAACGATATCCGCGCGGCCGTTCAGTTGAGAACGCCGCGGACCTCCCGCATGCTGCTGTGGGCGTTCCTCGCCCTCCTCTCCACATTCCTGATCTGGGCTCATTTCGCCGTGCTTGAAGAGGTCAAGCGCGGCAATGGCAAGGTCGTGCCCTCGCGGCAGATCCAGGTCGTGCAATCCCTGGAAGGCGGGATCGTCGGCGACATCCTCGTCCAGGAGGGCGCGGTGGTTCAGCAGGGGCAGTCCCTGATGCGGATCGAGGACACCAAGTTCGCTTCCGAGTTCGGCGAGATACGGGAGCGCCGTGCCTCGATGGCGGCCCGCCTCGCGCGGCTCGACGCCGAAGCGAAGGGCCGTAACGAGATCGTCTTTCCCGACCAGATCGAGGGCGTTGTCCCCGCTGCCGTGACGACAGAACGGAGCGTATTCAAGACGCGCGCGCTCAAGGTGGCGCAGGACGTCGACGTTCTCAATCAGCAGATCACGAGGCTGACTCAGACATCCGGCCTGCTCGATCGAGAGCTCGCGTTGACGCGCAAGCTGTACGAGCAGAAGGTCGTTCCCGAAATCGAGATGCTCCGGCTGGAGCGCCAATCCGCAGAAGCGAAAGGGCAGATCGCCGAAGCCAAGGCGAAGATTGCGACCACGATCTCGACCTTCCGGGCGCAGGCGGACGAAGACCTCGCCAAGGCAAGGGCCGATCTCGCGGTCCTCGACGAGAACATCAAGTCCGCTCAGGACCGGGTGCGCAGGACCGATCTGCGTTCGCCGGTTCGCGGCATCGTCAACAAGCTGAACGTCACCACGATCGGCGCCGTCGTTCAGCCGGGCGCGAACCTCATGGACATCGTTCCCCTCGACGATACCTTGCTGGTCGAAGGCAAGATAAGGCCGCAGGACATCGCGTTCATCCGCCCGGGCCAGGATGCCGTGGTCAAGATCTCCGCCTACGACTCCTCCGTTTACGGCCATCTTGCCGGCAAGGTCGAGCGGATCAGCGCCGACACGATCCTCGACGACAAAGGAGAGGCGGCGCAACGGCCGGAGACCTACTATCGCGTCATGGTTCGCACCGAGAGGAACCATCTCGGCACGGAGGAAACTCCGCTTCCGATCATTCCGGGCATGATCACGACGGTCGAGATCCTGACAGGCAAGAAGAGCGTTCTCGACTACATCCTGAAGCCGGCCCGCACCTTGCGGGACGAGGCCCTGCGCGAGCACTAAATCAAGAAAGCAAAAGATCCTTTCCCTGCGAACACGGAAATTTGCAGGGAAAACGCACGCCTCTCGCGGAGCCGTCTTCGCCAAGAGAATTGGCAATCACCTGAAAATCCTCGGAAATTCCAAACGCCGCGGCGCGATGCGCCTCACTCGGAACAGGGTATTTTTCGTTGGCGAACAGGGAATCTGTTCACCGGAAGCACGGAAAAAGTATGCGGCGCCATCGGATCTCGGTAAGCGTCCATTTCCCCGCGGGTCACTTCAAATTCCTCCGGGTATGGTCAGTCAAATTCCTCCACCCGCGAGGCAGGACATGGTGATTGTTAGTTTGCCTTTGTTTCCCGGGCAAGAGTTTCAGCGGCCTCTTTGAGCCGATAGCTGCGTCCGTCGAACTCAAGCAGATGGCAATGATGCATCAGGCGATCGAGGATCGTCGTGCTCATGGTGTTGTCCCCCAGGTATGTCCCCCAGTCCTGCACGACGCGATTGGAGGTAACGATGACGCTGCGGCGCAGTTTGTAGCGCTGATGGATCAGGGTCTGCAGCAATGCGCCGGCGTCGTCAGGGATGGCGCGTGCGAGGAACAGATCGTCCAGCACGAGGAGATCGCAGTCGATGATGGTTCGCAGCCGGACCTCGCGTTGTGCCGGGGAGTTCATGGCGTAGCGGTGGAAGAAGTCGTCGGTCTCAAGATACTGGACCTTGTGGCTTTGCAGGATCGCCTGATAGGCAATCGCCTTGGCGATGTAGGACTTCCCGGTGCCAGGTTTGCCGACAAGCAGCGCGTTTTCGCCGGCGGCAATGAACGCCAGGGTGTGGAGCTGGAAGCAAGTCTGGCGCGGCAATCTGGGATTGAAGGTCCAGTCGAACTCGGCGAGCGTCAGTTTTTCGTCGAGCCCGGATTGCTGGTATCGTCGCTCGATAAGGCGGGACTGACGACGGTCCAGTTCGTCCTGCAGGATCAGGGAGAAGGTCTCGAGGAATGGCTGGTTGGCGCCCTGCGCCTGCAGCACGCGCGTCTGCAGCGTGTCGCGAACGCCCGACAGGCGCAGCTGTCGCAGGCAACGCTCAATTTCCGGCATGGTCATCATGTGGTTTGGTCTCCAGTGTGAGGTGAGAAGCCGCGGGAGCGCTCGTGGCGCCGGAGCTGGCCGGGGTTGCGCAGGCGCCACGAGCGCGGGTTGCAGGGGTGCGGTCGCCGTGAGCCTCGGCCTGCCGGCCATTGTCGCCGGCATCGTGCCGCACGGCACGGCTGAAGAGATCGCCGTATTCGGCTGGAGCGCGGATCAGCGGATGATCCTGGGTGAGCGACGATGCCGGCTGTGGCGTCGCTCCAACCTGCGCGATCGCCTGTTCGAACAACCGCTCGACGGTCGCACGCACGTGCTTGTAGCGGTAGATGCGGTTCTCGACGGCGTGCGCGCAGGCTTGCTCGACCAGCCGTGCCGGATACTTCCGGCCCAGCCCGACAATGCCCCACATCGCGCGCTGTCCGGGGCGCCCCTCGGTGTCGAACACTTGCTGGCACAGCGCCCTGGTCTGCGGCCCGATGCGCTCGGCGCTCGCCAGCAGCACGGCGGTTTGCCGCGACGGATTGAACGGCCGTTCGCTGGTCGGCAGGACGACAGAACCGGAGTGCGTCATCCGGGGATGAACACGCAGCAGCGCATGGGTGTGGCGATCACGGATCTCGATCGTGGAGGCGTAGATCCGCACCACGACCTGACTGCCGATGGGCGCAGGCCGCGCGGCGTAATAGCTGCTATCAACACGCACGGTGGTATCGTCGCAGACGGTCCGAACGACCTCGGTGAAGATGCGGAAGGCAGCCACTGGCAACGGCCGCAGGTGTGGCTTCTCCTCCTGGAACATCGCCTCGACCTGACGACGCGTGCTGCCGTGGATGCGCTTGGAGGCCCAATTCTCCTCCCAGTGCCTCAAGAACTCGTTCTGGGCTTCCAGTGTCTCGAAGCGCCGTCCGGCCAGCGCGGTGCCCTGGGTATGTTGAATCGCACTCTCGACGCATCCTTTCCGATTGGGATCGGCCACACGCGCGGGATCGGCGACCACGGCGTAATGAGCCAGCATCGCGCTGTAAATCGGGTTGAGCTCGGGCTCGTACAAATCCGGCTTGAGGACGCCTTCCTTCAGATTGTCGAGCACGACATAGCTGGGGACCCCGCCAAAATACCGGAACGCCTCTTCGTGGAGCTGCGCCCAGACGTGTTGGCTGGACTTCCAGACCACCCGCCGGAAGCTGCGCCGCGAGTAACGCAGCGTCATCACGAACAGGCGGGGACGGCGGTACCGGCCGCTCCTGGGATCAATCGTCAGAGCGCCCTCGCCATAGTCGACCTGGGCCTCCTCGCCGGGCAGGAACTCAAGTCGATCAAACTGCTCGGGATCGCTGTGTCGCAACGTGCGCACAAACCGCTTGACGCTCTGGTAGCTGGACGGAAAGCCAAAATGATCGACAAGGTCCTGGTAAATCGCCTGCGCATTCCGCTTCAGGCGGACCTGTTCTTCGATCCACGTCCGATGCGGTTCGCAAGCCGAACGGGCCAGGCTGCTGGTGACCGTCGCTCCTGATGCCCCAGAAGCCGGTGGTCGGGGTGGAGGAATTTGGCCGTCCACGCTCACCGGGCCGGTGGTCGCTTCCCCGGGGGAATTTGCCTCCGCACCGGCCCGCAGCGCCCGGTAACGCCGGATCGTCTTGCGATCGATCCCCGTCAGCCTGTGGATCTCGCGCTGGCTGGCGTTGCGATCGAGTAGCGTAAATACCGTGCTTTGCAGGTGTGGCTTCAAGACGTTCAACTCCCCGGCCCCTTGCTGGCTAAAGGGACCGAAAATAAACGTCCTGCCTGACCGGCTACCGCTGTTCAGCGGCGCTGACGGTGAACATCAGGTGGGGGAGTTTCAAGTGACCATACCAGGGGGATTTTGACCGACCCACGGGGATTTCTCGCACCCTTTTTCCTGTGGTTCGTCAACACGATCTGTTCTTGTGCTCGGTCGGCCGGTGAGGAGAGCAAGATGGTGGACGAGAACGGAACTTGGACGCGTCAGAGCGAAGCTTTCTGGCGGGCGCACCACGTGGCGTTGGAAGAGTAGCCACTCATCAGCGGGCAATATTGCGAGGCGGAAGCCGTCCCGCTCAAGTCGTTCGGCAACTGGCGGGCGAAGTTTAAAGCCGAGCCACAGCCGCCCGAGCGCCAGCTGTTCTACCGGCGTCGAGGCCTAAGTCATCCCCTTTAGCTAGCCAGATCCCCTTGCTTAATGCGTCCTTGACGCGCGATTGCAAGCTTTAGCATTGCTGGTGGGGCGCGATTCATCCCACCGGCTCATTCCCGGCCGCCCCCTCCCCGGTTTTAACCCGACTTAAGCGCGCCCACGCGCACGCTGGCTCCCGATAAACAGGTCGGGATGATGACCAGGCGCGTGAAGACGCCGGCGACGTCCCGAAATATGGGGACGGTCAATGAAGTCGCGTTGTGGACGGCGACGGCAGGGCATTCTGGCGTTTGCGGCCGTGCTGGTTTCGCTCAGCGGTGCTGCGATCTCGGTCGCATTTGCAGCCGAGGTCGAACCAGCCGAACCGCGTGAAATCGCGTCATCCGGAGCGGATACCATTCAGGCGCCCGCGACGTTCTTCACGATCAACGCGGTGCTGGCAAAGCTCGACCGCGAGCGCGGCCGCGGGCCAAATGCCATGCGCCTCGCAACGCTGACGCCTTCCTCCCACACGGCGACGGACGCCGGGCCTGAGGCCACCGCCCCGGCCGGCGTACCGCCGCTCGGCAATGAACCTTTCGGCCTCTTCACGTTCCGGGCACCTGACAACGAGATCTGGCGCAAATGGCGCGCGGTCGAGGCAGAGATCGCGAGCGAGCAGTCTGTGCTCGAGCGCTGCGGGGCCGCTCCTGCAAGCTGCCCGCCTAACGCTGCGCAGTTCCTCAGGCTCGTCGGTGCGATCAAAGCGAAGTCCGGGCGCGCCCAGCTCGAGGAAGTCAATCTCGGCGTCAACACCGCGATCCGCTATGTCAGCGATCTCCTCCAGCATCGGGAGCTCGATCGCTGGAGTTCGCCGCTGGCGAGCTTTGCGACGGGCAAAGGCGATTGCGAAGATTATGCGATCGCCAAATACGCCGCACTGCGCGAAGCGGGTTTCCCCGACCCCGACATGCGCCTGCTCCTCGTCCGCGACCGCACGGTCCGGCAGGACCACGCGGTGCTCGCGGCGCGTCTCGACGGCCGCTGGCTGATCCTGGACAACCGCTGGGCGGGCCTGCGCGAGGACAACGGCGAGCTCAACTTCGCGCCGCTGTTCGCGATCAATCACGACGGCGTGCACCTGTTTGCCAAGCCCTACGCGAAGACTGCGCCGCTCACAGCCGAAGCGGCACCGGCGGCCGCCGGCCCGGATTGGGCGGGCTCGGAGCCGGTCGATGCGGCTGGCGGCGGATCGCTGAGCACGCTGCCGCTGCTGCTTTGAGGCAAAGAAAAACCGCCGGCGAGAAGCTCGCCGGCTCGATGCCGCTGCCGCTGGCGGGGATCAGCGTCGGGGGGCATGCTCGTTAGCGGCGAAGCCGCGCCCGTGTTACCTCGTCCATCACGACCTGTCAGCATTTCCCCGAATAAAAAGAACCCCACCGATCTCGGTGGGGTTCTTACCATGTCGCAGCCGTCGCCTCAGATCGTGTGAACGTTCGTGGCGGACGGAACACCGGTGCTCATGTGCGCAACATCGATCTTGTCGCTGCCGGTACCATTGGCCGAGTACCAGAGCTCATGGCTGGTCGAATTGTAGACGAACTCCTTGCCCGTGCCGCCGTTCCAGGTTGCCGCAACGTTTTCATCTCCCGTATGGAAGTTTGCGGCGTCGACGCTGGCGGCTGTCGCGATCGTCAAACCGCCGCCGATATCGACGATGATCTGATCGTTTCCGGACACCAGGAAATCTCCAATCGTATCGTGCCCCGTGCTCTTGGCCTGCAACACGAAGGTGTCGTCTCCGGCACCACCATTCAAGGTATCGCCATCGGCATTTCCAAACAGGGTATCGTTCCCGCCATTGCCGTTGAGGATATCAACGCCGGCTCCGCCGTAGAGAATGTTGGCGTTTCCGTCACCATTGAGGGTGTCGTTGAATCCCGAGCCGATAATGCTCGGCGATGCAACGGTCGACGTAAACGTGCCACCCACCGAGTCAGCATGGTGATCCTGTGTGGCCGCTGTGCCCGAGAGCAACTCAATATTGAGATTGCCAATCGCGGTATCGCCATCGCCGTCAACAACTTGCACTGGGATATTGAGATTGACAGGATCGGTACTTTGAGCAGCCGCTCCAAAGTTGCCGATCTTGAAGGTTTGATCGGCAACATACGTATATTCAACAGAGTTGTAACCGGTGCTGGTGAAAACCGCGACAGTTGTCGTGCCGGTGTTGTTCCCGAATACCCCGGCCACGTTAACTGACCCGTCAGCCATTTCAGTAACCGTGTAGTTATGTCCTCCGACCGTAACGGCGACTGTTTGAAGGCCTGGCGCCGACAAATCAATCAAGCCAGACGTGGCTGCGCCGAACTTGATCGAAACGCCTGTAACGGTATCTGCGGCGCCATCGCCCACGATATTGTTCTTGATTCCGTCGGGATCATCAAAAGTCTTGATGTTGACGGTGCTTCCCGTCGTCGAGGTAAAGTCTGCACTGGCGCCGTTTACGGTGTAGTGACCGTCAAAAACGTGGTCGCGGTTGGCCGGCGTGCTGTAGTTGCCGGCACCATCCGCAGGATCTCCCCTCGAGTCGATCACGAAATCGATACGGAACGTCTCACTTGCGCCAACGCTGTTTCCGCTACCGATACCGCCCTCGTTCGCATTGGTGTTGACGGTGCCGTCCGGCAGATGATTGATCGCGGGCGTGAGCAACAGGTCGAGGCTATTGTTGTCGATCGGATTGGCCACCGTCTCGCCTGCGGGAATAAACTCAGCCCATGAGCTGTTGCCGCCGACAAAATTGTAGCCGCCAGTGCTGAAATCGATGTGGGTCGGGCTATCGACCGTTCCGAACATCTGAACCGTATAGGTATCGAATGCCGTTGCGACGCTTCCGTCCAAATTCAAGGTGACAGTGAAGATTTTGGTGTCAACGCCCGAATCAAAGGACCCGTTGTGATTGGAGTCCACATAGCCGGTGAGAGTATGCCCATCTCCCGATACCGACTCATTAATCGTGGCGCCGTTCGACGTGAGTGTCGTCGGTCCGTTCAACGAAGTGGAGAACCGAACCGTTCCACCATCCGCGCCGTAGTTATTATCCGTATTGGTGTCGAAATCTAACTGCACCGTCGCAATGCCACTACCGTTCTTTACGACAGCAATCCCGGGGATGATATTGGATGGACCGTCATCCTTGAAGTTCAGCGACTGCCCGATGTTCAGCGTCGCGGTTTTGGTGTCGAGGTCGCCGTCCGTCACCGTCGCCGTCAGCGTGATCAGGTTCGCCGCCGACAGCGTCTTGCCGTCGTCCGGATTGGTGGCGTCGGGGTGAACCACCGAACGCTGCTGATCCAGCGTCACGGTCGAGCCGCTCACGCTCACCACAAAGTCGATCGGCCCAACACCCTGCGCCGCTGCCGCGCTGGTCCCTTCGCGGCCGACAACCTGCCCGCCCTCCAGGAACAGGAAGATGTGGTTGCCGCTCAGCGTGTCGATCAGGCCGGAGTCCGCGCCGCTCGCGCTGATCCCCAGCGCATACGTCACCGCACCCGCATCCGCCGCGCCGTCATGGTTGGCATCCAGCGGGCCGTCCGCCCCGAACACCGGCGTGAACGCGCCGGCAAAGTTCGCCGATGCATCCGTCGCCAGCACCGTCTCGTCGACCGTCAGCGTCGGCGTCTGTCCGCTCGGCGAGATGCTCGGACCGTCATCCTTGAAGTTCAGCGACTGCCCGATGTTCAGCGTCGCGGTTTTGGTGTCGAGGTCGCCGTCCGTCACCGTCGCCGTCAGCGTGATCAGGTTCGCCGCCGACAGCGTCTTGCCGTCGTCCGGATTGGTGGCGTCGGGGTGAACCACCGAACGCTGCTGATCCAGCGTCACGGTCGAGCCGCTCACGCTCACCACAAAGTCGATCGGCCCAACACCCTGCGCCGCTGCCGCGCTGGTCCCTTCGCGGCCGACAACCTGCCCGCCCTCCAGGAACAGGAAGATGTGGTTGCCGCTCAGCGTGTCGATCAGGCCGGAGTCCGCGCCGCTCGCGCTGATCCCCAGCGCATACGTCACCGCACCCGCATCCGCCGCGCCGTCATGGTTGGCATCCAGCGGGCCGTCCGCCCCGAACACCGGCGTGAACGCGCCGGCAAAGTTCGCCGATGCATCCGTCGCCAGCACCGTCTCGTCGACCGTCAGCGTCGGCGTCTGTCCGCTCGGCGAGATGCTCGGACCGTCATCCTTGAAGTTCAGCGACTGCCCGATGTTCAGCGTCGCGGTTTTGGTGTCGAGGTCGCCGTCCGTCACCGTCGCCGTCAGCGTGATCAGGTTCGCCGCCGACAGCGTCTTGCCGTCGTCCGGATTGGTGGCGTCGGGGTGAACCACCGAACGCTGCTGATCCAGCGTCACGGTCGAGCCGCTCACGCTCACCACAAAGTCGATCGGCCCAACACCCTGCGCCGCTGCCGCGCTGGTCCCTTCGCGGCCGACAACCTGCCCGCCCTCCAGGAACAGGAAGATGTGGTTGCCGCTCAGCGTGTCGATCAGGCCGGAGTCCGCGCCGCTCGCGCTGATCCCCAGCGCATACGTCACCGCACCCGCATCCGCCGCGCCGTCATGGTTGGCATCCAGCGGGCCGTCCGCCCCGAACACCGGCGTGAACGCGCCGGCAAAGTTCGCCGATGCATCCGTCGCCAGCACCGTCTCGTCGACCGTCAGCGTCGGCGTCTGTCCGCTCGGCGAGATGCTCGGACCGTCATCCTTGAAGTTCAGCGACTGCCCGATGTTCAGCGTCGCGGTTTTGGTGTCGAGATCGCCGTCCGTCACCGTCGCCGTCAGCGTGATCAGGTTCGCCGCCGACAGCGTCTTGCCGTCGTCCGGATTGGTGGCGTCGGGGTGAACCACCGAACGCTGCTGATCCAGCGTCACGGTCGAGCCGCTCACGCTCACCACAAAGTCGATCGGCCCAACACCCTGCGCCGCTGCCGCGCTGGTCCCTTCGCGGCCGACAACCTGCCCGCCCTCCAGGAACAGGAAGATGTGGTTGCCGCTCAGCGTGTCGATCAGGCCGGAGTCCGCGCCGCTCGCGCTGATCCCCAGCGCATACGTCACCGCACCCGCATCCGCCGCGCCGTCATGGTTGGCATCCAGCGGGCCGTCCGCCCCGAACACCGGCGTGAACGCGCCGGCAAAGTTCGCCGATGCATCCGTCGCCAGCACCGTCTCGTCGACCGTCAGCGTCGGCGTCTGTCCGCTCGGCGAGATGCTCGGACCGTCATCCTTGAAGTTCAGCGACTGCCCGATGTTCAGCGTCGCGGTTTTGGTGTCGAGATCGCCGTCCGTCACCGTCGCCGTCAGCGTGATCAGGTTCGCCGCCGACAGCGTCTTGCCGTCGTCCGGATTGGTGGCGTCGGGGTGAACCACCGAACGCTGCTGATCCAGCGTCACGGTCGAGCCGCTCACGCTCACCACAAAGTCGATCGGCCCAACACCCTGCGCCGCTGCCGCGCTGGTCCCTTCGCGGCCGACAACCTGCCCGCCCTCCAGGAACAGGAAGATGTGGTTGCCGCTCAGCGTGTCGATCAGGCCGGAGTCCGCGCCGCTCGCGCTGATCCCCAGCGCATACGTCACCGCACCCGCATCCGCCGCGCCGTCATGGTTGGCATCCAGCGGGCCGTCCGCCCCGAACACCGGCGTGAACGCGCCGGCAAAGTTCGCCGATGCATCCGTCGCCAGCACCGTCTCGTCGACCGTCAGCGTCGGCGTCTGTCCGCTCGGCGAGATGCTCGGACCGTCATCCTTGAAGTTCAGCGACTGCCCGATGTTCAGCGTCGCGGTTTTGGTGTCGAGATCGCCGTCCGTCACCGTCGCCGTCAGCGTGATCAGGTTCGCCGCCGACAGCGTCTTGCCGTCGTCCGGATTGGTGGCGTCGGGGTGAACCACCGAACGCTGCTGATCCAGCGTCACGGTCGAGCCGCTCACGCTCACCACAAAGTCGATCGGCCCAACACCCTGCGCCGCTGCCGCGCTGGTCCCTTCGCGGCCGACAACCTGCCCGCCCTCCAGGAACAGGAAGATGTGGTTGCCGCTCAGCGTGTCGATCAGGCCGGAGTCCGCGCCGCTCGCGCTGATCCCCAGCGCATACGTCACCGCACCCGCATCCGCCACGCCGTCATGGTTGGCATCCAGCGGGCCGTCCGCCCCGAACACCGGCGTGAACGCGCCGGCAAAGTTCGCCGATGCATCCGTCGCCAGCACCGTCTCGTCGACCGTCAGCGTCGGCGTCTGTCCGCTCGGCGAGATGCTCGGACCGTCATCCTTGAAGTTCAGCGACTGCCCGATGTTCAGCGTCGCGGTTTTGGTGTCGAGGTCGCCGTCCGTCACCGTCGCCGTCAGCGTGATCAGGTTCGCCGCCGACAGCGTCTTGCCGTCGTCCGGATTGGTGGCGTCGGGGTGAACCACCGAACGCTGCTGATCCAGCGTCACGGTCGAGCCGCTCACGCTCACCACAAAGTCGATCGGCCCAACACCCTGCGCCGCTGCCGCGCTGGTCCCTTCGCGGCCGACAACCTGCCCGCCCTCCAGGAACAGGAAGATGTGGTTGCCGCTCAGCGTGTCGATCAGGCCGGAGTCCGCGCCGCTCGCGCTGATCCCCAGCGCATACGTCACCGCACCCGCATCCGCCGCGCCGTCATGGTTGGCATCCAGCGGGCCGTCCGCCCCGAACACCGGCGTGAACGCGCCGGCAAAGTTCGCCGATGCATCCGTCGCCAGCACCGTCTCGTCGACCGTCAGCGTCGGCGTCTGTCCGCTCGGCGAGATGCTCGGACCGTCATCCTTGAAGTTCAGCGACTGCCCGATGTTCAGCGTCGCGGTTTTGGTGTCGAGGTCGCCGTCCGTCACCGTCGCCGTCAGCGTGATCAGGTTCGCCGCCGACAGCGTCTTGCCGTCGTCCGGATTGGTGGCGTCGGGGTGAACCACCGAACGCTGCTGATCCAGCGTCACGGTCGAGCCGCTCACGCTCACCACAAAGTCGATCGGCCCAACACCCTGCGCCGCTGCCGCGCTGGTCCCTTCGCGGCCGACAACCTGCCCGCCCTCCAGGAACAGGAAGATGTGGTTGCCGCTCAGCGTGTCGATCAGGCCGGAGTCCGCGCCGCTCGCGCTGATCCCCAGCGCATACGTCACCGCACCCGCATCCGCCGCGCCGTCATGGTTGGCATCCAGCGGGCCGTCCGCCCCGAACACCGGCGTGAACGCGCCGGCAAAGTTCGCCGATGCATCCGTCGCCAGCACCGTCTCGTCGACCGTCAGCGTCGGCGTCTGTCCGCTCGGCGAGATGCTCGGACCGTCATCCTTGAAGTTCAGCGACTGCCCGATGTTCAGCGTCGCGGTTTTGGTGTCGAGATCGCCGTCCGTCACCGTCGCCGTCAGCGTGATCAGGTTCGCCGCCGACAGCGTCTTGCCGTCGTCCGGATTGGTGGCGTCGGGGTGAACCACCGAACGCTGCTGATCCAGCGTCACGGTCGAGCCGCTCACGCTCACCACAAAGTCGATCGGCCCAACACCCTGCGCCGCTGCCGCGCTGGTCCCTTCGCGGCCGACAACCTGCCCGCCCTCCAGGAACAGGAAGATGTGGTTGCCGCTCAGCGTGTCGATCAGGCCGGAGTCCGCGCCGCTCGCGCTGATCCCCAGCGCATACGTCACCGCACCCGCATCCGCCGCGCCGTCATGGTTGGCATCCAGCGGGCCGTCCGCCCCGAACACCGGCGTGAACGCGCCGGCAAAGTTCGCCGATGCATCCGTCGCCAGCACCGTCTCGTCGACCGTCAGCGTCGGCGTCTGTCCGCTCGGCGAGATGCTCGGACCGTCATCCTTGAAGTTCAGCGACTGCCCGATGTTCAGCGTCGCGGTTTTGGTGTCGAGGTCGCCGTCCGTCACCGTCGCCGTCAGCGTGATCAGGTTCGCCGCCGACAGCGTCTTGCCGTCGTCCGGATTGGTGGCGTCGGGGTGAACCACCGAACGCTGCTGATCCAGCGTCACGGTCGAGCCGCTCACGCTCACCACAAAGTCGATCGGCCCAACACCCTGCGCCGCTGCCGCGCTGGTCCCTTCGCGGCCGACAACCTGCCCGCCCTCCAGGAACAGGAAGATGTGGTTGCCGCTCAGCGTGTCGATCAGGCCGGAGTCCGCGCCGCTCGCGCTGATCCCCAGCGCATACGTCACCGCACCCGCATCCGCCGCGCCGTCATGGTTGGCATCCAGCGGGCCGTCCGCCCCGAACACCGGCGTGAACGCGCCGGCAAAGTTCGCCGATGCATCCGTCGCCAGCACCGTCTCGTCGACCGTCAGCGTCGGCGTCTGTCCGCTCGGCGAGATGCTCGGACCGTCATCCTTGAAGTTCAGCGACTGCCCGATGTTCAGCGTCGCGGTTTTGGTGTCGAGGTCGCCGTCCGTCACCGTCGCCGTCAGCGTGATCAGGTTCGCCGCCGACAGCGTCTTGCCGTCGTCCGGATTGGTGGCGTCGGGGTGAACCACCGAACGCTGCTGATCCAGCGTCACGGTCGAGCCGCTCACGCTCACCACAAAGTCGATCGGCCCAACACCCTGCGCCGCTGCCGCGCTGGTCCCTTCGCGGCCGACAACCTGCCCGCCCTCCAGGAACAGGAAGATGTGGTTGCCGCTCAGCGTGTCGATCAGGCCGGAGTCCGCGCCGCTCGCGCTGATCCCCAGCGCATACGTCACCGCACCCGCATCCGCCGCGCCGTCATGGTTGGCATCCAGCGGGCCGTCCGCCCCGAACACCGGCGTGAACGCGCCGGCAAAGTTCGCCGATGCATCCGTCGCCAGCACCGTCTCGTCGACCGTCAGCGTCGGCGTCTGTCCGCTCGGCGAGATGCTCGGACCGTCATCCTTGAAGTTCAGCGACTGCCCGATGTTCAGCGTCGCGGTTTTGGTGTCGAGATCGCCGTCCGTCACCGTCGCCGTCAGCGTGATCAGGTTCGCCGCCGACAGCGTCTTGCCGTCGTCCGGATTGGTGGCGTCGGGGTGAACCACCGAACGCTGCTGATCCAGCGTCACGGTCGAGCCGCTCACGCTCACCACAAAGTCGATCGGCCCAACACCCTGCGCCGCTGCCGCGCTGGTCCCTTCGCGGCCGACAACCTGCCCGCCCTCCAGGAACAGGAAGATGTGGTTGCCGCTCAGCGTGTCGATCAGGCCGGAGTCCGCGCCGCTCGCGCTGATCCCCAGCGCATACGTCACCGCACCCGCATCCGCCACGCCGTCATGGTTGGCATCCAGCGGGCCGTCCGCCCCGAACACCGGCGTGAACGCGCCGGCAAAGTTCGCCGATGCATCCGTCGCCAGCACCGTCTCGTCGACCGTCAGCGTCGGCGTCTGTCCGCTCGGCGAGATGCTCGGACCGTCATCCTTGAAGTTCAGCGACTGCCCGATGTTCAGCGTCGCGGTTTTGGTGTCGAGGTCGCCGTCCGTCACCGTCGCCGTCAGCGTGATCAGGTTCGCCGCCGACAGCGTCTTGCCGTCGTCCGGATTGGTGGCGTCGGGGTGAACCACCGAACGCTGCTGATCCAGCGTCACGGTCGAGCCGCTCACGCTCACCACAAAGTCGATCGGCCCAACACCCTGCGCCGCTGCCGCGCTGGTCCCTTCGCGGCCGACAACCTGCCCGCCCTCCAGGAACAGGAAGATGTGGTTGCCGCTCAGCGTGTCGATCAGGCCGGAGTCCGCGCCGCTCGCGCTGATCCCCAGCGCATACGTCACCGCACCCGCATCCGCCGCGCCGTCATGGTTGGCATCCAGCGGGCCGTCCGCCCCGAACACCGGCGTGAACGCGCCGGCAAAGTTCGCCGATGCATCCGTCGCCAGCACCGTCTCGTCGACCGTCAGCGTCGGCGTCTGTCCGCTCGGCGAGATGCTCGGACCGTCATCCTTGAAGTTCAGCGACTGCCCGATGTTCAGCGTCGCGGTTTTGGTGTCGAGGTCGCCGTCCGTCACCGTCGCCGTCAGCGTGATCAGGTTCGCCGCCGACAGCGTCTTGCCGTCGTCCGGATTGGTGGCGTCGGGGTGAACCACCGAACGCTGCTGATCCAGCGTCACGGTCGAGCCGCTCACGCTCACCACAAAGTCGATCGGCCCAACACCCTGCGCCGCTGCCGCGCTGGTCCCTTCGCGGCCGACAACCTGCCCGCCCTCCAGGAACAGGAAGATGTGGTTGCCGCTCAGCGTGTCGATCAGGCCGGAGTCCGCGCCGCTCGCGCTGATCCCCAGCGCATACGTCACCGCACCCGCATCCGCCGCGCCGTCATGGTTGGCATCCAGCGGGCCGTCCGCCCCGAACACCGGCGTGAACGCGCCGGCAAAGTTCGCCGATGCATCCGTCGCCAGCACCGTCTCGTCGACCGTCAGCGTCGGCGTCTGTCCGCTCGGCGAGATGCTCGGACCGTCATCCTTGAAGTTCAGCGACTGCCCGATGTTCAGCGTCGCGGTTTTGGTGTCGAGGTCGCCGTCCGTCACCGTCGCCGTCAGCGTGATCAGGTTCGCCGCCGACAGCGTCTTGCCGTCGTCCGGATTGGTGGCGTCGGGGTGAACCACCGAACGCTGCTGATCCAGCGTCACGGTCGAGCCGCTCACGCTCACCACAAAGTCGATCGGCCCAACACCCTGCGCCGCTGCCGCGCTGGTCCCTTCGCGGCCGACAACCTGCCCGCCCTCCAGGAACAGGAAGATGTGGTTGCCGCTCAGCGTGTCGATCAGGCCGGAGTCCGCGCCGCTCGCGCTGATCCCCAGCGCATACGTCACCGCACCCGCATCCGCCGCGCCGTCATGGTTGGCATCCAGCGGGCCGTCCGCCCCGAACACCGGCGTGAACGCGCCGGCAAAGTTCGCCGATGCATCCGTCGCCAGCACCGTCTCGTCGACCGTCAGCGTCGGCGTCTGTCCGCTCGGCGAGATGCTCGGACCGTCATCCTTGAAGTTCAGCGACTGCCCGATGTTCAGCGTCGCGGTTTTGGTGTCGAGATCGCCGTCCGTCACCGTCGCCGTCAGCGTGATCAGGTTCGCCGCCGACAGCGTCTTGCCGTCGTCCGGATTGGTGGCGTCGGGGTGAACCACCGAACGCTGCTGATCCAGCGTCACGGTCGAGCCGCTCACGCTCACCACAAAGTCGATCGGCCCAACACCCTGCGCCGCTGCCGCGCTGGTCCCTTCGCGGCCGACAACCTGCCCGCCCTCCAGGAACAGGAAGATGTGGTTGCCGCTCAGCGTGTCGATCAGGCCGGAGTCCGCGCCGCTCGCGCTGATCCCCAGCGCATACGTCACCGCACCCGCATCCGCCGCGCCGTCATGGTTGGCATCCAGCGGGCCGTCCGCCCCGAACACCGGCGTGAACGCGCCGGCAAAGTTCGCCGATGCATCCGTCGCCAGCACCGTCTCGTCGACCGTCAGCGTCGGCGTCTGTCCGCTCGGCGAGATGCTCGGACCGTCATCCTTGAAGTTCAGCGACTGCCCGATGTTCAGCGTCGCGGTTTTGGTGTCGAGATCGCCGTCCGTCACCGTCGCCGTCAGCGTGATCAGGTTCGCCGCCGACAGCGTCTTGCCGTCGTCCGGATTGGTGGCGTCGGGGTGAACCACCGAACGCTGCTGATCCAGCGTCACGGTCGAGCCGCTCACGCTCACCACAAAGTCGATCGGCCCAACACCCTGCGCCGCTGCCGCGCTGGTCCCTTCGCGGCCGACAACCTGCCCGCCCTCCAGGAACAGGAAGATGTGGTTGCCGCTCAGCGTGTCGATCAGGCCGGAGTCCGCGCCGCTCGCGCTGATCCCCAGCGCATACGTCACCGCACCCGCATCCGCCGCGCCGTCATGGTTGGCATCCAGCGGGCCGTCCGCCCCGAACACCGGCGTGAACGCGCCGGCAAAGTTCGCCGATGCATCCGTCGCCAGCACCGTCTCGTCGACCGTCAGCGTCGGCGTCTGTCCGCTCGGCGAGATGCTCGGACCGTCATCCTTGAAGTTCAGCGACTGCCCGATGTTCAGCGTCGCGGTTTTGGTGTCGAGGTCGCCGTCCGTCACCGTCGCCGTCAGCGTGATCAGGTTCGCCGCCGACAGCGTCTTGCCGTCGTCCGGATTGGTGGCGTCGGGGTGAACCACCGAACGCTGCTGATCCAGCGTCACGGTCGAGCCGCTCACGCTCACCACAAAGTCGATCGGCCCAACACCCTGCGCCGCTGCCGCGCTGGTCCCTTCGCGGCCGACAACCTGCCCGCCCTCCAGGAACAGGAAGATGTGGTTGCCGCTCAGCGTGTCGATCAGGCCGGAGTCCGCGCCGCTCGCGCTGATCCCCAGCGCATACGTCACCGCACCCGCATCCGCCGCGCCGTCATGGTTGGCATCCAGCGGGCCGTCCGCCCCGAACACCGGCGTGAACGCGCCGGCAAAGTTCGCCGATGCATCCGTCGCCAGCACCGTCTCGTCGACCGTCAGCGTCGGCGTCTGTCCGCTCGGCGAGATGCTCGGACCGTCATCCTTGAAGTTCAGCGACTGCCCGATGTTCAGCGTCGCGGTTTTGGTGTCGAGATCGCCGTCCGTCACCGTCGCCGTCAGCGTGATCAGGTTCGCCGCCGACAGCGTCTTGCCGTCGTCCGGATTGGTGGCGTCGGGGTGAACCACCGAACGCTGCTGATCCAGCGTCACGGTCGAGCCGCTCACGCTCACCACAAAGTCGATCGGCCCAACACCCTGCGCCGCTGCCGCGCTGGTCCCTTCGCGGCCGACAACCTGCCCGCCCTCCAGGAACAGGAAGATGTGGTTGCCGCTCAGCGTGTCGATCAGGCCGGAGTCCGCGCCGCTCGCGCTGATCCCCAGCGCATACGTCACCGCACCCGCATCCGCCGCGCCGTCATGGTTGGCATCCAGCGGGCCGTCCGCCCCGAACACCGGCGTGAACGCGCCGGCAAAGTTCGCCGATGCATCCGTCGCCAGCACCGTCTCGTCGACCGTCAGCGTCGGCGTCTGTCCGCTCGGCGAGATGCTCGGACCGTCATCCTGCAACGTCAGGTGCGGACCGACGTCGACGCTCGCGCTCGCGCTCTGATTGCTGTTGTCCGTCACCGTGGCGGTCAACGTCACCACGCCGGCCGGCAGCTGCGTTCCTTCGTTGGCGTCGCCGACCTCACCAGACCCCTGGTGAACACTGCGCAAGTCGGTCAGAGTAATGTTGCCAGCCGCGTCGACAGAAACCGTGAAATCCTTTAGCCCGGATGCCGCCGTGCCGACGTTTGCGCCTTCGCGACCGACCACGACGCCGTTCTCAACGAACAGGAAGACGTGATTGCCGGTTTGCGAGTCGATCAATCCTGTGTCGACGCCAGGCGCGCTGATCGAGAGCGCAAAGGTGAGCGACTGCTGGCCGCCCGGTGCATTGATCGTGAAGGGTAGCAAGCCGCTCGCGACCGTGACGCCAAGCGGGCCTTGTCCCGAGCCGGCGATGCCGTTCGTAGCCACTGTGAGGAAGCTTTCATCCACCGTCAGGTTCGGCAGGGTGCCCAGATCGATCGTCGGAGACTCAGGCAGGGGCGTCTGCGGAATGAAGCCAGTCGGAAGCTGGATCTGAAAGCCCGGCAGCTCCTCCTGGGGCGCCAGGATGTTGGTGGGCACCGGCGGCAAGGGGTCGACCGTGAACGGGCTGAAGTTCGCGCCGCTCGCCTGCGCATTGTTCTGACCGAGCGAATCGCCCGCGGCAGGGAGAACGGCCGAAGCGGCAGAGGGATCATTGATGATCGGGAAGGCGCTGGCGAACTCGCCGACGGTGAGATTGCGCCCTGGCGCGACCTCGATGGTGAGATTGCCGAGTTGATCGTGGCGGGAGTCGAAGAACGGCTCGACCGTTACAGTGGAATGGTTGTCGAAAAGAATGATCAGCTTCTCGCCGATATGAACGAGCGTAATTTTCTCGTTCGCAATAGCCGAAAAGTCGACTTGAACCTTCTGGTCATAGCCGAGGTTCAAAACGACCGCCTGATCGGCGAATGGCTTGGTCAGCTTGAAAATGCGTGGCGGCGAGGCGGTGTTCGAATTTCCAGAAGTAGCCTGGGCAACTCGAAATTGCTCATTCATGAAATCTCTCCGCCAAAAGGACGTGAAGTGAAAAATTGCAGGCAAATTTACGTCGAAGTGTAGCTTTAAACTATTGTTAACCCCGTTGGCGGTCAAGAAAACTATTTGGTTAATCAATACTTTCGATCAGGATGTGGTAAAGGAGACGGCGGCCGCGACATGTCGCAAAACGGGTCGGATTAACGCCGCCTTTCCGTTGTCGCTTCAGGCCCGACGGCGGCAGCTGGAGCAAAGGATGAGGAAATTCCTGGTAACGACCGCGCTGGCTGGGTCTTTCGGATTGCATGCCGCCGCCGCTCAAACCCAGCCGGCGCCTGAGGCACAGATGGTCGAACGCACGGTGAAGGCCCAGCCGAACAAGGACACTCAAATCGGGCTTTACATCAACGTCAGGCCCGATTGCACGTCCGGGCCGTTGCCAACCATCCGGTTGGCAACCTCCCCGACCTCGGGAAAGGTCGTCGTCAAGCCCGGCAAGGTGAAGGCGACCAACTACAAGGCCTGCCTGGCGCTGGAAGTGCCGGCTTACGTGGCCTTCTACAAATCGCCGCCGGACTTTGTCGGCGACGATACGCTGACCATCGAGGTCAAATATCCCGGCGGACGGACCGAAATCCAAAAGATTACGGTCAACGTCGCCGGCCCCGGCGGCCAGAAGATCTAGGGCAAAATATCATTGCGGGTTTGGCCCCAACATTGCGCCTTCGGCCGGGCTTGAATTTCAGTCCACTCGCGTGACCTCGCATTGGCTGCGCGAGTTCGGTCCGACCACGCCGATATTGACGTTCTTGAACTGGTAGCTCGCATGCGCGGGAACGGGCTGGTTGGCCCACACCAGAACTGTCGTGGCGCGCTCTCGATCGTCATCGATCCAGCAGGTCAGCTCGACACTGTCGATCTTCTTGTCGGTGCCGTTGGACAGCACAAAGCTGGCGATTCCGTAATTGTCGGCCCGCCGCGTTGCCTGGAATGAATCGATCTTGACCAGCTCGCCCAGGCCGGATTGTGCGGCGGGAGGTCGGGTGTCTTGCGCCGTCGGCGCGTCAATCAGCGCGCACAGCGCCACGAAGCAGACGATTGCAGTCAACGGCCTCATGACGCGCCTCATCCCCGAACGCGGCGATATTTCCGCGTCTCCGAGATTGACGCAAGGGCCCTCCGCTGGTGCGGCGCGGAAACCGGAGATGCAGCGTCAGTGCGACAGCGTCTTCGCATCCGAGCTCTGCTCAGCGCCCACGCCACAATCGCCGATCCGATGTGCCACGACCAGTTCGACTCTCGGCATCTGCCCCTCACTCAGCTCGTTCTGCTCAGTGTAGGACTCCTCGCTATGAACCGTGATCACCGTGCTGACGGGCCCCATGAAATCGCAACGGTTCGCGAAAGTGTATTGATTGTTCTTCTTTTCGGGTCTCGCCGAGACGCAGCTGCCGACCGAGGGAGAGGAGAACGTCGCCTTCATGGAGACGGTCGGATCGACACAGGCCGTCAGCTCCCGCTCGAGCAACCGGTGCTTCGGCTTGCGATGAGCGACCATATCGAGCGTACGAACGAAGTGCCAAAGACCTTTGCGGAAGGTCGGCCCCTGGAATTCATCCGCCTTGGCCACGGCGGTGGTCGAGGTGATCAGAAGCGCCAGAGCAGCACAACGCACGAAAGAGGTCGCAAGGATTGAACGCCGGCCTGTGGTCATGGTCTCCATACCTGCTCGCTTGCTCCCCCAAGGAATAGCCGCACGGCCAAAAAGCACCGCCTCAGGTTCAGGCACCGCCGTAAAGCAAACATTAACATCGCGAGCGCTCCGTCAAATTACGGAAGACCCGCTTGCCGGACCTGCTGTTTCGAATCGCGCGCGACTACGCCTGCTCCCCACGCGACTTCTTGTCACGGTGTCGGACGGTCGGTCAACCACGCGCCATTACGGACCATCAATGGCAGAGCTTAAACGCGAGTTCACGCACATTAATTCCGGCGAGCGCGGCATTTCGGTAACAGGGAGCAGGTCGGATCACCGGGGGGAGTTCATCTGCCGAAAGGCCGGCCGCGAGGCACGCCGATAGTTAAATCGAGTCGGGCAGGCGCTAGACGAGCCGCACGCGCGGCGAAGGGTTCTGCGCGCTTCAAAACAAGCCCGCGCTGATTGACCTTCGAGGCCATTTTTGCTCTTTTAGTCGAATATTTCTCGCTTTTGGGGGCTGCGATGCAGAGCAGATTCAGTGGATTTTTTTGGGCAGCGGCCTTTCTGGGTCTGGCCATCGGTGCGCCCCAGGCCAGCGCGGCCGATCTGGGCCTGATGGCCTCACCCGCAGCGGTCGGAAGCTGCAGCGAACTGGTGTTTGTCTGCGAGAATGGCAAGCAATACCCGCTCTGCCCGATCGCGGTCTCGGTTGCCGGTGAGGTTGTCACGGCCTCCCTGCACACCGGGCGAGGCGGTGCGCATGTCCGGCTGATTCCAATGGGCGTCGGTTATCGCTACGCCGGACGGGGCATCTGGCTCGACGGCTTCCGCGAAAATGCCCTGCTGAACTTCGGCAAGCACGGCCAGATCGCCTGCACCCTCGCCCACTAGGGCGAGGAGCAAAAGGCGAGTCGATCAGCCCTTGCTACGCAGCACGGCCCCCTGCGGCCTCGGATGCATATAGGCCTTGGGCTGAACGTAGACCGGGCAGTAATTATTCCATTGATACTGCTGCCAGTTCCACTTCCAGCAGCCTGCGTCGATCTGCGGCGCGGGACCGAAATCCAGACGATACGGCTCGTCGCCGAAGGGATAGGGATCGCTGTGAGCGGCGCTTGAAACGAACATAACTGTCAGGGAAATGGCGGTTGCGGCCAGCAATTTCGGCATGTTGCCCTCGATCTTCATGCGCTAATGCGCGACAGTGCCAAAGCGGGAGTTTCCAATCAAGGCCTTCGCGGGCGAATAGTTGAGCGCCGACCGGGTTGCTCGCTTGTTTCGCCGGCTTCGGCCTCCTGCCTGATCAACGTGGTCGCCGTGCAAGCCAATCTCGCCATCCTTGCTGCACTTGCGAGTCGTCCGAACGGACGGATTGCGTTTGCCGAGCTCGAGCAGCAACTCCAGGCGCACGACGAGAATGGGGACATCGAGGACCGGATAGAGCAGCAGGTCTCCGCCGGAATCGAGCTGATCGAGGCCGGGCTTGCCGTCGTGAATGGCGACAGCCTGGAGATCACGCAAGCGGGCCGGTCGGTCATCGAGGCCCTGCCCGATCGGTCGTCGCCTCAGTCGAAGTCGCTTGAAAACACCGATCATCTGACTGGCCCCGAAGTGCGCTCGAGGATGCTCAATCCTGATCTCCGCGAGGAGACCGAACCCCACTCCGGCCAAGGCTCGGACGCTCCCGGGACAGACGCAACGGCCCGCCGCCTCCCCTCACGCGAACCAGATCCTGCACCGGACAATGGCGACTGGCGAGCGCGCACGTTCGAAGCAATTGCCCGGCTGCTGCATCGGCTGGCCGCGCTGTGGCGGCGGCACATCGAGGAGGATCTGCCGAAAGCGCGGACGGTCAGCCGGGGAACGAGCGTCAATGGAATCGTCGTTGCGCTCATCAGCCTGCTGGTCGTCATCATCTGCGCCGGCGCCGTAATTGCCCTGCGACAGATCAGGTCGCTGCAGACGGAGATCTCCTCCCTGCAGCGAGAGCTGTCGCCGATGAAGGAGCGGCTTTCGCGGTTCGAGGCAGAAAAAGTACGGCAGGCCGACGAGAAGGCGCGGGAAGAACGCAGCAAACGGGCAGCAGACAATCCGCTGCAGCAAGCGCCTCTCACTCTGTCGCGGGAGGAGATTCAACTCATTCGCGACTATATCAAACCGGCACCAGCCGCCGGATCCTCCGCGGCGCCGGCGGTTGGCGATCCGCTTCCCGGAGCGACGATCCCCTTCCCTTCGCCGGTCACCGAAAAAGTGCCCAAACTGCTGGGCGCGAGATTCGCGATCCGCAACGGAACCATCATCATCGTCAGAAGGGACAGCCGTCAGATCGACGCTGTCCTTGGGCCGAACTGAGCGCAGTCCATCAGAGCGCGAGCGAGTAAGGAAATTGCCTCGTCAGATCGAGATCGAGGTAACCGCTGCCGTCGATCCATTGATGCGGGCAATAAGCAAGCGTGGATGGATCGATCAGCAGACCGTCTCGCAGAATTGCCTCGCGCGTTCCTATCCTTCCGGTCGCTATCTGGCCTTCTTGTGGATCGAAGCGCAACGCATCAAACACAGCGGTATCGTTTGTCACCCGAAGCCCCTGCTGAAATGAACATCTTTAAAGTGACAAAGACTATCGATCCGATTAACCGAGGCAAGCGTTATCGTTTTTGCAACTGCTAACTCAGGGCCAGGCACGCGCCCCTAATCGCTACCGTTATCATTCGAGAGCGGATAGCCTCAGCTGTGTCTACTCCTGTTTCTGACACCAATTTGAGGAGAAACGCGATGCGAGGCACTTCTTACATCCTGGCGGCTGCCGCGCTTCTTGGGATCGGCACCCTCATGACATCAGGACCGGCCGCTGCTGGCGGAACGCGGATGGGAACGGGCGGCCTTCCCACCGTCGAAAATGCGTGGGGGCCTGGATACGGCCAGGGCCCGTCCTTCTATGGGCAATATGCGCCCGTTGCGGACGACGGCTACGTCTTCAGTTATGAGTATCCCGTTTTCGTGGGCCACGACGTGCGAGCGATCGCCGTCGACCTCTCCAATTCGCGCTTCCGACACCGACCCGTCGCTGGACCCGGAATCATCTTCTATCGCGGCCAGTATCCGCGGCCATATCGCATCAACCCCTATTGGTGAAGTGATCGACCGAGCTGCCGCGCGGCCCGCCAGCGCCGCGCAGGCAGAGAAGGCATGTCAGCCCTCTCCCGCTTGCGCGTCCCCATCGGGTCCACCCCGGCTCACTTTCGATCCGGGCAGGCGCTTGCCGACCAATCCCTTGACTGCATCGTAGGCTTCGAGCAGCGGCGGCGTTAACGAGAAGAACGCGCCAAGCGCAATGGCGATGACGACATGGCGCAGCGAAACGCTCTCGTCCTGAGTTTCGGCCGCGCCGTAGTTCATCCCGGCTGCGACAGGGGTGGCGTCGTGCGATCTGCCGGCGACGTTCGCGGTCCGCGGCTTACGCGGCGGGATCATCACGAGGACGAAGAGAACGTTGATCAGCAACCAAATGCCGAGGATGATGAACAGCGTTCTCATTCGTAAAATCCAAAAAACCGATGCGCCTAAATTCTCTCGCCATCCGAAGGGTAAAATGTGCCCATGGATCAGTCACACTTGTCCAGGCCATCCCCCGATGCAAGCCTAAATCTTGGTCGTTGAGCAAGGGCCCGGCCCACCCGGCACCCGGCATTGGTTCCGATTTTCTCCTGAACGGTTTTGGGGAACCCAAAGGCACCGACCATGTGATCCTAGTCCAGGAATTCAACTCCGATACGATTTCCGCTGGACCAGACGACACGGCAATCCCGGATGATGCGATCCTTCTCCAGCATCAGCTTGATGCGGGATCTGACGTAGACCTTGTCCGCCATCTCGATGGCGGCGCCGAGATCGGAAAGACTGACCACGCGGCATCGCATGCTGGATCCGTCGCCGGCGATGTATGCGACCTCGTCGACTGTCGCGCGCTGCTGCCTGCGACGTTCCTCCACGACAACTCACCGCTTGCTCAGGTTCTTGCCGCGCAGGAAGTGAACTCCGACCTGGTCGCCGTTGATCCAGGCCAGCTCGCAGCGGCGGAAGGCCGCCCCGGTCGTCGAAAGCAGCAGGAAGAACTCCTTCAGCGCAAGACCTTCGATCGATCCTTCGATCTTGAGCTTCGCTCCGGCTTCGGCCACGTCGGTCATCTGACATCGCCGGCTCCACGTTCCGTCGATGGCCACCATATGCACGTCGACGCCGCGCGAGAACTCGACCCGTGCCATTGCGCGTTTTTCGGGTGGTAGTGAATGAGACATATCAGGACGAAACCCGGATTTGAAAATTCAATCGAGTCGCAGCCCGCCGCCTGCCGGACCAATCAGCCCCGCCGACGCGAGACGCCCTTGCGAAATCAGGCACTCCTCGGCCGCCGGCCGAAGCACACGGCGCTGAAATTGGCGCGTCGTCCTGATAGTGCCGGACAAAAATTCAGGAAAGACTAATGAGCCGGTCGGATTTCGGCAAATCGCAACCGCAAGCCCCGGCTTGCTTCGGCTTGGGACGAAGCCGCCGATGGGAACGGTCGCAGCGCCCCTCTTCGAACCGGATTCATGATCGTCAGGCGTCAGCCATCCGTAAAAGTGCTTAACTTGGTTTTATGCCTCGGTATTCCTGCGGATTTCGACGCAGGGTTCCATGGTGCTAGGGTTCCACTCGCGCGCGACGGAGCCCTCGCCAGCCCCGGGTGGACCGGCGCCGCAAAACGGACGTGGCCCGCCTCCACCGCTTTTTGCCGGAGGCGGGCTTCCTTTCCATTGACCTGGCCAAACTGAAAGGGGCCGCTCAGAGAGCGGCCCCTTGCCGGTTGAAATGCTTGTCCGTACTGAAATGCCAGCCCCGGCATCAACACCCTACCGGTACTGAAGTGCCATGTGGATTCCGTTCTACTACGGTGAACCATACTGCCATATTTTGACGTCCGGCCCAGGCGCCAGGACGGCCCGGCCCGCCAGTGGAACCTCTGGTCAGCGCGCAGGCGGTGCGGGCACGGCCGCTGGCGGAGCCGCCCGCGTCGGCATCGGCTTTGGTTTTGCGGCCGCCGGCTGCGTTGCAGCCTGCGGCGACGAGGCCGTTGGCGCGGGGGCCGGCGCAGCGGAGCCTGCCACGCGCGGCTGCGGAGGCGTGAGCTTCTTGGGCGCCGCATTCTGCTCCAGACGGATCAGTTGATCCCTGACAGCCTTGATCTGCTCGGCTGCGTTCGCATTGTCGCGCTCCGCCAACTCCTGACCAGCCTTCACTTGATCGGAAAGCCTGGCGACGGAGCGGCCCAACTGATCCTGGCTGGCCCTGAACTGCTCGCCGAAGTCGGCGCTGTCGCGGGCCATCTGTTCGCGACCACGCTTCAGCTGCTCGATATCGCCTCTCAGACTTGCGAGATCGTGCGACATCGACTGCAGCAATGCCGCCAACTCTGGCGGTAGAGCCGCTGACACGGCCGCGATCGCAGGCGAGGTTTGCGAATTCGCCTTCGCGGCGTCTCCGGACGGCCCCAACCAGACAACAGCCGTGACACCAAGTCCGGTAGCCAGCATGATCGCCGCCAGGACGAACGCACCCCAGCGGCGCAGCGAAGTCCGACGGCCCGAGACCGCCGGCCTAACCAAGTCGACGCCCGGTGCCCGAGGGTTCCGCCGGAGGCTTGCGGCTTCCAGCTTCGATGGTTGTCCCGGGCCCGCCGCAACATCGACGTGGTCCGAAGCTCTGCGCTGGCTCTCAATTTGCGCTTCAGGCGCCGGATGTCCTGAAATGCCGGCTTCGCGGGAGCTCAGCTTTCCGAAGCTTCCCTTCGGAGCGTCAATGCCATGCGCAAGGTCGTCAAAACCCTTTGCTGCGCGTTCGCCGGCCGAGGCCTCGTCATGGGGCTCGGGATCAAAATAAGTGACCGGTGATGGCGGGTCGTTGAGTATGCCGGCAATGGTATCGCTCAACGCCTGTAATTTATCGGTACTCATTTGCCACCTTCGGCACAAACCCGAAACAAGCGCGGTCCGTCTGAACGCGACGGGCTGATCGTTATTTCTGCTTTAATGGTTGTCAAGATCGGGCGCCGCATGCGAGCGCCGTCGATCTCGACCATCTCCTCCGGGACAAGGTCGTGATTTACGACCCGCAGCTTCGATCAATGCTCAACGCGAGACGCAAAATGCCGTCATGCCAAAGGGTTCTGCGATCAATTGACCGGGCTCGTAAACGATGCGAGCTCTTCGCAACGTGCGAACCAGATCTCCGATTTCCTGATGACCGGCACGGAAATAGAGCAGATGCGTGATGGCAAAGGACAACATGCAGGTGCCAATGGTCGCCTCTTTTGAAGCCGATTAAAAAAGAACTGGCGTTCGGGAGCAGGAAGGTAGAAACTTCGTTCGACCAGCATCACGTCAGCCGTAAATTCGAAAGTCGCGATTTCGCCAACGCGGGAGTAGCGTCATGCGATACGTTTTTGGGCAGACAGTCTCTCCTCAAGACCAGCTTTCGAAAGTCACGCAGGAGAGCCGTGAGCGCGCGAAAACAAAGCCTGCCGGCGAGGACAGAGAGGAGCTTCAGAGGAAGGCCAACCAAGCCGACACGGCGGCCCACATAGATGAGTGGGTCAATTCTCCCGGGCTCCGGCCCCCGACCTAGTCAGATCAGATCGCATCATGTCTGCTCGGCGCTGACGCCTACAAGGCGCTCGGCATCGTCCATCACGCTGATGTTGTGATCGGGCCAATCGAAAAGCTAATCAAGGAAAGCAAAACTATCGTTTCCCTGCCAACAGGAAAGTTTACAGGGAAAATGCCCGTCGCGGGGCCGTGTTCGCAACGAGAACTGGCAAAAAACACCTGAAAATCCGCGGAAATTCCAAAACGACGCGGCGCGATGCGCCCCACCGGAACAGGGAATTCGTTGGCGACATGGAATCTGTTCTCCGGAAGCACGGAAAAAGGAAAACGTATGCGACGCCATCGGATCTCGCCTCGCTGGTAAGCTTGAGCGACAACTCCTCGGGCTTCCGGTTCGGTCGTATCGCTCAGCACGAGCTTGGGATCTGTGCGTTGGAATAGATTTGATCTAGGCAAAAGCCGAAAACGGTCAAGCCGGCCAATTAAGACGATCGAATCACACTCTCCAACCTAAGGTCAAATAGGGAGAGTAACTGGGGGCAGAAGACAAGTTCCGGTATTGAAACACCGTGTTATCCCGGACTCCACAGGGTGACTTGGATCAGTTGGAATACGAGGGCCGGGGCTGGTATTTCATCCCGAACAATTTGCAACCGGCAAGGGGCTGCCGAGAGGTGGCCCCTTTGGATTCCGACACCGCTCGAGGCGGATAGGAGACGACGTTTCTTAAATGAAAGAGGCCGCCACTGAGGCGGCCTATGTACTAAATGGCGACGTTTGGGGGCTTGAAATGGACCCCGATTGTGGGACCACGTGCTTAGTTGGAAGGGGCTGCTCCGTTTGATAGACGGAGCGCATGATGACAACGAAGACGAGACGCAAGATCGACGCGGCACTGAAGGCAAAGATCGCGCTGGAAGCCGTGCGGGAGCAGACGACGGTGGCCGATCTGGCCCAGCGCTATGAGGTTCACCCGAACCAGATCTATGCCTGGAAGAAGCAGCTGCTGGACCAGGCGGCCCGGGCCTTTGACGCGGGTGTCGGGCGGGAGAGCGAGGACGCTCGCGAACGAGAGATCGAGAAGCTGCACGCCAAGATTGGACAACTGACAGTCGAGCGCGATTTTTTAGCGCGGAGGTCCGGAAGATGAGCACGCCGGACCGTCGAGGAATGCTCGATCGCGCCGACATGGCGCTGTCGATTCGCCGGCAATGCATGTTGCTTGGTATCGCCCGCTCTGGGGTCTACCGGCCGCCACGGCCGGCCAACGACAACGACCTCGCCCTGATGCGGCGCCTCGACGAGCTGTTCACCGCCTGGCCGTTCCTGGGCTCGCGGCGAATGACCGCGATGCTGAAGGCTGAGGGGCTTCAGGTCAATCGCAAGCGTGTGCAGCGGTTGATGCGCAAGATGGGCATCGCGGCGCTGGGACCAAGGCCGAACACGACAAAGCCGGCGCCGGGCCACAAGATCTATCCCTATCTGCTGCGCAACATGACGATCGACCGGCCAAACCAGGTGTGGGCGGCCGACATCACGTATCTGCCCATCGGCCGCGGCTTTCTTTATCTCGTCGCCATCATCGACTGGGCGAGCCGTGCGGTTCTGGCGTGGCGGTTGTCGAACACGATGGACGTCTCGTTCTGCGTGGCGGCTCTGGAAGAGGCGCTGGCGAAGTACGGCACGCCGGAGATTTTCAACACCGACCAGGGCAGCCAGTTCACCAGCGTGGCCTTCACCGGCGCGCTGGCGGCCGCAAAGATCAAGATCTCCATGGATGGCCGCGGTCGTTGGATGGACAACGTCTTCATCGAGCGGCTGTGGCGGTCTCTCAAGCATCAGGACATCTATCTCAAGGGCTATGCCGACGGCCGCGAGGCCAAGGCAGGGATCGCGAGCTGGATCGCCTTCTACAATGATCGTCGCCTTCATCAGTCCCTCGGCTATCGCACGCCGATGGCGGTCTGGCGCGAACGGATCCAGGCCGCGAAGGCTGTGGACATGGTGGACAACGCTGACGCGTTGACCACATGCCCACAGCAACAGCAGCAGACAGAGTCTCTGGCAGCGTGATAGAAAGGATCAGGAGCGGTCAGTTTCCAACTAACAAACCGGTTCAAGCGGTCCCGCTCCGCGGGTCCATTTCAGCTGGCTCAAACGGCGACCACGGACTCACTGTATGGCTAGGTCTGTCCCGATAGTGTCGCAATTGCGTCAAGTGCATGAGTCATCGCGGGATGTTGGGACACGAACGGCCTTCACGCAACAATCGGGCCAATGCCGGACTCATACACTCTGCCAACAGCGTCTTCATTCAATCACGTCGTCGGCAATCAGCAGAAACTCGCGGCTGATCGTCAGTTGCTGCTCTGATCGCCTCGCGGCTATGAGCTAAGCCGCACGGACCTCGCTGAGGAATTGCGCGACTTCGGCCTGAAGCCTGCTGCTCTCGGCGGCCAGCGACTTGGCGGAGGCCAGCACCTGCGATGACGCCGCGCCGGTCTGCTGCGCGCCGGCATTGACCTTGGTGATGCTGCCTGAGACCTCGCGGGTCCCGTCGGATGCCTTCTGCACATTGCGGGCGATCTCGGTGGTCGCCGCGCCCTGTTGCTCGATCGCGGCCGCGATCGTGGTGGCAATGCCGGATATCTGGGCGATGGTATCGCCGATTTGCTTGATGGCGACCACGGAATCGTTGGTCGCGCTCTGGATTGACGTAATCTGCCCCCCGATCTCCCCCGTTGCCTTCGCGGTCTGGGCCGCGAGTTCCTTCACTTCCTGCGCCACGACGGCGAAGCCGCGACCCGCATCTCCCGCCCGGACGGCCTCGATGGTGGCGTTGAGCGCCAGAAGATTGGTCTGCTCGGCGATCGTCGTGATCAGCTTGATCACGTCGCCGATCCGGTTCGCCGCATCGGACAACGTGTTGATCCGGTCGTCGGTGGCGCGGGCCTGCTCGACGGCGGCGGCTGCGATCCGGGTCGATTCCTGCATCTGGCGACTGATCTCGTGGATCGAGGCGGTGAGTTCGTCTGTCGCAGATGCCACCGACTGGACATTGGTGAGGCATTCTCCGAAGCACCGGTCACGACGCCCGCCAGCTGCTGGGTGTGGTTGGCCGTCTTGGTCAAAGAGCTGGCGGTCGATTCCAGCTCCGATGAGGCGGTGCTGACGCTGCCGACGATCTGATGCATCGCCTGTTCAAAACGCTTTACGAGGCTGTCGAGCAGATTGGCGCGGCGGTCTTTCGCGGTGCGTTCGGCCTCCTCCGCGGCCTGCAAGGTCCTGGCGCGCTTCAGCCCGTCGCGGAACTCCACCATCGACTGCGCGATGATGCCGATTTCATCGTGACGTTCGGTCTCCTCGATCTCGACGTCAAGATTGCCGGCCGCCAACGTCCGGGTCGTCGTCTCGATTTTCGACAGGCTCTCCAAAATCAGAAACTTGGTCTACAGCCTTTGGACGTCGAATTCGCTCCAGAGAGCGGACGTCGACTTGAATGCTAGTCGAAATCGTTCTCCCAAGCCGATCTCTGGCCTCGGACGGTCAAATGCACGCAAGTGGCCGACCAGTGTGCAGCCGAAGAACTGATGGCTTGCGTGATCGTATAAACTCAGGGCATTCCTGTCAGCGCCACATGGACGGTCTCCTCGTCGCAAATTCCGGCTGCCGAGCTGGCAAAGCCCCTGCACGTTGGTTGCTTACGAGGGCGCACTCATCGCACCTAAACAGCCGGGAGCCGCCGTGCTCTCCCAAAAACTTCATTGGCTCCAGGCAGAGTTCGCACGGGCAAAACGGCGTAGCCACAGCAGCTTTGAAATTGATTTTCATCCTAGTCTCCGACCATTTGCTCTTCGTACGGCCGAACCAGTGCAGCGGGCCTCGGTCCGCGAGCGGATCTGCGATGTCCGTAATGTCGCTTGCGCAATCTCGATAGTGCTTGAGAACGTCTTCGCTCAGTATTGAATCGATCTCACACTGGACAGCAGCCTAGAACCTGCAGGGGCAAGCGCCTGTACCCGCCAAGACACGCCGAGGGCTATTCGTCTGTTTTCCCCAGAGAGGCTGGATTTTCCACACGGACCGCTCCGCCAATCCGGTACTGCCGCACCCGGCAGGCCTTATCGGCCCTCGACCAGCTCTGGAGCTCGCGGACATTCTCCGCGATCACGACCTGCGTGGCGCGAGGCCAATCGCGGGCATGTCAGCCTCGATCAGTTGAAGGTGATGAGTGCCATCGAGCGCTGCCGCACGGCGGCGCTCGGCGGGCATGTCGCACGCTGCGAGAACGTAGCATGCGGCCATACGGAGATCGCCTAAAATTCCTGCCGCCACCGGCCTTGCCCGAAGTGCCAGGCTGCGGCGTCACGCCAAGGGCTGGCCGACCGCGAAGCCGAGCTGTTGCCGGTGCCGTACTTCCATGTCGTGTACACGCTGCCGAGCGAGTTGCGCGACATCGCCTACCAGAACAAGCGCGTGATCTACGACCTGCTGATGAAGGCGGCGGCCGAGACAACGCTCGCCATCGCCGCTGACCCAAACGTCTCGGTGCACGGATCGTTATCACGGCCGTGCTCCACACCTGGGGCTCGGCGCTCACCCATCACCCACACGTACACATGATCGTGCCGCGCGGAGGACTCTCGTTCGACGTCGCACGATGGATCGCCTCGCGCGCCAACTTCCTCGTCCACGTCAACGTGTTGGCGCGCCTGTTCCGCGGCAAGATGCTGGCGATGCTCATGGATGCGCACGACGCCAAACAGCTGACGTTCTTCAACCGATCCCTCTCGATCCGATCACGGCCATCACTGGGTCCAGCCCCCGTTGATGTGCTGCGAGCTCTCGCCCAGATCCCTGTCGGACGCTCGCAACCTCGCCTCCACGTCTATGTCCAGGTCGCATTCTGCCTGCGTCAGTGCAGCGCCGCTTCAACGCACGGCGGGCCGCTCGTCGGCTAGGGGCAATGTCCCGCTTCGGGCAACCTTTGCCGCGTTGCCGAACAGCAGCCCCGGGCCAAAAGCCGGCGAGATTGCTTGTGAATAATCTAGGAGGCCGGGCCTCGGAGCGGCACTGTTCGAGGTGCTTGGATCAACGCCGGCCGCCGGAGCCGAACAACCACCCAGTCTTTACGTGGAACGCAAACCTGCCCGGCGCCGAAAAGTAGATTGCCGACTAGCCTTCTCGACGAAACGAATGTGGGCCAGGACGTGTGCGTGGGGGCGGTCGCAAGCTGTTCTATTTTGAGCGCTCGGCCGCCGCAGTTAGCACCGGGTAGCGGGCATAGAGCGTGTCGACGCGGTCCCGCCACATCGCCACGAACGCGCCCGAGGTGAGGCTATCGACCGACTTCCATTCGCGTTTGACCGCCGGCAGCGTGTTGCCCCAGATGGCGCGCTTGCACCATCGCTCGCCTTTTTCCGAGCCCTCCCGGGTTGCGCACATCGACTTCCAGGCAATCCGCTGCGGATGGCTGATGTGTTGTGCGGCTCCTTCCCAACCCTGCTGGTGGATCAGGTAGAGATCGGAAAAGGTCGCCTTCTTGTGCGTCATTATTTCGAATAGCGCGGCCTCGCTGAGGAACTTGTAGGCGGCACCCATGGCGTTGTCGCGAGGATTGAGGATGTCGCCCGATCCGTATTTGCTGAACTCAAACTTGCTAAGCTGGAAGAGACCGATATAGGAGCCGGTGCGTTGCTTGGGATTGAAATCGGATTCGATTTTGGCGACCGCCTTCATGAAATTGACATCGACATCGAACGCTTCGGCCGCACGTTCGATCTCCTGGACGGGCGTTCCAAGCGGAACGCCGCTCAACGCCGACAAGGCGATCTTGGCGGGTTTCTCAGGCGGCGGAATCTCCGAGTAGACGTAGTACTTCAGAGAGGACGGCTTGCCTTCGCCCGGATTGAGCGAAGCCGCCGGCGGACGGTCCTGCTGTGGCCTTGTGTCCTTTTCTGGCAGCGCCGCCTCGAGGCTGGCGACTTGCAACATTGGCCCTTGCGAACTGGCCACATCGGACGGCAGCACCGAGTCCGGCGCGGCGGCGCTGAAGCCCGCCGCAACGATCGCATTAGCCGATAATCCTGTATCGAATTTCGCCTCGATGACCGGGGTCGGAAACGCCGCGCTGGCATTTGTCAGGACCATCGTCACATTCAGCGGGATGCCGCTGAATGCATCAGCAACTCTCGCGTTCGGCGTTGCGATGCTCGGGCGCGATACCGCGATCTGACCAAGGGCGGCAAGCGAAGTCGCCGTCAGCGCGCCAGCAATACAGCCTGCTTGCAAAATCTTCAACGTCGCCAGCCGCGCGGCCGCGGCCTCCCATTCAAATCTAGCCACAGATCCCCGTGTTCAACCGGGAGCCCCAATCCCGCAGCGACTTAACCTTTTGGATTTGCCACAACGAAGGCGTGAGGATGGATGGCTCGAAGTTCTCACGGGCTGTTGCTGCCAAGACACATTAGACAGGGAAGCTGACTAATCGTTTGCTTGTAAGCGAACGCCATGTCAATTGAGCTGCAAGCCGCAGCGCTGTACCACAGTACCGATCATCGCGACGGCGCGCTTGCCCGAGCCGAGCCGCTGTGATTGACGATGAGGTGGGTGGCACGCACGCGACAGCGATCCTGGCTCAGGCCTGAATCGCCGCGAATCAGCGCACCAGTGGCCATGATCTTCATCACGCGCGCGAGATTGTAGGCGAGCACGGGGAGCGCCATCTCAGTGGCGACCTTCGGCAAGCGCTTCGTCAGGAAGTGCGTCGCGCCCATGCGCATCTTCAGTGTGCCGAACGGGTGCTCGAGCGTCTCGCGACGGCGGCGCATCGCCTGAGGATCAGCGTCGAGCCGCTTCTGGACATTCTCCACGACGTGCTCATGCTCCCAACGAGAGATGACGCGGTTTTGGCCGTGGTGCAGCGCGCCTTCAGCTCGGCTAGAGTTGAGGTAAAGAGAGATCCGACCTATTGTACTGCGTTGCTTTTGGACCGTCGCCGATTGAGGTGGTTCAGATGAAGATGCTCTTCACATCTCGTCGCCGTTTCGCTCCTCGGATCTGCGATGACGGCTCAGGCGGACACGATTTACCCGACGAAGCGATGTCGTGTGTACGAAGACACTTCGTTCATTCAAATTCCCGGCCAGTGCGGAACCATTCTGCCGTATTATCCCCGAAGGCTATTTGTCCGTTCCTGGAGCAGACGGTCCGCTGTTGAGCGCTGGTATTGAGCATTGGCGACTGACAGACGACGTGAAGATCCGGGCGCCGCGGCTACAGTCTCACGCTCATACCCCTGGCTTCGGTCACCGGGTGGTCACTGGCGGATTTATTGGTTGGACGGATGAAGGCGGCCAAGGAGTGACGGAGCCAGAGAGAATAGCTCGTCGATTGGTGCAGGCTTGCGGCGGTTTAGAATTCGAAGACAATCGTCGGCAGCATTCTCGATGAAGGCCTCATCAGAAGTCTTCTCGAGATTTGAGATGACGGTATTGATCCCGGCTGCAAAGGGCCAAGCCGCGATGCGCGGTTCAGCGCAGCGAGCGCAGAGACTTTCAAATGAATTGGCGGAAGCCGTCAGGTTCTTTGTCAGCGCCCGCTACGGCGTCCGCCCCTTGATGCTGCCAAGAGCGTGAGCGGCCTTGACGAAATCTCGATCGAAGCTGATGAAGGCTTCACATCCTTCCGCCTTGGCCAAATGCAGGCCATCCGCAAAATCGACGCCGATGCGCATCCAATCTAGCCCCTGCGCCGCGGCGACGGTGTCTTCCAACTTGATACGCGGCAGCCCGGCGAAACGGCGAGGGCTTTGGCGCACCCGTGGTGCAGATCTGTGCAACGCAGAGTACATTCCAAGTCTGCAACTTGTGGCTTTATTTATCGCATACTAATGCTTAAGGATACTTTCGCCGCCTTTCGGACAAGACCCATTCCACAACGATCGCCGAGCGAATCTTTGCATCTTTTATCCTTTGATTTCGATCCTAAATCTCGGTGATGAACCCGTTCGGACAACCCGGGAGGAGTTATGGAGGAGGTAATTAACCGCCGTCGAGGACGACCACCTAGATCGATTGTCGTACCCCCGGACACTCTTGCCCTACTCTGGGTGAACGTTCAGCTTATCCTGATCTGCGAAAGAATTCGGACCGGAAAAACACCCTCTATCAGCCGGGCTTGTCGCTTATTAGCGGCTCAAGGCGGAATTGCTTCAGTTGTTGGCGGGGATCGACGCGTCTTGGCGCGGGTAAATGCCAAAAGAAAGAAGAGCTGGCATCGCTTGCAACTGGCTACCGGCGGCTCACCGGGCGCGAACGGGACCATTTTTGCAAGCCACAAGATCACACACGCGCCGACCTTGGCAGCTCGCTATAGCGCGGCAAACGAATTGGCCAGCTCCAGCCGGCATGTGCGGTTAGCCTGGATGAATCTTGGCCGGCAAATGCTGGGTCGCCCGATCAAAAAACCGCGTTGGGCCGTTCCCCGAGGACGAACGCTGTGGCGTGTCGGAAGCCGAGGAAATATTGTTGCGAATTAATTGTAGACTTCTACCGCAGCTGCTGGGGTAGTTGGGGTGCTTCGATAAATCTGTCGGAGCATTAGAAATGACATCCCCCAATCAAGACCCCACCGGGCGCCCCCCCTTGAGGCGCCGGACAACGAAACCAGCACCAGGTACCCGCCGCAATCCGGCGACCAACGCCGGTTTGATCGAGATCCAAATCCAATATCGCGCGGTGGAAGATCTCGTTCTCGATGCCCGCAACCCGCGGCAACACTCTCAAACTCAGGTCAATATGATTGCGGACAGCATCCGCGAGTTCGGATTTGTCATGCCGATCGTGGTCGACGACACCCGGCAGGTGGTGATCGGGCACGGCCGGGTACTCGCCGCCAGAAAGCTTGGGATGTCGCGCGTGCCTGTCGTCGAGATCAGACACCTGTCGGCGACGCAGCTAAAGGCGCTTCGGATCGCGGACAACAGGCTGGCCCAGCATGCGCATTGGGACGAACGATTGCTCGGCGAGAATTTCCTAGAGCTGAAAGAGCTCGATCTTGATTTCGACCTTTCGATCACGGGGTTCGCCTTGCCCGAGATCGATCAAGCGATTCAGACGATTGACGACGGGGTCACCCTCGAGGCGAGTGATGATACTGACGCAGCGTCCGGCGTGCCTGTGTGTCGCCCAGGTGATGTTTGGCAAGTTGGCAACCACCGCATCTTCTGTGGTGACGCGATATCGGAGCCATCTTTCGAGAACCTGATGCGGGATGAACGCGCGCACCTGGTGTTCATTGATCCACCTTACAATGTCCCGATCAACGGTCACGTCTCTGGAAAGGGCAAGATCCGTCACCGCGAGTTCGCTCAAGGCGCCGGAGAGCTGAGCCAGGAGGAGTTCTCCCGCTTTCTGATGCAGAGCTGCGGGTTGCTGGCAAGATACAGTAAAGAGGGAGCAATTCACTTTGTTTGCATGGATTGGCGACATGCTGACGACTTGCTTGCGGCCGGTCGCGGTGTCTATTGCGAGCTGAAAAACATCGTGGTCTGGGTGAAAAGTAACGGGGGCATGGGATCGCTTTACCGCTCTCGGCACGAATTTGTCTTCGTCTTCAAGTCCGGCACCGGGCGCCACACCAACAATATCGAGCTCGGCAAATATGGGCGCAACCGCAGCAATGTCTGGCACTACAACAGCGCCAGTACCCAGGCGCGCAAGGGCAACAATTTGCTCGAGCTGCATCCGACGGCGAAGCCGGTCCAGCTCGTAATGGATGCGCTGCTCGATTGCTCAAACCGCGGCGAGCTTGTGCTCGACTCGTTTCTGGGTAGCGGTACGACGCTGCTCGCCGCCGAGCGAACCGGCCGCATCTGTCGCGGGATCGAACTCGATCCGCTCTACGTCGATACTGCGATCCGGCGTTGGCAGAATTTGACCGGCCGCGATGCGGTGCGGCTTTCGGATGGCAAGCTCTTCCGCCACATCGAGGCCGAGAAGGAGCACAGCGATGACCGGTGACGGAAAAAAAACATATGAGGTCGGATACGGAAAGCCGCCGGTCGCGACGCGCTTTCAGAAGGGCCGGTCCGGCAATCCGAGCGGGAAAGGGAAAAAGGTTCCCCAGCTGCTCCAGCCCGGCAAGCTGCTGGAGGCGATCGATAACGAAGAGATCATTGTGGTCGAGAAGGGCAAGCGCAAACGGATGACAAAAGCTGAAATCCAATTTCGCCAGTCGTTCGCGAAGGCAATCAAAGGAGATCTTGGCACGGCGCGACTTCTTGTGAAAATGGCCACGGAATACTTCGCGCCGGAGGCGCGGGGGGCCTCGGGATACGAGCTCATCAGCGCAACTGAGGCGGCACGGCGTTTCGGGCCCCACTGGCAAGCGCGCATCGGCGAACTGAATGCGGCACTGAGAGATCCAAAATGAGCGCCGGGTACGGAAATCCGCCGAAAGGCAGCCGGTTCAAGAAGGGCCACTCCGGCAATGCAGCAGGACGACCTCGGCAAGCCGTGCGTCGGGTGTCGATCGCCATGCTGTTCCGCAAGGTTGCCAATGAGCAGATCACAATTGAACTCGACGGTGGCCAGGTGATGATGACCCGCTGGGAGGCACTTCTGCGCCAGATCCACACTCTCGCTCTCAATAAAGGATGTCGGCGCTGCGCGGTTGCTCCATCAGATACGTCAGCAATTTCCGGGAGATGCCGCGCCAGGCGATAAGTTCATCACGGTCCTCAGCGACAACGATATGAAGCTTTGAATAAGGACGCTCATCGACATCTTGAAATCATTGAGCTGTTGCCTCTGGTTATTCCGAACATTTTGCATGCGAACTAGGGGAGGCCGGTCCTCAGAACGTTCCGCTAGACTTTGATGTCGCGATTCCAAATGCGAGTGGACAGCAGCTCACCTGTGAGTCGTGGCCGACCCCACGCCTGCAAAACGCCATCGAGCAGGAACGGGCCAAGGGAGAGTAGACCGAGCCAAAAGGTTCGTGCTAATTGCGGCGCGACGGCGCTTCAATGCAGGCTTGTGTTACCGGGGACCGCCTACTCGTTCTTGTTCTAGATCCCAAAAGCTTGGCGCGCGGCCGCGCCGACCGGGGAAGCTTCCATGGAAGAGTTTACGGCCTATCTATTTGGCCCGGACGGGCGTATCGTGCAAACGATAAGGCTGATTTGCGCGAACGAGGAAGCCGCTAAACAGCGTGCGCTGCAATTTGCGGAGGCCTACGCTGTTGAGCTTTGGCAGCTCACGCGCAAGATCGCGAGCTTTCCGTCACGCGCGAACTGAGGCATGGCCTCAATAGGGGCGGATGGAAAGAGCGTGACGCCCAATCTTGCGGGTCCCAATCCGACCCGCAAGATTGCATAAGCATTCGCCAAGCCGCCGGCGAGGCCGTGGTGCTCGGCGTCGACGGCGTGTCCGACTTCTATGCCCTGCACTCGCGCCCGCACGACGAGGACGTGCAGCTCTGCGCGTCTCTGGGGATCTTAAGGCCACCGAGCCGGCCCCTACATGCTCATGGAGATGATGGCTGCCAAGCTTAGGGCGGCTGCACCCCACGCCAGCGCGTGCGCCATCGAAGGCTGAATTGTCATTGTCGTCCCTTAGGGAACAGCGCGTTCGACGCTGACGCGCAACACAAAAAGGGGATTCCGAAATTCATCGGTGACTTCCATCCGCCATTCGCGACCGAGCCTCAGGTGGCCTTCGAGCCCCTGTAGAATCTGGCCGGCAATGACCGTGGCCTCTTTCCACGCGGCATGCTGATCAGGCAACTCTTCACCCACATGGTCCGTGACCGAGCGCTCGTGCGTAATGTTGAAGAAGTAACGCGGCATCGTCCGAAATCGATTTACCAAAACTCGCCCTAACGTCCGGAGCTAAGATGAGTTCCGCCTCGAAGGCCGGCGAGGCAATTCCGCCAAGCAGCGTTGGAGCTGCTCTATCAGAAAGGCTTCTGTAACCACGGCCGTCCGCGAAATTCTTCAGCTCCCCTTGAGTCCCAAAGCCGGTTGCGAACGCGAATGGAATATTGCGTTCTATGAGAGTCTTGGCCACGGGCTCACTGTGGTCCCTGCCTAGCATCAGATCGATCACTGCTACGCCAAAGACGGCCTTGTTGGCGAGCTCCAATGCTGACGGCAGTTGCCCGGCTTCCGCCACCACAGGGTGCCCAAGGCGTCACCATATCAGCGACCATCATCCGAATGAGGACTTCATCCTCTACCAAGAACACAGAACCCATACTCAAAACCGCGTTCCCTGACGAATGATCTTCGCTGTGGTCGCGAAAGGGAACAAGTTGGGTCTGTCAAAAGCAGGCGCTAATAGCATCGGCCGGCTCCGGTCTGCCCTCGATCTGCGACGACGTCCAAAAAGATCGAGTGGAAGTTGAGCCAGGCGCTAGTGATGCCGGACAAACGCGGCTTCGGCTCGCCTCAAGTCAATCCGGCAAAGTGTCCAAAATGGGCAACTGCGATTGTGCTTCTTGGCGAAGTCCGGAGATCAGTCGATGGTTTTCCAAAGAGAGCGCTAACCGATGCAGCACTGGTTGGCGACACGCTATGCACCGGTCCATATCGTTGATAATGAAGGTGTCTGGCCGCCTACGTCTTCCTTCACCCGCATTACGAAAGGCAGTGCCGAGTGGCGTAGCCAATGCGACGAGCCCGCCGGCCGCGAGCAGGAAGGCGAACTTGAAGGTGGCGCCGAGTCAGCACGTCGCCTTGCAACCGTTCTTCGAAAGAACGGCGCGTTGATCTTCTCGACATGGATGCCGTCCTGGACCGCCTCGCTCTTGGCGAGAGCTCCAGCAGTTTGCGTGCCGCGCTCAGGGTTGTCCGGTCTAAGTTCGCGCGGCCCACCGCACAATCGAGTCTTCCGGTTCACGTCGGCGGCGCTTCGATCGTGAAAGAACTACGCCTGGTCGGGGACGGACGGTATTTGGAGAATCTCGATAGCGCTCCGGTAATACTCAGCCACCGGCAGAAGAGCATCGCGCTCAAGCTCCACGGGAGCGATTGGCGCGTGCTCGCGGCAGGCGCGCTCCAACCTGCGAAATTCCCGCAGGGGCCGGGGGGGGGGGTGGCCCATCCCTTTGGTGGGCGCGAATTTCCCCAGATCAATGCTAACCTAGGGAGAGTTCGATGCCATCCAACTTGACGTCATTTCGGGCGCCCGAGGCGACTACGACTATAATTACCCATAGCCCCGTCAACGGCCGGGGCGTATCTCGAGATTTCTCCAAAACGAAGCCAATCCCGGTTCGCAAACCTACCCGCCCCGTGACCTTAGCGACCGCACCGCGCGCTTCTGCGCGGCCAGCGCGCTGCGCTCATAGCGCTCAAGCCCGTCGAGCCGCGGCACGATATCCGCAGCCGGGCCATCCCATAGAGCGGCCAACAGCGCCTGGCGGACCCGTCGCACGCGCCAGAGCTTGCACTTGGCCTCCGCAATGGCGGCTGCCGCATACGATCCGATCTCGCACCGGAGGCCCGAGCCAATTGCGACCATCAGCGTCGCGAACGCTGGGTCGTCCTGTTTGCAGGTGCTGGCCAGTCCATGGCGCAAGGCGTTGAGGCTGGACTTGGCCTTGCCATGCACCGTTTTGGGCCCGGTGCTGCGCTTCGCATTGCTGCGATTGGCTTCGATTTGTCGATGTGACGCCATCGCCGAGGTCCGTGGCCGGTGCTTGTCGCGACACCCCAAAAACTCGCTCCAACCTCTTGTAACTTCAAGATTTTTCTAGCCAAAAAGAGCAACAAACTTGCTGCAAAAGGACTGGCATTCCGCGGCAAAAGGAGCGTTACTGAATAGACCGGGCGCAGCGCATGGCCCCGGTATCTCACCCCGCAGGTTCGGGGCCTTTGCTGGTGCGGCGGCAGGCCGCGTCAACCTAAGGAGATACCGATGGCCACGATCTCAGTGCAAGACGCCGAGGCGCCACATCGCATCATCACGTTCAATCCCAGCGACCGGCGCGCCTTTATCGGCGGCTCGGATGCCCGCATTATCATGGGTGCGCGTTCCAGCCGATCGTGATCACCGATTCCAGGCCATCGTGATCACCCATTCCAGAGCATCGTGATCACCGTTTCCAGCCGATCGTGATCGCTATTTCCAGCGATCATGATCGGGGACAACCAGGAGGCGCCCACCGCTGACAGTCTGCAACCGGGGTAGCTCGGTCTTTTGCCCAACCGCAGAGGATCGAGATGCCGACAGAGAGACTGTCCATGCGCCACATTCGCGAAGTTCTACGCCTGCACTACAGCGTCGGCATGTCGCAACGCGCCGTTGCCCGCAGCCTCGGTCTGGCCCAGGGCACGGTCAGTAAGTACGTCAACCGAGCCCGCCGCGCCGGTCTGACCTGGCCGTTGCCAACGGAGCTCGATGACGACGTCCAGCTCGAGAACCGCCTGTTTCCGCCGCCTTCCGATCGGCCCAGCGACGAGCGTCCGCATCCGGACTGGGCGCTCGTGCATCGCGAGCTGCGGCGCCCGAACGTCACGCTGATGCTGTTGTGGGAGGAGTATTGCGACGCAAACTCCGACAGCTTCAGCTATGCGTGGTTCTGCGAACGCTATAAGGAATGGGCCGGCCGCCTCAAGCCGACCCTGCGCCAGGTCCATGTCGCCGGCGAGAAGCTGTTCGTCGACTATTCCGGCCACACCATGGAGGTAGTTGACGGGCTCACCGGTGAGGTGCGCAGCGCGCAGATCTTCGTCGCCGTGCTCGGCGCCTCGAACTACACCTACGCCGAGGCCAGCCTCACCCAGAGCCTGCCGGACTGGATCGCCTCGCACGTGCGGGCCTTTGCCTTTTTCGGCGGTGTGGCCCGGCAGACGGTGAGCGACAATTTGAAGGCCGGCATCACCCGGGCCTGCTTTCACGAGCCGATGGTCAACCGGACCTATGCCGATCTCGCCCGCCATTACCGCACCGCCATCGTCCCGGCGCGGCCGTATCGGCCGCGCGACAAAGCCAAGGTCGAGGTCGGGGTCCAAATCGTCGGGCGATGGATTCTGGCGCGTCTGCGCAACCGCCGCTTCTTCTCGCTCGCCGCCCTCAACGAGGCGATCCACAGCCTCCTTGTCGAGCTGAACGATCGACCTCTCCGGAGCTGGGGGCGAAGTCGGCGCGATCTGTTCGAAGAGTTCGATCATCAGGCGCTCACCCCCTTGCCGGATGAACCGTACGAGTATGCCGAGTGGAAGCGCTGCCGGGTCAACCTCGATTATCACGTCGAGATCGCCAAGCATTACTACAGCGTCCCTCACAACCTCTTGCATCAGGAGGTCGAGGCTCGCATCACCCAAAAGACCGTCGAGATCTTCCTCCGTGGCAAGCGCGTGGCCTCGCATCTGCGCAGCACCTTGCCGCATCGCCCGACCACGATTGCCGAGCATATGCCGAGTTCGCATCGCCGCTATCGTGACTGGACCCATGAGCGTATTCGTTCCGAAGCCGCCAAGGTCGGCCCCGACGCCGACACCCTGATCGACGTCATCCTGCGGTCGCGGCCGCATCCGGAACAGGGCTTCCGCTCCGCGATCGGCATTCTCGGGCTGGTCAAGCGCTACGGCCAGGAACGCGTCGACGCCGCCTGCGCCCGGGCCCTGCTGCTCAACGCCCGCTCGTACAAATCGGTCGCCGCCATCCTCAAGAACGGCACCGACAGAACCGCGCCTCCCGCCGAGGAGGCGCCCATCCTCTTCCACGCCAACATCCGTGGCCGCAGCTACTACAATTGATCAGGAGAGATCAGCATGCTTATTCACCCCACCGTCGATCGCTTGCGCGCCCTCGGCCTCGCCGCCATGGCCGATACCCTCACTGAACTGCAGAACAACCCCGAGGCGGCCGAGATGCCGCACGCCGATTGGCTCGGCCTCCTCGTCGATCGCGAGGTCACCGCCCGCGACAACCGCCGCCTCACGCGCCGCTTGACCAGTGCCAAGCTCCGGCAAGCCGCCGCCATTGAGAACGTCGACTATCGCACCGCTCGCGGCCTTGACCGTTCGCTCTTCCAAACCCTCGCCACCTGCCAATGGATCCGTGAGGCCAACCACCTGGTCATCGTCGGCCCAACCGGCACCGGCAAGTCCTGGCTTGCCTGTGCGCTCGGCAACAAGGCCTGCCGCGACGGCTTCTCCGTCCTCTACAAGCGAACATCCCGCCTGTTCGCCGATCTCGCCCAGGCGCGCGGCGAAGGCCGTCTGGCGCGCCTGATCGCCGCGCTCGAGCGCGTCAATCTCCTCATCCTTGATGGTGTGGACGGCCTCACCTCAACGGCATCATAGTGCCAAGGCGTGGTCACCAGAGCGCCACAAAGAAGGGAGACCGTCCGAGATGAAGTTTATTAGAATAGGCGTTGATCTCGCCAAGAACTATTTTCAGATTCATGCGCTGTCTAGTGAGGATGCACCAGCCGTAAAGCGCAAGCTGACGCGCCGGACGATGCGCGAGTTCTTCTCGAGGATCGAGCCGTGCCGCGTTGGCATGGAGGCTTGCGGCTCAGCGCACTATTGGGCGCGCGAACTGAAGGACATGGGACACGATGTGTCTCTGATGCCGCCGGCCTACACAAAGCCCTATGTCAAACGAGGTAAGAACGATGCCGTCGATGCGGAAGCCATCTGTGAAGCGGTCTCGCGCCCTGCCATGCGTTTTGTGCCGATCAAGAGCGCTGATCAGCAAGCGACCCTGATGTTGCACAAGACGCGCGAGCTGCTGGTCAAACAGCGAACGATGAGCGTGAACGCTCTACGCGGCCATTTGGCCGAATTCGGTCTTGTCGTCGCCAAGGGCACCGGCCGCGTCGACGAGCTTTTAGGCCTCGCAGAAGGCGACGCGACTCTTCCCGACGCCGCTGTCCTGGCCGCGAAGGTTCTCGGTCAGCAAATTGATGCGCTCGGAGGCGCACTCGATGATTTGGAGAGGGAGATCGCCAAGGCTCACGCGCTCAGCGAGACGAGCCGTTCGCTCGGAGAAATTCCCGGCGTTGGCAAGCTTGTTGCCTCGGTAATTACAGCCAGTGTACCAGACCCAAGCGTATTCAATTCGGGACGGGATTTTGCTGCCTGGCTGGGTCTGACGCCCAGGCAAATTTCAAGCGGGGGTAAACCAACTCTCGGAACCATCACCAAGGCGGGTAATCGATATATAAGGAAGTTACTCGTTCTCGGAGCAACATCGCTTCTAAACGTTGTGGAAAAACGCCGCGGCGGCTTGCGCGACTGGATTGTCGGGCTTTTGGCTAAAAAGCCGGCGCGGCTTGTGACCGTCGCCCTCGCCAACAAGCTTGCTCGGATCATCTGGGCAATGATGAAAACCGGAGAATGCTTCCGCACCGAGATGTTCGCCAAACTTTGAGTGTCGGACAGCCGCATCGAAGAGTTATAAGCTTGGTAAGTGCAAGAAAGGCATGATGAAAGACAACGGTCGCCACCGAAAACCAGGAAAACCCGACCAGTCGTGTGAGCCTCAAAGCTCGCATCCTTGATGTGACCCCTTGGTTCTCGGACTTCATCAGGGCCAGCGGAGATATGATCCGCGCTAAAGGCCGGACATACGATCGCAGCCGTCCAAGTCGTTCGAAGTGCCAAATTGTGCTTGCCATCAGAGGCCGTCCACATATGACGACTGGGGACCCGAACCGCTCACCGCCGACCAGCGCCGCGATCTGCTCGAGATTGTCGATGATCGCTACGACAAGGGATCCTTGTTGATCACAAGTCAGGTCCCCGTGTCGCAATGGCACGACGTCATTGCCGATCCCACCCTTGGCGATGCGATATTGGACCGCATCATTCACAATGCGCACCGCCTCGAGCTCAAAGGCGACAGTCTACGGCGTCAGGCTGGCGAAAAGAAAAAACCGTGAGCACCTCGCGCACGATCGCCCCGCCGGCCCACAGGCCCCTCCCGCGCGCGTCGCTCCGTCGCTCATGGGGGCACTCCGCGCCGCGCACGGGGCCCTCCCATGGACCGCCGGAACGATCTCCGAACCAACCCGCCAGCCTTGACCAGGAGACCATTTCCAGCACACATAAACCCGTCAGTCGTGTTCGCCTCCGCATCTGATCACGATCGCTGGAATCCGTGATCACCATCGCCTGGAACACCTGATCACCATCCCTGGAATGCGCACATGGGCGATGATCAGGACGAACTCATTCGCTTGTGGCGGGAAAAGCGCGGCGAGATCGCGCCGCAAGATTTTGCGCAGAACCTGATCGTTCAGCTCGGCACCGTCACCGAAGAGCTCAACCGCAGCTGGTACCAGCGCTGCACCGGACAGGCGATCACCGACATTCAGAAGCGGGTGCGGCATCCCGTCCACAGCTGGATGGCGGCAACGCTCGACGGCATCGTCGCGCCGGCCGGGGCGGTGTTCGAGGCCAAGTTCATGCTGCCCTGGGCCTTCACCGAAGAGGCTGCGGCCGAGAAGCATATGGCGCAGCTGCAGCACAACATGTGGGTGGTCGCCGCCCGTTCGGCCGTGCTCTCGATCATCACCGGTGGTGGCAAATGGGTCGAGATCACCGTGCATGCCGATCCGCTCTACCAGCACCTGTTGCTGACGGCGGAAAAGAAGTTCTGGCGCTGCGTGCAGACCGGCGAGCCGCCGCTCCTGTTCAACATCGAGCCGCCGCGCCCGCGGCTTGCCGCCGTCAAGGTCATCGACATGACCGCCTCCAATCTGTGGGCCGAATGCGCGGCGACCTATCTGCGCACCCGGGACGCGCATGGCGAGCACGAACTCGCCAAGGCCGAGCTCAAGAAGCTCATGCCGGAGGATGCCAAGGAAGCGTTTGGCCACGGCGTTCGCGCCAAGCGCTCCAAGGCCGGCGCCGTCAGCTTTGATCCGGTTGAGATGGAGCGCGTCCATGCACCAGGCCAGTGAGCATATCGGCGCGATCGCAGTGGCGCTGGCCAAAGCGCAAGGCCAACTGACCAACCCGGAAAAGACCCTCACCGCTCAGATCCGCTCGCCATTCCTACGCGATGACGACCGGACTTTTCGCTACGCCTCGCTGGCCTCGGGACTTGAGATCGTGCGCAAAACTCTGAGCCAACAGGAGATCGCCATCATCCAGACCACCAGGGTCGAGGCGTCCACCGGCACCATCCATCTCACCACGCTGCTCGCCCATTCCTCCGGCGAGTGGATCCTCGGACTGGCCGGTCTGCGCCGTCAGGGACGTCGAGGCGCCGCACCGGATGGGCGCAGCGCTGACCTATGCCCGCCGCTATGCTCTGTTCGCGCTGGTCGGGATTGCCGGCGAGGACGATCTGGACGCGCCTGATAGCGTTGGCCCGCCGGGCACGGAGCCGCAGCAAGCGCCCCTGAGCGCCAAACCCAAGCCGGCCAAGGGCGTTCTGCATCGCCCGCCGGTGCTGGGCCCAGCACAATCTGCCGAGCTGCGGGAGCAGCTTCTGAGCCAGCTCGCAGCTCTGCCCGCTGGTGAGCTCGCTTGGGGTTGGGCCAAGGCCACCCTCCCGCTCAAGAACACCCTTCTTGAACCGGACGCCCGGCTCGTTGAAGCCGCCTTTCAGAGCAAGCTTGAGGAGGCCGCCGCCCGTCCCACGGCCGAGCAAGCGCCGGCGTTAGATCGAGCGCAACCCGCGTCGGCAGAGCCGCTCGGGGCAGCTGCCTTGGGCAACGAGGCCGGGCTGCAGCCATCTCTGCGACCTGCCCACGAGGTTGGGCTCGCCCATCCCAAGGAGCTGCTCCGCAAGCGCAGCAAGGCGCACCTGTTGTTCGTCCGGGAGCAGCCCTGCCTAGTCTGCCAGCAAACGCCGACCGACGCTCACCACCTGAAATTCGCCCAAGCCAGGGCGCTCGGCCGTAAGGTCAGCGACGAGTTCACGGTGCCGCTGTGCCGCGTTCATCACCAGGAGCTGCACCGCCACGGCAACGAGCGCGCCTGGTGGGCGAACCTGCAGATCGCGCCGCTGGCAGTCGCGCGGGAGCTGTGGGCGGCTAGCCCAGTCCACGATCAAACCAAAGCCGGAATGGCGAGCGCGGCTTTGCCGGCACAACTCGGCTCGGGGGCCTCGCCATGAACTGGCCGTTCCCTACCACGCACCAGCTGACTGCGACCGCGCTACCGGTCGAGTTTGAGGCATTGGTGCCGCCGCCTTTGCTGCTGCCGGGCGAGAGCCTCGAGCACTACCAGGCGCTGCGGCAGGCCATCTTCGCCGACCTAGCACCGCGATCCGCCATCGAATGGCTGCTCGCCATCGATATCGCCGAACTGTCCTGGGAGATCCAACGCTATCGCCTATTGCGCCACAAGCTGCTTGAGACGCATCGCCAAAAAGCTATTGAAGCAGCGCTTCGCCACATCGACATGATCGGAATCGTCCCCCAGTTCGAAGCGGAAGCGGAGTACTACACGTTGCAAAACGCACTGAGCTGGCGGACCGATCCAATCGCTGCAACAGAGATCGACACGCGGCTTGCTCGTTACGGCTTCGATCAAGAGGCCATCAATGCCGAAGTCTACGTGGAGACGCGCGAGATCTTCGTCTTGTTCGAGGGCTTGCTGAACGCCGCGCAAACAAAACGGTTGCTGCTAATGAGGGAGATCAAGAACCATCGTTCCCCTGGCGCAAAGTCTACAATCCGACCTGAAACACTCAAGATCGGTACGGAAGCCAAATAAACCGTGGCGATGGCGGCGACCCCGGACGGACGCATCGAAGACGGCGCTGTGTTCGAGGCCAAGTTTATGCTGCCCTGGAATTTTTTCCGAAGAAGCCGCGGGCTGCAGCACAATAGTGGGTGGCCTTCCTCTCGATCGGCCGTGCTGTCCATCATCACCGGGGGTGGCAAATGGGTGGACATGACGATCTCGGCCGCCTTGTCTCATCTTGATTGACGCGCCGCTCTCATCCTGATTGTCGCGCCATATCTCGCTTTTCGTCCGTGCCCAACCGTGTCTTGTCTGCAGCCCGTCGGATCCGCATCATTTGAAGTTTGCGCAAGGGCGTTCCCCGGGCGCAAGGTCAGCGAGGAGTTCACCGTTCCCCGGTGTCGCGCGCATCATCAAGCCCTGCACCGGCGGCAATGCGCGGGCGCGGTGGGCCGATCAGCAGATCTCCCCGCTTCCGATTGCGCAGGAACTATGGGCGAGTAGTCTGGCGCAGGACGACACCGCGGCTCTGCTCGGGCTTGATCATGCCATACGCCGTATCATCAAGTGAAAAGGCGCGGTTCTGATGAAGCGAAAAAAGGAAGAAGGCGAGCGCGCTTCAGCCCGTGGAGAACGTGAGCCGCGATTCCATTCTTTGTCTCGGTCCTCGCGACCTACATTCCCGCGATCGGCTGGAACGCCGACAAGATCCAGACAAAGAGCAGACCGGGCCGACGCCGAAGTGCGCCGGCCTCTATACCGAAGCCAGTCCAACGACCCCAGCTCTCGACGGCGCCCGTATCGTGCTCGGCGGGCGCGTTTGGGCGCTCGCGCGCAGCCATTCACGCTGGGGGAGCGGGAGGCGCGGCCGCCTGAGCGCCGGCCAGGGCTGCTTGCAGCGCGGCCTCCTTGGTGTGATCGAGCGATGTTTTCAGTACAGTGCCGCCTTCACCTCTGAGACCTTCGAGCACTTTATCCCCGGTCACTTTGCGCACCAGCACGAACAAGGCCGCTGAGCCAGGCTGGATGGCGGCCGCGGTTTCCTTCATCCATTTGTCATCAATGCCGACGTCGGTCAGGTATCCGCCAAGCGTGCCAGACGCGGCACCGAGCGCGGCGCCGAGAAGCGGCGATAGGAAGATCAGCCCGATGAGACTGCCCCAAAACGCGCCGGATACGGCCCCGGCTGCGGTCGTATTGAGGAGTTGATTCAGCTTCACCGCGCCTTGAGCGTCCTTCACAGCAATCACCGCATCGCTGAGCTCGATCAGGTACTCCTTCTGCATAGAGAGAAGTTTCTGCCGAACCTCTTCCGCCTTCGCCTCTGTCGGGAAAGCAATGACGACAAGTTCACTCATCCGGTCGCTCCAATGTTAATTCGAATACCTCAAGGGCACGCAGTCAGCCAGAGGGAGAGGTTTGCGCGGTGACTTCATCTTACAATTGCTTGAGGTGCTCATCCAAGTCATCGCCCTTCAACATGTTGAGCGCGTGGCCTTGTCACCAGCGACACGGGAGTGGGGCGCCCGGCTCAAGCGGTCCGCCGGTCATGATAGTGCAACCCTCCATTAGGCTGTAGCCTCCCTCGGCATAACACGTCACCTAAAGCCGCGAGGTACGGAAGGTGTCACAGCTGCCGACTTCTCCAGACTTTAGACCAGCCATGAACCAGCGGGTGCGCTGCTCGGATGTGCCGTGCGTGAACGCGTCCGGCACGACGTAACCTTGCGACTGCCGCTGCAATCGATCATCGCCAATCGCTGACGCGGTTTGCATCGCTGCCTCAACGTCGCCAGGCTCAATAAACTTCCACTTCTCTTCCGCGCGATTGGCCCAGATCCCGGCGAGGCAATCAGCCTGCAGTTCGACCCGGACCTGCAGGGCGTTGGCCTCGGCTTTGCCCATCCCGCGCTGCTGCTCCTGCACCCCGGCCAAGACGCCGAGCTGGTTCTGAACGTGGTGCCCGATTTCATGGGCGATCACATAGGCCTGAGAAAACTGGCAGCTTTTGCTTCCTGCGTCGCAGCCTTTGAAACGCCGCTCCAGGTCCTGAAAGAAGCTGGTGTCAAGATACACCTTGTGATCGAGCGGGCAGTAGAATGGCCCCATCGAGGATTGTGCCGATCCACAGCCAGAGGTCGTTGCCCCCGAGAACATCACCAGCGTTGGCCGCTCGTACTGTTTGCCGGCTTGAGAGAAAATGGCGGTCCATTGCACTTCGGTGCTGCCGAGCACCGCAGAAACAAAGTGGCCCATTTCATCGGAAGGCGTGCCCGACTGGGCCGCACTGGTTTGCTGCTGGGCGCTATCGTTCCCCGATATTGTTTCCGCTCCTTGGATCAGCACGCGCGGATCAATGCCCAGAGCCCAACCGATCAGGCCGAGTACGACAATGGTGCCGATACCAAGCCCGCCGCCACCTCCGGGAAGGCCACGTAATCCCCCGCCGCGACGGTCTTCAATGCGCTCGCTCTCGGGCAAGTCATCGATGCGCATCTTGGCCTCCCTCTTTCAACGACGGGGCGGGCTATCTCGCCATGACCCGCTTGATCAGCATCGTCGCAATTCCGGCGAGCAGCGCTTTGGCCGCTGGGGAGGATAGAACCTCAATGATCGGGTTTGAACCTGATCCCTGCTGTTGGGCCTCAATGGCGTTGGCACCGAGCATGTCGCGCAGCTGGCCGGGCTTGCCGTGCAGATCGGTGATCACCTGGCCCAATTCCTTCGGCTCTGCAGGGACCTGTGTCGGCAAGGCAACCCCGCGAGCGGCGGCGCGTTCTTGCAGCATTTTCAGGATGTCCGCCCGTTCTTCCGGAGACAGTTTGCTCAAGGCCTTCTGTGCCGCCTGAGCGTATTGGTCGGCCGATGCGGCGTGTGCGACCTCCCCATATCGCGTCAGCACCTCCTGATCCGAATACCCCTGTGAAGGATGGCCTTGTTCGTAGCGGTTGACGAAGTCGCTGTATTCCTTGAGGCGGCCCTCGCCGACCCCCAATTGATCCAATATTCCCATCCGCAAACTCCTTTGAGCAACTATGCGCTACAGAGATCGGACAGCGATGCTGTCGGGCGCGCAGCTCACATAGGCTGAGCTGGCGGCGGAGACAGATCTTGATCTTGATCAACGAAAATCGTGGCACTGCTAGCGTCACGGCGGCTAGCAGCTCTGTTCCGATCTTTTATCGGTGCCGTTAGATGTGGCGCCGCTGCAACATAGGGTCAGCGCGCGAGAGGCTGCTCATTTCGGCTGGAGTTCGCAGGCGTGTCCAAGAACTCCAACACGCTAATCGCGATCCGCTCTTCCGCGAGGCGCGTCTCCACGAACTGCCGCTCCTGATCGCTCAGCTGGGTCTTGAGCATGTTCTCATAGCGATGAATGTTGGTCTGGTGTACGCGCCAGCGCGAACTCAACGTGTTCATGGCAGGAGCTATAATGTTCATGTAAGGGGCAACACGGCATCAAAGCAGACGAATGTTGCGCGCACAAGACAGGCCAAATTTAAGCGACCGCTTGCCTACCTCCGCCTCTGATCTGGCTTGCTCAGTCGTGGTGCTGCCTCCCGACCTGAATGGCGCGTCAGCCGCCCCGCTTAGTTTGGAGGCATGTGGTACAACGATAGGCACTTACCTGCATACCCTTGGCGTTTTCACGAGGGACCAACGCACAAAGGGTCCCCGCCTGAGACACTCGACAGCTTCCGTAGCGTGCGAAGATCAAGGCAACGGTCGCGGCGTAACGGATGCGGTCTCGGGCGTAGTGGTGCTCGAACTGTAGACCGAGGCGGACATAAAAGGGCGGCTAGCTGACAGCGGAACGAGAAGTCACCCTACCCCACGCGACGGCTTTCTCCTCCTTTCAGGAAAACGGAGTAATTTAGCGCCGGTTTTCGAAGGTGCATCGCGCGGGAGCCTTGATAACACTGTATTAATTGGGTTCGTTTTGCAGAGTTTGTCGCGCACTCCCGATCTGCCGAGTTATGCTTCTGAGCGCCCGGTCGCGGCGGCCGATGGCTCTGGCTGCATAGCCGTCCAACCGCAGAAGGTGGTCGAGCACACGCCGGGTGCCCTCGGCCATCCGCTCCGCCGGTTGGGTAGGCATGTCCTCGTCCGAATTGATCATCTTGGGCTGCCGGGGGCGCCGTCGCTGCTCCTTCGAAATCAAGCAACGGAACATACTTTGAGCCCACTTGACCGCCGCCATGTCGTTGCGGAAGTACTGCGGGGGCTCCAAGCTGCCGAACAGAAACGCCCGATTGCGAAACTCAGCTCTGATGGCCTGAACGCGCTGCCGTTCGAGCTCCGCTTCGGCCGCGGTTCGGGCCAACGCCATGATCAATGCGCTGTCCGCGCCGCCGGCCACCTCATATTGTGCCACGATCTGGCGCGCGAGCGCCTCGACCCGCCGTGCAAAGTTCGGATCGTCGCACCTGACGCTGAGACGGTGCTTCACCGCATTGCGGCTTGCCCGCCTCTTTCCGTTTGCAGAGCGCGGTCCGGTCGAGCTTTTTGCATTGCGCCTATTGGCTGCTCGCTGATGCTCCGTTGTCATTGTCTGCTGCCTCCTCCTCACCACCATCGGGTCCAGACGCTTTGAGATCGATTTGTTGCAACACGCGCTCTGAGCTGCGCCGGACCGTTACGGCGAGTTCGTTGCGGTAGCGCGCGATCTGACGCAGCGTTCGGTCAAAGCGCCGTTCCAAATCCGCGATCGCGCTTTCAATTTTTTCAAGTTCGTCCAGTCGAAGACGAAAGGCCTCCGCATGGATGGCTTCTTCGTCAAGGCCCCGCTCCCGCAAGATCTTACGAACCTCACGCTTGGAACCGCGACGCTGAAACCAGCGCGACGCGAGCCGGTAGGCCTTCTCCTCGTCATCGTCCCGCAGTATGAATACCGGATTGCGCAGCACTTGCTTCAATAGGTTTTCCAGTGCGGCCTGAAAGGAGATGCGGGCGATATCTCGTTTGATGCGGCGGAGCTGAGCTCGGCAATCTGCCACACCAAATCAGCGACCGTGTCGAGATACATATTCTCGATCACGCCGGTCGGTTTGACTTCCTCCATCAGGGCAGCATGCAGCTTCGCAAACGCTTCAGCCGCATCGATACTCGCGAGCGCGTCGCGTCCGAAGAGCGCCGATTTCGATTTCTTCCGGTGGTACGTCATTTTTGCGCTCCCAAGGTTGCAAGCAGTTCGAGCGAACGTCGAACAAAACTCCCAACACAGCCGCACCCGGGAGCGCCTGACTGCCGAGTCAGGCTCATGCTGATCCTGAAGGACCAAAGGTAAATGCAATTCTAAGGGTTTTGTTTTGGCTGGATTATGCACAGCCAAGAAGAGGCCCTAGCCGTCACAACTTAACCCTGCAGTAACGGTATCACCCTGGAGTTCGGCCTCTCGCGGCTGGGACAGTGAAACCGCGTCGCGACCCACGAAGCGGCGCGTAACTCTGGCGTCGTCAGAACGCGCCAGTTCGAGAGCCGCTCATTTTGTTTTGGGCTGTGGCTTTGCACGCTTTCGAAAACGGACGCCAGCGCCTCCACCGTTCTCTTCAATGAACTCTATGCCGGCGGCCTCTAAGGCCTGCTGCAGCTTTTCTATCGCCTCAGTCGACAGACTCCGCCGTTCCCGTTCGAAGTCCACCACGGTCGACAAGCCCACGTTGGCTCGACGGGCGAGTTCAGGTTGGGTCATATCGAGAAGTGACCGAGCAGCCCGGCATTGAGGGGGAGAAAGCTTTTTCAACATTTTATGTTGACGGCGTCTCTGCTCTGGGATATCAACATTTAATGTTGATCGCCTGTTTGATGTTGGGAGGAGCTTGCTGTGATTCTTGGGAAAAAGCTTCTGAAAACTAGCCTACTGGCCCGACAATGCTTCGTCGGTGGCTCAGACGCCCGCATCATCATGGGCGATAACGAGGCAGATCTTCTTAGGCTTTGGCGCGAGAAGCGCGGAGAAGCAGAGCCCCCGGACTTGTCGGGCGATCTGTTAGTTCAGCTCGGCAGTGTCACCGAAGGCCTTAATCGCCGCTGGTACGAGAAGAACACAGGGCATTCCGTGGAAGATGCCCAGCGGCAAGTCTTTCATCCGGTGCACCGCTGGATGGCGGCAACCCTCGACGGCCGGATCGAAGCGACCGGGGCAGTGTTCGAGGCAAAGTTCATGCTGCCCTGGAATTTCTCCGAAGAAGCGGCTGCCGAGAAGCACATGGCGCAGCTGCAGCACAACATGTGGGTGACGGCCTCCCGCGCCGCGGTCCTATCCATTATCACCGGCGGTGGCAAATGGGTGGAGATCAGCATCTCGGCCGATCCGCTCTACCAGCATCTGTTGCTCACGGCCGAGAAGAAGTTCTGGCGCTGCGTGGAGCGCGGCGAGCCCCCTGCTCTGTTCGGGATCGAGCCACCCCGACCGAGGCTCGAGGCCTTCCGGATCGTCGACATGACGACATCCAACGCCTGGGCGGAGTTTGCTTGCCTGTTCCGACAGACCCGGGAGGCCGCGCTGGGCCATGAACGGGCAAAGGGTGAGCTGAAATCCCTGGTCCCGGAGGATGCCAGGGAGGCGAGCGGACACGGGGTTCGGGCCCGGCGGTCAAAGTCCGGGGCAATCACCCTCGACCTGATCACAACCAGCTAAAGGAGCTACGGATGCCCTACCAAATTCCTTTCGAGTTTCCGCATCTCGACCCTTCCGATGATCCTGCCGAGGAGCTCGTTGAGGCCTTTGAACTGTTTATGGAGCTCTGGGCCAAGCTCGGCTCTTTCCGCGCCAAACATCAATCCGACCGGGTGCTCACGGCTCTGATCGATCACCAGCGGCGCCAACTCGAGATCGGCGGACTCCTGCTATCGCTCGAATCCGACTTGCGGAACGACAAACCTGATCGGGTCTCACGAAAGGAGCCGCTCCATGCGCCAAGCAAGTGAGACCATCGGCCAGATTGCCGGCGCGCTGGCCCGTGCTCAGGCCGAACTGCAAAATCCTGAAAAGACCCTATCAGCCACCATCATCTCGCCGTTCCCCCGTGAGGACAACCGCAGCTTTCGCTATGCTTCGCTCGCGAGCGGGCTCGAGATCGTGCGCAAATGCCTCTCCAAGCAGGAGATTGCAACGGTCCAGGCCACCGACATTGAGGCCGACACCGGGCTCGTCAAGCTGACCACCAGCCTCATCCATAGCTCCGGCGAGTGGATTGCCTCGGACTGGCCGGTGTGCCCGGTCGGCGAGACCGCAGCCCCGCACCGAATGGGTGCCGCCCTCACGTACGCCCGGCGCTATTCGCTGTTCAGCCTGGTCGGCATCGCCGGCGAGGATGATCTGGATGCGCCGGACCTGGCAGGCCCACTTCAGACGGAGTCAGCGGCTCACCCCAGCCAAATCAGCAGGATCGCAGCCTCTGCCGCGGTTGGGAAAGGCGCCTCCACCCCAAAGGCTCGAGCACAGGGAACTGCGCTGCCCGCAACCATATCGGTCAAGGCCTCAAAGGAGCTCGCCGAACAACTCAAGTCACAACTCGCCCTGATCACCAGCGAAGCGGCGCTTGACCATTGGGCGGTGCGGGCCTGGAAAGGCCTCAGCAGGTTGCGCCTTGCTGATGCAGACGACGTCCGCCAAGCCTTCGAAGCCCGGTTGGCCGAGCTGCGCAAGGAAGCGGAGCCTGAGCCAATGGCTGGTCAGCTCAACGGAAGCACAACGCCTGGCGGCCTCGCCATCCCGAAGCCCCTGCGCCAGCGCGATCGCCACCATCTGCGGTTTGTGGCGCAGCAGCCGTGCCTGGTCTGCGGCCGCACACCGAGCGACCCCCACCACCTGAGATTCGCCCAGTCGCGCGGGCTGGGACAGAAAGTCAGTGACGAGTTTACGGTGCCGCTCTGCCGGGCGCATCACCGGGAACTGCATCGGGCCAGCAAAGAGATGGAATGGTGGGCACGACTGGGCATTGAGCCGACCATGATCGCTCATCAGCTGTGGACGGAAACTCACGCGCGTGCCCAGGCGTAATGGAATTCATCGATCCAAGTGCGCATTTCGAAACCCGCGTCCTGGGTGTGAGCTTGTGGAAGGATCCGTCGAGCCCGCGCTCCCAGGATGGCAATCGGATCGTCCCGCCAACGATCCGGGATAGCGCGACATTACGAAATACGTGAGGCCGACCCATTTTTGTCGCGAGATGGCCCCACCCGGCATCTACGCTGAGACGTGCACCTTGATCAGTGTCCCACCTGCTCCATCGCTTGCGAGCTCGAACTCATCTGAGGTGTACTGACCAAGGAGCCCGATATTCGCGGTATGGACACCGTCGGTCACGCTCAGCGTCCCGCCCGTTCCGGCATCATTCGCGGTGTACGAGGCCGATGCACCGGAAGCGGACAGGATGTCGTGCAGGTCGATCTGATCGCCAGCATTGAACCCTGACACCAGGCCGGAGAAGTTGATGGCGTGATCGAGCTGCAGCAGGCCATTGCCGACCGCGTCGAACGTGACACCGGTTGACGACGCGCCACCAAGTTCAAGGGTGGCTGAACCGGTAATCAGCGCAGACCCGCCATTGACATCGGCGTGGGCGGTGATGTTGCCCCCATTGGCCCAGAGCAGGCCGGTGTTGGAAACTGCACTGTCGATCACCAGACCGCCCGTCCCGGTCGCCTCCAGGGTGCCGGAGTTGGTAATCGTGTTAGCGCCGGTGTCGATCTCCAGCGCGTTGGTGACGGTTGCGATGATGTTGCCCTCGTTGATCAGCACCATGAACCCGTTGCCGAGATGACCTGCGCCGCTGATGGTGTTGTCCACGTTGGTGAGGGTGACATCCGCGGCTGTGCCCTCGATGAGGTTGCCGTTGCTGTCTGACAGAACAAGGGTGCCGCCACCGTGCAGCGTGATGCCATGTTGGATCAGCTGCAGATCGGTTGTATCTCCGTTCGAGTTGAGCTCGATTGTGCCGGTGTTATGGATATCGCCGGAGAGTGGCAGCATGGCGCCATTTCCGATCGTCATCGCGCCCGAGTTATCGACCTGGGGAGTGACGTCGAATTCGAAGTTCGACCCAGTCAGGTCGCTTGTATGCACGCCTTCCAGCGTAATCGTCTGGCCGTCTGCGAGCATGATCACGGCATTGCCGCTGGCATCCTCGCTTGTGTGGGTCTGGACGTCGTTGAAGCTCTGCCAGCCATAGCTGATCAGGTCTATAACGTCGGAGGAGACGTCGAATGTGTGCACGACGTCGTTGCCGATCGGCTGCGAAAAGACAAAAAGATCTTGTCCGGTCGAGCCGGTGAGCGTGTCGTTGCCGGACCACGCAAAGATAGGCGAGCCCGGAGCATAGGCTTCGACATTGTCAACGCTCGTGGCGTATCCGCTGGTACCGTCAGCGTTCGACCAAGTCTCCGTGATGTTCAGCAACAGAGCGCCAGTGAAGTCGAGCGGCGACGTGATAGAAAGTGATCCAACGTCATACGTCGATACTGTCCAACTCAGGTCGGCATTGAGTGTTCCTTCGCTTAGACTCCAGCCGATTGGAACACCAGCGATGTTTACTGTAACCGGGCTGACACCAGCCGCAGGATCAATCAAGCCCAGATTGATCGGAGAGCCAGCCGCACCGGCAGGCGCCGGAGTATTGTCCGAGAAATTAGTGCTTCCAAGATTCCCGAAACCGACCCCGCTGAGAGTCATAATGTGTTCAATGCTGAAGTCCGCGGTTCCTGCGTCGCCATTCTGCACACTGTTGTTCGGGACATTCATTGTATAGATGCCCGCATCAGCAGTTCCGAGATTGGAGGAATAGACAACGACGGTATAATCCCCTTTTGCGAGATTTTTTATCGCCGAAGCGATAATGCCCTCGATGGCTCCGCCATCAGAATCAACGGTGAGCGAAGCACTCGTGTTGGTAACAATTTCTAATACTTGTCCCGTAGCATTGGTAGAAAGCGAACTGATCGTTTGAAAAGCACCATTTGCAATCTGCGTGCTGTTCAACGTGACCGCCACTTGGTCGTTCGCTACATTAAAGTTTGAAATTGTAGCAAGGGTGTTATCGCCAACGCCCACAGAGGCATGTGAAAATACAACTTTATCCGTAACGGAATCGCTTCCCAGATCGACCGCCCACGTATGTAGTGTCGTCCCTGCACTGATAAAGACGGTGTCGCTGCCTTGGCCCGTGTTGATGGTACTATCTGTCGCGTCTACGGTTATTCTGTCCGCGCCCGTCCCACCCGTAATGGTCTCGGTGTTGCTCACCGTCAGCGTGTTGCCGCCATTGGCCAGCGTCAGGCTGTCGGTGCCGGCCCCAAGGTTGATCGTGCCGGAGGCCTGGGCCGTACCCAGCGTGATGGCGTCGTTGCCGGTGCCCCCGGTGATGGTCTCGGTGTTGCTCACCGTCAGCGTGTTGCCGCCATTGGCCAGCGTCAGGCTGTCGGTGCCGGCTCCAAGGTCAATCGTCCCGGAGGCCTGGGCCGCACCCAGCGTGATGGCGTCGTTGCCGGTGCCCCCGGTGATGGTCTCGGTGTTGCTCACCGTCAGCGTGTTGCCGCCATTGGCCAGCGTCAGACTGTCGGTGCCGGCTCCAAGGTCAATCGTCCCGGAGGCCTGGGCCGCACCTAGCGTGATGGCGTCGCTGCCGGTGCCGCCGGTGATGGTCTCGGTGTTGCTCACCGTCAGCGTGTTGGTGAAGTTACCCAGGTTCAACACGTCAGCGGTGCCGCCGGCAAGGTCAATGGTGCCGCCGGTGAACGCCGCCGTCAGCGTCAAGGTGTCGTTGCTCGAGCTGCCGTTGACCGTATCCACATTCGAGATCGAGAGCGTATTCGAGCCGGCTGCCAGATTCAGCGTGTCGGTGCCGCTGACAAGATCAATCGTACCGGAAGTTTGAGTCGCCCCAAGCGTGATGGTGTCGTCGCCCGTGCCGCCCGTGATCGTCTCGGTGTTCTTCACCGTCAGCGTGTTGGTGCCGTTGGCCAGCGTTAGGCTGTCGGTGCCGGTCCCAAGGTCAATCGTCCCGGAGGCCTGGGCCGCACCCAGCGCGATGGCGTCGTTGCCAGTGCCGCCGGTGATCGTCTCGGTGTTCTTCACCGTCAGCGTGTTGCCGCCATTGGCCAGCGTCAGGCTGTCGGTGCCGGCTCCAAGGTCAATCGTCCCGGAGGCCTGGGCCGCACCCAGCGTGATGGCGTCGCTGCCGGTGCCGCCGGTGATGGTCTCGGTGTTGCTCACCGTCAGCGTGTTGCCGCCATTGGCCAGCGTCAGGCTGTCGGTGCCGGCTCCAAGGTCAATCGTCCCGGAGGCCTGGGCCGCACCCAGCGTGATGGCGTCGTTGCCGGTGCCCCCGGTGATGGTCTCGGTGTTCTTCACCGTCAGCGTGTTGCCGCCATTGGCCAGCGTCAGACTGTCGGTGCCGGCTCCAAGGTCAATCGTCCCGGAGGCCTGGGCCGCACCTAGCGTGATGGCGTCGCTGCCGGTGCCGCCGGTGATGGTCTCGGTGTTGCTCACCGTCAGCGTGTTGGTGAAGTTACCCAGGTTCAACACGTCAGCGGTGCCGCCGGCAAGGTCAATGGTGCCGCCGGTGAACGCCGCCGTCAGCGTCAAGGTGTCGTTGCTCGAGCTGCCGTTGACCGTATCCACATTCGAGATCGAGAGCGTATTCGAGCCGGCTGCCAGATTCAGCGTGTCGGTGCCGCTGACAAGATCAATCGTACCGGAAGTTTGAGTCGCCCCAAGCGTGATGGTGTCGTCGCCCGTGCCGCCCGTGATCGTCTCGGTGTTCTTCACCGTCAGCGTGTTGGTGCCGTTGGCCAGCGTTAGGCTGTCGGTGCCGGTCCCAAGGTCAATCGTCCCGGAGGCCTGGGCCGCACCCAGCGCGATGGCGTCGTTGCCAGTGCCGCCGGTGATCGTCTCGGTGTTCTTCACCGTCAGCGTGTTGCCCCCATTGGCCAGCGTCAGGCTGTCGGTGCCGGTCCCAAGGTCGATCGTCCCTACAAGTGATTCACCTAGCGTGACCGAATCGTTAAAGGCTGTTCCCAGCAGACCTTCGAAGTTTCGATAACTGTCGTTGCCGATTCCGGGTAAAGCTCCAGTCGTCCAGTAAGCACCACCATTTGATCCGCCGTGGAAAGTAAACGTAAGGCCTGCGGAAGCATCGGATAGGTCGAGGACATCATTCCCGGATTCCCCATCGAGTGTGTCATTACCGCCGCCCCCCTTTATCGTATCGTCCCCTTGTCCACCGAAGATCCAATCAGAGGCGGTCCCCCCCGTGAGGGTGTCGTTACCATCGAAGCCGTATATCGCTGTTGCAGTTGAGGTCGCAGCAAAGCTGTCGGAACCGTTGGTGCCCAAGAATAGCCCGACCACATCTACAGTGGCGGTGCCGTCGGTCACCTGCAAAGTACCCGAGACAGCTGGAGATTGAGCGGTAGGGGTCAAGCTGGTGAGCGATCCGCTCACTACGGTCGGATTTGCAAAAGCGCTGGCGAATGGGTTGGTCAGTGCGAGGGTTGCGTTATCCGGATCGGTTGCCGTGAATCCGATGCTGGTCGGAGCGATAGAAAGATTTGACAGCGTCGGCGCGTCGTTGGTGCCGGTGACGGTGATGGTCAGCGTCGAAATGTTGGAGTCGGCGGTGCCGTCGTTGGCCTTGTAGCTGACCACGACGTCCTGGGTGGCGCCGGCCTTGAGATGGTCGTAGGCCGCCACGGTCGGGTCGAAGCTGTAGCTGCCGTCGGCATTGAACGTCAGGCCGGCCGGAGCCGCCGCGGTCAGGCTGTAGGTCAGCGTGGCGCCGTCATCCACGTCGGTGGCGACAACGGAGCCGGTGATGGTCGCACCACCTTCGGTGGCTGCATCCGTCTTGGCCTGCGCAACCGGCGCGTCGTTGGTGCCGGTGACGGTGATGGTCAGCGTCGAAATGTTGGAGTCGGCGGTGCCGTCGTTGGCCTTGTAGCTGACCACGACGTCCTGGGTGGCGCCGGCCTTGAGATGGTCGTAGGCCGCCACGGTCGGGTCGAAGCTGTAGCTGCCGTCGGCATTGAACGTCAGGCCGGCCGGAGCCGCCGCGGTCAGGCTGTAGGTCAGCGTGGCGCCGTCATCCACGTCGGTGGCGACAACGGAGCCGGTGATGGTCGCACCACCTTCGGTGGCTGCATCCGTCTTGGCCTGCGCAACCGGCGCGTCGTTGGTGCCGGTGACGGTGATGGTCAGCGTCGAAATGTTGGAGTCGGCGGTGCCGTCGTTGGCCTTGTAGCTGACCACGACGTCCTGGGTGGCGCCGGCCTTGAGATGGTCGTAGGCCGCCACGGTCGGGTCGAAGCTGTAGCTGCCGTCGGCATTGAACGTCAGGCCGGCCGGAGCCGCCGCGGTCAGGCTGTAGGTCAGCGTGGCGCCGTCATCCACGTCGGTGGCGACAACGGAGCCGGTGATGGTCGCACCACCTTCGGTGGCTGCATCCGTCTTGGCCTGCGCAACCGGCGCGTCGTTGGTGCCGGTGACGGTGATGGTCAGCGTCGAAATGTTGGAGTCGGCGGTGCCGTCGTTGGCCTTGTAGCTGACCACGACGTCCTGGGTGGCGCCGGCCTTGAGATGGTCGTAGGCCGCCACGGTCGGGTCGAAGCTGTAGCTGCCGTCGGCATTGAACGTCAGGCCGGCCGGAGCCGCCGCGGTCAGGCTGTAGGTCAGCGTGGCGCCGTCATCCACGTCGGTGGCGACAACGGAGCCGGTGATGGTCGCACCACCTTCGGTGGCTGCATCCGTCTTGGCCTGCGCAACCGGCGCGTCGTTGGTGCCGGTGACGGTGATGGTCAGCGTCGAAATGTTGGAGTCGGCGGTGCCGTCGTTGGCCTTGTAGCTGACCACGACGTCCTGGGTGGCGCCGGCCTTGAGATGGTCGTAGGCCGCCACGGTCGGGTCGAAGCTGTAGCTGCCGTCGGCATTGAACGTCAGGCCGGCCGGAGCCGCCGCGGTCAGGCTGTAGGTCAGCGTGGCGCCGTCATCCACGTCGGTGGCGACAACGGAGCCGGTGATGGTCGCACCACCTTCGGTGGCTGCATCCGTCTTGGCCTGCGCAACCGGCGCGTCGTTGGTGCCGGTGACGGTGATGGTCAGCGTCGAAATGTTGGAGTCGGCGGTGCCGTCGTTGGCCTTGTAGCTGACCACGACGTCCTGGGTGGCGCCGGCCTTGAGATGGTCGTAGGCCGCCACGGTCGGGTCGAAGCTGTAGCTGCCGTCGGCATTGAACGTCAGGCCGGCCGGAGCCGCCGCGGTCAGGCTGTAGGTCAGCGTGGCGCCGTCATCCACGTCGGTGGCGACAACGGAGCCGGTGATGGTCGCACCACCTTCGGTGGCTGCATCCGTCTTGGCCTGCGCAACCGGCGCGTCGTTGGTGCCGGTGACGGTGATGGTCAGCGTCGAAATGTTGGAGTCGGCGGTGCCGTCGTTGGCCTTGTAGCTGACCACGACGTCCTGGGTGGCGCCGGCCTTGAGATGGTCGTAGGCCGCCACGGTCGGGTCGAAGCTGTAGCTGCCGTCGGCATTGAACGTCAGGCCGGCCGGAGCCGCCGCGGTCAGGCTGTAGGTCAGCGTGGCGCCGTCATCCACGTCGGTGGCGACAACGGAGCCGGTGATGGTCGCACCACCTTCGGTGGCTGCATCCGTCTTGGCCTGCGCAACCGGCGCGTCGTTGGTGCCGGTGACGGTGATGGTCAGCGTCGAAATGTTGGAGTCGGCGGTGCCGTCGTTGGCCTTGTAGCTGACCACGACGTCCTGGGTGGCGCCGGCCTTGAGATGGTCGTAGGCCGCCACGGTCGGGTCGAAGCTGTAGCTGCCGTCGGCATTGAACGTCAGGCCGGCCGGAGCCGCCGCGGTCAGGCTGTAGGTCAGCGTGGCGCCGTCATCCACGTCGGTGGCGACAACGGAGCCGGTGATGGTCGCACCACCTTCGGTGGCTGCATCCGTCTTGGCCTGCGCAACCGGCGCGTCGTTGGTGCCGGTGACGGTGATGGTCAGCGTCGAAATGTTGGAGTCGGCGGTGCCGTCGTTGGCCTTGTAGCTGACCACGACGTCCTGGGTGGCGCCGGCCTTGAGATGGTCGTAGGCCGCCACGGTCGGGTCGAAGCTGTAGCTGCCGTCGGCATTGAACGTCAGGCCGGCCGGAGCCGCCGCGGTCAGGCTGTAGGTCAGCGTGGCGCCGTCATCCACGTCGGTGGCGACAACGGAGCCGGTGATGGTCGCACCACCTTCGGTGGCTGCATCCGTCTTGGCCTGCGCAACCGGCGCGTCGTTGGTGCCGGTGACGGTGATGGTCAGCGTCGAAATGTTGGAGTCGGCGGTGCCGTCGTTGGCCTTGTAGCTGACCACGACGTCCTGGGTGGCGCCGGCCTTGAGATGGTCGTAGGCCGCCACGGTCGGGTCGAAGCTGTAGCTGCCGTCGGCATTGAACGTCAGGCCGGCCGGAGCCGCCGCGGTCAGGCTGTAGGTCAGCGTGGCGCCGTCATCCACGTCGGTGGCGACAACGGAGCCGGTGATGGTCGCACCACCTTCGGTGGCTGCATCCGTCTTGGCCTGCGCAACCGGCGCGTCGTTGGTGCCGGTGACGGTGATGGTCAGCGTCGAAATGTTGGAGTCGGCGGTGCCGTCGTTGGCCTTGTAGCTGACCACGACGTCCTGGGTGGCGCCGGCCTTGAGATGGTCGTAGGCCGCCACGGTCGGGTCGAAGCTGTAGCTGCCGTCGGCATTGAACGTCAGGCCGGCCGGAGCCGCCGCGGTCAGGCTGTAGGTCAGCGTGGCGCCGTCATCCACGTCGGTGGCGACAACGGAGCCGGTGATGGTCGCACCACCTTCGGTGGCTGCATCCGTCTTGGCCTGCGCAACCGGCGCGTCGTTGGTGCCGGTGACGGTGATGGTCAGCGTCGAAATGTTGGAGTCGGCGGTGCCGTCGTTGGCCTTGTAGCTGACCACGACGTCCTGGGTGGCGCCGGCCTTGAGATGGTCGTAGGCCGCCACGGTCGGGTCGAAGCTGTAGCTGCCGTCGGCATTGAAGACCACGACGTCCTGGGTGGCGCCGGCCTTGAGATGGTCGTAGGCCGCCACGGTCGGGTCGAAGCTGTAGCTGCCGTCGGCATTGAACGTCAGGCCGGCCGGAGCCGCCGCGGTCAGGCTGTAGGTCAGCGTGGCGCCGTCATCCACGTCGGTGGCGACAACGGAGCCGGTGATGGTCGCACCACCTTCGGTGGCTGCATCCGTCTTGGCCTGCGCAACCGGCGCGTCGTTGGTGCCGGTGACGGTGATGGTCAGCGTCGAAATGTTGGAGTCGGCGGTGCCGTCGTTGGCCTTGTAGCTGACCACGACGTCCTGGGTGGCGCCGGCCTTGAGATGGTCGTAGGCCGCCACGGTCGGGTCGAAGCTGTAGCTGCCGTCGGCATTGAACGTCAGGCCGGCCGGAGCCGCCGCGGTCAGGCTGTAGGTCAGCGTGGCGCCGTCATCCACGTCGGTGGCGACAACGGAGCCGGTGATGGTCGCACCACCTTCGGTGGCTGCATCCGTCTTGGCCTGCGCAACCGGCGCGTCGTTGGTGCCGGTGACGGTGATGGTCAGCGTCGAAATGTTGGAGTCGGCGGTGCCGTCGTTGGCCTTGTAGCTGACCACGACGTCCTGGGTGGCGCCGGCCTTGAGATGGTCGTAGGCCGCCACGGTCGGGTCGAAGCTGTAGCTGCCGTCGGCATTGAACGTCAGGCCGGCCGGAGCCGCCGCGGTCAGGCTGTAGGTCAGCGTGGCGCCGTCATCCACGTCGGTGGCGACAACGGAGCCGGTGATGGTCGCACCACCTTCGGTGGCTGCATCCGTCTTGGCCTGCGCAACCGGCGCGTCGTTGGTGCCGGTGACGGTGATGGTCAGCGTCGAAATGTTGGAGTCGGCGGTGCCGTCGTTGGCCTTGTAGCTGACCACGACGTCCTGGGTGGCGCCGGCCTTGAGATGGTCGTAGGCCGCCACGGTCGGGTCGAAGCTGTAGCTGCCGTCGGCATTGAACGTCAGGCCGGCCGGAGCCGCCGCGGTCAGGCTGTAGGTCAGCGTGGCGCCGTCATCCACGTCGGTGGCGACAACGGAGCCGGTGATGGTCGCACCACCTTCGGTGGCTGCATCCGTCTTGGCCTGCGCAACCGGCGCGTCGTTGGTGCCGGTGACGGTGATGGTCAGCGTCGAAATGTTGGAGTCGGCGGTGCCGTCGTTGGCCTTGTAGCTGACCACGACGTCCTGGGTGGCGCCGGCCTTGAGATGGTCGTAGGCCGCCACGGTCGGGTCGAAGCTGTAGCTGCCGTCGGCATTGAACGTCAGGCCGGCCGGAGCCGCCGCGGTCAGGCTGTAGGTCAGCGTGGCGCCGTCATCCACGTCGGTGGCGACAACGGAGCCGGTGATGGTCGCACCACCTTCGGTGGCTGCATCCGTCTTGGCCTGCGCAACCGGCGCGTCGTTGGTGCCGGTGACGGTGATGGTCAGCGTCGAAATGTTGGAGTCGGCGGTGCCGTCGTTGGCCTTGTAGCTGACCACGACGTCCTGGGTGGCGCCGGCCTTGAGATGGTCGTAGGCCGCCACGGTCGGGTCGAAGCTGTAGCCGCCGTCGGCATTGAACGTCAGGCCGGCCGGAGCCGCCGCGGTCAGGCTGTAGGTCAGCGTGGCGCCGTCATCCACGTCGGTGGCGACAACGGAGCCGGTGATGGTCGCACCACCTTCGGTGGCTGCATCCGTCTTGGCCTGCGCAACCGGCGCGTCGTTGGTGCCGGTGATCGTCACGGTGATCTGCTGCGCGGTGCCGTCGATCGTGTGAACCGTGAAGGTGTCGGTCAGGTGCTGGCCCGCGTTAAGGGCCTGGACGGCAGCGTTTGTATTATCGAGCGTGTAGGTCCACACCCCGCCCGCCGACATCTGGAAGGTACCGTAATGATTGTCCGTGGCAGCGCCGGCGGCGACCGCCTGGAAGGTGTTGGCGAAATTGTCCACATCAGTGTCGGTCAGGGTGCCAGTCGCGATCGGAGTTCCCGCGATGGCGCTGTTCACGCCACCAGCCTCGACAACCGAGCCTGTCGTGGTGCCGCTGATCACCGCCGCGTCGTTAGTGCCATTGATCGTCACGGTGATCTGCTGCGCGGTGCCGTCGATCGTGTGAACCGTGAAGGTGTCGGTCAGGTGCTGGCCCGCGTTAAGGGCCTGGACGGCAGCGCTTGTATTATCGAGCGTGTAGGTCCACACCCCGCCCGCCGACATCTGGAAGGTACCGTAATGATTGTCCGTGGCAGCGCCGGCGGCGACCGCCTGGAAGGTGTTGGCGGCATTGTCCACATCAGTGTCGGTCAGGGTGCCAGTCGCGATCGGAGTCCCCGCGATGGCGTTGTTCACGCCGCCAGCCTCGACAACCGAGCCGGTGGTGATGCCGCTGATCACCGCCGCGTCGTTAATCCCCGCGAATTGTACGGTCGCGGTCGTCCAGCTTAGAGTGCCATTGCCGAGCCGGATAGCATAAGTAAATGAGTCGGTGAGAATTTGCCCTGCTTGCCGCGCCTGCAGTGAGGCTTTGAATGAATCGGACAGGGTAAGAGTGTCGTATCCCACCTGGCCATCGGATGTGATCCAGATGTGGGCGCCATTCAAACTGTAGTCGCTGCTCGTGGCCTCTGCACGAGCAGTATCCTGTGTCAAAAGGTCAGTCGGGCTAGAGCCACCGGTGCTAATGCCGTTGTCGATTGACCAGAGTGTTTTGGCGTTGCCACCAAGGTCGTTCGCCATGACATTCAGATACACGATCGCGACACTGTCTTCCGTCAGCCCGGTTTGGGCAGTCGTAAATAGATCGCTCTGCGCCTGCGGCGTATTGCTGAACGAGGTTGTGCTGCCGCCGCCTGTGCCTGTGGTCTGAATAGCCATATTGCTGTCCTCGAACTCAAAAACTCTGCGTGCCAGATCGACTCGACTGGAGGTCGTCTAGCGTTTCTGTTGAATAGAGATTTTTTTCGGGCTTTTGCCTGTCGGGATCGCGCAAAGCGGCGCCAACAGGTTGAGAGATGACGAGCCGGCGACATCGCCACGCTCTGCTTCAAGATGGAACCAGTTGCTATGTGGGTTTGTCGGCGTACTGCTCGATAACCCGTGCGGACCAAAGCTAACGCGACCCAACGCTCAAACTCCCTTGCGTCAGCGACGCGAGGAGAGGCGCAACAGCTCGGATAAGTTCAGTTCACACCAGATGTCGCCGCGCCCGGTTGAAGTCGGTTTGGGCGCTTGCAGCCAGGAGCAGTTCACCGCCTCCTAAAACCTGCTCGATGGCAATCAACGAATGCGAAATGAGTCCGCTCTGTCTTCCCCTGCCCGCTTCGTGTTCGACCCCACAAACCGTGGACACGTCGCAAATGACCTGTTGTTAAAATTTCGGCGCTTAAAGACCTTCTTGGTGGGATCGCTTTCCGCCCGTGCCGATAGCCGATGACACGTGATGCCGGCACGCGCAGTTAACGATCCCTTAACTAGCTTGCGAGCAATCTGCCGCAAATTTGCGCGCTCGTCCAGACGGTAGGCAGCTACTTTTGTTTAATCATTAACTGGCTTTTTAATGTGGCTTGCCTCGGAGGGCATTTCTCAAAGGACCATCGGCTTAAAACGCCTTCAGCCCCGGGTTTCTACGGAGTTCCAGTGATCGCTGTCCGCCACCGAGAAGGGACGGGAAACCCACCCCGACGCCTTTTGTACGGCTTGGCATTCGGACTGCCGCGAGCGCTCCGCGGTCGCGGATGGCTGAAGCGTAGCAGATCAGACAAGAAAGCTTTCGGCCACCATCGATCCGCCCGCCTCAAGGCGCGAATGCAAACAGGTTGCCACGCGCCCGCTCGCCCCACCTTGTGTCGGCCAGCTAGAAGCCGTCGCTATGCCGATGAATCCGGTTCCGCGTCCGCTCTACGGAGGGTGACGGCACCCTCGTCAGAGGCAGCGCAACTCCGCAGATGGCCAGCAGCGGATGTCAACGTGAAGCTGAAACGAAAGCGACCGCCAGCTGAGGCGGCATAATCAGTGAACGTTGATTTCCTCCAGAGAAAGCCGCTGCTCTGCAGCGCGCTGCTCTCGGTCCTTCTTTCGAAACTCGCGCTCTCGCTGCTCGAAATAAATTAGTTCGTTTCGAGCCGCTTCTAGAATGCGACGACGTGGGCACGGAATGAGAACGCTAAGCTCCGCGCCCAGGGTCAAATTGAGAAAAGCTCAACCCGAGCAGTTCGCGTTTGCTGAACTCTGCGAACCAGACCTCAACGGGGCGGACGTCTTCTCCGGCGGACCTTGACGAACCGAAAGGTTGGTCATTGCAGGTGGAAGAGGTCTTTCAAGAAAGCCTTCACGTCGTCGTGGGATTTGTTCGCCGCTGCTTCCTGATAGTAGCCGCCCGTGAAGCCCTTTTCGTAACAGGAATCGCTCGGCGTAAATGGCTGCCTAGTCTCCTCGTTGAGAATCGCGCCGCTCTCGCCTTCCGCAAGGCGACACCGCCTTGTCGTGGGCCCTTGCTCAGATTTGACTGCGGTTCGGTACATCGGGGCGTCGAACTGATGAAATGCCTCAGGGTATTCGATGAGGCGCACGCTCTTGCCTGCTTTCGAAAGCCGCTCCGCGTAGTCGCGGCACGGCGCGATGGGAGTCAGATCGTCGGCTGCTCCGTGCAGCATGAATATCGGCTTGTTCACGTCCTCGTCGTCGCGAAAGCGCGTATTGCAGATGGCGTACGCGGAAATGTGCCCGACGAATTGCAGGTCCGGATTCCCGTACATTTTCTGGAACCGTGCCATGGCGGAATAGAGAGCGGCGGCTGCGCCCTGCGAGAAGCCCATTACCGCAATGCGCGATGGATCGACCCTTGGGTCCTTGGCGACAACTTCGAGCGCGCGATAGGCGTCCACAATTCTCGTCGGAAAGGATATCTTGCCTGGATCGGCTGGATAGTTGACCAGCCCGCGACCGGCATAGCTATCGACCGCAAATGTCGCGATGCCAATTTCATTCAAGACTCGCGGCCATTCCTCGTAAGGCGCGCCCTCCGTGATAGGGCCGCTCGCGGAATGAAGCAGAATGACGACAGGCTGTTTCGCCGGACCCGACTTGGAAAAACGCAATTGACCTGCGAGCGCGACAGGCGCGCCTTTCTTCCCCATCAGAAAATCTGCGGCCGAGACGGTCTCGGATGGGATCGAATAAAACGCCTGCCGCGAGATTTGGGCTTCAGCTATTTCGCAACCAAATGACAACAACGCTGCTCCGGCGAGCGCGAGAAGCCGATTCATGACTACCTCAAATATTCTGAACCAAAGAATGCCTGAGGATAGCACTAAGAGTGGGCAGCAAAACAATCCCCTGAGGCGAAGATTTGTGCATTTTTAAGCTTGAACTGGAGATCGGATCTGCTGCATCGCGCTAATGCGCGTAGCCCTGATGCTACGCGTCAAAGGCTGCCCTCGCAGCGCTATTCCGCTTATGCCGACGCGCGCCCCTACGAAGTCACAATCTTCGCCTTCGGGCCCGAAAGAGACGTGCAATTTAATCGCTCGTCGCAGCGCGATAGAAGGCTTCCACCTTCGCTAGGTCTTTTGAGTGAGTGCCTTCTTGGTCGGTTCTTGTTTTTGAATCAACGCCGGCAGGCCGCACCGACCGAATAGCTTCTTTGACATTATCTGGTCCGAGGCCCCCAGCAAGTATTACTGGGGTACGAACACTCTCCACTATCTTTCGACTGATGCTCCAATCATGCGTCATGCCCTGAGCACCGATTTGCAAGTCACCTATGCGATGACTGTCAAGCAAGATCCAGTCGACAATTCGATCGTATGCTTGCGCCATACTTAGCGCCTCGGGTCCCGTAACTGGTACGCTGCGCATGAATTTGGCCCTTGGCAGAGACTTTCGAAGTGCGAGCACGAGATCAGGCGTAAGCAATTCGTTCGATGCGCCAAGATGGACTATGGGCGGATCAAGCTGCCGTGCCATCCGTTCGATAACGGCGACATCGGCCGAGAGAAACAGCGCGGAAAGCACGGAGGGCGCGCGGATCATCTTCATAACGGCTAACGCCTTTTGAACCGGAAGCTCGCGAGGGAAGGCACCGTCGCCTACGAGCACGCCTATATGATCCACGCCGATCGCCGATATTGCCTCGGCTTGCGCAGGTGTCGCAACTTCGTAAATTTGCGTCAGCATTGTCTTACACCACCGCTGCCAGCCAACCATTCCAATAATCCGGATGGCCTGGTGTTTGGTCAATGGACGGTTTGGGTCAAAATGCGAAGCACTCAGGTCGAGCAAATCTGGTCCGCTCTGGCGCGACGAGCGGCGGATGGGACACTTAAGCAAACGTTCATAGGCGTATCGCGCCAGGAAATAGTCCGCTCAAATATAGCGGCCAAGGAAATAACGACCAGTCGCCCCGGTGATCTCCGATTTCGGCTGCGTCGAGAGCGCGAGTGGACTTGCAACGACGACTTCCGTCAGGCGTTTAGATGCCTGGATCGTCAGCGCAGCCACCGCAACACCTGCGATCACATCCACAAAGTAATGCCCCCCGACCAGCGGAGTCGAGACGAGCATCCCAACATTCAGTATCAGCAAGGCAGGACGCAGCCACCAGATGGTCCATAAGCTCCAGATGCTGAGAAGCGCCATGGCAGCGTGAAAGCTGGGAAAGGTGAGGATGCCGCCGAGCTTCGCGAGGTTAAGAGCTCGCAACGTGCCATCGCGCAGCATCGGTATGTCGCGCGCCTGTCCTCCATATCCATTCGCCACAAATAGTTCGGTCTCGGGGGGCAGTCCGAACTCGAAATAGGTGCCGATCGCCGGAAGCAAGGAGGAGACGACAATCACGACGCACAACGCCAATGTAGACGCCGTCACGAACTGCTGCAGGCGGATAAATTGCCGCGTCAATCCCAGTACGACCGGCACGCCAACGGCCGGCACGAGGATCATTGCGTAAAAGAGCTTGGCGTAGATCAGCAATTCCGGACGCGCTGTCGCAAAGTGGAAATATGCAGGCCAATCCAGGCCGAGCAATCGGTCAAGCTCGGCGAACCTCGCGTCCTGCAGCGGCATCGCGCTCCCTAAGCCGATATACGACAGCGGCGCCGCGGAGATCACGAAACATCCCATTTGCGAAAACGCGATCATGGCGGACGCCGGCCGCTCGCCCCAGCGCCATTGCATGAGCCACACCCCCGCAATCGCCAGTGCCGGCGCTGTGAGGACTTCCCTGCTCATCAAACCTTCCAGCGTGAAGGTCGTTACGGCAAGCCCGGTGCAAAGTGCCAGCGCACCTCCGGCCACCAGACACCAGTTGACCAGCTGCAGCCTGTTTGCAATCCTTCGTTCCTGGTGACTGACCGAACGCCGCTCCTCGTTGGCAGCACAGTTTGCTCTCTCAAACAGCGAAGCACTGAACATTTCAATTCCCAATCCACTGCACGTGCAATTTCCGGCAGCACTCCCGGAAGTTTATCGCCTCCACAATCCGGTTGCAATCTCAGAGCTGGCGCAATCATCATTATTGGTGAAAAGTTGGTTTCCGAATATTACTGATGCCGTTCCTGAGAGTGGAACCACGTGCGCTCACGCGCCGGAAGAGGCGGTCGCGGCGCAGGGGCAGGCTGAGTTGCGAGAAGGTTGTGTGTGAAAACGCCAGGACGCTTGACTGCGATAGAAGAAGTTATTCGCTCAAGACCGTCTTAGCCTCGAAAGCGCATTCAACTTAGAGAACGAACTGAAGAAATGCGATAGCCGACATCAGGGTCGGATCAGCGTGGTCCGGCTATCCGCTGGGGACATCGAGCCGCCGTGCCACGACGCCGGGTAATGCTTCGGGGAAAGGAGCTATGCAGGATTTTGGGTGACGAGGCGATCAGGCGGCGTGGTTTGCCGGCATGTGGATGACCTCGATGCCGTCGTTGAATCTGACACCTGCGATGAGCTTCGGCAACTGATTTGTGCCTTTGAGCCGCCGCCACTTTTTTGATGCGGCGATAACCAGCTTGAACACCATCAGCCTGGCGGTCGTTGAGGACAGCGATCCTTTCGTTCGCACGGTTCTGTGTCGCACGGTCGCGAACACGCTTTCGATGGGGTTGGTCGTGCGCAAGTGATCCCAATGCTCGGCAGGAAAGTCGTAGAAGGCCAGCAGCGCGTCGCGGTCCTTTGCGAGGCATTCGACCGCCCGGCCGTACTTGGTGCGGTATTTCTCGGCGAAGACGTCGATCGCCACTTCGGCGGCCGCCCGGTTTGGCGCCCAATAGACTTCGCGCAGGTCCTTCTTCATGTTGGCCTGCACCGAGAGCGGGACCTTGTCCAGGACGTTGACGGTCTTGTGCACCCAGCAGCGCTGGTGCCGCGTGCCGGGAAACACCTCGTCAAGCGCCTTCCAGAAGCCGAGCGCGCCGTCACCAACGGCAATTTCCGGGGCGATTTGCAACCCGCGTTGCTTCACGTCGATCAGGAGCTCACGCCAGCTCTGCGCGCTCTCCCGGACACCGACCTGAAAGCCGATCAACTCCTTCTTGCCTTCCGGCGTCGCGCCGATCAGCACCAGCATGCACTCGCCGTGGTCTTCCATGCGTGCCTGCAGGAAGACGCCATCGGCCCACACATACACGTACCGCCGCGCCGAGAGATCGCGCTTCTGCCAACGCTCATACTCGCCCTGCCATTCGGCCGTCAGCCGGGAAATCACCGCCGGCGACAGGTTCGGCGCGTCCTTACCCAGCAGGGCCGTCAGCGCCTCCTGGAAATCGCCCGTCGAGATGCCACGCAGGTACAACACCGGCAACAGCGCATCCAGGCTCCTGGTCCGCCGCGCCCATAGTGGCAGAATCGCCGAGCTGAAGCGGATCCGCTCGCCATCGCCGGCTGCACCGCGGTCCCGGATCTTCGCCCGTGCGACCTCGACCGGTCCGATGCCGGTCGCAATCGTTCGAGCCGGGCCGTAACCATGCCGCACGACACGGGCGCGCCCGTCGGCAAGCTTCAAATCTTTCACCGTGGCAAGAAACGTCTCGACTTCGATCTCCACGGCCTGCGCCAGAAGCTGCCGAGCACCAGCTCGCAAAATATTGGTCAGTGGATCGTCGATCTCGTCGGGCTGACGAAGGGCAACAATATTGCTAGTCTCGTTCATGGCGTATCGCTCTCCTTGAGAGGTTCTGGCAGGCTCGACACCCGCCTCGATACGCCGCCTATCCCATTCCGTCATCACCCAGCTTCACGCATAGCTCCGGGGAAAGCCCCTGTACCTCGGAATTTCCGAGTGCCCAGCTACACAGGGAGCCGGGAACACGCTAAATTTCCGTTCGACCCCAGCGTGAGTTGCTGTGTATGCCTCGCTCGCCGTCCATCGTACCTCGCGTCGATCACGACACCTATCTGGTGCTGAACGATTTTGGCAGGCTCGGGCGCGCCTGGTGCGAGGCTGACGAAGAAGGCGCTGATCGGGAGACGCTTCTCCGCCGGCTGTTGGACGACCAATATAGCCACCCGGTGCGGATAGTTGCGTTCAATACCGCCGAGGGCTGGTCCCGTGACGTGACGATGGATATTGCCGACGAGTTGCGCCGCCGTTTTGTCGAATACGATGAGGTGCCAAGTTCTGTGCACGAGTTCTTGGAGACCGCAGTCCGGCGGTGATCACGCGCGAGTTTGGCCGTTGGCACCTCTATCTTTGGCATCTACTTCCGATTGATTTGCGAACATCCAATTCTTCGACGAGAACGCATGAGCGTCAAAGCCTTGATGGCTAACATTCTGCAAGAGCAGATGCGATTGCGCGGCGTGAATTCGCTGTTGCCCTCCGACTATGAACAGATTGTCGAATTGCTGATCGAACAGATCAGAGAGCTGGAGTTTAGCTTGTCTGCGCGAGAGATAGCCGGCAGCCGCAAGCCGGAATAGATGATCAGCAATCGATGTGGCTTACTTAGATTTCGTCCGTGCCGCGATCTGCTTGACTTTCGTCAACGTTCGTTCGAATTCCGATAGGAGATACTGCTCTTGCGCAAGGTCTGCCGGCTCCACCAGAAATGCGACTTTCACGAAAAACCGGTTCAGTAGCGACGCAATCAAAAGATTGTCCGAGTGTTTTGAACGTAGTGCCGTAAGTTGGCGACGCATCTCGATGAGATCAAGCGTTTCGCGTTCTGGCTGTTCTCTCATGCGCGCGTGCCAAGCTGTGACGAACTGGTGCAGCCAGTTCGCTGGTCGGGACCGGACAAGGCAATTTCCGGTGTGTGAGACACTAAGGCTCCGGAGCGCGGCCGCAATCACGCTCTAGAATTAAGCTTGATGTCCTTGTTGCGGGTTAATTCTGGAACTGGTCCCACCGGACACCTTGACGTGCTCGCGTCGGCGGTGAAGCAAGCTATGGACGACAGCTGAGGCGAGCGACATCGCCCCCGATGTTGCAGTCGCAAGTGACCGTGCCGGCCAAACATAGTAGGATGATAACGACCTCGATTTTCGCGTCATCGAGCGTGGAGGCCATTGAGGGCTCGAAGGTGGGGATGCCCGCCCCCCTAGTTCTGGATTTAGTGAAGTGAGACGTAAGCCAAGGAGGGAAGGAATGAAGCGATCAATCGTATCATTTACTGTTGCTTCTGGCCTTGCTGTCGTAGCAGCAGCTCAAATCTTGCCCGCATTGCACGCCGCCGAGATGAAAATGATGCCTCCGGTTAATGTGGACGACATCAAGTGGGGTCCGGCACCACCGACCATCCCGGCCGGTGCGCAACTCGCCGTTGTCGCTGGTGATCCCAGCAAGGAGGGGCTGTTCACGATGCGGCTAAAGATGCCGGCCAATTATAAAGTCCCAGCCCATAATCATCCCACCGACGAGTTCGTGACGGTTATCTCAGGCGACTTCCGTGTCGGTCTCGGCGATAAGCTCGATATGGACAAAGGGCAGTCCCTCAAGGCCGGAGCTTTTGCAGAAATGCCAGCAGGCATGAACCACTATGCCTGGACCACGGAGGAGACCGTGGTACAGATCGCCGGACCCGGGCCGTTCTCGATCACCTATGTCAATCCGGCCGATGATCCGAGCAAGCAGGCCGCGAAATAACGGGTGAACGCGACGAGCAAAAGGCCCCGACGATGTTACACGTCGGGGCCCTTCAAGATCATCAGGGCGAGTTCGCCGGAAGAATGGTGCCATATCTCCGAGCCCCAGAGAGCAAAGCGATTTGCGAACAATGGACCTGTGGAGCCCGCCAGATCGCACGCCTTGAAAGGCATTGTGTAGCGTCGCCCAACCATGGATCGCCGGGGTGGGAGGCGCCCTTATGGATCAGGACGGCATCTCCCAGGCGCCCATGGAGCGGGCATCTTCGCCCTAAGAAGCAGTAGAAGCACGGACTATTCCGAATTCGGTTGGCCGACGGTCGGTCCGAAGTTTAATAGGAGTAGTTCTTCCGGTTTCGGCTCTCTTATGACGCGCTCCGACGACGACGATGTCCAGGGTCCAGTTTGTGAAAAGTGCTCGCGCCGAATGTCGCTTCTGGGCGAATTGCCCGACGTGTCGCATTGGCCCAGGATTCGCATTTACAAGTGCTCCCCGTGCGGGAGGATTATCTCAAGCAAGCTGCCGCGTACCAAACGAGGATAGAAGCTCCCCGCGGCTGGCTGATGTGCTGGGTGTCGACCGGAGTTCCGATTCCAACGCGCTAAACTTGCGCGAGCATGACCATGAGGTTCAGCTCTACGCCTTTGACATCCTAGGCTGAGGCGGCGACGATCTTCGGCGGCTGTCGCTGCTACGAAAACAGAACCTGGCGCAGCTCCTGCGCCGCCAATCGGACGGCATCTTCCGTGCGCCGTTCGAGCAGGGCAAGATCGGGCCGGACTTTCCGGACGTGCGGCCGTCCAAATGTTTCATTGGGACGACCTCCTAGCCGCCGCCGCACGCGCCCCGAGCTGGTTGATAGCACCACGGTCGAGCAAGAGGCCGAAGGCGCTCGCGCTGGCTGAGCAGGACGGGCTGGACAGGTCATAGCAGTGCGGACGGGCAAGCGGTTATTCTGACTTTTTGCCGAGCTATGCGTGAAGCTGGGTGATGACGGAATGAGATAGGCGGCGTATCGAGGCGGGTGTCGAGCCTGCCAGAACCTCTCAAGGAGAGCGATACGCCATGAACGAGACTAGCAATATTGTTGCCCTTCGTCAGCCCGACGAGATCGACGATCCACTGACCAATATTTTGCGAGCTGGTGCTCGGCAGCTTCTGGCGCAGGCCGTGGAGATCGAAGTCGAGACGTTTCTTGCCACGGTGAAAGATTTGAAGCTTGCCGACGGGCGCGCCCGTGTCGTGCGGCATGGTTACGGCCCGGCTCGAACGATTGCGACCGGCATCGGACCGGTCGAGGTCGCACGGGCGAAGATCCGGGACCGCGGTGCAGCCGGCGATGGCGAGCGGATCCGCTTCAGCTCGGCGATTCTGCCACTATGGGCGCGGCGGACCAGGAGCCTGGATGCGCTGTTGCCGGTGTTGTACCTGCGTGGCATCTCGACGGGCGATTTCCAGGAGGCGCTGACGGCCCTGCTGGGTAAGGACGCGCCGAACCTGTCGCCGGCGGTGATTTCCCGGCTGACGGCCGAATGGCAGGGCGAGTATGAGCGTTGGCAGAAGCGCGATCTCTCGGCGCGGCGGTACGTGTATGTGTGGGCCGATGGCGTCTTCCTGCAGGCACGCATGGAAGACCACGGCGAGTGCATGCTGGTGCTGATCGGCGCGACGCCGGAAGGCAAGAAGGAGTTGATCGGCTTTCAGGTCGGTGTCCGGGAGAGCGCGCAGAGCTGGCGTGAGCTCCTGATCGACGTGAAGCAACGCGGGTTGCAAATCGCCCCGGAAATTGCCGTTGGTGACGGCGCGCTCGGCTTCTGGAAGGCGCTTGACGAGGTGTTTCCCGGCACGCGGCACCAGCGCTGCTGGGTGCACAAGACCGTCAACGTCCTGGACAAGGTCCCGCTCTCGGTGCAGGCCAACATGAAGAAGGACCTGCGCGAAGTCTATTGGGCGCCAAACCGGGCGGCCGCCGAAGTGGCGATCGACGTCTTCGCCGAGAAATACCGCACCAAGTACGGCCGGGCGGTCGAATGCCTCGCAAAGGACCGCGACGCGCTGCTGGCCTTCTACGACTTTCCTGCCGAGCATTGGGATCACTTGCGCACGACCAACCCCATCGAAAGCGTGTTCGCGACCGTGCGACACAGAACCGTGCGAACGAAAGGATCGCTGTCCTCAACGACCGCCAGGCTGATGGTGTTCAAGCTGGTTATCGCCGCATCAAAAAAGTGGCGGCGGCTCAAAGGCACAAATCAGTTGCCGAAGCTCATCGCAGGTGTCAGATTCAACGACGGCATCGAGGTCATCCACATGCCGGCAAACCACGCCGCCTGATCGCCTCGTCACCCAAAATCCTGCATAGCTCCTTTTTGCCGACGACCCATCTCACGATTGGCCAGCCCACTACGAAGGACGACGCGACCGCACCGATCATTCTTACGACGGCGTCACCCACGTCCTGATCGAAAGAAAATGGCGCTCTCTGATAGAAGATAAACACGAGGATGACGCTAAGCGCGCAGCAAAGAGCAACTAGCAACCGCGAGACCTGCCCTTCCAGATACGTGAGGCGATCGTTGAGCTTGTCGTGATCCACGGTCCTTCCCCTCATCGCGCGTTAATTCCTCAGTCGACGGTTAGAACTATCCAGGACGCCGATTCGGCAACCTCGACCAGGCAAGAATATAGCCGAACCTCCCGCTCCTTCGCGCGCGTGAACCAGGGAGTACCCCCAACGCGCCGGATTTCAGAAGAGCAAAGTGGTCCGGAAAACAGGCGGCGCGAGCTTTTTCATTGGGACGACGCATCAAACTAGCCTTCGGCCCGAGAAACCCCTAGAGCGCGCGGCCAATTGGAGCTATCGTTAAGCTCCATCCGGTATCGTCGACAGTGCCACAACCAAGCAACTGGCCAAGGCGCCCGCGCGGGCCGAGCAGAACAGGCTGGACGAACTCGGCTGAATGCGAAACGATGGAGCAAGGGAGATCGCTGCACGACCGTGCGGCCAGACGAGCCGAGCCGATATGATCTTAAGCACCCACGCAGTTGTCGGCGGCGCCATCGCTTGCCTGTTCCCGTCGCACCCGATCCTGGTTGCGGTTGCGGCCTTCGCAAGCCACTTTGCGATGGATGCGATCCCGCATTGGGATTATCCACTTCGAGCGATCACGTCAAAGTCCCGCGGCAACAATCACCGCCTGCTAGCAGATCAGAACATATTCCGCGATTTGGCTCTTATCGGCTGCGATGCTTGCGCGGGTCTATTAATAGCAATTTGGCTTTTCGCGACGCCGGCAACGATTGGAGTGATCGTGCTCGGCGCCCTCGCAGGCATGTTGCCCGATCCCCTACAGGTCGTGCACAGGTTGATTCCGAAGCAGCCCCTGACGACCTTGCAACGTTTTCACAGATGGGCCCACACCAAGCGGAGGCTTAGTTGGCCGCTGGGCATCAGTTCGCAAGCACTCTTTGCCGCATCCGTATCCTGGGTAGTTTTGACCGTCGGGTGACGGACGATGCCGGGGATTTACTCTTGTCGCATCACAGTCCCGTACGAATGAAGTGAAGGCGTGCACAAGCACGACTTTCAATGCTGGGGTGCTTGCATCAGAACTTCCCATCCGACGCCGCCAGCAGATGCGCTCGCGGAGTGACTTTGCTAGTTTCGCGCGGCCACCGCCGAGCACGAGGCGACGGCTTCGCCAATCCGGCAGCGACGTCGAACGGCATCGAAGGTGTCACCGGTCCGAACCGGCCATTGGAACAATGCATCCTCAGTAGGTGGCATTTGCCGAGATTGATCCCATTCCACTGTTCGACGCGCATTTCGGCAATCTGGTAGGTCGGCCGTTAATTATAGTGCCCATCACCACAGCAGCGAAAGTGATCGCAACTCGGAAAAAATACTTCGGCTCAGCCCCCTCGCGACATACTGCGCTGCCGCACGAAAGCAAGCCAGATCCGGTTACGGAGATACATTTTGACCAAGGAACGGCTCACTCAAGACGCAACAAGGGTATTTCTCTTGCCGCCAGCAATCTTCATTGCGACCTGTCTAACCGTAGCATCGCCCTCGGTTGCCCAGCAGGTGCGGGTGATCACGGGGGATACTGAGCATATCTATGGGCCTGGCGGTGAGGTCCTCGACGATGCCGAGCTGCGTGCACGAAACGAGCGCGCTCTTGAGAGAGCACAGCTTGAAAAACGGCGCGCGATCGAGAAGCAGCAAATCGAAGCCGAGAATGAGCGACTTAGGCTTCAGCGCGAGCAAGCTGCTCTCGCCTATGCAACCTATCCGGCATGGGACTCAACATACGGCGGCTGGTTTTTCGTCGACCGCCGCCATCGGGGTCACGGAAGGATGGGCGTTTCGCCCAGAATGGGCAGCCCAAGACGATGAATCTCGACAATTATAACCTCACTTGCATTTGCCGGCGCGTTAACGCTATCGCCTGTTGCGGCCCGCGACGTGTCATTTGGCGTGCGCCCTTTAAAAAGAGATCACGTCACCAACGCCATAGCGCTTTCGACGGTACCCCTCCCTTCGAAACACGTGGGAACCTCTTGGCTTGACCGCGGACTCGGCGTAGCATTGGGGCTTCATTGCTCCGGCGGATAGAACCAATGCATCGAGTGCTCCTGGTCGGCGTTGCCGTGACCTGCTTTGCGGCGGCCCTGCTTTTCCGTTCCTCTGACGCCAACGCGGTGTTTTGGCGCGGCATAACCGCACCGACAAATATCGACATTCACGGCTGGCCGATCGTCAAAGAGCCTCCCCCTAGTCCATGCCAATGGATACGGGTGAGCGGTGGTTACTGGGTCCGGCAGTGCGTTGACTAAGTCTACAGTGCGTCTCGTCGCGCTCTAATCCAAAATGATCAGTGCGAGCAGACCGGAGCAGGACGATGCCCGCGAGCGTAACCGCCAGAAAGGCAAGAGACGTAAATTCCTCACGCATGTACGTTTCGCCAGCGAACTCACCACGCCCCGACCATCACAAGAGTGGCGATGCTCAAAGCCGAGCAGCACAAGATGATGACTGGCGCGACTAAAGTTTGGTGAGACCGCATTGCATGGCATTTGCCATCGCTGCACCTCTGAAATGGACCCGCGGAGCGGGACCGCTTGAACCGGTTTGTTAGTTGGAAACTGACCGCTCCTGATCCTTTCTATCACGCTGCCAGAGACTCTGTCTGCTGCTGTTGCTGTGGGCATGTGGTCAACGCGTCAGCGTTGTCCACCATGTCCACAGCCTTCGCGGCCTGGATCCGTTCGCGCCAGACCGCCATCGGCGTGCGATAGCCGAGGGACTGATGAAGGCGACGATCATTGTAGAAGGCGATCCAGCTCGCGATCCCTGCCTTGGCCTCGCGGCCGTCGGCATAGCCCTTGAGATAGATGTCCTCATGCTTGAGAGACCGCCACAGCCGCTCGATGAAGACGTTGTCCATCCAACGACCGCGGCCATCCATGGAGATCTTGATCTTTGCGGCCGCCAGCGCGCCGGTGAAGGCCACGCTGGTGAACTGGCTGCCCTGGTCGGTGTTGAAAATCTCCGGCGTGCCGTACTTCGCCAGCGCCTCTTCCAGAGCCGCCACGCAGAACGAGACGTCCATCGTGTTCGACAACCGCCACGCCAGAACCGCACGGCTCGCCCAGTCGATGATGGCGACGAGATAAAGAAAGCCGCGGCCGATGGGCAGATACGTGATGTCGGCCGCCCACACCTGGTTTGGCCGGTCGATCGTCATGTTGCGCAGCAGATAGGGATAGATCTTGTGGCCCGGCGCCGGCTTTGTCGTGTTCGGCCTTGGTCCCAGCGCCGCGATGCCCATCTTGCGCATCAACCGCTGCACACGCTTGCGATTGACCTGAAGCCCCTCAGCCTTCAGCATCGCGGTCATTCGCCGCGAGCCCAGGAACGGCCAGGCGGTGAACAGCTCGTCGAGGCGCCGCATCAGGGCGAGGTCGTTGTCGTTGGCCGGCCGTGGCGGCCGGTAGACCCCAGAGCGGGCGATACCAAGCAACATGCATTGCCGGCGAATCGACAGCGCCATGTCGGCGCGATCGAGCATTCCTCGACGGTCCGGCGTGCTCATCTTCCGGACCTCCGCGCTAAAAAATCGCGCTCGACTGTCAGTTGTCCAATCTTGGCGTGCAGCTTCTCGATCTCTCGTTCGCGAGCGTCCTCGCTCTCCCGCCCGACACCCGCGTCAAAGGCCCGGGCCGCCTGGTCCAGCAGCTGCTTCTTCCAGGCATAGATCTGGTTCGGGTGAACCTCATAGCGCTGGGCCAGATCGGCCACCGTCGTCTGCTCCCGCACGGCTTCCAGCGCGATCTTTGCCTTCAGTGCCGCGTCGATCTTGCGTCTCGTCTTCGTTGTCATCATGCGCTCCGTCTATCAAACGGAGCAGCCCCTTCCAACTAAGCACGTGGTCCCACAATCGGGGTCCATTTCACCTCCACCGATCAGTTCATGCCAGGCTGTATCGCAGGCGAAACGCGCAATGGCGAGGTGGGGCCTCATGCCGGTTACGGCCGAACCGCGGAGGCTCCACTCAGTTCGAAGTTACGAAGACATCATGCGGTTGTTGGACGAGACGAGATAGTTCGCAACCAACTTATCAAAGCGTGTATTTCCTTTCGCACGTGAAGGAAATAGAGAAGGTGCGTGATCGCAAAGGACAGAACACAAGTGCCCAAAATCGTCGCCATCACGTACAGGCCGGCGCCCGACGGGACCGCAATGGGTCCGAGCGATGCCTGCGTAGTGGTTGGTACGACGCCAGCCTGCCAGGCGAGGACCAAAAAGCCCGCATAGACAACGCTCAAGTGGGTTGCGACCGTGAACGGGAGCCTGGACCTGGCAGCGAGCCCAAGGCAGGCCAGCAGGAAAATCGGCAGCGCAATCCCGAAGAACTGAAACCCGTCAATCGTGACGATGTAGCTCAAGAGTGCGTCACTGCGCTGAAAGATGCCGAAGATCCTCAGATTGATGAACCAGAGAAGTTCGGAGCTGGGGGCATATTGAAGAGCAAGCGCAGCCAGTTCGGCGCAAAGCGTAGCGACAAAGAGCGCCAACGGTCCGAGGAATTGCAACCTGAAAAGACGATTCATGAGACGAATGCCCAGTAGGCCAAGAAAAGCTTCGTCTGGCTTACGTCAAAAACGTTTAGGTTGCCTTAATTGTTCCCCGGCGCGGGCACGCGCTTTTGCCCATATCAATAAAAATCAAACGAATAATTGAAACTTATGGCTGATTGTTCGGCGGCCTTTCGATGAACCGCCGGCTGCCATTGAGAAGCTCGAGGTTGTTGGCGATCACGGGGTTGCCCGGATCGAGCGAATAGGCCCTGTCGAACTTTCGCCGCGCCGCAGTCAGATTGCCCCGCAGCATGTACGAATATCCCTGATCGTTCAGGATTTGAACGGTTTCACCGCCCAGCCGAATCGCTTGTGCATAGGCCTGATCTGCGAGATCAAAGCGGCGCAGCCGATCGTAGCTCGCCGCAAGCCCGATCCAGGCGGTGACGTCCTTCGGCGCCTTTTCAACCGCCTCCTTGAAATAGCGCTGGGACAGTCCGAAATTCCCGCGATTGTAGTGCTCCAACCCCATGCGCACAGGTTCATCGGAAGGATAATATTTAACGTCGGTCGGCTCCTGCACGGGGTCTGGACCGGCTGGAGCGCCGGGCGCAACGACAGCGGCGTCACGCACGGTGTATTCTTGCACCGTATCGCAACCTGCCAAGGCCGTGGCAAGCGAGGCGCAAGCTAGCCAAGCAAAAAGGCGCTGCATCACCTAGTCCCCGCCCCAAAAAACCGATTGAACAATCCGTGGGTCTCTTCAACGTTGGGTCGCGGCTCCTGCAGCCGCCAAACCACTGCCGCTCCCAACGAGAATGCTACTACCATTGGCATCCACTGCTGCTCCAATTGCGCCGGCCAGTCCCATCGGCGGGTGCGCCGAGCCCGGCGCGTCTCCGCCAAACGCCGGCAACGGATCGCGCGGTTGGTTGCCGACACGATAGCGTCTGATAGCGCCATCAGTCTTCGCCGCTTGGGACACGATCCGGCGATCACCGACGTAGCTCGGCCAGGGATTGATGGTGTGGATCGCGGCGTTAGTTTGCTTGGCGTCCCCGGCGCTCAGAGTGATCGTGTCAGAGCGCTGGTAGTATCGATCCACCTCGTCATGACCGGAAAGGCCGTTACAGGCCCCCAGCGTGAAGACCGCAAATAACGCCGTACATCCCATCTTGGTCGTCCTTCAGTTAAGGGTCTTCACAACGGGTTGGTCGACTGCAACCGCGGGCGCCGGCGCGCGCAGCTCGGGCGCAATAATGTGGCCATATGGACCTTTAAGGTCCCCGCCCGAATTGACGTAGTCATTGTAGCGCTTCTTCACTTCCATCTGTCCGTTGAGGAAGAAGTCGACATCGCTGGCCGGCAGGCGCGAGTCCAGTGGTGAGGCCAGTTGCTGGCCGGGCACGGCGGGCGCGACCAGCCTCGGCGTCACGATGATGACCAAATCCGTTTCCCTCTGCTGATAGGATGCGCTTCGGAACAACGCGCCGAGAACTGGCACCGAACCGATCCACGGCAATTGGTTGACTTCTTGCGCATTTCGGGTCTGCAGCAGGCCGGCGATCGCAAAGCTCTGCCCGTCGCGTAATTCAACAGTGGTCCGCGCGTTGCGACTGGTCAATGATGGGATCGTCGTTCCCTGGATCTGAACGGCATTAGCGAAATCGAGTTCGCTCACAGACGGCTCAACACGAAGGTTAATGACGCCGCGCGAGAGAACCGTCGGTACAAAGCCCAACTCGACGCCGAACTTCTTGAATTCGATGGTGGTGGTGGGAAAGCCGTTTGTGGTATTGGATGCAACCGGTACCGGAAATTCACCACCCGCCAGGAAGCGTGCTGCGTCCCCGGACAAAGCCATGAGATTGGGTTCGGCCAGGCGGCGTACCAGCCCTTTCTCCTCGAGAGCCTGCACAAACAGATCGACGGACGTCCCGTTATTCAGCTTCAGGATGTTCGTTAACAAGTTACCGAATGGTTGAGTTGCAGTACCGAGCAGCGACGCCGTCGCGCCCACCAGAGGAACTCCCTGCGGAGTCCGGGCGGCCAGCGGCGCGGAGCCAGGGGGGATGGCTTTTCCGCTGTTTCCAACGTCGGTTAGGTTGCCATTCCCAGCATAAAGGTTGACCCCGAGTTCGCGGCCAGCCGATCTCGATACCTCGAGGAAGCGAACCTCCAGCATGACCTGCTGCGGGCTCGCCACATTCAGGGCGTTGACGACCTTCCATTCCTTCGGGACGGTAGCGCTAGCAATCGACGCGGCGCGCTCGGCGGCGACCGCGTCCGCGGCTGTTCCATTCAAGATCACCTGGCCCGGCGAGACCGTGACACGGATGCCGCTGGTGCCGGTTGCGAGAATGGTTTGCTGCAGAGTGCGCTGCAAATTCCCAGTATCTTCCACGACATCAACGTCCAGGATCCCGATCTGCTTCATCGAATTATCGAACAGGATGACGTTCGTGGAGCCCGGCTGCTTGCCCTGAACGTAGATCACGTGATCGCTCAGTGACCTCACCTCGGCGATGTCGGGCGAACCCGATACAATCGTCGAAAAAGCTGTGTCGACCCTAAAGGTGCGTGACTTGTTCAGGATCACCTTGACGCGCTGGACGTCGCCCATTTCGCTGACGAAGACGCCGCTGGAGGAGCCTTGCCGGTCTGCCGCCCCCGCGCCGTCCACCGTGCCAAATGCGGCAAGTGCAGCGCCAAGACCCATCACGCTCAAGGCAAGAAGCCTTCGTCCTTCCTTCCTCGCAACGTGACCGCCACCCATTCCAATCCCCCTCGCCGCAATCCACCACGGCCGTCCCCGGCCTTCAACTTCCTAACAACTCTCCTTCGCGCACAGCGTGGTAGAGCTTACAATCGGTCCCGTTATAAATTGTTACCTTCGTATCACCTTGCGGGCACCGGTATTAAGCACAAAGCCGGGCCGGCTCAGGACACACAAGGGGTGCCCGCCGTTCGACTCCAGCGCATCATCATCCGTCATGCGCGTCATTTGGCAAGGGAAGACCTTCACCGGGTTGGCGTGACACCAGAGATAATTCTCCAATGTTGCCAACGAGCACCACTTTCGGTAACCGGCTCAGGGTACTCAGCGCGAGCGCCTTGGCGCCGGTCGCCCGATGGCGGCCGGACCAACTTAGTGCACCAATTTGTGTTAAGTGTTAAAGGGCTTGTTTGGCCAGTGCTACCTCCCGCCCCTCCGCTCGGCGGCCTAACCCCGGCAGAAGCTCGATCTGATCGATGGAAACTGTTCAGAACCGCGTTTCTCTAACATTTCGGTTCCAGGACGATGCCTGCAGGCTGCTAGAACGGAACTGACGTGGACGCGCTCGGCGCGTTTAAGGCCGTACCCCATATCGGCATCAGCATGGTGAAACCTGTTTGAGACGCCGTAACAGTAAGTGCAGTGGCTCCCGCAGCGGGCGCTGGTACGTTCAGCGTCGGCGTGAGACCTCCGGCGTACAAAAAAGGGGCAACGGCTTGTTTGGCTGCATCGGTCGGCAAGGGGTCGCCGCTGCATGTGGGTGACGTTCTATTGATTACGCTATTGACGTAGCAGTCGTTGATCATCATTGCCCGAGCGCCAGCGCCGGCGAGCGCCCGCAATGACTGCATGGTGATTGCATAACGTCCTAGATCGAAGATGACGAACATCAAAATGAAAAGCGGCACGGCGACAAGGCAAAATTCCAGCGCTGCGACACCGCGCTGATCTAGCTTTCTCATGATGGCACCAAACGCGGTACAAAGACTTGAAGCGTCTTGGCCCCATCCGAAATACATTTCGAATTATCGAGTTGAGTGTTTCCGGACAATGTAACGGCTTTTGCTATGACCTGGAAGCAGCCGGGGTTGGGGGTCCCCACAGCGCTATTGCCCCCGTATGTCACAGGAGAATTTGGCACATAGACGGTGCCATTAAAGTAGCTGCTGGCGTTGCCCAGAATGGTGACGCTTTTATTTGACGCGACTGTCTCGGGATCATAGATGAGAAGATCTATCATCAGCCCGCTAACTGACGATAGTGCCGATGGTACCGCTGGGTTTTTGACCGCCGTAAGTTGGATAGTTGGATTCCCGGTAATTTTTGGCAACGTTGCACTTCCAAATAGTATCAGCGTCGCTGTTCCACTTACACTCCCGATACTGATCTGTCCGCTAGAGAAGTAGTAGGTGCCCGTTAAGGTACCGCTTAAGGATTGGTTGCCTGCGTTGTAACAATTACCCGTATCATACGCTTTTAAACTGCTGCACTGCCCCCCTGGGAAGTTGGAGGTTGTCAGCGATGCGATCGCTGCATCCAACCCGCTCAATGGATTGGGTACCGGTGCCGCATGTTGGTTCACGTTATCGCATTGGGCTCCCCCCGTCTGAGAACAGCCACCTGCGGAGAACATTGGGGCGTTGATGCTGAGCCCGCCGTTGCCCTTAAAGACAAACGCATCTGAGGCGGTATCGTTCGACGCCACGCCGCAGTTTGGAGAAGATACGCTTGGACTGCCCTGAAAATCGACGGAACCCGTTAGAGACAAAATACACGGGTTCGTCAAAACTTGAATTTTGGCAACGGCTGTGGCGCCTATATTGACAGTTGACAAGCCAAGCACCGCTGCCAGGTACGCTGGCTGTTGCTGGCTAACAGTGGCCTGAACCTGACTTCCGTTGACCGCGATCTGGACAGTCTGCGAGATTCCTGTAGGGAGCGTGGTAACACAATTACGACCCGGATAGGCAGTGGTGTCCCCGGCGTTGCAGAACGCGTTCTGGGCTGCAAATTGCTTACCGCGATAGTCCACCGAATTAGTATCGGTGCAGGAACCACGCTGAGTGCATATCAGCCGCCAGACAGCCCCGATGGCTGCCGCATCGGCGGCATTTTGCGCGTGCTGCCTGGTAACGTACCACGACCCCGCCTCGGCCCCGAGTGCGACGACTCCGATTAGCGGCACCAGGGCGACGACGGTTGCTAATGCGACTGAACCTCGACGGCAACGGAGCAAGCTCTTCATGGAACACCTATTCAAACTGTTCTGAGTAACCCAGTGTGAACGAGCATGGATTGGCGCTAGCGCTCGTGCACAACACCGATCTTAATACCATGGGCGCCAAGGAGACGGTCGTCGTGTACGAAGAGTATCTAGGAAAAGCAACGTTGCCCGCGGAGCACACAGAATTTGTATCACCGCAAAAGAGTTGAATATTGGTGATTGGAAAAGCGGTATTCGCGTTTGCCCTGGCGACTACCTTCGCGTCGGTCGTCCATGCGGACGCCTTCGTGACGTCAGGTGGAGGGTTGTACAAGACATTTTGCCCAAAGGCACGCAATGCCTGCCACGCAGATATGTACTGAAAGCCAGCGACAGCAACGTCGGCAAGCGGCAGAAGCAGGCTCACCCCCAAGAAAAAGTAAACGATGATCCCCTCAAACGCCACGGCGCCGCGTTGATCCGATAGCAGGGATTTCGAACCCCGGAACCGTTCATCCGCTATGATAGAATCTCTATGGCTCATAAGTCTACCTCGACAGACAGTGCCGCTGATGACCTCGGATCCCGGAGCAATAGCAATTGAAACCTTCGTTCCAGTTTAGAGGATGCAGATATTCACACCATCAATGTCCACCCATGCTTGAGAACGTACGTATGAGGTGCAGAAACGGACTTGCACCCAAAATGACGAACATGGCTGGAAGCAGGAACAACACCATTGGAATCGTCAGCTTGGCGCCCAACTTATGTGCTCTTTCTTCTAGCTTGGTAATACGTTCTCGCCTAAGGTCCTCCGCAATACTGCGTAGCGCTTGGCCTAACGGCGTTCCGTATTGCAGGCTTTGGCTGATCATGGTGCCAAAACGGCGAAGTCCATCAGAGGTAACTCCCAAGTTCTCGAATGCGTCGCTGCGATTTGCCAACATCCGGAGATCATCGAGAAGACCGTATACGACCCGGGCCATGGCAGGATTAGTCTCGTTCATTTCTTGCGCCACGCGTTCCAGCGCACTCTCCAGACCCATTCCCGCTTCGCTGCACACGACCAGCAAATCGATCATATCCGGGGTGCCGAGCCGAATGGCGGCATCAAAACGTCGTCGCATCACCAACAGAACCAATCGCGGCCCCATAATTCCGATCACCACGCCAATGAGCGTGAAGATCAGCACATCCGTTAGTGGCCTCCCAGCAAACTGAGCAACGCAAAAGGCAATGATCGGGAAAAGGTACATGCTGACAGTTTTGACACCGATCCAGATCGGCAGGGCTCGATGGCGATTGAAGCCTGATGATTGAAGAACCGTTCGTAGTTGTTCGAGGTTTTCCGGCGCGTAGAAGCGCCGATACCGCATGCCGAGCGATGAAAACCAACCCGTCATGTCCTGGATCGGAGCTGACTTGCCAGGAAGGCCCAGCACGGCGTTTGACACCCGTGTATTCAATGCACGAAGGTGCATTTCGCGGATAATCATCACCAAGGTGGCAGTCGCAACCACTATGGCGAGGGCGATTGGAATGAGACTAGAACTCATAATTCTGTTTCCCTTCGGACCATCCACCGTATCACCAGGGAGCCAATAAGCACGGAGGCTACTGCGTAAGCCAGCAGCATGTTTCCAGTCGGATCAGTGAACAGCAGATCAATGGTATGCGGGCTGATCCAGTATAGTAACCCACCTGTAATCAAGGGCGCGCACGAAAGTGCGCGGGAGGAAAAGATCACCTCTCCTGCCAGCGCCCTCGCGCGAGCCGCTAGCGCCACACGCTGCCTCACCGTGTCTCCCAGCGTCTGTAAGGTTTCGCTCAAACTGCCGCCGGTCTTGAGCTGGACGGCAAGTGTCACCGCAAAGATCCCATACTCGACAACGCCCGTTCGCCGATAGACAGCCTCCACGGCTTCTTCTGCAGGTCTTCCCAGATTCACTTCGCTGCATACGATCGCAAACTGCCCCGCGGTTGGTTGTGGCATCTCGCGCGCGATGGTGCGAAATGCTTCGTTCACAGGCAGCCCCGATCGAACCGTACTTGTCACCAGCTGGATCGTGTCCGGTAGCTGTTGAAAAAGCTGTTTGGCGAGGCGACGTTGCTGCCATCCAAGCAGACCTCGTACTACCATGATGGCCACAATTGCAGCCGCGAGCGACCCGTAAAGATTGGGAAACTTCAACAGGCTATTGGCATAGAAGATTGCCGCTGCGGCGATGACACCGGCAAGCAGCACATAAGCGGGGTGCCACGCGTAGGCTATTTCTGCGTTGTAATTGGCTAAGCGGTGCAGAAACCGGCCCCGGGACCCGGCCTGTAACCGACGAATGGAGGGCAGGTTCGCCGAATGTGACGTCGGGAGAGCTATCGCGAGCTGACGATTGATGCGTCTTTCGCGCGCGTCCAGCCACAACGACACGGCCGCTGCGCATATTAGCAGCCCCAGGACAATGTTGATCACGAACGACGGTATCATAGTTGCCTCATTGCCTCAGCCCAAGTTCGATCAAGCCCATAATAGGTCAGACGAGACTTGAATTTTGGGGTTGCGTGGGTGGACCTATAGCTCCCCATAATTCGCCCGTGAACATCCTCCTCTTGGTACTCGAACGCTGCGATGTCATTGGTGGTGATCACATCACCTTCCAGGCCGATCACCTCGCTAATTTGGACAATGCGACGCTGCCCATCCCGCATGCGTTCGATTTGCACGATGATGTCCAACGCAGCAACGATCTGAGTTCGGATCGCCCGCAGCGGCAAGTTTGGCTGTCCCATCTGCACCATGTTTTCGATACGGGTCAGGGCGTCGCGGGCAGAGTTAGCATGCACCGTGGACAGCGAACCATCATGGCCGGTGTTCATGGCTTGCAGCATGTCAAACGCTTCAGCGCCGCGCACCTCGCCGACGACGATCCGGTCAGGGCGCATGCGCAGCGCATTCCACACCAGATCGCGCTGGGTCACCTGCCCCGTGCCTTCGAGGCTGGGCGGCCGGGTTTCGAGGCTGATGACGTGCGGCTGTCGAAGCTGCAACTCGGCCGCATCCTCGATGGTGACAATGCGTTCACTGTGATCGATGAATTGGCTCATGGCGTTCAGTAGCGTCGTCTTGCCCGAACCGGTGCCGCCGGAGACCAGAATATTCAGTCGAGACCGGCCCGCAACTTCCAGTAACCGTCCCATCGCCGCAGTCATTGTGCCGTTTTCGATCATTCCGGCAATATCTAAACGGCGACTTGGAAATTTTCGGATGGAAATGCAGGGGCTATGGATCGCTAGTGGTGGGAAAATGATGTTGACCCGGCTGCCGTCCGGCAAGCGGCAGTCCACCATCGGACTGGATTCGTCAATGCGCCGTCCGACTTGCGACGCGATCTTCTGCGCAACCGATGCGATGTGGTCATTGTCGCGGAATCGCATCGCGACCCGTTCCAGCTTGCCGTTTCGCTCGACATAAACGTTACTTGGTCCGTTGACCATGATATCGTTGATCGATTGATCCATCAGCAGCGGACGCAGCGGCCCGTAGCCGGTCATGTCGTCCGCTATCTCATCCGCTAGCTGAAACTGCTCGCGGCCTGACAGTTCGAGCCGCTCCTGGTTGGCGATGCCATGGATGATTTCCTCAATCTGCCGCCGCAGCACATCGCGGGAAACAGTTGCCGCCACCGATGGCTCAATCTGCTCAATGACCCGTTCGCGCAGCGAAGCGGGCATCACGACCCCTTCGCGTCGCGGAGCCGGCACCACGGGCTGCTCGGTCGAAGGTTCGTCGCGCCTTGTTGGCATCAATGCGGGCGTAGCCGTTGGCGTACCACCTTCTTCGCGCGTACCGAATTTTTTCGTCACCGGAACAACCTCCTCAACCATCCTTTCCGCTGGGCGCCGACACCGGCGATCTCCCGTACGATCGGGGCGAGGTGACGTCGCAGTCCTCTGACGTGCTTCAGTGCTGGAATTCCGAGATTGACCGCCTGGGTCATCCCCTTCCCTAAATCGGGGATCACCATGTCCGGTTCAGCGCCTAACGCCTTGACAATCATTTCCCTCGGTAGCCCGCCGGCACGATTGGCACGGTTGAGCAAAGTAAAGACTCGATCTTTGCCAGCGATGTTAGTGACGGCGGCGCGAAGTGCATGGGCATTGCGAAGTCCCGTCACCTCCGCTTCCAGCAGCACCAGCACGTGGCGAGATTGGGTGATCACCGGATGGATGGACGGCGCGAACGGGACTGGTATATCGACAACGATGTAATTGAACCGCTGCCGGAGCAGACCCAGTACATGTCTGACGCCCGCCTCCGTGATGTCCAACTGCGCATCCAGGTCCTCATCAGCGGAAATCAGACAAACGCGATCGTTGATCTCGATTGCCGCGCGTTCGAGGAACAGCGTGTCCGCCCGCATCGGGTTTTCCAGCGCGATGCGCAGCCCCGGCCCGGGCCGAACACCCAACATCACGGCTGTTTCGCCGTTTTGTAGATGAAGGTCGAGCAGCGCGACCTTGGCCTTCGTGGTCTCAGCCAGTTGCAGCGCGAGATTGATCGCGATACTCGTGGCTCCGGCACCTCCCTGCGCGCCGCAAATGGAGATCACATGCCCGCCGCGATCGCTCGGACCGGGCCTCACGTCGCCAAGCAGCTTCGGGCGTAGCTGGTCTAGCACCAAATCGCGCGTGAGTGGCCTCGGAAGGTACTCGCTCACACCGAGTTCCAAAAGCTCGCGGTAGAAAGTGATTTCTCGGCTCTCACCAATCAGGGCCACCAGGACATCGGGTGGGCAGACCCTGGACAACCTTTCCAGTTCAGTAAACGGATCATCGATTCCGCTGATGTCGACCACCAGCGCGAATAGCTCGGTGTCGCTCTCGAGCATCCGTATGGCGTTGCGGATGGTGCCACGCTTGATCGACAAGTTGCTGCCGTCAAGCCCTTTGCGCAGCGCCGCTGCACTCAACTCGTCATTCACGAAACAGACAATTCGGTTACGCGTTACAACAGACGCAGCTTGTTCCGGCGGATCGACCACTGCCATGCTCATCACTGTTTCTCCGCCGGCTTGACTGCCTCAACCTTATCGGCTGCGTTAACCACCACCGTTGCACTCTGGCCGGCCGTGTTTGCCGACACACCGCAGCCGACGTTTGAATCTTGTTTCCTGACGGTGTATTCCTGAACCTTGCCGCCGCCATAAACCACCACCGCGGCACTCTGGCCGGCAATTGCATTCTGCCGGGCTATTTCCGACGACACATCGCAGCTGGAAATGGTGCGAGTGTCCGCGCTATCGCGTAACTCGACCGCTGACCGCATCGCCAGGGAGAGCGATCCGAGATTTTTTGCGACCGCAACCTTCTTGACCTGCTCAGGCGCAAGCTGCAGTGACACAGTTTGCGCAATCTTCGCGGCCGTGGCGTTATTGGCGCCGCCGCCTTGCACAATCTCTTGGTCAATCGCGATAATGCGAACATTTTGGAGCAGGGTTTCGCTCAGGGCGCGACGCGCGACATCCGCGTGCGCGGCCACCTGGGTCAACACGACATCCACATAGTCACCTGGCTTGATTAGGCCCGAGACGCCAGATTCGGCGTCGACCTTGATGCTGATAGCGCGGGTACCCGGTTCCAAGACGCTGGCAAGGAAACCCCGATCTCCCCGCGGCAACACGTTTTCTGATGTGATAGGACTGCCCGTGTCGAGGTTCTTGCGAACCAGAGAACCGAGGAGCCTGCTCCTATCCTCCGTTGTATCTCGGATCGCCCCGGTTGGAACGCTCTCCAACGGATCGGCGCGGAAATCGTCGTCGCGTGTCAATGTACCGGGCTTCAGCGGACGTGCCGCGACCAGGTACTTAGTGAGAGGCGCTGGCGCCTTCTCCGTGACCTGTACCAGCGGGGCCTCTGCTTTCGGCAAATTCATGTTGTAAGCAATAAGCCCGAGCGCGGTGCTGGCGAGCAAAAGAACCATGATAATCGAGAGACGCAACGTAGACGACATGTTCATAGCCCCTGTGAAACGGTCCAAATACCGCCGCACGCGATGGCAACCCCGTAAGGTAGCGGCGCGTGGCGCAAATGGCGCCAACGTTCGATCGCGTAGACACGACGTACGAACGACGATCCGGCGGGCGCTAGCCTGGGATTTGGCAGGAGGCGCATCGTCAGATGCACCACGGCAAGGACGCCGCCAGCCAACGCGGTTATCGTCAACAACTGGATCACGCCCATCAAGGGGAGACCAATCGCCAATGCAACCAGCAGCTTAACATCGCCGCCACCCATCCATCCGCGCTGATAGATGATGATCAGCACCAGAAACAGAATTGTCGCGGCGATCAGGGATTCCACGACCTGCATCGGGCTGGCAAATTGCCCGGCGATCCCGAGCAGCGCCAGCACCAGACAAATTTCATTTCGGATCGATCGTGTCGCGATATCGATCGTTGCAACATATAGCAACAATAGGATTTCCAGAAACGCGGCTGAGGGAGCAATCCAACTCATGAAATGCACGCCTTAGAAAAAAAGGGGGCACATTCAAAATTCATCCCCGAAAAGGGGGGGGCACATTCAAGCACGCCCAAAAGTGGGATTCCGTGCCCCCCTGTCAGACCGCCTTTTTACGGGGTCGCGGCAGCGAAAGCACTGAGGACGTGACCCATCGCAGTATTGAGTGCATTCCCGATACCGGCACTAGTTCCCGTGCCGAACACAGCAGCTACTGCGGCGACGACGCAAAACGCGACGATGATGTACTCGAACGACACCACGCCGTCCTTGTCCGTCCACAAACGCTTCAACGCTCCGGTGGTCTTGGTGTAGTACTTCAACATAGGAGAGTATCCTTCTTACTAATGTGAATTTACAAATACGCCGACAAGACAAAGCCCCTGCCAACGTTTTGATCTTAATCTCCGGCTCGAAACCTGTCACCTGGTAATCGTTTTTTAACCTTACCTGTGGCGGCTTTGCCGTACTTGTACGGGGCGACGCGCCTGAGGTCAGAGTACCCCTTCCGAGTTACTCAGGACATTCGGGGCGCCACTACGCTCACCACGTTGGCCGCATTGTTCTCAGCTTTCGGGCCAGATCGCGCCGGCCGACGCGGACCTCTTAGTCGCAGCCGTCAAGCGGGCAAATGCTGCCGCAAAGATAATCGAAACTGCCCGCTGAGTAAGACGGGAGACTCTCCTCCTTGGAAATCGCTATCGGAGTCGGACGCGGCCGCCCATGGCCGGCGTCGACGAGGTGGCTGGCGGAATTTCTGGCCGATCCGCTCAAAGCTCGGCCTCGAATTCCGGCCGTCGATCAGCAGCAGATGGCGTAGCCAGAGCGGCGACCGCGGAAGACGACAGATGACCGCTGAGCGGGTCTTTGCGCAGCACCTCCTGTACTTGGAGTGCCAGCGACGGAAAGCCTCTGCGCATATCCCTGTAGCCTGTCGCGAGCCACACTCGCACAGTCCCCGGTATAGCAATCATCGGCGTCCAAGCACATTGAGGACCCGCGCCAGCGCCTCCGGATCGACGTGCGCATCCACCCGGACGCACCGTCGGTTGCCGAGATCAATCTCTATCAATCCAGTACGCGCGGCTGCCACGGAGCGAACTCGGCCATCAGCCCTAGGCAAAAGCTTCGGATTTTCCTCAGCCGACGCCGCTGCGGCGGCGATCTGCACGGGCGCAAAAGATGGTACAACTTGTTCCGATGTCTGTGCTTGTCGACGCCAGGTAAACACCAGGCTGGCCGCTACTCCGTTGCGACGCGCAACCTCAGTCACCTTCGCGCCCGGCGCCAACGTCTCCTCGACAATCCGTGCCTTTTCGTCCTGCGACCAGCGCCGCCGCCGCTCCGGCCCGCCCAAAACCTCGACCCGCATCGCCTGATGACCTTAAAGCTAGACTTAAGGCCACACGCTTCGCGAATTACCAGCCGTCACGCAAGACGACCCCTGTCGGATGCGTACTTTGTTCTTTGGCGCCAACATCGCGCTCATCCAATCTTGCGGATGTCGCGGATGATCCGGCCAAGTCGCGTCCGCAGGAACTTGAGTTGGCGCCGGGCGCGCTTGAGATCCGCTGAGATCATCGCGCGGGGCCATCTATTCGCTCGAAGCCGCAGCAGGCTCGCGAGGGTAGTCATCGCGTCGACTGCATCACGCGATCATTGATCCTGCCGCGCGCTGGAACGCCCGCTTTGCACGCTCCGCGTCGAGCCCGGTACGCGACCTTTGTGCGTTAGTTAGCGCTCTGTGAGCTATGCGTGAAGCTGGGTGATGACGGAATGAGATAGGCGGCGTATCGAGGCGGGTGTCGAGCCTGCCAGAACCTCTCAAGGAGAGCGATACGCCATGAACGAGACTAGCAATATTGTTGCCCTTCGTCAGCCCGACGAGATCGACGATCCACTGACCAATATTTTGCGAGCTGGTGCTCGGCAGCTTCTGGCGCAGGCCGTGGAGATCGAAGTCGAGACGTTTCTTGCCACGGTGAAAGATTTGAAGCTTGCCGACGGGCGCGCCCGTGTCGTGCGGCATGGTTACGGCCCGGCTCGAACGATTGCGACCGGCATCGGACCGGTCGAGGTCGCACGGGCGAAGATCCGGGACCGCGGTGCAGCCGGCGATGGCGAGCGGATCCGCTTCAGCTCGGCGATTCTGCCACTATGGGCGCGGCGGACCAGGAGCCTGGATGCGCTGTTGCCGGTGTTGTACCTGCGTGGCATCTCGACGGGCGATTTCCAGGAGGCGCTGACGGCCCTGCTGGGTAAGGACGCGCCGAACCTGTCGCCGGCGGTGATTTCCCGGCTGACGGCCGAATGGCAGGGCGAGTATGAGCGTTGGCAGAAGCGCGATCTCTCGGCGCGGCGGTACGTGTATGTGTGGGCCGATGGCGTCTTCCTGCAGGCACGCATGGAAGACCACGGCGAGTGCATGCTGGTGCTGATCGGCGCGACGCCGGAAGGCAAGAAGGAGTTGATCGGCTTTCAGGTCGGTGTCCGGGAGAGCGCGCAGAGCTGGCGTGAGCTCCTGATCGACGTGAAGCAACGCGGGTTGCAAATCGCCCCGGAAATTGCCGTTGGTGACGGCGCGCTCGGCTTCTGGAAGGCGCTTGACGAGGTGTTTCCCGGCACGCGGCACCAGCGCTGCTGGGTGCACAAGACCGTCAACGTCCTGGACAAGGTCCCGCTCTCGGTGCAGGCCAACATGAAGAAGGACCTGCGCGAAGTCTATTGGGCGCCAAACCGGGCGGCCGCCGAAGTGGCGATCGACGTCTTCGCCGAGAAATACCGCACCAAGTACGGCCGGGCGGTCGAATGCCTCGCAAAGGACCGCGACGCGCTGCTGGCCTTCTACGACTTTCCTGCCGAGCATTGGGATCACTTGCGCACGACCAACCCCATCGAAAGCGTGTTCGCGACCGTGCGACACAGAACCGTGCGAACGAAAGGATCGCTGTCCTCAACGACCGCCAGGCTGATGGTGTTCAAGCTGGTTATCGCCGCATCAAAAAAGTGGCGGCGGCTCAAAGGCACAAATCAGTTGCCGAAGCTCATCGCAGGTGTCAGATTCAACGACGGCATCGAGGTCATCCACATGCCGGCAAACCACGCCGCCTGATCGCCTCGTCACCCAAAATCCTGCATAGCTCGCGCTCTGTTCGTCTTATGCGTTACACGCGCCGGAGGTCGAGTGCATCGGCAAGGGGAAAGCCCGCGCGCCCTACGAGTTCGGCTGCAAGGTCCGAAGGGCGGACAGTTCGTGCTCTATGCCAAGGCGCTGCACGGCAATCCTTCGACGGAGACACGCTCGGCCGTGGTCGCCAACATGGAGAAGCTCACCGGCGTGGCGGCTCGCCGCATCCATGTACAAAGGGTACCGCGGCCGGCTACAACTTCGGCCTGCTCCTGCGGTGGCTCGCAGAACTCTTGCGTGCCATCGTCCGGGGGGCCAGAGGCCGTGCCTCCTCTAACGTCAGACCGCCGCTTTACGGGGTCGCGGCAGCGAACGCATCGAGGACGTGACCCATCGCGGTATTGAGTGCATTCCCGATACCGGCACTAGTTCCCGTGCCGAACACAGCAGCTACTGCGGCGACGACGCAAAACGCGACGATGATGTACTCGAACGACACCACGCCGTCCTTGTCCGTCCACAAACGCTTCAACTCTCCGGTGGTCTTGGTGTAGTACTTCAACATAGGAGAAGTATCCTTCTTACTAATGTGAATCTACAAATACGCCGACAAGACAAAGCCCCTGCCAACGTTTTGATCTTAATCTCCGGCTCGAAAGCTGTCACCTGGTAATCGTTTTTTAACCTTAACTGTGGCGGCTTTGCCGTACTTGTACGGGGCGACGCGCCTGAGATCAGAGTACCCCTTCCGAGTTACTCCGGACATTCGAGGCGCCACTACGCTCACCACGTTGGCCGCGTTGTTCTCCAGCTTTCGGGCCAGATCGCGCCGGCCGACGCGGACCTCTTAGTCGCAGCCGTCAAACGGTAAATGCTGCCGCAAAGATAATCGAAACTGCCCGCTGAGTAAGACGGGAGACTCTCCTCCTCGGCAATCGCGATCGGAGTTGGACGCGGACGCCCAAGGCCGGCGTCGACGAGGTGGCTGGCGGAATTTCTGGCCGATCCGCTCAAGCTCGGCCTCGAATTCGGCACGCATCTTTTTCCGGCCCGCAGATCAGCAGCAGACGGCGTAGCCAGACAGCTCAGAAGTGCGCTTGTTATTGTTCTGCCGCAAGATTGATGGCGATGCGGCGCTGGAAGCTCGCTTCGGTCCGCTGCCCGATCTGGCGCAGCGGGTGCGCACCCAGGATCAGCATCAGCGCGGCCCCAAGGTCTATGCGTTACATGCGCCGGAGGTCGAGTGCATCGGCAAGGGGAAAGCCCGCGCGCCCTACGAGTTCGGCTGCAAGGTCAGTATCGCCACCCCCGTGACGTCCCCGAAGGGCGGACAGTTCGTGCTCTATGCCAAGGCGCTGCAGGGCAATCCTTCGACGGAGACACGCTCGGCCGTGGTCGCCAACATGGAGAAGCTCACCGGCGTGGCGGCTCGCCGGCTCGCCGCATCCATGTCGCCAAAGGGTACCGCGGCCGGCTACAACTTCGGCCTGCTCCTGCGGTGGCTCGCAGAACTCTTGCGTGCCATCATCCGGGCCTTTGCCGAAACCGTCCCGGCCCAAAAGATCGCTTAAATCAGCGGTCGTCCCCGTTCTTGACGGAGGATTGCCTAAGTTTTGCGGGGATCAGAAAAGGTGTATTCGCAGCATAGGCGCGATATTCAGGAAAAGCTTCCTTCAAAATCGCTTCTTCGTTGATCATACGCCGCCATTGAACCATCACAGCCGCAACGGCGATGAGGATGGCAAGCGGCGAAAGCACCTGTAGCGTGACCCCGACCAACGCGATTCCCTCGCAGAGATACAAGGGATGCCGCACGATTCGATAGGGTCCTTCTATCACCAAGCGCCTTGCCTCCGCTAGAATGCTGAAAGACTTGCCCAACCAGCGGAGCACAACGAATGAAAGCGACGTGCCCACCAAGATCAACGTTGTGGACACGATCGACCCAACAGGACCCAACTCTGCCTTCGGAAGCAAAGCAAGTGTTGTGCACAAAAATGTGCCTAGCAAAGCCGAGATCCGCGGCTCGATGCTTTTGGACTTCTTTATCGGAACCAGCCGGGTGATCGTTGTCGCTGCAACCAAGCTCACGAAAAGGACGTTGGCAATGCTGGCCGCCACCACGAGCAGCTTGTGGAGGCTGTCCAACGGAAGCAGGCGAGGAATTCCCGCAACGCCAATCAGGGCAAACGCGATAAAAACAACAACGACCGCCGCTCTCGCCGTCCAATCGAGCCAACGATTGACAGTCAACGCAACGGCCCTACTTCCCCCGTGGGATCCATCGGTTTCATCAAGTTTGATATCCGTCATCGGTCTCTATCTTGTGCTATCATCGTCGCCGAAATTGATCGGCAAGCCGCCCCCAAAAGGGATAGATCATTCGTGAACGCTTCAAGGTGCAGATCAGGCGGGTAAGCACGGCGATCCGTTTATCAGAGCGAACCATTGGGCGCCTCCACTGAGGCCCGCTCCGTCTCAGCCAGCGCCGCTGTATCCGATTTGGACTGAAATATCCGCTCGCCGACGAAGGGATAAAGCAACTGAGGCACGTAGCGTTGCGGCATCGGCCGATCCAGACCGTACGTTGTCGGGTTCTCCCCCCGCGGCAAATGGAGTCTTCCGAACAGCGCATCCAAAAAAGACAGCTGGCCCGCGAAATTTCGGTCCCGGGCCTCACGCTGGCTGCTGTGATGCCAATGATGAAATTGCGGCGACGCAAACAGAAAGCGCAGCGGGCCAAATCCGATGCGGACGTTGGAGTGAATGAGAACCGATTGCCACTGATAGAGCACTGCATACACGCCAATCACCCATTCGGAGAACCCCAGCGCAAACACCGGCACCAGCGAGACTCCTTTGGTCAAAATCTGATCGACCGGATGGACCCTGGTCGCGGCCAGCCAGTCAAGCTCCTCGATACTGTGGTGGATGGAGTGAAATCTCCATAGCCAAGGAACGGCATGGAACATGCGATGGGTCCAATAGAATCCCAAATCAGCAAGGACGATAACGGCCGGGAGTTGCACCCAGTAGGGCAAGCCACCGACCATCGCCTGAAAGGATACCGGGACAATCCAGGCGGCGGCAAAGATAACCGCCACGATAACGGCGAGCAGACCAAGCTTGATCAGCACACCATTCACGAACAAGAAGATCAGATCGTTCGCCCAATTGCGACGAAAGACCTTCTGCGGATGCATGGCGAACAGCCGCTCGAGCGGTATGAACACAAGAATGGTGATAAAAATAACCTTAATGCCAAAGGGATCCATCGAGTTCCTCGCTGGACGTCACCCTATCGCTATTTGGTGATCGCATAAAGAGTAAAGGGATGGCCGCGCACCATCCTGGTTAAGGGGCCCGGGATGTTGCGGATCCGATTAACCGGCATAATCGAGGTAATCCTATTCGGCGTGCCGAGCGGAGAGTTGGTACGCAATACATCCGTCCATATGGCCCAGCTTCGGGCTGCGGTGCGCTAACCGATCCCTTGCGAGCCAGGTCAACCGTCTTTCCCAGCCCCATCCCGATAATCTGCGATTCCGCGACGCGCTTCATCTGTTCGTCTTCCTCAGGCCGGACTCTACCGCCCTCGGAGCTATGCGTGAAGCTGGGTGATGACGGAATGAGATAGGCGGCGTATCGAGGCGGGTGTCGAGCCTGCCAGAACCTCTCAAGGAGAGCGATACGCCATGAACGAGACTAGCAATATTGTTGCCCTTCGTCAGCCCGACGAGATCGACGATCCACTGACCAATATTTTGCGAGCTGGTGCTCGGCAGCTTCTGGCGCAGGCCGTGGAGATCGAAGTCGAGACGTTTCTTGCCACGGTGAAAGATTTGAAGCTTGCCGACGGGCGCGCCCGTGTCGTGCGGCATGGTTACGGCCCGGCTCGAACGATTGCGACCGGCATCGGACCGGTCGAGGTCGCACGGGCGAAGATCCGGGACCGCGGTGCAGCCGGCGATGGCGAGCGGATCCGCTTCAGCTCGGCGATTCTGCCACTATGGGCGCGGCGGACCAGGAGCCTGGATGCGCTGTTGCCGGTGTTGTACCTGCGTGGCATCTCGACGGGCGATTTCCAGGAGGCGCTGACGGCCCTGCTGGGTAAGGACGCGCCGAACCTGTCGCCGGCGGTGATTTCCCGGCTGACGGCCGAATGGCAGGGCGAGTATGAGCGTTGGCAGAAGCGCGATCTCTCGGCGCGGCGGTACGTGTATGTGTGGGCCGATGGCGTCTTCCTGCAGGCACGCATGGAAGACCACGGCGAGTGCATGCTGGTGCTGATCGGCGCGACGCCGGAAGGCAAGAAGGAGTTGATCGGCTTTCAGGTCGGTGTCCGGGAGAGCGCGCAGAGCTGGCGTGAGCTCCTGATCGACGTGAAGCAACGCGGGTTGCAAATCGCCCCGGAAATTGCCGTTGGTGACGGCGCGCTCGGCTTCTGGAAGGCGCTTGACGAGGTGTTTCCCGGCACGCGGCACCAGCGCTGCTGGGTGCACAAGACCGTCAACGTCCTGGACAAGGTCCCGCTCTCGGTGCAGGCCAACATGAAGAAGGACCTGCGCGAAGTCTATTGGGCGCCAAACCGGGCGGCCGCCGAAGTGGCGATCGACGTCTTCGCCGAGAAATACCGCACCAAGTACGGCCGGGCGGTCGAATGCCTCGCAAAGGACCGCGACGCGCTGCTGGCCTTCTACGACTTTCCTGCCGAGCATTGGGATCACTTGCGCACGACCAACCCCATCGAAAGCGTGTTCGCGACCGTGCGACACAGAACCGTGCGAACGAAAGGATCGCTGTCCTCAACGACCGCCAGGCTGATGGTGTTCAAGCTGGTTATCGCCGCATCAAAAAAGTGGCGGCGGCTCAAAGGCACAAATCAGTTGCCGAAGCTCATCGCAGGTGTCAGATTCAACGACGGCATCGAGGTCATCCACATGCCGGCAAACCACGCCGCCTGATCGCCTCGTCACCCAAAATCCTGCATAGCTCCCGCCCTCCGGAGAAAATACTCAGTGGCAGGTCAGACTCAAAACCTTTGGAAGGCGTCTCCGCCAAGCTCACTCACCGTCGCCTCAAGCGCAGCACCTTCCGATCCGTCGTCGACTTGCAAGTCGCTGTTAACCGCTTCGTCGCTTAGACGACCGCCGATCCCAAACCCTTCGCCTGGACCGCCGCGTCCTAGCCACCCGGGGATCTAAGTGCAACTAATCGCCGCGCGGGTTTAGCTCACTGCGCCTCACGAATAATTCGGAAATATCGTCGGAATAAACGCCAATCCACTCCGGTGAAGCTCGAAATTCTTGAGACTCCATGGAGTTTGGCTTGACCACACCAATAGAGATGCGGTGCTTATCCAAGTATCCAACAAATTCACGCGGGCGTCGGAAGACAATGGTCAGATTTTCAGTCATAAATCCTTCGTCGAAAACCGTTCTGCCGTCGATAAAGGTGGGAAGTCCTCTGAAAATCAAATAGCCGCCGAAATCGTAATCGTTGTAAATGTTACCATGCAAATTGTGCGCAAAAATGTAGTCGACAGCACCCTCCGGAGAAATCTGTCTTTGGGGCTTAACTGAGTCGCCAAAGATGCCCGTTACAAGAATGATGATCGCGATTATTGCATAAGTCCCGTACACGCCGCGCCGTCCAAGTCGGGACATCGTCGTGAAGAATTGTGGTTGAGTCGCAATTTGCTCAGAGAGCCGCAGAAATCGAAATTGTCTCGTTAATGGGGTGGCGAGGAGTAGAGGCGCAACTATATTGAATAAGAAGATAAATCTAATTGCGGTCAGCATGTACGCTGCGATTGACAGCAAGATCGTTAGTCGACAAAAACGAATCTTAACCCCGTTCAGCAGAGCTAAAAATACGAGCGCGAGAACACTGAGGACTACAAGACGCCCATTCTCGAAGCTTACGGCTCGCCACTCCGCCACATATAGTTTGGCTTCATGTGCCCCGATAACCGGAAGGGTCGTCAGGAACAGGCGCGCGCCGTAGGGCGTCACGCACGCCGCCCCGCACGCAGCAACCAGAAAGACCGCCCAACGTCGGGCTACTAGGAGGCGCTCACCGCTCGGGGATTCGAATGCTGCTTCTGCGGCTAGCGCGACCGTCAAGGCAAGACCCGCCACAAAGCTACCATGGACGTTCGCCCAAAGGGTCATGATCGGGAGCAGCATCAAGCTTGGCGAAGCCTTGGTGTCGACAGCTCTCACCAACGCCGCCACCCAGACCACCATCAGCCCGTCGCCAAATATCTGCGGCCGGGCGTGCAAGTGGCTGACCGCCAGCCCAAGCGCCACCGCGGCGACGCCGATTGCAACCGTGAACCGCATGGTGCGCGCGAGCATGAGGAAAAGCAGCGCGTAGGCGAGCGCTACGGCGGCGCCGGTAATCATGGCGACCCCACGGAATCCTGAAAGCCGATAAGCGCCGAAAAAGATCAGATCGCTCACCCAGTCTCTCGCTATCCAGGGATGCCCAGGAAACGTATGGGTGAATTCGTCGACTTGGGGAAACGATCCGCCTTCCCAAATCCTACGCCCAGTTGCGATGTGCCAATACAGGTCTGCATCCAACAGAAGCCGGTCAGCAGGAAGGAACACAAGATACAAGAGTAAAAGAAGCGCGACCAGAACGACAAATATGAACCATCTGGCTCGCTGAACGTCTTGATCGCTGGGACGCAGTCGGTGGGGCTTCTGGCTGAACGTGGCGGCGGCGACGGCATGGCCGCCGTCGGACCTAGCCGAAACTTCGAGATGAGTCATTACCCCTCCGCATTCATGCGAATCTGCCGCAAGGCGATCCGTTTATCAGAGCAATCCAGACCGTAGGTCGTCGGTGTTTGTCCGCGCGGCAAATGAAGACTACCGAGCAACGCATCCAGGAAGGAAAGTTGACCTGCGAAATTCCGGTCCCTGGCCTCGCGGTGGTTACTGTGATGCCAGTGATGAAACTCTGGCGAAGCAAACAGGAAACGCAGCGGACCAAATCCCAGGCGAACATTGGAATGAATGAGAACTGACTGCCAATGATAGAGCAACGCATAGACGCCAATCGCCCATCCGGAGAAACCCAGCGCAAAAACCGGGATCAGCGAGACCCCCTTGGTCAAAATCTGATCGACCGGATGGACCCTGGTCGCGGCGAGCCAATCAAGCTCCTCGATAGTGTGGTGAATGGCGTGGAAATTCCATAGCCAGGGCACGACATGGAACATGCGATGGGTCCAATAGAATCCCAAACCAGAAAGTAGGATAACGGCCGGGATTTGTACCCAATACGGCCGACCGCCGACCATCGTCTGAAAGGATGCTGGGACAATCCATGCCGCGGCAAAAATGACCGCAACGACAATGGCTAGCAGACCAAGCTTTATCAGCACACTATTTAAGAGCAAAAAGATCAGATCGTTGCCCCAATCGCGACGAAAAACCTTCCGCGGGTGCAGGGCGAACAACCGCTCGAGCGGTATGAACACAAGAGCGGTGAAAAAAATAAGTTTAAGGCCAAAAGGATCCATTGAGCTCCTCGTAAGGGGCTCCTCGTAAAATGCCACCCTATCGCTATTTATCGATCGCATAAAGGGCGAACCGGCGGCTCCGCATCATAAAGGTTAAATGTTCGGGGATGCTGCCGGTCTGATCACCGACAATATACAGGTAGTCATAGTCGGTACGCCAACCGCGAACATGGGCCGGGACGGTTCCACCAGCTGACGCGCTATTCAACTGCGCAATTGGTGTCGGCCGGTAGTCAAGTGCGTCGCCGATTTCCAAGAGCGACTTCGAAGCGGATTTCTTGACCGGTTGTTGACCAGAGATTGTGTATAGAGACGGCACAAACGCGTTTGCATAATGGACCGCCAAGGTCGGAGCATAGAACATCGGGGCATTTGCTTGGCCCTCATCGACATCTCCTCGTGCGATGAGGATCGTCGAACCGGCGCGAAGTAGCGCAAACGATTTGATCATATCCGCGTAGTCCGATCGGTAGGAATACCAAACCGACGCTACACTCATTACATTAGCAAGGATGATGCCTACAGCTACGAGCGCGGCCACAGTTTTCACTGCACGCGACGGCCAGTTCACAGTCAAGAACGCGGGCAGGACTAGCATCATTGCGGTAATGAGACGTACGTCAGTGTAGGCGCCGCCCAGAATACGCGCAGGCATCAACAAATATACGACCAGAAAGCCTGACCCGATAAAGACCGCGGGTCGCGTGAGCCCAAATACGCGGCTGTAGCCAAGGTAACCCAAGAGCACCGCAATTATGAGCGCAAGTCCGATTGAAAGAGGCAGACTATAACAGTTCATGACGAACAGAGGCCACATCAACTTTAGCCCGAACGACCAACTGAATCCCGGATTGCTAAGCGTATCACCTGACCAAAGCACAACTAGACAGCCGGCGAGGACCGGAAGCGCCAGTACAGCAAGGGTTCGCACGGCATGACGGTAGCTCGTAATCCGGCTGCCTTCATAGCAAACAATCGTCAGGCCGTAGATACCGAGCGCAAACAAATGAGCGCTGAACAACACGACGACAACGCTTGCATGTAAGGCAATCCGGAGAAGCCACGGACCTTCGCGAAAGTAAATCCAGGCGACGATCCCCCAAAGCGCCACGCCACATCCAAATTCAAAATTCATTAGCCCCCAAAGGAACGGCAGGCTGTACAGCGCGATCAGCGCAACAAAGCCTGATAATTGATGCCGCCCCCGTACCTGCATCTCCAGCGCTATCGCGCCACATGCTACCAATATCTGGCTTCCGAGCAAAAAAAGACGAGCGGCGGTCTCGACGCCAACAAACCGCGCGAACACCGGGACAATGATGTCGACGGCGAGATTGGGATAGAGCCGCCAATGTATTTCGTAAGCCGGGTTCGCGCGTCCCGCAGCAGCATCCACAAGAAGATGCATCCGTGCGAGGTGGTTAACATAGTCGATCATCGCGGGAATTTCGACCGACAATACGGGGACCACCGACACAGCAAATAGAAGACCGACGGAGATCAGACTCCTCTGGTCCGAAAGTACCCCTGGCATCAATGATCCGCCTTCCAACACAACGTTTGCCTGTCGATCGACATCGTCGAATTTCCTCTATTAGAACAGCCCATCCCAAGCTACTTTGCGGAGGCTATGCCAAACGATGATAGTGCGGCCATGTAATCCCATTGCGCGCCCACCCTAGTATTGGATCGAAAAGGCCACGGCCCAGCTAGACGGAAAAAGCGGCGTTGGAAATTTCGCCGTTAACCTGTGAAGGTCCCGGCGGCCTCCTAGTCTAGACCTCGTCGAGATATTAAACGTCGGCGCGCCTTGGGCCGGTGTTGCTACTCATGCGACAACCTCTCCTTCTCAGCGATCTGCTCGGCATCATTCTCTGTTCTCTTGTCAAGGATCTCGCGAGGTAATCCTGCAGCAGGGCTTGGCTAGTACAAAATTGGCAGCCGGGCCGCAGCTGACCGCGCTAGAGTTCGTCGCTAGGCATCGTGCGGGAGCGCTTCTGGCTCGGACTTCACCGGCTGGTCGCCTGGGGGTTGTGATGCGGGTCATTCTCGGCTCTGTTGACCGCCTCCCTACGCCCGGTGCCCGCTCATTGCCCGCGAGGGCTCCGTTGAGACCAATCTAGCGGACCGATGCAGCAGAATTGTCCGATGCTGTGCGCCAGCTGCCGCAGCGCCGGCGGCAGATAGCTGCAACCGAGCACGATGCCGGACGAACGGCGTGTGGCGAGATAAGCGACCGGATCAATGATTGAACCGTTCCAATCCGACAGGACGCCGGTCCGATGGAGCGGCCGATAGCTCGCCATATAGGCGAAATATGTGAGGTCATCGATCAAGAGGCCACTGGGCCTCTTCGCCGGATCGATCCCACACAACCTCCCCGTTGCTACAATCTGATCCTCGATCTTGGAGAAGCCATAGGGCGAAACAGAATAGGGTTGCAACGCAACATAGCCGGGTTGATGGGCGGATACCCATAAAGGCTTGGCATAGAAAGCCATAAGCGCGACCAAACTCGCAGCAGCAACGACGAGCGTAAATCGGCTCACGATCTGCGCGCACCTGATCGTGATCTCGGAAAACTCGGCTGCGCGAATGGCGAGCACAATGGAGAGGATCGTTGCCGGAAGGGCCAACGATGCCTCGTACGCGTTTTTGGTGAGCTGTGTAGCGCCCCATCCGAGGACGATTCCGACGAGCAGGATCGGGAGCATCAGCCGAGCATCCATCTTGCGTGCACGCGCCGCCCGGACGAGCGCTCTTCCGGTGGACACAATGCCGAGAAGCATTGCAGACATCCACGCCAACAGCAGCGGCGCCGCCCAATTGGTCGCCTCCTTGTGGTCGATCACGTCCGGCGGCAGCCAATTCGACATATACCTTTCGGCGGGCATGGACAGCCCCACATAAGCGAAGATGTTGGCACCGCGTAGAGCCTCGCCCATTCTGGACATGACAGGGCCGCCGCCAAATAGAATTGCGGCGATGTTTTCCTTCGCTAGCTTTGCTGCAAGGACCGGGTCAGCCGGACATCTGAAGCGGTCCACCCAATAAGGGATCGCAACCGCGCTAAGAGCTATGCGTGAAGCTGGGTGATGACGGAATGAGATAGGCGGCGTATCGAGGCGGGTGTCGAGCCTGCCAGAACCTCTCAAGGAGAGCGATACGCCATGAACGAGACTAGCAATATTGTTGCCCTTCGTCAGCCCGACGAGATCGACGATCCACTGACCAATATTTTGCGAGCTGGTGCTCGGCAGCTTCTGGCGCAGGCCGTGGAGATCGAAGTCGAGACGTTTCTTGCCACGGTGAAAGATTTGAAGCTTGCCGACGGGCGCGCCCGTGTCGTGCGGCATGGTTACGGCCCGGCTCGAACGATTGCGACCGGCATCGGACCGGTCGAGGTCGCACGGGCGAAGATCCGGGACCGCGGTGCAGCCGGCGATGGCGAGCGGATCCGCTTCAGCTCGGCGATTCTGCCACTATGGGCGCGGCGGACCAGGAGCCTGGATGCGCTGTTGCCGGTGTTGTACCTGCGTGGCATCTCGACGGGCGATTTCCAGGAGGCGCTGACGGCCCTGCTGGGTAAGGACGCGCCGAACCTGTCGCCGGCGGTGATTTCCCGGCTGACGGCCGAATGGCAGGGCGAGTATGAGCGTTGGCAGAAGCGCGATCTCTCGGCGCGGCGGTACGTGTATGTGTGGGCCGATGGCGTCTTCCTGCAGGCACGCATGGAAGACCACGGCGAGTGCATGCTGGTGCTGATCGGCGCGACGCCGGAAGGCAAGAAGGAGTTGATCGGCTTTCAGGTCGGTGTCCGGGAGAGCGCGCAGAGCTGGCGTGAGCTCCTGATCGACGTGAAGCAACGCGGGTTGCAAATCGCCCCGGAAATTGCCGTTGGTGACGGCGCGCTCGGCTTCTGGAAGGCGCTTGACGAGGTGTTTCCCGGCACGCGGCACCAGCGCTGCTGGGTGCACAAGACCGTCAACGTCCTGGACAAGGTCCCGCTCTCGGTGCAGGCCAACATGAAGAAGGACCTGCGCGAAGTCTATTGGGCGCCAAACCGGGCGGCCGCCGAAGTGGCGATCGACGTCTTCGCCGAGAAATACCGCACCAAGTACGGCCGGGCGGTCGAATGCCTCGCAAAGGACCGCGACGCGCTGCTGGCCTTCTACGACTTTCCTGCCGAGCATTGGGATCACTTGCGCACGACCAACCCCATCGAAAGCGTGTTCGCGACCGTGCGACACAGAACCGTGCGAACGAAAGGATCGCTGTCCTCAACGACCGCCAGGCTGATGGTGTTCAAGCTGGTTATCGCCGCATCAAAAAAGTGGCGGCGGCTCAAAGGCACAAATCAGTTGCCGAAGCTCATCGCAGGTGTCAGATTCAACGACGGCATCGAGGTCATCCACATGCCGGCAAACCACGCCGCCTGATCGCCTCGTCACCCAAAATCCTGCATAGCTCCCGCGCTAAGGCCAACAAGCGCTGCAACGGCAATGAATCGTGCGCACACACTCGCCCGCCTGCTACTGCTGAGACCTGCGCAGAGCAGGAACATCGGCATATAAACTATCCCCTTCGGATGGTAGCCGAGCGCCAAGGCACCGCAGGTGACAACGATAGCAGCCCGACCGGCGGCTGCCGTTGGGCCACTATCCGGGGCGTTTTGCGCCCATGCGCCTGTGGCAACGAGGATGGAAACTGTGAGAGCCAGTAGGATTGGCTGTTCGGGCCGGCTCAGCACCAGCAGGAAGGGAAGGACGCCGAACGACGAGAGACTAAAAGCAAGTACTCGCAGCGTGCTCCTCTCGCGCGTCGTCTGTGCGATTGCGCCAGTCAGCCTCCACAGGATTGTCAACCATACGAGTGAAAAGGTGACGCCCGTGAGCCTAACAAAGATTGGATCGGCGAACGCCAGATTCACCGTGGCGCTTGCATATCGGAGTGGCTGGATGAACAGCGGAACAACGGCAAGCGTGTTCGGCCCGCAATTCTCCCCTATGGACCGATCGACACCGTCATCGATCGCGCTGCGAGCTTGAAAGCGCCAGCCAACTTCATCCGTATAAATCGGCACGAGGAGCCCAAAGAGAAACGAGGCGATGGCTATAAGCAGGGCCAACAATTCGGCGGACGGGAGGCGGAGCGGCGAAGCGACTAGTAGTTTGTTCATCTTAAAATGACCAGCTGGAAGAACAGAGCACGACTCGCGATCACTCAGAGGATAAGTATCACCGCGGAGGCTTCGCTAGCAATCGATCCACTCAAAATCTTCTGGGTCACGCAAGACCGATGCGCAGTGGCTCATGCGCCAACTACTGCTCAAGCGCTCAAGCGCTCAGGTCGGTAAGATGACCTCCATGTGGCCTGGCCTACGCCGATTACCAACTCGAACAGGTCAGAAGCTTCTCATCATGCGTCCAGCGTGCCGGACGGGGCTGCAAGCTCTTCGCCGACATCAAATCGACAGTCGAGCCAGCGCCATCGAAACGGGCCTGAGCAATTCAAATCTAGGTGTGTGTTTAGTCCCAGACTTTGATGGTGCATCCTTGTCGCACGATTCGAAGGAAGCGCTATGGGACAGATTTTACACGGCTGCGCCACCACGACGGAGGCAGTCCGTCGAGCAATACAAAATAGTCAAGAGAGCCTGAGAGGTCTCGCCAAGCGCTGCGGGATCAACCAGAAGACTGTCGCGAAGTGGAAGCAGCGCGAGACTGTCAGCGATCGTTAGACTGACCCCAAGGAAGCCAAGTCGACTGTCCTTTCCATCGAGGAGGAGGCGATCATCGTTGCTTTCCGGCAGCATACGCTGCTGCCACTCGTGCCTCTATGCGCTGCAGCCGACCATCCCGCATCTGACGCGGTCATCCCTGCATCGCAGCCTCCAGCGTCACGGCATCAGCCGATTGCCGGAAGTGGGCGGTGGCAAGCCCTCGAGGAAGAAGTTCAAGGCTTATCCGATCGGCTACTTCCACATCGACATCGCCGAGCTCCAGACCGCCGAAGGCAAGCTCTACCTCTACGTCGCAATCGATCGCACCAGTAAGTTCGCGTTCGTGCAACTGGCCAGGAAGACGGGAAGGACCTCGGCTTCGGCCTTCCTCGAAGCTCTTATTGCGGCCGTCCCCTACAAGATCCACACGGTTCTCACCGACAATGGGATCCAGTTCACCTTCCCACCTGTCAACGGGCAGCGAACTTTCCGTGAGAATGGGCTTCCAAATTTCCCTAGGTGACGGCGATTGTGGTTCGGGGATCAGCCGCTATCGGGATCGTCATTGGTCCTTCCAGGCGGGCGGCCGCGGCGCTTGGGCTGCGGCTGGTTTGTGAGCGGGCGCGAGCGGACGTTTTCCGGTACGAGGGCGGCGTGCTGGCGGAGCCGATAGCTCGATCCCTCGATTTGGATAACAACGGCGTGGTGAAGCAGGCGATCAAGCAATGCTGTGGCGACGACGGCATCACCAAAGACCTCGCCCCATTCAGTAAAGCCGCGGTTCGAAGTGAGGATCATCGCGCCCTTTTCATAGCGGGCGTTGACCAACTGGAAGAACAGATTGCCGCCGCCGGGCACGACCGGGAGGTAACCGATCTCGTCGACGACAAGGAGGGAGGCGCGGGCGAGGAACCGCAGGCGCTCGCGCAAAGTGCCTTCGCGTTCGGCTTTTGCGAGGGTGGTGACGATGTCGGCGAGCGTGGCGAACGCGACGCTCTTTCCCGCCTTCACGGCCTCGACCGCGAGTGCCGTCGCGAGATGGCTCTTGCCGGTGCCGGGCGGCCCAAGCAGATGGACCACCTCGGCGCGGTCGATGAACTTCAATTCGGCAAGCGCCAGGATGCGATTGCGATCGAGCGAGGGCTGGAATGCGAAGTCGAAGCCGGCGAGCGTTTTGACGGTGGTCAGGCGAGACATTCTCAGCGCGGTGCTGACACGGCGATTGTCGCGCAGCGTCAGCTCCTCGATAAGCAACTGATCGAGCGCCTCAATCCAGGTGACCTCGCCCTGTTCGATTCGCCGCAGCGTGGTGTCCAGTATTTCCAGCGCACGTGGCATCTTGAGTGCGACCAGGCTTTTCTTGACGCTGTCGATCGCTGCCGGCTGCGTGTGGATGGTCATGGCCGGCCTCCCGATTGGGCGAGCCGTTTGCCGACAGCTTGGTAAAACTCCAGCGACCGTCGTGGGATGTGATCGCCGGCCCGACCGACGAGGGCTTCGGACACGCCAGGTCGCGACCTGGACCGGTTGACCGCCTGGCGATGCTCGGGTGCGACGCGAGTTCGCCGGCGGCCTTCCAGAACGGGATGGACGGCGACGATTTCGCCTTGATCGAGAATGCGGATTACATCAGGCAATTGCTGCACCTCGACAATGCGCCGCGTACGGTCTGGTACGCTGTAATAGTTGCCGCCGATCGACACGAGCCCGTCGTGGCTGACTCGGCGCTCGAGTTTGAGCAGCGCGTCGAACGGCCCCGCTGGCAACGCCTGCAGCTCGGGTCTCTCGGCGGCAAACGCCTCAGCGACGACTTTCTGCGTGGTGCCGTGTACGCGCACGTTCGCGACGGTCGCGAGCCAGTCATCGAGCTGGGTGTTGAGATCGTCGAGATTGCGGAAGCTGCGCGCGAGGAAGAAGTCCTGCCGGATGTAGCTGAACGGACGCTCGACCTTACCCTTGGTCTTGGCGCGGTACGGCCGGCAGGCCCTCGGATGGAAGCCGTAATGTTGTGCGAGCGCCAGGAGCGACCGGTTATAGACGATGTGTCCATTGCCGTCCTCGCCCGTCACGGCCGTCTTCATGCGGTCGTAAAGGATCTCGATCGGGACACCGCCGATGACCGCAAAAGCCTGCATGTGACAGCGCAGCAGCGTCTGCAGGTCCTGATGCATGACGAAGCGGGCGAAGATGAAGCGCGAATGGCCAAGTACCATCGAGAACAGCCAAATGATCCGTGTCGCACCGGGCTCGTCAGTGAAGATGGTCACGAAACGAGCAAAGTCCACTTGCGCCTGCTTCCCGGCAGGCGTCTCAAATCGCACCTCAAAGGGCTTAGGTGCGTTGTCGGGACGGATCGCAGCCGCGAAGCGTTTCACGGCCGTGTAGGCGCCGGTGTAGCCGCGCTCGCGAAGCTCGCGCGTTAGCCGGATGGCACTCAAGTCCGGGAATGCGGCGATGCGCTCTCGCAGATAGTCGAGATAGGGTGCGAGCTTGCTCGGCCGGCCAGTCTGCCGAGGGCCATAGGCGGGTGGCTCGAGACCACGCGCAATGTATTTGCGGATCGTTTTCGGGTCGCGCCCCGTGCGCCGGGCAATCGCGCTGATCGACAAGCCCTCACGGTGAAGGTCCAAAATCACGATGAGATCTCCAAGCTGGATCATCCGTTCCGCCCCCCGAATCACTTCGGGGACAGGATCGGATGCGGAAAGCCTGAAGGGGCCGCAGCGCTTCGGTATGTGGGGCCTACGCGCCGCGGCCCCTTCAGGCTGGGATGCCAGCTAGGGAATTTTCGATGCCCATATTTGGGGAGTATTCACCGCCCAGTGACACCACCGCGCTATGCGGACGGCCCGACAGCAAGATACGCGACGCATATGTTCGACATGCGCTGCCGGGAGAACGGGATCGAACATCGGCTGACTAAGATGAAGCATCCCTGGACCACTGATGTGATCGACAAGCCCTTTCTTCGTGGATTTGGGTTATTCTCTCCCGGCGTGCGGCGACCGCGTGGCGAAGAGCAGGGCGAGAGGTGAGAGCCTTGCCGCACAGCCATCATCATCGTTCCTCAGTTGCGGCGCCCGCACGTGCTCTCTTCGGTCCGCGCGGGTTCCAGCCTGTCACGAAGCGCGCATAAGCGGTTTCGGCCTGCTCGACCCAGCGGCGCTCCTCCTCACGCAAACTCTTGATGTTGTAAGCATGCGCCGGCCCCTTCTGGCCGCGTGTGGCCTTGTGGCCGGCCTTGAGTTCGAGATCGCGAAGCTTTTTTGCGTGGAGCAAGGGACGCGCCCACGCATAGCTCTCGCCCTTGGCCAGCAGGTGCCAGATCACGACAGCAAGTTTGCGGGCCGTCGCGACGGCTGCGACATGCTGACCGCGACGGGCCCTGACCCGGAGAAAGAAAGCCCGCAGCGGACCCGGTGCCCGTGCTGCGACCCAAGCCGCCTCGACCAGCATGCCACGGGCATGGCCGCGGCCCTGCTTGGTGATCCGTCCATGGTAGGCCGGACCTGGCCCGGATTGCCGGACGCTCGGGTTCAGGCCGAGGTAGCTGACAAGTTTCTGCGGATCGCTGAAACGGGCCACGTCGCCGATTGCCGCCATCAGCGCAAGCGCGACGATCATGTCGACACCTGGGATCGTCATCAGCCGCTTGGCGCCGTCGTCCGCGAGTGCCGAACCGGCGAGGTCACGCTCGATCACGGTGAGATCTTCGCCAAGCCGATCGAACTCGCGCAGATGTCGTTCGATGGCGAGCCGTTCGTCCTCTGGCACGATCTGCTCGGCAAGCCATGCACGGCCCTTGCCGCCGCACAGGTCGGCATGTGGGCAAGACGGAATCAGATGCGCGTGCAGGATCGACTGGATGATGTTCTTCAGTCTCGACCGCTGTCGCACGATCTGGTTGCGGCGTGTCACCTGCCGGCGCAGCGCCTGTGTCGGTTCGTCCGGAACCCAGACTTCCGGTAGAAACCCGCTGGCGTAAAGTTGGGCAAGAACGCCGGCGTCGATCGTGTCGGTCTTGATCTTCGCATGCGCGATGATACGCACTTGCATTGGGTTTGCGATCACCACCTTCTTCACCTGTGGCCCGATGACCGCCGCGACTGCTGCGGCATTCCCGGTCGCCTCGACGACGACGACATCGTCCTTCGAAAGCCGTTTGGCGAACGCGGTCAACAGCGCACGTCGCATGTCCACGCGGCCGAGACGTCTGAGTTTGCCATCCTCCCAAGCCACCGCTTCCGCAAAGGCGCGGTGGATATCAAGTCCGATAATGCGCATGTCTGCTCCTTTCCGGTCTGACGAAACGGGAGCTGGCGGGCAACACGACATCTACTGATCCGCGCTCGCGGCGCATCCGGGAAAGTCGCAAGGGGCGGCCATGTAACGAGCTCGGGCTCTCAGCCCACTGTCTATCGGCGGCCTGCCCGCACCTTCGTGCTCCCGGTGCCCCGCGTCCCGGATGGGCTCACCATAATGCCGTTCTCCGAAGAGAACAGCCGGACGAAAAGGCACCGCAGATCACATACCGGATAATGGCCAGGTCGAACGCATGAACCGCACGATCAAGGAAGCGACCGTCCAACGCTATTACTACGATCGACACGATCAGCTCGAAGCTCACCTTGTCGACTTCATCAACGCCTACAACTATGCTCGGCGGCTGAAGACCCTGAAGGGCCCCACACCCTACGAATACATTTGCAAATGCTGGACTTCCCAGCCCGAACGATTCAAACTCAACCCGCTCCAGCAAATTCCGGGACTAAACACCTAGTTTATTCGTTTATTCGACCATATAGGAGATACGAATGTGTCATTCCAAAAAAATATCTCGTATCTTCTTTTCGCCCGAGCTCTCTGTAATTTTTTAAGATTGCATCAAGGCGCGGATCCACGAAATGATCACTTGCCCAAGTGCTATCGAGAATTATTACGTCCGGCGGATTATTGTTGACGTCACTCAGAAATCTCTGTTGGTCTTCTGATTTATATAAATAAAGTTTTCGATAAACCTCCGTCTCGGGAGACTGCGCTTTTATGATTCTATCAATCGAATCTGTAATTATTAGTGCAATCACGCTTTGCCCCCAGCGTCCATGAACAAGGTTCGTGACAGGATGTCCGAATTCGCCGACGGCGCCAACTAGCGCCACTGTCGGACGTGGACGGAACATCTTAATCTCATCGACAAAAAGCGGTCTTGGCGACCATTCCATATGGAAAGCGGACCAAGCTAACGCGGCGGCGGCGAACGCACAGGTTGCCGCAAAAATCACCGTAGGGCGTTGCCTAAACCCCATTAACTTCAAACAGAAGACAAAGCCAACGAAAACTATCGCAAATATACAGAACCCTATTTGGCTTAAAATCCATGGAAGGCTACCAATTTCGTAAGTAATCGAAAATCGCCATGTTATTAAACAACCCACAAAGGCAGCAATAAATACTTCAGCATTCGTAATACGCCCAGCAGCAGCAATCGAAATTGAAATTATCAGCAGAGCTACGCAAGGATACGCATGGTAGGCAAACGGTTTTCCCTGAATAAAAAACGACACCAGCACTCCCAATGCGGCGCATATCAATATCATACAAAGCGTATTTAAACTTTCGATATTTTTGAACGCGTACAGTGCAGATAGTAATAAAGTCGACGCCACTATTGTAGGATTCAATAACAAAACAATAAAATTTTCGCGGTCGCGCGCATAAACGTCAATCAACAATGGAAACATTATTCTGAGGTAATTCGGAAACAAGACCATCGACAGGATTGTAAATACAGACCCCATCGCAACTGCAACGGTCAATTCGGGGAAGTCAAATAGCGCACGAACGCCTCTGCGCGATCCTACGAAGGCGACAACCAAAACAAAACTCAGTGCATAATGTGGTCTGATTGCGAAAATCAGGCCTGCTGCCAATCCGGATACGATAGCAGCCAAGCGCGGAGGATTAATGCACGAAGCGCGCAGGCTAATCGCCGAAAGCCAAGGCATGGCGAGTATGAGTGCGATGTGGTCTCTCTGCCCGTACGTATAGTCAGGCAATAGCAGGAGGCTGGCGGCTATTGTCAGCGCAACCGGTCGGCGCACTTCAGTAAGCCGGTCGGCTTTGTGCATAATCCAAGCCGATGCGAATAGGCTCGCTGTCACCAGCACGGCTACATATACGATGAACGCCAAATCCTGGTTAATGCCGAGCCAGCTGGATGCAAGTACCGGCGGCAAATAGATGAGAATTGCGACCGGTGGGCTGTTTTCAAGAAAGTCGACGTAAGGTATCTGCCCGCTCAACATCCGGGCGCAGACGTCCATCAACCAAAGAGGATCTGTGTACACTCCAAGATGGATTTGGTTTGCTATAGCGGCGAAATAGATTGCGACAAGAGCGGAAACGAAACCAATGTGCGACCAGCCGCCTTGCCGCAGTGAGCGCGGCAATTGCGTCAATCTCTCTGCACCCGCGAAATTTGTTAAATTTTCAACGACAATAAGATTTGTTGGATTTTCAACGACACTAAGAGACGACTTCGCTCCAAGCCTAGAGATCACAGTGCATGCTCCCCTCCGTTCTAACCTACTGCAGCATGTGTTACTCAAAGAACGGGCGCCGGTTGTCTGAATAGTTTCCGGCTAGGCATAATTGGACTTCCCCCGACATTGTAGGTTCATTTTTCGGGTACCACAGAGCGAGGTACCTGCCAACGCCTCGCCAATCTCACTGTGCCATTCGAATAAAAGCGACGCAAAACGCTCCTTAAAAAGGGCAAACAGCTCAACCCGCTCAATACCGCGACCGCGGCCTTGCATGCTTGTTTTGTTACGGATCGCCACCGCGAATGACATCTGCGTTCGCATGACAACTCTACCCTAGTTGCGCGATCTAGTGAAAATATCGGCGAATGGCTACAATAATCTTCGGCCGCTACAGGCATTCAGGCGTGTGCACGAAGCGGCCGGGCCACTGAACACCGTCAACTTGCGCCCTAACTTTTATCACTTCCACTCCTATACGCGCGTTTGCTCAAGAGACTTGGCTGGCGCATATCGAGGCAAGCGACGTTGGCTATGCCGCCGGATTTTTCAATTGCAGCGACACGCCACAATAAAGGATGATCGTGCTCCTCGTACGAACGACGTCGCGAATCGCATACAGATATTCCCATTATGGATTTTCCGGCTAGCTAAGCTAGAGCCGAGCGTACACGATCTGCAATGGTTTCTGCTGAAAGTCCAGCCGCCTCGAGGAGCATCTCACGATCGCCCGCGCTGGTGATCTTGCCAGTTGGCTCCGGGATTGCAAGTCCAAGGACCGGAGGTCTGTCCCGAACGAGCGAGAGTGACGCTAACACCTCTGCATGCAGACCGCCACGAAGAATGTGCTCCTCAACGGTAACAAAGAGCCGAGCCCCATTTGCGAGTTCTCGCGCGAACGCGTCATCGAAGGGCTTGATGCAAGGTACGCTCAGAACGCCAACCGTGAGATCTTCGGTGGCGAGGCTGTCGGCGGCGGCCAAACAAGCAGAAGCGATCGGCCCGCTCGCAAAGATCATAACATCTCGGCCTTGCCGCAGCACGCTTGGTCTGCATAAATCACTTGGCGGACTTGAATGCAGCAGTGGCTCACCGGCGCGCGAAAGCCGAAGGTAGGAAGGCCGACCACTTTTAGCGATGACCTGCGTGGCGATGCGCGCCTCGATGGGATCACAGGGCACGAATATTTCCATGCCAGGCAAAGCCGACATGATAGCGACATCTTCGATCGCGTGATGTGTGTAGCCTTGGCTGCCGTAGGCAAAGCCGGCACCGACGGCGACGACCTTGACGTCTGCACCGTGATAGCAGATATCGTTCCGAATTTGCTCGAGGCAGCGCAAGGTCGGGAAGTTACCGATCGAATAGATGAAAACCGTGTTTCCACTCAGTGCAATTCCGGCAGCGACACCTGCCATGTTCTGCTCCGCGACCCCGATATTGAGGTATCTATCAGGAAAACGCGCAGCAAATGGCTCCAGCACCGAGTACCCGAGGTCACCAGCGAGCAGCCAGATTTTCGGATTCTGCGCGGCCACATCCGCCAGGGTGGCGATAAAATTGTTTCTCATGCACCAATCTCAGCCAAGGCAGCTTTCAGCTGTTCATCGGACGGGGATTTGTAGTGCCATTCAAGCTTATCCTCCATGAACGATACACCCCGGCCTTTGATCGTATGGGCAATCAGGACGCGCGGCTTTCCCGGAATCGGTGGCGCCGCGAAAGTCTTCTCCAGCGCAACAATATCGTGGCCATCGACCTCCAATGTTTCCCAACCAAAAGCACGCCATTTGTCGGCGAACGGTTCGAGGTTCAGAACCTCAGATACTGTTCCGAAGCTTTGGATCTTATTGAAATCGACGATGGCGATCAGGTTATCGAGCTTGTGATGTGGCGAAAACAGGATCGCCTCCCAATTGGAGCCCTCGTCGCACTCCCCGTCGCTGAGTAGACAATATATGCGATTCTTCATTCCGGCAGACTTTGCCGCAATCGCCATGCCCACCGCGATAGGCAGACCATGGCCGAGCGAGCCCGTCGAAACTTCGACGCCTGGGACCGCATGGCTGACATGGCCCGTGAGAGCGGAGCCGTTTTCACAATAGCTATCCAAATCCGAAACCGGGATATAGCCGCGCTCGGCCAGCGCCGCGTAGATAATCGCCGCGGCATGGCCCTTGCTCAGGATGAAACGATCGCGCTCGGGCAGCAGCGGTTGCAGAGGATCGATACGCATGATGCGCGTATAGAGGACCGCCAAAATATCGGCCATCGAAAGGCAGCTGCCGATATGGGAAGATCGCGCCTTGAAGACCATGCGCAATGCATGGGCTCGAATGCGGCGAGCAAAATCATGCGGATCAATTTCGGTGGTGCGCATTGTACCACGTCACGGTTTCGGAAAGACCCTCCTGAAGTCCGATCTGCGGTCGCCAACCGAGGGCTTCGAGGCGACTGACGTCAGCCTGTAGTATCATGACCTGATCCGGGCGATAGGGAATATCGCCAAAGCCAAGATCCGCGTTCGGGTTGACCAGATCCCGAAGCGCCGTGACGGTTTCGCGCAAGGATGGGGCATCGCAGCTCCCCAGGTTGAAAACTCCCTCGGCATCATCTCGGGTTATCGTCAGTCGGAAGGCCGAGGCGACATCGCGCACGTGCAGAAACCCCCAGCGCTGCTCGCACTGGGTCAGCGACATCCGCCTTCCCTCCCGGAGCGTCTTTATCATGCTCGGAATGAGCCAGTCCGGTGCGTCCTTCGGTCCGTAGGTCGAGAAGATTCGAAGCCAGGCGAACCGCGCGCCGCCTTCGGCACAGAGCTGCCCCGCCATCGCCCCTGCTGCGAGCTTGGCGCGCCCATAGAGGGTGGTGGGACCGGGAACGTCGCTCTCGCGGATGCTGCGCGAATAGGGGCCGTATTCTGCCTGCGACCCGGCGCCGACAAATATCCTGGCGCCAGCCTTCATGCTGAGCGCGGCCAGATCGAGCGTGTCCGGAATATTGTGGGCCTGGATTGCGCTGTTACGATCGGCGTTGCCGACACCGCGCCAGGCCAGATGGGCGACGGCATCTGGCTGAAACGCGGTGAGCGGCCCGCGCAGGGTTTCAATGTCGTCGAGATCACCGGTGATCGTGGTCAGACGCGAGAGTTGCTCCGAAATACGCCATGGATCCCCGCGGGAGCGGAGCAGTACCGCGACCTGGTGGCCATGCTCGAGCAGTTCGGCCACCAGATAAGACCCAACAAACCCACTCGCGCCAGTCACAAATATTCGCATGGCTGCGCTCCGCTAAATCCGGCTTAGCAGCGCACACTAGCTCTTGCAGCCGAGAGCACCGTGTGGATCTGATCCAGGCTTACCGCTTTCATGTCAGCGCCACGCTGCTCAGCCTTATACCACTCAACGGTCAAAGAGAGGGCCTGCTCCAGACGTAGCATTGCGGCCCACCCGAGCTCGTGCGTAGCTTTGGAACTGTCAAGCTTCAAGTAAGTAGCCTCATGCGGATGTTCACTGACATCGCGCGTCCAGCTCGCGCCCTCGCCCCAAGCCCGCACCAATTCCTGAACGATATTTTCGACCGGGACTTCGCTCGCCGCGCAGGGCCCGAAATTCCATGCCCCCGCGAAGCGATCGCCTTCCTTTACCAGCCGTTCGGCGAGCAGAAGATACCCGAGAACCGGGTCAAGCACATGTTGCCAGGGGCGAACTGCACCCGGGTGACGAATAGCAAGGGGCAAGCCGGTTGAAAACGCCCTGACTGCATCGGGAACGAGTCGATCCTGAGCCCAATCGCCACCTCCGATCACATTGCCGGCCCGCGCCGTTGCCACAAGCGCCACCCGCTCGCCGCGAAAGAAGCAGCGGCGGTACGAGTCAGCCACCAGCTCCGTACAAGCCTTACTATTGCTGTAGGGATCGTGACCGCCGAGATGATCCCCCTCTCGATAACCCGACGACCAGTTCACGTTCTCATAGACCTTGTCGCTGGTAACGACGACCACCGCCTTGACGGTCGGTTGCTGGCGCACGGCCTCAAGCAGGTGGACCGTCCCCATCACATTGGTGGCGTAAGTTTCGACAGGCGCGACATAGGATCGTCGCACAAGCGCTTGAGCCGCCATGTGAATGACCACGGACGGCTCCGCCTCGCCCAGTGAGGTCCTCAAGCTGTCGTATTCTCGGATGTCTCCCAGATGATGGTGAACGTCATCGGCGATCCTCGCCGCAACGAAGATCCCGCGGTCGTGCTCCGGCGGCAACGAGAAGCCAGAGACCTCGGCGCCCATTGATTTCAGAACGAGCGCCATCCATGCGCCTTTGAAACCGGTGTGCCCGGTTAAAAATACGCGCCGATCTCGCCAAAAGCTGGGCTCAATCACCACGTTCTCCACTTCGCCCGACCGCTTGCCCACTCCTCCTCGAGGAAGGTCTTGTCGCGTAGGGTGTCCATCGGGTGCCAAAATCCGTGATGCGAAAACGCACGTAGTTGATCCTGCGAGGCCAGGGCTTCCATCGGCTCCCGCTCCCAAACGGTCTTGTCGTCAGCAATCAACTCGCCCACCGAAGGGGACAGCAAAAAGAAACCACCATTAATCCATCCACCATCGTCGTCCGGCTTTTCTCTGAAACTAGCGACCCGATCGCCCTCGATCGCAATCGCGCCGAAACGTTTGGCCGGCCTCACCGCGGTCACAGTCGCCTTGCGGCCGTGCCTCCTGTGAAACTCCAGTTCCGCAGCAATATTGATGTCCGCAACGCCGTCCCCATACGTCAGGGCGAACACGTCGTCATCACCGACATAAGGCAGCGCCCGTTTGAGCCGGCCTCCGGTCATGGTTTCTTGGCCCGTGTCAACCAACGTCACGCGCCATGACTCGGCGGTCTCGCGGTGCACCTCCATCCGATTTTCGGCTAAATGGAAAGTCACATCCGACATGTGAAGAAAGTAGTTAGCGAAATATTCCTTGATCACATAGCCCTTATAGCCCAGACAAACGACAAAATCCGTCAGTCCATAATGGCTGTAGATTTTCATGATATGCCATAGGATCGGACGGCCGCCGATTTCAACCATCGGCTTAGGCTTGATCGTGGTCTCTTCCGAAATGCGAGTACCCAATCCGCCCGCAAGAATGATGACCTTCATGATCTTCCCAAAAGAGGCAGGAGAGCGCAATCAGTCTGCAAAAGCTGGCATTCCACAGCTCTGAGCTCTAGAGGACACAACGCTTTATTGCAACAGCGGCGCCATCGTTTGCACCGGAGTATTGCGCCCTGGCAACCGCCACGATTGGCGACACTGATCGATACGGCGCCTTGAACAGGGGGCGTCTATGCGCCGCGCTCGACCCGCTCGCGAGCACCGTCGAGGTTGCAGGGTGTTTGCGGCCATCGTACCATGGATCGACGACAAGCTAAACTTTCCCATTGAACTTTCCCCATGGGGATCGACATGAGCGCCACTCCTGTTGAGGAATTCAAGCCCATCCCGATCCGGCGGAACGCCGGCATGGTGGGCCGGTTGGCCTTCGCTGCGCGCATGGTGGTGGACCTGCAACTACTCACCTGCAAGCGATTCCTCATGCCGCATCTAATGGTGATGAAAGGCAGCGTGCTGGACGTCGGCTGTGGCGAGATGCCCTTTCGCAGCCTGCTACCGGAAGCCGCGCGTTACACGGGACTTGACGTGCCAGCCGCCAACGATTTCGGCATGGGCCGCCATCCCGAGATAGTGGAATTCAACGGCGTCACTATCCCTTTTCCGGACGCCAGTCAGGACCACATTCTCTGCACCGAGGTCCTGGAACATGTTGAGGATCCGCCGGCGTTGATCGCCGAGATGCATCGTGTGCTGCGGCCGGGCGGCACGCTTGTCGCCACGGTGCCCTTTGCGGCCCGCGTGCATCACGCACCCTATGACTATCACCGTTTCACCCGCTATCGCCTCGTGCAGATGTTTCCGGGCTTCGAAGGACTAGCGGTCGAAGAGCGCGGCGACGATGTAGCGGTGATCGCGAACAAGCTCGTCGTCGTCTGCATGCGATTGGCAAAGCCCACCCGGCCATGGCTTCTGCCGTTGCTACTGGTGTCAGGCCCGGTCGCCATGCTGGCGGTTGGCTTGGCGCATCTTTCACTTCGCTTCGGGTGGGGGTCGAAGAACGATCCGCTCGGCTACGGCATCTTCGCACGGAAAGTTTGATTCTCATGTCCCGAACGGCTCTGCAGGACGAGCGTGGCTTCAACCAGGTTTTTAAGCCGGTGGGCTCCACGCCGCTGCGGATGCGCCGACGGGGCGACTGGTTTGTAACGCAGATCGAGCGGCTCGGAGCTCGGCGCGTGCTCGAGATCGGCAGCGGCACGGGCGACACCGCGGCTTATCTGGCCACGCACAGCAAAGCGGAGATCGTCGCGGTCGATATGAGCGAGAGATTCGTGGCCGAGGCACGTGCGCGTCACGCGGCTACCAATCTTCGCTATGAACTGTTCGATGTATTGGGGGATACGCCGCTTGCCTTTGGCCATTTCGACATGGTTTGTGGTAACGGCATTTTGCATCACCTGATACGACGATTGCCCGACGTACTACGAGCGCTGCACGGCTTAACCAGCTCCAACGGCGGCCTCGCCTTTATCGAACCAAACTTTCTTAACCCTTATTGCGCCCTCATCTTCGGGACGAAGTTTGGCCGCCGCTGGGCCAAGCTAGAGCCGGACGAAATGGCCTTCACACCAGGTGAATTGCGCAGCGTGCTGCCGGCGGCGGGCTGGCGCGCGGTGGAGGTGATCACGCGCGATTTCCTTCTGCCCGGCCTACCCGAGATGTTCATCAAACCAAGCATTGCGATCGAGCCTGTGCTTGAGGCCTCGGCCGCCACGCGCTGGCTTGCACAGTCTCACTTCATCACTGCACAGGCCTGATTTATGGCACGCATCACAATCGTCTCTCCTTGTTACAACGAGGAGGAAAATGTCGAAACCTGTTACCAGGCTGTGTTGGCCCTCTTCGCGCCGGACGGACCACTCGCGCATCACGAGCGTGAACACATCTTCTCCGACAACGCGTCAGAGGATGCTACGGTCGAAATCCTTCGCCGCATTGCGAGCACCGATCGATCCGTGAAGGTGATCCTGAATGCACGAAATTTCGGGCCTTTCCGCTCGAACTTCAACGCGCTGCGGTATGCGACAGGTAATGCGATTCTCGTCTTTCTGCCGGTCGACCTGCAGGACCCGCCGGAGGTCGTTCCCGAGATGGTGCGCCATTGGGAAACTGGCATCGAGGTCGTAGCTGGCGCGCGCGTCAATCGCGAAGAGACCTGGACGCTGCGCACGTGCCGGCGCATCTTCTACCGCATTGTCAACATGCTCTCTGATTTCGAAATTCCGGAGAACGTGGGTGAGTTCCAACTTATCGATCGTAAGGTATGGGAGGTAGTGGTCAGCCATCGCGATCAATACCCTTATATCCGCGGCATCATCGCCTCCGCCGGCTTTCGGCGGCTGATTATCCCCTACACCTGGAAGGCACGGAAACTCGGCATCTCGAAAAACAATGCGGTGCGCCTGATTGATCAAGCGATGAATGGTATCTTCTCCTTTACCAATGCGCCGATGCGCTTTTGCAGTTTCCTAGGGTTCGGCGTTGCCACCCTCGCGCTCCTCTATGCGCTCTTCATTTTCCTGCTTGCATTGGTGACTCAGAAGGAGGCCCCTGCCGGCACGCAGACCATCATCATTGCTCTTTTCTTCTTCTCGGGTGTCCAACTGATGTTCATTGGCATGATGGGCGAGTACATAACCGCGATACATTCGCAGGTACGCCGCGGGCCGATGGTAGTTGAGCGCGAGCGTATCAATCTCGATCCGCCGGCACCGCCGACCGACGCCACTCGATGACCGGAGGGAGCGAGAGCGAGATAATTCACCGCAACACGACTACATACAAGGTCTCGATTCGAGACCTTTAATTTTTGGAGGTACATGGCGCGCATGGATATTCGCGAAGAATCTCCGGCAATAAAACTCCGGTTGAGCTCGCTCCGATGATACATTCACGGAAACCTGCTTACACCAGAACAATGGCCTCGATATTCCATTCGGGGTCGAACATTCGTCGGCCGTCCTGGCCAGATCCGGTTCATTGTGGAAGGCCCCCGGGGCTTCCGCCTCGCCGCAATTGTCGTGCTCTGTCAGCGTTCTTGGCGCCCTTCCGGTGCGATGAAGAAATTCAGATGCGTTCAGCGCTTCTACATTCGGGGCGCGTCATCGTTTCACGCCAATACCAATAATGAATGTCATCGGGGACGTTCGCTGCTACGACGCGCGCGTTACCGGCGCTGTCCACGGCATGTATCGTTACCCCGCCAATCAATCCCTCGTTTAGAGCGGCCAGGTCGTTAACGGCATTCTCAACCGCCTCATGCACGCCCTTTCCCAACGCCAACTGGGTCACAACGTAGCGCGCTATTCCGGCCCGCATTGCCATTTCGCCTGTGTGGGTGCATCCGCACCAGCCAAACCGGCTATCGACATAAAAGCCCGCGCCAGGAACTGGAGCATCACCCAGCCGTCCGGGATGCTTCCACGGCCAGCCAGACGTGCTACTGGCAGACGAGAGTCCCTGCCCGTCCGATGCAACCATGATGATCGTATCAAATGCTTCCTTCCGAGGCGCCGTGATGTGCGCGACTAAATCAAGGAGCCGAGAGTGGTGACGGTCCAGCAAAGGTTTAACGTCCTGTTCCCACTTTTTAAATTGGGCCGGGGCCAACGTTGGTTCGGATTTCAAGCCGCAGTCAAATGCGAAGCGTTCGGCGCCAGGTCCGACCAGTAACGTGTGCAGTCGCGCGTCCATAAGACGGCGGGCAATTTTGATGGGAAGCAATTTCTGGACTGCCGCGACGGCGCCAACCGAGCGGTTGTTACCGTCCATGAACGACGCATCGAGCTCCATTACGCCCAAAATGTTGGGAGCTCCACCATATCCTACAGCCTCAATGCTTTCGTCCTCTTCGAGCTCCCGAAGGCAATTTTCGAGCACATCATGTCGGTGTTTCAGCGCCAACAGGTCCTGCGCTGCTTGCTCTATGCCATTGGGGATCTCGCAATTGCGCAACAAGAATTTCAATTGTGCCTCCGCTCGAGATTCCGGTGCCATACTCATCCCTCGAGAATTTGCAGCCGGCAGCAAGCCTGCTTCGATTCTGATTCATCCTCCCATTTCAGCAATCATCCTTCGAACCACGAGGGCCTGCACCGGACCGGCTCGCCCGCGAGGTCGGTCTCGAACACGAGCCCACAAATAAGTGGAGAGAAGCCCCCGGTTCAAGCCGGCCCCGCGCCACCCCTTCAAACCCCAGTCGTTCGCTCTCCACCCCCTGCATTAACCCATTCGAGTTAACCCATTCGAGTTTTTACCACAAAGCATCCGCGCTTTCCGCAGCGCTACGCCCGCCTTCAAATCTTCGAAGAACCTTTCGCGGGCGTGAGCGCTGTTAATCGCGGCATCTGACAGCCAATCGGATATCAACGTCCGCGATGCGGGTCCCACCTCCTGATGACTATTATCTTGAGGCCTTTGATGCGGTGGAGTAGGCTTTGTGCATTCACGAAGCTTTTTCTTGAGAATTGAATAAGTGCTTCAAATAGGCGTCTTTTACATGCGCCACCCGATCGACACCGCCCCAAGGGATGGGAAATTCGTCATTCTTGAGGATGACGTAAGCGGACGCTTCGAGTTTGGTCGGTGGTCAGCAGAGGGGCGCGGGTGGGTTAGGGAAAATGGCGAGCCAAGCGAGATTACGCCGACGCATTGGCAAGCAATGCATCTCCCAGAGGAAGGTGATGAATTTATCCTGCAAGATGAGTTTATTCCGCCAAAGGAAACTGGATCGATCGCCCCCCCAGCGTCGCTAGGGCCCCGCTCCTTTTGTTTCCCCTCGGGCCTAGCCGAACGCGCGAGGGTGACGGAATTAACTCGTCTGGTTACGAACGCCGACCCGGTCACTGGCGTCCTGGTTGAAGCGCGGGCCACGCAGAGCAAACAGGAGCGCGGACGGACCGCGCGGCGCGCCACCTCCTCGATCGCCGCGGTGATGGTCGGGGCGTCGCTCATCGGCTGGTATTTCCACGCCGAGCTCGCCGCCTATGTGACGCGATACATTGGTGAGCAGGATAACGTCCCGGCTGCCACAGCTGGCGTGGCGGCCGTCAAGCTAGAGACCAAGATCCCAAGCCAGGGCCTTCAAAAAGCCGATTCATCGGCGCGGGATCTGGCTCTTCATCAGCAAGCCGACCGAGCGATCTCACAGTCACAGGGGGATACTGCGCAGGATAAGCAAGGTGCGGTGGCAATGCAGTCGGAAGTGCAGCAGACTTTTGAAAAGGAGCGGCGCCGCACAGATGCCCTAGCAAATGAACTGGCAAGCGCGCAGCAGATCATTGAGATGCAGGTAGCGCAGGCGAACAAGACGCGCGATCAGGCGACGCAGCTCAGTCAGGCCGCGGAGATCGGGATGGCGGAGCTGCAACAGTCGCTGCAGAAGGAACGCGACAGAGCCGAGACGCTGACTGCCGAGCTTTCGAGAACGCGGCGCGACCTCGAGACCCAGCTTGCGCTGTCAAGCAAGGCCGGCGACGAGGCGGTGCAGGCGAAGAAGGCCGCCGAGAGCGCGGCGGCGGAGCTGCGACAGTCGCTGCAGAAGGAACGCGACAGAGCCGAGACGCTGACTGCCGAGCTTTCGAGAACGCGGCGCGACCTCGAGGCCCAGCTGGCGCTGTCAAGCAAGGCCGGTGACGAGGCGGTGCAGGCGAAGAAGGTCGCCGAGAGCGCGACGGCGGAGCTGCGACAGTCTCTGCAGAAAGAGCACGATAGGGCCGAGGCACTGACGAACGAGCTCGCGAGAACGCGACGCGACCTCGAGACCCAGCTGGCGCTGTCAAGCAAGGCCGGTGACGAGGCGGTGCAGGCGAAGAAGGCCGCCGAGAGCGCGACGGCGGAGCTGCGACAGTCTCTTCAGAAAGAGCACGATAGGGCCGAGGCACTGACGAACGAGCTCGCGAGGACACGGCGGGACCTTGAGAGCCGGCTGGCGCTGTCAAGCAAAGCCGGTGACGAAGCGGTGCAGGTGAAGAAGGCCGCCATGAGCGCGACGGCGGAGCTGCAACAGTCTCCCAACAAGGAGCGCGACCGCGCTGAGGCGTCGGCACCCGGGCGCGAACCGACGCAGCCCATGATCGGGGCGCGAATCGAACGTGCGTCGAACAGCCAGATCGCCCAGGTGAGTCAAGCCGCGGAGGCGATTGCGACAGAGCAGCCAGCGGTCGGTGAAGCCGCGCAAGGCAGTCCGGAAGCGGCCAGGTTGCTGGCCCGCGCCAGCGCCCTGCTCGGCCAAGGGGATATCGGCGCAGCGCGGATCGTGCTCGAGCACGCTGTCGAGACGGGTAGCGCACAGGCGAGCTTCATGCTTGCGGAGACATATGATCCCCTCGTTCTTTCCGCGTGGAAGACCCACGGAACGCGCGGCGATGTGACGAAGGCGCGCGCGCTATATGCAAAGGCACTTGCCGGCGGGATCCGGCAGGCCAAGGATCGATCTGTCGCGTTGCATTAGGGGGCGGATGGTGCTCGTCATTGTTCGAGCGCGGGTTCGCTGAACTCATCAGAAAAATCTGGTCTGCGGACGTGGTCGGTCGGGGTCGTTGTGATGCGCCTGCAAGAGCTCACTTTTGAGGAATGGCTTGAGCATGCGTTTGGACACGAAGTTCGCTTTCAGCAGGCCCCTTGGTATTTCGATCCCGATCACGATTGGTGGGATCCACGGCCAGCTCAGGCCATTGCCTATTTCACTCGGCTATTCGAAGACCCAGCGCCGGCACTGAAAGGATTCGCTGATCGCCAAATCGCTCAAGGCCTGACTTACCTTGTCAACACGATGGCATCCGGCGACAGCCGATGGTTTTGCTCGACCGAAGTGCCGGTTCGGGAGCGCCTCCGCAGTGTCGAGGCGATCGTGCCGTTTTTTGAGCGACTGTTTAAACCGCGCTGCACCCCGCATCTCTCACACCTGAGCGAGGTCGATGCCGGGACGCTCAACGGCGTCTGCTATATGTGGTGGGATGCCTTTCCATCTCTCGCGTTTGCCGGCGATCCAAACTTGCCAACCATCCATGACTGCGCGCTGAGCACTATGGAGCGCACCCTTCACCTTGATTCTCTCGCCTGCCAGGAGAGCGCCCTGCACGGGCTAGGGCATTGGCAGTCAGGACACCAAGAAAGGGTGGCCAAGATCATCGACGAGTTCTGCGCGCCCGATGCGAAAATTGATGCCAGGCTCTTGGCGTATGCCAAATCTGCCCGGTGCGGATGCGTTCTTTGATGTCTCGTGTATGTTCAGGGAGGAGGATCAAAACGTCGAGCCCGCCTCCTCGCCTTGTCTCTTTCGGCATCGCGACGGTAGCGGTTTTGCGACCGCAAGCAGCCGGCGTCGAACTCCACTCGGCAGCGAGCGATGTCGGCTTCAGCGGGTCTCCATCGGGCTGTCCGGAGCCAAACTGGTTGCACCAGACGAGCGTGTGCCCCGCGTTGAGATCGACATTCTTGCGCGCCGTAAATTTTGACAAGGTGTCCCAGCTGCGCGGTAACGGTCATAACCGCGGCCCATATCTATTTACCATCGATCGAAATGTGTCTGTCGGTCGGTTCAGCCTCAACGATGCTCTTGCCTACGGGCGGTGGAAATTAAGCATAAGTGGCATCCTGCTTCTCGCAAATTGCCGCGTTTTCCCGGTAGGATGAAGTGCGCTCGGACGGGCGCCATGGCGGACGGCTCCGGCGCTCTTAATCCTTCTGGCGCCGGGGCCGTCTCACTGCGATCTCCGGCTAAGGTTCTGCAATGGTTGGCGGGTCGTAGGCGGGCTAGCCCGGTCTGGTGATCATCCTCTCTCATGGACACGGCCCTTCTGAGGCCGAACGTTCTGGACCGCGTTCTTGTGCAAGCTCGCTCGGCGCAGGCTTCGTGGCGTCAAGCTCGTGATCTCCGATGCGCATGAGGGCATCAAGGCAGCCGTCAGCAAGGTGCTCAACACCGCATGAAGTGGACACACGGAAGCGCTGCCAGGCCCATCGTCTCCACCTTCATCGCCACCGCCTTTGCCCAGGACGATGCCGAAGCGGCCAGGGCTCAGTGGCGCAACGTCGCCGACCAGCTCCGTCCCAAATTGCTAGAGCTGGCCGCCTTCATGGATGAGGCCGAGCCCGACGTGCTCGCCTATGAGCTTCCCGCCTCAGCACCACGCCAAACCTGCATTCGACGGATGAGATGGACAAGCGATTTTTTTATGACCGTGCCCCGATGACGATTGCGGGCATCGCGTCCATTCTTTCGTTTGGCCGCCGCGGGCCATTCTTCCGTCCCGGCCACCGATCAAGCAGCTGCCGCGCGCAGGGTCGGTCAAGGCTGGCCGCATTTGCGGCCACCGCACGGCTTGGCCTTGACCGGCCCGAGCACGGCGGCATGCTGGTGTGGAACGGGACAGCATTCCTGGCTGGCACTTGCCGTCACCGGCGGTTATGGTTGTCGGGCGCGGGCGACCTCGTGGCGAAGCGTGACGCGTCGGCTGCAAGCGTTACCGGACTGCCTATTTTGTCCTGCCGAACTGAGGCGCCCGCGCGCCGGGTTTTGGCCGCCGCGGTTTCCATTGCGACACCAATCGTTCGTAGCTTCGCTCCGCCTGGGCGCCAATCAACATCTCACGGTCGCGCAGCGCCTTGATGTTGCAGGCATGGGCTGGTCCGCGCCGGCTGCCCTTCTGTTGCCGATGTCCAGCTTGAAATTGCATCGCGCGGGTCTTGTTGGCGACCAGCGCCGGGCGCGCCTACAGCTAATCCTCGCCCTTCGTCAGCAAATGCCAGCAGAGCACCGTGAGCTTGCGAGCCACGGCCACCGCGGCGACTTGATGGCCACGCCGGGCGCGGATCCGGATAGGATCGTGACGGCCCCAGTGAAGACATCTCTCATCGGGAGCGCATACGAGCGCAGAACTGACGACGATGAACTATCGAAGGTGACAGCTGGTCAAGGAAAGCAGGCCGTCGCCGAAATCGGAACTACGAACGTTTTGAATCCCACGTCCATCGAGTAGCTGACGGACGCACTCACGGAGTTGCCGCAGGCGGCTGAGGTATAAGTGAAGGTCGGCGATACGTTCGGTCCCAGATAACGGCTGCGGGTATAAGCGATGGTCGACGCAGCATCCGCGCATATGGTGGTTTTTACGGAAGCGCAGCGCGCACCGTCTTCCACCGCAAAGTGAAGGCTTCCAACCAAAAAAAGAGCAAAACACAGCCCGATCGTGCCGATCACCAGCAGAATGAACACCGGCGCGACCATTGCGAATTCTACCGCTGTCGTGCCGTCCTGGTTCAGGCGCATGGACTTGAGATTGCGCACGATCAACCTAATCTCAACATAGCTGTTCGGTTAATGGGTGTAGGGAAAGTGCTCGCGACACTAAGGCCCGCAAACAATGATTTGTAGGTGAACGTCGTTTGTACCTGGATGTAATCGCCGGGCTGCAATGCCGGCGTGCCGGCGGCTGTGCAATCGGCGGGCTTCGAAGAGACATCACCCACATATTGCAGCGCACTGGATGCATTGATGCAATAGTATCCCTCGGACGGTGAGCCAGTTACCAGTGTAACGCTCGTACCCAGCGAAGTGCTCTGTAGCGCTTGTTGCATGGCGGCCAACAGGCCGGGACAGTTGGTCGTTGCAGGCAAATTGGAGCTGCAAGTCTTCAACGCGGCTTGTGCCGCAACCTGGGTTGCGTTCTCGACCTGCATTCGCTGGTAGATGTAGATCGAAACGTCGGCGACGTTCGCGAGCGTGGCCGACAGAAAGATGGCAAAGATGCCAAACTCGATGGCGGCCACACCACGCTGATCGGCGGATATTGCGTTCGTTTTACTGACGAGCTTGGAGACCAAGCCTTCCGACAGCCAATATCGTGCGCGTGTTGCTTGCTTCATAGCACCAGCACTGCTCCGCCGGGGATCTTAGCCGTCGGCATTGTCAAGCCCGCTTGTCCGCATTGCCCGATGTCCGTCTTCAGAACCCCACCGGTTCCGCTGATTTGAAAGTTATCGGCAACCATGACGAGGCATGATTTGCCGAACGTCGATTTATCGATGGCGCCCTTTAGCGTCAGGCTGGCGTGCGGCATATAAACCAGCCCGGTGACGTTCCACGTCGGACTGTTTCCCGCCGCAGAAACGTCGACGCCGGTCGTTAGGCTAGGGTCCTGATAAATTGCGACGCCCTTCCACGTGCCGGTGGTCGGAGGGGTGATATCGAGAACGCCGCCGGATCCATTTGTATTGTCCGTTGGAGCGTGCATGTAGCTGCCGTTAGTGCCGGAAAAAACCAGTGTGACCGCTGAGCCGCTTGAAGTGGTGAGTGTGTGCCCATTGAGATCGAGCTGACCGTTTTCAATGATCAGGACGGCTGGCTGACCCAGCGGCGTATTGATGGTCACATCGCCAGTGAGCAGTTGATCCCCGCACAGGAAATTATTGCCCGCCGACAGGTTTAGAGTGCCCGTCCGCTGATTGCTCGCGGCGACCGTGTAGCTATTCCCGTGCTTCGATTCCTGCGGGTAGTTTCCGGCACAACCGCTGGAGCTAAGCGCTGGAATATTGCTCGCGAGATAAGCGTAGGGATCCGCTAACGCCGGGCTCGACATCTGTTTGGCGCCGCAGCCATTGTTGGACCCGACGGCAAAGCTGATGCCCAGCCCCAGATTGGATCCGTTGCATTGGGCTGCCGTATTCGACATGGAGTCGCAGCCATTCATATTGGCGGTGGGCGTCCCGTTGGTGCGGATACCCTGAGGGGCCCCACTGCTCGCGAGCGCCAACAGGCAAACCTCCTGCGGCACAGTGGTTTGCTTGGCGACGGCAGCAGCACTTAATTTCTTTTCGAGAGTGCCGTTAAAATTCGCGTCGCCTTGAAAGCCCACAATCTGAGACAACAGCAGCGGCGTATAGCCGGAAATTGTCACACTGTAACAGCTGTTGCCCCCGCCAGGGCAGGCGGCGGTATTGGTGACTGCGACGCTGACGTTACTAACTCCATTCACGAAGCCATACTGCGCCGCCACTGCTCTGGCTTCGACATCATAGTTCGCCCCGTTGTTGATCGCGGCGGCAACCGTGGCCGCGTCGGCCGCGTTTTGCATGTTCCGAGTAATAAGATACCAGTTCGAAACCTCGAAGCCGATGGCTAGGAAGCCGACCAGCGGGACGAGCAAAAAGCCCATCATCACACTCACCGCACCCGTTTCATCCGTGCGCAGGCGAAGCAATGGATTTACGACGGAACAAAGGATCATAAAATTCTCCTGATCGTCCGCGGTAGAAAGTTGTTCGTTTACGTCGAAAGTTTCAAAGGTAGCCTAAGGAATATGGTGAAGGTCTAATGAAAACCGGACATCCATTCGCGCCTAGACACGACGCGATCCTGACATCGGCTTGCGACCTGACGCACCTCGTCCCACATCAGCTTCGCACGGCCGAATAGATGCGCCGCCTCGCTGCGCGTGGTTTCAATGAGCATAGCGATCCTAACGTCGTTCTAGTTTCGCTCAGTTTGGTCTGCCCGATGATCAACCGGATGCAACTGTTCGCGATTCGCGTGGAACCACAGTGCTCGAAGGGCCCGGGGATATGAATGGCAGCAAGGGGGCGATTTGGCCCCCGGCGTCGGGCGAACTCGACTCCATCGTGCGTTGGGGCAACCGCTGATAGTTGCTACAGCAAGTGGATTGGTCTCGACGCCGTAGGCGGAGGTGACGGCAGAGCGAGAGACACGTTGTTGTCGGTGTCGCTGACCACTGGTCCTCGACTATCTCCGCAATTGCCGCTGTTGCGAGCGGAACGGGCCGGGCGCGTCGTCTGCCTCAGTGCGTCAGCTCCAGCTTCCGCATTTTGGTGCAGTAGCCACCCCCAGTTCGCTACTGGTCCGGCGCTCGTCAAATTCGAGATTGGGGCCGCTTTCGCGGCCGAACGGGAGCAACAGTCGACCAACGACCGTCTCCCGCTCGACCATGCTGCTTCCGTCCGGTTCGTCCGCTCAGTCTTGCCCGGCTTTGCCAAGAGATCGTCGTTGCATCAAGGAGATTAGGCGCGCCAGGCGGTTCACGCGGCGAACGTTGTCGCTGAAGCGGGCTGCGGGACTACGGTGTCGAATGTGGAAAACAATCTTTCGAAGGCGACCGAACATGATGTCCCCGCAACATGAAGAGCTTGCAGCCGGCCGGCGAGTAACCGGCGCGCCGACGTGGTGATGTCAAATGCTAAGGGTGCCGAAATTTCCATTCATTGCGCTGCCCCGAATGTTGAATTGCGGCTTAAAACGAAATTCACGCGTAGCTTAAATGGGATTTAACCGCGAAAATATGTCACGGACGTAACTTGCCCACAAGCGCGTGGCAGTCACGGCTCATCGAAGAGGCGTGAACTCGATCCAGGTTAAAACACGACAGGTGAAGGCACTTGGCGTGGTCCGCCGGTGCACCTCGCCTTCTAGATTTACCGATCGCCAGCCGAAGAGATCCTGACGTGGAAGCCTTTTGCCTCAATGGCGCGGATCAGCTGTTCGAGGCTCATCTCGTCCGGCCGCAGCGAGAGCTGGTCCGAAGGGCCTTGATCCTGAGTCTTCACAAGGTGAACACCGTCCTCGAGAAACTCAGAGCTGACGTTAAGCGCCTTTGCCACGGCTTTTATCGTAGCGGGCTTGGGCACCCTGCCCCGCTTCTCCCAATGCCAAATCGCGGGGGGAGTTACGTCAATCCGCCTGGCCAGCTCGGTGATGGTCATCGACCGCTCTTCCCGCAGCTGTTTCAAGCGCGAACCGAAGTTGGCAATCGGTTTGTTTTTTAATTTAGGCACCTGTAACTTCCATTGCATGTGCGAGAATCAGCGTTAACGACCACAAGTCCGTAAGATTACGGTCTCGGTCGTTTTCAAGTCAATCATCGATTTGGGTTTTCGCCTGCGGAAGCCCGTGCAGTTTGTAACAATCCCGTGCAATCGGTCAGCCCCACCGCCCTCTTCGATTCCGTTCAACCGGCAAGGCATGTAAGGCCTGAGCCAGAACTGGCGGGTCTCATGTCACGCCAGGGTCGAGCGCGGAGCGGCCATTCGCAGCCGCGGCGTTATGAACGCGTAACGCTGAGTGAGCGCCGAGGGAAAGGACGGCCAGTTACGGCCCTGTAATGCCTCGGCGGCGTTAAGTTAACAGGCAAGGCTCGCCCCGTCGCTCCTTCACTCGATTGATCAGTGATCGCTCCAATGTCACTATGCGCCGGATTTGGCAGGATAAGGGTTTGGCCGGACGCGCTTTTCCTCGTCGCGGGACACGGCCGGGCAGAGGGGATCGCGTGACCATTTGGCGGCGTTTTGTATGTCGGCTGCGGCCCGGGCTGTTGCTGTCGGCCGGGGCGCTTTTTGCTCTTGCGGTCCCTGGCGTCGCGCAGACGGCCGGGCCACGTCCGGCAGCAGAGCAAGGTCCGGAGGCGCCCAAACGCATCGAGCATCGTCAGCCTTTAATCGACCTCCTCGCACACATGTCCGGCAAGTGCACGACGCTGAAGATCGCGGGTCGCAGCTATGCCTGCAAGGCCGTTGCCTACGCCCATAACGAAACCGGACGTGTGAGCTTCGCAGTGGCTATCGAGGACCCGGCGGACGACGGCCACGTCGTGTCTTTCTCCGGCGAAAGAGGAAAGCGCTTCGACGACAATTCCTACGAGCTTCCGATCGATCGGATGCTCCTGAATTCCAAGCACCGGCCGAGGCTCCATGGGCTGCCGGTGCCCGCGGAGGAGGCATCGACGGGCATTTGCCGCCAGGTCGGCAACTTTGCCGCGCGGCGGGTCTCGAGCGTCACCTGCACCGCGACGGACTCGCGGGGACAGAGCTACGAGCTGCTGTTCGTGTCGGACGGCTCTCCCGTCGGCGTTCGGCGCGTGAGGCAGTCGGCCGCCTCGATCGACGACCCGTTTAATAGTCCTACGGCCAAATAGTCCTGGAGCGACGCAGGCGGTTTTTCGCGCCGCCTTCCGCGCCAGAGTTTGGCCTCCGCCAGTCAGGCGCGTTCAGCAGCAATTCGAGGAATTGCCCCTGAGCCGGGCACACGCATCGGAATTGGAAGCCCGCCACTGAAACCACGGCTGACGGGCTGCGTCCCGTCCCTGCCCTTCCGAACGCGCGGCGCCTATTTCTGCCGGAAGGAGTGATTGAAGGACATGATCAGCGGCCCAACCAGATATTCAAACGCCGTGCGCTGGACGGTCGGGATCATGACGGTTGCCGGCATGCCCGGGTAGAGCTTGATGTTCGGCATGGCCGCAAGCTCACCCTGATCAATTCGCACGAAGGCCGTGTAGTATGGGTTGTTGCTCTTGGGATCGGTCAGACGATCTGCCGAGACCTGGATGACGTCACCATGAATGATCGGCACGATCCGCTGCTTGTAAGCCGTGAGGTGAACTTCCGCGCGCGTGTTGGGATGCACGTCGCTGATGTCCTCGACCGCCACCTGCGCTTCGATCGTCAGCCCGTCCTGCTCCGGGACGATGTCCAGGATCTTGTCGCCGCGCTGTATGACCCCGCCGACTGAAAAGACGTTGAGGCCGACCACCTGGCCGCTATAGGGCGCGCGGATCTCCATGCGCCCCAAGACCGCCTTGGCGTTCATGGCTTTCGGGATGACCTCCAGAATCTTGGCTTGCGTGTCCCGAAGGTCCCTGGTCACGTCGGTCATTCGATCATTGTCGAGTTGCGCCATTTGCTGCTCCTGCTCGGCAATGGCCTGGCGCGCTTTGGCAATGCTGGCGTTGGAATCCGCGATCTGACCTTCGAGGCCGTAGGCGGTACGCTGCAGCTGCAGAATACGCGGGCGCGCGATCAGGCCCCGCTCGACGAGAGGCGCGATATCCTTCGCCTCGCTGTGAACGGAATTGATCTGGTCGGTAAATGACTTCACTTGTGCCTGGGCGCCGACGATCTGCGAGCCGAGCTGGTTGATCTTCTCGCGGATGACGCTGCGCTGTCCCTCCAGCGCGGCTCGGCGGCTCTCGAACTGACTGACCTGCCCGTTCCAGACGCTCTTGAGATAGGGATCCTCGGAACGCGCCTTCAGATCCGATGGCATCACGAGCTCGGAGCCGTGATCAAGCTCGGTCAGGAGCCGAACCTCGGTGGCGCGAAGCACGGCCCATTGCTGCGTCAGCACTTCGTATTCGGCGCGCGCCTGGGTCTCATCCAGCACGATCAGCAGGTCACCTGAGCGGACCCTGTCGCCCTCCCTGACCCGCAGCTCCTTCACGATGCCACCGTCAAGGTGCTGGACGCTCTTGCGATTGCCCTCGACCTTGACGACCGCGGTTGCAACGACGGCGCCGTTGAGCGGCGCGGTCAGCGCCCACGCACCGATCCCGCCGAAGAATACGGCAACAATGATCCAGCCGGCGAGAGAGATGTGCCTGATCGAGTCGCTGGGCGGCCCGGCGAAAAGACCGGTCCGGCTGCCGGCAGCGGCGAGAGTCTTGGGTGTTCCGTCTAGAATGGCCATTGGGCGAGCCTAGCTGCTGGAGCCTTGCACGGCATGCACGGGGACAGGACGGGTCAGCCGTGCCATGATCTCGGCACGAGCCCCGAACATTTCGGCGACGCCATCTCTGAGGACGAGAATCTTGTCGACGACTCCGATGGTCGCCGGCCGATGCGAGACGATGACAACCGTCGTGCCGCCTTTTTTCAGCTGCACGATACAATCCGCCAGAGCGGCATCACCTTCGGCATCGAGGTTCGAGCTCGGCTCGTCGAGCACGACGAGGCTTGGGCGGCCATAGACGGCGCGGGCCAGAGCAATCCGCTGGCGGAAGCCGCCGGACAGAATAGCGCCGCCTTCTCCGACCTGGGTGTCATAACCGTACGGGAGTCTCAGGATCATTTCGTGCACGCCGGCGAGCTGGGCGGCGAGGATGACGTCCTTGTCGCTGCCCTCATCGAAGCGGCCGATATTGGCGGCGATCGTATCCGAGAACAGCTCGATGTCCTGCGGCAGGTAGCCGACATGGTCGCCGATCGCCCGCTTGACCCAGGTCGCGACATCGGCGCCGTCCAGCCGCACAGCGCCCGCCGAGGGCGTCAGCACGCCGACAAGCTGGCGCGCCAGGGTCGATTTTCCGGCCCCGGACGGCCCGATGACCCCGAGCACCTCTCCTGCCTCTACCGCGAAGGTGACGCCGCGCAGAATGGGCTTGGAGCCGCCCGAAGGAACGAAGCTGAGCGCCTCCACCGAAACATGCCCCCTGGGCCTGGGCAGCGTCAGGCCGGCCTCGACAAGAGGATGGGTCGTCAGCAGCTCGCGAATGCGCAGGAACGCAGCACGCGCCGACACGAGACCGCGCCACGATCCAACGATCTGCTCGACCGGCTGCAGCGCGCGGCCGAGCAGAATGCTGGCCGCGAACATCGAACCGACGGTCGTGACTCGCTCGATCACGAGATATGCGCCCAAGCCCAGGATCAGCGATTGCATGGCGAGGCGCAGGAAACGGATCAGGCTCTGAATCGCGGCGGCACGGTCGCTTGCAGCGACCTGGCGCTCGAGCATCCGGTCGCGATCGCGACTCCAGCGCCGCAGCAGGCCGCCTGTCATGCCCATGGCACGCACGACCTCGGTGTTGCGCAGGCTCATTTCGGTGAAGTTGTAGCTGCGCGCGGCGGCTTCGTTCGATTCCGTGAGCGGCAGCTTCACCAGCCACTCGCTCAACAGCGCCATCAGCACCAGGAGGACCGAACACCCCAGCGCAAATGCCCCCAGGAACGGATGCAGGGCGAAGATCACCGCGATGTAGATGGGAGCCCAGGGCAGATCGAAAATGGCGTGGATGCCGGTCCCGGTGACGAACTGGCGAAACGTATCGAAATCCCGGATCGCCTGACTGCGGGCGCCGCCCGCGTTGGCCGATCGATCGATGATCGCCGTCATCACCCGCGAGGCGATGTTGCGGTCGAGGCGGACGCTGGCGCGGGTCAGCACCCTCGCGCGAACCGCGTCCAGCCCGGCCAGCGCCATGAACGCCAGCAGCAGCGCGATCGTGAGCATCAGCAACGTGATCTCGCTGGCGCTCGAGATCACGCGGTCATAAACCTGCAGCATGTAGAGCGGGCCGGCGAGGTACAGCAGGTTAATGGCAAGGCTGAAGATGCCGGCCGTCACGAAATAGCCCTGGCATGTCTGCAGCAGGCGCCGGAGCTCGTCCGGCCTTTTGAAAGGCGCACTCACACAATCCGGCGGATACCCCGCCCCCCATCAAAAATGACCGCCGCAGCGACAACGGCCGGCTGAATTAAAGATCTATTGATAGCCGTTACAATTCTTGTCCAATCGACAGCGTGTCTAGCACAGTCATCAGGCCCCGCGAAATGATCCTCGCTGGAAAGGTAAAGGTGCCCGTAGAGATACGGGCTTCCCGCGCGTTTATGATATTTATCTCGATTGAGCGCTGGCCTAAATGCGGCCGGACCGGCTCGGATTCCCGCAGCGCAACGTGCTCGATCCCGAGCGGCGCTTCCCTTATTTATGCGCCTTTAGCGCCGTTGAAGAGATTGGGAAACCTGGACGGCCGTCGTCCCCGCTCTGGAACCGCTGATCCCGGTTTTACCGCTCAATTTACCTACCTTTGGTTTGGTCCCGTCATCCGATCGCTCTTGGGTACCGCCCCCTGCGCCAGCAATGCATCGGCGCTCTTGGTGAGTCCGCCAGCCAATTGTTTCGCTGCGTCCGGCGAGAACGCGTAACCGGCCTGGCCTTCCAGCCGGTGATTGAGGATGAAGAGCACAAGGCCGCGGCCGCTGGGGTCCGCGGAAATCGTGCAGTTCCTGGGGATTTCGAACCTCACCTCGTTGGCCTTGTCGGTCGCGCCCGGCGTGATCTGCGCCGCGGCTTCAGCGCTGGGGGCGACTGCTTCGGAGGCAAGCGCCGCTTCCCCGCCGTTTGACGCGGCCGGCTGCGCCCCGCCGCGCACATTTGTCAGCGCCGTGATCAGATCGTCGACGCAGTCACTGGCAAATCTCAGCTCCAGTGCGCCGGTATATTTGCCCGTGGTCTGGACAATGAATTCCTTCTTGTCGTCCGACATGGTGGCGGAACCCACCGCCGCAATCCTGATCGCCATGAGCTTAATGCCTCGAAATGTGGCTGGGGCCGAGTTGGCCCTCCTGCCCGACTATGCGCCGACTATACTGCCTAGGACGGCCTGGGACAGCATCTCTCCGCCGGTCGCCCGAAAATCGGGCGATGGATCAACCTTGGCGCATCCGCCTTGCTGCTTCCAGACGAGCGACCTAGGATAAAGCCATGTTACAGTCAATTCGCATTGCACCACTATGAGTATCAATCCCGCTTCCCGGATCATTGCAGAGTTGCGGCCGAAGTACGAGCTCAAGATCGACCTCGACGAGCGATGCTTCCTCTTTCCGGCCGGCAAGTCGGTCAGCCAGCTGCTGTTGCTATCGGACGGCCACACCATCCTCATCGACGCCGTGTATCCGTTCAACCAGGCGCGCACGCCACCGCGGCTCGCATCGCTTGATCTCGACGATGCCAGGGAGTTCGGACGGCGGCTGGTCGAAGCGGTCCATACGGCGCGCACCCAGCTGGTGGGCACGAATGGCATCAGGATATCCATCAACGTGGTCGCCAATGGATATCACCTCCAGTTTGGCGACATGAACGCAGCGACCGAACTGTTTCTCGGCACCGGCTGCATCTGGCGTGTCTGCCAGGGCCTGCTCCGCATCGTCGACCTGATCGCGCCGATCGAATCCAACTGAAACGCTGCCGCCGCGGGCGGTGCCGCTTCACGACGCGGTCTCGACCAGCGGTTCCAGATAGCTGCGGTGCAGCGTTTGCGGATGCTTGTGTCCGTCCAGAAGGACCCGCAGCGCGTTCTTGGTCTGGGCAAAGCCGATGACCCGTCCCGTCCTCCCGTCCAAGCGCTTGCTGTGCTTGCCGAGGGACTTGACTCGGAAGCGGCTGCCGATCGCAAGATCCAGCACGAGGGCGTCGTTTTCATTCATGGCGGTCAACTCTTCATCCAAATGTCTTGCAGACAGGGTCACTCAGGTCAACCTACGCGCTACGCTTCTCCACGAGACTGCTGCAAAGCCGGCGATCGTCCTCCGACATGCCGGGCGGCGTCTCCCCATATTTGAAATAGGCCAGGATATGCGCGAGACGGGCAGCGTGCTCGATGGCGCTTCGCCTTTTCGCACGCTGCCAGGCAGTGCGCTGGTGCCCACTCATTGCGAGCTTTGTGGCAGTCTGCACCTCCATCGACAACACCGAGATCAGCATGCTGCGATCGACATCGACCAGCGAATTCAACAAGACCTCTACGTCACGCATTCCGTTCAGTCCACATCCTGCTTGTGCCGACTACACATGGAAGGTGAAGTCGGCCGCCTTGAGGTTCGACGCCACGGTGTTCTTGAGCAGAATCGAGTCGTTGGCATCGAGCGTCACCACCGTGTCGTTGAGGCTATCTGCCGCCGAAGCCCAGGTTACGTTCGTGAACTGACGAATGTCGAGCCTGTCGATCCCCTCCATGAAATCGGTGATCATACGAATCAGGACGCCGGTCGTGTTGAAGACCTGGATGGCATGCACCAGACCGTCGCGCTGATCGATGACGGAAACCGAAATCTTTCCGTCGGTCGCCGAAACATCGAGGATCACAGCCGTGCCGCGAATCCCGATCGTGGCGCTGGGTGTTGCGACCCGCATATCACCGGTCTTCGAAACTTGTCCCGTCACGAAGCTGGCGGCGCCCTGGACCAAGGTTATCAGCGAGCTGTTGGACGTGCTGTTGGCATCATAGGTCAGTTCGTTCACCATGAACCGCGCAGTGGCGGACAGATTGAACGTCGAACCGTCGTCGAGCACGAGACCGAGGGTCGAGTCGCTCCCCGTCTGCACGACGTCGTTCTGGTAGACCGCATCACCGACGTTGGCGACGATCGTCACGACGTTGCGGACAATGCTCGCGCTGCCGGTCATCTTGACGACATGGCCCACTACCTTGCCGCTCGCCGCGGGCGCGCCGGCTTGCGCCAAGTGGGGGTGTCCCGTCAGAGCATCGACGACGCCGGGGTCAAGGTGTGCGCCTTCGGGGAAAACGAGCAACGGGCGGGCGTGATCTCGGAAATGGTTTGGCACGATGACACGATGGAGCTGATCCGAGAGGATCAGGTCGACGCCGCTGCGCAGGAAATCGCCGGAGAAGAGAAGGTGCGCGTCCGGGATCACAACTGCAGCGGACGGCATCTCCGCCAACGCGTCGTGCCCGAATTGAAGGGATTGGTGCCCCCAGCCGTTCGGCAAAACTCTGTCGGTGTGGTTCAAGACGCCACCGTAAATTGTTGAAAAAGAATAAAATTGTTTTTAAGTACCATTATGAAGTTCCAGAGAAAAGTGGCGACGAACCGCCTGCCCGAGTTTTCTGCACCGTAATTAATTCAGCCCGCGACGGCGTAAAAACCGCGACGCAAATCCGCGACAGGCATCTGAAAATATTACCCAATTCCAATACATGAAAGTTGGATTTGGCGTTTATCCGAAAGCAGTCTCCGGCTCGCGGAGCGCGGGGCCGGAAGACGGCCCGGAGCCCGATCGCGGCCCGCCGTCGAGGAGAAACGGGATTAAACCTGGCCAGCCGGTTTTGACGACCTGCCATCAGACTGCCGCGAGCACTCCAGAGAGAGCCTTCGGCCTGCGTCGGCACGCCGCCTGCCTCAAGGCGCTGTTTCCCAGTCTCCCGTCCGCCCTGTACAAGCGAAAGAAAACCGGTTGCTTCACGCGCCCGCTCGCTCCTAGGATAGCCGCATCCCTCGCCTCGCCGCGCGGCGACGGGATCGAGAGTGCCGGAGCAGAAGCTATGCCCAAGGCGGAAAGCTTGTCGATCGACAAAATTCGCGTTCCGACCAAGAGCAAAAAGACGCTCGACCCCGGGCTCGTTCAAAAGATCGCGGAAAGCATCCTGGAGATCGGACAGCGAGTTCCCATTTCCGTTCGCCCCGATGATGATCAGTTCGTCCTGGTCGACGGACTGCATCGGCTCGAGGCCTGCAAGGCCCTTGGCGAAATGTCCGTCATCGCTGTCGCGGTCGCGGCAGAGAGTTCTCAGCCCAGGAAGCTGCTGTCCGACAGCACCGAACTGGAAGCCGAGCGCAACAAGATGGCCCGGCTGAAGCAACTGCGCCTTGAAAGAGAGGCGGCGGCAGCAGCTGCACCGGCGAAACCCGGTTTGAATCGGCAACCGGAACGAAGCACTGGGGCGAAGCCGGCCGCATCATCGGCGCGAACCGCCCGGACGGCAGCAACTTTGGGACACAGAACGAAAACCCTGTCCCAATGGATCGCTCAACAGAAAAGCGACGGGGGCCGTTATTGACCCTTCGCCGCGCTGTCCGAGCGCCAATTGGCGAGCCTGTTGCTGCAACATGGGATTTGGCCCGGACAATCTCTGGCGCAGAAATGGGGCGCCGATCCCCGGAAACATCGGCGCCCCTCGACGCGCAGCTTTTGATTGCTCGCCCGAGCGCGCTATCAGTGCTTTGCCATCGCTGCCAGAATAGGGCCCGCTTCCGCGTCCTCGACGCAGGGAGTGACCGTGAGCTCCATGACATTCGCCCATTGTGCGTACCACTGGTACATGGCCTTGGGATCATTGCTTTCCGAGATGGCGAAACCTTCGCCATTCATTCCATGCCAACGCCCGAGCATCTTGACGCCCTCGGGCGGCGCTCCGCCGGTCTCCAGGAATTTCTTGATCGCTGCATCGATCGAGCTTGGCGGAATTTTCCAATGCGAGATGTACTTCATCAATGCTCTCCCATTTAAAAATGCGCTTCCTTGCCTGTACGGCAGTGCCCAGTCAAACACGAAGCGATGACGCTGCAAAGGCCCGCACCTTGCTCGAGCATGGGCCTCTGTCGGTCGACGCCATTTCCGGCGTGTTCTTGGACGTTTCCGGGGACTAGCTAATTCAAACGATTGGCTCTTCGCGCAACGGCGCATTTGGCGATGGCAGATCCGCGCAAACCGTGCCGCCCGGCGTCGGGCCGGATCTTCAGCCGGGCATTGAACCAACATCCTTACTGGATGAACCAGCCACCGCAGCGGCAGGCGCGACCGATAAGGCGTCCGAGGCTCGTGCCACGCAGGGTTGCCGACGCGGTCTTCGCGGTCATCCAACCGTCGCCCTACTCGAACGCGACGATCTTCCGACCAGGGACTTTCGAGGTTTGACCGCCCAGCATGCCTCTCTAACGCGAAGGCGGGATCAACGCTCGCAGGATGTCCGCCTTCCAGGCCTGGCGCGCGCTGTCGAAGGCGGCGAAATCATGGTCGAACTGCCAATAGGCCCATGACCAGCCGAGCCGGTCGGCGCTTCTCGCCACGTACGACAGGTATCTCGCGCGACTATCGGTTGGCGCGCGCTCGTACACGCCGAACTCACCGAGATAGACCGGGCGCTTCTCTTTCTCTGCCCAGAGGCTGATCTTCCCGAAATCGGCCGCGGCCCGCGCTTCGTCATCCTGTGAGCCCCAATCCAGCGGACCGATCCGCGAGAACGTCGGGGACCACGGTGCTCCCTGATGCGAGAACCGCAAGGGCGCGTAATAGTGAAAGGTGACGATGAGGTTCCGGTCGTCGGCCGGCAGAACCAGCTCTTCGACCGGATTGTCATCGACGTTGAGAACGGCGGCAACGATCGGCCGCACGGGGTTGGTGTGGCGGATGATTCCGAGGCATTCGTTGAGCAGCGAATTCCACTCGGCCGACGTCATCCGTCCGCCCGGCTCGTTCAAGACCTCGAAAACCAGTCTCGGATACTTGCCGGTATAACGCTCGGCGATCTGCCGCCAGAACGCCTTCAGCTTTTCCACGCATCCAGCCACGTCACTCTGGCAGACATGGGTATCGTGCTCGTCGAGAACGGGAACGAGATTGCGCGCGAGAACCTCCTCGATGACGGCATCAAGCCGCCTCAGGACGATCTCGTCCAGGACATTACCCGGCCCCATGAACTTGAAGCCGAAGAAATTGATCCTGACATGCGCGAACCCGGCCTTCTTGATGGCCGTCAGATTGTCGAGGCGGAACGGCGCATTCTGACCGCCTTCCCAGATCCCGTCGTAGCCGAGAACATTGATGCCGCGCCCCAGTTTCGGCACACCATTGGAAGCCTGCGCGGCACCGACAGATGGAGAGCAGAGCGCCGCGACGAAGAGAAAGCCCGCCGCAAGATTGAGACTCTTCGGCCAGCGAGCACGGATGAAGGTCATCTGCTTCCATTCCAGAGGCTAGAAATCTGTCTGTCGTACCGGTCTACACGTCGCAAAGAAGAACCCGACCAGCAGCACCGACGTGAACATCGTCGAGCGAAGGAATGTCGTCTCCGTGAAATTGGTCTGGAAGCTCAGAACGACAAATCCGATGATGAGGGCGCAGTGCGACCGATCGATCGACTGTGCTGAGATAAGATGGAGCATCTTGTTCGAGAACAGAAGGACGCTTCCTGCGAACAGCATATACCCGAGGAATCCCGTCTCGATCAGGATGGCGATGTAGCCGCTGTGATAATTGTCCAGCACCCAGCTGTGGTTCTGCTCGAAATAATCGTAGATCGACGGAATCGTCCAGAAGCCGTTGATCCCGAATCCGAGCAGCGGGGCATCGTCAAAATGGCTTATCGCGTAGTGCCAGATGAAGGTCCGCTCGGTGAAGTCGATGCTCGCGTCGCCGATGTGGATTGCATCGTATCCGGTCGTGTAGAAATAGAGGAACAGCGCGCCGGCCGCCAGGCACATGACCAACGGCAGCACCGCATAAAGCCGCATGCAGGTGACCGACCACATCGAGGTCACGAGCAGCGCGCAGGCGGCCAGCGCGACCGCACCGGCACCTCGCGATTCCGAGGCAAGGACGCATGTCGACGCCAGAAGGAATGCCGCGAGGAAGGCCGGCCACGCCTGCCCCCTCATCTTCAGATAGCACGCAAAGAACATCAGATAGGCGCCGACGAAACCAAGAGTCTGCTTCGATTCATAGATGCCCTGCCATTGACCGCTGTGCATCCAGCTGTGATCGATCCCGATGTCGGGAACAGCGACCGCAAAGAAGGCCGATGCGGCGACCAGGACGAAGAGTCCTAGGGCCGTGGCTCCTACAATCTCGTCCAGGTCGATGCGCGTGACGAGGCAGAAGGCGCCAAAGGTCGTCATCGCGAGCGCCGCACTCTTCATCAGCGCGGCAACATTCAGGCTGGACCAGAACACCGAGGTGACGGCGAAGCCGTAGAACGCGACCAGCACGATCATATCGGGGTTGAACTGCAGACGCAGGCGCGGCGGCACGAACGCGCTTGCATAGATCAAGACGCCCCACATCAGGATCGCGGCGGCCTGCTGCAGATAGGTCAACTCCGCCGGCAGCAGCCCCGGGTTGAGGGTGCCCATCGACGCCATGACATTGACGGTGATCGAACAGCGGATTGCGGCGCTGGCAATCCTCTGGATGCCAACGCTGCGCGTGTGCCAGATCGCGCTCTCGGGTACCCCGGAGTCGGCATCGCTCTGTAGGCTGGCCATGGGCCGACCTTGCTTCAACGCGGTTAATTGTTCGCTAGCGCGGGTCGGCCTCCACGTCCGAGTCCCCCACGCCCCGTTAAGAATTCGGTAACGATACGAACCAAGCTCTCTATCTGGGACAATCCGGACGAAGGTATTTCATCCTGGCGCAGCGGACGTTCCACCGGCATCGGTTGCGATCCACGGCTTCGGAGGGTCCATTAACCCTCGGGGTTTTTTCGACATGCTAGGCTGCCGCCGATATCGTAATGCGTTCCTTCAGGGGAAGTTGCCCCTTTGACCTCAATGATCGAAACAATCCTCCAGTTTCTGCGGCGTGATGTAACGCGCGGTGTCGTCGGGACCATCCTCCTCAAGGTTGGTAGCGGCACGCTTGCGTTTGCATTGTTCTCGCTGGCGGCGCGAACAATGTCGCCGGATGGATTCGGCATCTTTGCGACCTGGCTCTCGGTTTCCCAGATCGCGGCCGTCGTGGGACTGGTCGGGCAGGAATCGCTTCTGGTGCGCTTCCTGAACGAGTACCGGGTGAAAGATCGGCCCGATCTGACCAAGGGCGTGTTGCTATCGAGCCTGGGGGTATCGGCCGTCGCGATGCTGGTTGCGATCGGCGCGATCGCGATCGTGGCGAGCATGAGAGGCGATGGATGGCTGCTGATCGTCGCGGTGTCCGCCTACACCGCGGTGAGCGCAGGACTGATGCTCGGCAGCCAGGTCGCACGCTCGCTGGTCAGCATTCTCATGGGGGAAGGAAACAGGGAATTCTTCTGGCGGGTCGCCGTCGTCCTGTTCCTGCTCGCCGTCTTGTTCGGCCACCGACAGCTCGATCCTGCCGAACTGATCGCCGTGATAACGATCGCGATGTCGATTGGTCTGGTCACGCAGATCGCTGCCGTTGCACAAGCCCTCCCGGATTTTCGGGGCACGGTGGCCCGGTCCGAGACGTCGCGCTGGAGATCGAGCGCACTTCATTTCTGGATCGCGTCCATCCTGGAGGCGGCAAACCAGTCTTTCGACGTCATTCTGGTCCACTGGATGCTCGATCCGGCAACGGCCGGAATCTATTTCGCCGCCTCCCGCCTCGCCAACATCTTCGCCATGCTGTCGGCTGCCCTGTACAGTTTTGGCGCACGCCGCCTTCCTTCGCTGTACTTCAGCAAGAACCATCGGGAGTTCGAGCAAACGTTGAAGCTCATGGCGGAAGTGACCGCGTTCTGCGTGGTCAGCGGACTGCTGCTGATCTGGGTCGGCGGTCCACATCTTCTCAATCTGTTCGGGCCTCATTTCGCGGCACAGCACTGGGTCCTGATCGTGCTCGCGATCGGAACGGCCGTTCAAGCAGCGGGCGGTCCTTCTGCGGCGATCCTGCAGCTGACCGGTCACGAGCGCATCTATGTCCCCGTCGTCGCCGCGAATGTCGCGCTGCGGCTGGTCGGATTCCTCGTCCTGATCCCCTGGCTCGGCGTGCTTGGCGCCGCGATTTCGGCGACCGCCTCGCTAGCGCTTGCGACCATCGCGCTCAACATCCTCTGCCGGCGGCGAACCGGCGTGGATCCATCCATTCTGGCGTTGTTGCGCTTCTCGGCATGGAAGCGCCGCGCCTATGCTGTCCGCGCTGCCGAGCCCGGCGAGTAGGCGCCGATCAACCGGCGAGGCCCAGCACTTCCCCCCGACGTCGCGCAGTCGCCGGATCGGCCGGCACATGATTGACGACGATCCCGGTCGGCACACCACCGAAGCCCGAGAGTGCGGCCGTTGTCCGGCGCATTGCGGCTGAATCGACCACGTCGTCGCGCGCAACCAGCATGACGAGATCGGCATGCGCGGCAAGCGCCGCCGCCTCCGGCTGCAGCGCCAGCGAGGTCGCATGAATGAGGATCAGATCGAACTCCGAGCGAATGTCATCCGCAGGCAGCGGCTCGGCCTTCCTGCTCGCGCCCAGAAGCGCATCGACGCTGCGGACGTTCGCGATGCTCACACCGTCGGCCTGTCCCTTGGCAAGACCGGTCCCGGCACCGCCGAGGTCAGGCTCCACTCGGATCAGGACGCTCAGCTTCCCCCTGTTCACCGCCCACCGGTTCAGCGATCGCGCGACGGTGTTGCCGCCGGCACGCTTGCCGACCGACATCACGAGCACGACCTTGCCCCTCGCTCCCGGGAGCCTCTCCAGCCTGTCGAACACCGGACGCAGATGCGGACCGAGATCGAGCTCGGCTGTCGCGGACACCGGGCTCTGCCAGATGTTTCTGGGCGCATCGCCGGGCAACAGGTCGGGAATGCGGGCCCACACCGGCGGGCGCGGCCAAGCCGCGGGCTGGCGCGGCGCCGGATCGGTGGCACGAACCTCTTCAGCGGGCTCGTCGGATCCGCGCGCGGTCGCGGCAACGACCGCCGTCGATGCCAGCAGCGAGCCGATCGCGAGAGCGGCGAGCAACAATGGCAGCGGCGGCAGGGTCGAGCGCAGCGGCGGAATGGCGGGCGAGGCCACCTTGGTCTGGGAGCTCTGCAAGAGGCGTTGCTCGTTCGTCGTCTTGGAGCGCGAAAGGAACTGCTCGTAGATATTCCTGTTGGCCTCGGCGTCGCGTTGCAGCTCCTGGAGCTTCACCAGGGCCTGGCCATCGACAAGGAGCTGCGATTCAGCCGCCTTCATCTGGCTTTCGAGGGCCTTTTGCTGATCGCGCTGGGACTCGTATTCCGACTTTGCGGTATCGACGCCCTTGGCCCGCTCGACCTCGATCTGCCTGTTGAGATCGTTCAGCTGGCTATACGACATCACGAGATCGGGATGGCGATCGCCGAGCACCGCCCGCTTCTGCGCAATCTGGTCGTTGAGGGCCGATCGCTGGGCGCGCAGCGCGCTCAGGAGATCCTGCTTGGCGGGCGCCTCGACATTCGCCTTCACGTCGCGCTGCGCCTGCTCGTAGCGGGCCTTCGCCTCTTCGGTCCGGGCCCGGGCGGCGGCAACCTGCTGCGACAGCTCGGTCACGCGCAATTGCTGGGTCGTGGAATCCCTGCCGGCGTTGACGATCCTGTGCTCGAGCTTGAACGCGGCGACGGCGTCCTCCGATGCCTTCAGCCGGTCGCTCAATGTCTTGAGCCGTCCACTCAGCCAGTCGGCGGCTTCATCAGTCGCCTCGCTACGGATGCGGCTCTGGCTGGCGACGAACGCCTCGGCGATCGCGTTGGCATAATAGGCCGCCCGCTCCGACCGGTTGGAGGTGAAGCGGATGGCGATGACGTAGGTGAGCCCGCGCCGTGAAATATCGAGACGCTTGCGAAACCGCTCGAGCAAGCGCGCAGGGTCGGTGTGCCCCCCGGAAATATCCTCGTCGTCGCGAACCTTGAGCTGCTCGATCAGGGGCTTGAGGAAACCATCAGACTTCGCCACTTCGACGAGGCTCTGCAGTGCGGCGCTATCTTGCCCGATGCCGGGCAGAACGTCCTGGTCCGCAGTCACGCGCTGCTCGCGGGGATCGACGACGACCAGCGCGGTCGCGGCAAATCGAGCCGGGATCACCAGGAGAACGACGACGCCGAGGCCGAAGATCGCCAGCGCCAGCGTCAGGATGCGGCGAGCATTGTCGCGAAGGAAGGAGAACGCGCCTGCGGCCGTGAGCAGGCCGCCAAGACGCGCGGCCGTTCCGCGAGGCTTGTCGGTCGATGCGGTCCCAGACTGCCACGACGCGGCGACATCGGTCGATCCGGAACTTGTCGGGTCTGCGCGGCGACCGAACGTCATGGACTTTACTCGGATTCAACTGGCGAACACTGTTCAGTGGCCTGCTCCACCGTAAATATCTGTGGTTAATCGGCGGTTACCCGCCCCTCGCGCGACCCTCACCATTGGTTAAGGCGCGCGTCACGCCGTGACGAAACCGGTGGAAGTCCCGTTTGCTCGACGCCGTTCCGGCGCTGCGCGCATTAACTCCGTTTGTTGCTAGTCGGTGTCCGCGAGATGCTCGCATGATAGGTACGGGGTTAAGACGGTGAACGTTTCATTAGCAGGTCGGCCTTCGTGCTCCATTACCCACCAGGCGCAGAACTGGGCGATGCACCGAAGCTGCCGTCCACCGCAGCAGCACTCGCAAGTCCAGACAGCGGTGCAGCGATGCCGCACGTGCTTCTCGTCCAGACCCAGGCCGAGAACGCCGGTGCGCAGGAGATCTCCAGGCTGCTTGGCGCCGGTCTCGCCGCGCGCGGCTACCGCGTCAGCAACCTGTTCTTCTTCCGCAAATCGGAGTCCTTCGACGAACCGCCGGATACACTCTATTGCGCGGCGCGCCGGCCGGGAAACCCGCTGGCACTCTTGCGGATGCTGTGGACGCTCGGCCGTCATATCAGGACCACAAGGCCCGATGCGGTTCTGACCTTCCAGCATTTCGGCAACGTCATCGGTGCAGCCGTATCACGTCTCGTCAGTCGCGCACCCGTCGTCGCCAACCAGGTCTCGTCCGCGCTGTCGATGACGCGGCCGGTGCGCACGGCCGACATCGTCATGGGCAGCCTCGGCTTCTTCGACCGCATCACCCTCAATTCGCAGGACATGCAACGCGAATATTTGCGCTACCCCGCGGCATACCGCTCGCGCATGGTGCATGTCCCGCACGGCTTCGACGACAAGGCCCCCACCCTCTCCGGAGAGGCTGCGCGCGCGAACTTCAACCTGCCGCAAAACTGCACCCTGCTCGGCTGCGCCGCGCGGCTGCACCCGCACAAGCGGCTCGATGCGGCGATACGTCTGTTGCCGGAGCAGCCGTCCTGGCAGCTTGCGCTGGCCGGTCAGGGCGCCGACGAGGCCCGGTTGCGGCGGCTTGCGGATGATTTGAAAGTAGCGGACCGGTTGCATCTGCTCGGCGAAATCACGCCGCGCCGGATGGCGGACTTTCTCGCCTGTCTCGACGTCTTCGTGTTTCCGACGCAGGCCGAGACCTTCGGCCTCGCTGCGGTCGAGGCCGCGAGCGCCGGCGTTCCCTCCGTCGTCACCGATCTTCCGGTGCTGCGCGAGGTGCTGTCCTTCGAAGGAAAGCCGGCCGCACTGTTCGTCGATGCCGCCGATCATGCGAAGCTGTCGACGGCCGTCTCGAAACTGCTGACCGACCAACCCTTGCGCGATGAGCTGCGACAAAACGCCAAAGGCCTGAGGTCGCGCTATTCGGTAGACGCCATGGTGGAGGAATACGTTCGAATTCTCGGCCAAGTCATTTGACCTGACAGGTTGGACTAGATGGGCTCGACATGATCATCGAGTTTCGCTGTGAAATTGAGCATGCGCGGCGTTGGATGGACCGCGAGACGCTGTCGATCGACGGGCGCGACGTTCCCGTTCAAATCGCCTGGACGGCGACCGCAGAGCCGCGGTTCGCAGGTCTGGACATGCTGTTCGAGCTCGAACGCATCGTGCTGCACAAGGGCAAACACGGCGCCGCCTCCAGGCTGAAGATCATTCCGGAGCGAACACAGACTCGCACCGGCACGGCCGACGTGATCGTCGATTTCACGGGCGGAGTGCGAGACCCAAACTGTCCTGCCCGGCTATATCTCCGTCCGCGGTTCAACGGAGTCTCAGGCGAGAACGCCGCACTCGCCGCCATTCTCGCCGGCGACCTGCCCGTCATCGAGATCGTCAACGAGGTCGACGGAGCAATCCTCGATCGCGGTCACCCATCCGGCGAGATGGCGGCCGGTCTCAGCGGCGCGCTCGAAACCCTGATGGCGCGGACCATGACCATGGTGACCGCGATCCTGTCGGGACGGCCCCGAATCGTGCCGCAGCTTGCCCATCCCGCCACGACGACGAGCCAGCGCGGCCCGGCTGGTTACGTCGCCCGCGGCCTCGCCATGTCGATCGCCAAGGAGATCTATCGCCTCTGCTGCTACGCCCCACACTGGCACGTCGGGTGGCGCTTCAACGACGATGCAGGCGTCTGGCAGACGGGAGATCTCTCAGGCCCCGGCTGGAACGTGCTCGGCGATCCCGGAAACCATTTCTACGCCGATCCCTTCCCCATCACCTGGCGCGGACGAACATTCGTCTTCTTCGAGGATCTCGATCACCGCGTCGGCAAGGGAATCATCTCGGCCATCGAATTCGGCGACAGCGGGCCGATCGGTGAGGTCATGCCGGTGCTCGAAGAGCCCTGGCACCTCTCCTATCCCTTCCTGATCGAGGATGGTGGCGAGTTGTGGATGATCCCGGAGAGCTCGCTCAACGGTGACGTCGCCCTCTACAAATGCGTGCGGTTTCCGGACAAGTGGGAGCGGCACGCGACCCTGCTGTCAGGCCTCGAGCTTGCCGATGCGACGATCACACGGCACAACGGCCTCTCCTATCTGTTCGGCGCCTGGCGCGACGGCACCGGCGGCTATTCGGATTCGCTTGCGATCTACTACGCCGAGCACCTGCTCGGCCCCTGGCGGCCGCATGCCAGCAACCCTGTTATGATCGATCGCGCCAGCGCGCGACCGGCAGGGAACTTCGTCACCATCGATCGCAAATTGTGGCGCCCGGTGCAGGACTGCGCCGAAGCCTACGGCGCGGGGCTGGCGCTGGCGGAAATTATCGAACTATCACCGACGACGTTCAAACAGATCGTCCGCCGCTCCCTCAAGCCCGGACCGTTATGGCCCGGCCGGAAGCTGCACACGCTGAACCGCTGCGGCCGGCTCGAGGTGATCGACGGATCGCGCGTTCAGCCCAAGACGCGCGCTTTCGTCCCGTCACGGGCGCATTCCTCGCCTGAGCGCGAGCGACGTTCGATCCGCGCGGGATTCGTGGCAGACAGGTGAGAGCGACGCCGTGATGCCGCGGTCGCGAATGCTGCGGATCAATTCGACGAACCGGTGCGTTTCCGAGGCGTTCATGCCGGAGACGGGCTCGTCGAGCAGCAGCATCGACGGCTCCGCCGCGCTCGGCTTTAACACCGTTCCCGGACATGCGGAGGTGCTGGCAAGTGCCTTCCGTGGTCCGGGACCGCACACCTTCTCGCCGGGCCAATCCATCGAGGGCGCCGAGCCTGGCGACGTGCTGGAAGTGCGCGTCCGTCCTGGCTATCGAGCTGCGCTGCGGCGTGACGCAGCTGGCCGACGGCAACAAGGGCATTCACTGCGTGCTGGCGAAATCCCGCATGCCGCGGGGGGCATGACCAATGCCGCCGTGCCGATGGGCGGCGTCATCGTCAGCGGCAAGGTCCATGACGCGCTGACGCAGGGGCCGGACAACGCGATCGGGCTGTTCCACGGCTACATCTATTCGGCGCATCCGCTGGCCTGCGCGGCGAGTCTTGCCGCGCTCGATGTGTACCAGGATTCCGGCCTGTTCGAGCGCGCCTGCCGCCTCGCGCCGGTGTGGGAGAACCACGCGCATGGCCTGCGCGATCTCCCTCTCGTCGTCGACATCCGCAACATCGGGCCGCTCGCCGCGATCGACCTGAAGCCGCGAATCGAGTCCGGGCTGCGCATCGTTTCAACCAAGACTCATTCCAGCCTTGGTGGCGCCGCCGGGTCTCATCCCGCCGGCAACGCATCGAGGTGACACGCCACCCATTGCTCGTCTCCGGCTGCGCGGAGCATCGGCTCCTCGGTCCGGCAGCGGTCGAACACGAACGGGCAGCGGGTGTGAAAACGGCATCCCTTCGGCGGATTGATCGGGCTCGGCACGTCGCCGCCGAGGATGATCGGATTGCGCTGGGCGCCGGGCTCGGGCAGCGGCACCGCCGAGAGCAGCGCCTTGGTGTAGGGATGCCTCGGCGCGGCAAAGATCTCGCGGCGCGGCGCCACCTCGACGATCTTGCCGAGATACATCACCGCGACGCGATGGGTCATGTGCTCGACGATGGCGAGGTCATGGCTGATGAACAGCAGCGCCAGGCCGAATTTCTGCTGCAGGTCCTGGAGCAGATTGACGACCTGCGCCTTGACCGAGACGTCGAGCGCCGAGACCGCCTCGTCGCACACGATCAGCTCTGGCTCGGCCGCGAGCGCCCGCGCGATGCCGATGCGCTGGCGCTGGCCGCCGGAGAATTCATGGGGCCGGCGGTTCAAGGCCTCGCGCGGCAGGCGCACGGTATCCATCAGCTCCGCGACGCGAACCTCGAGATCTTCCTTGGACTTGGCGAGGCCGAAATTGCGGATCGGCTCGGCCAGGATATCGCGCACGCGCATGCGCGGGTTGAGGCTGGAGAACGGGTCCTGGAACACCACCTGCACGCGGCGGCGCATCTGGCGCATCGTGCTCGGATGCGCATCGTCGATGCGCTGACCGTCGAGGATGACCTGGCCCGAGGTGATCTCGAACAGGCGCAGGATGGCGCGGCCGACCGTCGACTTGCCGCAGCCGGACTCGCCGACAAGCGACAAGGTCTCGCCGCGCGCGATCTCGAACGACACGCCGTCAACGGCATAGACGAATTCGGACTTGCGGTTGAACAGGCCCTTGTTGATCGGAAAATGCTTCTTGAGGTCGTTGACCTGGAGCAGCGGAGGACTCATGCCGCGATCGCTCCCTTGGCAGCGTAGTGACAGGCCGCGATGTGGCGCGGGCCCTTCTCTTCCAGCCCCGGCGCATGTTGGCGGCAGAGATCGGTCGCGAGCGCGCAGCGCCCGGCAAAGACGCAGCCGGTGATCGGCTTGCGCAGATCAGGCACCTGCCCCGGAATCTCGGCGAGGCGTGTCGCCGTGCCGGCGAGCGAGGAGCCGAGCTTGGGCACCGCGCCGAGCAGGCCCTGCGTATAGGGATGGCGCGGCGAGCGGAACAGCTCGGCGACCGGCGCCTCCTCGACCTTGCGGCCGGCATACATCACCATGACGCGCTCGGCGATCTCGGCGACGACGCCGAGATCGTGGGTGATCAGGATGATGGCGGCGCCGACCCGGCGCTTGAGATCCAGCATCAGCTTGAGGATCTGCGCCTGAATGGTCACGTCGAGCGCCGTGGTCGGCTCGTCCGCGATCAGGAGTTTTGGATTGCAGGCCAGCGCCACCGCGATCATCACGCGCTGGCGCATGCCGCCGGAGAGCTGGTGCGGATATTCGCGCACGCGCCGCTTCGGCTCGGGAATGCCGACCAGCGTCAGCATCTCGATCGCGTGCGCCTCGGCGGCCTGGTTGTCGAGGCCCTGATGGATCATCAAGGTCTCGCGGATCTGGCGGCCGACGGTCAGCACCGGATTGAGGCTGGTCATCGGCTCCTGGAAGATCATTGAGATGTCGTTGCCGCGGATCGCGCGCATCTCGCGGTCCGACAGCTTCAGGAGATCCTTGCCGGCAAAGCGGATGCTGCCTGCGATCCGGCCCGGCGGCTCCGGGACCAGCCGCATCAGCGACATCGAGGTCACCGACTTGCCGCAACCGGACTCGCCGACGATGGCGAGCGTCTCGCCCTCGTTGACATGGAAGGACACGCCGTCCACCGCGCGGTTGATGCCGCCGGGGGTGCGGAAATGGGTCTGGAGGTTCTCGACTTCGAGCAATGCCATTGTGATCAGCCCCGCACTCTCACAGGCTCTTGGCCATGCGCGGATCGAGCGCATCGCGAAGGCCGTCGCCGAGCAGATTCACGGCGAGCACGGTGACGGACAGGAACGCCGCCGGGAAGAACACGATGTAGGGCTTGACCTGCCACAGCGCGCGGCCTTCGGCCATGATGTTACCCCAGGACGGAATCGTGGGCGGCGTGCCGGCGCCGATGAAGGACAGGATGGCCTCGGTGATCATCGCGCTGGCGCAGATATAGGTCGCCTGCACCAGCATCGGCGCAACCGTGTTGGGCAGGATGTGGCGCAGGATGATCATCGGCGTGCGCGTGCCGCAGGCGACCGCCGCGTCCACATAGGGCTGCTCGCGCAGCGACAGCACGACGCTGCGCACGAGGCGCGAGACGCGCGGGATCTCGGCGATGGTGATCGCGAGGACCACGTTGCCGACGCTGCCGCGCGTCAAGGCCATCAGCGCGATCGCCAGCAGGATCGGCGGTATCGACATCAGGCCATCCATGAAGCGCATCAGGATGCCGTCGGCCCAGCGGATGAAACCCGAGATCATGCCGATCGCGAGCCCCGCCGCGGATGCGAAGATCGCGACCGACAGGCCGACCGTGAGCGAGACCCGCGCGCCAAACAGCACGCGTGAATAGATGTCGCGGCCGAGCACGTCGGTGCCGAACCAGAAATCGCCCGACGGCGCCCGCGTCCGCTTGGCGGGCGCAAGCGCGGTCGGGTCGACCGTGCCGAGATAGGGCGCGAAGATCGCGATCAGCACCAGGGTCAGCAGCAGCGCGCCGCCGATCGCGACCGTCGGATGGCCGCGCAACAGGCCGATGAAGCCGCGCCGGATCTTGACCGGCCGTAGGATGTCCGGCAGTTGCGGTGCAAGGACGAGGCCGGCCGGAAGCGATTGCGGGTTGACGGTGGTGTCGGTCAATAGCGGATCCTCGGGTCAACGAGCGTATAGGTGACGTCGATCATCAGATTGACGAGGACGTAGACGAAGCTGAACAGCAGCACGATGCCCTGGATGACCGGATAGTCGCGTCGCAGGATCGCGTCGATCGTGAGCCGGCCGAGGCCGGGAATCGCGAACACGCTCTCGGTGACGACCGCGCCGCCGATCAGCAGCGCGATGCCGATCCCGATCACGGTCACGATCGGCACCGCAGCGTTCTTCAGCGCATGAATGAACAGGATGCCGCCCTGCCCGAGGCCCTTGGCCTTGGCAGTGCGGATGTAGTCCTGCTGAAGGACTTCGAGCATGGCGGCGCGGGTGATGCGCGCGACCAGCGCGATGTAGACGCAGCCGAGCGCGACCGCGGGCAGGATCAGGTTCTCCAGCCACGGCCAGAAGCCTTGTGTGAGCGGCGTATAGCCCTGCACCGGAAGCCATTCGAGTTCCAGCGCGAAGATGTAGGCGAGCATGTAGCCGACCACGAAGACGGGCAGCGAGAAGCCGAATACGGCAAAGCCCATGATGATCCGGTCGATCAGGCTGCCGGCCTTCCACGCCGCCACCACGCCGAGCGGCACCGCCACCACGATCGTGAGCAGCAGCGTGACGATCATCAGCGACAGCGTCGGTCCGAGACGCTGCCCGATCATCGCCGAGACCGGCAGATTGGTGAAAATCGAGGTGCCGAGATCGCCGTGCAGGATGCGCCAGACCCAGCTTCCGAACTGGATCAGGAAGGGCCGGTCGAGGCCGAGGCTCTGGCGGATGCGTTCCACATCCTCCGGGCTTGCCTGATCGCCCGCGATCACCACGGCCGGATCACCCGGCGCAATGTAAAGCAGGCTGAACACGAACAGCGCGACGATTGCCATGACCGGCAAGGTCGCGACGATGCGACGGAGGATGTAGGAGAGCATCTGGCCTCAGCGCACGATCAAGCGGACTTCGACACGCCCCAGAACCAGGGCAACGGCCCCTTGGTCACGCCGGAGACGTTCTTGCGCCACGCGGTGTAGCTCAGGAAGAAGCCGGTCGGCGCGTACACGACGTCATCCAGCGCCGCCTTGTTGAGACGGCCGATGGCGGCCTTCTCCTCGTCGAGGTTCTTGGCCTCGAACCACGACGTGACCTCCTTTTCGGTCGCCGCGCTGGTCGGCCAGCCGAACCAGGCCTTGTCGCCATTGGCGCGAATGGCGGTGTAGGGAGCCGGATTGACGCAATCGGCGCCCGCATGCCAGGTGTGGAACATGTTCCAGCCGCCCTGTCCGGGCGGTGTCTTCTGCGCGCGGCGGGAGCCGACCGTGCCCCAATCGGTCGCGACGAAGTCGACATTCATGCCGAGCTTCTTGAGCAGGTCGGCGGTCACGTCGCCCATCGCCTTCGTGATCGGCTGATCCTGTGCGACGAGACACGTCACCGGCTGGCCGGAATAGCCGCTCTCCGCGAGCAGCTTCTTGGCGGCGTCCAGATCGCGCTTGCCCTTCAGAATCTCGCCACCCACCTCGGTGTAGAGCGGCGTATCCGGCGTGAAGTAGCCGGGCAGCGGCTTCCACAGCGAATTGTCGTCGCCGACGATCGCGCGCATGTAGTCTTCCTGGCTCAGCGCCATCAGCACCGCACGCCGCGCCTTGACGTCGTTGAAGGGCGGATGGAGGAAGTTCATGCGGAACGAGCCGACATTGCCGAGCGGATCGCCGATATCGACGTTGATGTTCTTGTTCTTCTTCAGAACCGGAACGAGATCCGCGATCGGATTCTCCCACCAGTCGATCTCGCCGTTCTGCAACGCGGCTGCTGCGGTTGCCGGATCGGGCATGATCACCCACTCGATCCGATCGATCATCACCTGCTTGCCGCCGGCGAGCCAGGACGGCTTCTCCTGCCGCGGCGAATAGTCCGCGAATTTCTCGAACACGGCCTTGGCGCCGGGGACCCACTCGCTCTTGGCGAACTTCAGCGGACCGGAGCCGACATATTCAGAGATCTGCTTGAACGGATCGGTCTGCGCGATGCGCTCGGGCATGATGAAGGCGCATGGCGAATTGTTCTTGCCCAGCGCGTAGAGCATCTTCGGGTAAGGCTGCTTCAGCACCCATTTGAAGGTACGGTCGTCGACGGCCGTCAGCTCCTGCTGGAGGGCCTTGATCATCAGGCCCATCGGATCGCGCGCCGCCCAGCGGGTGAGGCTCGCCACGACGTCCTTGCTCAGCACCGGCTCGCCGTCGTGGAATTTGAGGCCCGGGCGCAGCTTGAACGTCCAGGTCGTACCGTCATCCGTCACTTCCTCGGACTCGACCATCTGCCGCTGCGGCTGAAACGAGGAATCGATGCCGTAGAGCGTGTCCCAGACCATCGCGGCCGCGTTGCGCACGACGTATTGCGTGCCCCAGATCGGGTCGAAATTGGCGAGATTGGCCTGCGGCACGAATCGCAGGGTGCGGGCCGCCGCGCCCTGGGCGATCGCCGGGGCCGAGAGGCCGCCCGTCAATGCCAGACCGCCCGCGCCAGCCAGTCCCTTCAATACCGTCCTGCGATCCATGAAGTCCTCCCGATAGTGCCCGATGCCAGCTGTTCATTGGCCAAGGGCAAGTGAAACCGAGCCCAATTGCAAGCAAATGGTATGCCACTAAATGCGCCTTCGCCAGCGGGATCTCATCTTGACCGGCCCACGTTGACTTGGCCGGCCTTAAAGAGCAGCCGCCAGCACCGCGCCGGTCTCGATATGCGGGATCGCCTCGACCAGCTTGCGGGTGTAGTCGGTCTTCGGATTATCGAACAGCGCCCGGCTCTCCCCCTGCTCCACGATGCCGCCATTGCGCAGCACGATGGTGCGGTCGCACAGCATGCGCACGACGTTGAGATCGTGGCTGACGAACAGCAGCGCAATGTCGTTTTCGCGCCTGAGGCGATCGAGCAGCTGCAGCACAACCGCCTGCACCGAGACGTCGAGCGCAGCGGTCGGCTCGTCCAGCACGAGCAGGCGCGGCCTGCAGGCGATGGCACGGGCAATGCCGACGCGGGCCTTCTGACCGCCGGAGAGCTGGTGCGGAAAGCGCGCCAAGAGATCGAGCGGCAGCCCGACGCGCTCGGCGCATTCCTCGACCCGCCGCCGCAACGCATCGCCCGCCCGCAGGCCCTCGAGCCGCATCAAGGGATGGGCGATGCAATCGAAGGCAGTGAAGCGCGGATTGAGGCTCTCGTTCGGGTCCTGGAACACCATCTGGATGTCTTTGCGCAAGGGCGAACGGTGAAAGTCGCGCGAGGCGACATGCCCGATCGACTGTCCGTCGAACACGATGTCCCCATCGCTCGGATCGATCAGACGGCAGATCATGCGGGACGTCGTGCTCTTGCCGGAACCGGATTCGCCGACGAGACCGACACTCTCGCCGCCGGCCATCGTCATCGAGAAATCGGCAACCGCCGCGGAGCCCTGGTCGAAACGTTTTGCCAGCTTGCGCACTTCGAGCAGCGGCGGCGTGCCGGGTGCGGGCTCCCGCCTCGGCGCGCTGAGGACAGTCGCGTAACGCTCCCGCTCCTCCTCCGTCACGAGATCCTCGATCCGGGACGTCGCGGTCGGCGACGCCGCAACCAGGCGCTTCGTATAGGCGTGCTGCGGCGCGCTGAAGAGAGTCCTCGGGCTCGCCTCCTCGACGATGCGGCCGCGCTCCATCACGGCGATGCGGCGGCAATAGCGGGCCGCGAGGCCGAGGTCGTGCGTGATCAGGATCGTCGCCATGCCACGCGCGGCGGCGATGTCCGCGAGGAGATCCATCACCACCTTCTGGGTGGTGACGTCGAGGCCGGTGGTCGGCTCGTCCGCGATCAGGAGCGCGGGATTGCAGGAGATCGCGATCGCGATCATGACGCGCTGGCACATGCCCCCCGAAAGCTCGTGCGGATAGGCATTCATCCGCGCCTCGGGATCACGGATCTGGACGGCCCGCAACAATTCGAGCGCCTCGGCCCGCGCCGCGTCCTTCGATATCCGCTTGTCGTCTAATCGCTGTCAACTGCCCTGGGTACCGGACCTTGTCGTCTTCGAGGTCGGAAGAATGTGCCGCCTCATCATGGCCCTCGCCAGTGGATCTCCCCATGTGATTCCCGCGGTCTGAAGCCGCCCAAGAAGTTACGGGATAATCCAGCCAGCGTCCTTCCAGGACGATCTACAGAGATATTGGCTTAGCTAGCTAGGCTCAGGTAGCCGGCGCAGCTGCGAACTCCGTGCCATCCAGCCAGATACGATGCAGGATGATGGAGAGTTTGCGCGCCACGGCGACCTTCGCCTTTCGCGACCCGATCCGAGCCATCAATTGCTGCCCCCAACGGCGGAGTGCACTATCTTTGCGCACGCGCGTCATGAGCGCGTTGGCCGCCTCGAACAGAAGGCTTCGGGCCATGCGGTCGCCTGACTTGGATATCCGGCCAGAGATATCGACCTCGCCGGATTGATAGCGCCGAGGTGTCAGGCCGAGAAACGCTCCGACATCGGTGGATCGGGAGAAGCGGTTAGGATCGTCGATGGCCGTCGTGAACGTCAATGCAGTAATCGCGCCTACACCGGGGATCGTTATCATGCGCTGGCAGGCCTCATGGGAGCGCGCGAGACGTAGAAGTTGCGAATCGAGCCTCTGCCTGCGCTCTCCCGCAACACGCCAAGCCTCAAGCAGCGCGTCAATGGCGCTTCGGATCAAGGGGTCCGCCGGACATCGCGTGAGCACTGCGCGCTCGAACGTTCCGCCCTTACCGGCTGCGAGCACCACGCCGAAGGTCTTCAGTAGACCACGAATTTGATTGTAAAGCGTCGTACGAATCGCAACGAGTTCGCTTCTGGCTGAGAGCAGGGCTCGGATACGACAGCTCTGCAGGCTCTTGATGGCGACGGGCCGGTACCAACCGGAGCGCACCACTTGCGCGATCCCAAATGCATCGTTCACGTCCGTCTTGTTAACTTGTAGCGAGAGCGCCGCCGCGACATGGCGCGCGTGGATGCAGTCGATTGGAACGTCGACAGCGCGCAGCCCATGCCAAAGCCAGATCGCCAGCGGCCCGGTTTCCATGCCGACCCGAACTGCGTCTGGAGCGTGCTCGCGCAGCGCCATTGCGATGCACTCCGGTTCCGAGGAGCATTTGCCCCGCCAAGTGCGCCGACCGTCACCGTCGATGACACAAATCTCCGTTTCCTTTTGCGATACGTCCAAACCAACATAAAGCGTCATCACATGCTCCTCTTTTGCACTGAGGAGAACATTCTGCCTCAGTCTCGCGCGTGCGATTAGGCCATGTGGGTGAGGATCGCGTCCGCGATCTGCAGGCCGATCGCGCGGATCGGGTTCAGCGCCGACCGCGGGTTCTGGAAGATCATCGACATCGCGGCGCCCTGGAGATGACGGAGGTCGTCTCCCCCAAGCTTCGTCACGTCCTGCCCGCGGAACAGGATTTTTCCGGCGGTGACGCGGCCGGCGGCATCGAGCAGCCGCGTCGTCGCAAAGCCGGTCACCGACTTGCCCGAGCCGCTCTCGCCGACGAGGCCGAGCATCTCGCCGGCCCCAAGGTTGAGCGAAACGCCGCGCACGGCCTCGACCATGCCACGCCGCGTCGAGAACGAGACGTGGAGGTCCTCGATCCTGAGCAGTTCCTCGCTCATGTGCGCATCCGGGGATCGAGAATGTCCCGCATCCCGTCCCCGAGCAGATTGAAGCACAGCACGGCCATCATCAGCGCAAGGCCCGGAAAGGCGACCAGCCACCACTGCCCGGTCGAGATGAAACGCGCGCCCTCCGCGACCATGATGCCCCATTCCGGCGTTGGCGGCTTGACGCCGAGGCCGATGAAGGACAGGCCTGCGGCATTGAGAATGGCCCAACCGAGATTGAGCGAGATCTGCACCGCCATCGCCGGCAGGATGTTCGGCAGCAGGAAGCGCAGCACCACCGAGAAATGGCTCTCGCCGCATGCGCGCGCGGCCTCGACCCACCCGACATTGCGACGCACATTCACCTCGGCGCGAGCGAAGCGGATGTAGAAGGGAAGATTGATGATCGCGGTTGCGACCACGATGTTCTCGATCCGGTTGCCCAGCGCTGCGACCATGGCCATCGCCAGCACGAACAGCGGAAAGGCCATCATCACGTCGACGAAGCGGCCGACGGCGCGGTCCAGCTTGCCGCCGGCATAACCGCAGAACGAGCCGACGACGGCGCCGATCAGGAAGGAGATCCCGACTGCGGAGACCGCAATGGCGAGATCGAGCCGTGCCGCGACGATGAGACGGCTGAACACGTCGCGGCCGAGCTGGTCGGTGCCGGCGAGATGCGCCGCGCTCGGCGGCTGCAGGGCCTCCGAAACGTTGGAGACCACGGGATCATAGGGCACGATCCAGGGGCCGAAGATCGCGAGCAGGACGAACACCGTCACCCCGGCCGCAGCCACCGCCGTGAGCGGGTTGCCGCGCAGGATCCAGACCGAGTGGCGAAGGGTTGCGCTGGTCATTCGATCGACACCCTGGGATCGGCGATGCCGTAGCAGATGTCGACCACGAGATTGACCAGCACGAACAGGCTCGCCATCAGCAGCACGAAACCCTGCACCGGCGCATAGTCGGACGACAGCAGCGCATCGAGCGCGTAGGAGGCCACGCCCGGCCAGGAGAACACCTTCTCCACCAGCACGTTGGCACCCAGCATGGTCGAGAACACGATGCCGGCGATGGTGATGACGGGCAGGATCGCATTCCGCAGCGCATAGGTGACGACAACCTTGCGCCAGGACAATCCGACCGAGCGCGCGGTGCGCACGAAATCGCTGCCGAGCGACACCAGCATCGAGGCGCGCGTGATCCGCGCCAGCGGCGCGATTACGAACAGCGCCATGCTCACCGCCGGCAGGATCAGCTGCTTGCAGGCCGCCCACCAGCCCTCGAAGTCGCCGGCAAGCAGGAAGTCGATGGAGAGAAAGCCGGTGCGCTGCGGCGGCAGCGAGGTGAAGACGTCGATCCGCCCCGTGGGATCAGGCGCGAGCCCGAGCAGATAGTAGAAGACGTAGATCAAGAGCAGGCCCGAGACGAAGGTCGGCACGCAGACGCCGAGCGCGCAGAACAGCCGCACGCCGTGATCGATGATCGACCCCGGCCGCAGCGCCGCGATGACGCCGAGCGGCACCGCCGCAATCAGCGCGATCAGCAGCGCGGTGAAGGTGAGCTCCAGGGAGGCCGGCAGGCGCTCGCGCAGATCCTTCAGCACCGGCTGGCCGGTCATCATGGAGCGGCCGAGATTGCCGTGGCCGATGTCGGAGAGATAGAACACGAGTTGCTCCGGCACCGATTTATCGAGCCCCATCTGCTTGCGGATCAGCTCGATCTCCTCCTTGCCCGCATTGGGCCCCGAGGCGAAGAACACCGCGGGATCCCCCGGCAGGACGCGCATCAAAAGAAAGGTGAAGACGAGCACACCGAACAGCGCCGGCAGCGACGACAACAGCCGCCTGCCCGCCCGCACCATGGTTGCGCCAAGACCGGTCGTCACCTTTCAGAGCCTCCCTCGCTTTCCGATATCACTTGCGGCTGACGTCGCGATAGTCGACCTGGCGATGGAACTCATAGGTGTAGCCTTCGATCGACGGCGCCATGACGGCGTCCTGGTTCGGCTGCCACAGCATGATCTGCGGCATCAGTTCAAAGTGCATCGCGTTGAGCTTGCGGCCGGCTTCCTCGTACTTGGCCTTGTCAGGCTCGAAGCGGGCTTCCTGCGCAATCGCGGCAAGATCCGGGTTGTTGATCGAAGAGTAGTTCCAGCGCTGATTGCCGGTGTAGAAGTTGCGGTAGAAGTAATCGGTCGACGGCAGCCAGGCGACGATGCCTTCGGTGTAGAAGGGAAGCTTCTTCTCGTTGATCTGCGTCGACATCTGCGCATCCGGCAGCTTCTGGATATCGACCTTGATCCCGATCTTGCCGAGCGATTCCTTGACCAGAGCCGCCATCGGCTCCGCCGTCGAGGCCTGGCCGACGTTGAAGCTGAATGTGGTCGAGAAGCCCTCGGGGAGACCTGCGGCCTTCAGATATTCCCTCGCCTTGTCGAGGTCGAGCTTCACCGGCTGCTGGAAGGGGTAGATTCCGGTTGCCGGCTTGCCGTCTGGCCAGTTCGCGCCGAACAGCGGCGAACCGCGGCCGAACAAGGCGGCCTTGAACATATCGTCATAGGGCAGCGCGTAAGCGATGGCGCGCCGGACATTGACGTTGTCGAACGGCGGGATCTGGTTGTTCATCGAGACGAAGGTGATCGAATTGTACTGCGGCGTCGAGATCACCTTGAGCTTGCCCTTGGCTTCCAGCGACTGCACGTCGCTGGCCTGGAGATCGAGCACGAGATCGGCATCGCCGCGCTCGACCAGGTTGGCGCGGGTGGCCGGCTCCGGCACCGATTGCACGATGACGCGCTTGAAGAAGGCCGGCTTGCTGGCCGAGCCGCGGTTCCAGTCCTCGTTGCGCTTGACGATCACCTGCTCGCCCGGCTTGAAGCTCTCGATCACGTAAGCGCCGCTGCCGGCAGTGTGCTCCTTCAGCCAGGCCGTTGCCCAGGGATCGTCAGCGGTCGCGTGCTCCTTTGCCACTTTCGAGTTGATGATCATCGGGTAGACAGTGGCAAGGTTCGGCAGCGCGAGCTTGTCCGGTTTTGGCAGCGTCACCTCGATGGTGAGCGGATCGATCACCTTGAACTGATCGGCCGACGTCAACGAGCCCGTCAGCAGCTGCGCCTTGCCGAGGATCGGCGCGGTGACGCAGCGATCGAGCGACCATTTGACGTCATCGGCCGTGACGGGCGAGCCGTCCTGGAATTTTGCATCCTTGCGCAGGCGGAAGGTGAGCTTCAGGCCGTCGGGGCTGACCTCGTAGGATTCGGCGAGCTCGCCCGTGATCGTGTCGAGATCGAACACCCATTTGCCATTGAGCTGCTTGCGGCCGAACGCGACCAGGCGGTCATAGGTGCTCATGCTCAGCGCGAAGGACTCGCGGGTCGAACCGGGGATGTTGGGATCGAGCGTGTTGACGGATGCGCCCGTCACATAGCGCAATGTCTCCGCCCTGGTTTGCGCCTGCGACGGCGCGGTGGCGATGAGCAACAGCGCAGTGGCAGCAAGGACTGAGGTCGCCGGCCTGAAAGACACAAAACGCATTGGTTTTTCCCTGAATTTCGAACGAGAACGCCAGCAAGGCAGGTTAAGAAAGAAGCAAGTTGCGCGCCAGTCTCATGGGGCGTTTTTGAGGACGCATCGTCGCGGCGGCGCATGGATGATCACAGCGTTTCCTCGGTTTTTCGCGCCGGCCGCGTGACCACGGCCTGCGGCACGTCATAGGCGCCGAGCGAGGCCCAGTGACGCGCGATATCGGAGCGGAACAGGCCGCGCGTCAGGCCGTGGATCATTTTCGGAACCGCCGTCGTCATCGCGTTGATCGATGATCCCGATGGACCGAAGCTCATGGTCGAGGCGATGGCAAAGAGATGGATGTCGGCGATCCAGGGCGTCTTTCCCGGCACGCGCTCGGTGAAGGCATAGTCGTCGGCGAGATAGGGAAAGCGCCCGAGCCGTTCGTTGCGTTCGTCCTCGGGCGGGTGGTAGCGGTCGGCCCAGGTGGCGATGTTGCCGGCGAAATTGGAGAGCTCGCCGCGGCCGGCAACGTTCATGTCGATGCCGGTGCCGCAGATGACGAAATCGGTGGTAATGGTTCCGCGCGGCGTCTGCAATGCAATGCCGTGCTCGGTCTTCCGCGCCGCTTCGACCGGAGCGCCCTCATGCAATGTGAAGTTGGCATGACGCGCGCAGCGGTCGTAGGTCGGTTGCGGAAATCCCTCGCGCATTTCGAGGATTTTTCGCATGAAGCGCCAGCGCCAGGCGTCGTCGAGGTCGCTGAGATGACGCAGGAACCCGCGAAACGTCAGCCACCGATAGGGCTGGATCACCTGGATCTCTGCGCGGCGGCACAGCAGGTGCACCTCGGCGGCCCCCGCCTCCAGCGCGGTTGCCGCATTGTCGAAGGCGGATGCGCCGGCACCGATCACGGCGACGCGCTTGCCGCGCAGGCTTTCGAAAGCGATGTCGTCGGCAACGGTTGCGACCGAACCCGCTGGCAGATGCGCCAGCTGCTGCGGGATCATCCAGCCGCCCATGCCCTCCTGCCCTGTCGCCAGCACGATCTTGCGGGCGTAAAGGGTCTCGACTTCCCATGCCCGCTCCACGCGCGCGGCGAGCAGGCCGTCGGACGCCGGCGCGATCTCCAGAAGTTCGCAGGCGTTGCGCACCGGCAAGCCGATCGTGCGCCGCAGCCAGAGCAGATACTCGGCCCAATGCTCTCGCTCGATCAGGCCGAGCTGTTGCCAGCTGTCCTTGCCGAAGCGGGCCTCGTGCCAGGACTGGTAGGTCAGGCTGGGGATATCGAGATCCGGGCCGGTGTAGTCCTTCGGGCTGCGCAGCGTCGGCATGCGGGCATAGGTGAGCCACGGGCCCTCCTTCCCCTCCTCGGCCTTGTCGAGCAGCAGGATGTTGCTGACGCGGGAGCGCATCAGGCCGAAGCCGATGGCGATGCCGGACTGGCCGGCGCCGATGATGAGCACGTCCAGCGCGGGCTTGCCGTCCGGCCCCGTCTTCGGCTCGAGCCACGCGGCGCCGGGATGCGCGATCATCGCCAGATCGGCGCGGACGTCCGCTTCAAGCTTGGTCAGCCCGTCACTCATGACGCGAGCCAGCCTCCGTCGACCACCATGACGGTGCCGGTCGTGAACGAAGAGGCATCGCTTGCGAGATGCAGTGCCGTCTGCGCGATCTCTTCCGCAGCACCGAACCGCTTCATGGCGTGGCGGTTGCGGGAGGCTTCGCGCACTTCTTCTGAATTGGCGTGACGGGCAAAGCTGCGGCGAAGCATCGGCGTATCGATCGCGCCGGGCGCAATCGCATTGACGCGAATGCCGTCGGTGGCGAAGTCCACCGCCATCGTCCGCGTCAGGCTGATGATCGCGCCCTTGGCGGCGATGTAGGCGCTGTTACCCTTGCCGCCGGCCATCGCAAGCTGCGACGCCAGCGTGATGATCGAACCGCTGTTCTGCCGCTGCATGTGAGGCACGGCGGCCCGTGCCCACAGCCAGGTGCCGCCGACATTGGCGCGGAACACGGCGTCCCAGTCTTCCACGCTCGTGGTCAGCACCGTACCGCCGACGGAGAAGCCGGCAGCGGTCATGAGGATATCGAGCCGGCCATGCTGCGCCACGACGTCGCTAACAACGACTTCGGCGAAGGCGGCATCACCGACGTCGCCGACATGCGTCGTTGCCGCGCCGACCAGGCTCAGCGTTTCCTCAAGACCAGCAGCATCACGGTCGACCAGAGCAAGGCGCGCGCCCTCTTCCGCGAACAGCTTGGCACTGGCCCGGCCGATGCCCGAGCCCGCTCCGGTGATGATGGCGGTGCGCCCCTGCAGCCGCATGTCAGATCCCCTCCTTGTGCTGCATCCACCAGGCGCTCATCGCAGCGGCCGACTCCGCGCAGCCGAACCGGGCGCGCCAGCCGAACTCGTCGGCCATCCGCTTGATCGACATCGGTGCACGATCCCCGCCGTGAAGCTTGATGACAGTCTTCTCTCCGGGAGAGGCAAGCCGGCACTCCAGCCCGGGATGCAGGGCCGCAAACGCCTCGCCCCATTGCAGTGCAGACCAGGCCGTGCCGCTGGAGATGTTGTAGAGCCGGTGGCGCGGCCGCTCGGCCTCGATCAGCACCGCCACCGCTTCGGCAGCGTCCGGCGCGTAGGTCCAATCCTTGATGCCTGGTGCAGGGAGGAGCGCCGGTTCGCCGCGCGCGAACGCGGCCAGAATCTGGAACTGGACGCTCGGCGTATCGCGCACCGAGCCGGGCCGCTCCCATGGACCGAAGACGGCACTTAAGCGCACGCTCAGGAAATCACCGCCAAAAAGCTCGGCGTGCCGCGCCACCGATCGCTCCGAGGTGAACTTGCTGATGGCATAGAACGAGACGGGATCGCAGGGCGTTTCCTCTTCCAGGGCCGGGGCCCGCCGGCCCGCAGCGCCATAGGCCGATGCGGAGGACAGATTGACGACCCGGCGAACACCATGCCGGATCGCCGCTTGCAGGATCGGGATCTGGGCCATGACGTTGATCTCGAGAACGCGCGCTGGCGATGCCCGTTCGAGGTCATCGCCAGCGGTGACCGCGGCGCCTAGCACGATTGCGTCGGAGCCCCCGGCAATGAGGGTGTCGATGCCTTCCGCGTCGGTGATGTCGCCCTGAACGACCCTCAGCCGCTCGCGATACTCGCCCAGGGATCGATGCGCAGCTGCAGGCAGCGGCGCACGATCATACAGCGTCACCTCATGGCCGCGCGCAAGCAGCACCTCGGCAAGATTGAGGCCGACAAAGCCGGTGCCGCCGAAGACGACGATCTTCATCGCACGCGATCCAACATCACAGCAGTTTTGCCCCGAAATTCCGTTCCGGATCCATGTCCGCCACCAGCCGGCCCGTCGGCTTCGCCGCCTCGCCGCCGCTGCGCGCCAGGAATTTTCCGCTACCCGCGCTTGCGAGACACTTGTTGCCCTCGACGATCACGCGGCCGCGCGAGAGCACCGACACCGGCCAGCCCTTCAGCTTGCGGCCCGCGAACGGCGTGTAGCCGGCGAGATCGTGCATCATCTCGTCGGCAATCACGGTCTCGCGGTCGGGATCCCAGATCGCGATGTCGGCGTCGGCACCGACGGCGATCGAGCCCTTGCGCGGATGCAGATTGTAGATCTTTGCGGGCGCTGTCGCGGTGAGCTCGACGAATTTCTCCAGGCCCAAGCGGCCCTTCGAGACCATCGCATCGAAGAGCAGCGGCAGCCGCAGCTCTAGTCCCGGCAGGCCGTTCGCGACCTGCTTGAAGTTCGGATTGGGGCCGGCGCGCAGCTTGCCGGTCTCGTCGTAGCGATAGGGGGCATGATCCGACGAGATGGTCTGGAGATCGCCCAGCGAGAGCGCCTGCCACAGCGCCTCCTGGTCGGCATGCGTCCGCGGCGGCGGGCTGCACATCCACTTGGCGCCTTCGGCGCCGGGCTTGTCGAGATCGTTGGCGGTCAAGAACAGATATTGCGGACAGGTTTCCGCAAAGACCTTCAAGCCCTGTCCGCGCGAGTCGCGGATCACCTTGGCGCCTTCGGCGGTCGAGACATGGAAGATCATGATCGGCTGGTCGATCAGCGCCGCCATGCCGATCAGCCGCGTGAAGGCTTCCGCCTCCGACACGCGGGCGTGGCTGACGGCATGGTATTTCGGCAAGGTGTAGCCGCGTGACAGCAGCCGCTTCACCATCCAGGCGATGATGCCGTGGTTCTCGGCATGGGCGCACAGCATCGCGCCCGACTGGCGCGCGGCGAGCAGGATGTCGAGCAGCGGCTCGTCGTCGACCTTGAGCCGGTCGTAGGTCATGAAGATCTTGATCGAGGCATGGCCCTGCTTCACCAGCGCCGGAACGTGCTCCTCGACCGTCTCCCTGGTCGCATCCGCGATGATCATGTGAAAGGCGTAGTCGATCACCGCGCCCTTCTTCGCCAGCGCGTGATAGTCCTCCACCACCTGCGGCAGCTTCATGCCGACATGCTGGGCGGCGAACGGGATCACCGTGGTGGTGCCGCCGAACGCGGCAGAGACCGTCGCGCTCTCGAACGTGTCGGCGTTCATGATGCCGGCGGCCGATAGCTGCTCGATATGGGCGTGGCTGTCGACGCCGCCGGGCAGCACCAGCTTGCCGCGCGCGTCGATCTCGCGCTTGGCGGGGGGAAGCCCGCGGCCGATCGCTGCGATGGTCTCGCCTGATATGGCGACGTCGGCCTCGAAGACGTCGGTGGTGGTGGCGACGCGGCCGCCGCGGATGATCAGATCGTAAGCGGGTTCAGTCATGAGGCACTCCGTGATAGGCTCGAGGTACGTACTCGTAATTTCGCAGGAAGACCATGATGTCCCGGGCGCGCATTCTCGTCATCAATCCGAACTCCAATCCTGCGGTTACGCAGGGGCTGGAGGACGCGCTGAAGCCGCTCGGTTTCGAGGGCGGGCCGGAGGTGGTCTGCCAGACGCTGGCCGAGGGTCCGTTCGGCATCGAAAGCCAGGCGGACGTCGACAGCGTTGCGATGCCGCTGCGAAAGCTGGTCGAAAGCGACAACAGTTTTGCCGCCTTCGTGATCGCCTGCTACAGCGATCCCGGGCTTCAGGTCTGCCGCGAAGGCACCGACCGCCCCGTGTTCGGCATCGCCGAGTGCGGCGTGCTGACGGCGCTGGCCCGCGCGGAGACCTTCGGTGTTATCGCCATTGCCCAGCGCTCGATTCCGCGTCACATTCGCTATCTCAGGCAGATGGGCCTGACCGACCGCCTCGCCGGCGAGCGGCCGCTGAACATGAGCGTCGCCGAGACGGCGTCCGGCGAAGGCACGCTCGCCAGGATGATCGAAATCGGCCGCGCGCTGCGCGACGAGGACGGCGCCCGCGCCATCGTGATGGGCTGTGCCGGCATGGCGCGCCACCGCCGCCCGCTCGAAGAGGCGCTGCGCATTCCCGTGATCGACCCGACACAGGCGGCCGTCACCATGGCGCTGGGTACGGTGCAGTTCTCGGCCCACTAGGCGTCCTTCAGCTCTTTGGCGTCCTGGCGCGCGAGCCATTGCGCATGGCTCTCGCGGACAAGCGCAAACGTGTCCCGCTGCGTGGTGTAGAGGTTGCCGAACATGCGGCCGATCGGACGGTAGGCGTCGAGATCGACGTACATATTGGCTTCATCGACGAGACCCTCGCGGGCGTGCACCCGGAGCACCTCGCCGACCAGGAGCTCGCGGTCCGGCGAGAAGTTCAGCACGACATGACGCCGGCACTCCAGCGCAAAGGGCGCAGCAGCAAGGCGCGGCACCTTTACATCGACCGAGGGAAGCGTCGCCAGCCCGGTCGCGGCGACCTCGCTGTCGCCGGAGGGAAAATCGACGGCGCAGTCGTTCATCGCGACCGACAGCGCCTCGTCCACCATGTGCACCACGAACTCGCCGTCGCGACGGATGTTGCGGGTCGTGTCCTTCGGCGAGTGATCCGGCTTGTGCTGGAGCCCGAGCACGATCAACGCCGGGCTTTCCGAGAACACGTTGAAGAAGCTGAACGGTGCGGCATTGACGGCACCATTCTCGTCCAGCGTCGTCACCAGCGCGATCGGCCGCGGCACCACCACGCCGCAGAGCAGCTTGTAGCGATCGCGTGGGTCGAGCTCACGCAGGGAGATGCCTTTGTCCGCCATCGGCGTCACTTCTCCGGCGGCGGCACCGCGCCGGTCTGACTGGTGATCAGGCCGTAATGCTCGATGCGGCGGTGCCGGGCGAAATCGAAGATCGTGGTCTTGCCGAAGGTGGTCGCATCGAGGTCGCAGGCGTGAACCAGAACCTCGTCGTCCTCGGTCCTGGCTTCGGCGACGATCTCGCCATCGGGATCGACGATCAGGCTGCCGCCGAACAGCGGGTGACCATCCTCGACGCCGGCCTTGGCGACCGCGACGACCCAGGTCGCGTTCTGATAGGCGCCGGCCTGCACCGAGAGGCGGTTGTGGAACAGGCGCTTCTCGACGCCCTCCTCGCTCTTCTCCGCATTCACGGACGGCGTGTTGTAGCCGATCAGCACCATCTCGACGCCCTGCAGGCCCATCACGCGATAGGTCTCGGGCCAGCGGCGATCGTTGCAGATCGCCATGCCGATGATGCCGCCAAGCTCGCGCCAGACCTTGAAGCCGAGATCGCCCGGCTCGAAATAGCGCTTCTCCAGGTGCTGGTGCGAGCGCCTGGTATCGTAGTCGACATGGCCCGGGAGATGGACCTTGCGGTATTTGCCGACGATCTTGCCGGCCTTGTTGGTCAGGATCGCGGTGTTGAAATGGTGGCCGTCCGGCGTCAGCTCGGCATAGCCGAAATTCATCGCCATCCCGTGCTGCGCCGCGCGTTCGAACAACGGCCTCGTCGCCGCGTTCGGCATCTCGCGCTCGAACCAGATGTCGAACTCGGCGCGATCCTCGACATACCAGCGCGGGAAGAACGTCGTCAGCGCCAGCTCGGGATAGACGATGAGGTCGGCACTCTTGCTCTTGGCCTCGTCCATCAGCGCAATCATGCGCTTGACCACGGCCTCGCGGCTGTCGGCTTTCTGGATCGGGCCCATCTGGGCGGCGGCGACATTGACGATACGCATCAGCGAGTTCCTGATTTCTTGAGTTTCTTGACGAGATTGGGGATCGCAGTTTCAGGAGCGTGTCGGCGCACGCAGCTTAACGCAGCATGGCCCGGAATTTCCAGCCGGGCACCAGCGAGGCGGCATGGTGTGCATTGCATAGCGCGCATCAGCCGTGCTCCGCATCGGCAATGTCGAGGCCATGGTCGAGCGCATCCAGAAGAAGGTCCGCCTCGCACTCGGAGATCACCAGCGGCGGTGCCAGGAAAAGCGAAGTCTGCTCGCCGCTGGTGCCGATCACCGCGCCGGCCTCCAGCGCCCGCTCCGCGACGCGCGAGGCGATCGGCACCTCGGTGGTGTCGGCATGCCAGGTACGCCAGTCCGGACCGTGCAGCTCCACCGTCCAGTGCAGCCCCTGCCCGGCCACGCGCTGCACGCTCGGATGCTTTTGCGCGATCGCCAGCAGGCGGCGGGCGAACAGCTTCTCCACGTTTTGCACGTGCTCCAGAATCCCGTCGTCACTAACGACCTTCAAGTATGCGCTGACGGCGGCCATGCTGATGGGATGACCGCGCAGAGTGCCGTAGTTCTGCCAGCTCGTGCCCTTGAGCCGCTCGACGATGTCCTTGGATACCACAACCGCGGCCACCGCCGCCGCGCCGCCGCCGAGCGACTTTCCCAGCGTCACGATATCGGGGCGGCTCTGCGCGCCCTGGAAGGCGAACCAGCGGCCCGCGCGACCTGCGCCGGTGACGACCTCGTCCGCGATCCAGTACGAGCCGGCTTGCCGCGCACAGCGCGCCACCTCGTCCTGATAGACGGCGTCGTAGTAGATGCCGCCTTGCGTGTAGTCGATGATGGTTGCAGCGGTGTCCGACAGCAGCCGCGTGGCATCGGCGAGATATTCGCTCGGCGGGGTGTTGTTGGCCGGCCCGCCATAGATCGCGCCATCCGGCGCCGGCAGGATCCGCACCGGCGCCATCGGCGCCGGCAGTTTTGAGCCGCCCGCGTGCACCGCAAGGCCACCGTGCCATTGCGGCTGCACCGTCATGCTGCGCGACAGGCCGGTGATGCCGTGATAGGCGCGCTCGCGCGTCGCCAGCGCGGAACGCTGCGTCAGCGCCTGGCAGAGCGACAGCGCCATGTCGTTGGCTTCGCTGCCGCTGATGCAGAAGCGCACCGCGCCGACCCAGTCCTCTTCGCCCTTGAAGGCCGTCGCCATCAGATCGTCGGCGGCCTGTTCGCGGCCGACCCAGGTCCACCCCTCGTTGACGACGGGCGTGTCGGCTGCACGGCGGATCGCCTCGACCATCGCGGGGTGACGATGGCCGAGACCGCCGCCGGTGTTGCTGCCGTCGATCAGCTTGCGGCCATCGGACAGGTGAAAGTAGACGCCCTCGCCGCCGACCACGGCCATCGGCGCGCTATCGCCCGCATTCAAACCGGTTCGCAACAATCTGCTCATCGCGGATCCCCTCACTTCGCCGCCGCGGGGCCGTAACCGCCGCCGCCGCACATCTCGATCGTGACGAGATCGCCTTGCTGCAACACCAGGTTCGACTTGCCGTCGATCGCGACGTTCGCGCCTTGCCTGACCAGCGAGATGCGGCAGGCCTTGCCGGACTCGCCGCCCTGCATGCCCCAGGGCGCCATCACCATACGCTCGATGCAGGTGGTGAGATGCATCGAGGGCGCGAGGATGCGGTAGGTGCGGACCGAGCCGTCACCGCCGCGATGCGCGCCCGCGCCGCCGGAATTCCGGCGAATGGCCTGCTGCTCGAGCCGGATCGCGTAATTCGCCTCGATCACCTCGACCGGCGTGTTCGAGGTGTTGGACAGATGCACCCGCGTCGCCGAGGTGCCGGCGCGATCGTGCCGCGCCTTCGCCGCCGCCATGGACCTCGTACAGCATCTTCCAGGACCCGTTCGGCCGCGGCTCGGCGAAGAACAGCACGCCCGCGGTGGTCGCGCCCCCCGCGGACAGGCGCTCCGGAATCGTGTCCTGCATCGCGCGAAAGATCGCATCGACGATGCGCATCGACGTCTCGTGGTTGCCGGCGGCAACGGAAGCGTTCCAGCCCGGCTCCAGGATCGAGCCCGGGCGCGTGATGATGGTCAGAGGCCGGAGCGCGCCGGCGTTCTGGTTCATGTCGCGCCCGCTCATGATGCGTGCGGCGTAGGCGACCGCCGAGCGCGCCATGAACGGCGTCGTGTTGCAGAAATTCGAGACGCGGTCGCAGCTTCCGGACAGATCGAACGTCGCCTCGTCGCCGCGAATCGTGATCTTGACGTGGATCCGCGCCGGCGCGTTGTTCGCGCTGCCGTCGTCGAGATGGTCTTCGCCCTCGTAGACGCCATCAGGCAGCGCGCGAAGCGCTTCCCGCATCTCGATCTCCGAGAGATCGTGCAGGCGCGACTGCGTCGCCATGAAGACTGCCTTGCCGTGCTCGCGGCAGAGCTCGACGATGCGCTTCTCACCGGCCTTGGTCGCCGCGATCTGCGCCAGGAGATCGCCCTCGCAGGACTCGGGGTCGCGGACGTTGGCCTTGAGCAGCTGCACGATCGGGGTGTTGACGCCGGCCGAGGTTGCGATCAGCACCGGCGGAATTCGCATCGCCTCCTGGAAGGTGTCGACGGCTTTTGCGAAATAGCTGCCGGGCCAGGTGCCACCGATGTCGGGCCAGTGCGCGAGGCTGATCGCGAACGCGACGATCTCACCCTCGACGAAGACAGGCCGCACGACCTTGACGTCGTTGAGATGGTTGCCGCCGAGCGCACCGACATTGTAGATCACAACGTCGCCGTCGTTCAGGTTTTCGCGCGGCATCACCTTCAGCAATTCAGGGATGGTGTAAGCCATCGCACCGAGATGGATCGGAATGTCGCGGCCCTGCCCGACCAGCCCGCCATGGCCGTCGGTGATCGCAGACGAGAGATCGCCCGCTTCGCGCAGCAGCGGCGAGCGCGCCGAGCGCGTCATCACCAGGCTCATCTCTTCGGCCGCGGCGGAGAGCCCATGCCTGATGACTTCGACGACGAACGGATCGAGCTTCATGCCGCCCTCCGTGTCAGGAACAGATTGCCGGCCTCGTCTTGCTTCGCCTGCCAGCCCGGCGGCACCACCACCGTCGACCACGCGTCTTCGATGATGGCCGGGCCGCTGACGGTCTCCACCAGCGAGGCGCGGTCGACGATCGCTGTCGCGATCTCGTGGAAACCATCGAACGAGCAGGTCCGCCTGCCGGACGAGGCCGCCCTCGCCGCCGTCGCCGGCCGGCTGACGACGGTCGTCGACGGGCGGCGGGCCTGCACCCGCACGGACTCGATGACGCATGGCTCGCCGGTCGCATAGCCGAACATCTCATGGTGCCGCGCCAGGAAGTCCTTCTTCAACTGTGCGACGTCGAGCGGCAGCGTGAAGGATACCGGGATGGCATCGTTCTGCGCGGCGTAGCGCATCAAGGCTACCAGCTCGACCTGGATCTCCGCCGCCGAAACGCCATTGGCGATCAGCGGCGCGGAGGCATCGTCAATCAGCGCGGTGATCCGCTCCGACACGCGCGCGAGATCGATGCCGTCGAGGGCGGCGCGCAGCGTCTGCTGCTGGAGGAAACTGAAATCGGCCGTGAGGCAGCCCAGCGCGGAGAACGCACTCGACGCGCTCGGGACCACCACCTGCGCAATCCCGTAGAGATCGGCGAGACCCGCGGCATGCATCGGGCCGCCGCCGCCGAAAGCGAGCAGCGTGCAGTCGCGCCCGTCGATGCCGCGTTCGACCGTGACGCGGCGGAGCGCGCGGGCCATGGTCGCGTTGGCGACCTTGATGATGCCGAGCGCCGTTTCGGTCAGGCTGAGGCTCAGCGCCTGCGCGATCGGCTCAATGACGCGCTTGGCGGATTCGACGTCGATCCCGATACGGTCGCCAAGCTTCGTTTCGGGATTGAGATAGCCGAGCACGGCGTTGGCATCGGTGATGGTCGGCTCCGTGCCGCCGCGGCCGTAGCAGGCCGGCCCCGGCTCGGAGCCGGCACTCTCGGGCCCGACTGTGAGGCCGCCGGGACCGTTGCGGACGATCGAGCCGCCGCCGGCGCCGATGGAATGAACCGCCAGCATCGGCTGGCGCAGCGGCTTGTCGCCGAGCATGCGGCCGTCCGCCATCTCGGCCTGGCCGTCCACGATCAGGCAGACGTCCGTCGTGGTGCCGCCCATGTCGAAGGTCAGCATGCGCGAGGCGCCGAGCTGGCGCGCGATGCTCACCGATGCCGAGACGCCGGCCGCCGGCCCCGACATCGCCATCACCAGCGGCCGCCGCTTCACGGCGGAAATCGGGATCATGGCGCCGGCGGAATGAAACACCTGCAGGCCGGGCCCGATCGGCAGCCGCTGTTCGAGCTCGCTGAGATATTCCACGGCGATCGGCATCGCCGCCGCATTGAACACCGTGGCCGAGGTCCGCTCGTATTCGCGCGCCTCGGGATTGACCTCGTGGGAGAGCGAGACGTGGGCGACGACACCCCTGAGACGCTCGCCCAGCATCTTTTCATGCACAGGATTGGCATAGGCGTGAAGCAAGGCCACGGCCACGCTTTGCACGCCGGTCTCTTTCAGCCAAGCCACCAGACGCTCGATCTCCGCTTCGTCCAGCGCCTTCAGCACCCCGCCTTCGTGATCGATGCGCTCGGCGAGCCCAAAGCATCGTTCGGGCGGCACCAGCGGCGGCGATTTCGGCGGAATGTCGAGCCGGTAGAGATCGCGGCGGCGATAGCGCGCGATCTCCAGCACATCGGCAAAGCCCTCGGTCGCGACCAGCGCCACTTTCGGCAACCGCCCCTCGACAATGGCGTTGGTGACGCGCGTGGTGCCGTGGACGAAGCGCTTGACCTCGCTCTTGCGCAAGCCCACCGCCTCGATGGCCTCCAGCATCGCCTGCGCGGGCGCGTCGGGGCGCGACGGCACCTTGGCGATCCGCGCCTCGGCGGAGTCGCGCCGGATCGCGATGATATCGGTGAAGGTACCACCGATATCGGTGCCGACCTCCCAGTGATGTTCGGAAGAGCTCATGTGCAGGGGTCAGCTACGCGTGACGTCCGAGCCGGACCCGAGTCCTTGCCGTCCATCGCAGACCAATACCAAACCGAGATCGCTCATCATGCATCCCCTGTGATGCCACCGACCGGGAGCGTGCGACAGAGTGATGGGCGCGGGATAGGCCCAGCGTTGTCGCAAACCACAGGACTTACGCACGAGCGCCGCCGCGCGCCGCGCCACCAGGTGCACGATTTGGTGCAGCTCTGCTTGCGCGGAGAGCACGCAAGCGCGGACGGCTCCACGCGGGAAAAGTGCAGCGCACCACGGATTTCTCCGCGCAAATCGTAGCATCTGCTGCACTGCAATGGGAGCAACTCGACATCCTCTGTCTAATTTGCAGGCGATCGACCGGCGCTGCCGGAGACCTCCGTGCCTATGAGCTATGCACCGCGGTCGGCTCAGCCTCGCTTTATTGTACGAACAGTAAGCGCTGGCTGAAGCCGAAGCGTTACCCATAGCCGGCGGTTCGCAAGGCCAGTTCGAGCCCGTGAAGCTCTGCTGGCGTCGCCGCCGGCTGCGGCGGTCGCGCCGCGTCGCATGACAGACGCCCGAGCAGCTTCAGGCAGGCTTTCAGACGCACGGTCGCGCGTCCTCCCGGCGCATCGCGGTAGATCGCGACCGCCAGCGGATAGAGCTTTTCGTGCGCGGCGCGCGCCCGCTCCCAATCGCCGGCTTCCGCCGCAGTCCAGAGGCTGACGACAAGCTCCGGCGCGACGCAGGCAAGGCTGACCTGGCTGCCGGCCGAGCCGATGAGATAGCTGGTCAGCAGATGTTCGTCGCCGGAGCCGAGCACGACGAAGTCCGGCCGCACCTTGCGGATCAACCTGAGATTCTGTTCGTACGTCGCAACCTCCCAGCTGCCCTCCTTGATCGCAACGAAGCGAGGATCGGCCAGGAGCAGTTCAAGCTGCGGTGGCGCATAAGCCATGGCTCCGGCGCCGACGGGCGCAGCGTAGAGCATCAGCGGCACCGTCGTGGCATCGCGAATGCGGCCGTGATGCTCGATCACGCACTCATCGGCATGGCCGAGCGCCCAGCTGTTGGGCGGAAACACCAGCAGCCCGTCCGCGCCGGCCTGCTCCGATGCGGCAGCCTCGCGCGCGGCTTCCAGGCTCGATTCATGGTTGACCCCGGAGACGATCAGGCAGTCCTTCGGCGCGTGCCGGCGCGCCAGTTCCACCACCCGCCGCTTCTCGGCCAGCGACAGCACAAAATTCTCACCGGCGTGACCGTTGACCAACAGCCCCTTGATGCCGGGCGTGGACGCGACCGAAGCGATATGCGCCGCGAGCTGCGCCTCATCCACCGCGAAATCGGCCGTCATCGGCACGATCGTGGCGGCGTGAATGCCACGCAGGCGGTCGCTGAATGTCCGCATCGCCGCCGACATCGCCAGCTAGTGAATGATCTGGTCGAGGAACGTCCGCGCCCGCTCCGACTTCGGATGCTTGAAGAACTCCTCCGGCGCGGCCTGCTCGACCACCTTGCCCTCGTTCATGAACACGATTCGGTCGGCGACCTCACGGGCAAAGCCCATCTCATGGGTCACGCACAGCATGGTCATGCCCTCTTCCGCGAGCTTCTTCATGGTTTCCAGCACCTCCTTGACCATTTCGGGGTCGAGCGCCGAGGTCGGCTCGTCGAACAGCATGATCTTGGGCCGCATGCACAGCGCCCGCGCGATGGCGACGCGCTGCTGCTGGCCGCCGGACAGCTGCCCGGGGAATTTCCCGGCCTGATCCGGAATCCGGACTTTTGTCAGGAAATGCATGGCGAGGTCCTTGGCCTCCATCTCGCTCATGCCGTTCGCCGTCATCGGCGCCAGCGTGCAGTTCTCCAGCACCGTCATGTGCGGAAACAGATTGAAGCTCTGGAACACCATGCCGGTGTCGCGCCTGACGGCATCGATGCTCTTGCGCTGATGGTCGAGCTCGACGCCGTTCACGTAGATCAGGCCCTCGTCGTGCTTCTCGATGTGGTTGATGCAGCGGATCAGCGTCGACTTGCCCGAGCCGGAGGGACCGCAGACCACGATCTTCTCGCCCTTGGCGACCTTGAGGTCGATCTGGTCGAGCGCGGTGAAATCGCCATAGTGCTTGTAGACTGCTTCCATGCGAACCGCGGGAACCTCGCGCAACTGCGGCTGCATCGTCGCGCCCTCCATATTCATCGGCGTCTCGCTCATGCCCGGGCCTCCGCGCTCGCCTGCGCGATCGGCGCCCTCGCCGCAATCTTCCTGGATTTCGCAACGCTCGATCGGCCGAAATGCTTCTCGAGCCGGCGCTGCACCGCGTCCCAGACCGAGGTGAGGATCAGGTAATACGCCGTTGCAGCCGCATAGACTTCGAGGATCTGGAAATGCTCCTGCATCAGCATGTCGCTGCGGCGCATCAGCTCTTCGACCGAGATCACGGACGCAAGCGAGGTCGCCTTCAGCAGCGAATTGATGGAGTTGCCGAGCGGCGGGATCATCAGCCGGAACGCCTGCGGCAGGGTCACGCGGCGGAACGTGACCCAGGGTGACAGGCTGAGCGCCCAGGCGGCTTCGCGCTGACCCGCCGACACCGCCATGAAGCCGCTGCGCACGATCTCGGCGAGATAAGCGGCCTCATTGAGGATCAGCCCGACAAGCGCGCAGGCGATCACGCTGAACTTGATGCCGAGCTGCGGCAGGCCGCTGTAGATCACGACGAGCTGGATCAGCAGCGGCGTGCCGCGGAAGAACCAGATGTAGAAGCGCGCGACACCCGCGAGCACCGGATTCGACGACATGCGCAATAGCGCGATGCCCATCCCGAGGATCAATCCGCCGACGACTGCCGCCACCGTCAAGCCGATGGTGACGAGCACTCCCTTCATCAGGAAGTAGTTGAAGAAGTAGCTGACGGCGGCCGTCGGACTGAAATGGCTCATCGGCTCGTCTCCGTTGGTATCAGGCCGGACCGGGGCCGGCGATGGCAAGCGGCTGGTCGGCCGGCATGCTGGTCAGGCCGAACTTGTCGAACAGCGCCTGGTAGCTGCCGTCGGCGCGCATCGCATTGAGCGCCTTGACGACGGCATCGACCACCGTCTTGTTGCGGAAGCCGAGCGTGGTGCGCGCGGTGCCGAGGCCGCTCAGCACTTCCTTGACGCGGCCGCGGCCGGCGAGATCGCGCGCGACGCTGTCGACCAGGAGCGCGTTGTCTACCTGTCCGGCGAGAAGCGCGCTGACGACGTTGGTGGCGGTCGGGAAAGTTCGCATCTCGACGGCGGTGCCGCCCTTCGCAACGCTGGCATCGCTGAGCTTCTTGAGCCAGTTCATCTGGTAGGTCGAGACCTCGACGGCGGATGTTTTTCCGATCAGGTCATTCTCGGTAGCAATTTTTGTGCCGCTGTCGGGCGCAACCACGACCGAAATGGCCTGAATGGCGTAAGGCACCATGTACATCAGCTTGGAGCGTTCCTCGGTCCAGAACATGCCGGTGTCGATGCCGTCGATGCGGCCCGCGCTCATCGCGGGGATCATGGCCGGAAAATCCATCCGGACGAGTTCGACCGGAAGACACAATCTCTTGCCGAGCTCGGCGGCGAGCTCGACATTGAGGCCCTGCAGCTGACCGTCCTTGTCGACGAATTGCTGCGGCGGATTGGTCGGGTTGATGGAGAGCTGCAATTTGCCAGGCGCGATCAGATTATCGTCGGTGATCGCGGGCGTACACGCGGCATGCGCGTTCGCGGATGCAAGAACGAGTGCCGCAGCAACACCCAAGCTAAGCAGTGTCGAGACCATGAATACCTCCAGTAAGACGCCAATGACCGATGCAGTCCCTCGTCCGGGATTCTCCCTCAACGTTTCTTGGATGCGGCCGGCCGGATTTCGCGACGTGGCAGACAGCATCGTCCTTGATCCACTCAGGCCGGTCCCGACATCGGCCTGAGCTGGATCCGCATGAAATTCTTCACCAGGGATCCGAACGGACCGAAGCCTTTCACCTTCAGGAACTCCGGCGTCTCGAACGCCCAGCGGCCCGCGACTTCGTACATCGCGGCGTATTTCGGTCCGTCACCGATGGAGACGAAGCGCTTGGCCGAGAGCCAGCCCGGACAGGCGAGCAGATCGGGGAAATGGGTCTGCTCGTACCAGGCGTTGAACGCAGCCTCGTGCTCGGGCTCGATGTCGACCCGCACGATATGGATGAAGGCTTCGTCCGGCATCTTCTCGCCCCTCATCGCACGCGGATGTCGCCGGCCGCGCGCGCCGCGTCGACTGTCGTTGCAATGGTCTCGCACAGCGCAGGCAGAACCGGCAGCAGCGGCGGCCGCGGATCGGCGTTGCGGATCAGGCCGAGCGCCTTCAGCCCGACCTTCATGCGCGTGTGCATGTCCATGATCGGCGCAGGCCCGTAGATGGCGCGAACGATCGGATAGAGCCGCTCGTTGACGGCACGCATTGCCTTGAGGTCGTCGGCGAGGGAGGCCTGCCACAGCTCCGCGAACAGATGCGGCGCGAGGCTGACGAGGCCGGAGAGAATGCCGTCACCGCCGGCGGCAAGCTGCGGCAGGAACCAGTTGAAGTTCGACGGGAGGATCGCGACGGAAGCGTCGGCCTGCTTCACCGCCCGCCGGTTCTCGTCGTAGGCCAGCATGGTATCGCTGCCTTCCTTGACGGCGATGACGCTGTCGAGCGCTGCGATCTTGGCCAGCGTCTCCGGCGAATAGCCGCAGCCGGACGCCAGCGGATACTGGAAGATCGACACCGGAATTCCGATCGCGGAGCTGACTGCCTGCACGAAAGCCACCGGCGCGCGCGAGGTCGCCGAGGCGCCGCCGCCGAGCGGCGCGGGCGGGAACAGCACAGCGCAATCGGCTCCGGCAGCTTCCGCGAGCTGGGCCTGATGGATCGCTTCCGCGGTGGAATGTGCGATGATGCCTGAGAGCAGCGGCTTGCCGCCGATCTGCTTGCGCGTCCGTTCGATCACGGCCTGACGTTCGTCGTCCGAGAGTGACCCGCCCTCGCCGGCATGACCATTGACGAACACGGCTGCGATCCCGTCCGGACAGGCGCAATAGTCTAGCAGGCGGGCGTAGCCGTCCCAGTCGATCGAGCCGTCATCCCTGAAGGGCAGCACGGTCGCGACCGTGACACCGCGCAAATCCGGTCTCGTCATCGTCCTGCTCATGACGGTTTCCGCCGTGGGAATTTCAGGCTCGCCCGCGCCTTCAGCACTTCGAGGCCGCCCTCGTTGCGCGCGCTCGCCTCCCAGATGATGGTTCGCGCCTCCTCGTGCTGCTCGGCGATCCAGACGTCGAAGGTGAGCGTGTCGCCATAGAACACGGGACCGGTGAACCAGAAGCGGTCTTCCACCGAGACGCCGATGGTGCCGACCAGCTCAGAGGTGAGGATGCTGGTGCAGAGGCCCGCGACCATGATCCCCGGCGCCAGCCTGCGGCCGAAGCGCGTTGCACCGGCATAGACCTCGTCGACATGGACGGGGCCGAAATCGCCGGTCGCCGCGATATAGAGCGCGCCATCCGCCTCGGTGATGGTCTTGCTCAGGCTGACCCTGTCGTTGACCTTGAGATCGTCGAAGGATTTCGGCTCGTACATGGCTCAGCCCTTGGCAAAGGGTACCAGCGTCGCGGTGCCGTCGACCACGGTGGCGCCTGAGGGGGACAGCGTGCAGGTGACCCGGCAGACCGCGTCGTCGCCGTCAAGGGAGACGATCTCGGCCCTGGCTTCGACGGACTCGCCGACGATCACGGGCGCGGCAAAATTCAGCGCGATGCTGCCGATCCGCCGCGTCGGACCGCCGAGTTGGCTGAGGCACGTCGTCGCGAGACCACCGACCGCGAGTTCGAAGGCCACCATGTTCGACGCGCCGGCTTTCTTCGCGCGGACGGCGTCGACATAGAGACCGCCGAGATTGCCGCTGATGCCGGTGAACATCGCCTGCTCGGCCACCGTCATGGTTTTGCGGAAGGCGAAGGCGGCGCCGGGCTTGAGAGGTGCGTGAGACATCGATCGCTTCCCTAGAGCTGCAAACCGTTCTTGATGGTGCTGCGCGCAACCAGCATGCGATGGATTTCGGAGGTGCCGTCGTAGATGCGGGTGACGCGGGCGTCGCGATACATCCGCTCCAGCGGCAGGTCCTTGCTGAACCCCATGCCGCCGAACACCTGGATGGCGCGGTCGACGACGCGGCCCTGCATCTCGGAGGCCGCGACCTTGATCATCGAGACCTTGTCGCGCGCATCCTTGCCCTGATCGATGTCCCAGGCCGCGTTCATCACCATCATCTTCACGCCGAAAATCTCGGTGGCGGAATCGGCGATCAGCTTCTGCACCATCTGGAAGTCGCCGATGAGCTGGCCGAACTGGCGCCGTTCGCCGGCATGCCTGCGCATCATCTCCAGCGCACGCTGCGCCATGCCGACGGCGCGGGCGCCGATATGGGCGAGCCGGATCTGGAGCACGCTCTGCATGATCAGCTTGAAGCCGCCGCCGACCTCGCCGAGCACGGCCGCTTTCGGAATGCGGCAGTCCTCGAAGGTCAGCTCGGCATGGCCGTAGCCGCGATGGCCCATCATCGGCTGGGTGCGCGCGACCTTGAAGCCGGGTGTGCCGCGGTCGACCAGGAACAGGGTGATGCCCCCGCGCGCCCGCTTCTCCTTGTCGGTCAGCGCCATCAGGATCACGTAGTCGGCGATGTCGCCGTCGCTGATGAAGTGCTTGGTGCCGTTGAGGACCCACTGGTCGCCATCGAGATGCGCGGTCGTGCTGATCGATGCCGCGTCGGAACCGGCGCCCGGCTCGGTAATCGCCATGGCGCAGATCTTGTCACCCTTGACCGTCGGCAGCAAATAGCGCCCGACCTGGTCGCCCTTGCAGGCCATCAGCATCGGATAGACCTGGCCGAACACGCGGCGGATCAGCGCATCGGAGGTCTTGCCGAATTCTTCCTCGACCAGGCAATGCTCGACGCAGGTTAGACCACCGCCGCCGACATCAGCCGGCATGTTCATGGCGTACAGGCCGAGCTTCTGCGCTTTGGCTTTGGTCACGGCCAGCACGTCGGCCGGCACCCTGGCCGTCTGCTCCACGACGTCTTCGAGCGGCTGCACCTCCGTCTCGACGAAGCGGCGTACGGTGTCGACCAGCAGGCGCGTCTCCTCGGGGAGCGAAAAGTCGATCATCGCGCCACCCCGACGGCCTTGCCCGCGACCATCGCGTCGATCTCCGCGGCGCCATAGCCGATCTCGCCGAGCACCTCGCGCGTCTGCGCGCCCAGCCGCTGCGGCACCAGCCGCACCTCCGGCGTCCGGCCGTCATAGCGCGCGGGATGCGCGACCATCCGGATCGGCGCGCCCCCTGCACTCTCGGCGCTCTTGAACACGCAGAGGTGCTTGAGCTGGGGATCGGTTTCGAGGTCGCGATAATCCTGCACCGGCGCATGCCAGACTCGCGCGGCCTCAAGCGAGGGCAGCCATTCCGCCGTCGGCTTCTGCTTCAGCCTGACAGCAACGATCCGCGTGATCTCCTCGCGCTTGGAAAAACTGTCGGTGTCGCCGAACTGCTTGAGCGCTTCGCTCTCGAGCGCGACGGCAAGCGCCTTGGGCGATGCCATGGAAATCGCGAGATGGCCGTCGGCCGTGGCGTGAATGCCGTAGGGACCGGGGCTGAACCATGCCGCGATGCCGGCCGGACCGCGCGACGTCGGCGACGGCGCGCCATTGAGCCAGGCGGTCAGCGGCTCGACCTGGAGATCGAGCGCAGCCTGGTAGAGGTTCACTTCGACGAGCTGCCCCTTGCCCGTCTTCGTTCGGGCAAACAGCGCCGCGAGGATGCTCATCGCATAGAGCGAGGCGGCATGCTGATCGACGATGACAGCGCCGACCGCCGTCGGCTCGCCATCGGCACGCCCGGTCCGCATCGCAAGACCCGACATCGCCTGGAGCAGGAGATCCTGGCCGGGACGATCCTTGTACGGCCCGTCCGATCCGAAGCCGGTCGCCACCGCATAGATCAGGCCGGGGTTGATCTCCTTGAGGGTGTCGTAGCCGAGGCCGAGCTTGGCCATGGTGCCCGGCCGAAAGTTCTCCATCACGACATCTGAGGTCGCAACCAGCTTCTTCACCGCGGCAATGCCGTCGGGATGCTTGAGATCGACGGAGAGGCTGCGCTTGTTGCGGCCCGTGGCCAGATGATTGACGCTGTCGCCTGCGACGAAGTGGTTGGCGACCGCCCAGTTGCGCTGGAACGCCCCCTCGATCGGCTCGACCGCGATGACGTCGGCGCCGAGATCGGCGAGCGTCTGCGCGGCCAACGGGCCCGCGAGATAGTGATTGAAGCTGAGGATCTTGACGCCGTCGAGCAGGTTCATCCGTTCACCTCGATTCAAGCAGCCGCACCCGGCGCGCCGCGCCAGGCGAGATCGAACGTCTTGACCAGGGCACGTGCGGCCGCATCCTGTGCAGCCGGCAATGGCAGCCGCGGCGGGCGCGGGTGGCCTGCTGCAAAACCCATGTGGCTGAGCAAGGCCTTGCTGCCGGCGACGTAGGCCTGGCCGCCGACGAATTCGATCACCGGCAGATATTTCAGGTAGAGCTCGCGCGCTTCCTTGATCGCGCCGTGGTCGGCGACGAGGCTGAAGATGCGGGCCATTTCCCCCGGGACCACGTTGGAGGCCACGGCCACCCAGCCCTGCGCGCCCTCGACAAAGGATTCGAATCCGAGGATGCCGCCGAACACCGTCATCCTGTCGCCGCAGAGGCGGATGATGTCGCGCACGCGCGTCACCTCCAGCGTTGACTCCTTGATATAGAGGCAGTTGTCGATCTCGGCGATCCGCGCCACGAGCGGCGGCTTGAGATCGACATTGGCGGTTGCCGGATTGTTGTAGACCATGATCGGCAGCGCGATCGCGTCGGCCACCGTCTTGTAGTGATGCACGAGCTCGTCGTCGGTCGGCGTCGAATAGAACGGCGGGATGATCATCACGCCGTCAGCGCCCAGTTTTTCGGCACGGCGGCTGAGGCGCACCACCTCGCGCGTATCCTCCGCACCGGTGCCGATCAGCACGGGGACGCGGCCCGCCGCCTGACGAACGACGACCTCGGCAACCAGCGCCTTCTCGTCATCGTCCATGGACAGAAACTCGCCGGTCGAGCCAAGCGGGATAAGCCCGTGGATGCCCTCCGCGATCTGCCAGTCGACGAAGGCGCGCAAGGCCGCGACATCGACCTCGCCCCCGGCCGTGAACGGGGTGATCATGACGGTATAGGTGCCGCGGAACGTCTTCATCAGGGCATCGCCGGGTGCTCGGGTGACTTCAGGCGATGGATGTGGCCTTCGGGATATCCGCACAGCTTGTGCAATCGTTTCCATCGCTGGCTCTGCATTGGGCAACACCATCCATTTTTTGAGCTTGATCCGCGTGGGATTCGCCCATAGCGTTTCTGCAATCGTTTCCAGTGTATCGGCAGGTTTGATGAGCGTCACGCTCAAAGATGTGGCACAGGCGGCCCGTGTTTCAGTCAGCACCGCTTCCCGGGCGCTGACGGGAACCGGCCCGACCAGCGAGCGCACGCAGCAGCGCCTTGCGCGCATCGCGCGCGAGCTCGGCTATCGGCCGAACCCGATCGCGCGCGGCCTCAAGACCGGACAGTCGCGGCTGGTGGCGCTGCTCGTCCACAATCTCACCAACGCCTCGTTCCAGGTGATGGCCGAAGTGGTGCAGGCGCGCCTGAAGGCGCTGGGTTATCAGATGCTTCTGTGCATCGGCGGCGACGATCCGCAGCAGGAGAGCGACACACTCACCACGCTGGTCGATCACCGCATCGACGGACTGATCGTGGTGCCGACCGGCAAGAACGGCGCGCAGCTCAAGGCGCTCGCCAAGGACGTACCCATCGTCTGCCTGGTGCGACGCGACGACGCGACCGATCTCGAGACCGTGCTCGCCGACGATCCGCAAGGCGCTTATCTGGGCACGCGTCACCTGATCGAGCTCGGGCACAAGCGCATCGGGCTGATCGTCGGCCGCCAGGACACCACGTCCGGCCGCGAACGCTTGTCCGGCTATGTCCGCGCGCTGCGCGAGGCGGGGATCGCCAGGGACGACACATTGATCCATGCCGGCCATTTCGAGCCCGAGACCGGCGCGACCTGCGCGCGCAAGCTGCTCGACCTCCCCCGGCCACCGAGCGCGATCTTCGTCGCCAATCACGAGGCAACGCTGGGCGTGCTGCGCGTGACGGCGGAGCGGAACATCGCGATTCCCGATGATCTCTCGCTGCTCTGCTACGAGGACATGCCGTGGTTCGAATGGCATCGCCCGGCGATCAGCATCGTCGACAACGGCGCACGCGATCTTGCCGATCTCGCCGTCGACCGGCTGCTGCATCGCATGGACGCCAGGGGAAATAGCAAGGGCAATGGCGCTGACGGCGTGCGCGAATATCGCGTCGGCGCCAAGCTGATCAAGCGCGACTCCTGCCGCCAGTTCGACGCGCTGCCGCCTGCGAAATCCGGCAAGTCCAAATCGTCTTCATCCAAATCGTCTGCGGCCAAGTCCGCGAAGGTCTGATCGATGCCCTATGTCGAAGTGCTCGCCCCGCAAGCTTCATCCCAGCGCAAGGCCGCGCTGGCGCGGTCCGTGACCGACGGCCTGATGTCGGCGTTCGGCGTGACCGCTGATACGGTCACGCTCTATTTCCTGAACATTGCGGCCGATGACTACGCCCACGCCGGCACGTTCGGCGCTCCGGCTACTGGCCAGCGCATCCTGCTCAAGGTCCACGCCTTCCGCCGCAGCGAGGCCGAGCGCCTCGCCGCCGCCATCGCACTGACCCGCGCCGTATGCAGCGCCTATGGCGTGCCGGGCGACGACGTCGCGGTCTACTTCTGCGATCGCGACCGCAGCGAAGTGTCCCACGATTCCAAGCTCGCCAGCGACTGACGGGAGCACACCATGGATCGCTTCTATAGCCAAGACCAGAAAGCCCTGCGCGAGACTTCCCGCCGCTTCGCGGAAGCAGAGATCCTGCCGCGCGCCGCCGCGATCGATCGCGAGGACCGTTTCGACCGCATCCTTTACAAGGGCATGGCCGATCTCGGCCTGTTCGGCATCTGCCTGCGCGAAGGCGCGGGTGGCGCCGGGCTCGATGCGGTCGCAGCCTGCATCGCGATGGAGGAGCTGGCGCGCTGCTCAGGCGCGGTTGCCAATGCCTTCGCGATCCCCGTCGAAGCGGTGCTGTTCTTCGACCATCACGGCACCGAGGCACACAAGGCGCTGATCCCAAAAATCCTGAGCGGCGACATCATTCCCGCCACCGCCGTCTCCGAGCCCGATCACGGCTCCGATGTTGCCAGCATCCGCACCAACGCGGTGCGCGAAGGCAATGGCTGGCGGCTCAACGGCACCAAGGCCTGGGTGACGCTCGGCGGCGTGGCCGACCGCATCATGGTGTTCGCGCGCACCGGCGCAGACGCGGGCCATCGCGCCATCTCCTGCCTGCTCGTCGACGGCGCCCTGCCCGGCATCGCCCGCGGGAAGAACGAGGAGCTGCTCGGCATGCACGGCCTCGACGACTGCCAGATCACCTTCTCCGACGTGCGCCTGCCCGCCGACAGCGTGATGGGGCCGGAGAACCAGGCTTTCAAGATGGCCATGAGCAACTTCAACTTCAGCCGGCTGATGATGGCCTCGATGGCACTCGGCATGGCGCAGGCCGCGTTCGAGGACGCGACCGCCTATGCCAGGGACCGCAAGCAGTTCGGCCAGGCCATCATCGGCTACCAGGCGGTGCAGTTCATGCTCGCGGACATGTCGACCGACATCGCCGCTGCGCGCCTCTTGATCCATCACGCCGCGCGCCTGCACGATGCCGGCGAGCCGATCGCGAAGGAGGCGGCGCAGGCCAAGCTGTTCACCACCGACATGGCGATGAAGCACGTCTCCAACGCGCTGCAGATCCACGGCGGCAACGGCTATTCGCGCGAATACCGCATCGAGCGGATTTTCCGCGACGTTCGCCTTGCCCAGATCTACGAGGGCACCAACCAGATCCAGCGGCTGATCATCGCCCGCCAGGTCGAGAGGGAGGCGGCGTGAGGGCATGCTAAGCATCATCACGGCGAAAGAGGCCGCAGGCCTGATCCGCGACGCGGACACGCTGATCGTCGGCGGCAATGGCGGCACCGGCGCTGCCGAAGCCATCCTCGACGCACTGGAGCAGCGCTTCCTCGGCGGCCAGGGCCCGCACGATCTGACGCTGATCAACATCACCGGCGTCGGCGCCGTGACCGAGAAGGGCCTCTGCCATCTCGCCCATGAAGGCCTGATCGCGCGCGTGATCGGCGGCAATTTCGGCCTGCAGGTGCCGTTCATGCGGCTCGTCCGCGACGAGCTCATCGACGCCTATAACTTCCCGCAAGGCGTGATGAGCCAGCTCTGCCGCGCGATGGCGGCAAAGCATCCCGGCGTGCTCACCCATGTCGGCCTCAACACCTACATGGACCCGCGCCAGGACGGCGGCCGCATGAACAAGCGCACCACCGCGCCGCTGGTGGAGCTGCTCGAATTGCACGGCCAGTCCTGGCTGCTCTACCGCGTCCCCGCTCCGCCCGATGTCGCCATCATTCGGGGCACCTCCGCTGATGAAGACGGCTATATCAGCATGGAGCACGAGGGCACGACGCGCGAGGATCTCTCGATCGCGCAGGCCGTGCACAATGCCGGCGGCACCGTGATCTGCCAGGTCAAGCGCATCGTCAAGCGCGGCTCGATCCATCCGCAGATGGTGAAGATCCCGGGCTTCCTGATCGACCATGTCGTGCTCGAGCCCGAGCAGATGCAGACCTACGGCACCGCCTACGATCCCGCGCGCTCCGGCGAGACGCGGGTGCCGGTGGCGATGATCACGCCTGATCCGCTGACCGAGCGCCGGGTGATCGCCCGCCGCGCCGCGTTCGAATTGCGCCCGCGCGACGTCGTCAATCTCGGCGTCGGCATCTCCGCGATGATCCCCAATGTCGCGGCCGAGGAAGGCATCTCCGACCTGATCACGCTGACCGTGGAATCCGGCGTGGTCGGCGGCGTGCCCGGCCACGCCCGCGAGTTCGGCACCGCGATCAACCCGCGTGTCATTCTCGACCAGGCCTATCAGTTCGACTTCTACGACGGCGGCGGCCTCTCCTGCGCCTTCCTCTCCTTCGCGCAGGTGGATGAAGCCGGCAACGTCAACGTCACCCGCTTCGGCGAGCGCCGCGATGGCTCCGGCGGGTTCATCGACATCACCCAGAACGCCAAGCGGCTGATCTTCAGCGGCACCATGACCGGCGGCAAGTTCGACATCGGCGTCGAGAATGGCCGTCTCGCGATCCGGCGCGACGGTGCCTTCCGCAAATTCGTGCCTGAGGTCGGCCAGATCAGCTTCAGCGCCTCGCTCGCCGCGCAACGCGGCCAGCACGTCAGCTACGTCACCGAGCGCGCAGTGTTCGAGCTGGAGAACGGCCACGTGACCCTGACCGAGATCGCGCCGGGCGTGCGGCTGGAGGAGGACATCCTCGCCCATACGGGCTTTCGACCACGCATCAGCCCGCAACTGAAGGACATGGACCCGCGCATCTTCCGCTCCGGGCCGATGGGCATCGCGCAAAGCTTCAAGGCGCTGCCGGCGCGGCCGCGCAAGGTCGCCTGAGGGATCAGCATGGACACGAGCGCCCCGATCAATCTCCGTTACGAGGACATCGCGCTCGGTGCCGAGTTCGAGACTGCCGCGCACACCGTGACCGAGGCCGACATTGCGGCCTTCGCCGACGTCACCCGCGATCACCACCCGCTCCACGTCGACGGCGCCTATGCGCGCTCGCGCGGCTTTCCCGCCGTGATCGGCCACGGCCTGTTCGGCCTGTCGCTGATGGAGGGGCTGAAGTCGGAATTGAAGCTGTACGAGGAGACCTCTGTCGCCTCGCTCGGCTGGGAGGACGTCAAGTTCAAAGGACCCATCGTCGCCGGAGACAGCTTGCGCGTCCGCTTCCGCTTCGTCGAGAAGCGTCCGACCAGGAATCCCGGACGCGGCATCGTCGTGGAGACGCTCGACCTGCTCAACCAGCGCGACGAGATCGTGACGGCCGCCCGCCACATCTCGCTGATCCTGACCCGGAAAGCCGACGCTGCGGCGGCCACGTGACGAGACAATGAAGAAGACGCGTACCGGAGAACGGCTCCTCTGCCACCCACGACTTGATCGGAGTATTCAGATGCGATTTCCAAAAACCTTCTCGGCCCTCGCCCTGCTGGTCGGCCTGACGCAGGCCGCTGGTGCCCAGACCTGCACGCCGAAGGTTCCGGCCTCGAGCCTGATCGAGGCGCCGAAATGGCAGATGTCGATCAACCCGACGCTGCCGCCGCAGCAATTCGTCGACGACAAGGGCGAGTTGCAGGGCCTCAATGTCGAGCTCGCCCGCGAGATCGCCAAGCGCATCTGCGTCGAGGCGGTGTTTTTGCGCATGGACTTTCCGCCGATGATTCCGGCGCTGCGCTCGGGACGGTTCGACGCCATCAACACCGGCCTGTTCTGGACCGAGGAGCGCTCGAAGATGCTCTACCTCGTGCCTTATGCGCAGCAGGCGATCAGCATCTACACCGATCCCTCCTCCAGCCTGAAGCTCGAAAAGTTCGAGGATCTCGCCGGCCGCGTGGTGGGCGTGGAATCGGCGACCTACACGGAGCGCAAGGCACGTGAGTTCAGCACCGCGATGGAGGCCAAGGGCCTCAAGCCGATCGAGCTGCGCACCTTCACCACCGTCACCGCCACCTCCGCGGCGCTGCGCGCCGGCCAGCTCGAGGCCGCGCTCAACATCAACGAGACCGCCAACTCGCTGGAGCAGAAGGGCATCGCAAAGATCTGGGTCCGCGACATCGCCGGCACCGACATCACCTTCGCTTTCCGCGACAAGCTGCTCGCCCAAGCCGTCGCCGATGCTCTCACCGCGATCCGGGCCGACGGCACCTATGACAAGTTGTTCGACAAGTTCGGCATGACCAAGCTGAAGGCCACGACGTTCACCATTCGCGGGGATGGACCGACGAACTGAGCAGGCTCCACCGGCGCTCCGATCTCGTCATTGCGAGCGCAGCGAAGCCATCCAGCATCTTTCCGCGGCGGACAGTCGGGATTGCTTCGCTACGCTCGCAATGACGCAGTGTGGGCAACGGCACGGACACAAGTGTCGGACGCTGGGTTATAGCACAAGCGTAACCCACCTCTTGCTGTCGGCGCGAAGAGAAATGGTGGGTTGCGCCCGGCGCACGCGCTTCGCGCATCCACCAGGCTAACCCACTAGGCTGCTTGTCTTACGCGCTCGCCTGGGTCACGAACTTCGTGTTCAGGTACCCTTCGATTGCCTCCAGGCCGCCTTCCGAGCCGTAGCCGGAATCCTTGATGCCCCCCGAACGGCACTTCCGGCAGCGCGAGGCCGTGGTGGTTGATCGAGACCATGCCGCTTCCGACGTCGGCCAAGCCTTGAACGAGTCCGGCCAAGGCCCGCAAGTCTCCGAACCATCGCAGGTCCCGCAAGGCCGCGTCACAAGAATGTTGCTGCGATCTGACCGATCACACCAGGCTCGACTTGCCGCGGCTCAGCACCTCGCCCGCGCCCTTGTCGCCGACGATCCTGCCCTGTTCGTACACGACGCGGCCTCGCGCGATCGTGGTGACGGGCCAGCCGGTGACGTCAAAACCTTCCCACGGCGTATAGTCCGCCCCATGGTGCAGATCGGCCTGTTGAATCTTCTTCTTCAGCTTCGGGTCCCACAGCGCAATGTCCGCATCGAAGCCGACACCGATCGAGCCCTTGCGCGGATAGAGGCCGTAGATACGGGCGTGGTTGGTCGCGGTCAGCTCGACGAATTTTTGCAAGGTGATGCGGCCCTTCGAAACACCTTCGGAGAACAGGATCGGCAGCCGGGTCTCGACGCCGGGAATGCCGTTCGGCACCCAGCGGAACGAGGTACGGGCGTTCGGCGTCAGCTTGCCCTTGGGATCGTCGTAGCGAAACGGGCAGTGGTCGGACGAGAAGGTCTGGAACACGCCTGAGGTGATGCCCTCCCAGATCGCCTGCTGGCTCTCGACATCGCGCGGCGGCGGCGAGCAGACATATTTTGCGCCGGTGATGTCCATGTTGAGGCCCTTCATGTCGTCGGCCGTCAGCGTGATGTATTGCGGACAGGTCTCCGCATGAACAGGCAGGCCGCGCTGCTGGGCCCAGCGCACCTGCTCCATCGCCTCGCGACCCGAGACATGCACGATCATGATGGGAACGCCGATCACCTCGGCATGGCTGATGGCGCGATGCGTCGCCTCGCGCTCCACCGCCTGCGGCCGCGACACCCCGTGATAATAAGGCGCGATGTGGCCTTCGCGTTCCAGCTTGCTGGTGAGGAAGCGGATGGCGTCGTAGCCCTCGCAATGGACCATCACCAGCGCCTCCTCGCGGCGCGCGACCTCGAACACCTCGAGCAGTTGCTTGTCGCTGAGCACGAGGTCGTCATAGGTCATGAACACCTTGAACGAGGTGTAGCCGTCCTTGACCAGCGCCGGCAGCTCCTGCCCGAGCACGACCGCGGTCGGGTCGGAGATGATGAGGTGGAAGGCCGTATCGATATAGCATTCGCCTTCGGCGAGCTTGCGATAGTTCTCGACGCAGGTCCGCAGCGACGTGCCCTTCTCCTGCAGCGCGAAGGGCAGCACCATGGTGTTGCCGCCGGCCGCCGCCGCGCGCGTCGCCGAGGCGAAGTCGTCGGCCATGACCACGTCGGGACCGGAGGGTTGCGAGATGTGGACATGGCTGTCGATGCCGCCCGGCAGCGCCAGCAGCCCCGTCGCGTCGATCTCGCGCGCCGCGCCCTCGATGCGCTCGGCGATGCTGACGATGCGGCCGTCGCGAATGCCGATATCGGCGCGAAACTCGTCGCTGGCCGTCACGATGGTGCCGCCGCGAATGGCGAGATCGAGCTGGGTCACTGATGTCTCCGTCACTTGATGACCGCTGATGTCTGAAAGATCCGGCCCCACTGCGCAAGGGCCGAGATGTCGCCGCCGGCGAGTTCGAGTGTCCGCCACAGCGTGACCGCGACCGAATCGAGCACGGCGATGTCAAGCTCCCGCTCCAGCGGGGCCGCCAAGGCGGCGCCATCGAGATTGGTGCAGAGGATCACGATCGCATCCGCCCCCTCCGCGGCCACGGCGCGGATCATGTCCGCAATCGTCGAGGGCTCGACCTCGGCAAAGGAGAAATTGTCGCGCAGGCCAAGATGCCGCTCGGCATGCGGGGCGATCCCCTCAGCGGCCCAGACGTCGCCGATCCGCCGCTGCACGTCGTCGGTGTAGGGCGAGACGAGGCCGACACGTTTGGCGCCGACAGCGTGGGCAGCATCGATGCAGGCAAGCGTCGATGTCGTCGCGGGCACACCCGTGCGTTCCGTGATCGCCTCGCACAGGCTCCGGTCGCGACTGACGCCGAGCCAGCTTGCGGAGGTGCCGTTCCAGGCGATCGCGTCGACCTTGGCATCGGCCAGCAGATCCGCGGCGGGAAGCATCACGGAGGCGTCGAACTGGCTCAGCGCGGCGGCATCGAGTGCGATCTCGGTGACGCGGAAGCGCGAGAAATGCGAGGTGACGCCGGAGACGCCCGCCAGCATGGTGCTGGTGACGGGCTCGAGCACCGAGTTGGAGGACGGCGTGATCATGCCGAGACGCTTGCGCATGGCGATACCTTACGACGCCTGCGCAAGCCGCGTCGACTCCTCGCGGATCAGAGCCAGGATGTGGCGCTTGGCGTCGTTAAATTCGGGGCTGGTGATGTCGCGCGGCCGCGGCAGGTCGAAATTGACGGCCTCGCGGATCCGGCCGGGGCGCCTCGTCATCACCACGATCCTGTTGCCGAGCACCAGCGCCTCGTCGACGCTATGGGTGACGAACACGATGGTGCAGCGGCGCTTCTGCCAGATCGCGACCAGTTCCTCCTGCATTTCGAGCTTGGTCTGGGCGTCCAGCGCCGCGAACGGCTCGTCCATCAGGATGACGCTGGGGTTCATCAGCAGCGCACGGGCGATGCCGACGCGCTGGTTCATGCCGCCGGACATCTCGGAGGGATGATGGTGCTCGAAGCCACGCAGGCCCACGAGATCGATGAACTCCATGGCGCGATGTTGCCGCTCCGCCTTGGCGATGCCCTTGAGCTTGAGGTGGAAGGCGATGTTGTCGATCGCCGTCAGCCACGGCATCAGGGTCGGCTGCTGGAACACCACGCCGCGGTCGGAGCCCGGCCGCTCCACCTGCTTGCCGTCGACCAGCGTGCGGCCGCTCGTCGCCTGCTCGAAGCCGGCGATGATGTTCAGGAGGGTCGACTTGCCGCAGCCGGACGGGCCGAGCAGGCAGACGAAGTCGTTGGCCTCGATGTCGAGATTGATGTTGTCCAAGGTCAGCAGGTCGCGGCCGCGCCGCTTGTCGGAAAACACCTTGACGATGTTGCGAAGCTCGATTGCCGCCATCAGCCCGCCCTGCCCTGCACGGTGGTCGTCCGCTGCCAGCGCAGCGTGCGCGCCATGATCGCTTTCAGGCCGAGGTCGGAGAGATAGCCGAGCAGCCCGATCGAGATCATCGCCGCGAGCACGATGTCGTAGCGCAGGAAGTAATAGGAATCCCACAAGACGTAGCCGAGGCCGCTCTTCACCGCGACCATCTCGGCGGTGACCGTCAGCATCCAGGCCGAGCCGACCGCGATGCGCAAACCGGCAAAGATCGAGGGCAGCGCCGCCGGCAGCACGATGTCGGTCAGCATCTGCCGGCCGTTGGCGCCCATCATCGCGCCGGCGCGCACGAGATTGTGGTCCACGGTCTTGACGCCGTGGATGCTGTTCATCAGTACGGGGAAGAAGGCGCCGAGGAAGACCAGGAAGATCGCCGGCTTGTCGGCGATGCCGAACCAGATGATCGCGAGCGGAATCCAGGACACCGGCGGGATCGGGCGCAACATCTGCAGCGTCGGCTCCAGCGTCTTCTCGAACAGGCGCGACCAGCCGATCGCGACGCCGGCGAGGATGCCGAACAAACTTGCCAGCGCAAAGCCGGCGAACACGCGCAAGGCGCTGGCGAGCGCATCGCGCAGCCAGTGGCCGGAATAGGTTTGCGTGGTCTCGTCGAAGCCGAACACCCAGTCGCCGAGCGCATGCAGCACCGCGCTCGGCGCCGGCAGCAGCGCCGGCGGCAGCATGCCGCTGCGGGCAAAGGCTTCCCAGCCCGCGATCAGCAGCGCAGGCACGACGAGGCGTTCGAGCCCCTGGAACGCCCGCGTCAGCCGAAACGCCGGCCTTGCGGGCGAGACGTCAGTAACCGAGGTCATTCTTGGCCTTTCCGGTGGCCTGCTCCAGGAACGAATAGTCCATGTTCTTCTCCGCTTCCGCGGAGACGTCCTTCGAGATGTATTTGAGGTCGCGCATCATCGCGGCGATCGCCAGCGTCTGGGAGCGATGGATCGCAGGATCGGGCGAGGCATTCTTCAGCGCTTCCGTCGCCACATTCTTGTCGAGGCCGGTGAGCTTGTTGATGACGTCGATCCATGGCGCCTTGTCGGCGATCAGCCTGTTGTCGAGCTCGACCACTGCGCTGACGACACCCTGGACGCCGGCGCGCCGGCTCGCGATCACGTCGGAACGGGTGACGATGAGGTTGGTGAGATTTCCGGCAGCCTGCTCATACGGCAGCACGAAATGCTTGCCCGCACCGGCGAGCCGGATCTGCGAGGCGAACGGCTCGACCGAGCAGATCATGTCGACCTCGCCGCGCTGGAGCGCTGCGAGATGATCGGACGGATTGGGGATGTTGATGAACTGGACGTCCTTGTTGGGATCGACACCCTGCTTGAGGAACGCGCCGCGCATGTGGATGTCCTGCGCATTGCCGCGGGACGCCGCGACCTTGAGCGGCTGACCGTCGCTCTTGGCCTTCGCAACGGTGGTCTTGAACGTGGCCCAGTCGTCAGGGGGAAGATTCAGCTTCGCCGAGGAGAGACATTCCGAGCCACCGTTGATCTGGCCAGAGACGGCGACGACCTCGAAACCTTTGTCGAGCGCGGTGATGTAGTGCAGATAGGTCACCTGCGCGACGTCGATGCTCTTCGATACCAGGGCCGTGAGCACGTCATTGCCCGAGTTGAAGCCGGTGGCCTCGACCTCGACGCCCTTGGCCATGCTCGGGATCAGCGACATCGGCAGGCAGTGCGCACATTTGGCGTAGCCGAGCTTGATCTTCGCGGTCTGCGCAGAGGCGAGATCGCTCCCGCCGAACATCGCCGCCATCACCACGAGGCCCAGTCGCAAACCCGTCCGCATCGCTCACTCCGTTTCGAAGGCGCGGGATCTCGCCGCGTCGCCGGATCATCCGCCGCCCTCGGCCGCAGCGCAATTGGGTTTTTGCATGCTGCATACAATTTACGCGCTATGCCATTGTTTTCAGCGATATACGTCGATATTTTGGGCAAGCAAAAGAGCCGAAAACGCCTAGGATCAACGTGAGAAATGAGGCACGCGTGCAGCCAAAACCGGAAGCGACGAAGGGACGAAGGTCGCCCAAACTCAAGCGGATGGGTCTGCATGAGCGCGCCGCCGCGCGGATGCGGACGATGATCATTCGCCGCGAGCTGCCGCCCGGCTCGCAGACCCAGGAGACAAAATTGTCGAAGGAGCTCGGCGTATCGCGCACCCCGTTGCGCGAGGCGATGAAGGTGCTGGCGGCGGAAGGGCTGATCGAGCTCCGCCCAAACCGCAGCCCGCGCATTGCCGATATCGCGGTCGACGGCATCGCGGAATTGTTCGAGGCCCTCGCCGGCATCGAGCGGCTCGCCGCCGAGCTCGCCGCGGTGCGCGCTACCGAGCGGGACCTCGCCCGCCTCCGCACGCTGCAGACCCGCATGGAGGGTCATCACCGCAACGGCAAGCTCGACGACTATTTCGCCATCAACGGCGAGATCCACAACGCCATCGTCCGCATGGCCCGCAACACGCCGCTGCGCGAGGCGCACGAGACGCTGATCTACCGCGCCGAGCGCGCGCGTTATCTCGCGCTCGGTGCCGACAGGCGCTGGAGCAACTCGGTCGACGAGCACGCCGATATCCTGGCGGCATTGGAAGCACGCGACGGCGAAGCGGCCGGCCGCCTGCTCGGCGCCCACGTTGGGCGCACCGGCACGGCGCTGCTCGAAGTGCTCGCGACATCGCAGCCGAAGCAGACGGCGGCGTGACCATGAAGCTGCTGCTGCTCAACCCGAACACCAGCATCGAGGTCACGCAGCTGATGCTGGATGTTGGGCAGCGCGCGGCCGCATCAGGAACCGAGCTGATCCCCTGCACCGCGACCCGCGGCGTGCCCTATATCGCAACGCGCACCGAGGCGCAGATCGGCGGCGCGATCGCGCTTGAGATGCTGGCCGAGCAGCACATGAAGGTGGATGCCGCCATCATAGGGGCCTTCGGCGATCCCGGCCTGTTCGCCGCGCGCGAGACCTTCGACATTCCCGTGATCGGCATGGCGGAAGCGGCGATGCTGACGGCGTGCATGGCCGGACGCCGCTTTGCCATCGTCACCTTCGCCCAGGCGCTCGGCCCCTGGTACGAAGAATGCGTCCGCGCCCACGGGCTGTGGGAGCGCTGCGCCGGCATCCGCATGCTCGATACGCCCTTTCAGGCGATCTCCGAGGTCGGCACCGAGAAGGAAGACGTGCTGGTCGAGCTCGCCCGGCGCGCCATCGTCGAGGACGAGGCCGATGTGCTGATCTTTGCGGGCGCTCCGCTCTCGGGCCTTGCCGAGCGCGTCGCGGACCGCATCCCCGTCCCCGTGGTCGATCAGGTCGTTGCCGCGGTGAAGCAGGCCGAAGCGCTTGTCGCGCTGCGCCTGCGCAAGGCAACGGCAGGCACGTTCCGCCGCCCCGCCGCCAAGCCGACCATCGGTCTTGCCGGCGCGCTTGCCGCCCGGCTCGAGCATCGCGACAGCTAGGGGAGCTTCGGCGGCCGATGCGAAAAATCCAGTTCGTTCTGGAGGATACGGCCGAGGGCAAACAAACGGGATTCGCGGCCCGGTGGCGCGATGATCTGGATGCCGAAGGGCAGCTCATTCTCCCCTCCGGGTACTGGCAAAGTCAGCACCGGGAAACCGACCAGCGACACGATGAAAGTGACCGCGAGATAATCGATCGGCGTGTCCAGCGCCGCGCCATCGATCGCAGTGACGTCGGCGACCTCGTTCGGCCAGGGAAACACGGATGCGGCCGGCGCGACCAGGAAATCGGCGCCGGTGAACAGCGCGCGAAAGCTGCGGAAGATCGCAGTGCGACGCCGTTCGGCGTTGAGATAGTCCTGCGCGGACAGGTTGGCGCCGGCCTCGATGTTCCAGATCACCGTCGGCGTGAGCTCTGCACGCCGGGTCCTCAGCAGCTCGCCATAGCTGTTCGCGATGTGTGCGGCGCGCAAGGTGCGGAAGGTTTCGATCGCCCCGCCGCAATCGGGCGAGGACGGCACGACATCGGCAACACGCGCGAGCGCCTCCCATGCCGCAGCGAAGCGCGCACGGACCTCGCGTGCAACCGTGGCAACGCCGAAATCGGGCGTGAAGGCAATCCGAGGACGATCGACGATGGGTCGATCATCACTGGCGCCGCCGAGCGAAATGGGATCATCCGCATCGCTCCCGGCGCAGACGGCCAGAGCAAGCTCGAGATCGTCGACGCTACGCGCGAGGAAACCGTGCGTCGCGAGCATGTCCCAGCCGAGCGGCCGTCGCGGCGACGGGATGCGGCCGGGCGTCGGCCGGATCGAGGCGACGTCGCAGAAGCTGGCGGGCGTGCGCACCGAGCCGCCGAAATCGGTGCCGTGGGCCAGCGGCACCATCCCCGCCGCGACCGCGACGGCGGAGCCGCCGGACGATCCGCCGGAGGTCAGCGCGGGATCGAACGGATTGCGCGTCGGCCCGCGCAATCTGTTGGTGCAGACCGCGCCAAAGCCAAACTCCGGCGTGTTGGTCTTGCCGAGAATGATCGCGCCGGCGCGCCGCAGCCGCGCCACGACGAGATCGTCCTCGGCCGGGACGTGATCACGGAACAGCACCGAGCCGTAGGTCGTCGTAAGCCCCGCGGTGTCGGTGAGGTCCTTGATGGCGATCGGCACGCCATGCAGCGGGCCGATGGGCGCAGGCGCCGAATCGCAGATCTGCGCGGCCCGGCGGGCGCCGTCCGCATCGACCGTCACGAAGGCCGCCAATCGGGCGTCGAGGCTCGCAATCCGCGCAAGATGCGCGTCGACGGCCTCACGGGAGGACACTTTGCCGCTTGCAACGGCGCGCGCAAGCCCCGTGGCGGTGAGCTCGCATATCGATCGATCCGATGTCATCGGGCCACCATGCCAAAACGCCGGCCGAAAAGCGACCGGCACGGGCACGAGACTTGCTTTCTCCTCTGGGGCAACGGGAGGCAACACCATGGTTGATGCGCCAAGCGGCCGATCGCTCGTCGTCGACGCGGTCACCCACCGCTATCCGAGCGGCGCGCTTGCGGTCGAGAACATCAATCTCGACATCAAGGGCGGCGAGATCATCGCCCTGCTCGGCCCGTCCGGCTGCGGCAAGACGACTCTCTTGCGCATCATCGCCGGCTTCATCGCGCAGACGCAGGGGCGGATCATCATCGGCGACGACATCGTCGATACGCTGCCGCCGAACAGGCGCGCGGTCGGCATCGTGTTCCAGAACTACGCGCTGTTTCCACATCTCAGCATCAGCGAGAACGTCGCCTACGGCCTCGCCGCCCGCGGCATCGACAAGGCGATGCGCCAGCGCGAGGCGCAGCGCCTGCTGGAGCTCGTGCAGCTCCCGACCATGGCCGAGCGGCTGCCGCGGCAGCTCTCCGGCGGCCAGCAACAGCGCGTTGCGCTCGCCCGCGCGCTCGCGATCAAGCCGTCGATCCTGCTGCTCGACGAGCCCTTCGCCGCGCTCGACAAGAATTTGCGGCTGGACATGCAGATCGAGGTCAAGCGGCTGCAGCGCGTCTCCGGCATCACCACGCTGATCGTGACGCACGACCAGGAAGAAGCCCTCTCGATGGCCGATCGCGTCGCCGTGCTGAGCCATGGCAAGCTCGAGCAGTTCGGCTCGCCGTCCGACGTCTACGATCGGCCGCAGACGCTGTTCGTCAACACCTTCGTCGGCTCCACCAACCGCATGCCCGGTGTCGTGGTCTCGGCGAATCGTACGGCGGCGAAGGTGCGGCTCGATGCCGGCGCGGAGATCATCGCAAGGCCGGCCGGCGGTACGCTCAGCGAAGGCGGCCGCGTCACGGTCTGCATCCGCCCCGAGCATCTGCAATTCGTCGGCGACGAGACCGGCTTTGCCGGCGTCGTCGGCATGTCGCTGCCGCTGGGCGCAACCGTCGTGCACGAGGTCACCACCGCCGACGGCTCCGGCGTCAAGGTTGCGCAGGCGCGCATCGGCGAGACGCGTGCGCTGGAGAACGGCGCCGCGGTGCGCCTTGCTCCGCTTGGCCCGTCGCTCGCCAACGCCTTTCCCGCAACGCTTTAGATCCAGTTCTTGTCCAGAGGGGAGTTCGACATGATCATGAACCGCAGAAGCCTGCTGACCACGGCGCTCACACTCGGGGCCATGAAGGCATTTCCAGGCCTGAGCTTTGCCCAGGCCCGCCCGCTGGTGTTTGCCACCTTCACCGGAAGCTGGGAGGAAGCGCACAAGGCCGTGCTGGTGCCGGCGTTCCGCAAAGCCAACGCGGACGCCGCGATGGTGCTCGATCCCATGCTCTCGGTCGACCAGATCGCGAAGGTCAATGCCGCCAAGGCCAATCCGCCGATCGACGTCATGCTGCACGATCCCGGCCCCGCCCTCGTCGCCATCGGCCAGGACCTGGTCGAGCCCTATCCGGTCGAGAAGAGCGCGTACTACAAGGATCTGATCACTGAAGCGCAGGAGCCGATGGGTCCTGCCCCGTTCTTCCAGGTCGTCGGCCTCACCTACAATCCGGAAGCCGTCAAGACGCCGCCGACCTCCTGGGCCGATCTCTGGAAACCGGAGTTCAAGGGCCGCGTCGGCATCACCAATCTCAACTCGACGCTCGGCACCGGCTGGCTGGTCGAGATCGCCAAGATGCGCGGCGGCTCCGAGGCCAATGTCGATCCCGGCTTCAAGGCGCTGGAGGAGCTGAAGCCCAATCTCGCCGCCGTCGCCGCCAATCCCGGCGCGCTCGCGACCCTGTTCCAGCAGGGCCAGATCGACATCTCGCCGGGCAATTTCAACGCCATCCAGATCCTGAAAGCGCGCGGCGTGCCGGTCGAGTTCGTGGCACCGAAGGAAGGCGCCATCGCGTTCAAGACCACGATCCACATCGTCAAGAACTCGCCGAACCGCGAGCTCGCCTTCAAGCTGATCGAAGCGGCGCTGACGCCGGAGGTGCAGACCACCCTGATGAACCCGCCCTATCTGATCGTGCCGACCAATTCCAAGGTGACGATGGGCGGCGAGATCGCGCGCGTGCTGGCCAAGGACACCGCCGAGCTGAAGCAGAAATTCGTGTTCCAGGACTGGAAGAAGATCAACGAGCAGCGCTCGGCCTGGATCGAGCGCTTCAACCGCGAGATCAAGATCTAAGCTATGGGCGCAGCACCGGCATCACGGGACGTCACGTCCTACGGAATGGGATTGGCGGCGCCGCTGGCGCTGTTCTTCCTGGTCTTCTTCGTCGCGCCCCTGCTGCAACTGTTCTGGCTCTCGCTGCACAACGACACGGCCGGGCTCCATTGGGGGCTCGGCCAGTACCTGCACTTCCTCACCGATCCGTTCAGCCTGGGCGTGCTCGGCTCGACCCTGCTGCTGGGCGCCGAGGTGACCGCCGTCTGCCTCGTGCTCGGCTTTCCCATCGCCTGGCTGTACCAGCGGGTCGGGCCGAAGCTCCAGACCATCATCATCCTGATCGTGCTGCTGCCGCTTTTGACCAGCGTCGTGGTCCGCACCTTCGCCTGGATCGTCATCCTCGGACGCCAGGGCATCATCAATGCCACACTGCAATCCCTCGGCATCATCGATACGCCGCTGAAACTGCTCTACACCCAGTTCGGCGTCGTGATCGCGCTGGCGCAGGTGCAGATGCCCTTGATGACGCTGCCGCTGATCACCGCGCTCGGCCGCATCGATCCCAACCTCGACGATGCCTCCTGCTCGCTTGGCGCCGGAAGCTGGCGTACCTTCTTCCGGATCGTGCTGCCGCTGTCGCTGCCCGGCGTCATCGCCGGCTGCACCCTGACCTATGCCGCGGCGATCACTGCCTTCATCACCCAGTCGCTGATCGGCGGCGGGCAGATGCTGTTCATGCCGATGTATCTCTACCAGCAGGCCTCGACGCTGCAGAACTGGCCGTTCGCGGCCGCGATCTCGATCATCTTCCTGCTCGCCGTGCTCGCGGTCGTCTCGGTCTTCACCACGCTCGGCCGCCTGTCGCGCGGCTATGGAGGCGCATGATGAGCGGCCGCAGGCGCACCCTGGAAGCCCTGAGCTTCGAGCTCGTGATGACCATCATCGCGGTGCTTGCTCTGGCCATCATCATCGCGCCCTCGCTCGTGGTGCTCATTGTCTCCTTCACCAGCGGCTTCTCGCTGCGCTTCCCGCCGCCCGGCTATTCGCTGCGCTGGTACGCCGAGCTGTGGAATGCGTGGCAGCTGCACTTTGCCGCCAAGAACAGCCTGATCGTGGCGCTGTGGGCGACCGGCCTATCCGTCGCCCTCGGCGTCGCCGCCGCGCTCGCGATCTCCAGGTCGCAGGCCTTGTCGGCGCGGCTGCTCGATTCCCTCTTCATGTCGCCGCTGGTGCTGCCCGCGCTCGCCTTCGGCCTCGCCGCCCTGATGCTGTTCTCGCTGGTCGGCCTGCCGGTGTCGCCGCTGACGCTGGTGATCGGCCACACCGTGGTCTGCGTGCCCTATGTCGTGCGCAACACGGTCGCAGCGCTCGCCCAGCTCGAGCCGACCCTGCTCGAAAGCTCGGCGGTGCTGGGCGCGAGCCGCCTCTACACGTTCCGCCGCATCGTGCTGCCGCTGATCCGGCCCGGGATCATCGCGGGCGCCTTCATCGCCTTCATGTCCTCCTTCGACAACGTGCCGGTCTCGCTGTTCCTGCGCGATGCCGCGACCGACATGCTGCCGATCCGAATGTGGCAGGATCTCGAAGGCAAGCTGGATGTCACCATCGCGGCGCTGTCGGGCGTACTGATCATTGCCACCGTCGCGCTGGTCGCGGTCATGGAGCGCGTCACCGGCCTGTCGCGACGGCTGACCAACTAAGGCGAGAGGATGAGCCTCGCCCAGCTCCGCAATGAAGGTGCGTTCCCTCCCCCTTGTGGGGGAGGTTAGGGAGAGGGGTGGCTCAGCAAAAGGTGCCGATTGGTGCATCGCGTGTGGGTGAGCAACCAAAAGAGTCCCCGTGTGGCACCCCCCTGCCTGCCCTTCCTCCACAAGGGGGGAGGGAACGGAGAGACACCGCCCAGCAGCCAAACTCCGTTCGACTTGAGACCATCACGCTTCAGGCGCCGCGGAACAGCGAATAGCCCCAGCGCGTGAATTTCAGCGGCAGATGAAAATGCTCGTCAACGTTCTTGATGCGGAAGCGGAACGGCGTCACGGTCAGGAAGCCGTCGCGCTCGCCAAAGAACTCCCCGAGATGAAACAGCACCTCATACTCGCCTGCCGTCACGCCCGCGCCTTGCGCGACGGAATGATCGAGCACGCCATTGGCGCCGAGCCGCCCGTCGGCGATACGCTGGGAATCCGGATCGATCCGCCAGATCTCGACGCGAAGGCCCTGCGCGGGCCGTCCGCTCGCCACATCGACCGCGTGAATGGAAATGCCGCCTGCCACAATGTTCCTCCCATGAGCGCAGCGCCATGGTAGACGGAAACACCACCGTTCGGCCAGCGCCCGCATTGCTGCCGGCCTTGTTGCCTGCTTTGGGGGCGATGACCACGCTTCAGGCCCTCGTCGCGCTCGCCTTGTTCGCGCCCGGCGTGGTCGCGCCCCGCGCCCATATCGAGGTCTGGCAGCTCTCGATGTTCTCCTGCGCGGTGTTCGCGGTCGGCATTCCCGCCTCGTTCTGGGGCGGCGGCTTCATTGCGCGCGTCGGCTCGCTGCGGATCGCGAGCCTGTGCGCGGCGACCATCGTCGTCGGCATGGCGCTGGCCTCGCTCGGATCGAGCGCCGCCCTGCTTGCGGCGGGCCTCTGCCTCGGCCTTGCCATGGGCCCGGAGACGCCGGCGAGCGCGGCGCTGCTGGCGCGGCTCGTCACCGCCGAGCGGCGCGCCTTCGTGTTCTCGGTACGCCAGACCGGCAACCAGATCGGCGCGGTCTGCGGCTCGCTGGCCCTGCCCGCGATCGCCATCGCGTTCGGGCCGGCCTGGTGCTATGCGGCCGTGGGCCTCTGCGCGCTGCTCGCGATCGCGCTGTTCGAATGGTTGCGGCCGGCCTACGCCGGCAAGCTCGCCCCGACCCCAAAGCTCGATCTCCGTGCGCGGCTGGCACTGATGACGGCGAACCGGCGCATCGCGATGCTGGCGCTGGCCTCGATGCCGTTCAGCGCGATGCAGATCTCGCTCAACACGGTATTCGTCACGCTCGGCACGCGCGAGCTCGGCCTCAGCCATATCGAGGCCGGCATGGCGCTCGCCTGCGCTCAAGCCGGCGGCCTGGTCGGCCGGCTCGGCTGGGGCTATGTCGCCATGCGCCTCGATGCCTCGCGCGCCGTGCTCATCGTCATCGGCCTCGGCATGGCCTTCTGCGCCGCGCTGCTGGGCCTCGATGGCGCCTCCCTCGGCCGCAACGGGCAATTCGTCGTGGCCGCATTGTTCGGCCTGACGGCATCGGGCTGGAACGGCGTTTTCATCGCCGAGATCGCGCGCCTGGCGCCACAGGACCGGATCGGCGAGACCACCGGCGCGGTGCTGACCGCATCCTATGCCGGGCTGCTGGCGGCGCCGGTCGTGGTGTCGATCCTTGACGGCGTGGCCGGGCTTGGCGCGGCGTTCTTCGCCTTGGCCTGCCTGGCTCTCTGCGGCACAGTGGCTCTGATCTGGGGAGGCCATGACAAAGCCGACAAATAGCGCGCGCGAGATTGCTGCCGACGTCATCGCGGGGCGGACGACCGCTGTCGAGACCGCCAGGGCCGCCCTCGCCCGTATCGAAGCCGCGAAGGCCTTGAACGCAGTCGTCGCTGTCGACCCCGGACGCACGCTCGCCGATGCCGCCGCGGTCGATGTTCGCCTGCGTGTCGGCGAGACCATGCCGCTCGCCGGAGTGCCCGTCATCATCAAGGACAACATCTGGGTCGGCGGCTGGCGTGTGACGCAGGGCTCGCGCCTGTTTGCCGATTTCATCGCGCCGCGCGATGCCGTCGCGGTCGAGCGCCTGCGCAACGCCGGTGCCGTCATCGTCGGCATCGGCGCGACGTCCGAGTTCGCCAGCAAGGGCGTCACCACCTCGCAGCTGTTCGGGCCGACGCGGCATCCGCTCGATCCCGCCTTGACGCCAGGCGGCTCATCAGGCGGCCCGGCCGCGGCCGTCGCCGCCGGTCTCGTGCCGCTCGCGATCGGCACCGATGCGGGCGGCTCCAGCCGCAGGCCGCCGGCCCATGTCGGCGTGGCCGGCTTCAAGCCGTCCTATGGCGCGATCCCCTACGGGCCCGGCTTCGCCGAACCGTTCTTCGGCCTCTCCGTCATCGCACCGATCGCCGCCGATGTCGCCGATATCGCATTGGCGTTCGAGACCATGGCCGGCATCGATCCGCGCGACCCGGATGCGGCCGGCATCGCGCAAGCGGCCGAGGACATCGTCGGCCTCCGTATCGCCTTCTCGCCGCGGCTCGGGCTCGACGCCGCCGTCGATGATGTCGTCGCCAACGGGCTCGTTTCCGCCATCGCACGTCTCTCCGCCGCGGGCCTCGGCATCACGCAGCGCGATCCCGTCTGGCCGGCCGGTGCGAGGGAAGAGGCCATCATGCCGCTCCAGCATGCCGGCCTCGCCGCGCTCTATGGCGATACCTTCCGCAAAGATCCGGCGATCTTCGATCCTGACATCGCGAGGCAGATCGAACGAGGGCTGTCGTGGTCGGGCAGCGACGTTGCGGGCGCGCTGATCGCGAGCGCCGCGATCGCCAATGCCTTCGCGGCCTTCTTCACCGAGGTCGATCTGCTGCTGGCGCCGACCGTCCCCTGCGTCGCCTGGCCGTTCACGCAAGCGGGACCCGAGACGATCGGCGGCCGCGCCGCGAGCCCGCGCGCGCATGCCGTGTTCACACCGTTCGTCAATCATGCCCGTCTGCCGGCGATCTCGCTTCCGTGCGGGGCCGACGCAAACGGGCTTCCGTTCGGCCTCCAGATCATCGCCCGGCGCGGCCAGGACCGCACGCTGCTGCGCGCCGCGCGGCAGATCGAGGCGCAGTTGCGGGCGTAGCTTTGGGCAATGCGACGGTTTCGGAATAATCGCAATATACCCCTGTTTTGCCCGAAGGGTCAAATTCCGGCGATGTCTGCGTAAGTCGTTGATTAAATTATCACCGGCTACTGTGCATGGGGTTGTTTTCGCACTTCTTGTTTCTCGGGCTTCAATCTAGCCGGCGAACGAGAAACGCAACCGCCGCCAGCCGATGACAATTCCGGTGATCGAGAACACCAGTCCGAGCGCACACAGGCCGACGATCAGGACATCGCGCAGGCGCGGGTGCGCGATGAGGATTGGAAAATCGAGCGTGTGGAGCGCGCCGTAGGCCCAGCGATAGGCCCGTCGCGACGCATCCAGCCTTTGCAGCACACGGCCGTCGGCCGCGTCGATGTCGAACCAGGCATCGCCGCAGCGGGAGCGGTAGACGGAAGCACCGGGGACGATGGACTGTGCGGGATAATCGTCATTACCCCCGAGGACAGAGGGCGCGGCGCAGCCCGTCGCAAGCTTCGTCATCATGCTCGCGATCGCTTGCGCACCGAGGCCTTCCGACTCTCGACCGTCCGGCCGCACCACGACCTGCTTATCGAGATCAATCCGCTCACGTCGGTGGACGGTTCCGTCAAACGCAAACCATTCCACTTCACGGGCAGGGAGCGATAGCGGCTTGCGATCCGGCGATGGAGCCGCCGTCCAGTCCGGCGAAGCATCGATCACGCCGGCTTCGGCCGACGTCAGCTGCCCGCGCGAGAACAGCCGGCCGTGATCCATGGAAAGCCATCCGCTGAAGATCCAGGTCAGCACGAAAACCGTCGCCACGAGACCGATGACGTGATGCAGGGCGTGCCAGCCGCGATATGGCGAGGCGAGCCGGCGTCCCCGCGTCTTCACGCGCAGGATCCCGAGCACCGCACCCAGCAGGGCTGCGATCAGCGCCAGCAGCGACAGCGTCCAGACCACGCCGTCCCACAGCGCCCAATTGCTCCTGAGGACCGTCGGATAGATCCAGTGCAAGACGCTGCCGGCGAGATTCCAGCCACGCTCGCGTCGCGTCGTATCCAGCACGACCTCGCCGGTGCGCGACGAGACGTAGACCTCCGTGCCGGCCGCATCGCCGAGGTCGACGCGAAGCAAGGGCCGGTGCCGGTCAAAGCCGTTCGGGACGCTCCATTGGTCGTGGTCCGCGTATGCAACGACAGTTGCTCGCGTTGCATCGAGCCCACGTTGACGCGCGTGAGCCAATACGATGGCGAGCGCGACCTCGGGTGACCGCACCGAGCCATCCTGCGCATCGGTCGCACGAAGCGCGCGCAGGTGCGAGGGTCCCGACACGATGTAGACCGGCCCGTCGCTGCGTTGAATCAGCCGTAGGCGCGTAGCGTCCGTGATTCCGCTCGCGGCGACCGCATCGGCAACGCTGATGCGCACCTCGCCGCGGTCGACCAGCGAAAGCCCGGCCATCCGTTCGGCTTCCGTCAGCGACGGAAACGGAACGAAGTGCATCACGATCCCGCTCGCGAACCACATCGCGAACAGCAGGCAGAACGCGATTCCGAGCCAGCGATGCAGGAGGACGATCGCGCCCATGCGTTCAGCGCCTACCATTTGAGCGCGGCCGAGAGCTCGTAGGTGCGCGGGGCGCCCAAGAGGATCTGGTCGGGATAGAACGGATCGCCCCAGATCGCGTAGCGCTTGTCGGTGAAGTTGCGCACCCGGAAGGTCAGGCGGGCCTGGTCGACGCCATTGAAGACCGTCTTCGGGATATCGACGAAGGCATAGACGTCGCCCACCGTGTAGGCGTTCATCGTCACCGTGTTGGCATCGGTGTTGTAGCGGTCGCCGACGTGCCGGCCGACGATGCCGAGCTCCACCGGCCACGGCGTGAAGAACCGGTACGACGCACCGGCATTGGCGACGATGCGCGGCACGTTCGGCGGCGTGTTGCCCGAGAACGACCCGCCGGCGAAATTGTAGTCGGCATAGCGGGCATCGACATAGGCGATGTTGCCCCACAGCCGCAGCGGCTCGATTGGCCGTACCGAGGCAGCAAGCTCGACGCCCTTGGACTCCTGCCGTCCGGCGATGTTGAGCGTTTGCCCGCCGGCCGCCGCATAGACGTTCTTGCGCTGGATATCATAGGCCGAGAACGACCACTCCGCCCGGTTGTCCCAGAACAGATGCTTGACGCCGGTCTCGTAGATGCGCGACGTCGTCAGGTCCAGAGGCTGGGTCGGTGACAGCAGGAAGATGTTGTTGGCGGACACGTCGGCGCCGGTCGCGTACTGGCTGAAGAAGGTCAGGCCAGGCACGGCCTCCCAGGTGTAGCCGATGCGTCCCGTGACCGGCGCCCAGTCGTTGGTGAACGGGAAGCCCGCGTTCACCAGCCCGTTGACGTCGGTCGAGTTGCGGTCGAGGCCGATATGCTCGACGCGCAGGCCGCCGACCAGCGCGAAAGTCCGCGTCAGCTTCAGCCGGTCCTCGAACGACAGCGCCTCGTTGTCGATGCGCGCGGTCTGCTGCTTGGTCGTGAGCGTGCCGTAGAAGCCTCGGTCTGGATTGACCAGCGACACGGAGTCGCCCGGGAAATTCGCGGCACCCGGCCGAACGAAATCGAGGTAGCTCGACGACAGCGTCGTGACCAGCCGGTTGTCGAAGCCGGCGATGTCAGTATCCCAGATCAGGTCGGTGATGTTGCCGACCAGCCGCTGGCTGTGCGCGACATAGAAGCGTTCGCGATCGACCAGGTTCGTACCGGAGTTGAATGCCTCGACCTCGTTGTTGAACCAGCTGCGCTCCGCGCCATAACCATAGGCCTGGCTCTTCAAGGTAAGGTCCGGCGCGAGCTTCAGTTCAAAACCGCCGCGCAACCAGACTTCCTGCGCCACGTTGCGGTTGTCGAGGACGTTGTAATTGGTGTTGAAGGTGCGGTCGTCGATGGTGACCGCACCGAGATTGGCTTTATTGTAGTTCGAGACGTAATTGCCCGAGACTATCCCCGCCGTCGCATGTGGGCCGCTGAAGGCGACCGGCACCAGCGGCGCGCCCCAATAGGCCTTTCCGCGGTCCTCGCGATATTCGATCGCGCCCCAAACCTTCAGACTGTCGGAGACGCGGTAGTTGAGCTGGCCGGAGACATCGAACGTCCTGGTATAGGTGTCGTCGACAAAACCGTTGAGCGAGGACCGGCTGATGTCGAAGCGGTAATCGAGGCCTTGAACGTTGGTGCTGCCGCCGGAGCCGTAATGGGCGCGGAACGAGTTCAGGGAGTCGTACGAGAAGTCCGCCTCGTTGCGGACGGCTCCGGTGTGCGGCTGCTTGGTGACGAGGTTGATCGCGCCGCCGGCGGCGCCCTCGCCCGAGATCAGCGAAGCCGGGCCTTTCAGGAATTCCACGGCCTCCAGATTGGCCGTGTCCATGATCCGCGAGGTCATGTTCTGCGGGCCGATCTTGATGCCGTTGTAAAGCGTATTGATCTGGCTGTTGGTGAAGCCGCGCATCGAGAAGCCCGCCGGCTCCGCCGGCGCATCGCCGGAGGTCACGCCGACCGCGCCCTGCGCCACCTCGGACACGGTGCGATAGCCTTGCTCGCGCATGGTCTTGGCCGAGATGACCTCGACGGTCGCGGGTATTTCGCGCACGGTCAGCCCAAGGCGTGAGGCGCTTTCGGCGACCGCATTGGTGTTGAGCGGCGTCTGCGCCCCCCCAGCCGGCACAACGGGCTTTGGTGCTGCGGATACGGCAGGTCTGCGCGGCGCCGCGCGGTGCGTGCTCTGAGGCTCCCGGGCAGCCGGCTTGGCCGGCTTGCGGGATTGGGCGGGCGACACCTCGACGGGCGGCAGCGGTTCGCTTGCCTGTTGCGCGAGCGCAGCAGGCACATCGAGAACGGCAACGGATGTGAGCGCGGCGGAGGCGAGCAGGACGCTGCGCCGTCGTACGATACGAATGGAAGACACGGGTCTAGACCTCGGTATGACGTCAGTGGCACGTCACAGCGAACGAGGTCTCACCCCGGGCCTGTCAGCCCTCCGATGAAGCCGAATGTCTGTACTCCCCGACCGACATCTTCGCGTGTGACCACGGCTGACGGCAGGTCTCCTGGCTCGCGGGTCACGACCGCTTCGTCGCCTTCCCGGGACCGAGGACCCAGTGGCTTCTGACGAAGGATTATCCACTCACAGTTGCGGGGGCAGCCACGGCATTGGGGACAACGTCCCCGCACCGCATTCCCTTTTCATCCCCTTGCGGGGAAACCGTCGCGAGCATCTAGGATTACGATCAGGACGGAGTCAATGTGCAAGCTGCGGCGATAGTGCCACAGCCACCAACTTCCGCGGAGATTTGCATGGAAGGCGCAACCTTCCTCTGGCTGATCCGACATGCGCCCGTCGACGGCGTTAAGGGGACGATCCATGCCGCCAATGCACCGGCGGACCTGGACGACCGCGCGCAGCTGGAGGCGCTGCGGTTGCGCCTGCCGCAGGATGCTGCGAGCTATGCGAGCCCTGCGCGGCGCACGATCGAGACGGCGCGGGCGCTGGGGCTCGAACCTATTCTGGTGGACGAATTCGGCGAGCAGGATTTCGGTGACTGGACCGGCCGGCGACATGACGAGCTCGCAGCGGGCGGCGACGATGCCTACGTACAATTCTGGAGCGATCCGGCGCACCTGAGACCACCGGGCGGCGAGAGCTTTGAGGATCAGGTCGCGCGTGTCCGGCTGGGACTGTCGCGGATCGGAGCCGGATCAGCAACGCTCGTCGTGCATTCCGGCACGATCCGCGCCGCGCTGTGCACCGCGCTCGATCTCCTACCGGAGGCGGCGTTACGCTTCGTCATCGACCCGCTGTCGCTGACCCGGATCGACCGGCTCGCGAGCGGCTGGCGGGTGGTCTCGGTCAATCAGCGGGTCAGCTAGGCCTGTCAGGCACATTGGCCTCCGCAAAGGTCGCCATGTCATTGTGGAGCGCGCAGGCCGACCTCACCAGCGGCAGCGCGATGGCGGCGCCCGATCCCTCGCCGAGCCTGAGATCGAGGCTGATCAGCGGCTGCACGTTCAGCGCGCGCAGCACCAGCCGATGTCCCTGCTCCGCCGATTGATGCGAAGGCAGCAGGAATGGCTGACACGACGGGTTGAGCCGCACGGCCGCCAGCGCCGCGACCGATACGATGAAGCCGTCGATCAGCACAGGGATGCGGCGCTGCGCGGCCGCAATGATGGCGCCCGCGATCGCCGCGATCTCGAGTCCGCCGACAGCACACAGGATCTTTTCGGCCGAGGCGCCCGCAACGCCATGACGCGCAATCGCGGCATCGATCACGCGCGCCTTGTGCGCACGGCCCGCCGCATCGACGCCGGTGCCGCTGCCCGCGATCTCCTCGGCGCTGACGCCGAGCAGGCTCGCGGCGATCGCCGCTGATGTCGTGGTGTTGCCGATGCCCATCTCGCCGAAGAGCAGGAGATCAGGCTGGCTGGCCTCGGCACGCGCGACCGCGCGCTGGCCGGCTTCGAAGGCGAAGACCAGCTCTGCTGGCGTGAGCGCAGCCTCGACACTGAAATCACGGGTGCCACTGCGCGGCTTGTCGGTGACGATGCCAGGCATCGCCCCCTCCGTCAGCGTGCCGGCGTCAACGACTTCCAGGTTTGAGCCGAGCTCGCGCGCCAGCACCGAGATCGCTGCGCCGCCTGAGGCAAAATTCGCCATCATCGCGATGGTGACCGCCTGCGGATAGGCCGACACCCCCTGCGCGACGATGCCGTGATCGCCGGCGAAGATGATGATGGGTACGCACGCGGCACGCGGTTGCTCGGTCGCTTGGAGGCCGGCAAGCTCGATCGCAAGCTGCTCGAGCCGGCCGAGCGCGCCGGTCGGTTTTGTCAGTTGCGCCTGACGTGCGATCGCCGCATCGCGATGGGTCGCGGAGACATCGGGACATTTCTGGGTGACCCAGCCGGGGAGCATGCTGCCTCGCTTACGGCCTGCGCTTGAGAATGTAGCTGTCCATGATCCAGCCGTGGCGCTCGCGCGCCTCCTGCCGGAGCGCGACGATGCGCGGGCCCGCGTCAGTGAGCGCGCCGGACATGATGATCTGGTCGGGCATGCCGAGATAAGCGCCCCACCAGATATGGAGCCCTTCCGGATCGAGCGACTGGAATGCCGTGCCGCCGTCGAGCATCACCACCACCGTGTCGACGCCCTGCGGCCAGCCGCCCTCTCGCAAGCGACGGCCTGTCGTGACCAGAAACGGTTCGCCGATGTCGTTGAGCGGCAGCGCGTGCGCCGCGCACAGCGCCTGGATCGAGGTGATGCCGGGCACGACTTGGAGTGCAGGCAAGGGATCGAGCCGGCGCGCAATCCGCAGCGAGGAATCGTAAAGCGAAGGATCGCCCCAGATCAGCAGTGCGACCTTGCCGTCGCCGCCCAGATGGTTCGCGATTGTCTGCGACCATGCGGCGGCGACCGCATCATGCCAATCGTCCACGCCCTTGCGGTAATCGGCCTCCGTCGCGTCGCGCACCGGCAGGTCGAACTCGGCGATGCGCGTCGTGTTGCTGGTAAGCACGTCAGTGCAGATCGTCCGCCTGAGATCGGCGAGATCGGATTTCGCGCTTCCCTTGCGCGGGATCAGGACCAGATCGGCCGCGTTGATGGCGCAGATCGCGGCGCGCGTGAGCTGCTCGGGATCGCCGCAACCGATGCCTATCAGGGAGAGCGTGAGCATCGGGCGTACAGGGGGGCCATGACGGCCGCCCCTTGTCTCTTAAGCCGCGTTGTGCAGGCGCGGGGTGACGAGGCCCGGCGCCGTAACACCGCGCAGCCACTTCGCCAGCGCCAGCACGGCGAGATCGGCCAGCGGCTCGATCACGATGACGAGCGCGTAGGAGGCCGCGAAGGCCGCGATGTTGGCGAGGTTGCTCATGGCAAAGCCGGAGCCATAGAGCGCCCAGAACGCCACCCAGGCGATCACGCCGGCTTGGTAGGTGGTCGAGAGCGCCAGCGCCTGGCGATACCTGAGGTCGACATAGGCGGTGTTGCGGGAAATGAGCCGCGCGGCAATCGCCTGGATCGCGAACAGCGGCACCAGCAGCGTGGTGACGTTCATGCCGTATTGCGGCAGGTCGGCCGGCTCGAAGAGCACGCCTTGAAGCAGCAGGCCCAATGCGAGGCCGAAGGCTGCGGGCGCGGCGCCGAACAGCAGGAACAGGGTCGAACCGAGGATGAAGTGCACCTCGGAGACGCCGACGGGGAAGTGCGGCAGGATCTCGAAGAAGGTGAAGACGAGGCCCGTGGTGGCGAGCGTCCGCGCCGCGAATGACGTGATCCCCTGCTCGCGTACGGTCTCAGCGGCGAGCTTCAGGGCAACGCCGCCTGCGGCGATGCCGGTTGCGTAACTCAACACGAGCTTGGCGCCCGTCACGACGCCCGGTTCGATATGCATGGCTCAGTTCCTTCCTGCCGTCACACCCGACGGCCTTGGCCTCAAAACATGCACGGCCGGTCTCCTGGCTCGCGGTTCACTGGGGTTCTCCGGCCTTCCCGAACCTTGCGGTCCAGTGGCTGATCGGAGCCCCTCACCGCTTACAGTCGCGGGGGCGGCTGGGGTTTTGGGCGCCGCAACTGGGTCCGCCCATCCCCATTCCCGATTATGCTCCGGCGCTTTGCGCCGCGTCGAGCACCATGCCCCTCTTGTGTGCCTCTTTCGCATCGCAGGCGTCAAGGGGCGAACGGCGGCAGTGGCCCTCATGACGGATATTCCCCTGCCAGCGCACCGAACAGGATGACTGCGGCCGTCGAAGCCGCCCCGCCTCGTGCAAGCTGCTCGGCAAGCTCGGCAATCGTGGTGCGGACCAGCCGTTCCTCGGGTCGCCCGAGGGATTCGGCGAACAGCGCCGGGGTATCAGCGGCGAGGCCGTGGGCGATCAATTTTGCGGTAAGCGCCGGAAACGTGCGCCGGCCCATATAGACGACGGTGGTCGCCTCAGGGTCGGCCAGCGCCGCCCAGTTCAGGTTTGGCGGCAGCTCGCCAGTGACATCGGCCCCGGTGACGAACTGCACGCGGCGCGAGGTGTGCCGCCGGGTCAGCGGGATTCCCGCCTGCGCCGCGGCGACACAGGCCGAGGTGACCCCGGGAACGATCTCATAGCCGATGCCGGCTTCGCGCAGCGTCTCGATCTCCTCTTCGAGCCGGCCGAAAATGCCGGCATCGCCGGACTTCAACCGCACCACGCGCGCGCCGGTTGCCGCATAGTCGACCAGGAGGCGGTTGACATGGTGCTGCTTCGTGGAGGGCCGCCCGGCCCGCTTTCCCACCGCGACGAGATTGGTACCAGGCCGGGCGAGATCGAGGATCGCGCCGGAGGCAAGATCGTCATAGAGCACGACATCGGCCTCGCGCAGCCGCGCGGCGCCCTTCACGGTGAGGAGCTCGGGATCACCGGGGCCGGCGGAGACGAAGGAGACAAAACCGCTCACCGGTCCTCCGCGATCAGATGGAAGAACGTGCCGGTGGCGCGGCCGCGCTGCGAGCCGGTCTCGGCGATGACCGCGCCCGTTGCATCATGCACGACCGCCAGCGGCGTATCGGGCTGGGCAAGGATGGTCGAATAGTGGAACTCGTGGCCGCGCAGGCGCGCGCCCGCCCGATGTCCCGGCATCGGCGTTGCAAGTGTGGCGAGACGATAGCCCAGATGCATGCGGCGCTTGGCAAAGCTGGTCTCCAGGCCAAGCAGACCCGTCATCTCATGACGGATCCCGTCGGCATCTTTGAGGCCTGCGCCCAGCACCATATAGCCTCCGCACTCCCCGTGCACCGGCCGCGTCTCGACGAAGGCGCGCAGGCTGCTGCGAAACCGCGCATTGGCTGCGATCTTTCCTGCGTGAAGCTCGGGATAGCCGCCCGGTAGCCAGCAGACGTCGGCGCTCGCGTCGGGCACCTCATCAGCGAGCGGCGAGAATGTCGAGATCTCGGCGCCCGCCGCGCGCCAGGCCTCCAGCATATGCGGATAGACGAAGGAGAACGCCGCATCACGGGCGAGCGCGATGCGTTGCCCGGGCGGCCTCACATTCCACCCATTCGCCGTAGGTCGCGGCGACCAGCTGGCAGCGAAGCACAGCACCGCATCAAGATCGACATGCGCGGCGACGAAGCGCGCGGCCTCGTCGATCAGCTTGCCGATGTCGGCCTGCTCCTCCGCCTGCACGAGGCCGAGATGTCGTTTCGGCAGGCTGACCTCGGCGTGACGCGGCAGCGCGCCGAACACGGCGATGCCGATGTCCGCAAGCGCGCGCCGCACCAGGTCTTCGTGGCGCGGGCTGGCGACGCGATTGAGCACCACACCGGCAAGTCGCACGCCGGGCCGATAGTCGCGCAAGCCGGCAGCGATCGCCGCCGCCGTCTGCGCCTGCCCGGAGGGATCGATCACAAGGACCACCGGCCAGCCCAGCATCTCCGCGATGTCGGCCGAAGCACCGGTGCCGGAAACACCGCGCGCTGCAACGCCATCGAACAGGCCCATCGAGCCTTCGGCGAGAACAATGTCGGCATCCGTGCCGCGGCTGACGAGATGGTCGATGGTCGCGCGGTCCATCGCCCAGCTATCGACGTTGACGGAGGCGCGGCCCGTGGCGGCAGCGTGGAAAGCGGGATCGATATAGTCCGGCCCGCTCTTGAAGCACTGCACCTCGAGGCCACGATTGCGCCAGGCGCGCGCGAGCGCCAGCGTCAGCGTGGTCTTGCCGACGCCGGAGGCCGGAGCCGAGATGACGAGCGCAGCCGGCATCAGGAGACCTCCGGAAAGCGCGGTTCGGCACCGACAGGCCGATAGCGGCGATCGTAATCGGCGGCATAGAGGCGGCTGTCGTCGAAATCCGCCGCACCCAGCGTCCTGCCGACAAAGATCAGCGCGGAGCGCTCCATCTCGCCACCCACGGCAGAATCGAGTGTCGCCAACGTCGCACGGACGATGCGCTGCTCCGGCCAGCTCGCGCGCCACACGATCGCGACCGGGCAATCCGCGCCGTAATACGGCGTGAGCTCGGCGACGACGTGGTCGAGCAGATGGATCGAGAGATGAATCGCAAGCACTGCACCGGTCGCAGCGAAGGCGGCAAGCTTCTCGCCCTCGGGCATCGCGCTGGCGCGGCCAGGTGTGCGCGTCAGTACTACGGTCTGGGCAAGACCGGGCAGCGTCAGCTCGGCTTCCAGCGCCGCCGCAGCGGCAGAAAAGGACGGCACTCCAGGCGTCACAGTGAAGGGAATGCCGAGCGCGCGCAGGCGGCGGAGTTGCTCGCCCATCGCCGACCAGATCGAGAGATCGCCGGAATGCAGGCGCGCGACATCCTTCCCTTCGGCGTGCGCGGCTGCGATCTCGGTGATGATCTCATCGAGCGACTGCGGCGCGGTATTTACGATGCGCGCACCGGGCGGGCAATGCGCCAGGACGCCTTCGGGCACCAGCGAGCCGGCATAGAGACAGACCGGACAGGCCGCAATCAGGTCGCGGCCGCGCAAGGTGAGAAGATCGGCAGCGCCCGGCCCGGCACCGATGAAATGCACGGTCATGGACCGTCTCCTTGCGCGATTGCGGCGGTGGCCGTGCGATCCTGCGAGACCACGCGCGTTGCAATCAGTCGCGCGCGCGGGCCGCCAGCCGCGAGCGCCGCTGCTTCGGCAACCGATCCCGTCCCGAACTTCTCTGCGATGAGCTTCGATTGCGTGAGCGTGTCGATGCCTGCCAGCGTCTCGGCCGGAACGGCCCTGATCGGCACACCGCACTCACGTGCGAGCTGCTTCAGCGCCTCTGCGTCGGCCTTGTCGCTGACAGTTGCCATCGCCGTAAGCCCTTCGGGGCCGCCGGCGGCCAGCAGCGCCTCGCGGAGCGAAGTCAGTGTGACATCCTTTCTGAATCCGAGCCCGGCGACCTTCATCGGACGACACTCCACTGCACGACCGGGCGCGCCGCTTCCCAGGAGCGATAGCGGCCAAGCGGCGCGGCATGTGCGATCTCGGCCCGCATCAGTTCGCCGCCATGGCGCTGATGCAATTCGCTGAGCAGCGCCTCCGTCTCCAGCGTCACGGAATGTGCGACCAGCCGCGCCCCCGACACGAGCCGCGACCAGATGGCGCCGAACATCGCGTTATCGAGTCCGCCACCGATGAAGACGGCGTCCGGCACGTCAAGCGCCGCGAGCGCTTCGGGCGCGGTCTCCGTAACGACGGTGATCCGGTGCGTCAGCCCGAACGCAGCCGCATTCTTGCGGATATTCGCGGCGCGATCCTCTCGACCCTCGACTGCGATCGCCGTTCCACCGCATAGCGCCCATTCAACCGAAATAGAGCCCGAGCCGGCGCCGATGTCCCACAGCCGCTCGCCGCGACGCGGCGCCAGCGCCGAGAGTGCCAGCGCGCGCACCGGACGCTTGGTGATCTGGCCGTCATGGACGAAGAGATCGTCTGATAGTCCGGTGCTGCGGGGCATGCCTTGTGTGCCCTTCGCCTCGATGGCTACTGTAACCAGGTTTTCAGCAAGATCACCGGCAAAACTGTCCGCGCGATATTCCCTGATGCTTTCGCGCGGCCCGCCTAGCGCAGCGAGTATCCAGAAGGCCGAGGCCCCCCATCCGCGCTCGCTCAACCATTTTGCGAAATCACCTGCCGCTTTCCCATCGCGCACGAGGCAGATGATGCGCGCGCCTCGCGCAAGGTGCGGCACGAGGCGCTCGAACGGCGCGGCGTGAAGCCCGAGGCAGACCGTGGATTCGAGACGCCAGCCCAGGCGCGCCGCGGCGAGCGAGAACGTCGATGGCGCGGAGTGCGCGATCCACTCGCGGGCCTGCAGCTTCTCGGCAAGGCTCGTGCCGGCGCCATGCCAGAACGGATCGCCGGAGGCCAGCACCACCGTCGGCCTGCCGCGGCAGCTCAGCACGACATCCGCATCGAACGGCACCGGCCACGAACGGCCGCGGCCACCCACGTCCGCCAGCGCGAGATGGCGCTCACCACCGAACACGGTTTCAGCCCTCGCAAGCGCCTTTCGACTTGCGTCCGACAGCCCGGCAAGGCCATCTTCGCCGATACCGACGATGGTCAGCCAGGGATCAGCCAAGGAATTAGCCATGACGCGCGCCCTCATTCTGGGCGGAACGGCCGATGCGAGCCTGCTCGCTGCGGAGATCGCGCGTGCAGATATTGACGCCGTGTATTCGTACGGCGGCCGCACCCGCGCGCCCGCCGACCAGCCACTGCCGACCCGCATCGGCGGTTTTGGCGGTGTGAGCGGGCTCGCCGACTACATCCGCAGTGAAGGCATCACGCATGTGATCGACGCAACGCATCCCTTCGCTGCCGAGATGAGCCGCAATGCCGTTGCAGCGTGCGCCGAAACCGGCACCCCGCTGATTGCGCTGGAGCGGACGCCCTGGACGCGGGCGACCGGCGACAACTGGATCGAGGTGCGCGATGTCGGCGCCGCGGTCGCCGCGCTGCCCGAGACGCCCGCGCACGTCTTTCTTGCCATTGGCCGCCAGCATATCGCTCCATTCGCGACCAGACCGCAGCACGTCTACACGCTGCGGTTCGTCGATCCGCACGAAACGTCGCTGCCCTTCGCGGCAGACGTGATCGTGTCGCGCGGGCCGTTCACGCTCGACGCCGAGATCGAGATGATGCGCACGCGCGGGATCGCCTGGATCGTCGCCCGCAATTCCGGCGGCGACGGCGCGCGCGCCAAGATCGACGCAGCGCGTGTGATTGGCCTTCCCGTGGTCATGATCTCGCGACCAAACCTGCCCGAGCGTCCTCGGGTCGAGAGCGTCGCCGACGTGATGCAGTGGCTCGGTCATCGCACCCGCCTCGGCGCATAGACCCAGCGGCCGACGCGGCGCGTCTGCGAATTGCCGACGATCACCAGCGTCCGCATGTCGGCCATCTCGGGGCGCGCCTCGTTCAGCGAGACGATCTCGATTGTCTCGTCGGCGGCGCTGACCGCGCGCGCGAAGATCACGAGGCGCTCGCCGCAACCGGACTCTTTCAACACCGCGAGCGCGCGGCCAAAGCCCTCCGGCCGGCTTGCCGAACGGGGGTTGTACATCGCAATCGCAAAATCGGCTTCCGCCGCGAGCTGCAGCCGTTTCTCGATCACCGCCCAGGGCTTGAGATTGTCGGAGAGGTTGATCGCGCAGAAGTCGTGACCGAGCGGCGCACCGGCGCGCGCGGCTGCCGCGAGCATCGCGGTGATGCCGGGCATCACGCAGATCGGCAGCCCCTGATATTGCGGCGCCTGTTCGAGCGCTTCGAACACGGCGGACGCCATCGCGAAGACGCCGGGGTCGCCTGAGGAGACGACGACGACCTGCGCGCCTTCCGCGGCCAGGCGCAACGCTTCGCTGGCGCGTTGCAGCTCTTCGCGATTGTCCGAGGGATGCAGGTTAAGCCCCGGTCGCTGCGGCACGCGCGAGACGTAAGGTGCATAGCCTAAGATGTCCGTCGCGGAGGCGAGCGCGGCCGAGACCTCGGGCGTCACCAGCGCATCGCTGCCGGGGCCGAGACCCGCGATGGTCAGCGTGCCCGTCATTCGGCCGCGTCCAGATGGCGGCCCTTGCCGTGTACCAGCACGATCGCGAAATAGGGACAGTCGGCCGCATCGATCTCGGCAAGCCTTGCCACCCGCTCACCCGGCATGGTGCCGCGCTCGACCAGCCAGGCGTCATTCAGCCGGCCAGCGGACGCAAGCGCGCGGCGCACTTTCGCGAGATTGCGGCCGGTCTTCATGACGACCAGCGCATCGGTATCGCGCATGCGGCGTTCGAGTTCGTCTTCGGGAAGCGTTCCCATCAGCACCGTCGTCACGTCGTCACCGAGCGCGATCGGCTGGCCGACGCCGTTCCAGCAGCCGACCATGCCCGGAATGCCGGCAATCACCTCGATCTCGACACGCCCCTGCAAGCGCAGGTGGAGATGCATGAAGGAGCCGTAGAAATAGGGATCGCCCTCGCAGAGCACGACGACATCGACCGCACGCGAAAGCCGCGCCAAGCGCTCCGCCCATTCATCGTAAAAGCCGGCGAGCAGCTGGATATAGTCCGGGCTGTCGAAAGCGATCTCGGTCGTGACCGGATATTCCATCGGGTATTCGGTGACGTTGCGTGCGAGCATACCCTCGACAATGCGGCGCGCCTGTCCGGGCCGCCCCTTCTTGCGGAAATAGGCGACGTGCTGCGCGGCGCGCACGGTGCGATCGGCGCGCACGCTCATCAGATCGGGATCACCAGGGCCGAGACCGCAGCAGATGATGCGTCCCATCGCTATTCGCTCCGGCTCGCCAGCGCGTTGACGGCGGCAACGCTGATCGCGGAACCGCCGAGGCGGCCCTCGACCGTCAGCGCCGGTACGGGTGGATCGGCCATCAGCGCGGCCTTGGACTCGGCGGCACCGACGAAGCCGACCGGACAGCCGATGATCGCCGCCGGCCGCGGGCAGTTGCGATCCTCGAGCATGTTGAGAAGATGGAACAGCGCGGTCGGCGCATTGCCGATCGCGACGATCGCGCCGTCGAGATGCGGCCGCCACAGCTCCAGCGCCGCCGCCGAACGGGTGTTGCGCATGGACTGGGCGAGTGCGGGGACGCGTTCATCGCCGAGCGTGCAGATCACGGCATTGTCCGCCGGCAATCTCGCGCGCGTGATTCCTTCCGAGACCATGCGCGCATCGCACAGGATCGGCGCGCCCTTCTGCAGGGCGGCGCGCGCGGCGGTCGCCATGCCTGGCGTAAAGCGAATATGCGCTTCGAGGCCTACCATGCCGGCGGCATGTATCATCCGCACGACGACCTCCTCCTCATCGGGTGTGAAGCGGGCAAGATCGGCCTCCGCGCGGATGGTCGCAAAGGACTGCCGGTAGATCGCCGCGCCATCGGTCTCGTAAACGTGCGGCATCAATGCCCTCCGATCAGGATGGAGGGATTGCCGACGATGTCCTCGTGGTTCAATCCACGCAGGACGGGCTCGTCGCGCGTCGACCCGCCACGCACGAGATCGAAGCCCGCGCCGGTCGCGACCAGCGTGATCGCAGCGTCACCGGAATGCGCGCAGCCCTTGGCGCAGCCGGAGACATGAAGCCGTGCGGCAGAGCCAATGTTCGGCGCAAGCGCGGCTGCCAGCGCGCGGGTATCGGCGTGGGCCTCGCGGCAGCTCGGCGCACCGCTGCACGCAATGACTCGCAGCGCCGGGTCATGGGCCTCGGTGATGAGGCCGGCGGCGGACGGCATGGTCCGCTTGCCTTCGCTCAAGACCATCCGCCATGGCGTCATGCGCAGCGCGTGTCCGCAACCGGCGAACTGGTTGAGCATCGCATGCGGCATCTGTCCGAAGGCGACCCCGACCAACGCGCCATACGGATAGAGGCCGGGACGCGCCGCGGCCACGACCGGTGCGGGTTCAGCCTCGCCTCGCAAAGCCTCGGGCAATACCGCACCAGCTGCGAGATGCGCGGCCATGCGGCCTCGCCCACCCCTGGCACCGCCTGATGTCACGAACCAGCTTGCGAGCGCGAGCGCAGCGGCTACGGCCTCGCCGCGTGCGACAGAACGGCCGTGCTTGGCGCCATCGGCCCGCACCAGCAGCCCGCCGGTGCGATCGCGCTCGATCCGCACGTCAGCGGAATCGCCGGCGAGCACGCGCGAGGTACCGTCATCGACGGCGAAGCCGAATTTGGTCGGGAGCCCCAGCGAGCACGCCTCGAGGGCCTCTTCGAGCTCGGCGACAAGCGCCTGGGTCTCGTCGCCCGCGCGCCAGAACGGTGTCACCAGGATGTTGCGCCGGGATTCGGCGTCGGGGTCCGGATCGAGCAGCGCAAGTTGCGCGAGGCCCTCGACCAGCAGCCGGTGGCTGCTTTCGCTGACGCCCCTGATCTGGAGATTGGCGCGGCTGGTGACGTCGATCAGGCCGTTGCCGTGGCGTTCGGCCAGATGGGCAAGTCCGGAGATTTGCGCGGTATCCAGCCGCCCGCCGAACGGGCGCACGCGGACGACGAGCCCGTCGCCCGATTGCATCGGCCGCAGCGCCCCCGGGCACCAGCCCTTGACCATGGCCGCGCTCATGAGGCCTCCTTGAGCGCCGCCGCGATCGAATTGCGGCGGGTCCGCCAGAGTGAGGCCTCGTGCAGGCGCGCGAAGCAGGTCTCCATCGCCGCGAGCCCCGCCGGATTTTCGCGGGCCATGAACGCGCTGACGTCCTCGTTGCCGAGCGTTGCGTCGTAGTAGAGATCGAACAGATGCGGTGGCACGGCGCCCGCCAGATGCGCGAAGGCGGCCATGTGCTCCAGCGTCGCGGTGATCTCGGCGGCGCCACGAAAACCGTGGCGCATCATGCCGGCGATCCAGGCCGGATTGGCCGCGCGCGCACGGACCACGCGCGAAATCTCCTCGGTCAGTGTGCGCGCATGCGGCTGGTCGGGGCGCGTTGCGTCGAGATGATAGAGCGATGGCGCGGTCCCGCCGAGCTGCGCTGCGGCGGCCGCGATCCCCGCTTCATGCGCGGCGTAATCGGCGGCCAGCAGGAGATCGGTTTCCGGCAAGTCCTGGACGTGGACGAAAGCATCGGCCGATGCGAGCCGTTGTTCGATACCGGCACGATCGGGCCTGATCTCGCCGTCGGCGGAGAATGCCCAGCACGATGCCGAGAGCCAGGCTTCGCCGGCGGCCTCGCGCGTCTCGGACGTGAAGGCATCCGGGATCGCCGACAGGCCGACGCCATATTGGCCGGGGCGCGGTGCGAAGACGCGGGAGGTGCGGTGGCGATACGGATTCTCATCGCCCTCGTCCTCGCGCCCCGCGAGCGCCTCGGCGGCGGCTTCGAACAATTGCGCAAGGCCTGCGAAGACATCGCGGAACAGGCCCGACACGCGCAGGGTGACGTCGATGCGGGGGCGGCCGAGCTCGGCCGGCGCGATGATGTCGTAACCCGTGACGCGGCCGGAGGCGTGATCCCAGCGCGGCGCAAGACCGGCCAGATGCAGCGCCATGGCAAATTCCTCGCCCGCTGTGCGCATCGTCGCCGAGCCCCAGAGATCGACGACGAGGCCCTTCGGCCAGTCGCCGTGATCCTGCAGATGGCGCCGCAGCAGCTCCTCGGCAAGTCTTGTCCCCTGCGCATGCGCCGACGGCGTCGGCACCGCGCGCGGGTCGACGGCAAAGAGATTGCGCCCGGTGGGCAAGACGTCCTGACGGCCGCGATAGGGCGAGCCCGACGGCCCCGGCGCAACGCGATGCCCTGCAACCGCAGCACGCAGCGCATCCCGCTCCGCCCCGCCGCAGGCGCCGCGGCCGAACACGTGCAGGCCGTCGCCGAACTGGCTTTCCTTGAGATCGCAGACGAAGCGGTCGATGCGCGGGATGGCTTCGGCCGGTGCGGCCGATGCATCTATGCCGAGATCGTTCTCCAGTCCTGCTCCGCGCGCCTCGTCACGGATTGCCGCGATCAGGCGCTGGCGGCGGGCGGGATCGAGGCCGTCGGCGGTCGAATATTCGTCGAGGAGCCGTTCGAGCCGGCGCAGGCCTTCCGGCACTGCGGATGCTGCGAGCGGCGGCGGCAGATGGCCGATCGTCACCGCGCCGATGCGCCGCTTGGCCTGTGCGGCCTCGCCGGGGTCGTTGACGATGAAGGGATAGATGACGGGGAGATCGCCGATCAGGGCTTCCGGCCAGCAGCCCGACGACAGCGCAACGGATTTTCCGGGCAGCCATTCCAGCGTGCCATGCGCGCCCATGTGCACGACGGCATCAATCCCCTGTCCGTGGAGCCAGAGATAGAACGCGACATAGGCATGGCGCGGCGTGCGGGCGAGATCGTGATAGTCGGCATCGCGCGTGGTTGTATCGCCGCGCTCCGGCTGAACCGCGATGATCGACTTTCCGCACACGATGCCAGCGAAGTGAAACGCGCCGTCGCGGCAGCTCGGATCACTTTCCGGCGCGCCCCAGGCTCGCGCGAGATCATCCTGCAGCGATTGCGGCAGGCGCGCGACCGCGTCGCGATAGTCGGCGAGGCTCCAGGTCAATTGCTGCTCGAGCAGCGTCTCGCCGAGCGCATGGACCGGCGCGACGTCGAATCCGGCTTCCGCGAGATCAAATACCATGGCTTCGACCGACGCCAGCGCATCGAGACCGACCGCATGCGCGATCTGGTGGGGACGGCCCGGATAGTTCGAGAGCACGATCGCAATGCGCTTCTCGACGGCCGGTGTCACCGCCAGCCGCCGCGAGGCCGCGACGCGCGCGGCAACGGCCGTCACGCGCTCCTCATCGGCCCTGTGGGCCAGATGCGAAAATTGCAGATCGGGATCGCGCTCCGCCGCTGATTTGAAGCTCACCACGCCGGTGAACACGCGGCCGTCGACCTCCGGCAGCACCACATGCATCGCGAGATCGCCGGGCGAGAGGCCACGGAGCGATTCCGCCCAGTCCTCACGCCGCGCCGTCGAGAGCGCGACCTGGAATACCGGACAGATTGCGGCCTCGAACGGCGTCGTGCCATCCTCGCCAACCGCAGAAAACGCCGTCGCATTGACGATGGCAGCCGCCGGATTTTGCGCGAGATACGCGCGCAGCCAATCGGCAACGCCCGCGGCCTTCAGCGAGGTGACGAACACGCCATGCGCGTCAAAGCCCTTTTCGCGCAACGCCGCGATCAGGGCATCGACGGGTCCGGTGTCCGCTGCGGTGAGATAGGAGCGATAGAACGTCACCAGCGCGTGCGGCTTTCCTTCCTCCGCGACCGGCGCCGGGATGACGCCGCGCGAGGGATCGTAAAAGCCCATCTCAGGAACGATCATCTCGCCGACGACCGGACCCGCATAAAGCCCCGAGGCGAGCGCGAGCTGTGCAATCGCCGCTTGCGCCGCGACGGGCCCGCCGTTGTCGCAGAGCACCTTGAGCCGCCGCAGCGTCGACACCGGCAAGGTCGAGTACACATCGAGCCGGGAGTCGTCGCGGCCGTCGGCGGGCAGCACGGCCAGAACGATGCCGCGATCTTTGGCCAGTTGCTGGAGCGCCGCGAGGCCATACGGCCAATAGGATTCGCCGCCGATCAGGCGCACCAGGATGCCGCGGGCCTGCGACAGCGTGCGCTCGATATAGGTATCGACCGAGAGCGGATGACGGAGTTCGGCGAGATTGGCGAGCCGCAGCGACGGCAGGCTGTCACGGCCACGCCGCCAGCCGGCCGCAAACGCGGCAAGGTCGGAATCCGAATACGAGAGCACCACGAGATCGGCCGGATCCTGGCCGATGTCTCTTGGCGTCGCGGTCTCCTCGAGACCGCGGCTCTCGCGGAAGACGACGTGCATCAGATACCTAGTCCTGACCTGATCGCGGTCTCGTCGATATCGCCATGCTCGCCGATCACGACGAGCTTTGACTGCCTGAGACCCGCGCCCCAGGGTCGGTCGAACTGGTGGCGCACGCGCTCGCCGACCGCCTGCAGCAGCAGGCGCATTGGCTTGCCGGCGACGGCGATGTAGCCCTTGGCGCGCAGCACGTTCTGCTCGCGCGCGAGACGCTGGACGGAAGCGACCAGCGCATCGACATCCGAAACCTCCGGAAGATCGATCACGACCGAGGCGAAATCATCGTGCTCGTGCTCCTCCTCGCCATCGTGATGCGACGGACGCGCGGCGAGATCGTTCTCGGCAGCCGCGCCGAGACCGAGGATGACGCGGGCATCGATCGCGCCGTCGGTGACGGGCAGCATCGGCACGCGGCGCGGCATCTCGGCGGTGATCGCCGCCTTGGCGGCTTCGATGCCGGCACTACCGGCGAGATCGGCCTTGGTCAGCAGCACGATGTCGGCGCAGGCGATCTGGTCCTCGAACACTTCCGACAGCGGCGTCTCGTGATCGAGATTCTCGTCTGCTGCGCGCTGCGCCTCTACCGCATCCGGATCCGGCGCGAAGCGGCCCGCGGCCACCGCCTCGGCATCGGCGAGCGCGATGACGCCGTCGACCGTGATCCGCGAGCGGATCTCCGGCCAGTCGAACGCCTTCAGCAGCGGCTTGGGCAGCGCCAGACCCGAGGTCTCGATCAGGATGTGATCGGGCCGCACCGGCCGCGCCAGCAGTTGCTCCATGGTCGGAATGAAATCGTCGGCGACGGTGCAGCAGATGCAGCCATTGGCGAGCTCGACGATGTTCTCTTCCGGACAATTGGCATCTGCGCAGGACTTCAATATTTCACCGTCGACTCCCGCGCTGCCGAACTCGTTGACGAGCACCGCGAGCTTCTTGCCGCCCGCATTGCTGAGCAGATGCTGGATCAGTGTCGTCTTGCCGGAGCCGAGGAAACCGGTGACCACCGTGACAGGGACTTTTGCGAGCGAGTTCATTCGGCGGCCTCCGGCACGACGGGAATGGGGGGAATGCGGGCAAGCGACTGCTTGCGGAAGATCTCGGGACGGCTGCGCCAAGGCACGAGGCCATCTGGCGCGGCCGCATAGGCCACAGCGCCAGCGACGACGTCCTGCGCGTTCGCATCGGACAGGCGGCCATAGACATAGGACCAACGGCCGGGCGCGCTGAGCGCGACAGAGCAGCCCTGGCTGCAGGCCGACAGGCATTCGACGGGAACCACGTTGACGCCCTCGGGCACGCCCGCCTCGAGGATCGCACCATGCAGGCGCTTGCCGGGCGTGGTCTCGCCCTCACCAAGCGTTTGGCCGGCGCGGCAGGTGATGCAGACGTGAAGTGTGACGGTCATCGCCTCTTCCAGGATAATCAGCGGGAGGCGATGAGGCGCGCGGACCATACTCCTGAAGGCCCGCTTCCCCGTCGCGGAACACCCCGTCCGCCGGTCCAAAACTCGTCCGCGCTGGCAGGTCTCCCGGCTTGCGGAGCAGGGTTTTGGCCCTTCGATCCCCGCCTTCCCGATCCCCGCGGGAATCAGTGGCTTTGGGCATCTCTCCGATCACGGTCGCGGGGGCGGCTGCATTTTGGACCCAAATCTTGCCGATTCGGACCCTATCGCATTCCCTCTTCGCCTGTCATAGGACAGGAACCAACGCCGGGCCACCATTTGCCCCCGGCCGCCTCTTGTCAAGCCGAAGGACCCGATCCGATGACGCCTGAACCGGATACCCAGACGGCCGATGAAACCGACGCCCGGCACGCCCAGAAGATGGCGAAGAAGAAGGCCGCCCGCGACAAGATCATGGCGACCAAGAGCGGCGAAAAGGGCCTCATCATCGTCCACACCGGCGCGGGCAAGGGCAAGTCCTCCTCCGCCTTCGGCATGATCGTCCGCTGCGTCGCCCATGGCTTTCCCTGCGCGGTCGTGCAGTTCATCAAGGGCGCCTGGGATACCGGCGAGCGGCGCCTGCTCACCGGCCATTTCGGCGAGCTCTGCCAGTTCCACGCCATGGGCGAAGGTTTCACCTGGGAGACGCAGGATCGCGCCCGCGACATTGCCGCCGCGCGCGCCGGCTGGGACAAGGCCAAGGAGCTGATCCTCGATCCGAACCTGCGCATGGTGGTGCTCGACGAGATCAACATCGCGCTGCGCTACGACTATCTCGACATCGCGGAGGTCGTGGAATTCCTGACGACGCAGAAGCCTCCGATGACGCATGTCGTGCTCACCGGGCGCAACGCCAAGGACGAGCTGATCGAGATCGCCGACCTCGTCACCGAGATGACGCTGGTGAAACATCCGTTCCGCTCCGGCATCAAGGCGCAGGCCGGCGTCGAGTTCTGAATTCGATGGCGCGCGCATTGATGATCCAGGGGGCCGGCTCGGACGTGGGCAAGTCGCTCGTCGTCGCCGGCCTTGCGCGCGCCTTCGCGCGGCGCGGCCTGCGTGTGCTCCCGTTCAAGCCGCAGAACATGTCGAACAACGCGGCCGTCACCGTAGATGGCGGCGAAATCGGTCGCGCCCAGGCGCTGCAGGCCCTCGCGGCCGGCGTCGAGCCACACACCGACATGAACCCGGTGCTGCTCAAACCCGAGACGGATGTCGGTGCGCAGGTCGTTGTCCACGGCACGCGCATTGCGACTGCACGTGCGCGGGAATATGCGGCGATGAAGCCCTCGCTGATGGGCGCCGTGCTGGAGAGCTTTGAGCGGCTGAAAGCGCGGGCCGACCTCGTGCTGGTCGAAGGCGCCGGCAGCCCCGCCGAGGTCAACCTGCGCAAAGCCGACATCGCCAATATGGGCTTTGCGCGCAAGGCCGACGTGCCCGTCGTGCTGGTCGGCGACATCGACCGTGGCGGCGTCATCGCCCAGCTCGTCGGCATCAGGACGGTGATCGACCCCGACGATGCCGCGATGATCCAGGGTTTTGTCATCAACAAGTTCCGCGGCGATCCCACGCTGTTCGACGACGGCTACAAGCTGATCGCGCAGAAGACCGCCTGGCGCGGCCTCGGCGTGCTGCCCTGGTTCGCGCGTGCCGGCGAGCTTCCGGCCGAGGACGCGCTGGGCCTGAGCGATGCGCGCAAGCCGGGCCAATGCAAGATCGCCTGCCTCGCGCTGTCGCGGATCGCCAATTTCGACGATCTCGACCCGCTCAAGCTCGAGCCCGGTGTCGATCTCGTGATGGTGCGCCCGGGGGACGCGATCCCCGGCGATGTCCGTCTCGTCATCATCCCTGGCTCAAAATCCACCCGCGGCGATCTCGCCTTCCTGCGCGCGCAGGGCTGGGACATCGATCTGCTCGCGCATCACCGCCGGGGCGGCCATGTGCTTGGCCTCTGCGGCGGCTATCAGATGCTCGGGCGCGGCGTCGCCGACCCTGAAGGCATCGAAGGCCCCGCAGGAGACACCCCAGGCCTCGGGCTTCTCGACGTCGCGACGGTGATGAGCTCGCAGAAGACGCTGACGCGCGTCTCCGCGGTGCACGCGGCGACCGATCAGCCGATCGAGGCCTACGAAATCCACATCGGCCGCACCGACGGGCCCGATCGCGTGCGGCCCTTCGCGAAGCTGAATGGCGAGCCGGAAGGCGCGATCTCCAGGGATGGCCGCGTGCAGGGCAGCTATCTGCACGGTCTCTTCACGTCCGATGCTTTCCGCAAGGCGTATCTGGCGAGGCTCGACATCCCCGCGGGCGAAGAGCCCTACCACGTCAGGGTCGAGAGCGCGCTCGATGCCCTTGCCGACCACGTCGAAAAGCATCTCGACGTCGAAGGCCTGCTCGGGCTAGCGCGCTAGAACCTCGCCAAGGCGCGTCCATTCCGATTCGCTACCGGCAAGCCCGAGCCGCAACCATGTCGGCTTCTGCGCGAACACGCGCGACCAGATGTAAGCCCGCGCCAGCTTGTCCTGCGCGGCCAGCGCGTCAGACGTCTCGTAAAGGCGAGACAGCGGCGTGCCGCCAATCAGCGCCCAGCCTTGCGACTGCACCATCGCGTCGAGCCTTATGCTGTCGCGCACGAGCCGCGCCGAGGTGGTCTCGGCCCAGGGATCGTCACGCAATGCGCGGCAGCCGATTTCGATCGCCGCTCCCGAGACCGGCCACGGGCCCGATGCTGCCGCGAGCCTGGCGACATCGGCGGCATTCCCGATCGCAAATCCAAGCCGGAGGCCGGCAAGACCATAGAATTTGCCGAAGGAGCGCAAGATCAGCAGTCCCGGCCGATCTGCGTCTGACGCGAGCGACACTTGCGGAACGGCATCGGCAAAACTCTCGTCGATGACGAGACGGCCAACGCGCGGCAGCAGTGCCAGCAAATCCCTAGCCGCATAGTTTCGGCCATCGGGATTGTTGGGATTGACGACGATGGCGAGATCCGCGCTGACCAGCGCGCCAAGTTCGCTGACCTCCTGCACATCCCAGCCGGCTGCCGAGAGCACTCCGGCATATTCATTGTAGGTCGGCGCGAGGATGCGCGCGCGGCCAGGTGACGCGAGTTGCGGCAGCAATTGAATGGCGGCTTGCGCGCCGCCTATCGCAACGAGCGGTGCACTCGTGCGGTAAGCGTGCCGCGCCGCCTGATTCAACGCCTCGATCTCAGCCCGCGACGGCAGCGCAGTCCACGCCCGCGCGCTCACCTCGCCGACGGGATAGGGCACCCGGTTGATCCCGGTCGACAGGTCGATCCAGGCCTCCGCGCGGCCGCCAAACCGCTGCTGGGCCAGATCCAGATTTCCACCGTGCTCGCGCATGCCCCGTTGTTTCACGCGAAGGCCAGGATCGCAAGGACGCCGGCGAGCAGCAGCATGGCGCGGCGGTAGACCGCCAGCCCCCCGCCGATGTCGGCGGGATTCGGATCGCGCGCGCCTTCGTTGAGCCAGGGCTCCTTCGTGACGCTGCCATGATAGATGCGGGGGCCGCTGAGCCGGACGCCAAGCGCGCCTGCCATCGCTGCTTCCGGCCAGCCGGCATTGGGCGAGCGATGGCGACGCGCATCGCGCGTCATGCACGACAATGCTTCGGACGGTCTTGGTGCCAGCAGCACGAACAGAAACCCGGTCAGCCGTGCCGGAATGAAGTTGGCGACGTCGTCGATACGCGCCGCGGCCCAACCGAAGGCCTCGTGCCGTTCGCTGCGATGGCCGATCATGGAGTCCAGCGTGTTGATGGCCTTGTAGCCGAGAATGCCGGGCAGTCCAAACAGCGCGCCCCAAAACACCGGCGCCACGATACCGTCGGAGGCATTCTCGGCGAGACTCTCGATCGCGGCGCGCGCGATGCCGGCTTCGTCGAGCGCCGCGGGATCGCGGCCGACGATGCGCGACACGGCCTCGCGTGCAGCGGCGATGTCGCCGGCCTGCAAGGGTCTCGCGACGGCGGCAACGTGATCATGCAGCGAGCGCAGCGCGACCAGTGGCCAAGCGAGCACCCCCACCAGCACGACCTGGATCCAGCCCGAAGCAAGCAAGAACTGCAGCATCCAGCCAAGTGCGATGGAGAGCGCAATCGCCAAAAGCGCTCCCACACCACCCGCAGCGCGTCGAAGTGCCGGCGGATCGGAGGCGCGATTCCAGCCGGTATCGATCGCGCCAATCAGGCTACCTAGCCAGGACACGGGATGGCCGATCCGCGCGAACAGCCACGACGGCCAGCCCAAAAGGGCATCCACCGCCATCGCCACCATCATCGCGCCCGCCAAACCCACATAGACCTCCTGTCCTGCCCCTGTTGCGCAAAGCGAGGGGCGAGCGCAAGCCCCTGGCGGCCCGATTTCGGCTTTGTCTTTGGCCTCGTTTGGTGATTAGTGCTGCCGGCAGGAGACTTTCATGGCCGTCATTCTGATCACCGGCGGAGCGCGATCGGGCAAGAGCACGCGGGCGGAAGCGCGTGCGCGCGCCTTTCCGGGACAGCCCGTCTATGTCGCGACGGCTGAGGCGCTCGATGGCGAAATGCAAGCGCGCATCGCCAGGCACCGCGCGCGGCGCGGAACCGACTGGATCGAGCGCGAGGTGCCGCTGGATCTCGTGCCCGCTCTGCTCGCAACCGATGGCGGCGGCGCAAGGCTCGTGGACTGCCTGACACTGTGGCTTTCCAACCTGATGCATGCGACGCGCGACTGGGAGCGCGACGTGAGAGAGCTTGCCGGCGCCCTGCCCCGCCTGAGCAGCCCCATTGTCTTCGTGACCAACGAAGTCGGCCTCGGCATCGTGCCCGACAATGCGCTGGCGCGCAGCTTCCGCGACGCCGCCGGGATCATGAACCAGATCATCGCTGGCGTCGCCGACGAGGTCGAGTTCATCGTCGCCGGCCTGCCGATGAAATTGAAATGATGCCGCGCGCCGAACTTTTTAAAGACCTCGTTGCCGATCTCAGGATGGCGGCGTCGTTCGTGACGATCCTCCCCGTGGCATCGTCGAAGCCTGCCGCTGACGGCACCGTCGCGCGCGCGACCTGGGCGCTCCCCGTGGCCGGACTGATGGTGGGCCTTTCCGGCGCTATGGTCTACGAGATCGCCATCCGCCTCGGGCTGACACCGAACCTTGCCGCCCTGCTTGCGCTCGCCACGACCACGCTCATCACCGGCGCGCTGCACGAGGACGGCCTCGCTGACACCGCCGACGGGCTCGGTGGCGGCCGCACGCGCGAGCGCAAGCTGGAGATCATGCGCGACAGCCGGATCGGGACTTACGGTATTTGCGCGCTCATCCTGTCGTTCAGCCTGCGCTGGAGCGCGCTCGCGGCGATCTCCGGTCCCTTCGCCGTCACGCTGGCGCTGTGCGCTGCGCATGCTGCGGCGCGCGCGGGCGTCCCGGCTTTCATGTCGCTGGTGCCGCCGGCGCGACCTGATGGCCTCTCCGCCAGCGCCGGATCACCGCCGGGCCGCAGCGTCGCCATTGCCTTCGCGATTGGAACGCTCGTGCTCGCCCTGGCGTTGGGGCCGGGCAAGGCACTGGTCGGCCTGATCCTGCTCTCTCTCGCCGGGCTGCTGCTGGCGCGGCTCGCCATCCGCCAGATCGGCGGGCAGACCGGCGACATTCTCGGCGCATTCGAGCAGATTGGCGAGATCCTGATCCTGCTGGTCGCCGCGGCCTTCCAGACGGGACGCTGATCTCATGGTCGAGTTCGACGACACCTTCCGCCGGCACCTGCGCGAGTTGTTCGTGTGGCGACGCGACGTGCGCCGCTTTCGCGGCGATCCGCTGCCCGAGGGCGCCATCGATCACCTGATCGAGACCGCTTGCCTTTCGCCCTCGGTCGGCCTGAGCCAGCCCTGGCGCTTCGTCATCGTCGACGATCCCGCACGGCGCCGCGACATCATCGACGATTTCAAGGCATGCAACGCGGATGCACTCAATTGCTATTCCGGAGAACGCGCTGCACGCTATGCTACGCTGAAACTGTCGGGTCTCGAACAGGCGCCGGGCCACCTCGCCGTGTTCGCGGACAAGGCCAGCGACATCGGCCACGGCCTCGGCCGCGCCACGATGCCGGAGACGACGGAATATTCCGTGGTCGCGGCGATCACCGCAATGTGGCTCGCCGCGCGCGCGGAAGCCATCGGCCTTGGCTGGGTGTCGATCCTGAACCCGGATCGCATTCACGCCATTCTCGACGTGCCTGAGGCCTGGAAGTTCATCGCCTATCTCTGCATCGGCTATCCCGAAGTCGAATGCGACCAGCCCGAGCTGGAGCAGGCGAAGTGGGAACACCGGCGCGGCGCGGACGAATTTACGCTGCGGCGTTAAGACCGCACTCTCCTCCGTCATTGCGAGCCGGCTTGTCCGCCGAAGCTCGAAGAGCGAAGGCGGAAGCGAAGCATTCCAGAGTCTTTCCACAGAGGGATTCTGGATTGCTTCGTCGCAAGGGCGCCTCGCAATGACAGTGGAGAGGCACTCGCCGGACGCCGAATTGGAGCGATGACCGCGCTGGTGGTCGGCCGTTATCCAACCAGCGACTCTTTCGGCGCGCGGGAATACGGTATCGGGCTGCGCATGGCTGCGAATGAGCATTCACAAGCGCTTTTTCATCAATTGTGGTCGCTAGCCTTTCGGGATATGCACAGCGTCAGGGACAACTTCTGCGAAACATTTCATGACTGAGCGGCCCGCTCCTGCCCGCGTGCCGGCGGTCGGCCGCCGCGATCTCCTTCGCCTGGCGGGCGCAACTGCTGCGGGATGGCTCGGGCTCGGCGCAAGGCGGGATCGCATGCGGATCGTCGCAACGCTGACGGCATTGCCGCTCGAGGACGAGCTGACCAAAAGAAGCATGACTGAAGCTGCGACCACGCGGCTTGGCGGGCTCATCGCGGGCCTCAGGCAACGAGGCTGGGTCGAAGGGGTCAATTTCCGTTTCGAGATCCGGTCGAGCTTCGGCGGACCGGACAGGTTGAAGACCGCCGTGCGGGAGCTCATCGATCTCGGGCCGGATGTCATCCTGACCGGCTCGACCGGGGCAACCGCGGCAGTGCTGGCGGCCACAAAGACCATGCCGATCGTTTTCGCGACCTCCAACGATCCCGTCGGCAACGGCTTCGTCGAGAGCCTCGCCCATCCCGGCGGCAACGTCACGGGCTTCACCAGCAGCACCGCCGAGATGGGCGGCAAATGGCTTCAGCTCATCAAGGAGGCCGTGCCGGACATGACGCGTGCCGGCGTCCTGTTCAATCCGGCGAGCACGGCTCGCGCCGGGCGCTTCTTTCTCGACTCCCTCGAGCAGGAGGCCGCGACAACAGGGATTGACGTGGTCCTCGCCCCCGTCGGTAAGGCAGCGGAGATCGATGCGGCGATAAGCCGCTTTGCCGAGCCGCCAAAGGCCGCGATGATCTCGCTCGTCGACAGCTTCCTGGTGGTCAACCGCCAGGCGATCGTCGCGGCAACGGCGAAGTACCGCGTCCCGATGATCTATCCGTTTCACTACTTCATGGATGCGGGCGGACTGTTGAGCTACGGGCCGACGCTGGAGGTGCGCTCGGCCGACTATGTCGACCTGATCCTGCGCGGCACCATGGCGGGGGACCTGCCAGTGCAATCGCCGCGCAAATACGAGCTCCTGATCAATCGCACGGTCGCCCTCACGCTGGGATTGACGATACCATTCACGCTGCTCGCGCGCGCCGACGAGATCCGCGAGTGAACGAGCAGGTCGGCCAGGGACATTTGCCCACGCCTCGCGGCCGGCTGTTCCGGAAATATCTCTACTCGATCGTCGCGCTCGCCTTTGCCTCGCTCGCCATCAACACCGGTTTCGACGTCTGGTTCTCCTATCGCGAGCAGAAGCAACTCCTCGCGGCGACCCAGCGCGAGCAGGCCGCAAGCGCCGCCATCCAGATCGGCCAGTTCATCGGTCAGATCGAGAACCAGATCAGATGGCTCTCGCGCCTGCCTCCGGAGCTGTCGACCAACGAAGACGATCGCCTGAACGCCATCCGCCTGCTGCGCCTCTCGCCCGCGATCGCGGAAATTGCCGAGCTCGATGCGCAGGGCCGCGAGCAGGTGCGGGTCTCGCGCCGCGTCGCGGACAGGGTCGGCAGCAAGGCCGACCTCTCCACCTCGCCGGCCTTCCGCGGCGCCAATGAAAGTCGCGCCTATTACGGGCCCGTGTACTTCTTCGGCGACACCGAGCCGTTCATGACGCTCGCCACACGCGGGACCGGCCGCCAGCCCAATGTGGTCGTCGCCGAAGTCAATCTGCGCTTCATCTGGGACCTCGTCGCCGGAATCAGGGTCGGCAACACCGGCAAGGCCTATGTGGTCGACCGCACCGGGGTCTTGATCGCGCATCCGGATCTGTGGCCGGCACTGCGCCGCAGCGATCTCTCGGGACACGCTGACGTGCGCGCCGCGCTCGACGGTGTGGGCCCGCCCTCCAGCGGCTTGGTCAAGGAGGATCCGTCGGGCCAACGCGTTCTCTCGACTTACGCGACGGTGCCCTCGCTCGGCTGGCTGGTGTTCGTCGAGCTTCCGCTCAGCGAGGCCTATGCCCCGATCTATGCGTCGATCGGACGTTCCACGTTTCTTCTGGTCGCCCTGCTTGCCATTGCGGTGCTGGTGTCCCTCTGGCTCAGCAGGCGCATGACGGTGCCGATCCAGATCCTGACGCAGGGCGCGCGGCGGATCGGAAGCGGCGATCTCGGCCTGCGGCTCGCGATCAGGACCGGCGACGAGTTGGAGGCGCTCGGTGAGCAGTTCAACCGGATGGCGGCTCACTTGCGCGATTCCTATGCCACGCTCGAGGGCAAGGTGATCGAGCGGACCTCCGAGTTGGAGAGGGCGCGTGATCAGGCCCTGGCCGAGCACGATGCTGCCGAGCGCGCGCGCAGCATTGCCGTGCAGGCCAACGAGACCAAATCGCGCTTCCTTGCCGTCGTCAGCCACGAGCTGCGCACGCCGCTGAACGGCGTGATGGGCGTGCTGCAACTGCTCGACGACGGCAGCCTTGGCGAAGTGCAGCGGCGCCACCTCGCCACCGCCGCCGCATCGGGCGAAACACTGATCGCACTGGTCGATGCGATCCTGGAATATGCGCGCCTCGAGGCAAGCACCGAGACGCTGGAGACGCGCGACTTCCGCCTCGACCAGCTGATTGAGGCCGCCGCCGACCTGATGCGCCCGCAGGCCTTCGACAAGGGACTGACCTTCGATCTCGCCAGCGACGCGACGGTCAACATCTCCGTGCACGCCGATCCCGTCAGACTCAACCGCATCGTGCTCAACCTGATCGGCAACGCAATCAAGTTCACCCCGCGCGGTGGGATCGTTTTGACGGCGGCCGCCGAACAGCTCGATGATCACGTCCTGCTGCACATCACCGTTCGCGATACCGGCATCGGCATCGCGCCCGACATGCATGAGCGGATTTTCGAGGACTTCGTCCAGGCCGACGACAGCATTGCACGGCGGTTCGGCGGCACCGGTCTCGGACTTGCGATCGCGCGCCGCCTCACGCGCCTGATGCGGGGCGAGTTGACGGTGGAGAGCACGCCGGGCGCCGGCAGCACCTTCACGCTTGACGTGCCGCTCGGCCGCGCCGCGAGCGGCATCGCGCAAGGCGCGCTTCCGACTCCATCACGGCAGCTCAGCGTGCTGCTGGTCGACGACGATGCTGTCAATCGCGAGGTCGGCGAAGCCATTCTGAACCGGCTCGGCCATCGCCCTACCCTTGCCGGGAATGGCGCCTCCGCGGTCGCACTCGCCCGCGAGCAGGCGTTCGATATCATCCTGATGGACCTGCACATGCCTGACGTGAACGGTGTCGAGGCGGCCTTGAAGATCGGCAAGCTCGGCTTGCCGAAGGTGCCACGCATCATCGGCGTGACCGCCGACGTCTCCACCCTCGCCCGCGAACGACTCGCCGGGGCTGGCATCGCCAAGGTCATCAGCAAGCCGATCCTGATCAATGCGCTGCGTGAGGCGATCGAAGACACTCAGGACGAGCCGGCCGCCGCGCAACTCGCCGCGGGCGCATTGATCGACCGGCATTTCCTCGACGACCAGAAAGCGCTGCTGGGCGCGGCACAGATCGCAAGGCTCCATCATCTGCTGCAGGAGACTAGCGTCAGGCTGATCGAGGACATCAACAGCGCCGCCGCTGCCGGCGATCGCAAGCAGCTCGCGCGCTCCACGCACCAGCTCGGCAGCGCCGCCAGTGCGCTCGGCCTCGTCCGCCTGTTCGAACGCTGCCGCGAGGTCGAGCTGGCGGCGCCCTCGATGATCCCGCCGGAGTGGCAAAGCGTCGCGCGCGAGCTCGCCGCACTTCGGAAGGCCTCGATCAGCGCGCTGGACGATCTCCTTGCGCCGGCCAGGCGGCGCGCGGAGATCGGCGTTAACCATCGCTGACGGTTCCAGCCTGAGCGACATCGCTTCGAAGTTTCTTAAAGTTTTGCTGGGTACCTCTTCCATGCATGGTGACCGGGGGAAAGACATGAGTAAGCGGGCCAAACGTGGAAAGGCGGAGACGCTCGCACTGCCAATGGCCGCGAGAGTTGCGGTTGGCGTCGTGGCCGTCGCCGCATTGGGGTACGGTTTGCTGGCGCGCCCGGCGAGCGTGCAGCCGGCACGGAAGCCGTCCGCATCCGAAGCCCAGGCGTCGTCAACCCCGGTCTACGTGGCACCTCCAGTTCATGCATCCGCGCCGGCGCCGGCCCCGATTCCAGCCCCGGCGCCTCTGGTCGAGCCGCCAAGAGCCGACGCTGACGTTCCCGGAGCATTGGTTCGGCAGGTGGTTGACTACGCCAGCCGCCAGACACCGGGCACCGTGATCATCGATACCAAGAACACATTCCTTTATTTCGTTCTGAACGACACGCAAGCACTGCGCTACGGCATCGGTGTTGGCCGCGAGGGTTTCACATGGTCCGGTGAGCAGACTGTGGCCCGTAAGGCAGAATGGCCGGATTGGCATCCGCCTGCGGAGATGGTCTCGCGTCAGCCCTATCTGCCGCGGTTTATGGCAGGCGGCCCCGGCAATCCGCTCGGCGCACGGGCGATGTATCTGGGCGAGACCGAATATAGAATTCACGGCACCAACAAGCCCGATACGATCGGGAAGCGGGTTTCGTCCGGTTGTATCCGGCTGATCAATGAGGATGTCGTGGACCTTTATGAGCGGGTGAAAGTCGGAGCGAAAGTGATCGTGCTTCCGGCGACCGCTGCCCCTCGACCATCCCAGGGAGCGCCCGACGCCGCTTCCCGATCGCCGGATCCGGCATCGCCGTCGAACCGGCCCTCCGCAACGAACGCGCTGAAGCCGTCATCCGGACCGAAGATCGCCGAGGCCCAGTGACTCGGTCCTCGGTCTGCAACTGATGACAAGGCGGTTCAAGCCGCCGCTTTCAAGTCAGCGCGTGGCCACGGCTCCATCCTCCCGACCAAAACGCTCGACCAGAAAATCGATAAACAGGCGCACCTTCACGGACAAATGCCGTGTCGGCGGATACACCGCATAAAGCGCGAGCGGCGGCGCCGAATAATTGTCCAGCACCGTCCGCAGCTCGCCTTTCCTTAAAGCGTCCGCCGCGATGAACTCGGGCAGCAGGGCCAGCCCCCTGCCCTTGATCGCGACGTCGCGCAGCACTTCGGCATTGTTGACGCAGAGCGACCACGCCGGCTGGATCCAGTGATCGCCGTCGCGGCCTGTGAGCTTCCACTGATTGCCCGTGAGCAGGAAGCCGTAGGTCAGCGAAGCATGCTCGCGCAGATCCTGCGGATGTCTTGGCGTGCCGCGACGCGCGAGATAATCCGGTGAGGCGCAGATCATCCGCGGCACGGGCACGATCCTGCGCGCGATCAGGCTGGAGGATTCCAGCTCCGCGATCCGCAACGTCACGTCAAAGCCGTCCTGGACAGGATCGAGCAGATCGTCGCTGAGCACGATCTGGAGCTGAAGCTCGCCATAGCGCGTCATGAAATCGGCAAGCACCGGCCCGAGCCGCATGGTGCCGAACGACATCGGCGCATTGACGCGGAGCAGCCCTCGCGGCGCTGATTGGGCCTGCGTCACCACCTGATCGGCGGCCTCGATCTCCGAGAGGATCACGACCGCACGCTCGAAATAGCGCTGGCCGCTCTCGGTCGGGCTGGCATGGCGGGTGGTCCGGTTCAGGAGCTGGACGCCGAGGCTCTCCTCGAGGTCGGCGATGTATTTGCTGATCGCCGAGCGCGATAGCCGCAGCTGCCGGCCCGCCTCGGCAAAACTGCCGCTTTCGACCACTTTGACGAAGGCCCGGAGGCTGGCGAGCTTATCCAAGACCTGGCTCCGGCGATTGTTTCCAAATCGTAGACATAGCCGTCATAATTGCATGGATTGTCTCCAATCCAAAGCGGAACAATATTTCCGGCCAGAGCAAGACCGCTCCCCGAGCTTTGGAGGACGACAATGTCTGGACTGCACCACGTGACCGCGATCGCCGGCGACCCCATCCGCAATTTCGGCTTTTACACCCGGGATCTCGGCCTGCGCTTCGTCAAGAAGACGGTCAACTTCGACGATCCCGGCACGTATCACTTCTATTATGGCGACGAGACCGGCCGCCCCGGCACCATCCTCACCTTCTTCCCCTGGGCCGGCGTTCCCGCCGGACGCCGCGGCGTCGGCGAGACCCATCAGACCGCCTTCCGCGTGCCGCAGCGTTCGCTCGGATACTGGACGCAGCGCTTCACCGAGAAGGGCATCGCGTACCAGGCATTGGAGAAGCGATTTGGCGAATCCGTCCTGCCCTTCACCGATCCTGACGGCATGGCGCTCGCCCTCGTCGGCGTCCCCGGCGCCGAGAACGAGCCCGGCTGGAGCAATGGCGACGTGCCGGCCGAGCACGCGATCCGCGGTTTCCACGGCGTGACGCTGCTGCTCGACAGTGCCGCGAAGACGGCGGCGGTTCTCACCGACGTGTTCGGCTTCAAGGAGACCGGACGCGAAGGTTCTGTGATCCGCTTCAAGGCCTCCGGCGATGTCGAAGGCAGCGTCGTCGACATCTATGAGGCCAAGGGCTTTCTGCGCGGGCACCAGGGCGGCGGCTCGGTGCATCACATCGCCTTCCGCGCGGCTGACGATACCGAGCAGGGCAAGATGGCGCAGAAGCTCGTGAGCAATCACGGACTGCACCCGACCGAGCAGAGGGACCGCAACTACTTCCGGTCGATCTATTTCCGTGAGCCCGGCGGCGTGCTGTTCGAGATCGCGACCGACATCCCTGGCTTCGCCGTGGACGAGCCGGTCGCGACGCTGGGACGTGACCTGAAGCTGCCAAGCTTCCTCGAGCAGCATCGCAAGCAAATCGAGGACGTGCTGCCGAGCCTGGAAGAAAGCGTGTCATGACCGAGACTTCATTCATCCATCGCTTCGAGCCCGCGGCCAGCGCGGGCTCACCCCCGCTCCTGCTGCTGCACGGCACAGGCGGTGACGAGAACGACCTGCTCGGACTCGGCAAGATGATCTCGCCCGGCTCCGCCCTGCTCTCGCCGCGGGGCCGCGTGCTCGAGCACGGCATGCCGCGCTTCTTCCGCCGCCTCGCGGAAGGCGTGTTCGACGAGGAGGACGTGCGCCGGCGCGCGCTCGAGCTCGGCGACTTCGTCGCGGACGCGCGGCAACGCTACGGCATCGCCGCGCCTGTCGCGGTCGGCTTCTCCAACGGCGCCAACATCGCAGCCGCGCTGTTGCTGCTGAAGCCGGACGCGCTTGCAGGCGCGGTCCTGCTGCGCGCAATGGTACCGCTGTCGAATCCGCCCAAAGCGCAGCTCGATGTTAAACCTGTCCTCCTCCTGTCCGGGCAGGCTGATCCGATCGTGCCAGCGAGGAACTCGGCGCAGCTCGCCGCGCTGCTGTCGCAAGCCGGCGCCAGCGTGACGCACAAGGTCCTGCCGGCCGGCCATCAATTGTCGCAGGCCGACGTGACGCTCGCTCGCGACTGGATCGGCAGGGTCGCCGCCGAAGCAGCCTGACATTCTGCGAACGGCGCACCGTTGGTCGCGGTGCGCCGGATCGCGATCCCCACGAGCGACCTTCCCTCGCGCCTGCGCAATCGGGCACCACTCTGCCGGTAATTTCCGCTTGCCCACTTCCATGCTGGCGCGTCTCTCCGACGACGACATCCGCGCACGCGTGCCCGCGACCTATCCAAAGCTGCCGCGGAACTCGCCGCAGAATTTCAAGCAGGTGATCGCCCGCCTCGACGAGATCCGCCGCACCGGCGTGTCGGAGGCGGCCGATGAATCCATCGAGGGCGTCGGCTCGCAAGGCTTTGCGCTCAAGAGCGGCGAGACCGGCGAGATGATCGGCATCGCGGTCTCCTATTCCGTCCAGGCGACCACCGCCGCCAACGCGCCAATGTCCGCCGTGAGCTCGCGGCGATGGCCGCGAAACTGCGACGACTGACCGGCGATCCGCTCGCATCTGCCCGCGGCGGCGTAGTTGAACATCAAAATGGAAAAACAACCCCATGCACAGTAGCCGGGGACAGCGAGATCAACGGCTTGCACGGGCAGCCCAAGAGGCGGTTTGACTCGTCGGGCAAAACGGCGGTATATTGCTATTATTCCGAAACCTCTGCCCTTCTTTCTCCCCTTTTGTGGGAGAACGTAACGCGTGATGCATCGGGCACCCGCGCCGGTCCTTACGAGCCGGCTCGCCCTGAGCGAAGCCGTTCGTGCCGACCAAAGAGTGGCTCACTTCGGGGGCTCAACGACTGTTTTTGTTGATCCGTCCGGCGCTGCCTGCATCCCTGGTGGGCTTTGACCTTGCGGGCTTTCCGGCTGCGCACCACCTGATCTTGTTTCAAGAGGTCCGGTCCAACCTTGCGGCTGGAGTTGACCTTTTTCTTCCGGCGCCGAGCGCCCGGTTGGCGTGTTCAAGTCTTGCTTCGGCTCGACTTGCGCTGTCGCAAATCCGCACGACAAGGCCCAGCAAATCGTCGTTATCAGAACGGTCCGCACGGCGACCTCCGCTTGGCTGAATGCAATAAACGGGCTGGGCCATCCTTCAGTTCCTTATTGCCATGCGGGCGAACGACCGAAGCAAACGGTGTCCGCGTTCCGCGTCAATCACGTCGTTCCACCTCCGCCAACCCTTCAGATCTACCCCGACGAACGCACGATTCCGGAGGCGCCTGCACCACTGACAGGCGGCATTGGACGAGGCACGGAAGAGGCCGCCGGCTGGGAGGCGTCACCCCTCGTCTTTGCGGACGGGTTCTTTGGCTTTGCGGCCCGGGAAAGTACCGCGAGCCGGCGGCATTCCCGCGATTGCTCGCTCCAACTCCAGGGCGATCGCCCGGTAGCGAGCCAGCAATCTCGTGAATGTGTCGCGCTTGACCTGGTTCTTGGCAGTCTTCTGAAGCCGCTCGCATTCGGCGATTTGCGCGCGGAGCAGCTCTAGCTGGGTCTGCATTTCCTTCATTGCTTACTCCCCGCGAGACCGCAAAGCTGACAAATCAACCCACCCGAATTTAATCTAGATTCGGGTTGGACGGCACCAAGTCGAGGCCGCGAGCCAATTGGGACAATCTCTCTGACAAATCGCCTCCCGGGCGTGGAGGTGCGACCAGAAGTGGCGTCAATCGCCGCCGGAGGCGCGAGTTCTGTTCGACGCGCCAACCATGAGGCCACGGCGCGCCATTCCAGCTCGGCCACCTCGGGCCGATGTCGGCGCATTTTCGCGTTGGTTGATCTGGATCAAGCCAACCAAAACCTGATTCAGGAGGATCGATCAGGCAACGCGCAGGGGCCCGGGATGAGACGTTGGGCGGGGCTTGTCATCGCAGCACTCGTGATCGCCGGATCGCGGTCGAGCGATGCCGCCGTGCGGATCACGCACGATCGAGGCGGATCGATCGGGAAGTACATAGACAAGTATGAGCGGCTGCGCGCTTCAGGCCAGCGTGTCGTCATCGATGGATTCTGCGCGTCGGCTTGCACGATCGTCCTGGCGACCCTGCCTTCCGAAAGGATCTGCGTGACGTCGCGGGCCGAACTGGCGTTCCACGCCGCATGGGATATTGGTCCTCGCGGACGGGCTGTCACGAACGCCGGCGCGACGCGTATGATGTATCTCATGTATCCCGCGCCGGTGCGACGCTGGATCGCCCATCGCGGCGGCTTGACGCCACGAACCATATTCCTCCGCGGAAACCCGCTGCAGGCGATGTATCGCTCGTGCCGATCCTGAGCCGCGGGACAACAGCTCGAGGCGCCGGCCCAAGCGTTCGCCTCTTATCGGGAACAATCGGCGGCGAGAAAGCTGAGAGGAGGCGGAACCATGAGCTTCCTCCTGACGGTGAGGCGCCATCGATCCGCTGGCTTACGCGCGTGATGCCCGCGCCAACGGCGACGGCACCAGCGCATGCATTTGACGTTTCGTTGTCTGGTGCTTGATCTAGATCAACCCAGCGCGCAGCGATGATCGAGCACGCAAGCTCCCGACAGGAACCGGAAGCAACTGGCCGGAAAAATTCGCGGACGGCGCGGCGTCGTCAGACCAGGGGTTGTCTTTGCGAATTCACCTCGCGGGATTTGGGCCTGAAACGCTGCTTCATTTGTCCTTGGGGCGCTGCAGCTTCTCCCTTTTCGCCGCCTGCGAGGTTCGGCGTGCCGGGGCCTCGAACACCGCAATACGGCGATCGAGTTGCCATAGCTCGACGTCGTTGACATCAACCAGCTGCGCAGCACGTTCACGTGCTTCCTGCTCGTCGGCACACTGCAATTTCGCCACGCTTATGACGTGATGGTGCTGATCCAAAAGGTAAGCCCGGTAGTGAGCCATCCCCACACCTCCCTACGCCCGCCACTATCGGATCATCACCTCAATCCTTCAATCAGCGTTTTCCAGCCGGACGCATCGTTCGCCGTCAGCAGCAAAGCGCCAAGGGCTGCCAGATAGCACGGCAGTTCGCAATCGGGACGCGCGTTCATATTGCCGACAAGCGAGGCGACCGCGTTCTTGAGATCGCCTCGGTCCAGATGATCGAGGGCCCGTTGCTTGCAACGCTCGACATATTTGTCGCGCGGCATGTCGACTAACAGGGAACGTTCCATTTCACTTCCCCCACCGATGACTGTTGTCGATCGTTGGGGAATTGGAACGAAACGGGCCTTTTCCGTCTGTTCGAAAAGCGACAAACGGATCTATTTTGCTCGCAGGTGTGGGAATTGGGATACAGGCGCGCGGGGCTATCGCATATGAAAAGTAGAGTTGCGGATAGCTCGTCCACGACACATCCTTCGAGACGCCCGGCCCTGGCGGGCCCTCAGGATCAGGGCGGAGCGCGCGGCAGCAGTCTCAACGGGCACTGACGCTGATTAGCCTCATCCTGAGGAGGCGCGTAAGCGCCGTCTCGAAGGACGAGGCGTGCGCGCAGGCCGCCGCAACGAGTCATACGCGATAGCCTTCCCCCCGATGGGAAAGGACACTGGGCACCGCGCTGTCGCCGCCCCTACTCCCAATACCAGGTCGAGAAATCGTTCTCGAACTGCGGGACTTCCTTCCAGACGCCCTTCAGCTTCTTGTTGGTGACGGTCGGCCATTGCGGCTGAAACAGGTAGGCGGAGACGGCGTCGGTGGCCAGCATGCGCTGGGCGTCGCCGAGCAGCTTGGCGCGGGCGGCCTCGTCCGGCGTCGAGACGATCTGCTTGTAGAGCGTGTTGAACGCCTCGTTGTTGTAGCCGAGATAGTAGTCCGGCTCGGTGATCTTGACGAGGTCGAACGGCTCGACATGGCTGACGATGGTGAGATCGAAATTATGCGGGCTGTTCGGCGCGAACACCTGCGACAGCCATTGCGCCCATTCGACATTCTCGATCTTGGCGACGATGCCGACCTTGGCGAGCTGGGCCGCGACGATCTCGCCGCCCTGCCGCGCATAGGGCGGCGGCGGCAGCTTCAGCGACAGCTCGAGCGGCGTGGTGACGCCGGCTTCAGTGAGCAGCTTCTTGGCTTTTTCAGGATCGTAGGGATTGATGCCGGTAGTGTCGACGTAACCTAGCGATCCCGGCGTGTAGAAGCTGCCGATCGGCGTGCCGTAACCCTCGACCGCGCCGTCGATCAAGGCCTTGCGGTCGATCGCAGCGAGGATGGCGCGGCGAACACGGACGTCATCGAGCGGCTTCTTGCGGTGGTTGATCGCCACGATGGTCTTGGCCTTCGAACCGCCGATCAGCACCGTGAAGCGCGGATCAGACTTGAATTGAGCAACAACGCGGGTCGCGATCCGCGGAAATGCGTCCACGTCATTCGAGAGCAGCGCCGCGGCCTGGGCGGCCGGATCGGAGATGAAGCGGATCGTCACCTTCGACAGCTTGATCGCCGCGGCGTTACGGTAGTCCGCCCATTTGTTCAGCGTGATCGAGGAGCCCTTGGCCCAGGCCCCCAGCTGGTAAGGCCCGGTCCCGACCGGCTGCGTGACATTGGTCGCCGCGCTCTTCGGCTCGACGATCGAGCCGCTTGCCTGCCCGAGGAGGAACGGCAGGTTGGGTTCGGAATACTTCACCGTGATCACGACGGTGTCGGCATCGGGCGTCTCGACCTTCTCGAACGCCTGGAACAGGCTCTTGTCCTTGTTGGTGCTGGTCGCCGCCGCGTTGCGCTCGAACGAGAACTTCACCGCCGCGGAATCGAACGGCTCACCATTGTGGAATTTGACGCCCTTGCGCAGCTTGAAGGTGTAGGTCTTCAGGTCGGGCGAGGCGGTCCAGCTCTCCGCCAGCAGCGGCGAGACCGAGCCGTCCTCGCTGATCTTGGTGAGCGTCTCGTAGATGTTGTAGAGCGTGACCTCGGCGATTGCGGCCGCCGCCGCGTTGGTCGGATCGAGCCCCGGCGGCTCCAGCGTCATTGCCATGACGACGCTGTCCTTCTTGCTCTGCGCCAGCACCGGCAGCGGCGCCGCGGCGAACGCGGCGGCAAATGCGACGATGGATAGTTTCCTGAACATCTCGTAACTCCCCGGCCTGCTGTTTTCGTAAGCCTACGCCAATCCTGCTCCGGACATTAGCCTTCCATGGCGGCTGGCGGCAACGCCATCACGGCCTGCGCCTTGTGGCAGGCGGCAAGGTGGCCCTCGCCCAACTTGCGTAGCTCAGGCAGGGCCTCGCGGCAATGCTGGTCGGCGAGTGCACAGCGCGCGACATAAGGACACCCGCTGGCAGCCGCCGATTGCGAAGCGATCGCCTGGGCGCCGCGCCGGCGCCGACCGCCCCCGGCGCGCGCCCGCGGCACGGCGTCCAGCAGCGCCCGCGTATAGGGATGGGCACATTGCTCGAACAGATCTTCGGGGCGCCCCTGCTCGACGATGCGGCCGAGATACATCACCGCGACCTCGTCGCAGAGATAGTCGACGACGGCGAGGTCGTGGCTGATCAGGATGTAGCTGAGGCCGAACTGCTCCTGGAGGTCCTGCATCAGATTGAGCACCTGGGCCTGCACGGAGACGTCGAGGGCGGAGACCGGCTCGTCGGCGACGATCAGCTTCGGCTGGGTGATCAGCGCCCGCGCGATGGCGATACGCTGGCGCTGGCCGCCGGAGAACTCGTGCGGATATTTGTCCATGTCGGCTTCGCGCAAGCCGACTTGCTTCAGCACCGCGGCGACGCAGTCGCGAAAGGTGGTGCGGTCGGCGCCCTCAAGCACGGTCAGCGGCTCGGCCACGATGCGCGAGATGGTCTGGCGCGGATCGAGCGAGCCGTACGGGTCCTGGAACACCATCTGGAAATCGCGCCGGGCGCGGCGCAGCTCGTCGGGCGGGATACGGTTGAGATCGCGGCCGAGCAGGACGACCTGCCCTGCCGTCGGCCGCTCCAGCGCCATCACCACCCGCGCAAAGGTGGATTTGCCCGAGCCGGATTCGCCGACGATGCCGAGGCTCCTGCCGGCCTGCACCTGCACGCTGACGCCGTTGAGCGCACGCACCTGTCCGGGCTGACGAAACAGGCTCTCGCGCGGCAGCGTGTAGCGCTGCTCGAGATCCCTGACATCGAGAAGAGGCGCGGTGCTCATGCGGACAGCGCTCCGACATTCGCAGCCATGGAGACGTCCGTGCGGATGCAGCGCACCCCGTGCCCGGGACCGACCTCCACCATCGGCGGCAGCGCGGCGCGGCACGCATCGATCACCAGCGGACACCGCTCGGAGAAGGTGCAGCCGGCCGGAAGGTCCGCTAGCTCTGGCACCGTGCCCGAGATCGTCTTCAGCCGCGTCCCCTTGCGCGCGCCGAGCTTCGGCCGGGCGCGGAACAGGCCTTGCGTGTAGGGATGGCCCATGCGGCGGAACACCTCGTCGGTCGGGCCGCTCTCGACCACGGTGCCGCCATACATCACCATCATGCGCTGCACGTTCTCGGCGATGACGCCGAGATCGTGCGAGATCAGGATCATCGACATGCCGCGCTCCTCGACGAGATCGGCGATGAGGTCGAGGATCTGGCCCTGGATGGTGACGTCGAGCGCGGTGGTCGGCTCGTCCGCGATCAATAGGTCGGGCTCGCAGGCGAGCGCCATGGCGATGGTGATGCGCTGGCGCTGGCCGCCGGAGAACTGGTGCGGATAGGCATCGACGCGCCGCGCCGGGTCGGGCAGCCCGACGCGGTCGAGCAAGGCGATCACTTCTTTACGCGCCTGCGCCGCCGAATATTTCCTGTGACGCCGCAGCGGCTCGGCGACCTGGTTGCCGATCGTGTGCATCGGGTTGAGCGCGGTCATCGGCTCCTGGAAGATCATGCTGATGCGGTTGCCGCGCAGGCGGCAGTAATCCGCATCCGGTAAGCCGGCGAGCTCGTTGCCGTCGAGCTTGATGCTGCCGGTGACGCGTGCGCTGTCGGGCAACAGGCCCATCAGGGACATCGCGGTGACCGACTTGCCGCAGCCGGACTCGCCGACGAGCCCGAGCGTCTCGCCGCGCTTGAGAGAGAAGCTGACGCCGCGCACGGCCTGCGCGGGGCCGCGGCTGGTATTGAGGCGGACGCCGAGATTGTCGACCTCGATCAGCGGCATGGCGGAGCGCTCGGCCATCGTCATCGCTCCCGCGCCAGGCGGGGATCCAGCAGGTCGCGCAGTCCGTCGCCGAGGAGATTGAGGCCGAGCACGGCGATCGCGATCGCCGCGCCCGGATAGACCGCGAGCATCGGCGACTGGAACAGCAGCGTCTGCGCATCGTTCAGCATCCGCCCCCAGGACGGCTGCGGCGGCTGGGTGCCGAGACCGAGATAGGACAGCGCGGCCTCCGCCAGAATGGCGAGCGCGAACTGGATGGTCACCTGCACGATCAGGATCGACAGGATATTCGGCAGCACGTGCTCGATGGTGATGCGGAATTTGCCCTTCCCCGCAGCGCGCGCGGCCAGCACGAATTCGCGGGCCCAGATGGCGTTGGCCGAGCCGCGCGTCAGCCGGGTCAAGGTCGGGATCTGGAAAATGCCGATGGCGACGATCGAGGTCACCATGCCGGGGCCGACGACCGCGGCCAGCATGATCGCCGAGAGCACGGCCGGAAAGGCGAAGGTGAAGTCGGAGAAGCGCATGATGATCTCTTCGGTCCAGCCGCGCTTGGCCGAGGCGATCAGGCCGAGGCAGACGCCGAAGGTGAGACCGATGCTGACCGCGATGATGCCGACTGCTATCGTGGAGCGCGCCCCGGCGAGCAGCAGCGAGACGATGTCGCGCCCGAAGGAATCGGTGCCGAGCCAGTGCGCGGCCGAGGGCGGCCGGAGCTTCGAGGCGATGTCGATCTCGTAGGGCGACCACGGCGTCCACACCAGCGACAGCAGCGCCGAGACGAGAACGAGCAGGCTCAGCGTGCCGCCGAGGACAAAACTGCGATGGCGCAGCGCGCGGCCCCAGAAGGTCCTGGCCGGCAGACGTCGCCTCGCGACGGGTGCGTCAATGGAAGTGGTCACGGGCGCGCTCACAGGTCGTGCACCTTGATGCGGGGATCGATCAGGGCGTAGAGCACGTCGACCACGAAATTGACGACGACGACCATGGTCGCGAGCAGCATCACGCAATTGCGCACCACGATCAGGTCGCGGTTGGCGATCGACTGGAAGATCAGCCGGCCGAGGCCCGGCAAATAGAACACGTTCTCGATCACGATGGTGCCGGCGAGCAGATTGGCGAATTGCAGCCCCATCACCGTCATCACGGGGATCATGGCGTTGCGCAGCACGTGGCTCCACAGCACCTCGCGCCTGCCGAGCCCTTTCGCGCGGGCGGTGCGGACGAAGTCTTCGCGCAGCACTTCGAGCACGGCCGACCGCGTGACGCGGGCGAGGATCGCAGCCTGGACCACCGCCAGAGAGACTGCCGGGAGGAGCAGCGACTTGACGCCTGGCCAGACGCCGTCCTCCCAGCCGGCGAAGCCGCCCGCCGAAAGCCATTGCAGCCGCACCGCGAACAGGAGCACCAGCAGGATCGCGAACCAGAAATTCGGCAGCGCGATGCCCACCTGCGTCAGCGACATCACGCCGACGTCGCCGAGCTTGTTGTGGTTGGCGGCGGTGTAGACGCCGGCCGAGAGCGCCAGCGTCACCGTGATCGCCATCGACATGATCGCGAGCGGAATGGTCAGCACCAGCCGCTCCGCGATCAGGCCGGCGACCGGCGTGCCATAGACGTAGGAATTGCCGAGATCGGCAATGAGGAGGCCCTTGATCCATTGCAGGTAGCGAACGGGCAGCGGCTGGTCGAGCCCGAGCTTGACGGCGAGCGCGCGCACCGCGTCCGGCGAGGCGTCGGCGCCCATCAGCATCTGCGCGGCATTGCCGGGCAGCGCGTCCAGCACCAGGAAAATGATCAGCGATGCGCCGACCAGCGTCGCCAGCAGGGTCAACAGACGTCGAAGGACAAAGACGCTCATGTGCGCTCGGTTTCAGGGCTCATCCGCGGCACGATCAACATGTCCGGACGACCGATGCAAGGGCTTTGCTGGGTACGTACGACCTCATTCCGGCCAGCGGGAGAGCAGGTCACCGGAGGCGTCGAACAGCGCGCCAACGCGCAACAGGTCGGCGTCATGCCGGAAGCGGCCGACCAGCTGAAGCCCGATCGGCAGGCCGTCGCGGGCAAAGCCTGCGGGCAGGCTGACGGCGGGATGGCCCGTCATGTTGAACGGCATGGTCCAGGGGAACCAGTTCGGGCGGACGCTGTCGTAATGCGCCCCGTCGATCTCGATGCTGCCGAACAGGTCCTGCTTGATCGGCAACGCGGTGCGCGTGAGCGTCGGCATCGCCAGAAAGTGTCCATGCGCAAGCAAGGATTGCACCCGGCGGAACAGCGCGGTGCGCGCGAACATCGCCTCCTGATAGTCGACGCCGCTGACCTCGGTGGCGAGCGCGAGCTGCTTGAGGAACGCCTCGCTCAGCTCGTCGCCGTGCTCGGCCGCGAGCTTTGCAAAGCGCGTGCGCCAGACGGTGTGGTTGATGGCGCGCCAGATCGGCTCGATGTCAAAGCCTTCGCCGGAGAATTCCTCGAGCTCGGCCCCTAGCCCGGCCAGCCGGTCGAGACTCGCCCTGAAATTGGCGGCGACCTCGGCGGAGACCGGCCGGCCCGGCGGCGTGAGACAGTACAAGATCCTCTGGCCGCGCAAATCGCCGCGCGGGACGGCGGTGCCGACGAAGTCAGGCACGGGCAAGCCGATCGACCAGGGATCGCAAGAATCCTCGCCCGCCATCGCCTGCATCATCAGCGCGGTGTCGGCGACGGTGCGGGTGGTCGGCGTGACATAGGTCTGGTTGCCGAACACATCCAGCGCCTGGCTGTGCGGGATCACGCCGTTGCTCTGCTTCAGGCCGACCACGCCGTTGCAGGCGGCGGGAATGCGCGTCGAGCCGCCGCCGTCGGTCGCGATCGCCAGCGGCCCGATGCCGCTCGCCACCGCCACCGCGGCGCCGCCGCTGGAGCCGCCGGAGGAGCGGAAGGCGTCCCATGCATTGCGGGTGCGGCCGAACAGCGGCGAATCCGTCAGGCACTTGCTGCCGAATTCCGGCGTCGTGGTCTTGCCGATCAGGATTGCGCCCTCAGCTCGCAGCCGCGCCACCGCGACGGCATCCTCGGTCGGCACGTTGTCCCTGTAGGGAATGGCGCCGAAGGTGGTCTTGACGCCCCGGGTGTTGACGATGTCCTTGACGGTGACGGGGATGCCGTGGAGCAGGCCGAGCTGTTTGCCCGCCATCACCTTGCGCTCGGCCGCGCGCGCGGCCGCCATCGCCTCGTCGCCACAGATCGTGATGAAGCAGTTCAGCTCGCCCTGTAACGCCTCGGCGCGGGCGAGCACGGCGCTGACGATCTCGACAGGGGAAATTTGCTTTGTCGCGACGAGATCGCGCAGCTCGGTTGCGGATAGGAAACAGAGGTCGTTGCTCATACGGAAGGCTCGCACCAGGATGCGCGGACCTTGCCAGCGCGCACCTCACCTGTCCATTGGGTCGGTGCATGCCCATGGTCCGTCAGGACATCGCGAGACCTGACCCGAACTACCAGCTCCAGGTCATCTCGTGGCTCCACGGCGGATCGGCGCCCGGGCGGGTGCAGGTCAGGCCGGCACAATTGGCGGCAAAGGACAGCGCGCGGCGGAGCTCCTCAGTGCTGATGTCCCTGAGCCGCTCGCGGGCGAGGCGGCCCTGCTTGTGCAGGGCGAACAGCAGGGCGGCCTGAAAGCTGTCGCCCGCGCCGATGGTATCGGCGACCTCGACCTTTGGTGCTTGCACTTCGATCTGCCCCGCGGCTGCGTGCCAGGCGATCGCACCGTTGTTGCCGCGGGTGATGACGACGAGGCGCGTGCCCTGCCCGAGCAATGCGCTCGCGCGCGGCTGATGGGGCTCGTCGCCGAAGAGGTAGGCGAAATCGACGTCCGACATCTTGATGAGATCGGCTTGGTTCGCGAACTCGGCCATGCGCGCGAGATAGGCCGGCTTGTCCTTGACGAGGTTGGGGCGGCAGTTCGGATCGAAGGAGATTGTGGAGGATGCGCGCGCGTCCGCGACTAGCGCCCTGGTTTCGGCCGCGCCCTGGTCATTGACGAGCGTGGTCGAGCCGACATGGACGGCCTCGACCGTATCGAAGGCAATGGATCCGCGCCGGTACGTCCAGTTCCGCGTCGCGGTCTCGGCGTCATAGAAGGCATAATGCGACTCGCCCGCGACGATGCGGACGAAAGCGAGCGTGGTCTGGTGATCGCTGCGGGTGGCGAGATCGAGCGCGACATGCGAGGCCGTTGCGTGGTCCGCGATCATCCGCCCGAACAGGTCGGTCGAGACGCCGCCGACGAAGCCGGTCGGCGCGCCCAGACGCGCCATGCCGATCGCAACGTTGAGGCAGGAGCCGCCGACCGCGGGCATCACCGCCTCGCGTCCTTCCGTGTTTCCGGTCGGCACGAAATCGATCAGCGCATCGCCGCAGGATAACAACATCTCTTTCAACCTCTGGCGATGTCGGCCATCGCGGCACGGCTGCCGCGATCGACCTCGCGCAGCAGCTTGTAGACCTCGCGCTTGCGCGTGTGAAATGCGGCCATGTCGGACGCGGTCGGCTCGCTCTTGCGTCCCAGCGCCGACATCTTGGCCATGGTCTCGCCGATCGAGGAATAGGCGCCGCCGGCCACGGCACCGAGCATCGCGGCGCCCAGCAGCACCGGCTCCTTTGTTTGCGGCAGTGCGACGGTGAGGCCGGTGGTGTCGGCCATGATCTGCCGCACCAGCGGGCTGCGGCTGGCGCCGCCGCCCATGATCATGAGGCTGGAACGGACGCCACGCGCGGCAAAGGCCTCGATCACCTCGGCGAGACCATAGGCGAGACCGCAGAGGCCCGCGACGAACAGCCGCTCCATCGAGGCGATGTCGGTGTCGAGATCGAGACCGGCGATCACCGCGCGCGTATCGGGGTCGGCATAGGGTGAGCGGTTGCCGATGAATTCGGGCAGCACATGGACGTCACGCGCAAGCCGCGCGGCGCGGCTGGCATCGCCGGCGCGCGCGATCACGCGGCGCTCGAGCAACTCGATGAGGTCGAGACCCTCGCTGCGCGCTGCCGCGTTCGCATCACCGTGGCCGGGGTGCGACTTGAGCAGGTGGTCGATCGCCGCGCCCGCGGCCGACTGGCCGCCTTCATTGAGCCAGAACTCCGGCACCATGCCGGAATAATAAGGCCCCCACACGCCCGGCACGAAGCACGGCTCCTTGGTCGTCGCCATGATGCAGGCCGACGTTCCCATGATGTAGGCGAGACGGTCGCTGACATCGCTCGCACCGCCCGAGCCGTCGCGGCCGCCGATGGCCCCGATGCCGCCGGCATGGGCGTCGATCAGGGAGGCGCCGACCGGGGTGCCCGGCGTAAGGCCGAGCTCGGCTGCGGCTGCGGGCGTCAGACCTGCGCCGAGGCGCGTGCCGGGCGCAACGATCTTCGTGCCGATGCGGGCGTATTTTTCGTTGACGAAGTCGGACAGGCCGATGCGCTCGAAGAACGGCGCGCTCCAGCCGCCGCCCTCATGCGCGAGATAGTTCCACTTGCAGGTGACGGTGCAGGTCGAGCGCTGCAGCGAACCGGTCGCGCGCCAGGTCAGATAGTCGGCCAGATCGAAGAAGTGACCTGCGGCGTCAAAGCTTGCACGCAGATGCCGCTTCAGCCAGAGCAGCTTCGGCATCTCCATCTCCGGCGAGATCGAGCCGCCGACATAGCGCAGCACGGGATCCCCGGTCTCGTTGATCAGCCGCGCCTCGCACGTGGCGCGATGGTCCATCCAGACGATGACGTTGCGCTGCGCCTCGCCGGAGGCGCTGACGGTGAGCGGCTGGCCCTGTGAATCAAGCACCACAAGGGAACAGGTGGCGTCAAAACCGATGCCGCCGACGCCGCCGGGCGCAATCGCGGCTTCCGCCATCGCCGCCCGCACCGATTTGACGCAGGCCTGCCAGATGTCCTCCGAGGACTGCTCGACGATGTCGCCGGCCTCGTGCCAGATCCTGATCGGATGCCGGGCGGTCGCGAGCAAGGTGCCGGCCTCGTCAAACACCCCTGCCCGCGTGCTCGTGGTCCCCACGTCGACGCCGATATACGCTCGCGGCATTGTCGCTCCCGGTCGCTTTCCGTCAGTTTTGACGACAAGCCTACCAGCAAGTGTAGCCGCCATCCACCAGCACGATGCTGCCGGTCATCAGGCTCGCGGCCTCGGAGGAGAGGAACAGCACGACGGAGGCGATCTCCTCGACCTGCCCCATCCGCGCCATCGGGGTTCCGCCGATCCAGGCGTCGTACATCTTCGGATTGCTCTTCACGAAGGCGTTGAGCGGCGTCTCGATATAGGTCGGAGCCACCGCATTGACGCGGATGCCGCGCGCGCCCCATTCGGCAGCCAGCGACTTGGTCAAATGGTGCACGGCGGCCTTGGAGGCGTTGTAGAAGCACTGCTCCTGCGGCTTGTTGACGATGAAGCCCGACATCGAGCCGACATTGACGATGGCGCCGCTCTTGGCGTTCAGCATGTGCTTGCCGAACTCGCGACAGCACCAGAAGGTGCCGTTGAGATTGACGTCGATGACGTTGAGCCAGTGCTCGTCGGTGACGGTCTCGGCCGGCGTCTCGCTGCGGGCAATGCCGGCATTGTTGACGAGGATGTCGACCTTGCCGTGGCGGGCGACCAGGGCATTCGCGACCTCCGCCACGCGTTTGGTATCGGTGACATCCATGATCGCGGTCTCGACGTCAAAACCCTTTGCCTTCAGGCTGGCTTCGGCGCTGTCGGCGACCTTGCTGTCGCGGTCGCCGATGATGACCCGGGCGCCGGCTTCGGCCAGCGCCTCCGCGCAGCCAAGGCCGATGCCCTGCCCGCCCCCGGTGATGAACGCGGTCTTGCCGTTCAATCTGAATTTTTCCAGGTACATGGTGGTCTTTCCGTTTCTTGCCGTTGTCTTGCCGTTTCTTGTTAGCCTCGAAGGGCGTTGCCGCCCTCATCGAAGCGGTGAATGCGCTGGGGGTCCGGCACCAGCGAAACACGGTCGCCGGCGTGAAGGCTCAATTCGCCGATGTAGCGCGCGGTCAGCATGCCGAGCGGACCCGCATCGACATACAGGAAGGTGTCGCTGCCGAGATGCTCGGCGACCGAAATCGTGCCCTGCCAGCCGCCGGCGCCGTCGCGCTCGATCTTCAGATGCTCGGGACGCACGCCGATCGTAGCGGCTCCGTGTCGCAAGGCGGACTCACCGGTGACGAAATTCATCTTGGGCGAGCCGATGAAGCCGGCAACGAACAGATTGGCGGGCCGCTCGTAGAGCTCCAGCGGCGAGCCGTATTGCTCGATCTTGCCGCCATTGAGCACGACGATCTTGTCGGCCATGGTCATGGCCTCGACCTGATCGTGGGTGACGTAGATCGCGGTGGTGCCGAGCTGCTTCTGCAGCCGCGTCACCTCGATGCGCATCTGCACACGCAGGGCGGCGTCGAGGTTGGACAGCGGCTCGTCGAACAGGAACGCCTTGGGCTCGCGGACGATCGCGCGGCCGATCGCGACGCGCTGGCGCTGGCCGCCGGAGAGCTCGCGCGGCTTGCGATCGAGATAGGGCGTGAGGTTCAGCGTCGCGGCGGCGGCCTCGACCTTGCGGTTGATCTCATCCTTCGGCAGGCCGGCCATCTTCAGGCCGAAGCCGATATTGCCGCGCACGCTCATATGCGGATAGAGCGCGTAGGACTGGAACACCATGGACAGCCCACGCTTGGCCGGGGGCGTATCGACGACGTTCTTGCCGTCGATCAGGATCTTGCCGCCGCTGACGTCCTCCAGCCCCGCGATCAGGCGCAATAGCGTGGTCTTGCCACAGCCGGAGGGACCGACGAACACCACGAAGGAGCCGTCGGCGATGTCGAGGTCGGCGCCCTTGATGATGTGCACCGGGCCGAAGGATTTCTGCACGCCCTGAAGTGTGATCTGACCCATGGCAGCCCCTCTCATTTCACCGCGCCAAAGGTGAGCCCGCGCACGAGCTGCTTCTGGCTGAACCAACCGAGGACGAGAATGGGCGCGATCGCCAGCGTGGACGCCGCCGACAGTTTGGCCCAGAACAGCCCTTCCGGGCTCGAATAGGACGCGATGAACGTGGTCAGCGGCGCGGCGTTCGAGGTGGTCAGGTTCAGCGTCCAGAACGCCTCGTTCCAGGCGAGGATCAAATTGAGCAGCAGAGTCGAGGCGAGCCCCGGGATCGCCATCGGCGTCAGCACATAGACGAGCTCGCGGCCGATGGTGGCGCCGTCCATGCGCGCGGCCTCCAGGATGTCGCGCGGGATCTCCTTGAAATAGGTGAAGAGCATCCAGATCACGATCGGCAAGTTCCCGAGGCACAGGATGAAGACGAGGCCCACGCGGGAATCGAGCAAGCCGAACGTCTTGTAGATCAGGTAGATCGGCACCAGGACGCCGACCGGCGGCATCATCTTGGTCGAGAGCATCCAGAGCAGGATGTCCTTGGTGCGCTTGGTCGGCGAGAACGCCATCGACCAGGCCGCCGGGATCGCAATCAGCAGCGCGATCAGCGTCGAGCCGCCGGCGATGATGATCGAGTTCATTGCGTGGTGGAAATAGTCGCTGCGCTCCTGCACCGTGGCATAGTTCTCGGTGGTCCATTGGAAGAACAGGAAGGACGGCGGGATGGCAAATGCTTCCAGCTCGGTCTTGAAGCTCGCCAGCACCATCCAAAGGATCGGGAAGAAGATCAGGAAGCCGAACAACCACGCCCCGATCGTCGAGATCACCACCCGCTGTCTCGTCGCCATCCGCGCCATGCTTCAAGCCTCCAGGTTGCGGCCAACGATGCGGACGAGGAAGAAGGCGACGATGTTGGCAATCACCACCGCGACGAGACCGCCCGCGGAGGCACTGCCGACGTCGAACTGGATCAGCGCCTGCGCATAGATCAGGAAGGCGATGTTGGTGGTCTGCAGGCCCGGCCCGCCGCCGGTGGTGACGAAGATCTCGGCGAACACGGTGAGCAGGAAGATGGTCTCGATCAGGATCACCACGGTGATCGGGCGCGCCAGATGCGGCAGCGTGATGTAGATGAAGGTCGAGATCGCGCTGGCGCCGTCCATCTCGGCGGCCTCCTTCTGCTCCTCGTCGAGCGATTGCAGGGCGGTCAGCAGGATCAGCGTCGCGAACGGCAGCCACTGCCAGGCGACGATCAGGATCACCGAAAGCAGCGGCACATCGTTGAACCAGTCCACCGGCGTCAGCCCGACCAGCTTGGCGAGCCAGGCGAACAGGCCGGACACCGGGTGCATCAAGAGGTTCTTCCAGACCAGCGCGCTCACCGTCGGCATGACGAAGAACGGGGCGATCACCATCAGTCGCACGACATTGCGACCGATCACGGGCTGGTCGAGCAGCAGCGCCAGGGGAATGCCGAGCAGGATGGTCAGCGCCAGCACCGAGGCGACCAGCACCAGCGTGTTCTGGAGCGAGGCGAGAAAGGCGGGATCGGTGAGGAAGTAGCGGAAGTTTTCCAGCCCGATGAATTCTTCCGAGCCGGGATCGAGCAGGCTGTAATGCAGCGTCGAAAAGTAGATCGTCAGCGCCAGCGGGACGATCATCCAGATGAACAGCAGCCCGACGGCCGGGGTCAGGAGCGACCGTGCAAGGAATTGCGTCTGCCGGGTTGCCACTGGCTTCTCCTCTGCCGGGAAGAAGAAGGCGGCCATCCATCCGGGAATGGGTGGATGGCCGCAAGTTTGAGCTCAGGAGGGAGAGCTCGGGTTCACTTGATGTAGCCGGCGCGCTTCATCTCGCGCTCGGTTGTGGATTGGGCGGCCGAGAGCGCCGCCTCGACGCTGGTCGATCCCGCCAGCGCCGCCGAGAATTGCTGGCCCACCTGGGTGCCGATGCCCTGGAATTCGGGGATTGCGGCGTATTGCACACCGACGTAAGGCACCGGCTTCACCGTCGGCTTGTTGGGATCGGCGGCGTCGATCGACGCCAGCGTCAGCTTGGCGAACGGCGCGACCTTCAGGTACTCATCGTTCTGGTAGAGCGAGGTGCGCGTGCCCGGCGGCACGTTGGCCCAGCCTTCCTTCGACGCCACCAGCTTGGTGTAGTCCTTGCTCGTCGCCCAGGCGATGAATTTCTCGGCCGCTTCCGTCTTTTTGGAACCGGCCGGGATTGCGAGATTCCAGGCCCACAGCCAGTTTGCGTTCTTGCCGAGGCCGGTGTTGGGCGCGAGCGCGAAGCCGACCTTGTCGGCGACCTTGGAGTCCTTCGGGTTGGTGACGAAGGACGCCGCGACCGTGGCGTCGATCCACATCGCGCATTTGCCGGCGTTGAACAGCGCCAGGTTCTCGTTGAAGCCGTTGGAGCTCGCCCCGGGCGGGCCGGCTTCCTTCATCAGGTTCACATAGGTGGTGAGCGTCGTCTTCCATTCCGGCGTGTTGAACTGCGGCTCCCACTTCTCGTCGAACCAGCGCGCGCCGTAGGAATTGGCCATCGCCGAGAGAAAGGCCATGTTCTCGCCCCAGCCGGCCTTGCCGCGCAGGCAAATGCCGTAAGTGCCGGCGTTCTTGTCGGTCAGCTTCTTGGCGGCGTCGATCACGAAGTCCCAGGTGGGCTTCTCCGGCATCTTCAGGCCGGCTTTCTCGAACAGGTCGGTGCGATACATCACCATCGAGCTCTCACCGTAGAACGGCGCGGCGTAGAGCTTTCCGTCGACGGAGACGGCGTCCTTGATCTTCGGCAAGAGGTCGGCGACGTCGTAGTCGGCGCCGAGATTGGCAAGCGGCACCAGCCAGCCCTTCTTGGCCCAGATCGGCACCTCATAGGTGCCGATAGTGAGGACGTCGAACTGGCCGCCCTTGGTGGCGATGTCGGTGGTGACGCGCTGGCGCAGCACATTCTCCTCCAGCGTCACCCATTTCACGGCGATGTCAGGATATTTCTTGGTGAATTCACCCGTCAGCCCCTGCATGCGGATCATGTCGCCATTGTTGACGGTGGCGATCGTCAGGGTCGTTTCGGCCATCGCGGGGACGGCCAGCAGCAGAACGGACGCGCCGCAAACGGCGCCCAGGACATGTTTCACGGTGACCTCCCTTGATTCGCGCTTTTGAGCATATGCCCACGCATTGGGCGTATGTTCACCGTAGGAACCTTGCTTGTCAAGCAGGCGCGCTGGCATTCCAGCAACTTATGAGTGCTGCGGTGCGGGAAGAATGGAAGGTCGCGCGGGTGCGGACGCGATGGCAGTTGTTCGGAACGAGCCCCGCGGCTTGCTCCACCTCTCCCGCTTGCGGGAGAGGTCGGATCGCATCGACAGATGCGATCCGGGTGAAGGCTTTTTCCTCTTGGGGAGTCTTGCCAGCGGAGAGACCCTCTCCCCGGCCCTCTCCCGCAGAGAGGGAGCGGAGTCCCGCTGCTGCGCTGCTCCGTCTCTACCGCTCCAGGATCGCCCTTGCCGTCGTCTCGTCCGTGATCAGGCCGTTGATCAGGCCGCCGCTCAGCGCCGCAGAGATCGCCGCCACCTTGGCTGCGCCAACCGCAGCGCCGATGGTCGTAGTCTTTGCCGGCACTTCCGGCGGGATGCTCGTGAGGCGCTTGTTGGTGCCGGCCTTGAGCAGGCGGCCCTTCGCGTCATAGGCCCAGCCGGTGATCTCGCCGATGGCTCCCAGGCGCATCATCTCGAACAACTCGTCGCGGGTGACGAAACCGTCGATGTGCACCTGCGCCTTCTGGTCCATCTGGCCGATGCCGACGAGGCGCAAGTCGGCCCTGGCGGCGACCGCCTTGACCTTGGCGATCGGCTCGATGCGCACCATCCTGTTGCGCTCGTCCTCCGACGACATCAGGAAGGGCAGCGGCATTGGATAGTGCCGCGCGCCGGTGCGATCGGCGAGCCGGCCGACGGTGTCGTAGAAGCTCGCCGAGCCGTCGGCGGAGATGTTGCCGACCAGCGAGACGATCTGGTGGTTGGGCCGCTCGATCGGCGTGACGCGCTCGACCGCGGCACGCACCGCCCTCCCCGTGCCGAGCGCAACGATGACGGGCGTCTCCGAGCGCAGCGTGGAGTCGAGCAGATTGGCGCAGCGCTCGGCAATGCCCGCAGTCGCCTGCGGCGCAGCAGGATCGGCCGGCACCACCTCGCAGTGGACGAGGTCGAACCGGTCCTTCAGGCGCGCGGCCAGCTCCATGCAGGCGGCGATGGGATGTTCGAGCCGGAAGGTGATGAGCCGCTCAGCGAGGCACAGCGAGACCAGCCGCTGCGCCGAGGCGCGCGAGACCTGGAGCATCTTTGCGATCTCGTCCTGGGTGTGACCGGCAATGAAGTAGAGCCAGCCGGCACGCGCGGCGTCGTCGAGTCTCGACTTGTCGTTCTCGGCGGCCATGCGAGCTCACACCTCCCAGAAATCGCTCATGCGGGCGAAGACCCGATCGGCTCCGGCGGCGGACAATATAGTCCGGCGGTCGCGGCTGCGATAATGGCCGCCGCCGACAAATCCCCAGACTGTCATGCCTGCCGCCTTGGCGGCCTGCACGCCGCTGACGCTGTCCTCGATCACCAGCGTGCGCGACGGATCGACACGCATCTTTTCGGCGGCGTGGATAAAGAGATCCGGCGCCGGCTTGCCGTGCCTGACCATCTGCGCGGTGTAGAGCCGATCGCCGAAATGCGCCCGAAGGCCGGTAACGTCGAGAGAGAGCGAGACGCGGTCGATGTCGCTGGATGACGCCACGCAGAACGGTACGGCGAGCCCCGAGATCACCGCCTCCACCCCCGGGATCGGCTCGAGCGAGGCGGCAAACGTCTCCAGCACGCGGGACTTCAATCGGGGCAGGAAGCTGTCCGGCACGACCCGACCGAGATCGCGGTAGTACTGCTCGATCGCCTTGGTGCTGCGTCCGAGAAACAGCTCGAGCGCCTGTTCCTCGCTGAGCACGAGACCGAATTCGGCGAGCACCTCGGACAGGCAGCGGCAGCTCAGGAGCTCGCTGTCGACGAGCACGCCGTCGCAGTCGAAGATGATCAGATCAGGCTCTGGCCGGCGCTGGTCCATCCGGGCATTCGATCATATACCCAACACCTGGGCAATAGCTCAGTCTGCTCCGGGGTTGAAGGACAAGCTGCCGCGACTCCCGGGTGGGCGCGGCGCGTTGCGCGTCGCCCCCTACGGCACCGCCGGTGCCGCTACCGCCGCTGGTTATACACGTCGATGCACACCGCCCCCAGCAGCACCAGGCCCTTGATGACCTGCTGATAGTCGATGCCGATGCCGAGGATGGACATGCCGTTGTTCATCACGCCCATGATCATGGCGCCGACCACGGCGCCGCCGACGCGCCCGACGCCGCCGTAGGCCGAGGCGCCCCCGATGAAGCAGGCGGCGATGACGTCGAGCTCGAAGCCGAGTCCCGCCTTCGGGGTCGCGGTGTTCAGCCGCGCGGCGAAGACGAGTCCGGCAAGCGCGGCCAGCACGCCCATGTTGACGAAGGTGAGGAAGGTCAGCCGCTCCGTCTTGATGCCCGACAGGCTCGCCGCCTTGGCGTTGCCGCCGACCGCGTAGATCTGCCGGCCGATCACGGTGCGGCGGGTGACGAAGCCATAGAGCGCGATCAGCGCGGTCATGATCACCAGCACGTTGGGCAGGCCGCGATGCGAGGCGATCAGATAGGTGAAATAGAGCACCGCGCAGGCCAGCAGAATGCTCTTGCCGAGGAAGAACGCGTAGGGCTCGACCTCGATGCCGTGCGACTGCTCGCGCGACCTCCCCTTGGCGCCGGCATAGACGAGGCCGAGCGCGAGCACGGCGCCGATCAGCATGGATGTCGGATGCAGCGTGCCGGCCTCGGGCAGCAGTTCCGGAATGAAGCCGGACGACAGCTTCTGAAACGTCGGCGGAAACGGGCCGAGCGACTGGCCCTGCAGCACCGCGAGCGCAAGACCCTTGAACACCAGCATGCCCGCCAGCGTGACGATGAAGGACGGGATCTTGAAATAGGCCACCCAATAGCCCTGCGCGGCGCCGATGGCGGCACCGAGCGCGAGACAGGCGACGAAGGCGAGCGTGTAGTCGACCTTGTAGGTCACCATGAGAAGCGCGGCCACCGCGCCGATGAAGCCCGCGACCGAGCCGACCGAAAGGTCGATATGGCCGGTGACGATCACCAGCAGCATGCCCAGCGCCATGATCACGATGTAGCTGTTCTGCAGCACCAGGTTGGTGAGGTTGAGCGGCTGCAGCAGCGTGCCGCCGGTCACGACCTGGAAGAACAGCATGATCGCGATCAGGGAGATCAGCATGCCGTAATTGCGCAAATTGTTCTTGATGAAGCTGCCGTGCCGGCGCTCCTCGGGCAGCGACACCGTCTTGTCGGTCATGGCTGCGATCCTCCCATTTCCGCGGCCTCAGGCACGCTGTTGCTTCGTTCGTTGCGCATGATGGCGCGCATGATCTTTTCCTGCGTTGCTTCCGCGCCCTTGAACTCGCCGACGAAGGCGCCGTCGTTCATGACGCAGATGCGGTCGCAGATGCCGAGCAGCTCGGGCATCTCCGAGGAGATCACCACGACGCCGCGGCCAGCCTCCGCGAGCTCGTTGATGATACAGTAAATCTCGTATTTGGCACCGACGTCGATGCCCCTCGTCGGCTCGTCCAGGATCAGGACCTTGGGGTCGGTCATCAGCCATTTCGACAGAACCACCTTCTGCTGGTTGCCGCCGGAGAGCTGGCCAGTCTCCTGGTAGACGTCGGAGCAGCGGATGCGCATGCGGTTGCGGTAGTCGCTGGCGACCTTCAGCTCGGCGATGTCGTCGATCACCCGCCCGGCCGCGACCTGGTCGAGGCTCGCGAGCGTGATGTTCTTGCGGACGTCGTCGGCGAGGATCAGGCCGAGCTGCTTGCGATCCTCGGTGACATAGGCAAGCCCGGCATCGATCGCGGCGGCGACGCTCGGCAGCGCGATCTCGCGGCCTTCGAGCTTGATGCTGCCGCTGATATTGGTGCCCCAGGAGCGGCCGAACAGGCTCATGGCGAATTCGGTGCGCCCCGCTCCCATCAGGCCGGCAATGCCGACGACCTCGCCGCGCCTGACGCCGAAATTGACGTTCTTGATCACCTGCCGCTCGGGGTGGACCGGATGATAGACCGACCAGTTCGCGACGTCGAGCACGGGCTCGCCGATCCTCACGCTGCGCTCGGGGAAACGGTGCGCCATGTCGCGGTTGACCATGCTGCGGATGATGCGGTCTTCCTGGATCGGCTCGGCATGGCAGTCGATGCTGTCGACCGTGCGGCCGTCGCGCAGCACGGTGATGTGGTCGGCGACCTTGGCAACCTCGTTGAGCTTGTGCGAGATCAGGATCGAGCCGATGCCCTGCTCGCGGAACGCCATCAGTCGTTCGAGCAGCGCGGCGCTGTCGGCCTCGTTGAGGCTCGCAGTCGGCTCGTCCAGGATCAGCATCCGCACCCGCTTGGAGAGCGCCTTGGCGATCTCGACGAGCTGCTGCTTGCCGACGCCGAGATCGGTGATCAGGGTATCCGGCGATTCCCTCAGGCCGACCTGTGCCAGCAGCTCGCGCGTGCGCCGGTACACCTCGTCGCGATCGATGACGCCGAGCTTCGACGGCGGATGCGACAGGAAGATGTTTTCGGCGATCGACATCAGCGGGATCAGCGCCAGCTCCTGATGAATGATGATGATGCCGAGCGCCTCGGAATCGTTGATGTCGCGGAAGCGGCGCTCCTCGCCCTCGAAGACGATGGTGCCCTCGTAGGTGCCATGCGGATAGACCCCGCTGAGCACCTTCATCAGGGTGGACTTGCCGGCGCCGTTCTCGCCGACGAGGGCGTGGATCTGCCCGGCGCGAACCGAGAAATTGACGTCGCGCAGCGCCTGCACACCGGCAAAGCTCTTGCTGACGTCCCGCATCTCCAGCATGGCGGTCATTGGCTTGGGTGTCCCCTGCTTTACTTCGCCTCTCCCCGCCTGCGGGGAGAGATTGAGCGATATCGCTGCATCCAGATCGTCATTGCGAGCGCAGCGAAGCAATCCAGACTATTTCCGCGGCGGCAGACTGGATTGCTTCGCTGCGCTCGCAATGACGGAGTGCATAGCAACCACTGTCCGCGTGAAGAGAGCCCCTCACCCCGACCCTCTCCCCGTAAGAACGGGGAGAGGGAGAAGAAAGAAGCTTACTGGAACTGCGACTTCTTGTAGTACCCGCTGTCGACCAGCACCTTCTCCCAATTGTCCTTGTAGACGACCACCGGCTTGAGCAGATAGGACGGCACGGTCTTGACGCCGTTCTCGTAGGTCTTGGTGTCGTTGACCGTCACCTGCTTGCCGGCGAGCGCGGCGTCGACCATGTCGGCGGTCACCTTGGCGAGGTCGCGGGTGTCCTTGAAAATGGTCGAGTACTGGTCGCCCCGCAGCATCGCCTTGATCGAGGGCACCTCGGCATCCTGACCGGAGATGATCGGCATCGGCTGGTCGGCGCTGCCGTACCCGACGCCCTTCAGCGAGGAGATGATGCCGATCGAGAGACCGTCATAGGGCGACAGCACGGCGTTGACCTTCTTGTTGCCGTAGTAGGCGCTGAGCAGATTGTCCATGCGGGCCTGGGCGGTGGCGCCGTCCCAGCGCAGGGTCGCGACCTTGTCCATGCCCATCTGGCCGGACACGACGACGAGCTTGCCGCTGTCGATATAAGGCTTCAGCACGCTCATCGCGCCGTTGTAGAAGAAGTAGGCGTTGTTGTCGTCGGGCGAGCCGCCGAACAGCTCGATATTGAAGGGACCCTTGCCGTCCTTCAGGCCAAGCCCCTGCACGATCGACTCGGCCTGGAGCACACCGACCTGGAAATTGTCGAAGGTCGCATAATAGTCGACGTTCGGCGTGCCGCGGATCAGGCGGTCGTAGGCGATCACGGTGATGCCTTTTGCCTTGGCCTGCTTGAGCACGTCGGACAACGTGGTGCCGTCGATCGCGGCGATCACCAGCGCCTTGGCGCCCTTGGTCACCATGTTCTCGACCTGCGAGAGCTGGTTCGGAATGTCGTCCTCGGCATATTGCAGGTCGGTGTTATAGCCGCGCTCCTTCAGCACCTTGACCATGTTGTTGCCGTCGTCGATCCAGCGCGCCGAGGATTTGGTCGGCATGGCGATGCCGACGGCCGCCTTGTCCTGGGCGGAGGCAGGCGATCCGGCGATCAGCGCGGCGGCGCTTGCGACAGCCAGCGCGAGAAGGGTCGTCTTCAGTTTCAGCATGTTTCACTCCCTTTGGGTGTCGGACTGTTTTTCGTGTCGTCGAGAACGTCGGTCGTGTGCGGCTTCCAGCCTCCTATGCGAGCTTGACGTCGGGCTCCGCGCGACCGCGCGCGGATGGTTCGAGCAGAAAGGTGCAGCCGGCCTGCGGATCGGCGGCGCGTGCCGCCGCATCCATGTCCTGCCACGCGGATGTGACGAGCAGGCGCGACAGGTCGGGGCCGACGAAGGCGGGGCAACTCGCCTGCTTTGCCGGCACGCTGAGCGAGCGCAGGCGCTCGCCTTGCGGCGAGTAGACGTCGACGCGGCTCGCGCCCCAGCAGGCATTCCAGATCTGCCCGTCGGCGTCGCAGACCGAGCCGTCGAGGCCGCCGATGCCAGAGTGGCGCAGCAGCACCTCGGGCTCGCCGCGCGGCAAGCCGGTCGCGGGATTGAGCGGCACGGCATAGAGCACCGCGCGCGGCGTGTCGGTGAAATAGCCCGTGGCGCCATCCGGCGAGAAGCAGATCGAATTGGGGATGCTGATGCCGGGAAACAGCGTCGAGATCTTGCCGCGATGGAGCGCGTAGATCGCCCCCGCCTTCGGCTCGGCCTTCTTGCCCATGGTGCCGATCCAGAACGTGCCGGACTGATGGACGCGGCAATCGTTGGAGCGCGTCGCCGGGTTGTCCGCCTCGAGCGGACAGAACAGCGTCATCGCACCGTCGGCGAGCTTGCGGATGTAGAGCCCGTCCTCGGCGACGATCAACTGCCGCCCGGCATCGATGCGCGCGAGCGCGCTCGCCATCCGGCCGAGCGCGTGGCTGCGGATCGCGCCGCTGCCGAGATGCGCCTCGAACAGCTTGCCCTCGCGGATGTCGAACCACCAGGCCGTGTCGGTGGTCACATCATAGGTCGGCCCTTCGCCGAGATGACACTGCTCAGCGGAAAGAACCGAGGTCGGCACCTGCTCCGTCATGATCCCCTCACCCCAAAGCGATAGACGGTGTGGTGCCGGTAGACCTGGCCCGGATCGAGGCGCGGACTCGGAAAGTCCGGCCGGTTCGGCGCATCCGGCCAGATGTGGGGCTCGAGACACATGGCGTCAGATTGCCGGATCAGCTTGCCGCCCTTGCCCGAGATCGTGCCGTCGAGATAGTTGCCGGAATATACCTGGAGCCCGGGCTGATTGGTGAGCAACTCCATGATACGCCCGGAGCGCGGTGCCTCCAGCCGCGCCGCGAACGCAAGCATGCCATCGCGGCCGAGACAATAGGTGTGGTCGTAGCCCCTGCCGTTTCGCAATTGTGGATCGCTTTCGCGGATGCGCTCGCCCACCGACCGTGGTTCGCGGAAGTCGAACGGCGTTCCCGCCACCGCGCGCGGCGGCTCCGGCAGCGGAATGGCGGTGGGATCGATAGCGAGGAAATGTCCGGCGGCGATCGTGAGTTTGTGGTCAAGGATCGGCGTGCCGGACGCGGCGCCTTCCAGGTTGAAGAAACTGTGGTTGGTCAGGTTGACGATGGTCGGCCGGTCGGTCCGCGCTTCCATCGTCAGCGACAGCTCGGTCGGGCCCGTGATGCGATAGATCAGGCGGACGTCGAGCTTGCCGGGATAATTCTCCTCGCCATGCGGGCTCGAATAGGTGAGCGTCACCGCGGGCTCGGCGCCCTCGTCGATTGCGGCAATGTCCCAAAGCTTGCGATCGAAGCCGTCGAGGCCGCCGTGCAGGGCGTTTGGCCCATTGTTGACGGCAAGCTGCACCGTCTCGCCATCGAGCGGGAATTGTCCTCTGGCGATACGGTTGGCGTAGCGGCCGACGGTGGCGCCGAGAAATTTACGTTCGGCGAGATAGCCGGCGAAGCGATCATGGCCGAGCACGACGTCGTCGTGACGGCCTTTGGCGTCCGGCGCGATCAGCGCCTGGATCACCGCGCCATGGGTGATGATGCGAGCCTCGAAGCCGCCCTCCCCGCGCAGCACGACGCGCTCGACCGTGCGGCCGTCGGGTAGCGTTCCGAAGACGTCCTTTTCTATTTTCCTCGAGCCGGCCATGGTCAGTCCACAAAGGGTTCGACGATCGTGCGCTTGCCGAGCAGGAAAGAGTCGGCGACGAGACGCAGCGGCACCAGATCGACATCGCTTGCGCCTGACGCCGCCAGCCTGACGAAGCGCCGGTACAACTCGCGATATTCCCGATCGGGCGCATCCGCAATGGCCTTGCCGTCGACGGCCATCCGCCGGCCGCCATCAGACAATGTCATCCGGCCCCGGTCTGTTTCCACGAGGATATCCCAGCTCTGCGGGCCGGTCTGCCGGAAGTCGAACTCGGCGGTGATGGGCAGGCCGTTGATATCAGTCAGGTTCAGGTTCGCGGCGATCGGCGCCTGGCAATTGGCCGGGAAGGCAAGCTCGGCCGCGGTGACGAACACCGGCTGCGGCAGGATCCGGGTCAGGATCGACAGCGCGTTGATGCCGGGATCGAACACGCCGAGCCCGCCTGGTTCCCAGATCCAGGCCTGGCCGGGATGCCAGACACGGACATCCTCCTTCCAGTTGATGTGCGCGGATTTGATCCGGCGGCTCGCCAGCCATTCGCGCGCCGGCTCGACCGCCGGTGCGTAGCGCGAATGCCAGGTCGCAAACAGCGTTCGCTTCGCATCAGTCGCCATCGCGATCAGCGGATCGAGCTCGGCCACACCGGTGCCCGGCGGCTTTTCCAGCATGACGTGCTTGCCGGCGGCGAGCGCCGCGGCGGCCTGGGCGCGGCGCACCTGCGGCGGGGTGCAGAGCGAGACCGCGTCGATCGGCGGACCTCTTTCCAACAGGTCCTCGATGGTGGCGAAATGCGGCAGGTCCGGCAGCGAAGCGTTGCGGCTGGCAACGGCTGCGAGCGTCGCGCCCGGTGTCGCCGCGATCGCACCCAAATGCTGGTCGCGCGCGATCTTGCCGAAGCCGACGATGGCGATGCGTAGGTCTGTCACGCTTGTTCTCCAGTATCCGCTGACGGCAGCGGCTCGGCCGGGGCGGTCTCGATCACAGTGCCGTCGTGGCGGCGCATGCCGTTGCGAATGACATAGACCATGGCCTCGGATGCGGCGTCCGCATCGCCGGCCGCGATGGCATCGACGATCTTCTGGTGCCAGAGCAGCACGGTCTCGCGGTCCTCGGTCTCGACCGGAGCGCTGAGCAGGAACGAGGCGCGCAAGGCCGCCTCGATGACGTGCCCGATCGAGCGCATGAACAGATTGCCAGAGGCACGCGCCACGCCGACGTGAAGCGCGAGATCGGCATCGGCGAAACCGACCGAGTCGGAGGCTTCGCGCCGCATGCGGTCCATGCTGCGGCGGAGCGCGGCGATGTCTTCCTCGGACCGCTGCGCGGCCGCGAGCATGGCCGCGCGTGGCTCGACCGCGAGGCGGATCTCGGCGAGGTCGTTGAGGAAGCGCTTGTCGATGCCGGCGTCGAGGTGCCAGGCCAGCACGTCGGCGTCGAACATGTTCCAGGCGCCGCGCTCGCGCACGACGGTGCCGACCCGCGCCTTGGTGGTGAGCAGGCCCTTGGCGACCAGCGTCTTCACGCTCTCGCGCAGCACCGGCCGCGACACGCCGAACATCGCGATCATCTCGGCATCGCCGGGCAGGCGCGTGCCTTCCGCATAGCGGCCGGCGATGATGTCGACGCCGATCGAACGAGCGACCTCCGCGTGGTTGGAGTGGGCCCGCCGTGTCGGGATGACGACGATGCGCGAAGTCATGTGGCTGCTCCCGCCCTCCTGGCCACCGGCCGTCGCGCCAGCGGCGCCGCGCCATAGGCGGCCGACAGCGCGAGAATGGCGACGAAGGCGACCAGCGGGGGCACGCCCCAGCGCTCGATCGCCAGCGCGACGAACACGGTGGTGAAGCCGATCACCGAGCCGACCGAGAGATCAATGCCGCCGGAGATGCTGACGAAGGTCATGCCGGTCGCGACGATGCCGCGAAAGGCATTGTCTGCACCGAATCCCACCCCGTCGAGACGACGGGCGCAAGGAAGATCGCATCGACGTTCTGCGCGATGAAAGAGCGGATCGCCTTGATCTGGTTCTCCTGCTTCTGCTGGGCGTCGGCGATCTTGAGATCGACCTGGCGCCTGGCGGCCTCCTGCTTGGAGACCGACGTCTCCGCCGCCTGCCAACCGGATTCCGATCCGATCTGCGAGAAGCCGATGGTGAGCTGGCCGGCACTGGCCGGCAGCGCGAGCAGCAAGGCCGCGATGGCGCTGGCCGCAAAGAGGGCTTTAGGGGTCATCAGGCGTATCTCCCAAGATATTATCCGGGCGCCGATTGGTAGCATCGCACCCACAGGCCAGCCTTCTAGGGCGGCTGGAGACACTATTTCACGGAAGATGGACTTCGACTAGTCATATTATTTGACTATTTCGAGAAATTGCATGTGGGCTGCGGCGCGCAATTTTACGACACGCTAAGCGCGATTTTGTTCCGGCGATGCAACGGGGAGATGAAGGAGAAATTGCGAGGCAGCGGCAACGCGCTCCCACGCCCCCGTTCTTACGGGAAGAGGGGTGTCTCCGCGAAAACAGCGAGAGACGAGCCCGCGACCTCTCCTCCTCGTCATTGCGAGCGCAGCGAAGCAATCCAGAATCTTTCCGCGGAGGGACTCTGGGCTGCTTCGCTGCGCTCGCAATGACGGTGTGGGTGGAGCTCTGCGTCCCTCGAGCAGATCGACTCGTGGTGAGTCCCCCTCACCCGCCACGCGTCGCGTGTCGGCCTCTCCCCGCACGCGGGGAGAGGCGAAGAAACTAGATCAGCTTCCGCTGCGCCAGGTTCTTCATCAGCGCGCCGATGCCAAAGGTCCACGGCTCGCACTCGTCGCTCGTGCGCATGCGGTTGACGAGCTTGCCGAGCTGGGGCGCGGCGATCGTGACGATGTCGTCGCGCTTGTGGGTGAACCCCTGGCCCGGCGCGTCGCGATCCTTCACGGGTGCGAACATCGTGCCGAGGAAGAGAACGAAGCCATCGGGATATTGATGGATCTTGCCGATGGTCTGCGCGACGAGATCGGTCGGATCACGGCTGATCTTGCTGATCGAGGAATGGCCGTCGAGAACGAAGCCGTCCGTGCCCGTGACATTCAAGCTGATGTCGAGCTTGCGGGCGTCGTCGAGCGTGAAGCTGTCGTCGAACAGGCGTAGCAGCGGGCCGATGGAGCAAGAGGCGTTGTTGTCCTTGGCCTTCGACAGCAGCAGTGCCGACCGGCCCTCGAAATCGCGCAAATTGACGTCGTTGCCGAGCGCGCCGCCGACGATCTTGCCGCGACTCGAGACGAACAGCACGAGCTCGGGCTCGGGATTGTTCCAGGTCGATTTCGGATGCAGCCCGGCATCCATGCCGGTGCCGACCGAGGACATGGTCGGCGCCTTGGTGAAGACCTCCGCATCGGGGCCGATGCCGACCTCGAGATACTGGCTCCAGGCGTTCTGGTCGATCAGCACCTGCTTCAGGTGCATCGCCTGGTCCGAGCCCGGCTTGAGCTTCGACAGGTCGTCGCCGATCAGCCGCGTCACCTCTTTGCGGATCGCCTCCGCCGACGCCGGATTGCCCTTGGCCCGCTCTTCGATGACGCGTTCCAGCATCGAGATCGCGAAGGTAACGCCGGCCGCTTTCAGCGTCTGGAGATCGACCGGCGCAAGCAGCCACGGCTTCTTGGGATCGCGCCCGTCCGGGGCCGTGTTGGCGACGATGGCGTCGAGATCGCCGATGCGCTCACCCTTGACCATGGCGAGCGCCTTGGCCGGATTGTCCTCCTCGCACAGCGCGCTGACTGTCGGAAATTTCGCGGTGACGTCGAACACGCCATCGCCGCGCACGGCGACCACCGCCGGGCCATTCACCTGCGGCAGCCAGACCCGGCCGACCAGTGTTCCCCGCGTGCCGTCCTCGGGGAGAAGGTCTTGTACAGTCAATGTCGTCATGGCCGGCGTCCTCGCTGTTTCTAAGGATCGGCCGCGGCCGATCACATTGGCGACGACCAATAAACGTCTGGCGGGGGAAGTCCAGAGAGCGCCCCTACTTGAACCAGTGCACCAGCGCGATGCTGATCCCCAGCAGCAGCATCAGCGACAGTGTCACGGCTGCCGTCACGCGGCCGCCGACATTGGCGAGCACGCGGACGTCGACGCCGAGACCCAGCGCGGCCATCGACACCACCGTGAGGAAACTCGTGATCCTCGTCACCGGCCCGACCACCGTGGCCGGCACGATCTCGAGCGAGCGCAGCGTCGCCAGCGCAAGGAAACCGAGGATGAACCAGGGGACCAGGCGGAAGAAGCCGACGCTGGTCTTCTTGGCTTCGCTCTGCCAGCGCGAGGCGACCAGCGAGAGGCCGACGACGACCGGCCCCAGCATCAAGACGCGCATCAGCTTCACTAGCGTGCCGATCTGCGTCGAGACGAGGCCGGCCGGCACCGTCGCCGCAAGCACCTGTGGCACCGCGTAGACGGTGAGGCCCGCGAGAATGCCGTATTGCGTGGCGGACAGCTGCAGCAGCGGGATCAGCAGCGGCAGGCCGAGCACCATCATCACGCCGAGGATCGCAGTGAAGGAGATCGAGGATGCGATCTCGTCGTTATTGGCGCCGATGATCGGCGCCACCGCCGCAATCGCCGAATTGCCGCAGATCGAGTTGCCGCACGCGATCAGGATCGACAGCCGCGTCGACAGGCCGAGCAGCCGGCTGAGGCCGAAGGAAACGCTGAGCGCTGTGACGACGACCGCGGCGATTGATGCGAGCAGCGCGATGCCGGACGCCGCGATGGCAGCAAAGCTGATGGAGGCGCCCAACAGCATGACCGCGACCTCGAGCAGCTGCTTGGCGCTGAAGGCGATGCCGGCCTGCCATCGCGCGGCCGGCTTCCAGAAGCTGCGCAGCGCCATGCCGAGCAGGATCGCCATCACCAGCGCCTCGACATAGGGGTGCTCGAACACGCCCAGTTCCGCCCGCTCAAGCAGGGCCGAAACGCCGGCAACGAGAATGCAGAGAAGGATGCCCGGAATCAGCGCCGCGATGCGGCCGACGGCGGTGGCCGGCTTGGACTCGGCCGGATTGGAGGCTTGATTCTGCGACACAAATTTCTCCCGGAGGAGAAGGATTTATACGCAGCGATGGCGGTTTGGGAAATATGTTTTCGACATATCAGTGCCGAGAGAAGTTCTCTCCTCGGCCCGGAAGCGAGTCAGAAGATCAGGCTTTTCGCCAACGAGGCAACCCGGCTGAAGCCGTCATAGATGCCAGGCTCGAAGAAAGCCGCACGCGCCAGCACAATGCCGGCAACCAGCGACCAGAACAGCGTGGTCCCAGCCCGCAGCAGGAGCTTCGAGGCGCGCGATTTCGGCTGGGCGTCCGTTGCGGACACCAGCTGCTCGCCGAAGGGCTCAAATGCGGTGCGTTCCATAGCTGCCGATCCATCAATTTCTGGCAGAAATGTCGTCGTTTCGGCCCGAAACAGCAATGGAAGCGATTGGCGTTTTTGGCCTCCGGAGGGGAAACTCCTTCCTCCGCGCGGCTCCTGGGCAACAGTTTTCTTCTTCCGGCCTATTTGGACACCGGTGCCCCGTGGCTACAGCGCCAGATAACGCCGCCGGATCGCGTCATTGGCCTTCAGCTCGTCGATCGCTGCCACATAGACGATCTGGCCCTTGTCGATGACGGTGGCGTGGCTGGCGAGGCCCAGGCAGAAATGCATGTTCTGCTCGGCGATCAGCACGGTCGACCCGAGCTGACGGAGCTGCCGCAACAGCTCACCGATCCGCTGCACGATGATCGGCGCCAGTCCCTCGCTCGGCTCGTCCAGCAGCAGCAGCGCCGGATTGCCCATCAGCGTGCGCGCGATCGCCAGCATCTGCTGCTCGCCGCCCGACAGGCGTCCGGCGATACGATGGCGCAGCGGCTCCAGCAGCGGGAAGACCTCATAGATGCGCTTGATCGGCCATTCGTCCTGGCCCTCCGGCCCCTTCTTGCGGCCAATGACGAGATTGTCCTCCACCGTGTGCTCCGGAAAGATCTGGCGATCCTCCGGCACGAAGCCGAGACCGGCGCGCGCGATCGTATGCGGCTTCTGGCCCGAGATCACCGCGCCCCGCAGGCTGACCGTGCCGCGTCGCGGCGGCGCGAGGCCCATGATCGCCTTCATGGTCGTCGACTTGCCGGCGCCATTGCGGCCGAGCAGCGCCATGGTCTCGCCCTGCCGCACCGAGAGGCCGACGCCGAACAAGATCTGGCTCGTGCCGTAGTAGACGTCGAGATCGGCGACTTCGATCACGGGCGTGCTCATGCGGCGGCTCCCGCATGCTCGGTGCCGAGATAGGCCTCGATGACCGCGGAGTTGTTGCGGATCTCGTCCGGCGTGCCGGTCGCGAGGATGCGGCCGTAGCAGAGCACGACGATCTTGGGCGCGATCTTGAACACGATGTCCATGTCGTGCTCGATGAAGACGACGGTGATCTTCTGGCTTTCCCAGAGCTCGCGCACCTTGTCGATCATGCGCCAGCGTTCCTCCGGACCCATGCCGGCGGTCGGCTCGTCCAGCAGCAGCACCTTCGGTTCCAGCACCAGCGCCAGCGCAATGTCGAGCAGCTTCTGATCGCCATGCGAGAGGGTCGCCGCGGTGCGATGGCGCTTGCTCGCCAATCCCAGCAGCTCCATCACATGCTCGGCGCGGTCCCGCGTCTCCGGCAGCGGAAAGCGCTTGTGCAGCACCGCGGAGGTGCGCTGGTCCGCGCTGACCGCGGCCAGCATGGTCTCCTGCACCGTCAGCGATCTGAAGATGCTGGCGACCTGGAAGGCGCGTCCGATGCCATGACGCACGATCTCCGGCGGCGAGCGGCCGGCGAGATCGACGCCATCGAGCAGCACCTGGCCGGAATCCGGCCTCAAGGCGCCGGTGATCAGGTTGAAGAACGTGCTCTTGCCCGCGCCGTTCGGGCCGATCACCGCCGTGAGCGAGCCGTCGGCGAAGTCGAGCGTGACGTCGTTGGTCGCCTTCACGCCGCCGAAGGATTTTGCGAGGTTGCGGATCTCGAGCATCGCTAGCGCCCCTCGCCCCGCTCGCGTCGGTGCGCGTACCATTCGGCGACGAAATCCAAAAGGCCTTTGCGCAAGCCCAGCGCGAAGAACAGGATGACGATGCCGAGCACGATGCCGTGGTACTCGGTGAACCGCGTCACGGTGTCGTTGAGCAGCAGCAGCAGCACGGTGCCGACCATCGGGCCGAGGAAGGTCGAGACGCCGCCGAGCATGTTGATGAAGATGCCCTCGCCCGAGATGGTCCAATAAGCGAACTCCGGATAGGCGCCGGACACGAACAGCGCCATCACCATGCCGCCCATCGAGGCGAACAGCGCCGCCAGCACGAAGACGGTGAGTTTGGCGCGCCAGACCTCGATGCCGAGGAAGCTCGCGCGCGCGGCATTGTCACGGATCATGCGCAACGTGTAGCCGAACGGCGATTGCGCGATCTGGCGCATCGCCAGCAGGCCGAGGATGAGCAGCGCACAGCTCGCGACATAGAGATGGACGTGGTTGGAGAGATCGATGCCGAGGAACGCGGGCCTGGGAATGCCGCCGCGCAGGCCCTGGTCGCCGCCGGTGAAGGAGGCCCAGGACAGGATGGTCGAGTGGATCAGCATCTGGAAGGCGAGCGTGACGAAGGCGAAATAGATTTCCTTCAGCCGCACGCAGATTGCGCCGATGATGGCCGCGACGGCCGCCGTGATCGCCAGCGTCGCGACGAAGGCCACGGGAATCGGCACGCCGAGCTTCTGCATGATCAGGCCGAAGCTGTAGGCGCCAAGGCCGAAGAACATGCCGTGGCCGAACGAGGTCAGGCCGGTGTAGCCGACCAGCAGATTAAGCGAGGTCGCAAACAGGCCGTAGGCCGAACAGCGGATGACGAAATCGAGCAGCGCCTTGCTGCCCGTGAACAGCGGCAGGCTCGCCAGCACAGCGAAGGCGATGAGCGCGATCAGCACGTCGCGATAGCGTCGCAGCGCCGCGCCGCTGCGCGCCGGCACCAGCGTTTGGGCGCGTCCGGCCTCGAGCTCGGTCATGCCGCCTCCTTGCCGAACAGGCCGGTGGGTTTGGAGACCAGCACGATCACCATGAAGAGGTACATCAGGCCTTCCGTGAACAAGGGAAAGCCGAGCGAGCCGAACGAGCGGATGAGGCCGAGCAGCAGCGCACCGATCAGCGCGCCCAGGATGGACCCCATGCCGCCGATCACGGTGACGATGAAGGACTCGATCAGCACGGAAAATCCCATGCCTGGCGTCAGCGAGCGCACCGGCGCGGCCAGCGCACCGGCGAGGCCTGCCAGCATGCCGCCGAGCGCGAACACGCCGCCATAGATCAGGCCGGTGTTGATGCCGAGCGCCGAGACCATGCCGGGATTATGCGCGGCGGCGCGGATCACCTTGCCGATGCGGCTGCGCGAAAGCCCGATGCCGAGCACGATGGCCGCGAGGAGCGCGACGCCGATCAGCAGCAGGTAATAAGGCGGCACCACGCCGCCGGCGATGAACAGCGGCATCACCTGGAACGCGGACGGCATGCCCATCGCCTTGAACTCCGGCCCCCAGATGATGCGCACGACATCGTCGAAGATCAGCACGAAAGCGTAGCAGACGAGCAGCTGCATCAGGACGTCGGCACCGTAGACGCGGCTCATGAAGACGCGCTCGAAGATCAGGCCGAGGATCGCCGTGCCGGCCGCACCGGCCAGCATCGCCAGCGCAAAACTGCCGGTGAGCTGGTAGGCCGTCATCGCGAAATAGGCGCCGAACATGTAGAAGGCGCCGTGGCTGAAATTGACCACCTTGAGCACGCCGAAGATCAGCGTCAGCCCCACCGCGACCAGGAACAGCAGCATGCCGATGATGAGGCCGCTGGTGGTTTGCGTCACCAGGCAGGCGGAGCTGGAGAGGCAGCCGGCAAGCGCATCGAGATCCACGGGAGCACTTTCATTGCTGCGCGCCCGATGTGGCGCGGAAAACAACAGGCGGAGACGGTCGCCCGCCTCCGCCGCGCTTCAGATCAGGTGTAGCCCTTGCTCTTCTTCCACTCGGCCTCGAGCTCGAAGATGGTCTTCCAGTCACCGGCCTTGACCTCGGGCACGTAGGGTTCCTGCGGGATCGTGGTGCCCCAGCCGATGGCGTAACCGACCAGCGTGTGGTCGTCGCCGCGCATGGTCACGGTGCCGTCGGCGCCGAACGGGCATTTGATGGTGAGGCCCTTCATCGCCTCCGCGATCTTCTTGCCGTCGGCAGAATTCGCCTTCTTCGCAGCTTCCGCCATCAGCATGATGGCGGTGGCGTTCTCCCACGACCAGTTGGTCGGATATTCGTTGTACTTGGCCTTGTAGGCATCGCCCCAGGCGGCATTCTCCGGCGTGGTCGGGAACGTCTTGATGTAGCGGTTGCCGGAGTGGATGCCCTTGGGCAGGTTCTTCACCACGGTGAGCGCGGTGTAGTCGGCCATGTTGACCGCGAACACCTCCATCTGGCCGAACATCGCGTAGATGTTGGCCTGGTCGATGTAGGAGGTGAGATCGCCGCCCCACAGGCAGGAATACAGCGCCTGCGGCTTGGCCTGCAGGATCTTGGTGACCACCTCGGTATAGTCGGGCTGAAACAGCTTGGGCCAGGACTCGCTGATGATCTCGACCTCGGGCGCGAAGCGCTTCAGGTACAGCGTGAACTCCGCCGTGGTGTCGCGGCCGTAGGCATAATCCGGCGAGCAGGTCGCCCACTTCCTCAGGCCCTTCGCCTTGGCGATCGCCGCGGCATAGCTGCCGCCGACGATGGAATCGTGCACGCCTTGTCGCGCGGTGCGGAAGGCATTGGGGATGTGCTGCTTGGGATCCGCAGTCAGGGACGAGGTTTCCGAATTGGTGTGGATGCAGAACACGCCGAGGTCGCGCGCGACCTCATGCACCGCGAAGGCGCCGGAGGAGGCTTCGGCGTCGATCAGCAATTCGCAGCCATGGGTGTTGACGAGCTCGCGCGCGACGCGGGCCGCTTCCTGCGGCTGGCCCTTGGAATCGCGGATCACCATCTCGATCTGCCGGCCGGCGAGACCGCCGCCGGCGTTGACCTTCTCGACCTCGAGCATCACCGCATTGCGCGAGGACGTGCCGAGCTGCGCGACGCGCCCCGACAGGATCGTCGGCATGCCGATCTTGATGGTCTTGGCCTGGGCGCGGGCCACCCAGGGCGCGGCAAATGTCATCGCACCGGCGCCCATCAGCGCCAGCGTTGAACGACGGCTGATGCCCGGCGTGCGGGTTCTCGTCATTTTCCCCTCCCTCTTTCGGGTCGGCGTTTTCCTGGTCCCTTGCCGGAGATCGTTTCGTCTCCGTATTCCCAAGGATTTCAGAGGGAGGGGGTGACGTCAAGCCAAACATGAATTATGAGTCAGAATTCATAGAAGAGGAAACGAGGCCGGCAATCGGCTCGAAACCAGCCAGAATGATCAACCTGTCGAGCTTCATCGCCTTCCATGCCCGGCGCACACCGGCGCGGTCTGCGCTGAAATATCGCTGCGAGGAGATTTCCTACGCGGCCCTTGATGCACGCGTCCGCAAGGTCGCCGGCTGGCTCGCCGCACAGGGCATCGGCGCCGGCGATGTCGTGGCTGTACTGATGAAGAACAGTGCGGCGTTCCTGGAGATCGTCTTCGCCACCAGCCATCTCGGCGCGGTGTTCCTGCCGATCAATTTTCGTCTTTCGCGCGACGAGGTCGGTTACATCGCCGGCAATGCCGGCACGCGGCTGTTGATCGTCGATGAGGAATTGGCGGCGAACGCCGCGGGCGCGACGATCGTCGTGCTCAATGAGGCCGCGCAGCAGAGCGTCACGCATCTGGTGGGCGATGCGCCACCCGCCTCCATGCATGTCCGTCAGCCATCCGACCTGATGCGGCTGATGTACACGTCGGGCACGACCGACCGCCCCAAGGGCGTGATGCTGTCTTACGATAATTTCTACTGGAAGTCGGCCGCCCAGACCATCGCGCTCGGCCTCCGTGCCGAGACGCGACTTCTCGTCGTCGGCCCGCTTTATCATGTCGGCGCACTCGACCTGCCCGGCATCGCCGTGCTCTGGCATGGCGGCTTCATCCGCATCGAGCGCAATTTCGAGCCCCAGACCGCGCTTGCCGCAATCGCGGAGGACAGGCTCAACGCCGCCTGGTTTGCGCCGGTGATGACCACGGCGATGCTCACCTGCCCGACCCGCGATCGCTACGACGTCTCCAGCCTGAGATGGGCGATCGGCGGCGGCGAGAAGACGCCGGAGGTTCGCATCCGCGCTTTCTCGGAGCTCTTCCGCAACGCGCGCTACATCGACGCCTATGGCCTCACCGAAACCGTCGGCGGCGACACTTTCATGGAGGCCGGCCGCGAGATCGAGAAGATCGGCTCGACGGGCCGCGCCATCGCCCATGTCGAGATCGAAATCCGCGACGAGGACGGCAAGGCGCTGCCGCCGAACGTCAATGGCGAGATCTGCCTGCGTGGTCCCAAGATCACGCGCGGCTATTGGAAGGATCCGGAAAAGACCACGTCCGCCTTCTTCGGCGACTGGTTCCGCAGCGGCGACGTCGGCTATCTCGACGACGACGGCTTTCTGTACCTGACCGACCGCAAGAAGGACATGATCATCTCCGGCGGCGAGAACATCGCCTCCTCCGAGGTCGAGCGCGTCATCTACGATCTGCCCGAGGTGCGCGAGGTCGCCGTGATCGGCCTCCGCGATGCGCGCTGGGGCGAATGTCCCGTGGCCATCGTCGTGCTGACCGAAGGCGCCAGCCTCGAGCTCCCCGCCCTCACCGAACACTGCCGGGCGCGGCTGGCGAGCTTCAAGGTGCCGAAACAGCTGATCATCCGCGACAGCCTGCCGCGCAACCCGAGTGGAAAGATCCTCAAGCGCGTGCTGCGCGCCGAGTTGGAGACGTCGGAATGACGCAAGCGAATGCCAAGGTGACAAAGCTCAACCGCATCGAGCGCAACGCCTGGACCAAGCAGAAGATCTTCGACGCTGCGACGAAAATCGTCGGCAAATATGGCTATGCCGAAGCCTCCGTCGCCCGCATCACCGAACAGGCCGGCGTCGCGCAGGGCACCTTCTACAATCATTTCGAGAACCGACAGGAGCTCCTCGACCAGCTGCTGCCCAAGATCGGCCTCGACATGGTCGCGTTCATCCGCGCGCGCACCGGCAATGCGCATGCGGCGCGGCAGGAGATCGAACGCTTCTCCGCCTTCTTCGACTTCATCCGCGAGGTCCCGGAATTTTTGCGCATCCTCAACGAGGCCGAGTTCTTTGCACCTCACGGCTACCAGAAGCATCTCGACAACATCTCGGTCGCCTATGTCCGCATCCTGCGCCGCGCCCGCCTTGCCGGGGCGATCGAGGATTACAGCGATGAAGAATTCGAGGCGATCGTTCACATGCTGATGGGCGCGCGCGGCTATCTCAGCCGGCGTTATTCTTACTCGGAAGGCGGCGTCACCGCCGTCCCCGATCACGTCATCTCCGCCTATCGCAAGCTGATGACGCGCGGCCTCTTCATTGCCTCTGGAGATCAGGACACGCCATGAACATCGCATCTCCGCACAAGCCGCTCGACCTCACTTCCGCGATTGCCGAGGGCGACATCCGCTGCCTGCTGATGGTGCTGGTGCACATGACCGGCGACGAGAAATGGCTCGCGCCGCCGTACCTGCCCGAGCGTGACATCCGCCTCATTCCCGATCCCGATGCCGGCGTGCGCCGGGAGATCCAGGACGAGATCCGCGCCGCCGTGCTCAAGCTGTTCGCCGGCGGCACGCCAAAACCCGTCATCACCGACCCCGGCGACGGCCTGCTGCTGAGGATGATGCGCGCCTGCCTCGGCGAGAACGTCGCGCCGGAATATGCGCCCCTGATGCGTGAGGAGATGGGCTTTGTGCCGCGCGAGGTGCGCTGGACGACGCGCCCTTCCGGCGACAAGCTCGCCAGGCAGCATGTGCTCATCGTCGGCGCCGGCGTCTGCGCCATCGCGCTTGGCGTGGCGCTCGGCCATCTCGGCATCCCCTACACCATCGTCGAGAAGAACGCCGAGCTCGGCGGCACCTGGTGGATCAACCGCTATCCCGGCTGCGGCGTCGATACGCCGAACCACTCCTATTCCTACTCGTTCGGCTCGCGCAATGCGTGGACGCGCTATTTCTGCCAGCGCGAGGAGCTGCTCGGTTATCTCCAGAAGGTCGCGGACGAATACGGCATCCGGCAACATCTGCGCGTCAACACCGAGCTGACCTCGTCGCGCTGGGATGAGGGCAAGAAGCGCTGGATTTCCACGCTGAAGACCAGGGACGGCGAAGAAATTTTCGAATCCACCGCGCTGGTCTCGGCCATCGGCCAGCTCAACGATCCCTCCCGCGCCCACTTCACAGGAGAGGAGAATTTCAAGGGAACGATCCTGCATTCGGCGCTCTGGTCCGGCGATATCGACATCGACGGCAAGCATGTCGCCGTGATCGGGACAGGCGCGACCTCGATGCAGTTGGTGCCGTCGATCGCCGGCCGCGTCGCCTCGGTCAGGGTCTATCAGCGCAGCGCGCAATGGGCGCGGCCGGTGAAGGGCTATTCCGATCCGATTACGGAGGGCGCGCGCTGGCTGCTCGCGCACCTGCCGTTCTATGTGCAATGGTACCGCTTCAACATGTTCTGGCGCTACGGCGACGGCCTGCTGCCGTTCCTGCGCAAGGACCCGGCCTGGCCGCACCCCGAGCGCGCCGTCAACAAGGGCAATGACCGGCACCGGCAGGAGCTGACCGACTTCATCCTCACCGAGCTGAAGGACCGGCCGGACCTGATTGAGAAATGCGTGCCGACCTATCCGCCCTACGGCAAGCGCATCCTGCTGGACAACAACTGGTTCAAGACATTGACGCGGCCGAACGTCGAGCTCGTCACTGATCCGATCGACCGTTTCGACGAAGGCGGCATCGTCACGAACGACGGCAAGCACCGCCCCGCCGACATCATCGTGGTCGCCACCGGCTTCAAGGTGACGGAGATGGCGGCGCGCCTCAATATCACCGGCCGCGATGGCAAGAATTTGCGCGAGGCCTGGGGCAACGACAATCCGACCGCTTTCCTCGGCCTCACCGTGCCTGATTTCCCGAACTTCTTCTGCATGCTCGGGCCGAACTCCGGTCCCGCCCACGGCGGCAGCGTCATCTTCCAGTCGGAATGCCAGAGCCGCTACATCTCGGCCTGTCTTACCAGCATGATCGAGCAGAACGTGGCCGCGATCGACGTCCGGAAGGACGTGCTCGACGACTACGTCCGCAAGGTCGACGCCGAGCACGAGGCCATGATCTGGACCCATCCGGGCATGACGACCTACTACCGCAATTCGAGCGGCCGCGTGTTCTCGGCCATGCCTTGGCGGTTCGTGGATTACTGGCGTATGACGCATGATCCGGATCTGCGCCAGTACAGGCTGACAAAGGGGTGACGTAGCACTGACTCTGGCCGAAGTTTGGGTCGCGCTCGCCGCACATCGTCAGTGCGAGCGCAGCGAAGCAATCCAGAATCCCTCCTCGGAAAGACACTGGATTGCTTCGCTGCGCTCGCAATGACGGAGGTTGCGGCTACTCAGGCCGCCAGCCCGCTCTCCACCGGCGCAAACTCCAGCCCGAGGCTTTCCGCCACCGCCTTGTTCGTGATCCGCCCGCGATGCACGTTGAGCCCGTTGCGCAAATGGGGATTTTCCAGCACCGCGGCAAAGCCCTTGCTCGCGAGCATCAGCCCGAACGGCAGGGTTGCGTTGTTCAGCGCCTGGCTCGAGGTCACCGGTACCGCGCCCGGCATATTGGCGACGCAATAATGCACGACGCCGTCGACCTCGTAGGTCGGATCGGTATGCGTGGTCGGGTGCGAGGTCTCGAAGCAGCCGCCCTGGTCGATCGCGACGTCGACCAGCACCGCGCCCGGCCGCATCGAATTGAGCATCGCGCGCGTGACGAGCTTTGGCGCACTGGCGCCCGGCACCAGCACCGCGCCGATCACGACGTCGGCGGCGAACACCTCCTCCTCGACCGACTCGATCGTCGAAAAGCGCGTTCGGACGCGTCCCATGAAGAGATCATCGAGCTGCCGAAGCCGGGGTATGGAGCGATCGATCACGGTGACTTCGGCGCCAAGGCCCGCGGCCATGCGCGCGGCCTGCGTTCCGACCACGCCGCCGCCCAGAACGACGACGCGCGCCGGCTGCACACCGGGAACGCCGCCAAGCAGCAGACCACGGCCGCCGGCCGACCGCCTGAGCGCGGCGCCGGCAGCCTCGATGGCGAGGCGGCCGGCGACTTCGCTCATCGGCGCGAGCAGGGGGAGGTTGCCGGCCGCGTCGGTGACGGTTTCATAGGCGATCGCCGTGCAGCCGGACGCGAGCAGGCCCTTGGCCTGTTCGGGATCCGGCGCAAGATGGAGGTAAGTAAAAAGAATCTGGCCGTCGCGGAGCTGGGCCCATTCGCTTCGTTGCGGCTCCTTCACCTTCACGATCATGTCGGATTTGGCGAAGATATCGCGGGCGCTGTCGGCGATCGCAGCCCCTGCCCGCCGATAGACCTCGTCGGACGCGCCGATGCCGCTTCCGGCGCCGGTCTCGACCGTCACCTGATGCCCGGCGGCGACATACTCGCGAACCGCGCCCGGCGTGAGCCCGACGCGATATTCCTGCACCTTCATCTCCCTGGGAACACCGACGTGCATCTTCCGCTCCTTCGCCAACGAACTGATTCCGCTGTTGATCGTAGCGAGAGGGCCGGTTTGGTTTCATGCAAATATCCGCTAGTTTGGCGATCCGCGCGCCGGTTTCCGGCGCGTAAACATCCTTTTACGCCGGAAACGAAACTTTGGCCCTGGACCGGAAAGACCTCGCCATCCTCGCGGAACTCACGACAAACGCGCGGGCCAGCCACACCGAGCTCGCCAACAAGGTCGGGCTGTCGAGCACGGCGCTGGCGCGGCGGCAGAAGGCGCTGGAGGACGATGGCTACATCCAGGCCTACCAGGCCGCGCTCGACCTGACGCGGTTCGGCCTCACGACGACGGTGCTGGTCCGCATCGCGCTGGAGAGCCAGAGCGACGAGGCGCTGAAGGCGTTCGAGGCGGAGGTGGGAAAATGCCCTTCCGTCGTGCGCTGCTTCCTGATGTCGGGCACCGACGACTACATCCTGATCGTGCTCGCCCGCGACATCCAGGATTTCGAGCGCATTCACCGCACCGAACTGTCGCGCCTGCCGCGCGTCGCGCGGGTGCAATCGAGTTTTGCATTGCGCGAGGTCGTCAATCGCGCCGTGCCGACGGTGGTGTTCGGCGAAGGGAAGCACTGATCTCGTCCGGCGACCGGGAGAACCGGCCAGGAACCAAGCATCGCATCATCCGTTGGGCGCTATCGGCCAGCGCGGCAACGCATCTTCGCGTCAGTATCCTTGCCCCGCTCGGCCCATCCGCAGGGAACGGAACATGGCGGACACCACGGATCAGATCCCCGAACGCATTCCGATCAATCTTGTCGTCAACGGCGCGAGGCGCACACTCGAGATCGCGCCCTGGACCACGCTGCTGGATGCCCTGCGTGACCGCTTGGAGTTGACCGGCACCAAGAAAGGCTGCGATCACGGTCAATGCGGCGCCTGCACCGTGCTGGTCGATGGGCGGCGCGTCAATTCCTGCCTAACGCTCGCGATCATGAAGGACGGCGCCGAGATCACGACGATCGAAGGCCTGGCCAAGAACGGCGCGCTGCATCCCCTGCAGCAGGCCTTTGTCGATCACGACGCATTCCAGTGCGGCTATTGCACGCCGGGACAGATCTGCTCGGCGGCCGGTCTTCTAGCCGAGGGCCGCGCCCGCGACGCCGACGAGATTCGGGAACTGATGAGCGGGAATCTTTGCCGCTGCGGTGCCTATCCCAACATCGTGGCTGCGATCGAGCAGGCAATGGGTCGGTCATGAACAACTTCCAGTATTCCCGCGCGAGCGACGTCACCGATGCCATTCGCCTGCTCGCTGCAGATCCGAGCGCGAAGCTGATTGCCGGCGGCACCAATCTGATCGACTTGATGAAGGAGAATGTCGAACGACCCTCCCGACTGGTCGACATCTCCCGCTTGCCGCTCCGCAACATCGAGGAGACCGCGGACGGGGGCCTGCGCATCGGCGCCTTGGTACCAAATTCAGACCTCGCCTACCATCCGCTGATCGAGCAGCGCTATCCCCTGCTCGCCAGCGCAATCCTGGCCGGCGCCTCCGCACAACTGCGCAACATGGCTTCGGTCGGCGGCAACCTGATGCAACGAACGCGCTGCGCGTACTTCTATGACACTGCAACGCCCTGCAACAAGCGAAGCCCAGGCACCGGCTGCTCGGCCGTCGATGGCCTCAACCGTAACCATGCCATCCTCGGCACCAGCAGTTCCTGCATCGCGACGAACCCATCCGACATGAGCGTAGCGCTGGCCGCACTGGGCGCGCTGGTACACACCGCAGGCACTACCGGTCAGCGTACCATCGCGCTGACCGATTTCCATCGACTGCCGGGCGACAAACCTCATGTCGATACAAATCTCGGCAGCGGCGAGATCATCACCGCAATCGAGCTGCCGCCGCACGGTTTCGCCCGGAACTACAGCTATTTGAAGGTCCGGGACCGGCTGTCCTACGCCTTTGCATTGGTCTCGGTCGCGGCCGCGCTCGAACTCGAGGGCAATGCGATCGGAGAAGCGCGCCTGGCGCTGGGCGGCGTGGCCCACAAGCCTTGGCGGAACCTCGATGCGGAGGCGGCGTTGCGCGGCCAGGCGGCAACGCCGGATCATTTTGGTCGCGCCGCCGACCTGTTGCTGCAGGGAGCAACCGCTCGTTCGCAGAACGGCTTCAAGATCGAGCTCGCGCGGCGAGCCGTCGTGCGTACGCTGATTCAGGCCGCAAACGCCACACCGCAATCGCAAGCTCACAAGAAGATCGCATGAGGGGCCGATGAACGCCTATGTCGGAACGCCAACGTCGCGCGTCGACGGCCGGGCCAAGGTCACCGGAGCCGCCAAATACGCCGGCGAATTCGCGGCAGACCGCCTCCTCCATGGCTTCGTCGTCGCGGCCACCATTCCGCGCGGGCGCATCGCCCGCCTCGACACCAGCAAGGCCCTGAAGGTGAAGGGCGTGGTCGACGTGCTCACCCACGCGCATCGCCCGCCCCTCGCCGAGCAGGACGAAGCCTGGAAGGACGAGGTGGCTCCGGAGCAGGGCTCGCCGTTCCGACCGCTCTATGACAACAGCGTCAAGTTCGACGGCCAGCCGATCGCGCTGGTCGTAGCCGAGGACTGGGAAACCGCCAAGTTCGCCGCAACCCGCATTCGAGTTGAACACGAGGAGGAGGCGTTTGCGACCGATCTCGAGTCCGAACGCACCAGGGCTGCCAAGGTCGATCAGCCGCACAAGCCGCGCGGTGACGCCTCGGCGGCGCTGACGCGAGCGGCCGTCCATCACGAGGCCGACTATGTCATTCCGAGCGAGCATCACAACCCGATGGAGCTATATGCGACAACGGCCGTCTGGGACGGCAACGGCAAGCTTACCGTCTATGACAAGACTCAAGGCGTCCAGAACGTTCAGAAGTTTCTCTGCAGCGTTTTCGACAGGAAGCCGGACGAAATCCGCGTGATCTCGCCCTATGTCGGCGGCGCCTTCGGCTCGGGCCTGCGGCCGCAGCACCAGGTCGTGCTGGCAACGCTTGGCGCGCTTGCACTGAAACGATCTGTCCGTGTCGTGCTGACGCGGCACCAGATGTACGGCTTGGGCTACCGGCCGATGACGATCGAGCACGTTGCGCTCGGCGCAAACCGCGACGGCACGCTCGAAGCCGTCATGCACGAAGCCATAGCCGTCACCTCGCGGTTTGAGAATTTCGCCCGCAACGATACCGGCTGGGGGGAACAGCTCTACAAGAGCCCCAACAGCCGCCTCTCCCACATGCTCGTCCACCTCGACGTCGCCACTCCCTGCGACATGCGCGCGCCGGGTGCAGCATCGGGCGTCTGCGCGCTCGAATGCGCCATGGACGAGCTGGCCGTCGCGCTCAAGCTCGACCCGATCGAGTTGCGGCTGAGGTGTTACTCGGATCGCGACCAGAGCGAAGACCTGCCATACACCAGCAAGCAATTACGCGCATGCTATGCCAGGGGCGCAGAAGCCTTCGGCTGGAGCCGACGCGACCCCGGGCCGCGCTCCATGCGCGACGGCACGGAACTGGTCGGCTGGGGCATGGCGACCGGGGTGTGGGAGGCGCTTCAGATGCCGGTCGCCGTCCGCATCGTGCTCACAGCCAACGGCCATGCCGAGGTCTCCTGCGCCGCGTCCGATATCGGCACCGGCACGTACACCATCGTGGCGCAGGTCGCGGCCGATGCCCTCGGGCTGCCGATCGAGAACATCAGCGTCCGCCTCGCCGACTCGAGCCTGCCGCAGGCGCCGGTGGAAGGCGGCTCGTGGATGGCCGCCTCGAGCGCGCACGCCGTGTTAGGAGCAGCCGAGGAGATTCGCCAGGAGCTCGTCCGTCACGTCAAGGCGATGCCCGCCTCGCCGCTCGGCGGCGTCGATGCGCCAGACATCATTCTCGTTGACGGAACCGTCGCCAAGGCGGGCGATAGGAGCCACGCCGTCTCGATTGCCGATATCATGCGCCACAGCAAGCTCGAGCGGATCGAAAAGGAGAAGCTCAACCAGTTCGCGGAAGACAAGTCGTACGCGCGCAACACCCATTCGGCCGTCTTCGTCGAAGTGAAAGTAGACGAGCAACTCGGCGTCATTCGCGTCACGCGGGTGGTGAGCGCGGTCGCGGCCGGACGCATCCTGAACCCCAAGACTGGCCGCAGCCAGGTCATGGGCGGCGTGGTCTGGGGGATCGCGATGGCGCTGCACGAGGAAACGTTGATGGATCACCGCTTCGGCCGGATCATGAACGCGAACATTGCCGAGTACCACATTCCCGTGAATGCGGACGTTCACGACATCGACGTCATTTTCGTCGATGAGGCCGACGACCGGATCAACAGGCTAGGTGTCAAGGGTCTTGGCGAAATCGGCATCGTCGGCGTGCCTGCAGCGATTGCGAACGCGGTCTATCACGCCACCGGCAAGCGCATCCGGCGCTTCCCGATTACGCTGGACAAGCTGCTCGATTGAGCCGACGCCGACAATGCCCCGTCGCTGGCGCTGCACGAGAAGCTCGGCTTCGCGCGCGCAGGCCTGCTCAGCCGCGTCGCCTCTCGCCACGGCCGCTAGTCCGACACCGTCATGGTGCAACGCTTGCTCGGCGCGGGGACGACGGCGCCCCCGCCGGTCGCGGCGCCCGGGCGTTAGCCCTACGAGGGAAAATCAGCCGGTCTGACGTGGATGCGATCGGCATGCAGCGACCAATGATGCAACGCCTGGTCCTTGCAGAACTTTGCCTTCGCCCGTTCCCTGGCCTCGTCCTCGTCGGCGGCATCGATCTCGAGCGTGCCCTGGCACACCTCGATCTCGCGGCCGTACTGGCCGAGCACGTCCTTCATGAACTTGACCACAAAAGTTGACATGGGACCTCCCTGCTGCCCCGGCGGCACTCTAATCCCATTTAGGACGGACGGGGGAAGAAGATTTTGACGCGGATCAAGGCCTGGCGAGTCCCGGCCGAAGACTCGTTGCGGAACCGCCGCCCGGGTTTATGGGCAAGTGCCGGTCGCCCATTGGGATTTCGGTGGCTGCACGCCGCAAACGCGCTAGGCTGATGACGAGGCCGCAAAGATGTCGAGCGTCTTCGTGGACCGGCGGGAATCTGCCTTTTATGGCGTCGGCGATATCCTGCAGCCGATCGCGAGCGGCGCGATCAGTGAGGCCGATGTTCTTCGCGATCTCTATGACCGCGACGGCGGCCGGGTGCAGGGGCGAACGTCACCGGCCCCCATCACGTTCTTCAAGAATGCCGGCGGCGGCCATCTCGACCCCATGACCTCCGAGGCCGTGTTCGAGCAGTTGGGCGCAAAGCTGGGGTAGGACGGCCCTACCCCGTCGTTATGCCGGTGGAGGCGGACGGACCGGATGCCGGCAAGAGAGGCCGGCATCAGCCATCACGCTTTGATATCGAGGAGTGTGTCTTCGGTCTCGGCGTCGGCTTGAATGACCTTCGCGTTGGCAATGAAGCTGTACTTTGCGGTCGCCAGCTGAACGAATTCGCTGGCGAGATCGACGTTCGGCGCCGCGACCAGGCCGTCCTGGTTTGCGAAGGGAGAGCCTGGGTCCGATTGCGCGGTATAGCTCGGCGACACCGTCGACACGGTCGCAGCCGCACCGCCCGGCGTCGAGCCGCTCGATTGAGAGACCTGATCGACCCGCAGCGGCACATAGGGAAACGTCGGAGCGATGCCGGATGCTGGCAGCGGGCCCGTCGCACTGATGTTGGCAATGTTGCTCGCGGCCACGCTCACGCGCAGGCTCGCCGCAGAAAGTCCGGATGTCGCAATCGAAAGTATGCTCATGAACGCTGATGTACGGGACAAATCATACGCGTTCATTCACCCCATCAGTAAAATCCGCCGCTTTCTGTTTTCGTCCGCGTAACCAACGATCGGCACGGACTTCGCGCGCCCTACCCCGGCATCACGCCAAACGCCCGGTTGAAGCGCTCGGCATAGACCGGCCAGACCTCGGGATTGATGATACGCGGCGGGCGCTTGCCGTCGAGCGTCTCCAGCACCTGCTCGGCGGCGATGCGGCCCATGTTCTGACGCGCCTCGATGGTGACGCCGGCGGTGTGCGGGCTCGCCAGCACGTTGTCGAACTGGAGCAGCGGATGCTCCGGCGGCGGAGGCTCCTTGGACCAGACGTCGAGGCCGGCGCCGGCGATGCGCTTGTCGCGCAGCGCCTGCAGCAGCGCGTCCTCATCGTGGATGAAGCCGCGCGCCGTCGTGATGAAGTACGCGTGCGGCTGCATCAGCGCGAATTCGCGCGTGCTGATCATGTTGCGGCTCTTCTTGTCGAGCGGACAGGAGATCGAGACGAAATCGGCGCGGCGCAAGAGCTCGTCGAGCTCGACCTTCTCGCCGCCCCGTTCGGCCATCACCTCGGCGGTGAGATAGGGATCATAGGCCAGCACCTTCATGCCGAGCAGGCCCTTGCACAGGGCGGCGATGCGACGGCCGACATTGCCGAGGCCGATGATGCCGACGGTCTTGCGCTGGACCTCGTTGCCGACGAGCTCGTTGCGGTTGACGTCCCGCTCGCGGCGCAGGCGGCGATCGGACTGGATGATCCGCTTGGACAGCGTCAGCATCATCGCCAGCGCGTGCTCGGCGACGGAATGGGCATTGCCGCCGGACTGGTTGACGACGACGACGCCCGCGGCCGTGCAGGCCTCGACATCGACGGGGTCGAAGCCCGCGCCGTTGCTGGACACGAGCAGGAGGTTCGGCGTGCGCTTCAGGAAGGCGGCATCGACATGGAAATGCGGGGCGAGCTCATCGCGGGCGGCGCCGATCTGGTAGACATGGGCCGCACTCAGGATCGGTGCGTAAAAGTCCTCGGGGCTTTCATTCTCGATCCGGTCGAGCCGGACGTCGGGCCGCGCCTTCAGGATGTCGACATAGATCGGATTGGCCAGGTATTTGACGTAGAAGACGCGCTTGCTGTTGGCGGACATCAGGACCCTTCCGACTCTCTCGTGGGAGATCCGCAAGGTCAGCGCGATGCGCGCGCGTCCGTGCCCCTCCGCTTTCTGGTTATAGCCGCTTATGCCATGGCGGTGCCGGCCACGGCAGCCCGTCCGGCGCAGATCACGGTGCCGGCCCGGACATGTTGACAATCCGGCCGCCTGCGTCAAGTTCGGCAGACTGCCGCGACGACCAGAACCAATAAGCATGCGCGGCCGCAGGGAGAACGCAATGGCGATTGCGGAACAACAGGCACAGGGGACCGGCGACAGAAGCTGGCATGGCATCGTCCTGCAAGCCCTGAAGCGGAACGAGATCAGCCTGATCCCTTACGTGCCCGACCGCGTGCTGACGCCGCTGATCAAGAGCTTGCACGCCGATCCCTTCTTCACCACCTTCGCCACCGCCCGCGAGGAAGAGGCCGTCGGCATCGTCTCCGGCGCCTGGATGGGCGGACGGCGCGGCGCGGTGCTGATGCAGACCTCGGGCTTTGCCACGCTCGCCAACGTGCTGGCCTCGCTCGCTGTGCCCTACCAGATCCCGCTGATCATGTTCGTCTCCGAGCGCGGCACGCTCGGCGAATTCAACTACGGCCAGTCGCTTGTCTGCCGTACCATGCGCCCGGTGCTGGATTCGCTCGCGCTGGAGCACCACACCATCACCCGGCTCGACGAGCTCGAATTCATCGCCGACCGCTCGATAAAGCAGGCCGTAACCACGCAGGCGCCGGTGGCGCTGATCCTCAACCCGCTGCTCACGGGCGGCAAGGTTTTCGACAAGTGAGGCGGGCCATGGATAATCGCAACACCAAGGTGATGAACCGCTTCGACGTCACCTCGCGCCTGATCGCGAAGCTCAAGCACGAGGAAGCCGTGATCGGCGGCATCGGCAACACCAATTTCGACCTCTGGGCCGCCGGCCACCGCTCCCAGAACTTCTACATGCTGGGCAGCATGGGCCTCGCCTTCCCGATCGCGCTCGGCGTAGCGCTGGCGCAGCCCGAGCGCCGCGTGTTTGCGCTCGAAGGCGACGGCTCGCTCCTGATGCAGCTCGGCGCGCTCTCGACGATCGCGATGTTGAAGCCGAAGAACCTGATCATGATCGTGATGGACAACGGCATCTACCAGATCACCGGCGCGCAGCCGACGCCGGCAGCCGGCGTCGCCGACATCGTCGCGATCGCGACCGGCTCAGGGCTCGCCAACAGCGGCTGGGCCGCGGACGAGGAGGATTTCGAGCGCCTGGTCGAGGAGGCGATGTCGGCCTCAGAGCCGAGCCTGATCGCGGTTCGCATCGACGACAAGCCGGGCGTCGGCACCCCAAGGCGCGATCCCGTGCAGATCCGGGAACGCTTCATGCACGGCCTCGGCGTCCGCGAGCCGCTTTAACATTCCGTCATTAACTACACGGCGATCTGATCCGAATCCCGCGCCAGTCCCCGACTATTCCGTGCTAAGCGGCGCGGATGTCCATTTTTGTTCGCGCCTTTGCCTGGCTGCTTGCTGCCGCCGTGACCCTTGCAACACTCGGGCCCCCGGGCCTGCGGCCCCATTCCGACCTCGGCCAGGACGGCGAGCATGCGCTGGCCTTCATTCTCGTCGGGCTGGCCTTCGGCCTCGCCTATCGGCAGCGGCGCCTGGCAGTCGCGGCCGCATCGGTGGTCCTGATCGGCCTGCTCGAGCTGATGCAATTCTGGGCCCCGGGGCGCCATACGCGACTGGAGGATTTTCTGGTCGATGCCGGCACCGCCTGCATCGGGTTTGCGCTCGCCGCCGTCGCCGACTGGGTCATGACCCGATTTCGGGAAAACTCGGCCCTGACAGGCTGAGGCCCCGCGGAGCGATGCTCCGCAGGGCCCGGCTCTTCGAAGCCTTTACTGCGCCGATCAGTCGATGATCTTGACGACACGGCGCGTACGCGGCTCGACGATCACGCGCCGATCGTTCACGACTGCATAGCGATATTCGGTGTAGTTCGGCACCGGCCGAAGCACCACGGTCGGAGGCAGCGGCTCACCGACCACGACGCGCTCGTGGACCACGACGGAGTCATCGCGCGGGATTCCTCCGAGCACCGCATTCGGAATTTCGAGGCCCGCGCCGACGGCCGCACCGACGGTGCCGCCGACCATCGCGCCGATCGGGCCGCCGATGTCGCCACCCGCGCGCGCGCCGTCCCTGGCGCCCTGTTCGGTGGTCGACTGGGCAAAGGCCGCACTCGACGCCAGCAGCGACGCGGCGGCCAACGTAATCGCAAGACGGGTTTTCATGTCCTGATGTCTCCAGTGATTGTTGTGCAGCTTGAACCCGCGGACACGGGGCATTGTTCCGGTTCCCCTGCGACCAAAGATGCATCACACATCCGGAGAGTGTTACCGCGTAACAGTTCAGGCTGCGGCGATCTCGTGGCCCGCCATCAGTTCCAGCGCCCGCACCAGGGCCGAGTGATCCCAGCCCTTGCAGCCATGCGCGGTGCAGGACGAGAACAATTGCTGCGCCACCGCCGTGCTCGGCAACGACAGGCCGAGCGCACGCGCGCCTTCGAGCGCGAGGTTGAGATCCTTCTGGTGCAGCTCGATGCGGAAGCCCGGATCGAAATTGCGCTTCACCATGCGCTCGCCATGCACCTCGAGGATTCGCGACGAGGCAAAGCCGCCCATCAGCGCCTTGCGCACCAGCGCGGGATTCGCACCGGCTTTCGATGCAAACAGCAGCGCTTCGCTCACAGCCTCGATGGTCAGGGCAACGATGATCTGGTTGGCGACCTTCGTGGTCTGGCCGTCGCCATTGGCGCCGACATGGGTGACGTTCTTGCCCATCTTGTCGAAGATCGGCTTCATGGTGCCGAAGGCCCGCTCGGGACCGCCGACCATGATGGTGAGGCTGGCGGCTTTCGCCCCGACCTCCCCGCCGGACACCGGCGCATCGAGATAGTCCGCACCCAGCGCCTCGATCTTCTTCGCAAACTCCTTCGTGGCCAGCGGCGAGATCGAGCTCATGTCGACGACGATCTTGCCCTTGGAGATGCCGCTCGCGACGCCGTCCTTGCCGAACAGCACTGCTTCCACATGCGGCGTATCCGGCACCATGATGATGACGGCGTCTGCCTCCTCCGCGACCTCCTTCGCCGATTTGCAGGCGAGGCCGCCCGAAGAGATCAGCTCAGCCGCAACAGGCGCGACGTCATGCAGGAACACCCGATGGCCTGCGGCCAGGAGGTGGCCGGCCATCGGCCGTCCCATGGTGCCAAGTCCGATGAAGCCGATGTCGATCATGGTTTAGCTCTCTCTCAGTTGCATAAGCGGAATCTATCCGCGTACTCGCTGCACGTCTCCCGCTTGCGGGGGAGATCGGCACGCAGCGCCGGGTGAGGGTTCTATCCGACCGGGGAATTTCTCGGCGCATCTCGGAAAGCCCCACCGCGGAGACACCCTCTCCCCAGCCCTCTCCCGCAAGCGGGAGAGGGAGCGCACCGGCACCGTGGCTGCGCTCTCACGTCTCGAATGTCTGTGCCGCGTGCCAGGAGAGGCCTTCCAGCGTCGTCGTGCGCGGCTTGTATTCGCAACCGATCCAGCCGCGATAGCCGATCGCGTCGAGATGGCGAAACAGGAAGGGATAGTTGATCTCGCCGGTGCCGGGCTCGTGGCGGCCGGGATTGTCGGCGAGCTGGATGTGGGCGATCTCGGGCAGGTATGCCTGCACGGTGCGGGCGAGATCGCCCTCCATGATCTGCATGTGATAGACGTCGTACTGAACGAACAGATTGTTCGAGCGCACCTCGGAGATCAGCTGCACTGCCTGCTCGGTGCCGTTGAGATAGAAGCTGGGAATGTCGAGCGTGTTGATCGGCTCGACCAGCAGCTTGATGTTCTCCCGCGCCAGCGTCGACGCGGCGAAGCGCAGGTTGCCGACCAGCGTCTCCTGAAGCGCGCGCGGATCGGCGCCATCCGGCGCGATGCCGACGAGGCAGTTGAGCTGGTCGCAATCGAGCGCCTTGGCATAGTCGATGGCACGGAAGACGCCGTCACGGAATTCGGCGGTTCGGTCGGGCAGGATCGCGATGCCGCGCTCGCCTCCGGCCCAGTTTCCGGCCGGCAGATTGTGCAGCACCTGCGTGAGGCCATGGGCCTCCAGCTGCTCGCGCAGCTGCGCCTTGTCGAAATCATAGGGAAAGAGATACTCGACCCCGGCAAAGCCTGCCGCCTTCGCCGCGGCGAAGCGGTCGAGAAACGGCATCTCGTTGAAGAGCATGGTGAGGTTGGCGGCGAATTTCGGCATGATGCTCTCCCCTATTCCGCCGGCTGCAGCACGCGCGTGGTTTCGACTTCTTCGAGCGGCAGATCCAGCACCTCCTCGAACTCGACGACGTTGTCGATCTCCGTGCCCATCGCGATGTTGGTGACGCGTTCGAGGATGAACTCGACAACGACAGGCACGCGGTGCTTCGCCATCAATTCGCGCGCGGTGGCGAATGCGGCCTGCGTGTCCTTGGGGTCGGTGACGCGGACCGCCTTGCAGCCGAGGCCTTCGGCCACCGTGACATGGTCGACGCCGTAGACGCCGATCTCGGGCGCGTTGATGTTCTCGAAGGAGAGCTGGACATGATAGTCCATGTCGAAGCCGCGCTGGGCCTGGCGGATCAGGCCGAGATAGGAATTGTTCACGACGACGTGGATGTAGGGCAGATTGAACTGCGCGCCGACCGCGAGCTCCTCGATCAGGAACTGGAAGTCGTAGTCGCCCGACAGCGCCACGATCTCGCGCTCAGGGCACGCCGCGCGCACGCCGAGCGCGGCGGGCAGCGTCCAGCCGAGCGGGCCCGCCTGCCCCGCGTTGATCCAGTTGCGCGGCTTGTAGACGCCCAGGAATTGCGCGCCGGCGATCTGCGATAGGCCGATCACCGTGACATAGGTGGTGTCGCGGCCGAACGCCTTGTTCATCTCCTCATAGACGCGCTGCGGCTTGATCGGAACGTTGTCGAAATGGCTCTTGCGCAGCATGGTCTTCTTGCGATCGCGGCAGGCAGCGGGCCAGGCCTGGCGCTCGCGAAGCCTGCCTGACCGCCGCCACTCCCTGGCGACGGTGACGAAGAGCTCGAGCGCCGCCTTCGCGTCCGAGACGATGCCGAGATCGGGATTGAACACGCGCCCGATCTGGGTCGGCTCGATATCGACGTGAACGAATTTGCGGCCCTTGATGTAGGTCTCGACCGAGCCGGTATGGCGATTGGCCCAGCGATTGCCGATGCCGAGCACGAAATCGGATTCGAGCAGCGTCGCATTGCCGTAGCGATGGCTGGTCTGAAGGCCGACCATGCCGGCCATCAGCACGTGATCGTCGGGGATCGCGCCCCATCCCATCAGCGTCGGCACGACAGGAACGTTGGCGATCTCGGCGAACTCGACCAAAAGGTCCGAGGCATCGGCGTTGATGATGCCGCCGCCGGCGACGATCAGCGGCCGCTCGGCGGCATTGAGCATCTCCAGCGCCTTCTCGACCTGCTTGCGGGTCGCCGCGGGCTTGTAGACCTGCAGCGGCTCATAGGTCTCGTCGTCGAACTCGATCTCGGCGAGTTGCACGTCGAGCGGCATGTCGATCAGCACCGGTCCCGGCCTTCCCGAGCGCATGATGTGAAATGCCTGGCTGAACACGCGCGGCACCAGCGCCGGCTCGCGCACCGTCACCGACCATTTGGTCACGGGCTTGGCGATCGATTCGATGTCGACGGCCTGGAAATCCTCCTTGTAGAGCCGCGCCCGCGGCGCCTGACCGGTGATGCAGAGGATCGGAATGGAATCGGCGATCGCCGAATAAAGCCCGGTGATCATGTCGGTGCCGGCCGGCCCCGAGGTGCCAATGCAGACGCCGATATTGCCGGCCTTCGCCCTTGTGTAGCCCTCCGCCATGTGCGATGCGCCCTCGACATGGCGCGCCAGGATGTGGCGGATCGACCCGCGCTTCTTCAGCGCCGAGTACAGCGGATTGATCGCGGCGCCGGGAACACCGAAGGCGGTCGAGATGCCCTCTTTCTCCAGGATACGCACGGCCGCATCGACAGCTCGCATCTTCGCCATATCGGACCTCGCTTGGGTTTAAGTCAGCGAGCGAGATCATCAGATGCGCGGGATGCGATCTCAACGAGATCGATTTTATTTTCCACGATGCGGCAGCCGTGGAAAAATCGTGGGTGGTCTCAATCAGTTAGATCGTGAAACGCGTGAAAGCCGCTTCACTCGAACAGCGGCGCAAGCTCCATTTGCGGGACCAGCACGAGGCCCTTGTCGGTAATGCGGATTTCCGGAATGACCGATAGGGGAATCAAATTGAAACCCATGTAGGGGATGGTGCACCCGGCTTCAGCCCATTCCTTCTTCAGGACCTTGACCTCTTCAGCCACCTCGGTCACGCGTTTGTCGGACAGGAGTCCCGCGATCGGCAGCGGAACCAGCGCACTCACCTTGCTGTCGGCGACGACGCAGACGCCGCCCTGCTCTTCCCTGATCGCGGCGATCGCGACCTGCATGTCAGCTTCGTTGGTGCCGGCGACGATGATGTTGTGGCTGTCGTGGCCGACGCTGGAGGCGACCGCACCGCGCTTCAGGCCGAAGTCCTTCAGCAGGCCGTAGGCGACATTGCCGGCCGATTTGCCGTGGCGCTCGACCACCGTGACGAAGCAGAGGCCGTAGCGCGCGAACAGCGACGGCCAATCCTTTGCCGGCTCGATCGCGACCTTCTCGTGGATCAAGGTGATGCCGGGCAATGCGGTCTTGATGGCGTTGACGGTGCAGGCCTTCGCCGGGAGTTCCGGCGTCAGCTTGATCTTCTCCGGCAGCTTGACCGTGGCATAGGCCGCCTTGGGATATTGGTAGCGCTGCGACAGCGCCTGATCGAGGCTATCCGTAATCTTGCCCTGCTCAACCACGAGCTCGCCGCCATACCAGGTGCATTGCGGCTTGAGCTGATCGTCCATCAGCACGAGATCGGCGCGGCGGCCGCCGCCGAGACCGCCAATGTCGCCCTCCATGCCGAAGCGCGTCGCGCCGTGCAGCGAGCCCATCGACCAGGCCTGCTCCGGCGACATCCCCGCCTTCACGGCTTCGCGCACCACCGAATCGAGGCCGAACAGCAGCAGATCGTCGGCATCACGGTCGTCGGTGCACACCGCCGTGCGCTTGTGCGAGGCGCCGAGCTCGGTGATCGTCCGGATCGCCTGGGGCAGCGAATGCCAGGGCGTCGTCGGCGGGCCGCCACGAAGGAAGATCCAGACGCCGGCATCGAGCAGATCGTCGGCGATGTCGCGGTCGATCGCCTCATGGGTGTCGGTAACGCCGGATGCCGCATAGGCCGCGACGAATTCACGGCCGTAGACATGGCCGGACACCGGCCGCCCGCGCTTCAGCGCGGCGGCGAGGATGGCGTGGCTGCGCTCGTCGCCCATCGTGACAGGCACGAAATCCATCTTCTCGCCAAGCCCGACCGCTTCCGGCCAGCGGTCGAACAGGCCGGCGATCTTGTCCGGCGTGAGATCGCCGCCGGCCGTCTCCAGTTCCGCCGAAGTGGCCGGTACCGTGCTCGGCACCGTCAGGAAGATCGAGAGCGGCGCCGCGCGCGCGTCCTCCAGCATCGCCTCGACCCCGGCGACGTCCATGACGTTGCCGATCTCGTGGCTGTCGCAGAAGATCGTCGTGGTGCCGTTGAGCAGCGCGGCCTCGGCATAGGCGCAGGCCGTCACCATCGAGGATTCGATGTGAATGTGCGGATCGACGAGGCCTGGAGCGATGATGCCGCCTGCGGCGTCGTAAGTCATGACGTCACTCCACGCCTTCTTTGCCGTGCCGGCCGCCTTCACTGCCGCGATGCGGCCGCCGGTGATCCAGACCTCACGGTTCGAATGGATACGTTCCGAATAGGTCGAGAGCACCCGCGCCCCCGTGATGACGAGATCGGGCGCGACGCGCGCCGAGGCGACGTCGGCGAGGCGCCTCGTCATGCTGTGCAGCGGCGCGACGGAAAAACGGGTGAGTTTGGTCATCGGGGGCTCTCGCGGAGATTGGACAGCCCAGCGATGGTTGCCCCCGACAGCGGCAGGGGCAACTCAAATAAAACTGCACCTCTGCTTACGCATTGGGCAAAGGTGCCGTTTGATGAGTTCCGCTAATCCTCGTTCGCCTTGAACCGGCCGAGCCCCTTCAGCACGAAGGGTGCGAGCAGCGCGATCAGAGCGACGCCGAGCAGCGTCGCCGAGATCGGGCTCTGCAGCAGCGTCATGGGGTCGCCTAGGCTGATGGCGAGCGCGCGGCGGAGCTGGCTCTCGGCGATCGGGCCGAGGATCAGGCCGACCACGACGGGTGCGATCGGAAAATCGAACCGGCGCATCAGGAAGCCGAGCACGCCGAAGCCGGCCAGCATCGACAATTCGACCACCGACGGCTTTGCCGCGATGGTGCCCATGGTCGCGAACACGAGGATGCCGGCATAGAGCCAGGGCTGCGGGATCGCGAGCAGCCGCACCCAGAGGCCGACCAGCGGCAGGTTGAGCACCAGCAGCATCATGTTGGCGATGAACAGGCTCGCGATCAGGCCCCAGACCAGATCGGGCCGTTCGGCGAACAGCAGCGGGCCCGGGTTGAGCCCGTATTGCTGGAAGCCAGCCAGCATCATCGCGGCCGTTGCCGAGGTCGGCAGTCCCAGCGTCAGGAGCGGCACCAGCGTGCCGGCGGCAGAGGCATTGTTGGCGGCTTCGGGTCCGGCCACGCCTTCGATCGCGCCCTTGCCGAATTCCTCGGGATGCTTCGTCAGCCGCTTCTCGGTCGAATAGGACAGGAATGTCGGGATCTCAGCACCGCCCGCGGGCAGTGCGCCGATCGGGAAGCCAAACAGGGTGCCGCGCAGCCACGGCTTCCACGACCGCTTCCAGTCTTCCCTCGTCATCCACAGCGAGCCGCGCACCGGCTCGAGCTTCTCCTCGGTGTGGTGACGGCGCGAGGCGACGTAGAGCGCCTCGCCCACCGCGAACAGGCCGACCGCCAGCGTCGTCACCTCGACGCCGTCGAGCAATTCAGGCACACCGAACGCAAGCCGGGCCTGGCCGGTCAACTTGTCGATACCGACGAGACCCAGCGTCAGGCCGATGAACAGGCTGGTCAGGCCGCGGATCGGGGAATCGCCGAAGGTCGCCGACACCGTGACGAAGGCGACGCACATCAGCGCGAAATAATCCTCGGGGCCGAAGCGCACGGCGACATCGACCAGCCATGGCGCGAGGAACGCAAGGCCGATCGTGGCGATGGTGCCGGCGACGAAGGAGCCGATCGCGGAGGTCGCCAGCGCCGGCCCGCCGCGGCCGGCCTTGGCCATCTTGTTGCCTTCGAGCGCAGTTGCCATCGAGGCGCTCTCGCCGGGCGTATTGATCAGGATCGCGGTGGTCGAGCCGCCATACATGCCGCCGTAATAGATGCCGGCGAACATGATCAGCGAGCCGCCGGGGTCGAGCTTGTAGTCACCGGCAGCAGCAGCGCGACCGTCAGCGCGGGGCCGATGCCGGGCAACACGCCCACAGCCGTGCCGAGGAACACGCCGATCAGCGCATAGAGCAGGTTCATCGGCTGGACGGCAACGGCCATGCCGTGCGCCAGCGCGGCAAAGGTGTCCATCACAGCAGTCGCTCCAGGGGGCCGGCCGGAAGGCTCAGCGTCAACAGCCGGTCAAAGGCGAGATAGATGACGGTCGACATCACGAGGGCAATGATGCTGTCGACGAGGACGGCGCGGCGGCCGAACGCCGCCGACGTCGTGACGAACAACGCAGATGTCGCGAGGATGAAGCCGCCGCCAAAGCCAACGATGGCGATCAGCAGCGCAAGGCCGACGAGGATCAGGACAACAGGCACGGGATCGGCGCTCTCGCGCGCCGGCAGATTGCCGCGCAGCGCATCGATGAAATTGCCGATCGCGAGCAGCGCAATGCCGCTGGCGACGACGACCGGCATCGCCTCCGGCCCCATGCCGTACATCGCGGCGGATTGCAGGCCGCGCGCGTCCCAGACCAGCACCGCTGCAAGCGCGGCGAGCAGCGCGGCGATGACGATGCCGGCGCGATCGACGCGCCGCGGCGGCTGGGCAGGATCGCCTGAGGTCATGATTTGACGAGGCCGACCGATTTCAGCACGTCGGTGACACGCACGGTCTCCTTCTTCAGGAAGTCGGCGAAGGCGTCGCCGCCGAGATAGGCGTCCTCCCAGCCCTTCTGCTTGAGAATCTCCTTCCAGGCGTCCGACTTCACCATCTTCTCGACGGCATCGCTCAGGATCTTGCGCTGCTCCGGCGTGATGCCGGGAGGCGCGACCACCGAGCGCCAATTGGCGATCACGAGATCGATGCCCTGCTCCTTGAAGGTCGGGATATCGCTGCCTGCGATGCGCTTCTCCGAGGTCACGCCGATCGCGCGCAGCTTGCCGGACTTGATCTGCCCTTCATATTCGCTGAGGCCCGAAATGCCCGCGGTGACCTTGCCGCCGAGGATCGCCGCGAGCGACTCGCCGCCACCGGAGAACGGGATGTAGTTGATCTTCTTGGCGTCGGCGCCGACAGCGCCGGCGAACAGCGCGGCCATCACATGATCGACGCCCCCGGCCGAGCCGCCGGCGAAGGTCACCTTGGCGATATCGGCCTTCACCGCGGCGGCGAGATCCTGCGCGTGCTTGATCGGCGAATTCGCGGGCACCACGATCACCTGGATTTCCTCGGTGAGGCGCGCGATCGGCGTTACCTGCTCCAGCGTCACCGGCGACTTGTTCATGGCGAGCGCGCCGACCATGACGAAGCCGTTGACCATCATCTGGTTGCCGTCGCCCTTGGCGCCGTTGACGAACTGCGCGATGCCCACGCTGCCGCCGGCGCCCGGAACGTTGGTAACCTGCACGCTGCGCGCGACGCCGGAAGCAACCAGCGCCTGCTGCATCGAGCGCGCGGTCTGGTCCCAGCCCCCGCCCGGGGCTGCCGGCGCCATCAGCTTGAGCTCGAGCTGCTGGGCAAAGGCAGGCGTCGCCGCCGCGAGCGTCAGCGCGACGGCTGCGCCGACAAGGCGCGCAGGAAATCGAAACATGGGGGCATTCTCCAGGCTCGTGCGGACGTGTTGATTGTTTGCCGCATTGTGTCGTTTGGCCGCATATCAGCCAAAACGGCCGATGCTGTCCAGCGACAGGCCTGGGTTCCAGGTTAGCTGGAGGCCGGCATCACACCGCCCAGTGCGACGGTCAGCTCACCGGCGACATCACGCACGATTTGCCCGATTTCCGGCAGCCTGTCGTCGGTCAGGCGGCTGGTCATGCCCGAGACGGAGATCGCCGCCAGCGGCTCGGCGCAGTCGTTATAGACAACTGCGGCAATACAGCGCAGGCCCATACAGGCCTCCTCGTCGTCGATCGCAAAGCCCTGCTTGCGGATCTTTTCGAGCTCCCTGAACAGGTCGCTCGGTCGCACGATCGACTTTTCGGTCAGCCGCGGCATGCCGTGATGGCGGATGACGGCTCCGACGTCCTCGTCCGAATAGGTCGCGAGCACCGCCTTGCCGACGCCTGATGTCACCATGGGGACGCGTCCGCCCATCTGGGTCAGCGAGCGCATGATCTCGCGGCTCTCCATGCGGGTCAGCACGATGATGAACTCGTCGTCGACGACGGCGAGATTGGCGGTTTCGCGGGTGAGATCGCGCAGCTTGCGCAAGTAGGGAACGGCCTGCGCCGAGAAATTGCGCCGCCGGGCAAAGCTCGCACCTACGGTGAAGCTGCGAGCGCCGACATGCCACTTGGATTCGGCGCGATCGAACTGCACGAAGCGGCGGCTTTCAAGCGTCGCCAGCAGGCGGTGCACGGTCGAGGGGGACAGGCCGGTGCGTACGGCAAGATCGCTGAGGCGATAGCCTTCGTCGTCCTCGGCCAGCGTTTCGAGGATCGATAGCGCGCGGTCGACCGACTGCACGCCGCCGTCGCGCGCTTCGTGCTCGGCCTCCGATGACGACCGGGCTTCGTGCGGTTTGCGCCGGATCACGTTCTTGTTCATCGCGACCTGTATTCGTTCTTTTCCCCTCTCTCCGCTCGCGGGGAGAAGGTCAGGGTGAGGGGAAGGCTCCGCAAGGACGGTAGCGGTTAGCCTTGCGGAAGCTCCCCCTCACCCGGAATTTGCGACGCAAATTCCGGCCTCTCCCCGCAAGCGGGGAGAGGCGAACATCAACGGCTCAGAGCAGCCCTGCCCCGCGCGCCCACTTGTACTTGGCGCCGAGGACCTCGACGGGAAGCTCGGTCGAGTAGGCGTAGGCCGGGATGCCGTGCTGGTAGAGATATTCGGCGGCTTCCTCGACCTCGACGTCGCCGGCGAGCGAGGCGACCATGGGCTTCACAAAACCCTTGGCCTCCATCTCCTTCTTCACCTCGACCATGTTGCGGGCGAACACCATCGGCGGAGTGACGATGGTGTGCCAGTAGCCGAGGATCAGCGCGTGGATGCGCTCATCCGACAGGCCGAGCTTCACGGTGTTGACGTAGGTGATCGGCGGCTCGCCGCCGGTGATATCCACAGGATTTCCGGCCGCACCGAACGGCGGAATGAACTTGCGGAACGCCGCGTCGAGATCCGGCGGCATCGACATCAGCGACAGGCCGTTGTCGACGCAGGAATCCGACAGCAGCACGCCCGAGCCGCCGGCGCCGGTGATGATCAGCACGTTCTCGCCCTTCGGCGTGGGCAGCACCGGCACGCCGCGGGCGAATTCGAGCAGCTGGCGCAGGCTGCGGGCGCGGATCACGCCCGACTGCTTGAACACGTCTTCATAGATGCGGTCGTTGCCGGCGAGCGCGCCGGTGTGCGAGGACGCCGCCTTCGCACCGGCCGAGGTGCGGCCGGCCTTGAGCACGACGACCGGCTTCTTCTTGGAGACGCGCTTGGCGGCTTCCGCGAAGGCGCGGCCGTCCTTGAGGTCTTCGCAGTGCTGCGCGATCAGATTGGTGTTCGGATCCTGCTCGAAGAAGGCGAGCAGATCGTCCTCGTCGATGTCGGACTTGTTGCCGAGGCCGACGATGGCGGAGACGCCCATCTTGGCCGAGCGCGAGAAGCCGATGATGGCCATGCCGATGCCGCCCGACTGCGACGACAGCGCCGCGTGGCCCTTGACGTCATAGGCGGTGCAGAAGGTCGCACAGAGATTGGCGGGCGTGTAATAGAAGCCGTAGATGTTCGGTCCCATCAGCCGGATGTCGTATTTCTTGCCGACCTCGACGATCTCGGCCTGCAGCTCCGGCGCGCCGGCTTCAGCGAAGCCGGACGGAATCAGGACTGCGCCCGGGATTTTCTTCTCGCCGCACTCGGTCAGCGCCGCCGCCACGAACTTGGCGGGAATCGCGAACACCGCGACGTCGATCACGCCAGGCACGTCCTTGACGCTCTTGTAGGCCTTGTAGCCGAGGATCTCGGCAGCCTTGGGATGGATCGGATAGATGTCGCCCTTGTAACCGCCGTTGATGAGGTTCTTCATCACGGAGTTGCCGATCTTGCCGTCCTCCGCGGAGGCGCCGACCACGGCGACCGCCTTGGGCTGCATGATGCGGTTCATCGCCGCGACGATCTCTTCGGTCGGGCGCGGCTTCGGCTTCGGCTTGTAGGCGAAATCGACGACGATGCGGACGTCGGCGGCGGTCGCGCCCTTCGGGGTCGCGAACACAGGGTTGAGGTCGAGCTCGACGATCTCGGGGAAATCGGTGACGAGCTGCGAGACCTTGACGATGACGTCGGCGAGCGCCGTGCGATTCACCGGCTCGCCGCCGCGAACACCCTTCAGGATCTCATGCGCCTGGATGCTGTCGAGCATCGAGAGCGCGTCTTCCTTGGTCGCGGGCGCGAGGCGGAAGGTGATGTCCTTCAGGACTTCGACGAGCACGCCGCCAAGGCCGAAGGCCACCAGCTTACCGAACGAGCCGTCGGTGATCGAGCCGACGATGACCTCGGTGCCGCCGGCCAGCATCTGCTGCACCTGGACGCCCTCGATCTTGGCATCGGCCTTGTACTTCTTGGCGTTACCGAGAATGGTCTCGTAGGCCTTCTCGGCCTCTTCAGTCGTCTTGAGGCCGACGATGACGCCGCCGGCTTCGGTCTTGTGGAGAATGTCCGGCGAGACGATCTTCATCACGACGGGGAAGCCCATGGAGGAAGCCATCTTGCCAGCCTCGCCCGCCGACTTGGCCACTCCCTCCTTCGGCACCGGAATGCCGTAGGCGTCGCAAACCAGCTTGCCTTCCGGCGCCGTCAGGCTGGTGCGGTTGTCCGCCTTGACCTGGTCAAGCACCTTGAGGACGGCATCTTTGGAATTGGACATGTGGCTTCTCCCTTGACCTGAGTTCGTTCTTTGCAAAGCGCGCGTGTTGCGGCCGCCCATGATGCTTGCCATTCGCCGCGCTTTGTTCCATGCCGCGGAACGGATACTCCGCCGGCATGGATCAAAAATGGCTGGCGATGGCATTTGGTATGCCAGAAGCCAACTTGTCAAGTCGCGGCGCACCTTAGAACGCCGCAAAAAATAGGCAGCTTGACATTCTGGCATGTGGTATGCCAAAAACTTTCCCGCTAATATTCCTGTAAAAGACGACTCCCACTGGAGGAGATTCGTCGTGTCACTACGGAAACCAACCAAGGCGTTGCCGAACATGGCCGAGGCAGACATCGCAATCGTTCGTATTGCCCCGGAGAGCAGCTTCAAGAACAAGGCGTATGACGCCTTGAAGGAAGCCATCCTCAAGATGGACATCTACTCGACGCCCGAGCCGGTGATGCTCGACGAGCGGGCCCTGTCCGAACGTCTCGGCGTGAGCCGCACGCCGATCCGCGAAGCCATCGCGATGCTCGAGCAGGACGGCTTCGTGAAGACCGTGCCGCGCCGCGGCATCATGGTGGTGCGCAGGACCAAGAGCGAGATCGTCGACATGATCCGCGCCTGGGCGGCGCTGGAGAGCATGGCCGCGCGCCTCATCACCACCACCGCGCGCAAGAAGGACATCACGGCGCTGCGCGACTTCTTCAAGGATTTCGGCAAGGACCGCCTGCCCGAGGATCACGTGGAGGAATATTCCAGGGCCAACATCGCCTTCCACCAGGCGCTGATCTCGCTGTCGGAGTCGCCGGTGCTGGTCGATCTCACCAACGACTTGCTGCTGCACGTGCGCGGCTACCGGCAACTGACGATCGGACGCAAGGACCGCACCGCGACCTCGCTGCCCGAGCATCTCGCCATGATCGAAGCGCTCGAGGCGCGCGACACCGAGCTCGCCGAGAAGCGCGCCCGCGATCACACCCTCGGCCTTGCCGCTTACGTCGAAGCGCACGGCCAGGAACTGTTCACATAACTCTTTACCTAGCAACGTTCACCAGAAGGGCGAGAAATTCGCCCCGTTACTTGAGACCAGGGAGACAAGGCCCATGCTGAATACCGCGACCAAGTCCGAGGCACCGGGCACCGAGCAGGAACTGACGGATGGCTTCCATCTCGTCATCGACGCGCTCAAGCTGAACGGCATCAACACCATCTATAATGTGCCGGGCATCCCGATCACGGATTTGGGCCGCATGGCGCAGGCCGCCGGCATTCGCGTGATCTCCTTCCGCCACGAGCAGAACGCCGGCTATGCCGCAGGCATCGCCGGCTATCTCACCAAGAAGCCCGGCGTCTGCCTCACGGTGTCGGCGCCCGGCTTCCTCAACGGCCTCACCGCGCTCGCGCACGCCACCACCAACTGCTATCCGATGATCCTGGTCTCGGGTTCCTCCGAGCGCGAGATCGTCGACCTGCAGCAGGGCGACTACGAGGAAATGGACCAGCTCGCGATCGCAAAGCCGCTGTGCAAGGCGGCCTATCGCGTGCTGCACGCCCAGGACATCGGCATCGGCTTTGCCCGCGCCATCCGCGCTGCCGTCTCCGGCCGTCCGGGCGGCGTCTATCTCGACCTGCCGGCAAAACTGTTTGGCCAGGTCATGAACGCCGAGGCCGGCCAGAAGTCGCTGGTCAAGGTAATCGACGCGGCTCCCGCGCAGATCCCCTCGCCCGCTTCGGTCAAGCGCGCGCTCGACGTGCTCAAGAGCGCAAAACGTCCGCTCATCATCCTCGGCAAGGGCGCGGCCTACGCGCAGGCTGATGAGGAGATCAAGGCTTTCGTCGAGAGGAGCGGCGTGCCGTTCCTGCCCATGAGCATGGCCAAGGGCCTGCTGCCCGACACCCATCCGCAGTGCGCCGGCGCGGCCCGGTCGACCGTGCTGAAGGATTCCGACGTCGTCATGCTGATCGGCGCGCGGCTGAACTGGCTGCTCTCGCACGGCAAGGGCAAGAGCTGGGGCGAGACGCCGAAGAAGTTCATCCAGGTCGACATCGAGCCGAAGGAAATGGACTCCAACGTCGAGATCGTCGCGCCCGTCGTCGGCGACATCGGCTCGGTGGTCTCCGCCTTCAACCAGGCGATGGGCACCGGCTGGACCGCGCCGCCGGCCGAATGGGCCAAGGCCGTCTCGACCAAGCGCGAAGAGAACGTCGCCAAGATGGCGCCGAAGCTCATGAACAACAAGTCGCCGATGGATTATCACGGCGCGCTCGGCGTCTTGAAGAACGTCATCAAGGAGTACCCAGAGGCGATCCTCGTCAACGAAGGCGCCAACACGCTCGACCTCGCCCGCGGCGTCATCGACATGTACAAGCCGCGCAAGCGTCTCGACGTCGGCACCTGGGGCGTGATGGGCATCGGCATGGGCCAGGCGATCGCAGCCGCGCTCGAGACCGGCCATCCCGTGCTCGCGGTGGAAGGCGACTCGGCGTTCGGCTTCTCCGGCATGGAGGTCGAGACCATCTGCCGTTACAACCTGCCGATCTGCGTCGTCATCTTCAACAATGACGGCATCTATCGCGGCACCGACGTCAACGGCGCCAACTCCGATCCGGCGACCACCGTGTTCGTCAAGGGCGCGCGTTACGACAAGATGATGGAAGCCTTCGGCGGCGTCGGCGTGAACGCGACCTCGCCCGACGAGCTCAAGCGCGCCGTGAACGAGGCGATGAAGTCCGGCAAGCCGACGCTCATCAACGCGGTGATCGATCCGGCCGCGGGCTCGGAGAGCGGCCGCATCGGCAACCTCAATCCGCAGAGCGTTCTGCAGAAGAAGAAGTAAGTCCACCCCTCAACCCTTTATTCCCTGCCGGGTGCAGGGGCAGACAGAGTACGGAGCAACATAATGACCAAAGCGCTCGAGGGCGTTCGCATTCTCGACTTCACCCACGTCCAGTCCGGACCGACCTGCACGCAGCTGCTGGCCTGGTTCGGCGCCGACGTGATCAAGGTGGAACGCCCGGGCGTGGGTGACATCACCCGCGGCCAGCTGCAGGACATCCCGAACGTGGACAGCCTGTATTTCACCATGCTCAACCACAACAAGCGCTCGATCACGCTCGACACCAAGAACCCCAAGGGCAAGGAAGTCCTAACCGAGCTGATCAAGAAGTGCGACGTGCTGGTCGAGAATTTCGGCCCCGGCGTGCTCGACCGCATGGGCTTCCCCTGGGAGAAGATCCAGGCGATCAACCCGAAGATGATCGTCGCCTCGATCAAGGGCTTTGGTCCCGGTCCCTACGAAGACTGCAAGGTCTATGAGAACGTCGCGCAGTGCACCGGCGGCTCCGCCTCCACCACCGGGTTCCGCGACGGCCTGCCGCTCGTGACCGGCGCGCAGATCGGCGACAGCGGCACCGGCCTGCACCTCGCGCTCGGCATCGTCACCGCGCTCTATCAGCGCACGCATTCGGGCAAAGGCCAGCGCGTCACCGCCGCCATGCAGGACGGCGTGCTCAACCTCTGCCGCGTCAAGCTGCGCGACCAGCAGCGCCTCGCCCATGGCCCGCTCAAGGAATACAGCCAGTTCGGCGAGGGCGTCCCGTTCGGCGATGCCGTGCCGCGTGCCGGCAACGATTCCGGCGGCGGCCAGCCCGGCCGCATCCTGAAGTGCAAGGGCTGGGAGACCGATCCGAACGCGTACATCTACTTCATCACCCAGGCCCCGGTCTGGGAGAAGATCTGCGACGTGATCGGCGAGCCCACGTGGAAGACCGATCCGAACTACGCCAAGCCGGCGGCCCGCCTGCCGCGGCTCAACGAGATCTTCGCCCGCATCGAGCAGTGGACGATGACCAAGACCAAATTCGAGGCGATGGAGATCCTCAACAAGGACGACATCCCCTGCGGGCCGATCCTGTCGATGAAGGAGATCGCCGAGGACCAGTCGCTGCGCGCCACCGGTACCGTGGTCGAGGTCGACCACCCCACCCGCGGCAAGTACATCTCGGTCGGCAACCCGATCAAGCTGTCGGAGAGCCCGAGCGAGGTCACCCGCTCTCCCCTGCTCGGCGAGCACACCGACGAGATCCTGCGCTCGGTGCTCGGCTTCTCGGACCACCAGGTCGCCGACATCCACAAGTCCGGCGCGCTCGATCCGCCGCAAAAGCAGGCCGCCGAGTAAGCGGACTGATTTGAACCAACACGAAAGGGCCGCCCGAACGGACGGCCCTTTTGCTTGCGCACGCGTGCCGTCGCAGGGCTCAAACCAAAAGTGGAAAAACAACCCCATGCACAGTAGCCAGCGCATTGGCACCAGAGGAATTTCTGATTCAACGAAATAACTTTGACCCGTCGGGCAAAACAGGGTTATTATGCCGTCGTCGAAAAGAGTGAATGTCCCGGACGGCACCTGCCCTACGGCGTCCGGTCTCCAGCTTCTTTCGTGTCGCCAGAGGTGAGATCCTCGGGACCGATCGATCGCAAATTAACTCCGCCCCAAGAGGAACAGGCGGGGGTTCCGCCCCGTTATCTCTGCGCGGGCGCGCTCGTGGGAGCGCAGGCGGGCCAGTCCGACGACAAGTCGACCGCGGCCAGCCCGCGAGCCGAGGAACACGCCGTTTCCGCGCCCTGTTCACCCAAATCGAGGTCAAGACGATGAGAGATCATCCCGCGTCCCGGGCTCTGCGGGAGGCCAACAGAGCGTTCAAGCCGGTCGAAACGAAGAAGCCGATGACCGACTATGCGAAGGCGCAACAGTCTCTTCATGAAAATCGCGAGCGCCTGAAAGCAGAACGACTGGCGCGAGAGGCCAAGCAGGGACATCGTCCCAGATAAGGCAGTGCCGGTGCCGCATTATTACTTCGACATCAGGGACGGCAAAGCACTCGCTGTGGACGAAGAGGGACTGAGTCTGACGAACCAGAGAGTCGGCGAGATCGAAGCTGCGCTGTCTCTTGCCGATACCGCCAAGGACCTTGCGCCATCCGCGAGCGGCCGCGGTCTGGCCATCGAGGTTCGCGATGACGATGGCCCGATCTTTCGGGCAGCATTTCTGTTCGGGACCGGCCGGCCGACCGGTTGAGGTTGAGATCGGCCCCGGACTTCGGCCTACCTAGAGCATCGAGAGGACCACGACCCCGTCCTCGAGCTCACCTGACGCGAGGCGCGCCCGCGCGATACGCTCGAACTCCGTTCGATACTTCTGGAGATAACTGAAGGCCTGCCTCTGCGTCTGAAACGTTGTTGCAAGACGGCATAGCTGTCGGCCCGCGCCGAGCGCGAGAAAGAAGGTGATTGTACCGCCGTCATCCGGCTTGACCCTAGGCACGACCCGCACTCATTCGCATGTGAACGGCCCTCTTCAGCTTCTCGGCGGCTCCGTTGAATTCGGCTATCGCGGCGACTTCCTCGTGCGCTTCTTCGGTGAGGGCGCCGGTAACGATGCGCGAAGACTTGCCTCGGCTGCTTGCTCAGCCGCTTCCTTGGCCTCACGAAGCTCGCGAAGCCGCGCCATGTTCTTGCGGATATCGACAGCGCGCCTTTCGACATCCGCGACCGCCTGCGCACCCTCTTGGGCGGCCAGGCGTTGACGCTCGGCCCGCGCTACGGATTCGGGTGACGGTTCGGCCGATTTCCTGGCGCTCATCTCTCACCCTGCTCGGCTACGGGCAAAACCCGCTCAATCCTTACGATCGAGCGGGTCGCGTGGCCGTTTCAGTACATCCGTGAAACGGCGCTTGGGAGATCAGGCCAGCGAGAGATTCTCAGCGCTGACCTTGCCCCGCATCTTGTCGGTCTTGGCCTCGAAGTTGACCTTCTGGCCCTCGGCGAGACCCGCGAGACCAGCCCGCTCGACCGCGCTGACGTGAACGAACACGTCATTCCCGCCGTCGTCGGGTTGAATGAATCCAAAGCCCTTCTGGCCGTTGAACCACTTCACAGTACCTGTCGTCATTCTTCTTCTCCAAAGCGCAAAGGCGCGCATTCCGCGTGACGCTCACGCAGATCGATTCAATTCGTCGATGTCTCTGGAAAAGGAGCCCGCAGGCGCATTCAACAAGCACAGCGGCTGAACGAACAGAAGTGACCGTATACCTCGCTATCGACATTAGCAAGGCTCTCAGCGGATTTAATCGCAGTCGCAGCCGGGGGGTCCGGCACGCACGCTCAAACGCCGGGTGGGGGCCGTGGCGAGCCACGGCCGCGGCGAGACCTCGCTCGTCACCGCAGCTATCGCTTGAGCTCTCTGATGAGCTTCGCCAACCCTGGATCGTCAGGCCGGAACAGCGCCAGTCGCTCGGCGTAACCAAGCGCTGCGGCGATGTCTCCCTTCTCCCTGCTGAAGTTCAAAGCGGCTGAAAGCAGCTCCAGATCATTCGGATGTCTGCGCAGGCTTTGGTTCAGCACCGAGAGTGCATCGTCGCGCCGGCCCGTTCCATTCAGGCCTATAGCATAGACGTAGGCGTACCGCATTTGGCCGGGGTCGAGAGAGGCGGCCTGGCGCAGTTCGTCGAGAGCCTCCTCGCTTCGCTTCTGGCGCACGAGTGTCAACCCGAGCGCATGATGGAGAGACGCGTCCTGCGCCGACGTGGAGAGTGAGTCACGCAGGATCTTCTCCCCGTCACTGTCGCGTCCGAGCTGCCGGTACAGGTCGGACAGGTTGACGGCGGCCGCCGCAAACGAGGGGTCGAGCCTCAGGGCGGCGCGGTATTCGGCTTCCGCCGCGCCGGAATTGGCCTGGCGTACGAAGAAGTTGCCAAGCGCCGTTCGCGAATCCGGCCGATCCGCATTCAACTTCTGCGCAGCGACGAATTCGGCAGCGGCCCGCGTGAACTTGTCGCGATCGGCGGCTGGCTGGCGCGCCGGAGGCACGGCGGCCAGAAGCTCGGCGGCGCGAATGCGCACACCACGCACGGGATCGTCCAACTGCGGCGAGGCGAGTGGCCAGAGCTGATCGGCGGGCGCTCCTTCGAGTCGATCGAGCGCGCCGAGCCTCACGAGCGGATCGGAATCGGACAGCCCTTGCCTGATCAGATTGAGAATCGGTGCCGGAAGCTCCGCCAGCGCGCTGGCGCGGACGAGGCCGGGAACGTCAGTCGACTCCGCGATGGCAGCGAGTTGCGCTTGCGCGTCGGCAGCCTCGCTCCAGGCGGCATGGAACGCAGCTGCATAGGTCTGATGACCGCGCCGCTCCGGCCCGAACCAGCCCTCGATCTGATCCGCCGCCCAGGCCGCTGGCCTGTCGCGATGGCAATCGTTGCACGCATTCGGTACGCCCGTCTGCACCGAGAGATCGGGACGCGGAACGCGCAAGCCGTGGTCGTGGCGGCGGTCGACGACCATGTAACGACGTTCCGGCATGTGGCAGGCCGGACAGCCCAGCGGCGACGAGACACCGGCGTGGTGCCGATGCGCCACGGTTTCATATTTGGCGGGCGCATGGCACTGCGAACAAACGCCGTCTCCGGGCGCCTTCAACGTTGCGCTGTGCGGGTCGTGGCAGTCGCTGCAGGTCACGCCCTTGGCGTACATCCTGCTCTGCTTGAACGGCGCGTAATTGTAGGTCTCCTCGTCGTCGCGCATCTGGCCGTCGGCATGAAAGCGTTGGCGGTCGAGCAGCGATACGTGGTGTGTATCAGAGAGCGGTCGGCCCGGTATCCAGTCTTCGGAAAGCTGCCCGCGGCGCGCGTGGCAGCGCCCGCAGGTCTCGACCTCCTTGCGCAGGGCCGGCGCCGGCGTGTTGCGTGCCGGCGCCAACGTGCCCGCGGAGGCGGACCAGGTGATCCCGGTGCGCTCGTCGAAGCGGACCAGCAGGCCGTTATCGGCCTCGCGCGCCGCCGGCTTGGTGTGCGCCCAGGCGACATGTCGCGAGCCCGCCCCGTGGCACGCCTCGCAGCCGACGCTGATCTCGGAGAAGGTAGTGGCGAAGCGATTCTTCTCGGCGTCATAGCCCTTGTGCACGTTCGTCGAATGGCACTCCGCACACATGAAATTCCAGTTCTGGCTCAGCTTCGTCCAGTGCAGGGAATCGCTGCTGGTGATGGCGCTGTCCGGGTAGAGATGAAACCAGCGCTGACCGCCCTGCTCTTTCGGCCGCGTGTCCCAGGCGATGGACAGAGCCTGGACGCGCCCATCCGGAAATTCAACCAGATATTGCTGCAGCGGGTCGATGCCAAAGGTGTATTTCACCTCGAAGGTCGCGAGCTTGCCGTCAGGCCCATCGGTCTCGACCAGGAACTTGTTGTCCTTGCGGAAGAAGCGCGAGCGCGTACCGGCGTGGTCAAAGGTCGCGTCGTTGAAATCGCCGCGCACGGACTGCGCCGTCGCGTGATCCATAGCGCGGCGGTGCTGGGAGGTCCGCCAGAGGCTTGCTTCCGCATCGTGACAGCCGGCACAGGATTCACTGCCGACGAAAGCCAATTCGGCAGGCGCTGACGTCTGAACGGGAGTCTTCGATGGTTCGAACCATTGCAGTCCGACGACGATCGCGGCAGCAACGACGATCGCGGCAACCACTGCGCTCGCGGTGATGATCCAGCGCCTCGTGGCGCGGCGAGGGACATGCAGCGGCTGCGGCGGGGACTGCACCGGTTCGGGCGTTATCGCCTTGCGGACCTTGTCGCTCTTGCGGTTCTTTCGCGAGCCTCGTGCCACGTCCGCTTACCGCCCCCGCCGTTCCGCCTACAAGTGAAGGTCATTGTCGTGAAGGGCAATTCTGGTTTCGCGCGCCAGATCGATAAGGGCGAGGCTGAACATCAGCATGGCCGCCATGAACAGGATCGCCGCGCCGTATTCGTGTGCGACTTGCAGGAGCGCGCTGACGAATGCGACGAAGATGATGAGGGCCGTGAGGATCGCTGCGATGACGGAGCAGAACAGCGACCGGTTCAGGAGCCTCGCCCTTTTCCGGAGCCGCGGCAGGTCGGCTTTCAGAAACGCCTTTGTAGCGTCGCTTGCGGGAATGCCGTGAATGAACTGCGAGCGGTCGATCACCCGGTTGATCCGCGAGATCACGACCGAGATGAAAGCAGCAACCGCGCCGAGCAGAAAGGCGGGAGCTGCGACATTGGCGATGATGCGGCCAAGTTCGTCGATCGAAGGTGTGATTGGGATCAGATCGGTCACGCTTTGCATGTTACCGCCGTTCGGTGCTGGCGCGCTTCGTCACCGCAACGGCTCGACCTTGGCGGCCATGTCTGGCACGCGGCTCACCCGATAGCTCGCGTTGCTGCATCTGAGCACCCAGACCCCATGATCGGCCCTCGAGCGCCGGACATCCTTGGTCGCGCCCAGCGGCTTGTCGCAAGTAAAACCCTGCGAACGGATCTGTGCGGCAAGCAGGCCCTGAAGCGTCTCCGTCACGGCCTGCGCCGCTGCGCGGCCGACGAAGACGTCGATCAGTACAAGCGCTGAAAGGAAGATCCAACGACTGCTTTTCATGAGCTTCTCCGATCCCGCATCGCCTGCATTCGGGCCCCCGGGAGGCCGATTGGCTTCCCGGCGGTCTCGCGCCGAGCTATCGGCGGACACATTCCTGAACGAACTTGACCCGGTCCACCATACCGAGACCCTTCGCCTCGGCCTGCTTGCGACAGCCTTCGCGCTTGTCCATTCCGAGCTGGATCTTCTCGACAAGGCTCACGCCAACGGTGCCCACTTGTGTCCCGGACGAAGCAGTCTGTCCGTCGTCGGCAGATGGCCCATCACCGGCGGCACGGGCGGCCTCCTGCAGCCGCTTGACATCATCCGGGCTCAACTTGGGCCGCTCGATGTCAAGCGTGAGCTTGTTGATTTTGCCGGTGAAGGCGAACGGCGCCTGATAGTCGTTGTCGTCGACCGGCGTGCCGGTATCGGACCCGATGTCGAACGCCTCGTCCCACTGCAAAATGAAAGGAAGCGTATGCTCCATCTTCTCGGTGGCCACCACGTTGCCGTCGACCTTGAGCGTCCCGGTACCGCCTTGTCCGATGCCGGTGTAGTTGCCGAACACCATGGTGCCCGCTCCAAGACCATCGTACTTGAAGTCAAACTCGATGAGGTGCTTGCCCGGCGTGAGCTCCGGCCCCTCCCAACGCACGCGCTTGAGGTCGACGAGGTTCCAGGTGAAAACGGGCTTGCTCTTCAGGACATAGAGGCCATAGCCGCCGAAACGTCCGCCTTGCGTCACCAGCACACCTTCGGCGCCGCCATCGGGAATGTCGACGTCGACCTTGAAGCTGTAGGAGGAGTTGAGCAAGCTCGGCGCGTCACCATTCGGTGTGCCGGTCATCGGTCGCGTCCAGGCAAAACTCGTGCGGCCGGCGCTGAGACTCGGACGCGGAGTGATGATCCGGGTCGCGACGGATGAATCGAGCGGCAGCACCTGGTATTTTTCCGCCTCCTTCCAGAACAGCGCCTGGAGTTCTTTCAGCTTGTCCGGATTCTTGGCGGCAACGTCCTCGGCCTGCGTCCAGTCGTTACGCAGGTCATACAGCTCCCACGGATAATCGAGCGGGCTTGGCAGCTTCGCGACCGTCACCCACGGCGGACGCAAGACCTTGGTGCTGGCGATCCAGCCGTCGTTATAGATGGCGCGATCAGCAAACATCTCGAAATACTGAGTCGTGTGCGTCGAAGGCGCATTCGCGCTCTTCGCATCGAACGTATACATCATGCTGACGCCCTCGATCGGGCTTTGCTTGATGCCGTCAACGATTTCCGGCTGCTTGATCTGCGCGGCCTCGAGAATGGTCGGCACGACGTCGATGACGTGATGGAACTGGGTGCGGATGCCCCCCTTGTCCTTGATCACTTCCCGCCAGGAGATCGCCATGCCCTGGCGCGTCCCGCCGAAGTGGGAGACGATCTGCTTGGTCCAGGAGAATGGGGTGTCGAACGCCCAGGCCCAGCCGATCGACATGTGATTATAGGTGCGGTCGGTTCCCCAGACGTCGTAGAAATACTTGAGCTGGTCCTCGACCGACGGGTTGATCTGGTTGAACATCGCCACTTCGTTCGGCGTGCCGTTGGGTTGCCCCTCAGCGCTCGTCCCGTTGTCGCCCTCGATATAGATGATGAGCGTGTTGTCGAGCTTGCCCATATCCTGGATGGACTGGATCACGCGGCCGATTTCATTGTCCGCGTATGCGACATAGGCGGCGAATACGTCAGCTTGACGGATGAACAGCTTCTTCTCATCGGCCGAAAGCTGATCCCAATCCTTGATCAGGTCCTTCGGCCATGGGGTCATCTTCGCATTCCCCGGAATGACGCCGAGCCGCTTCTGGTTCTCGAAGATCGTGTCGCGCAGCTTGTTCCAACCCTGGTCGAACAGGTGCATGTCGCCGATCTTCTTGACCCACTCCGGCGTCGGGTGATGCGGGGCATGGGTTGCGCCGGGCGCGAATTTCACGAAGAACGGCGTATCCGGCGAGAGCGCGTTCATGCGATTGACATAGTCGATGGCGTCGTCCGCCATCGCCGTCACCAGATTCCAGCCGGGCTTTCCTTCATAGGGATAGATCGGCGTGGTATTGCGGACGAGATTGCCGGGCTGCCATTGGTTGGTGTCGCCGCCCATGAAGCCGTAGAAATATTCAAAGCCCATGCCGGTCGGCCACTGGTCGAACGGACCTGTCTGGCTCGCCTGGTATTCCGGCGTATTGTGGTTCTTGCCGAACCACGCGGTGTGATAGCCGTTATCGGAAAGGATCCGGCCGATCGTCGCCTTGTCCTTGGTGATGATGCTGTCGTAGCCGGGGAAGCCGGTGGCCTGTTCGGCGATCACGCCGTAGCCCACCGAGTGATGGTTACGCCCGGTGATGAGTGCTGCGCGCGTCGGCGAGCACAATGCGGTCGAATGGAAGTTGGTGTAGCGCAATCCGCTTTGCGCGATACGGTCGAGCGCCGGCGTCGGGATAACGCCTCCGAAGGTGCTGGGGACGCCGTAGCCGGCATCATCGGTGATGATGAGCAGCACGTTCGGTGCGCCCTTGGGCGGCACCACGCGCGCGGGCCAGAAAGGTGTCGAATTGCGCGCGTCGCGCTCGATCTTGCCACCGAATTTCTGCGGCGGTGGCGGCAGCTGATCACCGGGAATGGTGATGGTTGCGGCGGGCGAGCCCGGAGGTGGTGCGGCTTGTTGGGCTTGCTGTGCGAATGCTGGCGAGAGCGCAAGGGTCAGTGAAAATGCGACAAGATGAAAGGATCGCGCAGGGCTCATTGGCAATCACTCCCTTCAAATGAGGCGCCATCATTGTACCGGACCCCGGAAATGGGCTTGATATGGATCAACAGATCAGGATGCCGGATCGGAAGCGGAGATGCTGGAGACAGCGGCGCTTTTCCGTAAGCTCCCGGGGGCAGGTATCATCGCGCGGTAGTGTTGTTCTCTTGCTACACCTGACTGCCCGCCCGGCGGGGTTATATGATCCGCAACATATCAGGCGCTCCCACTGAGCGAAGCTCGTGCTCCGGGAGGGGGCACCATGCGATTGACGAAAGCGGCTGCCGTCTTGCATTTGCGGCCTTGGCATCGGTACCGAGACCTTGGCCGACGAAAGCGGCATCAGCTTCTGGATACCAGGCATGTCATCAAGAAGTGACGTCATGAACGACGGCAAGGGCGACGCCGACGAGGCGCATGGAGCAGCCTGATGCTCCCAAAAATAAGCAAAAAGATCGAGATGCCCTGTCGGATCGGCGCGATGCCGGTCGTCCTCGTGACATGAATGGGCCATAGATGCCAAACTCGGGCCCATCAATTCGTGAGGATAACAACCATGCCCAGTACTGTTCGCCTGCACCGCGTTCTCGCCACCAGTCCGGAGAAAGTCTATCGCGCCTTCCTGGAGGCGGATGCGATGGCGAAATGGCTGCCGCCGAACGGCTTCACCTGCACGGTGCATCATTTCGAGCCCAGGGTCGGCGGCACGTTCAAGATGTCGTTCCGGAATTTTACGACGGGCAACAGCCACTCCTTTGGCGGCGAGTATCTCGAGCTCGTCCCCGGCGAACGCCTGCGCTACACCGACAGGTTCGACGATCCCAATCTGCCGGGTGAAATCCAGGTCACGGTGATCCTTAAGAAGGTCTCGGTCGGCACCGAGATCGACATCACGCAGGCCGGCATCCCCGACGTCATCCCGCCGGAGGCCTGTTACCTCGGCTGGCAGGAGTCGCTGCGGAATCTGGCGCGGCTGGTGGAGCCCGAGATCAACCAGTAGCCGTAACATGAGTATTCGTCGGCAAAGCGCAGCGTGCCCACCCATCTCTCTCAAGCTCGGAAAGATGGTGGGGGCGCTCCGCGCCTTTGCCCACTCTACGGCACTCTTCGATTGCATGCGCCGATCGACCCACATCGTCATTGCGAGCGCAGCGGTCGCGGTAGGGACGCTCATTGCTGGGCGCCCCCCGCACAGATCCGTACGTGCGGCTTTCCCGCATACGGCTCCCACCTCGGGTGAGTAGCGGTGAAGCGTGTTCGGGGCCAAGGATGGAGGATTTGTGGCTTGGGGAGCAAGTCGGAGGCAAGCCGCGCGACCCGCTGCCACGTGGTCCCGTCAGTCTGGCTGCGGCGCCGAAGCATCCGCCTCCATTGTTCGGTGACGAAGTAGCGGAAGGCGCTGAGCGCTCGGCTGTTGGTCGGTACCGCGTGGTAGTTGAAGTACCCGGTAACGACCTGCCGCAGCCATTTGCCCTGTTCGAGCACCGACTGGTGCATACGCCGTCGCATTCCCTGCTTCACGGCTTGCAGTTTCGCCCGCATGCGGTCTTTGCGAGACTTGCGCCTGATCTGGAACTTGCCTTGCTTGGATCGGCTGCAGATGAAGGTGAAGCCGAGGAAGTTGAAGGTCTCCGGCTTGCCGAGCCCGCGCCGCCTGCGGTTGTCCTCCGCATGACGTCCGAACTCGATCAGCCGGGTTTTCTCAGGGTGCAGTGACAGCGCGAACTCCTGCAGCCGTTTGCGCAATTCTTCGAGGAAGTGCCGGGCCTCATTCTCATGCTCGAAGCCGACGATGAAGTCGTCAGCGTAGCGCACGATGATCATGTCACCCGCGGCCTCGCGCCGTCTGAAGCGTTCGGCCCACAGATCGAGGGCATAGTGCAGGTAGATGTTGGCAAGCAGCGGCGAGATCACCGCCCCTTGTGCCGTCCCCTGTTCGCTGACCCTGACCGTTCCTTCTTCGAGAACACCCGCCTTGAGCCATTTGCGGATCAGACGGATGATACGCTGGTCGCCGGTCCGATGTTCGACGAAGCGGATGAGCCATTCCTGGTCCACCATGTCGAAGAACGAGCGGATATCGGCGTCAACAATGAAGTTCACCCGCCGGCTCTCGATTCCGACCAGCAGCGCATCCATCGCATCGTGCGCGCTGCGCCCGGGCCGGAACCCATACGAGAACCCGAGGAAGTCCTCCTCGTAGATCGCGTTGAGCACCGTAGCGGTTGCCCGCTGAACGATCTTGTCCTCGAGGGACGCAATCGCCAGCGGTCGCTGCCGCCCATCCTGCTTCGGGATATGGACCCGCCGCGACGGCTGCGGCCGGTACGCTCCCCGGTGAACACGAGCATGCAGGTCCTCAAGATTGGCCTTGAGGTCTTGCTCGTAGTCCCGCCACATCATTCCGTCCACACCCGGCGCGGCATGCTTCTTCAGCGCGAAGAACTCCGCCTCGAGCAGTTCAGGCGTGATGTGGTGAAGCAGCGCAGTGAACCTCTCCTTCTTCCTTTCCCTTGCAGTTCGCCGTATGCGTTCCAACGCCTGTGTCACGCTTGTCCGGCTCGGCGTCCGGGGCGTGCTTTGCTGGTCCGCATTCCCCTTGGTCGCGGCCCTTCGCTCCACCAACTCCTCCGCGGATCGCTCCGCTTCGTTCGCAGGCTTCGACGCTACTACGGCCGCCTCCGACTTCCCGCATCCGTTCGTCATCGGCTTTGGCTCCTCGCCTTCCCGATGCGGACCTTGGGGGCATGTTGCCATCGGTCAGATGCGGGACCTCCCAGGTTCCGACGCGGTCCTTTGCTGCGTGATGGGGTCTTCGACCACGGCAGAGCGTCAGCGCCTCGCATAACGGCGCCGCACATGTTGCCTTCGACGTTGCTTACCGGCTCGGCCTCTGCGAGTTTCTGTCTTTCGCGGCTCAATAGCCCACCCCACAGCATCGTTGTGTACGCTTCGCAGCCGCCGTTGCCGACGGCCACGCAACACTCACTACCGGGCGCTCGCTACCGCTTACCCGGACCGGACTTCCACCGGTTGGACCACGCCAGCTTGCCTGGCGCACAAGCAATCCAGAGTCCCTCCGCGGAACGATCCTGGATTGCTTCGCTCCGCTCGCAATGACGGCTTGCTACCGGGCTACGTGCCTGCCTTCGACGCAAGCCCGCCGCTTGCGGTCCAGCGGTCCGGGTCCGGACTTTGTCCGATCAGCGCGAGGCCGTAGGCGATCGACTCGAACTGGTCGCCCGACATCAGCCGCTCGTTGCCGAACCGATCGGCGAACAGCTTGCGGACGGCGGGCACGAAGGAGGTCCCGCCGGTCAAAAACACCTTCTCCACGTCCCGCGCGGCGATGCCGGCTTCGGCCAGCACCTTGTCGACGGTCGCACCCAGGCGGGCGATATCGTCGGCGATCCAGGATTCAAAATTCTTGCGGCTGATGGTTGCGCCGATGTCGACGCCGCCGCCCTTGAAACGGAAGTCGGTCTGGTCCTGCGCCGACAGCGCGACCTTGGCGTCGGACACTGCGCGGTAGAGCGAGAAGCCGAGGTCGAGATCGACGATGGTAATGAAATGCTCGAGCAGCTCCGGCTTCAGCGCGGTGCGCTGGAGCTCGCGCAGCTCGCGCAGATCGCCATTGCTCTTCATCATCGCGAGCTGATGCCAGCGCGCGAGGTTGGTGTAGTGGCCGCTCGGGACCGGCAGCACCTTGTCGAACGAGCGGAAGCTCGAGCCCTTGCCGAGCCGCGGCGAGACGACGTGGTCGACGATGCGATAGTCGAACGTGTCGCCGGCGATGCCGATACCGGCGTGTCCGAGCGGCTCGGCGCGCAGCGTGCCGCCCGCGCGGGAAAACCGCATCACCGAGAAGTCGCTGGTGCCGCCGCCGAAATCCGCAACCAGCACGGTGGCATCGCGCTCGAGCCTGCGGGCAAAGGAGAACGCCGCCCCCACGGGCTCATAGACGTAGCGCGCGTGGCCGGCACCCAAGCGCTCGAACGCGGCCCGGTAGCGCTGCATCGCCAGCGCCTCGTCGGGATTGCCGCCGGCGAAGCGCACCGGGCGGCCGACCGTGATGTTGGAGGTCTCGAAGCCGAACTTTTCGCCGCCATGGCGCGCCAGCGTGCGCAGGAACGCCGCCAGAATATCCTCGAACTTGAAGCGCTGCCGGAACACTTGCGTGGTGTTGAAGCTGCTGCTTGCCGCAAAAGTCTTGAACGATTGCAGGAAACGGTAGACGTGGCGCCCCTCGAGGAACGTCTCGATCGCCCACGGCCCGCCTTCGGCCTGCGCGCCGGCGCCCGGCCGGTCCTCCCAGAAGCAGAGCGCCGACACATAGGTGCTGTGGCGCTGTCCGCCGTGATCGAAGCGGATGGCCTCGACCCGGCGGTCGTCCGCGGCAAGCGCGACGACCGTATTGCTGGTCCCAAAATCGATGCCGATCGACACGGCGGGCGAGGCGCTCGACATGAACCACTCTGACAGTTGACTGGAAAAGGGGGCAGAGCACTAACGGCTTTGACCCGCCCTGCCAAGAGCCGCTTGCTGCACCGCGGTCGGAATTCGAGGCGCATCCGGCCCCTGTCCGCGACGGGCGACACAAGGTTTTCCTGCTCCCGAGGCCTGAATCCCTGCTTCGACGGTCCATACCTGCAATTTTAGGTCCGGAACGGCCGCTTCAGCGGGGCATTATGCTGCAATGCGGTGGAGCACATGCTGCTATGCGATAGCATCCATGGACTTTGGCATCTGGTATACATAGTTTGCCTCTCGAAGTGAGACAGCATCACTGACCGTCTCAAGAAAGGGAATTCCGATGTCCAAGACCGCTACCGTCGCTCTCGCCCCCTCCTCCTCGCTGTTCGCCCGCTTCCTGGCTGCGGTCGACCGCTTCCTGATGGCGAGCGCGGAGATCTCGAATCACAACGGCGACCTGCCGCGCTTCGGCCTCTAAGCCCGTGCTTTTGCGCTGCCGAAGGCAGCGCGCGGGCTTCAGTACCGTCAACATTCGACTTTTGAAGAATGGCCCCGCAGGACGGGGCCATTTCTACTTGTGCTGTCCTGAGTCACAGCCGCCCCCGGACAAGGGTCCTGCGGCATTTGCGCACGGTGGCCGGACCGGCGCTTGAAGCTTGGCATAATGCATACAAGAATGTCCCTCCAGCGCTCGCAGAAAATGAGAGGCGCCACGGGAGGCTTTATGACGGACATGGTGCAGGCAACGGCCCCTACAGCCGCGCGCGTTAGCGACACGTATCGCTGGGCGCAACTGGCGATCGGTGTAGCGGCCATGGTGATGATCGCGAACTATCAGTACGGCTGGACGTTCTTCGTCCCTGACATCCAGAAGAAGTTCGGCTGGGATCGCGCCTCGATCCAGTGGGCGTTCACGCTGTTCGTGCTGTTCGAGACATGGCTCGTGCCGGTCGAAGGATGGTTCGTCGACAAATACGGTCCGCGCATCGTGGTTCTCGTCGGCGGCCTGCTCTGCGCCATGGGCTGGGCGATCAACGCACAGGCCACCTCGCTCAACGGCTACTATCTCGGCATGATCATCGCGGGCATCGGTGCCGGTGGCGTCTACGGCACCTGCGTCGGCAACGCGCTGAAGTGGTTTCCGGACAAGCGCGGTCTTGCTGCAGGCATCACGGCGGCAGGCTTCGGCGCAGGCTCCGCGCTCACCGTCGCGCCGATCCAGGCCATGATCAAGGACAGTGGATTCCAGACCACCTTCCTCTATTTCGGCCTTGGACAAGGCATCATCATCTGCATCCTCGCCTTCTTCCTGCTCGCACCGAAAGCGGGCCAGGTGCCGAGCGTGGTGGCGAATGCCAATATCATCCAGACCCGGCGCAACTATCAGCCGACCGAAGTGCTGCGCCAGCCGATCTTCTGGCTGATGTACTTCATGTTCGTGATCGTCGGCGCGGGTGGACTGATGGTCACCGCGAACCTGAAGCCGATCGCGGTCGACTGGAAGGTCGACAGCGTGCCGGTGACGCTGATGGCGGTGACGATGACCGCGGTGACCTTTGCCGCGACCATCGACCGCGTGCTCAACGGCCTGACGCGTCCGTTCTTCGGCTGGATCTCCGACATGATCGGCCGCGAGAACACGATGTTCATCGCCTTCGGCATGGAAGGCCTCGGCATCTGGATGCTCTACCTCTGGGGCCACGATCCGGTCTGGTTCGTGCTGCTCTCGGGCTTCGTGTTCTTCGCCTGGGGCGAGATCTACTCGCTGTTCCCCTCGACCTGCACCGACACGTTCGGCGCCAAGTTCGCGACCACCAATGCCGGCCTGCTCTACACCGCGAAGGGCACCGCCGCGCTGCTCGTCCCGGTCGCAAACCTGATGCAGCAGTCGTCGGGCACCTGGGACAGCGTGTTCATGATCGCGGCCGGCGCCAACATCCTGGCTTCGCTGCTGGCGATCGCGGTGCTGAAACCCTGGCGCAAGGTCGCGGTCGCGAAATCGACCCTCTGACGCGGTTCGCACAGCAACTCCATGCAACAACGCCCGGCCTCGCGGCCGGGCCTTTTCGTTTTTGGCAGGCTTTCCGCACCCCGTAAAATCCGAAGGGAACTCGTAATTTCTTGATGGAGGAACCAAGTTAAGACTTGCATTCTGGAATATGGTATACCAAGCTGCCCGCCGCGCTTGCGACGATAAGCCACAACATTTGCGACACCTGGTCATCTTGCAATCCAAAGTCGCAATCAATCAGGCGCGTTGGGAGGTTCTTGATGATTTCCAGCACGGACGGCGCCGTCACGGCCGCCCCTCTTCGCACCGGTTTCCGTTGGCTTCAGCTCGTCATGGGCATCGTCTGCATGGCGATGATCGCCAACCTGCAATATGGGTGGACGCTGTTCGTCGATCCGATCGATGCCGCGCACCATTGGGGACGCGCCGCGATCCAGCTCGCCTTCACCATCTTCGTGGTCACCGAGACCTGGCTGGTGCCGGTCGAGGCCTGGTTCGTCGACAAATACGGCCCGCGCATCGTCATCATGTTCGGCGGCGTGATGATCGCGCTGTCCTGGGTGCTCAACTCCTACGCCAACTCGCTAACCCTGCTCTACGTGGCCGCAGTCGTCGGCGGCATGGGCGCCGGCGCCGTGTACGGCACCTGCGTCGGCAACGCGCTGAAATGGTTTCCCGACCGCCGCGGCCTTGCCGCCGGCGCGACAGCCGCGGGCTTCGGCGCGGGCGCTGCGCTCACCATCGTGCCGATCGCGACCATGATCGCATCGAGCGGCTACCAGCAGGCGTTCCTCACCTTCGGCATCGGCCAGGGCCTGATCGTGTTCGTGCTCGCCTTCTTCATCCAGCCGCCGCGGATTTCGATTCCGCCGCGCAAGAAGCAACTGAATTTGCCGCAGACCAGGATCGACTTCACCCCGCCGCAAGTGCTGCGCAGCCCGATTTTCTGGGTGATGTACCTCGTCTTCGTCATGGTCGCCTCCGGTGGCCTGATGACCGCAGCGCAGATCGGCCCGATCGCGCACGACTACAAGATCGCCGACACGCCGGTGACGCTCGCCGGCTTCCAGATGGCGGCGCTGACCTTCGCGATATCGCTCGACCGCATCTTCGACGGCTTCGGACGTCCCTTCTTCGGCTGGGTCTCCGACACCATCGGCCGCGAGCACACCATGTTCATCGCCTTCGGCACCGCCGCGGTGATGCTCCTGACGCTGTCGGCCTATGGCCAGAATCCTGTTGTCTTCGTGCTCGCGACCGCGGTGTATTTCGGCGTGTTCGGCGAAATCTACTCGCTGTTCCCCGCGACCTGCGGCGACACCTTCGGCTCCAAGTTCGCAACGACCAACAACGGCATGCTCTACACCGCAAAGGGCACCGCCTCGCTGCTCGTTCCGCTCGCAAGCGTGATCTCGGCAACGTATGGCTGGAAGGCCGTGTTCGTGGTGGCGGTGGCGCTGAACGCAACGGCCGCGCTGATGGCGCTGTTCGTGATCAAGCCGCTGCGCCGCTCCTTCATTCTCGGCAAGGAAGCCGAGAGCGCCAGCACCGAAGCCTGCAACGCCAAGACCGCGTAAACCGCCACACACGAGAAGGCTTTAAAAAGGGGCGCAGCGATGCGCCCCTTTTCGTTTGGGCTGACGCCAAATGTCAGTATTGCTGCCGCAAGATTTTTCGGATGGGCCAAATCGAGCGCTTGACGATTGGCATTATGTATACCACACTTCCTCCTGTCATTCACCCAGGGAGGTCGCAATGCTGGTCGGAGACATTCTGCGCAAGAAGACGCCGCGCGTCGTTACGGTGCGAATGAACGAAACGGTGGGTATCGCCGCCAAGCTGATGCGCGCCAACAATATCAGCGCGCTGGTAGTCAAGGACGTGGTCCGCTCCGAGGGCAACACCGCGGTCGGCATGTTCACCGAGCGCGACGTCGTGCGCGCCGTCGCCGAGCACGGCGCCAATGCCATCAACGTCAAGGTCTCGCAGCTCGTATCGGTGCAGCAGCTCGTCTCCTGCACCTCCACCGATACGATCGAGCATGTGCGTCATCTGATGAACCGGCATCACATCCGTCACCTGCCGGTCATCGACGACTACAGCCTCGTCTCCGTCATCAGCATGCGCGACATCGCCGCTGCCGTTGACGAGGCCATCAACGGCACGCCGCAAGCGGCAGCCTAAGAAGTAGCGTCCACTTCCAGCCACGGAAGGGCTGCCCTCCTCCCGCTTGCGGGACAGGGTTGGGGAGGGTTTCTCCGCTGGAGAGGCTCCCCAGGAGGACAAAGCCCTCACCCGCCGCGCTTTGCGCGTCGACTTCTCCCGCAAGCGGGAGAGGTGCAGCGAACCTGTGTCACGATCGACCGAACCACTTGCCAATCTTGGTCCCGCGAGGATTTCATGAAGATCTGCATCTACGGCGCCGGCGCGATCGGCGGATATCTCGGGGTTCAGCTCGCGCGCGCGGGCGCCGACGTCAGCCTGGTCGCACGCGGCGCGCATCTCGCCGCGATGCGCGAGCGCGGCCTGACGCTGCTCGCCGGCGAGGAGACGCACACCGTGCATCCGCGCTGCACCGACGATCCCGCCGAGCTCGGCGTGCAGGACTACATCATCATCACGCTGAAGGCGCATTCGATCACCGGCGTGATCGAGACGATGCAGCCGCTGCTCGGGCCCCACACCCGCATCGTCACCGCCGTCAATGGCATCCCCTATTGGTATTTCTACAAGCACGGCGGCCCATACGAGAACTCGACGCTGGAGAGCATCGACCCCGGCGGCCGGCAATGGCGCGAGATCGGCGCCGAGCGCGCCATCGGCTGCATCGTCTATCCCGCCACCGAGATCGAGGCGCCCGGCGTGATCCGCCACGTCTACGGCAACAATTTCCCGCTCGGCGAGCCCTCGGGCGAGATCACGTCCGACGTGCAGCGCCTCGCCGATCTCTTCGTCGCCGCCGGCCTGAAGGCGCCGGTGCTCGACCGAATCCGCGACGAGATCTGGCTCAAGCTGTGGGGCAATGTCTGCTTCAACCCGATCAGCGCGCTGACCCATGCCACGCTCGACGTGATCTGCACCGATCCCGCCACGCGCGCGCTGTCGCGCGCAATCATGGTGGAGACGCAAGCCATCGCCGAGACGTTCGGCGTCAAATTCCGCGTCGACGTCGAGCGCCGCATCGAAGGCGCGCGCAAGGTCGGCGCGCACAAGACTTCGATGCTGCAGGATCTCGAGCGCGGCCGCCCGATGGAAATCGACCCGCTCGTCACGGTGGTGCAGGAGATGGGCCGCCTCACCGGCATTCCGACGCCCGCGCTCGACTCGGTGCTGGCGATGGTGAGCCAGCGCGCCCGCATCGCCGGCCTCTATGACCGCGTCTCGACAACCGATCCGCGCGCACTGGCGGTGGCGTGATGGCGGGCGAGGTCAAGCACTGGCTGCGCTTCCGCCATGCCGGCACGACCGGCTTCGGCACCCTGACGTCCTCGGGCATCAGCGTGCATGAGGGCGAGTTGTTCGGCCGCAATGCCGCGACCGGCAGGACGCTGGCGCTGTCGGAGGTCGAGCTGCTCGCTCCCTGCGTCCCCAGCAAGATCGTCGCGCTCTGGAATAATTTCCACGCCCTCGCCGCGAAACTCAACCAGCCCGAGCCGCCGGAGCCGCTGTATCTGCTGAAGGCCACCACCAGCATCGCAGCACCGGGCGCCGTGATCCGCCGTCCTTCCTATTACGACGGCAAGACCACCTATGAGGGCGAGCTCGGCATCGTCATCGGCAAGACCTGCGCGCGGGTGCCGCCTGCGCAAGCCGACGGCTTCATCTTCGGCTACACCTGCGTCAACGACATCACCGCCAACGACATCCTGACCAGCAACCCCACCTTCCCGCAATGGGCGCGTGCCAAGGGTATCGACGATTACGGTCCGTTCGGTCCCGTCATCGCGACCGGCCTCGATCCCGCAAAACTCAACGTGCGCACCATCCTCAACGGCGCCGAGCGGCAGAACTATCCGATCTCGGACATGATCTTCACCGCGCAGGAGCTGGTGAGCAGGATCTCTCACGACATGACCCTGCTGCCCGGCGACCTCATCGCCGTCGGCACCTCGGTCGGCGTCGGCGTGATGAAGGAGCCGGTGAACACGGTCACCGTCGCGATCGACGGTATCGGCGAGCTCACCAACGAGTTTCGCCTGTAGCGGCAGCCGCAGTGGCGTAGCGTGAATAAAGGCTCGCCGGCCATGTTCACCGCAGCGCGGCAAAATTGATCCTGCGCAAATCGCGCCGTCGCCGCTGCCTTATCCTTCCCAGCAATTCTGATGCAGGGAGGACGCCATGACGAACGCAAGCAATGCACTCTTGTGGACGGCTATATACTTTGCTCTCTCGTTCGCCGCGATCTTCGTGGTCTGGTTTGCCGACAAGATGCGCTCGAACTTCCTCGGCAAGCGATAGCGAGCGCGACGCCGTAGCCCGGCTGAACGGAGCGAGATCCGGAACGAACGATCCGCAAAGCACCCGGATATCGCTGCGCTCATCCGGGCTGCGACACCGCCCGCCGGACCGAAACATCCAGACACATCACATCTGCGCGCGTCCGATCAATGCCGCCAACATGTCCCGCAAGTGCCGCAACTTGGACGCAAACGGCCGCCCTTCTGTGAGGCGTGTCTGGGGGCACGGCATGGCCGTGTTTGGACCAAACCTTCTAGGGGTATGACTGTGAAGAAGATTGCATTTGTTCTCGGTGCCACGCTTGCTCTGGTGACGGCCGCCAATGCCGCGGATCTGCCGCGCCGGCAGCCCGTGCCGGTCTATCCGGCGGAGCAGGCCCCGATCGGCAAGATGCCGATTGGCAAGAGCCCGGTCGGCAAGGCCCCGATCGGCAAGGCACCCGGCCCGGTCGCGGCGCGCTACTGACGCGCAGACTTTAGCGCAAGCGGCGGACAGTCGAGGGGCTCAACGTGACGAACAAAGCTGATCAATCGGGATCCTGCATCCTCGCGGGGCTCGCCCTCGCGGCGATGATCGCATGCACGACGCCGACCGCCTCGGCCCACGAAGCCAGCAAGCGCCTTGCCGATGCCAACGCGGTTGCACCGGCCGAGACCGCATCGCAACCCCAGCCGCAAGCGACGCGGCGCCCGGTCGCGCGCCCGGAGAAAGGCCCCTACTATGTCGACTTCCGCGCGCGGACGGCGGCGAGCTGGGGCCATGCCTTCGTCTGGTACGGCAAAACCAGCGAGAAGGCGGTCGAGGTCGCGGGCCTGACGCCGGCCGGAGACACGCTCGCTTACGTGCTCGGTCACATCACCTTCGTGCCGTCGGAGACCGGCGCAAGCTACGGCGATCTCGATCCGGAATGTCTGACCGCGAGCTATCGGGTCTACCTGAACGAAGCCGACGCCAAGCGCGTGTTCGCCTACATCAAGGAATTGCAGGCGAACTCGCCGGTGTGGAACGCGGAGACCGCCAACTGCACCGGCTTCATCGGCGATATCGCCGAATTCATGGGCCTGGAAGTGCCGAACCGCTGGCAGCGCCCCGAAAACTTCGTCAACCGCCTCAAGGAAATGAACGGCGGCCGGCAAATGGTGCGGCTGTCGGCGGAGTAGCTCTGCCGTCATTGCGAGCGCAGCGAAGCAATCCAGAATCCAGCCGCGGAGGGACTCTGGATTGCTTCGCTGCGCTCGCAATGACGAGGTTGAAGCAGCGGGGCGTCCATTTCCCAACGTGGTCCTCAAGAAAGCCAGGACGACAGCGGTGACTGTAGCAAACGCCGCGCCCCAATTATCCGCGTCGCGGAATCTCGGACATCCCCCGCATACCACCACGCCTCCACCGCACACCCCGGCAATAGACTTTTCCTCACCCCGGCGGCATCCTCCCTGCCATCAACCGATAACAGAGCGCCACACGGGCGCGGGGGAAACAGATCATGTTGCAGACACGGTTCACCAGGCTCGTCGGCGTCGAGCACCCGATCGTCCAGGGCGGCATGCAATGGGTCGGACGGGCCGAGCTGGTCGCGGCCGTTGCCAATGCCGGCGCGCTCGGCTTCATCACCGCGCTGACGCAGCCGACGCCGGAGAACCTCACCAAGGAGATCGCGCGCTGCCGCGACCTCACCGACAAGCCCTTCGGCGTCAACCTCACCATCCTGCCCGCGATCAAGCCGCCTCCCTACGCGGAGTACCGTGCCGCCATCATCGAGGCCGGGATCAAAGTGGTCGAGACCGCCGGCAACAAGCCGCAGGAGCACGTCGACGAGTTCAAGAAGAACGGCGTCAAGGTCGTGCATAAATGCACCAGCGTCCGCCACGCCCTCTCGGCCGAGCGCATGGGCGTCGACGCCATCTCGATCGACGGTTTTGAATGCGCCGGGCATCCCGGCGAGGACGACACCCCCGGCCTGATCCTGATCCCGGCCGCCGCCAACAAGGTCAAGATCCCGATGATCGCCTCCGGCGGCTTCGCCGATGCGCGCGGCCTCGTCGCGGCGCTGGCGCTCGGCGCGGAAGGGATCAACATGGGCACCCGCTTCATGGCCACCAAGGAGAGCCCGATCCACCAGTCCATCAAGGAGAAGATCGTCGCCAATGACGAGCGCGAGACCGAGCTGATTTTCCGCACCATGCGCAACACCTCGCGCGTCGCCAGGAACGCGGTCTCGACCAAGGTCGTCGCGATGGAGAAGGAGGGCGCCAAGTTCGAGGACATCCGCGAGCTCGTTGCGGGCGCCCGCGGCAAGATGGTCTATGCCACCGGCAACTCCGACGAAGGCATCTGGTCGGCCGGCCAGGTCCAGGGCCTGATCCAGGACATTCCGAGCTGCGCCGAGCTGATCTCCCGCATCGTGCGCGAGGCCGAGGCGATCATCCGCAGCCGGCTGGAAGGGATGATTGCAGGCCCTAAGGCGCAAGCTGCTGAGTGATCGCCGATCTGATTGAACACGGCGCTGGCCGCGCCGAAGGTATGCTCCCTCGCCCCGCTTGCGGGGAGAGGCGAAGAAGGGCACCCCGCTTCATCTAAAAACTCAATCGAGTCCGAGGTAATTCATGAAGGCTTACGTCTACGGCCCTGACGGCGCTCGCATTTCCGACGTCGTTCAACCAAAGCCGAAAGGCACGCAGGTGCTGGTAAAGGTCCGCGCCTGCGGGCTGAACCGCGCCGACACCGGCATGCGCAAGGGGCACGCCCATGGCGCCGCCGGCGGCGTCGGCACCGTGCTCGGGATGGAATGGGCCGGTGAGGTTGCCGAGCTCGGGCCGGATGCGAAGGGCTTAGCGGTCGGCGACCGCGTCATGGGATCGGGCGGCGCGGCGTTCGCCGAATACACGCTCGCCGATCACGGCCGGCTGTTCCGCGCGCCCTCGAACATGAATTTCGAGGAGGCCGCCACCCTCCCCGTCGCGCTCGCGACCATGCACAACGCGGTGGTCACTGTCGGCGGGCTGCAGCCCGGGCAAGCCGTGCTGATCCAGGGCGCCAGCTCCGGCGTCGGCCTGATGGCGATGCAGATCGCAAAGCTCAAGGGCGCCAGACTCGTGATCGGCTCGTCGACCGACGCCTACCGGCGCGGCCGGCTCCGGGAATACGGCGCCGACCTCGCGGTCGACTCGTCCGCCCCCAAATGGGTGGACGAGGTGCTGAAAGCGACGAACGGCGAAGGCGTCGACCTCATCGTCGATCAGGTCTCTGGCAAGGTCGCCAACCAGAACCTCGCCGCGACCAAGGTCCTGGGCCGCATCGTCAATGTCGGCCGGCTCGGCGGCACCCATGCCGATTTCAACTTCGACCTGCATGCCGCCCGCCGCATCAGCTATATCGGCGTCACCTTCCGCACCCGCACCATCGAGGAGGTCCGCGAGATCTTCGACGAGGTCCGCAAGGACATCTGGGGCGCGGTCGAGTCGCGCAAGCTGCAGCTGCCCATCGACAAGGTGTTTGCGTTCGACGACATCGACAGGGCGTTCGAGCACATGGAGGCGAACAAGCATTTGGGGAAGATCGTGGTGACGCTTTAAGGGGCAGGCTCGACAAAGCGACGGTCCCGCAGGTGGGCAAGCGCGCAGCGCCGTGCCCACATTCTTCCATCATCACTGACCTAAGGAGGGCACGCCGCGCTTTGCCCAGCCTACGAGACCGAATTCGCGGCGTCAGCGGGCATCCAATTCAGAAGCAGTCGCAATGCCTTCGCTCCTGCAACTCACTCGCGACTAGAGCTGTGGATCACGGCTTGATGTTCACCGGCGGGCTGCTAAATCCTCGCCATGAGCGCACAGCACAACAAAACCTCGGTCGCGGCGATCTCGATCTTCGCCAGCGGCGGCATGGCGGCGGCCAAGTTCGTGGTCGGCATCGCGATCGGCTCGCTGGCGCTGATCTCCGAGGCCCTGCATTCCACGATCGACCTGGTCGCCACCATCATCACCTGGGCGGTGGTGCGGGTGTCCGACAAGCCGGCGGACGAGGAGCATCATTACGGCCACGGCAAGCTGGAAAGCATCTCGGCGCTGGGCGTCACCGCCCTGCTCTACGTGCTCGCCGGCGGCATCCTGGTCGAAGCCTATAGCCGGCTGCGCGAGGGAACGCCGCCGCCGACCATCTCGGCCGTGCCGTTCGTGGTGCTGGTGGTCGACATTGCCGTCAATCTCTGGCGCGCCCGCGCCCTGCACCGCGCCGCGCGCGAGACCCGAAGCCAGGCGCTCGCCGCCGATGCGCTGCACTTCGCCTCCGACGTGATGGGCTCCTGCGCCGTGATCGTCGGCCTGCTTCTCGCCGCCCTCGGCTTCTGGTGGGGCGACGCCGCGGCCGCCGCCGCGGTTGCCGTGATGATCGCGCTGCTCGGTCTGCGCATGGCCGGCTCGACCGTGCAGACGCTGGTCGACCGTGCGCCGGAGGGTGCCCACGAGAAGGCCACGGCCGCGATCCGCAGTGTGCCCGGCGTGATCGACGTCGAGCGCCTGCGCGTGCGCATGGTCGGGGCGACCACCTTCATCGATACCATCGCGAAAGTGCCGCGGACCTACCCGATCGACCGCATCGAGGAGATCAAGCGCAAGGCGCAGGCCGCTCTCGACAAGGCGTTCGGCGATGCCGACCTCACCTTCACCCCGGTCCCGGTCGCGCGCAACAACGAGACCGTCCGCGACCGCATCATGGTGATCGCGCGCAATTCGAGCCTCGCCATCCACCACGTGACGGTGCACGATCTCGGCGCCAAGCTGATCGTCAGCATCGATCTCGAGGTGGACGCCGGAATGCGGCTCGACGCCGCGCATGACATTGCCAACACGCTGGAGCGCAACATCCAGGAGGAGTTCGGCGAGGATGTCGAGGTCGACGTCCATATCGAGCCACTGGAACCGGAACTGCCGTTCGGCGTCGACGCCGTGCCCGAGAGGGTGCAGACCATCGCCGCGGCGCTGGCCGAATTCGCCGGCGAAGGCGAGATCCACGACATCCATAATGTGCGCGTCCGCAATACCGATGCCGGCGAGATCGTCAACTTTCACTGCCGCGCTGCGCCGTCGATGAGCGTCATCAAGGTGCACGAGCATGTCGATGCGATCGAGCGCGCGTTGCGCCGCGCATTCCCGAGCGTGAAGCGCGTCATCAGTCACGCCGAGCCGCCACGCGCGTGACGCAAGCGTGCGCGGAGTCACACGTTCCCGTTTCGGACTCCTCGCGCCGGTGAGTTTGCGGACGCGCGATGCGCAAACTGCGCATTGGATAAGAATAATTCCGCGTTAACGATTCGTTGACTCTCGACAGCCCGGCAAAACTGGATTCAAATCGGTCTGATTCGGAAGCGACGTGGGGCTGCCTCCGAACTCAAGTTGCAGGCTGGTTTTCAGGGGGCCGAAGGCATGTCGCGCGCAGACGCCGCGAACGCGTGCGTCCAATCCGATTCGATCAAGGGATTGGCGCAATCGATCGCGAAACCTGCCTATCATCGGCTCCTGGTTGCGGAGCCGGCGCTGCGCCGTGCCGTGCCGACCCTCATCATCGCGTTCCTGATCACGATCTGCCTCGGCGCGTTCGTGCAGGTCGTCGACCAGACGCGACAGAAGCGGCTGGTGATCCGGCATGACATCTCCGCGCTGTCCGATCTGCTCGCAGAGCGCATCGACGGCCTCACTTCGTTGCGGATCGAGCGGCAGAAGAACATCGAGCGTCTGCCGACGCTGCTGCCCGATCTGATCCCGTCCTGGGGCTCGGCCGCCGGTCGCCACGTCATCGTCACATCGGCCGGGATCGACCGCCGCATCCTCGCCCGCATTCCCATCGACAGCGATCCTTCCGGCAACGACCGCCTGCTCGATGCCATCACCACGGCGCAGCTGCTCGCATCACCACCGCGCGACGGCAACATCTCCGACATGACGCTGCCGAGCGGCAACGCAGCCATGGCGACCGCGCGGCAGATCAAGTCGCTGCCCGGCTTCGTCACCGTGATCCAGGAGCGCAACGAGCCGATCTGGGGCTCGGATGCCGCGCTCTCGGTGACGCTGTCGGCGACCACCGGCTTCGTCGTCCTGATCCTCGGCTTCGCCTTCCACTGGCAGTCCACCCGCGCCCGCGAGGGCGATCTCATCAACGACGCCGTGCGCGGCCGGATCGATACTGCGCTCAACCGCGGCCGCTGCGGATTGTGGGACTGGGACCTGTCGCGCGGCCGGATCTTCTGGTCGCAGTCGATGTTCTCGATGCTCGGGCTCGACGGCCGCCACGAGCTCCTCACCTTCGGCGAGGTCAACGCGCTGGTGAAATCGGACGACATCGACCTGTTCGAGATCGCCGACCAGCTCATCTCCGAGAAGATCGACCACATCGACCAGACCTTCCGCATGCAGCACGTCGACGGCCACTGGATCTGGCTCCGCGTCCGCTGCGAGAAGACGCGCGGCGCGACCGACTCCAGCGTGCACCTGATCGGCATCGCCGTCGACATCACCGAGCAGAAGAGCCTTGCCGAGCGGACCGTCGAAGCGGACCTGAGGCTGCGCGACGCGATCGAGACCATTCCGGAAGCCTTCGTGCTGTGGGACGCGAGCGACCGCCTCGTGCTCTGCAACTCGCACTTCCAGCGGCTGCACAAGCTGCCCGACAGCGCCGTCATCCCCGGCACCTCCTACGAGACAGTGCTCGAGGTCGGCCGCATGCCGGAGGTGCGCACCCGTCACAATGAGACCGCTGCCAAAGGCCCGGGCGCACGCACCTTCGAGGCGCAGCTCGACGACGGCAGCTGGCTCCACATCAGCGAGCGCCGCACCAAGGACGGCGGCTACGTCTCGGTCGGCACCGACATCACCCGCATCAAGGAGCACGAGCAGAAGCTGGTCGACAACGATCTGCGCCTGCGCGCCACCGTCATCGACCTCAAGCGCTCGCAGGCCGCCCTCGAGCGCCAGACCAACGAGCTCGCCGACCTCGCCGAAAAGTATCAGCGCGAGAAGACCCGCGCCGAGGAAGCCAACCAGACCAAGTCGAAATTCCTCGCCAATATGAGCCACGAGCTGCGCACGCCACTCAACGCCATCATCGGCTTCTCCGAGATCATGGGAAGCGGCATGTTCGGCGAACTCGGCAGCGAGAAGTACCAGGAATATTGCCAGGACATCCTGACCAGCGGCCACTATCTGCTCGAAGTCATCAACGACATCCTCGACATGTCCAAGATCGAGGCCGGCCGCATGAAGCTCGACATGGAAGAGCTCGACCTCGCCCGGACGCTCGCCGAATCCCTGCGCGTCGTCTCCGGGCGCGCGCAGGACAAGCAACTGACGCTCGATGCCGACATCGAGACATCGATCTCGGTCGTCGCCGACCGCCGCGCCACCAAGCAGATCATCGTCAACCTGCTCTCCAACGCGGTGAAGTTCACACCCGACGGCGGGCGGATCGTGGTGCGCAGCCGGCAGCTCGACGACAGGATCGTGCTGATGATCGCCGACACCGGCATCGGCATCGCGCCGCACTCGCTGGCGCGGCTCGGCCGCCCGTTCGAGCAGGTCGAGAGCCAGCTCACCAAGACCTATCACGGCTCGGGCCTGGGCCTCGCCATCGCCCGCTCGCTGGCCCAGCTCCACGGCGGCTCGATGCGGCTGCGCTCGAAGATCGATGTCGGCACCGTCGTCCGCGTGACGCTGCCGCGCGACGCCGTCAAGACTGCGCCCGGGATATCGGCGGCGGCCTAGCCGCACGACGGGAAGCCCGCCTGCGGCCATCCTTCGTGACGCCCGCCTCCGGCGGGCCCTCAGGATGAGGCCGGAATACACGGCAGCCGTTTCAACGAACACCGATTCAACGGAGCCTCATCCTGAGGAGCCCGTGACGCGGGCGTCTCGAAGGACGAGGCGCTTGCTCACGCCTTCCCGCCCTGCCCCTAGATCTGCAGCGACGGCGCGACTTCCCTGGCGACATTGACCAGCGCCGCGATCAGCGGAGTCATCGGATCACGCTGCGGGATCACCATGCCGATGCTGTAATTGACCTCGGGGTCGACGATCGGGATCGACCGCACCGTATCGGACAGGCCGAGCGTCTCGGCGAGCTTGGCCGGCATCACGCTGGCCCAGCGTCCCGTCTTCACATGCGTGAACAGCACCAGGAGCGAGTTCGAGGTCAGTGTCGGCGTCGCCTCCGCGCCGACCGAACGCAGCGCGCGGTCGATGATGCGGCGGTTCTGCATGTCGGGCGTCAAGAGGCACAGCGGCACCTGCCCCACTTCCTTCCAGGTCACCGTCTCGCGGTCACCGAACATTCCGTCCGGCGCAGTCAGCAGGCGATAGCTTTCATTGTAGAGCGGAATGGTGCGTACTTTCCCGATCGGCTCGTTCTCGATATAGGTCAGCCCCGCATCAACCTCGAGATTTTCGAGCAGCCCGAGCACCTCCGACGAGGTCGTCGAGCGGATGCTGAAACGCACCTCGGGATGCCGGGCGCGGAACGGGGTCGTCAGCGAAGCGACCATGCCGAGCACGGTTGGGATCGCGGCGATGCGGATCTCGCCGGAGAGCTGGTGCTTCAGCCCGTTGATCTCGTCACGCATGGCGCGGGCATCGCCCACGATCCGGCGCGCCCAGTCCAGCGCCCGCTCGCCTTCGGGCGTAAAGCCCTGGAAGCGGGAGCCGCGCTGGACCAGCATCACGCCGAGGATCTCCTCGAGCTGCTTCAGCCCGGTCGACATGGTCGGCTGTGTGACCCCGCAGGCCTCTGCCGCGCGTCCAAAATGCCGCTCCTTCGCCAGCGCCAGCAGAAGTTCAAGCTTGTCGATCAACCGGTCGTCCCCTCGGATTCTGTGTTGGCATGCAAGCTAGCATGCCGAGCCTGCACCAACACGCAAAAACCGGCAGCCCGTTCAATCTTCATTACCCTTTCGTATCGGCGGGATCCCCGGATGAAGCGCGCGATCTTCGCCCATTTCGATGCCGGCGGCGCGGGCCTGCAGCCTGACGTGCGCGAGGCCCTCACCGCGCTGAAGCAGACGACGGCCCTTCCAGCAGCGCCCTGAACACGCGCCGCACCTCGCCCTGCGTTTCCTTCACCCGCGCCTCAAGCGAAGAGAAGTCCGGCGCATCGCCGGCGCGCGCCATGACGCGCAACAGATCAGTGCCCGCGGTGTCCGGCTTGAAGCGGTCGCTGACGCAGAGGCGCAGGATCTGTGTCAAGTCGTGATAGAGCCGCACCGCCGCGCGCAGGATCTCGGTCTCCGATTGGCCGAGCACGCCGAGCCTGCAGGCATTGTCCAGCACCTGCATCGTGCTGACGTCGAGGATCCCGGGCTTGTCGTAGGCATGCACGAGCTGGAGATATTGCGCGATGAAGTCGATGTCGATCATGCCGCCGGCGGCATATTTGAGATCCCAATAGTCGGTCTCGCCCTTCTCCTGGCCGATCGCGCCACGCATGTCGGCGACGTCGTTGGCGATGATCGCAGGGTCGCGGCGGCGGGTCAGGACATCGCAAATGACGCGCTCGATCCGTTCCCGGAATGCAGGCGAAGCCGAAACCACGCGTGCGCGCGTCAGCGCCATGTGCTCCCAGGTCCATGCCTCGTTGGCCTGGTAGTCCGCGAAGGAGGCAAGGCTCGAGGCCACCGGGCCGGCGCGCCCCGACGGACGGAGCCGCATGTCGATCTCGTAGAGCACGCCGTAATTGGTGCGCGTCGTGAAGGCGCTGATCAGGCGCTGGGTGAAGCGGGCGAAATAATGCGCGCCCTGCAGCGACTTCGGCCCATCGGAGTCCGGGTTCTTGGCGTCGAAATCGTAGAGCAGGATCAGGTCGAGATCGGAGGACGCCGTCATCTCGCGGCTACCGAGCCGCCCCATCGCGATGATCGCGGTCTCCTGACCCTCGATCCGGCCGTGCTGGGCGGCAAAGCGGTCGGCAACGAGGCCATGCACGGTGTGAACGATTCCCTCCGCGACATCGGCAAAAGCCGTGCTCGCCTGCTGCGCCGAGACGGTGCCGGAGAGGATGCGCGTGCCGATCAGGAACAGGCTTTCCTGCCCGAACAGGCGCAGGCGATCGAGGAACTCCTCGTAAGAGCCGGCATCCTGCACGGTGGCAGCGAGCCGTCCCGACAGTTCCTGCCTGTCCGGCATCGCGCCGAAGAAGCGGGGATCGATCAGCCCGTCCATGAGTTGCGGCTGGCGCGCCAGCATTTCCCCGAGCCGGGGCGCTGCGCCCAGTACCAGCGCCACCAGCGCGACGAGATCGCGGTTCTGGCCGAGCAGCGTGATCAGCCGGCCGCCACGATGGAGCGCCCCGAGGAACTGATCGAACGCCAGGACGGCGCGGTCCGGTTCCTCGGCATGCGCGAGTCCGTCGATCAGGGCCGGCACGAACTCGATGAAGGCGCTGCGCGTTGCCTTATTGCGGAACACGCGATAGTCGCCGGTGATCCAGTCGCGCACGGTCTGCGCCACGACGGCGGGCTTCTTGAAGCCGAGCGTCGCCAGGTGCTGGAGCAGGCGCGCATCATCGGGACCTGCCCTGTAGTCCAGCGCCGGCAGCCTGGCGGTGCCGGTCGGGTCATCACCCTCGAATAGTTTTTCGTAGTGACCCTGGACGATCTCGAGCTGTTGCAGCAGGTCACGCGCAAAGGCTTCGCGATCCGGATAGCCGAAGAAGCGGGCAAAGCGCTCGACCGCCTCCTTGTCGTCGGGCAGCGCATGGGTCTGCTCGTCCGCGACCATCTGGAGGCGGTGCTCGACCCGTCGCAGGAATTCGTAGGCGGTGGTCAACTCGTCGCGCGCTTCGATCGTGATCCAGTTGCTGGTGGCGAGCACGTGGAGCGCCCTGAGCGTCGGCCGAACCCGCAATTCCGGATGACGGCCGCCGGCGATCAGTTGCTGGGTCTGCGCGAAGAACTCGATCTCGCGGATGCCGCCGCGGCCGACCTTGACGTTGTGGCCCTCGACCGCGACCTCGCTCTGGCCGCGATAGGTCTGCATTTGCCGCTTCATGTCGTGGACGTCGGCAAGCGCGGCGAAATCGAGATGCTTGCGCCAGACGAACGGCGCGATCTCGGCGAGCAGCGCCTCGCCCGCCCTGACGTCGCCGGCACAGGCGCGCGCCTTGATCATCGCGGCGCGCTCCCAGGTCCGCCCTTCCCGCTCGTAATAATGCAGCGCGGCGTCGCGCGAGATCGCCACCTGCGTCGAGGACGGATCGGGGCGCAGGCGCAAATCGACGCGGAAGACATAACCGTCGTAGGTGCGCTGCTGCAGGATGCGCGCCATACCCTGCGTCACGCGGACGAAGAAAGGCTGCGGCTCGATGTCGGGTGCGAGCGTCGTCGCATCGGGATCGAAGAACACGATGAGATCGATGTCGCTGGAATAGTTCAGCTCGCCCGCCCCCATCTTGCCCATCGCGAGCACGATCAGGCCGCAGCCTTCTTCCGGTGCCTCCGGATTGGGCGGCACGATCTTTCCACGTGCGGCTTCCTGCCGCAGCTGATAATGCAGCGCCGCCTGCACCGAGGAAATCGCGACGTCGGTGAGCGCCGCCGTCACCTGCATCACCGGCCAGACCCCGCCGATGTCGCACAGCGCGGTCAGCAGCGCCGCCTCCGCCTTCATGCGGCGAAGCAGTCGCATCACCTCGGCCTCGTCGGGTGCCGCGAACACCGCGCCCCTTGCCTCGGCGATCAGTGCGGCGAGATGCGCCTCCGGATCGCATTCGAGCAGCCGGATGAGGCGCGGCGCATCGGCGCGCACCAGGTCGAACAGATAGGGCGAGAATTCCGCGATGCCGGCCAGGATGTTCCGGGCGAATGGATGAACCAGCAACGCTTCAAGACGGGCCGATTGTGCCGGCTCGAGGTCGGCCAGCCAGTTTTCAAGAGGGCGTTCGTCGGTTGTGGAAGCGACAATATGGGGAGCCTCCGCGAAGCGTGCGGCGAGGCTCACACCATGCTTGTCCGCGTTTCCCGGCGCGGAGTGGTTCATGCCACCTTCTGTGGCACATCCGGTATTGGCGGAGCAACCCTGTCGCCCGCGCCCGTGCGCGCCGGCAGCACCAGCGTGGCGACGAGGCCAGGATGGGCATCGCCCAGCCGCAATTCGCCTCCATGCAGCGTGGCAACAGCCGCGGCGAGGCTGAGGCCGAGGCCGGAGCCCGGCAGCGTGCGGCTCGCCTCCAGCCGGACGAATCGTTCGACGGCATGTTTGCGGTCGGCTTCGGGAATGCCGGGGCCACGATCGGTGACGCTGAGCAGCACCTGGTCAGCCTCGCGCTTCGCCTCGATCATGATCTGCCGGCTGTCCATGCTGACCACGGTTCCGCCGGCCTGCGCGACCGGCTTGCCGTATTTGATCGCATTCTCGACCAGGTTGGCGAGCGCCTGGCTGATCAATTCGCGGTTGGCGCGGACCGGCGTCGGATCGGCCTTGACCTTCAAGGTCATGCCGTCGTCCTCGGCGAGCGGCTCATAGAGCTCGTGGATGCCAGCCGCGACCTCGGCCGCGTCGAAATCATCCATGTTGCCGCGCGCCTGCCCGGACTCGGCACGTGCGATCATCAGCAATGCGTTGAAGGTGCGGATCAGGCCGTCGGATTCCTCGATGGTCCGCTCCAGCGCCGCACGGTAGTCGGCTTCGCAGCCCGACCTCGCCAACGCCTCCTCGGCGCGGTTGCGCAGGCGCGTCAGCGGCGTCTTGAGATCGTGGGCGATGTTGTCGGAGACTTCCTTGAGCCCCGCCATCAGCGCCTCGATCCGCTCCAGCATGGCGTTGAGGTTCTCGGCGAGACGGTCGAGTTCGTCGCCGCTGCGCCCGACCGGCAGGCGTTCGCTGAGATCGCCGGTCATGATGCGCTGCGCCGTTCCCGTCATGGCGTCGATACGTCGGAGCACGCGGCGCGCGACGAAGACGCCTCCGCCGAGGCCGAGCACGACGACGATCAGCACCGACCATTGCGCGGCCTTGGCGACGATGCCGAACAGCCGCCGTCGCTCGGCAAGGTCGCGGCCGATCAGGAGGCGAAAGCCGTTCTCCAGTTCGGTGACTCGCACCAGCGCCCGATGATCGCGGTCATCGGCATCCTCGATCCGCCGGTAGGCGGTCTCGGACCAGCCGCGCGTCGCCATCACGCCGGGCGCGAGCGAGCCGACATTGCCGGCGATCGCCTGCCCTGTCGGCGTGGTCACGAGATAGAGGTTGGCACCCGGCCGCAGCGCCCGATACTCGATCGCCAGCACGAGGCCGCGCAGGCCCCGGCGGCCGTAGATCTCGCTGATCTCCGAGGTCTCGGCGTTGACCGTCTGCGTGATCTCCTCGGTGATCAGCCGCCGCGTATTCCAGGCGAAATAGGCCAGCAGCGAGGCCGCGAACATCGCGAACAGCAGCAGATAGACCAGCGTGAGCCGGAACGCCGTGGTGCGGACGAGTTTACCGAATGCCGTCACGGATCATTTACGGCACTGGCAGAACGGTAAATTCAAAACCATTTTCCTTGCCGTCCTCTCAGGGGGTGGTCCTTTTGGCAAGCGGCCACAATGCCTTATCGAGCTATCGCGAACCGCACGGTCCAGTCATGATAAAGGCAGAAGGGCCCCCTCTCTACTTAATTCTGTGCAATCTCGCGGGCGCCTGGGTCTGCTTCCGGACCAGGAGCGGACCTTGGGACGGCGGATTGCTCGATCTTCCGTTTTCGACCCTTCGCGGGCGTCCATTGATGTAGATCAAGCAGACCGCGGCGCTTCGCTTCTTGGCTGGCTCCTCCACTGTCCATTCCCCGCCCACTGGATCATTGCTCGCCACTGCAGGGATAACCGGAAGGAAGATCATGACGAAGTATTTGTCATCGCTGGCTGCGGTCCTGTCGGGTCTGGTCTTCATGGTCCCGACATCAGTGCCGAGCGCGGCTCAATCAATTTCTCCCGACGAGGCACAGACCATCGCCGCAGAGGCGTATGTCTACTTCTATCCGCTCGTGACGATGGACGTGACACGCAAGCAGCTCATCAATTCCGATCCCAGAACCGGCGGAATAGGCGGCCCGCCCAACACGTTCGACAATATCCAGGCCTACCCGACCGCGGACATGCGGGCGGTGGTGCGGCCCAATTTCGACACGTTGTATTCGAGCGCCTGGCTGGACCTGACACAGGAGCCCATGATCGTTTCGGTTCCTGATACCGGTGGCCGCTACTACCTGCTGCCGATGCTCGACATGTGGTCCGATGTGTTTGCATCGCCGGGAATGCGCACGACAGGCACCAAGGCGGCCAATTTCCTGGTCGTGCCGCCGGGCTGCAATGCAGACGTGCCGGCGGGCTTCACGCGCATCGATGCGCCGACGCCTCATGTCTGGGTCATCGGTCGCACCAAGACCGATGGACCCGCCGACTATGCCGCGGTTCACGAGGTGCAGAAGGGCTACAGGATCACGCCGCTGTCAGGATGGGGCAAGCCCCCGGTCGCCGTTACACAAACCATCGATCCCAGCGTCGACGTCAAAACGCCGCCAAAGACGCAAGTCGATACGATGGCGGGGGATAAGTTCTTCGCTTATGCCGCGGAGTTGCTCAAGGTCAACCCGCCACACATCACCGATGAGCCGATCCTCGCGCGCATGAAGCGGATTGGTTTCGACCAGGGCAAGAGCTTCGACGTCACAAAGGTTGACGCGACGGTACGGCAGGCCATCGACGATGCGCCGGCGCAAGCGCGAAAGCTGATGGCGTGGAAAGTCCCGACCTTGGCGCGCGTCGTCAACAACTGGTCCATGAATACAGATACGATGGGCGTTTACGGGACCTATTATCTGAAGCGCGCGATTGTCGCCCAGGTCGGACTCGGCGCCAATCTGCCCGAGGATGCGATCTACCCGGGCAGCATTGGCGATGAAAGCGGCAAGCCGCTCGACGGCGCAAACAAATACATCGTCCGCTTTGCCAAAGACGGACTTCCACCGGTCGATGCATTCTGGTCGATCACCCTGTACGACAACGAAGGCTTCCAGGTCGCCAATCCGCTCAACCGCTTTGCTGTGAGCAGCTGGATGCCGTTCAAGCGCGATGCCGACGGCTCGCTGACTCTCTATTTCCAGAATGAAAATCCCGGCAGCGATCGTGAAGCCAACTGGCTGCCCGCACCCAAAGGTCCGTTCAATCTCACCTTGCGCCTCTATGCGCCGAAGTCGGAGGCGCTGACCGGCGTGTGGAATCCCCCGGCTATCCAGCGGATCGACAGCGACACCATTGGCCGGAATTAACCCGCGTCTCTACCGAATGCCGTCACGGATCATGTACCCGGCGCCGCGGATCGTGTGCAGCAGCGGCCGCTCGAAGCCCTTGTCGATCTTCGAGCGCAGGCGCGAAATGTGCACGTCGATCACGTTGGTCTGCGGATCGAAATGATAGTCCCAGACGTTCTCCAGGAGCATGGTGCGCGTCACCACCTGGCCGGCATGCTTCATGAGGTATTCGAGCAGGCGGAACTCGCGCGGCTGCAGCGTCAGCTCGTCCTTGCCGCGGGCGACGCGGTGGGAGAGCCGGTCGAGCTCGAGATCGCCGACGCGATAGAGCGTGTCCTCGGCAGGTCCGCCGCGGCGGCGCGACAGCACCTCGACCCGGGCGAGCAACTCAGCGAAGGAATAGGGCTTCGGCAGATAATCGTCGCCGCCGGCGCGCAGGCCCTTGATGCGGTCGTCGACCTGCCCGAGCGCGGAGAGAATCAGCACCGGCGTCGTATTGCCCTTGTCGCGCAACGCGCCGATCAGCGACAGGCCGTCGCGCTTGGGCAGCATGCGGTCGACCACCAGAACGTCGTAGTCGCCGTTCTCGGCCATGGCGAGGCCTTCGTCGCCGTCGGCGGCGTGGTCGGCAATGTGTCCGACCTCCCGAAACGCCTTCACGAGGTAGTCGGCGGATTCGCGATCGTCTTCAATGATGAGGAGGCGCATCGTGCGTTCGGCGGCGGTCAAGGAGGTCAACCTTCTCTAAACATGGCGCGAGCGGCAATCGCATGCAAGCCGAGCGGGAGAGTGTCGAAGCGAGAAAAAGGCGGGCGGTGAAGCTGGGGGGACCTCACCGCCCTATGCCTTCCGACGGAGGGGGGCGTAATTCCACCGGAAGGTAGGCGGGGAAGCGAAAATTACGCTGCTCCCCCGAAGGGCGCCGACGGCGGGGCGACTGATGCCGGCGACACCCTTCATCTCGTAGGCTCCTGAGGCTTACCCCTTGGCGATGGGGATCGCGACGAAGCGCGACTGGCCGCCGCTCTTCACGCGCATCAGGACGCTGTTCTTGTTGTCGGTCCGGGCCGCGTTGATGGCGTCGCGGACTTCGCCGGCGGTGGCCACGCTCTTGCCGCCGACTTCGAGAATCACGTCGCCTTCCTTGAAGCCGCGTTCGGCCGCGGCGCTCTTCGGATCGACTTCGGTAACCACGACGCCTTCCTTGCCGGCGCCGGCCACGGAGTTCGCGGGCGCAACGGTCATGCCGAGCTTCGGCACGTCAGTGCCCTTGCTGGCACCCTTGCCGCTGTCCTGATCGACGTCGGCCTTGGCCTCGACCGTGTTCGGCAGCTGGCCGAGGGTGAGGTTCACGACCTTGTCCTGGCCCTTGTGCAGCACGTTGAGCTTCACGGTCGCGCCGGGCGCCATGCCGCCGATGGTGCGGGCCAGCTCGCGGGCGTCCTTGACGGGCTCACCGTTGACGGCGGTGATCACGTCGCCGGATTCGATGCCGGCCTTCGCCGCCGGACCGTTCGCCTGCGGCTCGGCCACCAGCGCGCCTTCGGCCTTCTTCATGCCGAGGCTGTCGGCGATGTCGGACGTGACGGGCTGGATCTGCACACCGATCCAGCCGCGGCTGACCGAGCCCTTGTCCTTGAGCTGGGCCACCACGCTCTTGACGGTGTTGGCCGGGATCGAGAACGCGATGCCGACGCTGCCGCCGGAGGGCGAGTAGATCGCGGTGTTGACGCCCATCACCTCGCCGTTGGTGTCGAAGGCCGGACCGCCGGAATTGCCCTTGTTCACGGGCGCGTCGATCTGGATGAAATCGTCATAGGGACCGTTGCCGATGTCGCGGCCGCTGGCCGAGACGATGCCGGCGGTCACGGTGCCGCCGAGACCGAAGGGGTTGCCGACTGCGAGCACCCAGTCGCCGATCCGCGGCTTGGCGTCGGCGAGCTTGGCGAACGGGAAGTTCGAGCCGCCCTCGACCTTGATCAGGGCGAGGTCGGTGCGCTGGTCGGTGCCGATCACCTTGGCGGTGTAGGTCTTGCCGTCGTCGGTGGTGACCTCGACCTTGTCGGCGCCGTCGACCACGTGGTTGTTGGTCACGGCATAGCCGTCAGCCGAGATGAAGAAGCCGGAGCCCTGGCCCTGCACGACGCGGCCACGGCCGCCACCCTTCAGCCCGGGAATGCCGTCCGGACCGCCGAAGCGGCGGAAGAAGCGCTCCATCGGCGAGCCCGGCTGGAACGGCGATTGAGCGTCGTCGCCATCGTCGTTGCTCGCGGTCTTCTCCTTGATGTTGACCTTCACCGAGATCACCGAGGGCTTCACGCGCTCGACGATGTCGGCGAAACCGATCGGACGCTCGACCTTGCGGACCTCGTTGTTGACCTGCGCATGCGCCGGGCTCGAGAACAGGTCGGCCGGCGACACCGACGGGCTGAAGCCGTAGACGGCGGCGCCGAGGCCGGCGACGACCGAGGCCATCAGCGCGAGCTTGCGTGCAGAAAAGACCGACCGGCGCGGCTGCCGGTAGGACGGGAGGTTCGAGAGGTCGGTACGTTCGGTCATGCAGAAATCTCCAGGGCCTTGAATTCCTTTTGGTGCCGGATGTCGGCACCTTGCGAACCTGAAGATGGGGGCTTCCGCCTTACCGTGCGCTGGCGGCGAGGTTAAACTTTTGTAATGATGGCACGCTATGGATGCGGCAGTTTAGCGCAGGCCGAAAATGCTGGTTCCACAGGAACTTAGTCGGGTTAGGGGAGCGGCACCGAACGAGCCTTCTGGCTGGCCTTACTAGCCCCGATTCGTCCACTTCGCGCTTCAACCTGCGCCGAAAACCTCCCCGTTACTACGTAAGGTCAGGGCGACTTCGCGTCATCCGACATCAAGGCGGCGAGCCGGGCCTCTTCCTCCGCAGTGAGCGGCGGAGCTGGTACGTCTGCACCGCTCCGCGCGCGACGGCGGATTTGCAGCCAGAGCGCCGTGCCGCCGCCGATCAGCAGCAGCGGCGCGAGCAGCCACAACAGGACCGTCTGGCGCTCGAAGCGGGGCTTGAGCAGCACGAACTCGCCATAGCGCGCGACCAGGAAATCGAGGACCTGCGAATTGCTGTCGCCCGCTGCGATGCGTTCGCGCACCAGGAGGCGCAGGTCGCGCGCCAGCGGCGCATCGGAATCATCGATCGACTGGTTCTGACAGACCATGCAGCGCAGCTCGCGCGACAATTCGCGCGCGCGGCCCTCCTTCACCGGATCCGACATGATCTCGTCGGGCTGCACGGCGTACGCCGCAGGCAAGGCCAGCAGCATCAGCGCGACGAACGCGGCCATCATCCGGCGCATCAAAATCACTCCGCCGGTTGCAGGCGTTGCTTGGCCCGCGCCGGCTTCGGCGCGCCGACCCGCAGACGCCGGTCGGACAACGACAGCACGCCGCCGAACGCCATCAGCACCGGCCCCCACCAGATCAGCAGCACCAGCGGCTTGTGATAGATGCGCACGGCAATGGCGCCCTCGGCGGTGGCATCGCCCAGCGAGATATAGAGCTGGCTTGCGCCGCGCGTCAGCAGCGCAGCCTCGGTGGTCGAGGAGCCGCGCGTCGTAAAACTGCGCTTGGACGGGGTCATGACGCTCAGCGCCTCGCCGTCGCGGCTGACGTTGAACTCGGCGATCATCTCGCGGTAATTCGGGCCCTGGCGCTGAAACAGTCCGTTGAGCTTCACGTCGTAGCCCGCGATATGGGCAACCTCGTTCTGCTTCATGGTCGCGATATATTCGCTGTTCCAGGTGGTCTCGCAGACGATGCCGATCAGCGCGACGCCGAGGCCGGCATGCGCGAACGCCGTGCTCCAGGCCGAACGCGGCAGGCCGCGCGCCCGGTGCAATACCGTTGCAAACGGCAACCGCAGCAGGCCGGTCCGTTCGGCGAGATCGGTGACGGCGCCGGCAATGACGAAGACGCCAAGTCCGATCGCGAGCGGCGCGAGCGTAGCGCCGCCGCTCGCCCAGCCCCAGGCAATGGCGACGCCGACGAGGCCAGCGATACCGGCCGCGAGCAGGCGCTGCGTCACGCCGAGCAGATCGCCGCGCTTCCACGCCAGCATCGGACCGAACGGCACGGCGAGCAGCAGCAGGGCAAACAGCGGGGCGAAGGTGAGGTTGTAGAAGGGTGCGCCGACCGACATCTTGAAGTCGGCGAGCATCTCCATCGCCAGCGGATAGAGCGTGCCGAACAGCACCACCGCGCAGGCGACCGTGAGCAATAGATTGTTCAGCACCAGCGCGCCCTCGCGCGAGATCGGCGCGAACAGGCCGCCCTGCTTCAGCGACGTGGCGCGGCCCGCGAACAGCGACAGGCTGCCGCCGATGAACAGGCACAGGATCAGCAGGATGAAGACGCCGCGCGTGGGATCGGTGGCAAAGGCGTGCACGGAGGTGATGACGCCGGACCGGACCAGGAAGGTGCCGAGCAGCGACAGCGAGAAGGTCAGGATCGACAGCAGGATGGTCCAGACCTTCAGCGCGTTGCGCTTCTCCATCACCAGCGCCGAATGCAGCAGGGCGGTGCCGGCGAGCCACGGCATCAGCGAGGCGTTCTCGACCGGATCCCAGAACCACCAGCCACCCCAGCCGAGCTCGTAATAGGCCCAGTAGGAGCCCATGGCGATGCCGAGCGTCAGGAAGATCCACGCGACCAGCGTCCACGGCCGCACCCAGCGCGCCCAGGCCGCGTCGATCCGCCCCTCCACCAGCGCCGCGATGGCGAAGGAGAACGAGATCGAGAAGCCGACATAGCCGAGATAGAGCATCGGGGGATGCACGGCGAGGCCGATATCCTGAAGCACCGGATTGAGATCGCGGCCCTCGATCGGCGGATTGGCGATGCGAAGGAACGGGTTCGAGGTCACCAGGATGAAGAGATAGAAGGCGCTGGCGATCCAGGCCTGCACGGCGAGCACATGCGCGCGCAGCGACAGCGGCAGGTTATTGCCGAAGGCGGCCACGAGCCCACCGAACAGCGCGAGGATCGACACCCACAGCAGCATCGAGCCTTCATGGTTTCCCCACACGCCGGTGATCTTGTAGAGCAGCGGCTTCATGGAGTGGGAATTCTCGTAGACATTGGCGACGGAGAAGTCCGAGTTGACATGCAGCATCACCAGCGCCACGAACGACGCGCCGACGAACAAGAGCTGCGCCAGCGCGGTGGAACGCGCCACGTTCATCAGCGCGGCATCGCGAAGGCGCGCGCCGATCAGCGGTACGATGGACTGGATCAGCGCCAGCCCGAGCGCCAGCACCAGCGCGTAATGTCCGGATTCAGCGATCAACGTACCGCTCCCTGCGGATTGCCCTGCGCGGTCGTCGCCGCGGGCTTTTCACCACCAGAAGGCTTGGCGCCGTAATCGTCCTTCCAGTGTCCCTGCTGCTTCAGGGCATCGGCGACGTCCTTGGGCATGTAGGTCTCGTCGTGCTTGGCGAGGACCGTATCGGCCTTGAACACGCCACTGGCATCGAGCGCGCCTTCGGCGACGACGCCCTGCCCTTCGCGGAAGAGGTCGGGCAGGATGCCCTTGTAGGCGACGGGAAGCTTGGCGTTGCCATCGGCGACCTCGAAGGTCACTGCCAGATTGTCGCCGCGCTGGAGCGAGCCGGGCTGCACCAGGCCGCCGAGACGAAACCGCTTGCCAGGCGCGACGTGCTTCTCGGCCACCATGGTCGGGGTCGAGAAGAACACGATGGAATCGCGCAACGCGTTGAGCACCAGCGCGGCTGCGAGCGCGAGCACGGCGAGCGAGCCGCCGATGATGGTCATACGTCGCTGCTTGCGCGTCATGGCGTATCCGTTCTCGGCTGGTCGCGTCCCGAAATCATCATCCGTCGAGCCCGAGAGTCCTGAGGCCTTCGTTGAGCTGGCGGAGCCGCTCGGCATCGTTGGCGACCGCCTGGCGGGCGTCGGTCGACGCGCCCATCGCCTTGTCGCGATCACCCATCACAAGATAAGCGCGCACCAGGCGCAGCCAGCCCTCGACGTCGTCGCCGTTCTGCTTCAAGCGCGTCGCAAGACGCTCGACCATGCCGCGCACCATCGCGTTGCGATCGCCTTCGGCCATGTCCTTGGACGCCGCGATGGTCTCGTCCGACAGCGCCGGCACCGTGCCGCCGCCCCCGACCCGCGCCAGCGACGATTGCACCAGGGGCCGCCACGGCGCAACCGCCGGGGCCTTGGCCAGCAACGCGCGCCAGATATTGGCGGCATCGTCCTTGCGGCCGTCCTGCTCGGCCGCGAGCCCGAGGAAGTAGTTCGCCTTGGGATCATCGGCGTCGAGCGCATGCGCACGCTCGAACTCGGACTTGGCCTCGGCAGTCACCACGCCGCCGGCGGCGGCGGAGATCGCTTCGCCAAGATCGGAGCGGCGCTCTGCGCTCTCGCCATTGTAGGTGAGCGAGTTGCGATAGGCCCGCACCGCGTCGTCGAAGCGGCCGAGCCGCTGCAGCACCGGCGCGAGCACGTTCCAGCCGCGTCCGTCGGTCGGGTTCTTTTCCAGATGTTGCTCGACCTGCACGACGAGATTCTCGAGCGATCGTGCCATGCCGGACCCGGCCCCGCGCTCCCGCTGCGCCAGCGGAAAGTCATGAAGCCGGGGCGAGCCGAGCGGCATGTAGACGCCGATCGCGACGAGCGGCAGGCCGACGAGCGCCAGCACCGCGGCCGCGCGGCGCCATTTGAGGCTCGGTGCGAGATCCGACTTGAGCTCAGGCGGTGACTCGGTTCCGGCCGCGGCGAGCAGCCTGCGACTGATCTCGACACGCGCCGCCTCGGCTTCGGGTGCCGCGATCAGGCCCGCGGCAAGATCGCGCTCGATCTCAGCCAGCTGGTCCTTGTAGACCGCGACCTCACTGCCCTGATCTTGGCTGCCCTGATCCTGCGCGCGTCCGCTGCGGCCGAGCGGCCAGAGCACGGCGAAAATCGCCGCGACCGTCATCAGCGCGAACACGAACCATAACGTCATCTGGCAAGCTTCCGGCAGCGCGCCACCCGCGCCCATCGGTGGCTTTACACCACGGCCAGACGATGCGGCAATTGACAATTGTCAATTCGACGCGACCGCGCACTGTCCTGAAACGGTCGATGTCCCAACGGCTTAGCCGATCTCGAAATCGGCACTACGAGCGGCAGCCTCGCCGTGACCGTTGAAGGCCTTCACGAAGTACGTTCCCGGCGGAATCGCATCCGGCAACTTGATGCGCACCGCCCCGACCGGAACCCGAGAAGCAACCCTGATGGCTGTCTCAGGCAGTTGCCGGCCGCTTGCCTTCTCGACCAGCACGACTTTCGCACCGACCATCAGTCTTTGATACTTGGCAACGATGACGCGATTCTCGATCTCGATGGAGCTGATAATGGGTTTCATGCGCCCACAGGTAGAAATTCCAAAGCTTGCGCATCGACCGTAGGGCTCGCCCCGGGCAGCGTCAACTACAAATTGTGATTACGAAACCATGCGATTGAATCAGCTTGCGCGCGACGATTTGCGCTCGCCGGTTGCAGCGTTCTCCGCTGCGCGACTCATCAGCGACGCATAGTCATCGCCGAACAGCACCTGGCAGAAGCGAATCGCAGCCTGCACCTGCTGCTGGCGATAAACGCGGACCTTGTGATCGGCCGCGCGCAGCGACTGCACCAGCTGCTCGGTCGAGCGTTCGACATATTGCTGCAGGTCGGAATAGGTGCGCAGCGTCACTTCGTTGATCGCGAGCTCGCTCGCATAGTTGCGGCAGGTCGCGACGAAATCGATCAGCGCCGCGGTTTCCTCCACCTCGGTGCTGTCGATCCGCGCCCCCGGCGGAATGTCCTTCTCGGGCCGCTGGCGCAGGATGCGGCGCACGCGGCCGGGAACGCTGTCGATCTCCGATTGCAGCGCATTGGAGATGTCGGCCCGGATCGAAGTCAGCTGCTTGCCCCAGACGGAATCGTTGCGCAGGTCGAGCTCGGTGCGCAGGCCGCGCACGCCGTCGTGCAGCGCCTTGAGGTTGTCGGCGACATTGTCGAAATGGCCGCGCTTGATATCCGCGCGCAGGATAGCGGCCACGCAGGACAGATCGTGCAGGGCGATCGTGACGGCGACGCCATAGGGGGTTGCCGCGACACGGATCTCGTCGTCGGAGGCGGCGATCTTGATGGCGAGGCGGATGACCTGCCACGGCGCGGTCATGCGCTGCACGACGATCGACAGCGCGAAGGGCAGCATCTGCGGCGTCTGGAGAATGGGAATGTTGAGCGCCGCGGTCACCGAGGCGATCTGGGAATCGCCGAAGGCGCGCAAGGTGCGCGGCAGCTTGTCGTTCAGCGTCGCGATGGCCTCGCGGACCCCAAGCACCGCTCCGATCGAATAGAGGTCCTCGATCACGTTGGGCGGGCCGACCCGGGCGAGCGCGCGCGACTTGTCGCCACCGCCCGGCCCCGTGAGCGCGAAGATCGCGTCCGCGGCGACCGCCTGCAGCTTCTGGGCGAGAGCCTCGACCTGCCCCGCACTGTCCGACGGCATGCGCGCTAGCGCCGCCTTGAACTCGTTCACCTTGTCCGGGGCGCCGTCCCGGCCAAGCCATTGCCAGATCGGCTGGAGCGAGGAACGCCGGATCTGTCCGACCCGGATCGGAGCGCCCGCCTCGACCAGGAACGGTTCCAGCGACTGGAACAGCAGTCGCGACAGATCGTCGGTGCGCGGCGGCGGGACCTCCTCGGCTTCGCTCTTGCGGACGATCTTGCGCAGCTGCTCGAGCACGAGGGTGGCCACGGCCGTGTCCTGGCCGCGTTCGAGCGCGCGCTCGAACTCCCGCATCAGCAGCGCCTGCGACTGCGGCGGGAGCTGCGCGAGATATTCCCTCAGCCGCTCGATCGATGTCTGGCTCATGCGCCGGGTAATGCACGGTAAAATGTCGGACATGGGATGCGTCCGGGCGCGATCATAGGTGGCTGCGCCTTAAGAAGCCGTTGAGGACGTTGGCCTGAATGCCACCGTTTTGCTCCGGATCGGCGCCCGGCAGATCGAGTAACCCCTTGGGAACAGAGGATTATATTCCCGGAAGCACCAGCTCGGCCCGCAAGCCTCCGATCGGCGCGCCACTAAGCGAGAGATTGCCGCCATAGAGGGCGGCAAGGTCGGTTACGATGGATAGCCCGAGCCCCGAGCCGGGCTTGGATTCGTCGAGCCGCTGGCCGCGCCGGGAGACCTGGACGCGCTCGGTCTCCGACAGGCCCCGGCCGTCGTCGTCGACGAGGATCCGCAGCCGCGGACCTGCGCCCGCCTGCTGCGGTGCTTCCACCAAGACCTCGATGAAAACGCGCGATGCCGCCCATTTGCAGGCATTGTCGACGAGATTGCCGACCATCTCCTCCAGATCCTGCCGCTCGCCGCGGAACTTGGCCGAGGGATCGGACTCGGCTTCGACGATGATGCCGCGGTCGCGGTGGATCTTCTCCATGGTCCGCCGCAGCGCCTCGATCGCAGGCGCAACCTCCGTCACGGTCGCGACCACCGAGACGCGCGCCGCGATGCGCGCGCGCTCCAGATGATGGGCGACCTGGTCGCGCATCACGTCCGCCTGCTCCATCACCTTGGCCGCGAACGGCTCCGCGGCATGGGCGCCGGCCTCGTTGACGATGACCGACAGCGGCGTCTTGATCGCGTGGGCGAGATTGCCGACATGGGTGCGGGCGCGCTCGACGATCTCGCGATTGGCTTCGATCAGCGCATTGGTCTCGCGTGCCAGCGGCGCAATCTCGACCGGGAATTCACCCTCGAGCCGCTCGGCCCGCCCGGAGCGGATGTCGGCGATCGATTCCGAGATGCGCTTGAGCGGCGCGAGGCCGAAGCGGACCTGGAACACCGTGGTCAGGAGCAGCACGATGCCGAGCGCGGTGAAGGTGCCGCCGAGATAGTAGTCGAAGCTTCGCGTCTCGTCGAAGATCTCGGTGTCGTCGCCGGCGACGCTGACCAGATATTTGCCGTCGGCGCCGAGATCGACCGGCCGCTCCACCATCCGCAAATTCTGCCCTTCGGGCCCGTCGACATAGCCGAGCCGGATGCCCGCGGAGGTGAGCTCGGCGCCCTGCTCCTCCAGCTTCGGCAGCTTCTTGTCCCACAGCGAGCGCGAGGAGCGCACCTCCGGCTTCTCGGTGTCGGTGCGTGTGATCTGCCAGTACCAACCCGACAGCGGCAGCTCGAACAGCGGCTCGCCGAGCGACTGAAACTGGCGGTCCGGCGGCTCGTCGGGGGTCGCGACTTCGGCGATGAGCGTGCGCAGATAGAGATTGAGCCGGCGGTCGAAGGCGCGCTCGGTCGCGTTCTTGTAGACCGACGACAGCACCACGCCGGTGATGGCCAGGATCACCACGAGCCAGGCGGTCGCCGACAGGAACAGCCGATTGGCAAGTGAGCTAGTAGCCATCGGCAGGGTCCCGGCGGGCGCAGGATATCAGGGCGTCGGAGGTCATGACCGGACCAAGGGCCCTGTTCGGCCTCCCGTCAAGCCCGCTTCAGGCGCCCGGCGCCGGCGGCGGGGTCAGGAGATAGCCGAGGCCGCGGACGGTCTGGATGATGTCGACGTCGAGCTTCTTGCGGATGCGGCCGACGAACACCTCGATGGTATTGGAGTCGCGGTCGAAGTCCTGGTCGTAGAGGTGCTCGACCAGCTCGGTGCGCGAAACGACGCGTCCGGAATGGTGCATCAGGTAGGCCAGAAGGCGATATTCGTGCGAGGTCATCTTGACCGGATTGCCCGAAACACTGACCCGGCCGGTCCTGGTGTCGAGGGTAACAGGGCCGCAGCTCAGCTCGCTCTGGGCGTGGCCGGTGGAGCGGCGCAGCAGCGCGCGGATGCGGGCCAGCACCTCCTCCAGATGGAACGGCTTTGGGACATAATCGTCGGCGCCGGCGTCGAAGCCCTGCACCTTGTCGCTCCAGCGGTCGCGTGCAGTGAGGATCAGGACCGGCATGGTGCGGCCGTTGCGGCGCCAGGCCTCCAGCACCGAGATGCCGTCCTTCTTCGGCAGGCCGATGTCGAGCACGACGGCATCGTAGGGCTCGTTGTCGCCCAGATAGTGCCCCTCCTCCCCGTCGAAGGCGCGGTCGACGACATAGCCGGCGTCCGTCAGCGCCTTTGTGAGCTGGCGATTGAGATCGGGGTCGTCCTCAACAACGAGCAGGCGCACGCTTCTCTCCAGAAATAGACCGCATGAACACCGCTCCAGATGAGCAATTCCGGCGTGAACTGAATATGAACGCCGGGAACCGCCGACGTTACTTTTTGGTCATATACGACCTATTGTCCGCCAACGCGACTGCGCCCGCCGGTCAGCCGGACGAGCCGGCTGCCTGGCGGGCGCAATGTGCCGCGTTGCGCGGCGATTAGGAAGGGCCGGAGCGTCCCGGTCCGGCCGTCAGGTCCGGAAGAACACGAACCAGATGACGGCGAGGATCAGGATCGCCAGGCCGGTCGAGATGGCGAGCAACGCCGCCACGGACGGTCCAGGTTCGCCCTGGCGCGCCTCGGTCGGAGTTTCGACGATTCGACGCTGCTCTCGCGTGGTTGCCATGGGTGACCTCGATCTGTGGCTGTCGCCTCCGATGGCTACGAACTTCCTCGCGGCCGGACAGGTCCGGGGCAACGCGTGATCATCCGCGATGTTCCGGACGCCGGGCCGCTCTGCGCGCCGCACAGGTAACGCAAGCCCCGCCCGGCGGTTAACGCCGTTGCAAGATTGCACGCCGAGCCGTGTATGATTCGGTGTTCCTCGATGGTATTCTCATAAGTCCGTCCCCTGTTGCGTTTGGAGTAGCCCATGGCCCCCCGCGCCAATTGGAAGGGTTTTCTGCGTTTGTCGCTCGTGACCTGCCCGGTCGCGCTCTATCCGGCCACTTCGGATACCGAGAAGGTTTCCTTCAACCAGATCAATCGCAAGACCGGTCACCGGATCAAGTACCTCAAGGTCGACGCCGAGACCGGTGACGAGGTCACGTCAGAGGACATCGTCAAGGGCTACAAGGTCGACACCGACACCTATATCGAGGTGACCAAGGACGAACTCGACGAGATTGCGCTCGACTCCACGCACACGATCGAAATCGACGAGTTCGTGCCCAAGGCCGACATCGACAACCGCTATCTGATCCGCCCCTACTACCTCGTGCCGGACGGCAAGGTCGGCCATGACGCCTATGCCGTGATCCGCGAGACCATCCGCAGCATGGACAAGGTCGCGATCGGTCGCGTGGTGCTGACCAACCGCGAGCACATCATCGCGCTGGAGCCGCTCGAGAGCGGTCTGATGGGCACGCTGCTGCGCTACCCCTACGAGGTGCGCAGCGAGAAGGAATATTTCGACGACATCCAGGACGTGAAGCTGACCAAGGACATGCTCGACCTTGCCAAGCACATCGTCGAGAAGAAGTCCGGCGCGTTCGAACCCGAGCTGTTCGAGGATCACTACGAGACCGCGCTGATCGATCTCATCAACAAGAAGCGCAGCGGGGTGCCCATTACCGCGAAGGCCGCGCCGAAGACGGGCGGCAACGTCATCAACCTGATGGACGCGCTGAAGAAGAGCCTCGCGAGCGAGAAGGAGGCGGCGCCTGCGGCGAAGGTCGCCAAGGAGGCCGCCAAGGGCAAGAAGCCGAAGAAGCGCGTCGAGGGCCAGCGCGAGATGCTGCTGCCGATATCGGGCAAGGGCGGCAAGGACGCCGCGGCGAAGGCGGCGAAGGAGCCTGCGAAGAAGGCCGCCGACAAGCCGGTGCGCGCGCCGGCGCGGGCGAAGAAGGCCAGCTAGCGCACCAGACCTTCGATCGCGCCGTGATGTCCCTCCCCTCCGGTCGGCCGGCCTGACATGCCCTGGTCGGCGCCGTTCGACGATCCGATTCCGCTCTCCGATGGGCGCAGGCTGCGGACGCTCCAGGAAGCGGCCGATCACATCATGCAGTTGCCCGAGGATGCCCAGCACGCGAGCCACTGGCAGACCGCGATCGAGACTCTGCTCAACGCGGCCGAATCGGGTGGCGGCTGGATGATGTTCGCCCGCATCGCGATGTTGCGGGCGCTGAACGCGGACGCACGCCGCAAATAGCCTCAACAATCCGTTAAGCCGCCTCCAGCACCCGCAAGGCGCCACGTAGTCCTGCGGAAGAGAAAATTAACCGTCGATTCGCTTTGCGTAGGACATGGTCGCGTCGTCGATGGAACCCAAGGTTTGCGCGCGATGCAGCGGCCGGACGCCCGAAAGAATTATATCGGCCTCGTGAACGACACGACCGAGGACAAGCGCCTTGCCGACAGCTCGGCGCGGTTGCAACCCCGCGTCATGGGCAACCTGTCGGTCGCCTCGCAGCCGCCCTGACACGCTCGGCAAGGCCGCGACCGGAGGCGCGATCAAATCCTGAGCCAGCGGCGACACGGCCGAACGCACCTTCGGGCGACGAAACCTTAAATCAAGGAATGGCAGCGCATAAAGCTGGAGGTTGGGACCATCCGACCTTGCGGTTTGGCGTGCGCGCACCGCGAAAAAACTTAATGAAGCAATTTACCATTCCGAAAATGGCACCAGCCTAAACTCGACGGATGAACAGGAGTTGACGATGGCCTTGCTCAGGTCCTTTCTCGCCGATGAAAGTGCAGCGACCGCTATCGAGTACTGCCTGATCGCCGCCGGTATCGCGCTCGCGATCGTCGCTGTCGTGAACAACACCGGCAGCGCGCTGCTGAACAACAAGTTCAATTCGATCGACGCAGCCACGAAGTAGGCGGCACACCCGTCGCTCCGATTTGTGCGATAGCGTCGCAAGCACGGCGCCTCCATAACTCGTCATTGCGAGCGCAGCGAAGCAACCAGAGTCCCCCTGCGACGACAGTCTGGATTGCTTCGCTGCGCTCGCAATGACGGAGCAAGCTGCAGCACCACTCGGCCGCAACGCAGCCGGAACGATCGTCGTCAACGGCTGCGCAGCCTCGATCAAGGGCGGCCCCGCGACGGTCGCCAACACCAAGTTGATTCAGGCCTTCGGCCAGGACGGCAACGGCATCATCACCATCGACGAGAGCAACGGCGCAATGCCGGCGGCGAACCTTTTCGGCGCAATCCGGGCTACGCGCTTTGACGGCTACGGGAGTCCTGATACTCTGCACGTTGTGGTTCGGCGAGCCATGCTGCCAACAGACGAACCAGAGCCGTTCGAAGGATTTTGATGAGACGCGTGACGCTCCTGGCTCTCAGCCTCATGTTCGCCGGCGGATGGTCGCACGACAGCGTGCGAGGCCAGACTTCGGTAAGCCCGCCGGTTTCGCTTGCTCCGCCCGACGCATCTCTACCACTCCCGGGCGACCGGCATTCCAAGCCCAAAGGCGGGCCCGCCCGAGCGACGACTGATAGAACTGCGCCGGCGGCGTCAGGCAGACTTCACCGGCCGTGATCGGCATGCCTCAGCCGAACCCGGCCGCCGACTACGACGGCTTCAGCGTCGGCACCGTCGATGACAATGCCAGCCCGAGCCGGGTGACGCGGCCTGCGAGGTCACGCGCCGCAAAGGACACAAGGTCCAACCCTGATGCAAATGACCTCGATCAGGAAGATCGGGCGTTGAAGCGAAAGCTGATGATCTGCCAGAACTGCAAATAGGACGTTGTCAGCGGCTCCGGACGGCTGTCGCCGCTGGCAAGCCCGTAGTCCCGATGGAGAAGCCGAGCCCGCCCTCGCGAATTGCGTCCGCTCCGACATTTCAGAGGTTCGTATCAGCGGTCCTGTCGCTTGAGGGCGGACAGCAACTCTTTTCCGAGCGGTCCGGCCGAAGCGGGGTTCTGCCCCGTGATGAGCCGGCCATCGACGACGACGTGAGGCTGCCAGTTGGCTGTCGACGAGTACTCGGCACCCTCTGCCCTCAACGCGTCCTCGAGCTCGTAAGGCACATCATCGCGGGCGTAGTCGTACTCTTCCTTCTTCGAGAAGGACGTGAGCTTCTTGCCGCGCACGAAAGGGGTGCCATCACCAAGGTTGACGCCAAGCAGCGCGCACGGCCCGTGACAAACAGCGGCGACGAGCTTGCCGGTGCTCCAGGCGCGCACGATGGCATTCTGGACCGTTGCATTGCGCTGAATGTCCACCATGGGCCCAAGACCGCCGGGCACCAGGATGGCGTCGTAGTCGGCGGCGTCCACCTCGGACAATTTGCGACTGTGATTTAGGCGACGAAAGGCCTTACTCGCAAGAAAATCCTTCTGGGCGGGATCTTTCTCGTCGTACGCATCGTAAGGCGTCCATCCCCCGGCCGGGGACGCGAACTCCACCGCGACTCCAGCCTTGTCGAGCACCTCGAAAGGATGGGCGACCTCGGCGAAAAAGAAACCGGTCTTGCGATTATGCGGACCGAGCACGGCTGCGTTGGTGACGATGAAGAGGACATGTTGGGTCAAGGTTTTCTCCTTCCGATAACGCTGTTCATTCAGGCGGCCAGTTGGCGCGACGCGGAGTACACATCAATTCGGACAGGGTTGCCCGGCCGCACCCCACATCGCCATGTCGAAGAGCGGCATCTCGGGAACGACGTCGACCCGGCGTTTGATCCCGTTCACCGTGAACTCGATCAGGTCGGTACATCCTATTGCGGATCTGGTCGGCACAACAGCACTGCCTGATGGAGGCCGAGCCGTATTTCCGATTCCTGCGGGATCATGCGCAATCCCTGCGCAACGCCGGATCGGCGCGATCCGTTTTCACGTCGGCCTGGCCGCAGCACAATTCGCGATACTGCCCCGGCGTGAGACTTGCGGCCTTGCGGAACACGCGCGTGAAATTCGCTTGCGAGCCGAACCCGAACTCAAGGGCGATTTCGACCAGTGACAAGCGGTCGCGCGCGAGTTCGTGCCGCGCTGCCTGGACGCGGCGATCGGTCACGTAACGGTGCGGCGACAATCCGGTCGCCTCGCGAAACAGCCGTGAGAAATGATAGGGGCTGAGGCAGGCCTGGGCCGCCAAATCCTCGAGCCTGATGTCGCTGCCAAGAGAGGCCTCGATATAGTCCAGCACGCGCTGCACACGCCGCGGATCGAGCGACGGCGACCTGTCCGGCGCGCGCCAGCGGTCGATGGTATAATTTCCCAGAATATGCGCCGCGAGCGCAACCTGGATTCCCTCCACGAACAGCGCGTCGGTCGGCTGGCGCGGACGATGGAGCAGATCGCGCAGCGGCGAGCAGATATGGAAGAGCACCAGGTCGGCCAGGCCGTGGGCGTAGGCGATCTCGGCTTTCGCCGGATCGATATCGAAGTCGGCAAGCGCGCTGTGGTCCAGCAGCGCCGGCGGAAGATAAAGGTGAAGACACTCCATCCGGTCGGACAGTTCGAGATGGCTCTCCTGCGTCCCCACGGGAACGAGGTAGCTCATGCCCGGCCGGGCAAAGCTCTTCTGGACTTCGCCGTTGCCGACCCGGCACACCATGCCGCCGCCTGACAGCACCATGACGATTTCGGTGCAGATAGGAACGGGCGTTGCCTGCCGCCCCGCCTCGAACCTGCGATGCTCGATGCTCAGCCCCGGCCAGTCGCTGGCCGCCGCGAGCTTCTCGCTGTTTTTGTATTTCAGATCGCCATGCGTCACGAGCGCCATCATGACCTTCCGCTTCAGTTGCGGCGAATCCCGGCCCCGTATCGCGAGCGAGCGATCATTCCATCCGGTGGCGAGTTGCAGCCCCGGCCGCTGCCACGCCAATCTTCGAATTTCTCACAAGCGGCGATCGCGAAGTCCAGAGGCGGCGCGGTTAAAAGAGGTAAAAGGCAGGCAATGCAAAGGCTTGGAGCGCAGCGTGCTCGGCTTGGAAAAGCCGGTCCCGCGGCGGATGAGCAAGATGCGTCCGTCATCGCGCAGGAAACGGAAATACCGCAGTGCTCGCGAACGCTAGTGAAGCGCGCATCAACGGCAATGCCGCCGTATCGAGAATGGAGTCTGGTATGAAGCTGCTTATCTCTGCGCTTGCCGCAATGTCGATAGCAACGGCCTCCCCCGCGGTCGCGGCCGAGAGGGCCGTTTCCATCGTCCTTGTCCATGGCGCCTTCGTCGACGGATCGGGCTGGAAGGATACCTACGACATCCTCTCGAACGCGGGCTATGAGGTACTCGTCGTGCAGCAACCGACGATCACGCTGCGAGACGATGTCGCGGAGACCGAACGCGTGATCGCCAAGGCGCGGCATCCGGTCATTCTCGTCGGGCATTCCTATGGTGGAATGATCATCACCGAAGCCGGCGATAATCCGAAGGTTCGCAGCCTCGTCTATCTCGCGGCATATGCCCCCGATGCCGGCGAGTCGGTCAGCTCGCTGGGGGAAGCACCCGTGCCACCCAGCGAGCACAAGGCTCCGGTGGTCACTGAGGGCAACTATCTCCTCGTCGACCGCGACAAATTCCCGACCTCGTTCGCGGCCGATGTCGATGCGGCCACGACCAGGTTCATGAATGCGGCACAGCTGCCCTGGGGATTGCAGGCGGTGCAGACCAAGGTCGATCGCGTGGCCTGGAAGACGAAGCCGACCCATTACATGGTGACGAGCGAAGATCACATGATCCCTCCGACCCTACAGCGCACCATGGCCAAGCGATCGGGCGCGAAGGTGACGGAGATGAAAAGCAGCCACGCGGTGATGCTGTCGCATCCGCGCGAGGTCGCGGCCTTCATCAGAAGCGCGGATACGTCCGCGACCGAGTGAGACCGGCGGCGCCGCGCACGGACGGACTTGCCTGTCGCAAACTAAGGATTCGCAACATGGCCCTCAAGGATATTCTGCCCGGAAGATTGGGCTTCGGCGCGGCGCCGCTCGGCAACATGTTTCGCGACATCCCGGAGCAGGAAGCACTCGCGACGGTCAATGCAGCCTGGGAGGACGGCATCCGCTATTTCGACACCGCGCCGTTCTACGGCGCTGGCCTCGCCGAGATCCGCATGGGGGCCGCGCTCGCCGGCCGGCCAAGGGGCGACTATGTCGTCAGCACCAAGGTCGGAAGATTGATCCTGGACGAGATCGAGGATGCCAGCGCCCGCGACCTCGGCGAGAAGGGCGGCGTCTTCCAATACGGACGTCCGAACAGGATCGTGAACGACTATTCCCGGGACGCGACACTGCGCTCGATCGAGGACAGCCTGAAGCGGCTTGGCATCTCTCACATCGACATCGCGTTTGTGCATGACGTCGCGCAGGATTTTTACGGCGACGAGTGGCTTTCGGTGTTCGAAAGCGCACGCAAGGGCGCGTTCAAGGCGCTCGATCGGCTGCGCGACGAAGGCGTGATCAAGGCGTGATCAAGGCGTGGGGCCTCGGCGTCAACCGGGTCGAGCCGATCGAGCTGCTGCTCGCGCTCGAACAGCCGCGCCCCGACGGCTTCCTGCTCGCGGGCCGCTACACGCTGCTCGACCACGCAAGAGCGCTTCAACGGGTGATGCCGATGGTGGCGGAACACGAGCTCGCGATCGTCGTCGGCGGCCCCTACAGTTCGGGCGCGCTCGTCGGCGGCCCGAACTTCGAGTATGCGCCGGCGCCGCCGGAAATCCTGAGCAAGGTGGCGCGCATCAAGGCGATCGCCGGCCGCTACGGCATCAGCATGAAGGCGGCCGGCTTGCAGTTCGCGCTTGCCAATCCGGTGGTGGCGGCCGTCATTCCCGGTGCGAGTCGCCCAGGCCGGATCGCCGAGGATCGCACCGCGCTCGAGGAACCCATCCCCGCCGACTTCTGGCGCGAGCTCCGTTCGGAGGGGCTCGTCAACCCCGCAGCTCCACTTCCCGCCACTGCTTGAGCGGCCCAGGCCGATGGCGGCATCGAGGTCATGCACATGGCGGTTCTTGGCGTGCCCAAGAAATAGCCGGCCTGCGCGCGAGCGGTTTTGTCGCAGCCCTTCGGCCGGCAAATGCCGGCGGCAATCGTGCGAATTCAGAACGGCTCACTTCAATAAGTTTGCAGCGCATGATAATTGCAAGCGATCTTTTCGATCGATTGGCAATGGTCAATGCGGGCTGCCACGCAGACACGACAACGGGGCACACGCCGGCAGGAACTCACATTCTGCTTCGGCCCGTTTCGACTGGTTCCCAGCCGCCAACTCCTGCTTCTCGACGGGCGCCCCGTCAAGTTGGGCGGGCGCGCATTCGAGCTGTTGCAGCTGCTGGTGCAGCGCCGCGGCGAGTTGGTCAGCAAGAATGAGCTCATGGCGGCGGCCTGGCCAGGCACATTCGTCCACGACAGCAATCTCAAGGTCAACATGTGGAGCTTGCGGCGTTCGCTGGGAGATACCCAGATCGAGCCCGTCTACGTCGCGACAGTGGCGCGCCGCGGCTACAAGTTCATCGCGGATGTCCAGGCCAGCATCGGCGAGATCGAGGACGATCCGGCGCTCGCCGAACCGGTCCCCTTGTCCAGGCCACCCTTGTTGCGCGGCATCGTCGGTCGCGAGGCGGACATCGTCGATATCGCCGATCTGCTGGCCGACAACAGGCACGTGACCCTGGCCGGCGCGGGAGGCATCGGCAAGACGACGGTTGCCGTGGCCGTCGCCCAGGCGCTCGCGCCGCGGTGCCGCGACGGCGTCTGCTTCGTCGATCTCGCGACGATCTCCGATCCGACGCTGTTCGGCTCAGCGCTGGTGACGGCACTCGGCATCAGAGGCAATACGGACAACGGTCTGGCTGCAGTGCTCGACTATCTGAGGCCGCGGCAGATGCTGCTCATCCTCGATAATTGCGAGCATGTGCTGCCCGCCGCCACGATCTTCGCCGGCAAGTTGCTGACGGACACATCGCCGTCCAGGCTGCTGGCGACGAGCCGCGAAGCGCTCGGCACCGCCACCGAGCACGTCGTACGGCTTGGCTCGCTTGCCTCGCCGAAGTCTGGCCTCGACCTGTCGATCGATCAGGCCGTGAGGTTTCCAGCGGTGCAGCTGTTCGTCCGCCGCGCCGCCGAATGGTCGGACTACCAGTTCATCGATGACGATTCCGAGGCGGTCGCCTCGATCTGCCACTCGCTTGACGGCCTTCCGCTGGCCATCGAGCTGGCGGCAGCCCAGATCGGCAGGTTCAGTCCTCGCGAATTGGTGACGCTGCTCGACCAGAAGCTGGGCTTTCGCGCCCCCGGTGCCGAGAGTGCGCCGCCGCGCCACGAGACGCTGATGGCGACGATCGACTGGAGCTTTCGGCTGCTGTCGCAGAAGGAAGCCAGACTGTTCGGCCTGCTGTCGGTATTCAGCGACGCCTTTGACGCCGAGGATGCGGTTTTCGTCGCAGAAGCGTCAGGGCTCACGCCGATCGAGGTCGTCACCGGCCTCGGCAGCCTCGTCGCCAAATCGCTCCTCAGCGCGCAGGCCCGCGGAGCGCACCTTCGCTATCGGCTGCTCGACAGCACCCGCCGCTATGCAGCCGAGCGCCGCCAGGCCGATCCCGCCTGCGGCCAGGCGCTTCGCCGCCATGCGCAGCGCGTGCTTGAGCTGTTCGAGCAGTCCGAGGAAGAGTGGAACTGGCGCGAGCCGGCCGATTGGACGGAGCGCTATCTCGGCCGCATCGCCGATCTGCGCGCTGCGCTATCATGGGCGTTCGGCGAACAAGGAGATGCTGTCGTCGGCATCAGGCTCGCGGTTGCGGCGATCACCTTGTGGTCGGAAACCTCCATCCTGTCGGAAGCACAGGCGCGATTGGAAGATGCGCTCGCCTTGGCCAAGACCGTCGCGTGCGACGATCTGTCGAAGGCAAAGCTCGCCTGCGCCCTTGGGTGGAGCCTGTTCTACGCCCGCAAGATGTCGAACGAGAACGAGGTTGCCTGGCTCGATGCGATCGCCTTTTCAAGGCGCGCTGGCAGTATCGAGTATCAGCAGCGAGCACTGGTGGGTTTTGCCTTTTACCTGCTGCAGATCGGTCAGGTCCCGCGCGCCATAACCTATCTCGAGGAGGCCACCGCGCTCGCCGACCGCGGCCGCGACCTGACGGCGACGTCCGAAGCCGATCGGGCACTGGCCTGGGCGCGCGCCTTTGCCGGCGAGTTGAGCAAGAGCCGCCCGGTTCTGGATCGTCTCGCGGCGACCTATTCGCTGGCCGAGGGCCGTTCGCACAAGGATGCGAATGAGGTCTACCGGTTCATCACCGTCCGCTTCAACCTTCCGTTCGTGGCGTGGATGGAAGGGCAAGCCGACTATGCGGCAAGGCTCGCCCGCGACGCCGTCGACGCCGCGGACCGCGGCGGCCATTGGGTGTCGCAGTCGAACGCACTGGGGCTCGCCGCACTTCCTGTCGCGCTCGAAACCGGCAATCTCGACGCGCTCGAGAGTTACACGATGCGGCTGCGTCGCAACCTCGAACGCGAGCGCATCTCGCGCTGGGTTCCGGTCGAGCGCTATTTCTCCGCCTGCCTTCGCGACCTGCGTGGCGATCCGCGCGCGGTTCAGGATATTCGGGCCGCAATCGACGAGCTGATCGAATGTCGCTTTCTGATGCGGATCGGCAGCTATCTCGCGGTCCTCGCCCGCGCCTATCTGCGACAGGAACGGATCGCGGAGGCGCGCGAAGCGATCGCGCGGGCGATCGACCATCAGGAACGCCAGGGCGAGCGCTGGTGCCGCTCGGAGCTCCAGCGGGTCGATGCGGCGATCCTGCTCCGCGCCGGCGAGCCGCTGCGCGCCGAAAAGCGGTTGCAGCAGGCGCTCGCCGAAGCCCGCGCCATCGGTGCGACGACATTCCAGTTGCGGATCGCCATCGATCTCGCAGCACACTGGATCGCGACCGGCCGCAGGGCCAAGGCCATCCGACTGCTCGCCCCGATTTATGACGAATTCACCGAGGGCTTCGAAACGCCGGATCTCGTTGCTGCCAGGCGCCTGCTGCAGTGCGTGCGGCCGCTCTCGCCAGCCGGAGCCGATGCACGCTCGCGGTGCATAGCTGGCCTACCGCCGCGCTCACCGCGCGCGCTTTACGCTTCCCGGAATTCCTGATCCTCTCTCTTCAACCGACCGGATCACCGGCCTTGCCAGGGAGAGAGACGCCATGAAGCTCGGCACCGCCATTGCGGAAATCATGCGGCGCGAGGGGATCGAGATCCTCTGCGGCTATCCGGTCAATCACCTGATCGAGCACGCGGCCAGGGCCGAGATCCGCCCCGTCATGGTGCGGCAGGAGCGCGTCGGCATCCACATGGCGGATGCGATCTCGCGGGTGACCTCGGGGCGGAGCATCGGCGCGTTCTGCATGCAGCACCGGCCGGGCGCGGAGAATGCGATGGGCGGCGTCGCCCAGTGCTTCGGCGAATCCGTCCCCGTGCTGGTGCTACCGATGGGTTACCAGCGCAGGCTGGCGCATATCGAGCCGAACTTCAATTCCAGCGAGGCGATGAAGCCATTTGCGAAATCGTCCGAGCCGATCATCCTGGCCGCGGAGGTCGCCAACATCTTCCGCCGCGCTTTCACCAAGCTGAAGAACGGCCGCGGCGGGCCCGTGATCGTCGAGATCCCCTCCGACATGTGGAATGAGGAGGTGCCGGAGCCACTGAACTACACGCCGGTGCTGCGCACGCGCTGCGGCGCGGACCCTGTTCATGTGAAGGAAGCCGCCAGCCTGCTCGTCAATGCAAAGAGGCCCGTCATCTACGCCGGGCAGGGCGTTCATTACGCGCAGGCCTGGCCGCAGCTGAAACGCCTCGCCGAGCGGCTCGCGATCCCTGTCACCACCAGCCTCGGGGGCAAATCGTCGTTCCCGGAAACCCATCCGCTCTCGCTCGGCTCCGGCGGCCTCGCGGTGCCGCGCGCCGTCCCGAAATTCCTCGCCGAGGCCGACGTCATCTTCAGCATCGGCTGCTCGCTTACCGAGACCAATTTCGGCATCACGATGCCCAAGGGCAAGACCATCATCCATTCGACGCTCGATCCGAACCATCTCAACAAGGATGTCGAAGCCAGCATCGGCCTCGTGGGCGATGCCGGCCTCGTGCTCGACGCGCTGCTGGAGGAGATCGGCAAGACAGTCACCGCCGATCGCGACGCCTCAGCCGTCGCGGCCGAGATCGCGGCTTCGCACGAGGAGTGGCTGGCGAAGTGGATGCCGAAGCTCACCAGCAATGACGCACCCTTGAGCCCCTATCGCGTGCTGTGGGACCTGCAGCACACCGTCGACATCAAGAACACCATCATCACGCATGATGCCGGCAGCCCGCGCGACCAGCTCTCGCCGTTCTGGAAGGCGGTCGAGCCCCTCACCTATCTCGGCTGGGGCAAGACGACGCAGCTCGGCTACGGCCTCGGGCTCGCGATGGGCGCCAAGCTGGCAAAACCCGACAAGCTCTGCATCAATGTCTGGGGCGATGCGGCCATTGGTTTTACTGGCATGGATTTCGAGACCGCCGTGCGCGAGCGCATCCCGATCATGTCGATCCTGCTCAACAATTTCTCGATGGCGATCGAGCTGAAGGTGATGCCGGTTTCGACTGAAAAATATCGCTCGACCGATATCTCTGGCGACTATGCCGCGATGGCACGCGCCTTCGGCGGCTATGGCGAGCGGGTGACGAAGCCGGAGGACATCGTGCCCGCGATCAGGCGCGGCATTCAGAAGACCCGCGAAGGCGTGCCGGTTCTGCTGGAGTTCATCACCAGCAAGGAGACCGAAGTCTCGCGGCCGGGCACTTGACTTGAGTCTTGTTGACGCCGGTCTTGTTGACTTCAGTCTTTTTGACTTCAGTCTTGGCCGGCCGGGCGTTTGGCGCTAAAGGCGCAGGCTGAGGGGCTTGCTCCCGGCCGCACCGGACGAACAATGACCGCGCTTACCGAGGATATGGCCGACGCGCTGAGGCGCAGGATCGACGAGCTCGAGCAGCAGCTGACATCGAGCGCGGCGGAGAACGCGCGCCTCGCCGATGAAAGGCGGGAAGCCCTCGAGCGGCAGGCCGCGACGGCCGAGATCCTGAAGGTGATGGCGGCCTCGCCGTCCGACGTACAACCGGTGTTCGAGGCCATCGCCGCCAATGCCAACCGGCTGATCGGCGGATTCTCCACCGCGGTGCTGCGCTACATCGACGGCGCCGCGCATCTTGCGGCCTTCACGCCGACCGATCCGGCCGGCGACCGCGTGCTCCAGGCCTCGTTCCCAGTGCCGTTCGCGCAGTTCCCGGCCTACCAGCTCGTGGCCAATGGAGCCGCGGCACAACTGCCCGACACCGAGCTCGAGCCGGCCGCGCGCGAGATCGCGCGCGCCCGCGGCTTTCGCAGCATGCTGTTCGTCCCCTTGATGAGCGAGGGCGCGGCGATCGGCGTCATCATCGCCACGCGCCGGACGACCGGCGCCTTCGGCGAGCACCATGTGCGCCTGCTCCAAACCTTCGCGGACCAGGCGGTGATCGCGCTCAGCAATGTCAGCCTGTTCAACACGACCAGGGAAGCGCTGGAGCGTCAGACCGCGACCGCTGATATCCTGAAGGTGATCGCGGCTTCGCCGGCCGATGTCACCCCGGTGTTCCAGGCGATCTCCGACAGCGCCAAGGCGCTGATCGGCGGGCATTCCTCCACCGTCACCCGCGTCATCGACGGCATGCTGCACCTGGCGGCCTTCACCACCGACAATGAAGCCGGCAACGCGGACCTGCTCAGCTCCTTCCCGGCGCCGCTATCCTCGTCGGGCATTCACAGCCGGGTGGCGATGCGCGGAGAATATGCCTTCCGCAGCGACATGCAGAACGAGCCCGATCTCACCGACGCCATGAAGGAGCTGGCGCGGACCCGTGGCTATCGCAGCATTCTCGTGGTGCCGATGCTGCGCGACGGCGTCGCGATCGGCACCATCGCGGTGACGCGACGGGAAGCCGGTCAGTTCCCGGACAAGGCGATCAATTTGCTCAAGACCTTCGCCGACCAGGCCGTGATCGCCGTCGAGAACACGCGCCTGTTCAACGAGGTGCAGGACCGCACGCGTGAGCTCGCCAGATCGCTCGATGATCTCAGGGCCGCGCAGGACCGGCTGATCCAGACCGAGAAGCTGGCCTCCCTCGGCCAGCTCACCGCCGGCATCGCGCATGAGATCAAGAACCCGCTCAACTTCGTCAACAATTTTGCCGCGCTCTCCGCCGAGCTGACGAGCGAATTGAACGAGGTGCTGGCGCGTCTCCCGCTCGCGAGCGACGTCCGCAGCGAGGTCGAGGAGCTGACGGGACTTCTGAAGGACAATCTGGAGAAGGTCGTGCAGCACGGCAGGCGCGCCGATTCCATCGTCAAGAACATGCTGTTGCATTCGCGTGAGGGCGGCGGCGAGCATCGCTTGAGCGACATCAACACGCTGGTCGAGGAGAGCCTCAACCTCGCCTATCACGGCGCGCGCGCCGAGACACCGCAGTTCGACGTGACGCTGAAGCACGAGTTCGATTCCGCGGCCGGCCAAGCCGAAGTCTTTCCGCAGGAGATCACGCGTGTGCTGCTGAACCTGATCTCGAACGGATTTTACGCGGTGACCAGGCGCAAGGCGGAGGACGGCGGCGCGGGCTACGAGCCGATCGTGACCGCTACGACGCGCGATCGCGGCGACCGCATCGAGATCCGGATCCGCGACAACGGCACCGGCATTGCGGACGAGGTGAAGGAGAAGATGTTCAATCCGTTCTTCACCACCAAGCCGGCCGGCGAAGGCACCGGCCTCGGGCTGTCGATGAGCCATGACATCGTGGTCAAGCAGCACGGCGGCACGATCGACGTCGCGACCAAGCCGGGCGAGTTCACCGAATTCACGATTCTGCTGCCGCGAAAGAGCGGCTTCCCAAACAAGGACAAACTTTAGCTTCGTTCTTAAGGTGCTTTCATGTATCTGACCCGGCTCATTCGGCGACAACTGGTCTCGCTGTCCGGCGTCGGCCTCATGCTGGGCGCCCTGTTCTTCGCGGCCGCGCTGACGCCGACGCTGGTGCCGCGGAGCTATCTCACCCAAGGTGCCCTCGCCGGCGCCTGCTTCGCGATCGGCTACCTTGCCGGCAATCTTTGGCGCTGGCTGTGGCACTATCTTGAGCTGCCAGAGCCATCGGCGCGCCTGCGCTCGCAGGCCAATGCGCTGGTCGCGGCCGGCTGCCTGCTCGTCGTCCTCATCTATCTCTGGCGCGCCGCCGAATGGCAGAACTCGGTCCGCGCCGTGATGAAGATGGCGCCGGTCGAGACCGCGCATCCCTTCAAGGTCTGCGCCATCGCCCTCGTCACGTTCGCCGCATTGCTGCTGCTGGGGCGGCTATTCGCGCTTGTGTCGCGATTCCTCATTTGGCACGCGAAGCGCATCATTCCCCGCAAGATCGCGAACGTCATAGGCATCGTGGCTGCAGGCCTGCTGTTCTGGTCCATTGCCAGCAACGTCCTGATCAGCACGGCATTTCGCGCACTCGATTCGTCTTTCCGTGAGCTCGACGCCCTACACGAGCCCGAACGGCCGCAGCCGACCGCGCCGGATCGCACGGGAAGTCCGGCGTCGCTGCTGAAGTGGACGGAGCTGGGGCGCACCGGCCGCCGCTTCATTGCCTCGGGTCCGACCGCCGCGGACATAGGCGCCGTCACGGGCCGGGCCGCACATGACCCCGTGCGCGTCTATGTGGGCCTCGCCGGTGGAGGCACGGCGCAGGCGCGCGCGAAGCTCGCGCTCGAGGAGCTCAAGCGCCAGCACGGCTTTGAACGCAAGATCCTGATCGTGATCACGCCGACCGGGACCGGCTGGATCGATCCGTCCGCGATGGATACGGTCGAATATCTGCACCACGGCGATGTCTCGAGCGTCGCGATGCAGTACTCCTACCTCAACAGCCCGCTGTCGCTGCTGTTTCAGCCCGAGTACGGCGCGGAGGCGGCGCGCGCCCTGTTCGCGGAAATCTACGGCTACTGGACGAGCTTGCCGAAGGACAAGCGGCCGAAGCTGTACCTGCACGGCCTCAGCCTCGGCGCCATGAACTCGGAACAATCCGCGGAGCTGTTCGAGACGATCGGCAATCCCATCGCCGGCGCACTATGGAGCGGACCTCCCTTCGAGAGCCGCATCTGGCGCTCGGTCACCGCGAACCGCAATCCGGGCTCGCCGGCGTGGCTGCCGGAATTCCGCGACAGCCGCTTCGTGCGCTTCATGAACCAGAACGGGCCGACGGTACCGCCGGATACGCCCTGGGGCCCGATGCGCGTCGTCTACCTGCAATATGCCAGCGACGCGATCACGTTCTTCGCCTACCGCGATGCCTTTCAGCCCCCGGCCTGGATGAGCGCACCGCGCGGGCCGGATGTCTCACCGGAGCTGCGATGGTATCCGGTCGTGACGATGCTGCAGCTCGCACTCGACATGGCGGTCGCGACCCATACCCCGATGGGCTTTGGCCATGTCTACGCGCCCGAACATTACGTCGACGCCTGGGTCGCGGTCACCGATATCAGTGATTGGTCTGCCGACGCGCTGGCGCGGCTGAAGAGCCATCTTGCGACGAGGGCACGGCAGGAGGCCGGTAGCCCCGCCGGCGAAGATGCTTACGCCGATCGCGGCGGCTAATTTTACTCCGCCATCTCCACCTGCGGCGTAACGGAGGGGCCGGCGAGCGGCCGCTCCTCCATCATGATCAGGCAGAGCGCGGCGCCCGTCATCAGCGCGGTGGCGGCGCCGAAGACGTAGCGGAATGCGTGCCGCATGTCCTCGGTGGGGATCGCAGGGATGCTGCCCGCGACATGATGTTCGCCGGCGAGCGGAATGTCGGCGCCGAGCGCGATCAGCAGGATCGCCGCGAAGGCCGCGACCGTGAACGAGGACATCAGCGAGCGGAAGAAGTTCAGCGCGCCGGTTATGGTGCCGACTTGCGGCCGCGAGACCGAATTCTGGATCGAGACCACGCAGACCGGGAAGGTCGTGCCGAGGCCCAGCGCAAACGCCGCCATCAGCAGCAGCAGCCCCCACAGCGGCAAGGTGGTGAACGTGAGACCGAGGCCGCAGAGCGCCGCCCAGGACGTGCCGACGATGGCGACGCGCTTGTAGTGCTTGGCGCGCGCCATGGTGCGGCCGGCGATCGCCGCACCGCAGGTCGAGACCGCCGCGAGCGGAATCAGCGCAAGCCCCGCCTCGCTGGCGCTGAGATGGTAGACCGACTCGTAATAGAGCGGGAGCTGCACGGTGAGGCCGGTGATCGCGCCGAGCGCACAGCCGCCGGCGGTCAGGCCGAATGGTACGACCGATCCGCCGAGCAGAGGCAGGGGCAGGAACGGCTCGTCCGCACGGCGTGCATGCCAGACGAAGGTGACGGCGAGCGCGACGGCACCGCCCACCATCGCGAGCACGGTCGGCGACAGCCAGGGATAGCGCGTGCCGCCCCAGGTCAGCACCAGCATGAACACGACTGCGGAGGCCATCAGCAGCACGCCGCCGAGCCAGTCGACTTTGCGCTTGCGGTGGAAGACCGGGATCTTCTTCATCTTCGGCAGCAGCAGCGCCAGCGCTGCGGCCGTGAGCGGAAGGTTGATCCAGAAGATCATCGACCAGTGCAGATGCTCGGCGAACACGCCGCCGATCACAGGGCCGAGGATGCCGCCGACCATCCAGACGCTGGAGAAATAGGCCTGGTACTGGCCGCGTTCGCGTGGGCTCACGACGTCGGAGATCACCGTCTGCACGACCGGCATGATGCCGCCGCCGCCGAGACCCTGGAGGCCGCGCGCGAGGATCAGCATCGGCATGTTCGGTGCGATCGCGCAAAGGATCGAGCCAGTCACGAACAAACTGAGCGACGTGATGATCATGGCCTTGCGGCCATAGATGTCACTCAGCGTGCCGAACACCGGCGCGACCGCGGTCGAGGCGAGCAGGTAGGCCGTGATCACCCAGGACAGGTTGGAAACGTCCTGGAACTGGCGCCCGATGGTCGGCAGTGCGGTCGCCACGATGGTCTGATCGAGGGCGGCCAGGAACATCGTCAGCATCAGGCTGATGACGATGGTGCGGACCTCGTCGGAACTCAGCGGGGCCGGCGGCGCGATGGACGGCGCGTCATCGACGCTGATCACCTCGCTCGGAAGTCGGGAGAGCTCCTCGGCGATGTCGTCGGGCAATGCCTGGATGTCGGCAGAACTGCTCTGCCGGTCGAACTTGTTCATCTCGATCGGACGCATGGGAGCGGCGCAACGCCGCGAAGGATTCGTTCTATGAAGCCAATGTAGACAGCAAAGTTCTTCTCGGGCAGGCACCGCGGCGCATGGGTGCATCCCACCCCCGGGTCATCCCGAAGACGTGATGGCCGAAAGAGCCAAACGACGGATCAGTCCTTCGGGCGTCGCTTCAGACGTGCCCGTTTCGGCAGCACGGCGGGCCATTGCACGATGTGGTCCTCGAGTTCCTCGTCCGGGACCTCCTCCTCGCTGCCCTCGACCCGGCCGCGCACGGAGACGCCGGCTTCATGAACAGTGTTGGGATCGCCCGAGACCAGCGGATGCCACCAATAGAGGTCGCGTCCCTCCGCGACGAGCTTGTAGCCGCAGCTTGGCGGGAGCCAGTTCAGGGTGCGGACATTGGCCGGGGTCAGGCGGACGCAGTCCGGAACCTTATCGGAGCGATTCGGGTAATCCTTGCAGGCGCAGGTCGACCCATCGAGCAGCTTGCAGCCGATATGGGTGAAATAGATCTGGCCGGTGTCCTCGGCCTCGAGCTTGTTCAGGCAGCAGCGGCCGCAGCCGTCGCACAGGCTCTCCCACTCCTCCCCAGACATCTCTTCCAACGTCTTGGTTTTCCAGAAGAATCCTTCCTGTCCGGAAGGTCGTTTGGGAGCTGCGGTCATGCGCCTCAACAAGATTCGAAAGAGCTACGGCTAACCCATCTAGGCCGCGCGGCCGTGACGCTGCAAGCAACGTCCCCGGAACGCCCGTAATGAACCGGGGTTCAATTAGGCCTGTTCAAAATCGCGAGCCTGACCATTGGTTTATGGGCCCTGCTCGGCTAGAAGGAACACAGAGTCCCCAGAGGACGCGAACCGGGCGCCTTGGGTTTGCCGCAACATTCCCTCAAGACGTCTCGATGCCGCCCCCGGCCGGGTGCTTGAACGCTTTCGAACCAAGCCTCAAGGGTTCTAGGTGCGCCAGACCATACCACCGCAATGGAAGCACAAGGTCGGGAATTTCTTCCTGGACCTCGATGCCCGCATCGATTCCTCCCTGTTCTCCTCGGCCAAGGGCATCCGCGAGCTCTACGAGCGTTACTCGACCTTCATGGACCGCTTCTATGTCGGGCGGTGGAAGCGCTGGGTATTCATCGAGCCGCTGTCGGAGGCGGCCACCCTGGGGCTTGGCGGCCTCGTCGTGATGCTCACGCTCGCCATCCCCGCCTTCCGCGAGACTGCGGATGAGGACTGGCTGAAGAAGTCCGATCTCGCGGTGAGCTTCCTCGACCGCTACGGCAATCCGATCGGCAGCCGCGGCATCAAGCACAACGACTCCATTCCGTTGGAAGACTTTCCGGATGTCCTGATCAAGGCGACGCTGGCGACCGAAGACCGCCGCTTCTACGAGCATTTCGGCATCGACATCGCCGGCACCGCGCGCGCGCTCGTCACCAACGCGCAAGCCGGCGGCGTGCGGCAGGGCGGCTCCTCGATCACCCAGCAGCTCGCGAAAAACCTGTTCCTGAGCAACGAGCGCACCATCGAGCGCAAGGTCAACGAGGCCTTCCTCGCGATCTGGCTGGAATGGCGCCTGACCAAGAACGAGATCCTCAAACTGTATCTCGACCGCGCCTATATGGGCGGCGGCACTTTCGGCGTCGACGGCGCGGCGCATTTCTATTTCAACAAGTCCGCGCGCGACGTCACGCTGTCGGAGGCGGCGATGCTCGCCGGCCTGTTCAAGGCGCCGACCAAATACGCGCCGCACATCAACCTGCCCGCAGCACGTGCCCGCGCCAACGTCGTGCTCGACAACCTCGTCGATGCCGGCTTCATGACCGAGGGCCAGGTGTTCGGCGCCCGCCGCAACCCGGCCTTCGCCGTCGACCGCCGCGACGAGGCATCGCCGAACTACTATCTCGACTACGCCTTCGACGAGATGCGCAAGCTGGTCGACACCTTCCCGAAATCATACGTCGAGCGCGTGTTCGTGGTGCGCCTCGCCATCGACACCAACGTGCAGAAGGCGGCGGAGGACGCGATCGAGAACCAGCTCCGCCAGTTCGGCCGCGACTATCACGCAACGCAGGCCGCGACCGTCGTCGCCGATCTCGACGGCGGCATCCGCGCCATGGTCGGCGGCCGCGACTATGGCGCCAGCCAGTTCAACCGCGCCACCGACGCCTATCGCCAGCCCGGCTCCTCGTTCAAGCCCTACGTCTACACCACGGCCCTGCTCAACGGCTTCACGCCGAACTCGGTCGTGGTCGACGGCCCGGTCTGCATCGGCAATTGGTGCCCGCAGAACTATGGCCATTCCTATTCCGGCTCGGTGACGCTGACGCAGGCGATCACGCGCTCGATCAACGTCGTGCCGGTGAAGCTGTCCATCGCGATCGGCCAGAAGGAACAGCCGAAGGCGCCGAACCCGGCCAAGATCGGCCGCGCCAAGATCGTCGAGGTCGCGCGCCGCTTCGGCCTCAAGGCGCCGCTGCCCGACACGCCCTCGCTGCCGATCGGCTCGGACGAAGTCACCGTGCTCGAGCATGCCGTCGCCTATGCGACGTTCCCGAACCGCGGCAAGGCGGTGACGCCGCATTCGGTGCTGGAGGTACGCACCGGCGGCGGCGATCTGGTCTGGCGCTGGGACCGCGACGGCCCGAAGCCGAAGCAGGCGATTCCGCCGAACACCGCCGCCGACATGGCGGGCATGATGAGCCACGTCGTCAGCGAAGGCACCGCGCGTCGCGCAGCCCTCGATGGCATTCCGACGGCGGGCAAGACCGGCACGACCAACGCGTATCGCGACGCCTGGTTCGTCGGCTACACCGGCAATTTCACCTGCGCGGTCTGGTACGGCAACGACGACTACTCGCCGACCAACCGCATGACCGGCGGCTCGCTGCCGGCGCAGACCTGGCACGACATCATGGTCGCCGCGCATCAGGGCGTCGAGGTCCGGGAGATCCCCGGCATCGGCATGGGCCAGAAGCTGCCGCCGCAGCCGAAGGACGCGAACGCGCAGGCCAGCGCGGCGCCGAAGGTGCTGGAGACCAAGCCCGGTCCGCCGCCCGTGCTGACCAAGCGCGGCGCCGACATCCTGGTGCGCGTCGAGAAGCTGCTCGATGACGCCGCCAGGACCGTGAACAAATCGACGGCTGACGACAGCAATCCGGCCAAGCCGTCCTCGGCATCGAGTGCACTCGCCTTCCCGCAGAATTATGCGGAAGAGAATGCGAATACATCCGCCCCGCGCAAGAACTGATCGAAACCCGTGCGACTGATCCTGATCACATTGACGGCCCTTCTGCTCGCGACCGTGGTGGGCGTCGGCGCCACCTGGATGACGACGACGCGCGGCACCGAGATCGGCGCGCTCACCATCGGCGCCTGGACGGCGCGGCCGCGCACCGGCACCGCCGACGTCGATCCGTATTCGCGCGCCACCATCGTGCGCAACGGCGAGCTGCCGATCGGCACCGGCGACGGCGTCGCCTTCACCGCGACCACTGATGACAAGAAGAAGGCGCTCGACGGCCGCTGCGACGTGATCGTGTCCGGCGTGACGCCGCCGGCGCGGTTCTGGACGCTGACGCTGTACGACCGCAAGGGCCACCTCGTCGCCAATTCGCTGCAGCGCTACGGCTTCACCAGCCAGGAGATCGTGCGCTCGTCCGACGGCTCGTTCGAGATCCGCATCGCCTCGCGCTCGCGCGCCGGCAACTGGCTGCCGACCGGCGGCATCGAGCGCTACGCCCTGATGCTGCGCCTCTACGACACCCCGGTCGGGGTTGCCACGCGCACCCAGCGCGATGCGCCGATGCCCACCATCTCGACGGTGGGCTGCTCATGATCCGCCTCGCCTTCACCATCGTTGCCGGCGTGGTGCTGGGCCTCGTGGTCCATCTCGTCAGCGTGCTGGCGCTGCCGCGGATCGCGACGCAGGATGCCTATTCGCGGCTGACGCCGATGACCAAGCTCAACGGCGTGACGCAGCTTCCCCGCGCCGATCCGCAGACCTCGCCGATGCCGTTCATGGACCCGGCCTTTGCGCTGGCGATCTGCCGCTACGACCTCTCGGGCGGCCCGATCAAGCTGACCGTGCCGGTAAGCCAGGCCTACACCTCGGTGTCGTTCTACACCCGCAACGAGATCGCCTATTACGCCATCAACGACCGCTCGGCCGGCAAGAAGGTGATCGAGCTCGACCTGATGACCGAAGCGCAGCACGAGGAGCTGCCGGAGGACGAAGAGGTCACCGCGGCAGACCGCCTGATCATCGACTCGCCCAGCACCACCGGCCTGATCGTGATGAAGGCGCTCGCCCCCGAGCCCGGCCTGATGCCGCAGGCGCAGGCGACGCTCCAGGCGGCGACCTGCGGCCCGCAGACCGAACCGCAGGCCAAGGCCGAGGCGCCGCGCGGACGGCGCTGAGCGGCGGTTTCGGCGATGCCAAACAAAACTGCGAAAACAACCCCATGCACGGTAGCGGGGCATTGAAATCACCAGACGACCTCCTTTCGATCGGGTGCACCCGTTTGTAGGGCGTGATGCTTCGGCCCGCCGTCGGCTTGACCATGTGGACAGGGGGTGCGGAACGTCCCGTCGACGTGACCGACGCTTGAGAAACGCTTAAGAGACGCTTCCAGTGTGACGATCGGCGTAGCCTTGGAACAAGTTGCTTGCCCATGCAGTTTCCTCAATTGGAGAGGAAACCCAGATGAAAACAGCAACGCTTGCTTTAGCGATCTTACTCGCCTGCTCGACCGGCTATGCCTCGGCCCACGGCGCCAAACGCCATCACCATCACGGGTGGTTCAATTCAATGAACATGATGCACGGCCCCGGCCGGACCGCGGCCAGGACCGACCCGAACGGGACGGCGGGCGGGCCGACGAGCGTCAGTGGCACCGGCCCCTCAAAGTTCGGGGGACAGATCCCCGGAGCCAGCGGCGCGGCACGACAGTAGTTCTGCAAACTGCAGTCTCAACACATGCTCGGGCTGCCCCGGGCACACGCCGGACGTTTGACGTTCACCGATCCGCGAACACCGTGCCTGTCGCCCTATCGGCGACCTGCGAGCAGGTTTGACTCGTCGGGCAAAACAGGGGCATATTGGCATTATCGAGAGTTCGTCACACCCGCGCGGAGCAGTCCGTCGCGGGTGTTTTGTTTGGGAGCACGTGCTCTACGATCGTTACTTTGCCTGCGTCATGCGCGCCCATAGCAGCGCCACCGGCCCCAGTGCGATTCCGCCGGCAAGAACGACGAACGCCAGCAGCCAGCCGCTCGCGCTCTGCGGACCGCCGGCGATGTCGAGTGCGGCGCCGGTTCCCCATGCTCCAAGAGCGGACAGGCCGAAGCCCACCGTCGAGTGCAGCGCGAGCGTCGCGCCGCGATGCTCGGATGCCGCCGCGGCCGACATGCCGGCGGTCAATGCGCCGGAATCTGCCGGCACGGTCAGTCCATAGATGAACAGCAACAGTGCGAGCAGCCATGCCGGCGCCGTCGCATTGAGCCCGATCACCAGCGCCACGCAGGCCGACGCAATCATCACAAGCGTGATCGCACGATGGCGGCCGAATTTCAGCGCGGCCTCGTTGCCGAGGATGCTGGCGGGCATCGAGATCACCGCGAAGCAGAAGCTCAGCACCACGGGGCTCAGCCACGATGGCGCGCCTTGATGCGCGACGACGAATGTCCAGAACCCGACCAGCCAGGTGCGGATGCCGTAGAGCTCGAAGCAATGGGCGCCATAGCCCAGGATGTATCCGAGTGCTTCGCGGTTGGCGAAGACGGGCGCGAAGTTCAGCAGCCGCCCGGCCTTCGGCGCGGGTTGCCGCCGGTCGATCAGGAGGCACGCGACCACCATGGCGATCGGGCCGCAGCCGGTGACAAGGAAAGCGGACCGCCATCCCCAGCCGTCGGCGATCAATTGCGCGACGAGAAACGAGAGGCCGACGCCGACCGAGAAGCTCGACGTGTACAGCGTGACCGCCCGCGACGTGTCGCCGGCGGGAAGCCGATCCGTCAGCGCCTTCAGGCCCGGCATGTAGGCGCCGGCAAAGCCAAGTCCCGCGAGCGACCAGATCGCGGTCCCCGACCAAAACCCTTGCGCGAAGAGACCGAACGCTGCGGTCGCGAGGCCGCTGATGATCGAGCCCCAGAGCAGGACGAGGCGCGCATCGATGCGGTCGGTCAAGGTCGTGAGCACGGGCACTGCGAGCATGTAACCGAAGGCATAGCCGCTCGCCATCAAGCCGCCTTCGGCGGCGGAGAGCCCCCACGCCGGCATCAGGTGCTGCGCCAGGTTTGCGGACAGCGTGACATGCGGCAGCAGATTGCCGACCTGGCCGATGCACATCACCGCAATCAGGGACCGACCGCTCAGCTTAGGAATGGAGCCCTCCATCGCGAGCAAGACAGCGCGATCGCCGGCGAGAGCGCCTCATGAACAGCCACACCCGGAAGCGCCCGACGTCTTCGCCGTTTCGTCGGCGGCGCAGCAGGCCAATGAAGCCTGCTTTGCCGGCCCGCCGCAGCATTCCGACGTGGCAACGGTCTCGAGGCCGCCGCGCGTGCAGACGCCGGTCTCGGGCAGCACGAGCTCGACTCTGGCCGCCGCCGCCTTGTCGCCAGCAAGATCGGCGGCAATCGAGCGGACCTGCTCATAGCCCGTCATCATCAGGAAAGTTGGCGCACGACCGTAGGATTTCATGCCGGCGAGATAGAAGCCCGGCTCGTCATGCGCGAGCTCCCGCGCGCCATGCGGGCGCACCGTCCCGCAGCTATGCTCGTTGGGGTCGATCAGCGGCGCGAGCGCGGCGGGCGCCTCGATGGCGGGATCGAGCCGCAGGCGCAGCTCGGACAAGAAGGAGAAGTCGGGACGGAAGCCGGTCGATACGATCAATTCGTCTGCGATCACGCTGCGCGCACCGCAACACGAGCCAGCCGCGATCTCGAGGCGACCGTCGGATTCCGAGAGGTGCGTGACGCCGAATTCGGTCTCGACCTTTATGTTGCCGGAGGCGACAAGCGCGGCGAAAGCAGCGCCCAGCTCGCCGCGTGCAGCGAGCTTGTCGTTCCGGCCGCCACCGAATGCCTTCGCAGGATCGGCGCCGCGCAACAGCCAGACGGGTTGCGTGCCCGGCTCATCGTCGGCGAGATGCACGAGATCGATGAGCGTACCGATCGCGGAATGGCCCGCGCCCAGGACAGCAACGGTCTTGCCGGCATATCGGGCGCGGCGCGCACCCTGCACATCCGGCATGCCGTAAGCGATACGAGCGCTGCACTCCGGCTCGCCGATCGCAGGCAAGCCGTTGCGGCCGGCCGGATTGGGAGAGAGCCATGTGCCTGATGTGTCGATCACGGCATCCGCATGCAGCACCTCGGGCCCCTTGCCGTTCTGGTAACGGATTTCGAACGGCGCCTGCTCCCTGCCCCTGGTCTTCGCCTTGTCGAAGCCGGCGCGGCTGATGGCCGTGACGCGGCTGGAGGTCCGGATCGCCTCGCGCAGCGGCGTTCGCGTGGCGAGCGGCGTCAGGTACCCGTCAAGCAGCTCGCCGCCGGTCGGATAGGACTGTGGGTCCGGCGAATTCCATCCCGTCGGCGCCAGCATGCGCGCGGCAGCCTTGTCGACGTTGTGCTCCCACGGCGAGAACAGCTGGACATGCTGCCACTGGCGGATGGCGTGCCCAGCCTCGGGGCCGGCCTCCAGCACAACGGGCGACATGCCGCGTTCGAGCATATGGGCTGCTGCAGCCAAGCCGACAGGTCCTGCCCCGATGATGGCGACCATCCTGGCGTTCATTCGTTCTCCTCCCATATTTCTAGAATCATCGAACAACATAGGCCAAAAAACATCACGCGGCCGTCTGCGTATTCCTGCACCCGACCTCGTCAGCGCAGCACTCCGCCGCCAGGAAATCGACCAGACCCTGCATGGCCTCGAAGTTCGCGTGACAGACAAGCGTTGTCGATTCCCTGATCTGACTGACGAGCCCCACCGAGACCAGAGTCTTGATGTGGTGCGACAGCGTCGAGGCTGGAATCTTCAGCTTTTCCTGCAAGCGACCGACGGGCATGCCCGCGTGTCCAGCCCTGACTAATGCGCGATAGATCTGAAGCCGGGTCTGATTACCCAGGGCTTCCAAACGTGCTGCTGCGTCGGCAATCTTCATGGCGCAACGATGCGCCCGATCGTCCGCGCCGTCAACCGTATTGTTGCGGAGACCCGATCATGAGTGTCACGATCTATCACAACCCCGGCTGCGGCACTTCGCGCAACACGCTTGCGATGATCCGGCAGAGCGGCACCGAGCCAGTCGTCATCGAGTATCTGAAGACGCCGCCGTCGCGCGACAGGCTCAAGGAGCTGATCGCGGCGATGGGAATTCCGGTCCGGGCGCTGCTTCGCGAAAAGGGAACGCCCTACAAGGAGCTCGGCCTCGCCGATCCCAAATGGACGGACGACGAATTGCTCGACTTCATGATGGCGCATCCGATTCTCATCAACCGTCCGATCGTGGTGACGGCGAAGGGCACGCGGCTGTGCCGGCCCTCGGAGGCCGTCATCGATCTGCTGGACAATCCGGTCGGGCGGTTCGTGAAAGAGGATGGTGAAGTGGTCGAGGCCAGGTAGGCTCGAACGCCACGAACGCATTTCACTCAGACGGCCCGATCGGAGACCGATTCAGATCGGGCACCGCTTCAGGTCTTCGTGCTCGCGGTCTTGTCGAGCGCGGCCCGCAAGCCATTGGCGAGCTTGATCGCGTCGTCGTTGGCCCAGAAATGCATGAAGAACAGGCGCGGCTGCTCATCCAGCATGTGGCTGTGCAGCGCCGTTACGGCGATGCCGTGCGACCGCAACGCCTTGATGACGGGGTTCACCTCGTCGCCGGTCAGCACGAAGTCGCCGGTGATGGCCGCCTTGCCGCCGCCGGTGGGCTGGAAGTTGATGGCGGTTGCAACGCCCAGCGGCCCGACCGGGCTCAGCTGCATGCCCTGCTCGGTGACGGGTTCGCGGCGGGGCACGTTGAACTGGTAGACGCCGCCATTGGCCTGTCCCTTGACGCCGATGATCTGGTCGAGCTGCGCGGTGTCGAGATCGACGGCCGGCGGCGGGGCCGCAGGAGCCGGCACGGAAAGCGGCGTCTTGCTTTCGGTGAGCGCCTCCTTGAGGGCGGTTGCGACCTTGAGCGGATCGCCGTGACCGGCGACGTGCATGTAGAACGTCGCCGGGCTCGCGCCGAGCAGATGATTGTGCACGGCCGTGATCTCCAGCCCGCTCGCGATCATCTTCAGCATGACCGGGTTGATCTCGGACTCGAGCAGCACCAGATCGCCCATCGCCATGACGCCGCCATGGGCGGGCTTGAACGCAACCCAGCCCCCGAGCGCCAGCGCCGGCTTGATCGTGACGCCATCGAGCGTCACCGTGAGGTCGGTGCGCGGAAAGCCGTAGCGATGCACGTCGCCGGTCACCGCCGGCTTGCGGCCGAGCGCATCATCGACCTTTTGCCAGTCGACATCCTGCGCGCGGGCGGTCGTGATGAAGCAGGCGCCGATGGCCATGAGCGCCGAGATTGTCTTGCGCATTGTTTCGCTCCCTTGAGCTTGAATTCGGATTCCGGAGCTGCCTTAGTTTCGCTCCTTGATTTGGCCGCTGCTGTCGACAACGAGCTGCACCGGCTTGCCGTCCTTGATCGCCCTGGCGGTCGTTCCCTCTGCGGTCGACTTGATGTCGCTGACCTCGGTGTAGCCAGCCGCCTTGATCCTGGCGACGAGCTCGTCCTGGGTCAGCGCGCGTGCGGCCGATGCGCCGCCCGCCAGCGCCAGAATGAGGAAAGCCCGAAGGATTGTCCGTGTGCGCATGGTCGTTCTCCTGGTCGTGTCCCCGCCCCAGGTGAAGTCCGTTTCGCAAGGTGACGCGCATCGGCAAGGCCGGCGCGCCGCGCCGGAACAATGAGCCGAAATGATGTGTCGGATAATATCGGGGTGTCAGATGACATGTGGCGTCCTTGGCGAAAAATCAGGACGCGATTCTTGGGCATGTCGCCTCACGGGGAGATCGCATGTCCCCGGGCGGCCGAGTAGAAGCCGGGGTGGGCGGGCTGTCAACTCACCGCTCCCCAAGGGTCCTCACAAAGAATTTTACGATTCGTTGGAACCACGCCAACACTCTTGAACCCTGAAGACCATCTCACGTAAGCTGGTCCTCACGGGGACAATGCAGACTCCCCTTGAGACCCCGGTCCAAGCTCTGCGCAGCACGCAATACGTGGAGCTTGCGCATGGACACCGAACGTCACTCCTCTCCCCGCCACACCGTAGCCATCCTCTCACGCGGCGACGCTGCCGTGCGCCGCGAGGCCACGGCGCAGAACAGCCGCTTCGTCCGCGTCTTCGAAGCCCTCGCCGCCGTCGGCATCGAAGCCTACCCGGTGATCTACGACGAGAGCTTCGCGGGCGCCGTCCGCGATCAATTGCTCGGAGCCGACGGCGTGCTGGTCTGGGTCGATCCGATCCACCAGGGCAAGACGCGCGCCGGGCTCGACGCCCTGCTGCGCGACGTCGCCGCGCATGGGCCATGGGTGAGCGCGCATCCCGACGCTATCCTGAAAATGGGCGTCAAGGAGGTGCTCTACCGGACGCGTCATCTCGGCTGGGGCGCGGACACGCATCGCTATGACACCGCCGCAGGCTTCCGCAGCCAGTTTCCCGCGCGCCTTCGCGCGAAGGGGCCGCGCGTGCTGAAGCAGAACCGCGGCAATGGCGGCCAGGGCGTCTGGAAGGTGGAAGCGCTGCCCGACAGCGACGGCATGGTTCGCGTGCTGCATGCGCAGCGCGGCAGCACGCCCGAGGACATGCCGCTCGATGCTCTCTTCGCGCGGTGCGAGCCCTATTTCGGCGGGGGCGGCTGCATCATCGACCAGGCGTTTCAGCCGCGCCTGCCCGACGGCATGATTCGTTGCTACATGAGTGGCGCCAGGGTTGCAGGCTTTGGACACCAGAAGATCAAGGCCCTGATCCCGCCGCCGCCGGAGGGGCCGGATTCCCCCGAAGCTCAGCCTGGGCCGCGCATCATGCACGGTCCTGACGCACCGCAATTCCAGGCGCTGCGGCGAGCGATGGAGGACGAGTGGACGCCGCAGATGATGGCGACGCTCGGTATCGACGAGCCGTCATTGCCCGTGATCTGGGATGCGGACTTCCTGTACGGGCCGAAAGATGCGGCCGGCGCCGATAGCTACGTGCTGTGCGAGATCAACGCGAGCTCCTGCTTTGCGATCCCCGATGAGGCTCCGGCCGCGATCGCGCGGACGGTGAAGCAGCGCATGCTGCGAAGCCTCGGCGTGCACGACGGGCAGCGCTGACGCGCCGCCCGTCTCTGCGTCACAGGAAACCGGTCGCTCGCAAACCGCTCAGCCCTTCACCACGACGGCGCGGCCGTAAGGCGGCTGGCTCATGACCGGCGGATTGGCGGTCTGCGCGGCGAGCTCGCCGATCAGGCGGTCGGCATCGGCGGCCATGCCGTCGGGCGCCTGGATCACCAGGCGCTCCAGGGCCCAGCGATAGGAGGAGACGCGCTGCTCCAGGCACTGTTGCACCCACTGCACGATCAGCGAGTTCTCCTGCATGCGCGCGACCGCATCGTCCCTCTCCCACGGCGAAAGCGCGGAGACGCGCGCCATGCTGGCATCGCGCTTCCTGTCGAGATCGATGACCCGGATCGCGCTGGCGAAGAACGGCTCGAAACGGGTGATGTCGTTGCGGACGTCCTCGATCAGCTGCGCATAGCGCGAGGAGTGCGAGCGGTGCGGCTCGTCGATCAGGGTGCGGCCGTACATGGTGCGGTCGAACACGATCTTCTGCCGCCACGGCGAGGGCAGCGGCTTGTAGTCGCCGAATACGCTCTTCCAGGCCGGGCGCGACAGCGGCGGCTCGATCATGGGATAGGCGAGGTCGCGAAGCTGGCGCTCCTCGTCGGTGAGCTGGAATTGCGAAGGCCTCAGGCCGACGCTGCCGGTAGCCTCGGCGCCCAGCCAGCGATGCATGTCGTCGCTGCGCATGTCGGCGCGGGTGCGGCCGAAATCGCCGCCGCTGCAAGCGCCCAACGTCGCGCCGAGCAGCGCGAGCAGGACGGCCGATACGAAAGGCCGGATATGGCGGATGGGGTCCGGCATTGCAAAGAAGCCGGTCCTAGCGGCGGCGACGACGGCGCCCCGGCGCTGTGCCCTGCTCCGGCCCGCGATCGCCGCTGGTTTCGTCGCTCTCGCGCTCGATACGGATCACCGGGAGAATCAGAATCATCCCCGTGTCCGCGCGCGGTGTGACGTCCCCCGACGAGCCTGCCCGGCGACCGGCCGGAAATTCGATGATGGTCCCCATGTCAGCTCTCTCAATTGCCGCGCGATCAAAATACGCCCCTGCAACATCGCGATCATTAAGATCAGCTCATGGTTAACGGGGTGTAAACATGCGCTTTGGACCGTAACCGCACGGACCGGCGGCGCCGTCCCGACGCGGCACGAGAAGGCCTCAATTTAAGCGTCGGCTTCACGTCTCGTTTTCCTTAACGAGGCTTTAAAGGAACCTGCGCTAGGCTCGCCCCAAGTATCTTCTCCGAGTTGCGTACGCCTCCATGACCAAGTCGCTGTTTCCCGGATTCGACGGGCTGATGAGCCTCTCCCGTCGCGAAGGCGTCGATGTTCGGCCGACGCTGCTGCGCGTGCTGACCGACCTCTATGTCCAGACCCGCGTCCATAGCGATGACGAACAGCGTCAGTTCATCGAGCTTGCGACGCGGCTGATCGACCAGGTCGACGATGCGACGCGCGCGGCCATCAAGGCGAAGCTCGCCATCTATCCGCAGACGCCCGTCCCGGTGCTGCAAAAGCTCGGGCTGGTCGCGGCCCAGGAAGGCCGCAGGGTGCCGCTGGCGCGCGAAATCCCCGCGACCGCGCCGGCCCCGTCCCAGGCCAGCACGCCGACCGAGGCCGAGCAGCGCATGGCCGCGAACATGGCGATGCAGCCGAAGGACGCCGCCGAGATCCACGACATGTTCTTCCGCGCGACCGCCTCCGAGCGCGCGCTGATCTGCACAATCTGGCGCAGACGCCGCTGAAGGCAGCACCGCGGATTCCGACCGTGCGCGCCAAGCGCGCGATCCAGATCCTGGAGATGGCGGCGATCGCAGGCGACGTCGATAATTTCACGCTCGAGCTCGGCGACAGCCTGATCCTGCCCTCGCGCGTCGCGGCACAGATCGTCGACGATGCCGGCGGCGAAGCGCTTGCGGTCGCCGCGCGCGCGCTCGACATGCCGAGCCCGAACTTCCAGCGCATCCTCTTGTTCTTCAAGCCGGAGATCGGCAATTCCGTGAACGAGGTGTACCGGCTGTCGCGGCTCTACGATCGCCTCGACGACCGCTCGGCGCTGGTGATGCTGGCGGCCTGGCGCGGCTCGACGCTCGCCGTCACGCGAGCCAAGCACCAGTCCTCGCTGCATGACGGCGAACGCCATCGCGCCCGCGCCGGCGCCAGCCAGACGCGGCCGGGCGTGCAGCCGGGCTCCGCGCCTGCGATGCGGACGGGTACCGGCGGATCGTCGGAGGGCTGATTTGCCCGCACCTGCCTCGGGGCGGCCGACGTTGGGTATTGGGCACGCAACGTGCCCAAGCTCGTCATTGCGAGCGCAGCGAAGCAATCCAGAGCCCCTCCCCGGAAAGATTCTGGATTGCTTCCGCCTTCGCGCAAGCTTCGGCGGACAAGCCGCTGCGCTCGCAATGACCGTTGGCGTTACGTCTTCGCCAATTCCAGGAAATGCCGCCCCGCGCGGTCCTCGGTCTCGACGATCCATGCATCCGGATCGAAGCGGAGCTCCTTGGTCAGGCGCTCCTCGATCGCGTGCTCCGGCAGCGGCTGCGGCGCGACCGGCACGAAGAAGCGGTCAACCGGGCGGCCGTCGTCATAAGATGTCTGCGGCGCCGGCACGTAGAGCATCGCGTTGCCGTCGAGCAGCGACACCTTCACGAACACCGCGCCCGCCTCCTCGGCGCCGCGGCGGCGCACCGCCCCGAACACGCCCTCGGTCTGACACCGGCGCAAATAGGCCGCGACCCATATGTTGGATTTCAAACGCATGGAAAGGACGATAGGCCAGTGCCGCCAACAGCACCAGCCTTGCGCGCTGCCGTGACGACTATTCGACGGGATGGCCGATTGCGGCGGCGAGCTCGCGCAGCAGGCGGTCGGAGACCTGGCCGGTGACCGGCATCTTGTGCTCCCGCTCGAATTTCTGGATCGCGGACTGGGTTTCGCCGCCCAGCGTGCCCGTGATCTTCAGATTGCCGTAGCCGTATTCGGACAGGGCGCGCTGCACGCCGGCGATGCGCCGCGCGGCCGGGCTCTGCTGCACCGGAATCGGTGCCGGCGGACGGATCGCGGACGGCGGCGTCGAGGTCGTCGCCTTGACCAGACTGGTCATGGGATCATTGCCCGCGCGCGGCGTCGATGCGGTCGCTTCGACCGGTTTCTCCGCCGGCTTCTCGGCGACGCGCTCGGCCGGCTTGGGCTCGACGCGAAACTCGGTCGCCCTCGGCTCGAGCGGCGAGGTATCGGCGCCGACGGGGCGCGGACGCGGCATTGGATTCGACAGCGGCACCGGGGACGGCGCGGGAAGATTGATCACGGTGCCGAACATCGGCGCCGGATGCCGGCCGGTCTGCAGGAACAGCGCATTGGCGACGATCGCACCGATGGCGGCGACGGCAACGAGGCCGGCCATCGTGTCCTTAGGGCTGTGCAGCAGCACGCGCATCACGAGGTTGCGCTCGGTCTCGACATCGATGACCGCAGCCTTGCCGCCGCGGCGACGCGGAGCAGCTTCGTCCTTCGCAGACTTCCTAGGCACTTTTTTTCACCGGAGCGGGTTGGTCGTGACGTTGATCGTTGAGTTCTTCGTGAAGCTCGCGAATTTCTTTGTGAAGCTCCTGGCGCGGCACCGGCGTCAAGGTCGTGACCTTGCTCTCGACCGGTTTGGTTTGCGGCGGCGTATAGTCGAGCGGCAGCTTGACGGTGACGGCGGTGCCCTCACCCAACCTGCTTTGTACCGTCAATTCGCCGAGATGCAATGCCACCAGACTCTTGACGATGGAAAGACCGAGGCCGGTGCCTTCGTGACGGCGCTGATAGGTCTTGCCGGCCTGGAAGAACGGCGCGCCGATGCGCTTGAGATCGTCGGGCGCGATGCCGACGCCGGTGTCGCTGATGCGCAGCGTGAGCTGCGATCCGGTCACCACGGCTGATACGGACACTTGCCCGCCGCGCTCGGTGAACTTGATGGCGTTGGCGACGAGGTTGAGCACGATCTGCTTGAAGGCCCTGGGATCGGCGGTCATGACCGGCAGGTCCTGCGGCGCGTCGGTGATAAGGTCGATGCCGTTCTCCCGCGCCTTCAATGCCAGCAGGTTGCAGCAATGCAGCAGCGCGGCGCGCGGCGCGAACGGCTCCGACGCGATCTCGAAATTTCCCGATTCCATCTTGGACATGTCGAGGATGCCGTTGACGACCGAGAGCAGATGCTGGCCGGAATCGTTGATGAGCTGGGCATATTCCTTGCGCTGGGCCGCACCCAGCATCAGCGTCTGCTCCTGCGCGATCATCTCGGAGAAGCCGATGATCGCATTGAGCGGCGTGCGCAGCTCGTGGCTCATGGTGGCGAGGAAGCGCGTCTTGGCGGCATCGGCGGCTTCCGCCGCGCTGCGGGCCTGATCGAGCGCCTGCTCGGAATGCTTGCGGTCGGTGACGTCGCGCATCACGGCGACGACCTCGACCTCGCGCGCGGGATCGCGGCCGCCATTCTGGTCGAGCGGCCGGCAGCGCATCTCGACCCAGATGAAATCAACCTGGCCGCGCTCCGAGCCGGCAGGCTCGCGCCGCAACCGGAACTCGACGCTGCGCACGTCGCCGCGCGCGGCATCGGACAACGCGGTCAGATAGGCCGGACGGTCGGCGACATGGACGCGGTCGAACAGGCCGTGGCCGTGCAGTTGCGCGACAGGTATGCCGAGCATGGCCTCGGCTGCCGGCGAGATGAACTGCACAGCCCCGTTGCGCTGATGCCGGGAGATGACGTCGCTCATGTTGCGCGCGAGCAGGCGATAGCGCTCCTCCTCGCGCGACAACAGGACGACGCTGGTGCGCGCCAGCGATTCCGCGCCGAAGGCAAGGCCCGCAGCATAGAGAGTAGCCGAGGCGATACCGAAGGCCATCAGCACGCCGCGCTGCGCAGCGCTCGGCTCCTCCACCGGCAGCCAGCCGAGCTGGCTGACGATGATCAGCACTCCGGCGCAGGACAGCGCGAGCAGCGACGCAAAGGCTGCGACGCGCCGCGAGGCCGAGAGCGCAGCTTCGAGGGGAACAACCACCAGCCAGACCGCGGCGAATGACGCGATGCCGCCCGTGGTGACCGCGACCGCCATGATCAGGCCGGAGAGCGCCAGCGACGACAGCACATGCGCGCCCTCGTAGCGGCCGGTTCGCGACAGGAACCAGGACAGCATGATGGGCGCGATCAGCCAGGCAAAGGCCGCGACCTCGAGCGCGCTCGGCGCGCCACGCATGGCGAGATAAACAGGGAATGCGGCAAAGGCCGCCAGGCTGCCGAGCAGCCGCGGCGCCATGAAGGCACGATGGCGCGCTCGCGTCAGCGCATCGTAACGCGCGGAGGGATGCAGCAGCGCATCGAGACAATCGCGGATGATACTCAAAACTGTCACGGGTCTCGCGCTTCGGCTCAATCGTCTTGAGAAGACGCGCCGGAACGCCTCCTTGTCGTTGAGCCAACCTGTCAGAGCGACCTTAAACGAGTGCTAAGGCGGCAACGCGCGCGGCCGGACACCCGTGTCGTCGCGCGGCTTTTTAGACGATTTGACGACGTCTTCCGTGGGGATGGTGAACACAGGGTTTCAGCGTCCTCCGCATGGTTTCGAAATGGTGGATGCGCGGATCCCCGAAGGCCACGGTCACAGCATCAATGGAAAATTTACGAGACCGGGGCCTCGCGAAGATTTTTGCGGCGATTTTCCGCGAATTAAGCTCAAGGCAATCACTTGCGATTTATCGAGGGTTGCCAGGTCCGACGCGCTCTGCGGACATCGCCGCGGCGGTCTAACGTACAGGTTCCTCAAGATGCGCTTTCTGCTCCGCATCACATTCTGGCTCGGGCTGGTGCTGGTGCTCCTGCCCAGGGACAAGACGCCCGAATCGGAGAAGCTGCCGCAGATCGGCGCGGCCGATGCGGTGCAGGCTGCGACCGCGGCCGTCTCCGACATGACGCAATTCTGCAAGCGCCAGCCGGCGGCCTGCGAGGTCGGCGGCCAGGCCGCGACCATCATCGGCCAGCGCGCCCAGGACGGCGCGAAGAAGATCTATCAGATGATCAACGACAAGAAAGAGCAGATCACCAACGACAAGAACGAGAACAACAAGAACGACAACAAGAAGGCACCCGACCATACCGGCTCGATCGCAATGGCCGGCGAAGGCGACGCCGCCGCGAACGAGGCGCCGCGCGACACCCTGACCCAGGACGACCTCGCGCTGGAATGGCGCGGTCCTCAGGCAGCGAATTAGGAGCCAAACCCTATCGATTTCACGGCGTCGCGTCCCTATATTGGCCCTAACGGGAACTGTGGGCCGATATGACGACGATCGACGAAATCAGGGACAATTTCGAGATTCTGGACGAGTGGGACGACCGATACCGGTACGTCATCGAGCTCGGCCGCACCCTGGAACCGATGCCGGAGGCCGAGCACTCCGCCGAGAACAAGGTGCAGGGCTGCGTCAGCCAGGTCTGGTTGCAGAAGCTGGTCGACCGCAGCAACGGCGTGCCGATCCTCAGATATCGCGGCGACAGCGACGCCCATATCGTGCGCGGGCTCGTCGCGATCGTGCTCGCGCTCTATTCCGGCCGCACGCCGCAAGAAATCCTCGATACCGACGCGATCGCCGTGTTCAACGAGTTCGGCTTCCGCGATCATCTGACGCCGCAGCGGTCCAACGGCCTGCGCTCGATGGTCGAGCGCATCAAAACGGATGCGAAAGAGGCGCTCGCGGAAGCGTCGTAAAGATGCCCCCTCGAGTGAGCAGCGCACGTAGCGAACCACACAGCAAACTTCCGTGGGATGGGGAAAGCGGCGCCTGCCCCCCTTTGCGTGTGACCTGGTGAGAATTCGTGGGCACGGCGCAAGAGCCCCTTTGCCCGACCCCACGGAATATCGGCTGAACTACTTCCCCTTCTTCCGCTGTTGCTGTCCCAGTCCCATCTGCTTGGCCAGCTGCGAGCGCGCAACCGCGTAATTCGGCGCGACCATGGGATAGTCGGCCGGCAGGCCCCATTTCTCGCGATACTGCTCTGGCGTCATGTTGTACTGGGTGCGCAGATGGCGCTTCAGCGACTTGAAGCGCTTGCCGTCTTCCAGGCAGACGAGATAGTCGGGCGCGATCGACTTCTTCAGCGAGACGGCAGGCTTTGCCGGCTCGAGCGGCGCCGCCTCGGTGCGGCCCGTCGAGACCCGCACCAGGGCGCCATGCACCTGGCTGATCAAGTTCGGAATCTCGGCAGCCGGCGTCGGATTGTTGCCGAGATAGGCCGACACGATGCTCGCCGTCAGCTCGATGAAATTCTTGGCCCCGGCATCCGACATGGGCTTGCCCCTTCCCTGTTGCGCCGCGCGGGATTGACGACGCCAAAGTATTCCGTGTCAACAATACGTTCGGCGAAAATACGACAACTGGCGAATATGAGCTGACGACTGACGACGTGACAAGAACGGTCGCGCTTTACTTGCAAAGCCCAGACTTGCGTACCCGGACTTGCGTTCCCCAGGTCTCAGGACCGCTGGTCGAGATGCGTGCGCAACTCGTCGATCGAGGCAAAGCGCATCATGCCTTCCGGCATCTGCGCCTCGATCGAACCGTCGGAGTAGAGCGAATAGGCCATGCCGTCGACGATGCCGGATTTGAGCACCGTCACCGGCGGCTGCTCGGCCGCCGGCTCCGGCTCGGCTGAAGCCGGCGGCGGGGGAGCCTCGGTGAAGGACGAGGGCGGGCGCGGTGGCGGGAACGGACGGCGTGCGGCGGCCAGCGGTTCCGGCGGACGCATGCGATCCGGCGTCGGCCACGCATCGTCGAAACTCGCAGGAGGGGTGTCAGGCGCGGCAGGTGTTGCGGGCTCAGCAGCCGGCAGCGTGCCCTTGGCGGCCTTGGCCTGCGTGCGCTCGCGCTCCTTGCGTGAGCTCGAGGCGAACAGCAGGTTGCGACGGCGCGGCGGTTCCGGTGGCGAAGGAGGCGTCGGGGCGACCGGCTCCGGCGGCGTCTCGACGCGCGGACGCTCGCGCACCGGTGCTTCGCCCAGCCATGGCGGCGCCGTTGCCGGCGAGGGCGGAGATGTCGGCTCGGCTCGCATGGCGGGACCAGGCAGCGGCTCGGGCACAGGCGCGCCCGGCACCGCGAGGCCCGGCAGCACGGGCCTGACCCGAACCTCGGACGGTGCACCGGCGAGCCGGCGAGCGATGCCCTTCAGCTCCAGCAGCACCAAGTGCAGGCCGGCCAGTAACATCCCGGAGCAGACGCCGATCGTGCCGGAGATTATGAGAGTGCTGCCGAGGCTGAATTCCCTGACGGTGAAGCCGAACAGGATCGCAAGGAGGCCCGCCACCACAGCGACAATCCCCACGATCAACAATGCCAAGCTCATCGAACTCACCCCCGGCCGCGCATCCACACGCGACACCCGTTGCGCCACGATAGCGTCATACGGCGTTGCACGCCAACCGTGAATTGTGGTCCGCGTTCCTAAAGAGAAGGAAATCAGGGACTTATTCACATTCCCTTCAGCTACGGCTCGCTACTGATGGGATGCCCCGGTTGCAAGGATTTGCTGCGCCGCATCAGGAATTTAGCCATAATGCCCAATTACTTGGTCATGGAACTGCGCTATACGGAGTCCGGGGAAGTGGCCCGCGCGCACCAGCTGGGCCAAGAGGGGATTCCGGGTCACCAATAGCCATGACATCCATCACGACTTCGGCGATCGACACGCCTCTGCGGCGCTCGGTCGAACGGACTTGCGACGATCTCGCCATGCTGGTGCTGGCCGCGGTCGCCGTGATTGCAGGCCTGACCTTCCGCGACTACGGGCTCGGCTGGGACGATTACACCCACGCTGAATATGCCGACCTGCTGCTGCGCATGTACGGTTCCGGCTTCAAGGACACCGCGGCGCTCTCCTTTGCCAATCTCTATATGTATGGCGGCGGCTTCGACATGGTCGCGGCATTGCTGCACAAGGTGCTCCCGCTCGAGCTGTTCGAGACGCGCCGTCTGGTCGGCGCCATCGTCGGCGTGACCGGACTCGCCGTGACCTGGCGGCTCGGCCGCCGCGTCGGCGGGCCCCTTGCGGGTCTTGCCGCGCTGTTGCTGCTCGCGCTGTGCCCGATCTTCTACGGCCACATGTTCATGAACCCGAAGGATGCGCCCTTCGCGGTGGCCATGATCATCCTGATGCTGGGGCTGGTCCGGCTCGCCGAGGAATATCCGCAACCTTCGCCGCGCACGATCCTCATCGTCGGCTTGGGGGCGGGCCTCGCGCTCGGCACGCGCATCCTCGGCGGCCTTTCGCTGGTCTACGCCATGATCGGCTTCATCCCGCTGTTCCTCGAGGAACTGCGCAACGAGGGCCCGCGCGAGTCGGTCCGGCGCTTCGCCCACGTGGTCTACGTGCTGCTGCCCGGCCTCGTGGTCGGCTACCTGGTGATGGGCCTGATCTGGCCGTGGTCGATCATGGAGCCCGGCAATCCGTTCGAGGCGCTGACCTACTTCTCGCACTTCTTCGAGAAGCCGTGGAAGGAGATGTTCGACGGCGCGATCGTGTCCGTGCCCGACATGCCCTGGTCCTATCTGCCGACGCTGTTCGCGCTGCAGCTGCCGGAGGTGATGCTGGTGCTGATGGGCGGCGCCGTGGTCAGCACCTTCGCGCTGCTGCCGCGCGACGACGTTGCGGCCCGCCGCAAGACCATCCTGCTGATGCTGACGCTCGCTGCGACCCTGCCGCTCGCGATCGCGATGGTGAAGCGGCCGGCGCTCTACAACGGCATCCGCCATTTCGTCTTCGTGATCCCGCCGATGGCGGTGCTGGGCGGCGTCGCCTTCGCCTGGAGCATGGAGCGCCTGCGCGTCAACCACCGCACCTGGCAGCCGGTCGTGCTCGCGACTTTCTGTTTTGGCCTCGCGCTCTCGCTCGCCGAGATGATCCGGCTGCACCCCTACCAGTACACCCACTTCAACCACATCGCCGGCACCGTGCGCGCCGCCGACGACCGCTTCATGCTGGACTATTGGGGCCTCGCGCTGAAGCAGGCCTCGGACGAACTGCGCGAGCAGCTGGTCGAGCGCCAGGAAGTGCCGCCCGTCAATCGCAAGTGGAAGGTCGCGGTGTGCGGTCCGCAGCGCCCGGCGCAGGTCGCGCTCGGGCCCGACTTCACCATCGGCTGGGATTCCAATGCGGCCGATTTCGCCATGACGCTCGGCGAGTTCTACTGCAAGGGCCTCACCGCGCCCGTCATGGTCGAGATCAAGCGCGACGACGTGGTGTTCGCCCGCGTCTACGACATCCGCGGCCGCAGCATTTCCAGCCTGCTCTCGATCCCGGCGCCGTAAGATCATTGTCCGATCGGACGGTGGCGGAGACGAAACCTCGCGTCGCCCTGCAATCAGCGGTTCTGGAATCCGGAACCTGCAGGCGCACTCCATGCGGGCTGCGCTTGGCTGCTGCGATTTGACCGCCTTGCCGCCAACCCGGCTCAAGTCTAGGCTCTCGCTCCGCAACAACGAGGTTCGGAGAGAATTGCCATGTCACCAGCAGAAGCCCGCCTGAGGGAAGTGCCATCCAACATGACGGAGGCCGAGTGGCAGCAACGGGTCAACCTCGCCGCCTGCTATCGCCTCGTCGCGCTGTACGGCTGGGACGATCTGGTCGACACCCACATCTCCGCGCGCGTGCCCGGTCCCGACCATCACTTTCTGATCAATCCCTACGGGCTGATGTTCGAGGAGATCACGGCCTCGAGCCTCGTCAAGGTCGATTTGCACGGCAACCAGCTCTCCGAGAGCGAGTACAGCATCAACCCGGCCGGCTTCACCATCCATTCGGCGATCCACGAGGTGCGCGAGGACGCGATCTGCGTGCTGCATCTTCACACCCTCGACGGCACCGCGGTGTCGAGCAGCGCGGAGGGCCTGCTGCCGCTGAACCAGACCGCCCAGCTCGTCACCCACGACCTCGCCTATCACGACTATGAAGGCATCGCGCTCGATCACGAGGAGCGGCCGCGGCTGCAGAAGGACCTCGGCAACCACAACCACATGCTCCTGCGCAACCACGGCACGCTGACCGTCGGCCGCTCGGTCGCCTCCGCTTTCGAGCGCATGTACCACCTCGAGCGCGCCTGCTCGATGCAGGTGCGCACGCGGGCGCTGGGCACGCCGGTCTATCCGGTCGAGGAGATCGCGATCGAGAAGAACACCGAGCTGTTGTCGAACCGCGACCGCGCCGAGCTGCGCGCGACCAACCTCGTGTGGCCGCCGCTGCTGCGCAAGCTCGACCGCGTCAATCCCGGCTACCGCTCTTGAGATTCGGCGATTTTCGTGTAGGATAGTTCTCAACTACCTCTGCACGTTTGGAATGAAACGCCGCCCAATTCGGGGCGGCGTTTTTATTTGGCCCGTTCGTCATTGCGAGGAGCCAAAGCGACGAAGCAATCCAGACTGCACCCGCGGAGGGATTCTGGATTGCTTCGCTGCGCTCGCAACGACGAGGATGGAGTCTTCGTAGAGTGGGCAAAGCGTAGCATGCACACGTCCTCTCTCGCGATCCAGGATGGATGGTGGACACGCTGCGCTTTGCCCGGCCCGCGGCGCCGTGCGTTATTTGACCTCCGCGAGCGCCGCGAGAATGCGGGCCCAGGAGCGGATGCCTTTCTGGAAGCTGCGGAGGTCGTACTTCTCGTTCGGCGAGTGGATATTGTCGTCGTCGAGGCCGAAGCCGACCAGCAGCGAATCGAGCCCGAGCGTGCGCTTGAAGTCGGCGACGATCGGGATCGAGGCGCCGGAGCCCATCAGCACGGTCTCCTTGCCCCATTCCTCCGCCAGCGCCTTGCGGGCCGCGGCGAGCGGCTTCATGTTCCAGTCGAGCGCCACCGCCGGCGCGGCGGAGTGGTCGCCGAACTCCACCTTGCAGTCGCCGGGAAGGCGCGCTGTCACGTAGTCGCGGAAGGCCTTGCGAATCCTTGCGGGATCCTGCCCTTCGACAAGGCGGAACGAGACCTTGGCGGAAGCGTGCGAGGGGATCACGGTCTTGGAGCCCTCGCCGATATAGCCGCCCCAGATGCCGTTGACGTCACAGGTCGGACGCGAGGAGGCCTGCTCGATCAGGAGCCGGCCCTTCTCGCCGGCCGGGATCGACAGGCCGATCGGCTTCAGGAACGTCTCCGGCGTCAGGTTGAGCTTCTTCCACTGCTCCAGGATGTCGGGCGGCAGATCCTTCACCCCGTCATAGAAGCCGGGAATGGTGATGCGATTGTCGTCGTCGAACAGGCCGCCGAGAATCTTGGTGAGCACGCGGATCGGGTTCATCGCGCTGCCACCGAACACGCCAGAATGCAGATCGCGATTGGCGGCGGTGATCTTCAGCTCCTCATAGAGCAGGCCGCGCAGCGAGGTCGTGATCGCCGGCGTGTTGCGGTCCCACATGCCGGTGTCGCAGACCAGCACGTAGTCCGCCTTGAACTCGTCCTTGTTGGCCTCGATGAAGGGCACGAAATTCTTCGATCCGACCTCCTCCTCGCCTTCGATCAGGAAGGTGACGTCGATCGGCAGCGAGCCCGTCACCTTCTTCCAGGCGCGGCAGGCCTCGACGAAGGTCATCACCTGGCCCTTGTCGTCCTCGGCGCCGCGCGCGACGATGATCTTGCGGCCGTCGGCGTGGTCGGTGACCACGGGCTCGAACGGCGGACGGTGCCAGAGATCGAGCGGATCGACCGGCTGCACGTCGTAATGGCCATAGAAGATCACATGCGGCCGCCCGCCTGCCTGGGTCTTACCGACGATGGCGGGATGGCCGGCGGTGGGGCGCACTTCGGTCGCCGCACCAAGGCTTGCGATGTCCTTGGCGAGATGCTCGGCCGCCGCCTTGCAATCGGCGGCAAAGGCCGGATCGGCGGAGATGGACTTGATCCGCAACAGCGAGAACAGACGCTCCAGGCTGTTGTCGAAATCCTTGTCGATGTGGTCGAGCACGGATTGAAGCTGCGCATTGGCCATGGTCGGATTCCCGATTTTGATCTCAAGATGTCTTCTTAGGATGTCCCGCTAGATGTCTTGGCTTTTAGCGCCGTCGCGGGCTCGGAGCCAGCCGCAACCGGCGGATGCCGGATGTGCCATGCAAGGCTCCCGGCAAGAACGGCCGTGGCGGCGAGGTTGTTGCCCCAGGCCTGGAGGGCGTTGGGAAACCACGGCAGCGCCAGCAGCATGAGAATGCCGGCCGCGCCGAGCGCGAGCCAGGTTCCCAGCCGCACATTCGCGCGCTCGTCGAAGGCGGCACGATGCATCAGCACCGTCATCGGGAAGAACAGCCACATGAAGTAGTATTGCCGCGCGAGCGGCGATGCCACCGTCATCAGGCAGAACAGGATGCCGAGCTCCTCGGCATCCGAGCGCGCCGTCCGCCGCGATTGCCGTGGCATCACCGCGACGAAGCCGAGCCCGAGCAACACTGCCAGCGCCAGCACGATACAGTTCGCCGTTTTGTAATCGACGTCGATGAGGTTCATCGTGCGTGGCGGCTTGTTCGGATCCTCCTGATTATAGTTGATCGGGCGGACCAGGCGGTGCGTGACGGCGATGAGGGACTGATTGACCCATGACCAGTTCTGCTCGTCGCGCTGGCCAAAGCCTTTTTCCGAGCTCGAGCCGACCATGCCTTGATACCAGGTCTTGAGTTCAGCCGCGTTGCGCTCGAAGCCGCGGATCGGCGCCGGCACGACATAGAGAAGGATGCCGGTGAAGGCGACCGTCGCTGCGACGGTGGCCCACCTCCTCCGCCACATCAGATAGGGCAGCACCGCGATCGGAAACACCTTGATGGCGGTGGCGAGCGCGAACATGAAGCCTGCGAGCCACGATCGCTGATGCTGCAGGCTCCAGAAACCGTAGAGCATCATCGCCAGCAGCAAAAGGTTCGGCTGGCCGAGGTCGAACATGTCGAACACGAAGGTCACGGTAACGAATGCCGGCAGCGCCTCGAGCCAGGGGCCCGCCGTGCGGCCCGAGCCGGTCATCGCATTGGACAGTGTCCCGGTGTACCACCACGCCAGCACGTTCAGGATCGACAGCACGACGTAGAGCGGGATCTTGCCGAACCAGCTCGGGATCGCGAGCAGGATCGCGGGAAGCGGCGGATAGATGAATTCGAAATACGAGTGGATGTCGGCGGGATAGAGCGGCCGGCCGTTCAGAACCTGCTGCCCGGCCCAGTACCACAGCCCGTAATCCTTGGTCTTGCCGTGGCCGAAGATCTCCGGAACGAGAACGTCGGCGGTCAGGATGACGCAGCAGAGCAGGAAGAGCAGGTCCAGCGGCGCACGCAGCGACAGGCGTCTCGGCGCATCAGGCTTGGGGAGTGGGTCGGTCAAGGTCACAATATGGTCCGGTCCGGCAAGGCACAGGACGTAGCAGACCGCGGAAGACTTGGAGAGTCCCCTCACCTGAAATTGTGCTCGCTGTGAGGCGACCGCGCTCGACTACGAATGGCTTCCAATCGGGCTTGCTGCCTATCTCCGCAGCAACCCGCCGAGCGCACCGCGGACCAGGGTGCGGCCGATCGAGCCGCCGAGCTGGCCGCCGATCGACTTGCCGACATTGGCGGCCAGCCCGCCGATCACCTGGTTGGTGACCGATCGCGTCACGTCGCGTGCAATGACCTGGCCGGTCGAGAGGCGGCCGCGCTTGACGTTGGTGCCGAAAATAGTGCCGACCATCGAACCGATCTGGCCGAGGATGCCGCCGCCACTTTCACCGGCCGGACCGTCGGCCGTGGCCGCGGTGCCGGCAATGCGCTTCTGAAGCATCTCATAGGCGGATTCCGCATCGACGGCGGTGTCATATTTGCCCTTCAGCGGGCTTGCATCCATGATCGCCTTGCGCTCTTCCGGCGTGATCGGCCCGATCCGGGCCGATGGCGGCCGGATCATTACACGCTCGACCATGGTCGGCGTGCCGTTGCCTTCGAGGAAGGACACCAGCGCCTCGCCCTTGCCGAGCTCCGTGATCACCTTGGCGGTGTCGAGCTTCGGGTTGGGGCGGAAGGTCTGGGCCGCGGCCGCAACCGCCTTCTGGTCACGCGGGGTGAAGGCGCGCAGCGCATGCTGCACGCGGTTGCCGAGCTGACCGAGCACGCGGTCCGGCACGTCGATCGGGTTCTGCGTCACGAAGTAGACGCCCACACCCTTGGAACGGATCAGCCGCACCACCTGCTCGATCTTGTCCATCAGCGCCTTGGGCGCGTCGTTGAACAACAGATGCGCCTCGTCGAAGAAGAACACCAGCTTGGGCTTCGGGAGGTCGCCGGCCTCGGGCAACTCCTCGAACAGCTCGGACAGCATCCACAGCAGGAATGTCGCGTAAAGCCGCGGGCTCTGCAGCAGCTTGTCCGCGACCAGGATGTTGACCATGCCGCGGCCGTCACGATCGGTCTTCATGAAATCCTTCAGCGCCAGCGCCGGCTCGCCGAAGAACTTGGCGCCGCCCTGGTTCTCCAGCACCAGGAGCTGGCGCTGGATGGTGCCGACGGTGGCCTTGGTCACGTTGCCGAAGCCCTGCGCCTCCTTCTTGATGTCGGCCAGCGGGCTTTCCTCGGCATCCGCCCCCTTGTTGCCGGGCTCCGGCACGATGGCGTCGAGCAGCGCGCGCAGATCCTTCATGTCGATGAGGGTGAGCCCGTTATCGTCGGCGACGCGGAAGGCGACGTTGAGAACGCCTTCCTGCACATCGTTGAGGTCGAGCATGCGCGCGAGCAGCAGCGGCCCCATCTCAGTGACTGTCGCCCGCACCGGGTGGCCCTGATCGCCGAACACGTCCCAGAACACCGTCGAGAACTGATCGGGCTGGAATTCCAGCCCCATCTCGGCGGCGCGCTTGACGATGAAGTCCTTAGGCACCCCGAGCTCGGAGATGCCGGAGAGGTCGCCCTTGATGTCGGCGGCGAAGACCGGGACACCGGCGCGCGCAAATCCTTCCGCCATGACTTGCAGCGACACCGTCTTTCCGGTTCCGGTTGCACCGGTGACGAGGCCATGGCGATTGGCGAGCGCCAGCGTCAGCCATGCCTGCTCGTCTCCTTTCCCGACGAAGATCTTGTCGTCAGTGTCGCCGAGCTTGCTGTCCTGTGCCGTCATTATTCTCTCTGATCTCTGCCGTGTTTCGCGTATTGAAACCAAAATGCGCCAGTTCCGTAGTTTAACGCATGTCGCGCGCCGATTAAAACCGTTCAACGCGGCCTAAACATGCGACATTGTCGGAAACAAGCGGGCGACATCAGCCGAAAGTTGGAACGAGGCGTACGCACCGCGGTAATTTCTTGCTGATTCCATCTCCGCTCTTGCATCGCTGCAACACTTTTCGCGCGTTCGGGAGGTCGGCCGCGTTCATCACTTGTATTTCACATCGCACCGGCTCAAGATCATTTTCGAAAACAATACTCCGGCATGTGAACCGGCTGAGGGGCAGGCCATATGGACGAGCTGATCGGACGGCTGGCGGCGAACGCCAGCATAGATAGTGCTGTCGCCGAAAAGACCGTCGGCATTATCCTGGGCTTTCTGCGCAACGAAGGCCCCTCCGAAAACGTCGAAGCCCTGATCAACGAGATTCCCGGCGCGGAAGCGGCGATCGAGGCGTCCAGAAGCGGCGGCGGACTGTCGCGGCTGATGGGCGACGGCCTGATGGCCGTCGGCACACGGCTGGATGGGGCTGGGCCTTGGCATGTCCGAGATTCAGTCCATTGCCCGCGAACTTTCCGCTACGGCCGAGATAAAATCGGAGCGGATCAGATGGGCAAGATGATCGCGGGGACGCCGGGCCTCAGCCAGTTCGCCTGAGCAACGCTTTTCATATCGAGCATCATGACATATCCGATCTCAGAGATTGAGGGCCTGCCCGCTTTTGCCGCCAACAAGCTGAAGGCGCAGGGCATCCGCACCACCGACGCGCTGCTCGAGGCCGCCTCGACCGTGAAGGGCCGCAAAGCGCTCTCCGCCAAGACCGGCATCAGCGAGCAACTGCTGCTGGAATGGGCCAACGTCTCCGACTACATGCGCATCCCCGGCATGGGCCGGGCCAAGGTCGGCCTGGTCCGCGCCGCCGGCGTCACCACCGTGCGCGAGCTTGCCTTCCGAAATCCGGCCAGGCTGGCGCAAAGCATGCGCGAGGCCAACGAGAAGAAGAAGCTGGTCCGCATCCTGCCGTCGGAGAAGTCGGTCGGCGACATCATCGCCAAGGCGAAGAAGCTGCCGCCGAAGATCACGTATTAGGCTGCGGACCAAGCTGGAGAAATGGGGTACCACTGATCCGAGGTCGTCCTTGCGAGCGCAGCGGAAGCAATCCAGAATCTTTCCGCGGTGACGGTCTGGATTGTTTCGCTCCCTCGCAATGACGGAGTGTAGGCAAGAACATCGCTTCCTCTCGGCCGTCTGTGCGCATCGGAATGGCCGCGAATCGTCCCCAATCCCGGCTTGACTCCCCCTCCACGACAGCGCAATGCCACGCGCATGAATGCCTCGCCCTCCCCATCCGTCCGGCCGGCCGGCTCGGCCGCGCCTGATGCGCTGCGGACGCTCGTGGGCCGACCGATCCCGGCGGTGATGGGCGTGCTCAACGTCACCCCGGATTCCTTCTCCGATGGCGGCAAGTTCATCGCGCCCGAGCAGGCGCTGGTGCGGGCGCGGGCGATGATCGAGGCCGGCGTCGACATCATCGACATCGGCGCCGAGTCCACCCGGCCCTACACCGGCGCCAAGGCGGTCACCGCCGAGGACGAGCTGGCCCGGCTGAAACCGGTGCTGCCAGCCGTCGTCGCGCTCGGCGTGCCCGTGTCGATCGACAGCATGAAGGCGGAGGTGGTGAAATTCGCGCTGGACCAGGGCGCGGTGATCGCCAACGACGTGTGGGGCCTGCAACGCGACGCCGACATGGCGCCGCTGATCGCCGCAAGGGGCGTTCCCGTCATCGTCATGCACAACCGCGACAGCGTCGACCCCGCCATCGACATCGTCGCAGACATGAAAGCATTCTTCCTGCGCTCGCTGGATATCGCCGCAAAAGCCGGCATCGCGCGCGAAAAAATCGTGCTCGATCCCGGCATCGGCTTCGGCAAGACAGCCGAGCAGAGCATGATCGCGCTGGCGCGCTTACGCGAGCTCGACAGGTTCGGCCTGCCGATCCTCGTTGGCGCCTCGCGAAAACGCTTCATCGCCTCGGTGTCGCCGTCGGAGCCATCGGAGCGGCTCGCCGGCTCGATCGCCGCGCACCTGATCGCCGCGCAGCGCGGCGCCAGGATCATCCGGACCCACGACGTCGCCGAGACCTTGCAGGCCCTGCGGGTCGCACACGCAATCGAGAGCAAGCAATGACCGATACGATCTTCGTGACCGGCCTGTCTATCCATGCGCGCCATGGCGTGATGGATCACGAAACCGAAGTCGGCCAGCGCTTCGTCATCGACCTCGAGCTCTACACCGACTTGTCGGAACCTGCGCGCACCGACCGGCTCGCCGACACCGTGTCCTACGCCGAAGTCGTGGCGACCACGACGGCGGCCTTCAAGAACACCAATTACAAGCTGCTGGAAGGCGCGGCCGGCGCGGTCGCCGATGCCATCCTGTCGCACTTCCCGCGCATCCGCGCGGTCAAGATCACCGTGCACAAGCCGCACGCGCCGATCGCCGCGATCTTCGACGACGTCGGCATCATGCTGACGCGCTCGCGGCATCCGTGACATGGGAAACGTGCTGATCGCACTCGGCGGCAATGTCGGCGATGTCCGCGCGACGTTCAAAAAGGCGATCTCGCACATCTGCGGCATGGCGCAGGCCGCACTGATCGGGCGCTCCTCGGACTACGCAACGCCGCCCTGGGGCGACGAGGACCAGGCCCCCTTCATCAACGCCTGCGTCGAGATCGAGACCAGCCTCGATCCGCATGCGCTGCTGTTCGTGCTGCAGAAGGTCGAGCAGAAATTCGGCCGCACGCGGGACAAGGAGCGGCGCTGGGGCCCGCGCACGCTCGATCTCGACATGATCGCCTATGACGATCTGTCCTTGCAGAAGCCCGACCTGACGCTGCCGCATCCGCGCCTGTTCGAGCGCGCCTTCGTGCTGGTGCCGCTGGCCGAAATCGCGCCGGACCGCGTGATCTCGGGCATTCGTGTGCGTGACGGGCTTGCCGGTGTCTCGACGCAAGGCATTGAGCGGCTTCCGGATACCGGTTAACCAAAAACAACCGTTTGCAGGGACGGTCCGCCGTGGCAATTTCGCCTGCGAATAAGAAGATTTTCGGGAGCCCTTGGCCGTATGACCTCCGTGACTGACGACCTGCCGCTGGCGGCGGATTTTCCCAAGGCTACCGTCGAGGACTGGCGCAAGCTGGTCGACGGCGTGCTGAAGGGGGCGCCGTTCGAGAAGCTGGTCGGCAAGACCTATGACGGAATCAAGATCGAGCCGCTCTATCCGCGCGCCAAGGGCGTCGCGCCCGTGGCGGGCCGGCCGGCGGCCGCACCGTGGCAGATCGTGCAGCGGATCGACCATCCCGACGCTGCGCTCGCGAATGCGCAGGCCTTGCAGGACCTGGAGAACGGCGCGACCGGGCTCGCGCTGGTGTTCGCCGGCGCCAACGGCGCGCGCGGTTTCGGCCTGGAACCTTCGGCCGAGGCAGTCGCGAAAGTCCTGAAGGACGTTCATCTCGATGCCGGCATCGGCGTCGAGCTCGAGATCGGTCCGCAATCACGGATGGCCGCGATCCATGTCGCGGAATATGTCAAGAGCAACGGCCTCGATCCCGCGGCCTGCAACATCCGCTTCGGGCTCGATCCGCTTGCGGCCGGCGCCGTGTGGGGCCACAGCCCTTACACTTGGGACGAGATCGTTCCGGCCGTCACCGGCGCCATCAAGGGTCTCGCCGCGCTCGGCTTCAAGGGGCCGTTTGCCTCGGCCGACGGACGCGTGATCCACGATGCCGGTGGATCGGAAGCGCAGGAGCTGGCTTTCGTGCTCGCCTGCGGCGTCGCCTATCTGCGCGCGATCGAAGGTGCCGGCATTCCGCTCGAGCAGGCACAGGGTATGATCTATGCGCGGCTCTCTGCCGATGCCGACCAGTTCCTGACCATGGCCAAATTCCGCGCGCTGCGGCTGTTGTGGGCTCGTATCGAGACCGCGTGCGGGCTGACGCCGAAACCGCTGTTCATTGCCGCCGATACGGCCTGGCGCATGCTGACGCGGCGCGACCCCTACGTGAACATGCTGCGCGCGACCATGGCGACGTTCGCGGCGGGGCTCGCCGGCGCCAGTGCCATCACCGTGCTGCCGCACACGCTGGCGCTCGGCCTGCCTGATCCGTTCGCGCGACGGGTGGCGCGCAACACGCAACTTCTGCTGCTGGAGGAAAGCAACCTCGCCAAGGTCAGCGATCCCGCAGCAGGCGCCGGCGGCATCGAGACACTGACCGCCCAGCTTTGCGAACCGGCCTGGGCGCTGTTCCAGGAGAGCGAGAAAGCCGGCGGTGCCTTTGCCGCACTCCAGCAGGGTCTGTTCCAGAGCAAGGTCGCGACCGCGCGCAAAGCCCGCGAGGCCAACATCGCCAAGCGCCGCGACGTTCTGACCGGCGCCAGCGAGTTTCCGAACCTGCAGGAGAGCGAGACGGCGGTGCTGAAGGCAACGCCTGTTACGCTCGCGCCTTACGGGGAACGGAAATACAAGTTCGATGCGCTGCCGCCGATCCGTCTGGCAGAGCCGTTCGAGGCGCTGCGCGACAAATCCGATGCGGCACTCAAGGCGCACGGAGCGCGGCCAAAGGTCTTCCTGGCCAATCTCGGCACGCCCGCCGATTTCACGGCGCGCGCGTCCTTCGCGAAAAGCTTCTTCGAGGCCGGCGGCATCCAGGCCGTCGAGAGCGAGGGTCTTACCGATCCGGCCAAGCTCGCCGCCGCCTTCAGGGCCTCCGGCGCCGCTCTTGCCTGCCTTTGTTCCAGCGACAAGGTCTACGCGGAACACGCCGAAGCTGCGGCAAAGGCCCTGCAATCGGCCGGCGGGCGACATATCTATCTGGCAGGCCGCCCGACCGATGCCGAGGCGGCGCTGCGGGCCGCCGGCGTCACGGGTTTTGTCTTCGCCGGAGGCGATGCGCTTGCCACGTTGCAAGACGCCTATCGACGGATGGAAATGGCATGACCGAGACCAGCAAACCCGTTCTCACCGGCGGCTGCCAATGCGGGGCGGTGCGCTTTGCGGTCTCAGCACCGCCTGGCAAAGTCAGCATCTGTCATTGCCGGATGTGCCAAAAGGCGACCGGCGCACCGTTCGCCTCCTTCGCCGACATCGAGAAGACGGACTTTGCCTGGACCAAGGGCACGCCATCGGCGTTCCAATCCTCGTCGATCGCCATGCGCGATTTCTGCGCCGCCTGCGGCACGCCCCTGAGCTTCCGCCGCATCGATGGGCCGCGCATCGAGATCATGACCGGCGCGTTCGACCGTCCGGACCACGTGGTGCCGACACGGCAATACGGCACCGAATCCCGCCTCGGCTGGGTCGTCGGCATCGCCAATCTGCCGAGCCAGACCACGCAGCAGAATTACGGGCCGGAGAAGATGGCGACCATCGTCAGCCATCAACATCCGGACCATGATTGAGCGCCTTTGATATGGTTGAAACCATGAGCCGCATTCCCAATTTTGCCGATGTTGCCTTCGAGCGCACCGCAACCGAAGCGCCTGCCGGCAGCGCCGAGCCGTGGCTGACGCCCGAGGGCATTCTGGTGAAATCAGCCTATGGCGAGGCGGATCTCGCCGGGCTCGATTTCCTCGAGACCTATCCGGGCATCGCGCCTTATCTGCGCGGCCCCTACCCGACCATGTATGTCAACCAGCCCTGGACCATCAGGCAATATGCGGGCTTCTCCACGGCGGAGGATTCCAACGCGTTCTACCGCCGCAACCTCGCGGCCGGGCAGAAAGGCCTGTCGGTCGCCTTCGATCTCGCCACCCATCGCGGCTATGACTCTGACCATCCGCGCGTCGGCGGCGATGTCGGCATGGCCGGCGTCGCCATCGATTCCATCTACGACATGCGCACGCTGTTCGCAGGCATTCCGCTCGACCAGATGAGCGTGTCCATGACCATGAACGGGGCGGTGCTGCCGATCCTCGCGCTCTACGTCGCGGCCGCCGAGGAACAGGGCGTGCCGCCGGAAAAGCTCTCGGGCACCATTCAGAACGACATTCTGAAAGAGTTCATGGTGCGCAACACCTACATCTATCCGCCGGCGCCCTCGATGCGGATCATCTCGGACATCTTCGCCTACACCTCGCAAAAGATGCCGAAGTACAATTCGATCTCGATCTCCGGCTATCACATGCAGGAGGCCGGCGCGACGCAGGATCTCGAGCTCGCCTATACGCTCGCGGACGGCGTCGAATATCTGCGTGCCGGCCTTGCCGCCGGCTTAGACGTCGACCGCTTCGCGCCGCGGCTGTCGTTCTTCTGGGCGATCGGCATGAACTTCTTCATGGAAGTCGCCAAGCTGCGCGCGGCGCGCCTGCTCTGGGCGAAGCTGCTGAAACCGTTCAATCCGAAAGACCCGCGCTCGCTGTCGCTGCGCACGCACAGCCAGACCTCGGGCTGGTCGCTGACCGCGCAGGACGTCTTCAACAACGTGATGCGCACGACGGTGGAGGCGATGGCGGCGACGCAAGGCCACACCCAGTCGCTGCACACCAACGCGCTCGACGAGGCGCTGGCCTTGCCGACCGATTTCTCGGCGCGCATCGCCCGCAACACCCAGCTGTTCCTGCAGCAGGAGAGTGGCACCACCCGCATCATCGATCCCTGGGGCGGCTCGTACTACGTCGAGCGGCTCACGCGCGATCTCGCGGTCAAGGCCTGGGGCCACATCCAGGAGGTCGAGGAGCTCGGCGGCATGGCGAAGGCGATCGAGGCCGGCGTGCCAAAACTGCGCATCGAGGAGGCCTCGGCCAAGACCCAGGCCCGTATCGATGCCGGCAAGCAGGCGGTGATCGGCGTCAACAAGTACAAGCCGACCGACGAGGTCCCGATCGAGATCCTGAAGGTCGACAACACCAACGTTCGCCGGCTCCAGATCGACAAGCTGACGCGGCTGAAGTCCGAGCGCAACCAGAAGGATGTCGATGCCGCGCTCGCCGCGCTGACGCGTTCGGCCGGCGAAGGCAACGGCAATTTGCTCGCGCTCGCGATCGACGCAGCGCGCGCCAAGGCGACCGTCGGCGAAATCTCGGACGCGATGGAGAAGGTGTTCGGCCGGCACCGCGCCGAGATCAAATCCATCACCGGCGTCTACAAGCGGGAGGCGTCCAGCATGGGCAACCAGGTCGAGAAGGTTCAGGCGCTGATCGACGCCTTCGAGGAGGCGGAAGGCCGCCGCCCGCGCATCCTGGTCGCCAAGATCGGCCAGGACGGCCACGACCGCGGCCAGAAGGTGATCGCCTCGGCGTTTGCCGATATCGGCTTCGACGTCGACATCGGACCGCTGTTCGCGACCGCCGATGAGGCCGCGCGCCAGGCGGTCGAGAACGACGTGCACATCCTCGGCGTCTCTTCGCTCGCCGCCGCCCACCTCACCGCGGTGCCCGAGCTGAAGGCCGCGCTGAAGAAGCAGGGCCGCGACGACATCATGATCATCGTCGGCGGCGTGGTGCCGCCGCAGGATTACGATGCCCTCTACGCGGCCGGCGCCGAGGCGATCTTCCCGCCGGGCACCGTGATCGCGGATGCGGCCGAGGAGCTGATCCGCAAGCTGAATGCCCGGCTCGGCCATAGCGAGGCGGCGGAGTAGATGATAGGCTGGCCGCGCAACCGGCCAGATCTGTCCATGACACGTGACGAAATCATCGCGGCGATCCGCAAGAACGCGGATGCCATCAAGGGCAAGGGCGTGTCGAAGCTCGCCATCCTCGGCGCGCGGGCCGACGAAGACTACAGCGCCGACAGCGATATCGACATTCTGGTCGAGGTTGAACCGGACACCAGCTTCTCGCTACTCAACCTGATCGATGTCGAGCACATCATCGAGGATGCGACCGGCCTGCAGACGCAGGCAACCGTTCGCAGCTCGATGGCGCCCCGCTTTGCGGCGCACAGCGCGGACGACATTGTCGAAATATTCTGACGCTCACGCAGGAGCACTATCCTTGAGGTTCATGACCGGTTTGAGCGTCGCCTTGGCGCTGAGCGCAACTTGCGTGTTTTCCGCCCTCGCCGCCGACCCCAAGCCCGACGCCGTCGTCAAGACCAAAAGCATCGAGGCACGCATCTTCCTCGATGAGGCGATCAAGGCGGATGCGGCGCTCGCTGCCGACTGCCTCACGGAGGGCAAAAGGTGGCTCGACAAGAACGCGACTGAAGCTGCTGCCTGCGCCGCGTTGCTCACAGCACTGTGGTAGCGCTACCTTGCAGCCGCGCCGCAAAGCCGACTAGAATGCCGCCATTGACAAGAGCGCCCGGTGTGACGGGCGCCGCTGGGAGGCATCCATGTCCAAGATTTCGCGCCGCACCTTTGCGGCTTCAACCGCCGCCGCGGCGGTTTCCGCCGCATTCGGCCTCAAGCCCGCACGCGCGCAAGCCTATCCGGCCCGGCCGGTCACCGTCATCGTGCCCTGGGGCGCGGGCGGCGGCACCGATGCGACGGCGCGCATCGTCGCAGCGCTGCTGGAAAAGGACCTCGGCCAGCCCTTCAACGTCGTCAACCGCACCGGCGGCTCCGGCGTGGTCGGCCACAGCGCGATCGCGACCGCGCAGCCCGATGGCTACACCATCGGCATGCTCACGGTCGAGATCTCGATGATGCATTGGCAAGGCCTCACCGATCTGACGCCGAAGAGCTACACGCCACTGGCGCTGATGAACGAGGATCCGCCCGGCATCCAGGTCTCCTCCTCCTCGCCCTACAAGACGGTCAAGGAGCTCTCCGAGGCGATCAAGGCGGCGCCTCCCGGCAAGTTCAAGGCCTCCGGCACCGGCCAGGGCGGCATCTGGCATCTGGCGCTGGTCGGCTGGATGCAGGCGATGGGCCTGCCCGCCAACCAGGTCGCCTGGGTGCCCTCGAACGGCGCGGCACCGGCGATGCAGGATCTCGCCGCCGGCGGCCTCGACCTCACCACCTGCTCGGTGCCGGAAGCGCGCGCCATCATCGAGGCCGGCAAGGCCAGGAGCCTCGCCATCATGGCGCCGGCGCGCAATCCGATCTTCAAGGACGTGCCGACGCTGAAGGAGGCGATGGGCATCGACTACGCCACCGGTGCCTGGCGCGGCATCGGCGCGCCCAAGAACCTGCCGCCGGAGATCGCAACCAAGCTCACTGCAGCGCTGAAGAAGGTCTACGACTCCGCCGAGTTCAAGGACTTCATGAGCAATCGCGGCTTCGGCACCGTGTGGGGCGACGCCGCCCATTTCGCCGGCTTCATGGACAAGGGCGATGCCCAGATGGGCGAGGCGATGAAGGCGGCGGGATTGAGCAAGGCGTGATTGTTCACCTCTCCCCGCCTGCGGGGAGAGGTCGAAGTCGAGCTTGCTCGAATTCGGGTGAGGGGGAGTCTCCGCGAGTCCAACTCTCACCGTCCCCGCAGAGACTCCCCTCACCCCGACCCTCTCCCCGCAAGCGGGGCGCTCACAGGACCCCTCCCATGCGTCTTCCCGACTCCGTCACGGGATCGTTTCTCGTCGTGCTCGGCGCGGCTGCCGCCTATGGCGGCTACATCCTGCCGCCAGTGCCGGGGCAGCCGGTCGGCCCCAACGTGTTTCCGCTGGTGATCGGCACGGGCCTCGCACTGTGCGGCCTCGCGATCGTGTTCGGCATCGGGCATTCCTTCGAGGAGGAGGAAGAGCTGGTCCCGCTCGAGGACGGCCAGGCGGCCGCCCCGCCGCCGCAAAGCAAGCTCTACGGCCTGCGCGCGCTGCTGCCCCCGGCGCTGCTGCTGTTCTACGTCCTCGCCGCCGACCGGCTCGGCTTCATCATCACCGCGGCGATCATGGTCTACGTCACCTCGACCGCGCTCGGCGCGAAGTGGAAGCTGGCGCTGCCGCTCGCCGCGCTGTCGCCGTTCGCCATTCACCTCATCTTCGGCAAGCTCCTGCGGGTGCCGCTGCCCGCCGGCCTGTTGCCGACGCCCTGGTAACCCCATGCTGAAAACGCTGCTTGACGCTCTTGCGCTGATCTCCACCTGGGAGGTCATCATCTCGATGTTCGCGGCCTCCGTGTACGGCCTCGTCATCGGCTCGCTGCCGGGCCTGTCGGCGACGATGGCGACCGCCCTGCTCGTCCCAGTCACCTTCTACCTGTCGCCGATCGCGGCGATCGCGACCATCGTCGCGGCGTCGTCGATGGCGATCTTCTCCGGTGACATCCCCGGCGCGCTGCTGCGCATTCCCGGCACGCCCGCCTCCGCGGCCTATGCCGACGAAGCCTATGCCATGACGCGCAAGGGCCAGGCGGAGCTCGCATTGGGCGCGGGCGTCTGGTTCTCCGCGGTCGGCGGCATCGCCGGCGTGCTGTCGCTGATGATCCTGGCGCCGCCGCTCGCCGAGATCGCGCTGTCGTTCTCGACCTTCGAATATTTCTGGCTGGCGCTGCTCGGCCTGATGTGCGCCACCCTGGTGGCGCGTTCCTCGCCGGTGAAGGCGATCGCCGGCATGTTCATCGGCCTCCTGGTCTCCTGCATCGGCATCGAGAATCCCGGCGGCGTGCCGCGCTTCACCTTCGGCATTACCGATCTGTTCGGCGGCATCGAGCCGATCCCGGCCCTCGTCGGCGTGTTCGCGGTGGCGCAGGTGATGCGCGCGATGCTGACGCCGGAGCCGCCGCCGCTGCCGCGCCGAAAATTCGGAAGCATCATGGCCGGCCAGTGGAAGCTGACCCGGAAATACCACTGGCAGATGACGCGCGGGAACATCGTCGGCATCATCATCGGCGTGCTGCCCGGCGCCGGCGCCGACATGGCCGCATGGGTGTCCTACGCGATGTCGAAGCGCTTCTCCAAGGAGAAGGAAAAGTTCGGCACCGGCCATGTCGAGGGCCTGGTCGAGGCCGGCGCCAGCAACAATGCCAGCATCGCCTCCGGCTGGGTGCCCTCGCTGCTGTTCGGCATCCCCGGCGACACCATCGCCGCGATCGCCATCGGCGTGCTCTACATGAAGGGCCTCAATCCCGGCCCGACGCTGTTCACCGAGAAGGCGTCGAGCATGTACGCGATCTACCTGATGTTCATCATCGCGAACATCCTGATGATCCCGCTCGGCATCGCGATGATCCGCGTCGCCGCCTATATCCTGCTGGCGCCACGCTCGACCGTGATGCCGATCATCATGCTGTGCTGCGCGGTCGGCTCGTTCGCGATCGGCAACAACATGTTCGGCGTCGTCACCGTCGCCGCCTTCGGCGTGATCGGCTACGTCATGGAGGCCAACGGCTATCCCGTGGCCGCGATGGTGCTCGGCATCGTCATGGGCACCATGGTCGAGCAGGCCTTCGTCACCTCCCTGATCAAGTCCGACGGCAGCATCCTGCCGTTCTTCGAGCGCCCGGTCGCCGCCATCCTCGCTGCCATGGCGATCGGCGCCCTGCTCTGGCCGGTGATGGTGTGGATCTGGCGTAAGGTGAAACCGATGCAGACGGCCGCGGCAACGACCCGGTGATATCGGCGGGCGGCCCTCGCCTGCCTCCCCGCGGCGTTGTAAAGCAGGGCATGACTGAGAGGAAGACCTCGCTCGACATCAAGACCCTCGCCCGCGACCTCCGCGCCGGTAGTCGCGCGGCCCTCGCCCGCGCCATCACGCTGGTGGAGAGCCGTCGCGGCGACCATCAGGCCCTGGCGCGCGAGCTGGTGCAGAAGCTCCTGCCCGACACCGGCAAGGCTTTTCGCGTCGGCATCACCGGCTCGCCCGGAGTCGGCAAATCCACCACCATCGACGCGCTCGGGACCTATCTGATCGAGCAGGGACACAAGGTCGCCGTGCTCGCGGTCGATCCGTCCTCGGCGCGCAGCGGCGGCTCCATTCTCGGCGACAAGACGCGGATGGCGCGCCTCGCGGCCTCCGACGATGCCTTCATCCGCCCCTCGCCGTCCTCGGGCACGCTCGGCGGCGTCGCGGCCAAGACGCGCGAGGCGATGCTGCTTTGCGAGGCCGCCGGCTTCGGCGTCGTGCTGGTCGAGACCGTCGGCATCGGCCAGTCCGAGACCGCAGTCTGCGACATGACCGATTTCTTCCTCGCGCTGATGCTGCCCGGCGGCGGCGACGAGTTGCAAGGCATCAAGAAGGGCCTGGTCGAGCTCGCCGACATGATCGCGATCAACAAGGCCGACGGCGACAACCTCAAGCGTGCCAAGATCACCGCCGCGGATTATCGCGGCGCGCTGCACATTCTGGCGCCGCGGTCCGAGCATTGGCATCCGCCGGTCGAGACCTATTCGGCCCTGACCGGTGCAGGCATCGCAAAGATCTGGCAGAAGGTTCTGGATCACCGCAAGGCGATGAATGCCTCCGGCGATTTCGCCGCGCGGCGGCGCGAGCAGCAGGTGAAATGGATGTGGTCGATGCTGGAGCAGCGCATGCTGGCGCGGCTGCGCAGCGAGGCCTCAGTGCGGACCAAGGTCCGCAAGATCGAGACAGAAGTCGCCGATGGCCATCTCACGCCGGCGCTCGCCGCCGAGCAGATCCTGGAGTTGCTGCAATGAGCGACAGGCTCCGCATTCTCCTCACCGGCTTCGGAGCGTTCCCCGGCGCGCCCTATAATCCGACCCGGCCGCTGGTGGCACGGCTGGCGCAATTGCGCCGTCCGGCGCTCGACGATGTGGCGATCGCAAGCCACATCTTCCCGGTCACTTATGCCGCGGTCGACCGGCAATTGGCTGAGGTGCTCGCGAAGGAAAAGCCGGACGCGCTCCTGATGTTCGGCCTGGCCGCGCGCACGCCGTATCTGCGCATCGAGACCCGGGCACGCAATGCGATCACCATGCTCTGGCCCGATGCCGCCAACACCCGCTCCACCAAGCGCGGCATCGCCGGCCATGCCGACGCGATGATGTTCGGCCCGCACACGGCACGGCTGCTGCGGGCCGCGCGCCGCACCGGCATCGATGCGCGCGCCTCGCGCGATGCCGGCGCCTATCTCTGCAACTATCTGAGCTGGCGCGCGATCGAGAACGTCAGGGCGGGCGGACCGAGGCTCGCCGCGTTCATCCATATTCCCCTGCTCGCGCGCAGCGGCGCGGTGCGGCGCAAGGGCGCGCCGCGCATCACGCTGGAGGAGCTTGTGGATGCGGGGGAAGCGATGCTGATGGAGATGGTGGCGTTGGCAAGGAAACGGCGCGCTTCATAAGGATGGATTAGCGAAGTGTAATCCACCTCTTCTCCATCAACGGTTCCGTACTCGCGGTGACATGGTGGGTTACGCCAGCGGACTGCGCTTCGCGCGGCCGCGGGCCAAACCTACGGCACCGTCTTTGCGTAAACATTTAACCCTACCGCGAACAATCCCCACGGGCCTCGTCGCCCTGCGCTACCTAATCGGCGCGGACCCCCGCGTCCGCCGGAGGACGCATCATGGACCTCAATCGCCGCCACCTCATCGGAGCCTCGAGCGCGGGCATTGCGGGCGCGCTGGCCATGTCGGCCGACGTCGCGCGTGCGGCGCCGCTGACGTCGCTGCTCGGCCGCGATGCCACCCAATATGGCGTGCGGCCAGGTAGCAGCGAGGACCAGACCCGCCCGCTGCAGCGCGCGATCGACGAGGCCGCGCGGGCGCAAACTCCGCTCGCCCTGCCACCCGGCATCTACCGCAGCGGATTGCTGCGGCTGCCGAACGGCGCGCAACTGATCGGCGTACGCGGCGCGACCAAATTCATCTTCACCGGCGGCGCCTCGGCGATCCAGAGCGACGGCTCGGATGCCATCGGCCTCACGGGCATCACCTTCGACGGCGCCGGCATTCCGCTGCCGGCCCGGCGCGGATCGATTCACGTCCTCGGCGGGCGGGATGTGCGTATCAGCGATTGCGAGATCGCGAACGCGGGCGGCAGCGGCATCTGGCTGGAGCAGGTCGCCGGCGACATCTCCGGCAATATCTTCACGAATATAGCGGTGACCGCAGTCGTCTCTTTCGACGCCAGGGGCCTCAGCGTCTCCCACAACACGATTCTCGGCACCAATGACAACGGCATCGAGATCCTGCGCACGGCGACCGGCGACGACGGCACGCTGGTGACCGACAACCGCATCGAAAACATCAAGGCCGGGCCCGGTGGCTCCGGCCAGTACGGGAACGCCATCAACGCCTTCCGCGCCGGCAACGTGATCGTGCGCGGCAACCGCATCAAGAACTGCGATTATTCCGCGGTGCGCGGCAATTCGGCTTCGAACATCCACATCACAGGCAACAGCGTCAGCGACGTGCGCGAGGTCGCGCTCTATTCCGAGTTCGCGTTCGAGGCCGCCGTGATCGCCAACAACATTGTGGACGGCGCCGCCGTCGGCATCTCCGTCTGCAATTTCAACGAGGGCGGCCGCATAGCGGTGGTCCAGGGCAACATCATCCGCAACCTGATCCCGAAGCGCCCCATAGGCACCGCGCCCGACGACGGCGCCGGCGTCGGCATCTACATCGAGGCTGACACATCGGTGACCGGCAACGTGATCGAGAACGCGCCGTCCTACGGCATCGTCGCCGGCTGGGGCAAATATCTGCGCGACGTCGCGATCACGGGCAACGTGATCCGCAAGGCACTCGCCGGCATCGGCGTCTCCGTGGTGCCCGGCGCCGGCACCGCGCTCGTCAACAACAACATGATCTCGGAAACCCCGCGCGGCGCCGTGGTCGGCCTCGACCATGCCCGCGCGGTGACCGCGGACCTGTCGGCGGACGACGCCCAGCGGTTTGCGCAGGTCATGGTGGGCGGGAATGCGGTGCGGCGGTAGGTGCGCGGCTGGCAGCCGGGCCGTTCCTTCGAGGCTCGGTCCGCGGTGCTCTGCACCGCGAAACTCGCACCTCAGGATGACCCGCCAAATTAGGACGCCGCTGATGTCTTCGCACGTCCCTTAGAACGCATTCCTGAGCAGCGGGTACTTCGCTTCGATGCCGTCGAGGCTGAGGGTGAATTCGGCGACGCGCTCGGGAGCCGCGACGATTTCGGCGGCCGGCGCAGGCGTAGCAACCGACGGCTTCACAGCGGGCGCTGTGAAGGGCGCCATCGCAGCAGGCGTCGCGACCGCCGGCATCACGGCGGGTGCGGTTGACGGGGCCCGCGCAGTGGGAGCCCTGAGCGGCGGCGACATCTCGGCGGGCGCGGTGAACGAGGCTATCGCCACGGGCGCAGCCAGCGGCACCAGCGGGGCTTCGGGGACTTTGGCTCGAACATCCGGCTTGGGATCGAGATTGATCGGCAGGGCGGTCTCGGGGGCGATGTGGACGGCCTTTGGCTGCAAGGTCTTGGGCTGCAAGGTCTTGGGCTGCAAGGTCTTGGGCTGCACGGTCTTGGGCTGCACGGTCTTGGGCTGCACGGTCTGCACCTGCTGCTCGCGCGGAAACACGCGCGGCATCGTCGCCGGCGACCAGCCGAATGCGGAGGTGACGCTCGCCGCTGCCGCTGCGACGTCCCCGCCCGTGGCGATGGCGCGCCAGGTCTGGACGGCGCGCTTGGCTTCCTGGATGTTTTCGAGAAAGCCGAGCTCGGAGTGATAGCGGCGCCAGCGTCCGGTCTCGAACATTTCGGACAGATGCTCCAGCCGCTGCTCGGCGAGAGCGCACCAGCGTGCCGCGACTTCGCGGCTGCAACCCTCCGCGCGGAAGGGCGCGTAACCAGACTCTTGGCGATGTGTCATGAACCAGCCCGTTGGGAGAAGAGACGGACGCGGGGGACGCAACGCACACGAATCAATTTAGACGCGACATGAATATTTTGTGGAAAAGTTTTGACTTGTCCAGCAACGACACACGGTGGGTCGTGAAACACCGTAGTCGCGCGGACAATTGCTGTGATTTCCAGTCAAGCTTCGCACAAGCATGACGGACGCGCGCTGCACTTGATGAACGCTGGCGCTCGGCGCCGCCGCGATCGCTCAACCTGAAGCTGATCCCAAATATCGCTTGGAGGGTTCGGATGCCAAAAAAGAAAAGACCCGTCCGGGGGGACAACCGGACGGGTCGAGCCATATGGGCGCTTGGGGTGGATGGGCGCTCGCGCCTGATATGACTGATGGGGAGGGATGACCGCTCCCACATAATTTGGTCGTGCTACCCGGCTGAACGTTCAAATGCGCCGTTTGATTTTTTGACTTTTGGCGTGCGCGCAATCTGTCGCAGCGACTATCGCGTCGCGGCCCTATCCGCCTGAGAAATCGCGGCTTTATCGCCTGCGCTCGACAGCGAGGGCTGCTCGATCGCGCGGATCCCCGGCTCCTCGCGACGCTTGTCGGCGTCTTCACGTTTTGTTGTACCGGGCGCAGCCGCGACCGGCGTCGTGCTGTCGGCGGGAATAGCCATCACCGCGGCATACGCATCGGGCTCGCCATCGCCGAACAGATCATCACGCCCGGGTGAGCCGAGATCGCGCGCGGTCTTCGCCAGCGTCATGCGCAGCGCTTCCGGCTTGAGTGTGTAGTTGCGCTCGAGCAGCAGCGCCGCGACGCCGGAAACATAGGCCGCCGAGAACGAGGTTCCCGAGGTCATCTGGTATTTGCCGTCCGGCGCCGGCAGGAAGATGTCGACGCCGGGCGCCGCCAGCGCGATGTAATTGCCGCGGTTGGACGCGGAAAACAGCTTGTCCTGCTGGTCGGTCGCGCTGACCGCGATCACGTTGGGATTGGCGGCGGGATAAAGCGGCGGCGATTTCGCGCCGGCATTGCCGGCCGCCGCGATCAGCACGAGGCCGCGCGCGGCCGTCGCCGCGATGGCGCGCTCGATCACGGCGTCTTTGGGACCTGCAAAGCTCATATTGATGATCTGCGCGCCGTGCTCGGCGGCATAGTTCAGCGAGCGCAGGATGATATAGGACGAGCTCTCGGCGCCGCCCGTGGTGCCGCCGAAGGCGCGGATGGCGATGATGCGCGCCTCGGGCGCGCCGCCCATCAGCTTGGCATGCGCCACGATGGCGCCGGCGATGCCGGTACCGTGAACGTGCGGGCCATCGGCGCTGCCGAGCGCGTCGAAATTATCGGAGATGGAATTGGCGAGCTCGGGATGCTTGGCATCGATCCCGGAGTCGATCACCGCAACCCTCACATTGGCGCCATGCGCCAGCGTGTGCGCCTGTGGAAGGCGAAGCTTTGCCAGCGCGTATTGCGCAGGGTCGCCCTCGACCGGCACGGCGGATTTCTGGTCCTGCAGCGCGTAGCGGAAGTTCGGCTGGACCGAGCGCACACTGCCGTCGGCGGCGAATTCGCGCCGCACCGTCTCGGTGGGCCGGCCGTCGGTGATGCGGAACAGGCCGAACGTCGCCCCGATCAGCGGAAAATTCTCGGATGCGAGGCGCGCGAGGCCATGGCGGCGCGCGAGCGCGTCGGCCTCCGTTACCGAGAGGCCGCCGTCGATCTCGGCGACGAATTCGCCCGGGAAGATGCGCTGGTTCACCACAACCCGCGTGTTGTTCCCGCGCCCCTTGCCGGCAGTCTTCTTGCCCGATTTTCCACCGCCCTCGCCGCCTGCGTTCGGCTGCGCCAGGCATTCGCCGTCAGCATCGCGATAGGGCGCCGTGCAGCTCGAATACAGGTTGGGCGAATAGCGCACGTAGGGCAGCACCGGCATCGGCCCGATCCGAGCCGACGGGATCCGTGCGACCGTCGTCGTGGTGATCGTGCGTGGGCCGGGACCAACGCTCACCGCCCGCGCAGTGACGGTGGGAGTGATGGTCGGCGTGCGCGAGGGAACGCTGATCGTCGGCGTGCGCATGATCGCCTGCGCCTGCGCGACCTCGACGCCGAGGCAGGCGGCGAGCAGCAGCGCGGCCCCGACCGACGAGGCGTAGGCCGCGGTTCGCAACTTACTCTCGGACTTGCGCGTCATAGATTCAGAGGCGCCCTACGGCGCCGCAACGGCGAGGTTGACGAACTTCTCGCGCTGCATCCTGGCGAGCAGCGCGGCGAGCGCGTCCTGGCTCATTGCCTTGTCGAACTGCAGGCGGAACATGCCGCCCTTGGCATCACCGATGATCGACGCCTGGTAGCTGTCGAGCAATGCGGTGATGTCGGCAACACGCGCCTCGGGCGTGAAGCGCACCAGCGCGCGAGCCGGTGCTGCGGACGCACCGAGTTCGCGCGTGATCGGCGCGCCGGTCGAAAGCGAGGCGGTCTGGAAGGTCGCGGTCTGGGTCTTCATCAGCACCGCGCCGATGATGCCGGCCTGCAGCAGCAGCGCGATGGCGCCGAGACCCGCCGACCAGGCCAGCGTTCGCGGCGACAGGCTCGCGAAGAAGGTCGCGATGCGCGCCGACAGCGGCAGCGAACCGACGGCACGCGCCGGCTCGGCATCGATCGCGGTGAACAGCTTCTGCATCGCGCGCGCCGACGGAGCGCCCAGGCTCTCGTTCAGATGGATTGTCTCTTCGTACTCGCCGCGGATCGCGGCATATTGCCTGGCGAGCTCCGGATCGCGCGCCAGCGCGTCCTCGACGCGGCGGGCATCGCGCGCGTTCAGCGTGCCGGCGGCGTGCCACGGCAGCAGCAGTTCAATTTCACTGGGCTCTTGCTGCAGCATCGTCTTGCTCAAAGCCATCATGGCCAGCCTCGCTCAACACCGGCTGCTTTCAGCAGTTCGGCCAGTTTCCTGCGCGCATAGAACAAGCGCGTCTTAACAGTGTTCTCCGGTATCCCGACAATTTCGGCGACTTCTTCCACGGACTTCTCGTGGTAGTAGACGAGATCGACGATCTCCCGATGTTCCGGCGAGAGGCCCGTGAGGCACTCCCGCAACGCCGCACTGGTATCCTTCTTCTGCACCACCGTTTCCGGATCGTCGGACTGGTCCTCGATCGCGTTCGCGGCATCTTCGTCCAGCTCAAAATCCTTCCTGCGCCGGAGCGCCGAGAGGGCCTTGAATCGGGTGATTGCCAGCAGCCAGGTGGATACGGCGGATCGGCCTTCGAACTTGCCGGCTTGACGCCAAACGTCGAGAAACACCTCGCTGATGAGGTCTTCCGCCGCCTGCTCGTCCCGCACGAGCCTCAGCCCGAACCTGTAGACCCTGACATGGTGCCGCCCGTACAGCACCTGCATGGCGAGCCGGTCGCCTTGAGCGATCCTGGCGATCAGGACCTCGTCCGAAGCCGCCTGTGTCACGCTCAAAGCTCGTCTCGCAAGGTTGGTCGGGTCGATGCGGCAGAGGGTTCGACGGGCGGTGCAAAATTGTTCAACCTGCCACGATCGTACGGGGACCGGTGTGATCTGCCCCACATACATGCGCCTTTCTTGCCCCACCCTCGCCGGGCGACCTCCTCAGTGCAGATCGGTAACATAATACTGAAACACTTTCCTGCGGATGCCTGCCCGCACAGGCGGGCCGATCAAGTCCGGTTCCATAGCAGTCCTGCACGACGTATGTCTCACGAACTCCCGCTTTGGCTCGACCGCATCGCAGACGATGCCTAACCGCGGGCAAATTCCCCCTCCGGCCAATGCCATCCTGTTCCGCTGCAGGCTTCGGATTCCGTTTCAAAGGATACCAAACCTAAAGGCTTGCCACGTAGATTTTTGGGCTGACATCCACCATTGGCGGGACCATGAACACGGCCGCGACGTCGCTTCCCGAGAGGAATGCCGCTGAGATCGCGGCTCTCGTCCTGACGCCCGAGGCGGTGGCCGACAGCTTCTGCCGCTACGGCGGCGAGGAGTTCCTGCTACTGCTGCCGGACACCGAAGGCGACGCCGTCTCGCGCACACTCGAGCGCTTTCGCCGCGTCGTCGCCGAACTCGACTGGAACGAATTCTCTGCGGGCATGCACGTGACGATTTCAGCGGGCGTCGTGACGCTTCGCGACAATGATACTGCCGACACGTTTCTCGCGCGCGCCGACAGCGCGCTCTATTCCGCCAGGGCGCAAGGGCGCAACCGCATCGTAACGAACTGACCAATCCATTTTTTCTCCCGGGGGGCCAGAGGCTCCGCCGGACCTAACGCTCCAGGACAGGGCAATGAGATCCAGACCCGAAAAATCATCCGAGAATTTGCTTGAAGAATTGCAGGCCGCGCTCTCGCACGGCACCGTTGCGCGCCGGGTCGAGACGCTGCGCCGTGTCACCGATCTCTTCGTGGGCAACGCGGTGGACTATTCCGACGACCACATCCGCGTGTTCGACGACGTGTTCGAGTGCCTGATCCAGCAGATCGAGACGTCAGCCAGGGCGCTGCTCGCCGATCGCCTCGCACCGATCGCGGCCGCGCCGCCGAAGATCATCCGCACGCTGGCGCTCGACGAGGTCATCGAGGTCGCAGGACCCGTGCTGACGAAATCGGAACGGCTGGACGAGGCCACCCTGATCGAGATCGCGCGCACGCGGGGCCAGGCCCATCTGAAGGCGATCTCGCTGCGGCGGGTTCTGTCGGAAGCGCTGACCGACGTGCTGGTGACGCGCGGCAACGAGGACGTGGTGCAATCGACCGTCAGCAATCCGGGCGCGCAGTTCTCCGAGCAAAGTCTCACCGACCTCGTCACGCGCGCCGAACGCGACGACGGCCTCGCGACCTGCATCGGCCTGCGGCCCAGCCTGCCGCGCCATCACTACCTGAAGCTGGTCGCGAAGGCGTCCCTGAGCGTGCGCAGGAAGCTGGAGGCGGCGCATCCCGGGCTCGCTGACGAGGTATCGAGCGTGGTGCAGCAGGCGGCCCAGCGGGTCCGCGCCGCCGCCATGACCCGGCAGACCGAGATGGCGCGCGCGCTGGTGAAGTCGCTGCACGAGGACGGCCGCCTCAACGAATTCCAGGTCACCACCTTCGCCGAGCAGGGCAAGTTCGACGAGACCAATGCGGGGCTCGCCGCGCTCGCGGGCGTTGCGGTCGAGACCGCCGAGACCATGATGATCGAAAGCCGCACCGAGGGCGTGATGATCCTCGCCAAGGTCGCGGGCATGCAATGGTCGAGCGTGCGCGCGATCATCGCCATGCGCGAGAAGCTCTCAGGCGGCACGACGGCCGACATGCTGGCGCTACGCGACAGCTACGAGGCGCTCCGCAGCTCGACCGCGCAGCAGGTGCTGCGCTTCCATCGCATGCAGAACGCGACGCCGGCGGCTTGAAGCCGCCGGATTTAGTACCGCAAAACCCTCGATCCCACCGCCGCGCCGATCACGGTCACCACCGCCGTCGCAATCGTGTACCAGGTCGCGACGAACAGCGGTGAATCGTCGGTGCAGTGCGAGGCATAGAGCGTCGCGGCAAGTCCGGCCGACACGAGGCCTGCGAGCGCACCGGCAAGCGCAGGCCGCGACGGCGCGCCGTGGCGAAGGCCAATCAGCGCCCCCGCAAGCAGCGGCAGCGACATAGCGGGGATCGCCATCAGGCAAGTCCTGGAGTTCTTGCCCATCAGGCGCATCGTCATCGGCATCGCAGGCGCCATCATCGCCTCGCTGCCGATCGCAACTGCAAGCAGGCCGACGGGGAGCAGCAGCAGCCAGCCCCAGCCGCGCAGCAGGGCTTCCGGCCGCGACAGATGCAGGCTGACGATGATCGCGGGAATCGCGAGCGACAGCGTCACCGCGAACTTCATGTCGAAGAACGGATTGCCCATCGCGCTCATCACGTCGGCGCGCACGCCGAGGAAGGTCGCGAAGATCAGGATCGATAGCGGCGCGGCCACCAGCAGCGCCATGGTCAGCACGGCGCCGACGCGGGGCGCGCGGTGGGCGTTGTCGGCCGCGAGCGAGCGAATGAGTTGATCGGTATCCATGCCTAGTGGTCCCGCAGTTTGGCCGTCAGTGCGGCAAGTCCGCGGTGCAGTGCGACCCGCACCGCACCTTCGCTCATCGAAAACTTCGCCGCCGTGTCCTTGATCGAGGCGGCCTCGACCGCGATCGACTGCAGCACGTCGCGCTGGCGCTGCGGCAGCGTGCCGAGTTGCGCCGCAACCTCTCCGGCCGAAGCCGTCTCGTGCGGCGCCTCGCCCGGCAGCGTCTCGGCGAAATCGTCGATGTTGACGAAGACGCGCCTGCCGCGGCGCCTGAGCGCATCGATCAGCTTGTTGCGGGCGATCGCGAACAGCCAGGGCGCGAAGGGCGCTTCGCTGTCCCAGGTGTGCCGTTTCAGGTGCACCGCCAACAAAATCTCCTGCACGATATCCTCGGCCTGGTCGGGAGGCTGCCCGGCCCGCGCCAGGCCGCGCCTCGCGGCAACGCGCAGCACCGGCGTGACCGCCTTCAACAGGCGATGATACGCCGCATCATCGCCTGCCATGGCCGACCGCATCAGGCCGGTCCATTCGTCCTCACGTCCGCGCACGCGCGCCCCTCACCATGCAATTCGGCCGCTCTTTCAATTTGTTACGCCGGTCCCGCGCGATCACGAACTCGTGATCGATGCTGAGAGCCGATGCGCCGATGCGACCGCAAAAACCCGCGACGGCTCATAACACCGATCGTTCCCGTCCGCACCCGGCGGCTGGCGGCACCGGAGGACCTGCCCCGCTTTTGCCCAGTGTGGCCCGAAGATTCCCCTTTTCTGCCCCGCTGTCGTCACCTCGCGGCGTCTCTGTTCGGTCCGGGGATGGGCGAATTGGGGAGATCGTCAACATGATGAAAGCCAGCGGGCGCGCTGCCCTGATTCTTCTTGCCGGGTTTTTCCTGCTGTTCGGAGGCGCTGCACAGGCGGCGCCAGCCTCGACCACAAGCAGCCAATCGGACAGCGTGGGCAAAGAGGCCGATGCAATCAAACCGGGCAAGCACCGGCACCAGTCTTCTCGCCGCACCAGCAACAAGACGGCGCAGAACTCGTCCGGCGACAAGGCCGCCGGCGGCCCGACCGCCTCGAGCCAGATGCCGCCCGGGGTCGCCAACGCCAATGCGCAGCTTGCCGCTGCCGATACGCCCGCGGCTGCGGCCTCCGCCATGACCGGCCGCGCCAACGACAACGTTCAGGCGGCGGCCGACAATACCGCGGCCCCGAATGCCGAGAGCCAGATCGTCGCCCCCGACCAGCCGAACGATCTCGACGGCGCCGCGCAACAGGACAGCCCACCCGCCCAGAAGGCGGTGCCTGCCGCAAGCGAGGCGCAGCCGCGTCCCGCGCCGGTGATGGCCAGCAGCCATCAGAGCTCGGCCTGGGACCAGAGCTCCATGATCGGCAAGATCTTCATCGCCGTCGGCACGCTGCTGACCTTGGCGTCCGCCGCGCGCATGTTCATGGCCTGAATTTGCTGGCCTGAGTTGCCCCGCCTAAGTTTCCAGGCCTGGAACGCGCGACTTGCAGCGTGTTCCGGGCCGCTTTGTTCCGAAGGCTTCCTTGGGCTCTTGAAGCCCATCGCGCCAGCAGGCACATTGCCCACCCAATCAAAAGCGTGGGTGGAGCATGAGCACGTTCGAACACATCATCGTCGAAAGCAAAGGCGCGGTCGGCATCATCAAGCTGAACCGGCCGAAGATGCTCAACGCGCTCTCCTTCGGCGTCTTCCGCGAGATCGCGGCGGCGGTCGACGATCTCGAGGCCGATGATGCCATCGGCTGCATCGTCGTGACCGGCAGCGAGAAGGCCTTTGCCGCCGGCGCCGACATCAAGGAGATGCAGCCGAAGGGCTTCATCGACATGTTCTCCGAAGACTTCGCCGCGATCGGCGGCGACCGCGTCGCGCGCTGCCGCAAACCGACCATCGCCGCGGTCGCGGGTTACGCGCTCGGCGGCGGCTGTGAACTGGCCATGATGTGCGACTTCATCATCGCCGCCGACACCGCCAAGTTCGGCCAGCCCGAAATCACCCTCGGCACCATTCCCGGCATCGGCGGCACCCAGCGCCTGACCCGCGCCATCGGCAAGTCCAAGGCGATGGACCTCTGCCTCACCGGGCGGATGATGGATGCGGCCGAGGCCGAGCGCTCGGGCCTCGTCAGCCGCATCGTGCCTGCCGACAAGCTGATGGACGAGGTCATGGCCGCCGCCGAGAAGATCGCCTCGATGTCGCGCCCGGCAGCCGCGATGGCCAAGGAGGCGGTGAACCGTGCCTTCGAGACGACGCTTGCCGAGGGCATGAGCGTCGAGCGCAACCTGTTCCACGCGACCTTCGCACTCGAAGACCGCTCCGAAGGCATGGCGGCGTTCATCGAGAAGCGCCAGCCGGTGAACAAGAACCGGTAACGCGCGGAAGCGTCAGGCTGGTGTAAGGCTCCGGCGTCTTTTCGCAAAATGCTGTGACGCACCTGCAACAAGCACGGAATAGATGGGGGTTTTCCCCGCGGCAGTTTGCCTGCGGGACCTCGGCTGGTTAAACAGTTAAGAGGCCACCGTCGCGGGGGCGGACAGCCGGGGTTTAGCGGGATTACATGAGTGGGCGTACCGCCAGAGCTGGTCGCGTGATGGCGCGACGTCGATCGGGCGTGGGTCCTGTGCTTGCGATATGGACCACGCTGGCGTTCTCGTGCGCCCTGCCCTCGGCTGCATGGGCCGAAGCCTTGCCCGAGGCGCTCGCAAAAGCCTACCAGACCAACCCACAACTCAATGCCGAGCGCGCGCGCCAGCGCGCCACCGACGAGAGCGTGCCGCAGGCGCTCGCCGGCTACCGTCCGCAGCTCGTGGCGAGCCTCAGCGCCGGCCTGCAATCGGTGCGCAACCTTTTGCCCAACAACACCATCCAGACCGCCGATCTGAAGCCGTGGATCATCGGCGTCACCGTGACGCAGACCCTGTTCAACGGCTTCCGCACCGCCAACAACGTGCGGGCCGCCGAGCTCCAGGTGCAGTCGGGCCGCGAGGCGCTGCGCAATGTCGGCCAGGGCGTGCTGCTCGACGCGGTCACCGCCTATACCAACGTGCTGGCGAACCAGTCGCTTGTCGAGGCGCAGCGCTCCAACGTGGCCTTCCTCCGGGAGACCCTCGCGGTCACCCAGCGCCGCCTCAATGCCGGCGACGTGACGCCGACCGACAGCGCCCAGGCCGAAGCCCGCCTCAACCGTGGCCTTTCCGATCTCAACGCCGCCGAGGTCGCGCTTGCGGTGAGCCAGGCGACTTACACGCAGGTGATCGGCAACGCACCGTCGCAGCTCAAGCCCGCCGAGGTGGTCGATCGCTATCTGCCGAAGAGCCGCGAGGATGCGCTCTCGCTGGCGATCCGTCAGCACCCGGCGGTGATGGCGGCAGGTTTCGACGTCGACGTCGCCTCGACCAACATCCGCGTCGCCGAGGGCGCGCTGCTGCCGAGCGCCAGCGTCCAGGGCAGCGCCAGCAAGAGCCGCAACAACGACCCGACACTCGGAACCTTCGCCGAGGACCAGGCCTCGATCGTCGCCAATGTCACCGTGCCGATCTATGACGGCGGCCAGGCCGCCGCGCAAACCCGGCAGGCCAAGGAGGTCACTGCACAGAGCCGGCTGGTGCTCGATCAGGTGCGGAACCAGGCGCGCACGGCGGCGGTCAGCGCCTGGGTCGCCAATGAAGGCGCCAAGATCGCGGTCTCGGCCTCGGAATCCGAGGTGAAGGCGGCAACCGTCGCGCTGCAGGGCGTGCAGCGCGAGGCGGCCGGCGGCCAGCGCACCACGGTGGACGTGCTGAACTCGCAGGCCGACCTGATCCAGGCCAAGGCCCGCCTGATCGGTGCGATGCGCGACCGCGTGATCGCCTCCTACACGCTGCTCAGCGCCGTTGGCCATCTCGACGTCAAGACCTTGAACCTGAACACACCGGACTATCTGCCCGAAGTGCACTACCAGCAGGTCCGCGACGCCTGGCACGGCCTGCGCACGCCGTCGGGGCAGTAGCCTCAAAATCTCCTGGGTCGGTGCCGATGAAAAGCCGCCGCATCCATCTGATGGGAGCTTCGGGCTCCGGGGTGACGACGCTCGGAAGCGCGCTGGCGGGCCGGCTTGCGCTGTCGCATCAAGACACCGACGATTATTTCTGGCTGCCAACCGTGCCGCCCTACCAGACGACCCGCCTCGTCGCCGACCGCCTGCGCCTGATGCGCGAGATGTTTCTGCCGCGTCTCGATTGGGTGCTGAGCGGAACCGTCACCGGCTGGGGCAACGAACTCGTTCCGTTGTTCGATCTCGTCGTCTTTGTGACGACGCCGCGCGAGCTTCGGTTGCAGCGCCTGCGTGATCGCGAGGCCGCGCATTTCGGAGCCGATGCTGTCGCACAGGGCGGCTGGCGTCATGAGGAGACGGAGTCGTTCGTGGAATGGGCCTCGCGCTACGAAGCCGGCGATCGCGAGGGCCGTAGTCTCGCAAAAGATGAAGCATGGCTCTCGGAGCTGCCCTGCCCGGTCGTGCGCGTTGACGGCTCACGCGCGCTTGCGGAGCTTGTCGAGCAGCTATGCAACGAGGCGCAGGGGCTGCCCCGGCTGATGTGATAGTGTCCCGGCACCAGTGCCAAATAACAACAACAGGGAGAGAAACCGTGCTCAACCGACGCAGCGTCCTGCTTGCCTCCCTTGCCGCCGGAGTAGCCATGACCAACAGAGCCCACGCCCGCGCGGCGCAGCCTGCGACGCCGGTCAATTTCGACGTCCCCGCGCATGCCTGCGACTGCCACACTCACATTCATGGTGATGTCGAGAAGTTTCCGTTCTTCGCCGGGCGCGTCTACACGCCGCTAGCCGGCAAGCCCTGAAGAAATGGTTGCACTGCACAAGGCGCTGCATATCGAACGCGTGGTGATCGTCACCCCCAGCGTCTACGGCACCGACAATTCGTCGACCTTGTTCGGCATGAAGGCGCGCGGTGCCAATGCGCGCGGCGTCGCCGTGATCGACGACAAGACGACCGAGGCACAGCTCGATGCGATGCAGGCGGACGGTTTCCGCGGCATGCGCCTCAATCTCGCAACTGGCGGCGTCAACGACCCCAATGTCGGAAGGTCACGCTTCACCGCCGCCGTCGAGCGCATGAAGGCGCGCGGCTGGCACGTGCAGCTCTACACCACGCTGGCCATGATCTCCGCGATCAAGGACCTGGTCGAGACGGCGCCGGTGCCGGTCGTGTTCGACCATTTCGGCGGCCTGGAGGCCTCGCTCGGCCTGGAGCAGCCGGGCTTCTCCGATCTCGTCGCGCTGGTGAAGTCCGGCAAGGCCTATGTGAAGATCTCCGGCGCCTATCGCTCCTCGAAGCTCGCGCCGGATTATCAGGACATGGTGCCGTTCGCGCGGGCCCTGATCGCGGCGAATCCGGATCGCATCGTCTGGGGCACCGACTGGCCGCATCCGGATTCGAGCCGGGTCGAAGGACGCAAAGCCACCGACATCGCCCCGCTCTACCAGATCGACGACGGACGCCTGCTCAACCAGCTGCCGGTATGGGCGCCGGACGCGGATGCGCGCAAGAAGATCCTTGTCGACAATCCGGCGCGGCTCTACGGATTTTGACGTCCGCGCCGGGCGTTAGCGCGCGCGGCGGGAGAAGAAGGAGATCAGCACCGGCAGCGTCACCAAGATCACGACCGGCGCCAGCATCATGCCGGTGACGACGACGACCGCGAGCGGCTTCTGCACCTGCGAGCCGATGCCTTCGGACAGCGCTGCCGGCAACAGGCCAACGCCCGCGACGACGCAGGTCATCAGCACGGGCCGGAGCTGCAGCTCGCCGGTGCGGATCACCGCGCTCATGCGGTCCATGCCCTCTTCGATCAGCTGGTTGAACTGCGACAGGATGATGATGCCGTCCATCACGGCGATGCCGAACAGCGCGATGAAGCCGATCGCCGCGGACACGCTGAACGCAGTGCCGGAGATCAACAGCCCCAGCACGCCGCCGAAGATCGCCATCGGGATCACGCTCATCGCGAGCAGCGTGTCGGTCATCGAGCCGAAATTGAACCAGAGCAGCACACCGATCAGCGCCAGCGAGATCGGCACCACGATGGACAGCCGCCGGATCGCGTCCTGGAGATTGCCGAACTCGCCGACCCATTCCATGTGCGAGCCCGGCGGCAGCTGCACCTGGTCGGCGATCTTCTGCTGCGCCTCGCGGATCGCGCTGCCGAGGTCGCGCTCGCGCACCGAGAACTTGATCGGCAGATAGCGTTCCTGCTGCTCGCGATAGATGTAGGCCGCGCCCGAGACGAGGCTGATGGTGGCGACCTCGCTGAGCGGGATCTGCGTGACGGTCCCGTTCGGCCCGGGCGCGCCGATACGCAGATTCTGGATCGCCTCGGCGCTCCTGCGGAATTCCGGCGCAAGGCGAACGATGATCGGGAAGTGGCGGTCGCTTCCGGGCTCGTAGAGATCGCCGGCGGTGTCACCGCCGATCGCGACCTTGATGGTGGCGTTGATGTCGCCGGGAGCGAGTCCGTAGCGCGCCGCCTTGGCGCGGTCGATGTCGATCTGGACGGTCGGCTGGCCGAGCGAGGTGAACACCGCAAGGTCGGTGACGCCCTGCACGGTCGACAGCACCTGCTTGATCTTGTTGGCGGTGTCGGTGAGCGCCTGCAGGTCGCTGCCGAACAGCTTGATCGAGTTCTCGCCCTTCACACCGGAGACGGCTTCGGAGACGTTGTCCTGCAGATATTGCGAGAAGTTGAACTCGACGCCGGGGAAGCGGTCGTCGAGCTGCTTGAGCAGTTCCGCGGTCAGCTCCTCCTTGTCGCGCGTGCCGGGCCATTGGCTGACGGGCTTGAGCGGAGCGAAGAATTCGGCATTGAAGAAGCCGGCGGCGTCGGTGCCATCGTCCGGACGGCCGTGCTGCGACACCACGGATTCGACCTCGGGCCGGGCCCGGATCACCTTGCGCATCTCGTTGACGTAGCTGTTGCCTTCCTGGAGCGAGATGGTCGGCGGCAGCGTGGCGCGGATCCAGAGATTGCCCTCTTCCAGCTTGGGCAGGAATTCGAGGCCGAGCAGCCGGCCCAGCGCCACCGTCATCACCACGAGGCCGACCGCGCCGCCGAGCACGATGCTGCGGTTGGCCACGGCCCAGTTCAGCACCGGCATGTAGAGCCGGTGCAGGATCAGCATCACGCGGGTCTCGGTCTCCTCGACATGCGCGGGCAGGATGATGGCGGAGAGCGCCGGGGTGACGGTGAAGGTGGCAAGGAGGCCGCCGGCCAGCGCGTAGGCATAGGTGCGCGCCATCGGCCCGAAGATGTTGCCCTCGACGCCGGAGAGCGTGAACAGCGGCAGGAAGGCCGCGATGATGATCGCGGCGGCAAAGAAGATCGAGCGCGAGACGTCGGCGGCAGCGCTGAGGATGGCGTGGCTCTTCATGCCGAACAGCGTCTCGTTCGACATATGCTCGTGTTCCGACACCGGCGTCGTCTGCGTCAGGCGGCGGAAGATCGCCTCGACCATGATGACGGTGGCGTCGACGATCAGGCCGAAATCGATCGCGCCGACAGACAACAGGTTCGCCGATTCCCCGCGCAGCACCAGGATGATCACCGCGAAGAACAGCGCGAACGGAATCGTGGCGCCGACGATCAGCGCGCTGCGGAGGTCGCCGAGGAAGATCCATTGCAACAGCACGATCAGCAGGATGCCGACCACCATGTTGTGCAGCACGGTGTGAGTGGTGAGCTCGATCAGGTCGCCGCGGTCGTAGATGCGCTCGATGCGTACGCCGGGCGGCAGGATGCTGGAGTTGTTGATGGTCTGAACGAGCTGGTGCACGCGCTTGATGGTCGGCGAGCTCTGCTCGCCGCGGCGCATCAGCACGATGCCCTGCACGATGTCGTCGGAATCGTCGATGCCGGCGATGCCGAGACGGGGCCGTTGCCCCACGGTGACCGTGGCGACGTCCTTGACCAGCACCGGGTTGCCGTTGGTCTGCGAGACCATGGTGTTGGCGAGATCGTCGATCGAGCGGATCAGGCCGACGCCGCGCACCACCGCGGATTGCTGGCCGATATTGACGGTGTTGCCGCCGACATTGACGTTGGAATTGCCGACCGCCTGGAGCAGTTGCGGCAGCGTCAGGCCGTTGGCGACCAGCTTGTTGAAATCGACCTGAAGCTCGTAGGTCTTGCTCTTGCCGCCCCATCCGGTGACGTCGATCACGCCGGGCACGGCGCGGAAGCGGCGCTGCAGGATCCAGTCCTGGATGGTCTTGAGATCGAGCACGCTGTAGTTCGGCGGGCCGACCAGGCGGTAGCGGAAGATTTCGCCGATCGGGCTGAGCGGCGAGATCTGCGGCTGCACGTTGCCCGGCAGCGGCGCAAGCTGCGCCAGGCGGTTCAGGACCTGCTGCAGCGCCTCGTCATAGGTGTAGGCGAAGGAGAACTGCAGCTTGATGTCGGAGAGGCCGTAGAGCGAGATGGTGCGGATGGTGGTGAGGTTCTTCAGGCCCGCAACCTGGGTCTCGATCGGGATCGTGATGTAGCGCTCGATTTCCTCGGCCGACAGGCCCGGGCTCTGCGTCACGATGTCGACCATCGGCGGGGTCGGGTCGGGATAGGCCTCGATGTTGAGCTGGTTGAACGCGATCAGGCCGCCGATCAGCACGGCCACGAACATGCCGACCATCAGGAAGCGCCGGTTGACGGCAAGGGCGACGAGGCGATCCATTCAGGTCTTCAGTTTCTTGAGTCGTCGATCAGCTGCCGGACGCCGCGCGGTCGATGAACAGGCTGCCCTTGACGACGATCTGCTCGCCGGGTTTCAGGTTGCTGGTGACTTCGACGAGGTTGCCGTTGATGAGGCCGATCTTGATCTCGCGCAGCTCGACCGACTTGTCCTCGCGCGCGACCCAGAGACGGACCTTGTCGGCTTCGTAGATCAGGGCCTGCTTGGGCACCGCCGGCGCGGCACGGTCACCGGCCGAATAGATCGTGACGTTTGCGAACATCTCCGGCTTGAGCAGGCCGTCCTTGTTGTCGATGGTGGCGCGGACCAGAAGGCGACGGGTGGTCGGATCGATCGCCGCGGCCACGTAGTTGATCTTGGCGGTGAGCGGGCGGCCCGGCAGCGCCATCACGTTGACGCTGATGTCCTGGTCGATGCACACCGCGGCCGCATCGCTCTCGCGCACGAAGGCGGTGAGCCAGACCGTCGAGAGATCGCCGATCACGAACACCGGATCGCTGGCGCCGGAATTGACGTACTGACCCGGGCCGATCTTGCGCTGCACGACCGTGCCTGAGATCGGCGAGTAGATCGTGATCTCCCGGTTGATCGTGCCCTTGTCCTGGAACGCCTTGATGGCCTCGTCGGTGAAGCCGAGGATGCGCAGCTTGCTGCGTGCGGCCTCCAGCGCCGTCACCGAGGAGCGCATGTCGTTCTGCGCCTGGACCTGGTTCGCCTCCGCTTGCTGATAGTCCTTCAGCGGAATGGCGTGGCCCTCATAGAGATCCTTCGCGCGCTTGAACTGGATGTCGGCGAGATCGATCGCCGACTTCGCCTTGTTCTGCGCGGTCATCGCGGCGATGAAATCGTTCTGGGCCTGCACGGTGTCGGCGGCCTCGATTGTGAACAGCGGTTGACCTTGCGTCAGGGTCTCGCCGGGCTTTGCGAGCAGCTTGGTGACCCTGCCCGCATAAGGCGAGAACACCGGCGTCGAGCGATCCTCGTCGACCGCGACCTTGCCCTCGGTGACATATTCGGCCCGGAAGGTCTTGGCCTTGACCGGCTCGATCGTCAGCGTCGCCCATTCGGACGGCGTCGGCGTGAAAGTCTGCGCATTCCTGCGCGACTGGCTGGAAATCTCGGAGTGGCTCTTCTCCTTGGCGCCTACATGGAGAAAGCCGTAGGCCCCGCCGCCGGCAAGAGCTAGTAAAACTACGGATGTGATCACCCGCTGTTTTGTAAGCACCTGCAATCGCTTGGTATTTTCGAGTACCATGGGGCCCGGTCGTATCTGCGACGGTCTCGGCAGACGCCTGCCTTATCGGTCGCGCTAATAGTGCCGAATTGGGATTTCAAACAACCTAAAAAACGCTTCGCTCCTTTCCGTTTGCGTTAAAATTTTGCGACGCGTCAGCCCCACGTCAGGTTCGAACCGGCCACCGTGCCGGATGACTGCCGAGTGGCATCGCCGGACGGCTCCATTGCGCCGGCGTCTTCGACAGCAGGGCCGAATGCTGCACCGCCTTCAACGTACCGAAGCCAGATGGCATGCTCTCGATGAACGCCGCATGTACGGCCTCCCCCGTAATATCCGGGGTGTTCAGTCCGCCGTCGAGCCGGCCGAGATTCCACAGCCAGCGGCCGGTCTGCGCCAGCGACACGCGGACGTGCCAGCTGCCGCCTTCGCGCGTCTGGCGCGCCCTGGCCATCATCGCGCCGAACGCCATCAGATAGCCAGTAGCGTGATCGAGCATCTGTGCCGGCAATTCCTTGGGACCCTCGATGCCCGCTGCCTCTCCCTCGGCATGGTTGAAGCCGGTCGTGGTCTGCACCAGCGAGTCGAAGCCGCGCCGCTCGGCCCAGGGGCCGGCATGGCCATAGGCCGACAGCGTGACATAGACGATGCCGGGACTGATCGTGGCAACCTCTTCAGGCGCAAAGCCGAGGGCGGCGAGCGCGCGCGGGCGATAGCCCTGCGAGAAGATGTCGGCGTCCTTGAGCAGCGCGCGCAATTGCGCCCTGCCCGCTTCGCTCTTCAGCTCGATGAAGGTGGTGAGCTTGCCGCGGCCGGTGTCGATGGTGAGCCAGGGAATGGCGGGCAGCTCGGGCCCGGATACCAAGAGCACATCGGCACCATGCGCGGCGAGCGTGCGGCCCGCGACAGGGCCTGCGATGACGCGGGAGAGATCGAGCACGCGAATGCCGGCAAGCGGACGATCGCCTTTGGGCCATGGTTTCGGCGGGGCCTCACCGACCTTCTCGATCGAGAGCAGCGGCAATTCGGCGAGCGCACGCGCCTGCGGTAGCGCCGACCATTCGTCGTACGAGCGCATCAAGGCAACGACGCCGCCCGCAGCATAGGCCGCGGTTTCAAAATCCTCGCCCTTCCACTGCATCAACGCAGCCTGCACCTTCTCGCGCTCCGCTTCGCAACCGAGCACCTTGCAGACGGCGTCGCGGTGATGCGGGAAATTGGTGTGGCAGCGGACGAAGCGGCCATCGCCCGTCCTGTAGACGCCGGCGATCGCGTCCCAGGCCGGTGGCGGCGGCTTGTCGTCGAGGCGCAAATAGCGCTCGGAGCGGCATTCGGCCACGGCGTGGCGCATGTCGACGGTGACGTCCTGCATCTGCCCGCTGCGCAGCCGCCAGATCTCGGCGGCGGCGAGACCAACGGCGGCGATCGTGGCCTGGCCGGCGACAGCGACGCGAAACGAGGACGGGATCTGCGGCTCTGTGCCGGTCAGCCGCACGCGATCGAGCGCGGCCGCCTCGCCGCCCGCGGTGGTCCAGATGTCCTTGAGAATATCGGCGGGGCTTTGCATGGCCGCTTCGCTCCCTTAATTTTCACGACCATCTCATTAGCACATAAGGAAATGCAATGGCCGCCATCGATCCCCTCACCGCGGGCGCCGTGTTCGTCGCAACGGCGGCCACCGACGCGGTCTATGTGATGTTCACCTCCGCCGTGGTCGCGCGCAAGCGCGTCCCGGCGGCGACGTGGAGCGCGATCTGGTACCTGCTCTCCTCCTACGCCGTGATCAGCTATACCGAAAACGCCTTCTATGTCGCCTTCGCCGCGATCGGCTCCTGGGTCGGCGCCTATGCATCGCTGACCTTCCTCCACCGCCCGCCCGGCGGCCCGCCGGTGGGGGCTGCGCCGGAGTGAGGCGGCCCGACCTCTCTCGACGTCATTGCGCGAGCAGCAATCCAGAATCGTTCCGCGGCGTCAGTCTGGATTGCTTCGTGGCAAGAGCTCCTCGCAATGACGACGTGGAGGCTTCTGGGCGTCTGTCGAAACAGCTACAGTCCCTGCGACCAACAAAAAGGAGCCAACAATGGATCTCGGTCTCAATGGCAAGAACGCCGTCGTGCTTGGCGGCACGCGCGGCATCGGGCGGGCGATTGCGGCGACGCTGGCAGGTGAAGGCAGCAATGTCGCGGTCTGCGCGCGCAACGCGGATCAGGTCGCGGCAACCGTCGCGGAGTTGAAGGCGAGCGGAATCCGCGCCACCGGCAGCCCGGTCGATGTGACCGACGGCGCGGCACTGAAAAGCTGGATCGAGGGTGCTGCAAAAGAGCTCGGCGGCATCGACATGCTGTTCTCCAACGCCGGCGCAATGGCACAAGGAGGCGATCCGGCGTCCTGGGAGCAGAACTTCCGGCTCGACGTGCTCGGTGCCGTGCACGCCTTCAACGCCGCGCAGCCGTTCCTCGAAGCCAGCGGCGCCAGCAGCGGCGATGCGGCCTTCGTGATCATCTCGTCGGTCTCCGCGGCGCAGGCGGACACGGCCAGCTCCTACGGCCCGATCAAAGCCGCGCTGATCCACATGGCCAAGGGACTGGCGCGGCAATACGCGAAGAAGAAGATCCGGGTCAACGTGGTCTCGCCCGGCACCGTCTATTTCAAGGGCGGCGTCTGGGAGATGATCGAGCAGAACATGCCCGAGCGTTACCAGGACGCGATGAAGCGCAATCCGACCGGCCGCATGGCGACGCCGCAGGAAATCGCGAGCGCCGCGGTGTTTCTGGCGAGCCCGGTGTCGGGGTTCACCACGGGATCCAATCTCGTGGTGGATGGCGCGATCTCGAACCGGGTGAATTTTTAGGGGGTGTGCTGACATCGCCCGGCTTTGACCGGGCGATCCCGTATTCCAGAGGCGGCTGTGATTGAGTCGAGAAGCCGCGGCGTACTGGATACCCCGCTTTCGCGGGGTATGACGACGGAGAGTGTGGCGCGCGATCGTTCGGCAAACTCGTCATTGCGTACGCAGCGAAGCAATCCAGACTGCCTCCGCGGAAAGACTCTGGATTGCTTCGCTGCGCTCGCAATGACGGCGTGGTGGGCAGCCCGCCTTACGACGCTCAACGAAAATCCCGCGACGGCGGCAGGATGCGGACGTTGCGTGGGTGGCGGATTTTTTGCGCGGGCATGTCCGCAAGCGCGCGGGGGTCTTCGTTGAGCGGCTCGACCACGGTTGCGCCTGCCGGCACCGGATGCTTGCCGCTTAGCGCATCGTTGGCGAGGCCGACCAGATCGTGCGAGCGGTCGATCAGGCGCTGGGCGATGAGATGCGTCACCTTTTCGGGGCTGCTCTGGATGTAGCCCTGAACCTCGATGAGACGCGCGCCCATCACTTCTTTGCGGTACTGCTCCATGATCTTGGGCCAGACGACGACATTGGCGATGCCGGTTTCGTCCTCCAGCGTCATGAACACGACACCGCTGGCGCTGCCCGGCCGCTGCCGCACCAGGACCACGCCGGCGCAGCGGACGCGCCGCCGCTCGTTCTCGTGGCTGATCTCCTTGCAGGCGACGACACGCTCACGCGTAAACATCTCGCGCAGGAATTCCATCGGATGCCCCTTCAGCGACAGCCGGATGGTCTGGTAATCCGCGACCACCTGCTCCGAGCGCGGCATCGCCGGCAGCGGCTTTGCGCCTTCGTCCGGCTGCTCGCGCGCGGTCGCCGCCTCGAACAGCGGCAGTGGCACGTCGTCGGGCAACCGCCGCACCTGCCACAGCGCCTCGCGGCGGTCGAGCCCGAGCGAGCGGAACGCGTCGGCATCGGCCAGCAGGATCAGCGCGCGCTTGGGCAGGCCGGTGTCGCGGGCGAAATCCTCCAGCGAGGTGAAGGGGCGGCGGTTGCGGGCCGCGATGATGCGGTCGGCCCAGTCTTCTTTCTTGTCATTCCGGCGCGTCGGGTCAGCGAGGAGCCCGGAATACATTTCTCCAGGCGTATGCGGCTCGATAGATTCCGGGTTCGCGCTTTGCGCGCCCCCGAATGACAGCTGGAAGCGTTTCAGCCTCTCCTCATCTTCATCCAGCCAATGGAAGCCGTCGATCTGGCGGAAGCCGAGACGCACGGCGCAATATTTTCCGTCAGTGTTCTCCAGCGTGTTCTGCGCAAAGCTGAAGGACACGTCGATGTCACGGACCTCGACACCGTTCTTGCGGGCATCGCCGACGATCTGCGCCGGGGCATAAAAGCCCATCGGCTGCGAGTTCAGCAGGCCGCAGCAGAAGGCGTCGGGATGGTAATGCTTCAGCCATGAGGAAATGTAGACCAGTTGCGCGAAGCTCGCGGCATGGCTCTCCGGAAAGCCGTAGGAACCAAAGCCCTTGATCTGGTCAAAGCAGCTTTTGGCGAAGCTGGGGTCGTAGCCGCGCGCGACCATGTTGCCGATCAGTTTCTCCTCGTATTGGCCGATGGTGCCGACATTGCGGAAGGTCGCCATCGAGCGGCGCAGGCCGTTGGCTTCCTCGGAGGTGAATTTTGCCGCTTCGATCGCGATGCGCATCGCCTGTTCCTGGAACAGGGGAACGCCCTTCGTCTTGTGCAGCACCTTGTAGAGCTCGTCCGCGGGACCGTGCTCCGGCGAGGGCGAGGGATAGCTCACCTTCTCGAGCCCGTTTCGCCGCCGCAAGTAAGGATGCACCATATCGCCCTGGATCGGACCCGGTCGCACGATCGCGACTTCGATGACGAGATCGTAGAAGGTCCGCGGCTTGAGGCGCGGCAGCATATTCATCTGGGCACGGCTCTCGACCTGGAATACGCCAAGCGACTCCCCGGCGCACAGCATGTCGTAAACTTTGGGATCATCCTGCGGGACAGTCGCCAGAACCCAGCGCTTGCCCTTGTGCTGATCGATCAGATCAAAGCACTTGCGGATGCAGGTCAGCATGCCCAGTGCGAGCACGTCGACCTTCATCATGCTGAGTGCGTCGACGTCGTCCTTGTCCCATTCGATGAAGGTGCGGTCGTCCATCGCGGCGTTGCCGATCGGCACATAAGTGTCGAGCCGGTCCTGCGTCAGCACATACCCGCCGACATGCTGGGAGAGATGGCGCGGGAACTCGATCAACTCGGTCGCAAGCTCGACTGCGAGGTTGATCATGGGATTTTGCGGATCGAGCCCGGCCTGCCGCACCTGCATGTCGTTGAGGCCCTTGCCCCAGCTGCCCCAGACGGTATCGGCGAGCGCAGCAGTGACGTCCTCGGTCAGGCCTAGCGCCTTGCCAACGTCGCGGATGGCACTGCGCGGGCGGTAGTGGATGACGGTGGCGATGATCGCGGCACGGTGGCGGCCGTAGCGGCGATAGACATATTGCATCACCTCCTCGCGCCGCGAATGTTCGAAATCGACGTCGATGTCGGGCGGCTCCAGCCGCTCCTTGGAGATGAAGCGCTCGAACAAGAGGTCGACCTTGGTCGGGTCCACCGAGGTGATGCCGAGCACGTAGCACACGGCCGAATTCGCCGCCGATCCCCGCCCCTGGCACAGGATGTTCTGGCTGCGGGCGTAGTGGACGATGTCGTGCACGGTGAGGAAATAATGCGCGTATTTCAGCTCGGCGATCAGCGCGAGCTCTTTCTTGAGAGTGGCGCGCAGCTTGTCGTCGATGTTTTCGATACCGCCAAAATATTTATCGACGCCCGCCCAGGCCAGGTCCTCCAGATGCCCCTGCGCGGTCTTGCCCGGCGGAACCGGCTCGTCCGGGTACTGGTATTTGAGCTGGTCGAGCGAAAAGTCGATCCTGTTCGCAAAGCGCATGGTCTCCGCGATCGCCTCGGGGAAATCGCGGAACAGCCGCGCCATCTCGCGGGGCGTCTTCAAAAAGCGTTCGGCATTGGCCTCGAGCTTCCGCCCGACCGCCTCGATCGTAGTCTTCTCCCGGATGCAGGTGAGCACGTCCTGAAGCGGACGGCGGCCGGGATCGTGATAGAGCACCTCGTTGGTTGCGAGTAGCGGCACCTTCGCCTTTGCGGCGAGATCGTCGAGCCGCGCCAGGCGCCGCCGGTCGTCGCCGCGATAGATCAGGCTGGCCGCCAGCCACACGCCCTCGGCGCGGCTGCCTTTGAGCTGGGCAAGGACATCCAGGGCCTGTACTGGCTCGAAGCGATGCGGCAGCGTCAGGATCAGGAGTTGACCTTCAGAAAACTCCAGGAGATCGGCGAAGGTGAGACGACACTCGCCCTTCTCGATCCGCGTGATGTCGTCGCCGCGCTTGCCCCGGGTGAGAAGCTGACACAGCCGGCCATAGGCCGCGCGATCGCGCGGATAGACCAGAATGTCCGGCGTGCCGTCGATGAAGACGATGCGGGCGCCGATCAGCAGTTTCGGCTTGTGCAGCACCTTGTCATTGTCGAGCTCCTTGTAGGCCCGCACCACGCCGGCGAGCGTGTTGTGATCGGCGATGCCGATCGCGGGAATGCCGAGGAGGCTCGCTTGATGCACATAAGCGCGCGGATCGGAGCCGCCGCGCAGGAAGGAGAAGTTGGTGGTGATGCCGATCTCGGCATAGGCTGATGTATTCATGCGAAGAGACCGTGCACATACCAGCCGGGAGACGCGGGCTTGCCGTCGCCGTCGAACACCTCTCCTTCGTAGAGACCATCACGGAAGATCCAGAAGCGCAGGCCCTCGGCATCCTCGATGCGGAAATAGTCCCGCGTCAGCTGCTTGCCGTCCTGCCGCCACCATTCCATGGCGATGCGCTCGGGCCCTTCCACCCGCACCACCGCGTGCAGCGCGCGACGCCAGGTGAATTGGTGTGGCGGGCCATCGGGCACGGTCGCGAACGGCACCTTGATCGGCTCCGGCTTGTCGAACAGCCGCAAGGGGCGTAGCGGCGGCTCGCTCTCGGTGCGAACAGGCCATTCGGCCTGCATGGCGGCGGCGAGATGATGCTGCGCGGGCGCGGCCAGCACCGCGTTTTCGGGGATATGGGTATCCTCAGGCAGGTGCACGACGACGCGCTTGCCTCCAATGCGCGCGGCGATGCGGTCGATCAAAGCGGCGAGCTCGTCATTGTCGTGGACATGGGCGTCGAGGTCGCGCTGCTCCTGCACCACGATCTCGGTGCGGCTCGCCGACAGCCGCACCATGTCGAAGCCGAAGCCGGGATCCAAGGGATCGGCGAGCGCATCGAGATGCTCCCGGAACAGGCGGTCGACCACCGCGCTGCGCGTCACAGGACGCCCGGTCTCGACCATGATCGCGCGCACCACGCCGTCGGTGCGGAAGAAGGCGGCCTCCAGCCGCCGCGCGCCCTTGCCCTGCTTCTCCATGGAGGCAATCAAAGTGTCGGCCAGCCGCGACAGCGTCATCGCAATCATCGTGTCGGTCGCGATCGGCTCGGCAAAGCGCTTCTCGACGATGTAGTCGGGCAGCGGCTTGCGCGGATTGATCGGCGCATCGCCCTGCCCCAGCGCGTGCGCAAGCAGGGTCGAGAACCGCGCACCGAACCGCGCCGTGATCTCGGGGGCGCTGCGCGAGGCGACATCGCCGATCGTCTTCAGGCCGGCACGGCGCAGGCCGGTGGTGATGGCCTCGCCCGCACCGAGCGTGGAGACCGGAAACCGGTCGATCGCCGCCGCCTCCTCGCCATCGGCCACGATGGTGCCAGATGCCTGCCGTGTCAGCGTACGCGCGCAAATCGAGGTACCGGCAATCGCCGCGCTGACGGCAAAACCCTGTCGACCGAGCGCCCGGACCAGCGTCTGCAACAGCGCAGCCTCGCCGCCGAACAGGTGCGCACAACCGGTGATATCCAGGAACAGGCCATGCGGCGGATCGAGCGCCACCAGCGGCGTGAAGCGGTCGCACCAGTCGGCGATGTCGCTGAGCGTCTTGGCATCGGCCACGACATCGGCGTCGAACACTCTCAGGTCCGGGCACATCGCTCGTGCATTCGCGAGCGGCTGGCCGATGTGCAGGCCCAAACGCGACGCCGCATCGTCCAGCGCATGGATCACCAGCGCGTTGTTGTCCTTGATGACGACAATGCTCGGCTCATGATCGGCCTCATGCAGTCCGGCGCTGCCAAGGAACCGCTGGATCCGGTCGATGGGCAGGCGCGGCAGCCACAGGCTGAGAATACGTCGACGGTTCACTGAACTGGCACTCATCACAATTCCATTCCATGATCCACCGGCCGCAGGGGCCATGACGATTGCGCAAGAGCGCGGCATCGAAGCGCGGCGCGCCCCAGGCGCTCCAAGGCACCGCAGGCATTGAAGCTGAGCCCGGCGGCGAATGCGCCGCGCGCAGCATCCATCGTGTCTCCGCAGTCGAAGGCAACGGCTGCGCCGCCATCCGCAGCAGGAGGCCGGTGACGCCAGAGCCTTGTGCGGCCAGCGTCAGCTTGCGGCTCGCCACGAGATCGAACTGCCTGATCTCGCCCCAGAGCTCTAGGACGACGGCACCGAGCGCATCGCAAGCGAGCGCATCGGCCGAAGTGCGCAGCGCGCTCTCGACATCGGCGGCGCGCACCATCACCACGCGGCGCGGGTCGAGGCCGAGCTCGGCAAGCCCGCTCATCGACAGCGCGCCTGTTTCGATTTCCGAAAAATCCTGCCGCACCCACAGCAGCGGCCGGCGCGCTGAGACACGCCCCGCAAGTCCCATGACAAAACCCGTCGCGGCCGCGCCCTGGCGCCCCTCGCAAAACACCTCGTGGATCGCCGCACGCGCGAGCCCGCCCTTCAGCGCGCGATCGATTTCGCCGTGGCCGAGCGCGACACGCTCGTGCTGATGCACGACTTCCGCCGTCTCGATGCGCTCGATCTGGCTGCGCAAGATCGCAAGCGCGCTTGTTCGTGCGCCGCTCATGCTCGCCGCTCCTCAGGAATTGGTGCCGTCGTCTTCAAAAGAAGAACCAACGGCTGGCTCATTTGTTCATGATATGTTCTAATATAAAGCTAACGGCGGCCGAAGAGTCAAATCGAATTGGCGCGCCAGGGATTCATGAGCTGAATCAAAGGGATTCCGGGATGGACGTACAACGCAAGCTTGAGATCGCCTGCAATTACGATTGCCTCTATTGCGTCAACCGCGCCTCCTCCAATGTGCCGCGCGCCCGCTTCACCATCGAGGAGTTGGTCAAGCTGACGCTCGACTTCTACCGGCGCAATTACATCGAGGGCCTGTTCCTCTCCTCCGGCATCATCCGCAGCCCTGATTACACCATGGAGCAGGTCGTGAGCGTCGCGCGCAAGCTGCGCGAGGAGCATCACTTCCGCGGCTATATCCACCTCAAGACCATTCCCGCCGACGACGCCCTGATCGCGGAAGCCGGCAAATATGCCGATCGTCTCTCGATCAACATCGAGATGCCGCAGGAAACGAGCCTTAAGCAATTCGCGCCCGAGAAGGACGTCCGTGCGATCCGCCGCACCATGGGCCGGCTGCGGCTGAAACTCGACGAAGCCGAGGAAAATCGCAGCGCGAAGACGAAAGCAAAACCGCAGCGCTTCGCGCCGGCAGGCCAAAGCACGCAGATGATCGTCGGCGCCGATCGCGCCTCCGATCACACCATTCTCCACACCAGCGCCAATCTCTACGGCTCATACAAACTGCGGCGCGTTTACTACTCCGCCTTCAGCCCGATCCCCGACGCGAGCCGTGCCTTGCCTCTGGTCCAGCCACCGCTGCTGCGCGAACACCGGCTCTACCAGGCCGACTGGCTGATGCGGTTCTACGGTTTTGAGGTCGGCGAGATCGTCGACGACAGCGCGATGCTGCCGCTCGACATCGATCCCAAGCTCGCCTGGGCGCTGCGCCACCGCGACCGCTTCCCGCTCGACGTCAACCGCGCCAGCCGCGAGGAGTTGCTGCGCGTGCCCGGCTTCGGCACCAAGGCGGTCGAACGCATCATCGCAACGCGGCGCACCACCACGATTCGCCTCGCCGATCTCGCGCGGCTGCACGTGCCCCGCAACAAGGCGCTGCCGTTCATCGTCCTCAGCGATCACCGTCCCTCACCGCATCGGCTCGACGCTGCCGGGCTGATCGAACGGTTCAAGCCGAAAGCAACGCAACTGGGATTTGGCTTCTGATGCAATACATCACTTTCGACACCGAAACGGATTTCGACGGCTGGCGCAAAGCCGCGCGTAGCCTCGTGCTTCACCAGGTGCAGCCCAGCGATGTCACCTGGACGGTGAAAGGCGGCGAAGCGGAGTTGTTTGCACCGCCGGGGCCGTCTCCGATCCTCGAGGTGAACGAGGGCAGCTTCAACGTATCGGCAAAATTCGTCGAGCTCGCCAAGGCAGCGATCCTGCACCGCGATCCCCAACGCTTTGCCATCCTCTATCGCCTGCTGTTCCGGCTGAAGGACAACCACGACCTCATCGAGGTCGCGACCGATCGTGACCTCGCCCAGGTCACGGCGATGGCAAGAGCCGTCCATCGCGACGAGCACAAGATGCATGCCTTCGTGCGCTTCCGCGAGATCGGCCGGGAACGCGCGGCGCATTACGTCGCCTGGTTCGAGCCGGAACATCACATCGTCGAGCTCGCAGCCCCGTTCTTCGCCAAGCGCTTTGCCGACATGCCCTGGTCGATCCTGACACCGGATCTGTGCGCGCATTGGGACGGCCATGCGCTCTCGTTCACGTCAGGCGTCAGCAAGAGCGAGGCACCCGGCGAAGACCGGCTGGAGGAAACCTGGCGGCGCTATTACGCCAGCATCTTCAATCCGGCCCGGCTCAAGGTGAAGGCGATGCAGGCCGAGATGCCGAAGAAATACTGGAGGAACCTGCCCGAGGCTTCGATCATTAAGCCTTTGATCGAGGACGCCGAGCGCATGACCGGCGCCATGCTCGCCAATGCCGCAACCGACCCGCACAAGCCTCAGAAGCGGCCGGAGGCTCCGATGAAACGCAAGACCTCAGCCGACGATCTCGAAGCTCTCCGCGAGGAAGCCGCCCATTGCCACGCCTGCCATCTCTACAAGGACGCGACCCAGACCGTGTTCGGCGAAGGCCCGAGAAACGCCAACATCATGCTGGTGGGCGAGCAGCCCGGCGACAAGGAAGACCTCGCCGGCCATCCCTTCGTCGGTCCGGCCGGCCAGATGCTCGACCGCGCGCTGGAGGAGGCCGGAGTCGACCGCAAGAAGGTCTATGTCACCAACGCCGTGAAGCACTTCAAATTCGTGCCGCGCGGAAAGATCCGCCTGCACCAGAAGCCGAATACGCCGGAGATCCGGGCGTGCCGGCAATGGTATGAGCGGGAAGTTTCGGCAATCCAGCCCGATCTCATCGTGGCGATGGGCGCAACCGCCGCGCAGAGCGTGTTCGGGAAGATCACGCCCATCGGCAAGAACCGCGGCCGGTTGATCGACCTTCCCGACGGCCGCAAGGCGCTGGTGACGGTGCACCCGTCCTATCTGCTGCGGTTGCCCGATCCCGAGGCCAAGGTGCTGGAATATCAGCGCTTTGTCGAAGACCTGAAGATCGCCGCCGGCCTGCAGAGGAAATCCGCGCGCGCCGCCTGAATACCGGCGGGAAAGCGCTTTTCAACCAGCGCTTGTCATCCAGCCTTCGTATCCGTCGCGGACAATACCCTTACTTGAAAGTTAAGGGGCGTCCTGACATGACCGATGTAGCATTTGACGGCGCGGTAGCCGATCCCGCGCCGATCCAGCCGGCCTCCCGGCCCAATCTCGACAAGGGCTTCAACCCGCTGACCATGATCCTGTTCTTCGGCATCCTCGCCGCGGGCCTGCTGTTCGTCGCCTACAGCATCTATGTCGACGTCAACGCGACCGGCACGCGCGTGACGACCTTCCTGCCCTACATCCTCTTGTTCGTCGCGCTGCTGATCGCGCTCGGCTTCGAGTTCGTCAATGGCTTCCACGACACCGCCAATGCGGTGGCGACCGTGATCTACACCCATTCGCTGCCGGCTGAAGTCGCCGTGATGTGGTCCGGCTTCTTCAACTTCCTCGGCGTGCTGCTCTCCTCGGGCGCCGTCGCCTTCGGCATCGTCTCGCTGCTGCCGGTCGAGCTGATCCTGCAGGTCGGCTCCAGCGCCGGCTTCGCCATGGTGTTCGCGCTGCTGATCGCGGCGATCCTGTGGAATCTCGGCACCTGGTTCTTCGGCCTGCCCGCCTCCTCCTCGCACACGTTGATCGGCTCGATCATCGGCGTCGGCATCGCCAATGCCGTCATGCGCGGCCGCGACGGCACCTCGGGCGTGGACTGGAGCAAGGCCACCGAGATCGGCTACGCGCTGCTGCTGTCGCCGCTGGTCGGCTTCCTCTGCGCCGCCGTGCTGCTGCTCGTGCTCAAGTTCGCCGTGCGCAACCCGGCCCTCTATGCCGCGCCCGAAGGCAACAAGGCTCCGCCGCTCTGGATCCGCGGCCTCTTGATCCTCACTTGCACCGGCGTCAGCTTCGCGCACGGCTCCAACGATGGTCAGAAGGGCATGGGCCTGATCATGCTGATCCTGATCGGCACCGTGCCGACCGCCTACGCGCTCAACCGCGCGCTGCCGGAATCCCAGGTCACCCAGTTCCAGAAGACTTCGGAGGCAGCCGCCAGGGTGATCTCGGCCAAGGGTGCCGGCCACAGCATCATCGGCGATCCCCGCCCGGCAGTGACGCAGTACATCACCTCGCACCACATCAGCGAAGGCACCTATCCCGCGCTCGCCGTGCTGGTGAAGGATGTCGGCGACCAGGTTGCCAAATACGGCACGCTGAACAAGGTGCCCGCGGAAGCCGTCGGCAACACCCGCAACGACATGTACCTGACGTCGGAGGCAATCCGCTTCCTGATGAAGGACAAGGAGAACGATCTCAACAAGGAGGAGATCGCGACCCTCAACGCCTACAAGGGCTCGCTCGATGCTGCCACGAAGTTCATCCCGAACTGGGTAAAGATCGCCGTCGCCATCGCGCTCGGCCTCGGCACCATGATCGGCTGGAAGCGCATCGTCATCACCGTCGGTGAGAAGATCGGCAAGAGCCATCTCACCTACGCGCAGGGCGCCTCCGCCGAGCTCGTGGCCGCCGCCACCATCGGCGCCGCCGACGTGTTCGGCCTGCCGGTATCGACCACGCATGTGCTGTCGTCCGGCGTAGCCGGCACCATGGCCGCGAACGGTTCGGGGCTGCAGTGGTCCACCATCCGCAATCTGCTGATGGCCTGGGTGCTGACGCTGCCCTGCGCGATCATGCTGTCGGCCACGCTCTACGTGATCTTCTCGCGGATGTTCTGAGAGCCTCTCCCTCTCCCCGTTCTTACGGGGAGAGGGTTAGGGTGAGGGGCTCCATGCGCGAAAATGGTGACAGATGGACTCGCGGAGAGTCCCCTCACCCGGCGCTTCGCGCCGACCTCTCCCGCAAGCGGGGCAAGGTGACGAAAAGCTACGACGCCGCGAGCGATTCCTCGACCAGCTTCACCCAATAGGACGTGCCGTAGACGATCGCCTCGTCGTTGAAATTGTAGGCGGGGTGATGCAGGCCGGCGCTGTCGCCGTTGCCGCAGAAGATGAAGGCGCCGGGGCGCGCTTCCAGCATGTAGGCGAAATCCTCGCCGCCCATCAGCGGCGGCATCTCGTGCACATTGGCTTCGCCCGCGACCTGCCTGGCGATACGCCGCGCCACCTCGGTCTCCGCGGCGTGGTTGTTCACGACGGGATAGTTGCGCTTGTAGTGCAGATCGATCTTGGCGCCGGTGATCTGCGCCACGCCCGCCACCACCTCGTGCACGCGCTTCTCGACCAGCTTGCGCACCTCCGGCGACAGCGTGCGGATGGTGCCGCGCAAGGTCGCGGTCTGCGGAATGACGTTGCGGGCGTTGCCGGCGTGGAATTCGCAGATCGAGATCACGGCCGATTCCAGCGGATCGACGCTGCGCGCGACGATCGACTGCAGCGCCGTGATCACCTGCGCGCCGACCAGCACGGAATCGATGCATTTGTGCGGACGCGCGGCATGGCCGCCGACGCCCTCGATCATGATATCGACCTCGTCGGTCGCCGCCATGATCGGTCCCTGCCGGATCGCGAACGAGCCGATCGGGATGCCCGGGCCGTTGTGCATGCCGTAGACCTGCTCGATGCCGAAGCGCTCCATCAGGCCGTCCTTGACCATGGCTGCGCCGCCGGCACCGCCCTCCTCGGCCGGCTGGAAGATCACGATCGCGTCGCCTGCGAAGTTGCGGGTCTCGGCGAGATAGCGGGCCGCCCCGAGCAGCATCGCGGTGTGGCCGTCATGACCGCAGGCGTGCATCTTGCCCGGATTCTTGGAGGCGTAAGGCAGGTTGGTCTGCTCCTCGACCGGCAGCGCATCCATGTCGGCACGCAGTCCGATCACCTTGAGACCCTCGCCAGCGGGCTTGCTGCCCTTGATCACGCCGACCACGCCGGTCTGGCCGAGGCCGGTCACGACCTCGTCGCAGCCGAACTCGCGCAGCCGGTCCGCCACGAATGCTGCGGTGCGGTGGACGTCGTAAAGCAGCTCCGGATGCTCATGGATGTCCCGGCGCCAGGCCTGAATATCGGGTTGGAGGTCGGCGACACGGTTCACGATGGGCATGGCGGGTCTCAAGCTTTGTTGGGAATACAGGACTGTCTACCATGCAACCGTCAGTCCACCCAACTCCCTGGGAACGGGGTCTGGCCCTGACGAACGGACATGGCCGGGCTTGTCCGGTCCGGCAGGTCTGCCTATTAGGACGGAAAGTTAAGCGACGGGTGGAAACAGAATGCCGAGACGGCTCGAGGATGAATTCGACTACATTGTCGTCGGAGCCGGCACGGCCGGCTGCATCATCGCCAACCGGCTGTCGGCAGACTCGCGCAACCGGGTGCTCGTTCTCGAAGCCGGCGGCGACGACAACTGGATCTGGTTCCACATTCCGGTCGGCTATCTCTTCGCGATCGGCAATCCGCGCTCGGACTGGATGTTCAAGACCGAGGCCGAGCCGGGCCTGAACGGCCGCGCGCTGGCCTATCCCCGCGGCAAGGTAATCGGCGGCTGCTCGGCAATCAACGCAATGATCTCGATGCGCGGCCAGGCCGCCGACTACGATCACTGGCGTCAGCTCGGCATGACCGGCTGGGGCTATGACGACGTGCTGCCGCTGTTCAAGCGGCTCGAAGACCACTTCCTCGGCGCGAGCGAGCATCACGGTGTCGGCGGCGGCTGGCGCATCGAGGCACCGCGGCTGTCATGGGCCGTTCTCGACGCCGTCGGGGACGCCGCCGAGGAGATGGGCATCAAGCGCATCCCGGACTTCAACACCGGCGACAACGAAGGCATCAGCTATTTCCACGTCAACCAGAAGCGCGGACGGCGCTGGTCCTCGGCGCGCGGCTTCCTCAAGCCCGCGCTGAAGCGCCCGAACCTGCGGCTCGAGAAGCACGTGCTGGTCGACCGCCTGATCATCGAGCAGGGCCGCGCCGTCGGCGTGCGCTTCATCCAGAACGGCGAGATCATCGAGGCGCGTGCGAAGCGCGAGGTGGTTCTCTCGGCAGGCTCCATCGGCTCGGTGCAGGTGCTGCACCGCTCCGGCATCGGCCCTGCCGACTGGCTATCGCCATTGGGCATCGACATCGTCATGGACAAGCCCGGCGTCGGCCGCAACCTGCAGGATCATCTGCAGCAGCGGGCGATCTACAAGGTCGAGGGCGTACGCACTTTGAACGAGACCTATTACAATCTGTTCCGCCGCGGACTGATGGGGCTGGACTACGCCTTCCGCCGCCGCGGGCCCCTGACGATGGCACCGTCACAACTCGGCATCTTCACGCGCTCCGATGCGACGCGTGCCCGTGCCAACATCCAGTTCCACGTGCAGCCGCTGTCGCTCGACAAGTTCGGCGATCCCCTGCACCGCTTCCCCGCCATCACGGTCAGCGCCTGCAATCTGCAGCCGACCTCCCGCGGCACCGTGCGGCTGCGCGCGGCAACGCCTGACGAGAAGCCGATCATCGCGCCAAACTACCTGTCGACCGACGACGACCGCCAGGTCGCCGCCGACGCCATCCGCACCACGCGGCGCCTGATGCAGCAGAAGGCGCTGGCAAAATATCGCCCCAGCGAATATCTGCCCGGCCCCTCCGTCGGCGACGACGACGCCTCGCTCGCGAAGGCCGCCGGCGATATCGGTACGACGATCTTCCATCCCGTCGGCACAGCCAAGATGGGTACCGCGAACGACCCGATGGCCGTGGTCGATGAACGCCTGCGCTTCTACGGCCTTGGCAATTTGCGCATCGTCGATGCCTCGATCATGCCGACCATCACCTCGGGCAACACCAACACACCGACAGCGATGATTGCGGAGAAAGGCGCAACGATGATCCTCGAGGATGCGAAGTAATCCTACGCCGCCCGGATGGAGCGAAGCGCATTCCGGGTCGTCGCCACAACACTGACCCGATTACGCTTCGCTCCCTCCGGGTTACAACTCGCTCACGAAATCGTCATCGCATTCGGGAATAACTCCCCCGCTTCCGCAATCACCTCCCCGAAGCCCAATTCCGGGCGACCTGGAGAGGCGCGATGAGCGGACAAGATCATGGGGATGACGGCGTCAGCCGCCGCAAGGTGCTGGAGTGCATGACCTGGGCCGGCACCGGGGTGCTCTGGACCGTCACGGGCGGCGTGCCGCGCTCGCTCGGCATCATCGATTCCGCCGAGGCCGCGACCGCGGCCGCGCCCGGCGTGAGCTTCCTCCAGATCAGCGACAGCCATGTCGGCTTCGACAAGCCGGCCAATCCGAACGCGCTCGGCACGCTGGAGGAGGCCGTGAACAAGATCAACGCGATGCCGGCCAAGCCAGCGTTCATGATCCACACCGGCGACATCACGCATCTGTCGAAGGCCGCCGAGTTCGACAATGCCGAGCGCATCATCTCGCAGACCAAGCTCGACGTGCACTACGTCCCCGGCGAGCATGACTTCATCGACGAGGAGGTGAAACTCTATCGCGAGCGTTACGGCCGCGGCACCAAGGGGCACGGCTGGTATTCGTTCGACGCCGGCGGCGTGCACTTCGTCGGCCTCGTCAACGTCGTCGACCTCAAGGCCGGCGGTCTCGGCAATCTCGGCGCCGAACAACTCGCCTGGCTCGAGGACGATCTGCGCGGCAAGTCGAAATCGACGCCGATCGTGCTGTTCGCCCACATCCCGCTCTGGACCGTCTATCCCGAATGGGGCTGGGGCACCGAGGACGGCGGCCGCGCGCTCGAATACGTCAAGGGTTTTGGCTCGGTCACCGTACTGAATGGCCACATCCACCAGGTCATGCAGAAGGTCGAAGGCAACGTCACGTTCCACACTGCGCGCTCGACCGCCTTCCCGCAGCCGGCGCCGGGAGCTGCCCCCTCACCCGGCCCGATGAAGGTCGAGGACGCAAGGCTGCGCTCCATGCTGGGGGTAGCCAGCATCAACTTCAAGCAGAACGAGCAGCGGCTCGCGATCATCGACACGCCGCTGCAGGGTTAACGCTGAACGGAAGCTGACAATGAAGACTCTCAATCGCCGCGACTTCGGTGTCGACCTCGGTCTCGCTCTGGTCGCGGCCATCCTGCTGCCCGCGACAAAAGCCCGTGCCGACGACACGGAGGTGCATATCGACAATTTCGTGTTCCAGCCGGCCGAGCTCAAGATCAAGGTCGGGACCACGGTGACCTGGACCAACCGGGACGACATCCCGCACACCATCGTGTCCGCCGGCAAGTTCAGGTCCAAGACCCTGGACACCGACGACAAGTTCTCCTTCACCTTCACCAACGCCGGCGACTACAAATATTTTTGTTCGCTGCACCCGCACATGACGGGGATGATCAAGGTTGAGTAACGTCTTCAACCAAGGCATCAACGTCTTGCCCGGCCGGTGGTCCCACGCCGGCCGGGCTCGTGTGCCTGGGGTCACGGCAAGAGAAGAAGCAGAGGCAAAGCGAGGAGCGATGCCCGCCACCGACGATGTGCAGAAGGCACAGCGCTTCCGCGAGGCGGCGCTGCCCTATCTCGACGACGTCTACACGCTCGCACGCTACCTGCTGCGCGATGCGTCCGACGCCGAGGATGCGGTGCAGGAGTGCTATCTGCGCGCGCTGAAGCATTTCGACAGCTACCGCGGCCCGGCGATGAAGCCTTGGCTGTTCGCCATCCTGCGCAACGTCTGCAACGCCGAATATGCACGGCGCGCGCACCGGCCCAGCGCGATCGAGGACACGCCCGGCGCCGACGAACAGACGCCGCTCTGGCAGGAGACCGAGGCGAGCCCTGAGACCGAAGTGCTGCGCAGCCGCGATGCCGGCGCGATCCGCAAGCTGATCGACGCACTCGCCGAGCCGTTCAAGGAAACATTCGTGCTGCGTGAGATCAACAATCTGTCCTATCGCGAGATCGCCGAGGCCGTCGGCGTTCCCGTCGGCACCGTGATGTCCCGCCTCGCCCGCGCCCGCGCCATGCTGCGCGCGGCCTGGACGGCGGAAGAGGAGCAAGCGAAATGACCTGCGACGAAGCAAGGATCCTGCTTCACGCGCTGCTCGACAGCGAGCTCGACGCCGGCCATGCGCGCGAGGTCGAAGCGCATATCGCGGGCTGCCCGGCCTGTGCTGCCGAGCTCGCCGCGCAGCGCGACATGCAGCGCGTGCTCGCGGCCACCGATCTGCGCTACACCGCGCCGGCGAGCCTGCGTACCCGCATCGAAGTGTCGCTGCCGCAGCCGCAGCGCCAGCAACCGAGCCGCCGCTCCGTGCTGCGCGGCTTTGCGATGGGCTCGGCCGTCTCCGCGCTCGCCGCCTCCGCCGTCGTCGCCGTGGTGCTGCGCCAGGACGACCAGCAGCGTATCCTGTCGGAGGTCGTCTCCGCGCATCTGCGCTCGCTCCAGGCCGGCCACCTCACCGACGTGGTCTCGACCGACCAGCACACCGTCAAGCCCTGGTTCAACGGCAAGCTCGACGTCGCCCCGCCGGTGATCGACCTCACCGCGCAAGGGTTTACGCTGGTCGGCGGCCGGCTCGACTATATCGACGCCCGCGCCATCGGCGCCGTGGTCTACCGGCGCCGGCAACACGTGATCAACCTGTTCGTGTCGCAAACCGCCAGCACGGAGCACCGGGCGCCGAAGACCCAGACCATGCAGGGCTTCAACTGCCGCCGCTGGGGCGGCCGCGGCCTGAACTTCTGGGCCGTCAGCGATCTCGGCGCCGACGAGCTCGCCGAATTCGTCGACAAGTTCGAGGCGGCGATGAAGGCGAATGTGGAGGGGTAGCCTTGAACACGTCGTCATTGCGAGCCAAGCGAAGCAATCCAGACCGTCTCCGCGAGCGGGATACTGGATTGCTTCGCTTCGCTCGCAATGACGATTGCTGAGACAGATCGGCGAACTTAAGCCGAGCGCCGCACCGCGTTGTCCACCAGCGTCTTGCCCAGCGACCAGATCGCACCGGGGACCTTGTGGCTGCCCGCGATGACGTCATCGAACGCCTTCTCGATCCAGCTGCAGTCTTCCTCGGTGATGGTGAGCGGCGGCAGCAGCTTGATGGTGTGGCTGCCGTGGCCGGCGACCTGCGTCAGGATCTTGTGATCCTTGAACAGCGGCACGGTGATGAGCTGGCAGAACAGGCCCTTGTTGGCGGTCTCCAGCACGTTCCATGAGGCCCGCAGGCGCAGCGATTTCGGCGGGCCGAACTCGATGCCGATCATCAGGCCCTTGCCGCGAACTTCCTTCAACAGCTCGTAGCCGGGCACCATGCGCGTCAGCGCCAGACGCAGCTCGGCGCCGCGCTTGGCGGCCGCATCGATGAGCTTCTCCGATTCCATCACGTCCAGCGTGGCAATGCCCGCGGCCATGGCGAGGTCGTTCTTGGAGAAGGTGGAGCCGTGCACGACCGCGCGGTCCATCTGATTGAAGATCTTGTCGAAGATCGCCTTGCGGGTCAGCACCGCGCCGACCGGCACGTGGCCGCCCGACAGTGACTTCGACAGCAGCACCATGTCGGGCTCGACGTTCCAGTGCTCGACCGCGAGGAAGCGGCCGGTGCGGCCCATGCCGGTCTGGATCTCGTCGGCAACGAACAGTGTGCCGTATTTCTTGCAGAGCGCGGCCGCGCCGGGCAGGAACTCGTCCGTGGGCATGTTGACGCCCTTGCCCTGGATCGGCTCGACGATGAACGCGGCGACCTCGCGCGAGGCCAGCGCCTTTTCGAGCGCGGCCAGATCGTTGAACGGAACCGGGGTGCAGCCTGGCAGCAGCGGTTCGAAACCGGTGCGGAAGTTCGAATCACCGGTCAGCGACAGCGCGCCATAGGTCAGGCCGTGATAGCCATGGGCGCAATAGACGATGCCGGGACGCCCCGTCGCGCCGCGCGCGAACTTGATCGCGGCCTCGACGCATTCGGCGCCGGAATTGGCAAAGAACGCCTTGTCGAGATAGGGAACATATTTCAGGAGGCGCTCGGCCAGCACGCCGGCGAGCGTCGAGACGTCGAACTGGACGAGGTTGGGCAGGTCGGCATCGAGCACGCTCTTGAGCGCCTCGCGCATGACCGGATGATTGCGTCCGATAGCAAACACGCCAAAGCCGGACAGCAGGTCGAGATAGCGCGCGCCCTCGCGGTCGTAGAGGTACTGCCCCTGCCCCTTCTGGAAGCCGACATCGTAGCCGATGGTCTTGAGCACCCGGACGAACTGCTCGTTCAGATACCGATTATGCAGGGCGCTGCGCTGGGCCTGCCGGTCCGCGAACAGCTGAGACATGTCTGGATTTGGACTGGGCATCCGCTACATACTTCGATTGAGGGCCGTCTCGTCAACTGGAAAACGGACCGTTACTGCAAACGGTCTGTGCGGCCTTTTGCCCTTTTTCGGACCATCTTCGCAAGCACAGCTTTTAGATCATGTTGCACTGCCAAGGAACACTCATGCGTTTGGCCCTTTACACCGGAATTATACTGGCTGGCGGTTACGCCTGCCTGCCGCCAGCCCTCGCGGCCGATCCCACCGGCGACTGGCGGGTCGCCGACGGCGTCGCCAACATCCGTGTCGCCCAGTGCAATGGCAGCATGTGGGGCGCCGTTTCCTGGGAAAAGAAGCCCGGCGGTCGCGACGAGAACAACCCTGATGTCTCGAAAAAGAACAGGCCGACCCTGGGCATGCCCACCCTCCTCGACATGAAGAAGAAGCCCGGCGCCGATCAGTGGGAGGGACAGGTCTATAACGCGCAAGACGGCCAGACCTACAGCGCGACGATCACACCTGTCGGCACCGACCAGCTCGAGATCAAGGGCTGCGTGATGGGCTTCCTCTGTGGCGGCGAGACCTGGACCCGGGTCGGACCGCCGATCCCCGTGAGCCCTGCCAATGCCATGGCCAAGGGCGCGCCGAAGTCCGGTGGGGCGCCGAAAGCCCAGGGAACACAACAGGGAGCCCAACAGGCAGCGCAACAACCAGCCCAGCCCCCCCAAGCCACGACGGGCGCTACAGCGTCTGCGCCGGCTGCGAAGACCGCCGCTGCCAAGCCCGCTCAGAAGGGCGCCGCCGATCCCGTCGGCGACATCTGTCTACTCCCTGAGATTGCGGGGCTTGCCCATTAGGGCCGGCTGGAACAGCAGCACGGCGGCGAGCGTCGTCACCAGCGAGAGCGCCAGCAGCTTGCCCATGCTGGACGTGCCGGGATGGCTCGACAGCCACAGGCTCCCGAACGCGGTCGCCGTCGTCAGCGCACTGAAGAAGATCGCGCGCGTCAGGCTGGTCTGAAGCAGGTTTGTTCTGCCGGAGCGCCAGGCCACGACATAATAGATCTTGAACGCGACGCCGACGCCGAGCAGCAGCGGGAACGCGACGATGTTGGCGAAGTTGAGCGGCAGGCCGATCAACACGCAGATTTCGAGCGTCACGGCGCCGGCAACCAGAAGCGGCACCAGCGTCATCAGCACGTCCACGAACCGCCGCAACGTGATCCATAGCAGCAGGCCGATCACGAGCAGCGCGTAGATGCCGGCGTGGATGAACGCCTTCACCACGGTGTCGCCGGATTTCAGGATCGAGACCGGCCCGCCGATCGCGGTCGGCTCGGCCTTGAGCACCGCCGCCGCAAATCTGCGCAGGGTGTCGTTGTCGTTGGGATCGCCCTTGGGCAGCGCCTCGACGCGGATGATGCCGTCCTTGCTCTTCCAGGCGCTGACGAGGTCGGGCGGCAGTGAGCTCAGGGTGACGGGCCCTGCCTGCATCGCGTTCCTGAGCTGGTCGAACACGATCTTCATCGGCGTGACGAAGACGTCCTGCGCCTTGTTGCGCGTGGCCTCGTCGCCATTGGCGAGCTTCTCGAGCGCATCCGCGAGCCGGCGCGAGGCGACGGCGCCCGGGCCCTTGGCGTCCCCGGCGGTCCGACGCAGATTATCGGCCGAGGATTTCAGCGATTCCACGTTCTCCTGGTCCGTCGGGGCCGCATCGATCTGATCAGGATTGAGCGCGGGGTTCAGCACCTTGGCGCCCTGCGCGATCAACTTCAGCTTCGGCTGCTGGTCCTGCGGCACGAAGCTGTCGAGCGACATCACCCGGAGCACCTCCGGCACCTGCTCCAGCTTCGCCTGGACCTGCCTTGCCTGCTCCTCCGACGTGGTCATCACGTTGATGGCGTTGGCGCCGGTGTTGGGATCCTTGCGCAGGTCGAGGAAGGTCGCGATCGACTCGGCGTGCGGATTGCGCAGGTTCATCGGGTTGAAGTCGAACTTCATGAAGTAGAGCAGCGGCAGGCCGGCGAGCGCGAGCAGCAGCGTGCCCCCGACGACCAGGAAACGATGCCTCTCCAGGAAGCGGTCGAGCGGCGCCAGGAAGGCATAGCCGACCGGCTCCATCTCACCGGGCGGGTTCAGAAGCTTCAGCAGGGCCGGCAGAATGGTGATCGAGGAGAGGAAGGCCACCAGCATGCCGACGCCGGCGATCTGGCCGAGTTCCGCGATGCCCTGGTAGTCCGTCGGCATGAAGCAAAGGAAGCCAGCCGCGGTCGCCATCGCGGCGAGCGACAACGGCACCGCCGAGCGTTTCGCAGCCAGCACCAGCGCACCGGAGAGATCGTTGTGCTTGTAGCGCTCCGAGCGATAGCGGACGCTGTACTGGATGCCAAAATCGACGCCGAGGCCGACGAACAGCACCGCGAATGCGATCGACAGCAGATTGAATGATCCGACCATCATCAGGCCGGCCGCCGTCGTGATCGCGAGGCCGACGAAGAGATTGACGAACACGGCGAAGATGATCTTCGCCGAATGCAGCGCCAGCCAAAGGATGAGCAGCACGACGAGGATGGTGCCGACGCCGTTGACCACGGCGCCTTCCTGAACGGTCGCGTATTCCTCGTTCGCGATCGGGACGGGACCGGTCAGGCGCACCCGCGCCTGGTACTTGGTCGGGAAATCCAGATCGGCTGCCGCCTTGCGGATTGCGTCGGTGGCGTCCTTGCCGGGCTCCAGCGCGTTGTAGTCGAGGATCGGCTTGAACTCGATGAAGGCGCGCTTGTCAGAATCCGACAGCGGCTCGTCGCTGACGAGCTCGCGCCAGGAGAAGCTCGCGTTGCCCTTGTTGAGCACGGTCTCGACGGTCTGAGCGATCTGGTTGAACGGCCGCGCGGTGCCGTCGAGCTTCACCTGCCCCCGCTTGACGCCGGCAAGCCCTGTCTCGAGCGCACCGGTCAGGCCGCGGATCGAGGGATCGCCCGCCATGATCTCGATCAGGGGCGCTGCGGATTCGAATTGACTGGTCGCCTTCGCAACCTCTTCGGTCGGCAGGAACAACAGGCCATTCCGCTCGAAGAACTCGCCGGTGCCGAGCTGCTGCATCGACACGAAATTGGTCTTGTCGTCTTTCAGCTTCGCGTAGAGCGCATCCGCCGCGGCGGTCGCCATCTCCGGCGTCCTCGCCTCGACGACCGCCAGAATCGTCGCATCGCGGTCGAAGGCGCGGTCGAATTGCTGGTCGCGCTGCCGCCAGTCGAGATTTTTGGCAATCAGCGAATTGATGTCGGTGTTGATGGCGAAATGGCGCGCAGCGTAATAGCCCGCGGCCACCGCCAGCAGGAGCCCGAGAACGACGACGAGGGAGGCAAGCCGGGTACAGGCCCTGACGATGGCAACGACTACGCTTTGCAGCACTTCTTTTCTTTCTGCGTTTAAACAGCTTGCCGGAAACGCCCGCTGTTTATCGGAGTTCCCGGGCGAAACCTATTGCTGTTTTGAGTGGTTCTCGCCGCAAGAAGGTTCGGGGTAAACGGCGGAGGACCGTGGCAAAATCATGCGGGGCGGTCGGTATAGCCGTGCAGTTGAGGCGGGAACGTGACGAAGGGGTGAGCACAAATGTGCCATTTTGCTCGCGGAAATCGCTATACTATAGTACCGCGATCTTCACCCGCCCGGAACCATAGTTTCATCCGCGCTTTCCTTTCTGCCGATTTTTTGACACAAAGTGCTGTGCCTCCATGCGCCGGGCCTGGTTGGGGTGGGCGGTTACCGCGGGCGCGAGCTAATGGTGCGTTTATTGCAACCCATTGGTGGATCGGGTGCCGCTGGGACAAGGAAGCGGATTGGTACAACTTGCGTGATGGGCGTCCTATGGAAGTTTATCTGGCGCAGCCGCGCGGCTTCTGTGCGGGTGTGGTGCGTGCAATCGAGATCGTGGAACGGGCCCTGGAGAAATACGGCCCGCCCGTCTACGTGCGCCACGAGATCGTGCATAACAAATACGTGGTCGAGAGCCTGAAGAACAAAGGGGCCATTTTCGTCGAGGAGCTGTCCGAGGTTCCGCCGAAATCCGTCACGGTCTTCAGCGCCCATGGCGTCGCCCGCAGCGTCGAGGAAGAGGCCGCCGCGCGCAACCTTCCGGTGCTCAATGCCACCTGCCCGCTGGTCACGAAAGTTCACAATCAGGGGAAGCGGTACATCTCCAAGGGCCGCACCCTGATCCTGATCGGCCATGCCGGCCACCCCGAGGTCGAGGGCACCATGGGCCAGGTCCCCGGGCCGGTGCTACTTGTTCAGAGCGTTGAAGAGGTTAACGCCCTGACGCTGCCGACGGATAGCCCAGTGGCCTACATCACCCAGACCACTTTGTCGGTCGACGACACAAGGGACATCATTGCGGCGCTCCAGGCCCGCTTTACAGATATTCAAGGCCCGGATATCCGGGATATCTGCTATGCGACACAGAACCGCCAATCTGCGGTAAGGAACTTGAGCAAGCTGGTCGACGTGATCTTGGTGGTGGGCGCTGCCAACAGCTCGAACTCGAACCGGCTCCGCGAAATCGGCACCGAAGCCGGCGTCGCGAGTTATTTGATTGCCGACGGCAGCGAGCTCAATCCGGAGTGGTTGAAAGATGCTAGGACTGTCGGCGTCACGGCCGGCGCTTCGGCGCCCGAGGTACTCGTGGATGACGTGATCGAAGCGATGCGGCGGATCGGACCGGTCAAGGTCCAGGTGCTCCCCGGTCGCGAGGAAAACATCGAATTCCGGCTTCCAGCCCAACTGGCTGCGAGCTGACCCCACCCGAATTGAAAAGCCCAGAAAGAAACGTGTAATGGCAATCCCCTTCTTCAAGGAAATGCGTATCGGCGGCTATTTGCTCAAGCAGAAACTGCTTGGCCGCAAGCGCTATCCGCTCGTGCTGATGCTGGAGCCGCTGTTCCGCTGCAACCTCGCCTGCGTCGGCTGCGGCAAGATCGACTATCCCGACGCGATCCTCAACCGCCGCATGACCGCGCAGGAGTGCTGGGACGCCGCCGACGAGTGCGGCGCGCCGATGGTCGCGATTCCCGGCGGCGAGCCGCTGATCCACAAGGAGATCGGCGAGATCGTGCGCGGCCTCGTGGCGCGCAAGAAGTTCGTTTCGCTCTGCACCAACGCCCTGCTGCTCGAGAAGAAGCTCGATCTCTTCGAGCCCTCGCCGTACCTGTTCTTCTCGGTGCATCTCGATGGCCTGCGCGATCACCACGACAAGGCGGTGTCGCAGAAGGGCGTGTTCGACCGCGCCGTCTCCGCGATCAAGGCGGCCAAAGCGCGCGGCTTCACCGTCAACGTCAATGCCACCATCTTCGACGGCCACCCGGCCGAGGAGATCGCGAAGTTCCTGGACCTCACCGTCGAGCTCGGTGTCGGCGTCTCGATGTCGCCGGGCTACGCCTACGAGCGCGCGCCGGACCAGGAGCACTTCCTGAACCGCACCAAGACCAAGAAGCTGTTCCGCGACGTCTTCGCCATGGGCAAGGGCAAGAAGTGGAACTTCATGCATTCCGGCCTGTTCCTGGACTTCCTTGCCGGCAACCAGGAATACGAGTGCACGCCCTGGGGCATGCCCGCGCGCAACATTTTCGGCTGGCAAAAGCCCTGCTACCTGCTCGGTGAAGGCTACGCAAAAACCTTCAAGGAGCTGATGGAGACCACCGACTGGGATTCCTACGGCACCGGCCGTTACGAGAAGTGCGCCGACTGTATGGCCCATTGCGGCTACGAGCCGACCGCGGCGACCGCAGCGCTCAACAACCCGCTGAAGGCGATGTGGGTGTCGCTACGCGGCATCAAGACCTCTGGCCCCATGGCGCCGGAGATCGACCTCTCCAAGCAGCGCCCGGCGCAGTACATCTTCTCGGAGCAGGTCCAGAAGAAGCTCTCCGAGATCCGCAAGGACGAGGCCGCCGCCGCGCAGGCGAAGGCCGCGCAGAAGGCCTCGACGGCCGCGTAGGGCGGCTACGAACATCGATACACAAAGGGCCCGGTCGACCGGGCCTTTTGCTTGCTCGGCGCAAGCTGAGGAGACCGGAGGCGGTCGGGCAGCTGGTTCGGGAATCTTTTTGATGCTTTCCGGCGCCCACCGGCGGCTGGCAACCGCGTCACATTGGACGTGCCAAGTCGCTCCAAGGCGATGACGTTCCGACAGAGCGGCCACATTCGCCGTGACGAAGCCGCGTCGCGCATGATGCGCCGCGCCTATGAGGAGCGGCTCGAGCAATCGGTGTGGCCATGGCTGCTCAAGTCCACTGCGATCTATCTGCGTCCAAGCGAATCGGCGGCCATCGTCGAGGGCATGATGCGACAGACGCTCTGGGTCGCGGACCGAAACCGCATGGAGGCGACCGAGCGAGCATGCACCAAAACGCAAAAGACCCGGTCACCAATGGCGACCGGGCCTTTTGTTTTATCGCATCAAGAGGTCAGGCCGCCTTGGAGACCAAAGCCTCGCTGTCGACGAGCTCGGTCCCGATCAGGTAGTCGCGGCAGCCGCGCAGGGAGCGCAGGGCGCGGTTGAAGTCGATGCCGGTCGAGACCAGCGCATGCAGGGTCGCCGGATTGCGCACAATGCCGCGCAGCACGGCTCCGAGGTCGATCTGGCCGTTCGGCTTGATGGCGGCGCGGGCGAGCGCCGGCAGCGCGCGATGGGCGGGATCGCTGATGACGCGGACCGCGGCGAACGGCAGCCCGGCCGCGGCCGCATACGCGGCCGCGATGTGGCTTTCCATGTCGACGGCGGCAGCGCCCGTCTCCGAATGCAGCGCCGCCTTGCAGGACCGCTTCGTAACCACTTCCTCGGCGCCGGCGAGGCTGCCGCGCACCACGCGGCGGCGGTCCGAGGTCAGGCGCTCGATCAGATCGTCGCCGAGCGTCAGGCCGGCGGCCCACCGGGTGTCGCCGGCGAGCACCTCGGTCGCCAGCACGACGTCGCCGGAGCGCAGCGTCGGGTCAAGCCCGCCGGCCACGCCGAACGAGATCACGCCGCGAATCGTCTCAGGGTCCACCACCGTCAGCAGCGCCCGCAACTGGGCCGGGCTGCTGGATGAACAGATGACCGCCATTCCAGGCCCGGCCGCAATGCGGGCCTCCTGCACCAGTCCGGTCACGATCAGTATCGGCCGCGGGTCGATAGCATTACCCGCGGTAACATAGTCCCCCGTCCCCAAAGTCACATTCCGACCCCTACCACCCTGCTGTTGGTGTTCCGCAAGTTCCGGTACCGCGCCAACGCCCACAACGGAAAGAACTTCGGGTAACCATGATACCGTAAATAGAACACGCGGGGGAAGCCTGTGGCGGTGTAGCGCTGCTCGTCCCACAGTCCTTTTTTGTTTTGTGTTGCAATCAGGTACTCCACCCCGCGGGCCACGGCCGGGTGATCAACCTCGCCAGCCGCCATCAGAGCAAGCAAGGCCCATGCCGTTTGCGAGGCGGTCGAGGGGGCGGCCTCCCAGCCCTTGTAATCCAGCCGGTAGCTGACCGCGTCCTCCCCCCAGCCGCCGTCGTCGTTCTGGATCGAGGCCAGCCAGGCGGCGGCCTTTCGGATCATAGGGTCCTTGTGGTCGACGCCGGCCATGTTGAGGGCGCAGAGCACCGACCAGGTTCCATAGATGAAGTTCATGCCCCAGCGGCCGTACCAGGACCCCTCGGGGTGCTGGGTCTTGCGCAAATAGGCGACGCCGGCGGCGAGATGCTTGCTGGTCTTCCGGGTCTCGCCGAGCTGGGCCAGCATCGAGATGCAGCGCGCAGTGACGTCCTCGGTCGGCGGATCGAGCAGCGCGCCGTGGTCCGAGAACGGGATGTTGTTGAGGTAGTATTCGAGGTTGTTGACGTCGAAGGCGGCCCAGCCGCCGTCGTCGCTCTGCATGCCCTCGATCCACTCCCGGCCCCGGGCGATCGCGGCATCATAGCCGGTGGCACCGTGCTCCCGGCGCATCCGGTCCATCGACATCACCACGACGGCGGTGTCGTCGAGATCGGGGTAATGCGCGTTGTTGTACTGGAAGGCCCAGCCGCCCGGACGCACGTCGGGCCGCTTCACCGCCCAGTCGCCCTTCACCTCGAGCTCCTGCCTCGGGATCAGCCAGTCGAGGCCCTGCTTGGCCGCAGGCACCGCCTTGTCGCCGCCGGCTTCCAGCAGCGCATGCGCGGCCAGCGTCGTGTCCCACACCGGGGAGACGCAGGGCTGGCAATAAGCCTCGTCCTCGCCGATCACCAGCAGCTTGTCGATGCCCCGGCGCGTCGTCGCGCGCGGCGGATAATTCTCGTCCTTGCCGAGCGCGTCGTACATCATGACGATGTTGGCCATGGGCGGATAGATCGCGCCCATGCCGTCTTCACCGTTCAGCCGCTCCTCGATGAAGGTGAGCGCGGCGTCGATCGCGCGCTTGCGCAGGCGCTTCGGAAACAGCGGCTCGATCACGCGCAGGATCGCATCGAGCGAACGGAACAGCAGGAACCAGGCCATGCTCTGATGTGGCGCCTTTGAGGTCATGCCGATCGAACGCGGATCCTGCAGGAACAATTCGTCGATGCCGACGCCCTTCGGATTCTTCGCGCGCGGCTTCAGCGCGGCGATCACCATCAACGGCACCATGGTGGTGCGCGCCCAGTAGGAGATCTTGTTGAGATGGAACGGCGACCAGAACGGCAGCAGCACGATCTCGATCGGCAGCACCGGCACCGCGCGCCAGCTCACGACGCCGAACGTCGCCAGCAGGAAGCGGGTGAAGACGTTGCTGTTGATAGCGCCGCCGCGGGCGTGGATCGCCTCGCGCGCCCGCACCATGTGGGGGGCGTCGACGGAGTCGCCGATCATCTTCAGCGCGAAGTAAGCCTTCACGCTGGCGCTCATGTCGAACTCGCCGTCATGCACCAGCGGCCAGCCGCCATGGGCGCCCTGCACGCGGCGGAGATAGTTCGCGATCTTGGCCTCGAGCACGCTGTCGACCGGCTCGGCGAGATAGTGCCGCAGCAGGATGTACTCGGCCGGAATCGTGCAGTCGGCCTCGAGTTCGAACACCCAGTGGCCGTCCGATTGCTGGAAGCCGAGAACGCCTTGCGTCGCCGACGCAATGCTCGATTCCAAAGCTTCGCGGCTGGTCGCGTTCACGGAATCCATGTCGCTCGATTGCTCCGATAGTCGATTGAAAGTTGACCGGGACATTTGCCCGTCAGGGCCGCTTGTCAGGATCCTTTTGCGGCCAGAACCAGATCGGCGGCCCGGTCACCCGACCGGACCGATCCCTCGATGGTTGCCGGCAATCCCGTAGCAGTCCAGTCGCCGGCGAGGAACAGGTTTTTCAGCGCGGTGACCGGCCCCGGACGCAGGGCATTCTGGGCGGGCGTTGCCGCGAATGTGGCACGGCGCTCACGCACGATCTGCCAAGGAGGCAGCTCGCCGGCGACACCGCCCGCCTTGCAGACATCGTTCCAGATCGCCTGCGCAAGTTCCTCGCGCGGCACATCGACGAGACGGTCGCCGTTGCTGATGGTTACCGAGAGCCGGTTCGGAAACGCGAACAGCCATTCCACGACGCCGCCGATCACACCGAGGATCGGTGCCGAGCCTGGCGGCGGCTCAAAGCGGAAATGCGCGTTCACGATGGCGCGGAATTCGGTCGGCGTCTTCAGACCGGGCAACAGGTTAGCTGCCGCGCGCGGCGGCACCGCCATCACGATGACGTCACCTGCACCGAGCTGGATCACATCCTCGCCGCCGAAGTCCAGCGCGGTCACCTTGCCGTCTGCGCTGACGAACGAACGCAGCTCATGGCCGAGCTGAACGGTGTGGCCACGCTCAGACAAGAACTTCACCGCCGGCTCGATCAACACGGCGCTGAGACCGTCGCGCGCGATCAGGGGACGGCAGGCCTTCCCGCCCGCGAGCAGCGTCTCGCGCACGATCGCGCCGGCGAGCCCGGCCGACCCCTCGGGCGGATCGACGTTGAGTGCCGCCAGCAGCAGCGGCTGCACCAGGCGCTGATAGAGGATGCCCTCGGTCGGAATCGACTTGCCGACCAGCGTCTCTTCCGACGCCCAGACCAGCGGCGCCAGCCTGAGATAATCGGTGAGGCCGGTGTCGGGCACGCGGCGGCCTTCGTCGAGCACCCAGGTCGGCCAGCGGCCATCGCCTAGATCGATCTGCCAGCGCTGACCGGTCTTGATGTCGACGAACGGAAATTGTGCGCGATCCGGCCCGACGAGGCCGGCCTCGGTGCCGATCGCGCGCGCATATGCCCGCGCGTGGCTGTTGCCCGACAGCAGCAGGTGGTTGCCGTTGTCGATGGTGAGATTGGTGGCGCCGTCGAAATAGGACCGGCAGCGGCCGCCGGCCTGGTGCGTCGCCTCGTGCACGGCGACCTTGAAGCCGGCATTCGCGAGCCGCACGGCGGCGGAGAGGCCGGAAATTCCGGCACCGATGATGTGAGCTGTGTTTTGCATCAGATGAAAGCGTAACGGAGCAGGATCAGAATGCGTGCGATCTTCGACACGCGCACGGGCTCGCGCGGTGCGTCGAAACCGCGCGCGATCAGGAGGTCCAGAATGGAATGATAGTATTTCGACATGATCCGCGGCGCGCGCACGGCGCGGCGCTTGTTGCGGTTCATGATCTCGTCCGACTTCTCGAAATGCGCCTTGGCACGCTGCGTCAGCGGCAGGCAGACCTTCGGCAAGGCACGCTCGGCGATCACGCGGTTCGGATCATTGGAGGTGATGCCGGCATGCAGCAGCGCCTCGCGCGGCAGATAGAGCCGGCCAAGGCCGGCGTCCTCGTCGATGTCGCGCAGGATGTTGGTGAGCTGAAGCGCGCGGCCGAGATGATGGGCGAGCAGGATGCCGTCTTCCTCCGGCATGCCGAACACCCGCACCGACAACCGCCCCACGGCGCTGGCGACGCGGTCGCAATAGAGGTCCAGCGTCGCCATGTCGGGCGCGCGGATGTCCTGCGGCACGTCCATCTCCATGCCGTCGACGATGGCCAGGAAATCCTCGCGCTTGAGCCCGAAGGTCTTCACCGAGGCGACGTAGTCCTTCAGCCGCGGCGGCGGATTGCCCTGATAGAGCGCGTCGATGTCGTTGCGCCATTGCTGGAGCGCAGCGAGCCGCTCCTCGCGCGGACCGTCGGAATCGGCGATGTCGTCGACCTGTCGGCAGAAGCTGTAGATCTGGAACATCGCTTCGCGCTGGTCGTGCGGCAGGATGCGCATCGCGGCATAGAACGAGCTGCCGGATGCGGTCGAGCCATAACTGGCGCCGGGCGAGGTCGCCTCAAGCGTCATGTGCAGTCCCCGGTCTGGAGATGGCCTTGCGTCCGATGGCGCGGCGGCCGACTTCGCCGATCATGCCGGTGAGGCTGAATGTGAGAAGCTCGAACTTGTTCAGGTGCACGCGCTCGCGCAGGGGATCGCGCACCTTCAAGAGGCGCACGATGCGGTCGGCATAGGCCTGGATCACCGCGACGTCGACGCCGAGGCGGAAATCGCGGATCTCGGCGCTGAGCGACCTGCCCTCGTCGAGCAGCGCCTCGTTGCGCGCGGCGAGCGACTGCAGGCAGGCGAGCATCGCCGGCGGCGATTGCGCGAGCCCAAGCTGCTCGACCGAGGCGCCGCTCGCGGCCAGCGCATCGCGCGGGAGATAGACGCGGTTGAGCTCGCGGAAATCCTTGCCGCAGTCCTGCAGGTGATTGTTGATTTGGAGGCCCGCGCAGAGCGCATCCGATGCGGCCCAGGTCGAGGTGCTCTCGCCATGGACGTCGAGCATGAAGCGGCCGACCGGCATCGCCGAATAGCGGCAATAATGGATGACCTCGTCCCAGGTCTCGTAGCGCAGCTTGGTCACGTCCATGCGGAAGGCGATCAGCACGTCGAGCGCGTGGCGCGGCGGCATGCCACGCTCGGCCAGCGCCCGGCGCAGCGTGACGGCCTCGGCCTGGGTGTCGCCGTTGCCGAGCAGTTCCGCCTCGAGCAGGTCGAGATAGGCAAGCTTCTGGTCGGGCGGCAGCGTCGCGTGATCGGCGATGTCGTCGGCGGTGCGGACGAAATTGTAATAGGCCAGGATCAGGGCGCGATGACGCGGATGAATGATCCAGGACGCGACGGGAAAATTCTCGTCGCGGTCACCCTTGCCGGATCGCAATTCGCTCGCAGAGGTCATCGAGGGCTGGTTAACAATCGTTTGGACAGGAAGGGCTTTTTGGCTCGCGCGGGCTCATGCCGGCGATGCCGCCGCGGCCCCCATATAGGGGAATACGGCCGCAAAACCAATCCTGCTCTCGATGGCTGCCCCGTGCGGACCCGGCCCGAAAAGGCGGCCCGGGGCCGCCTCGGGTGGGCCGGTGGCCGAGCTTACTGGTTGTGGTTCTTCAGGACCTGGTCGCAGGCCTGGGAGATCTTGGCCCTGTTCTCCTTCAGGCAGGCCAGGATGGTGAAATCGCCCTGATCGATGACCGGGCGGCAGAACTTCTGCACATCGCGCGTGCAGGCCTTCTGCTCGGCGTCCGTGCCGCGCCCTCCTTGCTGGGCGAATGCGGCCGTCGAGAGGGATGCCGACAGCATGGTGAGAGCGACGAGAAGCTTACGCATTGTATTCCTTCATTCTGACGGCAGAATCGCACCGATCCCGGACAGCACTGGGCGGACGACCGGAACGGATTGTTCTGATGGCAAGTCGCCGCGGGGTAGCGGCCTCGGAGAAGGCACAAGCACTGGCAAATGCGGCCAAATTGGCGCCGCCCACCAAATCAGGTCTTCCCTGCGCCTTCATTGGCAGATGTAAGAGTTTGATACTACATCATAATTCAGGAGGTCCGCATTTTACTGCTTAGCTGTTGCAGAGCTGCATCTCTCCGCCCTGCCCTTAAGGCCAGAAACGCACCGAAACACAGCAAATCGCATGGTCCAGGCCCTCGCCGGCGCCGCATGAACCACTATCTCTGGTGCCTGCGCGTTGAACCTGACACAGGCTCGAAGCACTAAACCTTCGATGTGGCGAGACGTCCTGGACCTCAGCGGACGTCGTTCCAAAACGGGATATTTGTGATGAAATTCTGTGGGCGATCTGGACTGGCAATGACCGCGGCCGGCGTTGGCGCTGCGCTGCTCTTCTCGGTTTCGGCGAGCCACGCACAGTCCGGACCGTTTACCGGCTTCGACGGCGCGTGGACCGGCACCGGCACGGTCTCGCTGTCCGACGGGTCCACCGAACGCATCCGCTGCAAGGCCGACTACAAGGTCGCCGGCAGCGGCCTCAACCTCAAGCAGGCCCTGCACTGCGCCTCCGACAGCTACAAGTTCGACCTCACCAGCGACGTGACCAGCCAGGGCGACCGCATCTCCGGCAATTGGAGCGAGGCGAGCCGCAACATCTTCGGCAATCTGCAGGGCACCGCCGGCGGCGGCCAGATCGACGTGTTCGTCGAGGCCAACGGCTTTGCCGCCAATCTGTCGCTGCGCACCAACGGCACCAAGCAGACGGTGCAGATCTCCTCCAAGGGCGAGATCCGCGGCGTCAACATCACGATGACGAAGGGCTGATCGCCCTTCTGGGCCGATGAGGAACACGCCCCCGGTTCTCAAGAGCCGGGGGCTTTTTGCTGACATGAACCATCTCCGCAGAAAGCTGCTCAAAGCCACTGGGCTCTTCGCCGCGAGCAGCGCATGGCCCAATGATCAACCGTCGATCCAGCGGGAGAGGGACATGCAGCCTTCTGCTAAAGCCGCGCCAGGATGACGCTGCACCCGCCGGAAGCGGTGGCCAGAACGATTGCGGATTTCAACTTCGAGATCGATCGAAATCGCGCGGCAACGAATGGTCCGCGGCGATGCTGAAGGAGGAGATCGCCAACGCCATGGCCGAGCACGGCATCGACGCGACGCTGCGCGATCGCAAGCTCACGCTGCCGCGGGCAGCAGGACCACCCCGAGGACGACTTCAAGTTTAATCCGGACGGGATCGTCCGGATCGAGACGTGATTGCGGGGCGGCCTCGCCGCCCCACGCTCAGATCGCCGGCTTGTCCGTGCCCTGCAACTTGCCGTGCAGGTTGATCAACCACATCGCCGTCGGCCTGAGGATGAAGAGGTCCGCGACGAGCGCCATGACCATCGAGAAGGCGCTGAGCCAGCCGAACAGCCGCAGTGACGGCAGGTCGGAAAACACCGTGACGACGAGGCCGCAGGCGAGCACCACCGTGGTCAGGATCAGCGCAGGTCCAACCAGCACGGTCGCCCGCTCCACTGCGAGTGCCGAGCCGACGCCCGGCTTGCTCTCGAGCCTCAAGCGGTTGAGGAAGTGGATGGTCGCGCTGAGGCCGAGGCCGAACGAGACGGTCAGCGCGACGACGCTGGCGAATTGCAGCCCCTCCCCCATCGCCCACAGCACCGTGCCGGACATCACCACGGGGAAGATGCCCGGCAGAATGCAGGCGAGCATCACGACCCAGGAGCGGAAGGCGAGGCCGATGAAGATCGCGACCAGCGCGAATTCCACGGTCAGGCCGCGGTTCAGCTTCTCGATCATGCTGGCCGAGTTGCGCGCGGCAATCGCGGCAAGACCGGTCACCGCGATCTCGTAGCCGGGATGCTTCTTGCGGACGGTGTCGAGCTCTGTATCGAGCTTGTCGACGATCGGCAGGAGCTGACTGGAATCCTTGTCCGGCACGCGGCCCGCGACCACGACGGCGTCCTGCTCGGCGTCGATGAAACGCCGCACCAGATGCTCGGGGATGACGCTGACATATTCCTTCAGCGTCGCCACGTCGGCGCTGCCGGCTTTTTCCGCGAGCCAGCGGCGCAGGGTCTCGAGCGACCAGACATTGCCGACGCCGGCTGCCTTTTCCACCGTCGCATGCACATCCGCGATGGTCTGCAGCGTCTCCGGGGAATAGAGCGATTCATCCTTGGGGAACGCGATCAGCACGTTGACCGGGTTGGCGCCGGTGAGCTTGGCATCGAGCCGGTCGCTGGCGGCGACCGCCTGGCGCTTGTCCGGCACCTGGTCGGCGAGCCGGTAGCGCGGCTCCAGATTGGCATAGATGACGCCGAGGCCGCCGACGAACAGCACCGCGATCAAGCTGAACAGGCCGGGCCGGCCGACCATGCGCACCGCGATCCAGTAGCAGAAATTGCGCAGCGCCTGGACGCCGGCGTCCGCGCCCTGGAACTTGACCGCAAAGATCTTCTCGTTGCGCACGAACAGCACGCCGAAAACCGGCACCAGCGACAGCACCGCGACCAGCGCGATGATGGTGGCGGCAAGGCCCGCCTCGCCGAACTTGCGGATCAGGTCGGAATTGGAGAATTGGAGCGCGATGAAGGAAATGCCGGCGGTGCCATGCGTCAGCACGCAGGCCGGCCCCACCACCAGCACCGCGTTCTTGAACGCGGTGAACTTGTCCTGGCCGGCGATCAGCCGGTCGCGCGCGGCGAAAGTCAGCTGCATCGAGTCCGAGAAGCTGATCACCATGATGAGCGGCGTCATCACGTTCAGGAACATGTTGAGATTGAAATTGGCCCAGCCGAGCGCGCCGAGCGCCAGCAGGATCGCGATCATCGGCGGGAACGCCGCCGCGATCATGAAGGAGATCTTGCGGAAGAAGATGATGGCGATGACACAGCCGGCAAGAATGCCGAGATATTGTAGGTGAGTCCGTCGCGCTCGACCGCGTTGCGGATCTCGAGCTGCATCACCGGCACGCCGGAGAGCTGCACGTTGAGCCCGGTGTCGCTGAGGTCTTCCTTCATCAGCGTACGGATGTCGCCGACGGTCTTGGTCAGCTTGCTGGAGGCGACCACCTCCGGATCGAGCGAGAGCACGATCAGCGCCAGCGTGCCATCCTCCGACAGCAGTTTGCCGCGGATGATCTCGTTGTTCTTCACCGTCTCGATGAACTTGTCATAGGCCGCGCCCTCGGGCAGCTCGGGCGGGAACAGCGCCGCCGGCAGCTTGCCCGGGGCCGGTGCCTGGCGCGCCGAGAACAGCGAGACGAGGCCACGCGTGCCCTCGACCAGCTGCATATCGGTGATGAAGTCACGCAGCTTCTCGAGGTTGTTCCGCGCCAGCAGATTCTTGCCTTCGACCACGACCAGGACGTCGAACTCCTCGGCCGGGAACTTCTTGGTCACCTCTTCATACTGCTTGAATTCGCGTGTGTCGGAACGGAACAGCTGCGACAGCGAATCGTCGATCTTGATCCGCTGGATGCCGAATACGGCGCCGACGATCAGGGCCAGCAGGACGATGCAGGAGACGATCGGGGCGCGGACGGCGATCAGCCCGAGCCGCTCCAGCCCGAAGGCGATGGAGGACGCCGGTCTCTGCTCGACCTTGTCGACATGAACCTCACTCTCGCTGTGCTTTTCGAGCATGCCTTGTCCAGTTCCTAAATCGGCTCGGTCTTGTGAGCTTATTGCGCCCCGCGAACGGCTTGAAAACGCCATACCAATGGGAGGCTTGCCCGTTGAAAATGCGCGGAAAATCGCCGGCAGCGGTTTAGCAGGTCAAAAGGCCTGTTCGCAAGCGCGCGGAGGGTGGCCGAATCGATCAAGATGCGGCGATTTTGCCGGAATGCCCGTCATTCCGGCAATGCCGTGCCGATTCGACGCGGCGCCCGGTCCGCGCTCTCGTCCTTCAGCGCCACGCCGGTCACCTCCCTGGCCAGGCCCTCGCGGACGAGCCAGGCGATCTTGAAGGCGGCCTCGCCATGACTCAACCCGGCCTTGTGGATGTTGGACACGCAATTGCGCTCGGCATCGGTGCGGCCCGGCTTCGGGGCGAAGGTGAGATAGGCGCCGAGACTGTCCGGCGCGGACAGTCCGGGACGCTCGCCGATCAGCATGACGACCATGCGCGCGCCGAGAATCGCGCCGATCTCGTCGCCGAGTGCGACGCGCGCGCCCGAGGCGACGACGACATGGCCGAGCGCGACAGCATCGCCTTCCGCGAGCAGCGGCAGCAGGCGCGCCACCAGCGCCACCGCATGGGCGTGGACCGCCGCCGCCGAGAGGCCATCGCCAATCACGAGCGCGAGCGGGCATGGCCCGGCAGCGCTTCGCGCGAGAGCTTCGGCGGCCGCTGGATCGAGCTGTCGTCCGAGATCCGGCCGCCGCAGATAGTCCCCGCGGTCGACGGCCTGGCTCCTCACCGCGCTGACCGCGAGACCGAGTGCGCCGAGATCGGCGAGCAGACGCGGCGCTTCGAAGACGGCATGCACGGCGTCGCGGGCGCGGGCATGATCAAGCGTGAAATCGAGCAGCGGCTTTGTCGGCACGCTCGCACCGCTGCGCCCGAGCGCAACGCGCGCGGGCGTGAACGACCTGAGATCGATGGTCGGACGGGCCGGAACAGATTTGTCGCTCATTCTGCGGGAACGGCGGCCTCGCGCAGCCGGATCGAGTAGTTCGAGGCGTTCTGCTTGCCGCTGGAGGCCGCGCGCGCAAAGGTGATGAGATGGTGCGCAATCAGAGTGCAGCCGATCAGGCCTTCGAGGTCGCCGCGCTTCAGGCGTCCGAGCGCGAAGTTCCAGAACACGCGCTTGTAGTCGCCGAGTACGCCGACCTTCCAGAAGATGTTGCGCAGCATGACGAGAGCCCGCCTGATATTGGGCCAGGTCTTCATCTCCTCCGGCACCGGCACCTTGAGGCGGTGCACATAGACGTGGTCGCATTGATACTGGAAGCGCGCGTAGACCTTCTCGGGCTCGTAAGCGACCGCCATGGCGTGCTTCCACGATGCGACGACGTCGTCATACGGTAACAGGAAGTCGACGTTTGAATCGCGCCCGTCGTCCTCGATCAGGCGCCCCTCGCGCTCCAGACGGTCCCATAGCGGCGTCTTCGGCAGCGCCTGAAGCAGGTTGATGGTGAGCAGCGGAATCCGGGACTCCTCGACGAAGGCGAGCAGCGCCTCCGAAGTGTTCGGCTTGTCGGTGTCGAGCCCCATGATGATCCCCGAGACGACCTCCATGCCGTAGGAGTTGATGGTGTGCACGCCCTCCAGGATCGGGACCATCATGTTGTGGTCCTTGTGCATCGCCTTGAGGGCATCGGGGTCGGGCGTCTCGATGCCGCAGAAGATGGTGATGAAATAGGCCTCGCGCATCTTCTCGAGGATCTCGGGGCGCTTGGCGATGTTGAGCGTCGCCTCGCAGGCGAGCCGCACCACGTAGCCGGTCTTCTTCTGCCATTCGATCAGATGCGGCAGCAGATCCATGGCCGCCTTGCGGTTGCCGATGAAATTGTCGTCGACGAAATAGACCGTGTCGGTCATTCCGCATTCGCGCAGGCGGTCGAGCTCGGCGATGATCTGCTCCGGCGTCTTGATGCGCGGATTGCGGCCGTAGAGGCCGGGGATATCGCAGAACTCGCACTGATAGGGACAGCCGCTGGAATACTGGATGCTGCCGAGGAAGTATTTCTTCACGTCGGCGAGTTCGTAAGCCGGGATCGGGAATTCCGTCATCGGCACCCGGTCCTTGGTAGTGAGGACCACCTGTTCGTCAGGACGCGAGGTGTCGCGCGACAGAATCTCGATCAGCTGGTTGGTGGCGTCGCCGAGCTCGCCGACATGGAGATAGTCGAACGACGGATAATAGTCCGGGCAGGCGCTGACGGAGGGACCGCCGAGCGCGACCGGCAGATCGAACTCGTGGGCGCGGCGGCAGATGTCGTTCATCTGCTGGCGCTGGATGTGCATGCCGCTGACGAATACGGCCTCTGCCCATTCGAACTCTTCCTTGGTCGTGCGGCGGAGGTTCTCGTCGACGAATTTGACCTGCCAGTCCTTCGGAAGATAGGCGGAGATCAGCAGCAGGCCCTGCGGCGGCATGAAGGCGCGGACGCCATCGGTCAGTGGGTAGGAATGCTCGAAGGTACCGAACGAGGACGTGTAGCGCGGAAACACACAGAGAATCCGCCGGGACGTACCGTTGCTTTCAGCTCGCATCTAAGCTCCCCCGCCACACTCGACCTGGTTGCGGAAATTGCCAGCCAGGCACATAGCGTAATGCTGTCGCCGGAATTTCTCAATATTGTGGCATGAGCATAATTCCACGGGGGACCAATGGTTTCTCGGGCGACTCCCGGTCCACCTCACGCGATCAGCCGCGAGGCGAAATCGGGTAGCAGGCCTGCATCGCCGGCCAGGCGGAAATCGGCGCCCGCGATCCCCGACTGCACCAACCATTCATCGAATTCCGGCGCGCGGCGCAAGCCGAAGACGTCGCGGACATAGAGCGCGTCGTGAAAAGACGTCGACTGGTAGTTCAGCATGACGTCGTCGGCGCCGGGCACGCCCATGATGAAGGTGACGCCGGCAGCGGCTAGCAGCGTCAGCAGATTGTCCATGTCGTCCTGGTCCGCCTCGGCATGGTTGGTGTAGCAGATGTCGATCCCGAGCGGCAGGCCGAGCAGCTTGCCGCAAAAGTGATCCTCCAGCCCGGCGCGGATGATTTCCTTGCCGTCATAGAGATATTCCGGGCCGATGAAGCCGACCACGCTGTTGACGAGGAGCGGCGCAAAGGCGCGCGCGACCGCATAGGCGCGGGCCTCGCAGGTCTGCTGGTCGACGCCGTGATTGGCGCCCGCCGACAGCGCGGAGCCTTGGCCGGTCTCGAAATACATCACGTTCTGCCCGACCGTGCCGCGCTTCTGTGACAGGCCTGCCTCCTGCCCCTCCCTCAGCAGCGCGAGGTCGATGCCAAAACTGCGGTTGGCGGCCTCGGTGCCGGCAACCGACTGGAAGACGAGATCGACCGGCACGCCCTGCCCGATCAGCGACAGCGTCGTGGTGACATGGGTGAGCACGCAAGCTTGCGTCGGGATCTTCAGCCGCGCGATGATCTCGTCGAGCAGCCGCAGCAATTGCGCGATGACGGCGGGGTCGTCGCTGGCCGGATTGATGCCGATGCAGGCATCGCCGGCCCCCAGCAGGATGCCGTCGAGGATCGAGGCGGTGATGCCCCTGGCATCGTCGAACGGATGGTTGGGCTGCAGCCGCGTGCTCATGCGACCCTTCAGGCCGATGGTGTTGCGGAAGGCGGTGGTGACCTCGCATTTCCGCGCCGCCAGGATCAGGTCCTGGTTGCGCATCAGTTTTGACACCGCGGCCGCCATTTCGGGCGTGATGCCGGGCGCCAGCCCGTTCAACACCTCCGACGTTGCAGCGTCCGACAGCAACCAGTCACGGAAGGCGCCGACGGTCAGCGATGCCACCGGCGCAAAGGCCCTGGCATCGTGGCTGTCGATGACGAGACGGGTGACCTCGTCGGTCTCGTAGGGAATGACGGCTTCCTGCAGGAACTCGACGAGCGGCACGTCCGCGAGCGCCATCCGCGCCGCGATCATCTGCTCGGAGCTGGCAGCGGCAATTCCGGCCAGCCGGTCGCCGGAGCGCGGCGGGGTCGCCTTGGCGAGCAGGTCGCGCAGATCAGGGAATGTGTAGGTCGTGGCGTCGATGGTGTGGCGGTAGACCAAGGGCCTCTCCGGGGCTCGTCGGCCAACGGCCGGCCCAGCACTATCCTGGAACTATACCTTCGGTTCAAGACGCTGAAATAGCTTGCCTTCCTTTCGACAAAGCACGAAGGGAGCCAAGCAGCGCGTTAACGCCGCGTCCATCTTCATTTCGCATAGTTTTGCATCAATTCCGCACGACCGTCGCTCACCGGCCGCTTCAGGCCATTCCGGGCTCCTGAACACCATGACATCCGACCGATCTGGGAATGCCGCCACCCTGGCGGGCCGCTTTACGCTGGCCACCAAGCTTTATGCGGTCTTCGCGCTGTTCGCGCTGCTGACGGCGGCGATCGCGATGCTGTCCGACTACAACAGCCGCCGCAGCGCCGACCTGACCAGCGCGATCGAGACCGCGAACGCGGCCGCGCTGAACGTCGAGCGCGTCAACTCGCTGGTCTATGCGGTGGTGATGGAATCGCGCGGCGTCTACATGTCGACCGAGCCGGCCGTGGTGAAGAAATACGGCGAAGGCCTGCTCAAGTTCAACACCCAGATCCTCGATGTCGTGAAGCGCTGGGAGACAATCGTCAAGGCCGACGATGCCGAGCAGTTCGCGACCTTCAAGAAGCGCATCGAGCAGTTCGTCGAGTTCCGCAAGGAGCTGGTGCGCCGCGGCGTCGAGATCAACGCGGCCGCCGGCCGCGAATGGGGCGACAACGACGCCAACCGCGCGGTGCGCTCGGCGCTGAACAAGGATCTCGAGGCGCTGTCCAAGGTCTATGCCGAGCGCGCCAGGCAGGTCGCGCACGAGACCGAGACCAACCGCACCCTCTCCTTCGTCCTGACCTGCCTCGGCGGCCTGGCGCTGGCCCTGGTCGTGATCGGCATCGTCATCATCGCCCGCTCGATCGCCCGGCCCCTCGCCGCGATCACCGCCACCATCGAGCAGGTCGCCGACGGCGCCGAGAACGTCGTGGTGCCGCACTCCGGCCGCGCCGACGAGATCGGCGCGCTCGCCCGCGCGATCCAGGTGTTCCAGCACGCGATGGCGCGCAATCGCAACCTGGCCTCGCAGGTCTCGCAGGATTCCGCCGCGCGCGAGGCGCGCGCCCGCCATATCGAGCAATCCGTCGAGGCGTTTCGCGAGGCGATCGGCGCGATCATGCGCGGCCTCAGCGACAACGCCTCCGTGATGCGCGAGACCGCGCAGACCATCACCCGCGTCACCGCGGATGCATCCAGCCGCGCCGGCACCGCGGCGAAGGCCACGGAGCAGGCCTCGCACAACGTCACGGCGGTCGCGGGCGCGGCCGAGGAGCTGTCGGCTTCGGTCGAGGAGATCGGCCGCCAGGTGCGCCAGAGCGCTGGCGCTGTCGAGCAGACCGGCCAGCGCACCGAGAAATCGATCGCGGAGATCGAGAGCCTTGCGGCCGCCACGCAGCGCATCGACGGCGTGCTCAATCTCATTCAGGCGATCGCCGAGCAGACCAATCTGCTCGCCCTCAACGCCACGATCGAGGCCGCGCGTGCCGGCGATGCCGGCCGCGGCTTTGCCGTCGTCGCGCATGAGGTGAAGGCGCTGGCGGGACAGACCGCGAAGGCGACCGCCGACATCAGCGAGAACGTCGCGATGATCCAGGCCTCCACCCGCAACGCGGTCGACGCCGTGCGCGAGATCGGCGGCGCGGTGCGCGAGATCAACGAGGTCACGTCAGCCATTGCCGGTGCCGTCGGCCAGCAGGACCAGGCGACGCGCGAGATCTCGTCCAACGCGCAAAGCGCCGCGCAAGGCAACGCGACGCTCGTCGCCAACATCAGCTCGCTGCGCGACGCCATCGGCGAGACCGACACGGCCGCAGCCTCCGTGCTGACGGCCGCGAGCAGCCTGACCGAGACGGCGGCGACGCTGTCGCGGGAGGTGGAGACGTTCTTCCAGAACCTGCGCGCGGGGGCGACGGAGGGCCGCATCGCCAGGGCGGGATAGCGGCGCGCGAAGCCGTCGGCGGCCCGCGCTCACCCAAAAGTTCGGAAAACAACCCCATGCACAGTAGCCGGGGTCGGCTTTATAAATGCTTGGCCGCCGGCGCGAGAAACTGCTGATTTTACGAAATTCGTTTGACCCGTCGGGCAAAACACTGGCATAGTGTCAGCATGGCGATTGGGCGCTACTCTTGAATTGACTTGCGGCATTTGCGGCGCCTGCTTGCAGCGCATCATGCGCCGCCAGGCGCCCTTCATGCGCTTCGCCGATCGTGATACCATCATCGTCATTCAGGTGCCGTCCTCAGCGATAAGGCAGCCACCATGCTATCGCGCTCTTCCTGGTCCACATCTGCGATCGACAAGTTCGCAAGCGGCAATGCCGACCTGCTGATCCTGGTCGGCCGCATCCTGCTGGCCTGGGTCTTCATCGGCAGCGCGTACGGCGCGCTTACCAACTTCAGCGGCTCGGTCGGCTATTTCCGGTCGCTGAACGTACCGGCGCCCGTGCTGTTCACGACCTTCACCGTCGCGCTGGAAATCGTGATGTCGGCTTGTCTGGTCCTCGGCATCGGCACGCGCTACTGCGCAATCGTGATGTTCCTGTTCGTACTCTCGGCGACTGCAGTCGGACATCGCTACTGGGAATATCCGGCCGGCGCGCAGCAGATCGGGCAGTACAATCATTTCCTGAAGAACATCACGATCATGGGGGGCGCCCTGTTGATCTTCGTCACCGGAGCGGGCCGGCTCTCGCTCGATCGGAGACTGACCGGCTAGCAGCGCCGTTCGTTTCAGCTTCTTCCGCGGTGTGCAGCCGGTGACCTGCAGAACTTTGCTCCAAATCGTGGCGCAAGCGTCTTCGCCACTCGCAGAGCTGCGAATGCGCAAGATACTACGAAGGGCAACGCGACGTGGCCTTGAAGGAAGGCCGTTACCGCATCACTTCGCCCTTGGCCCGAAAGCGACCTCGATCAGATGGCTGAAGCGTTTCGAGAGCGGCTTCAAGCGCTCACCCAAGATCCTGAAGAGAAGCATCAGCCACGTCGCCAGCGCGGCACACCACAACAGGCTTTCCAATGTTTCGGGCATGCAAGGCCCCCGTTAAAACAACTACTTGAAATACGAGCAGTGTCGCCGAATGGACCCGGCGCGGCAAGCCCTCCAAAAAGTGGCAAGTCGCTGAAACACTCGGAACGGCCGTCGCGATGAAAAATACGGCAGCGGTGCGCACCGCCGAGGCAATGAGCGAGCGGCAGTCAGCTACCGCTTTCAGCCCGCCATCACTCCGTCGCGCCTGGTCAGTTCCTTGCCCAGGGCCGCCAGATGCACCTGTCCGGCCGTCACCGATTCGGATGAAGCGGGCGCAGACGTAAGCGCGGGCGAGGAACGTGTCCTGCGAGACGCCGGCGGCGGCGTGGATCTGGATGGCGCGGTGATGACGCGGGCGGCCGTGCTGGGGACCACGATGTTGGCCGCCACGATCAGATCGCGCGCGGCCTGTTGCCTTTGCGGTCCATCTTGTCGGCGGCCTGGCGAACGCGCTCCTGCAGCTCCAGCGAACGGGCGGAGTGTTGAAAGTCCATGGGTCCTCCTGTTCGCCAAGAATTCTGCGCCCGATGAGGGCGCTTCTTCCCTTCTCCCCTTGCGGGAGAAGGTGGCGCGAAGCGCCGGATGAGGGGTTCTCTCTGCTCGCACAACCCGTCGTGAGGAGAGAGACCCCTCACCCGGCTGCGCTTCGCGCATTCACCCTCTCCCGCAAGGGGAGAGGGTGCACCGTCGCCGCGGCCGCTGTTTCGCGCCTCACGTCCCGCGCAGGAGCTCGCTGGCAACGATCCAATCGTTGCCGTCGAACTGGAGCATGTAGCCGTCCTTGATCGGGCGGAAATCCTGCGGGGTGGTGTTCAGCGTGATGCCGGGCATCAGGAGCGACAGCGGCACGTTCTTGAGGTTCGCCGCCTGTGCCATGATGTTCTCGCGCGTCAGATTGTCCTTGCACTGCTTCAGCAGTACCACCAGGGCCTCGGCGACGGTGTAGCCGTAGAGGCCGGCGACGTTGTTGATGTCGGCGTTGGGCAGGCGCTTCTTCATGAAGTCGATATAGGTCGTCATCGCCTGGTCGTCCTTCGGCGCCTCGACGAAAGGTTTGAGCGCGCCGAGCGACAGCACGCCCTTGCCGGCCTCAAGCCCGGCCGGCACCATCACGGTCGCCTTGTTGGCGCAGCCCGAGGCGAGGAAGCGCGTCGGCTGCCAGCCGACCTCGTGGGCCTTGCGGATCGCCTGCGCGCAGGCACGCGGCGTCACCGAATAGATCATGAAGACGTCGGCCTTGGTGTTGGCGAGCGTCAGCACCTGGGAATCGACCGTGGGATCGGCGACCTCGAAGCTCGAGGCCATCGCGATCGCCTTGTCGGCATCGGCCCCCAGCGCTTCCCTGACGCCGCGCAGATATTCCTTGCCGGCGTCGTCGTTCTGGTAGAGCACGGCGAACCGCGCATTCGGGTTCTTGGCGCGGGCATAGGCGACGTCGATCGCGGCCTCGCTGGTGTAGTTGGGCGCCCAGGGCAGCGCCATCGACCAGGGCATGTTGGCGGGATCGTTCCACTTCGACGCCGAGCTGATCAGGAAGATCTGCGGCACCTTGTTGCTGTTGAGATATTTGGCGATCGCCGAGCTCGGCGCGGTGCCCATGGTGGCGAAGATGAAGGCGACGCCCTCGCCTTCGACGAGGCGCCGCGCCGCTTCCATGGTCTTGGGCGGCGAGAACGCGTCATCCAGCGAGATCAGATTGAGCTTGCGGCCATTGACGCCGCCCTTCTCGTTGACCTCGTCGAAATAGGCCGCAATCACCCGGCCGGTGATGCTGAGCGGCGAAGCCGGGCCGCTATAGGGCATGGTGTTGCCGATCTTGATCTCGGTGTCGCTGACGCCGGGACCATAGGATTTTTGTGCAGGCGCAGGCGTGGACAGGCAGGCGGCAGCCAAAGCTGCGGCCAGGGCCAAAGCGGCTCTCATGGTGTCTCCCCGATGATCATCGCCGCCAGCGAAGCAGCCGCGCGGCGGGCTGCTCTTGTCAGGGCGCCAGATCAGCGGAGTTCCGCCAGATGGTCTTGCGTCGAGTTGCTGGTGGGGAAGCCCGATTCGATGCTAGCGAAGCGCCTTGTGAGGACGCGAGATCAGGCCCGCGGCTTCCATGAACAAGAAGGTGCCCCTATGAGCCAGACGCGACGTGTGCTCTCCGCGCAGATCGCCCACGAGACCAACACGTTCTCGATCGTTCCGACCACGCTCGATGATTTTCGCAAGCGGCTGTTTCTGCTGGGAGCCGAGATCGCCCCCGCGCTCGGCGCCACCAAGATGGAGATCGCCGGGCATCTGGATGCGGCCAAACGCTACGGCTGGACCCTGGTGCAGCCGATCGCAGCCTCGGCGACGCCCTCCGGCAAGGTGACGGCCGAGTGCTGGGCCGAGCTGCAACGTCTGGTCTACGAGGCCTGCGAGACGGGCCCGCTCGACGGCGTCATCCTCGCATTGCACGGCGCGATGGTGACCGAGACCGACGAGGATGCCGAGGGCGCGCTGCTGGAAGGATTGCGCAAGCGGCTCGGCGAGACGATCCCGATCGCGGTGACGCTCGACCTGCATGCCAACGTCACCAAGCGCATGGGCCGCCTGGCCAACATCATGCTGCCCTACCGGACCTATCCCCATATCGACCAATACGAGACGGCACTTCGCGCGGCCGATCTGCTGCAATCGGCGATGGACGGCAACATCCGTCCGAAGGTCGTCCACCTGCAAGGACCGCTGCTCGACGGATGCAATCACGGGCGAACCCAGGGCGGCGTGATGAGCGATCTCCTGACCCGCGCTGCAGACATGGAGGCGCGAACGCCCGGCCTGTTGTCGGTCGACCTCTGCGCGGGTTTCAGCCGCTCGGACATTGCCGAGGTCGGCCCCAGCGTGCAGGTGACCTACGATGCCTCGCATAACGCCGCCGAGACGGCGGCGCGGCAGGCTGCGGCCGCGCTCTATGACGAGATCTACCGTCGCCGCGCCGAGGTCACTGTTGCGGTATATGATTTGGCGGCCGCGACCAGGCTTGCCGCGGTGGCGGCAGCCGATGTCGCCGATGCCCGTCCCTTTGTGATTTCCGATTACAGCGACAACCCGGGTTCAGGCGCCTATGGCGACGGCGTCCGCCTGTTGGAGGCGCTGCTGAAGGCCAACGTCAAGGGCGTGCTCCTCGGTGTGCTCGGCGATCCCGAAGCCGCCGCCCGCTGTCATGCTGCAGGTCTCGGGGCCGACCTCGACGTCGTTGTCGGCGCCAAGCGCGATCCCGCAAGCTACGGGCCACCACTCACGCTGGCCGGACGCGTCGCCGCGCTGTCGGACGGTGCCTTCGTCTGCGAGGGACCGATGAATGCCGGTCAGCCCATGACACTCGGCCGCTCCGCCCTGCTCGAGGTGAACGGCATCTCGATCGCGCTGTCGACAAACACGCTGCAAACCTATGATCAGGAAATGTTCCGAATTCTCGGAGCGGAGCCGGCGCAGTTTCGGGTCGTCGCGGTCAAGTCCGCCCACCACTTCCGCGCCGCTTTCGAGCCGATCGCCAAGGAAGTGATCCTGGCCGACAGCGGCGGCCTTGCCACGAATGACTACACGACCCTCACCTATCGCAAGGTTCGCCGCCCGATCTGGCCGCTCGACGAGATGCCACTGGATTGATCAGCCCAAGCATGATCCGGAAAGGTACGAAGCGGCTGAGCGGAAAGCTCATGCGCAAACGTCAACCCGAAGCGCGATGACCATCCATCCAAATCTGATCGCGCTTCGGCACCGCGCACCTGGCCGGAGGTTTCAGCCGCGCCGCTTCAGGCTGAGGCCGACGCTGATCCAGCCGGCGCCGGCCATGATCAGGTCGATGCCGAGGAACAGGCCGAGGATATAGACGCTGTTCACCGGCCAGCGTGCCACGATCAAGAGGCCAAGCAGCAGCGTGATGACGGCCGACAGCGCCACCCACACCCACGGGCTCTCGCGCTTCATGCTGAAGGCGAGAAACAGCCTGACGGCGCCCGAGGCGATCAGCGAGACACCGAGAAACAGCGTCAGCAGGACGGCTGCGAACAGCGGATTCTCGAAGGTCAGGAAGCCAGCGATCACGTAGAGCACGCCGAGCAAGGCCCAGATCAAGAACTTGCCCCAGCTCTTCATCTGGAACGCACCGATGATCTCGGTCACGCCGGCGACGATCATCATGGCGCCGACCACGATGACGCTCGCCACCGTAGCCATCACCATGCTGCCGAGCGCAATGAAGCCCGCGATGAGGTAGACGACGCCGAGCGCGACGATCCAGCCCCATTTGGCATGCAGCGCCGCGATGCCGGAGCCGAGGCTGGGATGATGAGACGTATCGGAAGCACTGGTCATGGCGGCCACTCCTGCTTGCGAAGCCCGGGAGCACGCGCCAGAATAGCACATGCCGTGCCGGGGCGACAGCCACCAAAGCAGTCCACAGCGGCAGCAACATTGACGCAAATCAACTTCGAATGCGGTGCGTCAGCCGCGCGAGCGCTCCATCTCGAGCTCGGCCTTGAGATTGTCGAGATCGCGATAAATTGAAGCGACGGCAAGCACGTGGCCGCCCTTGAGGTACTTCAGCAGGCAATCCTTGCCGGAAATGCTGCCGTCGATGGCGACCTCGTCGAAGCTCTCGGCGTGACCGACATAATTGATCGGGACGTCGTAATGCTGGGACCAGAAGAACGGCACGGCATCGAAGCGCTCGCGCCTGCCGAGCATGTTGCGTGCCGCGGTCTGGCCCTGGCGCTCCGCCACCACCCAATGCTCGACGCGGATGGTGTGCCGAGAATGCGGATCGGGCCAGCGCGCGATGTCGCCGGCGGCGAAGATGCCGGCAACGCTGGTTTCGAGATATTCAGTCACGCTGACGCCGCGATCGGCGGCAAGGCCCGCCTGCTCGGCCAGCGCAAGGCGCGGCCTGACGCCGATGCCGACCACCACGAGGTCCGCCTCGATGACGGCGCCGCTCTTCAGCGTGGCGCGGGCGCCCTCGAGCCTCTCCACGGTGTCCTCGAGGTGAAAGTTGACGCCGTTCTCTTCATGCAGCGCGCGAATGAAGTCGCCCATCTCGGACCCGAGCACCTTCTGCATCGGTCGCCGCTCGGGCGCGACCACATGCACATCGAGCTTGCGCGCCCGCAAGGACGCCGCAACTTCCAGGCCGATGAAGCTGGCGCCGATCACCAGCGCGCGCCGGGCGCTGCCGGCGGCCTTGATGATGGCGCGGCTGTCGGCGACGGAGCGCAAGGTGTGGACGTGCGGCTGCTCCGCACCCGGGATTTGCAGCTTGATGGGCTCGGCGCCGGTCGCGAGCAGCAAGCGGTCGAACGGCAGCCTGTCGCCATTGCCGAGGGTCAGGCTGCGTGCTCTTGGATCGATCCCCGTAACCCTGGTGTTGAGCCTGAGATCGATGCCGGCGCTCCGATAGTCGTCCTCGTTCCACAATGGCAGCCAATCCTCCGGCGCGTTGCCGGCGAGATAATCCTTGGAGAGATTCGGACGGTCGACCGGCATCGCGCCGTCATTGCTCAGCATGGTGATGGCGCCGGCAAAGCCTTCGCGCCGGAGCGTCTCGGCTGCGGCAAAGCCGGCCGCGCCACCGCCGACGATGACGAATTTTTCGGGTGTCGGCGCGCTGCGATGCACGGCCGAGGGCTTCGGCGCCTCACGCTTGCGCTGAACCCGAATCCTGCCCCCGTCCTGCGTCACCTCCCACACCGCCAGCGCATTCAATGCGGGCGGACGCGTGGCCTCGCCTGTGCGCAGGGAGAAGCAGGCGTGATGCCAGGGGCAACGGATGGTGTCGCCGACCACGAGGCCCTCGGCGAGCGGACCGTGATAATGACTGCAGGCGGGCTCGATCGCAAAAATCTCGCCGCCGGCCTGCACCAGCAGGACGTCTTCGTCCCCGACATGGCCGAGCAGCTTGCCGTCCTTGAACGCAGTGAGCGATACGCCCGTGGTCAGATCCGGCCCGCTCGGCTTCTTGTCCTCGCTCATGCTCACCTCCTGACAGCTTGACGCGCAACTCAGGAATTGGACGGCGGGATGAGTGAAAAGTTCCCGCGGTCGCGAAAATCAGGACCCGGCTGCGCGCACGTCGAGCACGGCCTTCGCCCATTCGGCCGGCCGCTCCTGCGGCAGATTATGGCCGGCGCCGGTGAACACGCGGTGCTCGAAGAAGCCCTCGAACTTGCGCGCATGGTGCGCGGTGCCGGGATTGACGCCGTCGCTGTCGCCGTCGATTGCGATGGTCGGGACCCGGATCGCGGGTTGCGCGGCGAGCCTGGCCTCGATCCCGGCATAGGCGGGATCGCCTTCGACCAACGCGTAGCGGTGGCGATAGGAGTGGATCACGACATCGACGAAGTCGGGGTTGTCGAAAGACACCGCGCTGGTCTCGAACGTCGCGTCGTCGAAGTCCCATGTCGGCGACCACATCGACCAGAGCTGGCGGGCGAAGCCGCGCCGGTTGCGCTCCAGCGCGCGGCGGCCGCGCTCGTTGTGGAAGAGATATTGATACCAGAGCGCCGCCTCCTCCGGCGGCGAGGCCGGCTCCATGGACCGGGCGATGTTCTGGATGTTGTAGGAATTGCCGGAGACGAGCCCGGCGACGCGCTCGGGATACAATGCGGAAACCACGCAGGCCGCGCGTCCGCCCCAATCGTAGCCGCCGACGATCGCGCGTTCGATGTGAAGCGCGTCCATGAAGGCGAGCAGGTCGGCGCCCAGCGCGGCCTGCTCGCCGGAGCGCAGCGTTGCAGGAAAGCGAAACCGCGTCGGACCGTAGCCGCGCAGCCAGGGCACCAGCACCCGCGCGCCGGCATGTGCGAGCAACGGCGCGGCCTCGGCATAGGCGTTCACGTCATAGGGAAAGCCGTGGCCCACGATGCAGGGCCAGCCATCAGGTGCGCCGTATTCAAGATAGGCGATGTCGAGGACATCCGTGGTGATGGTTTTTCGTTGCATGGCTTTCTCACGGAGTTGCGCGGTCGTAGCCGGGATGGAGCGCAGCGCAATCCGGGATTCGCGGATACAGGCGTTCCCGCATTCCGCTTCGCTCCATGCGGGCTACAACGGCCTTACTTCTGCGGCCCGGACAGCGTGATGTCGCGTTCGGCGCGGAACACGTTGCTGTAGAGATTGGCGATCCACTGCCGGCCGATCTCGGTCTTGTTGAGATAACCGATCTCGGTCTGGATGTGCGGTGCGACGCTGTTCCAGTAGAATTGCGGATAACGGTTCACGATGTCGGCGGGCGAGTCGTAGCCGAGCTGCCGGTTCATGCCCACTTCCTCGAACTCGTAATAGAGCGCGTTCGCTTTGCGCAGATAGTTGGGATCACCGAGCTGGCCGATGAAATCGGCAGCGCGCAGGATCGAGGCTTCGTCGTCATATTCCTGCCCCTCACGGGCCGGGAAGCGCGTCCCCTCGATGGCGCGGACGATGCGCTCAGAGTCGAGGCCGCGGATCGGCGGCAGCCGCCGCCGCACAAACAGTTGCGAGCGATCGACGTGATACATCATCAGACTGGCATCCGAAGCGCCGCGCGGCAGCGACACCTTGGTCCCCGCGTCGTCGATGATGAAGCCATCTTCGTCATCCTCCGGAAACAGGCCGCGGACATAGCCGATGTCGTGCGCAAGGCAGGCGATCAGGACATGAACGTAGTCGTCCGCCTCCAGGTGAGTGTGAAGGTACCGCCCGCTGAGAATGGAATGGCCGGCCAAAGTCACCAGCATCGTATGCTCGATGTTGTGGTAGAGCGCATCGCTGTTGCCGATGCATTCCATGGTGGTGCGCGTGGCGCTCTCGATGACGTTCGCCGACTCTTCGCCGTACCTGCGCCGCATGAACGAGCCCAGCAACTTCTCCAGGGATTCCGCCGCCAGTCTCGGTAACGTCATCATGGATGCAGCCCCGCTTGTCGGTGGTGTCCCACGCCAGCTCCCGACGTCCCATAGTTGTCCTCGGCGCGAGGATCAGCATAGCCCAAGTTGGGCCGAGGGACCAAATCCCGCACCCCAAATACGTAAATTAAGCTGCTCTTGTGCCCTGCGAGATCGTGGTTGCGGTCACGGCGCGATGCAGCCGGGCCGACCAGTCGGAAGGCTCCGGCCGAGGCGCGGAAATCAAATTTCGCTTTATCGGAGGTCAGCGCAAGGCTCGCGCGATGCGCGGCAGCCTGGCGCATGCGTCTTCATCGTCTTCGCGGCGGTGACGGCGGAGCGCGCCGTCACTCCACCAGCAGCACGTCGACGGCGACGCCGAGCTTCTGCTTGGGTGAGCCGAGGATGATGCCGTCGACCGGCGAGACGTCGGAGAAGTCGCGGGCCACCGCGAGCACGATATGGTCGTTCCCGACCAGGAGATCGTTGGTGGGATCGAAATCGACCCAGCCGAGCTCCTCCCCGCACCACAGCGACACCCAGGCGTGGGTGGCGTCCGCGCCCTGCAGGCGCGGCTGGCCCGGCGGCGGAATGGTCCGCAAGTACCCGCTGACATAGGCGGCTGGCAGACCGAGCCCGCGCAGCCCCGCGATCATCACATGGGCAAAATCCTGGCAGACGCCGTGACGTTTGTCGAAGACCTCGTTGAGCGGGGTCGAGATCACCGTCGCCTTGGGGTCGTAGCGAAACTGGTTGCGAATGCGATGCATGAGATCGACCGCGCCTTTGAGGATGCCCTCGCCGGCTGGAAAGCTTTCCGCCGCATAGGCGCTGACCGGGCGCAGCACCGGCACCAGCGGACTGGCAAAGACGTAGCCTACCGGCGAAGACGGCCCGAGGCTGGTCGCTTCGAAGGCGACGTCGCGGATGCTCTCCCAGGGCGGACTGACCGCATCGCGCGCCGGCGGCCGGCGCGTGACGGAGACGCGCGAGCGCGAGTCGATGCGCAGATTGCGATGCGCGGCCTCGATGACGACGCTCTCGGTCAGCGTGCCGAAGAAGTCGCGCCGGACATTGCGCTCGGACGGGCGCGGACGGATCTCCACCTGATGCGAGATCAGCTCCTGGCCGCCGCCGCTTCTGGGCTCCAGCCGCAGCGTGCAGCGGGCGAAGCTGACCGGACTTTCGTATTCGTAGGTCGTGACGTGACGGATGTCGTAGATCACGCCAGCCCCGTCAGCTTTTCCGGCCGGCTGGCATTGGGTCCGTGCGGGAAATAGTGCAGCCCGATCGCCTCGGCGAGGCTGAGCAGATCCTGCTCCAGCGCGAACAGCGTCTTGACGTCGAGCTTCTCGGCCTCGGCCGTCGCCAGCATCGCCTGCACCGCCACGGCAAGCCGCTGCGGCTGCTCGATCAGGCCGTGCTCCTTCAGGCTCGGCAGCGCCGCGATGTGCTCGTTCAGAGTCGCCACCTGGAACGCCACCGAACGCGGATTGTAGCAGTCGAGCACGGCGAGGTCGCGCACCGGGGCCAGGATCGGCGCCAGCAGATAGCGCGAGCGGTAGGTGATCTGGGAATCCACCAGCGTCAGCAGGATGTCGAGATCCTCGTCGCCGGCCTCGTCATAGGCAAATTGACGTGCAAAGCGCGTGGTGTTGATGGCGCGTTCGGTGCGGCGTCCGATGTCGAGGAAGCGCCAGCCGGCGGCGCGGTTCATGTTCTCCTGCGCAAGGCCCGCGAAGCTCGCCAGCTCCTGCAGGGTCAGCTCGGCGGCGCTGAGCACGCTGTCGTCGTCCTCGACCTCATGGGCGAGACGCTCGGCCATCTCGGTGATGACCTGCCAGGCGTCCGGCGACAGCCGCTCGCGCAACGACGTCGCGGTGCGCAGGGCCGCGCGCACCAGCGACAGCGCCGAGCCGAAGCGCTCCGCGCTCTGCAGCGCCTCGGCGACGATGCGCCCGGGCGCCGCGCGCGAGGTCTGCGAGATCGCGCCCCAGGCCACCAGCATGCGCTGGATGCGTTCGGACGATTGCAGCGAGGCCGCGGTACCCTTGTTGGGTCCGCTCGGCGAGCCCAGCGCGCGCACCAGGCGCAGCGTCGCCTCGGCGCGCTCGAGATAGCGGCCGAGCCAGAACAGATTGTCGGCGGCCCGGCTCGGCAGCACGCCGGCGATGCGGCGGATGCGGACCTTGTCGGTCGCGGGCAAGAGCGTCGCGGTCGAGACCTGCTTGTCGGAGACGACCCAGACGTCGGCGGCGCGGGCGCCGTCGCCCATCGACACCGCGCGCGCATCGGGCTGCTCGGCGATCCGGCAGAAGCCGCCGGGCATGATGGCCCAGCCGTCGGCCGTGGCGGCTGCGAACACGCGCAGCACGAAGGGGCGCGGCGTGAGCTGGCCCTGCTCCCACACCGGCATGGTCGAGAGCCGCACCACTTCCTGGCCGACATAGTCCATGCCGCGCGCGGCGATGGCGTCGATCAGGCGCTGGTGCCCGGCAGCATCGAGCTCGCTCGCGAGCACCGGGCCGCTCGAGTCGAAGCCGGGAACGCCGCGCCGGTAGGCGCCCTCGATCGCGACCTCGTCGAGCCGCGACAAAACTTCATCACGCGCGCTGCGCTGGCCGCACCACCAGGTCGCGATGTGCGGCATCTTCAGCTCTTCGCCGAGCAGGCGGCGGCTCAGCGCCGGCAGGAAGCCGAGCAGCGCGCGCGCCTCCAGCACGCCCGAGCCCGGCATGTTGGCGACGACGACGCCGTCCTTGCGCAGCACGTCGATCAGGCCGGGCACCCCTAACCGAGACGAGGCATCGAGCTCGAGCGGATCGAGCGAGTTGGAATCGACGCGGCGGAGCAGCACGTCGAGGCGCTTCAGGCCGGCGACGGTGCGGATGTGGATGCGGTTGTCGCTGACGGCGAGATCGTCGCCCTCGACCAGCAGGAAACCGAGATAGCGCGCCAGCGTGGCGTGCTCGAAATAGGTCTCGCTGAAGCTGCCGGGGGTGAGCACGCCGATGCGCGGCTCGTCGCGATCGGCGCGTGCGCGCAGACTGTCGCGGAACGCCTCGAAGAACGGCGCGACGCGCGGCACGTTCATCGACTTGTAGAGATCGGAAAAGGCGCGCGAGAGCACCAGGCGATTTTCCAGCGCGTAGCCCGCACCCGAGGGCGCCTGCGTGCGGTCGCCGAGCACCCACCAGCGGCCGTCGGGGCCGCGGCCGACGTCGGCGGCATAGATCGAGAGACAGCGCCCGCCGGGCGGCGGCACGCCGCAGACGGGGCGGAGATATTCGGGGCTGCCGGCGATCGCGGCGGCCGGCAGCGCGCCTTCGGCGACCAGACGGCCCTCGCCATAGATGTCGCGCAGCACGAGCTCGAGCAGCTCCGCACGCTGGGTGATGCCGGCGCAGAGCTGCTGCCAGTCGGCCTCGTCGATCAGCAGCGGCAGGTGGCTCAGCGACCAGGGCCGGTCGGCGCTGTCACCGGGGGCGCGGTAGGTGACGCCGGCCTCGCGCAGGTGACGGTCGGCCATGCCGAAGCGCCGCTCGACCTCGTCGGGCGCCAGCGCGCCGAAGGCGTCGAAGAAGCGGCTCCAGACCGCGCGGGGCGCCCCGTCGGGCCCCAGGAACTCGTCGGGGATGCCGGGCAGGCGGCTATAGTCGCGGACCCATTGCGCGATCCGCTGCTGGGCCTTCGCCCTGCCCGCCTGGTCGTTGTCTTCCGCTGCGCCCTCGCCCATGGGCCTTTCCCTTTCCCACCCTCATACTCATTGCAGGAGCGGGGTCCGCAAGTCGAGGGTCAGCGGAAATTCATTTGTGCGTTCCTCGGGCGGCGGCTGCATCGGCCCCGGGGTGTGACCGTGGTCCTGGAAGCGCGCCAGCCGCCGCGCCTCGGCCTCGTAGGTGTTGACCGGCTTGGTGTCGTAGTTGCGTCCGCCGGGATGGGCGACGTGGTAGACGCAGCCGCCGAGCGAGCGGCCGTTCCAGGTGTCGATGAGATCAAAGGTCAGCGGCGCATGGACAGGAATGGTCGGGTGCAGGCCGGAGGCCGGCTGCCAGGCCTTGAAGCGGACGCCGGCCACGGCCTCGGCCGAGCGGCCGGTCGAGGTCATCGGCAGGCGACGGCCGTTGCAGGTGACGACATGGCGGCCCTCGACGAAGCCTTCCGCCTTGACCTGGAGCCGCTCGACCGAGGAGTCCACATAGCGCACGGTGCCGCCGGCCGAGCCCTCCTCGCCGAGCACGTGCCAGGGCTCCAGCGCCTGGCGCAATTCCAGCGTCACCCCGCCATGATGGACGCGGCCGAAGGCGGGGAAGCGGAATTCGAGCTGGGCCAGATACCATTCCGGCTCGAACGGATAGCCGAACTGCTTGAGCTCGGAGAGCACGTCCTGAAAATCTTCCCAGATGAAATGCGGCAGCATGAAGCGGTCGTGCAGCGCGGTGCCCCAGCGCACGAACTTGCCCTGTTGCGGCTCGCGCCAGAATTTGGCGATCAGTGCGCGGATCAGGAGCTGCTGCGCCAACGACATGCGCGGATCCGGCGGCATCTCTAGCGCGCGGAATTCGACCAGTCCGAGCCGCCCCGTAGGCCCTTCCGGCGAATAGAGCTTGTCGATGCAGATCTCGGCGCGGTGGGTGTTGCCGGTGATGTCGACGAGCAGATGCCGGAACAGCCGGTCCACCAGCCACAGCGGCGTCTGATAGCCGGGCGGCGGCACGTGCGAGAGCGCGATCTCGAGCTCGTAGATGCTGTCGTGACGCGCTTCGTCGATGCGCGGCGCCTGGCTGGTCGGGCCGATGAAGAGGCCGGAGAAGAAGTACGACAGCGACGGATGGCGCTGCCAGTACAGGACCAGACTCTTCAATAGATCCGGCCGGCGCAGGAACGGCGAGTCCTGCGGGCTCGAGCCGCCGACCACGACGTGGTTGCCGCCGCCGGTGCCGGTGTGGCGGCCGTCGACCAGGAAGCGGTTGGCGCCGAGGCGCACCTTGGCGGCGTCCTCGTAGAGGCCGGAGGTGATTTCGACCGCATCGCGCCAGCTCTTGGCCGGCTGGATGTTGATCTCGATGACACCAGGATCGGGCGTGACCTTGATGACCTCGATGCGCGGATCGAACGGCGGCGGATAGCCTTCGACATGAACGGAGAGCTGCATCTCCTCCGCGGTGTCTTCCAGCGCCGAGATCAGCTCGAGATAATCCTCGATGCGCTCGACAGGCGGCATGAAGGCGCAGATCACGCCGTCGCGGATTTCCACCGCCATCGCGGTGCGGACGGGAATCGCCGTGTTGAGATATTCATGGGACGTGCGCGGCGGCGACGGCGGACGCGCCATGCGGGTGAACACCGGCAGCTTGCCGCGCGGCTCCATTGGATCCTGCTCGACGATGTAGGGATACTGGTTCGGCGGGACGTGGCCGAGCGAGCCCATCGGCAGGCGCAGGCCGAGCGGTGAATCGCCCGGCGTCAGGAACAGATGATTGCGCCGGAGCGGCCAGCGCTCGCTGCGCCAGCGCGGCGGCGCATTCCAGCGCTGGATCGGCAGCACGAAGCCGCGCGGCGTGGTCAGGCCCTGGTCGAACACCCGCGCCATCCGCGCGCGCGCTTCGGGGTCAGACAGCTTCGAGTCCGTCGGATCGACATTGATCGGAAGGTCGGCTTCCTTCTGCAGCCAATAGACTGGATCCTCATAGGCCGGCATGATGTAGCCGAGATCGAGCCCAAGCCGCGCGGCGGTGCCCTCCATGAAGGCCTCGGCGTCCCTGACCTCGGGCCGCCGCGGGTTGGCGATCTTGGCGATGAGATCGGCGTTCTTCCAGATCGGCACGCCGTCCTTGCGCCAGTAGAGTCCGAAGGCCCAGCGCGGCAGGCTCTCGCCCGGATACCATTTGCCCTGGCCGTAATGCAGCAGGCCGCCGGGTGCAAAGCGCGCGCGCAGGCGGCGGATCAGGTCGTCGGCGAGCGTGCGCTTGGTGGGGCCGACGGCTTCCGTATTCCACTCGCCCGCTTCGAGATCGTCGACCGAGACGAAGGTCGGCTCGCCGCCCATGGTGAGCCGCACGTCCTGCGCGGCGAGATCGCCGTCGACCTGCTCGCCGAGATCGTTGAGCCGCGCCCAGGATTCATCGGAGAACGGTTTTGTGATGCGCGGCGCCTCGCGGATGCGCTTCACGCTCATGTCGAAGGCGAACTCGACCTCGGCAAACCCGGCGCCGCCGGAGATCGGCGCGGCCGAGCGATAATGCGGCGTGGCGGCGACCGGGATGTGCCCCTCGCCGGCGAGCATGCCGGAGGTGGCGTCGAACCCGATCCAGCCCGCGCCGGGCAGATAGACCTCGGCCCAGGCATGCAGATCGGTGAAGTCGTTCTCGACTTCCGGCGGCCCCTCGATCGGATCGATGTCGGGACGGATCTGGATCAGGTAGCCGGAGACGAAGCGCGCGGCGAGCCCGAGATGACGCAGCGTCTGGATCAGCAGCCAGGCGGAGTCGCGGCATGAACCGGCGCAGGAGGTCAGCGTCTCCTCCGGCGTCTGCACGCCCGGCTCCATGCGGATGATGTAGCGGATCTTCTTCTGCAGTTCGCGATTGAGCTCGACCAGGAAGTTGACGGTGTTCGGCGCTTCGCGCGGGATCGAGGCGAGGTATTTCGCGAATTCGGGCTCGGGCTTGAGGGTTTCGAGATACGGCGCGAGCTCGGTCTTCAGGTCCTTCGGATAGTCGAACGGAAAGCTGTCGGCATAGGGCTCGACGAAGAAGTCGAACGGGTTGACCACGGTCATCTGCGCCGTGAAGTCGACCTCGAATTTCAGCTCGGTGGTCTTCTCCGGAAAGACGTAGCGCGCGAGCCAGTTGCCTTGCGGGTCCTGCTGCCAGTTCACGAAGTGGTTGGCCGGGGTGACCTTGAGCGAATAGCTCAGGATCGGCGTACGCGTGTGCGGCGCCGGCCGCAGGCGGATGGTCTGCGGTCCCAGATCGATCGGGCGGTCGTATTTGTAGTGCGTGACGTGGTGTAATGCGACGTAGATCGACACGGGGTGCGGTGCTCCAGCAGCTTTTTTGAGCAGAACACCTGACGTCAATGCGATCAAGCACTAACAACGGGCAGAGGGTGCCTATGCAAGGTGCGGGCCGGGTGCTGGTGGGTTGTCATCCGGCCGCGCCGGCGAGGCTGCTCTTCCCTTCTCCCCTTGTGGGAGAAGGTGGCGCGAAGCGCCGGATGAGGGGTTCTCTCCGGCCGCAAGACTATTCGAAAGGATAGAGACCTCTCAGCCGGCTTCGCTTCGCCAAGCCACCCTCTCCCACAAGGGGAGAGGGTTCGCAGCGTACTCTTGGCAAAAATCCCTACGCCGCCGAGGTCAGCCGCTGCAAGAACTGCGTCACTTCGCGCCTTAGCGTCTCGACTTCGCCGTGGACGCGCTCGGAGGCGCTGTTGACGCGGGTGGCGACGCGGCCGGTGTCGGCGGCGGCTTCGCTGATGCCTGTGACGTTGGAGGACACCTCGGAGGTGCCGGCCGAGGCTTCCTGGACGTTGCGCGCGATCTCGCGGGTGGCAAGGCCTTGCTGCTCGATCGAAGTCGCGATCGAGGCGGTGATGCCGTTGATCTCGGTGATGGTCTGCGCGATGGCCTCCACGGCCGCGACCGAATTGGTGGTCGATTGCTGCATCTCGCCGACCTTGGCGCTGATCTCCTCAGTGGCCCTCGCGGTCTGGTTGGCGAGGCTCTTGACTTCGGAGGCCACCACCGCAAAGCCGCGGCCGGCCTCGCCCGCGCGCGCCGCCTCGATGGTGGCGTTGAGCGCGAGCAGGTTGGTCTGCGAGGCGATCTCGCTGATCAGCTTGACGACGTCGCCGATCCGCATCGCCGCGTCTGCCAGGTTACGGATCTCGCTGCCGGCGCGATTGGCTTCGTTTACCGCCCGCCCCGTGCTCGTGGTCGAGCCGGCCACCTGGCGGCCGATCTCGGCGATCGAGGATGCCAACTGCTCCGCCGCGCTGGCGACGGTGGCAACGTTGCGCGAAGCCTGGTCGGACGCGCTGAGCACGCCGGAGGTCTGCCGGCTGGTCTTGTCGGCTGCCGCTGCCATCTGGTGGGCGTCGGATTCGAGATCGGTCGCTGCGCCCATCAGCGTCCCGGCGACGCCGTCGAGATGCGTGCCGAACTGCTTTGCGAGGCCGGCGATCTCGACGACTCTGCGGCCGAGGCTGTCGGTGCCGGAATTGATGACGTTGGCTGAACGGCGGAACGAGCCCGGCAATCCGCGTGCAAGGATCTTGCGGAAATGCTTGCCGCGGCTGGCATAGTCCATCGATGCCGAGGCTTCGCGCTGGAAGGCATCGGTGATGTCGAGCATATCGTTGACGGATTTCTGGATGGACCCGATCCGCCCGGCCTGCAGCTCGCTGAGAATGCGCGCCTCGAGATCGCCATGCGCGGCCTTGCGGCAGACATCGGCGACCTCATCGACGGCCGCGGCCATGCGATGCTGGCACCAGACCGCATAGCCGAGCAGCACGACGGTCGTGCCGAGCAAGACGGCATTGGCTATACCGGTCACACCGAGCAGCGAAAGTCCGAACGCAACGACGGCAAGAACACACGCGAGCGCGGTCGCTCCCTGCGCCTTAGAGAGAGAGCACAAATTCATCGTAACCGACACCCTGTTGCTCGAGCAGTCCGACCATGGCCTCGAAGCTGGCATGCATGCCGTCCTTGGCATTGGCATGTCGCGCTTCTTCCGCACACAGCGTCTTTTAGATCGGCTTGATGCGGTCGACCTGCGCCGGATCGGGCTTGCGGCGGTTGGAGTGATAGCCGACGATGTTGCCGCGCTCGTCGAAGGTCGGCGTGACGTGGGCGAACACCCAGTAATGGCTGCCGTCCTTCGCCAGATTGACGACGTAGGCGAATATCTCCTGCTTGGACTGCAGCGTATCCCAGAGCAGCTTGAACACCGCGCGCGGCATGTCGGGATGGCGGATCAGGCTGTGGGGCGCGCCCATCAGCTCGGCGTAAGAGTATTTCGCCATGCGCATGAAGACGTCGTTGGCGTAGGTGATGCGGCCCTTGAGATCGGTCTTGGACACGATCAGCTCCTCCTCACCGAGGAGATTTTCCACGCCACTCGGCCGTATCGCACGCGTCATCATTGACGAATCCTGTCGAAGGGCAGCGCCCTCGAAGGAGTCGCCCGCATCGCCTCACGATTACGGCGCGAAATCTTAATCCCGAGTGACCGCAGGAACTCCTGCGATCATATGACACCTACGTATGACTACGTAGGTGTCCGCGTCTGTCATTTCGGCAGCGAGGTGCATCAGCACCGTCACATCGTCGCGCCCAGCACCCAGGGTGCGAACTCGGCGCCGCCGAAGTCGAAGCTTTCGCTCTTGGTCGGCTGGCCCGAGGCGGTCTTGAGGATGAGTTCGAAGATGCGCTGGCCGCATTGCTCGACGCTCTCTTCGCCTTCGAGGATGGTGCCGCAATTGACGTCCATGTCCTCTTCCATGCGCTTGTACATGGGCGTGTTGGTGGCGAGCTTGATCGAGGGCGCGGGCTTGCAGCCGAACACGCTGCCGCGGCCGGTGGTGAAGCAGACGAGGTTGGCGCCGCCGGCGACCTGCCCGGTTGCGGCGACGGGATCGTAGCCGGGCGTGTCCATGAAGACGAAGCCGCGCTTGCTCACCGGCTCGGCGTAGCGCAGCACCTCGACGAGATTGGTGGTGCCGGCCTTGGCCATCGCGCCGAGCGACTTTTCCAGGATGGTGGTGAGGCCGCCGGCCTTGTTGCCGGGGCTCGGATTGGCGTTCATCTCGGCGCCTTCGCGCCTCGTGTACTCGTCCCACCAGCGCATGAGGTCGACCAGCTTCTCACCGACCTCGCGGCTGACGGCGCGACGCGTCAAGAGATGCTCGGCGCCATAGGTCTCCGGCGTCTCCGACAGGATCACGGTGCCGCCGTGGCGGACGACGAGATCGCTGGCGGCTCCAAGTGCCGGATTGGCCGACACGCCGGAATAGCCGTCCGAGCCGCCGCATTGCAGCGCTACGGTGAGCTCGCTCGCCGGCACCGTCTCGCGCTTGACCTTGTTGGCGTCAGTGAGCGCCTCGCGCACGAAGGCGATGCCTGCTTCCACCGTCTTGCGGGTGCCGCCGACCTCCTGGATGTCCATCGCGCGCAGGCGTCCCGCGAGCTTCTGCTCTTCCATCAGCCCGCCGATCTGGTTCACCTCGCAGCCGAGGCCGAGCACGATGACGTGGGAGAAATTGACGTGCCGCGCATAGCCGCCGAGGGTGCGGCGGAGCAATGCCAGCGGCTCGTTCTGCGTCATGCCACAGCCGGTCTTGTGGGTCAGCGCGACCACGCCGTCGACGTTGGGGAAATCGGCCAGCGGATTGTCGCCGGTAAAGGGATTCTTCTTGAAGACGTCGGCGACGAGGCTTGCGACATGCGCGCTGCAATTCACCGAGGTGAGGATGCCGATATAGTTGCGCGTGGCGACGCGGCCGTCCGGGCGGCGGATGCCTTCGAAGGTCGCCGGCAGATCGAAATTCGGCGTCGGCTTGACGTCGGCGCAATAGGCGTAGTCCTTGGCGAAGTCGCCCATGCCGCAGTTCTGCACGTGCACGTGCTGGCCCGGCGCGATCGGAATGGTCGCAAAGCCGATGATCTGGCCGTAGCGGATCACGGGCTCGCCGACGGCGATCGGCTTGATCGCCACCTTGTGGCCGGAAGGAATGCGATCGACCGTGGTCACGCCGTTGGCCACCACCGTTCCCGGCGGCAGGCTCGCGCGCGCGATCACCACGCCATCATCGGGATGCAGGCGGATGACGGGGCTGATGGTCATGGGTATCTCCTTGGGTCTCTTACTTCACCTCTGCCCGTTCTTGCGGGGAGAGGGCGGATGGCTGGCGATGCGAAGCATCGTCGGGTGCGATCCACATGCGAGTTCGATTCGTGTTGAGAGAGGCCCCTCACCCTTTCCCTCTCCCAGCAAGAGCAGGGAGAGGGAAAGGAGAGAGCTCAGGCCTTGCCGGCCGAATCCTTGCGGGTCGCGTTGACCTGCATCTTGGCATAGGTCGTCATCAGGCCGACCTCGTTCGAGAGCGTCACCAGCTTGAAGCCCATGTTGATGGCACGTGCGGCGCCCTCGGCGCCGCTGCAATGAATGCCGGGATTGAGGCCGCGCTTGCCGCATTCCTTGATGATCTTCTCGTAAATGGCGAGGATCTCGGGCTCGCTACGGTCGAGCTTGGGCTCGAGTCCGTAGGAGAAGCCGAGATCGGACGGCCCGATATAGACGCCGTCGATGCCTTCGACGTCGAGGATCGCTTCCATGTTCTCGACCGCGGTCTTCGTCTCCATCATCGGCAGCAGCACGATCTCGTCGTTGGCCGTCTTCTGATAGGAGCCGGCGGTGCCGTACATGCCGGCGCGGATCGGGCCGTTGGAGCGCACGCCCTTCGGCGGATATTTCGCATAGGAGACGAGGTTGCTGGCTTCCTGCGGCGTGTTGACCATCGGGCAGATCACGCCATAGGCGCCGCCGTCGAGCACCTTGCCGATGATGCCGGGCTCGTTCCAGGGCACGCGGACCATCGGGGTCACGGGGTGCTTGTCCATGGCCTGAAAGCACTGCACCATCGAGAGATAGTCCTGCACGCCGTGCTGCATGTCGACCGTGACGCTGTCGAAGCCGCATTGCGCGACCATCTCGGCCGAGAAGCCGGAGGGAATTGCCAGCCACGCATTGACCACGGCCTTGCCCGACTTCCAGATCTCTTTGACTTTGTTCGCCACGTTGCCTTCCTTCTTTGTTGTTTGACCGTCGTCACCATGACGAGCGCCGCGACAAGGCGATGCCGTTATTACCGCGAAGTCGATCCCCGCGCTACGTTCGCAATGACGCAAGATGTCATCCGGCAGGGGGCGTCATCCGTCCCGGCGCCGACTTTCGAGCGATCGGCCTGGGCGGCACTTTGAGCGAAAAAATGCGGCCATGTCCATGACAGTTGCCTCGCCGGAGCGCATATCTGCTGTCACTCCTCGGCACTTGCCTCGTTGCCGGCGCCGAGCTCCGCAAGACTCTGTTCGAGCTCGCCGAGCATCTCCTGCAATTCGGCGAGTTTGCGGGCGCCGAACCGGCTGGTGATTTCCGCGTAGATCGCCTCCGACGTCGGCGCCACGGCGGCCATCAGCTTCACGCCCTCCTTCGAGATCGAGACCATGCTACGGCGCTGGTCCGCCTTCGCCGTCTTGCGCTCGATCAGATTGCGCGCCTCGAGATCGCGCAGGATACGCGACAGGCTCGGTCCGAGCAGAAACGCAGTGCGCGCGAGTTCCGTGACCTCGGCGGCCTCGATGGCGGCGAGCGCGCGCAGGATGCGCCATTGTTGCTCGGTCAGGCCGTGCTCGCGCAGCGAGGGACGGAACTGCCGCATCACTGCCTCGCGCGCCCTGAGCAGCGACATCGGCAGCGAGCGCGAGAAGTCGCGCATCGGCACTTGCCGCGCAGCAGGCGCGCTTCCGTTCGCAGGATCGGCCGGTCTCTTGCTCATGGCGCCCTTTCAAACCGCATAACGTTTGCAGTGCAGCAAACCCAGATTCTGTTTGACGCATTCACTTAACATGTTAAGCATCTCCGGGCACCACGATTTGTAAGATCACGGATGGCGCTTTCCAACGACGATATGCAGGCTTGCGCGAGGCGTCTGCACCAGGCGGAGAAGACCCGCACGCAGATCCGCCAGCTCTCGCAGGATTTCCCAGAGATCAGCATCGCCGATGCCTACGCGATTCAGAAGGCCTGGGTCGACGTCAAGATCGCGGAGGGGCGCATCGTCAAGGGCCACAAGATCGGGCTGACCTCCAAGGCGATGCAGAGCGCGCTCAGTATCGACGAGCCGGACTCCGGCGTTCTGCTCGACGACATGTTCTTCGCCGATGGCGGCCTCGTTCCGACCGGGCGCTTCATCGCGACGCGCGTCGAGGCCGAGCTCGCCTTCGTCATGAGCAAGCGGCTCGCCGGCCCCGACTGCACCATGTTCGACGTGCTCAATGCCACCGACTTTCGTGGTGCCGGCGCTGGAGATTTTGGATACGCGGATCGAGCGCGTCGATCCCAAAACCAAGGCGACGCGCAAATTTTCGACACCATCGCCAACAATGCGGCGAATGCCGGCATCGTGCTTGGCGGCCGGCCGATCCGTCCGCTGGACGCCGATCTGCGCTGGATCGGTGCGCTCTGCTTCAAGAACGGCCAGCTCGAAGAGACCGGCCTTGCAGCCGGCGTGCTCAATCATCCCGCGACCGCCGTGGCGTGGCTTGCCAACAAGATCGCGCCGCTTGGGCTGGCGCTGGAGCCGGGCCAGGTCGTGCTCGCCGGCTCCTTCATCCGTCCAATCGAGACCCGCAAGGGCGACACAATCCAGGCTGACTATGGCGCCTATGGCTCGGTGAGCTGCTACTTCGCTTAAGACGACAAGAAGACAGGGAGTGAAACCGCGATGCCGCATTTCACGATCGAATATTCGGCCAATCTCGATGGCCGCCTCGACATCGGCACTGTGTGCGAGGTCGTGCGCAAGGCGGCCGTGGAGACCGGCATCTTCCCGCTCGGCGGCATCCGCGTCCGCGCCGTCAGGTGCGAGCATTACGCGATTGCAGATGCGCGGCAGGACTACGGCTTTCTCGACATGGTCTTGCGCATTGGCGAGGGCCGCGACCTTGCTACGCGCCAGAAGGCCGGCGAGCACGTCTTCCAGGCGCTTTCAAGACATCTCGATCCCGTCTTCGCCGCCAGCAAGTTCGCTCTGTCGTTCGACATGCAGATCAACGACAAGGACACGAGCTGGAAGCGCAACAACATCCACGACGCCCTGAAAGTGGAGGCCGCCCATGGATAAGCCCACTCCGAAAGCCGACGTATTCCAGGCCAACCGCGACCGCGTCGCGCCGCTGCTGACGACTATGCGTGCCGACGGCATCGGCCACATGATCGACGGCAAGACCGTCGCCTCGATCTCCGGCGAGACCTTCGAGACCAGGTCGCCGGTCGATGGCGCGGTGCTCGCCAGCGTCGCCCGCGGCAATGCCGAGGACATCGACGCGGCGGCAACGGCCGCGGCGCTCGCCTTCAAATCCTGGCGCGACATGGGCCCGGCGATGCGGCGCAAGCTGCTGCATCGTGTGGCTGACGCGATCGAGGACAACGCCGACGACATCGCCGTGCTCGAATGCATCGACACGGGACAAGCCTATCGCTTCATGGCCAAGGCCGCGATCCGCGCCGCCGAGAACTTCCGCTTCTTCGCCGACAAATGCGCCGAGGCGCGCGACGGCCTCAACACGCCGAGCGACGAGCACTGGAACATCTCGACACGCGTGCCGATCGGCCCGGTCGGCGTGATCACGCCTTGGAACACGCCGTTCATGCTCTCGACCTGGAAGATCGCCCCTGCCCTCGCGGCCGGCTGCACGGTCGTGCACAAGCCGGCCGAATGGTCGCCGGTGACGGCGTCCATTCTGGCAAGGCTGGTCAAGGAAGCGGGCGTGCCCGACGGCGTGCTCAACACCGTGCACGGCTTTGGCGAAGAGGCCGGAAAGGCGCTGACCGAGCATCCCGCCATCAAGGCGATCGGCTTCGTCGGCGAGAGCGCGACGGGCTCGGCGATCATGGTTCAGGGTGCGCCGACCCTGAAGCGCGTGCATTTCGAGCTCGGCGGCAAGAACCCCGTGATCGTGTTCGACGATGCCGATCTCGACCGCGCGCTCGATGCCGTCGTGTTCATGATCTACTCGCTCAACGGCGAGCGCTGCACCTCGTCGAGCCGCCTGCTGGTCCAGCAGAGCATCGCGGAGAAATTCGTGGAGAAGCTGACCGCGCGGGTGAAGACGCTGAAGGTCGGCCATCCCCTCGATCCCGCCACCGAGATCGGCCCGCTAATCCACGAGCGGCACCTGGCAAAAGTCTGCTCCTATTTCGACGTCGCCCGGCAGGACGGCGCCGTTATTGCGGTCGGCGGCAAGGCCCATGACGGTCCCGGCGGCGGACACTATGTCGAGCCGACGCTGGTGACCGGCGCGCACGGCAAGATGCGCGTGGCGCAGGAGGAGGTGTTCGGCCCCTTCCTCACCGTGCTGCCGTTCAAGGACGAGAACGACGCGATCGAGATCGCCAACGACATCCGCTATGGCCTCACCGGCTATGTCTGGACCAACGACGTCGGCCGCGCGCTGCGTGTCGCCGATGCGCTGGAGGCCGGCATGATCTGGGTGAATTCGGAAAATGTCCGCCATCTGCCGACGCCGTTCGGCGGCATGAAGGCCTCCGGCATCGGCCGCGACGGCGGCGACTACTCGTTCGACTTCTACATGGAAACCAAGCACGTCTCGCTGGCGCGGGGCACGCACAAGATTCAGAAGCTGGGAACTTAGGAAATGGTCATTCCGGGGCGTGCGCAGCACGAGCCCGGAATCCGTTCATCCACCAACTTTGCTGCGCGATAGATTCCGGGCTCGGCTCTTCGAGCCACCCCGGAATGACAGGACCGAGGGGAAAGCCAATGCCCGTACCGCAACACGTCTTCGAGCCGCCGTTCAACATCATCCGTTCCAGCCACGTCGTGCTCGACGTCACCGATCTGAAGCTGAGCCGCGAGTTCTACGAGACCACCGTCGGCCTGCATGTCGAGGACGCCCACGACAGCGTCGTGTACCTGCGCGCGGCGGAGGAGCACCAGCATCACTCGCTGGTGCTGCGGAAAGCAGCCGCACCGGCCTGCGCCCGGCTCGGCTTCAAGGTCGGCAACGAGAAGGATCTCGACAAGGCCGCCGCCTTCCTCTCGGAGAACGGCCTCGCTTACGCCTTCGCCGACCAGCCCTTCCAGGGCCGCACCCTTCAGTTCACCGATCCCTTCGGCTTCCAGATCGAGCTCTATGCGTCGATGGAGCGGCGGCCGCATCTGCTCCGCCGCTACGACCTCTACCGCGGCTGCCACCCGCAGCGGCTCGACCATTTCAACGTCTTCGCCGCCGAGGTGCAGGACACCGTCGATTTCTACGCACGGCTCGGCTTCCGCCTCACCGAATATGCCGAGGAGGACGGGCCCAACGGGCGCATCGCCGCGGCCTGGATGCATCGCAAGGGCAACGTCCACGATTTCGCGATGACCAATGGCAAGGGCCCTCGCCTGCACCATTTCGCCTACTGGACGCCGACGGCGATGAACATCATCCATCTCTGCGACGTCATGGCCTCGCAAGGTTTTGTGAAGAACATCGAGCGCGGCCCGGGACGCCACGGCATCTCGAACGCGTTCTTCCTCTACGTGCGCGATCCTGACGGCCACCGCCTCGAGCTCTACACCAGCGATTATTTCACCGGCGATCACGACCACGAGCCGCTGCGCTGGTCGCTGCGCGACCCGCGCCGCCAGACGCTGTGGGGCGCACCGGCGCCGCGGTCATGGTTCGAGCAGGGCTCGCCGTTCACCGGCCAGGCCGTGCGCGAGCCGAAATTCGTGGCCGACGTGCTGGTGGCTGACTGATGAAACTCCCTCGCCTCGCCACCTATTCCGTCAAGGGTGAAACGCGCTATGGCGCCGTCCTCGAGGGCGGCATCGTCGATCTCTCCGCGCGCTATGCCAAGGATTATCCGACGCTCCGCGAGGTGATCGCGGCCGGGAAGCTCGTGAGCCTCGCCGAAGAAGCCGCTGGCCGCACGCCGGTTCACGCGCTCAACGAGATCACCTGGCTGCCGCCCGTCCCCGCGCCGGAAAAGATCATCTGCATCGGCGTCAACTATCCCGACCGCAACGCCGAGTACAAGGACGGCCAGGAGGCGCCGAAATATCCGAGCATGTTCATGCGGAGCCCACGCTCCTTCGTCGGCCATGAAACGCCGCTGGTGCGCCCGCGCGCCTCGCACCAGCTCGACTATGAGGGCGAAATCGTGCTGGTGATCGGCAAGCAAGGCCGGCACATCGCCGAGAGCGCCGCGCTCGATCACATTGCGGCACTGACGCTCTGCAACGAAGGCTCGGTGCGCGACTGGCTGCGCCACGCGAAATTCAACGTCACGCAAGGCAAGAACTTTGATTCCAGCGGCAGTCTCGGCCCGTGGCTGGTGCCTTACACCAGGGAAGCACAGATCGCGGACATCCGCCTCACCACGCATGTCAATGGCGAGCTCAGGCAGGACGACCGTACCAGCCGGCTGATGTTTCCGTTCCGCTATCTCATCAGCTATATCTCGACCTTCGCAACGCTCGTCCCCGGCGACGTCATCGTGACGGGAACGCCGACCGGGGCCGGCGCGCGGTTCGAACCGCCGCGCTACCTCAAACCGGGCGACGTCATCGAGGTCGCGGCCGAAGGCATCGGCTCCTTGCGCAACGGCGTCGTCGACGAAGCTTGAACAAGATTGGAATGATGCAATGACCACCCTCACCGGCGGCGAAGCGATCGTAAGCGGGCTTGTCGCCCATGGCGTCGACACCGTGTTCGGCCTGCCCGGCGCGCAGATCTACGGGCTGTTCGACGCCTTCCATCAGGCCCAGCTCAAGGTGATCGGCGCGCGGCACGAGCAGGCCTGCGGCTACATGGCGTTCGGCTATGCGCGCGCCAGCGGCCGGCCCGGCGTGTTCAGCGTGGTGCCCGGCCCCGGCGTGCTCAACGCCAGCGCGGCGCTGCTCACCGCCTATGGCTGCAACGAGCCCGTGCTGTGCGTGACCGGTCAGGTGCCGACGCAATTCCTCGGGAAGGGGCGCGGCCATCTGCACGAGATGCCGGACCAGCTCGCCACCTTGCGTACCTACGTGAAATGGGCCGACCGGATCGAAACGCCCGGCAATGCACCGACCACGGTGGCGCGAGCCTTCCAGGAGATGACCTCGGGGCGGCGCGGCCCCGCCTCGATCGAGATGCCCTGGGACATCTTCACCCAGCGCGCGGATACCGCCACAGCGCAGGTGCTGGAGCCGCTGCCTGCGCCGCTTCCCGATCCCGACCTGATCAAGCAGGCGGCCGCGCTGATCAAGGCGAGCAAGGCGCCGATGATCTTCGTCGGCAGCGGCGCCATCGAGGCAGGCGAGGAGATCCTCGAGCTCGCCGAGATGATCGATGCGCCGGTGGTCGCCTTCCGCAGCGGCCGCGGCATCGTCTCCAACGCGCATGAGCTCGGCCTCACCATGGCCGCCGCTTACAAGCTGTGGCCCAACACCGATCTCATGATCGGCATCGGCACGCGGCTGGAGCTGCCGACGATGTCGCGCTGGCCGTATCGGCCCGCCGGCCTGAAGAGCATCCGCATCGACATCGATCCGGTCGAGATGCGGCGGTTCATCTCGGATACGGCCATCGTTGCCGATGCCAAAATCGCAACCGCCGATCTCGCTGCCGCCGTGCGCACGGCCGGCTACAGCAAGACCGCCGGCCGGCGCGGCGCGATCCGCGAAGCGACCGCGGCCGCGCAACAAGAGATCCAGCGCGTCCAGCCGCAAATGGCGTATCTCGACATCCTGCGGGAGCTGCTGCCGGCGAACGCTATCGTGACCGATGAGCTGTCCCAGGTCGGCTTCGCCTCCTGGTACGGCTTTCCGATCTACCGGCCGCGCACCTTCATCACGTCAGGCTACCAGGGCACGCTCGGATCGGGTTTCCCGACCGCGCTAGGCGCCAAGGTGGCGAACCCCGACAAGCCTGTGGTCGCCATCACCGGCGACGGCGGCTTCATGTTCGGCGTGCAGGAGCTCGCCACCGCCGTCCAGTTCAACATCAGCGTGGTGACGCTGGTGTTCAACAACAACGCCTATGGCAACGTCCGCCGCGACCAGCGCGAACGCTTCGATGGCCGCGTGGTGGCGTCCGACCTCGTCAATCCGGATTTCGTCAAGCTCGCGGAGTCCTTTGGCGTGGCAGCTGCGCGCGTCACCGCGCCGGACCAGTTCAAGGCGGCGATGGAGAAGGCGCTTAGCCACGGCGGGCCGTATCTGATCTCGGTCGAGGTGACGCGCGACTCCGAGGTGAGTCCGTGGGCGTTCATTCATCCGCCGAAGCCGTAAACGAAGCATCGTCTTTCCGGGACTCGTCCCTTCTCCCCTTGCGGGAGAAGGTGCCTTCCCGAAGGGCGATCCACCTTCTCCCACAAGGGGAGAAGGAAGATCACCGCGTCCTGCGAAACGTCAGATTGATCCGTTTCCGTCCCAGCAGCGCATGCTCACCCTCGGCGAGCGGCGCAACGCCGTGATAGGCGAGCCTGGACGGGCCGCCCCAGACCACGACGTCGCCATGGACGAGGCGAAAGCGGCGCGGCTTGTCGGCGCGCGCGAGGCCGCCGAACAGGAAGGTCGCGGGCAGGCCGAGCGAGGCCGAGACGATCGGGGCCGAATAATCCAGCTCGTCCTTGTCCTGATGCAGCGACAGTCGGGTGCCGGGCTCGTAGCGATTGACGAGGCAGGCATCGGGCGAAAAGCCTTCAAAACCGCCCTGCTCTGCCGCGCGGCGGGCGAGATCGCAAAACACCGGCGGCATCGCCGGCCATGGCGCGCCGGTTCGCGGATCGATGGGATCATAGCGATAGCCGGTGTGATCGGTGATCCAGCCGCGCTCGCCGCAATTGGTCATCGCGACCGACATCTGATAGCCGCCGGGCGTGGTCATGCGCCGGAACGGCGATTGCGCCACGATCGCACGCACGGCTTCGATCAGCTCGCTTTCGATCGGCTTGATGAAGCCGCGCAGCAGCACGGCGCCGTCCGCGATCTCCTCGCGCGAGGGCTGCGCCTCGGCAACACTGTCGAACAAATCAGCCGTCAATGACTCACTTCATTTCGCATCATGGAAGATCACGCCAAGCGTGTGGCGCTTGCCGGACCTGATCCGGCTGACGCCATGGCGGAGATTAACGCGGTAGGCGCCGCGCGTCCCCTGCACCGGGCGGTGATGCACGGCGAAGGCGACCGCATCGCCCTGCATCAGCGGAACCACCTCGGCGCGGGACTGCATGCGCGGGCGCTGCTCGGTCAGCACGAACTCGCCGCCGGTGAAATCGCGCCCGGGCTCGGACAAGAGGATCGCGACCTGGAGCGGGAACACGTGCTCGCCATAGAGATCCTGATGCAGGCAATTGTAGTCGCCGGCCTCGTATTGCAACAGCAGCGGCGTCGGCCGCGCCTGGCCGGCCTCATGGCAACGCTTGAGGAATGCCGCGTGCGCTGTGGGATAGCGGATGACGATCCCCATCGCTTCGTTCCAGCGATTGGCGACGACTTGAAGATGCGCATAGAGCGCCGGGCGGAGCTGTGCGATCGGATCGGGCAGCGGATAGGAGAAGTACTTGTACTCGCCGCGGCCAAAGCCGTGGCGGCCCATGACGATGCGGCTGCGGAAGTGGGTGTCGTCGGGATAGAGGGCGGCGATCGCGCGGCATTGGTCGGGCGTCAGCAGGTTCTTCAGGACGGCGCTGCCCTGGGAGTCGAGCTCGGCGGTGATCTGCGGCCAGTCGAGTGCGTCGACGTGGGCGGCGAAGTGGGAGGGGTGGGCTGATTTTCGTGCGGTCATTGTCATAGCAATCACCCTCGCAGCCGGACGTTCACCCCGCCACCCGATTTCCGATGATTATCTCCCCGTCATTGCGAGCTCCGCGAAGCAATCCAGAATCCCTCCGCGGAACCAGTCTGGATCGTCGCAAGGGCTCCTCGCAATGAGGGAGGAGAGAGTTGCGCTCTCAATATCGGGGGAGGCGCCTCAGCCCCTCACCGGCAGCGTCGTCACGTCATACCCGTGCCTGATCGTCCGCTTCAGCACGGGGTCCTCGAGCTCGAAGTCGAAGCGGTCGGCCGGGCGAATGCCGCCCTTGGCCGCAAACGTCCCGCCGAACATGGCGCAGCCATCGGGGAACTTGCCACCTTCGAAGCCGCGCGCGATCAGATCAGTGACCGGCAGCATCGCATCCAGCGTGCCCTCCTGGTAGAGCACGCGCTCGCCCTTGATGGTGGCATAAGAGCGCAGGATCATCTTGTCCCAGTGGCCGATGACGTCCTCGAGCTCCCACAGCGTCGACGCGATCGGCTTGTCACACATCTGCTTGGAGACCGTGACGTTATAGGCCTCGACCTTGCGATCGGTGTGGTCGGAGCCGCAGCCGACGAAGATGCGGCCCTGCCAGCCGATCAGCACGAACTCGACCTCGCCACTGGAATCGCCACCGGTGCATTCGATGCTGTCTTCCTGGGTCAGCCGCCGCGCCGATGCACGGTAGTAGATCGGCGTCGAGGCAGGGGGGGCGATGCCCATCTCCTGCAGCTCGGCGATGTGCTTGTCGCGCGCGACCGGGTCGCGGCCGGTCCAGCCGGCAATGACCATCTGGTCGATCGCCAAGGTCAGCGGCGTGGTGGTGTCCTGGGCGTCGACGATGAAAGTGAGATCAAACACGAATGACGGCCTCCATGCCGGCAGCAAGTTCAAAGATGCGACGGTCCGAGCCGCCGGCGCCCGCCAGCATCAGGCCGACCGGGACGTCACCCTCGCGATGGCAGGGCAGCGAGATGGCGCAGCCGTCGATCATGTTGATGAGGGTGCAGTTGCGCAGCGCGCGCAGGTTCTGGGTGGTGAACGCCTTGTCGTCGGCAAGGTCCGCGATCTTCGGCGGCGTATTGGCGGTGGTCGGCAGCACCAGGGCGTCATAGGGCGCGATGCGGGCGTTGACGCGGGCGATCAGCGAGCGGCGCTCGTTGAGCAGATCGATGTAGTCGGCCGCGCTCTGCGCCTCGCCGCGCATGATGCGGACGAAGACGCGGGGATCGTAGACGTCGCCCTTGGCCGTGATGAGATAGCGGTGCCAGGCATAGCTCTCGGAGGCAGCGAAGCCGCCCTTGGCGTTCATCGGGCCGATGTCGTGGAATTCGGCCATCTCGATCCGCTCGATGGTTGCGCCGTGGTCGGCCAACGTCTTCAGCGCACGCTCGAAAGTCTCGGAGACCGCCGCGTCGAGATCGTCGAGCGCGATCGTGGTCGGCACCGCGAGCCGCATGCCCTTCAGGGGACGCGGCTTCAGCGCGACGATCGGCTCGCCCGCGAGCACGGCGTCGAGTATGGCACAGCAGCTGACCGATCGCGCCAGTGGCCCGATGCTGTCGAGCGAGAAGGACAGCGGCACGGAGCCATCGAGCGGAACGCGGCACTGCGTCGGCTTGTAGCCGACGATGCCGTTGAAGGCTGCCGGAATCCGGCAGGAGCCGCCGGTGTCGGTGCCGAGCGCGCCATGCGCCATGCCGTCGAGCACGGAGACCGCGGCGCCCGAGGAGGAGCCGCCGGGCACATGGCCCCGACCATCGGCCCGGTTCCAGGCACCCTTCGGCGTGCCGTAATGCGGATTGATGCCGATCCCGGAATAGGCAAACTCGGTCATGTTGGTGCGCCCGATCAGCACGAAGCCGGCATTGCGCAGCCGGGCGACCGCCACCGCATCGTGCTCGGCCGGATCGGAATCGTCGAGCGCACGGGAGCCGGCGCGCGTCGTCTGCCCCTTGACGTCGAACAGATCCTTGATCGAGATGGGAATGCCGGCGTAGCGCGAGGGCGCCGCCTTGACCTTGCGCAGGGCATCCATGGCGTCGGCGGTCGCCAGCGCGGCATCCTTGTCGACATGGATGAAGGTGCGCTGCCCCTCGCCGGCGGGATCGGCGATCCTGGCGATGCACGCCTCGACCAGCTTGCGGGAGGTGGTGCGGCCGCTTTCGAGGTCGTCGGCGAGCTTCGCCAGTGTCGGAAAATCGGGCATGTCTGTCCCACGGAATATTGGCGCGCGCAATCTATAGCGCTGGCTCAGTTCGACACAAGCATTGTGCGCATGATGGCATGCATGCGCATTGCTGGACCGTTGACGCACGATGGTCGATTGTCGCATCAATCGAAACAGGCAGGCGTAGCGCCTGCCCATCGTCGAAAGAAGTCCTGGGAGGGCGTTCCGAGATGGCCGAACCGCAGCGCGCGCGACCGAAACCGACGCCGGAAACCCAGCATTTCTGGGACGGCACCAAGGCCGGCGAGCTGCGCCTGCAACGCTGCGACGCCTGCGCGCATGTCTACTTCCCGCCTCGCCCGTTCTGCCCATCCTGCGCCTCGCGCAAGGTCAGCATCTTCAAGGCGAGCGGCAGGGGTTTCCTCTACAGCTACGTGATCAACCACCGCCCCGCCGCGCCCGGCTTCACGCCGCCCTACGCGATCGCGGTGGTCGAGCTCGCCGAGGGCCCGCGGATGATGAGCAACATCATCGACTGCCCGCAAACCCCGGAGGCGCTCGAGCTCGACATGAAGCTCGAGGTCGCTTTCCAGGAGCTCGACGACAAGATCACCCTGCCCGTGTTTCGTCCGGTGAAGGGGTAGAGCATGCGCAGGAACCAGGTTGCCGTCGTCGGCGCGGCCGAGACCACCGAGCTCGGTGTCATCCCCAACGCCTCGCAGCTCCAGCTCCACGCGGATGCGGCGCTCAATGCCATTGCCGATGCCGGGCTGAAGCTGTCCGACATCGACGGCTTTGCCACCGCGGTCGAAACGCCGCAGCAGGTCTGCCACTATCTCGGCATCAAGCCGACCTGGGTGGACGGCACCTCGGTCGGCGGCTGCTCGTTCATGCTGCACGTCCGCCACGCGGCGGCTGCGATCGAGGCCGGCCTGTGCAAGACCGTCCTGATCACCCACGCCGAGAGTGGCAAGTCGATGATCGGCAAGCTGCCGCGCTCGATCCCTGCCGACAGCCTGCAAGGCCAGTTCGAGGCGCCCTATGGCGTCTACGGCCCGCCCAGCATGTTCCCCATCCCGGTGCTGCGCTTCATGAAGACCTACGGCATCACCCACGAGCAGCTGGCTTCGGTTGCGGTGGTGCAGCGGGAATGGGCCGCGAAGAATCCGCGCGCGATGATGAAGGACCCGATCACGGTCGCCGACGTGCTCAACTCGCGCATGATCGCCTATCCGTTCCGCCTTCTGCAATGCTGCCTCGTCACCGACGGCGGCGGCGCGCTGATCCTGACCTCGGCCGACCGCGCCAGGGATTTTCCTCGCAAACCGGTCTACATCATGGGCACCGGCGAAAGCGTGGAGACGCCGATGGTCAGCCAGATGGAGACGTTCAACTCCTCGCGCGCCTTCAAGGTTGCCGGCCCCCTCGCCTTCAAGGAGGCCGGCATCGCGCACAAGGACGTCGATCATCTCATGATCTACGATGCGTTTGCGCATCTGCCGCTGTTCGGGCTCGGCGATCTCGGCTTCATGCCGTATGAAGAGACCGGCCAATTCATCGCGGACGGCAATACGCGCCCCGGGGCCAAGCTGCCGCTCAACACCAATGGCGGCGGATTGAGCTACATGCATTCCGGCATGTACGGCATGTACGCGCTTCAGGAGAGCGTGCGCCAGATGCGCGGCATCGCACCGGCGCAGGTCCCGAATGCGAAGATTTCAGTGTGCCACGGCGTCGGCGGCATGTTCGCGGCGTCAGGCACGATCGTGTTTACGAACGAGAGGTAACAGCCCGTCATTCCGGGATGCGCCGAAGGCGCAGGCCCGGAATCCATACTCCCGATGGTGGTTATGGATTCCGGGCTCGCGCCAAGAGGCGCGCCCCGGAATGACGGTGGAATTTGGAACGGCTGGCGGAGAACCCACATGAGCAAATCACTGCAAGACAAGGTCATCATCGTCACCGGCGCAGGCCGCGGCATCGGGCGCGAGATCGCTCTCTTGTGCGCCGGCGAAGGCGCCAAGGTCGTCGTCAACGATCCCGGCGGGGCCGCCGACGGCGCCGGCTCGAACGCTGCTCCGGCCGAAGAAGTGGTCGAGGAGATCAGCAAGCGCGGCGGCACCGCGGTCGCCAATTTCGAGTCGGTCGCCGAAGCGATCCCCGCCAGCAAGATCGTGAAGACCGCGACCGATCATTTCGGCCGGCTCGACGGCGTCGTCAACAATGCCGGCATTCTGCGCGACATGATCTTCCACAAGATGAGCGTGGAAGCGTTCGAGGCCGTCATCAAGGTGCACCTGATGGGCTCGTTCTACGTCAGCCACGCCGCAGCGCGGATCTTCCGCGAGCAGGAGTCGGGCTCGTTCGTCCACTTCACCTCGACCTCGGGCCTGATCGGCAACTTTGGCCAGGCCAACTACGCCGCCGCCAAGCTCGGCATCGTCGGGCTGTCGAAGTCGATCGCGCTCGACATGGGCCGCTTCAACGTCCGCTCCAACTGCGTCTCGCCGTTCGCCTGGACCCGCATGATCGGCACCATCCCGACCGAGACCGATGCCGAGAAGGCGCGCGTCGAGAAGATCAAGCAGATGGGACCGGAGAAGATCGCACCGCTCTGCGGCTATCTGCTCGGCGATTCCGCCAAGGACGTCACGGGGCAGATCTTCGGCGTGCGCATGAACGAGATCTTCCTGTTCAGCCAGAACCGGCCGATCCGCTCGGTGCAGCGGAGCGAAGGCTGGACCCCGCAATCGATCGCGGAACACGGCATGCCGGCGCTAAAGGGCTCGTTCTACAAGCTAGACCGCTCGGCCGACATCTTCACCTGGGATCCGGTCTAGCCGGTCCCAGCTTTGCTGCATTGCGATCTCCGGTTGCCCGGCCGGGGATCGCCCGCTTTACGCCCGATTGCCGGCGGATGGTTTCCTCCCAAACAAAAATATGGGAGGCGACTATGACGAAACCACTGACCATTTCTGCCGAACCCAGCGAGCCCTTTCTTGCGCGCCGCACCCTGTTGAAGGGCGCGGCGGCCGCCGTTGCGGCGACGGGCGTTTCCGTGAATGCCGCCCTGGCAGCCTCCGTGGCGCCCTTGGGCCAGACGGGCGCGCCGACGAGATCGACGGCGCCATTGCCCCTGGGTCCACTGCCGGGGAGCCGCTACCCCGACTCCCACCTGGAATCCGCCAAGAAGGGACCGCCGACATTCGGGCCCCCCGGTTTTCCAGCCTTCGCCGGCACCATGGCCGTCGAGCGCGTCGCCACCGGCTTTCGCTGGGCTGAGGGCCCGGTGTACTTCGCAGCCGGGCGATACCTGTTGTTCAGCGATATTCCGAACAACCGCATCATGCGCTTCTCGGAGGATGACGGTCACCTCAGCGTCTACCGCCAGCCCTCGATGAACTCGAACGGCAACACCATCGATCGCGAAGGACGCCTGATCACATGCGAGCATAGCGGCCGGCGCGTGACGCGGACCGAACTCGACGGCTCGATCACCATCATTGCGGACAAATTCAACGGCAAGCGACTGAATTCGCCCAACGATGCGGTGGTCACGGCCGATGGCGCGATCTGGTTCACCGATCCTGCCTACGGCATCGGCGGCTTCTATGAGGGTATCAAAGCCGAACCCGAGCAGGAGAAAAAGAATGTCTATCGGGTCGACCCCAAGTCCGGAGAGGTCAAGGTCGTGGTCGACGATTTTGTGGAGCCCAACGGGCTCGCCATCTCACCCGACGAGAAGAAGCTCTACATCTGCGACACCGGCTTCACCGATGGGCCGGACAACCCATCCCATATCCGCGTGTTCGACCTCGATGTGGCTGGGGGGAAGGTATCGAACAGCAAGGTCTTCGCCGAGATGCCCAAACCGAGCATCACCGACGGCGTCCGCTGCGACACCGAAGGCCGGGTCTGGTGTTCGGTCGGCTGGGGTGATCCGAACGAAGACGGCGTGCGCTGCTACACGGCATCGGGCGAGTTGCTCGGCAAGATCCATATTCCGGAGACCGTGGCAAACCTGTGCTTCGGCGGCCAGCAGCGAAACAGGCTGTATATTTGCGGCTCGACATCGCTCTATGCCGTCTACACCAGTGTGCAGGGCGCGATGAAGCCTTGACCGAATAGCGGGTGGGGTAGCGAAGAGCGGGCGGCGCGCCCGTCTGTTCGCTATCCCTACCCCGTATTCCTCAGCCCCGCCGAGATCCCGTTGATCGTCAGCTGAATCCCGCGCAGCACCTGCTCGTCGGGATTCTGCGCGCGATGCTCTTTCAACAGCTGGACCTGCACGTGGTTGAGCGGATCGAGGTAAGGGAAGCGGTGGCGCACGGAGCGCTCCAGCAGCGGGTTGCCCTGCAGCAGCCGGTCCTGGCCCATGATGTCGAGCAGCGTCTCGATGCAGGAATGCCATTCCCGGCGGATGCGGCCGAAGATCTTTTCGCGCAAGGCCTCATCCGGCACGAGCTCGGCATAGCGCGAGGCGATCGCGATCGAGCTTTTTGCCAGCACCATGTCCATGTTCGACAGCAGCATGCGGAAGAACGGCCATTCCTTGTAGAGCTCTTTCAGGAACGGCATGCCCTGTTGCGGATGCTCCGCGATCCACTGCTCGACCGCGCTGCCAAAGCCGTACCAGCCCGGCAGCATCAGGCGGCATTGCGCCCAGGAGAACACCCAGGGAATCGCGCGCAGATCCTCGATCGCGCGGGTCTTCTTGCGCGAGGCCGGGCGGCTGCCGATGTTCAACGTCGCGATCTCGTTGATGACAGTGGACGCCCAGAAGTAATCGACGAAGCCTTCGGTCTCGTAGACGAGGCCGCGATAGGCGTTGAAGGCGAGATTCGAAAGCTCGTCCATCGCGACCAGATACTCGCGGCGAGGCGCGCTCTGGCGCGGATGCAATAAGCTTGCTTCGAGCGTCGCGGCTGCCAGGATCTCCAGATTGTTGCGGCCGACTTCGGCGTTGGAATATTTCGATGAGATGATCTCGCCCTGCTCGGTGATGCGGATCTGGCCGTTCACCGCGCCGCCGGGCTGCGCGATGATGGCATCATAGCTCGGCCCGCCGCCGCGGCCGACCGAGCCGCCGCGGCCGTGGAACAGGCGCAACCGGACGTGGTGGCGCTCGAACACCTCGACGAGGCCGATCTCGGCCTTGTAGAGCTCCCAGCCCGAGGTAACGAAACCGCCGTCCTTGTTCGAGTCGGAATAGCCGAGCATCACCTCCTGCACGCTGCCCCGACTGTCGACGAGGCGACGGTAATCGTGCAGCGACAGCATGCGGTCCATGATGCCGGATGAGGCCTGCAGATCCTCGATGGTCTCGAACAGCGGCACGATGTTGATGGCGCTGCGCCCGGAGGGATGGACGAGGCCGACCTCCTTCAGGAGCACCGCGACCTCGAGCATGTCGGACATGCCCTTGCACATCGAGATGATGCATTGGGGAATCGCGTCCGAGCCGAACTTCGCATGCGCTTCGGCTGCAGCATGGAACACGTTGAGCTCGCCCATGGTCTCGTCACTGTATTTGACGAATGGCGAGACCAGCGAGCGTGTCGAGCGCAGCTCGTTCGTCAGCAGCGAGATGCGCGCCTCTTCGCCGAGCGCGAGATAGGACATGCCGGGATTGGCTGCGTCGATCAGCTCGGCAATGGTGCGCTCGTGCACCGCCGAGTTCTGGCGGATGTCGAGCCGCGCCAGATGGAAGCCGAAGCAGTCCACTGCGCGGCGCAGCAGCCGGAGCCGGCCGCGGGCGATGACGCGGGCGTTGTTGGAGATCAGCGAACGGTGCAGCACGTCGAGATCGGCCTGCAACTCCCTGACGCTCTCGTAAGGCGCACCCTTGCCGACCGGCCGGCGCGTGATCTCGACCTCGAGCTTTTCGGCCGTCGCTGTCAGGCGCGCGTAGATGCCCGACACCGCGAGGCGATAGGGCTCGCCGCTCCGGTGCGGCGAGGTGTCCGGCGAGCGCTCCGCCAGGGTGCGCAGCTCCTCGGAGACATCGGCGAGATGTGCTGCGATCGACAGCTCGGAGCCGAGCACGTGCAGCTCGTTCAGATAGAACTGCATGACCCGGCTCGACTGCAGCCGCAGCGTGCCGCGCATGACGTCGGCAGTGACGAAGGGATTGCCGTCGCGGTCGCCGCCGATCCAGCTGCCCATGCGCAGGAACGAGGCGAGCTCGCTCGTCGCAGCCTCGCCGCCCTCCTCCAGCCGGTCCTCCAGCACGTTCACCAGCCGCGGCACCTCGCGCAGGAAGGTATAATCGTAGAACGACAGGCCATTGGCGACCTCGTCGAGCACGGTGAGCTTGGTCCGGCGCAACAGGTTGGTCTGCCACAGCGTCAGCACCTCGCGGCGAAGCTGCTCGTCGCTGGCGGCCGCCTCGTCCGCGGTGAGCGCGACGCGCTCGCGGCGATCGAGCAGGCTTGCCACCTCCATCTCGCGGTCCATGGTGCTCTTGCGGCGCACCTCGGTCGGGTGCGCGGTCAGGACCGGGCTGACGAGGGCGGTCTTGAAGAAGCTGCGGAGCTGGTCGGCGCCGATGCCCGCCGCCTTGGCGTGCGCCAGCGTCTCCGCCAGCACGCCGGAGCCGCCGGTTTTGGCGGCGCTGCGGGCGCGCATCTGGCGAATGTTGTTCTGGTCCTCGGCGATGTTGGCCAGGTGGGAGAAATAGCTGAAGGCGCGGACGATCCGCACCGTCTCGGAGGTCGACATGCTGTCGAGGATCTGCTCGAGCTCGCGGCGGGCGAGCCGGTCCTCGTCGCGGTGGAACCGGATCGAGGTCTGCCGGATGCGCTCGACCAGGTCAAACACATCGGCTCCCTCCTGGTCGCGCACCGTGTCGCCCAGGATGCGCCCGAGCAGGCGGATGTCGTCGCGCAGCCGGGCATCCGCTTCCAGCGCCTGCGCGTCCTCGGGGCGGTTCGGGCGATGCTCGGTGGCGTCGGATGTTACGGTCTGGAGGGACATCGGCTCGCTCCCCTTCTAGAGCTCCCTATGGCTCCCCGGCCTTCCGAGTGTGCAAGTTTTTTGCCGCAGCGCAAGGTGAAGTTGGGGGCGGCGCACACTCCGGGATATCAGGCCGGCACGATCACCTTTCCGATCGGCCACAGCGCGATGCCCGCGAGCTTCAGATGGGCCCAGGCGAAGGGAATGCCGATGATGGTGACGGCCAGGACCAGCGCGGTCACGAGGTGGCCGAGCGCCAGCCACCAGCCGGCGAGCACGAACCAGATAATGTTGCCGATCACCCCGAGCGGCCCGGTGCCGATATCCTCGACACCGGTGACCTCGTAACGGTTGACCGCCCGCGAGCCGAACGGCAGCAGCGTGTAGACGGCGATATTGAAGGCCGCCCGCGCCCAGGGCAGGCCGATGATGGTGATGGCCATGATGACGGCGGCCACGAGCCAGCCGAACGCCATCCAGGCGCCGCCAATGAGAATCCAGAGGATGTTGAGCAGGATGGAAACGGGGGTCATGGGATGATCCGCGGTCGATGAGCCCTCTTATAGCACGACCGCTGCGGTCATAGTCCATGACGCCGGCTGCGTTCGGCACGCAGCGAGGCGCTGACAAATCCGACATCCTCCATCCCGCGCGATATCTCTTTCGAGCAGAGCCAAAGCGTCAACGCGGCGGCCCCAATCGCGCCTAACCCCGAAATGAGAACAGGATTGGGACAGAACGTGACGAGGAAACTGTCGAGCGGAACGGACCCGGTCGGCCAGGGCGGGCTGCAGGACGATGCCAGAGCCCAGCCGGACAGCATCACGGCGGCAGCGTTCGCTCCGGCCAGGGCCGTTACGACGATCGCGAGGCCCTTCTTGATGGAGAGTGCGAGATCAATCGTCTTCACGACGGCACAACATGCGATCACGACAACGATGGCCGGGCCCCGTCCAGAACCCGCCGCTGCGATCGCCTGAGCCTGACCGCTCCAGGCCCAAAGCGCAGCGACACAGGCAAGCAGGGTGAGATTGACCTTCACGGTTTCGGGAAACTTGCAACGAAGCAGCCAGACGTTCGCCTTCTCGATCAGGTCCAGCACTGCGCAGGCGATCAGCCCGGCCGCAAAACCACCGAGATGGACGCCCCAGTCGATCCGCGAATTGCCGAGCGCAAACGCGATGTTCAATCCGATATTGATCGCGAAGAAGTCGAACCTGACATCGAGCTTGCCGAGGATCCACAGGCACAGCAGCGCGCCCAGAATGCCCGACGTGGCACCGGACGCGCCGACCGTCAAATAGGGCGTGGAATGGATGCCATTACCGATGACGGCGCCGAACACCATGGCGCAGAGATAGATGATGAGGAAATAGGCCGCTCCGACCCGCCGCTCGAGATGTCCGCCCCACAGCACGAGACACAACATGTTCATGGTAAGGTGGACGAAATTGACGTGCAGGAAGCCATAGGCAACGAGGCGCCAGTACTCGTGTCGCGCGATCGCGGTCGCATACATGCCGCCGTAGCGATACAGCAGCTCCGCCGGCGCCGCCGCGCCGCCTGCCTGTATGAAGCAGAAGCCTGATGCGAGGACTGTGACCGTCATCAGTGCGAAGACGGCGGCATGGGGAACTTCGAAGAAGCCGGGACTGGCACGGTAAGATGGCATGGAAGATCACAAGCTGCAGGAAGCGATAACCGCAACCTAGCCGAGCCGCCCGATGATTGCTACTCCACTCGTGCCCCCGGGCCTCCGATTTGCCACCCGACGGGTTCATTCTCAGATCTTCCGTCCCGCCTGCTCCCAATAGGGATCTCGGAGCCGGCGTTTGAAGATCTTTCCGGAATCTTCGCGCGGCAGCGCGGTGCGGATCTCGATGTGTTTCGGCACCTTGTAGTCGGCAAGCGAGGTCTTCAACCGCGCGCGGACCTCGCCAGCGTGGAGCGTAACGCCGGCTTGCGGCTCGACGACCGCCATCAGCGCCTCGCCGAACTCGGCATCGGGAATGCCGAACACGGCGCAATCATGCACGCCGGGCACGGCGTGCAGCACGGATTCGATCTCGGCCGGATAGATGTTGACGCCGCCCGAGATCACCATGTCGCGCTTGCGGTCGCAGATGAAGACGTAGCCGTCCTCGTCGATATAGCCGACATCGCCGGAGGTGATGAAGCCGTCGCGGTCGATCTCGGCGCGCTTCTCCGGCTTGTTGTGGTAGGTGAAGTCGGCGAGCCCCGCCATGCGAGAATAGATCTCGCCGATCTCGCCGACGCCCAGCACGCTTCCGTCCTCGCCGATGAAGCGCAGCTCGGCGCCGGGTGATGTCTTGCCGACAGTGCCGGGCTTCTTCAGGGCATCCTCGGAGGTCGCGAAGGTGACGGCGCTGGATTCGGTCGAGCCGTAGAATTCGTAGATCACCGGCCCCCACCATTCGATCATGGCGCGCTTGACGTCGGCCGGACACGGCGCGGCGGCGTGGATGACATGGCGCAGCGAAGAGACGTCGTACTTCCTGCGCACCTCTTCCGGCAGCTTCATCAGGCGGATGAACATGGTCGGCACCATGAAGATGGTGTCGACCTTGAACCGCTCGATCAGGTCCAGAAATTCTTCGGCCTCGAAGCGCGGCATCAGCACCAAGGCGCCGCCGAGCTTGCCGGCGCGGATGCCGAACGAGTTGGGCGCGGAATGATAGAGCGGGCCCGGCAGCAACGCGCGGGCGCCGGGCTTGAGGCCATAGATCATCGCGCGCATGCGCTCGCCGGCGGCCTGCTGCTCCGGCGTCGGTGCGTTGCGCCGCACCCCCTTGGGATGGCCCGTCGTGCCCGAGGTGTAGATCATGTTCATGGGCTGCGGCACGATTGGACCGTCATAGGGCTGGAATTGCGCGAGCCAGGCTTCGAAATCGATCGCGAAGTCCGGCGTCTTCAACTGATCCGGGTCGATCTTGTAGTTGGACAGGATCTCCGGCGGCGTCGGCACACTGAGGACGGTGACGCCTTTCGGGATCGCGTCGCGCAGGACGTGCAGCATGTCGGCATGCCCGATCAGCACGGACGTGCCGGTGTCGCCAAGGATGTAGTTGATCTCCTCCGGCTTGAAGTGCCGGTTGATCGGCACGCCGTAAGCGCCGAGCCGCATTGCGGCGTAAGCAGCCTCGAGGAAGGCGATGTCGTTGCGCATCAGCATGCAGACGCAATCGCCCTGGCGGACCCCGATCCTGGCGAGGCCGCTTGCGATGCGGTCGGCGCGATTGGCAACCTCGGCATGGGAGCGGCGGCGCTCGCCGGAGATGATGCCGAGAAATGGGGACGTTTGGTTCATTGTTGTTTTCTTTGTTGTTGGAACTCGACCCTCATGGTGAGGAGGCGCGCAGCGCCGTCTCGAACCATGGGAGCCCGTGGCCCATCCCTCGAGACGCCGCTTCGCGGCTCCTCGGGATGAGGTCTGTGCTAGTCCGCAAACTTCGGCGCGCGCTTCTCGAGGTTGGCGCGCACCGCCTCGGTCTGGTTCGCACTGCCGATCAGCTTCTGCTGCTCGACGGATTCGGCAAGCAGTGCGCGGCCGGGATCGACCGCGAGGTTGTTGAGCAGACGCTTGGCCGCGCGGATCGCATCGGGGCTCTTGCCCGCGATCTCGCGCGCGACTTCGAGGGCGGCCGCGCGTGGATCATCGCAGATGCGCGTCGCGAGACCGTAAGTCATCGCCTCCTGTGCGGAAAAGATGCGCCCCGTGTATGTGAGTTCGCGCAGGATGTCGTCGCGGACCAGCTGGGCCAGGATCGGCGTGCCCGCCATGTCAGGGACGAGGCCCCATTTGATCTCCATCACCGACATCCGGGCATCGGGGCTGAGGAACCGCATGTCCGCCCCGAGCGAGAGCTGGAAGCCGCCGCCGAACGCGACGCCATGCACGGCCGCGATCACGGGAACCGGAAGCTGACGCCATCCCCATACCGCCTGTTGCGGAAAGTTCGCCTGGCCATGGGTGCGCTTGGTGAGATCGCGATTTTCGCCACCCGGAATTCCGTTGCCGCCTTTCTCCTTCATGGCGGCAAAACGTCCCATGTCGAGACCGGCGCAGAAGGCGCGGCCCTCGCCGGAAAGAACGACGACGCGCACGCTCTTGTCCTTCGAAAGCCGGTCGGTTGCGGCAACAAGGGCCTCGAACATGGCCTGATCGAGCGCGTTCATCTTGTCCGCGCGCACCAGGCGCACGTCGGCGACACCTTCCGAGATCGAGATCGAGACGCGCTCTTCCATGGATGAATTCTCCCCTGTTCTTGTTCGGTGCCGCTTTACAGAAAGCTGACGGCCGGATTTAGTCAATCGACCAATTAACTGACAATCCGTACGGGAGAAACGACGATGTTCAAGGAAAATCTTCTGGCCGGACGGCGCATTCTCGTGACCGGCGGCGGCACCGGGCTCGGCAAGTCGATGGCGGCGCGCTTCCTGCAACTCGGGGCCGAGGTGCACATCTGCGGCCGGCGCAAGATCGTGTGCGACGAGACCGCGACCGAGCTGATGGACCAATATGGCGGCCGTGTCGCCAGCCACGGCGTCGACATCCGCAACGCGCTCGCGGTCGACGAGATGATCGAGAACATTTTTCGCGAAGCACCCCTCACCGACCTCATCAACAATGCCGCCGGCAATTTCATCTCGCGGAGCGAGGATTTGTCACCGCGCGGCTTCGACGCGGTCGCCAATATCGTCATGCACGGCACGTTCTACGTCACGCACGCGATCGGCAAGCGCTGGATCGCCCTGAAGCGGCCCGGCAACGTCGTCTCCATCACAGTGACGTGGGTCCGCAACGGCTCGCCCTATGTCGTGCCGTCGGCGATGAGCAAATCGGCGATCCACGCCATGACGATGTCGCTCGCGACCGAATGGGGCCGCTACGGCATCCGCCTCAACACCATCGCGCCGGGCGAGATCCCGACCGAGGGCATGAGCAAGCGTATCAAGCCTGGCGACGAGGCCGGCGCGCGCACCAGGGCGATGAACCCGATGGGCCGCGTCGGCACCATGGAGGAGTTGCAGAACCTCGCGGTGTTCCTGATCTCCGGCGGCTGCGACTGGATCAACGGCGAGACCATCGCCATGGACGGCGGCCAGGCGCTCGCGATGGGCGGCAATTTCTACCAGCTCCGCGACTGGAGCGACGAAGACTGGAAGACCGCACGCGAGAGCATCATGGCGCAGAACGAGAAGGACCGGGCGAAGCGGGGGTGAGGCCCCCCGCTGTCGTCCCGGGGCGCGCGTAGCGCGAGCCGGGGACCCATAAGCACAGGGAGAAGTCGTAGCGAGACTGGTAACTCCGAGTCTTCGCAAAACCTCTCCGTGTGGTTATGGGTCCCCGATCTGCGCGCGCTTGAGGCGCCCTTCTCCGGGATGACAGCGGGGGACCATCTTGTCTTCACCCGCGGATGACGCCACACTCCCCAAAACGAAACGTCACGGGAGAGACATGTCCACACAGCCATTGGCGAATCTCGCCGACATGGTGCGCGAGCGCGCGAAGAGCCGCGGCAGCGCCATCGCCTATGAGTTCGAGGGCCGCGCCACCAGCTTTGCCGAATTCGACGTCAAGACCAACAAGGTCGCGAACGCGCTGATCGCCATGGGCGTGAACAAGGGCGATCGCATCGCCTATCTCGGCAAGAACAGCGATCTCTATTTCGAGCTGCTGATGGGCGCGATGAAGGCCGGCGTGGTGATGGCGCCGGTGAACTGGCGGCTCGCGGGGCCCGAGGTCGCCTTCATCGTTTCGGATTGCAAGGCGCCGGTGCTGTTCGTCGGGCCGGAGTTCGTCACACAGGTGCGCCAGATCAGGGACCAGATTCCGGGCGTGCGCACGATCATCACTACCGAGGGCGGCGCGCCGGAGTGGCAGGACTTTGCGGCCTGGCGCGATGCGCAGAGTGGAGATGATCCCAGGGTGCCCATCGACACCAAGGACATCGCGATCCAGCTCTACACGTCGGGCACGACGGGCAAGCCGAAGGGCGCGATGCTGTCGCACGCGAACTTCCTGAACCTCGTGCAGACGGGCAATGCCGAGGACAAGCCGGAGTGGAATCGGTGGTCGGCCGACGACGTCTCGCTGGTTGCGATGCCGATCTTCCACATCGGCGGCTCGGGCTGGGGCGTGATGGGGCTCTATCACGGCGCCCGCGGCGTGATCGCGCGCGAGTTCGATCCGACCAAGGTGCTGGATTTCTTCGAGCAGTCGGGCATCACCAAACTGTTCATGGTGCCGGCGGCGATGCAGTTCGTGGTGCGGCAGCCGCGCGCCAAAACGGTGGATTTCTCGCGGCTGAAATACATGCTGTATGGCGCCTCGCCTATTCCCGCCGCGCTGCTGAAGGAGTGCATCGAGGTCTTCAAGTGCGGCTTCGTGCAGATGTACGGCATGACCGAGACGACAGGCACCATCGTCGCGCTGCCGCCGGAAGATCACGTCGAGGGGCTGGAGCGGATGCGCTCGGCCGGAAAGGCGCTGCCGGGTGTCGAGATCGCCATCCTGGATGCCGACGGCAAACCGCTGCCGCCGCGGCAGGTCGGCGAGATCGCAACGCGCTCGGGCTCTAACATGGCGGGCTACTGGAATTTGCCGGAGGCGACCGCCGCGACCCTGCGCGGTGACGGCTGGCTGCGCGCCGGCGATGCCGGCTACATGGACGAGGACGGCTACCTCTACATCCACGACCGCATCAAGGACATGATCATCTCCGGCGGCGAGAACATCTACCCGGCCGAGGTCGAGAGCGCGCTGTGCGATCATCCAGACGTCGCCGAGGCCGCCGTGATCGGCGTGCCCGACGACAAATGGGGCGAAGCGGTGAAGGCCGTGGTGGTGATGAAGCCCGGCAAGCAGGCGACCGCCACCGACATCATCAACTTCACCCGGACGCGCATCGCCGGCTACAAGACGCCGAAGAGCGTGGAGTTCCTGCCGGCGTTGCCGCGGAATCCAAGCGGCAAGATTTTGCGGCGACAGTTGCGCGAGCCGTATTGGGCGGGGAAGGATCGACGGGTGAATTGACGGCAGAACGACGCAACAATCCATAGTCCCTCAACGGTGACATTTCTGGATTGCTTCGCTTCGCTCGCAATGACGGTGTGGAGACAGTGCGCATCCTCTCTCCCCGTCATTGCGAGGAGCTCGCGGCAAAATTGCATAGCAATTTAGCGCTGATGCGACGAAGCAATCCAGACTGCCGCCGCAGCAAGACGCTTCGTCGCATTCGCACGGCCATCAATGCTTCCCCGGCCCCATATAGCCGAACAGGAACCCCGCCACCTTGCGCATCTGAATCTCCTCGCTGCCCTCTGTAATGCGATAGCGACGGTGGTGGCGGTAGATGTGCTCGAACGGCTTGTGGCGCGAGTAGCCCATGCCGCCGTGAACCTGCATGGCGCGGTCGGCGGCTTCGCAGCAGAGGCGGTTTGCCCAGTAATTGCACATTGAGACGCGGTCGGAGAGCGTGCGCTCGATCTGCTCCTCGGTGAGCTGGTCCATCTCCCATGCGGTCTTGCGGATCAACAATCGCAGCATCTCGGCCTGGGTCGCGAGTTCGACCAGCGGGAACTGGATCGCCTGGTTCTCGGCCAGCGCCCTGCCGAATGGCTTTCGCTCCCGCGCGTACTTCACGCTCTCGTTGATGCAGTAGACCGCCGCGCCGAGCGAGCTCGCCGCCTGGCGGATGCGGTTCTGGTGCACGAAGCACTGCGCCAAGGAGAGGCCGCGGCCGACCTCGCCGAACTGCGCATCCTCGGGCACGAACACGTCGGTGAAGCTGACGCGGGGATGGTCCGTCGGCATGTTGAAGGTCCACATGTATTCTTCGACCTTCACGCCGTGGCTCTTTGCCGGCACCAGGAAGCAGGTGATGCCGCGGGCATCGCCGTCATTGCCGCTGGTGCGCGCGAACAGCGCGCAGTGCGTTGCGACGTGCATGCCGGTGGTCCACATCTTCTCGCCGTTGATGATCCAGCCCTTGACGTTGTCGCGCGTCGCGGGCACCGCGCGCGTCTCCATGTGGGTGGCGTCCGAGCCGTGATGCGGCTCCGTCAATCCAAACGTGATGCGGTACTTGCCCCTGATCGAGCCGTCGATCATCGCCTTCTGGTCGTCGCGGCCGTAGCGGTCGAGCATGGTGACGACGGGGAAATTGCCGACGATGGAATGCTCGTTCTGGAGATCGTTGTGGAGGCCGAGGCCTTTTGCGGCAAAGTGCTCGCGGATCACGGCCATCCACAGATTGGAGCCGTCCTTGCCGCCATATTGCTTCGGCACCGGAAAGCGCAGATGGCCGGCGGCGTCGGCGAGATCCTTGGCCTTGCGCAGCAGCGCTTCCCATTCATGACGCGGCAGGCCGCCATTCTCGAAATCGGTGCGCGCCCATTCGCGGCGATGGTCGAAGAAGCGGATGTTGTCGTCGGCCTCCTCCAGCGGCTTGATCTCGCGTTCGATGAAACGATCGAGCTCTCCGAGATAGGCGACGAGGTCGGCAGGCAATGAGAAATCCACGGCTCTCTCCCGGATTGATTTTGTCGTTTTGCGTTAAGGCGCTACGCAGATTTGTGCTTCGCTCGATTAAGGTGAGAAGAGCCTCGCCAAGTCAAGCAACCCGAGACGTGTGAGGTGCGCAAAGCGTACCAGCGCAATTCGATGGTGCTCTGGCGCGAACGCGCGGTAGTATGGCGCCAATATTCCTTCACGAGAAAATGCGGGAGCGCGCGATGGAGCTGAGATTTTCCAAGGTGGAACGCAAGGGGCCGATCACGATCGTCACGCTGTCGCGGCCCGAGGTCTACAATGCGCTGCACACCGACGCGCATTTCGAGCTTCAGAAAGTGTTCGACGAGTTCTCGGCCGATCCCGAGCAGTGGATCGCGGTCGTCACCGGCGCCGGCGACAAGGCATTCTGCGCCGGCAATGACCTGAAGTGGCAGGCCGCCGGCGGCAAGCGCGGCTGGGACAAGGGCGGCTTTGCCGGCCTGACTTCGCGCTTCGACTGCGACAAGCCGATCATCGCTGCCGTGAACGGCGTCGCCATGGGCGGCGGTTTCGAGATCGCGCTCGCCTGCGACCTGATCATCGCCGCGGAGAACGCGACCTTCGCCCTGCCGGAACCGCGTGTTGGCCTCGCCGCGCTCGCCGGCGGCCTGCATCGGCTGCCGCGGCAGATCGGGCTGAAGCGCGCCATGGGCATGATCCTCACCGCGCGCCACGTCAGCGCCAAGGAAGGTCTTGAGCTCGGCTTCGTCAACGAGGTGGTGCCGCAGGGCGAGGCGCTCAACGCCGCGCTGCGTTGGGCGGAGATGATCAGCAAGAACTCGCCAATGTCGATCCGCGCATCCAAGCAGGCCATCCAACGGGGGCTTGGCGTATCACTGGAGCAAGCGATCGCGGAGCAGCGCGACTATCCGGCCGTGCAGGCGATGGCGGCCTCGCAGGACTACATCGAGGGCCCGAAAGCCTTCTCGGAGAAGCGGCCGCCGAAATGGGTGGGGAGGTAACAAGTCTCTCCGCTGGTCATTGCGAGGAGCGCTTGCGACGAAGCAATCCAGACTGCCTCCGCGGATCGATTCTGGATTGCTTCGCTACGCTCGCAATGACGGTGGATGAGCGTTGCCTACCCGCCCCGCTCCAGCTCCCGCTTGTAGGACGCGTAATTCGGCTGATCCACCGCGAGCTTGTCCATCGTGGTCGCCCACAGATGCTCGGCGAGACCCGGGGTCGCCAAATCGACCTCGCCGCTCGCGATGCGCTCGGCGAGTACGCGGTTGAGCTCGCTCACCGAACCATCGATGCCGAGCAGCGCGCGCAGGCGTTCGACTTCCACGGCATCACTTCCCTCCTCCTGCGTCAGTTGCCGCGTGACGAGATCGAGGATGTTGATGGCGACACGCAGCTTGAAGGCCGGGTGGCCGGAGATCAGCGGCGCTATGTCGTTGCGGAGGAAATCGGCGACTGACTTGGTCAGCTCGATCGGCGTTGGCTCATCCTGCATGCGTCAGCTCCCGCGCGGCGCCAGCAGCCGCAACAGATCGATCTCGGTCTCGGAGGCGCGGCGGCCGATCATGGCGCGCTCCATGGAATGGTCGGGCCCCTCGCGAAAACGCTGCATCATGCCGCCGCACATGATGCCCCAGCGCAGCGTGCCCATCACTTCCCAGAATTTTACGCGCGCGGGGTCGACCTTTCGGCCTGCCGCTTCATAGCCGGCGAACAGCTCCTCGCGTGAGCCAAAACCGCCGACGGGCTTGTCGATCTCGCCGAAACGCCAGGAGTTCACGCAGACCCAGCCGAGATCTTCCATGGGATCGCCGAGATGGGCGAGCTCCCAATCCAGCACGGCGCGGACACCGTCGGGGCCGATGATGAGATTGCCATTGCGGAAATCGCCGTGCACCAGCGTGGTCTCGACGGAGGGGCCGGGATCGTGGTCGCGCAGCCAGCGCAGCGCCAGCTCGAATACCGGCTTCGGCCAGTTCAGGCTGCGATAGTCGCGCTCGAACTCGGAGATCTCCTGGGTGGAGCCGCGGCTGCGCAGCGCGGGCAATTTGTCCTGCGGCAGCCTGTGCAGGCCCGCGAGAATGCCGCCGATCTGTCCCGCAAGCAGCGGCCGCGCGGCCGCATACTCTTCATCGCGAAGAATCTTGCGGGCGATGGTCTCGCCCTCGACCCGCTGCATGATGAAGCCGGTGCCGAGATCATCCTCGGCCGTCAGCACATGCATCACGCGCGGCGACGGCACGCCCGCCTCGAACGCGAGCTGCATCAGCTGCGCTTCGGCGGCAAGTCCCGCCGCACGCGTTGGAGCGGCGCCATAGCCCTTCGGTGAGCGGCGCAGGATCGCGCCGATCGGCCCATTGGGATGCACGATGTCGAAGCGCCAGGTCTCCTGGCTGGCGCCGCCGGACAATTTTGCCGCACCGGTGACGCCGGTCGCGCCCGGGTACCAGCGCTGGACGCTGCGCGAAAGCTCCGTCTCGATCATTTGCCCTTGAACTGCGCGGCACGCTTCTCCAGGAACGCGCCGACACCCTCGCGAAAATCCTGGGTGTCGCCGGCGCGGAGCTGGCACTGGAATTCGAGATTGAGCTGGTCCTCGAAGGAATTCTCCGGGCTGTCCCAGTAGAGCTTGCGGATCAGCGACAGCGCCACGGTCGGGCCGCTGGCAAGCTCGCGCGCGAGCTTCATCGCCTCCTCCATCAGCACGCCATCGTCATAGACACGGTTGACGAGGCCCCATTCCAGCGCCTTCTCGGCCGGCAGCCGCTCGCCCATCAGCGACAATTCGATCGAACGCGCGCGGCCGACGAGGCGCGGCAGCAGCCAGGTCGAGCCGCAATCCGGCACGAGGCCGATGCGGCGGAAGGCTTGCAGAAAGTAAGAGGACCGCGCGCACAGGATCATGTCGCCGAGCAGCGCGAAGCTCATGCCGGCGCCAGCCGCCGGCCCGTTGACCGCGGTGACGATGGGGCAGTGCAGATTGCGGATGCGGCGCAGGAAGGGATGAAAGCCGGTCTCCAGCGTCAGGCCCGCCTTGGTCTTCTTCGACTGGTTGTTGCGGCCCTGGAGATTGGCGCCGGTGCAGAAGGCGCGGCCCGCGCCGGTCAGCACGACGCAGCGCACCTCATCCTTCTTCTCCTCGATCGTATCGAGCGCCTCGGCAAGGCCGCCGAGCATGTCGATGGAGACCGCGTTCATCACCTCCTGATGGTCGAGCCTGAGGATCGCGACCGAGCCATCGAAATCGAGCGTGACGTGTTTGAACTGCATGGTTTCCTCATCAGTTGCGGCCTGCGTCAGTTTCGCAGACCGGAATTACTTTTTGCCGGGGCTCATATTTGATTTTTGGCGCGGTCTTGTCCATGGTGATCGGAGCATAGCAAGCAATCTTGTGCGCAGCTGCTGACGCGCTTTATGCCAAGAACAGGAAACGCGCCATGAACATTTTCGACCTCTCGGGCCGCGTCGCCGTGATCACCGGCGGCAATGGCGGCATCGGGCTCGGCATCGCGCAGGCGCTTGCCGGCCAGGGCTGCAACGTCTCGATCTGGGGCCGCAATGCTGACAAGAACAAGGCTGCTGCCGCGAGCATGGCGGGGCTGTCAGGCAAGGTGGATACCCGCGTTTGCGACGTCACCGATCCAGCTTCCGTGAATGCCGCGATGAAGGCGACGCTCGACAGCTTCGGCAGGGTCGACGGTTGCTTCGCTAACGCCGGCATCGGCGGCGGCGGCCGCCGCGCCTTCATCGAGCGCACCGAAGAGGAATGGAGCTCGATGTTTGCGACCAATCTCGACGGCGTGTTTCATTCATTCCAGGCCGCCGCCCGCCATATGGTCGACCGCGCCAGTGCCGGCGATCCCTTCGGCCGGCTGGTCGCGACCTCGAGCCTCGCCTCGATCTTCGGCACCGCGCGCAACGAGCACTATGCGGCGACCAAGGCCGCGATCAACGCGGTGGTCCCCGCGCTCGGCGTCGAGCTCGCGCGCCACGGCGTCACCGCGAACGCGATCCTGCCCGGCTGGATCAAGAGCGACATGACCGCGGGCATCATGGCGAACGAAAAATTCGTCGCCAACGTGATGCCGCGCATTCCGCAGCGCCGCTTCGGAGAGCCTTCTGATTTCGGCGGCATTGCGGTGTACCTGATGAGCAAGGCGTCATCCTATCACACCGCGGACACGTTCGTGATCGACGGCGGCTATACGGCGTTCTGAGTCTCGTAGCCCGGATGGAGCGAAGCGCAATCCGGGATTTCCAAGAAGCAAACAAGACCCGGATTTCGCTACGCTCCATTCGGGCTACAAACACTGAGGGGAATGGGCAAATGTTCTCGCACGTGATGATCGGCACCAACGATCTCGACAAGGCCAAGGCGTTCTACGACAGCCTACTGAGCACGCTCGAGGTGCGCCCCGCCAAGGTCGACGGTCACCGCATCTTCTACTTCACCAAGACCGGCGTGTTCTCCGTGACGAAGCCGATCAACGGCGAGCCGGCGACCTGCGCGAACGGCGGCACCATCGGCTTTGCCGCCAACTCGCCCGAGCAGGTCGACAGATGGCACGCCGCCGGCGTCGCGGCCGGCGGAACGCCGATCGAAAATCCGCCCGGCATCCGCGAGGGCGCGGGCAACAAGCTCTATCTCGCTTACTTGCGCGACCTGGACGGCAACAAGATCTGCGCGATGCACCGGATGCCGGCTTGAGGCCGACCGGACCGTCCTCGTCATTGCGAGGAGCTCTTGCGACGAAGCAATCCGGACTGCCGCCGCGGTAAGATTCCGGATTGCTTCTCTGCGCCCGCAATGACGGAGTCCCGGGATCGGACGGCGCTCCAGCCCACTTGCGCGCCGCCCCATTCAAACAACATTTCAAACGTCGTCGCGATATTCCATCGCGTGGCATGGCCTCGCGTGAGAAAATACGCGCTCGCACTTTGGCATCGCTGCGACTATTCTCCCGGCCAACATGATCTCAGCGCTCCCGGGAGGACCAATGACAAAACACACCTACATTCCCCGCACCACCAACTACACGCTCAATCCGGGCGATGAGCTCAACGACCTCAGGATGTCGGACCAGGTCCGGCCGCTTTACGATCACGTCAAGAAGTTCATCCGCGACACCGTCGAGCCGATGTCGATCGAGTTCGCCAAGGCCGGCGAAGGCAAGGAGGATCGCTGGAGCTTCACGCCGAAGCAGCTCGAGCTGCTGGAGAAGGCCAAGAACAAGGCCAAGCAGGAAGGCCTCTGGAACTTCTTCCTCCCCGATGACGAGACCGGCCAGGGCCTGAAGAATCTCGACTACGCCTATATCGCCGCCGAGCTCGGCAAGAGCCCGCTCGCCTCGGAGACCATGAACTGCTCGGCGCCGGATACCGGCAACATGGAGGTGCTGGAGCGCGTCGGCACCCAGGAGCAGAAGGAGAAATGGCTGAAGCCGCTGCTCAACGGCGAGATCCGCTCGGCCTATGTCATGACCGAGCCGAACGTCGCTTCCTCCGACGCCAAGAACATCTCGACCACCGCCAAGCTCGTCGGCGACGAATGGGTCATCAACGGTGAGAAGTACTACATCTCCGGCCTCGGCGATCCCCGCTGCAAGATCCTCATCGTGATGGTGAAGACCAACCCGGACGCGGCGCCGAGCAAGCAGCAGTCGCAGATCCTGGTACCGCGCGACACGCCCGGCGTCGAGGTGCTCGGCCCCATGTACGTGTTCGGCCAGGACCACGCGCCGCGCGGCCACATGCACATGCGCTTCAACAATGTGCGCGTGCCGAAGGAGAACATGCTGCTCGGCGAGGGCCGCGGCTTCGAGATCTCGCAGCTGCGCCTCGGCCCGGGCCGTATCCATCACTGCATGCGCACCATCGGCAAGGCCGAGAAGGCGCTCGACCTCATGGTGCAGCGTGGCCTCACCCGCGAAGCCTTCGGCAAGAAGATCGCCCATCTCGGCGGCAACATGCAGATCATCGCGCAGGCGCGCTGCGAGATCGAGGCGATGCGGCTGATGGTGCTGAAGGCCGCCAAGGCGATGGACGTGCTCGGCAACAAGGAGGCCCGCGTCTGGGTTTCCATGGTCAAGGCCATGGTGCCCGAGCGCGCCTGCAAGATCATTGACCAGGCCATCCAGATGCACGGCGCCACCGGCATCTCGCATTGGACACCACTCGCCGAAATGTACCAGGACGTGCGGCACCTGCGGTTTGCCGACGGCCCGGACGAGGTGCACTGGATGGTGGTGGGACGGCACGAGCTCAGCATGGCGTAAAGCTCCGCTCTCTCTTTCCCCTCTCCCGCTTGCGGGGAGAGGGTCAGGGCGAGGGGAGCTTCCGCAAAGATGTGACAGTCGAACTCGCGGAGACTCCCCTCACCCGAATTCGATCTGCGATCGAATTCGACCTCTTCCCGCAAGCGGGGCGAGGTGAAGAAGCAACCGCCCTACGTGGCGGGCGCGAGCTTGTCCTGGGTCTTCGTCTCGAAATCGCTGGCGTCGTGGCGCTCGTGCAGCTGGCTGGCGGGATCGCCGGAGACGCGGTTGACCATGCGGCCGCGCTTCACGGCCGGGCGCTTTGCGATCTGGTCGGTCCAGCGTTGCACGTGCTTGTAGTCCTGCACCGACAAGAATTCGCCGGCGCCGTAGACCAGCCCCTTGGCGAGCGCGCCGTACCAGGGCCACACCGCGATATCGGCGATGGTGTACTCCTTGCCCGCGAGGTACTCGTTGTCGGCAAGGCGGCGGTCGAGCACGTCGAGCTGGCGCTTGGTCTCCATCGCGAAGCGGTCGATGGCATATTCGATCTTGAACGGCGCATAGGCGTAGAAATGGCCGAAGCCACCACCGAGATAGGGCGCGCTGCCCATCTGCCAGAACAGCCAGGACATGGCCTCGGTACGGGTCTTGATGTCCTTGGGCAGAAAAGCGTCGAACTTCTCGGCGAGGTAGAACAGGATCGAGCCCGACTCGAACACCCGGATCGGCTCCGGCCCGGAGCGATCCATCAGCGCGGGGATCTTCGAATTCGGGTTGATGTCGACAAAGCCGCTGCCGAACTGATCGCCATTGCCGATCCTGATCAGCCAGGCATCGTATTCGGCCCCCTTGTGGCCGAGCGACAGAAGCTCCTCCAGCATCACCGTGACCTTCACCCCGTTCGGCGTCGCCAGCGAATAGAGCTGGAGCGGATGCTTGCCGACCGGCAGCTCCTTGTCGTGGGTGGGGCCGGCGATCGGGCGGTTGATGCTGGCGAACTGCCCGCCATTCTCCTTGTTCCAGGTCCAGACTTTGGGCGGCACGTAGGCGGGGGCGTCGGTCATGGGGGCTCCGGCAAAAAAGATGCGTCTGCATTAATTAGCCCGCAATTGGCCGATGACAAGGGCGCCGAAATGCAGTGCCGGACGGGACAACTCCGCGTTTTGTCATGGCAGCCCCTCCCCGCCGTCATTCCGGGGCACCCGCAGGGCCAGCCCGGAATCCATCCCGCCGAGAATGCGCTGAGAAATGGCTTCCGGGTTCTCGCTCGCGCGAGCCCCGGAATGACGGCATCACTTGGGACGCTGCGGCCTACGGCCCGCGGATAGCGCGCGACGTCTACACACAAGATGCCTCGCCGAATCCGGCATGTCATCGATCGGCTAGCGTCACTTTGCTTTGCCAGCGAAAGCAACGAGAATGCGTAGCCTGCCGCCGGGAGAGAACCATGAAATCGCCGATCTGCGACATGCTGGGCATCGAGTTCCCGCTGCTCGCCTTCAGCCATTGCCGCGACGTCGTCGCCGCCGTCAGCCGCGCCGGCGGCTTCGGCGTGTTAGGTGCCACCGTGCACACACCCGACACGCTCGAACGCGAGCTGAAATGGATCGACGACCACATCGACGGCAAGCCCTACGGCATCGACGTTCTGATCCCCGAGAATATTTCGACGGCGGGCGAGAAGGACGTCACCTGGAAGAGCCTGGAAGCGCGCGTGCCGCAGGCGCACCGCGACTACACGCGCCATCTTCTGAAGAAATACGATATCGAGCTGACCGCCACCGAAGTGGCGGACAATCAGCCACAGCCATTCGACGGGAAGACCGCGCTTCAATTGCTCCAGGTGTCTTTCAATCATCCGATCCGTCTGATCGCAAATGCGCTGGGCGTGCCGCCGAAGGCGATGATCGAGATGGGCAAGAAACATGGCGTGCCGGTCGCAGCGCTCGTCGGCGCCAAGGAGCACGCGCTGCGCCAGGTCGCGGCGGGGGTCGACATCCTCGTGGTGCAGGGCACCGAAGCCGGCGGCCATTGCGGCGAGGTCTCGACCATGGTGCTGGTGCCGGAGGTGATCAAGGCGATCAAGCGCATCCGCGACGTGCCGGTGCTGGCGGCAGGCGGCATCATGACGGGACGGCAGATGGCGGCCTGCATGGCAATGGGCGCCGCCGGTGCCTGGACCGGTTCGGTTTGGCTCGCGACCGTCGAGGCCGAGACCACGGCAATCTTCCGCGAGAAGATGATCGCGGCGTCCTCGCGCGACGCGGTGCGCTCGAAGGGGCGCACCGGCAAGCCGGCGCGGCAGCTCCGCTCGGTCTGGACCGATGCCTGGGACCGTGCGCCGGAGAGCCCCGGCGCGCTGCCGATGCCGCTGCAAAGCATCGTCAGCCGCGACGCCTTCAACGCAATCGACCGCGCAGCCGCAAGCGGGAATGCCAGGGCGCGCGACCTCGTCAGCTATTTTGTCGGCCAAGGCGTCGGCCTGATCGACAGCGTGAAGTCGGCGGGCGCGGTGGTGCAGGAGTTCAAGGAAGATTTCGCCGAAGCCGTCGAGCACATGAATGCGCTGGTGGCGGAGTAGCATCCACACCGTCATTGCGAGCGAGGCGAAGCAATCCAGGCTGCCGCCACGGAAAGATTCGGGATTGCTTCGCTGCGCTCGCAATGACGAAACAGCTGACATCGTGAATTGAAGCAAGATGAAATGACCAACATTCCCGAAGACCGCATCCCCGTCATCGTCGGCATCGGCGAGATCGTCGACCGCCCCAAGGAGCTCACCGAGGGCCTCGAGCCGCTCGACCTGCTCGAGCGGGCGCTGCGGCGCGCAGAGGCGGATGCCGGTGCGCAGCTGCTCGGCGAGTTGCAGTCGCTCGACGTCGTCAACTTCCTGAGCTGGCGCTATCGCGATCCGGAGAAGCAGCTGGCGCAGCGCCTCGGCGTCACGCCGGCGCATTGCTATTACGGCCCGGTCGGCGGCGAGAGCCCGATCCGCTACATCCACGAGGCGGCCAAGCGCATCGCGCGCAGCGAATGCACCGTCGCCGCGGTGTGCGGCGCGGAGGCGCAGTCGACCGCGACCAAGGCGGAGCGTGCCGGGGCGCAATTGCCATGGACGCCGTTCGCGCATGACGTCGAGGAGCCCAAGCGCGGCGCGGCGTTCCAGAAGCCGCTGGCGGTGAAGCTCGGCGTGTTCCGGCCCGTCACGGTCTATCCGTTCTATGAAGCCGGCTCCTCCGCGCATTGGGGCCAGACGCCGCGCGAGGCGATGGCGGAGTCAGGCACGTTGTGGTCGCGCTATTCGGAAGCCGCCGCGCAGAATCCCAACGCCTGGCTGAAGCGACGCTATGCGCCCGAGGAGATCACGACGCCGACGGCGGACAACCGGCTGATCGCCTGGCCCTACAACAAGCTGATGGTCGCCAACCCAAGCGTCAACATGGGCGGCGCCGTGCTGCTCACAAGCCTTGCCAAGTCGCGCGCGGCAGGCATCGCGGAACACAAGCTGGTCTATCCGCTCGGCGGCGCCTCGGCCGAGGAGCCACGCGACTATCTGCTGCGCGACCAGTTCTACGAGAGCCATCCGCAGAACGCGGTGCTGAAGGCGGTGATGGATCTTGCCGGAGGCAAAAAATTCGACGCGATCGAGCTCTACAGCTGCTTCCCTTGCGTCCCCAAGATGGCGCGGCGGACGCTGGGCCTTTCGGCCGACGTGCAGCCGACCGTGACCGGTGGTCTCACCTTCTTCGGCGCGCCGCTCAACACCTACATGACGCACGCGGCCTGCGCCATGGTGCGGCGCGTGCGCGATGGCGCAAAACTCGGCATGCTCTACGGCCAGGGCGGTTTCGTCACCAAGCATCATGCGCTGGTGGTCTCGAAGGCGCCGCCGCGCGAGGCGATGGCGCAGGAGACGAGTGTGCAAGGCGAGGCCGACCGCAACAGGCGCGCGGTGCCGGAGTTCGTGACGGAGGCGTCAGGCGAGGGCAAGGTCGAGAGCTTCACGGTGCTCTACGGCCGTGGGGGCGGTGTCGAGCATGGCGTGGTGATGCTGCGCACTGCGGATGATCGGCGCACGTTGGCGCGGATTCCGGCGAGCGACAGCGCGACGCTGGGGCATTTGCTGGACATGAATCGCACCCCAGTGGGCTCACTCGGCGAGGTCACGATGGCCGCCGATGGCGTGCCGGAGTGGCGGGTGGGGTAGTATCCCTCTCCCCGCTTGCGACGAGGACGATGAGAATTGGACTCGCGGAGAGTCCCCCTCACGCGGATCGCATCCACGATACGATCCGACCTCTCCCCGCAAGCGGGGCGAGGTGAAGAAGAGCTAGAGCGGTTCACGGATTTATTGAATCGGAAGGGATTGAACGAAGCCGCTGGCGCGGCATGTAGGGAGGCATAGCAAGGATTGCCTCCTGTCTGAGAGGATTGCGGGTTTTCGAAGCCCAACCCTTTAGACAGGAGGTTTTCCGATGGCTGAGATCAGCCCACTTCGCCGCCGCATGATCGAGGACATGACGGTCCGCAATCTGTCACCGGCGACGCAGCAATCCTACCTCAACGCCGTAGCGAAGTTGAGCCGATATTTCGGTCGTTCTCCTGACCGCCTCGACCTGGAGGATATCCGTGCTTTCCAGGTTCATCTGGTTGCGACGGGGATGTCCTGGCCGGCGCTGAACCAGATCGTCTGCGCACTGCGGTTTTTCTACGGTGTGACGCTGGGTCATGACACCGTTCCGGAGCGCATCGCCTATGCGCGTAAACCGCGCAAACTGCCGGTGGTGCTGAGCGCCGACGAGGTCGTGCGCTTCCTGGAAGCAATCCCAAGCCTCAAGAGCCGTACCGCGCTGACCACCGTCTATGCCGCAGGCTTGCGCGTATCGGAAGTGGTCCTCTTGAAGGTTGTCGACATTGATAGCCAGCGGATGTTGATCCGGGTCGAGCACGGCAAGGGCGGCAAGGACCGTTACGTTATGCTCTCGCCGCAGCTTTTGAGGATTCTGCGGACGTATTGGCGGCTCACTCGGCCCAAACGATGGCTATTTCCCGGCCGCGACGACGAGCGTCCGCTCGTCCCTAACGTGCTGCACGCCGCCTGCCGTTCAGCCTGTACGGCGGCCGGCTTGAGCAAGTCGGTGACAGTGCATACGCTGCGGCACACATTCGCGACCCATCTCCTGGAGAACGGGGCCGACGTGCGCATCATCCAGGTGCTGCTCGGCCATGCCAGTCTGCAGAGCACGGCGCGCTATACCCAAGTCGCCACAAAGACCATCAGCAATACGCCAAGTCCGCTTGACCGGCTCCGCCTGGAGGTCGTGCCGCCCGGCTGAGCGGACCTGATGACTCCAGTTCTGGAAGTGGCGGATATCTTCCGCCGCCACGGCGAAGCGTTTCGGCAAGCTCGTGCCGGACATCTGGGTCGCGTCGAGCGGCGCGTCATGGGCGCGATCACGGCATGCCGGACGGCTGTGCTTGGCGGCCACATCGAGCAATGCGACGACTGCGGTGCCACCCGGATCGCCTACAACTCCTGTCGCAATCGGCATTGCCCGAAGTGCCAAGGCTCGGCGCGCGCGCAATGGCTTGCCGAGCGACAATCCGAACTCCTTCCCGTGCCATACTTCCACGTCGTCTTCACCTTGCCGGCGCCGGCCAGAGAGATTGCTTTCCAGAACAAGGCGGTGGTCTATGCCATTCTGTTCCGCTGCGCGGCCGAGACGCTCACCACCATCGCGGCCGACCCCAAGCATCTCGGCGCTCAGCTCGGTCTGACCGCCGTCCTCCATACTTGGGGTCAAACCCTGCAACACCATCCGCATATCCACTGCGTCGTGCCTGGTGGTGGACCTTCACTCGACGGCACACACTGGGTCGCTTGCCGGCCCGGCTTCTTCCTGCCGGTGCGCGTCCTCTCCAGGCTGTTCCGCCGCCTGTTTCTGCAAGAGCTGCAAGCTGCCTTCGCGGCTGGCCAGTTGGGCTTCTTTGGCGATCTCGCCCGTCTCGCCGATCCCGCCGCATTCGCCGAGCGCCTCGCTCAACTTCGATGGACCGACTGGGTCGTCTATGCCAAGCCGCCATTCGGTGGGCCCGAACAGGTGCTGGCTTATCTCGGCCGCTATACGCATCGCGTCGCCATCGCCAACAGTAGGCTGATCTCGCTTGCCGACGGCAAGGTGAGCTTTGCCTGGAAGGACTATCGGCAGAATCGTAAAACCAAAGTGATGACGCTTAAGGCCGATGAGTTCATTCGTCGCTTTCTCCTGCACACCCTGCCGGACAGCTTCCACCGCATCCGCCACTATGGTTTCCTCGCCAATGGCGGACGCAACGATAAAATCGCTTTCTGCCGTCAACTCCTTGCTGTCCGCAACGCTCCGACTGATCAAGAAGCCGGCGCCGATCCCCTCACCAAATGCGAGATCCCCGTCTGCCCGCATTGTGGCGGCACCATGCGGCGCGTCGATATCGTCCCGCGAGCCTGCGCGCGCGACCAGCCGTTTCATTGTGATACGTCATGACCAGCGTCTGTACCATCCACCCCTTCCGTAATCACCTTCTTGGTGGCAACGTCCGAAGTCGCCGTGGCCGCGCTCGTCACCGAACACCCCGCCAATCGTTCGGTAGCGCATCCCAGCGCTGCAAATCGCTCGCTGGATCGCGCCCTTGGCCCGATCAATCGGGCCCCTCACATCCGATGAATGACTCGCGGACGCGCGGCGACCACAGGCGAGCGTTCCCCGCAGCCGCACCCGCTGCACTATTCCCATAGCGCCCACAACTCCGCAGCTTCGTTCAATCCGGCTTCTATGAGGTCGCACGCACCACAGAGCGCGCGGCTCGCGCCTGCCACGCGACCTCACAGAACCCTCAAGATTCCGGGTCTGGGACGAATATGATTCAAGATGCTGGCTGGGCTGGAGGCCAGCATCCGATGGTCCGACCAATTTCCAACGATTTGCGTAAGCGTGCGGTATCCGCTGTTGCCAAAGGTGAGAGCTGCCGATCTGTGGCGGAACGGTTTGGCGTTGCTGTCTCGTCAGTTGTGAAGTGGTCACAGCGTTATCGAACGACCGGCTCGGTAGCGCCTGGCAAGATGGGTGGTCACCGCAAGCCTGTGCTTGATCCGCACCGCGCCTTCATCGTCGAGCGGATCACTCAGACGCCGCACCTGACGCTGCATGGTCTGAAGGCGGAACTGGCAGCCCGTGGGGTCAAGGTCTCACACAATGCGGTCTGGCTGTTCCTGCGCCGGGAAGGGCTGCGGTTCAAAAAAAACACTGTTCGCCCTCGAACAGGCTCGCGCCGACGTCTCTCGTAGGCGCTTGCGTTGGCGAGCCTGGCAGGCCGGGCTCGATCCGGGCCGGCTCGTCTTCATCGATGAGACCTGGATCAAGACCAACATGGCCCCTTTGCGAGGCTGGGGACCCAAAGGGGCGCGCCTGCGCGGCTTCGCTCCGCACGGTCACTGGCGTACCCTCACATTCCTCGGCGCGCTCCGCCATGACCAACTCACGGCACCCTGCGTCTTCGATGGCCCGATCAACGGTGAATGCTTCCGTGGTTACGTAAAGCACATTCTCCTGCCAACCCTGCGTGAAGGCGACATCGTCATTCTCGACAATCTCGGAAGCCATAAGTCGAAAGCCGTCAGGCAAATGATCAAGGCTGCTGGCGCCAGACTCTGGTACCTGCCGCCATACTCGCCCGACCTCAACCCAATCGAACAGGCCTTCTCCAAGATCAAACACTGGATGCGGCAAGCTCAGAAGCGCTCAATCGAGGAGACTTGGCGCCATATCGGTCACCTCGTCCAAGACATCCAGCCTCGCGAATGCGCCAACTACTTCGCCAGCGCCGGTTATGCTTCAATCAAAATGTGAAACGCTCTAGCTCTTCGGCGGCTGCTTCTCCGACGCTGTCGTCGGCTTGCCATTGGCGCCGGCGCCGACGACGCGGACCTGATCGCCGTCCGCAAGACCATCCGGCGGCGCTGTGATGACGCGATCGTCCGGCCCGATGCCCGAGGCGAGCTCGATCTCGCGACCGAGATCGCGGGAGATGGTCACGGTCTTGAACAGCACCTTGTCGTCCGCCCCAACCGTCGCAACGCGCAGGCCGCTGCCGTTGAAGATCAGCGCGCTGGCGGGAATGCTGAGCGGGGCGGAATCGCGCTGCAGGTTCAGCTTCACGCTGGCATAGCCGCCGGGCATCAGCTCGCCGCTGGAATTGTCGAGCCCGAGCTGCATGCGCGTAGTGCCCGAGGCGACGTCGACGGCCTGCGAGGAAGCCTCCACCGTCGCCTGAAAAGTCCGGTTCGGGTACTCCGGCAGCGTGATGGTGGCCTTGGCGCCGATCCTGATCGCCGGCACGTAGTTCTGGGGCACGTTGACGTAGACGCGCAGCTTGGTGATGTCGGAGACCACGAACATCGCCGGGCCCGAGCCGCCGCCGGCGTTGATCAGCGCGCCGACATCGGTATCGCGCGCCGTCACCACGCCGTCGAACGGCGCGGTGATCTTCTTGTAGCCGGCGAGCGCTTCCAGCCGCTCGACATTGGCCTTGCCCGAATTCACGGCGGCGTTCTTGTTGGAGAGATCGGCGGTGCGTTCGTCGATCTCCTGCGCGGAGACGAAGTTGGAGGCGACCAGCGTCTTGCGCCGGTTCAGCGTTGCTTCCGACAGCCTGGCGCTGGCCTGCTGGCTGGCGAGGTCGGCGCGGGCCTGAAGCAGCTGCTGGTCAAGGTCCGGCGCCTCGATCTCGGCGATCACCTGCCCGGCCCTGACGCGGGCGCCGATGTCGGCGCTCCAGCTTTTGAGGTAGCCGCTCACGCGGGCGAAGATCGGCGCACGATAATAGGCCTCCAGCCGTCCCGGCAGATCGATGGTGGCGTTGAGGGCCTTGGCACTCGGCTGGGTCACAGCGACGCTGGGAACCGCCTGATCATCGGTCCATTCCTTCAGCTTGGAGCCCTGCTCCTCGCGGGCGCGGATGCCGGTGCCGACGACAAGGCCCACCGCAATCAGCGCAACCACGCCGAAAATGCCCAGTTTCCGGTGCGACACCGCCGAGCGGGGTTCAGTGGGCGACATGCGGGGTCTCCGTTGAGGCGGCGGCTTTGGCGCCTTGTTTCTTGTGGACCATGCTGAATACCACGGGAACGAACATCAGTGTGGCGAAGGTCGCAAAGATCAGGCCGCCGATCACGGCGCGGCCGAGCGGCGCATTCTGCTCGCCGCCCTCGCCCAGACCCAGCGCCATCGGCGCCATGCCGATGATCATGGCGAGCGCAGTCATCAGGACGGGGCGGAACCGGACGAAGCCGGCCTCAAGCGCCGCTGCGATGGGATCGCCCAGCTCCTCGTAGCGCTCGCGCGCGAAGGAGATCACGAGCACGCTGTTGGCCGTGGCAACGCCCATGCACATGATCGCGCCGGTGAGCGCCGGGACCGACAGCGTTGTCTCCGTCGCGAACAGCATCCAGACGATGCCGGCGAGCGCGGCCGGCAGCGCCGTGATGATCACGAACGGATCGGACCAGGACTGGAAGTTCACGACGATCAGGAAGTAGATCAGCACGACGGCCCCGAGCAAGCCGAACAAGAGACCAGTGAAGGCGCTGTTCATGGTCTGCACCTGGCCGAGCAACACCACGGACGAGCCCTTCGGCACCTCTTTCGCGGTGTCGGCGATCAATTTTCGGATCTCGGCGGCGACCGCGCCGAGATCGCGACCCGAGGTCGTTGCAAAGATCTGCACCATCGACTGGATGTCGTATTGCGAGACCACCGCGCTGGAGGTCGAACGCTTGATATCGGCGATGCCACCGAGAATCGGCGACTGCGCATTGCCCGCGGCCGTGATCGGCAGCGTCTGCAGCGCGCTGAGCGAGTCGATCTGGTACTGCGGCGTCTGCATGACGATCGAGTAGGACACGCCGTTGTCGGGGTTCAGGTAGTAGGTCGGTGCGACCTGCGAGGAGCCGGCGAGGTTGACGACGAGGCTGTTGGTGACGTCGCGCTCGGTCAGACCGACATATTGGGCGCGGGTGCGGTCGACATCGATGTTGAAGGTCGGGTTGCTCGGCGATTGCTGGATGCGCGCATCGGCCACGCCCGGAATCCGCCGGACCTTCGCCAGCAGGTGGTTGGCGTAGGCGAAGTTGGCGCTGAGATTGGCGCCGCGGATCTGCAGGTCGATCGGCGCGGGCGCACCGAAATTCAGGATCTGGCTGACGATGTCGGCCGGCAGGAAGGCGAAGCTGACGCCTGGGAACAGCCGCGGCAATTGCTCACGCAGCACCTTCACATGCTCCTCGGTCGGCTTGTGGCCTTCCTTCAGCTTGATCTGGATGTCGCCGTCCTGCGGACCGATCACGCCGGTGTTGTTGTAGGTCATGTTGATGCCGGAGATCGGCATGCCGATGTTGTCGGTCATGGTCTCGATCTCGCCCGGGATCAGCTTGCGGACTGCTTTCTGCACGTCGGCGAGCTGGTTGGCAGTCTCCTCGACGCGGGTGCCGACTTGCGTGCGGACATGCATCAGGATGTTGCCGGCATCGACCGCGGGGAAGAAGTTGCGCCCGAGGAACGGCACCAGCGCGAAGGACGCGCCGACAACGCAGATGAAGCCGATCACGAACATGGCGCGATGCGCCAAAGCGAGGCCGAGCAGGCGGCGGTAGCCGCCCCGGATGCGCTCGAACCGCGCCTCGAAGCCGCGCTGGAACCAGACGAATGGATTGCGCGACTTCGGTGGGGCACCCTCGTGATGGACCTGCACTTTAAGGAGGTAGTTCGCCATCGTCGGCACCAGCGTGCGCGACAGGATGAACGACCAGATCATCGCGAACATCACGGCCTCCGCCATCGGCACGAACAGGAAGCGTGCGACCCCGGTGAGGAAGAACATCGGCACGAACACGATGCAGATACAGAGCAGCGAGACGAAGGCCGGCGTCACGATCTGGTTGGCGCCGTCGAGGATCGATTGCTCGACCGGCTTGCCCTGCTCCAGATGGTAGTTGATGTTCTCGATGGTGACGGTGGCGTCGTCGACAAGGATGCCGACCGCGAGCGCAAGGCCGCCGAGCGTCATGATGTTCAGCGTCTCGCCGATCGCGGCCAGCATGATGATGGCGCCGAGAACGGAGAGCGGGATCGACACCGCGATGATGATGGTCGAGCGCCAGCTGCCGAGGAACAAGAGGATCATGATGCTGGTCAGCAGCGCCGCGATCACGCCCTCGAAGGCGACGCCTTGAATGGCGCCGCGGACGAATACCGACTGATCGCCGATGAAGCCGATCTTCAGGGCATCCGGGAGCTGGTCCTTGACCTCGATCACCTTCTGCTTGATGCCGGCGATGATGTCGAGCGTCGAGGTCGCGCCCGCCTTCAGCACCATCATCAGCACCGAGCGGTTGCCGTCGACATGGACGATGTTGGTCTGCGGCGGATTGCCGTCGCGCACGGTGGCGACGTCGCGCACATAGACCATGGCGCCGTTGACGGTCTTGATCGGGAGGTTGCCCAGCTCGTCGATCTTCAGCGGCGAGTTGTTGAGCTGGATGTTGTATTCGAACTGGCCGATCTTCTGGGTGCCGACCGGCGTGATCAGGTTCTGGGCGGCCAGCGCGTTGGCGACGTCCTGGCCGGATAGCCCGCGGGCCTGAAGCGCGGTCGGATCGAGATCGATCTGGACCTGGCGCTGCTTGCCGCCGAACGGATACGGGATCGCCGCGCCGGGCACGGTGACCAGCGGCGTGCGCAGCTGGTTGATGCCGATGTCGGCGAGGTTCTGCTCAGTGAGGCCGTCGCCCGACAGCGCCACCTGGATGATCGGCACGGTCGAGGCGGAGTAGTTCAGGATCAGGGGCGGCGTCGCGCCCGGCGGCATCTGCTTCAGCAGCGTCTGCGAGATCGCCGTGACCTGCGCGTTGGCGGTGCGGATGTCGACGTTCGGCTGGAAGAAGATCTTGATGATGCCGAAGCCGTTATAGGAATTGGCCGTGATGTGCTCGATGTCGTTGACGGTCGTCGTCAACGCGCGCTGGAACGGCGTGGTGATGCGGCCGGACATCTGGTCCGGCGGCAGGCCGGTATACTGCCAGACCACGCCGATCACGGGGATGCGGATGTCCGGGAAGATGTCGGTCGGCGTCCGCAATGCGGCGAGCGGTCCGATGATCAGGAGCAGGAGCGCCAGCACGACAAACGTATAGGGCCGGCTCAGGGCAATACGGACCAGAGCAATCATGCGCCAGGCAAATCCAGGTCAGGCAGGGATACGGAATCCGCCCCCACGGGAATCCTGTTTTCCCTTTACCTGAGCACTGCATGAAACGCTAATGACCAGGCACTATCCTGCATTCACTTCCCTGCTACCGCACTGCGAAATCGACATCGCAGCTATGCGGCCGGACGATGCGGGGCCGACCCAGTTCAGGCACATGCCGACTGGCTGGTGCTACAGGTCAAACAAAACGAGCGGCGCCTTTGGCGCCGCTCGTCGTTCGATCAACAGGTCGCCCGACGAATTACGCGGCGCGGACGTTGGTCAGAAACTTGCTGACCTCAATCTTGAGCCGGCTCGAGTCGTTGGACAGCATCTGCGCCGCCGACAGCACTTGCGAGGAGGCCGTGCCGGTCTCGGTCGCACCCCGCTGCACGTCGGTGATGCTGGAGGAAACCTGCTGAGTGCCGTGCGCTGCCTGCTGCACATTGCGGGCGATCTCCTGCGTCGCCGCGCCCTGCTCTTCCACAGCCGCTGCGATCGCCGAGGAGATTTCGGACAGGCGCTCGATGGTCGAGGAGATCTCCTTGATCGCGCCGACCGAATCGTTGGTCGCGGCCTGGATCCCGGAGATCTGCTGGCCGATCTCGCCGGTCGCCTTCGCGGTCTGCTCGGCGAGCGCCTTCACCTCGGAGGCGACGACGGCGAAGCCGCGGCCGGCTTCGCCCGCGCGCGCCGCCTCGATGGTCGCGTTCAGCGCCAGGAGGTTGGTCTGGCCGGCAATGGTGTTGATGAGCTCGACGACGTCGCCGATGCGGGACGCCGCCTTGGAGAGCTCGCTGACGCGCTCGGTGGTGGCGCGGGCCTGGCCGACGGCATCGCCCGCCATCCGCGCCGATTCCTGCACCTGTCGGCTGATCTCGCCAACGGAGGAGGCCATCTCCTCGGTGGCCGAGGCCACCGACTGCACGTTGGTCGAGGCTTCTTCCGAGGCGCCGGCGACCGTGGTCGCCAGCCGCTGGGAGCGGTCGGCGGTCGAGGTCAGCGTCGAGGCGGACGCCTCTAACTGGGTCGAGGCCGACGACACCGTCTGGACGATCTCGCCGATCATGGTCTCGAATTCGCGGGTGATGTTGTCGACACGGCGGCCGCGCTCGATCTTGGCTTCGGCGTCGGCCGCGGCGGCCTCGTCGGCGGCCTTCTTGGCGATCAGCGCTTCCTTGAAGACCTGGAGCACGTCAGCCATGGCGCCGATCTCCGTCTTCTCGCCGCGGTGCGGGACCTCGGCGGAGAGGTCGCCCCTGCCCAGTGCCTGCATCGGCTCGATGATTGAACTGATGCCGCTGGAGACGTCATGGACGAGGTAGAAGCCGACGCCGAAGCCGACGATGACGGCGGCGCCGAGAATGATCGCAACCAGCAGGAACGCGTAATAAAACGTGTCGGCGGCATCTGCAGCAGCCTGATCGCCGCCCTTCGTGTTGAGCTCGATGTCCTTGGTCAGGATGGCATCGGCCTCAAGCCCGATCTTGTTGACTGTCTTGGTGTTCAGCTCGTGCGCGTCATGCGCGATCTTGTTGGCGTCCCGGCGCGACAGCGCCATGACTTCCTGAGTGCCCTTCCTGTACTCTTCCCACTTATTAGACCACTCGCTGTACAGAGCTCGCTCTTCGGGCGAGGTGATCATACCCTCATAAGACTTGCGGAACTTTGTGTTCGCCTCGATCACTGTCGCCAGGGTCTTCTCGGCCGCAAGCTTTTCCTCCAGTGTCTCCGACAGCATGTGCTCGCGGATCACGTTGCGGTAGGTAATGACGCCCGCACGGAGGTCGCCGATCACGCGGACGCTGGGCATCCAGTTTGTGGTGATATCGACCGTGCTGGCGTTGATCGTCCGCATCTTCATGACGGCGAGCAGGCCCATGCCGGCCATCGCGACCAGCAGGAATGCCACGACACTGATGATCTTGGCGCGGATGGAAATGGTGGAGAGCATAATCGGGTCTCTTTGTGTTGGCGCGGCGGCGCGTCCGGAACTATGTATCAACCAAAAGTTGCGGCGACGACATCCAACAACAAAACGACCGAGCAGTTGAGAACCGCGACTCCGCACAAGCACGGAAGCCGAAAGAAATGAACGAGCGCCTAAGAAGGCTCTGCTCTCAGCGCATGAGCCTAAGCGCGTCCGAGAAAAACTCCGCACCGCCGAAATTTCCGGACTTCAGAGCGAGCAACATCTCGCCTCCAGCACCGACCGCGCGCAGCACCGGAACGCCCGCCGCGATCTCCACTCCTACGAGAAATCCGGGAATCTTCAACCGGTCGACCACGGCGCCGGAAGTCTCGCCACCGGCTACCACGAGGCGTCGCACACCCGATTTTACGAGGCCTTCAGCGATGTCGGCCATCGTCTGCTCGATGGCATGCCCGGCCGCGTCGCGGCCGTGACGCGCCTGCAGCGCGGCGACCTGATCGGGTGTCGAGCTCGATGCGATCAGCACCGGACCTTTAGCCAGTCGCGGCCTCGCCCAGTCCAGCGCACGCTGCGCTTCGCCTGTTCCCGTAAGAATACGGTCCGGATCGAGATGCAACACCGGCATGACACGCTCGGCATTCGCGATCTGCTGAAGTGTGGCCTGCGAGCAGCTTCCGGCAAGACATGCTGCCGGTCCGCCGACGGCGGCGCCGCTCTCTCCGCTCCCCGCAGCCGACTTGACCTTGCCCGTCGAAACCAGCGCCCGCGCCAGTCCGAGGCCTATGCCGGAGGCGCCGACCGAAAGCCGATGTTCGGCCGCGACGAGACCGATGGTCTCGAGGTCGCGGTCGAACACGGCATCGATGATCGCAGCACCGATGCCCTTGCCCGCGAGTTCGGTCAGCCTTGCCCGCACGGCATCCGCGCCGCGCGTGACGGTGGCGAGATCGACGAGGCCTACTTGCGTCCTGCTCTGGCGCGCCAGCACGCGCACCAGGTTGGAATCGTGCATCGGGTTGAGCGGATGATCCTTCAACGGGCTCTCATTCAGCGGCACGGGGCCGACGAACAGATTGCCCTGGTAGACGGTGCGGCCGGTCTCCGGAAACGCCGGGGTCACCAGCACTGCGCTCTCGCCGCAATCTGAACGGAGCGCATCCATGACGGGGCCGATATTGCCGGCGTCGGTGGAATCGAAGGTCGAGCAAATCTTGAACAGCACATGGCTCGCGCCGCGGCCGCGCAGCCATTTGTCCGCTGCGCGCGAGCGCGATACGGCAAGGCCCGCCTCGATCGATCGGCTCTTCAAGGACACCACGACGGCGTCGACCTCGGGCAGCGCCAGATCGTCCGAGGGCACGCCGATGGTCTGCACCGTGCGCAGGCCCGCGCGCGTCAGCGTGTTGGCGAGATCAGAGGCGCCGGTGTAGTCGTCGGCGATGCAGCCAAGCGCAAGAGTCACGGCTTCACTCCCGCATAGGGCTTGAACCAGGCAAGGCCATCGGTGGTCTTGCCGCGTGGATTGTATTCGCAGCCGACGAAGCCGGCATAGCCGAGCCGATCGAGTTCTTCGAACAGGAACGGATAGTTCAGCTCCTCGCCGTCGGGCTCGTTGCGCGAGGGGATGCTGGCGATCTGGATGTGTCCGATGATCGGCATCATCTCGCGCAGGCGCATGGTGACGTCGCCGTGGATGATCTGGCAGTGATAGATGTCGAACTGGAGCTTCAGGTTCGGCAGCCGAAGCTCCTGGATCAGGTCGCGGGCGAAGCCGAAATCGTTGAGGAAGTACCCGGGCACGTTGCGGGCATTGATCGGCTCGAGCACGATGTCGATGCCGTGCGGTGCGAAGAATTCGGCGGCCCACGCCACCGACTTGTAAAAGGCCTCGATCGCGACGCGCTCGCCGCGATTGGCAATGCCGGCCATCAAATGCAGCCGCTTGACGCCGGTCGCCTTGGCGTAAGGCAGCGCGGTTTCCAGGCTCGCCTTGAGATCATTGAAGCGCGCCGGCAGCGCCGCAAAGCCCTTCTCGCCGGCATTCCAGTCGCCCGGCGGCAGATTGAACAGCGCCTGGGTCAGGCCGTTGCGCTTGAGACGCTCGCCGACGGCCGCCACCGGATGCTCGTAGGGAAAGAGAAACTCGACGGCGGTGAATCCCGCCTGGGCGGCGGCATCGAAGCGGTCGAGGAACGGCACCTCGGTGAACATCATCGAGAGGTTGGCGGCGAAACGGGGCATTGCAGATCCTCTTGCTTACTTGTCGCCCGGCAGCTTCACGCCGGTGACCTGCGCATACATGCGCGCGACCGAGGCGTCGTCATCGCGGCCCATGCCGGCGGCAGCCGTCATCAGGAACATCTGGAGCGCGGCGGCCGAAACCGGCACCGGGAATCGGGCGCTGCGCGCCATATCCTGGATGATGCCGAGGTCCTTGACGAAGATCTCGACGGCGCTGCGCGGCGTGTAGTCGCCGTCAAGCACGTGCGGCATGCGATTCTCGAACATCCAGGAATTGCCGGCGGAAGCCGTGATCACCTCATAGACCTTGCGGATGTCGAGGCCCTGCTTGGCCGCGAACGCCATTGCTTCGCTCGCGGCGGCGATGTGCACGCCGGCCAGCAATTGGTTGATCATCTTGAAGGCGGCGCCTTGGCCAGCGGCATCGCCAAGCTCGTAGAGCTTTGCCGCCATGGCATCGAGCGCCGGCCGTGCCTTTGCAAAGGCCGCCGGACTGCCGGAGGCGAGGATCGTCAGCTCGCCCTGCGCGGCGCGCTGCGCGCCACCGGAAATCGGTGCATCCAGGTAGTGCCGGCCGGTCGCCTCGAGCTGTTTTGCGAGGCGCCGCGCCACGTCCGGATCCATGGTGGCGGAGGATATGAAGACACTGTCATTCGGCATGGTCTCGGCCGCGCCATCCTTGCCGAACAGGATCGCCTCGGTCTGGGCGGCATTGACGACGACGCTGACGACGATGTCGGCATCCCTGGCCGCCTCCGCCGGCGTTTTGGCGCCTGCGCCGCCGTCCTTCGCGAACCGCGCCACCGCGTCAGCCGAGACGTCGCAGCCGGTGACGGCATGGCCGGCGCGCTTCAGCGAGGTCGCCATGCCGAATCCCATCGAGCCGAGCCCGACGACGGCGATACGCCGATTTGGTGAGGTGGAGGCGGACATATACAACCGATCCTTACGAACGTTTCCCAAGTAGCCGCCCTTTGCGGCAGCTTGGCAACCAAATAACACGGCTTGGCCGCGCTGCCAAAGCGTGAGACAAGCAGGCATGACGGCCATGAGAACTGAACCCAGCAACGAGATCCGGCTGCGTGAGGATATCTGCCGCTTCGGACGGTCCCTGTTCGAGCGCGGCTTGACGCCGGGATCCTCCGGCAATATCAGCGTCAGGCTGGAGGGCGGCGGCTGGCTGGTGACGCCGACCAACGCCTCGCTCGGCTTCCTCGATCCCGCAAAGCTGTCGCGGCTGGACGAAACCGGCCGGCTGATCTCGGGCGATGCGCCGACCAAGGAAGTCCCGCTGCACACCGCGCTCTACGACACGCGCGGCAGCGCACGTGCCATCGTGCACCTGCACTCGACCCATTCGGTTGCGCTCTCGATGCTGCCCGAGATCGACCCGCGCGCCGCGCTGCCGCCGATGACGGCCTATTATTTGATGAAGTGCGGCGCCACCGCGCTCGTGCCCTATTACCGCCCGGGCGATCCGGCGGTGGCGGATGCGATCAAAGGCCTAGCGGGAAAGTATTCATCGGTGCTGCTCGCCAATCACGGCCCGGTCGTCGCCGGCGACACGCTGGAGGCCGCGGTGTTCGCGACGGAAGAGTTGGAGGAGACGGCGAAGCTGTACCTGCTGCTGCGCGGGATGAACCCGCGGTATCTGTCTCCGGAGCAGGTGAAGGATCTGGTGAAGGTGTTCGGTGTGACGTTGCCGGACCATGGGCACGAGCATTAGGCCCGGCCCCATCCTCGTCATTGCGAGCGTAGCGAAGCAATCCAGAATACCGCCGCTGAAAGACTCTGGATTGCTTCGCTGCGCTCGCAATGACTGAGGATGTGGCGACGGAGTAGCCCGCATGAGCGGCGCGACATGCGGGACCAGCGGTCCCGGATATCGCTTTGCTCATCCGGGCTACGACACCTTCTGGCACTGCCGGAATTGATTTGCATCAGCGGGATCGCGAGCACATGATCCCCTGTAATTGACTGAAGGAGTTGTTTCATCGATCGCCAGGAGAATTGTCATGGATTTCAAAGTATCCTGCGCCCTCCTCTCTGTAGCCTGCTTTGTTGTCTTGTCCCTTTCCGCAAACGCCCAGACGTCCGCGCGCGGCGGCGTCCCCGATCTCAAGGTCGAGGCCAACTGCAAGGCAACTCAGGAGATCGACAAGTCGCTGACCGAGCCGCAGTCCTACGAGGCGTGCATGAACGACGAGCAAACCGCACAGCAACAACTCGGGTCCATCTGGACGACGACGCCGGAGACGATTCGCACCCAATGCTCCGCCGAGGCCTCCGCCGGTGGCATCGAAAGCTATGTCGACCTGCTCTCTTGCATCCAGATGAATGGCTTCGGGCAAGCTTCCGCACCCGCGTCAACGCTGCGCGGCGCAAGCAAGAACCGGAACAAGAAGCAATCGGGATAGGGATCCTAGCGAGCGGCTACAATCCCAGATACGCCTTCCTGACGTCCGGATTGCCCTTGATCTCCGCGGACGGGCCCTGCATCAGCACGCGGCCGGTCTGCAAGATGTAGGCGCGGTCGGCGATCTCCAGGCACTCGGCCAGGCGCTGCTCGACGATCAGCACGGTCATGCCGGCGTCGCGGATGCGCTTCACCGCCTGGAAGATTTCATCCACCAGCTTCGGCATGATGCCTTGCGAGGGCTCGTCCAGCATCAACAGCCGCGGGCGGGTCATCAGCGCGCGGCCAATGGCGAGCATCTGCTGCTCGCCGCCGGAGAGCGTCTCGGCGCGCTGCTCCAAACGCTCCTGGAGACGCGGAAACAGGTTGAAGACGAGATCGAGCGGCCCCTCGCGGTTCGCATCACCGCGGTAGAGATAGCTGCCGAGGCGAAGATTGTCGCGCACCGACAGGCGCGGAAACAGGCGGCGGTTCTCCGGCACATAGGCGATGCCTGTTGCGGTGATGAGATGCTGCGCCATGCCGTCGAGGCGCTTGCCGTCGAACGTCACCGTGCCCGAGCGCGGACGCTCGGCGCCGGCAATGGATTTCAGCAGCGTCGACTTGCCCGCGCCATTGGCGCCGGCCACGCAGACGATCTCGCCCTTCTGTACCTCGATCGAGACCGCGGAGATCGCAACCAGGCCCTGATAGGCGGTGGTGACTTCACGCACCGACAGCATGACGATCTCCCAGATACGCGCTGATCACCTTGGGATCGCGGACGACGTCGGAAGGCTTGCCCTCGGCCAGCACCTTGCCGAGGTCGAGCACGATGGCACGGTCGACCAGCGGCATCACGATCTCCATGACGTGTTCGACCATCAGCACGGTGACGCCGGTCTCGCGGACCTTGCGCACCAGCGCGACGCCGGTCTGCGCCTCGGTGGGCGTCAGGCCGGTGAGAACCTCGTCGAGCAGCAACAGCTTCGGCTCGGTCGCGACCGCACGCGCGACTTCGAGGCGGCGCTTCTCCGCCGGCACGAGGTCGCTCGCGAGCACGTCGGCGCGCGCGGCAAGGCCGGTGAATTCCAGCACCTCATGCGCCTTGCGGCGGGCCTCGCGCATCACGGTGTTGCGCACGAGCGCGCCAACGATGACGTTGTCGATGACCGTCATGGTCTCGAAGCTCTTCACGACCTGGAAGGTGCGACCGATCCCGCGCTGGCAGCGCGCGGCCGCCGGCAGATTGGTGACGTCCTCGCCATCGAAGATGATCGAGCCCTGGGTTGGCGGCAACACGCCGGCGATCAAATTGAACAGCGTCGACTTACCGGCGCCGTTCGGGCCGATCAGGCCGACGATCTCGCCGCGGCCAACCGAGATCGAGACGTCGCTGTTGGCTATCAGGCCGCCGAAGCGCTGCCAGACGCCGCGCGTTTCCAGGAGCGTCGTCATCGCGTGGCCTCCTTGCGCCGGCGCGAGAACAGGCCAACCAGCCCTTCCGGCCGCGCGAGTGCGATCAGGACGATCAGCGCGCCGTAGACGATGAGGTCGACGCCGCGGCCGGAGCCGCCGATATAGGACCGCGTCAGCTCGGTGATCGGGATCAGGATGACGGCGCCGAGCATCGGCCCCCACAGCGTGCCGATGCCGCCGAGCACTGCCGGCAACGCCATCAAGAGCGAGAACTGGAAGCCCATGACGCTTCCGGGATCGATGTAGGAAACGAACTGCGCATAGAAGCTGCCGCCGACCGCGACCAGGAAGGCGGAGACCGCCGCCGCGCCCATCTTCGAGTTGAATACGACGACGCCGAGGCTCTCGGCCGCCTGCGGATTGTCCTTCACCGCGCGCCACCAATAACCCCATTTCGAATCTTCCAGCCACCAGGTGACGAACCAGGCGACGCAGGCGAGCGCCAGCGCGAAGTAGAAGTATGGCAGCTTCGAGCGCGTGAACTGGAATTTCAGCCAGCTGTCGCCGCGCACGGGAATGTCGATGCCAAGGGCCGCGCCTGCCCAATCCCAGTTCTGGATCAGCAGCAATCCGATCTCGGCGATCACGATGGTGGCGATCGCAAAGTAGTGGCCGCCGAGCCGGAAGCAGGGATAGCCCAGCGCCATTGCGATTGCGGCCGAGATCAGCCCGCCGGCGATCATGCCGAACCAGGGCAGCACGCCGAACTTGGTGAACAGCAGCGCGGTGGTGTAGGCACCGAGCCCGAAATACAGCGCGTGTCCGAGCGATATCTGCCCGCAATAGCCGGACAGGATGTTCCAGCTCTGCGACAACGCCGCGTACATCAGCGTCAGCACCATGATGTTCTGGACGTACACGTCCTTGACGAAGAGCGGCACGATCGCGGCGACGGCGGCAAGACCGGCGGCGGTGATGAGGTCGCGGCGGCGCCGCTCGACGAATTGCTTGTCCATCACATCGACCCGAACAGGCCACGCGGCCGGATGAACACGACGAGAAGATAGACCGCGTAGATGCCGACCGATTTCAACGATGGCGGCAGGATCAGCGCAGTGGTGGCTTCGACAAGGCCGACGACGATACCGCCGGCAAAGGCGCCGAACACGCTACCGAACCCGCCGAGCGCCACCGTGACATAGGCGATCAGCGCAAAGGACGCGCCGACGTCGGGATAGATGTAGAAGAAGGTCGCCATGATGGCGCCTGCAAGCCCGACCAGCGCACCGCCGAGACCCCAGCCGAGCGCGAACACGCGGTTCTTGTCGATGCCGACGAGGGCCACCGCACCGGGATCCTCGCGCGTCGCTTCCAGCGCGCGGCCGAAATCGGTGCGGTTGATGAAGAGATAGAGCCCGCCGAACGCCGCGATCGCGACCAGCGCGCCGAACAGCTGCGGCTGCGGCAGGTAGATCCCGGCCACCGATACCGTCTTGCCGCCGAGCCATGAGTTGGGAACGCTGCGGTAGTCGGCCGTGAAGAACAGTTGCGCGAGGCCCCGCATCACGATCGCGAGGCCGAAGGTCGCGAAAATCTGCACCATGCCGACATTGGCCTTGGCACGCATCGCAAACCGCACGATCACGAGATAGACCGCCGCCCCCAGGACAAACAGGGCGGCGGCAGCCAGCGGCGCCGACAGCAGTGGATCGATCGCGAAGAACGTGAACAGGAAGAACGTCACGTACATGGCCAGCATCAGGAATTCGCCATGGGCGAAGTTGACGACGTCCATCAGGCCAAAGATCAACGCCAGGCCGACGGCGATCAGTCCGTAAAGCAGCCCCATCAGCAGGCCGCTCGCAAGACTCTGGATAATCGTTTCAGCTGTCACGTCGCTTCGTCCCCCGCCCGCAACCTGATCGCTTACTTCATCGGCCAGATTGCGTCGGCCACCGCCGCCTGCGCCGGGAAGATGGTGACGAACTTGCCACCGACATACTGCAGCAGGACCGGATCGGCATCGTTGTTTTGGCCCGACTCGTCGAACTTGACGCGCTTCCAGGGCATGATGGTCTGCTCCCCGGGCATTTCCGTCGCGGCCAGCGCATCACGGATCTTCTCGCCGTCGGTCGATTTGGCGCGGTTGATGGCGTCCGCCATGATGATCATGGCCATGAACTGTCGCGACGTGTTGTCGTTGAGGTCCTTGCCCGACTTCGCCTTGAACAGGTCGTTGATCTTGCCGACCATCGGCCGCTTGGCGGCGAGATCGAGCGAGAAGCTGCCGCGGGTGATCGCGCCCTCGAGTTTGTCGCCGACGGCGTCGTAGAGCGCTTTCTCGGAGAAGCCGGCCGCCTGGGCCACGATCGCGTTCGGCTTGTAACCGAGCTCGGCCATGGTCTTGACCAGCAGGATGCCGTCCGTGGTGTAGCTCGACGGCATCAGCACGTCGGCATTGGCCGCCTTGAGCTGCTGCACCTCGGCCGACAGCGACGGCGAGTTGGCGCGGTACTTGATGTCGGCGACGATCTTGTAGCCGCGGTCGGTCGCGAGCCTGGTCTGGGCGTTGGCGGAATCGGTGCCGAAGATGGTGTCTTCGTGGAACAGCGCCAGGGTCTGGGCCTTGGCGCCCTTCTTCCTCATCGCATCGAGGAAGTCGAACATCCCGGACGAAAACATCTCGTCATGCGGCGAGGCGCGGAAATAATACTTCAGACCGCGACGATGCAGGCTCGGCGAGGAGTTGTCCGCCGACATGAACGGAATCTGGTAGCGTTCGCAAATCTGGCTGATCGTCACCGCGACCGCGCTTTGATAGGAACCGAGGATGGCGCAGACCTTCTCCTGCGTGATCAGTCGCTCGGCTTCGGCGCGTCCCTTCTGCGGATCGCCCTGGGTGTCGGCGTAGACAATACGGATCTTGGTACCGCCAAGCCCCGGCAAGCCCACGCCCTTTGCCAGCGGAAGCTCGAAGTCCTGATCGTTGTTGATGATGTCGATCGCGGTCTCGAACGCACGCTGCGCATCGACGCCCACCTGGGCGCCGGAGCCCGACAGCGGATAGGTTGCGCCGATCACCACTTCAGAAGTTTGCGCACGCGCAGCCAGCGGCAGCAGCGCTGCGGCGGCGGTAGCTCCGAGCAAAACGTCGCGGCGAGTGATCGTCATTGGCAAAGTCCCCTGTTATCCGAATTTTGCGCGTATCGAATGAAGCGATTGGCAGATAGCGTAAAGCCTGAAGAAGCAGCAAACGCTGCCCATTAAATCACGGCCATGGTCCTGTTCTTCAGATCCGTCACCAGCATCAGGCCGGGCGAATGCGTGATCGCGAACGGCAGCTTCGCGGCGTTGATCACCGATTGCGGCGTCACGCCGCAGGCCCAGAATACCGGAATCTCGTCGTCGGCGACAGGTACGGGATCGCCGTAGTCGGGCTTGGCGATGTCCTTGATGCCGATCAGGTGCGGATGGCCGAGATGCACGGGCGCACCATGCACTGCGGGATAGCGCGAGGTGATCTGCACCGCGCGGATCGCATCGGCCGGCTTGAACGGGCGCATCGACACCACCATGGGGCCGGCGAACGGACCAGCCTCGCCGCAGGCGATGTTGGTGCGGTACATCGGCACGCGCACGTTCTGCTCGATGTGGCGGATCGGCATGCCCTCGTCGAGCAGCGCCTCTTCGAACGAGAACGAGCAGCCCAGCACGAAAGTCACGAGATCGTCGCGCCAGTAGCTCTTGACGTCGGTCGGCTCGGCGACGACTTCGCCGTCGCGCCAGACGCGGTAGCGGGGAACGTCGGTGCGGATGTCGAGATCGGCGCCCAGCGCGGGGATATACGGGCTGCCGACGTCGGACATGCCGATGATCGGGCACGGTTTCGGATTGAGCTGGCAGAAGCGGTGAAAGGCGCCGGCATATTCGGCCGGCAGGATCGCCAGATTGCCCTGGACGAAGCCGGGGGCGACCCCTGCGGTCGACCCCACCTCGCCGGCGCGATACGCGAGCCGCGCCTGGCGGCTCGGAAGGGTGTCGGGTGTTTCAGTTTGCTGCGCTGCCACCAAAACAGTCATGAGATCGACCTGCCTATAAACTCGACAAAGACAAGCCAACACCAAGCATGCTATAAAGTCTAATCTTCCTTTCTAATCAATATCGATAAATCGAATTTATCGATTGGGAAAATCCTTCCAATGCTGGACTTCAGGTCGCTCGAGACGTTCCTCTGGGTTGTGAAGCTCGGCAGCTTTCGGGGCGCCGCCGCACGGCTCAACACCACCCAGCCGGCGATCTCCCAGCGTATCGCCCAGCTCGAGCGCGAGATGGGCGTGAAGCTCCTGAACCGCGACCATCGCGTGGCCTCGCCGACCCCGAGCGGCCGGCAGATGATGGTCTACGCGGAGAAACTGATCGGCCTGCGCGCGGAGATGATGGCAGAGATCGGCGATCGTTCCGCAATGCGCGGCGTGATGCGGCTCGGCGTCGCCGAAACCATCGTGCACACCTGGCTGCCGCGCCTCGTGAAGAGCGTGAACGAGATCTATCCGAATCTGTCGCTGGAGATCGAGGTCGACATCACGCCGAACCTTACCGCGCGCCTGCTCGCGCAGGAGATCGAGCTCGCCTTCGTGGTGGGGCCGCTGTCGGCCTCCGGCGTGCACAACCGCGTGCTCGCCGACTACCCGATCGGATTTCTCGCAAGCCCCTCGCTCGGGCTCGGCAAGGGTCCAGTCACGCCGGCGGAGCTCGCGCGGTTTCCGATCATCACCTTCCCGCGCAAGACCAAGCCTTACGAGGTCGTGCGGGAGGTGTTCGACCGGCCGGAGCTGCCGCCGATCCGCCTGCACGCGTCCGCTTCGCTGGCGACCGCGATCCACATGGCGGTCGAGGGGCTCGGCATCGCCGTGATCCCCGATGCCATCGTCGAGAACGAGCTCGCCGACGGGCGCCTGCAGCTGCTCGACACCGATCTCGCGATCGCACCGCTGACCTTCACCGCAAGCTGGCTCGCCTCTCCCGACGTCGTTGCCGTCGAGCGCGTCGCCGAGCTTGCACGGCAGATCGCGCAGAGCAGCCTCGCGGTTGACGCGCCCGCGCTGGCGGGCCATTGAAAAGGCGCCGGACAAAAGAGAGAACGACCGCATGAGCCGAGCCGCCACGAACCTGCAAATCGATTCCGCCCGCCTCTGGGGCTCCATTCACGAGACCGCGCAGTTCGGCGCGACGGCCAAGGGCGGCGTGCGGCGGCTGACGCTGAGCGGCGAAGACAAGCAGGTGCGCGACTGGTTCCGCAAGGCCTGCGAGGATGCCGGTCTCGAGGTGCATGTCGATGCACTCGGCTCGATGTTCGGCCTGCGCAAGGGCCGCGACATGTCGAAGCTGCCCGTCGGCATCGGCTCGCATCTCGACACCCAGCCGACCGGCGGCAAGTATGATGGCATTTTGGGAACGCTTGGCGCGCTGGAAGTGATCCGCACGCTGAACGACGCCGGCATCGAGACCGAGGCGCCGATCTGCGTCGTCAACTGGACCAACGAGGAAGGCTCGCGCTTCGCACCTGCGATGATGGCCTCCGCCGCCTATGTCGGCGATTTCACCACCGATGACATCCTGTCGCGCAAGGACATCGATGGCACGACCGTCGGCGAGGCGCTCGACAGCATCGGCTATCGCGGCAACAAGCCGGTCGGCTTCCAGAAGCTCGGCTGCTTCGTCGAGCTGCATATCGAACAGGGTCCGATTTTGGAGGCCGAGGGCAAGACCATCGGCGTGGTCGATTCCGGCCAGGGCGTGCTCTGGTTCGACGGCAAGATATCCGGCTTCGAGAGCCATGCGGGTTCGACCCCGATGCCGCTGCGGCGCGATGCGCTGGCGACATTGTCGGAGATCGTGCTGGCAATGGAGGCGATCGCGAACAAGCATGGGCCGAACGCAGTCGGCACCATCGGCGAGGCCGTGATCGCAAACCCCTCGCGCAACGTCATTCCCGGCGAGATTGCCTTCACCATGGACTGCCGTAGCGCCGACAGCGCCATCATGGATGCGCTCGATCGCGATCTGCGTGCCACGATCGCCGAGATCGCCGCGCGCCGCAAGGTCGAGGTCAAGATCGATCTGGTGTGGCGCAAGGCGCCGACGCATTTCGATCCGAGGCTGATTGCGGCGGTCGAGAACGCGGCCAAGACGCTCGGCTATTCCTCCCGTCGCATCACCTCCGGCGCTGGCCACGATGCGTGCAATCTCAACACCGTGATGCCGGCGGCAATGGTGTTCGTGCCCTGCAAGGACGGCATCAGCCACAACGAGCTGGAGGACGCCACGCAATCCGACTGCGCCGCGGGCACCAACGTTCTGATGCATACCGTGCTGGCGATCGCCGGCGTCGCGTCCTGACCGGAGAGAACCATGCGCGGAGTTTTCGTCGACGCCAACGAAGCCCTCGCCCTGGTCATGGAGCGGCTAACGAGGCCCGGTGATCCCAAGGTGCGGATCCACAGGGATCCCGATATCAAGCCCGAGCAATATCCTGAGATCCTTGACGGCGCCGAGATCGCGATCGTCGACCACACGGCGCTGCCGACCGAGGTGGCGAAGAAGTGCACCGGCCTCAAGCACGTCGTGTTCCTCGGCACCGGCGCGCGCAGCTACATGAACCCGGAGGAGCTCGCCGAGCTCGGCATCTCCGTGCACCTGATCAAAGGCTATGGCGACACCGCTGTGGCAGAATCCGCGATCGCGCTGATGTGGGCCTCGGCGCGCGTCATCGCGATGATGGACCGCGAGATGCGCGCCGGAACCTGGCTGCGCGAGGACGGCATGCAGCTCACCGGCAAGACACTCGGTCTGATCGGCTTCGGCGGCATCGCCGCGGAGGTCGCGCGCATCGCTTCCGGCTCGGGCATGAAGGTGATCGCCTGGAACCGCTCGCCGAAGAGCTATCCCGGCGTCGAATTCACCGATCTCGATACGGTGCTGGCGAAGAGCGACGTCGTGTCGCTGCATCTGCTGCTCAACGACGAGACGCGCGGCATGATCAACCGCGAGAAGATCCTTGCGATGAAACCCGGCGTCATCCTCGTCAACACCGCCCGCGCCGCGATCGTCGACGAAGCCGCGATGATCGATGCACTGAAGTCCGGCCATATCCGCCATGCCGGCCTCGATGTCTTCAATGTCGAGCCGCTGCCGGTGGATCATCCGCTGACGAGGATTCCGAACGTGACGCTGTCTGCGCATTCGGCGTTCCGGACGCCTGAGGCCAGCGAGAACCTGATTGAAGCGGCATGGGTCCACTGCCGCCGGATCGTGAAGGGATAAGAGCAACAACAAATGGCTGACTATCGCACCATCAAGGCCGAAGCGCTCACCAAGGCCGTCCGCGCCATCGTCAAGGCCGGCGGCTCCTCGGACCGCGAGGCCGAGCTCGTCTCCACCAATCTCGTCGAGGCCAATCTCAGGGGGCATGACTCGCACGGCGTCGGCATGATCCCGCGCTATGTCCAGAGCGTCACCAATGGCGGCCTCGCCGTGAACCAGCACGTCAAGATCGTGCTCGACACCGGTCCACTGCTCACCCTCGACGGCCTCACCGGCTATGGCCAGGTGATCGGCCATGAAGCGATGGAGCTGGCGGCCGAGCGCGCCAAGCGCAACGGCGTGTGTCTCGTCGGCCTCTCCAACTCGCACCACATCGGCCGCATCGGACACTGGGCCGAGCAGTGCATCGACCATGGGCTGGTCTCGATCCACTTCGTCAACGTGATCTCGCGTCCGATCGTGGCGCCCTGGGGCGGCAGCGATGCGCGCCACGGCACCAACCCGTTCTGCGTCGGCATCCCGCGCAGGAGCAAGGACCCGATCGTGCTCGACTTCGCCACCAGCAGGATCGCGCAGGGCAAGACCCGCGTCGCCCACAACAAGGGCGTCGAGCTGGAGCCCGGCACCATCATCGACAATGAAGGCAAGCCCACAGTTAATCCGCGCTACACCGTGATCCCGCCGTACGGCGCGATCCTGCCGTTCGGCGAGCACAAGGGCTCGGGGCTCGCGCTCGTGTGCGAAATCCTCGGCGGCGCGCTCTCCGGCGGGCAGGTCGTCAAGGGCCCGTCCGACGGCAAGTACAACGTCCTCAACGGCATGCTCTCGATCGTCATCGACCCGGGCAAGCTCGGCACCGCCGAAAATCTCGCACGCGAAGTCGAGAGTTTTGTGGCCTGGCACACCGGCTCACCGCCCGGCCCCGGCGTCGACAAGGTCAAGATCGCCGGCGATCCCGAGCGCGAGACCAAGAAGAAGCGCCTCGCCGAGGGCATTCCGGTCGATCCGACCACCTGGCAGGAGATTCTGGAGGCCGGGAAGAAGTTCGGGCTGGATCAGGCGGCGATCGAGAAGCTCGTGGGTTAGTCGACGATAGCAACGATGTCGTTCCGGCCTGGTGCGCAATTGCGCACCGGGCTCGGACGACCCCTTGGTTAGCAGCGCGCCTCAATCCACCATATCCGCAACCGCCTTGCCGCACGCGGTGGTGTCGGCGTTGCCGCCGAGGTCCTTGGTGCGGAGCGTGCGCTCGGCGAGCGTGCGCTCGATCGCCTCGACGATCGATTTGCCGGCTTCCTTCTCGCCGAGATGCTCGAACATCATCGCGCCCGACCAGATCATGCCGATCGGATTGGCGATGCCCTGACCTGCGATGTCGGGCGCCGAGCCGTGCACCGGCTCGAACACCGAGGGGAAATCGCGCTCGGGGTTGATGTTGCCTGACGGCGCGATGCCGATCGTGCCGGTGCAGGCGGGGCCGAGATCGGAGAGGATGTCACCGAACAGGTTCGAGCCGACCACGACGTCGAACCAGTCCGGATGCAGCACGAAGTTCGCCGTGAGAATGTCGATGTGGTACTTGTCCCACTTCACGCCCGGAAACTTCTTGGCCATCGCCTCCACGCGCTCGTCCCAATAGGGCATGGTGATGGAGATGCCGTTGGACTTGGTCGCCGAGGTCAGGTGCTTCTTCGGCCGCGACTGGGCGAGCTCGAAGGCGAACTTGAGAATGCGATCGACGCCGGTGCGGGTCATCACCGTCTGCTGGGTGACGAATTCGCGGTCCGTATCGGGGAACATGCGGCCACCTACGGAGGAATATTCGCCTTCGGTGTTCTCGCGCACCACCCAGAAATCGATGTCGCCGGGCTTGCGACCCGTCAGCGGCGACGGCACGCCGGGCATCAGCCGCACCGGTCGCAGGTTCACGTACTGATCGAACTCGCGGCGGAACTTGATCAGCGAGCCCCACAGCGAGACGTGATCCGGAATCTTCGCCGGCCAGCCGACCGCGCCGAAATAGATCGCATCGTGCTTGCCGATCTTCTCCTTCCAGTCATCGGGCATCATCTGGCCGTGCTTCTCGTAATAGTCGTAGGACGAGAAGTCGAAATGGTCGAACTGCACGGAGACGCCATGCTTTTTCGCGGCCGCCTCCAGGACGCGCAGGCCTTCCGGCATCACTTCCTTGCCGATGCCGTCGCCGGGAATGACCGCGATCCGGTATTGTTTCTTGCTCATCGAAAACGTCCTTGGTTGGTCCGGCAGCCGCCGTCTTTTTGACCGCACTGCAATGGACCAAAGTCGGCGGCAGTGCAACGCTGCACTGCAATGTTGACCATGGTGCAGCGAGGCGCCTACTGATTTCATCCTGTTCCCATCCTCGCGAGTCACTCCCCATGGATCTGCACCTGCGCGGCAAGCGCGTCCTGATCACCGGCGCGTCCAAGGGCATCGGCGCCGCCGCCGCCGAGGCTTTTGCCGAGGAAGGCGCGCATCTCCTGCTGGCAGCCCGCAGCGGCGACCAGCTCAAGGCGTTGGCGGATCGCCTGCGGGCCGCGCACCAGATCGACGCCACGACGAGCATTGTCGACCTGCGCAAGGAAGAGGACGTGGCGCGGCTCGCCAAGGAAGCCGCCCACATCGACGTGCTCGTCAACAACGCCGGCGACATTCCCGGCGGCTCGATCGACGAGGCGGCCTGGCGGCACGCCTGGGAATTGAAGGTGTTCGGCTATATCAACCTGACGCGGCACATCTACGCCCAAATGAAGGCGAAGGGCGGCGGGGTCATTGTCAACGACATCGGCGCGGCCGGCGAGAAGTTCGACGCCAACTACATCTGCGGCAGCGCCGGGAACGCCGCGCTGATGGCTTTCACCCGCGCGCTCGGCGGCAAGAGCCTCGCCGACAACATCCGCGTGGTCGGCATCAATCCCGGCCCGGTCGGCACCGACCGCCACGTCACCCTGCTCAAGACACGGGCAAAGCACCAGTTCGGCGACGAGAGCCGCTACAAGGAATTCCAGAAGAGCCTGCCGCTCGGCCGCCCCGCGCATGCGCGCGAGATCGGCGATCTCATGGCATTCCTGGCGTCGGATCGCGCCGGCTACACCTCAGGCGTGATCTACACGGTCGACGGCGGCATCAGCGCCGGGTGGAGCTGACTCTATCCTCGTCATTGCGAGCGCAGCGAAGCAATCCCAGACTGTCTCCGTGGTAAGATTCTGGATTGCTTCGCTGCGCTCGCAACGGCGAATGAACAAGCACAGGAGTAAAATAGTTGTCTCAAGACCTGATCCGCGAATCCGCCTGCACCGTCGTCGACAAGCTGCGCTCCGGCGACGTCTCGCCACTCGAGCTGCTGGAAGTGCTGGAGAAGCGCATCGGTGATGTCGACGGCGAGGTGAACGCGCTGCCGATCCTGTGCTTCGATCGCGCGCGGACCAATGCCAAAGCCATGATGCAGAAGCCGGCCGGTGCGCGTGGGCTGCTCGCGGGCCTGCCAGTGCCGATCAAGGACCTGACCGACGTCGCGGGCGTGCTGAACACGCAGGGCTCACCGATCTTCAGGGACAACATCCCCGCGAAGTCCGACCTCATGGTCGAAAATCTCGAAGCCAACGGCGCGGTGGTCTACGCCAAATCGAACACGCCGGAGTTCGGCGCCGGCGCCAACACCTTCAACGAGGTCTTCGGCGCGACGCTCAATCCCTGGGATACAACGAAATCGGCAGCGGGCTCGTCGGGCGGCGCGGCCGTGGCGCTTGCGACCGGCATGGCCTGGCTCGCGCAGGGCTCCGACATGGGCGGCAGCTTGCGCAGCCCCGCGGCGTTCTGCGGCGTCGTCGGCATGCGGCCGAGCATCGGCCGTGTCGCGCATACCCCCAAATCGGGCATCGACCGCAATCTCGGCGTGGTCGGCCCGATGGCGCGCAACGTCGAGGATCTCGCGCTGCTGCTGGATGCCATGAGCGGCGACTATGCGGACGATCCGCTGTCGCTGCCAGCCCCGGCAACCTCGTTCCTGTCGGCGGCCCAGGGGGGCAAGAGGCCGAAGCGCATCGCCTATTCGCCCGATCTCGGCATCACCCCCGTCGATCCCGAAGTGAAGGCGATCACGCGCAAGGCCGCCGAACGTTTTGCGGAAGCCGGCGCCATCGTCGAGGAGGCGCATCCGGACTGGCGCGAGGCGCATGAATGCTTCCACGTGCTGCGCGCCTTCGATTTCGCGATCACCAAGGCCAATCTGCTCCGCACCAAGCGCGACCTGCTCAAGCCCGAGGTGATCTGGAATATCGAGGAAGGCCTCAAGCTCACGGTCGAGCAGCTCGCGCGCGCCGAGGCGCAGCGCGTCGACATGACCGCCCGTGCGGTCGAGTTCTTCAAGACCTATGATCTGCTGCTGACACCGACGACGATCGTGCCGCCCTTCCCGATCGAAAACCGCTACGTCGCGGAGTGCGCGGGCAAGAAGTTCGAGAACTACATCGAATGGCTCGGCATCGTCTACGCCATCACGCTCGCCTGCTGCCCGTCGCTGTCGCTGCCCTGCGGCTTCACGGCGTCGGGCCTGCCGGTCGGCGTGCAGGTCGTTGGCGCCCCGCGCGCCGACGCGCAGGTGATTGCCGGCGCCAAGGTGCTGGAGGATATTTTGGGCCTGCGCGGGACGACGCCGATCGATCCGAAGGGGAAGAAGTAACTTCCATCGCGCCCCCCGGACACGACGCAGCGCCAAGGAGTTGCTTCTTGTCCAGGGTACGAGCCCCTCACCTTCCGCTCGTCGCCTCGAGACCGCGGCTGTAGCGCGACATCGCAAAGCAGAACATGAAGTAGATCGCGGCGACGAAGATGTAGACCTCGACCGAAAATTGCTGCCAGGCCGGATCGATGATCGCGGTCTTGGCCGTCGTCAGCAGATCGAAGATGCCGATGATCAGCACGAGGCTGGTGTCCTTGAAGAACGCGATGAAGGTGTTGACCAGCGGCGGGATGACGTGGCGGATCGCCTGCGGCAACACGATCAGCCGGTGCTTACGCCAGTAGGACAATCCCAGCGCATCCGCCGCTTCATACTGTCCGCGCGGTACCGCCTGGAGACCGCCACGGATGACTTCGGCAAGATAGGCACCGGCGAACAGGATGATCGCGATCTGGGCGCGCAAGAGCTTGTCGATGTTGAATCCGGCGGGCATGAACAGCGGAAACATCACGCTTGCCATGAACAGCAGGCTGACCAGCGGCACGCCGCGGATCAGCTCGACATAGAGCACGCTGAGCGATCGGATCGCCGGCAGTTTCGAGCGGCGGCCGAGCGCGACCAGGATACCGAGCGGAAAGCCGAAGGCGAGACCGAACGTCGCTAGGATCAGCGTCACCGGCAGTCCGCCCCAGCGGTCCTGGGAGACGAAGGACAGGCCGAACACGCCGCCCCACATCAGCACGCTGATCATCGCCAGCGCGCCGATCCAGAGATAGACCAGCTCACGCCGCCATAGGGCGCGGCGGGTGGAGAGGTAATAGAGCGCGATGAATAGCACGACCGACAGCGCCGGCCGCCACTGCTGGTCGAAAGGATAGGTGCCGAACAGGATGAAGCGGTACTTTTCCGGGATGATCGCCCAGCAGGCACCGACGCCACGCACGGCGCGGCAGGCGCTGGAATCGTTCGCCGGCGTCAGCCACACCGCGTTGGCGATGCCCCATTGCACGATGCTGAAAATGGCCTTGGCGAGGATCGCCAGCAGCACGACCGTGATAATCCCATTCGGGATCGACGAGAACAGATTCTTGCGCAGCCAACGCAGCACCGGATTGCCCATCTGCGGCCGGCGAGCGGCGCGGGGGGTATCGGGGGTGTCGGTGATCGCGGTCATGCTCAGCGCTCAACCAGCGCGATGCGCGCGTTGTACCAGTTCATGAAGAAACTGATGGAAAGGCTGATGGTCAGGAACACTGCCATGATCAGCGCGATGGCCTCGATCGCCTGCCCGGTCTGGTTCAGCGTGGTGTTGGCAACCGAGACCACGTCCTGATAACCGATCGCGACCGCGAGCGAGGAGTTCTTGGTCAGGTTGAGATACTGGCTCGTCATCGGCGGCACGATCACGCGCAGCGCCTGCGGCAGGATAATCTGCCGCAGCATGAAGCTGCGGCGCAGGCCGAGCGCGTTGGCGGCGTCCCACTGGCCGCGCGGCACGGACTGGATGCCGCTGCGCACGATCTCGGCGATGAAGGCCGAGGTGTAGGTCACGAGCGCGATCAGCAGCGCGAAATATTCCGGTGCGAGCGTCATCCCGCCGACGAAGTTGAAGCCGCGCAATTGCGGCCATTCGATCGTCCAGGGCACGCCGAGCACCAGCGAGACGACCGCCGGCAGCGCGACAATGAGGCCGAGCGCAAAGGGCCAGCCCGGCCGGGGCCTGCCGTCGCGCATCTGCTTGGCGATCAGCCGTCGCCGGATGACATAGAACACGATCAAGCCCAGCACCGCCGTGCCGAGCACCCAGAGGTGAGGCGAGCCGATCGGGATCGCCGGCAGGATCAGGCCGCGATTGGAGAGGAACACGCCCTCGACGGGCCGCCACGCCGCGCGCGCGGCCGGCAACGCCTGCATCAGCACGTACCAGAACAGCAGTTGCAGCAGCAGCGGGATGTCGCGGAGGGTTTCGACATAGACCGCGGCGAGCCGCGACAGCAGCCAATTGGCCGACAGCCTGGAGATGCCGATCAGTGTGCCGAGGACGGTCGAGAGCACGATGCCGATCACCGCGACCCGCAGCGTGTTGGCGATCCCGACGACGAAGGCCCAGAGGTAGGTATCCCTCGGATTGTAGGCGAGCAGGCTGTCGGCAATGGGCATGCCTGCCTCGCGGCCGAGGAAGGCGAAGCCCGTGGTGATACGGCGGGCCGACAGGTTGGCGACGGTGTTGGACCAGAGGAAGGCGATCACCCCGACCGCCATCCCGACCACCAGCACCTGCCAGAACAGGCCCTTCAATTCGTTGCGCCCGAGCGCGAAGAAGCGGCGCGGCGGGGGCGGTCTGGGATCATCGGCGGTCACAGCGCAAAATTCCTTCTCAAGTGCAGCGATTTCCGGCGACGCACGTCAACTGTTGCACCAAACCTCGTTTCATGCAACAAATGTTTCATGGCCGAGCCCACGAAATCCTCGCCCCTGAGCGAACTGCGCATCGCATTGCCATCGCTCCCCCTGCGGTTGCAGGAGGTCGGCCGTTTCGTGGCGGCCAATGATTACGATGCCACCACCCGTTCGATGCGCGATCTCGCGGCCAAAGCCGGCGCCGATCCCGCGGCGTTCACCCGGCTCGCCAAGGCCATCGGCTATTCAGGTTGGGACGAGCTGCGCGCGGCGTTGACCGAGGCGCGGCGGCCGTCGCAGACCTCGCCCTTCTCTGGCCGGGCGAAGAGCCGCCACGGCCCCAAAGCCGATGTCGCGCTCGTCATCCACAAGCTCGAAGCCGAGGCCGCCGGCCTTCCACGCATTCCGGCACATCCCATTGCAGAAGCCGCCCGCGCGCTGCACGATGCGAAGCGGATATGGATCGCAGGCTATCGCAGCTGCCGCAGCGTGGCGGAGCTCTTGAATTACGAGCTGCGCCTGTTCCGCCCCGAGCAGGTGCAGCTCGTCGGTGCATCCGGTCCCGACGATCTCGATCTCGGCGCGTTCCGTCCCGGCGGAGCCGTCATCGTCATCGGCTTCCTGCCTTACACGCATGCGAGCGTTCGTGTCGCGCAGGCCGCTCATCGCAGCGGCGCAACGCTGATCGCGATCGCCGACAGCCTCGCGGCGCCGATGGCCGAGGGCGCCGACCACGTGCTGCTGTTCGAGGCGGCCTCCTCGCCCGGCTTCTTCCCGAGCCTGACGGGCGCCATCGCGATCGCGCAATCGCTCGCGGCGGTGACATTCTCGCTCGGCGGCGTCGCCGCCAAGAAACGTCTGGAAAATACCGAGGCACGGCTTGCCGCGACCTCCACCTACGTCTCGGAGAAAGGTTGACCCATGACCACTTGCACCAGCCGCGTGCTGCATCGCTCGCTGCGCGAAAAGCCCCCCACGGCGATCGGCGGCGAAGGCGTCTATCTGTTTGCGGAGGACGGCCGCCGCGTGATCGACGCCTCCGGCGGGGCCGCAGTCTCCTGCCTCGGCCACCAGCATCCGCGCGTGATCGCGGCGATGGCGAAACAGGCCTCGACGCTCGCCTATGCCCACACCGCCTTCTTCTCCTCCGGCCCGGCCGAGGCGCTGGCCGAGAGGCTGGTCGGGCACGAGCCGGGTGGCCTCGCCTACGCCTATTTCGTCAGCGGCGGGTCGGAAGCGATCGAGGCCAGCATCAAGCTGGCGCGGCAATATTTCATCGAGTGCGGCGAGCCGCAACGGCAGCATTTCATCGCCCGGCGGCAGAGCTACCACGGCAATACGCTCGGCGCGCTCGCCGCCGGCGGCAATGCCTGGCGCCGTGCGCCCTACGCGCCGCTGCTCTCGGCCGCGTTCAGCCATGTGACGCCGGCCTTCGCCTATCACGAGAAGCACGAGCATGAATCCGACGCGCAGTTCGTGGCGCGGCTGGCCGCGGAGCTCGAAGCCGAGTTCCAGCGGCTTGGTCCTGATACCGTTGCGGCGTTCCTCGCCGAGCCCGTCGTCGGCGCCACGGCCGGCGCGGTGACCGCACCGGACGGTTACTTCAAAGCGATACGCGAGATCTGCGACCGCCATGGCGCGCTGCTGATCCTCGACGAGGTCATGAGCGGCATGGGCCGCACCGGCACGACGCACGCCTGGGAACAGGAAGGCGTCGCGCCGGACATCCAGGCGATCGCAAAGGGGCTCGGCGGCGGCTACCAGCCGATCGGCGCGATGCTCGCGAGCGGCAAGATCATCGACATCATCCGCTCCGGCTCGGGCGCATTCCAGCACGGCCATACTTACCTCGCCCACCCGCTAGCCTGCGCCGCCGCACTCGCAGTGCAGGATGTGATCCGCGAGGACGGCCTGCTCGACCGCGTCAAGGAACGCGGCCGGCAGCTCGAGCAGCGCCTGACTGAGCGCTTCGGCAACCACCGCCATGTCGGCGACATCAGGGGCCGCGGGCTGTTCTGGGCGATCGAGCTGGTCGCCGATCGTGCGAGCCGCGCTTCGTTCGATCCCGCGCTCAAGCTGCATCAGAAGATCAAGGCCGAAGCCTTCGCCAACGGGCTCGGGTGTTATCCTGGCGGCGGCACCGTGGATGGCATCCGCGGCGATCACGTGCTGCTGGCACCACCCTATATCGCCTCGGCGGATGAGATCGATCAGATCGTCGACAAGCTCGGCACGGCCGTCGACAACGTGTTGCGTAGTGTCAATCATTGAGGGGAGAGTAGTATGAGGAACGTGGTTATCGCAGCGGGCGTGCTCGCAGCATCGACGGTTGTTGCACACGCGGCGACGCTCGACACGGTGAAGAGCCGCGGCATGCTGGTGTGCGGCGTCAGCGCCGGCTTTGCCGGCTTTTCCGCGCCGGACTCGCAGGGCAACTACAAAGGCCTCGACGTCGACTATTGTCGCGCACTCGCAGCCGGCGTGCTCGGCGATCCCAGCAAGGTGCGCTACGTCTCGCTGACGGCGCAGAACCGCTTCACCGCGCTGCAATCGGGCGAGATCGACGTGCTCTACCGCAACTCGACGCAGACATACTTGCGCGGCGTGACGCTGGGCCTGCGGCAGGGCCCGATCAACTTCTACGACGGCCAGGGCTTCGTCGTGAAGAAAGACCTCGGCGTGAAGGAGCTGAAGGACCTCAAGGGCGCCACCGTCTGCGTCGCGCAGGGCACCACGCACGAGGTCACGCTCGGCGATTACGGCCGCGCCAACGGCATCGACTGGAAGCCGCTGGTGTTCGACCGCGTCGACACCATGTACCAGACCTTCTTCGGCGGCCGCTGCGATGCCATGACCCAGGACGCCTCCGCGCTCGCCGGCGCGGTTACGACCGCGGCGCCGAACCCGGCCGACTACGTCGTGCTGCCGCAAACCATCAGCAAGGAGCCGCTCGGGCCCTTCACCCGCAACGGCGACGAGGTCTGGAGCGACATCATCACCTGGCTTCATTACGGCCTGATCGAGGCCGAGGAGCTTGGCGTCACGCAAGCCAATGTCGAGGAGATGACGAAGTCGCAGACGCCGGCGATCCAGCGCCTCTTGGGCGCCACCGGCGACCTCGGCTCGCGGCTCGGGCTCGACAACAAATGGCTGGTCACGGCGATCAAGGCCACCGGCAATTACGGCGAGATCTACGAGCGCAACGTCGGCAAGGCGAGCCCGCTCAAGCTCGACCGTGGGCTCAACGGCCTCTGGAACAAGGGCGGCTTGATGTACGCGGTGCCGTTCAAGTAGACGGTGCTTCACCTCTCCCCGCTCGCGGGGAGAGGTCCACCACGCAGCGGTCGGGTGAGAGGTACTCTCCGCGAGTCCAATTCTCACCTTTTGTGCGGATAGAGCCCCTCACCCCGACCCTCCCCGTAAGAACGGGGAGTGGGAGAAGAAGCATCGAACACATGCGCATCGCCCTCATCCACGCCCTCAAGCACTCCATCGCCCCGATCGAGGCGGCATTCGCGACGGCGTGGCCCGAGGTGCGGCTGATGAACCTGCTCGACGACAGCCTGTCTGCGGATCTCGCGCGCGACGGCCAGCTCACCGATGCCATGACCGAGCGTTTCCTCGCGCTCGGCGACTACGCTGCGGCAACGGGAGCCAATGGGATCCTGTTCACCTGCTCCGCGTTCGGTCCTTGCATCGAGGCGGTGGCGCGCGCGCATGCGCCGATGCCGGTCCTGAAGCCGAACGAAGCCATGATCGAGCGCGCGGTGACGATGGGCAAGCGGATCGGCCTGCTCTCGACCTTCCCGCCGACGCTGGTCTCGATGCCGCCGGAATTCCCCGCCTCGGTCCAGGTCGTGCCGAAACTCGCCGAAGGCGCGCTGGCCGCGCTCGACCGCGGCGATCGCGCCACCCACGACCGGCTGATCGCGGAAGCCGCGCGCGACTTACGCGATTGCGACGTCGTCGCCCTGGCGCAGTTCAGCATCGCGGCGACGGCGCCGCTGGTCGCGGAAGCCACCGGTCGCCCCGTCGTGACCACGCCCGATAGCGCTGTCGACAAGCTGATCAAACTGCTGCAGGCGAAGGCTTAAGCGCCGGCCTTTTTTTGCCGCCGCGCGTCCTTGATCGCAGCGGTCAGTGCCGTCTTCGTCTCATTGACAAAATCCTCGACCAGCTCCTCGCGCGTGGCATGCGCGGCTTCGCCGGTGAACAGGCCCTGCTCGGCCAGCATCACCACGCCATGCAGCGCCGCCCAGATCTTGAGTGCCTGCCGTTCGCGCAAATAGCCGACCGCCGGCGCCTCCAGGGCCTCGATCACGAGCCCAAACGTCTCGCGCGTCGCCGCGTGCAACTCGCTGCCCTTGGCCGCGCGGGAGAGGGTGCGGGATGCGAACATCAGGCGGTAGATGCCGTTGCGGCGCAGGCCGAAATCGAGCATTGCCTTCGCCAGCCGCGACAGCTTTGATTGCTTCGACGGCTTTGCCATCGCCTCGCGCAGGATCGCAGTGAGCTGCCGGAACGCCTCCGCCGTCACCGCCGCAAGCAAGGCCTCACGGTCGGCAAAGTGCCGATACGGCGCCGGCTGCGAGACGCCGAGCTGTTTCGCCAATGCCTTGATGCTGATCGCTTCCGCACCGCCCAGTTCCGCCTCGCGCAACGCGGCCTTTATCAGGGCGTCGCGGAGGTCGCCATGGTGGTAGGTCTTCTCCGGTTTACGAACGAGTTGGGAACGCATCCTGCGCCAAACCTATAAGTTTGCGCTTGACAGGGGAAGCCTGCCGCGAATGTAATAGCGTATAACTTAAGGCGAGCAGCTAGTGCCGCCGATAAAATTGACATGAGGAACGCGGGCCGCCTTCGCGCTCGCGCAAACGACCGAGGACGCCGCGATGGCAGAGCGACTGAAGGTTCACGTCGATCCCGACAAATGCCAGGGCCACGCCCGCTGCAAGGCGCTGGCGCCGGAGCTGTTCGAGCTCGACGAATACGGCAATGCCCGCGAAGCCGGCGACGGCACGGTCCCGCCCGGCCTCGAAGACAAGGCGTGGCTCGCCAAATCCAACTGCCCGGAAATCGCAATCGATGTGATCGAGGAATAGGGCGGCATCCGGCAGTCGCACCTGCATTCAGCGAACACGAACCCCAAGGGATCTTTCGAGATGTCCGACGTCAGCCAGCCTGTCGCCCATCCCCCCGTCACCGACTGGGTCAATGATTTCGACCACACCGACCCGCAATGGACGGACGATCCGTTTCCGATCTGGGATGAGCTCCGCGCCGCAAGCCCGGTCGTGCACACCGAGCGATTCCTCGGCTGCTACATGCCGACGACCTACGAGGCGGTGCGCGAGATTGCCAACGACACCGAGCATTTCTCCTCGCGCCGCATCATCGTCCGCGACGTGCGGCCGGAGATTGCCAGGAACGCCGCCCCTCCGATCACCTCCGATCCGCCCGTGCACAAGCCGGCCAAGCAGCTCCTGCTGCCGCCGTTCACGCCGGATGCGATGAACAAGCTGGAACCACGGATGCGCGCGATCTGCAACGAGCTGATCGACGGGTTCATCGCCGACGGCAAGGTCGACGCCGCCGCGCGCTACAGCAAATACATCCCGGTCCAGGCCATCGCGCACATGCTCGGCATTCCAGAGAGCGACAGCGAACTCTTCATCAACTGGATCCACATGATCCTCGAGCTCGGCATCAAGGACGAAAATATGCTGCTCCAGGCTGTGCACGAGATGAGTGACTACTTCAGGACGCATGTCGAGGAGCGCAGATCCAGGCCAACCGACGATCTCATCTCCTATCTGATGAACGCCAAGGACAAGGAAGGCCAGCCGCTGGAGGAGGCCCACGTGCTGGGATCGTTGCGCCTGCTGCTGATCGCCGGCATCGACACCACCTGGAGCGCGATCGGCTCCTCGCTCTGGCACCTCGCCCGGACACCGGCCGACCGCGAGCGCTTGATCGCAGAGCCCGCCCTGATCCCCACCGCCGTGGAGGAGCTACTGCGCGCCTATTCGCCGGTGACCATGGCCCGCGAGGTGGTCAAGGAAACCACGATCTCGGGCTGCCCGGTCAAGGCGGGCAACATGGTGCTGCTGTCCTTCCCGGCCGCCAACCGCGATCCCAAGATGTTTCCCGACGCTGACAAAGTCGTGATCGACCGCCGGGAGAACCGCCACGCCGCCTTCGGCCTCGGCATCCACCGCTGCGTCGGTTCCAATCTTGCGCGAATGGAGATGCAGGTTGCGCTGGAGGAGTGGCTGAAGCGGATTCCCGATTTCCGCCTCGATCCGGCAGGCACCGTGACCTGGTCGCAAGGCACGGTCAGAGGCCCCCGGCAGTTGCCATTTCTGCTGGGAAAGGCGATGTAGCCTGCAGACAAGCAAATGTCCCGGGAGGCTGGCGATGACAGACCAAGCAATCAAGCCGGCCTCCGAGCACTTCGACATTGCCGACGCCGAACGCCGCATCAAGGCGATCTTCATCGGCTCGATCGGCAATCTCGTCGAATGGTATGATTTCTACGCCTACACCGCGTTCGCGCTGTACTTCGCCCCCGCCTTCTTCCCCGGCAACGATCCCGTCGTCCAGCAACTGAACGTCGCCGTGGTGTTCGCGGCGACCTTCCTGATGCGTCCGCTGGGCGGCTGGTTCTTCGGCTATCTCGCCGACCATTTCGGGCGCCGGATCTCGCTGACGCTGTCCGTCGTCTTCATGTGCTTCGGTTCACTGATCATCGCGGTGACGCCGACCTATGCCTCGATCGGTCTTGCCGCCCCGGCCATCCTGGCGGTCGCGCGCGTGATCGAGGGCTTAAGCCTTGGCGGCGAATACGGAGCCAGCGCCACTTACTTGAGTGAAGTTGCCGATCCCCGGCATCGCGGCTTCTATTCCAGCTTCCAGTACGTCACGTTGATCGGGGGCCAGCTCACCGCGATCATTGTGCTGCTGCTCCTGCAGAAGGTGTTCCTGACGCCGGAGGAGCTGAAGGCCTGGGGCTGGCGCATCCCATTCGCGATCGGTGCGGCGCTCGCGATCTTTGCCGCGGTGATGCGGCGCGGCCTGCACGAGACAGAGGCGTTCGAGGAAGCCAAGAAGGTGGTGAAGCCGACCGGCTCGATCACCAATTTGCTGCGCTATCCACGCGAGCTGCTGCTGGTGGTCGGCCTCACCGCCGGCGGCACCGCGGCGTTCTACACCTTCACCACCTACATGCAGACCTTCGTAAAACTCTCGGTCGGGCTGACCGAGGACCAGACCACGCTCGTGATCTTCGGCACGCTGATCTTCGCCACCATCCTGCAGCCGATCTACGGGGCGATCTCGGACAGGATCGGGCGCAAGCCGCTGCTGATCTTCTTCGGTGTCGCCGGCACGCTCGCAACCGTTCCGCTGTTGACGGCGCTGAAGGAGACCAAATCGCCCTTCATGGTGTTCATCCTGATCTGCTGCGCCTGGCTGTTCGTCGCCGGCTATACCTCGATCAACGCCGTGGTGAAGGCCGAGCTATTCCCGACCAATGTCCGCGCGCTCGGCGTCGGCCTGCCCTATGCGATCACGGTCTCGATCTTCGGCGGCACAGCGCCGGCGATCGCGCTCTACTTCAAGAGCATCGGGCACGAGGACTGGTTCTATTACTATCTTGCCGGCATCATCTGCCTGTCCCTGATCATCTATTCCACCATGCGCGACACCAAGCACGCTTCCGCAATGCATCGCCACGAGTAGCCCATGACCGACGACGAGCCGCCCGACAGCAAGCTGACGCGCACCAAGGAGAAATGGGCGCGCGAAGGCCGCTTCCTCACCGGCAAGGTGACGCGGCCGGAAGACCAGCGCCTGCCGCCTGGCCAGCACCTCATCAAGGACTGGCCGGTGCTCGATCTCGGGGTCATGCCGCCGGTATCACGCGAGCGCTGGCGGCTGGACGTCTACGGCGCGGTCGACGCTCCCGTGTTCTGGTCCTTCGCCGAGTTCACGGCGCAGAAGCAGGTCCAGTTCACCTCCGACATCCACTGCGTGACGACCTGGTCCCGCTACGACAATGAATGGGAAGGCCTCGCCACGCGCGAGCTGCTCGCCCTCTGCCGGCCGCGCGAGGATGCCCGCTTCGTGGTGCTGCATTCCTACGACGGCTACACGACCAACCTCGCGCTGGAAGACTTCGCCGCCGAAGATGCCCTGCTCGCGCATCGCTGGTCCGGTCAGCCGCTGACGGAGGAGCATGGCGGCCCGGTGCGGCTGGTGGTGCCGCATCTTTATTTTTGGAAGAGCGCCAAATGGCTCCAGGCCATCGAATTCCTGACCGAGGACGCGCCGGGCTTCTGGGAAGTCCGCGGTTATCATAACCGCGGCGATCCTTGGGCCGAGCAGCGCTATTCGGGCGACTAGACTTCGAACAGAACGGGGGAAACCCATGCCCACGGAACGCTTTCAGTTCACCGGCGAAGGCGGCCATCAGCTTGCGGCCGCGCTCGAGCTGCCCGACGGCGAGCCCGCCGCCTACGCGCTGTTCGCGCACTGTTTCACCTGCGGCAAGGATACGCTTGCGGCCAAGCGCATCTCGGTCGCCCTCGCGGCCAGGGGCATCGCGGTGCTGCGCTTCGATTTCACCGGGCTCGGCTCCAGCGAGGGTGATTTCGCCAATTCGACCTTTTCCTCCAACGTAGCCGATCTCGTGCACGCGGCCGATCATCTGCGGAGCGTGCGCAAGGCGCCGTCGCTCCTGATCGGCCACAGCCTCGGCGGCGCCGCTGTCCTTGCCGCTGCCGGAATGATTCCCGAGGCAAGAGCGGTGGCCACCATCGCGGCGCCCTCTGATCCCGCCCACGTCACCGGCCTGTTCAAGGAGCACATCGACAACATCCGCACGCAGGGCGAGGTCGAAGTCTCGCTCGCAGGGCGTCCGTTCCGGATCAGGCGCGAATTCCTCGACGACATCGTCGAGCACCAGCTGATGAAGGATATCGCGGGCCTGCACAGGGCGCTGCTGGTGATGCACTCGCCTGTCGACGACACCGTCGGCATCGACAACGCGACCAAGCTTTTCGTTGCGGCCAAGCACCCCAAGAGCTTCGTCTCGCTCGACCACGCCGATCATCTCCTGACCAGGCCAGCCGATGCGCTCTACGCGACCGACGTGATGGCGGCCTGGGCGAGCCGCTACATCGACACCGCAAAACCCGCAAGAGCGAGGGATCTCCCCGAGGAACCGCGGAAGGTCCTGGTGCAGGAGACCCGCAAGAGCAAATTCAACCAGCTTGTCACCGTCGGCCCGCATCATCTGGTGGCGGACGAGCCGAAGGCGGCCGGCGGCGAGGATGCCGGCCCCGGCCCCTATGACTTCCTGCTTGCTGGCCTCGGGGCCTGCACCTCGATGACCATGCGCCTTTATGCCGACCGCAAGTCGCTGCCGCTCGACCGCGTCACGGTCACGCTGAAGCACTCGAAGATCTACGCCAAGGACTGCGCGGAGTGCGAAACCCGCGAGGGCATGCTCGACCAGATCGAGCGCGACATCGCGATCGACGGCGCACTCGATGCCGAGCAGCGCAAGAAGCTGATGGAGATCGCCGACAAGTGCCCGGTGCACCGGACACTGACATCGGAGATCCGCATCGTGACCAAGGCGGTGGACTGAAGAGGCGCCCTAGAAACACGATGCCATCGTCCGCACCGCCGCGCTGATCTCGCTCTCGCGCCACGCGGCAAAGCCGAGCAGCAGGCCGTGATCGCGCGGCTTGCCGACCGCCAGGCTGGACAGGGCTCGCGTGACAACGCCCGCCTCGACCAGCCGTTTGACCGCCGCCTGATCGGCACGACCGCGCTTGAGGCGCGCCACGAGCTGGATGCCGCCGGAGGGCACCTCGACCGAGAGCACTTCGCCGAGATGGCGCTCCAGCCCCTCCACGAGATGATCGCGGCGCGCGTGATAGAGCCGGCGCATCCGGCGCAGATGCGCGAGGAAATGGCCATCCGCGATGAACTCGGCCAGCGCCTCCTGGATATGGCTAGACGCGATCAGCCCGATATGGCGCTGTGCGATCTCCAAAATACTGACCAATGCCGGCGGCGCGACGAGATAGCCGAGCCGGATATCCGACGTCATCGCCTTCGAGAAGGTGCCGACATAGAGCACGCGGCCGTGGGAATCGAGGCCCTGCAACGCCGGCACCGGCCGGCTGTCGTAGTGGAACTCGCCATCGTAGTCGTCTTCCACGATCCAGGTCCTGCCGGGCATGCTTGCCCTGAGAAACTCGGTGCGGCGGGCCAGCGACATCAGCCGCCCAGTCGGATGCTGGTGCGATGGCGTCATGAAGATCAGTTTTGGCGCTGCGGGCTCCGGCATCCGCTGCATTCCCTGCTCGTCCAGCCTGATGCCGCTCACGCGCGCGCCTGACGCGCGGTAGGCGGCCGCGGCACCGGGATAGCCGGGATCCTCGACCCAGACCTCGTCGCCGGGCGTGAGGGCGACAGCCGCGATCAACATGAGCGCGGCCTGCGCGCTCGGCAGGATCAGGATCTGCTCCGCCGCGGCGCGAACGCCTCGGCTGGTCGCGAGGTAATGCGCCAGCGCCTCGCGCAGGCGCGGCCGGTTGACCGGTCCGAGCTCGCGCCTGGCTGCCCCTATGGCGCTGCGGCGCAGGCAGCGTCCCCAGATTTCGTTCGGAAACTCCCTCGCATCGCCATGCCCCGGACGCAAGGGCTTTAGCGGTGCCTGATAGGACATCGGCCAGTCGGTCTGCCGGAGCTTTGAGGCCCAGGGCGAGAGCCTCGGCATGGCGGAGCGTGGGCTCGATGTGACTGCGCCCGCCCCTTCGATGCGGTCGCCGCCGTCGATCGTCACCACAGGGCGCCGCCCGTGCGACGCTTCGAGATATCCCTCTGCGGCAAGTTGCTCGAAGGCATAAGTAACAGTGTTGCGGGACACGCCGAGATCGCTCGCGAGCCGGCGGCTCGACGGCAGCGCACGGCCTCTGCCGAGGCGACCGCTCGCAATCAACCGTCGGAGCTGCGCTGTCAGCTGCGCCGCCAGCCCCTCCTCGTCGGCCCGCTTCAGTTCGATCAGACCCGCGAGCATGGCCTCGGAAACTGGCACCTTGTTCTTCTCCGATCTGGCACTTTTTCAGGTGCCAGGCGGGATGCTATCCGCCGCACCGAACTGCTTCAAGGACCTCCGCGATGAACTCCCTGTCCCCCCGCGCGGCCGTCGGCCTGTTCCTCATCGTCGTGCTGGCCTGGGGTGTGAACTGGTCGGTGACGAAGCAGATCGTCCAGTTCCTTCCGCCATTGTGGACGTCAGCGATCCGGAGCTGGATCGCGCTGGCCGGATTGTTCGTGATCCTCGGACTCAGCAAGAACCTGGTGATCCCGGAGCGGCGCGACATTCCCGTGGTCCTGAGCGTGGCGCTGCTGCACATGACGATATTCTCGGTCCTGGTCGCGGCTGGTGTGCGCTTCCTGCCCGCGAGCAAGGCGATCGTGCTCGGCTACACCACGCCGCTCTGGGTCGCGATCGCCGCGCCCCTGCTGGGGAAGGATACGCTGACCTCACCAAAGCTCGGCGGCGCCCTGCTCGGGCTGATCGGCCTTTTCGTGATCCTGAACCCTGCGTCCATCGACTGGACCAATGCGAACGTCGTGCTCGGCGCCGGAATGGTCATCCTCGCCGCGATCTCCTGGGCCGCCAACATCATCTACATCCGCGCGCACCGCTGGATCGGCTCCCCGCTCCAGCTCCTGATCTGGCAGGTGCTCGTCGCCACGGTCGTGCTGACAGGATTGGCGGTGGTCACGGACGGCCTGCCGCAGGCGGAATGGTCGTGGAGGCTCGCGCTGCTGTTCCTGTACTCCGGCCTGATCGGGACAGCGCTGGCCTATTGGGCGATGTCGATGGTGAACAAGAGCATCTCGGCCCTGACGACCTCGCTCGGCACCACCGGAACCCCGCTCATCGGCATCGCCAGCGCGGCGATCCTGCTCGGCGAGCCGATCGACATGAGCCTCGCCGTCGCGGCCGGGCTGATCGTCACCGGCATCGGTCTTGCGACGCTCGGCGACCGGTTGCTGCGCGGTCAGGCCACTGCGAGCGGCTGAACCCGCAACGCACCGCGCAGACCCGCCGCCGTGCCGAGCAGGATACCGGCGAGCGCAACGAACGAACCAAGCGCGAGCGTCGACACGCCGGTGAGCCCCTGCCCGATCGAGCAGCCGAACGCCATCACGCCGCCGATCCCCATCAGCGCAGCCCCGATGCCCGAGCGCAGCATGTGGCGTGGCGATGAATAACCTTCGAGCTTGAAGCGGCCCGTCGCAAGCGCCGTCACCAGACTGCCGGCGAAGACACCGGCAACGGTCGCAATGCCGAAATTCAGCGTCAGGCCGGTCGAGAGCATGGCGTATTGCAGCGCGTCCGCGATCGGCGCGATGAACGTAAGTGAGGTCACCGGGACCGGGTTGAAGTCGTCGGCACCGAGACAGCCGGTGACGTACCAGCCGCCGGCGACGAGGAGGCCCACGATGATGCCCGCTGCGATCTGGCCGGGCGAGCGGCGGAACGCCGGATGGGCGAAAGCGAACAGGACGAGCGCGACGACAATCGCCGCAGCGGCAAGCGCGCGCGAAAGCACGTCCGTCAGACCGAGTGTCGCCAGGACGGACGGCAGCGAATTTCCGCTGAGGGTGGTTTGCGAGGCCTGGACCAGCGCAATGCGCGCCGGTGCGATCAGGCCCTTGAGCGTCATCTGCGCAGCAATCGCCAGCACGATCACGACGACGAACGAGCGAAGATTGCCGCGCCCGAGCAGCACCAGCGCGCGCGAGCCGCAGCCGTTCGACAGCACCATGCCGTAGCCGAACAGCAGGCCGCCGAGGAACAGCACCGCCGGCGAAAACGACGGCTGCAGGTAGATCGACTTGCCGAGATCGACCATGCCAATGCCGGCAAGCAACTGGCTCGCGGCGATCGCGACCGCGATTGCCAGCGCATAGGTGCGCACCAGCCGCCCGTCGCCCTCCGCCAGAAAGCCGCGCATGCTGCTCATCAGGCAGAAGCCGCTGAGCAGCCCCACGGCGCCGTAGACGAGGCCGATGGCGAGACCCGCGAGAATGACGAGCTGGGTGGATTCCATCGGTTGTTCTCAGACCTCTCGCCATTCTCCGTCATTGCGAGCGCAGCGAAGCAAACCAGTCTGCCTCCGCGGAAAGACTCTGGATTGGTTCGCTGCGCTCGCAATGACGAGCTTCATGGTTTCAGGATCACCCTGTCGCGCGAGGAGCCAGCGACGGCGACGTACGCCTCCTTGGCGCGCTCGAGCGGATAGACGGCATTCGCCTTGATCGGAAACGGCTCGAGATGCCCGCTCGCAAAGCCCGGCCCGAGGTCGCGCAGCACCGCGCCCGTCGCGGCGGAGGACAGGCCGAGCGTATCGATGCCGACATAGGTGTGCTGGCCCCGGTAGAATTCGAGGATGGTGAACTGGACGATGCGGTCGATCGCGGCGATCAGGATCTGGCGGCCGCGCAAGGCGAGCGACTTGTGCGCAGCCTGGAAATAGGGATCGCCGACAGTGTTGAAAACGATGTCGGCGCCCTTGCCGCCGGTCAATTCGCGCACGCGCGTCGCGACGTCGACGTCGGACGCGTCGATCACCTCAATGGGAGCATTGGCGTGGCCTTCATAAGCTTCCGCTTTGCGCACCACGCCGATGACGCGCGCGCCCTGCCAGGTCGCGATCTGCACCGCGGCCTGGCCAACCTTGCCATTGACGCCGAACACCAGCACGGTCTGGCCGCTCTCCGGCACGCCGGCGCGGCGAAAGCCTTCCATCGCGGTGACGAAGGGCACGCCGATACCGGCAGCCTCCTCCCAGGAGACCGTGTTGGGCTTCTCCACGACCGCATCGGCTTCGACGACGAGATGGGTTGCGTGGGTGCCGTCGCGGCGTATGCCGAGATCGCCCGAGGAGCCGAACACTTCGCGCCCTATTGTGCCCGCGGGCCCGTCGATCACCACGCCGGCGTAGTCGCGGCCGGGGGTCCGGGGGAACACGGCATAGGGCATCAGGCCGGTCGCGGCCTTGACGTCGGAGGGATTGACGGCGGCCGCCTTCACCTCGATCAGGAGATCGTTCGGACCGCGCGTGAGCGTCTGGCGCTCGACGCCAGGTGCAAGCGCCGCGGCGTTTTCAGCCTTAGCGTTGAGGCGCACACAGCGCGCTTCGACGGTTTTGGCATCGGCTGGCGACATGAAAAGACCCGCGATTTCTCGCGGGCCTTGTCGCCTTTGGGGCCGGCCAAGTCAACCTCCCCTCATCCTGAGGAGCCGCGGAAGCGGCGTCTCGAAGGATGAAGGCTCCCACTGCAACATCCTGGCCCTTCATGGTTCGAGACGCGCCTTCGGCGCTCCTCACCATGAGGGGGTGAGAGCTAATCCTTTGGCCGCTTGTCGTAGAGCCGCTTGGCCTTGCCGAGCGAGCGCTCCAGCGTGGCCGGCGCAACCACCTGAACCTTCGAACTGACACCGATCGTGTTCTTGATGTGGGTCGCGATCCGGTCCGCATGATCGACGAGCCCACGGCCATCCCAGCTCTCGGGCCGTGCCTCGGCGATGATGGTCAGCTCGTCCATCCGGCCCTCGCGAGTGAGTTCCAGAATGAAGTGCCCGCCGCACCAATCGGTCGCGAGCAGCACCTCCTCGATCTGGGTCGGGAACAGGTTGACGCCGCGCAGGATGATCATGTCGTCCGAGCGTCCAGTGACCTTCTCCATGCGCCGCATGCCCGGCCGCGCCGTGCCCGGCAGCAGCCGCGTCAGGTCGCGGGTGCGATAGCGGATCACCGGAAAGGCTTCCTTGGTGAGCGAGGTGAAGACCAGCTCGCCCTTCTCACCGTCCGGCAGCACCGCACCCGTCTGCGGATCGATCACTTCGGGGTAGAAATGATCCTCCCAGATGTGCAGGCCGTCCTTGCCCTCGATGCACTCCTGCGCGACACCGGGTCCGATCACCTCGGAGAGGCCATAGATGTCGGTCGCGTCCATGTCGAAGGCGTCCTCGATCTCGCCGCGCATCGCATTGGTCCAGGGCTCGGCGCCGAAAATGCCGACCTTGAGCGAGCACTGGCGCGGATCCAGCTTCTGGCGCTTGAATTCGTCGAGAATCGCGAGCATGTAGCTCGGCGTCACCGTGATGATGTCGGGCCGGAAATCGTTGATCAGCTGGACCTGCCGCTCGGTCATGCCGCCGGAGATCGGCACCACCGTACAGCCGAGTCTTTCGGCACCGTAGTGCACCCCTAACCCGCCGGTGAAGAGCCCGTAGCCGTAGGCATTGTGGATGATCATGCCGGTGCGGCCGCCGGCGGCGCGGATCGAGCGCGCCATCACCTCGGACCAGGTGTCGATGTCGCGTTGCGTGTAGCCGACCACGATCGGCTTGCCGGTCGTGCCGGAGGAGGCATGCACCCGCACCAGCTTCTCGCGCGGCACGGCGAACATGTTGAAGGGATAGTTGTCGCGCAGGTCCGTCTTCACCGTGAAGGGAAATTTTGCGAGATCGGAGAGCTCGCGAAAGTCGGACGGATGAACACCGGCTTTGTCGAACGCCTTGCGGTAATGCGCGACGTTGTCGTAGGCGTGCTTCAGCGACCAGGCCAGCCGCTGCGTCTGCAGCGCCATGATCTCGTCGCGCGATGCGCGCTCATGCGCATCCATCTCGGCACTATAGCTGCTGGCACCTTCCTTGCGCCTCGTCAGAGCCATCTTCGTTTCCCCACATTGGTTTGATCTTTTCTTTTTTGGTCTTATTGATCTTGCGCCGGCAGCCACGTGCCGGGAATGACGCGCGAGTGCCCGCGGAATTCGGCGATGACGGCGTCGCCCGCCGTGACACGCACGTCGTAGATGCCTGAGCGGCCACCACGGGTGATCTCCCGCGCCTTCGCTACGAGGAGGTCGCCGAGCCTGCCTGGCTTGATGAAGGTGATCTGCCCCTGCGCCGCCACCACGCGTTCATTGTGCGAGTTGCAGGCAAAGGCGAAGGCGGAATCGGCGAGGGTGAAGATGAAGCCGCCATGGGCGATGCGCTGGCCGTTGACCATGTCCGGCCGCACCGTCATCGCGAGCGTCGCAAAGCCCGGGCCGATCTCGACGATCTCCATGCCGAGACCTTTGGAGGCATCGTCCTCGGCCCACATCGCGTCGGCGCAGGCCCGGGCGATATCCTCAGGCGACAGGGCGGCTTTGACGTTCACGCGCTTCTCCCGGCTGTTTGCACGCAATGTTCTGCTGGTTGGACAACACTGTCAAACATGGTCGTAATCGACGACGACCCGCTCCGTGGACGGCTTGGCCTGGCAGGTCAGGACGAAGCCGGCCCTCAGCTCCCAGGGTTCCAGCGAATAGTTGATATCCATCGGCGCCTCGCCCGCGACCAGCTTGGCGCGGCAGGTCGAGCACATGCCGCCCTTGCAGGCGAAGGGCAGATCGACCCCCGCCCGCAGTGCGGCATCGAGGATGGCCTCGTCCTCGGCGACCGGCACGTCGCGGCGCTTGCCGTCAATGATCAGCGAAGCGATCGCCTTTGGCGGCGCGTCGGGCGCAACGGCCTTCTTCGGCCGCGGCTTGCCGCCGAACTCCGAGACGAAACGCTCGACGTGAATGCGCTCGTCCGCGATGTCGAGATCGCGGCAGGTCGCCTCGATCTCCTCGCTCATGCCTGATGGACCGCAGATGAAGACGTGATCGACGCTTCCCGCCGGCACCAGCGAGCGGAGCAGCACCCTCACCTTCTCGCCATCGAGCCGGCCATGCAGGATCGGGATGTCCTGCTGCTCGCCGGAGATGACGTGGAAGATCGAGAGGCGATCGATGAAGCGGTCCTTCAGCTCCTCGAGCGCTTCGAGGAACATGATGTTGTCGGTGGTGCGGTTGCCGTAGAACAGGAAGAAGCGGCTCTCCGGCTCGCGCGCGAGCACACCCTTCACGATCGACAAGATCGGCGTGATGCCGGAGCCTGCGGCGAAGCCGACATGAATGCGGCCGGCGTTGGCGGGCGGGACCACACCAAAGCGCCCGGTCGGCGTCATCACATCGAGTTCGTCGCCGCATTTGAGATCTTCGGCCGCCCAGTTCGAAAACGCGCCGCCATCGACCTTCTTCACGGCGATGCGGATCTCGCCATCGTCGGGACCGGAACAGATGGAGTAGGAGCGGCGCACCTCTTCGCCGTCCAGCATGGTGCGGAGCGTGAGGTACTGGCCGGGCGTGAAGGCGTAGTCGTCGGCGAGTTCGCCGGGAATGGCAAACGTCATCGAGACGGCGTCGGAGGCCTCGCGGCGGAGATCGCTGACGACGAGGCGATGGAAGCGCGGTGCGGCTGCTGACATTACAGGCGTCCTACATTGGTCTCACCGCCGTCATTGCGAGGAGCCCCTGCGACGAAGCAATCCAGACTGTCACTGCGGAGACGGTCTGGATTGCTTCGCTGCGCTCGCAATGACGATGGCGTTGGCATCGTGCGTCTCTCAATGGCACTTGAAATAGTCAAAAGGTTCGCGGCAGGCCTTGCAGCGCCACAGCGCCTTGCAGGAGGTCGAGCCGAATTCGGACAGCAGCTCGGTCTTGTCCGAGCCGCATTGCGGGCACGCGACCGCCTGTTCGCCGAACAGGGCGCGGCGCGAGCTCGAGCCTTGCGGCGGGGCGATGCCGTAGGCGCGCAGCTTCTCGCGGCCCTCCTCGCTAATCCAGTCGGTGGTCCAGGCCGGCGACAGCACGGTGCGCACTTTCGGATGATGGAAACCGGCGCGCTCCAGCGCGACCTCGATTTCGAGCGCGATCATGTTCATGGCCGGGCAGCCCGAGTAGGTCGGCGTGATCGCGACTTCGACATGATCGCCGTCGAGAACGACATCACGCAGCACACCGAGATCGGCAATGCTCAACACCGGGATTTCCGGATCGACCACGCTCGCGGCGGCATCCCAGGCGCGCCGGCGCAGCGCCGCGTTGTCATCGACCGCCGTCACCATGTCAGCCCCGGAAAAGTCCGCTGCATCGACTGCAGCTCCGACAGGAGATGGCCGAGATGCTCGCTGTGGCGGCCGGAGCGGCCGCCCTGCTGCATCCAGTCGTTCTGCGGCAGCGCGAGCGTTGCCTCGCGGGCGACGTCCGAGAGCGTCGTCAGCCAGCGACCGCGCAAGCTCCCGGGATCGACGACAATGCCCGCATGGATCAGCGCGCGCTCGCCGTCATCGACGGCAAACATCTCGCCGGTAAAGGCCCAGAGATGATCGATCGCGGCCTGCGCCCGTCGGTGGCTCTCGGCGGTGCCGTCGCCGAGCCGGATGATCCATTCCGCGGCGTGACGCAGGTGATAGGCGCTCTCCTTCTCCGACTTGGCGGCAATCGCCGCCAGCGTCGCATCGCGCGATGTCATCATCGCGCGCCAATAGAGGTCAGCGAAAGCGGAATAGAAGAATTGCCGCACCACGGTCTGCGCGAAGTCGCCATTGGGCTGCTCGACCAGCAACAGGTTGCGGTACTGGCGCACGTCGCGCAAGTAAGCGAGCTTGTCCTCGTCGTTCTCCTTGCCTTCGGCCGTGGCGGCATAGGTGTAGAGCTCGCGCGCCTGGCCGATGAGGTCGAGCGCGATGTTGGAAAGAGCCATGTCCTCCTCCAGCATCGGCGCATGCCCGCACCATTCCGACAGCCTGTGACCGAGGATCAGCGCATCGTCGGCGCGACGCAGCGCGTAGAGGACCAGCGGCGTTTCGGAGACCTGGATGTTGGCAGTCGGCATCACATGTGCCCCACTTCTTCCGGCACTTCGTAGAACGTCGGGTGCCGGTAGATCTTCGATTCGGCCGGCTCGAACATCATGCCCTTTTCGGCGGGATCGCTCGCTGTGATCGCGGTAGACGGCACGACCCAGATCGACAGGCCCTCGCCACGGCGGGTGTAGATGTCGCGGGCAGCCTGCAGCGCCATCGTCGCGTCGCTCGCATGCAGCGATCCCACATGCTTGTGCGCGAGCCCGTTGCGGCTGCGAATGAAGACTTCCCACAGCGGCGTGTTCGGCGTGGCCATATCGATCTCCCTATTCGGCGGCTTGCGCGGTCCGGCGGTGCTGACGCTTCGCCGCATAAGCGGCGGCGGCCTCGCGCACCCAGGCGCCGTCCTCGTGTGCCTTGCGACGGGCCGCGATGCGGTCGCGATTGCAGGGGCCATTGCCGGCGAGCACTTGCTTGAATTCCGCCCAGTCGATCTCGCTATAGCGCCAGTGTCCGTCGGCATCCCGCGTCATGCCGGGATCGGGAATGGTGAGACCGAGATATTGCGCCTGCGGCACGGTGGCATCGACGAACTTCTGGCGCAGCTCGTCATTGGAGAAGCGCTTGATCTTCCACTTGGTCGAGGTGTCGCTATGCTGGCTGGTGGCGTCGGGCGGACCGAACATCATCAGCACCGGCCACCACCAGCGGTTCAGCGCATCCTGCGCCATCGCCTTCTGTTCGTCCGAGCCGCGGCACAGCGTCAGCATGATCTCGTATCCCTGGCGTTGGTGGAAGGACTCCTCCTTGCAGACGCGGATCATCGCGCGGGCGTAGGGCCCGTAGGAGCAGCGGCACAGGGGGATCTGATTCATGATCGCGGCGCCATCGACCAGCCAGCCGATCGTGCCGATGTCGGCCCAGGTCAGCGTCGGATAGTTGAAGATCGAGGAATACTTGGCCTTGCCTGCGAGCATCGCGTCGACCAGTTCCTCGCGCGAGGAGCCGAGTGTCTCGGCGGCGGCATAGAGATAGAGCCCGTGGCCGCACTCGTCCTGCACCTTGGCGAGCAGCGCGGCCTTGCGGCGCAAGGTCGGGGCGCGCGTGATCCAGTTGCCCTCGGGCAGCATGCCGACGATTTCGGAATGGGCGTGCTGGGAGATCTGGCGGGTGAGCGTCTTGCGATAGGCCGTCGGCATCCAGTCGTTCGGCTCGATGCGCTCCTCGGCATCGATGCGGGCCTGGAATTGCGCAGCTCGGCCTGTGTCCTCGAGACCGCGATCGTCGGTCTCGGCCGTGTTCAGCGCCTGGGTGTACATGCGCGTCCTCCCGTTTTATTGCGAGGCAATATATAACAAAAATTACGCCATGCAAGATATTTCTGTAACATAATGATCAGGCGCCGAACCGTCGTTCCAGGAGTTTTCGGGCCGCGGGCAACGGCCCTTTTTCATTGGTTCCATGGCCGTCAAGCCATTGCTCGGACGGCGCAAGCAGCGCGCGATAGATCTCGCCGCAAAGCGCGCGCGCCGCCCTGCCCGGCCAATCCGCCGGCAGCAGGCTTTCGGGCAGCAGCGGATCGCGCAGCACGACGCGGCGGTAATAATGGATCAGCAGGATGCGCGCGGTGAAGGCCTCGGCCTCGGACAGATCGGTGCCGCGCCCGATCGCGGCGCGCAGCGGCTCGAACGTCTTCATGAATTTCAGATAGGCATCCGCGGTGCGGTCCAGCGGCCAGCTCGCGCTGAGCAGGCGGCGGCCACTGTCGTCCTCCGCGGAGACTTCGAGGCGGATCGCACCCGCGGCCTCCTCCGGCACCGGCACGCCTGATGGTGCAACCCAGACGCCCGGTAGCGGACTGCCGAAGCCGGCATTGCGCAGCGCCTCGCGCGAGACGTCGCGGTCCTCGCCATTGCCGATCAGGAGCAGCTCGAAGCGGCCGGTCCAGTCGGATGGCGGCGGATCGTAGATGTGGCGCGTGGCAGCTTCGAACGTCTGCCGGCCCTTGTCGGCCAAGCGATAGAAACTGTTGCGGCCAACCTTTTCGCGCGTCAGCCAGCCGTCGGCCGCAAGGCGCGACATCGCGGTGCGCACGACGCCACTGTCGATATCGAGGCTTTCGAAGAACTCCAACAGCGTGCCGAGCCACACCGAGCCGCCGCGCGGCACGATGGCGTCGCCAAACACGGTGATGACGATGGAGCCTGTGCGCGAAGGTTCGCGCTTGAGCTGGTCGATGATGCGGGAGAGCGGATGCGCCATGCGCGAGGCATAGCGCGTTTGGTGCGGCTGCGACAATGGACGGGAGCGACGGTGTCCTACTCTCCCTCTCCCCGTTCTTACGGGCGCCGCGACGAGCTTCGCTCGCGCCGAGAGGGTTGGGGAGGGGCTTCTCCCGCGAATGAGAAGAACGTGAGACCTGTCCCCCTCACCCGGATCGGAAGTGCGATCCGACCTCTCCCCGCAGGCGGGGAGAGGTGAAGAAAGAACATCACCTGTGCGGATCGGGATAAACCAGGCTGCGCCAGCCGCTACGGTCGAAGGGCCGCCATTGGCCTTCCTTCTGGGCAAGCCGATCGGCGACCGCGTACACCGCCGCGGGATGATGGCCCATGCCGCAATGGCTGCTCTCGATCTCGATGCTCTCAGCCTGCGCGCCCGACTTCTCCATACAGCCCTGCCAGGCACAGACGCCGTCGGTACGGCTGAAGATGGCGGTGGTCGGCACCGGCGGCGGGACGGCGAGCTCGCCGCCAATGCGCGGATCGACCTCGTCGGCCTTGCGGCCGCTCGCCCATTCATAGACACGCCAAGCATTGGTCGAACGAGGATTACCGGCGAAGGGGCTGCCGAGGGTGATGACCTGGCGCACGCGCTCGGGCATCATCTTGGCGAGCTGGCGCGCATAGACGCCGCCGAGGCTCCAGCCGACCAGGCTGATCTTGCGGCCGTGGGTGTCGCTGAGCTCCTCGACCAGATCGACCATCGCATGCTGTACGCCCGGGCGCAGGCCGTAATTGCGGCCCTGACGCCAGCCGCTCACCGCATAGCCCTTGCTGGTCAGGAACGAGCGCAGCGCGCGCGTGGAGGCATCGGAAGCGACGAGGCCGGGCAGCACCAGCACCGGATGCCCGTCCCCGCGCGGCGCGAGGCTCAGCAGCGGCAGTGCGCCGAGGAATGCGCCGAACTCGTGGATCGCGCGCCCTTCCAGAAACATCAGGGTACGGGACGGCGGACGCAGCGTCTGGGCAGTAGTGGTCATGAACATTTCCCCTGAGAAGGCGCCGGCCGCGATGCCGGCAAATGGGCATGAATTCCAATACGCCGGCTTCGCAAACGTTCCGCAGCGCAACATGAATCAGCTAGGCGGCCGGTTCCGCATATTCAAGCGGTAGGGACGAAGGCCGGCAATAGGCTCGCGCGTTAATGCTACCGGCGTGACGCAAAAGTCACAGCCATCGAAGCAGGAATTCTACGGAGTAGAGCGCGAGCCCGGCGAGCCCGCCGATCAACGACCCGTTGAAACGGATGTATTGCAGGTCACGCCCGATGTTGATTTCGATCAGCGAAATCAGCTGCGACATATTCCACGCCTTGACCTGGTCGGAGATGAAGGTCGAGACGCCGCTCTTCTGGTCGGCGACGAAGCTGCGCAGCACCGTCACCAGGCCCTTGTTGATCTCGCCCCGCAGCTCGGCATCGCCGGCAAGCGCCTCGCCTGCCGAGACGAACATGGCGGCGAGATGATGCTGCAGGACCTGCGTCTCGCCGCTCGCGCTGCGCTCGATGAAGGCGCGCGTGTTGGCCCAGACGGTGCGGGCGAGATCGGCAAGCTCCGGCCGCGCCAGCAGATCGCGCTTCAAGCCGTCGATGCGGTCGATATAGACCTGGTCGGTGCCGAGCCGGTCGACGAAGCTCAGCACCATGCGGTCGAACTCGCCGCGGAACGGATGCCTGGGATCGCTGCGCACCTCGTTGAAGAAAGCCGTGGCCGAGGCCACGATCTTGTTCACCAGAAACTTGTCGGCGCGATAGAGATTGAGCAGCGTCGGCAACTCCGCGCGCACCTTCTCGCGGATCATCGCCATCGTCTCTTTCTGGTTCAGCGTCTCGTGCATCACGCGCAGGAGATCGTCGAACAGGATCTGATGCCGCCCCTCCGCAACGAAGCCACGCAGCGTACCGGCCGCGAGCGGGGCGAGGTCGATCGCCTCGAGCTGCGAGGACATGCGGCGGATGATGAAGGTCATCAGGCCGGAGCTTTCCGTCGCGGAGACGGCCTCCGGCAACAGACGCAGCGCGAAGCGCGCGAGGTCATCGCTGCGCTTGCGGTCGCGCAGCCAGTCGGCGACGAAGGAGCCGAAATCGATCTCCTTCAGCTTGGCCTCGACGGGACCGGCCTCGAGGAAATGCACCTGGATGAATTCGCCGAGCTTGTCGGCGATGCGGGCCTGGTTGCTCTGGATGATCGCGGTGTGCGGGATCGGCAGGCCGAGCGGACGTTTGAACAGCGCGACGACCGCATACCAGTCGGCGAGGCCACCGATGGTCGCGGCTTCCGCGAAGGCCGCGATGAAGCCGAACACGGGATGCACGGGAAGCAGCCATTTCGCGACGATGAAGAGCAGAAGCGTCGAGGCCAGCACCAGCGTCGCCAGCGCCTTCACGCGGCGCAGCTCGGCCGCACGTTCGGCGTCGCCGGGGGTGTCGAAGGAGAAGGTCGCGGGTGCGTTCATGGCTGCGTCACAGTACTCGTCATTGCGAGCGAAGCGAAGCAATCCAGACTGCCTCCGTCAAAAGACTCTGGTTGCTTCGTCGGCAGCAAAAAAATTGCTCCGCAATTTTGTCGCGCGCTCGTCGCAATGACGGCGGCGCAAAACAAAAAACAAAGGCCCGCCGAAGCGGGCCTCAAATTCAGTTTCTACTCAGGGCGCCGGATCAGGCGGTCTTGTTGTAGACCTTGGCGAAGTTGTCCTGAGCGGACTTCGCGCCGTTGGCGGCGAGCTTGCCGAGATAGTCGGCGGTCGCCTTGGCGCGCGAGACGAAAGCTTCGCCCCGGGCGCGGAGCAGGCTCGACTGGATCTCGACGGCTTCGCTGACCGACTTGGCGGACGCGAGCTTGTCGATGCCCGAGAAGAACGCCTCGGCGTCCTCGTAGATCGCCTGCTGGATGTTGCGGCTGATCTTGCCGGCTTCAGTGACGGACTCGGTCACCGCGTTCTCGACGGCGGCGGTCACGCGCTCGGAGCCAGCGAACACCTCGGCCGCACGGTCCTTGGCGGTGTTGGCAGTCTTCTTGACGAATTCGCGGGCGGCCTCGGGAACTTCCAGGTTCTGGATGTTCTTGAAAGCGTCCTTGAAGCCCTCGAAAGCGGTGTTGGTTTCAGTGGTCATGGGGTTCTCTCCATCCTCATTGGTCTGAGCTATGGGCTCACCCCGTCCGCATGGCCCGGGGCACGGCTTATATGGCACCGCTAATTGTGCAACGCAATATTCGCATTGCACTGCGATATCACGAAATCGTGAACAGCCTCAGCGGAAGGCATCGTGGTGCCTCTCTAGCCAACCAGCCCCGCGATCAGCCCGTTCCGGACCTAATGCGGACGCGCTCTTAATCCTGGACGGCGCCTGGTAGCCCATAGGCCTCCATCTGGGCCTGGACCTGCGCGATGTTGTGGCCGAGCACGACCATGTCATGGGTCTTTCCGTCGACGTCCCGGACATGGTCCCGCAGCAGCGCCTCCGCCTTGAAGCCGAGGCTTTCGAACAGGGCGATCGCCGCCTGCTGATCAACGGTCATCTGAACCGAGAGCTTTTCCAGGCCCGCCCCAAGCGCGAGGGCAAAGGTCTCCTGCGAGAGCGCCTTGCCCACGCCCTGGCCGCGGACCTCGGGCGAAATGACCATCCGGATCTCGCCGACATGGGGCGACCAGGAGTGCGGATCGCGGACCAGCGTGCCGCAGCCGACGACCTTGCCGTCCCTGACCGCGAGCAGGCTCGTGATCGCCCCCCTCTCGATCTCCTTGACCCAGGCCGACAGCACCTTGGGCTCGCTGATGTTGCGCGGCAGGAACAGCAGGTCGTGGGTCGGCAGGCCCTTGCCGAACGCCAGCACCGCGGCCTCGTCCGCTGGCGACATCAAACGGATCTCGATATCGCCGGCGTCGGTCTTGACGTGGCGCGGATAGAAACGCTGCTCGCTCATGTCGATCTCTTCCCCAGCCAGGAATCCAGTTTCGGCCACAGCCGCTTCACGGCGTTGGCGCCGGCGACCAGCGAGACGTGACCGCCCTTCAGCATCACTTCTTCCTTGTCCGCCGAGCCGATCTTGGCGATCAGGTGCTTGGCGGCGTGATAGGGCACGATGTGGTCGTGCTCTGCGACGGCATGCAGGATCGGCACCTTGATGTTCTCGAGCTTCGCCTCGCGGCCACCGACCGACATGTGGTCGTTGAACAGCTTGTTGTCCCACATCAGGTCCTTGGTGATGGTGCGGAAATATTCGCCGGCCAGCGGCAGCGTGTCGGTCGCCCAGCGGTCGAACATCCGATACGACTTCACGAACTCGTCGTTCCAGATGTTCTCCCAGAGCTGGATCTGGCTCACCGTGCGTGAGGCCGGCCGCAGCATCTCGAACGAGGACAGGATCATCTCCGGCGGCACGTTGCCGACGCTGTCGACGAGGTGGTCGACGTCGAAATAGCGGCGGTCGGAGAAATTCGAGAACAGCTTCATCTCGCGAAAATCGATCGGCGTGGTGAAGCAGATCAAGTTCTTCATCGGCCCGTCCTTGTGGATCGAGCCGTAGAGCAGCGACAGCACGCCGCCGAAGCAATAGCCGATGACGGAGACATCCTTCTCGCCCGAATCCTGCTGCACGCGGCGGATGCAATCCGGGATGAAGTCGAGGACATAGTCCTCCATCCGCAGGCTCTTCTCCTCCGGCCGCGGCGCGCTCCAGTCGAGCATGTAGACGTCGTAGCCACGCTTCAGCAAGAACTCGATGAAGCTCTGGCCGGGCACGAGGTCGAGGATGTAGCCGCGGTTGGTGGTCGCCATCACGATCAGCACCGGCACGCGGTAGATCTCGTCGGACATCGGCCGGTAGTGATAGAGACTCATGGTGCCGCGCGAATGCAGCACGTCCTTGGGCGTCGAGCCGAGCGAAGGGCCAGAGGTCGAGAAATATTCGACGCCCTTGATGCTGCGCTGGATCGCGCGCTGCACCTCGGACTGGATGCGCTCCGGGATGGACGCGAAATCAAGTCCCGCCTGCGCGTTCATGTCTGTCCTCCGTTTTCGTCGGGCGGACGCTTGGTGCGCGGCGGCCGCGGCGCAGCATCGAAGCTTTGCGAGATTCCGGAACTTGCCGCGATCTGGCTCAGCATCGACTTCATCTCGCTGACCTGGGCCTCGATCGACTGCAGCCGCTCCGCAAGCCCCGTCACCTGCTCGCGGCTCGGCAGATTCATCGCAACGAGATATTTCTCCATGAGCTCGCCGACCTGTTTCTGAGCACCTGCAGCAACGCCGCCCGCGCGGTTCAGGGCTTGAGAAAACTCCGGCGAGGACATGGCCTGGTTGGCGAAGGAGTTGAACCCCTTCTCCATCTCACCCATCATCTTCTGCCACATGGCGACCGGGTCGTTGGTCTTGTCGGTCATCGGCGTCCTCCTGGTATCGAGAGCTGCGATGCTCTTCTTTTTCGCCATACCACACCGTTGCGCGGGGCCGGTCAACCGGCAAGCGGCGGCCCCGTCGTCGCGCAGGCGCTTCTTTGCGGCGGCAAACCGTGCGATACAGCAGCGATCAGCAGGAGGGACCCGTGACCGCCCATCAGCCGCCCCAGACCGTCCGCGCCAACGGCATCGACATCTGTTACGAGATCTTCGGGAACGACAATGCCGAGCCGCTGCTGCTGATCATGGGTCTGGGCGCCCAGATGATCCATTGGGACGATGCGTTCTGCGAGCAGCTCGCCGCGCGCGGCTTCCGCGTGATCCGCTTCGACAATCGCGACATCGGCAAGTCCAGCCATCTGACGGGCGGCAAGCGGCTGACGCCGCTCGAGCTGCTGAAGCTGCGCTTCCTCCGGATTCCCGTGGCCGCAACCTACAAGCTGATCGACATGGCCAGGGACACGGTCGGCCTGATGGATGCGCTCGGCATCAAGTCGGCGCATCTGGTCGGGGCCTCCATGGGCGGCATGATCGCGCAGGAGGTGACGCTGTCGTTTCCGCAGCGCGTGCGCTCGCTGACCTCGATCATGTCGACCACGGGGAATCCGCGCATACCGCCGCCGACCCGCGAGGCCGCGGCGATGCTGATGGCGCCGCCGCCACGCAGCAAGGAGGAGTTCATGGTCCGCTTCGGCCAGACCTGGAAGGTGCTGCGCGCCGGGTCGTTTCCGGAAGAGGAAGCGCTCGATCCCGGCCGCGCCGAGCGCGTGTTCGCGCGCGGGCTCAATCCTGCCGGCGTCGGCCGCCAGCTTCGCGCCGTGCTTGCCTCCGGCAGCCGCAAGGAGCGGCTGCACGCCGTGAGGACTCCGACGCTCGTCATCCACGGCACCGTCGATCCGCTGGTCCATCCTGAAGGCGGCAAGGACACCGCGGCGTCAATTCCGAACGCGAAGCTGCTGATGATCCCGGGCATGGGCCACGCGCTGCCGATGCGCTTCTGGCCGGAGATCATCGGCGCCATCGACAAGCACGCGCATGGCGCAGCCGCGCGGGCGGCTTAAAACGGTGGCCTAAGCTTTCTTCGCGATCCAGATCACGTGGCGCGCGCCGCCGCCTCTGCCGGTCGCGCGGACGTTGACTTCGTTCACATCGAATCCGGCGGTGCGAAGGCGCCTGGTGAATGTCGGGTTCGGTCCTGACGACCACACACCGAGCACGCCGCCCGGCCGCAGCGCAGCCATGGCCGCCGTCAACCCGCTCGCATTGTAGAGCGCATCGTTGCCCTTGCGTGTCAGTCCTTCCGGCCCGTTGTCGACGTCGAGCAGAATGGCGTCGAACGCTGACCGGTGCGCGCGGATGATTTCGCCAACATCGATCTCCCGGATGCTGACCCTGGCATCATCGAGGCTGCCGCCGAAGACCTCTGCCATCGGGCCCCGCGCCCAGGCGACGACCGACGGGACGAGCTCGGAGACCACGATCTTCGCCTTATCCCCGAGCACGGCGAGCGCCGCACGCAACGTAAAGCCCATGCCGAGGCCGCCGATGAGGACGACCGGCTTTGCGACCTTCTCGATCTGCTTTGCCGCGAGCGTTGCCAGCGCGGCCTCCGAGCCCGACAGACGGCTGTTCATCAGCTCGTTGCTGCCGAGCTTGATGGAAAACTCCTTGCCGCGCCGCATCAGGCGGAGCTCTTCGTCGGAGCCGGGGATTTCGGCGGTGTCGATCTTTTCCCAGGGAATCATGCGCAAGCTGTAGCACGATCGGACGAACAATCACCCATCCGCCCAGACGTCGAGCACATAACGGTTCTTCGCGCCCATCTCCTCGATCCAGCGGGCGCTGGCGGCGGCCTCGCTGCCGCTTTTCTCACGATGGATCGCAACCAGCGCGGCCTTCACGTCTGGCTCCATTTTCCCGCCATCGCCGCAGACATAGATGATCGCGCCCCGCTCGATCAGCGGCCAGACCCTGTCCTGTTGTGCGGCGAGTACATTCTGCACATAGGTCTTTGGTCCATCCGCACGCGAGAATGCAGTGAACAGCTCGGTGATGCCAGCCGACGCCAGCGCTTTCAGCTCGTCCGCGTAGAGAAAATCCTGATCGGGATGGCGGCAGCCGAAGAACAGCATGGCCGGGCCGAGCGTGGCCCCCTTCGCCTTGCGCGCCGCGCGCTCCTGGAGGAAGCCGCGGAATGGCGCAAGTCCCGTGCCCGGGCCGATCATGATGATCGGCACGGACGGATCGTCCGGCAAGCGGAAGCCGGCCTTGGTCTCGCGCACGGTGGCGTAGATCGTATCGCCCGCGCGGCGATTGGCGAGATAGTTCGAGCAGATGCCTTTGTAGATGCCGCGGCCGGAGGCGGCCGGACCCTCGACCACGCCGACCGTGACGCTGCATCGTGCCGGGTCGACCGACGGCGAGGACGAGATCGAGTAATATCGCGGTGCCAGCAGAGAGAGCATTTCCAGATAAGCGTGGAACGGCAGTTCGCAGGCGGGATATTCCAGCAGCAGGTCGAACACCGATTTGCGTCTCGCCAGGATCTCGCTACGGTAGCGCTCGAGCGTCTCAGGCTCCTCGCCGACGAAGCCCAGCAGCTTCGGCTTGGTCATCGGGCAGCGGGTGTGATCGGCCATGATCTGGATCTGCTTGCGGGTCGCGACCTGCTGCAGCTCGACGAACTCGCTGAGCAGGCGGCCGACCGACACCGCTTCGCCGACCGGCAATTGCGCACGGCGGCCCTCGGCGACCTGAAGCCTGATCTGGTCGGCCGGCAGGAAGCCGAAACGGCGGGCGACCGAGTCCACCAGCGTAGGATCGTTGCGCGGGACGACGCTTAAGTGATCGCCGACACGGTAGGTCACGTTGGACGGTAGCTGCACCTCGATGTGACGCGTCGAACGCTCCGACGGGTTGGGACCGCTCTTGTTCTGGAGCTCGTCATTGACCAGCACCTTCATCGCCACCGCACCACCCTGGGCGACGATGGTGTTGACGGCGGTCACCGCGACAGGCTCGATCGCGTAAAGGGGATCGTCCTCCGCCGTGCGGGTAAAATTCCAGTCGATGCCGAACTCCTTGGTCGCGACTTGCGCGGCCGCCGGGAACCATTTCTGGAACTGGCCATCGAGATCGCTGCGCGCATCGCCCTCGCCGCGCGGATAGACCGCGCGGGCGCCGTGCTTCGACAATTGCTCGTCGATGAAGCGCGGCACCGATTGATAGGTCGCCGCCCAGTCGCTGTTGCCGCAGCCGAACACCGCGTAGCGCACGCCGGCGAAAGCATCCTTCGGCAGATCCTCGCCGAGCCATTTGACGAACTGCGTGGCATTGTCGGGCGGCGCGCCGTTGTAGGACGCGCAGATGATCAGCACGCCGCCCTCCTGCGGCAGCTTGCCGACATACTCGTCGAGCGGGCCGAGATGCACGGCAAAGCCGTTGATCTCGGCGAGGTCCGCCATGCGCGTCGCGAGCTCCTCGGCGGTACCGAGATTGGAGCCGTAGAGCACCAGCATCGGCGTGTTGTGGCCAGGTCGCGTGGTGGACAGGCGCTGCGCCTTCGGCGCCGAAAGAGCCGCGACAGGCCCGCCATAGGCGCCGCGCTCGCGATCGGCGCGCGGACGCACCTTGATCTTGAAGCCTTCCGGCTTGATCGTCAGGGTTTCCTTCAGGTGCATCTGGTAGCGCTGGTGGTCGATCAGCCTGAAGCGCTGCAGGATCATGCCGAGCGCAAGCGCCGCCTCGTGCATGGCAAAGCCGCGGCCTATGCAGGCGCGCTGACCGTTGCCGAACGGCTTCCAGGCATTGATAGGCCGTTTCGCTTCCGCCTCGCGGGTGAAATTCTCGGGATCGAAGGCATCGGGATTGGGTCCCCACACCGAGGGATCGCGATGCAGCGCTGTCACCAGGATGGTGACGAACGTGCCCTTCCTGAGCTTGTACCTGCCGCCGCCGATGGTCTCGTCCGCGAGCGGCGAGATGCCATAGGCCGGCGCCGGCGGCCACAGCCGCAGCGCCTCTTTCAGGATCTGCGTGATGTAGGTGAGCTGCGTCACCTGCTGGTAGGTCGGCTTCGCATTGAGGTCGGGACCGAAGACGCGGTCGACCTCGTCATAGGCCTTCTTGAGGATGTCCGGATGCTTGAGCAGCGCGTAGAGCGTGTAGGACAGCAGGCCGCTGGTGGTCTCGTGGCCCGCGATCAGGAAGGTGTTGATCTGGTAGCGGATGTTGACGTCGTCGAGCTGCTCGCCGGTCGAGCGGTCGACGCCGGTCATCATCGCCGCGAGCATGTCCTTCTTGTCGTCGATCCCCTCCGCGCTCTTGCGGCGCTCGGCGATGATCTCGTCGACCATCCTGTTCATGAAGGCGACGTCCTCAGTGAGCGTCTTGCGGCGTTTCTGCATCCAAAGCTGCTCGAACGGCAGGCCGCGCGTCATCATGATGGTTTCGAGCGAACGCACCAGCGACTCGACGAAAGGGTGGTAATCGCGCCGGTAGAACGAATTGAAGCGGTAGTCGAAGCCGCACAGGCCGATCGTGTCCAGCGTGAGCGCCGTCATGTCATGGACGACGTCGATCTCGTCGTCGGCGTTGAGCCGCTCCCATTTCTGGACGAGCTGCTCGGCGATGTCGACCATGCTCGGATGATAGGACTGCATGGCGCGGTTGCCGAACGGCTGCAGCAGGATGTTGTGCGCCTTGCTCCAGTTCGGCTCCCTGGTATCCGCGGTGAACAGGCCGTCGCCACCGACTGCACGCACGCGCCGCAGCGCGCCGCGCACCGTCTTGTCGAAACGCTTCTCGTCGGAGAGCTCGTCGACGAGATCATGGCCGGAGACGACGACGATCGGCGAGCCCATCATGTCGAGCCAGAAGATCGGGCCGAGCTCCTTGGCCAGCCGGGTCAAATGCTGCACGGGCGCCGCCGAATCCAGCGACAGCATGTTGCCGACCACCGGCTTTGTCGGCGGCTGCGGGATCGGGTCCAGACGGTTCTTCGATGACATCGAAATGTAGCCCCCTGCCTCAATGTCGTCATTGCGGGCGAAGCGAAGCAATCCGGAAATATATCCGCGGCGACAGTCTGGATCGCTTCGTCGCTTCGCTCCTCGCAATGACGAGTTCGCAATGACGAGCTAGCCAAACCGCCGTCTACGCCATTCGATCAGCTTGGCGCTGACCTCTTCCGGCTTCTCCTGCTGCGTCCAATGGCCGCTGTCCTTCACGAGATACTTCTCGAGGTCGGCGATCAGCTTCTCCATGCCGTCGGCCGCCGACGGCGGCAGCACGGCGTCGTTCTCGGCCATGATCATGAGTGACGGAACGTGGATGTGATGGTCGAGCCCCTTCGAGCGTTCCCAATTGCGCGTGAAATTGCGATACCAGTTGATGCCGCCGGTGAAGCCGGTCTTCGTAAACGTGTCGACGAACACCTTCTTCTCCTCCGCCGACAGGATCGGCGTGCGCGGATCATGTCTGGCGTCGTAATTCGCGATCATCTGCGGGAACGCCAGGTTGATGCGTGGCGAAGCACCGATGCCGGCAATCGGCTGCTCCTCGGGCGCGCCCGGAGGGCGCGCGGCCGGCTTGCGCATGAAGGCATCGAAGGTCTCTTCGACGCGGCTGCCGAAAATCCTGTCCGGCTCGCGCGCGGGATCCTGGAACTGGACGATGTACATGTGGTCGCCGAAGCGCTGGCGGAACAGCGCGATCGGGTCGACCGGCGCGCGGTCCCAATGTGGGGTGTTGACCCCGACGACGCCGGCGACGCGCGAAGGATGGCGCAGCGGCATCTGCCAGACGACGAAGCCGCCCCAATCGTGGCCGACGAAGATCGCCTTGTCGATGCTGAGGTGATCGAGCAGCCCGACGAGGTCACCGGTCAGATGCTCCATGTCGTAGTCCTCGACCGGCTCGGGCCCGTCGGTCGCGCCATAGCCGCGCTGGTCCGGTGCGATCACGCGGATGCCGGCTTCGCTCAGCGCCTTGATCTGGTGGCGCCAGGAGAAGGCGAGCTCGGGCCAGCCGTGGCACAGCACGACCGGCGGCTTGTCGTCGGCCGGGCCAGCCTCGTAATAGCCCATGCGGATTCCGTTCGTCGTCGCGAACTTGAGCGGAGGCATTTCAATCATCGCACTATTCCTACTCAGCAGCGCCCTTGATGTCCGCCGACGGCGGCATGTAGGCCGCCTCCAGCGCGGCAAACTCCTCCGGGAGCATGTCGCACATCACCTGCACGTGCGGAATGATGTTGGCGCCGACGATGAAGCCGAAGTCGAGCTGGTCGCGATAGCTCTGCACGGTGATGTTGAGCGCCTGCCCATGCGTCGAGATCGACACCGGAAAGATGTGCAAGAGCTCGGCACCGGCGGCGTAGAGCGTCTGCCGCGGCCCGGGCACGTTGGAGACCGTGATGTTCGCGGCCGGCGGCAGCACGTCGGAGAGATTCGAGCGGCTGTAGAGCAGCGCCAGGATCTGCACCATGATCGGCGCGCCCAACATCGAGATGTTGGAGACCTGGGGCATCAGCGCGCGCAGCGGATGCGACATTTCCTTGGACTTGGTCGATTGCGCGATGATCGCCTCGAGCCGCGCCTTGGGATCCTCGATGTTGGTCGCGATCGAGCAGATCATGCCGAACACCTGGTTGTTGGCCTCGGTGTTGCCCTCCTCGCGGAGCGAGATCGGCACCGCAGCAGTCAGGGATTTCGCCGGCAAGGTGCCATATTGCAGGAGATAACGCCGGACCACGCCGGAGGCGAGCGCGAGCACGACGTCGTTGAGCTTACCGCCGGCCTGCTTGGCCAGCGTCTTCGCCCGCGACAGCGAGATCGACACGCCGGCAAAGCTCCGCTCCGACGAGATCGTCTTGTTCAGCATGGTCGGCGGCGACACCATGCTGGCAAGGCTCTCGCGCGACTTCGGATCGGCGATCTTGCCGAGCACGTCTGACACGCTCTTGAGAACGGTCGGGATGTTGCCGGCGAAACGGACCGCGCTCTCGATCTGGTACATCGCATTGTCGAACAGGATCGAGCCGATGTCGCTCTTGCCGGTGCGCGGCAGCTGCAGGTTCTTCGCCGCCTGCGAAGCATCGAGCGGCTGGCTGAACAGCTGCTGATAGGAATCTAGCAGGTTCGCGGCGATGTCGCGCGGCTCCTGGCCGGGCCTGGTTCCTCCCGTCGGCGGCTCGACTTTCCGCGGGATCGGAGAGATGTCGTAGATCATGTTGGTCAGCGCCGCGCCGGCGCCGCCGTCGATCGCGGCATGGTGCATCTTGGAATAGAGCCCGACCTCGTTGTCCTTCATGCCCTCGAACACGTAGAACTCCCAGAGCGGGCGGGCGCGGTTCAAGAGCTTGGCATGCATCCAGCCGACGATGCGCTCCAGCGTGGCGCGGTCGCGCGGCTGCGGCAGGCTGGCGCGGAAGATGTGACGATCGATGTCGAACTGGTCGTCCTCGACCCAGGAGGGATGGTCGATGTCGAGCGGCGCCTTCTCCAGCCGTGCCTTCAGGATCGGCGCGATGTGCAGGCGCGAGACGATCATCGCCTTGAAGTCTTCGAAGAAGTCGCCCTTGTAATCGTCGGGCAGGCGGAAGATCGCCATGCTCCCGACATGCATCGGCATTTCCGGCGTTTCCAGATAGAGAAACGACGCGTCAAGCGACGACAGCTTCTTACCGTCAGCCATGGTTCCCTCCCGAGTATTCGACGGGCGCCTTGGCGGCACTTCTCGTCAGGCCGATACTGCCCGCTCCGGCGGGGCATATGCAATGGCAAAGGGCCCCACGCGGTCAAATGGCCAGAACTCTCCCTCCGGTTGCGCCAGGCGGTCCGCCACGGCCCACAGCACCGCGGGGTTCACACCGAGCCCGATATGGCTCGCCAGGTGCACCTCGATGTTCTCGGCACGGTCGGAGGGGCGGAGCAGGCATGTCCGCCAGTTCACGATACCGTCGGCACGCGAATAGATCGACGTCGCCGGCACCGGCAGGTCGCCGGCGATCGCTTGGCGCGCTTCCGCCAGGTCCTCGACCCGCTCGCCGGACAGCGCCTCGTAAAGCCGCGTGGCATTGGTCGCGCGCACATCGTTGGCAAAAGGACTGCCGAGCGTGACGACGTATCGAACCATGTCGGGCGCCCGGAGCGCGAGATCGCGGGCATAGACGCCGCCGAGGCTCCATCCGACCAGACTGACCTTGCGCCCGCTCGCGGCATGGATTTCGGCGAGACGGGCGCGCAGCGAATCCCGCATCCGCTCCAGCCCGCCGAGATTGCGGCCCATCCGCAAGGCCTGCGCCTCATAGCCGAGCTCGTTGAGATACCGCCGCAGCGGCACCATCGAAAGGTCGCTGGCGAGGAAGCCCGGCAATGCCAGCACCGGATGGCCGTCGCCCCTCGGCGCCCGCATCAGGAGCGGCGAGAGCAACAGGCTCGCATTGAGCTCGAACAGTCCGCGGCCTTCGGCCAGCAGCAGGCCGAGAGCCGGCGGACGAAGCCGGCCTGGATCCTCCTCGCCGTCCCGCCCGGACTGCACTATTTCTTCTTGTCGCTGCTGCGCGGGCTGCCGAGACCAGCCATGGTGACGAACATGTCCTGAAACCGCTCGGCGATCTTGGGATCGAAGGTGAACCAGCTCTGGATCAGCGATTCCGGGGAGACCTTCTCGATATTGCTGAGGACCTGCTGCTGCAGCTTGTCCATCACCGCCGTCTGCATCGGCGCCACATCGGGCAATCCGAAGAACTGGCGGGCCTCGAGGGGCGTGCAGTCGATTTCGATGTTAACCTTCATGTCCCCTCCGATGAGATTCGAGCAGCCTGCCGGCAGTATCACCGCGACACGGCGTGCAACGCAAGCGACCTGAGGGGAAGCCGCTAGGACCTGCTTCCGCAATCGACGGGTATGGTCAATCAAATCGCCCGGCCGCGACCGTAGCGGACGGGCTGAAATGCCGTGGAACGGCAGGGCCAATCTCCCTTCGTCCGGCGACTTCACAGGTCGAAAGTCGAATGTCGTTCGCACCAGCCTCCCCTAGATTGCCGGGCAGCATTGCTGCACAGCGGTGCAACTTGGCGCGTTCCTTGCTGGAATGGCGCTTGCACGGGTCGTGAACTCTGGGCAACATGGATCGATCAGCCCCGCCGAACAATCAAAAATGACGGTCGGGGCGTGTGAAGAGGGTCAAGAATGTCAGTCGGACGAAGTCTATATGCGGCGACGCTCGCCGGTGCGCTTGCGTTGGCGGTGTCGCCGGCGTCGAGCCAGACGCTGCGCTACGCCAACCAGGGTGAGCTCAAGTCGCTCGATCCCTACACGCTGAACGAGTCGACCACCAGTGCGCATCTCGGCCACGTCTATGAGGGCCTTGTCGCCCGCGGCAAGGACCTGAAGATCATCCCGGCGCTCGCCGAAAGCTGGGAGACGCCAGAGCCGACGCGCTGGCGCTTTCACCTGCGCAAAGGCGTGAAATTTCACAACGGTGACCCCTTCACCGCTGATGACGTGGTGTTCTCGGCCGAGCGCGTGCGAGCAAAAGGTTCAAACTTCCTCAGCCGCGTCCCGGCCGATGCCAAGGTCGTCAAGATCGACGATTACACCGTCGATTTCATCCTGACTTCGCCCAATCCCATCCTGACGGCGTTGTGGGCGACCTGGTACATCATGGACAAGAAATGGGCAGAGGCGAACGATGCGGTGGCACCGACGCCGGCCGCCGCTACGACCCGAGCTATGCCTCGCTCCATGAAAACGGCACCGGGCCTTTCATCATCGAGAGCCATCAGCCGGGCGTGAAGACCGTCTTCAAGCCCAATCCGGAGTGGTGGCGCAAGCCGGAGCATAATCTGAAGGAGATCGTCTTCACGCCGATTGCGAACCCGGCCACGCGTGTCGCAGCGCTGTTGTCGGGCGAGGTCGACGTGATCGAGCCGGTTCCGGTCCAGGACATCGAGCGTGTCAAAGCAAGCCCCAACGCCACGGTGCTGACGGGACCCGAGCTCCGCACCCTCTTCGTCGGCATGGATCAAGCGCGTGATGAGCTGCTGTACTCCAACGTCAAGGGCAAGAACCCGTTCAAGGACGTTCGCGTCCGCGAAGCCGTCTACCGGGCGATCGACATCGACCTGATCAAGAATCGCGTTATGCGCGGATTGTCCACGCCGTCCGCATTGATGGTCGCACCAGAGATCTTTCCCTCGAAAGACTTCACCCGACCGAAGTTCGATCCCGACGCCGCCAAGAAGCTTCTGGCCGATGCCGGCTATGCTGATGGTTTCGAGGTGACGATGGACTGCCCGAACGATCGCTACGTCAATGACGCCGCGATCTGCCAGGCCATCGTCGGGATGCTCGCCCGCATCAACATCAAGGTGGATCTGCTGGCGCAGCCCAAGGCCCAGTATTTCGCCAAGGTGCTCAAGCCTGGCGGCTACAAGACCTCGCTGTTCATGCTGGGCTGGACCCCGGATACGCTCGATTCCCAGAATGTGCTGCACGACATCCTGGGCTGCCGGGATGACCCGAAGGATCCCAACCGCGGTGAGGCCAATCTCGCAGGCTATTGCAACAAGCAGTTCGACGATCTCGCCGACAAGATTCTCGTGGAATCCGATGCGACCAAACGCGATCAGCTGATCAAGCAGGCTTTCGAGATCTCGATGAAGGACTGGGCCTATGTCCCGCTGCACCAGCAGGCGCTCGCCTGGGGCGTGTCCAAGAAGGTGAAGCTGACCCAGGGTGCGGACAACATGGTCAGGCTCTACTGGGCGACCAAGCAGGAAGAGTAAGTGTCGACAACTTGTGAAGTCCCGGAAGCCTTGGCTTCCGGGACTTGCTATTCGAGCTAACGCAATGATGCGTGCTGCTGTAGAGATGTGAAAGGACCAGATGCTCGCTTTCACACTACGCCGGGCAATCCAAGCCATCGGCGTCATGATCGTCGTCGGAATCATCGCGTTCTCGATGTTCCGCTTCGCCGGCGATCCCGTGAACCAGATGGTCGGGATGGATACTTCCGGCGCCGAACGCGCCGCGATCCGCAAATCGCTCGGCCTCGACGATCCCGTGCTCGTGCAGTTCGGCCGCTATATCGGCAACGCCGCACAATTCAAGTTCGGGGTGTCCTACCAGTTCCGCCTGCCCGTCACCAATCTGCTGATTGAGCGGATGCCGGCGACACTCGAGCTGGCCATCGTTGCTACGATCTTCGCGATGCTCAGTGGCATCCTTATGGGCGTCTATTCCGCGCTGCGACGCGACAGCTGGCTCGCGCATGTCTTCCAGGCCGTCTCGCTGATCGGTATCTCGCTGCCGACCTTCCTGATCGGCGTCCTCATGATCTACCTGTTCTCGGTGACGCTCGGCTGGCTACCCTCGTTCGGGCGGGGTGACGTCGTGCATATCGGCTGGTGGACCACGGGCCTGCTGACGCTATCAGGATTGAAGGCGCTGATCATGCCCGCGATCACGCTTGGCCTGTTTCAGATGACGCTGATCATGCGGCTCGTCCGCGCCGAAATGCTGGAAGTGATGCGGACTGATTACATCCGTTTCGCCCGCGCCCGTGGCCTGACCACACGTGCGATCCATTTCGGTCACGCCCTGCGCAACACGCTGGTTCCCGTGATCACGGTGGCCGGCCTGCAATTTGGCTCGGTCATTGCTTTCGCGATCATCACCGAGACCGTGTTCCAGTGGCCGGGCATGGGGCTGCTGTTCGTGCAAGCCGTTCAGAACGTCGACATCCCGATCATGGCAGCCTATTTGATGATGGTGTCCCTGATCTTCGTCACCATCAATCTCGTGGTTGATATCCTCTACACCATCGTCGATCCGCGGCTGCGCTCGACGGTCAGCCGGGCACACTGACATGAGCGAAGCCGTCGTTCCGCACACACCCGAGAAGCGCCCTGCGGCGCCGCCTGGCTGGTTCAGGCGCGCGCTCGACAGCGACCTGTTCTACTCGTTCCGCCGCTCCAGGATCACGATGATCGCGGCGGGGGTGACGTTGCTGTTCTTCCTGGTCGCGATCTTCGCTTCGGTACTGTCAGTGCAGAATCCGTTCGACCCCGCGCAGCTCCAGCTGATGAATTCGCGCATCTCGCCGCTCTGGACCGCCGACGGTCAAAGCCCGTTCCTGCTCGGTACCGACGAGCAGGGCCGCGATGTGCTGTCCGCGATCCTCTACGGCCTGCGCATCTCGCTGCTGGTCGGCGTGCTCGGCGTGGTCTTGTCAGGCGCGATCGGCATTCTGCTTGGGCTGACGGCCGGCTATTTCGGCGGCGCAGTCGATGGATTGATCATGCGGATCGCCGACGTGCAGCTTTCGTTTCCGGCGATCCTGATCGCGCTTCTGATCAACGGCATCGCCAAATCGGTCTTCGGTAACAAGCTCGACGAGATGAGCATGCTGGCGGTGCTGGTCTTCGCGATCGGCCTGAGCTTTTGGGTGCAGTATGCGCGCACGGTGCGAGGTTCTGTCCTGGTCGAGAAGAACAAGGATTATGTCGCCGCCGCGGAGTTGATCGGCCTGCCCGCGCCCGTGATCATGCTGCGCCATGTGCTGCCGAACACCACGGGGCCGATCCTCGTGATCGCCACCATCAATCTCGCGCTCGCCATCATCACCGAGGCGACGCTGTCGTTCCTCGGCTCGGGCATGCCAGAGACCATGCCGTCGCTTGGCACGCTGATCCGCATCGGCAACGGCTATCTGTTCGCAGGCGAATGGTGGATCGTCGCCTTTCCCGGAATCGCACTCGCGGCGTTGATCCTGTCGATCAACCTGCTCGGCGACTGGCTGCGCGACGCGCTCAACCCCAAACTTCGATGAGTATGCAGCGTTTATGACCGAACCCGTTCTCTCCGTCCGCAATCTCAAGGTCGAGTTCGCCTCCCGCCGCGGCACGCTGCGCGCCATCGACGACGTGTCCTTCGACATTGCCAAGGGCGAGGTGCTCGGGGTGGTCGGCGAATCCGGCGCCGGCAAGTCCGTCACCGGCCTCGCGGTGATCGGCCTGATCGATCCCCCCGGCCGCATCGCCGGCGGCGAAATCCGCCTCGCCGGAATGCGGATCGACAATCTGCCCCCGGAGGGGATGCGCCGCGTCCGCGGCAAGCGCATCGGCATGATCTTCCAGGATCCCCTGACATCGCTCAATCCGCTGTACAAGGTCGGCGACCAGATCGTCGAGACGATCCGGACCCACCTTAATCTCTCCGAGTCCGCTGCCCGCCGCCGCGCCATCGACCTGCTCGCGGAGGTCGGCATCCCTGCGCCGGAAAAGCGCATCGACGGCTATCCCCACGAATTCTCCGGCGGCATGCGCCAGCGCGTGGTGATCGCGCTCGCAATCTGCGCCGAGCCGGAGCTGATCATCGCGGACGAGCCGACCACCGCGCTCGACGTCTCGGTGCAGGCCCAGATCATCTCGCTGATCAAGCGGCTCGGCCGCGACCACGGCACCGCCGTGATGCTGGTGACGCACGACATGGGCGTGATCGCCGAGACCTCGGACCGCGTCGCGGTGATGTATGCCGGCCGCGTCGCCGAGATCGGACCGGTGCAGGACGTCGTGAAGAACCCGTTGCACCCCTACGCCAAGGGCCTGATGGGCGCGATCCCGACGCTTGCCGGCGAGGACAAGCGCCTGGTGCAGATCCCGGGCTCGATGCCGCGCCTGTCGGCGATTCCGCGCGGCTGCTCGTTCAACCCTCGCTGCGCTTTCGCCTTCGATCGTTGCCGTGTCGAGCGGCCGGAGCCGCTGCCCCGCGGCGCACAATCGGTCGCCTGCCATCTCTATGACACTGTGCCGGCGGAGAGCGCGGCATGAGCACACCCTTCGTCCAGGCGACAAATCTGCGCCGCGTCTTCGACGTCTCAAAACCCTGGCTCAACCGCGTGCTCGAAGGCGGCCATCTCGAATACCTCAAGGCCGTCGATGGCGTCACCTTCGACATCCGGAAGGGCGAGACCTTTGCGCTGGTCGGCGAGTCCGGTTCGGGCAAGACGACGGTCGCTCGCATGGTGGTCGGCCTTCTGCCACCGAGCTCCGGCGACGTGCTGATCGACGGCGTCTCGATGGGCGACCCCAGGCAGGCGCCGGCACGGCGCAAGCTGCGCCGCCGCATCCAGATGATCTTCCAGGACCCCTATGCGAGCCTGAACCCGCGATTCCGCGTCGATGCCATCATCTCCGAGCCGATCCGCGCCTTCGACCTGATCCAGGGCGAGCGCGACATCCAGGCCCGCGTCGGCGAGCTGCTCAGCCTCGTCGGCCTGCATCCGGATGACCGGCTGAAATTTCCACACGAGTTCTCCGGCGGCCAGCGCCAACGTATCGCAATTGCGCGCGCGCTCGCATCCGACGCCGAATTCATCGTCTGCGACGAGCCGACCTCGGCGCTCGACGTCTCCGTGCAGGCCCAGATCCTCAATTTGATGCGCGACCTCCAGGACAAGTTCGGCCTGACCTACATGTTCATCAGCCACAACCTCGCCGTGGTGCGCCACATGGCGAGCCGCGTCGGCGTGATGTATCTCGGCCGCATCGTCGAGATCGCGGAGGGACGCGAGCTGTTTTCCCGCCCGCGCATGCCCTACACCAAGATGCTGCTTGGGGCCGTGCCTGACCTCGCGATGAGCGGCCGCCAGCGCATCCCGGTCAAGGGCGAGATCCCGAACCCGATCAATCCGCCCGCCGGCTGCGCCTTCAATCCGCGCTGCCCGCTGGCGTTCGATCTCTGCCGCAAGAAAACTCCGGAACTTATCGACGGCGTCGCCTGCCACGCAGTCAACACCGCGCCGGTCCCGGCGTGATGCGCGCGTGCCATGCAGCCTGCGCATTGGCGGCGCGGCATCGCCTGTGATCAATTGCGCGCGCCGGAACTAAGGTGGTGAAGTCCCATGGGCAGCAATATCAATCCCGATCCGTTCACGACGAGGCCCGAGATCGAGGGCACGTTCGGCGTCGTCGCCACCACGCACTGGATCGCGACCGCGGTCGGCATGGGCATATTGGAGAAGGGCGGCAACGCCTTTGATGCCGGCGTTGCGACGGCCTTCACGCTTCAGGTGGTCGAGCCGCATCTGAACGGCCCCGGCGGCGACGTCCCGATCATCGTGCACGACGTCAAGCGCGGCCGCACCGAGGTGATCTGCGGCCAAGGCCCGGCGCCGGCACGCGCCACCATCGCGCATTACAAGTGCGAAGGGCTCGACATGGTGCCGGGCACCGGCCTGCTCGCCGCCTGCGTCCCCGGCACGTTCGAATCCTGGATGATGCTGCTGCGCGACTACGGCACGATGCGCGTGCGCGACGTGCTGGAGCCCGCGATCTCCTACGCCCGCGCCGGCTATCCGCTGGTCGAGCGCGCCTGCGCGACGATCAAGACCGTCGAGCAGCTGTTCCGCAAGCACTGGCCGACCTCGGCCGCGGTCTATCTTCCCAACGGCGAGGTGCCGAAACCCGGCACGCTCTTCACCAACACGACGCTGGCTGCGACCTACACGCGGATCCTGAGCGAAGCCGAAAGCGGCGGCGGTGGCCGCGATGCCGAAATCGAGCGCGCGCGAAAGGCGTGGTCGCAAGGCTTCGTCGCGGAAGCCATCGACAAATTCTGCCGCACCCAGGAGGTGATGGACGTCAGCGGCTCGCCACATCGCGGCGTGCTCTCCGCCGATGACATGGCACGCTGGCTGCCGACGGTCGAGGCGCCTCTTACCTACGATTACGGGCGCTACACCGTCTGCAAGGCCGGCGTCTGGAGCCAGGGGCCGGTGACGCTGCAGCAGCTCGCACTCTTGAAGGGCTTTGCGCTCGACGGGCTCGATCCGACCGGGCCGGAGTTCATCCATCTCCAGATCGAATGCGCCAAGCTCGCCTTCGCCGACCGCGAAAAATTCTACGGTGATCCCAAATTTAGCGAGATCCCGATCGCGACGCTGCTGTCGGACGCCTATAACGATGAGCGCCGCAAGCTGGTCACCGAGAAGGCTTCGCTCGATCTCCGGCCCGGCGCGGTCGAGGGCTTCGGCGGCGTGGTCAAGCTGCGCCGCGCCGAGGGCCAACGCGAAGCCGTTGGCGCGTTCGGCGCCGGTGAACCAACCGTAGGGCGCTTCGGCGAGGTGCGCGGCGACACCGTGCATTTCGACATCATCGACAAGGCTGGCAACATGGTGTCTTCGACACCTTCAGGGGGCTGGCTGCAATCCTCGCCTGTCATTCCCGAGCTAGGCTTCTGCCTCGGCAGCCGCGCACAAATGTTCGATTTGGAGGAGAATCAGCCAGGCTCGCTCGCCCCGGGCAAGCGCCCGCGCACGACGCTGTCGCCGACCATGGCGCTGCGCGACGGCGAGCCGTACCTCTCCTGGGGCTCGCCTGGCGGCGACCAGCAGGACCAGTGGATCACGCAGTTCTTCCTGCGCCACGTCCATTGCAATCTCAATCTCCAGGAAGCGATCGACGCGCCGGCCTGGCATTCCGAGCATTTCCCGATCTCGTTCTGGCCGCGCACCGCGCGGCCCGGCGTCCTCGTGGTCGAGAACCGCGTGCCGAAGGCGACGATCGAGAACCTGCGCGAGCGCGGGCATATCGTCGAGGTCGGCCCCGACTGGTCGGAAGGACGCCTCACCGCGGCCTCGCGCGTCGGGGTACGCCGCCGCGCCGCCGCCAATCCGCGCGGCATGCAGGGCTACGCCGCGGGACGCTGAAGGCAGCACATGACCTGGTCGATCATCGCGCGCGATCCTGCTACCGGCCAGTTCGGCATTGCGGTTGCGACCCGCTTCTTCGCCGTGGGCGCGCGGGTGCCCTATATCGCCGCCGGCATCGGCGCGATCGCGACGCAGGCCTTCGTCAATCCCTATTACGGCATCGACGGCGTCAGGCTGCTGCGCGAAGGTTTGAATGTCCACGACGTGCTCGCCACCCTGCTCGCGACCGATGACGGCCGCGAGAGCCGCCAGGTCCACATCATGGATGCCAGCGGCGAGATCGCGGCGCACACCGGGCGCGACTGCGTCGACTGGTGCGGCCACATTGCCGGCAGCGGCTTCTCGATCGCCGGCAACATGCTCGCCGGCGCCGACGTGCTCGACGAGACCGCCAAGACCTACATCGCCAATGACAGCCTGCCCTTCCCGCGTCGCCTGCTCGCGGCGATGCGCGCCGGCGAAGCCGCCGGCGGCGACAAGCGCGGCAAGCAATCCGCCGCGCTGCTGATCCACGGTGAGGAGGAATGGCCGGCGCTCGACATCCGCGCGGACGACCATGCCGATCCGCTCGGCGAGCTCGAACGGCTCGAGCGCGTCAGCCAGGAGCTGTGGGTGCACTTCCGCCCCTCCATGCCGACGCGGCAGAATCCGGCCGGCAACACCGATCGCAACGTCATTGACGCCAGCATCGCAGCAGCGCGCGCAAGGCAATCATGAGCGCCAGCCCCCTCATCGAGATCAGCGATCTCCGTATCCGCTTTCACGGCGACGACGGCCGCGTCACCCACGCCGTCGACAGCGTCGATCTCAGCGTTGCCAATGGTGCGACGCTCGGCCTCGTCGGCGAATCCGGCTGCGGCAAGAGCGTGACGTCGCTGGCGATCATGGGCCTGCTGCCAAAGCAGAGCGCGGAGATCACTGGCGCGATCCGCTTCGACGGCTTCGACCTGCTGAAGACCCCGGACCAGACGCTACGCGATTTGCGCGGCAACCGGCTGGCGATGATCTTCCAGGAGCCGATGACGTCGCTCAACCCGAGTTTTACGATCGGCGACCAGGTCACCGAGACGATTTTGCGTCACCGTGGCGGCTCGCGGAAGAGCGCGCGCGAGCGGGCGATCGAGCTCCTGCGCCGCGTCCACATCCCCTCGCCCGAGCGCCGCATCGACGAATATCCGCACAAGCTCTCCGGCGGCATGCGCCAGCGCGTGATGATCGCGATGGCGCTCGCCTGCGACCCGCGGCTCCTGATCGCGGACGAGCCGACCACCGCCCTCGACGTCACCCTGCAGGCGCAGATCCTGGAGCTGATGCGAGAGCTGAAGGCGGCGAGCGGGGCTGCGATCATCCTGATCACCCACGATCTCGGCGTCGTCGCCGAAGTCTGCGACGAGGTCGCGGTGATGTATGCCGGCGAGATCGTCGAGCGCGCGCCGGTGGACGAATTGTTCGCCACGCCGCAGCATCCCTACACCGTGGGCCTGCTCGGCTCGATCCCGCGGCTCGACCACCGCGCCGAGCAGCTCGCAACGATCGAAGGCATGGTCCCGAACATGGCGCAGCCGCCCGCCGGCTGCCGCTTCGCCGCGCGCTGCCCCTTCGTGCTGGACGCCTGCACCAACGCGCCGCCGCCGCTGATCGAAGTCAGCGCCGGCCACCTCTCGCGCTGCATCCGCGCGCCTCTCGAATTGCTGGTGGCGTGATGGCGCTGCTCGACGTCGAAGGCCTGGTCAAGCATTTCGTCGCCGAGCGCTCGCTGTTCGGCCGGGCGCTGGCCCATGTCAAAGCCGTCGATGGCGTGTCCTTCTCGCTGGAGGCCGGCAAGACGCTGGCGCTGGTCGGCGAATCCGGTTGCGGCAAGTCCACGGTCAGCCGCCTGGTGCTGCGGCTGATCGAGCCGGATGCCGGCACGGTGCGCTTCGACGGCCGCGACCTGCTCTCGCTCGATGCCAGCGGCTTGCGCGCCTTCCGCCGCGAGGCGCAGATCGTTTTCCAGGATCCCTACGCCTCGCTCAATCCGCGCATGACGGTCGGCCAGATCCTGACCGAACCGCTGGCGCTGCACGATCTCGTTCCGGCGGCGCGGCGACCCGAGCGCGTCGCGGAGATCCTGCGGCTGGTCGGGCTGGAGCCGCGCCTCGCCCGGCGCTATCCGCACGAGTTCTCCGGTGGCCAGCGCCAGCGCATCGCCATTGCCCGCGCGCTCGCGGTCGAACCGAAGCTCATCATCTGCGACGAACCCGTCTCGGCGCTCGACGTCTCGATACGCTCGCAGATCCTCAATCTGCTGCGCGAGCTGCAGGATCGGCTTGGCCTCGCCTACATCTTCGTGTCGCACGACCTCGCCGTAGTCAAGCACATCGCGGACCGCGTCGCGGTGATGAATCTCGGGTGCATCGTCGAAGAGGCCGACGCGGACGAGTTGTTCGCCGAGCCCCGCCACCCCTATAGCCGCGCGTTGCTGTCGGCCATCCCGCTGCCGCAGCCTCATGCCAGGCGGACGAAGGTCGTGCTGCAGGGCGAGATCCCGAGCGCACTCAATCCGCCGGCCGGTTGCCGCTTCCACACCCGCTGCCCCTTCGTGATCGACCGCTGCCGCACCTCAGCGCCGGCGCTGGTGGCTGACGGCACGGGCCACGCCGCCGCCTGCCATCGCGTTAGCGAGCTGCCCGCGGCCGACGCGATCCTGCCCGCAGCGGCCGGATTCTCGCCGGCCCTGGCAAAATTAGTCGCGGCTTTCAGCCGAAAGACGGAAGGCGTGAACCCGGCCGGTGTTGGTATACAAGATGCATGGCCAACAACGACCTAGCCGATACAACGGGGATTGTCCGATGAAAATGTTTCGCCCGGCCGCCATGGCGACCGCATTGCTGATGTGGCTCGGGGCTGCCGCGCAGGCCCAGACCACGCTGCGCGTCGGGCTTGCCGAAGACCCCGATGTCCTCGATCCGACCATGGCACGCACCTATGTCGGCCGCATCGTCTTCGCATCGTTCTGCGACAAGCTGTTCGACATCGACGAGAAGCTGAACATCGTGCCGCAGCTCGCGCTGTCGTACGAGACGTCGGCGGATGGCAAGGAAGTCACGATCAAGCTGCGGCCGGGCGTCAAGTTTCATGATGGCGAAGCCCTCGATGCCGAAGCGGCGAAATTCTCCCTGGAGCGACATCTCACCTTTCCGGGATCGTTCAGGAAACCGGAACTCGCATCGCTCGATCACGTCGATGTCGTTGATCCCCTGACCATCAAGCTCGTCCTGAAGGCTCCGTTCTCGCCGCTGATCCCGCAACTCTCAGACCGCGCCGGGATGATGGTCTCTCCCAAGGCCGCAAAAGCAGCCGGCGACAAATTCGGCCTGCACCCCGTCTGCGCCGGCCCCTATAAATTCGTCGAGCGCGTGCAGCAGGACCGCATGGTTTTCGAGAAATTCGCCGATTACTGGAACAAGGACAACGTCTTCATCGACCGCATCGTGTTTCAGCCGATCGTCGATGCGACGGTGCGGCTTGCCAATCTGAAATCCGGGGCCCTCGACCTGATCGAGCGTGTGCTCGCCACCGACATCAAGGACGTGCGCTCCGATTCCCGCCTCAAGCTCGCGACCGCCATCGAGCTCGGCTATCAGGGCATCACACTCAACATCGGCAAGGACAAGGCGAAGGGACCGCTCAGCCAGTCGGCGAAGGTCCGTCAGGCGCTGGATCTGTCGATCGACCGAGAAGCGATCAATCAGGTCGCCTTCAACGGCGAGTTCAAGCCGGGCAATCAATGGGTCAACCCGGACCATCCCTACTACCAGCAGAACTTTCCGGTCCGGGCGCGCGACATCGCCAAGGCGAAGGCGCTGCTGAAGGAGGCCGGCGTGACACCGCCGATCAGCGTCGACTACATGGTGCCCCGGGGCACCGAGTTCGAGGCCGTCGCCCAGGTCGTCCAGTCGATGGCCGCAGAAGCCGGCTTCGACATGAAGATCAGGGTGACCGAGCTTGCGACGTCGCTGAAGCAGGCCGAGGCCGGCGAATATCAGGCCTTCCACCTGCAATGGAGCGGCCGTATCGATCCCGACGGCAACTCCTTCATCTTCCTGCACACTGACGCGCCACAGAATTACAGTTTCTGGACCAACGCGGAGGCCGACAAGGCGCTCGACGACGCCCGGCTCGCGACCGAGCTGGCGCAGCGCAAGGCGATCTACGAGAAGCTCACCAAGCTCGTGATGGAGGATGAGCCGATCATCTATGTCTACCATCGCCGCATCCTGATCGCTCACACCTCCAAGCTCGAAGGCTACAAGCAGGTGCCTGACGGGCTGGTACGCGTCGTCGGGTTGAAGCTGAAGTGAAGCCAAAAGGATGTTGAACTTCCTCGCCCGCCGCATCGTGCAGATCGTACCGACACTGTTCTTCGTGTCGGTGCTGATCTTCTCGCTCCAGCAACTCTTGCCGGGCGATCCGGCGCTGGTGATGGCGGGCGAAGAGCGTGATCCCGCAGTCATCGAGCAGATCCGCCATCAATACCGGCTCGACCAGCCGCTGCCCATGCAATATGCCTACTGGGCCAAAGGCGTGCTGTCCGGCGATTTCGGAGAGTCGCTGCGCATCAAGGTACCGGTGCGCCAGCTGATTGCGCAAAAGCTGCCGGTGACGCTGCAGCTCGGCGCCATGGCGATCATCATCGCCTTCCTGATCGGCATCCCTGCCGGCATCGTCGCGGCCGTAAAGAAGGGGACGGCCTGGGACTACGGCGCCAATTTCTTCGCGCTGTGGGGCATCTCGACGCCGAACTTCTGGCTCGGCATCATGCTGATCTTCCTGTTCTCGATCGAGCTCGGCTGGCTGCCGGCCTCGGGCTATGTGCCGCTGACCGAGAACTGGCGCGCGAGTCTCGCCGCCACCATCATGCCGGCTTTCGTGCTCGGCAATGCGATCGCCGCGATCCTGATGCGGCATACCCGCAGCGCCATGCTCCAGGTTCTGGAGAGCGATTATGTCCGCACGGCGCGCGCGAAAGGCCTTTCCGAGCGCTCGGTGATCCTCAAGCATGCGATGCGCAATGCGCTCACGCCCATCATCACGCTCGGCGCGCTCGAACTCGGCACGCTGTTGTCCGGTGCGGTGCTGACCGAGCAGATCTTCTCCATTCCCGGCTTCGGCAAGCTGATCGTGGACGCCGTCTTCAACCGCGATTACGCCGTCGTGCAGGGCGTCGTGCTGGTGACCGCCACAGTCTACATCACGCTCAACCTGGTCGCCGATGTCGCCTATATCCTCGTCAATCCGCGGCTGAGGAGCTAGGCCATGACCGACGCTGTGCTCGCGGCCACCCCCGTCACCGATGCCGGCGAGCTGGACAGTCCGGCGCGCCGGGCACGGCGTCGCCTGTTCAAGCGCAAGGCGGCGGTCGCGGGCCTCGTGGTCCTCGTCGTTTTCATCCTGCTCGCGCTGCTTTCGCCCCTGATGGTGCCCTACGATCCCCTCGCGACAAGCTGGAGCCTGGTGCGCAAGCCGCCTACAGCCGCGCACTGGTTCGGCACCGACGAGCTCGGCCGCGACATTCTGAGCCGCGTCATCTATGGCGCGCGCGCCTCGCTGCTGGCAGGCCTGATTTCGGTGGCGATCGCGCTTGGCATCGGCGTGCCTCTTGGCCTTCTCGCAGGCTATCGCGGCGGATTCGTCGATGCGCTGATCAGCCGGATCACCGATGCGATGCTCGCCTGTCCGTTCCTGATCCTGGCCTTTGCGCTGGCGGCGTTCCTCGGTCCGAGCCTCGGCAATGCCATGATCGCAATCGGCATCACGGCGACGCCGGTCTTTATCCGGCTTACCCGCGGTCAGGTGTTGAGCGTCAAGGCCGAGGACTATGTCGAGGCGGCGCGCGCGCTCGGCAATCCGCCCTGGCGGATCGCGGTCTCGCACATCCTGCCGAACATTCTGCCCGCGCTGCTGGTCCAGGCGACGCTGTCGATCGCCGCAGCCATCATCGCGGAAGCCGCGCTGTCGTTCCTTGGGCTCGGCCAGCAGCCGCCGTCACCGTCCTGGGGCAGCATGCTCAATGCGGCGCAACGCTTCCTGACCCAGGCGCCATGGATGGCGATCTGGCCCGGGCTGGCAATCTTCCTGGTGGTGCTGTCACTGAACCTGCTCGGCGACGGCCTGCGCGATGCCCTGGACCCGCGGCAGCGCTGAGGTTGTGTCGAGGTCACTCCACCTCTCCCCGACGGGGAGAGGTAAGGATCACAAGCCGATGGATATCAAATCACAACTTCCCGCATCACGCGCCGGCAATCCATCTCATATTCGAGGTCGATCACCGGCGGGCGCGCAAAATGCCAGGTGAGACCCGAGCGCAGCGCGCCGCGCCGAACGAGCTCGTCGACCAGCGCGTGATGGAAGTCGTGCACCGAGTAGGCCTGCACGCCGGTGGTGTCCTTCCAGCCGAAACCGAACGCCGCCATCCGGTTCTCCATCTGGGAGGTCGTCGTGAAGCGCACCTTCTCGCGAAGGCCTTCCGGACTGAGGTCCCGGTAGCGCACGGTACGTTCGACGTAGGTGCCGCTGCCCTCGCGTGCCTCCGCGCCACCGGCAATCACGAAGGACGGCGCTTTCGAATTCGCCGGCCGCGTGAAGGAGAACGCGTAGAACGACGGCTCGGACGGCGGATCGATCTCCGGACAGACATTGCTGCGGGCCACCGGATTGGTGGTGCCGTCGAAGATGCCCCATTCCGCCAGCGTCTTCACATAATGCAGGTTGAACGCACGAAAGCCTTCCTCGCTGAAGGCGGCCGGCGAACGCAGCTCGCAGGCACAGAATGCCGTCAGCGGGCGCCCCGCCGCCTCGATGAATTTTGCGGCCAGCGCAAATCCTTCGGCGAGCGGCACCAGGCGGTCGAAGCGAACGCGCTCGATCTCGTAGCCCTCATCCGCGGCAGCACCGGCCGAATACTGGAACACGGAGGGGATGAAACGATAGTTGCCGGCGGAGAATTCACGCGTCATTGACGAACTCCTATTCCAGTTGCATGCGAATGCCCTTGGCGCCGTTGAGAAGGCGCTTCAGGTGAAATCCGGCCAGGGAATCGCCGGCATGCATGCCGACCAGCGCGGCGAAGGCCGGCATGGCTGCGGCGTCGCCGGCCTCCATCTTGGCGAAAGCCTCGGCGTAGAGCGCCGTCTGCGGCGCTTCGAATTGCCCGGGCAGCAGTGGTTCGAACGCACGTAGCGGCTCGCTGCGTCCGCGCAGCATCAGCTCGCCGACGGGACGTCCTTGAAAACTCTCGGCCGCCTTCGCGACGCCGGCGCTGACGCAGATGCGCGTGCCCAGGTGTTTGTTGGCGGCTTCCAGCCGCGCCGCGATGTTGATGGTATCGCCATACGCGGTGTAGTCGAAGAAACGATTGCCGCCGAAGTTTCCGACCAATGCCGGCCCGGCGTGAATGCCGATACGGGTGACGCCGAAGCTTACGCCCTTGGCCTTCTGCCGTGCGCAAAAGTCCTGCGCCCAGGCGTCGAGATCATGAGCGCAGGCGATCGCACGCGTCGCATAATCGGGTTGATCGCCGGGCGCGTTGAACAGCACCTGGAGTGCGTCGCCGATGATTTTTGCGACCGTCCCCTCATGCGCGAAGACGACCTCGGTCATGCCTCCGACATATTCGTTGAGGAGCTGGCCCAGCGTCTCGGGCGGCGCCGTCTCGACCAGTGACGTGAAGCCGGTGATGTCGGTAAAGATGGTCGCGACGTCGCGCCACTGCACCTCGATCCCCTCACCCTCGCCGCTGGCCGCCAGACGCTTGGCAAGCTCCGGCGAGAAATGGCGCGACAGCGCGGCATGGGCCCGCTCCGCCTCCATCTGCCGGCGGCGCACCTCGCGCAGCATATCGATATGGCGGATGGTCTTCTGGATCGTGGTTTCCAGGTCGGCGAAATCGATCGGCTTGGTCAGGAAGTCGAACGCGCCACGGTTCATGGCTGTGCGGATATTGCTCATGTCGCCGTAGGCCGAGACGATGATGGTCGACTTCTTCTCCTCGACCTGCTGGAGCTTCGCCAGCAGCGACAAGCCGTCCATCCGTGGCATGTTGATATCGGAGACCACCATGTCGACATGCGGGTTCTGCTCCAGCGCCTCAAGCGCCTCGAGGCCGTCGCGGGCGAACATCAGGGCGAACTGCCCATCGCGGATCTGCCTGCGGAACTTCTGCAGGATCAGCGCCTCGAGGTCCGGCTCGTCGTCGACGAAGAGGATGGTCGCAGTCATGCGGCTTGCTCGAGCCTCGTATCGATCTCCTGGCGCAGCAGCGCAAAGTCGATCGGCTTGGTCAAAAGCCCGTGGGCGCCTCGCTCGATCGCTTTCCGGCGCGTCTCGGCGTCGCCATAGGCCGTGATCATGATGACGGGGACATGCGGATAGTCGGCGCGCACCTTCGGCAGCATGTCGAGCCCGCTCATGCCAGGCATGTTGATGTCTGACAGGATCAGGATCAGCGAAGGATCCCGAACCTCGGCGGCACGCCTCAGCGCGTCGGCTGCAGAGGGCGCAAACTCCATCTGGAAACGGCCGGCGCGCAGGTCGCGCCGGAAGTGCTGCCTGAACAGCGGCTCGACGTCGGGCTCGTCGTCGACGACCAGAATGTAAACGTTCAAGTCTTGCCTCCGGGGGTGTCGCCAGCTGCCATCGTCCGCGGCAGCGTGATGATGAATTCGGTGAATACACCGGGATCGGTCTTCACGTCGATCGTGCCGCCATGCTGCTTGACGACGATGTCATGGCTCATGGACAGGCCGAGCCCGGTGCCTTCGCCGGCCGGCTTGGTCGTGAAGAACGGGTTGAACAGCTTCTCCTGCACCTCGGGCGGAATTCCGGTGCCGTTGTCGCGGATCCGGATCTCGACCTTGTCACCGAGGTTCCGCGTTGCAGCGCGCAGGGTGGGCTCAAAACCTTCCGCCGCGCTCGCCTTGCGCTTGGCAGCGGCGTAGAAGCCGTTCGAGATCAGGTTGAGGAAGACGCGCGTGATCTCCTGCGGATAGATGTCCACCATGCCGGCGGCGGGGTCGAACGCGCTTTCGAGTGTGATGTTGAAGGCGGGCCTTTCGGCGCGCGCACCGTGATAGGCGAGATTGAGGCTCTCCTCCACGACCGCATTGATGTCGACGGGGCGATGTTCGCCAGACCCCTGGCGCGAATGCAGCAGCATGTTCCTGACGATGGAGTCGGCACGCTTGCCGTGCTGCACCACCTTCTCGAGATTGCTCTTGAGCATAGCAGTCAGCTCGTCGATCTCCTCCTTGGTCTTGTCGTCGAGCGAGACCGATTGCAGGACTTCGTTGAGCTCGTCGATCAGCTCGGTCGAGACCGAGGAGAAGTTATTGACGAAGTTGAGCGGGTTCTTGATCTCGTGCGCGATGCCGGCGGTGAGCTGGCCGAGCGAGGCGAGCTTCTCGGTCTGCACCAGACGATCCTGGGCGGCGCGCAAATTGTCGAGAGATTGGGAAAGCTCGCTCGTGCGTTCGCGAAGCTGCTTGAGCAGTCGCGCGTTCTCAATGGCAATAACCGCCTGGTTGCCAAAATTCTCTACCAGGGCGATTTGCTTGTCTGTGAACGCACGAACCTCGCGACGAAAGATAGTTATCACGCCGACCAGCTCGTTATCCCGCAACAGCGGGACCATAAGCGTCGTGCGGGCGCCGCCGACGTCAGCAATCAAGACCGCCATCTCGGCTCCAGCACGATAGGCAGGGGCTTCACGGACGTCGAGAACATGGGCGACCCGATGTGTTCTGACAACTTCAGCAAGGCCGCTCTCGGGATGTGGAGCAAGCATTCCGACATGCCGTCGCCTGGCCGCAAATTCTGGGGGCAGATTGTAGTCCGATACGAGATTGTATCGTTCCCCGTCCCAGAGATCCATGACGCCAAAGCTCGCACCGCAGACCCGCGTTGCATTGGCCAACATCTTGTTGAAGACCGGCTGGAGTTCGCCCGCGGACGAACTGATGGTCTCCAACACCTCAGAGGTCGCTGTCTGCTGCTGCAGCAACTCGCTCAATTCGGCGGTCCGCTGCTCGACCTTGTTCTCCAGGTCGGCATAGGATTGCTGCAAGCGCTCGCCCATGTGGTTGAATTGGTCCGCCAGCCCCTCCAGCTCATCCCCGGTCTTGATCGAGATGCGCTGGGCGAAATCGCCCCCGCCGATCCGCTCGGCACCGCTGCGCAGCGCCTGGATCGGCCCGACCATGCGACGCGCCAGGAAGATCCCGGCCAGCACCGCGAAGACCGAGGCCGCGAGCAGCACGAATGCGAGCCGTTCCAGCGCGGCATAGAGCGCCGCATAGGCCTCCTCGACCGGCAGCTCGACGAACATGGTCCAGTGCATCGGCTCGATCGGGGCCCATGCGGTCAGCACCTTCTGGCCCTGGATGTTGCGCGCCTCGGAGAGCGCGTCAGCAGTCCCCCCGCCCCCGGCCAGCGCGGCGCGCACCTGCGCAAGGTTCGACATGTCGGTGTTGCGCAGAACGAGGCTGATATCCGGATGCGCAATCAGCCGCCCCTCCGGGCCGACGACGTAAGCGTGCCCGTGCTGGCCCACCTTGATCTGGGACACGACGTCCCAGATCAGCTTCAGGTTGACTTCCGCGATGCTGACGCCAGCGTCCTTGCGCGACCCCGCCTGCGCCAGCGTCATGTAGGGCTCGGAGTCCCTGCGAAAGTAGACCGGCCCGTAGAACACCTTGTGCGCGACGGCCTGGGTGAACTTGGGGTCATCGGACAAGTCGACCCCGCTGTCGATCGCGTCCATCGCGAGCCGCGACACGCGCAGCCGCTCCCTGCCGGTCGCATCGACCTGGGCGAGCTCGGTGATCGCCGGCACCTGGCGCAAGAGCCGCAGCGCGTCGAACCGGCGCTGCTCGATCGAGCCCGCCGACCAGGGCAATTGCGTCGTCCAGCCGAGCTGGTTCTCGATCTCCTTGACGAACTGGCCGATCTTGGCCGAGGCCGCCTCGGCCTGCTCATGCTGAACCCGGATCAGCGAGGCCTTGTGCTCGCGATAGTAAAAGAAGACCTCGAACAGCCCGTTGGCGAGCAGCGCGACCGCGACGACCGCCACGAACAGTGCGACGTATTTGGCAAACAGCCGGGTCCTGATCCCCCGCCCCGCTCCCTCACCCGGCACGACGCGATCCGTGGCCGTGCTCGGCGACCTCGTGGCTTGCGGGGTGTCGGGATGGAGGGAGAGGGTCATTTCCGCGGAATCTAGCAAGAAGACCCGACCTTGTCTCTCGCCCGCGCGGCCAAGGGCCCGCCTTATGGCTTCGGCTGTCGCATCAGAACCGGCGCCGGGAACAACGAAAAAGGCGGCAGCGGACCCGCCGTTGCCGCCCTCCGATTGGCTTGCTTCCGCGACTCAGGTCGGACGCAGCGCCTTGGTGCCGAGGTCGAGCTCGTTGACCTGCTTGTTCCGCTCGGAATCGGCCGCCGCACGATGGTCGGTCGCCAGCACCACGTAGACCGCGGGCAGCACGAACAGCGTGAACAGCGTGCCGATCGACATGCCGGCGACGACGACCAGACCGATCGAGAAGCGGCTGGCCGCACCTGCGCCGGTCGCGGTCAGCAGCGGGATCAGGCCGGTCACCATCGCGGCCGTGGTCATCAGGATCGGCCGCAAACGGATGCGGGCCGACATCTCGATGGCCGAGCGGCGGTCGAGCCGCTCCTTGACCTGGAGCTCATTGGCGAACTCCACCATCAGGATGCCGTGCTTGGTGATCAGACCGACCAGGGTGAGCAGACCGACCTGGGTGTAGATGTTCATGGTCGCCACGCCGAAGAACAGCGGGATCAGAGCGCCGACGATCGCCATCGGCACCGAGATCATGATCACGAACGGGTCACGCAGGCTCTCGAACTGCGCCGCCAGCACCAGGAAGATGATGATCAGCGCGAAGCCGAAGGTGATCGCGAGCTGGTTGCCCTCCTGCACATACTGCCGGGAGTCGGCCAGATAGTCGTGGCTGAAACCCTGCGGCAGCTTCTTGGCCTCGCCTTCGAGGAAGTCGACCGCGGCACCGACTGTCACACCGGGCATCGGCACGGCCGAGAACGTCGCCGAGTTGAGCTGGTTGTAATGGGTCAGCGAATTCGGGTCGGTCCTGGTCTCGATCGACACCACGGTCGACAGCGGCAGCTGCTGGCCGGTGTTGGTGGTCACATAGTAGCCGCCGAGCGATTCCGGCGAGAGCCGCTTGCCGCGCGGCACCTGCGGGATCACCTGGTAGGAGCGGCCCTCGAGATTGAAGCGGTTGATGTAATTGCCGCCGAGCAGCACCGCGAGCGTCGAGCCGAGGTTCTGCATGTTGATGCCGAGATCCTGCGCCTTGGTGCGGTCGATCGTCACCTTCACGTTCGGCTGGTTGTAGGCGAGGTCGCTGTCGGAGACGATGAACATGCCGCTCTTGCGCGCAGCGGCCTTCAGCTTCTCCATCTGTTCATAGACCGTCTGGAAACCGGCCGTGGAATTGATCACCATCTGGATCGGCAGGCCGCCCGGTCCGCCCGGCAGCGGCGGCAGGTTGAACGCGAAGGCCTGCACGCCCTCGATCTTGGAGAGCTCGGCCTGCACCAGCGGCTTCAGCTGGATCGACGAACGCTTGCGCTCGTCCCAGGGCTTCAAGAGCATGCCGGCGATGCCGCCCTGCGGGCCGTTGATGCCGTTCAGCACGAAGCGCAGATCGGTCTCGGGGAATTTCTGGAATTCCTTGTCGAGCTTGTCGCCGTAGAAATCGACATAGTCGATGTTGGCGTATTTCGGCGCCTTCGTCACCGCGAACACGATGCCCTGGTCTTCCTCAGGCGCCAGCTCCTTCGAGGTGTGCATGTAGAGGAAGCCGACGAGGCCGAGGATCGTGATCGCGAACAGGCCGGTGATCGCCTTGTAGTCGAGCGAGCGGTCGAGCTTGCGGCCATACCAGCGCGTTATCGCGCCGAACACCCGGTTGACCAGCTTGGCGAAGCGGCTCTCTTCGGTGTTCTTCAGCAGCACCGAGCACATCATCGGCGACAGTGTCAGCGCGATCACGCCCGACACGATCACCGAGCCGGCAAGTGTGAAGGCGAATTCGCGGAACAGTGAACCGGTGAGACCGCCGAGGAAGCCGATCGGCGCATACACCGCCGCGAGGGTGATGGTCATCGAGATGACGGGCCCGACGATCTCGCGCGCGCCCTGCAGCGACGCCTGGACCGGCGTCTTGCCCTCCTCCAGATGGCGATGGATGTTCTCGACCACGACGATGGCGTCGTCGACCACGAGGCCGATCGCGAGCACCATCGCGAGCAGCGTCAGCAGGTTGAAGCTGAAGCCGAGCGCCAGCATCAGGGTGCAGACGCCGATCATCGACAGCGGGATGGTGACGACGGGAATGATGACCGAGCGCAGCGAGGCCAGGAACAGGAAGATCACCACGATCACGATGATCACCGCTTCGCCCAGCGTCTTCTCCACCTCGTCGATCGAGGACTGGATGAATTTGGTCGAGTCGTAGGCGACCTTCATCTTCATCGACGGCGGCAGATTGCGCTCGAGTTCGGGGAACAGCGCGCGCACGCCCTTGACCAGGGTCAGGGGATTGCCTTGCGGCGTTGCCTGCACGCCGATGAAGATCGCGTGCTCGCCGTTGAAGGCGACGCTGGCGTCCGTGCTCTGGGCCGCAAGCTCGACGGTGGCGATGTCCTCCATCCGGACGAAGCCGCCGTCCTTGGCCTTGACGATCATCTTCTTGAACTGGTTGACGTCGGTCAGGCCGGTATTCGTCGACACGTTCGAGACGATGAGGTAGCCCTTGGTCTGGCCCGCCGCGGACTGGAAGTTGTTGGCCTGGATGGCAGCGGCAACGTCGGCCGGCGACACGTTGCGGCCGGCCATCTTCACGGGATCAAGCCAGAGCCGCATCGCGAAGGTCTGGCCGCCGAGGATGTCCGCCGAGGCGACGCCGTCGACCGTCGACAGCACCGGCTGCACCACGCGCGTCAGATAGTCGGAGATCGCCGAACCCGACAGCTCCTCCGAGGAGAAGCCGAGATACATCACGGCCGTGGTCTGGCCCGTGGTCTTGGTGACGATCGGATCGTTCGATTCCTTCGGGATCAGGTACTTCACCGAGTTCGTCTTCGCCAGCACCTCGGTGAGCGCCTGGTTCGGATCGAAGTTGAGCTTGATGTAGACCTGGATGGTCGAGGTGCCGAGCACCGAGGAGGAGGTGATGTAGTCGACGCCCTCGGCGGAGGCGACCGCCTGCTCGATCGGCGTGGTGATGAAGCCCTGGATCAGGTCCGCGGACGCGCCGGGGTAGACGGTCGTGATGTTGATGACCGTGTTCGACAGCTTCGGATATTGCCGGATCGGCAGCACCATGGCCGCGCGCAGGCCGATCAGCAGGATCAGCAGGCTGACGACGACCGACAGAACCGGGCGCTTGATGAAAATATCGGTAAAGGCCATCGCGGGCGATCTCGATTTCTTTTGTCTCAAGATGCGTGATCCGGCCGGGCCGGATCACGCGAGGAGGTTGTCAGTAGCGCGGCGGCTGCGCGGGGATCTGCGGAGCCGGGTCGGTCGAAATCGCGACCGGCGCGCCCGATTGCAGCTTCAGCTGGCCGACGGCGACGACCTTGTCGCCCGCCTTCAAGCCCTTGACGATCTCGACGCGGCCTTCGACCCGGTTGCCGGTCTGCACGAAGGTGCGCACCGCCGAAAGGCTGGTCTTGCCGTCCTCTTCCTTCTTCTCGGTGATCACGAATACCGAGTCGCCGTACAGCGTGTAGTCGACAGCCGTTTCCGGGACGGTGATCACCGCCGGCTTGTCCGGCAGCACCACCGTCGTGGTCACGAACATGCCCGGCTTCAGGATCTTCTCGGGATTGGCGATCGTGGCCTGCACGCGGATGTTGCGGGTGTCGGTCGCGATCTGCGGCTCGATCGTGGTGATCTTGCCCTCGAAGGTGCGGCCCGGATAGGCGTCGACCTTCAGCCGAACGGTCTGGCCGACCTTGAGGCTGCCGGAATCCTTTTCGGTGACGGTGAAGTTGGCCCACAGTTCCGACAGGTCGGTCAACGACACGATCGGGGTGCCGGCCGTCAGATACTGGCCGACCTCCACCTTGCGCATGCCGAGATCACCCGAGAACGGCGCGCGCACGAGCTTCTGCGAAATGAGCGCCTCGGTCTTTGCGATCCCCGCCTGTGCCTGGTCGTAGGCAGCCTGCGCAGTATCGACGGTTGCCTGAGGGCCGAACTGGCGCGAGGCCAGCTGCTTGGCGCGGTCCAGCGAGAGCTGCGCGACGGTCGCCTGCGCCTTGTAGTTGGCGAGATCACCCTGATCCGGCGCGTCGAACAGCTGCACCAGCGGCGTGCCGGCTTCGACACGCGTTCCCGGCTCGAACTTGATCTCGGTGACGCGGCCGTTGACGTCGGCGCTGACGTCGACCTGGTGCACGGCGACGAGGCTGCCGACCGCCGTGAGCAGGTTCGGCACCACCTCCGACTTCGCCTCGGCTGCGCTGACGGCCGTCGGCGGCGGCTTGTTGTTGGCGAAGAACTGCTTGATCATCTGGCCGCGGAAATTGTTGAACCAGACGAGGCCACCGACGAGCACGGCTAGCAGCGTGCCGACGATGATGAACCAGAGCACCGGCCGGACCGGACGCTTGGGAGCCTTGTTGTCGATCGGTTCGCCCGAAATCTTGTGTTCGGCTACGATGTTCATGTCATGCACTTTCTGCAATCGCCGTCTTGCCCGCATCCGCGGCCTGATCGCGGCCCAAATGCGAAGCAATTGCGGCGTCGTTAAATCCGATACCCCTCAGGAGAAACTCACAGAGCTGCCGCTCCAGCTCGTTCGCCTTGCCGTAAGCGAGACAGGGCGCAGCCGGCAGCCTGGTGAGCGCAGCCATCATCACCGCGTGATGCGCAAACCAGAACAGGTTGAGCGGATCGCCGCTGAAAGGCCGCGCGTCACCGCTGGCAACCGCACGCTCGAGCGAGGCGACGAAGACCGCCCCGATCAACTTCTCGATTTTGGCATATAGCAGACGGGCGAATTCGCCATCATCCAAATGACTCGTGGCCATCAGTCGCAGGCGCTGCGCTTCTTCCTGGTCGGGACCGTCGGCGATGTTGAGGAAGTGCTGGACCATGCCACGGATCAGCTCGACCAGGGCGGCCGTCGACGGCTCGCGCTCGAGCAGCTCCATCAAGGCCGGATCCGCCTCGCACTCGTCGCTGAGGATTTCGGCGTACAGCGCCGCCTTGGACGGGAAATGCTTGAACAGCAGCGCCTCGGAAATGGCAGCAGCGGCCGCCACGCTCTTCGTCGTGGTGCCGTTGTATCCGTGGCGGGCAAAGCAGCGTTTCGCGGCACCGAGGATCAACTGACGCCTCAGGTCGCTCGTCATACGCAATGAGCTCATGATTAGTGAGTAAGCACTCACCCACGCAAAAGTCAAGCACTATGCTGCATCGCAACCTGTACGCGGTGCAAAATCAGTGGAAATTGATCCAGTCCGCACGGAGCGCGTGCAGGGACCCGATGCGCGACGACTTAAATCGGGTGGAAGCCGAGGTCCCCGCGGATCCGGTTGACGATGTAGGTCCCGTCCCGGACAGGCAGAATTCGATCCAGATTGGCGCTGTCGATCTTCACATTGGCAAATCGCGGGCCCGCCGATACGTCATGGACCGCTTTGGCGAAGGCCTCCACCTCGGCAATGGTCGAGATCGACTGGCTGTCCTTGATGCCGCACGCCCTGGCGACGCCGACGAGGTCGGCGGCGGCGGAGGTGTGGCTGGTCTGGCCGCCGGTCTCGCCATAGGCCTCGTTGTCGAGGACGACGATCGAGAGGTTGGCCGGCCGCTGCAGACCGATGGTGGCAAGGCTGCCCAGGCCCATCAGCATCTCGCCGTCACCGGTAATGACCAGCACTGGCAGCTTTGGCTGTGCCAGTGCCAGACCCAGCCCGATCATTGCGGCGCCACCCATGCCGCCCCAGAGATAGAAGTTGCGGGCGTGGTCGCCCGCCGCGCACATGTCGTTGGTCGAGGCACCGAGGCCGCCGATCGCAACCACGTCCTTGCGGTTCGCAAGCAGGGTGGAGACCACCTGACGGCGGTCGAGGAGATTGGCCTTGCTCATTTGGTGAAAACCTTGGCGCCGATCAGGCGCTGCGACAGCAGGACGGCGGTGGGCGTGAGCGCGTTGTAGGCTTGCGATGCAGCCGCCTCGAGTACGGCGGGCACCTCGGCCGCGTGCGAGGCGCGCAGCACCTGAATGCCCGACAATTCGAACACGCCCTCCGTGGTCGACCCCATCGGCACCTGCCACGGATTGAACTCGCCCCACTCGCCGCGCATGGTGACGAGGGTGAGGAACGGGAAGCGCAGGATCGGGATCAGCGACAGCATGTTGATGCAATTGCCGACGCCGCTCGACTGCATCAGCAGGACGCCGCGCTGGCCACCTGCCCAGGCGCCGGCGAGCAGCGCCACGCCCTCCTCCTCCGTCGTCAGCGCAATGCCGCGCATGGTGGAGGAGTCCAGCACGCGCTGGATCAGTTTCGAATGACCTGCATCGGGCACGTATGGCACCTGCCGCACGTCGAAGCGTTGCAGGATAGCGAAAATATCGTCGGGCCAGTTCGGCGCCGTGTCGGCAGCGTCAGCGCGTGCGTGCATTTTCCTGTCCGGTCGGCTAGCAAGGTGCAAAGACTGTAGACGCATGCACGCGCCGACCAGAACAACAAAAACGGCATAACGGCTTTAACCGGCGAGTATAACGGGATGAACGCAGATGCGAAGACGCTGGCGGCCAGCTTCGACCTCGAGAAGCTGACGCCTGAATTCTACGACAACCCCTATCCGACTTATCGTGCACTGCGGGAGAACGAGCCGGTCAAGCGCCTGCCGAACGGCACCGTGTTCCTGACCCGCTATGACGACCTCGTCACCACCTACAAGAACACGAAATCGTTCAGCTCGGACAAGAAGCGCGAGTTCGCGCCGAAATACGGCGAGACGCCGCTCTACGAGCACCACACCACCAGCCTCGTCTTCAACGATCCGCCTTCGCACACGCGTGTGCGCCGCCTGATCATGGGCGCGCTGTCGCCGCGCGCGATCGCGGGGATGGAGGGCGATCTCGTCAAGCTGGTCGACGGCCTGCTCGACGCCATCGCCGCCAAGGGCGCGTGTGAGCTGATCGAGGATTTCGCCGCCTCGATTCCCATTGAGGTGATCGGCAATCTGCTCGACGTGCCCCATGACGAGCGCGGACCGCTGCGCGACTGGTCGCTGGCGATCCTCGGCGCGCTCGAACCCGTGGTCTCACCCGACGTCGCCGCGCGCGGCAACAAGGCGGTGGCGGACTTTCTCGCCTATCTCGAAACGCTGGTCGCGCGGCGGCGCGAAAAGCCGGGCAGTCCCGAGCGCGACGTGCTGACGCGGCTGATCCAGGGAGAAGAGAGCGGCGAGCGGCTGACCGAGAAGGAGCTGCTGCACAATTGCATCTTCCTGCTCAATGCCGGCCACGAGACCACGACCAATTTGATCGGCAACGGCCTGGTCGCGCTCGACCGCCATCCGGACCAGAAGCAGCGGCTCATCACCAACCCTGGCATGATCAAGACCGCTGTGGAGGAGATGCTGCGCTACGAGAGCTCGAACCAGCTCGGCAACCGCATGACCACCGAAAAGGTCGAGCTCGGGGGCGTCGTGCTCGAGGCCGGGACATCGGTCACACTGTGCATCGGGGCCGCCAACCGCGACCCCGCGCAGTTTCCCGACCCAGAGCGTTTCGACGTCGCGCGGACGCCGAACCGGCATCTCGCCTTCGCCACCGGCGCACATCAATGCGCCGGCATGGCGCTGGCGCGGCTGGAAGGGGCGATTGCGATCTCGCGCTTCCTGGCGCGCTTTCCGGATTACGCCGTGAGCGGCCAGCCGGTAAGGGGCGGTCGGGTGCGGTTCCGCGGGTTTTTGAGCGTGGCTTGCTCGATCGGGTGAAGGCCTCCAAACAAAAACGTCTAAAACAACCCCATGCACAGTAGAGGCCGAGTCGACGAGCGACACCTGGTGGTTCGGCAGAACCATCTGACGTATCGGGCAAATCGGGCTGCGCCGCGCATCGGGGGGCATGTAAGGCTTCCAAGGCGGCGGGCTGATACCCAAATCAGACTGAAGGCCGCCGGTGCAGTCGATTGACACATCCGCGCGCAGCAATGGAGTGACGACAGATGAGCTCGTCGGTCATTGATTTCATCGCAACGGAAGCACGCTTTGGCGCCCAAAACTACGCGCCGATCGGGGTCGTCCTGTCGCGCGGAGAAGGTGTCTGGGTCTGGGATACCGAAGGCAACCGCTATCTCGATTGCCTCTCGGCCTATTCCGCGGTCAGCCAGGGCCACTGCCACCCCAAGATCCTGGCGGCGATGGTCGAACAGGCGCACAGGTTGACGCTCACCTCGCGCGCCTTCCACAACGACCAGCTCGCCTTGTTCTACGAGGAGATCGCGGCGCTCACCGGTTCCCACAAGGTGCTGCCGATGAACAGCGGCGCGGAGGCGGTCGAAACCGCGATCAAGTCGGTCCGCAAATGGGGCTACGAGGTGAAGGGCGTGCCGGACGGTCAGGCCGAGATCATCGTCTGCGCCAACAATTTCCACGGACGCACGCTCGGCATCGTCGGCTTTTCGACCGATCCCGAGACACACGGACACTTCGGGCCGTTCGCGCCGGGCTTCAAGATCATCCCGTTTGGCGACGCCGCGGCGCTCAAGAAGGCGATCACTCCAAACACCGTCGCCTTCCTGGTCGAGCCGATCCAGGGCGAAGCCGGTGTCGTCATTCCTCCCGCCGGCTATTTCACAGAGGTCCGCCAGCTCTGCACCGCCAACAACGTGATGCTGGTGCTCGACGAGATCCAGACCGGGCTCGGCCGCACCGGCAAGCTGCTCGCCGAGCAGCACGAGGGGATAGAGGCGGACGTGACGCTGCTCGGCAAGGCCTTGTCCGGCGGCTTCTATCCGGTATCGGCCGTGCTCTCGAACAACGACGTGCTCGGGACCTTGCGACCGGGGCAGCATGGTTCGACCTTCGGCGGCAACCCGCTTGCCTGCGCGGTGGCGCGCGCGGCGATGCGCGTGCTGGTCGAGGAAGGCATGATCGAGAACGCGGCGAGGCAAGGCGCCCGCTTTCTGGAAGGCTTGAAAGACATTCGCGCCAATACGATCCGCGAGGTGCGCGGGCGCGGCCTGATGCTGGCGGTCGAGTTGCATCCCGAGGCCGGCCGCGCGCGCCGCTACTGCGAGGCGCTCCAGGGCAAGGGCATCCTCGCCAAGGATACCCATGAGCAAACGATCCGCATTGCTCCGCCGCTGGTGATCACCAGCGATCAGGTCGACTGGGCGCTGGAGCGGCTCGCCAGCACCCTGACGCAGGATTTCTCCTGAGGCGGCCTGCGTCGGAAGATCGCAATGCCGGCCGCAACCGCCCACGAACGATTCCGCCGGCTGAGCGTTGAAGGTCGTGGGCGATTACGAGCTGGGAGCGACGATCATGCTTCCGCAGGGCGTTTGCCTGACGAGTGTTTTAGTTGGTCTCTGGATGCTGACGGCGAGCGTCAGTGCGTTCGCGCAAGGCCAGGGACATGGACGAGGCGGGCCACCCGGGGCCGCCGCAGCGCCCTCGGCGCGGCCAGCAGCACCACCGGCCATGGCCCGTCCGGCGGCGCCGCCAGCCATGGCACGTCCCGCCGCACCGGCCTTCCATCCCCCGGCCATGCCGCAGCGACCGGCCATGGCGCCACATATCGCCGCACCGCCGCCGCGGGCGGCCCCGCACGTGGCGGCGCCGCGGCCTGAATTCCATCGGGCGCCGGCAGCACCGCAACGCCCGGCCGTGGCACCCCGCCCGACGCCGCACATCGCCGCTCCCTCGGCCGCTCCCTCGCGGCCCGGCGGAACGCCGGCCGCGAGCGAGCGGCTGTCGGGGCGGGATCAGATCGAACAGCGCGCGCAGCAGCGCCAGCAGCGCCAGGAAATGGTGCAGCAGCGGCAGCGCGAGATGCTGTCGCGCCAGACCACGGAGCGTCAGACCCGGATCGATCGCCTGCAACAGCGCGTGCAGCAGCTGCAGTCGCAGAAACCGGAAGGCGCGCGGGCGCTGCGCGAGCAGCAACGGACGCTCCAGGCGCAGAACCGCCTGCTGCAGCGTGAGCAGCGCGCGCAGCAAAGCGACCTTGCGCGCCAGCAGCGGCTTGGCCTCCAGGCTTCGGCCGGGCGGGCGGCAGCGACTACAGCCGCGGCCGCAGCCGCTGCGCAGGCTGCCCAGCGCGGACGGTTCGCCGAGCGCTTCCGCGAACAGACCCCTGCGCAACAAGCCCAGGCGGCGCTCACCACGCGCCAGAGCGGCTGGGCTCCCCGGCAGGCCTGGCGACACCGCCATCCCGCGGTGTTCGTGGCTTGGCTTGGACCGGTGTTCTGGCCTTACGCCTATTCCGACATTTTCGACTACACGTTCTGGTCCTACGCCTACGAGCCCGGCTATTGGGCGTACGCGTATGACGATTTCGTCGACACCGTGTTCTGGGGCGGTGACAGCCCCTATTCCGCCTATGCCAGCATCAACCCATACGACTATCCGCAAGCCGGCGGCGGCCGCGTTCGCCAGCGCGGCAGCGTCGGCCCGCAAACGCTGCGGCAATTGTGCGGCACGCCGGACAAGGGCGTGACCGCCTGGCCGCTTGCCGACATCGCGCGGGCCGTGCGGCCGACACCGGAGCAACGCGCGCTGCTCGACGAGCTGAAGACCGCGGCGGCCAACGCTGCCGGTGTGTTCAAGGACTCCTGCGCGGAAAGCTATGCGCTGACTCCGCCTGGCCGCCTGCGCGCGATGATGAACCGCCTCAGCGCGACGCTTGAAGCCGTCAAGATCGTGCGGCCGGCACTGGAGAATTTCTACAACTCGCTCAGTGACGAGCAGCAGGCCCGCTTCAACGCGCTCGGTCCCAATGTCGGCGAGCGCTCGCCGCAGCAGCAGCAAGCCCGCGCCGAGGGTTGTGGCGATCCGAAATCCGGCCTGACCCAGTTGCCAATTCAAAGGATCGAGGCTGCGCTCCAGCCCGCCGGCAAGCAGAAGGAGGCGCTCGACCGCCTCGGTGATGCAACAGCCAGGGGCGTTGAGGCCCTGCAGGCGGCTTGCCCGAACGATGTCCCGCTGACCCCGGTCGGACGGCTGGAGGCGATGCAGTACCGGCTCGAGGCGATGCTGACGGTCGCCAAGCTGGTCGAGCCTGCGCTGGACGAGTTCTACGCCACGCTCAGCAGCGAGCAGAAGGCGCGCTTCAACACGCTGCAACAGGTCGCAGGGCCGTGAGGACGGCGTCGCGTTCTCTCGTTGCGATTTGCGCAGCGGTCGAACGAAGCAGGTTGACGTAATTGCTCTCCTGCGAAGGCAAGTCCGCGACCGATGCGGACCCGTTTTCGCCAAGCAGTTCGAGCCGACTCGGAATGCAGGATGCAGCCAACACTTCCGTTTCCAGAGGGTGGAGAGCTCCGCCTCACGGATCTCCTGGTTTGGAAATCACTCGCTTGGTGAGGTAGAGCCATCTCAAATTCACAATGAGAAATTCTCTCTTGCAACTGCGTCCGCGAAATCCGCTTATTGATATGCGGGTTCCACTGTCCAATTTTCGATTGCAGTTGAACCTTTCCCCCCAATTAAATTTAATATCTGCGTTCGCCAGCCGTCCAAAAATCGGACCGGAGGAAGTCCTGGTCGGCTGCGCCTCCAAACAGAGCTTGAGGGAGGGATCATGACAGCACTAGCTTCCTCGATAAAAGACGACATTTCTGCGGCGTACGCCGCGTGGGATTCGGCATTCAACAAAGCAGATGCCAAGGCTATCGCGGCGACTTACGCGTCAGACGCCAAATTATTGCCGCCGACGCATCAGGTGATATCCGGTCCGGCTGAGATCGAGAGCTTCTTTGCTGGGCTGTTTTCAAGCGGATTCACCGATCACAGGTTGGTCGTCATAGACGCCGGTGGAGATGAGAAGATCGTCTACGGCACGGCCCATTGGAGTGCCAGCGGTAAGACAGCGGAGGGCACCCGCCAACCTGCAGGCGGGATAGCAACCCACGTGTTTGAGCGTCAGGAGGATGGTTCGCTGAAGCTGAAGTTGCATACTTTCAATTGAGCTGACCGTCGCTGATCCGGCACGAGGAGGCTTCTCGTGGATATCGCGCAATGGCTTCGCGGTCTCGGGCTGGAGCGCTACATAAAGACCTTTTGTGATGCTGAAATCACGTCCGAGGTTTTGCCAGAACTGACCGAAGCCGACCTGCGGGAGCTTGGCTTGCCACTGGGCCCGCGCAAGGCTGTGCTAAGAGCAATCCATGCACTCGCTCCACCGATCACTCCGGTGGCGGTCGAGGCCGATCGACCTGCCGACTACGGGAAGCCATCGATCCCTTCGGACGCGGAGCGTAGACAGCTCACAGTCATGTTCGTCGACCTGGTCGGCTCGACTGCACTTGCTTCAGGGCGCGATCCCGAGGAGATGCGTGACCTCTTGCACGCCTACCACAACACCGTGGTGGGCGAGATCGACCGATTCGAAGGTCATATAGCCAAGTTCTTGGGCGATGGCGTTCTCGCTTATTTCGGCTGGCCGCGGGCGCACGAGGATGAGGCGGAGCGCGCCGTTCGCTCTGCGCTTCGAGTGACCAAGGCGGTCGCGTCCCTTAGCGAACCGGGTGGTGCTGCGCTCGCCGCTCGCGTCGGCATCGCAACCGGACTGGTCGTGGTCGGCGAGCTGATTGGCGAGGGAGAGGCTCGCGAGCGCGCAGTCATCGGCGAAACACCAAACCTGGCCGCCCGACTGCAAGGTCTGGCCGAGCCAGGTGATGTGGTGATTGCCGAGTCAACGCGCCGTCTACTCGGAGAGGCTTTCACATACCGCGACCTCGGCACGGTGCCTCTCAAGGGTTTCCCGGAACCGGTGCAGGCGTGGCTTGTCATTGGTGAAGGCGCAGCAGAGAGCAGGTTCGAGGCCCAGCACGGCATGGCAACGACCGCACTGGTCGGGCGGAATGAAGAACTTGCATTGCTGTTGGATCGCTGGGAGCGGGCGAAAGAGCGGGAAGGACAGATCGTCCTGCTCGGAGGCGAAGCCGGCATTGGCAAATCGCGGCTCGTGCGGGCCTTACGCGACCAGGTCGCAGGTGTGCCGCACACGCCACTGAGCCATTTCTGTTCACCATTTCATACCAATACCGCCTTGTATCCGGTCGTTGGCCTCCTTGAACGGGCAGCGGCAATACGGCGGGAGGACGCTTCCGATGAACAGCTCGATAAACTCGAGGCCATGCTCGCTCTTGGTGCGGATGATGCGCATGAGAGCGCGCCGATTCTCGCGGACCTCTTGGCAATCCCGACAGGGGACAGATACCCGCCCCTTGCACTTAGTCCACACCAGAAGAAGGAGCGAACGTTTCAGGCCCTTCTGGAACAAATACAAGGCTTGGCGGCAAGACAGCCGGTCCTTGCCGTTTACGAGGACGTACATTGGGCAGACCCTACCACGCTTGAACTTCTAGATCGGCTCGTCGACGAGGTGCAGCGACTTTCGATTTTGATGATCGTTACCTTCCGGCCCGAGTTCGTTCCGCGGTGGACGGGTCATGGACACGTTACAGCTCTCTTTCTAAGTCGATTAGGACGTCGGCAAGGGGCGGCAGTCGTCGACCGGATCACGGGCGGCAAAATACTGCCACACGAGGTGCTTGAGCAGATTTTGGCCAAGACCGATGGCGTGCCGTTGTTCGTCGAGGAGCTCACCAAGGCCGTCGTCGAATCCGGGCTGCTCAAAGACCAGGGCAACCGCTATGAATTGATCGGCCCACTGCCGCCGCTGGCGATCCCGACGACGCTGCAGGACTCCTTGATGGCCCGCCTTGATCGATTGGCGCCGGTAAAGGAAGTTGCCCAGATTGCAGCTTGCATCGGACGCGAATTCGGACACGATCTTCTGCTCCTCGTAACGGCGCTCGACGAGCACGCGCTCCAGCATGCCCTCAATGATCTGTTGGCAGCGGAACTGATATTCCGTCGTGGTGCACCTCCGAATGTTGGCTACAGCTTCAAACATGCGCTGGTGCAGGACATCGCACACGAGAGTCTGCTAAAGAGCAAGCGGCAGCAGATCCATGCCCGCATAGCTGCAATTCTCGAACAACATTACCCCGCCCGCGCGGAGGCGGAGCCGGAGACGATCGCGTTGCATCTCACGGAGGGTGGACTAGCGGGCAAGGCTGTCGAATACTGGCTGCGGGCCGGCCGCATTGCCGCGGGGCGTTCCGCCAATCTCGAAGCAATCACTCATCTGACAAGGGGACTGGAGGCGCTCAAGTCCAATCCACAAGGGCCGGAGCGCGATCGTCAGGAACTCGCTCTGCAAACAGCAATCGGAGGTCCACTGATTGCCATTCACGGATATACGGCTCCGCAGCTTGGCACAGCCTTCAGCAGGGCTCATGCGCTCTGCTATGAACTCGACGACACCGGTGCCTTGTTCTCCACCCTTAGCGGCAAATTCATTTTCCACTTCGTGCGCGGCGACTTTGTTGCCATGCAGAGCCTCGTTGCTGAAGCGCAGCGCGCCGCCGAGCGCACCGGGGCCACAGCACTGGAATTGGCTGCGCATCGTCTGGCTGCGCTCACCACCATGCATGCCGGTGATTTTCTAACCGCACGCTCGGAGCTCGAAACGATCTTGAGTCGCTATCAACCAGAGACGCATCGACCACCGCCTGTGCACTACGTACATGACCCGAAGGCCTCGGCGCTACCCTACTTGGCGATTGTGCTTTGGATTTTGGGTTACCCCGAACAGGCTCAGCGCATTAGCCGTGCCGCATCTCAATACGCCATTGAGTTGAACCAGACGAACCTTACCGCGCATGTGCAGGTCTATGGCGGGGCGGCCATCGCGGAGCTAATGGGAAACGTGGCGGCCGTACATGCGCACGCTGAGGCCATCATCGATCTCGCCGATCAGAATAGCTTGAGCTATTGGCGCGTGAGCGGCCTCATCCTGCGGGGCTGGGCGATGGCGCAAGAAGGCAACGTGGAGGGCGGCCTGGCGCTTATGCGCCTCAGTCTGAACGAGCGGAACAGGCTCGGAGCCAGTTGGTACCAGGTTCGGTACCTGTGCATGCTCGCGGCTACCTACCTTCGCCTAGGTGACTGCGACAGCGGCAGCGCTGCCCTTGCCGAAGCAAAGGTCCTTGCCGCGCGCAGCGACGAGCATATGTGGGACGCAGAACTTGCATGCATCGATGGCGAACTGCACCGGATTCGTGGTGCTCCAGCTGACGAGGTCGAGGGGTATTTGCAAACTGCACTCAAGATTGCCCAAAGCCAGAGCGCAAAGTCCTTTGAATTACGTGCCGCAATGGGTTTGGCTCGGCTTTGGCGCGACCAGGGCAGGATGGCCGACGCGCGGTGCCTTCTTGGCTCGGTTTACGGCTGGTTTACGGAAGGCTTCGAAACGCCAGACCTTCGTTCCGCTAAGGCTCTCGTAGAGGAGCTTACCCAACCATGATCGCGCGCCTTTTCCAAGCTTCAGAGGTTGCCGTACAGTGAGCATTTGTGTTGTCACAGCTTCGCAGATCGCAGTGACGAGTGATAGTCCGGGATTCGACGCACCGTCCTGTGCCGCGCGATGCAGGTGCGCAGCGCCTCGTCGATCGGCTTGCCCCACCAATCGTTGGCGTAAGCGCACATCGGCTCACGCATGCAGACTTCTTTGGCCATCATCAGCAAACGCCGTGCGGCCGAATTCGCGATCAAGCAACGCGGGAATACCCGCGGCCGGGACGGCATCACTGAACAGGTAGCCTTGTCCTTCTGTGCAGCCATTGGCCACCAGATAGGCCAGTTGGCCTGCGTCTTCGACGCCCTCGGCCGTGGTCGTCAAGCCAAATCCTTTTGCGAGGCCGAGGATAGCACGAACGATCACCCGGCTGTCGGTACTGTCGTCGAGACGCGACACGAAGCTGCGGTCTATCTTGATCTTGTCGAGGCGAAAGGAAAGCAGCTGGCTAAGCGTCGCATAACCTGTTCCGAAGTCATCGAGCGCGATGCGGACGCCGGCCTGACGGAGTTCATCAATCACGGCCTTCGCAACCCCGGTCTTTTCTACGAACGCGCTCTCGGTAATTTCAATCTCCAGGCGGCGCGGACTGACGCCGGTTTGCCTAAGGATCGATAAAATGCGCTGTCCAAGCGCGGGATCACGCAATTGAATGGGCGAGATATTGAAGGCAAGCATAGACGCCTCCGGCCACGCATTGGCATCGAAACAGGCGCGGCGAAAAAGCTGATCTCCAAGCGCGTTGATGAGGCCCGTTTCCTCTGCAATCGGAATGAACACGTCGGGTGGAATACGCCCCAACGTCCTGTTTTCCCAACGCGCCAGGGCCTCGAACCCGATGATGCACTGACCTTTGAGTGAAACCAGCGGCTGGTAGTGCGGCTCGATAATATCGGCCATGATGGCGCTGCGAAGCTCTCGCTCGATCTGGATGCGCCGCTCGACGTGCATGTCCATCTCTGGTTCGAAAAAGCGAACACACGACCTTCCTTCGCCTTGTGCGCGATAAAGTGCACGATCTGCGCGCCGGACCAATTCGTCGATATTGACGCCGTTGATCGGAGCGATGGCGATGCCAATTCCGACACCAAGCTCGGCTGCCCCGGTCTCGATCGCGAAAGTGCCGGCGGCGGACGCCACAATACGGCGCGCCAGATTGGTGGGAACGTCGAGGGAGCTGATGTCTGGCAGGACAATCCCGAATTCCTCGCCCCCAATCCTCGCCAGCACGCCATCCTTGCGCAAGATGTCGGCGACCCTGTTGGCAAATTCGCATAGCGCCTTGTCCCCCGCTGCGTGGCCATGCGTGTCCTTGATCCTCTTGAAGCCATCAAGGCCAAGCATCAGAACGGCCACCTGGTGCGTGTCGCTGGCGAGGCCAAGGCACGCATCAAGTTTTTCATCAAACAGGCGACGGTTAGGCAGGCCGGTCAAGGGATCGTGTCGCGCCAGATCGCGCGCTTCTCCTTCTGCAATGGTCCGTGCTTTGGTTTCGCAGACGAGCTCCCGATAGCGGCGAACACTAAAGATTGTCAGCGCAAGGCTCAGGAAGAACGCGACGAATATGATGAAAACGATTTCGTCGGGTGCCGAATCCGCATAGCCCAGTCCCAGCTGAAACAGACGAGAGCCAAGCCCATAGACATGCGCCAAGATCGAAGCGAGAACGACGCCCCCAAAGAGAGCAATGAAATCCCTTGTGGCAGAACTACGCCAATCGAACCAATCGGCGTGCAGGACGCCCGATCGTGGAGTTGACTTCATCACAGTCGAACCTTCACTGAGGCCGGTGGTTGTTCCAGTGATGTTCTTACAGGTAGCATAGATGTCCACTTAATACCAGATGTTGTGCTGTGCGCCGATCGTTGGAACTCGAGTAACGCTTCGCAAAGCTGCTACGGTAAACGCGCCGTCAGATCGCATCGTCGTTCCGGCAAAAGTGGTTTGCGATCGACCCGGCCGGTCGCACATCGTTAACGCGGCCAAAGCGACGACTTGCGCCCGCAAGGTGCCGCTTCAAGACTTTGAAGGCGCGCGACTGCCAAGCCAACCAATGGCAGAAGCATCGCAGCTGTCCCAAGCGGCTTCTACCGGCCATGTCGATCGGTAGATTGACGTGATCTGGCGGCTCCACCGGCACGCCTCAACCACGACGCCGTGGCCCCGGGCAATCGCTGCAAATCCTCCCGGGAAGGTTGCATGCCCTGGAATTTACGGTCTTGGCGTGTTACGATCGATGTCCTGAATCTTTCTCGACCGGCTGCGCGACTCCCGAAAATCGTCTCGGTTTAACCGCGCTCTCGCGGCCGGCGAGCCGCCGACGGTCCATGAAACGACTGCAGGTATCACCATGGGAGACGGTCTATGCATATGAGCACCGATCTTGCGGTATCTGAGCCGCCCAACGCGCTCCGGCTGATCACACAGGCGTATATGAGCCTTCTCCTCATCGCCTTCGCCCTGATGCCCGCCCTGTTCATCGCCTACCTGTATTTCCAGCAGGATCCCACGCTAAAATTCGAAAATCACCTGTTCCACGAATTCGCGATCGCCGTTGCCACCCTCGAAGGGCTGTTCGTCACCTATGTGACATGGCGTTGCTACCGGTCTTCAGGCGAACCTCTATTGCGCTGGTTGACGCTGGGTTTTCTCGGCTTCGTGCTGATCTATGCGCCGCACGGCGCCTTCACCGGGATGGCACACCGCAACATATGGCTGTTTCTGCTCTATGGACCGGCGTCGCGTCTCGCGATGTCGATTCTGCTCCTCGTTGGGCTGCTCAGCTACAACCAGCCGTCAGACAAGGTCGAGAAGCGTGCGGATGCGCGCGCATGGCTGATGTGGATTGGCCTGTTCCTGATGATGGACATAGCCGTCGCCGTGATCGCCTACTCCCCCTTTGCCGGACACCCGGCGGTACGCTTGTCCATGGAGGGCGGCGCGCTGGTGTTCAGTACGCTGAACGTCGCGGCCATGCTCATGCGACGGATTCATTCGCCGCTCATGCTTGTTTTCGGCATTTCGGTCGCGTGGTTTGCGCTATCGTCGCTTGCATTCATTCTGGCGGGGCCGTGGAATCATATGTGGTGGCTCGCCCACGCGATCTTTGCTGGCGGCTTCTTCCTGCTCAGCTATGGCGTTGTCCAGGCTTTCCGAACGACGCAATCATTCTCGACCATCTATAGCCAGGCAGAAATGGCGGCCCGCCTGGCCGCGTCGATGGCAGACACTCAAAGGGCACTACAGCAAGTGCAGCTGAGCAATCAAAGGTTGGAACGCCTAGCTGCCACCGACCCGCTGACCGGTGTCGGAAATCGGCGCCACTTCATCGAACATATCGGCGCCGAGATCGCGCGCGCCAAGCGAACCGGTGCTCCACTATCCCTGCTGTCGCTCGACCTCGACCATTTCAAGGATATCAATGATTCGCGTGGTCACAGTGTCGGCGATGAGGTCCTGCGCGTATTCGTGCGCAAGTGCCTGGAGGCGATCCGCCCTTACGACTCCGTCGCGCGCGTGGGCGGCGAAGAGTTCATGGTGTTGCTGCCGGGGGCAACGCTCGACACGGCTTGCACTGTAGCGGAGCGCCTTCGATCGGCCATCGAAGGCGCTGCATTCGACGTTGGAGCCCAACCGTCGGTCGGCGTCACCATCAGTGTCGGGGTATCGGAGTTCGGGCGCGATGGAGACACGCTTGACGGATTCCTGAGCGTCGCCGATCAGCGGCTCTATCGCGCAAAACATGAAGGTCGCAATCGTGTGATTGTCGCGTAGGTGCCATCGTTCATCCGGGCGCTTTGGTGGTCCCGCGTTCGAGAGGGCGCACCATTCGGGTTTGACTCGGCCAGCGACGGCATCTCCAACGCATCGGCCATGGAACTGGCGAACGTCCGCCTTGTGGTTCGAGACGGCACGCGGTGCGCCATGAGGGGTCTGGCATGGGCCGACGACCTCATCCCAAGGGGCAGCCACGCAGGCGCCGCGTCTTTGGCGTTGCTCGAGTCATGATCCTAAACCACGCTTCGGTGCCGCGCGATACAGGTGCGAAGCACCTCATCGATCGGCTTGTCCCACCAATCGTTGGAGAGACGGCCCCGGATTACGGCAGCTGATCGAATGTCAGGGTGTTGTCGAGGGTATCACCTTGAGCGATTGACCCCGGCACATGGAGTTTTGGGCCCTGATAATTCGGGAGCTTGGTTACGATCGAGATCTGGTTTCCGCCGGACGCGCCTTCGAGTTCGTCGTTGCTCAACTCGCACATTTCGTTGTTCGACTTCGTCATGATCACTCTCCTCTTTGCAATTGCCGAAGATTCCATCCTCAAGCCTTGCTACACTTCAGTGTGCAATGTTCATTTGAACTGTCCTGCCGATATCGTGCGAGCGCAAGAGAGAGATTTTCGCTATGCCAATCGCAACTGAAAGTGGAACTGCCCACCCTCATCCGGATCACCAGTCCTGAACTGGGCTGTGCCGTCCGGCTTCTGCGGCGTGTAAACGATCTCGGGTTTACCGTACGAAAGGCTGGCTCCGCCGCTCACTTGGTGCAACTGGCTGATCTCGATCTCACGCGCATTGTCGAGCTCCCGCATGATCATTCCCCTGTAGCCTCTCGGTGAGGACCATTCCTCAACGGTAGAAAAGGGGGTACGCCAACCCAAACCCGAATTTCTGTGACTGACGTCACGATCGGTTTAGTTGGCCGTGTCATGTCGAGAATTCCGATCACCGGGGCTTCGACGCTGATGAGCATCTGCGGAAAAAAGAGCCCGGCTGTTGGCCAGGCTGTCTTTCAGTGATTGACGCCGCTATCGATAACCAGCGTTAAGGCGACATCGAGGTCAGGATCATTTGATCTCCCACGACGTGTTGTGCGGGATGTCCATTGCAAAATAGTCGCCGGAGCCAGCCAGCGCAGGCATAGTAATACACGCAAATGGCTCGCTCCCAGTGATCCCCTTATACTTGCCGGTACCGCCGGTGATGATATGGGTTCCACAGTCCATCTTTGGCTGGGATTTGTCGAGGTCCCGAGTATCGAAGGTCGAGAAAATCTTGTCACCGTCGCTGTCGGCCAGCACGCAGGCTCCATCAATGTATTTCTTCTCACCGGATGAGACGTTCAGCGCCACGCAACGCGCGGACATCTTGTCCAGCATCTTCTCTCCCTTCATGTTTTGGGTTGTTCCGATCGCCTCCAGCGTGGTGGCCTTGCCAAGTTCGGCAGTATCAATCGTCATCAACGGCCTAAATATGAAGTGCGTTACATAGGGGGTTGTACCCTTCTTCTCAATCGGTTCGCTCTGAACAGCCGCCGGGGCGATGGCCACGAGCGCTGTGACAAATGCCGTTGTTTTCGCAAACCTCCAGGCTGCGGCGGGTGTATCGACTATGCTCGGGTAAATACACTTCATGGATCCCTCCCTGGAATCAAAAGGCGGCTTCAAGGCTCTGCGGTGAGCTGCCGCCAAGTTGGAAATGTTTCCTTGCTAGAGTCGAGTTGTGCGTCGGCTGAACGCCAACGCGACAAGCCCTAACGATGCTCCGTCTCAAACCGACGAAGTATGCAGCGATTGTCGCTTCGATCGTTGGTTCATGCGGTTCTTGGTGAACCGGCTCAGCCAATGCTGATAAACGGTCAACACCAAGGCATGACCGCATGATCCGAAGCGAGCCGCATCGTAGCATGGAGCGTGGCGGATGTCAGCCGTCAGGCCCGCAACGCACGGCGCTTATCGTCAGCTGTGCTGACCGACTACGCATGCGCAATCTGACTCTTGTCGATCGTCTACTGGCAAGCGGACCTTTCTTGGAGGCCCTACCGAACTTCGCAGTCGGGCCAACGGCTGCCCTTCGCGTTAGAAGCGCTGACTCATCTCCAACCGCCTTTACCTCCGGCGCGACTTTTTGCCTCATCGCCTGAACTTTCCGATCCGTGCGCTGAACAAACGGAGATATCTGAAGGGAGTTGAGATTCCCGCAAGGTTCACATCGGTAGCGGATACGTTTGTATGAGTCGCAATGCGGCTCGCAATGCGAACTGACGACGCACTTTGTGCGCAAGAGCCCCAGATCCGAGTCATCCAGAGGTATCGCTGCCTTTCCAGGGAAGGAGGAGACCTCATGCAACTCAAGCAAACCGCAATCCGCATGTTTGCCGCCGCGTGTCTCACCTGGACCACGTCAGTTTTCGCTCAGCCAAGCGAACCTCAAGACCCGAGAATCAAGGCGGCGATGGACCTCTTGGTGTCGATCGCGGCCCAGCTTGGTCCGCCAAGGGTCGAGGGTACTGAACCCGTTGCAGGCAAGGAGGTACCCGTCATTTATTTTGGTTCGGCAAAGATGAACAATAGTTTCGACCTGGTCGACGAGGTCGTGAGGAAAGCGCAGGGCACGGCCACAATATTCGTCAGAAGCGGTGACGAGTATGTTCGGGTCGCGACTAACGTGAAGAAAGATGATGGCTCCCGAGCGATCGGAACCATTTTGGATCCCAAGGGCAAGGCGATCGAGTCCATCAGGAAGGGCGAAGCGTTCTATGGCGAGGTCGACATCCTCGGCAAGCCCTATGTCACGGGCTACAAGCCTATCCGGGATGCCTCGCAAAACGTGGTCGGCATCTACTACGTTGGCTATTTGAAGTAGATGCCGTCCGTCGCGCCGCCACGGCCTCAACGTCCATGCCAATCGCGCTTGGCGCGGGGTGAGGGCACGAAACGATTGGATCGGTGACTACAATTCTGGGTTCGCGCTTCCCGGGACTTGCGGAATGTCTGCCTCGGGTCGTCGGAGAATTGAACGGGATCAACCTGAAGTCGCGGTATTCGCCTATAGCTCCGGACCAGAAAGTCCGACCTCTCGCTCAGCGCGAAGGACATTGCCATAGAGACTGCTGATCCATTGTCTTCCGCTCGAGGTTACATTCAAATAGCGGATGGCAGTTTGGATGTGCGGTGCGACCTTCGTCCAGTAAAACTGAGGATATTTGTACACCACGTCCGCGGGCGTGGTGTATCCGAGCGATTTGTTGAGTCCTATCTCCTGGAACTCGTAGAACAGCGCATTTGATTTCTTCATGTAGTTCGGATCGCCGAGCTGACCGATCAGGTCGGCGGCGCGAAGCAACAAACCTTCCTCTTCGTCAAGATCATCCTTGAGTTCGTTTGCTGATGCGTCTGCATAGGGAAAACGAGTGTATTCGATGGTTTGTGCAACGCGAGCGGCGTCAATTTCGTCAACTGGGTCAAGGCGCTCCACGGCGAATAATTTTGAGCGGTCGACATGATAGGGCGCAAGCGCTGCATCGGAGGAGCCGATCGGTAACTCGACCGTTCGCCCGGTACCATCGACCACATAGGCACCGTCCTGGTCTCCGTGAACTATTCCCCGAACGTAGCCAATGTCGTGAAGCAGGCACGCCAGGATGAAGTGAGCATAGTCGCTAGCCGTCGTTGGCCTAAGAAGGGAGCGCCCGATCAGGATGTCGTGCCCCACCAGCGTGACCAACAGGGTGTGCTCGACGTTGTGGTAGAGTGCATCGCTGTTACCAATACATTCCAAGGCCAGCTTTGCTGCATAGGGCAGCAATTCCGGCAAGCTGGCGTGGGACGAGCCGAAGCGACCTCTTGTCTCCGAGATCAGGAACGCACCGAGCGCCTGGGACGTCAGTTCCGGGATTGTTATCATGAGCAATCTCTCACTTTGGTCGCCGAACCTTCAGGAGGCCTTCTGCAGGATCGGGACGGAGAGGACGATCGTAGTGGTGTGAAGCCAAAGGATGGGTAACAATTGACTTAGATCAACAGCAGCGACGCCGGACTACGCGTGTGCGCAGTAGCGACTTCCGCTTGGTGCCCAACGGCTGCCCTCGGTACCTCCACGAGGCTATTCCGCCTAACCTTCGGAAGTGGACAGTGCGAGCACAAGAGCACAAGTCAGCCACGCGTCCGATAACGGAAATTTCGCTGTCCTATTAAGGAGCTGGCGCGTGTAGTAAGCTCCGAGCGAGTTCAACCAATCCAGCAATACGCCTCCCTGGGCTTGGTCTTTGTCGCAACTTTGCACGCGGCGGGTCACGCACGTCACCGCGTGCATTCTGGAGCGGAGAGTTAGATGAGGACTCACTCGATAAAGATATCTTTTGCGATAACCCTGCTGGGTGCTGCCATCACGAGCGGCGCAATTGGTCAGCAAGACCAGCAGCTCGGTAAGGTGACATTCCCCACCTCCTGCGATCCCGCCGTACAAGGCGAGTTCGACCGCGGCGTCGCCATGCTGCATTCATATTGGTTCCTGATCGCGCGCCGGAAATTCGAAGCGATCCTGCAACAAGATCCCGGCTGCGCCATGGCATATTGGGGTGTGGCGATGGACCTCCTTGGCAACACGCTTGCGACCACGCCATCAAATGTCGAGGCACAAGCGGCCTGGGATGCACTTGAAAAGGCACGGTCGGTCGGAGCGAAGACTCCGCGCGAGCGGGACTGGATCGAGGCGCTGAGCGCCTATTTCCGCGACTACAACAAGGTTCCCGTTGATGCCCGTCTGACGGCGTACAATGCTGCGATGGAGCGCCTGGTGCAAACCTATCCAGACGACTACGAGGCGAAGGCGTACTACGCGCTCACGCTACAAGCTTCAGCGAAGAAGAACGACCTCTCGTACACCAACCAGCTGAAATCCGCGGCACTTCTGGAAAGCCTGTTCGAAGAGAACCCTCAACATCCGGGTGTGACGCATTACCTCATTCACGCCTACGATTTTGCTGCGCTTGCCGAAAAGGGCATTGCGTCGGCCCGTCGCTACGCCGGCATCGCTCCGGCGGTCCCGCATGCGCGGCACATGCCGTCTCACATCTATTCCATGGTCGGGCTCTGGGAGGAATCCATCGCCTCAAACGCCTCAGCGCTTGAGATTCAGCCCGACTACTATCACGCATCGGACTTCACGGTGTATGCGCATCTGCAGCTCGCGCAAGACGCCAAAGCCGACGCGATGATCAAAAGGTCGCTGGCCACCGCCGATCGCGGCGACCGACCGATCAACTTCGTCAATTTCACTGCCAAGGCCGCCATGCCGGCGCGCTATGTCTTGGAGCGTGCCGACTGGGCCGGCGCTGCCGCCTTGGCGATGACGCCGACCAAATATCCGATGGCGGATTCGTTGATCCGCTTCACGCGCGGCCTCGGCATGGCGCGTGTCGGCGATATCGCCGGCGCCAATAAAGAGATCGAGGAGATGAAGGTGTTGCGCACGACGCTGCAGGGGGCGGACCAGTCCTACTGGGCCGAACGCACCGAAGAGCAAATGCTTGCGGTTTCCGCGTGGGTCGCACTGAAGGAAGGCGACCACGAGCGGGCCCTCAAGTTGATGCGGGCAGCCGCCGACAGCGAAGACGGCAGTGTCAAACACGTGGCCATGGAGAACCGCCTCTTTCCGTTGCGCGAACTGTTGGCGGAACTGCTCCTCGAGGTGGGACAGCCGACAGCCGCACTGAACGAGTATGAGACCGCACTCAAGCAAACTCCCAATCGCTTCCGCGCATTCTGGGGCGCCGCGCGCGCTGCCGACCGCTCCGGCGACCGTCGGAAGTCGACCGAGTATTACAGCAAGCTGATAGAGCTCGCCAGGAACGCCGACACGGAGCGGCAGGAAATCCGCGAAGCCAAAGCACAACTGCGGAACGACACCGTGGGCACTTCACGACAATGATGCTTCGGCAGTCCGCCCCATGCCAAAGAGCGCCGTCAATGTAGGGATGACAACGCTGATCCCGGCAATCGCTGCGGCGACGGTGCTCGGTGGGCTTCTCGCCTGTTTCGCCGTCTACGGGAATGCCCGGACGGAATGGGGGATTATACAGCTGTTCAGCGAGACCACCGGCAAAGGCACGAACGCAGTCACGCCCGAAGCCTGGCCGATCTGCACCACGATGGCACCGGTGGCGGCGGATGCTGAATGGGTGGAGCTCGATCCCGATTTCAAGGCGGGCAAGAGGGCGCTTGCCGCTGCGGACTGGAACGGGGCCATTGCATCGTTCATGCGCGCCGCCCTGCGTGACCCGCTCAATGCCGATATCCAGAACTACCTTGGTTATTCCTATCGACGCTTGCGCCAACTCGGGCCGGCTATTGGACACTATCAGCGGGCGCTCATGCTGAATCCGCGTCACCGCAGCGCGCACGAGCATCTTGGCGAGGCTTATCTGGTGCTAGGCGAGCCCACCAAAGCTGAGCAACATCTGGCTGCATTGGAAAATCTCTGCCTCCTTCTTCCTTGCCAGGAATATGACGATCTCAAGCGCGCCATCGGGGCATACAGAACGCTCGCTGCACATTGAGGGCAGATCGGCCGCGTCGGAATTTGGGCGCACGGCTTCCGCTCAGCACTTCGCGTCTGTGATCGGCTGAGGCTGCTCTACCTCATTCGAGACAATGGCGTTGCATTGCTGGAAGTGAGAGGACAAGGCAAGTTCGGCCAGATGATCCCAGTATTCGGCTTCTGCGAGCAGCTGCCACTTGTTCATGCTGTTGTACGCGGCCTGCTGACGGCACAGTGAGCTCATCGCACGCAAGCGTCGCACTTTATCCACTGCGAACCTCCCCTCACGCTTGCTTGTTTGCAAGCGCATTTGTGTCGTGCACAGCTTCGCAGATCGAATTGACGAGTGATAGCCCGGTGTTTGACGGAGGATCGATGATAGCGCAATCGTCTGACTTTTCACTGAACAGCCGAGCCCGACAGAATTCGACCTCGACCAGTGTGGCCCGGTGCATCGAATTGCAGGATCGTCCCTGGCGATCTTTCGCCGCAACAAAGCACGCCGGTGCCTTCGGTAAAGCTCGCAGCCTCGTCACGCCGATCACAGCAATGGCCCCGACGGTTGCACATCGGGGCCATTCAAGATCAACATGCATGGGTACATCCGCCGAGCGTGCTGATCGTTGATGCCACTGATTACCACATCCGATCTGGCACAGACTGTGGCGAGGCTGCGGCATCGGAATGATGATATTCTGCCTGAAAGCTGATGGCCGTCCACCTCATCATTGGTGGTACTCCCACCAGCTTGCTGCTTCGCAAGCGTCATCGACCGGCCACGGGCTGCACGCGCGGTAGCTCTACACCACCGTCCGGTGGCGCGCGATGCAGGTGCGCAGCACCTCGTCGATCGGCTTGCCCCACCACTCGTTGGAAAAGATCTCGATCTCCGAATAGCCGGCAAAGCCCTGCGCTTCGACGGCTTGACGCACCGACTTGATGTCGATGACGCCGTCACCCATCATGCCGCGGTCGTTGAGGATGTCCCTGGTCGGCACCAGCCAGTCGCAGACATGGAAGGCGAGCAGGCGATCGTTGCCGGCACGCGCGATCTGGCCCATCAGCTCCGGATCCCACCAGATGTGATAGACGTCGAGCGCGACGCCGAGCACGCCGGTGCGGCCGGGGTCGAGCCGATCGCAGATGTCGAGCGCCTGTTTTGTGGTGTTCACGCAGGCACGGTCCGCCGCATAGACCGGATGCAAGGGTTCGATGGCCAGCGGCAGCTTTGCCTGTTTGGCGTAGTCGAGCATGTCGGCGAGAGCCTCCTCGACCTGCCCGCGCGCCGCCGCGATATCCTTTGAGGCCCCACTGCCGGGCCGCGAATATTGCGGCAGGCCGCCGACGACGAGGACGATGCACGGCGCGCCCAGCGCCTTGGCTTCATCGACGCAGCGGCGGTTATCGTCGCGCACCTCGGCCCGGCGCGTGGCGTCGGAGGTGAACATGCCGCCGCGGCAATAGCCGGAGAGATCGAGGGCGGCATCGCGCACCGCACGTGCAGCGCGGTCGAGACCGACGGCGGCGACTTGGTCGCGCCAGGGATCGATGGCGCGGATGCCGTGCCTCGCGCAGGCATCGATGATCTCGACGAGGTTACCCTGCTGGCGGACGGTCGCCGTGTTCAGCGACAGCCAGCGGTGGTCGGACGAGAAATCGCGCATCAGGATTCGATCCCGTGGGTGGCGAGCACGGTCTTCATCCGCTGCGTCGCGAACTCGGGATCGGCGAGCAGGCCGGCCCTGTCGGCGAGACGGAACAGCTCGGCCAGATGCAACGTGGAGCGCGTGCTCTCCTGTCCCCCGACCATGGTGAAATGGTCCTGGTGGCCGTTGAGATACGCCATGAAGACGACGCCGGTCTTGTAGAACCTCGTCGGTGCCTTGAAGATGTGACGCGACAGCGGCACCGTCGGCCCGAGCACGTCGTGGAAGCCGGCCTCGTCGCCGACCGCAAGCCGCGACAGTGCGTAGGACGCTGCCGGCGCTATGGCGTCGAAGATGCCGAGCAGCGCGTGCGAGAAACCCTGCTCGTCACCGGCAATCAGCTCCGCGTAGTTGAAGTCGTCGCCGGTGTACATCCTGATGCGCTTGTCGAGACGCCTGCGCATGTCGATCTCGCGCTGCTTGTCGAGCAGCGAGACTTTGACGCCGTCGACCTTGCCGGCGTTACCGTTGATGATGGCGACGGCCGCGTCCATCGCCTTGTCGAGATCTTTCGTGCCCCAATAGCCCGTCAGCGCCGGGTCGAACATGTCGCCGAGCCAGTGGATGATGACGGGCTCGCGGACCTGCGAGAGCACGCGGTCATAGACTTTCGCGTAGTCGTCGGCGTTGCGGCCGAGTTTGGCGAGGGCGCGCGAAGCCATCAGGATGATACGGCCGCCGACCTTCTCGACGGCCGAGATCTGCTCCTCATAGGCGCGGATCACGTCGTCGAGGTTTTTGGCGTCCTCGACCGCGAGATGGTCCGTGCCGGCGCCCGAGAACACCAGCGCATTGCGCCGCCTGGCGGCGCTGACCGAACGCGTGATCAGTTCCAGCGAGGTCGGCCAGTCCAGCCCCATGCCCCGCTGCGCGGTGTCCATGGCTTCGGCAACGCCGAGGCCGAGGTCCCAGACGTGCTCGCGAAAGCCGATGGTCTTGTCCCAGTCGACGGCGACCGAGAGCCAGGGATCGTTGTCCGCGAAGGGATCGGCCACGGTGTGCACGGCCGAGAAGGCGATGCGGTTCAACGATCCCTCGAGCCTTGCCGGGAACGTGCGCGAGGCCGCGAGCCGGTAGGTCTCGATCGAGCGATCGGCCTTCGGCAGCTTCAGGGATAACGACGACATGGTTTGGACGGGCTTGTTCATGACTTCAGACCTCTCCTCGTCATTGCGAGGAGCAAAGCGACGAAGCAATCCAGCCTTCCCCAGCGGAAGACTCTATGCTTCGCTTCGCTCGCAATGACGGCTCAACTGACATTCGGGCTCTCTCGACCTCAGACCTTGATCGGGGCGACGTCGATCCAGCGCCGCTCCTTCCAGCTCTTCAGCGCGCATTCGGCGAGCTGCACGCCCTTGGCGCCTTCGAGCAGCGTGAACTTGTAGGGCGCATCCTCGTAGACGTGACGGATGAACATCTCCCACTGTTCCTTGAAGCCGTTGTCGTAGGTGACGTTGTCGGGCAGCTTATGCCAGTCGCCGTAGAAATCGTGCAGCCGCTTCTCGTCGGGATTCCACACCGGCCTCGGGGTCGCCTGTCGCGCCTGGATCATGCAGTCGGAAAGGCCCGCGACCGCCGAGCCGAGCGTGCCGTCGACCTGGAAGGTGACGAGGTCATCGCGGTAGACGCGCGTCACCCAGGACATGTTGATGTGGGCGATGATGCCGCCCTCGAGCTGGAACGTCGCGTAAGCCGAGTCATCGGCGGTCGCCTTGTACCTCTTGCCTTGCTCGTCGAACCGCTCGGGAATGTCGGTGTTGCCGATGCAGACCACGCTCTGGACATTGCCGAAGAGATTGTCGAGCACGTAGCGCCAGTGGCAGACCATGTCGAGGATGATGCCGCCGCCGTCCTCGTCGCGATAGTTCCAGGACGGCCGCTGCGCCTCCTGCCAGCCGCCTTCGAACACCCAATAGCCGAATTCGCCGCGCACCGACAGGATGCGGCCGAAGAAGCCGGAGTCGCGCAGGAAGGCGATCTTCTTCAACCCCGGCAGGAACAGCTTGTCCTGCACGGTGCCGTGCTTGACGCCTTTGGCATTGGCGAGCTTCACGACCTCGACGGCGTCCTCGAAATTGGTCGCGATCGGCTTCTCGCAATAGACGTGCTTGCCCGCATTGATGGCCTGGGTCAGCAGACCGGGGCGCGCCTGCGTGGTCGCGGCGTCGAAGAACATGGTGTCGTTCTTGTCGGCGAGCGCGGCATCGAGATCGGTGGTCCAGCGCGTGATGTTGTAGCGCTTCGCCAGCGCTTCGACCTTCTCGGCGCTGCGGCCGACCAGGATCGGATCGGGCATGACGCGGTCGCCGTTCTTGAGGCGAACGCCGCCCTGGTCGCGGATCGCGACGATCGAGCGGATCAGATGCTGGTTGAGCCCCATGCGGCCGGTGACGCCGTTCATGATGAGACCGAGACGTTGGGTGGTCATGTCAATTGCTCCTGAAGTGAATTTGGCTGTTCCAGCGGACGAAGCGCCGACCAGTCCGGATGGACCGACGTCGCAAAGCCCACTGTGTTGAGCGATCCCGTCAGGAGATCGCCGTTGTGAATGTTGAGGCGAACGCCCTGCCCGGCATCGGCGTAGAGGTCGGGATGCGCGGCGGCGAAGGCTCGGGCCTCGGCGACCGGCGTCTCGCCGAAGCCGTCGACATAGTGGTGGCCGTTGCGCTCGGCGTGCGTGATGCCGATGAAGGCGCCGAGCGCGAGATCCTGCTGCACGGCAAGGCCGGCCTGGCAGGTCAGGTCCTCGCCCGCGACGAAGTACCGCGCGCCGTCGGCGCGCCATTTGGCTGCGCGCGTCGCGTTGACGATGGACTTGTAGAGGCCCTTGCAGGATTTTGACGAGATGCCGCGATAGCCGAGCGCACGCGCTGCGGGGAATGCATCGTAGGAATCGTCGGCCTCGTCGATGATGAAGCCGTGCGCCGCCAGCGACCCCAGCGGCGATTGCCGCGTGATATCGCGCGGCATCGGCTGTTCGACGTAGAGCAGGCGAGAGGCGATCGGACGCAATGCGGCATCACGCGCGATCCGGTCCATCAGCGCCTGCAGCGCAGCGAGATCGGCGTACTGCTCGTTGGCGTCGAGCGTCACCTTGTAGTCGCGCCCGAGCGCATCGAGCTCCTTGCCGATCCGTGCCAGCCGCGCCGCATCGGCTGCGGGTTCGCCCGCCAGCTTCAGCTTGAAATAACGTGCCCCGGCATTCTCATGTGGGTCGGCGACGCCGCCCTTGCCTTCGACGATGTCGTCGAGGCCGACGGTATGCCGGATCGCGACGCGCGACAGCGGCTTGCGGCCCGCCAGGAACGCCGGGGGATCCGCGTCCTTCAGATCGGGCGACAGCCGCGCATCGATCCCGGCGATGTTGCCGGCCATCCCATCAAAGAAACTGGTCCCGGCGGCGCGCAGCAGCGCATCGAGGATCGCCTTGTCGATCTCGGCAGGGCCATAGGCTGCGGCAAGCGCCGGAATGTTCTTCTTGCCACATGTCGCGATCTGGTCACCGATGCACGAGGCATGCAGATCGAACGCCGTCAGAAATCCGGTCCGCGCCAGATAAAGCCCGCGCGCAATCTCCAGCGACCGCCGCAGGCCATCGACCGTCTGCGCCGGCGACAGCTCCGGCCGCTTGTCGAACCATTTCGGCACCAGCAGTTCGGCGCTGGCGCCGATCGCGGTCCCCCTGCCCTCGACCTCGATCTCGACCCGCACGAACAGCTGCGGCGTCGCGTTGATCGTGATCGCGCCAAAGCGGAACGGCCGCGCGAACTGCACGGCTCGTTCGAAGAAGGCGACGTCTCGCAGCTTCAGGCGCGGGGGCATGATGCACCCGAATGATCGTTAGTAACGCTGGTGCAGCGGCGCAGGCAGTGCACCTCTCCCGCTTGCGGGAGAGGTCGGCGCGTTCCGGGCGATGCGAAGCATCGTCCCGCGCCCGGTGAGGGTTTTCTCCTCTGGGGGGTCCTCGCGAGTGGAGTCACTCTCTCTCCAGCCCTCCCCCGCAAGCGGGGGAGGGAGCGCACCGTTCGTGCGGTCGCCAAGGTGACTCTCATCAACTCTAATCCAATGCACCTTGCGAGAAGAAGTGCTTGCGGATGCGCTGCACGAGCTCGGTGAAGACAGGATCGGCCATCACGTCGAGCGAACGCGGGCGCGGCAGCGGCACGTCGTAGATCGCGGCGACCGCGCCGGGCCGCTCGGTCATGACCAGCACGCGGTCGGCGAGGAACACGGCCTCGGGAATCGAGTGCGTGATCAGCAGCACCGTCTTCTTGGTCTCGCGCTGGATCCGCATCAATTCGACATTCATGCGCTCGCGCGTCAACGCATCGAGTGCGCCGAACGGCTCGTCCATCAGCATGATCCTGGGATCGTGTACCAAGGCGCGGCAGATCGAGGCACGCTGCTGCATGCCGCCGGAGAGCTGCCAGGGCAGCTTCTTCTCGAATCCTTCGAGCCCGACCAGCTTCAACAGCGACCTGGCGCGATCGAGATATTCCTGCCGCGGCAGCCGCTTCATGTCGATCGGCAGCATCACGTTGTTGAGGATATTGCGCCAGGGCAGCAGCAGCGCGTTCTGGAACACGATGCCGACATTGCCGTGCGGTGTCGTCACCTTCTCGCCCTCGACCAGGATTTCGCCCGACGTCGGCGGCAACAGGCCCGAGATCAGCTTGAGCAGCGTGGACTTGCCGCAGCCGGAAGGGCCGACCACGACGAAGAACTCGCCGTCATTGATGTGGAAGTCGAGCGGCCGCAGCGAGGGCACGTCGCCGTCGCGCGTCCGGTAGGTCTTCGACACGCCGGACAGCTTGATGCCCGACGCGCCGCCGGCCCGGTCGCGCACCAGTCTCAGATGCGCGGCCGGCTGTACGGTTTCGCTCACGATCGCCGGCAGCTTCACGAGCCACTCTTCGGCAGATAGTCGTTGGTGTAGAAGGCCTTCGGGTTCTCCTTGGCCTTGGCGTCGAGCCCGCCATATTCGACCAGCAGATTGACCGTCTCGCTCATGTTCTGGTCGGTGACCTGGAACGGCCGCTTGGCCTTCGTCTCCGCGGTCCGGTAGAGCGGAATCGTCAGCTCAAAGCCCTGGGTCAGCGTGTCGATCTTGCCGCCCTTGGGGTTGGCATCGAGAATCGATTGCGCCGCCGCCTTGGGCTCCTTCTCGGCGGCCTCGACCGCCTTGGTCGTCGCCGACATGAAGCGGCGGACGAGATCGGCATTGGCCTTCACATAGTCGGCGTTGGCGATGATGCCCGAGGAGACCATGTTGATCCCGTAGTCGGCAAACTTGATCGGATAGACGTCCTTGCCGGTGGCATCCTTGATCTTCATCGACTGGTCCATGACGTAGCCGAGCAGGAGATCGGCCTGGCCGTTGATGACGGCGTTGAGCTTGGTCTGACCGTCGCCGGCCACCGTCTGGAAATCGCTCTCCTTCAGGCCGGTCTTCTTCAGGAACAGCGGCCAGATCTGGGTCATGGAGTCCGCGGGCGTGATCGCCACCGTCTTGCCCTTGATGTCCTCGGGTTTCCTGATGTTCTTGTCGACGAAGCCCATCGCGGACATCGGTGAAGTCTGCAGCAGCACCCCGGTCGCAACCACCGGCGCGCCCTTGATGGCGGCGCGCATCATGGTGGGCACGTCGACATAGCCGAAATCGGCGGTCTTGGCGGCCACCGCCTGGGTGGTCGCGGCCGAGCCGCGGCCTTCCTGGATCTCGAGGTCGATGCCTTCGGCCGCGTAGATGCCCTTGGCCTTGCCATAATAGAACGGCGCGTGCTCGCCGTAGACGTACCAGTTCAGCATCAGCACGACCTTGTCGGCAGCCTGCGCCGGCACGGCGGCAAACGCCATCAGCACCACGGATGCAGCCCCAATCCACTTCCTCATCGTCACTCTCCCTGTTCGTTGTTGCGTCGGCCGTTGGTGGCCGATCGATGCCTGAGCTCAAGAGGCGAAAATCACGTCTTCGCGCTGGCTGACATGCCAGGGAATGACCAGCTTCTCGATCCGGTCCACGATCCAGAACAGGATCACGCCCAGCAGCGCCAGGATCACGAGGGCCGCGAACATCGTCGGCAGGTCGAAGGTGCCGATCGAGCGCTGCATGACGTAGCCGATGCCGGAATTGGAGCCCACGAACTCGCCGACGACGGCGCCGACGACGGCGAGCGTCACCGAGACTTTGAGGCCTGAGAAGATCGCCGGCAGCGCATGCGGCAGGTTCACGGCGCGGAACACCTGCAGGCGGCTGCCCTGCATGGCGCGGGCGAGATCGACCATGTCGGGGTCGACCGATTTGAAGCCCTGCACGGCCGAGACGACCACCGGGAAGAAGCCGAGCAGGAAGGCTGAAATGACTTTGGGAATGATGCCGAAGCCGAACCACACCACGAACAGCGGCGCGATCGCGATCTTCGGCACGGATTGGGAAAACACCAGCAGCGGATAGATGTAGCTCTCGACCGTCTTCGAGCCCGCGATCAGCATCGCGACGGGAATGCCGAACAGCGCCGACAGCAGGAAGCCGCAGACGGTCGCATAGGTGGTCGGCCAGGACTGACGCAGCAGTTCCGGCCATTCGGTGCGCAGCACGGCGAGAACATCGCCCGGCGACGGGATCTGGTAGGCGGGGATCCTGAACAGCCGGATCGCGAGATCCCAGGCCACGACGATGAAGACGAGGAACAAGAAGGGCCGAACCCAGGCCGCATTCAGCAATTTGGAGATCGCATTCTGTGGCTTCGGCTCGGCCAATTTTCACTCCCGGCAGTCTTCTTCGTTGTGTGGAGAAATTAACCCGTTGGATAAATACTGTCCAGAGGATTCCCTGTGGCGTTTTGGGCGGTTCCCGGGCGTTTGTGGCGGCGAGGCTGCGTCGGGGGCGCGCGCCACCTCGTCATTGCGAGCGCAGCGAAGCAAATCCAGACTGCCGCTGCGGAAAGATTCTGGATTGCTTCGCTACGCTCGCAATGACGGAGCAAGATGCGGGATCAGCGCGTCGTAACCCGGGATTGTGTTCCATCCGGGCCGCGGGCTACACCGTCTGCACCACCGCGCTACGCGACGTCGGAGCCTTGGCGATCTCGAACAGCTCGGCCGAGCGCCCGGTCAGCGCGGCGAGCACGAGGCCGGTCATGTGCGCCAACCGCTCGTTTTTCGCCTTCTTGTCCAGCAGATCGCGGCCGAAGATCACGCTCAGCGTCGCCGAGTTGGAGAGATAGAAGAAGCTGAGCGCCGCGATGGATATGTAGAGCTGCACAGGATCGACCGCGACCTGGAAGTCGCCGCTGTCGACGCCGCGCCGCACCACGGTTCGGATCATCTCGACGAAGGGCGAATGCATCGACTTGACCTTGGTCGATTTCTTCAGGTGCTTTGCGCGCGCGAGGTTCTCGGTCTGCAGCAGCGACAGGAATTCCGGATTGCGCAGGAAGTAATTCCAGGTGAACTCGATCAGGCGGCGGATCGCCTCGGGCGGATCGAGATGCTCGAGATCGAGCCCGCGCTCCTCGCTCCGAATCTTGTCATAGGCGCCTTCGAGCACCGCCAGATAGAGCTCGTCCTTGTTGCCGACGTGGTAGTACAGCATGCGCTTGTTGGCGCCGGCCTTGGCCGCGATGCGGTCGACGCGGGCGCCGGCGAGCCCGTGGGCGGAAAACTCCTGCTTGGCGGCTTCGAGAATGCGCAGCCGCATCCCCTCGGGGTCGCGCTGCCATTTCAGAGTTCGCTTTGCCTGTGCCAAACCGGGTGCTCGCTGGGTGGTCGCCTAGCTCGCCTTTATCATGCGAGCGGCCCGCCGCATAGGAGAGAGGCAGGCACCTGCTTCAACACCGTCATTGCGAGCGCAGCAAAGCAATCCAGACTGCTACCGCGGAAACAGTCTGGATTGCCTCGTCGCAAGGGCTTCTCGCAATGACGAGGAGAGAACGGTGCCCCTCACTCCACCGGCTTCGGCGAGCGCTCCAGCAGCACCGTCTGTATCCCGCACGTACCGTTCCTGACCGTCATGATCCGCGTGCCCGGCTTGCGGCCGTTGCGCACCTCGCTGACGTCGAGGCCGGCAGCAATCAGGCGGGCGCGGGTGGCATCGATGTCGGCGACGCGCCAGCTCAGCCCCCAGAGCCGGTCGTGCGCCGCGTCGCCCCCGGCGACGGGGCGGCGCACCACCTCGACGATGAGGTCGCCGCAGCGGAAGAACATCAGCTGGCCCCAATCCTGGTGCGAGCGATCGAGCGCGAGATCGAGCCCGAGCCGCGCGCCATAGAGCGCGGCGGCGCGCTCGGAATCCTCGGTGGTGATCACGACATGGTCGAGCCCGTCGATCGGCGCGAAATCGGTCGCGACCGATTTGGGCCGCTCCTCGGCAAGCTCGAGGAAGAACATGCGCACGCCGCGCGTGAGCTCGGTGGCGGCCCGCGTGCGCTTCCAGTGCAGGACGGCATCGGTCGCGGCATCGCTGCTTTCGACCTCGGCGACCGGATCGGGCCTCAAGGCCACCCGCTCCAACCGGCGGTGCGTCCTGGCCATGTCAGCGACACGAAAGCACAGGCTGGCGAGCACACCCTCCTGGTCGTCGAGCAGCGCGCGCATGCGGTCGGCGGTGACGCTGAAGCCGCTCGGCGCCATCAACTCGATCGTCATGTTCTCGAGAGTGAACAGCACGCGGTCGGCGCCCTCGCCCGAGTTGCGCCAGGCCGGCGCACGGGCGAGCAGCGTCTGATAGGCCGCCGTCGCCGCACCGATATCCCTGACCAGAACGACGATGTGATCGAGGCCGGTGATCATGTTCCCCCTCCGCAACGGGCCGGAACCGAAATGCCGGCGAGGTCGTTGGCTCTGCCCGGGCAGCTCGCCCCGCCACGGTCGTATTCCGCCCCCAGGCCGACCTCAAGCCTCTATCGCCATGACTTTGCGAATATTTTGGCTCCCGCCGAAGCGGTGCTAAGGTAAACCGCCGGTCGGGACCACCCAGCGCATCACGGACAACCAATGCAGGCTCTCTTTATCGGACAGACCTATATCGACGTCGTTTTCATCACCGACCACATGCCGACCGGCGACGAGAAGCACGTCGCCTCGGACTACGCGGTGTCCTTCGGCGGCAATGCGGTGACCGCGGCGTTCTGCTGCGCCAAGCTCGGCATCGTGCCGGATCTGATCGCCACCGCCGCCAATGACTGGCTGGGACGCATGTTCCAGGACATGTGCGCGAAATACGCGATCTCGCTGCATGCGCGCAAGGTGAACCAGTCCTCGCTGTCCTTCATCATGCCCAAGGACGGCAAGCGCGCCATCGTCCGCTGCCGCGACGACCACCACATTCACCCCTTCCCGATGCTCAATCTGGGCGGCTGCCGCGCGCTGCATGTCGACGGGCACCAGCCCGATGCGGCGATCCACTACGCCAAGGTGTGCCGCGAGGCCGGCATCCTGACCTCGCTCGACGGCGGGGGCTTGCGCACCAACACGCATGAGCTGCTCGAGTTCATCGACGTCGCCATCGTCGCCGAGCGGCTGTGCGAGCAGATGGACCTCACGCCGGAGAAGATGCTGGACTATTTGAAGAGCCGCGGCTGCAAGATCGGCGGCGTCACCATGGGTGAGAAGGGCCTGCTCTGGTACAACGAGACCGGGGCGGTCGAGACCATGCCGGCCATGCCGATCCCGCGCGAGCGCGTGATCGACACCAACGGCGCCGGCGACGTCTTCCACGGCGCCTATGTCTATTCCTACCTCGCCCATCCCGGCAAAAGCTGGCGCGAGCATTTCGATTTCGCCCGCGCCGCCTCGACCTTCAAGATCCAGCGCCTCGGCAACGAGGCGGGTCTGCCGACGCTTGTCGACATCGCCAAGGTCAGGCACGAGTTCGAGGTCAGGGTCTAGATGGGGCGCGTCTTCGTCGCCGGCAGCATCAACATGGACGTGGTGGCGACGGCCGATCGCCACCCGCGCGTCGGCGAAACCGTCGCCGGGCGGCAGGTGCTTTATTTTCCGGGCGGCAAGGGCGCGAACCAGGCGGTGGCGGCATCGCGGATCGGCGCGCCGACGACGCTGATCGGACGGCTGGGCAAGGATCCCTTCGGGGCCGAGCTGAAGGCATTCCTCGGCGCCCAGGGCATCGACCTCGGCTATGTCCAGCAGACGGCGGAGGCCCACACCGGCACCGCCATCATCACGGTGGCGGACGCCGACAACACCATCGTCGTCATTCCCGGCAGCAATGCGCTGGTCGGCAAGGATGACGTCAGCGTCGTGCCGCTGCTCAAAGGCGACGTCGCGGTCAGCCAGTTCGAGATCCCGCTGCCGACGATCGCCGCGTTCTTTCGGCGCGCGCGCGAGGCGGGCGCCGTGACCGTGCTCAACCCGGCGCCGGCGCAGAAGATGTCGAGCGAGCTGCTCGCACTGGTCGACATCCTCGTTTTGAACGAGACCGAGCTCGGCTTCCTCGCCGGCGTGGAGCTGTCCGAGAGCGACGAGGCCGCGCCCATCATCGGTGTTGCGCGACAACTCCAGGCGCGCGCGGACCAGACCATCTGCATCACGCTCGGCAAGCGCGGCGTGCTGGCGCTGGCGGGGCGCGAGGAGATTTCCGTGCCCGGCCGCGCTGTGAAGGTGGTCGACACCACCGGCGCCGGCGACTGTTTCGTGGGCGCGCTGGCGGCGCAGCTCGCCGAGGGCACGCAATTGCGTGACGCGCTGACCTTCGCCAACGCCGCAGCCTCGATCAGCGTGCAGCGCATGGGCGCCGGGCCGTCGATGCCGACGGCCGCCGAGGTGGCGGCGGCGATGTAGACGCCTCTCCCCGCGTGCGGGGAGAGGCCGGAATTTGCGGACGCAAATTCCGGCCGAGGGGGGAGTCTCCAGGCATTCGACTTTCACCGACCCCGTGGAGAGTCCCCCTCACCCCGACCCGGCCTCCGCAAGCGGGGCGGGGGAGAAGAGACTCACGCCAGCGTGCTCTTCAAATCGAAGCTCTCGTCCGCCGCCTGCTCCGGCGTGATCGAACGGTCCATGGCCTGCAGCCGGCGTCCGAACATGTGATCGCCGGCGCGGTTGATGGATTCGATGCCGAGCAGCCTGTCGCCGTGATAGCAGAACGCGGAAAACGCCTTCTTGGCGGGATCGCCGCGCAGCACGACGCGGTCGTAGCCGGTGGTGAGGCCGGCGATCTGGAGCTTGTCGTCGCCCTGGTCGCTCCAGAACCAGGGATGGCTGTCGTACGGCTTCTTGTCGCCGGTCAGCCGCGCCGCGAGGCAGCGGGCATGGTCGGTGGCGTTCTGCACCGATTCCAGCCGCAGCGAGCCGCCGAAGCGGGGGCTCGCGAACAGCGCGCAATCGCCGATCGCCGAGATGTCAGGATCAGCCGTCGACAGATATTCGTCGACGACGATGCCGGCTGCGACAGGGAGCCCCGCCTCCGCCGCGAGCTCGATATTCGGCAGCACGCCGACACCGACCACGACCAGGTCGGCCGGCAGATGCCTTCCGTCGCTCAAGGAGACGCCGGTGACCCTGCCGCCTTCCGCTTCGATGGAGGTTGCCTGCACGCCGAGATGGATCCGGATGCCGGCCTCACGGTGGCGCGCCTGGAAATACTCGGACACCTCAGCCGTCACCGCGCGCGCCATCACGCGCGGGGCGAGCTCGAGCACGTCGACCTCGAGCCCCTTGATCCGCGCCGTGGAGGCGAATTCGAGGCCGATGAAGCCGGCGCCGATGATCACGGCACGCTTCTTCGACGGCATGATGTGCCTGAGCGACTCGCTGTCGTCGAGGATGCGCAGATATTTCACGTCGGGCAGATTGGCGTTGGGCAGATCGAGCAGCCGGTTGCGCGCGCCGGTGGCCAGCACGAGGTGGCCGTAAGGCAGCGTCTCGCCGGACGCGAGAAGCACCTTGTGCCCGGCGCGTTCGATCGATACGGCGCGCCCCGAGATCAGCTCGATCTTCTGGTCCTGGTAGAATTTTTCGGGGCGGAACATCAGGCTCTCCGGGCCGGCCGAGCCCTTGATGTAGCCCTTGGACAGCGGCGGCCGCTGATAGGGCAGATGCGCCTCGTCATTGATCAGGCAGACGCGGTCGGAGAAACCCGCCTGGCGCAGGGATGCTGCGACCTGGTAACCGCCATGGCCGGCACCGACGATGATCACCGGACCGCCCGTCATTGGAGCAGCCCACTTCCGGAGACACGAGCGTGACCCATGTCGTCTCCTCTCTCGCTGATTTTGGTTTGCTGGCCTTCGAGGAGCCGGCGCTCGTGTCCGTCCCTTGGCGAAGGCGGGTCCATTTGAGCCTATCGTTCCGCCCGGCGCAAGAGCGGCGGTCGGGGATTGTCACCCCTCGCCTTCTGCGATTTAGTTGCAGCAACGAACCTCACGCCGGGGATATTCCAGATGCCAGCTCCCGTCTCAAAGCCCGACGATCCCGCCCTGCTGCGGATCGATGGCCCGATTGCAACCATCACGCTCAACCGCCCCACAGCGTTCAACTCGATCAACCTTCCGATCGCGCAGAAGCTCGAGCAGCTCGCGGCCTATATCGAAGACGACGATTCCATCAGGGTCTTGGTGCTCGAGGGCGAAGGCCGGGCCTTCTCCGCCGGCGGCGATCTGCAGACGATTGGCGCAGCGGCCGAAGCAGGCACGGTGACGCCCGTCGTCGGCGAGCTGCTCAAGCACTATCACGCCTTCATCGAGATCATCAGGCGCATGCCGAAGATCTCGCTGTCCAGCGTGCACGGCTCGGCCGCCGGCGCCGGCATGGGCCTCGCCTTCGTCACCGATCTCTGCATCGCCGCTGACGATGCCAAGTTCACGCCGGCCTATGCCAAGATCGGGGTGTCGCCGGACGGCGGCTCCACGGTCGGCATCGTCGGCACGGTCGGCTCGCGCCGCGCGCTGCAGGTCTTTCTCGCCGAGGACAATTTCACCGCGCAGCAGGCCCATGAATGGGGCCTCGTCGCCAGGATCGTTCCCGCGACCGAGCTGAAGGCGGCGACGCGGCAACTTGCCGAGCGGCTGGCGCAGAACCCGCCGGCGGCGATCGCCGGCACCAAGCAGCTGGTCTACCAGGCCGCCACCACGCCCGTAAAACAGCAGCTCGACGCCGAGGAGCACAAGATCATCATGGCGATGAACACGGAGGCGTTCCGCACCGCCGTGAAGAAGTTCACGAGCAAGTCGAAGTGACGACGCCCGCACGCACGTTCTACGGCCTGCGTCACGGCGCGACCGACTGGAATCGCGAGGGGCGATTCCAGGGCCGCACCGACAATCCGCTGAACGAGGACGGCCTGCGGCAGGCGCACGAAGCCGTGGAGATGCTGCGCGGCGCCGGCATCAGCCGCATCGTCGCAAGCCCCCTGGTGCGCGCGGCGCGAACGGCCGAGATCATCGCGGACGCGATCTCGGTGCCGCTCGCGATCGACGAAGGCATCATCGAATTCGACTTCGGCAGCTTCGAGGGCCTGCCCGTCCGCGACCTCATGATCAAGCACGGCGTCAGCTCGGCGACCGGCCTCGTCTCGATCCTGCCGGCCGACGGCGAGAGCTGGGACGCCATGACGAAACGGTCGCTCGTCTGCGTTTCCGCCTGGCTCGACCGTCATCCCGACGATGAGCTCCTGTTCGTCTGCCACGACGCCGTGATGCAGGGCATGGCGAACGCGTTGTGCGGCAGCTATTTCAAGAACAGCCATGGCATGCCGTTCCGTTACGTGCGCGAGCAGCCGCAATGGCGTGTCGAGCAGGTCGCTATTGCGGACAGATATAGCCCGTCCCCGCCGGCGACTTGAAGCAGCCGACCGATTCGGGGAGCACGTGCCGCGGCAGCCACAGCACCACGCTCGGGAAATAGATCGCGAACGCGATGGTGGTGAAGAAGACCACGTAGATCGGCAGTGCCGCTCGTAGCGCCCTGGCAAAGCTGATGCCGACGAATTTCGAGGCCATCAGCAGGACGAGCCCGTAGGGCGGCGTGATCAGGCCGAAGGCGAGCGTTGCGATCAGCACCACGCCCATATGGACACCGTTGATGTCGCCGGCCTCCGTCAGCGCGTTGACCAGCGGCATGAAGATGATGATGGTCGGGACCGGCTCGATGAAGTCGCCGACCACGGTGAACAGCAGCACCATCAGCAGCATGATCAGATGCGGATCGTTGCCGGCAATGGACGTGATCCACTCGGCGATATAGGTCGCGCCCCGCAAATAGGCGAGCATCCAGCCGAAGGCATTGGCGGCGCCGATCGTGATCAGCGGCAGCGAGAAGATCAGGCCGGCGAGGCAGAAATCGTACGGGATCTTCCTGATGTGGCCGCGGTTGAGCGCGGGGATCACGACCAGGATGATCCAGGCCACGGCAACGACGCCGGCCTCTGTCGGCGTGAACCAGCCGGTGAGGATGCCCCCCAGCAGGATCACCGGGATCATCAGCGGCAGGGCCGCGTCGCCCGCCGCGAACACCACCTGCCGCAGCGGTGCGCGCGGCTTGCGCAGGCCGGACGGGCCAAAGAAATAGCAGTAGATCATCAGGCCGAAGCCGATCATCAGGCCGGGCACGACGCCCGCCATGAACAGGCCGGCGATCGAGACGTTGCCGACCGCGCCGTACACCACGGCCGTGATGCTCGGCGGCACCAGCGCCGCGATGGTCGAGGCGGAGGCGATGATCGCGGCGATGAAGGCGGGCTCATAGCCCTCCCGCTTCATCGGGCCACCGAGCGCGCGGCTCATCACTGCGACGTCGGCGGTGGTCGAACCCGACATTTCCGAGAAGAACATGCTGAAGACGACCACGACCTGCGACAGCCCGCCCCTGATATGCCCGACCAGCGACACCGAAAGATTGGCTATTCGTACCACCACGTTGGCCGAGCTCATGAGTTCTCCAACCAGGAGGAAGAACGGAATGGCCAGCAGCGCCTCGGAATCGACGCCGTCGAAAATCTTCTGGATGATGGCGGCGAGCGACACATCGGACAGGATCGCGCCGATGAAGACTCCCGCCATCAGCGAGAACGGCACGGGCACGCCGAGATAGCCGAACGACAGGAAGCAGATCGACATCAACGCCAGGACGACAGGTGCGCTCACGGCTGCGCCCTCATCTGCGCCTCGGTGACAACGGGTGCTCCGTCCTCCTCAGGCGGCTCGGGATGGTCAAAGCCTTTGCGCAGGCCATTGACGAGCTGCTCGATGGTGAACAGACAGATCAGCACGCCCGAGAGCGGGATGATTGCGTAGAGCGACGCGATCGGTGTTCCCGACGGCAGACGGAAGCTGCCGAAACCGCGCAGATAGTTCTGGGAGCCGTACCAGATCAGGCAGAAAGCGACGCCGAGCACGACGAGGCGGATGATCACCTCAACGATCAGCCGTGGCGTGCCGTGCATCGCCTCGGAGATCGCGGTGAGATAGAGGTGGTCGTTGCGCCGGGTCGCGGCCGCCGTGCCGATGAAGATCGCGTAGATGAACAGCGTCGAGGTGACCTCCTGGAGCCACAGCCAGGGATGGCCGATGGTGCGCGTCACGATGTCGGCGGTCACCGACAGCGAGAAGCCGAAGCAGAGCAGGCCGCAAAGGATCATCAACGCAAGCTCGAGCCAATCGAACGCGCGCCATTTCAGGTGGCGCTGGCGTTGAACGAGCAGTTTGTCGGCGATGGCCATCAATATCCCCATCGTTCCAAAGCTATCGGGATGCGACAGCTGGGAAGCTGCCGATCGTACTCGGCCTGCATGGTTCGAGACGCCCGCTTTGGCGGGCTCCTCACCATGAGGTTCGCCGCGAAACGCGACCTCATCCTGAGGCCCGCCGCAAGGCGGGCGTCTCGAAGGATGGCCGCGGGCGCTCTAGTTGATCGACCGGATCAAATTCTTGATCTTCTCGGCGTGCGGGCCGAGATCCTTGGCGAGCTTGTCGAGATAGGGATCGGCGATCGCCGTGAAGCTCTTCTTGTCGACGTTGTCGACGATCTTCACGCCCATCTTCTTCAGCTTGTCGGCCGCGGTGCGCTCCAGCTCGAATGCCTTGGCCGGCTCCTTGGAGCTGATCTCGTTGGCCGCGGTCTGCACCCAGCCCTTCTGCTCGGCCGAGAGGCTCTGCCAGAGCTTGTCGGAGATGAACACCAGCGCGTTGTTGGCTTCGTGCTCGGTGATGTTGAGGACGGGGGCGACCTCGTAATGCTTGTTGACGAGGTAGACGTTGATGCTGTTCTCGGCGACGTCGACCACGCCGGTCTGCAGGCTGGTGTAGACGCTGCCGAACGGCATATGCACGGTCTGGGCGCCGTAAGCCGGGAACATGGTGTCCTCGGTCGCGGTCGCCTGCACGCGGACCTTCAGGCCCTTGATGTCGCCGACATTATGGATCTCCTTCTTGGAGTACATGTGGCGCACCCCCTGCGAGCCGGTCGCGATGACGTGCAGGCCCTGCGTGGTCTCGTCGATCATGGTCTTGAGCGCCTCGAACACGCGCGGGTCGGCGAGGCCCTTGATCACGTGATTCTCGTCGCGGAACAGGAAATGCAGCGACATCACGCCGGCCTGCGGCGAGATCGTCGCGGTGTTGGCGGAGGAGATGATGGCGAACTCGACGTCACCGGCCTTCACCAGCTGGAGCACCTGCGGCTCCTGGCCGAGCTGCGCGCCGGGATACTGGTCGATGATCATGGTGCCTTTGCTCAGTTCCTTGAGCTTCTCGGCGAACAGGTCACCCGCGATGGAATAGCCGGTGTTGCGCGGCTGGTCATAGGCGAAGCGATAATGCTTCACCTCCTGCGCCCCCGCTCCCGTGACGAACAGCACGGCGGCCGCAGCCGCCAACCCATGTAGGAATCTTGGCGTGGATCGCGCAATCATCGTTTCCCCCTGTTTTGTCGCCCGCCGCTTGTGCGGTCTGAGCGTTCGCTTGCTATCAGCCCTTCTCGGTCTTCCCAGTCCTCTGCATGAAGTCGAAATCGCAGCCCTCATCGGCCTGCATGATGGTCTCGTTGAACAGCCAGGCGTAGCCGCGCCGCGTCTCCTCGGGGGCGACGGCCGGCTTCAAGGCGGCGCGCCGACGCTCCAGCTCGGCGGGGCCGACCAGCAGCTCGATGCTGCGCTTGGCAACATCGAGGCTGATCATGTCGCCGTTCCTCACCAGCGCCAGTGGCCCGCCGACGGCGGATTCCGGGGTGATGTGCAGCACGATGGTGCCGAAGGCGGTCCCGCTCATGCGCGCGTCGGAAATGCGCACCATGTCCTTGGTGCCGCCGCGCGCGAGCTTCTTCGGGATCGGCAGATAGCCCGCCTCTGGCATGCCGGGCGCGCCCTTCGGGCCGGCATTGCGCAGCACCAGCACGTCGTCGGCGGTGACGTCGAGATCGGGATCGTCGACCCGCAACGTCATGTCCTCGACGGATTCGAACACCACCGCGCGCCCGGTGTGCTGCAACAGCTTCGGGCTCGCGGCCGACTGCTTGATGACCGCGCCGCGCGGGGCGAGATTGCCGTGGAGGATGGCGAGGCCGCCTTCCTTCTTGATCGGATTGTCGCGCGGACGGATGGCGTCCTGGCCGGGCACGTCCTCGGCATTTGCCGCGACGTCGCGCAGCGTCTGGCCGGTGATGGTCTTCGCATCGAGATCGATGAGATCGCCGAGCTGCGCCAGCAATTTCGGCACGCCACCGGCGTGATGGAAATGCTCCATGTAGTGCTCGCCTGATGGCTTGAGGTCGACCAGCACCGGCACCTCGCGGCCGATCCGGTCGAACGCTTCGAGGTCGAGCCGATGCGGCGAGCGATGCGCCATCGCGGTCAGATGGATCAGGCCGTTGGTCGAGCCGCCGATGGCCTGGAGCACGACTTGTGCGTTCCTGAAGGACGCCGGCGTCAGGAGCTCGCTCGGCTTCGGACCCTTGGTCTTGGCCATCTCGGCGGCAACCTTGCCGCTGGCCTCCGCAAGTCGGAACCGCTCGGCATGCGGCGCGGGGATCGTCGCACTCATGGGCAGCGACAGTCCCATGGCCTCGATCATGCAGGCCATGGTCGAGGCCGTGCCCATCACCATGCAGGTGCCGACGGACGGCGCGAGACGCCCATTCACCGCCTCGATCTCGGCATCGTCCATGTCGCCGGCGCGATATTTTGCCCACAGCCTGCGGCAGTCGGTGCAGGCGCCCAGCACCTCACCCTTGTGATGGCCGACCACCATGGGTCCGACGGGGATGACCACGGTCGGCAGGTCTGCGCTGATCGCAGCCATCACCTGTGCGGGAAGAGTCTTGTCGCAGCCGCCGATCACGATCACCGCATCCATCGGCTGGGCGCGGATCATCTCCTCGGTGTCCATCGCCATCAGATTGCGCAGATACATCGAGGTCGGATGCGCAAAGCTCTCGGCAATCGAGATGGTCGGGAACACGAACGGCATGGCGCCCGACAGCATCACGCCGCGCTTGGCGGCCTCGATGATCTCAGGGACGTTGCCGTGGCAGGGATTGTAGTCGCTATAGGTATTGGTGATGCCGACGATCGGGCGCTCCAGCGCGTCGTCGGAATAGCCCATCGCCTTGATGAACGCCTTGCGCAGGAACAGCGAGAAGCCGGCATCGCCGTAGCTGGTCAGACCCTTGCGCAAGCCACTCGTCATCACGTCACTCCTGAAGTTGCCATTGTGGTACAGCCTGCGCCCTGATTGTCAATAAGTCAGGCGAAAGCCCAGCAGTTTTCTGGATCGCTGCCCTTCCAAACTGCCAGATTATTGACAATCCTCACCTTCCCTGCTCCACAGTCGGGACCGGCTGGAAGCCGGGAGGCCGAGGGCATGTCCGACATCCGCACCGCAGACGCCATGACGGTCCGGCGCGACGATCCGGACGACGTCGTCGCGCGACTGGAGGAGGACATCATCTTCGGCCGCCTCGCGCCCGGCGCGCGCCTTACCGAGGACGCGCTGATGTCGCGCTACGGCACCTCCAGGCACTTCGTGCGGCAGGCGCTGGTGGATGCGGAGCGGCGTGGCATCGTCCGGCGCGAGAAGAATGTCGGCGCCACCGTGCGGTTCTACTCGGCCGAGGAGGTGCGGCAGATCTACGAGGTCAGGGAGATGCTGACCCGGCAGGCCGCGCTGATGATCCCCCTGCCTGCCCCGCAAGGCCTGATCGACGAGCTGAGCGCGCTGCAACGGCAATATTGCGCCAGGGCTGACGTGCAGGATCTGCGCGGCATCCATGAGGCCAACGACGCCTTCCACCTCGCGCTGTTCTCGGCCTGCGGCAATCCCTATCTGGTGCGCTCGCTGCAGGACTACATGAACCTGACGCTGCCGATGCGCGCAAAAAACCTCGCCGACCGTGAGGGCCTCGCGCAATCGCGGCGCCAGCACGAGCTGATGATCGAGCTGTTGAAGGGCCGCGACAGCTGGGCGCTGGCGCAGCTCTGCGTCGATCACATGCAGTTCAGCAAGTCGGATTATCTGGCGAGGATTGCAGGCGACAGCTAGGGCGCGGCCACTCCTTCGCCTCTCCCCGCTTGCGGCAGGGCTATCGCATATGACTCGTTGCGGCGGCCTGCGCGCACGCCGCGCCCTTCGAGACGGCGCTCATGCGCCTCCTCAGGATGAGCCTAATCGGCGTCAGTGCCCGTTGAAACCCCTGCCGCGCAGCTCCGTCCCCATCCTGGGGAGCCCGCCTGAAGCGGGCGTCTCGAAGGATGGCCGCGGGAAAAGTCTTCAAATGCGATAGCCCTGCCGCTTGCGGGGAGAGGCCGGAATTTGCGAGAGCAAATTCCGGGTGAGCGGGACTCTCCGCGAGTCCAACTCTCACCGTCCCTGCGGAAACTCCCCATCGCCCCAACCCTCTCCCCGCAAGCGGGGCGAGGGAGCGTACCTGCGTTGCCGCCCCGCCGGTGCAGCAACGGGGCAACGTTGGCGGAATTCATCCAAGCAGACGAATATTCTTCTGGTAGATGACGCTCAATCACTCAACCGATTAACCGGTTGTTAGACGACTCTATCCCAAATGGTTTTTGAAAAACATAACAACCATGCCGGGTTCCATTGCCCGGAGCAATCACATGAATGTACCCGGTTTCCTGATCGCAGTGGCCTTTGGCGGAGCATTCTTCGCCGCGGAGTATGCGTGGTACTACCAACCCGCTTTCCTCGACCCGGACGTCCTGTTCAGCACGTTCTCCTCGGAACATTCGAAAGCGCGCGCAGCCGTCAAACATGTGCTGATCGATCCGGCCTCGGCCAAATTCAGCGCATTGCATTCAGTCGAGGCCGGCGCGGCGAGGTATGTTTGCGGCGGCGTCAAAGCCAGGGACACGTCCGGCCAGTTCATCGATGTCGCTTTCGTCTACACCGTGGCCATTGATTTTGCCCGCATCGATGACGATGGACGGATCACGCATCAGCGCTCGGGATACCGACCTTGCCCCACCGAGGAGGACAAGGTCGCGCAGCAGCGGCCGGGCGTGTCACCCGGCGTGGCGGCGGTCGTCAAAACCGTTCAGAAAGTCGCGCCCGACGTGCAGACGTCGGTTGCCGCCGGCCTGACGATGCCTGGAGGCTCGGCGGGCGGATCGTCGTCCGGTGGCACGATAAAGCAGCAGGTCCGCGAACTCGCCGCAAAGACCTCGCCTGATGCTGCAAATGGACAGGGGTCAAATCCGGCCGCGGCCCGCGGGGCTGCCAGGGTGAAGGAGAGTGAGTGGCAAGCCGATCGGCCTCCGGCCGCCTGGCCCACATTCCCTCCGGATCACGCATTGGCGCGATCAACCCTGAAACGAACTCCGTCCGAAGCACTGGCCCTGGCGAAGGACGTCGAGGACCGCTGGAAGAAGGCGGAGTCATCGGCCGGCAGCTCGATGCGTCCTTCGCCGGAAGAGATCAACGAGGCCTGCCGCGCGCTGCTCACGATCGATTCCAGGGACGCCGACTATCCAAAAGCGTGGGCCGCCTTCACGCGACTGCAAAAGATAAGTCAGGACATGGCCCGCGGCTGATGTCGCGCAAGTCCGTTCAGTACCGTCTCAGCAGGCCGCGCGCCACGCTGGTCTCGCCATGATCGGCGCAGGCCCGTGTCGGGTTCCTGATCAAGTCCGTCCGGACCTGCCGGAATGTTCTTCTGGCTGCCTCGGCCACCTCGGGGCGGTATTTTCCGGGATCGTAGCTCTCGCCATCAAAGGCCTTGATGGCCGCAGCATAGGCGTCGATCATCGCCATCGCCGCATCGGGGCTGCCCAGAAGCCGGGCGCCGAGTTGAACGCTGCCGCTGCCGTCGACCTGATAGTCCGTGCATCGCTGCTCCAGCACCGCGGATGCGGTGACGAGCTGGTCGAGAAACGTCGCTTCGGCCTCGCTGAGAGCTGCGGCTTGCGCCGGCCCTGGCACGATCATCGCGAGCAGTGCGACAGCAGGCAACTTGATTTTCATGCTCAGCCGATCATGTGGACCGATCAGGCGCGCCCCTGACGGCCTATGACAAGGCCGTACACAAACAGGAGGATGATGGCGCCGACCACGCTTCCGATGAAGCCGGCGCCCTCTCCGAACCGGTACCATCCCACGGCCTGACCGAGCCATGTCGCGACGAAGGCGCCGACAATGCCCAGGACCGTGGTCAAGATGAAGCCCTTGGGCTCGGACTTGTCGCCGGGCATGATGAACTTCGCGACCAGTCCGACGAGAAATCCGATGATGATCGTCCAAAGGATGCCCATGTCCATGCTCCATCCGGTCAATTCGCACAATAAGGTCTGAACGAATACGTGATCGTTTGGATGGGCCAGACGATCCCCCGAACGACGTTGATCTAGATCAATGGGAAGACGCGGCCGGCTAGCTGCCACGAAACGAGCCGCATATATCCGAGACGGAACGCCGCTTGCCCCAGCGCGTTGGAAGCCTCGAGATTCGTCCATCGTATTTCGGACGCACGGTGAGGATTCATCGGGCATGTCAGCCCGAGAAGGGTTGGCTGCCGCGCCGGTTTGAACAATGAGGGTCTGCGGAGCAATGCGGGCCGGTTTGTTCATCGCATTGATTGCAGCGGCCTGGCTCGGCGGACAGGCCCAGGAGTCACTCGCACAAGCGCAATCTTCCGCTTCTCCGAGCGAATCCGGGAAAGCGTCTCCGCGAAAAGAAAGCGCCCCCAGGAAAGAAACGAGACGGCCGGCGGACCCGTTTACGGTGGGATTCTTGACCGGTACCCCGCAATGCACTGAATTCGCAATAGCTCAGGACATTGCGACCACACTCGCCAGCGGCCAAGAGACGGGCCCCCATGGCGAGGTCGCATTGCGAGTCCTGCCCATTGTGGGAAACGGCGGAGTCCGCAACGTCCTTGATGTGCTCACCCTCGCAGGTGCCGACGTGGCGATCGCGCCCGTCGTCCTGGCCGACCGGCTCCGGGAGACAAGAACCTTCGGAGACATCTCCGACAGGCTTACCTACATTGCCCCGCTCCATATCGAGGAGTTCCATCTTCTGGCGCGGCCGGAGATCGGAAGCCTGACGGAACTGACGGGAAAGAGAGTCAATCTCGGGGAGGACGGCAGTGCCAGCGCCGTTCTTGGCCGCGAAGTGCTGAACCGTCTGGGCGTCAAGATCAGCGAGTCGAACTTGGGACCCGAGGCCGCGCTGGAAGGCCTGAGAAAGGGAGATATCTCCGCCGCTCTGCTCGTCTCGGGAAAACCGATCAGCTTCCTGACGCAGGTCTCGCAACTCGATCGAATTCACCTGCTCCCCATCCCCTACTTCAAGGAGCTGCTGGAAAAAGATTATCTGCCATCGACGCTCCGTCATAACGACTACCCGAATATCATCGCCGCCGAAGCAAGCGTCGACACGATCGCGATCAAATCCGCGCTTTTCGCCTACAATTGGCCGGGCGGCAGTGAGCGATTTCGGTTGCTGGAATTATTCGTCCGGACATTGTTCACGCGCTTTCCTGAATTTCTCGGCGATGCACATCATCCCAAATGGCACGAGGTGAACCTGGCCGCGCTGCTCCCGGGATGGCGACGGTTCGCACCGGCAGAGCGCTGGCTCCAGCAACAATCCGGCGGCGAAGCCGCGCTTCGCAAGGCGTTCGGCCGGTTTCTGGAGGGAAAGCCAACGGCCAATCCGCCAGACCGGGAAGAATTGTTCCGGGATTTCCTGCGCTGGCGAGAACGCAACCCGGGCAAGTGAGCTTGGCAAGCAAATCCGGCAGGAAAACCTCGGGAGATGTCGATGCGCAATGGTGTGGGGACAGCCCTGGTTGCGTTGCTCGCCTTGATCGGCGATGTGAGGCATCCCGCCGCCCAATTTGCTCCCTTCTTGCCGCCAGCGCCGCAGACGCTTGCACCGACCGCCACGCCACCGGCCGAGCAAACCAGGGCAGCCCCTCACCGACGCAGCAAGGCGCACCGGAAGCGCGAAGTCGTTCGTCCACCGGCAAACCAACGGAAGGTCGCCGAAACGAACGGATATCGTCGGGTCAGCGATCTCGTGAACTTCCCGAAGTTCTTTCCGGGCCTCGGCATCATCTTCGTCAAGCCGGACACTTTGCCGCTGGGGCCCTTCCTGTGCTTCGATCGCAGGGATCGTCTGGTGGCGACCGTGTACATGGTCCCGATCAAGGACATTGACGACCACAAGTCATTGGATGGGGCGGGGTCAGCGACACCAGTTGATCACGTCAGCCTCTACTTCAACCCGGGTCACCCTGGCGTGGACGTGCCGCATTACCACGTGGTGCTCTGGCATGTGACCAGGAAACAGGAAGCGCGCGTTGCGAAATGAGGTGCGACAGCAAATGCGATCACGGGCCCCTAGCTTGTCCGACGAGTCACGGACGATCCGCGCCGGCGCTCGCGGAAATGCCTTGATACACGACAATTGCCAGCCTTGAGCCGCAAGCCGGCCGAGAAGGATCGGCCGCCACCCCCCTTGCGAAGTCTGAGAGGACGTCTCCGCCTCAGTGAGAGAAGACGCGCGTACCGGAAATCCATGCCCGCGGGTTTCTGATGGGACTGGCCCCGATTTCCCAGCCCGCGCCACCCCACAGGGCGTCAACCACGCCGAGATCGCCCATGCCGTCACGGACAAAGAAGAGGTTTGGAACGGAGCCGGTCTGCAGCGCCCCGCTCTCGCCGTTGGCCTGCAGCTTCAACAGACACCAGACATCGGCAAGCTTGCTCTCGGCGCGAGCGCCCAGCTCATCGACGATCTGCGCGGCATTTGCGGGATTGTTCAAGACATGCGTCTGCAGGGACGTGTCGTCCGTGGTTTCGACCTTGACGGCGAACCGGCGCGCGAAGGTCGCGCCGAGCCACGAAATTTTCACGCGCGCGGTCGGCGTAATGTCCTCCCTGAAATACTCGCTGGCAACGAAGGATTCGGTCCGGGGGATGGCGGCCGTCGACGGGGGATCGAGCGGTTCACCAGGCTTGTGCTTGAGCGAGCATTCGATCTTCGTACGCGGAGCGAGCGTGCCCGAGCTGGCGCCATCGGACTTCCTCTCGTCGGCGTACGCGCTGAGAACCGATGCCGCCAGAACAATTATGAGACATGAGTTGAGCGCTAAGCGCCGCATTGCTGGCGTCCTTGAATGACCGATTCAAGAACAAGGTAAACCGTAGATTGCAGCTGTAAATCGACGATTAGGTTTCTGGTTAAGCTTAAAGCAAGGAACTCATTTGAGAGAAATGCGAGCTATCTCCGGAACCATGTGCGCCCTTCCGGCACAGCGCGTCCTAAAGCGATTCAAGCCGCTTTACTTGGCTGCCAGACGCGCGATCGCTTGACCGGCCGGAGGAACCTGCGAGCCCGGTTCGGATATCGGCTGCGGCGTGGCGCGGCAGCATCTTGCCTGTGCGCGCAGCGGATCGTTCCACATCCAGCGCACACTCCAGGCTGAATTGTGGGCGTAGGCCGGGATGCGCCAGAACCAGATGGTTTCGTAGACACTGTCCCCGAAACGCTCCACGTCCGGGCGCGGCGTAGGCCAGGATACCGCCGCGACGAGAGCGACCGTCAACACCGCGGCCCCTGAGAGAACCATCCTGCGCATTTTGCTTTTCCGCAATCGCTAGAATGAAAAGGCAGTCACGTCCGCGCGTAGCAATGGATAGAAGAAACGCTCACGTGTTCCGACAATAGAACGCCTATTTCCGAAAACGGAAATCCGGAACTCTACGGTGTGAATTCAGACGTTAGGCGGAGGGGCGGTTCAAACCTCCACCGTCGGAGCGATCATGCCCCTCTCCCGGCTCCGCAAGCCGAGCCGGAGGGCATTCCTTTAAACGTCGACGCTACCGCTTATTCCAGTCGATGATGCGGCTCGGGTCGGCGTCGAACTCCATGCTGCAGAACGTACCGCCCTGGAAATAATCGCCGACCGGATCCGGCTTCAGCTTGGCCTGCTGCGCCATCGCGTGCTCGCGGAAATCCTCGGCGCGCCCCGTTGGACGATAGCCGAACTCGTAGGCGCGGTGGTTGTCCCACCAGGCGCGCTCGTTGAGGGAAGCGCCGTAGAAGATTTCGAAATGGATGTCGGGATGCTCTAGCCCGATGCGGCAGAGCTGCACGAGGTCGTCCGGCTTGAGCCAGATCGAGAGCCGGCGCTGGTCGAGCGGCATGTCACCGAAATTGCCGATGCGCAGGCAAGTCACCTTCAGCCCGTGCTTGTCGGCGTAGAGCGCTCCGACGGCCTCGCCGAACACCTTGCTCACGCCGTAGCGCCCGTCCGGGCGCGGCGTGACGTCGGTGCCGATCTTGTGGTGACGCGTATAGAAGCCGACGGCATGGTTCGACGAGGCGAACACCACGCGCTTGACGCCCTTGCGGTACGCGGCCTCGAACAGATTGTAGCCGCCGATGATGTTGGCCTGGAGGATCTGGTCCCAGGTACCTTCAACCGAATAGCCGCCGAAATGGATGATACCGTCGACCCCCTCGCAGATCGCCTCGCATTGGGCGAGATCGGCGAGGTCCGCCGCCTTGAATTTCTCGTTCGCGCCGAGATCGGCCGGCGGCTTGATGTCGGAGAGCAGGAGATCCGGGTAGATCGGCGGCAGCAGTCTTCGCAGGCTCGTGCCGATCCCACCCGAAGCTCCCGTCATCAAGATACGCGGCATGTCGTCCCTCGCCGTTGGTGACCGATTTGCGGTCACGTGTCTCTAATGATAGCAGGTTTGTCCAGAGGGAACGAAACGAGAGAACCGGCATGAATGAGGCATCGTCCCACACCCAGCAGCGGCCGGGCTGGCGGCCCGCGGGCTATTATCCCGATCCGGCGGTCCGTGCGCTCGATCCCCGTTTCGAAAAATACTGGCTGAAACTGTCGGCGGTGGAGCGGCTGGCGACTGGCCTGCGCTGGGCCGAGGGTCCGGTGTGGTTCGGCGACGGGCGCTATCTGCTCTGCAGCGACATTCCGAACCAGCGCATCATCAAATGGGAGGAGGAGACCGGCGCCGTCAGCGTATTCCGCAAGCCCTCCAACTTCGCCAACGGCAACACCAGGGATCGCCACGGCCGGCTGATCACCTGCGAGCATGGCGGGCGGCGCGTGGTGCGCACTGAATATGACGGCAGCATCACCGTGCTGATGGATCAATTCAACGGCAAGCGGTTGAACTCGCCGAACGATGTCGTTGTTAAATCGGACGGCTCGATCTGGTTCACCGATCCGACCTTCGGCCTGCTCGGCAATTACGAGGGCTACAAGGCCGAGCCCGAGATCGAGCCGAACGTCTATCGGCTCGATCCCCAGACGGGCAAGGCGACGATCGTCGCCGAGGGCGTGCTCGGCCCGAACGGGCTGTGCTTCTCGCCTGACGAGAAGATCCTCTACGTCGTTGAATCACGTGGCGTGCCGAACCGAAAAATCCTCGCCTATGACGTCTCGCCTGAGGGCACCACGATCTCGAACAAGCGCGTTCACATCGATGCCGGCCCCGGCACGCCCGACGGCATGCGCTGCGACATCGACGGCAATCTCTGGTGCGGCTGGGGCATGGGCGATCCCGAGCTTGACGGCGTCGTGGTGTTCGCGCCCGACGGCGTCATGATCGGCCGCATCGCGCTGCCCGAGCGCTGCGCGAATGTCTGCTTCGGCGGCGTCAAGCGCAACCGCCTGTTCATGGCGGCGAGCCAGTCGATCTACGCGCTGTATGTGAATACGCAGGGCGCGGTGGGGGGATAGGCGGTGGTCTCTCCTCCCGTCATTGCGAGGAACTCTTGCGACGAAGCAAAGAGACTCTGGATTGCTTCGCTTCGCTCGCAATGACGGCGGACACGTCGCTCACGCTCCTTTGCTTCCGCACGATCACGACAAAAACGCCGGAGCAGTTGCCCGCTCCGGCGCTTCGTTCGTTCAACCGCTAAGACTTACGCCGCGTTGAAGCCGGCGACCGCCTTCACCTCGAGAAAATCCTCGAGGCCGAACTTGCCCCACTCGCGGCCGTTGCCCGACTGCTTGTAGCCGCCGAACGGCGCGCTGCGGTCGTTGGGCACGCCCTGCAGGTTGACGTTGCCGGCACGGATCTGGCGGCCGACGCGCTTGGCGTCCTCGACCGTCGGGCCCGTGACATAACCGGCGAGACCATACGGCGTATCGTTGGCGATGCGCACGGCGTCCGCTTCGTCCTTGGCGCCGATGATGGTCAGCACCGGCCCAAAGATCTCCTCGCGAGCGATCGTCATGTCAGGGGTGACGTCGGCGAAGATGGTCGGTCGGACATAGAAGCCCTTGTTGACGCCTTCGGGCAGGCCCGGGCCGCCGGCGACGAGGGTAGCGCCCTCGTCGATGCCCTTCTTGATCAGGCCCTGGATCTTGTCCCACTGGCCGCGGTTCACCACGGGGCCGATGGTGGTGCCTTCGGCGCGCGGATCGCCGGCCTTGGTCTTGTCGGCGACGGCCTTCGCGATCGCGGCGACTTCCTTCATCTTCGAGGCCGGCACGATCATGCGCGAGGGCGCATTGCAGGACTGGCCGGAGTTGTTGAACATGTGCATCACGCCGCCGGTCACCGCCTTGGTGAGGTCGGCGCCCTCGAGGATGACGTTCGGCGACTTGCCGCCGAGCTCCTGGCTGACGCGCTTCACGGTCGGCGCCGCGCGCTTGGCCACGTCGATGCCGGCGCGGGTCGAGCCGGTGAAGGAGATCATGTCGATATCAGGGTGCTCGCTCATGGCGGCGCCGACCTCGGGGCCGAGGCCGTTGACGAGGTTGAACACGCCCTTCGGCACGCCGGCTTCATGCAGGATTTCCGCGAAGATGAGCGCCGAGGTGGGCGTGAACTCCGACGGCTTCAGGATCATGGTGCAGCCGGCGGCGAGCGCAGGCGCGACCTTGCAGGCGATCTGGTTGAGCGGCCAGTTCCAGGGCGTGATCATGCCGACCACGCCGATCGGCTCGCGCAGCACCATGGCGGTGCCGACCGGCTCCTCGAAATGATAGTTCTTGAGCACGTCGAGCGTGGTCATGAGATGACCGAGGCCGGCACCGGCCTGCAGCTTTTCCGCCATCGGCAGCGGCGCGCCCATCTCGTCGGAGACGGCGGCGCCGATCTCCTTGATGCGGGTCTTGTAGACCTCGATGATCTTGGTGAGCAGCGCGACGCGCTCCTCGCGGCTGCTCTGGGAGAACGTTGCAAAGGCGCGCTTGGCGGCGGCAACGGCCTTGTCGACATCGGCCTTTGAGCCGAGCGCAACCTCGTACATCGCCTCTTCCGTCGCGGGATTGACCACGGCGGTGGACTTCTTGACGGCGGGATCGACCCAGGCGCCGTCGATGTAGAATTGCATGCGATTGACCATCGTTAACCTCTTCTTGGGGCTTGGAGGGGGCGTTTCGGCAGGCATCCTTGCACGAAAGCGCCGGCAATTGAACCCGCCATATGCGGGGCCAGCGTTGCGGCGGACGGAGGTTATATGAGCCGGTGGCGGGAACGAGGCAAGGTGGCGCCACAACCACAAGGCGGAGTTGGTTTGCCAAGGTGGCTACCAGCTGCGGTCCCAACACCCGCCGCGGGGTATGGGCCCCGGCCTTCGCCAGGGCGAACGAGGAGGTTACTTCCCACTACACCGCCATCTTCCGATGCAGCACCGGGGCGCCGGTGGTGAGGCTTTCGGCCGCATCGATGATGGCGTTGGCGTCGATGCCGTAGTGGCGATAGAGGTCCGCGATGCTGCCGGTCTGGCCGAACTGCTCGACGCCGAGCGCCTCGACGCGATGGCCGCGGACGCTGCCGAGCCAGCCGAGCGCGGATGGATGGCCGTCGATCACGGTCACGATGCCGCAGTCGCGCGGCAGCGGCGCCAGCAGCTTCTCGATGTGGCTGAGATGCTGCACGCCGCGGCGGTCCCGCCGCAATGTCCGTGCGGCGGTCCAGCCCGCATGCAGGCGATCCGCCGAGGTGATCGCGAGCAGGCCGACATCGCGGCGGCTTTCGCCGATGAAGCCGGTGGCTTCGATCGCTTCGGGCGCGACCGCGCCGGTATAGGCGATCACGACCTCGGCATTCGGGCCCGGCTTGCGCAGCCAGTAGGCGCCGTCGGTGATGCCCTGCTGCAGTTCGCCCGTCATGATCCGCTGCGCCTGCTCGATGCTGCGTGTGGACAGGCGCAGGTAAACGGAGCCGCCCTCGCCCGGCTCGCGCTGCATGTGCTGGAACCCCCAGCCCATGATCACGGCGAGTTCGTCGACGAAGGCCGGCTCGAACGAGGCGAGCCCATCCTGCGCCATGCCGATCAGGGGCGTTGCGATCGACTGGTGCGCGCCGCCCTCGGGCGCGAGCGTGATGCCGGACGGCGTCGCCGCCACCATGAAGCGCGCATCCTGGTAGCAGGCATAGTTCAGCGCATCGAGACCGCGCTCGATGAAGGGATCGTAGAGCGTGCCGACCGGCAGCAGCCGCGCGCCGTTGATCTGGTGCGACAGGCCGAGCGCCGAGAGCATGATGAACAGGTTCATCTCGGCGATGCCGAGCTCGAGATGCTGTCCCTTGGGCGAGGCGTCCCAGTTATAGGTGGAAGGAATTTTCTCGCTGCGGAATAAGTCCGCCTTCTCCGCGTTGGCGAACAGGCCGCGCCGGTTCACCCAGGGACCGAGATTCGTCGAGACGGTGACGTCGGGCGAGGTCGTGACGATGCGCTTTGCGAGTTCGCTCTCGCCGCGCGCGATCTCGTTCAGCACGAGGCCAAAACCCTGCTGGGTCGACATCTGCGGCGACGGCTTGAAGCTGAGCTGCGCGGGCACCTCGATGACAGGCGCGGTGAGACGGCGACCGTCCTGGTTGAACGGCACGCTTGCGAGAAAGGCATCGAGCTCGGCGGCGGATTGCGCGAGGCCCTCGTACTTGTCCCATTCGTGCCCGGGGCGGATGTTCTGGCTGTCGCGATATTTCTCCATCTGCGCGACCGTCATCAGGCCGGCATGGTTGTCCTTGTGACCCTGGAACGGCAGGCCGATGCCCTTGATGGTGTAGGCGATGAAGCAGACCGGGCGATCGTGGTCGATGGACCCGAACGCCTCCAGCATGCTCGCCATGTCGTGGCCGCCGAGATTCGACATCAGCGCCAGCAGCTCCTCGTCGCTGCGCTTGTCGATCAGCTTCGTGATCGGCCCCTGATCGCCGATCTCGTCATGCAGATGCTTGCGGAAGGCCGAGCCGCCCTGGAAGCACAGCGCCGCATAGAGCGCGTTCGGACAATTGTCGATCCAGCGCTTCAGCGCCTCGCCGCCGGGCTCCGCAAAGGCTTCACGCATCAGGCGGCCGTATTTCACGATGACGACGTCCCAGCCGAAATTGCGGAACATGGTCTCGAACTTTTCCCAGAGACCTTCGCGCACGACGGCATCGAGCGACTGGCGGTTGTAGTCGACCACCCACCAGGTGTTGCGCAGCCCGTGCTTCCAGCCTTCGGCCAGGGCTTCGAAGATGTTGCCCTCGTCCATCTCGGCGTCGCCGACGAGTGCGATCATCCGCCCCTCGCGGCGGTCCTTCATCCAGCCATGCGCCTTGACGTAGTCCTGCACCAGCGAGGCGAACAGCGTCTGCGCGACGCCGAGGCCGACCGAGCCGGTGGAGAAATCGACGTCGTCGACGTCCTTGGTGCGCGAGGGATAGGACTGCGCCCCCTTGAAGCCACGGAAATTCTCCAGCTTCTCGCGGCTCTGCCGGCCGAACAGATACTGGATGGCGTGGAACACCGGGCTCGCATGCGGCTTCACCGCGACGCGATCCTCGGGCCGCAGCACATGGAAATAGAGCGCCGACATGATGGTCGCGAGCGAGGCGGACGAGGCCTGGTGGCCGCCGACCTTGAGTCCGTCCGCATTCGCGCGGATATGGTTGGCGTGGTGGATGGTCCAGGACGACAGCCACAGCGCCTTGCGGCTGAGGGCGGTCAATATGTCGAGGCGGGCGGAATCAACGGGCATGGCAATGCGCTCCCGGAAACAGGTTCTGGCGATGATACGCCGACCGCCGGCACCAAACTTCTCAATTTTTCGCGCCATACCTCCAATTATTGGGATACTTTACTAACTTGGTCCGCCAAAGACAGGTTTCATTCCAATGCCCGAGCTCGACCCCATTGACCGCAAGATCCTCAGCCACCTCCAGAACGATAGCCGCCTGACCATGCAGGAGCTCGCCGACAAGGTCGGGCTCTCGGTCTCGCCCTGCCATCGCCGGGTCAAGCTGCTGGAGGAACGCGGCGTCATCTCGCGCTATGTCGCAACCGTCGACCAGAAGGCGCTCGGCCTGCACGTCAGCGTGTTCATCTCGATCAAGCTGGCACGGCAAAAGGAAGAGGACCTCAACCGCTTCGCCCGCGCCATCTCGAAATGGGACGAGGTGCTGGAATGTTACCTGATGACGGGCAACCGCGACTACCTGCTGCGCGTGGTGGCGGCCGATCTCGCCTCCTACGAGGCCTTCCTCAAGACCAAGCTGACCCGGCTCGACGGCATCGCCTCGATCGAATCGAGCTTCGCGCTGAGCCAGGTGAAGTATTCAATCGCGCTGCCGGTGTGATGGATTGTCATTGCGAGGAGCCCTTCGCGACGAGGCAATCCAGACTGCCTCGATGGGTTAGCCGGGCAGATGCGCGAAGCGCGCCTGATCGGCGTAACCCACCTCTTCTGCCATCGCGGCAAGAGAAATGGTGGGTTACGCCGCGCGGACTGCGCTTCGCGCGGCCGCAGGGCAAACCCGCCCTACGAAGCGATCACCGCCACGGCTGCACGATGATCTTGGTGTGGACTTCCGGATTGGCCAAATCCGCGAACGCCTTGGCGACGCCGTCGATACCGACCTCCGCCGTCACCATGGCGGCCGCATCCACCTGCCCGTCCGCAATCAGGCGCAGCGACGCTGCAAACTCCTCCGGCGTGTAGCCGAGCACGTACTGGACGTTGAGCTCCTTCATGATGCCGAGCATCGGCTCGCTCTCGTCGGTCTCCATGCAGACGCCGACCACGACAATGCGCGCATCGCGCGGGGCGCCCTCGAACACCTGCTGCAACAGGCCGGGCACGCCGACACACTCGAAGATGATCGCCGGTTTCAGCGCCGGCAGCATGGCCTGGAACGGCGGCCGCGCCGCCTTCTCGGCCTCCGACATCTGCGCGTGCTCGGCCCAGGTCGCGTAGGGCTGCGACACCCTGGGATCGACGACGATGTCGGCGCCGAGTTTTTCGGCGAGCGCGCGCCGCGCCGGCGAGTAGTCCGCGGCAACGATCGGATGCAGACCCCTGATCCTCAGCGCAGCGATCACCGCGAGCCCGACCGGGCCGCAGCCTATCACCAGCGGCACCTCGCCGCCCTGAATATTCGCCTTCGCCACGGCATGGACGCCGACCGCGAGCGGCTCGGTCAGCGCGGCGTGCTCCGGCGGAAGACCATTGGGGACTTCGAGCAACAACGGTTCGCTCAGCAGCATCTGCTCCGCATAGCCGCCGACGAATTCGTTGGAATAACCGATGCCCTTGATGCCCTCCGGCGTCAGCAGCGCGGGCAGCGAGCAGACATGCGTCCCCGGCTTGAGCCGACGTTCGGTGCCCGGGCCGTAATCGACGATCTCGCAGCAGAACTCGTGACCGAACACGACGTCGCGCGACAGATCCATCGGCGTGCGACCGGTCTTCCGTGCCATCTCCACCATGCGCGGAGCGTGCTGACGGGCATGCAGGTCGGAGCCGCAGATGCCGCAGGCGAGCGTCCTGACCAGAACCTGACCGGCACTGGGCTTCGGCTCGGCCATCTCCCCAACGACAATCTCGCCATCCCTGAAAATCGCGGCGCGCATCCGGCTCCTCCCGTATTGTTGGAGCCGTTGATAGCACGAAGCGCGAGAACTTGCGTCAGGCGTTCGGGGAACGCTCGGCTTGCACCAGCAGCTGGGCGCGACGGACGCGCTCGCGATGGGCGATGTAGAGACCGCTTGCGACGATGAAGGCCGCGCCGACGATGGTCCAGATGCTCGGCACCTCGCCGAAGATGAAGAAGCCGAGAATGCTGACCCACAACAACTGAGAGTAGGAGAACGGCGCCAGCACCGAGGCATCGCCGTAGCGATAGGCCAGCACGACGATCCACTGGCCGGCGGTCGAGGCGACCCCGATGAAGATGCCAAGCGCGATTGCGGTCCAGGACGGCGTCACCCAGACGAACGGCACGATTGCGGTGAGGATCGCAAGACCGGTCAGTGAGGAATAGGCCATGGTGGTGACGACGGCCTCGCGGCCGCTCATCATCCGCGTCAGGATCAGCGTGCCGGCCCAGCAGGCCGCCGAGACGACGGGGAAGAAAGCAGCCGGATGGAACGCGCTGGTGCCCGGGCGCAGGATGATCAGCACGCCGACGAGGCCGAGCGCGGTGGCGAACCAGCGGCGCATGCCGACCTTCTCGCCGAGGAACACGATCGAGAGCGCCGTCACGAACAGCGGTGCGACGAAGCCGGTGGCGGACGCCTCCGCGATCGGGAGGAAGCCGAGGCCCGTGATGAAGAACAGCGAGGAGCCGAGCAGCACCGCGCCGCGCATCACGTGCAATCCGGAACGCTCGGTACGCATCGCGTAATACGGCGAGGACCGCAGCATCACCGGCGTGAAGATCAGCGCGAAGGTGAGAAAGCGGATCCAGGTGATCTCGATCGACGGCAGGCTGGTCGAGAGATATTTCGCGGCGGTGTCGGAGCAGCCGAGGAATACCGTCGACAGCAGGATCAGCGCGATGCCCTTGAAGGGATGATCGACGCGCGCGGGTGCGCGGCGGCGAACATGCTTCTTCTCGGGCATGGGCACGGAAATACTGTCGAGCCTTGCGGCTGCGGCTGGCGGCGGGGTCACGGCTGGAACTCGGGAAGAATGAGAATCGAGTGTGCTTGTAAAAAACGACAAATGCGCCGCTTTCACAACTTCCGAAAACAGGATGCCGATATGCGCTGATCGCCGCGCGCGTCAATACCCCATTAACAATGCGCGTTTGTGCACTACAGCATGGGCAGGCTACGCGGCTTCGGACCGCGCGGAAACGCCGCATCGAGCGCCGAAATCTCCTCTTTCGTCAGCACGAGATTACCCGCTGCCGCATTTTCGCCGGCGTGTTCCGCGGACGAAGCCTTCGGGATCGCGAAGACCGTAGTCGCACGAGTGAGGAAGCTCAGCGCGACCTGGCGCGGTGTCGCGCGTCGCGCCTCGGCGATACGCGCGAGCACGGCGCCGCCCTTGCTGTTGCTCGCCGGGAAATCATCGTGGCCGAACGGCGAATAAGCGACGACGGCAACGCCATGCTGCTCGCACCACGGGATCACCGCATGCTCGATGGCGCGTTCCTTCAGATGATAGAGCACCTGATTGCAGGCGATCCGCCCTTCGCCCGAGACATCGAGAATCTCGTCGAGATCGTCAGCATCGAAGTTGGAGACGCCCCACGATTTGATCTTGCCTGATGTCACCAGGTCCTCGAACGCGGCGACGGTGTCTTCGAGCGGATAGGAACCGCGCCAGTGCAGGAGATAGCAGTCGAGCCGATCGGTCTTCAGCCGCTTCAACGAGCGCTCGCACGCCGTGATGGTGCCACGGCGCGAGGCGTTGCTCGGCAGCACTTTGGAGACGAGGAACACTTCATCGCGCCGGCGCGCGATCGCATCGGCAATGACGAGTTCGGCATCGCCATACATCTCGGCGGTATCGATGTGGGTCATGCCGAGATCGAGCCCGCGCTGCAGCGCCGCGATCGCGTGCTTGCGGTCGCCGTGGTCGAGGTACCAGGTGCCCTGCCCAATGACGGAGACCTTGGCGTTTGTTTTGCCGAAGGGGCGTGTGTTCATGTTGGGTCCGATCTCGCTGTTTCTTCACCCTCTCCCGGTTCTTACGGTGTTCTTACGGGGGAGAGGCGAAGAGCTCACAGTCCACCGATATCCGCCATCAGAACGCTGGCGGTCGCAGACTCCGTGATATAGAGCCGATCCCGGTTTTCGCCACCGATGGCGACATTGGTGCAGTTCGGCCCGGCGCACGACTTGATCCGCGCGATCAGTTCCCCGTTCGGCGCGAACACGAAAACGTGTCCGAGCGAGGCATGGCCGACGAACAAGCGCCCCTTCGCATCCATGGTCATGCCGTCAGGGCCGCTGGTGCCGAACAGCGAGCAGAAGCGGCCGACCTTCGACACGCTACCGTCCTTCATGAACGGCAGCCGCCACACCGCGTTGTCGCGCGTCATCGCAACGAACAACACGGTCTCGGTCGGATCGAGCACGAGACCGTTCGGGCTGATGCCGGTGTCGAGCAGGCAATCAAGCCGGCCATTCGATGCGAGACGATAGACCCGCCCGCTCGGATCATGCAGACCGGTCTGGCCCTGATCGGTGAAATAGATGTCGCCATTGGACGCCAGATGCAGGTCGTTGCAGCCGCGGAACGACTCCGAATTGCGCGCGGTCAGGATGGACTTGATGCGCCCCGCCTTGGGGTCGAGCTCCATGATGCCATGCATGTAGTCGGCGACCAGGATGCGGCCGTCGGCGGCAATCTTCAGCCCGTTCGGCCAGCCCTCATATTCGATCAGCAGCGACCATTCGCCGTCCGGCGCGACCCGGAAGATGCGGCCGAACGGAATGTCGACGACATAGAGATTGCCGTCCCTGTCGAACGACGGACCTTCGATGAAGGAGTCCGTCGGCACGCCCGGGCGATTGGCGTCAGCCCAATCGGTCCGCTCGCCTTTGCGGCGGAATTTTTCGGGCATCGCGGAGAACAGCCTGGTCTCGATCAGGCGCGGCGGCGTTTCCAGATACATCATTGTTGTTATCGTTGTTGGGCTGGCGGGATGCGCGACAGCATAGGGCAGAATGGAGGACGCGTCGACAGGACGACGATGGGGAGACGGGTGTGCCCCGCCTCCGCAAAGTCGTCATTGCGAGCGCAGCGAAGCAAATCCAGAATCCCTGCGCGGAAAGACTCTGGATTGCTTCGCTCCGCTCGCAATGACGATGGAGAGAGCCAGCCCTACCCGCCCGCGCTTGCGACCTTCTGCTGCGCCGGCGCGATGTCCGTCGTCGCGATCAGGCGCTTCAACTCGGGGATGCAGGAGCCGCAATTGGTGCCGGCCTTGAGTTTTGCGCCGATCTCGGCCGCGGTGCGCGCGCCGCTGGCGATGGTGTCGCAGATGGTGCCGCGCCCGACGCCGAAGCAGGCGCAGACGATCGGGCCGGTCGAGGCGACGCCTTCGCTGGATTTGCCCGACAGCAGCATGCGCCGCTGGTCGTCGGTGACCTGGTCGGCCACGAACAGGCTCTTCACCACCTCCCAATCGCCGGCGTCGTGGGCGGGGCCGACGAACAGGCAGGTCTCGATGCGATCGTCCGCGAACGAGGCGGCACGATAGACGCCGCCACCGAAGTCGCGATACTCGGCAACGTCCTCGCCGGCGACGCTCACGAGCCAGGCTGGCCAGCGCGCGAGGTCCGCATTGTCGGCGAACAGATAGCCGAAGCCGCCAGCCACGGTGACGCGGGTCCACAACAGGTTCTGCGGCAGCTCGAGCTGTTTTCGCGAGAGCGCGAAGCCACGGAAGACGAATTCATAGGGCGCGATCGCGGCCGGTGTCGCCTTGGACTCGGGCTGGCCCGAGAACGGGTCGGTGAAGGACTGCACCAGCGCACCGACGCGGCCGTGCGAGGCGTTCATCGCGCTCCAGTGGATGGGCACGAACAGGGTCCCGCGCTGCTGCCCATCGTTGACGACGGCCTTCAGGATGCACTGGCCGTAGTCGGTGGTGATGCGGGCATAGCCGTCATGGGCGATGCCGTATTTGCCGGCGTCATCGGGATGGATCTCGACGAACGGCTCGGGCAGATGCGCGCCGAGGCGCTGGCTGAGGCCCGTACGCGTCATGGTGTGCCACTGGTCGCGGATGCGCCCGGTGTTGAGCCGCAAGGGACGCGACGGACCGGTCTCGCCGCGCAGCGTCGGCACCTCCGGCGCAATGAAGCGGCCCTTGCCGTCATTGGTGAAGAAGCCGCCCTGTGCGAAGAAGCGCTCACCCGGCTCAGCGCCTGCGCGCGCCGGCCATTGCACCGGCTTCAGCGCGTCGAAGGCTTCGTCCGACAGCGAGCTCAGCGCGCCGATGTCGAAATCGCGCCTGCCGTCGTTTTCGAAAGCCGAGAGCGCGGCATGCTCACGAAAGATATCGGCGGCGGATTTGTAATTGAAACTGTCGCCGAAGCCGAGGCGCTTTGCGGTCTCGCTCAGGATCCACCAATCGGGGCGCGCCTCGCCCGGGGCCGGCAGAAACGAGCGCTGGCGCGAGATGCGCCGCTCGGAATTGGTCACCGTGCCCGACTTCTCGCCCCAGGCGAGCGCCGGCAGCAGCACATGCGGGCCGGCCTCGACGGTGTCGTTGGAGAGCACGTTCTCGGACACCACGAACAGCTCGAGCTTCTTCAGCGCCGCACGCACGAAGTCCGCATCGGGCAGCGACACCGCGGGGTTGGTGCCCATCACCCAGAGCGCCTTGACCTCGCCGCGGTTGATCGCCTCGAACAGCTGCACCGCCTTCAGGCCCTCATGCGTGGCGATGCGCGGCGCCTTCCAGAACCGCCTGACGCGGTCGATATCGGGCGGCGTAAAGCCCATATGCGCGGCGAGCATATTGGCGAGGCCGCCGACCTCGCGGCCGCCCATCGCGTTGGGCTGGCCGGTCAGCGAGAACGGCGAGGCCCCGGGCTTGCCGATGCGCCCCGTGGCAAGATGGCAGTTCAGGATCGCGTTGACCTTGTCGGTGCCCTGCGCCGACTGGTTCACCCCTTGCGAATAGAGCGTGACGACCTTCTCGGTGTCACGGAACATCTTGAAGAAGGAGCCGACGTCCTGCTCGGAGAGGCCCGTGGCGAGAGCGGTCGCAGTGACGCTGCCGGCGATGTTGCGCGCGCGCGCCAGCGCCTCGTCGAAACCGCTGGTATTCGCAGCGATATAGTCCTGGTCCAGCGCGCCATTGTCGGCGAGATGGACGAACAGGCCCGAGAACAGCGCAGTGTCGGTGCCGGGCTTGAGGCCGAGGAACAGATCGACGTCGCTCGCTGTGTCGGTGCGGCGCGGATCGATCACGATCATGCGCGCGCCGCGCTCCCCGCGGTTCTTCAGCATGCGCTGGAACAGCACGGGATGGCACCAGGCCGCGTTCGAGCCGACGAAGACCAGGAGATCGGCCTGGTCGAGATCGTCGTAGCAGCCGGGCACGGTGTCGGCGCCGAAGGCGCGGCGATGGCCAGCGACCGAGGACGACATGCAGAGCCGCGAATTGGTGTCGACATTCGCCGTGCCGACGAAGCCCTTCATCAGCTTGTTGGCGACGTAATAGTCCTCGGTGAGGAGCTGGCCGGAGAGATAGAACGCGACCGCGTCGGCGCCGTCGCGGGCCACGATATGGTGCATGCGGTGGGCGACGTGGTCGAGCGCATCGCTCCAGGCGACGCGCTCCAAAACGCCCTTGCAGCGGATCATCGGGTAGAGCAGCCGGCTCTCCAGCCCGACGGTCTCGCCGAGCGCCGAGCCCTTCGAGCACAATCGGCCGAAATTGGCGGGATGATCCGGATCGCCCGCGATCGCCGCGCCGCCCTTGCCGTCCGGCGTTGCCAGCACGCCGCAGCCGACGCCGCAATAGGGGCAGGTCGTTTTGGTGGTGCGGAGATTTGGGTCGATCGCCGTCATCTCAAGCTGCTTTCGAAGGCTGCGCGAGCACGCGGCCGAACATCATGTCGGTGCGGATCGCCGCCACCTTGTCGCGATTGCGGATCAGCTCGAGATACCAGAGCGCATCGAGCGTATCGCCGATCAGCACCGCGCCGGTGAGCCGGCCGCCGGCGATGACGAGCTTCTTGTAGGTGCCGCGCCTGCGGTCCGACAGCACGAGGCTCTCGCTGCCCTCCCCGCCCATGAAGTCGCCGGCCGAGAACACGCTGACGCCGGAGACCTTGAGGTTGGTCGAGACCACGCTGCCCTGATAGGCGGCGGGACGGCCGGCAAGATGCCGCGCCAGCACGCGCGCCTGCTCGTAGGCGGGCTCGACCAGGCCATAGCAGGTGCCGCGATGCTCGGCGCATTCGCCGAGCGCGAAAATGTCGGAGGAGGAGGTCTGCATCACGTCGTTGACCACGACGCCACGATTGACCGCAATCCCCGCCTCTTTCGCCAGCGCGACGTTCGGCTTGATGCCGGCGGCGAAGATCACCGCATCTGCCTCGATGCGGCTGCCGTCGGCAAGCTCGACGGCCTCGACGTGGCCTTCGCCATGGATGCGGGCGGTCGAGGCGCTGAGCAGGATGCGGATGCCCTTGCGCTCGACCAGCGTCTTGAGCAGGTCGGCCGCGGGCGCATCGAGCTGGCGCTCCATCAGTCGGTCCATCAGATGCAGCAGAGTCACCGACGCCCCGGCCTTGGCGAGACCATAGGCCGCTTCCAGGCCGAGCAGCCCGCCGCCGACCACGACGACCCGCTTCTTCGCCGCGGCGAGCGTCAGCAGCAGGTCGACATCGCGCGTATCGCGGAACGTGTGCACGCCGGCAAGATCCGCGCCGGGCACGTTCAGCCGTAGCGGCGTCGATCCCGTGGCGAGCACGAGCCTGGAATATTCCATGCTCTCTTCGCCCGCGATCTTGAGCTCGCGGCGGCCGGTGTCGACCTCGGTGACGCGGTAGCCGCAGCGCACCGTGATACCGCGTTCACGCCACCAGTCCGCCGGCCTGAGCTCGATCTCGTGCGAACCGGTCTCGCCGGCCAGCACGGAGGAGAGCAGCACGCGATTGTAAGCGAGCCGAGGCTCATCTCCGATGACGGCAACCGCGTAACGGCCGAGTGCGGTCCTGGCGAGTTCATCGACAAGCCGCGCGGCCGCCATACCGTTACCGACGATGACCAGCGGTTCACTCACAAGGCATCTCCTATTCGGCGGCCTACGCTTGTGCGCCGTAGGCCTCGGAAATCATGTAGCCGGACAGCACGCGGTAGGCGTCGGTCCAGGACTTTGCCAGTTCGGGCGTCCAGGCTTCGCCGAGGCCCTTCTCCAGGGTCCACAGCAAGGTCGCACCGACCACGGGGTAGTGCTCGGCCTTGGCGCCGTAGGCGACGTGACGCTTGGCGAGCGCCGAGGCCGCAGGAAGAATCGACTCCAGGTTCGACAGGCCGCCGACCACGGCGGCGAGCATGCTCATCAGCTTCTTGCGCTGCTCGGTCATGTCCTCGGGAAACATCGCGCGCACGGACGGCGCCACCTCGAACAGGCGATCGTAGAACAGCACCGCGGCGGCTTCCGAGATCGGAGCGACCTTGGCGAAGCTCTGCTGGATGAGGGTAATCTGTTCGGGCGTCATGATGTTCTCCGGTCTGTTCGGTCTGCCTTTGTCCGCGCCGTTGCGGAGAAGGTTCATGGGTCAAACGTCATCAGAGAGTCTTCTCCCCGCGTCCGGGGAGAAGCGAGATTCGTACCAAGTCTTATTTTTTGAGCATGATCTGGTCGGAAAACCGCTTCACACTTTTCCGGATCATGCTCAGACGCGCGCTTCGGCGAGGCCTGGCGCGCCTTCGCCCTGCGGGCTGCGACGCAGATAGAACCACCAGGTCAGGCCGAGGCAGGAGGCGTAGAAGGCGAGATAGACCGCGAGCGCGAGCTGCGGACCGCCGGTCAGGGCGATCGACTTGCCGAAGCCGCTCGGGATCAGATAGCCGCCGACGGCACCGATCGCGCCGATGAAGCCGACCGCCGCACCGCTCTCGATGCTCGCCGTCTTCAGGGCCGCGCTGCGTACCGCATCGCCCTTGCCGCGCACCTTGGACAGGTTCTGCTCGCGGAAGATCGAGGGGATCATGCGGTAGGTCGAGCCGTTGCCGATGCCCGTCGTCACGAACAGGATCAGGAACATCGACAGGAAGCCGATGAAGTCCTTGTGCCCGACGAAGTAGAGCGCACCGACCGTCGCCGCCGCCATCACGATGAAATTCCAGAAGGTGATGACCGAGCCGCCGATCCTGTCGGCGAGCCAGCCGCCGAACGGGCGCGACAGCGAACCGACCAGAGGCCCGAGGAAGGCGATCGAGATCGTCACCGACGGAAACTGCGTCTTGAGCAGCAGCGGGAACGCCGCGGAATAGCCGATGAAGGATCCAAACGTACCGATATAGAGATACGCCATGATCCAGGTGTGCTTGCGCTTGACCACCGCGAGCTGGTTCCTGATCGACGACTTGGCCGTGGTCAGGTTGTTCATGAAGAACACCGCACCGAACACCGCGATCGCGATCGGCAGCACCCACATCAGACCGGCATTCTGCAGGAAGATGCCGTCAACCGGGCTAGCCTGGAACAGGTTGATCACGGCGAGAGTCATCAGGATCGGGGTCAACAGCTGCACGCTGGAGACGCCGATATTGCCGCCGGCCGCATTGAGACCGAGCGCCCAGCCCTTCATACGGTCGGGGAAGAAGAACGAGATATTGGTCATGCTGGAGGCGAAATTGCCGCCGCCCAGGCCTGCGGTCGAGGCGACCAGCAGCATCAGCCAGAACGGGGTATCGGGATGGCTGACGAAATAGGCGAGCGACAGCGTCGGGATGAACAGGATCGCCGCGCTGAAAATGGTCCAGTTGCGGCCGCCGAAGGTCGTGACCGCAAAGGTGTAGGGAAAGCGCATGAAGGCGCCGATCAGCCCCGGCACCGCGACGAGCTGGAACAGCTGGTCCGTGGTGTAGTGGAAGCCCGCCTGCGGCAGCTTGGTGGCGACGATGCTCCAGATCAGCCACACCGAGAAGCCGATGTGTTCGGCGACGATCGACCAGATCAGGTTACGCCGCGCGATGGTCTTGCCGCCCGCATTCCAGAACGCCTCATCTTCGGGGCGCCAGTCAGAAATCCAAGTCTGACTTAGAGTCGAATTCTTGGTCATACATTATCCCTTCCAGGCTCACCGCTGCGTCGTTGCAGGCCCTGCCTCCGGTCACGGAGGCGCGCTCCGGGGCTTCACCCCGGTGGCGAGTTCACGATGCTGATTGATGATGTTGAGGGACGTCGTCGTTGGCGTCGCGCAAGGACGCTTCAATTTCCGTGCCAGTTGCGCGCGTGCTGGAAATACAGGGATTTCAGCACGTTATTCGTATTGCCCGAAGTTTTTGCAGGGATCTTTCGCACGTTGAATTTGCGGTTCGCTCAATCCTTATGCGACGCACAAGGATTGAGCTTGATGTCGATTTATTAGGCGCGGACGTCTCGCGTCTTAACTTTGGTTATGCGGCCTCAACGAAGCGATGACGCTCGTAGAGGAATTCGAGCACGCGCTGCCGGCACTTCAGATACGTGGTGTTGGTCGCGAGCTCGAGCCGCTTGCGGGGGCGCGCCAGCGGCACCTCCAGCACCTCGCCGATGCGCGCGCTCGGCCCGTTCGTCATCATCACGATTCGGTCGGACAAGAGCACGGCCTCATCGACGTCGTGAGTGATCATCAGGATGGTGTTGCCGAGCTTCTGGTGCAGCGCCATCACCGAGTCCTGCAGATGCGCGCGGGTCAGCGCGTCGAGCGCACCGAACGGCTCGTCCAGCAGCAGCACCTTCGGCTCCATCGCCAGCGCCCGTGCGATGCCGACGCGCTGCTTCATGCCGCCGGAGATCTCCGAGGGACGCTTGTCCCTGGCATGCGCCATCTGCACCAGGTTGAGATTGTGCATCACCCAGGTGTCCCGCTCGGCCTTCGTCTTGGTCCGGGCGAAGACCTTGTCGACGCCGAGCCTGACGTTTTCGTAGACGGTGAGCCACGGCAGCAGGCTGTGGTTCTGGAACACCACGGCGCGATCGGGGCCCGGCGAGTTGACCTCGCGGTTCTCCAGCAGCACGCCGCCGGTGGTGGCGGTCGTGAGCCCGGCAATGATGTTGAGCAGGGTCGACTTGCCGCAGCCGGAATGGCCGATGATCGAGACATACTGGCCTTTCTCGATGGTCAGGTTGATGTCCTTCAGCACCTCGGTCGTGGCAGCGCCGCGGGTAAAGATCTTGTCGATGTGGTCGAGCTTCAGATAGGCGGTCATGTGTCCCTTCCCCTTAGCTTGTCGCGGTGCCGCGGGTGACGATCTTGCCGAGGCCCGCGATCAGGCGGTCCAGCACGAAGCCGACGATGCCGACATAGAACAGCGCCAGAATGATCTCGCTGATATGCGAGGAGTTCCAGGCGTCCCAGATGAAGAAGCCGATGCCAACGCCGCCGATCAGCATTTCCGCGGCGACGATCGCGAGCCAGGACAGGCCGATGCCGATGCGCAGGCCGGTGAAGATGTAGGGCGCGGCCGCCGGGATCATGATCTTGGAGAAGAACTCGAGCGGATTGAGCTGCACCACCGCGGCGACGTTGCGATAGTCCTGCGGGATGTTGCGGATGCCGACCGCGGTATTGATGATGATCGGCCAGATCGAGGTGATGAAGATGACGAAGATCGCCGAGGGCTGGCCGTCGCGGAACGCGGCGAGCGAGAGCGGCAGCCAGGCCAGCGGCGGAATGGTGCGCAGCACCTGGAACAGCGGATCGAGCCCGCGCATCGCCCACACCGACTGCCCGACCAGCACGCCGAGCGCGATGCCGGCGATCGCCGAGAGCGAATAGCCGAGCGCGACGCGCTGCAGACTGGCGGAGAGATGCCAGAACAGGCCCTTGTCGATGCCGCCATGGTCGAAGAACGGATCGAGGATCAGCTCCTTGGTGTCCTTCATGACTTTTGACGGCGGCGGCAGCGCCGAGCCGGCGCGCCGGCAGACCAGCTCCCACACCAGCGTCAACAGCGCGAGCACGACCAGCGGCGGGATGACGCGCACAGCGGTTTCCCTTGCCATCCGTGCGTAGGCTTCACTGCGCGGCGGCCGCTTCGGCGTCATCGCAACGACAGACGCGGCGGCGGCCGCCGGCGTCGCGGTCTCGACCTCGATCTTGGTGGCAGGCATGTTCATCGCAATATCTCTCCGGCTGCAAAAGACGATGCGGCCGCCCATGGGCGACCGCGAGGCCGCATCAGACTTCGACCCGCTTGATCGCGAGCGACTTCAGATAAGCAGCCGGATTTTCGGGATCGAACACCTTGCCGTCGAAGAAGGTCTCCTTGCCCCGCGAGGTGGAGGTGGGAATCTCGGAGGCCGCGACGCCGAGCGTCTTGGCTGCATCGCGCCACATGTCCTCGCGGTTGACCTTGGCGATCAGCGCCTTGGTGTCGAAGTTCGCCTCATACTTGCCCCAGCGGATGTCCTCGGTGAGGAACCAGAGATCGTGGCTCTGGAACGGATAGGAGGCGAAGTCGCGCCAGTACTTCATGATGTGCGGCGAGTTCTCGACCACCTTGCCGTTGCCGTAGTCGAATTTGCCGGCAGTGCGGTCGTAGACGTCCTCGACCGGGCAGTTGATCCACTGCCGCTTGGCCATGATGGTGGCGAGTTCCTGCTTGTTCTCGGCCTTGTCGGCCCATTGCTGGGCCTCCAGCACCGCCATCAGGATCGCCTTGGTCGCCTTGGGATATTTGTCGACGAAGGCTGCGCGCATGCCGAAGGATTTCTCCGGATGCTTGCTCCAGATCTCGCCGGTATTGACCGCGGTGTAGCCGATGTCCTGATGGACGAGCTGCAGATTCCAGGGCTCGCCGACGCAGAAGCAGTCCATGGTGCCGACCTTCATATTGGCCACCATCTGCGGCGGCGGCACCACGATGGTCTCGATGTCCTTGTCCGGATCGATGCCGCCGGCGGCGAGCCAGTAGCGGATCCAGAGATCATGGGTACCGCCGGGGAAGGTCATCGCGGCCTTCACGGCCTTGCCGGAGGCCTTCTTCTTCTCCAGCGCCGCCTTGAACGGCGCCGCATCGGTGCCGAGCTTGAGGTCGGCATATTCCTTGGCGACCGAGATGCACTGCGCGTCGAGATTGAGCCGCGCCAGGATGTACATCGGCGTCGGCTGGTTGTTCTGCGTCACCTTGCCGGCCGAGATCAGGTACGGCATCGGGGTGAGGATATGCGCGCCGTCGATGCCGTTGCCTTCGGAGCCGAGCACGAGGTTGTCGCGCGTGGTGCCCCAGGACGCCTGCTTCTGCACGTCGACGTCAGGCACGCCGTGCTTGGCGAACAGGCCCTTGTCCTTGGCGACGAAGAGCGGGCCAGCATCGGAGAGCGCGATGAAGCCGAGCTTGGCGCCCTTGACCTCAGGGCCTGAATCCTGCGCGAAGGCGCCGGCGGGACAATTGAGTTTGGCGGCGGCGAGAAGGGCAGCAGTCGAGCCGGCGGCTTTCAACAATTGACGGCGGCTGAAGCCAGTCTCGGAGGGCCGGCGAATGCGCTTGGTCATGTGTAGTGTCGTCCTTTGCCTCGTTGCGGAATGATTGCGTCAGTGCGCACGAGCAGCCCGTCCGTCCGTGACGCCAGAAAAGGGCGCATGCGAACGCGCGACGGGGAGACCCCCGTTCGGGTGGCGTCGGCAAATCGGATGAGAAGTCTCGCGGGACGGCTTCAATGGCGTCGGCATGGAACTATTCAAGCTTCATGCCAAGCACGCAACAACAAAAAATAAATATAAATCAGCTACTTATATATGACGCGCCAGACTGTCGCAGGCGGCTCCGCACGCGAAATTTGCGATTTGCTCAATGCTTGTGCGCCGCACAAACGTTGTGCAGACGCCCAAGCACCAGGCGGCAAGGCGGGCCAAAGCCGGACCGAAGCCGGCCTGCCCTGCGCCGTGCCGCATCGTTGCAGCCTCTGGCGGCTGCATCAGGAAGCTCAATGCTTCGCAGCCCGGTTACGATAGCCGGATCACGCCGGCTCCGCGGCCTTCGTCCCCAGCGGCTTCGGCGCCACGCCGCCGCCAGGCTTGAGGTGGAATTCGTAGCTCATCAGGTGCCAGCGCCCGTTCGCCTTGGTACCATCGGCATCATGGGATCGTTGCGCGGCTCGACCTTGGCGACGAGGTCGTCCTTCACACCGAACACCACGTCGGAATCGAGATATTTGTCGCCGTCCATGAAGACGTGAGTGATGAGCGGCTCGTAGCCCTTGGCATTGACCAGGAAGTGCACATGTGCGGGGCGCATCGGATGACGATTGGTCTGCAGGATCATCTCGCCGACGGGACCATCGGTCGGGATCGGATAGCTGCACGGCAAAATGGTGCGGAAGAAGAAGCGGCCATCATCATCGGTGATGAAGCGCGCCCGCGCGGAGGCGCCGACCTCGTCATAATTCGCCTTCTGTGAATCATAGAAGCCGTCGTCGTCGGCATGCCAGACGTCGACGGGGACGTTCGCAAGCGGCTTGCCCTTGAGGTCGGTGACGCGGCTCTGCACGAACATCCGCTCGCCGGTCTGATTGTTCGGCGAGATGTCGGTGCCGTGCGCGGTCACCTTGTGCTCGCCGACATAGAACGGCCCGAGCACCGTGGTCTGGGTAGCGCCCTCGCGATCCCGGTGATTGACGGCGTCGACCAGCATGGAGACGCCGAGCACGTCGGACAGCAGGATGAATTCCTGGCGGGTGTCGGTGCACTTCTGCCCGGTCCGGGTCAGGAAATCGATGGCGTATTCCCATTCCTCGAAGGTGAGACCGGTCTTGCTCACGTAATCGTGCAGCGACTTCACCAATTCCTGGAGCAGGAATTTCGCCCGCGTATCAGGCGTCTGCTCGAAGCTCTTGACGACGGCTTCGGTGAGATCGGTCTCGTTGAACTGGGTCATGGTGCGCTTGCCCTCGCGTTTTTTCGTTGGCCCAAGCGGGCTGTCTGGAGGTGTTCCAGGCTGGAGCCTACACCAGTCGGCGGCCCCGCGTTAAGCGCGACCGGCTTGGAATGGGCCCGCCATTTGGCTATCACGGTCCCCTAGAAACTGCCCGGAGGAACTGATGCTCGCCCCCACCCCCGCCTCGCCCGAATCCGTCGGCATGTCCAAGGCCGCGCTCGACCGCGTCGATGCGCATCTGAAGAAGCGATACATCGATGCCGGCCGTTTCCCGGGCACGCAGCTCCTGGTCTATCGCCGCGGCAAGATCGCCCACAGCTCCGTGCAGGGCCTTGCGGATATCGAACGCAAGGTGCCGGTGAAGGACGACACCATCTACCGCATCTATTCCATGACCAAGCCGCTCACCAGCGTCGCCTTCATGATGCTGGTCGAGGAAGGCCTCGTCGCGATCGACGAGCCCGTCGCCAAATACATTCCGGAATGGAAGGATCTCGGCGTGTTCGTCGCCGGCACCGCGCCGGCGTTCCTGACCCGGCCGCCGTCGCGGCCGATGCTGATCGTCGACCTCTTGCGCCACACCTCCGGCCTCACCTACGGCTTCCAGCAGCGCTCCAACGTCGATGCGGCCTATCGCGCCGAGAAGCTCGGCGAGGTCGAGAAGTCGGGCACGCTGCAGACCATGATCGAGGGGCTGGCGAAAATCCCGCTGGAATTCTCGCCGGGCGAGTCCTGGAACTATTCGGTGGCGACCGACGTGATCGGCTACCTCATCGGCAAGATCTCAGGGGTGCCGTTCGAGCAGTTCCTCAAGACACGCGTTCTCGATCCGCTCGGCATGAGCGACACCGATTTCCACGTCCCAGCCTCGAAGGCGCACCGCTTCGCGGCCTGCTATTCGGCCGACCCGGGCGGCGGCATGACCTTCCACGCCGGCCAGCGCCGCGAGGGGCTGACGCTCCAGGACGACCCGACGACGAGCTCGTTCCTGTCACCGCCCTCCTTCATCTCCGGCGGCGGCGGATTGTGCTCGACGGCTGCCGACTATCTCACCTTCTGCCGCGCGCTGCTCAACGGCGGCGAGCTCGGCGGCGTCAGGCTGATCGGACCGAAGACGCTGGCGCTGATGACGACCAACCACATTCCCGGCGGCCGTGCGCTGCCGGAGGTGTCGCGCTCGCTGTTCTCGGAAGCGACCTATAACGGCATCGGCTTCGGCCTCGGCTTCGCCGTGACCATGCGCCCGGCCGAGACGCTGATCGCCGGCAGCCCCGGCGAATACAATTGGGGCGGCGCGGCGACGACCTCGTTCTGGATCGATCCGGCAGAGGAGCTGATCACGATCTTCATGACGCAGGTCCTGCCGTCGAGCGCCTATCCGCTCCGCCGCGAGCTGCGCAGCATGGTCTATGCCGCGATCACCGAGAGCAATCTTTAAATTTATGACATTTGCTGCAAGGGGCTCCACGACATCGCGGGGCCCATTGCTGTTCCGCTAGTGCATGTGACCAATCAGATAGACGCCGCCGCCGATCACGATGATCGCCGGTACGGCCCAGAGAATGAACACTGGCATCACATGCTCCTTAATTGGATGTGCAGATCTTGACGCTCTTCATGCCGGTCTCAGCCTCTGTGCGCGTCTTGTAGACCGTGCCCGACGGGCTGACGACCGTCATGGAGGCGTCGGTCGGCTTCTTGTCCACGATGGTGCACTTCTTGGTCTTGACATCCTGGACCACGTAGAACTCGTCGGCCGCGAACGCCGGCAGGGAAAACGCAGCAACCATCAGCGCTGCAGTCGCAATCTTCAGTTTCATCTCGTCTCCTCCTCCAGTTGCCGGACCTCGGCCCGGTCGGCCCATCAACGGGAATAAATGGTAATTTGTTCCTATCCTCGGGGAACGTCGCGCGCGGCGAAAGGTTGTTGCGGCGCTTATTCAACGAGGAGGAGAACATGAAGAGACTGTTCCTGCTAACCGCGGCGGCCGTTCTGATCTCGACCGGCGCATTCGCGCAATCCACCGTGACCACGACCGGAACCGGTCACGCGGTCGTTCAGATCGAGCCGGAATATCGCACCAGAATCAAATCCTACGTCACCGAGCACCGGGTGCGTCCGGTCACGACGAAGGAGAAGATCATCGTCGGCGCAAAGGTGCCGAGCGACGTCGAGCTCGAAGCGGTTCCGGCCGATTGGGGCGCGTCCCTCACCAAATATCGCTACGTCTATTCCGGCGAACGCGTGATGCTGGTGGATCCGGGCACACGGACGGTCGTTCAGGAAATCGATTGATCTTGACGGGCGAGCGGCCGCCGCGCAGGCGGTCGCCTGCCGGAATTGATCGCATGAAACCGCATCGAGAGGCGGGGATCGCCGGGGTCATTCTGGCGGCCATCTACGCCGTGTGTCTGTTGCTGACCGCAATCAGCATGAGCTGAGGCGCGGAGATCGGCGCGCGCGCTGCAAAATCCTTCTGGACCGCTCGTCGCATGCGAAAACCATGGCGCCGTGCCAGTCCTGCCCGTATGGTTCTCGCCAAAATCATAAGCCGGCGCCGCCGCGCCGGAAGCGGGACAAGCGCGTTTGTCAAAGCTCACCCTGCCGGTCCGGCTCGCTCTCCTGGTCGCGGGAACGACGCTGCCGATGATCGTCTTCGCGGTCGGCATTGCCTTCTACCATTACAAGCAGGACCGCAGCGACGCGGCGCGCCGCGTGCTGGAGAACGTGCGCAGCATGCGCCTCGTGCTGGATTCGGAGGTGCAGCGCATGACCGGCAGTTTGCAGGTGCTGGCGCTGACGAACTCACTGAGCAACGACGACTTCCCGAACTTCCGTCGCATCGCGCTCGGCTTCCTCAATCAGTACGGGAAGGACGGCCTGTTGCTGATCTCCGACCGCAAGGGCAGGCTGTTGTTCTCCAGCACCTCGGAGAATACTGCGAGCCTGCCGCTGCATGGCAATCTGGAGATCGTCGAGAAGGTGTTCGCGACCGGGACGCCGCAATATTCCGATCTGTTCACGGGCGCGATCAATGGACGGCAGGTATTGACCGTCGAGGTGCCAGTGCTTCGGAATGGCGAGGTGATCTACGCCCTCAGCTTCAGCCCGCCGATCGGCGTCTTCCAGGAGCTGATCGAGAAGCAGCGGCCGGACCAGCAATGGACGGTGTCCCTGCTCGACACCTCAGGCACGGTATTCGCCCGCGTGCCAAATCCCGGCGAGACCTTCGGCAAGCGCGCATCGCCTTCGCTATACGCGGAAATGTTTCGCGCGCCCGAGGCAACGCTGTCGTCGGTCTCGCTCGACGGCGTTGCGCTCGCCTCCGCCTACACGCGATCCCGGCTCACCGGCTGGACGGTGGCGGCGGGCGTCCCCGAGAGCTCATTGATCGCCCCGCTCTGGCGCAACATCGCGATCACCGGCCTGATCGGCGGCATCCTGCTGCTGATCGGCCTCACCTTCGCGGTCCGGATGGCAACCGCGATCGCGCGCGGCGAGATGCTGCACGATCTCCTGATCGAGGAGCTCAACCACCGCGTCAAGAACACGCTGGCCCTGATGCAGGCAATCGCGGTGCAGACCTTCCGCAGCGCAAGCCGTGACGAGCGGGCCAAGTTCGAGGGTCGGCTCGGCGCGCTGGCGGAGGCGCATAATCTGCTCAGCCAGGAGAAATGGGCGGGCTCGGAGCTGAGGGACGTCATCGCCCGTGCGCTTCAGCCGTTCCTGCTGAACAGTCCCGACCGCATCCGCATGGCCGGCCCCGCCGTGCCGCTGTCGCCGCGACTCGCCGTGGTGCTGTCGATGATCGTGCACGAGATCGCCACCAATGCGGCGAAATACGGCGCGCTGTCGAACGAGACCGGCCGGGTGACGCTCGACTGGGAGATCATCGCCGAGACGCCGAAGCCGCGGTTGCGCCTGATCTGGACCGAGATGGGCGGACCGCCGGTAACCGCGCCGGTGCGGCGCGGTTTCGGCTCGCGCCTGATCGAGCGCAGCGCCCGCGACCAGCTCGGCGGCGAGGCAACCGTCGACTTCCTGCCGCGCGGCGTCGTCTGCACGGTGACTTGCACGCTGGACGAGACACGCTGAACAGGGACCATCGACGGCATCTAACCGTCTCTCGCGCGTTCAACGCCGCGACAGCTCGGCGCGGCCCGGCGTGCGTTTGCGATAACGCGCACCCGCCCGGAGCAGGATCGGGCAAAGCATGGCCGCTTCAGGAAAGACGCTGTGCCGTCACGCCCATAGAACACGCGCCGACCCGTGCAAATACGGACGGCTGATGTGCAGCCTGAGACGATCAGGAGGAGCCGCACAATGATCGGGAGCACCGCACCCATGAGCAATCCCTCGCCAAAGAAGCTGACGGGCGAAACGCCGAGCGATTGGCTCAGACGGACGCGTTAGCAGCAATCCCGCGACAGGGACGGCAATCGCGCTGGGGCAGTCGAACATCCGGTTCGCTAGATATCGCAGGAACGGACCATGCCGACGGAGACAACAATGGACTGGAAATGCCTTGCAATTGCTCCACGCCGCAAAGCCATCGCAACGGCGCTCCTGTACGGGTTCTCACTCACCGTGCGTCTCACCTCACCGACCGCCGAGGAGACACCGGCACTGGGCGCCACTCCGCTAACGTCAATCCTGATCAATGATGATTGGCCGAGGAAAGCTGCCGTGCCGGTGGCGCTGCGCGGCTGGGCATCAAGCCCGAGAAGCTGCCGGGCCGCCTGTGGAAGCCCCGCGCTGCTGTCGTCGCTGCCAGCCTGCACTGCCCCGTAAGGCCGCAGCGTCCACCGTTTCACCACTTGGCGTCATCGCCGCCCGCAGCAGGCTCCGCCGATTTTGAGCGGCGGCGACGACGCACTTCTGTCCCGAAACCGAACTCAGGAGTGAATCACATGCGACTGAACGCGGCCGCGGAGCTGCTGGGCGTTCCGACCAGGCCCTACCACCAGAAGGCCTGTCTCGACCTCGGCGAAGCCGGCGCGCTGTTCACGCGCGGCTGGGAACGCAAGGTCGAGATGGTCGGCGACGTCGCCAAGAAGCCGAAGCGGGAGATCAACACCATCTGGATCTACCCGCCGAAGCCCGAGCGCGCCGCCGCGCCAGCCTCAGCCGATCCGGAGGGTGTGACCGATCTCTAGACGGGCGAAGCGATGACGGCCACGCGTCCTGGCTGCGTGGCCCGTTCAACCAGGACCAGCCAGAAGCCGTCCATGAGACAGGAGCCACACATATGAACCTGCACAACACCTCATATCCCCAGGCATCGGGTCCCGAAGAGCTGGTGCCGTCGCGCTACGCGCTGAAGATCGGCGATATCGACGTGCTGGTGGTCAGCGACGGCGTGCTGCCGCTGCCGACCACGATGCTGGCGCACAACGCCAGCCCCGCCGAGCGGGCGGCCTGGCTGCACGACATGTTCCTGCCGCAGGACGCTTTCGACTGGGCGTTGAACGCGGTCATGGTGCGCAGCGGCGACAAGACCATCCTGATCGACGCGGGCCTGGGCTCCGACCCGGACTTGCAGCTGCCGCGGGCCGGGCAGTTGATCAGGCGCCTGGAGGCCGCCGGCATCGATCTTTCGGCCGTGACCGATCTGGTGCTGACCCATTTGCACATGGACCACGTCGGCGGGCTGCTCGTCGACGGCGTGAAGCAGCGGCTGCGCAAGGACCTGCGCATCCACGTGGCGGCCGCCGAGGTCAGGTTCTGGGAGGCGCCCGATTTCTCCCACACCAACATGCCGCAGGGATTCCCGGACGCGCTTCGGGCCACCGCCAAGCGGTTCGTGAAGGAGTACGGCAGCCAGTTGCGGACGTTCGATGAGACGCAGGAGATCGCGCCCGGCGTCATCGCTCGTCGCACCGGCGGTCACACCCCCGGACACAGCGTGGTTCGCGTGGCGTCCGGCGGCGACGCACTGACCTTCGCGGGCGATGCCGTGTTTGCGGTCGGGTTCGAACAGCCCGACTGGCACAACGGCTTCGAGCACGACCCCCAGGAGGCAGCGCGCGTTCGTATCCGTCTGCTGCGCGAGCTCGCCGAGACCGGCGAGATGCTGGTGGCCACGCATTTGCCGTTCCCGTCAGTGGGCCGCGTGGCGATTGATGGCGAGGCGTTCCGCTGGGTGCCGGTGTTCTGGGATTACTGACGGCGTATCAGGCGAGGCCAAACCGGGGCGCGTGCTCATGACCTTCGTGAGTCCGCGCCCTGGTTCAAATCACCAGTGATGCGCTCGGCATCCGCGGCACATGCGAGGACCCGCCTCGGGCCCTCACGATCCCGCCTGCGACAATTCCAGACGGCCAGTATGGCCTCCGTCCATCGTCCCGGATATAGCGAGACATTCCGTTGAACGATGTGCTTGGAGCCTCGCAGGAATGACCTCTGCAAATCCCGAACTTGTCATTTTCGATTCGGACGGCGTCCTGGTCGATAGCGAGATCATTGCACTGACCGTGCTGGTTCAAACGGCATCCCAGGAAGGGATATCGATCAGCGTCAAAGACGCCATCCGTTCTTTCCGCGGGGTCAAGATGGCCGATTGCGTGCGTGAAATCGAGCACCGGCTAGGCCGCAGCGTCCGGGACAGTTTCATCGACGACGTTCGGCGAGCAACCGCGCTGGCGTTTGATGCCGAACTGAAGCCCGTCGATGGAATCCATGCGGCATTGGCCGAAATCGACGTTCCGGTTTGCGTAGCATCCAACGGCCCCATGTCGAAGCTGACGCATGCCCTCGGATTGACCAAACTGCTGGAGCATTTCGAAGGACGCATCTTCAGTGCGTATGAGGTTGGTTCGTGGAAGCCGGACCCCGGCCTGTTCCTGCATGCCGCACAAACGTTGAGCGTTCACCCCTCACGTTGCATCGTTGTTGAGGACTCGTTGTCCGGAGTTCGCGCGGCAAAGGCCGCAGGAATGAAAGTCCTCGGTTTTACCGGAGGGGATATCGGAGCTGAGCGAGAATTGTCGGAGGCCTGTGACGACCTCTTTCATCGAATGAGCGACCTGCCGGCTTTGCTACGCATGGAATGATCGCGGCACTCCGCCATGGCACACGACCTACCCGATCGTCTGCAGCGCCGGGAACGTCTCGAGCAGCCAGATGCTCACATTGGAGACCGCGCCGGTGAGAAAGCCGATGCCCGTGATCACCATCAACACGCCCATGGCGCGCTCGACGTTGACGAGCTGACCCTTCATGCGCGCGAACAGCGTGGAGAACTGCTCGATCATCAGCGCGGCGATCAGGAAGGGAATGCCGAGGCCCGCCGAATAGACCGCGAGCAGGCCCGCGCCCTTCGTCACCGTGGCTTCGGCCGCGGCGATCGAGAGGATCGCCGCCAGGATCGGGCCGATGCAGGGCGTCCAGCCGAAGGCGAAGGCGAGACCCATGATGTAGGCACCCCAGAGGCCGACGGGTCTTGGGATCGGCAGCCGGCCCTCGCGCATCAACAGGCCGATGCGCGTCAGCCCGAGGAAGTGCAGGCCCATGATGATGATGACGATGCCGGCGAGGATCGACAGCTCGGCCGACCAGGCCCGGATCAGCCCGCCGATCAGCGAGGCGCTGGCGCCGAGCGCCACGAACACTGTGGAGAAGCCGAGCACGAACAGCAGCGCCGACATCATGATCGCGCGCTTGGAGGCCGAGGCCGGCTCCTCGCTCTCGACATGCTCGATCGTCGCGCCCGTGAGATAGATCAGGTACGGCGGAACCAGTGGCAGGACGCAAGGGGAGAGGAAGCTGACGAGGCCGGCAATCAGCGCCGCCGGGATCGAAACATTTTGCATGATGCAGTCGGAGCCATCCCAGGCCCCCGTGCGGCGCGCAGGAAACGCACGCGGCCCGGAGCGCCGGCTCTGGTGTAGCCGATGCCGGGAAATGCGCAACACGGGCGCACAAAACCAGGGCTCCTCCCGATGCCGTCCGTGATCACAGATGCGGCATCGGGACGCACACAAACCTCGCCAAAAAGCGAGACCAGGCGGCTTGGCTACTTCACCACGCGGAGCAGCGGACGCCGGGGCTGGTCCTGCGTCTGCTTGGAACGGGGCGGCGGTTCGCTTCCGGCGTTCCGCAGCATTTCGTCGCACAGCGCCTTGAGATCGGCGCTGTCAATTCCTTTGAGTTTCATCCGCACGTCGAGGATGACAATCGACAGCAGCTCGGCCGACTCGCGACTGTTCATCTCGCTGAGCGCCCTGCGGCACTCCTCGAGCGTTTCCAGCACCGACTGCAACTGTTCGTCTGAATGCGACACCGGGCGTTCTTTCCGTTAATTCGGCCTGCGAGACGTATTTGCGACGACCCCTTTGGCCCCCATGGGAGACCAAGGATAACACGAGGGCGCGACGCCTCTGAACATGATTTCAATGTGTTTCTGCGCTGATTCGGCGGTTCCGGCGCACATCGGCCCGCCGCAACGTTGGCCATCGTCGAGAGAGCCAAGGAGAGAACGCCTGTTGCGTTGGGATTGATCCATGCACGGAGTTGGAAGTGCCGCTAGCACAAGGATGTCCATTGCGGACAGCGCCGACAATCCCGCAGCCATCTGAAGGCTCGCAACGGAACTCACGCGACACCCCTCAATTCAGGCGATCGTCTGCCTGATTCCCAGCCCTTGGCCGCACCATGATACCAACCGCGCGGCAGTAAGGATGGCGTTCAAAACTCGTCACCCCCGCAACCCGCCGTGGTTGTGGTTTGCGCCAGATTCTGCCAGTTTAGCCGCCTGAAGGGACTTGTATGCACTCCTTGGCGGAAAGGGGCGTTCCTCCAGAGGAACGCCCAAAAACAAATCTCAGCGGCCTCTCCGATTGGGACGCGGCGCGCATCTTCCTGGAAGTCGTCCGCTGCCGAAGTTTCCGCTCGGCGGCCGAACGGCTGTCCTTGTCGATCAACGCTGTCCGGCGCCGCATTGACGATTTCGAGCGCCAGACCGGCACCACTCTGTTCACCCGCGACGTCCACGGCACTCATCTGACCGACGAGGGCGCGCTCGTCGTCTCCGCCGTCGAGCGGATGGAAGCAGCCGCATTCGACGTGTTGCGCACCAGCGATTCGACCGGCAACGTCCTGTCCGGCGAGGTCCGCGTCGCCGTCACCGAGGGTCTCGGCACGTTCTGGCTCGCTCCGCGCCTGGTCGAATTCCAGCAGACCTATCCGAAGATCCTGGTCGACTTGCATTGCGCGATGCGCTCGGCCGACGTCTCGCGCCACGAGGCCGACGTCGCCATCCACCTGTCGCGGCCTTCTGCGCTCGACGTCAAGCTGGTGCGGCTCGGCCGCATGCATCTGATGTTCTGGGCTTCGGAGAAGTACCTCGAGAAATACGGCACGCCGCGCTCGGCCCATGAATTGATCAAGCATCGCCTGGTGCTCCAATTCGCCGACCAACTCGCGGCCAAGGAGACTTTTGAGAGCTTCTTCCCGGGCGTTCAGGAACGTGATCTTCTGGTCATGAAGACGAACGTCTCAAGCGCCAATTACTGGGCGGTCGCGAATGGCGCCGGAATCGGCGTATTCCCGAGTTACGCCATTGCGCTTGGCGGGAAGCTGATTCCACTGGAGGTCGAATTGAACCGGCCGTTGGATATCTGGTTGTCCTACCATCCCGGTAGCGGCCGCATCCCGCGCGTTCGGCACATGATTGACTGGCTGATCGAGGCTTTCGATCCGGCTCGCTTCCCGTGGTTTAAGGAAGAGTTCGTGCACCCGCATGAATTCAAGGACTCGTACATGGGCGAACCCCTGACCCAGCTCTTCGGGGGATTTTCAACCGAAGAACGTGAGAAACGACTATGAAAACAGCGGCGAAAAGAATGAAGCAGCGCAGTGCCGGCAAGCCGGACATCGAGCTTGGCAAGCGGATCCGTCTGCGGCGCGTCGAGATGAAGATCTCGCAGGCCGAGCTCGGCGAAAAGCTCGGCGTGAGCTTCCAGCAGGTCCAGAAGTACGAGAAGGGCGTCAATCGCGTCGGTGCGGCCCGCCTGCAGCAGATCGCCTCCGCCCTCGACGTGCCCGTGACGTTCTTCTATGACGGCGACAACAAGGCACGCGAAGTCGAAAGCCTGCTCTTCCTCGATTCGGCTTTCAGCCTCCGCCTGCTGCGCGCCTACAGCAAGATCAAGGACCAGACGGTACAGCGTCAGCTCGTCTCGCTGATGGAATCGATCGCGGCCAACGAAAGCTGAGCCGATCGACGGTCTGGCCTTGACGGCCAACGTTCAATCCGCCGCGTCGCGGGGGCGCGGCCGGATTGACGAGATCGGCTGGATCAGATCTTCTGAACCGGGTTCGGCGTGCGCCATCCGCGCGCGGCCTTCGTATTTCAGGGCGGCCTGGCCGCCCCTTTTTCTGCCTTTTCCCCTCCCCCATCGCGGTTTTCGCGAACCGAATCCGCCCTTGCCGCGACCCAATCGAGAGACGCCGCGGGCGGACGCGCGGAGCTTTCGACTGCCGCGCTTAATGGGACCTCAACACCGGTGCCCTAATTTTCCGTCGATTCGCGAATCGGCGTACGCAGCGCGGCGGCCGAAAATTGCCCATGCGAGCGCCCGTCCCGGCCTCGCTCTCTTGGGGAAGATGAAACACATGTCGAAATGCCATGCGATGATCATCGCCGTCGGCGTGCTCGCCAGCGCTTCTGCGCTGGCACAAACCGAGACCGTCGGACAGGCCACCCCCAAGCCGGCGACGGCCGGGACAGTGTCGGCCGCGGCCAATCCGGCCCACGCAGCTGCGCCGAAAGCCGCAACGACGCCCGCCTCGACGCCGGAAAGCCGCTCGGCCGCGGCGCTCGCGTTGACGCACGAGCCGACCTTTGACGAAGGCTCCGCCCAGCGCATCAAGGAGGCCGCGTTCAGCTATTCCGCACTCGCCGTGCGCGGCGGCTGGCCGACGATCCCTGCGGATGCCAAATTCGCACTCGGCGTCCAGGGCACCAGCGACGATCTCCTGCGCGAGCGATTGATCCTCTCCGGCGATCTGTCCGCCGACAAAACCACCGGCGCCTTCGACCAGGATCTCGTCGACGCGGTGAAGCGCTTCCAGGCACGTCACGGCCTCGCGCCCACCGGCACGGTGACGCCGCGCACGCTCGCGGCGATGAACGTCTCCGTGCAGAAGCGCATCCGCCAGCTCGAGGCCTCGCTCGAACGGCTCGAGAACTTGAATTTCGGCTTCGGCGAGCGCTATGTCGTGGTCAACATCCCCGCCGCCTTTGCCGAAGCGGTCGAGAACGACGTCGTGGTGCGGCGCTATCGCGTCATCGTCGGCAAGACCGAAAAGCCCTCGCCGACGCTCACGGCCCAGATCACCAGCGTTGTCCTCAACCCGACCTGGACGGTGCCGGCCTCGATCGCCAGGACCGAGATATCCGCGCATATGCGGAAAGATCCGACCTATCTGTCGCGCATGCACATGGAGGTGCTCGACGCCCACGACAATCCGATCGATCCGCATTCGGTCGACTGGTCCGGCACGCACACGCCGAACTTCACGGTGCGCCAGCAAAACGGCACCTTCAACGCGCTCGGCGCGGTCAAGATCGACATGCCGAATTCCTATTCGGTCTACATGCATGACACCAACCAGCGCAATTTGTTCAGCGACGACTACCGCTTCGATTCCCACGGCTGCTCGCGCGTCGACAATGTGCGCGATCTCGCCGCCTGGCTGCTCAAGGATCAGCCGAAATGGAGCCGCGCCGCGATCGACGCGGAAATCGCCAGCGGCCAGCACCTGGAGGTCGCCATGGCGAAGAAGGTGCCGGTGGCCTGGATCTATCTCACGGCGTGGATGACCAAGGACCAGACCATCCAGTTCCGCAACGACGTCTATAATCAGGACGAGCAGCTGCTGGAGGCGACCGCCGAAGAGGCGGCGTTCTTCGGTAAGGCGGCCGACCATCCGCTGACCGCGCACATGCATGTGACGCAGTAGGCGCTTCTCGGCCCATGCAATTGCGGCACAGGCGGGTGCGAAGCCCCTCGCCTGGCCGCGGTTGACCCCGGCCTCGGCCCGGCCGCACATTGCGCCTCGCCAACAACACGCGAGCGCCGCGATGCCCGAGATTTCCGACGAAAAGTCATATGCCGACGGCAAGATCCTGCAGCACGCCACCGATGGCGTCGGCGTGATCACCTTCAACAATCCCGACAAGCGCAACGCGATGTCGCTGGAGATGTGGCAGGGATTTGGCGAGGCGTTGACGGCCTTGCGCGACGACGACGCAGTGCGCGTCGTGATCCTGCGCGGTGCCGGCGGCAAGGCCTTCGTCTCAGGGGCCGACATCAGCCAGTTCGAGAAAACCCGTCACAACGCCGCCGCGTCCGAGGAATACGCCAGGCGCAGCGTCGCCCAGCGCGCGCTGCTTGCCGACTATCCGAAGCCGACCATCGCCTGCATCCAGGGTTTTTGCCTCGGCGGCGGCATGCAGGTCGCGATGCTCGCCGACATCCGCATCGCCTCGCGGGACAGCCAGTTCGGCATTCCTGCGGCGAGGCTCGGCATCGCCTATGGCTATGACGGGTTGAAGCAATTGGTGTCGCTGGTCGGCCCGTCCTGGGCGCGGCTTCTGATGTACGCGGGCATGCGCATCGATTCCGCCGAGGCGCTGCGCATCGGCCTCGTCGAGCGCGTGTTCCCGGAGGGCGAACTCTGGGGCGAGACCATGGCGATCGCCGAGACGATCTCGCAGAACGCCCCGCTCGCGATCAAGGCGGCCAAGATCACCATCGCGCAGGTCTTGAAGGACGAGGGCGCGCGCAACATGGACGCGATCAAGGCGATCGGCACCGCATGCATGGATTCGGCGGATTTCCGCGAGGGCCGTCAGGCCTTCATGGAGAAGCGCAAGCCGAAGTTTCAGGGGCGGTGAATGAACCCGCATTCAGGAAGATTAAATTCCTCTCCCGCCTGCGCTGCGGGAGCAACCAATTGATCTGTCGCAAGTTCTCCGGCTACCAACGAGGGAGATTGCGATGAAACTCAAACTTGCTGTTCTTGGTCTGGCTGCCATGGGCGGTATGGCGGTCGCTTCGGGACCGGCCCTTGCGGCAATGCCGAACGGCATTCCACAGGCGGACCAGATGGCAAAAGGCCCGGCCGCCGACCTCGACCAGGTGCGTTGGGTCTGTAACCCCTGGGGCCGTTGCTTCTGGCGCCCGAACTACTACGGCGCCTACGGCTACTATGGCGGCCCGCGCCGGTTCTACGGACCGCGCCCGTGGGGCTGGGGCCACCGCCACTGGCACCGCTGGTGAAGGGGGCCGCAAGGCCCCCTTTCGTCGGAGGCGTTTGATCAGCCGACCAGCGCTCGGTCCGGATAGCCAGCACGTGCTTCTGGAAACGAGGAAGGGATCATCGCCGAGTTAAAGTCAGCTATGGTTCCGTTGGCGGCCGCGCCCCAAACACCTCGATCAGGCGAAAGCGCTCGCACATGAGCATCATGTGTTCGCTGAATCGTCCGAGCCGGCCGAAATAGGCGCGATGAGCGCTGCGCCAATAGGCCAGGCTTCGGTCGCCTTCGCCCTCGTCATAGGCAAACGCGCAGTCGACGTCATGGAAGCGCCGATATGTGATCTCGGTGCTTTCGATGACGCAGCGCGGCTCTCCCCGTCCATCGAGCACGACCCAGCGCTCGCCGGGCGTAGACGTGTTCGGCTCGTCTTCCGTGCTGCAAGTTGCGGTCTTGATGCCCCTGACGACGAGATCGAGCAATTCGTCTGCGAGCCCAGGACTGTCGCCGAAAGCAAACGTCCGGAGGTGTTGATAGCGTTCGGGGACCTGCCTGCTCATCCGCTTCCTTTTCAGAGTGCGGCGATCACTGCTTTCGTGATGTCGGCGGTGCCGTTGCTGCCGCCAAATTCCATCGGCTTGATGCCGCCGGCATAGACACGGTCCACGGCACGCTCGATGGTCTCGCCAGCTTCCGCCGCACTCTCCACGCCATGCTTCTCGGCGAGCCAGTCCAGCATCATCGCGGCCGACAGGATCATGCCGGTGGGGTTGGCTTTGCCCTGCCCCATGATGTCGGGCGCCGTGCCGTGGCAAGGCTGGAACACGGCGTATTTGTCACCGATGTCGGCGGACGGGGCCATGCCGAGACCGCCGATCAGGCTCGCCGTGATGTCGGAAACGATGTCGCCGAACATGTTCTCCATCACCATCACGTCGAAATCCCAGGGACGCTTGACCAGCATCGCCGAGCAGGCATCGACATAGAGCCGGTCGGTCTTCACGTCGGGATGCTTCTTCTCGATCTCGTCGAAGATGCTACGGAAGAACGCGAACGCCTTGAACACGTTCGCCTTGTCGACGCAGGTGAGCATCCCGGGCTTGCCGCGCGCTTTGCGCCGTTCCGCGAGGCGGAACGAGAACTCGAACAGGCGCTCGGAGGTCTTTCGCGTGATCACCATGGTCTCGCGCGCATCCTCGTGAGTGACGACGCCCTTGCCCATCGAGGCGAACAGGCCCTCGGTGGATTCGCGGATCACGACGAGATCGATGCCGCGCCTGTCCGCGCCGACGATCGGGCTCGGCACGCCGGGGATGAGGCGCGCCGGGCGCACGCCGGCATAGAGATCGAAGATGAAGCGCAGCTCGATCTGCGGCGCGATCTCGGTGTTATCAGGATAGCGCACCGACGGCAGGCCGCAGGCACCGAGCAGGATCGCATCGGCCTCGTCGCACAGCTTGATCGTGCTGTCCGGCATCGACTTGCCGGTGGCCAGATAATTGTTCGCGCCGGCCGGCGCCTCGGTGAAGCGGAAGCCGAGACCGGATTTCTCGCCGACCTTGCGCAGCACCTCGAGCGCCGGCGCCATGACTTCGGGACCAATGCCGTCTCCGGCGAGCACGGCAATGTGGAAGGCGTTGTTTGCGGACATGGGGGTTCCTGCGCGATGGTCGGAGTAATCTCGTCATTGCGAGGAGCCCGCGACAAAATTGCGTAGCGATTTTGCGCTGGTGCGACGAAGCAATCCCGACTGTTTCCGCGGAGGGATTTCTGGATTGCTTCGCTGCGCTCGCAATGACGGTGGACAGACTTGTGACTACGGCGTCAGCACCGTGCGGCCGACCACCGCGCCCTGCTGCAATTGCACCAGCGCGTCGTTGGCCTTGGCGAGCGGGGCCGTCGTCACCGGGATCGGCGGCACCTTCTTGGTGCGGACGAGATCGAGCAGTTCCTGCGTTTCGCGCAGGTTTCCGACATAGCTGCCCTGGATCGTCACCGCCTTGATCGGAATCAGCGGCAGCGCCCAGGTCGCGCCGCCGCCGAACAGGCCGACGATGACGAGCTTGCCGCCCTTGGTCAGGCAGTCGAAGCCGAGCTGGGTCGTGGCGGAGTTGCCGACGAGGTCGATCACGGCGCGGATCGGCCCGCCCGCCTTCTTCGCAAGCTGCTCCAGCGCATCCGGCGCCCTGGGATCGACGGTCGAGAGCGCACCGGCCTTCTCGGCGGCTTCGCGCTTCCTGGCGTCGATATCGACCATGATCGCGCCCTTGCCGCCCATCGCCTTCAGCAGCGACAGCGCCATCAGGCCGAGGCCGCCGGCGCCGAACATCACGATCGGCGTGTCGAAATGCTGCTCGACCTTCTTCAGCGCGCTGTAGGTGGTGACGCCCGAGCAGGCATAGGGCGCGGTCGTCGCGGGATCGAGCCCCTTGAGGTTGAGCAGATAGCGCGGATGCGGCACCAGCATGTGGTCGGAGTAGCCGCCGTCGCAATAAACGCCGAGCGAGCGCGGCGTCAGGCACATGTTCTCGTCACCGCCGAGACACGTGGCGCACTTGCCGCAGCCGATCCAAGGATAGACCAGGCCGACATCGCCGAGCTTGAGATCGCCCTGGTCGGTCGGCTTCACATCGGGGCCGAAGGCCAGCACTTCGCCGACGGTCTCGTGCCCCATCGTCAGCGGCAGGTTGATGCCGCGATCCTTCAGCGACAGGGGCTTGCGGCCGTGGCCGAGATCGTAGCCACCTTCCCAGATGTGGAGGTCGCTGTGGCAGACGCCGGCGGCCTTCACCTTGATCAGCACCTGCGTGCCCGAGGGCCGCGGCGTCGCCTCGTCGAACTCCTGCAGCGGCGCCTTGAAATCGGCAACCTTGAAACTCTTCATCGGAATCCTCCCGGCATCCTTGTCGTTCTCGCCCTCACCATGCCATGACCGGCGAGACGAGACAAATTCGCTCCTGTCTAGTTTACGGCGATCGAGAATAGCAACCCGACGGCGTGCAAGGCCGCATTGCTTGCGGCACGAAGCCGTTCAGCCTGTCTCGGCCGTTTTGCCTGACGGAATTAGCGCACCGCTCGCAAGGCCGATCTCATGTCGCAATGCATCAGTGTGCGCGCCAAGCGCGGACACCGTCTTGGCCGGCGTCGTGTCGGCCCCCGACATCCGGAATGGCAGGTTGAGCACCTGGAACGAGCCGCCCTCGTCCCGCACTTCCGAGAGCGCCTGGCGATGGGCAAGCTGCGGATCGGCCAACGCCTCCGACACGGTGCGATAAGCGGAGGCCGGGACGCCGGCCGCGCCAAGCGCGAGCAGGCATGCATCGGTCGAAAGCTGCCGCGACCAGACCTCGACGCCGTCCATCAGCGCCGCCCAGTTCTCGCGGCGCGGGGCGTAGCTGGCGAAGCGTGGATCGGAGACCCATTCGGGGCGGCCGATCACTCCCATCAGGGCCTGGAATGTCTTCTCGCTCGCGACCGTGATCATCACATAGCCGCTTGCCGTCTCGGTCGGCCCGAACATCGGGCGCGGCGGCGGCGCCACCTCGAATTGCGAGCTCTGCAACTCGGTCAGAGTCAAGGACAGCATCGATTCCAGCATGGAGACGTCAATGTGCTGGCCGAGCCCGGTCACGGTGCGTTGATAGAGCGCGGACGCGATCGCGCCAAAACCGTAGGTGCCGGTGACGACGTCGGCGTGATAGATACCGCAATAGTCGGGCCTGTGACGGCCCGGCTGATAGGCGAGATGCGCCATGTCGTAGCCCGACGCGGCGTGGATCACCGGCGCATAGGCCGGCAGCTCCGCCGAGGGGCCGGTCTGGCCATAGCCGGAGATCGAGCAGTAGATCAGCCTCGGGTTGACCGCACGCAGCCTGTCATAGTCGAGCCGTAGCCGGTGCATCACGCCGGGGCGGAAGTTCTCGACCAGGATGTCGGCGGTCGCGGCCAGCCGGTAGACGGCGTCCCTGCCGTCCTCGGATTTGAGATCGAGCACCAGGCTCTTCTTGCCGACATTGAGCTGGCCGAACGCGGTGCTGCAGCCCTTGCGCAGGGGCGGCCGGGTCCGCATCGTCTCCCCGCCATAGGTCTCGATCTTGATGACCTCGGCGCCCATGTCGGCTAGCATGCGCGCGCAGTGCGGACCGGCGATCGTTGTCGAAAAATCCAGGACCCGCAGGCCCGCGAAAGCCTTTGTCGTCGTCCCCTTACGCTGATCTTGTAGCTGCATGCGTGCCGCGTCTCCCTGGGGCCCCCTCAGGAACCATGGATGTTCTCTCTTGTTGGTGCGGCGACCCTAGAGGGCGGCGGCCGAGTAGGAAAGTCTTTACCGAACAGACGCGTCTTGCGGCGGACTTGAGAATTTCCGGGGCAACTGGACCCGTTCTTGCATAGCAGCAAACGGGATCGGATGAGGGCAGCAGTTCTTGAGGGTCTTGTTCGTTACGACAGAGATGGACGACTTCGTCCGCGTCGGCGGACTTGGAGCCGTTTCCGCTGCCCTGCCCCGGGCGCTGCGCCCCTTCGCCGATATCCGGATCATGCTGCCCGGCTATCGCGACATCATCGAGCAACTCACGCACATCCAGATCGTCGGCCGCTGCCCGGCGTTCGCGGAGCTGCCGGCCTGCTCGCTCGGCCGTGCCGCGACCAAGGACGGCCTGCCGGTCTATGTGCTGCTGTGCTCGCAGCTCTATGATCGGCCCGGCAATCCCTATGGCGATGAGGCCGGGCACGACTGGCCCGACAACGACATCCGCTTCGCGCGCTTCGCCTCGGCAGCCGCTGAGCTGGCCATGGGCAAGCTGGACAAGAATTGGGCAGCGGACCTGGTCCATGCCAACGACTGGCAGGCCTCGCTCGTGCCAGCCTATCTCGCCTGGCGCGGCGCGAGGCTGCCGTCGATCCTGACCATTCACAACCTCGCCTATCAGGGCCTCTTCCCGAAGGAGTCGCTGCGACGGATCGGCGCACCGGAGAGCTCCTTCCACATCGACGGCGTCGAGTTCTACGATCAGGTCTCCTTCCTCAAGGCGGGCCTCGTCTACGCTTCGCACCTTACCACCGTCAGCGGCACCTATGCGCGGGAGATCACCACGGCCGAATTCGGCTGCGGGCTGGAAGGCCTGCTCCGCCTGCGCTCGGACGCGGCCGAACTCACCGGCATCCTCAACGGCATCGACGAGAGCTGGGACCCGCGCTATTGCGCACAGCTCGCCCAGCAGTTCGGCGCCGGCGACTGGGTCGGCAAGAAGGCCAATGCGGATTACGTGCGCAAGCAGTTCGGGCTTGCGGTATCGCGCGGACCGATGTTCGGCATCGTCGCCCGCCTCGTGCACCAGAAGGGCATCGACCTCGTGCTGGCTGCGGCCGACGAGATCATCGATGCCGGCGGGCAGATCGTGGTCACGGGCTCCGGCGAGCCGGCGCTCGAGCAGGCACTGATCAACGCCCACCGCCGCCGTCCCGACGCCATCGGGGTCGCGATCGGCTTCAACGACGCCCAGGCGCGGCGCATCTTTGCCGGCAGCGACTTCACCTTGATGCCATCGCGGTTCGAGCCCTGCGGCCTCAGCCAGATGTACGCACAGCGCTTCGGCTCGTTGCCGATCGGTCACCAGACCGGCGGCCTTGCCGAAACCATCAGCGACGGCGAGACCGGCTTCCTGTTCTCGAAACCGTCACATGAATCCTTCCTCGGCGGCGTGCGACGGGCCTTCGCGGCCTTCATGGCCCACGACCAGCTCGACACCATGCGCCGCAGCGCCATGGGACGATCGTTCTCCTGGCGCATCTCGGCCGGCAGCTACAGCGCGCTGTATAGGAAGCTGGCGTCGGTGTGAGGCTGAGCCGTTTCCGCGCACTCCTTCATTGCGAGCGCAGCGAAGCAATCCAGAATCTTTCCGCGGCAGCAGTCTGGATTACTTCGCTGCGCTCGCAATCACGAGGAGGAGAGCAGCGCGCAGGCATCCATCACCGTCACCCTGAGGACGACGGGGCTGATGATGGACCAGCCGACCTCCCGCCGCGCACGTCCATCTGCGGCCGGCCGATCCAGGCGCGGTTGAGGCAGCGGGTCATCCAGTCGGGCCGCAACTCGCCCCGCAGCCGCGCCTGGGCCTCCTGATAGGGGCCGACATAGCGCAGCCTTTCGGGAAGTCTAGGATAGACGCGCCTGATCCATCGCAGTGCATTGTCGGCGGATCTGGCGTCGCCCTCGTCGAGCTCAAAACCAAAACCGGCACGCAAGCGCTCCGGCAGCATCCTCGCCGTGAGCGCGCGATACCACCGTGGCGGACGCAGCCACGGGCGCGCGCCCGTGAAGATCTGCGTCGCGATCTCGCGTGCCGCGGCGCTGACCGTCAGCGTGTCCGACTGTACCATCGCTGCGGTGTAAGCGGCGAAGCCGGACCAATCCGCCGGCAGGTCGTCCGCCCTCAGTCCGAACAGAGCACCGAACGTCCGGCTATCGGCCCAGTAACGCTCGCGCTCCTCCGCCGAGAGCGGTGGCAGCACGAGATCATGCGCGATCAGCGCGGTGTCGACCAGCGTGGCGTGAACCCAGCGCAGCGACGGAATGTCGTTGGCATAGTAGCGCGAGCCTGCCGCGAATGGACCGACCGTCTCGGGCATCTGCCCGACGATCATGCCGTGGCGCCGGTGCAATTGCCGCGACGACAGCAGCGCCCTGTCGAGCGAGCCGAACACCATGGCGAAGACGATGTCGAAGGTGCGGTGGAAGCGGCCGATCGGATCGGCAAAGGTTGTGGAATGCTCGGCGATGGCGGCGGCGACCCAGGGATGCGACAGTTGCAGCAGCAGCGCGCGACCGGCGCCGAGGAAGTTCACGGCCTCCCGGTCGATCTGCCAGGTCACCGTGTCGGGACCGAACACGCCGGCAACCGGGCCCGCCGCATTCGCGCGGACCTTGTCGAGTGCCGCTTCCAGATCTTTCTCACCGACCACTTGCGAGTCTCGCGCCGAAGACGCCGCGATCATAGCCCAGACCGCACGCTCTTGACATCGTCATCGCCGAAACAAATGACGGACAGGACCGTCACTCCGCCGCAATCGGCATCTCGTCCGTATGCTCATGCAGCACCACGCCGGCGAGCGGATCGAACTCGCCGATCCAAGGCCTGCGCGCCAGCACCGATCGCGTGTGAGCGTAGCCGGCATGCCAGCGCCGCGTGATCCCGGACGGGCTGAAGTCGATATCCTTGGTATGGGTCTCGTGCTCGAGCTGCGGCGCCAGCAGCCGCACCACATGCATGCGGGTTGGACAGCCGTAGCTCGTCAGCTCCCGCACCGCGGGATCGTTGCGCTCGCTCTCGGGCAGCCGCGCCGCGAGCTGGTTGATGACATGGCGCAGACGATGGGCCTGCTGCTGTCGGACGATCTGGCTGGCGATGCGGCTGGAATATTGCACGTCCTTGTGCCGGTTCAGCACCTCCGCCATCGTGGTCGGCTCCGGTCCGACGGGATTCCAAAGATGCACGGAGAAGATCAGCGAATCCCTGCGTGGATTGTCGTCGAACACCGCCTCCGTCGGCGTGTTCGACAGGATGCCTCCGTCCCAATAGAGCTCGCCGTCGATGCGCACCGCCGGAAAAGCCGGCGGCAGTGCACCTGAAGCCATCACATGCTTCACCGTCAGCTCGCCGTCGCGGCTGTCGAAATAGCGCATCTCGCTGGTGCCGACATGAGCCGCACCGACCGTCAGGCGCGGCGTACAACGATTGGCCAGATCGAAGTCGACCAGCTCGCTCAGCGTCTTCTCCAGCGGCACTGTCGAATAGAAGCCGGCGTGATCGGGACCCAGCGGATAGGAATCGCCGGCATGCGCCAGCGGATTGGGCCGGAAGAAACCTGGAATGCCGTGGGTGACCGTCGACCAATAAGCCAGCTTCTCGTTGAAGCCGGGAAACGCGGTGCGCCAGTCCCAGACCGGCTGCTGCTCCATTCGCTTCCAGAACTCGCGCAAGCGCGCGAGGCGGTGCTCCCTTGCGTTGCCGGCAATCAGGCTCGCATTGATCGCACCGATCGACGTGCCGATGATCCAGTCCGGCTCGATGCCGGCTTCCTGCAAGGCCTGGTAGACCCCGGCCTGGTAGGACCCGAGTGCGCCGCCGCCCTGGAGCACGAGAACCACCTGCCCCGGCAGGTCCATACCCTTGCGCTGCGCATTGTCCCGGATCCCGCTCATGTCTCGCTCCTGTCGAGCCTATGGTTATCATTCGTCGGGCGTAAGGCCATTGTTACATCCTGCCGTTCTCGGCGATTGTCGGGCCTTTTGGAAATGCCGGCTGGCTTCCATAACCATACGCAGGCGCTATCGAGCCCGGGATGTCATTCCCTGTCCGGATCGGCTAGATTCCGCTCGATCCAGCTGGGAGCCGATCCATGGAAATGCACCAGGTCCGCTATTTCCTCGCGGTGGCGCAGCTGTTGAATTTTACCCGCGCCGCCGAGGAATGCAACGTGACGCAGCCCTCGCTGACGCGCGCGATCAAGCAGCTCGAGGCCGAGCTCGGCGGCGACCTGTTCCGCCGCGAACGGCCGGCCGCACAACTGACAGAGCTCGGCCAGCGCATGCATCCGCTGCTGAAGCAATGCTTCGACGCCGCCAGCGGCGCGCGCTCGCTCGCTTCCTCGTTCCAGAGCGGCGAGATCGGCGCGCTGCGCATTGCGCTGACGCATTCGATCGACCTGGCCCTGCTCATTCCGCATCTCAACGAAATCAGGCGGCAGTTCAACCGGCTCGAGCTGCGCTTCCTGCGCGGGACCAGCCGCGAGGTCGGTGAAATCCTGAAGAAGGGCGAAGCCGAACTCGGCATCGCCGCCGAGATCGACGAAACCTGGGAGCGGCTCGACGTGTGGCCGCTGTTCACGGAAGGCTTCGATCTCGTCGTCAGCAGGAAGCACCGTCTTGCCGGGCACGACACGGTCGAGCCGGATGATTTGCGCGCGGAGCAATTGCTCGGCCGGAATTACTGCGAGCATTCCCGCCGTATCTCCGCCAGCCTGCGCGAGCACGGCATCGACGTCGATCACGGCCACGAGATTTCGAGCGAGCGCGATCTGATCGAGCTGGTCGAGGCCGATATCGGCATCGCCATGATGCCGCACACCTCGCCGGTGCCGGAGAGCGTCAAACGCGCGGCAGTCGCCGGGCTCGACGCACGCCGCACCGTCAGCCTCTACGGCGTCGCCGGCCGGCAGCGAACGGCCGTCGCCAATGCGATGATGCGGATGCTGCGCGGCGCGGACTGGCGGGAGATCGCGGGATAGCAGATGAGCGCTCTTGCACCACGCGAGGTGCGCATTGCTGTGCCCTCGCCCCTTGTGGGAGGGGGCAGCGACGCTGGCAGACGCAGACTCGCTTGGGTGAGGGTATGTCTCCGCGAGCATCAGTGCACGCGGATAGATACCCCTCATCCGGCGCTTCGCGCCACCTTCTCCCACGAGGGGAGAAGGGAAGAAAGCGGGCTCAATTCTCCCGGCTCGCACGCTCCAGCGCTTCGATCAGATCGTCGATCTCCATGCGCTTGCGGAAATCCGGATCGACGAAGCGCGCCTTGACGATCCCGTCGCGGCCGACGACGAACACGGCGGGGATCGGCAGCATCCAGCCGTCATTGCCGTGAAACTTCGCCATGTCCTGATACGACAACAGGCCCTGGATCTCGCTGCCGAGCCAGATCGCGAGATTGAGCGACAGCGCATAGCCGTTGTCGAGATCGGTCAGGATCGGAAACGGCGCGCCGGAGTCGGCCTTGACCTGCCGCGTGTATTCCTGCGTCTCCGGCATGATCGCGACGACCTGCGCGCCGATCGACTTGATGCGCTCCTGCGCCTGCACCACGGCGCGGACATTGAGCCGGCAATAAGGGCACCAGTGTCCGCGGAAGAACATCACCGCGACGGGACCTTGCTCCAGGAGCGCGGGCAGCGCGACCAGACTTCCACTTTCATCCGGCAGCATGAATGGTGGCATGGCATCGCCCGGACGCGGGGCGGTCTCGCCTCCGCCGTTGCCGTTCAGTCTCGCCACCAGGCGATCCACCGCCTCGCCATAGGCCGGAAACACCTGACGGCTCGCATCCGCATAGGCCCGGAGCTGATCGTTCAGCGTCCCCTCCATGTCGCGGCAACGCTGGAACGCGAGCCTCAGTCGATCGGTGTCGGCTGGTGAGAGAGACGTCATCTTCCGCTCCGGCGTTCCTGATGCGAATAGTAGGTGAGATCGGGCCGCCCGCAAGGGCGGCCGTCGCGCGTGGACCGGTTCAGTTCACGTAAAAATTGCCGGTGGGATCAAGCCGCCCCGACGTGGAATACAGCGTGCCGTTGTCCATGAAGAAGACGGTGTTGGCGGGCACCTTCTTGGCGTTCCTCATCATGGCTTCGTGGTTCTTCTCGGCCGGGGCCATGGCCATCGCCGACATCTTGCCCGGCCCGCCATAGACATAGGCCATGTCGGCCTTCAAATCCCAGGCCGCTTCCGAGAAGGCCGATGTGGCGATCACCGCGAAGGCGGCGGAAAAGATCAGGGTTTTTGACACTTTCGTCATGAGATGCTTCTCCGGATTGACGTGAACGCCCGCCAATCGGGCGCCCTGTCATCGGACGCCAGATCCCCCGGAAGCGGAAATGCCGATGCCCAATCGGTTCGATAGCCGCCGCGCATCAAGATAGCGCAGGGCTATCGCATCGAAAGCAAGCCGGCATTTCAACATCGGCGCGGTCTCGACGAAGCTCCTGCCATAGCCGGCGACCAGCGAGGTTGCGGCCAACAGAGGAGACTTCCCATGTTCAAGCAACGCATGTTGTCGCGCCTGGTCTGGTCGGGCGCAGCCGTACTCGGTGCACTGACATTCGCGACGCCGATCCTGGCGGGCGAATGTCCCGCCGACAAGATCAAGCCGAACGCACAGCAGATGGTCGACTTCAAGCCGGTCGGCGTCACCGACGTGACGCTCGGCACGATCGACCTCGGCAAGCAGCCCGCCCATATCGAGGGCCGGGAGCTGCGCTTCCGCAAGCTGACCATCGCCCCCGGCGGCATCGTGCCCTGGCACAGCCATGACGACCGCCCCGCCCTGATCTTCGTGCAGCAGGGCCAGATCGTGGAATACGCGTCCAACTGCGTCGACCCGATCATGCACAAGGCCGGCGACATCCGCCCCGAGGTCTACGGCACCTCGCATTGGTGGAAGAACCTCGGCAAGGAGACCGTCATTCTCTATGTCGGCGACGTCCGCAAGGATCCCAACGATCATCACATGTAATTCGCTGTGGCCATCCTTCGAGACGCCCGCTTCAGGCGGGCTCCTCAGGATGAGGACGGTGTGTGCGCGGCAGCAGCCTAAGGGCACCGATGTCGCTCAGCCTCATCCTGAGGAGACCGGGAAGCGGTCGTCTCGAAGGACGAGGCGCACCCTCGGGGCTGACAAAACGAGAAGTGCGATAGCCCTACGTCATTCCGGCTCGCGAAGCCGCACCCGGAATGACATCCGGCATGAGGAGACGCAACGACATGACCGATCTTTCCGCGCCGATCAGACCGGCCGCAATAACGATGGCGGCGCACTCGCCGGGCCTTGCGCTGCGCTCGCTCGTGATCGGCCTCACCGCATTCCTGACCGTCGTCGACCTCTTCGCAACGCAGGCGATCCTGCCCTCGCTGACGCGACACTACGGCGTCACCCCCGCAGCGATGGGCTTTGCCGTCAACGCCAGCACCTTCGGCATGGCGATAGCCAGCCTCGTCGTCGGCTTCTTCAGCCCGCACATCAACCGGCGGACGGGCATCCTGCTCAGCCTGACGCTGCTGGCGATCCCCACCAGTCTGCTCGCGTCCGCGCCCAACCTTGCCGTCTTCACCGCGTTGCGGGTCGCGCAGGGCCTGTGCATGGCCTCCGCGTTCGCGCTCACCCTCGCTTATCTCGGCGAGCAATGCAGCGCGATGGACGCCGGCAGCGCCTTTGCCGCCTACATCACCGGCAACGTCGCGAGCAACCTCGTCGGCCGGCTGATCTCGGCGGCGGTCGTCGATGGCCTCCGCCTCGCCTGGAATTTCTATTTGTTCGCAGCGCTCAATCTCACCGGCGCGGTGCTGGTCTATTTCACGATCCGACGCATGCAGCCGATGCCCGCGATGATGCCAACTTCGCCGCTCGCCGCCGCCATCGCGCACTGGCGCAATCCGCGGCTCCGTGCGGCCTTCGGCATCGGCTTCTGCATCCTGTTCGCCTTCATCGGCACTTTCACGTTCGTGAATTTCGTGCTCGTGCGGCCGCCGTTGGCGCTGGGCATGATGGACCTCGGCCTCGTCTATTTCGTCTTCCTACCCTCGGTCGTCACGACGCTTCTGGCCGGCAAGGCCGTCGCTCGGCTCGGAACGCGGCCGACGATCTGGGGCGCGCTCGCCGTCGCCGGGCTCGGCCTGCCCTTGATGATGGCGCCGCATCTCGGCGAAGTGCTCGCCGGCATGGTCCTGGTCGGCGTCGGCACGTTCTTCGCGCAGGCCGCTGCGACAGGCTTCGTCGGGCAGGCGGCAAGCGAGAATCGCGGCATCGCCAGCGGCACTTATCTCGCGTGTTACTTCTGCGGCGGCCTGGTCGGTACGGCCGTGCTCGGCCGGTTGTTCGACAGCTTCGGCTGGCACGCCTGCGTCGCCGGCGTCGGCGCAGCCCTTGCGCTGGCGGCCCTGCTCGCCCTCGCGCTGAGGCCCTGAAGCGCGATGAGATTTGGATGAATCGTCATCGCGCCTTAGATCGTTGCTTACGCATGATCTTTCCGGAAAACCGCTTCGCACTGTTCCGGATCATGCTTTAGCGCTTGACCGGTGCGTCCTGCGGCGGCTCGTCGTCGGCAATGGCGCGCCAGGCGGCGCCGTCGAGATCGTCGTACTGGCCGCTTTTCAGTGACCAGAGGAAGGCGACGAGACCGGCACCTCCGAGCATCAAGGCCAGCGGCACCAGGATGACCAGGATCTCCATCACACCATCTCCCGCGAGGCGCTGCGGGCGCGCAGCGAGTTCAGCATCACCAGGATCGAGGATCCGCTCATGGCGGCCGCCGCAATCAGGGGCGTCACCACGCCGCTGATCGCGACCGGCACGGCGAGCACGTTGTAGCCGATCGCGAGCCAGAGGTTCTGCCGCATCAGATGCAGCGCCTTGCGCGAGGCGTCGATGGCGGCGACCACGGGGGCCAGCGGCCGGCCGAGGAAGACGAGGTCGGCGGTGGCCTGGCTGAGATGCGCGGCCGAGATCGGCGACATCGAGACATGAGCGGCCGCCAGCGAGGGCGCATCGTTCATGCCGTCGCCGACCATCAGCACCTTCATGCCTCGCCGTTTCAGCTCCTCGATCCGCGCGATCTTGTCGGCCGGCGTGACGCCGGCGCGCCATTCGGGAATGGACAGCGCGTGCGCCGCCGCCGTCACCGCCGGCTCGCGGTCGCCGGAGAGGATCTCCATGCCGATGCCGCGCGCCCTCAGCGCCGTGATCACGGCCTGCGCGTCCGGACGCAGGCCCTGGCGCACCGAAAGGATGAATTTTGCGGTGCCCTTGCTGAACGCAACGATGGAAGCTTCGGGATCGAGATCGTCGGTCAGCCCGGCGAGACCCTCGGCACCACAGAAGGACGGACGGCCGAGGCGGATCTCGACGCCATCCACGGTGGCATGCACCCCCTGCCCGGCATCCTCGACCGCGCCGATGACAGGTGACCTGGCGCCCGCGGCCTGCGCCACCGCGGCGGCGACGGGATGATGGCTCGACAGCGCCAGACGTCCGGCGAGCTCGAAGATGTCGGCGGGGATATCGGCTGCGTTCATCACTTCGAGATCAGGCAGCGTCAGCGTGCCGGTCTTGTCGAAGATGACATGGTCGGCTTCCGCCAGCCGCTCGATGGCATCGCCCGCATTGAGCAGCACACCCGCCCTGAACATCGCGCCCGAGGCCACCGTCTGCACGGTCGGGATCGCGAGACCCAGCGCGCAGGGACAGGTGATGATCAGCACGGCGACGCCGGTCACGATCGCATCATGCCAGGACGCACCGGCGATGACCCAGGCGAGAATGGTCAGAAGCGCTGTCGCATGCACCACCGGCGCGTAGAGCCGCGAGGCGCGGTCGGCGAGGCGCATGTAGCGTGAGCGCGCCTGGAGCGCGTTGTCGAGCAGCCGCGTGATCTCGGCGAGCAGCGTCGCCTCGGAGGCCGCCGAGACCCGCACCCGCAGCGTGCCGGAGATGTTCATCGATCCCGCATAGACCGGCGTGCCATGCTCCGCGGTAACATAGAGCGTCTCGCCGGTGATCAGGCTCTGGTCGATCTCGGAGCGGCCCTCGATCACGGTGCCATCGACCGCACAGCGCTCGCCGGGCCGCAGCAGCACGATGTCGCCGGGATGGATCGCCGCCACCGGCACCTGCGAGATCTCGTCGGGCCCGACGAACTTGGCCGCGGTCTCCGCCTTCAGCGCTGCGAGATTGCCTGCGACCGCGCGGGTCCGCCGCCGCATGTTCTGGTCGAGGAAGCGGCCGACCAGCAGGAAGGTCAGCAGCATGATCGCCGCGTCGAAATAGGCGTGCTCGGCGTGGTGGATGGTCTCCACCACGGACATGCCGAGCGCCAGGATCACGCCAATCGAGATCGGCACGTCCATGTTGGTCGTCTTGGCCGAAAGCGCCCGCCAAGCCGAGCGGAAAAACGGCTGGCCGGCATACGCCGCGGCCGGCAGCGCGATCAGCGCCGACAGCCAGTGAAAGAAATCGCGCTGCTCCGGCAGCATGTCCGAGACGTTGCCGGACCATACCGGGATCGACAGCATCATCACGTTCATGGTGGCGAATGCCGCGACGCCGAGACAGCGCAGCAGGAAGCCGGATTCGGCGACCTCGGCGGCTTCCGCGCTCTCGGTCTCGAACGGATAGGCCTTGTAGCCGAGCTCCTCCAGCCGGTCGATGAAGCGGCCGGGATCGAGGGTGCCGGCCTTCCATTCCAGTGCGACACGGCGATCGGTCAGGTTCACGCGCGCCAGCGTGACATCAGGAATGGCAGAAAGGCCGCGCTCGATCTTGGCCATGCAGCCGGCGCAATGAACGCCCTCGACCGCGAGGTCGATATGCCGGAGGCCCGCGCCGGCGTCGCGAACATAGTGAGAGAAATCGCGTGTGACCTGCATGGCGGCATCCTCAGTTCAGGATCACGCGGTTGCGCGACAGGAACACGCGCCCTCCGCGCGCCTCGCCCTCGATCACCAGATCCCACTGTCCCGGCGCGACGGACGCGGCATTGCCGCGATAGATGCCGATGCCGGCTTCCGCCAGCTCGACCTTGAGATCGCCGCGCTTGTCAGTCGGCCGCTCCAGGCGTCCGCCGAACTTCAGTCCGGAGATCGGCTGTCCGCTCGCATCACGCGCCTCGACCTGGATCGCAGCGCCGCCATCGTTTCGACGCTCGATATGGGCGCTGACCTGCCATTTGCGCGCGGCCTGTTCCTGCGCCGCCGAGATCTCGCGGTCATAGGTGAGGCCCGCGGCATAGGGGCTGTCGACGTCCGTGCCCGGCAGCGTCGCGATCGCGAGCTTCATCATGGTCACGTTGACGCTGATCACGAGGCCGAAGAAGGCGACCAGCATCAGGAGCACCTTGGTTCCGGTCAGCGGCTTGGATGCCATGGCAGTCTCCTCATGCTACGGCGCGACGAAATTGTCGGTGGCGGAGGCGACTTCGCCGAGGCCGATATCGGTGACGTGGAAGCGGACCGGGACCGACTTCTCCGGATTGCTTTCCGCCGGCGCCGTCACGAGCAGGCGCAGCTCGCTGGTGGCATCGCGGGGAACCACGACCATCGGCCGGTCGGGCGTCACGGAATCCACGCCGACGACAAGGACGGTCAGATTGGGCGGGCCGTCCGCGTCGATCGCGATGACGCGGTCGTAACCGCTCTTGTTCAACAACCGCACGGTATAGGCGTTGCGGATCGAGCCGTCGCTGAGCTTGACCGCCACCGGATTGCGGTCGTGCAGCACGTTGACGTCGAGCAGGCTGCGCGTCGCCAGCGTATAGATCATGATGCCACCGACCGCGGCGATGATCGCGCTGTAGACGATCGTGCGGGGCCGAACGATCCGGTAGATCGGCGCCTTGCCTTCCTGGCGGCGATGGATGTTGATGTCGTTGTCGTAGCCGATCAGCCGCTTCGGCCGGCCGATCTTGGCCATCACGTTGTCGCAGGCATCGATGCAGAGGCCGCACTGGATGCATTCCATCTGCGGCCCGTTGCGGATGTCGATGCCGGTCGGGCAGACCGCAACGCACTGGTAGCAATCGACGCAGTCGCCGACCTGCTGACCGAGCGCGCGCAGCTCGGCCGCCTTCTTCACCGAGGTGCGCTTCTCGCCGCGGTCGTAGCGATAGGTGACGTTGAGCGCCCATTCGTCGGTGAGCGCCGCCTGGATGCGCGGCCACGGGCACATATAGGTGCAGACCTGCTCGCGCATGTAGCCGGCGAGCAGATAGGTCGTCGCGGTGAGGATGCCGATCCAGATATAGGCGATCGTCGGCGCCTGGAAGGTGACGAGCTGCTTCACCAGGGTCGGCGCGTCGTTGAAGTAGAGCACCCAGGCGCCGCCGGTCCACCAGGCGATCAGCAGCCAGATCGAATGCTTGAGCACGATCTCGGAGATGCGCTCGAGCTTCATCGGATCGGCCGACGCGTCCTTCTTCATCCGCTCGCGCCGGTCGCCCTCGATCAGGCGCTCGACGGCATAGAACAGGTCGGTCCAGACCGTCTGCGGACACAGATAGCCGCACCAGATGCGGCCGCCGATGGAGTTCATCAGGAACAGCGCGACGGCTGCCACGATCAACAGGCCGGTGAAGTAGTAAACCTCCTGCGGCCACAACTCGATGAAGAAGAAATAGAAGCGACTGTTGGGAAGGTCGATCAGCACCGCCTGGCTGGGCGCGCCGAGGCCGCGGTTCCAGCGCACGAAGGGCAGGAAGTAGTAGACGCCGAGGCAGAACGCCATCAGGCCCCATTTGATCCGTCGGAACGTGCCCTGGACGCTCTGGGGATAGACCTTCTTCCGGGCCGCGTAGAGCGGCCCATAGTCGTCTTCCGATGTGAGGTCTTTGGGGTTCACGGTCTTGTTCATCGCCTGGAGCTTCTCGAAGGTGCGATTGAACCTAGACCCGACACCGCCGCGTCAGTTGATCCAGCTCAAACGGGGGCGTTTTTGTTCGCCCCCGTCTGGACCGAGGCCAGCGCATAGGGAAGCGGCTTCCCTGCGGCGCGGTCGTCTCGAAGGACGACGCCACGCGCTCAGGCCGTGCCAAATGCCACATGCGGTTGCTGCGTTCCGTCGCTCCGGATCTGCTACTTTCCGCCACCCAGCGAATGCACGTAAACCGCCATAGCCTTGATGGTGGCGGGGTCGAGCCGCCCTTCCCAAGCCGGCATGACGCCGGCACGGCCCTGGCTGATGGTCTCGATCAGGGCGGCCTCGTCCGAGCCATAGAGCCAGATCTTGTCGGTCAGGTTCGGGGCGCCCAGTTCCTGGTTGCCCTTGCCGCCGTCACCGTGGCAGGCGACGCAGTTCTCAGTGAAGATCTTCTCGCCCTTCACCGCATCAAAGCCCTTGCGGGTCGAAAGGCCTGACAGCGAGCGCACGTAGTTGGCGACCGTGACGATCTCGTCGGCCTTCAGCACGCCGTCCTTGCCGAAGGCGAGCATCTGTCCCTCATGCGTCTTGGCATGCCCCGAACGCGCGCCGAACTGGATGGTCTGCATGATCTGGTCGAGCGTGCCGCCCCACAACCAGTCGTCGTCGTTCAGGTTCGGGTAGCCCTTGGCGCCGGCACCGCCGGAGCCGTGGCACGGCGCGCAGTTGTCGCCGAACACGGTCCTGCCCTTGGCGCGGGCGAGCGCCAGCAAGGCCGGGTCCTTCTCGATGTCGGCGAGCGGCGCCGCCGCCAACGCCGCCATCTTCTCGCCGCGCAACGCCTCGAGATTGGCGAGTTCCACCGCGAGGCTGGCGCGCGTCGAGTAGCCGAGCAGCCCGGTCGTATGGCTCGAGATCAGCGGCCAGGCCGGATACACGATCCAGTAGCCGATCGACCAGAGGATGGTGAGGTAGAAGCTGATCACCCACCAGCGCGGCAGCGGCGTGTTGAGCTCCTTGATGCCGTCCCATTCATGTCCGGTGGTGGACTTGCCGGTGACGGTATCGACTTCGCTATGATCGGTCATGGTCTTTCACTCCTCCCGCAACGGCAGGCGTGCCGCTTCGTCGAACGCGGCCTTGTTACGGGGCCAAAATGCGTAGGCGATGATCGCGAGAAAGATCGCGACGAACACCGGCGTCCAGATCGTCGTCACCAGTTCGGACGCAAGATTGTGGGCTGTCAGGATGGCTTTCATCGTTGATGCCTTCTCAGCGAAGATTGGCTTTCTCGTTGTAGATCTTGAAGTCGACGAGCGTGCCGAGCATCTGCAGGTACGCGATCAGCGCGTCCATTTCGGTCGGCGTACCGGTCTTGCCGTCGAAGTTGCGCACCACCGCCTTGGCGTATCGCTTGCTGAAGGCGTCGGAGCCCGCATTGTCCGGATCGGCCTGGGCCTTCATATCGGCGCCCGCGTTGGCGATCTGGTCGTCGGTGTAGGGCACGCCGACGGCCCGCAGCGTGCGCATGTGGTCGGCGATCGTGTCCGCATCCACCTCGTTCTGGCTGAGGAACGGATAGCCCGGCATCACCGACTGCGGCACGATCGCGCGCGGGTTGATCAGGTGGGTGACGTGCCAGTCGTCGGAATATTTGGCGCCGACGCGCGCAAGGTCCGGACCGGTGCGCTTGGACCCCCACTGGAACGGATGGTCGAACATGCTTTCGGCGGCGAGCGAGAAGTGGCCGTAGCGCTCGACCTCGTCACGCAGCGGCCGGATCATCTGCGAATGGCAGAGATAGCAGCCCTCGCGGACGTAGACGTTGCGCCCCGCAAGCTCGAGCGGCGTGTAGGGCCTGACCCCGTCGACCTTCTCGATCGTGCTCTTGAGGTAGAACAGCGGCGTGATCTCGACGAGACCGCCGATCGAGATCACCAGGAGGATGCCCACGATCAGGATGATCGAGTTCTTTTCGAAGATTTGGTGGCGTGTCCAGAACGACATTGCTTGAGCTCCTCATTCCGCCGGCTGAAGAGCGACGGGCATCTGGACCTCCGCCTCGCCGACGCGAACGGTCATCCAGAGATTGTAGGCCATGATCAGCGAGCCGATCAGGAACAGGCCGCCGCCTGCGGCGCGGATGATGTAGAAGGGATGCATCGCCTCGACGGTTTCGATGAAGGAATATTCGAGGAAGCCGAGCGAGGTGTAGGCGCGCCACATCAGGCCCTGGAGGATGCCGGACACCCACATCGCCGAGATGTAGAGGACGATGCCGAGGGTCGCGACCCAGAAGTGCCAGTTGACGAGCTTCAGGCTGTAGAGGCCCTTGCGATTCCAGGCCCACGGCACCAGGCAGTACAGCGCGCCGAAGGAGACGAAGCCGACCCAGCCGAGCGCGCCGGAGTGGACGTGGCCGATGGTCCAGTCGGTGTAGTGGCTGAGCGAGTTGACCACCTTGATCGACATCATCGGGCCTTCAAAGGTCGACATGCCGTAGAAGGCGACGGAGACCACCAGCATGCGCAGCACGGGATCGGTGCGCAGCTTGTCCCAGGCACCCGACAGCGTCATCAGGCCGTTGATCATGCCGCCCCAGGACGGCATCCACAGCATGATGGAGAAGGTCATGCCGAGCGTCTGCGTCCAATCAGGCAGCGCCGTGTAGTGCAGGTGGTGGGGACCTGCCCAGATGTAGAGGAAGATCAGCGCCCAGAAGTGGATGATCGACAGGCGGTAGGAATAGATCGGCCGGTCGGCGCGCTTCGGAATGAAGTAGTACATGATGGCGAGGAAGCCGGCGGTCAGGAAGAAGCCGACCGCGTTATGGCCGTACCACCACTGGAACATCGCATCCTGGATGCCGCCCCAGGCGACGTAGGACTTCGAGCCGAACGCCGAGACGGGAAGCGCCGGATTGTTGCCGAGATGCAGCACCGCGATCGTGACGATGAAGGCGAGATAGAACCAGTTCGCGACGAAGATGTGCGGTTCCTTGCGCTTGATGATCGTGACGAGGAAGACGAGCAGATAGACCACCCAGACGATGGTCAGCCACAGGTCCGCGTACCATTCCGGCTCGGCATATTCCTTCGACTGGGTGACGCCGAGCAGATAGCCGGTGCCCGCGACCAGGATGAAGAAGTTGTAGCCGATCACGACGAACCAGGGCGCGAGGTCGCCGGCGAGGCGAACGCGGCAGGACTTCTGCACGACGTAGAAGGACGTTGCGATCAGCACGTTGCCGCCGAACGCGAAGATCACGGCCGAGGTGTGCAGCGGCCGCAACCGGCCGAACTGGATCCACGGCAGATCGAAGTTCAACGCGGGCCAGGCCAGCTGCGAGGCGATGATGAGACCGACGAGGAAGCCGGCGATGCCCCAGAACATCGCCATGAAGGAGCTGAACTTGATCGGCCCCATGTTGTAATTGGGACGGCCGTTGATCTCCGCCGGCGGCAGCGCCGCCGGGCGCTCGAAGTAGCGGTTGATGATGCAGAACACCGCCGCCACGCTCGCCGCCGCGCTGAGCGCGGCATGGAAGGCGAACGGCGCGTCGAGCGCCTTGGCCGCGGCGACCACGCAGAGGAAGGCGGTGGCTGCAAACACGACAGCCAGGCCGCTTTCACCGATGGTCATGGATTTGGAGATGGAGGGCTGGCTCATGTGGATTCTCTCTGAAAGAACACGGAGCCAGAAACCACATTCACCCTCGCGGGGAATTGATTGAAATCAACACAAATGGATTTCCGCTCATGGGAGACGGCGGCCGGTTGATGCGCCCTCTCCCCTTGCGGGAGAGGGCACGTCTCCGTGGAGACAGACCCCTCATCCGGCGCCATAGCCGAAACTTCGCTTCGGCGTTCTCAAGAACGGCCGCCGTAGGCGGCCTATGCCACCTTCTCCCGCAGGGGGAGAAGGAAGAAGTCAGTCGCTTGCCGTGGCCTTGAGCGCCTTGATGACGTCCTCGCGGGCGATGATTCCGACCAGCTTCTGCGCGCCGTCGAGCACGATGATACTCCTGATGCGGTGCTCGACCATGATCTGGAGCACGCGCGTCAGGCGCGTATCGGGGCTGACATAGATGAATTCCGGTGTCATGACGTCGCCGATCTTGCGGCTCATCAGGTCATGGTAGCGCGGCAGCATCTGGTTTGGGCTGAAGGCGAAGCACTTCAGGATGTCGAACTTGGTGACGATGCCGACCACCTGTCCGTCGTCCTCGACCGGATAGGAGTTGAAATCGTCGCGCTCGAACATCTCGCTGAGCTCGAGCATGTTGCGGTCGCGCTGCACCGTCTTGACCTTGCGCGTCATGTAGCCACCGGCGGTCTGCTCGAGAAATCTGTACACGGCGCGTCCTCCTCAACTCGCTATGGCCGACCGGCCGTCAGTGCGACAGCAGCACGCAACGCGTGGATTGCGTGAGCAGGTGCCGGGTGACGCCGCCCAGGATCAGCTCACGGAACCTCGAATGCCCGTAGGCACCCGCCACGATCAGGCCGGCGCCGACGTCGGCGGCGGCCTTCTCCAATTGCACGGCGGCGGGTTCGTTCCGCGCAGCCTCCGAGACACGCGCCGTCGCGGTGGCTCCGTGACGGGCGAGCCAGGCGGCGACGTCAGTGACGCCGGCCATCACGCTCGAGTGGTCGTCGCCCTGCTCCGGAATCCCGACGACGGTGACGTCCCTCGCCTTGCGCAGCATGGGCAGCGCGTCCGCCACCGCCCGCCGCGCCTCCGCCGTATCCTTCCACGCCACCAGCACGCTGCGCAGATCGAGCCAGTTGACGCGGTCGGGCACGACGAGAAGCGGACGGCCGAGCTGCATCACAAGATCCGTGGGGCTTGCCAGCGCGAAGGCGTCGGAGACTGCCGGGCTCTGCCCGCCGCTGACGACGACGTCGGCGCAGCGCGCGTGCGCCAGCACGAAGCGCGCCGGAAAGTCCAGGGCGCTGCGCCACTCCCCGTGCCCGCCACGATTCTTCGTCGCGGCGCGGAATTGCGCCTCGAGACCCGCCAGGCGCCGCTTGACGGACGCTTCGCCCTCCTCGATCAGCCGTTGGCCCTCGGCGCCGTCGGTGAAGTAGAGCGGCGGCGCAAACTGCGCCGCGGCAACCCCGACGATGGCCGCTTCGAATCGCTCGGCGAGCTCGCCCGCGACCTGAAGACACGCCTCATTGGATCGATCGAGCGCCAGGCTGACCATCACGGTCGCGTATGTCATCGGGATTCTCCGCACGGCATGAACTGGCGCGAAATCTAGCCTCGCCGGTGCAAGGCAGGATGAGCTAGATCAAATCGCCGGCCGCCCGGTCGCGGGGAATCCGGCAATGGAATCAGACATCCGAACTTGCCTCCGGCCCGCCCATGGGTGAAATTGCCCTCAGTCTCGCGGCACCTTGCCCGCCGCATCAAGATGGGAGCCGTCGATTGTCGCCGACCCGCGTAACGCATCCGCCAGACGATGGTCGCGGCGAGCATTTCCGAGTCCGGATCGAGGGATTCGGCGTCGGCACCTGGGATCTCGACCTCGCAACGCGGGAACTGGACTGGTCGGACACCGCCAGGACGCTGCTTGGCATCGCGCAGGGCCAGCCCGCGAGCTACGGCCTCTTCCTGTCGCGTCTCGAGCCCAGGGATCGCGACCGCGTGGAAAGCGCGATCAAGCACGTCAGCGAACGCGGCGGCGGCTTCGACGTGTCCTTCAAGGTCGCGGGCGCCAACGGAGGACAGTGGATTCGCGCCCGCGCCGGCGTCATCCGGGACGAAGCCGGCTCGGCCCGGCATCTCAGCGGCATCTTCCTCGATATCGACGAGGAGAAGCAGGTCGAGGAAGCGCTGCGGACCCGCGAGACCCACCTCCGCTCCATCCTCCACACGATCCCCGACGCCATGATCGTCATCGACGGCCACGGCATCATCCAGCTTTTCAGCACCGCCGCCGAGCGCCTGTTCGGCTGGTCCGAGCACGAGGCGATCGGCCAGAACGTCAGCATCCTGATGCCGGAGCCCGACCGCTCCCGGCATGACAGCTACATCGCCCGCTACCGCACCACCCACGATCCCCACATCATCGGCATCGGCCGCATCGTCACCGGCAGGCGCCGCGACGGCACCACCTTCCCGATGCACCTGTCGATCGGCGAGATGCAGTCCGGCGGCGAGCCCTATTTCACCGGCTTCGTCCGCGACCTCACCGAGCACCAGCAGACTCAGGCGCGGCTCCAGGAGCTGCAATCCGAGCTCATCCACGTCTCCAGGTTGAGCGCCATGGGCGAAATGGCCTCCGCCCTCGCGCACGAGCTCAACCAGCCGCTGGCGGCGATCAGCAACTACATGAAGGGCTCGCGGCGGCTGCTGGCCGGCAGCGTCGACCCGAACGCGGCGAAGGTCGAGAGCGCGCTGGATCGTGCCGCCGAGCAGGCGCTGCGCGCCGGCCAGATCATCCGGCGCCTGCGCGACTTCGTCTCCCGCGGCGAATCGGAGAAGCGGGTCGAGAGCCTGTCCAAGCTGATCGAGGAGGCCGGCGCGCTCGGGCTCGCCGGCGCGCGCGAGCAGAACGTGCAGCTCCGCTTCAGCCTCGATCCGGAAGCCGACCTCGTTCTCGCCGACCGGGTGCAGATCCAGCAGGTCCTGGTCAATTTGTTCCGCAACGCGCTGGAGGCGATGGCGCCGTCGCCGCGGCGCGAGCTGGTCGTCACCAACACGCCCGTTGCCGACGACATGATCGAGATCGAGGTGTCGGACACCGGCTCCGGCTTCCAGGACGACGTCATTCCAAACCTGTTTCAGACTTTCTTCACCACCAAGGACACCGGCATGGGCGTGGGACTGTCGATCAGCCGCTCGATCATCGAGGCTCACGGCGGACGCATGTGGGCCGAGAGCAACGCATCGGGCGGGGCGACATTCCGCTTCACCCTCCCGGCAGCCGACGAGAATTGATGCATGACGACCAAGGGACATGTCTACGTCATCGATGACGACGAGGCGATGCGGGACTCGCTGAACTTTCTGCTGGATTCCTCCGGCTTCGGCGTCACGCTGTTCGACAACGCGCAGAGCTTCATCGACGCCCTGCCCGGCCTCGCCTTCGGCTGCGTCGTCTCCGACGTGCGCATGCCGGGCCTCGACGGCATCGAGCTTCTGAAGCGCATGAAGGCGCAGCAAAGCCCGTTTCCTATCCTGATAATGACCGGGCACGGCGACGTGCCGCTCGCGGTCGAGGCGATGAAGCTCGGGGCGGTCGAGTTCCTGGAGAAACCGTTCGAGGACGATCGTCTCACCGCCATGATCGAAACTGCGATCCGCCAGGCCGAGCCGGCCGCCAAGAACGAGGCCGTCGCGCAGGACATCGCCGCCCGCGTCGCATCCTTGAGTCCCCGGGAGCGCCAGGTGATGGAGGGACTGATCGCAGGTCTTTCCAACAAGCTGATCGCGCGCGAATACGACATCAGCCCGCGCACGATCGAAGTGTACCGGGCCAACGTCATGACCAAGATGCAGGCCAACTCTCTCTCGGAGCTGGTTCGCCTCGCGATGCGCGCCGGCATGCTCAAGGATTGAGGCAAGTCAAGGCGGTTGTGGCCGCCTGTGCTAGCCAGTCAAGATGATCGAGATTGGCTCGCACCCTCAGCATGTCCGGATGGTGTCATCGGCAAAGCCCACCGTCTACGTGGTCGACGACGATGCCGCCGTGCTGGGCTCCCTGCGCTTCCTGCTCGAAACCGACGGCTTCGCCGTGCGGACGTTCAGGAGCGCGACGGCGCTGCTTAACGCCTCCGGCGCGCCGGGCGCGGACTGCTATGTCATCGACTACAAGATGCCCGATATCAACGGGATCGACCTTGCCGGTCGCCTGCGCAAATCCGACAGCGACACGCCCGTGATCCTGATCACCGGCTATCCGGACGAGAACATCTCGACCCGGGCGGCCGCGGCGGGCGTCAGGGACGTCGTTTTGAAGCCGCTTCTCGATGAAAACCTGGTCAAGTGCATCCGGGGAGCCATCCAGGACCGCCGCGGTAATTGACCTACGGGTTTCTACGTAGGTAAACGTCCTTAAGATAACGCGCGAAATTTCCGGATTGCGCAAACGCGGGTAGCAGTGTTCCATCACAACGGAGATGGCGCAGATGCTGACCCAGACACTCAAGACCCACGCGATCAACACGCAAGTTCGTGGCAAGATTGCCCCTGCCCACCCCGTTTCCGACCAGTTCGGCGCGATCACCGGCCATGTCGGTCTCGTCGCCACCGAGTTCTCCTACCGCAAGGACGAGGAGATCTATGGCGAGGACGAGCCGGCCGAATATGTCTACCAGGTCGTCTCAGGCGCGGTGCGCAGCTACAAGCTTCTCTCCGACGGTCGTCGCCAGATCGGCGCCTTCCATCTTCCCGGCGACGTGTTCGGCCTCGAATCCGGCGCTACCCACCGCCTCGCTGCCGAAGCCATCATCGACACCAATGTGCGCCTCGCGAAGCGCGCCAGCCTCGAGAAGGCCGCCGGCACCGACGTGCAGGTCGCCCGCAAGCTCTGGGCCATGACGGCGTCCGAGCTGCGTCACGCCGAAGATCACATGCTGCTGCTCGGCCGCAAGACCGCGATGGAGCGCGTTGCGACCTTCCTGCTCGAGATGGACCGCCGTCTCGCGGTTGCCGGCATGATGGCGCTGCCGATGTGCCGCCGCGACATCGGCGACTATCTCGGCCTCACGCTCGAAACCGTGTCGCGTGCGCTGTCCCAGCTGCACACCCAGGGCATTCTCGGCTTCTCCGGCGCCCGCCAGATCGTGCTGCGCAACCGCCAGCGCCTGCACAATCTCGACGCCTGACTCTCTTCCTCCCTGCCTACTTTGGCCGGCTGAAGTCCTCAGCCGGCCATTTCTTTCGTCACGGTCATACCGGCGCGCCGGGTCTCCGGCATGACCAACAGGATCAGCAGCAGCCCGGTCGCAGCGACGCCGGACAGCCCGATGAAGGCGGTGGCGTTGCCGAACTTGTCGCTGACATAGCCGCCGAGCGCCGTGCTCAGCGACGCGCCGATGCCGCTCGCGGTGCCGACGATGCCCTGCGCCAGGTTGAAATGGCCGCTGCCGAAGGCGACGTCGGCGACGATCAGCGGAATCATCACTGCGAACACCGCCGCGGTCAGCCCATCGAACACCTGCACCGCGACCAGCAGGTAGGGATCGCGCACGGTCGCGAACAGCAGACCGCGAATCGTCAAGGCGCCGAATCCGATCAACAGCAGCGGCCGGCGGCCCCAGGCTTGCGCCTTGCGCCCGACGCTCGGCGACAGCAGCGCCACGATCGCCTGCGGCACGATGATGCAGGCTGCGACCAGCACGGTCGCCCACTGGCTCGACCGCGCCGTCACCGCGCTCGCCATCAGCGGCATCATCGCCGCGTTCGCGAGCTGCAACAGCAGCATGCTGAGCGCGAACACGATGAGCGGACGTTGCCGGATCAAATGCCAGACATTGGTGTCGCCGAGGTCGGCGGCTTCCGGCGGCATCTCGCCGTGACAGCGCCTGATGTCGACCTCCTCCTCGCGGATCCGCGACAGCGCGATCAGGGTCGGGATCGCGAGCAGGAAGGTGACGAGGAACACCGAGCGGCTCGACAAGAGATATCCCGCCGTGCCCATCACGGCGGCGGCGACGCCGTTGCCGAGCGAGGCGAAGCGCGCGTTGCGGCCGAGCCGCTCGCCGATCGCGAGCGGACCGACGAGGCCGAGGCTGATCGCCGCGATCGCCGGCCCGAGCACGCAGCTCGCCATGGCGTGCAGGGTGGCGGCCGTCACCACCACGGGGAAGACCGGCATCGCGGCATAGGCGAGCGCGCAGGCGCCGATGGTCGCGATCGCGAGCGCTGCGACCAGCCGTTCGGACTTCGCGGCATCGATGATCGCGCCGCCCGGCACCTGTCCGATCAGGGCGACGATGCCGCCGATCGACAGCACGAGGCCGATCTCGACCTGCGTCCATTTCTGCGTCGTCAGGTAGACCGCGATGAAGGGACCGAACCCGGTCTGCACGTCGGCGAGGAAGAAGATGAACCAGTCGAGGCCGCGCAGGCTCTGACGCGACGGCGCCGGAATGCCCGCAGGCGGCAGCGCGGCGACGTTGTCCGGTTCAACGTGGCCATCGCGATCTGCATGCTTCGGCTTCCTGGACAACAGCACAGGCGGTCAGCCCTCCCCGGGACCTCACTGGATCGCTTGCAGCGGTTGAAGGCTGCCGGACGCGCCGAGCACGACCATCGGCGTGTCTTCCTTGTATTCCGGCGCGGCCGCAACCTGCGCCTTGGTCAGTTCCAGCGTGATGCTGTCCTTCTTGTTGGCGATCTTGCCGAACCGCATCGCGTTCCAGTCCACCACGATCTTACGGCTGCCGACGCCGAGGAAGCCGCCGAAATCGATCACCGCCGCGCGCACGTGCCCGTCCCGGTCGACGATGACATCGACGATGCGGCCCATGTCCTCGTCGGCGGCGCTGCGCACGTCCCGGCCGAGCACGCCATGGGCATCGCTCGCGCCGATGATGGTCACCGACGGCGGGGGCGCGGCGTCTTTTGGCGTCACAGGCACGGTGGAAGCCGGCGGCTGGGCCGGCGCCGGCGCATTCGCTTCACTGGGCGGAGCAGTCGGAGCGCCTGCAGGCAACTCCTCCGCAGCGCGGGATACCGCGGCCGTCAGGCCTGCGACGATCGCGCTCAGGACCAACCATCCGGCCGCACGCATAACACCCTCCTCACCGCGCGCCGCTAGCGCGCCAGCACGATCGAGACCTGGATCTGGCCGCGGGTGCGCAACACCTCCAGCGCGACGTCGTCGCCGTGGCGGCTGACGCGCAGATCCACGCTGGAATCGCCGAGGCGCAGATCGCGCAGGATGACCTCGTTCAGGAACGCCGGCAGATGCGGATTGCGCAAACGAATCTCGCCGCGCGCCACGTCGAACTCGAGGCCCAGCGCCGCCTCCAGCAGCGTGAACGGCGTCGCGCTGGCCCAGGCCTGCGGCGCGCAGGCGACCGGATACAGCGTCGGCCCGCGCCGCTTCTCGCGCCGGAAGCCGCAGAACAATTCGGGCAGCCGGCGCAGGTCCATATAGGTGGCGGCGTCGAACAGCCCCTTGAAGACATGCGCCACCGAATGCTTGAGGCCGTAGCGCGCGAGCCCGAGCGCGATCAACGCGTTGTCGTGCGGCCAGATCGATCCGTCGTGGTAGGACATCGGGTTGTAACGCACCTCGCCGACGGCGACGGTGCGGATGCCCCAGCCCGAGAAGAAATGCGGCCGCATCAGGTCGGCCGCGACGAAACGGGCGCGGTCCTCCCGGATCATGCCGCTGAACAGCACCTGCCCGGCATTGGAGGTGCGGACCTTGCAGGGCCGCTTCTTGCCGTCGAGCGCCAGCGCGTAGGTACCGAGCTCCTCGCACCAGAACGCCTGCTCGAAGCGCTCGGCCAGCGCGGTGGCCTCGGCCTCGAACTTGCGCACGAGGTCCGGCTTGCCGAGGCGCAGCGCGCAGCGCGCAGCCAGCTGCTTCGCCATATAGACGTAGCCCTGGACCTCCGCGAGCGCGATATTGCCTTCCGCGAGCTGGCCGTCGGCATGGAAGATGGCGTCGTAGGAATCCTTCCAGCCCTGGTTCGCCAGCCCCTTCTCCGTCGCGCGCTGATATTCGACGAAGCCGTCCTGGTCGGGATCGCCGGGACCGTCGATCCAGGCGAGCCCCGCCTCGATCGCGGGCCACAGCTCGACCAGGGTCTTCACGTCGCCGGTGCGCTCGAAATAGCTTCCGGCGAGCACCACGAACAGCGCGGTCGAATCGACGCTGCCGTAATATTGCGCGAACGGCACCTCGCGCAGCGCCGCCATCTCGCCGCCGCGCATCTCGTGCAGGATCTTTCCCGGCGCGGCATCGGCCAGCGGATCGATCGCCCTGGCCTGGAAATGCGCGAGCCGCCTCAGCACGCCCTTGGCGATCCGCGGATCGATCCACAGCATCTGCAGCGCGGTGATCAGTCCGTCGCGCCCGAACGTCGTCGAGTACCAGGGAATGCCGGCATAGGGATAGCGGCCCTGTGGCGTCTCCGTCATCAGCATGTTGAGGTCGGCCATGGCCTGGCACAGCACCTCGTTGAAGATGTTGTTGGAGGTCTCGATGCTGGTCGCGCCCATCGTCGACTGCCGCATCTCGCGGCGGTGGGCGAGCAGGCCCCTGAAGAAGCGCGCCGGCTTCTCCGCGACCGGCCGGTTGCAGGACGCTGCCACGAACAACGATTTCGACTGGTGCGGATCCAGCTCGAGCTGCCAGGTGGCGGCATTGACGGAGAGCCGCGTCGGACGCGGATCGAAATGCAGGCCGGTGGTGCGCTCGCGATCGTCGAGACCGCGATATTCGAACAGCACGTCGGTCGGCCCGAGCAGCTTGCTCGTGCCCGTCCCGCGGCGCGGCCGTCGCTCGCCGCGGACCTCGAACAGATCGGCGAAGTCGTTGTCGAACAGCAGCGTCAGCTCGAAGCTGGCCGGCCTGTCACCGTGGTTCTGCACGCCGATGCGCTGATAGGCGGTGCCGCGCCACAGGAAGACCGTGCGCACGATGTGCAGCAGGTCCTTTTGCAGCACGAGGCTGCCGTCGCGGTAGATGTCGGGGTTGGTGAGATCGACCGTCAGCGCCGAATTGTCGTCGCGCAGGTTGGAGCCGAGCAGCAGCGGCTGGAGATCGTCGAGCACGAGCTCCAGCCGCGCGAGATAGCGCGTGTCGTGGTGAAACAGCCCGTCCGGCCCGCCGGCCGATGCGCCGATGTCGCCATGGCTGTCGAGCACGATGAAGGTGTCATCGTGCTTGAGCGAGCGTCGCGGGCGCGCCGACGGCCCCGTCATCGGGATATAGAAGGGCTGCTCCACGACCTGCTCCGCGGTCCGCGCCACGGAGACGAACTTGGTGACGACTTCGGCTGCCATGAGCTGCTCCCCTGCGCTTGTTTCGAGACGCAACCAACGCGAACGCGACTGTCGAGCTTACGCGGCGACTTTCGCGAGCCGGCTCATCTCCTGCGTCACCAGCTCACGGTAGGGCCCGTGGCCCTGCATCAGCCGGTCGGGCGCGCCGTCCTCGATGATCCTGCCGGCCTTCAGCACCACGACGCGATCGAAATTGCGCAGCGTCGCAAGGCGATGCGCGATCGCAATCACGGTGCGGCCGCGCATCAGGCGCGTCAGCGCCTCGCGGATCGCCTCCTCGGACTCGCTGTCGAGCGCGGCCGTGGCCTCGTCGAGCAGCAGGATCGGCGCGTCCTTTAGGAAGGCCCGCGCGATCGCGATGCGCTGGCGCTGGCCGCCGGACATCTTGACGCCGCGGTCACCGACCATGGTGTCGAGGCCCTCGGGCAGGCTCTCGACGAAGTCGCAGCGCGCCGCAATCGCCGCGCGCAGCACCTCGTCGTCGGTCGCGTTCGGCCGCCCATAGCGGATATTCTCGCGGATCGAGCGATGAAACAAGGAAATATCCTGCGGCACCACCGAGATCGCCTCGCGCAGGCTCAGCTGGGTCACCTTTGAGATGTCCTGACCGTCGATGGTGATGCTGCCCTCGTCGACATCGTAGAAGCGCTGCAGCAGCGTGAACAGGGTCGACTTGCCGCCGCCGGAATGGCCGACCAGACCGACGCGCTGGCCGGGCTGCAGCCGCAGGCTGAAGCGCTCGAAGATCTTTTCAGCCCCGGGATAGCCGAAGGTGACGTTGTTGAATGCGATCGCGGCGCCGCTCTTGACCAGGGGTTCGGCCTCGGGATGGTCGCGCAATTCGTGCGGCACCAGCAGTGTCGCAATCGCCTCGGTCAGCCGCGCGACGTGCTGGGTGACGTCGACCAGCGCCACCGCCAAATCTCGCGTCGCATTGAGAATGGAAAGGCCGAGCGTGCAGACCAGCACGACGTCGCCGGTGGTCGCCGTGCCGCGCTCCCAGAGCATGATGGCCCAGGCCATCAGCGCCACGGTCAACAGAACGGTCACGCCGGCATGGATCAGCCGAAGCTTCTCGAGATAACGCAGGCTGCGGCCGCGCGCGGTGAGCTCGCGATTGACGGTCGCATCGAACCGCTCGTGCTCATGGCTGATGCCGCAGAAAGCGCGAACCAGCGGCATGTTGCTGATGACGTCGATCATTTCGCCGTCGACGACCGCCGCCTTGTCGGCGAAGTCGTCGTGCAGCGGCTTGCCGGCGGCGGCCAGATGGAACATCGCGATCACCATGCCGCCGGCGACCACGACAAGGCCGAGCGCCATGTAGGGGCTGACGGTTCCAATCAGCACGATTGCCGCAATTGTGGCAATGCACGGTGGCAAGACGTTCCAGACGAACATGTTCTCGACCGTGAACACCGCGTTCGACGTCGCCGTGATGCGGCTCGTCAGCATGCCGGGCATGCGATCTGAGAAATAGCTCGGCGCATGCCCGGTCAGATGGCGAAAGATATCACGCCTGAGATCACCGGTGACCCGAACGAAGGTAAAGCTCGCTGTCCAGCTTGCGATCCGCCACAGGAAGTTGTCGGCGGCGATCAGCGACATGAGCAGAATGAATGCCAGCCATACGCTGCCGCCATGCGACGTTCCGGCCGACAGACTGTCGACCAGGAATTTGACGCCGTACTGAGTGCCCACGGAGCAGGCAACGGCAGCCACGACCGCCGTCAGGATCACCAGATGTGATGCGAGGCGACGTCGAAGATAGCGCAAGACGAAGGCAAATGGCCGGCGCGCGTACCCAGAAAGCTGATCCATATGGCTGTCGCCCCGTCGAGAAGATTTTGGATTTTGGTTCTGATCGACTGAACATCGACCGCTTCGTCCCGGTTCCCGGGCTCGCTGATCACGACATGCGGATGCGGACGATCTGCGAAGATGTGATGGCAGCATCGCGACCATTCCAGAGGGTGTCGAATAAGTAACGTTCGCAAGAAGGAACTTCGCAACTGCGGGAACGTTCCTTTGGCTGGCATTGCCAGTGCCGCATAGGTGGGGGTTTCAACATCCATGATCGCAGAGGAGAAGGTGAGATGCGCATCGCGCAGGTAGCTCCGTTGACGGAGGCTGTTCCACCCAAGCTGTATGGCGGCACTGAGCGGGTGGTGCATTGGTTGACGGAAGAGTTGGTAGCCCTGGGGCATGACGTGACGCTGTTCGCCAGTGGCGATTCGCAGACATCCGCAAAGCTCGATGCATTATGGCCGCGGGCGCTTCGCCTCGACGGTTCCGTACGAGACCCGAACGCACTGCACATGGTGCTCCTGGAGCGCGTGCGGCAGAAATGTGACGACGAGGAGTTCGACTTCCTCCACTTCCACCTCGATTACTATCCATGGTCGCTGTTCTACCGCCAGCCGACGCCGTTCTTGACCACGCTGCACGGCCGGCTCGACCTGCCGGAGCATCAACCGGTCTTCAACACCTTCTCCAAGATGCCGGTGATCTCGATTTCGAACGCGCAGCGGCGGCCGGTGCCGCAGGCGAACTGGGTGACGACGATCCACCACGGCCTGCCCGAAAACCTGCTGACGCCGAAACCGGTGAAGCAGGAATATCTCGCCGTGCTCGGCCGCATCGCGCCGGAGAAAGGCGTCGACCGCGCCATCAAGATCGCGACCCATTGCGGCATCCCGCTGAAGATCGCGGCCAAGGTCGATCGTGCCGACCAGGACTACTATGACGAGCTGATCAAGCCGATGATCGAGAACAATCCGCTGGTGGAGTTCATCGGTGAGATCGGTGATCACGAGAAGTCCGACTTCCTGAGCAGCGCCCTCGCGCTTCTGCTGCCGATCGATTGGCCAGAGCCGTTCGGCCTCGTGATGATCGAGGCCATGGCCTGCGGAACGCCGGTGATCGCCTTCAACCGCGGCTCGGTGCCGGAAATCATCGACGAGGGCCTCACCGGCTTCGTGGTCGAGGACGTCATCAGCGCCGCTGGCGTGGTCAAGCGGCTTCCGCAACTGAACCGCGCCGCGATCCGCAAACAGTTCGAAACACGCTTCACCGCGCGGCGGATGGCGCTGGACTACCTCGCCGCCTATCGCAGCCTGACCGAGGAACAGGCGCCGCGGATCAAGCTGGTGAGCAGCGCAGAGTAGGAAGCGACGATCCTCTGTCGTCGTCCCGGCCTGCGCCGGGACGACACCGAGTATGTTGCGCCCCTACTCCATCAACTCGTCATTGCGAGCGCAGCGAAGCAATCCAGACTATCTCCGCGGAAAGATTCTGGCTTGCTTCGCTGCGCTCGCAACGACGAGTGTGACGCAGCAGCGATGGCTACCCCACCACCGCCCGCTTCGGCTCCACAATTTCGAACATTCTTGGAAACTCGTCCATCAGGGCCATCAGCTCGGCGAGCTTCAACGGATTGCCCGACAGCTTGACCTTGCCGGCCGCCACCGCCTCCGGAAAGCTCGTCAGCTTCGCGATCACCTCGTCCAGCGTCGCGCGCGCCAGCGTGAAGCTGGCATCCGCGTTCTCTGCCTGCACGCCCTCGCTATAGGTCAGCGCGCAGTTCTCCAGATTGAGCACGAAGGTCTCGCCGGTGTCGGAGAAACTCCAGTTCAGCACGATGTGCTTGCCTTCCGCCTTGGGGCCGTTGAGGCGGATGCCGAGCACGTCCCAGAGCTGCGACGTGCGCAGTGCCGCCAGCGTCTCGCGCGGCATCGGGGGGCGCGGCGGCGTCTTCGGCATGCCCTGGCGCAGCTCCTGCGCGCCGAACAGATAGGCGTTGCGCCAGGTCGAGCTCTCGGCGGCATAGCCGAGTTGCTCCAGCGTATCGGCCAGCAGGCCCCGCGCCGCCGCGTTGTCGGGCTCGGCGAAGACGAGATGGCCCAGCGCCTGCGCGACGAAGCGGAATTCACCCTTGTCAAAATCCGCGCGCGCCCGCGCGAGGATGGCGTCCGCGCCGCCCATATACTCCACGTATTTCTTGCCCGACGCCACCGGCGGCAGCGGATCGAGATTGACCGGATTGGCATCGTACCAGCCGAGATACTTTTGGTAGATCGCCTTCACATTGTGCCGGATGTGCCCGTAATAGCCGCGGCCGTGCCAGGCGCCCTCGAGGCTGTTCGGCAGCTGGATCGTTTCGGCGATCTCGGCGGCGTTGAGGCCATGGTTCATCAGCCGGATGGTCTGGTCGTGCGCGAACTTGTAGAGGTCGCGCTGCTGGCGGATCATCGTGCCGATGCGCGCGCGTCCCCACACCGGCCAGTGATGCTGGCCGCACATCGCCTCCGCCTTGCCGTCCCACAGCCGCAAGGCTTCGCCCAGGTACTTCGACCACGCCAGCGCATCGCGCACGTCGGCACCGCGGAACGGCAGCAGATTGTGGAAATTGTGGGTGCAGTTCTCGGCCAGGTTCAAGAGCTTGTAGCGCGGGATGAAGAAGTGCATCTCCGCCGGGGCCTCGCTGTTCGGCGCCATCTGGAATTCGAATTCGACGCCGTCGATCACGCGCTTGTCGCCGGTCGCCATGATCAAATCGGTCGGGCGCAGCAGCGCAACGCCGCCTGCCGCCATCGACTTGCCGAGCCCGTTGTCGACCTGCCCCCGCGCCCCCTTGGCGAGGAACGGGCCGAACTGGTATTGCGCGCGCCGCAGCATCGCGGGTCCCGCGATGATGTTCTCGGAGACGGCGTGCTCCATGAACAGGTTCGGCGCGATGATCGGCACCGCGCCGGTCGCGAGCGCGTCCTCCTCCAGCACGCCGCGCGCGCCGCCCCAGTGATCGGTGTGGGTGTGCGTGAAGATGACGGCCGCAACCGGCTTCAGGCCCCGATGCCTGAAGTAAAGATCCAGCGCGGCGCGCGCGCCTTCGATCGAGGTCAGCGTGTCCACGACGATGACACCGCTGTCGCCCTCGATCAGCGTCATGTTGGCGATGTCGAGCCCGCGCACCTGGTAGACGCCGGGCACCACCTCGAACAAGCCGTGATGCATGTTGAGCCGCGCCTGCCGCCACAGGCTGGGATTGACCGTGGGCGGCGTCGCTTCATCCGACAGGAAGCCATAGGGCTTCAGGGTCCAGACCGTCCGCCCCTGCGCGTTCGTGATCTCCGCGTTGTCGATCGTACCGAGAAAGCCGCGCGCGGCATCATCGAAATCCCGCGTGTCGGAAAACGGCAGCGCGTTGAGCATGGCCTCATGCTGCGCGATGACGGACGGCGTTGCGTCCTTCGGCTCGTTGCTGCTGTCTGTCATGTTGATGTCCTCCCGGCCCGTCGCGGGCATTTAACCGCATCTCGCAGTTGATTGCTATTGGGAGGCTATCGAAGTTGGACGCGATGCCCTCTTCCTTCCCCCTTGTGGGAGCAGGTGGCGCGAAGCGCCGGATCAAGGGTGTGTCTCCACTCGCAAGACTGGTCGTGAGGAGAGAACCACTTACCCGGCTTCGCTTTCGCGAAGCCACCCTCTCCTACAAGGGGTCCCACAAGGGGAGAGGGTGCACCGTCTATGCGGCCCGTGGCCTCAGTGCATCCCCAGCACCCGCGGCAGCCACAATGTCAGGTCTGGCCAGTAGGTCACGATGACGAGGAAGCCGAGCATGGTGATCAGCCACGGCATCACCGCAACCGCCAGATCCGTGATGCGCATGCGCGCGATCATGGACGCGACATAGAGGTTGAGGCCGACAGGCGGATGGCAGAGGCCGACTTCCATGTTGACGTCCATGACGATGCCGAAATGCACGAGATCGATGCCGAGCTTCTTGGCCGCCGGCGCCAGGATCGGCGCCATGATCAGGATGATGGAGTTCGGCTCCATGAAGTTGCCGGCGAGCAGCAGGAGGATGTTGACCACCAGCAGGAAGCCGACCCAGCCGAGGTTCTGCGCCGCGATCCAGTCCGCCAGCGTCGCCGGGAGGTTCTCGTTGGACAGCACGAAGGAGAACAGCACCGCGTTTGTGACGATGTAGAGCAGCATCGCACTGGTGTTGGCGGCCCGCAGCAGCACCCGCGGCACGTCGGCCATCTTGATGGCCTTGTAGACGAACACGGCGATGATGAAGGAGTAGACCGCGGCCATCGCGGCCGCCTCGGTAGCGGTGAATAGGCCGCTGTAGATGCCGCCGATGATGATGACCACCAGCATCAAGCCCCAGATGCTCTCGCGGAAGGTACGGACCGTCTCGCCCCAGCTCGCCTTGGCCAGGCGCGGATAATCGCGCCGGCGCGCGATCCACCAGGTGACGATGCAGAGCATCGTCGTCAGCATGATGCCGGGCACGAGCCCGGCGACGAACAGCGCGCCGATCGAGGTGTTGGTGGAGACCGCGTAGACGATCTTCGGGATCGAGGGCAGCATCAGGATGCCGAGCGAGCCCGCCACCGTGATGATGCCGGCGCCGAAGCGCATGGGATAGCCGTGCCGCACCATCTCCGGCAGCACGATGGCGCCGATCGCGGCCACCGTCGCGACGCTCGAGCCGCACACCAGCGCGAACATGGCGCAGGCGACGATGCCGGCGAGCCCGAGGCCGCCATACCAGTGACCGATCAGCGAGGTCGCGAAATTGATCATGCGGCGCGCGACGCCACCATGGGTGAGGAAGTTGCCGGCAAGGATGAAGAACGGGATCGCCATGATCTCGAAGCCCTCGATGCCCGTGAACAGCTTCATCGAGACCGCCTCGATCGGCACCGCGGTCAGCGTGAACAGGAACGTCATCACGGTGAGGCCGAGCGCGATCGAGACCGGGATGCCGGTCAGCATCAGCGCGATCAGCAGCGCGAACACGGTCGCCGCGCGCATCCAGTGCGGCAGCACCACCACGCCGAACTTCTCGGCGAGGCACATCGCGAAGATCAGCACCGGCGCCATGATCAGGATGACGCCGAGCGGCGATACCTTTCTCGCGGCGGCTTTCGTCGCGGCGCCGGCCGGCTGCGGATGCAGCGCGGGCGAGGCGTCCGCCTCGACGCCCTCGACATGGGTCTCGTCATGGTGCGGCAGATCGCCGGTCCAGTAGTAGAACCAGGAGACCTGGAGGAAGCGGAAGCACATCAGCCCGGAGCCGAGCGGGATCGCGAGATAGACGAACCACATCGGCGCTTCCAGATCGTTGGACTGCTGCCCGGTGTGGAACATCTCGCGCACGAAGGAGCTGCCGAAGGCCGCGATCATGCCGGTGAACAGCGCCCCGCACAGCAGCGCGAACAGGATCACGTGCTTGCGCGAATGCTCGGGCAGGCGGTTCACCAGCAGGTCGACGCCGACATGGATGCCGGTGCGCACGCCATAGGCCGCGCCGAACTTCGCCATCCAGATGAACATGTAGATGCAGAGCTCCTGCGCCCAGGACAGGTCGAGCTCGGACAGGAAGGTGAACACCGCCATCGACAGCGACGCCAGCCAGGTCATCCCGTGCGCGGCCGCCCACCTGGAGAGCGCGATGGATTCGCCCGCGCCGTAGCGGTGCACGACAGCGATGAAGATCAGGCCGGTGGCAGCCGCAATCAGCGTCGCGATCAACCACTCTTCGAGATGGTTGAGCGCCTGGTTGAGCATGCGAAGCAAATCAAGTCCCCCTATCGACACGAAACGGCCGGAAGTGCCTGCACTCCCGACCGTTGGTATTGTTCTTGCGAAAACCGCGTCAGTTCATCTTGACGTCGAGTTCCTTGGCAACGAGATCGAGCGCTTCCTGCCCGACACGCCCCTTTGCCCATTTGTAAGTCGGCTGCATCGCGTCCTGCCACGCCTTGCGGTCGGCGTCGGTCAGGTAATGCAGCGTGGTCTTGCCCGTCTTCTTGATCTCGGCCAGCGCGTCCTCGTTCTCCTGATGGGCGATCAAATTGGTGTAGTCGGTCGCCTCGACCATCGCCTTGTCGAGCTGGGCGCGGATGTCAGGCGGCAGGCCGGACCAGAACTTCGAGTTGACGATCACGGCATATTGCAGATGCGCGTGGTAGGACACGGTGATGTCCTTCTGCACCTCGTAGAACTTCTGTGTCAGGTAGTTGGAGGCGGTGTTCTCGCAGCCGTCGACGACGCCGGTCTGCAGCGCCTGGTAGACCTCGGAGAACGCCATGATCTGCGGGATCGAGCCCATCAGACGGAAATACTGGTCGGCGATTTTCGATCCGGAGATCCGGAACTTCAGCCCCTTGAAATCCTCCGGCTTCGTCAGCGGCCGGTTCGATGACACCATGTGGAAGCCGTTGTCCCAGTAGGCGAGCCCGGTGATGCCCTTGGCTTCGAGCTTCTGGAACAGCCACTTGCCGACAGTGCCCTTCATCGCGTTGGAATAGGTCGCATCGTCCTTGAACAGCCAGGGCAGATCGAGCGCCTCGAATTCCTTGATGCCGAGCGGCGCGAATTTCGCGGTCGAAGGCGCCAGCATCTGCACCGAGCCGAGCTGAAGCGCCTCGATCTCCTCCTTGTCCTTGTAGAGCGAGGAGTTCGGATAGACTTCGATCTTGACCTTGCCGTCGGTGTATTTGTCGGCGAGCTCCTTGAACTTCAGCGCGCCCTTGCCCTTCGGCGTGTCGTTGGCGACGACATGGCTGAACTTGATGACGATAGGGCTCTGGGCGCTGGCGATCGCGGGCGCCATGAGAACAGCCGCGGCGGCGACCGCAAGGAGCAGCTTGCGCATGAAGGACCTCCCAACAACCTCTAGAACCGGATCTTTTTTGTTTTGCAGTCCGGTTTGGCACGTCAGTAGTGGCAGCAATCCGCCACCCGAACAACTAGACCTAAGCCCAATTTTCCGCAGCCAAGCTATCTTGACGACTGCTGCATGCGCAACCCGGCCGCCTCTCCGCTCCAACGGCGCGAGCATTCATGCCGCATTGCGGCAATGTCATCAGCCTCGGCGCTGAGCAACGATGAACAGACGCCGGAACGGGAACAGCGTCTGCCCCGCGGCATTCTTCGGATACGCCTTCGCGACCCGCCTCCCGTAAGCCGCTTCAAACGCGGCCTTCTCGTCGCCCTGCAAGATGTCCAGATAGCGCCTCAGCCAGGTCCCCTTGGTCCATTCCTTCACGGGGTTCTCGCCTTCGAGGACCTGCAGATATTCGGTCTCCCAGATGTCGATATTGGCGGACATCGGAGCGAGAAGATCATGATAGAACGCCGGCGCCTCGACCGGCGGCGGGGTAACGAGATGCTCGACCTTGGAGCGCCAGGGACCATCAAGCGCGGTCTCGCCGATCAGCACGTGTGACGGCGCGAGAAAATTGCGCGGCATCTGCACCGCAAGCATGCCGCCGGGCTTCACCTTCTCCATCACTGACGGAAACAGTGCCGCATGATTGGGCAGCCAGTGCAGTGCGGCATTGGAATAGATCAAGTCATACTGCTTCGCCGGGCGCCAATGGCCGAGGTCTTCATGCGACCATTCCACGTCAGGTGCGGCCTTGCGGCCGGCGGCGACCATCTCTGCCGAGCCCTCGACGCCGGTGACCGTCGCCTCGGGCCAGCGCTCCCCGATCAGTTTCGTCACGTTGCCGGCGCCAGCCCCGAGATCGGCGATCGCACGCGGAGCGAAGTCCGGAATCCGCATCAACAGGTCGACGGCGGGTCGGAGCCGGTGGCCCGAGAATTTCAGATATTGCTGCGGATCCCAGACCATCGCTCAGGCGCCTTTTTGTTTTTCGTGTTTCCTTCAACGTCGCTCTTGGTTACCACTGCTGGTCCCGCTCAGGCAATTCGCAAGGCCTGCGGGACGGGCAGGAAGCGACGAGCAGCAAGCAAGAACCAGGCAAGAGAGCGTGCGACCATGGACCTCGGGCTCACATCGAAAACCGCTGTCGTGACAGGCGCGAGCATCGGCATCGGCCGCGCCATCGCCAAGGGCCTCGCTGCCGAAGGCGTGCGCGTCGTCGGCGTGGCGCGACGCACCGACCTGCTCAACGAACTGGTGAGGGAAGAAGGCTCCGGGCTGATCACGCCACTCGAGCAGGACGTCATGGCCGAAGACGCCGCGGAGAGAATCGCCGCCTTCGCTTTGAAGGAGCTCGGCCATGTCGACATCCTCGTCAACAATGCCGGCGGCAGCCGTCCCCTGCCCGTCGATGCGCCCGACAGCAAATGGGATGAGGCGATCGCGCTGAACTTCACCAGCTACCGCCGCATCGCGCACGCGCTGCTGCCGCAGATGATCGCGCGCAAATGGGGCCGCATCGTCAACATCACCGGCAAGTCCGAGCCGGAAGGCCTCAACGCCGCTTTCGCCGCGAAGGCCGCCGTGCACGCCTGGGCGAAAGGCTTGTCGCGCGAGGTCGGCGAGCACGGCATCACCATCAACTGCATTCCGCCCGGCCGCATCATGAGCGAGCAGATCCGCCGCAACTATCCGCCGGATTATCGCGAGCGCTTTGCGGAAGAGGAGATCCCGGTCGGCTATTGGGGCGAGCCGGAAGACCTCGCCGCACTCGCGGTGTTCCTGGCCTCGCCGGTGGCGCGGTACATCACGGGCACGGTGATCCCGGTGGATGGCGGCTTGCGGCGCTATCAGTTCTAAAGCGCGATCCGGAAAAGTGAGAGGCCGCCAACCGGACGGCCTCTTCTCGATTGGGATTCGTCAGCGGCAGGGTTTGCCGGACATCTGAGCCGCCCTGCCGTGGCAGCCGTCGTGCATCCTCGGCTTGGCCTTCGCAGCACTCGATGTTTTGGCAGGAGGCTGCGTTTGTGCGTAGGCGGAGATCGGAGAGGCGATGATGAGCAATGCCAATGCGATTTTCAAAATTGACGTCATGACTTTCCCCGGATTGGTTCAAGCTGAGATCCGCTCACCGAGCGGCAGACAGTCTAACGTTGAGTTCAATTCGTGTCAGCTCCGAATGAGGGGGTTTTCGTCGTCCTTGCGTTCGATGAAGCGATAGGCCTTCCTCGGCAGCCTCTTGATTAGTCGCTGTTGCTCCCCGGAATCGCCGATTGCGGATCGGGCGGCATTGAGCCGGGTCGTCAGCGCGACATCCGACACGCACCGCCCCTTCCAGACGGCGGTGATGAGCGCGTCCTTGTTGCGGATGAGATAGTCGAGCAGGTCAAAGTCCTGTGGCGTCAGGGCGACGAGGTTTGTGTCTCGGCAAAGCTCGCGGCCGGAATCCAGTTCGTAGTCTTCGAAGAGATAGCGCAAGACGCGGAATCCCTTTTGGGCGGCCCCCGGGTCGGGCCCGGCAACACTGGCAGGTTAAGAATAAGCCGCCGGTAAGGAAAATGTAAGCAGCAGGTCAAGCGTGCCGGGCCGGACCTTGGCAACCTGTCCGGGGTGGAAACAGGCACGCGAGGATGCTGCCATGAGCACGATTTACCCGACAACGGGCTTGGTCCAGACCGCCGTATCGCAGCGGCGCAGTTTCGGCGCCCTCACGAATTGCTGGGCCGCCTTTCAGGAGTGGCGGAAATGGGAGCGGCTGCGGCGCGACCTCTGCAGCCTGAGCGATCGGGAGCTGATGGATATCGGGATTTCCTTTGGCGAGATCGACTACGTGGCCTCGCACCGGGATACCGACCCGCGAGGCATACGGTCGTCCGGCCCGCAGCATGGTTAGCGCGTAGCGTTACGCCGGAAGTCCCGCGTCGCGAAGTGCCCTGGCGAAGATCGCGAAGTCCTCCGTCCGGCGAAACGGCGCCAAATCGCTTAGATTGGAGAGGCGCAAATCGGGGTTGAATTCGAGCGCTCGCAGCATGGCTCTCTCTGCTGGCTCGAGCCGTCCGGCGACCGCATTGCTGGCTGCGGAGATGCAGATCGACAGCAAAAAACCCGGATTGTCGCGCACGGCCTGTTCGGCGCATCCCAACGCGAGATCGTAGCGGCTCGCCAGGAAATGGGCATAGGCCATGGCTCCGTGCGTGGTGTAGTACATGGACGGATCGCGCGGGCTCAGGCGCATGGCATGCGCGGCGTGCTCGAGTGCGAGGTCCGGCTCGCCCATCCAGACTCGCAACCAGGCACTGAGCATCCAGGCTCTGGCCAGGTTTGGATTGACGGCCAGCGCCCGGTCCATGAAGGCCGCGGCGTCATCGAACTCATGGGACAGAAAGGCCAGTGCGTATGCACCCATACATAGCGCGAATGGATCGTCCGCCCCGAGATCCACGGCCTTCCGGGCCAGCCGCGTGCCTTCCGCACTTTCAAGCGCTTGATCGTTCATGCAACTGAGCGCTTTGCGTCGAACATGGCACCAGGCGGCCATGCCATAGGCACAGGCCAGATGAGGGTCGAGCTCGATCGCCTTGTAGAACAGTCCGAGCGCCTCGCTGTTCGCGTCCTTGGTCCAACGCGCTTTCGCCAGCCCACGCAGGTAATAGTCGTACGCGTCCAGATTTGCGGTTGGTTTGCGCCTGGCGCGCTTGATCTCCTCATGCTGCAGCTTCGGGGCGATCGCGCCCACGACGCTGGACGTCACTTCGTCCTGCAGATCGAACATGTCCTCGATCGGCCCCTCGAAGCGGTCCGCCCAGAGATGCGCTCCAGTTTCGGCATCGATGAGCTGACCCGCGATACGAACGCGGTTTCCGGCCTTGCGCACGCTGCCTTCGAGCACGTAGCGCACGCCAAGCTCGCGGCCGACCTGCTTCACGTCCGCGGCCCGGCCCTTGTAGGTGAAGCTCGAATTGCGTGCGATCACAAACAGCCAGCGAAACAGGGTCAGGGCCATCGTGATGTCTTCCACGACGCCGTCTGCAAAATACTCCTGCTCCGGATCGGAGCTCAGATTGGCGAACGGGAGGACGGCGATCGAAGGTTTGTCGGGGACGGCCAGCGCAGGTGTTTCTGGTTCTCTGTTGCCGGCGATCACCGCGCCATCGCGCCCTTCTTCCCGCACTGGTCCGATGAACCGGAAGCCCTTCCGCGGCAACGTCTTGATCAGACGCTGCACGTCGCCGCTGTCGCCAACCGCGCTCCGGGCAACGTTCAGGCGCGTCGTCAGCGCTGCGTCCGAGACGCTGCGCCCGTGCCAGATGGTATTGATGAGATCGTCCTTGCTGACGACCCGCTCCCGGTTGCGGATGAGGTAGTCCAGGAGGTCGAAGACTTGCGGCGCCACGGGGACCACGTTCGCGCCGCGATACAGCTCGCGACGGTCGGGATCCAATGCGTAGTCCTCGAAGAGATACCGCAAGCTGCGAAACTCCCTGAAATCAGAGGGCTCGGTCACCGGCGGCGCTTTGGTCCGGTGGAAATCGCAAGGCTAAGCTGCCGGTGAAGAAACGTAAGTTGAGCGCCACAAATTGCGCTCCGCGTCGTCCGACCTGAGTGACGGGAAGCTGATCGACCTCGGCACGACGCGTGGCAGCAAGAGACCGCCCGAAGGCGGTCTCGCGGCTGAGAAGGCGCGCCGTCAAAGATCGACCTGGATGGCTACGTTGGAGCGTACCCAATCCGATTGCCCGGCCTTCAACCGCTTGGCTTGAAATTCAACGAAAGCCGGATCGGCGCCCAGTGACGCCAGGGTGCGCCCATAAGCTTCCACGCTGTCGAAGCGAGCGGCGAAGGCGTAGTTTCCGACCTCGCCGCCGATCACCGACCAGAAGCTGACATCGGCCCCGTGCTTCCTCCAGAGTGTCGCGCCTTCTTTTGCCAGCTGTAGGACGGTCGCAAGATCGCTACCGGGTCTTGGATGCGAAACGAACTGCATAACCACTGCAGGCATCTTCCCCTCCAATAAACAATACAAATGATGGCACCAAATGACCCCGCTGGTCATTCGGCCCGAGGAGAATTCCAGACAATGCGGCCTCGAGCTTGATCTGGATCAATTCCATCTTTCCAGCTTGACCGCAGGTTGCCGCCCTTGCGCTGGTTGACGGCATTGCGTGGAGATCGCCCATGATGCAGCAGCGCAATCGGGTTGTTCAGGTCAGCCGCTTCGGTGATCCCGAGGCACTGGAGATCGTCGACGCTCGCCTGCCGACCGCTGGCCGGGGCGAGGTGCGCGTTCGCGTCCTTGCGTCGAGCCTCAACTACACCGAGGTGTTGATCAGGCGCCATCTCTACCCGCAAACGATGCGCCTCCGCCCCCCTTTCGTGATGGGATACGACGTGGTGGGCGTCATCGATCAGCTCGGCGAAGGCGTGCACGACTTTCAGATCGGCGACCGCGTGGCCGACATGACGGTGGTCGGATCGAACGCCGCGTATCGCACGCTTCGGGCCACCGACCTGACCCGCGTGCCGGTGGGCGTGGACGCCGCTGAAGCGGCCGCGCTGATCCTGAGCTGGACCACCGCGTACCAACTTCTGCACCGCGCGGCCAAGGTCCAGCAGGGCCAGCGCGTCCTCGTTCACGGGGCTGCCGGCGCGGTCGGCCAGGCGCTGCTCGTGCTCGGGAGACTGGCCGGCCTCGAACTGTGGGGCACCGTACGCAGCGAGCACATGGCGCTCGTCCAAAACCTGGGGGCAGCGCCGATCGACTACCAGCACGAGGACTTCACGCGGATTCTGCCGGGCGGGTTCGACGTCATCGTCGATGGCGTCGGCGAAGACGGCTATCGCCGCTCATACGCGGCGCTCAAGCCAGGTGGCCTGCTCTGTGCCATCGGCTTCTCGGCAAGCGTGCAGGCACAGCGTCGGATGCTCCCGATCGTGATGGAGATCGCGCGCCTCTACCTCTGGAGATGGCTGCCCGGCGGAAAGCGAGCCCGCTTTTACTCGGTCAACGCCATGCGGGCGCGTCATCCCGCCTGGTTCAAGGAGGACCTGGAGCAACTGTTCGAGCTGCTGGCAAGTGGTGCCATCCGGCCGCGCATCGCCGGGCGGATCTCCTTCGAGGAGGTCGCCGATGCTCACCGCCGCCTCGAGGGTGGCGGTCTTGAGGGCAAGCTCGTACTTTGCCCTGATCTCTCCCCGCGACGCAGCCAGCGCGCCGCCTGACGCGGCCCGCCGGCACGATACGTCCGCTTCCCGGCTCAGGAGCCGCCAAGGAAGGTGGCACCGGTGCAGCAGCGAGACCCGCGAGTTAGCCAAGCGGAGGACGCTGCTTTGCAGCCCACGAGTTCCGCCATGAGGAACGATTGCATCAGCCCCGCCTTATTCGTTCGCACCTCCGGAGTCCTGATCAGCGGTTCGCGGTCTGGGCCGCGAGCGGAAGGACGACCCGTTCATGCGCATCCTTCTCGTTGGGGGCACGGGCTTATTGGATCGGCAATCCACGCCAGGCTGTCCGCCTCTCGTCGCCACGGCGATTCGAGGATCGCTGATGTTCTATTTCCTCGTGAAGATGGTGCACATCATCGGTGCTGCCGTCCTGCTCGGCGCGGGCGCCGGCATTGCCTTCTTCATGCTGGTGGCTCATCTTCGCGGCGACCCCCGCGAGATCGCGGCGGTCGCGCGGACGGTGGTGCTGGCCGATTTCCTGTTCACGGCGAGCGCGGTCATCCTGCAGCCGATCACGGGCACATGGCTCGCCTGGTCCAGCGGGTATTCCCTTGGCGACGGATGGGTTGCGGCGTCCATCGCACTCTATGTGGTGACAGGCGCCTTCTGGCTGCCCGTGGTGTGGATGCAAATGCGAATGCGCGACCTTGCCGTTCGCGCGATCGAGACCGACGCCAAGCTGCCTGCCGCATATTACCGTCTATTCCGCTGGTGGTTCGCGTTCGGATTCCCGGCGTTCGCAGCCGTGCTGGCGATCTTCTGGTTGATGATCGCCCGCCCGGCTATTCCGTACTGGGACTGATTGACGCATCTTTCGCGCGCTCCGCCGCTCTTCACACCCCTCTTCCATCTGGCCTGCGCCGGATCAGGCAAGCCTAGAATGCACGGCCAGGAACAGAACCGGACTGACCGAGTTCGAGCTGTCTAACCTTTTCACGGAGAGACGAAATGAGCCGCGGAATGCCGTCCATGACTGCACTGCTCGGATTGCTCGCCATCGCGGGTTATCAGAATCGGGACAAGCTGGCGGAGTTTCTCAAAGGCCCGGGCTCTGGATCTCTCGCGCCCGCCAATGCCCAACAGCCGCTCGGCGGCCTGCTCGGCAACCTCGCGGGCATGCTGAGCGGGGCAGGTGTCGGAGGACTGCTCCAGGGAGGGATCGGCGAGTTGCTGGAGAAATTCAACCAAAACGGCCACGGCGACGCGGCTCGGTCTTGGGTCGGCTCGGGGCCTAACAAGGAGATCTCGCCTCCGCAGCTGCGGGAAGCAATCGGCCCAGACGTGTTGGACAAACTCGAGAAGGAGACCGGGCTTTCTCAGGAAGAGATTCTCGCAAGGTTATCGCGCGAGCTTCCCCAGGCAATCGACAAGTACACGCCTGAGGGGCGTGTGCCGAGCTCATAGTCATCGAACTGTCGTCGTTGTTTATTCAGGAGGAGCAGCATGGGCATTATCTGGACGATCATCATCGGCTTTGTCGCGGGGGTGATCGCAAAATTCATCATGCCGGGTGACAACGAACCCTCGGGATTCATCCTTACGACCATCCTCGGGATCGTTGGCGCCTTCGTTGCTACATATCTCGGCCAGGCGCTGGGCTGGTACCGTCCTGGAGAGGGCGCCGGGCTCATCGGTGCCGTGGTCGGCGCCATCATCGTGCTCTTTGTGTATGGCCTCTTCGCCGGAAGACAACGGCGCGCGATTTGAAGAGCTGAAGAGCGGACTTTTGCGCAGTGACCCGCGCACGAAGCGTTCCTGCCTGGTTCACGCAAAGGGGCGCCGGTTGCGCGCGCCCCCCGCCCTTTCTCACCTCGTCAAGGAAGCTTCAGAGCGCGCAGGATCAGAACCTGGGCGGCTGTGACATTCGGCCGCTCATTCGATCACCTCGTCCGCGACCAGGAGAAGGTCTCGACCAATCGACAAGCCAAGCGTCCTGGCGGTTGCAAGATTTATGACCAGCTCGAACTTGGTTGGCTGCTGTATCGGCAAGTCGGCCGGCTTTGCGCCTTTGAGAATTCTCGCCAGATAGCTGGCGGTGGCACGCGACAAGTCAGGCAGGTTGACGCCATAGGAGACCAGGCCCCCGAGATCCACTGCCTCTCTGGCGGCATAGATCGCCGGCAGGCGGTTCTTCTCGGCAAATGGCACAATCCGCGCGTACTGGCTGTACAGCATCGGGCTGGGAAACAGGACGAGGCCATCGGCGCGCGCGTTGGCCAGGTCAGCGAACGCGCCTTCAAGATCGGCAGGACTCTCCGCCGGCACAAATTGAAGGTTAGTTCCGAGAGATCGAGCCGCACTCTCGATCTCGTTCAGCATCCCCTTCATCGTGCGCTCACCGTATGCCCGGGGGTGCCACAGCACGACGACGCGCGAAAGGCTGGGAACGATCAGCTTGAGCAATTGAAGTCGTTTGGACACCAGCTCCGGGCCAAGAAATGTCGTCCCGGTCACATTGCCGCCCGGCCGCGCCAGGCTGGAAGCGAGTTCGTCCTCGACGGGGTCGGCCATGCCGATGCCGACGATAGGAACGGTGGAAGTCGCATTCCTGGCGGCGCGGACAGCCGGTGTAGCCAAAGCAACGATTGCGTGGACCCGTCCCGCCACGAATTCCTGCGCGAGTTCGTTGAGCTTGTCGGCATCGCCGTCCGCGAATTTGCGGTGAAATGCGACATCCTTTCCTTCGGCAAAGCCGAGCTCACGCAATGCCGGCACAAACGCATCGAGTGTCTTCAGACTTGCGTCGGACTTGTCGCCGCGGCCGAGTGAAAGCACGCCAATCTGGCGAGGCCCGGTCGATTGCTGAGCATGCGCTGCGAACGGCCACGTGGCAGCCACACCCCCGACGAGAGTAATGAACTTGCGCCGTTTCATGAGGCCCTCAACCAGGCACGAACCATCGTACAGACAAAAGCCGGCGCCATGGAAGAGCAATCGGGCCGGTGAGAGCCTGCTTCGGGTCCAGCCCGTCCGGTTGGGTGGGGGCAGCGAAACCCATGAAGTGCCCTACCCATCCTGTACCTTTGTGGAGGTGGGACTGGTCCTGCGGCCCTGAATTGGGAGGAGTTATCTTCGCCGCGGCTCTCGCCTGTGCGTTTGGACGAAGGCGAGAGCGACTGGCTGATCGGCCGCGCAACTCAGCAAAAGCGCGATCGACTACGGGACATCGCTCGCCTTTCGAGGTGATAGCCTCCTCGCGCCGCCACTCCGGCCCAAGCACGTCTGGTCAATCCGAACCAAGCTCCAGGTTGAAGGCCGGATGCGCGATCTGGCGCTGTTCAACCTCGCCATCGAGAACAAGCTGCGCCGTTGCGACGACGTAGCCTTGAAAGCTTCTGCTGGGGCATACCAGGGTCGAGAGCACGGTTGCGCTAGCTCGGCATTGAAGTGCACGATGCGCTTGCGATAGCAGAGCAAGTGGACGTCTGAACTAGGCGGGAAGAGCCGACATGCTCTGCCCAACATTTTAGATTGGCGGAAGCGGCGATTATTCGATCACCTCGTTGCCAAGGCGAGTACCTTGGCCGAGATGGTCATTCGGGCAGCCCTGCTTTCCGCAATCCTTCTTCATATCGCGCGACGTCCTCAGCACGTCGATAAGGGCCGAACACGTCTTTGAGATTGGAAAGGCGCAGCGTGGGGCTCAGTTCCCGCAGCCGAGCCATTGCCTTCCGTGCCTGCTCCGGCCGATCGGCCATTGCGTTGCTTGCGGCAGCGATACGTAATCCAGGTCGATAGTCCGGAGAGCACTGCAATGCCATTGCCGCCCATGATGCCGCTTCGGCATAGCGGTCCAAAAAGAAATGCGCGTACGCGGTGCCAGCTCGCATTCCCATCAGCCATGGATCAAGCGGGCTCAGGCGAATGGCACGAGCAAAGCGTTCGATTGCGGATTCCGGCTCGCCGAGCCAGATCTTCACCCAGCCGCCGAAATGCCATGCCTCAGCCAAATTGGAATTGAGCGCAAGCGCGCGATCGACCAGGCCGGCGCCCACCCCGACATCCCCAACAACGAACGCTAAGGCGTTTCCGCCGGCGGAGAGCGCGATCGCGTCATCCTTGCCCAACTCAACTGCCCGCTGGGTGAGCTTCTTCACTTCGGCAATCGCGTTCGCCGTGTCTGAAATCCAGCCATTGATCCTGGCAGAGAGGTAGCAAGAGGCTGCACGACCGTAGGCAGTGGCAAATTCCGGGTCGAGCTCGATCGCGCAGTTGAACAGGCGCAATGCCTCGTCGTTTGCTTGCCGGTTACCAAACTGATGAAGCCGGGCCAGACCGCGCAAATAGAGGGCATAGGCGTCGAGACTGGCGGTCGGCTTGCGCTTGGCACGCTCGATCTCGGCTTTTTCCACTGCAGGCGCGATCGCCCCGACAACGCTCTCGGTCACCTGGTCCTGCAAATCGAAGATGTCGCCGAGCTCGCCATCAAACCGATCGGCCCAAATATGTGCTCCAGTGGCGGCATCGACGAGTTGTCCCGTAATGCGCACTCGGTTTGCTGCCTTGCGAACGCTGCCTTCCAATACGTAGCGCACCCCAAGCTCCCGCCCCACCTGCTTCACGTCGACGGCACGCGCCTTGTAGGTGAAGCTGGAGTTTCGAGCGATGACAAATGGCGCCTTGAAACGGGACAGCGCCGTGATGATGTCCTCGGCCATTCCATCGGCGAAGTATTCCTGTTCGACATCGCCAGACATATTCTGGAACGGAAGCACCGCAATGGAAGGTCTGTCGGGCAGCGGAGGCCGCCTCTCGGCCTCGGCAGCAAAAACTGGCGCAGCCTCTCGCGTTTCAGTCAGCGCACCGTCCCCAAAGGCCCTGACACGTCGAACGCCACGATCCGCACCCGGGTCTGTGACCGGGGCTCGCGCGGGCATTTCTTCCTCGATGACCTTGCCAACGAACCGGAGGCCTCTGCGAGAAACCGTTCTGATCAGGCGTTGCTCCTTGCCGGTGTCCCCGATTGCCTTGCGCACGGCATTGACGTGGCTAGTCAGCGTGGATTCGGACACGATCCGTCCTTCCCACACCGCGTTCAGAAGATCGTCCCTTGTGACGACCCGTTGCCGGTTCTGGACCAGGAAGAGCAGCAGATCGAACACCTTGGGTCCAACGGGGATGAGCTCGGAGCCTCGCTTGAGCTCGCGCCGGTCAGCATCGAGGCGATAATCTTCGAACAGAAACGGCACTTCTGATCCTTCTTGGACAAGAAGCCACGGAAAACCCAATCGCAATTCAGGCCGGCTGCAAGGCTTTTTCCGCTCGGAACAGTACACATTTTCTCACCCTTCGGGAACAAGCCCGGTTCGAGAAGTGGCTGGCCCGGTCCGCAACTGACGCACATTGAGCTTCGCTATTGACGCAAAAAATCAGGCCGCCCGGCATTTCTTCCCGCCACCTGCATCGCATCCCCGATGCGAGGATAGGTTCATGAACAAGCATGTCTTGCGCGATTCCTTGGAGGAGGCGTCAGTTGCGCCTGAGGCGTGCCAAGTCAGTCCGGCCAATGCCGAGCGCCCTCACGCCGGGGCGGAAATGGCGCGGGTGCTCGGGACCACGGCATTTCGCATGGCTTTGGATACCTCCGGCGCCGCGATCGCCCGCCGGAAATATGAACGAGTGCACGACACCTGCGGGCCTAAGACCCACCACGTCATCATGGCTTACAACGGCTCGGTGCAGCGCATGGAACGGCGGTCGGGACGATCAGTTGCGACCGGAACGTTCCGTCCCGGGGCTGTGATAATCATTCCGGAAGGATCAAGCTCCCGATGGGACATTCCAAAACCTGTTGATGTCGTTGAGTTCTATCTTCCGCACGCGACGCTCGAGCGTGTGGCCGAAGAAGCCGACACCGCCGGACCGATCAATCTCCTGGAACGAACGGCGCATCCCGACCCCGTTACATCCGGATTGCTCTTGACCGCGGCAGATACCTTGGAGGGCAATGCGGCCCTGGATACGCTGTTCAGGCGTCAACTGACAAGCCTTCTGGCCACGCGCCTCCTGGCTGCGCACACCGGCTCGCCAGCCGCGATCCAGCCGACCATGGGTGGTCTTTCGCCGAAGGTGCTGAGCCGCGCCATCGAACGCCTGCGACTGGACAGCGATGCGGACGTCTCCCTAGCCGCGCTCGCCTCGGATGCCGGTCTGTCGCGCTTCCACTTCTGCCGCGCTTTCAAGAAAAGCACCGGGCTGTCGCCGCATGCCTGGCTGCGTCAGCACCGGCTCGAGGAGGCCAAAAACATGCTGCGCGATACCGACGCGTCGGTCATCTCGGTCGCAGTCGCGCTTGGCTATTCCTCCCAGACCGCGTTCGCCGCCGCCTTCAGGAAGCTGACCGGCGAGACCCCGAGCAATTGGCGACGGCGTGCATGTTGACGCCTATGCCGGGAACAGCATCATTGCGAGCTCCGGATGCAAGCGGGCAAGCCCGCAACCAAGAAGCCGTCCACCACACCCGCGTCGCACTCGAGGCGTTGCGCAAGAGCAGTGCCTCGATCGGATCGGGAGCCTAACGAGCACATTGGCGTGGCCCCAGATGCCTAATCGGCAGAAAGCCATGTGCCTGACGATCGCTGAGGGAATGGAACTGGCGCTGCAGGCTTGGCATTGGCCCAAAGGCTGCCTCGGCAACTCCGGGACAGTGGTCCGCTCGGCTCTCGAAGAGCGGAAGTCAGGGATCACAAGCGCAGATGAAGAGCCGCTTGATACAGCAACGGTTACATGTTTTGCGGCGCGCGACGGCCGTCTTGACGAGCCCTTCGGGTGGTTCCATATTACCATCACTTCCACTTCCGGACATCGGAGCCGGAGAAAGTTCGATGACTCTGTCCGACCGCGTGAAGTCGAACATGGAATTTGGGGAAGAGACTTGCCGGGAGGTTCCGCACGGCGGGGATCAGGAGAGCCGACGACTGATCGCCGAACAGCTTTTGCAAGCCGCCGAAGCAGGCCAAGGCACTTTGGGCGAGCTTCGCAGGGTGGCTCTGCGGGCGTTCGCGAACGCAACCAAGCTACACGATAGTAACTGAGCGGGGGCAGCCCATGGCTTCGGTGTTTTTGGTAGAGGATGAGGCGCTCATTCGGATGATGGTGGCGGACATGGTGACCGAGCTTGGCCATAAGATTGCGGCCGAAGCTGGGGACTTGCCGTCGGCGTTGGAGTACGCCAACAGCGCTGTCTTCGACATGGCCGTGCTGGATGTATGGCTAGGTCGCGACAGCATTGAGCCAGTCGCGACCGCTCTCGCAAATCGCGACATCCCATTCGCATTCGCAAGCGGCGTTGGAGCAGAGGGAGTGCCAGAACGATTCCGCGAACGGCCACGGCTCCAAAAGCCGTTCCCGATAGAGCAGCTTGAACGCTGTTTCACTCAACTGTTAGCCTAAGCACCAAACACATTGCCGCCTGAATCCTGCCAGCTGCTTCTCCCGCAGTCACACCTCAAAATGCGAACGGTTAGGCCGGAGCGAGGATCTAACATCGCCAGCACGCGGACCGACGAGCCCCCACAGGCGGTGCACTTTTGCGAGTAGGAGGTGGAAACCTGTTCAGAATTGGATGTCTGATGATCGCTCATGGGCAGTGTTGCGGGAAAACGAACTACGATCCCTCGCTTGAAATAGATCAGTCGGCGAAGCTAAACGGTGCGCTCAATTGGCTGCACGCGCCAGTTCCGACGGGCTCGGAGCAGGCAACCCATAGTCCTTCGCTCGTTTTGCGGCGAGTTTCCGATAGGCTTGCGCCTGTGTAAGTAATTGCTCCTTGAAACCCGCATCGCGTTCACTCGCCGCCAGCCGTTCAAGTTGAACAGCTCGCTCTAAATACTCGACCAACAGCTTCATGGCGCCTCCACGCATCACATAACCGGCGAAGCGCGAGGTTGTTCCTATGCTGGAACGGGGCGGTCGTTCCAAGCTGGTCAGGAGTTCGGGTGACTGTCTATTGCGTGGTATTGTCGATGCGCGATCAGGCCTTGTTTACCTCGACCATCCGACTTGATCATCCGACAGGCGGACGATGCCGGATTTCGTAGGCGGACAAGCAGACCTTTCCTCCCATCTTCGGAACTTCGCGGTCAGGCCAAGTAACCGTTGCCACCGAGTCTGAACACAGCAGAGAGCCTCAGCGCTTTTGAGTTGAGATGTCCAGACGCCCCTGCGCCGTTGCATATGCCGGGTCCATCGCCGACACGGGGGGCTTCGACGCGGGGAAGAACCCTTCAATGTTCTTCCAGAATCTGTGACTTTGACTCGATTGCGGCGGCGCCAGGACCGAGTGAAGCGGCACCTGCAGTTCGTAGACCAGCCCTTCGGGGCGAAAGTCCGCTTCGACACCGCAGGCGAATCGCTTTGCCATCGTATTCAGGATGGAGCTACCGAAGCCTTTGCGCCCTGGAGCCGAGACAGCCGGTCCTCCGCTTTCTGTCCACACAAACCGCAACACTTCCCCGTTCTCGTTCGATAGGATCGAGCCGTTTATCGCGACCCGGCCTCCCTGTCGCGATAGCGCGCCATGCTTGACGGCGTTAGTCGCAAGTTCGTGAATAATAAGCGAGAAGCTTTGAGCTGCCGGCGTATCCAGAATGAGTTCGCATCCAGCGCAGTCGACCTGGTTTGCGAAGCTTGTTAGCTCTTCCGATACGATCTGGTCGAGCGGAGCTCCGGTCCAGCCGTTATCCGCCAGCATGGCGTGAGTCCGCGCCAGCGAGGCCAATCGCGTTTCGAGGGCTTGCCTCGCATCGCGAAGCGACGCGCTTTCCATCAGCGTTCGGGAAACCATGCCCTGCACGACGGCGAACAGGTTTCGCGAGCGATGTCGCAGTTCGCCAAATAGAAACTGCTGATGCTCGTCATGAAGCAGGATGCTGGCCATCATTCCGGAAATCAAGACGACGTAAATAATTCCTAACGCGGCAAACATCAGGAGCGGCCACGCCGCCCCCTCGGCGAGGGCAAAGCTGAAAGCCGGTGGAAGGAAGAGGATCGAGCCCGTAATCAGCGATGCGGCCAGGGTCACCATCCCCGGCCAAAAACCACCGACCAGAGAGACACAGAGCACCGGTACGCCATAGGCGGTAAAGGGCGATGCGGTCGAGAGCTGCTGATGCAGGCCCAGACGCAAAAGAGTGGCGCACGTGAGCAAGCCGAGCGCCAAGCCATAGACCCGCAGCGGGCTTTTGCGATGGCGGCGGATCCAGGCGAGCAGGTTGGGTCTGTCGAACGCATGCGCAAACAGCATCGGCCGGCTCCGTTCTGCCGTCGATCTGCGACGACGTCCAAAAAATCAAGTGAAGAGAATTGGGCCAGCCGCTCGCCCTGCTGGACCAACACGTCATCGACTTAGGCTCGCCTCGGGTCAATCCGGCAAAGTGTCCAAAACGGTCAACTCCGCTTGTGCCTTCTCGAGAAGTCCTCGGATCAGCCGATAGCTTTTCAAGCCAAAGAGAGAGTTGAGCGCCAACTCGTCCATGTAGTACTTCTTGCCATTCCGCTGAACGAGGCCCCAGCTTTGTAGCTGGTCCAGCCTTCGGATGACGGTCGTGCGGGGAACGTGCATGAAGGCGGCGATCTTGGTGACCGAAAAGGGTTTCTGCTCGAACTGTCCAAGCGCAACGCAAAGACCTATGAAGAAGGTCTCCAATCTGGTCCCAAAAGGCTCGTTTTTCGGCGCGTAAGTCCCATGAAGGTTTCGCATGATCTCGATCATGAGGCGGCAGAGCACCAGCCGCTGTCGCGCCACCTTGATTGCGTGCGGGCGACTACCCGATCTGGCTCGTTCAAATCTGATTTCGTTCAACCCGCGCCTCCACGGGGACCGCTCTGAGCATTCATCGACCCGGCACGATCGCCCTTATACTATGGACCTGAACCCGGCCGAAGCGGCGCGGCTGAGCAGCGCCGCAAGGGGCTAGATGGCGCTTCCGCTCTGGGGGCAAAGGCGGTCTTCGATCAGAAGCGCTTGACGGGGCCGCTGTTGGTCGAAACCCGTAAGACTGCCGAACCGAAAAACGTCGCTCTTCTCTGAAGCGGCCTGCGCCTGTCCGGCAGCCCGAGCGCCCCGCTACCATGTCCCAGATGCTTGATCCAGATCAAGGCCGCCACGGCAGCGCCACAACGGAATGGATCGATGGCCGCGCAGAATGCGCCGCCCTAGCCAAGGAGATGATCGATCATGACCTCCTCGAATTCCCTGCGCAGCCTCGTTTTAGCTGCAGCCGGCGCCGTGCTGCTCGGCACGGGCGCCCAGGCCGGGCCGATCCCGACGCATCTTTCGACGATGAAATCGATGGTCGACCAGACCACGACCGTAGTGCGCTGGGTTGGCGGCTGGCGTGGCGGCTACGGCTATCGCGGCGTAGGATGGGGCTATCGCGGCGGGTACGGCTATCGTGGGGGCTGGGGCTATCGTGGCTATGGTTATCGCGGCCTCGGTTATGGCCTGGCCGGCGCCGTCGTCGGCGGCGCGATCGCGCGAAGCGCCTATTATGGAAGTTATGGCGGTTATCCCGCTTACGGCTACGGCTACCCGGCCGCGTCATATTATGGCTATGGCGGCGACTATGGCTACGACTACGGCGGCGATTATTGCGCGCCCTCCGGCAGCTACTGGGCTTACTAGCGGAAACGTATTCGCCGCTTCGGAGGATGGCTTGCCGCGGGCCACCATTCTCCGACCACCCGATTCATACCGGCGGGCCAGCGAAGCTCATCCCTGGCCGGCCGGCGGGACGACATACAGCGTCAGCGCAAAGACCGCATAGATGAAGATCATCAGCGCGCCGACGAACCAAGCCGAGCGCCCGCTGGCGGTGACGAAGGCCGACGTGACCGTTGCAATCATCATCATGGTGACGGCGCCCGGCCAGAACTGCAGGTCCATCGGCTTCGGCCCGACGACGTAGCTGAGCAGCACCAGCGCGGGTGCGACGAACAGCGCGATCTGCGAGGCGCTGCCGAGCGCGATGCTCACGACCATGTCGAGCCGGTCCTTGCGCGCCGCGCCGAAGGCCACGGCAAACTCTGCGGCGGCGCCGACCAGCGAGACGACGATGAAGCCGACAAAGGCCGGGCTCATCCCGAAGGTCTCCGCCGCCTTCTGCACCGATTCCACGAAGATTTCGCTGACCAGCGCGACCAGCACCGTGACGGCCAGCAGCGTGCCGACGGCTATTCCGATCGGCCAGTGCGCCTCCTTGTCGTCGCCGTGATCTGAGCTTGCGAATAATTCCTTGTGCGTTCGAAGCGAGAACAAGAGGCCTAGCCCGTAAGCGATGATGAGCAGGACGGAAATGCCGAGGCTGAGCTTGTCCAGGACACCCCCGCCCTGCGGCAGGTGCTCGAGATCGGCGACTGCCGACGGCGCAAGCAGGGCGACGGTTGCCATCAGCAGCAGGCCGGACGAGAGCCGCGCGCCGGCGCGGTTATACTCCTGCACGTGGTAGCGCAGGCCGCCGAGCAGCAGGCAGGCTCCCAGCATGAACACCGCGTTGGTGACGATCGCCCCCGCAATCGAGGCCTTCACCAGCATGTACTGGCCGGCGCGCAGCGCCGTGATGGCGATGATCAGCTCCGTCAGATTGCCGAGCGTTGCATTGAGCAGTCCGCCCACCGCATCGCCGGTCTTGGCGGCAACCGCTTCGGTGGCGTGGCTGAGCAGCGCTGCCAGCGGCACGATGGCCAGCACGGCCAGCACGAACAGCAGCGTATGGGAATGCGGGGCCACCGCCTCGGCCACGAGCACGATGGGCACGAAAGCCAGCATCCAGAGCAAAGGGGTGTCCCGGATTTCCCTGAGCAGGGTCTGCATATGGGCCGTCCCTTCCATCGCTGCGCTGACGGGAAGGTCCGGCGGCGTCGCTGAGGGAGTATTGATCTGGCTCAACCTGGGCGGGGCCCATGTCGCCGGGGGTACCGCCAGTGTTTTGCCCGACGGGTCAGCTTGATCGCAGCTGCGGGTGCCGTCGCGACGCGTCGCGAAAATCCCTGGTCGATCAAGGGGCCGTCTACTGTGCATGGGGTTGTTTTTCGACTTTTGTTTCGAGCCCGAGGAGAAAGCGAAGAAGGCCCTCACCCGGCCTGCAGGATCTCCGCGATCGCAGCCCCCGCCGCGATCGTGCCGAGCTTGCCGCCGACGTCGCGCGTCGCCCTGCCCTCGCGAAGCGCCTTCGCCACCGCCGCCTCGATCGCACGCGCGGCCTCCTCATAACGCACGGCACCCGTCTTCTCGCGTGCCAGGCCAGCAGCAGCGCCGCCGACAGGATCAGCGAGATCGGATTGGCGACGTCCTGCCCTGCAATGTCAGGCGCCGAGCCGTGCGCGGCCTGCGCCATGGCGTAGCGGTCGCCGACATTGAGCGAGCCGCCCAGTCCGAGGCTGCCCGAGAGCTCCGCCGTGAGATCGGACAGGATGTCGCCGAACATGTTGGTCGAGACGATCACGTCGAAGCGATCGGGGTTGCGCACCACATGCGCCATCATGGCATCGACCAGGACGTCGTCCACCTCGAGGCCGTGATAGCCCTTCGCCGCCGCGCGGCAGATGTCGAGGAACATGCCGTCGCCGATCTTGAGCACATTGGCCTTGTGCACGATGGTGAGATGCCTGCGCCGCTTCATCGCCAGACGGCAGGCGGCGTGCGCGATGCGCTCGCAGCACAGACGCGTGATCCGGCGCAGCGAGATCGCGACGTCGGGCGTGACCAGCATCTCGCCACTGCCCTGCTCCATGTTGCGGTCGGCGTAGAATCCCTCGGTGTTCTCTCGGACCACCACGAGGTCGAAATCACCGATGTGGCCGGGCCGCCCCTCATAGGTGCGCGCGGGCCGGACATTGGCATAGAGATCGAGGTTCTTGCGAAAATACCTGGACGGGTTGATCTCGCCATGCGCCTCGTCCTTGAAGTCGAACGTCGCGGTCGGCCCCAGGATCAGGCCGTCGGCGGGGCGGACGATGTCGAGCAGCTCGGGCCGCACCGTCGTGCCTGATAGCTTCAGGCTGGCATGCCCGACCGCGTGTTCCTCCAGGCGCAGGTTGAGCTGGAAGCGTTCGGACACCGCGCGCAGCACGCCCGATGTCGCGGTCGTGATCTCGGGCCCGATGCCGTCGCCGGGCAGAACGACGAGTTGCATGGCGTTTCCCTGTCATTGCAGCACCCGGCGCGATCATACGCCGGCGCGAGGCGACATCGCCTCACCTTCGCGCATACACAGCATGCAAGCATATGCCTGTGGAAGCGGCCTTGGGCGTAGTACATGCCAAAGTCCATTTAGCCTCGGTGCCGGAGCCACGCGCTAACGCAATGACAATCACGTTACCTGCCGCAGCGCGCGCACCCGACCACGTCAGCGCCGACGGCCTTCCGGCCACGCAGCGGCGCTGGGCGATTGCCGCGATCTTCACCGCGCTGGCGATGGCCTCGCTCGACACCGCGATCGCCAACATCGCCCTGCCCGCCATTGCCGCCGATCTGCACGTCACGCCGGAGCAGTCGGTCTGGGTTGTCAATGTCTACCAGATCGCGCTGGTGGCGACGCTGTTGCCACTTGGCGCGCTGGGCGAGATCGTCGGGCACCAGCGCATCTATCTCGGTGGCCTGATCCTGTTCACCATCGCCTCGCTGTTCTGCGCGGTGGCATGGTCGCTGGAGAGCCTCCTCGTCGCGCGCACGCTGCAGGGCCTCGGCGCCAGCGGCATCATGAGCGTCAACACCGCGCTGGTGCGCTTCGTCTATCCCGGGAGGATGCTGGGCCGCCGTTTTGGTCACAACGCGCTCGTTGTCGCGACCGCCTTCACCTTCGGACCGTCGATCGCCTCCGCCATCCTCACGCTCGGCCCGTGGCCGTGGCTGTTCGCGGTCAACATTCCGTTCGGCCTCATCGCGACTGGCATCGGCTTTGCGATGCTGCCGAAGACGCCGCGCGCCGATCACGGTTTTGACTTCCTCGGCGCGATCCTGGCCTCGGCCTGCCTCGGCCTGTTCATCACCGGCATCGGCAGCGCCGCACACAACTTGTCGCCGGTTGTCGTGGGCATCGAGCTGGTCGCGGCCATCGCGTTCGGCTTCATCCTGACGCGCCGCCATGCCGACCATCCCGCGCCGATGCTGCCGATCGACCTGTTCGCCCGGCCGATGTTCGCGCTGTCGGCCGCGACCGCGGTGTGCTCCTTCGCCGTGCAGGGCCTCGCCTTCGTCTCGCTGCCATTCTATTTCGAGGACGTGCTCGGGCGCTCCCAGGTCGAGACCGGCTTCTTCATGACGCCATGGCCGCTGGTGGTCGGCATCATGGCACCGATCGCAGGCCGCCTGTCCGACCGCCACGCGGTCGGCCTGCTCGGCGGCATCGGCCTCGTGCTGCTCGGCCTCGGCATGGCGCTGCTCGCGATGCTCCCGTCCAATCCCGCCATCCCCGACATCATCTGGCGGATGGTGATCTGCGGCATGGGCTTCGGCTTCTTCCAGGCGCCGAACATGAAAGCGGTGATGTCGAGCGCGCCGCCTCATCGCAGCGGCAGCGCCTCCGGCATCGTCGCCACCGCGCGCCTGACGGGCCAGACCACGGGCGCGGCGCTCGCCGCGCTGTGCTTTGCGCTTGCCGGCCACGACGGCGCAACCGTCGCGCTGGCCCTCGGCGCGGGTTTTGCCGCGCTCGGCAGCGTGATGAGCTTCTTGCGGCTGGCGGTGAAGTAAGGCTTCAGGCCAGATGCCCGGCTGCGGTCGCGTCGATCGTCGGCGCCGGGATGACCGGCTCGTCATCGAGCGCAGCGAGGCGTGTGTCGATGGCTTCGATGACCTTGCGCGAGAACGGCCCGAGATGCGCATAGGCGGCAATCATCTGCACGGCAATGCGCGCCGACGACGTGTCGCGCTTGGCGCAGTTCATGAAGGTCTGCCACAGCGGCCCGCGCGCCTCCGGAAGGGCGGAGACCACACGATGCACCGTCTCCATCGCCCCGATCCTGGCGCGGATATCGCCCTCCGCGAGCTCATGGCGCTGCCTCGAACGGTCGAGCAGCGTCATCAGGCGGTCGACACGCCGCGCATACGCCGCGGGGCTATAGATGTGCTCCAGCACCCGCTTGTAGTCCGTCAGGATGTCGCGCAGCGGGCGGACCGGATCGAAGTTGATCCCGCTCGTGCATTGATCGGCGCCGATGGTCGGCGCCACGTCGTGACCCGGATGCAGCCGCCCTTCGCGCTCGAGGCGCCGCGTCAGCTGCGTGTTCGGCAAGGCATAGAGCAGGCCGACCATGGCGACCGGGATCGCGGCCTCCTCGATGAAATCGATCATCGCCTCGGCCATCGAGACCTTCTCGTTGTCGAAGCCGACGATGAAACCCGCGGTGACCAGGATGCCGGCGGCGTAGATCTTGTGGATGCTCTCGGCGATGTTGCGCCGCGTGTTCTGCTTCTTGCGCATCGCGACCAGCGTCGCCGGGTCCGGGCTTTCGATGCCGACGAAGATCCCGAAGAAATTGGCCGCCCCCATCAACTCCAAGAGTTCGGGATCGTCGGCGAGATTGACCGAGGCCTCGGTCGAAAGTTCGAAGGGATAGTTGTGCGCGCGCTGCCATTCGGCGAGCTGCGGCAGGAACTGCCGCAGCGATTTCTTGTTGCCGATGAAATTGTCGTCGACGAAGTCGAGATGGCCGCGGTAGCCCATCTTGTAGAGCGTCTCGAGTTCGACGAACATCTGCTCGGTCGTCTTGGTCCTGGGCACGCGCCCGTAGAGCTCGATGATGTCGCAGAACTCGCAGGTGAACGGGCAGCCGCGCGAATACTGCACACCGATATAGAGATAGTCCTCGAACTTGAGCAGGTCGAAGCGCGGCACCGGCGTCTTGGTGACGTCGGCCTGGAATTTCGGCGCGGTGAAGACACCGGAGCGGGCCCCGCTTTCCCAGGCCGCGATGAATTCGTCGATGACACCCTCGGCCTCGCCGAGCACCCGGAAGTCGGCCTTCTCGTAGATGTGGGGGCTGGAGGTGGGATCGGGACCGCCGACCACCACGGGCTTGCGCGCGGCGCGGCAGAGCTCGATCAGCCGCAGCGTATCGGCCTGTTGCGGCAACATGCCGCCGGTGAAGACGACATCCGCCCAGGCGAGGTCGTCGTCACCGAACGGCTGCGTATTGCAGTCGATCAGCCGGACCGTCCAGTCCTTCGGCAACATCGCGGCGACCGTGATCAGGCCCAAAGGGGCGGCAGGGCGCTTGACGCCCATCACTTTGCAGGATTCGCCAAAGCTCCAGAAGGACTCTGCCGAGAACAGCGGATAGAGCATTAGCACATTGCAAGGGCTTGCCACGTCGATGGAACTCCTTTTGACTCGGATGCAGTGTAGCAAAGCGCGGTCGTCTTGCACCCTGTTAAACGGGAAAAACTGTCGCCCGGCCTGGCCCGCGGGAACCGCAGGACGTCGCGCGAGGCCGGTGCCGGCGCCTTGGAAAAGGCCTCGCCTGCCGAAAGCCGGCAAGGCGCAACACCGCGCCCCCAACATTCTTCCCGGCGCATGCCAGCTTCTTCGGCGGGCCACCCCGCAGACTCTTGATTTGAAGAGTTCCAATTTGCCGGACAGATTGCGCCCCTGAGTCCAATCGGTGGATTGGTCCAATCAGGGGACTGCGATGGCAAACCTAACAATAAACGGAAAAACCCTCTCACTCGACGTCGAGCCGGACACCCCGCTGCTCTGGGCGATCCGCGAGAATGCCGGCCTGACCGGCACCAAATATGGCTGCGGCATCGCACAATGCGGCGCCTGCACGGTTCACATCGACGGCGTCGCCACCCGCTCCTGCGGCGTCTCGGTCGCCGAGGCCGAGGGCAAGAAGATCACCACGATCGAGGGGCTCGCCTCCGGCGCCACGCTGCACAAGGTGCAGGAAGCCTGGATCGCGAAGGACGTTCCGCAATGCGGCTATTGCCAGAGCGGCATGATCATGGCGGTCGCGGCGCTGCTGAACGAGAAGCCGAAGCCGACCGATGCCGACATCGACGAGGCCATCACCAACATCTGCCGCTGCGGCACCTTCCAGCAGGTGCGCGAGGCGATCCACACGATCGCAGCCGCGTAAGGAGCCGCCCCCATGAACAAGCACGTCTCTCCCAAGATCAACCGTCGTGCCTTCGTCATCGGCACCGCCGCTGTCGGCGCCGGCCTCGCGATCGGCTTCGACCTCCCCTTCGGCGGCCCCACTGTTGTGCGCGCCGCCGACGGATCGCCCGAGGTCAACGCCTGGGTCGTGGTCAGGCCCGACGACACCGTCGTGATCCGCATCGCCCGCTCCGAGATGGGCCAGGGCTCGCTCACCGGCCTTGCCCAGCTCGTCGCAGAGGAGCTCGAATGCGACTGGTCGAAGGTCACCACCGAATATCCGACTCCCGGCCAGAGCGTCGCCCGCAAGCGCGTCTGGGGCGATTTCTCCACCGGCGGCAGTCGGGGCATCCGCTCCTCGCAGGACTACGTCCGCAAGGGCGGCGCCACCGCGCGCGTGATGCTGATCGAAGCCGCCGCCAATGAGTGGAAGGTGCCGGCGTCCGAATGCACCGTGGCCAGGGGCGTCATCACCCATAAGGCATCGGGCCGGACCACGACCTATGGCAGGGTCGCCGAGGCCGCCGCCAAGCTGACCCCGCCCGCCGAAGTCAAGCTCAAGGATCCCAAGGACTGGACCATCGTCGGCAAAGGCCTGCTGCGCCTCGACACCGCCGACAAGACCACCGGCGCGATGATCTACGGCATCGACGTCAAGCTTCCGGGCATGCTGAACGCCGCGATCAAGGACTGCCCGGTGTTCGGCGGCAAGCTGAAGAGCTATGACGAGGCCAAGATCACCGGCATGAAAGGCGTCAAGAAGGTCGTCAAGGTCGGCGATACCGCGGTCGCGGTCGTGGCCGACACCTGGTGGCACGCCAAGACCGCGCTTGAAGCGCTGCCGATCGTCTGGGACGAGGGCGACAATGCCATAGTGTCCAGCGAGTCGATCGCGAAGTGGCTGGCCGAGGGTCTCGACGACGGGCAGCCCGCCTATGTCGGCAACAAGAACGGCGATGCGAAAGCCGCGATCGCCGGCGCCGCCAAGAAGGTCGAGGCCGTCTACAACTATCCCTACCAGAACCACGCCACCATGGAGCCGATGAACGCCACCGCGCTCTACACGGCGGACAAGTGCGAGGTCTGGTGCGGCACGCAGAACGGCGAAGCGGCCTTCGCGGCCGTGCTTGAGGCCTCGGGCCTGCCAGCGGAGAAGTGCGACGTCCACAAGGCGATGCTCGGCGGCGGCTTCGGCCGGCGCGGCCAGACCGACTATGTCCGCCAAGCGGTCATGATCGCCAAGCAAATGCCGGGCACGCCGGTCAAGCTGTTGTGGTCGCGCGAAGAGGACATGGCGCACGGCCGGTATCACCCGATCACCCAGTGCAAGATGACCGGCGCGTTCGATGCCGACAACAATCTGGTCGCGTTGCACTACCGCCTGTCCGGACAGTCGATCCTGTTCTCGCTGCGTCCCGAAGCGCTGCAGAACGGCATGGATCCGGCCGCATTCCAGGGCGTCGCCCAATCCGGCGAAGCCGCGTTCGGCTACTCGGTGCCGAACCTGCTGGTCGAGCATGCGATGCGCAACCCGCATGTCCCGCCCGGCTTCTGGCGCGGCGTCAACGTCAATCACAACGCGATCTACATGGAATGCTTCATGGACGAGCTCGCCCATGCCGCAGGCCAGGACCCCCTCGAGTTCCGTCGCAAGCTGATGGGCAACCATCCCAAACACCTGGCGGTGCTCAATGCGGTTGCCGAGAAGATCGGCTGGACCACGCCGGCGCCACAGGGCGTCTATCGCGGCATCGCGCAGGTGATGGGCTATGGCAGCTATGTCGCCGGCGCCGCCGAGATCTCGGTCACCGACGGCAGCAAGATCAAGGTGCATCGCATCGTCGCCTCCACCGATCCCGGCTACGTCGTCAACCCGGCGCAGGTGGAGCGGCAGATTGCCGGCTCCTTCGTCTATGGCCTCTCCGCGCTGTTCTATGGCGGCTGCACCGTCAAGGACGGCAAGATCGAGCAGAGCAACTTCGACACCTACAACTCGATGCGCATCAACGAGATGCCGAAAGTGGAGTCCGTGATGGTGCCGAGCGGCGGATTCTGGGGCGGCGTCGGAGAGCCGACCATCGGCGTCGCGGCGCCGGCGGTGCTCAACGCGTACTTCGCGGCAACCGGAAAGCGCATCCGTTCGGTGCCACTGCGCGACCAGAACATCACCTTCGCTTAGAGCAACATGCTGCGGCGGCGAGAGATTGCCGCCGCGGCCCTTTTCCAGATGTCCCTGATGACCACGCGCCCGGTGACACGGCGCGATGCCGTGTTCGGCATCACCATGGCGGCCGCAGCGTTGGCGCGGCCATCGATTTCGCGCGCGCAATCCACCGGACGTGTCGTCGTGGTCGGCGGCGGCTTCGGCGGCGCGGCTTGCGCTCGCGCGCTGAAGCGCGCGCAGGGAGATTTGCAGGTCATCCTGATCGAACCCAATACGGTCTTCACCTCCTGTCCCCTCAGCAACGAGGTGATCGCGGGCCTGCGCGACATCGACGCACAGCAGTTCGGCTACGACAAGCTCGCAGCCGAGGGCGTCACTGTGATCGGCCAGGCCGTGACCACGATCGAGCCGGACCGGCGCAGCGTGATGACGACCGACGGCGTCGCGCTGCCCTACGACCGCCTCGTGCTCTCCCCCGGCATCGACTTCCATGTCGAGGCCCTGCCCGGCTACGACGCCGCTGCATTGGAAAACATGCCGCATGCCTGGAAGGCCGGCGCGCAGACGCTGTTGCTCCGCCGGCAGTTGGAGGCGATGGAAGACGGCGGCACGGTCGCCATTGCAGTTCCCGCCAATCCGTCGCGCTGCCCGCCGGCGCCTTACGAGCGCGCCAGCCTGATCGCCCATTATCTGAAGACGAAGAAACCGCGCTCGAAAGTGCTGGTCCTCGACGCCAAGGACAGTTTCTCCCAGCAGCGACTGTTCGAGAAAGCTTGGAAGGAGCTCTACGGCGACATGATCGAGCGGATCGGGCTGTCGCAAGGCGGCCGCGTGACTTCGGTCGATGCCACGACCAGGACCATCGTCACCGAATTCGGCAACTACACCCCCGACGTCGCCAACGTCATCCCGCCGCAGCGCGCCGGACGCATCGCCGAGATCGCGGGCGCGGCGGACCACACCGGCTGGTGCCCGATCGATCCCGTCACCTTCGAGTCGAAACTCGTGCCGAACATCCATGTCATCGGCGACGCCTGTCTCGGCGGCGGCATCCCCAAATCAGCCTCGGCCGCGAGCGCTCAGGGCAAGGCCTGCGCCGCAGTGATCATCAACCTGCTCGCGGGCCGCGCGCCCGAGGCGCCGCGATTGACTGGCGTCTGCTACAACACCGTCGCGCCCGGCTACGGCTTTTCGCTCGCCGGCAACTACCGGCCGAGGGGCGATATCTTTGCCGAGGTCGAGGGCGGCACGACGAGCCCGGTCGATGCGCCGCGGGAGCTGCGCGCTCGCGAAGCAGCCGAGGCCGAGCGCTGGTTTCAAACCATCACGGCGGACACTTTTGGCTAGGACATGCTGAGACGAAGCCGCTGCCACGACCACAGTACGCTCCCTCCCCCGCTTGCGGGGGAGGGCTGGGAAGAGGGTGTCTCCGCTCGCGAGCCACCGCAGGAGGAGAAAGCCCTCACCCGCCGCTGCGCGGCGACCTCTCCCGCAAGCTGGAGAGGTCAGAGGAGTGCGTAACTCATTCAATCCAATACCTGCGATCGCAGCATTCATCGTAGCGAGCCTTGCCTTGGCCTTGCCCGCCCGAGCGGACGAGCTTGTGCCCTACAAGATCGTCGGCGATGGCATTCCGCAATCGCTTACGGGCGCGCCCGGCGACGCCGCGCGCGGGCGGGAGCTGGTGCTGGCGCGCACGACGACCTGCATCCTCTGCCATTCCGGCCCGTTTCCGGAAACGCGGTTCCAGGGCGACCTCGCGCCTGATCTCACGGGTGCCGGGAACCGGTGGATGGCGAGCCAGTTGCGGCTTCGTCTCGTCGACGCCGCACGCTTCAACCCGGAAACGATCATGCCGTCCTATTATCGCAATGATGGCTTCGTCCGCGTCGGGCGCAATTTTGCCGGCAAGCCGATCTTGTCGGCTGCGGAGATCGAGGACATCGTAACCTTTCTTGCAACGCTTCGGGACTAGGCTCATGCCGACCACGCGACGACAATTTTTGAGCCTTGCCGGAGGTGCCACGGTTGCCGGGACGGTCCCCATCGTCACGCTGCGGCCGCTCGAGGCGACGCCTGCGATGCTTACCGCCGCGATCCGCAACGTCGTCGGCGAGGCACCGATTCGTACCGGCAAGGTGAAGCTCGACATCCCGCCGCTGGTCGAGAACGGCAACACCGTGCCGATGACGGTGAGCGTCACGAGCCCGATGACGGCAAGCGACTACGTCAAGAGCATCCACGTTTTCAACGAGAAGAACCCGCAACCGAGCATCGGCAACTTCTATCTCAATCCCTCCTCCGGTCGCGCCCAGGTCTCGACCCGGATCCGGCTCGCCGACACCCAGAAGGTCGTGGCGATCGCGCGCCTCTCCGACGATACCTTCTGGCAGGTGATGGCCGACGTGGTCGTGACGCTGGCCGCCTGCACCGAGGAGATGAACTGATGGCCGCACTCATCAACGTCCCGGCCAGGGCCAAACGGGGCGACGTCATCGAGATCCGGACCCTGACCTCGCACATCATGGAGACCGGCTTCCGCCACACCGCGGCCGGCGAACTTGTGCCGCGCGACATCATCACGAGCTTCACCTGCCGCTACAACGGCGCAGAGATCTTCCGCGCCGACCTGTTTCCGGCGATCGCCGCGAATCCCTATCTGTCGTTCTTCACCGTCGCGAAGGAGAGCGGCAAGTTCGAGTTCGAATGGATCGGCGACAACGGCTATTCATCCACCGCCTTCGCATCGATCACGGTCGAATGATTGTTTGGCGCGCGATAGCGGCGATGCTGCTCGTCACGGGCCCCGCCCTGCTCGCCGGAGAGATTCCGCCCGATGCGCGCCGCTCCGGCTATTCGTTCATGGGGCCAGAAACGCGCGCGATGCAGGACGACGACACCTCCAATCCAGGCATGCTGTTCGTGCTCGACGGCGAGGCGCTCTGGGGCAAGAGGATGGGTGACGCCGGCAAAGCCTGCGCTGATTGCCATGGCGATGCGCGCAGCAGCATGAAGGGCGTCGCGGCGCGTTACCCCGCCTTCGACAAGCAGCTCGGCCGCCCGGTCACGCTCGACCAGCGGATCAATACCTGCCGAGCCAACCACCAGCAGGCAACGCCGCTACCTTACGAGGGCCGCGACCTGCTCGCTTTATCGGCTTATGTCGCGCACCAGTCGCGTGGCGTTCCGATCGCGGCCGGCGACGATCCGCAACTGACACCCTTCGTCGACCAGGGTCGCGACCTCTTTATGAAGCGTGAAGGCCAGCTCAACCTCGCTTGCACCAATTGCCACGACGACAACTTCGACAAGAAGCTCGCGGGCGCACCGATCACGCAGGGACAAGCGACGGGCTATCCTCTCTATCGGCTGGAATGGCAGACCCTGGGATCGCTGGAGCGGCGGCTGCGCAGCTGCATGAGCGGCGTCCGCGCCCAGGCCTATGATTACGGCTCGCCCGAACTGGTCGCGCTCGAACTGTACCTGATGTCGCGGGCGCGCGGCATGCCGATGGAGACGCCGGCCGTACGTCCCTGATGCTAGATTAGGGCTAGGCAGGCGTGGTACGGCCGCTAGTATCCCTTCCAAAGTAGATGAATCAGAGGGAGGGACTGCATTGGCCAACCACAATATCTCGCGCCGCACGCTGCTGAAAGGCACCGCCGCGGCCGGTGCGCTCAGCCTGACCGGCCTGCCGGCACGCGCCGAGGTCAACTGGAAGAAATACGCCGGCACCAAGCTGGAGGTGATCCTCGCCAAGGGCCCGCGCGGCGACAACCTGCAAAAGAACATCAAGGAGTTCACCGAGCTCACCGGCATCCAGGTCGAGTCCGAGCAGATTCCCGAGCAGCAGCAGCGGCAGAAGGTCGTGATCGAGCTCACCTCGGGCCGGCCGAGCTTCGACGTGGTGCATCTCAGCTATCACGTGCAGAAGCGCCAGTTCGAGAAGGCCGGCTGGCTCGCCGACATGACGCCCTACATGAAGGATCCGACGCTGACCGCGCCGGATCTCGTCGAGAGCGACTTCTCGGCCGCCGGCCTGCAATATGCCAAGAACGCCAAGGGGCAGATGCTGTCGCTGCCGTGGTCGGTGGACTATTTCATCCTGTACTACAACAAGGAGCTGTTCGAGAAGAAGGGCGTCGCGGTGCCCAAGACGTTCGACGAGATGGTCGCGGCTGCCGAAAAACTCACCGACCCCAAGGACGGCACCTACGGCTTCGTCGGACGGGGCCTGCGCAACGCCAACATGACGTTGTGGACCAACTTCTTCCTCAACTATGGCGGCGAATTCCTGGATGCCACGGGCAACATCCTGACTGATGGCCCGGAAGCGATCGCGGCGACGAAGCTCTATCAGACGCTGCTGACCAAGGTCGCCCCGCCCGGCGTCGCCGGCTTCAACTGGATGGAGTCGATGGCTTCGTTCACGCAGGGCCGCTCCGCGATGTGGATCGACGGCGTCGGCTGGGCGCCGCCGCTGGAGGATCCCGCGGCGTCACGCGTGGTCGGCAAGGTCGGCTACACTGTCGTGCCGGCCGGGCCGAAGGGGCAATATTCGGCCACCTACGGCGACGGTATCGGCATCGCGGCAGCGAGCAAGAACAAGGAAGCCGCCTATCTGCTCTGCCAATGGGTGGTCTCGAAGAAGCAGGGCGCGCGGCTGCTGCAGGCTGGCGGCGGCGTGCCGTTCCGCAACTCGATCCTGAACGATCCCGAGATCCAGAGCGGCGTGAAGATGCCCAAGGAGTGGCTGCAATCGGTGATCGACTCCGCCAAAATCAGCAAGCTCGGCCTGCCCGTCGTGATTCCGGTCGCCGAGTTCCGCGATCTCGTGGGCGCGGCGCTCACCTCGACCCTGTCAGGCGCCGATCCCGCAGCCGAGTTGAAGAAGGCTCACGAGCAGTATCGGCCGATCCTGGAGCGCAGCGAAAAGGCGTGAGTGCGTTGACACAATCGACTCCGGCCGCGGCACGGTCAGATGCCGCGCCGGAGAGGGAGCTGCGGCCGCCATCCTACTGGCCGTTCGTGGTGCCGGCGCTGGTCGTCCTGCTCGCCATCATCATCTTCCCGTGGGTCTTCACCATCTGGATGAGCCTGAACGAGTGGAAGGTCGGCTCGCCGACGACCTTCGTCGGGTTCTCCAACTATCTGCGGCTCACCAGCGATCCGCGCTTTCTCGAGGCGGTCGGCCACACGCTGGTCTACACCGTGCTGTCGGTGGTGCTGCCGCTGATTCTCGGCACGCTCTCGGCCGTGGTGTTTCACCAGAACTTCGCCGGCCGCGGCTTTCTGCGCGGCGTCTTCATCATGCCGATGATGGCGACGCCGGTGGCGATCGCGCTGGTGTGGACCATGATGTTCCACCCGCAGCTCGGCGTGCTGAACTATCTGCTCTCGCTGGTCGGGATTCCCGCACAGCTCTGGGTCTTCCACCCCGCAACCGTGATCCCCTCCCTTGTGCTGGTCGAGACCTGGCAATGGACGCCGCTGGTGATGCTGATCGTGCTCGGCGGCCTCGCCGCGATCCCGACCGAGCCTTACGAGAGCGCGCAGATCGACGGCGCCAGCTTCTGGCAGGTGTTCCGCTTCATCACGCTGCCGTTGATCATGCCATTCCTGTTCATAGCCGGCATGATCCGCATGATCGACGCGGTGAAGAGCTTCGACATCATCTTTGCGATCACGCAGGGCGGACCTGGCTCGGCGTCGGAGACCATCAACATCTATCTCTACAGCGTCGCCTTCACCTATTACGACCTCGGCTACGGCTCGGCGATCGCAGTCGTTTTCTTCCTGCTGATTGTCCTGCTTGCGGCGGTGATGCTCTACGCCCGCCAGCGCATGCTGTGGACCGAAATCGCGAGCGGCGCATGACACCCCGTCAGATCATCGGCAGAATCGGCCTGTGGCTCTCCGTGTTCGTCATCGTCTCGCCGGCAATCCTGTTCTTCCTCTGGATGATCTCGCTGTCGCTCAAGTTCGAGGTCGACAACGCCGCCTACCCGCCGGTGTTCTTTCCGGATCGCATCGCCTGGAAGAACTATGCCGACGTACTCGCCTCCAACCGCTTCCTGACCTATTTCATGAACAGCCTGATCGTCACCGGCAGTGCGACCGTGCTGGCGCTGCTCGTCGGCGTCCCCGCCGGTTACGGCATCGCGCGCATGGCCGCGCATAAATCCGCGATCGTGATCCTGATCGCCCGCATCACGCCGGGCCTGTCCTACCTGATCCCGCTGTTCCTGCTGTTCCAGTGGCTCGGCCTGCTCGGCACGTTGGTGCCGCAGATCATCATCCATCTCGTCGTCACCGTGCCGATCGTGATCTGGATCATGATCGGCTATTTCGAAACGACGCCGATGGAGCTGGAAGAAGCCGCACTCATCGACGGCGCCGGCCGCTGGCAGGTGTTTCGGCACGTCGCGCTGCCCATCGCGAGGCCCGGCATCGCCGTCGCCTTCATCCTCGCCGTGATCTTCTCCTGGAACAATTTCGTGTTCGGCATCGTGCTGGCGGGGCGCGAGACGCGCACGCTGCCCGTTGCGGTCTACAACATGATCTCGTTCGACCAGTTGAGCTGGGGTCCGCTGGCCGCCGCCGCGCTCATCGTCACCTTCCCGGTGCTGCTTCTAACGGTCATGGCCCAGCGGCAGATCGTGGCGGGGCTGACGGCGGGGGCCGTGAAGGGCGGATAACAAGTGAGGCGGCCGGGCAGCTCTCGCCGCCCGGCCCAATCGATATGTCGCTTCCCTACTCCGCTGGCGCCGCGTGCATCTCCGGATGCGCGGCGTAGTTCTCGGTGGTGCCGAGTTTGCTGGCTGCGAACAGGCCTGCGGCCATCACGGCATAGGCTAACGCCACCGCGGGCGTGACGCCGAAGCCGCCGCCGATGCCGACGGCTTCGCCATGCATGAAGCCGAAATAGGTGAGCACAGCACCGACCAGAGCAAACGCCGAGGCCTTCTCGAAGTCGCGCTCGATGATGAAGACGCCGATCGCGCCTAAGATGAGGCCGCCGAGGATGGAGCCGCCGCCCATCACCTCGAGGCCGTGATAGAACACGCCCTGCTGCGGCAGCGCGGCCACCGCAGCCGTCTTGACCGCGTCGGCCTTGTCGGCCGCCATGCCGCCGACGGTTGCCGCCGCCGTCATGGTCGAGGCCAGCATGGTGTCGATCTGGAGCTTGGCCCAGGCGGCCAGATGCGGCGTCAGCGCCAGCACGATCGCGGGCGCGTGCTTGACCGGCGTGGTCTGGAACGCCTGCGCGCCGATCAGCATGCCGATATAGAGCAGGATCGGCGAGATCGCGACGACAGGCACCAGCGCCAGCAGCACCGAGATGATGCCGAACCAGGCCAGCACCACCACCATGATGCCGGTCGCAGCCGAGTAACCGATACGGCCGCCCATCGCCTTCCAGCCGGGATGGCCGATATAGACGGCGTTGATGAAGGGGTTGCCCATCAGGCAGCCGATCAGGCTGACGACGCCGTCGGCCGTCAGCACCCGCGTGGTCGGGTATTCGTCGCCCGCGGCTTCCGCGCTCTCGACATTGTCCATGGCCTCGACGAGGTCGTAGATGCCGAAAGGAATGGCGGTGACCAGGATGATGCCGAGGAACTCGAAGCCCGAGAAGACGTAGCCCACGGCGGGAATCGGCACCGAGAAGCCGAAATTGGCGAAAGCCGCGCCAACACCGGCGATGCTCAGGCCGCCGAGGCCGAGCCCGAACAAATTGGAGCCCCAGGCGATGATCATGCCGGCGGCGATGGCGACGAGGCCTGCGGGAATGCCGCGCCAGTACTTCACGCCGCCGAACCAGCTAAGCAGGATGATGGCGAAGCAGACGAGGCCGATCTGCGGCGTCATGTACATCTCGAGCGCCGGCCGCATCGAGATGAAGGTGACGGAGACGCCGGCGAGCGTGCCGAGCAGCGCCGCGCGCGGCGTGATCTTGCGGATGAAGGGCGCAATGAAGCCGCCGATCATCAGGATGAAGCTCTGGAAGAACACCCAGACGAGGCCGGCCGACCAGCCCTTGAGCGGATCGCCGGTCTTCAGCGTGATCGGCAGCATGATCACGAAGGTGACGATGAACATGTGCGGAACGCTGACGCCCGAGGGCAGCGCGCAGACGTCGTTGCGGCCGGTCTTCTGCGCGAGACGGTAGGCGAGATACGCATAATAGAAGGTGGAGAGGCACATCATCAGCCCGAGCGCGGGCAGCATGCGGCCGAACACGAGGCTGTCGGGCATCTTCAAGACGAAGCGCAACAGGCCCGTGAGCACGAGCATGTTGACGAGGATGTTGGTGCCGAAGCCGAAGAACGCGTTCCAGTCGCCCGATGTCCACAACGCCGGCTTGAACTCGGACTTGCTCAGATCAGATTTACCGGCCGTCCCCGTCAATGCGCTCATGATAATACCCCTATGTGGTCGAAACTTTCATTGCCTCCAGAACTGCGGCTGAGTCCGCGACCCAACCGAAGATGCCGCCCTGGGCCTTGATCATCTTCAGGCCCATCTCGTGAAACTCCGGGAAGTAGGATGCGCAGCCGTCCGAGATGACGACGCAGCGGTAGCCGCGGTCATTGGCCTCGCGCACCGTGGTGTTGACGCACACTTCCGTCGTGACGCCGCACACCAGAAGATTCTCGATGCCGTATTTCTCCAGCACGTCCGTGAGCTCGGTGGCGTAGAACGCGCCCTTGCCGGGCTTGTCGATCACGACCTCGCTGTCGAGGGGATAGAGCTCGGGGATGATGTCGTGGCCGGCCTCGCCGCGAATGAGGATGCGGCCCATCGGGCCGGGATCGCCGATGCGAAGGCTCGGCGCGCCGCGCTCGAGCTTTGCCGACGGCGCATCGGAAAGGTCAGGCAGATGGCCCTCGCGGGTGTGGATCACCAGCATGCCGTTGTCGCGCGCCGCCTTCAGCACCGCGCCGATCGGCTTCACCGCGCGCGCGAGCTGGCTGACGTCGTTGCCGAGCGTCTCGCCGAAGCCACCGGGCTCCATGAAATCGCGCTGCATGTCGATGATGAGGAGCGCGGTGGCGGGCCAGTCGAGCTTGATCGGCTCGGGCTCGGCGCTGATGACGCCCGGCATCGGCTTGGCTGAGTTCAACATGACGCAGGCCCCCGCGAGAACTCTCTTTGCGGAGAGTTCTGCAAGCGCCGTGCCATTGTGTACAATAGTGGGGGAGCGCGGGCGGCGAACGAATTTGCTGTTTAGTCAGACGGTTACGTCGGCGATCATCGTCTGCTTATTCCCTGTGCGACGACTTTGCGACGTGCATTTGCCTAGATGATGAGCGGGGAGGCTGCGCCCTCATTGCTCCGGGCGACGCTCTCTCTTCTCCCTCTCAACGTTCTTACGGGGAGAGGGTTGGGGTGAGGGGCTGCTTCCGCAATGACAGTGACAAATGGACTCGCGGAGGGTCCCCCCTCACCCGGATGGCATCTTCGATGCAATCCGGCCTCGCAAAAGCGGGGAGAGGCGAAGAAACTCCGGCTCGTGCCTACCGCCCCGCCCCATACAGCCGCCGATGCTCCTCATCATACGGCGCATAGGAATCCTTCAGCGTCGCCATGTTCAGCAGCATGGTCGCGACCATCGAGCCGGCCTTGTCGAACACGCGTGTCTTCACCCAGGCGCTTTCGGTGCGACGGCTGCCGGAGAGCGCGACCACTTCGCGCTCGACTTCGTACTCCTCGTCGACGAAGAGCGGGCCCTTCACCAGCCGGATCTCCTGGTCCGCGAACAGGCCGACGGCCGGTCCCTTGGCCCGCAACGGATCCTCCTTGGAGCGGTACTGGAACAGCACGCTCAGCATCTCCATCGGGATGATCGGCTTGCGCCAAGGATTTGAAGAAGGATTGTCGGCGCCCGAATAGTACGGCGAGCTCTCGGTGATGACGGCGAGCTTCTGCCTGAGGGAGAACGGATAGAGGTCGCCCATGTTCTGGTCGAACGCCATCCGCACCGTCTGCCGCCTGCCGGTCTGCGCCACCTTGACGTCGCGCAGAATGACGGGATCGGCAAGCGGTTTGAGTTCGGTGAGACGCGCTTCGAGCGCGGTTTGGACATGCGGTTCACCAACCGAGGCCGTCCCGCGCAGCACCTCGGTGCCGTCCCGCTTGATCATCTGAATTTGGCTCTGGCTTGTGCCCGGCAATGGCTTGGACAGGATCGCCTGCACCTCCTCGCCTTCGTAGCAGACGCTGCGGTAATGCGCGGACAGGCAGCCGCTCTCGAACCAGGCTTGGCCCCAGAGCCGTGCGCCGAGCGGGGCGAACTGGCTGAAATGCGTCGGGCCTTCGATGGTGCCGCCCTTGAAGCCCAGCTTCTGCGCGGTGGCATCGTCATGGATGGAGGCGTGCGCATCGTAAGTTTGCGCCTGCAGCATCTGACGCGGCTTGCGCCACGGACCGATCAGCGCCTCCGCTGTCTCGGTGATCTCGGTCTCGAACGCGTTTGCAGTCATGGCTTTTTCTCCACAGCCAGCCATGACTAACAGGACCGCCACGGATGCGGCCAGCGATATTGACTTCGGTGGTCCATGCTTTTGACTGGCAAGTCCCGCTTCGCACGCCCGCACCTTTTTCCGCGGCGCAAAATCCCCGCCGAGCCACGACGACAAGGACTCCTGAGATGACGCTGATGCAGGTCGAGCTGAACGACAAATACCGGCTCGAATCAAAGCGGATATTCCTGTCCGGCACGCAGGCCCTGGTCCGCCTGCCCATGTTGCAGCGCGAACGCGACCGGCTCCAGGGTCTCAACACCGGCGGCTTCATCTCCGGCTATCGCGGTTCCCCGCTCGGCATGTACGACCACGCGCTGTGGCGCGCGAAGTCTTTCCTGCAACAGCAGGACATCGCCTTCGTCCCGGGACTGAACGAGGACCTCGCGGCAACCGCGGTCTGGGGCAGCCAGCAGGTCGGCCTGTTCCCCGGCGCCAAGGTCGATGGCGTGTTCGGCATCTGGTACGGCAAGGGCCCCGGGGTCGACCGCTCGGTCGATGCGCTCAAGCATGCCAACGCGGCCGGCACCTCGCTCAATGGCGGCGTGCTGGCGCTCGCCGGCGACGACCATGGCTGCCAGTCCTCTACGCTGGCGCATCAGAGCGAGCAGGTGTTTGCAGCGGCGCTGATTCCCGTGATCAATCCGGCCACGCTCCAGGATTATCTCGATCTTGGGCTCTACGGTTTCGCGCTGTCGCGCTTCTCCGGCTGCTGGGTCGGCTTCAAGGCGATCAGCGAGACCGTCGAGAGCTCGGCCTCGATTGACAGCGACCCCGAGCGCATCCAGATCAAGCTGCCCGATGATTTCGAGATGCCGCCCGGCGGCCTCAACATCCGCTGGCCCGATCCGCCGCTGGAAGCCGAAAGACGCCTGTTCGGGCCGAAGATGGAGGCGGTGCAGGCCTTCGCCCGCGCCAACCAGCTCGACCGCATCGTGCTCGATTCCAAGCCCGCAAGGCTCGGCATCGTCGCGACCGGCAAGGCCTATCTCGATCTGCGCCAGGCCCTCGCTGATCTCGGCATTACCGACAAGGACGCGCAGGATCTCGGCCTTCGCATCTACAAGGTCGCGCTGACTTGGCCGCTGGAGGAAAGCGGCGCGAAGCGTTTCGCCGAAGGTCTGCAGGACGTGCTGGTGGTCGAGGAGAAGCGCGGCTTCATCGAAGACCAGCTGATGCGCATCCTCTACAACACCGATGCTTCAAAGCGACCGACCGTCACCGGCAAGCGCGACGAGCGCGGCGCGCCGCTCTTGCCAAGCGAAGGCGAGCTGACGCCGACGATCGTTGCCTCCGCCCTCGTCGCGCGGCTGCGCAAGCTCGGCCATCACAGCCCGGTGCTGGAGCAGCGCCTCGCCCGGCTCGAGGCGTTCGACAATCCGGTCACCGCGAGCGCGCCGATCAAGCTGGCGCGCACGCCGTTCTTCTGCTCGGGCTGCCCGCACAATTCCTCGACGCGCGTGCCGGAAGGAAGCCGCGCCATGGCCGGCATCGGCTGCCACGGCATGGCCCTGAGCATGCCGACCCGCCGAACCGACCTGATCTCGCATATGGGCGCCGAGGGCGTGAACTGGATCGGCCAGTCGCCTTTCACCACCGAGAAGCACATTTTCCAGAATCTCGGTGACGGCACCTACACTCATTCCGGCCTGCTGGCGCTCCGTGCTGCCTCCGCTGCCGGCATCAACATCACCTACAAGATCCTCTACAACGACGCCGTCGCGATGACTGGCGGACAGCCGGCCGAGGGCAGCTTCAACGTCGCGCAGATCGCGCATCAGGTCTGGGCCGAAGGCGTCAAGCGGCTTGCGATCGTCTCCGACGATCCCTCGAAATACCCCGAGGGCAACTACTTCCCGCAAGGTGCGACCATCCATCACCGCCGCGAGCTCGATGCCGTGCAGCGCGAGCTGCGCGACATCAAGGGCCTCACGGTCATCATCTACGACCAGACCTGCGCCGCTGAAAAGCGCCGCCGCCGCAAGCGCGGCCTCTATCCCGATCCCGCCAAGCGCGGTTTCATCAACGAGCTGGTCTGCGAAGGCTGCGGCGACTGCTCGCAGGCTTCCAACTGCGTCTCGGTGCAGCCGCTGGAGACCGAGTTCGGCCGCAAGCGGCAAATCGACCAGTCGAACTGCAACAAGGACTTTTCCTGCGTCGAGGGTTTTTGCCCGAGCTTCGTCACCGTGCATGGCGGCACGCTGAAGCGGATGAAGACCTCGGCCGTAGATTCCGGCCAGCTGTTCGCCGATCTGCCGCTGCCGCAGGCGCGCGAGCTGGACGGACCCTACAACATCCTCGTCACCGGCATCGGCGGCACCGGCGTCATCACCATCGGCGCGCTGCTCGGCATGGCCGCCCATGTCGATGGTCGCGGCTGCACGGCCCTCGATTTCACCGGCCTCTCGCAGAAGAACGGCGCGGTGATGAGCCATGTGCGCATCGCGCCGAAGCCGGAGGACATCTCGGCGGTGCGCATCACCGCCGGCGGCGCCGATGTCATCCTGGGCTGCGACATGATCGTCTCGGCCGGCCCGACTGCGCTCAGCCGCGCCGAGCGCGGCGTGACCAAGGCCTATATCAACGCCGATCTGCAGCCGACCGCCAGCTTCGTGCAGAATCCCGATCTCGACTTCGAGATGGGCACGATGCAGACCGTGCTGCGCGACGCTGTCGGCGACAAGAACCTCGACATCATCGACGCCACGGGAATTGCCGCCGCGCTGATGGGCGACAGCATCGCCACCAATCCCTTCATGCTCGGCTTCGCCTTCCAGAAGGGCGCGATCCCGCTGTCGCAGGAGGCCCTGCTCCGCGCCATCGAGATCAACGGCGCCGCGATCGAGATGAACAAACTCGCCTTCACCTGGGGCCGCCTTGCGGCCCACGACATGTCGCGGGTCCGCAGCGTGCTGCAGTTCAAGGCCCGGGCGTCCGCGCCGGCGAAATCACTCGAGGACATCATCGCGACGCGCGCTGAGTTTTTGACCGGCTATCAGGACAAGGCCTACGCCGACCGCTACCTCGCTGCGGTCGCCAAGGTGCGCAAGGCGGAGAGCGCTGCCTCTCCCGCGTCCACCGAGTTGACGGAAGCCGTGGCGAAGAACCTGTTCAAGCTGATGTCCTACAAGGACGAGTACGAAGTCGCGCGGCTCTACACCGATGGCAGCTTTGCAAACAAGGTGTCCGAAAAATTCGACGGCGACTTCACGCTGAAATACCACCTTGCACCTCCGATCTTCGCCAAGCGCGACAAGGCGACCGGGCGTCTGCAGAAGCAGGAGTTCGGCGGCTGGATGATCCTCGCTTTCCGCGTGCTGGCCCGGCTCAAATTCCTGCGCGGCGGCGCGTTCGATCCGTTCGGCCGCACCCGGGAGCGGCGGACCGAGCGGAAGCTGATCGAGGATTATTTTGCCATGATCGATCAGCGGGTCGCCGGGCTGAAGGCGGAACAGATCCCGCTGCTGGCACGGCTCGCGCGCGCGCCGGAAACGATCCGCGGTTTCGGGCACGTCAAGGAAGCCAATATCAAGCTGGCGGCGGCCGAGAAGGCGCGGCTCGAGGCGGAACTGGAGAACAGCCGCTTTGCGGCCGCGGCGGAGTAGCCGTTAGGCGCGAGCCTCTCCCCGTCATTGCGAGGAGCTCGCGACAAATTGCGCAGAAATTTTACGCTCATGCGACGAAGCAATCCAGACTGCCTCCGCGGAAGGATTCTGGATTGCTTCGCTGGCAATGACGGAGGTGGTGGATACGGCGGAGACAACTATCAGACAGACGCTTTCGCGCCACTCGACGCCATCGCCGCCCCCTCCGCCAGATGCCGTCCCGCGATATACCCGAACGTCAGCGCCGGGCCGAGCATGATGCCCGGCCCCGGACAATTGCCGTTCATGATCGAGCCCATGTCGTTGCCGCAGGCATAGAGGCCCGTGATCGGCGTGCCGTCCTCGCGCAGCACGCGGGCCTGCGCGTCGACCCTCATGCCGATCGCGGTGCCGAGGTCGGCGGGATAGATCCGCATCGCGAAGAACGGCTCGCGGACGATCGGCGCAACGCAGGGATTGGGCTTGTGAGCGGCGTCGCCGAGGTGGCGCTGATAGATGGTGCTGCCGCGGCCGAATTCGGGATCGCGCCCCTCCTTCGCACCTTCGTTATAGGCCGCAATCGTTGCCGAAAGCCTGGATGGCTTGATGCCGATCTTCCCCGCCAGTTGCGCGATGTCGGGCGCTTCGACCAGTTCACCGCCCGCCAGATACCGCCGGATCTTGCGCGTGAACGGCTTGATGCGACCAAGACCATAAGCCCAGAGGAACGCGCGGTCGCAGACGAGGTAAAATGGCCGGTCCACCTCGCCCTGGCCATCGCGCAGCATGCCGAGCACGAACTCGTGGTAGGACAGCGCCTCGTTGACGAAGCGTCGACCCGCGGCGTTGACGGCGATCACGCCGGGCTTGGCGCGGTCGGTCACCATGTGCGGGAACGCGCCGCGGCTGCCGTCGGCGCGGCGGAACAGCGAGGCCGGCACCCAATAGGCTGGACTGGTCGCGTCCGTGTTGAGCGCGGCGCCGGCCGTGACTGCAAGCCGAAGCCCATCACCGGTGGCTGCTCTATTGGCCGCCGAGACCAATCCGGCGGCCGACGGGAAAAAGCGTTTGCGCAAAACAGCGTCGTGCGAGAAGCCGCCGGTCGCCAGCACCACGCCACGTCGCGCGGCGATCAGGCGATCACGGGCGCCATGGCGGATCACTACCCCCGCGACGCGATCGCCCTGCATCGACAGATCCTCGACATCTGCGCTGAAGAGGATCTCAACCTGCCGCGCCAGCAGCGAGGCGTAAAGCCGCGCGGCGAGCGCGTTGCCGAGATGCAGGGTGGTGCCGCGCGGCGATCGCAGCCGCTGCAACGCGTATGCGGAAACCAGCCGCGCCGCGCGCAAGGTCGAACGGAGAGATTTTCCGACGTGTCGCAGATGCGGAATGTCGAGCCGGTTGACCATCATCCCGCCGAACAGCATGAACTCCGGCAGCGGCGGCCGCAGCCGTGCGAGAGCCCGGCCCAGCCGCCTGCCGTCGAAAGCCACCGGCTCGAGCACACGGCCGCCCGATGTCGCGCCCAGCCGCTCCGGATAATAGTCCGGATAGACCGTCACGGGCTGGAGCCGCACTTCGGTGTTGGCTTCGAGCCAGGCGACGGCCTCCGGCCCGCGGGCGAGAAAGGCCGCGCGCAGGCCGGCATTGGCGGGCTCGGGCACCGTGTTCGACAAATACCGGACGGCTTCGGTGATGCTGTCGGAGAGCCCCGCCTCTTTCATCTTGGGATTGGCGGGGATCCAGACCATGCCGCCGGACCAGGCGGTGGTGCCGCCGACAAAGGCGGTCTTCTCGATCACCAGTACGCGCAGACCTTCGGCGGCGGCGACCGCAGCGGCCGTCATGCCACCGGCTCCAGCGCCGATGACAATGACGTCGTAGGTCTCGTGCGCCGGCATCATGCGGCAGGTGTCCGGAGTCTAGGCATGACACCGTCATAGCTCGCCCGAAAGCTTGCAGCTAGCGCTGCGGTTTGCGCTCGATCGGGTCGATATCGAAGGCCCGCAGGCGGCCTAGCCGTAGCACGTCCATGACAAGCCGCCGGCCGATCCGGTCGCGGTCGAGCACGCGGATCAGGTCGTCGACGCCGTTGATCTCCACGCCGTCGAGCCTGATCACGACGTCGCCGGGCAACAGACCCGCCTTCGCCGCGGGGCCGTCAGGCTCGACCTGCATCAGCAGCGCGCCCATCTTGTTCTCGACGCCGGCGACAACCGCGTGGCGCCGTGGCACCGGCGCGGTCTGCCCGGCGACGCCGATATAGGCGCGGCGGACATAGCCGTGGCGAATGATCTCCGACAGCACGAATTGCGCGGTGTTGCTGGCGACCGCAAAGCAGATGCCCTGCGCACCGTTGATGATGGCCGTGTTGATGCCGATCACCTCGGCATTCGACGACACCAGCGGCCCGCCGGAATTGCCGGGGTTGAGCGCGGCATCGGTCTGGATCACGTCCTCGATGGTGCGGCCGCTGACCGAGCGGATCGAGCGGCCGAGCGCCGAGACCACGCCGGCCGTCACGGTCGATTCGAAGCCGAGCGGGTTGCCGATCGCGATCACGAGCTGGCCACGCCGCAGGCTCTTGGAGTTGCCGAGCGCGGCGTAGGGCAAGTCGCGCACGCCATTGGCGCGCAGCAGCGCAAGGTCGGTGTCGGGGTCGACGCCGAGCACCCGGGCATCGCCGACATGGCCCTCGACGTCGCGCAGCCGGATCTCCTTCGACGAGCCGACCACGTGGCTGTTGGTGAGGACGAGCCCGTCCGGCGAGATCACGATGCCCGAGCCGAGCCCGCCGCGCTCGCGGCCGTTCGGCACCTTGGGCCCGGTCTCGACGCGCACGACCGCAGGGCCGACGCGGTCGGTGACGTCGATCACGGCATTGGAATAGGCGTCCAGCAGCGCCCCGTCGTCAGCCGGGGCGGCCGCTGTCGTTCGCGATGACGGTGCGTCATCGGCGACATCTGATGTGAAATCCAGCATGGCAAGAGTCCTTGAGGCTCACACAGATGGTGGCCTGTTCCCTCCACCGCAAGGACCCGCCTGGAGCGCAAGGCTGGACTGCCCAGTGGACTGCCCAAGTGGCTAGGGCGCGCGCCGCAGCGTGCCTGCCCTTGCCTTGACCGGATCGAGCAGCGACCAGTCGCCGTCCGGAAGCACATGGCCCTTCGGGAACGGCGCGCGCAGCTCCAGCCCGAGCGAACGCAGCACGCGGTCGTCGCGGTAGTAGCATTGCAGGACGACGCGAACGAGGGTCGCGGCGGCGACTCCGCCAGCGCTGCGGAACTGCTGGGCAACGCCGTCGCGCGCGTCGGGCGCGAGGTCAGCGAGCGGCATCCCCGCGAGCCGCGCCAGATGGTCGAGCGCAGCCACGACCGGCCTTGTATCCCGGCCGAGGGTTGCGAGGATGTCGGCCTGGATGATCTCGTCATCGGCGCCAGGGACGCGATATTCCTCGCTCGGTGGAATGATCATCGCAGCGATGGCGCGCAAGTCCTGGCGCTGCCGCGGCGTGAGGGTGGGCTGATCAGTCATGGCATCCTCGCGTCGAAACGTTGCGGCTAAGGTGACGGTGGGCTCCCTCCCCCGCTTGCGGGGGAGGGCTGGGGAGAGGGTGTCTCACGGAGGGATTCCCCCAGAGGAGAGAACCCTCACCCGGCGCTTCGCGCCGACCGCTCCCGCAAGCGGGAGAGGTGCGCCGAGATCGGAGCTCGCTTGGATCCACATCATGATCAGTCGAACAAATTGGCGAGGCGCTGCTTCATCTGGTCGGCGATGTAGAGCGCGAGGGCCTGGATGGTGGAGGTCGGGTTCACGCCGCCGGAGGTGACGAAGATGCTCCCGTCGACGATGAAGAGGTTCTTCACGTCGTGCGAGCGGCCCCATTCGTTGACGACGGAGCGCTCGGGGTCGGTACCCATCCGCGCCGTGCCGAGCAGGTGCCAGCCGCCCCAGGGAATCGGCGAGTTGACGCAGATGTCGCTCGCACCCGCCGTCTCGAGAAACTCGCGGCCGCGCGCCAGCGCATGCTCCATCATCTTCCGGCTGTTCTCAGAGATCGTGTAGTCGATCTTCGGCGCGGGAATGCCGTGGCTGTCCTTCAGCACGGGATCGAGCGTGACGCGATTGTGCTCCTCCGGCAGGTCCTCGCAAATGGCGGAGAAACCCAGGCGGTGGCCGTTGAGCTTGCGGAAGACGCGATGATGATCCTCGCCCCAGGGCAGAATGCCCTTCTGCTCGCTGACGACGGCCTCGAACACCGGCCCTGCCCCGCGCACGAACTGGACGCCGTAGCCGCGCACGAAACCGCGCGACAGGTCGGTGTCATACCATTCCTTGCTCCACAGGCAGGTCGGCGGTGCGCGATTGCTGTCGGTCGGCTCGTTCACGTAGCCGTAGATCTGCGCATACGGATGGAACATCAGGTTCTTGCCGACGAGCCCCGACGAATTGGCAAGTCCGTTCGGGAAGCGCGAGGACGCCGAGTTCAGCAGCAGTCGCGGCGTACCGACGCCGTTGCAGGCGATGATGACGACATGCGCGGGCTGAAACTGCTCGACACCGTCCTTGTCGTAGTACACCACGCCCGAAGCCATGCCGTTCTCGTCGGTGGTGATCTCGCGCACGCGGCAATGGGTGCGCAGCTCGACGCCGGCGCGGATCGCGTGCGGCCAATAGGTGATGTCGGTGGAGGATTTTGCGCCTTGCGCGCAGGCCGGCGTGCAATGGCCGAGATTGATGCAGCGCGCCCGGCCCTCATAATCCATGGTCGCGACCGTGGTGTCCGACGGCCACCAGTGCCAGCCGAGCTTGTTCATGGCCTTGCCGATGATCGCGCCGGACAATCCCATCGGCTGCTGCGGCATCGGCGGATGCGTCAACGGCGACAGCGGATCGCCTGAGAGCCCCGACGTGCCCATCATGCGGTCGTTCTCCTCGAAGAACGGGGTCAGCGCGTCGTAATCGACCGGCCAGTCGTCTGCGACGCCGTCGAGCGTCTTCACCTTGAAATCGGACGGATGCAGCCGCGGCCAGTGCGCGGTGTACATCACGGTCGAACCGCCGACGGCATTGTAATTCACGACCTTGATCGGCGAATTGTCATCGTTGATCGGGTAGTCCTCGGGCCGGCCCCGGACGTTGGGGCTCGACGACCACTCGCCGTAGAACTTGGCCTCCCAGTCCCGGCCCGTGCTGGGATATTCCGCCGGGTTCATCCAGCCGCCCTGCTCGAGGCAGAGAATATGCATCCTGGTCTCGGCCAGTGACCACGCCACCGCCGCGCCCGATGCGCCGGCGCCGATGATCAGGACGTCCACGGGGTCTTTCATCGCAGCCTTTTCCTCCCCTCGCCGCTTACCGGGCGATTCGGCCTTTCGCCCGCGAGGCCGGCGAACGATAGGGGGAGAGCCTCGGCCGAGTAAAGCTGCGCGGCCGGAATGTCGCACTTCGCAGGGCGCAGACCATTGGTATCGCCACGTCCGGATGCTAGGAACAGGGCGCACGAGCCATCGATAGCGAGACCTTATGTCGTTCCGAATTTTCTTTGCCGCCGCCCGCGCTTTTACGCTCGTTTTGTTTTGCGCCTTGTCCGGCTTTGCGGGCACTTCGAGCCCCGCCTCCGCCCTGACCGCCGCTGCGACGGTCCGCGACGGCAACTCGATTCAGCTCGGCGACGTCACCTACCGGCTCGACGGTGTCGACGCGCCCGAGCTGGACCAGGTCTGCATCGACGATCACGCCGATCCCTGGACCTGCGGCATCGAGGCCCGCGACCAGCTGACGAAGCTGATCAACAAGCGCTCCGTGCGCTGCGACGATGTCGGGCCGGAAAAGAGCTTTGGCAAGCGCCACCGCGCCATCTGCACGGCCGAGGGTGACAAGGCGACCTTGAACGAGCAATTGGTCAAGCTCGGCTATGCCATCGCCCGCGAACCGATCAAGGCCAACGTCAAGCCGGCGGCGACCGAGGCGAAGACGGCCTCGACCGGGATCTGGAAAGGCTGCTTTGTTGCACCGCAAGAATTCCGCAGCGGCAAGAGAGACGGTGCGCTGCTGGGCGCCGCCTGCCGCGCCGACCGCGACAAGGAGATCCGCGCCGTGCTGTTTCCGGACGAGCTGACGATGCCGCCGAGCTGCAGCATCAAGGGCAAGCTCGCGGTGCGTGCGCACGTCACCGGCAATATCGGCATCTATCATTTGCGGGGATGCCCGAGCTATCCGGCGACCACCAAGCCAGACCGCTGGTTCTGCTCCGAGGACGACGCCCAGGCCGCAGGCTTCCGCAAGGCCTACAATTGCCGCCGGCCAAAGTGAATCATTGGCTTCACGCACGCGTGAGTGGTAGTCCGAGACCGTATTGCTCCGGAATTGAACTTCGGCGGGAGTTGCTGCACTTATCAAAGTGCGCACGCGCTTTGCGCGAGCGCTTCCTTGGCAGACGATCCTCATCGGATTGTCTTTGCTCGGGCGTTTCCTCCCTAGACTTGGGCCGCTTGTCACAACAAGCGGCTCTTCTTTTTGGGGGTCCCTACGTTCGCATCCGCATGATCTGGTCCATCGGCGGCATGTTGCCGTTCAGATGGGACATGATCCAGACCGTGCCGCCGACCACCAGGAAGACGACCAGCAGCCCGAAGGCCAGCGCCAGCACGTTGTTGGTGTTATCAGGCCCCGTGGTGATGTGCAGGAAAAACACCAGATGCACGCCCATCTGCGCGATCGCCAGAACGATCAGCGCGACCGGGATCGAAGGCTGCCAGACCAGATCGGTGCCGGCAATGAAGAACGACGTCGCCGTGAGCAACAGCGCGAGCACAAGGCCGACGACGTAACCCAGGATCCGCTCACCGACGCTATGCTGCTCTTCCTCGCCCGGCGCGAGATCGTGCCCGGTCGGAATATGGGTCTGATCGCTCATGCGGCACCCCCAAGCAGGTAGACGACGGAGAATACTCCGACCCAGATGATGTCTAGCGCGTGCCAGAACAGCGCAAAGCACATCATCCGCCGCAACACGTCGGCGCGAAAACCCTTTGCGAAGACCTGGGCCATCATGGTGAGCAGCCAGAGCACGCCGGCCGAGACGTGCAGGCCGTGGCAGCCGACCAGCGAGAAGAACGACGTCAGGAAGGCGCTGCGCGAGGGGCCATAGCCGCGCGCGACGAGATCGGCGAATTCGCGGAATTCGATGACGAGGAAGATCACGCCGAGCACGCAGGTCACGGCCATGCCGAGATAGAACCAGAACCGGTTGCGCACGTCGGCGGCGATGCTGGCCATCCCGCAGGTGAAGCTCGAGAGTAGCAGGCAGACTGTCTCGATCGCGACGTTCCGCTGCTCGAAGATTTCCGAGCCCTTCGGGCCATCCGCGGTCTGGCCGGAAAGCACGGCATAAGCCGCGAAGAAGCAGGAGAACATCACGATGTCGGAAAGCAGGAAGACCCAGAAACCGTAGGCAGTGACGATCCGCTTCGATGCGGGCCCGGGATGCTCGATGACGATGCCGATGTGATGGGGATCGGCGTGCGCATGACCGACGGCTGCTGTCATCGACATCAGACCGCTCCCGCCATGCTGACGAGGCTGCGCCGCTCCTCGAGATTGACGCGATCGATCCGGGCGACCTCCTCGGCGGGAATGACGTATTCGTCATGGTCGCGCCAGGCGAACACGACGAAGGTCGCGAACGCGCCGAGGCCGCCCAGGATCACCATCCACCAGATGTGCCAGATCAGCGCAAAGCCCATGATGGTGGCAAAGAACGCACAGACGAACCCGGTCGGCGAGTTCCGGGGCATCTCGATGTCCTGGTACTCGGGCACGTCATGCTCGAGCGATTGCTGCTGGGCGCGGGTCTTCATATCCCAATAGGCATCCTCACCGCGAACATCGGGATGGAAGGCAAAATTGAACACCGGCGGCGGCGAGGACGTCGCCCATTCCAGCGAGCGGCCGTCCCAGGGATCGCCGGTGCGATCGCGCAGCGCCTCGCGATTGCGGATGCTGACCACGAGCTGCATGATCTGGCAGATCACCCCGATGCTCAGCACGGCCATGCCGATTGCCGCGACGATCATCCAGGGCCGCCAGGCCGCGACGTCATAATGCTGCAGGCGCCGGGTCATGCCGAGCATGCCGGCGATGTAGAGCGGCATGAAGGTGATGTAGAAGCCTGTGAAGGTGAGCCAGAACGCGGCCTTGCCCCAGCGCTCGTCGAGGCGGAAACCGAACGCCTTCGGAAACCAGTATTCGAAGCCGGCGAAGGCCCCGAACAGCACGCCGCCGATGATGACGTTGTGGAAGTGCGCTACCAGGAACATGCTGTTGTGGAGCATGAAGTCCGCCGGCGGCACGGCGACCAGCACGCCCGTCAAGCCGCCGATGATGAAGGTGACCATGAAGCCAACCGACCACAGCATCGGCGTCGCGAAGCGGATTCGGCCCCCATACATCGTGAACAGCCAGTTGTAGATCTTCACGCCGGTCGGTATCGCGATGATCATGCTGGCGATGCCGAAGATGGCATTCACGTCCGGCCCGGCCCCCATCGTGAAGAAATGGTGCAGCCAGACCATGAAGGAGACGACGCAGATCGCCATGGTCGCAAGCACCATCGAGCGGTAGCCGAACAGCGCCTTGCCCGAGAAGGTCGAGACTACCTCGGAGAAGATGCCGAAGGCCGGCAGCACGAGGATGTAGACCTCCGGATGCCCCCAGGCCCAGATCAAATTCATGAACATCATGACGTTGCCGCCGGCTTCGTTGGTGAAGAAGTGGAAGCCGAGGTAACGATCGAGCAGCAGCATCGCGAGCGTCGCGGTGAGGATCGGAAACGCGGCGACGATCAGGAGGTTCGAGGCCAGCGTGGTCCAGCAGAACATCGGCATGCGCAGATAGTTCATGCCCCTTGTGCGCAGCTTCAGCACAGTCGTGACGAGGTTGATGCCGGCGACCAGCGTGCCGACGCCCGAGATCTGCAGCGACCAGGCGTAATAGTCGACGCCGACGCCGGGTGAATAGGACAGCCCGGAGAGCGGCGGAAAGGCGAGCCAGCCGGTGCGCGCGAACTCGCCGACCACCAGCGAGACATTGACCAGCAGCGCGCCGGTCGCGGTCAGCCAGAAGCCGACCGAATTGAGAGTCGGGAACGCGACGTCGCGGACGCCGAGCTGGAGCGGCACGACGAGGTTCATCAGCCCGATCACGAACGGCATCGCCACGAAGAAGATCATGATGGTGCCGTGCGCGGAAAAGATCTGGTTGTAGTGCTCCGGCGGCAGATAGCCTTGCGACTGGAAGGCGACCGCCTGCTGGATCCGCATCATGATGGCGTCGCTGCCGCCGCGCAGCAGCATCACCGAGGCCAGCAGGATGTACATGACGCCGATGCGCTTGTGATCGACGCTGGTGATCCATTCATGCCAGAGATAGGGCAGATGCCCCTTCACCACGACCCAGATCAGCACGGCGAGGATCGCAACCAGCACCACCGCGCCGGCGACGAGCGGAATGGGCTGATCGAACGGAATGGCCGACCAGTCGAGCTTACCGAGCATCGTGGCCTCCACTGTGCGGCCGGCCGGCCCCGGATGCGAGCTCCGGTCCAGGACCTGGGGGAATGTGCTGGGTCGCGATCAGGTCGAACAGGCGGGGATCTTCCAGGCGATAGGTCGGCCGGGCCCGCTCGATGCCCTGCTGCATCAATGTCTTGTAGCTGGCCTCGTTCAGCACGGCATCGCTCTTCGCCGTGGTCGCGACCCAGTCGGGAAACGCCAGCGGCGAGATCACGTTGACGTCGAACATCATGTGGGGAAAACCGTCGCCGGAGAAATGCGCCGACAGGCCCTGCAACTTGCCTTCATTGTCCGCGCGCAGGTTCAGCCGCGTCACCATCCCGTTCATGGTGTAGATCATGCTGCCGAGCTGCGGGATGAAGAACGTGTTCATCACGCTCGACGACGTCAGCTGAAAATTCAGCTCCGCGCCGGCCGGCACCGTCAGCGTGTTGACGGTCGCGATGCGCTGGTCCGGGTAGATGAACAGCCATTTCCAGTCGAGCGAGACGGCCTGGATACGCACCGGACTGCCGGTCCCCGGCACGGGCGCAGCGGGATCGAGCTGGTGCGAGCCGATCCAGGCGACACCGCCGAGCAGGATGACGGTCAGCGCAGGTATGGACCACACCACCATTTCGACGCGGCCGGAATAGACGAAGTCCGGCTGGAAGCGCGCTTTTGTATTGGATGCGCGAAACCAGAACGCAAAGGCCAGGATCGCGACGATGGTCGGGACCACGATCACGAGCATGATGAAGACGGAATCGACCAGGATGGTGCTGTTGGCCGCAGCCACGGGCCCTTGTGGGTCGAGCAGATTCATCGGCAAGCCACTGGCGATTGGGAAGCCCCAGGAGGGAGCCTAGCGCGGAAAAGGCTCCGCAACAAACGCCGCGACTTCGGAACGGTTCCTGAACCGCAAGGGCAGCCATGCCCGTTGAGCCCGCCGCAGCATGCAATTGCATGTGATGTCAATGACATGAACCCGGGAGCGGCGCCCTTCTCGCCGGTCGGGGCCATTGCTAATCTGCACGAAAACAATGAGATGGACCGATCCAGGGAGGGAGCTGAGATGCGCTTGAAGGACAAGGTTGCCATCGTCGTCGGCGCCGGCCAGAGCCCCGGCGAAGGCATGGGCAATGGCCGCGCCACCGCGCTGACCTTCGCGCGCGAAGGCGCCAGGGTGCTGTGCGTCGATCACCACCTGGACTCGGCGCAGGAAACGGTTGCGATGATAACCGCAAAAGGCGGTACCGCCGCCGCCTTCAAGGCCGACGTGACGAAGGCCGCCGACATCAAGGCGATGATTAATGACGCGCAAACGCGCTGGGGCCGGATCGACGTGCTGCACAACAATGTCGGCGTGAGTCTCTCCGGCGGCGATGCCGAATTGCTGCAGCTGACCGAGGAGGCATTCGACCGCGTCGTGGCCATCAATCTGAAGAGCTGCATCCTGGCGGCGAAAGAGGTGATCCCGATCATGCGCGCGCAAAAGAGTGGCGCCATCATCAACATCTCCTCCATGGCGGCGATCACCACCTATCCTTACGTCGCCTACAAGGCGACCAAATCGGCGATGATCGCCTTCACCGAACAGCTCGCCTACCAGAACGCCGAATACGGCATCCGCGCCAACGTCATCCTGCCCGGCCTGATGAACACACCGATGGCGGTCGATACCCGCGCCCGCGAATGGCACAAGACCCGCGCGGAGGTCGAGGCCGAACGCGACAGCAAGGTGCCGCTGCGCAGGAAGATGGGCACGGGATGGGACGTCGCGAACGCCGCGCTGTTCTTGGCGTCGGATGAGGCGAACTTCATCACGGGCGTGACGCTGCCGGTGGATGGTGGCGCGAGTGTGAGGCGAGGGTAGTTCGTTACTCTCCCTCTCCCCGCCTGCGGGGAGAGGGTTGGGGCGGGGGGAGTCTCCGCGAGGACGGTGGCAGATGGACTCGTGGAGAGTCCCCCTCACCCGCCGCGCTGCGCGCGTCGGCCTCTCCCCGCACGCGGGAGAGGCGAGCAGGCGCGCTCAGCGTGAATATGTCACTCGCCAGATCGTGCCGTTGCCATCCTCCGACACCAGCAGCGATCCATCCTTCGCAATGGCTACGCCCACCGGCCTCCCCCACACCTCCGTGTCGCTCACCACAAACCCCGTGACGAAATCCTCATACTCGCCGGTCGGCTTGCCGTCCTTGATCCGGATGCGGATCACCTTGTAGCCGGTGCGCTTCGACCTGTTCCAGGAGCCGTGCTCGGCGGCGAAAGCGTCACCCTGGTACTCGCTCGGAAACTGCGTGCCCTGGTAGAACGCCATGCCGAGCGAGGCCGAGTGCGGCTGGATCAGCACGTCGGGCACCGTCACCTTGTCCTTGAGGTCCGGGCGCGCGCCCGCGTGGCGCGGGTCTTGGTTGCCGCCGAGATAGAACCACGGCCAGCCGTAGAACGCGCCCTCCTTCACGCTGGTCACGTAATCGGGCACGAGATCGTCGCCGAGACCGTCGCGCTCGTTGGTCGAGCACCAGGGCAGACCTGTCTGCGGCTGGATCGCAAGGCCGACGCAGTTGCGGATGCCGCTGGCATAGATCTTCCGCTCCTTGCCATCAGGCGTGAAGGCCAGCACCGCGGCGCGCTCCGTTTCGCTCGCCCACGACGCGCCAAGCGGCTGCGTCTTCGACCACGCGCCCATCCCTCCCGGCGGGGTGCCCATGCCTTCGGCAACATTGCTGAGCGACCCCACCGACACCAGCATGCGCTTGCCATCCGGCGTGAAGACGATGTCGCGGGTAGAATGGCCGCCGTCATGCGGCAGGCTTGCAACGACCGTCTCGACTTTGCCGCGCGGCTTGAGATCGCCCGGCTGATAGGGAAAGCGGACGACGCTGTCGGTGTTGGCGATGTAGACCCATTGCGGATTGTCGCCGTTCGGGAAGAAGGCGATGCCAAATGGCTGTCGCAAGCCGCTGGCATAGACCTCACTAGTCGCAACCTTGCCGCCCTCTCCTGCACGAAGCACGCGGATGGTGCCAGCCCGCGTCTCCGCGACGAAGATATCGCCATTCGGCGCCACACGTATGATGCGCGGCGCACGCAGGCTTTCAGCGAACAGCTCGATCTTGAAACCCGGAGGCACTTGCGGCGAGGCATCCGGCGGCCGCGGCACCACGCGCGCGGAGCTCGCAACCGAGCGCGTGGCGCCGGGCCTGACCAGATCCTGCGGCCGGATCAACCTGACCGTACCCGGCTTGTCGGCCCGCCAATCGCCATAGGCGTCCTTGCCCTGCAATACCGGCTCAGCCCGAGCGCCAGCGGCAACCAGTATCGCCGCAGACATCGCCGCAGTCGAAGTCCTGTTTTTCACGTCGTCTTCCTCCCGGCCAGCACGTCGCACGCATCAACGCGGTTGCTCACCCCGCAATGGGTCTGCGACAGGCAAAGCGCCTGCCGCATCCCACATCAGCTCATGCCCGCACGATGTGCATCCGTCCCGGCCTATCGTACTGGAAAACACCACGGATAGGTGCAACACATTGCAAGGGAGCGGCCGCCGGTTGCGGTCATCAAAGCAGCGGCGTCCAGGTCGCACCTGGTGGGGTGATCATGTGGGGATCCATCATATCGGAATGGGCGAGCCTGCTGCTGCGCTGGCTGCACGTGGTGGCGGCGATCGCCTGGATCGGCAGTTCCTTCTATTTCATCGCCCTCGACCTCAGCCTGAAGCCGAAGGCCGACCTGCCTGACGGCGTGCAGGGCGAGGCGTGGCAGGTCCATGGCGGCGGCTTCTACCGGATCATGAAATATCTGGTGGCCCCCAGCCAGATGCCGGACGAGCTGACCTGGTTCAAATGGGAGGCCTACACCACCTGGCTGTCCGGCTTCGCGCTGATGGTGGTGGTATATTATCTCGAGGCCGATTTGTTCCTGGTCGACAAGTCGATCCTCGATCTCACGCCGTTCCAGGCCGGCCTCTTCAGCTTCTTCAGCCTCGCGCTGGCGTGGCTGCTCTATGAGGCTGCCTGTCGCACCGGGCTCGCCCAGCGCGAGCTGCCCTTCGCCATCGGCGGCTATCTGCTCCTGGTCGCACTCACCTATGCCTTCACCCATGTGCTGAGCGGCCGCGGCGCCTTCAACCAGATCGGCGCGATCATCGGCACCATCATGGTCGCCAACGTCTTCACGCTGATCATCCCGAACCAGAAGAAGATCGTGGCGGCGCTGATTGCGGGACAGGCGCCCGATCCGAAGCTCGGCAAGGCCAGCAAGGAGCGCTCGGTCCACAACAACTATTTGACGTTGCCCGTGGTCGTCCTGATGATCAGCAACCACTATCCCCTGCTTTACGCGACAAAATTCAACTGGATCATCGTCGCGATCATCCTGGCGCTGGGACCGGTGATCCGCCACTTCTTCAACGAGGGTCATGCCGGGCGCAAATCGCCATGGTGGGTGTGGGGCGTGGCCACCATCGGCGTGATCGCGATCCTCTTCCTCTCCGCCGCCGGCCCGCGCGAGGTGAAGACCGGTGCATTGTCGACGCCGGTCACGGTTGCCACTGTCGAGGAGATCGTGATGTCCCGCTGCAGCATGTGCCACGCGGCCGAGCCGGTCTGGGCCGGCATCGTCACCGCACCGAAGGGCATCCTGCTCGACGCGCCCGAGCACATCCATCGCAACATCCGCCTGATCGGCCGCGTCGCCGCATGGTCCAATGCGATGCCGCCCGGCAACATCACGGAAATGACCAGCGAGGAGCGTGCCATCCTCGCCGCCTATATCGAGCAGGCCCGCTGAGGCCGTCGCGCGCCGATGCCGCATTTCGCGGAATGAAATTCCGCTTCTCGCACCGAATTGAAAATGACTTGACCCCCCATCCGGCGTAGACAGGAACGGCGGCCGCTGACGCAGCGGTCCAAGTCGGCTTGCCCTCAAAAACGTCATCGGTATCGACCACGCCGTGGTCATGGTGAAAGACCTCGACAAGGCCGCCGAGAACTATCGGCAGCTCGGCTTCACCATCTCCCCGCGCGGCACGCACAGCGCACATATGGGCACCGGCAACTACACCATCATGTTCGACCCCGACTATATGGAGCTGCTCGGCGTGCTCGTGGCAACCGAGCACAATGCGCCGGCCCGCGCCTTCGTCGAGCGGCACGGCGAAGGCATCGAGCGCATCGCTTTCACCGCGATCGACAGCGCCGCCGGCGCGGAGGAGATCCGCGCGCGCGGACTGACGCCGATCGGCCCCACCGATTTCGAGCGACCCGTGACGCTGCCTGACGGTACGATCTCGGCAGCAAAATTCCGCACCTTCATGTGGCCGACCGCGGAGGCGCCGGGTGGCGTGCGCATCTTCGCCTGCCAGCACAAGACCCGCGAGACGGTGTGGATCCCCGAGCTGATGAAACACGCCAATGCGGCCAAGCGGATCAAGCAGACGCTGATCGCAACGCGCGAGCCGGCGACGGACGCCGCGCACCTCGCGCGTCTGATCGACCGCGAGCCGAAGGCCGAAGCCGATGGCGCGGTGACCGTGCCCTCGGGGGGCGACCGCGCCGACTTCGTCTATCTGACGCTCGACCAGCTGGCCAAGCGATATCCCGGCGTCCCGCTTGCCGGCCTCTCCGAGCGCGGCGGCGCGGCGCTGGTGCTCGTCAGTGGCGATCTCGCAGCGACCGAGAAGGCGCTGGGGTCAGCCGCGGTGCGGAGCGGGGCAGCGCTCTGCGTGCCGCCGGCCAAGGCCCACGGCACCCTGCTCGCCTTCATTGCCGGCTGAGCTTAACGCCGGGACCAGACGCATGTTCAAAGAGGTATCGCCGATCGCCTACGACGCGCCGGCAATCATGACGAAGCCGCGGGCCGCCTTCGACGAGGCCGTGCTGTCGCCCGGCGATGCTGCCGAGATCGCGATGCGGAAGGATGTCCCCAAGGCGTAAGCGCTGCAGTCTGCGCACACGACGCGTGACAGCGCTACGGTTCCCGTAGATCCGCGGGACAACCGCCCATGTTCAGCCGTGGGAACACCGTATTAACACCGGGCGCCCTTCGGAATCGCAGCTTCGCCGCAATTGCGGTTAATGAAGTCCTCGTCACCGGCGCAGACGCCGGTCGTTCCCCCACAGTTCGAGGACTCTTACCGAGATGCGATTTCTCGTCGCGGCTTGCGCTGCGTTCCTGATTCTGATGTGCGACGTCGGCTCACCACCCTCCTGGCAGCCATCAAGCTTCGACAATTCCACTCCGAAGTCCGACCGCGCCCCTTCGCTGGTTCCGCTGGTCGATCTCTTCCTCGCGAGCGTGCAGGCCATCGAGCTCGCGAATGCGCGCGCGGCTTACGAGGAGACGATCGAGCCGCCACGCGCGATCGAAACCGTCGTGCAGGCACCGGCTTCGCCGACCGACCAATTCTGCCGCGCGCTGAGGGAAGCGGCTGAGGCCAGCGGCATTCCCGTGCCGTTCTTCGCGCGCCTGCTCTGGCAGGAGAGCCGCTTTCGTTCCAACGAGGTCAGCCAGGCCGGCGCGCAGGGTGTCGCGCAGTTCATGCCGGAGACAGCCGCCGAAGTCGGGCTCGATGATCCCTTCGATGCCATGAAGGCCTTGCCGGCGTCGGCAAAGTTCCTGCGCAAGCTCCGCGACGATTTCGGCAATCTCGGTCTCGCCGCCGCCGCCTACAACGCAGGGCCCGGCCGCATCCAGAAATGGCTCGCCAGGGAAAGCGAGCTGCCGCGCGAGACACGTGACTATGTCCGCATCATCACCGGCACCAGGGCTGAGGACTGGACCGAGCGTTCGGAGGCCCTCGCAATCAGGATCGACCTGCCGCGCGAGGCCCCCTGCGAAGGCATCGGCAGCCTGTCCAAGTCGAAGGACGTCGCCTGGGTTCCGGTCAACCTGGCGCCGTCGGTCATCACCATCATGCGCAAGGCCGAGCAGCTGGCGGCGCGCCTTTCGGCCAACCGCGCGCGCAAGCGGTTCGCCTCGCTGTTGCGCAAGAGCGGTTCGGCTCACGGCAAGGCGCGCAGCATGATTGCGGCGCGTGCGGCCGGCAAGAGCGCGAAGGCGCGTGCCATCCGTGTGGCATCGCGCGATCGTTCCTCCAGCTGATGCGGATGAAGAAGCCGCTCGGTTGAGCGGCTTCAACTGCCATCGCGGCTAGTCGATCTCCTCGATCACGCGACGTTCGCGTGGCTCGACGACATAGGTCCGCGTATCGCGATGGATGTAGCGATATTCCCGCAGGTCCGGCGCATCCCGGTACACCGTGCTCGGGAATTCCTCGACGTCGACAGTGTCGGGGACGCGGTCACCGACATGAATCTCGGTGCGTGCGGTGCTGCCGGTGGTCCGCGCTTCGCTCCGTCCCTCGGTGCGGGACCTCGCATGCTTGCGGATCACTTCCCGATCGCGATCAGAGAACTTGCTGGCGCTGCGCTCGCGCGTGGTCGTGGTGGCGGTGGACTGCCCGGAATACGGAAGGACCGTCACGATCTTGTAGGTCGCAGGATCGACCACGACGATCTGATCCTTCACCAGCGCGAAGCTGTAGCCGCGGTATTGCGGCACGATCTCGACGACGTCGGGCGGCAGCGTCGATAGCTGGATGTCGCGCGGCACCACCGTGCCGACATTCAGCGAGAAATTGACGTTGGTCAGCGGCCGGACGTTCAGGTGCGAGATCGAGGCGCTGATCCTGGTTTCCTGCTGGCGGTTGAGATTGACGTCACCTTGGGCGGCGGCCTGCGAACCGGTTCCCGTCCGCTCACCCTGCGCCTGATTGGTAGCGGGCGCATTGGGCGCCTGCTGAGCCTGATTGGCTCCGGTCGCGCTGGGGGCCTGCTGCGCCTGGTTGCTGTTGTTCGGCGGCGGATTGGACCGATCCTGCGCCTGGTTCGTTGCCGGTGAATTGGCACTCTGTTGCGTCGCCGGCTGGTTCCCGGTCGTGCTCGAGTTCGCCGTCCCGCTTTGCGGCCGCGAGGAGGTGTCCGTGCTGTTGGCAGCATTGGACGTGCCGGAGCCGGCGTTGGCTCCTGACGACGGCGTGGTGGTCTGCGTGTTCTGCGCTGACGTCGGTGATTGCTGCGGTTGCGACTGCTGCGTGCTGGCCGCGCCCGACGGCGAGGTGGTGGACGGCGCTGCCGAACTCGATTGGGATTGCGGCGTCTGCTCGGACTTCGTGTTCGTGCCGGGCGATTGCGCAAAGGCGGCGCTTGCCAAGACGAGTCCCAATGCGGTTGATGCTAACAGTCGGATCATGCTTGTCTCCCTTTGGCCGGTTCAACTTTGGTTACTAACCGGCGTTGGGAAGCTCGGTTCCAGGATTTCCCGACCCTAGGCTGCAGGGAACTTGCAATGCCATCCAAGAGCGCCGGGATCATCGCCTATCGCAAGCGCCACGCTATCGAGGTTCTGCTCGTGCATCCGGGAGGGCCGTTCTGGCGCAACAAGGATCTCGGCGCATGGTCGATCCCGAAGGGCGAATACGCGGACGGAGAGGACGCAGAGATCACCGCACGGCGCGAGTTTGCCGAGGAGCTGGGACTTGCGGTGACGATGCCGCTGATCGCGCTTGGTCAGATCAGGCAGCGCGGCGGCAAGATCGTCACCGCGTTCGCGGCCGAGCTCGATATCGACGTCGGCAGCATTCGCAGCAACACGTTCGAGATCGAATGGCCACCGGGAAGCGGGAAGCGACAAATGTTTCCCGAGGTCGACCGCGCCGAATGGTTCACGGTCGAAGAGGCGAACCAGAAGATCAATGCAGGACAACGCCCGCTGCTCGACCGCCTCGCTCAGGTCGCGGGCGGCGGATAGGCGCCGCGTACATCGAGATCCCGCGCCGCTGCTGAACGATCTCGGCTATCGCAAGCAGATCCTGTGGCTCCAGCTCCCCTACTCCGCCTTGATGTTCGCGGCAGCGACGACCTCTGCAAGCTCCTTCGTCTCCTTCGCGATCTTGGCGGCATAGTCGGCCGGGCTCAGCACGCTGACGACGCCCTGCGAGCCGAGCTTGTCCGCGACCGCCGGGTCCTTCGCAGCAGTAACGATCTCCTGGTGCAGTGTTTGGAGGATCGGCGCGGGTGTCGCCCTCGGCATGAAGAAGCCGACCCAGAACGAGATGTCGAAGCCGGGATAGCCGGCCTCCGCGACGGTCGGCACGTCGGGCAGCGCCGGCAGCCGCTCGGCCGAGGACACCGCGAGCGCGCGCAGCTTGCCGGCCTTCACCAGCGGGACGGCGGAGAGCGGATCGAACACCGCCAGGACCTCCTGCGCGAGGATGCCGACCTCGGAAGCCGCGCCGCCGCGATAGGGCACGTGGATCAGCTTGATGCCGGCCTTCTGGGCGAGCAGCTCCATGGCGAGATGGGCGAGGTTGCCGTTGCCGCCCGAGCCGTAGGCGAGCGCGCCGGGGGCCGCCTTCGCCGCCGCGACGAGATCGGCGACGGTCTTGATGTCGGCGGTCTTGGGATTCTCCGGATTGACCACCAGCACCAGCGGAGCCGAGACGACGGTGGTGAGCGGCGCGAAGTCTTTTTCCGGATCGTAGCGGATGTCCTTGAACAGCGTCTTGTTCAGCGTGATGGTGGATGAGTTGCAGGCGAGCATGGTGTAGCCGTCCGCGTCCGCACGCGCGACGCCTTCGGCGGCGATCATGCCGTTGGCGCCGGCGCGGTTCTCGACCACGAAGGGCTGCCCGAGCTTGTTGCCGAGCCGGTCGCCGACGATGCGCGCGACGACGTCGACGGGGCCACCCGCGCTGAAGCCGACCATGATTTTCACCGGCCGGGACGGATATTTCTGCGCGAGCGCCTCAGTCGCCAGCGCCGCGGCGGATAGTCCGGCGATGAGCGCCAGCAGGCGGGCCATCCGTTGCATTCGTTCTCTCCCCAACCTCGCGCGCCGCTCGTGCATCTTTCTTGGTGCGGCGCCTGCAGCCATGATGAGCGGCCGCGCCGGATTCCGCAATCGTGTTTGCGCGGCCGCATTCCGCCGCGCGGCAGGCAAAGGCCGCTTGCAAACAGAACGTGCGAAAACAACCCCATGCACAGTAGCCGGCTCGCGAAAGAACGGGGACTTGCACGCTCCGCAACGACGTTTGACCCGTCGGGCAAAACAGGGGCATAATGTCACCATCGCAACCATCGTCAGCATCCCCGCCGACCCGGCCACGGATGTCACGACCTGGCTGCGCATAAACCCTTCATCGACATTCCGAAATCCGCATCCGCGCGCGACGGGCGAACGCTCGCGCGTGCGCGCCTGCATCAGCAAAGGACACGGCCCATGACGACAGCTCTCGAACGCCACATCGCCTCGCCGCTTGCGGCAAACCATCGCAGCGGCGATGCCGCGAACCCTCGGGTCAAGCTCTACAAGCGCCGCATTGCGATCAGCCACCCGGACCCGCAAGCCGGGGAGCGGTTGCTGGCCGAGGCGCTCGGTGCTGTCGACCGCGACGCGCTGCACGGAATGCTCCGGCAATTGGTCAAGGCGAGCGCGATCGGACAGAAGCCCGATGAGGCCAATCTCGCCTTCATGATCTCGACGATCAGGAGCATCGCGCCGAAGGATTCCATCGAGGCCATGCTGGTGTCCCAGATGGTCTCGGTTCATATGGCGGCGATGCGTTGCGCCTGCCGGCTCGCCTGCATCGACGACCTTCCGCAGCAGGAAAGCGTCACCCGCGCATTGACCCGGCTCTTCCGCACCTTCGCTGCCCAGGTCGAGGCGCTGAGCCGCCACCGCAACAGCGACGAACGCGCGATCACGGTGCAAAACCTGTCCGTGCAGGACGGCGGACGCGCGATCGTCGGCAACGTGACCCAGCATGGGAACATGCTCGTCGCGGAGACAGGCGCGGGCGAGGCAAGGCAAGGGGCAAACCCATGACCGGCGCCCACGCCCGCAACACGGCCCCGATGCAGTCGAGCCCTCGCTGCGGCGCGAGGACGCGCGATGGCGGCACGTGCCGCGCCCCGGCCCGGCACGGGAAGGAGCGATGTCGCATGCATGGAGGCGCGCAGCGAAGCGGCGCCCGGAAGGGAAACGAGAATGCGCTGAAGCATGGACTGTTCACGCGAGCGGCCAGAGCCGAGGCGGGACAGGTGCGACTGCTGCTCGACGAGGCGCAAAGACTGCTGGAGGAGTTGAAGTGATGTGTACCAGGCGCTGCTGCCACTCTCGCGGGCGGGCCGGCTGCGCTTCGCCGTCGCCATCAAAGCCATCGCATATGGGGGCAATTTGTCTGTGGCCATCCTTCGAGACGCCCGCCATTGGCGGCCAACGACCTTTCTCGGGGCAAGTTCCGTGAATTTTCCATGACGGGCCGACGTGAATCACCGCCAGACGCATCGCGATCCAAAATGCCTTTGCACCGGAACTTCTCGAGCTGGCACCACTTGAATGGGCAACGGAAGCATGCCCGATGAATGCCGAAACTGAACTGAAATTCCGCCTTGCGCCGCGAAAGTTGTCATCCGTCTTGCGGGCCGCAGCTTCAAACGGACGGCACGGCGACCGGTCGGAGCAGGATCTGGTGTCGACCTATTACGACACCAGCAAGCAGAAGCTCAGGCGACATGGTCTCACGCTCCGCATCCGCAAGGTTGGCGATCGCTACGTGCAGACCGTGAAGGCGGGCGGCTCCGGAACCGTGACGCGCGGCGAATGGGAACATGAGGTCGCGGGCGCAACGCCCGACTTCAAGAAGATCAAGAACACGCCTCTTGCGGACCTCGCGTCCAAGAAGCTTCCACGCAAGCTGCGACCGGTTTTTCAGACCGAGATCCATCGCACCACCGAGGCAAGGCGGGTGCGAAAGAGCCAGATCGAGCTCGCCATCGACCGTGGCCGCATCGGCGCCGGGGAGCGCTCGCGGCCGGTCGCCGAGCTCGAGCTGGAATTGAAGTCAGGACAGGTCGCCGATCTGTTCCGCCTGGCGCGCAATCTCGAACGCAGGACGGGCGCCGAGCTCGATCTGCGCTCCAAAGCGGAGCGAGGCTTTCAGCTCGTGACGGGAAACGGCGCAGGCGCGCAGCACGCCGAGCCGATCGCACTCAAATGCGAGCTCTCGCCGCGCATTGCCTTCGGCGTGATCGCGCATTCGACGCTTCGCCAGATTACGGCGAATGCCGATCCGGTGCGGGACATGGATTCGGAAGGCGTCCACCAGATGCGCGTCGGCCTACGGCGCTTGCGAGCCGCGATCTCGCTGTTCTCGGACGTCCTGCCGCGCGCCAGCACGGAACGGATCAAGGCCGAGCTCAAATGGCTCACAAGCGAGCTGGCGCCCGCGCGCGAGATCGACGTCTTCCTCAATGAAAGCATTCGGCCGATCGCCGATCAGGGCGTGCCGAAACGCGGCGCTCGCGCGATCGCCAGGAAGTTTTCCGCGGAGCGAAGGGCCGCCTTCGCGCGCGCCCGCGAGGCGGTCGAATCGCCCCGCTACCGCCGCCTGCTGATCGACCTGATCGAGTGGATCGAGACCGCCCAGTCCCACACCGACGACGAGCGGTCGATTGCTGCTTACGCCGCCGCGGTGCTGGACCGCCGGATCAGGAAGGCGCGCAAGCAGGGCAAGCATCTTGACGATCTCGACCCGAGGCAGCGTCACAAGCTGCGGATCAGGATCAAGAAGATCCGTTACGCCGTCGACTTCTTTCGGAGTCTCTACAGCGATCACGACCAGGGGCAGCTCGCTAGCCTCTCCGGCCAACTCAAAGCGATTCAATCCGCGCTGGGATCGCTCAACGACTTCATGACGCATCGCGAGCTGGCGACGGAGACGGCGCTGACAGCGCCGCCGGCCAACCGACGCGCGCAGGCTTTTGCATCGGGCTTCATCGTCGGCCGGGAGCATGAGGCGGCGCACAGGCTGATGGAGGACGCCGCCGGCGAGCTGCGCCGATTGCACCGGCTGCGCGTCGCACCGGGCGAGTGACCGTTAGAGAAGCGGAGCCGGCGAAATCAGTTCGGCTCCGCCCTTCGCCACAAAAGCGCCTCATTTTCCTCCGGGTTCGCCGTCGTATTTTGGTCCAGGATTGTTCCTTCTCTGCGGCGGGGCAGGCTTCATGAAGCTGGAGACCTGCGATGTACCGTCGTTTTACGTTTGCGTTTGCGTTTTCCTTTTCCTTTATTTGCATTGTTGCGATTTCATCGGTCGCTGCCGACGCACGCCCCGCTCGATCCCTTCGCGCGGCGTCGCCGCCCGAGTGCAACGTCGTCATGCCCTGCGACTTCTCCGGCTCGAACATGCGCACGACGGCATCGCGTGTTCGCGCGCCGCAAGAGATGACGGGACGCGTTGCCATCATGCGGGTTGCAACAGCGGACGGCGCAGGCCAGGTCGTCGGCGGCCGTCCATCCGGCTGCCCGCGCTCCTTCTGCGGTTGCGCGGCGTCGATCCGCGTGTTTGGCCACATCGTGCCGGGATTGAATCTGGCTGCGAACTGGCTGCGCTTTCCGCGGACCTCGCCTGCGCCCGGGATGGTCGCTGCGCGGCACGGGCACGTCTTCGTTCTGGAGCAGCATGTCGGCGGAGACGTGTGGATGGCGTATGACGGCAATTCAGGAGGCCGGGCCACCCGCATTCACGCGCGATCGCTGCGGGGCTATGCGGTGGTGAATCCGCGCGTCGGGTGAGCCGGCGCTACAGGCCCGGCGCGTTCACCTTGTCGCGCAGGCGATGACGGTGGTCATCCAGGAGCAGTAGCGCGCTCCAGGTGCCGCCGACGGCATGCTAGCCCGACACCTCACCCTCGCGGCGCTGTTGCGGCGCCTCGAACGGTTTCGAAACTGGCGCGCTGCAGCGCGGCTCGTCTCTCCGCGATGGCGTTGCTCAACAGCTCGAGCACCAGCCCAAATGCCGCGAGTTCTTCTTCCTCGATAGCGCCATCATCGTAGCATTCGAGCGTTTCATGGATGATGGCGTCGGCCTCGCGCTGCAGGGACAGAAGCTCCTGGTTGGACTCCGCGGTTCGCGCACTGGAAACCATGGCCAGGATTCGCTTGCGATGGCTGGTGTTTTCCTCCCTTTCGTCGCGATTCAAATAGCGACGCAACCAGGCGACGGCCGAACCGATCCCGGAGAGAAGGAGGAGCCCGAACCAGAAGTAGTCGCCGTACCGGTCGAGGAAGGTGCGTTCATTACCGTCGATCACCGCCGCCGCCCCCCGGTGTACCGGCAGCTCGCTGTCCTTCTCGACGTCCGGCTTGGTGATGTGGGCGGCACCGGGCACCTGCCTCGCGACCGCCTGACGAACGGCAAAGAGCTGCCGAAAAAACGCGGCCACCGTCGTTTCCGACAAGGTCTTTTTTGCCACGATGAGGTGACTGACGCTGACCGTCTCGACCTTGTCGTCCGGCCAGGCGGGATCCGCATTGAAGACGCTCGGCGGAATCTCCTCCGATTCATACCGAGGGTGCTTCAGGGCGATCGCTTCCGACGTCTCGATGGCGAGAAATTTCGGCTCGCCGCGCGTGCGCGCCGTGGCAGCGACGGCGTCCGAAGTGATCTTGCTGTCGAGCGGCCCGACCGCCATGAAAGCATCGAGGCTCGCATCGCGCGCCAGTTCCTCGATGTTGTCCGTGCCAAAGTGCGTTACCGCGACCTTGTCCGCCGCTACGCCGGAGCTGCTCAGGATCAGCCGCAGCAAGGCGGCGTTCGCCGCGGTCCGCCCGATGATACCGACATGGCGTCCGGCGAGATCGGCGACCTCCTTGATTTTCGGCGAGTGCTTCCTTTTCGAGTTCTTGCCCGCAGGTCCGGATGGCGCCCACAGCACAACGAAGTTCTTGCGCACGACCGCGACGGCCTGTGCCTCGGCGGGCATGTCGAGGTCGCCGCGGCCGATGGCCAGGTCGGCCTTGCCGGCGGCAAGCAGGGCAAGAGACTCTGCCGCGCCCTCGGTTTTGATCGGGGACAGCCGGACCGTTCGGCTCTCGCTGCCGAAGGCGTCGGCCATCGCCTGAACGACCTTGTCATCGTCGCTGCCCGGCGGCCCGACGGCAATCCGGAGCGTATCCGGCCGCAACGCGTAATACAGCGCACCCGTTGCGGCCCCAAAAACAAGAAACCCGACTGCGAGGGCCAGCAGCAGGGAATTGCTCCTTCTCCGCTCTCGGCGGGCCGCGTCACCGGTCGTCTGACTTGTACTCTGGGACGAAGACATTGCCGCTGCCGCAGATCAGGGCGCTTGCCGCTTCCAAGCATACACAACGTCTTGGCGGCCCACTTGGTTCATATTGGCTGAAGCCTGCAATCGCCGCGCAGGCCCCTGCCAGAACGCCCCCGGCCGGTTTCTGGACTGCTCTGCCCTCACGTCTCGTCGGCTGACACGCACCTCCCGCTGTTGGCACGCGCCCTCCGATCGTGTAACGGCACCAAAAAGCTTTGTCGGGACGGATGCTCAATGGGTGCTGCCGGTGATAACGTGGGCGATGCCAGCCGCGTATTGATTTTCGCGCTGGTCGCGCTCGCCTGCGGGCACATGCTCTCGACCTTGCTGCGCACGATTCCGGCCGTCAGTCTCGATCTGATGGCGGCGGATTTCCGCATCGAGCCGCAGGCGCTGGCGAGCCTGACCTCGCTCTATCATTTCGCCTTCGCGGCCTCGCAGGTCCCCGTCGGCGCGGCGATGGACCGGTTCGGCGTGCGGCCGGTGTCGCTCGGCCTGCTGGCAGGAACCGTGTTCGGCGCGGTGGCCTCGGGCTTTGCGACGGGACCTGCGAGCTTTGCCGTCGGGCAGTTCATGCTCGGCGTCGCGACCTCGGGCATGCTGATGTGCCCGATGACGCTTGCGGCCAAGCAATTGTCCGCCGCGCGGTTCGGATTATGGTCGGGCGCCATCCTGTCGATCGGCAACATCGGGATGCTGCTGTCGTCGAGCCCGCTCGCCTTCGTGATCGACCAATATGGCTGGCGGGCCGGGTTCTGGATCTCCGCGATCGGCGGCATCCTCGTCGCACTCGCAGTGTTCATGCTGGTGCCGAGCCAGCCGGCCGAGCACAAGGACGATTCCTCGCCGTTGTCGCAGATGATCGAGGTGCTAAGGCTCGGCCTGTCGCGGCCGCTGCGCGGCGTGATCGCGCTGGCGCTGGTGTCGCTGGCAAGCACGCTGGTGCTGCGCGGCCTGTGGGGCGGGCCATGGCTGATGGAGATCAAGGGACTGACGCGGGTCGAGGCCGGCAACCAGCTCGGTGCGTTCACGCTGGCGATGATCGCAGGTCCCCTGCTGGTCGGCATGATCGATCGCAGGCTCGGCCGCCGCCGCGAGCTGGTTGCCGGCACGCACGCGGTCGCGGCGCTGCTGCTCGCGCTGATGGCACTGGGCGCGCCGCACTTTCCCGTTGCATGGCTGTTCGGCGTGAACGTCATGCCGCCATGCTACGACCTGGCACTGTTCGTGCTGATCGGCCTCTTCACCTCGGCGCAGCCGCTGCTGTTCGGCATGTCCAGGCAACTCGTCGACGCGCAGGTCGCGGGAAAAGCACTCGCGGCCGTCAATCTCGCGTTCTTTCTCGGCACCGCACTGATGCAATCCGTCACCGGCGCGGTGGCCGCGCTCGCGGGGCTGCCGGCCGTGCTGCTGTTCATGGCGGCCGCGCTGGCGTTCGGCGTGCTGATCTTTTTGATCTACACGCGGCCGGTCTGAGCCCCTTGCGAAATGCCAAGCCGCAGTGGATGCTGCGCCGCTATCTGCCTCAAGGGAATTCCAGTCCATGCCTGTCGACCACAAAGCCGCTACCGATCGTCTCATGCGCTTCCTCGCCGTCGAGGGCGTCACCGGACAGGAGGCGGCGATCGGGCGAGAGCTCACGGCTGCGCTGAAGGAGGCCGGCGTTCCGGCGAAGGCGATCCGGTTCGACGATGCCAACACGCGCATCCCCGTGCCGACCGAGACCGGCAATCTCATCGTCGACCTGCCCGGCCGCGGCGCGCTGCACAACCAGCCGCGCATCATGTTCATGACCCACATGGACACCGTGCCGCTCTGCGCCGGCGCCAAGCCGAAGAAGGCCGGGCGCAAGATCGTCAACGAGGCAAAAACCGCGCTCGGCGGCGACAATCGCTGCGGCTGCGGCGTGCTGGTGACGCTCGCGGCCGAGCTCGCCAAGCAGAAGCTGGATCATCCCCCGATCACGCTATTGTTCTGCGTGCGCGAGGAGAGCGGGCTCTATGGCGCGCGCCACGTCAAGCTGGACGAGCTCGGCAAGCCGGTGATGGCGTTCAACTATGACGGCGGCTCCGCGTCCAACGTCGTGATCGGCGCCGTCGGCGCCGACCGCTGGACCGTCGAGATCTTCGGCCGCGCCTCGCATGCGGGCGTCGCGCCCGAGCGCGGCATCTCCTCGACCATGATCATGGCGCTCGCGCTCGCCGACGTGAAGGCCGGCGGCTGGTTCGGCAAGGTGGTGAAGGGCAAGCAGCAGGGCACCAGCAATGTCGGCCCCGTCACCGGCGGCGAAGGTCGCCCCGCGGGCGATGCCACCAACGTCGTCACCGACTACGTCCATGTGCGCGGCGAATGCCGCAGCCATGACGGAAAATTCTTCAAGGAGATCACGAAAGCCTACAAGGCCGCGTTCGAGAAGGCGGCCAGGAAGGTGACGAACGCGCAAGGCAAATCCGGCAAGGTCAAGTTCAAGGCCGAGACCGACTATCATCCGTTCCGCATGAAGGAGAACCTTCCCGTGGTCAAGCGCGCGATCGAGGCGGTGGCTGCCGTGGGCGGCACCCCGAACGTGCGCGCCGCCAATGGCGGCCTCGATGCCAACTGGATGGTCCGCCACGGCATTCCGACCGTGACCTTCGGCGCCGGCCAGAACGAGGCGCACACGGTCGACGAATGGATCAATCTCGATGAATACGACCGCGCCTGTGCGCTGGCCGTGCAGATTGCGACGATGCGGTGAGTCCGTATTGTGGGTTCGCGTCAGCGTGACCCACCACGGCATCTATCCGCGGCGACAAAAGTGGTGGGTCACGCCAGCGGACTGCGCTTCGCGCAGCCGCCAGCTAAGCCTACGAAGAAGAAGAAAGAATCATCAGGGAGGCCACATGGTACGCATCGCAGGCATCGACACCGGACCCTACCGGATCCCCCTCCCCGTCACGCTGTCCGACTCCACGCATGGCGAGATCGCGGCGTTCGAACTGATCACCTGCCGCATCCGCGATGCCGAGGGCGCCGAGGGCGTCGGCTACACCTATACCGTGGGCCGAAATGGCGGGGCGATTGCCGACATCCTCGGACGCGAGATCCCGCCGCTGCTCGAGGGACGAGAGGCCGACGACACCGAGGCGATCTGGCATCATATCTGGTGGGGCCTGCATTACGGGGGACGTGGCGGGCCGACGGTGCTGGCGCTCTCCGCGCTCGACATCGCGCTGTGGGATTTGAAGGCGCGGCGCGCGAAGCTGCCGCTGTACCAATTGCTCGGCGGCTTCGATGCACGCGTGCCCTGCTACGCCGGCGGCATCGACCTCGATCTCTCGGTCGAGGCGCTGCTGAAGCAGACCGAGGGCAATCTCGCCAAAGGTTTTCGGGCCATCAAGATGAAGGTCGGCCGACCCGACCTTGCCTCCGACGTCGCGCGCGTCGCCGCCATGCGGCAGCATCTCGGTGACGGCTTTCCGCTGATGGCGGACGCCAACATGAAGTGGACGGTCGAGGAAGCCATCCGCGCCGCCCGCGCATTCCAGCACTACGATCTCACCTGGCTGGAGGAGCCCGTCATTCCCGATGACGTCGCGGGCCATGCCCGCATCATGCAGGCCGCCGGCGTGCCGATCGCGGCGGGTGAGAATTTGCGTTCGCTGTGGGAGTTCAAGAACTACATCGTTGCGGGCGCGGTATCCTATCCCGAGCCCGACGTCACCAATTGCGGCGGCGTCACCGCCTTCATGAAGATCGCGCGGTTGGCGGAGGCCTTCAACCTGCCCGTCACGAGCCACGGCGCGCACGACATCACCGTGCATCTGCTCGCGGCGTGCCCGAACCGGTCATATCTGGAGGCGCATGGTTTTGGCCTCGACAAATATATCGAGCATCCGCTGGTGCTCGAGGACGGCAAGGCGCTGGCACCGGACCGTCCGGGCCACGGCATCGGCTTCGACTGGAAGGGCCTGGCGAAGCTGGCGGCGTAGGCAACGCGCATTGCTGCACGCGGGGCATTCGCCGGCGCCTGATGCTTCGGCCCGGTATTCGGCTATGCTGGCTGCAAGCCGGCCCTCCCAGTGAAAGATTCCCTGCCTTGACACCCGAGCTGCACCAGAAACTGACCGCGTGGCGCCGGCATCTGCATGCCCACCCCGAACTGTCCCTCCAGGAGAAGGCCACCGCCGCCTTCGTGCAGAACAAGCTCACCGAGCTCGGCATTCCCTTCGAAGCCGGCGTCGGCGGCCATGGCATCGTGGCAACGTTGACGCGCGGGTCTGCGCAGGGCCGCGTCGGCCTGCGCGCCGACATGGATGCGCTGCCGATCACCGAGGACACCGGCCTGCCCTACGCCTCGACCAGTCCCGGCGTGATGCATGCCTGCGGCCATGACGGACACACCGCCTCGCTGCTCGGCGCGGCCGCGCTGCTCGCCGCCGATACCGACTGGAGCGGCACGGTCCATTTCATCTTCCAGCCGGCCGAGGAAGGTTATGGCGGCGCGCGCATGATGGTCGCGGACGGGCTGCTCGAGCGCTTTCCGATGCAGCGGGTGTTCGGCTTTCACAACTGGCCCGGTCTGCAGGCCGGCAGCATCGCGGTCCATGACGGCGTCGTCATGGCCTCCGGCGGCCGCGTCACCATCACCATCGAGGGCCATGCCGGACATGCCGGCATGCCGCATCTGACGCGCGATCCGGTGATGGCGGCCGGCCATCTGATCGTGGCGCTGCAGTCGATCGTGTCACGCAGCGTCGATCCGCTCGACACCGCGGTGCTGTCGCTGTGCACGATCGATGGCGGCACCGCGCCGAACCAGATCGCGGGCAAAGTGGTGATCCGCGGCACGCTGCGGTTTCACCGCGAGGAGATCAAGGACACCATCCTGGGCGCGATCGAACGGACCTGCGCCGGCATCGCCACGAGCTTCGGCGTCAAGGTCACGCCCGAGATCGTCATGGGCGTCGGCGTGGTGATCAACACTCCGGCCGAGGCGGGCCTGGCGCGCCTCGCCGCCGAGAAGGTGCAGGCTCCCGTTCGCCGCGACCTCGCACCGAGCATGGCCGGCGAGGACTTCGCCTTCTACCTCAAGCATCGGCCCGGCGCCTTCGTCTGGATCGGCAACGGCGAATTGCGCGACGGCGCCGAGCTGCACGGCCCGCGCTACGATTTCAACGACGCCATCCTTCCCGTCACCTCCAGCTGGATGGCCGAGGTCGCCAAGTCGGCGCTGAGCGCGAACTAAAGCGGATGAGATTTGGTTGAATCGATGCGCGCCCAGGGCTCGATTCACCTCTTCCTCCGGGAGAGGTGAATCACCAACGGCCCGCCCAATTTCATCCTGTGTTAGACTAGAACGAGCCCTGCTTACGAGATTTCGCGCGGCAGCTTCCAGTCCGGTCGCGGCGTGCAGGTCTCGTCGACCCGCGCGACGTGATATCCTGCGGGAAGAAGTCGGCCGCCCTCCTCGTCGGCGACCGGAACATCGGTCACCAATCCCTCGATCAATGCGGCTTCCCACACCTCCTTCTCGGTCGGAAAGGGATTGCCGATCTGCTTATTACCCTCGAACAGCGCGTACATCGGTTCCGGTCCTGCGTTGGCCATGCTCGCCAGCAACGTATCTGCCGCACCGACGTTCCCCTTGCGGCGAGCGCGGCCTTTGCCCGGAAGGCATTGAAACAACGGCTGTCACGGGCGGCGCCTGCGCCGCTCGCGGCAGCTCGCTCCAGTCTAAGTGGGAGCTCGAACGCTCCGGGCCGATCCAGAGCGGCCGGCAACGATACGGCGGAACAGCCACAGCACGACGGGACAGGCCAGGAGCGCGCCGGCGCCGAAGTCGAGCGCAGCGCTCGCGGAGCCGAACGACGTGGAGAGCTTGCCTCCGATCGCCGGTCCGGCCAGCATGCCGGCGTAGAAGACCGTGTAGAACAGTCCCATTCCGATCGGCCGCATTGTCTGGTCGAGCACACGCGCCGGCAAGCTCATGATCGGCCCAGCAGGCAAGCCGCAGAGGATTCCGAGAGCAACGACGATGGGAACCACCATGCCGCTCCGCGACAGAAGAAGCGTCAGACCGGCGAAGGCGATGCAACCTGTCACGAGGATGGCCTCGCCGCGTTTGGTCCGATCGGCGAGGAATCCGCCGAGCGGAACCGAGAGGGCGGCGAGCCAGAGCACGACACTGACTGTCGATCCCGCTGCGGCACCGGACCAGCCCTGCTCCACAAGCATCGATGGGCCGAAACTGAAGATCATCGCGAAGCCGATATTGTAGAGGCACCAGATCAAGCCGGCGGCAATCACGGCGCAGATCGTGTAGGCGGTCAGGCTCCCGCGCTGGCCGTCCGCCCCGACGGTCGCATCAGGCGCGCGATAAACCAAGGCGATGACGCCAAGCCCGATCAGGATCAGCCCTGCGACGGCGAAATTAACGGCATGGAGCCCGAGGGCGTCGCCGATGGCTGGCAGAAGCATCAGAGAGAGCGCGATGCCAGCCGGCCACGAATTGATGAAAATGGCCATCGCGGTGGCGATTTCCCGACCGGCAAACCAGTCCGCGACCATTTTGGTCATCAGAACGTTCAGGAGAACACCGCCGATGCCGGCAGTCAGCCGGCCCGCGATCTGCGCGCTCCATGACGTTGACGTGGTCATCAGCAGTTCACCGGCCAGCATCATCACGAGTCCGGTGAGGACCGTCACCTTGTCGCCATAGCGGCCGCCGATCGCACCACCCGGCAGGGCAAGCGCGGTGCCCGGAGCAAAATAGAGTCCGATCAGAACGCCGATATCGGCGAGGCTCGCACCCAGACTCTGGCTCAGCTGCGGCGCGACGGCGGCGACGCTCTGAAACTGAAAGGCGATGGCGGCCCGCGCGACGAACAGAGCAACAAGTATGGTCCAGCGGCTTCGCATTTGGCGGATCTCGAATGTTATGAACTATGGCGCCGGCTTGATATTCTGGTTCAGGCGGAAGAAATTGGTCGGATCATACTTCGTTTTGAGCGCGGCCAAACGCTGATAATTCTCGCCATAGGCGTCGCGAATGCGATCCTCGCCCTCGTCGCCGAGATTGTTCGCGTACACGCCGCCCGTCGAATAGGGCCTGACGGCGCTCCACAGCTCGCGCGCCCAGCGCATGTTTGCGTCGTCGTCGGCCGGATCATGCCAGATCGCGACCGGGAAGCAGTCGAACGCTGCATCGCGATTTGCGTAAGGCGTGTCGAACGCCGGAACCCGCGCGATTGCGCCGCCGACGTGCTGGAAGACCAATAGCGACGACGTGTTGGGCGCTCTCGCATAGGCGTCGAGCAGCGTGTCGATTGCCCCCGCACCGATTTCGCGCAGGAACTGCGCCTTCCAATAATAGCGACGTCCCCGCGGAAACAGGGCATCGCCGCCCGACTGTATATCGAGATATGGAATGGTTGCGAGCCGCGTCTCGACGGGGGAGCCGAACTTGACGATCGGCGAAAGCGCTTGCTCGCCGTCGTGAAGCGGGCCGACATAGCAGCCAGTGATACCGAAATATCGCTCTCCCGACGGCAGCGTCACAAGGGCGGCATCGACATTGACCTCGTCGGCAGCGTTTCGGGCGAATTCACCGTAGAACCGCATGGCCTCGCGTGCCTGATCGTAGGAATGAAGCGCCGACGCGACGAGCAATGACGTGCCGATGGAATGCAGTTGGTATTCGAACGCAGTCACGATGCCGAAATTGCCGCCGCCGCCTCGTAGGCCCCAGAACAGGTCGGGATGTTCGGTCGCGCTGGCCCTCAAGATCTTTCCCTCGGCCGTCACCACCTCGGCGGCGATCAGGTTGTCGCAGGTCAGTCCGTATTTTCGCCCGAGCTTGCCGAAGCCGCCGCCAAGCGTGAGCCCGGCGATGCCGGTGTCGCTGTTGACCCCCATGGTGGTCGCCAGACCGTACGCCTGCGTGGCACGATCGAACTCGCCGAGGTACAGACCTGCCTCTGCGCATGCGGTGCGACGGACCGGATCGACGTCAATGCGTTTCATCCGCGACAGGTCGATGACCATGCCACCGTCGCAGACCGAGAGGCCAGCGACATTGTGGCCTCCGCTGCGAACGGCCACCGGGAAGAGGCGGGATCTCGCGAACGTCACGGCCTCGACCACATCCTGCGCATCCGCGCAGTAGGCGATCACGGCCGGGTTCCTGTTGATGGCGCCATTCCAGACCTTGCGCGCCTCGTCGTAGCCGGCGTCCCCCTCGAGGACCACCTTGCCCTTCAGCCGCAGTTGTGGCGCGGACAAGGGTCCCGCGTGCAGTTTTCCCATCAAGTTGTCGTCTGGCTGCCGCTGCTCCATCCCATTTGCTCCTCGCCGCCAATGCCCCATCCATCGTCTCACGGAACGCCGGGTCGTTTCCTGAATCGAACCGGAAAAAGTTGCAAATTTCGCCAAAAATGGTGTCTCTAGGCCATGGCGACGATCTACGAGTTTGGTCCCTTTCGTCTCGAGACAGCGGCCGGCACGCTGTTTCGCGACGCCGAGCCGCTGGGTGTCGGCGGGCGGGCGGTCGCACTGCTTCGGCTGCTGCTGGAGCAGGCTGGAAAGCCGGTTGCCAAGGACGCGCTGATGGAGGCGGCCTGGCCGGGGCTCGCAATCGAGGAAAGCAATCTGACCGTACAGATCGCGGCGCTGCGGCGGACGTTTGCAGACGTCGAAGGCGGCAGCAGCTGGATCGAGACCCTGCCGCGCCGCGGTTACCGCTACGTCGGCCCGCCAGCCGCGGCCCTGTTCGATCGCGGACGGCAGACATTGCTCCCGTTCGCTCCGTCCGACAAACCATCGATGGCCGTGCTGCCTTTTGCCAACTTGAGCGGCGATCCGGCACAGGACTACTTTTCCGACGGAGTCACGGAAGACGTCATCACGGAATTGTCGCGTTTCCGGTCGCACTTCGTCGTGGCCCGCCATTCCAGCTTCCTCTACCGCGCAAGGTCGTCCGACATCAGAGAGGTCGGCCGCCAGCTCGGCGTACGATATGTGGTGGAAGGAAGTGCGCGCCGGATCGGGAAACGGGTGCGGGTGACGGTCCAGCTTCTGGATGCCGTGAGCGGCTTCACCCTTTGGACGGAGCGCTACGACCGCGAGATCGAAGACATATTCGCCATCCAGGACCAAATCGTCGGCAGAATCGTCTCAGCGCTGCCCGGCCGGGTTGAGGACGCGGGCCGCGAGATCGCAAGAGGCAAGCAGACTTCCAACATCACGGCCTACGATCTCGTCCTGCTGGGGAACGAGCGATGGCGTCAGTTGACCGTGACAAGCATGGATGAGGCGAGAGGTTGCTTCACAAGAGCCGTGGAGCTCGATCCAGCCTATGCCCGCGCTCACGCCAATATCGCCTGGACCATCGTCTGCGCCGCGTTTCTGGAATCGCCCGCCGCGCCCTCGCTGGACGATGCGCGTCGCGAGATCGAGATCGCACTCGATCTCGATGAGAATGATGCCTGGTCGCACGGCGTCTTCGCCCAGCTTCTTTTCCTGCAAAACCGTCACCAGGAGGCCGAAACCCACTTCAAGCGGGCTCTGACGCTCAACCCGAACGATGCGGACGTCGCCGCAGCATTTGCCAACATCCTAGTCTATTGGGGGCATTGGCGGGACGCGCTGACATGGATCAGATCGGCCAAACAGCTCAACCCGTTTCCTCCCAACATCTACCATTGGTATCACGCGCTGGCGCTCTATTCGGCGCGCGACTACGAACAGGCGATCAAGGTGCTCAGGGAAGCGCGATCGAGTGATCGCTGGTCCCACGCGCTCCTTGCGGCGTGCTACGCGCAAATCGATCGACCGAGTGAGGCGGACGTCGAGGTGCGTGCATTCATTCGAGAGCGAGGTCTGGAATTGAGCGGGCGTGGCGAGGCGCTGCCGGTCAACACACTCGAGCTCGCCCGGATACGCGCCGCTAGGTACAGGGATCCCGTCGACCGCGACCATTTCCTCGACGGCTTGCGCAAGGCCGGCCTGAGCGGCGAACTTGCCGATTTCGCATAGCGATCGGTCAGCAGGAACCAGCGCGCCGGCTGGCAATGACCGCGCCGCGCATTCACTGCGCGAGGGCCGGAGCCCGCTCGGAGCTCTCCCGCTCTGCCGCTAAGTGCGGCGAGCCCACCGAGCAATGCTCGGAAGAATCGAGCCCCGCATCATGAGCCAGGTGCTCCCAATACTCAGCTTCCGCGAGCAGTTTCCAGCTTCGATCTGGATTATGCGCGGCGGTCTGACGGCACAATGATGCCATGGCGCGCAGGCGACTCGCAGTGTCCATCCATTCCTCCCATTCTTTTCTTTTTAAGCACACTATTTTCTTTTTTTACGTTGGAGTCATTATGATTATGACGCAGAAGCAATTTTCACCTGCCGGTTGCGATTCGCGCTCTGTTGCGTTTCGCTCTTCCGGCACGGTCTATCGTTGCAGCAGCGATAAAAGTTGCTGTCGGCCCTGCTGAAGCTGCCGCTGGGGCGGGCGAGCCGTGGCTCCCCTTCAACAACGTCGCTTTCCAGCTTCCTCAACTGATCGAAAATTGCATCGTTGATGACAAGCAACCTCCGCATGGTCGCTGAGGAGAAACCGGTCCACATAAGTCCAAATGCGGGGAGCTGTTGAAGCTCGCGAGGCGCAAGACACCAAACACGGCAATGGGACGTTCACGTTCCGCGGCGGGTGCGAGCCCCTGGGCCAAGGGCCGGTGCTCGGGCCGTCGCGGCCCGACAGCGCAGTCAGGTGGCGCAGATGAACGAGCGGCCCGTGACGAATGCGCTGAGCTGTAGTCAAATAGCGGGCCGCCGAGGGCGGCCGGCGGGCGAGCGATGTGAGACATTTTCGCTTTCAACTTAAACACTGAGCGCGATGAGAGTGCGGCTTTGGAACGCCGGCCTGAAGGCAACGTTCATTGTCTAGATTGGAGATTTGTAATGAAACATCGTTTGCTCATGGCTGCCGCAGCGCTCTCGCTGATGGCAGCCTTGGTGCGTCGACCGCTGCCCTCGCGCAGGATCGCTATTGCCTGCAGGGCCGGATCTGGGGCTATCCCGGCAATTGTCAGTTCGCCAGCTACGCGCAGTGCATGGCCAGCGCGTCGGGAACCAATGCCTATTGCGGCATCAATCCGCGTTATGCCTATGCGCGCCGCTACCGGGGATATCGGTGAGCGGTTTCCATGCCTCGGCTGAGCGCGGCCGTGTCCGGCCGAACGACGTGACGGCATCGAACAGGCCCATCAATGCGGTCGTGTTTTCCGGTGGCCTCGGGCTCGGTGCCTATCATGGCGGGGCATTCGAGGCACTCGCTTGTCGGGCGTTGCCGGTCGATTGGGTCGCCGGCTCGTCGGCGGGCGCGATCAGCGCGGCGCTGATCGCGGGAAGCCCCGGGCCCGATCGCCTCAAGGGCTTGCGCAGCTACTGGCATGGTGCCGGTGAGATCTCGACATGGGCCAATGTCAGTCGGCATCCGTTCGCCTGGCTAAGTTCGATCAGCACGCGGCTGTTCGGCCATCCCGGCTTCTTTCATCCGAGGCTTCCAATTCCGACGGCTCATTTCGGCGGCCTCTATGATCTCGGCCCGACGCGCGAGCGGCTGAAAAGGCTGATCGATTTCGAACGGCTGAACGCGGGCGAGCCGCGCATCACCGTCTGTGCCACGGACGTCGAAAGCGGAGATGCCGTGCTCTTCGACTCGTCGTCCGACCGGATCGAAATGGATCACATCCTGGCCAGCTGCGGATTTCTGCCGGAGTTCGCGCCGGTCCAAATCAACGGCCGCTGGCTCGTCGACGGCGGCTTCTCGTTGAACGCGCCATTCGAGCCGATGCTCGAAAGCGAGGATCCACTCAGCATCTTTATCATCGATCTCTTCGCCCGTGACGGCAAGGTCCCTGACGGCCTCGAATCCGCAGCTGAACGCAAGAGCGATCTCACCTTCGGCAACCAGACCTTCCAGCGGCTGCGCCACGCGCTGGAAGCTCGCCAGCTTCGCGCCGAGCTCCAGGGACTGGCGCGCGAAGACTTCGTCCATCTCCTGAGCTACCGGCCCGGCCTGGAAGAGGCCGGCCCCGAGAAATCCTTCGATCTGTCGGAGTCCGCGATGGCCCAAAGATGGCAAGCTGGCTTCCAGGACATGCAGCATGCCGCGAGCCTTTCTGACAGCCGGGGCGGCATCTGCAGCGTGCGCCGGGCAAAGTGATGCGGTCTCGTGCGAACGGCGTCAGCCGTCAGTATCGAGCACTGATGGATGTCGCGGAGAAACTTGACCAGGCCTCATCGGCGGCAACGCCATCAGCCGGGGCAATGGTGGCCCCACCGCCATCGAGGCGCCCGCACCGGCAAAGAGGATCGCACAACGCCGCCTGATCGCAGCGGACTTCGTGTGGCGGGCGCTCTTCGGATACGAGACCGGTCGGCCGCTGGTTCATCTAAGCTTGAATGACGGGATCGTCCGCGCGTTCCTAATGCCCTGCCGCTGATGGGCTCAGGACACGAGCCCGCCCTTCTCCGTTTGCGCCGCGAAGCGCTTGATCAGCTGCCGCAGCTCGGCCTTGTGCACCAGACGCGCCGCCATCTCGGCCGAGACCCAGATCGCCTCGCGCTCGCCCTTCTCCGGCCACCAGCGCTCGCGCCCATGCACTTTCATCGGGAAGACGGCGACGTCCACGGTCCGCGTGCGCTCGCCCTTGCGTTTGCGGTGCTTGAAGCTGCCCAACGCGCGCTTTGCGATGACGCCCATCACGCCCGCCTCCTCGTAGGCTTCGAGCGCGGCCGTGCGATGTGGCGACGTATTGCGGATCAGTGAGCCCTTTGGGACGCTCCACCTGCGCTTGCGTCTGGTCGTGATCAGCATCACGCGGAGCTCGGAATTGTCCAGACGAAACGGCAAAGCGGCGAACTGTTTGTTTCCCATCGGACCTCTCCAACGGGTTGACAAGTCGACGCATTGGCCATGGTTCCTGCGGTGGATCGTGGCCGCCGCAATCAGAACTTCCGCTCCACCATCTTGAGGCGGAGGGCGGAAATTGCTTCTCCGGGATTGAGCCCCTTCGGACAGGCCTTGGCGCAGTTGAGGATGGTGTGACAGCGATAGATCCTGAAGGGGTCTTCGAGCATGTCGAGGCGCTCGCCCGTCGCCTCGTCGCGGCTGTCGTTGATCCAGCGTGCAGCCTGGATCAGAGCCGCCGGGCCGAGAAAGCGCTCGGAATTCCACCAGTAGCTGGGACACGACGTCGAGCAGCAGGCGCAGAGGATACATTCGTAGAGACCATCCAGCTTGGCCCTGTCCTCGTGGCTCTGCCGCCATTCCTTCGGCGGCGCCGGCGAGGTGGTCTGCAGCCAGGGTTCGACCAGGGCGAGCTGCGCATAGAAATTCGTCAGGTCCGGTACAAGATCCTTCACCACCGGCTGATGCGGCAAGGGCAGCACGCGCAGCGGCTCGCCGTGTACAACGTCCTCGCTCATGGATTTGGTGCAGGCGAGCGTGTTCTGGCCCGCGATGTTCATCGAGCAGGAGCCGCAAACGCCCTCCCGACAGGAGCGCCTGAACGTCAAGGTCGAGTCGATGTTGTTCTTGATCCAGATCAGGCCATCCAGCACCATCGGCCCGCAATCCGACGTGTCCACGAAATAGGTGTCGAGCCTGGGATTGCGGCCATCGTCCGGATTCCAGCGATAGACCTGAAATTCGCGCAGCGCCTTTCCGGCGGGCCTGGGCCACACCGTTCCTTTTTCAATACGCGAATGTTTCGGAAGCCTGAACTCAACCATCGGTTATCTCCGGCACGCTTGAGGACGACGATGGCCAGGCGGTGCTCGAGGACGATTTGAAAATCGGCCGTGCGCTCCTGATCGTGAACCTCACGACGACACAGACCTGGATTGGACGCCGGAGCAGCCGGCGTCCTGAACTTGCCCTTAGCACCCCTTGCAGATGCTCTTGATCTTGCGATCGACCTTGGAGTTCTGCGAGTTCTCGGTGCGAATCTGATCGTCGCCCTGCAGCGCCGGACCGGGCGTCGTCGTCCCGTCGATGCGGCCGCTGCTCGCGCCGCCTGCCAGGTTGCCGGGCCGACCGACGGTGGTCGATCCCCTGGGGCCGCTGCCGCCGCCTGACTGAGCCGTTCCGGCGCCGTTGGTGCCAGGCGCCGTCGTGCCCCGTGCCGCGTCGGCAGGATTTGTGGAATTAACCGTGCCTGATGTGGTGCCGCTGCTTTGGTTCGCGGCTCCCGAGGTGCCGCCGCTGGCAGCGTTTCCGGTTCCCGCTGTGCCGCTCGCGCTCCCGGCGCCACCGGATCCGCCCGAACCTCCCCCGCCTCCTCCACCCTGCCCGGAAGCAGGACCGATGGAAGCGTTCAAGAGGATAGCAATCAGCGCGAGTCCCAGGCTGGTCATCCGCATCGTCTCTCTCCGTTCTCGTCCGCCTGTGGCAGGTCGCGGCCATCAACGCCCGTGGCGGTCGTCATGCGTGTGGTGCTGATCGCGCTCTCCCGCCTCCGCCGGAGACCTGCGTTCCCGGAGTGTTGGCTGGAGCTCTCGGCACCGCTGCATCGGGCTCGCGCCGTCCCTTTCCAGGGCTTGCGATCCTGCGCGTTCACCGGAGGAAATGAGCCGGCGCGGCGGTCGTTCCTGCAATCGTTGGCTGCAGTTCGCACGAGCTGGAACGACTGACTTTTCGGACGGTTGGTCAGAACTTGACCGCTCTCCAACACAATCGATGAGGAACACATGCCAAAGGCAGCCGAGAACGACCCGAGAGAGACGCCGCTCGACGATCCGCGCCAGCAGACGGACATGCCCACCCACAGGCAGACCGATAAGCCATGGCACGGCAACCCGGAGAAGGACCAGATCGATCCTAAGCGGCCGCCGCTCGATCTCGAGAAATGGCAGAAATCGAACACGCACTAGGCGTCGCTGACTGGAGCTGCACCTTCCGTGGAGCTCTCAGCGCGCGGCGAGGCGATGCCCTAATTCGTCCACGGGACTAACCTGTGACAATGCCAGCCTGACGACATTGGAATTATAAGGGGGCGATGGCAAAGCCGCCCGCACCGGAACTTACCTGCCCACACTGCCGCGACAGCTTGCTGACGGTGGTCAAGGTGTTTGACCCATAAGGACTGCCACGTTCGTTACCTCCAATGTCAAGGATGCCGCCGGCGCATATGGGAAGATGAACTCCCGTAATCAATCTGGCGATGAACACTTAAGCCGAACGGACATATCGATAGCCACAAGGCGGCCGCGGCTGTGGATGGGGTCGACGCTCAGCACGCTCCCATGGTTTCGTGCATGACCCGCGCGAGGTCCTGCTCATCAAAGGGCTTCCTGATCATGGGATACCCATCGCGCCGTCGCTCCCGACCGGACAGTTGCAAGATCTTGAGTTCGGGTCGCAAACGCCTGGCCCTTTCGGCCAGCTCATGACCGTCCATGCCGGGCATGTTGATATCGGTGATGAGTATCGAGATTTCGTTGTTGAATTTTAGAGTGTGCAACGCCTCGTCGCCGCTCTTCGCGCTGACCGTTTCGCAGCCCAGGTCTTCCAACATGCTGACGATCACGTGGAGCACGTCCGGGTCATCATCCACGACCAATACTGCATGGGGCACGGCAAGAATCCTTGATTGCAAAAATCTGGAACGTCTGCACCGGCCAACAGTTCATCAACTCGAGCGTCATGGCGTCCACTGCAGCACTGCCGTTGCTGTGGGTGATCACGGGGCTTTTTCAGTTGCGGAAGGCCCCAACTCGGGCCGGAGGGAGCGAGCTGGGGCCAAAGTTCCCGGGCCAGGCACGGCTGAATGCGAGCCCAGGCGCAACAACCTGCACCACAGAAAGGTCACCGGCGATGGAGCAACCGGCGTACCTCGGACGGGAGTGCCCTCACTCCGGATGCAACCGAGCGCTCGCGGCGCTGTTCGTTGGCGGCCTTTGGCGCAATCTGCGCAACTGTTCCAGCCCCTCCTCGATCAACTTGAGATCACGTTGGATGTGCTCCAACGCAGAGGCGGAAGCAACCTGGAGCAATTCACGCCGAAGACGTCGCATATCTTCGAGCGCCTGCTGGTTCCTCAAACGTACATAAGCCGAGACGAGTGCTTTACAGGACATGGGCGTTCCAAATGCGTTTGCAAAATGAGCTCTCAAAAACAGACTGAACTGCAATGACCCAGCGAGCACATAATCGCGGGTCCCAACTCTCAATATCACGTGCCTCAAGGCACGGGGAGATTGTAACGCGGGGCAGCAATATATTGCAAGCAGCACGAGTTGGTGCGCCCGGAGGACACCGGGCGGAATTGAACCCCGGCGGGATGTCATTGCACTCGGCTGGCTTGCCGCCGAGCCGCCCCGGCCATTACTCCCGTCGCCCCTGTGAGCGCCGGCCGCCTCGCCGGCGGACCACATCGGCCCCAGCCTGGAGGTTTTTCCGGATCGAAAAACGAGCTGGGACCGAGGGGTCTGCCGCTGTCTGGTCGGCAAACGTCGGCAAACACCGCTTCATCCCAAAAAACGATCCCGGAGGGATTCACATTTGTGAATCCGACACAAAAAGCGAACGCCCCGGCCCGCCGGGGGCGCTCGCTGGAGCTTAGTCGCGGCAACAAGTGACGGCACCGAAGACTGATCACTGACCCCATCGACGGGGGTAGGGTCGTTCCTGACGAGCGATGGCCGAACGGCCTCCTCACCGGCCGAGGCGCCGCTCAACCTTCTTGCGGCTGCTGCCTACCTTCTTGACCGCTTTTTTCACCGCGGACGCCGAGCGGCCAGTCTTCTTCGCCTCGTAGCGAACCTCGTAAGGCTGTCCGCCCGCGACCCGTGCCCGGTCCTGCTTGCGGCCGCGCGTCGTCTGCTTTTTCGACTTTGCCATGCTGATTCCTCATGTTGGCACCGCGGCAACGCCAGGAAGGATTCGCAGGTTCCGCTTCGCCATTCGGCCAGAGGCGCCCGGGTGACCGAACTTTAGGCGAGAGGTGGCGTTGAACGACATCATGTCGGACGCGTTTGACTACTTTCGGGGCTACGTCGTTCGAGTTCCTTGGCTCGATGGATGCCGCAGGGCAGAATGAAGCATCTGCAGCTGGTCGCCAGCCGAATTGAGATTCTCCTCGATAAAGAGGCAGCCCATGGCCACGCAGCACCTTGAGGACTTCCGGGCGGCGCAGAAGCTCGAGAGATCTCTGGATCCCGAAGACGCCCCCACTGCTCAAAGTCGGTCCGCCCTGTCGGGGCCGCAGAGCGCGCGACGGGAGGCTCGCTGAGTGCCTTCCCTCGATTCGCGAGCCGTAGCAGGTCTCCTGCGAGAGTACGCACAGCGCGCCGCGTTGCGTGGCGGCAACCCCTACAGGGCGAAGGCCTATGCGCGCGCCGCCGACAGTTTGGCAGCCCTCGCGGTCCCACTCCATGTGCTCGTCGCCGAAGGCCGGCTGACGGAGATTCCCGGCGTCGGCGAGGCGATCGCCGACATCATCACCAAGCTTCACAAGACGGGTACTCATCCAAGCCTTGAAAAGCTGCGGAAGGAGACACCCGAGGGCGTGCTCGAGATGCTTGGCGTGCCCGGTCTGCGCCCAGAAAAAGTGCTGCGTCTCTACAGGGATCTCGGGATCGCCTCGCTCGCCGAATTGGAGGCAGCCGCCAAAGACGACCGCATCAAGAAGGCCAAAGGACTGGGCGCTGCGCTGCAGAGCAAGATTCTGCAGAACCTGGCTATCGCGAAAAGCGGAGAGGGCCGCCTCCACCTTCACCGTGCCGCCGCCCTGCTCGCGCACGCAGAGAAGTCGGTGCGCAAGGCTCGGCCGGAACTCAGGCGCGTGACGATCGCTGGCGATTTCCGCCGAGGCTGCGAGCTCGTTGGCGACCTCACGATCGTTGCGGAAGCTCCCAAGGCCGCCAAGACGCCGAAAGCGACCGCAGCGGACGGACTGCAGATCCGCCTGTCCGACCGCAGACATTTCGGCGCCACCCTTCTCTTCGCCACCGGCTCCGCTGCTCACATCGAGAAACTTCAATCTTTGGCCGCGGAGAAAGGAATGCGGTTGGAGGCCGACGGCTTGCACGAGGGCCGCACCCTGGTCGCCGGCGAGGAGGCCGATATCTATCGCGCCCTCGGTTTGCCATTCATCGACCCCGAACTCAGGGAGGGGCGCGGCGAGGTCGAACTGGCTCTGAAGGGCAAGCTGCCGAAGCTCGTCACCGACGAGGATCTCCGCGGAATAATCCACTGCCACACCGATGCTTCCGACGGCACCGAGACGCTTGAAACCATGGCCGAAGCAACCCGCCAGCGCGGCTTCGACTATTTCGGCGTCGCCGACCACTCCAAGTCCGCGCACTATGCGGGCGGTCTCTCCGTGGACGAGATCACGCAGCAGCATCGTGATGCCGACCGGTTGAACAAGCGCTTCGGCGAGGATTTCCGGATCCTCAAAGGTATCGAATCCGACATTCTGGCCGACGGGTCGCTGGACTATGCGGACGACGTGCTGCGGCGCTTCGATTTCGCGGTCGCGAGCATCCACGGCCGTTTCAAGCTGGACCGCAAGGCACAGACGCAGCGCCTGCTTCGGGCCATCTCCAATCCTCACGCTACCATCATCGGCCACATGACCGGACGGCAGCTCCAGCGGCGGCCCGGCTACGAAATCGACATCGAGAAGATCCTTCGCGCATGCGCCAAGCATGACGTTGTCGTCGAGATCAATGCCCATCCGTGGCGCCTCGACCTCGACTGGCGTTGGCACCAAGCGGCCCTTGAGTTCGGCTGCATGATGAGCATCAACCCGGACGCCCACTCGATCCCCGAGCTTGACCACATGCACTGGGGCGTTGAGATGGCGCGCAAGGGCGGGGTGCCTCCGGACAGGGTGCTGAACGCGATGCCGCTCCCGGAGATCACACGTTACCTCCGCCAGAAGCGCCGCTCGCTCCTTCGCGCCGCCTGACGCCGTCGGCGCACGATCTCACGCTACGGGATAAGTCGTGTCGCGGCCGTTCGCGGTCACCCCTTCAGCAAGTCGCCGCAGAACCAAATCGTGCTTTTGGGAGACCACGGCGTCGACGTCGATGCACACGCCGGCGCGGTCTACAAACGCCGGCGGCTTTTTTCTTGTTCGCAAATTTATCTTACGAGGCGTTCGCCCTAGCCCGCTCGCGCGCCTCCCGACGCCGTTGGTGGCGTTCGCGGCGCCTGGCACGATCGGCCGGCTGCGGCAGCGGCGGCACGGGCGCCGACGCCAATATCGTTGCCGGAGGCTCCCCGACGAAAGGCGCTTGGACCGGTTCGGGCGCGGCCGGGCGGGCTTCCATCAATTCAAGCACTTCCCGCCCCTTGAACGTCAGCCTCCACCCGCCGCTTATGCGTTCGACCAGTCCTTGTGAAAAGATGTCGAGATCCGGCACCCGTGCCGCGAGGCGCCTGGTCCGGTCAGCCCAATCGCGGCCGCTGGTCGCCAGGATGGCCATGTCCCGCTTGAGATCCTCCATGACGGCGAAGCCATCCGGATAGCTCGCCAGGATCTTCAGGACCGTCACCTGGAAATTCACGCGCCCGCTCCGGATCAATCAGCGCCACATCGTGGGCGCGTGCGAGAGAGCGTCACGGCCGATCTGCCTGAGCCCCTCGGGACGGACCTCGCCCCTTTTTGCAGCCTCCAGGATCTTCGAGGCGACGTGCGTACGTGTTCCGATCTCGCGCTGCGAGACCTCTTCGCAGACTTCATCAAGGACCGCGCGCAAAAGCGCGGTGGTGGCCGTGTCGAACATGAGATGCCCCCATGCTGGAAAGCCCCAGTTTATCGTGGTTCTTTCGGCTTTGCGATTCAGGAATGTTAAGCTTTTCAGAGAAAGCGGCGGTAATTGTTGCGGCCTGGGGGCAGAGGCCCCGCGGGCGGGCGGGATGTGCGACATTGCTGCAATGCGGCAGTCATGCGTTGCACGCTTCGCAGCCCGAGCCTTCGATATCCCGAGCCGACTTGAGCCAGCGCGGGGTACCCGCCCAACCGAGGCGGATTACGAAGGACGAAGCTCCCGAAAGGCGATCTCCGAGATCGCGACAGCATTGGTCACGCCCGTGGCTCCGACCTCAATGACCTTGCGCGCGACGATCTCGCAGATCGGATCGTTGCGATCTACCAAGTTAAGCTTGCGTAGAGTGCGCCTGAAGGCGAGTTCGAGAACGTGCCGCTGCTCTGGAGTCAAATCGACACTCCCGGAAATGAGCGAGTTGATGGGCAATTGCGACTCCCTGTTTGATGGTGCGGAAGCGCAACTGGCGATCTCATCACCGAGAACAAAACGACTCTCCTGGCCGACTACTCAATCATGGAAACTTCGAGAGACATTCCGAGTTTAGATCGGCGAGGACCGCGCCGTCGTATCAGGTGATACGGGTCCGGAGGAAAAGTTTGGAGAGCAATGGACCGCCCACACGAGACGCTGATACGTAACCTGAAGGAGCATTCACGGCTCCGGGAGGAAGACATTGCGGAAATCGGCAGCTTCTCGTTGACCACCAAGGAGCTGTCACCCGATGAAGACTTCATTCATCAGGGAGACCATCCGAAACACGCGGTTCTGGTGGTATCTGGAATGATCGCCCGCTATCACCTCCTCAAAGGAGGGCATCGACAATACTTGTCGTTTCACATGTCGGGCGATCTGCCCGATGCACAGGGGCTTTTCATCGAGAGAATGGATCATGCACTTTGCTCGATTGGTCCCGCGTGCGTCGCCTTCATACCGCACAAGGAAATCCTGAAGGCTTTCGAGCGACGTCCCTCGCTCGGTATCGCCATCTGGAGAGAAACGCTGCTGGATGCCGCAATCTTTCGGGAAGCCATCACGAACAACAGCGCGAGGCTCAAGCCGACCCGAATGGCGCATCTGTTCTGCGAACTCTTCTATCGGGCACGCCTCTCCAAGCTCAACGACGGGAACAGATGCTCGATTCCGCTGACGTTGCCCCAGCTCGGCGAGACACTCGCCATGGCGATCGCCTCGGTCAACCGCGCACTTCAACAATTGCGTTCGTCGGGTAGCATGGATTTCCGCGACGGCAAGTTGATCGTTCTGAACTGGGGAGAGCTCAAGCGACTTGGTGACTTCAATCCAGATTATTTGCACATGAAGAGCCGTTGAAGGTTCGTGCGGGCATCTGCGAATCTCGGACGCGAACATTTCCAGGCGCCGATACCACGGCGTGGGACCGATATGAAATCTCGCGTTTCCGCCGTGCGTTTGACCGCGTCGATCACTCCAAGGGTCTTCAGCCCTTCATGCCCGCTCACCACGGGCCGCGGCCGCGAGCCACGATGCAATCCATGCCGTTGGCCGCGTGCATCTGGTTGGGGGGCGACAGCCACCCCTTCCCGCCGTTTCCGGAGAGCATGTCCTGGAGGACGGAAACCAGTCCACCTTGTGCGAAACTGCCAGCTCTCGGGCCGCGGGCGCCGGATCGACGATCGACGACAGTGCCGCCTCCGGCCGCGCGAGAATGTGTTCGATATGTCGCTTGCCGATGAGGCCCGCTCCCATCACCGAGAGGCGGACGGGTACACTCATCCGATGCTATCCCTTGTTCTCATCAAGCAGCTTGGCCACGCGGCGCAGGCCGAGCAGATAACCTTGCGTGCCGAAGCCTGCGATGACCCCATCGGCCCGTTTGGAGACAAACGAGTGGTGACGGAATTCCTCGCGTTTGTGCACGTTGGAGATATGGACCTCGATCACTGTCCCCTCGAACGTGTTCAAAGCATCCAGGATGGCGACTGACGTATGGGTGAAAGCCGCAGGATTCATCACGATCCCGGCAGCCGTCTCGCGCGCCTCGTGGATCCAGTCGATCAGCTCGTATTCCCGGTTGGATTGATGGAAGCGAATCTCCAGGCCAAGCTCTTTAGCCAACGCTAGACAGTCCCGCTCCACGTCCGCAAGCGTCTCGTGACCATAGATGTGGGGCTGGCGCTTGCCGAGCAAGTTGAGATTTGGTCCGTTGAGGACGTAGACAAGGCGACTCATCGAAGAACTCCGTTCAGTGATGGGCGAGGATCTCGCCAAGGAATTGCCTGGTGCGGGCGTGTTGGGGATTGCGGAAGAAAGCGTCGGGCGCGCCTTCTTCGATGATCTGGCCTTCCGCCATGAAGATGACCCGGTCGGCAACCTGGCGGGCAAAGCCCATCTCGTGGGTGACGCAAATCATGGTCATACCGTCGTTGGCAAGGCCTATCATCGTATCGAGCACCTCCTTGACCATCTCGGGATCGAGCGCCGAGGTCGGCTCGTCAAACAGCATCACCTTGGGCTGCATGCAGAGCGCGCGCGCGATCGCGACGCGCTGTTGCTGACCGCCCGAAAGCTGAGCCGGATACTTCTCGGCCTGGTCACCGATGCGCACGCGCTCGAGGTATTTCCGCGCAATCGTTTCCGCCTCGGTCTTGCCGATGCGGCGCGCGCGAATGGGCGCGAGCATGCAATTCTGCAAGACCGTCATATGCGGAAACAGGTTGAAGCTCTGAAAGACCATGCCGACGTCCTGACGTACGACATCAATAGCCTTGATGCTGTCGTCAAGCCGATGACCGTTCACCACGATGCTGCCCTGCTGGATCGCCTCGAGGCGGTTGATACAGCGGATCAGCGTCGATTTGCCCGACCCGGATGGACCGCAGAGCACGATCTTCTCGCCCTTGCGCACGGTGAGATCGACGTCGCGGAGAGCCTGGTACGCGCCGTACCACTTCTGCACGCCCTTCATTTCGATCAGGATCTGGTCCTGCATGCTGGTCTCCGCCGATGGGCGGCAGCCAACGCGGATCGCGTCGGCCGCTCGCGGTGGTTACTGGACGGTGAAGGGAACGCCGGGGAGGGAGTCCGGGAAGACAGGGACCGGGACCTTCATCCATTTGGCGTAGAAACGGGCCAACTTGCCGTTCGACTTGATCTCGTCGATGAACTTGTTGGCTGCCTCGTTCCACTCCTTGTCGCCCAGTCGTGTGCAAGCGCCGTTGTAAAGAGCGGTGAAGTGAAGCTTGGGCTCGAACCCCAGTTCCGGCTTTGCCGCGTTGAGGCGCTGCGGATAAAACAGATTGGCGCCGACTGCCTGGACTTGGCCAGAGAGCAGCGCCTGGATGGTGGCGGCGTCATCGTCGAATCTGCGGATCTCGGTCCCGGGCGGGGCGTTGTTGGTCACCTGAGTATCCTGCGTGGAAGACCTCGGAACGCCGATGACGAACTTGGCCATATCGGCGTTGCTGTTGATCGGGGTTGCCTGGGCGGCGACAAGCGTAATCTCGTTGGCAACATACGGCTTGGAATACTGGACCGCCTTCGCACGCTCGGGCAGCATGGCCATGGTTGCAAACAGAATGTCGACCCGGCCTGTGGTCAGCGCCGGAATTCGATTGGCCACCGCCAGCGGGACGAACTCGGCTTTCACGCCGAGATATTCGGCGAAGGCGCGCCCCATGTCGGCATCGATGCCGTCCTGCTTTCCCGAGCTATCGACATAGCCCCAGGGAGGATTGTCGCCCTGAATGCCGATGACGACGACGCCCTTCTTCTTCACGTCTTCCAGGGTGCCCGCCTGCGATTGGCCTGCGACGGCAATTGCCCCGAGCGTCAGCAGCGCCATGCCGAAACGGCGACGATTGAGTGAAAACAACATTGGGATTCCTCCTCCTGGTGATGGCTGTATTTGACTGGGCAGGTGCGCCATACTACCTTTGACTGGCCAGGGCCAGCCGGGCCTCCATCCGACTGCCCCACCACGAGAGTGGCCAGCAGAGGACGAAATACATTGCGCCGACCACGCCGAAGACGAGCAACGGCTGGAAAGTCTGGTTCGAAACGATCTGACCGGCGCGGGCGAGTTCGATGAAGCCGACGATGGCCGCGAGCGACGTGCCCTTGATGAGCTGCACGAGATAGCCGATGGTCGCCGGCAGCGAGATGCGAATCGCCTGCGGCAGCACGATGTCGCGCATGCGGGACGAATAGTGCAGGCCAAGCGCCATCGCCGCTTCGGTCTGGCCGCGCGGCACGGCCTGGATCGCGCCGCGCCAGATCTCACCCAGGAAGGCGGAGGCATTCACGGTGAAACCGATCGCCACCGCGACGAAGGCGTCGAGCTTCAGCCCGGTGAGCGCCAATCCGTAGTACACGACGAAGAGCTGCAGCAGCAGCGGCGTGCCCTGGAATATCCCGATGTAGATGCGGGTGACCCATTCCACGCCCTTGTGACCACAGGTGCGGAGCAATGCGACGGCCAGCCCAGCCGTGCAGCCGCCCACAAAGGCGACCAGCGTCAGCAGCACCGTCCATTGCAGCCCACGCAGCAGGAAGCCGAACTCGGCAAGACCAAAATGCGGTGTCATGATCGCTCCCTCAGCGTGTCGGATAGGAGAAGAAGCGGTGGGAGACGGCCGCGAAGCCCAGCATCAGCAGCCAGGAGATCGCGAGATAGAGGAAGGTGACGGAGAAATAGACCTCGAAGCTGCGGAACGTGTCGCTTTCGATGCGCTGCGCAACCGACGTCAATTCGTAGGCCGATACCGCCGAACAGATCGATGAGGTCAGCGTCAGCATGATGAACTGCCCCGTGAGCGATGGGTAGATCGCGCGAAGCGCGGGCTTGAGCACGATGAACCGGAATACCTGCCCTTTGTGCAGGCCGAGCGCGTAACCGGCTTCTATTTGTCCCTTGTGAATGGATTGCACCCCGCCGCGGATGATCTCGATGGCGTAGGCACCGCCATTGACACCGAGCGCGATGACGGCCGTGGCCGTCGGATTGAGCTTCAATCCGATCAGCGGCAGGGCGAAGAACAGGAAGAATATCTGCACCAGGAAAGGCGTATTGCGCACGATCTCGACGAAGCCGATTACGAGAGCACGCAACCAAGCCGCCTTGGCATCGCGTGCTGCGACGCCGGCGACACCGATCACCATTGCGAGTGCCATGCCGGCCAGCGCCAGGGCCAACGTGCCCACGCACCCCCACAGCAAGGCGGGCATCGCATGCCAAACCACCGAGAAATCGAGCGTATAGCCCATCTTGCGTTTCCTCTGGGGCGTTGTGCGTGCCGCTCGCCCAACGGCCGGGTGTCACCCGCCCAAGGACGCAAAGGTGGCGAAGAAGACGGCTGGATCAGGTGAGATGCCCGTGAACAGGCGAAATGCTTCGGTCCCCTGGAAGATCGCCATGCCACCACCATCGACGGTGCGGCAGCCGAGGGCGCGCGCCGCGCGCAGCAGGGCGGTTTCCAGCGGGAAGTAGACGATCTCGGCGACCCACAGATCGGGACGCAGCAACGCCGTCGGCAGCGGCGTGCCCGGATATTTGTCCATGCCGATCGGCGTCGCGTTGACAATTCCGTCTGCGGCAGCAACGGCGGCCGCGACATCCTGGCCGACGTTCAAGCGCGCTTCTGCAAATCGGGGGGACAAGCTATCCACCAAACTCTGCGCCTTGGCCGAGTCGACGTCGATGATGGTTAGTTCCCGCACGCCGAGCTTCATGAGCCCGAAAGCGACCGCCGCGCCTGCCCCGCCGGCGCCGAATTGGACGACACGACCGAGCGATGCACCCTGCATGTTGCGGCGAAAGTTCTCGGCGAAGCCGAACCAGTCGGTGTTGTGGCCGATCATTCGGCCATTCCTCACGACCACGGTGTTCACGGCACCAAGCGCCTCCGCGTCAGGCGAAAGCTCATCCAGGAGTGGAATGATCGCCTGCTTGCAGGGATGGGTCACGTTCAGCCCGTCAAAGCCCATCCGCTTTGCCGCCGTCAGCAATTCCGGCAGCGCTTCGGCACCAAGTTTCAACTCGGTCAGGTCAATCTTCCTGTAGAGATAGCGGATGCCCGCAGCGTCAGCGGCCGCCTCATGCATGGGCGGAGTGCGTGACGCGGCGATGCCGCTCCCGATCAGGCCGACGAGAAAGCTGGACTTCTGATGCATGGCGCCGTCAGCTCAAAGGGACAGTCAGCTCGGCGATGACCTCAGCCGTGCTCGGTCGAACGCCGCGCCACCAGGAAAAAGCTTCGGCCGCCTGCTCGACCAGCATGCCGACGCCGTCGGCCAGCTTGGCTACACCTTCGGCGCGGGCCGCTCGCAGAAAGGGGGTCAATCCCTTGCCGTAGGCAAGTTCGTACGCCAGCTCCGCACCGCGGAAGACATTGCCTGGAAGCGGCGGCACTTCACCGCGCAGGCTGGCCGATGTCGCGTTGACCACGACGTCGTAGCCCTCGGCAAGATCGGCCAGCTCGGCATAGCCGCTGACGATCAGGGGACCACAACCGGCAAACTCTTCAGCCAATGCAATTGCTTTCGACAGTGTTCGGTTGACGAGAACCAGCTCGGACGGCTCCTGGCGCAGGAACGGCAGCAGCGCGCCACGCGCCGCGCCCCCGGCACCGAGGATCAGGACGCGCTGGCCGGCCATTTTTACACCGAGATTGGTGGTGATGTCACGCACAAGGCCGATCCCGTCAAAATTCTCGCCGATGATCCGATCGCCGTCGAACTTCAGGCAGTTTACGGCGCCAGCTCGGTCGGCGCTCTCTGAAAGCTCGTTTGCGTAGGCGAAGGCATCGAGCTTGAACGGGGCAGTGATGTTCAGCCCCTTGGCGCCCTCCGTCCGGAATTGATCAACCCGTTCTCTGAAGCCATTGAGGGGACCCTCAATCGCCTCATAGACGAGGTCCTGCCCCGTCATTCTGGCGAAAGTGCCGTGGATGAGAGGTGATTTGCTGAAGCCGATCGGATTGCCGATCACCGCGTAACGATCGCTCATGGCTCACTCCTGCACTGCGGCTTCGTTGTAGAGAACGCCGTCACGCACCATCGCCTCGATGGTTTCGGCCGGCACTCCCAGCGAGGCGGCAATGCGGCGATTGTCCTGGCCTAGCAGCGGCGCCGGAGTACGCACGGTGGTGTCGCAATCGGAGAACCGGAACGGCAGGTTCGGCAACGTCACCTTGCCGAGCACAGGATGCTCCTGCTCCACCAGCATGCCACGCGCGTGGATCTGCGGATCCTTCACGACCTCTTCGATCGTCTGCACGGGAGCCGACGGCACACCTGCCTCCTCGAGTGCCGCAAGACAGGCGTCCCGAGATGGTTGCGACAGCGTCCAGCTGCGCACAATCTCCATCGCTTCGGCATAATGGTCGTTGCGCCCGGCAGGCGTGGTGAAGCGTTCGTCGGATACCAACGCGCTTCCTCCGATCAACGTCGCCAAGCGCCGCCACGCATCATCGACTTGCGCGGCGATGACGAGATTGCCGTCCTTGGCCGGAAAGACGCCGTAGACGGTCGAGTCCGGCTGTCCGCTGCCGGTCTGCTTCGGCAGGTCGGTCCCGCCGGAGAGAAAGTAGCGCTGCACCGCATAGTCGTGCATCGAGACCATGCAGTCGTACAGCGCCAGATCGATGTGTTGACCGCGCCGGGACGACGCGCGGCCGACCAGCGCGGCATTGATGGCAGCCACGCCGTGAATGCCGGTATACATGTCGGCGAGTGGCATGCGCAGCAGCGGCGGCGCTTCGCCGGGATTGCCCAGTTGCGCCAGAGCGCCCGACATCGCCTCTGCGATCAGACCGAAGCCCGGACGGTCGGCATAGGGACCCGTGTGACCATAGGCGGAGACCGAGCAGTAGATCAGCCCGGGATTGCGTGCCGAGAGCGCCTTGTAGCCAAGCCCGAGGCGCTCGAGTGCGCCGGGGCGGTAGTTCTCGATGAAGACGTCGGCCGTGTCGACCAGCTTCATCATCAGGTCGAGGCCACGCGTATCGCGCAGGTCGATGCACAACCCCTGCTTGCCCATGTTCTGCTGCAGGAAGTAACCGGATTGTCCCTCCTTGAAATAGCCATGGGCGCGGCCCGCATCGCCTGCCTTCGGACGCTCCACCTTGATGACGTCCGCACCCATTGCGGCGAGGCAACGGCCCATGAAGGGGCCTGCCAGGAAATGGCTGTAGTCGATGACGCGAATGCCCTTGAGCGGCAGATCTTGCACGGTCATGCCTGCTCTCCTGCGGCGCTGGTCTTCGGGCGCATCGGGATCATCAGCCGGTGCTCGCCGAGCTGCACAACTTCGCCGCGCTGGTTGATCAACTCGGAGGGCAGCACCACGATGCCCCACCCTTCCCGCTTCGTGGCGCGCATTGAACCAACGCGGAACTTCACATGGACGGTATCGCCGAGCTTGATCGGCAGCTTGAAATCCCAAGTCCAGCCCAGCGACATTCCAGGAAGGAAGCGGTAGTCGGCACGGGTCTTCAAACCATCTGCCAGCGACAGACCAAACAGCCCGTGCGCGACGCGCGTGCCGAATGGTGTGGTCTTGGCGTATTCCTCGTCGACATGGACCGGCGTGAAATCGCCCGTCAGCTCGGCGTAGGCATTCACCATCGTTTCGGTAACCGTCACTGAGGGAGTGACGCATTCGTCCCCGACCTTGGCATCGTCCCAGTAGCGCTCATCCGTCATGTCGCGTGTTCCTTAGGCCCGTGGATTGATCGCCAGCGCCGCTTCCACGGCACCAGCACTGGCTTGCAAGATTTCGACGTTCAGGCCGCCCGGCAGCTCGAGCCAGTTCGGCCCGGCGGGGAGTGCCTTGGCTCCCCACGCCGCAGCACGGGCGAGCACACCTTCGTAATCGTCGACCATGATGCCGAGATGAGCGAGGCGCCCCTCTGGCCCGGCAAAATGTGGATCCTCGATCAGCTGCACGCTTCCGAGCACCCATACCTGACGCGGGCGGGCACCATCGGCGGGTTGCTCGTCGCGGATAGTGAGACCAAGCACCTCACGAAAGAAGTCGACGTGACGATCGACGTCCGGCACGCGGATCGCGACGTGTTCGACATAGGCGCGCGGCAGCGACATCGTCTCAGGCCTTTCCTGGATAATCGCTGCGGGCGTATTCGAGCCCCTTGATCAACGCGACGAGGGTCGAGTTGACGGGAGTCGGGACATTGAACTTCGCCCCCCAACGCACGACGGAGCCGTGAATGTAATCGACCTCGGTCAGATTGCCGGCCTGCAAGCTCTGCAACATCGAGGTCTTGAACTCGGGCGGCAGCCCAGCGGATGCCATCGTCCAGGCCCGGCGCGGATCGGCGATCGAGATCTTCACGCCGGCGGCCTGCGCGACCGCGATGCCCTCCGAGATTGCGGCCAGCGCGCAATCCTCCAGGATCGGCAGCGAATAGAGACCACCATAAGTCAGCCCGGTAATGGCGGTGATTCCGCCTCCGGCGACGTTGATGAACAACTTGTCCCACATCGTGCCCAGGATGTTGTCGCTGAGCAGCGTGAGAATGCCGGCACGATTGAACGTCTCGGAAATCCGCTGTGCGCGTTCCGTCAAGCGTCCATCAAGCTCGCCGACGATGGTTTCCTTGCCGACCACTCCGGAGCGAACATGACCGGGGCCGAGCAGCACGCCGCCAACATAGGTCTTGCCCGCCATGACCCTGTGACGACCGACTTCCTCCGCGAGGATGTCCTCGTGACCAAGACCGTTTTGAAGCGACATCACGACCGTCTGCGGCCCGATGATCGGCGCTGCCGCCCGGATCGCATCGCGCGTGTGATAGGATTTGACGAGGACGATGACGAGGTCCGCCACGACGCCGACCTGGTCCGCGGAGATACAGGCAGAGACCTTCACCACGGTCTCGGCGTCACCTTCGAGCATCCGCAGACCAGCAGCATTGATCGCGTCGATATGAGCCTGAAACGGGTCGATCAACCAAACCTCGGCACCACCGCGCGCCAGCGTGCCGCCGATGGTCGAGCCCAGGGCTCCCGCGCCGATAAAGCAGATCCTCATCCGAACGCTCCTCCCTCGCCCATCTTGGCATTGGAAGCGTGCTAGCAGGCTGCTCCGTATTTGGATATGCTATGGTCCTTATATCCATTATTGAAGATCGCAATGAAGCACCGGGACCTCTCCGAGACCAACCTGCTGGAGCCGCGCCTGCTCCGGCTGTTTGACGCATTGTTCTCCTCGGGCAGCGTCACCAAGGCAGCCGAAAAGCTCGGTCAAAGCCAGCCGACCATTTCGATCTGGCTGGCGCGCCTGCGAAAGGAGCTGGATGATCCGCTCTTCATTCGGTCTGCGGAGGGAATGCTGCCGACCCCGCGTGCCGAAGCTCTCATCGGCACGGCCAGGCAGGCGTTGGAGATGCTGCGTCGTCTTGCGGAGCTTCGTCCTGAGTTCGACCCGGCGACAGCAAAGCGCCGCTTCGTCATCTGCATGACGGATGCGAGCCATATCACGCTCCTTCCGGCCATCCTCGGCTACGTTCGCCGCGTTGCTCCGGGCATCCGCATCGAGGCAGCGCAGATCGGCGGCGATACGCCACGAATGCTGCAGTCCGGCGAGGCCGATCTGGCGCTCGGCTACATCTCGGACCTCGACGCCGGGCACTTCCAACAGGCACTCTTTCCGCAGGATTGGGTCTGCCTGGCGAACGCAAAACATGCCCGAATCCGCGGCCGCATCACCGCAAAGGATTTCAGGCATGAGGCGCACGTCCTCATTCGATCGGGTACCGGACATCAGTTGCTCGCGGACGCGCTACAGGAGCAGCGGATAGTCCTCGACGTTGCGCTCGAGCTACCCGGCTTTTTGGGGTTACCCGCAATCATCGGGACGACCGACCTGATCGCCACCCTTCCAAGGCACATCGGCGAAACGCTGGCTCACTACTACGGACTGCGCGTGCTCGACTGCCCGCTGGCGATCGCCGGCTTCACGGTGAAGCAATATTGGCATGCCCGCTTCCATCACGACCCGGCAAGCCAATGGTTGCGAGACGTATGCGGGGAGCTTTTTCAACAGCAGAAAGTGCGGGGTCTGCATCGTTCCGGTCGGCCAAGAAAACGAAGGCCACGCGATGTGCAGCCGTAATTGTCCCCGATGGAAGGGGCAACGACCGTCGCCCGAGGCCGCCGGCTGGGCGGAGTGCGGCACGGCTGCAATTCCGCAGAAGCGCATCTCGAGCGGTCGTCCGCTTCGTTCGCCGTGGCGGCCCATTCTACGATGAGGGCAAAACAGACCTGCCCGGACGGCTTCCGCGTTATAGGTTGGGATGGAAGCCTCGCAACCAGCACGGCCAGGCCGGTTAGCTCCAGCCTGGACCGCGCCCTAGAATCTCTGTTTCCAAACGCGCCCAAAAGACCTGACCAGGATGAAACTGCTTAACGAATGAAACGCAACAGCTTGAGCCGCTGGCTGGGGCGGGAGGGATCGAACCTCCGAATGGCGGAATCAAAATCCGCTGCCTTACCGCTTGGCTACGCCCCATCAGGCGACCTCGAGACGACGGAAGAACCGGCTACCGCAGATTCCCTCGGGTCGCAGTCGGTCTATAGGGTGCGGCACGCCATTTCAACCGCCTGGAGGGGCAAACTACCACAGCCTCGGGATCGGCGGCGCCACACTCTATTATGTAGCATTATATAGGGTCCAGACGGGAGACCCCCTGTCCGGAGCCGATCCGTCCGGCGTCCGGACAGTTGAGACCGCCGGCATTTCATGGGAATACCGCGGCCCAGACCAGTCTCCGGGGAGTGAACCATGACATACCGCGCGCCGATCTCTGACATGCTGCTGTCGCTCAACCATGGCGCCGGCCTGAAGGCGGCGTTGGACGCCGGCCATTACGGCGATTTCGACGCCGACATTGCGGCCGCCGTGCTCGAGGAAGCCGGCAAGTTCGCCACCGACGTGCTGGCGCCGCTCAACAAGGTCGGCGACGAGCACGGCATCAAGCTCGACGACGGCAAGGTCACGACCGCGCCGGGCTGGCCCGACGCCTACAAGCGCTGGACCGAGGGCGGCTGGAACGCGGTCTCGGGCCCTGAGGATTTCGGCGGCCAAGGCCTGCCGCTGGCGATCAACGCCGCCTGCACCGAGATCTGGAGCGCCGCCAACGTCGCCTTCGGTCTCTGTCCGCTGCTGACGGCCTCGGCGATCGAGGCGCTGGATGCCCACGGCAGCGACGAGCTGAAGAAAATCTATCTCGAAAAGCTCGTCTCCGGCGAATGGACCGGCACCATGCAGCTGACCGAGCCGCAGGCCGGCTCCGACGTCGGCGCGCTGCGCACCCGCGCCGAAAAGCAGGCCGACGGCACCTATCGCATCAAGGGAACGAAGATCTTCATCACCTATGGCGAGCACGACATGACCGACAACATCGTGCATTTCGTGCTCGCGCGCCTGCCCGACGCGCCCGCCGGCACCAAGGGAATCTCGCTCTTCCTCGTGCCGAAATTCATGGTCAATGCAGACGGATCGCTCGGAGCACGCAACGATATTTTCGCCAGCGGCGTCGAGCACAAGCTCGGCATGCATGCCTCGCCCACCTGCACCATGACGATGGGCGACCATGGCGGCGCGATCGGCTTTTTGGTGGGCGAAGAGAACCAGGGCATGCGCTGCATGTTCACGATGATGAACCAGGCGCGGCTCGGCGTTGGCCTCGAGGGCGTCGGCGTCGCCGACCGCGCCTATCAGCAGGCGCTCGCCTATGCGCAGGAGCGCAAGCAGGGCCGCGCCATCGGCAAGAAGGGCGAAGGCTCGGACGCGATCTTCGTGCATCCCGACGTCAAGCGGATGCTGATGCGGATGCGGGCGCAGACCGCTGCCGCGCGCACCATCTGCTACGCCACCGCCGTCGCGCTCGACGTCTCCATCCGCGCGACGGATCCGAAGGTGCGCGCCGACGCGGCCGCGCGCGCGGCGCTGCTGACGCCGATGGCCAAGGGCTATTCCACCGACATTGGCAACGAGGTCGCCTATCTCGGCGTGCAGGTGCACGGCGGCATGGGTTTCATCGAGGAAACGGGCGCCGCGCAGCATTATCGCGACGCGCGCATCACCGCGATCTACGAGGGCACCAACGGCATCCAGGCGATCGACCTCGTCACGCGCAAGCTCGCCGCCAATGGCGGCGCTGCCGTGTGGGCCCTGCTCGACGAGCTCTCGGCCATCGTCAAGCAGGTCGAAGCTTCCAACGATCCCGCTTTCGGCACCACCGGCACCAAGTTGCGCGAGGCGCTGGAGGCGTTGACGCGCACCAGCAAATGGCTGCTGGAGCGCGTGACGTCCGCACCGAACGAGGCGCTGGCCGGCGCGACGCCTTACTTGCAGCAGTTCGGCGCGACGCTCGGCGGCTGCATGCTGGCCTCCGAAGCTCTCGCCGCGAAGGCTGACGGCAATACGGACGCAGCGCGCTACGTCTCGCTCGCGCGTTTCTTCGCCGAGAACATCACTGTGCAGGCCGGTGCGCTCGAGCGCACCGTGACGGAGAGCGCGGAGTCGGTCGCGGCGGCGGATGCGGTGTTGCTGGGATAAGGGGCCAACTGCCAACCCGACATCCTGAGGTGCGAGCAATGCGACGCAAAGCGTCGGGTGGGGAGCCTCGAAGGATGCACGGCCGAGATGCAGCAGCCGGGCCGTCGCCCTTCGAGGCCTCCGCTTCGCTCCGGCACCTCAGGGTGACGGTGACAGAGTGTGCGAATCTTCCGGCCTCTTCCCCGGCCGCCACAGCACGATTCCCGCGGCGACGAGATCCAGCATCACGCACATCGCAAACGCGGTCGTGTAGTTGCCCTCAAAGCTGCGCACGAGGCCGACGATGCCTGGGCCGAAGGCGCTGACGATGCCGCTGATCGAGGTGCCCAATCCCATCGCGGCGGCAAAGGCAGCGGAGCCGAGCTCGCGCTGGATGATCAGCGGCGGGAACGTGATCATGTTGCCGATCGAGAAGCCGTAGACGGCGCAGCACGCCAGCAGCACGGTCGGATTAGTGCTTTGAAGAAGCACGAACAGCGCCGCCGCCTGGCTCGTCATCGAGGCCGCACAGGTGAGCCGCGGATCGAGCCGGTCGACGAACAGGCCGAGCGACAGGCGCCCGACCACCGCCATCGCGGCCATGATCGTCACCGCAAGGCCCGCGTTGGCGCGACCGATCAGCGGTTCGAGGAACGTCACCTGGTGGATGATGAACCCCATCTGCGCCAGCAGCGCGACGGCGATCGGCAGCACCATGGTCCAGAACGCCGCATTGGCGAGCAGCGCCTTGCGCGAACGGGCCGGCGTCACCGTGCCCGCACCGGACGGTCGTCTGCCCGATGCCAGTGAGGTCCCGGCCGGCCAGCCGATGAAGCCGACGACCACCGGCAGCACCAGCACCACCATGATGATCGTTGCCGCCAGCATCGCCGAGCGGAAGCCGATGCTGCCGGTGAGCGACAGCAGCAGCGGAACGAGGATGATCCCGCCGCAGGTGGCCCCGTTGAAGGCGAGGCTGAGCGCGAGGCCGCGGCGGCGGTCGAACCAGGAATTCAGCACGGTCGCAATCACCACGGTGCCCATGCCGGTCCAGCCGACCGACATCAGCGCATAGGCGAGATAAAGCTGCCAGGGCGTCTCCATCACTGCCAGCAGCACGGTCGAAGCTCCCAGCGCGGACAGCCCGCACAGGATCAGCGAGCGCAGCCCGACGCGGGCGAGGAGATCGTCGGTGAAGATGACGAGGACGGAGGTCAGGAGAAACGAGAAGGTGCTGGCCGCGGAGACCAGCGTGCCCGGCCAGCCATGGGCGCGCTGGAGCTCGGCGAGATAGACGCCCTGGCCGTAGAGGCCGAAGCCGAACATGAAGAAGGCCATCAGGAAGCAGGCCAGCACGACGCGCCAGCCGCGGTAGGACAGCGAAGATTCGTCAACGCTCGTTGCGGCAACCATCAATCGCGCAATCGGCCAGATGGAACGGCAGAAGGCACGATCGTGCCTCACAACCAATGGTCTTTCAAACAAAACATTGTAGCCATTTGTTGCAGCGCGCAATGGAGCGTGCAAGACAATACAACCGGCGCGATCTGACGCGATGGGGCGGACGGAAGAGAGTTATGGCAGCGGTGTCATCCGCCGGGCTCACGGAATAGCTTTCGAAAAGGTCGCGCGGGCGGATTGGCACGCCTGCAAGATGATGTAGGCTGATGTTTGCGAGACTCGCCAAGGTCAAGCGTCTCGGCGAGCCCAGGGGGTCCTTATGCCGAACGGCAATATCATCGTCACTGAAGAGCGTGGAACGCGCGTGATCACGCTGCGCCGCCCTGGCAAGAAGAATGCGATCACGCAGGACATGTACCGGGAGATGAGCCACGCGATCGACACCGCGCAGAACAATCCCGACATCCGCTGCATGATCATCACCGGCGGCTCCGGCGTATTCACGGCCGGTGACGATATCGACGATTTTCTCCACGCCGATACGGCGCGCCCGGAGACGCTGTCGAACGGCGCCAAGTTTCTCTATTCGCTCGCCCTCAACACCAAGCCGATCATCGCAGCCGTGGATGGTGCGTCGATCGGAATGGGCACCGTGATGCTGTTTCATTGCGACTACGTGCTCGCCTCGACGGCCGCGACGTTCTCCGCGCCCTACATCAAGCTCGGGCTCGTTCCGGTCGGCGCGGCCAGCCTCCTGATGCCGAACACGATGGGGTACCAGCGTGCCTTCGCGATGCTGGTGATGGGGCGAACCTTCACCGCCGCGGAAGCCGAAGCCGCAGGCTTCGTCAACAGCGTGGTCTCGCCGGGACATACCGAGGTCGAGGCGCGCAAGGTGGCGCGCGAGATCTGCCGGCTGCCGGCCGAGGCCGTCGCGACCTCGCGCAAACTGCTGCGCACCCCGCCGGAAGGATTGACCCGCCGCATCGACCAGGAGGCCCATCTGTTCGGCGAGCGGCTGAAATCGGACGATGCCGTGGCTGCGTTCAACGCGTTCGCGAACAGGAAGAAGCGGTGAGCTGTTCCCTCTGCCCTAGCGGGAGAGGGTGGCTCGCCGCGTAGCGGCGAGACTGGTGAGGGGTTCTACCCGCGAGCACCTCTCTCACATTGGTACTCGCGGAGAGATACCCCTCATCCGGCGCCATAGCCGAAGCTTCGCTTCGGCGTTCTCAAGAACGGCGGCCGAAGGCCGCCTATGCCACCTTCTCCCACAAGGGGAGAAGGAAGAAAGTGCGGCACGTTCACGATAATGCATCGTGAACTCCTCGCGCGGAACGACTAGTCTCGATGCCATGCAATACCGATCCATCCTTGCTGCGCTCGCCCTCGCGCTAGCCCCCCTGCCCTCCTCCGCCCAGCCCGCCGCACCCGTCGAGCTGCGCATTCTCGCGATCAACGATTTCCACGGCAATCTGCGGCCGCCGCCGGGCGGCATCCGCATCAATGACCCCGAGGACAAGGCCAGGAAGGTGATGGTCGCGGCCGGCGGCGCCGAGTACATGGCGACGCTGGTCAAGCAGCTGCGCGAGGGGCACAAGAACACGATCTTCGTTGCCGCCGGCGATCTGATCGGGGCGAGCCCGTTCCTGTCCGCGATGTTTCACGACGAGCCCTCGATCGAGTCGCTCTCGATGATGGGCCTTGCGATCACCTCGGTCGGCAATCACGAGTTCGACGAGGGCAGGACCGAGCTCTTGCGGATGCAGAACGGCGGCTGCCATCCGGTCGACGGCTGCCAGGGGCCGCATCCGTTCCTAGGTGCCAAATTCCATTATCTCGCGGCCTCCACGGTGGAGACGGCAACCGGCAAGACCGTGCTGCCGCCTTACGAGATCAGGGAGTACGAGGGCATTCCCGTTGCCTTCATCGGACTGACGCTGAAGGAGACTGCGGGCATCGTGTCGCCATCAGGCATCGCAGGACTCGAATTCCGCGACGAGGCCGAGACGGTAAATGCGCTGGTGCCGCAATTGAAGGCGGGTGGCGTCGAGGCGATCGTGGTGCTGATCCACCAGGGCGGCGAGCCCTCGGGCGACTACAATGAATGCCCTGCGATTACCGGGCCCATCGTCGACATCGTGAGAAAGTTCGATCGCGCGGTCGACGTCGTCGTCAGCGGCCACACCCACCGCGCCTATGTCTGCGATATCGACGGCCGGCTCGTCACCAGCGGCGACAAATACGGCACGCTGGTCACGGCGATCGACCTCGAGCTCGATCCTGTGACCCGCGACATCGTCGGCGCGAAGGCCGAGAACGTCATCGTGGCCAATGCCCCGCTCGCGAAGGACCCCGAACAGACCGCGCTGATCGAGGCCTATGACAAGCTGTCCGCGCCGATCGCCAACCGGCCGGCCGGATCGGTGACGCAGACGTTGTCGCGCGTTCCGAACGAGGCCGGCGAAAGCGCGCTCGGCGATGTCATCGCGGATGCGCAGCTCGCCGCGACCAGGGACGGCAAGGATGGCGGCGCCGTCATCGCGCTCACCAATCCCGGCGGCATCCGCACCGATATCGTCCCGAAGGAGAACGGCGCGATAACGTTCGGCGATGTCTTCGCCAGCCAGCCGTTTCGCAACCGCCTCGTCACCATGACGCTGACCGGCAGCCAGCTCAAGGACATGCTGGAACAACAATGGCTCGATCCGAAGCGGCCGCGGATCCTGCAGGTGTCGAACGGGTTCCGCTACACCTGGGACAGCGCGAAGCCGTTCGGCGAGCGCGTGATCGCAGAGAAGATGACGCTCAACGGCAGGCCGATCGAGCAGGCCAGCGGCTACCGCGTCACCCTCAATGATTATCTCGCCGTCGGCGGCGACGGCTTCACGGTCGCCAAGCAGGGCTCGGCGCCACAATATGGCGGCTACGACGCCGACGCACTGTTCGCCTTTTTCCGGGCGCACGGGCCGATCGGCCCGCTGCCTCCGACTCGCATCCTGCGCGTGAATTGATCCGGATCAAACCGGCCGGAACGGGACAACCGTTTGCCATTTGTAACCAAGCGCATAGATTGGTTTGGCATTGCGTTTTGGCGCGAGATGCGCCAAGCGACGGCAAGAGCCCGCATCCCATGAGGCCGACCTGATGAGCACGCTTCTTCTTTCCCACAAGGCCTGCCTCGACCACGTCACGCCGCCTGGACACCCCGAACGACCGGACCGCCTGCGCGCGGTGGAGGAAGCGCTGTCGCACGAGCGTTTCCAGTTTCTCGTGCGCGATCAGGCGCCGGAGGGCGATCTCGACCTCGTCTCGCTCTGCCACAACGAGCACTACGTCACAGAGCTGCGCCACATCGCGCCGACCAGCGGCCAGGTCTATATCGATGGCGACACCTCGATGTCGCCGGGCACATGGGAAGCGGTGATGCGTGGCGTCGGCGGTGCGGTGGCGGCGACCGAAGCGGTGATGGCGGGCGAGCACCGCAACGCCTTCGTCGCGGTGCGCCCGCCGGGCCATCACGCCGAGATCGGCAAGCCGATGGGCTTCTGCTTCTTCGACAACGTCGCGATCGCCGCGCGCCATGCGCAGCGCAAATACGGCATCAAGCGCGCGGCCATCGTCGATTTCGACGTGCATCACGGTAACGGCACGCAGGACATCTTCTGGTCCGACCCGACCGTGATGTACTGCTCGACGCACCAGATGCCGCTGTTTCCGGGCACCGGCGCGAAGAGCGAGCGCGGCGACCACGACACCATCGTCAACGCGCCGCTGGCCTCGGAAGACGGCGGCCCCGAGTTCCGCTCCGCGTTCGAGAATTTGATTTTGCCGCAGCTCGAAAAATTCAGCCCCGAGCTGCTCATCATCTCGGCCGGCTTCGATGCGCATTACCGCGATCCGCTGGCGTCGCTGAACCTGCGCGCGGAGGATTATGCCTGGGTGACGCGCAAGCTGATGGACCTCGCCGACAAGTCTGCCGGGGGGCGCATTGTTTCGGTGCTCGAGGGCGGCTATGACCTGCAAGGATTGAAAGAATCTGTTACGGCGCATGTCGGCGCCCTGATGGGCGCCTGAAAGCACTCGCCACATTAAGCCCGCAAAACCCGCCTTCACTCCGGGGAAAGCGAATCGGGCGATCGGAAGCGGATATGGCCGAAAGTACCCAAGTCGACGTCTCCAGGCTCACCTTCGAGCGCGCGATCGAGGAACTCGAAACGATCGTGAAGCGGCTCGAGGACGGCAAGGTGCCGCTCGAGGAATCCGTGACGATCTACGAGCGCGGCGAGGCCTTGAAGCGCCGCTGCGAGGAACTGTTGCGCCAGGCCGAGGCCCGTGTCGACAAGATCACCACCGATGCCAGTGGCCAGCCCACCGGCACCGCGCCGCTCGACGTCCAGTAACGTCGAGGGCCCCCCGCTCCAGATCTGAAGCCTGCATTTTTCATGATCGCACGCTGTTGGATTCCCGGGCGCGGCGGACCGACCGGGACAAGGATCCGGGAACCCTCTCCGGAGGGCCTCCGCCCCTGGAATCCGCCGCAAAAGCCCTTGCTTGCGGCCGAAATCCAGCCGCGGAACCGGACGAGAATGGAACCCCTCACCCGGTGCTGCGATTAACCACTTCTGGCCCGGGGGTTGCACGTGCATGCCCGTAATCGGCCCAGCGGGTTGGCTTTGGCCCAAGCTTTGGTGTAAAGCTGCGCGGAGTGTGGCTTTTTGTAAGCCTTGCGTAGGCACTGATTACCAACGACAAGCGCTTCAAATTGCTAATGAAATTGGCTGGGACGGACGAAGCCGATCTAAGTGACAGGGGTCACAGAGACTGAACCGGAGCGTACCAAAGCTCACCTAAGCTTGACGACGGGGCCTTGCCCCATGCAGGTGGCTCCGACGGTTTGAGGACTCGCGCTGCGCCGATATTGTGCAAACCCATCGCGCACCGGAACGATCTTCCGGCGCTGACAAATTGGAAATCGCCGTGAACGCATACAGTAAGACGCCGCTTCTCGACACCATCCGGACGCCGGAAGACCTGCGCAAGCTCAAGATCGAGCAGGTTCGCCAGGTCGCCGACGAGCTGCGGCAGGAGACGATCGACGCCGTCTCGGTGACCGGCGGTCACTTCGGCGCGGGCCTCGGCGTGGTCGAGCTCACGACCGCGATCCATTACGTCTTCGATACGCCGCGGGACCGCCTGATCTGGGACGTCGGCCACCAGGCCTATCCCCACAAGATCCTCACCGGCCGGCGCGACCGCATCCGCACCCTGCGCACCGGCGGCGGCCTGTCCGGCTTCACCAAGCGCAGCGAGAGCGACTACGATCCGTTCGGCGCGGCACATTCCTCGACCTCGATCTCTGCCGGCCTCGGCATGGCCGTGGCGCGCGACCTCTCCGGCGGCAAGAACAACGTTATCGCCGTGATCGGTGACGGTGCGATGTCGGCGGGCATGGCCTATGAGGCCATGAACAATGCGGGTGCGATGAACTCGCGCCTGATCGTCATCCTCAACGACAACGACATGTCGATCGCCCCGCCGGTCGGCGCCATGAGCGCCTATCTGTCGCGGCTCTACTCAGGCAAGACCTATCGCACGCTGCGCGAGGCGGCCAAGCAGATCAACAAGCGCCTGCCCAAGATCATCGCCAACCGCGCCAACCGGGTCGAGGAATATTCGCGCGGCTTCATGATGGACGGCGGCACGCTGTTCGAGGAGCTCGGCTTCTACTACGTCGGCCCGATCGACGGCCATAACCTCGACCACCTCCTGCCCGTGCTGAAGAACGTGCGCGACATGGAGGAAGGCCCGATCCTGGTTCACGTCGTGACGCAGAAGGGCAAGGGTTACGGCCCGGCGGAAGCTTCCGCGGACAAGTACCATGCCGTCGTCAAGTTCGACGTCGCGACCGGCACGCAGGCCAAGGCCAAGCCGAATGCTCCGGCCTACCAGAACGTGTTCGGCCAGAGCCTCGTCAAGGAAGCGCAGAAGGACGACAAGATCGTCGCCATCACGGCGGCGATGCCGTCCGGCACCGGCGTCGATATCTTCAACAAGGCGTTCCCGGACCGCACCTTCGACGTCGGTATCGCCGAGCAGCACGCGGTGACCTTCGCCGCCGGTCTTGCCAGCGAAGGTTACAAGCCGTTCTGCGCGATCTACTCGACCTTCCTGCAGCGCGGCTACGACCAGATCGTGCATGACGTCGCGATCCAGAATCTGCCCGTCCGCTTCGCCATCGACCGCGCCGGCCTGGTCGGCGCCGACGGCGCGACGCATGCCGGCTCGTTCGACAACGCCTATCTCGGCTGTCTGCCCAACATGGTGATCATGGCGGCGGCGGACGAGGCCGAATTGGTGCACATGGTGGCGACCCAGGTCGCGATCAACGACCGTCCGAGCTCGCTGCGCTACCCACGCGGCGAAGGCCGCGGCATCGAGATGCCCGAAGTCGGCATTCCGCTCGAGATCGGCAAGGGCCGCATGATCCGCCAGGGCAGCAAGATCGCCCTGCTCTCGTTCGGCACCCGCCTCGCCGAATGCGAGAAGGCCGCCGACGAGCTCGCCGCCCACGGCCTGTCGACCACGATCGCGGATGCGCGCTTCATGAAGCCGCTCGACACCGAGCTGGTGCTCAAGCTCGCCCGCGACCACGAAATCCTGATCACGATCGAGGAAGGCTCGATCGGCGGCTTCGGCTCGCATGTCGCGCAGTTCCTGACCGATCAGGGCGTGCTCGACACCGGCATGGTCAAGTTCCGCTCGATGGTGCTGCCCGACGTGTTCCAGGACCACGACACGCCCGCCGCGATGTACGCCCGCGCCGGCCTCGACGCCAAGGGTATCGTCGCCAAGGTGTTCGAAGCGCTCGGCAAGGACGTGAAGGCCGAGACGGTCAAGCTGGCTTGATACGTCCTAGGGGCACTGGACCCACCTCTCCCATAGGGAGAGGTCGGATCGCGCAAGCGATCCGGGTGAGGGGTTCAGGTCCCACGTGAGAGCGTAACCCCTCACCCGCGCCTTCGGCGCGACCTCTCCCTCCTGGAGAGGTTTTGCACCGCCGACGCCGCGGCAACTCGATGCCTCCTTGGTCGGTGGTCCCATGAAAATCTATCTGGCAGGTCCTGACGTGTTCCTGCCGGATGCGGTCGAGATCGGCCGGCGCAAGGTCGATATCTGCGCGGCGCACGGGCACACCGGCCTCTATCCCCTCGACAACGCGATCGACCTCACCGCGCCCGACGTCTCGCGGCAGATCTTTTGCGGCAACGAGGCGATGATGGATGCGGCCGATGCCATCATCGCCAACCTCACCCCGTTCCGCGGCGCCGGCGCCGATCCCGGCACCGTCTACGAGCTCGGCTACATGGCCGGCCGCCGCAAATTCTGCCTAGCCTATTCCAACGACGGCGCCGTCTATGCCGACCGCGTCGGCCGGTTCATGGAGGTCACGTCCGAAGACGGGCGGCTGCTCGATGCCCAGGGGTTGACGGTCGAGGATTTCGGCCTCGTCGACAACCTCATGATGATCCACGCGCTGGAGCTGCACGGCTGCCCGCTGGTGACGCCGGCCACGATGCCCATCGACGTCTGGCACGATCTTGCCGCGTTCGAGACTTGCGTCCGGATCGCGGCCGCGCGATTGATCGCTAAATAAGCGCAAATTCTCGTTGGAGAGCCAATGTCACCTGCCCGCAAGCGCGCGGATGTATTGCTGGTCGAGCGCGGCCTGTTCGAGAGCCGGGCACGGGCGCGCGCGGCGATCGAGGCCGGCCTCGTCACCGCCGATGAGAAGAAGGTTTCAAGACCGTCGGAGACCATCGCCGAGGACGCAGTGATCCAGGCTGATCCCGCGCACCCCTACGTCTCGCGCGGCGGCGTCAAGCTCGCGGGCGCGCTGGAGCGTTATCCGATCGAGATCGAGGATCATGTCTGCCTCGACGTCGGTGCCTCCACCGGCGGCTTCACCGAAGTGCTGCTGGCGAACGGCGCAAGCCTGGTGTTCGCGATCGATGTCGGAACCGGCCAGCTGCATCCCTCGCTGCGCGGTCATCCCAAGATCGTGTCGATGGAGGAGACGGATATCCGCGCCTATGACGGCAGGCGCCTGCCGGCGCGGCCGGACGTCGTGGTGATCGACGTCAGCTTCATCTCGCTCAAGAGCGTGCTGCCGGTGGCGCTGTCGCTCGCGGCCGCGCCCATGAGCCTGCTGGCGCTGATCAAGCCGCAATTCGAGGCTGACAGGAAGCACAACAAGAAGGGCATCATCCGCGACGCCGCCGTGCACAAGGAGATCTGCGACGACATCGCGGCGTTTGCGGCCTCGCTCGGCTGCACCGACGTCGAGGTGTTCCCCTCCTCGATCGCGGGCGGCGACGGCAACATCGAATTCTTCCTGGGCGCGCGCCGTGGTTGAGCGCTTGACCATCGATCATGTCGGCCATCGCGGCGACGGCGTCTCGCTCACCACGCGCGATGCGGTCTATGTGCCCTATACGCTTGCCGGCGAGACCGTCGAGGTCGACCACGTCGCGGGGTACCATCCCGACCGCCGCAAGCTGCTGGCGGTGGACGTCGCCAGCCCCGAGCGCATCGAACCGTTCTGTCCGCATTTCGGCGTCTGCGGCGGCTGCGCCATCCAGCACTGGGCCGCGGAGCCGTATCATGCCTGGAAGCGCCGCATCGTGGTGGAGACGCTGGCGCAGGCCGGCCTCGACTGCGAGGTGGCACCGCTGGTCGATGCCCATGGCGCGGGGCGCAGGCGCATCACGCTGCATGGCCGCTTCGGCACGCATGACGTCCTCAAGGTCGGCTTCTCGGCGACGAGCTCGCATGACGTCATCCCGATCCATCGCTGCCCGATCCTCGATCCCGCACTCGAAGGCGCGCTCGATGCGGCCTGGGCGATCGCAGAGCCACTGACGTCGAAAATGCCCGTGACGAAGCCGCTCGACATCCAGGTCACGGCCACCATCAACGGCCTCGACGTCGACGTGCGCGGCTCCGGCCCACTGCCGACGCCGCTGGTCACCGCGCTGTCGCGCATCGCCGGACAGCATCGCCTCGCACGGCTGACGCGCCATGGCGAGTTGGTGCTGCAACGCCTCGCGCCGACGGTGCGAATGGGCCGCGCCGAGGTGACGCTGCCGCCCGGCTCGTTCCTGCAGGCCACCGTCGCCGGCGAAGAGACGCTGGCCGCGCTCGTCGCAGAGCGCGTCGGCAAGGCCAAGGAGGTCCTCGATCTCTTCTGCGGCGTCGGACCGTTTGCGTTGCGGCTCGCCGAGAAGGCGCGTGTCACCGCCTGTGACAGCGACCCCGGCGCGATCGCAGCGCTCGCAAAGGCAGCGCGCACGCCGGGGCTCAAGCCAATCAAGGCCGAGCCGCGCGACCTGTTCCGCCGCCCGCTGGTGCCGCCGGAGCTGCGCGACTTCGATGCCGTGGTGTTCGATCCCCCGCGCCAGGGCGCACAGGCGCAGGCGCTGAAGCTTGCCGCGAGCAAAGTGCCGGCGGTGGTCGCCGTCTCCTGCAACGTCGCCACCTTCGCCCGCGACGCACGAATCCTGATCGACGGCGGCTACAGGATCGAGAGCGTGGTGCCGGTCGACCAGTTCCGGCACACGCCGCATGTGGAGCTGGTGGCGAAGTTCACACGCTGATTTTGCTAGCGGCGCAGCCCGCTCAGCGCCGGCGACTCGCCGGGCAGCATGTTCGACCTGATATCGCTGTCCATGCGGCCCGAGTCCTGCTGGATGAACCCGGCCCCGAACGACAGGCTGAGGTTGGAGGTCGGCTTGAACTCGACACCCGCGAATGCGCTGTATCCCGGTGCGGCGCCGGATGTCAGCGGCGCAATCGAGCTGCCGATGCCGTTGCCGAATGTCAGCGTGTCGAACCCGGCAAAGAACGTGACGGGCATGCCGCCCGCGGTCTTGGTGTCGTAGCCGAACTGCGTGCTGTCATAGGAGAGCGCGCTGAAATTGCCGGCGAGGCCAGTCTGGCTGAGGCCGCTCCAATTCAGGTTGCCACGCTGGCTGCCGACGAAGAAGCCGTTGGCAAAGCTGGTACGTCCACCTGCGTCACCGGCATTGAAGCCCGGAAAATTGGCGTAAGCCTCGGAGCTCTGGCCATCGCTGCCGCCATAGCCGAAGGCCCCACCCGGGATCCAATATCTGAGGGGTGCGACTTGCGCATGAGCGGGCGCTCCGCAATAGCAGAGCATGGCGAAGAGAGTGGCGAGACCACAGGAACGAGCAGGGCTAGGCATTCAGGCGACCGTCAAAAAGCGCGCGGATTATACGCCCGGGCGCGTGCAAATACCAGCGACGCGGTGCCACTGATGCGCCCTCCAGTTCCCGATCACCTCTTCCTGACGCGTTGAACCTCCTCCACGTCGGATTGACCCATTTAAGGGACGCGCGCAAGCTCCCGCCCGCGCTTTGAATGCGCAGACCTGTAAAAATGCCCGTCATTGCATGGAGGCTATCATGGAGGTCAATTCCGACAGGTTGAATGCCTTTATGGGCAAGATGATCACCGAGGTGGGGGCGGCAATGAACGCCTCGCTGGTCCTGCTCGGCGACAAGCTCGGCCTTTACCGCGCCCTCGCCGCCAAGGGGCCGATGAACTCCGCCGAGCTCGCCAGCGCCACCGGGACGACCGAGCGTTATGTCCGCGAATGGCTCTCGAGCCAGGCGGCATCCGGCTACGTCGAATACGACACTGCTTCAGGAAAATTCTCGATGCTGCCGGAGCAGGCGATGGCGCTTGCGGATCAGGACAGCCCGGTATTCCTCGGCGCGGTCGGCAATGTCATTGCCGCGGCGTTTCTCGACGAGCCGAAGGTCACCGACGCGTTCAAGACCGGCAAGGGTGTCGGCTGGAACCGGCGCAGCGAGTGCCTGTTCTGCGGCACCGCCCGCTTCTTCCGCACCGGCTATATGCATCATCTCGTGCAGGAGTGGCTGCCGGCGCTCGACGGCGTCGTGGACAAGCTGACGCGCGGCGCCAAGGTCGCCGATGTCGGCTGCGGCCACGGCGTCTCGACGCGGCTGATGGCGGAAGCCTTCCCGAACTCGCGCTTCTACGGCTTCGACTATCACGAGGGCTCGATCGAGGCGGCACGGAAAGCGGCCAACGAGGCAAAGCTGGGCGACCGGGTCTCCTTCGCCGTTCACTCCGCCAAGTCCTATCCGGCCGAAGGCTACGATCTCGTCTGCTTCTTCGATTGCCTGCACGACATGGGCGATCCCGTCGGCGCCATCAGCCACGTGCGCGAGACCATGGCCAAGGACGGCACCTGCATGCTGGTCGAGCCGTTTGCAGGCGATCGCCTCGAAGACAATCTCAATCCGGTCGGGCGCGTCTACTATGCGGCCTCGACCATGATCTGCACGCCGGCCTCGCTCGACCAGGAGGTGGGCCTCGCGCTGGGCGCGCAGGCCGGCGAAGCGCGGCTGCGCAAGGTCGCGCGCGAAGGCGGCCTGTCGCGCTTCCGCCGCGCCGCGGAGACGCCGTTCAATCTGATCCTCGAAGCGCGGATCTGACGTTTCTCACACGGCCCGTGGAGGCGGCATACGGCCATGCCGATGCCGCAGCCTCGCTGCACACCGACCCTCGCGCTGCAACGTAAGCTGGCGGCCGAAGCGCCGAACGGCGGCGTGCCCCCGTTGCCGCCGCTTGCGGCGAAACCGTCGACTTGGCGCGATTCCATCATCGCTCCCCGAGGTGGCCGCCTTAGGATGACGGAGTCCGGCGTCATTGCGAGCGCAGCGAAGCAATCCAGACTGCCACCGGGGAAAGATTCTGGATTGCTTCGCTGCGCTCGCAATGACGGTGTTCTCGCCAGGGCGGCGCGTTCAGGCGGTCTTGTCGACAGAGGACGACGAATCCGCCGGCGGATATTTCGTCACGGGCACCATGAAGGACTTGCTGCCAACCCGATAGATGATCTTGCCGTTCTTGCCGTCGTCGGTCGCGATCTGCGCCTGGCCGAACATGATGGCGTTCTTGTACACGTAGCCGGTACCCTGACGGGTGACGCCGTCGGTGGTGACGATGACCTGCGCTTCCTTGCCGTTGACCGAGAGCACCTTGAAGCTCGCGCTCTTGCCGTTGTCGCTGGAATAGCCGCCCCAGCTGCCCATCAGGCGGCTGTCGGACGCCGGCGGGTCCTGCTTCTGGAGATTCGCGGTCTGCCTGCCGGCACCACTCACCGAGAACAGCAGCACCATGTTCTTGCCGTCCTTGGTGCCGACCGTGACCCCGCCGTAGGTGATGAGAGACCCGTTGACCTCGCCAAAGCCGCGCTCGGTGTGGCCGTTATGGGTGTACTCGACCTGCGCCCGGGCACCGCGGATGTTCACGACCTTGAAGCTGACATCCTGGTTGTTGCCGACCCAATTGCCCTTCCACTCACCGAGCAGCCTGCTCTGGTGAAAGACTCGCTCGTTGGCGGGCGAAATCTGGCTGGTGCTCGACGTGACGATAGCCATCGGGTTGCTCGGATACGGGTCTGACACCCCGCTTTCGTTTGCGCGCCGACCGGCCAGGATGACGGCCGGACCTGCAGAAACAATTCGATTAGGCCCGCGCCCAGTTAACGAGCGGTTAAATTCAACCGTCGGCTGAGGCGGACAAAGAGTCTGATCCAGGGCGGCTTTAGCGGCCCCAGCGGTCCGACCAGATCTTCTCGCCGATCAGGCAGTTGACGCGCGGCTCCTTGTCGGCAACGCGCACCACGGGGCGCTCCGGCGTGCGGCCGGCAACCTCCATCAGCAGCTTGGTTCGGATCGCCTCCTTGAACTTCTCGCGGTCCTTGATCGCGATCACGAAGGAGCCGGGACCGCCGACGACGCAGTCCTCGTAGTAATAGTCGAGATTGTCGATATCCATGGTCGAATAGGAGGGCTCCTTGACCATGATCGGCAGGCCGTTGATGACGATGCCCTTCTCGAGCGCGGCATCGCGCGCCACCGTCACCGGGCTGCCATTGTTGTTGGGACCGTCGCCCGAGATGTCGATGACGCGGCGCAGGCCCCGATAGGGATCCTCCTCGAACAGCGGCATCGCAAAGGTGATCGCGCCGGAGATCGAGGTGCGCGAGGCGCGCCGGATCGGCGTCTTCATGATTTCGGCGGCGACCGCATCCGCGGTCTCCGGTCCGTCGATCAGCCGCCAGGGAATGATGATCTTCTGGTCGGTGGAGGCGGCCCACTCGAAATAGGTCACCGCGATCCGTCCATTCGGACCCAGCTTCAGCGCCTGCAAGAACTCCTTCGATTGGATCGCCTGCGCATAGCCTTCGCGCTGGATCGCAAGCTCGTCCATGTCCATGGAGTAGGACACGTCGACGGCGAGGATGAGCTCGACATCGACCGTCTGCGCATCCTTGTCGGCCGCCAGCCGCTGCGGCTGATTCCCGGGCGGTTCAAACTTTGGCCCTGGTGCAGCCAAGCCCGCGACGTCCCCCCCGGCGAGCACGCCGGCCACCAGCACAGCCCCGATCGAGAACAGCAAGCGCATCGCAGCAGTCTCCGTCGTATGGCGCGATGGTGACATGCAATCGCCTTGCCGCAAAGTGCGAAGATCGCCTGCGCTTCACATTCAAGTGCATCGCCGCCGCGCGTTGCCGCCGTCTGGCCATGCCGCTGACACGGGAACACGCGATCGCTCGCGCAGCCATTCCGGGGCGCGCGAAGCACGAACTCCGGCGCGCCCGGCGCGCCTGACAATCTCGAGCTTCCGGGTTCGATGCTGTGCACCGCCCCGGAATGACGGCGTTAGTGGAGACACGCACCCCGCCCACTTGTCCGGCGCGATTTCCATGCTAGGCTGGCCGCACAGATGGGGATGGAGTCCCCCGACAACCGCCCGGCGGCTTGACCGTAGTGGGCTGACGACTCCTGCTTGAGGTGGGGCAATCATTGAGCCTCCGCCTTTGGCGGGAGCATGGACAAACCCGCCGATGGCGGGTTTTTTGTTGCCTGAAAAGCGGAAGAAGGAGAAGGCGTGGCGACGACGACACCGAGTGCTGCACGCAGCGGACTGCCCCGGGGAATCTGGGTGCTCGGCTTCGTCTCGATGCTGATGGACATCTCCTCCGAGATGATCCATGCGCTGCTGCCGGTCTATCTCGTCACCGTGCTTGGCGCATCCACGCTCGCGGTCGGCTTCATCGAGGGCATTGCGGAGGCCACCGCCTCGATCACCAAGATCTTCTCCGGTGCGCTGTCGGACTGGCTCGGCCGCCGCAAGCTGCTTGCTGCCCTGGGCTACGGACTAGCCGCGCTGACAAAACCGCTGTTCCCGCTCGCGCCGAGCGTCGGATGGCTGGTGGCGGCGCGCTTCATCGACCGAGTCGGCAAGGGCATCCGCGGCGCACCGCGCGATGCACTGATCGCCGATATCGCACCTCGCGGCCTGCGCGGCGCGAGCTTCGGCCTGCGGCAATCGCTCGACACCATCGGCGCCTTCGTCGGCCCGCTGCTCGCGATCGGCCTGATGTGGTGGACGGCGGACAATTTTGCCCTCGTGTTCTGGTTCGCCGTGCTGCCGGCCTTCTTCTCGTTCGGCCTGATCGCCTTTGCCGTAAGTGAGCCGGAGCCTGACGCCAGCCGGGAGCGTACCGGCAATCCGCTCAAGTTCACGGCAATGCGGCAACTCGGATCGGTGTACTGGCGCGTGGTCGCGGTCGGCGTCGTGTTCACGCTCGCACGCTTCAGCGAGGCCTTCCTGATCCTGCGCGCGCAGAACATCGGGCTCAATGCGATGTGGGTCCCGGCCGTGCTGGTGCTGATGAACATCGCCTACGCACTCTCGGCCTATCCGGCCGGCGTGCTGTCGGACCGCATCAACCGCACCGGCCTGCTCGCGCTCGGCCTCGTCTTCCTCGCCGGCGCCGACCTTGCGCTCGCGCTGCTGCCGAACCTTGGCGGCCTGGCGCTCGGCGTCGTGCTGTGGGGACTGCATATGGGATTGACGCAGGGCCTGCTCTCGGCGCTCGTCGCCGATGCTGCGCCGCCGAGCCTGCGCGGCACGGCTTTCGGCTATTTCAACCTGTTCACGGGCCTTGCCCTGCTGGCGGCGAGCGTGATCGCCGGGGCGCTGTGGGATGCCTATGGCCCGGCCGGCACGTTCCTGGCCGGGCTCGGGTTCGCACTGGTGTCGCTCGCGGGCTTGCTCGCCATCGGCAACGGGCTCGCAACGGAGGGCTAATGATGACGGAAGGCGGTTCATCGTGCTGAGCGGAGTGCTTGCGATCATGATCGGCAGCGTGCTGGGCGGCTGCGCGCGCTACTTCGTCTCCGGCGCGATCGCGCGGCGGCTCGGCGAGACGTTTCCGTGGGGCACCATGACCATCAACATCACCGGCGCCTTCCTGATCGGTATCTTTGGCGCGCTGGCGACGCATCCGGGCTCGGTCTTCGCCGCGCCCAATCCCTGGCTGTTCGCGGTGACCGGGTTCCTCGGCTGCTACACCACGGTGTCCTCGTTCAGCCTGCAAACGCTGACGCTCGCCCGTAACGGCGAGCCGATCCACGCGCTCGGCAATATCGTGGCCTCGGTCGGGCTGTGCCTCACGGCCGTGACTTGCGGCTTCCTGCTTGCGGATCGTTTGGGAGGCTAGAGGCTGATGGGCTCCCCTCCCACCGAGCGCTGGCGCAGTGCGGTTCTCTATGCCTGGGTGTCCGCGGGCAGCATCGTCGGCGGGCTGACGCGCTATCTGGTCGGGCTTGCGCTCGACACCGGGCCCGGCTTTCCCACCGCGACGCTGTTCATCAACGCCACCGGCTCGCTGATCATCGGCTTTTACGCAACGCTGACCGGCCCGGACGGCCGCGTGCTGGCGCGGCCCGAGCACCGGCAATTCGTCATGACCGGGTTCTGCGGCGGCTACACCACCTTCTCGGCCTTCAGCCTGGAGACCTTCCGCCTGTTCCATGGCGGCATGAAATACACTGCGCTCGCCTATGTCGTGGCCTCCGTCGTCTGCTGGCTGGTGTCGGTGTGGGCCGGGCATATGCTGGCGAGCCGCTACAACCGCTTGACCAGGAGCTGACCATGCAAATCCCCAACCAGGCAGTTTCGCTCCGCATCTTCATCGGCGAGAGCGACCATTATGACGGCAAACCGCTTTATGAAGCGATCGTGATGAGGGCGCGCGAGCTGCACCTCGCCGGCGCCACCGTGCTGCGCGGTCCCATGGGATTCGGCAAGTCGAGCCGGCTGCACACCGCGAAAATCCTGCGTCTCTCGGAAGACCTGCCGCTGCTGATCGAGATCGTCGACAGCGAGGACAACATCAATGCATTCCTGCCCATCCTGGACGGCATGATGTCGAGCGGGCTGATCACCTTGGAGAAGGTGCAGGTCCTGCAATATGGTGCGAAGGCCGCGGGCTGACCGCTCCGGCGCAAAACCCGAGCCCGCCGTGTCCAGGAGGCGGAATGAACGACACCGTCATCAAGCCGAAAACCAGGACCAAGACCAGGGTCGAGCGACCGAAGCTGCACAAGGTCATCCTGATCAACGACGACTACACGCCGCGCGAATTCGTCACCATGGTGCTGAAGGCCGAATTCCGCATGACGGAGGATCAGGCCTACAAGGTGATGATCACCGCGCACAAGCTCGGGGCCTGCGTGGTCGCCGTGTTCACCAAGGACGTCGCCGAAACCAAGGCGACGCGCGCCACGGACGCCGGTCGTGCCAAGGGCTATCCGCTGCTGTTCACGACCGAGCCGGAAGAATAGGCCGCAGGCGTCTTTCGACTGCCATAGATCATCAGCAACACCGTGAAACCGATGCGGGCCGGACAGCGCAGCAACGCCCGCTAGGCGCCCGCCGGCGTGTCGCGCACGTTGATACGCACGCCGTCCGGCTTGCTGACATAGAGATGGCTCTCCAATACGGATTGCATGTTCTCAAACATCGAATAGAGATCGTCGCAATAGACGGACGGATTGTCGTAGCCGTTTTTCTTGGAGAAGCGATGCGGAAGATAGCCTCCCCCGCAGGCGTCCATGAACTTGCATTGGCGACACTTCGCACAAAGATTGATTGAGGCATGGCGCGCGGCTTTCCAGCGCGGCTCATTCCTGACCTCATCGATCGCGTGATCGAAGATGTTGAACCCGGTGTTGGTGAATCCGTCGCCTGCGATCCGCAGCACATCGTGGGCCTCCACGGTGCCGTCGGTCATCACGGTGCAAAGCTCGACAGGCTTGTGGCCCACGCCCTCCGTCGGTGAATTGTTGCCAAGCAGGGCGGTGATCATGTCCGAGATGATGCGGATATCGGTCGTCGGCGTCGCGCGATTTGCCTCCAGCCACAGCTCGAACAGCCCCTTGTAGAAAGCGGCGATGGATGGCGGACTCTCATCCACCGTCGCGTCGGGAATCATGATGTCGTAGTTGGAGATTCCACAGGCGGCGAAAAAATCGGCGTATTGCTGCGGCGGGTAAGCGGGATTGCAGACGGCCAGGGCAATGACGCCAATGTTGCGCGACACCAGCATGCGAACGGCACGTTCCACGGCGGCATGGGTGCCCGTCCCCTGAAACGTCCTGCGATGAAGGTCGTGAATATGTGCCGGTCCGTCCACGCTGATCGCAACCGAAATGTTGCGGGCCTCGAAGCAGGCCAGCCATTCATCGTCGATCAACACACCATTGGTCGTGACCGCGATCGGTATGCTGCATCCGGTCCGCGATGAAATGGCCTCGCAGGATTCGGCAAAGCCGTGGAAATTCTCGACGCCCCACAGCAACGGCTCACCGCCGTGCAGGATGACGGGAAACTCGGCGAGCGAGAATCTGACAACGTGCTCCTCGATGCGCTGCAGCAGACGACGCTGCACGTCAGGGCTCATCAGCTTCGGCTTGGTGTAAACGGACGCGTCGCGAAACCAGTAACAATAGGAGCAGTCGATGTTACATCTCGTTGCGACCTTGACCAGCAACTGCGTGATCGGCTGATCCTGGAAAGCGACACAATCTGAATCGTCAGCCGACATGCCGACACCGCGACGAGCTGGAAGAATTGTCGTCTAGTACCCTCGAACGAATCCACCTCGGCGGAACGCGCCGACACCCGGAGCGACCGCCCCCCTGCGGAAGGCGCCTGCGTTGGCGCCTTTGGCAAAAGCGCCTCGCCTGAAAGCAGCCTGGGTCGCCACCGGGTCGCCGGAGACGACGCCCTGCTCCGCACGCTGTCCTCGCAGATCGTTCAGCAACGCGTCGATACCCTGATGGTCGCTCTGAATGGTAGCGCCAGGCCCATGCAATTGGATGAGGCTTGCAAAAACCTTCAGCGTCGTAATCGGCATGATTATGCTCCCCTTTTCGCGACGCAATGCAGGGACCGAACGAAAGGCCGGACGATCGGGCCGGCTGAGCAATGACGAATACTATACCTTTTCCATTGTTGCGGCAATGTGTCGGGACCGGCCGGTCTGCTCGACCTCCTCAGGGAGCAGACATCGCTCCTGGAACGACGCCCTCACGCCATCACAACCGGCGTCTCCTCGCCGAGCCCGTAAACGCGCTGCGCCTTCGAAAAGCCCGCGATCGGAAATTCGCCGAGCGCGCGCCAGTCGTGGCGGCAGGCATTGGCAAAGACTTCCGAGACCACGACGGTGCGGCCGAGCCTCCCTGCGATCTTCTCCAGCCTTGCGGCGAGATTGACGGCGGGGCCGATGCAGGTGAAGTCGAGGCGGTTGCCGCCGCCGATATTGCCGTAGAGGATGTTGCCGACATGCAGCGCGACGCCGAAGCGGAAGCGCTCGATGATGTCGCCGACCGGATAGGCGAGCGCCTCCACGCTTGCGCGGGATTCGCGCGCGGCCTCGAGCACGCGCGAACAGACATGGGCCGCATCGCCGACATATTCGTCGATCGGGAACACCGCGAGCAGGCCGTCGCCCATGAATTTCAGCACTTCGCCGCCGTGACCGCGGATCGCGGTGACCTGGCAGTCGAAATACTGGTTGAGGATCTCGACCACGGTCTCGGCCGGCAGCCGGTCGGACAGCGCGGTGAAGCCGCGAAGGTCCGAGAGCCAGATCGCGGCCTGCATGGTGTCGGTGTGGCCGCGGCGGATCTGGCCGCCGAGGATGCGCGCGCCGGCGCGGTTGCCGACATAGGTGTCGAGCAGCATTTCGGCGGTGCGGCGCAGGCTGATGATCTCGGCGACGCGCGCGAGCGGCGTCACGATGGAGCGGATTGCCGCGATGTTGTCGTCGCTGAAGCCGCCGGGATGCCGCGTCACCCAGCTGGTCGCATGGACAGAGCCGTCGAGGAACGGCATCGGCACCGCGATATAGTCGGTCGCCCCTTCGGCCCGCATGTCGTCGAGGAACGGAAACCGCTCGTTGTCGCGATCGCCGATGCGCCCCCGGACCTCCAGCCCCCGCTCGAACACGATCCGAAGCGGGCTCTTGGCGAATTCGGGCGTCTCCAGGATCTCGAAATCGACGGTGCCGATCTCGACCTCCTCGCCCTGCCGCCAGATGAAGTTGCGGCCGAAGATCTCCGGATGCAGCGTGCGGATGAAGATGCCGAACCGCCACAGCGGCAGGCCGGCCTCGACCAGATGCTCGCAGACGTCGGCGATCATCTTGGCCGGGGTTCCGGACGACCTCGCGCCGTCGATCAGCCAGTTGGTGATGCGCTGGAGCTCGGAGGTTTCCATGCGCGCATTTGCGGACGAAGTTGTGCGGACGTCAAGCTGCGCGGCGGGAGAGTACCGCGATATTAAAGCGTCACCGCAGTGTCTTCACCTCTCCCCGGCGGGGAGATGAAGAACTCAACGCCCGACCTGGCCGCGATCCCGGATGAAGTGATCCGCCAGAACGCAGGCCATCATGGCTTCGCCGACCGGAACGGCACGAATGCCGACGCAGGGATCGTGGCGGCCCTTGGTGAAGATCTCGGTGTCCGCCCCCTTGCGGTCGATGGTGAGGCGCGGCTGCAGGATCGACGAGGTCGGCTTCACCGCAAAGCGCACCACGATCGGCTGCCCCGTAGAGATGCCGCCCAGAATGCCGCCAGCATGATTGGAGAGGAAGCGCGTGCCGTCATTGCCGGTGCGCATCTCGTCGGCGTTCTCCTCGCCGGTAAGCTCGGCGGCGCCGAAGCCGGCGCCGATCTCGACGCCCTTCACCGCATTGATGGTCATCATCGCGCCCGCCAGATCGGAATCGAGCTTGGCGTAGATCGGTGCGCCAAGACCTGCCGGCACGCCCTCGGCGACGATCTCGAGCACCGCGCCGATCGAGGAGCCGCTCTTGCGGATGCCGTCGAGATAGGTCTCGAAGAACGCGGCCTTGTCCTTGTCCGGGCAGAAGAACGGATTTTTCGCAATCTCGTCCCAGTCCCACTTCTCGCGGTCGATCTTGTGCGGACCGATCTGCACAAGCGCGCCGCGCACCTTCACGTCGGGCAGCACCTTTCGCGCGATCGCACCGGCAGCAACGCGCATCGCGGTCTCGCGCGCCGAGGAGCGGCCGCCGCCGCGATAGTCCCGCAGGCCGTATTTGGCTTCATAGGTGAAGTCGGCGTGGCCCGGGCGAAACTTGTCCTTGATCTCGGAATAGTCCTTCGAGCGCTGGTCGGTGTTCTCGATCAGAAGGCCGATCGGCGTGCCCGTCGTCACCTGCACGCCGGTCTCCGGATGCGCCATCACCCCGGACAGGATCTTCACCTGGTCCGGCTCCTGGCGCTGGGTCGTGAAGCGCGACTGGCCGGGCCGGCGGCGGTCGAGATCTCTTTGGATGTCGGCTTCGGTGAGCGGGATCATCGGCGGGCAGCCGTCGACCACGCAGCCGATCGCCACCCCATGGCTTTCGCCGAAGGTGGTGACGCGGAACATGTGGCCGAAGGTGTTGAAGGACATCCGTCTCTAGCTCGCAAGTCAGTTCTGACTTTTGGTGGTAACGCGGGGGACCACCGGGGTCAAACACACTCGGTCATTCCGGGGCGCCTGAACGGCTTAACTGAACTTCTCCAGCCGCCCGTCGCGGAACACGTAGACGGTGCCCTGCTCGATATAGAGCTCGGCGGCGCTGGCGGGGGTCTCCAGCCCCAGGGACACCATCAGGGCCCGGCAGGTCCCACCATGGGCGACCGCGACGGTATCGGTCCGGAGCTGGTCGTACCAGGCGCGCACGCGGACCTGCACGTCCGCGTAGGTCTCCGCGCCCGCCGGCGCCACCGTCCATTTGTCGGCGAGGCGCCTGGCATAGATGTCGGGATCGGCGGCCTCGCTCTCGGCGAGCGTCAGCCCTTCCCATTTGCCATAGCCGATCTCGCGCAGGCGGTCGTCGAGCGCATAGTCGGCAGGTGGCAGCCCGAGCTTGCCCCGCGCGAGTTCCATGGTCTGGCGGGCGCGGCCGAGCGGGCTCGACACGTAGGGCAGCGCGGCCTTGTCGCGGCCGTCACCCCTGAACAGATCGGCCAGCACGAGGCCTGCCTGCACGGCCTGACTGCGGCCGCGCGCATTCAGCGGAATGTCCCTGGTGCCCTGAAGCCTGCCGAGCGCATTCCACTCGGTCTCGCCGTGGCGAAGGTAATAGATCGTGGGCCCGGGCATTGCAGGTCAGAACTAGTCCTTGCCCCCCAGCGAAATGTCCGGCGCGTCCGGCCGCTTCATGCCGAGCACGTGGTAGCCGGAATCGACGTGGTGCACCTCGCCGGTGACGCCGCGCGAGAGGTCGGAGAGGAAATACAGCGCGCTGCCGCCGACGTCCTCGGTGGAGACGTTGCGCCGCATCGGCGCATTGTACTCGTTCCACTTCAGGATATAGCGGAAGTCGCCGATGCCGGACGCCGCGAGCGTCTTGATCGGCCCCGCCGAGATCGCGTTGACGCGGATGTTCTTCTCGCCGAGGTCGGCGGCGAGATAGCGCACGCTGGCTTCCAGCGCCGCTTTCGCCACGCCCATCACATTGTAATGAGGCATCCACTTCTCGGCGCCGTAATAAGAGAGCGTGATCAACGAGCCGCCATCCGTCATCAGCTTCTCGGCGCGCTGCGCCACGGCCGTGAACGAGTAGCAGGAGATCAGCATCGACTTGGTGAAGTTCTCCTGAGTGGTGTCGACGTAGCGGCCATCGAGCTGCTCGCCATAGGCGATCGCGTGCACCAGGAAGTCGATCTTGCCCCACTTCTCCTTCAGCACCGCGAACGCGGCGTCGATGGTCGCAGCGTCAGTGACGTCGCAATGGCCGAGCACGAGGCCGCCGATCTCGGCGGCAAGCGGCTCGACGCGCTTCTTCAGCGCGTCGCCCTGATAGGTGAAGGCGAGCTCGGCGCCGGCGGCGTGGCATGCCTTGGCAATGCCCCAGGCGATCGAGCGGTTGTTGGCAACGCCGAGGATCACCCCGCGCTTGCCTTGCATCAGACCTGACTTCTGCGCCATTTTTGAACGTCCCGTCGAGCTCGCGTTGAGGTCTGGAGGTACACCAGCCCTCCCCTGCGGTACAGCCCTAATACGCGGCGTTAACGCTGTTTCGAGCGCCGGAATAGCCGTTCCATTCGGGTGTTATGATCGCTAGAGGCGCTCGCGCCGAACGGCAGGACAGCAAAGACGGCATGAGTGCGTTTCGCCAGAGTGTGGAAGCCATGATCCCGGCGTTGCGCCGCTACGCCCGCGCGCTGACACGCGATGCGGATGCGGCCGACGATCTGGTACAGGACACGTTGGTGCGTGCGCTCCGTTCGGAGCGCCTGTTTCTCGGAGGGGACGTCAGGAGCTGGCTGTATACGATCCTGACCAACCTCAACAAGAACCGGCGGCGGTCGCTGGCAAGGCGCCCGCAATTCATGCAGCTGACGGAGAACAATCCGGACGCCAGCGGGACGGAAGCGGAGGGACGCGACATCGAGAAGGCGCTGGCAACGCTGGTCGAGGAGCAACGCTCGGTGCTGCTGCTGGTGATGCTGGAAGGCATGAGCTACCGCGAGGTCGCCGATATCCAGGGCGTACCGATCGGTACCGTCATGTCGCGCCTGGCACGGGCGAGAGCCCACGTGAAAGCCTCGCTGGAGGGCGAACGCCCGGCGCTCAGGCGGGTGAAATGATGGCAGGGTTGATGCATCGCGACGCGACGTTGGGCCACGAAGGATATTTTGGGCCGCAGAGCCAGAGACGACCGATATGAACGACCGCAACATTCCCATCACCGAGGACGAGCTCCACGCCTATGTCGACGGCGAGCTGCCGGCCGAGCGGAGCGCCGACGTCGAGGCCTGGCTTGCCGCCCACCCCGACGATGCCGCGCGGGTGCAGTCCTGGCGGACCATGACCGAGATGCTGCACGCCCGCTACGATTCCGTGGCCCAGGAGCCCGTGCCGGCACGGCTCGAGCTCGATCGGCTGGAGCGCCGTCCCCGGCAATGGTTCTATGGCGCCGCCGCGGCCGTGCTGGTGGCCTTCGTCGCCGGCGGCACCGCGGGTTGGGTGGCGCATGGCGCCGCCAATGCGCCTTCGACCTTCCAGAGCTTCACGGCGGACGCGCTCGACGCTCACCGCCTCTATGTCGTCGAGGTCCGCCACCCCGTCGAAGTCGGCGGCAACGAGCGCGACCATTTGCAGGCATGGCTGACCAGGCGCTGCGGCTGGACCGTGTTCGCGCCGAACCTGGAGGCGAGCGGGCTGAAGCTCGTCGGCGGCCGGCTGCTACCGGGGCCGAACGGACCCGCATCGTTCCTGATGTATGAGAGCGCCTCGGGCGAGCGATACACGATCTACTCGGCCAAGACCGAGAATGGTGCGACGCAAATGCGCTACGCCAGGACGGACAAGGACGGCGCGCTGTTTTGGGCCGAGCGCGGTGTCGGCTACGTCGTCAGTGGCGGCGGCAATGATCGTGACCGGCTGACCAAGGTGGCGCAAGCCGTATACGACCAGGCAGAGAAAAACGGCACCTAAACAACCGCCGAATCGCGATGCCTCGATTCCGTCATCGAAAATTTCGAATCAAGACACGGGCGTGTCTCATTATCGCACCGGGTGTTCACGCGATTATGAGTGGCGTTCGATCCGCCGATCGACGCGGGCGGCCTCGATTGGGGTTTTTGGTACCGCGCTGGTCCCCCTCTCGAGGCCGCACCTTTTTATCGGCTGCCCCGCCGGACAGCCGACACGTCGGGACCATGAAGCGCTAGCGCGCCTCAGGTATATGATGAGCATCATCTCTTGGGCGATGCTTCAGGCCTTGAGGAAAAACCCCTTCACTTCGACCGCGCCCTAAAGCGCGATGGCTCGCGCTTTAGCTTCCCATTTGCGCATGATCTTTCCCGCTACACACTTTGCGCTAACGCGGCCCTCCGGGTCCGGGTCATGCTTTAGCCAAGCCCGCTACGTGGATTGTAGGGGTGCTGGTCCCGCCACTTCTCCATCAATGCTTCAAGCTCGGCGTCGTTCCCGTCCGGTAGCATAATCCTGATCGTGACGAAGAGATCCCCGGTACCGCCAGATTTCGGCAAGCCCTTACCTTTGAGACGGAAAGTCCGGCCACTCGAAGTGTTCTTGGGGACCGAAAGCTCCACGGCATTTCCGAGGGTAGGCACGCGGACCTTGGCCCCGAGCACCGCCTCGTAGAGCGTGACCGGCAGGTCGATCCTGAGGTCCGAGCCCTCCACTTTGAAGAACGGGTGCGGCGCGATGCTGATGGTGATCAGGAGGTCGCCGGGCGGGTGGCCCTGAGCGCTCTCACCCTGGCCCCGCAGCCGGATCTGCTGGCCCTCGGTGACGCCGGCCGGAATCTTGACGTTGAGCTCCTTGCCGGTCGGCAGCCGGACACGCTTCTCGCCGCCCTTGACCGCCTCTTCCAGCGAGACGGACATGGCGACGTTGACGTCGAGATCGAGCCCGATGCCGCCGGTGTCGAATTCGAACTGGGCACCGCCGCCGGCCCCGGGCCGCGCACTGCGCATCCCGCCGCCGAACATGCTGTTGAGGATATCCTCGAAGGCGCCGCCGCCGGGGCCGGCCGTACCGCCGCTCCGGAACGTATAGCTCTCGAACCCGCCGGGACCCGCGCGACCGCGCGGCCCGCCGCCGCCCGGAAAGCCCTGGAAGCGCGGCTTGCCCTCGGCGTCGATCTCGCCGCGGTCGAACTGCTTGCGCTTGTCCTCGTCGCCGAGGATCTCGTTGGCCGAGTTGATCTCGGCGAAGCGCTGGGCGGCCTTGGGATCGCCCTTGTTGCTGTCGGGATGGTGCTTCTTGGCGAGCTTGCGATAGGCGCTCTTGATCGCGGCAGCGTTGGCGCTCCGCGGCACCCCCAAGACCTCATAGGGGTCGCGCATCCGTCACGTCTCCTTCAAGGAATCGAATTGTTCAAAGGGCTCCCCGCCCCATCTGCGATTCATGTGGGGAGAGAGTGGCATTTTTGCAACTAGGGGCGTGCGCCGAATCCTAGCTCCGCCACGGCTTTAGCGTATGAATCTCCCAACGGCCACGACTGCTTTGGCAGCCGGCGCCCTGGAGCCAGCTTTCCGTGCTGCCGTTGACGTAGCTCGCCAGGAAATCGCGGCACTTGCGGCCGTCCTCGGCGGCATAGGACTGCGCGATCGGCGTCACCGAACCCCGCGCCCCCGTCTGCGGGTTCTCCCAGTGCTGGCTGGAATCCTTGTCGCCCTTGCTCAGCACGTCCGAGGCGGCGTTGCGGGCGAAGGCGAGATCGGTCTCCGTCGGCGCGGTGTCTTTCGCCGGCCGCATGATCGAGCCGGTGAGGTCGCTGTCGTCGGCCTTGCCATAGGCGCTCTTGTCGCCCCGGGAGAAGCTGCAGCCGCCGGCACCGAGCCCGATCAGAATGATCGTCATGACAAGGCCGGACGGCCGGATCGCCGATAGGCCAACGCGTCCCCATGTCCTATATAGGGCCGTAGCGGACAACAACGCGTTTTGGGCCGCAGGACGCAACTCGGACTCCAGACATGACCGACACGACCTCGATGAAACACCAGACACCCTTAACATCCGGTGATTTCACCGCCGCCGACGAGCCCTTTGCGCTGTTCGAGGCCTGGCTTAACGAGGCAATCAAGAGCGAACCGAACGATCCGAATGCCATGGCGCTCGCAACCGTCGATCCCGACGGGCTGCCCGATGTGCGCATGGTGCTGATGAAGGGCTTCGACACCGAGGGTTATGTCTTCTACAGCCACATCGCGAGCCAAAAGGGCCGCGAACTCGCCGCAAATCCTAAGGCGGCGTTACTTTTTCACTGGAAGTCGCTGCGCCGTCAGGTCCGCATCCGCGGCAACGTGACGCCGGTGACCGACGCGGAAGCCGACGCCTATTTCGCGACGCGGCCGAAGCAGGCGCAGATCGGCGCCTGGGCGAGCAAGCAATCCGAAGCGCTGGAGAGCCGCTTCGCCTTCGAGCAGGCCATCGCCAAGGTCGCGGCCAGATATGTCATCGGCGAGGTGCCGCGGCCGCCGGGCTGGAGCGGCTGGCGCATCACGCCGATGCGCATCGAGTTCTGGCACGACCGTCCATTCCGTCTGCACGACCGCATCGAATTTCGTCGTGACGCCGCCGGCCAGCCATGGTCCAAGACGCGGATGTATCCGTGAGCCTTATCCCGAGCCTCGTCCCGAGCTTTGGGCCGACCTGAAAGATGTCCATGCCGCATTCGTCCAACCTGCCGCGTCGCACGCTGCTCCTGACCGGAGCGAGCCGCGGCATCGGCCACGCCACCGTAATCCGCTTCTCCTCGGCGGGCTGGCGCGTCATCACCTGTTCGCGGCATCCCTTTCCGGAGGATTGCCCGTGGGACGCTGGCCCTGAGGACCACATCCAGGTCGATCTCGGTGATCCCGAGGATACCGCACGCGCAATCAACGAGATCCGCAACCGGCTCGAAGGCGGCGCGCTGCATGCGCTCGTCAACAACGCCGCGATCTCGCCGAAGGGCCCCGGCGGCTCCCGGCTCGGCTCGGTCGACACCGATCTGGAGACTTGGACGCATGTCTTCCACGTCAACTTCTTCGCGCCGATCATGATGGCGCGCGGACTGATCGAGGAGCTGAAGGCGGCCAAGGGTTCCGTCGTGAACGTCACCTCGATCGCGGGCTCGCGCGTGCACCCCTTCGCGGGCGCCGCCTACGCCACCTCGAAGGCCGCTCTCGCGGCGCTGACGCGCGAGATGGCCTCCGACTTCGGCCGCGTCGGCGTGCGCGTCAACGCGATTGCGCCGGGCGAGATCGATACCTCGATCCTGTCGCCGGGGACCGAGAAGATCGTCGATCAGCAGATCCCGATGCACCGCCTCGGCACGCCGGACGAAGTGGCCAAGATCGTCTACGTGCTCTGCACGGACACCAGTTCTTACGTCAACGGCGCCGAGATCCACATCAACGGCGGCCAGCACGTCTGAGTCCGATGCTTCGCATCGCCTGGGGCGCTGCTCCCGGGGCGCTCGCTCTCTCCGAGTCGTCATTGCGAGCGCAGCGAAGCAATCCAGAGTCTCTCCGCGGTGGGATTCTGGATTGCTTCGCTGCGCTCGCAATGACGGAGTATGAGGCGGCAGCGCCGCTCTTCGTTCTTGCGTTTCGAATCGCAGACGTGCCTGTGCATCCTCGCGGCGCATTTCGCCCGAGCTTTGCTTCATCGCTCCACCCTTCGTTCGGGTTCGGTCGGGACGGCGCAAATTTCCTGACCTTGTTCTCAACCGCCTCGGGCTTTCTCGGCGCTACGGATTACAGCAACGTGTCGCAAAACTAGCACCAGGGCCTTCGACATGGCCCATTTGACATTGATACAAGCTTGGAAGAATCCCGAATATGAAGAACGGATTTTAGCCTGACGAGAACAAGCACTCCCGGCTCGTAGAGAGAAGCAAGGCGATCCAGACAACGCCGCCGCAAGACCTGGATCGCCCGCCCTTCTTTCCGCTGCTCAATCGACTCGAATCCGACGCGACCGATCGCGCAGTCTTGGAGCTGCAGCACCTGGAGCTCCGGCATTGAATGCGGTCGAGCAGTCGTCGTCGTTCTCGCCATCGAGCAGCGGAGCACCACAGTGCCGGCACAGCCGTGCCGACATCGACGACGCCTTGCCGCTCGCCAGGACCTGACGATAGTTCGCCAGATCGATGACGTTGCGGGGCGACGTTATGTGTTTTTCAACCATGGCTATTCCTCGCGGCTACGCACTACTTATCGCAGACAAGTTTCGCGCAAACGTTCAGCCCACCGCTCAAATTTTACGTGAGGAATTGGGGCAGCAAACACGCGTCACCGCGGCGCCGCAAACCCGCTCTATTCTGCGACACGATGCGCCGTGTCTCTGCGACCAGCGTAAGGTCTCGGTAGCTATTTTCGAGAGCGGGGCGAGATCAGAGCCACTTCTTGAACTTGAATATCCAGTACGGGACGATGGCCGCGATCAGCATCATCACCAGCGCCATCGGGTAGCCGTGGACCCACTCGAGTTCCGGCATGACCTTGAAGTTCATGCCGTAGATCGAGGCGATCAGCGTCGGCGGCATCAGGACAACGGCCATGACCGAAAACAGCTTGATGATGTTGTTCTGCTCGAGATTGACGACCCCAAGCATGGCGTCGAGCACGAAGGTGATCTTGTTGGAGAGATAGGAGGCGTGGTCGGTCAGGGAGGCGACGTCGCGCTGCATGGTCTTGAGCTGCTCGCGCATGTCCTTGGACCATTTCACGCCCTCGACCACCGCCGACAGGAAGGTGACGACGCGGCCGATCGAGACCAGGCTCTCGCGAACCTTGGAGGTCAAATCCCCTTTGCGGCCGATCGAGATCAGGATCTGGGAATATTGCTTGGCATGGCCGTGGCGCTCGCTCTCGGGCTCGAAGATGTCGTGCGAGACCTGGTCGATCTCGGCGCCGCAGCGCTCCAGAATGTCGGCGCAGCGGTCGATCACGGCATCCAGGAGTTCCATCAGCACCATCTCGCCGGTGATGGACGGCGTGCAGGAGCGGGCGAGCTTGGCCTCGACCAGCGCAAACGGCTTCGGCAGGTCGTAGCGCACCGTCACCAGGCGGTGGTCGCCGAGGATGAAGGTAACTGCCGTGGTCCGGGGCATGTCGGTATCGGAGTGGCACATCAGCGTCGCCGTCATGTAGCGCGCGCCGTTCTCGATATAGAGGCGGCTGGAGATCTCGATCTCCTGCATGTCTTCCCGGGTCGGGATGGCGATCCCCGCCAGCCGCTCCACTGCCTTGTCCTCGGCGGCTGAGGGGTTGATGAGGTCAATCCAGACCGCGCTCTCCGGCAGCGCCGTGAGATCCTCGATGACCGCCTTCTTGAGGGAGGACTCGGAGGGAACAAACACCGAAAACATGAACAACTCCAGAGATCCTGCGACAGAATGACAGCCCTTAGCGCGATTCTGGCAAGTTCACGATGACAACAACATTAACGGCGACCTTAACGGAGCGTTTGCATTTGTGGCGGCCAGGTGGCTCAACTGTGGCACAGACTCGACAGTTCAGGCCGTCCTCGCCCCAAAAACTCCACAGCATCGCAAAACTTGCGGCAGAAAAGCCACAGCTTGGGTCTTGCAGCGCGGTAAAAGGCCTTCAGCGCTGGAATTGTGGCAGCTTTCCACGATAATGGGATTAATGGAGTCGAGGAACTTGGGCGCTACGCTCAGGCCTTCCGCACGGTATTGTTTTGATTGGAACCAAACCATGTCGTCGCTGAAAGTTAAGTTGGGAATTTTGGCCGCCGGCCTGATGTTGTCGGGCTGCATGCAGGCCACGCATTTCGAGGCGACCGACACCAAGGCATTCAAGCCGAAGGACAAGGAACTCCTTGCCAAGGTTCGGTATGAAAACACCCCCGTCGCGGAGCCGTTCCGCCGTGCCATCGTCGAGTATCACCGCAAGGAATCGCCGGGCTCGATCGTGGTCGATTCCGACAATCACTACCTTTATTACGTGCTCGATGGCGGCAAGGCGATCCGTTACGGCATCACCGTCGGTGAAGAAGCCATGGCCTGGTCGGGCATCGCCAAGGTTGGCAGCATGACCGAGTGGCCGGCCTGGCATCCCACCCCGGGCGAGATTTCGCGCCTGGGCGTGCCGACCTATGTCGCGCCGGGTCCGGACAATCCGATGGGCTCCCGCGCGATGTATCTCTACTCGGGCGGCAAGGACACGCTGTTCCGCATCCACGGCACCAACCAGCCGGAATATATCGGCGCCTCGATCTCGTCGGGCTGCATCCGCCTGACCAACGAGGACGCAATCGACCTCTATAACCGGGTCAAGGTCGGCACCATCGTGGTGGTACTCGAGCCCAAGCATGGCGATTCGCCCTACAATTCGCGGCTGGCGCTCGGGGGCAGCGGCACCGGCCAGGCGGGCAGCTACTGATCGCTTCCTGATCTCTGACATCCAAAAGCGCCGGTGTTACCGGCGCTTTTTTGTTGCCGGCTTGGGCCGGTGGGCCTTCTTCCCGGTTGTGGGCTTGTCCTCAGGCGCGGAGGATTTCTCCGCCGCCTCGCCATCGGCCCCTTCCTTTGCCTCAGGCTTGGCCGCGACCTCGCGCGGCGGCGCCTCCTCGGGGCGCTCCGCCGGCGAGAGCGGCGCGACCTGCGGCAGGGGATCCCAGACGTTCCACTGGCAGATCCGGTAGTCGTTGCGCCGCTGCGCGAGATCGAGATGGATGTGGTCCTCGTGGTACCAGTCCGAGCCCGGACCGAGCACCGTGGAGAAGCGTGCGCATACCGAATGCAGCACGCGCTCGCGCACGTCGCGCGACGTGGTGCGGTCGGTGAGGCCGATCGACTGCCCGTTGGCGAGCTTGATGGCACGGACGTCGAGCGCGTTGGCCTTGCCGTGCTCGGACAGCATCGCGCCAGCGATGCGGTTCCGGCCCCGGCACTCGAAGCTGTCGAAATTGTCGAGATCGGTGATGCTCGTCCCGAGGCTCGCGGCCAGCGGCACCAGGTCCTTGCGCACCCAGTCGGCGATCGCGGAGGCCATGGTGCAGCGGAGGATTGCCGCCGGCTTCACCGTCACCTTGCGCTTGTCCGGCAGCACGATGGCCTCGAGCCGCACCAGATCCTCGCCGCCGCAGGCGCCGGGGCCGCGGATATCCGGGATGGAGGGCGCGATCGCGATATCCTCGGTCAGCGCGAGGCGGCAGGCCGAGGCCTGCTTCTCGGGCGACCGCGCAGCCTGCGCGGGCTTGCTGTCAGCCGGCTTGTCCGCTGAAGACTTACCTTCCTCCTCCGGCGGAGCCTCGTCGGACGCTTTCGGGGCCTCGTCAGGGCGTGGTCTCGGCAGCGGGATCTTGGCGGAATGAACCTTCGCACGGGGCCGTGGTGTACCAAGGCCAAAGATATCGAGCGGCGCAGCATATTTTCGCGCCTCTGCCCGCTCGGTCAGCACAAGCGTCAGCCCCAGCGCGGCGGTAACCATTGCCGCGCTGGCGGACATATAGCCGCGACAAGACCATTTGCGGCGAAAGTCCGGCAGGCTAAAATTCATGATAAGTCTTTGGCCCAACGCTGAGAGCGATAACCCGCCCAGCGACTTCTAGGAGGAACGTCGGAATGCTTGGTTTGATGCAAGACTGGCCCCTGCTCTGCCACCGGATCATCGAACACGCCGCCAGAATTCATGGCAAGCAGGAGGTGGTCACGCGATCGGTCGAAGGACCGATCCATCGCACCAACTATGCCGAGATCCACAAGCGCGCGCTCAAGGTCTCGCAGATGCTGGAACGCGACGGCATCAAGCTCGGCGACCGGGTCGCAACGATCGCCTGGAACACCTGGCGCCATCTCGAGGTGTGGTACGGCATCATGGGGATCGGCGCCATCTGCCATACCGTCAATCCCCGCCTTTTCCCCGAGCAGATCGCCTGGATCATCAACCATGCGGAGGACCGCATCGTGATGACCGACATCACCTTCGTTCCGATCCTGGAGAAGATCGCCGACAAGCTGCCGAGCGTGGAGCACTACATCGTGCTCACCGACAAGGCGCATATGCCGCAGACCACGCTGAAGAATGCCGTGGCCTACGAGGACTGGATTGCGCAGGCCGACGGCAAATTCAAATGGAAGGACTTTGACGAGAACACGGCAGCCGCGATGTGCTACACCTCGGGCACCACGGGCGACCCGAAGGGCGTGCTGTACTCGCATCGCTCCAACGTGCTGCACGCGCTGATGGCCAACAATGTCGACGCGCTCGGCACCAGCGCCTGCGAGACCATGCTGCCGGTGGTGCCGCTGTTCCACGCCAACAGCTGGGGCATCGCGTTCTCCGCGCCCTCGCAAGGCACCAAGCTGGTGATGCCCGGCGCCAAGCTCGACGGCGCCTCGGTCTACGAGCTGCTCTCGACCGAGAAGGTGACGCATACCGCCGGCGTGCCCACGGTGTGGCTGATGCTGCTCCAGCACATGACCGCCAACAATCTGAAGCTGCCGGACCTGAAGATGGTGATCTGCGGCGGCTCGGCGATGCCGCGCTCGATGATCAAGGCCTTTCTCGACATGGGCTCGAACGTCCGCCACGCCTGGGGCATGACCGAGATGAGCCCGATCGGCAGCGTCGCGGCGCTGAAGCCGCCGTTCCAGAACGCAACCGGCGATGCCAAGCTCGACGTGCTGCAGATGCAGGGCTATGCGCCCTTCGCCGTGCAAATGAAGATCACCGACGATGCCGGCAAGGAGCTGCCCTGGGACGGCAAGACTTTCGGCCGCCTCAAGGTCTCCGGGCCGGCCGTCGCCAAGGCCTATTACCGCGTCGACGCCAACATCCTCGACGAGGAAGGCTTCTTCGACACCGGCGACGTCTCGACCATCGACGAGGACGGCTATATGCGGATCACCGACCGCTCCAAGGACGTGATCAAATCCGGCGGCGAGTGGATCTCCTCGATCGACCTCGAGAACCTCGCGGTCGGTCATCCGGCCGTGGCGGAAGCCGCCGTGATCGGCGTGTTCCACCCCAAATGGGACGAGCGGCCGCTCCTGATCGTCCAGCTCAAGCAGGGGCAGCAGGCTACGCGCGAGGACATCCTGAAATACATGGACGGCAAGATCGCCAAATGGTGGATGCCCGATGACGTCGCCTTCGTCGACGGCATCCCGCACACCGCCACCGGCAAGATCCTGAAGACGGCGCTGCGCGACCAGTTCAAGGATTACCGCTTCCCGAACGCGGCGGCGTAGAGCTTGGCGCCCCCTCCCCCTCCAGCGGCCTGGAGGGGGAGGGTGATCGACCCTTGAATTTGCCGCGGCTCCGTGGTCTCAACGGCTTATCGTCGCGGCCAGATCGGCCGGCACCAAGACCCCGGCAGAGCTTCACCCGATGGCCCGCAGGTTTTCCGCTCCCTACCAGACGGAGCCCGTGTCCAGCCTCGCCAGCTGGGCGCGCAATCTCGCCGTGTTCGCGGTGGTGGCCGTCCTGGTGTCGATCGTTGTCGTCCGCTTCGGTTTCCTGGAGCCGAAGCCGGCGCTCGTAACCTTCTTCGGGGGCCTTGCGATCGCCGGGCTCTCGATCCTGTTCGGGCTCGCGGGCTTCGCTGCGATCTGGCAGAACGGCCCGCGCGGCATGGCGCGCATCCTGCTCGCGTTCCTGATCGACGGCGCGATCCTCGCCTACCCGGCCTATCTCGCCCTGCAATACCGCAAGCTGCCGGCGATCCACGACATCACCACCGACCCGATCGATCCGCCACGCTTCGACGCATTGGCACGTCTGCGCACCGGCGACGGCGCCAACACGGCAGTCTATGCCGGCCTCTATTCGGCCGAGCAGCAGCGCCACTTCTACCCCGATATCGAACCGATCGAGCTCGAGATCCCGGTCGATCGCGCCTATGCGATCGCGCTGCAGCTGGTCAACAAGCGAAAATGGCTCGTCATCGACGAGCGCGCGCCCCAGCCGCCGCGCCGCATCGGCCGCATCGAGGCGGTGGCCCGCACGCCGATCATGGGCTTGCGCGAGGACGTTTCCATCAGGGTCGTGCCCGACGGCGAGGATTCCCGCGTCGATATCCGCTCCGCCTCGCGCTATTTCGACAGCGATCTCGGCAGCAATGCCGCACGCGTGAAGAAATTCATCGAGGATCTCAACACCGCCGCCGATGCCGACGCGCTCAAGCCGGTGAAGAAGACCCCGGTGGCGCCGCCGAAGGCTCCGGCGAAGACGGTGAAGAAATAACACCCACCGTCATTCCGGGGCGATGCGCAGCATCGAACTATGATGCGCAATTGCGCATCAGAGAAGCCATTCATTCACCAACACTGTGGCCCGATGGGTTCCGGGTTCGCGCTGACGCGCGCTCCGGAATGACGAGAATTTAGCCCGCCATCCGGTACGTCCCGGTGATCACGGGATCGCCGTCCGTCGCGACCACGCCGCGGGCGACGAGGTCTTCCAGATGTGCCAGCACGGAATAGCCGGCGGCGGTCGTCAGTCTCGGATCGATGCCGATATAGATCGCGCGCACCATGGTCGGGATGTCGGCCTCGCCCTTGGCGAGGCGGTGCAGGATCGAGGCCTCGCGCGCCTTGCGATGGCGGATCAGGAAACGCACGAAGCGCGGGCCGTCCGGGATCTCGGGGCCGTGGCCGGAGAAGTAGAGATCCTCCGCCCGCGCGGCGAGACGATCGAGCGAGTCGATGTAGTCGATCATCGAGCCGTCGGGCGGTGCCACGATCGAGGTCGACCAGCCCATCACGTGGTCGCCGACGAAATTGAACTTCCGCTCCGGCCAGGCAAAGGCGAGATGATTGGCCGTGTGGCCGGGCGTCGCCACCGCCTCGAGGCGCCAGCCTGCGCCCTCGACGACGTCGCCATGGGCGATCCTGATATCGGGCGCGAAATCCCGATCGACGCCGGATTCCGGGTTGTGCTTCTCGCTCTCGAAGCGCGGCCGCGAGGCGCGGTGCGGACCCTCGGCGTAGACCGGCGCGCCGGTCGCCTGCTTGATCCGCGCCGTGTTCGGCGAATGGTCGCGATGGGTGTGGGTGACGAAGATGTGGCTCACCGTCTCGCCGCGCACGGCATCGAGCAGCGCGGCCGCATGCACCGCATCATCAGGGCCGGGATCGATGATCGCGACGTTGCCCGTGCCGACGATGTAGCTGACCGTGCCGGTGAAGGTGAAGGGGCTCGGATTGTGACAGAGCACGCGCCGCACGCCGGGGCGGACTTCCTCGACGACGCCAGGCTGAAGCGGAAAGTTGCGGTTGAACGGGACGTCGTCGTTGTCGGACATGGCTTCTTCTTTGTTCTTTGACGTCATTCCGGGCTGGCTCGTCAGGCCAGACCCGGAATCTCGATGGAACAGGAATCGTGCGGCCCGAGATTCTCAGGTGCGCAATTGCGCAGCTGAGTTCGCGCTTCGCGCGCCGCGGACGGATGACCAGATCAGAAAAACGCCTGAATGCCCGTGATGGCGCGGCCCAGGATCAGGGCGTGGACGTCGTGGGTGCCCTCGTAGGTGTTGACCGTCTCGAGGTTATGGACGTGGCGCATCACGTGGTACTCGATCGAGATGCCATTGCCGCCGTGCATGTCGCGGGCGGTGCGGGCGATGTCGAGCGCCTTGCCGCAATTGTTGCGCTTCATGATCGAGATCATCTCGGGGGCGAACTTGCCTTCGTCCATCAAGCGGCCGACGCGAAGCGAGCCCTGAAGGCCGAGGGCGATCTCGGTCTCCATGTCGGCGAGCTTCTTCTGCACCAGCTGGGTGGCCGCGAGCGGCTTGCCAAACTGCTTGCGGTCGAGGGTGTACTGGCGGGCGCGGTGCATGCAGTCCTCGGCCGCGCCGAGCGCGCCCCAGGAGATGCCATAGCGGGCGCGGTTGAGGCAGCCGAACGGGCCCTTGAGGCCGGAGACGTTGGGCAAGAGCGCATCTTCGGGAACCACGACGCCGTCCATCACGACCTCGCCGGTGATGGAGGCGCGAAGCGAGAGCTTGCCGCCGATCTTCGGCGCGGAGAGGCCCTTCATGCCTTTTTCCAGCACGAAGCCGCGGATCTGGTTGTCGTGCGCCGCCGACTTGGCCCAGACCACGAACACGTCGGCGATCGGCGCATTCGAGATCCACATCTTGCTGCCGGTCAGGCGATAGCCATCCGAGACCTTCTCGGCGCGGGTCTTCATGCCGGCCGGATCGGAGCCGGCGTCCGGCTCCGTCAAGCCGAAGCAGCCGACCCACTCGCCGCTGGCGAGCTTCGGCAGGTACTTCTTGCGCTGGTTCTCGTCGCCATAGGCGTAGATCGGATACATCACCAGCGAGGACTGCACCGAGTTCATCGAGCGGTAGCCGGAATCGACCCGTTCGATCTCGCGCGCGACGAGCCCGTAGGCGACGTAGCTCGCATTGGCGCAGCCATATTCCTCCGGCAGCGTAATGCCGATCAGACCGAGCTCGCCCATCTCATTGAAGATCTCGCGGTCGGTCTTCTCTTCCAGATACGCCTTGGAGACGCGGGGCAGCAGCTTGTCCTGGGCATAGGCGCGGGCGGTGTCGCGCACCATGCGCTCGTCTTCGGTCAGCTGCTCGTCGAGCAGGAACGGATCGTCCCACTGGAAAGAAGCCGCAGCCGGCTTGTCCTTGGCCTGAGGGCGCACGCTCATGAAACGTCCTTTCGCGTCTGGTTCCGTCTAAAAATCGCCCGACAAATTAAAGCGCCGGAGCAACAAGTGCAAATGCATCCTGGTTTCGGTCATTCCGGGTCGCGCAACGGCGCGAACCCGGAAACCCTTTGCCCTGCCACTTCGAGATTCCGGGTCTGGCGCTTTCAGCCCCATCCCGGAATGACACTGCGTGTCAGATCTCGAGCTGCTCGTTGGCGACGATCTCGATGCCGAAGCCCGACAGGCCCTTGTAGTCGTGCACCGAGGAGGTGAGGTGCCGGATCGAGGTGACGCCGAGATCGCGCAGGATCTGCGCGCCGACGCCGATCTCGCGCCACTGGCGGTTGCGGTCCGCCTCCGTCGAGGTCTCGTCCGGCAGCGGGGACACGGGCACGCCGGCGGCGCCGTCGCGCAAATAGACCAGCACGCCGCGGCCGGTTTTCTTGAAATGCTCGAGCACGGCGGCCATGCGCTTGTGTCCGGTGAAGGTGTCCTTGACGATGTTCGGCTTGTGGAAGCGCGTCAGCACGTTCTTGCCATCGCCGACGCCGTTGTAGACGAAGGCGACGTGGGCGATGGAATCGAACGGCGAGCGGTAGGCATAGCCCTGCAAAGGGCCGATCGGGCTCTCGGTCACGAAGGTCGAGACCCGCTCGATCAGCTTCTCGCGTGCCTGGCGGTAGGCGATCATGTCCGCGATGGTGACGTGCTTGAGCTTGTGCCTGGCGGCGAACTCCGCGACCTGCTCGCCCTTCATCACGCTGCCGTCGTCATTCATCAACTCGCTGATGACGCCGACCGGCGGCAGGCCGGACAGCTTGCAGAGGTCGACCGCGGCCTCGGTATGGCCGGACCGCAGCAGCACGCCGCCGTCCTTGGCGATCAGCGGGAAGATGTGGCCCGGCCGGGCGAAGTCGCTGGCGCCGACATTGGGATTGGCGAGCGCGCGGCAGCACGAGGCGCGCTCCTCGGCCGAGATGCCGGTGCCACCGTCGGGCTTGTAGTCGACCGAGACCGTGAAGGCGGTGGTGTGCGCGGAATCGTTGTGGGCGACCATCGGATCGAGCCGCAGGCGGCGCGCGTCCTCGGTGGTGACGGGGGCGCAGACGATGCCGGAGGTGTGGCGGATGATGAACGCCATCTTCTCGGCCGTGCAGAGCGAGGCGGCGACGATCAGGTCACCCTCGCCCTCGCGGTCCTCGTCGTCGGTGACGACGACGAGCTCGCCCCTGGCAAAGGCCTGCAAGACTTCCTGGACGGTATCGGGCATGTCCCAATCTCTATCGGTTACGGGGCCGGAGGCCTGCCGGACGCCTTAGCCGGACTTGGCGCCAAGCGCTAGTGTCCTGGACGCAACCGCATATGCCTGATGGCGGGGCGGCCTGCGGGCCTCAGGCTTGCACCGCAGATACCAGCGATATAGGTGCGCAGAGCCCGGACGGAAGACGGCAAACCGCCGTCAGGGCAGCACCTCGCGCCGCTCGCCGAGCCGCAGATCGAGCTCCGCACGCTTGTCGGCGAGCAGGCCCGCCTGGGCGGCTTCGATCACGGTAAACAGCTCATGAGCATCGCTGAGGCGGGTCACGGTGACGTAGCTGGCGCCGGCCGCATAGAGCTCCTCCACATCCGACAGCAGATCGGCCGTAGCAACGATCATGGCGGTCGGATTGAGGGCGCGGACATGACGGACCAGCTTCTCGTTGCTGGCGCCCTTCAGAAGCGCGTCCGGCACGCTGAGGATGATCATCTCGGACTTGCCGACGCCGGCATGGAGCAGCGTGTCGGCGCTGCTGATGTCACCATAGATCACGTGCAGACCGCGTGAAAGCAGGGTCTGGTACACATTGGGGTTGAAATCGACCACCGTGATCTGCTCCAGCAACACCGGGGCCTGCCGCTCGATCTCCGCCAGCAGCGCGCTCGCCGCGCGGAAAAAGCCGAGGATGACGATCCGGCGGGACTCGCCATGCCCGCCCTCGTGGCTCTCCTCGGCATGGCAACCGTGATCGAGATCGCGCAGGCCGATCCGCTTCAGCGGACCGATCGCCCGGCGGGTGATGTCGTCACTGCGGGTAATCACGAAGGTCGAGAGCACGGCCAGCACCACGAAGGCAAAAGAGGCGGCATTTGCCGTCTCGGCTGCGATGTGGTGGTCATTGACGCCGGTCTGGATCACCACCAGCGAGAACTCGGAGATCTGCGCAAGGTTCAGCGCCGGCAACAGGCTCGCGCGTAGCCCCTGCTTCATCACGTAGAGCGGCGTAAAGGTGGTGACGAGCCGGCTCACCACCGTGAACGCCGCGATCATCAGGGCGAGCCCGATCACGGAGAGGCCGGGCACGGGAATGGTCATGCCGAGCGCAACGAAGAACAGCGTGATGAAGAAGTCCCGCAGCGTGGTGACCTTGGCGGTGACGTCGAGCGCGTAGGGGAAGGTCGAGAGCGAGACGCCGGCGATCAGGGCGCCCATCTCGCGCGACAGCGAGAGCCGCTCGGCGGTCTCGGCGACCAGGAAGCACCAGGCGAGCGCGCCGAGCAGGATCAGCTCGGGACGACGGGCAATCTGGTGGAACAGGCGCGGCAGCACATAACGGCTGACCAGAAGCGCGGCCGCAACCAGCACCGCGACGCGGCCGATCGAGAGCAGGATGACGGTGACTTCCAGATTGGCAAGGCTCGGCTGCACCGCCAGGAACAGGATGGCGAAGATGTCTTGCAGCACCAGCACGCCGAGCGTGATGCGGCCCGGCAGCGTATCAAGCTCGCGCTTCTCATAGAGCACCTTGACGATGATGACCGTGCTCGACAGCGCACAGGCAACGCAGAGATAGATCGCGTCGAAATGCCCGCCACCAAGCGACAGGCCGATGCCGACGAAGAACAGCACGCCGAGCAGGCAGCCGCCGAGGAGCTGGCCACCCGCCGCGAACAGGATCACCCTGCCCGCCCGCACGATCTTCTTCAGGTCTATCTCAAGGCCGATCATGAAGAGCATGAAGATCAGGCCGAGCTCGGAGATGACGCTGATCGATTCCTGCGACTTGACCCAGCCGGCACCGAATGGACCTATGCAGAAGCCGGCGATAAGGTAGGCCAGGATCAGCGGTTGTCTGGAAAAGTGTGCCAGGAGGCCCAGCATCCAGGCAAACAGGATACAGAGGGTGATGTCGCGAATGAGCTCATGCATGCCAAATTGGTCCGTTTTGCCGCACCGTAGTGGCGGGTTGCGACGCGGCAAGCGAGCAATTCGTCACATGCGGATCGTGCTCTCTGTGATAGCCCTGCTGCGTCTGTTCGCATTGCCGGCCGCCGCGCAATCCAAAGTCGATATCGAACAAAACTTTGCCGAGTCGCTGACCGCGCTGCCGAAAGAGGAACTCGCCGTGTCCGGCGGGTTCTACGTGCCGGCGTATTCAAGCGTTGCGATGAGCCAGGGCAAGCTGCGCGTCGACTTCTCGGTGACATTGAGCGTCCACAACGCCTCCGAGACGCAAGCCCTGGTACTCAAGCGCATCGCCTATTTCGACACCGCAGGCAAGCAGGTCGAGAGCTATCTGAAGGCGCCGGTGGCCTTGAGGCCGCTCGCCACCGTCTCGATCTTCATCCCGACCGACGACGTGCGCGGCGGCACAGGCGCCAATTTCATCGTCGACTGGGCCGCAACAGGCGAGATCTCCGAGCCGGTGGTCGAAGCCTTGATGGTTGGCGGCGTCGCCAATGCGCATTACGCTTTCATCAGCCAAGGCCGCCCGACCCGGACGGCCGGAAAGAAATAGGCTGCCCACCCGGGGCGGCTAGCAAGACGGAAAGCAGGCCGGTGCAACGCCGGCCGCTCAACAAAAACAAGACGAGGAACGCTTCCATGACGTCCAGCTTCGATTTCGCCCCCCTGTTTCCCGCAGGGCTGCCGGCCCCCACCGCGCGCTGGACGGGCCTTGCCAGATACAGTTTCGTGGGCGGCAATAATGATTCCGAGCAGGTGCCGCTCGACGAGCTGATCGAAGCGACCAACACGGTGCTGCGGCGCGAGGGCCGTTCGCTCGCCACCTACGGTCTGGCGCACGGCCCGCAGGGCTACCTTCCCTTGCGCGAATTCCTGGTGACAAAACTCAAGCGCGATGCCGGCATCAACTGCACGGTCGACGATCTCCTGATCGTCTCGGGCTCACTGCAGGCGCTCGATCTCGTCAACAACACGCTGCTGACGCGCGGCGACACCGTGATCTTCGAGCAGGACAGCTATCAGGGCTCGTTGACCCGCCTTGCGCGGCTCGGCGTCAATGTGGTCGGCATCCCCCTCGACAGGGACGGGATGCGAATGGACGCGCTGGCGACGGCGCTGGCCGATCTGAAAAGCCGCGGCATACGCCCGAAATACATCTACACCATCCCGACGGTGCAGAACCCGACCGGCAGCATCATGCCCGAGAGCCGCCGCGCCGAGCTGCTGCGGCTCGCCGCCGAATTCGGCGTGCCGATCTTCGAGGACGATTGCTACGCCGACCTGGTCTGGTCGGGACAGCGGCCGCCGGCGATCTACGCGATGAGCCCGAACGGCGGCGTGATCCATATCGGCTCGTTCTCGAAATCGATCGCGCCGGCGCTGCGCGTCGGCTTCATCGTCGCGCCGTGGGATGTGATGTCGCGGATGCTGTCACTGAAGACGGATGCCGGCTCGGGGGCGCTGGAGCAGATGGTGCTGGCGGCCTATTGCAAGCCACATTTCTCGACCCACGTGCCTGCGCTGACGAAGGCGCTGCGCACCAAGCTCGACACGCTGATGGAAGCCCTGAGCGAGCAGTTCGGCACCGCCGCCGAGTTCGAGGAGCCCAAGGGTGGCATCTTCCTCTGGGTCAAGCTGCCCGATCAGGTCGACACGCTCAAACTCTATCAGGCTGCGCTGGCCGCCGGCGTCTCGATCAATCCCGGGCCGGAATGGTCGACCAATAAGAGCCATTCCAGCTCGCGGCTGCGGCTGTGCTTTGCAAGCCCCACGCATCAGCAGATCCGCGAGGGGGTCGCCGTGCTGGCGGAAGTGTGCCGCAGGGAGTTTGGCGTTCCGGCGCGGAGCGCCAATGTGGAGAAGCGGGCCTGAGCTAGCGTCAGGCCGCCTGTGGCTGGCTGCCGTGGATCGCTGAGGCCAGCCGCAGCAACAGGACGATCGAGACGTTACCCTTGCCCGCCTCGATCTGTGCGATGTAGCGCTCGGAAATCCCGGAGCGGCGGGCGAGCTCCCGGCGCGACAGGTCGCAGCGGGTGCGCGAGGATCTCAGGCGGTCGCCCAGCTCGGCCAGAAACGCGGCCTCCGAATAGGGCGGCGCGGCGCAGCTCCCCGGCAGCACTTCGCCCGCAAAATCCATGACTTGATTCAGCATTGGTGTATCCACGTTCGCCTTCGGAGCTGGCATCCTACTCCCGCTGCGGCCGGCCTCATTGACGCGGATCAAATTCGCGCGCGATCGGCAGCTGGCGTGGACGACCGCGCCGGGGATGCTACACTCTGGAATTCTTCGAGGCGGGGCTTGCCGGGACATGACGCGTTGCTTGAGCCGCTGGACCACGGCTGCATTGCTATGGGTTGCCTTCATACCCCTGGCCCACGCGGAGACGCTTGCGGCGACGGTCGAGCAATGGGGCCTGCTCGGCTCCTGGGCGGTCGATTGCGCGGCCCGGCCGGACCACGACAAGGGTGCGCTCCTGACCTACGAGATCCGGAAGGACGGTCGGGTGATGTACCGGCGCAATTTCGGCGACGCCAGGGACGAGAACGAGGTGGTGTCCGCCACGGTCAACGCCGAAGGCCTGCTCAACGTGGTGGTGTACTTCCCCTCGCTGCATCAGGCCCGCGAGTTCGGGCTGCTGCTGGACAAGGACGGCAGCCTGCGCGCGATCTACAATCGGAGCGAGCGCGGCGAGTACACGATCAGGGACGGCAAATACGTCGCCACGGGCGCGCCGACGCCGGCGCAGCAGCGCTGCGATTAACCTCATCTGAACATCCGTTCAGAATTCTCCTGCGATTCCTCCGGAACGTTCATGCGGATGCGCGGTTTAGATTGGCATTCGATTGGAGGAGGACATCATGAAGAAGCTTGGTTATGTGGTTGCGGCCCTCGGCACTCTCGCGATCGCAGCGCCGACGCTGGCGAGCGCGGAGACGGTGGTGATCAAGCGCGGTCATCACCACGGCCCGTACGCTGCGCGTGCCGAATACGGCATGCATCGCGACCACGGCTGGCATCGTGGCTGGCGCCATCATGGCGACAAGGTCGTCGTGATCAAGCGCAGCCATCGTCACCACTGGGACTAATGCGTAACGCAAACGCGGAAATGGCCCCTCACGGGGCCATTTCTTTGCGTGATCGAAACGCTCGGCGAAATCAATCCCACGCCGGTGCGAAGCCCGGATTGACGCAGCGCCTGTCCTTTGGGAGCGCCGCGATTTTCTTGCGGTCGGCCTCGTCGAGCGTGATCTTCAGCGCGTCGAGATTGGCCTGCTGGCTCTCGCGGCGAGAGGCCTTCGGAATCGCGGCAACGCCGTACTGGTCGAGCAGCCATTTCAGCGCGACTTGGGCTGCGGTCGCATTGTGCCTGGCCCCGATCGCGGCGAGCACCGGGTCCGATGCGATACGCCCCTGCGCCAGCGGGCAATAGGCAACCAGCGGGATCGACTTGGCCTTGAGATAGGCCAGCACCTTCGATTGATCGAGCATCGCGTGATATTCGATCTGGGTGCAGGCGATCGGCGCCTTGATGTCCTCGACGGCGATCTTGAGCAGCGCGGTGGTGAAGTTGGCAACGCCGATCGCCCGCGTGCGTCCCTCCTCCTTCAGCTTCATCAAGGTCTCGAACACCGCGCCCCAATTCGCCGATTTCGACGGCCAGTGCACGAGATAGAGATCGACCTGATCGAGCCGCAGCTTGGTCAGGCTGGCGTCGAAGGCACGCCGGATCGCATCGGGGCTGAGGTTCTCGTGCCAGACCTTGGTCGTGACGTGCAGCTCATTGCGCGGCACGCACGCTGAGGCAAGCGCGGCGCCGATCGCCTCTTCGTTGGCGTACATCTCGGCGGTGTCGATGTGGCGATAGCCGATCGCGAGCGCGCTCTCGACCGCCACCCGGCAGGCATCGCCCTGCATGCGGAAGGTGCCGAGGCCGAGCTTGGGCATGCTGATGCCCTGTGTCTTCAGATGATCCATGAACAGGCTCCTGACGTATTCAACCCGCCGGATGCACGCGGCGATACCGCGTGGGCAGACTCTTCGGTGATGGAAGGGAGATGGCGGGAACGGCCAGCATAGCGCGGACGACGCGAGGCGGCCAATCAAGATCGGGTTAGCGCAGCTCAGGTGTGCTGGGCAGCCAGGGCCGGACGCGGCTGCGGCTGCGGCACGATATCGACCGACCAGAGATCACGATTGTCGACGTCCTTCAGGGTCACGGTCATCACGCCGCTCGGGCCGTCGATGTCAACACGGCCGAAGAATTGCAAGCCAAAACAAGGAGCGAGATTCTCGCCCTGCGCCGCGCTGCAGCCGTTCTGGTACATCGCGACCGGACCAAACGTATTGTCGAGCCCTCCCGGGCCCCAGGTACCGGCATGGAGCGGGCCGGAGACGAATTCCCAGAACGGCTCAAAATCCTGGAACTGGGCCTTGCTCGGATCGTAATAATGCGCGGCGGTGTAGTGCATGTCGGCGGTGAGCCAGACGATGTTGCGCACACCCGCGCGCTTGATCGAGGCCAGGAGATCGGCGATCTCGTGCTCACGCCGGTCCGGCGGACCATCGCCGAGCGCGACCGCGTCGAGGCTGATCAGGCCGATCGGCAGGTCGGCCGCGATCACCTTCCAGGTCGCGCGCGAGGCGGCAAGCTCGCGCTTCAGCCAGGCGAGTTGCTCGGCACCGAGGATCCAGCCGCCGTGATCATCGCCCTTGTTCCAGGTCTCGTCGCGAAAACTGCGCATGTCGATCATGAAGACATCGAGCAGCGGGCCATAGGCGATCCTGCGATAGACCCGGCCCTGCCGCGTGCAGATATCGCGGATCGGCATGAAGTCGAAGAAGGCACGGCGGGCGCGCGCGACCAGGCGCGGGGTGCCGTCGTCCTCGAAGCCTGCATCATCGTAGCTGCCGGTCGGCGACCAGTCGTTGGTGACCTCATGGTCGTCCCACTGCGCGAACATCGGCACGTGCGCGTGGAACGCGCGAAAATGCTCGTCGAGATGGTTGTATTTGTAATTGCCCCGGAACTGCGCCAGCGTGTGCGCGACCTCTGCCTTGTCCTCCGTGACGAGGTTGCGCCAGGTCTCGCCGTTCGGCAGCTTCCGCTCTGCGGGAATCGTGCAGTCGGCGTAGATGTGGTCGCCGGAGTGGATGAAGAAATCGGGACGGTTGTCGAGCATAGTGCGATAGCTGCGATAGCCCCCGCGCGAGACGTCGATGCCCCAGCCCTGCCCCGCGGTGTCGCCGGACCACAGGAACGAGATCGACCGGCCTGAGGCCGGCGCGGTGCGGAAATGGCCGATGCGGCTTTCGCCGGCGATGCCGGTGGCGATGTCGTCGAAGCGGATGCGATAGAAGATGTCCTGCCCGGTCGGCAGGTCGTTCAGCAGCAGTTTGGAGGTGAAGTCGGCATCTGGCAGCGCGTCGCGCGAAGCCGATGCGATGATGGTCTTGAAGCTCTCGACCGTCGAACACTCGACGTGCATCCGCGCCGGCCTGTCGGCGCGCGCCCAGATCACGGCGGAGTCATCCGAGACATCGCCCGACTGGATGCCGCCCGCAATCTGCGGGCGGTCTGCAGCGCGGCTGACGTGGGGCGTTGCGAGCGTGCCGAGCGAGGCAACGGCGAGGCTGGAGGTGGAGCGGACCAGGAATTGCCGCCGGCTCCATGCGCGCGGAGCGCAGAGTGTTGCCATTCAGGAGACCTTCGTCGAATCGCGACGGAAGGTGCCTGCGCCGTTTGACTCCTATCCTGATGGTTTCTTGACTCCACGCCTACGGTTCTGCGACGCGGGGATGACGGGCCGAGGTGCAGCCGCAGCCGTGGAGCGGTTCCTCGCTACGCTTGCGGGGAGAGGGTTGGGGTGAGGGGGAGTCTCCGCCCGGACGGTGAGAGTTGGACTCGCGGAGGCTCGGAATTCAAGCTTCGATCGAATTCCGGCCTCTCCCCGCGGGCGGGGAGAGGCGAAGAGAATGTCGCGCCTAGCGCTTCCAATTGCAGATGCCGCCGGAGCGGCAGGGCCAAGTCTGGATGCGGGTGTCCATCGCCTGGGCGTCGAGCGGATTGCCGCGGCGATGCGCGAGCTTCGTGCGCGCCGCACCGCGGGGCTGCGTGCCCTTGGCATGCGCGAGCTTCGGCTCCGACACGTGCACGCGTTCAGCCGCGACCTTCTTCGGCACGTCCATCGGCTCGGCCCGCGCCTGCGCCTCGTTGCCGCCCTTCGCCTCGAGCGCCACCGGCGCGAATTGCGTCTCCGGGCCGAGACGCTTCGGCGACAGCACCGCCTTGGAGAGGTCAAGACCAAGATATTCGTCAGGCTTGTAGTCGTCAGCGCGCGCGATGCCGCCCCACGCAAGGACGAGGGCTACGGCAACCGCAAAAGGAACGCCTTTCAGGACCACGGACGCCTCCTGAAACTGACTATTAAGGGGTAATTTACCCCTATTTAGGAGGCGTCGCGGGCAATTCCAGCGGCCGATTGCCGCCGTGGTTAAGAAGTTTGGCGGTGTCAGGCGACTTTTCGCGTCGCCCCGTCCCATCCAGGAACCCCATGAGGCGGCCGCGGATGATGGTTTCCGCCTCGCCCATGATGCGATCGATGAGTTCCTTGCAGGAGGGGATGTCATGGATGAGGCCGGCGACCATGCCGCAGCTCCAGGCGCCGGCGTCCATCTGTCCCTCCAGCATGATCCTGGGATAGACGCCCGCGACCTGGTCGTGAATGTCGTCGATGGTGAGCTTGGCGCCCTTCTCGCGCTCGATCTCGAGCAGGCGATCGACATTGGCGTTCTTCAGCACGCGCTCGGTGTTGCGCAGCGCGCGCATGATCAGCCGGGTATCGAGCTCGGTGGCCGCGACAAGCGCGTTTTTCACGTTCTGATGCACCGGGGCTTCCTTGGTCGCAATGAAGCGCGTGCCCATGTTCATGCCGGCCGCCCCGAGCGAGAGTGCCGCGACGAGGCTGCGCCCGTCAGCCATGCCGCCGGAGGCGACGAACGGGATCTTCAACTCCTCAGCCGCGCGCGGCAGCAAGATCATGTTGGGGATGTCGTCCTCGCCGGGATGGCCGCCGCACTCGAAGCCGTCGACGCTGACTGCGTCGCAGCCGATACGCTCGGCCTTCAGCGAGTGACGGACCGAGGTGCATTTGTGGATCACCTTGATGCCGGCCGCCTGCAGCGCCGGCATGTATTGTTCCGGGCTGCGGCCCGCGGTCTCGACCGCCTTGATGCCGCCTTCGACGATCGCCGCGATGTATTCCGGATAAGGCGGCGCTGAGAAGGTCGGCAGGAAGGTGAGGTTCACGCCGAATGGCTTGTCGGTCATGTCGCGGCAGCGCGCGATCTCTTTCGCCAGCAACTCCGGCGTCTTCTGCGTGAGGCCCGTGATGATGCCGAGCCCGCCGGCATTGGAGACCGCGGCGGCAAGCTCGGCAAAGCCGACGAAATGCATGCCGCCCTGGATGATGGGGTGCTCGATGCCGAACAGTTCGGTGATCGCGGTCTTCACGTAAGTCGCCTCCCGGATTTGGTTTGTGTGGGATCAGTCTAACCGCAGTTTTGCGAAGCGGTCACCATTTCTCTCCGAACGGACTGATCTCCATCTCGAAGGTCCAGGCATGCACGTGCATGCAGGTCCGGGACGGAGGGTAGCGGTCGGGTGAGTGAGGCGAGCGGGCCTCTCTCCACCGTCATTGCGAGGAGCCCTTGCAACGAAGCATCCAGAGTCCGTCCGCAGGGACAGTCTGATCGCTCCGCCCGCTTGAGTGGCAACGGTCTTGTCTCAATGCCCCCGCGCCGGGCCCTCAGGTCGATCGGGCGCAGAATCATCAGTACCGCGACGATCGCGCGCGTCCAGAACACATCGATATAGGGGAGGAAGCCGACCTGCTGCTGCAAGGTCCTGCCGACCCAGGCGACTGCCTGTGAAAGCGCGGCACTCACCGTGCCGCGCTCGCCTTTATTGCCGCTCTCGCCGCCAATTGCTCGTCAAGCGAATGGAACACCGTAGTACGAGTTGATGCCGCGAACCGCGGATTCATCACTCCAGTTCCAATCGCTTTTCGCCCCGTATTTCGGTGCGCCTTCCAGCTGCTTGGCCGTGATGCCGGTGACATATCCGCCGAGCTCCGTGTCGTATTTCAGCGACTGCCAGGGCAAGGGGTAGTGGTCGTTGCCGAGGCCGAGAAACCCGCCGAACCCAAGCACGGCGTACGAAACCTTGCCGCTGATCTTGTCGATCATGACACGCTCGATCGAGCCGATCTTGTTGCGATCGGCACCGTATACCGATGTTCCCTCGACCTTGTCGCTGCCGATCAACCGGCCCATCTCGCTGCGGTCCAGCTCGCCTTGATTCAACATTGCAATTCTCCACTCAGCCAATGTGTGGACCAACCGGACAGCCGTGCGATCGTTCCGGCTCGGGTTCCTCCGGCAGGTCAGGAACATCGCAGGGAACGAGCGGTTCTTTGAGCTTCACAGAGGGCCATGCGGATGTCCCAGACCGTTTCCGACTTCATCGTCCAGCGCCTGCATCAATGGGGCGTGCGCCATATCTTTGGTTATCCCGGCGACGGCATCAACGGCGTCTTCGGCGCGATGAACCGCGCGGAGGGCAGGATCGGCTTCGTGCAGGCGCGGCACGAAGAAATGGCGGCGTTCATGGCAACCGCATACGCGAAATTCTCGGGCGAGCTCGGCGTATGCATCGCAACCTCGGGGCCCGGCGCCTCGCACCTCATCACCGGGCTCTACGATGCGCTGCTCGATCACCAGCCGGTGCTCGCGATCGTCGGCCAGCAGGCCCGCAACGCGCTCGGCGGGAGCTACCAGCAGGAACTCGACCTGGTTTCCATGTTCAAGGGTGTCGCCGGCGCCTACGTCATGCAGGCATCTTCGCCTGCACAGGTGCGCCATCTGGTTGATCGATCCGTGCGGATTGCACTCGCCCGGCGGACCCCGACCGCGCTCATCCTGCCCAACGATCTCCAGGAAGAACCATACGAAAGTCCGCCCCGCGCCCATGGCACGCTGCATTCCGGCATCGGCTACAGTGCGCCGCGTGTCACGCCCCGCGAGGCCGAGCTCGACCGTGCCGCGGAGGTGCTCAACGCCGGCAAGAAGGTTGCAATGCTCATCGGCGCCGGCGCGCTTCACGCCACCGACGAGGTGATCGCGGTTGCCGACCGGCTGTCGGCAGGCTGCGCCAAGGCCCTGCTCGGCAAGGCCGCGTTGCCCGATGACCTGCCCTGGGTCACCGGCTCGATCGGCCTGCTCGGCACCGAGCCCAGCTACAACATGATGACGGACTGCGACACGCTGCTGCTGGTCGGCTCCGCTTTTCCCTATGCCGAATTCCTGCCGAAGGAAGGCAGCTGCCGCGGCGTGCAGATCGACATCGACGCCAGCATGATGTCGATCCGCTTTCCCATGGAAGTCGGCCTTGTCGGCGATGCTGCCGAGACACTTCGCGCGCTGTTGCCGCGGCTCAAGCCGAAGACCGATGGTGCCTGGCGCAAGGGTATCGAGGACGATGTCGCCAGATGGTGGAAAACCCTGGATGATCGCGCGCATCAGCCGGCCACCCCGGTCAATCCGCAGCTCGTCGCCTGGGAGTTGTCCCCGCGCCTGCCCGACCGCGCCATCATTACCAGCGATTCCGGCTCCTGCGCCAACTGGTTCGCGCGCGATCTGAAGATACGGCGCGGCATGACGGCCTCGCTGTCCGGCGGCCTCGCCTCGATGGGCGCGGCGGTGCCTTATGCGCTCGCCGCGAAATATGCCCATCCTGATCGTCCCGTGATCGCGCTCGTCGGCGACGGCGCGATGCAGATGAACAACATGGCCGAGCTGATCACCGCTGCCAAATACTGGCGTTCCTGGCGCGATCCCCGTTTCGTCGTCTGCGTCTTCAACAACGAAGACCTCAACCAGGTCACGTGGGAGCAGCGCATCATCAACGGCGATCCCAAGTTCGAGGCCTCGCAGCAGATTCCGAATGTGTCCTACGCGCGCTTTGCCGAGCTGGTTGGGCTGCGCGGCATCTATGTCGACAGTCCGCAGGTCCTGGGCTCTGCCTGGGCGCAGGCGCTGGCGAGCGAGATGCCCGTGGTTCTGGAGGTGAAAACCGACCCCGAGGTGCCGCCGCTACCGCCGCACATCACGTTGCAGCAGGCCAAGAACTTCTCGCTGGCGCTGATGAAAGGCGATCCGAACGGGAGCGGCGTCATCAAAGGTGCAGCACGGCAGGTGCTCGAGACGATCCTGCCTGGAAAGGAGTGAGCCATGAGCGACTTTCGCGACATCCAGAACGGCGTCAACGATCCCGTCGACGGCGTCGACGTGAAGCAGCACTTCAACGACAACAAGACGCCGCACGAGCGCGCGCAGCGCCATGCGGACGTGCGCGCCGAGCCGTCGGCCTCGCCAGGCGAGCCGTTCCTGCCGGAAAGGCTGCGGCGCAGGGCGACCGATCCGATCAACCCGCGCACCGGCCGCAATCCGACCGATTAGGAACCCCGGTCCCGATCCCGGGTTGATCGCAAGTCGCGCGGCCAGCGGCCGCGCCGCCAATTCAGAGGACCGAACCATGAAACGAACCGTCATCGCCCTCGCCTGCGTGCTTCTCGCAGGTCCCGCGCTCGCCCAGTCGGTCGGCGAAAAGACCGGCGTCAATTCGGCGCTCGGCGTCGCGCCTGCGACTGCCGACTTCGTCAAGGAAGTCGCCATCAGCGACATGTTCGAGATCGAGTCGAGCAAGCTCGCAGAGCAGAAGGGCAACGCAAAGGAGAAATCCTTCGCACAGCAGATGGTGACCGACCACACCAAGACCAGCGGCGAACTGAAGGGTCTCGTCGGCAACGGCAAGGTCCAGGCAACGCTGCCGACGGCGCTCGACAGCTCGCACCAGAGCAAGCTCGACAAGCTCAAGGGCGCGACCGGAAAGGACTTCAGCTCCGATTACAACTCCTACCAGGTCAGTGCGCACGAGGACGCAGTTTCGCTGTTCGAGCGGTACGCCAAAGGCGGCGATAATGCCGAGCTGAAGGACTGGGCCGGCAAGACGCTGCCCGCGCTCAAGCACCATCTCCAGATGGCGAAAGAGCTCGACAAGGCGCCGAGCGTCGGCCAGTCGAAGTAATACTCTAGAGCGCCGGCTCTGCCGGCGCCCTCTCGGCCCTAAGCCGCAGGAACCATCACCGTCACACAGGCTTTACAAAAGAGTCATGGAGGACATTTCAGCAACTGCGGACCGATGGCACTCGTAACAGTCAAACCCACTCGGATCGACACGGCGATCGCGAATGAGATCGCCGACCACACCAATTCAGGGCTGGAGCAGACAGCACAGACGCTGACCTGGGCGGCCGACGAGCACGTGCTTCTGGCGCTTGCCGTTGCAGGGTGGCTGTACGCGCAATTGCGACGCCCGGAAACACGCCCCGCCGCCAATCATATTCTGGCAGTAACCCTGGCGACGGCGATGCTGCCGCACGCGCTGAAGTCCGTGTTCGACCAGACAAGACCCGATCGCACGACCATTCGCGGTCATGGACATGGCGTTCCCATCTCGGGGCGAGCGCGGGATGCCTTTCCCTCCGGCCACGCCATGCACATGGGTGCCCTCGCCTCGGCAGCGGGTCTCTTGCCGACAAGGCCGCGCCGCGCGATACGCGTCATCGCGGTCGCGCTTTCGCTGACGCGCGTTGTGCTGCTGGCGCATTGGCCGAGTGACGTGCTGGCGGGGTTCTCCCTCGGCATTGTCGTCGAACGACTCCTCAGGCCGCTCACATTGACACGGCGCCGGCACCACAAGCGGGTGCAGTCATGACCGAATACATCGTGCGCTTCATCGCCGGCGGGGTGATCGTTTCAGCTTTTGCGATCCTTGGCGACATGCTGCGGCCAAAGAGTTTTGCCGGCCTGCTCGGCGCCGCCCCGTCGGTCGCGCTCGCCACGCTCGCAATCGCGATCGTGCAGCATGGCAGAGCTTACGCCGCGGCCGAAAGCTGGACCATGATCTATGGCGCGATCGCGCTTGCCTGCTACGGCGTCGCCGTGTGCCATCTGCTGATGCGGTTTCGTCTTGCCGCGCTGCCCGCCACCATTCTCGCCTTCGCGGTATGGCTGGGCGTCGCCTTCGGCCTGCTCGCGAGCTTCGGAGGTGCCGCCTGATGCTGGTCAAGCTGTCCCCATCGGCGCTGAAGCAAACGCGCTGGTACGAATACGCTATTCGCTTCGTGCTTGGCGGACTGGCGACGGTGCTGGCGGGCATCATGGGTGCGAGCTTCGGCACCTCGATAGGCGGGCTCTTCCTTGCCCTTCCCGCGATCTTCTGCGCCAGTGCAACGCTGATCGAAAGTCATGAGCGGCGGGCCAAGGAGAAGGCAGGTCTCGACGGACGCCGGCGCGGGCAGGAGGCCGCAGCGCTCGACGCAGCCGGCGCCGGCCTGGGGAGCATCGGTCTTGCTGCGTTCGCCGCCGTCTTCTACGTCACGGTCCCACAGAGCAGCGTAGTCGCCTTCATCGGCGCCATCCTCGCCTGGGCCGTGGTATCGATGTCGGCGTGGTGGATGAGACGGAAACTTCGTATCGTCTCGCATCGCGTGCCGTCCGAATCCAGGTCGGGATTAGCGCGGCGTCGAAGCGTCTCGTAGCTTGAGGAATTCGAACATCTCCGCGGCAGCATGAAGCTGTTCGATACGCGCGGCAACGGAATCCCGCTGAACGCCCACCGGCAGACTTGCAAGCTCGTGCTCGAGCCGCAGCCTCTGCGCGTCGAGACGCTGTTCGAACGTGTGGGGTTCAGACCGTCTTCGCATCGTCCGTCCTCGGCGGTTGCAGGCCCGGGCTGTTCGCCCAGCGCTCAACTTGATCGATGACCTTCTGGTGGCTTGGCCGCACCGGCTTTGCTGCTTCTGGCTCGTCGGAAAGCTTGCGGGGTAACCTGACCTCATCCGTCATGGCCGATCTCCCTTTGAAGTAGAATGCGCCAGTACCCGACTCGTTTCAACATTAACTTATTGATTTTGCTATATCTTTTTACTCAATTGGCAGGTTCGTCGACTCTTGTGGAACTCCCGCTAAGTTCGTTTGTTGAGTAGACTGCTCAAATTACTCATTTTGCGTGATCGACCATGAATGACCTTCGCGCCGAGCGCCTCCAGGTCATGCTCTCACCCGACGAGCTGGCCGCGGTTGATGATTTCCGGTTCAAGCACCGCATGCCGACCCGCGCTGCGGCAGTCCGGGAACTGCTCAAGTTTGGGCTGGCGGCAGCGGGCGTCGATGCCGCTGCAGGCGTGAAGTCGAGCAGCTTCGGCGTGTTCGGCCGCGGGCCGGACGGTCACACTCAAAGCGACCCCGAAGGCAGCAAAGAGGACTGATCAAGCCTCGCACGCCAAAACGGCCCCGGCACGGTGGGTGCCAGGGCCGTCCTTGGAGATTGCTTCCGGCGCACCGGGGGCATGCCTACCGGAAGCAATCCGTCGACTCTTCGCGCGCGGATTCGTTCCTTGCGAGAACCTTTAGCGGATCACCCCTAGCCGGTCGGCGCGTCGCCGGAATCATCCGGCATCACGCCGGAGCCTGGCGTCTTGTTCTTGTCGGTAAGCTCAGGATCGCGCGTCGCCTCGCGCGACGGCGAGCCCTTCGGGTCCGTCTTGTGCACGGCCTGGGCGCGCTGCTTGTCGCGCGGCTGCTCCTCCGCGCGCTGGTCCTTGACGATGCCGTGGTCGGAATGGGCCATGATATTCTCCCGCTTCTATCTCGATGTATCGAAGCGGCTACGCAGGTCAGCGCCGAATGTTCCGGGCGCAAGCGACGGCGCTAGCTATGCGCGGCATGAACCGCAGCAGACGCCTTCCCGAGCTGCACCTGCCGCACCGTCGTCACCGTCGCGAACGCGACCGAGACGCCAAAGGCTAGAATGAGTGAAAGAAGGGCGAGACGTGGAGCCATTGCAAAAACTCCTTCTGGGATCAAAATCCACGCGATCGATTGCTCCCGCATGATCCTGCATTGCTCGCTTGCGGTCCGTGCTTCATCTCACACGCGGACTGACGAAGACGACAGCCGTCTATGCCCCCTTGTTTTGGGGGATGCGGACGGTCACGGGCGGGATTTCGCCATCGAGCCAATCCTGCTCCCTTGCGAGCGCCGTCCAGGCATCCGCCATGCGCGAATAGCGCCTGTAGGCGGGTTGCCCTTCCGCGCGCTCGGCGAGCTGCAGGCAGTTCTCCGCGTTATCCCTGAATACGTCAGACTGTTTCATGGCCAAGACGTGGGGACGGAACTCCTCCATCGCAACCGTCCTTTGCCGGATCGTAACGTTTGCGGAACTTCGCACCGTACGCGGGCATTGCCATGGATGCGAGTTCTTGTTGCCATCATCCTGGTGTTCATCGGCAGCTCAGCCTTGGCCGACAGCACCGGCGAGCAAAGGCCTGATAACCGCGCGCCGGCGGCCATCGACGTCATCAGCGGCCTCTACGCGTTCAGCCGCTTTCAGCACGCCCTCCTGGAGAGCACCGAGCTGAACGGCAATGCGGAGGTGAAGAACCTTGCCGCCTTGCGCGCCGAAGAAGCTGCGAAACGGGACAAGACCCTCAAGGAAATTCAGGAGGCGATCGGCGCCGAGCCCCGCTTCGGCAAGCGGGCGAGCGCTCGCCTCGCCGAGCCCGACAGTTCGGACGGACCGACTTACGTCCGGACTTTCTATGCCGCTCAGATCCCCGAATATGAGGCGACCATCGCCCTGCTCGAACGCTATCTCCGGACACCCGACAATGTCGCGCTTGCAGCGTTCGCGCGCGAACAGCTGCGGACGCTGCGCTCGCAGGTCAAGGATGCCGAGCGCACCATGGCCAATAAATAGCCGTCCTACTCGTCGTTCGGATGATGCTGCTGGCTCTCCGGTCGCACCGTGCGGTCGCTCTCCGGCATCTTGTCCCGGCCCGCATCCCCGTTATCGTCCTTGCCCCCCGAGGTCGACGTGCCGCTTCCGCTGGGGTTGGATCTGGCCGCGCTTCCCGTGGTCTGCGCATCCCCGTGCGGGGCGGCGGAGCTCGCAGCGGGATCGCCGGTGACCGCTCCGCGCCCGCTGGGCGCGCCCGCCTGCGCCAGCGCCGATCCCGCAGCAAATGTTGTAACGATCAAGACGGCGAACCCGGCTCTCATGTGCACTCTCCCTGTGTCTGCTGGCTCAACCTCGGGGGCCATTGCCCGTTCCTGAGCCGCGCGTCCGGGAGCATCGAGAATGTCGAGGGCGGGAGCCGAGAAACTTGTGAAACCCTCTGGAACCATTTGCGGTTTTCGCCGTTATTTGCACCGGGCTGAGCAGAGCAGGTTCCATTTCCGGGTGCCGCGACCTTGGCGCTTGATTTCGAATTTGGCTGACGCTCTAGTTTGATCAATTGCGTCTTGCCGCAGGTCCGGCCGACGCCCGCGGGGGAATCAAGTATGAGCGACCTCGATCCCGGAACTGCATCACGCTCCGGTCGTCGTGTCCCAAAGCCAAAAAACAACGGTATGTCGGAGCCGGATTCCCGGGCGGAATTGCTACTGGCCTTACAAGCCATGCGCAGCGGCGATTTCTCGGTACGCATGAGCGGCGACTATCTCGGCATCGACGGCAAGATTGCCGACACTTTTAACGAAATCATCGCCGCCAACCAGCGCATGGCGCAGCAGCTCGAGCTGGTCGGCCAAGTGGTGGGGCGTGAGGGCAAGACCCGGCAGCGCGTGAAGTTCGGCCTCGCCTCGGGCTCCTGGGCGGACATGGAAGGCTCGGTCAACACGCTGATCGACGACCTGCTGTGGCCGACTCGCGAGGTGACGCGGGCGGTCGCGGCGGTGGCGCAAGGCGACCTGCTGCAGACCGTCAAGCTCGACGTTGACGGCCGTCCGCTCCGCGGCGAGTTCCTGCAGTCGGCGAACATCGTCAACACCATGATCAAGCAGCTCGGCGTGTTCACCTCCGAGGTGACGCGCGTGGCGCGCGAAGTCGGCACCGAGGGTAAGCTCGGCGGCCAGGCCCAGGTGCCGGAGGTGACCGGCGTCTGGAAGGATCTGACCGAGAGCGTCAACTCGATGGCGAACAACCTGACCAACCAGGTTCGCAACATCGCCGAGGTGACGATCGCGGTGGCCAACGGCGACTTGTCGAAGAAGATCACCGTCGACGTCCGCGGCGAGATCCTTCAGCTCAAGGAAGCCATCAATACGATGGTGGATCAGCTCCGCTCCTTCGCCTCGGAAGTCACGCGCGTCGCGCGCGAGGTCGGGACCGACGGCAAGCTCGGCGGACAGGCGATCGTGCCCGGCGTCGCCGGCACCTGGAAGGACCTGACCGACTCCGTGAACGCGATGTGCGGCAACCTCACCGCGCAGGTCCGCAACATCGCCAACGTGACCACGGCCGTGGCGCGCGGTGACCTGTCGCGCAAGATCACAGTGGACGTGCGGGGCGAAATCCTGGAGCTGAAGGACACCATCAACACCATGGTGGACCAGCTCAACTCCTTCGCCTCGGAAGTGACGCGTGTCGCGCGCGAGGTCGGCACCGAAGGCAAGCTCGGCGGCCAGGCCCAGGTGCCCGGCGTCGCCGGCACCTGGAAGGACCTCACCGACAACGTCAACTTCATGGCCTCGAACCTCACCGCGCAGGTCCGCAACATCGCCGACGTCGCGACCGCCATCGCCGGCGGGGACTTGTCGAAGAAGATCACCGTGAACGTCTCGGGCGAGATCCTTCAGCTGAAGGAAACGCTGAACACCATGGTCGACCAGCTCAATGCCTTCGCTGGCGAAGTCACGCGCGTCGCGCGCGAGGTCGGCACCGAAGGGCGGCTCGGCGGCCAGGCCAACGTGCTCGGCGTCGCCGGCACCTGGAAGGACCTCACCGAGAGCGTCAACTCGATGGCGTCGAACCTGACCGCACAGGTTCGCAACATCGCCGAGGTGACGACGGCGGTCGCCGGCGGCGACTTGTCCAAGAAGATCACCGTGGACGTGCGCGGCGAGATCCTGGAGCTGAAGGACACCATCAACACCATGGTGGACCAGCTCAACGCATTCGCCGGCGAGGTCACGCGCGTGGCGCGCGAGGTCGGCACCGAAGGCAAGCTCGGCGGCCAGGCGCAGGTGCGCGGCGTCGCCGGCACCTGGAAGGACCTGACGGACTCGGTCAACTCGATGGCGTCGAACCTGACCGGCCAGGTCCGTAACATCGCCGAGGTCGCCACCGCCGTCGCCAAGGGCGACCTGTCGAAGAAGATCACCGTGAACGTGTCGGGCGAGATCCTTCAGCTGAAGGAGACGCTCAACACCATGGTCGATCAGCTCAATGCCTTCGCCGGCGAAGTCACGCGCGTCGCGCGCGAGGTCGGCACCGAAGGCAAGCTCGGCGGCCAGGCGCAGGTGACGGGCGTCGCCGGCACCTGGAAGGACCTCACCGACAACGTCAACTCGATGGCGGGCAACCTCACCGCCCAGGTCCGCAACATCGCCGAGGTCGCCACCGCCATCGCCGGCGGCGACCTGTCGCGCAAGATCACGGTGGACGTGCGTGGCGAGATCCTTCAGCTCAAGGACACGCTGAACACGATGGTCGACCAGCTCAACCGCTTCGCGGGCGAGGTGACGCGCGTGGCGCGCGAGGTCGGCACCGAAGGCCGCCTCGGCGGTCAGGCCAACGTGCCCGGCGTCGCCGGCACCTGGAAGGACCTCACCGACAGCGTGAACTCGATGGCAGGCAACCTCACCGCGCAGGTCCGCAACATCGCCGAAGTGACCACCGCCGTGGCGCGCGGCGACTTGTCCCGCAAGATCACCGTGGACGTGAAGGGCGAAATCCTCGAGCTGAAGAACACCATCAACACCATGGTGGACCAGCTCAACGGTTTCGCCGGCGAAGTCACCCGCGTCGCGCGCGAGGTCGGCACCGAAGGCAAGCTCGGCGGCCAGGCCGAGGTGCCCGGCGTCGCCGGCACCTGGAAGGACCTCACCGACAACGTCAACTTCATGGCGTCGAACCTGACGGCGCAGGTCCGCAACATCGCCGAGGTCGCAACTGCGATCGCCGGCGGCGACCTGTCGAAGAAGATCACGGTGGACGTGCGCGGCGAGATCCTGCTGCTGAAGGATACGCTGAACACCATGGTCGAGCAGCTGCGCTCCTTCGCCGCCGAAGTGACGCGCGTCGCGCGCGAGGTCGGCACCGAGGGCCGGCTCGGCGGCCAGGCCGTCGTGCCGGGCGTCGGCGGCACCTGGAAGGACCTCACCGACAACGTCAACCTGCTCGCTGCGAACCTCACCACGCAGGTCCGCAACATCGCCGAAGTGACCACCGCCGTGGCGCGCGGCGACCTGTCGCGCAAGATCACCGTGGACGTGAAGGGCGAGATCCTCGAGCTGAAGAACACCATCAACACCATGGTGGATCAGCTCAACGCCTTCGCCGGCGAAGTCACCCGCGTGGCGCGCGAGGTCGGCACCGAGGGCGAACTCGGCGGTCAGGCCCAGGTGCCTGGTGTGGCCGGCACATGGAAGGATCTCACCGACACCGTGAACTTCATGGCGGCAAACCTGACCGAGCAGGTGCGCGGCATCGTCAAGGTGGTGACGGCGGTCGCCAACGGCGACCTCAAGCAGAACCTCACGGTGAAATCAAAGGGCGAGGTCGCCGCGCTCGCCGACACCATCAACAACATGACCGAGACGCTCGCAACCTTCGCCGATCAGGTGTCGTCGGTGGCGCGCGAGGTGGGCGTCGAAGGGCGCCTCGGCGGCCAGGCCGACGTGCCCGGCGCGGCCGGCACCTGGAAGGACCTCACCGGCAACGTCAATCTTCTGGCAGCCAACCTCACCTCGCAGGTCCGCGCGATCGCGGAAGTGGCGACCGCCGTGACCAAGGGCGACCTGACGCGCTCGATCCAGGTCGATGCCCGCGGCGAAGTCGCGGAACTGAAAGACAACATCAACACGATGATCACGAACCTCCGTCTGACGACGGACGTGAACACCGAGCAGGACTGGCTGAAGACCAACCTCGCGAAATTCACCAACATGCTGCAGGGCCAGCGCGACCTCGCCACCGTGGGCCGGCTGCTGCTGACCGAGCTGTCGCCGCTGGTGAATGCCCATACCGGCGTGATCTATCAGGTCGAGAGCGAAGACAATCCGCAGCTCCTGCTGCTCGCCTCCTACGCCGGCGACGGCGTCTATCCCTATCAGCGCGTGGTGCAATTCGGCGAAGGCTTGATCGGCCAGTGCGCGCTCGACCGGCGGCCGCGCGTGGTCGGAGACATTCCTTCCGACGTGGTCCCGATCAACTCGGCGCTGTTCCGCGTCGCCCCGAAGAACCTCGTCGTGCTGCCGGTGTTGTTCGAAGGCCAGGTCAAGGCGGTGATCGAGCTCGCCTCGCTCACCTCCTTCACGACCTCGCAGATGACCTTCCTCGAGCAGCTCACCGACTCCATCGGCATCGTGCTCAACTCGATCGAGGCGACGATGCAGACCGAAGGCCTGCTCAAGCAGTCGCAGCAGCTCGCCACCGAGCTCCAGACCCAGCAGCGCGAATTGCAGCAGACCAACGACCAGCTCGAGCAGAAGGCGCAGCAGCTCGCCGAGCGAAACGTCGAGGTCGAGCGCAAGAACCAGGAGATCGAGCAGGCCCGCCGCGCGCTGGAGGAAAAGGCGACCGAGCTCGCGCTGACCTCGAAGTACAAGTCCGAATTCCTCGCCAATATGAGCCACGAGCTGCGCACGCCGTTGAACTCGATCCTGATCCTCGGTCAGCAGCTCACCGACAATCCTGACGGCAACCTCACGGCCAAGCAGGTCGAGTTCGCCCGCACCATCCACGGCGCCGGCACCGACCTGCTCAACCTCATCAGCGACATTCTCGACCTCTCCAAGATCGAGTCCGGCACGGTGACGGTCGATGCCGAGGAGATCCTGACCGCCAACCTGCTCGAGACCGTCGGCCGGCCGTTCAGGCACGAGGCGGAGAACCGCGGCCTCTCGTTCAAGATCGACGTCGATCCGAACCTCGCGCGCAGCATCGTCACCGACTCCAAGCGCCTGCAGCAGGTTCTGAAGAACCTGCTCTCCAACGCCTTCAAGTTCACCGCCGAAGGTGAAGTGCGCCTGAAGGTCGAGGCCGCCCTCGGCGGCTGGGGAACCGATCACCCGGTGCTGAACTCCGCGCCGGCCGTGATCGCGTTCGAGGTGTCGGATACGGGAATCGGCATTCCGCTGGAGAAGCAGAAGCTGATCTTCGAGGCGTTCCAGCAGGCCGACGCCGGCACCAGCCGCAAATATGGCGGCACCGGCCTCGGCCTTGCCATCAGCCGCGAGCTCGCGAGCCTGCTCGGCGGCGAAATCCATCTGCGCAGCGCGCCGGGCAAGGGCTCGACCTTCACGCTCTATCTGCCGCTGAAATATTCCGGGCCGACGCTGGCGTCGCGCGCCGCCCCGTCGCCGCAGCAATACAACCAGCCGCCGGCGCTGCAGGCGGCCGCGCCGGAGCAGCAGCGCGTGATCGAGCAGCTGCCTGACGACCGGCTCAACCTCGAGCCCGGCGACAGCATCCTCCTGATCGTCGAGGACGATCCGCATTATGCGCGGGTGTTGGTCGACCTCGCGCGCGACAAGGGCTTCAAGGTGCTGGTCGCCGCGCGCGGTGCGGAGGCACTCGAGCTTGCCAAGCAATACCAGCCCTGCGCGGTTTCGCTCGACGTGTTCCTGCCCGACATGCTCGGCTGGACCGTGCTGAGCCAGCTCAAGCACAATCCGCTGACCCGCCACATCCCGGTGCAGATCATCACCCTCGACGAGGACCGCCAGCATGCGCTGGCGCGCGGCGCCTTCTCCTTCGTCAACAAGCCGACAACGACCGAAGGCGTCGCGGCGGCGCTGACGCAGATCAAGGAATATGCGCGTCCCAGGCGCAAGCGACTCCTGATCGTCGAGGACAACGAAGCCGAGCAGCTCTCGATCCGCGAGCTGCTGCACCACGACGACATCGAGATCGTGGCGACCGATACCGGCGCCGGCGCGCTCTCGATGCTGCGCGAGGCGCCATGCGATTGCGTGGTGCTCGACCTCCGCCTGCCGGATATGAGCGGCTTCGAGGTGCTGGACCAGATCCGCAATGACGAAACCCTCTCGAACGTTCCGGTGGTGGTCTTCACAGGCCGCGAGCTTTCGGCGGAGGAAGATGCCGAGCTGCACACCATGGCACGCAGCATCGTGGTCAAGGGGGTGGAATCGCCGGAACGCCTGCTCGACGAAACCGCGCTGTTCCTGCACCGCGTGATCACGGAACTCCCTGCCGAGAAGCAGCGCATGTTGGAGAAGCTGAACAGTTCCGACGAGGACCTGATCGGCAAGACCGCCCTGCTCGTCGACGACGACGCCCGCAACATCTTCGCGTTGTCGAGCGTGCTGGAACGGCGCGGCATGAAGGTGCTGACGGCAACCACCGGCAGCGAAGCCGTGACGCTGGTCGAATCCAATCCGGAAATCGCCATCGTGCTGATGGACATCATGATGCCGCAGATGGATGGCTATCAGACCATCGGTGTGATCCGCGACAACCCGGCCTTCGCCCGCCTTCCGATCATCGCATTGACCGCCAAGGCGATGAAAGGCGACCGCGAGAAATGCCTGGAAGCCGGTGCCTCCGACTACCTCGCAAAACCCGTCAACACCGATCAATTGCTGCTTGCGATCCGCATGTGGCTGCACCGCTGAGCTGGATCCGCGAATGGACCACGAAAAGGTCAATATCCTCCTCGTCGACGACCAGCCGGCCAAGCTGCTCGCCTACGAGGTGATCTTGAAGGATCTCGGTGAGAACCTCGTGATCGCATCGTCCGGTCGCGAGGCGCTGGAGGTGCTGCTCAAGACCGAGGTCGCGGTGATCCTGGTCGACGTCTGCATGCCCGAACTCGACGGCTTCGAGCTTGCGGCGATGATCCGGGAACATCCGCGCTTCCAGAAGACCGCGATGATCTTCATCTCGGCCATACAAGTGAGCGACATCGACCGGCTCCGCGGCTACGAGATGGGCGCGGTCGACTACGTGCCGGTGCCCGTCGTGCCGGAGGTGCTGCGCGCCAAGATCAAGGTGTTTTCCGAACTCTACCGCAAGACCCGCGAGCTCGAACGGCTGAACCAGGAACTCGAGGACCGAGTCCGCGCCCGCACGGCGGAACTGGAGAACTCCACCGCCAAGCTGCGCGAGAGCGAGCAGCGCCGCAGCATGGCGATTGCCGCCGGCAAGATGGGGTCCTGGGACTGGGACTGGATCAACGGCGACTGGATGTGGGACGAAGGCCAGTACCGCATCTTCGGCGTGAGCCCGGAGAGCTTCGAGGTCAACCCCGCAAACGTTCAGGCACTGTTGCATCCGGACGACGTCGATCAATTGCGCAAGGCCATCGCCGAATTCAACAAGGGCACGCGCTCTTACGAGACGGAGTTCCGCATCGTGCGCCCCGATGGCGACGTCCGTTGGTGTGTCGGCACGGCCGCCGCCACGGCCGACAATAGCGGCCGCGTGGTGCGCGTGAGCGGCGTCACCGTGGACATCACCGAACGCAAGCGTGCCGAGGAACGGCAAAACCTGCTGGCGCGGGAAGTCGATCATCGCGCCAAGAATGCGCTGGCGCTGGCGCAATCGATCGTGCGCCTCACTCGTGCCGACGAGGTCAAGGCCTACGTCAACGCCGTCGAAGGGCGCATCAATGCGCTCGCGCGGGTGCACACGATCCTGTCGCTCTCGAGCTGGCAGGGCGCCGAGCTTTCCAAGCTGATCGACGAGGAGCTTGCACCCTATTCGCTCGGCGACCAGATCCGATTGGCCGGTCCCGAGGTTCAGCTGGTCCCTGCGACGGCGCAGACGTTGGCGCTGGCTCTTCACGAGCTTTTCACCAACTCCGCAAAATATGGCGCGCTCTCGACGAGATCCGGCCGGCTCTTGATCGGCTGGCAGGTCGAGGAAGGCCGCCTCGCGCTGACCTGGGAGGAATCCGGCGGTCCGCTGGTGAGGACGCCGAAGTCTCGCGGTTTCGGCACGCGGAGCCTGCTTGCGAGCGTCGAGTCCCAGCTCGGCGGACGGGCGCAATTCGATTGGCGGCCCGAGGGCCTGTTGTGCCGCCTGGAGGTGCCGCTGACCTGCAAGACGCCTGTCTCGGCAGCGCAGGATAAGTCCGAAGCCGACACCTCGCCCGAGCTGCAGCGCGCGTCGGGTTAACCGGACGCGGCGACCTTCGTGCGCAGGATCGACCGAGGTTCGTCAGCGACGCGCCCTTCGAGCCAGGCTTCCGTTGTTGCGAGATCGCGCAGCGCCCTCGCATAGCGGCGGGCGGCGCTTTGCTCCGCGCCGCGCGGCAGCTTGCGCGCCTTGCGCAACATGTCCGCGGCCGCATTCCGATAGGCCAGCGAGCGATAGAGATAGACGACCTTACCCATATCGAGTGTCCCATGTTGATGGAACTCATCCTCGCAAGCTCCGCATGAACGCCGGATGAAGCGGCGGATGACAATTCCTTCATGCGAATGGAACCCGAGATCATCGCACGCGTTTGCATGTGCAATCGAGGGTTGGTTCCATGCGTGCGAACAAGACACCCAAGAAGCCGTCGAGCCTGCTCTCTCCCACCGGCGTCATCAAGCTGGTGACGCATGCGATGATGGGCGCAGCTCTCGGGCTCGCATTCGGTCTCGCGCTCACTCTGTCCAATCCGGCGGTCGCCAATCTGCTCAATCACGGCGGAAGCCAGGCCATTCTGGTGTTCGCCCTCACATTGGTCACAACGTTCGCGATCGGTGCGACACTCACGGGCGTCGTGTTCATCATCGACGAGGACAAGGAATTTTGAAGGTCGCGGGAAAGATGCGGGTTCTTGTCGGGAACTCCTGTGACGAACAGCAGTTGGCTGCCTGCGTCAATTTAACCCAGGGAGTTCCCGCGCATGAAGACAACCAAGCTCGCACTCGCCGTGATGTTGGCAACCGGCCTTGCCGCCGCTCCGTTTGCCGTGCAGGCCAAGTCGCACAAGGCGAAACATGGATCCTCGATGTCGTCATCGCAGACCACCGGCGCCAACACGAAAGCCAGGAGTCCCGATCCGTCCGGTCAGGGCGGCTCCGGCCCCGGCTCCGATCAGGGCGGCACGATGACCAAGGGCATGAGCACCACCAAGTAGGGCGCGCTGCTCATCGAAGGTCCCGCAATCGCGGGACCTTCTCGCTTGGGCATCCGATGCGATCCCTCTGACCCCGCATTGCGCGCGCTAGTCGCGTTGCATATCGGCGATGCTCAGTCCACCGCTCGCAGTATTCATCTTCACGAGATGGTCGAGCTGCGCCCGCTTGCGCGCAATCAGGAGCTGGGCCGCAGCGTCGTCGAGCCCCTCCCGCTGCAACTGCCGGATCGCGGAGCCCAGTTCGAGAATCTCGGCGCGCAGTCTCAGGATCCGGTACGTGTCCGGGTCTTCCTCCATGACGCACTCCCAAAGCTCTCAGCGCCGCACGATCGTCCGGCCAGGATCTGCGACTTTCTTCTTCAGCGGACGAAGCCGTACACGATCACGGACATCCGGCAGGACATCGCCACCGCCGGCCGCTCTCCATTCGCCGATCAACAGGTTGATTTTCCGGCGCAGGCCCATCTGCGTCAGGGCCATTTCCGTGCAGTCCCGACCCCGATCGACGAGGTCCCGCACGGATGCCTCGACGTCGGCCATCTCTAACCTTAAGGAGCTGATTTTACGTCGAATTTCATTAATTCTGTTGTCCATGTCTTGTTAGAACAAAATAAGAACATATAGTCAAGTCGCGATTTCAGAATGGAGAGCGGACATGCAGATTCAGGGTAAATACGACGCCAAAGCTTTTCTCATGGACCAAATGACCCGGGCGCAGGGCCTGCGGCTGAAGCGGCTGAGTGAAGAGGCGTATCAGCCTGCGCAATATGCGCGAGATCTGTCCTTCACCGAGGCCGCGCGCCGCATCCAGGCGCTCGAAGCTGAGATCGCGCTCGCGAACTCCTTCTAGCTTCATCGGGAGCGTCGCTGACGCGCTTTCGGAACCATGGCAGTGTCGCGTGGTTTTCCCCCGGCCAAGGGAGAAAACGCATGGCACGCAAGGCAAAGAAACGACGTTACTCGCGCAGCTCCGGCAGCGATGTCGAGAGCGAAATGCGCCGCTACAAGAAAGGCACAGCCAAGAGCGGCCGCGGTGGTCGCGGCGGACGCGTGAAGAGCCGCAAGCAGGCGATCGCGATCGGACTCTCCAAGGCTCGCAAGAAGGGCAAGAAGGTCCCGAAGAAAGCGTCCAAGCGGAAGACATCCAAGAAAAAGACGTCCAAAAAGCAGTCGACCAGGAAATCGTCGAAACGCAAATCCAGCAAGCGCTGACGCTGACACCCGTCAAATCATGCTGCCCGGCATGAAGCACCGGATCGAAATCCCGAACGCCGTCTTCACCGGCCAAACCATGGTGCGCCCCGCCCGATTCGGTTCGGTGATCACGGCTTCATCCGGCACATCGACCCATTGACCGTCTAGTCGCACGCGATAATGCCCGTCGTGGGATTCCCAATCTGGATCCGAGACGGCAAATCCATCGGCGTCCGAGCAGCACGGGCCGAGATGGCTCCGCAAGCTGTCGAACCAGGGCTTGAGCGGTGAATTGGCATATCGACCGTCGTCGCGCCCGAGGGCGCTTCCGGTCGACAGCACGAGCGGCACCAGGAGCAGCGCACGTCTCAGCGAGAGCTTCAATCGATCCATGTCGGCACCGATCAAATGCGAACACCGGCTGGTTCCAGAAAGCAGCCGGACGTTCGGAGTTCCACCCCATGCAAGCAGTATGGACTCCAAAGTCTGACGAGCGAACGCGGCTTTTTCGGACGAACCCGTCATCAATGCTGCCGTTAACGAGAATGTTATCGTGAGCCTGTGGGTATCCTTAACGCCAGCGCGAAAAAGGCGGCCCTCCGGCCGCCTTTTGGATTACCCTTCAGAGCGAAGGACTTAAGCGAGCGGCACCGCCACGAACCGGGTCGCCTCCACACCCTTCACCTGAAGCAGCACGCTGTTCTTGCCGGACGATTTTGCCTGGGCCAATTCAGCTCGGACGTCCGAGACATTGGCGACGGGCTTGCCGCCGACATTGAGAATGACGTCGCCGGTCTGGATGCCGCGCTGCGCTGCCGGCCCTTGCGGATCGACCTCGGTGACGACGACGCCCTTCTGACCGGCGCCCTGCACCTCTCCGGCCGGCGCGAGGCTAAGCCCGAGACGCGGCGTGCCCTTGTCAGGCTGCACCTTGCCCTCCTCGGCTTTACCGTTCGCCTGCCGCTCGTTCGGCAACTCGCCGAGCGTGAGTGTCACGGTCTTGCTGCCGCCATTGTGGAAGACATCGAGCTTCACGGACGTGCCCGGTGCCAGCGTCGCGATGGTGCGGGCGAGGTCGCGGGAGTCCTTGATCGCTGTGCCATTGACGGCGGTGATGACGTCGCCCGCCTCGATCCCGGCCTTCGCCGCCGGGCTGCCGTCCTGCGGATTGTCGACGATCGCACCGCGTGCCTCCTTCAGGCCGAGACTGTCGGCGATATCGGCGGTCACCGGCTGCACCTGCACGCCGAGCCAGCCGCGCGTCACCGCGCCCTTGTCCTTCAACTGCGCGACGACGAGCTTTGCGGTCGCCGCCGGGATGTCGAAGCCGATGCCGACCGAGCCTCCCGACGGTGAGAAGATCGCGGTGTTCACGCCGATCACGTTGCCGTTCATGTCGAAGGCAGGGCCGCCGGAATTGCCCTTGTTGATGGGCGCGTCGATCTGGATGAAATCGTCATAGGGCCCGTTGCCGATGTCACGGCCACTGGCAGAGACGATGCCGGCCGTCACGGTGCCCCCGAGGCCGAAGGGATTGCCGACCGCAACCACCCAGTCGCCGATCCGCGGCTTCTGCTCGGCGAAATTGACGAAGGGGAAGTCCCTCTTGCCGTCGACCTTGATCAGCGCGAGATCGGTCTTCGGATCGGTGCCGACCACCTTCGCGGTGTAGGTCGTGCCGTCATCCATGGTGACCTGCACGGACTCGGCGTGGTCGACAACGTGATTATTGGTCACGGCGTAGCCGTCGGCGGAGATGAAGAAGCCGGAGCCCTCGCCCGTGACCATCTGGTGACGCTGGCGAGGCATGCCGTTCATGCCGCCCGGAGAGCGGAAGCCGAACTGCCGCGAGAACTGGTCGAACGGAGAGTCCTCGTCGGAATCCATCCGGTTCTGCTGCAGCATCGCATTCTTGTCGTTGTCGCGGTCGATCTTGACCCGCACCGAGATCACGGCTGGTTTGACCTTGGCGACGAGGTCGCCGAAGCCCGGCGGGGTCGCGGTGCTTTCCGCGGCGTGCGCGGGCGAGATCAGGGAGGTCACGCCGAACTGCGCCGTACCGGGAGAGCCGGCCAGCACGGCCACGCCAAGCGCGGCCACGGTACCGAGCAGCGCAAGCCGGCGCGGTCCCAGGATCTTCCGGGTCGTGGTGATGTCGGAATTGACGCGATCGTTCATGTCGAAATATCCATGTTGGGTCAGGTGTCGCCTTGCACCCAACATGGGGGTTGCCACCTTACGGCGTTCCGTCCACGCGATTAAATCTTGGCAAAGGTGCTGAGGCCGGCGCCACTCAAAATCGCGGCCGCACGTTTGATGCAGCTCAAGGCCTCCCCACCGCGGTGTGGAAGACTGCGGCTGTCCAACGATGTCGATCGGAGGCGCGCCATGTACAAAGATATTCTCGTCCATATCCCGACCGAACGGCCAATGCGCGCCGTGATCGACGGTTCGATCTCGCTCGCGGCGCATCTCAACGCCCATCTCGACGCGGTCGCGGTCGGCTATGTCGCGAGCAGCGCAGCCTACGTGCTGGACGGCGGCGCCGCCGTAGCGGCCGTGTTCGAGCTGGAACGCGAGCGTGCCCTGGAGCGGGCCGAGGCCGCGCTCGAGGTGTTCAAAAGCGAAGCGGCCAACACCGGCATTTCCTACACCTGCCATCCGCTCGGCGCGATCCCCGCGGATGCGGCCAGCTCGCTCGGCGAAATGGCGCGGCTGCACGATCTCAGCATCGTGCTCCAGCCCGATCCGGCTCAAGGTTCGTTCGACAATGTCGTGCCTGGCGAAATCCTGTTCCAGGCCGGCGGCCCGGTGCTGTTCCTGCCCTACACCTTCCGTGGTGCCTTCAAGGCGAAGCGGATCGGGATTTGCTGGGACGGCAGCCGCGTCGCCGCCCGCGCGATGCGCGACGCAGCACCATTCCTGGCGCGCGCCGAAGGGATCGTGCTCATCACGATCAACGCAGCCGATTCGGTCCCGGGCGAAGTATCGGCAAGCAATCTGGCGAGGCATCTCGGCCGGCGGGGCCTGTCGACCCGCACCGTCGGGCTGTCAGCCGCCCGATCCGACATCCAGCCGACCATCCTCTCGCTGGCGGCCGACGAGAACCTCGATCTGCTGGTGATGGGCGGCTACGGCCATTCGCGATTACAGGAGCGCTTTCTCGGCGGCGTTACCCGCGGCATGCTGGAGGCCATGACGATCCCGACGCTGATGTCGCATTAGCGAAGCCGATGCTCTCACGCCGCGGCGGGCGTCTCCCACTCCGCGGCCTCGTCGCGTTGCGCATTGCACGCGTCGAAATGCGCCTTCAGCGCCATCTCGGCGAGATATTCGAAATGTTCGGCCTGACCGAGGAGTTCCCAGTTCTGAAGCGGCCTGTAGGCGGCCTGCTGACGACAGAGGGACGCCAGCGCCCGGTAGCGACGTACGTTCTCCATGAGACCCTCCCGCGCATTCACCTGGGCTTATTGCCCTGATTTGCGTCAGGCCAATGGCGTTTATGCAAAACATTCGCTGCGTGCACAACGCGCTTAACCTGGGTTAATTTTCGAGAAAGCCGGGTAAGAATTTTGGTTCCAAACCTACAGCGAGGAGGAGCCGATGCCGAAATGGTCCATCGCCATCCGGGTGCCCCTCCCATAGTCTACCCGATACGGACTCCATCGCTTACGCGCATCCGCATCGCGGAACTATCTTGCACCTGCGGAACCCGGCCGCCTTCGGCAGCGATGCGAATGGCCGCGATATTCGCGGCGTAATCGGGATTGCTCTTGCCGCGGAACACGGCGGAGCCCGCCACCAGCGTATCGGCACCGGCGGCGGCGATCGCTGCAGCATTGTCACGCGTGATGCCGCCATCGACCTCGCGCCGGATCGGCCTAGCGCGGATAATGCTTCGAACGCGCCGGATCTTTTCGAGCTGGGACTCGATGAAGGCCTGGCCGCCGAAGCCCGGATTGACCGTCCGGTTTCGAGGGGGCAGAGGCTGACTCCGGCCTTCTTGCCGAGCGCGCGGATCGCCTGAAGCGAGCGATCGAGATGCGCGCCCGAGACGCGCGAAGTCTGCGGCCAGGATCGAGGGGGCAATAAGGATCTCGCTGGTCATGCCTTCACGCTCCTTCCCCAACCGAACCACCGCTGAAGACGCGGCTTGCAAGGACATCAGCCGGATCGATGGTTTCGAGGTCGGCGACATCGAGCATGCGGTTGAGATCGGACACCAGGCGGTCGGCCTGCCGCAGGCGGATGCGATCGACGGCGTTGCGGATCGAGCGCGCGTTGGAGAAGAACGGCTGGGTCCGGCGCAGGGCGATGTATTTCTCGAACGCCTCGCGTGCCGCTGCCGAGAAGCGATAGCCGCGCTCCTTCAGCATCAGCTCGGCAATGACGAGCAGCTCGGCCTCCGCATAATCAGGGAATTCGATGTGGTGCGCGATGCGCGAGCGAAAGCCGGGATTGGAGGCGAAGAAGCTCGTCATCCGCTCGCCATAGCCGGCGAGGATCACGACAAGATCCTCACGCTGGTTTTCCATCACCTGGAGCAGGATCTCGATCGATTCCTGGCCGTAGTCGCGCTCGTTGTCGGGACGATGCAGATAGTAGGCCTCGTCGATGAACAGCACGCCGCCCATCGCCTTCTTCAGGATCTCCTTCGTCTTCGGCGCGGTGTGGCCGATATACTGGCCGACGAGGTCGTCGCGCGTCACCGAGATCACCTGCCCGCGCCGCACGAAGCCGAGGCCATGCAGGATCTTGGCCATGCGTAGCGCGACAGTCGTCTTGCCGGTGCCGGGATTGCCGGTGAACGACATGTGCAGCGTCGGTGGCGCCGCGGCGAGGCCAGCGCGCTGCCGGATACGCTCGATCAGCAGCAGCGATGCGATCTGGCGCACGCGGTTCTTCACCGGCTTGAGCCCGATCAGCTCCTGATCGAGTTGTTGCAGCGTCTCGGTGATACCGGCCGCCTCGGCCTCCTTCCGAAGATCGAACTGCGTCTCGCTTGGATCGATCGTCGTTGCGTGGGGGACATCGAGCATCGGCACCTCGAACAAAAGGGCTTCGCCGCCGGGAAGCGGCGAAGCAGTGGTCCGCCAAGGAAACGGAGCAGGGAGCGCTCCGCGCGGAAGTGAGAATCGCTATTGCGCGGCGTGGGCGGCGGGCTTTCGTACCGTGCTGTAGCGGATCGCGCGGCCGCCAACTTCCTGCCGCACGACCTCGAATTCCGCTTCCTGCGGGGGCCGGTTGACGAGGAAGGAGATCCGCACCGACTCCCAGCCATGGCTGGAATCGAAGCCGCTGATCCGGATGTAACGATCGCCATACACCCTGCGGCATTCGGCGAGCTCCATCATCACGCCGGCGGCGTCCTGGAGGTCGAACATCGGCAGGCCCCACATCTCCCAATAGGTGTTGCGGGGATGCGGGTCGTCGGTGAATTCGATGTTCACCGCCCAGCAATTGGCGAGGCAATACTGCACCTGGCTGGTGATCTGCTCGTCGGTCAGATCCGGCAGGTACGAGAAGCAGCCCTGGGTCAGTTTCATGTCAAATCTCCTCAGACGGTTTCCAGCGCCGTCGGCACGAAGTCCGGCGTGTCGGTGGACTGATAGTTGAAGGTGACGTCCTTCCAGACATCGAGCGCGGCCTTAAGCGGCGTGCAGGTCTGGGCCGCCTTGGCCAGGATCTCCGGCCCTTCGTGGACGTAGTCGCGGCCCTCATTGCGGGCGAGGATCATCGCCTCCAGCGCCACGCGGTTGGCGGTCGCGCCGGCCGCAATGCCCATGGGATGGCCGATGGTACCGCCGCCGAACTGCAGCACGACGTCTTCACCCAGGAGGTCGAGCAACTGGTGCATCTGGCCGGCATGGATGCCGCCGGAAGCGACCGGCATCATCTTGTTGAGGCTGGCCCAATGCTGGTCGAAGAACAGGCCATGCTCGAGCTTGGTCGGATTGAAGTCCTCGCGGCAGACATCGTAATAGCCGCGCGTGGTATGGGGATCGCCTTCGAGCTTGCCGACCACCGTGCCGGCATGGATGTGATCGACACCGGCGAGCCGCATCCATTTGGCGATGACGCGGAACGACACGCCATGGCTCTTCTGCCGCGTGTAGGTCGAGTGACCGGCGCGATGCAGATGCAGGATCATGTCATTGCGGCGGGCCCATTTCGCCATTGACTGGATCGCGGTGTAGCCGATCACGAGGTCGATCATGACGATGACCGAGCCGAGCTCCTTGGCGAACTCCGCGCGCTCGTACATGTCCTCCATGGTCCCTGCGGTGACGTTCAGGTAGGTGCCCTTGACCTCGCCGGAGACCGCCTGCGCACGGTTCACGGCCTCCATGCAATACAGGAAGCGGTCGCGCCAATGCATGAACGGCTGCGAGTTGATGTTCTCGTCGTCCTTGGTGAAGTCGAGTCCGCCCTTGAGCGCCTCGTAGACCACGCGGCCGTAGTTGCGGCCGGACAGACCGAGCTTCGGCTTCACCGTTGCGCCCAGCAGCGGCCGGCCGAACTTGTCGAGCCGCTCGCGCTCGACAACGATTCCGGTCGCCGGTCCCTGGAACGTCTTCACATGGGCGACGGGAAAGCGCATGTCCTCGAGGCGCAGCGCCTTCAACGGCTTGAAGCCGAACACGTTGCCGATGATCGAGGCCGACAGGTTGGCGATCGAACCCGGCTCGAACAGGTCGAGATCATAGGCGATGTAGGCGAAGTACGAGCCCGGCGTGCCCGGCACCGGATCGACGCGATAGCATTTCGCGCGATATTTCTCGGCCGCCGTCAGGCGATCAGTCCACACCACCGTCCAGGTCGCGGTCGAGGATTCGCCGGCGACCGCGGCCGACGCCTCGATCGGGTCGACGCCCTCCTGCGGTGTGACGCGGAACAGGGCAATGACGTCGGTGTCCTTTGGCGTATAATCGGGCTCCCAATAGCCCATGCGCTTGTACTCCATCACGCCGGAGCGATAGCGTTCCTTGCCGCGGACCGTGCCTGCATGTGCGTTCATGTCTCTCTCCTGCTCTCTCTGATTCGTTAGGCCGCCACGGACTCGCGCGCGTCGACGCCCGGATCGAGCTCGCCGGCACGGTACCGCCGCGCCATCTCGCTCAAGGGAACGACCTTGATCTTGCTGGCGTGGCCCGCAGTGCCGAATTGCTCGAACCGCTCGCGGCAGAGCTCGCGCATTGCGTCCATCGCGGGCTTGAGGAACTTGCGCGGATCGAACTCGGAGCGCGTCTGCGCGGCGACTTTCCGGAACATCGCGGTCATCGCGAGGCGGCAGTCGGTGTCGATATTGACCTTGCGCACCCCGCTCTTGATGCCGCGGACGATCTCCTCGACCGGCACGCCCCAGGTCTGCGGCATCTCGCCACCAAACTGGTTGAACATGTCCTGGAGCGGCTGCGGCACCGAGGAGGAGCCGTGCATGACCAGATGCGTATTCGGCAGCCGGCGATGGATCTCCTCGACCACCCGCATCGCCAGGATGTCGCCATCGGGCTTGCGGCTGAACTTGTAGGCGCCGTGCGAGGTGCCCATCGCGATCGCCAGCGCATCGACCTTCGTCGCGCGGACGAAATCGACAGCCTGGTCCGGATCGGTCAGCAACTGATCGTGGCTGACCTTGCCCTCGACGCCATGACCATCCTCCTGTTCACCGCCGCCATGTTCGAGCGAGCCGAGCACGCCGAGCTCGCCTTCGACCGATGCGCCGGTCCAATGAGCGAGATCGACGACGCGGCGCGTGATCGCGACGTTGTAGTCATAATCGGCCGCAGTCTTGGCGTCGGCCCTGAGCGAGCCGTCCATCATCACCGAGGTGAAACCATGGGCGATGGCGGAGGCGCAGGTCGCCTCGTCATTGCCGTGGTCCTGGTGCATGCAGAGCGGGATGTCCGGATAGGTCCGCTCCAGCGCGTCGATCATGTGCGAAAGCATGAGATCGCCGGCATAGTTGCGCGCGCCGCGCGAGGCCTGGATGATGACGGGCGCGTCGACCTCGGCCGCCGCCTGCATGATCGCGATGCCCTGCTCCATGTTGTTGATGTTGAACGCCGGCACGGCGTAGCCGTGGCTTGCGGCGTGATCGAGCAGTTGGCGAAGTGTGATACGGGCCAAGGTCGTCCTCCTTATTGGCTCTTGCGGGCGATCGCCCGGCGGGCCGATTCCGCAACACTCTGCGGCGTGATGCCGAATTCGCGGTACAGCACTGGCGCCGGCGCCGAGGCGCCGAAACCGCGCATGCCGACGAATTCACCGTCGGTACCGATCCAGCGATGCCAATCGCCGGCGACGGCCGCCTCGATGCCGACGCGCGGCGCGGTGCCGAGCACGGCGGCGCGGTAATATTCCGGCTGCTCCTCGAACAGCGCGAAGCAGGGTGCAGAGACAACGGCTGCACGGATGTTCTCAGTTGCAAGCAGGCGCGCGGCTTCCATTGCAATCGACACTTCCGAGCCGGTCGCCATCAGCGTCACGTCGCGGCCGCCGTGGGGTGAGACGATGAGATAGGCGCCGCGTGCGACGCGGTTTCTGCCGCGGACATCGCTGCGGAAGGTCGGCAGGGCCTGCCGCGACAGGCACAGCACGGACGGACGATGCTCCGCCATGAGCGCACAGTCCCAGGCCTCCAGCGTTTCCACGGCATCGGCCGGCCGGAACACGAGCAGGTTCGGAATGACCCGCAGCGCCGCGAGATGCTCCACCGGCTGGTGCGTCGGGCCGTCCTCGCCGAGGCCGATGGAGTCGTGCGTCATCACATGGATGACGCGCAGCCGCATCAGCGCCGCAAGGCGGATCGCGGGCCGGCTGTAGTCGGAGAACGCGAGGAACGCGCCGCCATAGGGAATGAAGCCGCCATGCAGCGCGAGGCCGTTCATCGCAGCGGCCATGCCGTGCTCGCGGATGCCATAGTGGATGTAGTCGCCGGCGAATGCGCCACGCCGGACGGGAGCCTGAGCCTTGGCATGCGTCAGGTTCGAATGCGTCAGGTCCGCCGAGCCGCCGACCAGGCCGGGAATTGTCCCGGCGATGCCGTCGAGCACCTGTTGCGAGGCCTGCCGCGTGGCGAGCTTCGGCCGCTCTCTGGCAAAGCGCCCGCGCAATTTCGCAGCGGCCAGCGCATAGGCGGCCGGCAGCGGGACGGTCTTGCCCTCGACGAACAGGTCGCGCTGCTCCGGCGTCGCGTCTTCGTAGCGACCGAGCCACGCGAGCCGATCGACTTGCCCGCGCTGCCCGATCATCCGCCACGCCTTGAGCACCGGGATCGGCACGACGAAGGGTTGATAGTCCCAACCGAGAGTTCGGCGCGCGGCCATCGTCTGCTCGGTGCCGAGCGGCGCGCCGTGCGCCTTCTCGGTGCCCTGCAGATCAGGCGCGCCATAGCCAATGATGGTGCGGCAGGCGATCAGCGATGGCTTTGCGGTCTCGCGCTCCTTCGCAATCGCCTGCGCAACGGCTTCGGGATCATGCCCGTCGACACGGCGCACCGACCAGCCGGAGGCGGCGAAACGCGCGAGCTGGTCATCCGACGTCGCGAGCGACGTCGGACCGTCGATGGAGATGCCGTTGTCATCGAACAGCACGATCAGCCGGCCGAGCTGGAGGTGGCCCGCGAGGGAGATCGCCTCGTGGCTGATGCCTTCCATCAGGCAGCCATCGCCGGCGATGACATAGGTGAAGTGATCGACGAGGCCATCGCCATGCCGCGCATTGGCCATGCGCTCGGCGAGCGCCAGGCCGACCGCCGTTGCAATCCCCTGCCCCAGCGGTCCCGTCGTGGTCTCGACGCCGGGCGTGTGACCATATTCGGGGTGGCCCGGCGTCTTCGAGCCCCATTGCCGGAAGGCCTTGATGTCATCGAGGCTGACGTCCCCGCCGGTGAGGTGCAACAGCGCATAGAGCAGCATAGAGCCGTGGCCCGCCGACAGCACGAAGCGGTCGCGATCCGGCCAGTTTGGATGCGCCGAGTCGAATTTCAGGAAGCGCGAGAACAGCACCGTCGCGACATCGGCCATGCCCATGGGCAGTCCGGGATGGCCCGACTGCGAGGTCTCGATGGCATCGACTGCGAGGAAGCGGACGGCATTGGCGAGATCGTCGTGCGTGACCGCCGTGAGGTCGGCTTCGGCGTGGACGGAGATGTTCATCGGATTGTCTCCCTGTTCACTTCAGGCTGCGCTTCCGCTCGATCAGCTGCATGATCAGCGGCGTCAGGATCAGCTGCATCGCCAGATCGAGCTTCGCGCCGGGGCACACGATCGAATTGGCGCGGGACATCCAGCTCTGCGGCAGCATCGAGAGCAGATAGGGGAAGTCGATGCCGCGCGGGTTCTTGAAGCGGATCACGACCATCGATTCGTCCGGCGTCGGGATCCAGCGCGCGATGAACGGATTGGAAGTGTCCACCGTCGGCACGCGCTGGAAGTTGATGTCGGTCTCCGTGAATTGCGGACAGATGTAATGGATGTAATCGGGCATCCGCCGCAGGATCGTGTCGGTCACGGCCTCGGTGGAATAGCCGCGCGCGCTGCGGTCGCGGTGCAGCTTCTGGATCCATTCGAGATTGATGACGGGCACGACGCCGATCTTGAGGTCGGCATAACGCGCGACGTTGACCTTGTCGGTGACGACGGCGCCGTGCAGGCCTTCGTAGAACAGCAGGTCGGAGTTCTCCGGCAGTTGCTTCCAGTCGGTGAAGGTGCCCGGTGCCGCGCCGTGCAGCGCGGATTCCTCGACGTCGTGGACGTAGTGCCGCGTCACCGCGGTGCCGGTCTCGCCATAGTCGCGGAAGGCGCGCTCCAGCTCCTCGAACAAATTGGTCTCGGGGCTGAAATGGCTGAAGTGCTTGTTGCCGCGCTCGGCTTCCTTCGCCATCTGCGTGCGCATCTCGGCGCGGTCGTAGCGGTGGAAGGCGTCGCCTTCGATGTAGGCGGCATTGACCTTCTCGCGGAAAAAGATCTGCTCGAACGTCTTCTTGACCGAGGTCGTACCGGCGCCGGAGGAGCCGGTGATGGAGATGATCGGATGCTTCCTGGACATGCGTCACCTCGCTCAGAGTCGGAAGAATCCGCGCCGCGCGAACAGCGGCGCCGAGACGCTGGCAACCAGCAGCGGATCGCAATGCAGCTCCTCGACGCGCCGCACCTCGTTGCTCGAGCCCATGATCAGCGGCACGCGCTGGTGCAGGCTCTGTGCGGAGAGGTCGAGGATGCGACCGCGCCCGGTCGAGGCCGAGCCGCCGGCCTGCTCGATGATCATGGCCATCGGATGCGCCTCGTAGGTGAGGCGCAGGCGGCCGTCGCCATAGCCGGGCCGCGCATCGGAGGGATAGAGGAACACGCCGCCGCGGGTGAGGATGCGGTAGGCTTCCGCGACCAGCGAGCCGATCCAGCGCATGTTGAAATCGCTGTTCGCGGGCCCCTCGACGCCGGCGAGGCATTCGTCGATGAAGGCGCGCACCGGCGGATCCCAGTGGCGGCGGTTCGAGGTGTTGATCGCGAACTCCTCGCAGGCCTCGGAGATCTGCACGGCGCTGCGCGCGAGGCGGAAGCAGCCGGCGTTGCGGTCGAGCGTGAAGATGTCGACGCCCTCGCCGAGCGTCAGCACCAGCGAGGTCTGCGGCCCGTAGGTGACGAAGCCGGCCGCGAGCTGCGCCGAGCCGCGCTGATGGAAGGCGAGACCGAGATCGTCGGGTGCGGGCAGGATCGAGAAGATCGTGCCGACGGTCATGTTGATGTCGATGTTGGAGGAGCCGTCGAGCGGATCGATCGCGACGCAGATGCGGCCGTCGCGGTCGCCGATCTGCGGCTCGCGCATCTCCTCCGACGCCAGCGCCGCGATCGGCAGCCTGCCCAGGCAGCGGCGCAGGATCGCATCCGCCTGCACGTCGAGATCGCGCTGGACATCGCCGTCGCTGTTGCGGCCCGTCGTCAGGCCCGAGGCGTCAGCGAGATCGCCTGTCGCGATGAGATCGGCAATCTCGATCGCCGCCGCCGCGACGGCATCGACGGCGGCCGCAACGGCCAGTGCGTGGGGCCTGGTCTCTAAATACCGCTGAAGGTGATCGTCGAGCCTGAGTTGCCCAGTCATTTGCGTCCGTCCCCTAGGCCGGCGCCGCATCCATTGCCCTCCACGCTGGAGGTCGGTGCGGTCAGTCCCGGCACGAGGAGATTGACAGCGGCGGCTTAATAAGAAAAATTTCTATTCATAATGAGCGCCAAAGAATTTTCTTATAATGGCTCCGGCCATGCGGCGGCCCAGCTTCGGCATCTGACGATCCGGCAGCTTCGCTCGCTTGCGGCGTTGTCGGCCAAGGGCAGCGTGACGGCGGCCTCCGGCCACCTCGGGCTGACACAGCCAGCCGTGACCCAGCAGCTGCGGCAGCTTCAGGACCTCGCCGGCTTGCCGCTTGTGCAGCGGACCGGCGACGGCATGCTGCTGACCGAGGCGGGCGAGGAGGTGCTGGCGCTCGCCGAGCGGGTCGAAGCCGCGATCATGGATTGCCAGGGCGCGCTCGACCTGCTGGCGGGGCGGACCGGCGGCACCGTGCAGCTCGGCGCGGTCTCGACCGCGAAATATTTCGTGCCGCATGCCATCGCCGCGTTCTCGAAGCGGCATCCCAAGATCGAGATCAAGCTCACCATCGGCAATCGCGAGGAGATTCGCGAGGCCATGCACGGCTACGACCTCGATTTCGCGGTGATGGGTCGGCCACCGGCCGACGTCAGCGTCGACGTCCGTCAGCTCGGACGCAATCCGCACGTCATCGTCGCGCGCAAGGGGCACTGGCTGGAGAAGGATTCCGGGCTCAGCCTGACCGATCTCGTGCACGAGACCTTCCTCACCCGCGAGCCCGGCTCCGGCACGCGGACGCTGATGGAGGGCATGTTCCAGAGGTCGGACCTGGAGCCGATCATCGGCATGGAGATGAGCAGCAACGAGACCATCAAGCAGGCGGTGATCGCCGGGCTCGGCATCGCCTTCATCTCGGCCCACACAGTCGCGCATGAGCTCGCCGAGGGCCGGCTCGTCGTGCTCGATGTCGCCGGCCTGCCGATCGTGCGGCAATGGTACGTGATCCGCCGCAGCGACAAGGTGCTGCTGCCGCCGGCACAGGCCATGTTCGATTTTTTGGGATCGGAAGGGTCGAATTATCTGCCCGACGTGCCCGGGCTCGGCGGGCGGTAGGCAGCCCGCGTTCAGGCCATCAACTTCATCGCGATCGTCGCCGCGAGAATGACGATGATCTGCAGCAGGCGCTCTGTCGTGAAGATGCGGTTGAAGGTGGTCATCGCTCGCCCCCGCCCTCCCTGAAGGAGATCTCGATCGGGATGTTGCTAGCACAAGCGGGCGCCGAGACAATCCCGTAGTCGTCCCGGGTCGCGCGCCCGGGCGGGTCGATCGCGCTACGCCCTGCGCGGTGAACGATCAGGCCGCAAGCGGAGCGGCGTAGTCGATGCGCGTGGCGAAATAGGCCTCGAGCTCCGACAGCGCCCGCGCTTCCCACTCCCTCGCCTGCTCCAGCAGCGACCAGCTCTGGCCCGGGCGGAACGCCGCGGTTTGGCGATAGAGCGATGCGATGCCGCGATAGCGGCGCACGTTCTCCAAGATGGCGTGTCCGTTGATCTGGCCGTTCATGGTCGAAAACTCCCTCGTCATTCCCGGGGGGAGAAATTGCGGCCAAAACTTTTTCGAAAAGTTAGCGGCGCCCGGCAAGCTCGCGCATGGTTGCCGGACTGTTGCGCGTGTGCAACGCGCAGGCTGGCACAAGGCCGAACTATTGCGACTTCGTTGCCGCGCTCTCGCGTGAAGGCTTCAGCCCGCCGCGTCTGATGATCGTCGTCTCGCGGCAGAGATCGCCAAGGCCGATCAGGAGCACGGCGAGCAGGCAGAACAGGTTGATGGAATCGGCATTGGCGCTGGTCAGCGGGGTGAACTCGAAGAACGGTGGTATGAATGCCCACCACACCAGTGGAATGGTGAGCAGCGCGGCGAATGCCGCCGCCGGCGCGCCCGCGACAAGCGCGAGCACGAACAGGCTGGGCAGGAACGCTGCGAAATAAAGCTTTGCGCCAAGCGCGACGCAGATGCCCTGAAGCATGGCCGATACCGCGACGATAACCAGGCCCAGCAGAAACGCCTGCCACGACCATGGCCGTACCCGGGGTACGCCAAACAGCCCCGCTTGCCTCATCAGCCTCCCCCGCCGCCCGTTAACCAGGTCCCATTGCGACGAAAGTACAACAACCGCAACCAAACGGCGAGATGGAAATTGCGGCGCCGGGGGCTTCGTCAGACACCGGATGGCCTCTCGTCCGCCGCTTGGTAAACGCGCGCATTCCACAATCAACGATCCCGGTAACTATTCAGTGGCCGCATACAGCAGGCCCGCGACCGGCAGAGCGAGGCCAATGGCCGAGGCAAGCGTCCAGCCGCCTTGCGCGAACGCCCAGGCGCCGACCGCGGAGCCGGCAGCGCCGGCTGCGAAGAACGTCGCCATGTAGAGGCCGTTGAGGCGGCTGCGATGCTCGTGCCCAAGCGTAAAGATGGACCGGAAGCCGAGCACGACATTGCCCTGCACGCCGATATCGATGGCGATCGCGGCCACGACCAGGCAGGCGAGGTTCAGCATCGAACCTGGCGCGCCGAGATAGGTCACAAGGAAGCCGGCGGCCGCGAGCAGCATCGCAACCAGCGTCGCGATGCGGCTATGGCCGCGATCGGCGAGCCGGCCCGCAATGGGAGCTGCGAACACCCCCGCGACACCCGCCAGCGCGAACAGCGCGATGCCGCGCTGGGTGAAGCCGAACGCGCCGGCGAGTTGGAGCGGCGCCACCGTCCAGAACAGGGTGAAGCAGCTGAACAGGCTCGCCTGGTAGAGCGCGCGGCGCCGGAGCAGCGGAGTGGTTAGGGCCAGATGCGGCATCGACAGCAGCAGCGTGCCGTAATGCAGGCGCGCAACGGGCTTACGCCTGGGCAACGTCATCCAGAGCACCGTTGCGAGCACGATCATCAGCGCGGCGGAGGCGAAGAACACCGCATGCCATGACGAGGCCGCGGTGACGATGCTCGACACAGGCCGCGCCAGCATGATGCCGAGCATCAGGCCGGTCGAGACGTTGCCGACCACGCGGCCACGAATGGCTTCCGGCGCCAGATGCGCCGCATAGGGAATGATGATCTGCACCGCGACGGAGCCGAGGCCGATGAACAGCGCGGCCACCAGGAACGGCAGGGCATGGGTCGAGAACGCGGCGGCGAGCAGCGCCGCGGCGCCGAGGATGATAACCGAGCAGATCAGCGCACGATTCTCGACGAGATCGCCGAGCGGCACGATGAACAGCAGCCCCACGCCATAGCCGATCTGGGTCATGGTGACGATCAGCCCCGCCGCTGCATGCGACAGGTCGAGCGCGGCGCTGATCGGGGCGATCAGCGGCTGCGCATAGTAGATGTTGGCGGCGACCATGCCACAGGCCGCGGCAAGGACGAATGTCAGGCGCTGCGACACCGCATCCGGCTCGGGCGCGGTCTCTATGGTGGCATTCATGGTCATTTACGTGGATCTCCGATAATCGGGAACGATCGTTCCCTAATATGACATGAATTCAGGCGAGCAGCTTCATCGCGACGCCGACGAGGCGCGTCCCGTCGAGCCTCAGGCGCGCCTTGCCGACGACGCGCATACCTTGCGTGATGCAGATCATCAGCCGCGCGGTGTCGCCGGCATGGACATGGCCCGGAATCGAGCCATCGGCCTGGCCCTCGCGAATAAGGCCGGCGATGAAGTCTTCATTGGTCTTGAGCTGTGCATGGACCCGTGCACGGATCACCGGATCGACCGCCGACAATTCGACCGCACTGCCGACCACGAGGCAGCCGCGTCGCCCCTCGATGCCCTCGGAGTGTTCCACATAGGACAAGAGGACGTTGCGCAGCCGCGCGCGGCCATTCTCCCCGCGCGCCGCGGCGCTACGGGTCTGCTCCTGGCGCAAGCCGGTGTACCGCTCGAAAGCGGCGAGGAACACGGCATGCTTATCGGCAAACGCCTTGTAGACGCTGCCGGTGGCGAGCCGCATCGCGGCGGTGAGATCGCTGATCGAGGTGCCATGATAGCCGCGCTCGCGAAACACCCGAAGGGCGCGATCGAGCGCGGTGTCCATGTCGAACTCACGGGGACGGCCGGCAGGACGGGCGACAGGCGGGGATTGGCGGGCGACTTTTTGCATTGCGGTATAATAGGAAATGATTGTTCCCAAATAAAGACACGTGGCTGTGATGAGGAGGCCTTCCGGCGAACATCACAGTGCGCGCTCCGTCATCCCGAGCCCCGGAGCGGATGAACGGCCGAGATGCAGCCAGGCCGTCGCCCGTCGAAGCTTGCTCTACAGCGCTGCGCGCAGCAGAGTGACGGTGATGGAGGAGCCCATGCTGCCGCCACATCGTCATTGCGAGCGCAGCGAAGCAATCCAGAATCCCGCCGCGGAAAGACTCTGGATTTGCTTCGCTGCGCTCGCAATGACGGAGCAAGGCGCAGCGTCACCATCCTCCAATGCACATCTCAACTTGCAGACATGTCCTTCGTACTGGGCCGAGACGAGAACGGAGCGTGTGGCGGCACGAAGACAGGAGCATCATTCCTTCCGCCGCACCGGCGTGCCGTCCGCCATCGTCGTCACGCCCTTGCGCTCCACGATCATCCCGTAGGCACGCGGCTGGCGATGAACGTCGAAATTGAACGTGGTGCGCTTGTAGGAATTGCAGAGATCGAGATCGCAGCGAGCGAGCGCGACCTCGTCGCCCTTGGTCGTGCAGCGCGCGATGATCTCGCCCGAGGGCGCGATGATGCAGCTGCCGCCGATGTGGTCGACGCCCTCCTCGACGCCGGCCTTGGCGACGCCGACCACGAAGGTGCCGTTCTGATAGGCGCCGGACTGCATGACGAGATGATTGTGGAACAGCGAGAGATCGTCATGCTCCGGCGCGGGTGGGTTGTGCACCGGCGTATTGTAGCCGATCATCACCATCTCGACGCCCTGCAGGCCCATCACGCGATAGGTCTCGCTCCAGCGGCGGTCGTTGCAGATCGCCATTCCCATCGTACCGCCGAACGCATCGACCACGCCGAAGCCGCTGCCGGGCTCAAAATAGCGCTTCTCCAGATGCTGGAATTTGCGCCACGGCTCGTGCTCGGCATGGCCGGGAAGATGCACCTTGCGGTATTTCGCAACGATCGCGCCGCTCTTGTCGACGAGGATGGAGGTATTGTAGCGCTTGATGTTGCCCGCCTCGACCGTCAGCTCAGCGTAGCCGAGGTAAAATCCGATGCCGAGCTGGCTCCCGAGATCGAACAGGGCTCGCGTCTCCGGGCCCGGCATCTCGCGCTCAAAAAAGCTGTCGATCTCGGCCTGATCCTCGAAATACCAGCGCGGAAAGAAGGTGGTCAGCGCGAGTTCGGGATAGACGATCAGGTCGCAGCCATTGGCCCGGGCTTGCCGCATCAACGCCATCAGGCGCGCCACCACCTCGGTCCTGCTCTCACGCCTCGCAATCGGGCCAAGCTGACCGGCCGCCACATTCACAAATCTCGCCACGCGTCTGTCCTTCGCTCTTTCGGCCGTACGCCAACACGCCGTCGTCGCCGCGTACATGCAGATTCCGCGCCTGTGACGCGCGCTGCGCAAGAGCAAGCCGGCCTGTGTGCTCAATCGAGGAAGCTCCGTTGCCAATCTGCAACGGTTCCCCACCGTCTGAAGCCGGACAAAAGAAACTCCCATTGCGGCCACGAACCGCTCTCACAAAGCCGTGAGACTATCAGGGGAATCACGATGCGCGCACAACGCGTTTGGAAAGTGAATGGGGCCGCCAGTATCGAGCAACTCCAATCCAGGCTGGATGACCTCAACAAACGTCTCAGCCAGCTCGAAAACCAGAATCCGGAGAAATGGAAGCTCGAAGAGCTGAGATCGAGCGCTCTCGGCCTGTCGCGCGAGATCGACGACATCCGCTGCGCGGAGGCGACGGCGGCGTTGAGCGAGCTGCTGCGGCGGTAGCCGGCCTGCCGATTCGCAGTTTGCGCAGGAACCAACCTTGCGCGCCGTCATTTCCATGCTGAGCATGGAGCAAGATCATGACCAGGCACCTGACGCGAGCCCATCTCGCGCGCGGTGTGGCCGGCGCGGTATCCACGCTGGTCCTGTGCGCGACCGCGGTCTTCACCATCGCGCGCCATTTCGCGCTGTGAGGGATGATCACATGACGTCGGACCCCGAGGAGTCGGTAAGGCTGCAGGGTTTTGGCGAGATGACGTTGCGCACGGCGATCGCGACGCTGATGGCGCTCGCGCCGCGTGATCGATCGGAAGCTGCGGTCTTCCGCGTCCGCGACGGCTCGCGTTTGGCCGCGAGCGAGATCACCGATCTCGCCTCGGATTGGGGCATGACGCCGATGGTGGAAATCAGGTCGCCAAGGCTGGTCCCGGAGCAGCACTGGACGGACATCGTGCGCGGCATGGTGCGCGAGGCGCCGCTGCCATCGCTGATGCTGGCGTTTCTGGTAGGCGTGCTGGTGGTGCGGCGGTAGGCCTTCTGACCTACGTACTGCACCGATGTAGTCGGCGCGGCTGAACGACCAGCCATGCCGCGCGCACAAGCGGCCCTGCCGACCCAAATCCGCCGTGGACCCGTTCCGAAAATCGTTGCAAAAAGGCGCTCCGAGGCGCCGGCGGCCGGTCCGCCAAGTCTCTGCAAAACGTCGACTTTTGGAAGAATGGTCGGAGTGGCAGGATTCGAACCTGCGACCCCTGCGTCCCGAACGGGGTGGCCAGCTTGCGCTCTGTTGATTCTACAGGCCTTTTCGCACCACTTGCATTGCGATCTTCTGCTTTCGTTCTCGGTCATTCTTGGGCTTTCTTGGGCCTAAGAACGTCTGTTCTTGCATCTGATCGCCTGTGCCCGGAACCGGTCATCGGCACCATTTCGCGTCCGCAAGCCAGCGGTGCCGGTCGATGGCCCCTATCCTTGACGGCGCCACGTCGTTCAGAGATGACGCACGGACAGCGCGCCGTTCCATTTGTCGTTTAGGTACTCACAGACAAGTCGCCGATGGCAGTGATGTGGAAGCGCTTCTGAACAAAGAAGGCACGCTCCCTCAAACATTTCTGGCTTCAGGCGCTGCTCGATCTTACGCTCCCCCATGAGGTCGAGGAAGCGCCCTTCGTAGACACCCCAGTCTCCCTTTTCTTTCTTGTAGGCCTTCAACATCGCATCTGTGGGAGCTAGAAGCGGCTGATGCACGTAGCGGATGTTGTTTATTTTCTGAAGGAAGAAGGCCAGATCGTCAGCCTTAGCGAATGCCGCTAGTTGAGAGGTATTGTGCAGACGAACATCGATGACGGTTCTAACACCAGCTTTTTCTAGTCGATTGAAAAAACGTTCTGCGTTCGATTGCGTGAATCCAATTGTGAAAACGTCGACCGTATTAGATTGCATTACCTACTCCGTAGGAACGCTTGATGAGTTCACGGGTCGCCGCGCTATTTTTGAGAAGGCTACCTTCATCGACCGATCTCTATATGCACTGGCCATCTGCTCTTCCGGAAAAAAGTCCGCGCGATGCTGTTTTGATGCGCGCAAAAGCACTACCTCGATCTCGGCTTGACTCCTCTGTTTCCCGTCGAACAGGATATGGTTCACTGCGAAGCCTCGGCGGCTTAAAGCGCGACCAACAAGCAAACATCGGTGGCAGTCAATCGGATCATGCTCTGAACACATGAGCGCAATCCGGTACTCTTCGGAGCCCTTGATCACTCGCTCAAGCCCCCGCTGAAAGTCCGAGGTCTGCGCCATTCGTTCGTAATCAGCAACGCCGTCGCAGTACAAGTCATTGCTCTTTGGACGGCCGCCCAATTCATCTCCTAAAAATGCATAATTGATCTTGTCCAAGCGGAGCTCTCGGCGAAGATCGTCCTTATTGAATTGAGTTTGGTGGCGCGAAAAAGGCGAGCTTCGAACGTCTGCAATAGCCGTCACTCCAGCCCGCCGCAGGAGGCCAAAGAACTGCTCGTAGGAATGGTTCGAGTGGCCAATCGTCCAGATCGTTCGCATGCCGCAGTCCATAACTTCTCTTGGTGTGGCGCTTTCGAGAGACCAATCTGATTCGAGCACTACGGAAAGATAACGCCTGCAATCAGCTTGTAGGCATACCCTTGGAAGGATTCTCCCAAGCTGATGCAAAGAGTAGCCGGCCCCGCATCATACCGGCCATCGGCCTTTTTTAGATAGTCCCTTTCGACCGTAGGATCGGTTATCATCAGGATATAGTTCACATTTTTGTATTTGAAAGCGCCTCGCACCTTCCTTTTCGCGTTGCCAAAACCCGCTCCTTCGACCGACACGCTGACCGTTAGCTTTGGAACTTCAATTAAGAGCAGCGAGTCCTTCAGGTTGGCGGCGGTGGCGTCATCGACCCGGTCATTCATGCCGTTTGCGGTATCGGGAGCCGAATTATCCCATAGGATGTTAGTACCTGTATCCAGGGCAGCTTTTACATCAGCGGCCGTGCACTTCCGCTTACGCACCCAATGAAACTGGTCGTTAATCTCATGGTTCTCCGTTTGGTAGCCGTGTGGCACCGGCCTGTTCATCTGGATTTCGACCACGTCCAAGAGCTTTGGGTCTGTACCGTCGCTAAACTGCCTTTCCGCCTCTGAAAGCTCGCCCATCTGCCGCCTGCTTACGGGTCGGATCCACGAACCAATCGCTCCTTGGGATCCGATTTCCTTCCCAGCAACGCAGCGACCACTGATCTTGCGCGAGTTTGCCAACACTACGATCGTTTTTGAATAAACGGCCATTGCTCCCTCCCCATTTCCAACTATGGGTTGTGGCTGCCTCAGCCGCTTACCGCAAGAGGAATCGCAAGCTTTAGGCGCATTACCCTCGTGGCGCTACTCCAGCCCGACCATATCTAGTGTCTAAAATTAACGTAAGCCGATATCTAGAGATTTCGCTTGACAAACTTAGCACTTCGCTCGATATCATGAGCGCCATGACAGACAGACTTGGTCCATTCCTAGCCAAAGCCCGCGCCTCCAGCGGAAAAAGCTTGCGTGCAGTAGAGCGAGAGACCGGAATTTCGAACGCCTACCTCAGTCAGCTTGAAACCGGAAAAATTCGCGCGCCCGCACCTCAAAATCTGCATCGATTGGCCGAGCTGTATCGAGTGCCTTACGAGCTACTGATGGAGCTCGCCGGCTTCCCCGTTCCCGACACAGCTGCCCAACCTCAAACCTCTCCAAGCGCCGCGGGCCGGATTGGCCCAGTTACTCCTGATGAAGAAGACGAGCTAATCGAGTATTTGCGATTTATCCGATCTCGAAAGCGGGGGCGCTGATGAGATGGTCATATTCAGCAAGTCGAAGCTTTCGCCAATGCCAAAGGCAGTGGTTCTTCAAAAACATTGCCGCGAGCGGTAGAGCGAACGACCCGCTTCGTCGTCGGGCATTTCTCTTGTCGAAACTGCAAAGCCTCAGCGCATGGAGAGGCAAAGTAGTCGATGACGTCATTTCAACGATGCTTGTCCCGGTCCTGAATCGGCGCGGTCACATCACACTTAAGGGCCTAAAGGAGAGAGCTTCCGACCTTTTCAATCGTCAACTTGAGTTCGCTCTCGCGCATCCGATTAATGACCCCAACTTGCGGGTGACGGACGAAGGCGACGAGTTCGCCCTCTTCTACGACATGGAATACGGACAGCGCCCGTCAGACATTGACATTGCCCAAGCTTGGTCAGACGTCGATGAAGCGCTGACCAATCTGTTTAAGATGGAGCGCATCCGCGACGGACTAAAGTCCGCGAGCTATCTGGTTGCACAACGTGGACTTCAATTTGAACTGATGGATGGGGTCACGGTTCTCGCATACCCGGACGTAATCGCATTTGCCGCAGAAGGCCCACCGCTCATCATCGATTGGAAAGTTCACGCATTCGGCGAGAACGATGCGCGACTTCAACTCGCCATTTACGCGATCGCGCTTTCGCGCGCCAAGCGCCACGTCGATTTTCCAGACCAGCCAGCCTCCGATCCAAGCACCGTCGCCCTCATCGAAGCTCAGCTCCTCACACAGTCGGTCCGAGAACACCAGATCAGCGAAGAGGAGATAATTGACGCAGAGGAATACATGATCAGCTCTGCCTACGAAATCACAAGTCTCACGGAAGGCAAACCATTCAAGGATCTATCCGCTAAAGACTTTCAGGCCGCTCAGTACGCAGAAAGCTGTCAGCGTTGCTCGTTTCGCACGATTTGCTGGGAGAGTTTGCATGCCAACTGAAACCAATTGCTTCAAAATTCTCGGACTTGAGAAGCTCGAAGCCGAATATCAGATATACCAGCTCGTCGGCTTACGTCGCGATAGTGTCGAATACTTCGCAAACGTGCAAAAAATCATCGACCGCCTAAGTCGGCAGATGAAGGCACCGGTCACGACCTTTGAGCGCGGCAACGAAACCTTTCTGCTCTCTCCGACAGACTACACCAGCCCACCAGACTACATCACTCTTGTCGGGGCAGTGGCAACGATCCGCAAAACGGATGAAAAGATAAAGTTGTCTTTCGTTAGTAATTCGCCCGAGTGGGACGCAGTGAGGATGCGATTTCTGCAATTCGGACTGCAAAATCCCCTTTGGAAGAATCCCCTGCTTTGGCAGCCTGGAGCTGGTCAGCCCTTTTTCTTTAAATCGCCGACAAAGAGCCTCGGTGCACTTGAGTTATTTGAAGGATTTGCGCTGCGTGTCGTACCGCATCCGGAAGGCGGCTTCGGTGTCCTTGTAGACTTGCGACGCAAGCTCATTGCGCGTTCGGCACTCGGCGAGAAAATTCGAAGTGACGAAGTGAGCCGGCTAAAGGGCCGATCTTGCGTCTACCGGATGGGAGAGAAATGGTTTGAAGTCGCTATCGCCGGCCTTTGTGATCAAAAACTCGGCGAGCCCTCAATCTCCTTGGATGGAAAAGCCGTTAGCCTTATCGACTATCTTCACACCAAATCGGCTAAGCCTGTCACCTCCTCTCTCGCCAATCTTTCTCCGGATGGTCACGCCATCTATTATCGAACTAGGGGACCTGAACAACGGTCCGCTCCTGCCGCACTGTGCTACTTAGTCGAAGACACACACGGCGATATTGGCGCGCGCCATCAGTCGCTCACCACCATCAAACCAGACGTGCGGCACACGCAGATTAACGAGGTCGTACGCAAATTCCTGCATTCAACAAATATTGGAGCAGCATCTCTGACGGTAAGCCCGAGGCCCGCGCGAACAAACGGCAGATCGTTCAGCCTACCTGCGTTGGGATTCGGAAACGGCACCAAGCTTTCGATAGATACGCGGAATGGTTACCTGCAAGGTATCCGCGATTACGCTCGCAACCGACTGACGCTGCTTGATGACCGTAAAGTTGGATTTTACGAGCAGTCACCGCTCGCGCGGCAATATTTCATTATGCCAAAGAGCATCTATAACAGTTCAGGCCAGCAATTCCTTGCGGATCTGAAGGTTCAAGTAGCATCACTTTTTCCTAATCCCGGCGGATACTCCCCGGAGATCATCGTCTACGACGACCTAACAGGCACCCGCGATTTCGTGGGCCAATCCCGCGCAATTAAGATCGCGCTCGAAGAAACACGAACCCGTCCGGGTAGCTTTGCGCTCGTAATGGTTCACCGCTTTAAACAGCGAAAGCGCTCCGCAGATCAACTAGCAGCCTGGATCGTGAAAGAATTCGTGAACCGATTCGAGATCACAGCATCGGTGATCCATACCGATACCGTCCGCCAAGCCTATTATGCGAAAAACAATGGTCGGGAAACACAGTACGCCATTGATGAGAAGCAGAGACGCCAAGTTGCTGGTTACCTTCGTAACGTAGCGATCAACAAGATTCTCCTGACCAGCGGCAAATGGCCATTCGTTCTTGATTCTCGACTTCATGCCGACGTGGTTGTCGGAATCGATGTCAAAAATAGCACCGCCGCGTTTACGTTGATCGGTGATGGCGGCAAGATAATCCGGTTTGCTGCGAGCGCTTCGCGGCAGAAAGAGCAGCTTTTAAGAAATCAGGTGTGCCAGTACGTGGAGGATCTTGTTCGTAAGGAACGCCGGTCCTTCACGTCCTTGCCACGACGAATAGTAATTCACCGCGATGGCCGCGCCTGGCCAAGCGAGATCGCTGGCTTGTTAGATGCTTGCGCCCATCTCGCAGCAGATGGCAGCATCGACGCGAAGTGGCAACTAACAGTCGTCAACATCTCTAAAACAGCGGCCGCGCCGTTGCGGATGTTCGATATGCACCCTGCGCGGGACGGGCGCGAATCTTCCGTCGACAATCCGATAGTTGGCAATTGGATCGGTATCGACGACGATGAAGGTTTCGTGTGCACTACGGGAAGGCCTTTTCGCATTCCTGGCACCGCAAATCCTCTTCATATCCGTCGCGCCTTTGGTGAAATGCCCATTCAACAGTGTCTCGAAGATGTCTTTGCTTTGAGTTGTTTAACATGGGCCCAGCCTGAAGGATCGATGCGTGTTCCGATCTCGATCAAGCTCTGCGACCGGAGCTTGTTCGATGAAGCTACAGACGTAAATGAGGATGAGATTGCATTCGGCAATGATGACGTTGCGGAGGGCACAACATGAGCGACCTCAGCTTACTCACGGGCATTTATGCGAGTGTAGAACAGTTTGCGGCGCTCATAGATACCGTCATCAAAGAGGCTCGAAGAAATGGGACGCACGGAGAGGCTCAACGGCGCCTCGGTCAATTGCTGGTTGACACTGGCGATCATGGACAGACTTCGCGATCCTACGAGGCACTCATACTAGATAGTTTTTTGCGCGACCCGCGTGGCGACACTCCGGTCGACCTTCCTCAGCTAGGATCTCGGCTTTTAGCGGGAGAGCTAAGCCAGACCGATCGGCAGCGACTAGAGGTAATTGCCCAGAGTCTGGAGCGCCAACGGTCTGAGGTAGCCGGGCGGCTTTGGGGTCGAGGATGATAGAGGACTATCTGGTCGGCTCTATTAGTCAATCGCTTGAGCGGATACGAAAGCTACGCGGCATCGTTCTCTCAAGATCGCCGCGAGAATATGACGGGCTTCGGCAAAACTGCCTTGCCAAACTCGATCGCCTTCAATCTGAGTTCAGTACGCTTCGGAGCTATGCGTGAAGCTGGGTGATGACGGAATGAGATAGGCGGCGTATCGAGGCGGGTGTCGAGCCTGCCAGAACCTCTCAAGGAGAGCGATACGCCATGAACGAGACTAGCAATATTGTTGCCCTTCGTCAGCCCGACGAGATCGACGATCCACTGACCAATATTTTGCGAGCTGGTGCTCGGCAGCTTCTGGCGCAGGCCGTGGAGATCGAAGTCGAGACGTTTCTTGCCACGGTGAAAGATTTGAAGCTTGCCGACGGGCGCGCCCGTGTCGTGCGGCATGGTTACGGCCCGGCTCGAACGATTGCGACCGGCATCGGACCGGTCGAGGTCGCACGGGCGAAGATCCGGGACCGCGGTGCAGCCGGCGATGGCGAGCGGATCCGCTTCAGCTCGGCGATTCTGCCACTATGGGCGCGGCGGACCAGGAGCCTGGATGCGCTGTTGCCGGTGTTGTACCTGCGTGGCATCTCGACGGGCGATTTCCAGGAGGCGCTGACGGCCCTGCTGGGTAAGGACGCGCCGAACCTGTCGCCGGCGGTGATTTCCCGGCTGACGGCCGAATGGCAGGGCGAGTATGAGCGTTGGCAGAAGCGCGATCTCTCGGCGCGGCGGTACGTGTATGTGTGGGCCGATGGCGTCTTCCTGCAGGCACGCATGGAAGACCACGGCGAGTGCATGCTGGTGCTGATCGGCGCGACGCCGGAAGGCAAGAAGGAGTTGATCGGCTTTCAGGTCGGTGTCCGGGAGAGCGCGCAGAGCTGGCGTGAGCTCCTGATCGACGTGAAGCAACGCGGGTTGCAAATCGCCCCGGAAATTGCCGTTGGTGACGGCGCGCTCGGCTTCTGGAAGGCGCTTGACGAGGTGTTTCCCGGCACGCGGCACCAGCGCTGCTGGGTGCACAAGACCGTCAACGTCCTGGACAAGGTCCCGCTCTCGGTGCAGGCCAACATGAAGAAGGACCTGCGCGAAGTCTATTGGGCGCCAAACCGGGCGGCCGCCGAAGTGGCGATCGACGTCTTCGCCGAGAAATACCGCACCAAGTACGGCCGGGCGGTCGAATGCCTCGCAAAGGACCGCGACGCGCTGCTGGCCTTCTACGACTTTCCTGCCGAGCATTGGGATCACTTGCGCACGACCAACCCCATCGAAAGCGTGTTCGCGACCGTGCGACACAGAACCGTGCGAACGAAAGGATCGCTGTCCTCAACGACCGCCAGGCTGATGGTGTTCAAGCTGGTTATCGCCGCATCAAAAAAGTGGCGGCGGCTCAAAGGCACAAATCAGTTGCCGAAGCTCATCGCAGGTGTCAGATTCAACGACGGCATCGAGGTCATCCACATGCCGGCAAACCACGCCGCCTGATCGCCTCGTCACCCAAAATCCTGCATAGCTCGTACGCTTCTTGAAGAGAACGTAGTCGATGGGGACCTTCAAACACCTCAAAGACTTCGCGAATTTAAGCGTCTCAGCGAGCGGTTGAATACCGTTGAAGGAGTTGGAATATTTGCACTTAGCCGAGCAAATGACGCGGACGCCGCGTTAAACCGGCTGATCACAGAAATAGGAACGGAGATTAATTACCCTCTTATGTTGCCTGTGGTTAGTCACATGTCCTCGCAGGACTACTTTCATATCTACTCAGACTTCCATCTTCTTTTTCTTCCCCTTCTCGAAAGCAGGTTCCTGCTTCATTTACCCGATATCTATCACGAGCTGTGTCATCCGCTGCACAGTCACCTCGATGCACCAAATCTCGAGCCCTACGCTGACGCATTTACTGCGAGCCTATTTGCTATGGTGGGTTATTTTCAGAATCAAACTCTGGCAGCGGAGCGCCTCCGCAATCAAGAGGCGAGGCTCTTTCAGCTCCGGCTGTGGCGAACGTGTTGGACCAAGTATTGGACGGAAGAGTTCTTCTGTGACTTGTTTGGCGTCTTAACAGCTGGACCGGCGTATGTCTGGTCTCACTACCATCTTTCCGTCAAGCGCGGCGGCGATCCATTCGCAACACCGATCAGACGAGAATCAACACACCCTGCTGATGATGCTCGCATGCGCGCGATACTCTTTATGCTGCGATCGCTTGGTGCTTTCGACAGCGAAGCTCAGTTGATTGAGCGTACCTGGCACAAGTTTATTAGCATGATGGGCTATCGTGCGCCGGCCGAATACTACTTGTGCTATCCAGACAAGCAAATCGAAACGCTTGTTTTAACAGCGAGAGAGGGTATTGAGAAAATCGGGATCGTAGTCGCCACATCAACCGCGCATGCTCGCGTGCGTGACACCCTGAACAATGCGTGGCGAGTATTCTGGCAATTGCCGGCCTCGTTTGCAGAGTGGGAGTCCAATGAGGCCTCGACCCTGCTGTCCTCTCCGCGGGGCTGAACGGTTGGACTAACTACACCGGCCTCTTCGAATTGGACAGATGCGGCGTGCTGGAAAGCACGGATTGAAAGTAATCTTCGTCGAGAAAGCGAAGAAGCTTCTTGAGTTCGGGTTTCATTGTGGGGAGCACCAAGGCAGCTTTATCACCATTGGCCTCGGTTTCGATGTTGATACCGAAAATAAGAGCGGAGGCCTTCGTTGCCTCGAAGTCAATCCTCTCCAGGATGCCGCTTTGCATAATTAGCGCCACCTTCCTCCTCACCCAGTTATCGGAGGCCGCCACGAACGCTGCAGGATCGCTGATCTTGAGCATGTCACTCGCAGCAAATTCACTGAGATCCTCGTCTGTTGCTTCTCTGAAATATTGACTGAGATCAAAGATCTGCCGCGCAGAGTAAAAACTAAAAAAGTACAGCCTCTTTTCTTCTAGAATCGCGGAAAGGCTCATGCCAATCGTCAAGCCGACACCCTCAACCTTCTTGAAAACGTCGGCCGAGTGGAAAATTGAGAAACCCCGATTAGAAATAATCTTACGCTTGTCGAAGTTTTGAATTAGCGCGATCCTCTGGCCGTCCACGTTCTTCCCCGTGAAGAGAGCCTTGATGCCCTCCAATTCGTCTGAAGTGGGCGTGATCTGTGGTATGCTCAGAGGATTCGCAATCGCCCTATGGAGACCGTCTATATCGTCGTAATCGTCGATGAAAAGGCATTCGCCATCATCTGGCTTATACTTCCCATCAAAAGGGATCTGTTCCTCACAAGATGTTCTGAACCTCTTTTCTTGAACTTCGAAGGTCGCGTCCATCTCGAGCTGCACTTCGGCTGTCAGCGGAATACGGACAATTCGTCGATCACTCATCAAGGCGAACAAATTCACTCAGCAATCTCCAAAAGCATTGATCCCGATATTCGTTTGACAGCCTTGACCTGCTGGGGATCAAAAATTTCCCGCCGCGAAATGAGCGTGTAAACCATGCCGTTAGCTGCTTCGGCTTTGTAGAAACGATACCCGATTAACCGCATCAACGGACTTGGTATTGTCGCGTCAGTAAGCCAGAAAATGATCCAAACTACTGCGGCGATTAGCACCATAGCGCTGATCGTAATTTCGGTCGCCCTTGCGAGAAATGGAAAGATGTATGTGACCACAACGCCCAGAAGAAGCACGTCATTCGATTCAATCTTTTTAGCACTGAATGGAAATTCCTCGCCTTTCCACTTAAGAGCCGACAAAATGTAAACGACCAGCAGACAACCTATGAAGCCAGCGAAGATATAGTAGACCGCATCCCAAAACGACACGCCGGCAAACAGGCGAGCGACGCCAACGCTAATCAGCGCCGGCGAAAATGCGGCCACAAAGAGAACTGTCTTGAGAGTGTTCCTCATCCAGTTCCCACCCGAGCCAACAAGAACATAACGTGAATATACGCTAAGTGGCCCTAATTGCAAGGTCTACGCAGCTCGCAGCCGGCACCCATTTCGGGGGCTATGAGGGCGAGACCACGAACGATCCCTAAATGTCTTCACCACCGGGACCGAATGCCAAGTAGGAGCCATTCGCTCTAAGGCGATGCCTTCGATGCTAACCGGGACCGATGAGGACCAAGACCTGTACGCCCGAGAGAGCATAGAGGCGCCTAAGCTGTCCTCGCCCCACGCTCGCGGCTAAGAAGGATCCTGGCCAGCCAACTAATCTGCGAGCCTGACTTAGAACAGATTGATGATCCTCCACCGAAAAAATGGACAGGGTTAAGCTGCTTTTAGCTCCATCTCGATCGGGCTGATAAAGCCGATGGCGGAGTGACGGCGAACTCGATTGTAGAAGCCCTCGATATAGGCAAAGAGATCCCGTGTGGCTTCTGCCCGCGTTTCATAGTGCCGGTGGTGAACGAGCTCCGTCTTGAGCGTGTGAAAGAAGCTCTCCATCGGGGCATTGTCATAGCAGTCGCCCTTGCGGCTCATCGAGGCTCTGAGGCCGGTGGCTTGCATCAGCTTGCGATAATCCGCCGAGGCATATTGAACGCCGCGATCGGAATGGTGGATCAGGCCGGCATTTGGCCGCTGCGCCGCGATTGCCATCCGCAACGCCGCCAGAGGCAGCTCGGCGCGCAAATGATCCGCCATCGCCCAGCCGACGATCTTGCGGCTGTAGAGGTCCATGACCGTGGCCAGATAGAGCCAGCCCTGATCAGTCTGGACATAGGTGATGTCGGCGAGCCAGATGCGGTTCGGCGCGGCGGCGACGAAGTTGCGCTCGAGCAAGTTCGCCGCGATCGGGAAATCGTGACGGCTGTCGGTGGTGCGCACCCGTCGCGGCCTCGCCATGATGGCTCTGATACCGTGACGACGCATCAACCGCTCGATGCGACCACGGCTCGCTCCACGGCCTTGGGCTCTCAGCTCGGCATGGATGCGCGGGCTGCCGTAGCGGCCGTTTGTGTCGCGATGAACCCGCTTGATGTCGTCGACGAGCTCACGGTTGGCAATGGCCTGCTGGCTCTCAGGGCGCGCTCGCCAGGCGTAATATCCAGCAGGCGAGACGCCAAGCACGTCGCACATGATCGTCACTGGATAGTCGGCGCGGCGATCTTCGATGAAGCGAAATCTCATTTCTGAACTCCAGCAAAGATCGCAATGGACTTTTTTAAAATATCGCGCTCCATGCGCAGCCGGTCGTTCTCGCGCTGCAGACGAGCGATCTCCGCCGCGTGGTCCGCCGACGGCAGCGTCGCCTGCGTTGCGGGGCGCCGCGCCGCCGCCGTCGGCTCCAGCCGGGCCCCTCGCTGCTCCACCCACCGCCGTAGCACGGAATCACGCAAGCCAAGTTCCTTGGCAACCGAGCCGATCGAGCGACCGCTAGACGCTACGAGATCAACCGCTTGCCGCTTGTAGTCATCGGTAAACGAGCGACGTTGACGTCCTTCCATCCGACACCTCCTGGCTCTTCGAGCCTACTACGGGTGTCCATCAATTCGGAGGAGGTTCATGAATACCAATCTGGGCGTCACTTAGACTGTACTAGGACGACGGGGGTACAGATGTCAGACGAGCCTGACGATAGTAACACACAGGGAAAAAGAGCGAGGTGGCTTCCGATCACCTTGCAGACTCCCTCCTAGCGGAATGGAAGAGGCAGTTCTTAGAGACCAACTCCACCATCATGCACTTCTCCGGACATGGCGCCCCCACGGGGCTGAATCGTATAGACCTTCGATGAATGCTGAGGAGCGTCGCTCAACGATGCTAAGCGAACTGAACGGCAAATTTGCCGTCACCGATCCACAGCTGGTCACCATAGCGAACTACGATCGCCTCCTCGAAAACCTCATTGAACGCAAGACGCAAAAGGTGGACCTAAGCGTTGCCAGCGTCATGGTGCCGGAGCGTAACGTAGAAGAAGGCACCTTAATCAAGGCCGCGTCCATCGTGTGGACCAGCGTTCTAGAAGAGCTGGAAAGAATGATTGGAAAGACGCGCACAACATTCCCTCGCGCATCTGGGAAGAGATTATTGCCGGCGCTTTCGTCAAGGCTGGTTTCGACGAGGTTGTTCTGACGCCACGTTCCGGCGACCATGGCCGGGACGTCATCGCAATCAAGAACGGCATCGGCAGTATAAAGGTGCTTGACTCGGTAAAAGCCTACAAGCCCGGCAACCTCGTTACGAAGGAAGAAGTGCACGCGCTTATGGGCGTCGTTGCACTCGACCCCAATGCTTCCAAGGGGTACGCATCCGGTCAGCACCCCGGGCAGGCGCGCCGGTCAGCCGTGGCGCTCAGGCGGCAGCCGCTCTGGACTGTTGGGTCGCCTTCCAATTCCACGGGAGCAGGTCGGCGACTTTGTTGACGGGGTGATCTGGAAGCCTGGCCAACACATCCGCGAGCCAAGCTTGCGGATCAACGTCGTTCATCTTGCAGGTTTCGATCAGGGTATAGACGGCGGCGGCGCGATGGCCGCCGGCATCTGAACCGGCGAAGGTCCAATTTCGTCTTCCGACAGCCACACCGCGTAACGCTCGTTCGGCAGCGTTGTTCGAGAGGCAGATGCGACCATCGTCCAGGAAGCGGGTGAACGCCGCCCAACGGTTGAGCAGGTAGTTGATCGCCTTTGCAGTATCGTTGCCTGATGAGAGCAAGGTTCGCTGCTGACGCATCCAGATTTCGAGATCGGCGACGATCGGCCTCGACTTATCACGACGTACCGCAAGCCTCTGTTCCGGCGTTTTGCCGTTGATGGTGCGCTCGATCTCGAACAGGATATCGATGCGTCGCACGGCCTCGCTGGCAATCGGCGCCTCTCCAGATTTCGCCAGGTCGAAGAACTTTCTGCGGCCGTGGCTCCAACAGGCCGCTTCAAGGATCGGAGCTGGCTTCCTTTGGGCCTTGTAGAGCTGGTTATACCCATCGAAGGCATCGGCCTGAATGAGGCCGACATAGCCGGCAAGATGGCTTTGCGGGTGTTCTCCAGCCCGGTTGCGTGAGTAGTAGAACAGGGCCGCCGGCGGATCCGTGCCGCCAAACGGCCGGTCATCGCGAACATAGGTCCAGATCCGGCCGGTAACCGTCTTGAGCTTGGCCAGCACCGGCACCGTCGTATCGTCGGCGTGGATGCGTTCCGCGCTCATGACATGGATCCGGATCGCCTCAATGATGGGATCGAGTGCCACCACGCAGGCGCCGATCCGATCCGCCAGGGTCGAGACGTCGATCTCGATCCCTTCGCGGGCATAGGTCTTGCTCTGTCGGTTCAACGGCTGGTGCAGCAGGAACTTGTTGACCAGCACCATCGCCAGCAGGCTCGGCCCGGCAAAGCCTCGCGGGATCGGATGGGAGGGCGCCGGCGCCTCGGTGATTGCCTCACAATCCCGGCAGGAGAACTTTTCGCGGACATGCTCGATAATCTTCCAGCGCCGCGGCTCACATTCCAGGGTCTTCGATACCACCTCGCCGAGCTTGTGCAGTCGCTCGCTGCCGCACTTGCCACATACGCAAGGAACGGGTTCGACGATGCGTTCGATCGGCAGATTGTCCGGCAACGGACGTCGCGGCGGCCGTGGATTTTGCACGCGCTGCTGTTTGGCGGCTTCCGGCGCTGCGAGCTCGGCCTTGGTTTCCTGCTCAGCCTGGGTCTCTTCAAGATCCTCGATGGCGAGTTCGAGCTGCTCGACCAGCAGCTTGCTGCGCTCAGAAGATTGCCCGAACTGTTCTCGCCGTGCCTTGGCCAGCATCAGCTTCAGCCGCTCGATCTCCAGCCGGCCGACGGTCACCTCGCACTTCGCCAGCGTCAGCTGCTCGCGCTGCGCAATGATCATCGCGTGTGCTGCGGCAAGGTCGGAGGGAAGCGGATCGGCGGGCGTCGTCACGAGGACGAATCAACCATATTCGTCGCAAAAAATCCCGCTCGATTTAACCGGAAGCCTGTGGACGCCAGGTTGCCTGCGGCATCCGCCAATCAATTCCGGAGAGGAGATAGGATAGCTGCGCAACGCTGATCGTCACAACGCCATCCGCCATTGATGGCCACAAAAAGCGGCCTCGCTCCAGCCGCTTCGTGAACAGACACGCGCCTTGGCCATCATGCCAGATGATCTTGATCAGGTCGCCGCGGCGGCCTCTAAAAACATAGAGATCACCGGCATGCGGATCACGCTTCAAACTCTCCTGGACCAGACGCGCGAGGCTCGGGAAGCCGCGGCGCATATCGGTGTGGCCGGTCGCAAGCCACACCCGCACATTACCCGGTATGGCAATCATCGGCGCTCAAGTACCTCGAGGACCCGCGCCAGCGCTTCTGGATCGACGTGCGAGTCCACTCGGATGCGTCGCCGGTTACCGAGGTCGATCTCGATCAATCCAATACGCGCGGCCACTACAGACCGCCCTCGGCTATCACCCGCAGGTAAGAGCTTCGGAGTTTCCTCCGCCTCCGTGGCGGCGATCTGCACCGGCGCAAAAGACGGTGCGACCTGCTCGGATGTCCGCGCTTGACGACGCCAGGTGAACACCAGGCTGGCCGCTACTCCGTTGCGACGTGCAACCGCTGTCACCTTTGCGCCCGGCGCCAACGTCTCCTCGACAATCCGTGCCTTGTCATCCTGCGACCAACGCCGCCGACGCTCCAGCCCGCCCAAAACCTCGACCCGCATCGCCTGATGACCTTAAAGCTAGACTTAAGGTCACACGCTTGGCGAATTACAGCGTGTCAGACAAGACGGCGCCCGCCGGATGCGTACTCCAAGGGTATCCTGACCACGACATCAGACTTCGCACCGCGGCTGTTAGAAGACCCCAGGCTGGCGAAGGCACCTCCTCATAGAATCGAGCTCATGAACGGCGCAGCGCTACGCAAATGGCTGAATGCGCTCAACAAGTCCTGACACCGTTAGCTCAACCCGGCGCGAGACTGCATCTTATTGAGTATGAATCCTCGCAGCTGTACTCGCCTCAACTGCAAACTTGCTATAAACGGGACTCTTCTAGAATCGCCCGAGGTTGGGTGACTCCGAAGCATCAGATCGATCGCGAACTGTCGCGCCTAAACCTCGATGACATCAAAATGCGCGTCTGTGCCAGGGTAACGCAGGTAGCACCCGCGCTCATCATTCCACCGGAAGTACCGAAAGTTCTCATTCACGACAGCACAAACGTCTTCGAGCACTCTTTGCGTCGGTCCCTTCAAGATGCCTTTCCGCTTGAACCGCCGATACAGAAGCGACCATGCTGCCACATAATCGGAGGCTGGCCGCTTGTCCGATGAACCGATTATCATCGCGGGTCGTTTCGCCACGTTGGTGAATGCGCGACTCAGTAGACTTGAAGCACCGCAGCACGCCGACATGACCAGGGCCTGAGGAGGGTCATAGCGGCCCCTGGAATAGTTGCACAAAATCATTTTCCAATCGATCCCTTGTCGGTTGGAGTGGTCGGGATCGTCATCAGTCAGACCGATTCCGTTATCATCGCCATGGCACGAGACGTGGAGCACGTCACAACCGTCTCTAAGGGCCCGCTTAATCGCTGCCTCAAAGTATTCCCGATCGAGCGCCAGCTGTAAGTCGGCGCGTATGCCGAGCGCCTTCAGAATGTGCTGCGCAATCGACCTGTCGCATGTCGATATCCTGGCGATAGCGACACTCGATATCAATCCACCGGGGGCGGCCGTCTTTGGCGTGAACGGTTACGGCTGTATTATCCACGAGATGCACGCAGGCTTGCGGCTACGCCATTTTTTGTTGGGGCGCACTTGCTTGCAGTAATGACGAGGAGCCTCATGACTGACAGCGAACTCTGATGCGGCGAACCTTGATGCGCGTAGGCTTGGCCCTCGCCATGCTTGTACAGAGCCCTCAACAAAGAGTGCATCGAAAGGGGCATGAATCATTCGGATGCTCCATCGTACGATGATTTGCACCGCTTGTGAATGGCTTGCCACAAGCTACGCTTTGGCCTTGCGTTGTGAAACGAGGTAGATGACTCAGGTCGCCTTCTGGCCCACAGCTAACCAGACGTCATGCTCGCCTTGGTCTGCTTTGAGCCGAAAGGTGAAGTGCCCAGCGCGCTGGGGCAGGTAATTTCAAGATCGCGACCTTGCGCCGAAGGTTGTAATCTTTATTGCGTAATGCCCCTCAAGATTGCCACACAAGAACAGATCACTAGTCCCCCGTGAAGAACGCGGCCGAATGGCGTTTCAAGCGATCTTTTGGGCCGGGGCAAGCGCCAGGATGATGGCACGTAAGAGTCCTGCGAGCCATCGCAGCAGCAGTCCGAAGTTGTATCCGGCTGCGGCGAGAACAGCGTTGATGCGGTCACCAGCGCGGCCTTTGAGATAGTTGCGGTCCATGCGGTGCTCGGCCTTGACGTGGCCGATGACAGGCTCGACAGCCGCGCGACGTTTCATCTCGCGCCGGATGGTAGCCGTAACGCGGCGGACCTGACCCGAGATCCAGACCCTGAACCGATGCGGGTGGTTGTGGCCGCGGTACCCTTTGTCGACGTGGATGCGGCGGGCCTCCACGCCGGTGAGCTTCTCCATATCGGTGATCACAGGGCCGAGCGTGTGCCCGTCGAAGGGATTGCCATGCAGCGCCTTGGCATGGAGCACGAACTGCCCGCCCTTCGGAGACGTCACAGGGGTGGCAATACTGACCTTGCACCCGAACTCGTAAGGCGCGCGGGCTTTCCCCTTGCCGATGCACTCGACCTCAGGGGCATGTAACGCATAGACCTTCGGACCGCGCTGATGCTGATCCTGGCTGCGCACCTGCTGCGCTAAACCGAGCAGCGGGCCGAACCGCGCTTCCAGCACCGAATCGCCATCAATCTTGCGGCGGATGTCGCGGATGATCCGGCCAAGCCGTGTCCGCAGAAACTTGAGCTGGCGCCGGGCGCGTTTGAACTGGTGGGCGTGGGTATAGCGGCCGACCATGATGGCGGCGCGCTTGGCCAGGCGCAGATAGCTCTGGCGCAGCGGCACACGGTTGCGCTTGGCGAGCCCGACGAGCTTGATGATGGCCCGATGCATCAGCCGTGCATCGGTCGGATGCGCAACTGCCTTGGGCTGCACTGTGGTATCGACCACCACCCGCTCCAGGTCCTTGGCGCCGATCGCGCCAGTCTTGTGCGCCACCGACAGACTTTCCTGAATTAGCGCGACGAGTTGCTCCTCCCCGAGCCGATGACGCCAGCGTGTCATCGACGATCGATCGAACGGCAGCCGGTGGCAGAAGCTCAATTCGCCGCAGAAGTATTGGTAGTAGGGATTCTCGATCCAGCGGGCGCACAGCACCTCATCCGACAGGTTGTGCATGTGCTTCAGAATGAACAGGCCGGCGACAAGCCGCGTCGGCAGGCCAGGCTGCCCCGACCCCGCCTGGCACACCGAACCAAAGCGCTCATCCAGAAACTTCCAGTCGATCAGCGCCGCCAACCGAACCAGCGGATGACCCATGTCGATGATCTGATCCAGCGCCGGAAGCAGCAGGTCTTTCTGGCGATCATCCCGCGGTTTGCTCATCGCATTCCCCAATGTCGACGACGCCGTCAGGGAATCACGAATCGCTCAAGAGCAAAATCCCAAAACGCAAGAAAGCCAGGTACAACACCCAGCTTTCCTGCAAAATCGAATACTTTACCGAGACAAATTCTGTCTATCTGTCAGGTGGATCTGCATTCTTCACGGTGGACTCACTAGACCAAAAAAAATAATAAAATCAATAATAAGCGGGATTGCTACACCAGTTCAAGCCTGTCCGGCGGCACTACTTATCCGCAGATCGCTGCCACTTTATTTGTTCAAGGCGATCCCGTCCTGATCGGTACTCATGACGATCACGATCACTTCCGCACAGTTTTTGGACGTTACTGACGTTTACGGCCCAATTCGATCGACTCAAATACCTTGAACATGGCCCAACAAGTCTCGGAGCGCGTCCGTCAACCGATCAATATCGGCTTGGTTGTTGAAGAAGTGCGTGGACACCCGGAGAATCAGGTCGTGCGAACGCTCAATCAAAGAGGTTTCGATTGCGAAGCCTTCGAAAAGAGCCTGTCGCAGTGCAGGCGCATCTGTCCCGTCGGGCATTCGAAACGACACTATGGCACCACTTAGTGAGCGGCTGGCGGGAGTAGCGGGCCCAAAGCCGAGCTCTCCGCAAAGCCGATCGCGGACTCGACAGGTAAGCTCGTGCCGTCGAGCCTCAATGTTGCACATTCCGAGGGCGGCATGGAAATCGATTGCAGATGGCAGCGCTAACCAGGGGCAGAGGTCGCGTGTACCCTCGCACTCAAGCCTGCGCAGGGCGGGTGTGCTGCCAAATCGGTCACGCTGGTGCAACGGCGCAGCGGCCAAATCGCCACGATAGCCCCAACTGACTTGCAATGGTTCGAGCCCCACCATCTTGCTGGAGCCAAAATACAGAAACCCGGTGCCCATGGGGCCAAGCAGCCATTTATGACAGCTCCCGGCGTAGAAGTCGCAGTTCATATCCTCAAGCTTCAGATCGATCAGGCCGGGGGCCTGTGCGCCATCGACCACCGTAACGATGCCGCGCTCCCGAGCCGCAATGCACAAGCTACGAGCCGGCATGACGAGTCCGGTTGCCGACAAGATATGACTGATGAAAAGCAGCCGTGTCTGCGGTCCTATTGCGGAGTGTACGGCCTCAAAGACTTCTTCTGCGCTTTCGGGTAGCTCGGGCAGAGTGACGGTCCTGACTGTCAACCCCAATCTGCGCGCGCTGCGTTCCCAGCACCACCTCATGGTTTCATATTCCTGGTCTGTCATCAGGATTTCGCCGGGCGCCTCGAGTGCCAGCGAGGATGCGACGAGATTAATCGCAGTCGTTGCGTTCGTCGTCAGCAGCAAACGATTGGGATCGCCCCCAATGAAGCCGGCCAGACGCTCGCGCGCCTCCCACAAGAGCGAGGGCACGCGGCGCAATTGAAAATCTGCAGGGTCCTCAGCGAGGTAACGGCGGAGCGCTGTCACACGGCTTAAGACCTCGCGCGGCAGCGGCCCGAAAGCAGCGCTATTAAGATATGCCGTGCGCGGATCAATCATCATCCGAGCGCGGACATCGGCCCAGTCAGCGGAGGGAGTCAACCCGCACTCCTGCCGTGATGCACTGCCTTCCGTCGCGCCGCACCCGGACGATGCCGGCTCCGTTGCCGGTCGCATCAAGTCTGACCGTTCGAGACAATCAGGTTGCGAAGTCCCGTCCCCAGATAGCTCCCATAGGTTATCGCCTTCGTGTTGCGTCGCTCGGTCTCGTTGGGCGAAAAGGGTTCGATCGCGTCGTCGTACCCGAGGTTCACGAAGAACGGGATCGAAAGTCGTTCAGCATTGATATAAGCTACCCGGTGGGCTGGAGCCGGGTAATAGTCGTTGGTAATGTAGGACATGTAGGTCCCACAATTGACCAGGAATGCATCAGCCGAGGTCGGAACGTTGCGATATCCCTCCGGCGTGAACGCTTGAAGATTGGGGACAGGCGTCTGATACAGAACCGTGATCAACGACACGTCCTGATGCTGCTCGAAGCTCAGCTTGGTGCCGTCGGCGCCGATTTTGACCGGTGGATAGTTGTCGAGATGAGGGTACCGAATCAGCGAAACCGCGGACAGCGTGTCTTCGAAGCGGAAGTAAGCATCGAAGAAGTTCTCTCGCCTGCCCAGGGCAAGCGCGAAGCCTCGAAGTAGCCGAGCGGAAAGCCCGAAGACGTCGCGATAGTATTGTTCGTAGAAATTTTTCCATCCGTGCCCTTCATTGTCCTCGGGCCAGACGTTGACCTCATGCAATGGCGTCGCCGCCCGGATCCGCGGATGGAAGTTGGTGAATGACGGCGTCAGGTAGCAGAACGACTCGTTCGCCTTCTTTCCCTCGATCGACATGTAGTAGCCGCTCCGGGACCGTGGGCTAGCTGGATTGTAGGCGTGAATGGCCAGACGGAACTTCTCCTGCTCGGATAGCGCGCGATGGAAGCCGCCGGTCACCCTCTCGAGCTCGGCAAGATTAATGCCGTGATTGGCCGCGTAGAAGAAACCGGAGCCCCGGCAGGCCAAATCGATCTGTTGTGCAACCCGCATCTTGGCATCCAGGTCGTCACCCGCCAGCGGACCAATGTCGATGACGGGCGTCGGCAGCTCTTGTGCGGTCGCGGCTGCATCGCGGTGATTCAGAGCTAGGGCCACATTCAATCTCCCGTCATAGTGAAGGAACTACATAGCCATGTTCTGGTCGATGCGCCGGCCGCCGCAGTACCGCCTCGATCCGATCCGCCATCGCACTGACAGTGTGTCGATCGTTGACCCACGAAAAGTGGGTTTGGCCAGGCAATTTGACGGTCGAAAAGGCGGCCGACCCGACCAACACGTCAAGATTGTTGGCGTCCGAGCGAGCATAATAGTCGAACAGCGCACTCCACGGACTGTCATCGCGATGACTGTCAGGATGGGTCGCCTTGAACAACAGAATCTCCTGCGTGCGTCGACATAAGCGCTGCAGATCCTCCGACGCCGGGCGATAGCGTTGATAGATCGGATCGAGGCCAAGAGCTTCACCCTGCAGGTCGAGGTCAGCCAGCGCCTTTGACACGTCGAAGAAGGGATCGATCAGGATCAGGCTCGAGATGCTTTCTCCGGCGCGCGTAAGCTGGACCGCCATCTCGACCGCTAGCACCCCTCCAAAGCTCCAGCCGCACAGATGATAGGGGCCGGCACGCTGGATGCTCCGAATCTGATCGATGTAGTATCGTGCAAGCGCCTCGAAGGACGACATGGGCCGAGCCCGGTGAACGTTGTTGAACAGCACCATGCTGGTAGAGGCCAGGTGCTTGCCAAGATTACCCAGATAGCTCTCGGCGCCTCCCTCGCCCGGCGGCAGGACGAAAAGTCTTGGACCCAGCTTCATTTCGTTCGCGAGAACGTAGGGTTCATATCCGTCGATCGGTGATGCCGGCATCCGCGCCACCTGCGAAAAGAGGGTAGGCCCGGGCCGTTGTCGCGATACGACGAGCTTGAGCTGCCGCTCGAACTCCGCTGCGAGGCGGCGCGTGACTGCCAGGGGCGATCGACTGTCGATATCGACAATCAAACTGCCATCCACGCACTGGATGGTGACATCAAGCAGCGAGTCGGTCGCATCTGTCGAGCGGCTGGTCCCGCACATGGCGGGATCCAATAGCCACCCCTCTTTGGGGTAACGGCAGTCTGCGACGATGCCGAGATAATTGAGGCTGACCGGCGGAAGGGGAGCTACGGCACTTCCATACCGACCGCGCAATGCCCCGTATCCGATGCCGTTATAGGGCGCCCGCGCCCTGCTCGCCTTCGCCGCTGCGATACTGCGTTCGATGTCGTTATGAGACTCGATTTCGATCGGGTACATGGTCGTGAACCAGCCCACACTATCGCTCACGTCCGGGGCGCCGTCGAATGCTTCGCGCCCGTGTCCTTCAACCGTCATTTGATTGATCGCCCGGCCCGTCACGGCGCGCAAGGCCAAGCCCAGGACCGTCGTCAGCAGATCGATGATCGAAACCTCGAATGCGGCAGGACAAACGACCAGCAGCTCATGGGTCTGCGACTCGCTCAGCCTGAAACGTCCGTGGTTTGCTGCGGACGGTCTGGCGGACGAGCCAAGTTCGGTGGCCCGGGCAGCCTCGATCCTTGCCGCAATCTCCGCCCAATAGATGCGCTCTTCAGCTGAACCGACGTAGTCACGCACCGACTCCGCCCATTGCCGATAGCTCGTACGTGACGGGCCCAGGTAGCCGCCATTGTACAGGATCTCGAGATCTTGTGTCAGGACGTGCCAGCTGACGACGTCCACGATCAGGTGATGCACCGAGAGCCAGATTCGGGCGGAGCCGTCCTCGAAACCGTGAAGGTAGACCGTGCGATAGAGCGGGCCATGCTCCAGATCGAAACCCCCGTCGCTGTCCGCGAGGCAGGAGTCGATCTGCTCTCGGCACATTCCGCGCACATCCATTTCCTTTATCGGCGCGACCGCGACAAGCTCGGTGTAGAATTGCTCGATTGCCCCCTCGTCGCCTCGACGAAAACGCAGGCGGAATGCGTCATGATAGCCGACGAGCTTGCCAACAGCCGTTTGTAGCCGCTCGATGTGAAGCGCGGGCGTTTTGATGGCGAAATGCTGGTTCCAATGTCTATGGGAGGCAAGCGGCTTCGCAAAAAACCATTGCTGGATCGGGAGCAAGGGACAGGAACCGGTCGACGGTGCCGACGTCGTGGCGTTCGGGGTCGCCGTCGCTGCATCGCCAAGCGCATTTTGAGCATAGGCACGGATCGTTGGATAGTCAAAGAGCGATTTGACGCTCAGCTTGAGTCCAAGCATGCGCTGCATTCTTGCGGTCAACTGAAGTGCTGCAATACTGTCGCCGCCACAACGGAAGAAATCGTCGTCGATGCCGATCTCGGAGTGTGGCAGCAACGCGGTCCACAAGCGGAGCAAACGAGCTTCGGTCCCATTGCGTGGACGCGCTCTCAAGGCCTTCGCGTTGACGGGCTCCGGGTCAGGCAGGCCTCGGCTGTCCAGCTTACCGTTGATCGTCAGCGGAAGCGCTCCGTCGAGCCGGACAAGCGCGCCCGGCACCATCCCGCGCAGCAACCTACTCTGCAAAAAGCCAACGATCTCGTTTTCGTCAAGCGGGTCGTCATTCTCGCTCACGTAGTAGCCAATTAGCCGGCCGTCGCGCGCGATGACGGCGCTTTGCCTGATGCCTGGAAAGGATGCCAGGACGGCAGCTACTTCGCTCAGTTCGATCCGCACGCCCCGGATCTTCACTTGTGAGTCGTTCCTCCCAAGATACTCAAGGGCGCCATTTGGATGCCACCGCACCAGATCTCCGGTACGATACAGCACCTCGTATGCGCGCGCATTCTGGTCATCCTCGGTCGGCAATATGTTGGCCAGAAACCGCTCTCGTGAGAGTTCAGGCCTGTTGTGATACCCCCTGGCGACGCATGGGCCAGCAATGCACAGCTCCCCGAGAGCGCTTAGCGGCACGGGTCGCAGATCACGGTTGAGAATACAAACCCGCGCATTCGCGAGAGGCTGGCCGAGATCATTTCGATACGGCTCGCCCGGCGGAAAGACCCGTACGAGATTGTACACCGTCGTTTCGGTTGTTCCGTAAGCGTTGAACAGCACGCCGGAATACTCACGCCTGATCTTGTCGAAGTGCTGCGGATGGAACGCTTCGCCCGCGACGAGCACGTGACGCAAATATCGAAAGCGCGACAGGTCCATTTGCTCGACCTGCGTTGGTGTCCCGCTCAGGAAGCTGATCCGATGCCGATTGACCTCGTCATAGAACGTGTCGGAGAACACCGACGCCGCGACAATGATCAACCTGTTGCCGCTCAGAATGGAAAGCGCCAACTGCTCAATAGAGAAGTCGAACGCATAGTTCGAAGTCAGGAGCACGGCCTCCTGTGCGGATGGATTTCTCGCCTGATACATCGATGCGATCTGATCACCGAATATGGCGACGCCGCGATGTTCGACGAGGACGGCCTTGGGCTGTCCGGTGGTTCCGGAGGTGTAGATGGCGTAGGCAAGATTGGTGGGCGATGCCAGTGTTTCCGGGTTGAGCGCGGATGCGACATCGAGCGCCAACCGATCGACTTCAAGCACGATCCGGCCTGCGGCTCCCTCCAGCGCGCGGAGGCGGTCGCCATATTGAGAGTCGACGAGCACGAGCCGCGCGTCGGTGTCCTCGAGCATGAATGATATGCGGGCGTCGGGCGAGCCCGGATCGATCGGAACATAGGCCGCGCCGGCCTTCCAAACCGCCAGAATCGTCGCGACCATCCGTTCACTCTTGTCCATGACCAGAGCGACGAGATCGTCCGGACGAAGCGGTACGGTGGCGAACAGGGTGTGTGCGATGCGGTTCGCGGTCTCGTTGAGCTCCCTGTAGGTCCACGCAACATCGCCGCAGGCCACCGCGGGCTCACCGGCCCAGCGTGCCGCGACCTCCTCGAAGACGCCGTGCAGTGTTCGGGGGCTACCGAATTGTATTTGCGAAGACGAAGAAACCGGCCGTCGTTCACCAGAGCAAAGGTCGGAGATCGCGAGTTGCGCTTTCGCGTCTGAATAGCCGGCAAGCTGGACCAGTATCCTGTTGAACGAGGCGGCAACGCTTACGATCGTCTCCACTTCGAACAGAGACGAAGCATACTCAAGATCGACAGTCATGCCGCCGGCATACTCGGTCACTGTCGCCGAAACATCGAATTTGGCCCATGTCTTTCGCTCGGACCGCGGCATGTATGCTTGCAGGGACGCCTGGTCCGATCTCGTTGGAGGTTCGGGATCGTCAGTCACCAGTCCAAAGACGGCCTGCACAACGGGATGACGGCTGGGATCTTTCTCCGTGTTGAGTGCTTGCACGAGCAATTCAAAGGGCAGCTCCTGGTGCGCCATCGCCCTGACGACGACGTCCGCGACCTTCCGGAGATAGGTCGCCAAGCTCGACTCGCCCTCGACCTGTATCCGCAGCACGAGGAGGTTCGCAAAAAACCCGATAACCTTGTCGAACGCCGGATCGATCCGGTTGGCGGACGGGGTTCCGACAACAATGTCGTTCTGCCCAGAAAAGACTCTGAGCACCAGGACAAAGGCACCTAACAGCAGGCTGTAGAAGCTCACGCGCGTGGCTCTGGCGAGCGCCCTGAGCCGCTGCGTGACCTCCGGATCGATATCGAACGTGTGTTGCCCACCGGCGTAGTCCAACTTGCCTGGCCGCGGTCGATCCATGGGAAGATTGAGCGGCTCATGATCAGCCAACGTAGCGAGCCAGAATTGGCGCAGCTCGACCAGCCTTTGCCCAACCAGCCGCTGCCTCTGCCACAGCGCGAAGTCGACATAGGATCGCGCCGGCTGGCCGATCTCGGCCGCGTCTCCTTGGGCGCAGAGCACCGAAAACTCGCGTCGAAATATCTGCCAGGACCTTCCGTCAAAGCAGGTGTGATGGGCAACGATGCTGACGTAGATGCTTGCGTCTCTTCCCGCCAGCTTGAACAGTCCGGCCCGAATGGGCAGCTCGGTTTCCAGGCGGAACACATGCGCAGCCTCTCCAGCCATGAGCGCGTCGAGTTCTCCCGGGCTGCGCGCAACTGTTGAAGTCAGCGAAAACCTCTCAATCGCCTCGCTCGCGGAAAGGACGTGTTGCAATCGTACACCGTTGCGCTCGCCTCGGAGCAGCGTCCGGAGCGCGGAATGTCTCTGTAACAGAGCCTTGAGTGCCACGACGATCGATTGGGGCGAGGTGGTGCCCGTGAGGGCAACTTCCAATGCCATCGCGATGTTGTACGCGGGCATACCACCTTCGAACTCGTCAATGAAGAGGAGCCGCTCCTGGGCGAAGGAGACCAACGGATCACCACCCTCCGTCGCATCAACGTTGTCTATGCTCTCGCCGGCTCTCCAGGGAACCGTTGCATGCTGCCTCAAGTACTCCGCTTGGGCGTGAATTGAGCTGTTCTCGAACACAGAGGCAATGTCGATCTTGCGCGAAAAATCCGTCGAAATGGATTGAGCCAGCATGATCGCCCGTAGACTGTCACCGCCGAGCCCGAAGAAATCGTCATGTTTGCCGATGCGTTCGGACGGCACGGCCAGAACGCGCGACCAGATCAGGCATAGTTGTGCTTCGAGGTCGTCCGAGGGCGGCTCATAGTGTTCGCGGCCTTTAGCAGCTGGTTCGACGACCGGCAAACGCCGGAGGTCAAGCTTGCCGTTGATCGTTAGTGGCATTTCGTCGACGCGCTGAATCCAAGTAGGGACGATGGCCCGCGGCAGTTTCGATCGCATCCATGTCTCGATCGCCCCGCGCTCGATCGGGACATCGCTCACATAGTAGGCGACCAGATGCTTCTCGCCGGAGCCGGCATCGTCGCGCGCGGCCACCGCCGCCCGTGTCACGCCCGGAAAGTGCGACAACACGGCTTCGATCTCGCCGAGTTCCACGCGGTGACCCGAGATCTTGACCTGAGTATCGTTGCGTCCGAGAAATTCAAGTTCGCCGTTCGGCAGCCAGCGGGCGAGATCGCCCGTACGGTATAGGCGAGCGTTGGCGCCCGTCGATCGTTGCTCGTCCGTCTGAAACGGATTCGGAATGAACCGGTCTCTGGTCAGAGACTCGCGATTGAGATAGCCCCTCGCAACACCTTCGCCCCCTATTTGAAGCTCACCAATGCCACCGATCGGCAGGCGCTTCCCGTCACGGCTAACCACGTAGCAGGTAGCGTTCGCGACCGGGTAGCCGATGCTCTTGTCGCGACGCGGTTCGTCGTTGGCATACAGCCTCTTGTGGCTGGTGATCGATATCTCGGTCGGGCCGTATCCATTGATTATCAGTCCCTCGAACGTGCTGCGGATCTTGTTGAACTTGGGTATCGTAAAGTCTTCGCCTATCGCGTCGATACGGCGTAGGGAGGGTATTGTCGAATATTGATAAAGCGACAAGACCGAGGGCGTACCCGACAGGTAGGTCACCTGCTGATCGTTCATGAAACGATAGAGCCGCGCCGGATCAGTCCGCATGGTATCGTCGAGAACCACGAGCTTCTGCCCGCTGAGCAGCGCGTCCGTCATCTGCTCGACAAAGTGGTCGAAAACATAATTTGAAAACGAAAGGATCGACTCCCGGCCCTTGTGCCTCGCAAGGTCAAAGATTCGCTCAAGCGAGCTGTGGAGGTTTACGACGCCGCGATGTTCGACGAGGACGGCCTTGGGCTGTCCGGTGGTTCCGGAGGTGTAGATGGCGTAGGCAAGATTGGTGGGCGATGCCAGTGTTTCCGGGTTGAGCGCGGATGCGACATCGAGCGCCAACCGATCGACTTCAAGCACGATCCGGCCTGCGGCTCCCTCCAGCGCGCGGAGGCGGTCGCCATATTGAGAGTCGACGAGCACGAGCCGCGCGTCGGTGTCCTCGAGCATGAATGATATGCGGGCGTCGGGCGAGCCCGGATCGATCGGAACATAGGCCGCGCCGGCCTTCCAAACCGCCAGAATCGTCGCGACCATCCGTTCACTCTTGTCCATGACCAGAGCGACGAGATCGTCCGGACGAAGCGGTACGGTGGCGAACAGGGTGTGTGCGATGCGGTTCGCGGTCTCGTTGAGCTCCCTGTAGGTCCACGCAACATCGCCGCAGGCCACCGCGGGCTCACCGGCCCAGCGTGCCGCGACCTCCTCGAAGACGCCGTGCAGCGTGAGATGTCTCGGAAAGGCGCCTTCCGTATGGTTCCATGCATCGAGACTGGCCTGTTCCGCAGCGGACAGATATTCGAGGTCCGAGACGGCTGTCGCAAATCCTCTCCCGATTTGATCAAAGAGAACCTCGGCTGTGCCTAGCAACCTGTCGATGGCGTCGTCTTCGAAGAGTTCTCCCGCAAACCATAGGCTGATTGTCAGCTCGCCAGCTTCCTCCCGGGCGACAACTGCCATAGGGTAGTCGACCTTGTCCGAATCGTACTCGTGTTGAAAGCGAAGCACATCGTCGTGCTGTTTCGCCTCTGCCTCAGTCAGGAGTCTCGGATAGCTCTCGAGAACCAGCAGGGTATCGAACATGCCGTGCTTAAGCCGACTGTCCTGAAGTTCGCCAAGCTCCACGGTGGTCCGGCTGTTCATCTCGTTGACGAGTTGCTGAATTTCGCTGACCGCCGCGGCGACGCTGGTCGTCGCCAGCGCCTGGTGATCGACGATCAGAGGCAGTGTGTTGATGTAGAGCCCCACGGAGGCCTCGATCTCGTCAATCGGGAGCCCGCGCCCGGAGACGATGGTCCCGACCACGGTGGTCTGCGCGGCACCGAAGGCGTGGAGGGTGCGATGCCAGACAAATTGCAGCACGGAATGCAGTGTCACCTGGTGCGCGACACACTGGCGCTTCAGCGCGAGTGTGCGTCGGCCGTCCAGCTTGAGCTTTCTGCAGCGATGCTGGAGCACCCTGTCATAGTCAACCAGATTGACCTTGTAGCGACTTGCAGAGCTGAGAAGGCCGCCAAGGTCTCCGCGATCAACGACGCGCTCGAACTGCCGATTCCAGTACTCCAGTTGATCCTTACGGTGGGCTCCCCAATGCCGCTGGGCCGAGACGTATGCGGTGTCGACCGATAGGGCTAGCTGCTCCCCTTTGACGAGCTGAAGATAGATGCGATGCACTTCGTCGTGAAGAATTTGAAGGCTCCAGCCATCTATGATGATGTGGTGGCAGCTGAACAACAGAGCGAACAGGTCGGCGCGCTGCCGAACCAAGTAAACGCGGAACAAGGAACCTTTCGTGAGCAGGTAGGGTTCGGACCGGTCGGTCTGCTGCAGCTGCCTGATTCGCGCATCCTGGCTCGCCGAATCCGCAAGTCCGCTCAGATCCAGGAAGCGCCAATTGAGAGGCTGAGAAGGGTCGATGATCTGGAGTGGCTCATCCCGCCACTCGAACCGCGACCTCAGACCGGGATATTTCGACTGCGCATGCAGCCATGCCTGTTTCAACAAATCGGGCTTCAGAGCTGACTGGTATCGATAGACTGATTGTACGACATAGGCGTCGTCAAGACCTCCGCTCTTCAGGGCATGGTACATGAGACCTTGTTGAAGGCCGTTGGCACGGAGCGTCATCGGTTCGGTCGCGACCGGATCCGATGGCAAGAGGTTGGGGCGAGGCGCCTCTCGACCCGCTTGCCGCAGGTACGCCGCCATGGTTCCAAGTTGGCTGTGGCGAAAGACCTGTTGAACGTTGATCTGAACGCGCAGCTGCTGCCATATCTTGGCAATGAGCCGGATGCAGGCGATGCTTTGACCACCAAGGAGAAAGAAGTCATCATCGTCAGTCAATTGTGCTTGGGGTACGCCGAGCAGGACACTCCAGATCGTGCGCAGAACTTGCGCGGTTTTGTCGATCGGTTCGGCTAGCTCCTCCGCCCGATCCTTACGGTCATCGTCTACTGGCGGCAGCGCGCGCCGGTCGATCTTGCCATTTATGTTGGTCGGGAAGCTCCGCAGCCTGATCATTCGCCTGGGCACCATGGCCTTGATCAGGCGCGCAGTGAGATGAGCGCGGAGCGCCGCTTCGGAAACCTCGCGGTCTGGTTCCGCGACGAAATAGGCAACCAGATATCTCTCGTCGCCGCTCTCGCGCGGCACAACGACGCATTGGCGGATACCTGAATATTCCAACACGCGTGCTTCGATCTCGCCGGGCTCGATCCGAACACCGTTCAATTTCAGCTGAAAGTCACGACGGCCGAGAAACTCGATCTCGCCGCCGGGCAGGTAACGTGCCAAATCGCCGGTGCGATAGATAAGGTCGTTCACCCCGCGTTGTCTCTCCGCGTCCGTCCGGTACGGATTTTCGAAGAAGCTCTGCGCTGTCAGATCATCGCGGTTCAGATATCCGCGCGCGATGCCTTCTCCTCCGACGAACAGCTCCCCGACCGCGCCGGGCGGCACCTGCTTGCGCTCCGATGTGAGGATATAGCATTTCACATTGCGGAGCGGCCGACCGATGCTGCGATCCCGGCGTTCTGCAACCTCTCCCGGAAATTCCTTTATAGCGGTGACGAAGGCCGTTTCAGTAAACGAATATTCGTTGATAACGTGGCCAGCAAACCCTCTCCGCAATGCACGTAGGCCTGATGCCGTCAGCTCCTCTCCGACCAGCAGGATCTTTCGCAACGTGGAACAGCAGCTCAAGTCATAGTGCTGGAGGACAGAACCCGTCCCGTTGAGATAGGTTATCCGGTTCTGCTGCAGGAATCGAGGCAGGCAAATCGGATCGAGCCTGACCTCATCCGGGACGACGACCAGCGTATGCGAGTTGATGAGGGCAATCAGCATCTGCCGCACGAACGGCTCGAAAACATAAGCCGCGAACAGCGCGATCCGCTCTTCTGCCGAATGCTCGATGCCGTACCGCGTTGACAGATCGGTGATGCTGTTCACCACACTGCGATGGCGTTTTGCGACGCCCTTCGGCACTCCCGTCGTGCCGGAGGTATAGGCTACATAAGCGATGTCTCCGGCGGCATCTGCCGGAACTGTCCTGAGAGGCCGCTCCGTCGCCGCGGCGTCGTCCAGAACGTCCTCGATCGCATCGATGGGCAGATGCAGGGCCTGTCCCTGCAGCAGGGAACGAAGCTTGCCTACATGGTGCCGGTTGGTCAGGACACGCACCGCTTTCGTATCGCGCAGCGTGAACCCTATTCTGTCAGCCGGATACTGTGGGTCCATCGGCACAAAGCCAGCGCCGGCCTTCCAGATTCCCAGCTCGGATATAACGGTAAGTTCGGATTTGTCCAAAAACAGCGCGATCAGCGCGTTCGACCGGTTGTCGAGCCGACTGAGAAGCCATCCGGCGAAGTGATCACAGCGTTCGTTCAGTTCACTGTAGCTAAACCGCTTATCACCGTAGATCAGCGCCTCTTTTGCAGGCGAGCGCCGGACAGCTTCCTCGAAAAGCTCCTCGAGCCGTTTGCCTTCGGGGAAATCGCCGTCAGTATTATTCCACTGCGCTAATTGCTGCCTTTGCGCATCACTGAGCAGTTCGACGTCGGCAAGGCATCTTGTCGGATCTAAGACGGACTGGCGGACAAACGACTGGAGAACGTCTGCGAAGCCCTCGACTGCGCGTCGTTCGATGGCCTGGGGCGCATAGTTAACCACGAGCTCGAGCCACCCTTCGGAGGGGCAATCCCGGGCCACGACGCTCAACGGAAACTGCTGCAGATCTGGTAACTCGCTCGCTGTCTCCGCCACGATCAGAATTGTATCGAACAGGCCCCGTCCCAATAGCCCGGCGTGATCCGCGCAGCCTTCTCGCGCCAAGTCACCTTCGATCTCTTCGATGGCGTCGAGGCAGGAGAGACGCCCCTGCTCATCGTGGTCGAGCATCGAAGGCAAGACGCGGAACCCGTGCCACAATCCGCCCGGTGTCGCCTCCGCGCAAGCAACTGCAGTCACCGTGCCGTCGCCGTAAGCTCTCAACGCGGCGTGCAAACCGACAAGCAGGAGTGCACGAACGGTCCGTGAAGCGCCCCCGTTTACAAAGAGATCGATGACCCCGTAGGCGCGACCCTCAATGCGATGAGCGTGCCGCGCTATCATGGCTTCGGAGATGCCCTGGTCGCGCAGCGGAAAACTGTGCCGCTGACTATCCTTGAGCAACACGTCCAGATCACAACGAGAGTTGCCCTGACTTTCGAGACGATGCCGCCACCTGTCACTTACTGCAGGAGGCGGGGACCCTCGGCTTGGCTGATCGAGATTGGCCAACGAGACTGATCTATCTAAACTCCCGAGCACTTCAGACATATTCAAATCCAAGCCAAGTCGTCAGATCTGGAGCCAAGTGCCCTCACAACCCTGAAGCTGCCTGGCCTCGCAATCAGGCATAGAAAACCAATGCGCGCACCTCGATTGAACTTCGAAGGTGCCCCTTTGTCGGACCGTATGGATCGAGGAAAGCGGAGTGCGGACACAAGCCCGCCACTTCGATCAGTTCACCTTCCAACTCTGGCGGTATTGCGCCATCGGCTTTCAGGGCGAGAGAGCTGCTCGCACTGTCGTAGCATTTGAAAACAATCGTCTCATCCGGAGTGAGTGCGCTCCAATGACACCAACGATGTTCCGGGCGATGCTTAAGGGAATAGCCTTCGCGATCTTGGACCCAGCGCTCGTGCATCCACTCCGGAAGGACCCTGCGTGTAGTTACCAGATCGACCTCAGGATCCAGGGACCGATAATCACAGAGCGCAAGTGGGTAGTTTCTGACCGGCTCGAGCAGAGGACGCCACGCATTGAGGATCTGAAAGCGTCGAAACACTCGATTTGGGCCGCCGTGGTGTCCGAGCCGCGCCCATGCACTGCGCGGATTTTGATCAACGTGGACTCGCATGTACGGGCCGACAAAGGGGCTATCGATCATCTTGACCGGCTCTTCCGTGTCCTTGTGCCGCACCACGGTGTCAAAGAGCACCACGTCGTCAGCGTTCAGGAGGCGCCTCAACGCGCCCACTATCTCGTGCTGGTATTCTTCTATCGTGGGCGAAACGTGATCGATCAGCCCCCGTTGATCCACTCGAGTGGGAAACAAGTGCTTTTCGAATCCCCAGCCATCGAGTGTCGGCTGATCATCGGCAGTCCGCAGATCAAGAACGCCCACGTTGACTTCAACACTAAGTCGGAAGTTACACAAAACCGTCGGAGGCTGCGTCGCGGCATCGCATTCCCAATTGTCTTCCCGACCGCCAGGAGCGAGCGGAGCCGAGTAATACAGGGTCGTCGGTGTCGTCTCCATTTTCGCTCCGTGAGATGCTGCCTCGATGATCACGTCAGCACGATGATCTCCTCACGCCTGGAGCGACGTGCGTTGTTGATCACTTGTATGCATCGCAACATAGTTGACCCCAATCCAGTCTGCGAACGTCGCGTTCTCAATCGGAAGCGACACGTCGAGGCCGTATTGTCGCGCTTTTGCGACGGAGAACGCAAATGAGGGCTTCGGGCGCAAGAAGAAGACGCTCGACGTGCGCTCGCTTCCCGCTTGCATGCACGCTGGCGGAGCAGCGACATGGTGGCGTGGCGCTTGTACCGCGCCTTGCGTGACAATGCGCGCGACGGCTCCACACATGACCAGCATGGAGCCGGGCACAGTTGGAAGCTCGATGGACCTGCCACCAATGTCAGCCTGGAGGCTCACGAAACCGTTGGCGCAGGGGGTCTGGTGAATCAACGTGACGATCGAAAGATCGTAGTGCGAGGCCATCCGCAGCGGCAGTCGCTCGGCAACACGATGACTCGGCACTTCTGGAAAATAACGAAATCGTAGGACTGGATCGCAATCCAGCAGATCTTCAAGATCGTAGTCCTTGTTTGTGCCCGGAGATCGAATGACGGCGCGCGCCGTCTCCCTCGCTACCTGGTAAAGCTGGGAGAAATAGCGCGACCATATCTCCTCGAATGCCTTCGAAGGAAAGAGGTTATCCGAAACACCCATTGAATAGCACATGGAATAGTCTGAATAGGTCCCTGTATTGGTTACAGTTGCCGTACTTTCGGACTCGAGCTCGGAATACCCCCGACGAATCGACTTGTTCTTCGTCATGAGCTCCCGCCGTTGCTCCGGGGTACTCTGCTTGAAGAGCGCCATTGCCGCTTCGCGCGCGGGTCGATGGTCTTCATCGGATAGATCGCAATCGGTCAAATAGAAAAGGCCGAACTCTCTCACGCACCGCGCAAGATCACCCGAGTCACTCCGCATCGACAGTGCCTTCAGGCTAAACTCAGGTATTCTGACTTTGCTCATTCTTCCTCTCCGGGAGGGAACGACTTCCATCAGGGCAGCGCGCAACGTTTAGCGCCCAGCAACGCGAACATTCCGATGAGCCATCTTACGTACGACCAAATCGCCCCTCAACATTGCGACAGCAGTCTCACTGCCGCCTATCGCACACCACCTGCCTGCCTCATGCATCACTCCAAACGCCCCCAGAATGCGCCTGGGCTATAAGATCGCTCTCTTCGAGATCGTCGCACGCACCCACTACAAACGAAACACGCTGACTTCGAAGCGCCTCTTCCAATGACGGATTCCTCTTGAGGATATCGGAATAGACATTTGAAAGCACCTCCGAGCGACGCGAGTCTGACACATTGCTCGAAAGCGCCAGCTCAACCTTTACGCCCAAACCTGACGCCCCCTTGCTCCAGCGCGTCCGGTACTTGGGGTGCCCGATGGCATAGGGGTCTTGGATTTGACCAACGCCGGCAAACCTGGGCGTACGCGCTATTTCCGAGACCTCGTCTACAGCCTCGAGGACAGACGCTGGAGTGATGAGCCATCGATCCGTGTCGGGCTCGGGTACCCCGTATCGCGCACGCCCAAGGGGCTTGATTGCTGTCGTATCTGGACGGCAGGACAGCTCATGAGTGACCTCAACGAGATCTCCCGTCAGATATCTGACGAGCGGCTGAGCCTCCTGGAAGGGATATAGAGCTGTCAAGGCGAGAAGGCCCATGCCCGTGGAAAGGACCTGCCCACTGTGGGCACCAATGACTTCAGGGACCACAAACGGTTCGAAGTGATACCACCCACAATTCAGACACTGGCTGGCTCCGCCAAACACTTCGCTGATACCAAAACGATCGACAACCGGCGCACCCCATGTATCTTCAAGTCTTCGGCGCCAAGCAGCGGTAAGATATTGCGAGTAGGATACAACGAGACGCAACGCAGTCTGAGGGAAGCCATTCGGGAACCTCTGCATCGTGTCGAGGGTGAACGCGCGTAAGCACCGCTCAAGGCCTGCCAATACCGAACAACGAGGCTCCACGTTCTCGTCATTGTGACATCGCAGAAGCGTTGCCCTCCCATACTCGAAACTGCCCGCGTCGTAGACGCTTACGCGATGATAATGGATCGAGGCTGGAACTCCGATGAGATGACCGTGATACGGGTTCTTGAACTCCAACCCGCGCAGACAGCGCGGAGCCGGGCGCTCTCGCAATTGTCGTGTAAAGAAGTCACGAATGAATTCTTGCTCGCGATCGCTCCGGACTGTGATCAGAGGATTTCCAGTTGTCCCCGTCGTAAAGACATCGTTACAGACCACGCCCGCCCGGTTCTGCGCTGCTTCACCCGCCGAACGGATATGTTCCTTTCCGACAGTCGGCAGTTCAGCGAGAGTGGCGCGGCTAATATTCTCCAGGTTGTAGCCGGACCAGTGCTCGCGAAAGAAGGTCGTCTTGAGTGCGTTGGCTATGGTTTCCGGAAGAAGCTCGTCATGAAACGCATGCAATGCGTCAATCGACTCGCGCTGAGAAGGATGAAGCCGTTCCGTACCGACTGACATACACTGCACGCCGCTTGCTGGGAAACAGCCTGGAAGTTACTAGAGTTTTCTTTTGGAATACCCACTACAGAAACGGCGCCATCAATCGCGTTAAAACAGAACAAAAATGACGCAACTAACCGCGCATATAACAGGCCTTCGTCAGCCCAAAGGCTTGCCAGGGAATCGGCTGGCATGCTCAACGACAGAATAAGAATGCACCCGACTGCCGCGCACTCAATGAACCATCTCATTGGTCCAACCGAGCGCACGGCCCAACGTCAGCGCAGCCATCTTCGCCGCTGAGTTAAGAGCACAGATTATGAACTAACGCTCTAGTCCAAGCCGGAACGACGGAGATGATCGCCATTCTCGTTCAAAAGAATCGAGCGGGCCACATTCATCAACTCGTTCGCTTCGGCCGTAGCCACGTTGCTGGCAGTGTGACGCGCAATAGCCTGCTGTGCGGTCGATTGAACCGTCCGCCAGTCGTTCTCGGTCGCTTTCATAAATAGCTTAACGGCCTTTTCCATTGTCGTCATGAAAAAACTCCCTTCAGCTAATTGATGGTTGTATTATTCGCACGAAACACCTGAAAGCGCAAGCTCCTTCCGACAGGGCATTGCCAACGATCCTACGGGCTCATACGAGAGGATATAAAGAGCTTTGGGAATCAACTTAACTCATTGTCGAGATGAGATCATTGGGCGCCTTAGGCAAATCTGCGGCGCACACGACGTCGGATTGGAGAGCGGTTGCAGGATAATCTCGCCCGGAGACGAATATTCGTTGCGTCCAAGTGAAGCATTCGCTTTACGCCACGCCATTCCGAGTGTCCGGCGGGCCAGCGGCGCAGCCCGCATCGTTGCACGACAACTCGTCTACCAGTTGGGCGGCGCCGACGTTGATTTATCACGGCAGCCGGGCCAGGGGCCGCAGTGGCCTGCCGGCTTCATCGGTTCCATGGCACACGACCAGCTTTTTGCGGTGGCAATCGTTTCGCGGGGCGGTGTAGCTCGGTCGGTAGGTATCGACATCGAACCTGCAGAGCCTCTTGATACATCGCTTGCTGATATTGTGGCGACCCCGCGCGAGCGCGCCCAATTGATGTGCGATCCCGTGGCGTTGCGATTATTGTTTTGCGTCAAGGAAGCGGTCTACAAGGCGACACATCCTGTCGATGCTGTTTTTCTTAGCTTTGAGGATATTGAGTATTACGCCAATGAGTCGGTCGCGCGAACCCGGACGGGCCGCGAACTACAAATTCGCGTCGCAACGCTTCCCCGTTTGCTCGCTGTTGCGCTTCTATACTAGCGCTATTGTGCGACCACGTGCCAACAAGGTAAGCCGTGCCTTGTTATCGTGCCTCGTCATTACACATCGGTTTGTCTGATGCCTCACCTCGTCGCCGCTTCTGAGGGCTTTTTTGTTTGGTCGACTTCGCTATAGTAAGTCTCACTTGCGTCAGCAGCTAGCAAGGGGCGATGCCGAGGTCATGTTCGACAGGTCGCATTGGCAGGAGTTCACCCGGCAGGGCTACACGGTGGTTTCCGGCGCGATAGATCATCGGCGTCTTCAGGCTGCTCAAGCCGCAGGGAGGCGTCTAAACGAGATCTTCCCGAACGGCGGCTGGGAGCGGACGCGCGATGAACTCTGGCGTGAGGCGCGGTGCTGCCGCGACGATGAGTTCATGGCAATCGTTTCGACTGCTCTCGACCCGCTTGCCGCCGAGATTCTAGATAGCGCGCCACCAGTCGATTTCGTTCAGCTCGCTTCGACGATGCCAGGTTTTACGACCAAGGGAGGAATCGGCCGGAACTTCCATATCGACGGCGGCAAGGAGTTCGGTGTTTTCAACATTTTGCTAGGAGTCGCGCTGACCGATGTCGCCTCAGACACGGTGGGTGGATTTCATGTCCTTCCGGGCTCGCATGAGGCGTTCGCCCGCGCGTTTAGGCGCCAGCACTGGGGCAATGTCAGGCTACAAACTATGCGCCGACTTCTGCCTGGCGCCCGCCTCGTTGTACCGCGACTTGCCGCTGGCGACATCATTGTGGCGCACTCTTTTCTAGCGCACGGCACGTCAGCCAACTCCTCGGACGTGCGTCGCGACATGATTTTTCAGCGCCGTCCCGCTGCTCCTCTCTGTGATCCAAGCACCGGTGATGAAGCGCTGAAGCAATTCATGCAAGACCCCTGGGCATTCTTCCGGAGTCCGCCCGAGTTTACTCAGCCTAGGGCTCTCACGTAGCCCTCAAAAACATTCGAAGATGCCGTATCACCGGGATTGATTGGTCGATGTTAGCCGAACAGACCTTCACTGGGGAGCCGAGTCGCCAAAGCTCGGCATCGGCAGGATAACAGATGCTCTTGGGCCTATTCCTTACGACAGAGCAGCATGCGATCTCGCGAAAGAACGCACACGGATTCCCACGGGAGGTAATTTCACCGTAGGCATCCGATCGATCACGCCGATAGAGCCGAGGTAGGGAGCGGATCAATCTGCGCCACTGAGCTGCGAGCTTGGCACACTCTCGTTTGAAGTAACTCAGGTCACGATACGTCCCTTCAAGCAAACGTCCATTTGGCCTGTAACGTTCCAGTTGTTCGTAGCGCTTCGGCGCCATGTCATCGTCGTGATGTCCACATCGAACCCGAACCAGAAGACCTCAGATTCATCGGGCTCGACTGCATGGCAGATCACGGTGCCCTCTTTTTTGGCTTTCCACTGATCAAAGTCGTGGATCGTATCCTTCCACGTCCGTACATACTCGGCCGAATCACCACCTGAAGAGGTGATCGCCTTAGTCTAGCAAAGTGCGCACGTGCGCTCTCCCAATCCGCACAATCGACTTTGGCGCAAGGGCGCGACCTAAGTCGCAGTGTCGCGCCCCTATCTTCATGTGTATTCGCTTGCGGTGTCGTGCGTGCGCCAGTTCATCGACTCGTCGACGCGGCGCTGCACCAGCGTAGCCAGAGCTTCCGGATCGTGACTGCTGCCATTGATGTGGATCGCAACCGGACCGCCGCCACCTCGCATCAATCCCATGCTCGCGTCGCCGCGAATAGCGGACGGCTGCGGCACGTTCTGGATCATGCTCGAAGGAGGCACCTGGCTGGTGATGCCAGCGGGCACGGCGGGGTTTCCCCTGCGCACCATCAGGTTCTTGTCGGCATCGATCCAGTGCTCGCGCACCGAGTCGTTGTCGTTGCCGGCGCGCATCTTCAGCTGAAGCTTGCCGTTGTTCATCCGCGTTTCGCCGGTCGCGAGGCCGACGTGTCCGCCAGGCTGGTTGTAGCCGAGACCCTTCGTCTGAAGCAGGACGTCGTTACGAGAGACCTTCGACGGATCGACCGACAAGCCCCACCTCTGGAAGCTGTTCGCGACCGCGCTACCGGTGCCCTTCCCGCCAGCAGACTCGAGAGCCTTGTTGACGAACCGGGCGCACCAGGCATTGGACTTGCCTCGAACGTCCCCGCCGAGCGTTGCTGCCAGCACCTTGGTCTCGGTGTACTCGTTCATGCCCATGAACTTGTCGGTCCAGGACAGGGCGTCGCCAGTGCCGGCCGAACCGGTACCAGCCGAACCAGACTGCTTGGATGATCCAGCGACACCAAAGTTGTTGGTCCCTCCGCTCATCTCTCCCGTGCATCAGAAATCTGGTCAAACCATTTTTCGAAACCAGCGCCGACCTTTTCCGAGACGAGTCCGAACGCAGCGGCGATGGACGCCCATCTGCCCTGCATCGATCGGATTTTTTGCAGAGCCGTCTTGTCCAAAAAGCCGGGCTTGCCTTCGATGTCCTTCAGAACGTCCTTCAGCTTGTCGCGGCCGAGAACGAGAGTCAGCAATTCGTCCATCCACTCACGGCCGCCGATTTGCTTGGCTATCTTGGTTCTCAGCGCCTCCGGCATCTTCGCGAGGTTCTCGAGGATTTGGGAAATTGCTTTCATCGGTCGGTCTCGCATGGCTTCCGCCATGGCGCGCCGACCACCAAATCCGAGTGCGTTAGCAGCAGATGAAAGGTCATTCGCTTGCTGACCACGCGCGGAACCTGCGCCGGCGATCTGAGAAGTCAGGAACGAAACGAACGTGCCCATTTTGAAGGGCTGGACACCAAGGCTGATGCCGGTAGCATCGAGTGCTGCAAGTTGCTCCGGCGTCATCTTCGTGGTCGCAAGCGCCGACAGACTGCGCCGCATTGCCTCGATGATCTCGTTTCCGTCCGCCGCAGTGGCGTTGTTCGAAACGGCAACCGCGTTCAAGATTTTGCTGAAGCGGTCTTTCGACCACGGCATTTGAGTTGCGAGGCGGCCAAGCAACTTGCCAACGCCTTGAGTGTCAACGTCGAGACCGGCCTGTGCCTTCAGCGCAAGGTCAGCAAATTCACCGGCAACTTCCTTGGCAATACCGGCCTTAAGGCCCTCGACCGCCACGTCGATAACTTTGGTGGTGCCGACGCCGAACTTAATGCCGGCCTTGTCAGCGAAGCCCTTTCGCAGGGACGCAGCGTCCGCCGCCGTGAGATCGCCAAACATCTGCGCCCGGACTTCAGCGGCTTGAACTTCCATCCGCTTTTTAAGGGCGCTGCCAACGCCAGCGCCTGCAATGCCGGCACCGATGGCCATGCTGCGGATGCTTGGCGCAGGCAGTCGGCCAGCGCCTCTAGAAGATGACGCACTGGCGAGGGATGCACGGCGTTCTGCGGCCATGCGGCGTTCAAGCTGGCGCTGATATCCGGCCTCCATCTTCTCAAGGCTCTGGTACATGCGCCGCGCGTCACCCAGGCGCTTGCTGGTTGCCCGATCCCAATCAGCCACGTAGTCTCGGGCGCTGGACTTGCTGACGTTGCTGAGGCCTCGCATCTGTGCTGCGGTGGCTTTGATCGTTCGGTCGAAACCGTCCATCGACGCCATACCGGCGCGGCCGACGTTGGAGAAGGATGCGCTGAAATTCCTGGCGGCAGCCTTCAGCTTTTCGATATCTGCGATGACCCGCCGGATCGCCGGAGACATTTCGTTGGTCGCAATCAGTGTGGCGCGGATGTTGATAGAGTCTGACACTCTTGTTTTCCTTGGTTTGGTGGAGCGCTGCTAGGAGCGCGGTGATTGGAGGTTCCGGCGTGGAGGCCGGTCGCTAAATCGGTCTTTTGGCGGCTCGCACCGATGAACCGAATGAATGGGTGACGCCTGTTTTCCGAGGCGTATGGGCTGGCCTCGCGCAGGCGCATGAACCTCCCGAAAGGCAGGGGGTACATCGAAGGGCCGCCGAGGCGATAATTCGTCTTTTCAGAAATTCGAGGTCTTTGGCTTAGCCAACAGCACGGGGCTACTCGCAAAAAAATATCGACGACGACCCGACCCCTCGATTTCACTGCTGGGAAACCTCCCGCCCTGCCTGGGTTGCTCGGAACCTCTGCGGCAGAGGACGACGATGGCGAGGATGCTATCGCCAGCCGACTATTTGACCGATCGTGATCAGGTCGAGTACAACGCCGACAGGTCGATCAATCGACCCGTGCGCTCCGCTCTGCGGGACCGTGCTCAACGCAACGATCTTCACCGCAAACACATGCACGACGCCATGGCCATCCCCGGCATGGCGTGAAGGATCATTGTCATGAGCAACACTGTCACGTTCACCGCCGCACGGCGCCGTTTCGAGCGCTCCCAGCCGCACCGCCACATCAGCAAGCTGAGCCAAGCCGAGAGGCAAGGCATGGGCTCTCCTTTCGCCCTGGTCGAAGGCAACACCGTCTTGGACGCGGGCGAACTCAATGCGGTTGAGCGTTGGTGCCGTGAAGCTGGCGTGTTGAGCACGGGCGAGACGATCGTCACCGGTTAGCCAAGGTGCCACGGGGAAGGGCTGGCTGCTAATACCAGCCCGACCGGCCGAAGATTCCGCTTGCAGCCCCGCGCGTTCGCTCTGTATAAGATCAATACGTTCGATCTGATCTTATATTTGAGGTACTGAGATGACCGAAGCCATCGCAAAAACGCCCCTGATCGGCTACGTTCGCGTCAGCACGGGTAAGCAGGCCAAGAGCGGTCTCGGCAAGGCGGCGCAGGTCGCGGCCATCCAGCGCTTCGCCGATGCGGAAGGATTCGAGATTATCGGCTGGCGCGAGGAGACCGAGACCGGCAAGGGTTACGACGCTCTGGAGCGCAGGCCTCAGCTCGCGGCTGCCCTTCGGGATGCACGTCGAGCCAAGGCGATGGTCTGCGTCGCGAAGCTGTGCCGGCTATCGCGTGACGTTGCATTTGTGAGCGGCTTGATGGCTCAGCGGGTCTCGTTCGTGGTCGCTGAGCTGGGGAAGGACGTGGACCCGTTCATGCTGCACGTCTACGCCGCCCTCGCAGAGAAAGAGCGCAGCATGATCGCAATGCGGACCCGTGAGGCCTTGCAGGCGAAGAAGGCCGGCGGAGCCAAGCTTGGCGGTCCCAAGCTGGCAGAGGCCCGCGAGGCAGCTAAGGCGGCAAAGAAGGCGGAGGCGGACCGGTTCGCTACGAACATCCTTCCGAATATCGAGGCGGTGCGAAAGGCAGGCGCCAAGACCTTGCGAGAGATCGCGGACGCGCTCAACGCAAGGGGCATTCACACCGCGAACGGCGGCAACTGGTATCCGACGACGGTCAAGAACATCTTGGACCGGCCGTTCACCGCTTAAGGGTTACGCAATATTCGCCAGCGCTGGTGAATGTTCCGGATGGACACGATCGGCCGGGCAGACGGGCGAAGGCGCGTGGGGTGTCCACATGGAGGGCGATGCAGCACGGTCCCGACGCCCGATACCCAACCGGACACACAATGCCAGCTTTGGCGATTTGGTCGCGGCCGTTGACCGGTGTGCAGTAGGGTTCAGGTCCGGCAAGGGCGGGAGACGCGACCGTGAGAGCCACCGCGAGAGCGTGCAATCTGGCGAGTCTCATATCACGTCGCGCCTCCCAAAGAACGGCGGCCTGCCGAAAGTAAAGCAGCCACTGCCGTTCTATCCGGTTTTAGCCGGCCATCAAGAGCTGCTGCCCTGTAGCTCGGCCAGCTTCGAGTCGACATCGGCCTGTTCGGCCAGTGCCGCTTCTAGCTCCGCACGCAACGCGAAGACGTCAACGTTCTCCAGCCTGAGCCGCGCCTTCTCCACTCGCTCGTCAACTTCAACCTTGCGGCGCTTGAGATCGAACATCTTCAGGGCTGCGCCACGTGCGGCCCTGACGCCTTCTCCGACTGCGTATTGCTCCGTCCTCAGCTTGGCAGCGTGCTGACGAGCGATGGTTCCAGGTCGTCTCATTTTTCTGTTGTTCCTTACTTTGCTTGGGTAGCGCGCTGCCGCTCTTCCATGTACTGGCGAGTAAGGCCGCTGTAGCGGTTTAGATCAGCATCGGTGATGTGCCCCTGCTTCCGGCTGGCGGCGATCTCCGCTCGGTAGCGTTCGGTGAGCGTGCCAGCCGCTTTGGCGGTGGGGACCTCATCGTCGATGCTTCCGAAACCTTCCGGCATCTGGTCGCGCATGCTGCGGACGAAATCACCCGGGCTGATGCTGCCAATGTTCGGCAGATGGATCAGGCCGTCAGAGGTTAACTTCGCGCCGCAGAGATCAATCGCTGCTTTTTGCATGGCGTGCTGATCGGGTTGGAAGCCCTGCCGGCGACACTCTGCGACGAAGCGGTCTTCAAGATGGGTGGTCATTACGCAGCCTCTCGCTTCAGGCGGTCGATCAGAGCACGCCGCATCCAACTGCTTCGGTTCGGCGAGCTGGGATCGTCTTGGATTGCTGCCTTGTCGATTTCGTCCAGTAGGACTCGGGGGAGCAGAAGTGAAGTGTTGACCATCGGCGAGCTAACGAGTGCGCCGGCATCGAAGGATTTGGCGGTCATGGTGGTGGGTTTCTCCAAATAAAAAAGCCCGCGCGCTCGGCGACGGGCTTGGTGGGTGCAGACATGAAAATGGCCACCTCCGGGGTGGCCTATTGTGTCGTGCGAACTTCTCGTATCGTATTGCAAATAATGCACGGGTACGGCTGAAAAGTCAAGAGAAGCTGCCGGTCACCGCAAATGCGAGGCGGAATCTAAATGCTCGCTTTTACGGAGAAGCACCGACCGAGCGAACAACACATCCGCACTGCTTCTTTTCGACCATTTTCCCCTTCACGTCGGACGGCATCGAAGCAGCAATTAGCACGCGGCGGTAATGCGTACTGTTTCCTGCTTGGGAATACGTGAGGGGTTTGCCGCTGGGCACACGCGATGACGACCAACATGCCAATGACCACCATCACAACCTGACAGTTCCGGCTGTGATGCTCTGGCAACGCATTTAGAACGGCTATAGAGCAGCCACAGAGGGCCATCGTGTGCCGGCGGGTGTCGGGCCACCTCATCCGAAAGCAACGCATGGGCGGCGGCCGTCGCTGTCAGGAAACAGCCGCGCGGAAAGCTGATACCAAGCGCCCGGTGTCGTGGTGATGAGGTGGAAGGCCGGCGGCTTGTTAGGGCCACCGGCTTGGAATGAGAGGACCGGCGATCAGATCGCCGCCGTTCTCTTGTACCGGGACGGCGGTTCCTTCTGATATCCCTCGTAAACGCCATCGCGCAGGAAGTTCGCCGGATCGCTGATGAACTGGGATTGCGTCCCCTCCTTCTCGCGCTTGTAGTTGGAGGCACCCTTCAGGATGAACCGGTAATCGGTTCGGCCTTCGCGTTCGATCCTGTCCAGTTCTTTCTTGATCTTCATCGGGCTTCCACCCTTCGGGTAGATGTCCATGAACTTCTGATACATATCGACCGGCCATGGTGCGACCTTGGCACCTAGATCCGCATCGTCCTGCTTGACGTTGTCATTCGCTCCCTTCTGGCGTTGAGCATCATCACCAACAAAACGACCAAGGGGTTCACGACACGAAGCGGCGGGCGCCCCTCTTGGATTGGTCCTCTTCTTTTGGTCCTCTTCAAGGGTCTTCTTCTTATGGTCTTCTTCGTCGGGTTCTGAACCCGGGTTATGGGGTTGAGAGCCCGAGTTGTTTTGCTGAGAACCCGAGTTATCGAGTCCTGAACCCAGGTGCGCCTGCTCACAGCCCGACTTAATCTCGGGTTGAGAACCCGAGTTATTTTCCCCTTGATCGTCGCGGATGTCCCAGAACTCATCCTCTTCGACCTGCCCGGACTGCCGGAGAAGTTCATACTCGTGCCTGAACCACGACATGTTCGGGCAAATGTGATGCGTGTTCTTTGCACCCCCTTTGGTGCGAACAACCTTAAACGCGCCTGTGTCGTGCATTTCTTTCAGACCTTCGTTGATGGTCTTCGTTGACGTGGCTGAATAGCCTGCCTCAACGGCCATCTTTGGGATAGCAGCGTATGCGTAACCCTTGCGGGAGTCGTAATGCGCCAATGCGTTTGCAGCTAACGCCTTTCCGACGAGGCTGAGCTTATTGGTCAATGCGACGACGACGAAGGCGCGCTTTTCGTCCAGCAATTTGATTTCGTATTTTGACTTCTTGCGTTTATCAGGCATAGCTCATTCGTTCGGCTTAAGCGGATTGAACGTCCGCAGATTGATGACACGAAAGCCTTGACGCCAACGTCGCTGGTTTCTCGTCAGGGCTCCGTCTTCACGACAGGAGGTGGTCAGGCCGGCTTGTCAGTCCATCATGACCTCGACGATGACGGCCATGTCTCCGATTTCATCAAACGGGACCATTTCATCTTCCTGAGCCGGCATCGACCTGGACAGGCTCAAGCCGTTCTCACTTATCCCGAGCAGCAGCCGGACTCTCGTCCGACCGTCCTTTCCCGTCAGCATCACAAGATCTCCACCACTGGGGTCGCGAGCCTTAGTTGCGAACATGAGCGCGCGAGGCCGAAACCAAGGACCAAGCGCCTCGTCTGGATTTCGAAAAGCAAACGCAGTCACATCGTCTTCCAAATAAAAAGGTGCCGGCACGGTGTCAGCTTTCGGCGCTTTCACCCTAGAGCGAGAGCTGACTGGCAGAGCAGATACGCTCCGGACTTCGATTAGCCGGTAGGGATGGGACGACGATTGCCATCCCCATTTCGTATGGCCCTTACTACTCGGATCGACTTCGCTTGCGTGATCCCTCAGGTGCACGGGCAACGGCTCCCCTGCTCCACGAGCGATCTTCTCCAGCGTCCGCTGCGAAAAGACGTATTCGTAGTCTGGTTGGTTAAGAGCTCGAAGAATCGTTGACGGCGAGATGCCAGCATTGCGGGCCACATCTGTGCCGGTCCAATCCCGCTTTCGCATAAGCAGTCTGATCCACTCTATAACCGCCTCTTTTGATCGGCTCGACTTCTGGCGGCCACGCGCCATCGCGTCGTTCTCCTGGTGAGTGACTTTCATTAGCATAAATGCAAATATAATGCAAGCCTGTGATTACACAAGCGCAAGTGCAGGCGCCAGAAGTCCCCATTACGGTCAAGGTCATTTGAGGGCACTTGCATTATTTGCATTTTTGTTATATAAAGCAAACTTAAACGGCGCCGCGCCGTTTCGAAGCCAGAAAGGTCTCTTATGTTGCCCGAATTGCTCCTGCGTCAGCCGCACCACCCGCCCCAGGATAACAGTCAGACGGAGTTCAGAGACCCACTCGTCCGCCAGGCTTATGCCGTTGGGCGAGCACTTCAAGAAGTCGGAAGGGAGCCGGGCTTAGGAAGCAACGAGAGGCTCGTTGCATTAGCAATGTACTTGGACGCAGTGAGGAACGACACCCTGCCCGATTTATCCCAAGTAATCGCGATGGGGCAGCTCTCGGAGGCAGCAACCGTCAAGGCCATCCAGAAGCTGACCGTGGCGGGGTTCATCAAAGTTGTGCGCGGTCACCGGGACCTCCTTTACGAGGTGCAGTTCCCAGGCGGCTGCGATATTTCCTAATCGGACGACTATGGGTGTGACGCCAACGCTTCACACCCATCCTCTCACTACTAGATGGCAAGTGATGTCTAAGCCGCCCGCAGAGAGTCTCATTTCGGACGTTGGCGTCATAGGACCAACAACGCCATTGAGGCTCGAGGCAGCAGCGAGGCTCGCTTTCCCTGATGGATCAATGAAGGTGGCCGGTTTGCGTCGCGAAATTGCGCGGGGCCGGCTCGCCTACGAGATCATCGCGAACAAACATTATGTCACGCTCAATGATATCGAGGACATGAGAAAACTATGCCGCGTACCAGTAAGGGACCGCGCCTCTATAAGCGTGCTGCGCGCCGAAAGAACGGGGCAGTCGTACGAAATCCCGTCTGGGTCGTGCTCGACGGAAACAAGGAAATCTCCACAGGAGTTGCTGCAACTCCGGATCAGTCAAAGGCTCCAGCGGAAGCAGTAAAATTCCTCTCGGACTATTTGATCAAACAGGTGCGGCCCGAGAGGAAAGCGCGAGAGATCGACGACATTCCGATCGCCGACGTGCTTTCGATCTACCTGGACGATCAAATCGATCCGGAGAAGACGGAAAGCGAACTCACTGCCCAAGAGCGCCACTTAGTGCAAACGATTGGCCGCCTCAACAAATATTGGGGCAGCAAAGCCCTGACTGATATCAACACGCGCGAAGCTAAGGGCTATGTCAAGCACCGCCAGAAGGATGGTGGTGGCCCGGGTGGCGCGCGCCGGGATCTGGAGATGCTGAGGGCGGCCATCAATCATCACGGCGCTGAGAACCTTCACTACGGAAAGATAAGTGTCTGGCTCCCAGAGAAAGGTGAAGCTCGCGACCGATGGCTCACCCGAAGCGAGGCAGCCGCGATGATCTGGGCCGCCTGGCGCTATCGCGAGGTCCAAACGATTCATGTCGGCCCAGACAAGGGTAAGAAGGTGATCACCGACCGGCGGCCCCTTCGGCATGTGGCCCGCTTCCTTCTGATCGGTTGCTATACTGGAACCCGAGCAGGAGCGATCGCATCGGCGTCGAAACTACGTTCCATCGGCAAGTCGTATGTCGATCTGGAACGGGGCATGTACTACCGTAAGGCAATCGGCAAGAAGACGACGAACAAGCGCCAGCCTCCCGCGCCTATCCCGCCTCGCCTCCTGACGCATATGCGCCGCTGGGATCGATTGGGCGTCGCTAAAGAGCACTTCGTCGAATACAACGGAAAGCCGGTTCTCTCGGTCAAAAAGGCCTTCAGGACGGTGGTCAAGCTCGCCAAAATCGACACCACCGTCGAGAACGTCACACCCCATACGCTACGCCACACGGCGGCGACGTGGTTGATGCACCAGGGTGTCGATTTATGGACGGCGGCCGGCTATCTCGGCATGACGGTCGAGGTGCTGGAACGTGTATACGGCCATCACCATCCGGACCATCTGGCGGACGCGGTACGCGGTATCACGGCCAAGCGGCCCATGAAAAAAGTCGTGGTCTGATATCAATCTTGGGCTATTTCTTGGGCTTGAGAAACGTGCAAAACGCTAAGTGCCTGAAAGTCTTGGTCGGAGTGGCAGGATTCGAACCTGCGACCCCTGCGTCCCGAACGCAGTGCTCTACCGGGCTGAGCCACACTCCGACAAGAAGGCGGCTTATAGCGTCGGGTTTGGCGCACCGCAAGCGGCCGAGATGAGGAATTTTATCCCTGTGAAAACGGGTCTTGAAACGCTGATTTTACCGGCTGGCGAAGCCGCCGCCGGGGCCGCCGCCCGGACGCTCGCGGGCGGCGGGCTGGTCGCGTTCCCGACCGAGACGGTCTACGGGCTCGGCGCGGACGCCGCCAACGCCAGTGCGGTCGCCCACATCTACGGCGCCAAGGGGCGGCCCGCCTTCAATCCACTGATCGCGCATGTCGCGGACATCGCCGCTGCGCGCCGGATCGGCCGGTTCGACACGCCCGCGTTCAAGCTTGCGGGGGCGTTCTGGCCGGGGCCGCTGACCCTGGTGGTGCCGAAGACCGACGACTGCCCGGTGGCGGATCTCGCCACCGCGGGCCTCGACACCGTCGCGATCCGCATTCCCGCCCACCCGGTGGCGCAGGCGATCCTGCGCGCCTTTGGCGGGCCGGTGGTGGCCCCTTCCGCCAACATCTCCGGCCATGTCTCGCCGACGCTGGCCGCCCATGTCGAGAGCGATCTTGCGGGGCGGATCGATCTGATCGTCGACGGCGGGCCGGTCGCGGTCGGCGTCGAATCGACGATTGTCGGCTGCTTCGATGCGCCGATGCTGCTGCGTCCCGGCGGGCTGTCGCGCGAACGGATCGAGGCCGTGCTCGGCATGCCCCTGGCACGGCCGCCGGTGGAGGCTGAGAACGACAACAGCCAGCCACTGGCGCCGGGCATGCTGGCCTCGCATTACGCGCCGCGCGCCAATGTGCGGCTCCGCGCGCAGGACGTCGCGCCTGATGAAGCGCTGCTGGCCTTTGGCCCCGCGCGGCTCCCCGGACTCGATGCTGCCGCGGCCGTCATGAATCTGTCACCCACCGGTGATCTCGATGAGGCCGCCGCCAATCTGTTCGGCTATCTTCGTACCCTCGATGCGAAGGCGCCGAAGGCGATCGCCGTGATGGCGATCCCCGAGGAAGGTCTGGGCGAAGCAATCAATGACCGACTGCGGCGCGCCGCGGTGGCACGATAGCGCATGATCCGGACCCGGAGGGCCGCGTTAGCGCAAAGCGTGCAGCGGTTTTCCGACAAGATCATGCGCAAGAGAGAATAAGAGCGAAGAGACGAGACAATGAACATCAACAAATCTGCCACGCCTCCGCTTGCGTCCGAGTTGATCGAGCAATTCCGCAAGATCGTCGGCGATCGCCACGCGATCACGGATGCGACCGACATCGAGCCTTACGTCACCGAGGAGCGCAATCTGTTCCACGGCCGCTCGCCACTGGTGCTGCGCCCGGGCTCGACCGCGGAAGTCTCCGCAATCTGCAAGCTCGCCTCGGAGCACAAAATCGCGCTGGTGCCGCAGGGCGGCAATACCGGGCTCGTCGGCGGCCAGACGCCGCACAATGACGAGGTGGTCGTGTCGCTGCGGCGCCTCGACAAGATCCGCGAGGTCGACACCGCCTCCAACACCATGACCTGCGAAGCCGGCGTCGTGCTGCAAATCGCGCAGCAGAAGGCGTCCGACGCCGACCGGCTGTTTCCGCTGTCGCTCGGCGCCGAAGGCAGCTGCACCATCGGCGGCAACCTCTCCACCAATGCCGGCGGCACCGCCGCGCTTGCCTATGGTGTCGCGCGCGAGATGGCGCTCGGGCTGGAAGTGGTGCTCGCCGACGGGCGCGTGCTCAACGCGCTGTCGAAGCTGAAGAAGGACAACACCGGCTACAATCTGCACAATCTCTTCATCGGCGCGGAAGGCACGCTCGGCATCATCACGGCGGCGACGCTGAAACTGTTTCCGAAGCCGCGGGCGGTCGAGACCGCCTATGTCGGCCTGAAATCGCCGGCGGCGGCCTTGAAGCTGCTCACGATCGCGCAGGGCGAAGCCGCCAACGCGCTGACGAGTTTTGAATTGCTGTCGGAATTGGCGGTCGACTTCTCGATCCGCCACGGCATCGACGTGCGCGATCCCCTCCAAGAGAAGCATCCCTGGTACGTGCTGATGGAATTGTCCTCTCCGAGCGACGATGCCCGCACGCCGCTCGAGACGATCCTCGGCCGCGCCATGGAAGAGGAGATCGTCGACGATGCCGTGATCGCAGCCAGCCTCGCCCAGCGCAACAATTTCTGGAAGCTGCGCGAGGAGATGTCGGCGGCGCAGAAGCCGGAGGGCGGCTCGATCAAGCACGACATCTCCGTGCCCGTCGCAGCGGTGCCGGCGTTCATCGAGGAGGCGAACGCCGCCGTGGTGAAGCTGATCCCCGGCGCGCGGCCGGTGCCGTTCGGCCATCTCGGCGACGGCAACCTGCATTACAATGTCAGCCAGCCGATCGGCGCCAACACGGACGATTATCTGGCGCGCTGGCACGAGATGAACGCCGTGGTGTTCGAGATCGTGCTGCGCATGGGCGGCTCGATCTCGGCCGAGCACGGCATCGGGGTGCTCAAGCGCGACGAGCTGCCTGAAGTGAAGGACAAGACCGCGATCGAGCTGATGCGACAGGTCAAGGCGATGCTCGACCCGCTCGGCATCATGAATCCGGGGAAGGTGCTGTGAACGCTCTTGCGATCGACGCGCTCGATGATGCCGATGTCGAACCTGTCGTCGCGCTGTGGCAGCGCTGCGGCCTGACGCGTCCCTGGAACGATCCGCATGCCGACATCGCCCTGGCGCGGCGGCGGGAGAACTCCACCGTGCTGGTGGGCCGCGATGGCAGCGCGATCGTCGCCACCGTCATGGTCGGCCATGACGGCCACCGCGGCTGGGTCTATTACGTCGCGGTCGATCCTGATAGCCAGAAGCGCGGCCATGGCCGCGTCATCATGGCGGCGGCGGAGGACTGGTTGCGCGCAGCCGGCATCGCAAAGCTGCAGCTTCTGGTCCGGCGCGAAAACGCGCAGGCCAGTGCGTTCTACTGCTCGCTCGGTTTCGAGCTATCCACCTCGGTGATGTTCCAGAAGTGGCTCGATGGCCGCGCAACCACGCCAAGCAACTGAGCTGCGGCCCCGAGCACAGCTGCGCTCCCTCGCCCCGTTCTTACGGGGAGAGGGTTGGGGTGAGGGGCCTCTCTCCGCAGATGCGACCGGCGAGAGACCTGCACCCCCCTCACCCGGATTGCGCCGGACGATGCCTCGCATCGCCCGGGCAATCCGACCTCTCCCCGCAAGCGGGGCGAGGTGAAGACAAGAAGGATAGCCATGACCGTTTCCGACCGCGTCCGCATCAAGGACGTCCGCGTGCTCTCGGACAACTGGACGCCGCTGAAGACCACGACGTTCGAGTACCGGCGCGCCAATGGCGCGTGGCAGACGCAGCACCGCGAGACCTATGAGCGCGACAACGCCGCCGCCGTGCTGCCTTACAACGTTGCCCGGCGCACCGTGATCCTGGTGCGCCAGTTCCGCCTGCCGGCGTTCATCCGTGGCTACGACGATCTGCTGATCGAGGCCGCCGCCGGCGTGCTGGACGATGCCTCCCCCGAGGTGCGCATCCGCGCCGAAGCCGAGGAGGAAACCGGCTATCGGCTGCACCACGTCCAAAAGGTGTTCGAGGCCTTCATGAGCCCCGGCGCCATCACCGAGAAGCTGCATTTCTTCGTCGCCGAGTACGAGCCGGAGATGCGTGTCAGCGACGGCGGCGGCCTGGAACACGAGGGCGAGGACATCGAGGTGCTGGAGCTCTCCATCGACGAGGCCCTGGCGATGATCGCCGACGGCCGCATCATCGACGCCAAGGCGATCATGCTGCTGCAATACGTGGCCCTGCATGTGTTCAGGTGATTTGCTTACCCTCCAGGGAGGGTGAGAGGCACCGTGCGTGTGGCTTCCTCGCCGGATGCAATTCTGTCCTGAATCGCCGCTCTGCCCGTTGAGCAACCCCAAAACTACCTCTACTCTGGCGCCAACCAAGAACCAGGAGACGCGCCCCATGTCCGCTCCGCGCGACGACGAATTCGGCTTTGCACCCGACTACGACTCCCCCGTCCCCTACATGCAGCGCACGCGCGATTATTATGCGGCGATCGGCTACACCACGCCGTACCGCTGGGCGCATTACACCGAGGCGCCGTTCCAGCCGCTGAAGAAGCCGCTGGCAAAGTCGCGCGTGACCATCATCACCACCGCGGCGCCCTACGATCCCACCAAGGGCGATCAGGGACCGGGCGCGGCCTATAATGGCAGCGCGAAGTTTTACCAGGTCTATGACGGCGACGCGTCGAAAGCGCAGGATCTGCGCATCTCACACATCGGCTACGACCGCAAGCACACCTCGGCGACCGACAGCGGCACCTGGTTTCCGCTGCCGCAACTGTTGAAGGCGTCCGCCGCCGGACGCATCGGCGAAGTCGCGCCACGCTTCTTCGGCGCGCCGACCAACCGCAGCCATCGCGTCACGATCGACGCCGACGCGCCGGAGATTCTTGCGCGCTGCATCGCCGACAAGGTCGATGTCGCGGTGCTGGTGCCGAACTGCCCCGTCTGCCACCAGACCACCGCGCTGGTGGCGCGGCACCTGGAGCGGAACGGCATTCCGACGGTGATCATGGGCTGCGCCAAGGACATCATCGAGCACGCCGCCGTACCGCGCTTTTTGTTCAGCGACTTCCCGCTCGGCAATTCCGCCGGCAGGCCGCACGACGTCGCCTCGCAGGCACAGACCCTGGAACTGGCCTTGAGGCTGCTGGAGACCGCGAGCGGCCCGCAGACCACGATGCAGTCGCCGCTGCGCTGGAGCGAGGACGCCTCCTGGAAGCTCGACTACAACAACGTCGCGCAGCTCTCCCCTGATGAGCTGGCGCGGCGCCGCGCCGAATTCGACAAGCAGAAGGAGATTGCGCGCGGCAACCGCGCCGCCTGACGTCCTCCAATAACAACAACCATCGGGAGAGAGACGTGACGCGACCGTTCGAGGGCGTGAAGATCCTGGACTTCACGCAAGTGCTGGCCGGTCCCTATGCGAGCTACCAGCTCGCGCTGCTGGGAGCCGACGTCATCAAGGTCGAGCGGCGCGAAGGCGAGGACATGCGCCGTACCCCGCTGTCCCGCGAGTGGGCCGAGCGCGGGCTCGCCCCCGCATTCCAGGCCATCAACGGCAACAAGCGCAGCCTGACGCTCGATTTGCAGAAGCCAGAGGCGATCGCGATCGTGAAGAAGCTCGCCGCGCAGGTCGACGTCGTCATGGAGAACTTCCGGCCGGGCGTGATGGACAAGCTCGGCATCGGCTACGAGGCGCTGTCGGCGATCAACCCAAAACTGATCTATTGCGCGGTGTCAGGCTTCGGCCAGACCGGTCCGGATCGATTGCGGCCCGGCTACGACGGCAAGATGCAGGCGCTCTCGGGTATCATGGCGATCACCGGCCATCCCGAGACCGGGCCGACGCGCGCGGGCTTTGCGGTGTGCGACGTGCTCTCGGGCGCCACCGCAGCATTCGGCGTGTCGAGCGCGCTGTATCAGCGCGACCGCACCGCCAAGGGGCAGTTCGTCGACGTCTCCATGCTTGAGGCGACGCTGGCGTTCCTGTCGGGGCAGATCGCCGACTGGTCGATCGCCGGCCATCGCCAACAGCTTTCGGGCAACCAGGCGGTGAGCCGCAGGACCACCGCGAACCTGTTCAAATGCGGCGACGGCCACATCCTGCTCGCCGTCAACAACGAGAAGCAGTACCGCGCGCTGATGGCCGCGCTCGGCCGCGAGGACACGCTGAGCGATCCGCGCTTTGCGGACTGGTTTTCGCGCAACGAGAACGAGCCGGCCTTGCGCGCCATCATCGAGGAGGCGCTGGCGAAACGGCCGGCGCGCGAATGGGAGACGATTCTGGAGGACGCCGGGGCGCCGTGCGCCAGCATCTGGAAGGTCGAGGAGATCATCGATCACCCGCAGATCAAGGCTCGTGGCGCCATCCAGGAGCTCGACACGCCCTATGGCCGCCTGCGCTTTGCCGGCAGCGGCTTCAAATTGGCGCATGGCGGCGGCAGGCTGGACCGGATGGCCCCGGAGCTGGGGGCGGACACGGATGCGGTGCTCGGCGAGCTGGGATTCGATGCGGCAGAGATCGCGGCGTTGAGGGCAAGGGCGATCGTGTAGAAGGCGGCGCCGCACGTTCAGTGTCGTCCCGGGCAAGCGCCAGCGGCGCGCGCTTGTCCGGGACGACAGCGGAGTGAATCGCGCCAGCTTGGCTAGAACATCATTCAGCTAGTCTAGAACAACGATCCCTGCCCGTCGTCCACCGGGCTAGCGGCAACCTTCCGCGCCGCCCTCTTCGGCTTCGCCGCCTCTGCCTCCGCCTCCATCTCCTCCGCGCTGACCGGCAGCAGCAGCTGCTCGTCGTCATTGGCGACGCTGTTGACGCGGGTGGAGACGGGGTGCCAGGCAAAATCGCCGATGTGCGGGGGCCTCATCAGCGGCAGGATCGCGTCGACCTCGTCACCGCGGCTATCGAGCCAGCGCTCGAAATCGCGCGGGCTGATGGTGACGGGCACGCGGTCGTGCAACGCGGCGAGATCCTCGCCCGCCGCAGCGGTGACGATCGCGACCGTGTCGAGCTCCTCGCTGTTCGGCCCGACCCAGGTCTCGAACAAAGCGGCAAAGCCAAGCGGCTCGCCGTCGGCACGGTGGATAAAGAAGGGCTGCTTGCGGCCACCCTCGGACTTCCACTCGTAATACCCATCGGCCGGGATCAGACCGCGGCGGCGGCGTATCGCGTTCTTGAACGCGGGCTTCTCAAGCACCGTCTCGGAGCGGGCATTGATCAGCAACGTAAATCCGCGGGGATCCTTGACCCAGCTCGGCAGCAGGCCCCAGCGCATCAGACGGAAATGGCGGGCGCCATTTTCGACCAATACGACCGGTATCGGTTGCGTCGGCGCGACATTGTACCGTGGCGGGAAATTCGGCTGCTCGACATAGCCGAACAGTTGCCGCAAAGCCGCGGGGGCCGAAGTTATGACGAAGCGTCCACACATCCTTGGGGGCCTATATAGGGTGCATTCAGGTCCTTTTAACCCCGAACGTTAACACTGCGGCAGATGAGCTCAACGGCCACCCAACCCGCGCGGACGCATGTACAGACGGGCCCCGAGGCTGCGGACTGGGCCGAACGGCTGCGCGTGGCCAACATCAACCCGCGGACCGGACTTGCCACGGACTATCTCAACCATTTCAATGAAGCGGTGATGCTGCTCGAAATGGTCCCTGACATGCCCGAATGCGCCGAGGACTTCCTGACCTGGACGCCGCTGTCCTATGCCGAGCATTTCACCGCGTCCAACTTCAAGGCACGGGATCTCGCCATCGAGGCTTATGAAAAGGCTGATCCCAACGTGCGCGCCCAGTTCGACCACATCACTGATACCATGACTTCGATCCTTATTGCGGTCGGCTCGGCCATGCGTGAGGTCGAGAAAGACACGACCCGCGTTCGCCTCGCCGAGCAGGCCACCCTCTGGGTCAAGCCGCTGATCGCCGCCTGCGGCGGCATCATCAATGGCGGCGCGGAGGCCGAGGTCGACACCATCATGTCGAATTGAGCCAGGTCCCGTCAGAAAATGTCCGCGGTCGTCCAGCCCAGTCATCCCCAGATCGCGGTCAGTGCCGCGATTTTTCGCGCCGGCAAGGTGCTGCTGACCCGGCGCGCCCGCTCCCCCGCAAAGGGGTTCTATTCGCTGCCCGGCGGCCGGGTCGAGTTCGGCGAATCGCTGCACCAGGCGCTCAAGCGCGAGGTCGACGAGGAAACCGGGCTCGGGATCGAGATCGTCGGCCTTGCCGGTTGGCGCGAGGTGCTGCCGGCCGCGCCCGGCGCCGGCCACTACCTGATCATGTCCTTTGCCGCCCGCTGGGCGGCCCGGGAGCCGGTCCTGAACGACGAGCTTGACGACTACCGCTGGATCGCCCCGAACGCCCTGGCGAGCCTCGGCGACCTCAAGCTGACCGGGGGGCTGGAGGAAGTCATCCAGTCTGCCCACCGGCTGCTCGGGGCCTGACGGCCCGCCTTGCGCCCGCCGTCCCGAGGGGGCATACAGCCGCCGATGTCGACGCGATTGCTGGCCATTTTCGCCCTGATTCTCGCCTGCGCCTGCCCGCCCGTCCGGGCCCAGGACGCCGCGGCGCCGTTTGACGGCGAGTTGCAGCGGCTGGCCGAGATCCTCGGCGGGCTGCACTATCTGCGCAGCATCTGCGGGTCCAATGAAGGCAACAAATGGCGCAGCGAGATGCAGGCGCTGATCGACGCCGAAACTCCGTCAGGTGAGCGCCGCACCCGCATGATCGCCGGGTTCAACCGCGGCTATAACGGTTTCCAGCAGACCTACCGGAGCTGCACGCCGGCCGCGACGGTCGCGATCCGCCGCTATATCGAGGAAGGCTCGAAGATATCGCGCGATCTAACGGCGCGCTACGCGAACTGATTTCTCGTCGGGCGGCGGAATGACGACGGCTGGAACCCTGTGATCGACTTTGTTCACAGCCGTTAACCGTTCCTAAAGATGTGGCCTAGCGGGTGTTAATACGCGTGCTACACCTTCTCGTGCAGCGCATCGCCGTGGATCGCGCCCCAGCCCTGATCGAGTTTCATGAGCCAGCCGATTTCATACGCCCCCGACCGCGCGCCGCTGCCTGATCACGAGCAGAAGCAGGCAGCCCTGAGCTATCTCAACGAGGCCTGGGCCGAAGCGCGCCATGACGGCGTCGACGGCGACTGCCTGGCGCAGGCGAGCCTGTTCGCCGCATTCGCCGAGCTCGTCGGCACCTATGGCGAGGATGCGGTGGCAAAATTCGTCGAGGGTTTTCCGGGCCGCATCCGCAACGGCGAATTCTCCGTCGACATCTCCCGGCAATAAGCGCCGTTGGCGCTTCAATCCGTCTCGATCGGCAACGATGAGTCCCTCGCCCATTCGCCCATCGAACCGTCGTAGAGCGTCAGCTTGTCGTAGCCGAGCTGCGTCAGTAGCAGCAGGTCGATCGTCGCCGAGATACCGCCGCCGCAGTAGAGAATCACATTCTTCTCGCGCGTGACGCCCTGGGCGGCGAACTTCGCTTGCGCATCCGCAAGATTCGTCAGCGTCTTGTCGGCGTTCACGAGCGTGGCGGCGGGAATGTTGACGCTGCCGGGAACGCGGCCCGGCCGGCCGTAGCGGCTCGGCTCCAAGCCTTGGTGAAATTGGGGCCCGAGCGCGTTGACGATTGCCGTTCCGGGGTCACCGATCCGTGCCTTCACGACATTCTTGTCGACGAAGAAGCCCGCGCGCGGCGCGGCCTTGAAGGCCGTGGCCGGATAGCCCTTCGGTGCGCCCGTCTCGATCGGTCGCCCCTCCTCTTTCCATTTGTCGAGGCCGCCGTCGAGCACCTGCGCATCGGCGCCGAGCGAGCGCAGCATCCACCAGAACCGCGTCGACCACATCATGGTGCCGATGCTGTAGAGCACGATCGTCTTGTTCGCATCGAGGCCGTGGCGGCCGAATGCCGCCACCAGCTTGGCTACCTCAGGCATCATGTAGAGCGGTCTCGCGGAGGTGTCGGAGAATTCGCCTTGCAGGTCGAGGAAATTGGCGCCGGGAATGTGGCCGGCTGCGAACGTCTTGTCGCCGGGCATCGCGCGATAAGGCGCGTCGCTGCCAGGCGGCACCGGTTCGTTGTAGGTCGTGCAGTCGTAGAGGCGGAGGCTGGGATCGCCGAGCATGGCGGCGAGTTGTTCGGTGGTGATGAGGGATGATGGCTGAGACATCGGACTCCACTCCCGTTCGAGATGAAATGTAGACCTCTCATCTCGTCATTGCGAGGAGCCCTTGCGACGCAGCAATCCAGACTGCCGCCGCGGAGAGACCCTGGATTGCTTCGCTGCGCTCGCAATGACGGGTGGGGAAGCAGTGTGCATTCCCACACATCACCTCACTGCTTCAGCGTCTCCAGAAACCGCACCGGCTCGCCTTGCGACGGCGTTACCAGCTCGCCCTGCCACATCACGCGGCGGCCACGGATGAAGGTGCCGACGGGCCAGCCCGTGACGCGCACCCCGTCGTAAGGCGTCCAGCCGGCCTTGGACGCCACCCATTTGTTGCTGATGGTCTCGCTGCGCTTGAGATCGACGACCGTGAAGTCGGCGTCGTAGCCGGCGGCGATGCGGCCCTTGCAGGCCATGTTGTAGAGACGCGCGGGGCCGGCACTCGTGAGATCGACGAATCTTGCCAGCGACAGGCGGCCGGCGTTGACGTGGTCGAGCATCAGAGGCACCAGCGTCTGCACGCCGGTCATGCCGGAGGGCGAGGCCGGATAGGTCTTCTGCTTCTCTTCCAGCGTATGCGGAGCGTGATCGGAGCCGAGCACGTCGATGATGCCCTGCTCGATGCCGCGCCAGATGCCGGCGCGATGATCGGCGCCGCGCACCGGCGGGTTCATCTGCGCGAGCGTGCCAAGTCGTTCGTAGCATTCGGGCGCGACGAGGGTGAGATGATGCGGCGTCGCTTCGCAGGACGCGACGTCCTTGTGGTCGCGCAGAAACTCGATCTCTTCCTTGGTCGAGATGTGCAGCACGTGGATGCGTTTTCCCGTCTCGCGCGCGAGCTTGACCAGGCGCTGCGTCGCCATCAGCGCCGCGGTCTCGTCGCGCCAGACCGGATGCGAGCGCGGATCGCCCTCGATGCGCAGCGGCTTGCGCTCGTTGAGACGATATTCGTCCTCGGCATGGAACGCCGCGCGCCGGCGGATCACCTGGAAGATGCGGCGCAGGCTCTCGTCGTCCTCCACCAGCAGCGCGCCAGTGGACGAACCGATGAAGACTTTTACGCCGGCGCAGCCGGGCGCCCGTTCCAGCACCGGCAGGTCCTGCACGTTCTCGCGGGTGCCGCCGATGAAGAAGGCGAAATCGCAATGCATGCGGTGATGGGCGCGCTTCACCTTGTCCGTGAAGGTGGCCTCGGTCACCGTGAGCGGCGAGGTGTTCGGCATCTCGAACACGGCGGTGACGCCACCCATCACGGCGCTGCGCGAGCCGGTTTCGAGGTCTTCCTTCTGTTCCAGCCCGGGCTCGCGGAAATGCACCTGCGTGTCCATGACGCCAGGCAGGATGTGCAGGCCCTTGCAGTCGATAACCTCGGCCGCGGAAGCCTGCGACAGCGGCCCCAGTTCGGCGATGCGACCGCCCGTGATGCCGATATCGCGAACACCCTCGCCATCCTGGTTGACGACGGTGCCGCCTTTTAGGATCACATCGAAACGCTCGGTCATGGGGCCTCTCTCATCCCCAAGCGCAGGGCTCGAGGTCTTGTCGTTTATGCCTTGCGGGCTTACGTTCCGGAGCAACATGTCGCAAGAGATTTTCGCATGAAATCAGCGTTTCTTCCCGACCGGGGCGTGGTCAAGGTCGCGGGCGAGGATGCGCGCAACTTCCTCAACGGCCTGATCACGACCGATGTCGACAGGCTGAAGCCGGGGCTGGGGCGATTCGGCGCGCTGCTGACGCCACAAGGCAAGATCATCGTCGATTTCCTGATCACGGAGGTGCCGGCCGGCCATGGCGGCGGGTTCCTGATCGACTGTCCGAAGGCGCTGGCGGACACCCTCGCCACCAAGCTGAAGTTCTACAAGCTGCGCGCCAAGGTGAGCGTGGAAAACCTTGATCTCGGCGTGCTCGCGGCGTGGGGCGGCCAGCTTGCGGCGCAGCCGGACCTTGCCTTCGCCGATCCGCGCAATGCCGAGCTCGGCACGCGCATCCTGATCCGCGAGGATCTCAAGCAGAAACTGTCCGACCTGATCGGCGCCGACCTGGTCGATGCGGCCGACTACGAGGCGCACCGCATCGCGCTCGGCGTACCGCGCGGAGGGCTCGATTTCATGTACAGCGATGCGTTCCCGCACGAGACCAATATGGACCGCCTCGCGGGCGTCGATTTCGACAAGGGCTGCTATGTCGGTCAGGAGGTCGTCTCGCGCATGCAGCATCGCGGCACGGCGCGCACGCGCAGCATCAAGGTGCTGCTCGACGACGTCTCGCCGGAAGTCGGCGTCAGCGTGATGGCCGGCGACAAGCCGGTCGGCACCATGGGCTCGTCGGCGCAAGGCAAGGGCATCGCGCTCGTGCGCATCGACCGCGTCGCCGACGCGCTGGATGCCGGCCAGCCGCTCACCGCCGGCGGCCTCACCCTGACGCTTGCCGAACCTGAAATCGTCCGTATTCCTGCCAAGCAGCCCACCGCATGAGCCGCGCTCCCCGCCTGCATCCCGATGGCCTGACCCGCTGCCCCTGGCCCGGCGAGGATCCGCTCTATGTCGCCTATCACGACACCGAATGGGGCGTGCCCGAATATGACGACCGCGCGCTCTACGAGAAGCTGATCCTCGACGGCTTTCAGGCCGGCCTGTCCTGGATCACGATCCTGCGCAAGCGCGATAATTTCCGCAAAGCCTTCGACGATTTCCAGCCTGAGAAGATCGCGCGCTACAATGCGAAGAAGGTCCATGCACTGATGAACGATGCCGGCATCGTGCGCAACCGCGCCAAGATCGACGGCGCGATCCTGAGCGCGAAGTCGTATCTCGACATCATGGAGAAGGGCCCGGGCTTCTCGAAGCTCTTGTGGGACTTCATGGGCGGCAAGCCCAAAGTCAACAACTTCAAGACCACGGCGAGCGTGCCGGCCTCGACACCGCTGTCGGTGCAGATCTCCAAGGAGCTGTCCTCGCGCGGCTTCAAATTCGTCGGCCCAACCATCGTCTATGCCTTCATGCAGGCGACAGGCATGGTCAACGACCATCTCGTCGATTGCCATTGCCACGCGACCTGCGGCAAGACGCAGCGCAAGCAGCGCCTCAAGCCCAAATGAGCGCGAAGAAGACGACGCGCGGCGCGGAATCCCGCGCCTGGCAGCGCATGCTGTCGGGGCGGCGGCTCGACCTGCTCGATCCCTCTCCGCTCGATGTCGAGATTGCCGACATCGCCCATGGGCTGGCGCGCGTCGCGCGCTGGAACGGGCAGACCACCGGCGCGCACATCTTCTCGGTCGCGCAGCACACGCTGCTGGTAGAAACCGTGATGCGGCACGAGATGCCGCGCGTGGACCAGCGCATGCGGCTCGCCGCGTTGCTGCACGATGCACCCGAATACGTGATCGGCGACATGATCTCGCCGTTCAAGGCGGTGCTCGATGGCCATTACAAAGCGGTGGAGAAACGCCTGCTCGGCGCCATCCACATCCGCTTCGGCTTGCCGCCGGTGCTGCCTGAGGAGATCACGCAGGCCATCAAGGCCGCCGATCGCGGCGCGGCCTATCTCGAGGCGACCGAGCTCGCCGGCTTCAGCGAGAGCGAGGCGCGGCGCCTGTTCGGCAAGGATCCGGGCCTCTCCGACAGCGTCCGGCGCGACTACCTCACGCCCTGGACCGCGGCGCGGGCGGAGAAGCAGTTTCTGGAGCGGTTCGGCGCGGTGTTTGCGTAGCGTCATCGCTTCGTAGGGTAGGCAAAGCGGAAGCGTGCCCACCAAACCAGGCGCGATGCGCGCAACTGCGAGATGCTGGGCACGGCTCGATGCGCCTTTGCCCACTCTACAAGCGCTCGCTATAATCAACGGCAAAAAGGTCCGCCATGATCCACGTCTGTTCCCTCGCCGCGCTTCCCGAAACCGTCCGCCTGACCAAGGCCAGCCACGTGCTGACCGTGATGGCCAATGTCGAGCAGGTGGCACGTCCGGTATCCGTGCTGCCGGCCAACCATCTCAAGGTGTCGATGGACGACATCACCGAGGAGATGGACGGCTTCGTCGCGCCGTCCGAGACGCATATCGAGCAGGTGCTGAACTTCGTGCGCGGCTGGGACCGCAGCGCGCCGCTGGTCGTGCATTGCTATGCCGGCATCAGCCGCTCCACCGCGAGCGCCTTCGCCGCTGTCTGCGCGCTCAATCCGCACCGCGACGAGATCGAGATCGCGAAGAAGATCCGCGCCGCCTCGCCGATCGCCTCCCCGAACCGGCGTATCGTCGCCCTCGCCGACCGCGCGCTGGGACGCAACGGCCGCATGCTGCGCGCGCTCGACGAGATTGGCCCGGGCGCGATGATGGTCGAGGGCCGACCCTTCGTGATCGAGCTCGAATGACAGTTGCGCGCCACATCGCAGGTGCGCACCCTCTCCCGCTTGGAGGAGAGGGTGCCGTCTCATTGGGATTCCCCAACAGGCGAGAGCCCTCACCCGCGCCTTCGGCGCGACCTCTCCCGCAAGCGGCAGAGGTGCAGCGAGGCCGCGGAGAGGTCTGCTCGATCAACCGGCATGCCTCTCTCACAACACCCGCGACATCAGCCGCATGAGCGAGACGCTGCTGACGCCGATCGAGATCGGCCTGACCGCTGCGATCGTCGCGATCGAGGACCACGAGCCGCTGATCCTCACCGCACGCGGCAGTGACGGGCTGGCGGGCCTGCCGTTCGGGCCATTCGATGCGCTGAGCCATCGCACCTTCGAGATCGGCTTGCGCGCCTGGGTCGAGGAGCAGGCGGGCCTGCGGCTCGGCTATGTCGAGCAGCTCTACACCTTCGGCGATCGCGGCCGTCATGCCGAGGCCGGCGATACCGGCGCGCATATGGTGTCGATCGGCTATCTCGCGCTCACACGCGCCGCGCGCGGCGAGCTCGCGGCAAACGGCGCAAGCTTCGAGCCGTGGTACCGCTTCCTGCCCTGGGAGGACTGGCGCGAGGAGCCACCCGCGATCATCGCCCGCGACATCATCCCGGCGCTGACCAAGTGGGCCGAAGAAGACCCCCCCGAGACGACGCGCGCGCTGCCGCGCAAGGATCGCGTGCGGTTCTATTTCGGGCTCGAGGGTGCGCCCTGGGACGAGGAGCGCGTGCTCGACCGCTATGAGCTGTTGTACGAGGCCGGGCTGATCGAGGAGGCGCGCCGCGACGGCCGTCCTGCGGCATTAGCGCGCAAGGCGCTGCCGGCGCTCGGGACCTCGATGCGGTTCGATCACCGCAGGATTCTCGCCACGGGAATCGCGCGGCTGCGCGCGAAACTGAAGTATCGTCCTGTGGTGTTTGAACTTTTGCCCGCCGAGTTCACACTCACGGAATTGCAACATACGGTGGAGGCGATCTCCGGCCGGCATCTGCACAAGCAGAATTTCCGGCGCCTGGTCGAATCGGAAGCCTTGGTCGAACCGACCGGCGTGATGTCGACACAGACTGGCGGACGACCGGCAGCGTTCTACCGCTTCCGCCGCGAGGTGCTCCAGGAGCGGCCCGCGCCGGGCTTGCGCGTACGCTCCCGGCGCTAGATCCTGAGTTTGGTACCGGCCCCTGCCCGCCGGTTGCCTGGAGGCTTCATGTTCGACGGCCCTTTCGACGTCTTTGCGTTGATCATTGCGATCATCGCCTTCCTGATCGCGATCAAGGCGTCCAGCCAGGCGACCGAGTTGCGCTGCCGGCTGAACTTGCTTGAAGAGAAGTTTTATGCGCAGCGCCCGGTTGTGCAACCGCCGCCGCTGATGCCCGCGCAGGTGCAGGCTGAAACTCCCGCAACGCCTGCCGCAGAGCCGCCGCCGCTTGCGCCGGAAGCCGAGCCCACGCCGCCTCCGCTCGTCGCCGAGGAGGTTGCGCCGCCCCCGCTCGAACCGACCCCGGCGGCCGATACACCGCCGCCTCCGGTGCCGGAGGCAGCGCCCGCACCCGGCTTTGAAGAGCGTCTCGGCACGCGTTGGGTGGTCTGGATCGGCGGCCTTGCGCTCGCGCTCGGCGGCTTCTTCATGGTGCGCTATTCGATCGAGGCCGGCCTGGTCGGCCCTGGCGTGCGCGTCTTCCTTGGCGGCCTGTTCGCGGCCGCGCTGCTGGGGGCCGGCGAATGGACGCGGCGCAAGGAGAGCATCTCCAGCATCCACGCACTGCCGATCGCGAACATTCCCGCGATCCTCACCGCGGCCGGCACTGCGGTTGCGTTCGCGACCATCTACGCGGCCTATGCGCTGTACGGCTTCCTGGTGCCGGCAACCGCCTTCGTGCTGCTCGGCATCGTCGCGATGGGCACGCTCGCCGCCGCGCTCCTGCACGGGCCCGCGCTAGCAGGGCTTGGCGTGGTCGGCGCCTTCGTGACGCCGATCCTCGTCTCCAGCGGCAAGCCGGATTATTGGGCGCTCTACATCTATCTCGCCATCGTCACCGCCGCGAGCTTTGGTCTCGCCCGCATCCGGCTGTGGCGCTGGCTCGCGGTCACGACCATCGCCTTCGCAGTGCTCTGGATCTTCCCGGGGCTCGATACCAACGAGGTGCAGGTCGCGCCGCATGCCTTCCATGTCATCGCGGGGTTCGTGCTCGCCGCGCTGCTCGTGGTCTGCGGCTTCATGTTCGGCCCGACCATCGAGGACGGCGAGATCGAGCCGATCTCGTCGGGCGCGCTCGGCGCCTATCTGTTCGGCGCGATGCTGGTCGTGCTGTCGAGCGCGCATGCCGATCTGGCGCTGATCGCCTTCACCCTTCTGGTCGGCGGCACGCTGTTCGTCGCCTGGCGTGCTCCGGCAGCGACTGGTGCGCTGGGCGCGGCTGCTGCGACCGTGTTCGTCGTGTTCGCCGAATGGGCTGTGCGCGCCAACCCTGACATGCTGGTGCTGCCGGGCGGCCCGATGCCGGGCATCGGTCCTGTCGCGACCGACAGCTCGGTGACGCTGCATCTGGTGACGGCCGCCATCTTCGCCGCCGGCTTCGGCGTCGCGGGCTTTCTCGCGCAGGGCCGCTCGAACTGGCCGATCATTCCGGTTGTGTGGTCTGCGGCGGGCGTCGCCACGCCGATCGCGATCCTGGTTGCGCTCTATGCGCGCATCGCCCATCTCGACCGTTCGATCCCGTTCGCGATCCTCGCGGTGCTGCTCGCCGCGGCCTTTGGCGGCGCGACCGAAGCCTTGACTCGTCGCGAAGAACGACCGGGCGTTGCAACCTCGATCGCCTTGTTCGCGACGGGCACGCTCGGCGCGCTGGCGCTGGCGCTGACCTTCGCGCTGGAGAAGGGCTGGCTCACCATTGCGCTCGCGCTGATGTCGCTCGGCACCGCCTGGATCTCGTTGCAGCGCCCGATCCCGGTGCTGCGCCGGTTGGCTGCCATCTTCGCCGCGATCGTCACCGCGCGCATCGTCTATGATCCGCGCATTGTCGGCGATGCCGTCGGCACAACCCCGATCTTCAACTGGCTGCTGTGGGGTTACGGCCTGCCGGCGGCCTCGTTCTGGTGCGCGAGCGTCTTTCTGCGCCGCCGTGCCGACGACGCGCCGTTGCGCGTGGTCGAGGCAGCCGCGATCTTGTTCACCGCGCTGCTCGCCTTCATGGAGGTTCGTCACCTTGCGACCGGCGGTGACATGATTTCGCCGCCGTCGTTGCTCGAATTCGCGCTGCAGGTCTGCGTCGCGCTTGCGATGGCAATCGGGCTGGAGCGCTTGCGGCTGCGCAGCCGCAGCATCGTGCACAACGTCGGCGCGGTCGTGCTGACCGCGATCGCCGGCCTCATCAGCGTGTTCGGCCTCTTCATCCTGGAGAACCCGCTGATCTGGCGCATCGACGTCGGCGGCGCGGTGTTCAACCTGTTGCTGCTGGGCTACGCGCTGCCGGCCGTGCTGATGTTGCTATTGTCCTATGCTGTGGTCGGCGAGCGCGGCAAGGTCTACGCCAACACCATCGCCGGCGGCGCGCTGGTGTTTGCGCTCGCCTATGTCACGCTGGAGATCCGCCGCTTCTATCATGGCCCGATCCTTTCCACCGGTCCGACGACGGGGGCCGAGCAATACACCTATTCGATCGGCTGGCTCGCCTTCGGCGTGGTACTGCTCGGGGTCGGCATTCTCGTCAACTCGGAACGGGCGCGGCTGGCGTCCGCCGCCGTCATCGCGCTGACGATCCTGAAAGCCTTCGTCATCGACATGTCGACGCTGACGGGCGTCTACCGCGCGCTGTCGTTCATGTGCCTCGGCGTGGTGCTGGTCGCGATCGGCTGGCTCTACCAGCGCATCCTGTTCCGTCGGCAGGTCCCGCCGCCGGCTCCGCAGACGGGCAGCTAAAGCGTCGGGCGAGGAGCACTCCCTCTCCCGCTTGCGGGAGAGGGTCGGGGAGAGGGCGCCTCGGCAATGGGACAATCCCAAGAGGAGAAAGCCCTCACCCGGCGCTTCGCGCCGACCTCTCCCGCATGCGGGAGCGGTAAACGAGCCGCAGCGATCGATTCAACCCGGAGCCATTTCGCTCTAGGCCGCGCGGACAGATTCCAGGAACTTCGCGACCTCGACCTTGAGGCGCGTGCTGTCGGTCGCAAGCGATTTGGCCGCCGACAGCACCTCTGTCGAGGCTTCGCCGGTCTCGATCGCGCCGCGCTGCACGTCGGTGATGTTGGAGGAAACCTCCTGCGTGCCGACCGAGGCCTGCTGGACGTTGCGCGAGATCTCCTGCGTCGCCGCGCCCTGCTCCTCGATGGCGGCGGCAATCGCGGCGGACACTTCGGACAGCCGCTCGATGGTGCCGCCGATCTCCTGGATCGCGCTGACCGATTCCTGCGTTGCGGCCTGGATGCCGGACACCTGTGCGCCGATCTCGCCGGTCGCCTTCGCGGTCTGCTCGGCCAGCGCCTTGACCTCGGAGGCCACGACCGCGAAGCCGCGGCCGGCTTCGCCTGCCCGCGCCGCCTCGATGGTCGCGTTCAGCGCCAGCAGGTTGGTCTGTCCTGCAATGGTGTTGATGAGCTCGACCACGTCGCCGATGCGGGAGGCCGCCTTCGACAGCGCGTTGACGCGCTCGTTGGTCCGCGCCGCCTGCTCGACCGCTTCCGCCGCCATCCGTGCCGAATCCTGCACGCGGCGGCTGATCTCGGTGATGGAGGACGACAGCTCTTCCGAAGCGGAGGCGACCGCCTGGACGTTGGTGGAGGCTTCCTCGGAAGCCGCCGCGACGACGGTGGCGAGCTCCTGGCCGCGCTGCGCGGTGCTGGTCAGCGTCGACGCCGAGGCCTCGAGCTCGGTCGAGGCCGAGGAGACGGTGCCGACGACTTCGCCGATCATCGCCTCGAACTTGCGCGTGATGGCATCGACCCTGCGGCCGCGCTCGATCTTGGCCTCGGCGTCGAGCCTGGCGGCCTCATCGGCAGCCTTCTTGGCGATCAAGGCTTCCTTGAAGATCTGCAGCGCATCCGCCATCGAGCCGATCTCGGTCTTCTCGCCGCGATGCGGCACCTCGGCCGAGAGGTCCCCCTCGCCCAGCGACTGCATCGGCTTGATGATCGAAGCTATGCCACGCGAAACGTCGCGCACGAGATAATAGGCCGCGCTGATCGCGATCACGACCGAAAGCACGATGATGCCGACCAGGACGCGGAAGATCAGCGCATAGCTTTCGGCCGCCTGCTTCGTTTCCAGCTCGGCGCCGCTGTTGTTGAGCTCGATACCCTTCTGCAGCAGCGGATCGGCTGCCTGGGCCATCTTCGCCACCTTGGTCTGCAACATCTCATTGGCATCGGTCGGGAAACGGCCGACGCTCTTGCGCGACAGCGCCATCACGTCCTGCACGCCATTCAGATATTCGGCCCACGCCTTGGCCCACTGCTCATAGAGAGAGCGCTCCTCGGAGGAGTTGATCAGGGGCTCGTAGACCTTGCGCGTCTTCTCGATACGCTCGCGCAGTGAGGCGAGCCGCTTCTCGGCCGCGTCCTTGCCCTCGGCGCTGTCCTGCATCAGGTGCAGGCGAAGGGCAACGCGCAGCTCGTTGATGTCGGCGCGGAGCGAGCCCAGCGCACGCACGCTCGGCAGCCAGCTTTCCGCAATCTCGACCGTGTGGGCATTGATGTTCTGCATGGTGCCGATCGCCGTCACGCCGACGCCGGCGAGCGCGAGCACGAGGACTGACAACACGGTCAGAAGCTTGAAGACGATCGACAACTTCGACATCACGACAAATCCCCATGAGACCTGGCAACGCGCAAACCACCCCGCGCCGCCATCCTCACGACCGACGACAGGATGGAAGTCATTCCGACGATGCTGGCTGGTTCTTATCCGGTAAGATTGCGCACATAGTCGCAAACAGGCGTTAACAGGAACCTAGTGAAGCTACGGGAGCGCAGCGGTGCCTTTACTGCAACTTTAAGTTGCAAACATTCGGCCGGAGCAGCTGAGAGCGTCAGGCGGCGCGCACGGTGCAGAGGAACTTGCCGACCTCGAGCTTGAGGCGGTTGCTGTCGCCCGACAGCGTCTGCGCGGCGGACAGCACCTGCGAGGAGGCCGAGCCGGTCTCGGTCGCGCCGCGCTGCACGTCGGTGATGTTGGACGAGACCTGATGGGTACCTTCCGCCGCCTGCTGCACGTTGCGGGAGATTTCCTGCGTTGCCGCGCCCTGCTCTTCCACGGCGGCAGCGATCGTCGAGGAGATCTCCGACAGCTTTTCGATGGTGTCGCTGATCTCCTTGATGGCGCCGACCGAATGCTCGGTCGCGGTCTGGATGCTTGCAATCTGATGACCGATTTCGCCGGTTGCCTTCGCCGTCTGCTCCGCGAGCGCCTTGACCTCGGAGGCAACCACCGCAAAACCCTTGCCGGCCTCGCCGGCGCGAGCGGCCTCGATGGTGGCATTGAGCGCCAGCAGGTTGGTCTGGCCGGCGATGGTGTTGATCAGCTCGACGACGTCGCCGATGCGCATCGCCGCCTTGGACAGTTCGCTGACGCGCTCGGTGGTGGTGCGGGCCTGGCCCACCGCCTCATTGGCCACTCGAGCAGATTCCTGCACCTGCCGGCTGATCTCGGTGATCGACGACGACAATTCTTCCGTAACCGATGCTACCGACTGCACGTTGGTGGACGCCTCTTCGGAAGCAGCCGCAACCATGGTGGTGAGCTGCTGGCCGCGTTCCGCGGTCGAGGTGAGCGTCGATGCCGAAGCTTCCAGCTCGGTCGCAGCCGATGACACGGTATCGACGATCTCGCCGATCGCGGCCTCGAAGCCGTCGGCAAGCCTGTGCATCTCGGCCCTGCGCTGTGCGGCTGCGGCCTGATCCTGCCTGACCTTCGCCTCGGCCTCCTCGCGCGCCTTCTGCTCCGACACAGCCTTGAACTTCTCGACGGCCGCGGCGACGCCACCGACCTCGTCCCTGCGGCCGAGCCCGGGCAGCACCACGGAGAAGTCGCCGCCGGCGAGCTTGTCCATGGCCACGGTGAGCGCGCGGATCGGCCGGGCGATGGTGAAGAAGGACATCAGCCAGGAGCCGATGAGAACGAGCATGGCGCAGATGCCGACCGCGACGCCGAGACGTTCGCTCGCGGCCATCTCCTGCGTCGCGGCGGCAAGTTCTTCCTCGCTTTTATGCCTGGCAAAATCCGCAATCTCGCTCGTAATCGTATCGAGCTGGGCAGCAATCGGCAGGGTCACCTCACGCGCCAGGCGCGTGCCTTCTTCGGAGAGCTTGGCAGCGGCGGCGGCGTCCGTCGCCGCAAGGGCGATGGCCTCGCCACGAACGGCGGCATTCTGCTGAGCGCCCTTGAGATAGCCCGCAGACAGGCTCTTGAGCTTTTCCATCCGGGTCCGGTTTTCCGGCACTTGTGACAGCTTCAGCATCGTCTCAGCGACTTTGGTCAACGTTTCGGCGCGCTCGACCAGAGCAGCGCCGGCCTTCTGCAGCTCGGCCGCGTTGCCGGCGAGCCGTATGTCGCGGACGGCGAGCTGCATGCTGCGCGCCGCGAGCTTGGCTTCCACCGCCTCGCGCGCGAGCTCGAGCTGCGCGACCGCGGCCGCGTTGGAGCCCCGCACATTGCCGTTACCGACGAGCTGACTTGCGATCATGCAAACGACCAGGATGATGCCGAGTGCCGACGCGATCGCCAGCTTTGTCCCGATCCGCAAGTTCCGAACGAGGCTCAACATTGGTGTTTCCCCAAAGCAATGCGCGCAGCCGAGTCGTTGTCGGCGGCCCCTGGCGTTGATCGCTCTTGCTCAAAAGGTGAGCGCCAGCCATTCCAAATTGGTTAACACCGCCACCGTTCAAATACTGAACTAGGGCGGAAACCCCTTGAAATTCAGCACGGAGTGCGAGCTTAACAGGTTAACCACATCCAGGGATAGGTCTCCCCTACTGCACCACCGTCTCGCCCACAATGCTGATGCGGAACACCGGCTTCTTTTTCTCGTCGAGCAGCTCCATGCTCCACTTGGCATTCGGCTTCATGCTGCGCGCGATCCCGCCGAGCAGATTGGCGCAGACCTCGGTCATCTCTGTTGAACACCTGTCTAGGGCGCGCCCCCCCCCCCGGCCGCACGAAAACGGGGGCGCGAACAGCTACCGGGATGAAAGCCGCCGTCCGTATGACTAGGGCGCGCGCGGCTCGATGTTCGATGGACATATGCAACGGCAAGACGCGGATTGACCCGCACCGCCGGCTCACTGGGTGGAGCGACGCAGCTCCAGCGGACCCTCGTTCCTGGCGGGCTCCGACTTCGCTTCGGCCCTCACCGGCTCGATCCGTCTGCTCTCGACACGCGGCGTCTCGACGCGCGCGGCGACCTCGGTGTTCGGCGCACCGACCGAGCCGGTGTGCTCCGAGGAACGCAGCGAGCGCGGGCGCGCCGACGCGCGCGCCATCAGCATCTGGTTGCCGCCCTGGTGGTGGAAGTCGCAATAGGCAAAGCCCATGCCCGACACCGAACCGCGGAAGCTGCGCTCGTCGGTCTTTTCCAGGTTGAAACAGGGCTCGAACGGAATGCCCTTGATCGAGGCGCAGACGTTCTGGCCGCGGATCTGGAGGGTGTTGCCGGGCAGGCGGAGATGTTTCACCGGGCCCGAGCCCGAGAACTGCACCGCACCGGCAGCGCCGAGGTCGTCGAGGATGCGGCCCGCGCCGCGGGTACCATCGAAACAGGTGAAGGCGAAGACCTTTCCGGCCACGAAGCGGCGCGCCTCGTCGGCGTTCATGCTACCTGCAATGGCCGGCGCAAACGTCGCTGCCGCCGTAACAGCCCCCAACACAATACGCGCAAGCATGCTCAACTCCGAACCGACCCCCGCAGCGGGCTATGCCTTATCTCTTTACCCGCTGCTTACCATACTAACCATGGCAACATTGGAGCAGCTTGGTTGGTAAAGTCTGAACGCCGTCAGACAATTTTTACCACGACGCGGCCGCGGACCTGGCCGGCCAGGATTTTCGCACCCCATCCCGGAACATCATCGAGCGAAATTTCCTGAGTAATTTCAGCTAGTTTTGTCCGATCCAGGTCGGAGGCCAAACGCTGCCAGGCAGCTTTTCGCGGCTCGATCGGGCACATCACGGAATCGATGCCGAGAAGGCACACTCCGCGCAAAATGAAAGGCGCGACCGAAGACGGCAGGTCCATGCCGGCCGCCAGGCCACAGGCGGCGATCGCGCCACCGTACTTGGTCATCGAGAGGAGATTCGCCAGCGTCGTCGAGCCGACGCTGTCGACGCCGCCCGCCCAGCGCTCCTTGGCCAGGGGTTTTGCCGGGGCAGACAATTCACTGCGATCGATGACCTCGGCGGCGCCGAGGTGCTTGAGGTAGTCGGCTTCCGCCGCGCGGCCGGTCGAGGCGATGACGTGGTAGCCGAGCTTGGACAGCACGGCGGTCGCGACCGAGCCGACGCCGCCGGCTGCGCCCGTTACCACGACGGGGCCGCTCTTCGGCGACAGACCATGCTTCTCCAGCGCCAGCACCGAGAGCATGGCGGTGAAGCCGGCGGTCCCGATCGCCATGGCGTCGCGCGCCGTCAGGCCCTGCGGCAGGGCGACCAGCCAGTCGCCCTTCACCCGCGCCTTCTCGGCATAGGCTCCCAGATGGGTCTCGCCCATGCCCCAGCCGGTGCAGACCACCTTGTCGCCCGCCTTCCATTGCGGATGCGAGGAGGCTTCGACCGTTCCGGCAAAGTCGATGCCGGCGATCATCGGGAAGCGGCGCACCACCGGCGCTTTGCCGGTCAGCGCAAGGCCGTCCTTGTAGTTCAGCGTCGACCATTCGACGCGAACGGTGACGTCGCCCTCCATCAGCTCTGCCTCGTCGAACTGCGCGAGCTGCGCGGTGGTGCCCTTGTCCGCCTTGTCGATCCGGATCGCCTTGAATGTGGCCACGGCTGCACTCCCTGACTTGTTTGTCGGGGATGTTTAGCCGATCAGGCCGGCTGCGCAACCGCCCGTGCGACAGGTTTCTCCACGATCGGAAGGTTGATCAGCGCCGAGAGCACGCCGAACAGGATCGAGAGCCACCAGATCGGCGTGTAGGAACCGAACTTCTCGAACACGATGCCACCGAGCCAGACGCCGAGGAATCCGCCGACCTGATGGCTGACGAAGGCGAAGCCATAGAGCGTCGCAAGCCAGCGCGTGCCGAACATCAGCGCCACCAGTGCCGAGGTCGGCGGCACCGTCGACAGCCAGGTCAGGCCGGAGATCGCGCCGAACGCGATCGCCGAGAACGGCGTGATCGGGAACGAGATGAAGGCGAGCGTCGCAAGCGCGCGCGTGAAATAGATGGTCGAGAGGATGTAGCGCTTGGGCAGATAGTTCTGGAGATAGCCGACGCTGAGCGAGCCGATGATGTTGAACAGGCCGATCGCCGCGATCACCCAGCCGCCGGTTTGCGTCGAGATGCCGCGATCCACCAGGAAGGCCGGCAGATGCACGGTGATGAACGCGAGCTGGAAACCGCAGGTGAAGAAACCGAGGACCAGCAGCACATAGGAGCGGTGGCCGAAGGCTTCCGCGAGCGCCTTCGTAAACGTCTGCTCATCCGCGGCCGCCGCGTTGGTCGTGCTTGCGACCGGCGGTGTGGAGAGCGCCAGCGACAGCGGAATGATCAGCAGCATCAGGAAGCCGAACACGGCGAGCGCCTGCTGCCAGCCGAAATTGTCGATGAGCGCGACGCCGATCGGCGCGAACAGGAACTGACCGAACGAACCCGCCGCGGTGCCGGCGCCGAGTGCAAGCCCGCGCCTCTCTGCCGGCAGCAGCTTGCTGAAGGCCGACAGCACCAGGTTGAACGAGCAGCCGGCAAGACCAAAGCCGACCATCACGCCCGCACCAATATTCAGGGACAACGGCGTCGAGGAGTAACGCATCAGGAGCAGGCCGCCGGCATAGAGCAGCGCGCCGACGCACATCACCCGAAAAAGGCCGAAGCGATCCGCCACCGCACCCGCAAACGGCTGCCCCAGTCCCCACAACAGATTCTGCACGGCGATCGCGAGGCCGAATACGTCGCGGCCCCAGGCAAACTCGTGGCTCATCGGCTGCACGAAGAAGCCGAGCGCCGAGCGCGGGCCGAAGCCGAGCATGCCGATGGCGCAGCCGCAAAGAATGATGATCGCCGGTGTGCGCCAGGTGGAACGTGAGACCGAACCGAGCTCGCCAATTGATGTCGACATGGTGTGTCCTTGTCTGTTGTTGGCGGTCCGGAATAGGCAGCCGCGAGCCAGCCCGTTTAATGCATTTGCATGAAAATCCCAAGTCAAAAGCGGTTGCATTCCACGTGTCGTGAGAGCATTGCATTTCAATGAGGCCTCGCCTGACGCGATCTGACGGGAATGTGTGCGGCAGCGTCTAGCGATCCTGAGCGTCGCGTGTTATCTTCGATTTACTCATAATGAGCATATCAGGCTGAAGTCCGCTCCGGCCCTCGGGCCGGATTACTCAGACCACAAATATACTCAATATGAGTATAAATGCCATAGAAGGGAGGCTTCAATGCCGATCGCTGGAATTTACGGCCCTGCCGATTTCGCCAACCGGCCGCAGGGCCACGTCATCACCTCTCCCCGCGCCGCCCCGGCGCGGGGGCCCGCGCTGCCGATGCCTTCGCTGGAATGGACTGAGGACGTCGAGCACGCCACCGCGGCGCTCTATGAGCGCGTGAAGCACGTGATCCCGCCGATCGAGTGGCCGCTGATGGCGCCGACGATTCGCGCGATCAACGAGCTGAAGCGCGCACGGAACGCGGTGATCCTCGCCCACAACTATCAGTTGCCGGAGATCTTCCACTGCGTCGCCGATATCGGCGGCGACTCGCTCCAGCTCGCGGTCGAGGCCACCAAGGTGAAGGCCGGCATCATCGTCCAGTGCGGCGTGCACTTCATGGCGGAGACCTCGAAACTGCTCAACCCGGAGAAGACGGTACTGATCCCGGATTCGCGCGCCGGCTGCTCGCTTGCTTCCAGCATCACCGGCGCCGACGTGCGGCTGCTGCGCGAGAAGTTCCCCGGCGTGCCCGTCGTCGCGTATGTCAACACCTCGGCGGAGGTGAAGGCCGAGGTCGACATCTGCTGCACCTCGTCGAATGCGGTGCAGGTGGTCGAGAGCCTGAATGCGCCGACCGTGATCTTCCTGCCCGACCGTTATCTCGCGACCTACGTCGCCTCGAAGACAGACGTGAAGATCATCGCCTGGAAGGGCGCCTGCGAGGTGCACGAGCGTTTCAAGGGCGAGGAGCTGCGCGCGTTTCGCGAGGCCGATCCGTCCGTGCAGATCATCGCACATCCCGAATGTCCGCCGGACGTGCTGGCGGAAGCCGACTTCACCGGCTCGACCGCGCACATGATCAACTGGGTGCGCAACAAGCGGCCGCGACGGCTGGTGATGATCACGGAGTGCTCGATGGCCGACAATGTGCGAGCCGAGCTGCCTGATGTCGAGATGCTGCGCCCCTGTAATCTCTGCCCGCACATGAAGCGCATCACGCTCGCCAATATTTTACAGAGCCTGCTGATGCTCGGCGAGGAAGTCACGATCGATCCCGCGCTTGCAGAGCGGGCAAGGCGATCGGTGGAGCGGATGATCAATCTGAAGAACTAGCGACACAAGTCGCCACAACCACAGCCGTCGTCCCGGACAAGCGCGCCTCAAGCGCGCGCAGATCCGGGACCCATAACGACAGCACGATATTGGCGCGCTGGTAGCTCCAGCCTGCCGCAACAACAAACAGTCGGGGTCACGGGTCCTGGCTTTTCGCCAGGACGACAATGGAGAAAGCCATGACAGACAACATCCACCACCTCACCCGCGGCACCGACGACGTCGTCATCGTCGGCGGCGGCCTTGCCGGGCTGTTCTGCGCACTGAAGCTGGCGCCGCGGCCGGTGACGCTGATTTCGGCGGCGCCCCTTGGACAGGGCGCATCGTCCGCATGGGCTCAAGGCGGCATCGCCGCGGCGGTCGCCGAAGGCGACACGCCCGAAGCACACGCCGCGGATACGATCGGGGTCGGCGGCGGCCTCGTCGACGAAGCCGTCGCGCTCGGCATTGCCCGTGAGGCTGCGCCGCGAATCCATGACCTGCTCGCCTATGGCGTGCCGTTCGACCGCGACCTCGAAGGGAAGCTCGCCGTGGGGCGAGAAGCCGCGCATTCGGCCCGGCGCATCGTGCATGTGCGCGGCGACGGGGCGGGCGCCGCCATCATCGCGGCGCTAAGCGAAGCCGTGCGCCGGACGCCATCGATCCGCATCATCGAAGGCCTCGTCGCGGAATCTCTGCTGACCGAGAACGGTGCCGTCACCGGGCTTCAATTGCGCGAGGTCGGCAATCCCTCGGCAAAGCCCATTCTGCTGGCCTCGCGGGCGGTCGTGCTGGCGACCGGCGGCCTCGGCCATCTCTACGCCATCACCACCAATCCGCTCGAGGCCAGCGGCTCCGGCCTTGCGATCGCCGCCCGCGCCGGCGCGGTGATAGCCGACCCTGAGTTCGTGCAGTTCCACCCTACCGCTATCACGGTCGGCCGCGATCCGGCGCCGCTCGCGACCGAAGCTTTGCGCGGCGAAGGCGCGACGCTGATCAACCGCCATGGTGAGCGCTTCATGCTCGCGCGCCATCCGCTCGCCGAACTCGCGCCGCGCGACATCGTGGCCCGCGGCGTGTTCGCCGAGATCGCCGCAGGGCGCGGCGCCTTCCTCGATGCACGGGAAGCGCTGGGCACGCGTTTCGCCGAAAAATTTCCCACCGTGCATGCGAGCTGCATCGCCGCCGGGATCGATCCCGCGAGGCAAGCCATCCCGATTGCGCCGGCCGCGCATTACCACATGGGCGGCATCGCGGTGGACGCGCGCGGCCGCAGCTCGATCGACGGGCTCTGGGCCGGCGGCGAAGTGTGCTCCACCGGCGCACACGGCGCCAACCGGCTCGCCTCCAATTCGCTGCTGGAGGCGGTCGTCTACGCCGCACGCATCGCCGACGACATCGCCGGCAGCACGGTGCCCTCGCCTGCGCGCCTCCCCGATGCAGTCGTGACGCCACGCGGCGGCGCGCCGGACGCAGCTCACGTAAGACGGCTGCGCGCAGTGATGAGCGCGCATGTCGGCGTGATCCGCGATGGCGATGGGCTTGCAGAAGCAACACGCGGCTTTGCCGCGCTCGAGCGTGAGGCCGCCAGCCTCACGGTCCGCAACATGGCGATCTCAGCCCTGCTCGTCGCAGCGGCGGCCTGGATGCGGCACGAGAGCCGCGGCGCCCATTTCCGTTCCGATCATCCGGCCGACATCCCTGCGCTGGCGCAGAGAACGATGACCACGCTTTCCGCAGCGCGCGAGGTCGCGCAGAGCCTGACCGAGCGTCCGCTGCCGCGCATTGCGCAATCCGTGACCGCCTGAAGGAATCCTCCATGATTACCTCGACCTCCCTGCTCTATCCGGACGCCTTCCTCTCCCCGCTCGCGATCGACGAGGCAGTGCACCGTGCGCTCGACGAAGACCTCGGCCGCGCCGGTGACATCACCTCGCTCGCGACGATTCCGGAAGCGACAAGAGCGCAGGCCATCCTGGTCGCGCGCCAGTCCGGCGTGATCGCCGGCCTGCCGCTGGCGCTGGCGACGCTGCAAAGGCTCTCGGCCGACATCGATGTGCGCGCGCATGTCCGCGACGCCGCACGGGTTGCCGGCGGACAGCAGGTGCTGGCGATCACCGGGCCCGCGCGCGCCATTCTCACCGCTGAGCGCACCGCGCTGAACTTCGTCGGCCGGCTGTCGGGCATAGCCACGCTTACGGCGGACTATGTCGCACGCACCGAAGGCACCAGGATGCGGATCTGTTGCACGCGAAAAACGACGCCGGGATTGCGCGCGCTGGAGAAATACGCGGTGCGCTGCGGCGGCGGCTTCAACCATCGCTTCGGCCTCGACGATGCGATCCTCATCAAGGACAATCACATCGCAGTCGCGGGCGGCATCCATGCCGTGCTGGAGCGCGCCCGCGCCCATGCCGGTCATCTCGTCAAGATCGAGATCGAGGTGGATACGCTGATCCAGCTGCGCGAGGTGCTCGACACCGGAATGGCCGACGCCGTGCTGCTGGATAACATGGACCTTACGACGCTGCGCGAGGCTGTCAGGATCAACGCTGGCCGTCTGAAGCTGGAGGCGTCAGGCGGCGTCACGCTGGACTCGATTGCGGCCATCGCGGAAACCGGCGTCGACTATGTGTCCTCCGGCGCACTGACGCATTCGGCGCCGAATTTCGACTGCGCGCTGGATATCGAGACTTGATGTCTTCCTTTCCCGCCTGCGGGAGAGCGCGGACTCCGGGTGAGGGGGAGTCTCCGCGAGTCCAACTGTCGCCGTCTTCGCGGAGAGTCCCCCTCACCCCAACGCTCTGCCCGCAAGCGGGGAGAGGTGAAGGACAGCTACCGCCGCTCCGTGTTGCCCATCTCGGCCGAGCTCTTGGCTTCCTGCGCGAGTGCCGCGGTGAGCGCGGCGGTCTGGGCCGGGGTGCCCCAGCTCGGTTCCTCGCTGCCGTCGCCCCAGTTGCGCGGCCGATAGAAGGTGTGCACGCCGGTCTTGTACATCTTCTTCATCTCGGCGACCCAGGACGGGCGCACCCAATAGGCGTGGTAGTGCGTCGACTTGCCGACTTCGGGCAGCCAGATCTGGCCATCGAGCATCGCCTTCGAGATCTTCTTCGCACGCTCCCACATCTCGGGCTCGCGGATGACATCGGGATTGTTGTCGCAGGCGAAGGTGAACTGGCAGGCGAAATGGCGGTGCTTGTTCTGATAGACCGCGCCGCACACGGTGTCCGGATATTTTCCGGAGAACACGCGGTTCATCACCACCTGCGCCACCGCGATCTGGCCGCGCACGGCCTCGCCGCGGGATTCGAAATAGACGGCCTCGGCGAGGCACTTCTCCGACTTCGCGCGCGATTTGTCGTCGAGCGCGAGTCGCTCCGCCGGCGACTTGGCGCGCTGGTTGTCGGCGTTGACCTCCCCCTTCGGCGCAACGCTCTCGCCGCTCTCGATGTCCTTGGCGATCTCGGCCGTCGGCGGGGTCAGCGAGGCCGTGACCTTGATGTCGGGGTCGGGCATCACGATCAGCGGCTCGGCGCCGGGCTGCCAGCTCTCGATGCTCTCGAGATTGCCGCCGAGCGAGGAGTTGCCGAAGAACAAGCTCGAGGTCTTGACGCTGAAGGGTTCGCGCACGGGCGTCGTCGGAGCAGTGGCCCGCTTCAGGGCCTCCAACGGCTGCACCGCGAACGAGCGTGCAACGTCGCCGGCCTGCGGGGGATTGGCATATTGCGGTAATGGCGGCGCGCGCATCGCTTCCGCGAGCTCCGGGTCGAGGGCGGCCGCGGACTCCGGCGACATCGCTCCCGGCAATGCAGCGGTCTTGGCGCCAAACACCGAGCTGTTCGACGTCGCGGGATCTTCCTGCGGGGGTGTCGCGGACGGAGCGACCGTCTCCGGCGTTTGTGCAGGTGTAGCGGTTGCGAGGCGATCGCCCTTCAGCGAGCGATCGACCTTGGGAAAATCTGCGGCCTGGTAGTGGGGCGGCGCCTGCAGTGCCGGATTGCGGCTGACCGCGCCGGTGACGTCGCGGCCATCGATGCTTGCGAGGCGGACCATCGCGCTCTGCGGAACCGAAGTGCCGATGGGCCGGGAGAAGCTGTAGGTGGCGAGCTGGATCGAGGACGCCGAGGAGAACACCTGCTTCTGCCAACGCTCGGCGACGCCGGGCTGACGCGCCAACAGAGAGGCAATGTCCTGATAGCCGGTCTCTCTCGGCATCAATGCGAAGATGCAGAGACCGATGCCGAAGGACGCGAACCGCGCGCCCTTCGGATGCTTACGCAACACTGACATCGATACGCTCACGCTACGCTTACGCTCGTCTGATCGAACTCAGTACATCCGTGCAATTCGATCTTTATCGTAAGTATCCAATTTAGGTTGCCGGGGCGTTAATCGGCGTTGCGCACGCGGCACACTCAAGCGATTGCAGGGGTTTTCACGGGGCGATTGCGAGCGTGGTAAATGTCCGCTGACGTGAAGCGGTAAACAATGGGTCAACACGAATGGTGAAGGAACTCTTGCCGACGCGTCTCAATACGGGACGCGTGGTGAGTTCCGCTGTTAATGTTTTCGCAAAGCGATCCACGCAGGAGCAATTGCGACGAAGCAATCCAGAGTCCCTCCGCGGAGATAGTCTGGATTGCTTCGCCGCGCTCGCAATGACGGCGTGAAGAGAGCGTCGCACAAATGAAAAGAGGCGGAGCCAAAGCCCCGCCTCTCTCGATTCGATCCTGCGCGCCGCCTTACGCCTGGCTCGCGACCGCCTTGCCGAGCGCGGCTTGCGCTGCCGCAAGGCGTGCGATCGGCACGCGATAGGGCGAGCAGGAGACGTAGTCGAGGCCGATATTGTGGCAGAAGGCAACGGAAGCGGGATCGCCGCCGTGCTCGCCGCAGATGCCGACCTTGAGCTGCGGACGCGTCTTGCGGCCGCGCGCGACGCCGATCTTGACCAGCTCGCCCACACCTTCCTGATCGAGCGCGATGAAGGGATCGACCGAAAGGATGCCCTTCGCCACGTAGGGACCGAGGAAGCTCGCCGCGTCGTCGCGGCTGATGCCGTAGGTCGTCTGCGTGAGGTCGTTGGTGCCGAACGAGAAGAACTCGGCGCTCTGCGCGATCTCCGCCGCGAGCAGGCAGGCGCGCGGCAGCTCGATCATGGTGCCGACCTGGTAGCCGATCTTGGTGTTGGTCTCGCGCATCACCGCCTTCGCGGTGGCGTCGATCCGCGCCTTGACCAGGTCGAGCTCGGCCTTGGTCGCGATCAGCGGCACCATCACCTCGAGGCCGACGGCCTTGCCAGTGCGTTTCTCGGCCTCGACCGCCGCCTCGAAGATCGCGCGTGCCTGCATCTCGGCGATCTCCGGATAGGCGATCGCGATGCGACAGCCGCGGAAGCCGAGCATCGGATTGAACTCCGAGAGCTCGCGAGCGCGGTCGGCCAGGCGCCGCGGATCGGTGTTCATGGCACGCGCCACTTCCTCGACCTCGGCATGGGTGTGCGGCAGGAACTCGTGCAGCGGCGGGTCGAGCAGACGGATCGTGACGGGCAGGCCCTTCATGATCTCGAACAGCTCGACGAAGTCAGCGCGCTGCATCGGCAGCAGCTTTGCCAGCGCGGCGCGGCGCGACTGCTCGTCCTCGGAGAGGATCATCTCGCGCACCGTTCGAATGCGCGTCTCTTCGAAGAACATGTGCTCGGTGCGGCAGAGGCCGATGCCTTCGGCGCCGAACTTGATCGCAGTGCGCGCATCATCGGGCGTGTCGCCATTGACGCGGACACCGATCTTGCGGACCTGGTCGGCCCAGTTCATCAGCGTGCCGAACTCGCCGGACAGCTCCGGCTCGATCATCGGCATGCGGCCGGCCAGCACCTGGCCGAGCGAGCCGTCGATGGTGATGACGTCGCCGGTCTTGAAGGTGCGCGAACCGATGCTCATGGTGCCGCGGCCGTAATCGACGCGGATGGTCCCGCAGCCGGAGACGCAAGGCTTGCCCATGCCGCGCGCGACGACCGCCGCGTGCGAGGTCATGCCGCCGCGGGTAGTCAGAATGCCTTCGGCTGCATGCATGCCGTGGATGTCTTCCGGGCTGGTCTCGATGCGGACCAGAATGACCTTGCGTCCGTCGGCCTGAAGTTTGGCCGCTTCATCCGAGGAGAACACGATCTCGCCGGAGGCCGCGCCCGGCGAAGCCGGCAGGCCCGTGGCGATCACGTCGCGCTTGGCGTTGGGATCGATGGTCGGATGCAGCAGCTGATCGAGCGAGGCCGGATCGATTCGCGTTACCGCTTCCTTCTTCGAGATCAGGCCTTCATTGGCGAGTTCGACCGCGATGCGCAGCGCCGCTTTCGCGGTGCGTTTGCCGCCGCGGGTCTGGAGCATCCAGAGCTTGCCCTGCTCGACCGTGAACTCCATGTCCTGCATGTCGCGGTAGTGCTTCTCCAGCAGCGTGTAGATCCGCGTCAGCTCCTTGAAGGCCTCCGGCATTGCCGATTCCATCGACGCCTTGTCGGAGCCCGACTCCTTGCGCGCTTCCTCGGTAATGTCCTGCGGCGTGCGGATGCCCGCCACCACGTCCTCGCCTTGCGCGTTGATCAGGAATTCGCCGTAGAGCTTGCTCTCGCCGGTCGAGGGGTTGCGGGTGAAGGCAACGCCGGTCGCCGAGGTTTCGCCCATGTTGCCGAACACCATGGCCTGCACGTTGACCGCGGTGCCCCACGACTCAGGGATATCGTGCAGCTTGCGATAGGTCACCGCGCGCGCGTTCATCCAGGATGAGAACACCGCGCCGACGGCGCCCCAGAGCTGGTCGTGCGGATCCTGCGGGAAGTCCTTGCCGGTCTCGCGCGCGACCGCGTCCTTGTACTTGCCGACCAGTTCGACCCAGTCGTCGGCAGAGAGGTCGGTGTCGAGCGTGTAGCCCTGGCTGTCCTTGAAGGTGTCGAGGATTTCCTCGAAGTGATGATGCTCGAAGCCGAGCACCACGTCGGAATACATGGTGATGAAGCGGCGATAGCTGTCATAGGCGAAGCGGCGGTCGCCCGACAGCTCCGACAGCGCTTCCACGGTCTGGTCGTTGAGGCCGAGATTGAGCACCGTGTCCATCATGCCCGGCATCGAGGCACGCGCACCGGAGCGCACCGAGACGAGCAGCGGGTTCTTGGTGTCGCCGAACACCTTGCCGGTCAACTTGCCGACATAGTCCAGCGCCTTCTCAACCTGCGGCTTCAGCTCCTTGGGGTAGGTTTTGCCGTGCTCGTAAAAATAGGTGCAGACCGAGGTCGGAATGGTGAAGCCGGGAGGCACCGGCAGGCCCAGATTGGCCATCTCGGCGAGGTTGGCGCCCTTGCCGCCGAGCAGGTCGCGCATCTCAGTCCGGCCCTCGGCCTTGCCGTCACCGAACGTGTAAACCCATTTGCCGGCCTTGGCCGCGGCTGGTGCCTTGGCGGGTGCGGCCTTCTTCGATGCGACCTTGGGGGCACCCTTCGGCGCGCTCTTGGCGAGCGTCTTGCGGGCCGCCGGCGCGGCTTTCGCCTTGGCGGAGGACTTTGATTTCGCTGGTATTTTCTTAGGCTTCGAGGCGGCTTTGGCCATAGCTTGCACACAACCTGCGAGAGGAAAAGGAAATCGCGGGCCTTACACCACTTTGGACGGGCCCGCGCAAGTCGAACAGTTCCGGAAAATGAACCCCTAGAGATGGAGCCACTTCAGGAGCCCGAGCCCGATCGCACCGTTGATGATGAGGAAGATCGCGACGATCAGGTTGAGCAGCCGCGGCATGATCAGGATGAGCACGCCCGCAATCAACGACAGGATCGGCGAAATGTGGGCGACGGTGATGTGCATGAACTATCTTTCTGTGGAGGTGGAGCGAATCGGCGGCGATCATAGCGATCCCGGTTCCGCGAGTAGAGACGCGGAAAGGCGCGAGCGGGTTCCCTCTTTCGCGAAAACCGCCCGAAATTGCCGCGAATGCGGCGGGCGTTTTCGCGGAACATTGCCCAGACGGATGCATTGGCAACGAGTCGCGCCACTGGCGCTTCCCGAAAATCACGTCGAAGGAGTTGCCCATGCGGAACAGGATTCTTGCCCTTGCAGCGCTCGCGGCCGCGATCGGCTCGCCCCTGGCGGCGCAGGCGCAAAGCAGCGTCACGATTGGACGCGCGCCCGTCGTGGTCGAGAGCGGCCCGACCATCGCGGTCGAACAGCGGCCGGCCTTCCGCGAGTATGTCGTCGAACAACGTGTGCCGGCCTTTCGCATTCCGGATCACGTGGTGGTCGGCGCCACCTTACCCGAAAGCGGCGTCACCTATTATGACGTGCCGCAGCGTTTCGGCCCCACTACCTATCGCTACACCGTCGTGAACGGCGAGACCGTGCTGGTCGAGCCGCGCTCGCGCCGCATCGTCGAGGTGCTGGACTAGACACTTGCCTGGACGCGTTTTCGTCACGCGAGCCGACACCGCTTCGCTTGAAAACGCTTCCGTTCCACCAGATGTCCGGCGCGTCACTTCAATCAGGCTGGCGCGAGCAGTGTTAAATCGGACATCAGGCCCTGCCCGGTCTCCCCCCGCCGGGCGGGGCTTTTTATATTCGCCATTCCGCGGCGCGCCACTTGGCGCGAGCCGGGGATGACGGCGTGCTTCCCGCGCGAGCGCGCCTCAATCCTGGATCTTCGAGAAGTCCGCCACCGCACGCGTGGCGCTGCGGATCTCATTCAGCAGCTTCAGGCGATTCTCGCGCACCTTCGGATCGTCGTCGTTGACGCGAACCTTGTCGAAGAACGCATCGACCGGGGAACGCAGCTTTGCCATCGCACGCATCGCGGCGGCAAAGTCCTCCTTGGCGACTGCTGCGCTGGCTTCCGCCTTGACCTCGTCGATCGCCTTGGCGAGCGCCTTCTCCTCGGCGAGGCTGTAGAGCGCAGCATCGGGCGGGCCGTCGAACGTGCGCTTGTCCTTCCTTTCCTCGATCGAGAGAATGTTGCTGGCGCGCTTGGTGCCGGCGAGCAGGTTCTTGCCGTCATCGCTGTCGAGGAATTTTCCGAGCGCCTCGACGCGGCGGACGATCATCAGCAGGTCGTCCTGGCCGCCGAGCGCGAACACGGCGTCGACGAGATCGTGCCGCGCGCCCTGCTCGCGGAGCTGCACTTTGAGGCGGTCAGCGAAGAAAGGAAGCAGATCAAGAGATCCCTTTCCTATGCCAAACGTCTCCCCAGCACTGCGCAAACGCTGCGCGATGGACTCGAGGACCGTATCGTAATGACGCTCAAAAAGCTTGGCGAGATTGAGTCGGATACCGTTCTCAATGAGCAGCCTAATCACACCCAATGCCGCGCGGCGCAGCGCGTATGGATCCTTGCTTCCCGTCGGCTTCTCGTCGATCGCCCAGAAGCCGACGAGCGTATCGATCTTGTCAGCAAGTGCGACTGCGACACTCACCGCATCGGTCGGCACGCGATCAGCCGGCCCTTGCGGCTTGTAGTGCTCCTCGCACGCGGCCGCCACGGATGCGTCCTCGCCCTGCGCGAGCGCATAGTACCTGCCCATCAGGCCCTGCACTTCGGGGAATTCGCCGACGACTTCGGTCAGCAAATCCGCCTTCGCCAGATGCGCGGCCCGCGAGGCCTTCGCCACATCCGCGCCGAGCAGCGGCGCGATTTCGGCAGCTAAGCGTTCAATGCGCTTGATGCGCGCAGCTTGGGTGCCGAGCTTCTCGTGGAACACGATCTCCTCGAACTTCGGCAGCCGGTCCTCGAGCTTGGTCTTGAGGTCCGTCTCGTAGAAGAACTTCGCATCGCTCAGCCGCGCGCGGATGACGCGCTCGTTGCCGGCGATGATGGTCTTGCCGCCGTCGGTCGCCTCGATATTGGCGACCAGGATGAACTTGTTGGCGAGCTTGGCCGACTTCGGGTCGCTGACGACAAAGCACTTCTGGTTGTTGCGGATGGTGGCCCGGATGACTTCCGCCGGCGTCGTCAGGAATTCCGGCTCGAACGAGCCCATCAGAACGACCGGCCATTCCACGAGACCGGCGACCTCGTCGAGCAGGTTCTGGTCCTCGACGAGTTCGAAGCCTTGCGCAAATGCAAGCTCCTTGGCGTCGGCCAGGATCGTATTCTTGCGTCGTTCCGGATCGAGCACGACTTTTGCAGCCTTCAGCTTCGCCTCGTAGTCCTCGAAGCGGCGCACGGAGATAGCTTCCGGCGCCATGAAGCGATGGCCGTAAGTGGTCTGGCCGGTCTCGATGCCGTCGACCTCGAACTTCACGAGATCGGGCTCTTCGGTCTCGAGCCCGAAGGTCGCGGTGATCGCATGCAGCGGACGCACCCAGCTCAGCGAGCCGGGCTTTCCGGAACGCGCACCCCAGCGCATCGATTTCGGCCATGGAAAGGTGCGGATGATGACGGGGAGGATCTCCGCGAGCACGTCGATCGCATCGCGGCCGGGCTTCTCGATCAATCCGATGTAGAAGTCACCCTTGGGGTCGCGCTGGATCTTGGCCTCGTCCAGCGACTTCAATCCCGTCGCTTTCAGAAAGCCCTGCACAGCCGCATCCGGCGCGCCGACCTTCGGGCCGCGGCGTTCGGTCTTCAGGTCAGGCTGGCGCGCAGGAATGCCGTGCACGGTCAGCGCAAGGCGGCGCGGCGTCGCGAACGCCTTCGCGCCTTCATAGACGAGGCCTTCGGCAACCAGCTTGTCGGTGACAATGCGGCGCAAATCGTCGGCCGCCTTGGCCTGCATGCGCGCGGGGATCTCTTCCGAGAACAGTTCAAGCAAAAGATCGGGCATCAGGCCGCTCCGCCCGCTTCAGTATGGATCCAGGCCTCGCCGCAAGCCTTGGCCAGCTCGCGCACGCGGAGAATGTAGCTCTGCCGCTCGGTCACGGAGATCACCCCGCGGGCGTCGAGCAGGTTGAAGACGTGGCTTGCCTTGATGCACTGGTCATAGGCCGGCAGCGCCATCAGGTGCGCCTCGCGCCTGTCGTCCTTCCAGCCGGCATCGAGGTACTTTCTGCACGCCGCTTCCGCCATCTTGAACTGCTCGAACAGCATCGCGGTGTCGGCGACTTCGAAGTTGTGTTTGGAATATTCGCGCTCGGCTTGCAGGAAGACGTCGCCATAGGTGACCTTGGCATCGCCCTCGCGGCCGTTGAAGTTGAGGTCGTAGACGCGGTCGACGCCCTGCACATACATCGCGAGGCGCTCGAGCCCATAGGTGAGCTCGCCCGCGACCGGCGCGCATTCGAAGCCGGCGACCTGCTGGAAATAGGTGAACTGGCTGACCTCCATCCCGTCGCACCAGCACTCCCAGCCGAGGCCCCAGGCGCCGAGCGTCGGGCTCTCCCAATCATCCTCGACGAAGCGGATGTCGTGCACGGCGGAATCGATGCCGATCGCGGCGAGCGACTTCAGGTACAGCTCCTGAAGGTTCGGCGGCGACGGCTTCATGATCACCTGGAACTGGTAGTAGTGCTGCATCCGGTTCGGATTCTCGCCATAGCGGCCGTCCTTGGGCCGGCGCGAGGGCTGCACATAGGCCGCGTTCCAGGGTTTTGGCCCGAGCGCGCGCAGCGTGGTCGCCGGATGGAAGGTGCCCGCGCCCATCGCCATGTCGTAGGGCTGCAGGATCACACAGCCCTGCTCGGCCCAGAACCGCTGGAGCGCGAGGATGAAGCCCTGGAACGAGCGTTCCGGGCGCATATGGGCGGGCAATGAGGCGTCCATCGTCAGATCAGGCTCTCGCGGGGGGTTTTGAATCGCGCGGGACCGTATCGACGGCGGGGATGGGAATCAAGGCAAAGGGGGCTGCTTCTTACCCCTCCCGACTTGCGGGAGAGGTCGCGCCGAAGGCGCGGGTGAGGGCTTTATCCTCTTGGGCAGTAAGAAGAGAGCCCCTCCCCAACCCTCCCCCGCAAGCGGGAGAGGGAGCCGAGCGTGCGGCGAGAACTAGCCCGGCCGGTAAGCTCCGGTCACGGGGTCACGCTTCAACGTCCGGATCTCTCCCATAGGGCCGGCCTCAGTGACGCGCGACAGGCGCATCTCCTCCAGCTCCTGGTTGATCCGGACAGCGGTCTTGTAGGCCCAGCGGACCACGGCAAGCCCACCCAGGACGCCCGCGAAAGCGACGAACGGCGGCATCGGTCGATCCTTGTCTAGTGCTCAGCCCCCAACCGGCATTGTCGCGCAGTCGGGGCTGCGCCGCAATTGGCTCGCGCCGGACCAAATGGCGCGGGAGGGCGCCGCCTAGAACCCGAATTTCGCCCAAATCGCCCGCGTCTCGACCGCGGAGATCAGCTCATCCGGCAGCCCGGCGATTGATTCCAGCGCCGAGAGCTGTCCCGCGCCGGGCGATTTCCGCCCGAGAAGACCGGACAGCAGGCCGGTCGGCTGCGCAATCACGGGGGTGAGAACCTTCTCGCCATAGCGGCCACGAAGAGTTGAGCGGAGATCGCCGATGCCGTCGGCAAGCCCGAGCGCGATCGAGCTGTCGCCGGCCCAGTATTCGCCCGTGAACAGGGTGTCGTCCGAGCCCTTCAGGCGCGCCCCGCGGCTCTCCTTCACGAGCGAGATGAAGATCTGGTGGATTTCGCGCTGGATCGCCTTGAGCTTCGACACGTCATCCGGGTTTTCCGGGAGGAAGGGATCGAGCATCGCCTTGTGTGCGCCAGCGGTGTAGAGGCGCCGCTCGATGCCGAGCCGCTTGATCGCGTCCTGGAAGCCGAAGCTGCCGCCGACCACGCCGATCGAGCCCAGGATCGAGGACGGATCGCAGAAGATCTCGTCACCGGCGCAGGCGATCATGTAGCCGCCCGACGCCGCGACGTCCTCGACGAAGACGAGCACCGGCAGCTTCTTCTCCGCCGCGAGCTGCTTGATGCGCAGGTAGATCTGGCGCGATTGCACCGGCGAGCCGCCGGGCGAGTTGATCACCAGCGCCACCGCCTTGGCATTCCGATACGAAAATGCCCGCTCGAGTATCCGCGCGACGCCCGCGAGCGTCATGCCGGGACGTAGCGGCGTTACCGCGCCGATCACGCCCGACAGCCGCACCACCGGCACGACCGCCGCGCCGGGACGGAAGCGCGCCGGCAGATATTGCATGAGCTTGTCGGCCAGGCCGGAACTCTCACGATCGTTCAATTGTTCGGCCATGCCCTTACCTCTGATTTACCATTTCTTATCACGCGAGTGTCATTGAAGGTGCTTGGAACGTGTTTTGCAGAATCCCGGTTGGGAAGCTGCAATAGGCAGCGGAGGAAACACCATGAAGATCTATCTGCTGATGCTGCTGGTCGGTGCGCTTTTCACGGCGATTCGCGTTACGTCCCCGCAAGAACAGCAGACGGAATCGCTTCCGCAGTAAGGCCTCACGGCTCCGCCAGCGGCAATACAGCCCTCCCCTCCAGAATATCCCTCACCTCTTTTTTAGGCACGATTGACTCTTCGTTAAGCACGAGGCCCGGCAACAATCGTGTCGGCGCCCTGCCGCCTTTGACCGCGCGCACCAGCACGCGGATCGCAGGTCGTCCCGCTTCGCCATGAACCGGCAGGACCACAAGGCTGCCGAAGCCGCGTGACAGCGCTGCCATGACGTCGGCTAGGCCGTCTGCGCGCCAGATCAGGGTCAGCACGCCGTTCGATCGAAGGATCCGCCGCGCTGCATGCACCCACGCATGCAGCGTCTCCTCCGTCGCGACATGCGCGGTATGGCGGGACGGATCCGGCGAGCCACGATGCCGCGCCGGATCGTTGAAGGGCGGATTCATCAGCACCATGTCGACGCTGTCGGGCCCAAGCCCATGCGCCGCGAACGCCTGCGCGTCGGCGGTGACGTCCAGCACGATCGCCTCGGCGGCGATCGCATTCGCCGCCGCATTGACGCGCGCGAGCTCCGCCAGTTCCGGATCGATCTCGACCAGGCTGAGCCTGATCCCCGTCACCCGCCGCGCCAGCGCCAGCCCCGCCGTGCCGATGCCGGCGCCAAGATCGACCACGCGGTCACCGGCCCGGGCCTGCGTCGCCGCCGCCAGCAGGATCGCGTCGTGTCCGGCGCGATGGCCGGACCGCTTCTGCTTCAGGAGCAACTGCCCACCGAGAAAGGCGTCCTCGGTGATATCTGCTGCGGCCTCAATCATCGCCGCGCAGTTCGTGGCTGAGGCCGGCTTCGGTCAGGAGCGCCCTGGCCTCGGCGGCGTCGTCCTCGTGGACCAGGATCCGCCGCGGCAAAATGCCGAGCGAGCCCTCGATGATGCTCATGTTCTGGTCCAGCACCAGATGGTGGATGTTGGCGCCATCGAGCAGCGCGCCGATCGCCGACACCAGCACCATATCGTTGGTTCGAACCAGTTCACGCAAAACTGAGGTCTCCTCTGCCTGAAGGGGGTGAAAAGCGGCAAATGTCAATGGTTCCGCAGGCCTTGCCGCATTCGCCGCCAGTTTCTATTGTATTTCCATCAGAATAGCCCCTCCGGGGCAAATATTGGAGACCGGCGTGGCCGTCATCGTACCTTTCGAAACTCCCGGCGCGTCGATCGAAGAGCTGGTTGCCCTTGTCGCCCCTGACATGGAGCGCGTCAACGCCACCATCCTGTCGCGAACCGGCTCGGACGTGACCATGATCCCGGAGGTGGCTAACCATCTGATCTCCTCCGGCGGCAAGCGCCTGCGCCCTATGCTGACGCTCGCCATGGCCAACCTCGCCGGCTACACCGGCGACGGCCACATCAAGCTCGCCGCGTCGGTCGAGTTCATGCACACCGCGACCCTGCTCCACGACGACGTCGTCGACGAGAGCGAGATGCGCCGCGGCAAGCTCTCGGCACGCATGCTCTGGGGCAACGAGGCGAGCGTGCTGGTCGGCGACTTCCTGCTGGGACAAGCCTTCCGCATGATGGTCGAGGTCGGCTCGCTGCGCGCGCTCGACATCCTCTCCGCGGCCGCCGCCACCATCGCAGAGGGCGAGGTGATGCAGCTTGCCGCCGCCAAGAACACCGCGACCACCGAGGACGAATACCTCGCCGTGATCCGCGGCAAGACCGCCGAGCTGTTCGCCGCCGCCTGCGAGGTCGGACCCGTCATCGCCAACCGTCCCAAGGCCGAGCAGACCGCCTGCCGCTCGGTCGGCATGAATCTCGGCATCGCCTTCCAGCTCGTCGACGACGTGCTGGACTATGGCGGCAAGAGCGCCAAGCTCGGCAAGAATACCGGCGACGATTTCCGCGAGGGCAAGATCACGCTGCCCGTCGTGCTCGCCTTCCGCCGCGGCAACGACACCGAGCGCGCCTTCTGGGTCCGGGCACTGGAACGCGGCGAGATCGGCGACAGCGATCTCGATCACGCCATCGGTCTGATGAACAAGCACCGCGCGCTCGAGGACACGCTGAGCCGCGCCCAGCACTACGGCGCCATGGCGGTCGACGCGCTGGCCCTGTTCCCGCCCTCGCCGATGAAGAGCGCGCTGGAGCAGGTGGTGGCGTTCTGCCTGGCGCGGTCGCATTAGGGCGGCGCTTCGGCACTGCTTACCACGACGTCGTTGAGATAGCGTCGCTACCACCTCCACACCGTCATTGCGAGCGCAGCGAAGCACCAGAATCCTTCCGGGGAAGCAGTCGGGATTGCTTCGCTGCGCCCGCGATGACGCAGCATGGCGCGAGGCCATCGTGCGCCAACTCGCATTTTCAAATCGCGCCGGCTACGCAGTGTAGCAGCCCGCCCTCCACCCCGGTGACTTGCATTTTGCAAGTCACTGCCCTACCTTCCCGCCATGCAGCCGAAATCCCCCTCGATCCTGGAGTGCCCGGTCGGCCGCGCCGTGGAAACCGTCGGGGAGTGGTGGAGCATCCTGATCCTGCGCGATGCGTTCCAGGGCGCGACGAGGTTCGACGAGTTTTCGAAAAGCCTCGGGATTGCGCCGAACATCCTGTCGCGGCGGCTTGCCCACCTCACCCACAGCGGCATGTTCGTCCGCCGCCGCTATCAGGAGCGTCCGCCGCGCTACGAATATGTGCTGACGGACAAGGCGCGGGATTTCTTCCCGGTGGTCGCGGCGCTGCTCGCCTGGGGTAACAAGCATCTCGCCCCTAAAGGTGAAGCCATCCTGCTGGCGAACCGAAGCGATGTCCGCCCGCTCGATCCCGTGGTGGTCGACGCCGCCAGCATGCAGCCGATCACGCTCGCCAATGCAGTGGTCATCGCAGGCCCGGGCGCCAGCCGCTTGATGCGCAAGCGGCTTGCCTCACTCAAGGCCATGAACCCGGCCGTTGCGCCGACGGGAGACTGACATGCGTCGTATCGTCGTAACGGGAATGGGCGCGGTGTCCCCGCTCGGCTGCGGTGTTGAACTGTCCTGGCAGCGGCTGCTCGCCGGCCAAAGTGGGCTACGACCTCTGCCTGAATGGGCGCAGGCGTTACCCGTGCGCATTGCCGGGCCCGTGCCTGACAGGTCCCATGATGCCGAAGGCGGCTTCGACCCGGCGCAGGCTGCCGCGCCAAGAGACCAGCGCAAGATGGACCGCTTCATCCTGCTCGCCCTGCTCGCCACGGCGGAAGCGGTCGCGCAGGCCAAGTGGACGCCGCAAGATGCAGGCGCGCTGGAACGCACGGCGACGATCATCGCCTCCGGCGTCGGCGGCTTCCCGGCAATGGCGGAAGCGGTGCGCATCACCGAGCAGCGTGGCGCGCGCAGGCTATCGCCTTTCACGATCCCCTCCTTCCTCGCCAATCTCGCCGCCGGCCACGTCTCGATCAAATACGGCTATAAGGGCGCGTTGGGCACGCCTGTCACCGCGTGCGCGGCCGGCGTGCAGGCGATCGGCGATGCCGCACGCATGATCCGCGCGGGCGAAGCCGACGTCGCGATCTGCGGCGGCGCGGAGGCCTGCATCGACATCGTCAGCCTCGGCGGCTTTGCCGCGGCACGCGCGCTGTCGAGCGGTTTCGACGACGAGCCCGCACGCGCCTCGCGTCCGTTCGATCGCGACCGCGACGGCTTTGTCATGGGCGAAGGCGCCGGCATCCTGGTGATCGAGGACCTCGAACATGCGCTTGCGCGCGGCGCGACGCCGATCGCGGAGATCGTCGGCTACGGCACGACGGCGGACGCCTACCACATGACGTCGGGTCCGCCCGATGGCGAGGGCGCCCGACGCGCCATGGAGATCGCGCTGCGGCAGGCGAACCTCGTGCCCGCAGATCTGCAACACCTGAACGCGCATGCAACGTCGACGCCGGCTGGCGACGAGAGCGAGCTTGGCGCGATCGCTGCGCTGTTCGGCCGCAACCGCGGCATTGCGGTGAGCGCGACCAAATCGGCGACCGGCCATTTGCTCGGCGCCGCCGGCGGCCTGGAAGCAATCTTCACCGTGCTCGCCTTGCGCGACCAGGTCGCGCCGCCGACACTCAATCTCGAAAATCCCGACGCGAGCGCCGAGGGCATCGACATCGTCTCAGGCCACGCGCGGCCGATGCCGATGCGACACGCCATCTCGAACGGTTTCGGGTTTGGCGGGGTGAATGCCAGCGTGATCATTCGCCGCATGGGCTGAGCGGAAGAACTTGCAATCGCGGCGCGCTGCGCTACGAAAACGGGATGGTTGAAACGAATTTCTGGCTGTTCCTGGCCGCAGCCTTTCTCATCGCCGCCGTTCCCGGCCCGGGCATTTTCTACGTCGCGGCACGAACCTTGTCGGATGGACGCGCCAGCGGCTTTGCCTCGACCGCGGGCACGGCGCTGGGCGGGATGGTCCATGTCGTGGCCGGCAGTGTCGGCATCTCCGCGATCATCCTCGCCAGCGCGGAACTGTTCACTGCCGTGAAGTTCGTCGGCGCGCTCTATCTGGTCTGGCTCGGCATCAAGACGTTTCGCAGCGCCGGCCGGACGCTGTCGCTCGAGAGCGAAGCCGTCGGCGACAAGCGCGCATTTCGCGACGGCGTGCTGGTCGAGGCGCTGAACCCAAAGACCGCGGCGTTCTTCCTCGCCTTCATTCCGCAATTCCTCGATCCGGCGGGATCGAACCCGACGCTGCAATTCATCATGCTGGGCGCGATCTCGGTGACGCTGAACACGCTGGCCGATGCCGTGGTGGTGCTGATGGCCTCCGCGACGCGCACGCAGCTGATCGGACGACCGCTTCTGATGCGGCGCCTCACGCAGGGCTCCGGCGTGTTCATCGCCGGCCTCGGCCTCTCGCTCGCGCTGGCGCGGCGGCCGGCCAATGGCTAGCGTCCCGCGAGACCGCACTTACGAATCGCAAGGCCTGCGGCTGCATTACGCCGACTGGGGCAACGAGCGCGCGCCGCCCCTCATCCTGGTGCATGGCGGCCGCGATCACTGCCGCAGTTGGGATATCATCGCGCGCTCGCTGCAACCACACTATCACGTGATCGCGCCCGACCTGCGCGGTCATGGCGATTCCGACTGGACCAAAGGCGGCAGCTACGCGCTGACGGAGTATGTCTACGATCTCGTGCAGCTGGTCCGCAACATCGCCGCGCCTCAGATAACTCTCGTCGGCCATTCCATGGGCGGCATGGTGAGCTTGATCTTCTCAGGGTCATTCCCCGAGCTCGTCACCAAGCTGGTCGTGCTCGATGGCGTGACCATGCTGCCGGATGCGCCGAAGCCGCCCGTGCACGAGCGCATCGGCAAATGGGTCGGCCAGCTCGACAGACTGCACGACCGGACGCCGCGCCGCTACGCAACCCTCGCCGACGCCGCAGCACAGATGGTGCTGCATAACAAGCGGCTGTCCCGCGAGCTTGCGCTGCATCTTGCCACCCATGGCGCACGGCAGAACGAGGACGGCACCTACAGCTGGAAATTCGATCCCTATCAGCGCGCCTCTGCGCCGCACCGGCTGTGGCCGGACGATCACGTCGCATTGTGGTCGCGCATCGCCTGCCCGACCCTGCTGCTCAATGCAGGGGAAAGCTTTCTGGCCGGCGCCAGGGCCGAAGGCCTGCAGCGCTACTTCCCGCAGGCGCGTGTCGAGACCATCGCCGGCGCGGGGCATTGGCTGCAGCACGACAAGCCGCACGAGGTGTTGGGTGCGATCCGACGGTTTCTGGGATTGGCGGAGGACGGCGCGGGTTAGCTCAACTACATACCACGTCATTGCGAGCGCAGCGAAGCAATCCAGACTGTCACCGCTGAGAGATTCTGGATTTGCTTCGCTGCGCTCGCAATGACGGACAGACCTAGCTCAACGTCCCCGCATGCACCCACCAGCCGGGGTGATCGCGCCGGATCTTCTCGGCGGCGGCATGCGCATCGTTCGCGGCGCCATAGATCGCAAAGCACGTCGCACCCGAGCCCGACATACGGGCGAGCTTGACGCCGGCGGAATCGCGCAAGGCTTCCAGCACCTCGCCGATCACGGGCTCGATCCTGAGAGCGGGCGCCTCGAGATCGTTGGCGACGGTTTCGAGAACCTCGACCCAATCGGCGCTTGACCCGCCCTCCTCCGGCCAGGCCGGGGCTTGGAGGACCGAGGTGGCACCGACCAGGAGCTCGCCATTGCGCAGGCCCAGCGCCTGGAACACGTCCTTGGTCGCAACGGGCACGCGCGGATTGACCATCACGCAGGGCATGCTCGGCAAGGCGAGCGGCAGCAGCTGCTCGCCGACGCCGGTCATGTCGCAGGCGCGCGAGAGCAGGCACACCGGCACGTCGGCGCCGGTCGCGAGCGCAACCTTCTGCAAACGGGGATCGTCGAGCGAAAGATTGTTGAGGCGTGCCAGGAGACGCAGCGCCGCCGCGGCATCGGCCGAGCCGCCGCCGATGCCGGCGGCCACCGGAAGCACCTTGTCGAGCGCGAAGGCGCCGAGCTTCAGGCCCGGCACGGCCTCGGCCAGAAGCTTGGCCGCCTTGATCACGAGATTATCGGAGGTCTCGCCGCAGGCCGCGGCCAGCGGCCCGGTGGTCGTGAGTTTCAGCTCACCGCCCGGCTCCAGCGTGAGCCGGTCGGCACAATCGGCGAACGCAACCACGCTTTCGAGATCATGATAGCCGTCCGCACGACGGCCGACGACGCGAAGGCTCAAATTGACCTTCGCCCGCCCTTCTTCAATCAACGCCGACATTGGCGATCAGCCCCCAAAGACTCACTTGTTTGCGCATCGTCCGATCGGAAAGCCGCTACACACTTTTCCGGATCATGCGCGTAGCTCAGCCGCCCTTGCCGTCGTCCTTCCTCTTCTCGGCCTGCGCCGCGGAAGAGTTGGAATTGTCGTCGGTCAAGCCGTTGGCGATCTTGGCCTCGATCTTCGGAAGGTCGTCCGGCTCGGGCTTGAGATCGCGCGCATGCGACCACTGGAATTTGGCTTCCAGCGTGCGGCCGACGCGCCAATAGGCATCGCCGAGGTGATCGTTGATGGTGGGATCTTCCGGCTTGAGGTCGATCGCTCGCTCGAGGTTCTTCACCGCCTCTTCGTAATTGCCGATGCGGTAATAGGCCCAGCCGAGGGAATCGACGATGTAGCCATCGTCGGGGCGCTGCTCGACGGCGCGCTTGATCATCTTCATGCCCTCGTCGAGGTTCACGCCCTGGTCGATCCAGGAATAACCGAGATAGTTGAGCACATGCGGCTGGTCGGGCTGCAGCTCGAGCGCCTTCTTCATGTCGGCTTCGGCCTTGGCCCACTGCTTGGAGCGCTCCTCGCAGATGCCGCGATAATAGTACCAGACGCTGTTGGCCTTGTCGTTGCCGGGCGTCAGCACATCGATGCCCTGCGAATAGGTTGCGCCGCAGTCGCCGAACCGCTTGCGGCCGCGCTCGATATTGCCGAGCGCCATGATGGCTTCGAGATCCTTGGCATCCTCGGTCGTGACGCTCTTGAGGATCTTGATCGCCTCGTCGGTGCGGTCGGCCGAATCGAGGTCGATGGCGAGCTGGATCTGCGCGTTGCGCTTCAGCGGCGAGCTCGACGGCACGCGCTCATAAACCTTGATCGCCATCTGCGGCCGCTTCACCGATTCATAGAGATCGGCGAGCGAAAGCAGCGCCAGCGGATGGCTGGGCTGCAGGTAGAGCGAGAGCTGGAGGTAGACCAGCGCCAGATCCTCCCCGCCGCGGCGGGTCAGCGTGGCGCCGATGCCGTAGAGGGCTTCCGCCGCGCCCGCCTGCGCGGAATCGACCAGCGGCGGCAGCTTCTTGCCGGCCTTGGTGTCGCGCAGACCTTCCACGATCAGCGGATGGCGGGCGAGCTTCTTGTCGAAGGCCTGGTAGACATTGGTCGCCGCGGCCGAATCCTTGTTGCGCGACAGCCAGCGCGCATAGGCTTCGGTGACGCGCAGCATGGAATCGTCGAGCTTGTAGGCGCGCTCGAAGCGGGTGCCGGCGTCCTTCTCCTTGCCCGAGAGTTCGAGGATCATGCCGGCGTGCAGATCCTTGAACAGCGGATACCACTCGGGGCCTGCGAGCTTGTCAATGGTGGCAACGCCGCCCTTGGCATCGCCGGCGCCGTAGGCAGCCCAGCCCGACAGCAGCGTGGCGACGAGATCGGTGATCGGACCGCGGATCGACTGATTGATGTTGCTCTGCGCGGTCGCGTATTTCTTCAGCTTCAGATCATGCACGCCGACGACGAGACGCGCAACGCGGTTGGTCTTGTCGATGGTGAGGATGCGCTCGGCGAGCTTGACCGCCTCATCGATGTCGCCGTCGGCGACGGAGGAGATGAAGGCGCGGTCGAGCAGCTCGTTGTTCTTGGGATCGGTGCGAAGCGCCGAGCGGTAGAAGGCGGCCGCCGAAGCCGCATCGCGCTCGACGCTGGCATGGCGGGCGGCAAGATAGCTGCCGGCACCAGTGAGCGACTTCAGATCGTTTCGGGTCGGAAACTGCGCCGCCGTATCGGCCGGATGATCCGGCGTCTGCGCCAGGACCGCGCCTGGGACCGTTGCGATCGCTGTGCCCAAGAGGGCGATGGCGGCAACAGTCCAGCGGTTGAAACGATTTGAGAACATCAGGGCTCGCCTTGAGTTGGTAGTGCCTGGGTTTGCAGCAGAAGGCCGTCTCGCATGCGAACGCGGCCGATGGCATGGACCCGGAACCGTCGGGCCGACAATGCCGCTTTTGGCGGTTCACCGCAAGGATTCGGACCGGGCGATCCCCTCCGCACGCCCCAAATCGGCCAGCTGGCGGATCAAGACCGCCCCAAGACGCCGGTACTATGGCCTTATCGTGGCCGCAACGGGTAGCCGCGGCCGGGTTCTCACGCGAACGCGCGCCGGATCACCCTTTGTGACCTCGGCCGCTCTGGCTGGGCGCGTTTTACATCGCCTCGTAGTTCGGGCCACCGCCACCCTCCGGCGGAACCCAGGTGATGTTGCCGTTCGGGTCCTTCACGTCGCAGGTTTTGCAGTGGACGCAGTTCTGGGCGTTGATCTGGAAGCGCGGGCCGGAACCCTCCTCGATCCACTCGTAGACGCCGGCCGGGCAATAGCGATTCGAGGGACCGGCGAACACGTCATGCTCGGACGTCTTCTGGAGGTTCATGTCCGCAACCTTGAGATGGACCGGCTGGTCCTCTTCATGATTGGTGTTGGACAGGAACACCGAGGACAGCTTGTCGAAGGAAATCTTGCCGTCCGGCTTCGGGTAGTTCCTCGGCGCGTGGCTCTTCGCCGGATCGAGCGTGGCGCGGTCGGGCTTGCCGTGCGCCTGGGTGCCGAACAGCGAGCCGCCGAACAGCGTGTTGCACCACATGTCGAAGCCGCCGAGCGCGACGCCGAGCACGGTGCCGAACTTCGACCACAACGGCTTGACGTTGCGGACCAGGAACAGATCCTTGCCGACCGACGAGGAGCGCCAGGCATTCTCGTATTCGACGAGCTCGTCATTGGCGCGATCGGCCGCGAGCGCAGCTGCGACGTGTTCGGCCGCCAGCATGCCCGTGCCCATCGCATTGTGCACGCCCTTGATGCGCGGCACGTTGACGAAGCCCGCGGCGCAGCCGATCAGCGCGCCGCCGGGGAAGCTGAGCTTCGGCACCGACTGGTAGCCGCCCTCGGTGATGGCGCGCGCCCCGTAAGCGAGCCGCTTGGCGCCTTCGAAGATGCCGCGGATCGAGGGATGGGTCTTGAAGCGCTGGAATTCGTCGAACGGCGACAGATACGGATCGTCGTAGTTGAGATGCACGACGAAGCCGACGGCGACGAGGTTGTCGTCGTAATGATAGAGGAACGAGCCGCCGCCGGTCTTGAGGTCAAGCGGCCAGCCGAACGAATGCTGGATCAGGCCCTTCTGGTGTTTTGCGGGATCGATCTGCCAGACTTCCTTGAGCCCGATGCCGAACTTCGGCGGCTCGCTCTTGGCATCGAGCGCGAACTTGTTGATGAGCTGCTTGGTCAGGCTGCCGCGGGCGCCTTCGGCGAACAGCGTGTACTTGCCGAGCAATTCCATGCCGCGGGTGAAGGAGTCCTTCGGCTTGCCGTCGCGGCCGATGCCCATGTCGCCGGTGGCGATGCCCTTGACCTTGCCCTCCTCGTCATAGAGCACCTCGGCCGCGGCAAAGCCGGGATAGATCTCGACACCCAGCGCTTCCGCCTTGCGCGCCAGCCAGCGGCAGACATTGCCGAGCGAGCCGATATAACAGTGATGGTTGTCCATTAGCGGCGGCATCATGAAGTTCGGCAGCTTGATCGCACCGCCGCCCGTCATCCAGTAGAAGCGATCATCCTTCACCTGGGTCTTCAGCGGGCAGTCCGCATCCTCACGCCAGTCCGGGATAAGCTTGTCGAGCCCGGCCGGGTCGATCACCGCGCCTGAGAGAATATGCGCACCGACCTCGGAGCCCTTCTCCACCACGACGACGTTGAGATCGGCGTTGAGCTGCTTGAGCCGGATCGCGGCCGACAGGCCCGAGGGGCCGGCGCCGACGATGACGACGTCAAATTCCATGGATTCGCGCGGGGGAAGTTCTTCGGTGCTCATCTGATCTCAGCCCTTGAGACGGTCCTTGGTCGTTTGCGCCCTCTTGTTTCCGATTTTTCCGGGTAGGACAACCTCGGAATTACGTTCCGCCAGATGCAAGGCCGCCCAAACGGGTCCAGCCTGGTTCTGGTACGCCAGAACCGGGGAGGTCCCGATCTTTTTTGACGCGTTTTCTTCACGCGAACCGGTGTCCACTTCGCTTGAAAACGCTATGCTATAAAAGTCAGACTTTCCCATGATCCCCGAACCCGCGCCCACTGTCCGAGAGCTGCTCGCCTTCTATCTGGAGGCCGGAGTCGACTGCGCGCTGGCGGAGGAACCGATAGACCGCCTGGCGGAAATCGATGCGCCGCCACCCAGCTCGCGCGCGGCGCCGGTAGAGGCGCCCCGTCCGGTCGCCGCGCCCGCGGTGATGCGCGGCGAGGCCGCCCCTGCACCCGACGTCGCCATCGCTTCGGCGCGCGAGGCTGCGCGCACCGCGCCGACCCTGGAGGCCCTGCGCGAGCTGATGCAGAATTTCGAGGGCTGCGCGCTCAAGCACACCGCGACGCGGCTGGTGTTTGCCGACGGCAACCCGCAGGCGCGCATCATGTTCGTCGGCGAGGCGCCGGGCCGGGACGAGGACATCGAGGGGCTGCCCTTCGTCGGGCGCAGCGGCAAGCTGCTCGATCTCATGATCGGGGCGATCGGGCTCAACCGCACCACCGCCTACATCGCCAACGTCATTCCCTGGCGGCCGCCCGGCAACCGCACGCCGACGCCGCAGGAGACGCAAGTGTGCCTGCCCTTCATCCAGCGCCAGATCGAGCTGGTGAACCCGGATGTGCTGGTGACGCTCGGCAATCCCTCGACGCAGACGCTGCTGTCGACCCGCGAAGGCATCATGCGCACACGCGGGCGCTGGTTCGACTACGACACCGGCCAGCGCACGATCCGCGCGCTTCCGACGTTCCACCCCGCCTACCTGCTGCGCTCGCCGGCGTACAAGCGGCTGGCTTGGCAGGATCTGCGGGCGATCGCGAAGGTGCTGGCGGGGTAGTGAAGGGCAGAATGCTCTCTCCCCGTCATTGCGCAGCGAAGCAATCCAAAATCTTTCCGGGGAAGACTCCGGATTGCGTCGTCGCGAGGCCTCCTCGCAATGACGGTGGAGAGAGCGCGTCACGTCCCCTTCGGCCGCACGATGGCCCAGCCGATGCGCAGCAGCTGCTGGCGGCCGGTCACCAGCCATTCGAAGGCGCGCGGCACTTCCGGCACGATGCCGGGGAAGCGCTTGAGAATCTCGGGCGGCGGCGTGCCCGCCGTGTCGGAGGCGCGCCAGACCACGACGCCGCCGGTCTCGGCGAATTTGGCCTGATTCATCCACGGCGTCCGCGCCGGGTCGGCATCGATGAAGAGATGCGGCCGGCCGGAATGCAGCGTGATCAGACTGGCGAGCTGGGTCTCGCCGGCAACGGCGCGCAGGCGATGGTTGGTGCGGCGGGCAAAGCTCTCGTCGAAGAAATCCGAGATCGCGCGTGCCGGCATGGAGGTCGCAATCTCATTGGCGCCGGTCCAGGGCAGGAACAGCACCGCGAGCACCACGCCGGCGGCGGGCGCGACGACGGCGGCAGCCCAGACCATGCGCAGCATCCGCACACGGCGCATCGCGATGAGGTCGCCGGCCGCGACGATCACGGCAAGCCCGGACATGACCAGCACGACACCGGCGCCGCCGACGACGAAGTCGAGGCCGAGCACGGCCGAGATCAGCACCGCGCCGAGCGCCGGCGCCAGCGCGAAGAAATAGACGAAGTTGCGGGCGAGCGGCTCGACCGGCGGTCGGTAAATGATCGGTGCCTCCTCGCCCTGGGCGACGAACAGATGGGTGTTGAGAAAGGTCAGCGCCGGGATCGCGGCAGCCCCGAGCACGAGCCCGCCGAGCAGCCAGGCTGCGTGGATCGCACGGGTGCTCAACTCGGCCACCTGCGGCAGGGCCGGCAGCACCAGCGTCTCGGCCCGCATCAGCCAGACGGCATAGGGCAGCGCCAGCACGCCGACGACGATCAGGGCGAACAGCGGATCGAGCGCGCGCAGCGTCCGGCGGCCGCCGCTGGTTGCGAACGCAAAGATGACGAGCAGTGCGAGAAGAAAGACCGCCGCGGGCGTGGTGAGCAGCAGCAGGCCCGCCTCGATCGACCAGGCGAACCAGGCATTGCCGCGGCGCTGGCCGATGATCTGCCAGGAGTGCAAGAGGAGAAGCGCCCAGAGCGGCCGCGCCAGCACCAGCGGGCCGAAGTCGAGCGCGGACGAGGAGAAGGCCAGCACCGTCATGGTCAGGAGCACGGCGAGCACCGCCTGCTGCGAGCCGACCACGGCGCGGGCGAGATGATAGAGCGCGATGAAAGTCGCGATCTCGCAGAGCTGGGCGAGCACATAGACGCCGAACATGTGGCCGCCGGCGAGGCGATAGGCGATGTCAGCGAGCCAGACCGGCAGGGGCGGCCCGAGATCGGTCCCGACCTGATATTCCCTGCCGAACGCCAGCAAGGTCGCCAGCGAGCCGGGCGGGCTGCGGTAGAACACAAGCGCCACGAAAAGCCACATCAAAGCCTGCAGCAGCACGGCGATCCACACGATCAGCCGCGGCCGGGCGCGAATGAGCTCAATGACCAGGGAGGTAAACCGCATGCAACGTCCGAAAGATGCAGCCAACCCGTCCAGCCGGCCCTATTCGCTCGCATTCGTTTTGATAATGGGCGTCGCGCGTCGTGGCAACGACCCTCTACGCTAGAGGCCCGCTCGAGCGCTGATTTCGTCGCCCGCTTCCACCTGTACCTCCACCTCGGAGACCGAGAACAGGTCCTGCACCGGCTCGATGGTCCAGGGCATGTGCTTGGCGCGGGCAGCGGCGACGGGGGCGAAGAAGCTGCGGTGATGGGCGGTGGGGCCGAGGCGGTCCAGCGCATCGAGATGCTCCGGGACGGCGTAGCCCTTGTGCTGCTCGAAACCATAGCCCGGGCAGTCCTGCGCCAGCGCGCACATCAGCCGGTCGCGTGTGACCTTGGCGACGATCGAGGCTGCCGCGATCGACAGCACGATGCCGTCGCCGCCGATCACGGCCTCGCATTCGCAGGGCGTGTCGAGCCGGTCGCGGCCGTCGACGAAGACATGCTTGGGTGCCTGGGGCAGCGCCGCCACGGCACGCTTCAGCGCCCACAGCGAGGCGCGCAGGATGTTGTCCCGGTCGATCCGGGCGCGTGAGGCGACCACCACCGAGACCTGCGCCGTGGCGCAGATCTTGTCGAACAGTCTTTCGCGCTCCTCGGCGGTCAGCCGCTTGGAATCATCGATGCCGCGCGGAATGCGGCCGGGGTCGAGAATCACGGCGGCCGCCACCACCGGGCCGGCCAGCGGGCCACGGCCGGCCTCGTCGCAGCCCGCAATCGGCCAGACGCCGCGCTTGATCAGCGCGCGCTCGCGGCGGAAGCTCGGCGGCGCAATCGCGATAACGCCTTTCTTGCCGGCCGGAACCTTGACCTCGGCAAGCTTGGCCGCCCCGGCAGGCGCTGCCTGCTTCGCAGCATCCCCTTTTGGCGCGCCTTTGGCCTGCTTCCTGGCGGACTTTTCCCGAATCATGGCCGGGATCGTGCGCAAGCGGCCCCGCCCGCGCAACCGGGAACCCCGGATAATTCCCGTTATTCAGGTCGGCCGCCCTACCCGGCCAGATGCACCCGCCGGTCGTCGCCGACCTCGATGCCGGGCGCCACCACGGCCTCCCAAGTATGACCGTCCGGATCGGCGAAGTAGCCGCGATAGCCGCCATAATCTGTCTCGCACGCAGGCCTCAGCAGCCTTGCTCCCTTGCCGACGGCGAAAGCCAGCACCGCATCGACCTCATCGCGCGTGCGGCAGTTCCAGGCGAGCGTGGTGCCGCGGAAAGCCACCGGCCTTGGCTGGTCCGGCAAGGTCGCGTCCGCCGCGAGCTGATCCCAGGGAAACAGCGCAAGCACCGGACCGCCGGTATCGTAGAACGCCACGGCCTCGTCGGTCGCCTTCAGCCGGCGCGAGAATCCGAGGGCATCATAGAAGGCCATGCTGGCGCGGATGTCGCTGACGCCGAGTGTGATGACGGTCAGCCGCGGGATCGGGGCTGGAATTTCCTTACTCATGCCGCGCCTCTTCCACTTGCCTGATCAGAACAGGCTGAGCTGCTCCCCGTTCTGCTTCGGCCGCGCAAAATGATCCGTGGTCAGCTTCGAGCGGCGCTTGTTGAGCCCGAGCCTGTCGCAGGCGATCTCGAAGCGGCGGCCGATGGTCCAGGCCATCGGTCCCGTGCCTTTCATCCGCTCGCCCCATTTCGCGTCGTAGTCGCGCCCCCCGCGCATGTCGCGGATCAGCGTGAAGACGTGGCGGTAGCGGTCCGGATAGTTCGCCATCAGCCATTCGCGGAAGAGATCGCGGACCTCGAGCGGCAGACGGAGCAGCACGTAGGAGGCTTCCTTGACGCCGGCATGAGCGGCCGCATCGAGGATCCGCTCGATCTCGGCATCGTTCAGAGCGGGGATGACAGGTGCGACCATCACGGTAGTGGGAATGCCGGCTTCCGAGAGCTGCCTCAGCGCCTCCAGCCGCTTCGGCGGCGTCGAGGCGCGCGGCTCCATGCTGCGAGCCAGCTTCGGATCGAGCGAGGTCACGGATATCGCGACCTTGGCGAGGTTGCGCCTGGCCATGCGCGAGAGAATGTCGATGTCGCGCACGACCAGCGCCGACTTGGTGACGATGCCGACGGGATGCCTGGTACGCTCCAGCACTTCCAAAATGCCGCGCATGATTTTGCGCTCGCGCTCGATCGGCTGGTAGGGGTCGGTGTTGGTGCCGATCGCGATCATCCGCGGCTCGTAGCCGGGGGCGGCGAGTTCCTTCTCCAGCAGCACCGGCGCCTCGGGCTTGACGAACAGCTTCGACTCGAAGTCGAGCCCCGGCGACAGGCCGAGATAGGCGTGGGTCGGCCGCGCGAAGCAATAGACACAGCCATGCTCGCAGCCGCGATACGGATTGATGGAACGGTCGAAGCCGATGTCGGGGGAGTCGTTGCGGGTGATCACCTTGCGCGAGGCGTCGACCGCCACCGTCGTCTTGAACGGCGGCAAATCATCCAGGCTCTGCCAGCCGTCGTCGAAGGCGACGCGCGCCTCGGCCTCGTAGCGGCCGCTGGCATTTGACTGGGCCCCCCGGCCTCGCCTGCGCTTGCGGTCGATGGCGACCGCCAGCTCAGGGAAGTCGGAAGGCGCACCCGCCGGCTCGGAGGGCGCCGTGACCGGCGGGTGCTTGAGAGCAGAAGAAGATGCTGGACTCATGCAGCCAAGATAGCACGCCAAAGGAACAAATCAAGAACACAAAGCAAAAACCTGAAAACAACCCCATGCACAGTAGAGCTGCCCAAACTTCGCGCGCCGGCCTTGACCTCGCGCAACACCGGCGTCACGGCCATCCCGTTTCATGAGCGACGGATCGATCGCGCCGGAACCGGGTTGGTGGCGATCGCTGGGTGAAGGTCGGCAGGAACATGACAATCCAACAAAAAACAGCCGCCGCGAGCGGCGACCTCGATCTCCTCGATCGCTACTGGCGCGCTGCCAACTACCTCTCGGTCGGGCAGATCTACCTCCTCGACAACCCGCTGCTGCGCGAGCCGTTGCGGCCCGAGCACATCAAGCCGCGCTTGCTCGGACATTGGGGCACGACGCCCGGCTTGAACTTCATCTATGCCCATCTCAACCGCGTGATCCGCGCGCTTGATCTCAACGTGCTCTATGTCTGCGGTCCCGGCCATGGCGGGCCGGGCATGGTCGCCAACACCTATCTCGAAGGCAGCTACAGCGAGATCTATCCAGATATCGCGCGCAATGCGAACGGATTGCGCAAGCTGTTCAGGCAGTTCTCCTTCCCCGGCGGCATTCCGAGCCACGCGGCGCCCGAAACTCCCGGCTCGATCCACGAGGGCGGCGAGCTCGGCTACGCGCTGGTGCACGCCTATGGCGCGGCGTTCGACAATCCTGATTTGATCGTGGCTTGCGTCATCGGCGACGGCGAAGCCGAGACTGGTCCGCTCGCGGCGTCCTGGCACTCCAACAAATTCCTGAGCCCGGCCCATGACGGCGCGGTGCTGCCGATCCTGCATCTCAACGGCTACAAGATCGCCAACCCGACCGTGCTCGGGCGGCTGCCAGACAAAGAGATCCGCGATCTGTTCCGCGGCCTTGGCCACGAGCCGCTGTTCGTCGAGGGTGACGATCCCAAATTGATGCACCAGGCGATGGCGGACGCGCTCGACGTCGCATTCGCCAGCATCCGCTCGATCCAGCAACACGCCCGCGACGGACGCAAGACGGTCGAGCGGCCGCGCTGGCCCATGATCGTGCTGCGCAGCCCGAAGGGCTGGACCGGCCCGAAGGAGGTCGACGGCAAGAAGGTCGAGGATTTCTGGCGCGCGCATCAGGTGCCGGTTGCGAGCTGCCGCGAGAATCCGGCGCATCTGAAGATCCTCGAAGACTGGATGCGCAGCTACCAGCCGGACAAACTGTTCGACGCGAATGGTGCGCTCGTCCCCGAACTGCAGGCGCTCGCCCCTGAAGGCAGCCGCCGCATGGGCGCCAATCCGCATGCCAATGGCGGTCTGCTCAAGAAGGAGCTGAAGCTGCCGGACTTCCGCAGCTTCGCCGTGGACGTGCCGCAGCCCGGCGCCGTCATCGGAGAAGCGACACGCGAGCTCGGCAAATTCCTGCGCGACGTCATCCGCCTGAACGCGCAAGAGCGCAACTTCCGCATCATGGGTCCGGACGAGACCGCGTCAAACCGGCTGGATGCCGTGTTCGACGCGACCGAGCGGGTGTGGATGGAGCCGACGGAGCCCTACGACGTTCATCTTGCGCAGGACGGGCGCGTGATGGAGGTGCTGAGCGAGCATCTCTGCCAGGGCTGGCTCGAAGGCTACCTGCTCACCGGACGCCACGGCTTCTTCTCCTGCTACGAGGCCTTCATCCACATCGTGGATTCCATGTTCAACCAGCACGCCAAATGGCTGAAGGTGACGCGGCATCTGCCATGGCGGCGGCCGATCGCCTCGCTGAACTACCTCTTGACCTCGCATGTCTGGCGCCAGGACCACAACGGCTTCAGCCACCAGGATCCCGGCTTCGTCGATCTCGTCGCCAACAAGAAGGCCGACATCGTGCGCATCTATCTTCCGCCGGATGCCAACACGCTGCTGTGGATCGCCGACCATTGCCTGCGCACCTACAACCGCATCAACGTCATCGTCGCCGGCAAGCAGCCGGCGCCGCAATGGCTGTCGATGCAAGAGGCCGCGACGCATTGCGATGCCGGCATCGGCATCTGGGCCTGGGCCGGCAACGAGGACACGAATGCCGAGCCCGACGTGGTGATGGCCTGCGCCGGCGACGTGCCGACGCTGGAGACGCTCGCCGCCGTGGACCTGCTGCGCAAGGCGCTGCCTGACCTGAAGATCCGAGTCGTCAACGTCGTCGATCTCATGACGCTGCACCCGAACGACCAGCATCCTCATGGGCTTTCGGATCGCGACTTCGACAGCCTGTTCACGCGCGACAAGCCGGTGATCTTCGCCTACCACGGCTATCCCTATTTGATCCACCGTCTCACCTATAACCGCACCAACCATGCTGGCATGCATGTCCGCGGCTTCGCCGAGGAAGGCACCACGACGACGCCGTTCGACATGGTCGTGCTCAACGGGCTCGACCGCTTTCACCTCGCGATCGAGGCGATCGAGCGTGTGCCGGGACTTGCGACCAGGGCAGCGTGGGTGAAGCAGCAGTTCCGCGACAAGCTGATCGAACACGCGCGCTATGTCCGCGAGCACGGCGAGGACATGCCCGAGATCCAGGGCTGGGTCTGGCCCAACAGCTCCGGCGGCAACACGCCGCGCGAAGCCGGCGATTGACGTCGAGACAGCGGCGCGACAGGGATCGAGCTCTTCGTCTTTCGTGTAGCCGAGGCGATCGCGACGATGGCAACCGCGCTCGGCGGGTTGGACTGCCTCGTGTTCACCGGCGGCATCGGCGAGCATGCGAAGGAGATCCGAAGCCAGATCAGCGAGCGTCTCGGCTGGCTCGGCCTGCACATCGATGCGGCCGCGAACGACGCGGCACGCGAGCGGATCAATGATGGCGATAGCGCGGCTTCATTATTCCAACGAATGAGGAACTGACGATCGCGCGGCGTTGTGCAAGGGTGCTGCGAGCCAAATGAAATATGAGGCGGCGGTTCCTTCCTTCTCCCCTTGTGGGAGAAGGTGGCGATCGGATGAGGGGTTTCTATCCGCGCCCACGTTTGCAAATGAGTATGCGGATAGATACCCCTCACCCCATTGAGTTCTTGTCTCCTAGCGGCGCTGCCATCTCCCACAACAAGGGGAGAGGGCGCAGTAACGCGCAGCTCGCTATTGGTGAATACCCGAGAGAATCTGGACGCACCCGATCACGACCTCGATCACGATCAGCACCACCACCGCGATCTCGAGGCGAAGCGAGCGCTGGGTGTCGATGATGTCGGTGAGCGCGTTGGCGGTCTCCGACACGGCGGTGAGCTTGCGCTCGAGCGTGTCGAGGCGCTCCTTCAGTTCGTACTCGTCCTCGAGGCGGCCATAGAGCCGGTCGAGCTCGGGCTTCTCCCAAAGCACGTCGGGCTTCTCGGCCACCGCAACGCGGCCTGCGACGCGCTGCTGGACGAGAAGCGCGTTGCCAATCAGTTGCAAAATGCCCTTGCGGCGGCGCGGCGTGCGGCCATACTCGGCAAGCTCGCGCGCGAACGGCTCGATGACGTCGAACACCGCGGCGACCCGCCGCTCGTCGCGGGCCAGCGACGTGCTTTTGGCGAGCGCGTCCGCGACCAGAAGCAGCCGGTCGTCCGAGAATTTGGAGAGGCAGATCGGCCCGCCCGGCTGGATCGCCTCGCTGTTTTCATCCTTGCACAGCTGCGCCTGTGCGATCTCCTCCTCGTAGGGGCTGAACTCGCCGATCACGCGCGACTTGAGGCTGTCGATCAGTACCTTCTCCTCCGAAGGCAGCAGGCCGATCAGCACCACGACGCCGTAGCGGAAGATCACCGCGAGGCCGGCGTGAACGCGGAAGGCGGCCGGCGTCGATGACACGAGCGTGCCGATCTCGAGGCCGGACGCATTGATGCGGTCCCCCAGCATCAGCGCTCGGATCCGCAAGCTCGGCGCGGCGTCAGCCCTGGGAGATGTTGTCGGCGCGCTAACGGCGAGTTGATCGGCGTTCATGCAAGGCCCTCGTCAGCACCGTGGATTGCCGACCCGGGTGTCGGTCCGCTCGCATCCTCCGCATGCAGGATTGCGGTGGCCTGCAGGCTGCGCAAAGATCGCAGCGAAACTCCGGGATAATACCGTCACCGCGAATTCGCGCCGAAATATTCGGCAACATTGCCACCCCGCAGGAGACATATTTGGATGTGCGATGGCTCTGGCAGTTTACCATCGAACCGCGAAGCCCTGCCCGAAAAGTTGCACTCGGCAATGCCGCGTGTTTATGACAATATCATAGCGAATTGCGCTTCTCCCGAAGCGCGGACACTGAAGCCCCAATCATGCTGAGCGTCATCATTCCGACCGAAGGCGTCGAGCAGACGACGGTCGCAACCCTGGCCGCGCTGGTGCCCGGTGCCGCCGCCGGCATCATCCGGGAAGTCCTGCTGGTCGACGGCACCCGCAACGGCGTCATCGAGCGCGTTGCCGACGTGGCAGGCTGCCGTTTCGTCAGCGTCGAGGGTTCCTCGCAGGGCGCGGCGCTCGCCGCAGGCGCGCTTCAGGCTCGTTCGTCCTGGCTGATGTTCCTCCCCGCAGGCGCGGTGCTGGAAACCGGCTGGATCGAGGAGACCACCCAGTTCATCCAGACCGTCGCGACCAGCGGCCAGGAGCGGGCGGCGGTATTCCGCTACGCACGCACGCCTTATGCCGCTACCGGATTGCGCCACGTCCTCCGGGCCGTGGCGCGCAAAGTGGTTGGCCCGTTCGGCGATCAGGGCCTTTTGATCGCCCGTGATCATTACGACCGGATCGGCGGTTATCCGCCCCAGGCCCGCCATTCCGAGGCGCAGCTGCTGCGGCGGCTCGGCCGCTCCTCTCGGACCATGTTGCGCAGCCGGATCGTCATGGTCGGCTGAGGCCAGCCGGTCTTGATACTTGCCAAAGTCAAACAATTATTTGACAATGGCAATTATCGAGGTGAGCCATGTCATTCAACGGCACAGACGACCACATCGCAGCGGTTCGCGCCTTCAACCGCTTCTATACCCGCAAGCTCGGCGTGCTCGACCAGCACCTTGGAAAAACCCCGTTTTCGCTGAGCGAGGCCCGGGTGCTCTACGAGCTCGCGCACCGCGACGACCTTGCGGCAAAGGAGATCGGAATCGAGCTTGGTCTCGACCCCGGCTATCTCAGCCGCATCGTCCAGAGCTTTGACGAAAAGGGGCTGATCACGCGCAGGCCCCTGCCCGCCGATCGCAGGCAATACCAGCTCAGCCTGACCGCCAAGGGCCGGCAGACCTTCGCCAATCTGAACCTGAGCTCGCAAAACGAGGTCGCCGCGATGCTGGCCCGGCTTTCAGCCGACGATGCGACCCGGCTCACGCAGGCCATGGCGACGATCGAGAGCGTGCTGGAGCCACGTCAAAAGCAGCCCGCTTCCGTGGTGCTGCGCAGCCATCGCGTCGGCGACATGGGCTGGGTCATCTCCCGGCAGGGCATCGCTTATGCCGCTGATTACAACTGGGACATCAGCTACGAGGCGCTGGTCGCCGAGATCTGTGCGCAGTTCATCAAGAACTACGACCCCGCGCGCGAGCACTGCTGGATCGCGGAAGTCGGTGGCGAGCCGGTCGGCTCGATCTTCCTGGTCAAGGCCACGGACGAGATCGCCAAGCTGCGCCTGTTGCAGGTGGAGAAGAAAGCACGTGGGCTCGGCGTCGGTCGCGCGCTGGTCGAGCAATGCATCCAAGGCGCCCGCGAGCGGGGCTACAAGAGAATGACGCTGTGGACGCAAAGCATCCTGGTTGCCGCGCGCGGCATCTACAAGAGCACCGGCTTCAAGCTCGTGAAGGAAGAGAAACACCACAGTTTTGGTACCGATCTGGTCGGCGAGACGTGGGAGCTGGATTTGTAACGACACGAAGCGAGAGGCGCATGAATGTGCCCTCGCCCCTCATGTCTGCCGAAGCCTCGGTGAAGGCGGATGTGGGAGAGGGCAGCGTCGCTGGTGGATGCGGGCTCGCTTGGGCGAGGGGTATCTCTCGGAGCACGCCGTGCCGATAGATACCCCTCATCGGGCGCTTCGCGAGCGCGCAGCTAACGAGTGCTCTTACAGCAACGCCGCTACACCGTCGCGCCTTGCGCCTTCGGCCGGCGCAGGTGCTCATCCAGCCTCGGCATGATCTCGACGAAATTGCACGGGCGCGTGCGGTAGTCGAGCTGGGCGGCGAGGATGCCGTCCCAGCCGTCGCGGCAGGCGCCGGGCGAACCTGGCAGGCAGAAGATGTAGGTCGCCCCCGCAACGCCCGCAGTGGCGCGGCTCTGGATCGTCGACGTGCCGATCTTCGCGTGGCTCAGCATGTGGAATGCAATCGAGAAGCCGTCCATGCGCTTCTCGAACAGCGGCTCGATCGCCTCTGGCGTGACGTCGCGTCCGGTAAAACCGGTGCCGCCGGTGGTGATGACGACATCGACGCTGCTGTCGGCAATCCAGCGGCGGATCACCGCGCGGATCGCCTCGACATCGTCGGTGACGATCTCGCGGGCGGCGAGATGATGGCCTGCGCCGGTGAGACGATCGGCCAGCGTCTGACCGGATTTGTCATCCGCAATCGCGCGCGTGTCGGACACGGTCAGCACCGCGATGTTGAGCGGGATGAATTGTTTTGTTTCATCGATGGACGCCATTCTTCACCCTCACTCGTCCTTCCGGGGCTCGCGAAGCGAGAACCCGGGACCTCGCGCCATCACATTCGCATTCCGGGTTCGCGCCCCGGAATGAGGCATCACGCCCCGCCGCCGAACGTGTTGCAGGCCTGGACCGTGCCCTGCTGGTAGCCGGTCATGAACCATTGCTTGCGCTGCGCGGCCGAGCCGTGGGTGAAGGAGTCGGGCACGACGCGGCCCGTGGCCTGGCGCTGCAGCGTATCGTCGCCGATGGCGCTTGCCGTGGTCAGCGCAGCGTCGATGTCGCCTGCTTCCAGGAAGTTCGGACGCTTCTTCGCCTCGCGATTGACCCAGACGCCCGAGAGACAATCCGCCTGCAGCTCGACCTTGACCTGGAGCGCGTTGGCCTCGGCCTTGCTGCCGGCCTGCTGCTGCAGCCGTGTCACGCGCGGAATGATGCCGAGCAGGTTCTGGATGTGGTGGCCGGCCTCGTGCGCAATGATGTAGGCGGTGGTGAAGTTGCACGCCGACTTGCCGGAGCAGCCGCGGAAGCGCGTCTCGACCTCGCGGAAGAAACCGGTGTCGAGGAAGATGGTGCGATCCGGCGGGCAGTAGAACGGCCCCATCGCCGACTGCGCCATGCCGCAGCGGCCGCCATTGGTGGCGTTGCGGAACAGCACGACCTTCGGACCGGTATAGTTCTGGCCCGAGGCCTGGAAGATCTCGCTCCAGCGGTCGTCGATCTCGCCGAGGATGCCGGCGATCATGCTGCCGACCTCGTCGGTCGGCGCGCCGCGCTTGGCCGAGGTCGACTGGCGATCGGTCTGATAGCTCGGCGCCTGGCCGCCGCCGGTGAGGATCTCGGCGCCGCCGATCAGAATGCGCGGGTCGATGCCGAAGGCATAGCCGATCAGGCCGAGCACGATGATGGTGCCGATGCCGAGCCCGCCACCGCCCATCGGCAAGCCGAACCCGCCGCCTCCGCCGCCGAATCCACCGCCACCCTCGTCGCGACGATCCTCGATGTCGTCGCTGCGGCGGAAATCATCGTAGCGCATGGCGGGCTTTCCCTTAAATCCTCGATTGGCATCATTTGGGCGCAGAAGCGCGAAAGCTCAACGCGCCACACACGTAAAATTTCCGTTGCCTTTATCAATATCGTGCTCGGCAAAAATTGCCTAGTGCGACAGCATGCGCCTGCCAGCAATTTTTTCCGAGGGACGTGCAATTTTTTCCGAGAGAAATTTGCAGTCCTTTTGACGTCCGCGCCGCTCCCGCAACGCGAAGAAAGGCGAAATACACTGCAAAACACGGTGAATGCGAATGGCCGGCGGCACGCGAGGTGCGACGCGCGGCCTGCTCACGAAAGCGGCGGGTTAAGTCGATTTTTACTTTGCCGCTTCAATGTAACGGTCAGTCGGTTGTTTGGTCCCGCGTCGCCGACAGCGTCGCCTGAGTCAGAGTTCTTGAGTCATGGTAGAGTCGCGTCGCGGGGCGTCTGCAAGGGCGCCCCGCACAAACTTTGAGTCCCCGTCGCATCGTGTCATCCTCGGCGATTGCGTCGCCGAGATGTCGAAGCTTCGAGCAGCCAGCGTCGATCTGGTGTTCGCAGATCCGCCGTACAATCTTCAGCTCAAGGGCGATCTCAAGCGCCCCGACGAATCCCATGTCGATGCTGTCAACGACGACTGGGACAAGTTCGATTCATTCTCCGCCTACGACGATTTCACCCGCGCCTGGCTGCTTGCCGCGCGCCGGGCGATGAAGCCGTCGGCGACGATCTGGGTGATCGGCTCCTATCACAACATCTTCCGCGTCGGCGCGATCATGCAGGACCTCGGCTTCTGGCTCCTGAACGACATCGTCTGGCGCAAGACCAACCCGATGCCGAATTTCCGCGGCCGCCGCTTCACCAACGCGCACGAAACGATGATCTGGGCCGCGCGCGACGAGAAGGCCAAGGGTTACACCTTCAATTACGAGGCGCTGAAGGCCGCCAACGAGGACGTGCAGGCACGCTCCGACTGGCTGATCCCGCTCTGCACCGGCGAGGAGCGCCTCAAGGGCGCCGACGGCAAGAAAGTGCATCCGACGCAGAAGCCGGAAGGCCTGCTCGCGCGCGTGCTGCTGTCTTCATCGAAGCCCGGCGACCTCGTGATCGACCCGTTCAACGGCACCGGCACCACCGGCGCGGTCGCCAAGCGCCTCGGCCGCTCCTATATCGGCTTCGAGCGCGACAAGACCTATGCGAAGGCGGCAGAAGCGCGCATCGCCGCGGTCGAGCCGCTGCCGGAAGAAAGCCTCGCTCCGTTCATGACCGCACGCGAAGCCCCGCGCGTCGCTTTCTCGGAGCTGATCGAGCGCGGCATGATCATGCCCGGCACGAAACTGTTCGACGCCAAGAAGAAGCTCGGCGCGCTGGTCCGTGCCGACGGCGCCATCATGCTCGGCGACAAGGTCGGCTCGATCCACCGCATCGGCGCCGTCGCGCAAGGCGCGCAGGCCTGCAACGGCTGGACCTTCTGGCATGTCGAGACCAAGAAGGGTCTCAAGCTGATCGACGAGCTCCGCGCCGAAATCCGCGCCGGCATGGCGGCGGAGTAGATCCTCTCGCCGTCATTCCGGGGCTCGCGAAGCGAGAACCCTGAATCTATCCAACCACAGCACCTGCGGCCCAATGGATTCCGGGCTCGCGACAAGAGGCGCGCCCGGGATTGACAGCAGTGATGGTTGAAAGCTGCGCCCGCCAGGACTAGATTCGTCCGATCAGCCCCGTCCTGACCGGTTGGGCCCCATGCGACGACAGTCCGAAGCATTGCTGCTGGTGCCGCTGCTGCCGATCTTCCTGCTCGGCATGTTTCCGATGTTCCTGATTGCGCTGCTCGGTTTCTTCGGCCTCGCGCTGTTCGGCGTGCTCGTGATCTGCGTCGGCCTCGCCAGCAGCAACGAGGCGCACGACAATTTCAATCACGACGTCATCGTCCACGGCTATGCGCGCGGATCGGAGCGCGCGGCGCGCGCCTCCGACATGCATCTCGCCGCGCGGCTCGGGCTGCGCCTGGAAGCCGTCGGTGCGGCGATGATCCTTACGGCGGCGATCGGCCTTTGTTACGCCGGCTGATCTGCGTGGGGCGCAGACACCGCCCGGCAAACTCGCCGGTTGCTCTCTCCGACGCGGGTCGGGCAAGAGAAGGCACCAGCGGCAATCACGCCGCGCCCGCTTTCGGCAAGAAACTTGGGGGAGATGTGTGATGCTCAAATTCTATTTCAACGGCTCGCCGAACCCGACCAAGGTCGCGCTCTATCTCGAAGAATCCGGCCTGCCTTACGAGCCGGTGAAGATCGACACCCGCAAGGGCGAGCAATTCACGCCGGAGTTCCTCAAGATCAATCCGAACGGCAAGGTGCCGGCGATCGACGACAGTGGCACGATCGTGTTCGACAGCAACGCCATCCTGCTCTATCTCGCCGAGAAGACCGGCAAGTTCCTGCCCGCCGCCGGCCTGCGCGGCGAGACGCTGTCATGGCTGATGTTCATCGCCACCGGTCTCGGCCCCTATTCGGGCCAGGCCGTGCACTTCAAGCATTTCGCGCCGAAGGACCAGAACCACGACTACGCCCATAACCGCTACCAGTACGAGACCGATCGCCACTACAAGATTCTCGACGCTCACCTCAAAGGCCGCAGCTACATGGTCGGCGACAGCTATTCGATCCTCGACATGGCGCTGTGGGGCTGGGCGCGGATGGTCCCCTTCAAGCTCGGCGACGACGCCTTTGCGCGCTACCCGAACGTGAAGCGGCTGGTGGACGAGATCTCGACGCGGCCGGCAGCGGCGCGGGCGATCGCGCTGAAGGACAAGTTCACCTTCAAGGCCGAGATGGACGATGAGGCGCGCGCCAACATGTTCAAGCACATGACGACCAAGGTCGCCTGATCACACCTCGCTGCGATTTGAAGGCCGCGCGCATGCGCGTGGCCTTCTGCTTTTATGCGGCGTGGACCGAGCTCAGGAATTTTGCGACTTCCTGCTTCAACCGGTTGCTGTCCGCCGACAGCGAGCGCGCCGCCGACAGCACCTGCGAGGACGCCGATCCCGTCTCGGACGCGCCGCGCTGCACGTCGCCGATATTGGTCGAGACGCGCTGGGTGCCGTGCGCAGCCTGCTGGACGTTGCGGGAAATTTCCTGCGTCGCGGCGCCCTGCTGCTCCACGGCGGCAGCGACCGTCGACGAGATCTCCGACAGCCGCTCGATGGTGCCGCTGATCTCCCTGATCGAGCCGACCGACTGCTCGGTGGCGGCCTGGATGTTGGAAATCTGCTGGCCGATCTCGCCGGTCGCCCGCGCCGTCTGCTCTGCCAGCGCCTTGACCTCCGAGGCGACCACGGCAAAGCCGCGGCCGGCCTCGCCCGCGCGTGCCGCTTCGATGGTGGCGTTCAGCGCGAGGAGATTGGTCTGGCCGGCGATGGTGTTGATCAGCTCGACCACGTCGCCGATGCGGGCGGCGGCCTTGGAGAGCTCGCCGACGCGCTCGTTGGTCCGGCTCGCCTGGCCGACGGCTTCGCTGGCGATGCGGGCGGATTCCTGCACCTGGCGAGCGATCTCGCTGACGGACGAAGAGAGCTCTTCGGTGGCCGAGGCAACGGCCTGCACATTGGCCGAGGCTTCCTGCGAGGCGCTGGCGACCTCCGTCGACAGGTCCTGGGCGCGCGTGGCCGTCGTGGTCAGGGTGCCGGCGGACGCCTCGAGTTCGCCGGACGCCGACGACACCGTATCCACGATCTCGCCGACCGCACGTTCGAACTGATTGGCCAGGTTTCTCATGTCCTGCTTGCGGCTCTCGGCCTGCCGGGCCTCGATCTCGGTCTGCTCGTGACGCAGGCGCTCGGTGTCGACCATGTTGTCCTTGAACACCTCGATCGCCTCGGCCATGTCGCCGATCTCGTCGGTCTTGCCGCGGCCGGGAATCTCGATCGCGAGATTGCCGCCGGCCAGCAGCCCCATCGCGCGCGTCATCGAGGTCAATGGACCGACGATGCTGCGGGCGATCAGGAAGGCGACGGTCAGTCCGAACAGGACGGCGAGGCCGCCCGCGATCATCTGCACGGCCGTCGTGCCCTCGATCACGGCTTCGGCGGCGGAGCGCGACGCCGTGTAGTCCTTCTTCAACGTGGTTTCGGCGACACTGAGCTTGGCGATGCTCTCGACGATGAGCGGGGCGAGGTTCTTGTGGTAGATCTCGTCGGCCTGGAGCATCGCCGCGGAAGTCGTCTCGAACGCGGCTTTGTAGATGCCGAGCGAGGTCTTCACCGGGGCGAGCGTGGTGCGCAGCTCCGTCGCCTGCGGGCTCTTTTCGAGCGCCGAGAGGCGCTGCATCGCCCTGTCCACATTGGTCCTGAAGTTGGCGGGCCCCTTGGTGTCGCGCAGGGCGAGGAAACGCCAGTTGGCGATCTGCACCTGGAGCAAACGGGATTCGAGGTCCGCGACGAGGGCCGCGGTGTCCTCATCGACGGCCGCTCGCGCCACGTCGACCAGCTTGCCCATCTTGACGGTCAGCTCTTCTCCACTCGGCAACAGCGTCGCCTTGCCGGTTCGTGCCTCGTTGACGGCGTCCCCGAGATTGTCACGCAGGCTCCGCATCCGTGCGATGTCGGTGATGAGAGCTTCGTAAAGCTTGCGCCGCTCCTCGGAGGCCGTCCCTTGCGCCCCAACCTTCAACAGCTCGGTCGCCGCGGTTTCCCGTTCCGAAGCCTCCTTCATCGCAGGTTCGCTGGCGTCGTAGATGTAGCGCAGATTGGCCCGCTGGATCGCCTGGAGGTGAGTCGATATCTCCAGCACCCGCGCGGTACTGTCCGATAGCGCCGATTGCTTTGCGACCTGATCCTGCACGGCCCGCAAATTCCAGACGGCAACCACCGCCGTCACGAGACCAACCACCACCAGGGCCATGAAGCCTGCATACAGGCGTCCCCTGATCCGCAAACGAAATTTCGGCATTCCCACTGTCCACCAGATGCATGCGACTTCGAGTGGCCGACCCGGTTCGAGGATCGTCATCGGCCACCCTGGCAGCCGCGCGTCGCGTCCTTGCGACCCACGCTGCACCGCCACACAATGGAGGACACTCGTTAATTGAACCTTCTGATTTTTCGCGGAGACTCTTTGCGACGCGCACAACTTCTGCTGATTTTATAGCCGGTTGCGCTAGGATTTGGCCTGCGACCAGCACGCCGCAAGCATTTCGACGATCGCCGTCGATCAGACGCTCGCCTGCGTCAATTTGCCGAGAGCGTTCTCGACCACTTCCAGCGTGTAGGGTTTCTGAACCACGGGCGCCGATGCGAGCTCCACCGGGATCGGCGCGCGCTCGCCATAGCCGGTGGCGAAAATGAAGGGTACGCCGATCTCGCTCAGCCTCTGCGCCACCCTGATACTGCTCTCGCTGCCGAGGTTAAGGTCGAGGAGAGCGAAGCTTGGCCGCGAACGCTCGATCGAGCGCAGGGCCTGGTCGACGGTCGCGGCCGTGTCGACGTGGCGGGCGCCGAGATCGAGCAGGATGACTTCGGCGGCCATCGCGATGATCAGATTGTCCTCGACGATCAGCGCCGTGTCGGAAATACGCGGGCGAGCGGCTTCCTGTTCTTCTATGCGCATGGCGGCTCCCGCGATGGCTGGCATCAGTTCGACGAAGTTGGGGGGAATGACGAATTTGGCTTGGACCCCCAGTAGATCGAAACGGATCTCGGCCTCGCCCTTGAGGTCGAACGGCACGGAGCGTTCGATGATGGTGGTGCCGAAGCCGCGGCGCGAGGGCGGCTGCACCGGCGGACCGCCGCTTTCCTTCCACTCGATCACCAGGCTCGAGCTCGGGTCGAGTTTCCAGACCACTTCGACCTGACCCGTGGAATCGGCGAGCGCGCCGTATTTGGCGGAATTGGTCATCATCTCGTGCACGACGAGGGCGAGCGTTGCGAACGCCTTGGGGTCGAGTGCGACGTCGGGCCCACCTATCTTCACGCGCCCGGCGCGTGCGCCGAGATAGGCTCCTGCCTCCGATTCGACCAAGGTTCGTAACGCGACCGGCGCCCAGTTCAGGTTGGTGATCTGATCGTGGGCGCGCGCCAGAGCCTGGATACGGCCGCCGAGCACGCTGGCGAACTCCTCCACGCTAATCGCAGTGTCCTTGCTCTGCGCCACCAGCGCACGGACCAGGCTCAGAATGTTGCGGACGCGATGATTCAGCTCGGCGATCATCAGCTCCTGCCGCTCCTGCGCGCCGCGGCGCTCGCGCGCGGCGAGGTCGGACAATTGCAGGATCACCTCGAGCAGCGTGACGCGCAGGCTCTCGGCAATGCGGATATCGGCTGCCGACCACGGCTTTGACTGGCCGGCCACCGTCTCCTGCCAGAGCTCGAAGCTCTTGCGCGGCGTCAGGCGCGGCCCGTGCGGACCTTCATCGTAGACCTTCTCAGGATCGCCGGCCCAGTTCACGGACCGCGTGACCTCGCGGCGGAAGAAGATCAGGCAATCGCGCGGAGTTCGCGAGATCGGAATGGCGAGAAACCCTGCCGCACGATCGCGGAAGGATCGGCCGGCCGCATAGACCTTGGCGATCTCGGCGCTGGCGAAAATACGTCCCGGCGAGGATCGGTTGATGAAGGCGACGAGATCCTTCACCTCGGCCTCGGTCGGCGTCTCCCCCTGGAGTGCGATCTCGTTGTCGGACCAGACGGCGACGCCGTCGCAGTCGATCATCTTGCGATAGTCGCCGAGGAAATCGACGATCGCGCGCCGGCTGTGCTCGTGTGAGGCCGCGATCTCGATCAGCCTCTCCTGAACCTGGTGGGCGCGGGTCTCGTAGGCAACGTCGCGCTCGCGCTCGCGCCCCTCCACGATCCAGGAGAACATCTGCCCGAACAGCTCGGCTGCCGTGCGCTTCTCGAACGAAATGTAGCGCGGCGAATAATGATGGCAGGCGAACAGGCCCCAGAGCTTGCCGTCGCGCAGGATCGACACCGACATCGAGGCCGCCACGCCCATGTTGCGCAAATACTCGATATGGATCGGCGACACCGAACGCAGCACGCTCATCGAGAGATCGAGCAGCCCGGCATTGTGCGTGGCGGTCGAGGTCAGCGCGGCGGGGCTGGCGTCGATGTCGGCAATGATGCGCAGCCAGTTGCGCTGGTAGAGGATGCGGGCCTGCCGGGGGATGTCGGAGGCCGGATAGTGCAGCCCGAGGAAGGATTCGAGCCCCACCTCCGCGGTCTCGGCGATGACCTCGCCGGACCCGTCCGGATGGAACTGATAGACCATCACGCGGTCGAAGCCCGTCAGCACCTTGAGCTGGCGCGAGGCTTCGCGGGCAAGCTCGTTCGTGCCACGCGTCTTGCGGATGCGCTCCAGCATCAGCCGGACGAGTTCGCCGGAATTGACGCCGGGCTCGTTCACACTCGGCTCCGCCTCGATGACGAGATAGGCGGCGGAGAAATGAATGGAGACGTCGTAGGGCGGCCTGCCGGCTTGGAGCTCAATCCCGAGCAGGCGCTCGGTGGCGTCCGGCCCGGTCAGATGATCGACACGGGCGCGGATGGTCTCGACGGCAGCTTCCGTAAAAACGCTCGCCAGCGGCTGCTGCAGCAGGTCGGCAACGTCCTTTCCGAGGAAGCCGCCGGCATTCTCCGATGCCATGCAGATCGTGAAATCGGAAAGCACCGTGAGCAGGAAGCCGTATGGCTGCACGCTGCCGGGAATGTGGATCGGTTCGCGATCGCAATTGGTGAGATCGACGGGCTCGTTCATGCGCGGTCTGCCGCCCGCTCGAACGTGGAGAAGGCAAGGCGCGCCGCCTCGATCGCTTCGTCCTCGTCGCAACTGCCATCGCTTGCGAGCTTCGACAGAAAGCTCTGCCAGAGCCGCTTGCCGGTGCCGTGGCGGAGATAGGCGGTCGCTTCCCGGACACGCGGATCGGCTGAATCAGCGACTGTTTTGAGCAGGAATTTCGCCCCGAGCCGGGAGCCTTCCAGCACATACATGGTGCCGAGCACGCCGCTGCGGGTCAGCGGGGACACCGATATGGTCCACGGCATGACGCTGCCAAGGCGGCCGAGGTCGGCCGCGATCGCGGCACTGCGCGACCGTTCCGGCCAGTCCGGAAATAGTCTTGCGACACCAGCATCAACGAGCGCGGCTTCGAGCGGCAGCAGGGCGGCCGCGCTGGCGTGCAGGAAGCGGTGGTAACCGGAAAGAACGGTAAGATCAAAGGATGAGAGTCGTGCGTCGAGCTCGCGATGCGCAGCCGACGTTGCGTCTCTTAACCGTTCGCGGAGTCCGGAGAAGCTGCGGCCCACCTGCGTTGAAACGTCCGAAGCCCCAGCCAGCATGAAATTCCCGAGAACGCAGGTTGCCAGAGGCGCAATTGCGCCCGGAAACCGAGGGAACGCCGGCGGAACGCAAAAGTTCCGCCGGCGCTGGCATCGTGAGAAGAACGCGACGGCCCTATCCGCTTTCTCGACGCGCTGGCGGTACGGCGCGGCCATCCCGCCGCTCATCGACACCTGGCTGCGAGCCAAGGGCATCGAGCGGCACAGCTCGCAGGTCGTGTCAGGCTATCTCGGGCGCTGCACGTCGCCGCCCGCACCGGAGAGCCGGACGGCGTCCTAGCGTCATTAGGGTGGGTTAGACCTGCGGCTGCGCAAAGCGCAGCCCCGGAGCTAACTCACCCTACAAGAGCTTACGCCTTCTGCGCGTCCATCACCTTGCGGATCGCCGGGCGATCCGACATCCGCTTGAAGTGATCCGCAATCTTCGGCGTGGCGTTGATGTCGACGCTGTCGCCCTCGAGCCAGTGCGAGAGCGTGTGGAGGTAGGGATCGCAGATCGTGAACTGATCGCCCATCACCCAGGGTCCTTTGAACATCTTCTGCTCGATGAGCTTGAAGCAGGCGGCCATGGTCTTCGGCACCATCGACTTCATGTCCGCAAACGAGCTCTCCTGTGTCGCCCAGCGCGCCCCGCGCACCTTGTGGGCGTGATTGATGTGCACGGTCGAGCAGAGATAGGAGTTGAACGACTGCACCTGGGCGAAGTCGAAGGGATCGTCCAGCGGCGCGAGCTTGGCCTTGGGGAAGGTTTGCGCGATGTAAGCCAGCATCGCCGGTGTCTCGGTCAGGACGCCGCGGTCGGTCACCAGGGCCGGCACCCGGCCCTTCGGGTTGATGGCGAGATAGTCCGGGCTGTTCTGCTGGTTGTCCTTGAAGCTCAGCCGTTCGGCGGTGTAGTCGGCGCCGGCCTCCTCCAGGGTCATGTAGGTGGCGAGCGCGCAGGTGCCGGTGGCGTAGTAGAGCTTGAGCATGTCGGACCTCATGGGGAAAGCCGGAAGCTAACGACTGTCGTCCCTAAGGTCTATAGCACACCATTCTCTTCGCAGTTGCCCACATCCGCCCGGCTGTGCCAAGACGCCTGCAATCGGAGGGGTTTTGTCATGACGGTACTCGTCGCCGGTGGCGGCATCGGCGGGCTGACGCTTGCGCTCAGCCTGCACGGAATTGGCGTTCCCGTGAAAGTGTTCGAGAGCGTCGCGGAACTGAGGCCGCTCGGCGTCGGCATCAACGTGCTGCCGCATGCTGTGCGCGAGCTGATCGAGCTCGGGCTGCTGGCCAAGCTGGATGCGAGCGGCGTGCGCACGCGCGAGCTCGCCTATTTCTCCAAGCACGGCAAGCCGATCTGGAGCGAGCCTCGCGGGCTGGAAGCCGGCTACAAATGGCCGCAATTTTCCATCCATCGCGGCACGCTGCAGCAGCTCCTGCTGGACACCGCAGTCGAGCGGCTCGGCCGCGAGAATATCCTCACCAGCCATCACCTGACCGGCTGGACCGAGACTGCGAATGGCGTGCGCGCCGACTTCATCGACAAGGCGACCGGCAAGGCCGCGGGGACCTATGACGGTGCGATCCTGATCGCCGCCGACGGCATCCATTCCGCCGCGCGAGAAAAGCTCTATCCCAACGAAGGTCCGCCGATCTGGAACGGCCGCATCCTCTGGCGCGGCGTCACGCCGGCACAGGCCTTCCTGACCGGCCGCACCATGATCATGGCCGGGCACGAGATCCTGAAATTCGTCTGTTATCCGATCTCGAAAGAGCCGGATGCGGCCGGCAACCACCTCATCAACTGGGTCGCCGAGCGCCACATGCCGCCGACCCATCAGTGGCGGCGCGAGGACTATAACCGCACGGCGCGGCTCGAAGAGTTCCTGCCCTGGTTCGAAAGCTGGCAATTCGACTGGCTCGACGTGCCTGGCCTGATCAGGAACTGCCCGCACGCCTATGAATACCCGCTGGTCGACCGCGATCCCGTCTCGCAATGGACGTTCGGCCGCGTCACGCTGATGGGCGATGCCGCGCACCCGATGTACCCGATCGGCTCGAACGGCGCCTCGCAGGCGATCCTCGATGCCCGCGTCATCGCCCGCGAGATCCTGGCGCATGGTCCGACGCAAGCCGCGCTGCTCGCTTACGAGGCGGAGCGCCGGCCCGCGACCACCGACCTCGTCCTGCTCAACCGCAGGAACGGCCCGGAGCAGGTCATGCAGCTGGTCGAAGAACGCGCGCCGGATGGCTACAAGGTCGTCACCGACGTGCTGTCGCAAAAGGAGCTGGAGGACATCGCCGCGAACTACAAGCGCGTCGCGGGATTCCAGGTCGAGGCGCTGAACGCGAAGCAGCCGATCGTGAGCGCTGGTGCGAAGCGGCTCGAGGCTTGAGCTCTCGCGCGAAGCGAGATGCGCATTGATGTGCCCTCGCCCCTTGTGGGAGGGGCAGCGACGTCGGTAGACGAGAACTCACTTGGGTGAGGGGTTGCCTCCGCGACTCCAACTCGCATTTGAATTCGCGGACAGATACCCCCTCATCCGGCGCTTCGCGCCACCTTCTCCCACAAGGGGGAGAAGGGAAGAAGAATGCGCGGCCAAACTGTATTCACTTCACCACCCTCGCCGCCTCCAGCAACCGTTCGCTCGCGCTGGCCGTCGCGAGCACCGTGCCGTCCTCCGCCATCAGCCTGGCCTCGACGAACGCGATCGTCCTGCCGAGCTGCGTCACCCTGGCTTCACCAATGATCGGGCCAGGCTTTGCAGGGCTGAGGAAATTCACGGTCATGCTGATGGTGGTGGTGTAGAGCCGCCCCTCGCTCATCACCAGCACGGCCGGACCCATGGTGTCGTCGAGCATGGCCGAGAGCATGCCGCCCTGGATGAAGCCCGCCGGATTGCAGAACTCAGGTTTGCCCTCGAAGCCGAGCCTGATCCAGCCCTCGTCGGGGCGAGCGTCGAGGAGGCGCCGTCCGAGCAGCTCGGCGCAGGGCGGCCTTGGAAAATTGTCGAGCGCGGTCTTGACCATCGGCAGCCTCCGTGTCGCGTCCTCATAGCTTAACGCTGCTGCCAGCGTGCCGTCAGGAGGATGGGCCCGACGAAAGATCCAGCGCGTGCGCAATTACCTTGCGCATGACGTTGGGCAGCGCTTCGTCGGCAAGCGCCGCGATCGGCACCCAGCGCATGCCTGTGGGCGCGCGGGTGCGGGCCTCGGCCTCCGCGGTGTAGACCACCAGCTCCAGCGGAAAGTGCGTGAAAACGTGGGTGACGACACCCACCTTGCGCTGCCAGCGCGACAGCCGCTTCAGCTCCGGCGCCTGCTGCTTCGCGGTGGCATCCTCTTGGCCGGCCAGCCAGTCCGAGCCCGGGACTTCCGTCATGCCGCCGAGCAGGCCCTTTTCGGGTCTTGAGCGGACGAGCAGCTCGTCGCCGCGTGTCACCACGAAAGCGGCGCCCCGCCGCAGCCTTCCGCTCTTCTTTGGTGCCTTGCGTGGGAACGTCTCTTGCGTTCCCTGTGCACGCCCCGTGCAATCCTCGGTGAATGGGCACAGTGAGCAGGCCGGTTTCTTCGGGGTGCAGATCGAGGCCCCGAGATCCATCAGCGCCTGGGCGCTGTCGCCGGCGCGCGAGTTGGCGAGCAGCGTCGCCGCCAATTGCTGGATCAGCGGCTTGGCCCGCGGCAGCTCGTCCTCAACGGCAAAAAGCCGCGACACCACGCGCTCGATGTTGCCATCGACCGGCATGGTGCGGCGGTCGAACGCGATCGCCGCAATCGCCGCCGCCGTGTAGGGCCCGATCCCCGGCAACGCGCGCAGGGCTTCCTCGGTATCGGGAAAGACGCCGCCATGCTCGCGCGTCACCGCGACCGCGCAGGCGTAGAGATTGCGCGCACGCGAATAGTAACCGAGTCCCGCCCACATCCGCAGCACGTCGTCGAGCGAGGCCCGCCCGAGCGCCGTGACGTCAGGCCAGCGCGCGACGAACTTTTCGAAATAGGGCCCGACCGCCTTTACCGTGGTCTGCTGCAGCATGATCTCCGACAGCCAGACGCGATAGGGATCCGACGCCTCGCCGGGCGCGGCGCGCCAGGGCAGCCGGCGGCGATGACGGTCGTACCACTGGAGGAGCAGCGTCGGACGCGCTGAGGTCTCCGGCAGAACTGGTTCCGATTTCACGTTCGGGGCGGATCTGCGGCTCATGCGTTCACTGTAACGGCCCGACGCCGATCTCTCTACGTCATGCCCGCGCCAGTCGCGGGGATCCACGTCTTTCTTCGTGGTCGCCCGCCCGCAGTGCTATAAGGCCCCCATGTCGAAATCCGGTCCCATCTTCAAGCCCGGCCCCATCAGCGCGAAACCGCTCGGGATCCTGCTCAACGACGTATTTGCGGAGGCCTATGCCAAGCAGGGCTTTGCGGCGCGTGAGCTGGTGACGCGCTGGGCGCAGATCGCGGGGCCGGAGATCGCGGCTCATGCCGAGCCGCTCAAGATGCAATGGCCGCGGCCGGTCGAAGGCCAGCCGCAGGAGCCGGCGACGCTGGTGCTGCGGGTCGAGGGCCCGATGGCGCTGGAGATCCAGCACTCGGCCGATGTAATCCTGGAACGGGTCAACCGCTTCTTCGGCTGGAGCGCGGTCGGCAAGCTGGCCTTCCGCCAGGCCCCCCTGTCGCGGCCGAGCGGCCGGAAGCGGCCCGGACCTCCGGACCCCGAGGCGGTCGCCAAAGTGGCGGAGGGCCTGAGCGACATCGAAGATGAACAGCTCAAGTCGGCGCTGGCGCGGCTCGGGGCCGCCATCAAGCGAAATTGAGCCTCATTTCGCCGCCAAACTGGACCGGTCGCTGCCGCCCGCCATTGCCTCGGGCGACGTTTCAAGCTAGCGACAGGCCGCCCGAATGGGAACCTCGGGCAAACATCTTGCCAATTCGGGAGCCGACCTTGATCATCACCCGCCGGGCCTTCACCACGATGCTGTCGCTGACCGGGCTTGCCGCGGTCGCCGGGCTCTCGCCGCTGCGGTTCATCTCCGAGGCCATGATCCCTGAAGCGATGGCGCAGTCGGCCACCGATGTGGCGAAGCCGGTGTCGCTGCCCGACATGGCGCTGGGCCCGAACGACGCCGCCGTCACCATCACCGAATACGCCTCGATGACCTGCCCGCACTGCGCCGCCTTCAACGAGCAGGTGTTCCCGAAGATCAAGAAGGAATACATCGACACCGGCAAGGTGCGTTACATCTTCCGCGAGTTCCCGCTCGACATCAAAGCAGCCGCCGGTTCGATGCTGTCACGCTGCATCGCCAATGGCGATGCGCCGAAATACTTCGCCGTCACCGACATGCTGTTCCGCCAGCAGAGCGACTGGGTGATGAAGAACACCACCGAGACCCTGACGCGGATCGGCAAGCAGGCCGGCCTCACCCAGCAGCAGGTCGAAGCCTGCCTGAAGGACCAGGCGCTGCTCGACAAGATCGCCGCCGACCAGAAATATGCCAGCGACGTGCTCAAGGTGGATTCGACGCCGACCTTCTTCATCAACGGCGAGAAGATCAAGGGCGAGGCCTCGTTCGAGGAGTTCGCCAAGAAGATCAACCCGCTGCTGAAGAGCTGATTCGCTCGTCAAGAACCTGATTCGCATCTCGAAAGCCGTCGCTTTCCCGGCATAAATCCCTTGGGAAAAGCAGCTTTCGCCGGTTGCCCTCGCGGCGCACCGCGGCCATTGTCCAGCCGCATGAGGCGCCTCGCGCGACTCGCCCGGATAGCGACATTGCCTTTCATGGTATTGTCCCGGCAGGGGATTCGCGCCTGCCAACAGAGATGCGTGCTTATGAAAATCACCCGCCTGCGACTTCACGGCTTCAAGTCCTTCGTTGAGCCCACGGACTTCGTCATCGAGCCCGGCCTGACCGGCGTGGTCGGCCCCAACGGCTGCGGCAAGTCGAATCTCGTCGAAGCGCTGCGCTGGGCGATGGGGGAAACCTCGTACAAGTCGCTGCGCGCCGCCGACATGGACGCGGTGATCTTCGCCGGCTCCGGCAACCGTCCGGCGCGCAACCACGCCGAAGTGACGATGACGATCGACAATGCCGATCGCACCGCGCCGGCGGCGATGAACGACAGCCAGATCCTCGAAATCTCCCGCCGCATCGAGCGCGAAGCGGGCTCGGTCTATCGCATCAACGGCCGCGACGTGCGCGCCCGCGACGTGCAGATCCTGTTCGCCGACGCCGCCACCGGCGCACGCTCGCCGGCCCTCGTCCACCAGGGCAAGATCGGCGAGATCATCCAGGCCAAGCCCGAGCAGCGCCGCCGCGTGCTGGAAGATGCCGCCGGCGTCGCCGGCCTGCACGCCCGCCGCCACGAGGCCGAGCTGCGGCTGAAGGCGGCCGAAACCAACCTCACCCGCGTCGAGGACGTCATCGGCCAGCTCTCCGGCCAGATGGAAGGCTTGAAGAAGCAGGCCCGCCAGGCCGTGCGCTACCGCGAGGTTGCCGCCAAGGTCCGCAAGGCCGAAGCCACCCTGTTCCATCTACGCTGGATCGGCGCCCATGCCGACGTCAACGAATCTGGCCAGACCCACGACCTCGCCGTGCGCGAGATGGCCGAGCGCACCCAGCACCAGGCCGAAGCCGCCCGCATCCAGGCGATCCGCGCCGCCGAAATGCCGGCGCTGCGCGATGCCGAAGCGCGCGCCGCGGCCGGCCTGCAGCGCCTCACCAATGCCCGCGAGCAGCTCGACCGCGAGGAAGAGCGCGCCAAGGAGCGCGTCGCCGAGCTCGAGCGCCGCCTCGCCCAGTTCGAAGGCGACATCTCGCGCGCCCAGCAGCAGACCATGGACGCCGATGTCGCGCTGCAGCGCCTCGACACCGAGGACGCGGAGCTGAAGGAAGAGATCAGGTCGCGCGTCGAGAAGCGCTCCGGCGTCGACGAGCGCGTGGCCGAGGCCGAGGCGGTGCTGACCGAGACCGAGCGGCAGTTCGCCGAGCTCACCACCGCGCTCGCCGACCTCACCGCCAAGCGCAACCAGCTCGAGGCCAACGTACGCACCCATCGCGACAAGCTCGCCCGGCTCGACCAGGAGATCGCGAACGTCGCCGCCGAAGAGCAGAAGCTCACCGAGGCCACCGGTGGCTTCGGCGATCTCGACGAGCTGACCGCGCTGGTCGAGACCGCGGAGCAGACGCTGGCGGCTTCGGAAGCCGCGGCGCAGGCCAGCGAAGCCGCGCATGTCGCGGCACGCCAGACGCTGGAATCCTCGCGCTCGCCGCTGAACGAAGCGGACAAGCGCGTGCAGCGCCTCGAGACCGAGGCGCGCACCATCTCCAAGATCGTCAACGGCGAGACCAAGAATCTGTGGCCGCCGATCATCGACGGCATCACCGTCGACAAGGGTTTTGAAAAGGCGATCGGCGCTGCGCTGGGCGACGATCTCGACGCGCCGATCGACCCGTCGGCGCCGATGCGCTGGACCAATGTCGGACACACCGAGGGCGATCCGGAACTGCCCGAAGGTGCCGTTCCGCTCGCGAGCCATGTGCAGGCGCCCGCCGAGCTGGCCCGCCGTCTCGCTCAGATCGGCGTGGTGCCGCGCGAGCGCGGCGCCGAGCTCGTCTCCCAGCTCAAGACCGGCCAGCGGCTGGTCTCGCCCGAGGGCGACGTCTGGCGCTGGGACGGTTTCGTCGCCGCGGCCCATGCGCCGACCGGCGCGGCACGCCGCCTCGCCGAACGCGCTCGCCTCGTCGACATCGAGAACGAGCTCGAGCAGGCCCGTATCGACGCGCAGATCAAGCGCCAGGCGCTGGAGAACGCCGAGTCCGAGCTGCAGATGGCCGCGAGCACCGAAGGTGCTGCGCGCGAAGCCTGGCGCGCCGCGCAGCGCGAGCTCAACGCCGCGCGCGAGCGCCACGCCGCCGCCGAGCGCGAGATCAGCCGCCACGCCGCCCGCAAGGCGACGCTGTCGGAAGCGCACAGCCGTCTCGCCGCCGACCGCGCCGAGGCCGAGGCCGCCTACGAATACGCCCAGGCCGGCATCTCCGAGCTGCCATCGAGCGAGGACACCGAGACCCGCCTCGCCGCCGTTCGCAGCGACATCGAAGCCCATCGCCGCATGGCCGCCCAGGTCCGCGCCGAAGCGCAGGCGCTGGCGCGCGAGGCCGAGCTCGCCGACCGCCGCGTGCAGGCGATCCTCGCCGAGCGCACCGAGTGGCAGAACCGCAAGGAGAGCGCGGCCTCCCACATCGACACCATCCAGGCCCGTATCGCCGAACTCACGATCGAGCGCAGCGAGCTCGAAAACGCGCCGCAAATGTTCGCCGAGAAGCGCAGCGCGCTGATCACCGAGATCGAATACGCCGAGAACGACCGCCGCATGGCCGCCGACGCGCTCGCCACCGCGGAGACCGCGATGGCGGAAACCGACCGGGTCGCCAAGCTGACGCTCGAAGCGCTCTCCAGCGCCCGCGAGGCCACCGCCCGCGCCGAGGAGCGCATGGAAGGCGCGCGGCGCCGGCTCGAAGACATCGAGCGCGAGATCCGCGACATGCTCGAGGTCGAACCACAGGCCGTCGCCGGTCTAGCCGAGATCGAGCCCGGCGCGGAGCTGCCGCCGCTGCACGACATCGAGGAAGACCTCGAGAAGATGCGCCGCGACCGCGAGCGCCTCGGCGCCGTCAATTTGCGCGCCGAGGAAGAGCTGCGCGAGGTCGAGACCCAGCACACGGGTCTGGTCACCGAGCGCGACGACCTGGTCGAGGCCATCAAGCGGCTGCGCCAGGGTATCCAGAGCCTCAACAAGGAAGCCCGCGAGCGGCTCCTGACGTCGTTCGAAGTCGTCAACAACCACTTCAAGCGCCTGTTCGTCGAGCTGTTCGGCGGCGGCGAGGCAGCGCTGCACCTGATCGAGAGCGACGACCCGCTCGAAGCCGGTCTCGAGATCATCGCAAAGCCCCCGGGCAAGAAGCCGCAGACGCTGTCGCTGCTCTCGGGCGGCGAGCAGGCGCTGACCGCGATGGCGCTGATCTTCGCGGTGTTCTTGACCAACCCCTCGCCGATCTGCGTGCTGGACGAAGTCGACGCGCCGCTCGACGACCACAACGTCGAACGGTACTGCAACCTCTTGCACGAGATGACCGGCTCGACCGACACGCGCTTCATCATCATCACGCACAACCCGATCACGATGGCGCGGATGAACAGGCTGTTCGGCGTCACCATGGCCGAGCGCGGCGTCTCGCAGCTGGTGTCGGTGAGCCTCGCCGAGGCCGTGGACATTCTCGACCAGAACGTGGCGTGACATCGCTTGCATGTCATTCCGGGGCTCGCGCAGCGAGACTCCGAAATGTTGGACACTCGAACTCCTCTGATGCGCGATTGCGCATCAGAGTTCGCGCCGCGCGCGCCCCGGAATGAGGGTGGGCAAACATGATCTCTCCCACCCTCCCCGCCGAACTCAAAGCCGCGCTCGACGGCAAGCTGCAGGGCTTCTCGCGCACCGGCGCCGCACAGCGCTCGCAGAAGATCTCGACCACCTATCGCTCGGGCGGCGGCTCCGGCACGATCAAGTCGGAGGCCGATGCCCTCGCCTATGCGCTGGCGCGCATGCCGGCGACCTATGCGGCGGTCGCCGCGAGCCTGAATGCGCTGACCGAGATCGCACCTCACCTTGCGCCTGAAACGCTGCTCGATGTCGGCGCCGGCCCGGGCACCGCAAGCTGGGCTGCCGCGGAAGCGTTTCCGTCGCTGCAGGATTTCACCCTGCTCGACGCCAACGCCACGCTCAGCAGGCTCGCTCTCGAACTGGCACGCGACAGCACGCGCCTCGCGGAGTGCCGCTATCTGCCGGGCGATGCCGGCGGTAACCTCGCCGAGGTCCCGCAAGCCGATCTCGTGATTGCCAGCTACATCATCGGCGAGCTCAACGAAGGCGATCAGCGCAAGCTTGCGGAAACGATGTGGGCCAAGGCCGGCCACGCGCTGGTCGTGATCGAGCCCGGCACGCCCGCCGGCTACGCCCGCATCCTCGCGCTGCGCCAGCAACTGATCGGCGCTGGTGCCTACGTCTCCGCCCCCTGCCCGCACGAAAAACCCTGCCCGCTCGCCGCGCCCGACTGGTGCCACTTCAGCCAGCGCCTGCCGCGCTCGCAGGCGCATCGCCAGATCAAGGGTGCCGAGGTGCCGTTCGAGGACGAGCGCTTCATCTACGTCGCCCTCACCCGCAGGCCGCCCGCCACTCGCGCCGCGCGCGTGCTGGCGCCGCCGGACGTCGGCAAGGCCGAGATCGCCGCGAAGCTTTGCACCGAGGACGGAGTGGGGCTCACGAAGGTGCCCCGCCGCGACAAGGCAGCCTATGCAAGCGCCCGGCGTTGGCGCTGGGGCGATGCCGTCATTGCCGAAAGTTAACCTCATTCGTGGCCTTTGCCTTGAACTCGGACGGTTCCTGATCCGACCAAGTCTTGCCTCCCCTCCGCGCCAGGGCTCTCGTCCTGCGCCAATTTGGTCTACCCTAGCGCCCGCCTTCTTCCCTCTTCAGGAGTTCTCCATGTCGACCGGCTGGATCGTTCTCGGCGTCATCGTCGTTCTCGTGTTCCTGGCCTTCAGTGCCTACAACCGTCTGGTGGCGTTGAGCCAGCGCGTCGGCCAGGCCTTTGCCGACATCGACGTGCAGCTCAAGCAGCGCCATGACCTCGTCCCGAACCTGGTCGAGACCGTGAAGGGCTACGCCTCGCATGAGCGCGGCACGCTCGACGACGTCATCAAGGCGCGCAATTCGGCAATGTCCGCGCAGGGGCCGGCGCAGGTGTCCGCCGCCGAGACCCAGCTCTCCGGCGCGCTCGGCCGGCTGATCGCGCTGTCGGAGGCCTATCCGGACCTCAAGGCCAACGCCAATTTCCAGCAACTCGCATCCGAGCTCTCCGACCTCGAGAACAAGATCGCGGCCAGCCGCCGCTTCTTCAACAACGCGGTCCAGGAATACAACACCGGCATCCAGCAGATGCCCGCCGCGCTGTTCGCCGGCATGTTCGGGTTCACCAGGAAGGACTTCTTCGATCTCGGCGCCAGCCGTACCGAGGTCGAGGTCGCGCCTCAGGTGAAGTTCTGATTTGAGCCGATAGGCCGGCAGGGCAACGCGTCATGGCCGCGTACGGTCTCTACACGCACATCGCCTCGAACAAGTTTCGTTCGATGCTGCTGCTCGCCGGCCTGTTCGCGCTGGTCTACGTGCTGGTCTATGCCGGCGCACTGGTCGCCGAAGTTCTCATCGACAGCAACGGGACCGTTGCCTTCTACCTGAGCCACGCCTTCCATGATCTGATCGTCGCAGCGCCAGTCGCGACAATCGTGACGGCGCTCTGGGTCGTGATCGCCTATTTCTTCCACCAGTCGATGATCGACGCGGTGACCGGCGGCCATGACGTCACAAGGCAGGAGGAGCCGCGGCTCTACAACCTGCTCGAAAATCTCTGCATCTCGCGCGGCATCACCATGCCGAAGCTGAAGATCATGGAGAGCCCGGCACTGAACGCGTTCGCGACTGGCCTCAACCCGCGGCAATATTCGGTCACCGTCACCACAGGCCTCCTCAGCGCGCTGAACGACAAGGAGATCGAGGCGGTGCTGGGCCACGAGCTGACCCACATCAGGAACGGCGACGTGCAGTTGATGGTGGTCGCCGTCATCATCGCCGGCGTGGTCGGCTTCTTCGGCGAATTATTCTTCCGCCTGTTCACGAATTTGAGCTGGAACTCCGGCGGCTCGTGGTCCTCGGGCTCCTCCTCGTCGTCGCGGTCGTCCTCGTCGTCCAGCGACAGCAAGAGCTCCGGCGGCGGCGCGGTGATCGTCATCATCATCGCGGTCGTGCTGATCGTGGTGGCCTGGCTGATGTCCCAGGTGGTGAAGCTCGCGCTATCGCGCTCGCGCGAATACCTCGCCGACGCCGGCTCGGTCGAGCTGACGAAAGATCCGGACGCCATGATCTCGGCGCTGCGCAAGATCGAGAATCGCGGCGAGCTGCCAGGCGCAACCTCGGCGGTAATGGAGCTCTGCGTCGACAATCCGCGCGAGGGTTTTGCCGACCTGTTCGCGACCCACCCTTCCGTGCAGTCCCGGGTCGACGCCCTGGTCAAGTTCGCCGGCGGCCACGACCCCGGTCCGCTGCCGGACCCCACTGAGGAGACGGATCAGCCCGAGGCGGAACAAGCCGGGGCAGACGATACCCCGCCGCCGCTGTCGCAGGGGCCATGGGGCGATGCAGCCGGTCCGGCCAATCCGCCGCCCATTCCCGCACCGAGCCCCTCAGGAGCCCCGGCAAGCAACCCGATGGGACCGTGGGGCCGTCACTGAGCCACGCGATCGTCCGTGGTGCGTGGCGAGTTTGACACCGATCGGGAAAAACCCTCGGGAATTGCCGCAACCGGGGCGCAAGGAATTGAATTCTCCCTTGTTTCTGCCATGTTCGCGCCCAACAGCAGACTCGGGTCTTTTGGGACATCGATTTGGGGCCCGGCCGATTGCGACGTCGCGATCGGGGGCGCGCGTTAGGGGACAGCAATGGCAAAGCCGGCAGTGGTTGTGGTGGGCGCGGACAAGGGCGGGGTCGGCAAGACCACGGTATCGCGCACCCTGCTCGATTATTTCTCGGCCAACAACGTGCCGACCCGCGCGTTCGACACGGAGTCGCCGCGCGGAACCCTGAAGCGCTTCCACCCTGACATCACCGAGATCGTCGACATGACGACGACGGCCGACCAGATGAAGATCTTCGACACGCTCAACGCTGTCAGCCCTTCAGTCACCGTCATCGACGTCCGCGCCGGCCTGCTCTCGCCGGCGCTGGCTTCGCTCCGCGACATCGGCTTCCTCGACGCCGCCAAGGCCGGCCAGATCACCTTTGCGGTGTTCCATATCCTGGGACCCTCGATCGCCTCACTGGAGGAGATCGCCGAGACTGCCGGCTTCATGAGCGGCGCGAAATATTTCCTGGTGAAGAACTTCATCAATGACACCCAGTTCTTCCAGTGGGACCAGGCGACCTACAATTCCTACTTCCATCGCATCAAGGACGCGACCGAGCTCACCATCCCCAAGCTCAACGAAATGGCCTATGAGCAGGTCGAGGTGTCTTCCGTTCCGTTCCTGAAGTTCGTCGCCAACAAGGGCATCAGCGACGAGCCGGCGAACTATTCGTTCGTGCTGCGCGGCTATGTCCGGCACTGGCTGGCCAATGTCTGGAGCGAGTTCGACCGCATCCGCCTGACCGACATCGTCGGTTCGAAGCCGGCGACCCGCAGCACCGAAAAATAGTTGCGGACCCCGGTCGGATACGGCTGGATTGGGCGACAAGTTCGCTCAAATAATAGCCTGCAATGTCCCCGACCCCCGTCTACATCATCTGCTCGCCTCGCCCGCAGGTCGGCAAGACCCTGCTGGCGCGGCTGCTGAGCGAATTCCTGCTGCTCAAGAACGGCAATGTCGCGGCGTTCGACGTCAACCTGAAGGAACCGTCGCTGGTCGATTATTTGCCGAAGATCACCGAGACCGCCGACGTGATCGACACCTACGGCAAGATGCAGCTGATGGACCGCGTCATCCTCGATGACGGCCTTGCCAAGGTGATCGACCTAGGCTTCCACGCCTTCGACGAGTTCTTCAAGATGACCGAGGAGATCGGCCTGCTCAAGGAGGCGGCACGCCGCCACGTCGCGCCGCAGATCCTGTTCGTCGCCGATACCGACCGCGTCTCGGCCCGCGCCCATGAGATGCTGCGCGCGCAGATCCCGCGGATGAACCTGATTACGGTCGACAACGAGTATGTCGTGCGCGGCGAGCTGCCCCCCGCGATGGGAGGCGGCCGGCTGTTCCGCCTGCCCGCCCTGCCCGGCTTCCTCAAGACCTATATCGACCGGCTGAGCTTCTCCTTCACCGGCTATCTGCGCCAGGAAAAGGACTCCTCCACCGAGCTGCACCAGTGGACCCGGCGCAATTACCTCGCGTTCCGGGAGCTCGAGCTCAGCCTGATCCTGCAGAGGTCTTAGGCGGAAATTTCACGGGCGAAGGCCTTCGCCCGCGTGCAGCTCAGTGCCCCTCGAACGTCATCAGCGTGCGCACCGGCACGTCCATGGCGCGCAGCTTGGCGGCGCCGCCAAGCTCGGGCAGGTCGACGATGAAGCAGGCGGCGACGACGTTGGCACCGATCTGGCGCAGCAGCTTCACCGCGCCCTCGGCGGTGCCGCCGGTGGCGATGAGGTCGTCGACCAGGATCACGCGCTCGCCGGGCGCGACCGCATCGACATGCATCTCCATCTCGTCGATGCCGTATTCGAGCGAGTAGGCGATGCGCACGGTGGTGTGCGGCAGCTTGCCCTTCTTGCGGATCGGCACGAAGCCGGCCGAGAGCTGATGCGCCACCGCCCCGCCGATGATGAAGCCGCGCGCCTCCATGCCGGCGACCTTGTCGATCTTGTTGCCGGCCCAGGGATTGACGAGCTCGTCTACCGCGCGGCGGAACGCGCGCGCATCCGCAAGCAGGGTCGTGATGTCGCGGAACATGATCCCCGGCTTTGGATAGTCGGGAATGGTGCGGACGCTCGCCTTGATGTCGTGGTCAAAGGTCATGGTTATCTCGCTCTGGCTTCTCCATCGTCATTGCGAGCGAAGCGAAGCAATCCAGTTCTTCTCCGCGGCAGCAGTCTGGATTGCTTCGTCGCCTGTGCAAAATTGCTTTGCAATTTTTCGCGGGCTCCTCGCAATGACGACACTCATTCAATTTGCCCCGGCATCCAGCCGGAACGCATTCTCGACAATACGCAAGCCCACCTCGCCGCCGAGCGACATCAGCGATTCCGGATGGAATTGCACGCCGGCGACCGGCAGGGTCTTGTGCTCCAGCGCCATGGCGACGCCGTCGTCAGTGCTGGCGGTGACATCAAGCACCTCCGGCATGCTGTCGCGCTCGACAAAGAGCGAGTGATAGCGGCCGATGATGATCTCGTTCGGCAGGTTGCGCATCAGGCGGCCGCCGCGCACCTGGACCCGCGAGGGCCTGCCGTGGGCGGGATGGGTGAGCTGGCCGAGCTCGCCGCCGAAATATTCGCCGATCGCCTGCACGCCGAGGCAGACGCCGAACACCGGCAGCTTCCTCTCCAGCGCCGCATCGATGGTCTTCTTGATCCCGAAATCCTCAGGGCGCCCGGGGCCGGGCGACAGCACCAGCAAATCCCACCTCTTCTGCTTGAGCATGTCGAGCGCATGCACATAGCGGACCACGGTGACCTCGGCGCCGACCTGGCGGAAATAATCGGCGAGCATGTGCACGAAGCTGTCGTCGTGGTCGATCAGCAGCACCCGCTTGCCGGAGCCGGTGGCATCGGGCGCAAAGGTCGACAACGGTTTTGGCGGATCGCCGCGCAGCGCCTGGAACAGGGCGGCCGCCTTGACCTGGCATTCGCGGTCTTCCGCGGCGGGATCTGAATCGAACAGGCAGGTGGCACCGACACGCACTTCTGCGAGACCATCCTTCATGCGGATGGTGCGGATTGTAAGGCCGGTGTTGATGCTGCCGTCGAAATTCACAGCTCCAATGGCGCCGGCATACCAGCGCCGCGGCGAGCGCTCGTGATCCTCGACGAACTGCATCGCCCACAGCTTCGGCGCGCCGGTGACGGTGACGGCCCATGCATGGGTGAGGAAGGCATCCAGCGCATCGAAGCCGGGGCGCAGCATGCCCTCGACGTGATCGACGGTGTGGAACAGCTTCGAGTAGGTCTCGATCTGCCGGCGCGCCAAGACCTTGATCGTGCCGGGCACGCAGACGCGCGCCTTGTCGTTACGGTCGACATCGGTGCACATGTTGAGCTCGAACTCGTCCTTCTCCGAGTTCAGCAGCTGGCGGATCTGCTCGGCATCGCCGATCGCGTCGGTACCGCGTGCAATCGTGCCCGAGATCGGGCAGGTCTCGACGCGGCGTCCGTCCGAGCGCACGAACATTTCCGGCGAGGCGGAAACCAGGAATTCACCCTCACCGAGATTCATCAGCGCGCCATAGGGCGACGGGTTGATGACGCAGAGGCGCTGGAACACTTCGGCCGGCGAGCGTTCGCAGGGTTCGGCGAACAGCTGGCCCGGCACGGCTTCAAAGAGATCACCGCGTGCAAAGGCCGCGCGCGCGGTCTCGACCGTCGCCTGATATTCGCCCGGCGCGTGATCTGCAAAGCCCTGGCGCGGCGTCTTCAGGTACGGGCTGTCGGCGGTCTCGCGCGGCAGGCCCTCGGTGGACTTGCCCTTCCAGGCGAAGTCGTAGCTGAGCACGACGCCGCGACCGGTGGCGCGGTCATAGGCCAGCAGGCGATCGGGCACGTACAGCACGATGTCGCGCTGGTCGGCTTCCCGCGCGCGCTTCTGCACGAGGTCCTCGATCTGGAACACGAGGTCGTAGGCGAAGGCGCCGAACAGGCCGAGCAACCCGTCGTCACTGGCGGAGAAGGCGGCAACGAGGTCGCGCACCAGCGACATCGCGCTGGCGCGCCGCGTGCGCTGGTCTTCCTCGACCGGGGCATCGCCGCGGATGATGTGGCCGGCAAGCCGCGTCGCCGTCTTCTCGGAGATGACGACGCAGGGCTCGCGCAGGACGTCGCCGAGGAAGGCGATCAGCACCTGCCCGCGCGCATTCAGTGCTTCCAGCTTGAAATTGACGCCCGCGGTCTCGAGCTTGAGCGGCGGATCGGAAAAGCCGAGGTCAAAGCTCTCGTAGCGGCCGGGCACGGTCGTGCCCGAGGACAGCACCACGCCGCGGCGGCGGTCGAGCAGGCTGACGAGATCGTCGAGCCTGTTGGCGCCGCCGGTGAATTGCTCCGCCACGCGCGTGATCGCGAGACCCGCGCGGGTCGCGTACTCACTTCTGGCCGGGAGGGCAAAGACTGTCCTGTTCATGTGATCCTCTTGGGTCCTCTTACGAGACTTGCCGAGGGAACGCCACACAGGACAAACGATCAGGCCGCCGCGCTGTGCCGGCGACCTTCGACGATTCTGGGAAAAGAAATCGCACCGGCCACCTCGTCAGGAGGTGCGCCACCAAAGACGGGCTGGGCGGACGGCGGTGCTCATGGGGGCGATACTCACCATGGCACGGGGGCGGCGTCAAGGGTGGGCACGGTGCCGTAGCCCGGATGGAGCGCAGCGCAATTCCAGGATTCGTACCGCGGCGAGACAGCCCCGGATTCCCTGCGCTCCATCCGGCCTACAGGCGCTCAACCCAGATGCTTCCTAAAAAACTCCGTCGCCCGGCCCCAGGCGAGCTCGGCGGCCTCGCGGTCATGCACGGCCTGGCGCTGCTCGTTGACGAAGGCGTGCTCGGCATCATAGCGGAACAGTTCGAGCGACTTGCCGGCGGCCTTCATGGCCTTTTCGAAACCGTTGACCAGCTCCGGCGTGCACCAATCGTCCTTATTGGCGAAATGAGCCTGGAGCGGGATCTTGACGTCGGCAGGCTTGGCCGCCTGCTCCGGCGGGATGCCGTAGAACACCACGCCGGCGGCGAGCTCCGGAATCTTGGTCGCGCCGATGATGGTGACGGCGCCGCCGAGGCAGAAGCCGGTCAGTCCGACCTTGGCGCCGTTGCGCGACAGGTACTGCGCGGCGCCGCGCACGGTCTGCGTGGTGGCGTCCATGAAGTCGAGCGAGTTCATCTCCTTGTTGGCGCTCTCCGTGTCGTGATACGGCACCACCTTGCCCTTGTAGAGATCGGGCGCCAGCGCATCGAAGCCGGCGAGCGCGAAGCGGTCGCACAGGCCCTTGATCTGGTCGGACAGGCCCCACCATTCCTGGATCACGACCACGCCCGGCGCGTTGCCGCGCGCGGCATTGGCGAGATATCCCGAGGCGTCCTTGCCGTCCGGGCGCTTGAAGGTGATGGCGGTTCCCATGGTGTCCTCCGGTGAGTTTCTGGGGAGCGGTTGGCGGTATTCTGGCCGGTGCCGGCAGATGACGCAATCCACACTCTCGTCATTCCCGGGCGCGCGATCGCGCGAGCCCGGAATCCATTGGGCCGCGGAGTTGGTGGATGAATGAATTCCGGGCTCGATGCTAACGCATCGCTCGGAATCACAGCCAACAAAAAAGCCCCCTTTGCGGGGGCTTTTTCATTTCGTCTCGCCCTTCGCCGCTCAGTGCGAGTCGGCCCAGACCTTCTTCTTGGTGAAGTACATCAGGCCAACGAAGATGATCAGGAACACGAACACCTGGAAGCCGAGGCGCTTGCGCGCTTCCATGTGCGGCTCGGCCGTCCACATCAGGAAGGTGGTGACGTCCTTGGCGTATTGCGCGACCGTGGTGGGCGAGCCGTCGTCATAGGTCACCTGGCCGTCGCTGAGCGGCTTCGGCATCTTGATGGCGTGGCCCGGGAAGTACCTGTTGAAGTACGAGCCCTCCGGGATGGTGACGCCCTCCGGCACCTTCTCCTCGAAGCCCTGAAGCACCGCCGCGACGTAGTCCGGGCCCTGCTCCTGATACTGGGTGAAGAAGTCGAAGATGAACCAGGGGAAGCCGCGCTTGTACGAGCGCGCCTTGGTGATCAGCGATAGGTCGGGCGGCGCCGCGCCGCCGTTCGCCGCACGCGCGGCCTGCTCGTTCGGGAACGGCGAGGGGAAATAGTCCGCCGGCCGGCCCGGGCGCTCGAACATATCCCCGGCGTCGTTCGGGCCGTCCTTGACCTTGTAGTCGGAGGCGAAGGCCGCCGCCTGCGCCACGGAATAGCCGGGTCCACCGGGCTCGGCGAGGTTGCGGAACGCGACGTAGGACAGGCCGTGGCAGCTGGCGCAGACTTCCTTGTAGACCTTCAGGCCGCGCTGGAGCGCGCCGCGGTCGAACTTGCCGAAGGGACCGGCGAACGACCATTTGTTGCCCGGAGGGGTGTCGCTGCCTTCGGAGGCCTTCGCGCTGTCGATCGAGCCTGCGAACAGCGAACCGGCGAGCGCCAGCACGATCGCTGTCGAGACCATCGGGGTCGATCGGCTCCCGGTCTTGGCGAGCACCGCGTCCGAAATCGAGTTCGGCACCGGCCGCGGCGTCTCGATGCGCGAGAGCAGCGGCAGCACGATCAGGAAGTAGGCGAAGTAGCAGACCGTCAGGACGCGGCCGGCGATGACATAAATGCCCTCCGGCGGCTGCGCGCCGAGATAGCCGAGCAGGATGCAGACCGCGACGAAGATCCAGAAGAACTGCTTGGCCAGCGGGCGGTACTTCGACGACCTGGTCTTGGCGGCATCGAGCCAGGGCAGGAAGCACAGGATGATGATCGCCCCGAACATCGCGATGACACCTGCGAGCTTGTTCGGGATGGAGCGCAGGATCGCGTAGAACGGCAGGTAATACCATTCCGGCACGATGTGCGGCGGCGTCACGCCCGGGTTCGCCGGAATGTAGTTGTCGGCGTCGCCGAGGTAGTTCGGCATGTAGAAGATGAACCAGGCGTAGAGCAGCATGAAGCAGGCGACGCCGAACATGTCCTTGATGGTCGCGTGCGGCGTGAACGGCACCGTGTCCTTTTCCGTCTTCGGCTCGACACCATCAGGGTTGTTCTGGCCCGCGACGTGCAGCGCCCAGACGTGGAGCACCACGACGCCTGCGATCACGAACGGCAAGAGATAGTGCAGCGAGAAGAAGCGGTTCAGCGTCGGGTTGCCGACCGAATAGCCGCCCCACAGCAGCGTCACGATGCTCTCGCCGACATAGGGAATGGCGGAGAACAGGTTGGTGATGACGGTGGCGCCCCAGAAGCTCATCTGGCCCCAGGGAAGCACGTAGCCCATGAAGCCGGTGGCCATCATCAGGAGGTAGATGATGACGCCGAGGATCCACAGCACCTCGCGCGGCTCCTTGTACGACCCGTAGTAAAGGCCGCGGAACATGTGGACGTACACGGCGACGAAGAACATCGAGGCACCGACCGCGTGCATGTTGCGCAGCAGCCAGCCGTAGTTCACGTCACGGACGATCAGCTCGACCGACTTGAAGGCGAGATCGGCATTTGGCGTGTAGTGCATCGCCAGGATCACGCCGGTGAGGATCTGCATCCCCAGCATGAAGGAGAGGATGGCGCCGAAGGTCCACCAGTAGTTCAGGTTGCGCGGGGTGGGATAAGCGACGAAGGAGGAATGGATGAGACCAAAGATCGGCAGACGTCGCTCGATCCATTGCAGGGCCGGATTGCTCGGCTGGTAGTCGGATGGTCCGCTCATGATGCGATCCTGAGGAATTAGTACGACGAGACGGCGCGAAGCTTCGGACGCGGGTCCGAGGCTCAGCCGATCTGGATTTTGGTGTCGGAAACGAACTGGTACGGCGGCACCGGCAGGTTCGCGGGCGCGGGCCCCTGGCGGATGCGGCCGGACGAATCGTACTGCGAACCATGGCAGGGGCAGAAGAACCCGTCGTAATTGCCTTCATGGGCGATCGGAATGCAGCCGAGATGGGTGCAGATGCCGATCACGACCAGCCACTGCTCGTGGCCGGACTTGACCCGGGCCTCGTCGGACTGCGGGTCGGGCAGGCTCGCCACGTTGACGGCGCGCGCCTCGTCGATCTGCTTCTTGGTGCGGTGGCTGATGTAGATCGGCTTGCCGCGCCAGAACACCTTGATGTCCTGGCCCTCGGCGATCGGGCTGAGATCGACCTCGATCGGCGCGCCGGCGGCGATGGTCGAGGCATCGGGATTCATTTGAGAGATGAAGGGCCAGAGCGCGGCCGCGCCCCCTACTGCTGCAGCTGCCCCCGTTGCAACGAATAAGAAATCACGGCGTGTCGGATGGTCCGCCGAAGACGCTGTCGTCACGATTCCAACCCTTTCTTCTTATGCTGCCGGTGGAACCGCTCCAGGAGCCCCCCAAGGTCCCCGGAACAGTGCTGCCGGCGCCCGCGGCCCCCCGCGGCGGCAGAACTTTCGCTTGTCCCGCCAAAACAGGGCGAAAACAGCAGTCCAGAATCGTTCTATTGGCACCCTTGCCGGGCGAGCGCAAGCCCGCTAACGGCGGGGAAGCGTGCAATGCACGAATTCCGGGGCAGGCGATGTTTTATTGAGACATTTCCGGCCCGCAACCCATTCGCCGCCGCCCATGCAGATCGCACTTTTCCAGCCCGACATCCCCCAGAACACCGGCACGATTCTCCGGCTCTGCGCCTGTCTGGGCATCGCCGCCCATATCATCGAACCGGCTGGGTTCCCGGTCTCCGACCGGCATTTCCGCCGGGCGGGAATGGATTACCTCGACCATGTCAGCATCGTCAGGCACGTCTCCTGGACGACATTCGAGGAGTGGCGCGCAGGCCAAGGCTACCGGCTGCTGCTGTTCACCACCAAGGCCGCCACCGACTACCGCGATTTTCATTACCAGACCTCGGACATCCTGCTATTCGGACGCGAGAGCGCCGGCGTCACCGACGCCGTGGTCGAGGCGGCCGATGCGCGGCTGGTGATCCCGGTCATGCCAGGGCTGCGATCGCTCAATGTCGCCATGAGCGCGGCGATGGCCGCAGGCGAGGCGCTGCGGCAGGTGCGGAACCGGAGTGTTCCACAGGATTGCGGTCCACAGGATTGAGGAGAGACCAGTGAGTTACGCGGTCAAGGAGATCTTCCTGACCCTGCAAGGCGAAGGCGCCCATGCCGGGCGCGCGTCCGTGTTCTGCCGCTTTGCCGGCTGCAACCTCTGGAGCGGCCGCGAGGCCGACCGTCAGGACGCGACCTGCAAGTTCTGCGACACCGATTTCGTCGGCACCGACGGCACGCTCGGCGGCCGCTACGCCTCAGCCGCTGACCTCGCCGATACCATCGCCGCGCAGTGGCGCGCGACCGCCGCCAACCGCTATGTGGTGCTGACCGGCGGCGAGCCGCTGCTGCAAGTCGATGACGCCCTGATCGAGGCGCTCCATGCGCGCGGCTTCGAGATCGGCGTCGAGACCAACGGCACGATCGAGGCGCCCGAAGGGCTCGACTGGATCTGCGTCAGCCCCAAGGGCGGCAGCGAGCTCGTGCTGCGCCGTGGCCACGAGCTGAAGCTGGTCTATCCGCAGGCCCTCGCCGCCCCGGAAGCGTTCGCGGACCTCGCCTTCGAGCGCTTCTCGCTGCAGCCGATGGACGGCCCCGAGGTCGCCGAAAACACCGCGCGGGCGATCGACTATTGCCTGCAGCATCCGCAATGGCGGCTGAGCGCGCAGACGCATAAATCGCTCGGCATCAGATAGGATCGGTTTTCGAACAGATGTGGGAATTGACGAAATCGTTCCGCTTCGAGGCGGCGCATTCGCTGTCGGGAACGACCTTTGGCGCAGCCAGCGAAGAGATCCACGGCCACTCCTTCCGCGCCGAGGTCACGTTGCGCGGCACGCCCGATCCCGACACCGGCATGGTGGTCGATCTCGGCCTGCTCCAGCGCGCCATCGAGGACGTGCGGCTCACGCTCGACCACAAGTACCTCAACAAGATCGAGGCGCTGGGCAAGCCGACGCTGGAAAACCTGTCGCGCTTCGTCTGGGAGCGGCTACAGCCTATCGGCAAGCTGGCCCGCGTCAGCATCCACCGCGACAGTTGCAACGAGAGCTGCACCTATTACGGTCCGCAGGGCTAACGGGATGACATCGACATTGGACCCAACCGTGATCGAAGAACGCAAGGCCCGCGCCCGCGCCTGGTTCGAGCGCTTGCGCGACGACATCTGCGCGAGCTTCGAGCGGCTGGAAGACGACGCACCGCGAAGCCTCTATCCCGGCGAGGCCGGCCGCTTCGAGCGCACGCCCTGGCAGCGCACCGACCACACCGGTGCGGCCGGCGGTGGCGGGGTGATGTCGATGATGCATGGCCGGCTGTTCGAGAAGGTCGGCGTGCACTGCTCGACCGTGCACGGCGAATTCGCCCCCGAGTTTCGCGCCCAGATCCCCGGCGCTGCGGAGGACCCGAAGTTCTGGGCCTCCGGCATCTCGCTGATCGCGCATATGCGCAATCCGCACGTCCCGGCCGTGCACATGAACACGCGCTTCGTCGTCACCACGAAAGCCTGGTTCGGCGGCGGCGCCGATCTCACGCCCGTGCTCGAACGCCGGCGCACACAGGAGGACGCGGACAGCATCGCCTTCCACGCCGCGATGCAGGAAGCCTGCGACCAGCCGAACGGCATCGCCGACTACGACAAGTACAGGAAATGGTGCGACGAGTATTTCTACCTGCCGCACCGGAAAGAGGCGCGCGGCGTCGGCGGCATCTTCTACGACTGGCACGACAGCGGCGACTGGGACGCCGACCTCGCCTTCACCCAGGATGTCGGCCGCGCCTTCCTGAAGATCTACCCCGACATCGTCCGGCGCAACTTCGCGAGCGCCTGGACCGCCGCGGACCGCGAGGAGCAATTGATCCGGCGCGGCCGCTATGTCGAGTTCAACCTGCTCTACGACCGCGGCACCATCTTCGGGCTCAAGACCGGCGGCAACGTGGACTCCATCCTGTCGTCGCTGCCGCCGGAGGTGAAGTGGCCATGAGTGCCGTTCGGCCACTGCCGCGTGCCATGCTGATCGACATGGACGACACCATCCTGTCGGCCTATGGCCGGCCCGAGATCGCCTGGAACACGATCGCGAACGAGTTCGCCGAGGAGCTTGCGCCGCTGCCGCCGGCGCAGGTCGCAACCGCCGTGCTGGCGTTCGCGCGAAACTTCTGGGCCAATGCCGACGCCTCGTGGCGGATGAGGCTCGCCGAGGCGCGGCACATCACCGTCAAGGGCGGCTTTGCCGCGCTCGCGGCGGCCGGCCATCGCGCCCTGCCCGACGATCTCGCCATCCGCCTCGCCGACCGCTTCACCGCCTATCGCGAGGAGGAGATGTTCGTCTTCCCCGGCGCGCACGAGGCGATCGACAGGCTGAAGGCGCTCGGCATCAAGCTCGCGCTCGTCACCAACGGCGCCGCCGACATGCAGCGCGCCAAGGTCGAGCGCTTCGAGCTCGCGCACCGCTTCCACCACATCCAGATCGAGGGCGAGCACGGCTTCGGCAAGCCCGAGGAGCGCGCCTATCTGCACGCGATGGAAGCGCTCGGCGTCACCGCCAGGGACACCTGGATGATCGGCGACAACCTGGAATGGGAAGTCGTGACGCCGCAGCGCCTCGGCATCTATGCGATCTGGATGGACGTGCATGGCGACGGCCTGCCCGAAGGCTCGACCGTCAAGCCCGACCGCATCATCCGCTCGCTGACCGAGCTCGTGCCGGACCAGCCGTAACAGGGCACGCAAACAAGACTTGGGAAAACAACCCCATGCACAGTAGCCGGCTGCTGCAAAATGAAGGGTTTACGGATTTTACGAATCGAGTTTGACCCGTCGGGCAAAACAGGGGCATATTGCCATCCTGGGAACCTGCGATGGACCTTCGAGGAACGGGAAGCTGGCAGACACTCGGCGAAGAAGAAACCGCGGCGCCCTAGGTTGCTTCAATCGTTCTCTTGAATTCGGCAAAGGCCGGCAGTCCGCACGGGTAAGGCAGGTAGGTGTCTGGCATACGGTCCCGGAGTGAATTGGCCCCGCCGAGCGCTACATGACCGCACGAAGAGCGGACTTCGCCAAGAAATAGCTAATCGCGGAAGGCCGTGACTTGCGCCGATCTCTGAGCGCCCGCTTGCGTTGATCTGGATCAACGCCGTTTCTGGACCCGCGTGGCTTGCTTGCAAAGAACGTTTACCGAACATGCTGGAGTATTTCAAATGTACCGCATTGCATCGTCCTTCCAGCGACTGATCGAGCGGAGGGAGCAATGGCCGCAGCACAACATCTGAGACGAGCCACCGTACTCGTTCGCTGCTTCACCTTGTTCGCGATTGCGCAGATCAACCTCATCTCGCCCGCTGCTGTAGCTGGCAAGGACGTTCGGACCATTGGCGTCCAGGGCCGCCCCACTGAAGCCGCCAGTCCGGGGGCTCCCCCGGTGCGGCGGGGCGTATTGCGACAAGACTTATTCGATCGCGCCGATCCGAACAATCACAGGTCTGACTGGCCAAGCCCGCCGGCACAGCCAGGGCAGTACTAGGAACGGACAGAGGTGCCCCTCTGTTTTCGCTCGCGCTGCTTGCGAGCCCTTGGTTGAGTTCCAGAACTCAAAGTCGAAGCTCTTTACAAGGCGACCCCTCAACGAAAGCTACTGCTTCGCCGCTCCGGCGGCGGCCGTGGCCATATATTTCGAATAGAGTTCGGCAATCCGCGCGCGCCACATTTCGACGAACGCTCCGGATGTCAGCTTGTCGACCGATTTCCACGCCTGCTTGACGGCCGGAAGAGTGTTCCGCCAGATCGCACGTTTGCACCATCTCTCGCCTTTTTCCTTGCCCTCGCCGGTGGCACACATGGATTTCCAGGCGATGCGATCCGGTTGGCTGATGTGCTCGGCGGCGCCTTCCCAGCCCTGTTGGTGGATCAGGTAAAGATCGCTCAAGGTCGGCTTCTGGTGCGTCACCCACTCGAACAGCACGCCTTCGGTAATGACCTTGTAGGCTGCTGCTACGGCATTGTCGCGGGGACTGCGAATCTGCCCCGAGCCGAACTTGTTGAACTCATATTCACTCAGTTGGAACAGGCCGATATACGACCCGGTGCGTTGCTTGGGATCGAACCCGGACTCGACCTTCGCGACCGCTTTCATGAAATTGAAATCGAGACCGAACGCATCGGACGCGCGCTTGATCTCCTCGACCGGCGTTCCGACCACGGTGTCCTTGAGCGACCTCAACACGATATCCGCCGGCTTCTCGGCGGGCGGATATTCGGACCATATATAATAGATCAGGTACCGGAAGTCCTGGCTCGCCGGCGTGGGGCTGGACGCATCATCCGATGCATCGCGCATTGCCGGCACCGGCTGCGCAGCATCGCGGCGGTCCAATGCGTTCGATTTCGTCGCGTTGGAGTCGTCATCGATCTTGGCTTGGGCAACCAATGACCGAGCAGAAGCCGCCCCGGAGACTGACCCGAGCGTTGCTGCAGGCGGCGCCCCAGCTTCTTCCGCTCCGGCGCGATGAATCGTCCCCGTGAATGCAATGACACCCACGATGCAGGCGGCCTGCAAGGCTTTCATTGCCCCCAACTCCGCGGCAGGGTCCCCGCGAAAAAGCTACACCCATATTCCCCGCCATCCAAGGCGAGGCGGGCACGCCGGCGCTTTAGCGAAGCTGACTGTTACCAAAATGCGACACCCTTATCGCCGCGGCGGGCGGCGCGTTCCTCGCCGAACAGGCGCGAGACATTCGCCGGCTCGTCGCCGAACTGAGCCTTGCAAGCTCCGACTTCGCGCACTGCTGGCAGACACAGGTGGTGCTGGCGCGCGAAGGCGGCGAACGCACGTTCAACCATCCGGCCATGGTCAGACATGTCAAAGACCGAAACATTTGATAGAGTCCGGCATTCTCAATCATGAATTTGGAGGAAGCGATGCTTGTCAGGTTATTGCTTTGCACCGCCGTAGCCTCGTTGGCGATGACTAATATCGCTGCGGCTCAGCAAAATCCGCCAGCGGCGACCCAGCAAACCGCGACAATAAAGCGGACGCCACTACAGAAGTTTGACGTGCCCGGCACGAACTATGAGACCGTAGTTGGAATAGCTGAAGTCATGCCCAACGTGAATATCGGACGCCACACCCATCCAGGTCCTGAGTCAGGCTTTATGCTTGATGGCGAGATGGTGCTCATGGCGGACGGTCAACCAGACAAGACGGTGAAGACCGGGGAGAGTTACCAACTTGCACCCGGTATCATTCACGACGCCAAAGCTCGGCCGAACGGCGCGAAAGTAATCGCCACCTACGTTGTCGAGAAGGGAAAGCCGCTCGCTTCTCCGGCTCCGTAGCGATGTCCACCTAGGGGTCAGAGGACTAAACCGCTCGCGCGGAGACCGCGGTTGGCGACACGGCGAAGCAATAGGCGACGGCTCATCGTGACGCGCGGTGCAATTAGCCCGTTGCTGGCGATGATCCGATGATCGAGGACCAACTGATCTGGAAGTTCGTGGCGGAGCATTCCTGCGCAAGAGCCAACTCGAACTCGGTATTCTCGACCGTGATTGTGTGCACCCTGCGCCGACGACAAGCTCGAACTTCTCCGATGACCGCGCCCATCTGGGCTTGCCTTACGAACCCACTAACTACACGCTACCCAAATGAGCAGATTCCACGCCCGAGGCAAGGTCATGATCGGCGCCACGGCACTCCGTGCGCTTGTGCTGACTGCAGCTTTTTTCGCGGCCTTGTCGCCGGCCACCTGCCTCGGCGAAAACAGCAACCGCTTGCCGGCCAAGGCAACAAAGGAGCTACCACCCCAGTTGCTCTCGCTGCTCCGACAAAAGAAGATGCCAAAATACTCGCCTATCCTTGTGCGCGTCTTCAAGCAAGAGGCGGAGCTCGAAGTCTGGAAACAGGACACCACCGGCCTTTTCAAAATCCTCAAGGTGTACCCGATCTGTCGGTGGTCGGGGGATCTCGGGCCGAAACTGAAGGAGGGTGACCGTCAGGCTCCAGAGGGGTTCTATACGATTACTCCTGAGCTGATGAATCCCAACTCCGATTACCATCTTGCGATCAACGTCGGCTTTCCCAACAGCTTCGACAAGGCAAACAATCGCGACGGCAGCTTACTCATGATCCATGGCGACTGCTCATCGAGCGGTTGCTATGCCATGACCGACGAACAGATAAGCGAGATCTATTCGCTAGCGCGGGACTCATTCCTCGGCGGCCGCCCGTCCTTTCAGGTCCAGGCTTATCCATTCCGCCTGACGCCGGCAAACCTGGCGCAGCATCGAAATAGCCCGAACCTCTCCTTCTGGAAAATGCTCAAGGTCGGCAACGATCACTTCGAGACGACGCATCTCGAACCCAAGGTGGACGTGTGCAATCGACGCTATGTGTTCGATGCGCAAGCTCCACCAAATTCGCCTTATCCTCTCGTGTTCAGCCCCACCGATAAATGCCCCGCGTTTGTCGTGGATTCCAAAATTGCGCGGCGGGCGCTTGAGAAGCAACGCACCGACGAACTCGAATTCGCGCGATTGCTCAACGACAACGTGCCGGCAGCCCCGATCTACAGCGGACTGGACGGCGGAATGAACGAGGCTTTTCTAGCAAAGTATCTGGTCAGAGTGACGCTTGCGAAAGTGATGCCGTATGCATCTTATCTGCCGCAACTGCCGCCAATCCCTTGGGTCACCAACGATGGTTCGTTGACGAGTAGATGGTTTGGCACCTCGTTCTCAAAACCGATTGCATGTGATCTGGCACGTTCCAGCTTCCTGTCGACCGTCGTAGAAGGAGACGACGGGTGCTAGAGCGCCCGGTCTACTTCAGGCTTGCGGCGGGGCCCCCGTTACGCCGAAATTGGTGATCAAATGCGATCCGGCGTGAGGACCGGCTTGGGTCACGAGCGTCGGTCTCTGCGATTGATGACGCGCCGTCGATTTCCGCTATGCCCCGTTAGCGACCGAGTTGGTTCGCGATGCAATAGGTCGCGAAGGGCCCAACAACTGACTCACGCACCGCAGCAAACGCAGCCATCATTCGATCACCGCATCGGCGCGGCCAAGCAATGGCAGGGGCACCGTGATACCGAGCGCTTTGGCGGCCTTGAGATTCAATAGCAACTGCACTTTCGTGCGCTGTTGCACCGGCAGGTCGGCCGGCTTTTCGCCTTTCAGAATGCGAGCGGTGTAAACGCCGGCCAGCTGATAGGCGTCGGTATGGCTCCCGCCATAGCTCATGAGGCCACCGGCTGCGACGAACTCGCGGCTGTCGTAAATCGCCGGCATGGCATGCCGTGCAGCGAGCCGTGCAAGGTCCTCGCTATAACTTGTGAAAAGCGTGTCTTCGCCGATCACGAGGCCCCCTGCGCGCAACTCCGAAAGCTTTGCAAAGACGCCATCGAAGTCCCGTTTGCTGCTGGCATTCAGGACATGTAGCTCCAGCCCAAGGCTCGGGGCTGCGGCTTGCAAGTCACTGATTTGCGGCTCGGCGAGAACGGGATTGGACGGATTTATGAGAAGCGCCATGGTCGTGGCCACAGGAAGAAGCTGGCGCAGTAATTCCAGCCGCTTGGGGGTGACCTCCAGCGCCAATTGGGTCACGCCTGTAACATTGCCGCCGGGCCGGTTCAGGCTCGTGACGAGCCCGAGCTGAACTGGATTACCGGCAATTGAAAAGACGATCGGAATGCTTGTCGTTGCGGCCTTAGCCGCGACTGCAGCCGCCGTGTTGGTGGCGGCAATCACCATCACCTGACGACGCACCAATTCGCTTGCAAGTGCCGGCAGCCGCTCGTTTTGATGATCCGCAAAGCGATATTCGATTGCGATATTCTGACCTTCAACAAAGCCCAACTCCTTCAGACCTTGCCGGAAAGCCGCGAGGAGCTGCGGGGCTTCATTGGCTCCCCTGCCGTTGAGAACCCCAATCACGGGCAGGGCCTTCTGCTGCGCGCGTGCCCCGTGCGGCCACGCGGCGACAGTCCCCGCAAGAACCCTGATGAATTCTCGGCGGCGCATTTGTCCCCTCCGAGGACCAGTGGGATGGGCAGTCTAGCACTTTGAGCGGCAATTGAAGGGGGCCACGACACGGCCATGACTACTCAACACGAGAAGTCCGAGTTGGGTCAAAGGACTAAACCGCTCGCGCGGTAGAATGCCGGCCGGCATCAAGGTCCCATACCCTCGCCGCCCACCCCATAGCATCTTCACATTAGCCGCCAATGACGGCGAAGCCGGACGACTTCCGGTTTGCGCTCCGGAAGCCGACATCTGTGCATACGCGCCCCGACAGGCTTCGATCCGCATCTAGGCGACGAGCTGCCTCGCCGCAGCCGTGATCATGACCAGCCCGCCTGTGATCACGGCAACGTCGAGGATCGCGGTGTGGATATGCACCGGCATCCGCTCGACGAAGGCCTTTGCGAGAAACGCACCGGGGATCGCGATGCCGCCGATCAGCAGCGCGAAGGCGAGCACCTGCGCGGTGACGGCGCCGGCGAGGCCGAACACGGAGATCTTGATGAGGCCGGTGCCGAGCGAGATCATCGCGTCGGTCGCGATCACGGCGGCGCCCTCGAGGCCGGCGGCCATCAGCAGCGAGAGCAGGATCACGCCTGAGCCGGAGGTGCCGCCGACCAGCACGCCGTAACCGACGGAGCCGGCGGCAAGCCCGGTGTCGCCGATCCTGACCTGGCGCCGTCGCAGCACGCGGCGCAGCGGCACGCTCAGGATCAGCATGGTGCCGATCACGAGGGCGGCGCCGGCATTGGTGAGGCGCGTATAGCCGTAGGCACCGAGCGCGGTGGTCAAGCCTGCGCAGGCCAGCGCGATCAGCGCGCGGCGGCGATCGGCATAGCGCAGATAAGCGACCGCGCGGCTGCAATTGGTGAAGATCGCGGAGATGGCGATGATCGGAACCACGGGCTCGGCGCCGACCAGCGGCACCAGCACCAGCGGCATCAAGGCGCCGGTGCCGTAGCCGGCGAGACCACCGATGATCGAAGCAAACAACGCCATCAACGCGACCAGCAAAAGCTGAAGGATCGAGATGTCGGCGAAGCCTGAAACGATGGTCACGTTTTCCCGTCGCGGCTGACGCGTGCCGCAGCTTGATCGGCGATGGAAGCGAGCGCGGCTTCCTCTAGGGGAAAATCCGCCGCAAGCCAAGCGTCCTCGGCGAGCGTCAGCACATGTCCGAGCGCAGGCCCTTCGGCGAGGCCGCGCGCGATGAAGTCGGCGGCCTTCAGCGGGAATTTCGGCGCGGTCCAGCGCTGCGGCAGCTCGGCGCGCGCGCGCCAGCGCGGCGAATGCATCTCGCCGGCGGCGCGCGCCCAGCCGAGCAACACGCGATCGTGATAGCGTTCGGTGCCGAGCCGGTAGAGCAGCCGCCGCGCATGCGCCTCGTCCATGGCGGCGAAGCGCCACCAGCGATGGCCCATCGAGTCCAGCGCCTTGGCCTCGGCATTGGAGAGCCGCAGGCGCGCGGCGACGCGCTTGGCGTCCTCGGTCACGGCGACCGTCAGCGCGGCGAGGCGCCGCGTGCTGCTGGGGGTGAGGCCGAGCTCACGCTCGATCGCGATCATCGTGTCCAGCGGGCCGGTATAGGCAACGCCGCCGATCAGCGCCTGCAGCAATCCGCCGTCGGCCATCGCGAGCGCGGCCGCGGAGGCACCGCCGGCCACCAGCAGCTTCAGCATCTCCATCCGCACGCGCTCGGCCGACAGGCTGGCAAGGCCCGCACGTCCCCGGATGCAGGCGAGATAGCCGTTGCGGTCGGGCTCGCCGGCGCCGAAGGCGGCGTGGATGCGGAAGAAGCGCAGGATGCGCAGATAATCCTCGGCGATGCGCTGGTCGGGATCGCCGATGAAGCGCACGCGGCGCGCTCTGGCATCGTCGATGCCGCCGACATAGTCGTGGACGACACCTGCCGCGTCGACCGACAGGCCGTTCATGGTGAAGTCGCGCCGCTCGGCGTCCTTCACCCAGTCGCGGCCGAACGCGACCCTGGCCTTGCGGCCGAAGGTCTGGGTGTCCTCGCGCAGCGTGGTCACCTCGTAAGGATGCCGGTCGATGACGAGCGTGATGGTGCCGTGGTCGATGCCGGTCGGCACGCTCTTGATGCCGGCGGCCTTGGCGCGGCGGATCACCTCCTCCGGCAACGCCGTGGTCGCGATGTCGATGTCGCCGGGCATGAGGCCGAGCAGCGCGTTGCGCACGGCGCCGCCGACCACCCGCGCCTCTTCGCCATCAGTGCCGAGCAATTGCAGGACGCGCGCGGTCCCGCCGGCGGTCAGCCAGGGCGCATCGACAAGGATCGGCGCAAGGATCGGCTCCGCGCTCATGGTCCGGCCTCTATCTTTCCGTGCCCGGCACGAACTTGCCGTTCTCGATATGGGCGGGAACGTAGGTCGAATTCGGTCCGCCGCCGGAGAATTGTGCGAGGCCAACCAGGCCCGCGATCACCAGCGCGAGCGCAACGAGGACGAGGCGGGAGACGATCGTGACCGGCCAGGACGTCTGCACGAACAGGCCGGAGCGGGAGGCGGCCAGGAACAACGCATAGACGGCAAAGGGAATGAGGAAAATTCCGATCTCGGTCAGGACCGGCCGGATCATGACGAGTAGATCCGCTCATACAGCACACGCAGCATGCCGGCCGTCGCACCCCAGATGTAGCGCTCCGCGAACGGCATCGCGTAGTAGAAGCGCTCCATGCCGCGGAATTCCTTGCTGTGCAGCTGGTGGTTCACCGGATTCATCAGGAAGGATAGCGGCACCTCGAAGGCGTCATCAACCTCCGAATGGTTGATGGTGAGCGAAAAGCCGGGCCTGACCCTCGCGACCGTCGGCAGGATGCGGAAGCCGAAGCCGGTGCCGTAGAGATCGAGATAGCCGATCGGCTCCACGAAGTCTCTGGACAGGCCGACCTCCTCCTCGGCCTCGCGCAACGCGGCATCGAGCGGCGAGGCGTCGGTCGCGTCGATCTTGCCGCCGGGAAAGGCGATCTGACCGGCGTGATCGTTGAGATGGGCCGAGCGCTGCGTCAAGAGGATGGTCGGCTCGGGATGGTCGACCACGGCAATCAGCACCGCTGCGGGGCGCACCGGCTGCTCGCGCGCGATGATCTCGAGCATCTTGTCGGTGCCGGGATCGCCCGAGGCCGGGATGATGTTGGGATCGTAGAGGCCGGGCGGCACGTCGAAGCCGAGCCGCGCCCGCGAGCGGGCGAAGAAATCGGCAGCGCCCAGCGCGACGGGTTCGCGTTCAGGCTCGCTATTGGGGATAGGCTTGTTCAAAGCGCGGCCCTCACCTGCTCCGCGTCGGCCATGGCGAAGAATTCGCCGGCCGACTCGACGCCGAACATCGACTGGCCATCGACCATCCGCTCCTCGCCCATGTCAACCAGATCGTAATACAGCGCCCGGGTCACCTTGGCCCAGAGATCGGCGCGGACATGCAGGTAAGGCGTGAGGCCGCCGTCCGCCGCCTGCTGGAAGCGCAGCCGGTGCGCGGCATCGCATGTCACCCAATCGTCGACATTGGTGCGGAAGCTCAGCACGCGATGGTTGTCAGCGCCGTCTTTCTGCATTTCGACCGCCATGAACGGCGCATCGTCGACGCGGATGCCGACCTTCTCCACCGGCGTCACGAGGAAGTGCTTGTCGCCCTCGCGCTTCAAGATGGTCGAGAACAGGCGAACGAGGGCGTGACGGCCGATCGGCGTGCCCATGTAGAACCAAGTACCATCGGCGGCGATTCGGATGTCGAGATCGCCGCAAAACGGCGGATTCCACAAATGCACCGGAGGCAGGCCCTTTTTGGCGCCTTCGGCACCGGCAGCACTTTTGGCGGCGGCAGTCAGCCCATCAAGACCGCGCTCGGCGCTCTGCCCTTGGTTCGCCATGGTTTGCCCTGACTTTGTCACTTGGCACGATTGGTGCAGGTCTACGTTGTCGATTGGTGCTCGGTTCCATCCGGAAAAGTCCGGTGTGGAGGTCGCCACTTCGTGATGCCCTACATACCCTTAAGCCGATAAGGTGGGGATAGGTTAATTCAACGAATACATGGCCTTCCCGCAAGTCTAGCATAGGGCCCATGTGATGGCGTGACGACGCGGCAACGTGACGACGCAAGCAAGCCGCATGGCAGGCTTAAGGAGCGAGCGAAATGGCGGAGAGTGTCGAGAAACTCGAGGACGGGATCGTTCGGTCGGCCGAGCAGGTGTCGGCCCAGATTCGCGCGGCGAAGGAGGCAATCGGCTCCGTCATCTTCGGTCAGGACCGCGTCATCGAGAACACGCTGGTCACGATCCTCTCCGGCGGCCATGCGCTGCTGATCGGCGTGCCCGGCCTTGCCAAGACCAAGCTCGTCGAGACGCTCGGCGTCACGCTCGGTCTCGATGCCAAGCGCATCCAGTTCACGCCCGACCTGATGCCGTCGGACATCCTCGGCGCCGAGGTGCTGGACGAGAGCACCGCGGGCAGGCGCGCCTTCCGCTTCATCGCCGGTCCCGTGTTCGCGCAGCTCCTGATGGCGGACGAGATCAACCGCGCCAGCCCGCGCACGCAGTCGGCGCTGTTGCAGGCGATGCAGGAGCAGCACATCACCGTGGCCGGCGCGCGCCACGATCTGCCGAAACCCTTCCACGTGCTCGCGACGCAAAACCCGCTGGAGCAGGAAGGCACCTATCCGCTGCCGGAAGCGCAACTCGACCGCTTCCTGATGGAGATCGACGTCGACTATCCCGACCGCGACGCCGAGCGCCGCATCCTGTTCGAGACGACGGGCGCCGAGGAGACGCTGGCGAAGGGCTCGATGACCGCGGATGCACTGATCACCGCGCAGCGGCTGGTCCGCCGCCTGCCGGTCGGCGATTCCGTGGTGGAGGCGATCCTGTCGCTGGTGCGCTCGGCCCGTCCGGGCGAGGAAAGCGGCGAAGCCGGCAAGTTCATCGCCTGGGGCCCCGGTCCGCGCGCCAGCCAGTCCTTGATGCTCGCCGTGCGCGCCCGCGCGCTGATCGACGGACGCCTCGCGCCCTCGATCGACGACGTGCTCGACCTCGCCGAGCCCGTGCTGAAGCACCGCATGGCACTGACGTTCCAGGCGCGCGCCGAAGGCCGCACGATTCCGGACGTGATCCGGCAATTGAAGACACGGATCGGTTGATGGCCGCAGAGACCGGGCACACAGCGAAGGAGATCATCGCGATCCGACGTGCCGATGGCGAGAGCCGCACGCTCGCCGCTTCGCTGCCGCGCCTGGTGCTGGAAGCCCGCCGCGTCGCCGCCAACGTCATCCACGGCCTGCACGGCCGGCGCCGCGCCGGCTCGGGCGAGAATTTCTGGCAGTACCGCCGCTTCGTCTCCGGCGAACCGGCGCAGAACGTCGATTGGCGCCGCTCGGCGCGCGACGACCATCTCTATGTCCGCGAGCTCGAATGGGAAGCCTCGCACACGGTCTGGATCTGGCCCGACCGCTCGCCCTCGATGGCCTTCGCCTCGAAGGCTGCGCGCGAATCCAAGCTCGAGCGCACGCTGATCGTCGCCTTCGCGCTGGCCGAGCTGCTGGTGTCGGGCGGCGAACGCGTGGGCATTCCCGGGCTGATGGCGCCGACCGCGAGCCGCAGCGTCATCGACAAGATGGCGCAGGCGATGCTGCATGACGACGCCGACCGCCTCAGCCTGCCGCCCTCCTTCGTTCCGTCGGCGCTGGCCGAGATCATCGTGCTGTCGGATTTCTGGTCGCCGATCTCCGAGATCGGTGCGACGCTCGCCGGGCTGTCCGGCTCCGGCGCGCATGGCACGATGGTGCAGGTCGTCGATCCCGCCGAGGAGTCGTTCCCCTATTCCGGCCGCATCGAGTTCGTCGAGCCCGAGGGCTTCGGCGTGATCACCGCCGGCCGCGCCGAGAGCTGGGCGCAGGACTACACCGCGCGCCTCGCGCTGCATCGCGACCAGATCCGCGCCGAGACATCGAGGCTGGACTGGCTGTTCACGACCCATGCGACCGACCGCTCCGCCGCCGAGCTGCTGCTGTATCTGCACGCCGGCATGCAGGTGAGCAAATCGGGCGCGCGCACCACGACCATCAAGGCGGGGCCGGCCGCATGATGGGATTACCGCTCGCCTTCACCGAACCGCTGCTCCTGATCGGCCTCGTCAGCCTGCCGGTGCTGTGGTGGCTGTTGCGCGTGATGCCGCCGCGGCCGCGCCGGATCGAGTTTCCGCCGACCCGCCTGTTGTTCGACATCGCCCCGCGCGAGGAGACGCCGTCGCGAACGCCGTGGTGGCTGACCGCGCTGCGCCTGCTCGCTGCGGCCCTCGTCATCTTCGCCGCCGCCGGGCCGATCTGGAATCCGCAGACGGGCCTCGCCGGCAGCAAGGCGCCGCTGATGATCATGCTCGACGACGGCTGGAGCGCGGCCTCGAACTGGGACGTCAGGATCAGGGCCGCCGACGAGCTGATCGCCAACGCCGACAACGAGCGCCGCGCCATCGCGCTGGTGCCGCTGTCCGAGCCGAACCGCGACATCACCCTTATACCCGCGGGCGCGGCGCGCGTGGCGCTGCGCCAGCTCGCGCCAAAGCCCTATTCGATCGACCGCGTCGACACGCTCGCTGCCGTCGATCGTTTCCTGAAAGCGACCGGCGATTGCGAGATCGCCTGGCTGTCCGACGGCGTCGACACCGGTCGCGGCGAGGAGTTCGTGGCTGGCCTCGGCAAGACCTTGGGGGATCGCAGCCTGACCATCTTCGAAGGCGGCACCTCCTCGCCGCTGGCGCTGGCGGCGGCCGAGAACGCCGCGGCGAAGATGACCGTGAAGGTGCTGCGCACCGACAGCGGCATCGCCACCGGCACCGTGCGCGCGCTGGACCAGAAGGCCTCGCCGATCGGCGAAGCGCGCTTCTCCTTCGGCCCCCAGGACAAGGAGACCGACGCCGCATTCGACCTGCCGGTCGAGCTGCGCAACGACATCACCCGGCTCGAGATCTCGGGCGAGCGCTCCGCCGGCGCGGTGCAGCTGCTCGACAAGCGCTGGCGGCGCCGCGCCATCGGCATCGTCTCGGGCTCGACCAGCGAGACCGCGCAGCCGCTGCTGGCGCCGACCTTCTATCTCACCCGCGCGCTGGCGCCGTTCGCCGACGTGCGGCTCGCCGACAAGGGCTCGCCGCAGCAGGGCATCACGCAGTTCCTGGACCAGAAGCTGCCCATGATCATCCTCGCCGATGTCGGCACCATCGCCCCTGAAATCCGCGAGCGCCTCAATGGCTGGATCGACCAGGGCGGCGTGCTGGTGCGGTTCGCAGGGCCCCGTCTCGCACAGGCCGAAGACGACCTCGTGCCGGTGAAGCTGCGCAAGGGCGGCCGCACGCTCGGCGGCAGCCTGACCTGGGAGAAGCCGCAGCATCTCGCCTCTTTCGCTGCCGACGGCCCATTCGCCGGCGTCGCGGTGCCCAAGGACGTCACCGTGAGCCGACAGGTGCTGGCCGAGCCCGATGCCGTGCTCGCCACCAAGAGCTGGGCCTCGCTGGAAGACGGCACGCCGCTCGTCACCGGCGAGCATCGCGGCAAGGGCATCGTCAGCCTGTTCCATGTCAGCGCCGACATGCGCTGGTCGGACCTGCCGATGTCGGGCATCTTCGTCGAGATGCTCAGGCGTGTGGTCGACATGTCCGGCTACACCACCAAGCCAGGCCCCGGCGTTGCCAGTGAGGCGACCACCGAAACGGTGGCGCCGCTGCACATCCTCGACGGTTTTGGCGCGTTCGGCCCGCCGCCGGCGACCGCAAAGCCGCTGCCCGCGGATTATCGCGACCGCGCCACATCAGATCATCCGCCGGGCTTCTATGGTCCGGCAGAAGGACCGCTCGCCGTGAACACGCTTGCCAGCGCCGACCGCATCGCAGCCCTGAACACCGCGGGCCTGCGCGCCCGGCATGCCACCTACACCAATGCCGAGCCGCGCGATTTGCGCGGCTGGCTGCTGTCGACCGCGCTCGGGCTGTTCCTGATCGACGCCATCATCGTCGCGCTGCTCGGCGGCGGCCTCGCCGCGCTGCTGCGCCGCCGCGCCGCGCCTGCGATAATCCTCCTCGGCCTCGTGCTCGCCGGCGTCTCGGTGCTGCCGCCGCTGCCCGCACGCGCCGATAGCGCGTCCGACGAGTTCGCGATGAAGGCGGTGTCGCAGACCCGCCTCGCCTATGTCGTCACCGGCAATGCCGACGTCGATTCCATCGTCAAGGCCGGCCTCACCGGACTGACGTTGTTCCTGGCGCAGCGCACGGCGCTGGAGGCCGGCGATCCCGTCGGCATCGATCCGGCGCACGACGAACTCGCCTTCTTCCCGCTGATCTACTGGCCGATCGTGCCCGGCGCGCCGAAGCCTCCCCAGGACGCCATCAACAGGATCGACGCCTATATGAAGCAGGGCGGCACCGTGCTGTTCGACACCCGCGACGCCTATGAGGCGCCGCCGGGCGACAACGGCGCCTCGCAGACGCCCGGCATGCGGGCCTTGCGCGACATCCTGTCCTCGCTCGACGTGCCCGAACTCGAGCCGGTGCCGCGCGAGCACGTGCTGACCAAGACCTTCTACCTGCTGCGCGACTTCCCCGGCCGCTTCAACACCGGCCAGACCTGGGTCGAGACCCTGCCGCGCGACGAGGAGGAGGACAGCGCGCAGCGCCCGGCGCGTGGCGGCGACGGCGTCTCGCCGATCATCATCACCTCGAACGATCTTGCCGGCGCCTGGGCCGTCCGGCCCGACGGCCAGTACATGCTGCCGGTGACCAGCGGCGACCCCCGCCAGCGCGAATTCGCCTACCGCGCCGGCGCCAACATCGTGATGTACACGCTGACCGGCAACTACAAGGCCGACCAGGTGCACGCACCGGCCCTGATCGAACGACTGGGGCAATGAGCATGATCCGGAAAAGTGGAAGCCGGTTTTCCGGCGAGATCATGCGCACAACGAATAGAAGCTCGACATGAATTACGGCATCGCGTTCACGCCGCTTGTTCCCGCGATCGTCCTGTGGCTCGCGCTGGCCGCGATCGTCGTCATCGCCATCCTGCTGCTGGTGGCGCGTGCGCGCGGTGCGGCCGTGCGCGTCGCCGCGCTGGCGCTGTTCCTGCTGGCGCTCGCCAATCCCTCCTTCACCCGCGAGGACCGCGATCCCCTCACCTCTGTCGCGGCCGTCGTCGTCGACAAGAGCCCGAGCCAGAATTTCGGCAACCGCAATCGCGAGGCCGCGCAGGCGCAGGAGGCGCTGGTCGACGGCCTGAAGAAGATCAAGGGCCTCGAGGTCCGCGTCGTGGAAGCCGGACAGGCCGACGGCGAGACCGACGGCACGAGACTGTTCGGCGCCCTCGCATCGGCGTTATCGGACGTGCCGGTCGACCGCGTGGCTGGAGCGTTCCTGATCACCGACGGCCGCGTCCATGACATTCCGGCGAGCGCCGCCGCGCTCGGCTTCCAGGCGCCGGTGCACGCGCTGATCACCGGACAGAAGGACGAGCGCGACCGCCGCATCGCGATCACGGCCGCCCCGCGCTTCGGCATCGTCGGGCAGACCCAGACCATCACCTATCGGCTCGACGATCAGGGCGTCTCCGGTGAGCGCGCCAAGGTCACGGTGCGCCGCGACGGCGAAGTCATCACCGAGCGCACGCTCTCGAGTGGCCAGAGCGCGAGTGTCGACGTCGACATCAAACATGCCGGGCCTAACATCGTCGAGATCGAGGCCTCGCCGCTCGAGCGAGAGCTGACGCCGGTCAACAACCGCGCCGTCGTCGCCATCGACGGCGTACGCGACAAGCTGCGCGTGCTGCTGGTCTCGGGCGAGCCGCATTCCGGCGAGCGCACCTGGCGCAACCTGCTGAAGTCCGACGCCAGCGTCGACCTCGTGCACTTCACGATCCTGAGGCCGCCGGAGAAGCAGGACGGCACGCCGATCAACGAATTGTCGCTGATCGCGTTTCCGACCCGCGAGCTGTTCCAGCAGAAGATCAACGAATTCCAGCTGATCATCTTCGACCGCTACGCCCGGCAGGGTGTGCTGCCGATCGCCTATTTCGACAACATCGCGCGCTATGTGCGCGCGGGCGGCGCGGTGCTGGTCTCGGCCGGGCCGGACTATGCCTCCAACACCAGCATCTGGCGCACGCCGCTGGATTCGGTGCTGCCGGCCGAACCGGTCGGCGTGACCGAGAAACCGTTCTATGCGCATCTGTCCGACCTCGGCAAACGCCATCCCGTCACGCGCGGGCTGGAAGGCTCGGCATCCGAGCCGCCGCACTGGAGCCGCTTCTTCCGCACCGTCGACACCCGCAATTCCGTCAACCCGCCGGTGATGACGGGCCTCGACGGCAAGCCGCTGCTGTTCCTGTCGAGGTTCGGCGAGGGTCGCGTCGCCCTGCTGCTCTCCGACCACATCTGGCTGTGGGCGCGCGGCTATGAGGGCGGCGGGCCGCACCTCGATCTGCTCAGGCGGATGTCGCATTGGCTGATGAAGCAGCCGGACCTCGATGAGGAAGCTCTGCGCCTTCAGGTTCAGGGCAAGAATCTCGTCGTGCTGCGCCAGACCATGGCGGACAGCGTCCAGCCCGTGAGCGTGACTTCGCCCTCGGGCGTGTCGCAGGACCTGACGCTGAGCGCCGGCGATCCCGGCGAGTGGCGCGCCAGCCTGCCGGCGAACGAGCTCGGCCTGTGGCAGGCGACCGACGGCACGCTGAAGGCGCTGATCAATGTCGGCCCGACCAATCCGAAGGAGTTTTCGGAGGTCACCTCGACCATCGAGACCCTGAAACCGCTGACGCAGGCGACCGGCGGCAATGCCGTGCGCGTCGTCGACGGCAACAGCGTCGAGCTGCCGCGCATCGTGCCGTCGCGCTCGGCGAGTGTCTTCGCCGGCGACGGTTGGATGGGCGTGCGCATGCGCGACGCCAGCGTGGTGAAGGGCGTCGGCGTGCTGCCGATCTTCGCCGGCCTGATCGGCCTGCTGCTGCTGCTCGGCGCGTTTGCGGCGACCTGGGCGCGCGAGGGGCGGTGAACGCCTTGGTCGCGGGGCCGTTCAACCTCTCCCGCTTGCGGGGGAGGTCGGCGCGAAGCGCCGGGTGAGGGCTTTCCCCTCTGCGAGATTGTCTCATTGCGGAAACACCCTCCCCCCAACCCTCCCCCGCAAGCGGGAGAGGGCGCGCACCTCCGTCGTTGCTCCATCAGGCCCCTCCCCATCACGTGTTAGTTGCCCGAACGACACATCGGATCGGCCGCCCGCTGCCGCCGATCCTCCCACCATTGACATCAGCCGACCGGCCGGGCGATGTTACACTATAACATCGTAGCCGCCGCGGATTGGCGCCTCGCGATGTGGGGTGGCGTCTGCAGATGAAGTGGGTCCGGTCGCATATCAGACACGGTGCACGGTTCGCGTTGTTCGCGATGCTGGTGCAATTCGCGCTGACCTTCGGCCACAGCCACTGGTTCGCCCAGGCCGCCCCCCTCGCCCAGCTCTCGCTCCAGCAGACGAAGAGCGGCAAGGACATCGCTTCGGTCGACCGTGCCGCGGTCCAGAAGCAATCGCCCTCTGCCCCCGACCGGGAGCAGCCGGGCGACGACAATTGCGCGATCTGCGCATTGGTCGCGATGGCAGGCACGGTCCTGTTCGCGACGCCGCCGCTCCTGCAGCTGCCGCAGCCGATCGAGCTGCTCCATCGCACCACTGATGCCGAGTTCATCCATCTGAAATCGGCCGGCACGGCGTTCCAGCCGCGCGCCCCTCCCGCGTCCTAACTCCAGACATCGCGTGATCGCGCCCCGGCCTCGCCGCGCATCGGCTATCGCCGGGAGAAGTTGAAGTCGAATTCCGTCGCGCCGCGACGGCAGGCCGCCTCCGATCAGCACACCCATATGCGGACGGCGCCTGATGGAATCAGGACCATGTCATTTGAATTGCTACGCGTGCAGCGTCTTGCCGGAGCGAGCCTGCTCCTGCTCGGCGCCGCCGCCACCTCGGCGCTCGCCCAAGAACCCGCACAGGCGCCCGCCCAACCACCTGCGCAAGACAAGTCGTCGACGGAGATCCCGGCCGTCACCGTGACGGCGCCGAGCCCGATCGTCCGCAGGGTGGTGCCGACCCGCAGCCCGGTGCGTGTCGCCCGCAGCGGACGCGTGCGCAGCCAGCAACGCACGGCGGAGGCAACGCCGCCAGCGCCAGCTCCCGCGACGGCCGCGCCTCAGCAGGGCGTGCTGCCGATCGTGACCAACCAGTTCGCCACGGTCACCGTGGTGCCGAACGACGAGATCCGCCGCGAGGGCGGCGGCCAGCTCGGCGATTTGCTTTTTTCCAAGCCGGGCATCACCGGCTCCAGCTTCGCGCCCGGCGCCTCCAGCCGGCCGATCATCCGGGGGCTCGACGTCAATCGCGTCGGCATCGTCGAGAACGGTACCAATGGCGGCGGCGCCTCCGACCTCGGCGAGGATCATTTCGTGCCGATCGATCCGCTAGCGACCAACCAGGTCGAGGTGGTGCGCGGGCCGGCTGCGCTGCGCTACGGCTCGACCTCGATCGGCGGCGTCGTCAGCGCCACCAACAACCGCATTCCGGATGCGCCGCCGTCCTGCGCACCGTCGTTCCAGACTTACGGCCTGCCGACCAAGGCGCCGCTCGCATCAGCCGCGACATCGCCTTGCGTCACCGCGGAGACGCGCACCGCGTTCAGCTCGGTCGATCGCGGCGTCGAGAGCGGCGTGCTGCTCGACACCGGCGGCGGCAATTTCGCCTTGCATGCCGATGCCTATGGCCGCACGACCTCGGATTATGCGATCCCGAGCTATCCCTATCTGAACGATCAGTCGCGTCCCGTGAACGGCCGCCAGCCGAATTCGGCGACGCGCTCGGACGGGGGCTCGATCGGCGGCTCCTATTTCTTCCAGGGCGGCTATATCGGGGCTGCGATCACACAGAACGACTCGCTCTACCACATCCCCGGCATCGACGGCGCCGACCACCACACGCGCATCGACGGCCACCAGACCAAGATCAACGTCAAGGGCGAGTACCGCCCTGATGCGACCGCGATCGACACGATCCGCTTCTGGGCCGGCGCGACCGACTACCGGCACAACGAGATCGGCCTTGCCAATCCCGCCGATCTCAACAGCGACGGCATCAGGCAGACCTTCACCAACAAGGAGCAGGAGATCCGCACCGAGGTGCAGCTGATGCCGTTCAACGCGCGCTTCGCCGAGGTGACGACGGCGCTGGGCTTCCAGGCCGGTCATCAGGAACTGACGGCGCCGAGCCCGGACGATCCGGGCAGCCCGCTCAATGGATTGTGGGACCCGAACAACAACAACAGGGTCGCCGGTTACGTCTTCAACGAGCTGAAATTCAGCGAGACCAGCAAGGCGCAGATTGCCGGACGCATCGAGCACGTCAACCTCGCCGGGACAACGCCGGCATTCATCCCTCCCGTGTTCGACGTCAACGTCGACCCCGCCAGTATTGGTCCCGCCACGCCGCGCAATCTGAACTTCACGCCGAAGAGCGCGAGCATCGGCCTGATCCAGAATCTGCCGTGGGATTTGACCGCCAGCGTTACCGGTCAATACGTCGAACGCGCGCCGAAGCCGGCCGAGCTGTTTTCACGCGGGGCCCATGATGCCACGGCCACCTTCGATATCGGCAATCCGAATCTCGGCATAGAAACCGCAAAATCGATCGAGGTTGGGTTACGGCGTGCGACAGGGCCGTTGCGATTCGAACTCACCGGCTACTACACGAAGTTCAACGGCTTCATATTCCGCCGGTTGACTGGCAACACATGCGACAGCGCGGCTTGTGTGGACATAGCCAATCCGGACCAGCTCGAGCTTATGCAAGCGAGATATTCACAGCGCGACGCGATCTTCCGCGGCGGCGAGTTCCAGTCGCAGCTCGATGTCGGCGCGTTCCGCGGTGGCATATGGGGCATCGAGAACCAGCTCGACCTGGTCCGCGCCACCTTCACCGACGGCACCAACGTGCCGCGCATTCCACCCGTGCGACTGGGCGGCGGCGTGTTCTGGCGCGACGACAACTGGCTGATGCGGGTCAACCTGTTGCATGCCTTCGCGCAGAACAACATCGCCCCGATCGCGGAGACGCCGACGCCGGGCTACAATCTGCTGAAGGCCGAGGTGAGCTACAAGACCAAGCTCGACCGCAACTGGTTCGGCGCGCGCGAGATGACGGCCGGCATCGTCGGCAACAATCTCCTCAACGAGAGCATCCGCAACTCCGTGTCCTACACCAAGGACGAGGTCTTGATGCCCGGCATCGGCGTCCGGGCATTCGCGAACTTCAAGTTCTGATCCGCTCCGGCCAGGACCTAAAGGGCCCCGGTAAACTTCATCCCGCGATTTGCCGGGCTGTCTCCCCGATCGTCATTGCGAGGAGCCCTTGCGACGAAGCAATCCAGACTGCCTCCGCAGAAGATTCTGGATTGCTTCGCGGCGCTCGCAATGACGGAGTATGAGGCAACACCGTGCATCCAACTCACGGATTCGTAGCCCGCACGCCGTTATTTCCGCGCCTTGCTCCAGTCGGGACCGACCGCGCCCGACACGCCCTCGAAGGCGCCGTCGACGAGCTCGAACACCAGGATGCGGGCGGCATCGACCGGGCCCGGCATGGTGACGCGGCCCTTGGGCACCTGCTTGAAGCCGACGCGGCTGTAATAGGGCTCGTCGCCGACCAGCAGCACCAGGCGGTGACCCCGCTCCTTGGCGTCCTTCAGCGCGCGCTCCATCAACAGGCGGCCGATGCCGCGGTCGCGGAAAGGCGGTTCGACGGTGAGCGGACCGAGCAGCAGCGCCGGCGTGTCGCCGACCAGCACCGGCAATTGCCTGACCGAGCCTACCAGCAGCGTGCCGATGCGGGCCGTGAAGGACAGCTCAAGCAGATGGTCGACGTGCTCGCGGATGCGATAGGCGCTGAGCACGAAGCGGCCGGGGCCGAAGGTGCGCTCGTGCAGCCGTTCGATCGCCTGGGCGTCGCCGGCCGCTTCGGGAAGGATGGTCAGTGAGAGATCGTTCATGTCGGCATGCGTCTTCGAGCGAAGTGGACCCGGGCTCGCGTCATGAAAACGCGTCGATAAGGGAAGCGGAATAACATCTCGGAGGGCTGCGGTCCATCGGGCTCATACCGGGCCGAACTACCGGCCGTGCTGCGGCCGAGGATGGCCGCGAACAGCAGCGTCAAGAGCACAGCATCGCAATCGGGAGGTAATACTGCGTGAAGGATCGATCCAGTTCCGATAACGGAATGCTGCGCAACTTGCCCGCGAGCCTCACCGCCAAACCGCGTCACCGCCACGTCGCAATCAGCGGCCGGCCGTCCAGCACCTCGGCGATTCGTTGCCTTGTGCCGAGCGTCGTCCCCTCGGGAAGCGCATTGATCGCGAAGAACGCGCATTCGACGATCTCGTAGTTGGGCGCGGGCAGCCTGTCCTGGCTGAACTGCCTGACGACGTAGACCGCGACGTGGTCGCGGCGGGAGATGTGGCTGTTGAGGAAGATGCCGTGCAGCACGGGCTCGCCGGTGAGATCGATGTCGCCCTCCTCCTTGAGCTCGCGGCGCATCGCCTGCTCCATGGTCTCGCCGAGATCGACGCCGCCGCCGGGCAGATACCAGCCGCTGATGTAGCTGTGCCTGACCAGGAACACCCGGTTCTCGGCGTCCAGCACAACGGCGCGGACGCCGAGGGTCATGCCGCGCACCAGCAGGAAATAGAGGTGGAAGATCCGCCGCAGCAGCGGCTCGAATTTGCGTCGAACGCGGTTCAGGCGCTGCCCCATCAGATTCTCTCAGGTCCCCTCGTCAGGCTCGGCTTGCGCAGTCTTCGCGACCTTGCCATTACGGTGGACGAATAGCGAGGCAATCGCGCGCCATGGCCCCCTTCACGCTCGCCCATCTGTCCGACCCGCATCTGGCGCCGCTGCCGAAGCCGCGGCTGGTCGAGCTCGCCGGCAAGCGCGCGCTCGGCTACATCAACTGGACGCGCAACCGCCACAAATACCAGCGTCGCGAAGTGCTCGACGCCCTCGTTGCCGACATGAAGGCCCAGGCGCCCGACCACATCGCGGTGACAGGCGATCTCGTCAATCTGGCGCTGGAGGCCGAGTTCGCCCCCGCGCGCGCCTGGCTCGACGAGGTCGGACCGCCCGACCGCGTCACCACGATTCCCGGCAATCACGACGCCTATGTCCGCGCGACCCTTCACCGCTTCGGCGAGACCTTTGCACCCTATCTCACGGGCGACGACGGCCGCACCGGTTTTCCTAGCGTGCGCCGGCGCGGGCCGCTGGCGCTGATCAGCCTGTCGACCGCGGTGCCGACCCTGCCGCTGATGGCGACGGGCACGCTCGGGCGCGATCAACTCGCCGCGCTCGAGCAGGTGCTCGACCGGCTCGCAGCCGAGGACGTCTTCCGCGTGTTGCTGGTGCATCATCCCCTCAAGTCTGCTGCGCGTCAGAAGCGGATGACGGACTCTGCCGATCTGCTCGCGCTGTTGAAGCGCCACGGCGCCGAACTGATCCTGCACGGGCACGACCACATCCATTCGACGATGTGGTTCGAGGGGCCCAACGGCAACATTCCCGCGGTGGGCGTACCCTCGGCCTCCGCGCTCGCGCACGGACGCTATCCGGCGGCGGCGTACAATCTGTTCAGGATCGAGAAGGACAACGCCGGCTGGCGCTGCGAGCAGACGGTGCGAGCGCTCGGGGCGGGGTTTCAGATCGGGCCGATCAAGCAGGCGAGATTGATCTAATTCACCGTCATCGCGCGCGCAGCGAAGCAATCCAGAGTCCCTCCGTGGAAAGATTCCCGCATTGCTTCGCTGTGCTCGCAATGACGGCGGAGAGAGCGTCACCAGCCGCGCAAGACCGCCAGCGCGGCGACGCCGAACAACGCGGCCGCACCAAGCACAAAGCCGAATAGAAACGGCCAGACCCGCGAGCGGCGCGGCGGCTCGGCGGCCGGGGCTTGCGGTTCGGGCGGGACCACCATCGCATGCTCGCGCTCGATCATGCGGCGGGCGACATAGTCGGTGACGGCATCGACGATCACCGCGGTGTCGTGCGATTCGGCGAGCACGATGCGGCCGAAGCGGGTGTCCTGGACGAAACGATACATCCGCTTGTCGCGCCCCATCATGATGTGGGCGACGACATCGATCCAGAGCCTCGGCGTGTCGCCCTGGCTGATGCCGCGGTCGAACAGGTCGATCTGCTCCGGCACCTGGGCGAACAGCGGATCGAGCGCGTCGTTGAGGATCTCGAGCCGCGCCACCTCGGCGTCGCGGAGGTCGACGACGACGCCGGTCCGGTCCGCGGCCTCGATCCGTGCGCGCAGCAGCGCATCACGCAGCCGCACCGGGCGCGGCTGGCTGGGATGGGTTCCGCTGGTCTCGGGCTCTGACATTGTCGGCCTCGTCCTCGACTTATCCCCGTTAACCTATCAGCAACCAAACCCCGCGCAAAGGGCACATAATTCCAGATACTTACGGCTCCCACAGGCGACAGACCTGTGCCAAAAACAGACGATCCCACCCAGGCAGAGCCTGGATGGGACCATCCGTCCTTGGACGTCTTCTTCTTAAGTCAGGTCGGCAACCGGCCCTCAGGCCGAGACGCGCGACGGCTCTTCCACGATCGAGAAGCGGACGCCGGCCTTGTGGCGGCTCTCTTCCGACACCTCGCGCCAGCAGTCCTCGGCTTCCTTGCGGGTCTTGAACGGACCTTTGACCTGGGCCGAGCCTTCCACGAGCTTGTGGAAGTTCATCGAACCGAACTCGCCGCCGATCACCCAGAAATTGCTGCCTTTGGTCATTGTCAGTCTCCTCTCGAACTCGCGTGGTGCGTTAGCCGAACTGGTTCATGGTGTTGTGGACGCCGCCCGCCTTCAGCGCGGCTTCGCCCGCGAAGTACTCCTTGTGGTCGTCGCCGATGTCGGAGCCGGCCATGTTCTGGTGCTTCACGCAGGCGATGCCCTGACGGATCTCGGCCCGCTGGACGTTCTTGACGTAGCCGAGCATGCCCTGCTCGCCGAAATACTCGCGGGCGAGGTTGTCGGTGGACAGCGCGGCCGTGTGATAGGTCGGCAGCGTGATCAGGTGGTGGAAGATGCCGGCGCGCTTGGCCGAATCCGCCTGGAAGGTGCGGATGCGCTCGTCGGCTTCCTTCGCCAGCGGGGTATCGTCGTACTCCGCCTTCATCAGCTCGGCACGGTTGTACTTGCTGACGTCCTGGCCCGCTTCCTTCATTGCGTCGTAGACCTGCCAACGGAAGTTGAGGGTCCAGTTGAACGACGGGGAGTTGTTGTAGGCGAGCTTGGCGTTCGGCACGACCTTGCGGATGCGGTCGACCATGCTGGCGATCTGCTCGATATGCGGCTTCTCGGTCTCGATCCAGAGCAGGTCGGCGCCGTTCTGCAGCGAGGTGATGCAGTCGAGCACGCAACGGTCCGCACCGGTGCCGGGACGGAACTGGTAGAGGTTGGAGGGCAGCCGCTTCGGCCGCATCATCTTGCCGTTGCGGTTGATGATGACGTCGCCGTTCCTGGCGTTCTCCGGCGTCACTTCCTCGCAATCGAGGAAGCTGTTGTACTGGTCGCCGATGTCGCCGGGCTTGTGGCTGACGGCGATCTGCTGCGTGAGGCCGGCGCCGAGCGAGTCGGTGCGGGTCACGATGATGCCGTCTTCGATGCCGAGCTCGAGGAAGGCGTGGCGGCAGGCGCGGATCTTCGCAAGGAAGACGTCATGCGGCACCGTGACCTTGCCGTCCTGGTGGCCGCACTGCTTCTCGTCCGAGACCTGGTTCTCGATCTGCAGCGCGCAGGCACCCGCCTCGATCATCTTCTTGGCGAGCAGGTAGGTCGCCTCCGCATTGCCGAAGCCGGCATCGATGTCGGCGATGACGGGGACGACATGGGTCTGGAAGTTGTCGATCTTCTCGATCAGCTCCTTCTCGCGGATCTTGTCGCCTTCCTTGCGCGCCTTGTCGAGGCTGCGGAAGATGTCATTGAGCTCGCGCGCGTCCGCCTGACGCAGGAAGGTGTAGAGCTCCTCGATCAGCGCCGGCACCGAGGTCTTCTCGTGCATCGACTGGTCGGGCAGCGGACCGAACTCGGAGCGCAGCGCCGCGATCATCCAGCCCGAGAGATACAGGTAGGTGCGATCGGTCTTGCCGCCGAAGTGCTTCTTGACCGAGATCAGCTTCTGCTGCGCGATGAAGCCGTGCCAGCAGCCGAGGGATTGCGTGTACTTGGTCGGATCGTTGTCATAGGCCGCCATGTCGGCCCGCATCAGCGCCGCGGTGTAGCGGGCGACGTCGAGGCCGGTCTTGAAGCGATTCTGCAGGCGCATGCGCGCGACCGCCTCGGCCGTCACCCCGTTCCAGGTCGGCTTGGTCTCGAGGAGCGCCTGGGCCGCCTTGATCTCGTCTTGATACGAGGCCGGGCGCTGGAGCGCGTTGATGCCGCGGGGCTGGTAATTCATGTGCCTATCCTTTCGCTGACGATGGCCGATGACAGGTCATCGACATTCTTGACAATGCATTGCGAGATGCGTGTCAGGAGCTAAACGCCAAAACGCAAACTTCGTATAGATGGCTTGTTTTTTATTGGTGATGTCATGTAACATCAGAACATGTAATAGATGTTATTTTGTAAATCATGTAAAGTATAGGTCAGCAAGTCTGTCCTTGATGCGTCTGGAGATCTGAGACATGCCCGCCAAGTCCGCTATTTTCCCCCTCGACGCGGGGAGAGGCGAAGAAGGGAGCCGGTGATGCCCGCCGAGTCCGGGAAGAAACTGTTCGTCGGCCCGCGCTTCCGGCGGATCCGGCAGCAATTGGGGCTGTCGCAGACCCAGATCGCCGAGGGGCTCGGGATCTCGCCGAGCTACGTCAACCTGATCGAGCGCAACCAGCGCCCGGTGACGGCGCAGATCCTGCTGCGGCTGGCCGAGACCTACGATCTCGACCTGCGCGACCTCGCCACCGCCGACGAGGACCGCTTCTTCGCCGAGCTGAACGAGATCTTCTCCGACCCCCTGTTCCGCCAGATCGACGTACCCAAGCAGGAGCTGCGTGACCTCGCCGAGCTCTGCCCCGGCGTCACCCACGCGCTGCAGCGGCTCTACGCGGCCTATACCGAGGCGCGCCAGGGCGAGACGCTGGCCGCCGCCCAGATGGCCGACCGCGACGTCGGCACCCGCTACGAGGCCAATCCGGTCGAGCGCGTGCGCGAGCTGATCGAGGCCAACCGCAACTATTTTCCGGAGCTGGAGCAGGCCGCGGAAAATCTGCGCGACGAGCTGAACGTGCCGGCCGAGGGCCTTTATGCGGCGCTCGCCACGCGGCTGCGCGAGAAGCATTCGATCCAGACCCGGATCATGCCGGTCGACGTGATGCGCGAGACGCTCAGGCGTTTCGACCGCCATCGCCGGCAGCTCCTGATCTCCGAGCTGGTCGATCCGCCCGGCCGCGCATTCCAGCTCGCCTTCCAGCTCGGGCTTGGCGAATGCGCGCAGCATCTGGAGACGATCATCGGCCGCGCGGGCCCGCTCGACGATGCACCGCGGCGGCTGTTCCGCATCACGCTCGGCAACTACTTCGCGGCCGCCGTGATGATGCCCTATCCCGCGTTCCTCGCGGCCGCCGAAGCGCTCAACTACGACATCCACGTGCTGGCGCAGCGCTTCAACTCCGGCTTCGAGCAGGTCTGCCACCGCCTCACCACCCTTCAGCGGCCGAACGCGCGCGGCATTCCGTTCTTTCTCCTGCGCGTCGACAATGCCGGCAACGTCTCCAAGCGCTTTTCCTCCGGCACGTTCCCGTTCTCGAAATTCGGCGGCACCTGTCCGCTGTGGAACGTGCACTCGACCTTCGACACGCCGGATCGCCTGCTCAAGCAGGTGATCGAGCTGTCCGACGGCACGCGCTATTTCTCGATCGCGCAGATGGTGCGCCGCCCGGTCGCGCCGCATCCGCTGCCGCAGCCGCGCTTCGCGATCGGCCTCGGCTGCGAGATCCGCCACGCCGCGCGCCTGACCTACGCCGCCGGCATGGATTTGGAGAAAACCGAGGGCACGCCGATCGGCGTCAACTGCCGCCTCTGCGAGCGTGAAAACTGCGCCCAGCGCGCCGAGCCGCCGATCACGCGGACGCTGATTTTGGACGAGACGACGAGAAGGGTGAGTTCGTTCGCGTTCTCGAATGCGCGGGAGTTGTGAGCGCGGCTGCATCCACGTCATTGCGAGCGAAGCGAAGCAATCCAGACTGTCTCCGCGGTGACAGCCTGGATCGCTTCGTCGCCAGCGCGCAATTGCTTCGCAATTTTGTCGCGGGCTCCTCGCAATGACGAAGGGCCTATGCCAGCGTATGCACAATCACCGGCCCGGCCACGGCGCGCGCGTCGCCGGCGAGCAGCGGGCCGAGATCCTTCTCGATCCAGGCGATGGCGCGCTTGTTCGCCTCCTCCGCCTGCTCGAACTTGTCGAAGATCGAGATCGCGGTGACCGTGTCGTCGCCGGCATAGACGACGTAATAGGCGCGGAAACCGTCGACGTCGCTAATGATCGGAACGGCGCCGTCCTTGATGCGACGGGTCAGCTCTTCCGCACTCCCGCTTTTCGCCTTGGCCTGACGGATGGCGGCATACATGGCATCCTCCCCTTCCGGCTGTCTGGACTTTCGGGCCTCGTGCCCGGCGACGATGTTACGCCGAAGTGCGTCGCCGATCCACGCTTGGTTAACCCGGGACTAATCCGCCCTCGCGATCTGCAACCAACGGTTAAGCACGCCTCAACATCGCTGCCTTAGTCTCGCCCCACTCACTTTTCGCAAACAACGGCGGCCTATCCTGCCGGGCGAAGTGACATCAGGGGGTTCATCATGCGCATTGCGTTGCTGCTGACCGCGACCATTGTCGGCGCGCTCTTTGCCAATCCATCCAATGCCGGTTCGCTCGATGCCGACGCGGCGCAGGCCCTGCCGCCGGGCTTCCAGAGCTATCGCGGCTACATGTTCGACATTTCCGAGAACCGCGACCGCAAGGACGTCGACAAGCTCACCGAGAACCTGAAGAGCCAGATCGACGTCGTCGAAGGCGTCGGCCTCTCCCCGCGGGTGCTGCGCTTCTTCCACACCGTTCCGATCGTCGCGAGCGAGCTCGCCTGCCTCGACGAAGGCGCCGCCACCGCCTGCTACGGCCGGGTCACGCCGGACATGCAGCGCACCGCGCCCCGGACCCTGACGGTCTGGGATCCCGCCAAGCAGCGCTGGACCAATCCGAATGCCGTCGACCTTGCGGTCGATTCGGGCCTCGGCGTGATCTTGCTGCGGCCGGACATGATGCGCTACGAGAAGGAAGCGGTACTGCTGCACGAGATGCTGCACGCCTTCCACGCGCGGCTGCTGCCGGACGGCTACGCCAACAAGGGCGTGATCGGCCATTATGCCCTGGCCAAGTCCAAGGACATGCTGCCCAAGGACTCCTATGCGATGAAGAATCCGATGGAGTTCTTCGCCGTGACCGCCAGCATCTTCCTGTCCGGAAAGAGCGAATTCCACGACCCCAAGTCGCGCGAGACGCTCAAGGAGAAGATGCCGGACTATTACAAATATCTGGTCGGCGTATTCGGCTTCGACCCAGACCCGGCAGCGTCGAGCGGCCCGGTTGCCTCGCTGAAGTGAGGCGGAAACACCGCCGAGCAATAGAGCCGCGCAAAATGCGCGGCTTTGTTGTTTTGGGACCGGAAGCTGCGGATGACGGGCGGCCGCCGATTGCCAAGGCGGGGCCCGATCTGCATAGTCCCGCCCGCATCGATACCTGCTTTCAAGAGGATGGAAGAACATGGCGGACGCCGACCTGGATGTCGTGATCCGGCAACTGGCCAGACAGCTGCATACGGGCCTGATGACCCGCGCGAAGGAGCGGCGGGATCGCTTCAACGGCCTCGCGGCCAAGGCCAAGGGCAAGGAGACCGGCGACCGCTTCAAGATGATGGCCAAGGCCACCATGGAGCAGGCCACCGCCGCCGCCAAGCGACTGCAGATGTCCGCCGACAACGTCGCCGACAGCTACGCCCGCGCGATGCGCCTCGCCGCCAGCACGCCGGTTGCGGTGAAGGTCGGGAAGAAGGAAGAGAAGCCGGCGAAGAAGACTGTCAAGGTGAAAAAGGCGAAGGCCAGGAAGGCGAAGTAAGTTCTTTCTTCCTTCTCCCCTTGCAGGGGGACAGGGTAAGAACGCCAGAACTACGCAAATTCCATCATCGCCTCGGCACGGCGATCGGCTCGGCGCTGGCGAGTTCGGCGAGCTTGGCGCGCGCGGCTTCGCGGGTGCGGATGTCCTTGCCGGCCGGCAGCGTCAGGGCAGCTTCGAAATCGGCGCGCGCATCGTCGACCTGGCCGCGGGCGAGGAACGCAAGGCCCCGATCGAGCCGGGCTTGTGCGTCCGAGGGGTCGAGGCGCACCGCCGTGTTGTAGCTCAGGATGGCGCGATCGAGATCGCCGGTGGCCGCGAGCGCGAGGCCGCGGTGGTGATAAGGCGCGGCGTGCTTGGGATCATGCGCGATCGCCTCGTCATAATCCTCGATGGCCAGTTCCAGATCACCGTTCTGCCGGCGTGCGAGCGCGCGGTCGCGATAGAGCGAGGCGCGGTTGGGATTGAGGTGGATGGCCTCGTCGAAATCGGCGATCGCCCGGCGAAAGTCGCCGTGGCGCAGCGCGATCCGCCCGCGCCCCTCATAGGCAAAGGCGATCAGCGAGCCGCGCAGCGGCGAGAAGCCGATCACGGCCGCGCAGATATCAGGATCGTCCGCGTCCCCGCAATTGACCACCATATGCGTGGACAGGCCAATGAGCACGGCCAGGACGATCAGCAATGGTACGGCAACTCTGGTCATCTTCGACGCCGGCCGACATTGCGCCGGCCACGCATCCCCTTTCGAAGCAAATCTCACGGGGGGGTGTTAACACCCGCCGCAATGATCCTGTGTGCGCCAGGTCACAAAGCCCCGCGCAAATCCTGGCCGGTTCCGTCAACCCCAGGGACCGCGTGACGGACCACGGGAAGGACCGCGCCAGGACGAGGAGCGGCCCCAGGGGCCTTGCGGCGGATAGTTCTCGTTGGCGCCCAGCGACGGCGCCGCATGCGCGCCAAGCTCGGCGGCGAGCTGTTGAAGCGCAGCGATACGGTTCTGCGTCGAGGGATGGGTGGTGAAGAGATTGTCCACGCCGTGGCCGGACAGCGGATTGATGATGAACATGTGCGCCGTCGCGGGATTGCGCTCGGCCTCGTAGTTCGGGACCTGGTGCGCGGCGCCCTCGATCTTCATCAGAGCCGAGGCGAGCCACATCGGCTGGCCGACGATGCGGCCGCCGAGATTGTCCGCCGCATATTCGCGGGTGCGGCTGATCGCCATCTGCACCAGCATGGCGCCGATCGGCGCCAGGATCATCAGCAGGATCGAGCCGACGATGCCCGGGCCGCTGTTGTTGTCGCGATGACCGCCGAAGAACATGCCGAACTGGGCGAGCATGGAGATCGCGCCAGCGATGGTCGCGGTAACAGTCATCAGCAGCGTGTCGTGATGCTTGATGTGGGCGAGCTCGTGCGCGATCACGCCGGCGAGCTCCTCGCGGCTGAGCTGGTGCATCAAGCCGGTGGTGACGGCGACCGCGGCATTCTCGGGATTGCGGCCGGTCGCGAACGCATTCGGCTGCGCTTCGTCCATCACGAACACGCGCGGCATGGGCAGCGAGGCGCGGCCGGCAAGCTCGGCGACGAGGCCGAACAGCTCCGGCGCGCTGGCGCGGTCGACCTCGTGGGCCCCGTACATCGAGAGCACCATGCGGTCGGAGTTCCAGTAGGTAAAGAGATTGGTTGCGGCAGCGATCACGAGCGCGATCATGGCACCGGAGGCGCCGCCGATCAGATAGCCCACGCCCATGAACAGGGCGGTGAGGCCTGCGAGCAGCATTGCGGTACGAAGATAGTTCATGGCCGTCTCCTGGGGCGGCCGCGGGCAAGCCTCCGGCCGGCACCGTCGAGGTATGGATGCGGGCAGCCACTGCAAGGTTCGTGCGTCGCCGGGCCGCAGATAGATGGATGCCTAGCCTTTCCCGCCCAGCTATTGTAGAAAAACACACGCACAGGATTAGCAACTTGGAAAGTACAGCCTGGGCTAATCTGCGGTAACCGGGCACGCTGCACGGCCTTTGCGCATTGACCGGTTCCGTTGACCTCCCGTCAGCAAGGTGACCGTCATGGCAGACCGCTCGCGCGCCGCTTCCGTCGACCCCGCCGCTCCCTCCTCTCAAGACACAAAGACCGAGGCCAAGGGATTGCAGGAGGCGCTGCACGAGCAGCTGTTCGCCAACGGCGACCACGGTCATTCGCCCGAGGCGAAGACCACGGCGGAATCGCAGCCGCGCTGGCCGCATCTGCGGCGTGGCGCCAAGATCGCCATCGGCCTTGCCCTCCTCGCGGTCTTCGGCTGGTTGCCGCTGCGGGCGATATGGGAATATTCGAGCGTCGAGGCCGTGCTGAATTCCCGCCTCGTCACCCTGCGCACGCCGGTCGGCGGGCGCGTGGTCGCCACCCAGCGCCTGACCAATCAGGCCAGGTTAGACGCCGGCGCCGTGGTCCTGCGCGTCGTCAACTCGCGCGGCGACCGCACCCGGCTCGACGATCTCCGGCGCCAGAAATCGCGCCTCGAGAACGAGCGGCCGAGCCTCGCCGCCAAGCTTGCCTCCGCGCAGGCAGCACAGAAGGACCTGGCACGGCAGGCCGCGCAATTCCGCGACGGGCGCGTGCTGCAGCTCGAGGCCCGCATCGCGGAGATCCAGACCTCGATCGAGGCGGCCGCGGCCCGGCGGGACGAGGCCAGCGCCGCCGTCGAGCGCGCCTCCTCGCTGGCGAAAACCGGCAACGTCTCGACCGTCGAGCTGGCGCGGCTGACGCGCGAGCTCTCGGTGTCACAGCAGACCGAGCTCGGTGCGCGCAAGCGGCTGGATGCAGCGAAGGTCGAGCTCACCGCGGCACGGAGCGGCTCCTTTCTCGGCGACAGCTACAACGACCGTCCGAGCTCGGTGCAGCGCGAGGAGGAGATGCGCCAGCGTGCCGGCGATCTCGAGGCCGACCTCGCACGCATCGACACCGAGATCGCCTGGCTCGCCAACGAGATCATCGTCGAAGAGGTCCGCTTTGCCGATCTCTCCGAGGCCAACATCACGACACCTGTCGCAGGCCGCATCTGGGAGATGATGACTTCGCCGGGCGAGGACGTGCAGGCCGGACAGCCGCTGCTCAAGGTGCTCGATTGCGGCAGCGCCGTCATCACGGCCAACGTCACCGAGAATGTCTACAACCGCCTGCAGCTCGGTGACCGCGCGACGTTCGAGCCGAACGACGGCGGCGCGCCGATCTCCGGCACCGTGGTCAATCTGACCGGCGCCGCCGGCGCGCCGGCCAATCTCGCCATCAATCCCGACGCGCTGAGCAAGGAGCCGTATCGCGTAACCGTTGCGCTCGCCGATGCCGCCGCCCACGGCTGCACGGTGGGACGCACCGGCCGCGTCGTGTTTGCAAGGCAAGAGACCGCGCCGTGACGGCGGCGCTGACGCCCGGCCTGATCGCGCTCGGCGCCTTCATGGCGATCGTGCCGCTGCTCCGGCGCGAGAGCACGATGGCGCGCTCGTTTCTGGCCGTGGTATCGCTCGTTCTGCTGCTGCGCTATCTCCACTGGCGTGCGACTGCAACGCTGCCGCCACCGCACCTGACGGCGGATGCCGTGATCGGCTATCCCTTCATGCTGCTGGAGGCGGCCTCGCTGGTTGCGGTCGCGCTGTCGCTGCTGTTCCTCAGCCGCACGCTCGACCGCACCAAGGCGGCCAGGATCGACGGCCGCGCACGAGATCCGCACGCGCCGCTGATCGACGTTTTCATCTGCACCTACAACGAGGAGCGTTCGATCCTCGAGCGCACCATCATCGGCGCGACCGGCATGGAGTACGGCCATTATCGCGTCTGGGTGCTCGACGACGGCCGGCGGCCCTGGCTACGCCGGCTCGCCGGCGAACTCGGCTGCCACTACCTGACCCGGCCCGACAACCGCCACGCCAAGGCCGGCAACATCAACCATGCGCTCCGGCATGTCGGCGCGCTGCCGGAGCCGCCGGTCTTTGTGGCCATTCTCGACGCCGATTTCGTGCCGCGGCCCGATTTACTGGCGCGGACCATCTCGCTGATGGATGATCCCTCGGTCGGCGTGGTGCAGACGCCGCAGCACTTCATCAATCCCGACCCGATCCAGACCAACCTTGCCGCGACCGACGTCTGGCCGGACGAGCAGCGCTTCTTCTTCGATATCCTGATGCCGGCGAAGGACGCCTGGGGCGTCGCCTTCTGCTGCGGCACCTCATCCCTCATTCGCTATGAAGGGTTGGTGCGGATCGGCGGCTTTCCAACCGACTCGGTGACGGAAGACTATCTCGTCACGCTGCGCCTGAAGGAATGCGGCCTCACCACGATCTATCTCAACGAGCGATTGACGATCGGGCTCGCTCCGGAAGGGCTGAAGGAATACATCACCCAGCGCGCCCGCTGGTGCCTCGGCCTGATGCAGATCGTGCGCGGCCGCAGCGGACCGCTGTCGCAGCAGTCGAAGCTTTCCTTCATCGACCGGCTCTCGCTGGTCGATGCCTTCATGAGCTGGGCCGCGGTCTACACCTCGAAAGTCGCGGGCCTGATCGTGCCCTGGCTGTTCCTGTTGTTCGGCATCAAGGCGGTGCAGGCGGACCTCACCGAGCTGTTGCGCTTATTCCTACCGTTCTATGTCTGGCACGGCCTCACCATGACCTGGCTGTCGCGCGGCCGTTCGCTCGCCATGATGACCGATGTCTCGCAACTGATCGCCGCGCCCGCCGTGCTGAAGGCGGTGGCAGCCGGCCTGCTGAAGCCGCAGGGGCACAAGTTCAAGGTCACTGCGAAAGGCGGCGACCGCGACAACAGATTCGTCGAATGGCCCTTGCTGCGAATCTATGGCACCACGCTCCTCATCACGCTCGCTTCGATCGCCTATGCCTTCATCCTGCATCTGCGCGGCGAGAACATCGCCTATGGCGGGCTGGCGCTGGCATGGAGCCTCTACAACGCGGTCATCCTGACCGTGGTCTGCTTCGTCTGCATCGAGCAGCCGCGCAAGCGCAAGGCGGAGCGCTTTCAGCGCAACGAGCCGGTGCTGCTGCGCCAGGACGGCAGGTCGCATCTGGCGCGGCTCGCCGACATCTCGATCACCGGCGCCCGGCTGATCGATCCCGATCCCCCGGCGCCCGGCAGCACGATCGACTGCCGCATCTACGGCCGCTCGATCGCGGCGATCGTGGTGCGGCGGACGACCGACGGATTCGCGGTGCGCTTCGAGGAGGGCATGGACACGCGCGTGCATGCGATCAGGGCGTTCTATGCCGGCGAGTATGTGCGCGCCTACCAGGGCGTCAAGGCGCTCCCGGTCGGCAAGGCGCTGCTGATGCGGCTGTTTGGATAGGCCTGATCTTTTCGGAAAACGGCTTCGCACTTTTCCGGATCATGCTTTAGACTTCGGGCGAATCCACGCCTGCCTCCCCGCCGGAACCCCTATGCTCCAGACCCGATTTGCGATCGCGGCCGTCGCGCTCCTCGCTTGCTCCACGACCGTCTCTGCCCAGTTCGCAGCGCCTCCCGCAAGACCCGCGGCGCCCAAGGCGACCGCGCCCTCGCCGCGCGCTGCCTCGTGCCATAACGGCGCGAGCTTCGATCGCTTCCTCGCCGACGTGAAGAGCAAGGCCGTCGCGGCCGGCGTCTCGCAGCGAACGATCGCGGAGGCTTCGCCCTACCTCGTCTACGACCAGGGCATCGTCAACCGCGACCGCGGCCAGCGCGTGTTCGGCCAGCTCTTCACCGAGTTTGCGGGACGCATGGCCGCGCCCTATCGCATGCAGAACGGCCAGCAGCACATCAGGAACCACGCCTCTGCATTCGCGCGCGCCGAAAAGGAATACGGCGTGCCGCCGGCGGTGATCGCCGCGTTCTGGGGCCTGGAGAGCGATTTCGGCGCCAACATGGGCAATCTGCCGACGCTGAAATCGCTGGTCTCGCTCGCCTACGATTGCCGCCGCTCGGAGATGTTCGTGAACGAGACCATCGCCGCGCTGAAGATCATCGATCGCGGCGATCTCACACCCGAGGAGATGGTCGGCTCCTGGGCCGGCGAGCTCGGACAGACGCAATTCCTGCCGACCCACTACGTCAATTACGCCGTCGATTACGACGGCGACGGACGGCGCGATCTTCTGCGCAGCGAGGACGACGTGATCGGCTCGACCGCGAACTACATCGCCAACGGCTTGAAGTGGCGGCGCGGCGAGCCGTGGCTGGAGGAGATCAAGGTGCCGCAGAACCTGCCGTGGGAGCAGACCGATCTCAGCGTGCAACAGCCGCGCTCGAAATGGGCGCAGCTGGGCGTCAGCTATCCCGACGGCCGGCCGCTGCCGAACGACAATCTTGCGGCCTCCGTGCTGCTGCCGATGGGACGGACCGGTCCTGCCTTCATGGCGTATGCGAATTTCGCCGCCTACACCGAGTGGAATAACTCGCTGATCTATTCGACCACCGCGGGCTATCTCGCCACCCGGATTGCGGGCGCTACCCCGATGCGCAGGCCGGCCGCGCCGGTCGCGCAGCTGCCGTTCAACGAGCTCAAGCAATTGCAGCAGCTTCTGGTCCAGGCCGGCTTCAATGTCGGCAAGATCGATGGCGTGCTCGGCCAGCAGAGCCGCGCGGCCGTGAAAGCGATGCAGATCAAGTACGGCCTGCCTGCGGATTCCTGGCCCACCGCCGAGCTGCTCGCCCGCATGCGCGGCAGCACGGCGCAGGCGCAGCCCCAGGCGACGATCCGGTAAACCTTTCCCCTGTCATGCCCCGGCTCGACCGGGGCATCCAGTACGCGGCCTATCGATTCAACCACAGCTGTCTCGGCGTACTGGATCGCCCGGTCAAGCCGGGCGATGACAGTGAGGGTGTGGCGGCGATGACGCCGAAGAAGGTGGCGCGACAGAATTTTCGCATCGCACAATCCGCTTTCGCGATTGTATTTTTCCATGAGCCTCCCATGTGAGTGACTCAGGTTTTCTCCTGAGATTTCTCCATCATTGAAGCGAGCATCACATGTCCTTCTACGACGCCGTCGTTCCCGCCTATTTGCAAATGCTGAACAGCCTGATTGGCCTTCTCACCAAGGCCGAGGCGCATTGCGCGGCGAAGAGGATCGATCCAAGCGTGCTGCTCGGCTCCCGCCTGTTCCCAGACATGCTGCCGCTGTCGAAGCAGATCCAGCTCGTCAGCGATTTCGCCACCAAGGGCTGCGCGCGCCTCACGCACAGCGAAGTGCCTTCCAATCCCGACACGGAAAAGACGTTTGAGGAGCTGAAGCAGCGGCTGGCGAAGACGATCGACTACGTCAAATCGTTCAAGCCCGAGCAGTTCGAGGGCGCCGAGACCCGGGACGTCACCTTCCCGTCCGGGCCCGATAAGACCACGACCTTGAAGGGCCAGCAGTTCCTGAGTGCATTCTCGCTGCCAAACTTCTATTTCCACTGTGCGACCGCCCACGGCATCCTGCGCCACAACGGCGTCGAGATCGGCAAGCGCGATTTCATGGGCCTGAACTGATTTTCAAATCGTACCGCCGCGTCAGCGGAAATCCGCTGTCGCAGCCGGAATTGCACATGAATTATGCTACGCGGGCGCTGCCGCGTAGCTCGCCTGCACTTTCCGTATGGCTCATCCCTTGCGCCTGATGTCGCGATGCACAAGTGTTCGGGACCTCTCACCGCCTGGAAGCATTCCCATGAGCCGTTCGACCAAATTGTTTGAGACCTACAAGCTCGGCCCGATCACGTTGGCCAACCGCCTTGTCATGGCGCCGCTGACGCGCAACCGCGCCGTTCCCGGCACGTTCGTACCGGGCGCGCTCGCCGCCGACTATTACGGCCAGCGCGCCTCCGCAGGGCTCCTGATCACCGAAGCGAGCCAGGTCTCGCAACAAGGCCAGGGCTACCAGGACACCCCCGGCATCTACAGCAAGGAGCAGGTCGCCGGCTGGCGCAAGGTCACCGACAAGGTGCATGAGCGCGGCGGCAAGATCTTCATCCAGCTCTGGCATGTCGGCCGCATCTCGCATGTCGACCTGCAGGCGAATGGCGCAGCCCCGGTCGCGCCGAGCGCGATCCGCGCCAGGGGCAAGACGTTCGTCAACGGCGGCTTCGCCGATGTCTCCGAGCCCCGCGCGCTCGAACTCTCCGAAATTCCCGGCATCATCGACGACTTCAAGCGCGCGACGAAGAACGCGCTGGAAGCCGGCTTCGACGGCGTCGAGATCCACGGTGCCAACGGCTATTTGCTCGAGCAGTTCGCCAAGGACGGCAGCAACAAGCGCGGCGACGCCTATGGCGGCTCGATCGAGAACCGCGCACGGCTGATGCTGGAGGTCTCCAGGGCCGTGGTGGCTGAAGCCGGTGCCGACCGCACCGGCATCCGCATCTCGCCGGTGACGCCCGCCAACGACATCTCGGATTCCAACCCGCAGGCCCTGTACGACCACATCGTCGACGGCCTCAGCGCGCTGAAGCTGGTCTATCTCCACGTCGTCGAGGGCGCCACCGGCGGGCCGCGCGACATCGCGCCGTTCGACTATGCGAGCTTGCGCAAGCGCTTCAGTGGCGCCTACGTCGCCAACAACGGCTACGACTTCGATCTCGCCAGCAAGATGCTCGAGGCGAACGCGGCCGACCTGATCGCCTTCGGCAAGCCGTTCATCTCCAACCCCGATCTCGTCGAGCGGCTGAAGCAGGGCGCGGGCCTGAACGACTGGGACAAGAACACGTTCTATGGCGGCGGCGCAAAAGGCTACACGGACTATCCGACGCTGGCGGCCGAGCCGGCGGAGTAGCCACGTCGTCGCTCTATCCCCCGTCATTGCGAGGAGCCCTTGCGACGAGGCAATCCAGGCTGCATCCGCGGAAAGACTCTGGACTGCTTCGCTGCGCTCGCAATGACGTGGAGAGGCAGCGCGCCACACGCGCCAAGCAAAAAGGCCGGGATCGCTCCCGGCCTTTCGCATTTGATGACGCTACGCGGCGCTTACTTCGCTTCCGCGCGCTTGGGCGGCGTGGCGGGCCAGGACTTGATCAGCGTGTCGTAGTCCACCGTCTCGCCCTTCGGCTTCTCGTTGGCGAGCTTGCGCTGCGGGGCGATGGTGCCGTCCTTCTGGGCCTTGGCGAACCAGTACTCGGCCGTCTCCTTCTTGTGCAGCTTCGGACCGCAGGCGCCCTGCACGCCGGACTTCTCCAGGCGCTCCATCACGGAGTCCTGAGCGGCGGCCAACGCGTCCATCGCCTGCTGCGGCGTCTTCGCACCGGACGACGCATCGCCGATGTTCTGCCACCACAGCTGCGCGAGCTTCGGATAGTCGGGCACGTTGTTGCCGGTCGGGGTCCACTGCACGCGGGCGGGCGAGCGGTAGAACTCGATCAGGCCGCCGAGCTTCGGCGCACGTTCGGTGAACGACTTGTCCCAGATGTCGGATTCACGGATGAAGGTGAGACCGACGTGGCTCTTCTTCAGGCTCACCGACTTGGAGACGATGAACTGGAGATAGAGCCAGGCTGCCTTGCGGCGATCCGCCGGCGTCGACTTCAGCAGCGTCGCGGAGCCGGCATCCTGGTAGCCGAGCTTCATGCCTTCCTTCCAGTAGGAGCCGTGCGGCGACGGAGCCATACGCCACTTCGGTGTACCGTCCGCATTCACCACCGGCAGACCCGGCTTCACCATGTCGGCGGTGAAGGCGGTGTACCAGAAGATCTGCTGGGCGATGTTGCCTTGCGCCGGCACGGGGCCTGCCTCGGAGAAGGTCATGCCCTGCGCCTGGGGCGGCGCATACTTCTTCAGCCACTCGAGATACTTGGTGATCGAGTACACCGCGGCCGGACCGTTGGTGTCGCCACCACGCTCGACCGAGGAGCCGACCGGACGGCAGCCTTCCATGCGGATGCCCCACTCGTCGACCGGCAGACCGTTCGGAATGCCCTTGTCACCGTTGCCGGCCATCGACAGCCAGGCGTCGGTGAAGCGCCATCCGAGCGAGGGGTCCTTCTTGCCATAGTCCATATGGCCGTAGACCTTGACGCCGTTGATCTCCTTGATGTCGTTGGTGAAGAACTCGGCGATGTCCTCATAGGCGGACCAGTTCACGGGCACGCCGAGCTCGTAGCCGTACTTGGCCTTGAACTTGGCCTTGTAGTCGGGGTTGGTGAACCAGTCGTAGCGGAACCAGTAGAGGTTCGCGAACTGCTGGTCGGGCAGCTGATAGAGCTTGCCGTCCGGCGCCGTGGTGAACGACTTGCCGATGAAGTCGTTGACGTCGAGCATGGGGTCGGTGACGTCCTTGCCCTCGCCGGTCATGTAGTCCGACAGGATCACGGTCTGGCCGTAGCGGAAGTGCGTTCCGATCAGGTCGCTGTCGTTGATCCAGCCGTCATAGACGTTCTTGCCGGACTGCATCTGGGTCTGCAGCTTCTCGACGACATCACCTTCCTGGATGAGGTCGTGCTTGAGCTTGATGCCGGTGAGCTCGGAGAACGCCTTGGCCAGCGTCTGCGACTCGTATTCGTGGGTGGTGATGGTCTCGGAGACGACGTTGATCTCCATGCCCTTGAAGGGCTCGGCCGCCTTGGCGAACCACTCCAGCTCCTTCTTCTGGTCTTCCTTCGACAGCGTCGAGGGCTGGAATTCCGCGATCCACTTCTGGATCACGGCCTCGTCGGCCGCGCTGACCGGCGCCGAGACGGCGAGCGACACCGCAACGATCGCGGCGACGCTGGACATGGTCAGAAAACTATTCTTGGTCAATGGACCTTTCCTTCTCCTAAACTGTCGCATGTTTTCCTCCGTTGCAGCGACAAACTTTTATACAGGCCCGGGTTGGTCCCGGATCTGGCCGTCCCTTCGCGAGCTTCAGACCGTGCGGAAAATAAGCGCGGCCGTGACCAGCGAAATTCCTGATGCGAGCCACAGGCTCGAGATCTCAAACCCTTCCTCGCCGATCGGCACCGTGGCGATCGCGTCGGTGCCGACGAAGCCGATCCAGAGCAGATGGATGACGGCCGCGGCGATCAGCGAGATGAAGAGGCGGTCGCCGCGCGTGGTCGGAATACTGAGCACGCCGATGCGCTCGGCCTCGGGGTAGACCGCGGCGAGCCACGTCATGACCGCCAGCGTGCAGGCCAGCGCCGCGAAGAAGATCGCGGTCGGCAGCGTCCAGGCCATCCATGCGATGGATTCCATCGATGCCTCCCTTACACGCGGCCGAGCGCGAAGCCGCGCGCGATGTAGTTGCGGACGAACCAGATCACCAGCGCGCCCGGGATGATGGTGAGCACGCCGGCAGCCGCGAGCAGGCCCCAGTCCATGCCCGCCGCCGACACCGTTCGCGTCATGATCGCGGCGATGGGCTTGGCCTGCACCGAGGTCAGCGTGCGCGCGAGCAGCAGCTCGACCCAGGAGAACATGAAGCAGAAGAAGGCGGCGACGCCGATGCCGCTCGCGATCAGCGGCACCAGGATCTTGATGAAGAAGCGCGGGAAGGAATAGCCGTCGAGGAAGGCGGTCTCGTCGATCTCGCGCGGCACGCCGGAGACGAAGCCTTCGAGGATCCACACCGCGAGCGGAACGTTGAAGATGCAGTGCGCGAGCGCGACGGCCCATGGCGTATCGAACAGGCCGATCGCCGAATAGAGGTTGAAGAACGGCAGGGCGTAAACCGCCGCCGGCGCCATGCGGTTCGACAGCAGCCAGAAGAACAGATGCTTGTCGCCGAGGAAGCGGTAGCGCGAGAACGCGTAGGCCGCCGGCAGCGCCACCGAGATGGAGATGATGGTGTTGAGGACGACGTATTCGAGCGAGTTGATGTAGCCCGAATACCAGCTCTCGTCGGTGAAGATGCGCTTGTAGTGCTGCAGCGTCGGGGTGTGCGGCCACAGCGTCATCGTCGAGACGATCTCGCTGTTGGTCTTGAAGCTCATGTTGACCAGCCAGTAGATCGGCAGCAGCAGGAAGACCAGGAACAGCCCCATGATGAGGCGGCGGCCGGGGATCGAATGCATCAGGCCACTCCTTCCTTTGGCTTGAGCGCCGGCACCGGCTTGAGCGCGGCCGAAGGCTTCGGCTCCGCCGCCGGCTCGCTCTCAGCCTGAACTTTCCGCTCGACACCGGCATTGGTCATGACGGTGTAGAAGATCCAGCAGACGATCAGGATGATCAGGTTATAGACCAGCGACAGCGCGGCAGCCTTGCCGAGATCGAACTGGCCGAGCGCGATCTTGACGAGCTCGATCGACACGAAGGTGGTGGAGTTGCCGGGTCCGCCGCCCGTCACCACGAACGGCTCGGTGTAGATCATGAAGCTGTCCATGAAGCGCAGCAGCACCGCGATCAAGAGCACGCGGTTCATCTTCGGCAGCTGGATCGCCTTGAACACCGCCCAGCGCGAGGCGCCGTCGATCTGCGCCGCCTGATAATAGGCGTCCGGGATCGACTTCAGGCCGGCATAGCAGAGCAGCGCGACGAGGCTGGTCCAGTGCCAGACGTCCATCACGATGACCGTGACCCAGGCATCGACCTCGTTGGAGACGTAGTTGTAGTCGATGCCGACGGCGTTCAGGGCATAGCCGAGCAGGCCGATGTCGGGTCGGCCGAAGATCTGCCAGATGGTGCCGACCACGTTCCACGGAATCAGCAGCGGCAGCGCGAGGATGATCAGGCAGGCCGCTACCGTCCAGCCCTCGCGCGGCATCGACAGCGCGACGACGATGCCGAGCGGCACCTCGATGGCGAGGATCACCATCGAGAAGAACAGATTGCGGCCGAGCGAGGCGAGGAAGCGGCCGCCGAGATCGGTCGAGGGATCGAGCAGTTCCTTGAACCAGCCGACGCCATTCCAGAAGAACTGATTGTTGCCGAAAGTGTCCTGCATCGAATAGTTCACCACCGTCATCAGCGGCAGCACCGCGGAGAAGGCGACGACCAGGAACACCGGCAGCACCAGGAACCAGGCTTTTTGGTTGACGGTCTTGTCCATCAGGCGGCTCCCTCCACCCGAAGGCTGTCGGCATAGACGTGGACGTGCGACGGATCGAATTTCAGCCCGGCCGTGCCATCCTTGCTGGTGAAGCCGCCAGGTGCGCGCGCGGCGAGCTTGGCATCGCCGAGGCGCGTCCGCGCGAAACGGATGCGGCCGAGATCGTCGATGCGCTCGATCCTGGCGGTGAGCAGGCCGGGCGCAGGCGCGACCACCTCGACGAATTCGGGGCGCACGCCGATCTCGATTTTGGCACCGGCCGGAAGGCTGTCGTAGCTGCGATTCAGCGCGATGACGTGGCCGTCTATCAGCGCCTCGCGTCCCCTGACCTCCGCCGGCAGGATGTTCATGCCGGGCGAGCCGATGAAATAACCGACGAAGGTATGCGCCGGCTTGTCGAACAGCTCGGCCGGCGTGCCGCTTTGCACGACGCGGCCGTCATGCATGACGACCACGGTGTCGGCGAAGGTCAGCGCCTCGGTCTGGTCGTGGGTGACGTAGATCATCGTGAGGTCGAGCTCGCGATGCAGCGCCTTCAGCTTGGACCGGAGCTGCCATTTCAGCTCGGGATCGATCACCGTCAGCGGCTCGTCGAACAGCACGGCGGCAACGTCGTTGCGCACGAGGCCCCGGCCGAGCGAGATCTTCTGCTTGGCGTCGGCCGTGAGCCGGGTGGCCTTGCGGTTCAGATAGGGCTCGAGATCGAGCAGGCGACCGATCTCGGCGACGCGCCTGTCGATGTCGGCCTTCGCCACGCCTCGGTTCTTCAGCGGAAACGCGAGGTTCTGCCCCACCGTCATGGTGTCGTAGATCACCGGAAACTGGAACACCTGGGCGATGTTGCGCTTCTGCGTTGACAGCGGTGTGATGTCCACCCCGTCGAACAGGATTTTCCCGCGCGAGGGCGTGATGATGCCGGAGATGACGTTGAGCAGCGTGGTCTTGCCGCAGCCGCTTGGGCCGAGCAGCGCATAGGCGCCGCCCTGCCGCCAGGTCATGGTGACAGGCTTCAGCGCAAAGCTTTCCTGCGGTGCATCATTGCCGCCGTAGGAATGGGCGAGATCGACGAGGTCAATGCGGGCCATGGCGCATCTCCCTCAACAACCAGGTGCCGCGACGAGGCGATCGGCCGCGTCGAACACAAACACATCGTCGGGATCGAGCACCGCGTCGATAGTCTGGCCCGGCTCGAACTCGTGCACACCGTGCAGCACCGCCACCCAGTTCGATCCATCGCGGGTCAGATGCACAAAACTCTCCGAACCGGTGATTTCGGTCACCGTGACAGTGGCATGGAAGGCATGGCGGTTGGTCTCGCCATTGGCAAGGGCGAGCTGATGGGCGCGGAAGCCGACGCGATAGGCGCCGTCGGCAAGCGACGAATAGAGGCCCGACGCCGGCGACGCCGTGCCGCCGGCATATTGCACAGAGCCGTTCTTCTTCTCGATGCCGACGAGGTTGAGCGGCGGATCGGAGAAGACCTGCGCGACGCGCAAGGTCTGCGGCCGGCGGTAGACGTTGGCGGTCTCGCCCATCTGCAGCGCCCGGCCCTCCCACATGCACACCGTGTTGCCGCCGAGCAAAAGCGCCTCGGTGGGCTCGGTGGTGGCATAGACGAAGATCGCGCCCGAGGCCTCGAAGATGCGCGGCAACTCGGCGCGCAGTTCCTCGCGGAGCTTGTAGTCGAGATTGGCGAGCGGCTCGTCGAGCAGCACGAGATCGGCGTCCTTGACCAGGGCGCGCGCAATCGCGGTGCGCTGCTGCTGGCCGCCGGAGAGCTGGAGCGGGGTGCGCTTCAGGAACGGCTCGAGCCGCAGCAGCTTTGCCGCTTGGGCCACGCGTGCCTCGATCTCCTCGCGCGGCTTGCCCTGCACGCGCAAGGGCGAGGCGATGTTCTCGTACACCGTGAGCGAAGGGTAGTTGATGAACTGCTGATAGACCATGGCAACGGAACGTTGGCGCACGTCGGCGCCGGTGACGTCCTTGCCGCCAACCAGCACCCTGCCCGTGGTCGGCTTGTCGAGGCCGGCGAGCAGCCGCATGATCGAGGTCTTGCCCGACAGCGTCGGCCCGAGCAGCACGTTGAGCGTGCCGCTCTCGAGCGTCAGCGAGACGTCGCGGATGTGCTCGATACCGTCGACGGTCCGGGTCACGTGGTCGAGTGTCACGCTCATGAGCGTCCTCCCGCTTCCAGCAGGGGACTTTGCGACACGGCGTGGGCCCTGATCCAGTCGTCAAGCGCCGCGATCTCGTCGGCAGATAGTCGCAGGCCCAGCTTGGAACGTCGCCAGACGATGTCCTCGGCGGTGACGGCCCATTCATTGGCCATGAGGTAGCGGACCTCGCGCTCGGTCAGGGTGGCACCGAAAGCCTGGCCGAGATCGGCGGCCGACTTGGCATCGCCGAGCAGCTTGATGGCGCGGGTGCCATAGGCGCGGGCCAGACGCCGCGCATGCTCATGGCCGAGGAAGGGATAGCCGCGCTGAAGCTCCACGATCAGCCCGTCGATATCCGACACGTTCATGTCACCGCCGGGCAGCGGCCATTTTCCGGTCCAGCCGTCGCGCGCTTTCGCACTGCGCAGATAAGGCGCAAGGCGCTCCAGCGCCTCCTCGGCGAGGCGGCGATAGGTCGTGATCTTGCCGCCATAGATCGACAGCAGCGGGGAACCGCCGGGCGTGTCGAGCTCGAAGACGTAGTCGCGCGTCGCGGCCTTGGCGTCGCTGGCGCCGTCATCATAGAGCGGCCGCACGCCGGAATAGGTCCAGACCACGTCCCCGGGCGTCACGGGCCTGGCCAGATACTCGCTGGCCGCCTTGCAGAGATACTCGATCTCCTCAGCCGTCGCCTTCACCTTGGCGGGATCGCCGTCATAGTCGCGATCGGTGGTGCCGATCAGCGTGAAATCGTCCTGGTACGGGATCACGAAGATGATGCGGCCGTCGGCATTCTGGAACATGTAGGCGCGGTCGTGGTCGTAGAGCTTCTTGACCACGATGTGCGAGCCCTGCACCAGGCGGACCTTGGCTTTCGCATTCACGCCGGCGCCACGGCCGAGCACGTCCTCGACCCAGGGACCGCCGGCATTGACCAGCGCCTTCGCCCGGATCTGCGAGCGCTCGCCGGTCAACGTGTTGAGCATGCTGACGGTCCAGACGCCGTCGGCCTGGCGGATCTCGGTGGCGCGGGTGCGGGTGCGGATCTCGGCGCCCTTGTCGGCGGCATCGCGCGCGTTGAGCACGACGAGGCGGGCATCGTCGACGAAGCAGTCGGAATATTCGAAGGCGCGGCTATAGCGGTTCGGGATCAGCGGCTTGCCGACCTCGTCGCGCTCGAGATCGACCGAGCGCGTGGCGGGCAGCAGATGGCGGCCGCCAATATGATCATAAAGGAAGAGGCCGAGCCGCAGCAGCCAGGCCGGACGCAGGCCGGCGTGATGCGGCAGGACGAAACGCAGGGGGCGGATGATGTGGGGCGCGATGCCCCAGAGGATCTCGCGCTCGATCAGCGCCTCGCGGACCAGGCGAAACTCGTAATATTCGAGATAGCGCAGGCCGCCATGCACCAGCTTGGTCGACCAGGAGGAGGTCCCGGACGCCAGATCGTTCATTTCACAAAGGAAAACCGTGTTGCCCCGGCCCACCGCGTCACGCGCGATGCCGCAGCCGTTAACACCGCCTCCGATGATGGCGAGATCGAAAATACGCTCCAACAGACGCATCCCCCGGCGACCGCCCGTTCCTTCGAGCGGCTACTTTCGTTTTTGATTAGATCACACCACAAAACGAAAGCAACATGAAAGAGAGGCGAAAGGAAGTGAAAAGAGGAACTTTTTTGGTGGGCAAGAGGCCGCGGAAATAAGCAGGTTCGACGGCAATTCGAGAAGCCCCAGCGCTCTTGAATGATCAAACGCGCAGCATATAGTCATAATAGTCATATTAGTTTTCAGCCCGCATGACCGACCGAAACACTGCACCCGACGCGCTTCCGGCTGAGGACATCTGGACGCTTGCCAAGGCCAAGGCACGACTGTCCGAGGTGATCGACCGTGCCCAAGCCGGCCCGCAGGTCATCACCCGCCACGGCAAGCCGGATGCCGTGATCGTTTCCGCCGAGGAATGGGCGCGCAAGACTGCGCGAAAAGGTACTTTGGCCGAATTCCTGCTGGCATCACCGCTGCGCGGCGCCGACCTCGACCTTGAACGCGAGCACGACGCACCACGCGACGAAACGCCGTGAACCTGCTGCTCGACACCAACGTGCTGTCGGAAGTTCAGCGGCCCGCGCCTTCGCCGAACGTTTTGGCGTGGCTGGATTCGATCGACGAGGACCGTGCGTTCATCAGCGTTGCATCGATCGCCGAGCTTCGCGGCGGCATCGCGTTGCTGGAGGACGGACGCCGGCGCACCGCGCTGGCGGACTGGCTTGCCCACGATCTCCCGGCGCGTTTTGCCGCACGCGTCCTGGCGATCGATCACGCGGTGGCGGAGCGCTGGGGCGACCTGATGGCTCAGAGCCGCAGGAGCGGCGTTGCGCTGTCCGTCATGGACGGCTTCTTTGCAGCCACCGCCCTCGCGCACGGCCTCACGCTCGTCACGCGCAACGTGAAGGACTTTGCCGCGTTCGGCGTCCCACTGCTCAATCCGTGGGACGACGTCTAGCCTATCTCAACCGCACCACCGGTGCGGCTTCAGGCGCGCCATCCTGGGCATCGGCCTGCGGATCATCGATGTCAGTGCCCTTCGGCATCGCCTCGACCACCTCGATGCCCTTGCTGTGGCAGATGGTGGCGAGGCGCTCGGGCAGCTCCTGGTCGGTGACGAAGGTCTGGATCTGGGTGATATGGGCGATGCGCACCGGCGCGCTGCGGCGGAGCTTCGTGGAATCGGCGACCAGCATGACGCTGCGGGCATTGGCGATGATGGCCTGCGCCACCTGCACCTCGCGATAATCGAAGTCGAGCAGCGCACCCTCCTCGTCGATCGCCGAGGCGCCGATGATGGCGTAGTCGACCTTGAATTGGCCGATCAGCTGCGTCGCAGTCGAGCCGACCACGGCGCCATCGGCGCGCCGCACCGTGCCGCCCGCGACCACCACCTCGATGCGGGGATGGCGGTACAGCAGCATCGCGACATTGAGGTTGTTGGTGATGACGAGCAGATCCTCATGCGAGGTCAGCGCGCTCGCGACCTCCTCGGTCGTGGTGCCGATGTTGATGAAGAGCGAGCAGCCGTTCGGGATCAGCGAGGCGGCTGCAGCCCCGATCGCCTTCTTCTCGTCGGCGGCGACGAAGCGGCGCGCCTCATAGGCGAGGTTCTCCACGCCGGAGGCGATGATGGCGCCGCCGTGGATGCGGGTCAGCGATCTCCGCTCGCAGAGATCGTTGAGATCCTTGCGGATGGTCTGGGCCGAGACCTCGAACCGGCGTGCAAGCTCCTCGACCATGACGCGGCCGGAGGCGCGAGCGATGTTGAGGATTTCGGCTTGGCGATGGGTCAATCCGGTCACGGCAGAGGCCTCAAATCAGAATGATGCATGGTGCGGCGGTTCGCGCCTTCGGTCAATGCGCGCGCCGATCACGGTTAACGGATGAAGGGCCGTCACCACGCCATGCTGCCAGCAAGGCGCGCGAGCAGCGCCGGATCGTCGAAGGCGCTGGCGGAGGTGACCGCGCCGGATGCAACCAGGTCAGCATGGCTGAGGCTGGTCCGGATCCCGACGGTCGGAATTCCGGCCGCGGTGGCGGATTGCACGCCGGTGCGGGAGTCCTCGAACGCGACCGAGGTCTCCGGCCGCGCGCCGACGAAACGCAGCCCTTCCTGATAGGGCAGCGGATGCGGCTTGCCGTGCGGCAGCTCGGCGCCGATCACGAGCGCCTTGAAGCGATGCGTGATGCCGAGACCGGAAAGCAGCAGCTCGGCGTTGAGACGCGGCGCGTTGGTCACGGCGACCATGGGAATGCCGGCGCTGTCGGCCCGGTCGAGCAGGGCCATCAGGCCCGGCAGCGGCGCGATCTGCCCGGCCACGAGCGCGCGGAAGACCTTCTCCTTCTCGTCGAGGATCGCGGCGCGCCGCTCCGGCGCCTCGTGGGAAAGAAAGCGCTCGCCGATCGCGACATTGGCGAAGCCTTGCAGCTCCCTGGAGAAGCGTGCGTGATCGAAGACATGGCCGTGCGGTCCGAGCACCTGGTTGAAAGCCTTCAGGTGCAACGGATCGGTGTCGGCGAGCGTGCCGTCAATGTCGAACAACAACGCCCTGCCCATCGCATCGTAGCTGGCCTCGATCATTTCCGTACTTTCCCACATGCGCGACGCAGCGACGCGCGAGACGTATCAATACGGCTTCGATCGCGCAATGACGCATCCACATGACGACAATGCGGCACTCGACAAAGTCGCGCGCGGCTGCAACACTCCGGCCAAGACCAAAAAGGAGGAAACGATGACGATCAACCGACGCGATCTGGCTCTCTCGACTCTTGCTGTCCCGGCTCTTGCGGTTTCCACGCTAGCTCTCACCAGTTCGGCGCTGGCCGCGTCAGCGGACGAGGACGCCGTGGCGAAGAAGGTCGAGGCCTTCCGCCTCGCCCAGATCGCGGCCGACCCGAAGGCGCTCGGCGCGCTGTGCTGGGACGATCTGAGCTACAGCCATTCCAGCGGCAAGGTCGAGGATAAGGCGACCTTCATCGCCAATGCCACCGACGGCAAATCGAAATTCCTGTCGATCGAGTACAAGGACCCGACCATCAAGGTCGTCGGCCCCGCCGCCATCGTGCGGTTCCACTGGCTGGGAGAACAGGAGATGGCAGCCGATGGGAAAAAAGTATCGACCAACCTTCACATCCTGATGAACTGGCAGAAGCAGGGCGACGAGTGGAAGCTCTTGTCGCGCGCGGCGACGAAGTTGTGATGGTGCTTCCGACCTCACACCTCGCGGGAGAGGGTGGCTCGCCGCAAAGCGGCGAGACGGGTGAGGGGGTTTCTCTCCGCGGAGCGAACCCCTCAGTTCGGCGTTTTCAAGGACAACCCCTCATCCGGCGCTTCGCGCCACCTTCTCCCACGGGGGAGAAGGGAGGGCGGCAAAAATTTCCGACCACGTTTCGCGGGTCGAAATCACCAGCGGCGGGCGCTTACGCCGCCTCCTTCACATCACGGTTCAGCAGCCTGCGCGCAGCGCGCTCGGCTTCGCGGGCGTTGCGGAAGAGCTGGCCTTCGAGACGGTTGAAGCGGTGCGATGAGGCGAAGAAGCAGTAGCCTCCTTGGGAACGAACGACGATACCTGCGGTCTGCGAATCGACTTCGATGATGTAGCTGTCCGGCATGGTCCGTGGATTCCTCAGTGCGGGCAAATAACGGTGCTCCTGCCCAAAGGTTCCTCAGGCATTTGAGGCCGTTTCCACCCCGAATCGACACCCAATCGAGTACGCCGGGACCTCATCCGTTTTATGACTGGTTCTTGGCGAAGCCGCGACGCGACGACTCACGCGCGCCGCGTTTGGTATGCTGCAGGTTTTCGTGAGACGAGACCGAGCGCCGCGCGCGATCACGTCGCGATGCCAGTGCCGCCCGAACGAACCGCCTGCGGGCGGCCGTGCTCGTCGATCGAGACATAGGTGAAGTTGCCGTCGGTGACGAGGAACGGATGCTGCTCGCCGCGGCGCAAAGCCCACGCTTCCAGATGCACGGTGATGGACGTGCGCCCCACACGCACGAGGTTGGCGTAGACCGAGACGAGATCGCCGACATAGACGGCTTTTCGAAAATTCATCGCCTCGATCGCAACCGTGACCGTGCGCGACTTCGCGACCTTCGATGCAAACACGCCGCCGCCGACGTCCATCTGGCTGAGCAGCCAGCCGCCGAAGATGTCGCCGTTCGCGTTGGTATCGGCCGGCATCGCCAGCGTGCGGATGCAGAGATCCCCGCTCGGCCCGGTATTGGCTTGCTCGTTCATGCCGCTCTCACTCGAGATTGCTCACTTGAAATCGTCCCAGCCCGGGTCGGGCGCGAAGCGCCCGCCGAACCGCTCCGCCAGCGCACGCAGGGTAGATACAATGTTTTCCACGCCGCGCGTGCGCGCATAGTTCAGCGGACCGCCGCGGAACGGTGCATAACCGGTGCCGAAGATCATGGCGCCGTCGACCGCGTCGGCATCGTCGACGATGCCCTCGCGAAGGGCCGCGACGCAGACATTGGACATCGGCAGCACCAGGCGGTCGATCATCTGGTCGGTGACGCGCCGGCCGGTGTCCGGCAACGGCGCCTTCTCGGCCTTGCCGTCCTTCCAGGTGTAGAAGCCCTTGCCGGTCTTGCGGCCGAGCTCGCCCCTGGCCACCTTGTCGCGCAGCCAGGCCGGCGTCGGCGGCAGCAGGTCGCCGAACTTGGACCGCAGCATGTCGCCGACGTCGAGGCAGATGTCGAGGCCGACCTGGTCAGCCAGCTCGATCGGCCCCATCGGCATGCCGAACTGCTCGGCCGCAGCATCGATCAGCCGCTGGTCGGCCTTCTCGTCCAGCATCACCATGGCTTCGAGCATGTAGGGCGTCAGCGCGCGGTTGACGAGGAAGCCGGGCGAGCTCTTCACGCCGAGCGGCAGGCGGTCGATCGCGCCGACGAAGGCGAGCGCTCTCTTCAACACCTCTGGCTCGTTGCCGTCGTGGCTGACGACCTCGACCAGTTGCAGCCGCGAGACCGGATTGAAGAAATGCAGGCCGACCAGCCGCTCCGGCCGCGCCAGCGTGGTGCGCAGATCCTGAAGCGGGATGCTCGATGTGTTGGTCGCGAGGATCGCGCCCGACTTGATCCGCGGCTCGAGGGCGGCATAGACCTTCTGCTTCAGCTCGAGCTTTTCCGGGACCGCCTCGATGATGAGATCGGCGTTGCGGACGCCCTCGCCGTCCATGTCGGGGATCAGGCGATCGAGCGCGTCGCGCACCTCGGTGGGCTTGCGGATGATCTTGCCGTAGAGATCGGCCGCGCGCTTGACCGCAGCCGCGATCGGCTCCGCCTTCATGTCGGCGAGCGAGACGCGCAGTCCCTGCCCCGCACACCACCCCGCGATGTCACCACCCATGGCGCCGGCGCCGATGACGTGGACATGCTTCACCGAATTGGCGCTTCCGGCGGCCTTCTTCATCTGCTCGCGCAGGAAGAACACGCGGATGAGGTTCTGCGCGGTCGGCGTCACCATCAGCCTGGCGAACGAGGCCTGCTCGGCCTTCAGCATCGCGGCCTTGCTGCCGCCATGTGTCTCCCAGAGATCGATCAGCGCGTAAGGCGCGGGATATTGCTCGCGGGGGGCAGCTTTCGCCGCCTCCGAGCGCATGCGCTTGGCCAGCAGCCCGCGCACCGGTCCGAGATTGGCCGCCCGCGCCAGCAGGCCAGGCTTGGCACGCTTGAGGCGACCGAACAGCACATCCTTCACGGCACCACGGATGTGGCGCTCCTGCGTCACGATGTCGACGAGGCCGAGCGATTTGGCACGGCGCGCGTCGATGGTGCGGCCGGTCAGCATCAGCGCCATGGACTGGGTCGGATTGACCAGCGCGGTGAAGCGCGCGGCGCCGCCGAGGCCGGGATGCAGGCCGAGCATCACCTCCGGGAAGCCGAAGCGCGCGCCGTCGATGGCGATGCGAGCCTGGCAGGCGAGCGCGACCTCGAGGCCGCCGCCGAGACAGAAGCCGTGGATGACCGCGACCGTCGGCAGCTTCAGCGCTTCCAGATGATCGACCACCGCATGGGCGGCGCGGATGCGCGTCTCCACCGCTTCAGGGTCGGAGGCGCCACGGAATTCGTTGACGTCGGCGCCGGCAATGAAGCCGGACGGTTTGGCCGAGCGGATCACGAGACCGGCCGGACGCTCGGTCTCGATCGCCGCGAGGGCGGCGTCGAATTCCTCCATCACGTCCGAAGAGAGCGTGTTGGCGCTCGCGCCGTCACGGTCGAATAGCAGCCAGGCAACGCCATCGGCATCGCGCGACAGCTTGAAGTGCTTGTATGGACCATCGGGCGCAGGCTGAGGCCCGAGCGTCAGGACGCGATCGCCGAGCGCGGTCATGATCTTGGAATCCATGGTCACACCGCCTCGATCAGCATGGCGCCGCCGAGCCCGCCGCCGATGCATTCGGTGGCAACGCCGCGCCGCGTGCCGAGCCGCTGCATGGCGTTGACGAGATGCAGCACGATGCGGTTGCCGGAGGTGCCGACCGGATGGCCGAGCGAGATCGCGCCGCCATCGACGTTGAGCCGCTCGCGATCGAGCTCGCCAGCGGCACCGTCCAGCTCCAGGATCTCGCGGCAGAATTTTTCGTCGTTCCATGCGGCGAGGCAGCCGAGCACCTGGGTCGCAAAGGCCTCATTCAGCTCCCAGGTCTCGACGTCCTTGATGGTGAGGTCATTGCGCTTCAGCAGCGGCGTCGCGGACATCACGGGCCCGAGTCCCATGATGCTGGGATCCAGTGCGGCCCAGTGGCTGTCGACGATCACTGCCTTCGGCTCCAGCTTGTGCTTGGCTACGGCCGCATCAGAAGCAAGGATCACCCAGGACGCGCCGTCGGTGATCTGCGAGGAATTGCCGGCGGTGACCTGGCCCCAGGGCCGCTCGAACACCGGCCTCAGTTTCGCGAGAGACTCGGCCGTCGAGTCCGGCCGCACGCCGTCGTCATGGTCGAAGAATTTGCCGTCGCGGGAGAACGCGGTCTCGACCTCGCCTTTCAGAAAGCCCTCGGCCTGCGCATGCGCAAGCCGGCGATGGCTTTCGGCCGCATAGGCGTCGGACTGTGCGCGGGTGATGCCGAAGAGATGGCCGACGACCTCGGCGGTCTGCCCCATGTTCAGGTCGGTGACGGGATCGGTCAGCCCGCGCTCGAGGCCGATGATCGGCTTGAGATCACGCGGCCGCAGCTTGAACGCGGCGGCGAGCTTCGCCGCCACGCCCTTGGCGGTGGCGAGACCCGCAAACCAGCGCACACCGGAATTCGGCCAGACAAGCGGCGCGTGGCTCAGCGCCTCGGTGCCGCCGGCCAGGATCATGTCGGCATGGCCTTCGCGGATGTAGCGATAGGCGGTGTCGATCGACTGCATGCCGGAGCCGCAATTGATCTGCACGGTGAAGGCGACCATGTCCTCACCCATGCCGAGCCGGAGCGCGGCGACGCGGGCCGGGTTCGTCTCGTCCGCGATCACGTTGACGCAGCCGAGGATGACCTGGTCGAAATCAACGGGAGAAAACGGCTGCCGCGCCAGCAGCGGCCGGCCGCATTGCACGGCAAGATCGACCGGCGTGAATGGACCCGGCCCCGAACGTGCCTTCAGAAAAGGCGTCCGGCTGCCGTCGACGATGAAAACCGGTCGTGCCATCAGCTTGCCGCCCTCTGCTCACCGAGTTCCTGGAAGAACTGATGCACGTCGGCGGCTTTCCTGTAAATCGGCGACAGCGCCTCCGGCGCAAAATCGTCGACTTCGATCACTTTCGTGACGGCGTGGTGGGCGGCGGCGAGTTGCTCGCCCTCGGCCTGCGTGATCACGCCCTTCGTCACCGCGTCCTTCCAGTCGCGGATGTGCGCGGCACGCATGCGCCTGGCGATGGCGTCGGCGTCCGCGACCAGCTTGAACGCACGCTCCAGCCGGGCGAAACCGCCGTCGTCGTCGACATAAGCGAGATCCGGCGTGAGGCGTTCGCGCGCCTCCGACGGCTCGAGCACGAGGCTGGCGCATCGGTGCACGACGCGGTCGGACGGGCCGAGCACGCGCGCGCCGAAGGGCTGCACGACGAGCTTGAGGAAGCCGGCGGCGAAGCGGTTGGGCAGGTTGGCGAGGATTTCGGCAAGCCGGCTCTCGATGGTCTTGAAGCCGGTCGCCATGCACCATTCCAGCGCAGCAAAGTCCTCCTTCTGCCGGCCCTCGTCCTGCCAGCGCTTCAGGACGGCTGAAAGCAGATACAGTTCGGAGAGAATGTCGCCGAAGCGTGCCGACAGCATCTCCTTGCGCTTGAGCGCGCCGCCGAGCGTCAGCAGCGCCATGTCGGCGCAGAGAGCGAAAGCCGCCGAATAGCGCGAGAGCTGGCGGTAGAATGGCGTGGCATCGCCGGCATCGGGCGCCATCGCGAAGGCGCCAAAGGTCCAGCTCCGGCCAAAGGCCCGGAACAGCGTCTGAAAACTGTGGCCGAGGTGTTTCCAGAACGCGGTATCGAACGCGGTGAGCCCTCGCTCGCGATCAGTGTCCGCCAGCGCATTCATCTCATCGAGCAGATAGGGATGGGCGCGGATGGCGCCCTGCCCGAACACGATGAGATTGCGGGTCAGGATGTTGGCGCCCTCGACCGTGATGCCGACGGGCACGGCGCGATGCAGATTGCCGAGATAGTTCTGCGGACCGTCGATCACGGCCTTGCCGCCGTGAATGTCCATGGCGTCGTCGACCGCGGTGCGCATCCGCTCCGTTGCGTGCAGCTTCATGATGCCGGAAATGACGGCGGGATGAATGCCGGCGTTCAGGGCCGCGCAGGTCAGCCGACGCGCGGCATCGAGCTGGTAGGCGGTGGCGACGATGCGGGCGAGCGGCTCCTCGACGCCCTCGAACTTGGAGATCGAGACACCGAACTGCTCGCGGATGCGGGCGTAAGCACCCGTGGTGCGCGCGGCATAGGCGGCGCCGGCCGCCGAGAGCGACGGCAGCGAAATGCCGCGGCCGGCGGCAAGCGCGGTCATCAGCATCTTCCAGCCCTGTCCGAGACGCTCCTTGCCGCCGATGACGTAGTCGAGCGGGATGAAGACGTCGCGGCCCCGGTTCGGGCCGTTCTGGAACACCTGCATCGAGGGCAGATGGCGCCGGCCGATCTCGACACCGGGCAAGTTCGTCGGGATCAGCGCTACGGTGATCCCGAGTTCTTCGTGCTCGCCGACCAGATGATCGGGATCGTAGGCCTTGAAGGCGAGGCCGAGCAGCGTCGCGACCGGGCCGAGCGTGATGTAGCGCTTGTGCCAGTTGAGCCTGAGACCTGTGACCTCGCGGCCCTCGAAAATGCCTTTGCAGACGATGCCGGTGTCGACCATCGAGGCGGCATCCGAGCCGGCCTCGGGGCTGGTGAGGCCGAAGCAGGGAATGTCGCGGCCATCGGCGAGCCGGGGCAGCCAGCGCTCCTGCTGCTCTTTCGTACCAAAGCGCATCAGGAGCTCGCCGGGGCCGAGCGAGTTCGGCACCATCACCGTGACGGCGGCGGCGATTGAGCGGGTCGAGATCTTGCGCACCACTTCCGAATGCGCGTAGGGCGAGAAACCGAGGCCGCCGAACTCCTTCGGAATGATCATGCCGAAGAACTTTTCGCGCTTGACGAAATGCCAGACGTCCTGCGGCAGGTCGCGCCATTCCCAGAAGATTTTCCACTCGTCGAGCATGGCGCAGAGCGCGTCGACGGGGCCGCTCAGGAAGGCCTGCTCCTCCTCGGTCAATCTGGCCGGCGCGATTTTCAGCAATTTCGACCAGTCGGGATCGCCGGTGAAGAGATCGGCATCCCACCAGACGTCGCCCGCCTCCAGCGCCTCGCGCTCGGTGTCGGACATCGCCGGCAGCACGCCGCGTGCCCAGGAGAATATCGGCTTTGTGATGTTGTCGCGGCGGAAGCTCATGGCGGACCTCATGCATCGGCGCGGTGACAGGGCATTTTAACGGAAACTGGCGGGGGTGCGTGAACACTTCGCGGGCAAAACGAAGCGAATTGGCCGCGGCCGGGCAGCCGCCCAAGCCATAACGGCCGGGGCGTGGTGGCAGTTCCGGGAGAGGAAATGACGTGGAGAGAGGCGGCCCCGCTAATCCGGCCGGATCATCTCGAACATGTTTTCCGGCTTGATCTCGAAATAATCACCGCGGCGGCCGGCGCGCACGATGGGGCGGGCGGCGGCGGTCTGGTAGACGCCGTCCTTGATCATGGCCTTGTCGATATGGACGGCGACGACCTCGCCCAGCGTCAGCCAGGCATCGGCCTCCTTGCCGTCGGCGCCCTTGAGGCGAACGATGTCGGAGACCTTGCATTCGAAGGCGACGGGGCTCTCGCCGACGCGCGGCACGTTGACGAGCTTGCCGGGGACCGCGGTGAGGCCCGCGATCTTGAACTCATCCACCTCGGGAGCGACATGCGCGGCCGTCGCGTTCATGTGCTTGGCGAGATCCATCGTGGTCAGATTCCAGACGAACTCCCGGGTCTGCTCCATGTTGGCGACCGTGTCCTTCCAGTTGGTGGAGGAGAAGCCGATGATCGGCGGCACGTAGCAGAACGCGTTGAAGAAGCTGTAGGGCGCGAGGTTGACGTGGCCCCTGGTGTCACGCGAGGAGATCCAGCCGATCGGCCGCGGCGCAATGATGGCGTTGAAGGGATCGTGCTTGAGGCCGTGGCCCTTGGAGGGCTCGTAGAAGTAAAGGTCTTTGTCGGTCACGGGCTTGCTTCCTTTTCGTCATTGCGAGCGCAGCGAAGCAAATCCAGAAGTGCTGCTCCTCACCCTGAGGAGCAGGGAGTCTGGATTGCTTCGCTGCCTCGCAATGACGGAGTATGTTGATCCGTCATGGGTCGCCATCAGCCGGCCAGTCCCGGGGTGGTCGGCCCGTTTATAGAGGAAACAGCCCCGCCCGTCAGTGGCGCGGCGACAGACCCGCGATGACGAAATCGATCATCTGGTCGATGGTCGGGCCCGGCTTGGTGGCGCACTGGGCGATCATCTGGGGGTGGAAGAAGCGGATCATCGCGGTACAGGCGCACTGCGCGGCCAGTTGCAGGTCCGGCGCCTCGAACTCGCCGGAGGCGACACCTTGCGCGATCATCTGGCCGATGACGCCGGCGATGCATTCCATATGGGCGGCGCAGACGTCCCAGTCCTCCTCCATCGCGATCGCGACCATCTCATGCAGCTTGTTGTCGCCGACATAGCGCTCGGTGTTCATGCGGTGGATGGTGGTGAGCAACTCACGGAAGCGCGCGAGCACCGGGCCGGGCCGGGCCACTATCCGCTGCGCCTCCAGCTCGACCTCGCCCATCAGGCCTCTCGCCACCGCCTGGTGAATCGCCTTCTTCGATTCGAAGAAGCGATAGACGTTGGCGGGGCTCATCCTGAGCTCCTTGGCGATGTCGCCGACCGTCGTCTTCTGGTAGCCGATCTGGCGGAACAGCCGCTCGGCCACCTCGAGGATACGATCCCGGGTGTCGCCTTCGATATGCTCCGCAACCAGTGTCATCTGTCAGGACTCGTCGATCAGCACTCTTCTCATCTATTCAGCCGCTTCGGCAAGCGGAATTGCATGCTGGTCATCGCTCCCATGCTGCGGCGCGGCAGGCCGCTCGGGGTTCCCCGCCTCGTCCAGGCTCTTGCGGAACCACAGGGCATAGAGGCCCGGCAGGTACAGGAGCGTCAGGAACGTCGCGACAAAGAGGCCGCCCATGATGGTGATCGCCATCGGGCCCCAGAAGGCCGAGCGCGACAGCGGGATCATGGCCAGGATGGCGGCGAGCGCCGTCAGCACCACGGGGCGGGCCCGGCGGACGGTGGCTTCCACGATCGCCTCGCGCCGGGTCAGGCCGTGGCTGACGTCGGTCTCGATCTGGTCGACCAGGATGACCGTGTTGCGCATGATCATACCGGCGAGCGCGATCAGGCCGAGCAGCGCCACGAAGCCGAACGGGGCGTTGGCGACGTTGAGGCCGAGGGAGGCGCCGACGATGCCGAGCGGCGCGGTCAGAAACACCAGGATCAGGCGCGAGAAGCTCTGCAGCTGGATCATCAGCAGCGTCAGCATCACCATGACCATCACCGGGAAGAGGATGAAGATCGAGGCATTGCCCTTGGCGGATTCCTCGAACGCGCCGCCCGCCTCGATGCGGTAGGCCGGCTCGAGATGATCCTTGATCGCCTTCAGCTTCGGCGTGATCTGGTTGGTCACGTCGGGCGCCTGCACGCCGTCGACGACGTCGGAGCGCACGGTGATCGCCATGTCGCGGTTACGCCGCCACATGATCGGCTCCTCGTGGGCATATTCGATCTTGGCGATCTGCTGCAGCGGCACGGCGACGCCGTTGCGCGATGTGATGGTGAGGTCGCCGACGCCACCGAGGTCGAGGCGCTCGGACGGGATCGCACGGGCGACTACGCCGACCTTCTCGATGCCGTCGCGCACGGTGGTGACCTGCGAGCCCGAGATCAGCATCGCGAGCGCCTGCGAGACGTCCTGCGGGGTCAGGCCCATGGCGCGGGCGCGATCCTGGTCGACGACGAGCTTCAGGTAGGGCGACTGCTCGTTCCAGTCGAGCTGGACGTCCTTGACGCTCTTGTTCTGGCGCATGACGTCGCGGACCTGATAGGCGATCTCGCGCACCTTGTTGGGGTCGGGGCCGATCACGCGGAACTGCACCGGGAAGCCGACCGGCGGGCCGAAGTTGAAGCGGTCGACGCGCACGCGCGCCTCGGTGAGGAAGCCCTCGGCAGCCGCGTTCTCGATCTTGGCCTTGATGCGCTCGCGCGCCTCCACGCCCTTGGCTACGATGACGATCTCGGCGAAGGCCTCGTTCGGCAGCTGCGGGTTGAGGCCGAGCCAGAAGCGCGGCGAGCCCTGGCCGACGTAGGACGTATAGGTCTCGATGTCCGTGTCGTCCTTGAGCAGCGTCTCGGCCTTTTTAACGGCCTTCTCGGTCACGTTGAAGGCGGTGCCTTCGGGCAGGCGCAGCTGCAGGAACAGCTCGGGCCGCTCCGACAGCGGGAAGAACTGCTGCTGGACGTGGCCGAAGCCGACGATCGAGGCGACGAACACGCCGACGGTCGCGGCCACCACGGTGATGCGGTGGTTGACGCACCATTGCACGATGGCGCGCAGGCCGCGGTACATGCGGGTCTCGTAGACCGCGTGCGGATCGTGGTTGTGGTGCGCCTTCATCTCGGGCAGCAGCTTGACGCCGATATAGGGCGTGAAGATCACCGCAACGAACCAGGAGGCGACCAGCGCGATCGCCACGATCCAGAAGATGCTGCCGGCATATTCGCCGACCGCCGAATTGGCAAAGCCGATCGGGAGGAAGCCAGCGGCCGTGACCAGCGTTCCCGTGAGCATCGGAAACGCAGTTGATTCCCAGGCAAAGGATGCCGCGCGCATGCGATCCCAGCCCTGCTCCATCTTCACCACCATCATCTCGACCGCGATGATGGCATCGTCGACGAGCAGGCCGAGCGCGATGATCAGCGCGCCGAGCGTGATGCGGTGCAGGTCGAGCGACATCGTGTTCATGACGATGAAGACGATACCGAGCACCAGCGGCACCGACAGCGCGACCACGATGCCGGTGCGCCAGCCCAGCGCCAGGAACGAGACGAACAGCACGATGACGAGCGCTTCCAAGAAGGAGTGCACGAACTCGCCGACGGCGTGCTCGACCACCTTGGGCTGGTCGGCGATCAGCTTGACGTCGATGCCCTGCGGCACGGCCTTCATGAACTCGGCGGTCGCCTTTTCGACCTCCTTGCCGAGTTCGAGAATGTTGGCACCCTTGGCGGTGACGACACCGATGCCGATGGCGGCCTTGCCTTCCTGGCGGACGACGAAGCTCGGCGGATCGACATAGCCGTGGGTAACGGTGGCGATATCCCCGAGGCGGAAGACGCGGCCGTTACTCTCGACCGGGGTCTCGGCCACGGCCTTGGCGCCGTCGAGCGCACCGGTGACGCGCAGCGGCACGCGCTGCGAGGAGGTCTCCACCGTGCCGGCCGGGGTCACGTTGTTCTGCTTGGCGAGCGAATCGAACAGCGCCTGCGGCGTGATGCCGAGGGTGGCGAGCTTGGCGTGGCTGAACTCGACAAAGATGCGCTCATCCTGATTGCCGTAGACGTCGACCTTGGTGACGCCGGGTACCTTGAGCAGGCGCTGGCGGAACCCTTCAGAGACCTTCTTGAGCTGGGCGTAGTCGGCGCCGTCGCCGGTCATCATGTAGAGGATGGAATCGACGTCGGAGAACTCGTCGTTGACGACGGGTCCGAGAATGCCGGAGGGCAGCTGGCCCTGGACGTCGACCAGCTTCTTGCGCAAGAGATAGAAGAGGTAGGGCACGTCCTTCGGCGGCGTGTTGTCGCGGAAGGTGACCTGGAGCGCGGTGAAGGCTGGCTTGGAGTAGGTCTGCACCTTCTCGAAGTAAGGCAGCTCCTGGATCTTCTTCTCGATGGGATCGGCGACCTGGGTCTGCATCTCCTGCGCGGTCGCGCCCGGCCAGATCACGGAGACGTTGACCACCTTCACCGTGAAGAACGGATCCTCGGCACGGCCGAGCTTCTCATAGGAGAAGAAGCCGGCGACGCCGAGCACGAGCATCAGGAAGAGAACCAGCGTCGGATGGCTGACGGCCCAGGCCGAAAGGTTGAAGCGCTTCATCGCACTCTCCGAAGGTCGATCCAATTAAAAACGACAGCCACTCTGTTCAAACGTCGTCGCAAGGCAGCGAAGCAATCCAGGGGGCCGGGCAGATTCTGGATCGCTTCGCCGCTTCAGCCTTTGCTTAGGGACAAGGGCCGAAACTCACCTCACAAGACGTAACTCGTAAAAAACCTAGAACGACAGCGACGACACGACCCGCACCCGCTGGCTCGGATCGAGCTTCTGCACGCCGAGGGCGACGATCTTGGCGCCCTCGTCGACACCGCCGGTGATGACGACGTCGTTGCTCTCGTAGGACTTCACCGTCACCGGCTTGAGCGTGACCGCGCCGTTTTCGTCGACGACGTAGAAAGAGGGTTTGCCGCCTTCGTTGAACAGCGCCGACAGCGGCAGCCGCGCGACGCGCTCGGTGGCAGCGTCCGACAGCGTCAGCGTCGCGGTCATACCGAGCGCGACCTTGTCGTCGGCCTCGGGCAGCGAGAATTTTGCGAGATAGGTGCGGGTGGCAGGATCCGCCGCCGGCGCGATCTCGCGCAGCTTCGCTGCGTACTTCTTGTCCGGCTCGGACCAAAGAGTGACGCTGGCGACGCCCGACTTGGCGCGTCCAACCAGCGTCTCAGGGATCGCGACGACCGCTTCCTTCTCGGCAAAGCGGGCGACACGGATCGAAGCCTGGCCCGCGGCGACCACCTGGCCCGGCTCGATCAGCGTTGCGGTGACGACGCCGCGGGCGTCGGCAACAAGCGTCGCGTAGGAAAGGGAATTCTTGGTCAGCTCGACGGACCGCACCGCGCGGTCGAGGCGCGCTCGCGCCTCATCGGCGGACGCCCTGCTCGAATCCAGCTGCGCATCGGTGGTCCAGCCCTTGGCCTTCAGGTCCTTGGCGCGCTGCTCGGCGGCCGCGGCCTGGGCCAGCACGCCGGTGGCGGCGCTCTGCTCGGCGACCGCTTGCTCGGCCTGGAGCTTCAGATCGACCTCGTCGAGGGTGGCGAGCGGCTGGCCGACCTCGACGGTCTGGCCGACTTCCACGAGGCGTTTTGCAACTTTACCGGCGACGCGGAAGCCGAGATCGCTCTCGATCCGGGGCCGGACGGTGCCGACGAAGCTCCGCTCGGGGGTCTCGGCATCATAATGGGCGGTCGCGACCAGAACGGGCCGCGGCGGCTCGGCTTTCTCGGCAACGGTGTCATTGCACCCAGCCAGGGTGGCGGCCAACAGGGCCAGCGACACACCCGCCAAAAGCTTGGAATAGCTGGACAAAACTGACCGGACGAACATCGGAGGGCACTCCTGCGGCTGCAATGAGAGGAATGTTGACTAATCACTGATAAAAGTCAATAATCGTCAGTCATCAGGAAAGCGTGATCGTTAAGGGGTGGTAACCCTCCGCTTCGCCCTGGCAAAAGCCAAGGCCCGTTACCTCGGTTAGGATTGGGGACTGCCGCCAGGAAGGTGCTATCGCAGGGTGGGCAAAGCGAAGCGTGCCCGCCAGACCATTCTCCCAGGGGAAGATGGTGGCTGGCGCGCAAAGGGCGCGCGCCACCCTGCGGGACCGTTTATTCGTTCTACCGCCCCTGTCCGGCGAACTCGTGCTTGGTGTCGTGGCCCCCCACGAACACCAGAATGCCGGCAAGCAGCGGCAGGACCGCCAGGACGAGCAGACCGGTCGAGGTCTGCCCCGTGGCCTCCTTGACCCACCCGATCAGATACGGACCGCCGAAGCCGGCGAGGTTGCCGATCGAGTTGATCAGCGCGATGGCGCCGGCGGCGGCCGTGCCGGAGAGCCAGGCCGTCGGCAGGGTCCAGAACACGCCGAAGCAGCAGAACACGCCGATTGCGGCGACCGTCAGCGCCACCATCGTCATGGTGGGATCGGTCAGATACGAGGAGATGCCGAGCGCGACGGCCGTGAGCAGCAGCGGCGCGCCGACATGCATCACGCGCTCGCGCGTCTTATCGGAATGCCGCGCCCACAGGATCATGGCGATGGTGCCGAACAGGTACGGGATCGCGGTGACGAAGCCGGTCTGCGCATTGGTGAGGCCGAACGCCTTGACGATCTGCGGCAGCCAGAACTGCATGCCGTAGAGCGCGCCGACGAAGCCGAAATAGATCAGGCTGAGTGCGATCACCTTGGGCGAGGACAGCGCCTCGGCGAGCGAGAGATGCTTCACCGCCTGCTTGGCGGCGATCTCGGAATCGAGCTTCGCCTTGAGCCAGGCCTTCTGCTCGGCCGAGAGCCAGTTCGCCTTCTCCGGCTTGTCGGTGAGGTAGAACCAGGTGACGATGCCGAGCAGCACCGAGGGGATGCCCTCGATGATGAACAGCCACTGCCAGCCCCTCAGCCCCATCAGGCCGTCGAGCCCGAGCAGCAGGCCCGAGATCGGCGCGCCGATCACGGTCGAGACCGGCACCGCGACGGCGAAGGCGGCGAGGAAGCGGGCGCGATATTCGGCCGGATACCAATAGGTGAGATAGAGGATGATGCCGGGGAAAAAGCCGGCTTCGGCGACGCCGAGAAGGAAGCGCAGGACGTAGAAGCTGGTCACGCCACTGACCATCGCCATCAGCGCCGAGATGATGCCCCAGGTCACCATGATGCGGGCGATCCAGCGGCTGGCGCCGAATTTCTCCAGCGCGAGGTTGCTCGGCACCTCGAAGATGAAATAGCCGATGAAGAAGATGCCGGCGCCCCAGGAGAAGATCAGCGGCGTGAACTTCAGCTCCGCGTTCATGGTCAGCGCGGCGAAGCCGAGATTGACGCGGTCGAGATAGGAGAAGAAGTAGGCCAGCACCAGGAACGGGATCAGGCGCCAGGAGATGGCGCGGATCGTCGAGGTCTCGATTTCGCTCTTGGCGGCGCCGGCGGAACCGGCATAGGTCGTGATCTGGCTCATGGCTTTCCCCCCGGGGTTGTTGCTTTTTATGGGCTGGTTATGGGCTGGCTCGCGGTTTTCCGCATTGCGGGCGAAGAGTCAATGGAGCGAGCAATGCACGGGACGCAACCAGTCAACTCCATTGCACCGCTCCGGACATCGCTGACCCGCGCCGCGCTCGCGCTCGTCGTGATCGCCTGCGGGCTGTCCTTGCGCTGGTACGGATTTCCGCTCGGCCTCCCCGCCTTCGTGGTGAAGTACGGCGGCTCGCTGCTGTGGGCGACGATGGTGTTCTTCCTGGTGGGGGTTTTGCTGCCGGGGCTCACGCCGAGGCAGCTCGCGGCCATCGCGATGGTGATTGCGCTCGTGGTCGAGTTTTCGCGGCTGGTGCATGTGCCGTGGCTCGATACGTTCCGGCTCACCACCGCCGGCGCGCTGCTGCTCGGGCGCATCTTCTCGCTGTGGAATCTCGTGGCATATGCTGTGGGGATTGCGTTCGGCGCCTGGATCGATCAGCTCGCCCCACTTTATAGGGTGCGTCAGCCTTGCGGCTGCGTGAAGCGCAATCCGCTGGCATAACGCACCGCTTCTGTTCCCGCGGATACGAGCAGTGGTGGACTACGCAGGGCTAATCCACCCAACGACGCTCACTCCGCCAGCTGAAACCGCTCGAAACGATCGAGCTCGTCCTCGATCACGCGCTTGAGCTCCTTTCGGCCCGCCGTCTTCCTGCCCTGCCCGACCCAGGTCCATTTCTGGATCAGCAGCTTCCTTGCCTGCCGGTCGGTCTTGAGGTCGAGCGCGGCGACGATCTCCTCGCCGACCAGCACCGGCAGCGCGAAATAGCCGAGCTTGCGCTTGGCCTTCGGCACGTAGGCCTCGAACAGATGATTGTAGCCGAAGATGAGGTTGGTGCGCTTGCGCTGGATGATCAGCGGGTCGAACGGCGAGAGGATGTGGACGAGATCGGGCGGCGGCCTCTCGCCGCCCGCCTCCAGCACCGCCGGCTGCGCCCAATGCTCCTGCTTGCCGGCCCCCTCGATCGCGACAGGGACAAGCTCGCCGCGGCGGACGCGCGCGGCAATCAGGCCCGCCACGGCCGTCTTGCGCGGCGCGTCGAGATGGCAGGTCGAATCGAGGCTGACGACACCCTGTGAGCGGAGCGCGCGATCGAGCAGATAGGCCGTGATGTCCTTGTTCGAAGCCGGCTTCGGCAGCTTGTCCCAGCCGAAATGACGCATCATGAGATCATAGGTCTTGAGCATGCCCCGGCGCTCGCTGATGGTCGCAACGCCCGTATAGAAGGCGAGCTGCAACGCCCGCTTGGAGGGTTTGCGGCTCTGCCACAGGTGCTCCTTCTCGGTGAGCACGTCGTCCTCGATGTCGCGGATCGTCAGCGGACCGGCGCGCAGCAGCCGCATCACCTTGCGCGCGTCGGCAGGCTTGACCGAGGCGTACCACTTGTGGCCCTCGCGGCGATGCTCGCGCATCGCCGGGAGAAAGAAGCGGAAATCGGCCGCCGGCACGTAGGAAAGCGCATGGGTCCAGTATTCGAACACGCTCTTGTCGACGCTCTGGGCCTGCCGCAGATCGGCGCGGCGGTAGGACGGGATGCGGCTATACAGGATGTGGTGGTGACAGCGCTCGATGACGTTGATGGTGTCGATCTGGACATAGCCGAGATGAGCGACCGCGGCCGCAACGGCCTGCGCACCCTCGCCGAACGGGGTGCGCTCGTCCAGCCGCTGGGCATGAAGCCAGATCTGCCGGGCCTGTGTGGTGGTAAGGGGGAGGAGTTTGGGCGCGCAGGACATTGCAGGACACAATGTAGCGGGATTCGCGCCAGGAGAAAGAAGGGAGCAAAGCAGCCGTCAAGGAAAGAGCCGCGTGCCATCTGCTGACAGCGCGGCCGGACGGCGCGCAGCGCGCCTACTTCATCGACATCGCCTCCTGCGACTTCATGTCGTGCATGCAGGCGCTCTTCATCTTGCCATTGCTCATGTCGGTGTTGGCCATGGCCATTTCCTTGTTCGCCGCCATCTTGGCTGGCGTGTCGGGTGTGCCGCCCATCATGGCTGCGGTCTTCATCATGTTGTCCTTGGTCCACGCCATCATGGCGGCGGATGCGGGGGACAGCGAAAGAGTGAACGCGACAAAGGCTGCGGCCGTGAGCAAGATCTTCATCAAAAGTCCCCTCCGTAAAACGAAACCGGCGTCATGCCGGCCTACGCAGTTACGTATTCCCGCGCAGACGTTTCGCAGAGAAGACAATTTCCTTGCTGCGGCGCGAAGGCAGAAGCGGTCAGCGACTGTTCTTCGGCGCCCCGGACCGGTCACCCAGGCTGCCCGTGGCAACGTCCGGCTCGCACGACGCCTTGCCGCGCCCTTCGGCCTGGCAGCGATAGACGCTGCCGGTGAGGCGGTCGACCAGCCACATGTTCTCCTCGGTCGGCGCTTCGAGGCCGACATAGCGCGAGGTGAGGCTCGTGATCAGGGTCGACAGCAGGATCGCCAGCGCGATCATCGCCGCCCCGATATAGATGGGCATCGAGCTCAGGGACACAGTCCGATCCGGCGGGCCGCTGCGATAGAACTGATAGTCACTGGGCCTCGGCACTGGACGGAACTCGGCTCCCTTCATTCGCTCTCGTCGGATAAGGCATCCTGCTAAGCGCGCATCTGGCCGAAAAATTGTTCGCAGACTGGCCACCGCGCGACGGCTTTGCGACGATCGATGAGCACAGGTTTCATGGTGAACCGGCCTTGCGGTTCGCGGCGGCTATCCGGGTCACGCCAGGACAACCGCAGCTCGAACCCGCGCCGGAAAGGATGCGACCACTTCTCTCCCCGCGCGCCTGTCCCGGGCGGCTCGGCCGTCGTGCGCCAGAAAACCGCAAATCGCGCCGGAATGGCCTCGGAGGCGTCCACTTCCACCGTGAGCAGGATCACACTTCGGCTTTTGAACCTCCCCTATGCTCGCAGCATCAAATCGTCATCAGGCGTTACAGCGAGGACTACGACAATGACCCGTTTTGATAAGTTTTTTGGACTGAAGGCGATCACCCTCTCCGCCGCGATGTCGATGACGGCGGGGCTGGCCCTGGCCGGCGACAACAACGTCTCGACCGACAAGATCCTGGATGCACTGAAGCCGAAGCCTGTGACCCGCGGCCTGTCCGTCGGTCCGCAGGCCGATCCGACCGCGCAGGCCAAGGAAGCGGCGTTCCTGAACACGGTGCGCAACCGCTCGACCCGCTCGCTCTCGACGGGCGAGCGCGAGCAGATCGCCGAACTCGCGGCGACCAAGCCGAAGATCGATCTGGAGATCCAGTTCGACTACAACTCGGCCGACATCGCCAAGACCTCGGTGCCGTCGGTGCAGGCGCTCGGCAAGGCGCTGTCCGACCCGGCGCTGAAAGGCTCGACCTTCGTGGTCGCCGGCCACACCGATGCGGTCGGCGGCGAAGAGTATAACCAGGGCCTCTCCGAACGGCGTGCCGACACCATCAAGAAGTACCTGGTGCAGAACTACGGCCTCAACGGCAACGATCTCGTCACCGTCGGCTACGGCAAGACCAAGCTGAAGGATGCCGCCAACGGCGCCGACCCGATCAACCGCCGCGTCCAGGTCGTGAACATGGACACCAAGACCGCGTCGAAATGATCTGAAAAGTAGTCGTCAACCGAACAAGGCCGCCTGCCGCGCGAACGGCAGGCGGCCTTCTGTCGTCAAATCCAGCTCTGGAACAGCATCAGGCGATTGAACGTCTGCATCGACGTGCCGACGAAGGCCGCCGAGACCGGCAGCATGACCGCAAAGCCGATCGCGGCGACGCCGACATAGGCCCACAGCAGCCAGCGCGGCATGCCGCGCCGGCGCAGGACGTAGACAAGTGCAAGCGACGCCGCGGTGGCGGCCGGCAGGTAGTAATAGACGAACCCCAGCGTGCGCGGCAGCAACGCCCAGGCAAGCCAGGGCCCGAAGTAGAACGCCGCGATCAGGAACGCATCCCACCGGCGCGCGACGATGAAATCGCGCAGCACGATCGCGAGCGCGGCCAGCGCCGGCCACGCCACCAGAGGATTGCCGAGGAAGACGATCGCGGAGACGTTGTCCTCCGCCGTCTTGTCGAACAGGAACCACACCGGACGCGCGAGCAGCGGCCAGGACGGCCACGAGCTCATATAGGTGTGACCGGCGATCGCGGTCGTGGTGTTGTCGGCAAAGATCCGGCGCTGCGCCTCGACCAGATCCGGCAGCGACGCTCCATAGAGCGGAACGAAGCTGGCGAGATAGGTCATCGCCGGCAGCACGAAGCAGAGGGCGACGTGGAGCGCGCTGAAGTCGGGCCAGAGGCCGGGCCGGTACCAATCGTCCGGACTTGCGTCGGCGAACAGCGTGCGCCAGCCCTGCATCAGGCGGATCACCGCGACGATGACGATGCAGACCCCGAGGGGAAACAGGCCGCTCCATTTGCAGGCTGCGGCAAGACCGAACAGCGCGCCCGCGACTGCGAACAGCCCATGCGGGCGCTCTCTGCGAAAGCCGTGCATGAAGGCGGCGGTCGCGAGCAGACCGAAGCCGAGCGCAAAGATGTCGAGCATCGCAATGCGCGCCTGCACGTAGAGCATCTGGTTGAAGGCCGCGATCAGCGCGGCGGCGATCGCGGGCCCCTGCGCGGTGAACAGCGCGAGGCCGCACAGATAGATCGCGACGACGGCGAGTGCGCCGAACAATGTCCCGGGATAGCGCCAGCCCAGCGCGTTGTCGCCGAAGGCCGCGATCGACGCCGCGATCAGCTCCTTGGCCAGCGGCGGATGCATCGGATTGAGCATCGGCTGCGACATCACCGGCGCCAGCATCTGGCGCGCCGCCGGGACGTAATGCACCTCGTCGAAGACGAACTTTTCCGGCGTGGTGAGTCCAATCAGCAATGCCAGATGCGCGATCAGGAAAATCGCGACAGCAATCACTGCGCTTCGCGACATCTTCGGAACCGCGGACAATTCGAGCGACTGTTGTGGGGATGGTTTGCGTGGCAAATTGGCTTCACCGCGGAGAAAAACAAAGACGGCACTTTTCATTGAACGCATTCTGCCGCAACTGTCACTAAGCATAGCGCACGTCCCGCGCCGCTTGTGATAATTCCGCCACATCAGAAGCGCGCGCGATCCGGTACGATCAGGGGACACATCGATCGGTTGCGAAATGAATTTGCGTTTCTGGTTTTTCCCGACGCTGCTCTCGGCCGCCCTGTGCGCGGCGCCGTGCGCGCAGGCACAGACGCGCGTCGGCGAAGCCGTCGTGATCCAGAACGAGGTGGTGCGGGTGGCCGCGACCACGACGCCGATCAGCGTCGGCGACAGCATGCTGCGCGACGAGACCGTGCGTACCGGCGCCGACAGCGCGGCCCGCTTCGTCATGGCCGACAGCACCAATCTGTCGCTCGGGCCCAGCGCCACGCTGAAGCTCGACCGCACCGTCTTCAACGACGAGCACAGCTATCGCGACGTCGCGATCCGCATGACGACCGGCGCATTCCGCTTCGTCACCGGGCATTCGGAAAAGACCGCCTACAAGATCACGACGCCGCTCGCGACCATCGGCGTGCGCGGCACCACGCTCGACATCCTCTCCCAGCGCGGCCGCTCCGTCGTCGTGCTTCAGGACGGTGCCGCCAGCGTTTGCACGACGAACTTCCAATGCGTGCAGCTCACCCAGCCCGGGGACACCGCGATCATCACCTCGACCGGCGGCAAGGTCTCCATCAGCAAGACCAGCACGCCGCCCTGGACCTTCGCCGCCAACTGCGCCGCGAGCGCCGGGCTGTGCGCGGTCAACCAATATGCCGACGCCTCGCCGACCATCACGCCCGCCGTCCATGACGACGGCATCCTGTGCGGGCGCTGACGATGGTGAAGTTCGACATCAGGCGCCTCATCCTCGCCGCTGCACTGACCGCATCCGCCGCGTTTTCGCTTGTGGCGTTCAATGCGCGGCCGGCGGCGGCAGCCCGAGCTACTGAGTGCGAGTCTGAGTGCGGCGAGCCGCATCCCTACCCGTCGCCGACGTATTCGCCGTCCCCGACACCGACACCCACACCCACACCCACGCCCACATCGACGCCGACACCAACGCCGACACCTTCTCCCTCGCCGTCCCCGACCCCCTATCCGTCGCCCTCGCCGAGCCCGTCTCTACCGCCGGGCCCGAGCGGCGCGGACTCCAGCGGCAATTCGATCGGCGGCCTCGCGGGTCAGCGCTTCAACCAGATGATCACCAACCGGGTGCTCGGCACGGTGCTGCTTGGCGTCAACGAGCAGATCAACTGCAGCGACTGCATCAGCGCGTTCGGCTCGGCCGGCTCGTTCTCGGCCGGCATTCACGGCCGCAAGGAGCTGACCAACAATCTGTCGCTGCTCGCCGGCATCGCCTACACGCAATACAACGAAGGCGGCTACAAGATCACCAGCGCGCCGATCGGCGCCTTTGCGCTGCGCTACGATTTCACCGATTGGGGCTCCTCGCGCCCGTTCTTCGACGTCGGCACCATCCTGACGCCATGGGAGAAGGCGCGTTACACGCGCAGCTACGATACCAGCCTCGGCCCCGTGAGCGTCACGAGCTCGACCAACGCTTCGAACTACGCGGTCTACGGCCGCGCCGGCTGGATGAGCCGCGTGTCGCCGCGCGACGAGGTCGCAGCCTCGATCGAGCTCTGGCAGCTCTGGCAACGCGTCTCCCGCTATAAAGACAGTGCGGTGGCGTTCAACCCATTCGACGCCAGCATCGCTGATGGCACCGATCGCACCAGCCTCGTCAAGATCGGCGGCCAGTGGACGCATCTGTTCGCCAGCAACATCGAGACCAACATCAACGGTGGCTGGGTGCAGTCGTTCGCCAGCCATAGCGGCATCGTGGCCACGGTAACCGGCAACGGCACGGTGGTGCCGACGATGGGCAACCAGGGCTGGTTCGAATATGGCGGCCGCCTCGGCTTCCGCGTGCAGAAGGGCTGGATCGTGGACTTGTTCGCGAACGGCACGCTGGGCCCGCAGCCGGTCGGCAACACCATCCACGGCGGCGTGGGGCTGAGGATCAATTACTAGAGGCGAAATTTCGCCTCAAATTCCGCTGTCATACCCGGCTTGACCGGGCTTCCAGTACGCCGCAGCCGATCCGTTCAATCACTGCCGTCTCGGAGTACTGGATCGCCCGGTCAAGCCGGACGATGACACCGAGGGTGTGGCGAGAGTCCAGTAGCGCGGGCAAGGCGACAGCATGCCCACCAACTCTGCCGGTTGAGGCCAGACGGCGGGCACGGCGCTTCGCGCCATTGCCCCCTGACGAACCTGGGCTGACGTCACGCCGCCGACTTGCCCTCGAACGCGCGCCGCAACGCATCGACATCCAGCTTCACCATCTTCATCATGGCCTGCATCGCGCGCGCGGCGGCGGCCTTGTCGGGGCTGGTGAGAAACTCGAACATCACCTGCGGCACCACCTGCCAGGCCACGCCCCAGCGATCCCTGAGCCAGCCGCACTGCTCCTCCTTGCCGCCATGGGCGAGGAACGCATTCCAGACACTGTCGACCTGGGCCTGGTCGTCGCAATGGATCATCAGCGAGATCGCGTGGGTGTATTCCATCTTCATGCCGCCGTTGAGCGCGACCAGGGGCTGCCCGGCCACCGTGAACTCGACCACGAGCACGGAGCCGGTCTTGCCGGACGGGCCGTCCGAAACATTGCGCTGAACGTGCGTGATCTCGGAATTCGGCACCAGCGAGGTGTAGAACTTCGCTGCTTCCTCGGCATCGCCGTTGAACCACATGCAGGGCACGAGCTTGGGCATCTTGAATGCTCCTCTTCAGCTGGCTGGGTTTCGATCAGGCGCTCGCCATGTCGGACTTCGCGGCGAAGGCCGCGAGGTCCATCCAGTTCACACCCCACATGTGGCCATCCGGATCCTCGAAGCTGCGGCCGTACATGAAGCTGTATTCGTCCTTCGGGCTGGGATCGGCCACCCCGCCTGCAGCCGCGGCCCTGGCGACGATATCGTCGACCTCGCTCCGGCTGTCGGCCGACAGGCAGAACAGCGCCTGGTTCGAGGTCCTCGCGTCCGCGATCGGCTTCGGCGTGAATTGACGGAATTTGTCGTGGGTCGTCAGCATGACGAAGATGGTCTCGGAAAAGACCATGCAGCTCGCCGTCTCGTCGCTGAATTGCGGGTTCCTGGTCGCGCCGACCGCCCCGTAGAAGGCAGTGGCGCGCTTGAGGTCGGTCACCGGCAAATTGACGAAAATCATCCTGGGCATCGGAAGCTCCTTGGGCGGGGGTTCCGACCAAGGACGGACGGGCCGACGGCCGCCCGACACGGCTTCCCGGATATTTTTTTAAGGCCCCACCTGCGGGGTTCTGTCGCACAGAGCCGGCAGGCTTCCAGGCCGGCCTTACCTCTTCTCGTTCGGATCCCGGTGCACGGGGTCGATCCACAGCACGGTCTCGGGCTTCTCGACCGGCTCGATGTCGAGGTTGATCGCCACCGCCTCGCCGTCGCTGCGCACCAGCACGCATTCCAGCACCTCGTCCGGGCTGGCGTTGATCTCCTGGTGCGGCACGTAAGGGGGCACGAAAATGAAATCGCCGGGGCCGGCCTCCGCGGTGAATTGCAGCTTCTCGCCCCAGCGCATCCGCGCCTTGCCCTTCACGACGTAGATGACGCTCTCGAGATGACCGTGGTGATGCGCTCCGGTCTTGGCGTCGGGCTTGATGCTGACGGTGCCCGCCCACAATTTCTGTGCGCCGACGCGCGCGAAATTGATCGCGGCCGCACGGTCCATGCCGGCCGTGGACGGCACGTTGGTATCGAGCTGGTTGCCGGGAATGACGCGCACGCCGTCATGTTTCCAGCGATCGTCGTGATGATCGTGGTCATGGTGGGAATGTGAATGGTCATGGCCGGTCATTGGTCTTGCTTTCTGTTGGTTCCTGCGCGGCAAACTAACCCAAAGCCGCATCCGCAAGCCATACCAAAATCGGAACTCTCGTAGCCGCCTGACGTTGTTCTCGCACGCAAAATCGAAGGAGAATTTTCATGGGTAGCACGACCGACAAGATCAAAGGCACGGCCAACGAGGCGATCGGCAAAGCCAAGCAGGGTATCGGTGAAGCCACCGGTTCCGAGCGCATGAAGGGCGAGGGCGCGGTCCAGGAAGTCAAGGGCAAGGGCCAGCAGGCCATGGGCGATGCCAAGGATGCCGCGAAGGACGCGGTCGATCGCGCCGCAGCCGCGGCACGCCGCGCGGCGGAATGACGCGCGTAGAACTGCAAACGAAAAGACCGGCCGAGAGGCCGGTCTTTTTTTTGCCGTCACTTCACCGCGAGCAATTCCACGTCGAACATCAGCGTTGCGTTCGGCGGGATTACGCCGCCGGCGCCGCGCGCTCCGTAGCCGAGCTGCGGCGGAATGATCAGCGTGCGCTTGCCGCCGACCTTCATCGAGGCGACGCCCTCGTCCCAGCCCGCGATCACACGGCCCTTGCCGATCGGAAACTCGAACGGCTCCTTGCGATCGACGGACGAGTCGAATTTCTTGCCCTTCTGGCCGTTCTCATAGAGCCAGCCGGTATAATGCATCACGCAGATCTGGCCGGGCTGCGGCGAGGCGCCGGTGCCGGCGGCGGTGTCGATGATCTGCAAGCCTGAAGCTGTGGTCATGGTCTTTCCTGCGGTCTGGGCCGAGGCCGTGGTGGAAACGAAATCGGACACGCTGGCGATCACGGTGATCGCGAGTGCCGACATGATAACGAGGAGCACGCGCTGGAAACGCTGCATTAGACACCTTCCATTTGAGGCGGGAGGTGTCTAGCCCAATGCCATCGCCGTTTCCACCCCTTTAGACCTCGATATTTTCCAGCCGGACCGGCAGCTTGCGGATGCGCTGACCGGTAGCGTGATAAAGCGCATTGCAGATCGCGGCATTGGTGCCGACATTGGCAAGCTCGCCGAGGCCCTTCGCACCCGCGGGATTGATGTGATCGTCCTGCTCGGAGAGCAGGATCACCTCGACGCCGGGGACGTCCGCACTCACCGGCACGAGATAATCGGCAAGATTATCGTTGACGTAGCGCGCATTGCGCTCGTCGATCTCGGTGGCCTCCAGCAGCGCCGAGGACATGCCCCAGATCAGGCCGCCCATCAGCTGGCTGCGGGCCGTGCGCGGGTTCATGATCCGCCCGGCCGCGAACGCGCCGACCAGACGGGGACAACGGATCTCGTGCGTGAAGCGGTTGACCCTGACCTCGACGAATTCGGCACCGAATGCGTAGGCGATCTTGTCCTTCATTTGGTGACCGCCGACCAGCCGTACGTGCCCGCTGTGCATGGCCCGGAACGAGTCGAGCGGCGCGCCCTCCGGCTTCCACTCGCCATACTCCTCGACCACGCTGACGCCGAGCGCCTCGAAGGCCTTCTCGATATCGAGCGGACGATCGCTCTTCGCGGCCTGCGTGCTCGGCGCCTGGCTGATGCCAACGGTCTCCTTGGCCTTGTCCGTGAGGCTGTCGCTCGGCATCACCGCCTTGAACAGCCGCTGGCGAATCTGGTCGCACACCATCATCACCGCCGAGCAGGTGCTGGCGGTCGAGTTAGAACCGCCCGCGACCGGGGCCGGCGGCAGATCGCTGTCGCCGATGAAAACTGCAACCTTCTCCAGGGGCACGCCGAGCCGCTCGGCCGCGGTCTGCGCGATGACCGTATAGGCGCCGGTGCCGATCTCATGGCCGGCGATCTCGACGCGGGTGCGACCGTCGCGCTGGAGGCGCACACGGGCGGCGGCCGGACCCATCTGGGTCGGATAGCAGGTGGCCGCGCAGCCATAGCCGATCAGCCAGTCGCCCTCCGCCATCGACTTCGGCCGCGGCGATCGCTGCGCCCAGCCAAAGGCTTTGGCCGCTTGGTCGAAGCATGCCATCAGCGATCGCGACGTATAGGGCTTGCCGCCGATCGGCTCATTGGTGGTGTCGTTGATGCGGCGGAGCTCGACCGGATCCATGTCGAGCTTCTCGGCGAGCTCGTCCATCGCGCTCTCCAGCGCGAACAGATACGGCACCTCGGGCGGCGAGCGCATGAACCCCGGCGTGTTGCGGTCGGCGCGCACGATCGACACCAGGCTGTCGACATTCGGGCAGGCATAGAGCCGTGTCGTGGTCTTGGTGCCGCCGACGCAATACGCGTCCGGCCGCGAGGAGACCTCGGCGCCCTCGTGCCTGAGCGCCACCAGCCTGCCGTCGCGGCTGGCACCGAGCTTGATCTCGTGGCGGGTCTCGGCGCGGTAGGTCGTGATGGTGAAGCCCTGGTCGCGGGTCGGGACCAGCTTGATCGGCCGGTTCAGACGCCTGGCGATGCTGGCAATGATCGCGGTGCGCGGCGTCATCGAGCCGCGCGAGCCGAAGCCGCCGCCGACGTAAGGGTTGACCACGCGCACCTTGTCGGCGTCGATGCCGAGCTGCTCGGCGACGCCGTTCTTGAGGCCATAGACGTACTGGCTGGGCTCGTAGATGACGAGATCGTCGCCGATCCAGGCGCAGCTCGTCGTGAACAGCTCCATCGGATTGTGGTGCTGCGTCGGCGTCTCGTAGGCGGCGGTGAGCTGTATCTCGGCTGCCTCGAACGCGTTCGCGAAGTCCCCGACCTTCGGGTCCTCCTTGAACTGCGAATTTTGCCCCTTCGCGGCGGCTGTCGTCGTGCCCGGCGAGTCGAAGGTCGCGCTGGGCGTAGCGACCGTATAGCTGACCTTGACGCGGTTGGCCGCCTCGCGCGCGGCCTCGTAGCTTTCGGCGATGACGACCGCGATGATCTGGCCGTCATGGGCGATCTCGGGCGACTTCAGCGGCTGGATCGTGGTCCCGGCATAGCCGCCATTGCTGAACAGTTTTGATTCCTTCAGCTTTGGCGCATTCTCGTGCGTGACGATGTCGATCACGCCGCGAACGGCCCTGGCGTCGTCGAGATCGAAACTGTCGATGCGGCCCTTTGCGATGGCGCTGGTGACAAGGAAGGCATAGGCCGGATTGGCCAGCGGCATGTCGGACGCGTAGGTCGCTCGCCCCGTGACCTTCGAGTGCGCGTCATAACGTGGCACGGGCTGGCCCATGTTCGCCTTCGGCTCGGGAGCAGCAGCTGTCATGGTCAGATCTCCATCGTTACGGCCTGCTGGAGCGCGCGTGCCACCACGCGCTTGCCGAGCGCGATCTTGAAGCTGTTGTGCCGGCGGCCGCGCGCGTCTGCAAAGGCGGCATCGGCAGCACGCTGCGCCAGGCCGTCATCGAACCTCTGCCCCTTCAGCAGCGCCTCCGCCTCGCGGGCGCGCCAGGGGACCGTGGCGACGCCGCCGAGCGCGACACGCGCGTCCCGGATCGCGCCATCCTGCACGTCGAGCGCGATCGCAGCGGACGACAGCGCGAATTCGTAGGACTGCCGGTCCCGCGCCTTGAGGTAGACCGAGCGCGGCCAGCGGCCGGAGACAGTAAAGGCCGAGATCAGCTCGCCGGGCTGCAGCGTGGTCTCGATGTCTGGCGAATTGCCGGGGGCCTTGTGCAGCTCCGCGAAGGGCATGCTGCGGCTGCCGGACTTTCCCGTGATCTCGACCGTCGCATCCAGCGCGATCAGGGCCTGGGCGAAATCGCCCGGATAGGTCGCGATGCACTGGTCGGAGACGCCGAGCACCGCATGCATCCGGTTGATGCCGTCCATCGCCGCGCAGCCGGAGCCCGGATTGCGCTTGTTGCAGTTCTCGTAGGAGACGTCGCGGAAATAGCTGCAGCGCGTCCGCTGCATCACATTGCCGCCGAGCGTTGCCATGTTGCGCAGCTGGGCGCTGGCGGCGAGCTTCAGCGAATCGGCGATCACGGGATAGTTGCGCTGGATTTCGTCATGCGCTGCGACGTCGGACATCTTCGCGAGCGCGCCGAGCCGCAGGTTCTCGCTATCAGGCTGGATCGCCGACCAGTCTCGCGCGAACGGATTGATGTCGACGATCGCGGTCGGCCGCATCACGTCGAGCTTCATCAGGTCGATCAGCGTGGTGCCGCCGGCGAGCGGCTGCGCCGCCGCCTGTGTCAGCGGATTGTTGGCCGGTGCAGCGGCGCTGAGCGCCTGCACCGCCATGTCGGGGTCCGTCGCCCTCTGATACAGGAAGGGTCGCATGCGCTTAGCCTTTCAAGATCTCGGGCGCAGCCTGCTTCACGGCCGCGACGATGTTGGGATAGGCGGCGCAGCGGCAGATGTTCCCGCTCATGTATTCGCGGATGTCGGCCTCGGAGCCGGCATGACCTTCCTTGACGCAGGCAATCGCCGACATGATCTGGCCGGGCGTGCAGTAGCCGCATTGGAACGCGTCGTTGTCGACGAAGGCCTGCTGCATCGGATGCAGGCGATCATCTGTGGCGAGACCTTCGATCGTCGTGATCTCCTGCCCTTCGGCTGCAAGCGCCAGCGTCAGGCACGACACCACGCGGCGGTCACCGATCAGCACCGTGCATGCGCCGCACTGACCGTGATCGCAGCCCTTCTTGCTGCCGGTGAGGCCCATGTGCTCGCGCAGCGCATCGAGCACGGTCGTGCGCGCATCGATGCGCAGGCGCCGATCCTTGCCGTTCACATTGAGCGTGACTTCGACCGGCGCCGATGGGTCGTGCGCGGCTGGTGCGCGTGGGTCCTGCGAGGCCGCACGCGCAGTAATCGGAACAAGCGCACTGCCGGCAGCGCCGGCCATGAAGGCGCGTCGGTCGAAGCCGGATGGTTTGGAACTCGGATTGTCGGGCATGGACGGCCTCCGCCGCTTTCGGATCAAGCAGCGCGCACCTGCGCTGCTCCGCCCTTAACTTGAAGCGATGAGTCCCGTTCCGAACGAGAACGGGCGGCGCAGCAGATGCCGCGCCGCCCTCCGTCAACTTTTCCTGATCGCCTGCAAGGAACCTGTCTCGCGGCCGGCAATCAATAGCCGAGCGCGCAGCCGTCCTTGCGCGGATCCGAGCCGCCGGTGAGCGTGCCCCTGTCCCAGTCGATCCAGATCGCCTGGGCGCCGCCGAGCGGGCCGACCACGCTGGTGGTCTTGTGGCCGAGCTTCTTCAGGCCCTCGACGATATCGGCGGGAACGCTGTCCTCGAGCTGGTACTGGCCCTCGTAGTGCAGGCCGCGCGGCATGTCGATCGCCTCCTGCACGTCGCAGCCATAATCGAGGATGTTGGTCAGCAGATGAGTCTGACCAGTTGGCTGGTACTGGCCGCCCATCACCGCGAACGACATCGTGGAACGGCCGCCCTTGGTGAGCAGGCCCGGCATGATCGTGTGCAACGGGCGCTTGCCTCCTTCGATGCAGTTGGGGTGGCCCGGCTGGATGCGGAAGCCGCCGGCGCGGTTCTGGAACAAGACGCCGGTCTTGTTGGAGACGATCGCGGAGCCGAAGGAGTGCGCGACCGAGTTGATGAACGAGCAGACGTTGCGGTCCTTGTCCACCACGGTGATGTAGATGGTCGAGGGGTTCATCGGCGGCGCGACATTGGGCAGGTCGAGCATGCCGTCCATGCGGATCTTGCTGATGTACTCGTCGGCAAAGCCCTTCTCGAGCATCTCGGCGACGTTGATCTTCATGTGCGCAGGCGAGGCGACATGCATCTCGCGATTCATGTAGGCGATGCGCGCGGCTTCCGCCTCGAGATGGAAGCGCTCGACGCTGACGGGCGCGTATTTGGTCAGGTCAAAGCGCGACAGGATGTTGAGCATCAGGAGCGCCGTGACGCCCGGGCCGTTCGGCGGGCACTGCCAGACGTCGTAGCCCTTGTACGTGGTGCCGATCGGCGTGGTCACTTCGGTCGTGTGCGCGGCGAAGTCGTCGAGCGTGTGCAGGCCGCCGATGCCGCGCAGGGTCTCGACCATGTCCTCCGCGATCGCCCCCTTGTAGAAGGCGTCGCGGCCATCCTTGGCGATCGCGCGCAGCGTCTTGCCGAGCTCGGCTTGGCGGATGATATCGCCGGCCGCCGGCGGCTTGCCACCCGGCAGCAGGTAGCGCACGGTGTTGGTGCCATTCTTCAGCTTCGCGAATTGGTTCTTCCAGTCGAAGGCGATGCGGGGGGCGACGACATAACCCTCCTCGGCCGCCTTGATCGCGGGCTGCAGCAGGCGGTCGAAGCCGAACTTGCCGTGGTCGCGCAGCACGGTCGCGAAGGCATCGATCACGCCGGGGATCGAGACCGCATGCGCCGAGGTCAGCGGAACGGAATTGATCTTGCGCTCGAGATACCAGTCGGCATTCGCCGCCCTCGGGGCGCGGCCGGAGCCGTTATAGGCGATGATCTTGCCTTCGCCGCGCGGCTGGATCAGCGCAAAGCAGTCGCCGCCGATGCCGGTCGATTGCGGTTCGATCACGCCGAGCAGGGCCGAGCCCGCGACCGCCGCGTCCACCGCCGTGCCGCCCTCGCGCAGCACCTCGATCGCGGCCAGCGAGGCCTGCGGATGCGAGGTCGCGACCATCGCGTTGGTGGCGTGGACCGTGGACCTGCCGGGGAAATGGAAGTTTCTCATCGAATTCTTGCTCTCGTTAGGCTTTCTTGGCCGTGGATGCGCGCCTCGCGCCCTCTCGGAAAACCGGGTCTACATGACACATTCCGGCCGGTCCGGGCAATGCTGGCATACCAGGGAAATGGCTGCCATCCGCTGGGCGTATGGACGGGAATTACCTTCGGCCATGCGGGTTTTCTGAGCGCTGGTCGCCTGCTAAACGGGCGGCATGACTTACAAGGTCTGCGCCTTCTATCAATTCGCTGCCCTGCCAGATTACCGCGAGCTGCGCGAGCCACTGCGCGCGTTCTGCGCCGGTCTTGCGCTGAAGGGCAGCGTGCTGCTGGCGGGCGAGGGCATCAACGGCACCATCGCGGGCGCCCCCGAGGCGATCGACGCGTTCGCCCACGAGCTCGCACACGGCGTCCTGTTCGGCGGCCGGCTGAACAATCTCGAATTGAAGTTCTCGACGGCGGCGAGGATGCCGTTCGGCCGGCTCAAGGTGCGGCTGAAGAAGGAGATCGTCACGCTGGGCGATGCGGCCGCCGATCCGACGCGCCGAGTCGGCACCTATGTCGACGCGCACGAATGGAACGCGCTGATCGCGGCCCCCGAAACGCTGGTGTTAGATACCCGCAACGCCTTCGAAGTGGCGATGGGAACGTTCGAGGGCGCGGTCGATCCCGACATCAAGAGCTTCGGCCAATTCAAGGAGTTTGCCACGCAGAAGCTCGATCCAGCAAAACACCGTAGGATCGCGATGTTCTGCACCGGCGGCATCCGCTGCGAGAAGGCCAGCGCCCACCTGCTCGCGCGGGGCTTTGCCGAGGTCTATCATCTGAAGGGCGGCATCCTGAAATATCTGGAGGTGGTGCCGGAAGCGCAGAGCCGCTGGCGCGGCGAATGCTTTGTGTTCGACGAGCGCGTTGCGCTTGGCCATGGCTTGCGGGAACGGGACAAGGACGCGGCACGTGACGAATGAGATCAGGACGCTGAGCGAGCGCATCGACACGCTGGAGATGCGCATTGCCTATCAGGACGAAACCATCGAGACGCTGAACCAGACCATCACCGCGCAGTGGAAGCAGATCGACATGCTGACGCGGAGGATCGCAGAGCTCGGCGAGCGACTGCAGGAGGCCGAGGCCCATGCGCCGGGCCCTGCCAACGAGCGCCCGCCGCATTATTGAGCGACATTGACGGCTCTTACTGGCCTGACGCCTTCGGCAGCAGGGTCATGACCTCGCCCGACATCATCAGGCGGTCGCGGCCGGCATCCTTGGCGGCGTAGAGCGCGCGATCGGCGGCCTCCACCAGCGAAGCGATCCCTGCGGTTCGCTCGAACGCGGGGCGGCAGGCCGCGCCGCCGAGCGATGCGCTCACGCGTCCCGAAATCGGGCTCGAGGCATGGACGAGCCCTTCCCGGTGAATGGCTTCGCGGATCCGTTCACCGATCCGGGCGCAGCCCGCGGCATCGGTGTTCGGCAACAGCATGGCGAATTCCTCGCCGCCGTAGCGCGCCGCCAGATCACCGGCGCGCTGCATCGTGGCCGCGAGAATCCCGGCAATCACGCGCAGGCAGGCGTCGCCTGCGGGATGGCCGTATTCGTCGTTGTACGCCTTGAAGTGGTCGACGTCGATCATCAGCAAAGCGAGGCTGGAGCGGTCGCGATAGGCCCGCGCCCACTCGTCCTTCAGACGCTCGTCGAAGCGGCGACGGTTGGCAAGTCCGGTGAGGCTGTCCTCGGTCGCGAGCGTCTCGAGCCTGGTCTCCAGCGTCTTCTGCTCGGTGATGTCGCGCGAGATCGCGACCACCCCGTCGACACGGCCGTCGTCCTTGAGCGTGACCCGCATCGTCGATTCGAGCCAGACCTCACCTTTCTGCCGGTGCGAGTTGCGGTAGGTGACGCGCGCCTCCTCCTCCTCGCCGCGCTTCATGGCGTCGACGAGGGCCTGGACCTGCGGCAAGTCGTCGGCATGAATGCCGGCGAGCGCGGGCGTTCCGATCAGTTGATTGGCGCGCCAGCCGATGACGCGGACGGACGACGGCGAGACATAGCGCAGCCGCTCGTCGAGTCCAATCCGGGTCACCATGTCGCTGGATCCCTCGGCGAGCAGGCGAAAATGCGCTTCCTTCTCGACCAGCGCCGCCGCCATGCGCTGCCCACGCTGCAACTGGCGCACCAGCACCGCGCCGATGATCGCGATCAGCATGACGAGCGCAAGCACGTGGAGCATGCGGGAAACCGCGGCCGCGCGCCAGGGTGCCAGCAGTGCGTCCTTGTCGACGGTGGCGAGCAGGAAGAACGGATAGCGACCCGAGCGCTTGAAGAAGCTGAGGCGTTCGGCGCCGTCGAGCGGCGACTTGAAGTGATAGACGCCGCTGGGCCGTTGCAGGCTCGGGTTGCGAAACAGCGGCTTGTCGGCGACGCTGCGTCCGACGAATTTTTCGTTGCTCGGGTAGCGTGCGACGATCAGGCCGTCGCCATGTGTCAGCGCGACGGAGCTGTTGCGGCCGATCTCGAACTGCTGGTAGAAATGCGACAGATATCCGGAGCTGATGGTCGCGAGCACCACGCCGCCAAAGCTGCCGTCCGGCTTGTTGAAGCGGCGCGACAAAGTGACGACCCATTCGCCATCGATCAGGCTCTTCACGGGACGGCCGAGATGGGCCTCTCGTTTCGGGGAGAGCTGGTGATGGCGGAAGAATGCGTCGTCGCTGAGCGTCGAGCCGATCGTGCCGGGCGAGCTCAGCCAGTTGCCCTGGTCGTCGATGATGGCGAAGCTGTGCACGCGCTCCGTCGCCTTCTTGCGCACCTCCATCAGGTTTCTGAGCTTGGCGATCGTGGCGGGGTCGGTGCCGTCCATCTCCAGCCGGCTGACGACGCCGACGACGCCGGAATCGAGCAGATCGAGGCTGTCCTCGGCATGCTGCGTCAGCGAGCGCGCAACGTTCGCCATCTCGGTCTCGGCGCCCCTGAGCACCGCATCGCGCGCGGCCCATTCACGCCAGGCGCTGACGCCGAGGATGGTCGTGCAGGTCAGCACGACGAACGCCGCCGCACGCAGCGGCAGGCGGCTCCATCCGGCTCTTTGGGTAGCGCTCATGCGGCAGAGTTCTCCGATCGTTTCGGAAACTCTGCCGCTTCTCTTAGTGAACTCTGAAATCACTACCGCAATACGCGGTCATCTCCCCGTTTTCCAGTAGTCTTACGGACGACGGGATCAGCGCATCGCTAACAAGACCTTAGCAAGCCGATCGGAATCCGGCGTCCCACGCCTAGCTGAAGATCGCCTTAACCTTGTCCCAGAGCGAAGGCGCATCTGCCTCCGCATCGGCCTTCGACGGCGTCGGCTGGGCCGCGCTCACGGGATCGGAGGCGGGGAAGGTGTCTTTCAGGCCGGTATCGAGCTTGGCGTGACGATCCGCGGCAAGCGCCTCGCGCAGATCGTCGGCATGCTTGTCGTGCGGGGCGGGATTGAATCTCTCGGCCATGATCTCCTCCTTTGGCTGGTCAACGCGACCCGATTGCGCTGGTTCCCCTGTTCCGCTGAGCGCCGGGGCGTTGTATCAGGAGCCATAACCTCGTTCAGGACCATTCGTGCCCCAGCCTGCAAAAAAGCCCTTCATCGACGTGCTCTCCGGCCAGCGCCAGCCCGTCCCGCCCATCTGGATGATGCGACAGGCCGGCCGCTACCTGCCGGAATATCGCGAGGTGCGCGCCAAGGCCGGCGGCTTCCTCGATCTCTGCTTCGACCCGGACCTTGCAGCCGAAGTCACGCTGCAGCCGATCCGGAGGTTCGGCTTCGACGCGGCGATCATCTTCTCCGACATTCTCGTGATCCCCTATGCGCTCGGCCGCTCGGTGCGCTTCGAGGTCGGTGAAGGTCCACGGCTCGAGCCGCTGGATGATCCGGCGAAGGTCGCAACGCTGGCGCCGCACGCCGATCTCGGCAAGCTTCAACCGGTGTTCGAGGCGCTGAAGATCGTGCGCGGCGCACTCGATCCCAAGACCGCGCTGATCGGCTTCTGCGGCGCGCCGTGGACGGTGGCGACCTACGTGGTCGCAGGCCAAGGCACGCCGGACCAGGCACCCGCCCGGATGATGGCCTACCGGCATCCCGAGGCGTTTTCCAAGATCATCGACGTGCTGGTCGACAGCTCGATCGAGTATCTACTGGCGCAGCTCGCCGCCGGCGCCGATGCCTTGCAGATCTTCGACACCTGGGCCGGCGTGCTGCCGCCGACCGAATTCGTGCGATGGTCGGTCGAGCCGACGCGGCGCATCGTGGAGGGCGTGCGCGCGAAGGTGCCGGACGCCAAGATCATCGGCTTTCCACGCGGAGCTGCCGCGCAATTGCCTGGCTACGTCGAGGCGACCGGCGTCAATGGCGTCAGCATCGACTGGACCGCGGAGCCGGCCTTCATCCGCGAGCGCGTGCAAAGCAGGGTCACCGTGCAGGGCAATCTGGACCCGCTGGTGCTGATCACCGGCGGCGCCGCGCTCGACCGCGCGGTCGACGACGTGCTGGCCAATTTCTCTGCCGGAAGGTTCATCTTCAATCTCGGTCACGGCATCCAACCGGAGACGCCGATCGCCCATGTCGAGCAGATGATCAGGCGGGTGCGGGGCTAGCGATCGGCATCTCGGTTTGCGGCCGTCCTTCGAGACGACCGCTTCCAGCGGTCTCCTCAGGATGAGGCCGGTGTTCGCGGTCTGCGCAACTCCTCATGGTGAGGAGCGCCGCGCCGGCGCGTCTCGAACCATGAGTTGAGGAAAAAGAAAGCCAGCAAACAAGAAGTGCGAAAACAACCCCATGCACAGTAGAGCGACCACGCCCGATCAACGACTTGGCATGCGCTGAAATCGGACGAGCCGGTCATCGCACCCGATCGCGCCGAGGTTTGACACGTCGGGCAAAACAGGAGCAGGATGGCATCATCGCGCCGCTGGCCGTCTTGCGAAAGGCCAGGGTGCTACCTGCTTCGCTGAAGCGGGTTAGACGACGGCTCCTCACCACACCCGTCATTGCGAGCGCAGCGGTCGCGGTAGGGACGCTCATTGCTGGGCGCCCCCCGCACAGATCCGTACGTGCGGCTTTCCCGCATACGGCTCCCACCTCGGGTGAGTAGCGGTGAAGCGTGTTCGGGGCCAAGGATGGAGGATTTGTGGCTTGGGGAGCAAGTCGGAGGCAAGCCGCGCGACCCGCTGCCACGTGGTCCCGTCAGTCTGGCTGCGGCGCCGAAGCATCCGCCTCCATTGTTCGGTGACGAAGTAGCGGAAGGCGCTGAGCGCTCGGCTGTTGGTCGGTACCGCGTGGTAGTTGAAGTACCCGGTAACGACCTGCCGCAGCCATTTGCCCTGTTCGAGCACCGACTGGTGCATACGCCGTCGCATTCCCTGCTTCACGGCTTGCAGTTTCGCCCGCATGCGGTCTTTGCGAGACTTGCGCCTGATCTGGAACTTGCCTTGCTTGGATCGGCTGCAGATGAAGGTGAAGCCGAGGAAGTTGAAGGTCTCCGGCTTGCCGAGCCCGCGCCGCCTGCGGTTGTCCTCCGCATGACGTCCGAACTCGATCAGCCGGGTTTTCTCAGGGTGCAGTGACAGCGCGAACTCCTGCAGCCGTTTGCGCAATTCTTCGAGGAAGTGCCGGGCCTCATTCTCATGCTCGAAGCCGACGATGAAGTCGTCAGCGTAGCGCACGATGATCATGTCACCCGCGGCCTCGCGCCGTCTGAAGCGTTCGGCCCACAGATCGAGGGCATAGTGCAGGTAGATGTTGGCAAGCAGCGGCGAGATCACCGCCCCTTGTGCCGTCCCCTGTTCGCTGACCCTGACCGTTCCTTCTTCGAGAACACCCGCCTTGAGCCATTTGCGGATCAGACGGATGATACGCTGGTCGCCGGTCCGATGTTCGACGAAGCGGATGAGCCATTCCTGGTCCACCATGTCGAAGAACGAGCGGATATCGGCGTCAACAATGAAGTTCACCCGCCGGCTCTCGATTCCGACCAGCAGCGCATCCATCGCATCGTGCGCGCTGCGCCCGGGCCGGAACCCATACGAGAACCCGAGGAAGTCCTCCTCGTAGATCGCGTTGAGCACCGTAGCGGTTGCCCGCTGAACGATCTTGTCCTCGAGGGACGCAATCGCCAGCGGTCGCTGCCGCCCATCCTGCTTCGGGATATGGACCCGCCGCGACGGCTGCGGCCGGTACGCTCCCCGGTGAACACGAGCATGCAGGTCCTCAAGATTGGCCTTGAGGTCTTGCTCGTAGTCCCGCCACATCATTCCGTCCACACCCGGCGCGGCATGCTTCTTCAGCGCGAAGAACTCCGCCTCGAGCAGTTCAGGCGTGATGTGGTGAAGCAGCGCAGTGAACCTCTCCTTCTTCCTTTCCCTTGCAGTTCGCCGTATGCGTTCCAACGCCTGTGTCACGCTTGTCCGGCTCGGCGTCCGGGGCGTGCTTTGCTGGTCCGCATTCCCCTTGGTCGCGGCCCTTCGCTCCACCAACTCCTCCGCGGATCGCTCCGCTTCGTTCGCAGGCTTCGACGCTACTACGGCCGCCTCCGACTTCCCGCATCCGTTCGTCATCGGCTTTGGCTCCTCGCCTTCCCGATGCGGACCTTGGGGGCATGTTGCCATCGGTCAGATGCGGGACCTCCCAGGTTCCGACGCGGTCCTTTGCTGCGTGATGGGGTCTTCGACCACGGCAGAGCGTCAGCGCCTCGCATAACGGCGCCGCACATGTTGCCTTCGACGTTGCTTACCGGCTCGGCCTCTGCGAGTTTCTGTCTTTCGCGGCTCAATAGCCCACCCCACAGCATCGTTGTGTACGCTTCGCAGCCGCCGTTGCCGACGGCCACGCAACACTCACTACCGGGCGCTCGCTACCGCTTACCCGGACCGGACTTCCACCGGTTGGACCACGCCAGCTTGCCTGGCGCACAAGCAATCCAGAATCTTTCCGCGGTTGGCAGTCTGGATTGCTTCGCTGCGCTCGCAATGACGACGGCGATGGTGGAAAGCGCCTCAGCGCGGGCGGCTGCGCTCGATGATCTCCGCCGCGCCCTTCGCCAGCAGATCGAAACCCACTGCACGGCCGAGCTCGCGCGGGCGGTTGGCCGGGCCCGCGCGCGAGGCTTCGATGATGGTGTTGCCGGAGAGATCGAGCACGGATGCGGTGAGGGACATCTCATCGCCTGATATGGTCGAGAAACCCGCCACCGGCGAATTGCAGTGACCGTTGAGCACCCATAGCACCTCGCGCTCGGCATCGGCTGAGGCGTGCGCGGCGGGATCGTCGATCGATGACAGGATTTTTCGCGTCTGCCAGTCCTGCGCCGCGCATTCGACGGCAACGATGCCCTGCCCGGCCGCCGGCAGCATCTCCGCCGCGGTGAATTCGTAGGCGATGCGATCAGCCAGACCGACGCGGTCGAGGCCCGAGCGCGCCATGATCAACGCATCCGCCGGGCCCACCGCGCCGCCATCAGGCAGGCGCTGCTTCTCGCCATTGTCGAGTTTTCGCACGCGGGTGTCAGCGGCCCCACGGAAATGGATCACTTCGACATCGGGAAACAGGCGCCGCGCATAGGCGGCCCGGCGCACCGCATTGGTGCCGATCTTGAAACCCTTGCCGCGGGACTGGCGCAGCGCCTCCAGCGTCACGCCATCGCGCAGCACCAGCGCGTCGCCCGGCGGATCGCGCGACAGCGTGGCGCCGATGACGAGGCCGGGCGTGTCCTCGTTGCCCGGCATGTCCTTCAGCGAATGCATCGCCGCCTGCAGTTCGCCCGAGAGCACGGCGGCGCGAATCTGCGCCACGAAGGCACCGCCCTTGCCGCCATGCGGCAAGAGCTTGCTGGTCTGGTCGAGATCACCGGTGGTGTCGAACTTGACGATCTCGACGTCCAGATCCGGCACGGCGGCGGTCAGGCGGCGCGCGATCTCTTCCGTCTGTGCCAGCGCCATCGCGCTCTTGCGGGTGCCGATCTTCAGTCGCGTAGCCAAGTCCAAACCCTCTCGAGCGGCGTAGTTACCGTACATCCTCCAATATCATGTCGGAGGCCTTTTCGGCGATCATGATGATCGGCGCGTTGGTGTTCCCCGAGACGAGGTCCGGCATGATCGAGCCGTCGACGACGCGGAGGCCTTCGAGCCCCCTCACCTTCAGCCGCTGGTCCACCACCGCGAGCGCGTCGCTGCCCATACGACAGGTCGAGGTCGGATGATAGATGGTGCTGCCGCGCTCGCGGCAATAATCCAGGATCTCGGCATCCGTGGATACCTTCGCCCCGGGATCATACTCGCTGACCACGTACGGCTTGAGCGCCGGTGCATTCAATATCCTGCGCAGGATCTTGATGCCCTCGACGTTGGTGGTGCGGTCGGTCTCGGTCGACATGTAGTTGATGCGGATCTCCGGCGGCACGGTCGGGTCGGCGCTCTTGATGCGCAGGGAGCCGCGGCTTTCGGGACGAAGCTGGCAGATCGAGGCCGTGAAGCCGGAGAAATCGTGCAGCTTCTCGCCCATCTTGTCGGTCGAGAACGGCAGGAAGTGGACCTGGATGTCGGGCGAAGCGAGCCGCGGGCTGGTCTTGAAGAATGCACCCGCGGTACCGGCCGCAATCGTCAGCCAGCCCTTGCGGAACAGTGCATAGCGTGCGCCGGCCATGGTACGGCGGAGCGGATGATTGATGGTATCGTTCAGGGTGATCTTCTGCGAGCAGCGCATCACGATGCGAACCTGCATGTGGTCCTGGAGGTCGTGGCCGACACCTTGCGCATCGAGCACCACGTCGATGCCGTGCTTGCGCAGGAGATCGCCGGGACCGACGCCGGAGAGCTGCAGGAGCTGCGGCGAGTTGTAGGCGCCACTCGACAGCACGACCTCCCTCCGCGCCCGCGCGCGGCGCACGGTTGCGCCTTGCCGATACTCGATGCCGGCGGCGCGACGACCCTCGAACAGCACGCGCTGGCCGAGCGCCTCGGTCTCGATCTTGAGATTGCCCCGTTTCTTCGCCGGGCCGAGATAGGCGACCGAGGTCGAGGCGCGGCGGCCATTGCGCGTCGTGGTCTGGAAGAGGCCGACGCCTTCCTGCGTGGCGCCGTTGAAGTCGGGATTGTAGGGCAGGCCGGTCTCGACCGCGGCGTCGATGAAGGCTTTCGACAGCGGATCGGTCACGATCATGTTGGAGACCGGCAGCGGACCGCCCGTGCCATGATACTGATCCGCACCGCGCGCCTGGTTCTCGGCCTTCTTGAAGTAAGGCAGCACGTCGTCGTAACCCCAGCCGGTGTTGCCGAGCTGGCGCCAACGGTCGTAGTCCTCGTGCTGGCCGCGGACATAGAGCAGGCCGTTGATCGAGCTCGAGCCGCCCAGTGTCTTGCCGCGCGGCTGGAACACCTGGCGCCCCTTCAGCTCGGGCTCCGGCTCGGTCTGGTACATCCAGTTGACGGACTTCTCCTTGAACAGCTTGCCGTAGCCGAGCGGGACGTGGATCCAGATGTTGGAATCCCTCGGGCCCGCCTCGAGCAGGAGCACGCTGTGCTTGCCGCTCGCAGACAGGCGGTTGGCGAGCACGCAGCCGGCGGAGCCGGCGCCGACGATGATGTAGTCGAATTCGGGATCTGACGGCGTGAGGGAGGAATTTGCGTTCATGCGCTACTGTTCTTCTTGTTGGTGAGGGCGTTTCCGCTTCGTCACTAGCACAATCATGGCTTGACGCGCAGCGCCTCGACCAGCGACCTGAACGCACGGGCATATTCCGCGCCGGCCCTTGCGATATCCGGGCGGCCGGCGCAGGCGACCGCGGCCTCCGTCACCGCGCCGAGCAAAAGCCGCGCCAGCGGCTCGACCGGCTGCCGCGCGATCAGGCCGGCCTCCATCGCCGCGGAAAGCGCACGCGGCATCTTGCCACCGAAATGCTGCGCGTCCGATCTCGCACCAGCGTTCCCAGCCAAGCACGGCGGGACCGGTGTCATCATCGCCCAGCATGACCGCGGAATTGGCGGCGAACATGTTCCTTGCGTTACATCCGTAACGGGGAGCGCCGCATTTGTATCGATTTGTTATCGATACCTTGCTTTGAACACGCAGAAGTGGTCACGAGCACCCCCGCCAGCGTGGATAATTCATAGTTCGTCAAAGGTTTGCGACGAATTCTCCGGAAACAAGCCGGACAAACAGCCGTGCTGCTAGGCTCTGAAATGCGGACTCAAATGACCAGCTATTTCGCGCGGCTGTTCGCCGGCGATCTGTCGGCGTTCGGCGGTCCCGCAGCGGACGAAGCCGTGGCGGGCCACATCCGCGCCGAACAGATGTCGCTGGTGCTGGGCTATTCGGTCGGCATCATGCTGGCCAACGCCTGCAATGCCATCGTGCTGGCCATCGCGCTGTGGACCTCGCCGGACCGGACATTCGCGCTGATCTGGGCGGGCACGGTCGCCGTCGCCGCGATCGCATTCGGCCTGCAATCCCACGGCGCCCGGCGCATCACCAAGCCGCAGTTCGTCTCGCAGCGCACCATGCATCGGCTGGTGCGCAACGCCTTTCTGCTCGGGGCTGCCTGGGGCATCGTCCCGGTCGCCTTCTTCGCCAACGCTTCGACCGGCGGCCAGCTCGTCATCACCTGCCTGTGCTCGGGAATGCTGGCCGGCGGCGCACTCGCCTTCGCCACGATCCCGATCGCGGCCATCGCCTTCACGGCCCCGATCTTCGTCGGCATCGCCATCTGCCTCAGCAGGAACGGCGACCCCGCCTTCCTGCTGATTGCCTTCCTCGTCGTGGTCTATGGCAGCGTGCTGCTGCGCGGCGTGTTCGTCAATTCGTTCTCGTTCGCACGGCGCGTGATGCGGCAGATCGAGGCGGAGCGCACGGTGCGGCAGGACCCGCTGACGCAGCTGCCCAACCGCTTCGCCTTCAACGAGACGCTCGATGCCGCACTGAAGCGCCTCGCACTGTCCGGTGAGGAGTTCGCGGTGCTGCTGCTCGATCTCGATCGCTTCAAGGAGGTCAACGACAAATTGGGCCACCCCGCCGGCGACGAATTCCTGGTGCAGGTCGCAGGCCGCCTGCAGCGCTGCACCCGCGCGGCCGAGCATGTCGCTCGCATCGGCGGCGACGAGTTCGCGCTGGTGATGGCCAATCTGGCACGGCCCGAGGATGCGCTGGAGATCGCCGAGCGCTTCGTCGCGGCCTTCGACGAACCGTTCCAGATCGACGGCCGCCAGATCGTGGGCGCCACCAGCGTCGGCATCGTGCTGGCACCTCGCGACGGCAACATGGCACTCGACATCATGAAGAACGCCGACGCTGCGCTCTACCGCGCCAAGAAGGCGGGACCGGGCACCGTCTGCTTCTTCGAGCAGGCCGACGAAAGACTGTCCCGCGACCGCAAGGCGCTGCAAAGGGATCTGGAAGGCGCCATCGCGCGGGACGAGCTGTTCCTGGTGTTTCAGCCGTTCCTCGATCTCGGCAGCAACAGCATCACCGGCTTCGAGGCGCTGCTGCGCTGGCAGCATCCCTCGCGCGGGCTGGTGCCGCCGAGCGAGTTCATCGCCATTGCCGAGGAGACCGGCCTGATCCACGAGATCGGCGAATGGGTGATCCGGCGCGCCTGCGCGACGCTTTCGGACTGGCCCGAGGACATCAGGGTCGCCGTGAATTTCTCCGCGGCACAGTTTCACAACACGACCATCCTCCAGACCATCGTGCGGGCCCTCGCCGATGCGAAGGTCTCGCCCAACCGGTTCGAGATCGAGATCACGGAATCGATGCTGCTGTCGAAATACGGCTCGGCCGCCTCGATCCTGAACGCGCTGCTGCAACTCGGCGTCACCGTCGCGCTGGACGATTTCGGCACCGGCTTCTCGTCGCTGACCTACCTGCGCAAGCTGCCGTTCAGCCGCATCAAGGTCGACCAGTCCTTCATCCGCGACATGCTGGTGCAGCCGGACTGCGCCGCCATCGTGAAGTCGGTGATCTCGCTGGCGCGGGATCTCAACATCGCCGTGGTCGCCGAAGGCGTCGAGACCGTCGACCAGCTCGAATATTTGCGCCAGATCAGCTGCGACGAGGTGCAGGGTTATCTGATCAGCCGGCCGGTGTCGGCCGATCGCGTGCTGGCGCTGCTGAATACGAAGAAGTACCGGGCGATCTACGCGGCGTAGGGCCTGAGTGCCGACCACGAGGACGGTGGGCTCCCTCTCCCGGTTGCGGGAGAGGGTCTCTCCGCAACGGGGGCAATCCCCCAGAGGAGAGAGCCCTCACCGGCCGTCCATTTCTCTCAACGGGCTCCGCCTCAGGCCCGATCAAACCGCATCCGCCCGCAGCAGCGTGTCCACCGTGATTGTGCCCCGCGCGCGAGAGACGCAGGCGCAGATCTTCCGGTTGCTTTGCTTCTGATGATCGCTGAAGAAGACGTCGCGATGGTCGATCTCGCCGTCGACCGCGACCACGTCGATGGCGCAGAGGCCGCATTCGCCGCGCTTGCAATCGTACATCACGTCGTGGCCGCTGGCGTTGAGCACGTCCAGCATCGAGCGCTCGCGCGGGATCTCGAGCTCGACGTCGGTGCCCTTCAGGCGCACGCGAAAACTTTCGGTCGGCAGCGTGCCGCTGGAGCCGAAGGTCTCGTAGCGGAGATCGGCCAGCGGATGGCCGGCGCCGATCCAGGCGTGACGGGCGGCATCCAACATCCGCATCGGGCCGCAGAACACCGCCAGCGCGCCTTGCGGAAGCGAAGCAAACAGCGCGTCGAGGTCGAGGCGCCTGTTTTCATCGCTGGCATGAACGACCAGGCGGTCGCCGAGCATCGCGTCGAGATCGTCGAGATAGGCGGCCTCATTGCGCGAGCGCACGGCATAATGCAGCGTGACGTTTGCGCCGCGGCGGGCCAGCGCCTGTGCGGCCCCGAGGATCGGGGTGATGCCGATGCCGCCGGCGATCAGGCAATAGTTTTCGCGCGCCCAGTCTACCGCGAGCAGCGAGGCGGGCTGGGTGATGTCGAGCCGCGCACCTGGTTGCAAGGACCACATGTAGCGCGAGCCGCCGCGGGAATCATCGGCGCGGCGCACCGCAATTCGTAGGCCCCGCGACGAGGCCTCGCCGACGAGCGAATAGGACCGCGTCTCCGGCTGGCCGTCAATGGTCACGCTGACATTGATGTGGCTGCCGACCGGATAGGCCGCACCATCGAACTGATCGGGGCGGATCAGGAATTCGCGGATGCCGGGGGCGAGATCGCGCATCGAGACGAGCGTCGCCGGAGTCCAGGTTTCGATGAAGCGCATGGTGACTGCCTCAGTCGGTTGCGGTCTTGATCAGCGCGAGCGCCGGCAACAGGTCGAGATGGGTCCGGTTGCGCAGCGCAAGCCTCAAGTTGCGAACCGCCAGCCGCGCATGCTCGCGCATGATGGCTTCGGCGCGTGCGCCCTCGCGGTTCTCGATGGCGTCGATGACGACGCGGTGGTGCTCCTGCCCGATGATCAGGATCTGCTGCGCCTCGGGGAGCGCCGACTGCGCCATCACGAACCCGCTCGGGGATGCGAACGGCAGTGCGGAGGCGCGGTCGATCTGCCGGATCAGCGGCGGGCTGCGCGACAGTTCCGTGAGCACCGCATGGAAGCGCGCGTTCAGCGTGACATAGGACGAGAAGGCTTCGATCGAGATCGGCACCTGACGCAGCAATTCGTCGATCGCGGCAAGACATTCCTTGAGCGGCTCGAGCTCGCGCGCGGAGACGCCGCGCTCGGCGGCGAAGCGCGCAGCGAGGCCCTCCAGCGTGCCGCGCAGCTCGATGGAATCGGAGATGTCGCGCTCGGAGAACGCCTTCACCATGAAGCCGCCGGAGGGGATCCCCTCCAGGAGGCCTTCCTCCTCGAGCCGCACCAAGGCCATGCGCACCGGTGTGCGCGAGGCGCCGGTGGTCTCCACCGCCTGCAGCTCGGAGATGCGCTCGCCGGGGCGCAAGGAGCCCGACAGGATCTGGTCGCGCAACGCCAGCTGCGCCTTCACGGTCTGCGAGATGGAGCGGTCGACCTCACGCTCGGGCGCTGCTTTCATTTGCCCCTACTCCGCGGCCTGAAGGCGCGGCGGCGGATTTTCCTTCGCCACCATCTTCTCGATCAGCTTGCGCGACCACATCGCGCCGGCGTCGATGTTGAGGTTGTAGAAGACGCGATCGGGGTTCTCGTCCATGGCGCGCTGCTGCGCTTCCAGTATCATCTCGTCTTCGCGGAAGATGCCGGAGACGCCCTCGCGGACCTCGGTGGTGATGCGCTGCTCGCCGATCTGGTAGTTGCGCACGAAGGCCCAGAAGTAATGGCAGGTCTTCTCGGTCTCCGGCGTGATGGTGTTGAGGACGAAACCGTTGACGCCCTGCGAGCGGTCGCCTTCCGGCGCGCCGGTGCCTGTCGGCGCCACGCCGACGTCGATCGCGATGGTGCACGGCGCTTCGAAGCGGATGATCTGCCAGCGATCGACGAGGCCGGGCTTGCCGAGCTGCTTGGCCCAGAACGGCGGCGCCTCGATGCCGCGCATCCAGCGCGTCACCGTCACCGTCTTCTCGCCATGGGTGACGTCGAACGGCGCTTCGGCCACCGCGTCGTTACCGATGGAGGAGCCGTGCACGAAGGTCTCGTGGGTGAGATCCATGAGATTGTCGAGCACGAGGCGGTAGTCGCAATTGACGTGGATGGTCTTGCCGTCGCCGGCCCAGGCCGGATCGTGATTCCAGTGCATGTCAGGCACGAGCGCGGGATCGGCGAGCGCGGGATCGCCCATCCAGAGCCAGACGTAGCGGTGGCGCTCGACCACGGGATAGGCGCGCACGCAGGCCGACGGGTTGATGGTCTCCTGAGAGGGCATGAAGGTGCAGCGGCCCTGCGCGTTGTATTTCAGGCCGTGATAGCCGCAGACGACGGTGTCGCCCTCGAGCCGGCCCTTGGACAGCGGCACCAGCCGGTGCCAGCAGGCGTCCTCCAGCGCGGCCACCGAGCCGTCCGCCTTGCGGTACATCACGATGTGCTTGCCGCAGATCGTGCGCGGCAGCAGCGCCGGCTTCACCTCCGCATCCCAGGCGGCGGCGTACCAGGCGTTCATGGGGAAGGGTTTTGTCATTGGTCTCGCTCCCGCGGCTTATGTATGCGTTATGTATACAATAGCTGGGAGACAGAAACGTTCAAGGCCAAATTTGCTGTATTATGATACCTATTTTTAGTGCACTGTATACACCACGATCTCCACTGTCCTTCCCGCGAAAGCGGGGAATCCAGTACGCCGCGGCGGACATTGGGTTCACTCGACTTCCGCCGCGGAGTACAGGATCGCCCGCCCTGCGCGGGCGATGACACCGGGGAATACGGCGCCTCCTGCCTTGGAGAGGCGTGAAAGCAGCACCGGCCTCAGGGCCCTTCCGCAGCGAACACCTTCGACAGCCCCGCCTGCGCCTCTTCCTGAATCCGCTTCAGGTGCTCGGTGCTGCGGAAGCTTTCCGCATAGATCTTGTAGACGTCCTCCGTCCCCGACGGCCGCGCGGCGAACCAGCCGAAATCGGTCTCGACCTTGATGCCGCCGAACGGCTGGCCGTTGCCGGGCGCCTTGCTCAGCGTCGCGCGAACCGGATCGCCGGCGAGATCCTTCAGGCCGAGCTGCTCGGGCGTGACGGATTTGAGGATGTTCTTCTGCGGCGTGCTGGCGGCGACATCGATGCGCGCATAGTGCGGCACGCCGAGCTCGGCGGTGAGGTCATTGAACAGCTGGCTGGGATCGCGGCCGGTCTTCGCCATGATCTCGGCGGCGAGCAGGCCGAGGATGATGCCGTCCTTGTCGGTGGTCCACACCGTGCCGCCGCGGCGCAGGAACGAGGCCCCCGCACTCTCCTCGCCGCCGAAGCCGAAGCCGCCGCCGACCAGGCCGTCGACGAACCATTTGAAGCCGACCGGCGTCTCCACCAGCTTGCGGCCGAGCTTCTTGGCGACGCGGTCGATGATCGAGCTCGACACCACGGTCTTGCCGATCGCAGCATCCTTGCCCCAGTCCGGACGGTGCGCGAACAGATAGGAGATCGCGGTCGCCAGATAGTGGTTCGGATTCATCAGGCCGCCGGTGCGCGTGACGATGCCGTGCCGATCGGCGTCGGTGTCGTTGGCGAAGGCGACATCGAAGCGGTCGCGCATGCCGATCAGGCTCGCCATCGCGTAGGGCGAGGAGCAGTCCATGCGGATCTTGCCGTCCCAGTCCACGGTCATGAAGCGGAAGGTCGGGTCGATCGCCTCGTTGACGACGGTGGCGTTGAGGCCGTAGCGGTCGATGATCGGATGCCAGTAATGCACGGCGGCGCCGCCGAGCGGATCGATGCCGATCTTGATGCCGGCGGATTTGACGAGGTCGAGGTCGACGACACTGCCGAGATCGGCGACGTAGGGCGTGATGAAGTCGTAAGCATGCACGTTCGCGGCCTTGCGGGCCTTGGCGTAGTCGAGGCGCTTCACGCCCTTGAGGCCGTCGGCGAGATAGGCGTTGGCGCGCTTCTCGACCACGCCGGTCACGTCGGTGTCGGCGGGGCCGCCATGCGGCGGATTGTATTTGTAGCCCCCGTCCTCCGGCGGGTTGTGCGAGGGCGTGACGACGACGCCGTCGGCGAGACCGGAGGTACGGCCCTTGTTGTAGGTGAGGATCGCGTGCGAGATCACGGGCGTCGGCGTGTAACCGCCATCCTTGTCGATCATGATGTCGACGCCGTTGGCGGCGAACACCTCGACGGCGCTGACCAGCGCCGGCTCGGCCAGCGCATGGGTGTCGATGCCGATAAAGAGCGGGCCGGTCAGCCCCTTTTCCTTCCGGTCGTCGCAGATCGCCTGCGTCGTCGCGAGGATGTGGCCCTCGTTGAACGTGTTCTTGAACGAGGTGCCGCGATGGCCGGAGGTGCCGAACGCGACCCGCTGCGCCGGATCCGCAACATCGGGCTTGTCCGCAAAATAGGCCGTCACAAGCCGTGGAATGTTGGTGAGCGCGTCCGGCGAGACCTGCTTGCCCGCCGCGGGATGAACATCAGCCACTGAATGATCCTCGTCTTGTCGTGGGTGCGCGACACCATAGCACCCGGACGGTGTCCGCCAAATGCACAACACGCGCGAGGGGGCGGGCGTTCCTTGGTCGGCGGAGGTGCTGTAGCCCGCATGAGCGAAGCGACATGCCGGACCAGCCGCCCGGATGTCGCCTTGCTCATCCGGGCGACGGGATCATGCTATGCTCGCCGCCATCGTCGCCTTCCGAATCGTCCCATGACCCCTTCGCGCATGCTGCTTCTGCTGATTGCCGGCCTCGTCGTGGCGAGCGCACCGGCGCGGGCTGCGGAATTCTATACCGAGGACCTTCGCATCCCGATGGCGGAGGCGGGACCGCAGGGCCTGGAGGCGTTCCTGGTGCGGCCAGCGGGGACGAAGCGCTATCCGCTGGCGCTGCTCAGCCACGGCTCGCCGCGCAAGTTCGAGGATCGCGCGACCATGTCGGCGCACAAATATTACGGCATCGCGCTGGAATATGCCCGGCGCGGCTTCGCCGCTTTGATCGTGATGCGGCGCGGCTATGGCACCTCGCCCGGCGGCCGCGTCGACAGCGTCGGCAGCTGCGCCAATGCCGCCTATCTACCGGCCGCGGCGGTTGCGGTCGCGGACTTGCGCGCGGCGATCGATGCGATGGCACGTCGGAGCGACGTCACGACGTCAAGCATGATCGCGGCCGGCCATTCCGCCGGCGGGCTCGCAACGGTCGCGCTCACGGCGCAGGCGCCACCCGGCCTCGTCGCTGCGATCAGTTTTGCGGGCGGCCGCGGCTCGCGCGACGACGACGACGTCTGCAACGAGGATGGGCTGGTGCAGGCCTTCGCCACCTTCGGCAAGACCTCGCGGGTACCGATGCTGTGGGTCTATGCGGCCAACGACAACTTCTTCGGTCCTGATCTGGCGCGCCGGCTCTATGACGGGTTTCGCGGCAATGGCGGCGCCGCAAAATTCGTCGCAGCGCCGGCTTATGGCGACGATGGACACTATCTCTATTCCGTGGCCGGCCGTCCGCAATGGACGCCGTATGTGGACGCGTTCCTGCGCGAGCGCGGGCTGAACCACGACATCCTGAGCGCGCCAGATCCGCTGCCGCCGCCGGCCCAGCTCAACGAGGCCGCCCGCGCCGAGTTCGCGCGCTATCTCGCCAGCACGCTGCCGCACAAGGCGTTTGCGGTGTCGCCGAACGGCGGCTACGGCTGGCGCTCGGGACGGGCCACCACTGACGAGGCCCAGCGCGATTCGCTCGCCGCCTGCCTGAAATGCTCGACGACCTGCACGCTCTATGCGGTCGACGACCGCCTGACCGGTCCTGCGCAGAAGCCACCGGCGGACCAGAGCGCACGCGCGCGATAGCGCTAGAGCCGTTCGCTGACCGCGAGCTTGTAGCCGACGCCGGTGACGGTCGCGATGACCGGCGTGCCGCTGCCAACGAGCTTGCGGCGCAGCCGCGCCACCAGCGCATCGACGGTGCGGATGTCGACCTCGACCTGGCGGTTGCTGACGACCTCGATCAGATAGTCGCGGCTGAGCGGCCGGCCGTCGGCGCCGACCAGCGCGGCGAGCAGGTCGAATTCGGCGCGCGTCAGCGCCACCGGCTTGCCGTCGGCGCCGAGCAGCTCGCGCCGCGTGAGGTCGATGATCCAGTCGCCGAAGGCGATGCAATTGTGGTTGCGCGCCGCCTTGCAGTCGATCGAGCGCCGCCGCAGCACGCTGCGCGTGCGCGCGAGCAGGTCGCGCAAATTGATCGGCTTGGTGACGTAATGGTCGCCGGCGATCTCGAGACCGAGGATGCGATCCACGTCCGTGTCGCGGCGGGTCACGAAGATGATGCCCGCGTTGCTGGACGCCTGGATTTCCTTGGCGAGCTCGAAGCCGTTGCCGTCGGGCAGCTGCACGTCCAGGAAGACGAGATCGGTGCGCGAGCGCAGCGCCTGGCGGCACTCAGCAACGGAGCCGGCGCCGACAACGTCGAAATTGTTGTCGCTGAAATAGCCGACCAGCATGGTCCGCGTCACGTGATCGTCTTCGACCACGATCAGCCGCTCGCGGCCCGCAGGACGTCCTTCCTGACGTGCTGGATCAGCCACGATGTTGGATGTCCTGTGCGCGTGCGACCCGGCCTGAAAAGTCGCGCCATCGCGCAGCGCACTGTCATGTGAACGAACATTCACAGCTGGTTCGAGCCCCCGAAATTGTCTGACCAATACTAGGCGTATTGTGCTGCCCGAACCATATTAGTCACGGTCTCGCCGCATTAAGTATGAACTACCCCACACTTCTCATCCGGCACATCATCCTTCCGGCGTGGTCCGAACGATGCGGTGCGATCCTTGCCGCCATCGTCGCACTGTCCTTCATCGCCGATCGCGCCACCGGCGGCATCTGCGACAAGATTATTCAGGTCCGGTGGTTCTCGGCGAGGACCTGACGCGGATCGAGGTCTGAGGGACCGTCGATCTCAGTCCGATGCCACCTCGATCCGGAACGACAAGCGCTCTTCCGCGCCAGGCGCGATATGCATCAGGCCGGGCTTGTCGCTGAACTCGCCGTCGAAGCCCGCGGGACTGGCATGGCCACGCCAGGGCTCGATGCAGAGGAACGGTGCGCCTGACGGTTTCGACCAGACACCGAGTTCGCGAAAACCCTGCCATGACATCTCGAGCCAGGGCGCGCTCGGTGCGCCCTCGCCTGCGGCAAACCGAACCGCGGTGCTCTCGATCCGGTCGAAGATGATGGCGTCGTCGACGAACAGGGAGTCGGACAGAGGCAGCACCGTGCCTCTGACGGGAGTTGGCTCCGCTGCCTCACGCAGCAAGCCGCCGTCGAGACGATGGATCGGAGACGACTCTGCCTTCGGGAAGGTCAGCGCATAGCCTTCCTTGGGCACGCCGGGCCGAAGCGGCCAGTTGAAGGCGGGATGGCCCCCAAGCGACGCCGGCAACGTTTCCTCGCCCGTGTTCGCAACCGTAAGCGAGAGATCGAGACCGGTCTCGTCGATCGTGTAGATGGCCGTCAGGCGGAACGCGAACGGATAGAGCGCCCGCGTCGTCTCGTTGTCTTCGAGCACCAGCACGCAGCGGCTCTCGCCGCGCTGCGCCCATTGGAAGCGGCTGTCGCGCGCAAAGCCGTGCTGGGTCATCCGGTACGTCTTGCCCTTGTGCCGCAATTCGTCATTGGCGAGACGACCGACGATCGGAAACAGCAGCGGCGCATGGCGCGGCCAGACCGGTTCGGCCTGCCAGACGAATTCAACGCCGGCATCGCTCCTCAACGAGCACATTTCGGCGCCTTGCGCCTTGATGGTCGCAGTCAGCCCGCTGCTGCGGATCGTATGCGTGTCGTCAGTCATGACAATCTCCCTGGCGGCAGCGAGGCTGACGGGCCAATGCGCAGCGGCCTGATGCGACCGGATCATATCGCATTGGAGTTTGGCCCGTCTCCATCCTTCGAGACGCCCGCCCATGGCGGGCCCTCAGGATGAGGTCAGGTGGGGCGAGATATTCAACCCTCATGGTGAGGAGCCCGCCAAAGCGGGCGTCCGAACCATGCAGGTCGACGGCTAAGCCTGCGACGAGCGCCCGACGCTCTCGTAGGTGAAGCCGGCGGCCGCCATGTCTTCGGGGCGGTAGATGTTGCGGAGGTCGACGACGACGGGCTGCGCCATGGTTGCCTTCAGCCGGTCGAGATCGAGCGCGCGGAACTGCACCCATTCGGTGACGATGACCAGGGCGTCGGCGCCTTGCGCGCAGGAATAGGCGTCTTCGCAATAGGTGATGTTGGGCAGCTCACCCTTCGCCTGCTCCATGCCGACGGGATCGAAGGCCTTGACCTTCGCGCCCATGTCGAGCAGGCCCGTCACCAGCGGGATCGAGGGCGCATCGCGCATGTCGTCGGTATCGGGCTTGAAGGTGAGGCCGAGCACGGCGATGGTCTTGCCGCGCAAGCTCCCGCCGAGCGCCTGGCTCACTTTGCGCGCCATCGCGCGCTTGCGGTTCTCGTTGACCGCCAGCACGGATTCGACGATGCGCAGATTCACGTCGTAGTCCTGCGCGATCTTGATCAGCGCCTTGGTATCCTTCGGGAAGCACGAGCCGCCGAAGCCGGGACCGGCATGCAGGAACTTGGTGCCGATGCGGTTGTCGAGGCCAATGCCGCGCGCGACCTCCTGCACGTTGGCGCCGACCTTTTCCGAGAGATCGGCGATCTCGTTGATGAAGGTGATCTTGGTCGCGAGGAACGCGTTGGCGGCGTATTTGATCATCTCCGCGGTGCGACGCGCGGTGAACATCAGCGGCGCCTGGTTCAGCGACAGCGGGCGATAGATGTCGCCCATCACCTTGCGGCCGCGCTCGTCGGAGGTGCCGACCACGACGCGGTCGGGGAACTTGAAGTCGCGGATCGCCGCGCCCTCGCGCAGGAATTCGGGGTTGGAGGCGACCACGACGTCCGCCTTCGGATTGGTCTCGCGGATGATGCGCTCGACCTCGTCGCCGGTGCCGACCGGCACGGTCGACTTGGTCACGACCACGGTGAAGCCTTGAAGCGACTGCGCGATCTCCTTCGCGGCGGCGTAGACGTAGGACAGATCGGCGTGGCCGTCGCCGCGGCGCGAGGGCGTGCCGACCGCGATGAACACCGCATCGGCATCCGCAACCGGCTTCGACAGGTCAGTGGTGAAGTCGAGCCGCTTGGCCTTGACGTTGGTTGCAACCAGCTCGTCGAGGCCGGGCTCGTAGATCGGGATCTCGCCGCGGTGCAGGGCCGCGATCTTCCGCTCGTCCTTGTCGACGCACGTGACGTCGTGACCGAAATCCGCAAAGCAGGCTCCGGACACCAGTCCCACATAGCCCGTCCCGATCATCGCGATTCGCATGAAAAACTCTTTCCGTTGAAAGACGGATGTTCCACTGAACACCCTAGACCATTTTTCTATCAGGCCGCACGCACAACATTAGGGCAGGTTGCATCGTTGAACGAACCACTGCAAGAATGGGCATCCCCGGGCGGCACGCAAGGAGCCGCCGATCGCGGAATCAGAGGCCGTGATACTTGCGGTACCATTCGACGAAACGGCCTAGCCCGTCCGCAATCGACGTCGACGGCGAGAAACCGACGTCACGCTGGAGGGCTGAAATATCGGCGCGCGTCTCCAGCACGTCCCCGGCCTGCATCGGCAGCAACTGGGGGATCGCGGGCTTGCCGATGATCTTCTCCAGCGTCTCGACGAACTCGATCAGATTGACCGAGCGGTTGTTGCCGATGTTGTAGACGCGATACGGCGCATAGCTCGAGGAATTTTCGGGCCGCTCGGCGTTCCACGCGGGATTCGGCACCGCAGGCCGATCGAGCGTGCGGATCACGCCTTCGACGATATCGTCGACATAGGTGAAGTCGCGCCACATGTCGCCATTATTGAAGATCTTGATCGGCTCATTGGCGAAGATCGCGCGCGTGAACAGCCAGGCGGCCATGTCGGGCCGGCCCCACGGACCATAGACCGTGAAGAAGCGAAGGCCGGTGACCGGCAGCTTGTGAACATGCGCGAAGGTGTGCGCCATCAGCTCGTTCGCCTTCTTGCTCGCGGCGTAGAGGCTGACGGGATGGTTCACCGAATGCTCGGTCGAATACGGCAAGGTGCGGTTGGCGCCGTAGACGGAGCTCGACGAGGCGTAGACGAGATGCTCGAGGCCATGGCGCCGGCCGGCCTCGAGCACGGTGACGAAGCCGTCGCAATTGGCGCGGATGCTGGTGATGGGATCGTCGATCGACGCACGCACGCCGGGCTGCGCCGCCAGATGCACGACGCGGTCGGGCGAGACCTCGTCGAACACGCGCGTCACTGCGGCGAAATCAGCAAGATCGATCTCGTCAAATTTGAAACCAGGACGGTTCTCGAGCGTTGCAAGACGCGCACGCTTCAGCGCCGGATCGTAATACGGTGTGACAGCATCGATGCCAACGACTTGCTCGCCGCGCCCCAACAGCCGTTCACAAACATGCATCCCGATAAAGCCGGCAGCACCGGTCACGATCACTGGCCGCAAAGTCGTCACCTCGTTGATTCCGCGCATGCAATGCCAGACCAGGACACGAGAGGCAAGGTTTGGACGATTGCGACACTCATCACATCAGGCGTCCATGTAAGCGCATCGAAATGTGTAGGAAACATGATGGCGCCATGCATCGCCGCATGCTATCGGCCTCGCGAAGATGCTCGGACGATAGCGCCGACTGTGCTACACGTCATGGATCGCCTCTTCGGCGCGAAAGACTTGAGGCAACGCTCGCGCCAGACGCTCACCAAGAACAAGTCCCCCACCAAGAAAAGATCGGCTTTGAAACTTTCCATCAACGGCAGGTTCCTGTCACAATCGCTTACGGGCGTGCAGCGCTACGCCGCCGAAATCGTCAAGGCGATGGACCGCTTGCTCGCGAGCGGAGAGGCTCCACGACGACTTTTGGACGCAGAGTGGCAGATTCTCGCGCCACCAAATGCGCAGTCGCTTTCCGGTCTTCGCCGCATCAAGATCAAGCAGGTCGGATCATTGCACGGCCACGCGTGGGACCAGATCGACCTCGCGCGCGCAGCCGCCGGCACGCGCCTGATCAGCCTCGCCAATTCCGGCCCGGTGCTCCATCGCGACCATCTGGTCGTGATCCACGACGCGCAGGTTTTCAGACGGCCGGACTTCTTCAGCTGGCGCTACCTCGCCTTGCATCGGACGCTCGACCATTTGCTGGCCCGGGCCGCAACGATCGCAACAGTTTCGGCTTTTTCGCGCAACGAACTTGCCGACGTGCTGTCGCTGGATCCCGCCTCGATCCCGGTCATCCCGAACAGCGCGGAGCACTTCGCAACCGTCGCACCGGATTTCTCGATCGTCGATCGACTGCGTCTTGCGCCCCACCAGTTCTTCCTGTTCGTCGGCTCCATGACGAAGAACAAGAATGTCGACACCGCCGTTCGCGCGGCCGAGCGTCTCGGCCGCGCCGATTTTCCGCTGGTCGTGGTCGGCGGCGACAACAGCAAGGTTTTTGGCGGCGGTACCACCGAGACGCGAAGCGGGATCGTGGTCGCCGGCCGCCTCAAGGACGAGGAAATCGCGGCGCTGTTCGCCCGGGCAGCAGCGTTCGTTTTTCCGAGCCTTTACGAGGGCTTCGGCATCCCTCCCCTGGAAGCGATGTACTTCGCCTGCCCGGTGATTGCGAGTTCCGCCGCGGCGGTGCGCGAGACCTGCGACGATGCCGCCGTCTATTTCGATCCGCTCGATGCGGACGGGTTGTCGGCGCGGATGCACGAAAGAATTCAACTCGGCAGGATTTCACCTGCGGAACAGGAGAGGCAGCGAAAGCGTCTTGCAACTTATTCCTGGGCCAAGTCGGCCGCAGCAATGCTCGAATTTCTCGCCAAACCGGCTCCGCAAACCGCACCGGGGCGCCTCGTACAATGAGGCGGCCCAAATATTGCTGCTTGGCGGCGCTAGATGCGTTTCCGCAAGATCGGGCGCCTGCAAGTCAAGGAAGGAATGACCGTTGTCCAGCGGCCTGAAAATACTGCATGTCGCCGAGACGGTCAGAGGCGGCATCGCGACCTATCTCAACGAGTTGCATCCGCATCAATGCGCCAGCTTCGGCCGCGGCAACGTCAATTATGTCGTTCCGTCCGACCATCGCGGCGATCTGGTGAACATCGAGGACGATGCCGTCACCACGTTTCCGCGCGAGGGCCGCAACGCGCTCGGCCTGTTTCGCATGCTGTTCGCGACGATGCGCGCGGTGCGGCAGCTGCGGCCCGACATCATCCATCTCCACTCCTCGTTCGCCGGGCTCGTGGTGCGCCCGGTGCTCTGGCTGACCTATCGGCGTTCGCGGATCGTCTATTGCCCGCACGGATGGGCGTTCGGCCGCGAGACCGGCCGCCTCAGCCGCGAGGTCACGAGGTTCACCGAACTCGTGCTGTCCAAATTCACCGATCGCATCGTGTGCATCTCGGAGAGCGAGCGGACCGACGCCACACAGCTCGGAATCGCGGCGAATCGCCTCGTTCTTGTGCACAACGGGATTTCCAGGCAGCGTCCCGTGCTCGACCAGAGCGCAGCGCCGTGGCGGTCGGAGAAGATCAAGGTCCTCTTCATCGGACGGCTCGACCGCCAGAAGGGGTATGACCTTTTGATCGAGGCGGCGCGTGCGCTCGGAAATACGCTCGACGTACGACTGATCGGCGCTTCGGTCATCAGCAAATTCCGCCGCAGCGACCTGCCGGCCAACGTGACATTTCTGGGCTGGATGAATCGCAACCAGATCGAGGCCGAGCTCGACCAGGCCGACATGGTCGCAATTCCGTCACGCTGGGAGGCATTTGGGCTGGTTGCGATCGAGGCAATGCGTGCCGCCAAACCGATCATCGCGTTCCGCATCGGCGCCCTGCCGGAAATCGTGGAAGACAATGCGACGGGCGTGCTCTGCGACGAGGTCTCGGCCGAAAAGCTGGTCGAAGGTTTTCAACGCGCAACCCGAATGGACCTGCTTGCGGTGGGCCGGGCCGGCTATGAGCGCTTCGCCCGGCTCTACGACATCGAGCAGACGCACCGGACGCTCAGTCAGGTCTATGCCGACATCCTGCACATGCGCCGGAGCGAATCCGGGCAGCAGGCGAAGCTGCAGTCCGACCTTCCAAACAATCTGCGGCCGTGATGACCGTCCGATCAAGCCATCCGGCGGGCATCTTCCCGCGCGAACTCGCCGTCGCTCACCCGGTTGTCGGAGAACGACCAGGCGATTGCAGACGCAACGATCATCGCGCAGGTGAGAAAGCCTGCCGCGAACACCAGCGATCCGGTCTGCAACATTGTCTTCGCCTTCCCTGTTGTTTGAGCGTGCTACTAGCCGGATCGGGATTAGGAAGGCGTTACGGACGGAAGCGTGCCGCCAGCTTCCGAATCCAAGCGTTAACGGAGGCGAAATCCCGCCGCGGAAATTTCCGCCGGCAACCGATCACGAGGGCAAACGAACCATCATCAGGCATGCGACCAACAAGTTCGACAACAGCCTCAGTCGTGACATCCGTCCGACACGTGTATGACCAGTTTGCAAACTGCTCATAAAACAGAGACCCGTCGCACAGATTTTGAACGGCCATTCTCGCGTGAACCGCAGTTCACAAGTGGCAATAAGGTCACAACCATAGGTGCTTTACCATAGAGTCGAAGACGTAGCAGTGACTCCACAGCACGGGATTTGTACGGTGCTTCCGAAGTTAGACGAGTACGAGGGAATGGCGGTGGCTAAGACCGAACGTTTTTCTTTTCATTTCGGGATTAGCCGAGTCCTGGCAGTTGCTGCGATCAGCGTATCCCTGGCGGGTTGCGCCGGCTTCATTCCCTTGGACGCTCCGGATGCCGTTGCCACGCACACAAATGCTGCGCTGGTCACCGAGCCATCAGCCCCGCTGGCCTATGCCCTGATGCCGGCCAATCCGGCGATCCTCCAGGCGACCAACGCGTTCACGGACTCCTCCGGCAAGGTGTTCTCGCGCCTTCCGGGTGGCAATTATCGTGACGTCACGATCGGCATTGGCGACATCGTCACCGTGACCGTCTACGAGGCACAGGCGGGCGGCCTGTTCATTCCACGCGAAGCGGGCGTGAGGCCGGGCAATTTCGTCGACATTCCGCGGCAGCAGGTCGACCAGTCCGGCAACATCAACATTCCCTATGCGGGATCGATCAAGGTCGCCGGGCTGACGCCGCGCGCCGTTTCGAACATCATCCGCGAGCGCCTCAAGGACCGCGCCATCGACCCGCAAGCCGTCGTCAGCGTCGCCGAACAGCGCGGCAACCAGATCAGCGTGCTCGGCGAGGTCAACTCGCCGCTGCGCTTCCCGGTCGACCCGGGCGGAATTCGCCTGATGGGCGCAATCGCGCGCGCCGGCGGCCCCAAATATCCCTCCTATGAGAGCACGATCACGATCAAGCGCGAGGGCCGCACCTACAACGAGTCGATGTCGACGGTGGTGCACCATCCCGGCGAGGACATCCTGCTGGCGCCGGGCGACGTCGTCTTCCTGACCCGCATTCCGCGCGTCTACATGGCCTTCGGTTCGACGCCGTCGCCGGGATCGATCGGCGGCACCAACAACCGCCGCTTCTCGTTCGAGAACGACAACATGTCGCTGGCCGAAGCCATCGCGAAGGCCGGCGGCCTCGACGGCAACCGCGCAGACTCCAAGTCCATCTACGTCTACCGGTTCGAGCCGAAGCCGCTGCTGGAGAAGATCGGCGTCGACGTGTCGCAATTCCCGACCAAGACGGTGCCTGCCGTTTACAAGTTCGACATGAGCAAGCCCGACGGCTGGTTCCAGGCGGATACGTTCAGGATGCGCGATCATGACGTGATCTCGGTGGCGGAATCGCCGTCGACCGAATTCGTCAAGCTCATGAACCCGCTGAACGCGGCGAGCGTGAACGCGGACAACATCAGCACGGTGGTCGTGAACTCCAAATAGCCCAACTCGGCGCGCTCAATGACGAGCGCGCAGACTGGTCGCCTCTCCCAATTGGGGCCACAGAAGAGGACTAGCCTTGTCGGGTTGACGCGAGCAGGAGTGGATACGAGCGTGACGGAGCAAAAGAGGAAACGCGCGATGCGTCGTTTCCGGACGTTGATATGCGGGCTCTGCGCCGCGGCCGGCCTCGTCTATCCTGCGAACGCGCAGAATGCGCAACCACTCGATCAGCGCTTCCTGCTGGGCGTCGGGACACATCAGGGCCTCGGCGGGGTCACCAGCGCTCGCGGCTACGTGCCCGCGACTGCCATCAAGCAGATGAAGGAGCTCGGGGTCACCTCGTTCCGCGACGACTTGCCCTGGTCGGACTTCGAACTGCCCGGCAAGCGGCTCGGCTTCAATGCCCTGAACGGCCGCCTCGAGACCCAGATCAGGACCAGCGGCGGCGTGCCGCTGCTCATTCTCGGCGCCGGCCATCATCTCGTCCCGAACTCCGATCCGCCGACGACCGACGAGGCGCGCCAGAGATTCGTCACCTATGCCGCGGCGGCCGCGCAGGCGGTGGCCATGCGGCAGCCGATCTTCGAATTGTGGAATGAGTACAATCTCCGGGCGCGCGCAGAGCCGCAATTCACGGTCGAAAACTACGTGACGCTTGCCCACCTGGTGCAGCCCGCCGTCAAGCAGGCGGTCCCTTCCGCGCCCTTCGTGATCGGCGCGCTCGGCGATGATCCGGGCTGGAAATTCACCGACGCGCTTCTGAAGACGGACGTGGCCCACATCGCGGATGGCATGTCGATCCACATCTACAACCATTGCCTGCCGCCGGTCGGACGCACCGCGACCGAAGCGATCGAGCGGCTGGAAAACCTTCATCGGCGCGTCGCACAGGCGACCGGCAAGCCCGACTATCCGATCTATCTGACCGAGACGGGATGGCCGACACCAAGCGCGAAATGTGGCGTCAACGAGCAGCTGTCCGCCGACAACATGGCGCAGATCATCCTCTGGGCGTCGACCGCAGGTCCCTGGCTCAAGGGGATATGGCTCTACGAGCTCAAGGACAGCGGTACGAAGGGCGGCGAGCTCGAGGACAATTTCGGCATCTATCATTTCGACAATTCGCCGAAGCCCGCGGTGTGCTCCATTCGCGATAGCTGGGCCTTCATCCGCAGCAGCCTGAAGGCGACGCGAACCACACCGGCGCCCGGTGTCGTGCAGATCCGCAGCGAGAGCGGATCGGAAACGAAATTGGCGTTGTGGTCGGAGGATTCGTCGAAGCGCTTCGAGGTTCGATTAAAAAATGCAGAACCGAATGCCGAGATCGGCTATGTCTGTCAGCAAGCGCCGAGTTCTGCGCCTGGCGCCTGGACGGCGTTATCGACGACGCCGCTGCTTGTCAGCGTCAAGGGCTCGGCCGTGCCGGATTTCGAGATTCGACCATCGAACTGACGCTACGGCTGGCTGCTGAATCCGGGGCTCCCCTTGAAGATACTGATCGTTAACACGCTCTATCCGCCAGAAATCATCGGCGGTGCCGAAGTGTCCGTGTCGCTGCTGGCGGAAGCGCTGGTCCAGCGCGGACACCAGGTTTCCGTGGTCTGCCTTCAAAACAAGCAGGATCGCAGCGTCGACGACCTCAATGGCGTGCGGGTGTATCGTGTGCCGCTCGACAATGACTACTGGCCGTTCGGCAACGGCAGGAAGCCGTCCTCGGTCCAGCGTCTGAAGTGGCATCTTCAGGATACCTGGAACCGCAAATCCGCGGCGCGCTTCGCCGAAATTCTCGACATCGAGAAACCGGATGTCGTCCACACCAACAACCTCACCGGATTTTCGGTCTCGTTGTGGTCGGAGGTCAAGCGGCGCAAGATCCGGATCGTGCATACGCTGCGCGACTATTCCCTGCTCTGCAAGCGCTCGACCTTGTTTCGCGGCGACGCGACATGCACGCAGCGCTGCACGCTGTGTGCGGCCATGACGTCGCCCTATCTGCTGGCCTCGCGCATGGTCGATGCGGTGGTCTCGAACAGCCAGTTCGTGCTCGATCAGCACACCAGGCTGAAATATTTCCGGGGCACCGACGGCCGCGTCATCTTCAACATCGCCGATCCGAGCTCGGTGGTGCCCTCACCTCCATCGAGCTCGGATGACCTGATCTTCGGGTTCATCGGCCGGATCGAGGCCGAAAAGGGTGTCGAGGTAGTTCTCAAGGCCACCGAGCAGCTCCCCAACGAGGGGTGGCAATTGAAAATTGCCGGAAAGGGACTCGAGGACTACGTGCGGGCGCTCAAGAGCCACAGCAGGAGCAATGTCGAATGGCTCGGCTTTGCCAGGGCGGCCGAATTCTATGCCAGCATCGACATCTGCCTGGTGAGCTCGGTCTGGCCGGAGCCGCTGCCGCGGACGCTGATCGAAAGCATCAACGCTGGCCGGTCGACTATTTGTTCGACGGCGGGAGGGATTCCCGAGATCGCGGGGTTTTCCAACATGGTCGGGTCCTACGAGCCCAACGACCATGAGCGACTGGGAGAATTGATGCTGAAGGCCCTCAGCGAGAGATCGCGCTGGAAAGTTGCGCGCCCTCCACAGCCGGGATTTGCCGAAAGGTTCTCGGCAGATTCAGTGACAGGACAATATTTGGACGTCTATTTGAATAATATTCGCACCAACCGGCAATAAGCCGAAACGGAGATTTCAAAAAGCCATTTGGCTGGGAAAGCTGGACAGACCTTTTCGATGAAGATCCTTATCACGTCATCCCTCTATCCGACGCCGTTGGCTCCGAAGGTGGTCGGTGGCGCGGAAACTTTCGTCCGCCGCCTCGCCGAGACTCTGGTGGGGCGGAACGACAGCGTGGAAGTGATACGTGCTGCGTCCGTCTCAAACCAGCCAACGGAGAGCTGCAACGGCATTGACGTGTATTCGGCGCCCGTGCACAACATCTATTTCCCCTTTGCCAAGCATCACAGCGCGCCCGTGCGCGGCATCTGGCACGCGATCGAGGACTGGCAGCAGATGTCGGAGATCGTCGCTGCGAGGATCAAGGCGTTCAAGCCTGATATCCTGCACTCCAACAATCTCTCCGGGCTGACCACGGCCGTGTGGCGGACTGCGGCGGAGCTCGGCATTCCGGTCCTGCACACGCTGCACGACTACTATCTCACCTGCCCCCGCTGCTCGCGCTTCTCGGACGGACACGCCTGCGAATCGAGCTGCATGAGCTGCCACTTGCTGACCCTTCGCCGCCGCGGGGCGACGAGACATCTGGACGCCGTGGTCGGCGTCAGCCAGCGCATTCTCGACATCCATACCCGGCTTGGTCTCTTCACGCAGACACCACTGAAAATCGTCATTCGAAACGCCTCGACGGCCGACGTCGGCAGCGAAGAGACGGCCATCGTGGACGGCACCGTCACGTTCGGCTTCATCGGCCGGCTGACCGAAGAAAAGGGCATCTACAATCTCATTCGCGCCATCGCGACGCTCCCGCCCGAGCGGATCCGGCTCGTCATCGCGGGGCACGCCTCCGAGAGCCAGCGCAAGCACATCAAGGAGCTGGCTCCGAACGCGCGGATCGAGTATCTCGGCTTCGTGCAGCCGAAGCAGTTTTACGAACAGGTGAACGTCGTGGTCGTGCCCTCGGTCTGGGAAGATCCAAGCCCGCTCGTCGTCGCCGACGCGCAAGCCGCCTGCAAGCCCCTGCTCGGCACCCCCTTCGGCGGCATCCAGGAATCGATCAAGCCCGGTTTGACCGGCTGGCTGACGTCACCCGATCCGGCCTCGATCGCCAAGAGCATTCTGGCGATCATCGAATCTCCAGAGCAGATTCAGGAGATGAGCGGTCGGTTGAAGTCCGGCATTGATAAATGGGCCTTTGACGACGTGGTCACCGGCTATCGCACCGCCTTCGACCAGATCATGCGCAGCCGCAGCATGGCTCGCACCTAGGCCTGACGGACCGAGATGCCGCTCACGCCCCTCGACCTTTCCCCCATGTTCTATTTCGCGCATCGTCAGACATGACCAGCCTGCTCGCATTCGGCAGCTACATCTACCAGAGTGCGTCCGCGATCATTCTGATCTTCGCCGTCAGCCATATCCTCTCTCCGGCCCAGTACACCTCGTTCTCGCTGGCGCTGGCCACGAGCCAGCTGGCCTGCGTCTTCGTGTTCGAATGGCTGCAACTGGCCGGCGTCCGTTTCCTCGCCGCCGCTTGCGGCGCAGAAGCGGCGCGCCTGCGCTTCTCGCTGTTTGCCGCGGGAGGGCTTAGTACGCTGGTCCTGCTGCTCGCCGGCAGCGTGGCGGGCCTGCTGGGCACGCTGCACGCAGGCGTCGTCGTGCTGGCGCTGACGATGGCCGTGCTGCAAGGCGCCACCGACCTGTATTTCATGATAGTGCGCGTGTCGGATCGGCTGGCGACAGCATCAGCCCTGCTGATCCTGCGCGCCAGCGTCCTTCTGGCCGGCGCCGTGGCGGCCGCGTATCTCCACGGCACCGCGGCGTCAACGTTGTGCGGCATCGCCGCGGGCTATGGCGCCGTGCTTCTCGTGAGCCTGCTCGTACATCGCACCTCGCTGCAGCGACCCTCGCCGAATGCCATGCTGGGAGATTGGGGCAATTTCTGCCGCTATGGCATCATGGCCGCGGCCGCCTCCGTCATTCATCTCTCGGTCCCCGTCACGTTGCGCCTGATCGTGATCGCGACGCTTGGCCGGGCCACCACGGGAGCCGCCGGCTTCTCGATGGCGATCGACCTGCTGCAACGGCCGTTCTCCGTTCTCGTGGCTGCCATTCACACCGTCTGCTACCCCAATGTCGTGGTCCAGTTCGAGCGGAGCATCGACGGCGAAGCCCGCAGGACGACCGCCCGCATGCTCGACTTCATCCTCTGTGCGACGATCGTCATGCTGGGCGGGCTGATCGGTCTGCTGCCGAACGCCGCGCACCTCTTCGTTCCGGCGGATCTGCTGGTCGATTTTCTCGGCGCAGCGCCGGTCGCGGCGATCTTCTATTTCCTGCACACCCACCTTCAGGCCACGCTCGCGATCGTGCCGCACCTGACCAAGTCCGCGACGCGGCTGGTGGTCGTCGCGGCGTGCCAGCTGGTGCTGGTGTCCGCGGCAGCTTCGATCGGGGCGCAGCTGCACATATCGGTCGCCGGACAAATCGCGAGCGCGGCACTGGCCACCGCGCTCGTCATCCTCTTCGCCAGCGGCCCACTGATCCGGTTCCGGGCGGCGCCGCGCGCGCTGCTGGTCGTCGAGGCAACCGTCGCGGCCGCCGCGATTGCCATGCTCGCGACAGCCCCGTCAGATTCCCTGCTCTGGCTCGCGGGAAAGATCGCCGTTGCCGGCCTCGCCGTCGTCCTGGTGACGTGGCGAGGCGACCTGCTGGCTTCGGCACGTCGCTAGAGCAAGCCTGGATCAAGCCCTCACCGCGTGGGCCAGCGCAGTGCCGCTGGTGTCTCCGGTCAAGCCGTAGATCCTGAGGGTCTCGTCGACCATCGGCCCGACGCCGAAATATTGCTGGGCGCGTGCAAGGGCGTTGCGCGACAGCGCAGCGCGTGTTGCGGGATCTGCCACTTTCTCGAGCGCCCCCACGAGCGCATCGACGTCCTCGAACGGCACGATGAAGCCCGTCTGGCCCTCGATGATCTGGTCCGTGGCGCCCCCTGCCGGGGTCCGCACGGGAACCAGGCCCGTCGCCATGGCCTCGGCAACGCCGAGCGGGAATCCCTCGAACCGGCTCGGCAGTGCGAACACGTCGGCGGCCCAGAGGATCTCGCGCACGTCGCCCATGAAGCCGAGGAACTTGAAGGTGTCCCTGTCCCTCTCGCCGGCAAAGGCGAACGACTTGATCTCCTTCTCGCGCTCGGCGCCGCCGCTGCCGACGAAGTAGCATTTGATATCGATCGGCGAAGACGTGGCGCTGTCACGGATCTTGCGCGCCGCCTTGATGAGAAGGTCGTGGCCCTTCACCCAGGCGAGGCGCGCCGCCAGCAGGCACATGAACTCGCCCTCAGCTACGCCGAATTTGGCCCGGGCGTCGCGGCGCTCCGCATCCGACGGCGGGCGGAAATGCACGGTGTCGACGCCGCCATATACCTTGGCGATGCGGTTCTTGCCGAACAGCACGTACCGCTTGAGATGCCGGAGCGATTCTTCGGACATCAGAATGAGGGTGTGCGGAAAGAACAGGTTGAAGTACAGGATCTGGACCAGGCTGAACGTCGATTGCGGCGCGTTCTGCACCTTGTCGATGTTCCCGAGCACCGATGGATGATAGGTCGCCACGCAGCGCGCGCCGGTCAGCAGCGACAGCAGCCGGCCCCACATCAGCATGCCGAGCCCATGGACGTTGATCACGGAGATGTCGTTCTCCCGGATCAGCTTCAGGAACTGCATGAAGATCGCCAGCGAGGGCAGCTTGCGAAGTCCGGGAACGACGTGCCACTGCTTGACGGCCGCCGCCAGCTTCTGGCGCTTGTATTCCGACTTCTCGTCCGACCGCACGATGCCGGAGACCAGGTGGATCTGCACGCCACGGGCGTGCAGCCCCGTGGCCAAGGTCTCGCAATAGGATGCAATCCCGTCGTTGCAGTTCACGACCTCAACCAAAAACATGACATTCGGGGCGCCCGACGTGGGATCCTGCATAGGAATGACCTTCTACTCCGTTCGATCAACGAGACCTTACCAGTGCTTAGCGGCAAAATTCGTGCCGTGCCAGCGGTTGCCCGCGACAGTTTTGCGCGCCCAACATATTGGCGTTGCGGATCTGCGACACGCCGTCCGGCATGGCCGCGTCGCTCGAACCTGCGTTCACGCCCCGGCGGTGGGCAGGCTCGACAACCGTATCGCGAATGCAAGGCCCGGTTGTATTCGTCTCGACTCCTCGATGCCCCCGTCCGATCGCGTCGTTCGTTCGACTCCTCTCGCCTTCCGGGGAAGATCATCTCTTGCTCGTTCCGAAGGCAGACGAAAATTTCATCGACATCGACGCGCCCACCACAAAGTCGAGAAGAGACAGAAAAAAATCTCCGAAAGTTCCGTGGCACTGCTTGCCAGCTCCTCGGGAAAATTTGGAAAGCGCGATTCGATTTTGTCGCGAGACCAAGTGTCATATTCGAAGCTTGATCCGTGTTTCTACGACTCAGCGCTGGGCGCAAGAGAAACGAATCTGCTCGCGCGAGAAGCAGATGCGTTGCGATTGGGCATCGGCACAACATCGCTCGAACAACGTCGTTGCATCGCCATCGCGACGTCATGCTGCAAGCACATTAGCATGGTCTGCACAGATGAAGCTCAGTGTAAGCAGAATCGTGCGCCGTGAGCGTCGCGCGGAAAAGTCTCGGCCAGAGAATCTCCGGGGTGCTTCCATTTTTACCGATCTCACCAACTCGAAAAACAGAGATTGGTCGATACGACAGACGCAAGCGGCAACGAACTCTCGCGTTCCAGAAAAGGCTCTGAAATCCCGATGACCACCGCAGCACCAGATCAAACGATCCTGTCGGCGAGCACCTTCATCAGTTCCATCGGCGTCAATGTTCATGTCGGCTATTCGTGGGGGGCCTACGACAACCTCGCCCTGGTCGAAGACGATCTCAAATATCTCGGCGTGACGAAGCTGCGCGGCGGACTGGCAACGAGTCCCGAGGCGTCGCCGATCGTCGCGGGTCTCGCACACGACGGCTACAAGTTCGATCTCGTGGTCCCATCGGGCGTTCCGGCCGGCGGCACCGCTGCGCTTCAGGACTATCTCGCCGCGGTCAAGGAGTTCGCGGCCGAGCACCCGGGCAGCGTCATCGCGATGGAAGGCCTCAACGAGGTCAACATCCAGGAGTTCACCTATAACGGGAGTTCCAGCATCGCGGCCGCGGCCCAGTTCCAGGCCGTCTATTACGCGGCGATCAAGGCCGATGCCGCGCTCAAGAACATTCCCGTCTACAACCTGTCGATCGGCTACAACGACCTCGCCGACTACGCCAACCTTGGCGACATGTCGGGATCGACCGACTATGCCAACTCGCACGCCTATGTCAGCACCGGCCTGACGCCTGAAGCCGCCCTCGAGCAATTGCTCGGTAACGCCACGTCGGTCACCGGCGGCAAGCCGGTCGTGATCACGGAGACGGGCTACACCACCAAGAGCGACACGCCCTATGTCGGCGCCAGCGAGAACGTGCAGGCGAAATCGATCCTGAATACGCTGGTCGACGCATACAAGGACGGCGTCAGCTCCACCTATCTCTATCAGCTGCTCGACGCATCGGGCAGCAACGACCCAACGGATTCCGAATCGCACTGGGGCCTCTTCAAGAGCGACGGAACCCCGAAGCTCGCGGCGACCGCAGTCCATAACCTGACGACGATCCTGGCGGACGAGGGCAAGGGCGGCAGCACGCCGACCGCCTCGCTGAACTACACGCTCGACGGCCTGCCTGCGAGCGGCAACAGCATGGTGCTCGGCAAGAGCAACGGCGCCTATGAGCTGGTGGTCTGGGCCGAGCCCAGGGTCTGGAACGACGCGACCGACACCGAGATCTCGAACCCGACCAGTTCCGTCACGGTGAACCTCAGCAGCGTCCATCACCTGATCAGCGTCTACGATCCGCTGAAGGGCAGCACGCCGGTCGCCACCTACACCGACGTCAGCCAGATCGTGGTTCCGGTCACGGATCATCCCCTGATCATCGAGATCGACGCTCCGACAGGAGGCGGCACGACACCGCCCACCGTGACCGACGTCAGCGGAACCGCCGAGGACATCGTGTCGCAGATGTCGGAGCTGAACGCCTCGACTTCGCTTCAGACCATCACGCTCACCGACACGCATGTTCTTCCGGTCGCCTCGATCGCGACCATGGAGTACATGATCTCGCACTACACCACCGCGCTGGCGGCGATCCAGGGCGGTTACCAGTTCTCCGTCACCAATTCGACCGACACCTGGAGCGTGACCAGGGTCTACGACTCCTCGGCAAGGCTTGTATCGACCAGCACGTCCAACTTCACGAACGGGGTCATCACCAGCAAGGTCACGCTCAATACCGACGGCTCGTCGGAGAACATCGCCTATACCGACGGCAAGATGGTGCGTGACGTCACGGTGTCGCCGATCGGCGACAAGGACACCAAGACCTACGACGCAAGCGGCAATCTGGTCGCGGACCTCGTCCAGAACAAGGACGGATCGTCCTCGAACACGCTCTACACGGCCGGCGTCAAGACCAAGGTCTACGTCACCAACGCCGACCGCACGCACGACAACTACTATTACAACATCACCGGCCAGTCCTATACCGGCGAGCACGACCAGCTCGACGCGAGCGGAAGGCTGCTGTCCGTCGTCCGGACCCATGCCGACGGCTCCATGGCCTACAGCCAGGTCTTCAACAGCGACGGCAGCAAGGTCACGACCCAGTATGACGCCACGGGCCACAAGACCACGGTGATCACCGTCACGTCGACGGCGACCACGACCGACTTCTACACCACGGCCGGCGCGCTCAAGCAGACGGTCGTGCAGACGACCTCCGGCAACGTGACCACGACCAATTACAATGGTTCGCTGCTGGTGTCCGTCTACGTGGTCAATGCCGACGGGTCCAAGGAGTCGAAATTGTACGACGCCAAAGGCGTCATCGCGAGCGACCTGCTTCAGAATGCCGACGGCTCCTCGTCGAACACGCTCTATACGGGGGGCGTCAAGACCACGACCTACGTCACCAACGCCGACGGCAGCCGCGACAACTATTATTTCAACATCACCGGCCAGTCCTATACCAGCGAGCACGACCATCTCGATGCGAGCGGCAAGCTGCTGTCGGTGAGCCGAACGCACGCTGACGGCACGATGGCCTACAGCCAGGTGTTCAACGGCGACGGCAGCAAGGTCACGGCCCAGTACGACTCCACGGGTCACAAGACCTCGGTCGTCACCACGACGTCGACCGCCACCACGACGGACTACTACACCACTGCCGGCGTGCTCAAGCAGATGGTCGTGCAGACGACATCCGGCAACGTGACGACGACCAACTACAACGGCGCGCTGCTGGTGTCGGTCTACGTGGTGAACGCCGACGGCTCGAAGGATTCGAAACTCTACGACTCCAACGGCGTCATCGCGAGCGACCTCGTTCAGAACAAGGACGGCTCGTCCTCGAACACGCTGTACACGGCCGGCGTCAAGACCAAGGCCTATGTCACCAACGCCGACGGCAGCCACGACAACTACTATTACAACATCACCGGCCAATCCTACACGACCGAGCATGACTACATCGACCCCAGCGGGAAGCTGCTACTGGTCAGCCGAACCCATGCCGACGGCTCGATGGCCTACAGCCAGGTGCTGAACAGCGACGGCAGCAAGGTCACGACCCAGTACGACTCCACCGGTCACAAGACCTCGGTCGTCACCGTCACGTCGTCGAGCACGACGACCGACACCTACGACCCGTCATCCGGCGCCCTGAAGCAGGAAATCGTCAAGACGAGCACCGGCACCACCACGACGAACTACAACGGCGCTCTGCTGGCGTCGGTCTACGTGGTCAACGTCGACGGATCGAAGGACACCAAGCTGTACGATTCCAGCGGCAAGATCGCCAGCGACCTGGTGCAGAACAAGGACGGCTCGTCCTCGAACACGGTCTATTCGGCCGGCGTCAAGACGAAGCTCTACGTCACCAATGCCGACGGCAGCCACGACAACGCCTTCTACAACATCACCGGCCAGAGCTATACGACCGAGATCCAGCACCTTACCGCGGCCGGCACGTTGACGACCCTGACCCGGCTTCATGCCGACGACACCCTTGCCTACAAGCAGGTGATCAACAGCGACGGCAGCAAGGTCACCGACCTCTATGACAGCACCGGTCACAAGACGAGCGAGGTGCTCAACGGCACCGACGGGTCGACCACGACGGACGTCTACAATTCGTCCGGTGACGTCAGCCAGCATGTGGTCAAGACTGCCGGCGGCGACGTGACGACGACGAACTACGTGAACGGCTTGAACTCGTCTATCTACGTCGTCAACGCCGACGGCACCAAGGAGACGAAGCTGTTCGACAGCAGCGGCAGCCTGACCAGCGATTACGTACTGAACAAGGACGGCTCGAACTCGACCACCGTGTATTCGTCGGGCGTCAAGACCGCCGTCTACGCCAACAACGCCGACGGCTCGCACGACAACACGATCTACGGCATCACCGGCAAGAGCTACGTGACGGAGCAGCAGCACATCGACCCGTCTGGCAAGATGACGTCGCTCATCCGCTCGCACGCGGACGGCACGCTCGACTACACCCAGGTGATCAAGTCGGACGGTAGCAAGGTCACAGACGTCTACGACTCCACCGGCGTCAAGACCACGGAGACCCTCAACAACGCCGACGGAACCACTGACGTCTTCAAGTTCGCGGTTTCCGGCCTGCCGGGCGCCGTCGAGCACGACAGCTACAACAGCAGCGGGCTGCTCACGATCGACGTGCGCAACACCGACGGCACCCACACGGTCACGGCCGTGACCGCAGGGCTGACAGTAGCCGGTGGCAGCGGCAACGACGTCTTCTCCACGGCACCCGGCACGACCACCGTCATGTTCGATGGCGGCAACGACCAGATCAAGAGCTTCCACGCCGGAACCGCGTCCAATCACGACACGATCGAGATCCTGAAATCACTGGTGGCGGACTACAGCCACCTGCAGATTTCGCAATCGGGCTCGGATACCTTGGTCCAGCTCACCTCGACCGATTCCATCCTCTTGAAGAATGTGAACACGACGACGCTCGATCACGGCAACTTCCTGTTCGTCTGACGCGCAACAGGCCGGCAGGTAAACCCGCCGGCCTGTGACGGCGCGAACACGGATGAAACGACGTCAGTGCGGCCGCATCGCCGCGCCGATGAAGATGATGTCCTCGGCGAGCAGCGGAAGCTGCTTCAGCAGCATCGACTTCAGCTTTCAGGCACGCATGAAGGTCGCCATCCTCACCTCGACGGGTGCATAGCCGGCGTCGATTGCGACCTTCGCGATCGTATAGGGCGTGAAGAAGAACCGGTGATCGCTGTTGATCGTCTCGACGTTCTTCAGGATGCCCTTGATGTTGCCGCCCCTGAAGGCGTTCGGAACCGTGATCACGATCTGGTCGACGACGTCGCCGTAATTCTCCCTGAAGCGCGACAGGAACGCGACCGGGTTCGGAATGTGCTCGACGACTTCGCCGAACACGGCGATGTCGAATTTCCGGCCGGATATCGCATCGATCTTCTGAGCGGACGTCACGTCGCCCGCGACCATGTTGTCGAGCCCGGATATGCGCGATGCCTCCCGCACCGCATCCGCATCGATATCGACGCCGACCGTGTATTCGGAAGCCTCCGTGATCAGGCCGTGCAGCCAATCGCGGTTGTCGATCTTGCGCTTGATGAGCGGCAGATGGTCACAGCATCCGACATGCAGGACCCGCTTGCCCCGACAGATGTCCACCAGGACATCGCATCTGTATCTGACGTCGCCGTCTCCCCGATATTGTACGACAATTGTATCCTTGAACTTCGAGCCGTCGAGATAGGGATAGACTTGCGAAAAGTCGGTAATGATCGACGACATCGGCTGGCCTCGCTGACATGGTTGGTTTCCCGACACAACTATACATAGCAAGCAATCAGAATTGTGACCGGTTTTGCGCCAAGGCTGATGAGAAGGACGCAGGCGACGGACGGAATCTGCGCACATGCCGATTGTCGCGTCGGCGCCGCCGTCAGTTCAACGTGATGGAACCTGTTCAGCGAACGACAATGGCCGCTGATCCAGCAACAGACTAACGTGCGGTGGTCGTTGCTCTAGACTGGGCGCTCATCCGCCCCGGTGCCTGCGACCGCACGACGCGCGCGGGTGCTCCCGCGGCGACGGAATGCGGCGGAACATCACGCGTCACGACCGCATTGGCCGCGACGTTCGCGCCTTCGCCGATCGACGTCGGGCCGACGATGACGGCCCCGGTATAGATGACAACGTTGTCGCCGATGGTCGGACAACCCGGCTCATCCCAGGCGCGCCGCCCGAGCGTGACATTGTGATACAGCATCACGGAACGGCCAATCCGCGCCCCCTCGCCGATCACGACGCCGGTCGGGTGCGGCAGGATCAGGCCCGGGCCGATCTCCGCGAGAACGGAGATGTAGCAGCCGCGCCGCATCAGCGCCCGCACCAGCAGCCACGTAATCTGGTGGCCCCAGCGCGTCTGGAAGCGCAGCATCTTGGCTATTCGCCAGGTCGTGATCACGGCAAAGCCTGGGCTCGTGAGCAAGCCGATGAGGGCTGCCCCGACACCGGACTTGCCGGTATTCGCCATCAGGTCCTCACGCCACGGAATTCCCGCCTGAGGCTCGCTCCCCATTGCAGTTCCTGAAGACATCCAACAATCTCTACTAACTGGCCGAGGGCAGATTTGCCTGAATCGGCTGAGCCGACCCACCAAGCAGCGATTGCACGCTGCTCCAGATCCGCCGCCTGAATACCACGTAGCTGCCAAGCACGATCAGCGCATAGACCGCCGTCGCGATCATCCAATGCGACAGGCTTGCGACATCGCCCTTCGTTGCCACGAGCGCGCACACCGCGCCGAGCGTCGTAGCGACCGTGGCCGGCATCAGGGCCCCGAACAACGATGCATAGGAGACCGCGCAGTGCCTAGCTCCGATCATCAGCATCAGCGCGCAAACCAGGATCGATACGACCAGATACACGACTGCCACCGCCGTGAGCCCGAACGGCAACGCGACGAGGAAGGCGAGAACCATGCTAGCGCTGTTGGCGGTGCTGACCCAGAACTGAAGTCGTGCCTTGTCGTGAGCCAGCAGAATCGGGCCGGCATAGGCTGCGATCGACTGCGCGGCGCCCGCCGGCGCGAGAATGGCGATCAGCGGCAAGACGTCCTGCCAGTGGGCGGACAGGAAGGACGCGACGGGATATTTCAGCCCGAACGTCAGATAAATCATCGTCGGGTACGTGATCATCGCCGTCATGCCGAGAACCGCGCAAATCGCCGCCTTGCGCCGTTCCCGTTCCCGCTCGCCGTTCATGCGGCTTAGGGTGGCCATCAGAACTCCGCCGCCGGGCCACGAGAGGATCATCAGCGGCAGCGTCATGAACTGGAAGGCAAGACCGAACAGACCGACCGCCGCCGCGCCCAATTTGGCGCCGATCATGAGATTGCCGACGTTTCTCGCCGCGAAGTTCAGGACATTCGAAGCCAGCACCCAGCCACCGAACGACAGCATCAGAGCAACGCTGCGCCACTTGAAGCACAGGTGAATGTGGCGCCTGGTGTTCACATAGAACGCCAGGGCACGTACCGCTTGCATCAAAACGTAATACGCGATCAGCGCCCAGATTCCCCAGCCCAGCACGGCGCCGACGATGCCGACGATCGCAGCAATGAGGGCCGCTCCGGCCTCGATTAGGGCGATCGTCTGATACCGGAGGGATCGCTCCAGAACCGCGCGCGGTCCCATCGCAGAGATCGACAAGACCACCGAACCGGAGAGCGCGGCCAGCACGGCGGGCAGGCCCGGCATGTTGACCGCAGCCCCGAGCGGCTTGGAGGCTGCGGCCAGCACCAGGGCGCAGCCGATCCCGATCGCAACCATCAGGGTCGTCGCTGCACCGGCTTCCTCCTTCGTCAACGAACTCCTCTGGATCATCGCGCTCGACAGCCCGAGATCGGTCAGCATGGAGATGAAGGCAATGAACGGCAGCGAAAACGCCACGAGCCCGAATTCGGTCGGCGTCACGAAATAGGTAATCAGCAGCGTGATGAGGAACTGAACGGCCGACTTCACGATGTTCACGCTCGACATCGAGAGCAGATTCTTGATGATCATGACGTCACCCGTACGTGATCCGGCTGAAACGATGGCGTGGCGACGCGCTCAGGCGACATAACGGGCTTCACGACGCACTCCGAAAAACAACCCCCGCAGCGCCGGATCGAGCAAGCGGCGGAGCCTCACCTCGATCAGTTCGTAGCTGACCGCACCCGCGATCAGTGAAGCAACCAGGCCGAGGCCCGCAAAGGCGGCCCAGAGCAGCCACAGATTGCCCCCCCGCGCAGCCAGCTTCACGCCGAGCATCTGCAGCGGGAATAGCGCAAAAGGATGGACCAAATAGAGGCTGTAACTGATCTTGCCAAGGAGCTGGAGGAACTTGCCGCTCAGCGCCACGGCAACACCGGAGTCCGGAGCAAGGACCATTCCAAACAGCAGCGCGCCCGGGAGCAGCCCGACCAGCGGATGCACATATTCGATCGACACGTACATGGCGGCGCCGCAGACGATGCCGGCCAGCAACCCGGGCCAGCCGCCGATCCGGACCCGCAGGTCGATGAGGCTGAACAGCAATCCGACGAGGAAGAAGGCAGCGATAGGCCGATAGGCGATGCCCGCAACACCGAGCAGGAGGAACGGCGCCGCCAGCAACCAGTTCCTCCGCTGCACCACCATCGTGAAGACCAGCGCGAACAGAATGTAGAACGCCCATTCATAGCTCAGCGTCCAGGCATTCTGCTGGCCGATCGGCAATCCCAGCGCGTCCGGCAGGAACGCGAGATTGACGAAGAACAGCTCGAGATATGTCGCCAGGTCGATCCCCTTGAAGAACTTGTAGCCGACCAGGGGTCCCGCCGTGAACAGGATCAGATGCAGGATGACGAACACGGGCAGGATTCGCAGAGCGCGATCGAGAAAGAACTTCCCGACACCACGGTGACGCATGAGGCTCGCAGGGATCAGGAAGCCGCTGATCATGAAGAACAGCTCGACCCCGTGCCCACCCATGTTGACCGTGGCTTCGAGCCACGGCCAGATCGGAGGCAGGAAGCCCGCCAGAAGCGGCATGTCCTGAAGATGCACGATCAGCACGCTGAGCGCCGCGACGCCGCGCAGCCCCTGGATCGCCTCCACGAAATTCTTGCTGTCTCCGCTCACCGCCGCGATCCGATCCCAAGGAAACTTCCGGACCGGAGCCCGCGCCGCGCACCGCAGCTCATTGCATGCATGGCGATCACGCTGGCCGTGAAACCAGATCGTCGACGTCGGGCGCAAGCGGGGCCGCACTCGGGACGATCCTGACACCTTTGTCGCGCGCGAAGACCTCGCTGAATGCCACGCCCAGCATGATCAAGCCGCTCGCCGGACCATAGGCCAGAACCGTGATGGTGAAGAGATTCATCGCGACCGCGAACGACAGCTTGTAGATGTCCCTGGTTCTTGCGACCGCGATGATGACAAGGATCATGAACACCACGAAGATCGGCCCGAACATCAGGTAGGTGCCGAGGTAGAAATTGTCCACCGGGACGTAATAGCTGAGCTTGTTCGAGAACAGCAGCTGCGGATAGTTGAAGCAACCGAGGCCGCAGCCGACGAAGAAGCCGACCGGCATGAGCTCGGCCATGTAGACGAACGGCAGCTGCCAGCTGTTGTTGACGCGGTCCTGCAGACTGAACAGGCCGCGCGACATGCTGACGAGACTGTTCCCGGAGAACAAGGCGATCAGCACCGCCGGCACCAGGATCGACAGGAACGAAAGCAGCGCCATTCGCCGCAGCATGGGAAACTTCTCGCGCTCGGGAACCAGACGAACGATGATCAGGCAAAGAACGTAGATCACCATCACGCCGAGCGAGGTCTTGTTCGTGGTCAATTTGATGGCGTAGAGACCGATGGGCGTCCAGAACAGGCACCACAACAGGCTTCGGCGCACCGAGATGATCACGAAGGAAATGAACACGAAGAACGCGGCCATCGTACTGTCGGCGGCAAGGCCTGCGAGGCGCGTCTCGGAAGCCGACCACCACAGCCGCGTCGCCTGCCGCGTCGTGCCGAACGTCTCATAGGCATAGCCCACCCACGGCAACTGCATGCGGGACGACAATATGATCCCGACGATCGTCAGGTAGAAGATAGGGTGAAGCCAGCGTTGCAGTCGCTCGTAATCGCCGAAATTGCGCCCGCAGAAGCAGAAGCCGACGAAGACCGGCGCGATCATCTTGAACGACGACATCATGCCGCTGAAATACCCCAGGAACACGTATCCGAGGTAGAGCGCAAAACAGATGTAGAACAGGGTGAGAATCGCGACGAGGCTTCGCCCCATCAGAATGTAGCGCTGCACGAAGGCGAAAATGCAGACCAGGGCAAAAATATCGGGCAGGAACCACAACGGGCTGATCTTGAGAACCGCCAGATAATAGCGCAGCGCGCCTGCGAGCGCGTCGCGGTAGAAATAAAGCAGAAGCGCGATCGCCTCGAGGCTGAAATACGCGCTGCCCTCCTGCTGGTGATGCAGCGGCATTCGCACCGGATCGACCATGCGCCATTCCGAACCCGGGAGAGCCGAGGAGTTGCTGGACATCGCGCCTCACTCCGCCGCGGCAATAGAGGGCACGGCACGGCGGCTGAACAGCCGAACCACGAATCGCGAACCGGGCATCTCCACCCACAGGTAGGTGAAGTTGGAAAGCACGAGCACGGCCGCGACGAATATGGCGAGCAGCAGCGAGGCCGCGAGGCCAGGAAGAATGTTGTCGACCATTTGCAGGCGCCCGGTCCCGACGCCGCGCGCGAAGTACTGGATGAGAACGAGGATCAGCGCGTGCGTCATGTAGATCGAATAGGAACGCTTGCCGAGCCAAACCAGGGGACGAACGGATAGCAGCTTCGGCAGAAGCCGCTCGGGAAAGGCCATCAGCGCGCCCAGCAGGGCGCCGAAAACGATCGGCGCCACGAAGCTCAGCCGCTCGTCGAAGCCGACGACGCAAACCAGCACGATGGCAACGGCGGCAGCACCGAGCTGACAGGCCGACTGAACGAACGGACTCACCGAACGGCCCTTCCCCGAGACGAAACGAAGCGTGAGCACGCCGACGAAGAAGCCGAGAAAGCACCGGGTGAAGGCGTTGGTCTGGAAATCGAGCGTGTCATGCCTCAGCACGAAAATAATGAGAACCGCGCCCAGCACCGCCAGCACGGCGCTCAGGACGCAGACGAGCTTGATGTAGCCGAGGCGCTGCGCCAGGACGACGACGACGCCAAAGACGAGATAGGTGTAGAACTCGGCGCTGATGCTCCAGCTCGGACCGTTCCAGCTCAGATAGTCGAGCACGCCCATGGCATGCAGCAAGAACACATTCGCGACGAATGAATAGACATTGTTAACCTGCAGCTCCGCCGCCTCGTTGGTCGAGAAGTGCAACAGGTCCAGCTCGGTGAGCGTGAGTCGCATCAGGCGAAACGCCAGAAACGCGAACAGCATGACGATGTGCAGCGGATAGATGCGCGCGAGACGGCGCAACGTGAAGGTCCGGACGTCGAATTCCCTGAACTCCGGCTGCACGTAGCTCATCGAGATCACGATTCCGCTCAACACGAAGAACAGGTCGACGAAGAGCCAGGAATTGTGAAAGAAGGCGACGTCGATCCAGGCGCGATGAGGCAGCGCAACGGCGAGCGGATCCGATCCGACGAAGTGATGGACGACCACGCAGAGCGCGGCGAGACCGCGGACGCTGTCCAGCGGAACGTAGTGCGCCTTTGTTTGATGAACTAGCACTAGAAAGACGCTCTACGATTCGACCAAGGCGAAATGCTGCGGTGCAATATATGCCTCCACCGGTTCGGTTATTCAACTCAAAAACGGCGTTAACCACCCGGTCCGCGCGGCGCAGTGCACGAAAGATGCGGCAGCAAGAAGCCCGCGGGCAATCTTGCTTCAGCTGCTGCGACGTGCGCACAAACTTCAGCAATCGTGAGGCAGCAGGCCTTGCGTTTGAACAGATCAGACCTGCACGCGCGAATCTTTGTCGCGTTTCCTGGCACAATGCGAATGGCGGTCAACAGGCCGGCGCGCAGTGACTTGATCTTGCGCGAAGTTCTGATAGCTCGGCCCCGCTGAGCTGCGGAACAGAGGGGCCTTTGGGCGCGATATCGCGATTTTTCGCCGCAGCCGTGTTTGTGCTGGCGCCGCTTCCGCTCGGATCCCTCGACCTCGCGTGGATTTGCTTCTGGAATTTTCTGCTCGTTTGCAGCTTGCTGACGGCTGATCTCGCGGTCGTGAGCCGTCGCACCGCCACGCTGCTGATTCCGGTGGCAATTGCCGTCGCAACGGCGGGTGTCATGGCCGCGTTACAAATGTGGAGCGCCCCTGCTGCACAATCCGCAGCCATCTGGGAACTGCCGCGACGCCTGTTCGGCCTCGCACTGCCGGACCGCCTCTCCGCGACCGCGCGCGGTCCGTGGCTGGCGTTTGGTTCGGTCCTGCTGCTGGCGCTCGCCTTCACCCGTGCGATCATTCTTGCAAACGATGCGGGCTCCGCGCGCGCGCTGCTACGGATATTAGCGTGGGCGGGCTGCCTGTATGCACTCTATGGAATTCTCGCCGAGCTGATCGCGCCAGACATGGTCCTGTTCAGGCAGAAGGAAGCCTATCTGGGATTTGCCACGGGAACGTTCGTCAACCGAAATACGGCGGCGACGTTCTGGGGAACCTGCGCCCTGCTGTTTCTGGTGCCGTTCCTGCGCAGCATGCACCGTCAGGAAGGCGGCTCGCCAGCGCAACCGAACTGGCGATCGCGGCTGGAGCAAGCTCTTTCCACGCCGGTGGCGCTCGGCGCAGGCTTCGCGATCTGCACGATTGCGCTCGCCATGACCGGATCGCGGGCGGGCCTGCTGCTGTCGGTGAGTGCGTTTGCGCTCGCCGTCGTCCTGTATCTCGTCCCTCTCGAGCTCGGCAGGTCGAGGAAATGGCTGGTGCTCGGAGGTTCGGCGGCGGCGGGGCTGGTTCTGTTGCAGCTCGTCGGCGGCCTCGTGGCCGGCCGGATCGTAGAATATGGGCTGATCGATCCCCAGCGGCTTGCCGCCTATCAGGCATCAACGGGAATCATCGTCCATCACCCGCTGCTTGGTGTCGGGCTGGGCAATTTCGAAGCTGTTTTTTCCGCCATTCGGCCCGCAGCACTCGGCAGTCTCGGCATCTGGGATCGCGCTCACAGCACACCACTTGAAATTGCCGTCGAATTAGGCATTCCCGCTTTCGCCGTGATCGCTTGCGTCAGCTTCTGGTGCTCTTACCATCTGTTCACCGGCAGCTTGCGCCGAAAGCGCGATCGCTACATACCGGTTATCGGCGCGAGCGTCGCCGTGTTGGGGGTTGCACATAGCTGCATCGATTTCTCGCTGCAAATTCCCGGCTACGGCGTGTTCTTCGCGGCGATTGTCGGATGCGGCCTCGCGCAATCGCTACCATCGCAGTTTCGAAAAGAACGTGGCAAATTGGTGCAAATCGAGTTACGCTAAAAATATTGGAAATGGGCAGGACGATGATTTGGAATTGTGGTGCGCGCTTTAGCGTGATCGTCGGGACACTGGCGATGTTCGCCGAAACGCCGGCGGCATTCGGCGCAACGGGTGTGAGCGCGGGCTGCGTCGCCAATACCGGGATCGTTTCGGCGGAACGGGCGATCGATTTTCTCGCCAATCCGAGCGGCCTGCTCGACCAGTTCAAGGACGGACAAGGCGGTCTCGCCTCGGCCGTTCGCGATCTCCTGACCGCGCGCCCCGAAACTGTCGAGGGCGTTGTCTCTCTGGCCAAGGCCAGCAGCGCTGATCAAAGCCGCGCCATCGGTGCGGGCCTCGGCACTGCCGCCTCGACCTGCGTGCTGTCGCAGCCTCAGGTTGCACAACTGATCCAGGAGACGGTCCTGAGGACTGAGAATCCTGACCTCATCACGTCTTTCACCAGCATCACCGGCGATATCCCGACGGAAGCGACGAACGGCGCCGATCCGACCGGCGAGACCACAGCCGGAGGCGGCCCGAGCGCGCCCCCCGCGGAAGCCCGCGGTGGCGCGGCAAGCTCGACGACACCCACGGTCCTGAATCAAGCGGGGCCCGGCGCAGCGTCGCAGACCCTGTTTGCAGCGACGACGACCACTTCGACTTCGGTCCTGACCTCGGTAAGCCCATCTCGCTGATGACGGAAATGGCTGCGGCGGCAGCGCATTAACCATCCTAGCTGCCCCCCGGTCTAGCGACCGGCCGATTCCGCTACAATTGTAAATTTCCGCGGAACCAAAGCTCAAATCGTTTGTGAAATACCAGTACCGTCAACAAGAAAAGACGAGACGGGGATGTCATGAACTGGGTCATCAAATCGCTGGTCGCGATGGGCATCGCGTCGACCGGCGCCGCCGCCAAGGCCGAAATCGTGAACGACGGTTCGCTCAACCAGGCGAACGGCGCATTCATTCGCGAGTACGACAATGCGCTCGCGCCGCTGCAGTTCGTCAAGTTCTGCATGAACAACGGCAGCGAATGCGCTCCCGACACCGCGGAGCGGACCCTGCCCTCGGGCGAGCAGGCAATGAGCATGTTGCGCGAGGTGAACAGCGCGGTCAACGCGTCGATCACGCCGATGCAGAAATCGACCAATCCGATGGTGGCGCGCTGGACGATTGCGCCGTCCGCCGGCGACTGCAACGACTACGCCGTCACCAAACGTCATCAACTGATCGAGATGGGCTGGCCGACATCGGCGCTGCGACTTGCTGTTGTCCTGACCAATGGCGGTCAAGGCCACCTCGTGCTCGTCGCGCGGATCGCCAGCGGCGACTTCGTCCTGGACAATCTGTCCGGTTCGGTGCGGCCCTGGAATGCGGTGGAATACGAGTGGATCTCGATGCAATCCGCCGGCAATCCGCGGTTCTGGGTCGCAATCGGCCAGCATGGCGAGCGCCTTCGTGCCACCCGTCTGGCGATGCTGCGGACCGTCCAATAACCGCACGACGTTTCGGTCTACCGGCCTTTGAGTCGCAAGTTCTGACAGGCGCGAGGAGATGGTCGATAGACCGCCCTCGCGCCTTCGTTTTGGGTGGTGGTGTTTGCCTAAGAATCGTGCTTCACGCATGTACAGACGTTCGCTGAATCTGCGCCCAATGGCAGCACGAGCGTCGTTCATGTTGAGTTGCGTGTAGGGCCAGGCAAGGATGGCAATTCAGTTCGCGCCGGTCTATATTTTGCGCCGCACAACAATTTGACATAGTTTCGGGCCATCAGGGACCTACGGCCTAAATCGATACTCTGCCATCCATCCTTCGCAACGAGATATGAGCGCGATCCTCCTCAAACTCGATAGCTTGTTGCGTGGCCATGCTGCGAGCCCACGGATAGCTGCGGCCGTCCTCGTTGCGCTCGCCGCAACGCCGGCGCGGGCGCAATGCGTCGATCGCACCGAACGCGCCCCGCAGGCGGCCATCACCGCCTTCGTCGCGGACCCCGCGGCTCTGCTGCGCCAGACCAAGAACGACAGGGACAAGCTGTCGGGCCGGCTCGCCGGACTGGTCGTGACCGACGTCGCAGCGCTCGAGCCGGTCCGGAACATGTTGCGTGAAGCCAGCCAGGCCGACCGAATCGCGATCGGCACCGCGCTTCACCGCGCCGAAGAGCGCTGCGTCGCAAGCAAGCCCGACGTGGCGCGCAGGATCAGCGAGTTCGTCACAAAGCTGCACGACGGCGCCGTGCTCAAGGGATATTTCCAGGATCAGGATGCCGGCATTGCACCCGCTTCCGGGAGCCCTGCTCCATCGACAGCCAACATGCCCGCAGCAACCGGTGCGGCCTCCGGTCTGATGTCGGGTGAATGGAAGACCGAACTCGCCGATCCGTTCAAGCCCGTTCCCCTTCCCGACTGACAACCTCAAGATTCCCAGAAATGTTTCAGCCACGAGATCAGTTTCCCCAACGCCCGCGATATGCCATTGAGGTCGGCGCCACGACGCTAAGCGCCGAGCGCGCTCTGGATATCGTGCGTCGCCAATGGCCGCTGATCGCAGCGGTGGTGGCCGGCACGCTCGCGCTCGTTCTCCTGTACCTGATCCTCGCGACGCCGATGTACACCGCCAATGCGCGCATCCTGATGGACACGCGTCAGACCCAGGTGCTGGACAAGGACAGCGGCACATCCAATGCGCTGATCGACCCGGGCTTTGTCGACAGCCAGGTCGAGATCCTCCAATCCGACGACCTGCTGCTGTCGATCGTCCGGCGCCTGAAGCTCACCGACGATCCGGAATTCAACGGCTCCGATCCCGGATTGATTCCGCTGGTGATCGGCAAGGTCATCGCGCTGTTCGGATCGGACGGCCCTCCCAGCAAGGAGCGCGTCGAGCGGGGCGCGGTCGAGCTGCTCCAGAAGAATCTCAAGGTCGAGCGCGTGCTGACGACCTATGTCCTCTCGATGAACTACCGCTCGATCGATCCGAACAAGGCCGCGCAGATTGCCAACGCGATCGCCGACGCCTACATCGTGGGCGCGCTGGAGGCGAAATATCAGTCGACCAAGCGCGCCGGCGAGTGGCTGCAGCAGCGCAGCGCCGAGCTGCGCGAGCAGGCAACGGCTAGCGATCGCGCGGTGCAGACCTTCAAGGCCGAGAACAACATCGTCGGCACCAGCCGCGGCCTGATGAGCGAGCAGCAGCTCGCCGACGCCAACTCCCAGCTCGTTGGCGCGCGCGCCGCAACGGCCGAGGCCAAGGCCCGCCTCGACCGCATCGAGGCGCTGCTCGACAAGGATCTGGTCCAGCCAACGGTGACCGACGCCCTCAACAACACGGTCATCACGCGCCTGCGCGCGCAGTATCTCGACCTTGCGGCCCAGTATGCCGACTGGTCGAGCCGTTACGGCAAGACCCATCAGGCGGCCATCAACCTGTCCAACCGCATGGACGAGCTGCGCAAGGCGATCGCCGACGAAGTCCGCCGCATCGCGGACGCCTATCGCAGCGAGTACGAGATCGCCAAGAGCCGCGAGACGTCGCTCGAGGAAAACCTCAAGAACCTCGTCTCCCAGGCCGGCAGCACCAGCCAGGCCCAGGTCAAGCTGCGCGATCTCGAGAGCGCGGCAGACACCTATCGCAACCTCTACAACAACTTCCTCGAGAAGCTCCAGAACGCGACGCAGAACCAGAGCTTCCCGATCAGCGAAGCCCGCATCATCGGCACCGCCGTCAAGCCCGACAAGAAGAGCTCGCCCAAGACGCTGCTGGCTCTGGCCGGCGGCCTGCTCGGGGGCCTCTGTTTCGGCTTCGGTGCCGCGTTCACCAAGGAACTGATGAGCGACGTGCTGCGCTCTCCGAGCGACGTCGAGGATCAGCTCGGGGTGAAATGCCTCGGCGTCCTTCCCGACATTCGCCCGGCAAGGACCTCCCCGGACCATCCGGAAGCGAACGTATCAAGTTACGTCGTCGAACACCCATTCTCGCGATTTGCCGAGACATTGCGGAACATCAAGGTATCGATCGACGTCGCGCGCCTGTCGCGCGAGGTCAAGGTGATCGGCATCCTCTCCTCCCTGCCGAAGGAGGGAAAAACCACCGTCGCCGCCAATTTCGGTCATCTGACCGCGTTGACCGGCCATCGCACGCTGCTGATCGACGGCGACCTGCATACGCGTTCGCTGACGCGGGCGCTGGCGCCCCATTCCACGACCGGCCTCGTCGAGGCCCTCAAGGATCCGCGCTCGTTCGGCTATCACATCCAGCGCAGCAAGGAGAGCGGGCTCGACTTCCTGCCGTCCGTCGTTGCATCGCGCATGGTCAACTCGGCGGACGTGATCGCCTCCAAGGCGATGGCCGACCTGCTCGCGGTCGTGCGCGAGGAGTATGAGTACATCGTCATCGACCTCGCGCCGGTGATGCCCGTGGCGGACGCCAAGGCCGTCAGCCATCTCGTCGACGCCATGGTCTACGTCATCGAGTGGGGACGCACGAGCCGCAACGCGCTGCAGGAGTCGATGGCGAGCTCCGAAGGCATCCAGAAGAAGCTCCTGGGCGCCGTGCTCAACCGTGCCAATCCGAAGATGCTGAAGCGGATCGAGGCGTATAAAGGCTCGCACTACAACAGCTATTATGTCGAGGGAGCTTAGCGCCGCCGAACCGGCAGCGCAGGCGGGAGAGCCGGCGTTTCGCTGGCTTCTGCGCGGATCGACCGTCGCACTCGCCGCGGTCACGCTGGTCTGGATCGCTGCCGTCGTTCCCGATGTGACCAATCCGGCGGTTCCGCAGATCGCGGGCCGCGTCGCGCGCGGCGAGCGTTATGATGTCGATCGGCTGAGATGGATCGTTGCGGACAATATGCCGTCCGCCCGCCGGCTATGCAGCGCCAAGACGCTGCGCGAACTGCTGCTGCTGCAGCTCGCGATCGCCGACGAATCGACGCGCTCAGGCAACCTGAAACAGATCGACGTCGACGCCGACGCGGTCGCGTCCACAAGCCGGGCCTTGCTGGCGTGCGCACCGACCGAAGGGCTGGGCTGGTTCGGCAGCTACTGGGCCGAAATTCGCCAAGTCGGCTTTGGACCGCGGACGGCGGAGCTGCTCGAGCTTTCCTATCGGTTCGCGCCGCACGAGGCCTGGCTCCAGCTCATCCGCGCCCCCCTGGCGCTTCGCGTCTTCCACGCTGCCTCGCCCGCGCTCAGGGATTATGCCGCCCAGGACTTCGCCGACATCTTCCAGGCCCGCCTGTTCCCCAGCGCCGCCGCTCTCTATCAGGCTGCAGGGAGCGAGGCGCGACTCGCGGTGCTCGACCGCACTTGCACGGCGCCCGAAGCCGATCGCGACCTGTTCTCGCATTTCGTCGCGGAGAAGGGTCTTCGGATTCGTCACCGCTGTTATCCGGCCGACGGCGACGGCTTTCGTGTGAGCCGCTAAAGCATCGCGCTTTGGAGCTATTTCAGCTCGGTTCGAGGCTCGCCCTGCGAGCGGGTTTCCGGCAGGTATTGCAGGAAGAACCCGGTCAGCCCGCGGCGGCTGCGCAGGATCGGCGATTCGAAGTACTTCCAGGACGCATGCGCGACAGCGTAGGAGATCACGAAGCCGATGGCTGCGCCCGCGGTGATCTTCACGCTGTTTGGCACCGACACCCCGCCATAGAGCGTGAGCGCCTTGCCGAGCGGATTCGGAATGAAGTTATGAACGAGATAGAAGCCGTAGCTGATCTTGCCGAGATGCTCGAGCGGCTTCCACTCCAGCGCCTGAACGAAGACGCTCTCCTGGTTGGCGCGAACCCACCAGACCAGCGCGACCAGGCAAAGTCCGATCGCAATGTCGATCGCAGGGGAAAGATAAGCAGGCGCGTCGTAGAACACGCCGTTCGAACACAATGCGAAGGCGACGACGAGCAGGCAAGCGAACGTGCCGTGGCCGTTCGGAGCCCATCCCTGCCTGTGAAGGTGCAGGATCGTGATCGCGCCGCCGAACGCGATCAGGCTGAAATTCCAGGGCGACAAAGTGTGGATGGCGGTGTGGTTGAAGCCCGACGAATACATCAGGAAATGGCCGATCAGCCCGAGGGCGACGACGCACATGCAGGTTACGAAGTGGCGCTCCAGGGGAAGCAGGATGAACAGGAAGGGCGCCACCACGTAGAACTGCTGCTCGACCGAGAGCGTCCAGAGCACACCGAAGGGACCCGCGGTGCCGCCGATGACGCTGCCGATCCAGTAATTGGACAGATACACGAAATGATAGCGGAAGCCGAGATCGGGTCCTGCGTGTTGGAAATACGACCGGGTCAGGAACAGCACGGCCAGAAGCGCATAATAGGCGGGAAAGATGCGCGTCGCGCGCTTGACCCAGAAGGTGACGATTTCCGCCGCCGGCCGCGACGCGTCGGTCTCGGCCTTGCTGCGCTGCCTGTTGAGTTCGCCAATGATCAGGAAGCCGCTGAGGATGAAGAATATCCAGACGCCGACGCTGCCCGAGTAGAACTGCAGTCCGCACTTGTGATTGAGATAGACCAGAATGACCGAGAGACCGCGCAATCCGTTGAAGCCTAGGATGCTGGCCGACTTCTCGGCGTTGGGGCGGTCAGATCCAAGTGGGGACATTGCTGGTTCTTCTTCTTGCACGGAGACCTACAGTCCCCGGGTTCTCAACTCTGCCAATTCCTCGGCCGACAGACGGCCGCCGGCGAATTGCGTCAGCAGAAAGAGCGCGACCTTGGGCCTGTCGATCTCGTACATCAGCCCGAACCTGTTCTCCGGCGGCTTCTTCTGCGGCTCGTCGAACAGCTCGTAGACCATGATGCTCTCGATCTCGACGTCCTTCTGGTTCTTCAGATATTGGAACGTGTCCCGCAGCGAGCGCAGGCACTGCTCCGTCAGGGCATCGCCAGGCTGGTTGCCATAAGCCGGCTTGTAGATCTCGCCGCAATTGACCTCGTTGAACGTCACCGGGCGGCGATAGGACGCGAGCTTCTTGAACAGGTCGAAGGGCAGGTTTCGTCCATTCCAGTGCCGACGCGGATTCTGTCCCGCCACCTCGTAATAGTGGTAGGAGATCACGTCGTATTTCACGCCCCTGGACTCCATGAAGTCCAGGAAGCCCAGCATCGTCGACGTCGTGTTCAGCACCTTGCGAAGACGGCTGCCGGTCTCGCGATTGATCCGGTCGATGGCGTCGGAGGCGCCGTGCAACACCTGGGCCCAGTCCTCCATCACCGGCATCTCGAAATCTGCTGCGGTCATCCCGCGCCCGAACAGCTTCTTCCCGTCGGAATCGAGCGCGAGCAGGTTGATCTCGTTCTCGAGCTCCCAGTCGAGCACATCGTCCTTGAACTGCCGGACGAACGCGTAGGTGCGATCGTAGCCCTGCCTGTAAAGGGCCTCCCCGTCTCCCTTCGGATAGCGCCCCCTGTCAGTGCGATCGCCGTAGCGGAACGGAAAGTTTATGAGAGGATGCAGCGTGATCGAATATTTCTTGGCCAGCGCGACGGTTTTCCGGAACATCGGCGCTTCGACTGGTTCGGCATCTTGCGTGAGATTGAGACCGGTCCGGTATTGCGTCAGGCCTCGCGCCTTCATCAGCTGAAAGATCGGCTCGAGATCCCTGCGCTTCTGCGGCGGTCCACCGACTCCCCATTCCAATGCGACTGCATCGGAGCATGACGCGGCGACGACCGCCACGGCCAGCAACAGCGGCAAGACGGCGAACCTGGCGAGGCGATGGCTCAATCTGCAATGCTCCGCGTTTCGGGGGTGCCAATGGCCGGATGGGCAGCAACGGTTCGCGTGCTGCAAGATGCAGGCCGTTTCCTCTCCGCGCGGCCGATCGTGCACATCCGGCGCGACGAATGCGCGCCAGATGCAGCCCGGCTCAGTAGGCCTCCTGGTGGATCAGCGCCAGCGCGGTCTTCAGGATGATCCTGATGTCGAGAAAGATGCTCCAGTTGCTGACGTACCAGACGTCGTACTCGACCCGCTTTTCCATCAGATCTATGGTCGGGGTCTCGCCGCGGAAGCCGTTGACCTGGGCCCAACCGGTCAGGCCCGGCTTCATGTGATGCCGGTAGACGTAGTTGCTGATGAGCTGGTCGTAGTAATTGTCATGCGCGAGCGCATGCGGGCGCGGCCCGACCAGCGACATCTCGCCGCGCAAAACGTTCCAGAGCTGCGGCAGCTCGTCGATGCTGGTCCGCCGGAGCACGCGGCCGACACGGGTCACCCGCGCGTCGCTCTTTGTCGCTTGCGTGACGACTTGACCATTCTCCGCCACGGTCATCGAGCGGAACTTCCAGATCTCGAACTGCTTGCCGTTGAAGCCGCGCCGGAACTGCTTGAAGATCACCGAGCCCTTGGAATCGAGCTTGATCATGATCGCGGCCGTCACCAGCAGCGGCGCCAGCAACAAGAGCGCGAAGGAGGCAATGCCGATATCGAGGCAGCGCTTCTGCGCCCGCTCGAACACGCTCAGCGGCGCACGCTGGATCTCGATCGCAACCGTCCCGCTGACGGGCTGGAACGGACGCGAAACCAGATCGGCGATCGGAAAATCCGGCAGCAGGCGGATCGGCTGGGGAACGACGCGCAGGTGCTGGCTCAGCTTCTGGAGAAGCGGCATCTCGTCCCAGTCGATGACCAGGAGATATTCTTCCACGTCTGCGGTCCGGGCCTGACGAATGATGTCGCGGATCTCGCGATCCCAGCCTGCGCCCTCCTCGGAGGGCTCGAGCACGAAATGCCGCACGACGTTGAAGCCGTGCTTGCGCAGATCCTTGAAACGGGTCGAGGTGAAATCGAGCGCCTTGAGGCTGAGCAGCGCAACCTTCCGGTCGACGAGACGGCCCTTGGCGTAGCTCGAGGTGAGACCCAGGCGCCACAACACGCGCAGCCCGCCCAGGGCAATGCCGCCGGTCGCGGCGAAGAGCAGCGTGGTTCCGCGCGACAGATCCGCAGACGATTTGAGCAGGAACGCCTCGACGGCGAGAATGGTCAGCGAGATCAGCCAGACCGCCAGGCTCTTGCGCAGCTGCCACATGGTGTTCAGCAGGCGATGGTGATCGTAGACGCCCTGGAAGTAGGCGATCATCACGAACACCGCGGCGACGACGAGACCGGCTCCGACCGACGAATCCTGCTCGACCACGAGCGCGCGATACAAACCGCTCGCCGCGAAATAGCTGAGCAGCACCGCGACGAAGTCACCGGCGATCAAAGCCATCTGGAGGGGTCTCTGGAGGGCACCGCGTCGGTTCGATATACCCGAATAATAGTTTTCCGAACCGTAAGTTGCTACAGCCATCCGAACCTCGCTGCCTCGTCACGTTCCCGCAATCAATGCGAGCAAATCGATGCAAATTCTCGACCTGCGCCAGAGTATATCTTAACTAAACAAAGCGACATTGCGGCAGTGCACCGAAAAAATCAAATCGATTCTCATGCAATGCAGCGCCGCTGCGAGAGAATGCTCAAACTACTGTCACACACGTGATAATTGTGCGGGCATCACGCCACGATTTCCGTCAAATCGCGCCATTTGCGCGCCGCGCGTGGCGCGCATTTGAACGACTGTTCAACCATTCCGCTTAAGCCGTTATTAGCTCGCCGCCATTAACACTCGTGACCAATTCGGGGAGTTGCGTCGTGAGTACGGTTGCCGTTTTCAGCCTGTTGATTGGATCGTTGCTGGGAGGCCGATTCCGCATCTTCATCCTGCCGCCCGTCATCGTTGTCGGTGCAGCGATCCTCGGTGCGGGCTCGACCTGGCAGGGACATGATTCGGCTCGCACCGTTGTCACGATTCTTGTTTTTGCGGCGGTGCTACAGCTTGGCTATTTCTGCGGCGCGGCTCTGGTCCGCGCGCGGGCGTCCGCCTATCGCGGCAAGGCCGCGCCGTCGTTCGACGGCCGGAGCTTCGGCTAGTCGGCTGGACGCGCCTGGGGATCGACGGTTCGCAAAGCGGTGGGATATCGACCGGCCCGCAGAAATCAACCTTTACGCGCGGAAGGCAGGGAAAAAGCGGCTCGTGGTGCAGCGTTTTCGTCGATAGCGTATAGACATCCCGGGCGAAGCTCTCTCAAGAGTTGTACCCCATGCCCATGACCGCGCCCAAAAATTCGCCTCGGCCGAAGTTACCCAACGGCGTGCGCATCTATGCGATGAGCGACATCCACGGCTGCGCGCATCTGCTCGAACAGATGTTGGCCGTCATCGACGCGGACATGGCGAACAGCCAACCCTATCGCGCCATCGAGGTCTTCCTGGGCGACTACATCGACCGCGGACCGGATTCGCGCCACACCCTCGACCTCCTGATCAGGCGCAGCCGCCGCCGCAACACGGTGTTTCTCAAGGGCAATCACGAGGCCTATTTCACCTCGGTGCTGGAGAATCCCTCGCGCACCGCCGACTGGTTTCAGTTCGGCGGGCTGCAGACCTTGATGTCTTACGGCGTGTCGGCGGCGCCCGGCCTCAGCAAGGACGAACAGTCCGAGCTCGTGCGCGAGCTCGCATCGGCGATGCCGCCGGAGCATATCGCTTTCCTGCGCCAGCTGCGGCCGACATTCACATGCGGCGACTTCTTCTTCGTCCATGCCGGCGTGCGCCCGGGCATTCCGCTCTCCGAACAGCGCGAGTCCGATCTGTTGTGGATCAGGGACGAATTCCTCCAGAGCAAGAGGCGGTTCGGCAAGTACGTCGTGCACGGTCACACGCCGGTGAAGCAGGCCGAGCTGCTGGCGAACCGCGCCAACATCGATACCGGTGCATATGCCACCGGAAATCTGACGCTGCTGTCCATCCAGGGCAACAGCATGCTCGCGATCTAGCGGCCTGCGCGCGACGTTCTAGTTGGTGGAGCTTGCGGGAGGCTTGTATTCCGGAAAGCGGCTCAGCATCGCCGCCTTCAGGAACTTGAAATGCGCGATCGAAGCGCTGAGCTCCTTGAGCCGACGCTGGCCGTTCAGGATCTCCTTGTCGAACAGATCCTGGTGATGGTTGTCGAGCGCTTCGCGCTCGAGATATTCGTCGTCGCCGTTGCCGATGGTCACCGCCGCACGCGCCAGCACGTCTTCCACCCGACGGTTCAACCCCGACTGTTCGCGCTCCGCCGCTTGGAGTGCATCCTCGATCGCGGTCATGATGGCTTCGATGCGCGTGCGATCGGTTTCGGCGTCTCGCTCGGGCGAGCGCGCCCGGAACGCCTGCTCTCCCCCGAAACGGTCTTTCAGGAAGTTCTGGGTGCGGGCCCGCAAGAAGAGCTGAAACATGCGTGCATTTTCCGGTTCGAGGCGCCAGACCTGAAAATGGGTCCGGGATGGTTAATAAAGATTGAATCCTTCCCGCCGTTCGGTGCGGCTTTGCGCGATCCATGCCTTCCAGGCGCCCTCGTGCTTCTCGTAGAGCTCAATCCGGCGCCGCTCGCCGGCATCCGGCCACGTATCTCGGCCGTCGGACGCCAGCTGCAACCGGCCCGGCGCCTGTCCGCTGTCGAGCCGCTCGAACTCGAACGTCTCCTCGGGCGTCAGGCCAATCAGGACGCGCCGGCCTCCCGCATCGACGAAATACCGCCGCGGCGCGGTGTCCGTCGAACTGGTGAAGGCGTCTACCCGCGTTCCCGTCATGATCCACTCCCCTGCCACGCAAGCCGGCGCCTGCACGCCGGTTGTACAGCCATCGAAATACATGCACCGCCGCCGCGGACGCGATGCGCCAGTCTCGTCTGCGAGTTGTGTCGAGATCATGATGGGCGACGCTGATTTTCTTGCCACGCCCGGGATTTTTTCGCAGCACCGTGCTGGCGAAGCGATCCGTCTCGCGCTCAGCTGAAGAACCACAGGAACAACCTCACCTGCAAGGGCGTGATGAAATACACCCATCCCGCCATCGCAATCAGCGCAACGCTGAAAATGCGCCTTCGAATGCCCACTCTGGGCTTCGCCGCGGATCGGCGCGGCCACGACCTCACGCCATGTGTCGCGGCGAGCTCGAACGCGAGCCCCGCCGCGAGTCCTTGCGAGGATTTTCGAAATCCGTGGCGACCATCGGAGCCGCGGTTCGGCCTCGGCTGACCAAAAGGCCGTGGTACTACGGGCCGTCGCGCACCGATTTCATCGCGGTAAGGTTGAGAGGTTAGCTTAATCCGCGGTGTTTGTTGCGAATGCCGAAGGATCGCGTATCCATCTTCGCACCGGGCTCCCCCAGGCCCGGCCCCACCAAGCAAAGCCGTCGAGCGAACGTGGGTCCGCTTGGCGGCTTTGTCGTTGTGTCGACGAGAGGATGATTTCGGTTATGGCGCGCAGGCCCTGGTCGTTCAAGGAAGACCGCCGGCTGATGGAGTTGGCCAAGTCTTCAACATCGCTGGAAGAGGCGGCGAGGCTTCTCGGTCGCTCGCCCGACGCGATCAAGCGCATGGCCTTGCGCCTCGGCCTGTCGTTGAAATCCAAGAGCACCAAGAAGAACTGACGCCCGCCGCCCCGGCCCGCGCGACAGTTCACGGACGTGCGCGCCTCGCCGCATCAAGCGACGCGGGGCCAAACGACACAATCCGAATACCTTCAGCACACTCGATCTCTCCGCGCCGGGATGTTAAGCTGCCCTCTGACGAAGATTGAGCGTCGTCTTTTTTCGGCGGCGAATGATCGCCCGACCGGCTGCGGTGGCCGCCCGGTCGGTTGGTTGGAGGAATGCGCCATGTTGTCTCGCGCACTCGCCGCAGCCCTGCTCCTGGCTCTGCCTTCGATGGCGTCGGCGCAAGTCCCCGTACGGTTCGGATTTCCGAACGGTGCGCCGTGGTGCGCCTTTGGCTTCGATTGCAGATTCCTCAACTACCGGGAATGCGCGGACTGGATCTATGATCCGGCGCGGAACTGCCTCAAGAATCCGTACTTCGCGGCCCACTATCCGACCAATGTCGACAAGGGCTGGTCCTACAACCGGCGCTGAACGTCAGGTCCCGCGAACGCCTTTGTCACCGACAGGCGCGTGGCTTCGCGTCTGTCGCGATCGGAGTTGAAATTCTGCAAGCAGTCACGCCGGATCGTGACCCGCGGCTCATAGATGTGCTGCGGAAGGCCGCCGGCGGACCACCCTGGCTTTCCTGCCGTGGCCGCGGGCCTCCTGAAGCGGCCAGTGGCGCGACGGAGCTACGCCACGCCGCGCCTGAGGCTGTCCTGTTCAGTCGCGAGAACAGCGGACATCCGTCGATGGGTCTCGCGCAGCGCCGCGATTGCATCGTCGAGAGCAAAGTCGGGTTCGCGAACGGTCTCGAAGAACCGGGCCATCAATGCGGCGCTCAGCTTGACGCGGGTGTTCCCGTCGCGGCTCTTGCGGCGGTCGAGCGACAGATGCAGCGCCAGCAGCCGCGCTTCGGCAGCGCTGCAGCCGTTGAGTGTCGCGAGTTCGTCATATGTCATCCAGATCTGAGGCATGTCCCTGTCCGCCTTTTGGTATGGGCCTCAACCTAGACGTCACCTCTAAAAGCAGAGTTGCTGCAGTAAAGGCTCACGATGCTTTCGCGCCAACAGCGTCAATGCAAAGCTAAGACACCGGAGCTTCAGGACAGGGGAGTCTTGGTCGGCGTGAACCGAGGGCGTGGCCGGCCCCGGTTGTCGAGGCCCTTCGGCAGCTTGTCGGCATTGAGCTTCACCACCGCGCATCGGGCGTCGGAGGCCGGCGCATTCTCCTGGCTGTAGATCAGCGTCGCCTCGAATTTCACGTCGGGTGCTTCCCTGGCCGTTCCCGTGCAGGTCGCCAGCAGGCCGTTGCATACACCCGAGAGATCGACCTCGACCCGGTCCGGCCCGAACACGTTCGGCGGACCATCGGAGTGCCGGTTCACGGTCAAGACCGCCGAGAAGCGCTCGTCATCGACCCGGTACGAGCCGCCATAGGTGAAGAAGCTGTCGCTGCCTGAAATCCGGCCGTCGGTGAGGTCCACCAGGCCGGTGCCCTGACCACGCGGGGTCCTGAACCAGGCAGCATACTTGCCGTCTCTCAACATACGGAATTTCTCGCCGTGATTTTGACCGAGGTATTTGCAACCAACTCCGGGGCGCGACAATGACCAAACCGCCGCCGCTAACGCCAAGGTTAACGCCCTCGAAACCCGATCCGTCGAATTGCTGCCGAGGCGTGCGGTGGCGGCGCCGAGATCTCGACCGCCTCGAGGCGCCGCTCGATGCAAGCCCAAGCGTCTGCAAGAATTCGCGGTGGACGTCGCGTTCGCGTTCCAGCGTGTAGCACGCAAAGAGATCGTCGAGGTTGGCCTCGTCCTGCGGCTGCGGCCGCTGCGCGCCCGCGCTCACGCGCTCGAGGCGCGCCGCAACAGCAGGCACGCCGCCGAGCCTTCGGCAAGCCTGGTCATCAGGCCTTTCGGCGAATTCATCAGGCCTTCGAATTCGGCGCCCTCGTCGACGAGCCGGCTGAAGGCGGTCCGGCCGAGGACCGTTCACCCGCGGCCGTGCCAGCCGCCTGACATTATCCATTCGCCAACAGCTTGCCGCGGCGCCGTTTTCTCCGGTCGCCGGGTTGAACCTGTTCCTGCTAAGGTGGCACCAAGATTAAAGAGTGATTCTGGTCACACGTGCCTGGGCGGGCCGCTACTAAGCATCGGATCGGGGCACGACCGGCACAGCATCGGTCGAATTGGATGAGAATACCCATGAAAAGCCTGATCGGCGCCGTTGCCGGCGCGTTCTGTGTTGCGGCCCCCGCTTTGGCGGAGACCCCGGCTGCAATCGTCGAGGACGTCCAGGGCAAGGTCGACGGCATCGCGTTCATGGACTACGTGGCGGCGGGCAAGATCATCAAGCTCGGGCCCAAGGCGAGCATCACGCTCAGCTACCTGAAATCCTGCCAGCGCGAGACCATCAGTGAGGGCGTGGTGCTGGTCGGCGCCGAGCAGAGCACCGTGCAGATCGGCGAGGTCAAGCGCGAGAAGGTGCCCTGCGACACCAATGCGGCAAAGCTGTCCGAGCGCGAGGCCAACCAGAGCGCCGCGACCACCTTCCGCACGATGCGCTCGGATGCCACGGGCGCCCCGGCCAAGCTGCCGACGCTCTACGGCACGGCCCCCCTGGTACAGGCCAAGAGCGGCAGCACGCTGGTGATCGAGCGCACCGACGGCAAGGAACCCACCATCACAGTGCCGCTCAAGAACGAGGTCATGGTTGGCGGCAAATTCTATGACTTCGCCAAGGCCGGGAAGTCGCTGACCCCCGGCGGCAGCTATCTCGCCATCCTCGGCGCCAAGCGCTACGCCTTCCAGATCGATGCCGGCGCCACGTCCTCGCCGACGCCGATCGTCGGCCGCCTGCTGCGGCTCGAATAGGCGGCTCTGCGAAGGCGCGATGCGGCGGATCGGCAGGCGGGACATCGTTGCGGCGATCCTGATTGCGCTCCTTGCGGGCGCGGTCTTCACGTCACCACCGCTTCAGGCGCTGCAAGGTCTCTCGCTCGACATCCTCACGGCGCTGCGCGGCAAGATCGCCCCCGACCGCCGTGATCCCGCGACGTCGCCGGTCGTGGTGGTGGCGATCGACGGGGAGACGTATGAGACCCCGCCCTTCAAGGGATCGCCGACCCAGACCTGGACGCGCGAGATCGGCCGCGTGCTCGGCGGCATCACCGAGGGCGGCGCCAAGGTGATCGGCTTCGACGTCATCTTTCCGAGCTCGATCGAGCAATCGGAAATTCCCTTTGGCGAGGCGTCGTTCGGCAGCCGCGTAAGGGGATTTGACCGGGACTATCTGATTGCACTCAGGCGACTCTCCGACAGCGGCAAGCTCGTGCTCGGCGAAATCCTGAGCAACGATCATCCGGACAGACCCGATCGCGCCCAGCAGGTCGCCGTGAAATCGAATATCCGCGCCCTCAACGTCCATACCGACGGTGACGACGTGATCCGGCGGATGCCGTTGAGCTTTTCCATCGATGGCCAACCCGTGCCTGCGATGGCCGTCGAACTCGCCGCGCGCGCGCTCGGTGCGAAGCCTGAGACCGGGCCGGCCGGCGTGACGAACTTATTCGGCTACGCGATCCCAAGCGCGGTCCCCAACACGCTCACGCTCAATTTCCGCGGCATGGGCCGCGACGTCCCTACCTATTCCTTCGCGGATTTGCGCGCCTGTGTCGAGAAGGGAGACACCGACTTCTTTCGCCGCGCCTTCGACGGGAAGATCGTGCTGCTCGGCAGCATCCTCACCTTCGACGATCGCAAGCTCACCTCGATGCGCCTGGCTGCCGGATACGATGGAACACCCGGGCCACGATGCGCCCTGCCCGCGCCTGCGACCAGCGCGCAACAAACCCGCAGCGCAGTCGCCGGCGTCTTCGTCCACGCCACAGTCGTGCGGAATCTGCTCGAGCATGATGCCGTCACCGAGCTCGGCTCGCCGTGGCGACCGATCCTCACAATGCTGTTCGCCGCTATCGTTGCCGGTGCCGCCTGTCTGCTCGCTCCGACCGGTGCAGCGATCACCTGGCTTTCGCTCACCATTGCCTACGCCATCGTCGCCGTCAGCACATTCGCGCATGCCATCGCGCTTCCCCTGACCGAACCCGTACTTGCCGGCCTCGCCGCGCTCGCCATGATGATCGGCTATCGCTTCGTGCTGGCCGATCGCGACGAGCGTTTCCTGCGCAAGAGCTTTGCCCTCTATCTCGCGCCCGAGGTCATCGACACCATGGTCACCTCCGGCAAGATGCCGGCGCTCGGCGGCGAGATGCGCAACGTCACCATGTTCTTCTCCGATCTCAGCGGCTTCTCCTCGATCGCGGAGACGATGACACCGGGCGAACTGGTCACGCTGATGAACGAATATCTCTCCGCCATGACCGACATCATCGAGGGCCATGGCGGCTACGTCGACAAATATATCGGCGATTCCATCGTCGCCATGTTCGGCGCACCCGCCGACGATCCTGCCCACGCCCGCAACGCGGTTCGCGCGGCGCTGAAGTGCCACGAGAAGCTCGCTGAGCTCAATGCCGGCAACCCCGCCTTCGCCGGCCACGGCCTGTCGCACCGCATCGGACTCAACAGCGGCGAAGCCGTGGTCGGCAATATCGGCTCCCGCCGCCGTTTCAACTACACCGTGATGAGCGACACCGTGAACGTCGCCTCGCGGCTCGAAGGCGCAAACAAATATTACGGCACCGCGATCATGGCCTCGGAAGCGACGGCCGCGCAGACCGGCGACTCTTTCGCCTGGCGCGAGCTGGACGCGATCAGGGTGATGGGCCGCGGCGAGGCGATCCGGGTGTTCGAGCCGCTGGCCGAGAGGGGCGCGGAGAGCGCCGCGCAGGCGAAGGTGGCGGCCACGTATGCGGAAGGGCTGGCCTGCTGGCGGGCAAGGGAGTTTGCGAAGGCAGCCGATGCGTTCGACGGCGGAGCAAAGATCGATCCGGCCGCGGCACTGTTCGCCAAGCGTGCAAGGGCGCTTGCCGCAAGTCCGCCACCTCCGGATTGGACGCCGGTCAATACGCTGGAAGGGAAGTAGCGCAGCGATTCAAGCGAGCTGAACTTCCCTTCTCCCCTTGCGGGCCGCAAGGGGAGAAGGGAAGACAGCGGCGCTGGCGCAACAGGCCTAAAACGGCAACCCCACATAATTCTCCGCAAGCAACCGCTGCGCCGTCTCCGACGAGAGCAGATAGTCGAGCTCCGTCTGCTGCAGCCGGTCCTCATATTCGATCCGGTCGGGGAAACGATGCAGCATCATCGTCATCCACCAGGAGAAGCGCTGCGCCTTCCAGATCCGCGCCAGTGCCTTGGCGGAATAGCCTTCGAGGCCGGAACCGTCACCGCGCTGATAATGCGCGAGCATGGCGTGATAGAGATAGTAGATGTCGGAGCCGGCGCTGTTCAGTCCGCGCGCGCCGGTCGGCGGCACGATGTGGGCGGCATCGCCGGCGAGGAACAGGCGGCCATAGCTCATCGGTTCGGCGACGAAGCTGCGCAACGGCGCGATGCTCTTCTCGATCGACGGCCCCATGATCAGGCGGCCTGCGACGTCGTCCGGCAGGCGGCGCTTCAGCTCGGCCCAGAACGCATCGTCGCTCCAGTCCTCCACCTTGTCGGTCAGCGGCACCTGGATGTAGTAGCGGCTGAGCACCTGCGAACGCAGGGAGCAGAGTGCAAAGCCGCGCGCGTGTTTCACATAGATCAGCTCGGGCGACACCGGCTTGGTGCGCGACAGCACCCCTAGCCAGCCGAACGGATACACCTTCTCGTATTCGCGCAGGACATCCTTCGGGATCGATTTGCGGCTGACGCCGTGGAAGCCGTCGGCGCCGACGATGTAGTCGCAATCGATGCGGATCGTCTCGCCGTTCGATCGATAGGTCACGTAAGGCCGGTCCGTAGTCAGATCGTGCGGCGTCACATCCTGCGCATTGTGCACGACCATGCCGCCAAAGCGGTCCCGCGCCTCGTAGAGATCGCGCGTCAGCTCGGTCTGGCCGTAGACCAGCACCGAATTGCCGCCGGAATGCCTGTGCAGGTCGATATGCGACAGCATGCCGTCATGGGCAATCTCGAACCCGTTGTGGATCTCGCCCTCGCGGTCCATCCGCTCGCCGCATTGCGCCTCGCGCATCAGTTTCGCAAAACCGTGCTCGAGCACGCCGGCGCGGATTCGGGCCAGCACGTGGTCGCGGCTGTATTTCTCCAGCACGACCGTGTCGATGCCCTTGAGGTGCAGCAGCTGGGACAGCAGCAGCCCGGATGGCCCACCACCGATGATACAGACCTGAACTTTCATTTTTGCGTCCTCCCGCCGGCACTTTTTTGCAGATATCACGCCGCAAACCGATGGAGGGTTTTGCCATTGTCTTGTACTATTCGAACATGAGAAGCACAGCCCCCGCCCCGGCGATCCGGGTCTACAACCTGTTCGGCGAATCCGGCGATCTGCCCGACGTCGTGCACTGCGAGACGATCGCATCCCGCTCGGTGCTGCACGACTGGACCCTGGCGGTGCACCGCCATGCCCGACTGCACCAGGTCCTGCTGATCGAGCGCGGCGGCGGCGAGGCGACGCTCGACGGGCGCGTCGCGCCCTTGAAGCCGATGCAGATCGTCAACGTGCCTGTCGGACACGTCCACGGCTTCCGCTTCGAGCCGGATACCCAGGGCTGGGTCTTGACCATCGCCGCCGAGATCCTGGACGAGGCGCTGCTCGCGGCCGAAGGCTTGCGGGGAGTCCTGTCGCGATCTGCCATCGTACGCGGCACGCCACAGATCCGCACCACCATGAAGCAGATTTTTGCTGAGCACGCGGGGCGTGATTACGGCCGCGCGCATGTTTTGCGGGCGTTGTCGGCGGCCATGATCGGACTGGTGGCCCGCGCGATCACCAGTGGGAGCGGCGGCAATGGCACTGCGGAAAGCAGCCTGTTCCGCCGCTTTGAGGCGCTGCTCGAACAGCACCATCTGCAGCGCTGGAGCGTTGCGGACTACGCAGGCGCGCTGTCGATCACGCCGACCCATCTCAACCGCGTGACGCGGGCGGCAACGGGCGACACCGCCTCGCACCTGATCCTCAACCGGCTGATCCGCGAGGCGCGGCGCAACCTCGTCTACACCAACCTGCCGGTCTCGACGATCGCCTACGCGCTCGGCTTCGAGGACCCCGCCTATTTCAGCCGGGTCTATGCGGCCGCCACAGGACTGTCGCCGCGCGCCTTTCGCACGCAGCTTCATGACGGCGAAGGCTGACCCATCGGACGAAGGACCACGCGCGCTGATGGTCGGAGGCCCCGCCGCAGTCGCGTTGGTTGCCGGTGCGCCCCACTTACCTTCGTATATGGGGTGCTATCCTTTGGATAGAGGCCCTTTACCTCCGTACAATTGAGCAGGCAATGCGCTCGCCCTACCGTGGCTGCATTCGGCGCCCTGGCGCTGGTGGCATCGACCCCTCCCTAACCTTGGCGCAAGGCGGCCACCCCTGTCCGGTCGCCGGCGCCGCTTTTTTGGCAAGCCGTCGGCGCCTTCAGTGTTTCCCGCCGAACACACGGTGCCCTGCGGCCGAACAGGCTGGCTTCGTGCGGAACTGGAGATTTGTCCATAATGTCTTCGATTGGGAAGATCGCACTCTTTATTGATGGCGCCAATCTGTATGCCACCTCCAAGGCGCTCGGCTTCGACATCGATTACCGGCGTCTGCTCGGCGAATTTCAAGGCCGAGGCACGCTGTTGCGCGCCTTCTACTACACGACCCTCATCGAGGATCAGGAATATTCGTCAATCCGCCCGTTGATCGATTGGCTCGACTACAACGGATTCACCGTCGTCACCAAGTTCACCAAGGAGTTCGTCGACGCGACTACCGGCCGCCGCAAGGTGAAGGGCAGCATGGATGTCGATCTCGCCGTGAGTGCGATGGAGCTCGCCGAACATGTCGACGAGATCGTGTTGTTCTCCGGCGATGGGGATTTTCGTTCGCTGGTGGAATCCCTGCAACGCCGCGGTGTTCGCGTGACGGTCGTCTCCACACTCTCCACTCAGCCACCCATGATCGCCGACGATTTGCGCCGGCAGGCGGACGTATTCATGGATTTGGCTGAACTGAGACAAAGAGTGGGGCGCGATCCGGTCGAGCGGCCGGGATCGCGCGAGGTGCGGCAGCCACCGCAATTCCTCGCGCGCGGAACGATCAAACGCGGCGACCGGGTGGAGTGACCCTGCGGGACACCGCCGGATCGTCACACGTCGAAGAACACCGTCTCCTCAGGCCCCTGCAAATTGATCGTGAAGGAATACACGACCTTGCCCGCGCGCTCGCTGCGCGTTGCGATCAACGTCTTGCGACGCGCCGGCGGTTCGATCAGGTTGAGCACGGGATCGGCGGCATTGACGGCCTCTTCGTCCGAGAAATAGAGCCGCGTGTTGAGACCGATATTGATGCCGCGCGCGACGATCCAGACATTGACGTGCGGCGCGCATTTGCGCCCCGCCTTGTCGGTGATCGCGCCGGGCTTGATGGTCTCGAAGGTGACGAGTCCACTGTCGAAATCGGAACCGGCGCGGCCCCAGCCACGAAACTCCTGCTCCAGCGCACCGGCCGAGCGATCCGCCGGATGGTTGTAGCGGCCGGCCGCATTGGCCTGCCAGATTTCCAGCAGCACGTCGCGCAGCGGCGCACCGCTGCCGTCGAGCACCCTGCCTTCCAGCGTGATGCGCTCGCCCTTGGTGTTCGGCCTCACCAGCACGTTGGAAAAGTTCTTCTCGAAGATGTCGAAGCCGGCCATAGCCGGGATCAGGCCGATATGGACGTAGGGTCCGGCGGTCTGCGAGGCGGTTTCCTTGAGATAGTTGAGCGGCTGCGGCATGGACTTAGTTCCCCGCGGTGCGATTTTCGAAATAGGTGGAGCGCTGGCCGCGCAGGACGATGTCGAAGCGATAGGCGAGCGAGTCGAACGGCGTCGAGGCGTTGAGGTCGAGCGGCGCAACCAGGCGGTCGAGCGCATCCTTGTCCGGGATCGTCGTCAGGATCGGGCAGACCGGGATCAGCGGGTCGCCCTCGAAATACATCTGGGTGATCAGCCGCTGCGCAAAGCCCGAGCCGAACACCGAGAAGTGGATGTGGGCGGGACGCCAGCTGTTGACGTAGTTGCGCCAGGGATAGGGGCCCGGCTTCACGGTGCGGAAATAATAGTAGCCGGTGTCGTCGGTCAGCGCCCGGCCGCAACCGCCGAAGTTCGGATCGATCGGCGCCAGATACGTGTCCTTCTTGTGCCGATAGCGGCCGCCGGCATTGGCCTGCCAGAACTCGACCAGCGTGTTCGGAACGCCGCGGCCGGTCTCATCCAGCACGCGGCCGTGGACGATGATGCGTTCGCCGACGGGATCGCCGTCCTTGGCGTAGTTGCGGATCAGGTCATTGTCGAGCGGACCGAGATCGTTGTGGCCGAACACCGGCCCCGTGATCTCCGAGACCGAGTTCTCCAGCGACAGCAGTGCCTGGCGCGGCGAGCGCAGCACCGAGGATTTGTAACCGGGCGCATGCGCCGGCGGATGGATCGAACGATCGCGCTGGAAAAAGCCGCCATCGCCGAGCGGCGGCGTGAACGGCTCGGGGCGGTTGAGGCGGGGATCCTGCAAGGCTGTCGCCTGGGCATTCATCGGCGTTGTCTCTCCCTGTGGCGCCCGGTCCGGGCGCGCGGCTTGTTGGACGATAATGCCGCCACCTATTCTCAAGATAAATAGATCGATTATAATGAATTGCATGAAGAAAATCGATCATTTGGCGCTCGACGGCCACGCCCTCGAACTGTTCCTCGCGGTGCTGGAGGAGGGATCGGTGACGGCGGCGGCAACACGGCTCCGCCTGACGCAATCCGCGGTCAGCCACGGACTGAACAAGCTGCGGCGGATTGCCGGCGACCCGCTGTTCGCGAAGTCCGGTCGCGGCATCGTCGCCACCGCGCACGCCCAGGCGCTGGCTGCGAAGGCGCGCGCACTGATCGACGAGATGCGCAGCTTTGCCGGCGGCGTCAGCTTCGTGCCGGCACAGGCGCAGCTGTCGCTGACGATCGCCGCCAACGACTTCCAGCGCGACCTGTTGCTGCCACGCTTCTTCGACCATGTCGCCGGCCAGGTGAAGAAGCTGAACCTGCGCGTCATCCCCTCGCAATCCCCCTCGCCCGCGATGCTGCGCGAGAACCGCTGCGATCTCATGATCACTCCTCTGCCGCCGTCCGGCATCGACATCGTGCAGAAGCGGCTGCTCAGCGATCACTACGTCTGCTACTACGATCCCAAGGCACGCGCGGCGCCCGCCGGCCGCAGCGCATACCTCGCGGCGCGCCACATCACCGTCGTCTATACCGATAACGAGCGGCTCGACTTCGACCGCCGCCTCGCGGCCAATGGCTTCCACCGCGACATCGCCATCTCGGTGCCGAGCTTCTCGGGCGTGCCCTCGTTCCTGCGCGGATCGCAGATGCTCGCGAGCATGCCGAGCCTGCTCGCATCCGGCGTGATGGGCGGCTTCGCGCAAGCCCGCATTCCGCTGGCCTCGCGCACCCGGACGCTGGCCGAGCTGCCGATGTTCATGGTCTGGCACCAGCGCTACCAGAAGGACCCGGCCCATCGCTGGATTCGAAGCCAGCTCGAGACCGTCGCGACGACGGCGGCCGGAGACTGAACCCACGCTCCAATTTCGGGAAAGTCAGCCCCTCGCCAAACCCACTGGTTGGGCGGGGGTCACCACGCTAGAATTAGCTCCATGACAGTGACCGACATTGCGAGCCGGACCTACAATCATAGCTGGCGGCTGGATCCCATCATCCGCAGCCTGCTTGATACCGATTTCTACAAGCTATTGATGTTACAGATGATTCGGGAGGATTACCCGGATCAGCAGGTGACCTTCTCGGTCATCAACCGCTCGCGCCATGTGCGGCTCGCCGAGATCATCGATGAGGGCGAGCTGCGCGCCCAGCTTGACCACGCGCGCACCATCCGCTTCACCAAGAAAGAGCTGATCTGGCTGGCCGGTAACACGTTCTACGGCAAGACCCACATGTTCTCGGCGGATTTCATCCGCTGGCTCGCCGAATTCCGCCTTCCCGAATACGAATTGCGCAAGGTCGACGGCCAGTATGAATTGCACTTCCACGGGCCGTGGACCCACACCTCGATGTGGGAGATTCCGGCGCTCGCGATCCTGAACGAGTTGCGCTCGCGCGCCGCGATGAAGGGCCGCGGCCGATTCGAGCTCGACGTTCTCTACGCACGCGCCAAGGCCAAGCTGTGGACCAAGGTCGAGCGGCTGCGCAAGCTGGAGAATTTGCGGCTCTCCGACTTCGGCACCCGCCGCCGCCACGGCTTCCTCTGGCAGCGCTGGTGCGTCGAGGCGGTGAAGGAAGGCCTGGGCCCCTCCTTCATCGGCACGTCCAATGTGCTGCTCGCGATGGACAACGATCTCGAAGCCATCGGCACCAACGCGCACGAACTGCCGATGGTCGCGGCTGCGCTCGCAAGGGACGACGAGGAATTGCGCTGGGCCCCCTACCGCATCCTCGACCAGTGGCGCCAGACCTATGGCGGCAACCTTCTGATCGCACTGCCCGATGCCTTCGGCACCAAGGCTTTCCTCCGCGATGCGCCGGAATGGGTCGCCGACTGGACCGGCTTCCGCCCCGACAGCGCACCGCCCATCCAGGCCGGTGAGGAGATCATGGCCTGGTGGGAGAAGAAGGGTCGCAATCCCAGGGACAAGCTGCTCGTGTTTTCCGACGCGATGGACGTCGGCTCGATCGAGGAGACCTATCACCATTTCACCGGCCGCGTGCGGCTGTCGTTCGGCTGGGGTACCAACCTCACCAACGACTTCGTCGGCTGCACGCCGGACGGCTCGTTCAATCTCGATCCGATCTCGCTGGTCTGCAAGGTGTCGTCGGTCGACGGCCATCCGGCCGTCAAGCTCTCCGACAATCCGGAAAAGGCAACCGGCCTGCCTTCGGAGATCGAGCGTTACCTGCGTGTGTTCGGCGATGCCGGCCGCGTACGCAAGCCGGTGCTGGTCTAGCAATTCTCTCGATCGGGTAAACAGCACGCGACGAATGCGCGGCATTGATTTGTCGATATCGCTCGAGTTCCGCTTTCTCGGCATTTGAGGCGATCTGCAGCCCTCGAGGAGGCGACGCGCCGCGCGGATGCCGCCTGCTACCGCGCCAAGGAAAAGGGCCGCAATCGGGTTCAGGTCGACAGCGTGCGGCCCGACGTCGTGCTCGTTGCCACACGGCCGCGCGAAGCTGCGCGGGCCTGACGCTGCAGGCCCCTTATCTCAGGGGCTGAATTCCAAGACCGGCAAGATGCGTATCGATAAACTGCTCGACCTGCTGGCGCAGCATCTGTGGCGGCACGGCCACCATGCGCTCCTCGAGGCCGAGCGAGATGATGCCGTGCACGGCGGAGAACAGGGTGCGCGACAGCAGCGCGATCTTCACGTCATCCGCATTCGGTAGCACCCGCACCAAAGGCGCGTGCATCAGCGCGAAGGCGTCCATCACCATCTGAAGGATGTCGTCCGGATACGGACGATCGTCCTCCATCCGATGCTCGAACAGCGAGCGCAGCAGATTGGCGTGCTCCGCAAAGAATTCGAGATAGGTCTCGGCAAGCCCGTACAGCTGGCGGATGGGATCCTCTGCCGGAACCCCACGCAGCCGGGCCGTGAGCGCCTGAACGGTCTCCCGGTTAACGGTCAGGATGACCCCGTCGAAATCGCCGAACTCGTTATAGACGCTGCCAACCGAGCAGCCCGCGGCCTCCGCAACGTCCCGAACCTTCAGTGATCTCAAGCCCTTAAGCGTAATGATGGTGCGGGCGATCTCCAGGATCTGGAGCCGGCGCCGATTTTTTTTCTGATCCCGCGGCGATTCTTCTTGAACATTGTTCATTTTCAGGCTACCAATGTGAACATTGTTCAATTTATCTCGGAGACCCGCAAAATGCAAACCCTCGCTGTTGATATCGCCGCCACCTTCGTCGATGACGCCGCAGCCCTCGTGACCGGCCTTGGCCGGGCCCTGCTCAGGTTCGTGATGGCGCCGATCGATCGCATCGCCAATGCCTGCGACATTGCCGGCGTGCTCGCCGAGCGGCGCGCCACCTCCCGGATGTGGCGGGCCAACCGTGGCCGCGTCCGTCGCGAAGGTCCTCGGTTCAGCCTGCTTGGTCGCCTCTCGCCCTTTCGCCACCTCGCCCATCTCACCTGAGACGCGCGCCGCGAAACGGCTCGAATGCAAGGAAAGGCCGCAATGATGGACTTACCATTGGCCAACATTCGCAGCCGATCTCGCGGGTCTCATCGATCCAATTCAACTTTTGCTCACGGCCGGCCGCCTATCCGGGTCAGAGTGGCCCTTTCCGCCCAAGGCTGACGCGGCCGCGCCGGGAATTGCGAACCTAACGAGACCATTTGGAGACCAACAGGATCAGAGGGACCAAGGGGACAGAGCAGACCGACCACAACAGTCATTCTGCAATCGTTCGTCCCACGCCCTTCCGGTCGTGACACTTTCACCGCCAAAGCAACAACCCAGGCTGCCTTTCCAAAACAGGACTTGTCATGATCAGGGAATTGATGTCGTCACGCCGCTTCGCGCCGCTGTTCTGGGCGCAATTCTTTTCGGCGCTCAATGACAACGTGCTCAAGAACGCACTCGTCATCATCCTGCTTTACAGTGCCGCGACCGGTCACGGCGATGCGCTGGTGACGGTGGCAGGCGCCGTCTTCATCTTCCCCTATTTCATCCTGTCCGGGCTCGGCGGCCAGCTCGCCGACAAATACGTCAAGTCCGTCGTCGCGCGGCGGCTCAAATTCGTCGAGATCTTCGCCGCGGGCTTCGCTGCCGCCGGCTTCTTCCTGCATTCGGTGCCGCTGCTGTTTGCAGCGCTCGCGCTGTTCGGCACCATCGCCGCCCTGTTCGGCCCCGTGAAATACGCCATGCTGCCGGACCAGCTCGAGCTCGGCGAGCTCGCGACCGGCAACGCGCTGGTCGAAGGCGCGACCTTCATGGCCATCCTGCTCGGCACCGTCGCCGGCGGCCAATTCGTGGCCGGCTCCGCGCATATGGGCTGGGTCGCCTCGGCCGTGGTCGTGCTGGCTCTGCTGTCTTGGGCTTTCGCTTCCCGCATTCCGCAGACGACGCCTTCCGCGCCCGACCTGCCCGTCGACGCCAATCCCTGGACCTCGACCCTCGGCCTGCTGAAGACGCTCTACGCCGATCACCGGCTCTGGGACGGCACCGTGATCGTCTCCTGGTTCTGGCTGGTCGGCGCCATCGTGCTGTCGCTGCTGCCGGCGCTGATCAAGGAGGTGGTCGGCGGCACCGAAGGCGTGGTGACGCTGTGTCTTGCGATCTTCGCGATCGGCATCGCCATCGGCTCGCTGTTTGCCGCAAGCCTGAGCCATGTTCGCCCCAACCTCGCGCTGGTGCCGATCGGCGCCATCATCATGGGCTTTGCGGGCCTCGATCTCGCCTTCGCCATCGGTGTGACCACCAAGGGCCAGGACATCACCGCGATCGATTTCGCGACCTCGTTCGCGGGGCTGCGCATGCTGGCCGACTTCGTCGCCTTCGCGTTCGGCGGCGGCCTGTTCGTGGTCCCATCCTTCGCCGCGGTTCAGGCCTGGTCGGACCCTTCCGAGCGCGCCCGCATCATCGCCGCGGGCAACGTGCTGCAGGCTGCCTTCATGGTGGTCGGCTCGCTGTTCGTCGCGCTGCTGCAGGCGGGCGGGCTGCATGTCGGCTGGATCTTCTTCGGCCTTGGCCTCGCCAGCTTCGGCGCGGTGTGGTTCGTGCTGACGAAATGGGGCAAGGAAGGCGTGCGCGATGCCGGCGGACTTTTGTTCCGCGCCCTCTTTCGCACCGAGGTGCGTGGCCTCGAGAACCTGCCGCCTCCGGGCACGCGGATGCTGATCGCGCCCAACCATGTCAGCCTGATCGACGGCCCGCTGCTGCACGCCGTACTGCCGATCGACGCGAGCTTCGCGGTCGATACCGGCATCGCCAAGGCCTGGTGGGCCAAGCCGTTCCTGCGCGTGGTCAAGCACTACACCATGGACCCGACCAAGCCGCTGGCCGCGCGCGACCTGATCAAGCTGGTCGCCGCAGGCGAGCCCGTCGTCATCTTCCCGGAGGGACGCATCACCGTCTCCGGCTCGCTGATGAAGGTCTATGACGGCACCGCGATGATCGCCGACAAGGCCGACGCGGTGGTCGTGCCGGTCCGCATCGAAGGCGCGCAGCGTTCGCATCTCAGCTATCTCAACTCCAGCCAGATCAAGCGTTCCTGGTTTCCGCGGGTGACGGTCACGATCCTGCCGCCAGTCAAGCTTCCGGTCGATGAAGCCCTGAAAGGCAAGGCGCGTCGCAATGCCGCCGGCGCCGCACTCCAGGACGTGATGATCGACGCGATGGTCAAGAACGCCATGCTCGATCACACGCTGTTCGAAGCGCTTGGCCATGCCTATCGCGACCGCGACACCGGCAAGGTGATCATCGAGGACGCGCTCGGCACCAGGCTGACCTATCGCAAGCTGATCCTCGGCGCGCAGGTTTTGAGCCGCAAGCTCGAAACCGGCACCTGCGCCGGCGAGAATGTCGGCGTGCTGCTGCCGAACTCCGCGGGTGTCGCCGTCGTCTTCATGGCATTGCAGAGCATCGGCCGCGTGCCGGCGATGCTCAACTTCTCGGCCGGGCCGGTCAACGTGCTCGCCGCGATGAAGGCCGCGCAGGTCAAGACCGTGCTGACTTCGAAGGCCTTCATCGAGAAGGGCAAGCTCGACAAGCTGATGGCCGCGATCTCCGCCGAGGCGCGCATCGTCTATCTCGAGGACGTCCGCGCCTCGATCGGGCTGGCCGACAAGATCAAGGGCCTGCTCGCGGGCACCGCGCCGCGCGTGTCCCGCCAGGCGAATGATCCGGCCGTCGTGCTATTCACCTCGGGCTCGGAAGGCACGCCCAAGGGCGTGGTGCTGTCCCACCGCAACATCCTTGCCAACGCGGCGCAGGCGCTGGCGCGGGTTGACGCCAACGCCGATGACAAGGTGTTCAACGTGCTGCCGGTGTTCCACTCCTTCGGCCTGACCGGCGGAATGATGATGCCGATGCTCGCGGGCATTCCGATCTACATGTACCCCTCGCCGCTGCACTATCGCATCGTACCCGAGTTGATCTACCAGACCGGCGCCACCATCCTGTTCGGCACCGACACGTTCCTCACCGGCTACGCCCGCTCGGCCCACGCCTATGACTTCCGGACCCTGCGTCTGGTGATCGCCGGGGCCGAGGCGGTGAAGGATCGCACGCGGCAGGTGTTCATGGAGCGCTACGGCATCCGCATCCTCGAGGGCTACGGCGTCACCGAGACTGCGCCGGTGCTGGCGATGAACACGCCGATGGCCAACCGTCCCGGCACCGTCGGTCGCCTCTCGCCGCTGATGGAAAGCCGTCTCGATCCGGTCCCAGGCATCGAGGAAGGCGGACGCCTCTCGGTGCGCGGGCCGAACGTGATGCTGGGATATCTGCGAGTCGAAAATCCCGGCGTGCTCGAGAAGCTTCCCGAAGGCTGGCACGACACCGGCGACATCGTGGCGATCGACTCGGCGGGCTTCATCACCATCAAGGGCCGCGCCAAGCGCTTTGCCAAGATCGCGGGCGAAATGGTCTCGCTGTCGGCGGTCGAAGCCATCGCGACGGCGCTGTGGCCGCAGGCCGCCTCGGTCGCGGTGTCGATCCCGGACCAGCGCAAGGGCGAACGCATCGTGCTGCTGACGACGGAGAAGAACGCCGAGCGCAGCGCGATGCAGGCCCACGCCAAGGCGATCGGTGCCTCCGAGCTGACCGTGCCCGCGACGATCATGGTGGTCGACAAGGTGCCGCTGCTCGCCACCGGCAAGACCGACTATGTCACGGCAACGACGATGGCCCGCGAGCAGGCGTCCTCGCCGGAGCGCGAGGTCGCGTAAACGAGATGGACGAGGCGCCTCGATCAGGCGACGCGCGATGCCCCGGAGTGGTTCTGCTTCACGGCATCGCGCGGACCTCGGCATCCCTGACGAAGCTGGAGCGGGCGCTCCAGTCGGGCGGATTCACGGCGCTCAGCATCGACTATCCCAGCCGCAGCAAGCCGATCGCGGCCATCGCAGACGACATTCATCCGGCGATCGCCCGTTTCGCCGAACGCGACGCACCGCTGCATTTCGTCGCGCATTCGATGGGCGGCCTGGTCGTGCGCGCTTATATCGCAAGTCACCGCCCCGCCCGGCTTGGCCGCGTCGTGATGCTGGGCACGCCGAACAGCGGCAGCGAGGTCGCCGATCTCCTGCAGGGATTTCCGCCCTACCGCGCATTCTACGGGCCGGCCGGCCTCGAGCTCACCACCACGCCTGCGACCGCGACGAACGCCCTCCCCGCCATCGACTATCCGGTCGGCGTGATCGCCGGAAACCGCTTCATCGATCCCGTCGCCGGCCACTTCGTTCTGCCAAAACCGAATGACGGGCGCGTATCGGTGCAGAGCACGATGCTGGCCGGCATGGCCGACCATGTCGTCGTGAAGGCGTCCCACACCGCGCTTCCGCGTCACCCCGCCGCGATCAAGCAGACGATCGCCTTTCTGCGCGACGGCCGCTTCCGACCGACCTGATCAGGTGGCCGAGCGGCGCTCCTGCGCATAGCGGACCAGGGCTACGAAGCGATAGATGCCATGCACGAACTTGCCGTAGGGCATGGTGATGAACAGTGCGAACACGGCGCCGAGGTGCAATGCGAGCAGCGGTCCCATTGCGGCAGTCTCGCGCAGGATCAGCAGTAGCATTCCAGTGAGCCCGGTCAGGAACAGCATGGCGATGAAGCCGACGTCCATGCCGTAGCGCCTCTCGTCAAGCAGTGCGGGATCGCGCTGCATCTTGGCCGTGAACAGGCCGATCGGCCCGACGATCAGGCCGATGCCGCCCAGCGTGCCGAGCGCGACCGGCAGGTCCCACCACGGATACGGCGCCTCGCGCCCGAGCAGATAGTGATAGAGCGTCGCGACCGAGGTCGCGGCGAAGCAGAGCAGGAAGCCGTAGAAGGTCATGTGGTGGTATAGCTTGCGCCGGTCAGTGGGCTTGTCGTCCTCGTTGTAGCAGCCGACGCCGCCGCCATGGAGATAGCGCAGCTCGCCGGCATCCCGGATTGCCTGATAGATCGAACCGCCATCGGCCCGGCCACCGATGGCTGGACCGATGTCGCGCCAGAAGGCGCGCACGCTCATGACGAGGGCCAGGATGGCGTAGAGCAAGGCGGCGCTGAACAATGCAGCCATCGCATTGTGCGGCATGAGCTTGTAGAAGGCACCGGGACCGGTGTGGACACCAAACAGAACACTGCGGTCGTTGAAGGCGGCAAAACCGAGGATGAAGGCGGCCATGCTGAGCGCGGCAACGATGCTGATGACCAGGCCGTTGCGCGCGAAGGCGCGGGACAGCGCCCGCGGCCAGGCATAGGCGGCATAGGACTCTGCCCTCGCGACCGCCAGCGTCTTGGGAACGTTGACGTTGAACTCGTGCGGCGGCGAGAACTGGCAATCGACGTAGCAGGCGCCGCAGGCATGGCAGAGATTGGCGAGATAGTTGAGGTCGCCGTCGGAGAAGGCGCGGCGCATCTCCATCGCTGGAAATACCGCACACAATCCCTCGCAGTAGCGGCAGGAATTGCACACCGTCATCAGACGGTCGGCCTCGTCGAGGATTTGGGTTCCGTGCATGGCTCTACTTCGTCAGGCCCTTTGCCTCGAGCCATTTCTGGATCAGGCCAGCCACTTCGAGGTTGTTCTTGTCCATCATCACCATGTGCGAATTGCCCTTGATGCCGGCCTGCGGGAGGTCGATGACGTCGACGCTGCCGCCGGCCGCCTTGATCGCGTCGGCGAAGGCGACGCCGTTGGCGCGGATCTTGGGCCAGCGGGCATCACTCTCGATATAGTCGCCATAGATGATGAGGGTCGGAATGTTATTCAGCACATCCGCCTTGGCGGGGTCGCCGATGCCGGCCGGCTCGATCGCGATCAGTGCCTTGACCTTGTCGGGCCGGGCCTGCGCCACCTTGAAGCCGAAGCTGCCGGCCTGGCTGTGGAACAGGATCACCGACGGGCCGACGCGATCGATCTCGGCGATGTAGGCGGCGATGGTCGCATCGTCGGTCGTGGTCCAGCGCGGCACGTTCTGCTTGACGAAGTTCTCGTAGCCCTCGACCGGAAACTGGTTGCCAGGCAGCACCTTCCGCTTGGCGGGATCGGGGTCGTAGGAGTTCGGCCCATCGCCGATGCGGAAGCGCTCGAACGGATTGGCCGTGGTGAGGAACACCGGCTCGCTCTTGAAGATATCGGGATATTGCGCCCAGCCAGCGCGTCCGCGCTCCACCGCATCGGAATTGTAGACCGCCCATCCCTTGCGCAGAAAGTAGTTCAGCCAGCCTTCGCGTCCGTCGGGCGTGTTCTCGTAGGTGACGCCGGTCAGTCCGCCGCCGTGCCACATCAGCAGCGGATAGGCCCCCTTCTGGTTGACCGGCAGGAAGTACTGCACGTACATCTGCTCGACCTGGTAGGTGCCGTTGGGATCGACCTTGGCCGGCACGCCGCCGGGCGTGAACATGACCTCCTTCACCGGCTTGCCGGATATCTCGACGAGGCGCCCGCCGACATGGAAGGAGCCCATGTCGCGCAGGTTGATGGGCTCGGCAGCGCGGGCCTGGGCGGCGATCAGCAGCGCCGTGATCGAAGCGATGGCAATGCGCGACATGGTTTCTCCCTTTGGCTTTCTTCTTGATCCCTAGTTCTTGGCGTGGCGCGCCGCTTCCCGACCCGCGATGCGTCCGAACACGCTGCCGATGGTCATGCCCATGCCGGCCGCATAGCCCTTGCCGAGCACATTGCCCGCCATGATCTCGCCGGCCGCGAACATGTTCGCGGACGGTTTGCCGTCAGCCATCAGCATCCGTGCCTCCTTGTTCACGCGCGTGCCGAGATAGGTGAAGGTGATGCCGGGCCGCACCGGATAAGCGAGATAAGGTGGCGTCTCGATCTTGCGCGCCCAGTGCGTCTTGGGCGGCGTGATGCCCTCGGTCACGCAGTCATCCAGGATCGTGTGGTCGAAGGTGCCGGGGCGGACCGCGGCGTTGAAATCGGTGATGGTCTTTTCCAGCGCGGCCGGATCGAGCTCCAGCTTGCCGGCGAGCTCGGCGACGGTCCGTCCGGCGATCGGCGGGAACAGCGTCGGCATGAAGCTCGTCACGACGGTGGAATCGAAGATGATGTAGGCGATCTGGTCGGGCTGCGCTGCGACCAGCCGGCCCCAGATGGCGTAGCGCTTTGGCCAGATGTCCTCGCCTTCGTCGTAGAAGCGCTGGGCGTGCTTGTTGACGACGATGCCGAACACGACGGAGTCGTGGCGCGTGATGATGCCGCCATCGAATTTCGGCGCGCGGGCGTCGATCGCAACCGCATGACATTGGGTGGGATCGCCGACCTCCTGCACTCCCTTGTCGAGCAGCATCTTCAGGATCGAGCCGCGGTTATACGGCGTGCCGCGGATCAGGAAATTGTCTGCGGCATCGCCCCAATATTGCTTCAGCCATTCGATGTTCGCCTCGAAGCCGCCGGCCGCGGCGACCAGCGAGGTCGCGCGGATTTCCCTTTCGCCGTTGATCGGCCGCTTGAGGCGCGCGGCAAGGAACATGCTGTCCTCGATCACGAGGTCGGTGACCTCGGCATCGTATTCGACATCGACACCGAGCCGTTCGGCGGTGAGATACAGCGCGTTCAGCATTGCCCGGCCGCCGCCGAGGAAGAAGGAGTTGGTGCGGCCGAGGCTCAGCGTGCCGCCGAGCGACGGCTGCCAGCGCACGCCCTGCTCCACGATCCAGTTCAGGATGTCCTTGGACTCCCGGATCATGTGACGGGCCAGCTCCTCGTCGGTCTTCCCGCCGGTGACGCGCAAGAGATCCTCCCAGAACTCCTCCTCGGTGTAGGGGCCGGTCAGGATTTCGCTGGCCGCGTCATGGGCACAGCGCATGTTGCGGGTGTGGCGGGTATTGCCGCCGCGGTAGAATTTTGGCGCGCCTTCGAGCACGAGCGCCGAGGCGCCGTCGCGCCTGGCGCTGATCGCCGCGCACAGTGCCGCGTTGCCGCCGCCGATCACCAGCACGTCGTATTTGCTGCTCATGACGCCTGCCCAATGCGACGAAGTTGGAGACATTCTGCCGCCGGCCGGCGCGGACAACCGCGCCAGCCATTGCGTACTTTTGTATACAAAGATATACAGTAGGTGCGCAAGCGACATCTCTGCATGGGCAGGACGCGCTTGGCGGCAGACGAGGATGCATGGCCAGACGCCCGGCAAAGACAGGTGGATCCATCGGACGCGGCGGCGCGGTGGCGCTCGGTGAAGCCGTGTTCCGCTCGCTGTGCGAGGCGCTGCAGGCCGGCAGCTACCGGGCCGGCGACCGCCTGCGCGAGGAGGAAGTCGCGCAGCGGCTGAAAGTCAGCCGCACGCCGGTGCGCGAGGCGCTGGGCCGGCTCGCGGCGCGCGGCTTCGTCGAACCCGCCGGCGGCCGCGGCCTGATCGTGCGCAACCTCGACATCTCGGAGGTGCTCGAACTCTACGCCATGCGCGAGATCATGGAGGGCGCCGCCGCGCGCCTCGCCGCCGCGCATGCCTCCGCCCCCGAGGTGGACGCGATCAGGGATATCGAGCAGGCCTTTGTCGATGCGTCGGAGACCGACGCCGCCGAGATGGCGCGGCTCAACCGCGCCTTCCACGAGGCGATCTGCCGCGCCGCGCGCAACCGGTATCTCGACAACGCTTCGCGCGAATTGCAGGACTGGATCGCCCTGCTCGGTCCAACCACTTTCACGGTGCCCGGACGCCCCTCAACCAGCCACGGCGAGCATCAGGCAATCATTGAGGCGATCGCCGCGCGCGACGGCGACAAGGCCGAGCAATTGGCGCGGGCGCATATCCGGGAAGCGCTGCGCTGCCGGCTGAAATTGCTGCAGAAGCAATAGACGGGACGCTCACGCGAGCACGTCCGCGACGACCGCCTTCAGGACATCCCTGACGTCGCCGGGCTTCAGCCGCACCTGCAAGCCGCGCTGGCCGCCGTTGAGATAGACGAGGTCATGCAGGAGCGCGCTCTGCTCCATCACGGTGCGCACGGGTTTGCGCTGCCCGAACGGGCTGATGCCGCCGACCTTGAAACCGGTGACGCGCTCGGCCTCCGGCGGCTTCATCATCTGCGCCGACTTGCCGCTCGCCGCCGCCGCGAGCTTCTTCATCGAGACCTCCTGGTCTGACGGAACGACCACGCAAACCGGCTTGCCGTCCACCAGCGCCATCAGCGTCTTCAGGACGCGCGCGGGGTCCTCGCCGAGGGCGGCAGCCGCCTGGAGCCCGATGCTCCCGGCGTCGGGATCGTAGTCGTAGGTGTGGACGGTGAAGGCAACACCGGCGGCCGTGAGCGCGCGGGTGGCGGGGGTGACTTTGGACATGGGCCACGTTTATCACCGTCACTGCGAGGAGCGAAGCGACGAAGCAATCCGCAATCCCGCCGGAGAGGCAGTCTGGATGGCTTCACGGGGCCTGTCATCGGGCCGCGCTTCGCGCGGACCCGGTGGCTCGCAATGACGATGCACATTTGCCTACCACACCCTCGATGTCATCGCCCGGCTTGACGGGGCGATCCAGTATTCCAGAGGCGAGCTTTGAAGCGTTCGCTCCCACTACATCCGCCGCGGCGGTCTGGATGCCCCGGTCAAGCCGGAGCATGACAGCGGTGGATGTGGCAAGCCGCGTTCGCAGGGACGGCAGCGGAGTTTGGCGGTGCCATGCCGCCAAACTCCACAGAGAGGAGCCCCTACTCCGCCGCGTCCCGCATCTCCGCGCGCTCGGCCCGGGCCGCGCAGAATTTGAACTCCGGGATCTTGCCGAACGGATCGAGCGCGGGATTGGTCAACAGGTTCGCGGCCGCCTCAGCGTAGCAGAACGGCATGAACACCATGTTCTCCGGCACATCGCGATCGGACCGGACCTTGACCTCGACGGCACCGCGGCGCGTTTCCAGGCGAATGAAATCGCCCGGCGCGAGCTGCTTCTTGCGCATGTCTTTCGGCGACATGAAGGCGACCGCCTCCGGCTCGATCTGGTCGAGGACCTGGGCGCGGCGGGTCATCGAGCCGGTGTGCCAGTGCTCCAGCACGCGGCCCGTCGACAGCACCATCGGGTATTCTGCGTCGGGCAGTTCGTCCGGCGGGATCACCTTGGCCGGCACGATCTTGCCGCGGCCACTCGCGGTCGGGAAGCCCGTGGTGAAGATGATCTCGTTGCCGGGCTTGTTCGGATCGTCGGCTGGATAGGTGACGGCGCCTTCGCGCACCAGCCGCTCCCAGCTGATGTTCTTGAGCGACGGCATCAACTCCGCCATCTCTGTATAGACGTCGCCGGGGCCGGCGTAATTCCAGCGCAGGCCCATGCGCTTGCCTATCTCCTGGATGATCCAGAGATCCTGGCGCGCATCGCCCGGCGGCTTGATCACCTGGCGCGCGAGTTGCACGCGCCGGTCGGTGTTGGTGAAGGAGCCGTCCTTCTCCGCAAAGGCCGACGCCGGCAGGATGACGTCGGCGTGGAAGGCGGTCTCGGTGACGAAGAGATCCTGCACCACGAGATGATCGAGCATGGCGAGCGCATGGCGCGCATGCTGCAGATCCGGGTCGGACATCGCGGGGTTCTCGCCCTCGATGTACATGCCCTTGATCTCGCCGGCATGGATCGCATTCATGATCTCGACCACGGTCAGGCCGCGCACGGGGTCGAGATCCTGCTGCCACAGCTTCTCGAAAGCGCCGCGCATGTCGTCGCGGCCGACCGGCTGGTAGTCCGGCAGGAACATCGGGATCAGGCCGGCATCGGAGGCGCCTTGCACGTTGTTCTGGCCGCGCAACGGATGCAGGCCGGTGCCGGGACGCCCGACCTGGCCGGTGATCAGCGCGAGCGCAATCAGGCAGCGCGCATTGTCGGTGCCGTGGACGTGCTGGCTGATGCCCATGCCCCAGAAGATGATCGACGATTTTGCCCTCGCATAGGTGCGCGCGACCTCGCGCAGCGTCTGCGCCGGGATGCCGCAGATCGGCTCCATCTTCTCCGGCGTGAACTCCTTGATCTTGTCCTTGAGGTCCTCAAAACCCTCGGTGTAGCCGGCGATGTACTGGTCGTCGGTCAGGCCCTCGGTGATGATCGTGTTGATCATCGCGTTCAGCATCGCGACGTCCGAGCCCGGCTTGAACTGCAGATGCCTGGTGGCATGACGCGACAGCGACTGCCGGCGCGGATCCATCACGAACAGTTTTGCGCCGTTCTGCTTCACCGCGTTCTTGATGAAGGTCGCGGCGACCGGATGGTTCACGGCCGGGTTGGCGCCGATCACGATGATGACTTCGGCATCCATCGCGGCGGAGAACGGCGCCGACACCGCACCGGAGCTCAGGCCTTCGAACAGCGCCGCGACCGACGAAGCGTGGCACAGGCGGGTGCAGTGATCGACATTGTTCGAACCGAAACCGGTGCGCACCAGCTTCTGGAACAAATAGGCCTCTTCGTTCGATCCCTTGGCCGAGCCGAAGCCGGCCAGCGCCTTCACACCCTTCTCGTCGCGGATCTTGACGAGACCCTTGGCGGCGATATCGAGCGCCTCTTCCCAGCTCGCTTCACGGAAATGGGTGAAGGGATTCGCGGGATCGACCTGGTCGTTGGCATGCTTGTTCGCATTCGGCAGCCGCACCAGCGGTTTTGTGAGGCGATGCGGATGGTGGATATAGTCGAAGCCGAAGCGGCCCTTCACACAAAGACGGTTGTGATTGGCGGGGCCGTCACGGCCTTCCGCGTAGATCACCTTGTCGTCCTTGACCTCGTAGGTCACCTGGCAGCCGACGCCGCAGAACGGGCAGAGCGAATCGACCTTCTTGTCCGCGTACGTCACGCGGGTCTGGTTCTCGTCGAGCATCACGGCCGGCATCAGCGCGCCGGTTGGACAGGCCTGCACGCATTCGCCGCAAGCGACGCAGGTGGACTCGCCCATGGGATCGTCGAAGTCGAACACGATCTTGGCGCCATGGTTGCGATAGGCCATGCCGATGACGTCGTTGACCTGGACCTCGCGGCAGGCCCGCACGCAGAGGCCGCACTGGATGCAGGCATCGAGATTGACGCGCATCGCCGGATGGCTGGCATCGGTCTCCCAGCGCTCGGCGGCGGGGAAGCGGCTCTCGGTGACGCCCGTGGTCTCGGCCCAGTGCCAGAACTTCGAGTCCGGATCGTGGCTGGTCTCGCGCGCCGGCTGGTCGGCAACGAGCAGCTCCATCACCATTTTTTGCGCCGACACCGCACGCGCTGATTCCGTCTTCACCTTCATGCCGACGGACGGCGTGCGCTTGCAGGATGCCGCCAGTACGCGCTCGCCCTCGATCTCGACCATGCAGGCGCGGCAATTGCCGTCGGGTCGATAGTCCGGCGCCGGCGAGTAGCAGAGATGCGGGATGTCGCGGCCCTGGCGTTTCGCGACCTGCCAGATCGTCTCGCCAGGTTTGGCTTCGACCTGCTTGCCGTCGAGCTCGAACGTAATCTTGGTCATTCGGCCGCTTCCTTGAACTCGTCAGGGAAATATTTGATCACGGAGGACAGCGGATTCGATGCGGCCTGTCCGAGCCCGCAGATCGAGGCATCGCGCATCGTCTGGCTCAATTCTTCCAGCAATGCCCGGTTCCAGACCGGCTTCTGCATCAGCAGCGCCGCCTTCTGGGTTCCGACGCGGCACGGCGTGCACTGGCCGCAGCTCTCGTCCTCGAAGAACTTCATCAGGTTCAATGCCGCTGCGCGCACGCTGTCCTTCTGCGACAGGATCACGATCGCGGCCGAGCCGATGAAGCAGCCGTATTTCTCCAGCGTGCCGAAATCGAGCGGGATGTCGTCCATCGACGCGGGCAGGATGCCGCCGGAGGCGCCGCCAGGAAGATACGCGTAGAACTGATGACCGTCGGCCATGCCGCCGCAATATTCGTCGATCAGCTCGCGCACGGTGATGCCCGCAGGCGCGAGCTTCATGCCGGGATGCTTGACGCGGCCCGAGACCGAGAAGCTGCGCAGGCCGTGGCGCTCGTGGCGGCCATGCCCCTTCCACCAGTCGGCGCCCTTCTCGACGATGTCGCGCACCCACCACAACGTCTCGACGTTGTTGATGAGCGTCGGCAGACCGAACAGGCCGACCTGAAACGGATAAGGCGGCTTGTGCCGGGGCAGGCCACGCTTGCCCTCGATGCTTTCCAGCAGCGAGGATTCTTCACCGCAGATGTATGCACCGGCGCCGCGGCGCATATGCAGCGTCGGGCCGCCGGCGGGGAGCTTTGCGATCTCGCGCTCGAGAATCTCGCGCGAGGCCGGATATTCGTCACGCAGATAGATGTAGACGTCAGAGGCCTGCACCACATGGGCGCCGATCAGCATGCCCTCGATGAAACGGTGCGGATCGGTCTCGAGATAATAGCGATCCTTGAACGTGCCGGGCTCGCCCTCGTCACCGTTGATCGCCATCAGCCGCGGACCGGGCTCGCCCAGCACCGCGCGCCATTTGCGTCCCGTCGGGAAGCCCGCGCCGCCGAGGCCGCGCAGCGAGGCATCGTCGAGCGACTTCAGGAGATCGTCCTTCGACAGTTCGCCCGAGCGCACGCGGTTCAGCAACTTGTAGCCGCCGCCGGCAACATAGGCGTCGTAGTCGACACAATCAGGCAGATGCGCGTGAGTGTCGCCGGCCTTCGCGGCCGCCATCACATTGGCGACGGTCGCATGGTCGACGAAGTTGTGGCCGACTTCGGCGGCAGGCGCGGTATCGCAGCGCCCGACACAGGGCGCGCGCACGACGCGGATGCCGGGACCGGACGCACTCCGCAGATCCTCGAGCAGCTTCTCGCCGCCGAGCATGGCGCAAGTCAGCGAATCGCAGACACGGATCGTCAGCGGCGGAACGTTGGGCTCGCCCTCCTTCACCACGTCGAAATGCGCGTAGAAGGTCGCGGTCTCGAACACTTCGGCGAAGGCGAGCTTCATCTCGTCGGCGAGCGCGGCAAGGTGCGCGGCCGAGATCTGATGGTACTTGTCCTGGATCAGGTGCAGATATTCGATCAGGAGGTCGCGCCGCCGCGGCCTGTCGCCGAGCAACTGCTCGATCTCGTGCGCGGCGATCGGGTCGACCTGCCGCCCCTTGGGCGTGGCCTTGGCGCGTCGGCGTCCCTCGCCGGGATGCTCGAACGGGCGGACCTTCTGCGCGTCGTGGCTCATCGATTCGTCTCGATCTCGTCTTTTAGAACGGCTCCACTTCTAGCCTCTGGCATGCCAGATGCCAAGCGAATTATCATGCTCGCGGAGGCAGTTAAGCGCGTCCCCAAGGCAACCCTGGATCGCTGCCCGGACACGGCGTTGCGGTCGGTCAACGCGCCAAGCGATAGAACGAAGCCTGAATCGGTCTGGAGATCAATAAAGGCCTCCTATGCTGCGATAGCGAAATCGTATCGCGCTCCCGCTCCGAGGCGACAGGTGACCCTCCATGCCCCCGATGCCGATGGGTCAGCTTTTGCCCATGCATTCCTCGATGTAGAACCAGCGATCGTCGCCCGCGAGGCCCTTGGCCTTCACGTCCTTGCGGCACTCCTTGAGCTTCGGCTTGTTGGCGCTCCACTTGGCCTTCATGTCCTTGAGCTTCTGCACGGTCAGCTTGATCTTGCCGGGTTTGGCCTCGGTCGCGGCGGGCGGCGTTGCGGCCGGTGCACCGGCGGTCTGCGCGGATGCGGATTGCAGGGCGCCGGCAATGAGCAGCATGGCGGCGCCACAAACGAGCTTACGAACCATCGAATTCCCCCAGGGGTGATTTTGAACCATCGAAATGAGCGGCGGAAGCGCGCGCATGGCGCGCTCCGCTCGCGATGAATGTGCGATCAGAATATCTTGACCGCGCTCTCCAGCGTCTTCCAGACACCCCAGAGCAGAGGACCGCCGACGATCGCCCAGAAGAACGCCGCCTTGATGTCAAGCCCACCGAACCCGATGCCGTAGGAGCCATGCGGCCCCGCAGCGGCGGCGCTGGCGCTCGCCGCCTGCAACTTGGCGACATCGGCCTCCTTCATGTGCCACTTCGACTCGACCGGCTTGACCAGATAGTTGCAGATCAGGCCCGCGATCAGCATCGCGCACAGGATGTACATCGTCGTGTTGTAGAGCTGGTCGCGCGGCACGCCCGCCGCGAGCTGGAACTCGCGGATGTAGTTCACTACGACCGGGCCGATGATGCCGGCCGTCGACCACGCCGTCAGCAGCCGGCCGTGAATCGCGCCGACGAACTGGGTGCCGAACATGTCGGCGAGATACGCCGGTACGGTGGCGAACCCGCCGCCATACATCGACAGGATGATGCCGAAGCCGAGCACGAACAGCAGCTTCGAGCCCATCGCAGCAAAGGTCGGCGCCAGCGCGTAGAGCACGATGCCGAGGATGAAGAACGTGTAGTAGGTGTTCTTGCGCCCGATCTTGTCCGACAGCGACGCCCAGAAGAAGCGGCCGCCGATGTTGAACAGCGACAGCAATCCGGCGAAACCGGCGGCGATCGCCGCGATCTGCGCCTTCTGCCCGGCATCGAGCGCGTTGAAACCGACGTCCGGCAGGCCGATCAGCTTGCCGCCGAAGATCTCCTGGAGCATCGGCGAAGCCATGCCGATCACGCCGATACCCGCGGACACGTTCAGGCAGAGCACCCACCAGATCAGCCAGAACTGCGGGGTTTTGTGCGCATCGTTGAGATGGACGTTATTCTTCGAGATCATCGCGTTGGCCTTGACCGGCGGGGTCCAGCCCTCGGGCTGCCAGCCGGGCGGCGGCAAGCGATAGCGGAATGCGCCGATCATCATGAACACGAAGTAGATGACGCCCATCGCGACGAAGGTCTCCCAGACGCCGACCGAGGTCGGCGTCTTGAAATAGTTCATCAGCAGGTTCGCCAGCGGCGCGCCGATCATGGCGCCGCCGCCGAAGCCCATGATGGCCATGCCGGTCGCCATGCCGCGGCGGTCCGGAAACCACTTCACCAGCGTCGACACCGGCGAGATATAGCCAAGGCCGAGGCCGACGCCGCCAATCACGCCCGACCCCAGCCACAATAGCCAGAGCTGATGGCTGTAGACGCCTATCGCACCGAGGAAGAGTCCGCCGCACCAGCACAGCGCCGAGACGAAGCCGGCCTTGCGCGGACCCACGCGCTCCAGCCAGCCACCCCACACCGCCGCGGCAATGCCGAGCAGCACGAAAAACAGCGTGTACATCCACCCCATGCTGGCGACCTTCCAGTCGCAGCTGGTCGTGAACAGCTCCTGCAACAGCGAAATGTCACCGCAGGTCTTCGGCGCGGTCACGCCGATCGCGCGCGACAGCGGCAGCCAGAATACCGAGAAGCCATAGGCCATGCCGATGCAGAGATGGATGCACAGCGCCGCCGGCGGCACCAGCCAGCGATTGAAGCCGGCGGTCGCGATGGTCCGCTCGCGATCAAGAAAACCCGCACCAGCGCCCGAAATTGTTCCAGCGCTCTCAATAGTAGACATACAGTCCTCCCCTAAGGCTGCCCTTCTGAGCAAGCCTGCCGCTATGATCCTGCCCCTCAGCCATTGCGGTGCAGTCAACTGTCTATGCAGCTCCGCACGATCGTCCGACGCGCGCCAGGATCGTCACGCGCGTGTTCGAAAAGTCCCTCAATGAGGGTTTGTCCCCGATGCGACCTTGCAGGCTTCGTGAGTGCAGCCGCGTCCCGCGTGTCGCAGACACGAGTCAACCTCCGCGCCTGCACGGAGACTGTCAGTGTGGACAGAAGCGGTGATTGATGTCGATAGACAAAAGGTCGGTATCAGCGCGGTAACGTGCTCAAGACCGCAGCGCACCATTGACGTTTGCTATCAAACCATTTGCTTTCTCTATCAAGAACACGATGCGCGCGTCGTTGCGCTCGGTGATCTCCACCTTGTCGCCGGTCTCGCGGATCAGGTTTGGAATATCAATCACCGACAGCGGGTCGGTGCAATGCACTTCGAGCTGATCGCCGGGCTGCAACGGCTTCAGCGCCTTGCGCGTCTTGAGCGCAGGCAGCGGGCATTTCAGCCCCGTGAGATCGAGCGTGGTTCTGGTCATGGGCGCACCATGGCGGGGTGCAGCGACGGCGTCAACGCAACCACTCACAGCAGATCGGCATAAGACAGGAAGCCGACGCTCTGCCCGGGCTCGACGACTGCGAGGGGCTCGCCGAGTTCCACCAGGCCATCCGTCTCGACCAGCGACGACAACAGTCCGGCGCCTTCGCGCGGGAACTTGATGGCCTCCAGCGCGCCGTCCTCCCCGCGCCGCAACGAGGCGCGGACATATTCGCGGCGGCCGATCTTCTTCTTGTAGGTGAATGCCGCACGCACCGGGATCGGCAACAGCGGCTCCGGGAGGGCACCCGCCAGCGCCAGCACCGTCGGCCGCACCACATGGACGAAGGTGACGAAGCTGGCGACGGGATTGCCGGGCAAGCCGATCAGCGGCGTGCCGCCGATGATGCCCATCGCCACGGGCCGACCCGGCTTGATCGCCATCCGCCACAGCACCAGCGAGCCGACGCTCTCGACCGCCGCCTTGACGTGATCCTCCTCGCCGGTCGAGACGCCGCCGGTGGTGAGAATCAGATCATGCGCGCCTGCCACCTGCTTCAGGCCGCTCGCAAGCGACGCTCGCTCGTCGCGCAAAATGCCGAGGTCGCTGACCTCGCAGCCCAGCCGGCGCAGCATCGCCATCAGCATGAAGCGATTGGAATCGAACAGCTGCGAGGTCGCACGCGGCTCTCCCGGCGAAGCCAGCTCGTCGCCGGTCGAGAACACCGCGACGCGGATGCGCCTCACGACGTCGAGCCCGACAAGGCCGAACGCCGCGGCAAGCGCGACATGCTGTGGCCGCAAGCGCTGGCCGGCGCGCAGCGCAACGTGTCCCTTCGGAATGTCCTCGCCGGCGGGGCGGACATTGGCGCCCTGCTTCAGCCCCGGCGGCAGCACGATCCGGCCGGAATCATCGATGCGGACATCCTCCTGCATAAAGACGGTTTCGGCCTCGGGCGGCATCGGCGCGCCCGTGAAGATTCGCGCGGTGTGGCCGGGCTTGATCGGTGCCTGCGCAAGACCACCGGCCTGGATGCGGCCATCGAGCGGGAATGCCTGCTCCGCAGCTTGCGGAAGGTCCGCGTTGCGGACGGCGTAACCGTCGACCGCAGAGTTGGTGAACGGCGGCAGCGGCAAGGGCGCGGCAATGTCGCGCGCCAGCACGCGCCCGTCCGCATCGACGAGCGCCACGGTTTCCAGATCGGCAATCGCGTTGACGCGCGTCGTGATGAGGCCAACGGCCTCGTCGACCGACATCATCGGTCCGCCGAAGGCAAAGCAATCGTCTGACAGTTGCGCCATGGTGCCTCGTCAGCGTGTCGCGACGCTTGTTGCCACCGCTTCCTCGACCGGCATGGCCGCACGCAGCAGCAGCGCGGCCACAGCGGGGATATCATCGAGATGGACGGTCGGCAGCCGGGTTTCAATGGCGCTGTCGGTCGCGATGCCGGCAATTCCGGGATCGTCCGGAAACAGCAGCGGCTTGCCATTGGCGGCGCGATGCACCTCGATCTTGCGATGCGGCTCGCGCTTGAAGCCCTCGACCACGACAAGATCGACCGCGGAGAGCTTGCTCAATAGCTCCGGCAGCCGCGGCTCCGCCGCGCCGCGCAATTCATGCATCAAGGCCCAGCGATTCGACGAGGCCACCAGCACCTCGGCCGCCCCGGCCTCGCGATGGCGCCAGGAATCCTTGCCGGGCACGTCGACGTCGAACTGATGATGCGCATGCTTGATGACGGAGACGCGCAGGCCTTGCGCGTTGAAATGCGGGATCAGCCGCGTCAACAGCGTGGTCTTTCCCGCACCGCTCCAGCCTGCAAGGCCGATGACTTTCATAACTCTTCGATCTCCGCCAACGGCTCGCCGGCCGATGGAACCCGCCGGCTATCCCCGTCATTGCGAGCGCAGCGAAGCAATCCAGACTGTCACCGCGGATATAGTTCTGGATTGCTTCGCTGCGCTCGCAATGACGACGAGGCGGCATTTCGCTCTCTCCCGGCCATGCTTATATCGGCTTGAGCGGAATGTCATGCTAACGTCGCGGCCATGATGAAGATCGACAAAGCCCCGGTGCCCCTGATCGTCCCCAACCCGGACGACCCGCGACTGACACGGAGCGTGACCGGCACCGACCAGACCGGCGCCAGGGTCGAGATCAAGGTGCCGATGGAGCGGCCGCTGACGCTCTACCTGAACGCCCAGGAGATCGTCACCATGATGACGATCGGCGACTATCCGGAATATCTGGCGCTAGGCTACCTGCTGAACCAGAACATGCTGAAATATAGCGACGCGGTCACCGAGGTCGAATACGACGACGATCTCCAGGTGGTCGTGGTACGCACCGAGCACCACACCAATTTCGAGGCCAAGCTGAAGAAGCGCACGCAGACCTCGGGCTGCGCGCAGGGCACCGCCTTCGGCGACCTCCTGGAGGCGGTCGAAAGCGTCGCGCTGCCGAAGGCCGAGCTGCGCACCTCCTGGCTCTATCAGTTGACGCAGACCATCAACACCATGCCCTCGCTCTACCTCGAGGCAGGGGCGATCCATGGCTGCGTGCTGTGCAAGGAGGGCACGCCGCTCTGCTACACCGAGGACGTCGGCCGGCACAACGCCGTCGACAAGATCGCCGGCTGGATGTACCGGCACGGCGTCGATCCATCCGACAAGATCCTCTACACCACCGGACGCCTCACCTCGGAGATGGTGATCAAGACCGTGCGGATGGGCATTCCGATCCTGGTGTCGCGCTCCGGCTTCACCGCCTGGGGCGTCGATCTCGCAAGACAGGTCGGGCTGACGCTGGTCGGCCGCACGCGCGGGAAGCGCTTCATCGCACTCGCGGGCGAGGAACGCATCGTCCACGACCAGAACCTCGCTTACGTCGAGGAAGAGTCGGCCAAGCACAAGCGCAAGGGTGAAGGTGGTGACGACTGAAATTCCGCTGACGCAGGGCGTGCTGCTCGCCGGCGGTCTGGCGCGGCGCATGGGCGGCGGCGACAAGCCGATGCGCACCATCGGCGGCCGCACCATTCTGGAACGCGTGATCGCGCGCCTGTCGTCCCAATGCAGCGGGCTGATCCTCAACGCGAACGGCGATCCCGCGCGTTTCGCCGCCTTCGGCCTGGAGGTCGTCGCCGACGACGTGCCTGGCTTTCCCGGCCCGCTCGCCGGCATCCTCGCCGCGCTCGACTGGACCGCGCACAACCGGCCTGACATCGCATGGGTGCTCAGCGCAGCCGGCGATTGCCCGTTCCTGCCGCGCGATCTCGTCGCGCGCCTGCACGAAGCGCGGAGCCGGGAGAACGCGCAGCTCGCGGTCGCGGCTTCAGGCGAGCAGTCGCATCCGGTGATCGGCTTGTGGCGTGTCGCCCTGCGCGACGAGCTGCGTCACGCACTCGTCGTCGAAGACCTCCGCAAGATCGACCGCTGGACCGCGCGCTACCCGCTCGCGACGGTGACCTGGCCGACCGAGCCGCTCGATCCGTTTTTCAACGCCAACACGGTCGAGGACATCGCCGAGGCGGAACGGCTCGCGGCGCTCGACGACGCGGCTTGAGCTCGCTTTACGATTTTGGAAACTCGTTGAGGAGCTGCGCCCAGATGATCGCGAAGGCGATCAGGCCGCACAGACCGACCGCCGCGGTGAAACGCGGCATGTCTACGCGGGCCGGAAGCCCGCCCGCTCCAGCGCCGTACGCGCATCATTCGAGCCGAGCGCATCGAGAAACGCCTGCACCGCCCGACGGTCCTTGCGCGTCGTCACCAGCGCGAAGTCATAATGCTCTTCGGCGAGCGGAATGAAACCGAGGCCGGCCGCATGGGCGAGCGGCGCAATGGTCATGCCCCAATCGGCGCGGTGCTGCGCGACAGCCGCGGCAACGGCGTTGTGCGAACGCGGCTGGTTCCAGTAACCTTCCGGTCGCGCAGCGCCGAGCAGCCGGTCGATCAGGATGCGCGTGCCGGCGCCCTGATTGCGGTTGACCATGATGCAGGCGGGATCGGCGAGCGCCGCAGCAACGGCCTCTTTGGCACTGAGCCTCTCGAACCGCGTGTCGCCCCGGCGGAAGACGATGCCCTGCATCCGCCGCCAGCCGGGGACGAGCTCGAGCCCCTCGACGAGGTAGGGCGTATTGTAGGTCTCGCTCCTGTCGTCGAACAGATGGATCGGCGCGAGATCGCATTCGCCGCGCCTCGCCGCCGCAAGGCCGCCGAGGCTGCCGACCGCGATCGAGCGCACCGTCAGGCCGGCATGCGCGAGCTGCGCGGTAACGAGATCGAGGCCGGTGCAATGGCTGCCGACGATGACGAGATCGGGCACGCGCACATGCGGCGTGAACAGCGTCACCTCGGTCTCCTTGCCCGCCGGCATCTGGTCCGCGAGCGCGTCGATGCGCAGGAAGCCGTCGGCCTGCGCGAACGAGGTGATCGCGCCGGAGCCTTTGCCGATGGGATAAGCGATCAGGCCGCCCTTGCCCTCGAGCAGCGAAACCATGACGAATTCGGTGCGGCCGAGCTCGGAGGCGATGCGCACCGGCACGGTCGCACCGACCTTGGCGTCGGAGCGCGGCGGCAGCCCGGCCATCCTGCGCAGCACCGGCACGATCATGTCGTGGAAAGTGAACATCGCCGAGGTCGGAAAGCCCGGCAGGATCACCACCGGCTTGCCGTCGCACACCGCGAGACACAGCGGCTTGCCGGGCTTGAGCGCGACGCCATGCGCGATGATGCCGGGCTGACCGAGCCGGCCGATGATGCGATGGGACAGATCGCCCGCGCCTTTCGAGGTGCCGCCCGAGAGCACCAGCATGTCGGCGTCCGCAAGCGCGCGCCGCATCGCCGCTTCGAGCTTTGCTTCGTCATCTGGAATGGCACCCAGGAAGATCGCCTCGCCGCCGTTCTCGTCGATCGCGGCCGCGACGATCGCGCCGTTGGTGTCGTAGATCTCCGCGGGCGCGAGCGCCTTGCCGGGCTGGACCAGCTCGTCGCCGGTGGAGATCACCGCAACACGCGGCTTCCGCACGACGGTGACCTCCGCGATCCCGCAGGCTGCCAGCATGCCGATCTCGCGCGATCCGATGATGGTGCCCGCGCGCAGCAGCGCCTCGCCGCGCGCCATGTCGGAGCCGGCGTAGGACACGAACTGCCCGGGCGAGACGGCACGGCGGACCTCGATCGCATCAGGGCCGGCCGGCTGGGTGTGCTCGACCATGACGACGGCATCGGCGCCGCGCGGCAGCGGGCCGCCGGTAGCGATCGGTGTGGCGGTGCCCGCCGCGACCTGCATCCTCGGCGCGGTGCCGCAGTGAATGGTCTCCGCATTCAACGCAAGGCGCCTCGGTGCACCTTCGCTGGCCGCAGCGAGATCCGCCGAGCGGACGGCAAAGCCGTCGACGTTTGAGCGATCGAACGGCGGCACATCGATCGGCGCAGTGACATTTTCGGCGAGCGCCGTGCCTAGCGTATCGCCAAGCTTGCGCAGCTCGCTCGGAATCGCGCGCGGGAACAGCGCGGCCTCGAAGCGCGCCAGGGCCTCCTCGCGCGAGAGGATCTTGAGGAACTGCTCCTGCTCGAGCGCGCTGCGGGCTTGCGATTGCGGAGTGGTCATGCCGGAACCCATATCACTGCCGCATCAGATAGGCATCGGCGGGCGTACTCGCCGCAAATCCCTCGTGGCTGGCGGGAATGATCAGCCATGCATCCGCACGGGTAATGACCTGGAACGGCCACTCCCCCACCGCAAGCGGCATCCAGGCACGATGTTCCTCGGCCAGCAGCGCGATTTCGGCGATGCCGACCGTGGATGCGATTTTTCGCGCGAGCGGCAGGGTCATCGGCCGACGCGGCTGCCGTGCCGACAGACGATCGATGAGCGGAAGCACCAGCGCCAGCCAGGCCGCGAGCGCATGATCCGGCGAGCCGGGCAAGGCAACGACGGGAACCTTGCCAAGCCGTCCGACCGCAGCGGTGCGGCCGGGCTGAAGTGCAAGGCCATGGGCGAGCACCTCGCCGCACCCTGCCAACGCGGTCACCGCCGCGTCCTGGCGACCGAGGCCGCTGCCTCCGACCGTCAACAACAGGTCGCAGGCGGACGCATCGAGCACATCAGCGATCGATGCTTCATCGCGCGCGGCGGCCTCAAGCGTCCGCACATCCTGTCCTGCGGCGCGGGCGATGCCCGCGATCATATGCGCCGTCGTCGTCGCGCCCGGCACGTTGACGATGCGCAGCCGCGGATGCCGCACGCTCAGCCCGCCTGCCGCCGCGACGCCCGCGATCAACAGGTCGGCCGGGCCGATCGGGTACCCCTCGGCACCGGCCGTCGTGCCAGCGGCAATATCGCCTCCGGCGCGCCGGATACCCTGCCCCGGCACGCCCTCCGCCAGCACCTGCACAAGCGGCCCCGAGACCTCCACGGCGTCGGCATCGAGCACACAGTCGCATCCCTCCGGCATCGCATCGCCGGCATCGACCCAAACAGGGGCCCTCGCCAAGGGCAGCGGCGCATAGGCGGAGCTACCGACGAGATCGTTGGCGCGCAGCGCCCAGCCGTCCGCGGCAGCGATGTCATGCGGCGGATAGGCCGCCACCTGCGGCGCGCCCGCTGCGACGCAGCCAATGGCCTCGGACAGCGGCAACACGACCGGCGCAACCGGATCAACGCCTCGCAGCAACGCGGCGAGTGCGGTATCGAGCGGCGTCAAAGATGGCGGCAGACGCTGGGTCATGCGCCATGATGGATCATGCCTCGTCCGGTTTGGCAACCGCAGGAGATGAGGATCTCAGCCGGCCGTCTTGTCCGCATTTGGAAAGAACACCTGCTGGCCGTCGACCTTGTAGGCTGCGATCGCAGCCTGTCCCTCCGGCGAGATCAGCCAGTCGATGAAGGTTTGCCCCAGCTCCTTCTTCACGTTCGGAAACTTCTCGGGGCTCATCAGCATCACGCCGTATTGGTTGAACAGCCGCTTGTCCCCTTCGACGACGACATCGAGATCACCGCGATCCCTGAAGCCGATCCAGCTGCCGCGGTCCGACAGCACATAGGCATTGGCGGCGCGCGCGGCCTCGAGTGCTGCGACCATGCCCTGCTTGGCCTCGCGATACCAGGCCCCCTTGGCGGCGGCGACGTCGATGCCGGCGACGATCCAGAGCGCGAGCTCCGCAGCATGGGTGCCGGAGCGATCGCCGCGGGTCACGAACGGCGCGCCCTTGGCCTCGATCGCCTTGAGCGCGGTCGCGATGTCCTTGCCCTTGATGCCGGCAGGATCGCTCTTCGGCCCGACCAGCACATAGTCGTTGTACATGACGTCGAAGCGCTTCACGGCAAAACCGTCGGCAACGAATTTTTCCTCCTGCGGCCGCGCATGTGTCAGCACGACGTCCGCCTCGCCCTTTCGCGCGCCGTCGAGCACCTCGTCGGCGCGCCGCGCGATCACCCTCACCTCGACACCGGTCTTGTCACGGAAGATCGGCAGCAGATGATCGAGCAGGCCGGACTCCTGTGTCGATGTCGTCGCGGCCAGCACGACCGCACGATCCTCCGCGAGAGCGGCCGCAACGCCCACAGCAAGGCCGCAGAGAAGCGCGAATGCAACGGACAGGCGGCGAGCGGCCATGAGCTGGTTCCCTTCGATATGACGCGATCATGATGATGGATTGCGCCGCACTCGTGACGCCAATCGCGCCCTGTTCGGGATATTTCGGCAAGGTATAACGCGGCTCAGCGATCGCAAAGCATTCGCGACGCCCGCAAGGTGCGCGCTTCGGGATCGTTCACCAAAGCAGAAATCGCGTGCGCGGATGTGTTGCAAAGCAACGAGATGATCGGGCATGGTTCCCGCGGACACAAAATGAACTGCAGAATTCCACCTGCGACGAACGCCCAAAATGAAGCAAGAATTTGCATAGGAATGCAGGATGGAATTCCTGACGACCAGTGAAGCCGCTGACTATCTCCGACTTGGCGAGCGCAAGCTCTACGAACTCGTCACCACCGGTGCGATCCCCTGCAGCAAGGTGACCGGCAAGTGGCTCTTCCCCCGGCACGAGCTCGACCTCTGGGTCCTCTCGGGCCTCGCGCGTCCGGCGGGCATGCTGACCACCGAGCCGCCGCCCGTCGTGGGCGGCAGCCAGGACGAGCTGCTGGATTGGAGCCTGCGCGAATCCGGCTCCGGCCTCGGCTCCATGAGCGAGGGCAGCGCGCGCGGGCTGGAGCGCCTGCAGCGCGACGAGGTGATGGCCGTGGCCGTGCACTTCCACAGCCTGGATTCCACCGGCAATCTTGCCGCCGATGCCAGTGTGACGGCTCTGCAAAACGCTCCGGACCTGCATGACGCCCTGCTGGTCGCATTCGTGCGACGCGAGCAGGGCCTGGTGCTGCCGCCGGGCAATCCGAGACAGCTGAGCGACCTCGCCGACGTGCTCGCGCTCGGCGCCAGGATGGCGATGCGACAACAGGGCACGGGCGCGCAGATGCTGCTCGAGGTGCTGCTCAAGCGCGTGGACGCCACGACGCGCGATCTGCGCCGGGTGGAGGCGCCGGCCCTCACCGGGCCGGATCTCGCCGAAATGGTCCGCGCCGGACAAGCCGATTGCGGGATCGCGACGCGCGCAGCGGCGCGCTCGGCCGGCCTCGACTTCGTGCCGCTGGTCTGGGAGAATTTCGACCTCGCGATGCGGCAGCGCACCTACTTCCGTCCCGCCATGCAGGCGCTGATCCGGTTCCTCAGCGAAAGACGGCTGCTCCAGCGCGCCGAGGAGCTGACCGGCTACGACCCCTCGCCGGCAGGACAGATCCGCTTCGCGGCCTGACGTTGACGCCCACCCCAAAATAGTTGCAAAAGAAACCAATTCAGCCGGGCCATACCCGGCGAAAGCAACACCGGCCAACGCGCCGGACCCAGGGGAGGACAAACGTGAAACGAGCGAGATTTGGACTGCCGGTCGCGGCCGCGCTGGCAGCGGCCGTTCTGCCGGGCGCTGCCATGGCGCAGGTGTCCGACAACGTCGTCAAGATCGGCGTTCTCACCGACATGAACGGTCCGGCCTCCGCGCCAACCGGCCAGGGCTCGGTGACCGCGGCGCAGATGGCAGTCGACGATTTCGGCGGCGCCGTGCTCGGCAAGCCGATCAGCATCGTGGTCGGCGACCATCAGCTCAAGGCCGACATCGGCGCCTCGCTCGCGCGGCGCTGGTACGACGTCGACCAGGTCGACCTGATCGTCGACGTGCCGGTCTCGGCGGTCGGGCTCGCGGTGCAGAACATCGCCAACGAGAAGAAGCGGCTGTTCATCACCCACTCCACCGGTACCGCCGATTTCCACGGCAAGTTCTGCTCGCCTTTCGCGATCCAGTGGGTGTTCGATACCCGCGCGCTCGCGGTCGGCACCGCCGATGCCGTGGTCAAGCGCGGCGGGGACAGCTGGTTCTTCATCACCGACGACTACGCCTTCGGCCACTCGCTCGAACGCGATGCCTCCAGCGTCGTCACTGCCAATGGCGGCAAGGTGCTGGGCTCGGTGCGGCCGCCGCTGGCAACGCCTGATCTCTCCTCCTTCGTGCTGCAGGCGCAGGCCTCCAAGGCCAAGATCATCGGCATTGCCGCTGGTCCCCCCAACAACATGAACGAGATCAAGACCGGCTCGGAGTTCGGCGTGTTCAAGGGCGGCCAGCAGATGGCGGCATTGCTGGCGCTGATCACCGACATCCACGGCCTCGGCCTGCAGGCCGCGCAGGGCCTGCTGCTGACCACCTCGTTCTACTGGGACATGGACGACAAGACGCGCGAATGGTCGAAGCGCTATTTCGCCAAGATGAACAAGATGCCGTCGATGTGGCAGGCCGGCGTCTATTCCAGCGTGATGCACTATCTCAACGCCATCAAGGAGACCGGCACCGACGACCCGCTCAAGGTCGCGGCAAAGATGCGCGAGAAGCCGATCGAGGATTTCTTCGCCCGCAACGGCAAACTGCGCGAGGACAATCTGATGGTGCACGACCTCTGGCTGGTGCAGGTGAAGACGCCGGAGGAGAGCAAATATCCGTGGGACTATTACAAGATCCTCACGACGATTTCCGGCGACAAGGCGTTCGGCCCGCCGGACCCGGCGTGTCCGCTGGTGAAGAAATAGGTTTGGCGAGGATGAGGCCGCGATGACGGTGCACCCCCTAGCCCCCTCATCCGGCGCTTCGCGCCACCTTCTCCCACAAGGGAGAAGGAAGAAAGCGCGCGCGTGGAGCGTTCCCTACTTCACCACTCCGATCTCGCGAAAATACTTCATCACACCTGGATGGATCAGCTCCGGTCGCGGCGCGGCCGCGACGGTGTTCGCGGCCGTGGTCTCGCAGGCCTGCGCAAGTGTCTTGCAGAACGTCGCCTCATTGCCATGCAGCGTCTTCGCCAGGCGATAGGCGACGTCGTCGGGCAGATCCTCGCGTGTCAGCACAAAGCTCCACGAGCCGAGCGAGGCAATGGGCTCGGACTGCTTGGGGTAGCTGCCCGCCGGCACCGTCAGCGGCTTCAGGAACGCATGCTTGGCGCGGACGCGGGTGATCTCCTCCGCGCTTGGCGCGATGAAGCGTGCGCCTGACGCGCTGGAGGCCACTGCGGCAAAGCCGGGCCAGCCAATGCCGGCTCCCCAGAGCGCGGCGACGCGGCCGTCCTCGACCATGGCAGGGCCGTCGCCGGCGCGGTCGAGATAGACCGCCTTGAAGTCCTCGTCCTGCTTCAGGCCGAGGCCATCGAGCACATAGCGCGCCAGGATCGGCAGGCCCGAGCCCTTGGCGCCGAACGCGACGGGCTGTCCGACGAGATCGGCAATCGTCTTGTAGGGACTGTCCGCGCGCACGACGAACATGCCGGGGTTGGAATAGATCGCGGTGAGAATCTTCAAGCTCACCGGCGCGCGGCCGATGCCGGCAAAAGCCTCATAGGCCGGCTCGCCTGCGACCAAAGCGAGATCGAGCTCGCCCTTCTCCAGAAGCGGAATGTTCTCGTTGCTGCCCTTGGTGTTGCGCGGGGCGATGGTGATGACGGGATCGGCCGCGTTCATCACTTCCGCGAAGGCATTGCCATAGAGCGGAAAGCCGCCGCCGGGCGTTGCGGTGCCGAGGCTGATTGTCTTGGCGGGAATGGCGTTGCCTCCGGTTTGGGCCGCGGCGGGACTGGCGAGCAGCGCCGCTGCGAGAAGGATGGTTGCGAATCTCATGGTCGTTCCCGGCGGGCCTGCGTCAACACCGACTTGCGGCGATGTAGGCAGCCGCCCGTTTTTGTGAAAGCATGGAGCCCAACGACAATAGAACAATGGGAGGCGTCATGTTGCGAATTTTGCGTAACGGTGTTTTCGGGCTCGCGATTCTCCTAGGTCTTTTCAGCGCCACCCCTCCCGCCGCGGCCGCCTATCCCGACCGCCCCGTGCACTGGCTCATCGGCTTTGCCGCCGGCGGTCCGGTCGACATCGTGGCGCGGATCATGGCGCAGGCGCTCTCGGACCGGCTCGGCCAGCAATTCATCGTCGAGAACCGTACCGGCTCCGGCGGCAACATCGCGGCTGCGGCTGCGATCAACGCAGCCCCCGACGGCTACACGCTGCTGTTCGTCGCGCCCAACAACGCGATCTCGACCTCGCTCTACAAGAAGCTGCCGTTCGACTTCCTGCGCGACACCGTGCCGGTGGCGAGCATCATGCAGCTCACCAACATGCTGGTCGTCTCCAACGCGTTTCCGGCGAAGACGGTCCAGGAGTTCATCGACTATTGCAAGGCCAATCCCGGCAAGATCTCCTTCGCCTCCTCCGGCAACGGCACCTCGGTGCACATGTCGGCCGAGCTGTTCAAGGCGATGACCAAGTGCGACATGATCCACGTGCCCTATCGCGGCTCGGCGATCGCCTTCCCCGACATCATCTCCAACAAGGTGCAGCTGATCTTCGACAATTTGCCCTCCGCGCTCGAGCAGTCGCGCGGCGGCAATGTCCGCGCGCTAGGGGTGACCTCGCCGCAGCGCTGGCCGACCGTGCCCGACGTGCCCGCGATCGCCGAGACCGTGCCGGGCTTCGAATCGGTCGGCTTCTACGGCATCTCCGCGCCGAAGGGCACGCCCAACGAACTGATCGAGATCCTCAACAAGGCCGTCGGCGAAGCGCTGAAGGACCCGAAGGTGATCGCGCGGCTGACCGAGAATGGCGGCATCCCGAGGCCCATGACGCCCGCCGAGTTCGGCAAGCTGGTCGCGGACGAGACCGAGAAATGGCGCAAGGTGGTGGAGTTCGCGGGGGTGTCGGTGGATTAGCAGCGGGGCGCCGCGAGAAGAGTTTTGAGAGGGCCAACAGGCCCTCTCAAACAAGAGTGCGAAAACAACCCCATGCACAGTAGAAGACGTGAGCAATCACAGGGGCTTAAGGAAGCGTAGAATGTGCCCCGGCCGGATGAGCGTGACGGACGTTTGACTCGTCGGGCAAAACAGTGGCAGAATGCGATTATTCCGAATTCAGCTATCATCTGGCGCGCGGCGCATTCCGCTTGATCGGCCCGGTTCGTTCGGCGCGTTGTCCCGACGCGGACCGAGCACCACTTCGCCTTGAAAACGCTTGAGGATTGCACCCCCGCCTCAGGCCCTGTAAACGAACCACGCACCGTCTGCCGGCCGCGCGTTCCCGCGGCCGTCCCGCGGCGGGGCCTGTAGCTCAATGGTTAGAGCCGGCCGCTCATAACGGTCTGGTTGCAGGTTCGAGTCCTGCCGGGCCCACCAGTGGTTTCAACGGCTTGCCTTGGTGGGACTCGACGCCGACGTTCTGCAGCCAACGAAACGATCAACGATTGCGGCTTTCGACTGCTGAGCGCAGTAGCGGCGTCACTAAGGTAATCCGGATGGTGAGATCCGTGCTGCCTATTGCGGGCTGACCATGAAAGAACTGCTTGACGCATCGTTTCGTGCATGGATCGTCCAAAATGGGCACCAGGCGCTTCGAGTTCTCCTGCCTAAAGCCTGACGCCTAACATCAAGCACTCGCTGGTTTTGCGCAACGCAGGCCAATGGCCTCAAACGTAAGCTAAAGCGCGATGAGATCGGGATGAATCATCATCGCGCTTCAGGTTGTTGTTTGAGCATGATCTTTCCGGAAAACCGCTGCGCACTTTTCCGGATCATGCTTCAGCGCCTGGTCTTGTGGACGACCACCCTGCCTTTTGAAGCGATGCCGCCCCAGCTGGCAGACCAGCCGACTGTCGAAGCTCGCTGGCCGCTCTGATCCCAGGCTCCTTGCAGCGCAAACAGGGCGCCTTGCGGATCAGCGCATCGCACGATCCAGCAACCATCGGGCAACTCGATCGGACCCTGGAGAACGCGGCCGCCGCCCGCGTGAACGCGCCCGGCGGCGGCCCCGATGTCGTCGACATCGAAGTAGAACAGCCAGCACGGCTGCGGCACGCTTGGAAGCTTGGTGAGCATGCCGCCGATGGTCTGTCCAGCCACGGAGAACAATTCATACAGATCTGCCGGATCGGATTCAGCGCGCACCTTCTGCCAGCCGAGCAGGTTGCCGTAGAACGGAAAGATCCCGTTGCCGTCCACGGCCAGCAACTCGTGCCAGCCCACGCGCCCGGGCTCGTTCAGTTTGCCTGGTTGCTGCTGGCCGTATGCCAGTTCAGTGACCAGCGCAAACGTCGCACCTTCCGGATCGGCAACCACTGAAATGCGGCCGATGTTGCTGTCGGTCGGCGATACAAGGACGGCGCCTCCGAGACGGTGGACCTGCGCGGCCTTCGCATCCAAATCATCGACGGCGACGTAGCCGACCCATCTCGGCGTTGCGCCCAAGCGCACTCCCTCTTCGGGGAGCGCCATCAATCCAGCGACCGGTGCGTCACCAGCAGCAAGCACCGTGTAGGCGAGTTCCGGAGTCGTCGCGTCGTTCACGGCCCAGCCGACCACCTTGCCGTAGAAGGCGGCTGCCGCCGGCATGTCGGTCGTCAGCAGCTCATACCAGGCGAAGCGTCCGAGTTGATCGACCAAGCCAATTTCCCCATTCATGCAGGCGGCTGATTGCGCAATGCATCAAGCCGCACCTGGTGCAATTCGCTGCACTGTCATGATCTGTCATGCAAGTCATGAAACTGCGGCGACATCGTTCATGAAGATGAATGCAATCTGAACGCGCCTCATTACATTTTGCGTGCTCGCAAATCTTGCCTGCGGTGCTCGCTCGGCGTAGGATAATCTTCTCAAAATCGTTCTTCCAACTCTGGAGGATGCGGCCATGCAGCGGGCGAAGCAAGCTTCGAAAAAGAAGCGAATGACGAAAGCCGCGGTACCGGCGCTGGGCGTGGCCGGTCTCAGTTTTTCGCTGGCGGGAAGCGCGTTGGCGTCGGCCGTACCGACCGGCGAGTCGCCGCAGAGACCGAACTTCACGCCCAACCACGTGACCTCGCTGAGCGAGGAAGAACTGGCCGACGTCAGTCTCGCGACCTTCCATCTGTTCGACGATCAAAAAACCGCCAGCGGCGTGATGCTTGCGCGGGGATGCGGCTGCGGCCATGGCTGTGGCGGCTGCGGCGGCGCCAGAGGCTGCGGCGGTTGCCGAGGCTGCGGCGGATGCAGGGCATGCCGAGGTTGCCGCTGCGGCGTCGGTTGCGGTGGATGCGGCGGCTGCGGCATCGGCTGGATCGGCGTGCCATGGGTGACATGCGCGGGGTGCTGCGCATCGTGGGGCCGCTGCCGCTGGTGCTAGCGCTCTCTCGACCGTGCATCGAAACATCGCAATTTCATTGGCCGGGTCGGCAAACGACCCGGCCAATTTTTCGTCACGACGTTTGCTGCGCCTTGACGGTCAGCTTGCCGATGGCGGGCGAGTGTGTTCCAACTTGTTTCAAGCAATGCCAATCGTGGCGTTCGGTGCGCAAGCCTGACGGAGCCGGCGGTTGAGGAACAGGATCAGCGTGCTGACCCGATGACAGTCAATGCCAAGAGCCGAGCTGCGAAGCAGACCCGCAAGGGCGTTCTGCGATTCGCGCCGAACTTCACCGCCTACGTGCTTCCTCCCGACGCGGTCTGTCTCTATTCCGAGAACCGCAAGTTCTTCCTGCACGGCGAGCTGTATTGCGCCGTGACTGCCGCGATCGGAAAGAATGGAAAGGCGGCAGCGGAGATCGTTCGCCAGCTATCGAAGAATTTTCCCGTCGACCAGATCGAGGAAGCGATCAGGCGGCTCGTGGAGCGCCGATACGTCGTCAGCGCCCCACCACGCGCATCCGCAATCGCCGTCGATGGATATTGGGAGAGCCTCGGCCTGCCGACCGAGGCCGCGGAACAGAATCTGCGCAATTGCCCGGTGCGGGTGGAATCGATCGACGTCAAAGGCGCGAGGGAGCTGAGCGCGGCTCTGAGCCAGCTCGGCGTTCACGTCACCAAGCGGTCGCCCAAGCTGACCATCACGCTGGTCAACGACTATCTCGAACGGCGGCTCGCCGAGGCGAACGGCAAGCGCGTGGCCGACAAGACGCCCTGGCTGCTGGTGCAGCCGTCCGGCGTGTTTCCGCTGGTGGGACCCGTGTTCAAGCCGGGCGAGAGCGCCTGCTGGACCTGCCTGTTCGATCGCATGATCCGCAATCGGGAGATCAAGGGATTCCTCGAGCGCGGAGCGGCACATCGGGTCGCAACATCGCCGCTGGTCAGCAACACCGTTGGACAGACCGCCATCCACTTCGCTGCTGTCGAAATCGCGAAGGCGATCGCCTCGGGGTTCCGCACTGATCTGCGTGATCACATCGCAAGCTTCGACCTGACCGGCGCCGTCATCGCCAAGCACTACGTCGCGCGCCGCCCGCAATGTCCGACCTGCGGCAGCAAGAAGCTGCAGAATCCGCGCCGGGCGGCAGCGCCGATCGAAATCGCGGAGGGGAGAAAGCTCGTCATGACCAGCGGCGGATACCGCACCGTGACGTCGCGCGCCACCGTCGCGCGCTTCCGCAAGCACGTGAGCCCGCTGACCGGCGTGGTTTCGCGACTCGAGCGGATCGAGGCCGACCTGCCGATGAACACCAATTTCTTCGCCCACCACAATTTCTCCGCGCCGGCCTGGAACGTCGACCAGCTCAGATCCGGCCTCAGCGGCGGCAGCTTCGGCAAGGGCTCCACCGCCGAACAGGGCGAGGCGAGCGCGCTGATGGAGGCGATCGAGCGTTACTCCGGCATTTTCCAGGGTGACGAGATCAGGGCGACCCGCCGCTTCAGCGATTTCGCTCCCGGTGACGCACTGCTTCCCAACGACGTCCAGCTCTTCAGCGAGGCGCAGTTTGAAAACAGGCATGCCCCGCAAGCGGACGATTCACATCCGGTCCCCGAGCCATTCGATCCCTCGGCCAAAGCCGAATGGTCGCCGGTCTGGTCGATCCGCGACCAGCGCTTCAAATATCTTCCGACCGGCCTGCTGTACTTCTTCTACGGCGGCTTCCACACCGATTCCAACGGATGCGCGGCCGGCAACACCCGCGAGGAGGCCATCGTCCAGGGCTTTCTCGAATTGGTCGAACGCGACGCCTATGCCATCTGGTGGTACAACCGGGTGCGGCGTGCCGAGCTCGACCTCACGCAATTCGAGGATTCCTATGTGCGGGATCTGCAGACCCAGTTTGCCGATGCGGGGCGCCGGCTTTGGGTGCTCGACATCACCAGCGATCTCGGCATTCCCTCATACGTCGCGATCATGCACTGGATGCAGAACGGGCACGAAAACATCGAGTTCGGCTCCGGCTCGCATTTCGATCGCCGGATCGCGCTGCTGCGCTCCCTCACCGAGCTGACCCAATTCATGTCGATCGGCATGATGGGCGGCGGAAGCGGCGAGAAACCGTCGCTTGACGGCGTGACGCCGCTGCGGCTCGACGACTATCCGTTCCTGATCCCCAGCGACAAGCCGACCGTGCCGCCGGCGCCAGGCCTCAAGGTTCCTAACAATACGCGGGACCAGGCCAATGCCTGCATCGAGATTGCGACGCGTGCGGGATATGATTTCCTCGTGCTCGACCAGACGCGGCCTGACGTCGAGGTCCCCGTGGTCAGGGTGCTCGTCCCGGGCCTGCGGCATTTCTATCGCCGCTTCGGGCCGGGCCGGCTCTACGATGTGCCGGTGAAGCTTGGACTATTGGATCGCCCACGGTTGGAAAGCGAACTGACGCCGTTCCTTCCGCACACCTGAGGGTTCGACTCCGTGCGCGCGCCTCGGAAAAAATCGACCAGGACAATCGCACCCATCATCGTCGCCCGATTGAACGGTCGTTGCTCCCTGCACATGCAGGCGGACGGGAGCATCGCCGCCACCGCGACCGGCAATTCGGTCAATCTCGGGCATGTCAGCGCCGCAGCGATCGAGCGCGTGGGACAACTCGCCGCCGGCCTGCCGCTCGCCTCCTTTGCCGGCAGAAGCGTCCTTGCGCGGCAGGTTCATGCCCTGGTGCAGCGACTGGGGCGGGCCAGGCTGCTCGAATATGCGCTCACTTCTCCGCGCGACGGGCAGGACCTCGTGGTCATCGAGCCGCACCTCGCCGAATTCTGGCCGGAGCGCGCAAAGCTCGGGAATGGCGACACCATCGTGTTGTCGCGCTTCGCCTATCTGCGCCGGCGTGGCAACGAGATGGTGCTGGAATCGCCGCGCGCCGGCGCGCTGTTCCGGATCTGCGATCCCGCCATCGCGGCCACGCTCGCAGCCCTGTCGCGGCCGCAAAAGATCAGCAAGCTTCGCCGCATCGCGGCCCCCCTCAACCTCGATCTGCTCGGCTTGCTGCTCGACAGCAAGATGCTGATCAAGCTCGGCGCAGAAGACGGCGACGGCCTTCAGCTGAATGAAGGCGACGGCAATCTCGTTCTCTGGGATTTCCACGATCTCCTGTTTCACACGCGCAGCACGGAGGGCCGCCATGCCGATCCGGTCGGCGGCGCATATGCCTATGCGCGCGCCGTTCCACCGCTGCCGGCGGTGCGCCCGCCCTGGCCCGGCAAGACAATCGACCTCGGCAAATTCTCCGCGCCGCGGCCGGCCTCGCCCTTCACGACGCTCTTGCATGCGCGTCAATCGATACGCGACTTCGACGATGAGCACCCGATCATGCTCGCCGAACTCGCGCAGTTTCTCGGCACCACGGCTCGGGTGCTGTCGGAATGGACGACCGGAACGAATCCTGATGGCACTCCGGAGAGCAGCTACAGCGCGAGGCCCTATCCGTCGGCAGGCAGCGCGTACGAGCTCGAACTGTACCTGGCGGCGTTGAACTGCGAGGGGCTTGCGCGTGGGCTCTATCACTACGATGCGGGCCGCCACGCGCTGGTCGCGATCGATGCCTCCGCCCAGCAACTCCAGGCGCTTGCGATGGCCGCCGAGTTTGCCATGGACGCCCCCGGTCCGCCGCAGGTGCTGATCACCATCGCCGCACGCTTCGGGCGGATCTCCTGGAAATACAGCTCGATCGCATATTCGCTGATCCTGAAGAATGTCGGCAATCTGATCCAGACGTTCTACCTGGCCGCGACCGATATGGGCCTTGGCGGCTGCGCCATCGGCACCAACAACATCGAGCTGTTTGCAGAGACGACGGGGCTTGCATTCCACGTCGAGAGCCCGGTCGGTCAATTCGCGCTCGGGCGCGGCAAGACGCCGTCAATCCCCAGCTAAAGCGGGAGGGGGTTAGTGAATCGATTTGGGATTGAACGAAGCCGCTGGCGCGGCATGTAGGGAGGCATAGCAAGATTGCCTCCTGTCTGAGAGGATTGCGGGTTTTCGAAGCCCGACCCTTTAGACAGGAGGTTTTCCGATGGCTGAGATCAGTCCGCTTCGCCGCCGCATGATCGAGGACATGACGGTCCGCAATCTGTCACCGGCGACGCAGCAATCCTACCTCAACGCCGTGGCGAAGTTGAGCCGATATTTCGGTCGTTCTCCCGACCGCCTCGACCTGGAGGATATCCGCGCCTTCCAGGTTCATCTGGTTGCGACGGGGTTGTCTTGGCGGCGCTGAACCAGATCGTCTGCGCACTCGGTTCTTCTACGGTGTGACGCTTGGTCATGACACCGTTCCGGAGCGCATCGCCTGGCCGTGGTTGCCACTCTCGTCTTCAATCTTAGAACTTTGGGCGGCGGCCTTGCCGCTCACCGCCTCGACGGTGGAGTCGACGCTTCGGCTTGAGCCTTGGCAGGCTCCCAAGGCGCAGGGAGCACCACGCGAATAGGGCGACCATCGCTGGCGCTTTGAACAGTGGCGGGCATGTGGTCCTTCACAGGCTCGGCCTGCGCTACAGCACCCAGCGCAACTAGCATTGCCAGAGAAGTCGTCACAAGTCTCACATCCCGCATGGAAGCCTCCAGTTTGCACCTCAACGCTGGGACAGGGGGTTGGTTCGGAGATCCCCTCGGGAACAAGCGGCAATTTTTGACGTTTGTAGAAGACAGACCGGATGACCGGACTACTGGAGGAGGACATCATGAACATCAAGACCATCATCGCCGCCGCCGTGCTGACGTCGTTTGCGGCGCCTGCGTTCGCGCAGTCGTTCTACGTGGTGCAGGACGTCAAGACCAAGAAATGCACGATCACCGAGACGAAGCCCACGACCACGGAAACCACCGTCGTCAGCGGCGACACCGTCTACAAGACCCGGTCTGAAGCCGAGGCCGGCATGAAGACCGTCAAGGTTTGCAGCTCGAACTAAAGAGAGAAACGATGCCCGTACTTCTGCTTTGGGCCGTTCCGGCCGTGATCGTGCTCGGTGGTGGCGTCTATCTGATCGGCCACATGCACTGAGCAACGGAGGCCAAGCTCTTCCGAGCAAGCCAAACAGCAGCCCGCGCGGAGCGATCCGTCGCGGGCTTTGCTTTGGCAGTGCAATCGACGAAGTGAGAAAGTCAAGGCAAACTAGGGGGCTTGGTCCGTCGCGAACCATTCTTCGCTTTGAAGCGATAACAACGCCTTCATGCAGTCACGCCATCCCTTATTGGCAGGCTCAGCAAATACCCGGCACCCTAGACAATCTCCAACCGTCCAGGAACGGCGCTGAGATTTCCTATGTCACGGAGGGCGGCGTCTTGAACTTCGGCTCCGCATGAGACCTCTGCTGCTCCCTTGCCGAACTGCGCTCGGAGAGCCGAAACGTCCACAACTACCAAACCTATGCCGGCTGCCATGAAAGACGCGATAAACATGGGTGGGAGAGGCAATGATATTTGGTGGTATTGCTCAAGTATCGGCTTGAAGAACCGAGCTCGCATCTAGAATTACGAAGCGGAGTCCAGCCAGCTGCTCAAATATTGATAACGCGGGCTGCAATCTGGCGTTCTTCAGGTTCGATCCAGAAGCTCGCGAACCTTCAACGCCAGCCTTGCTTGGGTGACCGGTTTCTCCAGGAGATCGACACCCTCGTCCAACCGTCCCTGGTGAACGACGGCGTTGCGCGAGTAACCAGTCATGTAGAGGGTCCTGAGATGCGGCCTGATCTGCTGCGCGCGCCTTCCCAACTCACGGCCGTTGATGCCGGGCATGACGACATCGGTCAGAAGGAGATCAACATGCTGATCGTCCTGCAGCAGAATGGTCAAGGCGGCCTGCGCGCTGGCGGCTGACAAAACCCGGTAGTTGAGATCCCGCAGCACGTCCGAGACGTAGGTCCTGAGATCGGCATCGTCTTCGACCACGAGAATAGTCTCTGGAGACACGCCTTCCGATATGAGCTCGTCCGGATCGTCCGGCGCAGGTTGCGCATTGCCGGCGTAGCGGGGGAAATACATCTTGATGCTCGTGCCTTCCCCGACCTCGCTGTAGATCTTCACGTGTCCGCCCGATTGCTTGACGAAGCCATAGACCTGGCTAAGTCCAAGACCTGTACCCTGCCCCGGCTCCTTGGTGGTGAAGAACGGTTCGAACGCACGATTGAGCACCTCTGTTGTCATGCCGGAGCCCGTATCGCTCACGCTGATGACGACATATTGCCCGGCCGCGAGTTCCGGATTGATGCGCGAATAGTCGTCGTCGACGGAGACATTCGCCCCCTCGATGGTCAGCTTTCCGCCATTCGGCATCGCGTCCCGGGCATTGATGGCCAAGTTGACGATGGTCGATTCCAGATGGTTGACGTCCGCTTCGATCTGCCAGAGGCCGGCTGCGCCGACGGTCTGAACTTCGATGCGCTCGCCCAGGGTGCGCTGAAGGAAATCCTGCAGGCCACTCAGGAAGCGATTGAGGTTCACCGGCTTCGGGTCCAGCGCTTGGCGGCGTGAGAAGGCGAGCAACCGGCTTGTCAGTGCCGCAGCCCGTTGAGCGCCGCGCTTCGCATTCGTCAGCGCGCGGTGCAGGTTCGGCCCCCCGATATTGCGGCTGCTCCGCTCCGCGTTCTCGAGATTGCCGAGGACGATCATCAGAAGATTGTTGAAGTCGTGAGCGATACCGCCGCTCAGCTGTCCGACCGCTTCGAGCTTCTGCGAGGCGACGAGCTGCTCCTGGACGCGTTGAAGTTCGTCCTGTGCTTGCTTGCGTTCGGTCAGATCACGCGTGACTTTCGCAAAGCCGATGATCGCGCCACTCTCGTCGGTAATTCGGTCGATGACGACCGACGCCCAGAAGCGCGTGCCGTCCTTGCGCATGCGCCAGCCCTCGGCTTCGAACCGCCCTTTCTCGGTGGCCTCCGCCAGCGCCGCTTTCGGCACCGCTCTTTCGAGATCCTCAGGCGTGTAGAACGTGCTGAAGTGCCGGCCGATGATCTCCTCCGGCCGATAGCCCTTGATGCGCTCGGCTCCGGGATTCCAGGTTGCGACATTCCCGGAAGGGTCGAGCTGAAAAATCGCGTAGTCGACGACGGCTTCCACAAGCCGGCGGTATCGTCTCTCGCTTTCCAGAAGGTCGTTGTGGGCCTGCTGCCGCTCGGTGATGTCCCGCGTCACCTTCGCAAACCCGACGAGGCGGCCTTCCTCGTCATGGATGGCGTCGAGAACGACAAGCGCCCAGAAGCGGCTGCCATCTTTCCGGACTCGCCAGCCTTCGGAGGCGAAGCGCCCGGTCTCCGCGGCTGTCGCCAGCGCCCTGTTCGGCAGACCCTTCTCTCGATCTTCAGGCGTGTAGAAGGTCGAGAAGGGCTTCCCGACAATCTCATCGGCGGCATAGAGCTTGAGGCGCTCGGCGCCCTTGTTCCAGGTCCTGACCAAGCCCTTGGTATCGAGCATGAAGATCGCGTAATCGACAATCGCGTTGACCATCAGTTCGAGGCTGCGGGCATCCCCGACAGGGGTCTTTTTCATTTTTGGAACTCAAAAAGGGGAGTGGGACCAACTCCAAAGCTTGGGACAGGTTCCGAGCGAGCGCGGAGCGGTTGGTGGCATGGAGGCGAACGTCAGCTCGTGGGCCTTCAGCGAAGTGCCGACCCCTCTGATTTCAGGTCGGATTAGAGGGCAGCAGCGGACCAGTTTTGCTCGAATCGAGTTCTTCGCATTTTGACCGAGGTGGACATCATCCCTCTGGAACTCCGACTATGTCCAATCCCTTGACCATGCGCTTGGCCCCTGCAACGAATTTTGCGTCGCCGCGCAATGGAATGTTTCTAAAGCGACGGATAGTAAACGTTGGATAAAGGCCAAGGCCCGTTTTCAGTCACCGTGCCGCTCGTCGGGCCGGTCAGCCCCGCTACGCGACCCAGGTCGCAATACGGCTCAAATCCGGCAATGCGGCGGATTCATCTTGGCCGCAGGCGAGATGAGTGCGCGGACTTGGGGGAATTGATGCAAAGGCTGTAACCGCACCCGAACGGATGTAGCCGATGTTACGGCTGCCAGACCAGCGCTATATCCGAACTGACGGCTGGGCATTCGACCTTCCCGGGACGACATTCTCTCCGGAGTCCAGAACCCGTCCGATCGCGCGGAGCGATTGCGATGAGGGAGGCTACGATGGATTTTACGCGGATGTCGGATGCAATCCGGCTGCATCACGCCTCTCATCACCACGATGGGTACGATGGCGCGGGCGAATTGGGCCCTGCACCCAGAGCTCCGTTCATGGCTGACCCGGTCGGAAGTGGCGCCCTGGTCCATCGTCCCGGCCCGTTTGCTGGTCCTGGAGCAAACGCCGCGAGCGCGAATACCCAGCACAGAGACTCCGACCCGGTTCAATTCAAACATCCCCCATCGGGAGGCGAGATGGGCGGCCACGCCGGCTACCACGCTGCAGCGGGCCTGGAGGTTTCGTCCACGAAGCCTGCTGCCGGCGCATCCTTTCCCGAGAAGGGCATAGCTTCGGTCGAGAGTGGGGCGAACACGGCAGGGAACGGCGGGGATGGCCATTTTTACGGCGGCATCATTCACGCGTCCCTGTTGGTCTACGAACCGATCAACATTTCGATCAGCGCGGGATACGGCTCGGTCGCCCTGGCGAACCAGTCCAACAATTTGAATGTCGATCAATCCGCTTTGCAAATGGCCGGCGTCGGCGGCCATGGCGGCGACAACAACATTGCCGCCGGTGGGAGCATCAGTGCGTTTTCAGGCTCCGGCGTGATCACGAGCGGCGACAACAGCGCCGGAAACGGCGGCAGCGGCTATTTCTCGGGTGCGATCGTGGACGCTCCCGTGGTGATCTATCATCCGATCAATATTGCGTTGGCGAGTTCGGGCGGCACTGCACATGCAAGTCAGTCGAACACGGTCGACATCGACCAATCGGCCACGCAGATCGCGGGCGTCGGCGGAAGTGGCGGACATGGCAATGTGGCCGCCGGCGGCAGCGTCATCACGCTCGACCCCAGTTGGGGATCGAGCGTCTTTGACGTTCAAACCGGCGGGAGCCAGGCCGGCAACGGCGGTGACGGCCTGTTCTACGGGGAACTCGTCCATACCTCGTTTGTGGTGTACAACCCGATCAACGTCGCGATCGCGGGCTATGGCTCCAGCGCTTACGCGGTCCAGATAAATGATGTCTCCGTGGATCAATCCGCGGTTCAGATCGCGGGCATTGGCGGGCACGGCGGCAACGACAACGCCGCCGCGGGCGGCCATGCAAACCTTCTCTCACATAATCTGTGGGGCGGGTCCGATACGATCGCGACCGGTTCGAACAGCGCAGGCAATGGCGGCAACGGTTATTTTGCGGGCAGTCTGATCGACGTCAGCGTCGCGATCTATGCACCCATCAACATAGCAATCGCAGGCCCACATTCGACGGCCGTGGCCGATCAGGTCAACGACGTGCACATCGACCAGAGCGCGACCCAGATCGCCGGCGTTGGCGGCGACGGCGGCTACGGCAACCTCGCGGCAGGTGGCGATGCCGCGCATCTCTTGTCGGATCTTCACCTGGTGGCATAGCGAAACGTCGTATCGCTCGCATGGCCGCTCGCATCGCGGCACGCGCGTCGCCACTCTTCGCCTGCAAAGCCGCGCAGAGGCGCCCTCCCCGGACGAAATGTCGTACTTTCGTAGGTAGGCCCACCAAGCCGGATGGTGTTCGATTTGACATCTATCGCTCTGGCGCACGGGCGGACCAGACTTGCCGTGCGCGTCCGCCTGATCGGGATGGATGTTGCACGACACCCAACAAAACGACGGAGGCCTCAAATGATGCCAAAGGCAATCAACATCTCGGATACGATCAAGGTCAAATCGATCGACACCGGTGGTCAAAGTGCCGGAAATGGCGGTGACGGAACTTTCAAGGGAGCCATCATCAGCAAGCCGACTGTCAACTACGATCCGACCAACAAGGCGGAAGGCGCCGACGTGCACGTGAGCACCGGCGATCACGTCAAACAGACGGCGGATTGGGATGCCGGCGGCGCCAACGCCAAGGCCTCGGTGTTCTCCAAGGCTTATGGCGGAGACGCCGAGTCGAACGGAAGCCAGAAGTCCTATAGCGGCTACGATACCTCCAAGGTCTACGCCAATACGGATGCCACCCAGATCAACAAGCTCGCGGTGGACCAGCACCAGGAAGTCGTCGCCGGCATCGGCGGCGATGGCGGAGACGGCAACTTCGCTTGGGGTGGCGGAGTGACCTTCCATCTCGACACGCTCTGACGAGCCGCTCGTCCGACTGGCAGGACCGGCTGCCGCGGCCGCCGGTCCCGGATTTCACGCCAAAGATCCACCGATGTGGTTGCCGGGTTGCGTTGACTATCAAAGTGCGCCGGACCTCGATTTCAGGCGGTGACGATCATGCTGATGCCGCCCATTCGGTTGCCCATACTGCCGCAGATCCGGACGCCACTGCACACAGCCCTCCGGTCCTGCGTGGGACCGCTAGGTCTCGTATTCGCATATAGCTGCAGTTACAACTTGCTGCTGTTTGCGCCCTCGATCTATCTTCTTCAGATCTACGACCGGGTGCTGTCGAGCCGGAGCGGCGACACGTTGCTCCTGCTCACGCTCATCGTCGCGATCACGGTGGTCGTCGGCGGCGTGTTCGATGCATTGCGACGCGCCGTCCTTGGACGCCTCGGCGCCTGGCTCGACGATCGCCTTCGTCCTTGCGTGCTTTCGGCCAGCCTCGAATCGGCGTTTCGCAGCGATTGGACGCAAGCGTCGGGCGCATACCGGGATCTCACCGTGCTGCGCCAGTTCGTCGAGTCCGGCTCATGTGCGATGCTGTTCGACGCGCTCTGGTCGCCCTTGTTCCTCCTGGTCCTCTTTCTGATCCATCCCCTGCTTGGCGTGGTGGGCGCCTGCTGCGTCGCCTTCCTGTTCGCACTCACGATCGCCGGAGAGCTCGTCACGGAAGACGCTTTGCTCAGGTCCAGCGCCGCGCTCTCCAGAAGCTACGGCCGCCTTCAGACTGCCGCGGGCAACATCCACCTGATCCGCGCCATGGGAATGTTCGATAGCGTTGCGCGCATGATCCACCATGATGCGCAGCAGGCACGCAGGGAGCACGATGTGGTACTCCGGCGAGGCGAGATCGTCTCTCTGGCGGCCAAGCCGGTTCGCGCGCTGTCGCAGGTCTTGATCATGGGGGCTGCCGCGTGGCTCGTCCTCGATCACGGGAAAAGTCCGGCAATCATCTTTGCTTCCACGCTGATGTTCGGCCGGGCGCTCGCGCCGGTCGAAAGTGCGGTCGCAGGCTGGAAATCACTCGTGACGGCCGTGAGCGCCTGTCAGCGGCTCGGCGCACTTCTCGCCGCATTCCCCGTCGCCCGGCAGGAGAGCGCGGGCGCTTTCCCGCCGCAGGCGCGAAGCGGCCTCGTCGTCGACAATGTGGGCGTGTGGCTTGCGGGGACCGACCATCTTCTGCTGAACGGCGTCTCCTTCAGCCTCATGCCCGGAGAATGCCTTGGCATCATCGGTGCGTCCGGGTCAGGCAAGTCCTTGCTCGGCCAGGTGATCGCCGGGCTGTCGATGCCGACGCATGGCCGCGTCCTCCTCGACAATACCGACGTCTCGCTGCTTCGCGAGCGCCGAAACGGCGACGGCCTCGGCTATCTCCCCCAGGACATCAATCTGATCGGCGACACCATCAACGACATCATCGCACGCCTTGAAGATGCCGACCGGCGGAAGGTCGTCGAAGCTGCCAAGCTCGCGGGAATCCATGGGGCGATCATGCGCCTGCCGCAGGGTTACGACACGGTGGTTCACAGTGAAACGATCTTCTCGCGCGGCTATCGGCAGCGTCTCGGTCTTGCCCGCGCATTTTTCGGCAGTCCACGCCTCATCGTTCTCGACGAACCCAACGCCAGCCTCGACTACGGGGGCGAGCGAATGCTCCTGGATGCCATCGAGCGCATGAAGCTCGCAGGCGTCATCCTTGTCGTCGTCACTCACAGGATGGGTCTCCTCGCCGCCACGGACAAGATTGCCATCATGGAAGACGGTGCGGTCGCCGCGTTCGGCGACAGCGAGGACATCTTTGAACGGCACCTGAGCTGACCCCAGGTTACTTCACGGGTTGCGCCATGATCTGGAATTCTCTCGCCATCTGGAAGCATCCCGCCGTCTCGAGGCTTCCCATGATCTGGGACCAGCTCGTGCGAGCGCCGGCGCGCCCCCCGCCCGCCCGACGATCTGGCGTCGTGGTAACCGCAATCGACGATTTCGAGCCTCTGGAATTTCCATGGTGCTCGACGCCTACGCCGACCTCGCCACGGGGAAGGCTTCGCGCTATCACCGTCGCGGGTAACCTGCTGGTGCTCTGCTTCATGCTGGGGCTTGGTACATGGGCGAGCCTCGCGCCTCTCGAGAGCGCCGCGATCGCGTCGGGCGTCGTGGAATCGGAATCGAGCCGGAAGACGATACAGCATCTCGAAGGCGGTATCGTCAAAAGGATCCTGGTTTCGGACGGCGATATCGTACGAAGCGGCCAAACGCTGATCGCGCTGGACGACACCCGGGCCGGCTCGGAGATGCAAAGCCTTCAGGGCCAATTGTGGGATGCAGTCGCGCGTGCCGCGCGGCTTCAAGCCGAGCAGCAGAGATTTGAGAGGATCGCGTTTCCGGACGCGCTGGAACAGGACAGCAGGCAGAACGGAGTGGCAGCCGCTGCGATGTCGGCGCAGCAGTTCATTTTTCAGGCACGCCTGCAGGTTCACGAGTCACAGCTCGCGGTCATTCGCGAACGAAGGCGTCAAGTCGAAAAGGAGATCGAAGGTCTCACGGCGCAGGAGAGCGCCACCGAGCAGCGGGTCGGCATCGTCCGGGAGGAACTGGATATGGTCACGACCCTCGTCAACAAGGGGCTCGAACGGCGGCCGCGCCTTCTGAACCTGCAGCGGGAGCTGGCCGACGTCGAGGGCCGCCGCGGCGAGATCGCCGCGCAGATTTCCCGCGCCGCGCAAGTCATCAGCGAACAGCAGGCCACATTGTTCAAGCTCGAGAGCGAGAGGCAGAACGAGATCGCACAGTCGCTTCGTGAAGCACAGAACCAGATATTCCAGCTCCGCGAGCGGTTGTTCGCGGCCAGGGACCAGCTATCGCGAACGGAGGTCAAGGCGCCGGAGGACGGCGTGATAACCGATTTGCGGATTCATACAGCCGGCGGCGTCATCGGACCGGGCGCTCCGCTCATGGACCTGGTGCCCCGGCAAGACCGTCTCATCGTGACCGCGCGCCTGAGGCCCGAGGACATCGATGTGGTTCATCCCGGCCTCAATGCCGAGGTTCACCTCGTACCGTACAATCAGCGTCGCGTGCCCCGCCTGAAGGGAACCGTCGTGCACGTGTCCGCAGACCGGCTCCTCGACAAGCGTACCGACCAGCCATACTACGCGGCCAAAATCCGGATCGACGACGCGCAGATCGTCGCAAACGACATCCAGATCGTCCCCGGCATGCCGGTTCAGGTGTTCATCACGACAGGGCGCGGTACGGTCGCTCTCTACGCGCTCAGGCCCCTGCTCGACAGCTTCCGTGGCGCATTCAGAGAGGACTAAGTCTCCTGCATCGGACCTGCGCCGGGTTCGTGATCGCGACCCTGCGCCGGCAACCGGCCGCGCCAGCGGAGCACGGCTTCCGTGCGATTGTGCGCAGCACATTTGCGCATGATATGCTGGATGTGCATTTTGACTGTGCTTTCCGAGAGGTTCAATTTGGCGGCGATCAGCTTGTTGGGGAGGCCGAGCTCCAATTCCGCCAGAACCTGTTGCTCACGCGGCGTGAGATCCGTGACGCTCCTCTCGATAGTCACTCCGGCTCCCTCGTTCACGAGATATGCGCGCGCAAGCCCGCGTGAGTCTGGCGCCTCGAAATCCGGTATCCTGTTCATCCCGGCGAAGGGCAACGGCCTGTAGACGCCGCCGACAAGGACAAGGCGCAGGCCAGCTATGACGATCTCGATCGGCAGCGAGGTAGAAAGAAAGCCGCGTACGCCGCGCTGCATCGCGGCCTGCACGGTCGGCTCGTCGTCATGGTTTGACAGGATTGCAACGGCGGCGTTGGGACAACACTCCGCGACGAAGGCGAGACTGCCCTCAACCGCGGGATCGTCGATGGGCTTGTCTGCGATACTCAGCACCACCAGACGAACATCGCGGGTCGACGTGCAGTCCAGGCTTTCGACCGTTGCCATGTCGAGGATCTCGAATTCCGCCAATTCCCGCCTGAGGACGTTCAGAATACATGTGCGAGGCAGCAGGAACGGTTCGACGATCACCAGAACCGGCAGGTGAAGCGATCCATCGAACCGCTTTGAGGAGTTGGTTATGTCGTCCATGATTTCCTCGAGATGAAAAGAGCTTCCGCGAAATTCCCATTCCGTATTGCTTCTCCCCTGCTGCTGCATTCATCCTGAATGATCATCACGAGAGCGGCGCAGTGCAGCCGCCAGTGCCTTCTGCGGGTTTACCTGGCGTCTGGGTGGAAATTCTTTCCGCTCAAATTCATTTCGGCGCGTACCGCGCGGTGACGCCGTCGACGCATTCCCTAATTGCAGATATTTCGATACGCCGTTGACGCCGCCGACCCCGACTTGCCGTCGACGACATATGCTTCATCCTCCTTCACGAGATAAAGAAACGGTCTCTCTCGGGTCTCGCCGCCTGATGCGCTTCTTCCTTTCACACGCCCGCAAATCGTATCCACGGGACGTCCAAGGGTGTTCTTTCGCATCGTGCGCTTCATTTCGATGAATTCGGCCGATCCTGGATCCTCCATCTTCGTCGCGATGGTGACCTTCGCCTTCTCCAGGACAGGATCTGATGCTTCCGCGGGCCGTTCGGAAGCCGGGACGCTGATGCTCGTCCGCGGTGACGCCGCTGTGGCGAGGTCGACCGATCCGCTCTTCTTTGGAGAAGATTTCTTGCCGGACCTTCCCGCAGTTGCAGAATTCGATTTGACGATCACGGGATCCGGCGCCAATGCCGTCGGGGTTGGCTGCGCGGCTCGGGCGACCGCAACCCGGTCGAAACAGGGTGGGGACCCACACCCAAGGAAATAGCCTTGGGAAGGCGCGAACCAGCCAAAGCCGATCAGGACTCCTGCCAGCACTCCAACAAAAAGCAGTCCCATCCGATTCCCCTCCCTGGGAGTTCGGCTCGCACTTGTAACTAGGACTAATTCCGCGCTGGTGATCCATCTGTTGCGCAAAAGCGTTAAACGCCCATTAAGCGCGCAGTCGTCTGGCCCATGCCTTGATGAAGGATCAGATCGAGTTCCAGACCCGGGCCGAGATTGCCGCAAGAGGCCCTCTGCAACTTGCGTGTTCGAAGGTCCGCCTTGCACCACCACAAGCTGCCGATCACCGGCCTCTGGCCGTCAGGCCAATTCCGGAGTTTCGAACCAGTTTCGCACCAGAACGGCGTGAAGGAAACGGAACGAAGGCAACTGGGATCGAGCAAGACCGCAGGAAGATCAACGAAGCTGACCAATATTCTCCCGCTCAGCAGTGCTGCGGCGTTTCCGAGAAATTCCGTCTTTTCGCTCTCATTGATTTCGCCGATGAACTCTACCCCCGGGGCGTCGAGCAGCGGCGCAATGGTATCGCGGAAGCAGGCCTCATCGGCGTTGTCGATCTTCGCGGCAGCCGAGCGCGGCGAAGCACGGCGGATCGCTCGCAGGAAATGATTCCAGAAGAGCTGTATCGATCACGTCGTCAGGGGCTGCCTGGGCCGTGGTCGGTCTCACGTCGGGTTAAGCTTCGAGGGACCGGCCGAGGCGCAGCAGGACGATAGGAACCCCTTCCACATTCGTCTCAGACATGGGTGCGACACTGCAATTTTCGCAAGTGCCTGGAAGGCCTTGAAACGATACGACCCGCTTCTAATTTCATGGTTAGCCGCGCAGCAATTGCACGGCACGATCGGGCGCCTGGTACAGGGCCCGGTCAGCGGGCACCCGGCAGGTGTCCGGGTGCTCTTATCCATGTTGCTCAAAGGAGGATATGGCTATGACCACGCTTGATCTTGCCCCCCTGTGGCGGTCGACCGTTGGGTTCGATCGTCTGTTCGACCTCCTCGAGGACACCGGCCGATGGACCGGTGGGGACAATTACCCGCCCTACGACATCGAACGTGTCGGCGAGGATCACTACCAAATCTCGCTTGCTCTTGCCGGCTTCACGCCTGACGAGGTCTCCATCACGGCCGAGCAGAACACGCTGAGCGTTGAGGGTCGCAAGGCCGAAAAGGGCAGCCATCAATATCTCTATCAAGGCATCTCTTCGCGCCCGTTCCGACGGACCTTCAATCTGGCCGAGTACGTGCAAGTGAAGGGCGCCTCGTTCGAGAATGGCATGCTCAAGATCGATCTGGTTCGGGAGATTCCCGAGGCGATGAAGCCGCGCCAGATTGCGATCAGCACAGGTGGTGATCACCAGCAAGGTGAGAACAAGCAGGCGGCATGACACCGCCTGCTCCCAGTTGAATTTTGCCGCGTGGCTTCGCCGCGTCGCGAAGCTTTGGAACAAAGGTAAAGGAGAAGCTCTATGGCTATCACTGATCTGATCCCCTGGAGCCGCGGTCGTGATCTGACCGCCCGTCGCTCCGAAAACTACAATCCGGTTCTAACCCTGCATCGGGAGATGAACCGGCTATTCGATGATGTCTTCCGCGGCTTCGATGTTGCGCCATTTGGCGGCAGCCTTCTCGACCAGTCGATGAATTGGCCCAGCATCGAGGTCAACGAGAGTGACAAGGACGTGAAGGTCACGGCGGAGTTGCCGGGTCTCGACGAGAAAGACGTCCAGATCGAACTCGCCAATGGCGTTCTCTCGATCAAGGGAGAGAAGAAGACCGAGACGGAAGACAAGGATCGCCGGTTCAGCGAGCGGTACTACGGCAGATTTGAACGGCGCATCTCGATCGAAGACGTGGACCAGGACAAGATTTCTGCTGCGTTCAAGAACGGAGTGCTGACGGTCACCATGCCAAAGCTGCCGCAAGCGGAATCCAAGGTGAAGCGTATCGCGATCAACTCGAAATGACAAAATCGACGGGAGCGGCCGCCGCTCCCGTCGTGCTTCTACCAGAGCAATCGTCCCGGGGAAGTGCCCGACCATGGACACAAAGCGGAAATCCAGTTTTGCAGGCGCTGCGGATGTCGTTGCGCATGCGGAGATCGCGGCTCAGCACATCAAGGAATTGAAAGTGGCCTGTGCAAACGGAGACAAGAATGCTGCCCGTCGATCGCTGCGCCAAGCCATGAGCGAACTCGAGCTGGCTCGCGCCATGGTGCGGACCGGCCTCGACTGAAACCGGCGCGGATTCAAGTTGGCGTGCGTCCGAGTCAAGCAGGCTGTTGGCTGGCTTTGGTGCGTAGCACCGCTTCCAGCTTGGCCGAGAGTTCCCGCGAGGAAAACGGCTTGCTGAGGAGCAGACTGCCGTTCATATGTCTGCCGGTCTCTTCGATGAGATCTGGATAGCCGCTGCAGTACACGACCGGCAGGCCGGGCTGCTGCCGTTGAAGCTCGAGTCCGACGTCCAGTCATGAACTGCTCGGCAGGCATGGCATTCTGATAGCCGCTCAGGCTGTCCAGCACCACGACCCGAACATTGTCCGCCTCGACGCGCTTGCGGATCATCCCTGTGAGCTCCCCTGGGGAAAGCTCAGCGGGATCGACCTGCTCGAGCACCAACTGCCCTGATGCAACCGGCTGATCCAAGTGCCAGCCCATGCCGGCTGCACGTTTCATCAGGATTGCTTTGGTCTCATCAAAGGTCACAAAGAGGGCGCGCTCACCACGAGCGAGCGCCGCCATGACGAACTGCATGGCGATGGATGATTTGCCGGAGCCAGACGGCCCCATGAGCAGGGTACTCGTGCCACGGTCGAGACCAGGTCCCAGCAATTGATCCAGCTCGTTGATACCGCTCAGGAGCGGTTCTGCCGGCGGCTTGCCATCGAGGTGCTCGGACGCAATCAGCCGCGGAAACAGAATTATTCCGCCCTTGCGGATGACGAAATCATGGAAGCCACCACGGAAGCTGCGCCCCCTCATCTTGAAGATGCGCAGCCTGCGACGCTCCGCGCCATATTGAAGCGCATTATGCTCGAGCCCTGACGACGCCATGGACGAGACTGTGCAGATTGAGATCGTCGGCCTGATCGGTGAGGTCGTCCAGAAACAACCCGGTGCAGCCCTCCTGGGCCAGGAAATGCTTCAGAGCAATGACCTGCCGGCGGTATCGCAGCGGATTACGCGAGCAGCCTGATTTCGGAGCGGCTATCGAAAACGACCCGCTTAGGTGCAACCCGCTTCACCTCGTCGAAAGTCATTTTTGTGGTTTCGCCGAGCTCAAGATCAGAGGCATAGACGACGGTCTGTTGCTGCTTGGGGTCGAGGCTGAGTTCCGCCGGGACGAGCTCAAAAATCTCGATCCCATCGAGATCCCAGCCGTGGGTCTCTACTTGCCGCAGTTCGTCCTTACTTTCGGAGAGCGCAATGTACAGACAGCGCTCCCCTGGAGGCACCGTCGAGAAGAAACTGCAGGGCCAGGGTGGTCTTTCCGGTTCCCGGCTGGCCCTCGATCAAGTGCACGCGGTGCGATGCGTATCCGCCATCGAGAATGCCATCGAAGCCGGCGATGCCGGTAGAGATTGCCTGCGTTTTGCCTTCAGGAACGTTCATTTGCCTTCCGGATGTCCAAGCGCGGGCCGGCCAGCAGGCGTCGCTCCGCCGACTGGCGTGGCTGGATGTGATTGGCGTGGTTTTCGCGAAGACAGGGCCAAAGCCCTTGAGCAGGCACCATGGCTGCAAACATCTTCCTGGAGGGTATTTTCGTGCGAATTTCCGGCGTTCTGTCAAGCCGCCGAAACTGTCGCGGGCCGGAACCCGAATAGGAGATTGGAGTTACCCGGCGGCATGATGTCAAACCCTCGCCACGAACCCCGCGCGACTAGGCCGCCGAGTTGAAGTCACTCCCTGCTCGGCCGCTGCGCGGCTCGCCGCCGCGGTTCTCGAAGCCTATCCGGGCTATCAACTGCGTCCAGTTCGGCATCTATTTTTTCGAGAAGACGTTCGATCTCCTCGCGCTCCCCTGGACCTGGATCTTCTTCGAGGCGGCTGATCAGGTGCTGCTTTCGAGTGAGGAGCATTGCCACGCTCGTCATCCGAGGCGTGAGTTCGGGATGCTGGTACATCGGTCGCCACCTATCTTCATTGTCGCAATGCAACGAAGGCGACGCTCCGAGGCGCTCGGCCGGGAGCGTGCCAAGTCCACCTTGATACGCGCAAAACTCACGACCGGAACGTCAGTTCCTCGGTCGCCAAGAGGGATCGCTATCAAGCAATCCGTCCAGCGGAGGGGGGCCACGGCTGTGGGCACAGGCGCTCCTTGGAACAGGCGATGTTCAGCATAGTTGCCAGCCGAATAGCACCGAGTTCGCGTCGGCCGACAGACGACAGCGTGGCCGTTCTCGGCTCTCGGCAGCGCTCTCAGGAAACTCGGTAGCGAATGCGATGCCAACCCTCCCTATGACTGCGGCCGGTCATGCCGCTCTTCAGAACGAATTAGCCGACCGCATACGAAATACGCGGCCCCATCTTGCCGAGCGTATTCAGCAAGCGATCGCGGACGAGCCCAATCTCATGGAGAATTCGGAGTACCAGGCCGCGCTGGCCGAGCAGGGCTTCAACGAGGCTCGCATAGCCGAGTTGGAAACCAAACTTGCACGTGCAGAGGTCATCGATGTCTCGAAGCTCTCCGGCGAAACTGTCAAATTCGGCGCGACGGTCACGCTGACGGATCAGGATACGGGCGAGGAGCGAATTTGCCACATCGTCGGCGAGCCGGAAGCTGATGCGGCCAGAGGCAGGATTTCAGTCAGCTCGCCTCTCGCACGGGCGTTGATAAGCAAGTCCCAGGGCGCAGTCGTAGCTGTCGAGACTCCAGGAGGCGAGAAGAGTTACAAGATTGAGCGTGTTAGGTGGCTTCCCTAGGAGCAGAAGGGCCAGCTTTGAGCCAACCTGCGATTTGACTGCCACATTGCTTCGCACCCGCATCAGCGCAACAGACGAGTGGATTTGCTGCTTGCCTGGATGGGCGGGGCAACTTTCACGACTGCAGAACTGGTTTGGCCGCCCCGCAGGATGGTAAGCTTCACGTCCTGACCGACGCGTGCAAGGCCGATTTTATTGCGCAGTTGCGAGGCTCGGATCGGACGGTCATCTGCCATGATCACGATATCGTCCTTCCGCAAGCCGGCCTTTTCAGCCGGAGAGCCTGGCGCGACCTCCGCGATCACCGTCCCTTCGTTGCGGCCTTGTTGGTTGGTCGACGGTTGAAGCTCGCGCAGTGAAACGCCAATGCGGCCACGCATGGGATCACCAGGCAGCGGCAGAATCGCCCGTTGCAATGCTACGATCGGAATTGCCCAGAACGCCGCGGCATGGCCGAGCAGCACGATGCCCAGGACAGCGTCCGTGACCATCACAGCGCTCAGCATGGATCGAGGCTACTAAGCGGCTTCATGCTCAATTTGCGACGAAGCAGCCGTTCCACTTCCGATCTGGATCTTGCGCGGCTTCATCGCTTCCGGAATCTCTCGAACGAGATCAATGATCAAGAGACCATCTCGGAAGGATGCCTGCTTCACCTGAACGTAGTCGGCCAGGCTGAAGACTCTCCGGAACGGTCGCGCCGAAATACCTTGATACAGATACTCGCGCGCAGCACCATCGGATTTCCTGCCTTCGATCGCGAGAGCATTCTGCTCGGCAGTCACGGAGATGTCGTTGGGACCGAAGCCTGCCACCGCCAGCGTGATTCGATAGTGGTCCTCGCCGGACCGCTCGATATTATACGGCGGGTAGTTGTCCTCGGTCGGCTGGCGCGACATGCCGTCGACGAGGTCAGCCAGATGATCGAAGCCGACCGTGGTGCGCCAAAGTGGCGCGAAATCAAGTGTCCTCATAGCCAAGTCCTCCAAAGAGCAATATGGATACGAAGCAAGGCAGGATGGGAGTTTCGATCATGGTCGGACACCCCGGTCCAGCCTCGTGCCGAGCCCGGCCTGGCGCTCGGCACACCGCAGTCGCGGTCGAGAAACGAACTAGAACTGGCACTCGGGAGTTCAAGAGGACGTGCGCATTTTTTTCTGCAGCAGACGCTCGCCGGGGGCTCAGTAATTACGCGGCGAAGCGATCCGGGAAAGCGCCCTGGCGTAAATCGTTCATCACTCGTTGCTCTCGCTCAATTCGCGCTCGATAGAGCTGGCGCTCTTGCTCGCTCTTCGCAGTTCGGAGCAGGCGCTCGTAGTGAGCGATCACTTTCTCGCTGCCTCGGATAAGAAAGTCCCGGACGCCGGATTCCCATCGTCGCGCCGGTGGCAGCGTCGGAGCTCCCGCGCAGGAGATGTCCTGCCGAATTCGGCCCGGACATGATTGTCGCTCGCTCCTGATCTTGCATGAGCTAGTGAGCGGCCTCGCAGGCCGCTCACTGACGTTCAGCTTGTTGCCGCCAGTCCGGTCGGGCGGGCGTCGGCTGCGGCCAAATACCGGTCGGCGTAGGGGTCGGCGGCAGCAAGATGTCGATCTTCATCGTTGCCGCCGCAGGCTGCCACTTCAGCCACGGCATCGTGTCGGGATACGGGATTGGCGGCAGTGGTAGTCCAGTGAAGGCACCCTGTGAGGCCTCGGGTCCCCGCGGGCTTTCCACGCCGCACGCACCGAAGGCCGTCAGGGACATTGCGCTGCCCATTACCAGAGCGAGCAGGCGTCCCGGCAGCTTGCGATTGGTCTCCGTCCGGGCGGAGAACGTATGGTGATGGCTCAGCATCTATACTCCTCCCATCGTTCGAAAACAGATCCAGGCGATGGTGACAAAGCTCAGGTGGAACATGAACCAGTGGATCGTGTCCTGCCTCATCCTGAGCTGACGACGATTGGACTTGTTCATGGCAGACTCCATCTTTGGAAGCGGTCTTCTCTCCTCTCATTGGTAGAGCCCGGCCTTGATCGGCCGGGCTCGCTTGTTCAGAAGTCCATGGCCGGAGCGGCCGGAGCAGGTTCAGCCTTTTTCGGCTTCTCGGCCACGAGTGCCTCGGTCGTGATCAGCAGCGATGCGACCGACGCGGCGTCCTGCAAGGCGGTGCGGACGACCTTGGCGGGATCGATCACACCGGCTTTCACGAGGTCCTCGTACTCGCCAGTCGCCGCGTTGAAGCCCCAGTTGTGGCTCTGGTGCTCCAGAAGCTTGCCGACGATCACTGAGCCATCCTCGCCGGCGTTCTGCACGATCTGGCGAGCCGGCATCTGGATGGCGCGGCGAACGATGTCGATGCCGGCCTTCTGGTCCGCGTTCTCGGTCTTGATGCCGTCCAGCGCCTTGAAGGCACGCAGCAGGGCCACCCCGCCGCCCGGGAGAATGCCCTCTTCGACCGCCGCGCGAGTTGCATGCATCGCATCATCGACGCGATCCTTGCGTTCCTTGACTTCGACCTCCGTCGCGCCGCCCACCCGGATCACCGCAACGCCTCCTGCAAGCTTGGCGAGGCGCTCCTGCAGTTTTTCCCGATCATAGTCGGAGGTGGTTTCCTCGATCTGCAGCCTGATTTGCTGGGCGCGCGCCTCGATGTCCTTCTTGGCGCCCGCGCCGCCGACGATGGTGGTGTTGTCCTTGTCTATGACCACCTTCTTGGCGCGGCCAAGCATCTTCACTGTGACCTTTTCCAGCTTGATGCCGAGGTCCTCGCTGATGACATTGCCGCCGGTCAGGATCGCGATGTCCTCCAGCATGGCCTTGCGCCGGTCGCCGAAGCCCGGCGCCTTGACGGCCGCGACCTTCAGTCCACCGCGCAGTCTATTGACGACCAATGTCGCGAGCGCTTCGCCTTCGATGTCCTCCGCGATGATCAGGAGCGGCTTACCGGACTGAACGACCTGCTCCAACAGCGGCAGCATGGTCTGCAAGCCGGACAGCTTCTTCTCGTGAATCAGAACGTAGGGATCCTCGAGCTCGACGCGCATCTTCTCGGTGTTGGTGACGAAGTATGGCGAGATGTAGCCGCGGTCGAACTGCATACCCTCGACCACCTCCAGCTCGGTATGCAGGCTCTTGGCCTCCTCGACGGTAATCACGCCCTCGTTGCCGACCTTGTTCATGGCGTCGGCCAGGAAGCGGCCGATCTCGGTATCACCATTGGCCGAGATCGTGCCCACCTGGGCGATTTCGTCATTTGAGGTGATTTTCTTGGCGTGTGATTTCAGGTCGGAAACGACAGCGTCGACAGCCAGGTCAATGCCGCGCTTCAGGTCCATCGGGTTCATGCCGGCGGCGACGGATTTGCTGCCCTCCCTGAAGATGGCCTGCGCGAGCACGGTGGCCGTCGTGGTGCCGTCACCGGCGGCATCGCTCGTCTTCGAGGCGACTTCGCGCACCATCTGCGCGCCCATGTTCTCGAACTTGTCCTCCAGCTCGATCTCCTTGGCGACGGTCACGCCATCTTTGGTGATGCGCGGCGCACCGAACGATTTCTCGATCACGACGTTGCGCCCCTTCGGACCGAGTGTGACCTTCACCGCGTTTGCCAGTGTGTCGACGCCCCGCAGCATGCGCTCTCGGGCCTCGGTTGCGAACTTCACGTCCTTGGCAGCCATTTTGATCTCTCCTTTCCTCTATGACTGTCAGCGCGCTATGCTGCCTTCTTGACGGTCGCTGTCGTGTCGACAACACCTAGAAGGTCGCTCTCCTTCATGATCAGGAATTCCTCGCCGTCAATCTTAACCTCCGTGCCAGACCACTTGCCGAACAGGACACGGTCACCGGGCTCGACGTCGAGTTGAACGAGCTGGCCCTGCTCGTTGCGTGCGCCGGGGCCAGTGGCGACGATCTCGCCCTGCTGCGGCTTCTCCTTTGCTGTGTCGGGAATGATGATGCCGCCGGCGGTTTTCTCCTCGGCCTCGAGACGTCGCACGAGCACGCGATCGTGCAAGGGGCGGAAATGCATGCACATCCTCCTTGGGTAGGTTCAGCGATGTCCAAAATCCGGGTCCGTAACGGCCCCCGGGCGAAAAAGCACCTAGGCGCGAGGGATCTACTTTCAAGAGGAGGGAAGAAATTTTTGCGACGAGGGCCGGCTGCCGCTATCGCTCGCGGCTGGCCCAAGGAGACCCGTCCCAGCGTCCGGAATCGCTCGCCGCACGTTGAAAACCTAGATCTGCAAACCAAGATGTTTGCTCGGCTGCAGAGCAACTCTGCGCAGCAATTGGAGCATCATCGAAAGGAGGATAACCAGAGATGCGGATTTTGCTGATACTTGCCCCTCTACTGCGGATGGCGGTGTCCCTGCAGGCGAAAGAAGCCGATTCGCCGCGAGCAGTGCAAAGCTCAGACGCCGCCGTCAAGCAGTTTGTCAGCAATCAAAGCGGCCAGCCGCGCAAGCCCGCAAGAACAAGGTCCGATGGCGGCAAGGGCCGTGAATTCTCGGCGAGAGCCATCGTGCCTGATATCTGCACCGGCTGCTGATCCATCGATCAGCAGCCGGCCAGCGGAGTTTCGTGTTCTGCTTCTAGTACGCGCTTGCTGAAGCAGCCTCAAGATCCGGAAGGCGTGCGCATAGCATCGTCTTGATGCGCTTCAACGCACGCTGCTCGATCTGGCGGATACGCTCACGAGAGATCCCGAAGGCATGAGCAAGATCGTCGAGCGTTCTTTGCTCTTCGACCATGTAGCGGGCCTCGACGATGGTGCGTTCTCGCGGAGAAAGCGCACCCAGCGCCTCCGAGAGTGCGGCCTTCCGCCGTTCACGGTCTCCGGTCTCAACGAGCTGGGTTTCAGGATCAGGAGATGAATCGGCGAGCCTGTCCTGCCATTGCTCGCCTTCTTCGTCACTGAGCTGAACGTTCAGCGTCATGTCGCCACGGATCCGCCCGTTCATCTCGACGACGTCGGTCTCCTTGACCTGAAGATGCTCAGAGATCTGCTTCACCTGCACCGGCGAAAGCTCGCCATCGTCCGACGCACCAAGGCGTCTCTTCAACTTTCGAAGGTTGAAGAACAGCTTTTTTTGCGCCGCAGTCGTGCCGAGCTTAACGAGTGACCACGATCTCAGGACGAATTCCTGCACGGACGCCTTGATCCACCAAGCGGCATAGGTCGCCAGGCGAAATCCCTTCTCAGGGTCGAACCGCTTGACGGCCAGCATCAATCCGACGTTGGCTTCCGAGATGAGGTCGGCGATGGGCAATCCATAGCGCCGGTATCTCAGGGCGATCTTGGCAGCCAATCGTAGATGGCTCGTCACCAGACGGTAGGCAGCTTCGCGATCCCCGGCATCCCGAAGACGCCTCGCATACATTACTTCTTCGGATGCATCGAGCAGCGGGAAGCTACGGATCTCTTGCAGATACCGGGACAACCCGGCTTCCGAATGGATGGCAGGGAGGGCTGACTTGATCGACATGACCTGCCCTCCTTCAGAAGCCATCGGCGCTCTCGAGCCCTAACGAGCGGCCAGAGGGAAGACGCAGCCGCCGGGACTCACCGAGGTGAGTGAGACTGATCGACGGCCAAGCGACGATACGGTTAGCTTTCATATCCAAATCCTCCATGGAGCAAAATGGTACGAGCCGCCGTGTCGCCTGGCTTGGCTGGGCCCTGAGGCGCCCAACGGCACTCAGGCCGGCGGCGCCAAAAGAACTGCGAACCCAATAGGTTGTTCCTCGTGTCAGCTAGCCAATTCGCCGGAAGCCAAACTGCCGCGGCCCGATGAGACGGGGGATGAGCCCGACCAGTGCCCCCTGCTCTCCTGCCGGCCATGACCTCCTCGGTCGAGGTGATGGGCGAATCCGCTTGTCCCGGGAGCCCCGAGCCCGGCGCGAAGTTGCATGCTCGGGGCTGAACATGCTGATCGTACCGGAACGGTTGGGCATCGCCCGCGTGCGCTTGCTGGCCGACTTTCTCTCGGCACAGATCGCGCAAACACCTGGGATCAACAAGCCCGCCCATGGAGGCTAGCGATCGGTCGTTGGAGCAATACCTGTGGGCAAGCAGCAGCCCATGCAAGCGGATGGTGTGCCTACCTGCTGCTCTCCAACGCAACACCATCCGGAAGGCGGATTGTCGTTCGCGAACGCAGCCATCTCGCGCCGCGATGGTCGCTTTCAGACCCGGGGACTCCGGCACGTAGGAGTATCCGCAGGTCAACCATGGTGGATTCATCCTGATCGTTTCCAGGCCTCGTCGGACCGCACCTCGAGGCCTAGAACGTCACGCGTCGGATGGGCTACTCCGAGCTCGCATCAAGAATCCCACCGAACGGTTCCCAGCGGCTCCCGGTCCAGCGCTGAAGCTGCAGTTGCGTCCAGACCATGTTGTTGGTCTCGCTGGTGTTGATCCAGATGCCCGGCAGTGCTGTCGACAACGTGAAGTTCTTCAGCGACTTCGCCTGCTTGATGATGTTCTCGCGCGAGAGGTCGTCGCCGCATTGGTGGAGGATCTGCTCCAGCAGCATGCCCTGCTGATAGCCGGTCAGATAGCTCGTATTGGTGATATCGGAGCCTGCCAGATACCGATCGAAGAAGGCGCGATAGGCCTTGATGGCCTCATCGTCCTTCCAGCTCTCGTCGTTTGGATCCTTGTTGAAGGTGCCGACGATGACGCCCACGGAATTCTCCAGCCCCGCCGGCTTGATCGTTCCGGCAATCGACGAGGACGGGAAATTGATCAGGATCGTTGGCTTCCATGCCGTCTCCGCCGCGCGTCGAATGGCTTGCGCGGCGAACTTGGGCGTGCCGGCGATGAACAGCGCCTGCGCGCCGGAACTCTTCAGCGCCATGACCTGCGAGTCGATCGTCGGCTCGGTGACCTCGTAGCTGGCGGTGACCACGCGCTTGTCGAAATCGGCGCCGAGAACTGCCTTGAACGCGCTGACGTAGTCGCGGCCGAGATCGTCATTCTGGTAGAGAATGGCGTATTTTGCCGAGGGCAACGCGCGCATCAGATACTTCGCGTAGATCTTCCCTTCGGTGTCATAGCTGACGAGTCCGGTGGTGGTCAGCGGATAGTCCTTGACACTTGTGAACTTGCTCGCGCCTGTGACGATCGCAATCGTCGGCACGCGCTTGGCAGCCAGATATTTCGCCACCGCAGTGTTGCCTGCGGTACCGAGCTGGCTGAACATGAACGCCACTTCGTCGCTCTCGACCAGTTTTCGTGCATGCTCCACCGATTTCGGCGGGCTGTAGGCGTCGTCGAGCATCAGGTAGTCGATCTTGCGTCCGTTAATGCCGCCGCGCTCGTTGACCGATCGCATATACGCCAGCACGCCATGTCCGACCTGGCCGATCGAGGAAGCAGGCCCGCTGAGAGGAAAGATGCCGCCGATCTTGATGCTTGTTGCGGTGACACCGACCGGATCGCCCGCCCAGCAGGGTGCGGCTGCCGCAATCAAGAGTGCACAGGCCAGTCGGATGCTCCTAAACATCACGTGTTCCTCCAGTGTTGCTTTTGCGCGCGGCCTCCGTGCGGCAGGCCGTGACGGACAGTTGGCGCTTCTTCAGGCGGCCAATTTGAGAATCTTGACGACGTCGCCGGGCTCACGGATCGGCTGAGGGTTCGCCCTCGTGAAGATCGACAGCATTGCGTTCTTGCCGATCAACTCGAAACGGTCCTCGGCAACGCCGACGTCCGCGAGCCTGCGCGGCAAGCCGAGCTCCGCGACGAACGTCGCGAAAGCGTCGCCGGCATCCCGTTCCGGTGCGCCAAGCGCCGCGGCGACCAACCTCTGTGCGGCTTCCGTGGCGGGGCGATTGTATCGGAGCACGCTCGGCATCATCACGGCCGTGCAGAAATAATGCGGCACGTCACAGGTCCCGCCGAGGACATGGCCGATGGCATGGCTGGCACCCATCGGAACGCGCGACTGCAATCCGAAGGCCGACATCCAGGACCCCAACTGACAGTTCAGCCGCGCCGCTTCATCGTTCGGCTTGTCCTTGGTGCGCCGGAGCCCGTCGTACAGATAGCGCAATCCGTGCTGGCACACCGCGTCGACGAGCACACCGGGACGGCTGGAGCAGATCGCCTCGATGCCGTGATCCATTGCGCGCGTGCCTGATCCCAGCCAGAGCTTCTCGGGTGTGTATTTCGTGATCGCCGGATCGAGGATGATGCTTCGCGGCATCATCATCGGGTGATTGAAGATCTGCTTCAGCTTGCGGCTGGTGTCGGTGACCAGCGCGCCCGAATTGTATTCGCCGCCGGAGAGCGTGCTCGGGATGGCGATCATGCGCACTTTCGGGGTTCGGAATGGCCCGAAGCGGCGGTCCGGCGTGGTCTCGAACCCATCGAGCCCCATGGGCTCGAATATGTCGTGCTCCATGCACATCAGCACGATCTTTGCCGCATCGACCACCGAACCGCCGCCGATCGCGACGACCAGGTCGGCCTGGGCGTCCTTGGCCTGCCGGGCGATCTGCGTCACCACGTCCCGGGTCGTGTGCTGCGGCACCCCGTCAAAGGTCGCGGCATGGCGCCCGCCGAGCGCCTTCCGGATCCTCTCGATCTCGTCGGTCGTGGTGTTGAGCGTGCGGCTCGCGATCAGATAGACGCGCTGGGCGCCCAGGCGCTCGGCCTCCTCCCGCAGCGCCTCCGCCGCGGGCTTGCCGTAGATCACGGATTCCATGGTGGGATATTGATGGCTACCGACGACAGGCATGCTCTTCCTCCCTGATGTGATTTTCTCCGCACGCTGCGTCGCCGGGTCACGACGCGTCAGCCACCCCGGTCTTCAGGCGACCGCGCGCGCCCGCTGCGTCTCGACCCTGCCGTCGAGGAAGCCGGTCAACCGCTGGCGGATGATCGCTTCCGCCTCTGCCATGATGCGGTCGATCAACTCCTTGACCGTGGGGATGTCGTGGATGAGCCCGACCACCATGCCGCAACTCCAGGCCCCGGCATCCATCTCACCGTCGACCATCACCTTCGGATAGACGCCGGCCACCTGGTCGAGGATATCGTCGATCTTCAGATTTGCGCCCTTCTCGCGCTCGATTTCGAGCAGCTCATTGACGCCCTTGTTCTTCAGTACGCGCTCGGTGTTGCGCAATGCGCGCATGACCAGAACGGTGTCGAGCTCGGTCGCCTTGACCAGCGCCCGCTTCACGTTGTCGTGGACCGGCGCTTCCTTGGTGGCGACGAAGCGGGTGCCCATGTTCATGCCGGCCGCGCCCATCGCGAGCGCACCGACAAGGCTGCGTCCGTCCGCCATGCCGCCGGAGGCCACGAACGGGATCTTCAGCTCATCCGCCGCCCGCGGCAGCAGGATCATGTTCGGGATGTCGTCCTCGCCGGGATGACCGCCGCATTCGAAACCGTCGACACTGACGGCGTCGCAGCCAATCTTCTCGGCCTTGAGCGAATGCCGCACCGAGGTGCATTTATGGATCACCTTGATGCCGGCGGCCTTCAGCGCCGGCATGTAGGCCTCCGGGCTGCGGCCCGCGGTCTCGACCGCCTTGATTCCGCCCTCGCGAATCGCGGCAATGTATTCCGGATAGGGCGGGGCCGACAGCGTCGGCAGAAAGGTCAGATTGACGCCGAACGGCTTGTCGGTCATGTCGCGGCAGCGCGCGATCTCCTTGGCGAGTAGCTCCGGCGTCTTCTGCGTCAGGCCCGTGATGATGCCGAGACCGCCGGCATTCGACACGGCCGCAGCCATCTCGGCGAAGCCGACATAGTGCATGCCGCCCTGGATGATCGGATGCTGGATGCCGAACAGTTCGGTTATTGCTGTCTTCACGTGAAAACTCCGTTTCCGCTCAGTGGACGATTTCGAACAGGCCGGCCGCGCCCATGCCGCCGCCGATGCACATGGTCACCACGCCGTACTTCGCCTTGCGCCGCCGGCCTTCGAGCAGGAGGTGGCCTGTGAGCCGCGCGCCGGTCATGCCGTAGGGATGACCGATTGCGATCGAGCCGCCGTTGACGTTCAGCTTGTTCGGATCGATCCCGAGCTTGTCGCGGCAATAGATCACCTGAACCGCATAAGCCTCGTTGAGCTCCCAGAGATCGATGTCATCGATCTTGAGGTTGTGACGCTTGAGGAGCCGCGGGATCGCAGCGACCGGCCCCACGCCCATTTCGTCCGGCTCGACACCGGTGGCGACGAAACCGCGGAAGATGCCGAGCGGCTTCAAGCCCTTCTGCGCGGCGATTCTGTCGCTCATGATCACGCAAGCGGAGGCGCCATCCGAGAGCTGGCTGGCATTACCTGCGCTGATGGTCTTGCCCTCGAACACCGGCTTGATCTTCGACAGGCCTTCCGCCGTGGTATCCGGCCGCGGGCCTTCATCCCGACTCAGCGTGACCTGCTGATAGCTGACCTGCTTGGTGTCCTTGTCGACGACCGCCATCCTGGTCGTGATCGGCACGATCTCGTCGTCGAAACGGCCGCCCTGCAGCGCCGCGCCGACCCGGCGCTGGCATTCGAGGCTGTATTCGTCTTGCCGGTCGCGGCCGATCTTGTAACGCTCGGCGATCACTTCGGCCGTCTCCAGCATCGACATGTACATCTCTGGCTTCATCGCCATGAGATCCTGATCGATGGCATGGAACTTGTTCATGTGATCGTTCTGCACGAGGCTGATCGACTCGATGCCGCCGCCGATTGCGATCTCGACGCCGTCTGATATCACCGAACGCGCAGCCACTGCGATCGCCTGCAACCCAGAGGCACACTGCCGGTCGATCGTGGTGCCCGCGACCGTGACCGGCAGGCCGGCGCGGATCGCACCCTTGCGGGCGACATTCATGACCATGGTACCCTGCTGCATGGCGCAGCCCATCACGACGTCCTCGACCTCACCGGGCGCGATGCCGGCGCGCTTCACCGCCTCGGCCATCACGTGGCCCGCCAGGGTCGGACCATCGGTGTTGTTGAGCGCGCCGCGATAGGCCTTGCCGACGCCGGTGCGCGCGGTGGAAACGATCACTGCTTCGGGTGATGACATGCTTGCCTCTCTGTCTCAGGCGGCCGCGTCGAGCTGCGCATAACGCAGCACGTGGTAGGCGGGATCGCCGAACTGGATGTTGATGGAGGAAATCCGCTTGAAATAATGTCCGACATTCAATTCGTCGGTCATGCCCATGCCGCCATGCAGCTGCACTGCCTGGTCGGCGATGAACTTGCCGGCATAACCGATCTTCGACTTGGCGCCCGAGGCGAGCCGCGAGACGGCGGGCTCGCCTGCATCCAGGCTCAGCGTGAGATGCTGCATCAGCGACAGCGCTTCCTGATGCGCGATGAACATGTCGACCATCCGATGCTGCAGCACCTGGAACGAGCCGATCGTCGTGCCGAACTGCTTGCGGGTCTTGGAATAGTCCAGCGTTGCGGCATTCAGTTCGGACATCGCACCGACCGCCTCGGCGCAGAGCGCGCCGATGGCACGGTCGCGGCAGGCTTCCAGCGCGGCTATCCCCTCGCCTTCCTCACCCAGCAATTGGCCGGTGACGCCACGCAGGCTGATCTCCGCCGCGCGGCGGCCATCGATCGTCTTGAAGCTTTGCAGATCGAGGTTGGTGGCACGGCGATCGACCACGAAGAGGCTGACGCCCCCGCGATCGCGCTGCTGGCCGGAGGTGCGCGCCGAAACGATCAGAAAGTCCGCCCAGGGCGCGGCGATGACTGCGGTCTTCTCGCCGGTCAACACATAGTCGTTTCCCTGTCGCCGTGCCGCGGTGGTGACGTTGGCGAGATCGAAGCGCGAGTTCTTTTCGGTCCAGGCGAGCGCCCAGGTCCCGGTGCCGGCGATGATGCCCGGAATGAACGCCTGTTTCTGTGCGGCGGATCCGACGCGCTCGAGCAGGCCGCCGGCGAGCACAACGGTCTCGACGAAGGGCTCGACTACGAGATGACGGCCGAACTCCTGCATGACGATCATGGTCGACAGCGCGCCGCCGCCGAGACCGCCGACGTCCTCGGAGAACGGCGCCGCCAGCAAGCCTAGCTCGGCAAAGGTGTGCCGTTGCTCGCGGCTGTACCCCTCCTCGCTCGCGAGGATCCTGCGGCGCGCATCAAAATCGTACTGATCGCGCAGCAGACGCTGAACGCTTGATCGCAGTAGCTCCTGCTCTTCCGTGAACTGGATATCCATCCGATTTCCTGTCTGTCGATCGCTAGAGGCCGAGCACCGCTTTTGCGATGATGTTGCGCTGGATCTCGTTCGATCCGCCGTAGATGGAGAGCTTGCGCGAGTTGAGGTACTTCTCCGATGCGGTGTGGCCGTAGTCCGGTCCCGGCATGAAGTGATTGGCGCTGACGGGATGCTCGCGGATGGCCAGCCCGTAATTGCCGATTGCGCGATGCGTCAGCTCGGTGATGTCCTGGAATATCTCGGTGCCACGGATCTTGAACAGCGAGGCCGCGGGTCCCGGATCGATGCCGCGGGCCATTTGAGCAACGACGCGCAGCTCGGTCGCTTCCAGCGCCAGCACATCGAGCTCGATGCGGGCGATGTCCCTGACAAATTCGATATGGGCCGGATCGTCTGCGGGAATCTCCGCCTTCACGATCTTCTTCAGCTTGTCGATATAGCGCGTCGAGCGGCCGATGCCGGCCATGCTGGTGCGCTCGTTGCCGAGCAGGAATTTGGCGTAGGTCCAGCCCTTGTTTTCCTCGCCGATCAGGTTTTCGACGGGAACCCGGACGTTTTCCAGGAAGACGTCATTGACCTCATGGGAGCCGTCGATGGTGATGATCGGACGCACGGTGACGCCCGGCGACTTCATGTCGATCAACAGGAAGGAGATGCCGGACTGCGGCTTTGCGGTCGGATCGGTCCGCACCAGGCAGAAGATCCAGTCGGCATGCTGCGCCAGCGTGGTCCAGGTCTTGTGGCCGTTGACGATGTAGTGGTCGCCGTCGCGCACCGCCTTGGTGCGTACGGTGGCGAGATCCGAGCCCGAGCCGGGTTCCGAATAGCCCTGGCACCACCAGTCCTCGCCCGAGAGGATGCGGGGAAGAAACCTCTTCTTCTGCGCCTCATTGCCGAACGTATAGATGACGGGGCCGACCATGGTGACGCTGAATGCCAAAGGCGGCATGGTGCCGGCGCGCGTGGTCTCCTGCTCGAAGATGAAGCGGCGGGTGATGGACCAGCCGGGCCCGCCATAGTCCTTGGGCCAGAGCGGCGCGATCCAGCCCTTCCTATGAAGGATGCGATGCCATAGAAGCATCTGCTCCTTGGAAAGGTCGGTCTCCGGATTGGGAACGCGCATTTCAGCCGGATAATTGTCCTTGATGAATGCACGGACTTCGTCGCGAAAGGCCGCATCGTCCGGGGATAGCGCGAGCTCCATCGGGGCGATCCCTACCACTTCTCGCCGAATGGACGAATCTCGAGCTCAAACGTCCAGGCGCTCTTTGGCTGCTGGTAGAGCTGCCAGTAGGACGCGGCCACCGACGCTGGCGGCATCAGCAGGTCCGGATTGTCGAGCGCATTGGGGCCGAGCGCTTCAAGCCGGCGCTGCCGCACCCATTCGGTATCGACGCCGGAGTCGATGATGAGATGCGCGACATGGATGTTCTTCGGCCCGAGTTCGCGCGCCATCGCCTGTGCGACGGCTCGCAGGCCGAACTTCGCGCTGGCGAAGGCGGCATAGCCGGAGCCGCCGCGCAAGCTCGCAGTCGCGCCGGTGAAGAAGATGTTGCCCTCACCACGCGGCAGCATCAGCCGTGCCGCCTCGCGGCCGGCAAGGAAGCCCGAATAGCAGGCCATTTCCCAGACTTTTCGGAACACCCGCTCGGTGGTCTCCAAGATCGGGAAATTGACGTTAGCGCCGATGTTGAAGATACAGACTTCGAGCGGCGCGTGCTTGTCCGCGTCGTTCAGGAAGGAGATGATCTCCTCCTCCTTGCGCGCATCAAGCGAGCGGGCGTGGATCTCGCCGCCGGCAGCCTCGATATCCTTGACCAAGGGCGCAAGCTTGTCGCCATTGCGGCGGCCGGCGAACACCGTGAAGCCTTCGGAGGCGAATTTCTTGGCAATCTCGCCGCCGATAAAGTCACCGGCACCGATCACCGCAACCGTCCTGTTTCTCTTCTGCATGGGACTTCTCCAGCCTCGTGAGATGTTGAAGCGATTTCGCCCGCCTCAATTGCGGAGCGATTCCGCGAGCTTGTGCTTCAGGAGCTTACCAGTCGACGTGGCCGGCAGCGCGTCCATGAGGATGATCTCGGACGGTCGCTTGTAGGAGGTGAGCTCAGGCGCGACATGCGCCATCACGTCTTGCGCCGTTGCCGAGGAGCCTTTGAGCAGCTGAACGAAGGCCACGATCTCTTCATTGCCTGGGACCGGCCGCCCGACCACGGCGCATTGCACCACGTCTGGATGCGTGCTCAGCACCGCCTCGATCTCGGCCGGATAGACGTTGAAGCCGGAGCGAATGATCATCTCCTTGGTGCGGCCAACGATGAACATCGCATCTCCCTCGAAGCGCGCGAGGTCGCCGGTGTTGAACCACCCGTCCGCGTCGATTGCTTTCGCCGTGAGGTCGGGCGCGCGATAATAGCCGCGCATCACATTTGGTCCGCGGACATGCAGTTCGCCGATGTCGCCGTTCGTCACGATGGCGCCGTCCCGGGCCACGATTCGGGCCTCGATACCCGGCACAAGGGTGCCGACCGAGTTGTCACTGCGCGGCGCCTCGGGCCGCACGCCGGAAATTCCGGGCGAGCATTCGGTGATGCCAAAGGCGTTGCCAAGCGGAAGACCGAGCTCCTTCTCGACCCTTGCCTTGAGCTCGAGGTCGAGCGGCGCGCCGGCGACGCTCATCAGGCGCAGTGCACCGCGCTCCAGCTTCGGCAGGCCTGCCGTCTGCTTGTATTCCAGCAGCCGCTGGTAGGTGGCGGGCACGCCGTTCAGGAGCGTGATGCCTTCCTCGGCCAGCGCCTTGGCAAGCGCAGCGGGGTTGTACTTGCTGACCAACCGGGTGACGCCACCGACCATCAGCGTCATCGTCAGCAGCGAGATGCCGACGATATGCGAGATCGGCAGCACGCAATACTGCACGTCGTCCGCCGTCATGCTGCGCAGATTGGCGGTGGTCCTCGCGGAAAACAGCAGGTTCCGATGCGTGAGCATGACCCCCTTCGGCGTTCCGGTCGTACCGGACGTGTAGATGAGCACCGCCACCTGGCGGGCGCCGTCGGCCTCGACCGGCTCGGCCTGCGTGTCCTGGTTCAGGGCAGACACGCCGATGCCGTGCAACGGCCCGACATCCTGCACCGGAGCGTCGTAACGGGCCGCATGCGCGGCTGCCTCTTCGGAGACCTTTGCCGTGAAGAACATGCGCCGGGCGCCGCTGTGATCCCTGATCTGATCGAGCTCACGTGGCGACAGCCGAGGGTTGGCGACGATCGCCCAGGCGTCCAGGCGGCTTGAGGCGAACAGCAGGCAGGCGAGCGCGATCGAGTTTTCGCTGACCAGCATCACGCGATCGCCGGCGCGGACGCCGAGCCCGCGGACCGCATCCGCCGTGGCACCAACCGCCCTGTCCAGTTCGCGATAGGTCATGGAAGCGTTGTCTTCGATCAGCGCCGTCCGGTCTGGCGTGGAAGCAACATAGGTGTCCATCACCTCATGGATGCGGTGCGGCAACGTCTTCGTGATCTCGGCTGCAGCCTGCTGCCAGTTCGCCAATGAAACCTCCCAATGAAAGGCCCTTTGCGGGCTCGGCTCGTTTTGGATGCCTCGGCGCGGTCAGGCGCTCTTGCGCTGCGCCGCGGCCGATTGCGCCAGGATTTCGTCCTCGACATCGCGCAGGCTGTCCTTGCCAAAGTAGATCTCCTCGCCGACGAAGAACGTCGGCGAGCCGAACGTGCCGCGCGCCACCGCGTTGGTCGTGTTCTCGATCAGCTTCTTCTTGACGTCGTCCTGCTGGGCGCGGGCGATGATGCGATCGATGTCCAGCCCCGATGACAGAAATGCGTCGCGGAAGACCTGCGGATCGTCCATCTTCTTGGGCTCCACCCACATGTGGTGGTAGGCGGCGCGGAAGTAGGGCTCGAACGCCCCCTCGAACTCCGCGGCAACCGCGCCGCGCATCAGCGCAAGCGTGTTCACCGGGAAGAACGGGTTCATCGTGAACTTGGTGATGTTGTGCCGGCGCAGGAAGCGCTGGGTCTCGCGCGCGTTGTATTCCGGCTTGTTCCTGATCCCGCGCAGCGACTCGGCGGGCGACAGGTTACCGGTCGCCTTGTAGACGCCGCCGAGCAGGACCGGCACGTATTCGAATTTGACGCCGGTTCGTTGCTCGATGCCGGGCAGCGCGAGCTCGGCGAGGTAAGCGTTGGGACTGCCGAAATCGAAATGAAACTCGACCTTGAGCGGAGCAGCCATGGAACGCCCTTCCCGTTGACGGCGGCGTTGCTCGCCACCCGATTGATCGTGCCGCAGCAATAAAGTTCTATTTTAGAACTGTCAATATGATGTTTATCATACAATGCGCGTGGCAGCGCGCGAATGCGAGCATCCCATTGATTTTCCGTCAGTTCTTATTTAGAATTTATTTGCAGTGCTGCGACGGCTTTGCTGGAGACGTCAAATGAAATGGGATACCCTCGAGGAGGAGCCATGCTCCCTCGCCCGCACCGTGGCGGTGATCGGTGACCGCTGGAGTCTCCTCATCCTGCGCGAATGTTTCTTGCGCGTCCGCAGATTTGATGACTTCCAGACCTCGCTCGGAATCACCCGACATCTGCTCGCCGATCGGCTGAAGAAATTTGTCCGCTTTGGCGTACTTCGCAAGATTCCGTACCAAGAGGCGCCGAAGCGCTACGAGTATATCCTCACGCAAAAGGGTCTCGATCTCTATCCGATCATCATGTCGATTGTGCACTGGGGCAACGTCCACATGGTCGATTCGCGCGGACGACCGCTGCTGCATGAACACAAGAACTGCCACAAGATGTTTGATCCTGTCATGGTCTGCTCCGAATGCGGCGAGCCGCTGACGGCGAAGGCAGTTCATGTTCATCCGGGCCCCGGCGCGAGACGGCCTTCGCCGACGAGCATCGGCGTTTCGGCGAAGAACGCGGGTTGACGTCCAACGTCTCAACAGCTGCAGGAAGGCAGGTCCGCTGGAGCGCCGTGCACCCGCACGGCATTCAGTTTTTCCTGAATGTTCGATCCCGGGTCGCCTCGATCATGCTCACATCCGAGGTGAGTATGATCGTGCGCCTCACGAAACTGACCTCTTCAATCCAGACCTTCGCAGTTCAGTTCGCGCAGCGTCCTGTCCACCCACGAAGCATCGTGCGTACCCGCCATGATGTTCGCAATCTGCTTCTGCTCAGCCTCGTACTTTGCTGTGGCAGCTTTCAGCACCTCACCCACGTCGTCAAACGGTACGCAGAGCATCCCGTCATCGTCTCCGATGATGAGGTCGCCGGACTCGATCACCATGCCATCGATCGCGATCGGAACGTTAATCTCGCCGGGTCCGTTCTTGTAAGGTCCGCGATGGGTGACGCCTGCTGCGAACACGGGAAAGTCCTGGCCCCGAATGAAGCCGGCGTCCCGAACCGCACCATCGATAACGATGCCTGCAAGCCCGCTCTTGATGATCCTCGTGAGCATCATTTCGCCGATCAGCGCATTGGTGAGATCGCCCCCAGCATCGACCACGATGACATCGCCGGGTTCGGCGAGTGCCATCGCCTTGTGGATCATCAGATTGTCGCCTGGCCGCGTCTTGACGGTGAGCGCCACGCCCGCCATTCCCCCGGTCCGATGCATCGGCCGAACCCGCGCTCCTGCGGCCGTCATCCGGGACATGCCGTCGCTGACGTTTGCAACCGGCAAGCGAGCATAGCGTTCGACGATCTCGGTAGCCACTTTTCTTTGCCGCTTCAGAATTCTGAACCCTACGGACATGCGTTACCTTTCTCTGTTTCCCTGAGCATCGAAGCCCTAGAAGCCGAACAGTTCGGTGGGATTGTCGACCAGGATGCGCTGGCGCGTTTTTTCGTCCGGTGCCCAGTCTGCAAGGAGATCGAGCAACAGGGCATCGTCGGGCTTGGCGCCGCGTTGCGTCGGATGCGGCCAGTCGGTGCCCCACAAGGCGCGCTCCGGCACAGCCTTGACATAGGCGCGAGCGACTTCGCTGGAGTCGGCATAGGGCGGACCGAGCTTGGAGTCCTCATAAGGTTCGGTCACCTTCACCCAGGTACGGCCCTCATCCAGCATACGGCGAACCGCTGAGAACGCCGGATGCTTGAGGCCGTCCGGCTGCGGGATCCGCCCGAGATGGTCGATCACCACCCTGGTGGGAAGCGAGCGGATGACGCTCTCATGGGTGACGATCTGATCGCCCGTCATCAGGATCTGCACGTGCCAGCCGAGCGGCCTCACGCGTTTTGCGAGCGTGGTCAGCATTTCCGGTGTAGTCGTTCCCCAAGTCTGGGGAGAAACGAAATTGACGCGGATGGCGCGAACGCCGGCCTCGGCGAGCGTCCGCAATTCCGCATCCTTGACCTCGGTATCGACGACGGCAACGCCGCGCGACGCGGCGCCCAGTTGTCCAAGCGCATCCACGAGACACCGGTTGTCGATACCATAGGTCGATGGCTGCACCACCACACTCCTGCTGGTACCGAGCCGGCGCTGCAGCGATCGATAATCCGCGACGGTCGCACCGGGCGGAAAGCCCTGGCGCCAGTGCGACGAGACGGGAAACCGCTCATCATAGATGTGGTGGTGGCAGTCGCACGCGCCCGCGGGCGCATCCAGGCGCGGCGGCGCGGATCCGGTGCTGTTGGGGACCGCCTGCTCAACTCCGGCGGCCCACGCGCCCGTGCTGGCCGCCAGCATGCCGGCGAGAACCCCGCGTCGCGTGATGCCGTGCTTTTGTCGCTTGCTGCGCGGGCTCATGATTTCACCGCCACCATGTCTGCTGCACGCGCGGCGCTACGTCCAAGTACAAGAACGCAAACTGCAGCGACGCCGCAGAGCAGCGCGAGAGGCAACATCCCCAGCACGAAGCTACCCGACCATTCCTTGACCACGCCGACCACGTTCACCATCAGCCCGCCACCGATCAGATTGGCAATCGCGTTGATCCCGGCGAGGCCCGCTGCAAGCGTACTCGCCGATAGCCAGCTTGCCGAAAGCGCCCAGAACGGACCCTTGAAGGCGTACGCACCCACCAGACAGCACGTGACCATGATGATCGTCGGCACGACCGCGGTTCCTGTAACGCCGTGAAGCCGCCGGCGGCGAGCAGGAGCGGGATAGCCGTGTGCCAACGGCGCTCCCCCGACCTGTCAGAATGACGTCCCCACAGCACCATGAGCACGGTCGCGATGCCGTAGGGAATGGCATTGACAAAGCCGGTCTGCAGGTTCGTGAGGCCGAACGACTTGAGCAGTTGCGGTTGCCAGACCGACAACACGCTGCCGGTAGCCGAGGCGCCGGAACAGACCAGGGCCATGACCAGGAAATACTTGTTGGTGGCGAGTTGCCAGAGCGAGAGATGTCCGACCGGCTTGCGCGCGGCAGCCTCCGCCTCCATGCGGCCCGTCAGCCATTCCCGCTGCGCGACGGTGAGCCAGGACGCCTCCGCCGGCCTGTCGGTCAGGACGAACAGGCACGCAAAGCCCAGCAGAACGGTCGGCAGACCTTCCAGGATGAACAGCCACTGCCAGCCGCGCATGCCGAGCATACCGTCCAGTTCGAGCAGGCCGACCGAAAGCGGAGACCCCAGGAAAGTGGCGAGCGGTATCGACACGGTGAACGTCGCCAGGATGCGCGCCCGATATTGCGACGGCAGCCAATAGGTCAAATAGAGGATGGCGCCGGGAAAAAAGCCGGCCTCCGCCGCACCGAGGAGGAAGCGCATGGCGTAGAGCGAGTACGGACCGACCACGAAGGCCATGCACGCGGTGATCAGTCCCCAGGTGATCATGATACGTGCGATCCAGCGCCGCGCGCCGACCTTTTGCAGCGCCAGATTGCTCGGCACTTCCACGAGGAAGTAGGAGACGAAGAACAGGCTGGCGGCAAAACCGAACATCGCCGGCGTGAGCCCGAGATCCTTGTTCATCTGCAGTGCCGCGAAGCCGACATTGACGCGATCGAGCAGCGCAAAGAAGTAGCAGATCATCAGGAACGGCACGAGGCGCAGGATCACCCTGCGCATCGTCACCTTCTCGATGTCTTCGGCATCAGTTCGAGCGGCCGTCACGTTTCTCTCCCTGTTCTGTTACTTGGTTGCCGTTTCTGTTGTCTTGGCTCTATTCCGCCGCCTTGGCTCCGGCCTGCGTCTTGGCCACGATCGCATCGATGGCGATCTTGTAGTTTTCGGGCACGACGCCCTTGAAGTGGTCCTTCAGGCCGAGGCTGTCCTTCCAGCGCAGCCGCGCCGCCGTCGCGCGCGCCATCAACGGCTCGATTCCCGCATCCGCGACCGCCTCGGCAGCCATCTCGACCTCTTCGGTCCGCCGCTTGGCATGGATCACGCCGGAGGGCGTCAGGCTCTCGACGGTATCCATGAAGGGACGGGTCAGCGTCTTCGAGGCCGAAGCCAGCACCGTCTCATCCAGACCATAGGATCGGGCGGCTAGCAGCGTCTCGTCGATCAGGGCCTCGATGCCCTTGATCAGGACGGAGCGAAGGATCTTGATTCCCGACGCCGTGCCGAGCTTCTCGCCGGCGAATTCGATGCTCATGCCCCAGGGCACGAGCAGATCGACGACACGCTGTCCCGCGGGACCGCTCGACATCATGTGCATTGAATAGCCGTTCTTCGGCGTCCCCATGATGGAGCCGTCCCCGAGTGTGGCGCCCGTCTTGGCGAGCCGCTCGGCCACGCCGTATTTCACCTTCGGCGTGGCGGAGGCGAAGTCGAGGAAGGTGTGGCGGCCATCGAGCACAGGTGCGAACGCCTCTGCGCTTTCGAGCGACGAAGAGCCAGGCGTCACGCTGAAGATCAGCTCGGCCGCGTCAGCTAGTTCCTGGTTGGACTTGACGAGGGTGACGCCTGCCGCCTTGGCGCGGCTCTGGATCAGATCGGCATAGGGGCCGTCGAAAGCGTACTTGTCGTAGCAGAAGATCTGCTGCAGGCCGGCTCCACGGAGCCCCTTGCCCAACGTGCTGCCGATCTCGCCATAGCCGACCAGACCGAGACGAAACTGCTGCTTGTCGCTCATTTTTCAAATTCCTTTCGATAGAGGTGTGATCGAGCTGGTGCGACCGTCGGCCGTCCCCGCCTGTCGCTGCAAGCTGATGCCGACCACCCGGATCAGGATGGCGGCGAGAGTGAGAAAGGCGGCCACCGAGATCAGGGCCCAAGAGAAACTGTCGGTCGATTGCCGGATCACGCCGATGAGATAGGGACCGACGAAGCCGCCGAGATTGCCGATCGAGACGATCATCGCGAGGCCGCCAGCTGCGGCGCTGCCGGTCAGGAAGCTCGACGGGATCGGCCAGAAGGTCGACTGGTAACACATGATCCCGATCACGGCGCCGCAGAGCGCGAGGATCGAGATCAGCGCGGACGATGTCGCGTAACCGCAGAGAAGCAACGAGGCTGCGCCGACGAGCAGCGCGGATGCCACGAACCAGCTCCTTTCACCTCCCTTGTCCGACAGGCGGGCCCACAACATCATGGCGATGGCGCCGCAAATATAGGGAACGGCCGCGATGAAGCCGACGGCGACAACGCCAAAGCCGAGGCCTTTGATGATCTGCGGCATCCATAGACCGAGGCCGACAGAGCCTATGATGGCGCAGAAGTTGACGACAGCGCAGACAAGAACCCGCCAATTGACGAAGGCATCCCTGAGCCGGGACGAGTGCTTGGCGGCAATTGCCGCCCGCTCGGCCGCGAGCACCTCGACCAGCCAGCGCCGCTCCTCCTCGCTCAACCACTTGGCCTGCTCTGGCTTGTCGGTGAGCGTGAAGAAGCACACGAAGCCAAGTAGCGTCGCCGGCAGTCCCTCGAGGATCAGCAGCCACTGCCAGCCATGCAGGCCGGCAAGACCGTCGAGGGTGAGCAGCGAACTCGAGATCGGCGCGCCGACGATGTTGGCAATCGGGATACCGAGCAGAAATGCTGCAGTCGCCCTGCCCCGAATGCGCGCCGGAAACCAGTAGGTGAAGTAGAGGAACACGCCGGGCGTGAAGCCGGCCTCGCCGAGCCCGAGCAGGAAGCGCATCAGGCCAAAACTCACGGGACCGGCCACGAACGCGGTGGCGGCCGAGATCAAGCCCCAGGTGATCAGGATACGGGCAATCCATTTGCGGGCGCCGATCGCCTGCAAGGCCAAGTTGCTCGGTACCTCTGCCAGGAAATAGCCGAAAAAGAACAGCCCCGCGCTCCAACCGAATTGGTAGGGCGAGATGCCGATGTCCTGGTTCATCGTGAGGCTGGCGATACCGACGTTGACCCGGTCGAGATAGGCGATGATGTAACAGAGCAGCAGGAACGGCACGATCCGCCACATGACCTTCGAGAGGATCTTCTCCTGCTCGGGCGTGAAGCTCGCGACAGCTGACGCGGCAGTGACACTGGCCATTGGTTTCCTCCAGAGCCGGTGTTTCCCCGGCCATGACGCCCCTTAACAAAAATAGAACGCCGTTGCAATTTTTTTTGAAACGGTATTTCATTTTGTAGAGACCGACGGCGGGCGCTTGCATCATCCGAACAGAGGCGCTCCCATGGAAAAATAGAGCGCCGGCCGTGAGTTACGGCTTCCGCCAGCCGGGAGGAACTGGATGCCGCCACGCGTATCCGATATGCGGGCCCCTGCTCCGCTGCATGGCGAGCCGGCCGCGGAGCGTCGGCTGCGGGGGGGCCGAAGGCGATTTGGCGCTGGCCCACGCGGATCGCGTCGTCTCGGCGACCGGCAATTCGATCTATCAGCTGCTTCCCAAGGCGTTTCCGCGCGGCGTCGACGACCTCGTTCGCATCGTGCGCGTCGTGGCCGCCCCGCTCGACGCTGAACTACCGCTCGGAATGGCATGTTGGCGGAGGCGTTGCTGGCTTGTCTGCGCCGCGCCTGACTTAGTCCGCGTGCGAGAACATCGGCAGGCCAGGCGTTTCGAGCTCGGCGCGCAGCAGCGTTCCGGTACGGCTTTCGGTGATGAAGAGGCTCTTTCGCTCCGGTCCGCCGAAGGCAAGGTTGGTGGTGCCGACGCCGGCGCATGAGACGATGCGGTCGAGCGGCTCGGCGAGTGGCGACAGCCGCCATATCGAGCCGAAGCCGGTGTGACAGACCAGGAGGTTACCGCCGTCGTCCAGTGCCAGCCCGTCAGGTCCGCCCGGACCGCCATGCAGATGCGAGAAGATGCCGACCTTGGTGGTGAGTCCACTCGCCGGCAGCGGCACGCGCCAGATCTGGTTGGCCCGCGTCACCGCAACCAGCAGAAAACTCTCCTCGGCGTCGACCACGATGCCGTTCGGGCTCGGGATGGTGTCGATCAGGCAGGTGAGACGGCCGTCGGGCGTCAGCTTCCAGACCCGGCCCGTGGGATCGTGCATCCCCGTCTGCCCCTGGTCGGTGAAATAAAGATTGCCTGACGGTGCGAAGACGAGATCGTTCACGCCCTTGAAGCTCTCGCTCGCGGCCGTTTCCAGGAACGGCGTCACGGTGCCGCTGGCCGGATCAAGCAGCATGATGCCGCGCTTATAGTCCGTGATGAAGACGCGGCCATCGCGATGAATCTTCAGTCCGTTCGGCCATCCTTCATACTCCGACACGAGCTCCCACTTTCCCTCTGGGGTGACCCGGAAGATGCGCCCGTAGGGAATGTCAGCGATGTAGAGCCGGCCCTGCCGATCGAATGAAGGTCCCTCGAGGAACGAATCGATCTCACGTCCACCCTGGTTGGCATCCGCCCAGGTCGTGCGGCGTGGTTTGCGAAACTGATCCGGAAGCCGCGTGAAGATGCTGGTTTCGATCCGGCGCGGCGGGTTGAAAAACGTCATGGGGCGACTTTCGGAAAGCCGTAGAGCTCGGCTGGGTTGTCGACGAGGATGCGCTTGAACGCGAGGTCGCTTCCTGCACATTGGGCAAAGAGATCGAACAGGCGCGCATCATCCGGCTTGCTGTCGCGCTCCGAGGGATGCGGCCAGTCACTGCCCCAGACCATCCGCTCCGGTGCAGCCCTCACGTAAGCTGCGGCAACGGCACCTGCGTCGGCGTAGTCCGGCGCGCCGTGCTTGCTGGACACGTAGGGACCCGACAGTTTGACCCAGGTCTTGCCGCGGTCGAGCAAGCCACGAACGATCTTGTAGGGAGCGCTCTCGACGCCACCCGGTTGCGGCACCTGCGCGAGATGATCAAACACGAGACGCCCGGGCAGAGAAGCCAGCAGGTCCGCATGGTCCTCGATCTGCTGGGGGCGCATGTTGATCTGGCAATGCCAGCCGAGATCGGCCAGCCGCGGCGCGAGTGGCTTGAGCGACTCCACCGTCAACACGCCGGGAAATCCGAGGTTGAAGCGAACGCCCCGAACACCTTGCTCGTCGAGCCGTCGCAGGTCGGCATCCGATACGTCCTCCGGCACGACCGCGACAACACGAAAGTTCTCCGCGCCCAGCGCCTGGCGTGAGGCGATTTGCAGCCGGTTGTCGGTACCATAGGTGGAGGGCTGGATGATGACGCCCCGCGTCGTGCCGATCCGGCGCTGGAGGGCGCGATAATCGTCGGGCAAGGCGTCCTCCGGCAGCAGGGTTGCACCCTTCATGACGGGGTAGGTCTTGTCATAGGTGTGGAAATGGCAGTCGGTGGAGCCTGCCGGCGCAAAGAAGCGCGGCTTCTCGGAACCGCTCGACCAGCGCACTCCCTCTGCCTGCGCCGCCGCGAGGTGCGGAACGAGTGATGCGCCTAGTCCAGCAAGGACAGTCCTGCGCGTGAGCGTTGCTGCCACGACGTTCGTCCTCCCATCGTCTGTTATGAAGGCTTATAGGCCGATGGCGGCGGACGCGGCAAGCAAAAATAGAACGACGTTTCGTTTCATGCGGTCAAACTGGACCGCTTTCGGGAGGCCTTTCCGGTGCCGGAGAGGGGGGGCCCGCCACACGCCAGGGTGAGCTTGGTGGCGGCCTCGACCAGCGCACCTTTCATCTGCTCCGCCCGCGCAGCCGTAAGGCGGCTGACCGGCCCTGAAATCGCCAGCGCCCCGACCAGGGAATCGCCGATGCCGAACACAGGCATGGCGAGCGCGGCGGCATGAGGATCGGTGACGCCGGAGCTGAAGAGCGGCAGTTCGTCGTCCGGACCGGGGACTCCGGACTCGTACCGACGAAGGGTCTGGGCGATGGCCGATTTATCCATCGGACGGGTGTCGCCCGGCTGCACGGTCATCCGAATGCGACTGGTGCTCTCCACCCGGAAAAGACACAGCCTCTCTTCGCCATTGCGAACGTAGAAGGACGTCGTCTCGCCGGTTCTCGCTGCGAGTTGCTCGAGCACGGGCATGACGTGATCGGAAAGACGAAACGCCTGTTGATAGGCCGTGCCGAGGCGCAACGTCTCTGCATCGAGCCGGTAAGAACCATCCGGCAAACGCGCGAGCAGCCGGTATTGTTGCAGCGACAAAGCAAGCCGCAGAATGGTGCTTTTGACAAGTCCGGTGCGCTCGGCCAACTCCGCCAAGCTCAAGGCACTGTCGCCTCGACGGAAGGCCGTTAACACCGCCAAAGCCCGTTCGGCTGCCGACACGCCCTTGAGTGCAGGCGGCTTTTTCTCGGTGTTCTTGGCCATCTCAAATCCTCTTCCTTGCAATCCTTACGTCATTCTTCTTGCAGGTAGAAGGGGTAGGCAAGTCAGCACCACATATGCAAAGCGAAGCGAGCGAAGGCTGCCACGCCGAAGGGCGAAGGCTGGTGACCGCCGCCGCGACCGGATTCCCAAGGAGCGATCTCGCAGACGGCTCTCGCGTCAGTTCGCGTTCGCGATGCTGCTCGGATCCTGGGCTTGCTGGACAAGCGCATGCAACGCTTTGACCGCGACATCCCGGTCCTCCACGGGCAGAAACAGGCTGACCGAATGCGGTGACAACACGTACCTGTCGGGGACAATCCCGTGAGCCCCAAGGACCTGCAATGCCCTGAACGGCAGTTCCGATGAGACGCCACCGAAGCAGGTGAGACTCACCGCACTCGAAGCTTCGCGCTGCTTGCGCAGATCGCCAGCGTGCTCCAGCGTGCGCAGCAAGGCATCCAGCCACTCAGTATCGCATGCCACCGTCATGCTGGTTTTTCCTGCGGCGAAGTGTGATGCAAGGAGCTGCGGCCACGACAGGCTGTTTTGCTTGAGATGCTGCGCGAGCTTCTCGAAACCGTGATTGAGATCCCTGGAATCGATTTCCACATGCTCAATGCGGGCTATCGAGTTGACGGCGAGAACCTTCCCGTTTTCCATGCCTGAAACCTCTTTCATCACTTGGGTACTGTGCTCGACGCCGCCCCATTGCTTGAGGACCAGAGGCACATCCTGACTGTGCGCCAGCTCTACGCTGCGAAAATGCAGGATCTTCGCACCCCAGAAGCACATCTCCGACAGGGATGCGAAGTCCACCTGCCGCAGGGGTCTTGCATCCGGCACAATGCGCGGATCGGCCGAACAAATTCCGTCGACCTCCTTGATGATTTCACAGCGTTCGGCTTTCAGCGCGGCGGCCATCGCGACGGCCGTGGTGTCGCTGCCGCCCCGGCCGAGCGTGGTGATTTCCCTGGTCGCCGGGTTCACGCCCTGGAATCCCGCCAGCACCACGACGCGTCCGCGATCGAGCTCCTCGAGCACGCGAATGGGCCGCACGTCCAGAATGCGTGCGGAGGAGTGGGAGTCGTCGGTCATCACGCCGGCTTGGCTGCCGGTGAAGCTGATCGCAGGCACGCCGAGATCGGAAAGCGCCATGCTCATCAGGGACATGCTGATGCGCTCACCCGTCGTCAGCAGCATGTCGAGCTCACGGCGGTTGGGAGCTGGGCTGACCTGATGAGCCATCTGAATCAACTGGTCGGTGGTCGTGCCCATGGCGGAGACGATCGCCACGACGCGGTGACCGCGGCCGTGCAGGTCGGCGAGACTGCGCGCAACCGCGCGAATCTTCGCCGGTGTCTCGAGGCAGACACCGCCGTATTTCTGCACGATGACGGGATGATTGCGCATCTAACCTCGCTCGAAAGCCTTGCTGGCCTCCCCCATCGCACCCCTACCGCCGATCCATGTGCCGACGACCTCAAAATTCGGATTGAAAGCGACAAGATCCGCGCGGTATCCCGGCGCGACGCGTCCAAGCTCGGCGTCAAGGCCCAGAAACGAAGCGGGTGTCCGGGACGCCATGATGAGGGCATCGACGAGAGAGATTCCGATGAGGGCAACAGCGTTGCGTACCGCCTCGATCATGGTGAGGTGAGCGCCTGCGAGTGTGCCGTCCGGGCCCGTCAGGCGCCCCTCGTGCAACGTGATCTCCCTGCCCTGGAGCATGAATTGCCGGCCGCTCGTTCCCGCCAATGGCATGGCATCGGTGACCAGCATCAATCGATCGCGCCCCTTGCAGCGGAAGGCAACACGCAAACCGACCCGGTCGACGTGGATGCCGTCGCAGATGATCCCTGCAAACAGCCGGTCATCCCCGAGCGCGGCGCCCACCAGGCCCGGCTCTCGGGCGTTCAACTGCGACATGGCATTGAACAGATGGGTCACCCCCGAGACACCGCGATCGACCGCCTCCCCAGTTTCGGCTGCGCTGGCGTCGCTGTGGCCCGCCGCGACACGCAATCCGGCGTCGATCAATTCATCGATCATGGACGCGGGCACGCATTCCGGGGCCAGGGTCACAATGGAGCGACCGCGGTGCCCGAAACTCTTGATGGCGGCGAGGTCGCGCCGATCGGGAACGCGTATCTCGGCGTCCGGGTGAATGCCCTTGCGGGACCTGTTGAGGGCCGGACCTTCCAGGTGAAAGCCGAGCACGCCGGGAATTTCGAGGCACGCCTCGGCTGTTGCAGCCAATCGTTCGATGACCTCGGTTCGATCGGAGATGAGGGTCGGCAAGCAGCCAGTAGTGCCAGCCGTGCGGTGCGCCTCGACGATACGGCGAACGCCGGCCTCGGTCGGCTGGTCGTTGAGAAGCACGCCCCCGCCTCCGTTCACCTGGATGTCGATGAATCCGGGTGCAAGGATCGCATCTCGGGGAAGGCGGATTGACGCCCCCGCGGCCTCGTCGAAGCTGATGCTTTCAATCCGTCCCTGCGCGATCCTGACCGACCCCGGCCCGCGCATGTCGATGCCATCAAAGATGTGCTCGGCAGCAATCGTGAGAGCGGCAGAACCAGCGTGGTCCATCTGTATCGATCCGGGAATGGCCGTCACGGACTCGTGAGGCGAGTCTCGCACAGGAGTTCATATGTACGCCAGAGGGAGCTTGTGCGGACCCCAAGCGAAACCTTCGCGTTAACTTTCCATGGGAACAAAAGGTACCACGTATCTCGGCATTGATGGCGGCGGAACCCGCTGCCGCGCCCGGATCGAGGACGAAAACGGCAAGGCGCTCGGAGAAGCGAGCTCGGGGCCGGCCACGACGCGGATCGGCGTGGACAAGGCCTGGCGGTCCATCATGGAGGCGACCGAAGCGGCGGCCGCACGGGCCGGACTGAGCCGCGAGGATTTCGCCCAAATGCACGCCGGAATCGGCCTTGCCGGCATCGGCCGCCGGGGCGCGAAAGCGGCGCTCAGCGAGATCGCGCATCCCTTTGCGTCCGTTAGCTTGATCAGCGACGGCCTCGCGGCCTGTCTTGGCGCCCATAGCGGGGCGGACGGAGCCATCGTCGTGGCCGGCACAGGCTCGGTCGGTGTCGGCCTGGTCGACGGCCGCGAGGTCCGTCTCGCCGGTTACGGTTTTCCAGTGTCGGACGAAGGCAGCGGCGCCGACATCGGCCTGCAGGTTGTCCGATTGGCGCTGCGGGCCGCCGATCGCCGCGGCGAGTTGACGCCATTGCTTTCAGAGGTGCTCGGCGCCTTCGATGATGATCCCTATCAGGCGGTGGCCTGGTCCGAACAAGCCAGAGCCGCAGACTACGCCGCATTCGCACCGATCGTGATGCGGCACGCAAATCGAGGCGATCCGGTCGGCCGCCGCATTGTCGAACGCGCGGCAGATGCCATTGGCGATCTGCTCGATCTATTCCTGGCGAGAGGAATCGACCGGCTCTCGCTGGTGGGCGGGCTCGCGGATGCCATCACGCCCTGGCTGACGCCCGACCTGCGCGCCCGCCTGAAGCGTCCTGACGGCGATGCGGCGGCCGGCGCGTTACTGGTGGCGCGAGGACGGCTCAAGCTACCCAGAATGGAAACCGAGCATGAGCCGGCTGCAAAGTTCCGCGTTTGATGGCGCATGGATCAACAATATGGCCACCGAAGAAGTCGATCCCCGCTTTGCCGATCTTGATGCATGGTCGCTGGCCACCGCGATGGAGGCGATGTGGGAGGGCCAGCTTGCGGCCGTCGCAGCGATCGGCCATGCCCTCCCCGCGATCACCGCGGCGACCGAAGCGGCCAAAGCGGCGCTCGGCGATCATGGTCGCCTTGTCTATGTCGGCGCCGGCACTTCGGGGCGCGTGGCGGTCCAGGACGGCGCCGAGCTGACGCCGACCTTCGCCTGGCCCAAAGAGCGCGTCCGCTTCGTCGTCGCCGGGGGAGACAGTGCCTTCGTCACCAGCATCGAGGGCGCCGAGGATGACATCGATGATGCGGTTGCGCAGATCAATGCGGCGCGGCTCACGGCGCATGATGTGGTGATTGCGGTCGCCGCCAGCGGGACGACGCCGTTCACGGTCGCGGCGCTGCAGCAGGCAGGCGCCTGCGGGGCCGTGATCATCGGTGTCGCCAACAATCCCGGCACCGCCCTGCTGGCGTCGGCCAGGTTTCCCATCCTGATCGAGACTGGCCGCGAGCTGATCGCCGGCTCCACGCGGATGAAGGCCGGCACTGCGCAGAAGGTCGTGCTCAACCTGATCTCCTCGGGAATCATGCTGCGTCTTGGCCGGGTGTATCGCGGCATGATGGTGAACATGCAGCCGACCAATGCCAAGCTGAAGCGGCGTGCCGAGGCGATGGTGGCGCAAATCGCCGGCTGCGATCCGTCGCACGCGGCACGCTCGCTCGAGCAGGCCGAAGGAGACGTCAAGACGGCAGTCCTTCTGGCGCTGGGCGTCGATAGGGCTGATGCCGAGACCATTCTGAGGGACGGCGATGGCAATCTCCGGCGCGTGTTTGCCGAGCTCGCCAGAGATCGGGACTCGCATCGTGACCGGCATCCCAAGGCACCGCCGGCACGAAAGCAGGGGGGAGCGGCCGAATCGTGACGACATCCGCGATGGCGAGTGAAATCCTGGAAAGCGCCGATACCGTCGCGAAAATCGTTCGTGGTCGTCCAGCCACCCGCGACATCGCGCAGCGAATCGAGATAGGCTCCGCCCCCCTGTGCGTCGTGTGTGGTCGGGGAAGCTCCGGGCATGCCGGAGTTTTCCTGAGATACCTTGTCGAGACGCGGCTTCGCCTTCCCGTTTCAGCGAGTGCTCCCTCGGTGGTCACGGCATTTCGCACACCCTTGATGCTGCGCGATGCGCTGTTCATCGTGATCTCGCAATCCGGGCGCAGCCCGGATCTCGTCGCAGCGACAAGGTCGGCGCGCGCTTCGGGCGCCCGCACCATTGCCATCGTCAATACGACCTCGTCGCCGGTGGCTGACGAAGCGGAGTTCGTCGTTCCGATCGAAGCCGGCCAGGAGCATTCAGTTGCGGCGACAAAGACCGTCATCGGCTCGATGGCCGCCGGTGCCGGACTGGTTGCCGAGCTGGCGCAAGATCGTGCGCTGCGGTCAGCCCTCGACCGGCTGCCCGAGCGCCTGCGCCCTGCGCTGGCGCTCGACTGGTCCGCGATTGCCGATGATCTCGTCAAGGCGTCGGCCGTGTTTGTGGCAGCTCGAGGCCTGGCCCTGGGGTCGGCGAGGGAGATCGCGCTCAAGCTTTCGGAAATCCTGCGCCTGCCCTCCATCGGCTTGAGCGCCGCCGAGCTGCAGCATGGGCCACGTGCCGCGCTGTCGTCGCGTACGCCGGTCCTCATGCTGCGCCTCATGGATGAAACTGCGGCCAGCGTGGACGCACTTGCGGAGGAGTTGCGCGAGCAGAAGTTCGCGCTGCATCTCTGCGGCGGACCGCATGGCTCGCTGCCCTGGCTGGCCGAGGATGACCCTGCCACCGACGCGATCACCATGCTCGTTCCGGCCTATCGAATGATCGAGCAGGCGGCACGCGCCCGCGGATTTGACCCGGATCGTCCCCCTCGCCTGAGCAAGATCACCGAGACGTTTTGACAGCTGATTGATCGCAGGCCTGGCGACCAAGCCGGAGCGCGCGTCTCACCCCTCCACCCGCCACAGCCGCCACCGCTCGGGCACGCCCTTGAGCCGGTGCACGCCGTGATCTCTCAGGCTGATCGCGGACTGCGCCTTCAGCAGCTCCTTCACCGCGCTCGAGACCAGGACTTCGCCGGCGCGCGCCTTGGCGGCGATGCGGGTGCCGATGTGGAAGGCAAGGCCCACCATTTCGCCGCCGCTGATCGTGTACTCGCCGGCGTGCAGACCGACCCGGATCTCGAGGCCCAGCGTCCGCACGGCGTTCTGGATCGCGGTTGCGCAAGTGATGCCGGCGGCGGGTGCCTTGAAGGTCGCCAGCACGCCGTCGCCGGTGGTCACGACCTCCTTGCCGCGCGAGCTCTTCAGCTCCTTGCGGACAGCGGCGTAGTAGTGACCCATCACCTTGGTCCAGCGCGCATCGCCGAGCTTGGCGGCCTTGGCGGTGGAGCCGACGATGTCGACGATCAGGATGGTGGCGAGCGCGTGCTTGAGCTCGGCGGTGCGTGCGGCCGATGGGCGCCGGTTCGCGATGGCCCCGGCCAGCGGCTCATAGCGGTGGTTGCGGCGACGCGCGATCGCGGCCTTGACATAGTCCCGGGCGCGCTGCGGCGTGCGGCAGCGGATCGTCTTCTCCTGCGGCACGCGCGCCCAGTAGACCTTTCGCCCGCTGCCTGCGCCATGCACCTCCACGGCGCCCCACTTCAGGAAGATCGTCGTGCCGGCACGCCTGATGCACCACGCTTTCGAGGTGTAGCCGGAGACGTTCGACTGATGGACACCGATGCGAAGGAATTTTGGCATAAACGGGCGGCTGATCGCAGGACCGTCTGGGCATAGTAGGCTTGCTGCGAAGCGTAGTCGTACAATGCGGCATTGGCAACCTCCCCGCAAATAGGAACAGCCTCACCTCACCGCGCATTGACCCGTGCCGGGTCCCACATCGTCCGGCAAACGGCGCCGGCTCGAACTCCGCCCCCTGGACCAGAGCCGGCGCCGTCCGACCTCAAGCAAAGGAGCGCACATGAAAGCGCTTGTTCTGGCAGGCCTCGTTGCGGCTCTCGCCGCTCAATCCTGCGCGTTCGCGCAAGGCGGCACGGGTCCGTCGAGGACCGGCTCCAGCATCGATTCATCCGGCACCGGCGGCACCACGGGCGCGGGAGCCTCGAGCCTCAACACGTCGTCCGACAACAATGGCGGCGGATCCAGCGCGCCGGCGAGATCGACGACCGAACGACCGCGCGACAACGACTCCAGGCAAACCGAAGGAGGCCAGCAGGCGATACCGGGCTCCGGCTCAACCGGAGCGAACCGGAAGTGATCGCCGGCGCCGAACGGCCTTGCCGATCCCTCACCCAGGAAACGCAAACAGCTCGATCGGATCGCTGAAGCCGCGGACGTCGTATTTGCCCACGCGCTCCAGTTCGAATTTCGGCTGCACGAGTTCGGCGAAGTCGCGCGACAGCAGCACGTTGCGCCCAATCTGCTTCGTGAGCGCTTCGAGGCGGGAGGCCATGTTGACGGCGGGACCGATCACGGTGAAATCGAGCCGGCTCGACGATCCGATATTGCCGTACATGACGTCGCCGACATGGACGCCGATGCCGTAGTTAAGCGGCGCGCGGGCGCTGCTCCTGTTGCGCTCATTCAGCGCGGCCATGGCTTCCCTCGCTTCTCTCACGGCATGCAGCAGGTTGGCGCAGGCATCGGGCTGGCTCAGCGGGAAGATGGCGAGCAGGCCGTCGCCGATGAATTTCAGGATCTCGCCGCCATGCCGTGTGATCGGCTCCGACATCGCGTCGAAATAGTCGTTGAGGAGGTCGATGACGTCGTCGCGAGGCCAGTTGTCGGAGATTTTCGTGAAATCGCGCAAATCGCAGATCATGATCGCCGCGCGCACCGTGGTGCCGGTGCCGCGCCGGGTGGCGCCGGCCAGGATCAGCTCGCCGGCATGGGCGCCGACATAGGTCTCCAGCAGCGTTCGCGCCAGGCGGTTCTTGACTCGAATCTCGCTGACCAGCGCCAGCACCGGCAGCAGGTTCTTCAGGGCCGCGATATGCGCGTCCTCGAAGCCGCCGGGCCGGTCGGTAGCGAAAGTGATGAGATGGCGCTTGCCCAGCGTGTGATACAGCGGCCAGGCCACATAGTCAGTCAGACCCTTCTGCCGCATCTCGTCGTAGAGCGCATGCTTGCGGCCGAGCGCGGGGTCGCGTTCGAGGTTCTCCCGCAGCTCGCTCGCGCCGTTCTGCATCTCGTTGGCGGGGCTGCCGATATATTCGGACCGCTCGCGAACGTCGTAGTCGACCAATGCAATCTCCGCCTCGCGCATGCCGTGGGACCACATGAAGCGGGCGCCGAGCCATTGCGGGTGATTGATCAGCATGTGAAGCGTCGATCGCTTGAGCGGGATGCCGGCCTGCTGGAGGCGGATGCACATCTCCGCAAAGATATTGTCGATGAAGCGCTCGTCGCGCGTGCCGTTGGTCAGCCAGTGGACGACGCCGTCGGACAGCGTGGGGGGATTTGGGTGTGGCGCGTTCATATCCTGCCCCTTAGCGGCGGCCTTCATCGAGCAGATATCGTGTGCCGGTAATTGTGCGCATCCGAAGGCGGTTGCCGCCTAGCCGACGAGCTGGATCGACGCCAACACCGCCAAGCCTGAAACGAGCGCCAGACCGGACGCCTCGGTCAGCTCGACCTTCAGCGTGCTGCCGTCGGGAACGACGAAACCCTCCCCATTGAGGCGAATGCTGCAAGCGCCGGAGACCGCGTAGACGAGGTGCGTGCCGGGGGGCAACGGGCGCTCGCCCAGTTCCCTCAGGGCGACAAGCTCGATCTCTGCAGCGCCCCGCCGCGCCATCAGGTTCACGACCTCGACGGGACCTTCCTCCAGCACGGTGACGATCTCGAGCTCGCCGGAGAAGCGCACCGTCGTAAAAGGTTCACGCTCGTCGAACTGCTGCGTCGGCGACTTCAGCACCAGTCCGCGCCCCTTGACGACCATCTGCAGGCGGTCGATGCCGGGCATGTGGGAGAACGGACCGGGCGTCACGATCGGCGTGGACGCAAAGCGCCAGAGCAGGCTGTCCCAGTCCTTTACCGGGCTGTCTGCACGATGGGCGCCCGCAATGTCGGTGAGGATGCCGCCGCCGTTCTTCCAGGGCGAACGGGTGTACTGTTCGGGTTTCAGCAGCGTGGTTTTCATGTGTCGGGGTCGTCAGGGAGAAGCATGAACGGATGTATTAGCACATCTCGCAGCCCGGATTGCGCGACAGGAGCTACATCCCGCTCAGGCCGCTATCGATCGCGAGCGTCTGCGCATTGTCGAACTTCGGCATCGCGGCGCGGCAACACAGAATGGGGCCGCGGACGTTGACGTCGTAGATCCTGTTCCACTCTTCGGCCCTGACGTTGTCGAGCCCGGTCTTGCCCGTTGCTCGCAACGCGAGACCAGGCAGGAAGGCGTGGTCTACTTCGTTGCTGGCGCGACCGGGGGGAAACCATGCTAACGTGAGCCTCGCGTCCAACCTTCAGCGAGGCAAGCATGTCCAGCACTGACAAGGTTTTCGCCGGCTCGATTCCGAAAATCTATGACGAGTATCTCGTCCCGCTGATCTTCTCCATCTATGCGCAGGACCTGGCACGGCGCGTTGCGGCCCGCTCTCCTTCCGTGCTGCTCGAGATCGCCGCGGGCACCGGCGCCGTGACGCGCGCCATGGCGACGGCGCTACCGCCAGGGGTCCGCTACGTCGCGACAGATCTCAACGAGCCCATGCTCGCGGTCGCCGCGCAGCGCCAGGCCGATGATGATCGCATCACCTGGCGGCAGGCGGACGCAATGGCCCTACCCTTCGGCGATGCCGAGTTCGACGTGGTGTGCTGCCAGTTCGGCGCGATGTTCTTCCCAGACCGCGTCAAGGCCTACGGAGAGGTGAAACGAGTCCTGAAGGGCGATGGCACGTTCGTGTTCAATGTCTGGGATCGTATCGAGGACAATGTGCTCACACACGAAGCCACGGTCGCGCTCGCAAAGCTGTTTCCCGACGATCCGCCCCGTTTCATGGTCCGGACGCCGCACGGCTATCACGACAAGGCCGTCATCAGGACCGACCTCGAACGTGCGGGCTTCGGTGACATATCGATCGAAACGCGATCCGAGACCAGCCGCGCGCCGTCGGCCGAATACGTCGCGATCGCGCTCTGCCAGGGCACGCCGCTGCGCAGCGAGATCGAGGCCAGGGACGCCAGCAAGCTTCAGGCTGCAACCGACGTCGTTGCCGAGGCGCTCCGGGCGCGCCATGGCTCCGGGGCGATCGACGGCAAGATCCAGGCGATCGTGATCGAGGCGCGTCGGTAATCGCGAGCTTCGCCGCACGCGTTACCACCAGCTCCGCTGCATCGGCTGCGTCGATTGATAGTACTGGTACCCGCCGCGCTGCCGGCGCGGGTTGACCGGTTGCGCGTACGGATCGCGCTGCTGGAAGAAGTAGCCGAAGCCGTTGCCGCCATTGTCCCAGCCGTCATCGCTGGCAATGTCCATCGACGGGGCGGTCGGCTTGCGCGTGATGAAGCCGCCCTGGGGATGGTTGCTCAGCACCGCGACGAACTCGGTGCGGTAGTTGGTCTCGCTGCTCAGCGGCTCGTCCGAGATGATGATCGAGGAGCGCGGCAGCGCGGTCGGTCCGATGCGATCCCACACGTCCTGCGGGATGGTGATGCGGTCGAGCGCGGCCTTGGCGTCGTCGCCGCTGTCGATCGTGACCACGCTCCAGCGCAGGCCCGTGTCGGTCCTCGCCATGGCCGTGAAGATGTGCGTGCCGAGCGGCTGGTCGGGATTGCGGATCGTGACGGGGACCTCGATGCTGGTGTCGAACACCTCGCCGCCGCCGTCCGGCGCCGGCTTGTGCGTGTTCCGCCGCACGTAGAGCTTCTGCGTCGCGCGGCTGATATAGACCGAGACCGGCTCCAACGCGAGCTTGGCATCGGTCGCGGCCCTCACCGCGTCGGCCTTCTTCGCCGCAGCCACCTTCGCCGCCTCTTTCGTCGCAGCGACCGCGTCACGCTTCGGCTGCGCCGCAGCCTTGGCGGCGTCCAGTTGCGTCGCCGCATCGGCGGCCTTCGTCGCCGCCTTCTGCTTCAGCTCCTCGGCCTTGACGCGGGCCTGATCGGTCTTTGCATTCGCGAGCGTCTTGTCGGCGAAGGCGAGCTCGGCGTCGGCGCGGGCCTTCTGCTGCTCCAGCTTGCGCAGCAAGGCTGGGAGCGAGGCCGCCTCCTTCGCGGCCGCGGCCGCCGCCTTCTTGGTCTCGTCGGCGGCCCTGGTGGCCTCCTCGGCCTCGGCCGAGAGCTTGTCGGCCCGGCTCGGCACTGCCGCAATGGCCTCCCGCTTCGGCACGAACAGCGAGGGGTGGGTGAAATCGACCGGCGCCGCGTCGTTCGGCGAGATGATCACGCGCATGCCGATGTTGGTCTTGTCGAACAGGTTCTCGGCAAAGCCGAACGGCATGCGCACGCAGCCATGCGAGGCGGCATAGCCCGGCAGCGGGCCGCCATGCAGCGCGATGCCGTTCCAGGTGATCCGCTGCATGTTCGGCATCCAGGCATCGTCATACATGGTCGAGCGGTGGTCCTTGTCCTTCTCGACGATGGCGAAGACGCCGGCTGGCGTCTCGCGCCCGGTGGTGCCGGTCGAGACCGGCGCACGCAGGATCCAGCCATCGGCGTCGTAGAAGGTGACCTGCTGGCTCTTGATCGACACGATCGCCATGATCGGCTCGCCGGCCTCGCGCTGGGCCACCGCCTCGGCGACCTGACGCGCCTGCTTGGCTGCGGACGCCGGGCCCAGCGTCGCCAATGCGACCATAGCCGCCAGGGTCACAACTCCGGGAGGCCCCCAACGCCGCACCGCCAAGGTGGATTGCGCCGTTGTCATCAGGTTTTTCATGCCATCCTCGGTCGAAATGCCGCCCGCGCGTGCCGGTCAAATGTCAGTTTGCGATCTCTAAATTAAGAAATCACAGCTGCCATACGTTCCGTCTGTGGCGAGATTCGGCACGTTCCGGCGGCAAATCTCTCATATACGACGGCCCGCACGGACGGAAGGGCGCTTGCGGCCCAGGCCGGTCCGGAGCTGGCGGTCCACCGCTGCGGCAGAATGTCCACCCCGCCGGGACTGCGGCCGCCCGACCCGTCAAACGCCCAGTGCCTTCCGGTTCAAATTTCGCAGGAAACGCATCGAAAGGGCCCGGACATTCGCGACATTGAGCAGCCAGGCCGCTGCCGCGTAAGCGAGCCCGCCGGCAAGGCTCACCATGGTCAGCGCCACGAAGCCGGTGCCACTGGTCTGCGACCGGGCGAGGAGGATCGCAACCGCCATCGCCGCTGCGGAGACAGCCACGCCGGCGATGCGGGCGGCGTCGAACGGCACGGGATGGGCGCGCTGCATCAGGACGACCGCAACCACGAAGCCGATCGCCTCGGTCGCGAGCGTCGCCAGCGCGGCGCCATAGATCCCGTAGCCTGAAACCAGCGCGAACATCAGCACCACGCTCACCACCAGCGTGAGGAAGGACTGCGCCGCCAGCATGAAGGGACGCTCGGCGAGCTGAAAGCTGATCTGGACGTAGAACTGGTTGGCGATGCCGAGGAAGCGGGCGAGCACCAGTGTCGGCAGCAATGCCGACACGCCGGCGCGGAAATCGACGCCCACGAGCGTGCCCGCAACCTGGTCGGTTGCGAGCGCCAGCCAGACCGCAACGGGTGCGACCACGCCGAGCAGCAGCTCGAGGCTCTCGGTCAGCCGCTCGCGCGTCGTCTCCTTGTTGTTCTCCGACAACGACCGGAACACCAGAGGCACGGTCGCAGCCGCGACGCTGGACGCAATCATCACCATGAACTGGCGCGGCAGGTCGGCGGCAACGCCGAAGATGCCGGCGGCGTCCTTGCCGAGCAGATAGGCGACGATGAGACGGTCGCAGCTCGAGTACAGCGCGACCGAGAGGCCGACCAGCGTCAGCGGCAGGCCGTAGCGCGCGAGTTGCATGAACTGGCTGTGCTGGAAGCGCGCGATCTTGCTGCGGTCGCCGACGAGATTGAGGATGATGCCCGTGAGCGAGCCGAGGCCGAACGCGGCGAGCAGGCCGAGTCCGCCCCAGCCGAGCCAGATGCCGGCGAGCCCGAAGCCGACACTCGCCACGCTGCGCCCGATCGAGATCGCGGCGAAGCGATAGGGGCGCAGCTTGGCGCGCTCGAACTCCTGCCCGACATCGACCGCATTGGCCATGATCGCAACGAACATGCTGGCAAGCAGCAGCTCGACACTGACATCGCTGCGGAACAGGAATACGAGCGGCGTGGTGGCACAAAGCACTGCGACCGTGAGCCCAAAGGCGACCATCGCCGTGCCGCGAAAATCCACCTCCGCCGACATCGCCTGATAGCGCGACACCGACAGCTTGATCCAGGCAAAGAAGATCGCGCCGAGAATGCCGGCAAGGCTGATACCGACGACATAGACGCCGTATTCCGCCGGGCTCAGGAGCCGCGTGTAGGCGGTGACGGCGAAGAAACCCACCGCCGCCGGCAGGATGTAGGCGGCGAGGTAAATGGAGAAATGGCGGTTCAGCATGCGAGCTCGGGATCGTCGGCGCCTCGAGGATTAACGGAGCGTTAAAGCAGTTGGCCTTTGCTGCGGCCACCGCACTGCGCCGCCAGCGCCGGTCAAGATAGTCGCATAAGCCTGCAAATCGGATCGCGAATGAAACATGTCCGCGGTTATCGCGCGTTAGCGTTAAATTTGCCCTGTCCTTGTAGGAACCGGCGGGATCACAGAAAAGAAGCAACAATATCAAAAGGTCGCCCGACCCATCCGATGCGTGGACGTGACTGACATGGACGTTGCCGAACGAACGCGGGCGCACCCGACTTCCTGGCCGCATGGTGACACTGACGCTCCGCTGGTTCCGGCGGACTTCGGCACGCAAAGGAGCGACAGGATGGTCCTCAACCTCTTCTTCGAAGAGCGGGACGACCGCTGGTTTCCGGGAGATCGGCACCTCCGGCCGCTGCTGCGGCGCGTGGTCAAGGGCGAGTCCTTCATCAGCGGACAGCGGCGTGTCCTGCTCAATCTGTGCGCGGGCCTCGACCGGCTCGGCATCCGCTATCGCGTCAACGACTATCGCTACATCCAGAAGCACCCGGAGGAGCTCGCCTGCATCATCGGGCGGCCGTTCGTCCTCGACTGGTTCAAATGGAAGAACCCGCTCCTGCTCGGCGTCGCCATGTACGATCACCCGGTCGATGCACCGGAGCGCCTGAAGGACCTGCAGGTGAAGCGCGTGCTGGTGCCGTGCAGATGGTACGCCGACATGTTCCGTCCGCACTGGCCCCATGTCGACGCCTGGCCCGTCGGCATCGACACCGACCTGTGGACACCGGCGCCGGCCGACCGCAAGCGCATGGACGTGCTGCTCTATGACAAGGTTCGCTGGGACTACGGGCGATACGAGTCCGAACTGATCGAGCCGATCCGCCGGCATCTCGAGGCCAGCGGCCGCACGGTCGAGGTGATCCGCTACGGGCACTACAAGGAAGACGACTACAAGGCGGCGCTGGCGCGTTGCCGCAGCATGATCTTCCTGTGCGAGCATGAGAGCCAGGGGATCGCCTGCCAGCAGGCGCTGTCGAGCGGCATTCCCGTCTTTGCGTGGGATCGCGGCGGGCCGTGGCAGGATCCGAAATATTTCCCGCACAAGGTGAGGTACGAAGGCGGCGTCTCGTCGGTACCTTATTTCGACGCACGCTGCGGCGCAACCTTTACCGATGCTGCCCGCTTCATCTCCGGCTGGAGCGGGTTCTGGTCGCATGTGAGCGCCGGCGGCTTCGCGCCACGCGACTACGTGACCGAGAATCTGACGCTCGAGAAGGGCGCGCTTCACTATTACGAGATCGCCGAAGCCGTGATGCAGAACCACGCGTGATCAGGCTCGACCGACGCCAATTCCTCCTCGGCAGCGCCGCGACGCTCGCGGCGGGCGTCTCCGCGTCGGCGTTACCGGCCTCGAGGCTCGCCCAGCGCCGTCAGGGCTTTGGTGCAGCGGCCACGCTCTGGGACCTGCAAGCCGATCCCAGGCTCGGCGAAGCCATCAGCACCTATTGCACGCAGGTGGTGCCGGTGCTCGAGCTGAAATGGCCGATGCTGCGGCCGGACGCGCACACCTTTGCCTTCGAGCGCGCCGATTCGATCCTGGACTTCGCGCGGGCGAACGATCTGGCGATGCGCGGACATACGCTCGCCTGGTATCACGACATTCCGGACTGGACCAAGCAGATCAAGGACGCCAAGGGCGTCGAGCGCACCTATCTCGACCACATCGGCACCGTCGTGTCGTATTACAAAGACAAGCTGACGTCATGGGACGTCGTCAACGAGCCGATCCCGGACAATCCAAAGGGGATCACCGACCGACGTGACACGTTCTGGACGCAGCATCTCGGCAAGAGCTGGATTCCGCTGGCCTTCCGCACGGCGGCCGCGGCCGATCCCTCCGTGAAGCTCGCGATCAACGAATACGACATCGAGTCGGTGAAGGACTCCTTCATCGCCAAGCGCGCGGCCTACCGCAACCTCATCATGGAGCTGCTCGACCAAGGCGTTCCGCTGCACGCCGTAGGGCTGCAATCGCATCTGCATGCCGAGCTCGAGATCGACACGCATGGCCTCGCCGAATTCGTCACCGAGCTGCGCACCTGGGGCCTCGAGGTCCTCGTCACCGAGCTCGACGTCGATTGACCAGAAGCTGGCGGGTGGTCCCGCGGAGCGCGACGCCATTGTCGCCAAGCGCGTCGACGATCTGCTGACCGCCGTCTCGGCCAGCGGACCGGTGCGCTCGATCCTGACCTGGGGCATCTCGGATCGCTACAGCTGGATCAACGGCACCTTCGCCCGGAAGGACAAGCAGCCGAACCGTCCCTTGCCGCTCGACGGCGAGTTCAAGCCAAAGCCGTTCATGGACGTCATCAGCAAGTTCACGAAGGACGTCTGAAGGCTGGCGTGTCTTGAAGGCTAGCGCGTCTTGAAGGCTAGCGCGTCTTGGGCGCCTCGAACGCTTGTGTGTCCCCGATCTGATCGGGAGCCAGGCTCGGACTGCGCCTGTCAGCCGAGTTTAGCCGGAAGACGTCGCGGACGTCATCGATCGAGGTCGACGAGTAGGACTGAATGCAGAGCGCGACCTGCTCGGGGGACGCGGCGCCCATCATGGCTTCGATCGCCGGGCGATCGAGGCGCGTGTCATCCCAGTGCGAGACAGCGATGCTGTCTTCCGTGACCCGATGGGCCGCCAGATGCTTCGGCGAACCGGCGACGAAGTTTCCGTAAAGCAGATACTCCGAAAACTTCTTCTTCCGGCACAGCGCCAGAGCCCAGCTCAGGCCCGTTGCCGACTTGATGGCATCGGTCATCGCGCGCGCAGTGCCCTTGTCCCAGACCAGCGCGTTGCCGACATAATCGTCGGCCGGGAACGAGCGTTCCTTGACACCGAGAAGCTGATCGACTGTGCGCAGCCACAGCACATGCAGGGGGTGACCGGCGTCGATCCCGTTGCGCGTGACGAAGAGCGGCGTCTTCTCGCCGCCGGCATACCGGCCGACGTCGAATTCGCGGAAGAACAGATTGTCCGAATCCAGGATGCAGACGCGCTGCTCGGGCGCGTTGAGGACGCCGGCGATCTTCAGGATCTGCTGGATGTGCCAGCCGTGCACGGGCGACGACAGCAGCGACAGCCAGACGCGCCGCTTGCTGATGAACTGGAGCGCCGGCGGCAGCGCGAACAGCCATTTCGGCAAGTAACGCGAGGCCGGAACGATGACGCGCTTGTCGGACGCGAAGCGCGCGAACAGCGGGACGTCGTCATCGTTAACGAGAACATAATGCCGCGTGTATCCCGTCAGCCAGGCGTCGATGCTCTCGCTGAGCAGCGAAAAGCGTTCGATATCCTTGGCATAGCTCGCAGTCAGCAGGGCAACGGAATGCATGGGCGCGCTCGGATGGCGATCAGGCCACACTCATAGCCGCACCGCGAGATGCGGGAAACTCACAAACGGAATCAAGGTAAAATGAAACGAAGAATTAGCCATCCGACGGCAGCCCCTGCTCGAGCCCGCGAAAGCGCAGCGGCGCCAGGGCCGAGGCGCGCTGCCACCAGTCGGCGACGCGGTCGTCGAGCGCGGTCACGCCGCGGCCCTGGCCGGGGAAGATCCGGATCTGCTGCACCGCCTCGGCCTCGAAGCCCTTCCCCCTGCGCGTGATCTTGAGGGCGGCGCCTTCGCGGTCCCGCTGGGTCAGCGGCACCAGGAGGCGGCCGCGCGGGCGGAGCGATTGCAGCCAGAGCGGATACGGATGCGAGAAGCCGGCGTGGACGATGATCACGTCGGCGGGTTCGCCGATCTCCGCACAACCGTCGCCGTTGATGACCTCGACATTGCGATAGCTACGAAGGTAGTCCGCAGCCCGCGCTGCGAGCCGCTCGTCGCATTCGATCGCATGCACGCTGCCCTTTGGACCAACCATCTTCGACAGCACCGCCGAGAAATAGCCGAGGCCGCAGCCGATCTGGACCACGCGGTCCTTCGCCCTGACGTCGAGCACGTCGATCAGATGCGCCCACAGGCTCGGCAGACCGGTGTCGAGCTTGCGGCGCGCGTCGATCGCGACCAGCACATTGTCATAGAGATGAATGGGCTCGGCGTCCGGCGTCAACCGGTAGCTGCGCGCCGCTTCGCTCTTGATACGCCAGGGTCCCCTGGCCAGAAAATCCTCGCGCGGAACGGCAGCGAGCGCTTCGAGCAGGCGCGGTGAGGAAATCCGCTCGCGCCTGGCAATCAACTCCACATAGCGCGCACGCGCGGCGGCGAGATCGCTCATCTCGCCGCATCGGCCTGTTCAGGAACCGGCGCATCCGCATCGAGCTCGTTGACCAGCTGCATCGCCTGCTTGAGGTCCGGCGTGTAAAAACCCTCGCTGAACCTGCCCACGATCGGCGCGAGCAGGAGACGCGCGTGCTCACGCTTGCCGGCCTGGCGCGACAGCCGCGCGAGGCTCGTGGCGGTGCGAAGCTCCCACGACAGCGCGCCCTGCTTGCGTGCGACGTCCAGCGACAGGCCGAACAGCTCCTCGGCCTCCTGCACCGAGGCCGGGTCGCCGTCCGACAGCGTGATCTCGCCTTGCAGGCGATAGACCTCGGCGAGGTAGGAATGATCGCCCGTCCGCCGCGCAGTCGCGAGCGCGCCGTCCAGCGCGCGCAAGGCGGCCTCTCGCATCCCGACCTTGGCATAGGCTTCAGCCAGCAGGCAGCGGAACCAGCAGCCGGCGAGCCAGGAATCCATTGCCTCGTATTCGTCGAGGCCGAAGCGCATCTGGCTGAGACCTTCGTCGGCCTCGCCGAGCTGCGTCAGCGCCCACCCGCGCAGAATCGCGGCCTGCTGCTTCCAGTGCAGGAAATTGTGCTCGGTCGCGATGATCATGGCGCGGTTGGCGTGATCGCGCGTGCCCTCGACGTCGCGCAAATGCTGGCAGAGGTAGGCGCCGAACATGAGCGCGAAGGCCAGCGTGAACGGATGTCGGATCTTCTCGGCATTGGCGATCGCCTGTTCGCTGTGCTGGCGCGCCGCGTCGGGCCGGCCAAGGAACCAGAGCAGATAGCCGAGATAGGACAGCGAGACGACGCCGGGATCGGTGCCGTGCCGCTCCATCAGATCGGAATGCAGGTCGGGGCTGTAGAGGTTGATGCAGCGATGCAGATGATGCTGCGAGGCGGCAAAGCGGCCGCGATAGAGCATGGTCATCGCGATCGAACGGTGCGCCTCGATCAGGTAACCGGTCTGCTGCGCCGGCGCCGACCGCTCGTTCAGCCGCTCGCGCTTGGCGAATTTCATGAGCTCGACGCTGAGATCGTGTGCGCGGGTGAGATCGGCGCGGATGAAGTGGCAGACCCAGAGGCCGCGGGTGGCGGCAAAGGCCTTCTCGTCGTCGTCGAGCTGCTGGCCCAGCTCGAGCGCGCGGATGTAGTTCTCCTCGACCTCCTGCACCGCATAGCCCTTGGCGGCGATCAGCGCGTTGCCGAGCGCGATGCGCAGCTCGAGTTCCATCTCGTCGGCGCCCTGCATGCGCGCATTGGCCTGCACGACGCTCAAGCCGCGGCGCAGATGGCCGATCGCCTCCAGATTGGCGCCGCTCCTGGCCGCCTGCTTGCCGGCCTTGAGCCAGAAGCTGGCGGCGCCCTCGCTCTGGCCGGATTCGGTCAGATGATGGGCCAGCAGCTCCGGCTCGCGATCGGTCTTCTCGGGATACATCTCGCCGAGCACCTGCGCGATGCGCGCGTGCAGCTTGCGGCGCTCGCTGTGCAGCAGGCTCGCATGCGCGGCGTTCTGGATCATCACGTGCTTGAACGAGTAGAGCGCATCCGGGGGATGGCCACGCCGCATGACCAGCCCGGCCTCCTCCAGATGGTTGAGCGCGGCCTCGATCTGCTCGGCCGGCGTATTGGCGACGGCCTGGAGCGTCTCGTAGGAGAACTCGCGGCCGATGGTGGCGCCGATCTGCGCGATCCGCTTGAACGGGCCCATCCGGTCGAGCCGCGCCATCAGCGAGTCCGTCAGCGTTGCCGGAATCGCGAGCTGCCGCCACGGGCCCGACAGCACGTAGCGTCCGTGCCGCTCGGTCAGGAGATTGGATTCCAGAACCGTCTTGGTGAGCTCTTCCAGGAACAGCGGCACGCCGTCGGTCTTGACGATGATCTCCTCGACCACCTCCTTGGGCAGCTCCCGTCCGGCGACACGCTCGACCAGCGTCGTGCGCAGCTGCCGGCTCAGACGATTGAGCACCAGCGTGGTGATGTGCGAATGCGCGTTCCAACTCGGCTGGAATTCGGAGCGCGCGGTGATGATGACCAGGATCGGCCGGTTCTGCACCCGGTCGACGAGCAGGTCTATCACCTCACGGGAGGTCGGATCGATCCAGTGCAGATCCTCGAATGCGATCACCAGCGGCATCTCCCGCGCGAGGCCGAGGAAGTGATTGACCAGCGCCGCGACGGTCGCATCCTTTTGCTGCTGCGGCGACAGGCCGAGCGGCGGATAGCGGTCGCCGGTCGGTATCGACAGCAGCGCGGCAAACAGCGGCGTGACCTGCTCGATGTCGCCGTGCGCGGCGGCGATCGCGGTCTCCAGGCTCGCCAGCGACAGCGCCGAGGTATCCTCGCGGTCGAGGCCGAGTGAGAACTTGAGCTGCTCGGCGAACGGATAGAACGCGGTCGAGGTGTAGTAGGGCGAACACTGGAAGGAGACCTGCCCATGCCGGTCGACCGATATCCGCTCGAAGATTTCCTGGATGATGCGCGACTTGCCGATGCCGGGCTCGCCGAACTTGACCACGACCTGACCGTCGCCGTCCTTGGCCTGCTGCCAGCGGCCCATCAACAGCGCGATCTCCTCCTCGCGGTTGACGAGCGGCGTCAGCCGCGCCCCCATCGCCGCGGCGAAGCGGGTCTCGACCCGCGTGGCGCGCACCACATGCCAGGCCTGCGCCTTCTCCGAGATGCCCTTCAGCGCATGGACACCGAGATTGCGGTAGTCGAACTTGCCCTTCAGCAGCGACTGCGTCGAGGCGGAGATCACGACGCCGTTGGGTGGCGCCAGGGCTTGCAGGCGCGCCGCAAGATTGACGGTTTCGCCGACCGCGGAGTCGCGCTCCTCGGTGCCCTGCCCGACGAGGTCACCGACCACGACGAGGCCGGTCGCAATGCCGATGCGGACAGCTGGCGAATGGCTGAGCGCGCCGCGCGGCTCGATCGCGCGCGCGGTCGACAGCACCCGCACGATCTCGAGCCCTGCACGCACCGCACGCTCGGCGTCGTCCTCATGTGCGGTCGGATAGCCGAAATAGACGAGGATGCCGTCGCCGACGTAACGGGCGGCAAAGCCCTCGTAGTGCTTGACCACGCGGACGCAGGTCTCACGGAAGCTCGCAATCATGTCGCGCACGTCTTCCGGATCGAACTGCACCGAGAGCGCGGTGGAATCGACCATGTCGCAGAACATCGTGGTGAGCTGGCGCCGCTCGGCCCCGACCTCTGTCCGGGTCTGCGGGCGCGACGCCGCGGCCGGCGGCTCCGCCGTTTCGGCCCGGAATAGCGCCGCCATCGCCCGGTGGAGCCGCTTGCGGTCGCCCAGCGGCAATCCGAGCTCGACCAGATCGGATTCGGTCAGATCCCCCAGTACGTCGAGATCCAGGCGGTGCCGCGCGAAAAGATCGGAGTAGTGGCCGAGGCCGACGCCCTCGAGCCAGCGCTTCAGCCCGCCTTCCGTCGCCGTACTTGGCTCATTCTCCAGCATGGTGATTCTGCCCGACCATCACTCCGTCGAAGGGCTTTGGGCCCCTCAACCACAGATTTTGGGGCCCGAACGTCACCTCAGACTGGACGCGTTCCCTAACTCTTGAGAAGAATAGCCCAATCAGACCAAAAGGGAATGGCATTGTCGGATATTGCATCCGGAGCGGGATCGGCCGGCGCGAGCCTGGAAACGAAGATCTTTTCCCATATCGGCGGCCTTCTCGACTTCCACGCCCGCAGGATTCCTGCGGCGCCCGCTCTCCTCGCCCCCGGCCGGCCGGCACTCACCTATGGCGCGCTTGGCGAGCGGACGCAGGATCTCGTGCGCATGCTGCGCGGGCTCGGCATCGCGCCTGCGGACCGGATCGCCGTTGCGCTGCCGCGCGGCGCCGACAGCGCGCTCGCGCTGATCGCGGTCGCCTCGAGCTGCGCCTGCATCCCGGTCAATCCCGATCTGACCGCGGACGAGCTGCAACGCTATTTCAGCGAATTGAAGCTGACCGCACTCGTCACCCGCGCCGACATGAACTCGCCCAGTCGCGACGTCGCCAAGGCGCTTGGCATCACCGTGATCGATTTCGTGCCGGGGCCGAAAGACGATCTCGGCGGCTGCACTTTCATGGGCCCGACCATCGGGCCTGCGGGCACGAGCGGCGCCTCGCGCGGCGACGAGGATGCCTTCATCCTGCTGACATCGGGCACGGCGGCGCGGCCGAAAATGGTGCCGCTGACGCATCGTAACGTGTGCCTCTCCGCCTTTAATGCCGGCCGAGTGCTGTCGCTGACGTCGCATGATCGCCTGCTCAACGTCCTGCCGCTGTTTCACGCCCATGGCTTGATCTCCGGTCTTCTGACGGCATTGGCCGCGGGCTCGAGCGTGATCTGCACCGACGGCTTCGACGCCGCGTCCTTCTTCGGCTGGATGCGAGAGCTGCAGCCGACCTGGTACACGGCGGTGCCGACCATCCATCGCGCGCTGCTGACGGCGGCGGAAGCGAATCCCGACCGCGTCGGGGCCTCGTCGCTGCGCGTGATCCGCTCGGCCTCGGCCTCACTCGCGCCCGCGATCCTTGCCGGGCTGGAGGCGACGTTCGGCGTTCCCGTGCTCGAGACCTACGGCATGACGGAAGCGGCCTCGCAGATCGCCGCCAACCCATTCGAGCTGCGCAAGGTCGGGTCGGTCGGCCGCGCCGCGGGGCCCGAGATCGCCATCATGGACGAGACGGGCCGTACGCTTGTGAGCGGCGAGCGCGGCGAGATCGTGCTGCGCGGGGCGAACATGACGCGCGGCTACTATAATGACGAGGCGGCGACGCAAGCGGCCTTCCGCGATGGCTGGTTCCGGACCGGCGATCTCGGCTATCTCGACGCCGACGGCTATCTCTTCATCGTCGGCCGCATCAAGGACGTGATCAACCGCGGCGGCCAGAAGGTCTCGCCGCTGGAGGTGGAAGACGTGTTGCTCGGCCATCCGGCGGTGCTGGAGGCCGGCGTATTTGCCGTTCCGCACCCAAAGCTCGGCGAGAACGTCGCCGCCGTCGTGGTGCTGCGGCCGAATTCCGAGGCGAGCTCGGACCAGTTGCGCCAGTTCGCGCGAAAGCGCCTTGCGGCTTACAAGGTGCCGAGCCTGATCCGCGGCGTGCCCGCGCTGCCGAAGGGCGCCAGCGGCAAGGTCAAGCGGAATGCGCTGGCCGGGTTGATCGCGGAGACTGCGGATGCCGGCGAGACGCGCCTGCCGCGCAATGCGCTGGAGACTCAGCTCGCCGCGATCTGGGCCGGCTTGCTGGAGCTGCCCCAGGTCGGCATCGATCAGGACGTGTTCGCGCTCGGCGCGGACTCGCTCGCGGTGACACAGATGCGCTCGCGCCTGCGCGAACGCTTCAACGTCGACTTCTCCTTCGAGGACATTTTCGATTGCGCCACGGTGGCGGCGCTCGCGGCCCGGCTGGAGACCGCGGCAGCCCATCGCGATGCGTCATTACCGGCCTGGCGCCAGGCGGCGGCAGCGGACGCGCCGCTGTCGTTCCAGCAGCAACGGATGTACCTGCTCTCGCGGCTCGACCCCACCCGCTACAATTACAATGTCGTCGAAGTCGCAATGCTGAAAGGCCCGGTCGACGTCGCCGCACTTTCCGCGAGCCTCACCGCGATCTGCGCACGCCACGAGGCGCTGCGCTCGGTCTTCATCGAACGGCAGGGCGAGCCCGCGCAGCGCGTGCTGCAATCCCCGCCACGGTTCGAGCGGATCAAGTTCAAGCCCTGCCCCGCGGACAAGCGGGTCGGGGTGATCAGGCGTGAGGCACTCAAGCTCGCGCAGTATCCATTCGATCTGGCACACGAAGCGCCGCTGAAAGTCACGCTGCTGTCGTTCGACACATCCAGCCACGCGCTGGTCGTCAACGTCCATCACCTCGTCACCGACGGCTGGTCGCAGCGGTTGTTCTGGGAGGAACTCGCCGCCCACTATGCCGCGGCACACAGGAAGGACGTGGCGGCGCTGCCCTCGCCCGCCTTCCAGTATCGCGACTTCGCGCTCTGGCAGCAGAACTGGGCGCAGACGCCGGCGGCGAAGGAGCAGCTCGATTACTGGCGGACGCAGCTCGACGGCGTCACGACGCTGCCGCTGCGGACCGACCGGCCACGGCCGGAGGTCTGGAGCGGTCATGGCGCCCGTCACTATTTCGAGTTCTCCAGGACCCTCTCGGGCGACGTCCGTGCGCTGAGCCAGGCCCAGGGCGTCACGCCCTTCATGACCCTGCTCGCGACCTTCCAGTGTCTCCTGTTCCGCCACACTGGACACGAAGACGTCGCCACGGGATCGCTGATTGCCAATCGCAACCAGATCGAGAGCGAGCGCCTGATCGGGCTATTCGCCAACACCCTGATCCTGCGCAACGATTTTGGCGGCGATCCGAGCTTCGGCGAGATGTTGCGGAGGGTGCGTCAGGTGACGCTGGACGCCTACCGCAACCAGGACCTTGCGATCGAGGAGGTACTGCGCGCGCTGCAGGTCGCGCGAAGGACGGACGGCAATCCGCTGTTCCGGATCATGTTCATCCTCCAGAACGCCTCGATCGAGGCGGCACGCTTTCCCGGCCTGTCGACGCGACGGCTGGAGGTGGATCCGCTAGTTGCGCGCTTCGACATCACCCTCGAACTGGTCGAGGCCGACGGGCGGTTCACCGGCTTCTTCGAATACGCCACCGATCTGTTCGACGCGGCAACGATCGAAAGCATGGCCGCGCAGTTCAAGACACTGCTCAAGGCCGTCATCGCAGACCCGGAACAGCGCATCTCGCGCCTGCCGCTGCTGACCGAGGCCGAACGCCGGCAGTTGCTGGCAAAAGGCCACGGCGTGCCCGCCAACTTCGCCGCACGCGGCAATTTCTGCGAACGCTTCGACCGCCAGGCGAAGAAGACGCCGAACGCGATCGCGGTGTCGGACGGCCGCGCATCCCTGCGTTATCGCGAGCTGGTGCGCCGCAGCCAGGCGATCGCGCGCTGGCTCGTGCTCGAGGGCGTCGGGGCCGAGACGGTGGTCGCCTTGCTCGCCGAGCGCGGCCCCGATCTGCTCGCCGCCATGATCGCGGTGCAGCGCGTGGGCGCGGCCTTCCTGAACCTCGATCCGGACCAGCCGACGGCGCGACTGGCGACCATCCTCGGATCGAGCTGCGCCCGCGTGCTGCTGACAGGGCGCGCCCAATCGGCCATGGTCGCCGCGCTGCTCGAGCCGCTGGTCGAGCGCATCCAGGTGGCCGAGATCGACGACACCATCGCCCCAGGCGCAACCAAGCCGGCCCGCGCCGCGCGGCGCACAGCATCGAGCCTTGCCTATCTCATCTATACGTCCGGCTCCTCCGGCGCGCCGAAGGGCGTCATGATCGAGCAGCGCGGCATGTCGAACCATCTGGCCTCGCTGATTTCCGAGCTGAAGCTGTCGCCCAAGGACGTGATCGCGCAGACCGCGCCGCAGAGTTTTGTGATTTCTGTCTGGCAATTTCTCGCAGGCCCGATGATAGGCGCGCGCGTACATGTCTGCGGCACCGCGATCGTGCAGGACCCGATCCTGCTCGCGCGGGAGATCGAGCGCGAGCACATCACCGTGCTCGAGATCGTCCCCTCGCTGCTCCGTGTGATCCTCGATCGCATGCACGAAGCGCCGGTCCGGCGCGCCTTCGCGAAGTTGCGGCTCCTGATCTCGACCGGCGAGCCCTTGCCCATCGACCTCTGCCGCACCTGGTTCGCCCGCTGTCCGAACGTGCCGCTGATCAATGCCTATGGAGCGTCGGAATGTTCCGACGACGTGTCGCTTCATCGTCTGACCAGGGCGCCCGCGATAGCGACGGGCAACGTTCCGGTCGGCGCGCCGCTGCCGAACACCCAGCTCTACGTGCTCGACGCCGACCTCCAGCCGCAGCCGGTCGGCGTGACCGGCGAGCTCTGCATCGGCGGCGCCGGCGTCGGCCGTGGCTATGTCAACGATCCCGCGCAGAGCCGGCAGCGGTTCCTGCCCGATCCGTTTTCGCGCCAGGCAGGCTCCCGCCTGTACCGCACCGGCGATCTCGCCCGTCGCCGCACCGACGGCATGATCGAATGCCTCGGCCGCGCCGACCATCAGGTCAAGATCCGCGGCTACCGCATCGAGCTCAAGGAGATCGAGAATGCGCTTGCCGACCATCCTGGCGTGCGCACCGGCATCGTCGAACCGCGCCGCGAGGCGAGCGGCGATGTCAGGCTCATCGCCCATATCGTTGCGAAGCCCGGCAGCCGGGTCAGCGCCAGCGACCTGCGCGAATTCCTGAAGAGCCGGCTGCCCGGCCATGCCGTCCCCTCCGCCTTCCTGTTCCTCGACCAGGTGCCGCTCAACGCCCATGGCAAGATCGATCGCTCCGCGCTGCTGGCGCCCGCGCAGCTGCAAACGACCGACCCCGATGCCGCCGTGCCGGCGCGGCGCTTCACCGAAAAGGTGCTCTCCGACATCTGGATCGACCTGCTGAAGGTCGAGAGCCTGGGAGTGACAGACAATTTCTTCGATCTCGGCGGCCATTCGCTGCTGGCCGGCCAGGTGATGGCGCGCGTCGCCCGCGCGCTCGGCGTATCGCTGCCGATCAAGACCATTTTCGAAGCGCCGACCGTCGAAGAGCTTGCCCGTCGTGTCGACGAAGCCGTGGCAGCGAAGCCGCGCAACCTTGCCACAAGCGTCTCGCGGCTGATCGCAAGCGGGCCGCCGACGCTCTCGATGGCACAGGACCAGATGATTCGGATCGAGCAGAAACTGCCCGGCCTGCCGCTGTTCAACCTGCCCTTTGCCTTCCGTCTAGAGGGCCCGCTCGATCCGGCCATCCTCGCGCAAGCATTCGGCGACATCGTGCGCCGCCACGAATCGCTGCGGACCGGTTTCGGCCGGAACGGCGACGAGCCCGTCAGCCGCATCGCCACTCCCAGCGAGCTCGGGCCCGTCCTCACCGTCGAGGTCATCGGCGACGGTCGGCCGCACAACAACAAGCGGCGCAAGGCGCTCGAACTGCGGAAGATCGATCTGCTGATCGAACAGGAGACCTATACGCCGTTCGACATCGCGCGGCCGCCGCTATTGCGGGCGCGGCTGTTGCGGCTCCATGCCGACGACCACGTGCTGCTGCTGACGATCCATCATGTCATTGCCGATGGCTGGTCGATCGGCGTGCTGTTCGAGGAATTGTCGAACCGCTATGCGGCGCTGGCCGGGCGCCCCGCGCCGCCGCTCCCGACGCCTCCGGCCTTTTCGGACGTCGCGCGCTGGCAGCGCTGGTGGTGCGGCACCGACGCCGCCCGCCGCCAGGCCGCCGACTGGACGGAGAATCTTCGCGGCGCGGCCGCGATCTTCGAGGGCGAAGCGGACCCGGGCGCGTCCACCGGGCACCATCCGCTCGGGCTCGAGCCCGATCTGATCGCACGGCTCACAGCGTTCGCCGGTCAGCACAATGGCACGCTGTTCATGTGCCTGCTCACCGGCCTGAAGGCCGTGCTGCTGGCGCGGACCGGCCGCACCGACATCTCGGTCGCCACCGCCATGGCCAATCGCGCCCAGCCGGACACCGACCGCATCGTCGGCCCGTTCGAGAACACGGTGATCGTCCGTACGACAATCACTGCGGATCTGTCGTTCACGCAGGCCCTGAACCGGGTACGCCAGAGTGTGCTCGATGCGCATGCACGGCAGGAGCTGCCGTTCAACATGCTGGCCGACCATCTGGAGCGGGAGGGGATCGACCCCGCAGCGCTGCTCCAGGTCTATTTCACGCTGCAGAATCCGCTGCGCCAGCCGCTCGACCTGCCGGAGATTGCGGTGCAATCGATCGGAAACGTCGCGCGCGAGGGCCAGCCGGTGCTGCCGATCGACCAGACCTGGCTGTCGCTCATGCTGAAAGAGCGCCCGACAGGAATCACCGGTTCATGTAATTACAAGCACGAGCTCCTGGACGGCGGCACGGTTCGCACATGGATGGCAGAGCTCGTCGCGCTGCTGGAGGCAGCGGTTGCCCAACCCGGCACACCACTCGGCCAATTGCTCGCGCGCAAGGCGGCATGACCGGCCGTGCACGAGGTCGAATACAGGTTCACTCGTCAAAGCTGTGCATGATCAAGTTGCATCTTGATTATTTGGCGCCACCGCGCAAGATTATTCGCGTCTTTTTGATTTGGACGATTTTTTTCAAAACCGGGGGAGTGCGTTATGGGTTTCATCAAATTTACCAAGGGTACCTCGTTGAGCGACAAGGACCGCAAGGCCCTGCAAAAACTGCTGGCCGGCGAGAAGAAGAAGCTGCAGTCCGCGCTGAAGGACGTCGATGCCAGCCTTTCGATGCTGGGCGGCACGAAGAAGAAGGCCAAGAAGAAAAAGTAAGACTAGTCGGCAGGGACGCCGCACCAATCTTTCAGGCTTCATTTTTTCGGCCTCCGGTTTTTAAATCGGGCCGCTCGCTGGTCGAGTTGGGGTCTCGCGCAAGCTTGCGCCCGTAGACCGGCCTGCAAATCGACAAGAATTTGCCTGGGTGGACCGCTAAGACTGGTCCACTGGTTGATTCTTGCTCAGTTGATTCTTCCGTCAGAGCCGGGGCTTGGGCCTCTGCCTGACGCCAAAGGCCCAATTGATGGCAGACGACAGAATTGAACTGTTTGTCGGACTGATCGCGACCATTGACACGCCAGGCGCAGCCGATGCGTGCCGACGGCTGCTGTCGGTCGACGAACGGATCCGCGCCGACCGTTTCAAGTTCGAGCGGCATCGGCGGCAATATATTTACGCGCACGCCATGCTCCGTCTGGCGCTGTCGCAGGTCGCGCCAAATGTCGCTCCGACCGCCTGGTCCTTTGGGGCCGGCCGCTATGGTCGCCCGTTTGTTGCATCGCCCCAAACCTCGACCGCGCTGCATTTCAGCCTGTCGCACGCCGACGGCTGCGTTGCCTGCGTCGTATCCGGGCATGAGGCTGTCGGCGTAGACGTCGAAACCGTGTCACGGAGTGTCGCCCCGCTTTCCACTGCGGATCGCTTCTTTGCGCCGGAGGAGGTCGAAACGTTGCGCAAGCTGCCAGAGCCGGCGGCGATAGAGCGATTCTTCGACTATTGGACGCTCAAGGAAGCCTATCTGAAGGCCAAGGGTTTCGGCCTCAACCTGCCGCTCGACGCCTTCGCGATGCAGATCTCGCGCGAGGCCATCGAGATCAGCTTCAAGCCCGACATCGCCGACGATCCCGACGGCTGGCACTTCTCGCTGTGCTCGCCCTCGCCCTCGCATCGCCTCGCGATCGCCGACGGCTCCCGGGCGCACGGCGGCCTTCCCATCAACCACAATGCCTGGCCGCTCCAGGAAGCCGCTGAATGACGTCCTCGCGGCTGCGTGTCTTCCCTGCGATCTCGCGCAACCGCGATCCCAAGCAATATGTCGGTGAGCTGATGCGGGTGGCGGAGTTCGCCGACCGCAACGGCTTCGAAGGCATTCTGCTGTTCGAAGGCAACGACGTGTTCGTCGAGCCCTGGGCGATGGCCCAGCACATCATGGCGAAGACGACGCAGAGTTCGCCGTTGATCGCCGTCAACCCGGTCTACATGCACCCGTTTACGGCGGCGAAATTCGTCTCGTCTTTTGCACAGCTCTACGGTCGCAAGGTCTATCTCAACATGATCACGGGGACGGCGATCAGCGACCTGCAGGGGCTCGGCGACGAGCAGACCCATGCCGATCGCTATGTCAGGCTCGGCGAGTTCGTCGCGCTGATGCGCCAGCTGCTCTCGAGCCCGCGACCGGTGACGATCAAGGGCCGGTTCTATCGCGCGAGCAACCTGCAGCTTCGTCCGCGCCTGCCGGCGGAGCTGATGCCGGAATTCCTGATCGCCGGCCAATCGGAAGCGGCGCAGCGCGTCGCCAGAGAGACCGGCTGCATCAAGATGCAGATGCTGCCGCCAGATCTCGATGATGGCCTCGCGGCACCCGGCATGAACTTCGGCATCTTCGCAAGGGAGAGAAGCGAAGAGGCGCGGCAGGCGGCCAAGGCGCGCTTCCGCGACAGCCCCGATGATCGCGAGCTGCTCGCACTCACCGTTGAGAACAGCGACTCCGTGTGGAAGCGGCGGCTGTACGAGGGGCAAAGCGGCGAGCTTCAGCCCAACGGCTACTGGCTGCTGCCGTTCCTGACGTTCCAGGCGGACTGCCCCTATCTCGTCGGCAGCTACGAGGAGATCGGCGCCAGGCTGAGGGCGTTTGCGGCGAAGGGGCTGACCACGATCATGCTCGACATGGTCGCGGACGAGACCGAGATGCAGCACGTCTGCAAGGCGCTGACGGCAAGCGGGATGTTTTGACTACTGATCACACTGCATCCACATCGTCATTGCGAGGAGCCCTTGCGACGAAGCAATCCAGACTGATGCCGGGGAAAGATTCTGGATTGCTTCGCTTCGCTCGCAATGAAGGAGAATGACGGTCCATTCAGCGAAAGTCACCTTGCCTCTTCAAATCCCGCCAGCACCGAAGTCAAATTCGCGCCGAGGATATCCGAGAGATAGCCGCCTTCCTGCACGAACACGGTCGGCAGGGCCAGCCTCGCGATGGCCTGGCCGATGCGGCGGAAGCCGGGCGTGGTGACGGCGAGGCCCTTCAGCGGATCGTGTTCGGAGGCATCCAAGCCGAGTGCGATGACGAGGGCGCCGGGTGCGAAGGACTCGATTGCCTTGCGTGCGACGTCCATCGCCTGCATGTAGCCGTCATCGCCGGTGCCGATGGGCAGCGGAATGTTGAGATTGGCGCCGAGGCCCGGGCCTTCGCCGCGCTCATGCGCGTAACCCCACACATAAGGATAGTACGCGACCGGATCGGCATGGATCGAGATCGTGTACACATCCGGTCGCGCGTAGAAGATGCCTTGCGTGCCGTTGCCGTGATGAACGTCGACGTCGAGGATCACGACGCGCTCGTGCTTGAGCCGCAGATGCGCCGCGGCGATCGCACTGTTGTTGAGGAAGCAGAAGCCGCCGGCCATGTCGCGATAGGCGTGATGGCCGGGCGGACGGCAGAGCGCGTAGGTCGCATCCTCCCCATCCATCACCATTTGCGCGGCAGTGACCGCAACGTCCGTTGCGGCACAGGCCGCGGCCCAGGTGCCCGGACCGATCGGCGCCGCGGTGTCGGCGGTATGCCAGCCGAGCTTGCCGACGATGTGGGTGGGATAGGTCGCGGCGTGGCGCACGGGATGGATGTTGCCGATCATCTCCGGACCGGAATCGCCGAGCGCGGTCCAGGCGTTCCAAGCTTCGCTCAGGAACGACAGATATTCCGGGCTGTGAATGCGTGCGCGCGGCCCCTGCCCGAATGCCGTCGGCTCGACCAGTTGATGCTTGCCGTCCTTGAGGCCCTTGAGCAGGCGGTCGGCGCGCTCGGGCTGCTCGGTGGTGCGCTTGACGACGCCGCGCACCAGGAAGAATTGCGGATCGTGGCTGCGGTGCAGTTCGGTATGGACGGCTTTCACTGAAACACTCCGTGGGTCTCGTGCTGGATTCTTGTTCTGACGCGTTTTTTTGCGCGAACCGGTATCCACTTCGCTTGAAAACGCTTTGACGGTGCCACAGCTGTCTTGATGCCTGCGGCGGCCCGATGCAAGCAAGAAGAATGCCGCCCTCACGCCACTGTTCTGCACGGGAAGCAGACCGCCGGCTCAGCAGCGCCCGCGCTGGAGACAGTGCTCGCGGCCCTGCTGGTCGGTGCGGAAGGCCTCGATGAAGCCGCCCTGGCGCTGGGTGACGAAGACGGTCTTGCCGTCGCTGCCGCCGAAGGCAAGGTTGGTCGGCTCCTTGGCCCTCAGCGGGATCTCGCGCTCGACCGCGCCGGTCGGCTTCATCAGCGCGATCGTGCCCTTGAGAATGCGCGCGACATAGAGACGGCCGGCAACGTCCGTGCGCAGGCCATCGATCGTGTCGGGCTGGAACGCCTTGACAAGCTTTGCACCGGTGAGCTCGTTGCCGTTGATCGCGTAGGACCAGATCTGGCCGCTGCTGGATTCGCCGACATAGAGCGTCTTGCCGTCAGGGCTGAGATCGATGCCGTTGGTAGTGCCCATCGCGCGCGGCGCCGACATCACCTGGCCCTGCACCGTACCGTCTGCTCGCCTGGCGATGCGCCAAATGTGGCCCTCGCGTCCCCTCCAGTTCGGATCGCTCGCATAGATCGTGCCGTCGCGGGCGATAGTGATATCGTTGGGCTGGCTCATCTCGTCGGAGTGAAACCAGACGGCAGGCTCGGTCGCACCCTTCGCCATCGCGAAGATGTTGTGCTTCTTGTAGTCGGCGATGAACATGGTGCCGCTGCGATCGAAACGGATCGCGTTGCCGACGCTGCCTTCGGGGAGTGTCGCGAACAGCGCCGAAGCGGCGGCGCCCGCGGGCAATTTGCCGATGGTGCCGGGCTTGCCGAGATTAACGACGAACAGGTTGCCGTCGAGATCGGCGGCGGGCCCTTCGATGCCGAATGTGTATTCGCCGGCGGGCGTCACCTGCACGCTATCGAACAGTTTTGTTTCGGCAGCGGCCGGCGGCGTCGCGACAAGCAGGATGCTACTGCACAGGCACCAGAAATTCCTGCCGGATGTAGTAGCCATCGTCGTCGGTGCACTCGCCATTCAGATAGGGATCGGCCGGCCGGAAGAAGCGACTGAAGCCGGGTCTGTCTACAGCGCTCCTTTGTGTCACGACGACGACCTTGGCGGCCGGTATTTCGCCGCATTCCTTGTTGGCTTTGCTGAAAAACTTACGCTGCGGCGGGCCGGGCTTGATCCGCATCCGCGTGCCAGGAACCATCTTGGCGACGAGCAGGTCCGCCGTATCGAGCAGGCGCGTGTAACCGGCCTCCGTCTTCGGCAGGCTCTCGCCGCCCGGCGGCATCAGCTTCTCGGCGCCGAGGCCGCGCAGGCGTGTGCGCAGCTTGCCGGCATCGGGATCTCCCGGATAGATCCAGCCGTCCTGCGCCAGCACGAAGCGCAGCGCTATTGCGTCCTTCTCCGCGTCAGTTTGGCTTGCCTTAAGGCCGAAATCGGAATGGCAGCCGAGGCAGTGCTTCTCGACGAGGCCCTTGCGCAAGGTGGTGAGGCGAATGCTGTTCTGCGCATCGCTGACGACGAAGGCCGCGAGCTGGTCGATCATCGCCTGGCTGCGCGCGTCGCAGGAGAGCGGCTGAGGCGGATCGCCCGCGGCGCGATCGATGCGGATCACGGTCTGGTTCTTGTCCTCGACCAGCCAGATGGCGCCGTCCTCCGCGACCGTCATGCCGACCGGCGCGCCTTGCGGCCGCGCTCCGTTGACGCGGTGCCAGCCTGCGATCAGCTCATCGAAGGGCGCGGCAGCGACCTCGCCGGCGTCGGTCTGGAAACTGCGCGTGGGATCGGCAGCGCAACTGACGTGATATCGCACCGGCGGAGCGCTCGGCTTGGGGAAACCGTGATCGTCGACATCGTAGATGAGGACGCGGCTGCCGGTCGGACGGTAGCCGTGCAGGCCGACCAGCAGCTTGCCCTCCAGCTCCGGAAATTTGGCTCCGTGGTAATAGAGCATCGCGAGCGGCGCGCCGTGCGGCGGCATCAGCGAGATTGGCGGCTTGTAGAGCGGATTGGCTGAGCAGAACGATTTGTAGATGCCCGATTGCAGCACGAGCCTGAATTCGGGGCTCGGCGTCGACAGGTCATAGCAATACGGCCAACCGTAGTGCCGGCCCTGCTCGATCGCATTGATCTCCTCGTTCGGTTTGAAGTTATCGGGTAGGTCGCGGCCGTTCTCGCCTTGCAGGAAGGCGTAGCCGGCATCCGGAAACATCGGATGCAGCGCCAGCGCCATCGAGTTGCGGAGGCCGCGCGCATAGACCGTGTGCGGCGGATCAGGGTCGCCAGGTTTCAATGCCGGGAAGACGCCGCCTGCGGGCGGCGTGAACAGCCAGATCGCGGCCATCGCCGAGCCACCTTCGGCCGCGGCGCAGGGTTTGTTGATCGGCGCCGGCGTGATGCAGTCGTCGCTGTGCGAGCCGACATTGACGAACAGCCGGCCGTTCCGATCGAACACGAACTGCTTGAGCGGGTGCGCACTCTCGTCGAGCTTCGTGCCGTCAGGCAGCGTGATCCGGCGGCCGGGCATATGACGGACGATGGTCTCGATTGTGCCGTGTGGATTGTCCGCGAGCGGGTCGAACCGGAAGATCGCCTCGGCGGTCGAGGCATAGAGCTTCCTGTCCGGGCCGACGACGAGGCCGAACGGGTATTCGAGCCCCGTCAGCAGCTCCTTGAAGCGTTGCCCCGGGGCGCGTGCGGATCGAGCAGCAACAGCCGCCCGTCGGTGTGACCCCAGCCGCCCATGTCGGCCACCACGAACAGGTCGCGACCAGGCACCTGGACGATCGAGCGTGGGAATTTGAGGCGATCTTCTTCGCTGGCAACGAGGCCGGCGCAAAATCCCGCCTTCATGTCGATCTGGATCCTGGGAAAAACGAGGTCGCCGCTGCCGCAACTACCGGTGCCGATCGCGTAGCCGCTCTTCCTGATCGGTTCGGACGAAGCCGGGGCCAAGCCGAGCAGTGCGCCGGCCAAGACCGCAGCCAGAAGGCGCAGATGTTGCCGTTCGCTCCCGAATTTGAACTGGTTCACGGTGGCCCCCGACTCCCGGGGACGCTTGTTCCATGACGCCTGGGCGCCGTCCAGTCATCCCTCGCCTGTGACTAAACCTGTAACGACTTTGGTGCCGACCAATCTCCGTAAATTCCCTTACCGGGCTCGACCCGAATGTTTCGCGAAGGCTTGGGGTGGTATCTGTTTGCCCAATCGCTTTCTACAGGAGGCGCTTATGGTCCAGGTCTATTTTCACTGCTCCAACACCGAGGGCACGCTGATCGACCGTTACGGCGCCGCCGTCGCCAGTCTCACCGAGGCGCGCGACCGCGCGACCCAGATCATGCACTCGATGATCCAGACGCCCGGTGCCGAGGACTGGCGCGACTGGGTGATCCATGTCAGCGATGACGACGGCGAGGAGATCTTCGATCTCCCCTTCACCGCCATGCTCGGCAAGCCGCACTGAGGTCGATGCCATGATACTCGCTTCACTCAGCCTGCTTCGCCAGCCCCTGACCTTCGTCGTCAGCAAGTGGCAGACGCTGGTGAAGGTCGCCGGCAACCCCTACCGCCCCGAGCTTCACTACATGCGCGGCCCGGGTCCGAAATGGCGCGCCAAGTATCAGGCAAGCCGGCTCGACCGCTCGCTCTGAGCGCTGCGGCCTCCACGCTTTCCAGCTGATTCAGTGTCCTTCGCATCATGGCCGGGGCTTGTCCCGGCCATGATGCGTTTGGGCGTCATCGCGTTCAGGCTCGCGGGCTCGTCGAGGGTCGGAACTCCGACCGCGCCACCCCGCGCTTGCTTCACACCTGCCATGTCGCGCCTCCCTTTGTTCTCGTTGGCCGCACTGTGCCATTGTCCGCAGGCTCGCCAACGCGGAGCCTCGACGCCAACGCAACGAATCCAACACATAGAACAAGACACAGAAAACACGACGCCATGCCTCATCAGTTCAGCCTCGCCCAAACCGTCCGCAAACCCGCCGTCAAGTCCAAGGGCGGCATCGTCGCTGCGCAGTCGCGGCGGGCGGCCGAGGTGGGAGCGGCGGTGCTGGCGGCGGGCGGCGACTGCGTGGACGCGATCGTGGCAACCACCTTTGCCCTGAACGTGCTCGAGCCCTGGAACAGCGGTATTGGCGGCGGCGGCGCGATGGTGCTCCACCGCGCCAGGGAAAATCGCACTGAAGTGATCGACTACGGCATGTGTGCGCCGCAAAGTCTGCGCGTTGCGGATTATCCGCTCGGCGGCCAGGGTGCGGCCTCCGATCTCTTCCCCTGGTCGCGGGTGAAGGACGATCGCAACATCCACGGGCCAGGCTCGGTCGCAGTGCCAGGCGTCGTCGCCGGCATGGAGGAGGCACATCAGCGCTACGCGAAGCTGCCGTGGAAGGATTTGGTCGCGCCGGCTGTCGCACTCGCCGGCGAAGGCATGCTGGTCGATTGGTGGACCACGCTGACGATCGCGAACTCGGCGGCGGACCTCAGGCGCTATCCCGCAAGCGCGGCGACGTTCCTGAAGGAAGGCCTGCCGCCGAGCGCGCCCTGGGGCATCAAGTCCGAGACGCGGCTGCCGCTGGACGGTCTGAAGGCGACGCTGTCGCATCTTGCCGAGGCCGGGCCGCGCGACTTCTACCAGGGCGATCTCGCCAGGAGCATCGCCTCCGACATCAAGGCTGATGGCGGCTCGCTGTCGGTGGAGGATCTCGCCGCGTTCCGCAGCCATCTGCGCGACCCGCTGGCGATTCCCTATCGCGACGGCAAGGTGTATGCGACGCCCGAGCTCACGGCCGGGCCAACCCTGGCGCATGCGCTGCGTCTGCTGCAGCAGAATTTGAAGCCGGCAAGCGAGCCCGATGCAGCCGCTTACGGTGAATATGCGCTCGCCTTGCAGGCCGCCTTCCGCGAGCGGCTCAAGGACATGGGCGATGCCGACGGCAAGCGCTCGCTCGGCGCCGAATATCTCGCGCCCGCCTGCACCACGCATTTCTCCGTGGTCGACCGCCACGGCAACATCGCCGCGGTGACGCAGACGCTGCTGTCGTCCTTCGGCTCGAAATACGTGACGCCGCACACCGGCATCGCCATGAACAACGGCATCATGTGGTTCGACCCGACGCCGGGCACCACCAACTCGCTCGCCCCTGGCAAGCGCTGCCTCTGCAACTACACGCCCGTCATCGCTGAGACGAAGGACGGCAAGCGTCTTGCGGCCGGCGCCTCCGGCGGCCGCCGCATCCTGCCGTCGGTGATGCAGCTCGTATCCTTTGCGATGGACTACGGCATGGATCTGGATGCCGCCATCCACCAGCCGCGCATCGACGCCAGCGAGGGCGCGGTGGTGATCGGCGATCCACGTTTGCCGGCGGGCATACGCAAGACGCTGGCCGCGCGCTTCGACTACGAGGAGAGCCCGGTGCAGGCGCTGCCGCAAAAATTCGCCTGCCCGAGCGTCGTGATGCGCGAGGGCGAGGTCAATTCCGGCGCCGTCGACATCTTCCAGCCCTGGGCCGATGCTGTGGCGGAAGCCTGAGTCCGCTGACGAGAGAGCGTACCCCCGGTGAACCGCTTGCACGTCGCGAGCGAGAATGTGCCAGCACGCGTTGCGCCGATGCGCGATTGAACATCTCCACGAGCGTCACGACCCGTCCACATTTGCGAGGAACTTAGCTGCGCATCGTTCGTTCATTGAACGGACAAGTGCGCTCGCCCCACTGGAGGACACACATGAAGAAACTTGCGCTCGCAGCTTCGCTGATCGTTGCAGCCGGCCTCACGCTCACCAGTCCCGTGATGGCCAAGGGCGGCCATGGCGGTGGACACGGTCACGGCCATGGTCATGGCCATTCGATGGGTCATCATCACCATGGCGCGCCGTACGGATGGTACCATGGGCGCAAGATCGGCTGGCGCGGTCACGGCTGCCCGCCCGGACTGTGGAAGCAGGGCCGCTGCTGACGCAGGCTGGCATTCCTGCAAGGCGTCGCCCGTAACAGGGCGGCGCCTTTTAAATGCCCAGCCGATCCCGCACGCGGCCCGCAATCACGGCGGTCGTCACGCCGACGGGCCAGAACGCATGCATCGGGATCGGCTTGATGCCGGTAACGGGCATGTCGATCTCGGCCCTGGCGCCGCCGATCAGGCGGCGGGCGAGCTGCGCGCCCATCGCCGTCGAGAGCGCGACGCCGCGGCCGTTGCAGCCGAGCGAGATCAGGACGTTTTCCGCGGGCTCGTGCACATGCGGATAATGATCTTTGGTGATGGCGAGGCGGCTGTTCCAGCCGTGGGTCCAAGCGACGCCCTTGATCTGCGGCCATAGCCTCTCCGCATAGCGCATGAGATAGGCAACGTCGTGCGGCGCGCTGATCCAGCGCATCGGGCCGCGGCCGCCCATCAGAAGCCGGTTCTGCTGATCGATGCGATAATAGACGGTGATGTGGCCGCTCTCGTAGAGAACCGGACGCGTCGGCATGATCGAACGGGCCACCGCGTCCGACAGCGGCGCGGTGGCGGCGATCGAGGAAAACACCGGCACGATGGTGCGGCGGAGCGCCGGCCAGAGATCGTCGGTAAAGCCGTTGGTCGCAAGCAGCACCTTGTCCGCATGCACGACCGCACGCGGCGTCTCGATGCGCCAGTGATTGCCGTCGCGACGAAGCGACAGCGCGGGCGTTTCGCCATGCACCTTCGCGCCCGCCGATATTGCGGCGCGCGCGAGGCCGCGGGCGTAGCTCAGGGGATGCAGGTCACCGCCGCGCGTATCCAGCATGGCACCAATGTAGCGGTCGGTGCCCGTCATGTCGCGCAGCTGCTCGCGGTTCAGGTACGACACCGGCATGCCGCGGCGGATGCATTGCTGCGCGGTCGCCTCGATTGCAGCGGCGCTGGTCTCGTTGTAGGCTGCGCGCAGCGTGCCGTTCTGCCGCGCCTCGCATGGGATCTGGTAGCGGCGGATCAGATCGTGGGTGAAGTTCGTCGTGCCGTAGGAGAACGCGATCATGCGGCGGCCGAGCTCGGCGCCGAAGTCCGCCTCGATCTGATCGGGATCGTGCTTCAGGCCAGGATTGGTGTGGCCGCCGTTGTTTCCTGATGCGCCCCAGCCCGGCTCCTGCGCCTCCAGCACCAGCGCTTCGACGCCCTGCTCGGCGAGATGCAGCGCGGTGGACAGGCCGGTGTAGCCGCCGCCGACGATCGCGACGGAAACGGTCTTGTCGAGATCGAGCGGCGGCGTCGCGACCGGCGCGACCGCGGTGTCGGCATAGAGCGAAGGCGGCAGAGGCAGGCGCGTCGTCATGGCGAAGTCCGGTCAGAGCGGATGCAGCACGCGGCGCAGGAAGTCCTGCGTGCGGGCGTGCTGCGGTTGATTGAGCACCGATTTCGCCGGCCCCTGCTCGACAATGACGCCGCCGTCGATGAACAGCACCCGATCGGCAACGTCGCGGGCAAAGCCCATCTCGTGGGTGACGACCACCATGGTCATGCCGTCGTCGGCGAGCTTGCGCATCACGCCGAGGACGTCACCGACGAGCTCGGGATCGAGCGCCGAAGTCGGCTCGTCGAACAGGATCGCCTTGGGCTGCATCGCCAGCGCCCGCGCGATCGCGACGCGCTGCTGCTGGCCGCCGGAGAGCTGCGGTGGATGGACGTCGGCCTTCTCGGCGAGGCCGACCTGGGCAAGCAGCGCACGGCCGCGCTCGAGCACCTCGGCACGCGGCTCCTTCTTCACGAACAGCGGACCTTCGACCACGTTCTCCAGCACTGTCCGATGCGGGAACAGGTTGAAGCGCTGGAACACCATCGACACCTGGGTGCGGATGTTCACGATCGACGGCGCGTCGCGGTCGACCCTCAATCCCTCGACGCCGATCTCGCCGCGATCGTAGCTTTCGAGCCCGTTGATACAGCGCAGGATGGTGGACTTGCCTGAGCCTGAGGGGCCGATGATGCAGACCACCTCGCCCTTCTCGACGGAAGCCGTGATGCCCTTGAGCACCTCGACCTTGCCAAAGCTCTTGTGGACGTCGCTCAGCTCGATCATTTCTTGCCGGCCCGCTTCTCGAAGTGACGGACCAGCAGGATCAGCGGGATGCTCATGGTGAGATACATCAGCGCCACCAGCGTGAACACGTTGGTGTTCTTGAAGGTCGAGGACGCGATCAGCTTGCCCTGCAGTGCGAGCTCGGCGACCGTGATGGTCGAGGCCTGCGAGGAGTCCTTCAGCATCATGATCATGACGTTGCCGTAGGGCGGCAGCACGATGCGCACCGCCTGCGGCAGCACCACGCGCCGCATGGTCAGCCACCAGCCCATGCCGATCGACTGCGCCGCCTCGATCTGTCCCTTGTCGATCGCCTCGATGCCGGCCCGGAAGTTTTCGGCCTGATAGGCCGAATAGGCGATGCCGAGCCCGAGGATGGCGGCCTGCAAGGCCGACAGTGTGACGCCGAGATCCGGCATGACGAAGTAGAGATAGAACAGCAGCACGATGATCGGGATGCCGCGGATCACGTTGATCAGGCTGGCGCTGAGCATCGACAGCGCCTTGATGCCGGAGACCCGCATCATCGCCCAGATCAGCCCAAGTACCGTCGAGAGCAGCAGCGAGCCGATGGTGACGACGATCGTCAGTGCGACGCCGTTCATCAGGATCGGGAAGAACTCGGCGGCGTCGTGCAGGAAGCCTTTCATCGGGCAGCCTTCGATCGATCAGGTCTTGCCAATCAACCCTGCGCCTTCTGTCCCCACTTCTCGAGGATCTTGTCGATGGTGCCGTCGGCCTTCAGCTTTGCGAGCGAGGCATTGATCTTGCCGAGCAGCGCGGTTTCGCCCTTGCGCACGCCGATGCCGACAGAGCCGACGGTGACGGGCTTGTAGCCGTCGACGAGGCGCACCTCGGGGAAGCCGCCCTGCTTCAGATTGTAGGCAAGGATCGGATAGTCGGCATAGCCGGCCTTGAGGCGGCCGGTGTTCACGTCGCGCAGGATGTCGGGAATGGTATCGTACGCCTTCACGTCGGCAAACAGGCCGGTCTTCTTCAGCGCGTCGACGAAGGCGGTGCCGACTTGCGCGCCGACGGTCTCGCCCTTCAGGTCGTCCTGCGTTGTGTAAGCCTTCGTGTCGCTCTTCGGCACCACGAGGCCTTCACCATAGGTGTAGATCGGGTCGGAGAAGTCGATCACCTCCTTGCGCGGCGCGGTGATGAACATCGCGGCGGCGATGATGTCGATCTTGCTCGAGGTCAGCGACGGGATCAGCGCCGAGAACGCCATCGGCTCGATCTGCACGTTGAGGCCGGCGTCCTTGCCGATCTCGGTAACGAGATCGACCATGATGCCCTGGATGGTGTTGGTCTTGGTGTCGAGGAAGGTGAAGGGAATGCCTGTCGGCGTCGAGCCGACCTTCAGCACCTGCTGCGCCGAAACCGGCGCCACGGCCGCAAGTGCGAGCGCCGCGACTGCGGCCTGAACAAAACGCTTCATCGCATCCCCCTTTGGGTCCGGCCGGTGCCGGCGCTCGCAGATGTCTTGATCGCAGACGTTGCGGCCCACGCCGTTTCGGCCTATTTTCACCAGTATGAAAATTTGGTCATACTTTCGCAGTTGATGCAAGCGGTTTTCATGCACATGAAGGAAGCGGTTTGACGTGAGCGGTGGCAAAAGAATGCGCAAACCGGCCGCCGCGAAGCCGGCCAGGAAGGTGAAAGCCAAGGCCGTCGCCAAGCCTGTCACCAAGCCGGCCGAGCCCGCGATGGACGTCGCGGTCGGCCGCCGCATCCGCGATCTCAGGCGCGCCAGGCAGTTGTCGCTGGAGACGGTGGCCGCCCGCACGGAGCTGTCGATCGGCTTCCTCAGCCAGATCGAGCGCGGCCTGTCGTCGCCGTCGCTGCGCGTGCTGGCAACGCTCGCTGACGTGCTCGGCGTGGGCATCGCCGCGCTGTTCGGCGCGAGCCCGAGCGCCGACGGCGTCTCCGACCGGGTGGTGACGCGCGGCCTGCAGCGCCCCGAGCTGAAGCTGTGGCGGACCGGCGTCTCGAAACAATTGCTGAGTCCGGCCAGCACCGACAACCGGCTCAACCTGTTCCTGGTGCATCTGGAGCCCGGCGGCTCGACCGGCGACGAGCTCTACACCCACGACGGCGAAGAGGCCGGGCTGGTGCTCGAAGGCGAGATGATGCTGACGGTGGACAGCGAGACATGGTCGCTGAAGACGGGCGACAGTTTTCGGTTCGCCAGCCGCAGGCCGCACCGGTTTTCCAATCCGGCGCAGGATGCGAAAGCGTTGGTGTTGTGGGTGAACTGCGTGCCGGGGGCGGGGTAGTTTGCCGGTGCTGCACCTGTCGGCATAATGTGAGAGTGTTCAGCACGGCGAGGGTAAACCACGATGGATGACCTCATCATCGCTGCGATCCGGCGATGGCTGAAGACGAGCCCAATCGATCTGGGCCGACCTCCGCACGCGGGACTCATCCCCCCAGGGATATCGCCCGGATCACATCTGAGCGCAGCAAGCTTTGAGCCAGGCGCCACCAACTTCCCGTCATCCTGAGGCCCGAGCAAAGCGAGCCTCGAAGGATGAGCGGCCCCGATAGAGCCGGGCCGTCGCCCTTCGAGGGCCGCTGAAGAAGCGGCCACCTCAGGGTGACGGTGATGGAGTTGGATACGCGCCGCCTCCACATCGTCATTGCGAGCGAAGCGCAGCAATCCAGACACTCACCACGGAGACAGCCTGGATTGCTTCGTCGCAAGAGCTCCTCACAATGACGAGGGGACAGAGCCTCACCCGAACCGATACTTGTACCGCTCCACCGACAGCGCGCTGACGTCGATGTCCGGCTTCTTGCCCGACACCATGTCGGCGAGCACGCGGCCCGAGCCGCAGGACATGGTCCAGCCGAGCGTGCCGTGGCCGGTGTTGAGGTGAAGGTTGGCGTACTGGGTCGGGCCGATCACGGGCGGACCGTCCGGCGTCATCGGGCGCAGGCCGCTCCAGAAGGTGGCCTTGGAGAGATCGCCGCCGCGCGGGAACAGGTCGGTCAGCGAATGATCCAGCGTGGCGCGGCGGGCGTCGTACAGCTTGCTCGAATAACCCGAGATTTCGGCCGTGCCGCCGACGCGGATGCGATTGCCGAGGCGGGTGATCGCGACCTTGTAGCTCTCGTCCATCACGGTCGATTCCGGCGCGCCGGAGGCGTCCTTGATCGGCACCGTGATCGAATAACCCTTCACCGGATAGACCGGCAGCGAAATGCCGAGCGGCGCGACGAGCCGCGGCGACCAGCTGCCGAGCGCGAGCACATAACTGTCTGCCTGCAACAGGCCGGCGCTAGTCGCAACGCCGCTGACGCGCGCGCCGTCGGTGACCATGCGGTCGATGCCGGTGTTGAACATGAAGCGCACGCCGAGCGCCTGCGCATGCTTGGCCAGCGCCTGCGTGAACATGTGGCAGTCGCCGGTCTCGTCCTGCGGCAGGCGAAGCCCGCCGGCGAACTTCTCCTTCACGCCCGAGAGCGCCGGCTCGACCGCGATGCAGCCGTCGCGGCTCAGCACCTCGAAGGGCACGCCGTACTGCTTGAGCACGGCGATATCCTCGCCGGTGCCGTCGAGCTGGGACTGGTAGCGGAACAGCTGCAGCGTGCCCTGCGAACGCTCGTCGTACTGGATGCCGATGTCGCGGCGCAGAGCGCGCAAGGCATCGCGGCTGTATTCCGCGATCGGAATCATCCGGCTCTTGTTGACCGCGTAGCGTTCGCTGGTGCAGTTGCGCAGCATCTTGAGCAGCCAGACCCACATGACAGGATCGAGCTTCGGCCGGATCACCAGCGGGCCGTGCTTCATCAAGAGCCACTTCACCGCCTTCACCGGCACGCCAGAGCCGGCCCAGGGCGAGGAATAGCCGGGCGACACCTCGCCGGCATTGGCGAAGGAGGTCTCCAAGGCCGGCTCAGGCTGACGGTCGACGACCGTCACCTCGTGGCCGGCACGCGCGAGGTAGTAGGCAGAGGTGACACCGATGACACCGCTGCCGAGGATCAGAACTTTCACGCTTGGTCAAACTCCCGCGGCATCACGCTCGCCGCTGCAAGGAAACAACTCGCAACGGCGAGAGCAATTATCAGGCCACCTTCTTGATAGCGTCGCCGAGGATCGAGACCATCTGGTCGATGTGGCTCTTCTCGACGATGAGCGGGGGCGACATCGCGAAGCTGTCGCCGCTCATGCGCAGGTAAAGGCCGGTGTTGAAGCAATCGACCATGACGTCGTAGCCGCGCGCACCGACGACACCGTCACGCGGGGCCAGCTCGACCGCGCCCATCAGGCCGCAATTGCGGATGTCGACGACGTTCGGCAGACCTTTGAGCGAATGCAGCGCATCGCGCCAGTATTCGGCGATCGACGCACCGCGCGTGAGCAGGCCTTCGTCCTTGTAGATGTCGAGCGTCGCGATGCCGGCGGCGCAGGCGGTCGGATGCGCCGAATAGGTGTAGCCGTGGAACAGCTCCATCTGGTTCTCGGGCCCGACCATCATGCCGTCATGCACCTTGCGGCTCGCGAACACGGCGCCGCAGGGAATGGTGCCGTTGGTGATGCCCTTGGCCGTCGTCATCAGGTCCGGCGTGACGCCGAAGAAGTTGGCGGCGAACGGTGTGCCGAGGCGGCCGAATCCGGTGATGACCTCGTCGAAGATCAGGAGGATGCCGTGCTTGTCGCAGATCTCGCGCAGGCGCTGCAGATAGCCCTTCGGCGGCGGCAGCACCGCGGTCGAACCCGGCACGGGCTCGACGATGACGGCGGCGATGGTCTCGGCGCCGTGCAGGGCGACCAGGCGCTCGAGATCCTCGGCGAGCTCGACGCCGTGCTCGGGCTGGTCCTTGGCGAAGGCGTTACGGCTGAGATCGTGAGTGTGGCGGATGTGGTCGACGCCCGGCAGCAGGGTCGCGAAGGCGCGGCGATTGGCAACCATGCCGCCGACCGAGGTGCCGCCGAATCCGACGCCGTGATAGCCGCGCTCGCGGCCGATCAGACGGGTGCGGCTCGACTGGCCGTTGGCGCGATGATAGGCGAGCGCGATCTTCAGCGCGGTGTCGACCGACTCCGAGCCGGAGTTGGTGAAGAAAACGCGATCGAGGCCCTTCGGCGCGATCTCGGCGAGGCGCTCGGCAAAATCGAACGCCAGCGGATGGCCCATCTGGAACGTGGGCGCGAAGTCCAGCGTCATCAGCTGCCGCTCGACCGCGGCGGCGATCTGCTTGCGGCCGTGGCCGGCATTGACGCACCAGAGGCCCGCGGAGCCGTCGATCACCTTGCGGCCGTCGACGGTGGTGTAGTGCATGCCTTCGGCCGAGGAGAACAGGCGGGGCGCTTTCTTGAACTGCCGGTTGGCCGTGAACGGCATCCAGAACGAGTCGGTCTTGATCGTGTTCGGAATCTGATGGAGGGTCACGGCCGCGCTCCTTTGCTGACCCGCTAGCAGAGCCACGGCTTCGAAAGCGCAACAAGTCCTTTTCTGACGACCTGCAAGCCATTGATTTAGCTGGGGCCGCCGGTCCATATTTGCGCGATCCGCAACACCTGCAACACGGGATCTGGGCTATGAGCGTCGACATCGGTGGACGGCTGCGATTCATCCGGGCGCGCCACAAGCTGTCGCAGCGCGAACTCGCCAAACGCGCCGGCGTCACCAATTCGACGATCTCGCTGATCGAATCCAACCAGATGAACCCGTCGGTCGGCGCGCTCAAGCGCATCCTCGACGGCATCCCGATGGGGCTCGCCGAGTTCTTCGCGCTGGAGCCGGAGTCCAGGCGCAAGATCTTCTACCGCGCGGAGGAGCTGACGGAGGTCGGCAAGAAGCCGATTTCGTATCGGCAGGTCGGCGACAATCTGTTCGGCCGCAGCCTGCAGATCCTGAAGGAACGCTACGAGCCCGGCAGCGATACCGGACGCGTCCACCTCGTCCATGACGGCGAGGAAGGCGGCATCGTGATCTCAGGCAAGCTCGAAGTCACCGTCGAGGACGAGCGTCGCATTCTCAATCCCGGCGATGCCTATTACTTCGAGAGCCGCCGTCCGCATCGCTTCCGCTGCGTCGGCGGCAAGCCGTGCGAAGTGATCTCGGCCTGCACGCCGCCGACGTTCTGAGGCGCGATCGGCACATCCGGGATCTTACGGAGCCACCGGTTTCCTCCGGAGCTTGAGCCATCTCAATTTCCGCAGGCCGCGCCGCTATATATTAGGAACCGTAGAAGAGCAGCCTGGCTTTTAGAGGTGCTGAGGTTATGGCGGCGGATGCTTCAGCTTTTTGGGCACTCCGGGGCCGCTTCGTAACAGGGCTCGCAGATGAAGATCACGCTCGCTAATGCAGAGGCTGCGCTCGACGAAGTGCAGCGCGATGCCGACAAGCTCCATTCGCAGGAGCTGCGCAAGGTCATCGCCGATTACATCGAGACGCAGCGCGCGGCGCTCAAAGCAGTCCGCAAGAAGCTGCATTAGCAAGTCCCGGGCGGAGCGACATGATCTCGCCGCGCCTCTTATCTCTCAGGACTGCATCAGCAATTCCTCGATCTTGATTGGGAAGCGGCGGACGCGCACGCCGGTCGCGTGCCAGACGGCGTTGGCGACCGCACCGGCGCTGCCGGTGATGCCGATCTCGCCGACGCCCTTGATGCCGAGCGCATTCACATGCGGGTCGTGCTCCTCGACAGTGATGACGTCGAGCGGGGGGACATCGGCATTCACGGGGATGTGGTACTCGCCGAGATTGGCATTCATGATCCTTCCGCTGCGGCGGTCGGTGATGGCTTCCTCGTGCAGCGCGAAGGACAGGCCCCATATCATGCCGCCGAACAGCTGGCTTTTCACCAGGTGCGGATTGACGATCCGCCCGGCGGCGAAGGCGCCGACCATGCGGGTGACGCGCACCTGGCCGAGATCGGGATCGACCTTCACCTCAGCGAACACCGCGCCATGGGCGTGCATCGCATATTCTTCCATCGCCGCAGGGTTCGGCGCGCCGGTGCCGCGGGCCTCGACCTCCGCCACTCCCGCACGGGCGAGGATCTCGGCATAACTCTCGCTGCGGCGCTCGTCGTCACGGCGGATCAGCCTGCCGTCCCGCGCGATCACGCCGGCATTGCCGGCGCCGAACAGCGGCGAGCGCTCGTCCCCGGTGGCGAGATCGGAAAGCTTTGCGATCACGGCCGCGCCGGCGCTGTGGATCGCAGCACCCGCAGTCGCCGTGTGCGCCGAGCCGCCGGCGATGCCGGCATCCGGCAGGTCGGACGTGCCGGCCTTGAATTCCACGCGGTCGATATCGAGGCCGACAGCATCCGCCGCGATCTGGGCAAGGGCCGTCCAGGCGCCCTGCCCCATGTCATGCGCGCCGATCTCCATCACGCCGGAACCATCGCGGCGGATCGCCGCGCGGGCGTCGGCCTGGAACATCAGCGCCGGGAAGGTCGCGGTGCCCACGCCCCATCCGACCAGAAGACCGGCATCGTCGCGCATCTGTCGCGGTTGAAGCGAACGCTTCGCCCAGCCGAACCGCGCCGCACCCTGCTCGTAGCAGGCTCGCAGCGCCTTGGACGAGAAGGGTTTGTCGCTGATCGGCTCGACCTCCGCGTAGTTCTTCAGACGGAAGGCGAGCGGATCCAGGCCGCAGGCCCAAGCCATCTCGTCGATCGCGCTCTCGAGCGCAATCGAGCCGGTCGCCTCCCCGGGCGCACGCATGAAGAGGGGCGTGCCGGTGTTGACCCGCACGGCCTCGTGCGAGGTGCGGATCGCAGGCGCGGCATAGAGCGTGTGCGAGGCATCGGCCGCAGGCTCGTAGAAATCGTCGAACGTGCTCGAAACGGTCCTGGCATGATGATCGAGCGCGATCAGGCGTCCCTCGCCATCGGCGCCAATGCGCAAGCGCTGACGCGTCGGCGCGCGGTGACCGACCGGGCCATACATCTGTTCACGGCGCAGCACCAGCTTGACCGGCTTGCCGACCAGCTTGGCCGCCATGATGCCGAGCGCCTGCGGTCCGGCCATCAATCCCTTGGAGCCGAAGCCGCCGCCGAGGAACGGGCTGCGGATGTGGATCTTGTCGTGCGCGATGCCGAACAATTCGGCGATGCGCGCCAGCGACAGCATCAGGCCCTGGGTCGGCATGTCGATCTGCAGACGGTCGCCGTCCCAGGAGGCGACGATCGCATGCGGCTCCATCGCATTGTGATATTGCGGCGGCGTCTCGTAGGTCGCGTCGATCTGCTTCTCGGCCGAGGCGAGGCCCGCCTCGACATCGCCGCGGTTCACTTCCGTGGGATTGCCGACGCCGACGACCGGCGGCACGAAGCTTTCGCCGGCATCGAGCCCCACGAGCGCCGGCAGCGTCTCGTAGCGCGGCGCGAGCAGCAGCGCGCCTTCCGTCGCCGCCTCCAGCGTCTCGGCGATCACGACGGCGATCGGCTGGTTGGCATAGCGGATCTCGTCGCTCTGCAACACCTCCATCCGGAACACGAACGGATTGGTCTTGATCTCGGGGTCGATCGCGAGCTGTGGCCTGTGGCTCGGCGTCATAACGTCGACCACACCCGGATGACGCTTGGCTGCCGCGACGTCGAGCGAGGTCACGCGGCCGTGTGCGATGCTGGACACCGCCATCACCGCAAACAGCATGCCTTGCGGATGATTGTCGGCGGCGTAGGTCGCCTGCCCCTTGACCTTGAGGACGCCGTCGCGGCGGGTTAGGGGCTGACCGATGTTCGAGCCGTGCCGCAAATGAGCGGGAGCGCTGGTCAGGTTGAGCTCAGGCATGAATGGCTCCGGAGGTCGAGGCAAAGGGAGAGGCCGGCAGCGCGGGGATACGCGCGGGCGTACCGGCCGCGGCGAGGGTCAGCGCGCGCACCACGATGCGGCGCGCGAGCTCGATCTTGAAGGCGTTGTCGCCGGACGGCTTTGCGTCGGTGAGCGCGCGCCAGGCGGCTTCCTGGAAGGCGTCGGCGGTGGGCGCGACGCCCTTGAGCACATCCTCCGCGGCGCGGGCGCGCCAGGGCTTTGCGGCCACGCCGCCCAGCGCAACCCGCGCCTCCGCGATCTTGCCGGTCTCGATGCGCAACGCGGCTGCGGCCGAGACGACCGCGAAAGCATAGGAAGTGCGCTCGCGAACCTTGAGGTAGCGCGCATGCGCTGAAAATCCGCGCGCCGTGGGCGGCAGGCGCACGGCGACAATGAGGTCGCCGGGCTCGAGCGCCGACTCACGCTCCGGCGCCTTGCCCGGCAGGCGATGCAGGGCGTCGAGCGCGATCTCGCGCCGCCCGTTCCTGCCTTCGATCTCGACGACGGCATCGAGTGCGACGAGTGGCACGCAGAAGTCTGAGGGATGGGTGGCGATGCAGCTCTCGCTCCAGCCGAGCACGGCATGGCCGCGGTTCTCTCCGTCGCGGGCGTCGCAGCCGGAGCCGGCCTCGCGCTTGTTGCAGCGGCTGGCGGTGTCGTAGAAATACGCACAGCGCGTCCGCTGCAGCAGATTGCCGCCGACGGTCGCGGCGTTGCGCAGTTGCGCGGACGCGCCGGAGAGCAGCGCCTCGGCGATGGCCGGGTAGGCCTTCGCGAAGTTTGCGTCATGCGCGAGATCGGCATTGCTGACGAGCGCGCCGATGCGCAACGACCCGTCGGCGAGAGTCTCGATTGCATCGAGCCCGTGGAGATGCGTGACGTCAACGAGGCGATCCGGCCGGCTCACGCCACCTTTCATCAGGTCGAGCAGATTGGTGCCGGCGGCGAGATAAACGGCGCCCGGCTGCGCGGCGGCGGCAACGGCTTCAGTGACCGTGGCCGGCCTGACATAATCGAACGGTTTCATGTGGAGCGCCTCTTGTTGGATTCGTCGATGCCGGCCTGCGCTTCGAGCACGGCATCGACGATGCCGGCATAAGCGCCGCAGCGGCACAGATTGCCGCTCATGCATTCGCGGATGCGTTCGGGATCGTTGCCGGCCTGTGCCTCCTGCATCATGCCGATCGCGCTCATGATCTGCCCGGGTGTGCAGAAGCCGCACTGAAAGCCGTCATGCGCGATGAAGGCGGCCTGGACCGGGTGAAGCTGGTCGCCGCGCGCGAGGCCTTCGATGGTGAGGATGTCGGCGCCGTCATGGCTGATGGCGAGGGCGAGACAGGAATTGATACGCTTGCCGTCGACGAGAATGGTGCAGGCGCCGCACTGGCCGCGGTCACATCCCTTCTTGGTTCCGGTCAGATGGAGGCGCTCACGCAGGAGATCGAGCAGCGTGACGCGCGGATCGTCGAGGACGAAGTCGCGCCGCGCACCGTTCACGGTGAGGCTGATGGAGTGGTTCATACAAGGCTCCGATCAGATATGGACATGGCTCATCGTTCGGCGCGCCACCGCCGTGGCCGCCGTCGAATAGCGCCGCCCCAACATGACGCGGCCGACGCTCGATCGAAGATACGGAGGCACCCTCCGCTTAACAAGGGTCGCCTGGAAATATTTGGAATTCGTCGAAAGCCCCGCGCCACCAACGCGATGCAGCCCTGCACAGGTCCGGCAAGGGTTCAATCTAACCAATTCGTGATCTACATTGACCGGCATGGACGACCATACCGACCAGACCCGAAAGCCCCGCGCCGACGCCGTGCGCAATCGCGAGCGCGTGCTCGAGGCCGCGAAGACCGTGTTCAACGCCGGCGGCCCCGAGGCGAGTGGAAGCTGTGGCCAAACGCGCCGGCGTCGGCATCGGCACCCTCTACCGGCATTTTCCGACGCGCGAGGACCTGTTCGAGGCAGTGTACCGGCGCGAGGTCGAGCAGCTCAGCGAGCTCGCCGAGCAGTTGAAGACTACGAAGGATCCGATCGACGCGCTCAGGCGCTGGCTGCGCTCGGGTGTCGAATTCGTTGCCACCAAGAAGGGCATGGTGGCAGCCCTGGCACTCGCAGTGCAGAGCGGCTCCGAGCTGCATGCCTTCTCGTTCGAGCGCCTGACCACGGCGATCGGCTCGCTGCTCGATCGGGCCGTCGCGGCCGGCGCGATGCGCGCCGACATCAGTCCCGAGGACTTGCTGCGCGCGTTCTTCGGCATGTGCTACATGCACGACCAGCCCGGCTGGCAATCCTCGGTGCTGCGGATGCTCGACGTGTTCGTCGACGGCCTGCGGGTGCAGATGGCCGCCAAGGCCAGGCTGCGCCCGGCGGGGAGGCCAGCGAAACCGGCGGTGAAACGCAAACGATAGCGTGCCCGTATGTCCCATGGGGCGTGCTAGGATCAGCACCGCCGGGATTTCAACGCGGAGCCTCTCATGCGCATTACCGCCTTGCTGGTCGCTCTCACTCTTGCCCTTGGTCCTGTCTCGGCAGGCGCCGGCGATGTCTCGGCGGCACAGGGCGTCATTCGAGCCCAGGAGCAGGCCTTTGCACGCGACGATGCGGCCGCGGCCTATTCTCACGCCGCGCCTGCAATCAAGGAGATCTTCCCCGCCCCCGGCCTCTTCATGTCCATGGTGCAAAGCGGCTACGCGCCGGTCTAGTCACAAGAGTTTTGAATTTGGCGAGAGCAGGAGCGAAGGCAACTGGATCGCGCAGCGCGTCCACATCGTCGACGCCAATGGGGAAGCCTGGGAGGCGCTCTACACGCTCGAGCAGCAGGCGGACGGCAGCTACAAGATCACCGGCTGCTCGCTCCTGAAGGCGGGACAGGCAGTTTAAGTGGCAAAGCCTGGACCGGCCCTGACGGAGCCTATCCGCGAGCGGATCAGCAGCAGCACGACGATGCCGATATTGAGCGCGTTCCAGGCGACGCCGTTGGCGAAAGCCGCCCCGTAGGAGCCGGTGGCATCGAAGATCACGCCGGACACCCAGCCGCCGAAGGACATGCCGAACACCGAGGCGAAGATCACGATGCCGACGCGGGTTGCGGCTTCGCTCGCCGGCATCGCCTCGCGCACGATGATGGCGTAGCTCGGCACGATGCCGCCCTGGAACAGGCCGAACATCGCCGAGATGATATAAAGCGAGGTGAGGCTGTCGAAGAACAGATAGAACGCCAGCGCAAAGCCTTGCGCCAGCGATCCCACCAGCAGCGTGCGGATGCCGCCGATCTTGTCGGCGAGATAGCCCGAGCCGATGCGGCTGACGATGCCGCAGCCCATCATCAGCGACAGCATCTCGGCGCCGCGCGCGACGCCATAGCCGAGATCGCCGCAATAGGCGACGATATGCACCTGCGGCATTGCCATGGCGACGCAGCAGGAGATGCTGGCGATCGAGAGCAGCACCGTCAGCGTGTTGGTCGACAGCTTGAGATCGACCCGCGGCGGAGGTGCCTTGGCGTGGTCATGGACCGTGTCATTGCCCATCTGCGCGCGCAGGACCAGCACCAGGATCGTCATCAGGCTGACGCAGACGAGGCCAATTGCGATATGGGTGTGGCGCCAGCCGATCGACTGCATGCCCCAGTTGACGATCGGGGGCCACATCGTTCCGGCGACATAATTGCCGCTGGCAACGATGGTCACGGCAAGTCCGCGATAACGCTCGAACCAGTGCGAGGCCTCCGCCATCAGCGGCGCGAAGGTCGCCGATGTTCCGAGCCCGATCAGAAAATAGGCCGCTATGAACTGCCAGAGCTGCGTCGAAAGTCCGGCCAGCGTATTGGCGACGCCGAGGAAGGCGATGCTGATCGCCATCGCGTGCACGATGCCGAAGCGGTCCGTAATCTTGCCGGCGATCACGCCGCCGAGCCCGAAGCCGAACATCATGAGGGTGAAGGCCAGCGACACCGCGCCGCGCGTGGCGGCGAATTCGGCCTGCACCGCCGGAATCATGACGACGATCGCCCACATGCCGACGCCGCCGATCGAGCCGATCACCAGCGCAATGACGAGCCGCATCCAGGCCTGACGGGAATCAGGACTGAACGAGTGTGGTCTTTGTTCTGGATCATTTGGCGCGTGCACGGGCCCGACCATGGCTCGCGGATCAGCGAAGGGTCAAGCAACGTGGCGATATATTGGCCATGCGCGGTGCACTGCGGTAAAATGCGCTTGGCGAATGCGCGTTTTGCCACTAGTTTGCAATCAGCGTGTGCAACCTTGCCGCGCGAGGAGCCTGTCGGCGGAATGTTGTTGCGGTTGACGCGGTCGATGCGGATCAGGGTGGGGCGGATCATCGCCCTCGCCTATCTGTTCTGCGTGCTCGCGCCGGCAGCAAGCCTTGCCCTGAGCAATGGCCCTGCGCCGTGCCTTGACGGCGCATTCCTCGCCGGTCCGGTGCCGGCGCATCAGCAGATGGCGAGCCATCAGCATGGCGATGCGTCGCACGAACATGCGGGAACTCACGCGCATCACCAAACTGCCGCAAAGGACGCACCCGCTCCGCATCACCATGGCGGCAAGAGAACCGTGGGTCCTTGCTGCGCGATGATGTGCGTGAGCGCGCTGCCGGCCGATCTGCCCAGCGTCGCCACACCGGTCCAGCCGACGTCGACCTGCGCGCCCGAGATTGCGGCCAGCCTGCACAGCACGGCGCCGCCCCAGCACTACCGCCCCCCCATCGCCTGATCTGACGCAACAACGTCGGTCCGAGCGCGCTTTTGCGCGCGCGAACCTGTGATTTCGAGATCAGGGATGAATCATGCTTGCGCTTTCCGGGGCGAAGTCTGCCGCCGCATCTGCGGTGGGTGGACGACATTTTCGATTCAATTGGCTGCTGCCGGCCTTTGCCGCGCTGGCGCTGTCCGGCTGCATGCCGGCAACGACACAAATCGCCAGCGCCGACCCGGCCGATCCCGCGGCGAAGGTGGCAGGCGTCGGCTATCGCTCGACCATTGCGCCCTATACCAGTCTGCGGCCTGCAACACCGGCGCCATGGCGCGACCGCAACGACGCCGTGACACCGCAGCCGAAGCAAGGCCGGTAGGGACGCGCCATGGCACACCATCTTGCGCGGAGCCTGCTCCTGCTCACCGCGTTCGGGCTGTCCGGCTGCATGGCGTTCTCGCCGGACGGCGGCATGACGACGGTCTCGGACCTTGCGAGCCAGACGATCAACAAGGATGTCGCCTTCGTCCGATCGGCCGAAGGTGCCCAGGCCGTGAGCGCGACCATCCGCCGGTTACTGGCGCGCACGCTGACCACCGAGACTGCCGTGCAGATTGCGCTGCTCAACAACAAGGGGCTGCAAGCCGCTTACAACGCGCTGGCGCTGGCCGAAACCGAGCAGGTCGAGCAGAGCCTGCCGCCCAATCCCGTGTTCTCGATCTCGCGCATCTCGGGCAATGGCGCGAACGAGATCGAGCGGCAGGTTGTCGGTGACATCCTCGCCCTCGCAACCCTGCCGTTCCGCTCCGAGATCGCGCGCGACCGCTTCCGCCAGGCGCAATTGCGCGCTGCGCTGGCGACGCTGCGGCTCGCAGCCGAGGTGCGCCGCGCCTATGTCCGTGCTGTCAGCTGCAACGAGCTGGCGGTGCTGCTGACGGACGCGAAGGCGACGGCGGAATCGACGGCCCAGCTCGCCGTCAAGCTGGGCGAGACCGGCTCGATCAACAAGCTCGACCAGGCCCGCGAGCAGGTGTTCTACGCCGAGACCACTGCTGACCTCGCGACCGCGCGGCAGGCTGCGACAAGCACGCGCGAAAGATTGGCGCGCCTGATGGGGCTGTGGGACGACGGCCTCGACTTCCGTCTGCCCAACCAGTTGCCGCCATTGCCGCGCCGGCCGCAGGCCCTGCCCTCGATCGAGGCCGACGCGGTCGCCCATCGCATCGATCTGCAGATCGCACGGCTGGAACTGACGGCGCTGGCTAAATCGCTGAACCTCACAGAGGCGACGCGCTTCGTGACGCTGCTCGATCTCGCCGGCATCTCCCGTCGCACCCAGGATCCGGAAGGGCCGCCGTTCCGCGAGCGTGGCTTCGACGTGCAGTTCCAGATCCCGATCTTCGACGGCGGCGAGGTCCGCGTACGGCAGGCGGCGGAGACCTACAATCTCGCCTTCAACCGCCTGACCGAGCGTGCCGTGAACGTTCGCTCGGAAGCCCGCGATGCTTATCGTGTCTATCGCTCCAGTTACGACATCGCCAGCCACTTCCAGCGGGAGATCGTGCCCTTGCGCAAGATCATCACCGAGGAGATGCAGCTGCGCTTCTCCAGCATGCAGGTCGACATCTTCGCGCTGCTGACCGAGGCGCGGCAGCGCCTGGCGTCGCTACGCGGCGCCATCGATGCCAGGCAAAGGTTCTACCTCGCACAGTCCGACTTGCAGACCGCCGTCAATGGCGGCGGCTCGCCCGCTTCCGGCGGCGACACTTCAACCACCATCGCCGCGGCAGCGTCCGCCGATGGCGAGCACTGAGACGGAGGCCAGCATGTTTTCCCGCCGAGGATTTCTGGGCACCGCCGCGCTCGCCAGCGCGTCGGCCATCAACGGCCGCGTCCAGGCCGCATCGATTCCGGAAGCGCCCACCATGGACAAGGTGGTGATGCAGCCGCCGCTGCACCCCACCAGCGGGCCCGACTATCGCCCCGTCGTCACGCTGAACGGCTGGTCGCTGCCGTTCCGCATGAACGGCGACTGGAAGGAATTTCACCTCGTTGCCGAGCCCGTGGTGCGCGAATTCGCCGAGGGCATGAAGGTGAATCTGTGGGGCTATAACGGCCAGTCGCCGGGCCCGACCATCGAGGCGGTCGAGGGCGACAAGGTCCGCATCTTCGTCACCAACCGCTTGCCCGAATACACCACCGTGCACTGGCACGGCATGATCATCCCGAGCGGGATGGACGGCGTCGGCGGGCTGACCCAGCCGCACATCGATCCGGGTAAGACCTTCGTCTACGAATTCGAGATGAAGAAGAGCGGGACCTTCATGTACCACCCGCACTCCGACGAGATGGTGCAGATGGCGATGGGAATGATGGGCATGGTCGTCGTGCATCCGCGCGATCCGAACTTCCGGCCCGTCGACCGCGACTACGTTTTCGTGATGAGCACCTATCGCGTCGATCCCGGCAGCTACCTGCCACAGGTCAACGAGATGACCGACTTCAACATGTGGACCTGGAATTCGCGGGTGTTTCCGGGCATCGATCCGCTGCCGGTGCGGCTCGGCGACAAGGTTCGCGTGCGCATCGGCAATCTCAGCATGACCAATCATCCGATCCATCTGCACGGCCACAGCTTCGCAGTGACCTGCACCGACGGTGGCTGGATTCCGGAGAGCGCGCAGATTCCCGAGACGACCACCGACGTCCCCGTCGGCGCCATCAGGGTGTTCGACGTGCTCGCCGACAATCCCGGCGACTGGGCGTTCCACTGCCACAAGTCGCACCACACCATGAACGCAATGGGGCACGCGGTGCGCACCCTCATCGGCGTGTCGCGCAAGGATCTCGCCAAGGCCGTCGGCAAGCTCGCGCCGGATGCGATGGCGATGGGCTCGACCGGCATGGCGATGGGCAGCATGGAGATGCCCGCGCCGGACAACACGCTGCCGATGACGACGGGCACCGGGCAGTTCGGCCCGATCGAGATGGGCGGCATGTTCACGGTGATGAAGATCCGCGAGGAGCTCGCGCGCGACGATTACCGCGATCCCGGTCCGTACAAATTCCCGCAAGGCACCGTCGCCTACGAGGTCACGGCACCGGCCGCGGAGCCGGCGCGACAAAAGCCAGGCAGCCCGCCGGTGAAGAACATGAAGATGTGAGCGTTTCGATGAACCACCAAGCGGAGACTACAATGAAGAAGACTGTCAAACTCGGCCTTGCGCTGGCTGCGCTTTCGATCGCACCCGCCGGCGCGCACGAAAATCACGGTCATACGTCCTTTTCCGCGGGCGAGCCCGGCGATCCCAAGAAGCCGGCGCGCACCATCGAGATCGTGCTGAGCGAGATGTCGTACGAACCGTCGAAGATCGAGGTCAAGCAGGGTGAGCAGATCCGCTTCGTGCTGCGCAACGTGGGGAAGGAGGACCACGAGTTCCTGCTCGCAACCACCAAGGAGAATCTCGCGCATGCCGAGATGATGAAGAAGCATCCGCACATGGAGCATGACGAGCCGAACGGGGTGCGGCTTGCCCCGAACAAGACGGCCGAGATCGTCTGGAAATTCACCAAGGCAGGCATCTTCGAATTCTCCTGCCTGATCCCCGACCATCGCGAGTACGGCATGGTCGGCGACGTCACGGTGAAATGAGTCAAAGGAAAGAGCCATGAACAACATCATCCGCATCGCCACGGCGCTCGCGTTGAGCGCAGGTCTGACCTTCGGCGCCCTCGCGGCGCAGAGCGCTTCGATCAGCGGCGAGGTCAAGAAGATCGACGAGAGCGCGGGCAAGATCACGCTCAAGCACGGTCCGGCCAAGAGCCTCGGCATGGAGGAGCCCATGACCATGGTCTACCGCGTCAGGGACCCCGCCCTGCTCAAGCAGGTGAAGGTCGGCGACAAGGTGACCTTCGAGGCCGAGGAGGCGACTTCGGGGTACACGGTGACGAAGATGGAGAAGGCGAAGTAGGGGCGCCTTCCCCCTTCACGGTCATTCCGGACGCGCCGCTGGCGCGGGGGGCCCGGAATCCGAGTCTCCACGACACTTTCATCGCGATGGATTCCGGGTTCGCACTTCGCGCGCCCCGGAATGACCTCCCGTGGGCCCCAAAACACCCCGGTCCTTCTGCCGCCCCTCCGTTAACCCTTTGCTAACCATACACCGGGCAAAAATTGCCGGGTGAAGTCGAGTGTCGTCAGCCGCGTAGAACGGGAGCTCCCGTGGACGCCAGTGCGGTGCCTCACTTTCGGAACGGCGGCCCATCGGCCGCCGCGCAGACGTTTGGGGCGCGCGGCCGGCAGTCGCGCGGGGAGGCAGCTACCATGGTCGACGTCACCGCGGGACAGGGCGTAGGCGGCGGAAAGCCCGGCGTCCCCTCCCTCAACGAGATCGTCAACATCCTCAAGCGCGGCGACATCGCGCTGGCGCTCGGCATCCTCACCATCCTGGTGGTGCTGATCCTGCCCCTGCCCGCGATCGTGCTGGACCTGTTCCTGGCGATCTCGATCACGCTCTCGATCCTGATCCTGATGACCTCGCTGTTCATCCAGGCGCCGCTGGAATTCTCGGCCTTTCCGACCATCCTGCTGATCTCGACCATGCTGCGCCTGTCGCTCAACATGGCCTCGACCCGCCTGATCCTGTCGCACGGCCACGAGGGCACGGACGCCGCCGGTCACGTCATCGAAGCCTTCGGCAGCTTCGTGATGGGCGGCAATTTCGTCATCGGCATCATCGTCTTCGCCATCCTGATCATCGTCAACTTCGTCGTCATCACCAAGGGTTCGGGCCGCATCGCCGAAGTTGCCGCGCGCTTCCACTTGGACGCCATGCCCGGCAAGCAGATGGCGATCGACGCCGATCTCTCCGCCGGCCTGATCGACGAGAAGATCGCCAAGCAGCGGCGCAAGGAGCTCGAGGACGAGAGCGGCTTCTTCGGCGCCATGGACGGTGCCTCCAAGTTCGTCCGCGGCGACGCCATCGCCGGCCTCCTGATCGTCTTCATCAACGTCGTCGGCGGCATGATCATCGGCGTGGCACAGCAGGGCATGTCCTTCGCCGACGCCGGGCGCAGCTACACGCTCCTGACGGTGGGTGACGGCCTCGTCACCCAGGTGCCGGCGCTGATCGTCTCGACCGCCGCGGGCCTGCTCGTCTCCAAGGCCGGCGTGTCCGGCGCCGCGGACAAGGCGCTGATGAAGCAGTTCTCGGGCTATCCGCAGGCGCTGGCGATGTCCTCGGCCGTGATGCTGGTGCTGGCGGCGCTGCCGGGCATTCCGACCATCCCCTTCCTGGCGCTCGGTGCTGGCGCCGGCGCGCTGGCCTGGCACGCCCGCAACCACAAGCGCACCGCGGTGAAGGCCGAGGAAGCCGCCAACGCTGCGCCTGCCGCCGGTGTACCGGGTGCAGCCGGCGCCGCGGCGGCGGAAGAGCCGATCTCGGCCGCGCTCAAGATCGACGACCTCAAGATCGAGCTCGGCTATGCGCTGCTGCCGCTGGTCAACGGACCCGACGGCACCGACCGCCTCACCGAGCAGATCAAGGCGCTGCGCCGCTCGCTCGCGATCGAGATGGGTTTCGTGATGCCGGCCGTGCGTATCCTCGACAACGTCCAGCTCGAGGCCAACACCTACATCATCAAGATCAAGGAGGTCGACGCCGGCACCGGCAAGATCTGGCCGAACCAGTTCATGGTCATGGACCCCGGCGGCAGCCAGGTTCAGGTGCCCGGCATCCACACCACCGAGCCGACTTTCGGCCTGCCCGCGACCTGGGTCGATGCCAGCCTCAAGGAGGAGGCCTCGCTCAAGGGCTACACCGTCGTCGACGCCGCGACCGTGCTCTCGACCCATCTCACCGAGCTGCTCAAGGCCAACATGTCTGACCTGCTCTCCTATGGCGAGGTGCAGAAGCTGCTCAAGGAATTGCCGAAGGAGCAGAGCGAGCTGGTCAAGGACATCGTCCCCGGCCAGGTCACGGTCTCCGGCATCCAGCGCGTGCTGCAGCTGCTGCTCGCCGAGCGCATCTCGATCCGCGACCTCTCGACCATCCTCGAAGGCATCGCGGACTCGCTCGCCTTCTCGCGCAATCCCTCCACCATGGTCGAGCACGTCCGCGCCCGCCTGGCCCGGCAGATCTGCGCGCAGAACACCTCCTACAACGGCTATCTGCCGCTGATCGCGCTGTCGGCGCGGTGGGAGCAGGCCTTCGCCGAATCCATCATCGGCCAGGGCGAGGAGCGCAGCCTCGCCATGCAGCCCTCGAAGCTGTCGGAATTCATGACCGCCGTGCGCGAGGCGTTCGAGCGCGCTGCCCGCGAAGGCGAGGCGCCGGTGCTGGTCACCTCTGCGGCAATTCGTCCCTTCGTGCGCTCGCTCGTGGAGCGGTTCCGAGCCCAGACCACCGTGTTGTCGCAAGCTGAAATCCACCCCAGGGCGCGGTTGAAAACGGTCGGAAGCATCTGATTTGCCTTAAGAAGCCGTGTGTTTTTCGGCCACATGCAAATGGTTTTTGAGTTCCTGGCGCCTTGTGGACCAAAGCCTCGAAAGACGCCCTGTGGGCACATTACACCTTTGAAATGATTATAAAAAAGAGCGATCAACAGATTCTTTTGATCGCGATCTTTCACGTTCCGTCACGCTCTTGTGATCGCCTCTTGGGAACGAATCCCGCCAATACTACGTTGTTTGACACCGGAAGCATGAACCTGCCTTAACCGGCCGGCGACTACTTCAGGGAGGTGGCGGCAGGAGACTTCCATGAACCACTCGATCTACAGCGCCGATCGCGCGACCCATTTGAAGGTTGTGGTCGTCGCCCTCGTCGCAGGGTTCGTGGTGGCAGGCTTCGGCATCACGGCACGCTTGGGCTCGGATGAGGGTCTGACCCAGACGGCCCGCGTCATCAAGGCCGGCAAGCCGGTCGTTATCACCAGCTCGAACGCGTCCCTCGTTCGATAAGGAGATCTGAGAAGTTTTGTGAATTCACGCGGCTCTTTACCAGCCCCCCAAAGTCGCCACGTGGATATGTAGACGACCCCAACCCCAAGTCGACTACGGAAAGCGCCCGCCCCCCACGGGCGCTTTCTCTCGTCTGGGGTACCTTCGTCATTGCGAGCGCACGCGCGTCAAACTCGTCATTGCGACCGCAGCGGTCGCGGTAGGGACGCTCATTGCTGGGCGCCCCCCGCACAGATCCGTACGTGCGGCTTTCCCGCATACGGCTCCCACCTCGGGTGAGTAGCGGTGAAGCGTGTTCGGGGCCAAGGATGGAGGATTTGTGGCTTGGGGAGCAAGTCGGAGGCAAGCCGCGCGACCCGCTGCCACGTGGTCCCGTCAATCTGGCTGCGGCGCCGAAGCATCCGCCTCCATTGTTCGGTGACGAAGTAGCGGAAGGCGCTGAGCGCTCGGCTGTTGGTCGGTACCGCGTGGTAGTTGAAGTACCCGGTAACGACCTGCCGCAGCCATTTGCCCTGTTCGAGCACCGACTGGTGCATACGCCGTCGCATTCCCTGCTTCACGGCTTGCAGTTTCGCCCGCATGCGGTCTTTGCGAGACTTGCGCCTGATCTGGAACTTGCCTTGCTTGGATCGGCTGCAGATGAAGGTGAAGCCGAGGAAGTTGAAGGTCTCCGGCTTGCCGAGCCCGCGCCGCCTGCGGTTGTCCTCCGCATGACGTCCGAACTCGATCAGCCGGGTTTTCTCAGGGTGCAGTGACAGCGCGAACTCCTGCAGCCGTTTGCGCAATTCTTCGAGGAAGTGCCGGGCCTCATTCTCATGCTCGAAGCCGACGATGAAGTCGTCAGCGTAGCGCACGATGATCATGTCACCCGCGGCCTCGCGCCGTCTGAAGCGTTCGGCCCACAGATCGAGGGCATAGTGCAGGTAGATGTTGGCAAGCAGCGGCGAGATCACCGCCCCTTGTGCCGTCCCCTGTTCGCTGACCCTGACCGTTCCTTCTTCGAGAACACCCGCCTTGAGCCATTTGCGGATCAGACGGATGATACGCTGGTCGCCGGTCCGATGTTCGACGAAGCGGATGAGCCATTCCTGGTCCACCATGTCGAAGAACGAGCGGATATCGGCGTCAACAATGAAGTTCACCCGCCGGCTCTCGATTCCGACCAGCAGCGCATCCATCGCATCGTGCGCGCTGCGCCCGGGCCGGAACCCATACGAGAACCCGAGGAAGTCCTCCTCGTAGATCGCGTTGAGCACCGTAGCGGTTGCCCGCTGAACGATCTTGTCCTCGAGGGACGCAATCGCCAGCGGTCGCTGCCGCCCATCCTGCTTCGGGATATGGACCCGCCGCGACGGCTGCGGCCGGTACGCTCCCCGGTGAACACGAGCATGCAGGTCCTCAAGATTGGCCTTGAGGTCTTGCTCGTAGTCCCGCCACATCATTCCGTCCACACCCGGCGCGGCATGCTTCTTCAGCGCGAAGAACTCCGCCTCGAGCAGTTCAGGCGTGATGTGGTGAAGCAGCGCAGTGAACCTCTCCTTCTTCCTTTCCCTTGCAGTTCGCCGTATGCGTTCCAACGCCTGTGTCACGCTTGTCCGGCTCGGCGTCCGGGGCGTGCTTTGCTGGTCCGCATTCCCCTTGGTCGCGGCCCTTCGCTCCACCAACTCCTCCGCGGATCGCTCCGCTTCGTTCGCAGGCTTCGACGCTACTACGGCCGCCTCCGACTTCCCGCATCCGTTCGTCATCGGCTTTGGCTCCTCGCCTTCCCGATGCGGACCTTGGGGGCATGTTGCCATCGGTCAGATGCGGGACCTCCCAGGTTCCGACGCGGTCCTTTGCTGCGTGATGGGGTCTTCGACCACGGCAGAGCGTCAGCGCCTCGCATAACGGCGCCGCACATGTTGCCTTCGACGTTGCTTACCGGCTCGGCCTCTGCGAGTTTCTGTCTTTCGCGGCTCAATAGCCCACCCCACAGCATCGTTGTGTACGCTTCGCAGCCGCCGTTGCCGACGGCCACGCAACACTCACTACCGGGCGCTCGCTACCGCTTACCCGGACCGGACTTCCACCGGTTGGACCACGCCAGCTTGCCTGGCGCACAAGCAATCCAGACGGCCTCCCGCCGAAAGATTCTGGACTTGCTTCACTTGCTTCGCTGCGGTCGCAATGACGGAGCAAGGGGCACGGCCCTCGCCTCCCAACTACCTCGCCCCATACGTCGGCGGCGGTGCCTGCACGGTCGGCGCGGCGGCCGCGAACAGATCGTCCTTGCTGCCGGTGAGCGGCGGATAGATGCGCTTGCAGTTGATGGTCTGCTTGGTCGCCTTCGCGGCCTGACCGGTCGTGCGGACCGCGCGATCCCACCCTTCCGTATAGAGCGCGCCCCAGCCCCCGAGATCGAGCACGGTCACGTACCAGTCGATCCGCAGCGGCAGCATCGGCTCACCAACAAGATCAGCCACCACATTGTGGCCGGCGAAGCGGCCCATGGGCCGGGCGAACTGACAGGACATCACGGTCGGATGCAGCCCGTCGACCACGCTGGAGGCGACGTCGCCGGCCGCGAACACGCCAGGCAGATCCGCAACGCGCATGAAGGGATCGACCAGCAGGCGCCCGAGGCGATCGCGCGCACCCGGAAAGTTTTCGGCCAGCCGGTTCGCACGCATGCCGGCGCACCAGATCACGGTCTGGGTCGGGAGGAACTCGCCCGAGCTGAGGTGGATGCCGGCGGCCTCGATCGATACGACGCGCGCGCCGAGCCGCGTCTCGACATCGAGCGATGACAGGGCGGATTCGATGACGGGACGCGCATGCGCGCCGATGGTGGCGCCCACGGAAGGATTGGGATCGACCAGGATGATGCGACGGCTGCCGCTGATGCCGGCGCGCGCCAGCCTGTCAGGCATTTCGGCCGCGACCTCGATGCCGGTGAAACCGGCGCCGACCACCACGACGGTCGAACGCCCCGGCGACGGCGCGCTGCGTCCGAGCGAGGCGAGATGATCCTCGAGCCGAAGCGCCGCAGCATAGGTATCCACATCGAACGCATGGTCGGCGAGGCCCGGAATGTCGGGACGCATCACCTCGCTGCCGAGCGCGAGTACGAGGCGGTCATAGCTCAGCGTGTCCTCGCCGCCGCTGGTGACGAGCGATATCCGACGATGCGCCGGATCGATGGACTCGACCTCGCCGAGGCTGTGCGCGACGCCGATCGGATCCAGCAACTGCGCAAGCGGAAGCGCGACCTCGCTGAGGTCGGTCTCGTAATTGCGCACGCGGATGTTGTGATAGGGGTTGCGGTCGATGACACGGATCTCGATGTCATGGCCGCCTGCGCCGATCTCGTCGCGCTTGCGCGCGGCGCCGATGGCCGCCCACAGCCCTGCAAACCCGGCGCCGAGCACGACGATACGCGCCATGTCCGCCTACTCGCACTTTCCGAAGAGATCCTGCCGCCTGCCCGCGGGCTAGATATAGCTCATTCGTCGGCATCGGCAACGGGGCGCCGCTGGGCCGCTGCGCTCACGCCTGGCGCAGTTCCGACGGCGTCGCACCGAAGCGCTTGCGGAAGGCGCGATTGAAATAGGACAGGTCGGAGAAACCCGAGGAATGCGCGATGTCGCTGATCTTGCGCGCCCGCGCACGGGGATCACTGAGCTGCTTTCGCGCCAGCAAGAGGCGCTGCTCCAGCACGAACTCGGTGAAGGTCGTGCCAGCCTGCTCGAATAGGCGCTGTGCCTGACGCGGGCTGAGCCCCGAGCGCTTCGCGACGTCAGCCAAACAGAGATCGTTGCGACCGAGCGCGGCCATCACGTCGGCCCGCATCAGGTCGAGGCGGGACGCCGCGTGCCCGCGGCCGTGCGCAAGGCTTGCGTGCTCGGCATCGGTGCCGAGCAGCAGACCGACGAGATCGACCATGTGCTGCGCGGTCAGGCGCTGGCCGACGGCGTCGAGATGCGGCGCGTGGTTGGCGGCGAGCGCATGATAGCGGAAGATGGTCTCGGCAATCGCGCCGTCGGACAGCACCTGCGAGAGCTTCTCCTCGGCGCGCGGATTGATGTCCAGCAGCGCGCGGCGCGGCATGCGGATGCTGGTGAAACGATCCTCATTGGTGTGGCCGACGGTGCCGGTGATGCCCATGTCGACGAGCAGCATCTGCGCGGGCGCAAGCTCGACGGTATGGCCGTTCTGCCCGACGCGAACGAGGCCCGCATGTGCCGCGATCAGGACGAGATCGTCGCTGCCGTCGGCGAGGTGGCTCTGGCTGCGCGAATATTGCGCGGAGGCGCCTTCGGGAATGGCGAGCACGATATTGTCGACCACGCTGATTTGGAGCCGGCAATCGATGCTGTCGCCCTGGCTCGGCCCGATGTCGAGGCCGCAGGCCCCAACGGCCCTGTCGCGCCAATGCTCGAAGGCCGGACCGTGCGGCAGGCCTGCATATCGGTGAATGAAGATGCCCGGCGTTTTCGCTGCATCCATCTGATGTCCCGCCCCTCTTCGGCACAATGATCGGCCGCGCCGACTGCAAATTCCGGGGATTTGACGCGGCGAATTGCCGGGAGGTTCAAACCGGCATGGGATTTGGCCCGGCTTGTCGAAATGCGACGGTGGGGTGGACGGGGGCGACAGGAACGTTCTTGTAGCCTGCATGAGCGAAGCGACATGCGGGAGCACTTTCTCCGGATATTGCTTCGCTTATCCGGGCTACGGCAGCCCCTACTTCTTCGCGGGCGCCTGCGGCTGCGCCGGCGGCACGGTCTCGATCAACTTGCCGGTGAACACCGGCGCGGAGGTCGGCTGGCCGTTGGGCGAGCCGCCGGCCTGCTCGATGGTGACGGCATAGGTGGCGTCGTTGACGAGGTCGGCGTCGTAGCCGGCGAGCAGCGGACGCGCGGTGAACTCGCCTTGGCCGATCACGCCGAGCGAGCGCGGGCGCGGCAGCTTGTCGGAGATCAGCCAGAGTTCGAAACTCTTGCCGGGCTCAGGCGTCGCGCCGACCTTGCGCACGGTGAAATTCCGCGTCGCGCCGTCGATGGTGAGGATGAAGGCCGGACCGCCGCCCTGGCCCTGCAGCAGCGCGACGTATTGCGCGGACGCGGCGAGCGGTGCCGGCGTCTTCACCTCCACAGTCCGGATGCGCGGCGCCGGACGCAACGCGCCCGGCAGCGCGTCGGGCTGGAAGATCTGGAGCGACAGCGTCACCAGCAGCGCGGCCGCGAGCGCACCGACGGCAGACGCGATGGTGCGCCAGCGCTTCACACGGCCCTCGAGCCGGATCACATTGCTGTTGTCCGCGACCGGCGCCCGCGGCTCATGCACCACGTCCGGATCCGGCGCATGGACCCGCGGCATGAAGATCGGCGTGACGTCGGACAGCGTATCGGAAGCCGGTCGCGCCGCTTCCGGCGACTCCGCTGCGGAAGGCTGCGGCTCGGCCGGCGGCGCGCTGTCCGAGGGTGGCGGCAACACAGCGTCAAACGGGGACGGTTCCGGCGCAGGCGCGGGAGGCGGCGCGGCTTCGGCCGGCGCGGGCTGCTCCTGTGCAAAGCCCGTCCGCGCGAGTTCGGCCCTGATGTTCTCCCACACGATCGGGCGCGGCTCGATCGTGCCGACCATCTGGTTGAGGACACCGAGCCGATAGGACCAGGACTGCACGATTTCGGCGAACGCCTTGTCCACCGCCATCATGGTCTCGACCTGCGCGCGCTCGTCGGCGTCGAGCGTGCCGAGCGCATATTCCGCGGCGAGCGCGATATGGTCCTCCGTGTAGGCCATCACATTCCTTCACCTCTCCCTGCGGAAGAGGTGAAGCGAGAACGCTGCGTCAGCATAAACACTCTCATCATCCTCTAAAGTCCGAGGCACTCCCGGATATCCAGCATGCTGCGCCGCAGCCACGTCTTCACCGTGTTGACGGGCGCTGCAAATTTCTCCGCCAATTGCTCGCGGCTCCAGCCGTTGTAGTAGGCGAGCAGCACGAGCTTCTGACGGTCCGGCTCGAGCCGGCCGATGCATTCCAATAGCCGCTTCAGCTCCTCGGTCATCTCGCGGCGCGCCAGCGGATCGGGGCTCTCGGCGGCAACCTCCATCGCCTGGGGCTCTTCCTCGATGGAGGCTTCCGACTTCTTGCGTACGATGTCGATCGCACGGTTGCGCGCGATCGACGCCATCCACGTGATCGGCGATGAGAGCGCCGGATCGAACTGACCAGCGCCGTTCCAGATCTTCACGTAGGTCTCCTGAATGACCTCCTCCGCGAGATCCTGCCGACGCAAGATACGGAGAACGACGCCATAAAGTTTCGCGCGCGTGGCGACGTAGAGGCGCTCGAACGCGGCCTGATCGCCCCTGGCGACCGCCTCGATCAGCCCGACCAGCTCTGCTGGCGTCAGCATTCAGCCCCCTGCAACGCGGCCCGTCGCATCCCTTCACCTCTCCCCGACGGGGAGAGGTCGATTTGCGCAGCAAATCGGGTGAGGGGGCGCAGGACTGACGGGAGACCGTCACCCCTCACCCGGCGCTCCGCGCCGACCTCTCCCAAGAGAGAGGTGGGCACCGCCGTCGCTGGCACAGCATTCATTCCCGCTACCATAGCGCGCGGCAAAGCCGACCACCAAGGGGCGTGGCGCCACGCTGTGGAAAGCCCATACGAAAACCCGGACCTTGCGGGTCCGGGCTTGGCAAATTCTCGGCAGGTTTGCGGCTGGCGCGTCAGGCGACGGCGCCGATGCGGGCGCGCATCAGGCCGATGCTGTCGAGGTCGGCCTGCTCGCGGGCGTTCTCCTCGGCGCGTTCGCGGGCCTGGTCGCGCTCGTCGAGGAGCTCGACCTTCTTCAGCTCCTCGAAGGCCTCGGCCAGCGCGGCCTTGGCTTCGTCGAGCTGTCCCTTCAGCTCGTCGGCCGAGCGGGTCAGGTTTTCGCGGCGCTGGATCGCGGCCTTGGCGTAGGTCGGATAGGCGAAGTGCGAGGGATCGTTGATCCCGGCACGCTCCTGCTCGGTCTGGATCTCGCGTTCGAGATCGACCGACATCCGCTGGAAATCGGCGATCATGGTCTCGATCTGGGTGACCCGGCGGCGCTTCTCGTCGACCTGGAACTTCTTCAGGCGGATGAGGGTATCACGTGACTTCATCGACTCGTACTCCCCAGAAGTCCCCTAGCTGCACGTGGGACGGCACCGGTCTCCCCACAGGCCCCGTGAGGGCCAAGACCGGCTCTGCTACTCTGTGGGATCGGATGATGGACCGACAAAGTTAGCGTTCCGTTTCCAAATTGCCGAGGATTTGCGCCAACTGGCGATAGCCCTCCGCCAGTGAGGCATTTTCGTCCTTGCGCTGCCGCAGGAACGCTTCCAGCGGCTCGTGCAGGCGAATCGCCTCGTCGACCTCGGGGCTGGAGCCGGCCCGGTAGGCGCCGAGCCGGATCAATTCCTCCATGTCGGCATAGGTCGCCATCACCGCCCGCGCCTTCTGGATGACCGGCCAGAACTGTGGATCGGCCGATTTCGGCATGGTGCGGGAGACGGACTTGAGGATGTTGATGGCGGGGTAGCGGCCGCGCTCGGCGATCGAGCGCTGCATCACGATGTGGCCGTCGAGAATGCCGCGGACGGCATCCGCGATCGGCTCGTTGTGGTCGTCGCCGTCGACCAGCACCGTGAAGATCGCGGTGATCGCGCCCTCGCCGAGGCCAGGCCCTGCTCGCTCCAACAGCTTCGGCAGCTCGGTGAAGACGGTCGGCGTGTAGCCTTTGGCGGTCGGCGGCTCGCCGGCGGACAGGCCGATCTCGCGCTGGGCCATGGCAAAGCGCGTTACCGAGTCCATCAGGCAGAGCACGTCCTGATCCTCGTCGCGGAAATACTCGGCGACCGCGAGCGTCAGATACGCCGCCTGGCGGCGCATCAGCGCCGGCTCGTCCGAGGTCGCGACCACGACGACCGAACGTGCGAGGCCCTCCTCGCCGAGATCGTCCTGCAGGAATTCCTGCACCTCGCGGCCGCGTTCGCCGATCAGCCCGATGACGCTGACGGCGGCATCGACGTTGCGTGCGAGCATCGACAGCAGCACCGACTTGCCGACGCCGGAGCCCGCGAAAATGCCCATTCGCTGGCCGCGGCAGCAGGTCAGAAACGTGTTCATCGCGCGCACGCCGAGATCGAGCGGGCTACCTACGCGCTTGCGCGAATGCGCCGGCGGTGGGGTATTGCGGAACGGCATCGGCGAGGACCCCTGCGGCAGCGGCCCCTTGCCGTCGATCGGCTCGCCCAGCGCATTGACGACGCGGCCGAGCCAGGCCGCACAGGGCCGCACCTGGTTGGCCGCATTGGCGATGACCGCCTTGCAGCCGCGGCGCACGCCGTCGAGCCCGGCGAACGGCATCACCACGGCGTTGTTGCCGGAGAAGCCGATCACCTCGCAGGGAATGGAACGGTTGGCCCCGGTTTCGATCACGAGCCGCGCACCCACCGACATCGCATGGATGGGACCTGCCACCTCGACCATCAGGCCGCGCACGCCGACCACGCGCCCATAGATGTTGACGCCGTCGATGTCGCCGATCTGTTCGGCTAGAGCTTTCATACGAGGGCCTTCATGCAACGCGCCTTCGCAAGAGGGCCTTCATGAGGTGATCGCTAGCATGTCCGGGCGTTCACTGTGAAACCCTTAAGTTTCGCCATATTTCTGAACGGCGCTTAACTCCGTGTTTACCCGCATCATTAATCATTGCGTCACTGTCTTTGTGACTGAGCGTGACTCCCCTTCAGAAGAAGGCTGAGTCGCGGGAGTCGGTTAGGCCCGTCTCTTAAAGTGGAGCTTGAACGGATCGGGGTGACGAAAGCTGCTTCCTGCGCAAGACCTTAGGGCGATTCGGCAAAAATTGCACCGGGGGGACTTGCGTTCCAGAATCAGAGTTTGTTAACCATCTGTTGTCAGGATCCGAATCAGTTGTTCAAAGGCGTTTTGTTGAGTGCCGCGAATGCGGCCGACCTGACGCCCGGGAGCGGCGACTATGGGGAACTGGCATGCGCGTTTTGCTGATTGAAGATGACAGCGCCGTCGCGCAGTCGATCGAGCTGATGCTGAAGTCTGAGAGCTTCAACGTCTACACGACCGATTTGGGGGAAGAAGGCGTCGATCTCGGTAAACTTTACGATTACGACATTATTCTCCTCGACCTCAACCTGCCCGACATGTCCGGTTACGACGTGCTCAAGCAGCTCCGGGTCTCCAAGATCAAGACACCGATCCTGATCCTCTCCGGCCTCGCCGGCATCGAGGACAAGGTCAAGGGTCTCGGCGTCGGCGCCGACGACTACATGACCAAGCCCTTCCACAAGGACGAACTGGTGGCCCGCATCCACGCGATCGTGCGCCGCTCCAAGGGCCATGCCCAGTCGGTCATCCAGACCGGCGACCTCGTCGTCAACCTCGACACCAAGACGGTGGAAGTCGGCGGCCAGCGCGTGCATCTGACCGGCAAGGAATACCAGATGCTGGAGCTCCTCTCGCTCCGCAAGGGCACGACCCTCACCAAGGAAATGTTCCTCAACCACCTCTATGGCGGCATGGACGAGCCGGAGCTGAAGATCATCGACGTCTTCATCTGCAAGCTCCGCAAGAAGCTCGCCAACGCCTCCGAAGGCCGCAACTTCATCGAGACCGTGTGGGGCCGCGGCTACGTGCTGCGCGAGCCGCACGAGCACGAAGAGCGCATCCCCGCCTGATCCTAGCCTTTAGGTCGCAAGCCCCGGGGCTTGCTCCTCCCAGCCTGGACCCCGCCGCAATGGCGGGGTTTTCGTTTTTTGGGTACCCTCTCCCGCTTGCGGGAGAGGGCCGGGGTGAGGCTGTCTCCGCATCGAGAGAGCCCCGTTTTACGGCATCTTGCGCGGCTTGAGGGCGCGCCTCGTCCTTCGAGACGACCGCTTCCAGCGAGCTCCTCAAGATGGGGCTCAGCGGCATCGGCGCTCGTCGAAACTGCTGCCACGCACCGCGCCCTCATCCTCGAGGGCCCGCCGGAGGCGGGCGTCTCGAAGGATGCGCCGCAGAGCCCGTGGCTACAACCTCCCCTCTCTTAACTTTTGAACCGCTACACTCTTCCCGCCGACGAATGGTCGCTGCACGATGGGGGAACGATGATCCTGCAATCACTCGCCGGCCTGCCCGCCTTCCTGGTCTATTTCTGCACCGGGCTGATTGCGATCGTGGCGTATCTGTTCGTCTATACCCGCATCACCCCCTACAACGAGTTCCAGCTGATCCGCGACGACGAGCCGGCCGCCGCGATCGCGCTTGGCCTCAGCCTGCTTGGCTTCGTGGCGCCGCTGGTCAGCGCCATCGCGCATTCGGCCAATGTGCTGGACTGCCTGATCTGGGCGATGATCGCGCTGATCGTGCAGGTCATCGTGTTCTTTCTCGTCAAGGTGCCGGTGCCGAACCTGTCGGCGCGGATCGCCGCTGGCGAGCTTGCGCCCGCCATCTGGCTCGGGCTGTCCTCGCTTGCGGCGGGCCTCCTCAACGCCTCCTGCATGATTTACTGACATGGCCGACAAACCCACCACCAAGGAGTTTGGCAGGCGCCGGCCGCGCTTGCCGGCGGACCTGCCGCTGCCGCCGAGGGAGCCGGTGAAGCGCTCCGGACATGTGGCGCTGCTCGTGATGGGCACGATCGCGGTCGGCACCACCGCCTACACGCTGATGCCGCGGCAGACCTGCGAGCCCCCGCCGGGCGCCGTGCCGGGGCAAACAGTCACAACGTGCACCAGTAGCAGCAGCAACTCGTCAGGCGGCAGCGGCGGCTCGGGCTCCTCGTCACGATCGAGCTTCTACAACAGCGATTCCTCCAGTCATTCCTCGTCAAGCACGTCGTCCGACTCCGGCCACAGCAGCGTGAGCCGCGGCGGCTTCGGCGCGTTCGGTCATGGTTTTTCGGGCGGCGGCTGATCCATGCAACGCATCACCTGTCTCGAGCGGGACGACTGGCGGGAGACCGCAGCGCAATGCGGCTTCGTCTTCCACACCATCGGCGGCGACCGCTATTGGGACGAGCGCGCCTATTACGCCCTCGCGCTCGACGAGATCGAGCGCGGCATCGAGACGCCGACCGGCGAGATCGACGCGATGTGCCTCGAGCTTGCCGCCCGCGTGATCGGCAATGAGCGGCAGCTGCGGCGTCTCAAGATTCCGGAGGCGTACTGGGACTTCATCGCCGAGAGCTGGAAGCGCGGCGACCGCAGCCTGTATGGCCGGCTCGACCTGAAATACGACGGCAAGTCGCCGGCAAAGCTGCTCGAATACAACGCGGATACGCCGACCTCGATCTTCGAGACCGCCGTCTTTCAATGGACCTGGCTCGAACAGGCGATCGAACGCGGCATCATTCCCTCGCGCGCCGATCAGTTCAATTCGATCCACGAGCGCTTGATCGAAGCATGGAAAGCGATCGCCGCCGGCCGTCACCTGCATTTCACCGGCGCCACCGGCAACGACGAGGACGCCGGCACGCTAGCCTATCTCGAAGACACCGCGCGCCAAGCCGGGCTCTCGACCACGCTGCTCGACATCGAACAGGTCGGCTGGCGCGACGAGGGCGGCGGCTTCGTCGATCTAGACGAAGCCGACATCGCGCTCGCTTTCAAGCTCTATCCCTGGGAATGGATGTTCCAGGACGCCTTCGGCGCAAAGCTGAAAGAGGCCCCGACGCGCTGGATCGAGCCGCCATGGAAAGCGGTGCTGTCCAACAAGGGCATCCTGCCACTGCTCTGGGAGATGTTTCCGAACCACCCCAATCTGCTGCCGGCCTTCTTCGAGGACGACGCGCGGGCGGCGGAGCTCGGAACATCGTATGTCCGCAAGCCGCTGCTGTCGCGCGAAGGCGCCAATGTCACGCTGGTATCGGGTGGCACTCCGCTCGACGAGCAGGCGGGCCCCTATGGCGCTGAAGGTTTCATACGACAGGCGTTGGCACCGCTGCCGAACTTTTCCGGCATCTATCCGGTGATCGGAAGCTGGCTGGTCAATCACGAGCCGTGCGGCCTCTCGATCCGCGAGGACGAAAGCCCGATCACGGGCAACGGCTCGCGGTTTCTGCCGCATGCAATTTTGTGAAATGCGCTCGCGGCCTTATTGGCGAGGGACGCGAGCGCGAAGGTTCGGGTGCACACCTAAGGTGTCTTGACGATAAATCTTCCGTCATACAGGCCCGCGCCCTTGAACCCGCTTTGCACGCTCTCGAAGCCGCCTGTGCCCGTCGCGTTTGCGTACGTCCCGGTGCCCGACAGGATCGTATATTCGCCCTTTGCCTTTCCGTCCTTCACCGCGCCGGTATAGCGCGCCGTGATCGAAGAGCCGTCGTCGAACGTGTAGGTACTGTAGCCGAACATTGGTCCTGAGCCCTTGAGCAAGTCGGAGGAATTGACGAAGTCCTTCACGGCAATGCGGCCGTCCTTGAAGAAGGCAACGCCGAACATCTTGCCGGACATGACCATCTGACCTTCGACATTCGCGACCTCGGTGACCTTGACGTCCACTGGCTTCGTGACGAGCTTGAATTCGAGCACTTGCTCGCCGGCGCGAGCAGTCGCCGACAACGACATCGCGATCAATAAAAAGCACGAGGCACAAGACATTCGCATGGTATGCCCTCCTCAAATTCGTTCATGATGGAATGGAATCCCGCCTGGGTTGAGCGGGATCATCGGCAGCATAGCACAACCTTCAAATGCTCATCAGCGCCGCGATCATGCTGCATCGCGGCGCAATCTCTGTTGCGCGGTAGCGGAGTAATTCGCGAGCGCTCAAATGCTCGTGCAGAGTCGCGCACGATGACGGAGGACATCTCCTCGGATTTTGCCGATCGTCCACAACGATGGCGCTCTCGCCGAGCGCCCGCCGTTCGGCCAGTTCACCTCGCCGCGGCAACCTTCAGCGGCTGCGGCATCAGCCCGCCCATCGCCCGGCCGGAGCGTGCCGGGTTGAGCTGATACAGGCCGCGTCGTTCGGTGATGGGACGGAACACGTCAGTGATGCCGACGACGGATTCGGCAGCCCCGAGCAGCAGCGTGCCGTCGGCCTCCATCACCTTTGCCATGCGCTCGAATATCACCGCCTTGGTGTCCTGATCGAAATAGATCAGCACGTTGCGGCAGAAGATCACGTCGAACGTTCCGAGATGGGACAAGTCCTGCAGCAGATTGAGCTGACGGAACTGCACCATGGCGCGAATGTCGGCGTTGAGCTGCCAGAGCTCGCCGACTTGCGTGAAGTATTTCATCAGGTGCTGGATCGGCAGGCCGCGCTGCACCTCGAACTGGCTGTAGACGCCAGCCCTGGATTTCTCCAGCACCTCCTGCGACAGATCGGTGGCGACGATCTCGATGCGCCAGCCGGCGAGGGCCGCGCCCATCTCCTTCACGCACATCGCGATCGAATAGGGCTCCTGCCCCGTCGACGAGGCCGCCGACCAGATGCGCAAGCTCTTGCGCGCCGCGCGCGCCTGGATCAGGCCCGGCAAAATCGTTTCGCGCAGATGATCGAACGGGATCTTGTCGCGGTAGAAGAAGGTCTCGTTGGTGGTCATGGCTTCGACCACATCGGTCGCAAGCCGGCCGTCGCCGTTCCTGATCTTCAGCACGAGATCGGGGATGCCTGACAGACTTGCCTTGCGCGCGAGCGGCAGCAGCCGGCTCTCGACCAGATATTGCTTGTCGGGCGACAGATCGAGACCCGAGCGCTCCTTCAGGAACTTGCGCAGATAATCGTAGTCCGTCGGGGTCACGCGCGGTCTCCCGCGAACAGGCGGTTGACCTTGGCGCCGATCTGGTTGAGCGGCAGGATCGCCGCGCAGATGCCGGCGTTGGCCGCCGCACCCGGCATGCCCCAGACCACGCTGGAGGCTTCGTCCTGCGCGATCACGCTGCCGCCGGCCGCAACGATGTCCTTGCCGCCGCGCATGCCGTCCGAGCCCATGCCCGTCAGGATCACCGAGAGGATGGCGCCGTGCCAGACGTCGATGGCGGAAGTGAAGAGCGGATCGACCGCGGGCTTGCAGAAGTTGACGGCGGGGCCGTCGTCGAGCGCGATCACCGTGTCTACGCCGCTACGCGTGAGGCGCATGTGCTTGCCGCCTGGCGCGAGGTAGATGCGTCCCGGCTTCACCGGCTCGCCGTCAACCGCCTCGGCCGCCGGGCGGCGGCTCGAACGCGCCAGATGCTCGGCCAGAATGGTGGTGAAGGTCGGCGGCATGTGCTGGGTGATCAGCACCGGGAAGCGATCGATGACGGGCCCCAGCTCGGCGACGAGCGCCATGAGCGCCTGCGGACCGCCGGTCGAGCAGCCGATCAGCAGCACCTTCGGTGCCTGGGTCGAGAACGGACGCGTCGACAGCGCCCCCGACGACGGGGCATGCAAGGCCGGAGCCGGAGCAGGCGCGGCAGGCCGGGGAGCGATGGCCGGTGCGCGCGCAGCCGGGGCCGGGCTCGCCGGCGCGAGCGGCGGGCTCGCGACCGCAGGCTTGCGGCGCAGCCGCGCTCCGAGATGGCGGATCTTCTGGATCAGGTCGTGATGAAACGTGTCGGCAGCCGATGCCTCGCGGGTCGATTCCGGCTTCGGAATGTAGTCGGCCGCGCCGAGCGACAGCGCCTTGAAGCTGATCTCCGCGTTGCGGCGGGTCAGCGTCGAGGCCATGATGATGACGAGATCGCGCTTCTTCGCCAGCAATTTCGGCAGCGCCGAGAGGCCGTCGAGCTCGGGCATTTCGATGTCGAGCACGGCGACGTCGGGGTTGATACGTTCGAGCTGGTTGACCGCCTCGAGCCCGGTGCGCAAGGAAGCTGCGACCTCCATGTCGTGCTCGGCGCCGATCCAGCGCGAGATCAGACCGCGGATGACGACGGAGTCGTCGACGATCATCACCCGCAGCGGCCCGGCTTCGCGCGACGTGCCCGTGGTCGAATTACCTGCGAACGCAACACTCATTACTCACCAACTCAGACTGAAACGGTTCAGTTGAAAACAATCTCCGAAGGGTCCGTTCAGCCTCCGGGGGTTCGCTCAGATAAGTCCCACTTCCTGGAACTTCGCCGTCACGATGTCCTTGTCGAACGGCTTCATGATGTACTCGTTGGCGCCGGCGTGCAGCGCACGTGCGATGTGCGCGACGTCGTTCTCGGTGGTGCAGAACACCACCTTGGGCTGGTCGCCGCCGGGCATGCGGCGGAGATGGCCGAGGAACTCGTAGCCATCCATCACCGGCATGTTCCAGTCGAGCAGCACCGCGTCGGGCAGTCCGCGCTTGCAGACCTCCAGCGCCTTCTCGCCGTCCTCGGCTTCGAGGATCTGAAAGTCGAGGCCCTCCAGGATCCGGCGCGCAACCTTGCGGATGACGCTGGAATCATCAACGACGAGACAAGTTCGCATGTGAACCTCTGCTTCCTGTCCCCTCGCGGGGACACTTCCGATTGCAAGTCCGTCGGCGGCAATGCCGCCGTATCAGGCCGCCATCATCTCCGGCGCGAGCTCGAGGACGCGATCGACGTCGAGCACGACCATGAGCTGACCGTCGAGGCGGTGGACGCCGCCGGCGAGCTTGGCCATGCGGGGATCGAGATTGACGGGGTTCTCTTCCTTGCCGTCCTCGGGCAGGCGCAGCACCTCGCCGATCTGGTCGATCAGCAGGCCATAGGATTCGCCGCGCAGATCGACGCCGACCGCCATCGGGGTCTTGCCGTCCTCGTCTCTGGGCAGGCCGAGACGCGAGCGCATGTCGACCACGGTGACGATGCGGCCGCGCAGATTGAGGACGCCGGCGATCTCGCGCGAGGACAGCGGCACGCGGGTGACGCGCTCGGGCATGAACACGTCCTGGACCCGGGAGATCGGCAGGCCGAACAGCTGGCCGCCGATCATCGCGGTGACGTATTCGACCATGGCGCCTCCGCCGGACTGGGTCTTGCTGCTCATAAGCGTATCTCCTGATCCCGCTGGTTAGGCCGCCGCACGGCTCAGCTCCGAGGCGCCGGCGGCGCCCGCGGTCTGCTCCTTCAGCGCCGCGATCAGACCGGGGCGGTCGAACTTGGCGACGTAATCGTGGAAGCCGGCCTGCCGGCCGCGCTCGATCGCCGCCGGCGACACCAGCGCCGAGAGGCCGATGATCGGCGTCGCGGCGAGGTTGTTGTCGGAGCGGATAACTTCCGCAAACTCGAACCCGTTCATGTCCGGCATCTCGATGTCGGTCAGGATCACGTCGAAGCTCTGGGCGCGCAGCGCCGCCAGGCCCTCCTGCGCGGTCGGCGCGGTGCGGACGCGGTAGCCGGCCGCTTTGAGCACCGGCGCCAGCATGTTGCGGAAGAAGGCCGAGTCGTCGACCAGGAGCACCGACTGCGAATGCATCGACGGCTTCATCTCCTTGCGGGTGAACCAGTCGGCGAACGCCATCGGCAGGAAGTGGCCGACGTCGATCACTTCGGTGGCCTGGGCCTTGATCACGGCCGAGCCGAGAATGCCCGGGCTGGAGCCGCCGACCTCGATGTTGAGGCGCTCCTCGACGATGTCGATGATCTCGTCGACCACGAGGCCCATGGAGCGGCCGTCGTCGGCGAACACCAGGATCGGCTGGGCACCCTGGCTCGCAATGGTGACCCCTTCCATGGCCACCAGCGGCATCAGCTGCTCGCGGTACTGCACCATGTAGCGGCCGTTGCTGAACTCGATCTTGTCGGCCGGCAGCTCTTCGAGGCGCGTGACGAGGCCGAGCGGGACCGCCTTGGGCTGCGAGGAGCCGGCGCGGAAGACGAGGAGCGAGGTGGTCTGCTCGCCCGAGCCGATGTGGTGCGCGCCGTTCTCGTCGCCCATGTCATGGGCCGAGGAGCCGGCGGCGCCGAGCGCTTTGGCAATGCCGTTGGGGTCGATGATCATGATCACCGCGCCATCGCCCAGAATGGTGTTGCCGGAGAACATGTCGATGTGACGGAGTTTTGTGGACATCGGCTTCACGACGATTTCTTCGGTATGGAACACGCCGTCGACGACGATGCCGAAAGTCTGGCTGCCGACTTGCGTGACCACGATGAAGCCGTTCTCGGGATCGGAGGCCGCGCCGTCGTCGATCTTCAGGAGCTTCTTGAGGTGGATCAGCGGCAGCAGCTTGTTGCGCAGGCGCAGCACCGCGGTGTCCTTGATGCGCTCGATGCGGTGCTCGCTGTTGGCGCGGGCACGGACCAGCTCGACCACCGAGAGCTGCGGGATGGCGAAGCGGTCGCCGGCGGCCTCGACGATCAGCGCCGAGACGATGGCGAGCGTCAGCGGGATCTTGATGGTGACGGAGGAGCCTTCGCCCGCCACGCTCTTGATGTCGATGGTGCCGCCGATCTGGTCGATATTGGTGCGCACCACGTCCATGCCGACGCCGCGGCCGGACACCGAGGTGATGGCGGCCGCGGTCGAGAAGCCCGGCGCGAAGATGAACTTGTGGATCTGGGCTTCCGACATCTTCTCCAGCTCAGCCTCGGTGACGAGACCTGACGAGAGCGCCTTGGCCTTGATCTTCTCGGTGTTGAGGCCTCTTCCGTTGTCGGCGATGCAGATGATGATGTGGCCGCCCTCGTGATAGGCGGAGAGGCGAATGGTGCCCTGCTCGCCCTTGCCGCTCGCCAGGCGCTCGGCGGGGGTCTCGAGGCCATGATCGGCGGAGTTGCGCACCATGTGGGTGAGCGGGTCCTTGATCAAATCGAGCACCTGGCGGTCGAGCTCGGTGTCGGCGCCGTGCATCTCCAGCTCGATCTGCTTGCCGAGTTCGCTCGAGAGGTCGCGGACGATGCGGGGCAGCTTCTGCCAGGCATTGCCGATCGGCTGCATGCGCGTCTTCATGACGCCCTCCTGCAGCTCGGCGGTGACGTTGGAGAGGCGCTGCAAGGGCACCTTGAACTCGGTGTCCTCGTTGCGGCGGGAGATCTCCAGCAGCTGGTTGCGGGTCAGCACCAGCTCGGAGACCATGGTCATCAGATGCTCCAGCGTATCCACGTTGACGCGGATCGACTGGTTGGCGACGCGGTCGCCCTCGCTCGCGGTCTCGTCGGCCATCGACTTCTTCGGCGCGGCCTTCTCCTTGGCGGCGGGCTTTGCAGCTTGCTTCGCGGCAGGGGCCGCGGCGACCGGCGCCGGCGCGGCCTTGGCGACCGGCGCGGGGACCGGGGCTTCGATCGCGGTCTCGCGGAAGGCGCGCTCGAGCTCGTCGAGCGAGACCTCGCCGGGACGCAAGGGGCGCTCCAGGGTCTGCTCGACCAGCGAGCCCGTGGTCATCGCTTTGGCCGGCGCGGCAATGGGGGCCTCCGGCGCCAGCGGCGGCGCCTCGACGACGGGAGCGGCCCCGGCGGCCGGCATCGGCTGCGCCGAGCCTGACATGGCCGCCATGCCCTGCTCGACCATCGCTTCCAGCTTGTCGATGAGGTCGCGGTCGGTACCCTCCGGCTCGGCTTCGGTCGCCTCGAGGCCGGCCAGAATCTCCTTGATGCGGTCGATCGAGGACAGGATCACCGTCACCGCTTCGGCGGTCACCGGCATGCCGTCGCGGAATTTGCCCATCAAGGTCTCGCCGGCATGCGCCAGCGCTTCGAGCCTGGGCAGGCCGAGGAAGCCGCACGTGCCCTTGATGGTGTGGACCAGGCGGAAGATGTTATCCAGGATCTTGGCGTTGTTCGGCTCCTGCTCGAACTTCACCAGCTGATTGTCGACGGTGTCCAGGCTCTCGCTGGTCTCCGTCAAAAACTCCCGCAACAGATCATCCATGAAAACAGGCCTTCATACAGGGAGGGCGCGTACGAGACGTGATGCGCCATTTTCCGAATGGGGCCAGCTTCACCGCAAAGCGTTTAATATTGGTTGAGTATGTGGAAAAGAACGGAACCAACAAAGAGATAAGGCGCTCCGGACAAGCCGAAGCGCCTCGTAAAGATCCGATTAATCTCTGAGCGCGAGTTGCGCGTTTACGAAGCGGTAACGATGATCGCTTCGCCCTCCGGCTTGAGCGTCACGGTGAGCCCGCAGGCCTGCGCGAGCAGCCGTGTATAATAAGGCTGGATCGCGTGCGCATCGGCGGCAGGTCCCCGCTCGCCGCTCAGGAGGTCCGAGATGTTCTGCGGCAGGCGCGCATTGTGTCCGGTCGCCGTGATGCGGAAGCTCATCGTCTCGCCCTCGCCGATCGGATCGACCGTCAGCAGGCCGCCGCGCGGGATGGTGTGCTGGGCCACGACCAGCATGTTGAGCAGCAGCTTGACGCGATTCTTCGGCAGCAGGAGCCGCGGCAGATTCCACGTGATCGAGCACTTGCCGTCCTCGATGTGGCCCTTCGCCATGGTCTGGGCATCGCCGAGGTCGATCTGGGCGCCGGAAGAGCCGGCGGCACCGAAGGCGAGACGGCAGAACTGGAGCCGGGCGGAGGCGGTCTTGGCGCTCTTGCGAATCAGGTCGAGCGCGAACTCGCGGTCCTCCGGCTTGGGATCGTCGTCGAGCACTTCGAGCCCGTTGACGATGGCGCCGACGGGGCTGATGAGATCGTGACAGACCCGCGAGCACAGCAGCGCGGCGAGTTCGAGCATATCGGGAGCAGTAGCGGTCGCGGGCGACGAGGCGTCAGACATATAATGGGGTCCTGGAGGGTTCCTGCAATTGCACGGCGCCAGGCGCCGCGAATCACGCATGCTTGACGGATGCTGCGGGTTCTAACATTCGCCAGCCTGTGGCAGCTAGCTTGCGATAGGTTCGAAGCGGCCATAACAGGGCGGGCGAATCAACTGAGAAGGCAAGACTTGCCGATGAATGAGGCATGCAGGTGAGGATCATCGAGGCCGAGGCCGCGTCCGGATTGATGGAGCCGCTCACCGCGCTGGTGGTGAAGGCGGGCGAAGCGATCCTCGCCGTGAACCGCGAGGCGATGCGGGTCGACGGCAAGCAGGACGGCTCGCCGGTGACTGAAGCCGACCTTGCTGCCGACCGCATCATCGCCGAGGGCCTGGCCCAGCTTGCAGGCGACGTCCCGACGCTCTCGGAAGAGCGGACCCAGCTCGCCGCGCCGCCGTTCCAGGGCAGTTTCTTCCTGATCGATCCGCTCGACGGCACCAAGGAGTTCGTCGCCGGCCGCGATGAGTTCACTGTCAATCTCGCGCTGGTGACCCGGGGTGTTCCCTTGCTCGGCATCGTCAGCGCACCCGCGCTCGGGCTGCTCTGGCGCGGCGTCGTCGGCCGCGGCGCCGAGCGCGTGAGATTCGACGGCGCGAGCATCGGCGCCGCCGAGCCGATCCACACCCGCAAGCTGCCGGCGCCGGGCGCGCCGTGGGTCGCAGCGGTGAGCCGGTCGCATGGCGATCCCAAAAGCGAAGCGTTCATCGACAACAGGCCCAACGCGCTGAGAAAGACCTGTGGCTCGGCCGTAAAATTCGGCCGGATTGCGGAGGGCAGCGCCGACATTTATCCCCGGTTCGGGCCGACCTCGGAATGGGACGTCGGGGCCGGCTGCGCGGTCGTGACCGCAGCGGGCGGCAGGGTGACCGATGGCAAGGGCGGAGAGCTCGGCTTCGGCCAGCGAAGCGACACCGGCTTCATCATCCCGGAGTTCATCGCCTGGGGCGACCCGCAGGCGGTAGCTCGCTATTGACTGAGCTGCTCCTGAAGCGCCGGCCAGCGCTTGCCGACCTCATAGAGAAAGCGTTCCGGATCGGCGGCGAAGGCATCGCGATTGGCTTCCCGGCTGAACAAATATAGCCGCTGCGCGACGACTGCGAAGAAGCGGGGGTTGCCGGCAATGGTGACGCCGCGGGCGATGTCGGCGGGGTCATAGCCGCCGAACTGCGGACCGTAGACCTCGGGATGGGTCAGGAAGGAGGCCCGGTTGCCCTCGTTCCGGAAGCGCCAGACTGCGCCCCAGAGGTTGGCCTCGAACTCGGCCTTGCCCTGCTCGGCGGCGCCATCAACGAAATAGCCGACGGGGTCGAAACCCTCGATGGCGACGCCGCTGAACCGGTTGACGACGATCCGCTCGGTGGTGGCAGCCCGGACCGGTAATCCCGGGCAGGCGATCCAAATGCCCACCAGCAGGCCGAGGAGACGGCCGATCAAGGCAATTCCGGGGCGCAAAGGGCTATCTTCCTGCCGTTGTGCCGTCATCTTCAACCACGCCTGTTCACTTGGGCCGGTGGCGAGAAACCGCCAGATGCTGAAAATCACCCCGCTTGGGACGGTTTTTTCTATCTCACCCAATTCCTAAAATCTGATGCCTCTCCTCCGTACGGAGCCACCTCCAAAGGTAAACTCCAAGGCGTTGGTCAGCTATGGGCTTGTCGGTACAACCCCGAATATGCATATGATGGTGCCGCAGGCTGGCCCCTTGGAACAGAAGTTGTAGGGAATTGTTGAACAATCAGAAGCATGATGCTGGGGCCGCCCCCCGGGGAGTTGCCATGGCTACGCTGACACTAGAACAGATCGCCGAGAAAGCGCGAAACCACCGCGTGACGCCCGCTGAGCGGAAGGCTCAGAGGGTAAGTCTAATCATGGGTCTGCGTTCGAGAAACTCGACGCTTACCCGTGACGAAGTGTCGAGTTTTCTTGACCAAAACGAAGGTCATGAAACGGCAGAGAAGAAAGCCGGTTGACGATGCAAAAGGACAACCGCTAATAGAAAAGCCCAGTATCTACTGGGCTTTTTAATTTGAGCGGGACAATGCTCGACAGTAATTGGGAATTGATAAATGGGCCTCCTGCCCATCACATTGAGCAGTTGAATGCAGCGAATACGATCAACGTGTTGGAAGCCTTAGTTACCTACCTCATTAGTCACAACAAGCCCGACCAACTGCCCTATGCCCCAAACGAAATGGCGCTTCGAGAACTGCACCGGTGCGGGACACTATTCCTTTTAGATAAGCCGGGCGAGTATCGGGAAGTACCTGTTCAGGTAGCAAATGTTCAAACTGGGCAGGTGCTTTATCAGGCACCGCCGCCTGAGGACGTGCCCAAACTGGTGGCGGAATTTTTTGAGGAGCTCATAAAGATTTGGCACTCTGGCGATGCGCTTGACGCTGCAGCTTTTGCTCTGTGGCGGATCAACTGGATACATCCTTTTAAGAACGGAAATGGCCGGACAGCCAGAGCATTTTGCTACGCTTGTTTGAACGCTCGGCTAGGCGTTATGTTGCCCGGCACAACAACGGTCATCGACCAGATCATGCTTACTCGGCCCGAGTATGAGGCAGCGATCCGAGTTGCAGATCAGGCCGCGGCAGGGGACCCTAATGCGCGGGATCTAGCCCAGATGAAAACCTACCTTAATGGGCTACTGCAGATCCAGATCGCGAGCATCCCAACCCCCTAATCTTGCGTGTCAGGAAAAATCGATCCGCTCTGGTCCGTTTCGCCGTCGCTTCGCCATCTTCGTTGCCCGATGAAGGCGCTTTCGTGGCACTGCAATTCAGTCCCTGCCGTTGTGCCGTCATAGTTGCTGCGGATAACATCCGAGTCGAGGGGACATCCGGCGCAACCTAGGGCCGTGCCTATTGGCGTCAGGTTAAGGAAGCGACGGATTCGATACCAGGGGTTCTTTTATGACTTTCGCATCACGCCTTGCTGCGCTCGCGCTTGCCGCGATGGTCGGCTGGCTCGCGCCGGCCTCGGCCCAGCAGGCCCCGGCGCCCAATCTGCCGCCGCCGCAGCGTACCCCGACGCCCAACACCTTTGGGCCGGACGAGCTCGTGACGGCCGGCCATCGCTTCTTCGGCAACGTCTCGCGCGGGCTCGCCTCGATCATCGAGAAGGCGGTCAGCCAATGGGGCCTGCCGAACGGCTACATCCTGGGTGAGGAAGGCTCCGGCGCTTTCGTCGCCGGCCTGCGCTACGGCGAAGGCACGCTCTACACCAAGAACGCCGGCGACCTCCGCGTCTATTGGCAGGGTCCCTCGCTCGGCTTCGACTGGGGCGGCGACGGCGCGCGCACCATGACGCTGGTCTACAACCTGCCCGCCACCAATGCGATCTACCAGCGCTTCGCCGGGATCGACGGCTCGGCCTATATCATCGGCGGCTTCGGCATGACGGCGCTCACGGCCAACAACATCGTGCTGGTGCCGATCCGTTCGGGCCTCGGCCTGCGGCTGGGCGCCAATATCGGCTACCTCAAATACACGCCGCGCGCGACCTGGAACCCGTTCTAGGACTCCTCCCCATCCTGTGAGGGATCAAGGTTAACGACAGCGCCGGGGCTGGCTTTTTGCTGGCGCCGCATGCATTGTCGTTGGTGTTTTTCCTTAAGCTTCGGAGTTCTGGCCCATGGTCGAACCGATCATGTACCTGGCGATCGGTTTCCTGCTGGCGATGTTGTGCGGGCTTGCCATCGTGCCGCTGGTGCATAACCGCGCGGTGCGCCTGACCACGCGCCGGCTCGAGGCGGCCACCCCGCTGTCGATGGCCGAGATCCAGGCCGACAAGGACCAGCTCCGCGCCGAATTTGCCATGTCGGCGCGACGGCTCGAGATGAGCGTCGAGCAGCTCAAGAACAAGACCACGAGCCAGCTCGCCGAGCTTGGCAAGAAGAGCGATGCCATCAACCGCATGAAGATCGAGCTGGGCGAGAAGAACGCCACGATCTTCGCACTCGAAGCGCGCGAGAAGGCGATGAAGGAGCAGCTCCGCGCCACCGAGGAGGAGTTCGCCGCCAAGACCGAAAGCTTGCGCGCTGCCGAGAATGCGCTGACCGACAAGCGGCACGAGCTCGCCAAGATCAATTCCGAACTGTCCGACCGCTCGATGATGGCGGAGAGCCGCCAGGTCGAGCTGGTCACGGTGCGGGCGCAGATCGAGGAGCTGAAGAACCGCGTCGGCGATGCCGAGAAGGAATTCGCCGCTACGCAAGCGCGCCTCGCGCAGGAGCGCACCGAATCCGAGACCGCCTCGCGTGAGCTCGGCGATGCCCGCGGCCGCGTCGAGAACCTGAGCCAGCGCGTCACCGAGCTCGATCGCCAGCTGATCGTGCAGGTCAAGGAAGCCGAGATGCTGTCGGCGCGCGTCGCCGACCTCGAGGGCCGCCTCGCAACCCAGGGCAAGCTGCTCGCCGAGCGCGACTACGAGAACAACCAGCTCCGCCAGGCCAATGAGACCTCCGAGCGTACCGTCAAGGAGCTGCGCGTCGAGATCGCGGCCTTGAGCGGCGGCAAATCATCGGCCGCGTTCGAGATGCTGCGCGCGGAAAAGACCGCGCTGGAGGAGCAGCTCCGCTCCGCGCGCGACGAGCGCGCAAAACTCCAGCGCGACATCAACGCGATCCAGCAGCAGGCGGAAAGCTCCTGGGCGACCGAGCGGATGGAGAACGCGCTGCTGCGCGAACGCATCAACGACATCGCCGCCGAAGTGGCGAAGCTCGCGATGCAGCTCGAAGGCCCGAACTCGCCGATCGAGGCGCTGCTCGCGGCCGAAGCCGGCCAGCCGCCGAAGCCGGCACCGCGCCCGGCCAACGACGCCGCGACCAGCGGCGCGGCCGCACCGACCCTGCCCGAGGGCGGCGGCACGCTGGCCGAACGCATCCGCGCGCTGCAGGCCCACGCCTCCCGCGCCCGCCAGCAAGGCGCGTAAGCGGCCGAAAAGGCCGGTTTCTCTGGCCGAGGCAAGGTTTTCGGGGTCCATGGCGCCTGGAAACTTGACACCTCGAGCCCGCACTTCTAAATCGCGGGCTCCGATGCGTCGGCCGGCCGAAAGTCCGGCCGCCTGCATGATGGTCCCGGCGCATAGCTCAGCGGGAGAGCGTTCCCTTCACACGGGAGAGGTCCAAGGTTCGATCCCTTGTGCGCCCACCATTAAGCCTTGAAATCAATAGCTTAGAGATGAAATTCCCTAAGCATGTGCCCCCGAAAAGCTGGGGCACAACAGGGGCACTTGGTCTTGATCAAAAAATCGTCATGGCCTCGTCTGGCCTCGTCTGCCGCCGCGATCCCGCAGCCAATCGAGAGACTTGGCGCATCCAGTCTCCGCCGCGGCTTGGTGGTGAAGCATAGCCCAAGCAGTCCGATCGCAAACAGCCTTCACCAGCATGCTCTGAGTTTTCATCCAGCGAGGTGGGCGGCATAGGCCGCGGCGGTCAGGTATTTCAACGATGCGTGAGGGCGTCGGAGATTGTAGTCGGCGACCCAGTTCGCGATCTTGCCGCGGGCGTCGTCGGGGTCGAAGAACAGGGTCTCGTTGAGCAGCTCATCGCGCATGCGCCCATTAAGGCTTTCGATGAAGCCGTTCTGCATCGGCTTGCCAGGCGCGATAAAGTGCCAATCGATGGCGGCATCCTTGCACCAGGCGAGCATGGCATTGCAGGTGAACTCTGTGCCATGATCGGACACGATCATTCCCGGCTTGCCGCGTTGTTCGACGATTGCTGTGAGTTCGCGGGCGACGCGCCGTCCGGACGCGGACCGCGCGCTCGTCTGGCGCACGATGGGCGGTAAGCACCGCTATCTCATCGGCGGCGCCGATATCTTCGTCGACGACGAGGCGCTGGCTTTTCGCCAGGCGGCGATCGGCGCGCTCAAGGGCAATCGTAGCTGCGACGCGGCGGTTCTCGAAGCCGAGCAGAATCGCCGTCAGCTACGCGCTCGGCAAATTCCGAAAACGGCTGCAGGAAGCGATTCACAGCTTCGGTGAGACGACGAAATCATGAGCGGCCCCGTCAAGTTACTTCCGAAAGAGGTGGCCGACATCGTAAGACAGCAGGACGCGCTATGAAGCTCGACCGCAACACCCGGATCGGCGGGCAGCCGGCAAAGCTCGTCCGCGACCTATTGGCCGATGCCACCAACTCCAATGGGTTCTATCCCGACCTGGTCGACGAGCACCTCTTCAGGGCATGGTGGCGCGCGGCCATCGATGAACTGATCGAAACCGACCAGCTCGACGGATCCAATCGCGGCCACGCCCTGCGCCTTTGGACGACGGCTCGCAAACGCGACAAGATCTACGGCGTGCGTCTGCCCAAAGTGCCGGATTTTGCGGATGAGACCCGCGGCCTGATTGAAGCGTTGCTCGCGCAAAAGCTCATCTGCGAAGAAGGCCGGGAAAGCGATGGCCGCATGGTCTATCGGGTCACCGATGAGGGCCACGCGACCGGGATGAAGTCCCTGGTTCCACGCATGGACCGCGCTGCTGCCGAGTCTCTGCTCAAGGAGGTCCTTTCACGCGTTGAAAGCATCAACAGAGACAGCGAGCTTCTCCATTATGTGACGGAGGTGCGCGTGTTCGGTTCTTACCTGACAGACAGCGATAGTCTCGGCGACCTCGACGTCGCCATCAGGATGGAGCGCAGGGCCGTCGCAGGCGATTGGGTGAAGGCCCCCAGGCTCTCGCCGGCAAGAGCGGCAGGACGTTAGGCTTCTTTCACCGGCTGACATTTCCGGCGACCGAAGTCCGACGGAGGATCAAGCACCGTTTGCCGCGAATCTCGCTGCACCAGACGAGCGAGCTCGACGACAACCCGCAGATGGGCGGCAAGACGGTGTACGTATTCACAGCGCCAAAGAGCTCGGAGCGGCAATAGCTCTCTCGGAAGAGACGGACGCCATATGATTTTCGTCGCCCCAGCTCGCTACTTGATTGCATCTGCAGCAACTTCAGCCGATTTTGGTTCGGTAACTCGAAGGATTTAAGCGATCTGGGCAGGAGTGGCGTTGATTCTCCGCCACCCCTCACGCGCGGCTAGGCGAGTGCGAACCAATCGCGCTGCTTTCCCGACCCGGATACAGCTAACCCGAGACGCGTCAGCGCATGCCCCGCTCTGGCGACTTCCCAAGGAATCTCATCTATTTCTGCTGCAATTCCTTCGGCGCTACGCAATTCACCTTTCTGCAAAGCTACCAGTACGCGGCGTTGGAGTGCGGCGATGTCGTAGCTTGGCTCGACATTGCCTTCTTCGAACCGATCACACCAAACGATCTGATCGCGCCAGACTATGAAATGGCTACCGCATCCACCATCACGCCACACCGAAGGATACAACGTGGTTTTCCCGGCGCGCATATCGAGCTTCCAAGCCTTTCCAGCCCGGGGATCCAGATTGACGACCAACGTCTCCCCGCAGCCGTCAGGGCAGCTCATCAGCACCGAACGGAGAGCGCCGCGACGAATAACGACCGCATCACCGGCAGTCCGAAGCATGTTCTCGCCTTCGTCGCGATATTCTGCCGCTCCGAGGAGGTTCACTTTCCTTGCAACCATGCTTCCTACCCCTTGTTCAAAAGAGCCTGCGTCAGTTGAGACGCCACCGCATATCCTTTCGTGCGCCTGAAGCGATCGGCGGCCGGCCCGTCATCCCATTGGCAGCGTCTGAGAAGCTGGACGGCGACGGCCGCTTGGTACTCCGTCGGACAAGATTGAATCGCAATGCCCATGCGCCTCAGCTGCCTGACCACATTGGACATCCAGCAGAACTCGCTTGTCGGATCGCAGCGACCGGGCGGATGTAGAAATGCTTCCGGAGCGTACACGCGGTCAATCTCGTCAGCCCAAACGGTGTCCTCGTATATTCTCGGATCACGTTCTGGCGGAAGCTGAAAGGCCAGCCAGGTCTCCAAGGCGGCTAGATCCGTCGTAAGGGGAGCGGGATTGACCACGGATGCGAGGTCGATGACGATCGCATGATCATTGCGAACGCGAACGTTTTCGCCATGCAGATCACCATGCGCCGGCGCGGTGCGATAGCGCTGCTCCAGGCCACGTAGTTGGTCGATCATGGCTATTGGGTCGGCCTTGACCCCGAGACGCATCGCGTCTTCGGAGTAGCGTGATTTGAGCAGATCCGGCTGAAAGATGCGGGCGCCGATCATTGCTTCGGCAACAGAGCCTTTGACGGGGTCTTGCGCGTAGGCTTGATCGCGCCAGCCTCCGAGGGTCTCCTCGATCAGCGACGTTATCGCCCTTCCCCCGAGATTGCTACGGACAAGCTTCCAGAGCGACTCCGAGCGATCGACGAAGTTGCCAACAAGCAAGCTTCGCTCTGCGCCAGATATCCGATGGTGGATATTGGGCCTTAGTCCGAAAGGTATGTATTTTTCCGCATACTCGCTGTAGTTTCGATACTCGGCTTCGATCTTGTCACACCGATCAAGCTTCGCGAAGGCGGGCTGTGGCCACGCTCCTGCGTTGGATGTGTGTACCGTCATGTGAACGGCGAACACCCGAGCTTGCGACAGCCCCCCTGTAAGCTCTTCAAGGACGATGCGGCTGCATTGAGCGAAGGCCCGCTTGAACAGTATCTCATCGACGTCGCGCACCGGCTCGCCATTGCGCGCGACCTCGATCTGCAAAGCAGCATAAGGCCGGTGCCCGGCATCGTGTCGCGCGATGTTCTCTGCCAAAGAGTATGCTGGCGGATCGGTGCGAGCGACCACTCCGGGCAGTTTCAGGACCGAACCTGGTGCTACCTGAACCCGGCCCATTGTTTCGTCGTCGTCCGCAACGAGGTCGATTCTCAGTCCACTATCGACGAACGTCCGGGCGTGGGTATTGGCGGCGCGCAGCACATCCTCGGGAATATTCTTTCCAAACCAGAAGACCGCAGCGCAGGCGTTGGTAGGCTCGATGGGTACCGAAGCGTCACAGCACCGAATATTCAGATTTCGCTGTCGAAACTCGCGCGCTGTCGCCTCTGCCGGTGGCGCTCCGAACCAAAGCACTTCGAGGCGAGTGTCAGCCATTGCTGGCCCTCATCCGCACCGGGAGCGGCCACGATAGTCCCTTGGCGAACGATCCCTTTTTCGAGCATACGAGACAGTCTTCGACGATCCTCGCCACCGTGGGCCGAACCGTCCCGCGAATTCCGTCGTAGAGCTGAAGACGCGCTTTGCCGGGAATGGACGTTACCGCGGCTATGAACATCGTCGCAGCCAGGCTGGAAACCGTCGAATTGATCGACATGACCGCGGGTTGCGGCTCGTGGGCCCCCACAATGTACGGATCCGAAGCGCGTTGCTCTGGGCTCATCATCTCTCGTCGGATCTGATTGCCATCTAGCGCATCAGTGCACGTCAGGCACGGCAGGTCCGGGGCGAGCATCTGAACGCGGCCCGTAATATGGGTGACTGCGCCGTCCCGCACCGTGATGCTCACGCCCATGTCGATTGCCGGCACGAGATGCTGATAGGCCAGCTGGCAAACAACGGCTCTGCTGGCGTGTGAATCCGTACATAAAAAGATGAAGTCGACGCCCGTCAGCTCTGCAGCGATATGCTGATCGACCACATCGGCTTTCAGGGCGTGCACCTTGGCACCGGGCGAGCTTGCACGGATGTCCCTCGCCGCAACATCGATCTTTGCGGCCCCCACATCGGTCGCACCGGCGCAAGCCAAACGATTGAGATTGGTGGTTTCCACCACATCTGGATCGATCAGAACGAAGTCGCACACGCCAAGTCGGGCCAGTTGCTGCACAAGCACAGATCCCGTCCCGCCCAGACCGACCACCCCCACTTTCAGCAACGAAATCGCACGCTGCCCGTCGGCGCCGAAAGCGCGAACTTGGCGGTCATATCGGGTTTGAGCGCTTTCGGCGGCTGCGTCTTGCGACAGCAGAACAAGCTTTTCCCCGACAAGCCAGGTCGCCACTTCTTCCGTTGTTCCGATCCGGCGCGCGCGACAGCCGGCCTGCCCTAGCACCAGGGCCAGGTGATTGCCCGCCGGAGCGCGCCGTTGCAGATAGTCCGCAAGGGCCACCTCCCCCGCGTCATCGACCGCAGAGAATAGCGGACAGCCTTGCTCGAAGGGGTGAGTGTGTATCAGCACGACGCTTCGGCCCTGGGCGCGTGCGCGGTTTGCGATCTCCACTACGAAAGCTGGCTTAAGTGTCGCCGACGTCTCGTCGCGCCGCTCGTATGCGGCTCCCGACGCGACCTCGATATCGTCGACCACCCAGGTGCCGGTTCGCGGATCGTGGGTCGAATACGCGACCGCGCAGCTCTCTAAGGGCGCAACTGAGAAAAGCTCCGTAGACATCGCCCGGTATGCAGAGGCGGAGAACCGCAGTCCGCTCATTGCAGGCGCCTCAAGCGGTCGGCGATCGTATTCATCCAGCTTGATAGCGTCTCGCGGTTCGGATTCCAGCCAAGCAGGTGCCAGGAGAACCAAAGGCCCGACTCCTCGGTCTCCGGAATGACGTTGTTGTTGGCTGCGTTGCACGGCATGCGCCCACCGTCGAGCAACAGATCATTGTCTGCCCAGAAGCAGTCGGGTGCGGCGAAGGGGTACCCTGCGGGGACAAGGAAACGGATCGATGTGGAAGTCTTGTTCCACCCGGCGGGCAGAGCCACCGAAGCGACAGTAATCAGTATCGCTCCCCCCGGGAGGGCACGCGCGCTCAGATCGGCATAGCGCTGCCGCAGACCGTCAATCTGGACTTCCTGAATGCTCATCTCAGCCGAAATTCGCTTTCGGCGCCGAAGAGAAGCGGAGCGGCCCCTTGTCCTTTTCGAGGGACACTAACTTGTCGTCCGCGATGATGCGATCCGGATCGTTCCCATGACCTTCGAGCACGAGGTCGTGCGACGGATCCCAATCCGTCACGCGAGCCTTGATCTGCAAGCCCGTCAACGCCGGCTGGTCCGTCTCGTACTTCTTTCCGCCGACAAAGAAGAAGTACGTTTCCTGATGGCCGCTTTTACCGTTGTCTTTCTCGGTCATTTGACAGTTCCTTGTTTACTTCTCCGCGCCTCGGCCGGCTCGGGCTTCCCTCCATCCGGCCGATGTGCGAATCTGTGCAAATCACACGATGCCGGTTCCCAAGTACCGTGTCAACCCGTGTCATTCGCACGAAGCCTATGGATTCTTTCGAAAAACGACTGATTGAAGCGGTCAGGCGTAAACGGGAGGCTGAAGGACTCAGCATCCGGGCGCTCTCTTCGCTTGTAGGCGTAAGCTTCTCTACGCTAGCTCGCATCGAGCGTGGAGAAGGTCTTCCCGACAACAATTCCAAAATTCGCCTGCTGGGATGGCTAGGTCCTGACGGCGAGGAAGCGGGTTTGACCTTTGACAGAGTGGCGTTCGTGCACTTCCGAGCGGCCAAGAACGTCCGCTCGCCCACAGTACATTCCCTCCTCCGAGCGGCCGATCTGATACGCCGAAAATCTGAGTTAGCCCTCGCTAGCGAGTCTTCTTCGTCTCCCAACCAGGCTAGTGACCCCGTCGCACTTTCCAAAGAAGAACTCGAGGAAACCGCAGATCGCTTCCGGAAGGATCTCGCACTTCTTGCGGACCAACCGCTGGATCCCCTCAAGGTCGAGATCGAGGGTGTTCTACTCTTCAAACTTACGGAAACGAAGTCACTCGAAGGTACAATCGTTAAGCAACTATCGACGAATGCGCGCGACGAGTGGTCGGCAATGAGCGTGCCTATCAACCACTCCGAAGATACTTGGGCGGTTCTGCTCAACGACTGCCACACAGTGGAGCGTCAGCGCGTGACTCTGATGGAGGAGTATTGGCATATCCTCCTCGGCCATAAGCTGACGAAGATAGCGCGCGTTGCCGACGGTTATGGAAGGACGTTTGACCAATCCGAAGAGCATGATGCCTTCTATCTTGCCGCCGCAACACTTCTTCCACGAACCGCTATGATTACCGCGGTTGCCGACCGTGTGTCCTCGGCGGAGATAGCACAGAAGTACGGCACGTCTTCCGAACTCGTCGATTACCGGCTGAAAAGGCTGGGTCTTTGGCGCGAACACGTCGGCAAGAGAGTGGCAATTTCTTCTGACTGAAAGTCGCGCCGATCCTCAGTCGAAAAGGCGCTAGCAAAGCATTTCCTGATGCAGCATCACTCCAGGCAGATGCAAGCACTCGGCAAGCGAGGGGGCTGCGCTAGACCGCGCCTCCCCGTCTGCTGACAAGTTCAATCGTCGCATGACACATTGAAATCGGCGCCAGCCAAGGATTCATTATGGATTTGTATGAGCGTTGTATGGGTCAGACACGAAAACGACAAACATCCCCCGATGGGACCACGCAAGCGCTTAATTTTACAAGGAAATATGGATTGGAGCGGGCGAAGGGAATCGAACCCTCGTATGCAGCTTGGGAATATAGGGCCGAAGTCACCCGTGGCATCTGGCAACCGCACTAGGCGGCACGGGCCATCGTTCCCGTTGAGGCCGAGGCAATCTGAGCGAGTTGTGTCATCGCTCGGAGCAAGACGCTTGGGTCGACCGTGCGATGAACCTGAGAGCGTTTCCAGCAGCGTCGTAGCTTGGAAACATCTCCATCCAGGGTCCGGTCACATCAAGCGGTATGTGACCGTAGCTATCGCCGATCGTTTGAAACGTGTGTCCTTGCAAGTATGACGCGACGTCCTGGTTCATCATAATGCGCCGACACTCGGTCTTGAACCGATGCCGCCAGCCGTGATTCGGCGCCACCTCGTAAGGTGCAATCCCCGCCACATCGCGCGCCCATTCCGCTATTCCTTCCGCACGGTTTTGTGGATTCCATCCGATCTAAATTACAGGTTCAAATCGCATCCAAGTTACGTTTTGAGAAAGATATTCTCTGACCAACGCGGTGAACGCTTTGACGGATCAACACGTCAGATGCCCGCGCGCGAAGGCTGCCGCTTCTTCGATCGAGGCCATGCCTTCGTCAAGCATTGGCGCGAACAGCTGCCAAGAGTGGCACATGCCGTCCCAGATCTTCAGCTCGGCGGAAACGTCCGCCTGTCGCAGTCGTTCAGCAAGTTGCACGCTGTCGTCGCGCAGCAGCTCCCACGATCCAACGTGTATCAAGGTCGCGGGCAGCTCCGACACGTCACCGTTCAACGGCACAAGATAGGATGACGTCGGTACGCTGTGGCCGAAATAGACGTGCTTGAATAGTTCGGTCAGTTGCGGGGTGAGCAGCGGAGCGTCCGTCATGGTGCGAAACGACTCGCTCTGGCCGGTGAAGTCGAGCGCCGGCGACATTAGCACCAGCGCGCCCGCATTGGGCAGCCCTTTGTCGCGGCCACGCGTCGCCGTCGATAGGGCGAGGTTACCGCCCGCCGAGTCGCCGGACAGGCAGATTGCGGATGGCGCGAAACCTTGCGCCAGTGCCCATTTGTAGACGGCGAATGCATCGTCATGCGCGGCGGGTGCTGGATACTCTGGCGCGAGCCGATAGTCCGCAGCAAGAACGGCTACGCCGGACGCACGCGCGAGATTCGCGGCGACGACGCGGTGCGAACGCGACGAGCCGAAGAAGAAGCCGCCGCCGTGAAAATAGATGATCAGGCGCCTGTCGTCCGAATTGGGATAGCGGATCAGATCGCCGCCCACCGGGCCCGACGGCACCCGCTCGATCATGGCACCGTCCGGGATCGGCGTCTGCGCGTTGATCGCCTCGAACCATGCCCGCATCTCCGCCGGACTGCCGTTGGCCGGCGGCGGGAATTGAGCACTCATCTGCAAGATCGCCTCGAGTTGCTGCTTGGACATTCTTCCTCCAGTGGACGGTGAGCGGCGTGCCGGGTTACCCGCCTCGGTTGCCGTATTTTGTTCGGGGGCGAACGAAGTGCCGGTCTAAGCCGACCTTCCGCCCGCCACGACGCGCGCTTAGTTCATCCGTACGATCGGTTTGATCGCGGCGCCGGTCTCGGAATCGTGGATCGCCGCGTTGATCTCGTCGAACTGGTAGAACTTGACGAGCTTGTTGAAGGGGAAGCGGCCGACCCGATAGAGATCGATCAGCATCGGGATGAAGACATCGGGGTTGGAGTCGCCCTCGACGATACCGATCAGGCGGCGACCGGCGCTCATGAAATGCGTCTCGTTGAGAAGGATCTCCGCATCCGGACCGGACGCCCCGAGAATGCCGCAGGCGCCGCGCGGGCCGAGGCTCTCCACGGCGCTGCGGATCACCGCAGGCAGGCCCGTGGTATCAAGCGCGAAGTTCAGGCCGGTGCCGGTGATCCGCATAATCTCCTCGACCGCACTGGTCTGGCGCGGATCGATCACATGCGTCGCGCCCAGGGATTTCGCGATTTCGAGCCTGGCTGGATTGGTATCGATCGCGATGATCCTGGTGGCGCCGACGACGTGGGCTGCCATCAGCGCGGAGAGCCCGACCGAGCCCGATCCGAACACCCCGAAGGATTTTCCCGCGGAGACCTTCAGCGCGTTCATCACTGCGCCGGCGCCGGTCTGCACGCCGCAGGCAAGCGGCCCGAGCAGCTCGAGCGGCACATCGGATGTGACTTTCACCACATTGACTTCGTGGCAAATCGCATGGGTGGCGAACGACGACTGACCGAAGAAGTTGCCGTTGATCCGCGTACCGTTCGCTGACAGCGCACTCGATCCGTCTACGCGAGTGGCGAAGAAATTGCGCGGGAAGAATTCATGGCAATAGCTGATCGCGTGATCCTGGCAGCTCGGACAGGCGCCGCAGGAGTTGAAGGTCATCACGACGTGATCGCCGGGCTTCACCTTGGTGATCCCGGCGCCGACCGCTTCGACGACGCCCGCACCTTCGTGGCCGAGCACGACCGGAAGCGGCGTCGGCAGCATGCCGTCGCGAACGACGAGATCGGTGTGACAGACGCCTGTGGCCTTCACTTTAACAAGAATCTCATCAGGGCGTGGCGCTTCGAGATCGATGGTTTCAAGGTTCAGCGGCGCGCCCTTTTCGCGGGCGACGGCGGCACGGATCTTCATCTTGGTCTCCGGAGGTCAGACGTTGCGGGTCGGATAGCTTCCGGCGCGCGACGCGCCGGAAGCGTGCGATGTGCGAAACGCATCAGAAGGGATAGGGCGTCGCTTGCGGCTTCTCCGAGGTCCACACCCACTGCGTGAACTCTTCCCAGATAGCCGGGCCGCTGATGCGGCTGCCATTGCCGGAACGCCCGCGCCCGCCGAACGGAGCGAACGGCCCGCCGTTGACGGTCTGGTCGTTGATGTGAAGTTGCCCGACCGCGAGACGATCGCCGACAGCCCGTGCCCTTGCAATCGAGCCGGAGATCACGCCGGCAGCGAGGCCGTACTCGGAGCGGTTGGCGAGTTCGACCGCTTCATCGTCGGTGGCGAAGCTGGCGATGCAGGCGACGGGTCCGAAGATCTCCTCCTCGAACGCACGCATGCCAGGCTTTACGCCGGCAAGCACGGTCGCCTGGTAGTAGCGACCGTCATGGCCTCCGCCGGCCAGCAGCCGTGCACCATTCGCCACTGCATCGTCCACGATCGCTTGGATCTTCGTCACCTGAGCGTCACTGATGATGGGGCCAAGCGCAACCTGCCCGGACGACGGATCGCCGGCGGGCAGACGTCGCGCCTTCTCGGCGATTTTCGTCGCCAGAGCATCGGCGATGTTGGCATGCGCGAGCACCAACCCGGTCGCCATGCAGATCTGTCCCTGATGCAGGAACGCGCCCCAGGCTGCGTTGGAGGCAGCAACGTCGATATCGGCGTCATCGAGCACGATTAGCGAATTCTTACCGCCGAGTTCGAGCTGCACTTTCTTGAGATGACGACCGGCAACCTCGCCGACCTTGCTGCCCCCTTCCGCCGAACCGGTGAAGGAGATCATCGCGATGTTGCGGTCGGCGCACATCGCCTCGCCTGCCGCAGCTCCCCCCGGCACGACCTGCAGCACGCCTTTGGGTAGGCCAGCATCCTCGAAAATGCGGGCGATGATGATGCCGCCTGAGACCGCGGTGCGGGGATCGGGCTTGTGCACGACAGCGTTGCCCACGGCCAGTGCCGCGGCGATGGCACGAATGGACAACACCAGCGGGAAGTTGAACGGCGAGATCGCGCCGACCACGCCATGGGGTACGCGTTTTGCCGTGTTCGACCGCCCCGGCTCTATCGACGGCAGCAGGATGCCGTTGGGCTCGATCGCGATCGCTGCCGCGTGGCGTACGAAGCCCGCGCCGTGCTCGATCTCGATCGCAGCCTTGGGTTGGATCGAGCCGCTCTCGCGCATGATCCAGCCGATCAGCTCTTCGCCGTTCTGCTCGAGCAAGTCGGCCGCCTTGTTGAGGATTGTCGCGCGCTCCTGCGGCAGCCTCGCGGCCCACGCCGGCTGCGCCTGACGCGCCTCCCGTGCGGCCCTGGCGATGTCCTTGGGATCGGCGAGACCGACTAAACCGAGCACAGCGCGCGTCGCAGGGTCGCTGATCTCCATCACCCCGCCGGCGGTGGCGCACCACTCGCCCAAGAACGCCTTGCCGCGCCAACGGTCGGCGGCAATGAAATCGCGAGCCTGCATGTTCATCGAAAGATCCTCCCTCCGCCCAGGGCGGATTGATTGACTGTGCGGTTTTGCGACCGCGGCTTGCCGTGCCGGGGAGGAAGAGGCGCAAGACCGTTTGCTGCACGCCGCGCGGTCGCCGGCGTTCACCGCACCCAGGCTCAAGACCTTGATTGGCCTTCTTGCTCGCTTCCTCCCGCGAATGGCTCAGCAATTAGCAAGGCCGATGCCAGCTGATGCCGGCCGGCTACGATGGCATCTCGATTTCTATTATTTCTATGTTAAAACAAATACTTATGCCAGAAATGGCAATGCCGGGGTGCTCGACAGCAGGAGACTATCAACGCTTGCTTTTCCTGAAATAATGAAGCTCTCTCCAGAAGACGTTTCACCATTTAATGAAGAGTGAGGCCTTAATGGCGGAGCGTGGCTCCCGTATTTCACTGGCGGAAGCGTCCCGACGCTCCGCCCGACTCCTCGCGCGCGGCGCCAGCAGCGAGCTCGAAACCGGCGCGGCGCCGACCTTCAATGATCTCGCCGAGTCGTTGCATTTCGCGCTCGGCGACGGCCGCATTTGGCTCAACGACCAGCGCATGGTGCTGATGCAGTCGCAGGTGCTCGGGCGCCTGCGCGCCGAGATCATCGACGCCTTCGGCATCGAGACCGCAAGGGCGCTGTTCATGCGTGTTGGCTACGTGCAGGGTATGCGAGACGCCGAGTTGATCCAGAAGCGCTTCCCGAACGAAGACCTCACCCACGCGCTCGCTGCCGGGCCGCGCGTGCATACACTGGAAGGCTTCGTCAAGGTGACCACACGGCATTTCGAGTTCGACCGCGATAAGTGCACCTATTTCGGTGAATTCCTGTGGCAGGATTCCTCGGAGGCCGCCGAGCACCTTGCGAGCTACGGCCTCGCCAGCGAACCGGTCTGCTGGCTACAGGTCGGTTATCCCTCTGGCTACACCACCAAGCTGTGCGGCTGGCCGGTGATCTTCCGCGAAGTCGAATGCGCCGGCATGGGCGCGCCGCGTTGCGTGGTGGTCGGCCAGCACGCCGATGCATGGGGCGACGACGCGCCTGAGCGCAACTATTTCGGGTTGGAATGGAAGAGCCGCTCGGTCCACGCTGTCGGCAAGGTCCCGGTCGGGGCGGACGAAAGCCCTGCCCCCGCAGGCGATGACAACACCGTCGCGGTCGGCGTCTCCGCTGGGTTCGTCCGCACCCGCCGCCAGCTCGAGCGGGTCGCCGCGACCGACGCCACCGTGCTGTTCGTCGGCGAATCCGGCGTCGGCAAGGAGCTATTCTCCAGCCAGCTTCACGCCATCAGCCGACGCTCCCACGGTCCTTTCGTCGCAATCAACTGCGCGGCGATCCCCGAGCAGCTCGTCGAATCCGAACTGTTCGGAGTCGAAAAGGGCGCCTACACCGGAGCCATCGCCTCGCGCGCCGGTTATTTCGAACGCGCTTGCGGGGGCACATTGTTTCTCGACGAGATCGCGTCACTGACCTATTCTGCGCAGGGGAAGGTGCTGCGGGCGCTACAGGAACGCAAGATCGAACGCATCGGCGGTACGAAGACGGTTTCTCTCGATGTCCGTGTGGTGGCGGCATCCAACGTTGACCTGACTGCTGAGGTCGCGGCCGGGCGCTTCCGGCAGGATCTCTATTTCCGGCTCTGTGTCTTCCCTATTACGATCCCGCCGCTTCGGGAGCGGCGTGATGATATCCCGCTCCTGATGGCACATTTCCTCGGCATGTATTGCGCGCGGCACGGCCGGCATCTCAGGGGCTTTAGCCGCCGCGCCACCGACGCGCTGCTCAAATACGATTATCCCGGCAACATCCGTGAACTGCAGAACCTGATCGAGCGCGGCGTCGTCTATGCCGACGATGGCGGCGTCATCGACATCGGACATCTGTTCAGCGGCTCAGAGCTGCTGCCGCCATTCTCGATCCAGCTCACTAGTGAGGGGCGGCTCGGACGCATCCCGCTACTTGAAGTGGAGCCCCCGTCAGCGGACGACAGGAACGGCACCACGCTGTTCAACAGTCGCGGGGCGTTAGCGGATAAGTCGTTTGCAGACATGGAGATCGCCGCCTATCGCTCCGCGCTCGTCCAGGCCGACGGCAACGTGTCGGCCGCCGCGCGCCTTTTGAAGATCAGCAGACCAAAACTGGACTATCGACTCCGCCGCCTTGGCTTAAAGCCATAGCAAACTTGAAATGTACCCTTTGTGGTTTCCAGTGCGAGCCGGTCAGCCTCCTCGCGCTGATGAAAGCCGAAGCTCGAGTATGGCGCGGCAGAGGTTCGAGTGTCAGCGACATCGCTAAACCCTCCAAGCACTATTTCCTACCGGAGGAACCCGGACTTCGAGTCCCAATAGTCCGTCGAAGCCTGCTAGCGCTCCGCCCACTTTCAGGTGCCGCTCACGGGCGGTTCGGGCCAACGGGTCCACCTTCTTTCGTTCTGAGTGACACAACCTGAAATTTGGCTTGCGGTTGTATAAGAACAGAACGTGTCCACGACTGGCGGGGGGGTGTTGCTCTACCTCGCCCAGAACTTGCTCGATGTCCGCAGCACGAGAGCTCCGCCGAGCTCACAATTCGAGGTCTTCGAGGGTACGGACTTTCTCCGCGCGCCAAGCAAGTTCGTCGTAATGTTTCGCCGCCTCGCGCAGTGCGTCCCTGGTTTGTCCGTGCTCGTAATTGTCCGCTTTGGTGCGAAACTCCTCAGCTCGCATCCGCCAGTATTTGGCCGAGTGCATACGCTCAATACCCAAGATTTCTCCTCCGGAGCGTTTGAGAACGGCCCCAGCACAACCCCGAATGCCGGGGTCGTTGGAGGGTTCCTTAGCGGCATGTGATCGCCAAGGGATCGCGACACTAGGAGCGTCTGGCAATCAGTTCTGTTCAGTTCTGCACTTGACGTTCGTCTGGATGCGATTTCCGGGGATGTGAATTTGCGCAAAAAGATCACCGAAGATTCACATAGGCAAATGCGCTGTGCTGGACGGCCCCCTTCCCTCGTCAAGCAACTGGAGGGCCTATGCTTGAGCGAGAGCACGTCTTCACCGGCCAGATTTTTCATCCGGAAAGGAGGCAAGGGTTGGATGGTTTATGATCGTGAACGAAAGGGTCCAGCTCAAATTGGGACCAGTTTGGCGGCCAACCTGACGATGGAGCAAGCCGAACACGTGAAGCAAATCCTGACTAGTGGTTCATCACAGTGATTTCGACTCTTTGGCGGTGGCTGGATAGGCGCGGCCGAGTTTGGCGGGGGCTTTATCTGTTGTGAACATCCATTTGATGCGGGCTCGGGTTTTATTCCGCCTCTTTTGCCATGCTGCGATCTCGTTTCGGAGTCTTTTGGGGTCGTCGATGCGGCGGCCGAGACATTGGCGCTGTAGCACGCTGATCTCACACTCGAGCATATTGAGCCAACTGGCGTGCTTCGGGGTGAAGTGGAATTCGAGGCGGCGCAGGATGCGCCGGGCCTCGGCGGGCGCGAAGGCCTCATACAGCGCCCCAGGCTTGTGGATCGACAAATTGTCCTGCACGACACGGATGCAGGCGGCGTCGGGATAATGGACGTCGACGAGATCACGCATACAGTGGGCGTAGTCCACGGCGGCGCGGCGGTCGGTGACCTTGACGTTGCGCCAGCCCCGATGTGGATCGAAGGTGACAAAGAGATTGGCGGTGCCGTTGCGGCGATACTCGTAGTCGTAGCGCTCGCGCTGTCCCGGTTGGGTCGGGACCGGCTGGCGCACCTCGCCGATCAGCTGGATGGGGGTCTCGTCGAAGCAGACCAGCGGCCGGGCGGGATTCGGCGTCTCGGCGTAGAGGTCGAGCACGTCCTCCATGCGGGCAACGTATTCGCCGTCGACATGGGGAATGCACCACATGTCCCTGCGCCACGGCTTGAGGTCGTTCTCGGCCAGCCGGCGACGCACGGTCTCGCCCGACAGGCTGTTGTGATCGGTGAGCTTGACCATCGTGTCGGCCAGCAGCGTCAGCGTCCAGCGTTTGCAGCCGGCAGGCGGCTTGGCGCATGCGGTCGCCACCAGCAGGGCTTCCTCCTTGCCGGTCAGCTTGCGCTCAGCGCCCGGACGCGGCTCCTCGCTCAAGGCCCGCTCCAGATTGCCTTCCACGAAGGCGGCGCTTGGTCCGGCCGACGGTGGAGAGGCTGACACTCACGGTCCGGGCAATCTCCTCGTCGCGGCAGCCTCTATCGGCCGCCAGCAAAATCTGCGATCGCTTAAGCTTGCGGGCGGCGTGTTTGCCACCGCCGAGCATCGCCGTCAATTCGTCGCGCTCGGTTTGGCTCAATTCGGTGGAGTCGAGATGTGGCGCGGTGGCTTTAGGCTGCACATATCTGTTTCCGCCTCTTTCGTCTGGCGGTGCCTTAGTGGTGTAGCCATGGCTCCGTTTCCACATCCCGCTCGTCGAACCGGACATGCAGATCGCCCGCATCCGGCTCTCGGACAAGACCTCACGCCTTCGCCCACGGCAGGTCGCGCCCAAGCGCGGTTAGGCGTACGAGCCCGAAGTGCCCGTAGAGGTGCGAGAGTGGATAGGTCCCGCCCCTGCGTCGCCTGACCTTGTGCTTGCTGCGTAACCACCGGCGCAACCGCACAGCGGTGTAGTTGTCGATCGCCCGATACGCTTTGGTGACGGTGCCCACATTGAAGTAGTTCGCCCATCCGCGCAGCGTGCGGTTCAACTTCGCCACCAGCTCTGCGGTGTCCTGCCCTGTCCCAGTTCGGGCCGTCAGCGCATGAATGGTTTCCACCATGCGCTTGATGCTTTTCTTCGATGGCCGGTACCCCAGGCGCGCCTGGCCGGTTCTCGCTGAGTACATCCGCCCGAACGAGTAGCCCAGGAAGTCAAACTCTCCTTCCGGCACCTTACAGATGCGTGTCTTGTCCTCGTTGACCGTCAGCTTCAGCTTTCCCATGATCGCGCGCAATTGTCGCAAGGCTTCTTCAGCCTTGCCCCGCCTGCACAGGATCACGAGGTCGTCGGCATAGGTCACGATGCGAGAGCCGAGGCTTCGCTCCAGCCCGAGCATCTTCCATCCCAGTACAAACCGGCGCATGTAGAGGTTAGCCAGCAGTGGTGAGATCGGTGAGCCTTGCGGGATGCCGCGCCGCTTGTCCCGGGCCTCGGTCGTACGTGTCTTCCGTCCTCGATCGTCGGTTTCTTCCACGGGACATTCCAGCCACATCTTGATCAGATGCAGCACGCGCCGATCAACAATCCGGCGCGCCACCGACTTGAGAAGGTCGGCATGCGGAATGCTCCCGAAGTAGTCCGCGAGGTCGGCGTTGACGACTTCCGGGTGGCCGCGAAACAGCTGCTCTTCCACCTCGACCACCGCCTGTTGGGCATTTCGCCCGGGACGGTACGCGTACTGCTCTGGTGGAAGATCGGCCTCGAAGATCGGTTCTAGCACCAGCATCGCTGCGGTCATGCAGATTCGATCGCGCAAGGTCGAGATGCCCAACGGCCTGAGTTTGCCATTGGCCTTCGGTATGTACACTCTTCTGATGGGGTCCGGTCGATACGTCTCCTGCCTGAGCGCAAGCGCCAGTTCGCCAAGCCACCGCTGCACCCCGTACACTTCGATGTCCGCGAAGTCCTGGCCGTCCACACCCGGTGCGCCCTTGTTGGAGCGGCATTGAGCATAGGCATGGGCCAAGAGGTCTTCCCGGCTGATCTTGTCGTACAGGGCATAGAAGCGGTAGCCGGCTTCTGCCTTCGCTTTCGCGTGCAACGCCGTCTGCAGTTTCTGAACACTCTTCGGAGTCGATAGGTTGCCCAATCCCCAGGTCCCTCACTACGTCTTGCGTTCGTCTTGAACTGAGGTCCCTTCCCTCCACCGGCGTTACCCGGCTTCACCGGTACTACGAACCCCTCCGCATCCCCACGGCACCCGACCTGTCCCTCGCGGGCGTCCGGTTGGTCATCCCTGACCACGTCGTGGGGCCTCCCGTGTTGCGTACGCTTTCCTTGTGTACATGCTGTCGCCACTACCCCGGCGCAGCGGCTGAGCGTACTACTTCGCTCATTCCCCCAGCCGTATCAGCCTTCCCCGAAAGGGTCGTCGGGTCGGCCTGCGCATCGTCCTTTTCGAGGCTTGCTCGGCGTTCACTCGCGTTACGGCCTGCACACTCGCGCTGTCACCGCGACACATCACAGATCACCAGATGAGGCTCTACATGAAGTACCGACAGACCGATAGCCCGCCAGTGGCCGCAGCCAAGGCGTCATTCAGTGCATCGACCGCTTATCGGATTGAGACAGATCCCCGACTTCCATCGCAAAAGAAGGCTCCCCGCGGCCGGCGACGACCGGACCCGTTGAGCGAGGTGTTCGAGGCCGAGATCGTCCCGATCCTGAAGTCGGCGCCTGGCTTACGCCCGGTGGCGGTCTTCGAGGAAATGCTCCGACGTCATCCGGATCTCGGCACCGGTATCCGTCGTACCCTGGAACGTCGTATCCGCGCCTGGCGGGCGATCCATGGCGAGGAGCAGGAGGTGATCTTCCGCCAAACCCACGAGCCTGGCCAACTCGGCCTCTCCGACTTCACCGACATGGGCGAGCTTGGGGTCACCATCGCTGGCGTGCCGCTCGATCATCGCCTCTATCACTTCCGGTTGGCCTATTGCGGGTTCGAGCACGCCCACGTCGTGCTCGGTGGCGAGAGCTTCGTTGCCCTGGCCGAAGGCCTGCAGAATGCCCTCTGGTCGCTCGGTGGGGCACCGCGGGAGCATCGGACCGATAGTCTGTCGGCCGCATTCTGCAATCTCGATCGTGATGCACGGGACGATCTGACGCAGCGATACGAGGCCCTTTGTGCCCATTACGGCATGCGGCCTTCCCGCAACAATCGAGGCGTCGCCCACGAGAATGGCTCGATCGAAGGGCCTCACGGTCATCTCAAGCGAGCAATCGCCGACGCCTTGCTGCTGCGCGGAACTGTCGACTTCGACGATCTTGCCAGCTATCGCGGCTTCATCGACGAGATCGTTAGCCGCCGCAATGCCCGCAACGCCAAGCGGATCGATAGCGAGCGCGTGGTGTTGCAAGGGCTGCCTGATCGCCGCACCTCCGACTACGAAGAGGTGATCGTCCGCGTGACGTCATCTGGTGGCTTCATCCTACGCAAGGTGTTCTACACCGTGCCGTCGCGCCTGATCGGTCACCGGCTGCGGGCGCGTCTCTACGACGATCACCTCGACGTGTTCGTCGGCGGCACGCACCTCCTTACCTTGCCGCGCGGGCGACCGCATCCCAATGGCAAGTACGATCAGGTCGTCGATTATCGGCACGTGATCCATTCCCTGCGGCGCAAGCCAATGGCGCTTCTCAATCTGGTCTATCGGGACAGGTTGTTCCCGCGCGAGGGCTATCGGAGAACCTTCGACCGATTGCGCGAGCGCTTGCCGGACAAGAAGGCCTGCCGGATGATGGTCGATCTTCTCGCGCTCGCTCATGACCGCGGCTGCGAAGCCGAACTCGCCGATCAACTCACGGTCGACCTTGACGCCGGCTGACCTGCCACTGCATTTTCATCCAGCGGCAGTTAGAGTCTCGGGTTTTGTACGCCAAGTGGCGCGGATGGAGCAACGGACGATCGGCGGAGCTGGTCGGGGTTGCGCAGCCGATCGTCCGTTGCGGTGAGGTGGGCGGCGTAGGCCGCGGGGGTCAGGTATTTCAGCGACGAGTGGGGACGCTGGAGATTGTAGTCGGCGACCCAGTTGGCGATCTTGGCGCGGGCGTCATCGAGATCGAAGAACAGGGTCTCGTTGAGTAGCTCATCGCGCATCCGGCCATTGAAACTCTCGACGAAGCCGTTCTGCATCGGCTTTCCCGGCGCAATGAAGTGCCAATCGATGGCTGCGTCCTTGCACCAAGCGAGCATGGCGTTGCAGGTGAATTCGGTGCCATGGTCGGACACGATCATTCCTGGCTTGCCGCGTCGCTGGACGATTGCCGTCAGTTCGCGGGCCACGCGCCGCCCCGAGATCGACGTCTCCGGAATGGCGCCCAGGCATTCCTTGGTGACATCGTCGACGATGTTGAGGATGCGGAAGCGTCGGCCAGTGGCGAACTGGTCGTGGACGAAGTCCAGCGACCAGCGCGCGTTCGGCCTCGCCTCGACCAGGATCGGGGCACGGGTCCCCACGGCCTTGCGGCGAGCCCGCCGTTTGCGGACGGTGAGCCCTTCCTCGCGGTAAAGCCGGTAGATCCGGTTGATCCCCGATGGCTCGCCCTCCCGCCGCAGCAAGACGAACAACCGGCGATAGCCGAAAACGCCGCCGCTCGTTGGCGAGATCGCGCAATCGGCCACGCAGAACTGCGTCCGGCGGCCGGCTGGAGCGATAGCGGATCATCTTCCGATCCGCCCCCACAATCGAGCAGGCCCGCCGTTCCGACAGGCTCATGACGGCCTGCAGATGCGCGATCGCAGCGCGCTTGGCGGCGGGCCCTACCATTAATGGGATGGTCCGCACCGTCCTCCTCCCTCATCATGGGGGAGGTCAGATCAATAGAGGAGAGTATCATGGCCCATCGCAATTTGCCGCGACCTGCGGCTGTCTATGGAATCGACATTGGCAAGAACCTGTTCCACGTCGTTGGCCTGAGCTGCGACGGCACACCTGTTCAGAAAGTTCGCTTTCGACGGGACACTCTTCTTCAGTTCTTTGCTCGCGCACAACCAAGCATAGTTGGCATGGAATCCTGCGCCGGTTCACAGTGGCTCGCCCGGAAGATACAGGCACTTGGTCACAAGGTGCGCCTGATCCCCGCGCAATTCGTGAAGCCCTACGTGAAGTCAAACAAGAACGACATCATCGACGCCGAGGCGATCGCTGAGGCCACGACGCGACCGACAATGCGCTTCGTCGCCGTGAAGGAGGAGGACCAGGTCGATCTTCAAGCGCTGCATCGAATCCGTGACCAGATGGTCGGCGCGAGGACACGCCTGATCAATCAGATGCGGGCTTTCTGCCTCGAGTATGGCGTACCTTTGCGTCAGGGTGCTGGAATATTCAAGCTCGAGCTACCGCTCGCTTTGAAAGACGAAGGAAACGGTATATCACCGGTGATGCGGCGTCTGGTCGGCGATCTCTACGCCGATCTCTGCCGCCTCGAAGAACGGATCCGCCAAGTGACAAGGGAGATCGAAGCGGTCGCTAACCGAGAGGACGTTACACGCCGGCTGATGACAATCCCTGGTATCGGCGCATTAGGTGCGACCGCTGTGCTTGCCGCGATCGGTGATGGGCTGCAGTTTCGCAAGGCTCGCGACCTTGCTGCCTGGCTGGGGTTGGTGCCCAGACAATACTCGACCGGCGGAAAACAGACGTTGCTTGGCATCAGCAAACGCGGCAATCGTTATTTGAGAAAACTTCTAGTGCATGGCGCGCGATCCTGCTTCCGGCATCTGGACCGAACGCGCGATCGCTTGGGAAGCTGGCTCGACGGGCTCCAAGCTCGGATGCATCCGAATAAGGCCGTTGTCGCACTAGCCGCCAAGATGGCTCGCATTGTCTGGGTGGTCTTGAACAAGCCAGGAGCACTCTACGAACGCAGGGATCCTGCTTTCACCTGACGACTTCTGGCGAGATTGCAAGGCTCGGGAATAGTGATGACGAAACAGTGGATCAACATGCCGTAAGCCCTGTGCAAAAAAGCGGGCTTCGTGCCCGAACCATTTATTGGGAACGGCGTGCGCGGATCTCATCATGGCCTGGCTGCAACAGCAGTCCACTCGCGAGAGGCCGGATACATTTATGCAACTGGAAGCGTCATTTTCGCTGTTACGATCCCTTGCACGGACGGTGCGGACCATACATTTTTTGAAAGGAGCTCGCGAAGGGCGGCCGCATCGAGCATCTGCTCGGCCAGAAGCTTCTTCAGCTTCGCGTTCTCCTCTTCCAAGGCCCTCAGCCGCTTCGCTTCGGAAACGTCCATGCCGCCGAATCTGGCCTTCCAATTGTAATCGTCGCCTCGGAAACACCGTGCTTGCGAGCCAGGTCGGCTGTCTTCGCCCCAGCCTCATGCTCCTTCAATACCGCGATAATCTGCTCTTCCGTGAACCTTGCTCGCTTCATCTGTCCGTCCTTCTTCGGGCCGGACTCTAACTCCTTCTGGAGGAAATACGCAGTGGCAGGTCACGGCCGACTGCCCGACCTCAACCGGCTGCGTGCTCACTTTGCCCCCGACCCCGCCAACCTGCCGAACGTCGTGGTGCAGCTCGTGCCGCTTGCGACCTACGAATGCCTCATCGGTACCGCCGAGACCGGAGGTGCCGCATGAGCGTGACCAACACCGTTGATGCCGCGCGCCTCAATCTGTTGCTCAACGAGCTCCGGCTGCCTGCCATCAAGGTGCTGTGGGCGCAATTTGCCGAACAGTCCGACAAGGAAGGCTGGCCGGCCGGCCGCTTCCTCGCGACCATCGCCGAGCACGAGATCGCCGAACGCGGCCGCCGTCGGATCGAACGACACCTCGTCGAAGCACGGCTGCCCGCCGGAAAGACCTTCGACAGCTTCGACTTCGAGGCCGTGCCGATGATCTCAAAGGCGCAGGTGATGGCGCTCGCCGCCGGTGACAGCTGGCTGGGCAAAGGCGCCAATTTGCTCCTGTTCGGGCCGCCCGGCGGCGGCAAGAGCCACTTGGCGGCAGCTCTTGGCCTGGCCCTCATCGAGAACGGATGGCGCGTCCTCTTCACCCGCACCACCGATCTCGTGCAAAAGCTCCAGCTGGCTCGCCGCGAGCTTAACCTCGAGGCCGCCATCAACCGCCTTGATCGCTTCGATCTCCTGATCCTCGATGATCTTGCCTACGTCACCAAGGACCAGGCCGAGACTAGCGTGCTGTTCGAACTCATCAGCGCACGCTACGAGCGCCGCTCAATGCTGATCACCGCCAATCAGCCCTTCGGCGAATGGAACAAGGTCTTCCCGGACCCTGCCATGACGCTCGCCGCCATCGATCGTCTCGTTCACCACGCTACCATCGTCGAGATGAACGTCGAGAGCTACCGCAGGCGCACCGCGCTCGAGCGAAAACGCGGTCCAGGACGGCCGCCCTCGCACGCGACAATCAAAACCGTCGCTGATTGACGCTCCGCGACAATCAGACTTCAACAAAACTCTTGCGCGCGACAATCTGCGCGGCGATCATCAACTCGCCGCGACACTGACTCGCCATCCAGATTGCCGCGCCTTCCCATCCAGATCGACGCGCTACATCGAAGGCTTCAGCCACTTCGTTACCTCCATGACTGCTCCGATTGCTTCCGGCTGGAGCGTTTGCCGGGTGGGGCTTGCACCCACTGGAAAGCGCCGCCTTTGCACGGCGCACACCCGATAACGTACATTCATGCTTTGCCTCCTTGTCGGAGGCCGGGACGAATCCAACGATGAGTCAAAAATCAGGCGCGCGCTTCACCGAGAAGCAGGGTTATTACCTGGCTTTCATCCATACCTACGCCCACATGTTCGGACGTCCACCCGCCGAAGCCGGCATCCAGCGCCACTTCCGCGTCAGCCCGCCTTCGGTCCACCAGATGATCGTCACCCTCGAACGAAACGGCTTCATCCGGCGTCAACCCGGCGTCCCCAGAAGCATCGAAATCCTCGTGCCGCCGGAAAGCTTGCCGATCCTCGAATGGCTCGGTATCAAAACGTCGAAATCACGGTGATGAACCACTAGTCCGTCGGGTGACAAAGTCTGATCGGAGCAGAGCATTCTAGAGGCGGAGTGTCCTCGTTTAAAGTCTGCGGGATGACAACTGAATCAACTAGGTGAGAATGGATGGCAGTGACCTGCCACTGAAGCGGTCTCGGGGTTTTGTACGCCCAAGTGGCGCGGGTGGAGCAACGGACGATCGGCAGAGCTGGTCCGGGTTGCGCAGCCGACGAGTGAGCCCGCCGGAGATTGTAGCGACCCGATCTTGGCGCGGGGATCGAAGAACAAGGTCTCCTTGAGCAGTTCATCGCGCTTCCGGCATTAAAACTCTCGATGAAGCCGTTCTGGCTCATGCCGTAAGTGAGCACTTACGCAGCTTCAAATCCAATTTAATCGAACAAGGACGTAAGAAGCCTGGCACGCGCCGTCTGCTGGGGCGACGGATTGTCGGACTTCAGACGAGGCATCTCTGAGCTGTAGACAGGAACTCCACTCCAAACGTTCCTATTTCCGGATCCAGCTGGCTGGCACAGTTGTTGCCAAGCCTTCGAATGTCAAACTAACTGGACAAATACAATGTTGCGATCGTCCGCCGTCGTGCTGCTCGCGCTCCTGCTTCTGCGACCAGCTATTGGCGAGCAAACCAATACCTTGAAAGCACGCAACGTTGGCGGAGCGACAATGGCTGAGTTTGCCGGAACGTGGTCAAACGAAAATCGTAGCGACGGCATTATTACACACATATTTGTCGACCAGCAGTTCGACAAGGCCCTCGTTCATGCATGGGGCAGATGTCGTCCGACCGACTGCTATTGGGGCATTGCACGGACGCAGAGTTCCGAGGCCTACTCTGGAAGCCTAGAAGTGGAATGGCACTCAAAGTCCTCAGTGAGAAGCGCAACCTTGACGATCGAAGGACGCGATCGATTGCAAGTAGAAACGAAAGTTCACTTTACGGACGGCTCCGGCAGATCGGATTACGCTGTTGTTGACCACCTCATTCAAGCACCTGAGGAGGCCTCCCGCGAGCACGGGTACTCGCTAGCCAGCCCTCTCAACACTGCGGGTTCAACATTGGAATCAGGAAGCGCGGAGGATCTGCCATCGCCTTCGGGTAGCTTCTGCCGATCTGTCAAGGCAGCTGATCGCTTCGTATGAAATCGGCTCGAGGCCAAAACTCTAGTTCGACGTCCTTTTTGATGCTCGCCCATAATAAGCCGGTTTGAGACCGGCAAACGATCGCGGGCACCGGATTTAGGAGAGAACACCGGCGAGACCGCTGCTCAGCATTGGTCACAAAGAAACTTTCATGGCGCAAACGCGTGCACTCTTTCGCAGCGAGAAGAGAGCCTCTGCATTGTGTTGTAGTTCACCGATCGAGAGCAAGGCGATGCGAATAGAGGCAAAGGATAGTAACCATTGCAGCCGTCAATCCTGAAGAAATATTGTAATGCCCAGGTGCCTTGGTACACGATCTATCCAACTGCATCACAATTCTCCGCTGAGGTCGGCGCCAAGGCCTATGAGAATTGGCTGAGCCGCCTGCCACCGTGTGAGCCAGTGTCGCTCTATTTTCACATTCCGTTTTGCCGCTCGATTTGCTGGTATTGCGGCTTTCCAACGGGCGTGACCCTGCACGATGCGCCAATCATTGATTATTTGTCGGTGCTGCGTGAAGAGATCCGTTTGGTGACGGAGCGAGTGCCTAAAGAACTACCTGTGAACGACGTACACTTCGGCGGCGGGACGCCCACACTCATCAAGCCGGCGGAGTTCCTGGATTTGATGGGACATTTGCGTCTTCACTTCGCATTCGGGAGATCGGCAACCATCGCAATCGAGATTGATCCGCGTGCATTCACGGCAGAGATGGCCGAAGCTTTAGCTGCAGCCGGAGTGAGCCGCGCGAGCCTGGGCGTGCAGAGCTTTGATCCAATTGTTCAAAATGCCATCAATCGGGCTCAGACTGAGGCCCAGACGGAGGCTACTGTCCACAGTCTGCGCGAGCATGGAATAAGCCGTATCAACTTCGATCTCATCTACGGCCTTCCGAGGCAGACGGTGCAGTCATGCGTGCGGAGTGCAAGATTAGCTGCGGCCATGCGCCCCGACCGGCTTGCGGTTTTCGGCTATGCGCACATTCCTTCGTTCAAGCACAATCAGCGCCTCATCGACGAGGCCGAGTTGCCTGATAACGGTACCCGCGCTGAACAGGCAGCGGCGGTGGCCGATACGCTGGTTGCCGCCGGCTATCGCCAAGTTGGACTCGACCATTTCGCCTTGCACGAGGACGATCTCGTGCTGGCGCAAAAAGCCGGTCGCCTGCGGCGAAACTCCTTGGGTTACTCGGCAGACACCTGTAAAACCCTTATCGGGCTCGGGCCGTCTGCAATTGGGCGGTTGGGAGACGGCTACGTCCAGAACGAAGTTACTGCAGGCTCTTACAGCCGGCAGATCAGAGCTGGCCGTCTGGCGGCGTTAAAGGGCTACTGTCTCACCCCGGAAGATCGTGTCCGAAGCGCCATAATCGAGCGGCTGATGTGCGATCTGGAGGCCGACGTGCCGGCAATCAGTGCCGCCCACGGATTTGATCCAATTCCGCTTCTTCATTCAGCTGAACGTTTGGCCCTCCTCACCGAAGACGGGATAGTAGACATGAGAGATGGTTTGATCCGCGTGAGGCAGGAACACCGCTTTCTGATTCGATGTGTTGCTGCCGCTTTCGACGTTTATCCATACCGCTCACCCAGTTAGCATAGCCACTTGGTGAACGGCCAAGCCTCCCGCAAGGCGGCAATATTGACGCGATTTGCGAAAGCACTCCGATCCCGTCCCGCAACCGTCTCGAACAGAGAAGACAGATACCCGCCGGCCGCACCAGGCCACATACGTTCGCCGGAGATAGTGCTCTGATGCGTGAGCCGAGCTGGCTGTGATCTTTTGTGATCGAGCTGTCGAGAGCGCGTCGGCTGAGATTGTCAGTGGCAACCGGTGCGGGGCTTCGGTCTGCGCGTTTGGGCCACTGACTCAGGAGGGAGGCCGTATTTTGGAGAGGTTCAGTCGAAGATGCCTGAGCCGTTGAGCGACTGCGTTTTCGCTTCTCTCAAGTAGGATGGAAATCCGCTTGGGCGCTTCGTTATTTGAAGCGAGATAGAGAAGGCGCTTGTCGTCTTCCTTGGTCCATCGGCGAGAGCCGTTTCTGAGCATCCTAGCCTCGACCGGACAAGCTGAGCGGAGCGCTTAGGCGGAGGCCCGTTGTATCACCACCATGTCATACAGTTTAACGCCGAACCGGGAGCGTTTGTGGGGGATCACCGTGTATTCGTCGTTTGCGAACGCGATCGCATCGTGAGCGACACGTTGGAATCGGTGTACTGCATCAGAGCCTTCGTCAATGGGCATGATGCTGAACGAATCGGCGCTGTTGTTCCGAACGTTATGAAGAGGCGATCCTTTTTTCAGCTCATAGAAGAAGTCCATAGGTGGTGGCTCATTGACCATGTTGACCCCTGGCAAACAGCAGGCGCAATTTAGCATGTCGGTCACGACGAGCATGAGCGTAGAATGACCTTCAGCCGCCGTCTTTCTGCTCAGAAAACATCAATGAGGCGCGATTTCGCTCTGGCCAGGCGCCATAAGCGCGGAGAGGTTAGGCTTGCCGGGCTCGCTGCCTTCACTTTTCGTCTGGTTCTGGCTCTGCTTCAGTTTAAGCCGCATTTTCGCGATCGTCTCAGCAACGCTGGGCTTTTGGCGTGGCGGGGGTGGCGTTTCTCGGCGTCGCGGCCTCATGAGCCGCCGACCGGCATTCGATGTCTCACGTTCTTTCTAAGCAACAAAGGCCTGCAACAGCGCAACGTCGAAAATCCAGGTCCCAAACAGCTTTGCAGCACCGGGGATATTGCCGGCAGCGGCTTGATTGCGGATGGTGCGCGGCTCTCTCCAAGGATTTCTGCTTCCTCCGCGATTTGCAGCGCTTACTTTGGGTCACGGGTGAAGCTTATAGCGCCGTCAGAACGGGGAGGCTACATGGGGCCGATGACGAACCAGCGCGCACAACGGGAGCTGATGGGGTGCTATGACTGCGGCGGCAATATTTCGTTTTCCGCAGTGGCCTGTCCGCATTGCGGCTCGCGCGAGCCATCTGGGCCTTATGTGCAAAGCCCCAAGAGCGGCGCTCGCACCGGATCGAAGAGAGAAACGACCAGACTTTGCTGGGCATGACTGCCCTGTGCTCTGGGATCGGCTTCTTCTATGGCGCGGTGATGATCGGGGCGGTTGGCGCGTTCGGCTATGGGCTTCTCGGCGCAATAATCGGCGTGCCAGCGGCCTTCATCATCAACGTCAGCCGGCGGATATTTGACTGACTATCTTGACGCGACGGGGATGGTGCGCGGTTTAAGGAAGCCTCAGCAGCTCTTTCCGCGGCATTCGATCGTCGTTGGAGCGCGGCACCGATGACCGGACATAACGCCTGTCAACCCCGTTAGCTGCAAGGTTTCCAAGCGGCCCATCAAAGCTAAAAGAGGTCCGGGCTCCCTCGCACGATGGTTCGCGCGCACTCTCTTAACCAGCCTGACAGGTGGTCCGGGTTACGGCTGCGGCTTCCGGGTTGGCAAAGGGAACTTCGGCGGTGAGCTTCATAAGTCTGATCTAACGCGCTTCTAGCTTGGCAAGATGCTCATCATGGTAGGTTCTGAACGACCCCACAGGACCGCGCCGCGCCTGCCGCAGGCCTTGCAGATGAACCGCGAGTCGATCCGACAGGCGAAAGTGGTCCGGCTATCCATCCACATAGGCCCGCCCTAAGTTTGACATTGTGGCTGCATCGATAGTCCTCGCAGAAGACTAGGAGATCGCGGACAGCAGTCACGCGCATCTCACCCAAGGTGATCTTTACCGGTCGGCCATCGGAGAGAGTGCCGCGACGGATAGGTCTGCGCATGTCGCCATCAAAGCGCCGACGTAAGTACCTGGCAAGGGCAAAACAGTGGGCCTTTCAATCAGATTCTAATTCCTAGCTGAAGACGGACTTCAACGCATCTCGCACCGCGTTATGCAGGGATTGCTCCACTGCAAAGATGAGATGACACAGTACGCTGGGACGAGACAAAAGGTTGCCGGCGTCGTGGTTGCGCATTCCAGGGATGGTGATCAGGTGTTCCAGGCGATGGTGATCACGGATTCCAGCGATCGTGATCAGATGCGGAGGCGAACACGACTGACGGGTTTATGTGTGCTGGAAATGGTCTCCTGGTCAAGGCTGGCGGGTTGGTTCGGAGATCGTTCCGGCGGTCCATGGGAGGGCCCCGTGCGCGGCGCGGAGTGCCCCCATGAGCGACGGAGCGACGCGCGCGGGAGGGGCCTGTGGGCCGGCGGGGCGATCGTGCGCGAGGTGCTCACGGTTTTTTCTTTTCGCCAGCCTGACGCCGTAGACTGTCGCCTTTGAGCTCGAGGCGGTGCGCATTGTGAATGATGCGGTCCAATATCGCATCGCCAAGGGTGGGATCGGCAATGACGTCGTGCCATTGCGACACGGGGACCTGACTTGTGATCAACAAGGATCCCTTGTCGTAGCGATCATCGACAATCTCGAGCAGATCGCGGCGCTGGTCGGCGGTGAGCGGTTCGGGTCCCCAGTCGTCATATGTGGACGGCCTCTGATGGCAAGCACAATTTGGCACTTCGAACGACTTGGACGGCTGCGATCGTATGTCCGGCCTTTAGCGCGGATCATATCTCCGCTGGCCCTGATGAAGTCCGAGAACCAAGGGGTCACATCAAGGATGCGAGCTTTGAGGCTCACACGACTGGTCGGGTTTTCCTGGTTTTCGGTGGCGACCGTTGTCTTTCATCATGCCTTTCTTGCACTTACCAAGCTTATAACTCTTCGATGCGGCTGTCCGACACTCAAAGTTTGGCGAACATCTCGGTGCGGAAGCATTCTCCGGTTTTCATCATTGCCCAGATGATCCGAGCAAGCTTGTTGGCGAGGGCGACGGTCACAAGCCGCGCCGGCTTTTTAGCCAAAAGCCCGACAATCCAGTCGCGCAAGCCGCCGCGGCGTTTTTCCACAACGTTTAGAAGCGATGTTGCTCCGAGAACGAGTAACTTCCTTATATATCGATTACCCGCCTTGGTGATGGTTCCGAGAGTTGGTTTACCCCCGCTTGAAATTTGCCTGGGCGTCAGACCCAGCCAGGCAGCAAAATCCCGTCCCGAATTGAATACGCTTGGGTCTGGTACACTGGCTGTAATTACCGAGGCAACAAGCTTGCCAACGCCGGGAATTTCTCCGAGCGAACGGCTCGTCTCGCTGAGCGCGTGAGCCTTGGCGATCTCCCTCTCCAAATCATCGAGTGCGCCTCCGAGCGCATCAATTTGCTGACCGAGAACCTTCGCGGCCAGGACAGCGGCGTCGGGAAGAGTCGCGTCGCCTTCTGCGAGGCCTAAAAGCTCGTCGACGCGGCCGGTGCCCTTGGCGACGACAAGACCGAATTCGGCCAAATGGCCGCGTAGAGCGTTCACGCTCATCGTTCGCTGTTTGACCAGCAGCTCGCGCGTCTTGTGCAACATCAGGGTCGCTTGCTGATCAGCGCTCTTGATCGGCACAAAACGCATGGCAGGGCGCGAGACCGCTTCACAGATGGCTTCCGCATCGACGGCATCGTTCTTACCTCGTTTGACATAGGGCTTTGTGTAGGCCGGCGGCATCAGAGACACATCGTGTCCCATGTCCTTCAGTTCGCGCGCCCAATAGTGCGCTGAGCCGCAAGCCTCCATGCCAACGCGGCACGGCTCGATCCTCGAGAAGAACTCGCGCATCGTCCGGCGCGTCAGCTTGCGCTTTACGGCTGGTGCATCCTCACTAGACAGCGCATGAATCTGAAAATAGTTCTTGGCGAGATCAACGCCTATTCTAATAAACTTCATCTCGGACGGTCTCCCTTCTTTGTGGCGCTCTGGTGACCACGCCTTGGCACTATGATGCCGTTGAGGTGAGGCCGTCCACACCATCAAGGATGAGGAGATTGACGCGCTCGAGCGCGGCGATCAGGCGCGCCAGACGGCCTTCGCCGCGCGCCTGGGCGAGATCGGCGAACAGGCGGGATGTTCGCTTGTAGAGGACGGAGAAGCCGTCGCGGCAGGCCTTGTTGCCGAGCGCACAGGCAAGCCAGGACTTGCCGGTGCCGGTTGGGCCGACGATGACCAGGTGGTTGGCCTCACGGATCCATTGGCAGGTGGCGAGGGTTTGGAAGAGCGAACGGTCAAGGCCGCGAGCGGTGCGATAGTCGACGTTCTCAATGGCGGCGGCTTGCCGGAGCTTGGCACTGGTCAAGCGGCGCGTGAGGCGGCGGTTGTCGCGGGCGGTGACCTCGCGATCGACGAGGAGGCCGAGCCAATCGGCGTGCGGCATCTCGGCCGCCTCGGGGTTGTTCTGCAGTTCAGTGAGGGTATCGGCCATGGCGGCGAGGCCGAGGGCGCGCAAGCGATCGACGGTGGGGTGAATAAGCATGCTGATCTCTCCTGATCAATTGTAGTAGCTGCGGCCACGGATGTTGGCGTGGAAGAGGATGGGCGCCTCCTCGGCGGGAGGCGCGGTTCTGTCGGTGCCGTTCTTGAGGATGGCGGCGACCGATTTGTACGAGCGGGCGTTGAGCAGCAGGGCCCGGGCGCAGGCGGCGTCGACGCGTTCCTGGCCGTAGCGCTTGACCAGCCCGAGAATGCCGATCGCGGAGCGGAAGCCCTGTTCCGGATGCGGCCGCGACCGCAGGATGACGTCGATCAGGGTGTCGGCGTCGGGGCCGACCTTGGCGGCTTCGGAACGAATACGCTCATGGGTCCAGTCACGATAGCGGCGATGCGAACTCGGCATATGCTCGGCAATCGTGGTCGGGCGATGCGGCAAGGTGCTGCGCAGATGCGAGGCCACGCGCTTGCCACGGAGGAAGATCTCGACGGTCTTTTGGGTGATGCGAGCCTCGACCTCCTGATGCAAGAGGTTGTGAGGGACGCTGTAGTAATGCTTGGCGATCTCGACGTGATAATCGAGGTTGACCCGGCAGCGCTTCCACTCGGCATACTCGTACGGTTCATCCGGCAAGGGGGTGAGCGCCTGATGATCGAACTCTTCGAACAGATCGCGCCGACTTCGCCCCCAGCTCCGGAGAGGTCGATCGTTCAGCTCGACAAGGAGGCTGTGGATCGCCTCGTTGAGGGCGGCGAGCGAGAAGAAGCGGCGGTTGCGCAGACGCGCCAGAATCCATCGCCCGACGATTTGGACCCCGACCTCGACCTTGGCTTTGTCGCGCGGCCGATACGGCCGCGCCGGGACGATGGCGGTGCGGTAATGGCGGGCGAGATCGGCATAGGTCCGGTTGACCATCGGCTCGTGAAAGCAGGCCCGGGTGATGCCGGCCTTCAAATTGTCGCTCACCGTCTGCCGGGCCACACCGCCGAAAAAGGCAAAGGCCCGCACGTGCGAGGCGATCCAGTCCGGCAGGCTCTGGGTGAGGCTGGCCTCGGCGTAGGTGTAGTTCGAGGCGCCGAGCACGGCGACGAAGATCTGCGCGCTGCGCACCTCACCGGTGAGCCCGTCAACTACCTCCATGGTGTGGCCGGAATAGTCGACGAACAGCTTCTCGCCGGCGACATGGACCTGGCGCAGGGTCGGCTTGAGGCGGCCGGCCCATTCCTTATAGCGTTCGCAGAACCACGCATAGCTGAAGCTGTCGGAGTTTGCGTCGCAATACTCCTCCCACAACAGCATCAGCGTGACGTTCGGGCGCCGCAGCTCGCGATGCACGAGCGCCCAGTCCGGATGCGGACGCTCGTCGCTGGGCCGATCGGAAGGCGGCGGAAACAGGCGGTTCTCGAGCTGGACGTCGTCATCGAGCTCCGTTGGCAACGGCCAGGTCAGACCGGCGCGGCGGGCTCGGTTGACGTACTTACTGACCGTGCCCTGGGCCAGACCGAGGCTGCGGGCAACGGCGCGTTGCGACATGCCGACGCTGTAGTGCAGGCGTAGAACTTCGCGAATGTGGCGCATGGACAGTCTCTCTGTCGGCATCTCGATCCTCTGCGGTTGGGCAAAAGACCGAGCTACCCCGGTTGCAGACTGTCAGCGGTGGGCGCCTCCTGGTTGTCCCCGATCATGATCGCTGGAAATAGCGATCACGATCGGCTGGAAACGGTGATCACGATGCTCTGGAATGGGTGATCACGATGGCCTGGAATCGGTGATCACGATCGGCTGGAACGCGCAGTCGTGGTCGAGAACTAGAGAAAAACGCCTACCGTTTAATGCGCGACGCGCTCTTTGCACCTATGGGGCAACTATTGCATTTTCGTCGGTGTTGACTGAGAGCACGTGTCGTGCGGCGCGCCCCTTTACTCAATGTGCCCGAGCCGCAATCCAGCAGAGCAAAAATCGATGCCCGGCAGCAACGTCCGGATCTAACGCCGCCCGTTTTTCCATGTCGCTACGTGGGCGTGATCGATCAGATAGGTCGCGGGGTCATACAGTCCTTCATCGAAGTCCCTCGTGCCCATCAACTCGGCGCGAGGGAATCAGAACCCGCCAATAGGTACAGACCGCGTGGATGGGTTCTGAGGCGAGAGATGACCAGGCGTTACTTTTTCCATATCCGGCATGGCGAGCGCGGCGAACACTTATCGGTCGATGACGAAGGTAGGGAATTCGCGACGCAGCGTGAGGCGGATGACTACGGAGCGAGAGTTGCGAATGACATCCGCACGGACAACTTTGACTATGGAGATGCGGAGGTATCCGTAGTTGATGCTTCCGGCAACGAAATCGCGCGACACCGGGTCTACCGAAAATTGCTAAACTGATCCACCGGAAATGACCGAATCTAAGGAATGCGGATAACCGTCGTGAGCCAGGCTTTGATAGCTATCGCTCGCACCGTGCAGACGCCGGTGACAGGGCCTAAATTACACATCGGTAGCATCGGCTAATAAACTGTTGCGGTTCCCATAAGGCCTTATCGGTCGCATCATTGGCTTGCAATACGGCTCCGATGCCGAAAAGCGGAGCGCTTGAGGTCCATAGCGCACTTGCCGTTCGCCGCCTGTATTTCGTTGCCATGAGAGAAGACTATTTCGCACCCGCCAGGTGGTAATGGACAGTTCTAGCGTGTTCGTGAGCGGCGCCGGTTCAAGCCCCAGAGATCTGTCAGCAACAAGCAGGGAAGATCATTGGTCCTCTTGCACGCCGCAAACCTGGCCGTTATGCACTGCTCTCGCGGATTTGCACAGGTTCGGACCGAGGCATGGCATCAGAGACCTACACTTGTCGATCCCTTCTCCTTTACCTCGAATCCTGACGCGCTCACCCTCCGAAGCGACATCGCAAACACTATGTGCAGAGCTCCCCAAACACCCTTACCGCAGTTGCGATCATCAGCCGAACCGCGATTAGAACCGGCGCCAGCGATGGCGGGCATTGACAAGGTAAACAACAAGCCTCGAAACTTCGGACTGCGAGAGACAGCGTGGCGACCGCTTTTGTCGCGGAAGTTCTAGGCTCCAGTCTTGAAGGGATTCGGCCCGCTCCGGAGCCGTCGTCCGGTACAGGTTCGCAGACGTCCACAAGGCCAAACGACATATCAATCGGTTTTAAGCCTTGCGCGGATTCGGCAGTCATCGGCCATGCGCAAGGAGGAGATCGGTAGAACGACTCGGGCTTCCTAGCGGTTCTGTCTGGAAGCCCAGGAGCATTAACGTCTGTGCAATCGAACGTGAAGTGGCGCATTAATCCTGCAGAGGATAGCAAAAAACGCACGATACGATTGCAATCACAGGAGTAAATTCGCCGCTCCGTTGTGGCAGCAACTGCGCGACACACCGTGGAGAGGCAATTTAAGCAGTCTTCGCGGTGCGTGCAGGCAGGTTCGTCCGCTACGCGCCCAAAACGAATTTCTTTGGTCCATAGATTAATCGATCAAGAGACGTGAAATGGCCACGTGCATAAACGTGAACTATCTGGAGCAATCGTCCAGCGAAGCTTTTGATCAGGATTGCGGGCCGGGAGCCGCAGCTCCCTGTCATCCCGAGATCGGCATTGCAGCAGGCCATGTGTTGCCGCAGGGACTTCAGGCGCACACGCTGTCGCTGACCATAAACCCAAATAGTGTCACAAGCGAAGTCCGGTGAAAGCTGTGACTTTTGCATTCAGCGTATCGCGACCGAATCCTGCGCATTCGATCGCTGGGACACTTGTCCAGCCGGGATAGCCAAGATTTCAGCCAAAGGCCGGACATGTTCGATGTGTACCTAAACGATAAACATGATCTGCTGGTAGTTCCGCAGGGAGCTCCGCTGCCTGCCACGGGCGCGTTCGCGAAGTGGCGAAAAAAGAAGACACGGGTCATCGGCGTCAGTCATGAGATTAGGTTAGCTGTTCAGACGCAGGGCTATTACATGCGAAAAGCGAGAGATTTCGGTAGACATTAGGAAGAACTCTATCGCCGATTGAGCGGATCGACGCTTCTGGCTGATGAAACGGACGCTCGAACACGTCGGCTGACTTTGAATGGTCGATGGCCGGTCGGAATCCGCCGTGTAAGGATCGAAGCGCTGCGTTCACGGCCACAGACGATATCTGTCTCGCCACGCTCTCGCATACGATTCCTATCGACCGCCTCAGCCGAACTTTGCCGCGCTGCCTGCCAAGTTGAATGATCTGTTCCGAGATCGGGAGGACTGGATGGTCGGCGCCAAACAGGGGCTCCCCATCGCTCTCGGTTTCACCCCGGCCCGGTGATGACGGCGGCGATGCTCGGTCGGCAAACTGGTTATTCTGCCAAACTATTCCCGCCGCAGCGGCGGTTTGTCCCTCTTCGCGCGCGAGGTCGGCTGCGCAGCTCGCGTGTTTGTGGCTTACGGAAGCTGGTGGCGGCGCGATTTTCCCTGTCCCGGAAAGACCTCCGACCAACGTGGCCACCAAGCACGTCTTGGGGAGCGGAGAATTGTTAGGGATGGGTAAGTATTTGCTCGCTCGTACGCCTGCAACTCTCCAACTTTGGCCATCCGCGATCGCGTATATTTCTATTTTATACCAATATGCGTATATTACTAAAATATACTAGAACGCGTATATCGATTCCTTATACGGATTCCCGTATATTGAAACCTGGAGGGATAGGTATGACACAGCAGATCGCACGCACCGAAAAGCAGCTTGGAGCCATACTGCGACGGGCACGCAAACAGGCAAAACTCACTCAGTCCGATCTGGGCAAACGCATTCATCTACGGCAGGCAACTGTTTCCCGGCTGGAGGGAGGCGCACCCGCAATACAGTTGCGCACGCTTATGGAGGCCCTGGCCGCGCTCGATCTTGAGCTTGTCATTCGTCCCCGCACTAAGGCGAGCGCCGCTGACATCGAAAGTGTCTTCTGATGGCCCGTGCACGAGCAAATGCGCGCTTGAACGTATTCGTCAATGGACGGCTGGTTGGCGTGCTTCGGCGCGCGTCCAGCGGAGCAATTGATTTCCGGTACGAGCAGCAATGGCTTTCCTGGGAATCCACTTTTCCGATCTCTCTATCTCTGCCACTCCGGGAAGACCGCTACATCGGCGCGCCAGTGATCGCGGTTTTTGACAATTTGCTGCCCGACAGCGAACCAATCCGAAGACGCCTGGCGGAACGAGTAGGAGCCAGTGGAATTGACGCCCACAGCATGCTCACAGCACTTGGGCGTGACTGCGTGGGTGCACTCCAGTTTTTGCCCGATGGCATCGACCCCGGTGCCGCCGGAAAAGTCGAAGGCAACCCCATCAGTGAGGCCGAAGTAAGTAGCATCATTCAAAACCTCGCCGCAGCACCGCTTGGTCTTAGCGAGGATGACGAATTCAGAATTTCCATCGCGGGTGCGCAGGAGAAGACGGCTTTACTTCGTCTTGATGGGAAATGGTACAAACCGGTCGGTACCACAGCGACCACGCACATTCTAAAGCCGCAAATTGGCCGGTTGCCAAACGGTATTGATCTCTCGAACAGCGTCGAGAATGAATATTTCTGTCTGAAATTATTGTCGGCTCTCGGTGTACCAACTGCCGAGGTTGAGCTCGCTGATTTTGGAGGGCGTCGAACGCTGATTGTGGAACGCTTCGATCGGCGCTGGACAAGCGATAAGCGTCTACTTCGGCTACCGCAGGAAGATTGCTGCCAATCTCTCTCCATCCCGCCATCGAAAAAATATCAGTCGGATGGTGGCCCTGGAATGAAAGATATCCTGGGATTGCTTAGGGGCAGCGACGCCGCGACCGACGATCTGGCGATGTTCATGCGCGCGGGTATCGCTTTTTGGATTATTGGAGCGACGGACGGGCACGCCAAAAACTTTAGCGTCTTCCTAAGTCCCGGAGGGCGTTTCCGCCTCACGCCTCTGTATGACGTCCTGACCGCTCAGCCCAGCCTCGACGCGAGGCAGATTCAGCCCAAGGCGTTCAAGCTCGCCATGTCTGTCGGTAAGAACCGGCATTATAGAATGAGCGAGATTCAGCCTCGCCACTTCATCCAGACCGCCGAAGTTTCCGGCGTCGGCACCGCCCTCGTCCACTCTATTTTCAAGTCTTTCGCAGAAACCTTCGAACCGGCTTTCGGCCAAGTCATGGCAAAGCTCCCGAAAGGTTTTCCTTCAGAGCTCACGGACTCTGTACGGACTGCGGCACTGCATCGCATTGCCGTCATGAGTGAAGCTTAGCAGCGTTCTCATTGCGGTAATACGGCTCTCGGAATTTCCTGGGGCTCGCGCGGTCGGTGTCTCGCGAGCGTTCACTGTACGGAACGAGACGTCCACGCTTGCACGTCAAGCTTTGAAACTTTGCGGCACCAATGAAGACCGGCCGGGTCCGCACTGGAGTGAGACGGAACCCGGAAAATATTCGCTGGTTCAGTAGCGAAGAAACGTCGATCCGATTTGCCTCGTAATAGTGTATCGCCTTTGCTCAGCGCCGCCACACCACAGCCGCGCTGTTCTAAATGTCGTCAAATATTGTCGCGGATGCCACGGAAGTGTCGGGCTTATATCAAATGACGCGCCTTAACTGAGATCGAAACGCCGAACAATGGCAAGCAGTCGAGCGGGATTCGTGCTTACACGTTGTATGCGAACCACCACCCTTCCTTGTAGTCGTAAATGTAGGCTTCGACGCCCGTGACGGTTACGGAAAAGTAAGATGACGTACCGTGATCGAAGCCGCAGTAGAATCCTGAGCCTTTCGCTTTGATCAATAAATGCGAATGTTCACCATGGTGGTACAGGTTTGGTAAGGCGCCGGTAACGTAGCAATGCCTGCCGTGGTCGTATGCGCTAACTATACCGTCTCGTACAGACACGCTCATCCTGTAAGATTCAGGGACCTCGGCCTCGTGAACGCGGACGACAGCGCGCTCGAGAGTGTGAGCCAAGGCAACCGCAGCCGCGGCAGCCCGAACATGCACCTTCATGAATCTACCTATTGCTGGGCATCTAGAACTAGTGCGAGGCGACCCAACGCGCGAACGCCTCGAGGTGGCCGCGCGTTGGGCCGCCCCATAAATCACCCAGGAGATCGTGACTTCAATGAAGCAAAGAGCGTGCCCAAAGGGACCGGAGCGACTGCAACGATTTCATTTCAATAACCTGCTGAAGCATCTGCCACGAAGGCCAGATAAATTGCAGTCGCGAGCTGGCTCGTGTCGTGTGGCCGGCGCGGCCCACAACGAATTGGAAACTGCCCCAAAGGAGGGTTCTAAATCAATGGCCGGTGGGCTGGGTAGACCGGCTCGGTGAACAGGGTTGAAGCGAGACCAGCATGTGCTTCTATCAATATTGCTAGTGAGCGGGCCATTGATCCTTTTGCAGGCCACAAAGCTAGCCGTTCAAAGCGAGGTCGAGGCGCGCCCCTGGCTCTCGATGTAGTCATGAATGTTGTGATTGGCGCACCCCACAGGAAGCTACAAAATGGCTTGGGCTCCATAGATGCAAGTGCCGTCGTCAAGCCCTGGAACCCGCGACCTTTTGCCCATGCTGAGCTGATAGTAGGATGCTGTTGATCGCGCGGTAGGCAAACACGATGGCCGGTCCGATCGTGATGCCTGCTCCGGGATAGATTCCGCGCATTGGCGAGGTCATGTCGTTACCGCAAGCATACAGACCTGAGATCGGCCAGCCATTTCCGTCCAAGACCTTTCCGTAAGTATCAGTTGCCAATCCAGTCGCCGTGCCGAGCGTTGCCGGAACAATCGGCAGCGCGATAAATGGACCGTTTCTGATAGGTCCGAGATTTGGATTCTTCATTCTCAGCGCCGGATCGCCCAGCGTGCGATTGAAAGCCGATTCGCCGCGTTTAAAGAGCGGATCGCGTCCTTCGGCCGCGTGTGCGTTGTGTTCTTCGATCGTCCTTTGCAGCTCTCCTGCGTCCAAGCCCAATTGCTTCGCAAGCTCTGAAAGAGTCCTGGCGACCTTGATGTAATCGAGGCGCGCATATTTGCTAATGCTTAAGGTCCAGGGCCACGGGAGCAAATGTCCCATGCCTCTCAGGCGAACGAAATCCTGGTCACAGACAAAGTAGAACCGCTTATCTGCCGGATATCCGCTTTTGAACATCGCGAGGCAAATGTCGTGGTACGAATTCGACTCGTTGACGAAACGCCTCGCATTTGGCCCCACAGCAATGACGCCGGGACGGCCGCGATCGAGCCAGCCGTAAGGGACAATTTGCTCAGCGCTGCCGTTCTTCAACAGCGACACGGGCGTCCAAAAGCCGGCTGAGGCGACATCATTATCAATGGCTGCTCCGAGCTTGGTTGCAAGCGCAATACCGTCACCGGTGACATCGGCATGAGCCAGCGTCTCATTATGCTGGTGAGCGCCGCTGAGCTGCGCTCTCAATTGCGCATTACGAGCAAAGCCGCCCGTTGCAAGAATCACTCCGTGCGAGGCGCGCACGCGAATATGAGAATCGATCAGCTTGACGATTGCCCCCGTGACATGCCCCTCTTCCTTGATCAGTTCTACGAGAGGAGATGAGGGCCAGATTTCTACGCAGTGCTTGCGTAGACTCACGAGCAGCCGCGCGATCAGAGCATTGCCTCCGCTAAGCTCCGTGCCGCGCCCGTAACTTAAGCGATCCCACGCGTACCGGCTGACTCGGCGCAAAACATGCTTCAGCGAAGTTAAAGATTGGAACGGGTTCAGGAAGCTTCGCACCTCGCCCGACGAGATCATCATTCCACCGAGCACAACGCGAATTGGGTCGCCTATCAACTCGAAGTCGGTGCCGAGAAGCCGTCCATCGTAAGGTGCAGGGCTCAGTGCCCGGCCCTTGTCGACCCCGCCCACTTGGCTTGAATGGTAGTCAGGGGCAGTGGAGAGCGTGAACTTGACCTCTGTCCCGTTCTCCAGTGCGGCGAGCGCCGTTGGGCCGTCCTCAAGATAGGCCTCAACAAAGTTCGCCCGATACGAGGCGCCAAGTTCATGCTTCAGGTAGGTCCTCGCTTTCGTCAGCGAGTCATCGATTTTTGCGGATCGCGCCTGGGGTGAACAAGGAACCCAGATCATGCCATTGGACAGAGCTGTCGTGCCGCCAAGACGCGGGGATTTTTCGCAAACGATGACGCGCAGTCCGGCCTTTGCCGCATAGAGGGCCGCTGACAGTCCGGCCGCACCGCTCCCGATCACGAGAACATCTGTTTCCCAATCATGATCCGGCCCGCTCCCTCTCGGGAATACTGCGGCTTCTTGCTTAGCTGCTTGGCCTAATAGCTTGTCCATCTCGGTCCCGCCGCAATATTTCTCGATCAACGTCAGTGGTTTCGCGCAAGCGGGACGGCCTTGAACTCCTCAGCGGCCGCCTTCACTGCCCGTTCAATTGGAATCCGTTCGATGGACGAAGCGCCGACGAACCCGACACACTGGGTTGATCGATAGACCTCGACCGTATCCTGAGGCTCGGCGATTGCGCCGCCATGGCAAAGCAGGATCACGTCGGAGCGCATGCTTCTCGCCGCCGCATTGATGTCGTTGATGCGCCTGATGGCTTCTCGAATTGACTGCCCCTCTTCATTTCCCGAGAGGCCGCCGCGTGTGGCACCGACATGTGGCACGATGCAATCAGCTCCGATACTGGCCATCGCTTTCGCGTCTTCCGGGCTCGCGACATAGGCCAGCGAGAAGATGTTCTTCTTGCGAGCCATCGCGATCATCTCGAGCTCGCGCTCGAAGCCAAGCCCGACGCGGCCGCGGCGTTGGCGCCATTTTTCGCCCATGGTGGAAATCGTCGGATAGTTGATCACGCCGGAGAAGCCAGCAGCCCAGAACTTGTCGAGCAGCGCGTTAAGGTCGAGCCGGAGCGGATCCCAGGCTTCCACACCGCCGATGACCGGCACGGAAGAGACGACGTTGCGAATTTCCGCCGCAAGCTCAAGCGTACGTGCGTTGGAATCGCCAATCCGGCTCGTCGGGAGCCCCATCAGTCGCGAAAGCCCGGTGCTGTAGACCACCAGCAGGTCGGCGCCTCCGAGGACGGCGCACTTGGCAACCAAGCCGCAGCTGCTTCCAGCGGCAAGGATCGCCTTTTGCTCGGCGACCTGACTTGTAATCTTCGAAAGAATTTCGGTTCGCTCAAACATCCGCATCGCCATCAGTCTCCTGTCCCAATTGTTTGAGGATCCACGTCGCGGCAGCCTCGGCGAAATCGGGATCGTTGATGTGGCAGTTCAGTTCGCGGATTGTGATTTTTGGCGCGAGATGATTCTTGACCGCATCGAGCCAAGCCCGGTCGGCATCGGCGTTGCGAAAAATTCCGCCATCACGGTCGTAATCGGAAACGCCTTTCGTTGGCCAAAGGACGATTGCAGGACCTTCTGCCCGCGACAGCCGCTCGGCCGTGAGGCGGCCGATGCTCTCGTTCTCGGAAATGCTCGTTCGCATGAGCGTCGTATAGGGGGTATGCGAGTAGAATTGTCGGCCGCGAAATTGATCAGGCACGCTCGAAGGCGGACCAAAATTGACCACATCGATCGCACCAGGCGCTATCACTTGCGGGATCAATTGGCGCGACGCTGCCTTCAGCCGATCTGGACCAGCGCTCGCGGTCCCTCCCACTATTTCGTCAGCGAGCTCCGTTGTGGTGAGATCAATGACAGCGTCGAATTCGCCCGCTGCGATCAGCTGCTCCATTTTCCGCCCGCCGGCACCGTTGGCAGGAAAAACGATCGCGTCTACGCCGGCTCTGCCAAGGCACGTCATGCACAGATTTGCCGCGGGAGTCGTCACACCGAATGCCGTGATCGCGACGATCTTCTTGTTTCGCGAAGCTTTGGCCGGCCTATAGTGCATCGCAGCGACGGCCCGCCCGGCATTCTCAAGGACCCTTTCAGTAAAGGTGTTGATGCCGAATAGGTCGACCAGCGTCGGATAGAGGATAATGTCGTTATGAATGGCCAATTCGGCGAGAAGCGCCGGCCTTGCACTGCTCACGAGAAGCTTCGGAAAACCATAGGGCAAATCAGATACGATCTCGCCGAAAGCCGCACTCCCCTTCCCACCGGCGACCCCGACAATCGCGCTGATAGTGCCTGATGCCGCAAGATCACGAACAGTTAGGCGCGTTGTTGCTGCTATCTCTTTCAATAACTCGGCGGGCGAAGCAACGCGATCGCAGTTGCCATCGGCTTGTTTCGTTCTGGCCGCCATTCTCAAGGTGCCGATGTCAATCAGAACGGTCTTGCGCCCGCAAGTCGCGATGATATTCGCGAGGTAAGACACTTCGCGCCCTTTGGTATCAAGGGTCGCCACGATCGCGACCGCGCCCGGAAGTTCGGACGGGCTACCATCCCGGAGCGACACTTGGCCGTCCGCGTAATGGTGAGACACGTTTTCCTCCCGGACCATTTTTAACCACAAGAGGTCTAGACCGAGCTGAAACCGTGCATAAGAACAGCCAAAAGTCTGATTGGGTAAGATTGGGTAGCGCCTCCTTGGAAATTTGTTACAGGGTGCGCGCTCGGCTCGCGGCGCTCGGCATCGGCACGGCGCACCTTGCAGGTAGGATTGCTCGCTCTCCATAAGCTTCGGAATGGGCCGATACCCGTGAGACCATGGAGCCGATCAGCAGCGGTGCGCGCATGGTCTTGCCCAGCAGCGAGGCGCGTAGGTCGACCTGCGTCAGGTCCAACGCGGGCAATGCGCAGTAACGGATGTACTCCCCGCCGGGGCGACCGTGGCCGGGCCCGTTCGTCGATCCAGGACGATGTCCAGATGGTCGTCCTTGCGCCGGCTTAGGGCGGTGTCGGTCATGCTCGCTGTTCCGTCTGATCGGGCGACGGCACGTCGGATCGGACCGACGGCAGCACCCGCACGCTGCCGGCTCCCGCGCGTTCAGGCCGGCGCACGCTGTCTCCCCCCGCAGCGTCGCTGCGGTAGCGGCTGGTCGAGGTCTGGTAGTACTGCGCGCCGATGGCCGCCATGGCCTCGATCAACGGTCCCCACGGCGCGGGAAAGCGTTCTTCCGCCATCACCTGGTGCAGCATGCGCGTATGGCCGGCCAGCTCGTCGTTGAGGAACTCCACGACAGGCATAGCCGGATAGCGCTGCAGCAGCAGGATCGCTGCGTTGTCGGCCTCGCCGGCCGACCTATCCTTGTCGCGTCCATGCAGATCGTTCTGCAGGCGCCCTATCGCGGAGATGAGCCGCAGGACCTGGCGAAACGCCGGACGCGCGCGCAAGGTCGCCATGTCCAGCCCCCACAGCAACGACAGGCAACAGAACACGTTTGCGTAGGCGATCGAATCGATGCCGTTGTGCAGGTACTCGGCGTAGGACCAGCGTTGCGCCCCTGCCGCGTGCGCGTGTCCGGCGCGCAGCGCCGCGCAGTAGCACCGGGTATCGTCGAGAAGCTGAGCATAGTCGCGACGATCGTAGGCGAGCGCGGCCAGCGAAGCACGCAGCACAGCGCAGCCCTCGAATCCGGGGAGCTCGCACGGCACGCCCTGCCCCAGCGCCTGCTCCACCGCGGCGAGCTGCTCCGGCGCGATCAGGCCAAGGTCGTTGCAATCGTCGAGCCAGAACAGCAGCGCCAGTTCGCGATAGAACGCCACGATCAGCGTTTCGTCCTGCGGATCGCGGCCGGTGCGGGTGCTGGTGTCGCGCAGGCTCGGCTGGATGCGCTGCAGGATGTACTGGCCGCCCCTGACCGCTTCCACGGCATGCTCGTCGGCGAACGCGGTCAGGGAACGCCCCCACTTCAGCACCTGCTGCAGCGCGCGTTCGGTCTCGATCATGGCGCCGCTCCGGCTCCCTCGGCCAGGACGCGCCGGCCCCAACCAAGCGCCAGCCACAACCCGGCGAGCTCGGCCACGCGCACGACCCGGGTGGGACAATACAGCTCCTTGCCGATCCACAGCGGCGTCTTCGGCAATGCATGCGCCGCATGACGGGCGAGCATCCATTCTAGCGCGCGCGCCACCGCCTGCGCGATGCGCCGGCGCCCTGTCGGCTCTTCGCTCCCGTCCATCACGTGCAACGCGAACAGCGCATAGGCGGTTTCCTCGAATGTGGACGCGCGACCGGCGCCCCAGCCGCCGTCGTCGCGCTGCGCCTGTAACAGCGCAGCCAGTGCGCGCTCGTCGCGCCACTGGGGCTTGCCTTGCGCCAGCGCAGCGACCGCATGCGCGGTGGGATACAGCCACGAAACGTGCCATTTTTCGTTGTCCCATAGACCGCGCGGGTTGCGATTGGCCTCGACGTAGGCGGTGGTGCCGGCGGCGGGCTTTCCCAACAGTCGCAACGCATGCAGGGCATGGATGTTGGTCGACACCGAGGCATTGCGCTCGCCGGGGAAGGTGACGAACAGCTCGCCGATTTCGAAATGGCGCAACGCATCGACCGCCGGGGCGCGGCCTGCAAGGCACAGGACGCACAACGCAAGGGCGGTGTCGTCCGCATCGGCCGCGAAGTGCAAGGCCGGGCCCAGACCGCGCAGGCCCAGGCAGGCGTCGAGCTGCGCGACAATCACGCGCACCGCCTCGGCGAGCGCGGGATGCGCGAACAACCCAGCCAGATGCAGGGTGTACAGCGACCAGCATGGCTCGAATACATTGATCGGCCAGACGTTGGGAACGACACCTTCGATGCCGCTGCGCGTCGCCCGCGATGCCGCCTGCAGATACGCGTCGGCGCGCCAGACCTGTGGCGTGCTCCCCTGTGTCACAGCGTGCGCACGCCACGCGGCGGTCGCCGCCGGACTGATGCCGATGCTGCCGTCGTCATCCGGGCATGCGGTGGTCGGCGAGGTTCCCCAGGCTTCCCAGGAGTGCAGCAACGGATGGCCGCTCGGTAACCTCGTCACCGCCCCCAGCTTGACCAGGCACGCTTGCCGCAACGGCAAAAGCGCCGGGTGGCGCGGAAGCGCCACGCCGCCCAGCAAGGATGCGGCCTCGCCGCAAAACTGCGGCAGGATCAGCTCCACGCCGATCGGCGCGTCTTCCGGCACCGCATGCGCGTAGGGATCGGGCTCGCGCTGGAGAAACCGGGTTGCAGCCTGGACTGCGTCGGCAGCGCCGGGAAGAGCATCGGCACGTTGCAATGCCAGCGACGCCGCCCACGTGGGCGCATGGCGGAACAGCGGGAAGTCCGCGCTTCCCCATCCGCCATCGGCTTGTTGCTGCGCGATGAGCCAGGCGTATGCGTTCTGCCGACCGCTGACGTTGCCGTGGAACTGCAGAGCTCGCGCCGTGTCGTAGAGGGACGGACCGACACTGCCGCCATCGCTCATCTCGCTTAGCACGTGGCGCAATTCGGAAAGGACCTGTTGGGATAGCGCGTTCACGCGGGATGAACTTTCTGCAGATGGTTGACGAGAAGCAGCATCGGGCAGACGCCGCGCACGTCGCCGCAAGCCCGGCGATGCGCCCCGATGCTGGTGCCGGTGCGCCGCATAGGCTTGGGCGCAGCGCACCGCGGCCGTGCTAGGCAACCACTGCGATCGGCGCCGCGCACTCGGACATAGTGCAGTATGCACCGCTGCCGCCGGCCGATCGCAGCGGCACAGGGGCGACTCTATGCGGACGGCCGCGCTCATGCGCATGGCGCGTGCTTGAACAGATACGCGTTGGCCCGCTGCAGGATCTGCGCCAACCGCTCCGCACGCGGCCCCAACGGGGCGATGGCCTCCCCGGCGTCGCGCAACAGATCCGGCGCGAACTGGCGCGCTGCCTGTAGCCCCATGATCGACGCGCAGGTCGGCTTCTGCGCCGCCGCGTCCTTGCCGGGGGTCTTGCCCAGCGCCGCGGTATCCGCTGTCACGTCGAGAATGTCGTCGATCACCTGCAACGCCAAGCCGAAACAGGCGCTGTAGCGATCGAGCGCACAGTACAGCGCAGCATGCGCGGCATCCTCCGCGATGGCGCATAGTGCGCCCATGCGAACGGACGCGCGCACTAGCGCTCCGCTTTTCATCCGGTGCATCGCCACGATCCTGTCCAGCTCGACGTGCTTTCCAACCAGCGACAGATCCATGGCCTGCCCGCCTGCGACACCCTCGGCGGACACCGCCTGCGCCAGTTCGCGCACGAGCGCGACACGCTTGTCGGCCGGCGCATCCAGGCTCGCCAGGGTCAGGAAGGCGTGCGCCTGCAGCGCATCGCCGACCAGGATCGCAGTGGCTTCGCCGAACTTGACGTGCACGGTCGGAAGGCCGCGCCGAAGCACGTCGTCGTCCATCGCGGGCAGGTCGTCGTGGACCAGGGTACAGGCGTGCATCATCTCGATGGCGGCGCCGACGTCGTCGAGCATGTGCGCCGGCATGTCGGCCAGTGCGCCGGCAGCCAGGCAGAGCAAGGCGCGGGTGCGCTTGCCGCCATGCAAGGTGGCGTAGCGCATCGCCGCCATCAGCTCGGTCTCACCGTCGTCTTCGGCGCAGAGAAGACGTGCCAGCGCTTGTTCGACCCGATTTGCGCCGTCCTGCATCCAGATCTCCGGCTGCAGCCTGCCGGATGCGTCGCGCGCCTGCGCGCTCAATCCGCCGAGCGCGGAAACGCCAGTTCGGTCGTCGTGTAGCGTGGAACCGGTCTGTATCTTGTTCATGTCCTTGGACCTGACATTAGACAGCCACGGCGAGCTACCGCCGTGTTACCTGCGTCGCACCCAGCGCGCGCCGAGTGAGGCAATGCTGCGTGTCGCAGGCGCCGCTGCCTTTCCACACGGGGCATGCGATCCCGGCTCATGAGAACCCGATGCGGATTGTCATGGACGGATGTGCGGTCGGGTAATAGCGCCGGCCTCTTTCGACGCCGCTCAACAACCGCGGCCGCACCCCCGCCTTGTGCATGGTCAGTGCCAAGGCGATGCAGAACTGCACCAGTTCAAGCCATACCAGATAGTAGCCGATGCAGACGTGTGGGCCGGTACCGAACTGCAGCATGTCAATCGGCTCGATCGGCTTCGTGCGTTGCAGCCAGCGGTCCAGCCGGAACTGATCAGGCGCCTCGTGCAGCAGCGCCGAGGTCGAGAAATGCAGCAGCGGGATGCACACACTGGTGCCCGCGGGAATGTGCCGTCGGCCGAGTTGCAATTCCTGCAGCGCGCGACGCGGCAGAAGTGTGATCGCCGGATGCACGCGCAGGGTCTCGCGGAACAGCGCCTCGGCGACCGGACACAGCGCCAGATCCGCGTGCCGGGTCGGCACCGCGCCCACGCGTTGCGCCTCCTCAACCAGGGCATCCCACAGCGCAGGTTGCCGCGCCAGCTCGATCACCATCCAGGCCATCGTGGAGGCGGCGGTGTCGTGACCGGCAAGCAGCAGCAAGCGGATATTGGCGACCAGGACGTCATCGGAAAGCGCATCGTCGCTGCGATCGAAGGCGCTCACCATGTCATTGATCAACCCGGTCCGCGCGGCATGCGCGCGCGCGTCGCGGACGAACTGACGCAACTGGGCGTCGATCCAGTCGCGGGCGGCGCGGCCGCGCCGCAAGGGCAATCCGGGTAGGTCGAGCGGAGGCGCGACGATCAATTGCAGCAGCTGCCGGTACTTGCGATGCCATACCGGCAGGTCTTGCGCGGGTATTCCCATGAGGCTGAAGTTGAGCTTGAGCATCAGGTCGCCGGTTTCGCGCAGGATGCTTACGTCACCACGGTCGCGCCACGCCTGCACCCGCGCCCGGATGACGGGCGCGAACAGCTCACCGATGCCGGCCTGGGTCAGCCCCTTGGGCAGGAACGCCGCCTTAATCGCATCGCGCGCCTGCCGGTGCGCGCCGCCGTCCTGGGCGACCAACGTTCCGCAAAACAAATCGGGCGCGATCTCTTCGATCAGCGCCGAGGACACGTCCTTGTGCCGGAGCAGTGCGAACGCATCCGGATCCACGCAGGTCATCAGGTGTCCGGCAGGACCGAAATCCAGCCAGAAGTGGCTGCCGAGCGTCCGTTCCGCGCGCTGAAGCAGGCGCGGCAGGTCGCAGACAATGGCGGGAAGATGCCCGACCAGGGGGAAAGCGCCGGGCACCACCGGGATGTCGCAGCGCAGCCGGTGTCGGCGGTCCAGCGGGTTGAGCAGCATGTGCATCAGCAGTGCGGCGCCGCGGCCGCTTCGGCGGTGTCGCCGGCAGGCCGCGTGGTGTGGCTGTTGCTAGCGTCGTCGGCCACCTTCCCTTCAAACCGTCCCATCGTGTCCTCCTGGACTGCGATCATCTTTCGCGGCATGCTGGTCGGCATGCGCCGGAGAAGGCGCAGGGTCGGCGCTGGCGCGCGTGTCATCCCCAGCGTCGCTTTCGATGAACCGAATGGCGGCGACTGGGCACTGGCTGGCCGCGAGCCGCACAGCGCCGTGCAGCGCCTGCGGGACCGTCGCCACGCACACTTCGGCCACGCCGTCCGGTTCGCGCTGGCGAAAGGTACTCGGCAGAGTCAGCGCGCACTGGCCAAAGGTTCCGCACAGATCCTGGTCGACCACGACGCGCATCTCAGCCCCCCTGCGCATGCAGCCGCACCGGCAGCGCGCGGAACGTCCTAAGGAAGCCGGAGGGCTCCCGGGTCGGCTGCTTGGCCAATGCCAGCCTGGGGAAGCGCGCCTGGATCCGCGGCAGGCTCTCGGCCAACTCCACCCGGGCCAGTTGCGCACCGAGGCAGAAGTGGATGCCGTGGCCGAAGGTCAGCATGATCTTCCCGTCCGTCGACATGCCAGGACTGGTGCCGTAGAACCGCGCGGGATCGAAGCGGTCGGGATCGGCGAAGGCGTCCGGGTCGCGATTGCCGGCCGCGATCAGCAGGCGCACGTCCGCGTTCTTCGGGATCACCACGCCGCCCAGTTCGATATCGTGCTGGGCGATACGCGGAGTGGCGCTGAACATGGCGGCCGCGTCGCGGCGTAGGACTTCTTCGACGAATGCCTTCACGCCCACGGCGTCTCCCTGCAGCCAGTGCCGCTGTTCGGGATATGCCAGCATGGCCAGGACCGCATGGTCGATTGTCGCAGCAGTGGTGGTGAAGCCACCCAGCAGCATGCCCCACAGCATGCCGATCAACTCCGCATCCGACAGCGTCTCGGCATCGCCGTCGTGCGCGCTGACCAGCATCGACACGATGTCGTGGCGTGGATCGGTGCGCCTGTGCTGTATGAGGCCGGCGAAGTAGGCCTGCACCCTGGCGCTGACCGCGTCCGCCGCGGCGAGCTGGGGATCGCTGGCGTGCGGGTTCAGGCCTTCCAGAATGGTGCGGATGCCGGCGGCGAGCCCGAACATGTCGTCCTGGGGCATGCCGAACAGTTCGGCGAAGACCAGCATGGACAAGGCCAGGGCGAATTCCCGATGCAGGTCCACCGCCTCCCCGCGCTCCAGCGCGGGCGCCATGCCGTCCAGGCGCGCTGCGACGATGCGCGCGATGCTCGGCCGCAGGTTCTCGATCTGGCCCATGGTGAAATGGCGCGAGACCAGCCGCCGCAGACGTGTATGCGTCGGTGGATCCTTCATCGCTATCGTGGACGCCAGCAGATTGAGCGACAGGCTGGTCGCCGCACGTGGGAAATAGCGCGCCAGTTCGCCCGGCGCGGGTCCCCGAAACGCATCGCCCGTTGCCTCGAGCGCCCAGCAGATGTCGGCGTGCCGGCTCAACAGAAAGAGGCCCGACGCCGCGCGATGCACCGGATCGTGCTCGCGCAACCACCGCATGAATGGGTACGGGTCGTGGATGCACGCCAGCGACGCCAGTTCGGCGAAGGCGTCCTGGCATGCTGCCTTGGTTTCTTGCACGCCCATCTTGGTTACCTGTGGGTTGGCTGATCTGCCAGTGCGCGCTAGGCGCGTCGGGAAATTGCAGACAAGATCGCGATCCGCGGCGGCGTCCGGCGCATCACCAGAGCACCGGGAAGTGCTCGAACCGGCCAGTGATGATCTCCTTGCGCAACTTCAGTTCTTCGGGCGCTACGGCGAGGCGCAGCGCGGGAAAGCGCTGAAAGAACCAGCTTGAATTTCAGACTGGCCGGCGCCACGTCGCGCATCGCCGCTTCGGAAGAACTTAGCGGCGAAGCGCAGCGCATCAAACATCGTGCAAGACAGGCTCATTTTGTCTCTTCGAGAACAGTCGTGGAGGTGGCGAATTCGATTTAGGGGCGCGTCTCATCCAAAAGGCACTTCAATTCGACTTCGGCGCGGCTGCCGCGGCGGGCTGCGCGGCCGCCTGGGGTGCCCGGCCGACGACGACGGTCAGGAGGCCCTGGCCCCACAGGCGCTTGGCGGCCTGCTTGGCGTCATCCAGCGTCACGGCGTCGACGATGGCGTTGCGCTTCTCGATATAGTCGATCGGCAGCTTGTCCTGCTGATATTGCAACAGCGCCTGCGCCAGCTTGGACGAGGTGTCGAGCGCCAGCATCTGCGAACCCTTGAGGTAGGACTTCGCCTCGTCGAGCTCCTTCTGCGTCGGGCCCTCCTCGGCGATGCGGCGCACCTCTTTCTCGACGGCGTCGAGCGTCTCGCCGGCGCGGTCGGCGCGCGTGCCGGTGTTGCCGATGAATACGGCCGAGTGCTCCATCCACAACAGCGATTCAAACACCGAATAGGCCAGCCCGCGCTTCTCGCGCACCTCGCGATAGAGGCGGGAGGACAATCCGCCGCCGCCCAGGATGTGGTTGACGACGTAGGCGGCCATGAAATTCGGATCGCTGCGCTTCACGCCGGGGCCGCCGAAGGTGATCACGGTCTGCGGCACGTCGAGCGGCACGAAGGCGCGCTGCGGCGGCGCGGCTGACGCGACGTCCGGGACGGGGGTGAGGTTCGCCTTGGCCGGCAGACTGCCAAACGTCTTGTCGAGCAGCTTGCCGAGGGTTGCGGGATCGACGTCGCCGACGACCGCGACCTTCAGAGTGTCCTTGGCGAGGATGCGGCCGACGTAATCCTTCATGTCGGCGACGGTGATGGTCGGTACGCTTTCCAGCGTCCCGCTGGTCTGCCGCCCGTAAGCGTGATCGCCGAAGGCGATCTCCAGGAACTTGCGGCTGGCAAGCGCTGTCGGATTGGTGGTGTCGCGGCGCAGGCCCGAGATCACCTGGGAACGGATGCGCTCGACATCCGCGGTTTCGAAATGCGGCGAGGTCAGCGCCATCCGCAACAGGTCGAAAGCCTCGTCCTTGTTGTCGCGGAGCATGCGCAGGCTGCCGCGGAGCGTGTCGCGGCTGGCGCTGAAGGAGAGCTCGATGGCGCGGCGGTCGAGCCGTTCATGGAACGTCTTGGAATTGAGATCGCCGGAGCCCTCGTCGAGGAGGTCACCGACGAGGTTGGCGACGCCCGGCTTGTCCTTGGGGTCCTGCGACGAGCCGCCCGCAAATGAATATTCCATGGCGATCAGCGGCACGGTCGCGTCCTGCACGAACCAGGCTTCGATGCCGCCGGGCGATGTCAGATGCTGGATCTTGGCCGCGGCCTGCGACGGCGAGATGGACGCCAAGGAGAGCGTCACCGCGGCGACGACGGAGAGCGCGATGCCGCGCACGCGGAGGAAGGAATAGGTCACGAACGCTTCTCCTCGCGCTTGGCGGTTGTAGTGTCCTTGGTCAGATAACCGGTGACCGAGCGCTTCTTCTCGAGCCACTTTTGTGCGGCGGCGCGCACCTGGTCGGCGGTGACGGCGCGAATGCGATCGGGCCAGCTGCGGATGTCCTCGATGGACAGACCCGTCGTCAGCGCGCTGCCATACCATTGCGCCAGCACCGCCTGATTGTCCTGGGCGTAGATCGCTCTTGCGATGAGCTGGGTCTTGACCCGCTCCAGATCCTCGGCGCGGATCGGGTTCTGCACGATGTCGGCGATCACATCGTCGATCACCTGCTCGACCTGCGCGAAGCTGACGCCCTGCCTGGGCGAGGCCGAGATCGCGAATTGGCTCGGGTCGAGGGAGATGCTCGAATAGCTGGCGCTGGCGGAGACCGCGAGCGGTTTATCGACGACGAGCGCGCGGTAGAGATAGGAGTTGCTGCCGCTGCCCATCAGTTGCGCGAGCACGTCGAGCGCGGCGCTCTCGCCGGGCGGCGCGGTCGTGGCTGAGGGCACGAGATAAATGCGCCGTACGCTCGGCTGCTCGACGCGCGGATCGGACAGTGTGACGGTGCGCGGGCCGTCCGGCTCCGGCTCCTGCGGACGGACGCGTTTTGCGGCGATCGCCGGCTGAGCCGGGATCGGGCCGAAATGGTGCTCGACCAGCGGACGCACGTCTTCGACCTCGACATCGCCGGCGATCACCAGGATCGCGTTGTTCGGTGCATAGAAGCGGCGATAGAATGCGAGCGCATCCTCGCGATCCAACTTTTCGATTTCTTGCTGCCAACCGATAATCGGCCGTCCATAGGGGTGATTGAGGTAGAGCGTTCCCTCAATCTGCTCGTTCAGCCGCGCTTCGGGGCTGTTGGCAACCCGCATGTTGCGCTCTTCGAGCACGACGTCCCGCTCGGGCAGCACGTTCTCGTCCTTGAGCACGAGACCGGTCATGCGATCGGCCTCGAGATCCATCATGGTCGACAGTTGTTCGCGTGAGACATGCTGAAAATAGGCGGTGAAATCAGTGGACGTGAAGGCGTTTTGGTTCCCGCCGACGCGATGCACGATCCGCGAGAGGTCACCAGTCGCGTGCTGCTCCGTGCCCTTGAACATCAGGTGTTCGAGAAAATGGGCCAGCCCGGATTTGCCCGGCGCCTCATCTGCGGAACCCACTTTGTACCATATCATTTGCGTCACCACCGGTGTGCGATGGTCCGCGATCACGACCACTTGCAGGCCATTTCCAAGCGCAAAGCTGGTGGGTGGCATGGACCTCGCGAAAGTCTCGGCTGAGGCGCCATCTATTGCGAAGGCGCGCGTCAGGACCAGCGCTAGAAGGCAAACGACCGATCGAGATGAGGACGTCGAGAGCCTTGACAGCAGTCGCAGTAGAATTTTCAGAACGAAAGCCCGATCGGGCCGCCGATGGGGCGCGGCATTGTTATCAACATGGTTCGTCAGCTGCTGCATCGCCATATTTTTTTGCGAGCTCCATTGCAATTGGTTCTGCATGAGGAATGAGGTCACGATCGAAGTCATCTATAGGATCGGTCCAGCGCGTCGTCGCGCTAACCCAAAGCATTAGTCGTGCCAAAAGAAGAAATTCTTTGAACTACAACGTGGTCGCCCCAAGGCGCGCCTGTCCGCATCTTCACGACATCGTCGCACATCAGACACGGTGTGCGCGCATTGCAACAGGGGCCATCGAGAGACTCCTTCTTGCGGAGCGCAGTTGGCCGCCGTCTCCAATTTTAGCAGGCTGTTGAAAACGGCGCCCGCCGCCGACCAGCGATCATGTTTCATTGGCTCCGATAACATTCGGGATGGCGCGTGCACGGCGGCGATAATCGGCGAGCTGTTTAGCTATGTTGACCTGTAGGCAGCGGATGCAGCGGGATCATCCGCTGCGAGCGATCCGGATGATCGAGAACGAGACGCCGGCGGCGCTGGAGCGCGAGTGTGCCGCGGCGCCGCCGGAGGCTGGATGGCGGCCAAGGTGCCCGGCTTCGCCAAGGCCTTGCCGGCCGCTGGCGCATCGTCGAGATGGACGTCTGGGACAGCGACTTCCTCGCTCTTGTCGAGGAGGCGCTTCTCACCTTAAATTATAAGTCCAATGGCGAAATCGCGTTTGGGGCTCTCAAGGGCTTCTGGGCGTGCGCTACGGCACCCGCGACGGTCAATCGGCGCCGAGTTCTCATGGGAAGGGCACGGCGACAATGATCCGCACTGCGGTCGCGGATGGGCTATCATCGGCCACTCCAGGCAGGCTCGTCGGCCGCTTCTACATCCACAATGACGACGACTCAGGCTTCGTTTGCGAAGGCGGCTGAGTTCTTCAACAGCCTGCAGTCTAGCTAGACCATTCTGAGACCGCGTATAAGATCAGCGCAACTTCAATGGGTAGATTTTGGTAGAAGTGATGAAAGCGAGGCTTGTCGGCAAACTCGTCACCCACCTGTCGGCGGCATCTCATAGCCAGACGGTAGAAATCTACGCGCCCTCTTTGCGAAGCCTTCCAGAAGGCTGCCTGCTCGTCATGGCCACCTTGCCCGTCATCGACTGGAACGACAGTCTTTTGCAAGATTTGCGCACAATTGACAAGAGGACATCCGATCATGTCTATGCCGCGATAGTCATGATCGATCCCTTCGCATGCTGGGAGGATGTTGCCCAGTTGTTGAACGAGACCGGAATCAACGGGTTGATAAATTTCCCACCTGCATCCCTCATTGAGCGATCAACCACTGGGGTGCCAATTGACAGCGGACAGGAACTCGAACTTCGTCGAATGGAATGGTTTGCACAGCTGGGATTCAAGATCCTGTACGCCGCTTGTCATCGCTCCGAAGTAGCAACAGCAGAGAGGCGACTTGGCTCGCACCTTGACGGCATCGTTCATCTGCCGGAGGAAGCTCTCAAGCTGTCCATTGGCAAAGATATGAAGCTGGTCGGCCTCGATGACCAGGGTTCGTCAGTTCCAACGTTCGTGCTCCTCGATGGGACCGGCGCGATGCGCAAGTGAACTAGGAGCTACTCCAGGATCCGCAGTTTCTTGATCTTGTTGTATAATGTTTTTCTTGAAAGACCGAGAGAGTTGGCGGTCTTTCCGCGGTGAAGCTTGTTGCGCTTCAAACCTTCGATGATCCACTCGCGCTCGGAGAATGTCGCTGTCGGCTTGGCGGGTGATGGCCCGGTCAAGAGCGGCTTCAAGATATCAGCGGTAATATGCATCTGCTGCAGCGTCACGAGCTGGTTGACGATCTGGCGTAATTCCCTAAGATTGCCGGGCCAATTGTGACCAGCGAGCAACAAGAACCCAGAATTTTCAATTCCGAGCGTTTGGGCGCTCGAGTCTCCCTTCGCTTCGACCGTGAAATGCTGAATGAGCTGTGGAAGGTCCTCCAGCCGGTCCGGTAAGGCGGGTAACTCGATATCGAGCCCGGCAAACAGGGCGAGAAGGCGAGGACATATCACAGTTTTAAGACTCGCGGCGCGAGCAACAGAGGCGGTTGCAATGATCCGCGCAGTAGAGCGCACAGCGGATACCCCGTTTAACGGCGTGAAAGCGCCGGTCTCGAGGTAATCGGCAAGACGCTCTTGCCCGTCCCGGGACAGCTGATCCAGATGCAGCAGCAACACGGCAGTGTCGCTTGCACTTTCCAATAGCGACAGTTGGCGCCGCCTATTCTCACTTCGTTCGGCGCCGAACAGCGCACCGATCGTATCGATTGCCGGGCCCGGCCGGCAGTGAAACAGCGCCGGCTTGGTGTGTTTCCGATCGCTGAAGGCATGAACGAGGCTCGCTATCCGCCTTTTGCCTGAGCCCGCCTCCCCCCAAACGAGCACAGGATTGGGATTGGCAGCCAAGCGTTTTGCAGTCTCCAGGACGCGCTTCATAATTGAGGACTGTGCGATCACTCCGTGCTTGAACCCGCTCAACTGAAGCTGGCGCTCAAGGAGATCGACTTTCTCCCGCAGCAAGCGGATGGCCTTAAAGCCCGAGGTGACTTCAAGGACTGACATTTCCAATGGCACGCGATCGAGCGAAGAGCCGCCGATGAACCCCTGGACACCAGTTTCGCGGCAAATATCCAGCAATTCGTCGGGCTTGGTTATCGGTCCGCCGCCCAGTAAGCAGATCACGCTTCTGTTGATGGATTGAGCGACCCGCGCAACAGCGCTCGTACGGGCAGCAAGCTCAGTCAGGCTAATCGACGGATCAGATCCGCTTTCCACGCCGCGGTTGAGATTGAAATTGATGCAGATGGCTTCAGTGCCTGCTTCAACCATCTGTTTTACTTCAGCCGGGGTCCGCGTATAACCAATTGTCATCAGTCCGCGGCTTGCGGCCTTCACGAGGAGCTCAATTTCCCGGGCGTAGCCAAGGCCGCACTTTTCGAGCAATGACCTCCTGTATTCATCGATGTGGATCACGGATGGAAAGTTGGTGACGCCGGAGAAACCCCACCTAATGATCCGGTCGAGCCAATGGTCGATATCAAGCTGCGGATCGAAGGTACAGGCCCCGAAAAATACTGGCAATTTTGTGCTGGGCAGGATCTCTGTTCGGCCGAACCCGGCCACGAATTCGTTGCAGCTGCGGATAGGAAGAATTGAGGCCGGCGAAGATCCACCCATAGCGCGAAAGCGGCCGGCATTGAGCGCAAGCACGAAATCCGCTCCTGCGCGTTCGGCGGCTCTCGCGGTCATGCCCGATCCGATTGCTGCGCCTAGCACGAACGAACGGGAATTCCGGAAGAACTTCCTGATCCCGCCGCCCTTTACCTGGTCCACTCGCGTGTGCATCCCGGCCCGCCTCCTGCAGGGCGGTTGCTCAAACTAGCTCCAATTCGCGGGCGCGTGCAACCGTCGTAGCGCTTTGCCGTTCGTCGTGAAGAGGTGACAGTTCGCAGGCGAAGCCGCAAGATGGATCCTGCCAGACCTTTTGGGCGGCTCCAGCGTCGGCGCTTTGGCAACGACCGTTTCCCTCCCAGCGTTGCCATAGAGGTAGGTGATGCTGCCAAGATGCTCGATGAAATCGACATCGAGATCGATTCCGATGTCGGTCTTCTCCGCCGCGGATGGAGAAAAATCATCCGGGCGAATCCCGAGCGTGATCGGCTTGCCGACAAGCAGTTGATCCGGCTGGACGGGTACGGAGAGCATCGCCCCCGCGTCGAGCCTGACGTCCATGCCCGTCTCGTGCGCTGCCTCGACATGGCCATTGAGAAAATTCATTTTGGGCGAGCCAATGAATCCGGCGACGAAGCGCGATGCCGGATTGTGATAGAGATCGTGTGGGCTACCCACTTGCTCGATATTGCCGTCCTTGAGCACGACAATCTTGTCAGCCATCGTCATGGCCTCGACCTGGTCGTGGGTCACGTAGATCATGGTATTTCCAAGCTGCTTGTGCAGCTTAGCAATCTGCACCCGCATTTGCACCCGCAATTCCGTGTCCAGGTTCGACAGCGGCTCGTCGAACAGGAACACCTTGGGCTCGCGGACGATGGCACGCCCGATCGCCACGCGCTGCCGCTGTCCGCCTGAGAGTTGTCGAGGCTTACGATCCAACAGATGATCAATCTGCAACAACGATGCAGTTTCAGCGACCCTGACATCAATACCGGCCCTCGCCACTTTCGCCATCCGCAGAGGAAAGGCGAGGTTCTCTCGCACGGTCATGTGCGGGTAAAGCGCATAGCTCTGAAACACCATGCCGAGGTTGCGGTCAGCGGCGTCAACATCGTTGACGATCACGTCGTCAATCAGTAGCCGTCCTCCACTGATGCGCTCCAGTCCGCCGATCATTCGAAGGAGCGTCGACTTGCCCGATCCGGATGGTCCGACGAAGACGACGAATTCGCCGTGATCGATCGTCAGGTCGATATTGCGCAGGACGTGGATAGTCCCATAGGCTTTATTTACGCCTTCCAGGCGAACATCGGCCATCATGCTCTCCTCTGTCGGGGCTTTGAGCCAGCGGGCGACACCACAATTTCTGCCAAGCTGGACACGATGAAATCCGGCGGCGCCAGAGAAGGATCCTCGCGCGGCGGCACCCCCGTGGTAACCAGCACGGCCGGAAGACCAGCTCGCTTACCAGCTTGAATATCTGTCGGAATCTGATCACCGATCATCAGCGTGGCGCTGCGCGCTGTTCCTAGGCGGGAAAGTGCGGTTTCGATCATGTGTGGCTCGGGTTTACCAACGATCAAGGGTTTGACTTGTGTCGCCACAGCGATAGCAGTGATCGTTGCTCCTGCGCCCGGTTCGAATCCGTCTTCGGTGGGCAAGAGAAGATCGGGGTTGGTGCCGATAAATACCGCCCCATTCAAGATAGCATCGACCGCAATCCGCATCTTCTCATGGGTAATCTGACGGTCCAACCCCATGACGACAGCTTCTGGCTCCCGATCGGTCACCTCGAGCCCCACGCCTGCCACAGCATCCACAAGGGACGGCGCGCCGATGACAAACACACGCCTGAGATCTGGATATTTGACCCGCACAAGCTCAGCTGCAGTGACGGCGCTCGTGACAACGTCTTTCGACCCGATAACAAGCCCAAAACTCTCCAGCTTGCGGGCGACCTCTTGCGGAGTGTGCGTCGAATTGTTCGTCACGAAGCAGAACGGCAATCCGGCCGCCTGCCACGATTTAAATGCCTCAATGGCCTCGACGATCGCAGCGTTCCCACGATAGACGACGCCATCAAGATCCGAAATGATCCCTTCGATGGGCGGCCAGTTGAGGTCAGATGCGGTACTAGCCATTCATCAGCATCCCGCCGTTTACGTGCACGATCTGCCCGGTCATGTAGGACGCTGCCGGGCTTGCGAGGAAGACCGCAAGCCCTGCGATATCCTCCGGCACACCCACACGCCCGAGCGGAATGCGACCGCTGTGCCGGGCTTCCGTCTCCTCACGTGGCCGCCCATGCATTGGCGTATCGATGATCCCGGGCGCGATAGCGTTCACATTGATCTTGAGGGGCGCGCATTCATAGGCAAGCAGCTTAGTGACGTCGTGAACGATCGCTTTCGATAGGCAATAGTCGGCGCCGCCGGCCTGGTAGTTGAATACTGCCCCCTGCGAAGACAGTGAGGAGCCAACGTTGACGATGCGGCCGCCCTTGGCCCTCATGAAACGTTCGATGGCGAGTGTTGAGCAGCGCAAGACAGCGACCGAATTGATCTGAATCGTGCGCTCAATTGTCTGCGCATTGCCTTTGAGGAGCGGCTGGGCGGATTTGATGCCGGCGTTATTGACTAGCACGTCGAGCCGGCCAAAGCGTCTGGCAACCTCATCGAGAACCCTCGTGACATCGTCCTCGCGCGCGACGTCCATTGCCATCGGCAATGCGCCGTTACCATAGGGCAAGGCTGCCAAAGTGTCTTCGAGATTTTCGAGGTTAGCATCGGTAGCAAGGACATTCGCTCCTCCTGCCCGAAACGCATTCACAATGGCAGACCCGATGCCGCCACCCGCGCCGGTCACGAGCACCGTTCTGTCTGAAACGGAGAACTGTTCGGTCATTCCAACTCCAAAATGGTTTGGGACTTCATGAACTCATCAACGGCCTCTGCAGTCGGCATGGAGATTTGAGCGCCGCGGCGCGTCACACACAGGGCGCCAACGGCCAGAGCCCTTCTTACGGCTTCCCTCAAAGGCAAGCGCTGTGCCAGTGACGCGGCGAACGCTCCGTTAAAGGCATCTCCTGCGGCTGTCGTATCAACGACCTTCACGGGAAACGCACTCAGAGCAAAGGAGCCTGTTGCGTCGGCATAATAAGCTCCTTGCGCCCCGAGGGTAATCAGCGCAGCACGAGGCCCGAGATCAAGAAGCTTCAAGGCGGCGTTGGCGGCGCTGTTCAAGTCGCAGACCTCGACGCCTGTTAGCTCGAAGGCTTCTTTCTGGTTCGGCGTGACGCAATCAACGCTTTTCCACGCAGCTGATGAAAGCCCCGGCCTCACCGGCGCCGGGTTGAAAACGAGCTCGAAGCCCTTGTCGCGCTTCATCTCGAACAGCCGATTGAGCGCTTCGATCGGCATGCCCATTTCGGCGACCACGATCGCATCGCGCTCTATGAGCTCGGCCGCGCTCTCGACCATATCTGGCGTCACGTTCAGATTGGCGCCTGGGTCTATGACTATCATATTGGAGCCGTCATCACTGACCATGACCAGGGCTGAGCCCGAGACTTCCCCCGGCGACATCGTGATTGTATTAGCGCGAACGCCTGCCTCCCGCAGCGACTGCAGCAAAAAGCGACCGGCATCATCATCGCCAAGACGCGTGTAGAAGTGTGGCTGAAGCCCAAGGCGGGCGGCAGCAACGGCCTGATTGGCGCCCTTACCTCCAGCGTAGCGGATCAGCGTTCCCATCACGCTTTCACCTGGCGTTGGAAGCCGCTCGACTTGGAAGCATGGATCAAGATTCGTCGTTCCAAAGAAAATCAATGGCCTGGCACTCATTTTACGGCACCAAAGGTAAGGCCCCGTTCGAGGTGACGCTGTCCGATGACGATTAGAATGACGGGAATGACCATGGTCACAACCAGCCCTGCGGCCATGACGGGATAGAACTGCACACCCGGATTGAGCAGCTTGAGAAGAGCGACGGTCACCGGTGCCTTGGTCGAGCTGAGGATCAGACCGAGGGCGAAATTGTGCCAAGCCAGCAGAAAGATGAGTAACGAGGCGCCGATCAGGCCCGGTTTCAAAAGCGGCAGCACGATGTGAAGCACGACCCTCACCGGCTTGGCGCCATTCATGGCGGCCGCCTCCTCGATGTCCTTCGGGATGTCTTCGATATAGGAGCGACTCAGCCAAACGATCATCGGCAATGTGACGACCTGGTAGACCCAGATCATGCCGATATAGGTGTCATATAATCCAATCGCCTGGAAAACACTGAAGAGCGGGATGACCACTAGAAGGACGGGGGCGAAACGGAAGCCCAGAATGAAGAAGGCGATATCTTCCTTGAAAGGTACGTCCCGCCTCGCCAGAACGTAACCGGCAGGCACCCCGACGACGAGGGAAACCACAACAGAGCCGAGCGCTATGACGACGCTGTTCGTGATCGGCGTCAGAAAATCGACCTTGATGGTGCCGTAGCTGGACGCTCCGGCCGGAGCGACATCAAACAGGACACGGAAGTTTTCCAGTGTCGGCGAGAACAGGAAGGTTGGTGGCCAGGTCATGATCTCCGCCTGCTCTTTCAGCGACATCATCACGATCCAGATGAGCGGAAAGGTCAGGATTAATGCGCAGGTGGCGACGAGCAGGTTAAGGATCACATTTGTGGAGGTTGCGCGTTTCAATCGCATAAATTGCCTCCTCAGCTAACGCGCTGGCGGACGAAGCGCCACAACTTGACGATGGCGAACGTCCCGACCAGGACGATCATCCAATTGACGACCATAAGCGTGGCACCACGTCCAAAAGCGAGATTTTGGAATGCGGTGATATAGGCGCGCACCGAAAGTACGGAGGTGCTGTTTCCAGGCCCGCCTTGCGTTGTCCCGAAGATGATGTCGAACTGGTTGAGGGATTCGATCAGCCGAAACACAGCGGCGATCAGAATGTAGGGTGCGATCAGCGGCAACTCGATATGCAGAAAGGTGGCCCACCCCTTTGCACCATTGACACGGGCGGCTTCCCTCACCTCTTCATTGATCCCCTGAAGGCCGGCGAAGATGATCAATGCGAAAAACGGTGTATAGGTCCATACATCGATGAGGACCAGGGAGAACATCGCGGTGTTCGGATCCGAGATCCACGCAAATCGGCTGATGCCGGCAAGGGACAATAGGTAGTTCGCGATCCCGTTTTGCGGGTCCATCATTGTCGTCCACATGAGGGCAACGCTCATCGGCGGCAGAACGAGTGGCAAGAGGATGACGGGCCGCATCACACGCGCCAGGAACACCTCAGTTGCGAACAGCTTGGCAAGTGCAAGACCAAACGCGGCTTCCGCAAGGACCGCCGACCCGGCGTACACCAGAGTGGTCCGGATGCTGTTCCAGAAGTCATCTGTCTTGATGAGAGCCGCGTAGTTGTCGAGGCCAATGAAGTGAACCAGAGGCCGACCGAGCTTGAGGTCAGTCAGGGACTGAAACACGCCATAGAAGAACAGAAAAAGAAATCCGAGCAATATAATCATCGCTGGAGCAATCGCCGCAACACCCCACCAGTCACGCCCCGGCGCGGAGTTCTCGACGAGATCATCTTTTGACGAGGTCAGTTGACTGGCCGAAGACTGCAGCGTCACGATTGCGTCGAATCCTCGAAGGTCCATCTCACTGTATCTCTAACATGCAAAGGCCGGCAGCTAGATCTGCCGCCTTTTACCCTCACATGGACGAACGGATTTCGGAGGCGAGGTTGGATAGCGTTGCCTTGACGTCAGCTCCATTGACCATTTTCTGCATGGCCACGGCCCAGGCATTCATCGCCTCGGCAAAGCCGACGCGGGCTGTAAAGGCCAGCTGCGCCCTGTCTTGCACGGTCTTGAACGTTTCGACGAAGTTGTTGAACTCAGGCTTTGCCGCATATTCGAGCCAAGCCTTGTCGCTCCACGTCGAGGCGCGCGGAGAGTTAACGAGCTTGCCGGCTATAGCGCCGTTCAGCTGTAACCGGTATGAGCTCCCACGTCCGCTGTGATCAGCGGGCGCGTGCGTAGCGGATCGGCATCCAGTATTGGCGCAGCGCCTCGACGGCCGCTGGAATATCGAGGTGGGCGTTGCGGAGAAAGTCCTCGGTCTCGCGGCCGCTTCGCGGCGGTCCGAGCAGCGGACGGCCCTGATCGTCGCGACAGTGCAGCAGGACGGGTAGCAGCAGGCCGTGATTGACGTTGCTGGTGTCCAGCAACGGCGCCCACGCCGACAGCCTGAGCCGCATCGCGACATAGAAGCCCTGGCACCAGGGACGCGCATCGATATCGCCATTGACTTCACGCCGGTGCATCGGCGCGAACTGGCGAGGCGTGGTCGAAAGGGTCTGGCTGATCTCGTTATGACGCAGCGCAACGGCGGAGATCGCCGCGAACTCCGGAGTGCCGCCGTGGTTGAAAGCATCGGCATCGATGGCGAGCAGCGGGCAGATCCAGTCGAGTGGGCTCATCGACACTGGTCCAGCCACGATCGCGGCGACGTAGCCGTCGAGCATGGGAAGACTGGTGGCGGCAGGATGCTGATCGACGCGAGCTTGGAGCCATCTCTCGAGTTCCGCAAGCGGCATCGCGGCGGCGGCCATCGACGACGATGTTTTATGGCGACGTGGGCTCATGCGGCAGCTTGTGCGACGCGCTCGCGTGCCGCCTTCCAATTCCAGGCAAGCAGCTCGTGCAGCTGATGGCTCTTGGTTCGCCCTGAAACGATGCGTTCCAGCACGTCGTTCAGATAGGCCTGCGGATCGAGCTCATGGAGTTTTGCCGTGTTCACGAGCGACGCCAGGATTGCCCAGCTCTCAGCACCGCCGTCGCTACCGCTGAACAATGAGTTGCGTCTCCCCATGGCAATCGGGCGCATGGAACGCTCGACCGTATTGCTGTCGACCTCGACGCGGCCGTCGCGGAGAAACAGCGTCAACCCGTCCCAGTGATTGAGCGTGTAGTTGATCGCCTCCGTCAGCTTCGACTGCGAGAAGAGCTGGTCGACCATGGCGGTCAGTCGCGCCTTGAGCGCTGCCATCAACGGTGCGCTCCTGGTGCGGCGGGCGGCCAGCCGCTGCTCGGCGCTGCTGCCGCGGATCTCCGCCTCGATAGCATAGACCGCCTGCAGGCGTTCGATCACCTCGTGCGCGAATGGCGACTGCATCATCTTGTAGATCTCGACGAATTTGCGTCGGGCATGGGCGAGACAAAAAGCAAGCTGGATCGCGCCACCATGGCCGCGGGCGAGCGCCTTGTAGGCGGCATAACCATCCACCTGCAGAATGCCGGAAAAATCCGTCAATTGTCCGGCGATCTCCTCGGTGCCGCGGCCGTCGGCGAACACGTAGGCGACCGCCGGCGGCGAAGGGCCACCCCATGGCCGGTCATCCATGGCATGCGCCCAGAACTGGCAGATGCGGGTGCGATGTCGTCCGGGATCGAGCACGGGCATCGGGGTCTCGTCGCAGAACACGCGCGGCGAGGCCTGAATTGTGCGCAGCTGGAGCTCATAGAGGCTCTTGAGCCACCAGGCTGCACGCTTCACCCAGCCGGCAAGCGTCGCCCGGTCGAGATTGACGCCCTGGCCGGCCAGAATCTGCACCTGCCGATACAGCGGCAAATACCAGGCGAACTTCGAGACCACCACGTGAGTCACGAGCGCGGTCGAGGCCATGCCGCTCTCGATCAGGCGCGGCAACGCCTTCACCTGGACCACGCCATCGGTGCAGCTGCGGCAGCCGTATTTGGGACGGATCGTGCGCAGCACCCGCAAGATCGCCGGGATGATGTCGAGCACCTCGCTGACGTCCTCACCGATCTTGTGGAGCTGACCCTGGCAGCACAGGCAGGCCGTCGCCTCCGGCTCCAGCACCTGCTCGCAGCGCGGCAGGTGCTTTGGGAGTGCGCCGATGTTGCGGCGCGCCTTCTTGCGCACCTTGCCGGGCGGCTTCGCCGCAGGCACATCGTCGTTGGCCTGCACAGGCAACGTGGCATCGGTCTCGAGATCGCCCAGCTCAAGCGCGAGTTGCTCGTCCACGAGCACCGCAAGTCGCTCTGAGCGCTTCCCGAAGATCATCTCCTTGAGCGTCTGCATCGCCACACGCAGCTTCTCGTTCTCGGCGTCAAGCGCGAGCACCATCTCGGTCAGAGCTGACGGATCGGTCGGCAGAGCGTCGGGGCGAATCGCCATGATCGAACGATACATGCGCACGCTACACGCTCCAGCGAAATCCTCACCTCTCAGCCGACAACGGCCGGCTGCTTCACAGGCTTGGGTGAGACACGCGTCCACTCAAGCCCGTCGAGCAGCATCGCGAGCTGCGTCGCACTTAGATGCACCACACCGTCGCGGATCGGTGGCCAGGTGAAACGCCCCTGGTGCAACCACTTCGTCACCAGCACCATGCCGCTGCCGTCCCACGCCAGGAGCTTCACTCTGTCCATGCGTTTGCTGCGGAACACGAAGACGTCGCCACAATACGGGTTCGCACGCAGCGCTTCGCTCACCAGCGCCGACAGCGTGTGCACCGACTTGCGAAAGTCGACCGGCTGCGCCGCCAGCACCACCTTGAGGTCGGAGCGTAGTGCAATCACCGGATGCCCCGAAGCGCCGACAGCACCGTCGAAAGTGTCGCCAGCTCCACGCCCGGCTCAACCCGGATGCGAACCCCACTCAGCTCGATCTCGATCACCCCGCAGGCCTTCGCCGGCGGCGCGGCGATCTCGAAAGGCCTCGTCTGTGATGGCGAACTGCGCTCGGACTCGCCGGCCGTCTCGCCGTCGCTCTCGGCACCAATTTGGATCGGCACGAAGCTCGGCGCCTTGCCGGCCACCGCCGCCGCAACCTGGCGTCGCCACACCGTGAGCAGCCCGCGGGAAACGCCATTGCGCCGCGCCACCTCGGAGATGTTCGCACCCTCCTCAAAGCTCTCCGCCGCGATCCGCGCCTTCTCCTCGCCCGTCCATCGTCGCCGCCGGCGCTCCCCGGTGATCACCTCGACGCGACGATAGGAATCGCCTTCCTGCCTGGCATCAAGCATGGCATTTGCCATCGTTCCACCTCCACCGAACCGCTCATGCCAGGCTGTATCGCGCGCAAGCCGAGGGATGGCTAGGTGGGGGCGTCACGCCGGTTACGTTCAGCTCGACTTGCTTTGAGGTTGCCCACTGGATGAACAGCCAGGCTGCCCCCTTCTTCTGGGAAGCAGCGTTCATCGCAAGAGACCAGATCCAGATGTTGGATTCGAAGCTCTTGCTATTCGGAGCCCGCAATGGAGGCGCGAATGCGATCTTGCCTGAGGCGGGCTTGCCGGCCACATCATTCCAAAAGCCAAACATGTTAGAATCGATCGCCATCGCGGTGCGTCCTGAATTGATGCCATCGACGACCTGGTACCAGTTGTCGTTGGCGAAGGACGGAGCCGCACATTTCTTGATCATGTCCACATAGTCCTTGTGGAACGCGATCGATTCGGGTGAGTCCAGGCCTGTGTCGAGCTTTCCATCCTTGATGATGAAATCATGCACGCCGTAGGACCTCGCAATCGAGATCGCAGCGGTGTGGATGCTGCTCCAAAACCGCACACCGCGCACGCCCAAAGGAGTGATCGCGGGGTCCGCAGCCCTTAGTTTCCCGCAGGCAGCCGACATCTCCGGCGGCGTGGTCGGGACCTTGATGCCGTGCTTATCCAGGATGTCTTTGCGATAGAACAGCTGGATGTTCTCAAAGCCGTGTGGAATGGCCCACACCTGCCCGCTTCCCGGCTCGATCTGCCCTTCCTTAACCTTCCAGGTCAGTGCATCCCGCAAGGCAGGGAAGAACTCTTTGTAGTCGTAGCCGGCCGCGGTGAGTTTAGGATCGTTTAGATAACGGTCGAGTGGCTCGAGCAATTCGCCTGGCGCAAGATCCCAGGCCGGTTGAATGCCGGTGCCCACGACGTCCCAGCTCGGCGATTTTGTGCTGAGCTGGATGGTCAGCTTATTCCAGTAGGCGTCGTCGGGATAAAGCTCGGGCGTCACCTTGATGCCGGTAAGTTTCTCGAATTCCGGCAGCTGGGCTGCGACTGCATCGGCATAGGGATGAATGTCGTAGGCCCAGACGATCGAGGTGCCTTCGAACTGGCGCCAGTTGATGTCGTCCGCGTTAGCTTGGGTGATGGCCGTTGCGGCCAAAAGCGTGGAGCAGATAAGGGCTCTCTTGATAAAATTAGCTGAATTGCCGCGCAGAGCGGCGAGCGTCCTTGGCATGTTCCCCTCCGTTTGGGCTCTTTGGCCCGCGCGAAGGCTAGCCGCCGTTATCAGCCGTAAGCGGCCTTTCCAGAGGAAGATTGGGTAAGTTTGGGTAATGTGAGAATGACGTCCCGAACTACGTCTCGGATCGCTAAGCGCGGCTCGAGGGTCTTGATGTCGGACCGTCCGTCGCAGCGAACCGTCTGGAAGGCGACTCGCGCAACTCTGCCGCAAGAAAATCGGCAGAACAGTTCAAATTCCATTCGTGACCGCTACAATAAACGGTCTTTGGCGCGCTGGTCGGGGCATTCTCAGCTTAACTGAGAGGCAATGCGTCAGCGCTGGAGCAGGACGTGGCGTTCTTGGTCTTCAATTATGTTTATGCGTCCCGGAAAAAGCCGTGCCGCTGCAAGATCGGCAACAGCTCATGATGGCTGCGAATGATGTAGTCCGGTTCTGCTGCCTGCAATCGCGAATCGGAGACAAATCCGCCGGTAATGGATACGCTTATGAGCCCGAGGTCGCGAGCAATATTGGTTTCGACTGGCATATCGCCGATGATGAAGGTCGCCGATGGTTTGAGGTCATTCTCTTGAATATAGCGACGAAGCCGTTCGCCTTTGCTCATTGACTTGAACTGCGTGGCGCGGCTTTCAAAAGGCGATCACCTCGTTAATGTAGTCATCGATTCCAAGCCTTCGCAATTGCGATCGAAGAGGCTCGACGACATGGTTGCTCACGATGATGGACGAAGCGTCTTTCTGGCGCGCTATTTCCAGAATTCTGCGAGCGCCCTCGCGCAGGTCAGCTTTGCTCGCAAACTGTTCGTAGGCGTCGTGAAACATTGCAGCCGCATCTCGATCCACGTCCGCAATTTCCGAGTCCGACAACCCCAGACTGCGATAGAGGATAGAAAGTGGAACGTCGCAATGGCTCCGAAATGTATCAATATCGATAGGTCTGCGACCGAAGCGACCAAGTATTGCATTTGTCGTCTGGAGGAGCACGTGCGCATCGTCCAGCAGCGTGCCATTCCAATCGAACACAAGAGCGGGGTTCATGATTCTACCTTAAGCAGGGATGGATTGCGCATAGGGACGATTCGCCATTCAATTCTGCAAGCCTCTATCCGCATGTTTATGCCCTTCTGCGGTTAGCGTCTCGAACGTGGATGATGCGAGATCGAGACTGTCATGCCCGCACGCTAGCGACGACAAGAGAACCAGGAAAGGCAGATGAGGTACGGGTAAAAGGCGAGCGAAACGCGCCGGCAATATCCGACATGCTAATCTTCTTGTTGAGGAGCTAGAAGGAGATAAGTTCAGCCTAGCGTGAACACATCGTCTGTCGATCTTAAGCAAGCGTCGTACCAATGCATCAACAGAGTGACTCGACGCATATCATCACCTGTAAAACACGACAGGCTTGTCAAGCAGCAGTGATCTCGACTTGAGGTCGCAACACGTTGTCTGGAACGCGACGTGGGCACCACATATCCAGGCTTTGCCGGTTTATGCTCCTGCGAGACGACGGAGGCCTCCGCCAATTCGCTGCCAACTTGCAGAGGAGAGAGCCAATCCGTGGCCGACGTGGTAGACTGGCTTCGCAAGCCTGACCGTTCTATCGGAGAAGATGAGAAGGCCTCCCGAATTAGGAAGCGTCAGAAGCAGGAGCCCTCCAGCACGCCCCAAACAAATCCGCGCCGGCACATTGCTCTCTGCTGTCGATGAACTGAGAAAGGTAAATGACGACGGAAGGTCGCCTTCTGGAAATGATACTAAGCGATCCATGCGGATTCGAGACCCGCTTTGTCCGGACGAAAGCGGACCCAGACGGGGACGTCATAGCCATATGCCCGAAGGTAGTGTGGCGCGAGCGAACGCCATTGAGGAAGATCGCGGAAGAAGCGATCCAGATCAGGATCGTAGCGAGGAGTTTTTCAGTCAGGTCGATGAAAGTGCTCCTCGGTCCCTCTCGTCAGTAGACAAGCGGCTTGTTGCCCTGAATAAGATATCCAGTTGACACCATAGTTGGTCTCGCGGATGAATTCGTCAAAAGCTAATCTTTCATGCTTCTCGAACCCTACGTAGTTGAAATATTCGTCAAACACGATAACGCATCCCGGACGAATCTGAGACTTGAGCCCCGTAAAGATGCTTCTCGTACTTGAATATATGTCGCAATCGACGTGGATGAACGCAACGGGCAGCTCGCGCCGAGCAAACACCGGAATCGTTTCATCAAACAGACCAACAATAAGCTCGACGTTCTCCGGCACGTCAGGCGCCTTGCCTCCACGATCGAAGTCCATTGGAAGGTATCCGTTCCATCGCTCCGGGAGGCCATTAAAGCTATCGAAGCCATAGAACTGCCGCTCTGGAAATCGCTCGGCCATGGTGCTGATAGTGTAACCGCCATAGACGCCGAACTCGAGGGCGACACCCGTACCCGCTTTTGACAAGGCATCAAACCTGAACTCATCGTGATCGGCAAAAAAGATAGCGTCCGCCATTTCTGTGCGGATTATCTCAATGGCTTGCTGCTGCGCAATCGCTGACAAAGTACGAAACAAGCTATGGTTTGTCCTGGGTAGCCCGTACATTTCCGCAGCGGTTACAAGTTTGCGCAGGTATTCATTTGCAATGTCCTGCTTGCCAAGCATTGTCGACAACGCATTGGCGACCGCGCGGGAGGAATTTGCTAGCCGATCAATTGCTGCCAATAAGCGATCATCCACCGCTTCTTTCATCGCGTCCTTCTCGCCGATTCCCCGACGAATTGATTCCATCGAAGCTGCATTTGCACGGGAGTTTGAATAAGCGGCCCAAACGGCAAAGAGCTAATCGTCGGATTTTCCGGCATCTTGGCTTTCATCGGCATCGATTAGCGGGTCGACATTAAGAAGCTTCGGTACCCACGTCTGAAACGTGTCATTGTTCGTCTTTTAGTCGGTTCCTTATCTTAGACGACCTCGCGAGCTTTGAGACGGCCCCGCGAGAGAAGCGGGTGCGGGACTAGATCAGCTAAGTGTGCCGTCCAGTGCGATGGTGCATGGCAGCGAGCCGCAATGTGCGAGCGAAACGTGCCAAGGATCGGACTTGATTCTGATCGGAGCCGATGTGCCAGAGGATCTGCTGTTTGAGATAGAGTTGTCGAAACGATCGTGCATGAAGGTCGGTGCATTGGAACTATTAGCCCCATTTGAACTCTGCTATGGCATCTAGCTTGTTAGGAGCCCTTCATCTCAATCAACTACTAGACATGCTAGTTGACGAGCGCGCTGCGGCGCATTCGGTGGCGCAGGTGGATTAGGGCTTGTGGGCGCTCGTCGAAGATCTTGCCGCACCGACAGGCGGAGAGGAAATACAAGCTCTTTCGCCTGGCCAGGAGAAATACAAGCTCTTTCGCCTGGCCAGGAAGAGCCGAGCCGTCCGATGACTATTTGGGGCACCTCTTCGGATGGCTTGGAAGATCGCCATGTACACCGTCCTTAACCTGATCGCGATCTGGCTGCTGATCAGCGCGCTGTTCTTTGTCGTGGTGACCGCCGCGGACAAATCTGCCCGATAGCGCCGAAACTGCGAAGAACCTACACGTATGGGGATAGGACTGCGCTGGCGCGGTGCATCATTGTTTCCCTTCCTGACCACTGAAGATCGAAATACTGGCGATGTCTGACAGACGATATCGCCGACATGTTGCCCGTGTTTGCTTGGCGATCAATGTCGGGAATCGGACATGGTCTGTGCCGCCCTGAGCAGCTGAAACTTCCGACTCTTTAGGCGGCACGCAGTTTGCAATGAATGGTCCGCAACCTGCGCTATGCCATGCGTTGCGTGCTTTCCGCCGCTTCTGCTCGACGCGCCAGGCGTGTTCGTGGCCCGTCGATCTCATCTGGAGAAAGTCCATGAACACATCACCCCTCTCCGCCGCGCCGCCATCGATTGCCCGCGCCGCGTCCACAGGGCTTGCGCAAGAGCGAACGACGTTGGTGGAGGCTGATGATCCATTCGTCTGGCTCGAAGACGTCGAAGGACAAGCCGCATTGGCTTGGGCTCGCGCCGAAAACGAGAAGACACTCGGGGTCCTCCAGGCAGATCCCCGCTATCGACGCTTCTACGAACAGGCGCTCACCATCCTGCAGTCCAAGGATCGGATTGCATCCGTTTCGTTGGGACGGCGCGGCTTAGAAAATTTTTGGAAAGATGAGGAGCATGTGCGCGGCGTGTGGCGGCACACCACCCTAGAACGCTATCGTAGCCAAGATCCACAGTGGGAAACCATCCTCGATGTGGACGCATTGGCCATTGCCGAGAACAAGAATTGGGTGTTTCAAGGTGGCAGTTGCCTTCCGCCTGAAGAGCGCCTCTGCCTGATTAGTCTTTCCGATGGCGGCAAGGATGCCGCGTCCATACGCGAGTTCGACAGTGAGACCAAGTCCTTTGTTGCGGACGGCTTTTATCTTCCGGAGGGCAAGCAGAACGTCAGCTGGGTCGATGGTGACACCCTCCTTGTTGCACGGGACTGGGGCAGCGGATCTTTGACGCAGGCCGGCTACCCCTTTGTGGTGAAGGAGCTCAAACGCGCTCAACCGATCGGTGAGGCTCGCGAGATCTTTCGCGGCGAGCCTACCGACGTTCAGACGGAGCCATGGGTGCTTCGAGACAGTGAAGGACGTATACATGCGACCGGCGCCATCCGTGCCATCAGCTCTGTCGAGTGTGAGTACGTGGTCTTCCGCCCCGGTGGGCCCATCAAGCTCAATCTGCCGAAGAAGGCGGCGATAGTCGGACTCGCGAGCGGCCGCCTGCTTGTGAACCTTGACGAAGAATGGGAGCCCGATGACGTCAGATTTGGGACCGGCTCACTGATTTCGTATGACTTAGCCGAATGGACGCAGGATCCGCTGCGCGCTAAAGCCTCGCTTGTCTTCCAGCCTGGGCCCCGCCAGGCCCTGAGCGGGCTCAGTAGCACAAAGAATTTCTTAATCCTGACGATCCTTGAGAACATTCAAAGCAAAGCGTTCCTTTATAGGTACGAACAGAAAGCGTGGTCGTCGACGCCGATCCCGCTGCCGCAACATACAAATGTCAACGTGTCAGCCACGTCCGAGCAAGCGGACCAGGCGATGTTCACGGTCTCGGACTACCTCAGGCCAACATCAATCTGGTATTTTGATGCCGAAACCCAAAACGTTGAGGAATTGAAGACGACACCTACCGCCTTTGATGCGTCCAATCACGTCGTGGACCAGTTGGAAGCGACTTCGCGTGATGGCACGTCAATTCCCTATTTTCTGGTGCGGCCGAAGTACGCAAGGTTTGACGGCGGCATCCCAACACTTCTTTATGGCTATGGCGGGTTCCAGGCTTCGCTTCTGCCCTCCTATCTCGGACCAGTGGGACGGCTCTGGCTCGAACAAGGCAATGTCTATGTCGTTGCGAATCTGCGCGGGGGCGGCGAGTTTGGTCCACAATGGCATCAAGCAGCTCAGGGGGCAGGGAAACAGACGACATGGGACGACTTCATTGCCGTTGCCGAAGACCTGATCCGCCGCAAGATCACAAGTCCGCGCCGGCTAGGAGTAATTGGCGGCAGCCAGGGGGGCCTACTCGTGGGCGCCGCAGTCACCCAGCGTCCCGAGCTCTTCAACGCGGCGATCATGCAGGTGCCGCTGTTTGACATGCTTCGATACACCAGCCTGGGCGCGGGCGCTTCCTGGATTGCCGAATACGGTGATCCCGCCATCGCCGAGCAGCGTTCGTGGATTGAAGCCTACTCCCCCTATCAGAAGCTGGCATCGGGCAAGACCTACCCCGCTCCCTTAATTCTCACCTCGACCAAAGATGACCGCGTGCATCCAGCGCACGGGCGCAAGGCTGCCGCGAAACTCGCCGCGCTGGGCCAGCCGTACTTCTACTACGAGAACATCGATGGGGGACACGCCGCCGCGGCCAATCTCATCGAACACGCACGTCGACTGGCGCTCGAATACACCTATGCATCGAAAAGGCTTTGTTCGGAGTAAATTCGGCGGAGGGGCTTATCGAAGCAGATAGATCCAGGACCATTGCTTATCTCGACGTCACCACGTTCCTGGCTGAATCGCGAGGCAAAAGCCGGGAACCACCCAATCGGCGGGCAAGACGCTATGCCGGATCTTGAGATTGATCGGAGGAATTCCATGAGCGCGAGGAGCGTTCGAAGCAAGCGAGTTAACTAGCTGCTCGTTTTGCAGCGTGGCTCGCCCGGCGGTATCTCCGTCGACGGGCGGTCCCAACTTGTTGCAGAGCCTGACTGGTCCAGGACTTGCCAAATTCCGTTGCCTCCTTCGGGAGGAGAGCGCACAGCAATGAACGCTGCAACAACCGGGAATCTCACGCAACCGTGCCTCAAGCACGACAAGACTGGAAGCGTCCGTGTGTCTCTGTCGAAACTCGGCTGCGAACTTGATCGCTGAACTCGCGTTGCTAGGCCTAGCACCGAAGAGGTCTCACTCGTCAGGTGTGTCCATCCAGCCAACAATTGCGGTCGTTGGCGCTGCCAAGGACCAGGCGCATGAGAGCTCAATAACAAATGCTCATCGCAGTTAGCGGTGCCCATGAGGTAAGTCGGATGCGCAAGTTACCTATTCTGAAAAGCCTTCATTTGTTTGAGGCGGTCAGCGAGTTTCCAAGCTTCTCAAGGGCGGCCGAGCGGCTAAATATGACGTCCGGCGCGGTAAGCTACCAGATGCGCCTTCTCGAGGACTGGTTCGGCAAGAGGCTATTCGTTCGCCATAATTCGGGCGTGCGGCTGACGTCCGACGGCGATCGACTAAAGAGTAGCTGTGCGAGCGCATTCACAATGCTCGAGAAAGAATGCTATGAGCTACGAAGGAACGATGCAGGACGTTCCGTGGTCGTGGGGTGCTCACCCACATTTTTGTCGCACGGCCTGTTGCCTCGCCTTGGTGCGTTCCGCCAACGCTACCAGGACATTGATTTTGTCTTTGAGACCGAGGCCGATCTAGATGCGCTGGCTGTTGGTGCGTTGGATGTATTGTTCGTTTGCGGCCTGTTGAAGCGGCCGCTTCCCGTTCGTGAGGTGCACATAGCGAACGAGATGATTGGCCCTGTCTGTGCGCCTGCTACGCTCAAGGCGATCAAAAGCCCGCAAGACATTTTGTCTATTCCTCTGCTGCACGAGGCCGAAAGATTGAACGCCTGGAGCGAATGGGCCAGCGCGGCTGGAATATGCTTACAGAGGTCGCGCCGCGTCGTGTTCGACACATTTTCCTTGGCTGTGGAGGCGGCAAAAAGTGGGCTTGGAGCCGCGATTTCCTCGCAAATTCTGGTCCGAAGCAACCTTGAGAAGGGAGAGCTTGTGGCTCCCGTTGGCTTTGTGCCGGTCAATCGCTCAATCTACATGTTTGTCAATGGGCACACGCGAAATATTGCGGCTGTTAACGAGTTCGAACGCTGGGTACTGTCAGAAATACTAGGCCCGAGTCATCAGCCATCGCCTGTCCTAGGCCGCAACTCGCAAGGTCAAGCAGGCCGCTCAATCGAAGCTTCGCCCTAAGGCCAATGCTGGCGTCAACGCCGTGATCATCATGGCCAAGGCGCCACTCCTCCGGGATAAAGCGCCGGAAATCCGTGACGCACAGCTAAACAATGAAGGATTGCAAATGGATCGTCGACATAGGCGAGCCCGTTCGCGTACTTCGCATTCTCCGGTGCAGGGCCTCCTCCCTTCTCGAGAATAAGAACGGGCGCGGACTGATGATCCTGCCCAAGCCTCTCGATGAGTGCGGTTCGTGGCTTGGCCCAGGCAACCCTACGAACGTCGAGCATCGCGGCGCGTCTTGGAAACGCGGACAGCACCCCGTCCAATAGCAAGCATTGCCAGCAATAGAATTCTCGTCCTGGCAAGGACGGATCTGCAAACGAGCGTTCCAAAAGGAACAACTGATCCCATGGCATCGCGTGAATCCCTGAACTACCGATCGACCGGACATGAACCTTGAGAGTGCCTTGATCTCACCACTGCAAAGGTCGCAACAGCGAAAGCAACAAATGCGCTTGCCGCGCATAGAAGCACGATCGTGCCGAAAGGGAGCCAGTCACCTAAAAGCGAGACAGCAATGCCGTTTCCCGCAACCCCGCTATAGGTACAACATTGAAATAACCCGGAAAGGCGGCCGGCTCGATCCGAAGCAACTGCGGAGACCATGTGCGTGTGGGCGGCAGCCGCAAATATTTGGCCAAAACCGAGCATCGCGCTGCTGGACGCGATGACCACGGTCAGGCCAGCATCGAGCGACATGATCGCAAGGCATGCCGCGAGCAGCATTGCGGCCCCGGCGACCGTCGGCAAGGCGCCCAATAGGTTGAAAATCGGCTTGACGGCTAGCGCCCCCAGCAGGGCCAAAACGCCGTTGGTCATAATGATTGTCAATATAAGGCCTCTGTCGAGAACCCCTCCAGTTGTCGCACGTATCGCGGGATAGACATTGATGATGCCCGCGCCGAGATTGAGCAGAAAGACAGCAAGGAATGCGGAATAGAGCGGTGTCAGATCCAGGACGGTTCCGGAAGGCTGCTTCTCAAGGATTGCTGGTGTCCTTCTGAACTGCAGCTTAATGCCAAGAAGCACGATCAAGGACAGGATGATCGCCGATAAATTGAACGCCAAAACGCCAGGCAAGTGCAATTGGTCGGAGAGCATGGCACCTGCGAACATTCCGATCAGATAGGTAAGCAGATCGATATTGGCAATGTTGCGCAACACCGAGATCATGCCGTCTTTCGACGTGATACGACGGAAGAAAGAAACTTCTGCAGACAAGTAAACGGGCTGGACCAGACTTAGGACGGCCATTGAGGCATAGCTCAGAAAGGAATCGGCTCCGTCGGTGCCGAAGATGGCGAGCAGTGCGCATATGCGAATCGCATTAACGATCATCATGGCGGAGATCGGGTCACGTCTGTCGACCAGCGGCGACAAGAAAAGACTCCCAAGCATGATAGGCGCAAAAGTGACGGCAACGCCGAGACCCGCGGCGCTCATGCCGGATTGGACAAGGCCGATTAGGATGCCTATTCGGAATGCCCAGCCGCCGATCTGAACGATCAAATGCGATAGATAAACCAATTGCCGTGTGCTCGACCAGCTCATTTCTAGCTCATCGAATGTGTCATCGGGTTCGCTTGATGCGGAAGCGAGGATGACGCTGGTCTTGTGCCGCCACATCGGTGTGATGAGCCGGTAAGGATATGACGAACGCTCTCGCAACGGGACGACTGGTTAGAAGGCATCATATCTGCCTCCCCCATGTGGCGTGCGGTCGTTCGGGACAACGTGCCGGCCAAACCGCATCCCGTTGCCTGGTCGGTCTCTGAATTTGTAGCGCTTGTCGCGCGACAGAATCCTCCAGACTTTGCCCTTAAGCTTTGAGGTGAAGCTATCATTTTCCTGGCGATCGTGCCGCACGCGGCTCGGCTTCGATGGCAATAATGCCATGAGCCGCCAGCTCATGAAGGCTTGGCGGAAGACGTAGAAGCTCGATCCCGCCGCGAAGCCAAGTCAGCTTGCAGACTTGTCCGGATGTGCTCACGAGTGAGGAGGTAATCTGGATCTCCCCCAACCTCGACAGCGACCGTGGCGTGGTTCAGTGATATATCTCGCCGGCCCTCGTTGAAGTACTCGATGGCGAGATTGTTGTGCGTGGGCGCATGTCGAGGATTGAGTTCAAGAGCTTGAAGATAGTGCGCGATGCTCTCGTTTGCTTTACCAAGCTCGGAATAGGCGAAACCGAGGTTGCTCTGCAAATCGGGATTCTTGGAATTGATATTGGCTGCTGCTAGATAGGACTCCAGAGCAGCTTTCGGCCTATCTTGCCGCATCAAGATGTTGCCCTTCTCGAAGTGAGCTCGCCATTCGTTTGGCTTGATGACAAGTGTTCTGTCGAGATCGGCTAGAGCGCCTGCGCCATCTCCCATTCTGTTGCGAAGTGCGGCCCTATTCAGATGAGCTTCGTAATAGGGGGGACAGAGCTCAATGGCGCGCGCATATGCCTCTAGAGCCTCAGCTTCCCGTCCGGGTGCTTTAGAAAGCAGATTCCCTAGGTCATTGTGATACTCTCCATAGTAGGGATCGTAGGCAATGGCCTCACGCAACTGCCTCTCAGCCTGAGGAAGATCGCCGACGAGTTCATAGACCTGACTGGTGTTGTAGATAAGAATCGACTGGTGAAGCTTGAAGCGCTCGTCGCCATACGCCTTAAGCATCTTGCCATGACCTTTCGAACAAAGGCTGAGGGCTTCCTCATATTTCTCCTGCTTGGCCTTGATGTAAGCATAGGCATTCTCTGCAAACACTTTGATATAATCGTACTTGTCGTGTTCCTTGAAATCCCGTTCGATAATCTCCAGATTTCGGACGGCGTACTCTTCGGCCACCGTGAGGTTGACCGGCTGCTGATAGCGTCCATACGTCATTGATTGGGCATAGAGAACCGTTGGCGTGTATCGGCTCTTCGGGAATGTCTTGTAGAATTCATTCAGATAGGGAACGGACACCCGCCCGCAGCCGAGCGAATACAGTACAAAAGCCGCGTTGATGAAGGCGGCGTTCGCCGGGGCATCTCCCGAGCCGTAGGTGCGAAGCGCAGGATCGGCGAAAATTTCCCCGAAGTAGCCGAACCAGAGGTCATACAGGCCGATGCTTTGGAGGATCTGACTCGGTTCTGCAACCAGTTCCAGACGCTTGTATTTGTCCCTTATCGATAGCGCATGAAGCATGACGAGCGGCGCCTCGCCCGCCAGATAGCGGTCGAGGGAAGCGCGGTGCACCTGCTCGTGCAGATGATCTGCGGTCGCCTGCTCGAAGATCGCATAGTTTCGTTGCGCGATGAGATCAGGCATCGTGCAATCGGATTCAATGTACGATTTGAGAAGGCTGTGTCGTTCCCCGGTGTTGAGAGTGGCCAGATGGAGATCCACAATCGCGATCGGCTCGAGATAGCCGATGACCGGCAATCCGGCTCCCGCGCATTTGCTCAAGGCCTCGGCGATCAGCGGATTCCCACCACTTGCCTCATAGATCTGCCGCTGTTTCTCCGTAGCGAGATTCCGATCCAGGATCGGCCCGAGTTCCTGAATGCTATATCTGCCGAAATGAACTTCGCTGGCGTCCTGGAAATAGAGGCGTTGTTCATAATCGATCAGGAGAAACCGAAACACGCGCGCATCGTCGTCCAGCCTATCGAGCAGCTTGATCAGGTTCTTCGCCGGGGTGGACAGGGTAGCCGCCCGGTCGATGACGAGGATGCGGCGTTCGTTGCGCTCTCGGGCACACCTGATCAGGAATTCGGCTAATCCAACCAAGAGTTTGTTTTGGTATTCATGATGATAGAAGCGTGTGCGCTCCTCCTTGCTCGAGGTATTGGTGAGATCCTTCGGCACGCTAAAGGCATCGCTGACCAGGAGAGGGAATAGCCGCTTCAAGGATTGTTGTGCCGCCTCAACCAGCTTTGGGCCATTTTCAGCAGCCCACGTCAGTTCGGCGTCGATGAGCGTTTGCAGGCCCGCAAGATAGCCGCCGGTCCGCCAGTCTCCGTCAGTGATTAAGATGTCCCAGCCGGAGCGCGCGAGTGCCGATTTGATCGTCGGAATCGGGGCCATGCCCGATTCTGCCTTCAAAATAGTGATCGGACTGAGTTCGACGGAAGATGATATGGCCGGGGCAATGCGCTGCTGGATCAAATCAACCATTCGACTCTCCGGAACTGTCACAAAGGAGGGTGGTCGAAAGGACCACCCTCCTTGCCGCTATGCTCTCATCAGGTAGATGCATTCAAGGCACTCGTCGAACCAACCTAAAGCGTACCGGTGTACGGAGTGGTGGTGCGGATGGTGGTCTTGATCTCAGCGATCTTCTTCTTCATCACGTTCTCCTTTCCTTCTCTGGCACGCCAGACCAAGCGAAAGTGCGGCCAGTCGTGTAGGAAAAGAATAGTGAGTTGCTGCGCCAATCCGCAGCGAGATTCCTTGACTGTCGCTATCAAAAAAATTGGAAGTGCGGCTCAGATGGCGCTAGCAAAAAGACCCGATCTGGCGCTTGGACCGTTGTGACTGGAGGCTCGGCTTTGTCGCGTGGGCCCCAGACGAGCTGCGGCAACCGCCATCGATTGACGCAATTCTGCCTAACCAGTGACTGAAATCCTCGATTTGTTACTCCCGCTCCCGGCGTCCGCAGCAAAGCGTCGTGCCTCGCGCTCGAGGATGCGGTTGGCATCTAGCGATCTGACCGGTGTGGCGAAATCGCGCGGGATGTCGCCAGAGAGTTGCAGCATCAGATAGCGGCCGCAGCAGACGCGGAGGAACGAGGAAAAGTTCTCCACATTCTTCCGGTCCTCCAGCAATTCTTCATGCAGCCGGTCCAGGAGCTGCGAGAGTGTCATGCCATCGCGCTGCGCGATCTCCTCCAGAATCCGCCAGTAAAGGTTCTCCAAGCGGATGCTGGTGGAGAAACCGCGCATTCGCACGGACTTCAGCCGGGTCTGCCAAAGCTCCGCATCCGCATTGACAAAGAGCCTGCACATGGGCGCCGCCTCAGGCAGCAGAAAGAGCCGGGTCACAGTCTATCACCCCGCCCTGCGCCCGTACCTACGCTCATTCACGTCGTCAAGCCGAACGATCATGCGGCGCGGCGCAGGCCGGAATGGCTGATCGTCGTCCCCAGAACGGCAAGAAATTGCGATAGCCACGCGGGGTGAGCCGGCCAAGCCGGCGCGCTGACCAGATTGCGATCTGTCACGGCGCCATTAATTGGGATCTCGGCATAAACGCCGCCGGCAAGTTCGACCTCGATGCGGCAGGCCGGATAGGCCGAACAGGTGCGCCCCTTCAGCACGTCGGCGCCCGCAAGGAGCTGCGCCGCATGACAGATTGCGGCGACGGGCTTCTCAGCAGCGAAGAAGTATCTAACCAGCTCGATCACCCGTCCATCGGTGCGAAGGTATTCGGGAGCTCGGCCCCCCGGGATCACGAGCGCGTCATAAGATGAGGAATCGATTTCGGCGAACGTGGTATTGATCGTGAAGTTGTGGCCGCGCTTTTCGCTGTAGGTCTGCTGGCCTTCGAAATCATGGATCGACGTTGCGATTGTGTCGCCTGCGGCCTTGCCGGGGCAGACGGCATGAACCGTGTGTCCGACGGCGAGGAGGGCCTGGAACGGGACCATTATTTCGTAGTCCTCACCAAAATCCCCGACGATCATCAGAATGCGCTTGCCATTCATGCATTATCCTCCGAACTTAGGTTCCAACGCTCGCTCTTTGCGCGGTCTGAGGATACAGACGCCGGACGAGACTTGGTGTTAACCCGTTAACGCAGTCGAGCGAGCGGCACGTGCACGCTGTCGTCGGATTGTACGCGGAAAGATGAGCAATATCCGCGCGCTTTGTCACAAGCTATCTTCACACGGTGCAGACTTTCATATCTCGACCAGGGGCTCCAAGGAAGCGTACGTCCCGCCGCGCCTGAATCTCAGGGACTTGAGCTTTGCCCGCTCGTGCGCCGCCGCTCACCCAAATCGTCGCCTGCCAGACTCCGTCCGCATAGCTGAGCCCTCGGCGGATAGACGACATCACCGCGGGCGAGCGCGGGAACGACGTCAAGATTGCGTGCAAAAATCTACGAGCCTCATCAGCTGTTGACAGCGCGTCCCGAATATCACTACATATCGTCATCACGGTCCGCTTGATCGCAAGATTTAGTGGCTAAGAGGGAAGCCGGTGAACTGCGCCTTGTGCGCGGAATTCCGGCGCTGCCCCCGCAACTGTCAGCAGCGAGCTGCTTCCGAACGACGTCACTGGTGCGACTGCGCCGGGAAGACAGGAAGTGCAACGACCTGCGAGCCAGGAGACCTGCCGTGACGACCAGAACGTCCACGGGCGGGGTGTCCGGCGGTCGCTTACACGCACCGTCCGGCAACATATCTGCCGGCGCTGCGTCAGCGTCCTTCCTTATCGCCCCGTTCAAACACAACGCGCATCACGGGGCCTATTGATGTCACTGAACCTACACGACGCGGACAATGCGTCCGCTGCCATTATCCAGTCGCGTCCGCGAACGCTCGCGCCAAGCGAGCCGACCATGCAGATCATTCGCCGTAACGGCAAGGTCACCCCATTTGACTCCCCCAAGATCGGGTTGGCCATGACCAAGGCCTTTCTGGCCGTCGAAGGTACCACGGCGGCCGCCTCTCGCCGCGTGCATGAGAGCGTTGTGCAATTGACCGACGAGGTCGTCGCTGCGCTCATGCGGCGCGCGGGCGAAGGACGCACCTTCCATATCGAGGATGTTCAAGATCAGGTCGAACTCGCCTTGATGCGCAGTGAGAACCACAAGGTTGCGCGCGCTTATGTGTTGTATCGCGAAGAGCGCGCGCGTCAGCGCGCCGAGGACGCGGCCGCGCAGCCGGCGCCCGCCGGCGCTCCGGCGCTTCACGTCACCCTGACGGACGGTTCCCGTGTCGGTCTGGATACCAATCGCCTCGCGCTGATCATCGGCGAAGCCTGCGCCGGCCTCGATGGCGTCTCTGTGGAGCCCGTGCTGGCCGAGACCAGGCGCAATCTCTACGACGGCATCAGCCAGGACGAGCTGGCGCTGGCTTCGATCATGGCAGCGCGTACCCTCGTCGAGCACGAGCCAAACTATTCTTACGTCAGCGCGCGTTTGCTGCTCGACAAGCTCCGCGGCGAGGTGCTCTCGCACGTTCATGGTGTTGCGACGTCGGCCTCGCAAGCCGACATGGCGACGCTCTATGCCGAATACTTTCCGGCCTATGTGAGGGTCGGGATCAACGCCGAGCTGCTCGATCCCGAACTTGCCCGCTTCGATCTCGACAGGATCGCCGCAGCGCTGAAGCCGGAACGGGACCTAAACTTCCAGTTCCTAGGTCTTCAGACGCTTTACGACCGCTATTTCCTACATCAGCACGGCAAGCGAATCGAGCTGCCGCAGGCTTTCTTCATGCGGGTTGCGATGGGGCTGGCGCTGCGCGAGATTGATCGCGAGGCAAAGGCGATCGAGTTCTACGATCTCTTGTCATCGTTCGACTTCATGGCCTCGACACCCACGCTGTTTAATTCTGGCACGCTGCGTCCGCAGCTGTCGTCCTGCTTCCTCACCACCGTCGCCGATGACCTTGACGGCATTTTCAAGTCGATCAAGGACAATGCGCTGCTCGCCAAATATTCGGGTGGCCTCGGCAACGACTGGACGCCAGTTCGCGGCCTAGGCGCTCACATCAAGGGCACCAATGGCGAGAGCCAGGGCATCATCCCGTTCCTCAAAGTCGCCAACGACACTGCGATCGCCGTCAACCAGGGTGGAAAGCGCAAGGGCGCGGTCTGCGCTTACCTTGAGACCTGGCACGTCGACATCGAGGAATTCCTCGACCTCCGCAAGAACACCGGCGATGACCGCCGCCGGACGCACGACATGAACACCGCAAACTGGATTCCGGACCTGTTCATGCAGCGCGTCGACGCCGACGGCGAGTGGACGCTGTTCTCGCCGGATGAGACGCCGGACCTGCATGACCTCTACGGCGAGGCATTCAGGACCGCGTACGAGGCCTATGAAGCCAGAGCCAAGGACGGCGGGATACGCCTCTTCAAGACGGTGCGAGCTACCGACCTCTGGCGTCGCATGCTGACCATGCTATTCGAGACCGGCCACCCCTGGATCGCCTTCAAAGACCCCTGCAACTTGCGTTCGCCACAGCGCCACATGGGCGTGATCCATTCCTCGAATCTGTGCACCGAGATCACGCTGAACACTTCGGCCGACGAAGTCGCCGTCTGCAATCTGGGCTCCGTCAACCTGCTTAGTCATGTCGGCCCCGACGGCATCGACGAGGCAAAACTGAAGCGGACGGTGACGACCGCCGTCCGGATGCTCGACAACGTCATTGACATCAATTTCTACACCATCCCGGAGGCGCGCCGGTCCAACATGCGTCACCGGCCGGTCGGTCTCGGCCTGATGGGCTTTCAGGAGGCGCTTCAGGTCCAGCGCATCCCGATCGCATCGGATGCGGCAGTCACGTTCGCGGATATCAGCATGGAGGCGATTTCCTTCCACGCCATCGAGGCGTCCTCAGATCTCGCAAGCGAGCGCGGACGCTATCCAAGCTTCGAAGGCTCGCTCTGGTCGAAAGGTATTTTGCCGTTCGACTCTATCCAACTTCTTAACGATGCCCGCGGCGGACTCGATCTCGACCGCTCTTCGACGCTGCCCTGGGATCGCCTACGCGAGAAGGTCGTCGCTGGCGGAATGCGCAACTCAAACGTCATGGCAATCGCGCCGACAGCGACCATCTCCAACATCTGCGGCGTGTCGCAGTCGATCGAGCCAAATTATCAAAATCTCTTCGTCAAATCGAACATGTCCGGGGACTTCACGGTCGTGAACGAGCTCCTGGTCCGCGACCTTAAGGCCCGCGGCCTGTGGGATGAGGTGATGGTCTCCGACCTGAAATATTTCGACGGCAGCGTCGGCCAGATCGATCGGGTGCCCGACGATCTCAAGAACCTTTATGCGACAGCATTTGAGGTGGACAGCTCTTGGCTGATTGAAGCGGCTGCGCGCCGGCAAAAATGGATCGACCAGTCGCAGTCGCTCAACCTCTACATCGCCAATCCATCCGGCAAAAAGCTCGATGCGCTTTACCGGTTGGCTTGGCGCCGTGGACTGAAGACGACCTACTATCTGCGATCTCACGGTGCCACCCATGTCGAGAAATCGACCCTGAAGGGAACTGACGGCAAGCTCAACGCCGTCTCGGCCAAGGCGGCGATCTCGTACGCGCCGATCGTGGTCCCCGCCGCGATTGCGGGGCCGGACTTCGACGGCATGACGGCCTGCCGGATCAACGATCCCGAATGCGAAGCCTGCCAGTAAGGAGATGACGATGCTTGATTGGTCCAATACCGAAACGATGGCTACGGCGGCTCCCGCCGCCCCAAACCCCACCACCACCCGGCCTCAAAAGACGCGGCTCAAGCTCGAGGTGGCCGATCCGACGGGGCTCGGTGTGATCGACCGCGCCGGCGGCCGCGTATCGGTCGATGAGAAACAGATGATCAACTGCCGGGCCGACGTCAACCAGCTCCTGCCGCTGAAGTACAAATGGGCCTGGGAAAAATATCTGTCCGCTTGCAACAATCACTGGATGCCGACCGAAGTCTCGATGCAGTCTGATATCGCTTTGTGGAAGTCGCGCAACGGGCTGACGGAGGACGAGCGGCGCACGATAAAGCGCAATCTCGGCTTCTTCGCCGCTTCGGAATCGCTCGTCGCCAACAACATCGTGATGGCGATCTATCGCCATCTCACCAATCCCGAGTGCCGGCAGTACCTCTTGCGGCAGGCCTTCGAGGAGGCAGTCCACACCCATACCTTCCAGTACATCGTCGAAAGCCTTGGGCTAGATGAGGGCGAGCTATTCAACATGTACCGCGAGGTGCCCTCGATCACCGACAAGGCGGCTTGGGCGCTCAAGCACACGCAGCACCTCGCCGATCCGTCGTTCGAGACCGGCACGCCGGACGATGGCCGCGCCTTCCTGCGCGATCTCGTTGCCTTCTACGTCGTGTTCGAAGGCATGTGGTTCTACACCGGATTTGCTCAGATCCTGTCGCTCGGCCGCCGCAACAAGATGGTCGGCATCGCCGAACAGTATCAGTACATCCTGCGCGACGAGAGCATTCATCTGAATTTCGGCATCGATGTCATTAACCAGATCAAGATCGAGAACCCGCATCTGTGGACACCCGCATTACAGGATGAGATTCGCGGCATGCTTCGTGACGCAACAGAGCTCGAAGCCGCATACGGCCGCGATACGATGCCGCGGGGCTTCCTTGGTCTGAATTCGGCTCTGTGCGAGCAGTACATGCATTTCATCGCTAACCGGCGCTGCGCACAGATCGGGCTTTCGCCTGTATTCGCCGAAGTCGAGAACCCGTTCCCCTGGATGTCGGAGACGATGGACCTGAAGAAAGAGAAAAACTTCTTCGAGACTCGCGTCATCGAATATCAGAACGGAGGCGCGTTGAATTGGGAATGACCTGACACAGGGCGATCTCTGGCGGAGGCCTCGCAACGTTCGCGAGGCCCTTCGGCGCTTTATGCACGCCAACGAAAGCGAAAGCTTTGCAGAAGATCGCCAAGCGGTCCCTGCTCTAAGACTTCGTGACTGGTCGTCATTGACTCACTCCGCCGTGCTCGTCGAAACATCGGCAGCGCGGCGCAAGACCGAGTGCACCTCTTTCTGCTCCAGCAATCGACGATCAATAGCGACCTCGAGAAACGATCGATGTTCATCGTGCGCCGCCCGCATGATTGCGGCCACGTTTGCGTAGCCGAACTCGGGCACCAGCGCTGCTGCTAGTGCAGACGACGCGAGCAGATTTTGCTGGCACCGCTCCTCATTGACCGTGAGCGAGCGCACACACCGCTCGAAGATGGTCGCTGAACGTTGGAGAAGAGTGATGGAATCGATCAGGCGATCGCAGACCAGCATGCCGTAGCAATTGATCTCCAGCAGTCCCTGTTGGCAGGCCATTGCTATGGCAGCGTCGTTCCCGGAGATAGCAAACGCTGCCTGGCATACCGCTATTGGAACAACTGGATTCACCTTGCCGGGCATAATCGACGATCCAGCCTGCATCGCAGGCAAGGCAATTTCTCCGACAGCACCGACAGGGCCTGACGATAGCACGATGAGGTCGTTGGCTATCTTCCAGAAGGAGTTTGCGGAATTTCGGAGTTCAGCTGACAACCGGGCACACGCGTCTAAGTTCTGCATGCCGTCGAATGGATCGGCCGCGGGTTTGATCTCGTCGCCAATCAAAGCTGACAAATGGCGGAAAACGGCCCATTTGTAGCCTGGTCTCGCGTTTAATCCGGTACCGACCGCGGTACCCCCGAGCGGAACGACCAAGAGTTGGCGCCGTAACTCGTCGACGTGCTTCGCATGGCGTTCTATGACTGCCTGATATCCCCCGAACGTCTGACCGAATAGCATCGGAACGGCATCCTGCAAACATGTCCGGCCAAGCCGCAGGGTTTGGGAATGCTCCCTCTTCTTCTCCGAAAAGGCGGCGGCCAGTTGCATCAGGGCAAGCGACGTCCCCTCGGACACCCGAAAGAGCGCAAGCTTTATGGCCGTCGGAATCACGTCATTGGTGGATTGACCGCAATTGACGTGATCATTTGGATGGACGAAGCTGTAGTCACCAATCGGCATTCCGGCCAACCGCGCGACCAAATTTGCGATCACCTCATTCAGATTCATGTTCGACGACGTGCCACCCGAGCCTTCGAGCACGTCGACAATGAGGTGAGCATCGTACTTTCCGGTGCGGATCTCTTGACACGCCGCAACGATGGCTTCCGCTTTCTGCGCTGAAAGCGCTCCGATCTCTAGATTGGCGAGCGCCGCGGCTTCTTTTATCATGGACAACGCCGGGACGAACTCAGGCAGCGCCGCGATCGTGCGGCCCGTGAGTGGGAAATTCTCCAAAGCCCGAACAGTATTGATTCCGTGGAGTGCGTCCGCGGGCAGTTCCCTCTTACCAAGAACATCTTCTTCGGTTCGCATTTGGACCATGACAATAACGATTAGTGTTTCTACGACCCTCGATTCCAACCGGCGTCGCCATAGCAAATTCAAGCTCGATTCGAGCAACGTCGCTAATTTGCTAGCCAAGATTTACCTATGCGGCGGTCTCGCGCGCGCTGGCTGTGACCTTCGCCCTAAACCCGCTAGCATACGACGGAGGCTCGCAAGCTCAGCATCGCCGTACCTTGGATTTTGGCTCAGAAGAATACCGACGTGGACACCAACAGGTTCAACGCATGTCCTGTTTTGCGTGTGTATGTGATGCTTGTCGGGTTGTTGATGTACGTCAGTCCTACGCTCGAGTATATCCCGGGCGCCAGATGCGCGGTGTATGTTCCCGATATCGCCGTACTGTCGCGATGGACAAGATGGCCCTTAGCGACGGCAGCATCCACTGCAACGTTGCTCCACGCAGTATTGGTGGCAACAAGGGCAATCTGATCGCGTGGACGGCTGTCCCACAAGCCCTTTGCATAAAGACGGAGCTCGTAATATTGATTGACCCTGTTTAGGTCCGGCGGCGCGTACATCACAGAAAATCCTGCATAGATGCCACGAGCTGCCGAACCCTGCGGATCGGACTGCCAGAGTTGCCTGTCCGCTGCAACGTAATAGATGCTATTACCCTTGGCTCTCGGTTGCGTCGGGTACTGCAAGTCGGCGTAGCTGCTGGTGTTGAAACCGGCGCCTGCCCGCAACCAGGTTTCTGGCAAGCCTGGAGCAGCTTTGCTGTTGTAGCCAGTTTCGTCGAGGAGAAGAACGCCTGCGTTAGCCGTGCTCCAATCTAAGCCGGTCGGATTTTCGGTAATGTGTGCAAATTGACCGTCTGGACTGAGTGAGCGCTGTATTGACGTCCTATTGTAGAATCGCTCGTCAAAATTGTACTTCAGATTGAGAGCTGGCGTCGGCGCAGCATTATTGCTCATGCCGGCCTGGTACAGGATATTGGACGAAGCCCCAAAGACGTTTACTGCTGCGTTCCCTCCGACCACGGTACCCGTGAACTCATTTATGTTTCTAAGATAACCCATTTTGAGTTCGAGCTTCCCGTCAAAAAGCGTCTGATAATAGGCAATCGTATTGATCCCCGCTCTATCTGGCCCCCCGGGCTTCCAGGTCCAATACTGCTGCTGAGCTCCCACGATGATCTGGCCATCGGGAATCCCAAATCGACTGAGATCGTAGGTCACGATCAAAAAGTTGAGGGTATTAAATGTGGGGTTCTGACCAGAATATAGCTGATCGCGGATGGTGCTCCTCGCAGCATTCGGTAGCTGATTGGTTACGAAGGTGTTCACCGTCCCGCCAATATAGCCGATCCCGACTTCTGCCAGCGCAGATCTAAAGCCGCCGTAGTCCTGATCTATCGTATCTGCCGGACCAGGAATACTGAGCCACATACCTTTTTCGCGGAGGCCCTCGAACTTCACAAATGGATCAACCTTCCGTTGCGTTCTATTCTTGGCAACTGAAACCGCATTGTCCCGCGTTGCTGCAAATGCATTGGCAGTTTGTGCCAGGGCCTCGTCGGGTCGGGAGCTTCGAGGGAGCGTAGCCACGCGATTCTTCTTCTGATTTACTCCTTGGGTCATCTTTTTGGGAGCGCCACTTTCTGGACCAGGGACGGTGACAGCTTGTGCCAGCGCCGCACCCCCGAGAGGGCTCGAAGCGATGGACAGTGCAACAGCAATCCATCTTTGGGCGCTGGCTTCCTGACGTTGCTTTGTCAGGGCGATAGCGAAACGAAACAATAGACCAGCGCCAAGCGCTGAAATCGTTGAGGGCTCAGCGCTCGAGGACTGAGCGAGACGGTTTGCTGACGACTTCCCTGAGGCGGGAGGGATCGCGGTAGGAGTAGACCTGATTACTGCGGAAGACGAGACACTAGATCCATCACGCCTGCTGGCGCCGTCAGATCCATATTGCATCCCGACTTCCTTAACGTATGAGTTCGACCCTCGCTGTTCACGAATGCCATGCGTCCGACATCCGCATCAATTGTTAGGGTTGGTAGGTGACATGAGCCTCAGTGCATTGCTTCTCGATTCGCGCCCTCAGGTCCGATGGCACGAGATCAAATCGGCGCTCATCTCTCCAGCCTCGGTGCTTCGAATCATCTAGAGATTAGAGGACGCCGAAAGCGCCCGCCGCAAAGTGAACAGAAGCCTGTCGATTGTGACTGCGAAAGTCCTGGCGGCAGCTCGGCAACAATTGAGACCATAGCGGATGAACAACCAGACCGTGAGATCGGCGTGTGTGTAGGCAAAGGTTGCGCGTAAACACCTTCGAGAGGTTTCTTCGAAAGCCGCGCTCCCAACGAGCGCACTTTCGAGCTCAACACGTCGGAGAGGAGCCGAAGATACGGCTTACTGCTCCAATGAAATTGTTGCACTGCGCGCGCAGCTGCTGAACTCGATGGCGCGCCTCTCAGGGCTAGGTGCGGCTCGGCTTTTATTCGAGTACTCGCAGCAAGACATTCATGTTTGAATGTGTGGCGAAGCAGGCTACCGCGAGCAACGTTGTAACCCCGCTAGGCGACCTTCGCGGCCGGTTCCTTGGAGGCTTTTACGCGGGTTACGCTGCTCTTTCCATCGATGCTAACGGGCACTTCGCCGACGACCGTTGCGCGACGAACGAGACGATGCTGGTCGCCGTAGTCGTTCACCGCATAATGTTGCGTGGCGCGATTGTCCCAGATCGCGACATCGCCTTCCTTCCAGCGCCACCGCACGGTATTCTCGAGGGCCGTGATATGAGACTGAAAGAGATCAAACAGCTTCTGACCGTCGTATTTTGGAAGACCAACAAAATTTTGCACCAGAGCGCCAAGCACTAGCGCGCGTTCACCGGTCTCGGGATGCACGCGCACCACGGGATGCTCAGTCTGATAGATCGTTCTCGTGAAGATTTCGTCCAGATGTTTTTTGTCGAGCTCGCTGACGTGGGGCAATATTGCGTAGTCAAAGGCGTTGCTGTGAACCGCCCAGAGCTTGTCTGCAAGCCGTTGCAGCGGCGGCGCTAGGTCGAGGTACGCCGTAACGGTGTTCGACCAGACCGTATCGCCACCAAATGGTGGCATCACGAGACTTCGCAGTACCGCAATCTTGGGGTAGGCATCGACGAAGGTTCCATCGGTGTGCCACAAGTCGGCCCGGCTACCGGCGCGCGCGGAATCAAGCTCGATGATCGACGCCGTGCCTTTGATCGCACCGAGCGTCGGATGAGGTGCCAACTTCCCGAAACGAAGGGCAAATCGCTCTTGCTCCGCATCGTCGAGGTGCCCTTGGTCGCGAAAGAAGATGACCTTGTGCTCCAATAGCAACTCGTTGATCGAGCCGATTGTCTGCTCCGGCAAATCGCCCGATAGCTTGACATTTCGGATTTCTGCGCCGATGCGCGCTGCGCATTTGACGACGTCGCTGCGAGGAGCGACGCCATCCGACAAGACCGTGGCAGTCATGGCTCGAAATCTCCAATTTGCCGGCTTCCGCATACGGAATCTGCCAGAGTAATGGTGACAGCGTCGAGTTCCTGCTACGCTCCTAAAGCGAGCTCCGACTTATTGGTGCGGCTTCGCTACGATCTTGATCTAAGTTGGCGAGAACTGTCGGATTGATCAATTGCCAGAACTGGTAGTTGACCGGTGTGAAAAGCTGAAGCTGCAGCGCAAAGAGCCGCAAATCGGCGATAGTGACACTGAAGCGACAAGAAGCGGAAGCCTCTCTTCACTTCTTCTCGAGGCGCAAGAGTCAGAGAACAATGGCCGATTTGCGCGTACAGCGGCGGAGTTCGGAGCTGCACGATACATCTAGCCGACAACAGCACAGCGTGGACGACAAGGGCTAGTAAACATCTACAGGGCGCGATCGCACCTGACGGCGTGACGACCACACGCATCGTTAAAGTGGGAAGGCGCGCAATGCTTCACGCCGCTGTGGTCGGTGACCTCGATACTTCCATTGGTAAGAGCTTTCTTGCCGCAGCAAAGACGATCTCAGGGTTGACGTATCGCTTCTGTTGCAGATAATCGGAGGCGTCGAGGTTCTCCAGCGTTCGATCTGGAGCTAAGAGGGAAGCCGGTGCGCTCTCGATCCGTTCAGGATTGAAGTAATGCCGGCGCTGCCCCCGCAACTGTAAGCGGCGAGCCCGCATCCAAACGTGTCACTGAAGCAGAAGCTTCGGGAAGGCCGGATGCAGGCGATGACCCGCGAGCCAGGAGACCTGCCCCGACAACGTGTTCGTCCACGGGCGGGGTGTCCGGTGGTACGCCTAGTAGCGGGCCTCGCTTTCGCGGCCTCCTGCCTGCGTTTCCGCCATGGCCTTTGCCCCCACACAATGGGGTTAAAGCTATGTCTCTTCTTTCACTTCCTGTCGCAACACTCGGCACGCCGCGTATCGGACCACGCCGTGAGCTCAAGCTGACGCTCGAAGGCTATTGGGCCGGCAAGATCGGCAACTCGCAGCTTCTCGAAGCAACGGCCGGTCTTCGCGTCGCCAATTGGGCGCGTCAGAACTCGCTTGGCGTTACCGTGATTCCGTCGAACGACTTTTCACTCTACGACCAGGTTCTCGATACGAGCGTCATGGTTGGCGCCATTCCTGAGGCGTATGGCTGGGACGGCGGTCCCGTATCGCTGAAGACCTATTTCGCCATGGCACGGGGCTCGCAAGACAAGGAACACGATGTGAACAGCGGTCACGCGCAAGATCATGGCGTCGCTGCGCAGGAGATGACCAAGTGGTTCGATACCAACTACCACTACATGGTGCCCGAATTCCATAAAGGACAGACCTTCAGGCTTTCCTCCCGCAAACCGATCGAGGAATATGAGGAAGCGAAAGCCCTTGGCTATCAAACGCGCCCTGTCTTGGTCGGACCGGTTACGTTTCTGAAGCTCGGCAAGAGCTCGGATCCAACCTTTGATCCGATTTCGCTTCTTGAGAGCCTAGTGCCCGTCTATGTCGAGGTTCTCAAGGAACTGGCGAAACGTGGAGCCGAGTGGGTCCAGCTTGATGAGCCCTATTTGGTGCTTGATCTCGACGAGACTACGCGGAATGCGCTCCGGCGCGCCTATGGGCGTCTCGCTGAGGAGGTGCCTGGCATCAAGATCATGCTTGCAACTTATTTCGGAGCGATCGGTGACAACCTGGCGACGGCTCTGGGATTGCCCGTGGCCGGCCTGCACGTCGATCTGGTTCGCGCCCCCCAACAATTGAGCCAAATTGAATTTGGCGCCCGCGCGGACCTCGTGCTTTCGCTCGGGGTCATCGACGGCCGGAACGTGTGGCGCTCGAATCTGTCGGTCCTGGTTGAGCGGCTCAAACCTTTCATTGCAAAGTTCGGCAAGGATCGCGTGCAGCTCGCCCCCTCTTGCTCGCTCTTGCATGTCCCAATCGACGTTGAGCTCGAGACCGATCTCGATTCGGACGTGAAGAGGTGGCTTGCCTTCTCGGTCCAGAAGATCGACGAGCTCGCGACCTTGGCGAAAGCGCTTGCAGGCGACAGAAATGCCTCTGCCGCACTTTCAGAATCAGACCTCGCAGCGAAAACTCGCCGGGCATCGCCGAAGATACATGACAGGGCCGTCGTCCAGCGGACGGAGGCGATTGACGAGGCTATGTGCCGGCGCAACGACGCTTTTGCGACCCGTAGCGAGGTTCAGCGCAAGCGCTTCGGCCTGCCGCTTTTCCCCACGACCACGATCGGGTCGTTCCCACAGACCACCGAAGTACGCAACGCCCGCGCCGCCCATGCTCATGGAGAGTTGACCAAGGCGGAATATGAAGACTTCCTGAAGGAGGAAACGGCTCGCGCGGTCCTGTGGCAGGAGGAGATTGGGCTCGACGTTCTTGTTCACGGCGAGTTCGAGCGCAACGATATGGTGCAGTATTTCGCTGAGCAGCTCTCCGGCTTCGTGTTCACTAAACATGGCTGGGTGCAGTCTTACGGCTCACGTTACGTTCGTCCGCCGATTCTGTTCGGCGATGTCTCGCGGCCGAAGCCGATGACCATCGAATGGTGGCGCTACGCGCAGTCGCTAACCAGAAAGCCGATGAAGGCCATGCTTACCGGGCCGGTGACGATCCTGAATTGGTCGTTTGTCCGTGACGATATTCCGCGCAGCGAGGCCTGCCGTCAGATCGCGCTCGCGATCCGTGACGAGGTTGCCGACCTGGAAAAGGCCGGCGCAACCATGATCCAGATCGATGAGGCCGCGCTACGCGAAGGTTTGCCCCTCCGGCGTTCCGATTGGAAGTCTTATCTCGACTGGGCCGTGGAGAGCTTCCGCCTCTGTTCCTCCGGTGTTGCCGATGCGACGCAGATCCATACCCATATGTGCTATTCGGAGTTCAACGCCATCATCGATGCAATTGCCGCGATGGACGCAGATGTCATCTCCATCGAAACGTCCCGTTCTAAGATGGAGCTGCTCGATGCATTCACTGCCTTCAAATATCCAAACGACATCGGCCCCGGCGTCTATGACATCCACTCGCCGCGGGTTCCCGAAGCTGCCGAGATGGGGGATCTCATCGCGCGGGCCCGCCGACGACTCTCGGACTCACAGCTCTGGATCAATCCGGATTGCGGCCTAAAGACCCGCAAATGGACCGAAGTCCGTCCGGCGCTCGTCAACATGGTTGCAGCGGCCCGCGAAATGCGCAAGGCGTCCTGATGCCAGGGTAGCTAGCGGTTAAACGGTATGTTTGACGAAGCTTCCCAATGGGTTTCCCCCTCTAGGCGCTGAGTGGGTGGCGCCTAGCAGGTTGACGGCGCGTCCGGCAGCATTCGCGACCGCGAATGATCACATACAGCCGAAGCGCCACGAGCGTCGATTGCATCTGACGCATCAAGTCACAGTGAGCCGCATTTGGACTGTGTCCCACTTCCGCGGTGGCCATATGTACCTAGACAGACGCGGGGCGCTGAACTGGAGGACATGAAGACTGGCGCGGGTACGTGGTGCCGAGCTAACGACAATTCAACCAAGGGCCGGCCCAGTTGAAATGGACCCCGATTGTGGGACCACGTGCTTAGTTGGAAGGGGCTGCTCCGTTTGATAGACGGAGCGCATGATGACAACGAAGACGAGACGCAAGATCGACGCGGCACTGAAGGCAAAGATCGCGCTGGAAGCCGTGCGGGAGCAGACGACGGTGGCCGATCTGGCCCAGCGCTATGAGGTTCACCCGAACCAGATCTATGCCTGGAAGAAGCAGCTACTGGACCAGGCGGCCCGGGCCTTTGACGCGGGTGTCGGGCGGGAGAGCGAGGACGCTCGCGAACGAGAGATCGAGAAGCTGCACGCCAAGATTGGACAACTGACAGTCGAGCGCGATTTTTTAGCGCGGAGGTCCGGAAGATGAGCACGCCGGACCGTCGAGGAATGCTCGATCGCGCCGACATGGCGCTGTCGATTCGCCGGCAATGCATGTTGCTTGGTATCGCCCGCTCTGGGGTCTACCGGCCGCCACGGCCGGCCAACGACAACGACCTCGCCCTGATGCGGCGCCTCGACGAGCTATTCACCGCCTGGCCGTTCCTGGGCTCGCGGCGAATGACCGCGATGCTGAAGGCTGAGGGGCTTCAGGTCAATCGCAAGCGTGTGCAGCGGTTGATGCGCAAGATGGGCATCGCGGCGCTGGGACCAAGGCCGAACACGACAAAGCCGGCACCGGGCCACAAGATCTATCCCTATCTGCTGCGCAACATGACGATCGACCGGCCAAACCAGGTGTGGGCGGCCGACATCACGTATCTGCCCATCGGCCGCGGCTTTCTTTATCTCGTCGCCATCATCGACTGGGCGAGCCGTGCGGTTCTGGCGTGGCGGTTATCGAACACGATGGACGTCTCGTTCTGCGTGGCGGCTCTGGAAGAGGCGCTGGCGAAGTACGGCACGCCGGAGATTTTCAACACCGACCAGGGCAGCCAGTTCACCAGCGTGGCCTTCACCGGCGCGCTGGCGGCCGCAAAGATCAAGATCTCCATGGATGGCCGCGGTCGTTGGATGGACAACGTCTTCATCGAGCGGCTGTGGCGGTCTCTCAAGCATGAGGACATCTATCTCAAGGGCTATGCCGACGGCCGCGAGGCCAAGGCAGGGATCGCGAGCTGGATCGCCTTCTACAATGATCGTCGCCTTCATCAGTCCCTCGGCTATCGCACGCCGATGGCGGTCTGGCGCGAACGGATGCAGGCCGCGAAGGCTGTGGACATGGTGGACAACGCTGACGCGTTGACCACATGCCCACAGCAACAGCAGCAGACAGAGTCTCTGGCAGCGTGATAGAAAGGATCAGGAGCGGTCAGTTTCCAACTAACAAACCGGTTCAAGCGGTCCCGCTCCGCGGGTCCATTTCACAGTTGCGATTTGGCTGCTCGCGTCTGAACCGCACCACACCGCCCCGAGAGCTGAAGCCAGGCGTCAATCACATTCAACCTGTTAGCGCTATCAATCCAATCACTCGTTTAAATTGTTCTTAAAAAGTTTTATGACTTAGTCCGCTCCGCTGCTGGAGCGATATGGAGTCGGAAATGTCTGAAGCAAAGTGGAAACTGACGAACTGGATGGGTGCAGCCTGCCTAGGTCTACTTCTAGCGGCGCCTGCAGCGGCGCAACCGATCTGGACCTGGACCAACCAATACGGCTCAACGCTAGCGGTCGACAATTATAATTCAAACACAGGTGCGATTTCCGGCACTTACACGAACAATGCGAGCAATAGCTGCGATGAAGGTATTCCTCAGGCGTTGACGGGCTGGCTCGCGCAGACCAATAGCGGCGCGGCGATCAGCTTTTCTGTAAATTTTGTGGGCTGCGGCTCGACAACGGTGTGGACCGGGCAGCTGAACGCTGCATCGGGATTTCAGGGGCTCTGGCTACTTTCACTCGCCGAACCGGTGGCATGGAATGGAATCAGCGCCGGCGCGGACACTTTTACCTTTGCAAGCGGCGACAAGTCGAAACTGCCTTCCGTTAGCGGAGAGGCGGCCAAGAGCGGTGCAGGCGAGAAGCTCTCGAATACAAAGAACCGCAAATGACATGACTTGCGCGTGACAAGTGAAGAAACGCATCACGCTAATCTTTTATCCTACTTTATCATGCGCCGACGGTCGCTCCCAAAGCTGATTTGATGTCGACCTCGAGATCGATCCCTGCCGAGCCTGAATGGCGTACCTGTTCAGGCTCGTTTAACCATTGGAAGTTTAGGCAGGTTGACGTATCGGTGGGCCAAGGTTCGAACGCGGGGCGCCTGGGCCTGTTTTGCGCACACTCGTAGGGATCGCGCCTTAAGCCGATTTTACCGCAATCTCCTTTAGCAGGTCCGCACCGAAGTCGCCGCGCTGCGGACAGACCCGAGCGTCCTCTACTTAGGTGTCCAGACAGGAATGTCATCATTGTGCGTAACCAGGAGCCCGAGACCGCCAGCGATGCCCGTTGCAACAATTAGAATTATTGCCATTCCGATCATGCCAGTTTCAAAGGATCCGGTCCTGTCCTTAAGTAAGCCGACCATGTACGGGCCGACGAAGGCGCCAAAGGCACCAATGGAATTGATAAATGCGATGCCGCCGGCGGCAGCGGGACCGGCAAGGAAACTCTGCGGGATCGTATAGAGAACCGTGCGCGCGGAAATCGTGCCGATTAGAGCAAGTGTCATGCATGTGAGCGCCGGTACGAGCGAGGTGAGCATTACCGAAAATAGAAGTCCGGTGGCGCCAAGCACCAATGCGGCTATCAAATTAGAGATCTTTTGCCCCTTGCGATCGACACGGCGCGCCCAGAGCAACATGGCTATTGTCACAAAGAAATAAGGCAGGGCGGCGAGCCAGCCGACCTGCATGTTGCTCAAGTTGTGGCTCTTTAAGATCAGAGGGAGCCAGATGCCAATTCCATAGGAGCTGATCGTGAAAGCGAAAGTGATGCCCGTCAACATTAAAATGCGAATGTCCTTCATCGCAGCCCAGAGGTCCTTTCTTACTTTATCGTGCTTTTCCCTGGCGAGCTCGTCCAGCAACGCTTCGCGCTCTCGGGACGTCAGCCACGCTGCTTTGTCCGGCGTGTCGGCTAACAGAACGAGACATAGGAAGCCGAGCAGGCAGGCCGGTAGACCTTCGATCAAAAACATCCATTGCCAGCCGGCCAGTATCCACACTCCATCCATTTCTAACAACGAAGCCGATAGAGGATTGCCGATCAAAGAAGACAACGGTGTTGCAGCCATGAACCAGGCGAGGACGCCTGTTCGCGCTCGCGCCGGAAACCAGATGGAGATGTACCAGATGACGCCGGGAAAAAAGCCTGCCTCGAAAACACCCAGAAGAAAGCGGATCGCGTAGAAGCTGTATGGTCCAACAGCGAACGCCGTCGCCGCGGCCGCAAGGCCCCAGGTCATCATGATGCGAGCCAGCCAACGGCGCGCACCGAAACGGTACATCATCATGTTGCTGGGCACTTCCAGCAGGCAGTAACTAAAGAAGAGGATCCCGGCGCCCCAGCCGAATTGTTCGGCACTTAAGCCAATGTCTTCGTTCATCTGCAAGGCGGCGATGCCGACACTGGTACGGTCGAGGTTGTTGAAGAAATAAGCGAGGCTCAAAAGCGGGACGAGCCGCCGCGTATTCTTGGCGACAGCGCTCGCGATCAAGCCAGACCTTCCCCTTTCGTCGGCATGACACTGGCCAGCGACCACGTCCAACAATTCGTTCTGCTCCTAAAGCAAGTCGCTGCCCACCCGCACATTTTTGCTCGAGCCTTGGAGCTGGGCGGCAACATCAGACAGATCGTTTCGAACGGGCGGCCCGAGTGTCCGATCGAGAACACTTCTACTGGTAGCGCCCGCGCCCCGGATCTACCTAGAGCGCCGCATCGAATGGACTGGCCATGCACATCGCTTCCACTTGAGGGCGGTGACTATCCTAATTTGCGAGGCGCCAGACCAAGCATCGCCCGAGCCTCCACTGCGGTGGCGGGCTCATACCCAAGTTCTCGGATAATCCTGACTGTCTTTTCGACCAGCCGCACGTTAGTGGCAAGTATACCCTGTTCGAGATAGAGATTGTCCTCTAACCCGACACGAACATGGCCACCGGCGAGCACCGCGTGAGTTGTTGCGGGTAGCTGCGCTCGACCGATCCCACTGACGCAAAACATCGCTCCCTTGGGAAGATTTCCGATCAGCATATCGAGGATCTGCGGAGTGTACGGCAATCCGCCCTGAATTCCACGATCGGCTCCGAGAACGAAATTAACCCAATAGGGCGGCTTATCGAAGCCTTTATTGATGAGGCGTATCGGATCTTGGACAAGATGGGAAAGTGAGAAACATTCCCATTCAGGTTTGATGCCTGTCTTTTGGAATCGTTTCGCCATGATGTCGCAGCGGGCCGGCGAGGTGTTAACGACAATCTCGCGTCCGGCAAAGCTGGCCAGAACAGTGTGAGCGTCAAATGTCGCCATGTCGGCACCGGCCTCGAGCCCTTTTAGACGCTCTTCGAATATAACTTCGTCAAGACCGGGCTCCAGGGAACGGACCATGTCGCCATCAACACCCCCGCCAGTGCTGTTGTTGATGATAATGCCGCACTTTGTCAGGATCCGAGAATTGATGTCTTGGTAGATTTCCGGATTACAGGTCGCGCCGTCGTCCGTCCTGCGCGCATGCAGCGCCACGATAGAGGCACCTGCATCGTAGCACCGGTACACATCCTCGGCGATCTCGCTGGGCTGGGTCGGCAGGTGCGGGTTTTGCGATTTTTTCACCACGCCTCCCGTCGGAGCAATCGTGACAATCACTTTGCTCTCAAACTTCATACTGCGTCTCCTGTCATCGACCGCTTACGTCACTCAAGGGTACATTCAGATCTGCTCCAGACGAGTCGCCACATACCGCCTCAGCGCACGTTTTGGTCTCTGCACGCCATTTGGGACGATCTCCGCTCTCCTGCTCGCAAACGGAGCTGTCTAGCTCGTTCCGACAAGTTGGGCGGCGGAGATGTCCCGTCGTCGGAATCGGCGTGATCCGGTCATTGCATTGCTTCGACAGGTCAGACTTCGGCATACGCAATGCCCGTGAAGTTGCCTTGGGACCAGAGAAGATTGTGTTTGTTCTTTCCATCAAGGTCGGCGGAATAGATCGAACCGGCGAGGTCCGTGATGAACATCTGATTGCCGGGAACGTCGAGCGCGATGCCGATTCCCTCCATCAGGTGCGTGATCAGAATTTCCGGCTCCGTCTTTAGATCGACGCGCGCGCGATTGACTGTGTTGCCACGCGGAGGATCACCGCGGTCGGTCCAATAGAGAACCCGGTTGGCGAGATCCAACTCAAGGTGAATCGGTTCCGGCAAGCCATCGAATAGCACCTCGATGTCTGAGCGATTTGCGGGGCTCTCACCATCCGGAATGTCGATGTTGGCCCGAAAGATTCGGCCTAGACCGGCATTGTCCGGACCTTTTTGCGTCCAGTAGATCTGGCGGCGCTCGGTGTCGATGGTGACGCCAATGCACCACCTGGTCGGGTCACGGCGGTCCACCTCACCGCGGCCTGCCTCGATGAGCGTCTCTATCTCCAAGCCGTCGAGATTGCACCGCATAACCCGCATCCCTTCGCGGTCAGACCAGTACAGCTTGCCGCATTCGCGATCGAGCTGGATCTGCTTCGGCGTGAAAGTTGCACCGCGGGGAACGATGACTCTGCGAGCTGTTCCATCGATATTGGCACGCTCGATCGAGCCATCATCGGCGGTCACACCGGAGCCCATGTTGGTCCAATAGATATGACCAGCGCGGGCATCAATTGCGACTCCGTCGGGAAGCTGACACTCGGTAACAATAACGTTTCGATCGCAACCATCTGGATTCATGGCTTGAATGCGGTTGGTGCTCACCTCGAGAAAGAACAGCCGACGAACTGGCAACTTCCGGTCGGGCGACACTTCCGATTTGACGGCGTTAGCGTCCGTCATGTTCTCCCTCACGATTGAGCGGATGTGCTAGGCGCAAGGTCGCGTTCCAGTCTGTACGACCGAACCGCACCTTGTTCGCACACGGGTGAGGATTACTCTCGATCATCACACACTGAAGTAGCTTGCATTTACGTGTTATAGTGCAGGCAATCTGGCGAGCTGCTCGCTATCGATAAACAATCGAGCAAGAGCCGGGCCAATTGCCGAACCATTCAGCTCATCGATTGTCGACCACACCAATCAGCTGAAGCTTCAATTCGGCGGACAGTCGCCCAAACATCACCTTCCATCTCCGCTTTCAGCGAAAGAATGCATTCTTCAGACAAAGATCAATATTTCGCGACCGCGTCACTCAAGCGGTAATTCACACGAACCAGCCCGATGTCGACGTCCTGGCTGATGCGGGCGGTGCCTGCACGAGCGCCCGCTGGAATGCCTACGCTTCCGGCTGAAAAAAAGAAGTCTACGTCCCGACGGCCCATGAACAAGTGATCGTACTCAATGCCGACGGACCAATTCGGAGCGAAGCCAACTTCAAGGCCCGCGCCTACCGCACCGCCCCAACGGGTTTCCCTGCCATTGTCGATTGTCAGCCCAGTTGCAAAATCGAAGACCCGATATTTGTCGCGAACGCCAGCGGCACCGCCCTTCACATAGAGCAGCACATTATCCCAGACGTAACCGATCTGACCCGTGAACAAGCCAAATGCATCGATTTTGGATTCGTCCTGGACGCCGGCGAAAGCGAGATTGGCGTTGGAGCCCTTGAAATCGGCCCAGTTGCCCTGCGCCTCAAGGCCGAACACCGAGTTCGCTATCTGCCAGCGATAGCCGATTTGACCTCCGACGGTACCTCCGGTCGCGTTATGGCACCCCATGGCGAGCGGCGGAGCAATGATCAAGCCGCCGGCGTTGACGACGTCCCAGCAGTGATGCGCGGAACCACCGCCCCCGTTAACGCCGGTGTAGAACCCGCTCCAGTCGTAGATCTGGGTCACCATTGGGATCGCTTTGGTGGAGGGCTGCGCCGCCAGATCAGCGGCGGAGACCGGCGCGGTCAGCGCGATAAGCGCTACCGTGCCCAGCAGGACTTTTTTCAACTTTGGCTCCGTTGCGTATCGATTTTCTTGATGGGCGATCGACCACGATAGCCACGTGTCGGTCCTATCCATCAATTGCCAAGGCTGGTAGTTGACTGCACCGCAAGGTTTCCCTGGGCATTCGACTGAGGGACAGAAGTTCATGTCAGTTGGTGATGACTCGTCCGAGCAGCCGATCGATTAACCTCCATCTGGCTCTCATTCCTCGTTCACTTTCATGTAGCTACAGCAGAAGCGACATTGACTAAGCATGCGAGAATTCGGCTCGTCCGCCTCGATGCCGCGCAGCACCGAAGGAAGCTATGTTGCACTGATGCGCATCCTTCCACGGGGCTAGCAGTGCCGCGAGCTGAGGCCGCTTTTGGTTCATCGGCGTAGGAGAACTCATACGGTCGCGCGTGGCATCATCACGTCGATTGGCACACCAATTGCTCAAACGGACTACGAAAGAAAGCCACCATCTCGATGGTCAAAGGATATCGATGTCAAACCAGAATTGGTTCTCATGGTACTCTTTTCCATTCTTTGCGCCCCTCAGCGGGGCAGTTAATCAGGACATGGAAACGAATGTTGGCGCGCGGCTCGACCAGGATGTAGCGAAAACGATTAGCGTAACTGAACGGTTCGACACCCTATCCGACGCTGTGGAAGAACTTGATGAAAAGCTCAGGACGCTCGCGAAGGCACTCGGACAGACACCTACAGTCGAGACCTTCGTGGAGAACTCCGGGCAGACAACACCAATGCGGCGGCTAAAAAAACATGGTAGACGCGGTAAACAAGATCAAAGACCGTCATCGCCGAGACGCCGATCTGGAAGCTAAGCGCGCGCTTAGCCGCCTGAAGACCGTTGACCCTGCGCGATATAGCGAATTCATTCGTGAGTACGAGGCCGGCGGCTCTCGGAGAGACGCTGGTTGGTCGAACGGCTGATCAGCCAACTGGGCACCATAATCCCTGTCATGTCAGCGTGAGCGTCCTTCCGGGCAAGGCGCTCGTTCATAGGTGAGGCCATGATCTCCGCGCGATTCCGCCTCCGCCTTTTCCTTGAACTCAACGAGGTGCTCTAATGGCCGTTCTGTGACGCCGACTTCGAAACCGAAATGCTCAAGGCGAACGGCCCGGTGGTCGTCGATTTCTGGGCCGAATGGTGTGGCCCATGCCGGATGGTCGCACCCGCGCTCGACGAGATCGCCGGCGCGCTGGGCGACAAGGCCAGGATTGTCAAGCTCAACGCCGACGAGAGCTCGAAGACCGCATCGAAGTACGGTGAGAAGCCGATTCCGACGCTAATGTCTTCAAGGGGCGCCCGGCGCTTCGCGGCTCGTACCGCGGTATCGACATCAGAGGCTAGCGTGTTCGCGGGCTGACAAATGATGCCTCGATGGATGTGTCCTTCTGTTGCGCGATCATCGCCGCCCTCCCATTGCTTCATCATGAGGTCGATCAACCCTGAGCGCGAAGTTACTTTCCGGCCGTTAAAGGGCGGCACTTCGGTGGTCTCAAACAGCCTGTTAGCCTTCGGATCTTTCGAGGCGCTCTGGTGAGATCGCGTCTCCAGCGGCTGCTACGAATGTCTTCGTCCAGCGATCGCTCTCCTTTTGGGATCTTTGGCTCTGTCCGCCTTAAGACACGGATGACTGAACTTCTACACGAAGTCCGACGCATTCCGGGGGTGCTGCGCAAAGCACATGTTTTCCTCTTCATAAATGAGGCTGGAATACGTCATTCGTGGCATGGCAATTGCTGGGACCTATTTGGAGAGCGGGCGACGACGCGCTCTGCTCTCCGGCCCAGGGGTTAAGATGAGGCCTTCTCAATCGATCAATCGAAGTCATGCTGATGCTAACGCACGTCAGATGCGGAGTCATCCCTGGTGTCGCGGCGCCGAGCTGAGCAAACCGCAGAGTTCACTCCCACCGCATGTTGTTGCACATGGGTCCCGAACGCGCGCCGGCCGCGGATTGCTGGCGTGTCTCGACGAGCTACATTTTCTATCGATGCCTTTGCCAGGCCGGACGAATCCAGCGCATCAGCCCTGCCGCGCGATCATGACAAGGAGATGAGGATGACGAAGGAAGCCGGAATTAACGACGACGTAGGTGGTGGAACAGGCGCATTTCAAGACTTTGCCAAGCAAACCATCGGAACGCAGACTGAGTTCTCGAAACGGTTTTTCGACATCTATTGGCATTGGCAGGAGCGAATTCAAACCGAATCTACGCAGGCGATAGAGCTCTTGGGGAAGCTTACTTCCACGACATCACCAAACGATCAAATCGGCTATCTTCAGATCTGGATGAAAAGCGCCACGCAGCGGATATCGCAGGATGTGATGTACTCGATTGACACCGCGAAAGCTCTCGCGAGCGCCGATCTTCCGCTGTTCAGCCCGGAGCTCTTCAAGCCGACAGCTCTCTTCCCTCCTTTGGCACCGTTCAACTTGCCAGCCGGGGCTGGGATCAACTTCCATTACGGTTCTTGGCAGCTGCCAACGCTCCGAATCGAAGGATGTCGACCAGAGCGTTGAAAGTTGGGCTTTCGAAGAGTTCACAGGATGAAAGGTTCCTTCTGAAGGAGCGCCGTGAGCACATGTCCTTGGCGCGTTGGTCGCAATGATGTTCACTTCCGCAGCTAGCAAAGCCACCAATATCAATCCGGGCCGGCTATGATCGTCAGCCAAGCCGTGCCTGACCGCATTAGTAGGCGAACCCGGTACGGGCTCCCTTGCGCCGCTACTCTCGGACCAGCAGAGCCGAACGACCGACATCACGACGTTTTTGTCCCGACTGTTACGTTCACGACCGTTTTTTGCTTGCTAGCTACCTTCGGAGAGCATCGACGTCCCGATGATGCCCTCCGAGGCCAATTGTGCGATCTCGGCGCAGGAGAGCCCGAGAAGACCTGATAGTACCTCGCTGTTATGCTCTCCGAGAGTTGGCGCCGCTGTGCGGATGGTAAACGGCCCCGAACCATCGCGGATCGGCATTGACGGTTGTGGATGCAAGCCGATGAACGTGCGATCCACTTCCTGTAGAAATGCACGCGACCTGAGATGCGGGTCCTTGAGCAGTTCAGTTGGCTGACGGGCCACACCGGCCGCAATTCGTCCCGCCTGCAGGTTCGACATGGCCTGGTCGGCATCGCGGGTGAGCGTCCAAGCTTCGATGGCCCTCTCTATCTCGTCCTCGATACAGCGCCGAGCTTCTGCAGACTGCAGCGATGCATCTATCGCCCAGTCTGGCCGTCCAATGAGGATGGCAAGCCTCTGCCACATCTTCTCGTCGATCGCGGCTAGCATGACCCAACTATCCTCACCTGAGCACCGGAAGCAGCCATGCGGAACGAACTGCGGATGTCGAGTGCCATACTTAGGGGGCGACATGCCGCCTATCGACTGAAGGGTAATCCACGGCGCCGCAAACGGCATCATGCATTCGATTTGCGCAAGGTCAATGAACTGTCCACGCCCGGTATTACGAGCGTGAATCAGCGCGACCAGAACTGCTGCGCATCCGTTCAACCCACCGACGGCATCCCCGAAGGCGACATGGCTCATTACGGGAGGTCCGTCCGGATTTCCGACTACGATGGGCAACCCTGACCCCTGCTCGAGGGTCGAACCATAGGCTCGACAATCACGATAGAGGCTGTTCGCGCCAAAGGCTGACATCGACAACATGACAAGCCGAGGATTGAGCTTTCGGAGCACATCGTAGCCAAGCCCGAGCTTTGGCAACACATCAACCGAATAATTGTCTGCGACGACATCGGCTCCGGCCACAAGACGCTTGGCAAGAGCGAGGCCTCGGGGCTTCGTGAGGTCGAGCGTGATGCCGCGTTTGTTGCGGTTCATGACGCAGAAGGCTTGGCTCCTTTCGTACATCTGAGTGTCGACGTAAGCGGGCCGCCGGTCAACGCCGCGCCACCAATCCGGATATTTGGTGGACTCGATCTTGATGACATCGGCGCCAAGATCGGCCAGGGTGCGCGTACACAACGGGCCAGCCCAGCCCATCGTGAAGTCGATTATGCGAATCCCACGCAAGGGCTGTCGTTCAGCATCGATGCACGTGGACGACCGCGGCGCAGCCAAAGGCAGCTGCTTTCGGATATCAGTGGCAGCTTGTTGCTCGCCGGGAGCTGGAACCTTGCCTCCTCGACGCGGGGGTGTCAATGTCAGGCGCTGCGTTGATCCTACCGTCAAGCCGTCTTCCTGGCCTAGGACGACAGGCACGATTGCGCCGCGCTCCTTTTTTTCTGTGTCGAGGAGCAGATCGGATATGTCGGGTACTGGTACAATCGGGATCTTCCGCTTCAGTCCCTCCGCGAACCACTCCTGCGCGGTCCGCACCTTCAGCCGTGGCGTGATCTCTCGTTCGATCCGCTCGACATGCTGCAGACGCTCTTCGCCGAGGACCAGAGCCGGATCATCGCCGAGTTCGGACAGCTCAAGCATATCGCAGAATGCACGCCATTGTGCCGGCGTGAACGTCGTAACGCCGAGCCAACCATTTTTGGCTTCGTAAATGCCGCCCGGAAAAACCGGCCAGAAGCGGTTAATGCCAATCCGGCGCATGACCTCACCGCGCGCCGAAGCTTCGAACATGAGATATTCGCTGATAGCAAGGCTCGCTTCGAAGATACTGACCGACCACGACCGTCCTGCTTGACCCTCCATTTGTGCCATCGCCGAAGAAGCCGCCGCGATGAAACCCCACAGGCCGGCGAGGATACCGGTCTGGAAATCCGGTGCGTGCAACGGCGGGCCCTCGGCCGGTCCAACAAGCTTGATTAGCCCGGCGAGCGCACGGATGGTCGCATCGGTTGCGGCGAAGCCTGCATAAGGACCCTCACGGCCGAACCAGCTCGCTTGGAGGTGCATCAATCCGGATCGCCGCTGGCGGATTGCGGCCATATCGACTGAGGGGCAATTCGCCGGATCAATGTCCCTGCCGTCAACCAGAATATCGCAGTTGTCAATCATCGCGGTCAGCTGTGCGACCGCGTCCGGAGCAGCGGGGTCAATGATCGTGCTTGATTTGTTGAAGTTCAGGAAAGCGAACCAAGCGCTCTGGCCCACCGGAGTGAGCGGCGCGCAGCGCCGAATTGGATCGCCTGCCGGCGGCTCGACCTTCTGAACATCGGCCCCGAAGTCGGCAAACATTCGCGCGCAATAGCTGGTTGCCGCCGAGCTACCAATTTCGACGACCCGCAGATGCGACAGCACTCCCATCGTGGCTCCATTTTTACAGTCAAGGTCTTCCACCGAGAGGTCTTGACTGTCACAATTGCTCGCGCCGGGTTCGGCTTAGGCAGGAACCCTAGTGTGTGACAAAGCCGCGATAGCCACTTGCGGCAACTTCGTCGCACTTTTTCCGATAGTTTCCTACGCCTCCGGTGTAGGAGAGGACTCGGCGCGGCTTGCCTTCAACGTTCGATCCCAAGTACCAGGAATTCGTCTTGGACATCAGCATTGCGTTGGCGAGCTCATCGTGATGCGCCACCCATTGATCTTCCAACTCTTTGGAGGGTTCGATCATCTTCAAGTTTTTGTCGCGGAGATAGCTAATGCATCCAGTTATCCACTCGACCTGTTGCTGCAAGCAGGTGGTCTCGTTGCAAAGCGCGGCAGCGGGGGCCAGCGGCACCGCGGTCGTGAATAGATTGGGATAGCCGTGCACCTGCAACCCCATGGTGGTCCGGATGTCCCTGCCCCACTCCTCCTTCAGCGATCGTCCACCGCGACCGCGGATGTCGATGCGTGTCAAAGCGCCTGTTCCTGCGTCGAATCCGGTCGCCAGGATGATGATATCGAGCGCGTGAACTGTGCCGTCGCTGGTCTGAATTCCTTCAGCCGTAATGCGCTCGATTGCGTTCGTCTTAACGCTGACAATTTCCACATTTGCTCGATGAAACGCCTCGAGGAAATACTGCTCCAAGGGGACGCGATGGGTGCCGAATCCGTAATCGCTCGGGATCAGCAGGTCGCACAGTTTTGGATCCGCCAGCCGCTCGCGCATTTTAGCGCGCACGAATTCGGAGATCTCAGCGTTCACCGCTTCATCGAAGAACAGTTCGACGAAGGAAGCTATCCACAACTTCACAGAGCCATCGTTCCAGCAGTCCTCAAGCACCTTACGGCGCTGTTGCGCTGACAATTCGGCCCAGGCGTGCTCGACATCAAATTCAAAGCCCGTGAACGTGTGTGGCAGCCGTTCGGTAAGGGCTTTGAACTTTGACTTGTAGGCTTCGACATCGGCGGCCGAGTACTTGAGATTCTTCATAGGGAGGATGTATTGCGGCGTGCGAACGAATACCTTGAGATGGCCAACTTCTTCCGCGATCGCTTGGATGACCTGGATCCCCGTCGCACCAATGCCAACCACACCGACGCGCTTGCCAGCAAGCTCAACCAGCTGCCGGGGCCATCGCGCCGTATGGAACACCTGCCCCTTGAACGTATCCTGCCCAGGGAAGGACACATGGGGTGCCGAAAGCATACCGCAGCATGTGACGAGAAACTGCGTATCGAGCACATCACCTTTGTCGGTCGCGACCACCCATCGCTCCGTCGCTTCGTTGAAATGAGCGCTCTGAACTCTCGTGCCGAGCTGAATGTCCTTGCGCAGATCAAGCTGGTCCGCAACGTAATTCAGCCAGCGTTCGATTTCGGGCTGGCTCGGAAACCTTTCGCTCCAGCTCCATCCTTTGTAGAGACTTTCGGAGAAAAGGTAGTGGTAGACGTAACCCTCCGAATCGACCCGCGCACCAGGATATCGGTTCCAATACCAGGTACCGCCGACCTCCGGGGCCGCGTCAATCGCCCTGGCGTTAAGCCCGAGTTCTCGTAGCCGATAAAGCTGATAAAGGCCGGCTATGCCGGCTCCGATGACGAGGGCATCGAGTTTCGCTGTCGCATGCCCGCCATTACCACCGTTGGGCCTAGTCGTGGTCTGGATCATCTCTCCTCCAAGGCTGTTCTGGCGAGTTGGCGAGGAGAACAGCAAGGACCGTACCAGTTGGTAGGCCGCGATAGTTGGGCGGAAACGCAACGCCTTAGAAAGTCGGGGCCTGATGCATTATGCGCTTTGAAGCAATTGCGACATGCGTCGGCAGTATGACACCGCGCGTAACCTTTATTTTCCTCATAACAAGAGCTTCCGATTATCGGAGTGACGGCCTTTGCTCCGAACCCTGCGCGAGCAAGTTTGCAAACGGTCAACTACCAACGCTAGCAATTGATCGAGATGACAGACGTGTGTCACTGATTACTTGCTGAACGTCGGAGTGCAGGCTTTCCGACATGCAGCTAAGCTCATTCAGACCGAAGTCGTTTCGAAAAGGACTTGTGGCTATGCATTCGTCTCTACCGACGTCACACGCCCAGACCTCTGAAGCTGCACTTGTCCCCTCTCCCGATATTGCTCAAATCATTAAGTGGCGCGACAGCTCCTATGCCGCCGATCTCTTTATCGCCGCAGTCTCATGGCTTGACCTCTTTACTTACCTGGATGGCCAGCCGGTAACTGAAGAGGAGCTGCGACTTCACTTCTCTCTTCGCGAGCGGCCAACACGGACCATGGCTCGACTCTTCGAATCCTGGGGCCTGATCTCCAAACAATCTGGCCGACTGCACGCAACCGCAACAGCCCTCCAGTATCTGAGCGGCAATTCCGCGGACAACATCTCGTCCTATATTGCAACGATGAAATATAAACCTTCTGTTCGGGAGCTTTATGAGATCCTGCGACAGGATGGCTCTGATACCTGGCACATTGAGCGCGGCGTAACCAAGACTTGGGACGCCTTGATGCAGACGGATGAGTTCGCAGATCTCAACACACGCGGGATGGAGGAACGGGGACGGATCTTTGCTCCGCACCTCGCAGAGCTGCTGGATTGCACGAACGATACCCACGTACTCGATGTAGGTGGAGGATCGGGCGTGTATTCCGCGCATTTGTTGATGCGCTATACTTCACTCTCAGCAACAATCCTTGAGCGTCCACCGGTTGATCAACTTGCACGGACGTGTCTGAAAGATCGTAATCTATACCCGGGTCGCGCCAATGTCATAGCTGGCGACATGTTCGTCGATCCCCTGCCTGCGGATGCTAGCCTCCACCTCTATTCGCACGTGCTACACAATTGGGGACCAGACAAGGTCAATCAGCTCCTGGGCAAGTCGTTCGAGAGCATTTCTTCTGGTGGTCGAATAGCAATTTTCAGCTGCCACCCTGATGACCGCGGAGGGCGCCCGTCGCCGGCGGCTGAGGCAGAATACTCTGTGCTGCTGACCACGGGCTATGAGGGCTGCTGTTACACCTTCGAGGATATGCGGGCTATGCTCGAGAGCACCGGCTTCCAGGAGATCAGTTACCACAAATCCATCTGCAATCGCAGCCTTATCGTCGCGAGAAAGACCTCCCGACGCCAATGAACATGCCGCGTTGGAGGACCGCCTCATTTCGCTGCCGCTCTCAATGAGGTGTGTGGAGCACGACATGTCTATCCCAACCTGTCTTCTGTTGTCGAAGCTCCGCACGGCCGGGTACACGGTCTTCTCTGGGGTGCCGTGTTCCAATTTCGGTGATCTATTCGATCAAGTCGCCAAAGCTTCGGGAATGCTGGCCGTGCCTGCCGCGAACGAAGGCAGCGCAGTTGCACTAGCTGCTGGCGCGACCCTCTCAGGTCAACGAGCGGTCGTTGCGCTTCAAAATTCTGGTCTCGGAAACATCATAAATCCGATAACATCTCTGTTGATGGTCAACCAGATTCCAGTCCTGCTCCTGTTATCCGTTCGTGGGTTCCACGAGCGGTATCGCGTTTCTTCGAAGCGGATGTAGGAGGTCGTCGGAACACGTCTTTGACGACAACCCGGTTGATATTTTCAAATTAGAGCGATGAAGATCTGCTCGCAGCGCGGCCACGGACCTATGACGAAAGTGACGTTTTGCGGGTTATCGCGATCTCGTTGTTGCCAACGCCTCAGTAGAGTTATACATGTACGATACCGATCAAGACTATCATCCTATGCTTATCGCAGGTGCGCCTGCTCATTCGGACGCGACGATCGACGTGAGGAATCCATTCACCGGAATGTTTCTTGGCAGAGTCCCACAAAGCAGACCGGAACATGCACGCCAAGCATTTGAAGCAGCCGCGCGGAGTCATCCTCGGCTCACACGCCGCGAACGGACGGATATCCTGCTGGGGACGGCAGGCGCGATTAAGAGAGATCAAGATCGGCTTGCTCGGCTTATCACGGCAGAAACAGGTCTGTGCCTGAAGGACTCTTTGCATGAAACCGGCCGCGCATGCGACGTCTGGTCATTTGCTGCCCATACATTGATCCAGAGCGACGGCGAGATTTACCCATCTGATATTGGCGCAACCCCACATGATCGGCGCATTTTCTCCATGCGAACGCCTCTCTTAGGCGCGATCTCAGCTATCACACCGTTTAACCATCCTCTCAATCTCATCAGCCATAAACTGGCGCCGGCGATTGCAACGAACAACCGTGTCGTCTTGAAGCCCTCTGAGCGGGCGCCATTGACCGCACTAGCACTTGGCAAGATTCTCTACGAGCAAGGCCTGCCGGAGGGAATGCTTTCGATCGTGACCGGGGCTCCCGACAAGTTGGGAGACGCGATGTTTACCGATCCGAATGCTGAGCTCGTGACATTTACTGGCTCCGTTCGCGTTGGGCACCATATTGCAGAACGAGCCGGTTACCGGAAGCTCGTCTTGGAGCTTGGTGGCAACGATCCGATCATCGTGCTTGAGGATGCCGATGTCGATCGGGCGGCGTATTTGGCTGTTCAAGGAGCGACCAAGAACTCGGGCCAACGATGTACAGCCGTCAAGCGGGCGTTGGTGGTTGACTCTGTTGCCGACGAATTTGCCGAACGGGCGCTGCATCACATGCGAAAACTCTCGACTGGCGACCCCAGCGATCCATCGGTTGACCTCGGGACCGTCATCAATCGAGAGGCTGCCCAATTGATTGCTCGGCGGGTTTCCGATGCCATCGATGCTGGTGCTACCCTGTTGCTCGGCAACCTGCCTAACGGCGCATCTTATCCGCCCACCCTATTGGATCACGTCTCACCAGCGTCCGAACTTGTTATGGAAGAAACATTCGGCCCGGTGCTGCCGATCATCCGTTGTCCTAACGATGTTGATCAGATCATATCGATCGCGAACGCGACCAAGTTCGGACTTTCTGCCGGAGTGTGCTCGAACCGGCTCGATCATGTGACGAAGCTTATCAACGGTCTCGCCGTAGGTTCCGTGAACGTTTGGGAAGTTCCGGGATACCGCACCGAATTGACCCCATTCGGGGGAATCAAGCAGTCCGGGCTTGGACACAAAGAGGGTGTGCTGGAGGCGATGCGGAGCTTCACGCAGTTGAAGACCTACTCGCTTCCATGGTCAGCCTAGGCGCCAGCGGCTTTCCTGCTCCGCCTGCATCTCATGACGATCTGAGCCAGACTCGGCGGCAGCCCACTGACTTTAAATGAGGGCATCGTGTCGAAACTCAATGATCACCTTCCCACCTCGACACGGGGGGATCGCCATTGGGGAAGAGCAGACAACATGCAGCTGACACTGGTCGTTTCTAGCGGGCAGATTCGGACTAGCCCGCCTTCTAAGAACGGAGACGCACGATGTATATTCCCCCCGCCTTCAAGGACGACGACGTCGAGAGCATTCGGACCACCATCCGCAACGCCCGCTTGGCCAATCTGGTCACTGCCACTACGGACGGGCCGATTGCCACCCCCGTTCCGCTTTTGCTTGATGAGAGCGAGGGCGAACACGGCACGCTGTATGGACACCTCGCGAAGGCTAATCCGCACTGGCGTCTGTCGCCGCTGGGCGAGGCCCTCGCAATTTTCGCGGGCCCTGAGGCCTACGTGACGCCGTCCTGGTACGCGACCAAGCAGGAGACCAACAAGGTCGTGCCGACGTGGAACTACGTCGTCGTCCATGCCTACGGGCCTGTCGAATTCTTTCAGGAGCCGGAACGGCTACTGGGTGCTGTGACGCGCCTGACCAACAAACATGAGAGTGCACGCCCCAAGCCGTGGGCTGTCCCGGATGCGCCCGCGGATTTCATCGCATCCGAGTTGCGCGGCATCGTGGGGATCCGGATGCCGGTCACTCGCTTCGAGGGCAAGCGCAAGATGAGTCAGAACCGTCGGGAGGCGGATCGTGTCGGCGTCGCTACGGGCCTCGCTGTGAGCGAGAGCGCTCGGGATCGCGAGGTCGCTGCTCTCATTCCGCTTCCAGCGGACACGACCGCTGGAAGATGACGTTTTTGACTGAACCGGGGTTCTCAGAGGAGACAATCTCATCGATGACGTGCCCCTGTTCGGAAGATCTTTGTGAACGCGCTCTGGCGAGCGCCTGACCTGGGTGAGGGCGTTCGTGCCATTGCAGACGTGCTTCGGATCAGTCCTTCATGTGAACAAAGTGGAAGCTGAATTGAGATCGGCCGGGCCGAGCTACTGCCGGGCCCGCACCGGGCTGGAGGCGGCCCCAGAGAACATGCGAGAACTTCGCAGCCAGTAGCTGGGAGCCGACATCCGGCACCAGCCCACGGCTCTGCCGCGAGATATACTTGAAGACCCCGAGTGATCGAGGATGGACTGGAGCAACTCCGGCCGCCCGGGTTGATCGTCCATCGGACGTACCGCGGTCAGCCGCTGAGACGGTTTTGCAGTGCCCGCCGATCCGCGACGAGGTTGTCGAGGTTCAGCAGCTCGGGCGGTTGCCCTTGAGCCAATTGGCTAACCAGCTCTCGCGTGCCATCCACCACGTAGACGCCACAATCATAACTGTTCTGCTGCTGGGCCATGCGGGGTCGCTCGAGGCGGGCATGCAGCACTTCTGCGAGCTTTGCTGCATGGGTGTGATTGCGTCCCTCGGCGGAGTCGTAGTGATAGGCAACCGGCCCTTCCGGCGCGTGGCGATCAAGGAGCAGCAGGGACCAATGGCGGCCGCCATCGTCCACATCATCGTTCACTGGCAGAAACAGGAAGCGGGCGGTATCGTTACCATCCTGGTCGTTGACAATCCCCTGCCAGTTTTCCAGGAGAACGTCCTCGTTCAGGGTCCTGCGCAGCACATGGGTTGTCACGGGCTCTACGAACCGAGTCCGGGCCGCCAGATCCGGATTGTCCCTCTGCAAGTGCCGTAGCAGGAGTGCGTAATCCGCCGCGATATGCTCGTCGCCCAGCCATTCCATGTTGCCGAGCACCCGCCCGCGGTGTCCGTGGATCGAGGCTGTCGGATCCCAAGTCCCGACCATAGCATCGGACGGTGTGCGCGGAAATGCATTGTGAGCATCGTCACGCAGCTCGTACGGTGTGGACGGCGACTGCGCGGCGACAGGCAATGATGGCGCGGCTTCCCAGGCCGGCCACAGACTCCAATCAAAGTCAGACGGTATCTGTAGCGACCAGGTTGAGGCGGACCCGGCAGGCTCCTGCCGTGGAGCTTGTTCTACCTCCTGCGTCTGTTCAGGGATGGTCATGCCGTACGATGGGCCCTCTTCCTCTACCACGCAAAGCAGATCCTGATCGTCACCGTCCGGAGGGAGCTCCTCTGGCCAACTGTGCTCAAGAGCGACGCCCTCGACGTTTCGCTGGCGGACTTCGATCGGCGCTATTCCGCGCTCGGACCGGAAGTCCCGGAGACGATCTAGAGCCGTAGGAACGGCTCGCCTCTTAAGACCTTTTTCGAAGTTCGCGGCATCGAGGTCCAGCGAGCCATCATTGAGCCGAGCAGCGATTCCCGACTTGTGGTTTGCAAAAAGCCACTGGCTGAATCTGCGCAGAGGACGAACATATAGGGTTTTAGCCGTAATCGCCTCGTACCCCGCGCCTATCAGTGCAGGCTCGAGACCTGTAATAAGGGAGGCGTCCGCAGAGTAAATGGCAGCGGGAGTGCGTTTGCTCGCTCCGTCCCGGAGATGAGCGAGCGCCGCATTGACAGCTTTATAACCGCCGGCCTTTCTATAGAGGTTGGCATCTTGATCCAGTTCATTGACGGACGTGTCGTTAAGTTGAGCAGCAATGCTGTGTTTCTTGTTCTGATGAAGGTAGCGACTGAAATCGATGAGCAGGCTCGCATAGCTGTTAGCTGTACTTGAAGTACCCTCAGTCGCAGCTTGCATTTTGTACTTCTTGATGAGGTCCGCGTCGTCGGGATAAGGAGACTCGTCAACGGCCCCCACTTGGCTGGCCGAGTGAGTGGTCGTGGCAAGACTTTCCGGACTGAAGATCCTCCGCCTCTTCGCCGGCGCGGAATCCACTGTTCCATGCTCATAGTTGATCATCACCTCTTCGCCTTGCGGAAGGTTGCTTACATCTAGCGCATCCTGACGGTGCTCATGCCGCCAGCTCGGAGGCGGGAAGACCTCGCCAGGGCCGCGAGCCTGGTACCCGCTCGCAGCCAGATCGAGAGACAGCTGGTCGTTATCCTCTGCTGACGGCATCCCTGGCCAGCCTAAGGTTTGCTCAGGAACACTCTGGTCATCCTCCCCGGGAGAGAGCTCCGCTGGCCAGTTAAAAGGCCTCTGGGAGGCGCCCTGTGCCACCGCATTCCTGCCTCGCCCTGTCATTGGAGCGATTCCGCCGGCCGATTTGAACGCCCGGAGATGGTTTAGTGCCAGACCGGCGAAGTACCCACCGCACTTCTCGGCATCCCGGTCGAGCGATTCGCTCTCAAGCTGAGCACTTATTGCTGGTTTCTCGTTGACCAAGAGCCAATGGCTCAGCCTGCGCAGAGCCCGTACATTCTCAACTGCGGTACTCTCCTGGTAACCTGCCGACATCATCGCTTCCTTAAACCCCGAGATGAAAGTCACATCCTCAGGATAGATCGACCGCGTGCTCGCCCCTCGGCCCACACGGAACTGGCGATGAGACTCTGCTGTCATGCTGGCAGGAAACGCGACTGACCCGCCTACAGATTGCGATAAGGTCGCGTATCCATATCCGCCGGCATACATCGTGGGCGGTGCTTCCTGCCAGGCCGGCTCCACTTCATCCGTGAAAGCCTGTGGCGCGCGACCGCCTAAGTTATCGCTCCCGTCGAGCTGGCGCTCAGTGGGAACGGCTTGCGAATCGTCTAAGGCATCCGTTCTCTCCGCCAGCGTTAACCCCACTGTGTCTTGTGTGTCTCGCTCATCGTTAATGAGGACCTCTTCGCGTGATGGCTCCTCGAGTTCGATCGCTCGGGTGCCCGTCGGCGATTCTCGCAGGCGAGACAGTGCGGCACCGATCTTCCGATTGCTGCCGGGCTCCTTCCGATAAGCCGAGACATCTTTATCCAACGATTTGTTCGAAAGCCGCGCAGCAAATCCCGGCTTGTTGCTCCTACGGAGGTAGTCACTGAAACCGGTGAGAGCAGTTGCGTATGTGCTCGTCGTTTTGACGTTCTTGGTGGTGGTTGCTTTGTACTCTTTAATGAGGGCCGCATCATCATCGAAGGGATTCAATCCTGCGCGGCTTGCGATGGGCGTGCCACCGCTTTCGGACTGAGAAGCCCGAAGATGACGTAATGCCGTAAGGATGGACCCGTTCGGAGTCTTGTCGAATGCCTGGGTATCTTCATCCAGTGACTCGTGGTTAAGCCGAGCAGCAATTTCCGGCTTGTTACTTTTAAGGAGCCAACGCCCCAATCTGAGAAGCGCATTGACATTATCCCTGATGGTGCGCGGCTTGAAACCGCGCTTGATGAGTGCTGGCCTTAGTTTATTGATCAGAGATGCGTCTTGGGAATAGAGAGGGTCCCCGATGAGACCGACGAAAGCCCAAGGCGATTGGCCCGGCTGCAGCGCCGACGCGCCGGGCAGCGCTGCGCCGCCTTCCTGCGATTCGGGGGTGTGTTCGCGCCCGCTCGCCTGCATGATGGGGGGCGTCTCCGTTAGTGATGCAGCGAGTTGCGCGGTTAGCTCAAGCGTCGACGACGGGCCGGCTTCGTCCATCATCTCGCAAGCCAAATTCTGATCGTCCCTCTCCGCACGGAGGCTGACAGCTCCCAGCGACGCGCTGTGCTGCGTAGCATCCTCTTCGACCTGTCTCGGCTCTGTCAGGACCACGGCGGGATCAGGACCGGGTGGACTCCAGCGCTCGGGCTCTATCGCTCTGACGCCCAACGACGACTTAAGGAAATGAGCCAGTGCGGTACGGATCTTCCGTTTGCCACCGGAGCCCTTATAGCCCTCGACATCCTTAGGCAATTCATGCAGCGACCTGTCGGAAAGCCGAGCCGCAATGCCCGGTTTGGTTTTGTTCCGCAGATAGTTACTGAAATCGGCAAGCAGAGTTGCATAAGTCTTGGCGGTATCTTGAGTGATCCCTTCCGCAGGCGCTTTTTTGTACTCGTTGATGAGGGTCGCGTCCTCGGGATAAGGATTGAGGACAGCGCGTTTCACGCGCGGCGGGGCAGCGTCTTCCAACCGGGGAGCCTTGAGAAGAGTTAGTGCCGTAACGACGGACGAGGAGCCACAGCTTCTCTCGAACTCTTCGACATCCTGAGTTAGAGAGTCGTCGTGCAGCCGAGCTGCGATGCCCGGCTTATCACTTGCAAAGAGCCAGCGAGCTAAGTTGAGCAACTGCTCTCCATTGGACCCAACGACGGTCTCCTCGAGGCCGAGGATAAGGGATGCGTCATCGGAATAGAGAGGGAGCACGCTGCCATCGACGTAAACCGCAGCTGACCGAGCCGACTGCACTAGCGAGGCGCTCAGCATCGCTCTGCCGTCCTCACCATACGGAGCTGGCGAATTGTCCTGCACGTTCAGTTGCATGATGAGCGGCGCACCCCCGAGCGATGCGCCTACTTGGGTACTCGACTGGAGAGACGACGAGCGGTCCGCTTCGTCCATCACCTCCAAAGAAACATCCCCATCCTGACCTTCCGCACGAAGGACCTCTGGCCAGCTGATACCTACGTCCGGCTGCGTAGCGCCGTCCCCAATGCACGTCGCCTCCGTCAGGACCGCGTCTTCAGAACATGGAGCTGGCGGGATACGGCGCTCGACTTCAATCGCTTGTACGCCCGCTTGGGATTTTCGGAGTCGACCCAATGCGGACACGATTTTCGGGTCATATCCGGGCGTTTTCTTATAGTCGTCGACATCATGGTCCAGCGACTGGTCGGAAAGCCGGCCAGCAATCCTCCGTTTGTTCTTTTCGCGTAGGTAGTCACTGAACCTGGTAAGAGCAGTTGCGTTGTTCTGGCCAGTAGGGGTCCGTGTTTCGTTCTTGTACTGCCTGATGAGGACCGCGTCCTCTGGATAAGGGCTCAACTTAACGACGCCCGCGATCGGCACAACTCCGCCCGCGGACTCGGAGGTGCGAAGATGATCTAGTGCCTTACGGACCTTCTTGGTACCGCCGTTTTTTATGAACTCCTCGACATCAGCCGCCAGCGACTCGTCGTCGAGCCGAGCAGCGATAGTCCCCCTCCTATTTTCAAAGAGCCAGCGGTCGAGAGTGAGAAGATTACTTACATTGTTCTCTGCGGTGCACTTCGCAGCGTTTCCTTTGACGAGGGCTGGCCCAAGTCTCGAAATGATGAGCGCATCTTCGGAATAGACAGGGCGATTGCTGTGACCGACCAAAACCCCAGTTGACTTACTCGGTTGCGCCGAGCCGCCTCCGCCGCCACGATGTGGTGCCGCGCTATCTTGTGCCCCGCTCCGTTGCAAGATGGGCTGAGCCTCCGATGCCGATGCACCCGGTCGATGGATGAGCGGCTGCATCAGCACGCGACCACCTGAATTGCCTATTTCGCTCAGCTGCTGCTCAAAGGCCGTCGCATCCGCGGACTGAACCGGTGAGCTCTCTTGCGCGCCTGCGCTGCCCGATTGTTGACGCACCCGGTTTGTTGATGGGAACTCCATTCGTTCTCGCCTTCAGAATATGGCACAAATTGAAGCCTGGTCTGCCTCGACTCGGCATCGTCGGAACCGGCGGAAAGCTACCGTGAACGTCCCATTCCTCAAGCATCCAACCACGAGCCCCATGTTCTTGCATCCGATCGGCAAGCTATGATTGCCATCTGGACAGCTATGGGCGATAGCTGTCGAGAACCTGACGACGACGCTCTTCCGAGTGCCGCGCCAAGGCAGCATGCGTGCCTCGGAGGTTGGGGGTGAGCAGGTCATACCACACACGGCGTGCGCCGCGGGGGCGTCGCTGGCGAGAAGCTGGCTTTGACCTTATCGCCGAGTTCCTCGTCGCATCTGGCGAGCGGGCGAGCCGATGGCAAGAATAGCCCTCCCGGAGAACGGACCAAGCGATTAGGAGTTCAGGTGGGGCATAGAAGCCTCAAAATCCTCCTGGCGCGATGACTTCAACTTCGCGGTTCGTTCACGCCGTGGAGGGGACAATTCGTTTCCGGGAAAATCGCGCTCGGCAGCACGGTAAGCAAGCGCATTGTCTCTATCAAATATTACCGGGGCTCGTTGCGCCCGTGCCGGACGGCTGAAGGCAGGTACATTGATAGACGAGCGGACCTGGGTCGTAGCCGGATTATATGCCGACCCTGAATTCGATGCGCCGCCAAACTCATTCTGCAGCGGCAGCGCACTTGCTGATGGAGATTTTCCGCTGTCGCACAAGGCTCAGGCAAGTCCTTCGAGCTCCGATGTATTCCACCCTTCGTCAGCAACTCAAATCTATCTAACGACGAAAACTATTTCCTTGGTCTTCTAAAGAGATTTCTACGGTTTCGAAGAACGATTTAACGCATCGTAGGCGTCTTTTATCGGACGTCGTAACTATATACGTTTTGAAATCGATGCTGAGTTCGTCGACTGTTTTATAAACGAGCTCCTCTGCCGGAAACACGCTGTCTTCGAGAAGAATTCCGATGCCAATTCCATGCAGAACAGCCTCCTTCAGAACAGGATAAGTCGCCATTTTGATAACATTAGGCGTGTTTATACTATTCTCAAGACACGCTTTCTCTACTTCGCGGAGCGTCAGCGAACCGTCCTCGGTCAAAATGATTCTTTCTTGTGCAAGTTCAGCAAGAGTGAGCGTCGGTCTAGAGGCAAGTCGGTGCTCTCGCGGCATGAGCGCCATTAGCCGAGTTTTGCTTAGCTCTACGTGGAATAGGTTGGCAATGTCATCAGGCTCAGTGATGATAGCAATATCGACATCCCGCGCTTCAAGTCGTTGCTTAGCAAGCTCCCAGGGCACGAGTGAGAACGTGATTCTTACTGCGGGAAAATGCCGGTTGAACTCGGAAATAATTGGCATCGCCGGACGCGGCGCGTTCGCGATCACGGTTAGATGTCCGGCCGACAGGTCACTGTAGGCATTGATCTTCTCCCCGACGAGCTGCTCAAGGACGCGAACGCGATCAGTTAGCGCAAACAGTTCCTGAGCCGGTTTGGTCGGCTCGAGTCCGCTGCGATGGCGGATAAAGAGTGTCGTCCCCATGTGTTGCTCAAGCTTGGCAAGGTGCTGAGTGACGGCTGATTGGGTGACACCGAGAACAGCTGCCGCTTCTGAAACGCTTCTCTGCCGGAAGACCTCTGTGAAGGCCGCAATCTGGTGAGAACTGATTTTCATGCCTCGACGCCTACTCCTCCTGTTGCCGCGAATGCAATTTCCAACGCGGGTTCAAGGCCTTTCGCGCACCCCTACCTATCCCCGCGAGATCGGACACCGTATGTGCTGGGCCAAAGGTGGCCCTAGCGCCACATGTTCAGGTCATTCAGGCGGACATTCTCAAGCTCCTTCTTGATGTATTTTGATCACCATCACGAGTGACGATCGAAATGGCTTGTCGGCGTGACTGTCCCATATCGCCCTCCCCCACCATGCGCTTCAAGATCGTAGAACGACGAAAGATCCCGCGGCTCCCTCGCAGTAGAGTTCCTACCCCCGTAGTTGAAAATGAACATCAGACAGGGATCTGAAAAGCCACACTTCTGCTGCTTCTAAACACTGCTCGCGAGCTGCTACTATTCTAGAGCATAAGCAAAACATGCCCCCCTGCTCGGCAGGAGACGCGACAAAAAAAACAGCGTTTAATTCCGACTGCGCCCTTTGTGCACCGTTTTCGCGAGGGACCCCTCCAGTATTTAAATAGCTTGTACGACGCATTTTCTCGGCGAACTCTGCCAGATCTGAAATGATTTGCTGCGCATGTTCTGGCTGTTGTGCAGAATAAGGTTGGCGCAGTCGATTTGATGCCAGCCATTTAATTGAAGCAATGCTTCAACCATTAGCAGGACTAATAACAAGACATTTCCGCGTTAATTACGCTTGCTACGCCTCGTCTCCGGAAGCAGGTCGCAAACGGCTGTACTCTCAAGGACCATAGAGAGCGCAATGCTTACGCACGACGAAATCGCGCGTGTCGTGGCCCTCTCCCCATCAGAACGGGAATTGGGGCGCCGTCTGCCGACTTCGCTACGAACGAGTAGGAGAGACGAATGAAAATAAGCAGCGACCGAATCCTCACAACCCATGTCGGCAGTCTACCGCGGCCGCCTGCATTGGAGGAAATGCTCTTGGCGAAGGAGAAAAGCGAACTGGACAGCGACCGCAGTCCGTTGCTGTCGCCAAGCATCAGTTCAGCGGTCCTCGACATCGTAAAAAAGCAATCGCTCATTGGCCTGGCGATTGTCGATGACGGCGAGATGAGCAAATACGCGTATTCGACCTATGCGCGGGAGCGCATGACAGGCCTGACCGGGGTTGATCAGCCACTTGCATTATCGGAGTTGGCGGAGTTTTCGAATTTCGCAAAGAGGGTCAATCTAGATATCAAAACTCCGGCCTGCGTGGGACCCATCGAGTATCAGGGAGAGGCTGCTGTGGCGACAGATATCGCCAATCTCGATGCGGCACTCAATACGGTTTCTGTAGAGGAAGCGTTTATGAACGCCTCCTCTCCGGGCATCATGGCACACTACATGCCGAACAAATATTATCCATCGCAAGAGGCTTATCTCTATGCGTTGGCCGACGCGATGAAGAAGGAATACGACGCTATTGCTGCATCTGGCATCCTTCTGCAGATCGACTGTCCTGATCTGGCGCTTGGACGGCATTTCCGGGCGAAACCGATGGAAGTGGTGGAATTTCGCGAGGAAATTGCCCTTCACGTCGAAGTCCTCAATCATGCGCTCCGCGACATTCCCGCCGATCGTATGCGACTACATCTATGTTGGGGCAATTACGAATCGCCCCACCATCACGATATCGATCTGCATGAGATCTTCGACATCATCATCAAGGCGCGGCCGATGGCACTTCTGCTGGAGGCGGCAAATCCACGTCACTCGCACGAATGGAGCTTCTTCAAGGAGACGCGGCTCCCCGACGACAAAGTCATCGTGCCCGGCGTCATCGACACCTGCACGAACTACATTGAACATCCCGAGGTCGTTGCTCAGCGCATCGAACAATACGCCAATTTGGTCGGGCGGGAACGAGTGATCGCCGGCACCGACTGCGGCTTTGCCAGCTTTGCAACTTTCCACACTGTCGATCCCGACATCGCCTGGCGCAAGCTCGAATCACTTGTGCAAGGCGCCGAGATTGCATCTCGCCGGCTCTGGACGGCGAATTCCAGGTCGACCGCTAAGGCCGTCGCCTCCTGACACCTAATCAGTCTGCAGATAGCTGAGATGAAAATCATTCAAATCACCGACCTTCACCTGGTCCCGCCTGGCGATCGTCTCTTCGACAACGACCCGGGTGAGCGCCTAAAGGCCTGCTTCGCAGATGTCGCCAAGCACCATGCAGATGCAGAACTTTGCGTCATCACTGGCGATCTCGCTCACCACGGCGAGCGAGACGCCTATGTTCGTTTGCGTGAAGCGCTTCAGGTGCTGCCGATGCCGGTGCAGCTGCTCATGGGAAACCATGACGATCGCGCTAGTTTCCACACTGTATTTCCCGACGCCCCCCTCGATGATTTCGGCTTCGTCCAATCAGCGCTCGACACGCCGGCCGGGCGCTTTCTTTTCCTCGATACGAAGCGCTCCGACAGCCATGCGGGCCTCTATTGTAAAGACCGACAGACGTGGCTACGCGCTCGTTTGGAGGAGGCGCAAGGCCGGCCAATCTATCTGTTCATGCATCACCCGCCGCTGCAGGTTCACTTCCGGCCCGCGGACGACATCATGCTCGACCACGGGGCAGCATTCGGAAAGATCCTTGAGGGACATCCCATCCGTCATTTGTTCTTCGGGCATGTGCATCGTCCAATCGCCGGAAGCTGGCAGAACATTCCCTTTTCCACCTTGCGAGGGCTCAATCATCAATTGTGGCTCGATTTCAATCACAAGCGAGGGATTCCCTGCAGCATGGAGCCGCCGGCCTATGCCATCGCATTCCTGAACCCGGATGCCGTGGTGATCCACACCCACGACTTTCTCGATGCAAGCGCAAAATACCTGTACGAGCCGGACCTACCCGTCGAGAGGCAAGTCGTTCCAATGGCACGACGAGCGCAATCCTAAATCCGCCCCCGGCGAGGCGGCTCCTCGCCGGCCATTTCACGCCTTGCCGTCCGTCGTCTGGCCCCGGCGGAAGCGGTTGTTCGCGCCATTGGGCTCTTATTTTCAGGACTCGAAGGAGCATTCACATGCATTTGTCACGCCGTACGTTTCTCCAGTCTTCTGCGGCGGTCTCGGCTGCGGCCGTGGTCGGCTCACTTGCCAGCTCGGCGTCCGCAGCATCGGACACCGTCACCATTGCCTCAGTCTACGATCTGTCCGGACCATTCGACGTGTACGGCGCTCCGTCCAACATGTGCACGGAATTCGCCGTAAAGGAGTTGAACAAAGCAGGAGGGCTACTTGGCAAGCAGGTCGTCCTGAAGGCGTATGACTGCCAGTCGGACATCAACAAGGGGCCCCAATACGCGCAGCAAGCGGCGCTCAAGGACAAGGCGGTCATGGCCGTGGGCGCCCTGACGGGAGCTGCCCGGGAGGCAACCCGGCCGGTCCTGCGCAAGTACAAGGTGCCCTACTTCTATGGTTCGATCTATGAGGGCGGTGCCTGCGAGCAGAACATCTTTTGCTGCAACACTGAAGGCAACCAGCAGGTCGTTCCACTGCTCGAGTGGTCGTTCAAAAATCTCGGCAAGAAGCTCTATTACATCGCCTCCGACTACAACGCGCCGCGCACCTTCGGCGCCTGGAACCACCTGATGGCCAGGCGCGAAGGCGGTGAGGTGCTGGCCGACGATTACTATCCGCTCGACGTAACGGACTTTACCGCCGCAATCGCCAAGATTCAGGCGGCAAAGCCGGATTTCATTCACTCATGTCTCGTTGGTGGCCCCTCGATGTCTTTCTACCGGCAGTGGGCTGCAGCGGGGATGCTGAAGAAGATCCCGATTGTGTCGATCATTTTCGGTGGCGGGCAGGAGCACGAGATCTTGGCGCCTGAAGAGACGAACGGGATCTATGCGGCGTACAACTATTTCCAGGAGCTCGATACGCTACAAAATAAGGCCTTCCTGGCGCGCTTCGCCGAGGCGATGGGGCAGAATCACTCCTACATCAATGGCGAGGCGATCGGTGGCTACAACACCGTCATGTTGTGGGCCGAAGCTGTCAAGCGCGCGAACAGCTTCGAGCGCGATGCGGTTATGAAGGCCTGGGAAAGCGGGATCACCTGGGAAGGGCCCGGCGGAAAAATGGTCACAGACGGGCGGACGCACCACACGACCCAAGACGTGCGTATCATCAGGGTCGAAAATCGCGTCTGGAGCCTTGTTGCAACCAAAGAGCAGATCCAGCCGGACAGCTATGGCGGCAGGTGCGACGTGTTCGCCCATCCGAACCAGACGGAATTCCTTATGCCGCAGATCTAGCAAATCGAGCTCGCGGCGCCGCATTTTTCCAAGCGGCGCCTAGGCCTGATGCCTGTGTCTCACACAACCCGAAGGGAGAGCATTGCTCTTTTGCCGGGCCGCCGAAGGAGAATTCTCGTGAAATTGTCCCGTCGTACGTTTCTTGGCGCTTCCACCGCGCTTTCCGCTGCGTCCATCGCCGGATCATTTTCCAAACGCGCCTGGGCCGCGGCAGATACCGTCGCTATCGCCTCACTGCACGATTTGTCGGGGCCTCTCGATATCTACGGTGTGCCATCGAATTTGTGCATGAGGGTCGCCGTCGAGGAGATCAATGCCGCCGGCGGTCTGCTCGGCAAGAAGGTCGAGCTCAGGGTCTATGACGGGCAGTCCAATATCAACAAGTACCCGCAATATGCGCAGAAGGCGGCGCTGAATGATCGGGTCGTCATGGTGCAGGGAGCACTTAGCGGCGCCGCGCGCGAGGCCACGCGCCCCGTCTTACGCAAGCACAAGATACCCTTCATCTATGGCTCCTTTTATGAAGGCGAGCTTTGCGAGAAGAACACGTTCTGCGTCAACACGGGTGGCAACCAACAAGTCGTTCCGCTACTCGAATGGTCATTCAAGAATCTCGGCAAGAAGCTCTACTATATCGCGTCGGACTATAACGCCCCCCGCAACTTCGGCATCTGGAATCACGTGATGGCCAAGCGCGAAGGCGGCCAAGTCGTAGCCGACGACTACTACCCGCTGGATGTGACGGATTTCACCGCGGCCATCGCAAAAATCCAGGCCGCGAAGCCAGATATCGTCCATTCCTGCCTCGTTGGCGGCCCGGCCATGTCGTTCTATCGGCAGTGGGCAGCGGCTGGAATGCTGAACAAGATTCCGATCATCTCAATCGTGTTTGCCGCAGGCAACGAGCACGAGGTTCTTGCTCCAGAAGAAACCGACGGCGTGATCGTCGCCTACAACTACTTCCAGGAACTCGATACGACGAGGAACAAGGAATTCCTGGCGAAGGTCGAAGCCGTCGCCGGCAAGAACCATCCCTATATCAACGGCGAGGTGTTCGGCGGCTATAGCGGTGTCATGCTCTGGGCCGAAGCCGTCAAGCGTGCCGGCAGCTTCGAGCGGGAGGCGGTTCTGGCTGCCCTCGAAGGCGGTATCCGCTGGGACGGTCCGGCCGGGATCATGACCACGGACGGCCCCACCCACAACACGACCCAAGACGTTCACATCATCAAGGTCAAGAATCGCGGCTGGAGCCTGATCGAGAAAAAGGAGCAGATTCCGCCGGATACATATGGCGGCAAATGCAACGTCTTCACCAATCCCAATCAGACCGATTTTCTGATGCCGCAGATCTAGGTGGGCCGGCGCTCGCGGCACCGCATTTTACGCGGCGCCGCAGCCCGATTCGCCTGTCTCCGTTTTCACGAGCCGAGATGAATTATGGATCAATTCGTCGTATTGTGCTTCGCGGTGGTTAATTCCATTGCGCTTCTCGCCCTGATCAGCTTGGGGCTTTCGATCATTTTCGGCATGATGCGGGTGATCAACTTCGCCCATGGCGAGTTCATCATGCTCGGCGGATACGCCACTGTGATCGCCAATCATGCCGGCCTCAATCTTTGGCTTTCTATGATGGTTGTCGCCCCCATAACCGTCGGCCTGATCGGCGCTTTGGTAGAGCGCCTCATTATTCGCCGGCTCTACGGGCATCTGGTGACGACGATGCTGGCGACCTGGGGGCTCAGCCTGTTCTTAATTGGCGCGGTGACCGCCATATTTGGTAATACAACGATGGGCGTGAGCTCGCCGCTGGGCAATATTCCGATTGGTGTCTATTCCATCGGTGCTTACCAACTCGTCTTGATCGCGATCACAGCTCTGCTCGTTCTATGTTCTCTCCTGGCATTGCACTGGACGAAATACGGTCTGATCGCACGGGCTGCGATGCAGAACTCGGAGATGGCCGCGACCCTCGGGGTCGATTGTGATCGCGTCTATGCTGTCACCTTCATTATCGGCGCCGCAATCAGCGGCTTGGCCGGCGCGCTGCTTGCGCCGATATCCGGTGTCCTTCCGCACATGGGCGCGGCCTACGTTGCACGCGCCTTTGTCACCGTGATCAGCGGTGGTGGCGCCCTGATTACCGGTTTCCTGTCGGCTGCAACGATCCTCGGGCCAGTTGAGGCGTTGCTTTCCTATTTCGCGACACCGGTCGTCGGTCAGGCCTCGCTGTTGCTTTTGGCCGTGATCATCCTGCGCCTGTTTCCGACGGGCGTCTCCAGCTTTTGGACCGGAGGGAGATAGAATCATGCTGCGCCAACTCAGATATGCTTTGTTTCCGGCCGCTCTCGTGCTGTTCGCGATCCTTGGGCCGTTCATTCTCGAGCCGTTCGACCTCGTCAATCTGTCCGCGTTTTCGGCCATGGCGATTGCAGCTCTCGGTCTCGCCTTCGTCTGGGGGACACTCGGGATCCTGAACCTCGGACATTCGGTTTTTTTCGGTCTGGGAGCCTACGCCTATGCCATCGCCGTCTCCAACGTCGGCGACAGTACGATTGCGGTCTTGGTTGGGACCGTACTTCCGGTCGTATTCTCTCTAGTCCTTGGCTACTTTCTGTTCTTCAGCCGTCTGGGGGACGTCTATCTCGGCGTCATTACACTCTGCGTGACGCTGATTTTCTATTCCTTCATGACCTCAACGGCCGATCCCTGGTTTCACATCGGTCCGGTGCCGCTCGGTGGTTTCAATGGCATCACGGCAGTACCATCGCTCAATATCCCGGGTGATGCGCAGGGATTTCTGTCGACCGAGGCAACGTTCTCGATCTGCCTGATGGCGCTCGCCGGCATTTACATCCTGCTCTCGTTCCTGCGTACGAGCGATGCCGGCCGGATCATGACCGCGATCCGCGAAAGCGAGTTGCGAAGCGAGCTTCTTGGCTACGACATCCGATTCTATAAGCTCGTTGGCTTTGCCATAAGTGCTGCCATTGCGGGCCTTGGCGGGGCGCTTTACACAGCAGTGATGGGTTTCGTCAGCCCGAACGTCTTCGATCTCCCACAAGCTTCGCAATTCGTTCTGTGGGTGATTGCCGGGGGACTCGGGACCTTCGTCGGGCCGGTCGTAGCAAGCGTCGCTTTCCAGCTTCTCAGCAGCCACCTCGGCGCCAACGCGGTTCTCAATACCGAGCTTATTTTCGGCGCGACGATCATGCTGTTCGTCCTGCTGGCGCCGCAGGGCCTGCTGCCGATGATTCTAAAGCTGTCGAATCTGAGCTTCCCCAACCGTTTCGGCAGCTTGCGGCGGAAGGAGAAACCGGCATGAGCGGCAGGCCAATTCTCGCAACGCGAGGTCTCGTTAAGCGTTTCGGCGGCGTTGCAGCGGTTGACGGCGTCGACCTGGATGTGGCGGCCGGTGAAATCCGCTGCCTGATCGGCCCAAACGGCGCCGGCAAGAGTACGCTGTTCAAATGCCTGACCCATCAGCACCAACCGACCAGCGGCCACGTTCTTTTCGAGGGCCGAGACCTACAGGGGCTGGCGACCCATCATATTGCGCGCCTGGGGATTGCCATCAAGAACCAGATCCCCAGCGTTTACGCCAACTTAGACGCTCGGGAGAATATCCGCATTGCGGCGCTGCGTAGACGCCTTGCGAAGCGGGAGCTGGACAGGGTCGTTGATCTGGTGCTGGCCGAGATCGGCTTCGACTCGCGTCTTGCCAGCCAGCCGGCGGTTACGCTGTCGCACGCTCATCGCCAGTGGTGCGAGCTCGGCATGCTGCTCGCGAGCGATCCCCGTCTTGCGCTGCTCGACGAGCCAACCTCCGGCATGACGCGCGAGGAGATGCTAAGGACCGTCGATATCATCAAACGTCTCAACACCCGCGCAACGGTGATCGTGGTCGAGCACGACCTGGAGTTCATCGCCCGTCTCGCACAAAGAGTTACCGTCTTGCACAGAGGAAAAGTTCTGGTTGAGGACACCATGGACAAGATCGAGGCAAACGAGACTGTTCGAGACATCTATCTCGGCCGCAAGAAGGAGACCATTCATGCTGAAAGGTGAACGGTTGGTCTCAGGATATGGCAGGACACAGGTGCTGCGCAGCTTAAGCTTTGATCTCGGCGCTCAGGAGATCCTGGGGATCATCGGCATCAATGGTATGGGCAAGACCAGCTTGCTCAAGACTGTCATGGGTTTGTTGCCGATCGAAGGTGGCCGGATCGTGCTGGACGGGGTTGCCATCGAAACTCTGCCTGCCCATCAGCGCAGTCGTCTGGGCTTCAATTACACGCCGCAAGGCGGTGCGGGTTTTCCCTGCCTGACCGTCAAGGAGAACTTGCTGCTCGCGGGCATGATGCCGGGTGTCAGCAAGGCAAAGCCGCTTGCCGAAATATTGTGTCTCTTTCCAAGGCTTGAAAAGCTTCTCTCTCGCCCCAGCGCTGCGTTGAGCGGCGGCGAGCGGCAGTTGCTTGCCCTGGCACGCGCCATGGTTCGCTCGCCCCGGCTTCTTCTGCTCGATGAACTGACAGAGGGCATTCAGCCTTCGATCACCGACGAAATCGCCGAATGCCTGTTATCCATTCATCGGTTGGAAAAGACTGCCATGATCATTGCCGATCAGGATCTCAGTTTCGTAGCCTCGCTGGTCGGCCGAGCGCTTGTCGTCCAGAAAGGACAGATCGTGGCGGAGCGCAATCCGACTGAACTCCTCGCCGATAGTGTCTTCGACAGGGACTGAGCTCATGCCGGCCCTGCGCCCCAGCGATGCTGGAGGTCACAGTGTCCTGCTGTCCAGATTTCGCAAGGCAGCCTCTATCAGTCCGAAAATCACGATCAATCGGTTCAAGACCAGTGCCCACCGTTCATTTGCAGAGCAGCTATGACCCCTAAAAGCCTCTCAGTCCAACCGACCATCCATCCCGCCGCGCAGCTGCACGATACAAAACTCGGCGCATACTGCGAGATCGGTGCGCGCACGATCTTGCGAGAAGTGACGATGGGTGATTATTCCTACGTCGAAAACGACTCCCAAATCACCTACACAACGATCGGAAAATTCTGCTCGATTGCGGCAATGACCCGCATCAACCCTGGCAACCATCCGATGCACCGCGCGAGCCAATCGCATTTCACGTATCGGGCGAGCGCCTATTTTCCCGGTGAGAGTGACGAGGCAGAATTCTTCGATTGGCGGAGGGAGCATCAGGTCCACATCGGTCACGATGTGTGGATCGGTCACGGCTCAATCGTACTTCCAGGCCGCAACATCGGTACCGGTGCCGTGGTCGCAGGCGGTGCAATCGTTACCAAAGACGTGCCGGCCTACGCAATCGTAGCGGGCAATCCAGCCCGCCTCGTCAGGCCGAGGTTCTCGGACGACATCGCCGGGCGGCTCACCAAGCTTGCCTGGTGGGACTGGGATCACGAATGCTTGCATGCGGCGCTGGCAGATTTCCGCAAGCTAACGATTGAAGATTTCCTAAGCAAGTACGAAGCGGTCGACCCTGCCAGGTTGGATTCTCCGCGTTGATCGGTTCGAGCAAACTGGCTTTTGGTTATCAAAGGCTCGCGGCTTGTTCCCTTTGGCCGCTCTCGCAACCGCTCACCGAGATGGGGATCCCGTTTCGGTCCCGATTGCGTCGCTAAGATCAGTTAGCTCCCGCTTGGCGGAAGAAATGAGCGCACTTCTCCAGTCGCGCACTCCGGAAGCCAAGCGCGACCTTTGGGACCCTTAGTCAGAAATGTGAAGCTTACAGGCCGGCCACGAAGCAGATGTCGAGCTCGTCCGAAAGATCTGATCACGCTCATTGGTCTCGTGCGGGCTGAGCCGTGCATTGGCTACGGCTACGCCGCGAATGAAACATTACCATCATGAAGGAAGAGACTGACGTGTTGTCCGTTGCACAGTTTGCGAACGCTGAGATTCAAGCGACTGAAGAAACTGAACCCGCAAAGAACTTTCGATTTTATGACAATCGACAAAAGTACCTGATGTTTGTCAATACGTGCAGCGAGAAGCGCGTCGTATCGGAACGAATAGCACTCGAACTCGATCGGATTCGTCCGCGTCCGCCTGCTGTACGGGTCTTTGATGCGGGTGTTGGCGATGGGACGGTTCTGGCCCGCGTGCTGCGATCAATGCATCGGCGCTACGAGCATTTGCCATTTTACGTCGTCGGCAAAGAGATCAGTCTTGAAGACATTCGCCTGACGCTCGAGAAGCTGCCTGACCGGTTCCACGAGCACCCGGCGACAGTCATCGTTCTGACCAACCTTTACTATCACGAAGCCCCATATCTTTCGGCAAGCTCGGCATCATCCGCATCCAGCCTCATCTGGCATGAAGTGGCGCTGAGCGGGCGGACGGCGGCCGAGTACGAGCGCCAGATCAATGATCTTGAGCCGTTCCTAGCTCAGCATTGGAGGGCCAGCGTAAGCAAAAGATCCGGCAATCCGATCTACGAGCGCCCGGTCGTTCTGGTGCTGTATCTGCAAAGCTGCCGGTTCCTGTTGGACCAAATCATTCCCAGACAAGGCGCGATCAGGGCGGACTACGATCTTGTCATCGCTTCGCAGCCCTATCGGGCACGGGCCTCGGCGGAGTTCAAGGCAAAAAAGGTCGTTGCGCCATTGGCGCTCGCGCTTGCTCCGGGAGGTCGATTGGTAGGCATTCATTCGTGCGGCGGGGATCCAGGTCTGGAGCTCATTCAGACCGTGTGGCCCAAGGAAGAACCCTTCGCAAACGGTCGACGAGATATACTGCGCGAAACCATGCTCGCCATGGGGCAGGAGGCGCGTCAGTACAGCTTCAATGCGCTGAGCGATGAGCAGTCAAAATTCAAGTATGTGATGTATACGTTGCCCAACGAAATTGACGCGGAGGCCACATCCATCGGTACGTCGACCCTGTTTGCAGCCTGGAATAATGCAAACTACGTGGCACAGATTGAGGACGAGCGACTGGCCCGGGCGATGACGGACGATCGGTACCTGGCATGCACTAAGGAGATCCTGCGCAAGCACAATGGACTATGGTTCTGGGACGAATCTTACGTCATCTCCCGAAACCACGAGCCATGATAGTTCGCTCCTCCGCTTCGGCGCGGGACCTTCGCACGCTTCCAACCTCAATCCAGACCCGGCCGGTGACACCGAGCCTCTGCCCGAGAGTTGCCGCGCGCTCGCGTTGCGGCCGAAATAGGAACAGTTCATGACCGGATCAACGGCCCACGCTTGCAACGAGGGGGACGCTTGCCAGCAATTCCTCGGTCAGTATTCCATTGAAATCGTACCGCGCGATAACCGCGCGGTTGAGATGGCGAGGCGGGCCCTTTCGCCCGGGACAGAGATTTACCTTCCGAGTTTATCAGGAGAGCCGGTAGAGACGGTGATTGCAAGAGCGCAAGAACTCAGGACCTCAGGGTTCATTCCGGTCCCTCACGTGGTTGCACGCAGATACGAAAGCCATAATCAACTCGAGACGACCCTGGGCCGACTGCAAGAGGTCGGCGTCGATCGAGCACTGTTGCTGGGTGGCGACGTGGCGCACGTTGTCGGCCCGTTTCCTTCCAGTCGAGCGTTGCTTGAAACGGGCCTATTCGCTCGCTATGGGTTCGAACGTCTTGGCTTCGCTACCTATCCGCAACGCCATCCGCACATCACGACCGACGTATTAAATGGCGAACTCGATCAAAAGGTTTCGCTCACCGTTCGGCAGGGGATGACGCCTTGGGTGGTGAGCCAGTTCTGCTTCGAGCCAGACGCGATAACAGCGCATATCAGACGCTTGCAGGTGCGAGGGATAATGAACGATGTTCGCGTCGGATTGGCGGGACCTGCCACGCTAAAGAGCGTCATGCGTTTGGCGCTCATATGTGGGGTATCAAACTCTGCTCATGCGTTGCGCGCTCAGGGTCATAGATTAAGCCGTCTTGTGGTCGGTTATGAGCCGCGGGAGCTAATTAATAGAATCTTGCAACAAATGGAGACAACAATTCAGTTGCGATCATTACGAGCGCACTTCTTCGGGTTCGGTGGCCTTCGGCAGACGGCTGCGTGGATCCGAGAATATAGACGTAAGGGGTGACGACGTAACCGCAGCGGCGTCATGATTATTGTGGCAAAAGCAACTGGCTCGATCAGGAGCCGGTCGCGGTCGATCAGGTCGTCAGACGCCCACTCGATCAAGGCTGTCTCACCGCTCCCGAGGTGCTCTCTGAGCGTGTCGAGCTGAATGGCCCGACGCTCTCTATCCAGCTTCGCCGCATCCCTCATGAACATCAGATCAAGGGTCGCATTCAATCGAACCAGGGATCATCAGACCAGGGCACGCGGCTGGCCTGGACATCGACCTGGAGCTGGTTTGGCGGCTTCCAAATCCGCAGCCGTCGGTGCGCGGACTTTATTATCCCGATGAGCGGGATGATCGGAAAGACGTCGAGCGAGATGGCCGATAAAAAACGGTACATTACGCGCCTCGAAATCGCACGGCCAGTGCAAGAATGCCTCCGCGAAACGGAAGGTAAATTCCATTGATTGTTCGACTGCCGAAACTCGTCGGCTTTTCCGGGTTGATGATCTCGGCCTCGAACAGCCCGGTGTGATCACCCGTCCTGACACTGACATCTTGAAAATCCAGGAATTCACGAGTTACTGGCGAATATAATTTGTAGACAGCCTCCTTGATTACGAAGATTAGTTTAGGGCCAAAGCGATTGCTGGACCATTCCCGACGTTGTAGTTCCGCGGAGCTGCATATGATTGGCAGAAGATCAGCCCCGAGCGGCTCTTCATCTTCAATGTCCAGTCCCAGAGCGAGGACGTCGCTTGAGCGTCCCGCAACGGCGCCACAATCAGACGAAGAATGGGAGATGCTCCCGACGCCCCCTGGAGGCCAAAGGGGAGCCCGATCACCTCTAGACAAAATCGGAACAGGAGCGAAACCAAGGCGACGCAATGCCTCACGAGCATGATGCCGCCCCCAAGCGAATTCACGCCGACGACGTGGGGACACATTTCCGAGCATTCTAGCTTCAGGAAGAAACGGAGAGGGAGCAGGATCATGTATTGGCCCGCCCGAAAAGGTGATTTCATGCCGCGAGGCTGCACTGAGGGCAGCTCCTATAGTCGTGAGCGCTTTCATAGCTATGACGTGCCGTTTTTCGAGGCGCACGAGGCTGCGGTGGACCTGAGACCACAAGAGATTTAAGACTCGGAGACAAGCTCATCATGCGATTTGAGTGACGCCGTAGGGAGTCCGTAACGCTCGTCGGAGCTCAGCGAACTGGTGGAACATGACAAATAGTGCGATCATGCCGGCGCCCAGTTCAGCGATTGCTTGACTGGCCAACACTCCTTTGAAACCCGATATGACCGGGAGCAACAGTACGGCCGGTATGAAGAGATATCCCTGCCTCGCGAAGGACACAACCGCACTGAGGCGTGCTCTCCCGAACGACTGCAGCATCGTCGTCACGAAACTCTCAATGCCAAAAAGTCCAAAAAACAGATGAAAGATGATGCAGGTCGAGACGGCAATTTCCGTGATCTTATCGCTATCGCTGAACAGCCTGACCAAAGGTCGCGCAAAAATCACAACGGCCGCAGAATACGCAATGGAAAACGCAACAGTTATACAAAGCATGAACTTCGCGGCCTTCAATACGCGTGCAAAGTTGCGTGCGCCCCAGCCGAAACCGAGGATAGCTTGAGACCCTATACAGAAGCCGGTAATAGGCAGTGCGCCGATCGTCAAGATTCGCACGGCTATTCCTACCGCCGCGATGGACTCGTCCCCGAACGGCGCAGCGGCTCTGTTCATGAGCATAACGGCAATAGCAGATAAAATACTGGTCACGGACGCCGGCGCCCCAATCAACGCGAGCTGCCGGATTCGATCAACCCCCGATGAGATGTATGACATCCTTACGAGGATCATTCCGCGAAGCTTCGCATAATGAGCGATATAGAGGCTAATAGCAGCGATCTGAGATGCCAGCGTAGCGAGGGCTGCGCCTCGCACACCGAAGTCCAGTAGGAATATGAAGACCGGATCAAGCACAGCGTTCAGTATGAAGGCGGTAATCATCGTCCACATGCTGAAGCGTGTATTGCCTTCAGCTCTGACGATGAATCCATTGACGATGTTCAGTAGCATCAGAGTGTATCCGAACAAAAGCGTCGTCGCGTAATCGAGCGCCATCGGCATGATGGTTGGGGTCGCCCCGAGGGCTACGAAGATCTCTCGTAGGTTTAGAAGCAGAGCAATAGTGACCGTGATACCGATCGGAACGGCCAGCGCAAGTGCGGTACTCGCGCCTCGACTCGCCTCCAGGTAATCACCAGCGCCAAGATGACGAGATATGAACGATGCCGTTCCGACACCGATCCCTTGTCCGACTGCTGCTAGTAGGACCACGATTGGCAAGGCCATGCTGACGGCAGCGATAGCCTGCCCGCCAAGTGCGCCAACAAAGATTGCGTTGACGATCTGCTGTAACGAATTGATCGATAAGCCGACGACAGACGGAATAGCGAGCCGAAGGATGAGGCGCGAGAGGTTGGGGTCTAATAGATCGATGTGCTGCTTTTTCTTTGGCCTCACATCGCAATCGCTCTCGACGGCGAATTCCGTATCGGGTTCATTCATGTGAAAATGTCGCGAGCTCTTCCGAATTCGCCAATCGTCTGCAACAGCTCCTGTTGCAACGCCGTGCAAAGATCTCGGGTCAGCTCGTAACCGACTTGGGTTGAATCATACCTCGTTTCAATCTGCAAATGGCCGGCTTGATATCCGACGTCGAACCAGAAGAGGTGAATCACGGATGCTTCATCCATGTCTTCGCCGATCCACAGTTTAGAGGGTTCGTTGGCTAGGAAACGCCGTGGAAAATGGCGCTGCACACCAGCTCGATAATTCAAACCAATTCTGGGCAAGGGCAGCCGGTCGATCCGGCTCCGCACGGCTGGATCTCGGTTTAGGAATTTCATGGACCGAAACCCCAATCCCCCGCACGGCAGGGCACTGCGCTGCCGGTATATTGAACGAGCACGATCGGAGCGCTGCTCCGTGCCGGTCAGAATCAAGGGAAGCGGAACAAGCTCGCTGATATTGCCGATGATCTGAGATGGATCGAGATTGTCAAACAGCCGATCACGGATTGAGGTAAGGCTATCAATCCAGAGCGAGTAGTTGCCGAAAACGCTTCCAAAAGCGCCAGATATGGCGGCAAGAAACACATCAACGTCCTGACAATGTGCCAGTCTGGCTGTGATGTGGAAGAGATCAGCTGTCGCTTCTTTGTCAATCTCGAGATGGTACTTGGCCTGATCTTCCCAAAGAGATCGGCTGTTCGCTTCATCTATGCAACCTTCAAGCCTCGCATGGTGTAGTTCTCTCGCTGTCACCTTCGAAAAGGTCGCGCTGCCTGACGACGTGTCGCTGACTTGAAAATTGAACTGATGGTAGTCAATCCACTCCCAGTACTTGAGTTCGGCTGGCGCTTCGTTGTTCGCATAGTGCTCAAGGCGCTTCCACCATGGAGAGAGCATTTGTATGTTTTCGGGACCACTCACGGCATGACCCGAGGCAACGGCATTGTACGCCGTATCCAATGCTTCAAGGAACAGTCGATAGCCTATTCCGTCCGCTGCAAAATGATGCATCAGAACCAGCAGATAGCAATCACCGCTTTTTCCTGTGCGGAATGCCGTGATGTTAAGAAGAGGCGTCTGGCCGTCAAACCGAAAGGTATGCTGACGTCTTGCTGAGATGCTCTCGATTGTCCTACGCTGCTCTGGGCCGGGCATACCGACAAGATCGATTTCTTCCACGAGGCGTTCGGCCACGGAAGTTCCGATTGTCAGGCGTAGGCCATCCGCAACTCGAGCGATACGGAGTCTAAGGCCTTCGTGCCGATCTATGACATGGGCAAGGGCGCGCTCCAGCGTTCTGATGTTCAGGACGCCGGCAGGCAAGAAGAACAGATCGCCGATGTTGAAATGCTCATCGAAGCCGGCTAGACGGTTCCAAGATGAGATTGCCGGCGTAATTGGCAGTGAACCATTTGACGAAGGGACGGTATGGAGTGTATCCGCCGCCTCGTCTGCCGCCAACTCCCTGATGGTCGGTGTTCGATAGATTCGGTCGACAGTGAGATTCAGCCCGGCTTTGCGCGCTAGCGTGACGCAGCGCACGCTGAGAAGAGAATTTCCGCCGATATCGAAGAAGCTCCGATCGACTGCGACCCACTTGGCGCCTAAGAGGTCCTGCCAAATCCCAGCAAGAATACGCTCCTTCCTCGTGCGGGCCTCAGCAGATGGAACTGCTTCGACATCGCGGTAAGAAATGGACGACAGGCGGAAACGATCTATCTTCCCGCTTGCCGTAAGGGGGATGCTGTCAACCAAACGGAAGGCTGCTGGTATCATGTAGGACGGCAATGTGTGGCGCAGGTGGGTGACAATATCTCCAGGGCTTAGACCGTCGCGAGCCGGAACCACGATCGCGATCAAGCGACGATGGTTGTCGATCCCCTCTGCCACCACGGCGGACTTTGCGATTGCCGGATGAACTTCAAGAGCTGCTTCAACCTCCTCCAGCTCGATGCGAAAGCCTCGTACTTTGACCTGGCTGTCCGATCGGCCGCAAATCTCGAGCAGGCCGCTGGTTGAGATGCGTGCGATATCGCCACTTCGATAAAGGACGCTGTATTGGCCGTCATCATAAGGATTCGGCACGAAACAGCGGTTGGTCCGATCTTGATCGCGCCAGTACCCGCTGGTCACGCAGCGACCCGCGATGCAGAGTTCACCGGAAGCCCCGACAGGGACTCTATTTAGCTGGGCATCAAGCACGTAGAGTTTGACGTTGTCGATTGGGCGTCCAACGGGAACAAGCGACGAGGCGTCGTAGGCATCCGATGTTTCATAAACCGCTGCATTAGATGCACATTCCGTCGCACCGTAGAAGTTCCACAACGGAACGTCGGGAAAATGCGCATGCCAGCGAACGGGAAGCGAGGAAGGCATCGGTTCGGCGCTGCTTGTCACCAGCCGCAAGGCGGTCGATCGCGGGTGCCGTTCTTGGGAAGCAATGACACCGGACAGGAGGGGTGGCGAGGCAAATAAGCGAGTCACGCGATGTCTCACCAACGCGCATAGCAACAGATCTGGATCCAGCAACTGCTCTTGGGTAAGGATCAGCGTGGGCACTCCCTTCAGAAGCCCGCCAAAGTACTCCCAAGCGGACGCAATGAGTGATGCGGACTTCTGGACAACCATGACGTCGGTGCTATCGAAGGGAAAGCGTCGCCACATCCAATTCAATCGATTGAGAATTGCCGATTCCGGTATAAGAACCCCCTTCGGCTTCCCGGTTGAGGACGAAGTGTATATAAGGCTTGCAATTCCTGGATCTGATGGTTTGTCGCTGTACTCACAATCGCGCGCGGGCACGCTGGATACTTTTAGGGTCGAGAGACAGACCGACGACAAGTCAAAGCCAAGTTCAGCGGTGTTCGCCTGAACGAATAGTTTTGGCTGACTATCTCGCAGGATATTTTCGATTCGATCACGCGGATAATCAGGCGGTATAGGGACAACAATGGCCTGCAAGGCTCGTGCAGCAAGAATAACAGCAGCCACGTCAGGCGATCGGTCGACCAGCATGGCGATCATATCGCCAGCCCCCACACCCACACCTCGCAGTAGCGACCTGATAGCTGTTACGCGCTCCCGCAGGCCACCGAATGTGATCTCGCCGAAATCACCAAAATATGCCACCTGGCTCCGATGAGAGACGCTGATTTGCTCGAACGCCTCGACAAGCGAACCTTCAGTCTCATATGGCTGCGCCGAGCCATTCAGCGAGTCCAGCATAATGACGTCTGACGAACTGAGGCAGCTCAGATCCTTAATGGGCGCGAGCGACTTCTCAATGCAGGTTGCGATCAGGCAGCGCAGATTGTCAGCCATGCGGACGATCAGATCGCTCGAAAATAGGTCTTCCGCATACGCTAGCTGAAGAGCAATTTCATCGCCCTGATCTTGGGCGTACAATGTCAGATCGAATTTTACGTAGCCGGTCTCATACTCGCGGAATGTCAGATTCAACCCATGTTGGCCAGGTGGCTCTGCGGCCTCGGAGTACATGTTGAACATGACCTGGAAAATCGGTGATCGTCCGGCTTCGCGATGTAGACGGCTATCCCTTACCATCCAGCCGAATGGATATGCCGAATTTGCGATGGCATTGCTAACCAGGCCCTGGATGCGCAAGGCATGAACCGCAAAGGACTGGCCGACATCGATCGCGGTTCGGATTGGCAGCATATTCAGGAAAAAGCCCACAATTTCGGCGCTGCCAGGTTGATCCCTCACGACGTGCGGTATGCCAACGATAATATCGTCCTGACCACTATACATCCGGAGCAGCAGCTTGAAGCATGCAAGCAGTGTCGTCGAGGTGGTGCACCCATGTTGGCGTGCAAACTCGCGTACCCGCTTGGAGAGCTCGCTGCCAAGCACCACCGCATGCGAGCCGCCGCGATAGGAATTTGTCTGCGGCCGCACTCGTCCCGTCCCAAGCGAAAGTACCGGCGGATCATCACCAATCTGACTACGCCAATAGCTACGTTGGTTGGCGAGCGACTCTGGAGTAGTCTGTTGTTTTTCCCAGACAGCGTAGGTCGAGAGAGACGCGCGGTTCTCTGGCAAGAACGCGGCGGCATCGGCATAGCTTTGACGAAGGTCCCTGAGCAAAACGGATATCGACCAGGCATCGATAATGATTTCGTGAGCGGTGATCAGTATGAGATGGTTGTCTGGGCTAAAACGGATCATGCGCGCGCGAAACAGATGGCCTTGACTGAGATCAAAGCTGCCGTTCAGCTCTTTTCGCCGGAATTCTGCGATCAGCTCTTCAGCTTCGTGGGTGGTGAGATGACTTGCATCAGTCAATTCAAGACGTGCGCATGGCGGAGTATCGAAAAGCTGAACCGGACCATCCTCGTCGATGAAGCGTGCCGAAAGTGCCTGATGTGAGTGAACGACATCGGTCCACGCGCGATTGAACGCGGCCAGATCGATGATGCCGCGTATTCGCAGCCCACCCTGAATGATGTAGTTCCTGGCGGATGGATCGAGCTGCGAGAGAAACCATAGGTGCTCCTGAACACGCGTCAGGGGCGATCGCGTAAGCTTACCGTACATCGGGGCTGTGCACGGTTGCGGTTCGACGCGGCCCGAGATCGACGCTGCAAGCGATCGGATTGTTCCATTCACGACCAGCCTGAAATCCGTTCTTACACCGAGCAGGGTCTGCAACCGGCCCAAGATGAGCATTGCCCTAAGAGAGTCTCCGCCGAGGCTTATGAAGTTGTCATTGACGCCAATGTTCTCAATACCCAGAATGGCGGACCACATTTGACCCAGCTGGGCCTCAAGCTCTGTTTGCGGCTCCTCGAATGGCGTCGGCAATGGAGGGCGAACACTGCTCGGGTCCGGCAACGCTCCAAAATCGACTTTTCCGTTTCTGGTCAGTGGTATACTGCCGACGTGAATGATTCTTTCTGGGAGCATGTAGGTGGGAAGCGCTTCGGCAAGAAAGTTCTGAAGCTCGCCCTCCCCCACTTCAGCCGGGGCTAACACATACGCGATGAGTCGCCTCGATCCTGTTTCCCCTTCGGTCGTGGCTATGTCTCTCGCCGTAAGCTTTACGCCTGCGCAGACGGCGGCCACCGCGACGGCGCCACGTACCAATGGATGGGCGGAGAGGCGGGCCTCGATTTCTCCCAGCTCGATTCTGTGCCCGCGAATCTTGACTTGGCGGTCCTGTCGACCGAGACATTCCAGGAGGCCATCCGAACGAACGCGCCCGAGATCACCTGTCCTGTATAAGCGCCGGAACGAAGGGGCGTTTGAGAAGGGGTTTAGCTCAAAACAGTCCTTGGTGCGGTCCTGGTCGTTGACGTAGCCAGCAGCAACTCCAACGCCGCTAACACAGATTTCGCCGACCTCTCCCGTGTTGCACAGCCGCGGTCCGTCCGCGACATAAACCTCAAGGTTAGAAATCGGCTTGCCGATCGGTACATAAGTGTCAGCTAAAGCAGGCGGGACGGAAAGCAAATGATGCGTAACACCGTCCGCGCACTCGGTCGGCCCGTAGTGGTTAAGAATGGAAACCCGGGGATATAAGGCAAGCCACGCGCGCGCAAGTCCGGGTGTTAAAGGTTCTCCGACGGTAGAAATAATCCGCAAACCGTCCAGAGCTCGCTCAGCCGCCGCAAGCGACTGCAGATATTCAACAAATACTGCAAGCATCGACGGAACGAATTGAACAACCGTTAAGCGGTATTCTTGAAGTGCATCAAGAAGAGATACTGGTGATTTCACTGTCGCATCGTCAACGATCGCGATACAGCCTCCGACGCAAAGCCCTGCCAGAAGCTGCCACAGCGAGATGTCAAAGCAGTGCGACGCCGTCTGCGCGATGCAATCCGTCCGAGTGAGGGTTAGAGCCTCAATCTTTGCCATCAAATGATTGTTTAAGGCCGAGCGCTCGATCATTGCGCCTTTGGGTTGGCCGGTCGAACCAGACGTAAACAGAACGTACGCGAGTCCATCCTCGGTCGATGATGGCACAAGAGACGAAGTTCGGCCCTCCCGCAACGCCGCCTCGATTGAGACGAATTGCGTGGTGGCCTCGCTACCGGCCTGGAATAAGCTCAGCGAATCCAGCTGGCCTGAACCAATAATCAGAGCGCAGCGACTTTGCTCGATCATGAATGATGTACGGGCAGTCGGTAACGATGGATCGAGCGGCAGGTACGTTGATCCAGCCTTCAAAATTGCGACTACCGCTGTCGCCCAGTCGAGATCTCGCTCACCCCAATAGCCGACCACCGCGCCGCGAGCGCCCTGCTCTCGCAACGTCCTAGCGAGGGCATCTGATCTAAATCGCAGCGCCTTGTAGGTGAGTGCGTATGCGCCGTACCTCAGCGCTACCCTCTCCGGATCCGAGCTTGCGAGGCGATCGATCGCAGTGATCGGATCGATCTGTTGATGTTCGACCAGCAGATCTTTGCCTGACAGATTTTCCGTAGGCATACGCTTCCCGCCATTCGTCGCCGTGTGCGGTCCTTATCAGAAGACCGAGGATCCTGAACGGGGCGCACATTGCGTAGCCACTCTGCTTATGCCGCGTGCCACTGTGCCCATTTGTTTTGTTATCTTCTCGTCCTTTGCGTCCACGTTTTCCTCGATGATCAGACGGGGAACAGGGCCGGACGTTAGGGATCCAAGTTGGTGTTAGCATCTACCCGAACTTGTAGTAGACACGCGATAGTCCGCTGGACACCCGCGAATCAAGGCGCCCGGAGATTGGTTCCGGGGTCTCATTTCTTGCATTGTAGGGGCAAGGTCTATGGTTTCCTGCTCTCTCGTAAGGGCAGACTTGACGCTCGATGGGCTGCAGTCCGCCTGCGGCGCCCAAGCGATCACATCGACCGTACAAGAACCAAGACAGGGCCGTGCTTCGATACGATCGAGAATTCTCGAGGCCAACGTCTCCTTCTGCTCCTGCAGCGAGAAAAGCGGCTTCCTGCCGCGAAAGCCCACTGTCGGGCGCTACAGAGTGATTGTCAGCTTTAAGACCATTGTCCACAACTCGACGTATGCAGGCGGCACAAAGCAACCGGAGACCCGTGAATTCCAAGCGGCACGCTGCTTGCTTCGTTCGCGGCGCCATCACTGATGCCAGCTCGAAGGTGCCGGTTATGGATCGGGAATACGCGCGGAGTGTTTGATGCAATCTGGAGTTCGTTTTGGGGGAGCGACAACGATTGCGCTGGCCGCAAGCGGCGCAGCCTATTCGGCTGAACTTGAGCCAGCTATACAGCTGCCATTGGCCCTGTGGAGTTGGTCCGGAGCATATGTTTGCGAGCACGTCCGTGGTGGCTGCGGCCAAAAATGCTTCAGTGCTCCCTACGCTCCGTCTGTCTATGGCGGCAGCGCCGATACGCCTGCGTTCCCGAGAGGCGACCAGAAAACTCGTCGGGTGCTTGGCCTCAAACGCCCTCCCCGCATCGCTGTCTCCAACAGCACAAATACCTGCCTCGCCGTTTCCGGCATGGGTACTGAGCGCAAATTGCAAGGCGCGGCCAAACCTCTTCTCACCCGCGCCATCCGCCTTGGTTGCACTTTTGGCCGCAGGGCCACACCCCGGCCTCCCCCAAGGGAGGCGTGGCTTGGCAATGCACTCGAGGCGGCGTCATAAATACAACGAGTTTGGCCAATGTCGGCGACGTCGCGCTCGACTTCTACAAGACGCTCGACGAGGACTTTCCCGGCACAGGCACAACGGATGCGGGGTGTGCAAGGCCGTGAACGTCCTGCACAACGTCCCACTCTCGGTGCGGGCCACCACGAAGAACGATCAGCACGTCTAATGCGCGCCCCCGAGGATCCGCCGAAGCGGCGATCGATGCTTTCGCCGAGAAGCAATACGCCAAGTACGGCCGGCTTTCGAAATACCTGGTCGAGGATCGCGACGCACAGCTGGCGTTTCTTGCCCGATATGGATCTCTTGCGGACCATTTATCCATCGAGAGCGTGATTGCCACCGAGTAATGCAGGACCCTGCGGACGAAGAGCTCCTAGTTACCAACCACGCCAGGTCGATGGTGTCCAAGCTGTTATCGCCGCTCAACGACCGGAGGCGGCTCGAAGGCAAAAATCAGGTCCCGTAGGTCGGAGTTGTCCGATTCAACGAGAGCATTGAAACCCATCAGAGTGCCGAGTGCGCCTCATCACCTCGTCATCTAAATCTCGAACAGCTCAGCTTAATGGGCCGATCGTTCAATGGAGACTTCTTAGTGATTATTGATGGCGAGAAGGAAGCCCCTGATAGCGAGAAGGAAGTCCCACCGGCTCTGTCCTCCGGTGCAACGCATATGATTATCGACCTGTGGGGAGCGAAGAATCTCGACGATCCCACCATTGCGGAGGATGCAATCCGAAAAGCCATCCGTGCGGCGAGGGCGACATTACTCCACCTTCATGTTCATAAGTTTTGTCCGGGCCACGGCGTCTCCGCAATAGCTTTGTTGGCTGAATCGCACATTACGTTACATACTTGGCCTGAGAGGTCCTACGCGGCCGCTGATGTTTTCGTGTGCGGCAACAGCGATCCTGCGGGCGCACTGCCGGTTCTGGTTGAGGCCTTTCAGCCCGAAAAATCTGACGTTCGCCGCTTCCGCAGGTGTGTGGAAATCAAGCCAACATGTTGAAAACAGATAGTCGATCTCTGGAAGAGCCGCTCTCGCCCCGCCGCGCAAGCGAACGCCGCTTGGCGCCCGCCGTTGTTCTAAATCTTGCGGACAATGTCGCGGATGACGCTCCGAGATAGATCCGCAGCGTCTTGGGTGATTTGTTGGCGCTCTTGATTGAGGGCCCCCGCATGCTCGGCTGATAGCGTATTTTATCGACCGTCCTACGAGAACATCCTGATCGCGGCAATCCTTCACGAGCATCCGATCGCGCACGCCCGCTTTGGTCGATAAGGTTTCAGCACTCCCGCAGCGGGCGCCTTGACACCCAACCCTTACGGAACCGTCAGCGTGATTGCGATCTGCGTCGCTCGAAAGCATAGACTGGATTAATACCGCAATAAGCGTCCGTACCGGATGCAGTCGCCATGCATTGGCTATAGCTCGAGAACTGGCAATTGCCTGGGTATCCCCAAATGCGCCCCTGCAGACAATAAACGTCTTGTCGAGCCGTTGGTACGTGTCCCGAACGATCCCGCGAAGCGGCGATCGAGCTTGCCTCAGAGCAAACCAAGATGGGGACTGCGAGCATGGTAGCAAACAAGAGAAAATAGCGCATAGGACCCTCTTGTCTGATTTAATTTTCTCTAAGCTAAACGATCCGACTGTGTTTGTTGATCCTAGTCAATAAGATTAGCCACCGGCTGCCGGCGCTCATCTGAAGCCACAAGGCGCGATACGTTGACTTCAAATGAAGACAAAGGCGAGCAGGCTCGAGCAGAGTAGCGCGAGGCCCGTCACGGTCAGCGCCAGCAGGCTACTGGAAATCAAGTCATCACAATTATTCATTATACAGCCCTCATTTGCACAGCAAGAGGGAAAGCGTCGGTCGTGATTTGACCGTCGATCGCCTGACACATCAATCATTAGTCGAATCTGGCGCAATAATCCTGCAGCTGCTAGGAGGACGTGCAGTTTTTCGGCGTGATCTGGAGAGGGTTTGCCGCCTTGCGGCGCAAGCAAAGAAAATCGATTCTGAGAACATGCAGGAGCTCTCCAATGTGACATCGAGCCTATGCTGGTCAATATTATTCAGCCTTCATTCAATGCAGAATGCTATGAGCTTTAATCGCGATACAGTTTCCGGAACAACTTTTTCGAATGCGTAGGCTCCTACTTCTCATTGTGGCGTTTGCAATCATGTTGGCCGCACGGGGCCGGCACCAAGACGCTTTCGTGCCGCGCGCGACCGAATCCATGCCACCGGTCAACGTACCCTAGAGCATGCTGTTTTTACACGGAAACATAGCCTGAGTTTTTGAGATAGTTGGCGCACTCCTGCGCAGAAAAGAGGTCGAGGAGTTCGCCGACCTTGCGCCAGGTTGCCTCGACATCGCGCGGCTCTGCGGCTCGCATCAGATGTTTGAGCTTGGCGAAGACCTGTTCGATCGGATTGAGATCGGGACTGTAGGGCGGCAGGAAGAGCAGATGCGCTCCCGTGGCGCGGATGGCATTACGGGCGGATTTGCCCTTGTGACTGCCGAGATTGTCGAGGATGACGACCTCGCCTTTTGCCAGAGTTGGCGCCAACACCTTCTCGACATAGAGGGTGAAGAGTTCGCCATTGATGGGGCCGTCGATGACCCAAGGTGCGCTGATCTGGTCGTGCCGCAGCGCTGCGATGAAAGTCATGGTCTTCCAGTGACCGAAAGGCGCGGATGCTTGGAGACGCTGTCCACTCGGCCCCCAGCCGCGCAGTGGCGCCATGTTGGTCTTGATCCAAGTCTCGTCGATAAAGATCAGGCGCGAAGCGTCAATTTTGCCTTGATGGGCCTTCCAACGTGTCCGTTTACGGGCGACGTCGGGGCGATCTTGTTCGGCCGGTAGGATCGTTTTTTTTGAAGCTCAGCCCTTCGGCATGCACAAACGTCCACACCGCTCGCACATCTGTCTTGATCCCGCGCGCCGCCAGCTCCTGTGTCAGCTTCCGCAAGGTGAATGGCCCCGAGCGAACGCGCTTGCGTAGCCAGTCGGCATTGGCACCGGACAGAACCGGCTTCTTGTGACCACCGATCTTGCCGGGCGAAACGCCTCCCGTCTCCCGTCTCAGATTCTTCCACTTCGTTACACAGGAGGGGCTGATCTGAAGCGCCTCCGCAATCGAACGAACTGTCTCCCCTGCGTCAGCCCGCGCCAGAGCCCGTTCACGAATGTCTTCCGAAAAGGGTCGTGTCATCCATGCTGGCCCCCGTTCTCCAGCATGGAGTTTGAATCAGAAATCGGTCCCGCTGGGAATCTTGAGGGTTCTGTGAGGTCGCGTGGCAGGCGCGAGCCGCGCGCTCTGTGGTGCGTGCGACCTCATAGAAGCCGGATTGAACGAAGCTGCGGAGTTGTGGGCGCTATGGGAATAGTGCAGCGGGTGCGGCTGCGGGGAACGCTCGCCTGTGGTCGCCGCGCGTCCGCGAGTCATTCATCGGATGTGAGGGGCCCGATTGATCGGGCCAAGGGCGCGATCCAGCGAGCGATTTGCAGCGCTGGGATGCGCTACCGAACGATTGGCGGGGTGTTCGGTGACGAGCGCGGCCACGGCGACTTCGGACGTTGCCACCAAGAAGGTGATTACGGAAGGGGTGGATGGTACAGACGCTGGTCATGACGTATCACAATGAAACGGCTGGTCGCGCGCGCAGGCTCGCGGGACGATATCGACGCGCCGCATGGTGCCGCCACAATGCGGGCAGACGGGGATCTCGCATTTGGTGAGGGGATCGGCGCCGGCTTCTTGATCAGTCGGAGCGTTGCGGACAGCAAGGAGTTGACGGCAGAAAGCGATTTTATCGTTGCGTCCGCCATTGGCGAGGAAACCATAGTGGCGGATGCGGTGGAAGCTGTCCGGCAGGGTGTGCAGGAGAAAGCGACGAATGAACTCATCGGCCTTAAGCGTCATCACTTTGGTTTTACGATTCTGCCGATAGTCCTTCCAGGCAAAGCTCACCTTGCCGTCGGCAAGCGAGATCAGCCTACTGTTGGCGATGGCGACGCGATGCGTATAGCGGCCGAGATAAGCCAGCACCTGTTCGGGCCCACCGAATGGCGGCTTGGCATAGACGACCCAGTCGGTCCATCGAAGTTGAGCGAGGCGCTCGGCGAATGCGGCGGGATCGGCGAGACGGGCGAGATCGCCAAAGAAGCCCAACTGGCCAGCCGCGAAGGCAGCTTGCAGCTCTTGCAGAAACAGGCGGCGGAACAGCCTGGAGAGGACGCGCACCGGCAGGAAGAAGCCGGGCCGGCAAGCGACCCAGTGTGTGCCGTCGAGTGAAGGTCCACCACCAGGCACGACGCAGTGGATATGCGGATGGTGTTGCAGGGTTTGACCCCAAGTATGGAGGACGGCGGTCAGACCGAGCTGAGCGCCGAGATGCTTGGGGTCGGCCGCGATGGTGGTGAGCGTCTCGGCCGCGCAGCGGAACAGAATGGCATAGACCACCGCCTTGTTCTGGAAAGCAATCTCTCTGGCCGGCGCCGGCAAGGTGAAGACGACGTGGAAGTATGGCACGGGAAGGAGTTCGGATTGTCGCTCGGCAAGCCATTGCGCGCGCGCCGAGCCTTGGCACTTCGGGCAATGCCGATTGCGACAGGAGTTGTAGGCGATCCGGGTGGCACCGCAGTCGTCGCATTGCTCGATGTGGCCGCCAAGCACAGCCGTCCGGCATGCCGTGATCGCGCCCATGACGCGCCGCTCGACGCGACCCAGATGTCCGGCACGAGCTTGCCGAAACGCTTCGCCGTGGCGGCGGAAGATATCCGCCACTTCCAGAACTGGAGTCATCAGGTCCGCTCAGCCGGGCGGCACGACCTCCAGGCGGAGCCGGTCAAGCGGACTTGGCGTATTGCTGATGGTCTTTGTGGCGACTTGGGTATAGCGCGCCGTGCTCTGCAGACTGGCATGGCCGAGCAGCACCTGGATGATGCGCACGTCGGCCCCGTTCTCCAGGAGATGGGTCGCGAATGTGTGCCGCAGCGTATGCACTGTCACCGACTTGCTCAAGCCGGCCGCCGTACAGGCTGAACGGCAGGCGGCGTGCAGCACGTTAGGGACGAGCGGACGCTCGTCGTCGCGGCCGGGAAATAGCCATCGTTTGGGCCGAGTGAGCCGCCAATACGTCCGCAGAATCCTCAAAAGCTGCGGCGAGAGCATAACGTAACGGTCCTTGCCGCCCTTGCCGTGCTCGACCCGGATCAACATCCGCTGGCTATCAATGTCGACAACCTTCAAGAGGACCACTTCCGATACGCGCAAGCCTGCGGCATAGACGGTGGTCAGCGCGGTACGGCTCTTGAGGCTTGGGATTGCTTCCAGGAAGCGCACGACCTCGTCGGCGCTCAGCACCACCGGCAGTTTGCGCGGTTTACGCGCATAGGCGATGCGCTCCGGAACGGTGTCATGACCCAGCGTCACACCGTAGAAAAACCGCAGTGCGCAGACGATCTGGTTCAGCGCCGGCCAGGACATCCCCGTCGCAACCAGATGAACCTGGAAAGCACGGATATCCTCCAGGTCGAGGCGGTCAGGAGAACGACCGAAATATCGGCTCAACTTCGCTACGGCGTTGAGGTAGGATTGCTGCGTCGCCGGTGACAGATTGCGGACCGTCATGTCCTCGATCATGCGGCGGCGAAGTGGGCTGATCTCAGCCATCGGAAAACCTCCTGTCTAAAGGGTTGGGCTTCGAAAACCCGCAATCCTCTCAGACAGGAGGCAATCCTTGCTATGCCTCCCTACATGCCGCGCCAGCGGCTTCGTTCAATCCCGATTCCGGTAAAAAACAACATGCTCTAGCCATTTGTGTGACCGCAGCGTTCCGATCTTTGTATGCCCGAGAACTCAGCAGATGCGTGGTAGTTGCTCGCCCGACAGCCAGTCGACGATGCAGCCCCCGCCAAAGCTGGTCGCCATCTGCACGAAATGATGGTCATCAGCGATCGCCTCGCCGATGTCGGCGGCATCGTAGCCGAGCGGATGGGCCCGCATCGCTCCGAGCACGGCATCCGCAACCTCGGGTGCCACGACCGCAACCAGCTTGCCTTCATTGGCCACATGGAGCGGATCGAGCCCCAAGAGCTCGCAGGCAGCCTTTACGCCTGGCTTCACCGGAATCGTCTCTTCCAGCAAGCGAAAGCCGAGGTCGGACTGCTGGGCGATCTCGTTCAGGGCTGCGGCAAGGCCGCCGCGCGTGGGATCGCGCATCAGGCGGATGCCGCGGCCTCCGGCCTCAACCATCTTCACGACGAGGTCGTGAAGCGCCGCCGAATCCGAGGTGATTTCGGTTTCAAAGGCCAGGTTCTGCCGCTTGGACATGATGGCGATGCCATGGTCGCCGAGCGTACCCGAGATCAGCACGCGGTCTCCGACGCGCGCGTTCTCTGCGGAGAGATCGAGCCCGTCAGGCACAAGACCAACGCCGGCGGTCGAGATGAATAAGCCGTCGGCTTTGCCTCGTTCAACCACCTTGGTATCGCCGGTGATGATGTGGACGCCGGCCGATCGCGCTGCTTTTCCCATGGACTCGGCGATCATCTTGAGGTCGGAGAAGAGAAACCCCTCCTCTATTATGAAACTCGCGGACAGGTAAAGCGGCCGCGCCCCGGCCATTGCGATGTCGTTGACCGTTCCGTGGACGGCCAGCGAACCGATATTGCCGCCTGGGAAGAATAGTGGCGAGACGACGTAAGCATCCGTCGACATCGCCAGCCGCCCCGCGCGGACGTCGAAGGCCGACTGATCATTGCCGCGCGCTAGCCATTCATTGCCGAAGGCCTCGTGGAACAGTCCCGAAATCAGCTGCGCCATCGCGCGGCCGCCCGAACCGTGAGACAGGTCAATGCAGCCGTTCTTGATGTCGAGCTTGCGCTGATCGCTTCTCATGAAACCCGCCTCTGCCGATGATCGCGGAAACGACCGTAGGTCCAATGCGCGGCGCAGGCGCCTTCGGACGAGACCATGCAGGCTCCGATCGGCATTTCTGGCGTGCAGAGCGTCCCGAACAACCTGCAATCCACCGGCTTTTTTAACCCGCGCAGGATGGCGCCGCATTCACAGGCCCGATTGTCGGCAACGCACAACTCTTGCATCTCGAAGCGGATCTCTGCCTCGTATATGGCATAAGCGCGCTTCAACTTCAGCCCGCTGTAGGGAACTTGACCGAGTCCGCGCCATTCGAACCAGTCTCGTAGCTCGAAAATCTCGGAAATCTCCTCCTTGGCGCGCAGATTTCCGTCGCGGGTCACCGCGCGGTGATACTGGTTTTCCACTTCCTGGCGATGCTCATTGATTTGCCTGACCAGCATCAGGATGGACTGCATCATGTCGAGCGGCTCGAAACCGGAGATCACGACCGGCTTGCTGAACTCCTTCGCGAAGAACTCGTAAGGCTCAGTGCCGATGATGGTCGAGACATGGGCTGGTCCTACGAAACCGTCGATCTCGACCCGCCCTTTATCGCCAATATCGGAGCTTTCCAGAATGTTCTTCATCGCCGGTGGCGTCAGCACGTGGTTGCAGAACACGCTGAAGTTCGAAAGCTGCTTCTTTTCGGCCTGACGTATCATGATGGCCGTCGGCGGTGCCGTGGTCTCGAAGCCGATGGCGAAGAATACGACCTCGTGCGCGGAATTCTCCTCTGCGATCCGGATCGCATCGATGGTGGAATATACCATGCGGACATCAGCGCCGCGGGCCTTTGCCTTTAGCAGCGAGGCGCCTTGCGAACCCGGCACGCGCATCAGGTCACCATAGACGCACAGGATGACCTCGGGCCGCATCGCCAGACGGATTGCCATATCGATACGCCCGGCCGGCAGCACGCAGACCGGGCAACCTGGACCGTGGATCATCTGCACGTTGGTCGGCAGCACGTCCTCGAGACCGTAGCGAGAGATCACGTGCGTATGCCCGCCGCAAAATTCCATGAAGCGATAGGGTCTTTCCGGATCGGTCTCCGCGTGGATCGCCTTCGCCAGTCCCAGCGCAATCTCCCTGTCGCGAAACTCATTGGCGTATTTCAATGCACGGCCCCCTCTCCCTCGGCGCTGAGCTCGCGCAACAAGTCCAATGTGCGCCTGGCTTCCTCAGGATCGATCTTGGCGAGAGCATAGCCGACATGAATGATGACGTAGTCACCGACGGCGAGATCCTCGATCAGGGCGATCGAAATCTCCTTGCTGACACCGTCCATGGAGACAACAGCCATCTCATCTGGCAAGATTTTTGTCACCTCTGCTGGTATGGCGAGACACATCAGGCGGCTCCTTAGCTCTTGTGTTCCATGAGCCGCAGCGCGGCAATCCAGGCCTGCCCCAGGCTCAGGCCTCCGTCATTCGGCGGCACCTGGCGGGGTAGCAGCAGCGCAACATGCGCGGCGAGGCAACCCCGCTCAATCTCGGCAGACAGGATCGCGTTGAGGAAGCAGCCGCCGCTCAAGACCACGGTCGTGATACCGGTCTGCCGCGCCGAGCGAACGATCCATTCGACGCAGGCGGCGGCAAAGGTGCCATGGAAGAGCTCTGCGCTTTCAGTCGGATCGAGCCCATCGCTAGCTAGTTGTTCGAGCAACGGGGAAAGGGAGAGCTGGCCGTTCTCAACTACCCAGCCGTCTTCCGCAACGCGGGGCCGGCGAACCCGTGATTCGAGCTTCATAGCCGCCTCGCCCTCGTAGCTCTGCACCACGGAGAGCCCGAGCAGCCCTGCCGCCGCATCGAACAGCCGGCCGGCGCTTGTTGTCGCCGGCAGGTCGCGCTCGAGCAAGGCAGAGAGACGTGCCGCATGCGGCTGCGCCGCAAAGCGGCCCGATATCTGGTCGCCGCGATGCAAGCTATGTAATACGCTCGCAGCCATTCGCCACGGCTCGCGCGCTGCGCGGTCCCCACCGGGCAACTTGAGCGGTGCGAGATGACCCAGGCGCCGGAAGTGCGCGCGCTCGCACAGCAGGAGTTCGCCCCCCCAATTGCCGCCGTCGCTGCCATAGCCGAAACCGTCGAGCACCAGCGCCAGGATCGGCCCTTCGATACCGTGTTCCGCCATCACGGAGGCCGCATGAGCGTGGTGATGCTGCACTGCGACGAGCCTTGTCCCGCTCGCTTCGGCGAAGCGGGTCGAAGCCAAGTTCGGATGCATGTCATGGGCCACGACGACCGGCTCGATATCCAGTGTGGTAAGTAGATGACGCACGGTTTCCCCGAAGAAGCGGATGCCTTCCGCAGTATCGAGATCGCCGATGTGCTGGGAGACGAAGGCCTCGTTGCCGCGCGTAACCGTCACGGTCGACTTGAGGGCGCCGCCAACCGCAAGGATCGACGGCACGGATCGCGCGAGGTGAACCGGCTCGGGGACGTAACCGCGGGCGCGACGGATGAACTGCGTGCGGCCCGCCACGACCGATACGACGGAATCGTCGGCGCGCGTGACGATGTCGCGGTCGTGGGTGACGACGAGATCGGCGATGCCGGCAAGGCGCTGCGTGGCCTGGTCGTTGTCAATCAGCAGTGGCTCGCCGCCGACATTGGCGCTAGTTGTGACCATCGCCCAGCTTTCGGCGTCTCGCGAATGGCCCACGTTCAGCGCATCGAAAATCAAATGGTGCAATGGCGCGACCGGCAGCATGACGCCGACCCGCGACAGCTCCGGCGCGATCGCAAACGCGAGACGATGACGGGATGTCATCAGCACAATCGGCCGTGCTAACGTCTGGAGTAGCGCCAGCTCGGCAGCGTCGGCTACGGCGATCTCGGTAACCGCGTCCAGCGATCCGACCATGACGGCGAAGGGCTTTTGATCGCGCTGCTTGCGCTGGCGCAGGCGCTCTACGGCCTCCTCGTCGCGGGCATCACAGACGAGCTGATAGCCGCCGAGCCCCTTGACGGCGACGATCATGCCCTTGGCAATGGCGGCGGCGATCTCCGCGACGGCGTGGCTAAGCCTCGGGCCGCATTGGGGGCAGGCAATCGCCTGGGCGTGGAACCGGCGGCTGTTGGGATCGGCATATTCCGCGGCACAGGCCTCACACATCGCAAACCGCTTCATTGCGGTAGCCGGACGGTCATAGGGCAGCTGCTCGGCGATCGTATAGCGTGGACCGCAATGGGTGCAGTTGACAAAGGGATAAAGGTGGAAGCGGCTGGCCGGATCGAACAGCTCGCCCAGGCACTCCGGGCAGGTTGCGGCGTCGGCGACGATTCGCGTCGACAGCCTGCCCTGCTCGCTGGCCCGGATGCAGAACTCCTCGCTCGCCACTGCGCTGATCGGCTGCACCGAAATCTCGTCAATCCGCGCCAGCGGCGGCTTTTCGGCGGGCAGCGCGGTCACGAAATCGCACGCGCGCTCGCCCTCGACCTCTATGACGACCCCATGCGGATCATTGGCGACGAAGCCGCCGAGACGGTAGCGCACGGCGAGACCGTAGATATAGGGGCGAAAGCCGACGCCCTGCACGGCGCCACGCACATGCAGGCGCAGCCGCCGTCCGTACCGCGCTGTGGCTTCGCCGACCATCGTCATTATACCGCAGTCCTCGCGGCCGGCTTCGTCCTGAACGCCTGCTTGCGGATCCAGTCATAGAAAGCCGGAAAACCATCGCCCGTGCGCGCCGACACCGTCAGAATCTCGATTTTCGAGTTGACCCGCTGCGCATATTCGATGGTTCTGGCGAGATCGAAATCGAGCACTGTCGCAAGATCGATCTTGTTGATCAGCATCAACGATGAAGCCGCGAACATATCGGGATATTTCAGCGGCTTGTCCTCGCCCTCGGTGGTCGAGAACACGACGATCTTGCAGGCTTCGCCGAGATCAAACGCCGCCGGACAGACGAGGTTACCGACGTTCTCGATAAAGAGAATGCCGCCGCCCAGCGAAGGTAGCCGCTCATAGGCCTCACCGACCGCGGCGGCATCGAGGTGACAGCCCTTTCCGGTATTGACCTGAATGGCCGGCAGGCCTGTGGCGCGAATGCGCTCCGCGTCGTGGGACGTCTGCTGATCACCTTCGATCACACCGATCGGAAAGCTGCCCTTCAACTCGGATACGGCGCGGACCAACAGCGAAGTCTTGCCGGCACCGGGGCTCGAGACAAGGTTGAAGGCAAGCACGTCGTCGGCGCGGAAGCGGGCGCGGTTGTCGGCGGCAAGGCGATCGTTCTTGCCGAGAATGTCGCGCTCGACCTGGATGATACGGTCACTGCTCATGCGGGCGATCTGCTGACCCGCCGGGTTCGCGCTGCAATCGAGAAATCCGGCGTTGTCAGGCATATGATCGTGGTGCGCGCTGGCTTGATGGTCGTGATGATGACGATGCTCGTAACCATGATGGTATTGAATGCCGTCATTGCCATGCTTACGATGGTGATCATGCGCATGCTCGACGACAGGCTTTCCGTCACTGCAGCCGCAAACCGTACACATCAGTCGACCTCCAATTCCTTCACGCGCATTTCCTCACCGCCGGTCACCTGCAATCGATAGCTACCGCAGGATGGACACGGCTCGTAACGTTGCTTGATTTCGGCGCTCTGCGAACAGGCCATACACCAGGCGATCCCCGGCATCTCGTAGATTTCGAGCCTTGCGCCTTGCGCAATGGTCTGCGCGGCAACAGCCTCAAAGCAGAATTTCATCGCCTCCGGTGCGACTTGGCTGAGCACGCCGATCTCGAGGCAAACGGCCTTCACCTTCGAGAACGAGCGTTTGCGCGCCTCCTCCTCGACGATCCCGATGATGCCTTCGCACAGTGCCATCTCATGCATGGCCGACCTCGTGGAAGTTGAGGTTGAAGCCGACGCAGGGGTCAAACGACCCGATGAGCGAGCGAACCGCATTCTGTCCGTGCGGGCCGGCGGCGGGCAGCGAGCCCGTGAGACTCCGGACTAGTGGTCCGCGGGCGTGAAAGTTCCATTCGGTCGGCGCCAAGTAGTCGAAGCGCACGATACGGTCGTCGTCGTCGAGTTCGACGGCATGGTAAAGCCGGCCGCGTGCGCATTCGACCGCGGCCCCGCCCCTCCGGGTGCCGAGGCCATAGCTCGCGATAGCGCAACCTTCGAACTCACCCTCACCGTCATCGATCCAGGCGAAGAGGCGGACCACTTCGGCGATCCGCGCCTTGAGGCGCTCGGCTGGACCCGCGGCCAGCGGCAGAATCGGCTCGGCGCCGGCCCAGCGGGCCCAGACGCCGGTCTCCGGAATCCGACCGTGAAGTTCGGGCGCATTGGAAAAACTTGCACCCTCAGTGAGTAACCGCCCAAGAACGTCCAGGTCATCAGCAGCCGACAGGAATGATTGCTCGACGGCCGGAAGCAGCAACGCCTCACCATCGAAGTTCGCCAGATGCGCCGCCAGCGCACTGCGTTGCCCCGGAGGTTGATCTTCGCGAATGATCCCGAGCATACTGAGCGCAGACTTGATCTGCGACACCGCCTCGAGGCGCACATTCCCCGGCGCGGCGTTGCTGGCAACGCGGGCAAGGACCGTGGCTGCATGCATCAGGACGCGGATGGCCGCGGCGCTGGTGCCGTCGAGCGCGAGCTGCCCCACAAACAGGCCTCGTAACAATTCCGCCAATCGTTCCACGATGACCGCGGCGACGCGGTGCTGCACCGTATCTGCGGCGGCGTCTTCACCCCGGGCGGCTTCGATCGCCGACAGATAGGCCGCCTGGTGGGCAACTGAGCAAAGCGAGAACAGCCGGGGCAGCACCGAGTGCAGCGACGATGCCTGCTTGCCCGCAAACAGGGGCATGACGGGCGGCCGGCTGCGCGGCAGGATCACGATGTCGGCGATCGCGCCCCCGGCGAGCCACACTGCGATGTCGATTTCGTTACGAAAAGCCAGGCTCATGCGCGCAGATCCGTCAGGACACCGCACAGAGGGTTACGTCCATCAATCGCGCCTATCGCGGGTGCACGGCAATAGACGGCTTCCTTACAGTTGGCCAGCAGCCTCAGCTCGGCCAGCCGATCTTCCGCCGCCACCGGCGCGACGGCCATCGCCATGAGTTTCGATTTCGGGGCGTCGCAATTCGGGCAGCACCAATCTTCCGGTAATGCCGCAAACGGCGTGCCGGGCGCGATCCGCGCCACAGCATCGCCATCGACGGGGTCGTAAACGGTCCAGCAGATGGCGCATTCTAGCCGCGTGCCCTCTGTGAGATCCTGGCGTAAGCTACACTTCTCAAATCCGCTCATTTGAAATAGGCCTCGATGATTTCTGTAAGCCGGTCCGCTGAGTCCTCGAAATCCTCATTGGCCGCGACCGCAGCCGCCGGCACACCGCCGACCTCGAGCGTGTCGAGGATCATCGTGTCCGTTGCATTGAAGAACTGGACCGACCAGACATTGCGGATTCCGGTCGCAAGCACGCGGCAAGTGCCGTAACCCTGCGCGACGAGCTGGATTGGTCCGTTTCTGATCGTCTCATGCAGAAAGTTCATGTCGACCGGGCTTATCGGTAGAAGCGTAAAATTGATGATCTGCGAGTGGTTGCCGGGCCGCCAGGCGCGCGCATGCTCGCGTATCTCGGCTAGCAGCGGCAGCACGTTCATGGCGCCCTCCGGCGGCTGGCCAATCTCAATGTCCGCGGTCGTCAGGTCCGCGGCCGCGCGCTTGATGATTTCCGGAATCGCGCCGACCTCAAGATATTCGTGTAGAGAGTCGGTGTTGATCCGCACACGCCAGAGGCCTGCAAGCACCGCTTCCTGGACCTGTGCCAGTGACCCATCCGGTAGGGCGACGACGCCAGCCACTTCGCCTTCGCCGATCACGTCAGCGATGAGCTTGCGTTCGAGATCGCTCAGATCGCCAAGCCGGAATAACCGCGTCGGCGCGTCTGCCTTCTGGCTCCCTATGGCGTCAGCTATCTTCGATAAGAGCTCGACCGCATTTGAGCAGCTCTTTGCAAGCTCGGCACTGTCGAGCATTGCAAGTTTTACCAAAGCGCCCGCGGCACTCCGGACCCCGGCAGCCGGGTCTGGACTCTCCTGGGTCCGCATTGGTTGTTCCTTGTCTTCAGCCGCCGTCCGGAAACTCGCCTTCATAGTCCGAGACCTTGTGATCTTTGGTAACTGACGAAGATAGTTCCTACGATTGCGGCCGGGTCGCTTCTGCGAGGTCGGCTGATCGGCGTGGACATGCCGTCGTACCCGGCTGATCGCCGCGGCCTGAGAACGACCGGCAGGGTCTTCGTCGTGAGAGATCCGGCGTTCCCTGCTCAAATTCCATCAGTCCTCCAGATCCGAGCTAGATCAGTTATGCGACGAAGCCGAGTTTTCAGATGGAACACTCGTTGTCATGAACAGCTCACCTTCGATCAGAGACTTGTCTTTAAGCTTCGGTAGTCTCACCGGTGCTTGTCACGCGGTTTGTCATGGGATGTGGAAGGAGACCACAGGCATTCGTCGAGCCAGAGATGCTCAGGCAACGTCGGCTCGCAGTCGATTAGGTCGGCGAAGAAGCGCTCGCAATCTTCGCCGTTGAGCGCTGCGCTGATGCCTTCAATAGCGTTGCCAATTAGTTGCGCTTCCTCATCATCCAAGAAGCGGATCGCAGTGTCGACGTGGACGAGCACCTTGCTGTGGAGAGACGGACCGGAGAGCAACAGCATCGAGACACGTCGCTGTTTACCGCGAAACTCGCAGAGCGCAGAGATGCCGTCGGTCTCGATAATCGTCATTGGCAAACCAAGACACATCCGACATGTCTCCGACCCTCGCTGGTCATCAGGACCGCGCTCTCATTTCGTAATGCAGGTGATCGATACCATTGGCGAGCAGCCCCTCGGATTCTCGTAACGGTGTGCCGCGTGGCGTCACCTGCACGCCCCAGGCTGCTAAAATGGACCTGGCAAGCTCGACCGCAGGACCGATCTGATGACGCACGCCCGGCGTCAGAGGCCCGCCCCAGTCCTCGAGATCAAGCGGCTGGCAGCCGATTAACACGAGGTGTTTCGGGCAATGTCCGAGCAGGTCACACGCACCGATAACTTCCTGAAAACCGGTATGGTGCAGGCTCATCTTTCTAGCACCTTTGAAGCGCGGCACGTCCTCGTCGCGCAGTAGCTTCAACTGTCCAGGCTCCAGGCCATAATCGATCGCATCGAATACGAGCACGCAGTCCGATTCTTGAAAATAATTCACAAGCTGGAGCCCCTGCGTGCCCCCGTCGAGGATGATGACGTTATGGGGCACGACATAGCGGCGATGGAATTCTTCCACCGCTCGCACCCCAAAGCCTTCATCTGCCCAAAGAATATTACCGATACCGAGCACCAGCACACGATTTGGCTGTAAACACGACGGCATAAGCCTGCTCCCCTCCGGGTCCTGGCACTGACGCGCACCCGAGATCATCGAGGAGATGATGCTCTGTCGCGACATGACGTCTTCGCGAACGACGGCATAAATGTGGAAGATCAAGAATATTATCAGCGCCCACATGCCCAGATGGTGCCAAGTGTGCACATCCTGGCTGTTGGGCCAGATCGCGAACACTTGGCCAAACAGCTGGTGCTGCCAGCTGTCGCTCCCGACGCCTTCCGAATAGAGAGCAAAGCCTGTGACAATCATGAACGCCACGACCAACGTGAAGCCAGTGAAAATTGCGGTCTGCGCCAGCGGATTGTGTCCGGCATACATCTTCGGCTCGCGCTCGAGGAAGGCGTACCAGCGGATCTCGTGCAGCACTCCTTTCCAGAACTGCTTTCGATGCACCGGAACGTAGAATATCTGCCGGGAGCGGTAGTTGCCGGCGAAGGCCCACAGGATGCGCGCAAGAAAGAATACCGCGAGCACCTGCGCCGCCGCGAGATGGGCACACCTGATGTAGCCCATCACGAAGTTGCCGGACGCTGCTACCGTCGGCAGCGGTGTGCCGATCAGATAACCACTCACAATAAGCACCAGGATCGACAACGCATTCACCCAATGGCAGATCCGCACCGGCGCTTCGTAGACATAGACGGTCGGCCGAGCGGCGGCGTGTTCGCCGGCGGCATCGATCGCGATCGGGACGGGGGCCGGCTCGGTTTCTGCCGGATGCGCGACTACATCAATCATACCATTCCTCCCCCATTACCTAACCTTGACGGTCGCCATTTCCGGGCCATCCGGGCTCATCACGTGGGTCGAGCATGCAAGGCAGGGATCGAAGGAGTGGATCGTGCGGAGGATCTCGAGCGGCTGTTCCGGATTCGCCATCGGAGTGTCCATGAGCGACGCTTCGAAGGCGCCGCCGTTGCCCTTGGCATCCCTTGGCGACCCATTCCAGGTGGTCGGCACCACACACTGGTAGTTGTCGATCTTAGTCTCCTTGATCTTGATCCAGTGCGCGAGCGCGCCACGAGGCGCCTCGGTGAAGCCGTAGCCCTTGGCCTCCTTCGGCCAGCTCTGCGGCTTCCACTTGTCGGTATTAACCGTCGAGGAGTCGCCGGCTTTGATGCGCGCGACCAGCTTATCTTGAAAGTAGCGCATCTGGTGCGCCGCCCATTCGCATTCCAGCGCGCGTGCCGCGGTGCGGCCGAGCGTCGAAAAGAATGCGGAGAACGGTAGGCCTAGCGTCTTGAGCAGCTTTTCGGTCGGTTCCTTGAATTCCGGCTTGCTCTGCGCGCAGCCGATGATGTAGCGGGCCAGTGGCCCGACCTCGACTGCATTTCCGCGCCATCGCGGAGCCTTGATCCAGGAATACTTGCCGCCTTCGTCGAGCTCCTTGATGTCGGTCTTGGTGCCCCTGGCATTTGGACCGAGCACGTAATTGGGTTCGGTGATGCCGTCCCAGGGATGCCGGCCCCTAGATTCGTCAGAATATTTGTACCAGGAATGAGTGACGAACTCCTGTATCTGCTCGGGATCGGAATGGTCGACGGGCAGTACCTCGTTGAGATTGCCGTTGATGATCACGCCATGCGGAAGTTTCAGGTTCTTTGCAGAATAGTCGTTGGCATCCTCCGGAATGTCGCCATAGGCCATCACGCTTCTGCCAGAGAGCCCGCCGCCATAGAGCCAGTCCTTATAATAGGAGCCGATCGCAACGATGTCGGGCAGATAGACCTTTTCGGTGAACTCAATGCAACGATCAATGACAGAGGAGACGAGGTTCAGCCGCTCCATGTTGATGGCGCCCACCGCACCGGTGCCATCGATATTGATCGCGCAGGCCACGCCGCCAACCAGCCAGTTCGGATGGGGGTTCTTGCCGCCATACACGGCGTGAATCTTGACGATGTCCTTCTGAAAATCGAGCGCCTCCAAATAATGCGCGACCACCATCAAGTTCGCTTCGGGCGGCAGCTTGTAGGCGACGTGGCCCCAATAGCCGTTTTTGAATGGTCCTAGCTGACCGGACTCGACGAACTTCGTCAACCGGATTAGGAGGTCCTTGAAATAGCCGGGAGAGGACAACGGCCAGGACGAGATCGATTGCGCCAGCGCCGAGGTCGCCTTTGGATCGGCCTTCAGTGCCGCGACCACATCAACCCAGTCCAGCGCATGCAGGTGATAGAAATGGACCAGATGATCGTGCACCTGGAGACAGAGCTGCATGATGTTTCGGATTGAGTTGGCATTGTCCGGAATGGAGATGCTTAGCGCGTTCTCGACCGCACGGACCGAAGTGAGCGCATGCGTTCCGGTACAAACACCGCAGATCCGCTCGGTGAAGGCCCAGGCATCGCGCGGATCGCGCCCCTTCAGAATGATCTCAATGCCCCGCCACATCGTGCCCGAGGAGACTGCATTGCGGATCACGTTGTCGGAGTCGACATTGACCTCGACCCGCATGTGACCTTCGATCCGGGTCAGCGGATCGACGACAATACGCTTGCCAGAATTGCTAGGCATGACGCCTTTCGATGTTCGGAGGCCCACTCTTTTCTTACCTCAGAACCCTCAGTGGCCTCGGGTTACAGCCTTGCGTTTGCCGGCGAAGCGCTTCAGCGCCGTCACCGTCGCATGTGCCGCGACTACTGCGCCGACCGCGCCCGCCGCTGTCATGCCGATCTGGTCGGCATTCTTCTCAATTCCGTGTTGCTTGATGTTGGTCAGGCGGTCGTAGAACGAGCCCTTGTCCCAGAAGCCATCTTCTGAGCAGCCGATGCAGCCGTGGCCCGACTGGATCGGAAAAGAGATACCGCCGTTCCAGCGCACTGACGAACAGGCGTTGTATGTGGTCGGCCCCTTGCAGCCAATCTTGTAGAGGCAATATCCTTTGTGCGCCGCCTCATCATCCCATTCCTCGACGAACTGACCTGCGTCAAAATGTGCTCGCCGGTAGCATTTATCGTGGATCCGCTGCGAGTAGAACATTTTTGGCCGACCCTGCCGGTCGAGCTCGGGGGGCTTGCCAAAGGTGGTAATGAAGGTCACCACGCCCGTCATCACTTCCGCGATCGGCGGGCAGCCCGGTACCTTGATGATGGGCTTGCTGGTGATGACTTTGTCAATGGGCGTTGCCTGGGTCGGATTGGGCGCCGCGGCTTGAACGCACCCCCATGAAGCGCAGGAGCCCCAGGCAATGATGGCCATCGCATCCTCGGCCATCATCCTCAACTTCTCTACAAACGGCTTGCCGCTCTGGATGCAGAACATGCCGTCCTCGTTCAACGGCGGATTGCCCTCCACCGCTAGAAGATACTGACCCTTGTATTTGGCTCGGGTCTCTTCGAGGATCGCTTCCGCCTGATGGCCAGCAGCGGCCATGATGGTGTCGTCATAATCGAGCGAGATCATGGACAGCATCGTATCCTTCACCAGGGGATGGGCTGAGCGGATGAAGCTCTCCGAGCAGCAGGTACATTCAAGGCCATGCATCCAGATCACCGGTATGCGCGGCTTTGTTTCAAGCGCGTTTGCAATGCGGCTCGCCGCTAGAGGCCCAAGCCCAAGGCTCGTCGCCGTCAGGCTGCAGAATTTATGGAAGTTTCGACGGGTGATGCCCTGCCGTCTGATCACGCTATAAAACGTTTCCGTCGCCGCGGCCATGAGGCTCCCTACCGACTGTTCCGATTGATGAGATATCGACGACGGGAAGAGCAAGAAGCAGGCCAGGGGCTCCGTGCGCCCACAACAGGAGAGATTCCAATTTGTTAGACTCTTGAACCGATCAAATCACAGCGCACGAACAGAAAACCGATTCGCAGGCGAAAGCAGTTCTCGCCGAATTGTATCGTCCGCGGCGCAGCATCAAGAGGTCAGTGGAAGTTGGATCGTATCGTCCCATGGAATTTGAACATTTAGTCGCGTTACGCTTTTGGCTTGAATCGCAAGCAGCGTCAGATTGTATGAACATGTTCAATGGCACACGTTGGACGTCGCAATAGCGACAGTTCTCGGGCATGCAAAAATCGCCGCGGTAACACACGAAAACATCTCGGATTCTGGACGTCTCGAAGGGCTTTGTTTTTAACAGCAATGATTCTGGAACCAGACCACCAATTTTGCATTCGAAGTCTGGACTGCCGAACCATTCACGCCCTGCGGCGATAGATTCACTTCTGTCTCCATCCCATCATCGGCGTGCACTCTTTGTTCGAGCCCAAGTGAAACTTCTCGATGCCCCTGAACTGCCTAGAAGAGCCGCTTCTCACGACAACGATCGACAGGGGACCAGCGCATCTTTCGCTGCCATCGCTCTATTCCGCGTTAATGAGAGACGTTGTCGAGGACATGCCCGCTGTTCGACCTCATCAACGACAGGCCTTGCATGCATTCCTCGTGCAAGTGGGCGCACTTGCACACCTGAAAGCGAAGATCGACACCCCAGTACTTGAAACTTCTGTTTGGGCGCGCTTACTGCGTGGCCTCACTGAGACGTTTACCAGCGATGAGCCCTGGAGCTTAGTGGTCGAAGACATTTCAAAGCCGGGCCTTCTACAACCCTCAGTTCCGGAAGGAACGCTCGATATCCTAAGGCAGCGTAGCGAAACTCCTGACGCGCTTGACATACTCGCCACTTCGAAAAATCACGACGTCAAGGCACAGCGGATGGCAATCGCTAGGCCCGAACATTGGTTCTATGCATTGCTGACATTGCAGACGATGCAAGGATATCTTGGCGCAGGAAACTACGGGATCAATCGTATGAATGGCGGTTATGCTTCACGTGCCTCGGTTGGTCTTGCTCCAAATGGAGGGCTTGGCGCGCGTGTGAAACGTGATCTCCGGCGCCTCTTACAAGAACGCAGTGACGTTCTAAACGACAATCCGTGGTTTGCCGATGTGAACGGTATCGACCTTGTGTGGATAGAACCTTGGGATCGAGTCTCGCCGATTGTACCAAAGCAGCTAGACCCGTTCTATGTTGAAGTGTGCCGGCGAGTAAGACTCGTCCGACAAGATGGTTCCATCGTTGCACTTCGCGCAAGAAGTAAAGCTGCGCGGATCGCGTTTCCTAAGGACACAAATGGATGACCGGAGATCCCTGGACGCCCATCGACCAGCGACGCGCTGTTAAGAAGGCGCTCGCGGTTGATGGCGCTGGATTTAACTATAAGCGCGTGGCCGACCTGCTCGATCATCAGAAATACAAAGCCCCCCTCTCCAGCGGTGGCGACCGGAGGACGGCATGGGAGGCCACACTTTCGTACTGACGGTAACGGCCCGCGAACAAGGGGGGACTCTGGCTTCTACGAACGTCGCATTCCTCTACCCGCCTCTGCGTTGGCCTTTTTCGGAGCACGGGCCAACACGTTAGCGACAAGCTTGGCTAAGGAGCGTGTCCAGGATGCAGCGACCATGCGGGTCAGAGTCTTGAAGACGGCGCTACTTGTCCTGTTCCAAGGCACACTCGATAATCAGAAAGTCGCTCATACTGCGTGCGAAGCCGAGATCTCGCCTTTTCTTGTCGCGTTCGATCGCAGCGTTGAGGGAGATTTCTTCGAATCGCTATTCGATGAACTCACGGCTTAGAATAGCACCGCAAAGCGAGCAGCGCGACGCCAATGGCTTTACGCGCTAAAGGACCGGGCTAAGCTACAGTTGGCGACAGCAAAACGTTCCGCACCGCGGTCCGCTATGCGCCGTTACCAGACGGAGAGCGCCGCCGACGACGAAATCGAATTCAGCGATTCGGTCGCTTTCAAGGCGTTACTCGCCAGGGGCGTCGGGCGCCACCGCGCTTTTGGCTATGGCATGCTGCTCTTGAAACCATTACCGCGATGAGCCACTTTGTTTGGTAAAGAAGGCGTTGGAAAGCAGAAACTGCCAGACGAGTTCCCCGCAGACGCGGGATGGTCCCGGTGCTTATGCGAACGGACAAGAATTCCCCGCACGCGCGGGGATCGCCTCGGCAGGCAGTCGCTGCGGGCAACGCATCTGGTGTGACAACTGACGAGGCTGAGCATGCTCAGACGAGCACGCTGCGCTCAATGTCGCGTAAAGTCCGATTTAGACCATCCTAACGGGCCGGAATCCAATACAGCGCAGCGAAACGAAGTTCCCTGCCCGAGTTGTGCAGCACGTGCGTCTCGGCCTGCTCCAAGGCACAGCGGGGCGGCCCCGACGCCTGGACCTGGGATGCGTCGAGTCCGCCCCAACACCACCATGGGGGGCCTGGTGATGTTGGGTTTGGCTGAGCAAGCAATGTGCCACAGGGAGGCATCATTTAGGCAAGCAGCCCTTATCAGGATGAAGCTCGGAAGAGAGCAAAGTTGCATGCATTGAGTCCTAATGCCAAGACGTCTCCTTGAGAAAAAACCATTGCGACGTACATCTTGGTTGGTTGTCGCAGTGCTGTTCGGCGTTATGGTTTGAGTAGTATCGGCCACGCGCTCGGCCCGGCGAAAGCAGCGCGCCTGTTGTGTTCACGACAATACGGCCCGTACGCACGAGCAGGCCACACAACATTGCTGTTGCCGCCTTTTCCTCGGGACGACGCCCCAACGATGTTGTCTCAAGAAAACCTACTCGCCAGCCCTGGACGATGCGTCGTCAGGCCTGAGATGCCGTTTGCGAACATTGTAACTGACCAGCCAAATCACGCCGACGGCGATCGGCACGAAAGCCGCGGTTACGGACGTGGGCTCCACGTGAAGTCCGACATCCTGAGCGCCTTTGGCAAGATAGGCAAATAGGCTGACCACATAATATCCGATTGCCCCGACTGACAATCCCTCGACCGTCGACTGAAGGCGAAGCTGTTGCCTCGTTCGTTCGTTTATCGAGCGCAAAAGGTCGCGATTCTGTTGCTCGATTTCAACGTCTACTCGTGTTCGCAACAGATCCGCGGCGCGTGCCAGTTTGTCCGATAGATTCGCCTGACGTTCCTCCATCGTTGCGCAGGTTCGTATAGCAGGCGCCATACGGCGCGCGAGAAAAGCTGACCAAGTCGGATAATCCGCCACGCCCTCGCCTTCAATGATCGACAATCGCGATTGGACCAGCTCGTTGTACGCCCTGCTGGCACCAAAACGGAACAAGCTGCCGGCCACGTCCTTTTCGAAAGAGACTGCCAGCACTGTCAGCTCCTCAAGGAGATGGTTGTTGACTTTTAGCCCTTCGGCGCCCTGCATCTCCTCGAGCACCTCGACGAGACGGTGATCGATTCGATCAACCGATGGCGCAAGCTCCAGCGCGGTCGAAAGACCAAGCAACGCTAGGGAGCGGTAGGTCTCGATTTCTAACAGACGCTGTACCAGCGCGCCGAGATCGTGCGGCGTCAATCCGCGATCATAGACCAGGATTCTGGTGAAACCCTTATCATCAGCGCGAAAGTCGGAGGCCACAACGCCGGCCCCACCTTTGACGTTGACCATTGCCAGGCTACTCTTATCAAAAAGCTGCTCTGCGCGCTCGGCCGGACAAGTGCCCCGCTCTGCCTCTAGCTTGATCGCGACGAGCAATTCTCCAGCCTGCGACAGTGCCCGGACTAGTGATTGAACGGAGTTATGGACATCGCCGAATTGACGAGCGGCTGGACTGTTCGTGGTGCTCCAGATCCAAGTGAAGGTCGCAAATTCTGAATGCTGCTCCCAGCGTAGCACCACCGGCCCGAACCGGATCTGATGATGTTTCGCGGACGGCTCGGGCGGGGTTACCTTGTGCTCCCGACAGAAGTCGATGAACCGGCGGCGATCGCTTGCAGCATCGTCGCCCTTCGCGAGAAATACAAAACGCACCATGCCGAGCGACGAAACTAGACCGGTAAACGGCCGCGCATGCACTTCGCCGAGGACAGCTTCCCGCTCGGGATGCAGTTTGAATGATGCCAAATCCAATTGATCCCCCACCGATGCCTCCCGATCCAGCCACAGTCGCATTACCGCGCGCGGTATGATCGGCGCCGCCAACTCGGTGCGCCCGCTAGCAAGGGATCAAGCTCGAATCGACGGCCTTCAGCTCGCAAATGAGACCTTGCGCGAGCCAGATCTCCGACCAATTGATCTTGAACGAGGTCATCGAGGCTTCGGCTGAACTTATCGCGGCTATCAGCTTTGCGACCTGCGGACTTTGGGGGAAATTGCCGCCATTTTTCGTCAGTGGTAGAGTCACATCCGCACCGTCGCTTCGATACGCAAAGTCTCAAAACGGGCCTCCGTTTCGTAAGCTTCAGCCGTCGCGGTTTTGTGCGGTGCAGGATTTGGGCCAGTGAGATACGCGAACCCGCGTGTTGCCTTTCAGGCACAATGTCAATCTCGCGACAATTCGGTCACTCCTGACATCGGCGCCTATGGTCGGAATCGGACGCACGACACTGAACAAAGCGGTCGGTACGGTTCTCGCCTAACCACGCGTGCTTGGACCGGCTCACCGTTCTGGCATGGCGGTGCCTCGCCGGATGATAATGACGCATAGTGGGTTTATTAATGCGACCCAGAGGGCTTGTTCAGCTACTTGCTGAAGATTGAGACCTGCAGCTCTGGCTCGATTTCGGTTTGCTCGACGCGCAGGAGCGAGTAGCGCTTACACAGGAGCTATGCGTGAAGCTGGGTGATGACGGAATGAGATAGGCGGCGTATCGAGGCGGGTGTCGAGCCTGCCAGAACCTCTCAAGGAGAGCGATACGCCATGAACGAGACTAGCAATATTGTTGCCCTTCGTCAGCCCGACGAGATCGACGATCCACTGACCAATATTTTGCGAGCTGGTGCTCGGCAGCTTCTGGCGCAGGCCGTGGAGATCGAAGTCGAGACGTTTCTTGCCACGGTGAAAGATTTGAAGCTTGCCGACGGGCGCGCCCGTGTCGTGCGGCATGGTTACGGCCCGGCTCGAACGATTGCGACCGGCATCGGACCGGTCGAGGTCGCACGGGCGAAGATCCGGGACCGCGGTGCAGCCGGCGATGGCGAGCGGATCCGCTTCAGCTCGGCGATTCTGCCACTATGGGCGCGGCGGACCAGGAGCCTGGATGCGCTGTTGCCGGTGTTGTACCTGCGTGGCATCTCGACGGGCGATTTCCAGGAGGCGCTGACGGCCCTGCTGGGTAAGGACGCGCCGAACCTGTCGCCGGCGGTGATTTCCCGGCTGACGGCCGAATGGCAGGGCGAGTATGAGCGTTGGCAGAAGCGCGATCTCTCGGCGCGGCGGTACGTGTATGTGTGGGCCGATGGCGTCTTCCTGCAGGCACGCATGGAAGACCACGGCGAGTGCATGCTGGTGCTGATCGGCGCGACGCCGGAAGGCAAGAAGGAGTTGATCGGCTTTCAGGTCGGTGTCCGGGAGAGCGCGCAGAGCTGGCGTGAGCTCCTGATCGACGTGAAGCAACGCGGGTTGCAAATCGCCCCGGAAATTGCCGTTGGTGACGGCGCGCTCGGCTTCTGGAAGGCGCTTGACGAGGTGTTTCCCGGCACGCGGCACCAGCGCTGCTGGGTGCACAAGACCGTCAACGTCCTGGACAAGGTCCCGCTCTCGGTGCAGGCCAACATGAAGAAGGACCTGCGCGAAGTCTATTGGGCGCCAAACCGGGCGGCCGCCGAAGTGGCGATCGACGTCTTCGCCGAGAAATACCGCACCAAGTACGGCCGGGCGGTCGAATGCCTCGCAAAGGACCGCGACGCGCTGCTGGCCTTCTACGACTTTCCTGCCGAGCATTGGGATCACTTGCGCACGACCAACCCCATCGAAAGCGTGTTCGCGACCGTGCGACACAGAACCGTGCGAACGAAAGGATCGCTGTCCTCAACGACCGCCAGGCTGATGGTGTTCAAGCTGGTTATCGCCGCATCAAAAAAGTGGCGGCGGCTCAAAGGCACAAATCAGTTGCCGAAGCTCATCGCAGGTGTCAGATTCAACGACGGCATCGAGGTCATCCACATGCCGGCAAACCACGCCGCCTGATCGCCTCGTCACCCAAAATCCTGCATAGCTCCTTACACAGCACACCGAGAAAAGCGCCTCAGGCTACAGAATTTCTTTCCTTTAAACGAATTGAGCCCCAGCGGTCGCGCCAAGGGCACCCGGTTCGTAGGGGCAGAGCACGACTCCCGCTTTGCTGCAATCGACGAGCTGGTTGAATGCGATCGTCGTAGACCTACACACAGTCGTGGCCACCTTGATGCTAAAGGGCGCGCAAATCGGCACATTGCAGCAGAGCAGGCCATACATTCGCTTCCCTCGTGACGCGCACAGAATGAACTGTGGGTCGATAGCTTACTCTGAACTGCTACACATGAGCCGTGTCGCGGAACAACCTTGGACAATTGTCGCCTCAGTCCTAGGTATGCATATCTCAGCAGATCAATGCGAGGAACATGGATGTCACATATACCACTAAGCCGCTGCGGCTCTCTTTTTAAGAGCGGGAAGCATTTGTCCTATAGCAACTCTGCACCCTGAAGCGTCGGGGCGACGGTCCAGTTGGTCAACGGTTTGCCACCTACTTTGCGCTGAGCACTGAGGGCTTCAGTCGACGAACAATCAGTCGGTAAACTCAAGCTTGAATTGGCCAAAACCAGCTGGCTTTGCTTTGAAGTTGACCGTCTTGTCTGTGAGACAGTCCAAGGTCCCCGATGCGAATTTAAACGAGGTCTTACCGTAGGCCTCGACTCCAACGGCTTTGTCGTCCTCCAGGACGATATCCCCAATTCCTTCCAAAAGCTGCTCGGCTGCAAAACCGTCGGGCGAGCGGTGAAGACTGAACGAAGCCAAAAAGTTTCCCTCCTCGTTATCAAGCTCAACGACAGAGATTGCTGTCACTACGGCTTCTTTGAATATCCCATCAACCCCAGTGCACGTATATTGGAAGCTGATAACGTCGTGTTCATTGCGATCACCCACTGGATATCGACTTGAAGCGACTATGGTGCAGTCGTAGCGTCCGATTGTGCCAGCGAGCGCGACTCCGCCCATTTCGATCAAGCCCAATGCGGAACACAGTATAGTAGCAAGGAAGGTTCGTGTCATTTTGGTTACGTCTTCTGAAACGCGTTTCTCGCACCCCATGTACAACTTGACGCAACGTCCGATTCAACCCCTCTCCGGATGGGATTATCCTCTTATTCGCGAAGCGATGACCGCCGACTCACGTCAGGCACTTATCACTGCCGGGTCGACCATTTCGACACAGAATGGCTAGGAGGCGAGACTCTTGGGGAGCGGCGACGCTTGCAGCCGCTTCAGCCGTAGCTCGGCATACTGCTTCTTGAGGCACAAAACCGCCAATTCCCGTACAGTTGGGCTCCCGTATCTCGGCGCCCGTATCACTGCAGCATCTCCAATTGCCTGTGAGGCGCCGTAAGCTACACTCAGACATCTATGAGGTCGTAAGTTAGCTTGCCGCGGGTACCCAGCTCGCTAAGACGAACAGCTCGTGAACGTCACAATGTCTGGCCTTCGACAAATGACAAGCGCCGCAGAAGACAACGGCATTGAGGTGGCCGCGGCCTTGGCGACTTTGGTCACAGGATAGCGCTCTCCGACGCCGCTGAAATAGACGACTCTCGGTCATCCACATGTGGCATTTCGAACACTAGCGGAAAACTACAGGCCATCAAGGCATCGAAAGCACAACGCTCCTCGCCCAAACGTCGCTCGAGATACTGGCGCTCGGGCCCATTTGGCTTGGCTTTTAGTAAACGGCGATATCGATGGATGCGGTTACGGTGAGTGCGCAGGGCAGCAAAATCCTTGTTCATCATCCTCTTCACGCTTTCGTCCTGGCGTGCTTCAATTTGTGCCAATGCGCTGGTGGTAAGAGCCCCCTGACGTGATGTTCGCAGTGCCTGTTTTCGCTGCTGATCCCTCGTCGTGAGCTCGGCGGCGGTCCAGCAGTACGCGTCACGGGTTGACGAACCATCGTCATGCGTTCTCAGATAATTTTGAGTCAAGCTCGAAATGCCAAGCAACAAACTGAACCTTCACTGCCTCCGTCCCCAGGCTTGGAAGATACGCGGCAGGCCGACAGTCGTATCAGACCGGTCGAGGAAGGCTTCGAGCTCAGCCGTAATTGCCCCGACCTCCTGGACGCTGGTAAGTCCTAGTTGAATGAGCGCCTCTCGAAATGCGGTGAAAGTCAGCAATGGAACCCGTTTGACGTCACCGCTGCGACCGTATGGCTGAACCATTGAGGAATCAACGTCAGAAAAACCGGCGGCTTCGAGGAGCCCGACGAGTTTGCGGCCAATTAAGGGATCTCCACCTCGCCGGCGAACAGCTTCAATGAAGAGCTCGCCTTTGCGACGAAATGCTGCCAATGGCGGATCGCAGAACTCGCCGTCACAGTCGATATCCTGCACGACAACCACACCTCCAGGTCGAAGAGACTCGTATGCTTGCTCGAGCGCATCGGCCGGATTGGCGAGATGGGTAAGCACGAACCGCACGGTCACCAGTGACACCCCGCGCACCGGCCAATGATGCGTGATGTTTGCGCGGCAGAATTCCACATTTTGGATACCACGGCGTTTAGCTTCCGTCCGCGCCAGGAGGATGTTGTCTTCGTCGAGATCTAAACCTACGACTCGACCGGCACTGCCAACCCTATCTGCCAAATCGAACGTGACATCCCCACCTCCGCAACCTGCATCGATGGCCGTGCACCCGTCGAGCGGTTCGGATCCATCGAGCAGCAAGCGTGTCGGCTCCGCCAGCACGCGGGCGAGTACTGCAAGACGTGCCCGCCCCTCTTCCCCACCCCTTAGAACATAGGAGGCGAGATGTTCGGTCCTCATCGAAATCCTCTACGGCGATCTAAATGCTCTGCTCTAATGGTGGGCCGGGGTCTGCTGTTCGCCAAACCCCGATCAGGCTCATTCTTCGGACAGTTTCACGCCTCTGCGCATTCGATCGGATTTTGCCGATCTCGACCTGACACCCTTCATTTTTCCTTAGCCGAACTTGAACAGCACGCCGTAGCCGCCTCGAGGATAGCTCCATTCAATGTCGCCGCTCTCCTCGCAGATTATTCGGCAAGTACCGCATTCGATGCAGCCATCGACGGTAGCCTCAACCTGGCCATCTTCGCTGAGCTCATAGCAACGCGCGGGGCAAGCCTTCAGCATTGACAAAAGCTGCGGCGATGGTTTGGCATGGGGGCGCACCTTGATATGGGGGCGGCCGGTATCGACGAGATAGCGGTTGTTGAAAAGCTTGTCCTCGACACGCGTGGATAGCTCGATTGACATAATTAGGTCTCCGTTTCTGAAATCCCGTTCTTCCATTCATCGCCATGCGCGCACAAGGCGGAAGGCGTCGCCAAACAGGCCGCTCCGCGAGCGCGCGTTTGTGAACAACTTGAGTGTGAGCTTTTCCTTGTCGATCTTAGGCGTGCCATCGACACGCAGAAAATTCTGCATAGCCTTGGAGACGAGCTGCGGATAGGTCAGGAAGAAGTTTTGCGAGTGAGTGTGCATCAGCGCCGGCATATCCTTGTACTTCCTTAGATCCTTGATCACGAAGGACTCATCGAGCTTCTTCTTGTACAGCGAGAGGTTCTGCGGGATCATCGGTTGATTCCGCGACTTAATCTTAAGAATTGCTTCCGCCGCGATCCGGCCCGAGGTCATCGCGAGGTTTGATCCTTCCCGATGAATTGTGTTGTTAAGTTGAGCGGCGTCGCCGATCACTACCCAGCCCTTGCCGTAGAGTTGCGGTATCGCTTTGAAGCCTCCCTCTGGAATAAGATGCGCGGAGTATTCTTTCACCTCCGAGCCTTCTATCAATGGGGCGACCGAAGGATGACGCTTGAAACGATCGAGCAGGCCGTAAGGCGTCTCGCCGGTGCGCTGGAAATCGGCGACTAGGCAGCCGATACCCAGTGAGATGCATTCCTTGTTGGCGTAAATGAAGCCCATGCCGGTCATGCCGCGAGAAATGGTGCCTACGGCCTCAATCACTACGCCTTCGTCACCCCTGAGATTGAAACGCGCCTCAATGGTCTCGCGCGGCAAGAAGTGCATTTCCTTAACTGCAAGCGCAACCTTCTCGGGCTTCGGTCGCTCACGCAGGCCAGCCCGCGTACCGAGCATCCCGTTCACGCCCTCCGCCAACACAACGACCTCGCCGTGGATCTCCCCATCGCGGCGATCGGTCTTGACGCCGATGACCTTGCCAGAAGCGCCTCGTGCAAGGTCGGTGACCGTGGTCTCGCATAATACTGTGACCCCGGCTTCGCGAACCTTCTGCGAAAACCATTTGTCGAACTGGGCTCGGATAATGGTGTAACGGTTCGGTTTCTCCTCGTTGAAATCCTCGGATCGGTAATGCAAGCCGGTGTGCGAGCGGTCATCCATCATCCAGAAGCGCTGCTCGACCAAGTGTCGCTCAAGCGGAGCGTCTTCACGGAAATTGGGGACCAGCTTCTCGAGCATGTCGGCATAGAGGATCGCCCCCTGCACATTCTTAGAGCCCGAATACTCACCGCGTTCGAGCTGCAGCACCTTCATGCCACCCTCGGCCATGGTGAGCGCGGCCGCATTGCCGGCCATGCCTGCGCCAACCACGATGGCATCGAATTTTTCCTCGATCATGGTCTTACTCCTTTAACCTGCTATCCGATCGCGGGAATGCGGCGACAGCCGCTCGCGGAAGGCAGCGATGAGGGGCGGCAAGAAATGAATGGCATCGGTAACAATGCCTATATGAGCAAAGTCAAAAATTGGCGCGTTCTTATCAGTGTTGATAGCAACAATAAGATCGGCCCCCTCGACGCCAACTCGGTGCTGGATCGCTCCCGAGATGCCGGCGGCGATATAGAGTTTTGGTCGGATCGTCTTGCCCGTCTGACCAATTTGGCGATCGGAGGTGACCCAGCCCTTCTGCACCAGTGGCCGCGAACTGCCGTATTCGGCACCAAGCGCGGTCGCCAGTTGATGTACCAGCTGAAAATTCTCGGCTGATCCGAGCCCAAGGCCGCCCGCTACGACAGCGTCTGCATAAGCGAGGTTGGATTTTGCTGAGTTGCGGTCGGGCAGGAAATCGAGAACTTTTGTGACGATGTCGTGTTCGACCAGACCGAGTGAGTGCGTGATAATGCGACCGGCCGGGCGCGCGATGCGCTTTGGCATCGGCATCACGCGTGGGCGGACGGTCGCCATCTGGGGACGGAAGTTCAGCGTATAGATCGTGCAGAGTAGAGAGCCACCGAAGGTAGGTCGCGTCGCAGCGAGCGATCCGTCGGCGTCGACGTCGAGCTCCGTGCAATCCGCAGTAAGTCCCGTGAGCAGCGTGGTTGCGACGGAGCCTGCGAGATCCCGGCCGAGCGTAGTGGCGCCCAAGAGCAAGATCTCCGGCTTGTAGCCGTTAACGAGGTCGGTCAGAGCCTTCGTGTAGGATTCGTTGCGATAGTCGGATAACAGATTATCGGAGACCATGTAAACGAGGTTAGCACCATAACAGAAAGACTCGGCAACCGCCTGCTGTGTCGCCTCGCCTTCTGGTCCGATGATGACTGCCGCGAGATCCACCTTGAGCTTGTCGGCAAGCCTACGGCCGGCCCCCATGAGTTCCCACGACACCGGGTGCACGATTCCGCGTTCCTGCTCTATGAAGACCCAGACGTGCTTGTAGGCCTTAAAGCGCTCGGGCAACTCCTTTTTGGTAGCGGCGCGGCCAGAAGCAGCAGCCGGAGCGCGGCTTTTGGAGGTGGTGCTCATGTATCGGTTTTCCTTGCTGTACTAGCCACGCGCCAACACCCGAGACCGGCTTTCGAGTTCCTCTGGCCAGCGAGGATCAATCACCCCTCTAAGCGCCGCGGCCGGGTTGCTTGCCGAACTTCGATTAGAAAAGCCTTGCTGCGTGACCGAGGCCCAAATAGGCATGCGGCACTGACGCCGAGCGACAGAGACCGCATTCCAGTGCAAACGGGTCTTGGAGGTTGGGCCTTACCGTCTGTCGCGTGACAATCTTGTTCACACGGTGCACTCGCATCTGCGCGAAAACAGGAACTTGCTTAGTGCAGACTACGATGTGCATGCGCTTCTCCAAGGCTTTGCTGCGATACAGCAAGTGTCGTACCAACCGAGCGCGCAATCGCATTCGCGTTAATACAAAGACTTACTAAATCTGCGGCACGCCCTTCGTCCGACAGCGGCCCGATGCCTGACAAAGATAAGCCCGCCACGCGTCGGAAATCGAACAGAGGACCAGAACCATTCCGATGGTCGTCGCAGCCGAACTTATTCACGACAAGAAGTCTCAGCATGATGTCGCAAACCGAATGTTCGCAACCACAACACCTTTTGATCGAATCTGGGCTCCCGCGCTCCGCATGCCTGCCCTCCCGGGATGAAGGGAGGAAGCAGCGAACGAACGCGAGGTGAGGTAAAGTGCCGTCACTTCAAGTCGTCCAATTGCACGAGGGGCCTTTTCTTCGGCCGTGGTACAACAGCATCCTTGAGGACTTTGAACACACGTTGATCGATTGGAGAGGAGGTCACGAAATCGGCGTAGGCCCGTTCCAGCACGGCTTTACAACGTTCTGCGACTTCCGCATCGGTTGCAGCAGTCAAGTCTTCGTCTGCGAGATACTGCCCCATGCGCCGCAGGATGTGGAGCCGCGCCACATTGACGATCTTAGGATCGTACTTGACACCCAGAAGTTCAAAAAACTCTTCGGCCGCAGCGGCCTTGTTCAATTGAAACAGGATTCCGCTTGCCATCGTTTTCCTCCGCATATCTAGCATTGCGCAATGCCGGGTATGGCCAGCATGCTCGTCATCAAGACGAATAACCTGGCGTGCTGGCTTACCTCAAGAACTGATGGCGGATTTTGGGACATGCCGACCTTACGTTCCGTTGAGCATCGAGCGCTCGCGAACCTCGCGCCAGATCGTCATAAGAGTCTCGGGCGCAACCCCGCCCTTGTGCTCGACGGCATGCCTCCGGACGCGCGCAAGGATCGTCCTAATATCCTCGTCGCTGACCGAAAGCTGTAATTCGGACAGCAGCGCGGTGATCGCAGAGAGCCCTGAGTGTTTACCGATCACAAAGCGGTTTGAGCGACCGAGCAGTCGTGGATCGAGTGCCTGATAGCTGCGCTGATCCTTCCGCAGACCATCGACATGGATGCCGGATTCGTGGGTAAAGACATGCTCGCCGACGATCGCCTTATTGAGCGGAATGGTGCGGGCGGCGGCCCCCGCGACGAGGGCCGCAACATTCTCGAGTTCCGAAAGCACGACGCCTGTATCACATCCATACAGCTGTTTAAGCGCGACAGCGATTTCTTCTAGCGGCGCATTGCCAGCACGCTCGCCGAGACCGATCACGGTAACTGAGGCATGAGTTGCGCCGGCCTTGATGGCAGCGAGCGTGTTAGCCGTCGCGAGGCCCAGATCGTCGTGGCCGTGGAATTCGATCTCGAGATCGGTGGTTGCACACAGCTCCGATACCAACGCAAAGCTTGCATCGGGATCGAGCACGCTGAGCGTATCGGCGACACGAAAGCGTCGGGCGCCAGCACTTTTTGCCGCAGCGATCAGCTCGACCAGGAAGTCGGCATCTGCTCGCGAGGAGTCTTCGCCTCCGACTGCAACATCGAGCCCCCTGCCGCGAGCGTAGCCCGCGACCCGCTTCAACTGCTCGAGCACGGCTCCTCGACCGATGCCGAGCTTGGCAGCTAGTTGCAGGTCGGAGGATGGAACCGAGACATTCACCATGGTGACGCCGGAATCGATTGCGGCGTCGACATCTGACGTTTTCAGCCTGCACCAGCCAATGATTGTCGCGGCCAAGCCGGCTTCGACAATTGCGCGGATCGCGCTTACTTCTTCATGGCCCATCGCCGGCGTGCCGGCCTCAATCTCAGTGATCCCGGCCTTTGCTAGTACACGTGCAATGGATAGCTTTTCCGCTGTAGTGAAGGCCACGCCAGGAGCCTGCTCACCGTCGCGCAACGTAGTGTCGTTTAGGACTATCTGTCTTGTCTGCAACCTGCCAGATACGGTCGTTCCAAAAGCCATGCGCAGATTCCGCCTCCCCGCTCTATCGTGAGCAACGGCTGTGCCAGCGGGATGGATGACGCAGAACTCCTGCAATTGAAGTACTTAGGGGCAGCAACTGCTAGGTCGCAAATCCGACAATGTACCGGGTTCGACGCATCAGATGTCCGGGCCCCTACGGCGGATGTGGACGATGATGTCGAGCCGTGAAATCTCATACCCCGGTAAGGCCCGCGGCACCTGCTCGAACAGAAGCTTTTCGGGGATATCGATCAAGGTGTCCTCGCCGACGAGATAGAAATGCGGATGTATGCGGGTGTCAGTATCAAAAAACGATCTTGAACGGTTGGGCATGATTCGGCGCAACAAGCCAGCTTGCGTGAACTGGCTTAGTGTGTTGTATACCGTCGCCACCGCGACTTCGATGTGGGCTTCGATCGCCTCATTGAAGAGCATTTCGGCGGTGACGTGGCGGTGGCCCCTTGCGAAGAGTAACTGAGCCAGCTGTACGCGCCGGCGCGTCGGCCGCATACCCGCCTCACGCAGTCGGTGCATGCACGATTTTGCCGAATATCCGGCGCAATGCCGTCGCGCGAGTTCAGGCTGTGCAGCCTTCCGGGCTCCTTCGAGATTGTTGGCGAGCCCGTCCATAATCACTCGCCCTTGCGAATTGATAGCGGCTGCGACATGACTTCGACTCCGCGCAGATAGTCGCGGCGGCGCTGCGCCATCCGGCTCTCGCCCCCCTCCTCACCGAAACAGTCATTGAAATCATTGCATTGCGTACACACAGGCGTCGTGCACATGACCAATCCATCGTCCTCGCACAATCTGCGATAAAAGAAACGCTTCCAGCGCATGTTTTTGGTATTTTGCGCTGCCAACGGCGCAAAGTGGCGCGCCAATAGGCGCGATAACTCGGGCCGCTCGCGCAATCCGAGATCTTCCCACAAATGATTCGGCTCCATCGCTCGCCGTGCGATCATGGCCGCCAACCAGCGGCTGATCTCGCCTTCCGTCGATCGCTGTGCAAGCAGAAGGTCACGCACCATGATCTCCTCATCGCTGGTTGAACCGGCATTTTCCATTGAAACGACAGTGCATACGCGCGGCGATGAGAAACATTGCGCGAGCAGTTCGTTGAGGTCCTCCGCGGTCAGGCCCGCTCGGTCGGGGAGTGGTCCGCCGTCCATCACAGCGGCACTAAGGACGGAGGCGAGCACATGCCGGTCAAACTCTCGGTCGTCTCTTACGTCAGCGTCCGCCGGATCGCAGCCAGTTAGAACGTTGTAGAATTCAATTCCGGCCTGCCGTCCGTCCACGCGGAAGCAGCCTGACGGAGCTGACATCGCACCGATTGGCCTATCTTCTACACTCACCAACAACTCCATCGCGTTAAGCTCTCAGCTTCGATGCCGGCCTAGCTCGCGAGGTTTCGGCAGAGGCGCCGGTATGCCAAGCCCTCACTCGATGCTGCAGCATCCGGTTTGCAACTGGCGTGCCATTCGCGGCGCGTCAGTTAGATGCTGATCGCGCTCAAAGAACCGTCGAGTTCCGGGCGGCCAGGCGCCGCCGACCGGCTGATCCCGTAGAAGGTAGAAGCAGGACAAAGCCGATCGCATAAGGTGGAATTCTGATGCGAACCAAACCTTAATGCGGAACAAAACTTGCCTGTCCAGCGAGGATTATAGGAAACGGCAACATGCAGATCGGTCTCGAGGCAACCAAAGCAGTTGACCGGCGGTGCGCCTCGTCGTCGCCGGGCACAAGATCAACGCGCGCGGCATTGCAGTTTGGCATCTCAAGCCAAGTTTAGCGCCGCCAACTCGCTCAGCCCCGTATCGCGCTCCTTGGCGCTCTCGGCTGAAAAGCGGCCAGACTTGGCCCAATCGGTCAATTCGCCGAGTGTCGAAGATGTCTCATTTTTGATCGCCTAGACAAACACGACGCGATGATCCCAGTGGGACATAACAGCGGTGGTAATGACCGCAAACCTGGCGCGTCCGCAAAAGGATGGATAACAGCGCCATTGATCTAGCTCAGCGCAACGGAATAGGGATTTCGGCATGGCTACTGTTCTGTTTTGGGAGAAGCCCGGTTGCAGCACGAACGCGCGCCAGATTCGTGCCCTGGAGTCGGCGGGTCATCAGGTCATTGCAAAGAACTTGATGACCGAGCTCTGGACCGCGCCAACTCTGCTTCCTTTTTTTAATAACCTGCCCGTTCGTTCATGGTTCAATCCCGTCGCGCCGCGGGTGAAATCTGGTGCGGTTGACCCGGCGGCGATCAATGCAATGGACGCGATCACTTTAATGCTTGAGGACCGGTTGCTGATCCGGCGTCCACTGATCGCGGCCAATAATCTGAAATGTGCCGGATTTGACCGGGAGCCGGTACTGTCGCTCCTAGGCGCAAGCGCGAGGCAGGAATTTCAGGGCTGCACACGTACAGAGGCGTTGCCGCCTTGTAAGACCGAATGAAAGCAGCATTTCTGGACAGCGGAACAATGCGGCATCGGTCACAACAAGCCGTCGCCGCTGAGGTGCGAAGAGGGGGGCTCCTCCCCCGCCAACTCAGCGGCGTCGCCTTCATACCACACGGGTGGGACTGCTAACTTCGCGTGAGCACGATCACGAGGCGGTCGACGCGGTGGCCATTTTTCAGATGGGAGTCAACAATCTCGTCAATGTCTTCCGGGGTGCGCGGACGATACCAGACACCGTCAGGATAGACGACCATCAGTGGACCGGAGCTGCAGAAGCCGAGACAGCCAGCTGTCGTGAAGCCGACATCGGTGAGGCCTCTCGTCTCGATCGCTTTGCCCAGCCGCTCCCACAACGGTCCACCGCCCGCCGCCCCACAGCTGCCATGTGGATGGTCGGGCGGGCGCTCAGTATGACAGGCAAAAACGTGATGGCGGTAGAGCTGCGGGATTTCAAACTCTTTCATATTGCTGCTCATACTGCTGTCACCATAATTCCACCATCGTCAGAAGTGGCGAGCTTTCCCCTCTCTGGGCATCTTACGAGCAATCTCGCAGTCACCGAGAGTTCCCGTATTAACGTAGAGCGGCAGGATAATCGGCCGGTTCGAAACCGTTGTGATGGCCTCTCCAGCACCAACGTGCTTATGCATTTTTCGGTTAAATTGCTCATTGATCCTTTCCTTGCAAGTAGCTCTTTGGAACGGCGGTTTCGAGCACGAGCGCCTGGACCATGTCGGTTATCTTTCCCTTTAGCGCGTCATAGATCATCTGATGCTGTTCGATGCGACTCTTGCCGAGAAAGACCTGCGACACGATTCGTGCCCCGCAATGGCGCCCAGTACCTGCGACCTCAGTCACAATCACATCCGCGTCCGGAAACGCTTCGCGGATCAAAGCCTCAATCGCCGGTCTAGCCATCATGATGGTCGTTCACTCCTGCTCTCGCACGGCTCCATGCAAGCGCCAAACCAACTCCAGCGGCGGTCATCCGACGAGAAGGCCAATGGTGGTGCCCCTCGGTATCGGTGACCGCGCCATTGAAGAGCATTTGTGAGTGCAAAACGCGGTCGACTGCCGCGATTTCGGCCAGGGTAATGACAACGGAAACAGGCAACCAAGTCCCTTTGAACCCAGCGCTTCGTCTCTAATGTCGCAGTACGCGAGGCGCGATCCGGTCACGGCCCGGCCACCTTCGTGGCCAGAACGATGCCGGTCGCGCGCGTCGGATCGTCCGTGATCCGCATACAAAGATCAGCGCTATCGAGTAAATGCACGTCGAATTGCCTGATGCTACAAAAGGGTGTTTCGGTGAGGTCGGACGAGTCGCAGCGGATCCAAGCCAAATGCGGGTATCTCTGTCGCAAAGCTGCGCAGGCTTGAGATACATCATCGAATGACGCGAGTTCCTGCTCGATCTTCGCGATTTCACCTGCCCCCAAAGCCATCGATCGGCTCCTTATTGCCAGAACTCACGTTCTGGATCCGCATTCAAGAGATCGGTAACCGCTGCCAAGCGCCGGTGCGTCGAGTGCAGCTTCCAGACGCATTGTTTATGATCCTTTCGGAACACCTGCCAGCAGGCGCTTGCGCTGTCGTGGTGCAGCAGGGCCACTTCAATGAGGCCCCCTTGGAAGTCGATGTTTCGCGAGCAGCATGGGCTTTCGACCAAGTAGCCGCCGCCAACTGCTGTGATACTCGCTGAAACATACCGGTAGCGCTCTCTAGACTTCAGCGCGCGCTCGATTCGCCTGCGATCAACCTCATTAGGGTGCGCCGGTCGCGCTGAATTTATGCCTAAGTCGACGATCATGCGTCCTCTTCCTCGATCAGGCCGATTTCTCTTTCGAGGCAGCCGACGACCAATTTGTTACCGAACTCGACGAGATAGATCGGCAGGTTCGCCTCAGTGTGCCGGCGAACTCGGACGATCTCGCCGATTGCGCCGAGACTGACCAGGACCCCTTCAGCTGGAGCATCTGAAAAGGACCCGTCATTGACGAGATCGAACATCGCCTTAACGCGCTGGCCTCGCTGATATTTTGGCGGTTCGGCTTCGATCATTGTGATTTAGCTCTTGCGCGACAGCAGGCCTTCGCCGCCTGTCACGACCCGATCGAGCTCCTTGCGCTTCATGCCAACTCTGTTGCCGCTTTCGATGAATTCGACTCCGTAGATGTAGAACTGCTGCAGGAAGGTGCCGATGGATACGACGTAGCCGACCTCGCCCTTCTTGGCCAGGACGTCGCCGATTTCTTTACCGGCATATGTGCCGTCATTGCGGATGGTGCGATTGGCCCGCACCTTCTCGCCGAAGTCGAAAGCGGGTGCGCTGATCAGCTCGACCAGGTCGTTATCAGGAACCCCACTGCTCATGCTGATGCCCGCGGTCCTCGTTCTGCCTCGAGGACAAGCCGGGAGCGCGCGACGTCCCGCACTAGGCTGTATGGGTCATCGATAAGGCCTATGAGCTCAGAGGTTGCGATCCGACTCGCCACCTCGTGCCTGATACGCCAGTCTTGGTCGTGGCGCAGAAGCGACAATAACTGCGCAGACAGCCGTTGGGCTATCGTCAGCCGCACCGACGCGTCACGGTCATCGACCATGCGAAGCAGCCATTCTTCCGGAATGCGCCGTGCTACCACACGGCGAACCTCGGCTTCCTCATCGTGGATCAAACCGCCGAGCAGCGATGGCGCGATCCGCCGCGCTACCACAAGGCGGACGTAATAGTAGTTATCCGAAGCCATCAGCAGTAGTTCGTCTCCTTCGAGCCGAGTTGCGACCCTCATCCTGACTTCATCACAGGGATCATTGCGCAGTTGCAGGACGTCGCGTCCGGGTAGGCGACGGACAGCGCTTGAACGCACAGTTCCATCCTCATCGGCGAGTAATGGAGGCAAAAGAACGAGGCTGGCCAGTTTCGCCGCTATCGCGCGCACCTCAAAATACGGGTGAGCGAGGTAGCTGTCCGCAAGTTCTGGATTCCAGTCGAAGAAACGATCAATCCGTTGAGCATAGCGGTCGTTGACGCAAGCCTGTTTTGGCTGACAGCGGCCAGAGGTCTTCAGATCGACATGCGCGCAGCACGTACAATCAACCGGGTCGTCCTGCCAATTTCGGGCCTCGTCGATGTCACCACTCATCGTATTGCCCCATGCGTTCGAGCACATGCAGGAGAACCTTGGCACCAATCTTATCGCTGGGATCGAGCTCAAGAAGCTTTTGAACAGCTGTCCGCCCCTCCTCGATTTGACCGAGGCGCATTTGTAAATAGGCATATCCTTTCAGTGAAAATAAAAAGAAGCGCGGCAGAATGCTTTCATGTCGGCCGAACTCCGCGTCACCGGCTCGCACCAGCCGCCAGTCGGACGAAAGACTATTCACCTCCGCCGCCTTAGTTATGCAGCGCTGAGCGACCTGCAGCGCCTCGCCAAGACGCGCCTTGTAGAAATAAAATCGAAAGAGGCCAATCAGGACTGCCGCGTGCCCTGGCGCGAGCGCTTCCGCCTGGCGCAAGTGGTTTTCGGCAATGTCATCGAGATGATAGAAGAGGCTGGCCTCCCACAAGTGATGCTCAGCTTCGCTAGGCAACCCATGTCCGAGCAAGGTGCTGGTGAGAAGCGCCTCATTGATTTCGGATTGTGGGCTGAACGGAGCATCTGGCATCGCTGGCAGACTCTTCTAATCAATTGTTCGCGCTGGAGACTTCCTTGCGCTTGAGTGGTACCGGCCAAGTCCGCTTCAGCTCATCGGGGTCGCACCGCCGCGCCGCGGCAGCCGTCCGTTCCGGCGCTTGAGGGGTCTGACGTGTTCGCGCTCGGCCCCAGGGTCAAAGATCCGCGGCTTTTGGAGCAAGCTCATTTGACAGGCGAGCCCGGAACATCCGCCAGGGCTAATCGCAAGGCAGGAGTCGCAGCCGGCGAGGCCGTCGGACTGGAGAATTATGCGGACAGCCCGTACTATAGCTTTAACAATCCTGCGCTTCATATCCTGTCTCCTGCTCATGCGGGCACCTGGTAGCGCGCAAACGCGGTGTCGATGACACAAGTGTTGTCGACTGGACAGACCGCCAAGCATTGCGGCTCATCGAAATGGCCGATGCATTCGGTACATTTTTGGGGATCAATCACAAACGTCCCGCCCTTCTCTGCGATTGCGACGTTCGGACATTCTGGTTCGCATGCCGAGCAGCCCGTGCACTGAGATGCAATGATCTTGAATGGCATTATTTCTCCGATCTCACGCCGCGGAGATCAGCGTGCTTCGGCAGATCGCTGGATCGCCGTGCTCTTCATGTTTGATCGCGCCGCTGTTGAGGCGATCGAGATAGGCTACAAACCAATCGCTCGTCGACTTATCGATTGGCTCATAAGCGTATAGATCGACCGGCTCGACGCCGGCCCTGGTCAATTCGGCCCTGGGGCAGCCGCCGATCTTGGCGATGAATACCGCTCGGCAATCGTTGATGCTGCGGATGATCGTTTCGAGGCTTCTTTCCTCTGCGTAGCCGCCTTGGCAGTACAGATCGACGGGGCGATAGCCGACGAATTTCGCGCCGCCCGTGGAGACCTCATAGACTTGGAATTCCTTGGCATGACCAAAGTGCTCGTTGATCAGACCTGAGCCCTTGGTCGCGACTGCCACCAGCACTTTAATATCGCTACCGTTATCTGCGCGTTTCGCAAGGTCTGCGTGCTCGACAATGGTCGTTGCGGAGCGCTCCTCCTCGATCTTGGCCTGATAACCCTGGCGGCTCTCGACATCGTATTTGACATCCATCTGCATAATTTTCTCCGTGGTGAACTCCGCCCTGCGGTCTTCCCCCAGAAGGCCGACCGCGTCGGCTCGGCATTGACGGCAATGGCGCATCATGTGCATCTCACCCTCGCAGCTATCCTGCAGCGCCTTCAGCTCCCGCGGGGTTGGGCCACGCTGGCCATTCAGCCCGAAAACGGTTCCGTGTTCGGGCGAGGAAATCAACGGCACGATGTTGTGCAGGAAAGCACCGCGCCGTTTCACCGCTTTGTTGACCTCGATGAGGTGCTGATCATTTATCCCGGGGATCATGACCGAGTTGATTTTGCAGAGGATGCCGCGCTCAGCGAGCATGGCCAGTCCCTCGAGCTGGCGATCGCTGAGGATTTTTGCAGCTTGGATGCCGGTGTAGCGTTTGTGCTTGTAGAAGATCCAGGGATAGATCTCTGCGCCGATTTTGGGGTCGACCATATTGATCGTAATTGTGACGTGATCGACGTTTCGTTTTTCGATGATGTCGATGTGATCGGGTAACGCCAGACCGTTCGTTGACAGACACAGCTTGAGGTCGGGTGCTACCTCATGTACAAGCTCGAACGTCTTGAAGGTCCTTTCGGGGTTGGCGAGCGGGTCGCCAGGACCGGCGATTCCGACCACGGTCATCTGCGGAATGGTAGAAGCAACCGCCACTACCTTCCTAGCGGCCTGCTCGGGCGTCAGCCTCTCGCTGATTACACCGGGGCGCGATTCATTGGCACAATCATATTTGCGGTTGCAATAATTGCACTGGATATTACAGGCCGGTGCGACGCCAACATGCATGCGGGCGTAGTGATGATGCGCTTGCTCACTGTAGCATGGGTGCTTTTTTACTTTCTCCCATGTCTCGGCTAGCATATCGCCACGGTCCGCTCGCGAACTGCAACCAGCGGTGCCGCTGCGGCTACTCGTGCCGCAGCCCTTTTGCTCGGCAATCGGTTGCGTGATCTCGCCGATCTCGTTAGCGCTGCTCGATGCTTCCGGTTGCCTTGGAGCATCCATATGCCCAGTTCTCCCTTCCGGCTTGAAAAGCTTGACCTTTCCAAGTCTTAGCAACCGGTGTGCCATGGCACGGCAGGCGATTTTTGTGGCCGTGTTCAATGAGTTATACGAAGAATGGATAGAGTGTTGCCGAGGCATGTTGGAAAGCCGACATGCTTTGTGGCGAACACAACTTGCGGCGGGCACGAGCAGAGATGCGACGAGCCATGCTCTCATTCGCCTCTATTTTTGCTGAAAGGATGCCTCACCACGTGGCCGCGATGCGCGGCGCTTCGTTGCGAACTTTTGAAACAATAATAGCGGCGATGCGTCCACTAACTGGCCGAGAGGATCTCCACCGCCTGAACGAGCGGAATTGCGATTGGCGTCACGCCCTGCTCGAGCAGGAAACGGCATTCGTTCTTGGAGAGCGTGCCAGGCTCGACGACCGCATAGTGTACATCGGATGAACGCTTTGACACCTGTCGCGCATAGGTCCGCAGAAGCTGGTCATTGAAGCGGCAGCCAAGAAATAGGAAACTGCGGCCGGTCCGGCGGACCATCACCTCGTCCGGAATCGGCGTCTGTATGTCGATTTCGGTTAGCACCTCAACATAATCGGCATCTGAGACGAGAAAATTCTTGGCCGGGGCGACGCTGCCGTGCGGCTTGTAGAGGATGGTTTGCCAGTTTCTTGCCGAAGAGCAATCGACTGCGGCACCTGCAGCATCATAGAAGCGATACCAGCGATACTCATTGAGACCGGCGCGGCTGATTCCTTGAATCTCGCCCCAATTGCTATGCCCAGCCAGGGCATTTCTCATCGCGTCATCGTACCAGCTGTCGACGATAAGCGGCAGCCGAAGCATTGCAATATATTGGTGCAGCTGCGTTGGTTCGACCGAACTGCTAAAGGCGGCCGCCATCATCGCTGTCAGCGTCGTACGGTGCCTTGTGCTTTCGATGTACTGCGCGGATGCCCAGGCGTTCCCTCGCGCGCGCCTTGGCAACGCCACCTTGGCAGCGAAGAATGCCGCTAGGTCCTCCGGATTCATCGGCACGATCGGGTTCGACAACTCCGCTAAGCCGGCCCCGAGATAGGGAACAACATTGCCGCTACGGAGCCCCTTGCTGACCTCGCGGAGCGTGGCTTTGGCAGCCGGGAGATGAACGAACTCGACGCATGAATCGGGAACGTTCATGCTTCCTCTCGGTCCTCGCCACGCTTCTTTGCGTTGACCGTAATCGGCAACGTTGTATCGCTCTTCATCTGCGGCAGATCGAGCACCCAGCCATTGGCAATTCTGATCCAGCCGCCCCACAGCGTCTCGTACTCGGATTCAACAATCGCCTCTTCAAGATCCTTCTTGGGGACGTAAATCGAAAGACCAATTTCGGGGGAACGACGAATAATTACTTTCATCCAATAGACTCATTGCATTGAGAGTTGCCTCTTGCACGTTCCAACCACCCAGGAGATGCCTCTCTCAGTTTCGTAATAATCTTTCGGAGCGCGACAACGGCATGATCGACCTCCTCTCTGGTGGTCTCGCGAGACAGTGAGAAGCGGATCGCGCCGCGCAACCGGCTCGGTGGTACGTTCATCGCGCGCAGCACATGCGATGGCGCCATAGAACCGGATCTGCAGGCTGATCCCAGTGACACGGCAACGCCAGCGCGATTCAAATGATGAGTGATTGCTTCAGCGTCCATATGTTCAAAGGCAATGCTTGATGTGTTTGGCAAGCGGTTCTCTTGGTCGCCAAGCACCACGCAGTTGCCGAGAGCAAGGACTCCCCGCTCCAATCGATCGCGCAGCGCGGCAATTTCGATCCGCTCCCGTCCGAGCTCCACCGCGACGAGTTCCGCAGCCTTACCCAGCCCAACGATGCCGGGCACATTCTCGGTGCCAGAACGTCGGCGACGCTCCTGAGGTCCGCCAAAGATCAGCCGCCTAAATTTTGTATCTTTGCGCACATAGAGCGCGCCAATCCCCTTAGGACCGTGCAGCTTGTGACCAGAAAGCGACAGCATGTCCACCTCGGTCGATGTCACGTCGATTGGAATTCGACCCACAGCCTGCACCGCATCAGTGTGGAAGAGCGCGCCGATAGAGCGCGCCATCTTGGCGAGGACCTCAATCGGAAAGATCGTGCCGGTCTCATTATTGGCCCACATAACCGAAGCAACCGCGGTACGCGGAGACAACGCACGGCGATAAGCATCAATGTCCAGTCGGCCGGTGCGATCGACAGGAATTAGATGACACTTGTTGCCGCGACGGCCGAGCTCATCTGCAAGCGAGAGGACCGCTGGATGTTCCACAGCCGTGGTGACGATCTCGTCGCGTTCCTCCTGCACAGCAAGCGCCGAGAGGATCGCGGTATTGTCCGATTCGGTACCGCCTGAAGTAAAGACGATCTCGTGATCAAAGGCGGCACCGATCAGCGTCTGCACGCTCCGGCGAGCCGACCTCATGCTTTCCGTGACTTTCCTGCCCACCGCATGCGCTGAGGAGGCATTGCCGAACTGCTCAGAAAAAAACGGGAGCATCGCCGCGACGACAGAGGGATCCGTGCGTGTCGTTGCATTGTTGTCGAGATAGATCGGTCGCACGCTTCGTCTTCCTTAGTTTTGATTTCTGGCAGATCCCGCGACAGGGACCAGACGAACGAACTCGCCTAGCCGTTCGATCAATCGCGCCCGAATGCCTTCCAGGGTCACATTTGCGAGCTTGCAGAACACGCAAGCACCTGTGAGCTTGACCATGATCTTATTGCCCTCGATCCCGATAAGCTCGCAATCTCCGCCGTCACGCTTCAGGTTAGGCCGGATTTCGTCGAGCACGGCACGGACGATCCGCTCACGCCCGCAAGGCTCGTCAGCTCTCAGTTGTTTGGATTGTTCAGTTTCCATGCGCATTTGTCGGCTCCCTGCGCAGTCTTCCTCGCAAATCGGCCCTAGCTAAATGACCTTCCACATGAGCAGTTCGATTTTGCGTTTGGATTGTCAAAGGTGAAACCGGAGCTCTTGAGCGACACCACGAAATCGATCGTGGTTCCGGCAAGCTGCGCGCAACTGTCCTTAGCGATAAACAGCTTGATGCCGCCCCGCTCGATCACAGTGTCGTCGGGCTTCGGTGCCTCGGCAAGCCCCATCGTGTATTTGAACCCGGCGCAGCCGCCCCCTTCGACCATTATCCGCAAGCCGGTCACCGGCTGAGCTGCCGTGCAGATCGCGCTCTTCACCGCATTTTGCGCGGTCTCTGTCAGATCGATCATCGCTTTCCCTCTGCGCTGATTTAGCGAAATTATTGGCAAGTCCCATGCCAAGAAACGTACTCCTGACTGCGCTCGTCTTTTGCCGGCTGATCGCGGCTCAAGGTGTGTAGGGCTTCCGACACGAGACTTTGCAGACTGGGACAGCTCTGCCGCGACCCGGCAAACACGCCTAACCACAGATGAAAGGCTGCGTTTTTCGTGCTCGCTGCACACGTGGGGAGCCGGCAAACAATTTGCATGCACGGCAAGGCGATTTCACGCGGCGCGGCATCTGCACCGGCCACATCAAACGATAGGAGGGTTCATGACGTCCATTGACAACACCGCTTTCGGTCGGCTCGACAAGGAAGGCCGTCTACTAAACGCGGTGTTTAAAGGGGAAACCACAAAGCCCGGCCGCTTCGGCTTCCGCGGCGATATCGCCCTAAAATTCCAAGCTCAGCTTGCCGACGAGAAGCGTCCGCCCGACTATTCGCTCGAGCAAGTATTGACTATCGCAAACAACGGAGAGACAACGATCCCGGTCTTGGCCGGCTACCTGCATTCTTTTGCTTATCTTGCCGATGTGGCAAAAGTGCTGGATGGCGCATTGAGCCAAACGGGTAGCTATTTCATTTTCTGCAACAACATCGACTTATTGGCGAAATATCGCACCAAAATCGACGATATCGCATTCCGCGTGCTGCCATGTGACGAATCGACGGTCTGGAAGGAGATGATGGATCTCGCCAGTGTCGACAAGAACGACATTAAGAAGCTGGATACTGGAGGCAAGCTCGATTATCTGCTCGATGCCGCCAAAAATATCGACGCCGGTTATGCCGAGATCTCATACGAGGAAGGTCTCGCGAAGATGAAGCCCGTGAAGAATCGCAACGAGAACCGTCCTGTCTAGCGTTTCGCGTGACATTTCTTCGCTGCTCTCGTGCGGCCAAGCTCGTTCGCGCGACGATGGCATTTTACGCTGTGCCAGCCAAGTGCGAGACGGAAATTGCGATGTCTTCTTGTATGCAAGAGGCCCTGGTGCGGAATAGGGTCTTTCAATCATCACTGAGGACGGCTGGAGTGGCCCGACAACGACAATGCCCGTCAACGTCCAGGCTTCGCCACGCCGGTGTTCCTGCCGCGTCGGAGGAGTGAGTCCGAAGATGGGGCACGGCGCCAAAACGGGGTCGGTTTGATGAGACGGGATTCGCGTTGGTGCTCCTCATCAAAGCTACCCGATTTTGCTGCGGCTCAAGGGAACTTCACATTGGGGATCTGCCCCGAGACACCTCACGCTTCCAACCCAGTCGTCTCACGGCGCTTTCAACTCTGAGCGTGCTTGAGGCGACCTCTGGAATCGAGTGGCTATATCTAGTTTGCCGCGCAGGAGACCGAATAAAAATGGCAACACTGATTAAGACCACTCAGGACGGCCGCAAGCTCGAAGTTGTGGGGCTCGCAATTATCCTTGGAGGCAGGCTCGAAGCTAGCGAACTCATCGAAGTCAAGCATCACCCATATCGCCGAACGATTTTGGCCACGGTACCGGAGGCCACCCACATGGCTGGCCGCGTCCCGCTGACACGCGCGGAAGCGGAGATCGTTCTCGCCGCTTTCAACAAGGCGGAGGCCGATGTGCTCGGCAATCCCGTCGCTATCCACGAGCGGTTTCGCATTGCTGCGATGACGAAGGCCCGTGAACAGGGAATCGAGTAGCTGGAGTTGAAATGCCTCGAAGCTTGGCATCAACTACCCAAGCGCCGAGTTTCCTCCACCGAATCGCCGCGGACAACGGCGCCGATCCCCGCCCTTCGTTAGATTGATCCAAGCCGCTCTGGCGGCGGGAGAGAATGTCACTCGTACTGCCGCTAATAGCCTTCCGCCCTAACAGCGCTTGACCCACTTCGGAAAGCCCAAGCTATCATCACTTCGCCTGTTGCGAGGGCTACATTCAAGGGGCTGGAGCGTGGGTCTGGCAGCTAGCCGGGCACACCCGTGCACAGGCGCCACAGCCGATGCACGCTCCATCATCCTTCAGCACCATGACCTTCTTTTCGATCTCGTCATCATCGTCTTCTAGATCGACGATCTCGCCGGCCTCGTTGATGCCCTTCAGCATCATAACCTCGCGCCCGCACACTTTGTAGCAACGGCCGCAGCCGATGCACTTCTTGGGATCAATGGAAATCAGGTACTCGGGTTTCCAATCGCGACCGTCCCGCGTTGCAAATGACATGTCACGATCCGTATGCTTGTTCCTGCGCCTTGAGATCCTCGCGCTTGCGCTCGAGTTCGTCGAAGGCGTCGTGAACCTGTTGGGCAACGCTAAGGATCTGCGTCCAGTTGGCGGGCAGTTCCTCAGCCAGGTCGTGGAGATCCATCTTTGCCTGAGTGGCCTTGGCCGAGAGCTTCTTGATCTCGGCTTTCAGTGCTTCTAGCTCGCTCATCCATCACCTCAGTAGTTCGCAACTTCCGGGAACTTTCGGATCATCTCGATCCCGCTGTCGACATGTTTGTCACCTTCCAAAGCGAGCTTTGAGAGATTGTCAAAACCGAAACGATGCACGTCGCGCAGTTGCTTATTTACGACAATGAGCCGACCGCCTATCAGCACTATGCGGCCAAAGCCTTCGTGGTGCATTTTCAGCATCGGCGAAACCATCACGCCGGTGGCCTTCTCGATGGATAAGGCAACAGCGTTGAAGAACAATTCCAATCGCCCGATCGTGTCCGGGTCGGGATCGCCCACAATCGGCAAGGCCCGGCGCTTCTCCCTGTTGAGAATATAGGGCTCGAGCAGCTCGAGATCGCTCTTGCTCTCCCAAACGCCGTGGCCATCCTCGGCGCGCCAGATCTTGACGAGCTCCTTCACAAAGGGTGCCTCCTCCGCCGGGCCGGTTTGGATCAATTCACCCGCCTCGTTCATAATCGTTTTCCCTCAGTCATCGAGATCAAGCGAGCGCTCCTGGCCCTTGGCCAGCACCTTGCGCAACCAGGGTGGCGGGGAGCCCTTCAATACTCCTTCGAGCTTGTTACAGAGATCGTCGATCGCTTCAGGTTTGCTCACTTTCATAGGATGGATATTATTTGCCACGACACGCGCTGCGCCGGAGCCGCCGATCGCAGCGACGTAGAGGATCGCGCAGTCTTTGATGGCCTCGATCTTCGGCGCGAGCTTATCCTCATTGCCGTCCTCCCTAAGATCGCCGTCGAACTGAATGGACTCGATCAAGTGGTGCCCTTCCGGGCTAACGTCGTAGATGGCGATGTTTTTGGCCCAGCCAAAATGTGCGTCGACACGCTTTAAATCCTGGGTGGCGAATGCGACCTTCATCGGCTGTGATTCCTATTTCGCGCTAGTTTGGTTGCGGCGGAACGACATGCAGACCGGCGTCTACGATCCGCCAGGTTGCCGGCGTGGGCTGGCGGTTGTCCTCGCGATCAGCAATGATGAGGTTTGCGAGGTCGAAGATAAGCTCGCGCGTACCGCGATAGCCCACGCTCATCCGGTGACCTGCGCCCAGGCGATCGAACGTCGGAAAGCCGGCACGGTAGAACGGAATGTCGAGCCGAGCGGCCGCCTGCCGGCCGTGCGAATGAGAGATCAGCAGATCACACTGCCGCACCTTTGCTAGATCCTCCAGATCTCCGAGATCGCCGATGACGACCTCCTTGGCCTTAACGCGTTCGAGCACCGGAGATGCCGTTGTCGTCACCGCCGCGGTCACCTGCGCACCCATCTCGTACAGCATGCTCGAGATGTCGAACAAGAGGTCCGGCTCGGCCCCAATCGCTAGCTTTCGACCTCCGATATGGAAATGCGCATCCAGCATGGCGTCCGCGAGCTGGCCACGCTGCCGGCGATATTTCTTCGGCACCGCCTTACCGCTGAGCTCGCTCAAGAAAGTAATGAATTCATCGTTAGGGAGAAGACCACAGAGCCGTTCGAATAGCCGGAACGGCACGCCAGTCTTGGCCTGCATCGCCTCAGCCGCACGCCTCATCTGAGCTCCGATAGCGATCGTCCAAACCGCCTTCCCCATAGTCGCGATCTCGTCGACCCCAATCCCACCGATCGTAGTCTGCGTGAATTCGTCGGGGATGTGACCGTCGAGCGAACCTGAGATATCCGGCAGGAAGGACGACCTGATCCCAAAGTCCTCAAAGATCGTCCGTAGCTCGTCAAGGTCGCCAGGGGTGAGGTGGCAGCCAGGTAGGACATTAACCCGCAAGGAGTCACGCGGGGTGGCCGCAGCAACGGGATCAACGAGTACTTCAACCATTCGCGTCACGGTCCTTTCCCAACCGTCCTGAAAGGCATCCTTGAAATCGGGCGTCGAAACGTAGACGAGCGGCACACCTTTGAGATGCGGATGATTCTGCCGAATAAGGCGAATGAACGCCTCCACGTCGTCGCCCTTGGTCTCGGTGACGCCGGTCGAATTGATGCCGATAATCTCCGGCTTGACGCGTTTGTAGATATTGAGAATTGCCTGCTCGACATTCTCGTAACCACCGAGCACTGTGGACACCTCGCTCATCGCGGTGGTCTGCAGGGGCACCGCTTCCTTGAAATGGCGAACAAACAGGGTCAATCCGAAAGACGTGCAGCCCTGAGGGCCGTGTAAGAGTGGCATCGCCCCCCGAAGTCCCAAGAAGGCGAAGGAGCCGCCGATCGGCTGGCTCATCTTCAGCGGGTTGATCGTGCAGGCCTTGTCGGAACAGGTAACGATAGCCATGGCTTGCACCCTGCTTGACGCCCTACTCCGCCGCCTGCAGCGCGGACGTCGGCTGGGCCGGCATATTCTCCTCGGTCGCCCGCATACAGGCCGCGGAAGCCTCGGTGTCATGGGCCATGGCATCGGTAGCGGTCGAGCCGTGAGTGGGAATGCGATCGTTGATGATGCTGAAATCGACTGTTTTACACGACTGAGTTCTCTTGGCGCGCACGGCTTTCTCGGCAACAGCCGAATTCGGCCGGCCTCCGGCGACGGGCACATCCATTTGGCCAGGCGCCTCAGCTTGCCAGTTCATCTCCGCGACTTCCCACGGCGCGGGCATACGGAGCTGATCCCACATCGGATTGTAAAGCGCCTTATCGATCTCTTCCATGAGCTTCACGATGCCCACATAGCCCATGTAGGCGTGGCAGCGTTCTTGATTAATGTCGAGCCATGGCACGGCCGCTTTCAGAGCGACAAACTGCGACTTGCCGCCCGATAGCATGATGTCTGCTTTAGCCTCTCTCAGCATCTTGTACATTTCACGCGGCGAAAGATCCTCGATCATATGGGCATCATGTCCCATCAATTTCTGGATGCGCTCTTTGTCCTCGCTGGTTGATTTCTTGACTGAAGTGCCGACAATCTCGAGCCCTGCTTCCTGCAGAGCAGCAACCACGGACCATGACTTCACGCCGCCAGTGACGAGCAGCACCTTCTTGCCGGCAAACCGCGGCTTGAACCGCTCGATCGCGGCCCAAGCCTTTGCTTCCTCGCGTGCGATTGCTGCCTCAGTGCACTCCATTAAGTGGCGCGGCGCGCCGCGCTCGATCAGCATGTGCGCGATGTTTCGCAGAGCCTCGCTGGTGTCTTGGATGCCGTAGAAAGATCCTTCAAAAAATGGAATGCCGTAGCGTTCTTCCATCCTGCTCGCGACGTTGATCATGGCCTTGGAGCACACCATCATGGCGGCGCGTGCCCGATGCGAGCAGGCGACCTCGCCAAATTTGCCATCGCCGGAGATGCAGGACAGAACGCGGATGCCGATTTCGTCCAGCAGCGGCTTGATCTGCCAGAGCTCGCCGGACAAATTGTACTCACCTATGAGATTGATATCGTAAGGTGTTGTGTAATCGGGCTCCTGCGTGCCAATCACGTACTCCAGCAGCGCTTCACCGGCGAGCTTATTGCCAAGGTTTTTCGAACCAACAAATCCCGGCGAATTGACGGGAATGACGGGCTTGCCGAATTTTGCTGCTGCGATCTTGCAGACCGCATTGATATCGTCACCGATCATGGCCGGAACGCAGGTCTGATACACGAAGATCGCTGGAGGATCATACTTTCCGATGATTTCCTTGATGGCCTTGTACAGCCGCTTCTCGCCGCCGAATACGACATCAATCTCATTCATGTCGGTCGTGAAGCTTGTGCGCCACAGATCAGATCCTGAGGAGGCCGAGCCGCGATTGTCCCAGGAGTTGCCTTCGCACGCGATCGGGCCATGAACGAGATGAGCGACATCTGTAAATGGCTGCAGGGCAATCTTGGCGCCATCAAAGGAGCACCCTCCGGCGGCCCCGCCCGGCTGCGGCTGCTTGGTGCAGCCTTTCTTTCGTTCGGCCTCCGACTTGTTGGCGTTCCTAGCGCAACCCGTCGCGTTGAAGACGTCCTGGATCGTGGCTGACAGCGAAGTCACGGAGGTCTCCTTCGGCAGACCTTTCTTAGTCTGCATGAACGATTACAGGTGTGCAGATCCCCACCTCAAGGCCGCGACACGCGGCGATGAGGTGGAGGCAAGCTCGCATTAGCGGATAATGTCAAAGCTGTAGTCGGTTTTGCCCACCACATTGGTCTTCTTGTCGATCTCCTCAAATATCTTATCGAGTATCTTCACCAACACATTCATGCCGCCCTGATAGCCCCATACTGGATAGCGATGGTGGTGGTGCCGATCGAATACGGGGAAGCCGATGCGGATCAGCGGCGTTCCAGTATCGCGCTCCAAGTACTTGCCGTAGGTGTTGCCGATCAGAAGATCGACCGGTTCGGTGAACAGCAGCGAGCGCATGTGCCAAAGGTCCTTGCCCGGATAGGCGTGGCAGTCCTTGCCATACTGCGAACTGGCAAATAGCGCCTGCATTTTGCCTTCCCAGGCTTTGTTGCCGTTGGTTGACAGGACGTGGGTCGGTTCGGCGCCGAGCTCGAGCAGGAAGGCCGCTAAGCCATAGCAAAGATCGGGATCGCCATAGATCGCGAACTTCTTACCGTGAATGTGCGCACTAGAGTCCGCCATGGCGTCGACCAGACGGCCGCGCTCCTGTTCTAGGATCTTCGGGATTGCTTTACCCGTAATGTCTGACAGGGTCATCAGGAAGTCGTCGGTTGCGCTGACGCCGACCGGATGATTGAACGAAACGACCTTTTGGCCATGACTTTCGATGAAAGGCAGCGTTTTCTCTGTACAATACTGCTGCATTGAGATGGTCGCCTTGGCGTGGATGGCATTTGCTGCGTCCGCCAGCGTGGTCCCTCCATCATACATACGAAACTCACCGTCCGTCGGCGTGTCGAACACGTCACTGTTATCAGCGAGAATTGTGTACGCGACGCCCATCAATTCGAAAATGCGCTTTATCTCACGGATGTTGCCTACGGTGTAGCCGTCGAAGCCGCCGATGAAGTTGATCTTTTCGTTCGGCTGGCGCTCGAGCTTCGGCTCAGAACCCGCCTTGCCGTCCCAGAAATGTTCGATAATGCCTTTTAGCGCGTTGTCATAGCCCGTGACATGGCTACCCACGAAGGCCGGCGTATGAGCGAAGGGAACGTCGAACTCGGCCGGAACAGAGCCTTTTTCCTTCGACGTTTTGATGAAGGCGTTGAGATCATCGCCGATGACTTCCGCCATGCAGGTGGTCGAGACCGCGATCATCTTCGGTTTGTACATATTGTAGCTGTTGGCGAGCCCATCGATCATGTTATTGAGACCGCCGAATACAGCTGCATCTTCGGTCATCGACGAGGAGACACAGGAGGTCGGCTCCTTGAAGTGCCGCGATAGGTGACTTCGATAGTAGGCGACACAGCCCTGTGAGCCGTGCACGAAAGGCAACGTGCTCTCGAAACCGACCGAAGCAAACACGGCACCCAATGGCTGGCAAGCCTTGGCCGGATTGATGGTCAGTTCCTCGCGCGCGAAGTTCTTCTCGCGATATTCGGGTGTTTTGGCCCATTCGCGGATACGTTCGACCTCCGCAGGATCATGCGCGTTCTCAAAGAGCGCTCGTTTGTTCGCCAGCATTTGCTGGTATTCCGGGCCCCGGAACAGCTCGAGATGATCGAGCACGTTTTCGGCAGTCTGTGTCATCCTAGCGTCCTTATTGGATTCGTGTTTCGATCGTCGGGCCCGGCTCGCTCATTCCGCCGCCATCAGGCTTGGCAGCGGGGCGTCCTTCCACGGCGGCCTGGTCTTCTTCCAGATCGGTGAATTGACTGCCATATCCATATCGCGGGCAAAGATCGCGAATCCGTCATAGCCGTGATAGGGGCCCGAATAGTCCCAGGAGTGCATCTGCCGGAACGGCACCCCCATTTTCTGGAAGACGTATTTTTCCTTGATGCCGGAACCAACGAGATCAGGCTGGATCTTCTCGACGAAGCGCTCGAATTCGTAGCCAGTGACGTCGTCGTAAATTAATGTCCCATCTTTTACGTAATGCTGCGCCGTACGCTGATAATCGTCGTTGTGACCAAATTCGTAGCCGGTCCCGATGACCTCCATACCGAGGTCTTCATAGGCGCCAATCACGTGCCGAGGGCGCAAGCCGCCAACGAAGAGCATCACGGACTTACCTTCCAGGCGCGGCCGATACTTGGCGATGACGGCATCCACCAACGGTTGGTATTTGACTATCACTCTTTCGGCTCCTTCCTTAATCTTGTCGTCGAAGAAGCTTGCGATCTTACGCAGCGACTCCACGATCTTGGATGGGCCGAAGAAGTTATACTCGCACCATGGAATCCCGAACTTTTCCTCCATATGGCGGGAGATGTAATTCATCGAGCGGTAGCAGTGCAGGATGTTCAGCTTCGCTTTCGGGGTCGCTTCAAGCTCGGCGAGACTGCCATCGCCAGACCACTGCGCAATCACGCGCAGGCCCATCTCCTCCAGGAGGATACGAGATGACCAGGCGTCGCCACCGATGTTGTAGTCGCCGATGATGGCGACGTCATATGGCGTGGATTCGAATCGCCGTTCCGTTTCCGGGGTGAGCTTGTCAAAAATCCAGTCGCGTACAGCGTCATTGGCGATGTGATGGCCAAGAGACTGCGATACGCCGCGGAAACCTTCGCAGCGTACCGGCACGACGGTCTTGCCGCCATATTCCTTCGACTTTACTCTCGACACTGCCTCTATGTCATCACCTATCAGGCCAATCGGACATTCCGACTGGATGGTGATTCCACGGTTGAGCGGAAACAGGCCTTGGATTTCGTCGATCACCTGGGCGAGCTTTTTGTCGCCGCCGAAGACGATGTCCTTCTCCTGGAAGTCGGACGTGAACTGCATGGTTCCGAAGGTATCGATGCCGGTGGTGCCGACATAATAGTTTCGTCGCGATCCCCAGGAGTACTGGCCACAACCGACCGGGCCGTGGCTGATGTGGATCATGTCCTTGATCGGCCCCCAAACGACGCCCTTCGAGCCGGCGTAGGCGCAACCTCGAATGGTCATTACGCCGGGGATCGATTTGAGATTCGACTTGACACCGCAATCAGACTTGCCGGCCTCGTGCACGTTAAGGTGCTTGGCACGACGTTTGGCTGTCTTCTCAGGGTAGACCTGCAAGACTTCGTCAATCAATTCCTTGTTGCGGGCCTTGATATCTGCCACGCTCTGGGTGGATGCCAGACTCATGCGAATTTCCTTATTGCTCTCTGCGTCTTTGGGCCGACGCTTTCTTGTGCTGAATGTGAGGTATCAGTTCAGGCCGAAACAGCAGCGAGCTCGGAAGCGGTCTTGCCGACCTGGCTTTCGTCGATCGCCTTCATGATACCGTGCTCCATCAGCATGTCCTCAAGTTCGTCCATGCTGATCGGCGTCGGAATGATGCCCTTGCCGCCGTTGTTGTGGATTTTGGTCGCGAGATTGCGATAGTGTTCCGCCTGCTTGGAGTCCGGCGCATATTCCAGCACCGTCATTCGGCGCAGCTCGGCGTGCTGGACGACATTGTCTCGGGGGACAAAGTGGATCAGCTGGGTGCCGAGCTTCTTGGCGAGCGCTTCGGCGAGCTCTAGCTCCTTGTCGGTCTGGCGTTCATTGCAGATCAAACCGCCAAGCCGCACGCCACCGGAATTGGCATACTTCAGAATGCCTTTTGAGATGTTGTTGGCGGCGTACATCGCCATCATCTCGCCGGACATGACGATGTAGATCTCTTGCGCCTTGTTTTCGCGGATCGGCATCGCAAAGCCGCCGCAGACGACGTCGCCGAGCACGTCGTAGGATACGTAATCAATGTCTTCGTAGGCGCCGTTCTCTTCCAAGAAGTTGATCGATGTAATGACGCCCCGGCCAGCGCACCCGACGCCTGGTTCAGGACCACCGGATTCAACGCACCTAATATCCTGGTAACCGACTTTCAAGACATCCTCGATCTCGAGGTCCTCGACGCTGCCGGCGTTCGCCGCGAGACTCAATATCGTGTCCTGTGCCTTGGCATGCAGGATCAGTCGGGTCGAGTCAGCCTTCGGATCGCAGCCGACGATCAGGATCTTATGACCCATCTCAGCTAGTGCGGCCAGCGTGTTCTGTGAGGTCGTGGATTTGCCGATACCACCCTTGCCGTAAAACGCGATTTGTCTCAGCGAAGCCATGTTGTTCTCCATCTATCGATTGACGACCTGCGCCTGCGCTCTCGTAATCTCATCACTCGGCTCGCAGCATGCGCAGTTCGATGAGCTACAAAGGCAGACAACCGCGCCTGCACAACGACTTTTGCAACGAGCGTGCCAGCGCCCGCGCATAACAAATAGCAGTGGAAGTGCAGATAGATACCGGTGCAGAGGTATTGCTGTCGCAAGTCCGACATCGTCATTTCTCGACACGAGCGGTCGCAACCGCTTGTCTGAAACAAGGCAACGCTTTGCTTCAACTACTTCGAAAGCGACGGCTTTCGTTCGCCCACAGCTGGACAGCTACGGTACGGAGCTTGCTTGATTCGTATCGATCAATGCACAGGAGCTATTATGCTGTTCGATAGCGAGGCTTATATGAGTAGCGCGCGTCCGACCATATTCGTAATCGAACCTGAGCAGGTTGTGCGTTCCGCGCTCGATTACATCTTACGTGAAGGTTACCAGACACATGCTTTTGCTTCTGTGGATGAGGCTATGACGTCGCCATCAACTAGGACTCCCGATCTAGTCCTGGTTGGCATTGCCATTCTGCGCGACCGAGGAGAGGCAGTCCTGGGAGAACTCGCCAAGGTGTTCGCGCGCACCAAGATTCTGCTTGTAGCCGAGCGGAAATCCGATCCCCTGGTGCAGACTGGGCTCGAACGCGGCGCACACGGGTACATCAGCAATCCGATTTCCTTCAATTCTGTCTGCGGAGCCGTCAGGATAGCGATGGGGGCGCCGATTTTTCCCACGCGGCCTCCCGTTCTCATTCCATCCAAGTTCGATTAGGAGTTCCTTGCGCGATTTCGGATGGTGAACTTTAGCTCGGGTTACTCTCGGGTGCCCTCGCAATTGTGCCAAACTCACGCAGCCTCAGCCATGAGGGTCCGCGCCATAGGTACCGGCTTGAAGACCGCATCGTTCGCGATTTCGCGGGGCAGATCTTCAGCCGACCTCGCGGAGAGTAATAGCAGCTTTCTGGTGGCTCTTCCGGATATCAATCTCGTGCCAAGGCAAGGCGACTTAGGCCTTCGATCTAGGTATAACCTCGTAATGGATGTCCGAAACTCCACTTCGGGAGTAGACGCGCGCCGGAGATAAGCCCTGTCATGATCAATGAGCGGGAATAGCCCTCGAAGTGCCATTGAACGCATCCAAGCGAGCCTTCTTCTTCTTTAATCGCCTCAAATCGTTCAAGACCTTCTTATATTGCATCGGCGTCACAGAATAGCGCTCGGTCGACGTCGAAACCGCCTACTCCACCGAACGTTGTGAGACGCTGCCACTCGATTTGTCGACCGAGTTGGCGCGCACCGACGATCGTTCGAGTGAACGCATCGGCGCAAATCCTCGCTCGGCATTGTCAGGCGGGAACGCACGTACCCTCCATCGGACAGACGACCGCGCATTGCGGCGTATCGCAATGCCCCTCGCACTCTGTGCACTTTTGCGGATCGACCACATAGACATCGCCCTTTAGGCTGATCGCGCCGTTCGGACACTCGAATTCACATGCACCGCAAACCGAGCATTGCGAGGCGACGATCTTGTAGGCCATGGATTCCAACTCCATCCTAGGGTTAAAAGGTGATAATTCCGCTTCAAGCCTCGTGCCACACTCGTGACCTTGTAATCACGTCGGAAGTCAATCCATTCTGTCGGCTTACCGAAAACTAATTGTCGGTTTCATACTTGGCCAATTCACGACAATAACTTGTGCCGCCACAACCAATTCTTGTCTTGATTAGCGCACAAACTCCGCGATCAACCACTTCGGCAGTATCACACGTGTTGCCCCCCATTGATTGGCACTTCCGCACCTGTGACGTAACTTGCGGCGCTTGAGCAGAGAAAGAAAATGACCTTCGCGACCTCGTCCGGCGTGCCAACACGGTGTAGCGGTATAATCGGGGCCAACTTTTCTTCAGTTTCCGGTGACAAGATGTCGGTCTTGATCTCGCCCGGGGCGATCGCGTTGACCCGAATTCCGAACGGCGCGTAGTCATGCGCCATCTCACGTGTAAGACAAGCGAGCGCCGCTTTAGAGGTCGCATAGGCAGTCCCCGCAAAAGGATGCACACGAGTGCCGACGATGGAGGTGACATTGACGATCGACCCGGAAGCCATTTTCAATTCTTCGAACAGGCCTTGAGCAAGTAGAATTGGCGCGACCAAATTCACGTGAAACACGCTCATCCACGTGTTGATGGATGTTGTTAGCGAATTCAGCCGACCACCGTCTGGTCCCTTTGGAGAAATGCCGGCATTGTTGATCAGGGCGTGAAGCGGCTCTCCACCGAGCCGCTCCTTGATCTCGGCAATCGCGCGCGGCAACGCGTTGTGATCGCTTAGTTCCACCTGCACATGATTGTCGTTTCCTGATTCCCATGGACATCGACCGCTATTAAACGGCTGTCGAGAGCAGGAGATGATTCGCCAACCGGCTTCGAAGAACAATTTGCCCGTGGCGTGGCCAATGCCGCGCGAGGCACCGGTCAGTACAAGTGTCTTACTTTGACCAAGACGCGCCTGCGACTCATCTTCGTGAAACGGACACCGCGCCAGATCCGGCACAGAGCTCGGACCAGCAACAGTGTGTGCATCTAATCTATCGAGGGACAAGCGAGCTCCTTAAGAGTCCATCTTTGGTGGGAGTTAGCAACAATTGGGCCAGGCACGTGATGGCGACGGGTGTTTACTGCCGGATGTCGACTAAGAGATATCAGTGTCGATTTGACTCGCGCGAACTCGTTGCTTTTCATCGGGGTGCTTCACAAGCGGTCTCCGGCGCAGCTCAGATTTCATACGCGCAGCTTGCGGTCCCATTAAAGCGCCCCTCTAGACAGCGCCGGTTTGTGCGATCGACAGGACTTCCAGGCGTTGCGGCTCGCGAAGTCAACCGAGGCGCCCGGCGCACTTTTGCCAGTCTTAGAATGCGCCGGGTCCCGCCTCTGCACCATCAGTACATCCGTGATGATGCTGATCTGACTGACGCGAGTAGCGTGGCAAAACTGAGGCCCACAGACCGGCTCTACAACGCCGACAACAATTTCAGCAAACAGTTCTCGAGAGCTTGAATCGCACGCGGTGTCAATTTGTACGATCTCCTGTTCTGCACTTGCTCGCCAAGGAGACTGGCTAGTCATAGTGAACGGCGTGATCGACGGGTGGTTGCGACACGATGGACCATATACATGATCTGAAGCCTGTCAGCAGAAATAGGCAGTCGATACATTCCTTATTAAGTCCATAAGCTTTCGGGCGTGAGACTCTCGAATGGGACGATCCGCTTGATTGATGCCGTATCGCGGCGCGTGAGCGAGCACAACATCACATCGATCAGCTTCCTGGGCATTAGTCCAGTAGACGGCATACGGACGCGCTAATAAGTCCTTCGATCAGACCCTTGCTGTCTCAGGTCCGACATCACGGCAGACGATACGGATTTTTTGCCGCCGCTCAGGAGGCAGTTCGGGCATCGCGCATTAGACGCCGGCGAAAGCCTCCTCATCGTGCTCCCGAGATGATGTAGAGACCGCCTCACGCATTCGCGTAGCCTGCAAGGCCGGTTCCGCCGCCTCTTTGGTTGTCTTTGCGGGAGGAGGACGAGCGCTCACGAACTTGTACATGCTGGATTTGCTGCTCCTTATCTCAAGAGCACTTTGCCGCACGGCGAGAGCATCATGTGGCGCATCACCTTCGCCAGGCTCGAAAAGACCTCTGTTAAATCTACAACTTGACGTTACGTGAGGTTCAAGCTCCCCTAGGCCTCTGTGTGCACAATTTTGCAGAGGCGTTGACGAGCTAGGGCAGCCTTAGATTTGCCATGCTGCTTGAGTCATTGGCGACGACATTGTCATGAATGCGTTGGCAGTGTCTCGCGGACCGGCGCACTTTCAGCCTGACAAAGTGCGTCGGTCCGCTTCAGAAAGTTGGCTGCTGCGCCATCTTCTCGCGCAAGGGCTGGCCGCGTTGGCTCCAACCAACTAGCTGGGCAAACGATGTTTGTGCCGGCCTAGTACGACCATTCGCCTGTCACGATGGTTGGAGCAGATCCTGGGCTAGATTTGGCGCTCAGCCGTTGCGAATACGACGACGATCGAACAGAACTCCGGCAAGTTGTGCTCCATCAGTCGACCTTGGCTGCTTTGGCAAACATTTCGCGCGAAACCATCGGGATGGCGCCTCCGCGGGTCGGATCTGCAAACGTACCGCCCGCCGAAACGTAGTCCTTGCCCGTGCGCCGCTCGAGTACGATACCCATCGCCTCAATGTTCGGGATGTCCGTCTCGGTCAGCTCCGGCATCAAGGCCTTACGGGCTATTGCCGCCTCGATGAAGGGCGCCAACTCCTCTTCTTTTTGTCGAACGCGCTCGTCTTCCCGTTCTTTTAGTGCGGGCATAACTTCTCTGGCAAACAGCTCGAGCGCTTCGCAGATGTGTTCGTGCTTAGTTAGTCCGCACTGCTGGACAAAGATCATCTGGTCGATCCCAACGTCGGCAAACCCCATGAGATGGTCGCGAACGCTTCGCGGCCGCCCGATGCTTCCCGCGCCTGGTGTCTCCCTCAGGTCATCCTTGATCGCCTGGAAGCGTCGCCACAAATTCGTTCGCCCAGGACGATGTTCGCCATAGATCGCGTAATGCGCGATCGAATATCCGAAGAATTTGAAGCCCTCGATTCCGCGACGCATCGCTTCTTCGGCGTTATCATGAACCATCATGCCATTGAGCGTTGCAATATTGGCGTTCACCGAATGACCGATAGGCACGCATTCGTCGGACTTGATTGTTTCATAGTATTCGTCGCGCCAGATCTTCGCTTGGGACGGTTCGACGAACCCAAAAACGAGCGCTCCTACCCCGTGACGCGCGGCGCTCAAAATGCTCTCGCGCCGCGAACAGGCCATCCAGAGCGGTGGGTGCGGCTTCTGTATCGGCTTGGGGACGATATTGCGCGGCGGCATTTTGAAGAATTGCCCGTTGTATCCAGGATACGGCCGCATCGTCATCATATTGGCCGCCTGTTGGACGCCCTCGCGCCACATGGCAGTCTTTTGGTCCGGGTCTATGCCAAATCCGTGCATCTCAATGAGCGACGCAGATTGTCCAGTGCCCCACTCGACGCGTCCCCCAGAAATCAGATCAAGCGTCGCGAGGCGCTCAGCTACCCTCGCTGGATGATTGTAGTGCGGCGGGGAAAGACAAATTCCGTGGCCAATACGGATATTCTTTGTCCGCTGCGAAACGGCACCTAGAAAGACTTCAGGTGCCGACGAGTGGGAGTATTCCTCCAGGAAGTGATGCTCGACCTGCCAGATGTTATCGTATCCGAGCCGATCAGCGAGCTCGATCTGCTCCAGAGCTTTTGCGAACAACTTTTCTTCGCCACCCTCTTCCCACGGCTGCGGCAGTTGGTGCTCATAGAACACTCCAAGCTTCATCTGCTTCCCCTCTTTGGCGGAACGGTCGTAAATCGGTTCATATTTCCCAGATGCGGCGCGCCGTCGGTCACCCCAGGTGGAACCATCCAAGCCGAATGTTCGGGTGACTTCACAATGACTGGCACAGTTCTTGTCTCCACAAGCGGCGTTACACTGCCGCTATTCAAGCTGACGAGAAGCCGAACTTGGCAGGACACGGTCCGGACCAGCCGGTGAGTTCTTCATCTGAATTCCCGCCAGCGACCGCAACAAGGCTATTGTCGTGACGGCTCTTACTGTCTACGAGCAATGAGCGTGCCATTTGCTGCAAGTTCCCGATCGAAAAAAAGAAGGCAACGATTTGCGTCGGCCAGCGAAGGCCCTAATGTCGTGTTTCCGACATGAACATCTAAGGAAGATGGGATGCAGACATGGCAATGCGCCGAAGTCTGAGGATGTTGCAGGCGGCGCGGTCGTCATTCACGACGAATTGCCGATGGCGCTGTCCAAATCTGAAATGGGAAAGAAGCTGTTAAGGTCCGGGAGCGTCGCGTCCCGGTGACTCCTAAGCGCCAGCAGTAGACGGCTTGAAGTTAGCCCTACGAAGAGAGAGCATTGTGCGACTTTTCTTGATGTACGTCGCCGTTCTGGCCAGGTGCTTCCACGTCTCGGAAGCACATGCTGAGCGACTTTTGGTTTCGCAGTCCGGCCCTATGGGCTATCGCTCCGTCCAAGAGGCGGTGGACGCATTACCACCTCGAGGCGGCGACATTTTAATTGCGCCCGGCATCTATCGCGAGAAGGTCAAGGTTGCCAAGCCTGGCATTCACATCAGCGGCAGCGGCGAGAAGCCGGAGGACACGGTTGTCGTCTACGGTGATGGCGCCATCAGAGTGGGCGGAACCGTTCATTCCGCCACCATGGAAGCATCAGGCGATGACTTCCGGCTCAACAATGTGACGATACAAAATGACTATTCCTTGGATCCGGCCAATCCGCCGTCGCAGGCGGTGGCGCTGTCTGTTACCGGAGACAAGGACGTTATTACCCGTGTCCGGCTTCTGGGCGCACAGGACACACTATTCGCCAACAAAGGACCGAACGGCCGAACAACACGGCAATACTTTTCGGACTGTTACATCGAGGGACATGTCGACTACATATTTGGCAATGCCAAAGCCTATTTCCAGCGTTGTGAGCTGCACGGCATCGCGAACCAGGCTGTGGTTTATACAGCACAAAGCAAAGACTCGCCGGACGAAGACAGCGCCTACGTTTTCGACCATTGCATCCTGACCGCCGATCGCGCCGCACATCGCATCGCCCTGGGCCGACCTTGGCGCTCTTACGCCACGGTGATCTTTTTATCCACCCGGATGAATGCGCCGGTGATCGCAGAGGGCTGGAGCGAGTGGGATCGCGCCAAAACCAACAGGCTGAGTACCGCTTACTATGCCGAATACAAATCCACCGGTATCGGCGCGAATCCCAAAGGACGAGAACCTTATTCCCATCAGCTGACCGACAACGAAGCGAAGCAATGGTCGCTCAAAGCGTTCTTTGCTGATGACACGACCTGGCTGCCGAACGCACCATCAAGGTAGGGAAACTATAAGACGGTTGTGGAATTCTGGTCCATCTGCAACTGTACCGTACTGGCTGCCGCGCACACGTCCACCGCTTCTGCTATTCGTTACGGCCTGCGTAGCCCTCGCGAACGTCGTAGAACCCTGCTCCTTTGGTTTGTTCGGCGCCGTTGCACAAAGCAATAGGTTCTATCAGTGCGTGTTGCCGGTCGAGCGTTTGCTGGGTGTTTTGGAGAATGCCTTTGCACAGCCTTCCCATACGCTGGACGTCACTCGGCCTTGGCTACCCCGCAAAGGCGGCCACACGCCTGACCCTACCACATTCGCATTTTCCACCTGCCAAGTCGCGCTATCGGAAAATCGCACATCGTCCAGCTCAATCTCTAGCGGGTGGGCGACATCGATACCGTGCATCACCAGCGCACCATCACCGCCACGCACATGGCGCAGAACGATTTGTCGGTAGATGGGAATTTCGTCACCGTGCGCCTGGGGATCATAGCGTGTATCAAAATAAATAGGCCATCGGTTGTTCCGCAGGCACACGTTCTCATAGGTGACCCTCTCCACCAGACCACCCCGGCTGACATCACTCTTAATGCGCAGGCCGGATGTCGTGCCATCCAGGGTCAGGCCGTGCACAAGTATGTCGCTGACGCCTGAGCTAACCTCACTACCGATGGACATGCCGTGTCCCCAACCGAAGTAGTTGTCGATGATGGAAATATATCGGGCGGGACCATTGGTTCCGGCTTTGATAGCCACATTGTCGTCGCCAGTGCGGATCTGACAGTGAGCAATTGTCACATCCTGGCTGGCGCCAGGATCGATGCCGTCTGTATTGCGGGCATCCGCCGGTGTATCGATTGTGACGCCCCAAAAGGTCGCGCCTTCAACCCGGTTCATCGCCACGTGGAAATTGGGCGCATTGCGCAGTGTGATACCATGGAAAGTAATGTCTTGGGCATGGTCGACCTGGATGAGGCGCGGGACGTTTTGGTTGCCACCTTCGGTTTGCGCGCGCCGTGCCAGTTGCCACCAACTCTCGCCGGCGCCGACCATGAGCGCGCCGCCCTGGCCGTCAATGATGCCATCGCCATAGATGCCGCCTCCCCGTGTTTTGAAGAAGCTAATGAATGGCCGGCAGCCGTCGCCCTTGCCTCCGATGCGACCACAATTTCCTGAACCTTTGTCATAGGCCTTCGGCAGCGCGAGAGCGATAAGCGTGGCGTCACGCTCGATCCATAGCATCACTCCGGATTTCATTTCGAGGGGGCCTGAGAGGAAGATACCGCCCGCCAAATAAACCGCCGATCCAGGGGGACACTGCGCAATGGCATCTTGCAGTCTATCGGTGACGCTTTCGCTCGATGGCGCCAGCCGCGCACAAATATGGCTAGGTGCGACGGGCTTGGCGACTGCGCGGCGATCCTTGGCTTGTGCAAGGCCCATGACGGCAAGCATCGACAGCAAGGCGCAATGGTGCAAACGGACCAACATAACAACCCTCATCTTGCGTAGGTCGCCGACCTACTCCGAATGCTGAACTCCAAGTTGTTCTAGTTTTACGTTTTAGAACGGAGGAACATGTGGCAAGTCCACGCGACCAGAAACACACGGCGGCCTGCGTCTGACGGCGGGCCAGGCGGCGCCCGCCGGCAACTTAATTCGCTTCCAATCGACGTGAGACGCGCAGTTCTGATGGTCCACAAATTTGAAGGCAGAAACCATCGGCGCGTTCTGTCGGGCTTATTCGACGGTCACGGATTTGGCGAGATTGCGCGGCTGGTCGACATCGGTGCCCATCACAATCGCCGTGTGGTAGGCGAGTAGTTGCACCGGGATGGCATAGACCATCGGCGTGAAGGCATCCGCCATGTCAGGCATGACGATGGTGGCAAGCGAATCGACCGTCGCCTCAGCCGCGCCCTTGGCATCCGTCATCAGGATGATGTTGCCGCCGCGGGCCGCGACCTCCTGCATGTTGGAGACGGTCTTCTCGAACACGCGATCGTAGGGGGCAATCACCACGACCGGCATGGTCTCGTCGATCAGCGCGATCGGCCCGTGCTTTAGCTCGCCGGCAGCATAGCCCTCGGCGTGGATGTAGGAGATCTCCTTCAGCTTCAGCGCTCCTTCGAGCGCGAGCGGGAAACTGGTGCCGCGGCCGAGATAGAGCACGTCCCGCGACTTGGCGATTCGGTGCGCGAGCTTCTCGATCTGCAATTCGGTGGTGAGCGCGTCTGCCATCAGGCGCGGGATCTCGACCAGCCCGTGCACGAGGTTCGTCTCGTCCCCCTCGGACAATTCGCCGCGCGCCTTGCCGGCCGCGACCGCGAGCGAGGCGAGCACCATGAGCTGGCATGTGAAGGCCTTTGTCGAGGCAACGCCGATCTCTGGACCGGCGAGCGTCTGGAGCACCGTCTCGCTCTCGCGCGCGATCGTCGAGGTCGGCACGTTGACGACGGCGAGCGTGTGCACGCCTTCGGCCTTGGCGTAGCGGAGCGCAGCGAGCGTATCGGCGGTTTCGCCCGACTGCGAAATGAAGATCGCCAGATCGCCCTTGCGCAGAGGAGACTCGCGGTAGCGGAACTCGGAGGCAACGTCGACCTCGACTGGCAGGCGCGCCATGCGCTCGAACCAGTACTTTGCGACATAGCCGGCGTAGCTCGCCGTGCCGCAGGCCGTGATCGTGATGCGCTGGATGTCGCGGAACTCGAACGGCAACTTCACCGGCAGCGACACCCGCTCGGATGCCATGTCGACATAGCGGGCCAGCGTGTGGCCGACGACCTCGGGCTGCTCGTGGATCTCCTTCGCCATGAAGTGGCGGTAATTGGCTTTGTCGACCAGGGAGGTCGAGGCCGCATGCTTGATCTTGTCGCGCTGGACGGCGTGGCCGTCCTTGTCGAAAATCGCAACGCTGTTGCGGGTCAGCACGACCCAGTCGCCGTCCTCGAGATAGCTGATCGTATCGGTGAACGGGCCGAGCGCGATCGCATCCGAGCCCAGGAACATCTCACCATCGCCGTAGCCAACCGCAAGCGGCGGACCGTTACGGGCGCCGATCATCAGGTCGCTCTCGCCGGCGAAGATGAAGCCGAGCGCGAACGCGCCGCGCAATCTGCTCAAGGCGAGCTTCACCGCCTCGACCGGCTTGTTGCCGCGCGTCAGCAGATCGTCGACCAGGTGCAGCACGATCTCGGTGTCGGTCTCGGTGCGGAACACCGTTCCCTTCGCTTCGAGCTCCTCGCGCAGCTCGCGGAAATTCTCGATGATACCGTTGTGGACCACCGCGACCCGCTCGGTGGCGTGCGGATGGGCATTGTGCTCGGTCGGCTTGCCGTGGGTGGCCCAGCGGGTATGCCCGATGCCGGTCGTCCCCTTCAGCGGCTCGTCGCGCAGCCGCGCCTCGAGGTTCTTAAGCTTGCCTTCGGCGCGACGTCGCTCCAGGTGATCGCCTTCCAGCGTGGCGACGCCCGCCGAGTCGTAACCGCGATATTCAAGCCGCTTGAGCGAATCCACCAATTGCTCTGCAACCGGCTCGCGCCCGAGAATGCCGACAATCCCGCACATGCGGATCAATATCCTCCAATCTTTGAAACGATAACTCTCAATTCCGCGTCACACTTTTGCGACACTCGATTGCCGGCGCTAACTTTGACGCGCTCGCAGCCGGTCCACTTATTCCTGTTCTTACGCGTGAGGTCTATTCATCAACTTCGGCTCGCTAAACCGCAGCGCGGCCTTGGCGAGCAGGACCGAACACCAGCACGCAACTGCCGCAAATGACACGACAGTTTGAAGTTGGATCAGATAGCCATGTGCGAGCCCATCTAGGCTCCATTTGGTCGCGAGCCGAAGCACACTTGGTCTCTTCTCCTGGTAACTGCGATAGCAATTGTAGTCGCAATAGACTTGCCGCGTGGACATATCTCGCAAGTAGCCGATCACTAGCGATCGACGACAGTCGATACAGGTCGACCCACCGTTAGGTGTCCTATGATTTACCAATATGAACATCGCGAATCGCCGGACTCGCCGAGGATCATTCATGATGCAACAGCCCGGTTCTTAAGAGGTGCACCGCGGCTGCCGGAATGCAGCGAATAGCTGATTGAGGCTTCCGCCTTCATGCTGTCGCTCATACTCGGCCCGCAAAAGAAGCCCGGCCATTTTCGGTGGCCGGGCAGAAGTCAGCCTCGGAGGAGCGACGCTGCTACACATCGCACCAGCTTCCGCCGGCAGAGGGAGGGCTGCTACCGGCGGTCCATTCGCGGCGAGGGCATTCGCCGCTAACCTTAGCCACAGAAGGCCGATGTCCGTTTCCAACGTAATGTCGTAGTTCTTTCTTCAGTTCCATTAGACCCAACGAATTCGACTTCGTGCGCGCCGCCAATTTTGTGACAACGCTCAGTTCTTCCGCTCCGGCCCCTCGGTTTCGAATAGTGAGAGACACCGAACAAGACAGACCGCACGAGCGCTGAGGCTTATGCGTGCTGTATACCGAACTTTTGCGCGTGCAGCCGAAGATCAATGACCATTCAGATTAGACCGAAAGCTCTTCTCCAAAACGAGGCCTTCGTTATGCAAGATCCAACAGGACTAGTAAAATCGATTGTGTAAATGGGCCGCATCTACACCATGGATAATGCAGCTACTCTCATTCGGCATCGAGATCGCCCGGCTACTATCTGAACAATCTGAAGGCCGGCGATCGGGCCGGCATGCACTCTGGCCTAAGCTCGGTTCTAATTGTGCAGCTACGCCAACAGCATTGACAAGCAGCATCTAAACGTAACCGCTTGACGACCCGAATCCCGTTTTCTGGACCCGGAAAGAGCAGGACCACAAGTCTCTGATGACAGGCCCTGCTAACATGGGGGAACACCGAACGCGCTCTTACTGGGTAAGCTGGACCGGACATCCGTGCGATAAATCCGGTTAGCCGCCAGCTGTGCACGTTCCGGATTGACAAAGGCCCCATTGCTATGAGAGCCCCTCTGGGCTTATCCGACCGAACCCTAACCGCTACGAGAGCGTTCTGCTGCGTCTGTCGCCACTCGCAAAGAGCCGCGGTCATCTTCGATTATGAATGGAAATCGGGAAGTTCAGAAAGCACCGCCAACGACGCTGGCACGGTACAAATGGTTAGAGCTTTTATGACTGATCAAACAGCAACAGCCGCGACAGAACGCAGATCGACTTCCCCCGACAGAGACCTGAGTTTTGATTTCGCTAAAGGAGTTCTCATTATTTTGGTCATCGTTGGCCATCTTTTGCAATATATCATCTACCGAGATAACCAGTATTGGTATTCGCCGTACTTCAAATCAATTTACATGTTTCACATGCCGCTCTTTATGGGAATAAGCGGATATCTTTCCTCGGGCCCGCTTTTGCGGAAAACGTTCACCCGGGGCCTCAAGGAGCGCGCGATCCAGTTACTGTTGCCTGTGCTTTTCTGGTGCACGCTCATGGAAGCAGTTAAGTTGGCCGCATTTTCGCCCGCTCTACCAAGCGGTCTGCTGGGCCTTCCAAGTGAACTGGCAGGCGCATACTGGTTCGTTTGGGCAAACTTTGCTTGTTTTCTTCTCGTTGGGTTTCTCACCGCCGCCGGTCTGGGCTCGACCAGGATCATATCCGTCTCTGCAGTCCTGGTCGCGTTCGCGCCCGTCACCTTTTCGATAGCTCCGTTGATTAGGTACACCTATCCATTTTTCTGCCTCGGGCTCTTGCTCGCCAGGTCTTCTGACTGGCGGACGGGCGCTGTTCTACATCATAGATCGCATTCGTTTTTTTTACTCTCTGGTCTAGCTCTCATATGCTTCCTTGCCTGGGGCAAGGAGACCTACGTCTATAACAATCTCGCTCTGATTCACGATGCGCAGTCGGCCAAGCAAGTATTGCTGATGTTCATTGGCTCTGCCGCAGCCTCTGCTGTCGCCATGGAGGTGGTGCTGCGATGCTGGCAATTTTGCCGTTCAAGTCGGATTGCTCGCTTTATCGCGATGGAGCTGGGCCAGAGCACTCTGGTTCTTTACCTCCTTCAAGCAAGCCTCTTTCGTCTCATGGACCTAGTCCAATTTGGAGAACTTTGGGATCTTCCGACAAGAAGCGCTGTCGCAATTGCGCTTGGCGTTGCTATCGTTTTCGCCACGATAATGGTTCGCTGGGCTGTGAACGACCTTGGATTCATGTCGCGACTTGTCCTCGGAGCGAAGCCACGGTCGACTCTACCAAGCACTCAATCTGCGGTTCCTAACTCTGCGAACTAATGTTCGCCGGTTGATTTTTCGATGGACACTTGGCGAACTCTATATTGCGCAACTTACCAAGCGATAGCTGATACAAGCGCACTTTGAAGGCTTGATGTCGTCGCGCAATCGCGCGCCTTCTCAATGTCGGCTGTCGCGGCTCGGGTGTTGTGAAGCCTATCTCTACACTTTGATTGGGGCACGCGAATAGCGTGATCACCAACGAAGCGCGCTATAGACTTACGATAGCGATCGCACCTAGGCAGCTGCAATGAATTAAGTTCGGTTGCCGTCCGTATACTCCTCTTCGTTCCCCCGCAACACGTTGAAATGGGCAACTCCTGTTCCAACCATCTGTCGAATTTGACGGTCATCGCTGCGAATTTGGTCGTTTTGCGGTAATTGCTATCAGCGTCTCCCTTTTGATCCCTGCCGCGAAACGCGAACCTCAGCTCGCCCCAAGATACACTGCGCTCATGGCAGATTAAGATAATTATGCGAGAACGCAGAAAGGGCTTGAATCGCACGCTGCGTCAGCTTGTAGGATCAAGAATGACAAAGGAGACCCACGTCGCGGCCTCGACGGTCGGGTGGATAGAACGAACGATTTGATGCCTCGGATTCGTTCGCGCAGCCCCTCCTCGTTGCGGCCGGAATTGGGCAGGCGAACGCTCAGCACGCGTCCACCGGACTCATCAGGTCGGAGAGAAGGCCGGGAGATTCAATGGGCCGCTGCTTTCTATCCATGAGGTGAATGGCCTCCATCATAACAATCTATTTTACCAACCCTGACGAAGGCTGCTAGTCAAAGCGGCGATTGAGCTGGGGGATAGTGCAGGTCGTGAGGATTAACCGTCGACTGTTGAGGTCAGTTGCTCTAGGTGGTCTAGTCGGCCCCCAGCGCAATGGTAAGGCTAAGCACGGCCTTTCGAACGGTTGCCAGCAGTGTCTTGTCAAGCCGCAACTACGCCGCGCTGGATGTCAGCGCGGTGAAGGTAGATTCGTGTGCCAGAACGATGCATGAGGCAGCCATGACTATGAGTGTATACGGGTCCAGTAAATCCAGGACGGTGGAGCCCCTAAATCAAGCCTATCGGGAGATGACATTTGGTTTTTTTAAGCAACTCTTTCGATATTTTGCTCTTCCCCTCCGCGTTTTCAGCAGCTCAACTCTCGTTCGACTGAAGGCTGATGGCCCCCCACATATCATCACTGCGGCACGCTCAGGAGAATGTGCTCGTCACTCTCCTCGCTGCAAGTCGCATCTTCAATATCTAAAGCAAGCCGTAGAGTCGCAAATTGAAGAGGTTGCAAGACTGATCTGCGAGGACGAGAGCGCGCTCGAAGCGACCCGCTTTCTCGATACGCTTACAAGCGAGCTGGTAAAGGCGAAGCTCGACATGTGTTCACATCGCGACAAGCAAGCTGGTAGTGCGTCCAACGGAGGCGATGCCAAGCGTCTCGAACAGGAATACGGAAAACTGTACGAGCCGGAACAGCTTTCCACTCTCGGACGGCTTTTTGATGGGGCGGTCTTGGCATTACCTCCGAGCATGCGAACTCCTTCCAACCGAATTGAGATCGCTAAACTCATTTTAGAACGTGCATCTATTGATCAAGTCGAACCGGGGCTTCTTCTCAAGTTGATTACCGCCCTTGTCGCTGCCGCTTGATATAGCCGATCTACCTCCTCCGCCGCGCCATCACGCGATACTGAAAGAGGACTGATTCCAACCAAGAAAGGCGTCGCGCCGCATTCGCCTTCGTGTGGACGGCTCGACACTTCCGAACGAAGCGATCTCGAGCACATTGCAACTGTCGAATCCCGCCCCTCGAGCGCTAAATTCACGGCCGAGCGAGCCAATGTCAGGTCCGGCTAGATCTTCACCGAAGCCGCGGCTTCGTCTAACCGCTGCCCCCAGCCCGATGATCCATAGAGATCACCTGGTCCATTGTTGGCAGCGAGCGTTTCGGTTTCGCCAACACTCGCAAGCATTCTCGCGCTCTGGATCCGAGCGCATTCACTAAAGTCCGATCGCTCCTAGCTTCCCTGCCCGCCAACGTTCAACTCAACGCGCGAATCACGGCAAGGACGATAGCTATCCAGGTGGCAACGCAGAACAATAAGGCGACGCGCCACGCACTTACCCTGAATTGACGGCGCCAGTTGACCAGATCGGATGCGCAGCCGGTAAAGCAGCGGCCCCGAACGACGTCGATTATCTGACGGTAGTCGTGAAATTTAAACTGAGGACGATTTTTGCGGATGTACTTGATTCGATCCCGAGGTGAGAAGCAGGAGGCCCATATGTTCTGTGCTCTCTCCTGCTCGTCCTTAGAGCGGCCGCATTTGTCGGCTACGGCATCATGGGCTCCGGGCGTGATGATGCTATGCTCTGTGCCGAGCGTGTAAATGGGTAGCATGTGAGGCATGGCGTGCACCTTTCGTGTTCAGCGATCCACGCCTACAATGTGACGTTACGTGTGTTTCAAGCTATTCTTCTGGTCTTCACCAGATCTAGTAGTCCCGGCTGCAATCTTGCTCTCGTTTCGAACCTGAGCGCCTTCAACTGGCGACGCAGCAATCTGCGAGCCGAGTAGGCCGACAGCAGTCGACACACCTCCTCAGCGCCGCTTCTTTTGCGACACAACAATCCCAAGCTCTGAGCGATTTCGCACGATGCGCCGCTATTGGGCGAGCTGCTTCCGAATGTGTTTTCGCTACCTCGACGCCTTTACTTTGGTGAAGGTCTGCCGCTGGCCATCGTAATTCACAAATTTTGTCGGGCTGCCGGCCCGGAGGGGTTGAATCGTACGTAGCGTCAAATTGTACGGTCTCGAACAAGTAGCGGTGGTCTTCGGCGGGCCGACGCCTGACGAGTTCAAGGATGGCCAATGTCTCAGCCTATTCAGATCTACACCGCACGAAACTGTGGGGATCCAGGCCTCCAACATGCGTGGAGTCGCCTGCCGCTTTCGGACGATCTTGGGCGAACGACACCAACGCTGGAGTTGAGCGTATCTACCTTCGCCAATTGCGAGAGAGTTCTGGTCCGATCAGACGCTCAAGGTCGCATTGGGCCGCGTACTCTTCCTCACAAACCGACGCGGTATGATACGCCACAGTCCTGTGCACCACGAGGCTGTCCGACACCAAACAATTGTGGTGCCGATAGTCGGGTGCAGTTCACTCGCACCCAAGATGAGTAACAATTGTCTCTTATCAGTGACTTTGGGATGCATTTGTCCATCGCGCTCATCCTCCGGTGAACAGGCTGATGGATTAAACCCAAGCTCTGGCGGCGCGTTCAGCCGTCCTCCCCGGAACGCCGCCAATCCGAGCAACCTACTTTCTCAGACAGCCCCCGTTGACCCTCACAAGACGGCTAATGCGGGCGGCAAGCACTCTCAAAGAGGATATCGTGAACCGAAGGCAACAGCTCTTTTCTCGCCGAAGCTATAGAGCAGCTTGGCATGTAACCGCTTTGATAGCTTTTACGGCGATTGGTTCTCTAAGCGCTGTGGCCCGCGATCGAGGAGCAACGGAGGGGGAGAAACGAGCGTGCACCCCGGATGTGTTTCGGTTGTGTAGCAGCGCCATACCTGATGTCGCTGCAATCACTGCTTGCCTCAGAACGAAGCTTAACAGCTTAAGTGACCCCTGCCGGCACGTGATGTCGGCACATGACAGCACAAAAGTGAAAGCAGACTCGAAATGACCGTCGCGCCAAGGGTACAAAGGACGGTCGTAATCGGCGCTACGTATCTCGATCCACAGGATCATCGCTAGCGTGTCGCATTAAATGGCCTCGACAGTCCCTCGTAGAGCGGACAACTCTCGAACGAGACCCACTCTGCGCTTGAGCGATAGGCGAATGAATAACTTTCCATTCGATACAGTTCTGATCGCCAATAGAGGCGAGATAGCCGTTCGTATTCTCAAGACCTTGCGACAGTTGGGCTTACGCTCAGCTATCGTCTACCATGATGTGGATGCCGCCTCGCCAGCCGTTTCCATGGCGGATACGGCAATCGCGATCGAGGGCTGTTCTCCAGTTGCTGCCTATCTCGACGCCGAGCAAATCATCGCCGCCGCGCGCAGAGCTCATGTCGGGGCATTGCATCCTGGCTATGGGTTTCTGTCGGAGAGCGCCGAATTTGCCAGAGCCGTTGCAGAGGCCGGCATTGTATTCGTCGGGCCAACCCCCGAAAGCATCGAATTGATGGGTGATAAGATCCGCGCCCGGAGATTTTCTCAGCAGATCGGATTTCCGGTCGCACCCTCAGCTATCGAAGAAGACGAACCGGAAACCTTCGCATCTAGAGCTCGAGCCCTTGACTTACCTTTGCTGGTGAAACCTTCGGCAGGCGGTGGTGGCAAGGGCATGAGGATTGTGCGCGATCTCGACGCCCTCGATGACGCAATTTCTCAAGCTCGTCGCGAGGGGCTGCGCTATTTCGGAGATAGCCGACTTTACGTGGAGCGATATGTAGACAACCCACGCCACATCGAAGTGCAGGTGCTGGGCGATTTATTCGGAAATGTGGTCCACCTCTTCGAACGCGAGTGCTCGGTGCAGCGCCGCTTCCAGAAGATCGTCGAGGAGACGCCTTCGCCTGCCCTGTCCGCAGAAATGCGGGAACGGGTCTGTGCAATGGCGGTCGGCATAGCTCGTAGCGCCAACTATCGAAACGCAGGAACCGTCGAATTTATCTTCGATGGGCATGAGTTCTACTTCCTTGAGATGAATACTCGTCTTCAAGTCGAGCACCCCGTGACCGAGATGGTCACCGGCATCGATCTTGTTGCCCAACAACTCCATATCGCCGCCGGGCACAAACTCGCATTTTCGCAATCCGACATCGTGTCCAAAGGTCACGCAATTGAAGCGAGGCTATACGCCGAAGCCCCTGAACGCGAATACGCGCCGACCACCGGGAAGATCCTCATGTTGGAGTACCCGGAGTGCGACGGTGTGCGCATCGATAGCGGTATCGTCCAAGGTCAGCAGATCACGACTGCGTTTGATCCGATGCTCGCAAAGGTCGTCGCACATTCGTCCACACGCCGTGAAGCTGCATTGAAGGTGGCACATGTGATGCGACAGCTGGTGCTTCTTGGCTGCGAGACAAACGCCGATTTTCTGGCGCGCCTGCTCATGGACGACACATTTTTAAGCGGACAGATTCATACCGGTTATCTCGATGAGCATCCGCAGCTGGCCGTTGGCCCACGTGGAAGCGACCTACCCGCCATCTTGGCAGCCGGTGCACTCCTGACCAGGAGTGTTCGGGATTCGGCAGACGCCGTGCCCAGGCTTCACGCGGAGCTGGGCAAGTGGAGAAACTGACATGAAGCACTGTTTTGAGCTTAATGTCGATAACTATGAATTGTGGCTTTCGCCCGGCCAACGCGACTATCGCCTTCACTTGGGCGATGAGGTGATTGCGCCGGTGGCACTCTCACATCATTTCGACGGAAGCGGTCTCCTTGTCATTGCGAACGAGAGCGTGCCGATCAGATTTGCAACCGACGGTGACACACTTCACCTGCATATCTTCGGCAGGACACACATCATGCGATACCGCGACCCATTGCGAGAACTTGCGTGTTTGGACGAGGAGGCAAGTCATCTCGTGGCCCGCGCGCCAATGCCCGGCGTCGTGATTGCGACCAAGGTTTGCCGAGGTGATGTGGTCTGCGCCGGCGCGACGCTGATGGTGGTCGAGAGTATGAAGTTGGAATTTGTCGTACGCGCTCCTCGGGGCGGCGTGGTCGAGCGCATTCACTTCGGTGTAGGCGAGAGTTTTGAGCGAGGCCTTGCTTTGGTTACGCTTTCCGAGGAAAGGCGCTGACATGCAGCGGATTGTCTCTCGGGTCGACACCACGTCGCAAGATTTTCGCCTCAACGAGCTCCATAACCGACGACTTGCGGCCGAACTGAAGGAGCGGCAGCGTTCCGCTCGCTTCGATCGACCGGCACGAGACATGGAGCGTTTGCGGCAGCAAAACAAGCTATTCGTTCGCGATCGGATCGATGCGCTGCTTGATCCGGAAACGCCATTTCTCGAGCTATCAACCCTCGCCGGCAACAAGGCCTACGATGGAGAGGTGCCATGCGCAGGGCAGATTGTCGGCGTCGGCGTTGTAGCGGGTCGCGAGGTCATCGTTCACGCGGATGATGCTAGCGTGAAGGGCGGCGCTTGGTATCCGCTATCCGTCAAGAAGATTGTGCGGGCGCTGGACATTGCGATCGAGAACCGCCTTATGGTCGTCCATCTTTGCGACTGCGCGGGCGGTTTCTTGCCTCTGCAAGCGGAGTTCTCCGCTGATCGCTACCACGCAGGTCGAATCCTGCGCAATCAATCAATTCTCTCTAAGATGGGGGTGCCGCAGGTCGCTATCGTTATGGGTCACTGTACTGCGGGAGGGGCCTACGTCCCGGCGCTGAGCGATTACAACATCATTGTGCAGGGGAACGGAGCCGTCTTTCTCGGCGGACCTCCGGTCGTAAAGGCCGCCACTGGAGAAGTGGTGTCAGCCGAAGAGCTTGGTGGCGCTCAAATTCATACGAGCGTGACGGGAACGAGTGACTACCTCGCGACGAGCGAAATGCATGCGATTGCCATCGCGCGCGACATTGTCGCTCACACGAATCGTCCAACGAAAGAAGCCGTTGATCGGGCCGCTCCGGAGCCTCCCGTCTACGACGCATCCGAACTATACGGCATCATTCCAAAAGATCCCCGCGTTCAATTTGACATTCGGGAGATCATCGCTCGCCTCGTGGATGGTAGCCGGCTCCATGAGTACCAACCGAACTATGATCAAACCCTGATATGCGGTTTCGCGCGTCTTCAAGGATATCAGATCGGGATTATCGCAAACAATGGCGTGCTGCAGAACCACAGTGTTCTGAAAGGCACGCACTTCATCCAACTCTGCGATAAGAACCGGACGCCATTGCTTTTCCTTCAGAATACCACTGGCTTTATGGTTGGACGAGAATACGAACAGGATGGCATCACCAAGAACGGCGCCAACCTCATCATGGCCGTTTCCGCAGCGTCGGTCCCTAAGCTTACGGTGATCTGCAACGCCTCTCACGGAGCAGGAACATTCGCCATGGCGGGTCGAGCATTCGATCCCCGTTTTATGTTTACTTGGCCACAATCGCAGATTTCGGCCATGGGCGCGGAGCAAGCGGCAGGCGTGCTAACCCATGTCAAAGCAAAGCAATTGGCTCGTGAAGGCGGGCGCTTGTCGGACCAAGAACTGGCAGCCATCCGAGAACCAATTATGAGGGAGTATCGGGCGCGATCAAGCGCCTATTATGCGACTTCGGAGCTTTGGGATGACGGCATTCTTGATCCCGTAGATACCCGAAACGCACTCTCAATCGCCTTAAGCGCTTCGCTTAATGCTCCAATTGAAGCGCCCCACTACGGTGTCTTCCGAATGTAGCGGTTTGCGCGCAGCCACATGAGCATATTTTGACTGCGCTCGGTCGCACTGCCGCTCACTTCTACGTGGGAGAGCTCCAATCTAGTCGGTCTTCCCACTTTACTCGACGCGCCACGCCCTTTCGTCGGAACGCACTTGTTTCCACCGATCCGAACTCAGTAGCAAGATGACACATGCAGAAGCCCCGCCCATGCAATGCCCGAAATGTCATGCCAATGATCAACACGCGTCACATGATCCCTGGAGCGGTCGTCCTGTGATCTCCTGTAGCGCCTGCGGCCATTTTTTTGAGATCGAGGTGGTCGAGCGCGAAAGAGCATACGCCATCATCGCCGAAGTCGTGGCATCACACTTGATTGGTGAACACAAGAGTGGCGCTCAGCGCGTCGCATGCGAGATCCTCGAGGCTCTTAAAAGTGCCGGCTTGACGATCCAACGCGCCTGCACTTATCGGAGCTCGCCGTCGTCGACGATTGATTCATCAACTTAGCCGCGGCAAGTCCATCTATCATGATGGCTGCCGCATTACTCCCCAACCGAAGAGAACGTTCTGATGCCAATCAAAACATACAATCTGCAACATGAACCGAGTTGCGCTCGCTTCCATGTCCGTAATGGACCAGACAAACTATAGCATCGGTCGATGTTGCGCAGATCGGACGATCTCCTCCTTTGGCCGTCATAGTGCCGAAGGCAGGAATGGAAACACACAGACCGCGCGCTTCGCGGTCGCGTGGATTGAAGAACAAGCATCTTGAGAGGACTTCTATGGGAAAGCCAGTTGTAATTGTGGTCGGCGCAGACAAGGGAGGGGTCGGTAAAACAACCGTATCTCGCACGCTTTTGGATTATTTTAGCGCGAATAATGTGCAAACCCGCGCATTCGACACCGAGTCGCCCCGGGGGACACTGAAGCGCTTTCATCCTGCGATCACCGAAATCGTCGACATGACGAGAACCGCGGACCAGATGAAGATCTTCGATACGCTGAACTCGGGCCTGTCCGTCACGGTCATCGACGTTCGAGCCGGACTGATGTCACCAGCCCTAGCGTCCCTACGAGACATTGGCTTTTTGGACGCCGCCCGGTCAGGCCAACTCACCTTCGCCGTGTTCCATGTATTGGGATCGTCCATCGCCTCGCTAGACGAGATCGCCGAAACAAGCGATTTCATGGGTGGGGCAAAATACTTCCTGGTCAAGAACTTCATCAACGACACCCAGTTCTTTCAATGGGATCAGTCGACCTACAATTCCTATTTCAACCGAATCAAGGACGCCACTGATCTGACAATCCCGAAACTCAACGAGATGGCGTATGAACAGGTCGAGGTCGCCTCTGTTCCGTTCGTCAATTTCGTCGCAAACAAGGGACAACATGATGACGCCGCGAACTTCTCGTTTGTGCTGCGCGGCTACGTACGGCACTGGCTCGCCAATGTCTGGAGCGAGTATGACCGCATCAACCTAACAGACCTCGCCGGCGCGAAGTCGGTGACCCGTGCGGGTGAAAGATAGCCGCTTGCGGACCTATGCGCACTGGTTTGGCGGTTTTGCCCATCCCCGTCTACATCATCTGCTCTGCAAGCCCGCAGGTCGGAAAGACACTGATTGCTCGGCTCTTGAGCGAATTTTTGCTGCTGAAGAACGGTGCGGTGCTCTCCTTCGACATCAACCTGAGGGAGCCATCCTTGCTCGACTATCTCCCCTCGATCACAGAGACAGCGGATGTCACGGATACCTACGGCAAAATGCAGCTAGTTGATCGACTTGTTCTCAACGATGGAGTGGCCAAGGTGATCGACCTTGGCTTCCACGCTTTCGACGAGTTCTTCAAGATGTGCGGCGAGATCGGCTTCCTGAGCGAGGCGATACAACAACGGATCGTGCCAATCGTGCTATTCGTGGCAGATACTGACCGGGTCTCGGCCCGCGCGCATGAAATGCTGCGGCGGCTGATTCCGACGCAGATTCTGATCACCGTCCATAACGAATTCTTCGTCCGCGGCGACTTGTTCGACGCCATGAACCAGGGCCGGGTGGTCCGTTTGGCGGCACTGCCGGTATTTCTACATAACTACATCTGCCGACTAGGCTTGTCTTTCACCGGCTATCTACGCCATGAGAGGGACTCTTCGTCGGAGCTTCATCAGTGGATTCGGCAGAATTACACGATTTTTCGCGATATCGAGCTGAGTTTAATCCCCCAATGGTCGCGTTGACGCAGGACACAGCTGGTCCGACAGCGAGAATTGGGGTCGATCTGTTGCGACGACGTAGAAATTCTAGTTGTGCCGAACACCTCTGATCCCAACCCGGCCGCCCCCAGTCACACCGGCCTTCAAAAGAGTGCGGCCAACTCCACTCGCTGATTGCGCCTCGGCTCGAACCCTTTGGCTGGCGGTTTAGCTGCATTCGCCCGAGCGGCGTAACGCCGGTCACGACCCTTAAGAAATGCCGACACGCGTTGGTTCCACCAATTGGTGCGAGCCCTGTAGGGCCCAACGACATGGGATGTCTGATAAGTGAATCTCTCCACATTGATTGAGCGCAACGCAGCGTTCGCCCCTGACAAGGCTGCGGTCAATTTTGAGGGCGGCACCTTAAGTTACGCTGATCTTAATGGAAGCATCGGCCGGGCAGCACGGGCTCTGCAAACTGCATTTGGCGTCAAGAGAGGCGATCGCGTCGCCCTCCTGAGCCTAAACCGCCCTGATTATCTAATTCTCCTCTACGCTTGTGCCCGGCTCGGGGCAATATTGGTTCCGTTGAACTGCCGATTGGCGGTATCCGAGCAGCTTTTCATCCTATCCAACGTTGGTGCTAAGGTTCTGGTCCTTGAGCAGGCTTTTGAAGCAGTTCTGCCGATCTTGCTAGATACGCTGCCCGATGTTGCAACTGTAGGCTTCGGCTTTCCATCTTGCGGTGCGTGCACGTGGGAGGGCTTGTTGGATCAGATACAGGCAGACAACTGCGATTCCTGCGCAGACCTGGCCGACCCGCTTCTGATCGTCTACACTTCAGGCACCACTGGCCGGCCGAAGGGAGCAGTGCTGCGCCAGGAGGCCCTGCTATGGAATGGCGTGATGAGTCAGCACATGCACGCCCTGACCTCCGACGATCATGTGCTGACTGTATTGCCACTATTCCACGTCGGTGGGCTCAACATTCAGACGACGCCTGCATTACATCTCGGCGCGACTGTCACAATCCATCCACGCTTTACGACTGAGGCTACCCTTGCCGCGCTCAAGGATGATCGCCCCACTTTGACCGTCCTGGTGCCTGCGACGATCCAGGCTTTGACCGACGACCTCAGGTGGTCCAGTACCGATCTTTCATCACTGAAGGCGATTTCCGTCGGCTCAACGATTGTGCCGCAGCATCTCGTTGATCGCCTGGTTGCGCGCCGCGTGCCGGTCCTCCAGGTTTACGGCTCCACGGAGACGAGCCCCATTGCGATTTATACGAGGCTCGGCGGAGATCTTTCGCGGAAGGGGTCGACCGGCCTGCCCGGACTATGCTGTGAAGCGGTTGTCGTGGATGATGCCGGAAACGAGTCGCCCGCAGGGACTCCAGGTGAGATCGTTGTACGCGGGCCCAACGTCTTGCAGGAATATTGGGGCAATCTTCCCGCTACGAGCGAGGCTATGCATGACGGGTGGTACCGTACGGGCGACATCGCCTGTCGCGACACCGACGGATACTTTTGGGTCCATGACCGAAAGAAAAACCTGATCATCTCCGGTGGAGAAAATATCTATCCGGCGGAGGTCGAGCGCGTACTTTTAGAGCATCCTGATGTTGCGGAATGCGCGGTCATCGGCCGACCCGATCCACAATGGGATGAGGTGCCGATTGCCTATGTGATCAGGCGGTCCGGATCCCGGATAGACGCCGGGACACTCGTCACGCATGTGCAATCGCATCTTGCACGCTTTAAAGCTCCGCGCGAAATTTTCTTTACGGAGGAATTGCCTAGAACGGCGCTGGGCAAGGTTCAGTACGCTATACTCAGAGACCTCGATTCTCGATCAGATAAAACGGATTTCAGCGATTGACGACCGGACACTGGGCGTGGTCGCAATGCGCCCTCGCGCTCGTGCGTTTTACCCGAGCGTGGCAGTCGGTCCCATGCGGTGTGTGTGTGTCCAAAGCGCTCCGAGGGGGCATCTCAGTTACAGCGATCACGTTTGACGCGGTAATAGAGCAGTATTTCGCCCAGCCGTTGCCTCGGGAATTTTGGATAATCGGCGAATCAACCATCGTCGAGCCAACGGATCAGATCAATTGTAACCGGTATGAGCTCCCACGTCCGCTGTGATCAGCGGGCGCGTGCGTAGCGGATCGGCATCCAGTATTGGCGCAGCGCCTCGACGGCCGCTGGAATATCGAGGTGGGCGTTGCGGAGAAAGTCCTCGGTCTCGCGGCCGCTTCGCGGCGGTCCGAGCAGCGGACGGCCCTGATCGTCGCGACAGTGCAGCAGGACGGGTAGCAGCAGGCCGTGATTGACGTTGCTGGTGTCCAGCAACGGCGCCCACGCCGACAGCCTGAGCCGCATCGCGACATAGAAGCCCTGGCACCAGGGACGCGCATCGATATCGCCATTGACTTCACGCCGGTGCATCGGCGCGAACTGGCGAGGCGTGGTCGAAAGGGTCTGGCTGATCTCGTTATGACGCAGCGCAACGGCGGAGATCGCCGCGAACTCCGGAGTGCCGCCGTGGTTGAAAGCATCGGCATCGATGGCGAGCAGCGGGCAGATCCAGTCGAGTGGGCTCATCGACACTGGTCCAGCCACGATCGCGGCGACGTAGCCGTCGAGCATGGGAAGACTGGTGGCGGCAGGATGCTGATCGACGCGAGCTTGGAGCCATCTCTCGAGTTCCGCAAGCGGCATCGCGGCGGCGGCCATCGACGACGATGTTTTATGGCGACGTGGGCTCATGCGGCAGCTTGTGCGACGCGCTCGCGTGCCGCCTTCCAATTCCAGGCAAGCAGCTCGTGCAGCTGATGGCTCTTGGTTCGCCCTGAAACGATGCGTTCCAGCACGTCGTTCAGATAGGCCTGCGGATCGAGCTCATGGAGTTTTGCCGTGTTCACGAGCGACGCCAGGATTGCCCAGCTCTCAGCACCGCCGTCGCTACCGCTGAACAATGAGTTGCGTCTCCCCATGGCAATCGGGCGCATGGAACGCTCGACCGTATTGCTGTCGACCTCGACGCGGCCGTCGCGGAGAAACAGCGTCAACCCGTCCCAGTGATTGAGCGTGTAGTTGATCGCCTCCGTCAGCTTCGACTGCGAGAAGAGCTGGTCGACCATGGCGGTCAGTCGCGCCTTGAGCGCTGCCATCAACGGTGCGCTCCTGGTGCGGCGGGCGGCCAGCCGCTGCTCGGCGCTGCTGCCGCGGATCTCCGCCTCGATAGCATAGACCGCCTGCAGGCGTTCGATCACCTCGTGCGCGAATGGCGACTGCATCATCTTGTAGATCTCGACGAATTTGCGTCGGGCATGGGCGAGACAAAAAGCAAGCTGGATCGCGCCACCATGGCCGCGGGCGAGCGCCTTGTAGGCGGCATAACCATCCACCTGCAGAATGCCGGAAAAATCCGTCAATTGTCCGGCGATCTCCTCGGTGCCGCGGCCGTCGGCGAACACGTAGGCGACCGCCGGCGGCGAAGGGCCACCCCATGGCCGGTCATCCATGGCATGCGCCCAGAACTGGCAGATGCGGGTGCGATGTCGTCCGGGATCGAGCACGGGCATCGGGGTCTCGTCGCAGAACACGCGCGGCGAGGCCTGAATTGTGCGCAGCTGGAGCTCATAGAGGCTCTTGAGCCACCAGGCTGCACGCTTCACCCAGCCGGCAAGCGTCGCCCGGTCGAGATTGACGCCCTGGCCGGCCAGAATCTGCACCTGCCGATACAGCGGCAAATACCAGGCGAACTTCGAGACCACCACGTGAGTCACGAGCGCGGTCGAGGCCATGCCGCTCTCGATCAGGCGCGGCAACGCCTTCACCTGGACCACGCCATCGGTGCAGCTGCGGCAGCCGTATTTGGGACGGATCGTGCGCAGCACCCGCAAGATCGCCGGGATGATGTCGAGCACCTCGCTGACGTCCTCACCGATCTTGTGGAGCTGACCCTGGCAGCACAGGCAGGCCGTCGCCTCCGGCTCCAGCACCTGCTCGCAGCGCGGCAGGTGCTTTGGGAGTGCGCCGATGTTGCGGCGCGCCTTCTTGCGCACCTTGCCGGGCGGCTTCGCCGCAGGCACATCGTCGTTGGCCTGCACAGGCAACGTGGCATCGGTCTCGAGATCGCCCAGCTCAAGCGCGAGTTGCTCGTCCACGAGCACCGCAAGTCGCTCTGAGCGCTTCCCGAAGATCATCTCCTTGAGCGTCTGCATCGCCACACGCAGCTTCTCGTTCTCGGCGTCAAGCGCGAGCACCATCTCGGTCAGAGCTGACGGATCGGTCGGCAGAGCGTCGGGGCGAATCGCCATGATCGAACGATACATGCGCACGCTACACGCTCCAGCGAAATCCTCACCTCTCAGCCGACAACGGCCGGCTGCTTCACAGGCTTGGGTGAGACACGCGTCCACTCAAGCCCGTCGAGCAGCATCGCGAGCTGCGTCGCACTTAGATGCACCACACCGTCGCGGATCGGTGGCCAGGTGAAACGCCCCTGGTGCAACCACTTCGTCACCAGCACCATGCCGCTGCCGTCCCACGCCAGGAGCTTCACTCTGTCCATGCGTTTGCTGCGGAACACGAAGACGTCGCCACAATACGGGTTCGCACGCAGCGCTTCGCTCACCAGCGCCGACAGCGTGTGCACCGACTTGCGAAAGTCGACCGGCTGCGCCGCCAGCACCACCTTGAGGTCGGAGCGTAGTGCAATCACCGGATGCCCCGAAGCGCCGACAGCACCGTCGAAAGTGTCGCCAGCTCCACGCCCGGCTCAACCCGGATGCGAACCCCACTCAGCTCGATCTCGATCACCCCGCAGGCCTTCGCCGGCGGCGCGGCGATCTCGAAAGGCCTCGTCTGTGATGGCGAACTGCGCTCGGACTCGCCGGCCGTCTCGCCGTCGCTCTCGGCACCAATTTGGATCGGCACGAAGCTCGGCGCCTTGCCGGCCACCGCCGCCGCAACCTGGCGTCGCCACACCGTGAGCAGCCCGCGGGAAACGCCATTGCGCCGCGCCACCTCGGAGATGTTCGCACCCTCCTCAAAGCTCTCCGCCGCGATCCGCGCCTTCTCCTCGCCCGTCCATCGTCGCCGCCGGCGCTCCCCGGTGATCACCTCGACGCGACGATAGGAATCGCCTTCCTGCCTGGCATCAAGCATGGCATTTGCCATCGTTCCACCTCCACCGAACCGCTCATGCCAGGCTGTATCGCGCGCAAGCCGAGGGATGGCTAGGTGGGGGCGTCACGCCGGTTACGATCAATTGCACTTGTGCGCCAGCCGTCCTCCCCGACTTTTCAGGACGAAAGTTGACACAAGCATGAAAGATGTCAGGTCTTGTCGATTTGTCGCTGCAACAAGCGCGCGACGGCGTCACACTTGCTCGGTATGAAGGCGGCCGAGGTTGCTCGATGAATTGAAGAGCAGAATGCACATGAAACAGCCGGAGACTCGATACCTGTTCAGCACATCATCTGCTTCGATATAGCTCACGGACTATGGCAAGCAAAGAAAGCAAACGCTCCGGAGCTTCCCAGGAGCGGCGACAGACTCGTTGCGAAAGGTGAGTCAAGCTGAAGTAAGACTGACCTGCAAGAAGCGATCCCCTCTCGCCATCGGTCGTTTGAACTATCATTACCGTGCTGGCTGGCGTGACGTTCACAAAATCGGGCCGTGTGTCGATGAGTTCGCACTCGCGCAGCAAGCGTCAGTCGCCACGGCAGATGGTGATCGCTTATCTCAACAGCACGGTGGCCTCCGAGCCCTGCGCCAAATGGAAGCACGGCCAGCTGAGACATCAGACATCTAAGTGCCTTGAGTTTTGCCGGCCCCACTTCCGAAACGCGCCCTGGTCGCCGTCCCCGAACGCCCATGTACCCAAACCTGAAAGATCCACGTGATTCAGATTCCACCTCCCGAGGGGCCCGCCATCCGACAATGCTTGTCCGATTGCAAACCGCCTTCCGACTCGACTCTACTGTCCTGCGCAAGGGAGTTGCGGGAATTATACCACCGATACTCGAAGCTTGTTGACGGCATCTCGTTCGGCCGGTGGCAGCGCTGGCTCCTTCTCGAACCTGCTTCCGAAGTCCTGACGCTCGCTTTCGGCGGATTGCTCCTTTTGTTCCCCGCGGGTCACTTCAAATTCCTCCGGGTATGGTCAGTCAAATTCCTCCACCCGCGAGGCAGGACATGGTGATTGTTAGTTTGCCTTTGTTTTCCGGGCAAGAGTTTCAGCGGCCTCTTTGAGCCGATAGCTGCGTCCGTCGAACTCAAGCAGATGGCAATGATGCATCAGGCGATCGAGGATCGTCGTGCTCATGGTGTTGTCCCCCAGGTATGTCCCCCAGTCCTGCACGACGCGATTGGAGGTAACGATGACGCTGCGGCGCAGTTTGTAGCGCTGATGGATCAGGGTCTGCAGCAATGCGCCGGCGTCGTCAGGGATGGCGCGTGCGAGGAACAGATCGTCCAGCACGAGGAGATCGCAGTCGATGATGGTTCGCAGCCGGACCTCGCGTTGTGCCGGGGAGTTCATGGCGTAGCGGTGGAAGAAGTCGTCGGTCTCAAGATACTGGACCTTGTGGCTTTGCAGGATCGCCTGATAGGCAATCGCCTTGGCGATGTAGGACTTCCCGGTGCCAGGTTTGCCGACAAGCAGCGCGTTTTCGCCGGCGGCAATGAACGCCAGGGTGTGGAGCTGGAAGCAAGTCTGGCGCGGCAATCTGGGATTGAAGGTCCAGTCGAACTCGGCGAGCGTCAGTTTTTCGTCGAGCCCGGATTGCTGGTATCGTCGCTCGATAAGGCGGGACTGACGACGGTCCAGTTCGTCCTGCAGGATCAGGGAGAAGGTCTCGAGGAATGGCTGGTTGGCGCCCTGCGCCTGCAGCACGCGCGTCTGCAGCGTGTCGCGAACGCCCGACAGGCGCAGCTGTCGCAGGCAACGCTCAATTTCCGGCATGGTCATCATGTGGTTTGGTCTCCAGTGTGAGGTGAGAAGCCGCGGGAGCGCTCGTGGCGCCGGAGCTGGCCGGGGTTGCGCAGGCGCCACGAGCGCGGGTTGCAGGGGTGCGGTCGCCGTGAGCCTCGGCCTGCCGGCCATTGTCGCCGGCATCGTGCCGCACGGCACGGCTGAAGAGATCGCCGTATTCGGCTGGAGCGCGGATCAGCGGATGATCCTGGGTGAGCGACGATGCCGGCTGTGGCGTCGCTCCAACCTGCGCGATCGCCTGTTCGAACAACCGCTCGACGGTCGCACGCACGTGCTTGTAGCGGTAGATGCGGTTCTCGACGGCGTGCGCGCAGGCTTGCTCGACCAGCCGTGCCGGATACTTCCGGCCCAGCCCGACAATGCCCCACATCGCGCGCTGTCCGGGGCGCCCCTCGGTGTCGAACACTTGCTGGCACAGCGCCCTGGTCTGCGGCCCGATGCGCTCGGCGCTCGCCAGCAGCACGGCGGTTTGCCGCGACGGATTGAACGGCCGTTCGCTGGTCGGCAGGACGACAGAACCGGAGTGCGTCATCCGGGGATGAACACGCAGCAGCGCATGGGTGTGGCGATCACGGATCTCGATCGTGGAGGCGTAGATCCGCACCACGACCTGACTGCCGATGGGCGCAGGCCGCGCGGCGTAATAGCTGCTATCAACACGCACGGTGGTATCGTCGCAGACGGTCCGAACGACCTCGGTGAAGATGCGGAAGGCAGCCACTGGCAACGGCCGCAGGTGTGGCTTCTCCTCCTGGAACATCGCCTCGACCTGACGACGCGTGCTGCCGTGGATGCGCTTGGAGGCCCAATTCTCCTCCCAGTGCCTCAAGAACTCGTTCTGGGCTTCCAGTGTCTCGAAGCGCCGTCCGGCCAGCGCGGTGCCCTGGGTATGTTGAATCGCACTCTCGACGCATCCTTTCCGATTGGGATCGGCCACACGCGCGGGATCGGCGACCACGGCGTAATGAGCCAGCATCGCGCTGTAAATCGGGTTGAGCTCGGGCTCGTACAAATCCGGCTTGAGGACGCCTTCCTTCAGATTGTCGAGCACGACATAGCTGGGGACCCCGCCAAAATACCGGAACGCCTCTTCGTGGAGCTGCGCCCAGACGTGTTGGCTGGACTTCCAGACCACCCGCCGGAAGCTGCGCCGCGAGTAGCGCAGCGTCATCACGAACAGGCGGGGACGGCGGTACCGGCCGCTCCTGGGATCAATCGTCAGAGCGCCCTCGCCATAGTCGACCTGGGCCTCCTCGCCGGGCAGGAACTCAAGTCGATCAAACTGCTCGGGATCGCTGTGTCGCAACGTGCGCACAAACCGCTTGACGCTCTGGTAGCTGGACGGAAAGCCAAAATGATCGACAAGGTCCTGGTAAATCGCCTGCGCATTCCGCTTCAGGCGGACCTGTTCTTCGATCCACGTCCGATGCGGTTCGCAAGCCGAACGGGCCAGGCTGCTGGTGACCGTCGCTCCTGATGCCCCAGAAGCCGGTGGTCGGGGTGGAGGAATTTGGCCGTCCACGCTCACCGGGCCGGTGGTCGCTTCCCCGGGGGAATTTGCCTCCGCACCGGCCCGCAGCGCCCGGTAACGCCGGATCGTCTTGCGATCGATCCCCGTCAGCCTGTGGATCTCGCGCTGGCTGGCGTTGCGATCGAGTAGCGTAAATACCGTGCTTTGCAGGTGTGGCTTCAAGACGTTCAACTCCCCGGCCCCTTGCTGGCTAAAGGGACCGAAAATAAACGTCCTGCCTGACCGGCTACCGCTGTTCAGCGGCGCTGACGGTGAACATCAGGTGGGGGAGTTTCAAGTGACCATACCCGGGGGATTTTGACCGACCCACGGGGGTGTTGGCGCTTGCGATTTCGACTACTCGCACCCGCTCTCAAGAGGAGTGCCTGAAGGCAGCCGATATCACGGCTTGTTTTCTAGGCCAGTTGACCGATGCGAGGGTTGGCGGGGGGATTGGCCATGGCGTGCCGATCCCTCTTGGGGATTTTCCCGACGTGCTAATCAAGGCTACGCTCGCAACCGAGGACCGCCATTTTTATGACCACGTCGGGATCGATATCCCACGAGCTCTCCACGCACTGCTGGTAGGAGCGCAGAACGGCGGTCGCTACCAGGATGATGGTTCCTCGATAAGCCAGCAACTCGCCCGGACTTTGCTTTTGAATGCCGGGCGCGGCATTGAACACCCCATCAAACAGGCATTTCTTGCGGTTTGGCTAGAATGGAATCTGACTAAAGATGAAATTCTGAGACTTTATCTAAACTGTGTTGATATGGGCGGCGGCATTCTCGGCGTTGATGGTGCGGCGCGTTTCTACTTCAATAAGCCTGCCGGCGATATGACTTTCGCTGAAGCTGCGACGCTGGTCGGCCTGATCAACGCGCCGACCGCTAGCATCGACCGGACGGCCGCGCAGGCTCGCGCTAATACGGTACTGGACAACCTGGTCGAAGTCGGATTCATGACTGAAGACCAAGTGCTCGAAGCACGGCAAAACGTGGCCAGAGTGGTCCTGAGAGGTAAGGAAACTCGGCCGAATTAGATGTGCAGCTCAGAATCGTTACAGATTTTCCCAGAGGGCGAACAGACAAGCGGTCGTTCCATCGCAAGATCCACTTGAGTATTGCAAAGATTCACCCGAGCTCATTCCGAAGGTGAAGTCTGGTGGTACTCGATCGTTCTCGTTGTCGGCTGTTGTTAGGAGGCGCTAAATTAGGTACCTAATCCGCCAACGATGTCGCCGTTCGAACTTTCGAGGCTGCGCGTGTGTGTGTGTGTACGCAAACTTACTTCGCTAACAAACGCAGCCGCGCCCGGGCAAAGATCCTCAGGCCTTCTCGACCTCTCTCCCGCTGAACCCGTTATAAAGCTGCCGAGCGCTCGGCCCGCACAAGCTACCGGCGCCTCGCGAAAAGGGGCGCCACGCCTGTCTTGGACGCATCAATTTCACTCTTAGAATACTAAAATACCGAATTACATGAATACAAAAGCTCCAATTAGTCATCATGGCTTCAACAATCGCATGTATAGGCTCCGATCAACGCATCGACATGCGTAACATGAGCTGAATGACTGCGGCTATCTGAGCATTCAAGCGTCAGCTTCCGACCTCCCAATTCTGCAGCAGCACGCCTGCTGAAAGGATCTTTTGCTGGAGTTTCCATTCATGGATCAAACTTCTTCACAACAGAAGCAAACATTGGATGCTCTGGTGAGCGTGGCATTTGAGAAGTCATGGCGTTTCGTAGAAAAAGACCCATTCCTGACCCATAATGGGGAGGCATTGCTGCGCGCTCGGCTGCGCGTCCACCTCGAACGTTCATTGAAAACTGGCGAGAAAAATGTACTCCATCTGGCCAACAACGCCATCTGGAATTTGCGTACAGAACTTGGACGGCAGCCCGAACTATAATGGACTATAGTGAAGTCTGCCGTAGGCGCCGCCTGCCGCCCTAGGGAGCTCTCGACGATAAGCGTTGATCACTGCATGACCTGCGCGCTAACGCGAGAGCCGCCACACTCGCACCTTGACCAGGTTCAGCACCCACTCACAGGCGCTTGATTTCGATACAATATTTCCTCAGCGCGTAGCCGATTTGGCGCGGCGTAAGTCCGAGTAGGCGCGCCGCCTTTGCCTGCACCCAGCCAGTTTTCTCCATGGCAGCAATGAGGCGCTCGCGATCCGTCAGCTTCCCACCGCTCACGATAGCACCATCGACTGGTTCGGCCGCGACAGGCGGGCTCAGAGCCGCAACCGGCCCTGCTGCGTCGGGTATTGGCGTAGCTGTTTTGGCGGATAGCTCGTTGATCAGCGCGGCTCGCGGCTTCGCTTCATCTAATCCGCTCTTCCACAGCAGGGCGGAAAGGCATTGACCATGGCAGCAAGCAAAATCGTTCCTGACAATGAAGGGTCCCGGCGCCAGCGTAGCCGTCCGCTGCACGCAGTTCTCGAGTTCACGCACATTCCCGGGAAATCCGCAATTCATCAGCACGTCTACGGCACTCGGATCGAACGTTAATGTCCGACTGTTCTCGCAGTTGAAATTCTTGAGAAACTCAGCGGCGAGCAGCGGAATATCGCTGCGCCTTTCGCGCAAGGGAGGCAGCATCAACGGAACTACGCTGATACGATAATAGAGATCAGCGCGAAACTCGTTCTTTGTGACCGCCCCTTCCAGGTCCTTGTTGGTTGCAGCAATCACACGGACGTCAACTTTCATCGTGTGGCCGCTACCCACCCGCTCGAACTCTTGCTCCTGAAGAACCCGCAACAACTTCGCCTGAAACGAGCCTGAGATCTCGCCAATCTCGTCCAGAAACAGGGTTCCCTTGTCGGCAAGTTCGAAGCGCCCTTTGCGCGAATTAAGGGCGCCGGTAAAGGCCCCTTTTTCATGACCGAACAATTCGGATTCCAGCACCGTTTCGGGCAGCGCCGCGCAGTTCATTTTGATGAACGGGCGTTTTGCTCGTGGGGATAGCTCGTGAATTGCCTTGGCTACCAGCTCCTTGCCGGTACCTGATTCACCACGCAGCAGAACCGTAGCATTCGACTTGGCCACCACCGCGATCTTGTCGAGCAGCCCGCGCAGCGCCGGACTGGTACCGATAATACCATCGATGTGAACCTTTTTACGCTCTCGCGCTGGCTGCTTGAATTCGAGCAGCTCCTTCTGCCACCGATAGCTCTCAGCCATGAGGCGCTTGCGATCGCGCGCGACCAAGCGGTGCAGCTTCACAGCCTGTCCGATCAGGTTGGCGATCATGGTGAGTAGCCTGACATCGGAATCGAGAGGGAACATCGAGTCCAGGTCGGGCACACGCTCAATGGATAGGGTGCCAACGACCTTTCCATCGATGCTTATAGGAACTCCAATGAACGACAATCGCATGTGATCGGACGCGCCGAGCACATCCAGGTCAGCTGCGCTAAAGGCGGGGTGCTTGGTGATGTCTTCAGCGACAAACGGCATACCCGTCGCCACAATCTCCTCAATCGCCATTTGGGGCAGGCGCATGCGGTAGCGCTCATCGCTTCCTTCGCTCCAACCAGCGCCAACCGCAATTTCGGGCACGTCGTCGTCCGCTAGGAGGGACACGACGCCATGCCGCATCTGCAACGACGACTGCAGCAAATCAATCACGCTTGCCAGTGCGACTTCAAGTCGCGAAGGGCTAGCGAGCATGTTCGATATTTCGAACACTCCTCTGAGCGCAATTTCGTTCACCGGCAAGACCACGGGATGGTTCGATCCGTCTTCCGGGCCGTGCCATTCGCATTCGGACTCACTCTGCACCTTAACAAGGTCGACGCCGCCCTTGCTCTCTTTGGTTGCGGTCAGTTCGCACTTCGAAACATCGTCTTGCATCTAACTCTCGATCTCGCGCCTACCCTAACGGCGGCAGGAGATAGCACTTTTTCATGGCACGATGATAAATAAGAGGCTCTCATCCGCTTCACGCTCCTTCAAATCATCGCGCGAGAACTCAGTTGGCATACGATCGGCGTCGATCCAGCAAAGTAGAGCAGCAATTTCTCTCATGCCCGCGCATGCAGCCACATATGCGCTACGTCACGAATAGAGATATTGCGTTGTTTCGTCGTAACTAGAGGACAAGATCAGCTTTCCCCTCATGGAAGCACCATCTTCGGGCTGTAACCTTCTGCAGATGCGCCGCACCCTGCATACACTCACGCCCCCAAGAAGTAGATGCCGCCCTCGATGTCCAACAAGTAACGCAAGATGGCATCTTCGTCTGATATGTCGACATATGAACGAACCTCAGCTTTCGCCCTGTCGCATTTACTCACGCCAAGATGAGTGCAGGATTTGGACCAATAGGATGCGGAGAAAGCTGACATGATTGCGACGCAATGTCGCGCCCGCGTACAGCTTCGGATTTACCGACATCTGACACGTGCCATTGCGGACAGCAGCAGGCGCGATGTATCCGCTTCTTGCTCGAGAGGTCACATCCTGGACAGGTGCTCCACCAACTCCGCAAAATCGAGCTCGCTTGTCGGAAATGCTCCAAAACATGCGAAGGCGGACAATTTGTTTGCGTGGCGACGAGCATCACGTCCGCTGGAGCGCACTTTGGGTCGAGCCTTTCGTTCACGCTCAGAAAAAGACGCTGCAATCTTTCGCCGCGGTGTTCTGAGGGATGTTGCGGTCGGCGTTCTTGCAATACCTTCTCTTGGTCCAAAGCGGGCCCCGCCTGCCGGTAGCCCGTGGACATCGAGAATGCCAGCTTACATGTAAGCACGCACATCAGCGCCAACGGCGTAATTGTCTTGGCGCGCTTCGCTCCGGTCAGGAATCAGACGTGGCAGCCTTCCACGTCCGATTTATCAGCTAGCTATCCCACAGACGACACAAAATGAGAAAACTTCGCTTTGGGTTTCGCAACTTTTTGACTTTGGAGGAGATGATCTAGAGACGCGCTCCAGGGCTCCTTGGCCCTTCACCAACGAGCTCATTTGTCGACGTAAAGATGTAGGTGTTCCGATAGAAGAGCCGACACGGCTCTGCGGGAAAACACTTCACCGAAGGAGCCATCGTCGTAGGATCGGCGAGAATGTCCTATGCGGTTTAGGAGACCGGGTGATCCTTGTGCGGCTCGTCAATCAGGATTAAGCGGGTCGGATCATTCAAATCGAACTCGATAATGCGCGGAACAACAAGCCGAGCATAGCGGGTAAAAGCGCTGGTCGGCGGAAAGCGAATCACGGTGTCGCATCGCCCCAGAAGGTACATCTCGATGAGAGCCGACGATCCGCCGTCCGCTCCCAGTTCGGCACTGTGTAACGGGCCTGCTTGATCGGCCTGGAAGCGTTTTGAGATCGTAAAGACCTCCGGGAACATAGCCGAGACCTGATCCCGGACCTTCTGGCTGTCTGTGCACAAAAAGACCCTCGTAGGCTTTCCATGGGGCAATGCTTTGGCCGTTTGGATGGCAGTGCTTACCTGCTGCAAGGCGAGCTCTGGATCGGCCCAGTAGGGCCTGTGCCCCATGATGTCCTCGCCGTTTCCGTGCCGAACATGAACGCCGATTATGCTGCGACCCTCAAAGTGCTCGTGATGTATCGCGTCGATCCGAGCTTGAATTTCAGATCGCAGTTTGATGCTACGGAATATTTGTCGCTCGGCCTCCTGATCGCAAGCCCACATCAAACAAGCATCACACACCACGGTATTGGCGTGAGTATCATCTTTGGCCTCGAAAAGCTGCCTCAGCTCGTCGCGTTCTCGGAATATCTGTTCATCCGGTCGATAAACGCAATCGATGGATGGTCGATTCCACCAGGTTGGAAAAAACGGTCCGGGAAGAGATAGAGAGTTGACCTGATCGTCGCAGATCACGCGTACGCCGGCGATGTCGTGAATTTGTTCGAAAAAGACCCGAAAGGCATTGGTAAAGGGTTGATCGAGATAGCAAGAGCCGCGCCAATCGATAACCAGTGTACGTCCTGTCCGCTTGGCGTACTGCCAGGCTGCCGCGAGCGACCACAGGCAGTCGCCGAGACCAGTACGTCGTCGAGAAATGACGAACCTTTCCTTCGTAACCCCAACAAGCATTTCACTTTCCTCGTCGCGACGGACCGGATTAATCAGCAGGCCGCGTAAACTTTAGGCTTCAACCCCATTGTTTCGCGGACCGGCAATACCTTCAAAGCTGCTTAGGCCGAGTGGCAATCCGCTCGCATGCTATGGTATTTGGCAGAGCGTATGTCGGTCGGGTCCTCCCGCCTGGGAGGTGTATCGCCGAACTACGCTCTCCTTTTGAGCCCTGAAAGCTTAAATTGCGAGATTGTCCAACTATGTTGAGCCCGCTTAAGCTTGCTCTGTCATCTGATCGGACTCACTCTTCAAGTGAGTGGCGCGTGAGGGAGGATGTAGGCGGACCCGGCGTTGCTCCCACAGGCCTCTCAGTTCTTCGACGAGAGTTTCGCGCTCGGCGTGGTCCATCATCATAGAATCGAAGAGGTCCCGGAGGACGGACTCGCCTTTGATCCGCATCAGCAGATCGAACAACACTGCTGAGATACGCACAGTCCCGCCGCCAGAGAACGCCGTGCGGATCTCGCATACTGTCTCTTGCCGATCTCGTGCTGTATGAGAGCGGACGCGATACAGGGATACATAAGGCGGCAATGAAACCGCGAGCGAAGTCCAGTCCTCAAGCGTTACCGCCCGCTTTTTGACTAGAAACGGACCGACTACAAGGGCGTCGAGCTCAGTGGTCAGAAATGTGGCGACGGCGTCTGCAACCGAATCTACGATCGGTTCGGCATTATTGTTGAACGAGGTGTTGAGCAGAACTGGAATTCCCGTCCGCTTCTTGAACTCATCGATAAGGCCCCAGTAGGTCGGATTTGACTTGCGGGACACTGTTTGCAGCCGTGCAGTGCCATCAACATGCGTAATGGCGCCCAGCATGTCGCGCTTGGACTCACGCACACGAACTACGAAGTTCATGAATGGAAATTCTCTCGCACTCGCCGGGAGATCGAAGTATTCTGGTGCATCTTCCTCCAACACGGAAGGCGCAAATGGCCGATAGCCCTCGCGCTTCTTGACCATCGCGTTGATGCGGTCCTTGTTAGCTGCAGGTCTGGGATCGGCGAGAATACTGCGGTTACCCAGAGCGCGTGGTCCGAACTCCGATCGACCCTGCACCCAGCCAATTACCGCGCCGTTTGCCATCCAATCGGCCGCTCTGCCCGCTACGTCATCACTGCGCTCAATGTGGAGGTGCCCGGCCCACGCACTCAGCTCCTGTTCCACAGCAGGCTCGCTACCGAGATCAGGTCCCCAATAGACATCCTGGAGCCGCTCACGCGGCGCGGGCCGACCACCCTCATGAGAGGCCATCAATGCGCCGCCTAGTGCGCAACCGGCATCGTGGGACGCCGGCTGCACGAAAATATCGTCGAAGAGCCCTGAATACAGTAGCTTACCATTCACGGTGCAGTTGTGGGCCACTCCGCCAGCCAGGCACAGCCGCTTCATGCCTGTGGCTTCTCGATAGTGTCGAAGTACATGGAACACGATCCGTTCAAGCGCTTCCTGCAATGAAGCGCTGACATCCCGATGCTGTTGCGTGAAGGGCATTCCTTTTCGTCGGACCTGAATATTGCGGACCAACGCTGGACCGATGCGATCTAGGTAGAGCCGGTAGCCCCCGTTCTCAGAGAGTTCGTAGAACTGCTCAAATAGCTTGCGATAGGGCGCGGGATCACCGTAAGGGGCAAGGCCCATGACCTTGTACTCATCGAACAAGCTATAGCCGAGATACCGGATCGTCTCGAGATAGAACAAGCCCAATGAGTTGCTCTCCGGAAATCTCTCGAGAACGTTGACTTCAGTTCCGGACCCGATGGCCACGAGACCAGAAAGAAAATCACCACCGCCATCAATTGCAAGTACCAGACTTTGCTCAAATCCAGACATTGCGAATGCGCTAACAGCGTGTGCCTCATGGTGACTTACGAATGAGATGCGCGATGGATCAACTTCGGTGCCGAACTCTTGCCCCAGCATCATCTTCAATAAGAGCCTGGCATCCATAGGAATAGCGTCGGACGGCTGCGAAACAAACAGGCGCTCCAGCATAGCGTTGCAGTACGCTTCGGTCGCATAGAATGCGATTCGATCGATGTCCTTTAGTTGAACACCTGCAACTTCGAGGCAGTATTGGATAGAGTGGCTTGGAAATTTATTAGAATGTTTGACCCGATTGAGTCGCTCTTCTTCGACGGCTGCGATCACACGTCCGTCGCGCACGAGTACGGCGGCGCCGTCGTGCAGAAATGTGCTTGGAAGCTCGGGCCGATATTCATAGACCCTATCTAGTCCGCCGCTCACGCCGAGACACAGCATCACACTCTCCGTTTATTGTAAGAAGGCTCAATTGGCCCTAGCAGCCACACAGTCGCTCTCTCCTGCATGCGCCAGCCGACATGAACAGCCTGAGAGAGATGCCAGCTTGCCGGATCTCCAAAGTTCGGGCTCTCGGGTTCATCAGATTTGCCACTGCCGCCGGTCAGCGCATGAGGCGCCGGAGAAGCAACGCAACCGACAGCAAGAACGGGACCACCGCATAAATGCAGAGTGCGCCAATATGGATCCCGACTTCGCCGAAGGGCCGGCCAAGCATCGCCGGACGAATGAGCTCAATCGAATGCTGCAGGGGCAACATGCTTGCTGCGATCTGAAAGGCGGCGGGCAACTGAGAGATCGGGAACACCGCGCCGCAAAGGAACACCATGGGTGTAAGGACAAGCGTCTGGTAAAACACGAAATAATCGTAGCTTGGCGCGAGCGATACGATGACCATCGCCAAACTTGCGAAGACGACCCCGGTGAGAGCGATTGCGGGAAGCGCATAGAGCATGGATGGCCATGCCGCATAACCCAGTCCCGCGGCAACGATTGTAATTCCCGCGCCAGCCAGCAAAGCCTTGCTGGCTGCCCATGCCACCTCACCGAGCAGGATGTCGCCGAGCGTAAGCTGTGTGCACAGCATTGCCTCCCAGGTCCGCTGAGTGTGCATACGAGCGAACGTGGCGTAAATAGTCTCAAAGCTCGCAGAGGTCATCGCACTGGTCGCAACCATACCTCCCACCAGGAAATCGATATATGAAGTCTCGTTCACCCGACCGACGATTAGTCCGAGGCCAAAGCCAAGACCAAGTAGATTTGTCATGGGGTCGGCGAGGTTGCCAAGGAGCGATGCAAGTGCAACTTTCCTCCATGCCAAATAGTTGCGACGCCACACTGCGATCCAGTTAACCGCATTGGCGGGCATGGCCGCGCTATAAGTCGTTCTCATCATAGCTCTATCTCGCGTCCGGTAAGTCGCAAGAACACATCCTCGAGATTGGGTGGACGCTCCAGAAGGCGCAAACCCGCACGCCCCCGCAATTGCCTCCGCACCTGCTCCAGATCTTGTGCATAGACAAAAATGGTCTCGCCGCTCTGTTCAATGCGCTGTGCGTAAGGCCTGATCAGCTCAATGGATTCCTGCGGATTGCGGCCATAGATCTCCATGACGTCGCAGCCAATCTGCTCGTTGATTAGCGCGTGAGGCTCGCCCTCGGCTATCTTGCGGCCTTCTTCAAGCACGCACAGCCTGTCGCACAACCGCTCAGCCTCTTCCATAAAGTGGGTCGTGAGCAGGATCGTCTTGCCACGAGCAAGTAGCGATCGTAGTCGTTCCCAGATCAAATGGCGGGCATGCGGATCGAGCCCGGTCGTCGGCTCGTCCATAACGAGCAGTTGCGGATCGTTGATCAGCGCGCGTGCCAGCACCAGCCGCCGCTTCATGCCGCCGGATAACTCAGAAACGCGCGTATCAGCCTTGATCTCTAGGCGAGCAAATTCGAGCAGTGATGGAATAACCGCCTCGATTTCACGCGCACTCAAGCCGAAATAGCGCCCGAATACCAGTAAGTTCTCGCGTACGGTGAACTCGTTCTCAAGATTGTCAAACTGCGGGGCCACGCCCACGCCTGCCCGTGCCAGGCGAGCCTCTACCGGGACTTGCTTTCCAAGCACAGCAATCTTGCCAGAGTCCGGCGGCACCATGCCGAGGATCATACGCACGATTGTGCTTTTGCCCGCGCCGTTCGGTCCAAGCAGACCGAAGCACTCTCCCGCCGCAACACTGAACGTTAGCCCGTTGACAACGACTTTGCCGCGGTAGGATTTGTTTACAGCGGCAAAGTCGATCGCTACGCTCGACATGCGTCCATCTCAGCTGGTCGATCAGACAACGCTTTTGTTGCTGGCGTTTTGCTCCAGAGCAGGCCGTCGCACCAGATGTGTTCGACGCGTCCCCATTCGCAGGCGGCTGCGACATCGGGGAAGAAGCCACGTCCATGGTGATTGGCGCTTGTATTGCAAAGCAGCGGGATGCCTGTGAGTTTTTCATATTCAATGAGCAACTCAGCAACCTTATGCTCGGATGTTCTGCCGATCGTCTGCAATCGTGCAGATCCGTCAAGGTGCACAACGGCTGGTATTTTATCTCGCCATTCTGGCCGCGTCTGATGATCGAAGAGCATATAAGGGTCGGGTGTTCCAGGATCGAAAATGTCCGGCGCCCGGTCTTCCAGGCATATCGGGGCAACCGGGCGGAAGTGTTCGCGAAATTTGATGTCGTTGAGATAGTCCTTCATTGCTGGCGACGTCGCCGCTGCAAGAATGCTCCTGCCACCCAAGGCGCGCGGTCCGAGCTCGGCGCGACCGGCCAGGAACACCACGGGCTTATTGCTTGCAAGCAGCGCGGCAAGCTCGCTTATGCTGCAAGGCGCGGCGCCCCATTCCGCGGAGGCATCGCCGCTGGTGAGAAACGGGCCGCTATAGACCGACCATTCCAACGGCACGAAACCCTTGTCCGCCACCATTGCCGAACAAGCGGCCCCGATTGCTGAGCCACTGTCATTCGGAAATGGCGGTACCCATACAGCTTCGAACAAGCCGGTCGCGCGTAACGCACTGTTCCATTTGATGTTAAGGCCACAACCACCCGCTATGCATAGATTGCGCGGTCCTGGGATATTCGAATGCCGCAGCAGAGCAAGGCCCATTTCGCTCACGAGCAGACGCTCAAGGAAAACATGAAACGATGCAAGAATGTTTTCGGCTTGCTTTCCGTCTAATCGAAGGGCGCTTTCTGCGAAGTAGTCGTGCGTAGCGGCAAGTGACGCCTCGGCGTCATTTATGTTTGCACGGAAACGACGAGCAGCCTCCGTGTTTGCCGCAAAGTGCTGCTCATAGCCGTCCTTAAACACCCTTACGATGTCTTCATCGAGCGCCCCCAGGCCGATATAGGCCATCAGTTTGCCCGCAACGCCAAGGTCCCAGTTGTTCCGGTTCGGTTGCTGGTATGGCCCGAAGTGGTGGCCCGCAACAGCATAGGCATGCCCTATCATCGGGAACAAGCATTCTAGGAAGCGACCGCCACTGGGATCTACATAATAGAGGCGCGGAAAGATGCAGCCGTCCCACACGAGGCAGAAGGCAGGTTCTCCCGCTTTCGCAAACGGGCTCGTGCAGTATGCGGAGGCAACATGGCCTGTGACGTGTGAATAGCTTCTGTAAGAGAAACTTTTCCCGTTGAGCACAAGGCCCAATCGCTCGTCTGCAGAGAGGAGTCCCTCTGGACGTTCAACATACGGCGCACCTTTGAGCGTGAGCGGTTCGGACCCACTCAAGACCTGGAATTCCGATTCGGTTTCGCCGTCCCAGCCGTCGATCACGAACTGATCAATGTCGCGGGGATCCAGCCCGTGCTCCGCCAAAGCCAGAACAACTGCGTCGAGATTCTCGATGGCTTGATATCGCCGATTGTTTTCGCGTTTCTCCTGCTCGATGCAAAAGACCAGGCGTCCATCCTCTACAAGAGCGACGGACCCGTCATGCGTCAGCTTGATGCCACAGATGCGCATAGTTCCTCAATGCTTAAGATGGATTCTTGAGTAGAAGGGAGGATGGAGCCGAATTCCGAAAACGAGCGAGCAAGCAGTCTTCGCTAGCCGATTCACCTTGGCATTGCACCCGTTCGACCTCGACCAATGTTTCGCTCAACATTGCGATGATCGTCTCCGCACCGGCAGCATGCCCCCAGCCTCGGCAGGTGGCATCACGCGCTGATCCGAAAACCAAATGACCATCAGGCGCGAGCATACTCACCAGATTACTGACAGCCGTGCGCATCTCGGCGACATCGCGGAGATAGTAGAGCACTTCCGCCACCACGATCAAATCGAACCGCTCTGCTCTCGAGAACTGCTCAATGTCGGACACGATCCATGTGATGTGCGACCATTGCTTCGTCCGAAGGCTCGCCCGGTCGATCGCCCGCGGCACGACGTCGACGACTGTCAGTCGCTCGCAGTGGGGCGCCAGCTTTTCCGTGAACGCTCCAGCCGCGCATCCCACTTCGAGCGCATTCATGACAAAACCGTCGGCAAGCGAAAGCCGCAACATTTGCGCGTGACGCTCTCGCTCGAACGGATTGCCGTCCAATTGCCACGGATCCCCCGCGGCCAATTCCCGCTCTAACAATTGATAATTCTCATCCAGGTTCATGGCCAGTCGCTCCTCAGTCTGCGCGATCACTCGCCGCGGCTAGTGCGGCCGCATCCCCACCAGAAGAGCGACGCAAATCGTCGCGGTTGCGAATCGCCGCTACAGGTCCCGAACGTCGGGTGACGTCTAGTTGGGGCTTTTGGCTCTGCTTGAGCGGCTGCTCCCCACTAGCTACAGGTGACTTGGCCGAATTTCGCGAGAGCCAATCGCTGTTGCTTAAGGTACACAAGGCATATGCCTTTACCGGAAGGAGCAGAAAGATATTGATGGGGGTATGCAGTGCAAACGCGAGAAACCGCAATTGGCGAGCACGAAATGCCGCTACGCCGCATCGGACCATCGTCATTGCTGCGATCATCACACATGTCCACCATGGCACTGTGCCCGTGAGTGCGAGTTGCGCGATGCCCGTTACAACCGAAAGCGCCAGAAGGAGGGGGCCGACGTTTTGCCCGATAACATCTAATGTCAGGTATGAATCGAGACCCGGCAGAAGCCGCAACGCCAGCAGCGTGTCTCGGAAAGTGCTCCGGGCCCAGCGCAGCTGCTGGCGCAGATACGGGCCTAACCTATCCGGAACGACTGTCGCGGCGTAGGCGTCAGGAACGTACTCCGTTCGAAATCCCGCCTTCAACATGAGAATCGTGAGATGCCGATCCTCACCGAAATCGCTTGGCTTTCCTCTAAAGTATTGCGCCTCGTACTGATCCAGCAACAGAGCGAGCGCGGATCGTCGGTACATGGCACATGGTCCGCAGCAGCACATGACCGCGCCGAAACGCGCTTGAGCTGCGCGCTCTTCGTTGCACGCCAGCCAGTACTCCATGTCGATCAAGGAAGTTAACCAAGTGGCATTCCGGTTGCTCGCTGTTAACTGGCCCATGGCAGCACCGACCTCGGTGTCTTGCATTTTCAGTGCAAGCCTTCCGACCATATCGGCCGCGAGTATTGTGTCCGAATCGACATTGAGCACAAGATCTCCGGATGAGCAGCGAATTGCGGCAATCTGCGCTTTCCGCTTTCCGACATTCTTTTGCAGGAGAATGAAATTGAACCTTGAGTCACGCGCAAAGTCTTGATGAACGTATGCCACATCCTCGCGATTCGACGAGCCGTCATCAACCACATAGACGCGGAGCTGCCCAGCGTAATCTTGGCTTGCGATCGACGCTAGACATGCCGACAGCGTCTGCGGGTCTTCGTTGAAGCATGGCACGATCACATCCACGCTCGGCATCGCTTCAGGGGGACTCGCATGTGTCGGCATCGACGGCGCGTGTGCCGGTGAGGCATGGAATGCCTGCACGGTCTTGTAGACCGCGGAGAGCAGCGCATAAGACGAGACGACAACAGTGCTGGTTGTGGCAAGCAGGGTCATAGGACTCAATTTTGTTCAGTGAAGTTTGGGAAGCGGACAGATCGCAAATCCACGATCACGCAAGGCGGGAATAAGTCGGTAGAGCGCCTTCACGGTCTGACTGCGTAGACCAGCATGATTGTCCCCTCCCAACTCATCGGGAGGGCATCCATCGTGCAGCAGCACAATCGCGCCAGGTCGGACAGCTGCCAGTACTGCGTCGACGATCGCATCGACGCCGGGGCAGGACCAATCGCGGGGGTCTACCGACCAGTGCAGAGCGGCAAGTCCGGCCTTCGCCGAGATCGCGAGCACTTCTTCGGTCCAAATGCCATATGGCGCACGCACGCGTCGCACCATTGCCTGCGGACACGCGCATCTGATAACCCTACTCGCCGTTTGTATTTCATGTAGCACTTGGTCTGGTTCGCATCTGGATAGATCCGGATGCGTCATCGTGTGGTTTGCCACCTCGTGCCCCTCCGCGATCATCCGTCGGATTAGCCTAGGCTCATTCGCCGCATACGTGCCAAGGACGCAGAAGGTGGCCGGCGCGCGATATTCCGCCAGCACATCGAGAATTTCGGGCGTGCAATATGGATTCGGCCCATCGTCAAACGTCAAATGGACGCTACGGGTATCCATGGCGTGCCTGGTCTGCGCTTCGAAGGCGCAATTGGCGTCTTTCACAGCTCTGGCCCGTTACGCTCGATGATTGTACCGGGCGGCCACTCGCTCATCGGCCGCGCTATAGGGAATACGACGAGGAGTGCGTCATCGACACGAGTGGGCGGCAAGTTGGGATAGATATCCGGAAGAGTGGACCGCACGCGAACGCCCGGAACGATCGTCGCCAAGCCCGGGCGGCCGAGCATTCTTGAGATATGCTCTTTGAGTTCATGTCGAACCGTACCGAAGCCGAATGGAACGCCAAGCTGCTGCAGCACGGGATACATCACGCGCATGGAATGGGAGATTCCGATCCCCTCGAGGTCCGGACGCACTGCGTATAATCCGAGTTCAGCCACCAGCAGATCGACTTCGCCGACCTTGATATACCGGCGCAGCCCGCCGATATGAGCCGCCACGCCGCGTTCATCGTAGCCGATCACACGGAGCTCAGGTCTGGCGCCAGCCCAGCTTCGATCGCCTTCAAAGGGTTTTGCATTAAACGCCCCTGTCGGCCCGTAGGCATTACGCAAGAACTGGGATATCTCGACGTGGTCGGCGAGCTCCAAGTCATTTTCCCAACACGTCCTCCACTTGACCTGAGGGCGCATGAAAGATTCTCCTGCTTCTTGCAGCGTTCGAGCACGCATCAGCCTAGCCCCGAGCAACGTAACGATGCTCGTTCCATGGTGGCGTCCGCGATTGTGGCTGATGTTGACTTGTTGACGGCGTTTGGGCGCTGCGGCGAGCGGGCGTTTCTTGTAAACTCCCGATCCTGTGTATGCCGCAGCTAACTGATGCCGTCCTCTCTTTCAGGCGAGTAGCGGTCGGGGCTGTTACAACAATTGGTTCATGTACTGCTCTGCATCTCATTTGCTTGCCATTGCGCCTAAACGTCCATTCTGCGCGACGGCCCTGCGGTACACGCAAGCTATCGAAGAACCATGCATGTACCCAATCATATCGGGGTAGACGCCTTCCATAGAAGCGTATGTAGAGATTATACGTTGGTTTAAACCGCGCTCCGGCACGCGCTATTGAGCAGCACGCGGTTGCAACGAAACGCGACCGTGATGTAGAACTCCCCTCGCTACGAATTGTGCTCCGAAGGTGCGGCCACTGTGCTGCACCAGACGTCACGCTTCCCAGCTTGCACAGCGAAAATGCTGCTTGCCTGTAAAGAAAACAGAACGGGACGATCTTAGCCGCGGCTTTATTCGCCCGGTTTAATATCTGGTACTGACCATGATGCACGCGGCGATTTTCGTGCCGTTCAACGATCTTCTTCGGGGCGCGATGGCTCGCTGCATGTGCGATCAGCCATCGTTCGCACGAGTGGTTAATGTTGGACGCGATGCAATGTTTTCGAATGCTACAATATGATGACAGGCGGCGCGCTAAGCTGCGCGCAGCGGACGAAACGCCGTCGCCACTCTTTGCGGTCTTCCGCGCCACGCTCTGCTTCTCCAAAACCTACCAAGTTCTCAAAGGCTGTCAGTTTCCTAACTGGCGTTGCACGGACTGGTAAAATCTATTGTTTGGATGAGAAACATCGACACTGCGGATAGGTAACAATGCGTTTTAGAGGCCTTGATCTAAATCTTCTCGTCGCGCTTGACGCTCTGATGACCGAGCGCAACCTGACGGCGGCCGCACGCAGCATCAACTTGAGTCAACCGGCCATGAGCGCGGCGGTCGGCCGGCTGCGCTCCTATTTTCGGGACGAGCTCTTTACGATGAGGGGGCGCGAGCTTATCCCAACCCCGCGTGCGGAAGCCCTCGCTGCTCCGACTCGGGAAGCTCTGCTCCACATCCAGTTCTCAATTATCTCTAGAAATACGTTTAAACCGACTGACTCGACCCGTCGCTTTAAAATCTGCGTGTCGGACTTTGCGACGATCGTACTACTCCGAAGCGTGGTGGAGCGTGTCGCGCGAGAAGCGCCCGGCATACGATTCGAGTTCATGCCTCACGCGGACCCGTTCGATCAACCGCTCGAACGCGCAGAAATCGACTTTCTTATCGTGCCGGAGGTGTACATGTCGGACACGCACCCCAAGGCGGTGCTCTTTGAGGAAACGGTGGTGTGCGTCGGTTGCCGTTCGAATAAGCAGCTGTCACGACAACTTACATTCGAGCGATACATGTCGATGGGGCACGTCGCCGTCAAATTCGGGCGCTCCCGAGTGCCCTCCATAGACGACTGGTACATGAAAGAGCACGGTCTGAAGAGACGGGTCGAGGTCGTCGTCCAGAGCTTTGGCATGATCCCGCATATGCTCGTGGGCACCAACCGAATAGCCACGATGCCTTTGACGCTTGTGAAGTACTTCGCAAAGACGATGCCACTGCGGATCAATAGACTTCCGCTACCGCTTCCTGGTTTTACGGAGGCAGTTCAGTGGCCTTTGGTCCACAACACCGATCCGGCGAGCATATGGATGCGCGAGGTTTTGTTACAAGAAGCCGCGCGACTAGCTCCTGCGCGTGCTGGTTCTAAGTGTTCCGTAGGCCATCCATCAGCTACAGACACGGCTTCAGATGCCTCAAAATGATGCCCGCCACCCGCCCGTTGGCTTCTCTGCGAAGTGACGTCGACGACAATGGCCAGTCGACACAGCTTCCGGGTGGACCGTTCCTCGATCTGACGACCTGTTAGACGGTCGATGCTACTCGACCATTTCAATCGTGTTGTCGCGCCAGCGATTGACCACGAAGCCGGGCGTTGCATTGTCGCCTTTTGCATCGAAACGAACTTGGCCGATCACAGTCTCAACCTCCTTCGACCGGAGGGCTTTCGCCACGCGCAGAGAGTTGAAAGACCCGCCGCGCTTCACAGCGTCGGCCCATACCTGCACGGCGGCATAAGCGTAAAGCGTGTAGCCCTCCACCGAGCGCTTTGATGCTTTCAAACGAGCTACGACGTCGGCCGCCTCGGGCCTTTTGGTGGCGTCGGGCATGAATGTGAAGAGCGTGCCGTTTGCGGCGCTGTTCGCAATCGCCCAAAACTCGCCGGTCATCACAGGATCATTAGCCATGACAGTTAGACCGGCTTGTGCGTCTGCCGCTTGCCGTACGATCAAGCCGATCTCTGCGTAGTAGCCACCGACATAGGCGATCTGAATTCCTTCTCTCTTCAGCCTCGACACCAGGGCCGTGTAATCCTTCTCGCCGGCCATATAGCTCTGTCGCATGAGGTCCCGCAGGCCGGCATCCTGAAGTCGAGATGCAACGATATCGGCGATGCCTTTTCCCGCGGTGCTCTTGTCATCAAGGATGGCAATCTTGCTGTTGGAAAAGTGCCGTAGGATATAGTCGGCGGCGACTACGCCTTGCTGGTCATCACGGCCGCAGATCCGAAAGACGGTCTTGAGGCCCCGCTCTGTCAACTGAGGATTAGTTGATCCAGGTGAAATCTGGATAATTGCCGCTTCGTCGTAAACATCGGAGGCGGGAATTGAGGAAGAGGAACAATAGTGGCCAACGACCAGCCTGACCTGGTCCGCCGCCAATCGATTCGCGACCGCGACGGCTTGCTTCGGGTCGCAGGCGTCATCGGCAATGATCAATCTGATCTTTGTATCGAGAAGAACTCCGGAAGAATTCAAATCATCCACGGCCGCACTGGCACCATAGCGCATCTGCTCACCAACCGCAGCGTTGCTGCCCGTCATGGGCCCGGCCACTGCAATATAGACATCGTCAGCGGAAGCGACCGATATCAATACAGAAGCAAGGACCGCAGCGCCGGCAACCGAACTCTTGCTAATGAATGCCATTTGACGTCCCTGACTATGGTTTCCTCTTAGGATCTGCCGTGGCCTCGAATATCTGCCCCGGTCGATATGACCCGTCGCACAGAACGTCGCCACCCCCAAGCGACCATCCGCGAAGCTCAATCGTTCTTTCCTACCCGCCTATCGATCAGCATCATCCGGGGCACGCGCACGCCGGCGGGCCTGTCCGCAGCCTTCCTGCGACATCGCGTCCAGGCGAGCAGGTAATTCCTCCACACTCACGTCCGATTCGGCGTTCTTCGTGATGTTACGCAAACGATCGCGCAACTTGGTTGCTCGCGCGACTTGAATCTCCGCTCGCTCCAATTGTTCACTCAGCAAGTTTGGAAGCGATGACCTGCCCTCCATCGCTTTCCGGATCTCTTGCAAAGAGAAGCCGAGCTCGCGAAGGGCCAGAATGTGATAAACCCTTCTGACGCTTTCACAGTCGTAAATCCGGTGACCACCGCCCGTGCGCTGCGACGCTCTGAGCAATCCGGTATGCTCATAATGGCGCAGGGCGCGCACCGTCACGCCGGTCGCCTCCGCAAGTTCACCGATGCGTCGCCACCGACGCCTGAGTACTGTAGGTCTGGTCATGTTTCTCTTTTTCAACCCTACAACCTAACGTCACGTGAGGTTCAAGGGGTTTCCACCAGCGGCAGCTCTTGTTGCCAACTTTCCGCCGGCAATATCGAACCTCGACTTTCGGAGGAGCGCCTAAGCAAGCTGAGTGACATGCAAGATTTAAGCAGCCACTCTGCGGCCATAGCGCCGGGAGAAAGCCGACACGGATGTATCGAAGAAGACGAATTCTACCGCAACTGGACTAAGCGGCTGACGCAATCGCCACCATCAACCTTTTTAGGAGAACCAATTGGGCTTCACCAGCGGCTGTGCGTCCAAGTACAAGCTTGGCAATCTCTGTTCGATTGACGGCCGTTCGCATACTTGCAGGTAGCGCCGCCACCGCTTCATCATAGATCTTTCCCAACAGTGAAAGGTCTTCTGGATCGAACACCCCACTTCGTACCTGCAAAACTTGCACCGTCTCTCCTATCGAACATCGCGCCGTCGGCTCGGCTCCTTGCAAAGGGTTGGGGCAAAAAGAAGACCAACTGCGGCGCGTCAGTCATCAGCATGTCGACGTGCCGCTCGATTAAGCAGCGAAGCGCACTGGCGTGATGAATGCGGGCAAACGCAATGTCGACTGGATTTTGACTGCGCAACCAATTCCGCGAACTGCTCGGACGCATGGCGAAATATTTCTGTTCCAGCTTGGACGGAGTCGCGCATTGTCGCGTGTTCTTCCAAAACTGTTTCGGTCCTTTTTTGACCTCGCTCACACCCCATGGGCAGCTCCTGGCGAACGAGCCGGAAGTCTGAGCCGAGCACCCGACGCGCTAAGGCAAGGCATTGTCGCTGCCTGAAACGCAAGGCTGCATACACGGGAATGGCCATTCCGCCCGATCTTATGTCGGCATCGTACCGCCGTTCAGGCTTTCGTCTCAACGCCAAGCACGGTCCGATCGGACCGAGCCATGCTTGGCTTGAGAAACAGACCATCCGCAAGTGTTCCGCTAGCAACATCGCATTACCGATTGCATTCGAGCTGAATGGTGCTAGTAGCGCACGCTGATTTGACTGCATTCGTGGATCGGTACCAACATCGTACCATGCTGCGACTCTTCAACATCATGCAGAAGGTGTGCGATCCACAATGGTAGCGAAAACCGCAAGAGCAGGATCAGCATGTAATACGACCGGTCAGAAATAGAGAACCGCTCCAAACGAGCGAAAACAGAATGGATTTTTTGACCCACAGCGCTGTCGAGGCAGGCCGTGCAGAGAGTGCCTTCGGACACGGGCTCAGGTGGAGAACTTCCGATAGTGCAGCGAATGAATTGAGCGATTAGAGTCTATTCGGATTTGGAATTCACATGGAGCTTCGGAAACTACGCGCGTTTGTGGAGGTCGTACGGCAGGGCGGGTTCTCCAAGGCCGGCAAGGTCGTATTCGCGACTCAGTCTACGGTCAGCAAGGCAGTTAAGCAGTTGGAGGACGAGATTGGTGTGCCCCTACTTGACCGGATTGGCCATCGCAGCAGACTGACCGCTGCCGGCGAAATTGTTTACCGCCATGCGATCAGGATTCTGACTGAACGAGACGATCTAGTTTCCGAACTCAACGCGCTGCGCGGCCTCAAATGCGGCATTCTCAAGCTCGGGTTGCCACCGGTTGGGAGTGGCATACTGTTCGCGAAGCTATTTGCGATCTTCCGCAAATGCTATCCAGGCGTCGAGATGCGTCTCGTGGAGTACGGAAGCGAGCGCCTGGAGGAGATTGTGCTAGCGGGCGAGATCGAACTTGCCGCCTCGCTTCTTCCCGTATCGGAAGCCTTTGAGTGGCAAGACGTCAAACGCGAGCCCCTTGCTGTTCTGCTACCGATTGACCACAAGCTTTCGCGGTGTCAATCCCTTGACCTTTCGAAATTGCGCGAGATGCCGGTCATTCTCTTCGAAACCGGGTTTGCATCGAACCGCGTGATTATGGACGCTTGCCGACGGCACGGTTTTGAACCGCGCGTCGTAGCGCGCAGCAGCCCGATTGATTTCGTCATCGAGCTTGCTGCGGCGGGCATGGGGGCCGCCTTTCTGCCGCGAATGATTGCTGAGCAACGCAGGCACCTTTCGCTCGCTTGGGTGCCGCTGCACGAAGCTGATACAGACTGGCACATTGCAATGATCTGGCGGCGCGATGCTTGTCTGTCGCCCGCCGCGAGGGCTTGGCTGGATCTGGTAGCCTGCGGGCGCGCCGAGGATCATTCCGTCAACGACTGAATTGCTATCGAACAATTCATTGCCGTCCTATCGTGCGCGACGCCCATTGCATCTCGTGTATCACGTATACCACGAGGGGCCGCTGAACGATCGTTAGCGCCACGGCCTCGGGCCGTCATGTTCAAGACCCGAAGACTAGCTGACTATTTGACATTCACTGACAAGCTCACTCGTTTCCGGTGGGACGCCGCCGTCAGCTGCAAGTTCGCAAGCGGCGTTCAATGCTCTACGCATGTCCGCGATCAGCTCGGTCGGACTTTCCATGCCCGCGTGTATGCGAAGCAGCGGTCCTGGAAACGGAAGCGAGCCTTCCATTCGTTTCGGCGGCTCGACGAGCAACGCGAGACTTTCATACCCGCCCCAGGACAGACCAATCCCGAACAGACGCAGGCTATTGAAGAGAACCGAAAGTTGCGGGCGCGACATAGGCTTCAGAACAATTCCAAAGAGCCCGCTGGCGCCCAGAAAATCTCTCTTCCAAATGACGTGGCCGGGATCGCTGGGAAGGGCCGGGTGCAACACCCTGTCGACGGCAGGATGAGTTTGCAGGTTCTGCGCCAGAGTAAGGCCATTTTCCCAATGCCGCTTCATACGCAGACCTAGAGTCCGAATTCCCCGGAGGGCGAGATAAATATCATCCGGTCCGCCAATTTCGCCGAAATGCTGCGCAGTTGACTTTAGCGCGTGCCATGCCGCTTCGTTCGCAGTGGCAACGCCAAGAAACGCATCGGAATGGCCAACGATATACTTCGTCGCAGCCTGGATCGAAATGTCGACCCCATGCTGGAACGGTCTGAAATACAGAGGTGTCGCCCACGTGTTGTCCATCATTACAAGTGCGTCCGACCGATGTGCGATCGCCGCGAGCGCCGGCACGTCTTGAACTTCGAACGTCATGGACGACGGCGATTCCAAATAGATGGCGCGTGTCTTTGCGTTGATTTTCGCGGCCAATTCTGACGGCTCGGTTGGACAGAAATACTCCGCGTTGATTTGCAGCCTCGCAAGAACATTGTCCGCGAAGGCTCTCACAGGCGCGTAGACGCCGTCGCTGATCAGAACCGAATCGCCGGCCTTCAGACACGCCAGCAGCGAGTGAGTACAAGCCGATTGCCCTGATGGGAAGAGAATCGAGCGATAACCGCCCTCTAACTTACAGATCGCGGTCTCGAGGGCACGCGACAGGGGCGTGCCGAAGCGACCGTAGCTGGGATGGTCTTTGTTCCGGATGTCCCATTCCTCTAAGGTCTCCGATACGATGGTAGATCCGCGGTAAATCGGCACATTCACCATCCCGGCATGTTCTGCCGGCGCACGACCGAGGCGACATAATAGGGTTTCGGTGTCTCTTACATCCTTTTCGTCCTCCAGATACTTCATGACAATTTCTTTTCCATCGCATTGCCCTTCCGCTCGCGCCATGTTGCCGGGCTGCGAGGCATCTCGCCTGCTTCGGCTGCATTGCTGGTGCAACAAGAATGCCAACCTCGAGCAATGCGACCGCGACCTCATTCGTGCATCCTTGTGAACGGTGATTTCCGGATTCAATGCGACTTTGACCTCGCTGACATTTGCCAGCGGGATGCTCCGCCGCAAGACTTGTGCGACGATTATTTATGGCTTGGCAATTCAGCTCACCGATATCGAGATCGGCTCTCGTTGTAGGGAGCGAGACATTCTCCGATCATGATCGAAACCTCTTGAAACGAACGTAAGGTCAAGTTGTAAACTACCAAAAGTGGGGAGGCATCGGGGCCTCCGATAGCTCGCGAACGAGGATTGTGAATGTCTCAAACGCAAATGTTTGCGCCGCGACCATCCGTCACGCCCCCCGATCAGCTCCAGCAAGACGCGCGCGAATACCTACGTGTGCCTGCTGGAGAGCAACCGCAATGGCCTTCCGTTCGAGGCATGACCAGGCCCCAGACGGACATTCTTGCGAGCAGCCATCGCCGAACAGGTCTGGCTGAAGTCTGTGCCGACAGCTTACCGCGCGGTATCGCCGAGATTTACGAACTCAGCCATGACTACTCGCGGCAGATAAACAGCCCCCGAGTTGGGCACCCTTCTCTGCTTGGTCATCAGAGAGCCCACATCCGACTGGTGCGCCGTTCGCAAAGCATGACCTACCCAACGCAAGTTGCGGTTTTGCTTTTGGTTTCACGCAACTGTTAGGATCGGTCTTTAAAAACGGGTTAAGCTCCGCGCCGGCCGGCTCTGGCGAGACATGGTCGGCCTGCTGACGCGCGCGCTCACGCGCAGGTACCAGAGTGTTCACCTAGATAGGACCATAGCCATGCTCAAAACCAATGCCCTTCGACGGAGCGACCACATGTCAGACGCAAGGCTGCTAAGCGCACTCTCATCCCTTTCGCACGTGGCAAAACAGTTAGAAGTTCCGCCGCCTGCTCTCCCCGCGCTTGACGCAAGTTGCGTCAAACTCAACATGAATGAGAACCCGTTTCCACTGCCGCCGGTTGTCAAGAAAAGCGCGATTGCAGCGTTTGAGCAGCATTATTTGTATCCGGAAGATGACAATGTAGGCTTAAGAGAAGCTGCCGCCTCTGCTTACGGCCTTTCCGCCGATCAGGTGATCGCGGGGAACGGATCGTCCGAACTTCTCGGCCTTATCTACAAAGCATTCCTGGCTCCAGGTGACGCCGTAGCGATGATGTCGCCCGGGTTTTCGTTCAACCGCAAGCTCGCCATGTTGCACGAGGCTCAATTCCTGGAGATTGGGTGGGGTAAGGATCATTCCCTGCCGACGCACCAACTGCTTTCCGGCCCCGCCCGCGATGCCAAGTTCGTAGTGCTAGCCAATCCGAACAATCCGACGGGAACGTTTGTTCCGATCGCCGATATCGAAAGGCTCGTAGCACAATCTGATCGACTGATCGTCCTTGACGAAGCGTATGTCGATTTTGCGCCGGACAATGGACTGCGACTCGTCAACCGCTATTCGAATGTTCTGCTATTGCGCACGTTCTCGAAAAGTTATGCCACTGCAGGCCTCCGCATTGGTTTTGGCTTCGGCCACCCCGAGCTTATCGGGAGGCTTCGTACCATGCAGAACCTCTTCAACATGAATGTGATTGGTTATGCGGTCGGCATGAGCATCATTGAGCATCGAGCCGCGTTCGAGGAGAACCATCAACATATCGTGCGCGAAAGAGAGCGAACGAGCGTCGCGCTATCAGCACTTGGGTTTACCGTATTGCCTTCCCACGCCAACTTCCTGCTAGCTCGCGTGCCCGACGGACACGATGGCGCCTGGTGGCAAGCCGCGCTGCAGAGGCGGAACGTGCATGTTGCGTTCTTCCCCGAAGCCGGTCTGGAGAATTTCATACGCATTAGCATCGGCACAGAAGGGCAAATGGATGCGTTTCTTTCAACCGTCAGTGACATTTTTTCGTCGTCAAACTGACCCGAAACCAATAGCCTGCTTTCACTACATGAGGTGATCGAGTGACAAGTACTTTCCCTTCAAAACTAGCGTTCGGCATCTTCGATCACCTGGACGCGGACGGTCATGACGTAGCCAAGCAGTATAACGATCGCCTCCTACTTGCCGAGGCATGCGATCGACTGGGATTTTATGCGTATCATCTGGCAGAGCACCACTGCACTCCGCATGGGAGAAGCCCCGCACCGAATCTATTCTTGTCGAGCGTCGCACAGCGCACGACACATCTTCGCCTCGGCCCGATGGTCATGCTGCTTAGTCTTCATCACCCGCTGAGAGCCTTCGAAGAGGCATGTATGCTGGACCACTTGAGTGGTGGCCGACTTGAGCTTGGCATCGGACGCGGCTCACTTCCAATAGAATTGGGCTATTTCGGGGTCAGCGCCGAGGCGGCACCAGGCCGTTATGCAGAGGCCAGCGAAATCCTCGTTAAAGCCATGCGAGGCGGGTCGCTCTGCTACGAAGGAGACCACTTCCGGTTGGATGACGTTCCCTTGACGCTAACGCCTCATCAGCGACCGCACCCCCCGACATGGATCGCCGTAAATCAACCCGGCTCGGCAAGCTGGGCGGCTGAGATTGGCGCAAACATCGCAAGCATCGGACCTGCATCGTGCGTTCGGAGGGTCACTGATGCGTACCGCTCGCGTCGAGAGGTACGGTCAGACGCGAATGGTCAATCGCCGTTTCTTGGCTTGCTCCGCATGGTTGTGGCTGGCACCTCTGAAGCAGATGCTTATGCGCTTGCTGCGCCGGCTTACGATCGCTGGCTCAAGAGCTTCAAGTTCCTTTATGAGCGCAACAACATCCCCACTCCACCGAACCTCCCCTTGACCTTCGATGCAGCAATCGAGAGCGAGTTGTGCGTCGCGGGGACCGCCTCCTCGATCAGGCACACTCTCCTTAATCATCTAGAAGAAGCGGGTGCCAATTACCTTCTTTGTCAGCTTGCCTTTGGGGACCTCTCTCTTGATGCTTCAGTGAACACGGCAACGATCATTCGCTCCGAAGTCGTCGCCGGTACTGGCTGAACATGAGACGCGTCACGCCCGAGCGATCAATAGCTGAGAGCCAAGTCTTTTTTGCGCCTCCCAAACCTCATCTCTTGCCCCTGCTCACGTTATGTCCATTCACCGCCATGACCGAAAACGCTTGACGAACAGGTCAGATCATAGATGCACTTCGGCTATCGCGCATAGATCTGAACGCATGCAGCAAGCGAGGCGGCAATACGAATCTTTGATGAGCCCGGCTCACCAGATCAGATCTCCGGCTTAGCGGCGCACAAAACCAGTGGCCGGGATCCGTACCTTTCGAGCTAGCCTCCTTCGAGTTTACGGCCGCTGCTCGCGAGACCAAGGTCCACAGCGACAGACAGGTTACTGACGAACCTCGCCGCACGATCTAATCGCCAACAGCACACGCAGGCGTGCTCAAATCTTCCCTCGCAATCGTATTTGCAGGTGAGACGCTAGAGTAGCACAATTCACCGGCAGCAGCGGCGAAGGCCCTGGTGAAGGGCGCGTGTTCTTGCGCGCCCGCCGGTAACATCCATCAAAATATGGGAATCAGGAGATCATCAGCTTGCCACAGTGTTGTTTGGCAGAGTCGCAAGATTTGGCTCATTGGTCGAGAAAGCGCGACCTGTGACAGGCCCGAAAACCGACGTCGGCTATGAGATTTCAAGCCGATGCGCGTGTGAACGCCTTGTGCGATGGCGCGGGACGTGGAGGCTCTCTATCGCACTTGCCTTTTGATATGCGCAGCTTTTGCGGGCACCACCAATCATCTGGCTGTAGGCTAGACCCATCCTGGTCGTGTGATCAGGCAGGTCGCATTAGATCGGTTGGAGTAATGCTTCCAAGCCTTGCTGAGACCCTGAGCGCACCTCTCACGGCGACCTTGAACCCGCAACACTCGAGCGGCTCCGTAGTAAGATCGTTTTCGCGCGAGTATTCACGGGCTCCAGCCCATTTCGGCGCCTGTTTTCAGCGACCGCCAGTTTGAAGCACAACTGAAAAACGCTCAGCCGTGTGGCAATGTTCGAAGTTCGCCGCGACAGTTGATAAGCGGATTGCCGTCTCCTGAGCGGACCGCCACGGTTCGGCCGATAAATAACCCGTGCGTGCCAATGACTTGGTAGTGGTGTAAAACGCATTCGAGGGCGCATATTGCGCTTTGCAATAAAGGTACATCCAGAATCCCCTGGACCCAGGGAGCCGTGTCGAACCGTTGGACTCCTTTAGAGCCATCCCGGCCGGCGAATCGCAGAGCGATGTCCTGATGATCAATCGCAAGGAGGCTCACGCCAAACCTGCCGTTCGCAAGTATCGCACCGTGTGTCCCGGAACTGATGTTGATGCCCACCAACAAACAGGGCGGTTCTATGCAAATCGAGGCAATTGAACTCACCGTTAGCCCACGTCGTTCAAGCGCCGTTCCCGTCGCCACGATGGCAACGCCGCTGGCCAGATTTCGCATGGCCTGGCGAAACTCGGCCGCCTCAATTGATTGAATCTCACTCATTTGGCAAGTCGACCCGAGGATTGGCATGCCGCGTGTGGGGCATGTGCCGCCTTAGCTCCGTGCGGACATTGTCTTGCTTGCGGCTCTCGGCCCGCGTGCCCTATCAACCGGCTTGAGATTTCGCTTGTCATTGATGCGCCCCAGATGGCTCCAGCTTAATTTCTTGAAAGCAGCGCGCGAGTTGCTGCCGTCAGGTCAGACTGTCGCATGAGACTCTCGCCCACGAGGAAGGTTGCGATACCGGCTCGTGACAGCCGCTCGAGATCAGTAAACGCACAGATTCCGCTTTCGCTGACAATCAGTCGATCCTTCGGGATGAGCGGTGCTAGCGTTTCACTTGTCTTCAGATTTGTCACAAACGTGCGCAGGTTGCGGTTATTGATGCCAATCATCTGTGAGCGAAGTCTCAGGGCGCGATCGAGTTCGGACCGATCATGGACTTCGATCAACACGTCCATACCGTATGCTAAGGCCGCAGCCTCAAGGTCGTGGGCAGCCCCGTCGTCCAGCGCGGCCATGATCAGCAGAATGCAATCGGCACCACGCGCGCGAGCCTCGACCACCTGGTAAGTGTCAAAAATGAAATCCTTGCGCAAGACTGGCAGGTTTGAGGCGGCGCGCGCAGTCTCCATAAAATCAAGGTCACCCATAAAAGATGGTTTGTCGGTTAACACTGAAAGGCAAGCCGCGCCCCCTGCTTCATACGATCTAGCGAGCGACGGCGGATGGAAGTCGGTGCGAATGAGCCCCTTCGACGGCGACGCCCTCTTCATTTCAGCTATCAGGGCATAGCCACCCGACGCATGCTTTTTTCGAATTGTGTTTAGAAAGCCGCGCGGCGATGGCGCGCACCGTGCGCGCGCGTCGAGCTCGGCATGCGAAAGCGCGCGCTGCGCCGCTGCAATTTCTTCCCGCTTATACGTCGCAATTCTTGTCAGAATGTCGGAGTTGCTCATCTTGTGTATTCGGCATTGGAAACTGCAACCAGGTGCTTCAGGCGCGCTACGGCGGCACCACTGTCAAGAGTCTCCCGCCCGATAGCCACGCCTTCCTTCAGAGTTCTGGCCCGACCGGCCACTATAAAGGCCCCTGCCGCGTTCAAGAGAGCAACATCGCGATATGGGCCCGGCATGCCCTCGAGCACCCTTCGTAGTGCAATCGCATTGGTATGGGGATCCCCACCCTTCAGCCTCTCCTTCCCGTAACGGGGAAGCCCGGCTTCTTCCGGCGTAACTTCGAATGTGCGAATCTGGCCTTTGTCGAGGGCGCTGACAAAGGTGGAACCGGTGAGCGTCATCTCGTCGAGCCCATCGCAGCCATGCACCACCCACGTCGCTTCCGCGCCGAGCCTCTTGCAGACTTCCGCTATGGGCTGCACCCACTTGCGCGAAAACACGCCTATCATCTGCCGCTTCACCCCCGCGGGATTGCAGAGCGGCCCAACGAGATTAAAGATTGTGCGGGTGCCGAGCTCGAGGCGCGTTGCGCTCACGTTTTTCAGGGCCGGATGGTGGTCCGGCGCGAACATGAATCCGATGCCGACATCCCGGAGACAGCGAGCGACATCTTCCGGCTGCAGGTCGATCTTCACGCCCAACGCTGCCAGTACATCGGCTGAGCCCGAGCGTGAGGAGAGTGCGCGGTTGCCATGCTTGGCGACAGGAATGCCGGCGCCCGCGATAATGAAAGACGTACATGTCGAGACGTTGACCGAGCCCAGACCGTCGCCGCCCGTGCCCGCAATGTCGATCGCGTCGGTGGGCGCATTGACCCGCAGCATTTTGCCGCGCATCGCGGAAACCGCGGCGCTGATTTCTTCAACTGTCTCGCCGCGCACCCTCAGCGCCAGCAGCAACCCGCCCATCTGCGAGGGCGTGGCCTGCCCCGACATCATAATGTCGAACGCCAAGGCCATTTCCTGGTGGTCCAACGGGACGCCGCTAGCGACTTTGCCCATGATCAATTTGAGATCCATCACATGCTCTTGAGCCTGTCGGTATTAGTAACGCTTACGGAAGTGCGGGATATTAGGCGGCGCGCTTGTGCGAGCGATGTGGAAGACCGGAGCTTTGGCTCCCTACGGGCTTCCGCCTGTCCGACGCCACTTCTGGCCTCCAGAAAAGCAGCACCAGTTGCTGTTTGGCACTATCCAGGGAAGCGCGCGGCAACTGTAAGATGCTCCAGATCGCCTATCCGCCACGCCCCGCTACCTTCATAACAGCAATCATGCGCACGACGACGCGCGTAGCTGCGCCATTGGCGCACCAGTCGCTTTGCCGCGTGATCGACCTTAAAATCTTACAACTTGACGCTGCGGCAGCTTCAAGCCATTTCGGTGGACGAGCCAGAGGCCATACTCAGAAACGTAAGCAGACCAGGTGTGCAGCCCGGCAGACATTTGCAGCACCACTCAGCCTCTAAGCCTTCTCGCCCGCAATACAGAAGACCTCGGGACCGACTCTCGGTCAGTACTGTGCGACGACACCCGCGGGCTGGTCGCGTCGGCGCGCAAAACAGATGCCGCAGTTCTCGTCAGAGGAAAGTATTCGCTCCCGCCCCATTTGAACGGAACTGCTTAGCCTCGCTCGGCTTAGATCACTCGGAATGGAAATCACAGCAAGTGACCAATGCTTAAGAACCGATCTCGTCGATGGTGCAAAGAAGACGACAGACGCCTTCTCGATCTCGCTTCAAACAAGGAACCGCCGAAAAGAATTTCTATCCTGCTCGAGCGGAGCGAACGCGCCGTCGCTCTGCGGCTCAAGAAACTGCGATCAATACCTTCAAGATGCCGGCCTTACCCCTGAGGGGTCATCAACCTGATTTTTCCGCCGCGCGCGTAGCGGGAAGATCATCGGGTGATTGAATATAGGGGCCTTATTCATCGCGACCGCCTTTCTCCGGCGGTGCGCCCCATCATCAGACCGCTTGCGTTGTTCCTTTCGCCGGCATCACGGCTCATGCGGGGCAGCCTTTCGAAACCACCCAAAGGAGAGGACGACATGGCTTCGATTAAGCAGCGGCGCGTGGGACCGAACGGCGAAAATGCGCCTGCCCCAAGACCAATGATAGTCCGGGACATGGCGTCCAGGTGATTGCCGAGGCCCGGACGGGGCAGTCTTAAGACGAAGGCATTCAGAAGAAACCCCCGCCGGTGCACGCGGCGGGGGCTCTGCAGGTGGATGACGCGAGGCTCGCGAACGAGGTGTCGCCTCAAGGACCCGCACTCATTGGACGCTCTGACCGCCGGCTGTCTGCACCAGCGCCTTGCGTCCATGATCGTTTGTCGAGATCCGGAAGACGCCGCCCGCCTTATACATCGAACCGCCGGCACGCGTTCCGGCTATCAGGCTCAGTTCCAATCTCCGCTGTTATGATGAAGTATCAGAACGCTCTCCGCTTGGACAATTCAGTCGGACGTTCTGTAATACGGGACGTCGGCCGAAGGTGAGCCATGTGCAAACGATATCGCTCACGCCTCTTCCGAGAACGCCATGCACGGATAGCGTATCCAACTGCGAAACCCACGAACAAAATCGGAAGCAGAACTAGAAACAGCGCCATTGAGAAGTCTCTCTTTCCAAAGCGATTGCGCTTTCCGGCGGGAACAGCGAGGACATCATGAAACGTCCCTTCGTCGACACTACCTTGCGATTCTACAACTTGACGCTGGGTCAGGTTCAAGCCCTCAGCGCCTCTGCCGCGGCCGATAGTGCTTCGATTCAAGACCGGATCGCTTCAAAGGTACGACCGACTTAGCCCAACCGCTCACCGCGAGCATCAGCTCATCTGCATTCTCTCGCAGACCAGAAACCGAATCAGCAGTGCGGTGAGTTCGTGGAATAATCCATTCCACCACTCGTCTCTTGCCCAGCTTTGCGGGCGTGATCGCGCTTCAGCCGGATGAATTCCGGCGACGGATTTATCATGACAGGTATCCGAAAACGCAGGCCGCGTTTGAACTTTCGGCAACGCCTTGGAGCTGCGCTGCGCGGGAGGCGACGCATAATCGCGATCGGTCGCTTACAGCTTGACGTGGGGTTTACTGATCCTACAGAAGTTATAGATGGATACTCCTGGCAACTGCGATCCCAGGGCTGCGAAATGAAGGTAAAAGAGCTTATTGAACTCCTATCAAGATGCGAGCAGGACGCTGATGTCGTCATCCCGGACTCGTGCTCACCGCGAGGCGCCTTCGCCGTGGTGAAAGCTGTCCAGACTGGGTGGACCTATAATCCGCAGCTTGCGATCGACGACATGTCCTTTTGGATCGATGGGGTGGATTATGTTGAGCCGCCGCGCGGTAGCTATATAGCTCGTGGCGTGCGATTGCTGGGTCCAAAATGTGGACCTGTACTCGCAGTCCAATAGAGAACCTCAGGACTAACGTCGTTGATCTAGCCAGCTTTAGCCGTCGATCGCTATCGGCGTCGCCCTTAATGATGTGCGGGTTACGTCGTTTCTTTGCCGCTCGAGTACTTTGGCCGCGAACGCAAAACGGATCTGCAAAGACGAATCAGTTCTCTTGGTCGGCAAATGATGCGTAACAGCCGCTCCGCTGGCTAGCCGATCATGAGTCGCCCGTTGAAAGGGCCTCGGGTTCCACAGAGGCGATGGCGAAAACGTTTTCCTGGAGGATGTTTGTCGAAGAGACTGTAAATCAAAACAATCGGCCTCGCCGGACGGCGGTATTGGTGGCCTGGAAAGTGCGGACGTGAGAGCCGAAGGTTCTGCGAAGCTATCAAGCCTTTGCGCGACACGAAAGAAAGCCGTAATTGGTCAGAGGCCAACAGCTCAAAGCAACCATGGTCGCATGCAGTACAATCAGCATACCTGACTGCCACGTCAGGCTTTATGGCTACGCTTACGCGCAGATCGGTCAATGAGGAACTCATCCAACTTTCGGCCGGCACGAACTTGCGGGTCGAGCCATCTGGGCATTTTCCCACGCCCTGACCAAGTTTCCGCCGGGTTCTTTGGATTTCGATACTTTGGCCGCACAGGCGGATAGGGTCGACGCTCAGGGGTTGGCCGGGCGAGCTTGCCGGCCGCTCCGATCGTTCGCAGCCGCTCGTCGAGCATGACCTTCTCCTCTGTAATCCGTTGAGTTAGAGCGGCGGAGATCTTCTCGTGGAGATTCCACAACTCGTCGACACTCATGGACTTCAGGTCATTCAGCTTCATTGCTATCTGCCAGCGCGAGAAATTTCATCAATCAAATAGTCTCACGCGAACTAATCTGCAAGCGCTATCGCAAATAGCGACAATACAGTCGCCACAAATCACCTCCTTGCCCTAGCGTCCATGATCAGCAGCAGCGGCTGCATCGCCGACATTCGCTATTGCGCGAAACAAACGCCGCACCACGCGGTTGCGTGATGCGGCCTGGCAGTAAAGGAGATAAGCGCTAACAGCCCCTATTCCTAAGCAATACATCACCCTCAACTGCGCGGGGATAGAGCCGCACCACTTCGAATGAAGGTAAGAGCTCAAGGATAGCTTGCAGGGACAGCTGCCCTTCATAAAGCTCGCGGTCACTATACTCGGTGTAGATAAACCGCGTATTGCTCAAGGTCCGCCTGCCGCCAGCGATGACATCGGACTCCGCTCCCTGAACGTCCATCCAGATCAAGTCGAGCTTGTTTACGTTCGTTTCACTGGACCAGTCATCCAGCCGTCGAGTTTCAACGGAGATTGGTTGATCAAATCGAACCCACTCATACTCGGTAAGGTGATTCTTTGGTCGGCGTATTGAACCAGAGAGATCCCATTCCTTCACCTCCGCATCTGCATTGCTCGGGTGGAATTCAATCTGGCCATTGCGATCGCTGATGGCGATCTCAAACAGGCTCACGTTATCGAGGTCCGGCGGAATTTTCTTCTTAAAGCGGGCCACCGCACGGGGGTCCGGCTCAAAGCAGTAGAACCGCGCCTCAGGGCACAGCTCGAGAAACCGTTTGGTGTCGGTTCCATCGTTACAGCCGATATCTAAGATAACAGGGCTTGGATTCCCCAGCAGTGAAACAAGCTGCTGGTGTACATCCAAGGATGAGGTCGATTCTAGCATGCGCTGTGGTCCTCATGCGCGGATTGCGTTATCAGCGTCGGCAATACATTTTCTCTGAACAACGGCATCATTTTTCATACCTCTCCTTTACCTAAAGCACGTGCGGCTCCTGTCGTGCGGTTATCCGCCGACGCTCCGGCGCACTGCGTTTGATCGCCTTTCAATACGCTGACAAACGCGGGATCGCTATTTCCCAACGATTTGAGTTCAGCTGATTTAAGAGCCCTCAACCCCTTCGCCGCCAGGATTGGGCTCAACTGGCTCGCGCACGACGTGATCTGCAGACTTAGCGTGGCTATATTTCAACACGCCTTCGAAGCGTCATTTGGCCTTTAAGCGTCGATTTGATGCACGCGAGTAGTTCGCTATTGTTCAGCGGCTTACGCAGGAATTGCGACACGCCGGCTTGCACCGCGCGGACACAATTGTCCTCGTCGGGGCCAGCCACAAGAAGAATGGCGGGAAGTGCGTTTGCGGATGCGATGAGCTGCTCGTATAGTTGGAGCCCACTTGCTGTCGATAATAGCATGTCCGCGATCAAACAGGACGTGCTGATGTAGCTTTTTGAGTTCAGGAATTCATCTGCACTTCGGAAGAGCTCTGGCACGCAGCCGGCTGAAATGAGCATGTTCAGTAACGGCTCAAAGACCGACTGATCATCGCACACGACGGAAATAATATCGAGCGTATGGGCCATTCGGACTAGATCGAGGAGCGACCTCTTTTGCACCTCCCGCGCGGGCTGACCGCACGGCACTCGATCTCTCTGAAGCAGCATTAGACACCTGCAATCGACAGTTCTCGCCTTCGCCGCGAGGCTAGGACGGGAGCGACGGGTGGTTCAATCGAACGGAAGTAGGTGGCCGACATCGAGATGGTTGGAGCATCTATACGAAGGTATGCTGAAGGCGGTCGCCCCCGCGCCTCTGGCAAGTTTTTGCGCAAGCCGCCGAGAAGACGTTGCGTTAATAGGCAACCTCCCTCGATGCTCGAGGCGAGCCTGAGAATTCTTCTCGGTGCCATCCTGACAGACCTGAGTTCGTGTCTTTAAAGCGAATTTTCTTATCCGCCGTTCTCGCTAGCCCGTAAAATCGATTGTATCGATAGAACATATCCGAGCGTTGGATGGGTTCAACGCAGGCGAACGACACGAGCAGGGACGCCAGCGCCGCGGGTTACGGATCCACGTCCATTTCCTAGAACCGCAATTATGGGACAAAGTACCGTTAATGGACTTCCTGCCAGCGGACCCGCGTGTGCGCACTTCCTCGCGAGGAAGACGAGCCTCAACCCTTGATCGCGCCTCTCCCTGAAGACACGTCCCATGGGCCAGTGTCATCGACCCGTATTTGTGCAGCTAGCCTAGCCGCTTCAGCTGGACCAATCCCGACTATGCCGACGAGCCCCGAGGGTGGCGTTGGAATTTCCTGACAAGTCGGTCTCCAAAGATGGAGACAATATCGGTTGTTATTCACGTATTCGGACCGGGGCGGATGAAGCTGCATCACGCACTCCTCCTCATGCCAAAATAGATCCTTGACGAAGCACATCTCCTGCCAGTTCGGACAACGTCGCGGTATCGACACGGAGACGTGTTCCCAACGCGGATGGAGTAGCCCAATGATCTTGAGTTTACAGCCGCAGGGCCCCTGCACAATGAAGAGACCACAAGGACCTGATCCCGGCGCGCTGGCGAATTGTCCATATCGTACACGACCGCCCTCGAGCTGGTCCGCGATTTGCGCTCTCATGCTACCTCCTATGCCGCGCAGATAAGATCACGTTCTGCTCAGGCGCTTTTCTTCGCTTCAGACACTGCCGAGCAATGCTGGTACGTCCTTCCAATGTCATGGTATGCAAGCTGATGTGGCAGGACGTTTTCCTGGGATGAAGCCTCACAGTTTTCCTGACTGACGAGACCATTCCTGGCTTCTGATCCGTGCACGCGATCGCACGAAACGGACGCGACGGCGTCCGCCCCCAAAAGGCTCCTTTCGCCATTGGCGCCACGTGCGGGCACTTCGATACGTGCGCTGCGACCATAGCGAACTGATCTCGCTTGTGCCCTTCATCGCGCATTGATTTGAACGCCCTTTACGTGTGCTTGATTCCCCGCCAGGCACTCCACTCTCTCGAGCGCCACCACTCGCCCCATGTATCGCCGTGAGCTCGGTGGCGATTGTCTGGAGTCCTACAACCTGACGCAACGTCAGATTCAAGCCGCTCCGAACCCTGATGCACTACCAGCCAGCCCGGCAGCTTGGTGAAGCCCTAGCTTACTAGCAACACGAGGTTAGCGGCTGCAAAGATAACAAGCAGGTCTGGGCGACTTGAACGCGCCAAGCATTTGACGAGCAGTTCCCAATTCGGCCACGAAACATCGCTAAGACACATCGAAGCTAAAAAGGGGACGACTTATGCAAGCACGGCGGGTCTGGACTATTGAATCAACAACACGCCGAGATACCGACATCGAGCGACTTCAGATTCAGCTAGAAGACATCAACCACCGCCTGAATGAACTCGAGTGTCAGATTCCGGATCTTCCGGCCATAGCTGCTATTAGGGTAAGGGCAACCACGTTATCTCGGGACATTGAGGATATTCGGTGCTCGGCGGACGCTGACGCACTAACAACACTTCTGCGGACATAGCTCGTCTCGATGCGGCGCCGTAGCAAAGCAACTCTGTCGCCGCATGGACGGTTGCGCATCTGCACCTGAATGATGTCTCTTCCAGATACCCTTCGGCTGCGTCATGAGCTAGCGGCCGATGTCGATGAGCTATAGGAAAGCGGCTACGTCCGGCTTCTCTAATCCCTGGCTATCGAAATTCGTTGGCATCTTGGTTCGGCAGCGAAATTCGAATCGGTGGGTTACCCTCCTGTCATGCCTACTTCGTCAGCCTCCCCGGATTGCCGCCACGTGCCCATTCGGCTATCCCAACGTCCCGTGCGTAACGCTTCCTAGTCTATCCTGATTTCCTGATGCTCGTGGGATCGATTTTGACAGCGGCCATTGAGCTTCTTACGGTCGAGCTCGCCTTCCCACCAGGCGACGATCACGCAGGCGACGCCATTGCCGCAAAGATTGGTCAGCGCGCGGCATTCGCTCATGAACTTGTCGATGCCGAGCACGATCGCCATGCCCGGCACGAGCCGCGGATCGACCACCGCCAGCGTCGCGGCGAGCGTGATGAAGCCCGCGCCGGTGATGCCGGAGGCTCCCTTCGAGGTCAGCATGGCCACGACCAGGATGGTCATCTGCTGCCCCAAGGTCAGATCGAAGCCGAGCGCCTGCGCGATGAAAAGGGTCGCCAGGGTCATGTAGATATTGGTGCCGTCGAGGTTGAACGAGTAGCCCGTGGGCACCACCAGACCGACCACCGACTTGGAGCAGCCGAGACGTTCCAGCTTCTCCATCAAGGACGGCAGCGCGCTTTCCGACGACGAAGTGCCGAGCACGATCAGCAGCTCGTCCTTAATGTAGTCCAGGAACTTGAAGATCGAGAAGCCGGCGAACCGCGCGATGGTGCCGAGCACGATGAATACGAACAATGCGGCGGTGGCGTAGAACGTCGCGATTAGGCCAATCAGGTTGAGGATCGCGCCGGTACCGAACTTGCCGATTGTGTAGGCCATCGCGCCGAACGCCCCGATTGGCGCTGCGCGCATCACGATGGAGATGACGCCGAACACAGCGTGCGCGGCATCGTCGATGAAATTGCGAATCGCGTGGCCGCGTTCGCCGAGGCCCATGATGGCGAAGCCGAACAACACCGAGAACAGCAGAACCTGGAGGATTTCGCCTTGTGCAAAGGCGCCAACCACGGTGTCGGGAATGATATGCAGGATGAAGTCGACGGTCTTTTGCCCCTCGGCCTGCTTGGCGTAATTGGCGACCGCATTCGCGCTCGCCGCCGCGCTGCCGAAGCCTGCACCGGGCTTGACGAGATTGCCAACGAGAAGCCCGATCAGGAGCGCGAAGGTCGAGACAATCTCGAAATAGACCAGCGCCTTGACGCCGATGCGACCGACCTTCTTGGCGTCCTGAATATGTGCGATGCCGGAGACGACGGTGCAGAAGATGATCGGGGCGATCACCATCTTGATCAGCTTGATGAAGCCGTCGCCCATCGCCTTGACCCAGTCGTTGGTGGCGACGGAGGGCCATAGCCAGCCGACGACGGTGCCCGCCGCGATGGCGATCAGCACCTGGGCATACAGACTCTTGTACCAAGGCTTCATAGGCGGCACCACGACGCGAAGGTCGAAAGAGATTTCAGCGGCTCAGCACTCCGGCCTCGCGTCGGAAGCGTGCGCTAGGGCTGAAAGTTCAGTTTCGAGGTTCGGCCGGTGCTTGAAAATTGCGTCGATTAGCGCCGACACGGGTTGATCGGCAGCCTCGACCAGCATTGCCTTCTCCGCGCGTTTGGAGGGGGCGAAAACGCGCTTGACGATAGTCGGCGAGCCCTTAAGACCGCATTTTGAGATATCCGCAATGCCCGCATCATGTGCATTCCATTTTACGATGTCAGTACGTGCCGCGCGCAGCGCATCTATCATTCCTCCTCGCCGGATCTCGTTCGTCGCCTCCAGCATGGTGATGAGACATGGAAGCTTTGTACGCAGCACCTGTACGCCGCCTTCCGAGCGTCGCTCCACCTCGATTGCGCGGGCCGCCAGATCAAGGTTCGTGATCTGGGCGACGTAAGTGAGCTGAACTACGCCAAGCCGCTTGGCAATACCAGGCCCAACCTGGGCGGTGTCGCCATCGATCGTCTGCTTGCCAGCGAAAATGAGGTCTGGCGGTCCGTACTCTTCTCCGATCTTACGAATGGCCGCCGCTAGCGCGTAAGTCGTCGCCAGCGTATCAGCGCCTGCGAAGACACGATCTGTGAGCAACACAGCGCGATCTGCACCGAAGGTCAGCGCTTTTCGCAAGGACTCTTCGGCGGCTGGAGGGCCCATGGTCAGAACAGTGATCTCGCCGCCAATTTTGTCGCGTAGCTCCATGGCGGCCTCGAGCGCAAACAAATCGTAAGGATTGACGATTGTCGGTACGCCCTGGCGCATAATGGTGTTCGTTACGGGATGGACGCGAATCTGCGCCGAGTCCGGAACCTGCTTTATGCAGACGACGTTGTGCATCGGCTATCTCTCCAATAGCGGTGGGGAATTGGGATAAAAAACGCCAGATCTCAGACCGATAGACGGGCATCCAGGATCGACGTTGGTGTTAGTGGATCGGCGCTGTCTCAGCCTGGGCAATGCGTGGTGGCCGCAACTCAACAAGACTGACGGTAGGTCGCAGATAGGACAATGGCCTTCGCATGTTCAGACCCACATACGACAAGCGATATTGCGGCCGATACTGCGGCTGCGATTGGTCCAGGCGTTCCATTCGACTATCCCTTCGGGCGACCTTTAATCTTAGGCCGTCTCAAGTTTTTGTATTGCCGCCACGCCGATGCGAGTCCCTGGCTCGCAGAGATGAACAGGGCGGGCCTGACGAACGAGCAGGGGTACGCCGGCCCGCCCCCGCATCACCAGGCTGGGTGGCGATGCTACGTTGAACAAAGCAAGTAGTGTGCCGCAGCCCTGCTTTCTCGAGCAATTCGCGCTAGCATCCTCAAGGGGCAGCTTTTATGAGTATCAAGCCATTCGAATTGTCACCAAGCCAACAATTGGCTGCGGTCTCCCACGTAGGTTTGGCCACAGCCTGGTGCCCCGGCAATCCTCTGCTCGCCGCTTTTCATCAGAAATGCTTGCTGCTTTTGGAATCAGCTCGTGTGCCGGCGGCCATCAAGGAGCAATTCGTCCTCAGTAGCAACGTGCCGTCCGAGCCGATGCGCGAGGGGCGGGCCCGGACTGCACAGCAATCCGAGCCCATAGCCTCAGCAACCCGAAAGGGGCGGTTGTTCGGCTACAAGCAGACCGTAGATAGAGACGCTCCTAAAGCGCATTGATGTCGCTCAAGAGCAGCATGCCAGCAAGCAGGGAAGCCATCGATCAATCGCAAAGAGCGGCCGACCGGAGATCCTGCAACGGGATGCCACGTGCGGTTCAAGATTGTGCCTGCGCCCGAATAGTCTTTGGACAACTTTCCACGAACGTTCTTGGGGATTGAATCGTACGTTACGTCAAGTTGTAGGAAGGTTCACCGAAGTTGCCTTCTCCGTTGGGTCCGCGACCTCGACTCTTTAGCAACTTCTAACGACGCGCTTTCCCAGCCGTGAAGCAAATGATGCTGAAAAAGGATTGGACTCTTGGATTTCTCGACAGATTCGCCTGCATAGTTGGAATTTCGAAACCCGTCGTGTGATCCTGGTTTTCCTGTTTGTCCGGAGTGGCTCACACTCATCCTTCCTCCAATCGAGCCTAGATAAGCTAATCACGGTATCGATCACAACGCGCAATCAGCTTTCCGTGGAGCGAACCCAGCGTTCGAGCTCAACACGACTGCTCAAGCGCAGACCAGGACCCCCAACAGGCAGTTGGAGATGCGATGGCGACAGTTGCACGCCTGGTTGAACGGAGCACGTATGGAAGGCATTGATTTGTTCGCAGGCGTCATAGCCGGAATGACCTTGGGTGGCTTGGCTGCTGCCATCGCACGTGAGACGTCCGAGCGTGAGTTGTCTTGCTGGGAATACCTCGCGCTGTGGGCCGCCTCAATCACTCTGCTCTGCTTCATCGTTCGCATAATGGGCGCGGCTGAGGCTTGATCGCGAATTCCGGTCGGGGGCGATCGTATGAAAACGACCCAAGCCGAAGCAGGAAATGCTTGACGCGAGAGCGGCCACCCCCGAATCGTTCTCACACGCATTTCGAGCAAGGACGGGCGTAGAATGTCGGTCAGAGCCGTGGAGTAGATTCGAGAACCTTGGTGCGATTTCTAGGTAAGGGGCACATGGCGCGCAGCGCAAAAAACGGCCGGATACGGCACAGGCCGGATCATTGGATGGCTTCGATCGCTTTTGTTAACTGTCGCAGAAGGCAACTCCGATGACCTCTGCAGAGCACGATAAACCCTGAGCGGCACACCAACTCGCGTTATGGGACTGAGACGTTAGGACGCAACTTTCCCACGCGGCTGAAGTTGGCGCTCACGTCACCGGCACGAATTTTTCGATTCGTGATCGGTTTCTTCTTGCTCGGAGCCAGTTTAGTTCGTTTCCCGCGGCAGCTGTGCAGCAACTGGTCGCGCTTCCATCAGATCAAGGACGGCACGGCCCTCATCGGTGATACGCCAGCCACCGTTCGCCCGTTCAACGAGTTTCTGGGAAAAAATGTTGAGGTTCTCGACCCTAGCGGCCATTCTCGCCGTGCGTTCGGCCCACTCTCGACCGCTCGTCGCTAGAATTGCCATGTCGCGCTTAAGCTCCGCCATTGATGCGAAGCCGTTCGGATAACTCACAAGGATCTTTAGGACGGTAACTTGGAAATTCACCTGAGTGAGACATCACATTGTCCGCACCTACCGCCACATGGTCGGTGCTTCGCGAAGCGCTTCGACGCCAATCTGTTTGAGGCGGCTGGGCGTCTTTTCACCTCTCGTGGCGGCTTCGAGAAGCCTAGCGGCAACATGTGCGCGGACGCCCGTTTCATAGCGGGAAATGCTCGCGCAGACCTCGTCGAGGACAGCGCGCAGAAGCTCGGCGGTAGCGGTATCCAACATTGGAGATCCCCCTTCCCCTCATGACGAAGATAATCAGATCGCGGGGCCCAAAATTCAAGTGGGACAGATCACGACGTCGCTTCTACTACTGCTTCATCCACGCCTGCCCCCAACTTCTTATGCGGATCACGCGAGCAACACCCTACTCCCATCGCCTTCGCCGATTCGCCGATGATTTTACCGCTTCTCTGTAGCTGCCCCCACACAGGCGCGTGTAAAGGGTTGGAGTTCTCACTGGCGGATAGCCAAAAGGCTTCCATTTGGATTGATGCAACGGGTCCTGTATCGGCGCATTATTCCCGCGCCTAATTGCTGTTTTCGACGAGTTTCGCTTGTTCGGTCCGACCGTGATCTTCCACGATTTCGATCTATCTTTTTCGCCTTTGGAGATTGCGGCGCCGAACCAACAGTGGTGGGGAGCCTGCGATTGAAACTGGAGAACATCTACGGCCGGGGCGACACGCTGGGAGCGACTGTGACTGATTTTCTTCATGGTCAAACACTGGAAAGCGGCTAAAGGCTCTGCAAAATTGTCGTAAGCGTTTATACCAGCGTATACTGTCCTTCGGCAGCCTTTTGTTTATTACCGTATCGGTTTTGCCCCTCGAACAGAGCTCCGGCCGGATACGTACGTCCGGTTGGTGAGCGAGGGGCACGGAAACTGATCAGTTCGTTTGCATAGGGTAAAATTTGACTAACGAGAACTCTCAACGGCGGGTCGCTCTGATTACGGGCGTGACCGGGCAGGATGGCGCCTATCTCTCCGAATATCTACTGTCGCTCGGCTATGTCGTACATGGCATTAAGCGGCGGTCATCTTCCTTCAATACCGCACGGGTCGATCATCTCTATCGGGACCGGCATGCCGGCAATGTGCCGTTTCTCATGCACTACGGCGACATGACCGATTCGACCAACCTGATCCGCTTGGTCCAGCAAATTAGGCCGACCGAGATCTACAATCTGGCCGCGCAGAGCCATGTCGGCGTTAGCTTTGAAAGCCCGGAATATACTGCAAACGCTGACGCGATCGGTGTGCTGCGCCTGCTCGAGGCGATCCGGATTCTTGGTCTGGAGAAAGAGACGCGCTTCTACCAGGCATCCACATCCGAGCTTTACGGCCTGGTTCAGGAGGTCCCCCAGAAGGAGAGCACGCCGTTTTATCCGCGCTCGCCCTATGGTGTGGCAAAGCTTTACGGCTATTGGATTACGGTGAACTACCGCGAAGCCTATGGCATGTTCGCAAGTAACGGCCTTCTGTTCAATCACGAAAGCCCAATTCGTGGCGAGACCTTTGTTACCCGCAAGATCACTCGCGCCGTTGCCCGCATTGAGGTCGGCCTCGAGGATACACTTTATCTTGGCAACCTCGAAGCCAAGCGCGACTGGGGGCATGCACGCGACTACGTCGAGGGCATGCACATGATCCTGCAGGCGGAAAAGCCCGACGATTTCGTGCTCGCCACCGGCGAGACGCGGTCGGTGCGCGAGATGGTCGAGCTCGCCTTTGCGGAGGTCGGCCATCGCATCGAATGGCACGGCAAAGGCGTAGAAGAAACTGGCGTCGATACCAAGAGCGGCAAGACCGTGGTTAGGATCGACCCAACCTATTTCCGGCCGACGGAGGTTGATCTTCTCATTGGAGATGCCAGCAAGGCGCGCGAACAGCTCGGTTGGAAGCCAAAGCGCAGCTTTGCGCAGCTCGTGCAGGAGATGGTCGCAAGCGATCTTGCCGAGGCGAAGCGGGAAACGGGAAGCCGAAAATGGCAAGCGCACCGTTTGAGCTGAAAGGCAAGACCGTCTATGTGGCCGGCCACCGCGGCATGGTTGGAAGCGCACTCGTGCGTCGGCTCGCACAGGAGGAGGTACGGCTCGTCACGGTGGAGCGGCGCGAGGTGGATCTGCGCGACCAGGCAAAGGTATTCAGCTGGTTCGCCAAGACGCGCCCACAGGTCGTATTTTTGGCAGCCGCGAAGGTCGGCGGCATCGTCGCCAACGACACGCTGCGCGCCGAATTTCTTTACGACAACATCGCGATCGCCACGAACATCATCCATGCCGCGCATGTGAACGGTGCGGAGAAGCTGATGTTCCTGGGCTCCTCCTGCATTTATCCAAAACTTGCTCCTCAGCCATTGCGCGAGGACATGGTGCTAACCGGTCTGCTCGAGCCGACCAACGAGCCCTACGCGATCGCCAAGATCGCCGGCATCAAGATGGTGGAAGCCTATCGCAGTCAGTACGGAAGCGACTTCATCAGCGTGATGCCGAGCAACCTCTACGGTCCCGGCGACAACTACCACCCAGAATATAGCCATGTGGTCGCAGCTCTGATCCGCCGCTTTCATGAAGCCAATGTCTCTGGTGCAAAAAGCGTCCTGGTGTGGGGCACCGGCACACCCTGCCGCGAATTTCTCTATGTCGACGACATGGCCGATGCCTGCGTCCACCTCATGAAGACCTATTCGGGCGCAGAGCTGATCAATATAGGAACCGGCGAAGACATAACGATCGCAGAATTCGCCCGGCTTGTCGCCGAGATCGTTGGCTATCAAGGCGAGATCGCGTTCGATGCCTCTCGCCCCGACGGTACGCCGCGTAAGTTGCTCGACATCAGCCGTCTCGCAGAGCTGGGCTGGCACGCGAAAACATCCCTGAAGGATGGCATCCAGCAGGCTTACCGCGCCTTTCTGACATTAGGCGAGGACTGAAGATGATAGCGGCTAAGGGGCTCGTCTTCGGCGTTCGCTTCGGCCACACCTTTGGGCATACCGCGATCCTGGGCTGCTCGTAAGCGGTCAGTTCTTGCGATTCTGATCGCAGACTGAGGTAACCTCTCGAATAAAGGTTTCTCGGAGCGCGAACCGACCAGATCTGAACCGCCAACGCAGCCAATACTGCTGCCACGCACTTGGCCTGCGACTCTATGCGCAATCGCTATGAACGTGTGCATTGCGATAGTGATGTTATCCCAAATCACTCAGACGATCGAGTGAGGCTTCCTGTCTCCGCGCAACGATCTCGCCTGCTTGAAAGAATCTCCCAACGCACTGCGATCGCTCCTGATCAACGCGGTAGACTAGAGCTGAACGGACGAAGCCGACGTCAACACTCGAGCTGTGCCTTTGCTGGATACGCGAGGTCCTACGCCCCTAACAAATTCGCCGCACGACGGGCAAGATTCCTGAGCGGCCGCAGCACGACCGGCGCCGCATGCCTTCACCTTAGCCTTGTTGAGGGATAAGTCGCTACCCAGCTTATATCTTAGAAACGTGTCATGTCCTAAGGATGACAACGATTAGAACGCGCAGTCGTTGTCAGCATGCTCGTCGGAGACTTGAAGCAAAATCTATCAAGTAAGGCCGTTCTATTGAACTGCTGCTCGCAAACAGCAGTCGGCTGAAGCCTAGACATTTCGCCACCACCCCTGCCGAACGGCAAACTCAAGATCAGGCGTCATATCGGAATTCACGCGTCTCGATAAGAGCAACATTATTCTATCGCAAGACGATCCAGTGGACGAGGTCAGTTGGGCGGATAAGTACATTGGCAGGAGGACAACCGCCGACCTAATTACGTTTAGACACAAAGTTGACATCTGCGCGACATCTAACGTCAATGCACTGGTAGATCAATTGCACGTCTCAATTGTTTTTGATGCGAGTGTGTCGTGTGAGCTCTTTTTTCGGTCGCCCAACAAGGCTACCAACGTTTCCGGCCGGAGTGAACACGACTGTGCGCGTATCGGCCAACCTAGAGCTGCCGGGGAAAACAAACATGCAAGTGAAAGAACAACTCGATAGAGCCGTTAATGACTTCATTTGGAATATCGTCGAAGTCCACTCCCAACTCGAGGAAATACACAAGAGTTGGGCTCAGCTATTAGGCATATCGCAAGCGCAGTGGTTGATCTTGATGGCCATCGACGAACTCGATGAAGGCCACGGGATCTCGGGAACAGCGGTTGCGAACAAGCTGCGAATTCATCCCGCCTTCGTTACCAACCAAACAAAGAGACTCGAAGCAATGGAGCTCCTTTCGCGCGTAACCTCGCCCGAAGATGCGAGATACTTGCGGATATCACTGACTCAAAAGGCGCAGGCGGAAGTAAGGAAGCTGTCAATCAAAAGACAATCCCTCAACGCCACCATGCTTGAAGGACTGGACGAGCAGGCTCTTCACTACGTCAACAAACGGCTAGTGCTGATCGCCAAAAATAGCCGCTTGGCATCTCAAAAGCTCAGCATCGGGATTTTGTAATTACGTCCTGTGCAAGCATCACAGCTTGATCGCTTGGCACCGCTTGGACTCCCGGAGACCCTTGCGCTGCCTCGCAATCTCATAACGGCACGAAGCGTCCCGGGAGCATGGCGTGGTAGCGCAATTGAATTGGCAGAAGGCTCAAGGGTTACCTAAGCGACCTTCTACAAGCGGCACGAGCTTGTTCTGGCTATCAGCGGCCATGCACGCCGAGACCACAGTCAAATTGCGGCAAGTTCGGGTGCAAGACCAATTCAGCGGCGAGCTCAATGGCGGCTGCTAGCCTGAGATTTGGAACAGAAATTGAAGGGACGTCGTCTACGGCATGATCGCCATACAGCAGCGCCGCGAATCACAAAGGCTTCCGCTAACGTGCAACTTAACAATTGCTCGAGGGCGAATTCAGGACAAGCGTAACCGGTATGAGCTCCCACGTCCGCTGTGATCAGCGGGCGCGTGCGTAGCGGATCGGCATCCAGTATTGGCGCAGCGCCTCGACGGCCGCTGGAATATCGAGGTGGGCGTTGCGGAGAAAGTCCTCGGTCTCGCGGCCGCTTCGCGGCGGTCCGAGCAGCGGACGGCCCTGATCGTCGCGACAGTGCAGCAGGACGGGTAGCAGCAGGCCGTGATTGACGTTGCTGGTGTCCAGCAACGGCGCCCACGCCGACAGCCTGAGCCGCATCGCGACATAGAAGCCCTGGCACCAGGGACGCGCATCGATATCGCCATTGACTTCACGCCGGTGCATCGGCGCGAACTGGCGAGGCGTGGTCGAAAGGGTCTGGCTGATCTCGTTATGACGCAGCGCAACGGCGGAGATCGCCGCGAACTCCGGAGTGCCGCCGTGGTTGAAAGCATCGGCATCGATGGCGAGCAGCGGGCAGATCCAGTCGAGTGGGCTCATCGACACTGGTCCAGCCACGATCGCGGCGACGTAGCCGTCGAGCATGGGAAGACTGGTGGCGGCAGGATGCTGATCGACGCGAGCTTGGAGCCATCTCTCGAGTTCCGCAAGCGGCATCGCGGCGGCGGCCATCGACGACGATGTTTTATGGCGACGTGGGCTCATGCGGCAGCTTGTGCGACGCGCTCGCGTGCCGCCTTCCAATTCCAGGCAAGCAGCTCGTGCAGCTGATGGCTCTTGGTTCGCCCTGAAACGATGCGTTCCAGCACGTCGTTCAGATAGGCCTGCGGATCGAGCTCATGGAGTTTTGCCGTGTTCACGAGCGACGCCAGGATTGCCCAGCTCTCAGCACCGCCGTCGCTACCGCTGAACAATGAGTTGCGTCTCCCCATGGCAATCGGGCGCATGGAACGCTCGACCGTATTGCTGTCGACCTCGACGCGGCCGTCGCGGAGAAACAGCGTCAACCCGTCCCAGTGATTGAGCGTGTAGTTGATCGCCTCCGTCAGCTTCGACTGCGAGAAGAGCTGGTCGACCATGGCGGTCAGTCGCGCCTTGAGCGCTGCCATCAACGGTGCGCTCCTGGTGCGGCGGGCGGCCAGCCGCTGCTCGGCGCTGCTGCCGCGGATCTCCGCCTCGATAGCATAGACCGCCTGCAGGCGTTCGATCACCTCGTGCGCGAATGGCGACTGCATCATCTTGTAGATCTCGACGAATTTGCGTCGGGCATGGGCGAGACAAAAAGCAAGCTGGATCGCGCCACCATGGCCGCGGGCGAGCGCCTTGTAGGCTGAAATGGACCCCGATTGTGGGACCACGTGCTTAGTTGGAAGGGGCTGCTCCGTTTGATAGACGGAGCGCATGATGACAACGAAGACGAGACGCAAGATCGACGCGGCACTGAAGGCAAAGATCGCGCTGGAAGCCGTGCGGGAGCAGACGACGGTGGCCGATCTGGCCCAGCGCTATGAGGTTCACCCGAACCAGATCTATGCCTGGAAGAAGCAGCTGCTGGACCAGGCGGCCCGGGCCTTTGACGCGGGTGTCGGGCGGGAGAGCGAGGACGCTCGCGAACGAGAGATCGAGAAGCTGCACGCCAAGATTGGACAACTGACAGTCGAGCGCGATTTTTTAGCGCGGAGGTCCGGAAGATGAGCACGCCGGACCGTCGAGGAATGCTCGATCGCGCCGACATGGCGCTGTCGATTCGCCGGCAATGCATGTTGCTTGGTATCGCCCGCTCTGGGGTCTACCGGCCGCCACGGCCGGCCAACGACAACGACCTCGCCCTGATGCGGCGCCTCGACGAGCTGTTCACCGCCTGGCCGTTCCTGGGCTCGCGGCGAATGACCGCGATGCTGAAGGCTGAGGGGCTTCAGGTCAATCGCAAGCGTGTGCAGCGGTTGATGCGCAAGATGGGCATCGCGGCGCTGGGACCAAGGCCGAACACGACAAAGCCGGCGCCGGGCCACAAGATCTATCCCTATCTGCTGCGCAACATGACGATCGACCGGCCAAACCAGGTGTGGGCGGCCGACATCACGTATCTGCCCATCGGCCGCGGCTTTCTTTATCTCGTCGCCATCATCGACTGGGCGAGCCGTGCGGTTCTGGCGTGGCGGTTGTCGAACACGATGGACGTCTCGTTCTGCGTGGCGGCTCTGGAAGAGGCGCTGGCGAAGTACGGCACGCCGGAGATTTTCAACACCGACCAGGGCAGCCAGTTCACCAGCGTGGCCTTCACCGGCGCGCTGGCGGCCGCAAAGATCAAGATCTCCATGGATGGCCGCGGTCGTTGGATGGACAACGTCTTCATCGAGCGGCTGTGGCGGTCTCTCAAGCATGAGGACATCTATCTCAAGGGCTATGCCGACGGCCGCGAGGCCAAGGCAGGGATCGCGAGCTGGATCGCCTTCTACAATGATCGTCGCCTTCATCAGTCCCTCGGCTATCGCACGCCGATGGCGGTCTGGCGCGAACGGATCCAGGCCGCGAAGGCTGTGGACATGGTGGACAACGCTGACGCGTTGACCACATGCCCACAGCAACAGCAGCAGACAGAGTCTCTGGCAGCGTGATAGAAAGGATCAGGAGCGGTCAGTTTCCAACTAACAAACCGGTTCAAGCGGTCCCGCTCCGCGGGTCCATTTCAGGCGGCATAACCATCCACCTGCAGAATGCCGGAAAAATCCGTCAATTGTCCGGCGATCTCCTCGGTGCCGCGGCCGTCGGCGAACACGTAGGCGACCGCCGGCGGCGAAGGGCCACCCCATGGCCGGTCATCCATGGCATGCGCCCAGAACTGGCAGATGCGGGTGCGATGTCGTCCGGGATCGAGCACGGGCATCGGGGTCTCGTCGCAGAACACGCGCGGCGAGGCCTGAATTGTGCGCAGCTGGAGCTCATAGAGGCTCTTGAGCCACCAGGCTGCACGCTTCACCCAGCCGGCAAGCGTCGCCCGGTCGAGATTGACGCCCTGGCCGGCCAGAATCTGCACCTGCCGATACAGCGGCAAATACCAGGCGAACTTCGAGACCACCACGTGAGTCACGAGCGCGGTCGAGGCCATGCCGCTCTCGATCAGGCGCGGCAACGCCTTCACCTGGACCACGCCATCGGTGCAGCTGCGGCAGCCGTATTTGGGACGGATCGTGCGCAGCACCCGCAAGATCGCCGGGATGATGTCGAGCACCTCGCTGACGTCCTCACCGATCTTGTGGAGCTGACCCTGGCAGCACAGGCAGGCCGTCGCCTCCGGCTCCAGCACCTGCTCGCAGCGCGGCAGGTGCTTTGGGAGTGCGCCGATGTTGCGGCGCGCCTTCTTGCGCACCTTGCCGGGCGGCTTCGCCGCAGGCACATCGTCGTTGGCCTGCACAGGCAACGTGGCATCGGTCTCGAGATCGCCCAGCTCAAGCGCGAGTTGCTCGTCCACGAGCACCGCAAGTCGCTCTGAGCGCTTCCCGAAGATCATCTCCTTGAGCGTCTGCATCGCCACACGCAGCTTCTCGTTCTCGGCGTCAAGCGCGAGCACCATCTCGGTCAGAGCTGACGGATCGGTCGGCAGAGCGTCGGGGCGAATCGCCATGATCGAACGATACATGCGCACGCTACACGCTCCAGCGAAATCCTCACCTCTCAGCCGACAACGGCCGGCTGCTTCACAGGCTTGGGTGAGACACGCGTCCACTCAAGCCCGTCGAGCAGCATCGCGAGCTGCGTCGCACTTAGATGCACCACACCGTCGCGGATCGGTGGCCAGGTGAAACGCCCCTGGTGCAACCACTTCGTCACCAGCACCATGCCGCTGCCGTCCCACGCCAGGAGCTTCACTCTGTCCATGCGTTTGCTGCGGAACACGAAGACGTCGCCACAATACGGGTTCGCACGCAGCGCTTCGCTCACCAGCGCCGACAGCGTGTGCACCGACTTGCGAAAGTCGACCGGCTGCGCCGCCAGCACCACCTTGAGGTCGGAGCGTAGTGCAATCACCGGATGCCCCGAAGCGCCGACAGCACCGTCGAAAGTGTCGCCAGCTCCACGCCCGGCTCAACCCGGATGCGAACCCCACTCAGCTCGATCTCGATCACCCCGCAGGCCTTCGCCGGCGGCGCGGCGATCTCGAAAGGCCTCGTCTGTGATGGCGAACTGCGCTCGGACTCGCCGGCCGTCTCGCCGTCGCTCTCGGCACCAATTTGGATCGGCACGAAGCTCGGCGCCTTGCCGGCCACCGCCGCCGCAACCTGGCGTCGCCACACCGTGAGCAGCCCGCGGGAAACGCCATTGCGCCGCGCCACCTCGGAGATGTTCGCACCCTCCTCAAAGCTCTCCGCCGCGATCCGCGCCTTCTCCTCGCCCGTCCATCGTCGCCGCCGGCGCTCCCCGGTGATCACCTCGACGCGACGATAGGAATCGCCTTCCTGCCTGGCATCAAGCATGGCATTTGCCATCGTTCCACCTCCACCGAACCGCTCATGCCAGGCTGTATCGCGCGCAAGCCGAGGGATGGCTAGGTGGGGGCGTCACGCCGGTTACGGACAAGCTTATGCTCAAGCCACCCGAAGATGCGGTCGTCGGCCGTCAGAAAATTTTCGACCTCATCTCCGTCCGTCGTGATCATCCTCGGTATGGCCAACTGCAGATCTGGGGCATCATCGACTAGTAGTTTCATCGCTTCCGCCGCACTGACGATGCCGCGCCCACCGGCCACCACGAGAACTGGGCATCTCAGTTGCCGGACCACTCGCAAGCGACGGGCTGAGACCACTTCCTCGTCGGGTGCATCTGCAGTTCGAGTAAGCCAGTCGACAGACGCCAACGTGCGAGCTAGGTTCCAGAGACCGCCATCGCAGACAGCGGCGGCCACACGATCGTCAAATGCGGCGAGGTCGGTTGCCAGGGAAGCGGATAGCCCATCTCCGTAGACGCCAATGCGAGTAGCATCAACGTCCGACCGGGTCGATAAATAGTCCATACAGCAAGACAAGAACATGTCCGATTGACTGCGTCGCGTGTCTGAGAGGTCATCATGAGCGACCACCAGGACGGACATGCCTCTATCCATCACGACGGGCAAAATCCTTCCGAGCAGTGTCGTTGCTGTTTCCTCTTCCGTGCTGATGCAAAGGATTGCTGGGGCGCTTGTATCGGGACCGCAAGCGGACAAGTAGTAGGCTGGGACCTCAAACTGATCGCAGCAATTAATTTGTACTCGCTCGATCTTCTGTTCCAGGGTTCCGACTTTTTGAATGACGGCGTTGATCCGGCCCGAAATGCCTGCGATTGCTGAAGCATCCTCATAAGCTAATCGCCTGGCAACTTCAAAGGCGGTTAGCGCACATAGCCAATCTTCTGCCGCCTCATCGCGGTACCCCTTCTGTATATTCGTTTCACCAAGAAGGTGATGGGCATCCCCAATATTAGCCCATCTTACGGCCCATTCACTTCAGCTTATGGTTGTGCAGGCGGCTTCGAGATTGTTGAGGAAGGCGGCCGCACCCCACCGCGTGGATGAAAGATCGCCCCTCACCTGAGGCCAAGCAGCGCCGTCCATCCCATTTGCCCCTTAGTGCGGATCATAATGGATAGCCGGTTCTGCTAACGCCAGCTTAGCTCCACGTGTCGCACATGGTACCTTTGCAACGCATGAGAAACTTCGCTTTCTTATGCGTTGTTTCGCCGAAATTCTGCCTTTGCTCCCGAGAGCGCGCATTTTTTCGTCCGACCGAGTGTCGGCCTTCCGCCTCTCGAATCGATCCGGGGCTTGATAAGTTCGAGCGGGCCTAGCAACTGCTTTTCGCTAGGAGCGGCAGACGCGAGTGACGCCTCTATCTCATGAAATTTGGCGCCATTACTGCGCGAGCGCCACTATGAAAGCCTACCTAATGCTTGCCTTAGTTGGGATAATGCAGCGCCTGGGAGCAATTCTGATGATGCGTTTAAGGGTTCTAGGCGAGGCCGCCCTTGAGAGGCTGTCTCTCCGTTCGTTGGAGAGCTGACATTAGCGCCAAAAACAAATGCCCAGACTGCTTCAATGTAGTCGTCTGCCGACGCACTCACACATTTGGCCCCCTATTCAGGGCGTGAGGGCTCATAGCGCCCAGATAAGGAAACGGCCTCAGCGGCTCCGGGGGGATATGCTGAGGCCGTACCTACGCCTCGCGAACAAGCGGGAGGCGGAGCCAAAATGACGAATGGTCGGGCTGTTTATTCTTCGCGCGAGTGCGACTATCCAAGTCGAAGATTTTCGGCGGACGTTTTGCCAGAACGTCCCGCCTTTATCTCGTAACTGATCTTTGCACCCTCTGCCAGTCCCGTATAGCCGGCCTTTTCAACGGACCGAATGTGCACGAAGACATCGGGGCCGCCATCGTCAGGCTTGATGAAGCCGTAGCCCTTAGTCGGGCTGAACCATTTCACAGTACCTATTGCCACCAAAGTAGCTCCAAATTGAACACGCGGGATATAGCCAGACGTCCTACTAGTATCAAGGTCATCGGCAGTGTGAGCTAGGCGGGGCCGACGTTGCGGCTCCTAAAGCCGCCTCCCATGGCGACGCCTACGACGTGTTGATCTGCATTTGGACCAAGACGAAGGCGGTCTGGCGTAAGCCGTCTCGAGTTAACGATAGGAGAATATCGAAGCTCGATGATAGTCCACTCGCCTCGCTCTCGGATTACAAGCTTCCGCCGGCATATTGAGCTTGGCGCCGCGCCTCGAGATAACCGAACACTACGCCGGTCTTGGCTTTGGCGGTGGCGGCCCCTTCGTTACTGGAACTGGTTGCGGCAGCCGCAAATACTACCTCGCATGGTGCTAGACACAACTAAACGGAAAGCTTGCCGTGGCGAACGCGACCGTAAAGCCGTGGACCGCTTTGAGCGCAGCCCAATCGCGTGCATTCCGCTGTGCTGTTGAGCGTCATCGGCGTGAAGGTGCCTTCGCCAACCTATGGCATTATTAGCGCGATCATGTTCGCCATGTGACCGAACCTCAAAATTAGCGGAGTCCAAGGCACGGGATTTCGCCATGACCCAGCAAAGCGGAATTGGTGCGAGCCGTTGCTTCAGCGACACGCACATGGATCAACTCTGCGCTGTCGGAGCGCCGGTTGAGCGAAGCTTTCGATTTGCTTTGCGCCCGGCTCGCCGCCGAACGGTCGGGTTTGCCCGATTTGTGCGGGCGCTTTGACGAACTGATGGAACAGGGCGAGCGTGTCGATATGAGCGACGATCCGCACCGTCGCTTGTTCGAACTCGAGTGCACCGCGGATTGGCTGTTTCGCTCTGTTCTCCGTCACGTTGAACTCCGCGCCTTCATCGATAAAGCCGTACAGGTATTGATCTCGAGCTCCATGGCTCGGAGTGGACCCGCATAGGAAAAAGCGTCGGCGTCCACAGCGACTACACCGATGACCGGACACCTGGACCCGACTGTCAACTTCTTGATGAGGGAGGCTTTCGAGCAATGGCTCGGAGCCGGAAAACAGCGACCGGCCATCATCGACCGAGTCCGAAGCACGAGGCTCACCTTCTACGGGACACGAGCGCCTTCTCTCTCGAGGAGTCTTCGAGCAGACCGGGCTGTCGAGAACCAAGCTGATGAGGAGATCGAGATGAAGCATTTGGAAGAATTGTGGCTATCGGACCCTTATTCTTGAAAGCGATCTAGACCGGTTTCTTCGAGGTTTGCCTGGCTTGTGAGCTCTAACGGTCGCCAGCCCAAAGCGACCTTGGAAGCGGCCTCGGCGCCTTGTGGCCCCTCGAAATGAGGTCGAAAAAGGCATTGATGATCGTGGTTATTGTATTATATTAGTAACCTAAATAACCTGGATAAAGCCATGACGGCCGCGAAAAAAGCTCTTGAGCATTCGGGTGTGGGAACCGTCGCCGGGACCCCCGAAGAAGTGCGAAGCAAACTGGCCCACCTATCGGCGGAGCAAGTCGTTGCTTTGACATTGAAGCACGGCAGCAAATCAGTTGCCCACGTGCTGTTAGATACAGTTGCTATTCTGGCTCCGCTAATCCCCAGCATCATCGAGGATCGTCATGAGGCGAGGTTTCGGTCGATCATCGAGGCTCTCGTCCCTGACGTTCCTCCGCCGCGGCACAAGCTGATTGAAGCCCGGATGACGGCGGAAGCACGCAAGCGCGTGATAGAGACCGGCGAATGGATGACGGCGGCGCAGATCGCCGAGATGGCGGGATATAGCACCAGCAATCCTAGCGCTCAGCCGAACAAGTGGAAGCGGGATGGGCAGATCTTCGCCATACATCATCGCGGAACGGACTACTTCCCGGGCTACGCTTTCGACTCCTCGACGGATTATCGGCCGGCAAAGGGCCTGGCGCGGGTGCTGGAGGTCTTCCGCGGAAAGAAGGACGATTGGGGCCTCGCCTATTGGTTTGCATCGGTCAACAGCTTCCTTGGTGGCAAGCGACCGCAGGACTTGTTGATTAGCAATGCCGATCGCGTCGTTGCAGCGGCCGAGGACGAGGTAGCCGGCGTACTCCATGGCTAAGAAGAAGTCCGGCGCACGACGCCCCCCAACTGCCCGACCGAAGGCAGCCAGGCCATCGCCAGTTCCGCCTTCGCCCGCCCCGCCATCGGCCGTACCGGCTCTGCCCGCCGACCTTGCCAATCTGGTGAACATGACGACCTGGCCGAAAGGCCAGGTCGTTCATCGAATCCACCCGAAAGTCTATGGCAGCAACCAGTTCAATCCGGGCCCGCATGGCAACGCCCGGTTCAGTCCGATTAAAGCTTCAGACGGCTCGAACATCCCTACCCTCTATGGTGGCACGACCTTTGATTGCGCGGCCATGGAAACCGTCTTTCATGACGTGCCGTTTGTCGCCGGGTTAAAAACGTTCGACAAGCAAAAGCTGACTGGCCACATTTATTCGCAGGTGGCGCCGAAACGAGATCTCAAGCTCGTCGATCTCAGCGTGACGGCACTCAAGAAGCTCGGGATTCAACGCGGTCAGTTGATCGATACTGAAAAGGACGAGTATCCGAAGACCCGGAACTGGGCCGAAGCCGTTCACGCTGCTTGCCCCCACGCAGAGGGACTTTGCTGGGTATCGCGCCAGGACGATCGCGCCTTGGCGATCGTGATCTTCGGCGATCGCGTCGCCGCGGCGGATCTCTCGCCCGGAGGCATTTCGCAAGACCTTCTGACTGTGGACTCCGTGTTCGCGGACCTCGTTATTCTCGCTGATAGGATCGGCGTCAACTTGTTCGACGGCAAGATCTAAACAATCTGTGATTTAACCGCTGCGCACGCTTTGGGGACGGTATGCCATGTCTAAGAATTTCGTCATCTTCTCCGGCGGCGCTGACAGGCAGGCGGCATTGCCGACTATTTCGTCATCGCGAATGTCATACTCTATACAGAGATGCTAACGAGCAAGGAAAGTTGAACTATGTTTCTTGCCAACTCGCACCGCGATCACCGCGCTTCCCTCGATGCATCGGACGCCGACATGCTGAGTGTCGAAGCCGCTCGCGAGGTCGAGCGGTTTCTTAGGCATCGCGATGGACACAAGGAAACTCCTCTGATTTCTTTAGCGGGCCTTGCTCGTGACATCGGAGTTGGTTCGATCCATCTCAAGGATGAAGGTCATCGTCTCGGCCTTGGAAGTTTCAAAGCGCTGGGCGGTTCTTATGCTGTGATCCGCCTGGTGCTTGAGGAAGCAGCTCGCCAGCTCGGTCGCAATGTTGAGCTTTCCGAATTGCACGGATCTGACGTTCAGGCCGTCGCGCGAAGCATGACAGTCTGCTGTGCCACGGACGGCAACCACGGCAAATCAGTTGCTTACGGCGCCCAGCTATTTGGGGCGAAGTGCGCCATTTTTGTTCATTCAGGCGTGAGCACTGAGCGCGTCACCGCCATTGCCCGCTTTGGCGCGCAGATGATCCGCGTTGAGGGCAACTATGATGACTCGGTTGCTGAGGCAACCCGAGTTGCGGCGAAAAACAGCTGGATTACGGTGTCTGACACGTCCTGGCCCGGTTACGAGCGCATCCCGGGGCTCGTGATGCAGGGATACACCGCTCTATTGAGTGAGGCTCTGCGCCAATTGCGTGAACCTCCGACTCATGTGTTCATTCAGGCCGGCGTGGGTGGGCTCGCCGGCGCGATTGCCGGACATTTCTCCGTCCTGTTCGGCAACGATCGGCCGTTCTTCACCGTTGTCGACCCCTCGCGGGCGGCGTGCCTTTTCGAAAGCGCGCGGGCGGGGCATCCTGTCAAAGTGGATTCCAGGCAATCCACCGTGATGGCAATGCTCGAATGCTACGAACCTTCGCTCATCGCGTGGCGTATCCTTTCGCGCGCCGCGGACGCTTTCATGACGGTCGACGATGAAGACGCAATCAGCGTAATGAAGTGGTTGGCAAATCCGAAGGATGGTGATCCGGCTGTTGTTGCTGGCGAAAGCGGTGGTGTTGGCCTTGCAGCGTTACTGAAGGCTGCTTCCAATCCGATCCTGCGCGCCGAGATTGGTCTTGGACCGAATGCACGAGTTTTCCTGATCAACACCGAGGGCGCGACCGATCCTCGTCTTTATAAAGAGTTGGTTGGCACAGCGCCTGCGCAAGTGACTGCGAAACACGATAGAGCTGACGACAACAGGTCGACAGATGAGGCAAGCTCGTGAGCTTTAACGATCTGAGATAAGTAATGACCGATTTTAGGCCGCGGCAACGATCGCCGCGTTATCGCTCCATATTGTTCCAAGTTCTCCTGGACTCTGCATCCTGCTGATTCTGCTTACGGTGTCTGCGCAGCAATGGGTTCGGGGCATGGCGGATATAAACGCCCCATCGACCGAAAGAGTATACATCCGTTGGAACAGCTCAACTAACATCAAGGTTTATTGAACCGGCAGTACTGATCACAATGGAGTTCTCAATTCCAGGGATGGCGCGGCGGACTTACTCCGTTCAGCACGTAGTTGCCGATATGAAAGTATTTCCAGCGTACCGGGTCATGCAGCGTGTGGGTACGCGCGTTGCGCCAATGACGATCGAGGTTATACTGCGCAAGCGTCGATCGCGTTCCGCCAAGCTCGTGCAGCTTGTTCGCTGCCAAAATCGCGATCTCAGTCGTCGCCGCCTTGGCAATTGCAACGGCGATTGATGCCTCGTCGACTATTTTATCAGTTGGCTCCGCAGCGGCAAAATCTAAGGTCCGCCCCGCCCGATCAAGCAAAGCTTCGGCCGCATGCATTTTGACGCTGAGATCTCCAATTTGTGAGATAGTGAACTGGTCCTCGTAAGCATGGTTCTGACCGCTATCGATCCATGGTCGTGCATACTGGCGCACAAAAGCAACAGTGTCGGCAAGAGCGCCTTTGGCGATGCCCGCGTCAATCGCGGCGTGAACGAGTTGGGCAAATGGCCCGTTCGCACTCGGGAACTGATATGCCGCGTAGGCCGGCAATACGGCAGACGCGGGTACGCGAAGGTTGCGCATGACGACGCTGCCGCTGGCAGTCGTCCTCTGGCCGAAACTGGACCAATCATCAACGACACTTAGTCCGTCCGCATCCCGAGGCGCGATGGCAATATGCGCTCTTCCCAAATCGTCAGCTCCCGCAATTGCGATATAATGGGCAAATAGTGCCCCGGTCGCATAGAACTTCTGACCATTGATGTGATAAGCATCGCCATCAGGGATAATCGTCGTCTCGAAAATGCCGGTATGCTTGCTTTTGGCTTCTGAGACCGCGTTGCCAAAACGATAGCCTTGCAAGACCTTACCAAACCAGAAGTGCTTCTGCTCTTCCGAGCCGGTCAGTCGCAATAGGTCCAGGACTCTCAGATGACTTTGCGGAATCTGCCCAACCGAGGGATCTGCGGCCGAGATGATCTTGACTACTTCTGCGACCGTCACGAAGGAGACGCCGGCCCCACCATAAGCCTTCGGTACGGTGACGCCCCAAAGACCGCTTGACGAAAAGCGATCAAGCTCGGTTAGCGGCAGACGCCGTTCGCGATCGCGTGCAGCAGCTTCGAGCGCAAGTTCGGCGGCCACCTTGTGCGCAGTGTCAATCGCCTCCGCATCAGAACGGATGAGTTGTGCTTTTGGGGCGACCTGGAATTCCGGCCCTGGCAGGGCTCGGTCGGCACGTTCAACTAGTATAGTCATGAAGAACTCCCAAGGCCGGGCTCGTCGCCACCGGCTGGCCAACGCCTTGACGAGCCGTTCGCCAGCTTACCCTGATCGCCGCATCTGTTGCGGCATCGAGGCGTTTCGGAAGCAGCGTTCGACCTATTCTCCCCCTTCGTAAAAGAGCTCAAGCGGAAGGCCCACCAGAGATTTTCCGATCCAGTCCCGAGCGATGATGTTCGATGGACCCATGGCAATAGCTGCGCGCGCGTCGCGGAAGGAACGTTCGATCGGCCCTCGGTGATAGCCGTAGCCTCCGGTCACTGTTAGCGCAGCGGCTGCAACCTTGTTCGCCACCTCGGCGGCATGCACCTTGAACTCGGTTAGCAGGATCAGGATTTCGCTCTGCGGCTTGCCGGCGCGCCAGAGTTCGTCCAGCTTTGTTGCCAGTTCGAGCCGCCACGGCCGCAACGATTCGACGAGAACCTTGGCCGCGCCGAGCTCCTGCCGGATCGCCTGATAATCCGAAAGTCTCTTGTTCCGATCCTTGTGCACGAAACTTTCAGTGTGCTTGACGGCGGCATTCAACGCGCCGCGGGCCAGGCCTTCCCAGACCGCGCCGAGCCCGATCAGATAGACGGGTGAGACACCATTGTAGATGATTTCCTTCCCTTCCCCTTCTGCGCCGAGCCGGTCCGCTGCGCTACCCGCACGTTGTTGTAGTGGATGGGCCCCGAGTGATTGGCGCGCACGCCGAGGGCGTTCCAAGGCTTCGATTCGATTCCGGGAGACTTGCCGTGCACGATGAAGAAGACAATGTCGGCCTGGTCCTTGGCGCCGGGCGTGCGTGTCTGGACCACATAGAAATCGGCCTGACCGGAGCTCGTTGTGAATGATTTCTTGGCATCGAGCAGATAGTCGTCGCCGTCACGCGATGCTTCGGACAAATTGTACCACCAGTGTCCACCGGTCGCGCGTTCGCTTGTCGAATATGTGCCAAGAAGGGTCGCGTTCTTCGCCTTGAGCCAGCGCTCCTTCTGGTCATCGTTGCCATACAGGTTGATGGTCTGAGCCGCGCCGACGTGCATGACGTAGACGAGGCCCGTCGACGCATCGACCTGACCAATGCGATAGGCAGCTTGGGCGAAATCGACATGGGCGAGGCCAAGACCGCCAAATCGGGTTTCGTTCAAGACGCCGGTCCAGCCCGCTTCCGCCAACGCCTTGAGATTCTCTTTGGGAAAGCGGCTTTCGAGATCATTGCGATCGGCATTGCCCCTTACAGTCGCATCGATGGCGGTGTCCAGCCGAGAATAGAAGTCGAAGTTGTGTGCCAGCTTGGCTGTAGCCATGGTCAGTCTCTCCTTTTTCCCACGAGTTCAAGCAACGGCGTGCGTCAGCACTTTCTTTCTGGAGTCAGTTTGCGGTGAGCCGCCGAACTAAAGCACACCTAATGTCGTCGCGGCTGCGCAGGCGATTGATACGCCGGACAGGACGTCATGGCCGTTCTCGAGGATGACTGCATGAGTCGAAAAGCTTAGCGCGACCGTCGAATTCTGTTCAGCTACCAGGATCGAGAGGCCCTACTCCTTACGAGCGGGGCGAGCCCCATCGCAGTCCGGGCATGCGAGTGCAACACGATCCCTCCGGCCCATGTCCCCTCGATACGTTCGCGCCTCGAGGTACGAACACTTTTCGTTGGGGCGACCCCATCCAGAGGAAGCGTACTCGCTTCCGTCACGATCTCAGTCACTTGGCTGCCTCTCCTTCCGCCTATTCGGCAGCCTCAGCGCGCACGGGTTGGTTCGCCTCGAGTTCGCGGACCAGCGGAATCACGTGCTTGCCGAAATATTCGACCTCTTCCTGGAAATGGAGGAAGCCGAGCAAGATCAGATCGGCACCAGCCCCCTTGAGCTCGATGATGCGTTCGGCAACCTGTTGCGGGGTCCCGATCAGGTTCGAGCGGAAGCCATCATTGTATTGAACGAGGTCCTGAAATGTGGATTTGGCCCAATTGCCCTCGCGCTCGGGGCTGGCATTGCCGGCATTCTGGACCTCGTGATGGAAGCCGCGCACCGCATCCGGGATCGCTTTGTCGATGACCTCCTGTAGAGTCTCCTTCGCCTCGTTTTCCGTTTGTCGGACGATACCGAAAGCATTGATTCCAATTTTGGTACGCCAGCCTTTGCCGAAAGCCTTTTCCTTGCTCCTGATGTCATCGACCTGGGTCTTTAGGCCATCTGGCGTATTGCCATTGGTGAAATACCAGTCGGACACGCGAGCGGCCATGTCACGAGCCGCCCGCGATGAGCCGCCCTGAAAGATCTCCGGCAGCGGATCGAGCGGCTTTGGCTTGAGAGAATAGTCGTTGAACCGATAGAAGTCGCCCCTCAGGGTAAACGTTTCCTCGGTCCAAGTCCCGCGAAGCGCGTTGATGAATTCCTCCGAGCGGCGGTAACGCTCGTCATGATCCAGCCAAGGCTCGCCGATCGCGTGGAATTCGCCGCGAAACCACCCTGAGACGATGTTGACCGCAACGCGCGCATTGGTGAGTTGACTGATCGTCGCAATCTGCTTTGCGGCCAGCGCTGGGTTCCAAGGCCCTGGAAGAAGCGCAGCGATAACCTTGAGCCTCTCGGTCGCGGCAAGGAGCGCGTGGGAGAAGCTGACTGACTCGTGCTGATTGTCGGCGCCATAACCTGCGGTGAATCGGATCTGGCTCAAAGCATAGTCGAAGCCGGCTTTCTCGGCGATCTGGGCAAGCTTGCGATTGTATTCGATATCCCAGCTGGTTCGCTGCTCAATCGAAGAAATCACGAGGCCGCCCGATACGTTCGGCACCCAGTAAGCGAACTTGATTGGATTGTTGTTCACAGTCATCTTGTTTGTCCCTCAAGAACTAGGCTTGCCCGGAGAAGGGCGACGATCTGAGACGGGCAACGCCGAGCCGTCGCGCTCGGTGAGACGGGCGCGGCTCACGTACTATTCATGGCGTCGCTTAAGCTATTGGTTCAGAAGCACTACAATCCTCGGACACAATCCGAGCGCGCGCATTACAATGACGTCAACACGAGGACGCCCAAACGCACTGGCAAGCTGCGGACTTCGTCAAATCACTCGCTTGGTCGACAATGCTGTTGCGCATCGAAAGCGTCCCTGGCCGGCATCATTGCCTGATTATCCTCTCAAAGAACTTGCGCCCGCGCGAGTCGAAGACGAACTATTTTTCCGACGACTGAGATAATCCGATTTTGTAATTCTTCGTCAGACGCGACATTTGTTGCGCGAATGAGAAGCTCTCATTGGATGGAATGCTACAATCTTGTCGCCACGCTCGCGACCACGGACCAGCTTTTCGCCGGAAAGAAAGTCGCTCCTCTTCAGCGGCTCGAGGTTTGCATCTTTTTTACCCTCTTAAGCTTTGTCGCAACTATGCGCTATGCCGCCCCTCGAGGCTTCGCCATCGCCAGCACAACGTCGGTAAGGCTCAGGATCGCTAATTCCAGATCAATCGCTACTTATACTGGGAATGTCAGGACGCGAACATTCTAGGGCTCGCAAACTTGGCACGTATTTTGAACGAGAGACCTCGACCAGAACAGCTCACTGGGAATCGAGGTGTTATCACATAAGATCAGTGCCTATCGTCGATCTCGATGTGCGACGCTTACTGATTGCCCCGGCGATGTCGAACGCTGCTGTTCCTGCCGAGCGTGTCCCACGAGTTCCTCTCGTTGCAAAGTCGAAAAACGTCCCTGCGTCGCTTCCCTCGAGGGCTGTTGCAGGCCGGCGACGCCTTTTACGCGAACACGCTCTTAGCCTGCTTTAGGAAGGGCGTGCTGACGCTTCCAGATCCAGGAAGCAGCGATGCGCGCCAACGAGATCCGATTGAATGGAGCATTCGTCCTGGAGCGGTCGTAAGCGCGACCACCGAGGGAAAAGAAAGAGCGTGGAACGGAAGCTAAATGCAGCCGACGAAACCTCCATGGTGCATCACTTCTGCGCTGCTTCTCGTGCTTTCTGACTTTGTAACTCTGGCGCTCAAATAGAGACTTGGAAAAGACATCATGACAGCGGAGACGGACATCAAATCTGCGCACGCAAAAACGAAGGCAACCACCGTTTGGACGCTTGTGCTGGGCTTTGCCGCAGACCCACTGGCGCGATGGAGCTGGCCTGACCCAACCCAATATCTTGCGAGTATGCCTCAGTTCGTTAAGGCCTGTGGGGGACGAGCATTCGAGCATGGAACGGCATACGTGACAGAAGGGATTCGCGCCGCGGCCCTGTGGCTGCCACCCGGGGTGGGGCAAGATGAGGAGGCGCTCGACGCAATTATGGCGCACTCGCTACGTCCGGAAATCACCGACGACATGGCACAGCTACGGTTGGGAATGGCCGAACATCATCCAGCCGAGGCACATTGGTATCTGCCTCTCATTGCCACCGATCCAAACTGGGTGGGACAGGGACTCGGCACATCGCTGATGAAACACGCTCTCAAACGATGTGATTCGGAGGGCACGGCCGCCTATCTCGAAAGTTCAAATCCCGAAAACATTCCCTTTTACCAGCGTCACGGCTTCCAAATCATTGGTGAGATACAGCATGGCGACTCGCCGCCGCTAACGCCAATGCTGCGGACGGCCCATTGACCGAAATCCGGCGAAGAGAAGCTTCGCGCGCTCCAGTCGATTTTGTTGCCCCGTAAAGCATTGACTTTGGTCCTGTTGGAGGATCTAGCAAGCGGCGTGCGCGCGCTTTCTCACGGAGAAGGCCAACCGTGGTCTTCCGCCCATACACGACTAACAAAGGCTGATTTGCCAGTTTTGCGCCAATTCCAGCAATGAGACCCTCCGCGGGATTGGTGGCTCAACGCTGCAACGGCGCAAGTGCTTATCGAAGCATGCGGTCTTCGATACGGCAAACTGCCTGCTCTGTTCAAGTCACACCACACCACTTGGCGGGCGCGGGGAGGAGTCGGCGCTTTATCGTCTCAGGGCATCAGCTCGGCTCCTACTCGCCGCGCCCAATCAAAATCACGCTCGATATGGAACGGTAGGCTCTGAGACGATGATGGCCGCCGGCTACCTTTGCACTATGAGGCCTCGGGGTAAGCCCCGCGTCAGCCCGCGCGAGATCGGCCTGAGAAGCTGGCCCTTCACGTAGAAGCTAGCAGTGCGGACGCTCAGATCGGCAAGGCTTCGGTAGTTGGAGGCTGCAACCGTTCTTGAGGTCGAAGCGAAGCCTGGTGCCATAACAGCTCAAAGAACATCTTCGATGCTAGCATCAGCAGCAGTGCACAAAAATTCACAATTAGCTCCCAACTATCAATCGGCGAAGTCGAGAATACTCACCTTCAGTCAATGTTTCCTTTGCTCGCACGTCAATGTCTGTCATGAGTCTGTGCAGTTCGTGAGGTGCGTAGTGCATTCGGGGGCCCACAGCCGCCCATTTTCCTCTCAATCGGAGCCACCGGACGATCTCTGTTCCTCGAAAATTGCGTCAACGATCTGATAGAAAGCCATCGGACTATTGGCCACTTCCCACACCGCCAAAATCACGTGATAGCCGGTGCGCTTTGGCAGCTCACACACGTGCACCGTAGGCTCCTGGGGCATTAGATTGGCATACGGGTCCCAAAACGGCTGGCCGAGATTCTGCGCCGTGCAGAATGGCTTCACCTCGAACTGCGCGCGCGTCAGCGGTGCAGATGGATTCCAGCCGATTCGTGTGATGAAGTAGTTCCAACGTCGCGTCAGGCGAGCCTCGCCGTATTCCCACTTGAACTTCTGTTTCGCGCCTGAGTGTAGCCGAACCTTTTCCCAGCGCGTTGGTGTCTGCTCATCCAGCAAGGGCACATCACCGCGTGCGCTGCTGCCGGCGATGCGGCCGTCCTGGGGTGGAACCGCGTTCTGCACGTCGGTCGGCGCAACCGGGTCTAACAGCCCTCCCTTCGTGGCGGGAAAAAATTTTCCGCTCTCCATCGCGTTTGCTCTCCACAAATCAATTGGACAGTCCTTGTTCAGATGCTCGGCACATAGAACGACGCGCGACGCTGGTTCGGTGAGACGGCCTTGTGCGCACGCGCTCGCTAGAGCGAACAGCGATAGCGCGCAGCCGAAGAGCGCGCTGCACCAGTGTCGAATTACATAGCTCATGGTTCTCCTCGAATTGACGGATTTGTCCCTGAAGAAAGGCCGCGAAACTGAAGAAGGTGTCCGCGGTCGGGCAAGTGGCCGCGGATAGTTAAGCAACAGCAGTCGCCCTGCGGTGTCGGCCGCTGCTGCTGCTTCGTTGCGTGCACGTCGCGATCGGAGGACGCATGGCGGAGCTCTCGCTCAGCTCTTCTCACCAGGCATCAGAGTGAGCTTGCGGTTAGGGCGCCCCATCGGATGTAACAAAGCCGACCACAATGTCCCGGCGCGCGTCACGACGTATTGACGTCGACTTTAGAATTTTTGCGAAGCCCGGCCACTTCTCGGTGCGGCGGGCGCAGCCGCCGCGTTCTCCACGCACAATAGACCCCAACCCTCGATCAAAGGCGACGACGCTCCGTGACGAAGGCGTAAGTTCGATCGGCGGGACCAAAATTGATAGTGCGACATCTATGGCATCGATTTGGCCCCAATTGAGCGGTCTTCATCCGAATTCGTTGGACAGATGCCGCTGATGTTCTTGGTATCTCTGCAACTAGCGTGCCGTTCAGCGCTTTGCGCTGCTATTCGAGTGACGTCACGACACATTTCACGCTGCGGCGAACCGATTTTTTGTCGGGCCGCCGGCATACTGTCACGAAGCCGACATCGACCAGAGAGACCTGCGGCAATTCACGCGCGAGAGATGGCTCGGTTCCTGCATTGCTGCAGGCGATCATGTAGCGAGCGCTCTCTGAAAAATGGTGCTCGGTAATCGTATTGAAGCGGAAGTCTCACGTGATGCGCAAGGTATCTATTGTTGCTGTCGCAGTGTTCGTCTCATTCCATGCTACTGCAGATGACGCTTTGATGAGGGCAGCCAGAGAGACTTTTAAACCGATCCCTTCTGGCATCCCGACGATAAAAGACAATCCTGTCACCGCCGAGAAAGTCGAACTCGGCAAGATGTTGTTTTTCGATCCTCGCCTTTCGTCAAGCGAGATCATTAGCTGCAATACCTGCCATAATCTCGGCACAGGCGGGGTCGACGCGGGTCCGACCTCAGTTGGTCACGGTTGGCAAAAGGGGGCGCGTCGCGCGCCGACCGTCTACAATTCGGTGTTTAATGTCGCGCAGTTCTGGGACGGACGCGCGCCTGATCTCAAGGCACAAGCCAAGGGCCCCGTTCAGGCGAGCGTCGAGATGAATGCGACCCCAGATCACGTGATGAACACGCTCAATTCGATGAAAGAATATGTCGGGATGTTCAATCAAGCGTTCCCCGACGATACACCATCTGTCACTTTTGAAAATTTCGCGAAGGCAATCGAGGCCTTCGAAGCGACTCTCACAACCCCGGCGGCTCCGTTCGATCAGTACCTGAATGGCGCCGCCGACGCGCTGGATGATCAGCAAAGAGAGGGATTGAGGCTGTTCATGGAGAAAGGATGCGCTTCTTGCCACAACGGAATCAATATTGGTGGACAGGACTTCGTACCGTTTGGTGTGCTTGAAAAGCCCGATACCAAGCTCCTCCCCGCGTCCGACAAGGGACGATTCGCGGTCACTAAGGCGGCCACCGACGAGTACGTATTCCGCGTTGCCCCCTTGCGGAACGTCGCAATGCGGGCTCCCTACTTCCATTCTGGTCAAGTTTGGACTCTCAAGGAAGCCGTAGATGTTATGAGTGAAGTCCAGCTCGGTGCCAAGCTCAGCGAGAAGGAGAACAACGCGATTGTAGCGTTTCTCAATTCACTGAGCGGGCGCCTCCCTAAGATCGAGTATCCGGTACTGCCAACGCGCACAAGGGAGACGCCGTCACCCTCATTAGGCCGATAATCTCCTTCTCCGTTCCATCAACGGGATCACGCAGATTTTCGAATGACCATCCTCTCTACTGTCTCGTTTCGGCGCGACCGGTGCGTTTTAGCGGCCGCAAGCCCCGATTGCTGTCCTGGCTCATCACCGGAGCCGCACCGGACAAGGTAAGCGAATAGGCAGCAACCGGCCATGGATTGCGAGCTGTAGCGGAGTTCAGATGACGACCGTCATTAAAAATCTGCTTGCCCGAAAGCAGAAGCTCATCGAGCAACTTGACTCTACCCAAGACGTTCGGCAGCGCAAAAAGATCGAGCAACAGCTTGAGCAGATAAGAATCGCCCTGGATTTTCTCGACCGGCCTAAGCCGGTGAGCGAGTGAAGCCGCGACACCACATCCAGCAGAATCTATATGGAGTTTTGGTTTGCCACATGGCTTAGTTCCGATCGTGTGCCCCCTGCCTCAGCATGTCATGAGTTCTCCTAATAGGCCATCTGCTGCCGAACGTGTGCTGCCAGTGTTAGCTGTAGGCGCCTGTTCCCGCATTAACCTGCTGCGGCGACATCAAGCTTGATGCAGACGTTTAGTTTGCGGCGGTTCTGCAGGGCGCTAAGCTCCGCGGACCGGTCATTGCTCGTCCGGATTCACCTGAGGCGAAGTCGCCGTGCCAATATACTCGGTGCGGCGCTTCGTTCGTTGGAAGAGCGTTATCGGGCGAGCTCCTGTTCCTTCTCGCGCTAGTGGGAAGCGGCTGAGCGACTACAAATTGCTTCGCTCAACCGAATGGTCCGAGCGCGCTGATCACTCTGGCGCGATCATCGCAAGTCCAGCTTCGATAACTGAGATTTCTTGGGTTATCTGCTCGACGGCTTGTCTTGGATCGATGCCGGTGACGCTACTTAGTTGGCTCAGCAGCTCCCGCCGATGCGAAAGAAGGTCCTCTAGCGCACCACGATCCCTCAGCCTGACATAGCCGTTGACGATCAACTCAACTGAACGCGACATATATCTCTCAAAACAACAGTTGCTTTCAATGGCCCATCTACCAGATCACGACAGTAGCATGCAGCGCTGCGCAGCGGAAACCATAACTGGTAATGCTAACGAGGTACATCAACGGCGCCCATTCTGCTGCAGCCGCGGAGGTGCCGATGCGTAGCCGGCTCCTCCGCGGCAAGGGGCCGCCGCTTTCAGAAACGGCCCCGCGAACGCGAGCGACCATTGCCAGAACGACAATCTGGCGCCACTCAATCATACGCGAGTTCTCTGTCGAAAGGCGACAGCATAGCCCTCAACGGAAGGACGCACCACGCGTCCTGGCATGCTTCGTTCTCCCTCAAAATGAGCCGCAGGCCCAGCTTGGGCGCCCGCACCACGCCAGGTCGAGTAGTTCAATCTGCACTCACCATGCAGCAAAGCGCCGCCTTCACTTTTCCTCGCTTAGGCCGACGGAGGTCTTTCAGATTTAGACCGCTCTGCGGGACAAGCCACCGTATTGATCCATAACATTGTGGCTAGCCCGACATCAATCCAGCACGAAGCGGCAGTCAGCAGGGCAGCGACTCCGACAGGAGCAAGATCCTTCCTATGCCCAAGGAAGGCACGCGGGTTGCAGAAAAGGGAGGCGATGTCTGTTAAGTGACAGCGTCGGTAGCAGTCATAGCCGCAATATTCTCTACGCGTCACTACATCTCGCAGGTAGCCAGGACCTAACGCCCGAGAGCAGGTCGTGCAGGCTCGCTCGCCGTGCGGGGTCCGGTGGTTCACCAGGATGAATTTCATAGCATAGGCCTGTTAGTGTACTCCGTCCGGCCTGAGATTTTGTCGGCCATTCGAGCTTCGAAAGCGCGCCAATCTCGGGCGACCGCAGAGAGCTATGCGTGAAGCTGGGTGATGACGGAATGAGATAGGCGGCGTATCGAGGCGGGTGTCGAGCCTGCCAGAACCTCTCAAGGAGAGCGATACGCCATGAACGAGACTAGCAATATTGTTGCCCTTCGTCAGCCCGACGAGATCGACGATCCACTGACCAATATTTTGCGAGCTGGTGCTCGGCAGCTTCTGGCGCAGGCCGTGGAGATCGAAGTCGAGACGTTTCTTGCCACGGTGAAAGATTTGAAGCTTGCCGACGGGCGCGCCCGTGTCGTGCGGCATGGTTACGGCCCGGCTCGAACGATTGCGACCGGCATCGGACCGGTCGAGGTCGCACGGGCGAAGATCCGGGACCGCGGTGCAGCCGGCGATGGCGAGCGGATCCGCTTCAGCTCGGCGATTCTGCCACTATGGGCGCGGCGGACCAGGAGCCTGGATGCGCTGTTGCCGGTGTTGTACCTGCGTGGCATCTCGACGGGCGATTTCCAGGAGGCGCTGACGGCCCTGCTGGGTAAGGACGCGCCGAACCTGTCGCCGGCGGTGATTTCCCGGCTGACGGCCGAATGGCAGGGCGAGTATGAGCGTTGGCAGAAGCGCGATCTCTCGGCGCGGCGGTACGTGTATGTGTGGGCCGATGGCGTCTTCCTGCAGGCACGCATGGAAGACCACGGCGAGTGCATGCTGGTGCTGATCGGCGCGACGCCGGAAGGCAAGAAGGAGTTGATCGGCTTTCAGGTCGGTGTCCGGGAGAGCGCGCAGAGCTGGCGTGAGCTCCTGATCGACGTGAAGCAACGCGGGTTGCAAATCGCCCCGGAAATTGCCGTTGGTGACGGCGCGCTCGGCTTCTGGAAGGCGCTTGACGAGGTGTTTCCCGGCACGCGGCACCAGCGCTGCTGGGTGCACAAGACCGTCAACGTCCTGGACAAGGTCCCGCTCTCGGTGCAGGCCAACATGAAGAAGGACCTGCGCGAAGTCTATTGGGCGCCAAACCGGGCGGCCGCCGAAGTGGCGATCGACGTCTTCGCCGAGAAATACCGCACCAAGTACGGCCGGGCGGTCGAATGCCTCGCAAAGGACCGCGACGCGCTGCTGGCCTTCTACGACTTTCCTGCCGAGCATTGGGATCACTTGCGCACGACCAACCCCATCGAAAGCGTGTTCGCGACCGTGCGACACAGAACCGTGCGAACGAAAGGATCGCTGTCCTCAACGACCGCCAGGCTGATGGTGTTCAAGCTGGTTATCGCCGCATCAAAAAAGTGGCGGCGGCTCAAAGGCACAAATCAGTTGCCGAAGCTCATCGCAGGTGTCAGATTCAACGACGGCATCGAGGTCATCCACATGCCGGCAAACCACGCCGCCTGATCGCCTCGTCACCCAAAATCCTGCATAGCTCGACCGCAGATCACATGATCACATGCGTCCCGGGTGGCGGATAGCGGTGGATATTTGCGGACTGTCTCACAGTAACAACCGCCTATGGCCCCGGCTGGCCCTCGAGAATCATCCAAATTGAAGAATTGCAATGAAATCTCCAGGTCTGTGTGATACCCGGCAGAATTAGGCCGCCCGCAACCAGCGAAGCCATTTTTGATCGGCCTCCCGCCGCGCCTTGAAGCGGTCGATGCATTTCTTGGAACAAAGGGCCGTTCGCCAACAGTAGTAGCGGATCAGACCGAACCTTCCACCGCAGACCGCACAGCACATTCCTGAAACATGCTCCGAGTTATGGAAGCCATTACGCATTCTCGCCTCCTATGGCGTATTGGGTGGATATCTTTCCGCGCGGGCGATGTCGGCCGACGCCAAGCTGCAGGCCCGGCACGTAAGCGTTTGATATGCATCGATTTGACGAAGCAACTGTTCCATTGGACGGCTTCGCCGAGGTTGGTGACTATAAGCGCAGTCCAATCTTGATTACTGCAATCCGGAGCAAACTCGAGCCTAAATCCTGCGATGCAAACCCGATTCCTGGCGAATTTTAACTGGATTGACCGATGAAACGCTTTTTGCAGACTGGCAGGGTAGTTCGCACCGATTCTCACTGTCAAAGGACGGCCATCCGATTCCCATCTTGAGTTGCTCGATCAGCGTAGTCACTGCGGGGCCAGCTGAGATGCGACGGTTGCGCGTTACTGAGGAAGACGGGCGGCACGTCGCATGAGATTGTGACATCTGCGTTTCGATATCGCAGCGCTCAGAACAGGTAGGATTGCGGGCGCAGACAAATTGCCGCGCAACCACGACACGACAGACCGGCCAAATCGGACAAAAACCGGACGGCTACACCTACTTTGGTTCGCTATGCACAGAGTTGGGACGGCCGCGCTCATGCTCAGAAGTGATCTTCGCGCGTGACGGCCGCGCTTTTTTTCAAGGAGCGTCATCGCGCTCAATGAGGTCGCTCGAGCTTGATCGCCGTATTGCGTGCTCACTTACGGCTTAAGAATTACGTTATCGATCAGCCGCGTCGAGCCGACGTAGGCCGCAGCGCATAGAGCCGCAGGATGGCTTAGGGGACCGGAGGCCGGCTCGAGCGTGTCGGCATCGACCAGCTCGAGGTACTGCAGCCGGTCGACTTCGTCCAAATGCTGCCTGGCGATTGCGATGAGCTTCTCGCAATTGCGCTCCCCTACACGAAATTCGGCTTCCGCCGCGAGCAGACCGCGACTGATCGAAAGAGCCCGCCGGCGCTCTTCTTTATTGAGGTATCGATTGCGGCTGCTCATTGCGAGCCTGTCCGGCTCCCGAACCGTCGGCACGGTGACGATCTCGATCGGAAGATTGAGATCAAGTGCCATCCGACGCACGACCGCGCATTGCTGAAAATCTTTTTGCCCGAAGAATGCGATATCCGGCCGCACCATGTTGAACAGCTTGCAAACGACGGTTGCGACACCGCGAAAGTGTCCAGGCCTGAACGCCCCACACAATGATTTTGCGAGTTCGCCGGGTTCGACGAAAGTCTCAAATTGAGCCGGATAGATCTCCCGTTCCTCTGGAGCGAAGACAATCGCGACACCGGCATCGCGACACAGCTTCTCATCCCGCAAAAAGTCGCGCGGATAGGTGCTGAGGTCCTCGGTCGGCCCGAACTGAGTCGGGTTGACGAAGATACTTACGACCGTGACGTCGCACTGTGCACGACTCGCCTCGACCAATGCAAGGTGGCCGTCGTGCAGGTAGCCCATTGTCGGTACGAAGCCAACACGTTTGTCACGCACGTTTGCAAGAGCGCCGCGAAGCTCAGCGACCGTCGTAATTGTTTGCATGTGTGAGCTTTACATCAGGTTGGATTAGAAGGTGCCCAGTTTGCAATCGCATCGCTCAACCCTTCAGGAAGCCGATACGATTCTTGTGCAGCCGGGAATGCGCCATTGCGGACATCTGCGGCCCAGCGGGACAGTGCCTCCTGCAATACCCCAAAACCCTCGACATAGGTGCGAACGAATTTGGGCCGATGACTTTCGGTCAAGCCGAGCACATCGTGGAATACAAGCACCTGGCCGGAACAACTGGGGCCAGCCCCGATCCCGATCGTCGGTATCGTCAAGGACTCGGTCGCTCGAGCCGCGAGCTCAGCCGGAATACCCTCCAGGACAAGAGCGAAACAGCCGGCCTCTTGCAGGCAGTGGGCGTCGTCGAGCAGACGCAAGGCATCATCGGCTTTCCGGCCCTGCACCTTGAAACCACCCATCATATTGACGCTCTGCGGCGTCAGGCCGAGATGGCCCATCACTGGAATCTCGCAATCGACCAAGGCGCGTACCGTTTCGGCACGCTTTGCTCCGCCCTCGAGTTTCACGGCGTCGGCCCCACGCTGCAGGAAGCCTCCGGCGCTGCGAATCGTCTCCTCGTGACTGAGATGAAAGCTTAGAAAGGGCATATCAGCGACAAGCAAGGCATGAGGCCTTGTACGCGCCACGGCTTCGAGGTGATGGTTCATCATGGCCATACTGACCGGCAGCGTATTGTCGAAACCGAGGCAGACATTGCCAACGCTATCCCCGACAAGGATAATGTCGACAATGGGGTCGGCGATGCGTGCCGCGACGGCGTCATAAGCGGTGGTCATTGCGACAAGCCGCCCCTCGCCTTTCCACCGCTGCAGCACTGGAATTGTGACGCGTTCAATAGGCCCGTCCGAAATGTGGCTCATCTTGTTCGATCCGTCAGCCCACCCATATAGCGAGAGTGGTTGTTGGGTAACTACGACAGCAGAAACCAGTGAAAGGCGAGCTGAAAAGACAAACGTGCGCTCAAAAGTCAAGAACAGACCGCGCCAAACATCCAATGATTGCGCGATCATCAAGCGGAGATCGGTGGCTCTCAACATGCGAACCGGTTGCGTGGAGGCGCATCTGGCTTTCAAGAGAGGAGTTCCCTTCCTCGCCGCGGGCAAGATTTACCAAGGTGTTACTCGAGCGATCTATCATTTGCCTACGGAGGCCAAGAAGGGAAAACTCTGCCGACGCATTGTTGTGGCTGATACTTCTACTGAACTGAAGCAATGAACTCCCTCAACCCCGCCGGATAGTCAGATTTGGATGCCAGCATTCCCAGCGTAATTCCTTGTATGGGCACCACGCGCGGCTGTCCAAGACGATTGAAGCATTTGGAGTTTTGCTCTTTGCGATCCGCACAGAGCAATTCCAACCACTTCATGAAGAATAGATTGCTAAATTTTCCCCGATATCTCTCGATGGGAAGCAGCTTCTCAAATTCAGCCGAAAGACGTTCCACTTGTTTTTGAGCTGGTTCTTCTGCCAATACGATAAGCTCTTCTGGTTTGGATTTAGCCGCAGAAACACCGGCAAGCTCGACAACAGCGATATGGTTTATTCTATCCGGCAGGCTCTTCAAGAGCTGAAGTTTGAGTTGTCGCGCTACGAATAGTCTTCGATTGATCTCCTTGGTCACGGAAATGAATTCGTTCAACCGCTCCGCAAATCGCTCGACGATTTCCTTCCGCAATTCGGGCTCGCCATGACAGTGGAACTCATCTTTCAGGAGCTCCTCAAATACTTTCTCACTTACCAAATAGTTCTCAACCGAATATCGGTCCGTCATAAAAGTAGCGGGGCTGTCGTCAAATCCTGCGAGATCGTCATAGTCTCGATCAACAAAGAAATACACGCGATTCGACAGGCCGCCTAGGTCGCGAGCCAGCATTTCGCGAAACTCAAAAACCTGCTTTTTCCCACCGCAAACGAAGGGCTCGTAGCACAGGTCTGGCCTCAACTGCTTAGCCCACTGGTAGTAGACCGGCTTGTCGTTGTCCCCTTCGAATGCAAACACGATACAATCCGGCAACCGGTCACGAAGTAGCACGAGCTTCGTTTTGAGCACCGCTGGACTTTTGCGGGCTGCTTTGAGCTTCTCGATGTTGGGGGCCTGAACCTCTCCACCTGATGCGCCGATCATGCATCGTCCTCGGCTTCATCGGGAATGGCACCCTCACTAGGATCAATCGATGAGACTAGCGAGCGCGCAAAGGGCTCCAAGGAATTATCAAAAATAAACGGGGAGTGAGTAATTGCCACGATCTGACTACAGAGGGGTATGTTGATCACGTCAACCAAGATTTGACGCTGCCATTCAAGCGACAATGACAGCTCCGGCTCATCGATCAAGACGATCTTGTTGTTTGGATACAGGAAAAGCTTCGCAAAAAGCGAGATCATTTGCTTTTCGCCAGACGAGAGTGCATCGAGCGGAATCGTTCGTCCAGCGCTGAGGCTTTCAACGGACACTTGCAGATCTCGTCGATCGAGCCGCAATGCTTTTTCATCAATGGCCAATAGCGGGGTGTTAGCGTCCCGCGGCAAAGAAGTGCTAGGATCAATCGACGAGAGGTATCTGTTACAACTTGCAATGAAGTCCCGCACCAACGCCTCAATGTCGCGGGTCGCCCTGATCACCGTGCTAAGCTTTGCGAGAAAATATCGCAGGAACTTGCTGCGTTCGTCAGAAATGTCCTGCCCAGTATAGATCTTGTCGATATTGGGAATGGAGCTGGGGTCTATATACGGGCCATATCTACGTCTCCCTCCTTCACGTAGGCGCGAAAAGAAGAGTTCCAGTTCGTCCTTGTCCGGAATGTCTTCAGGCATTGCGGCAACTTGATCGAAGCTGCCATCGATAAGCTCATTGATGATGCTTGCGCTGATCTCCCGATAGCCAAGGTTTGAGTCGAAGACAATACGTTGATTTAGATCAGACAGACGCTCCAAAATGTCCGACAGCCCGAACTGAATGTCAGCAGGAAACAGGCTAGTTTTGACGCCTGGAAAAAACGGTTTCTGTCTTCTTCCAAGGCGGTCATGTGCGGGAGGGCTGAATGAAAGCTCAATGCGACGGTACGTTGGCAGGTAAACTATCTCAGTGTCGCTGAGCGCGGCTCTTATTTGGGTATGTGCTGCCTCAATGGTAGGCGCATTGGAGAGCAGGTCTGCTCTCAACCGCTGGCAAAAACTTTGTGCCTCAGCGCGCGTACCGAACTTCTGAATAATTCGCTGCCCGATGTCGTCTTCGTAATTCAGCTTCCGCTCGTCGGCGTAGTACTCCTCGATAAAGGCGAATAGGATTGCCGGCTCTAGTTCAAGCCGACGAGCACCTAATTCGATCTCCTCATTCCTGAAGTATCCAATCAGGTCATCGCGTGAGAGAATGATTTCTTGATCTATTGCGCGCAATTTGCAACGGATGCGCAGAAACTTTGTATCGCGCAATCGAGAGAATTGCCCCCGCAGAAATGCGTCTAAGGCAGCGAGGATGGTTGTTTTTCCTGAACCATTCTTCGCAATTAGAATTGTCGCTGAGTACTCGGACGCGATCGAAATTGTCCGGTATCCGTAGAGCCCCTCGATACTAAAACTTTCGACAATAGACGGCCTTGCGCCACGAGGCGACGGTACTTGTTCAGCCATAGTGCTCCGATCCAAGAAAAATGTGCGTTGATCTGACAAAACGACGAAGTCACTTCAAGTGATAACTCTGATCATCTCGCGCTGGAATTGAGTTACGGAAGCTGATGTTGCTCTAGGACTTTCTTACGTTAGGGGATGGAAACGGATAAGGCGGCCGATTGGCTCCTTGAGTCCCAAGCGACCAGTCAGCGATTTGCTGTGGAAGGCAATTAGGCGGGGACGTTGAGAACCAACTGGTCGTGGGGCAAGAGCGGCCTGCAACTGGTGCCTCACGTCGAGTTCAAGACCGACAAAGCCAATCATACGAGCAAGGTTTATGATGAGTCCGGGGCGCGCCAGGAACGCTTCGGGGCTCCTACGTTACGCGCTCTGCCGCTCGTCAGAATTGAACCGAGTCGGTCCGTATTCCGCAATAATCCACTTGCTCGTCGTGACGGTGCCACCCATTTCGTTCTCTGTCGCCAAGCGGGCTGCTTCGAGCCTGGCCTCGGCAACAGCCAAACTGTCGAATGTGCCGACCAACGTCGTGTTTGGAAGACGATAGCGCATGTTGTTCGAGCCAAGGATCCACAGTTTCCAGCCCTGCGCCGCTGCTTGTTTCAAAAAGGTGGGGTGAGGATCGGGCTTGGTCTCCTTCAAATCATACGACGCAAGATAGGCAGGCATTCTGAGACCCCAAATGAGAGCAGATAATCACACCGTCAAATAGTTCTGCAGTATTTCAGATCATCACGACCTGACCCCGGCGAGAAAGCCATCGACTTCCAGTTTGAGGCGATGGCTGCTTTGGGCCAGCGCATTCGCCGATGTCAGCACCTGCGAGGATGACGCGCCTGTGCTTGAGGCGCTCAATGCAACCTGCCGGATGTTGCTGGCGACTTGCGTCGACATTTGTGCCGCATGTTGGATATTCTGCGCGATATCTTTGGTTGCCGTACCCTGCGCTTCGATCGCAGCTGCAATCGTCGATGCGATTTGCGAGATCCTGCCGATGCTGTTGCCGATCTCGGCGATAGCGCTGACCGACTCCTCGGTGGCCGCCTGGATACCTCCGATTTGCTCTGCAATTTGGGAGGTCGCCTTCGCCGTCTCTGTTGCCAGCGACTTTACCTCGTGCGCCACAACGGCAAAGCCGCGGCCGGCCCTACCCGCGCGTGCAGCCTCGATAGTCGCGTTGAGAGCCAAAAGGTTTGTTTGCCTCGCAATTGCGGCGATCAGCTCAACCACGCCACCAATCTTTAGGGCCGCTGCCGACAGGTGCTTTATCCTTCGGTTGGTTTCTTCGGCCTGACGCACGGCGCCTCTGGCGATTACTGCAGATTGCTCGACCTGGCGTTCAACCTCCGTAGCGGACGCCATCATCTCCGCGGTACGTGCAGCGACAACCTGAACGTTGCCCGAAGCTTCCTCCGAGGCGAAGGCGACTTTGTCGGAGACTTCCTGTGTATTGTGGGCCGTGTCCGTCAAGCTGCGGGCAGAAGCCTCCAGTTCGGTCGAGGCAGATGACAGTGTGTCGATGACGCCGCTGACCGCATCTTCAAAGATCCTGGCAAGCTTCTCCAGTTCCTCCTTACGTCGCATTCCCGCCAAGCGATCCTGTTCTAGATTCGCTGCAAATTCGGCCTGCGCCTTTTCTTTTGACTTAAGCTTGAACGATTCCATGGCCTGCGCCATCTCGCCTATCTCGTCCGAACGACCAAGTCCGGGTAGGGTCACCTCGAATTGCCCAGCCGCCAGTTGGCGCATCGCTTTGGTCATGTGTGTGATCAGCCGGGCCATGCCCTGCCCGACAAAGACGGCAACAAAACCGATTACGAGCGTGGCAAGTCCAATTCCCCAGCCCAGCATCTGGCGGATGCGCGAAGCACGCTCTTCCGCAGCGGTAGCGCTGGCATCAGCTGTCGCGATCGCCTTCAACAGGAGAGGACGATTCCGGCCGTAGATCTGCCCGAGATCATCAACCTGATCGTCCAATGCTTGTTGAGCAACCAGGAAGGCCACGAAGCTCGAGCGGTAGGAATCAATTAGCCGCTTCAGTTCCGTCTTAGCAACTGACCCCAACTCGGAGGAAGCAAGGGTGGTGTCGAACTCGGCGACGCGCTTATCCAGTTCATCGCCATACTTCTCCTCGCGCCGCAGCATGAAATCCTTTTCGTGCCGTCGCATCATCAGCATCAATACGGTTAGCTGCGGCTGATTGATCTGCGTCAGCCGGGATTCGGCCTGATGCACGGCGTCGCGCAGCTTGCCCTGGAGGCCATCATTCTCGGCGAAGCCGAGGACGCGCTGCGCTGAAACGATATTGTTAAAACGCGTTGCATAAAGGCCAATTCCGGCGCGCAGGAACGATACGTCTTTCAGAGGATCGCCGTCTGGCAAGGAGGCAACACACTCCTCGATCTGATCGAGGTCGGCGAGCTCCTTCCTGATGCCTCGGGCGTGCCGCGCGATCAATGCTTCGTCGTGCTTGCGCAGAAACTCCAGCGCAAGCTGCTGCGATTCAAGAAACGCTTCTGACAAGGCGGCCAAGTGAGCGCGAAGATGGATGCTCCGGTTTGCCTCGTGCTGCACCTGTGCAACATAATTTAGCCCCACGATGCAAGTTGCCCCTGTGACGAGCACGCCCACTATTCCAAGCATGGCAATCTTGGTTCGCAGGCTTGGCCGAAATCGACGAAGAATTGGCAATACGAGCCGTATTGCAGTCATTGAGGCGAGCATCAAATTGCCAGTCAATCCGTGATCATTTTCGGCGCGTTGCTGATCAGCACGCTCAAGACGTAAGCTCGGGGAGACGCTGATCATCGCAACCTCTAGTTTGGGTTTGTTACACAGAGTTGACGGTGAGACCGGGATTCATGGGACACGCGTGACAAGGGCGGGCAGGCAGTCTGCTTTGCGTTCTTTGTCCCTCGCGGCTTACTCTGCGCGGTCGGCCGGCCTAGTGGCCGATCGTCGACAGCCCCAAGACCGGTTACGACGTCGGCATATCACGCTCTCTTGCTGCGAACTCGCGCCGAAGGCGGCAGCTCGCGCATAAATTGCGCGATCTTTGGTGCGGTCGCGCAGGATTCGTGCCGACAACACTGACAGCACTGTCCCCGCACCTGGGACGTTGCATCTTGCCGGGCTCGCTTGGATACGCAACAGAAGTGCAGATAGGCGCTCACCACCAATCACGAAACCAAGGCTTAAAAAATTTTTGTAACCGTGAGGATTGTTTATCGTCGCTAAAGATCTACGGTATCGGATCCCGGTTCGTGGCAATCGCAGCACTGCCTCAGATCTTTGCTGAAGCCCACTGCGGGCGGAGGTTCGGGTGAGTGCGATCGTCGAACGGTTGCCCGGATAGTTAAGACGCTCTTGCTTTCGGTTTCTATGCCCGCAGAGCGCTCCTTCCAGCTAGCGCATCGGCGGCATCCCAGATGCCAGCATAGATTTCATCAAGGTCTGCCGCTGTCACACAGTACGGCGGCATCACGTAGATCGAGTTGCCGAGCGGCCGCAGTAGCAGGTTTCGATTGTTAAAAAAGGCCTGAAGCTTCGGACCTATATCCGCCAGATAACCCGAATCGCTCGTCTTCAGATCGAGTGCTGTAATCGTGCCGGTTCGGCGAACATTTCCGAAGCGTGCGTCGCCCCGGAATGGCTCAAGTGCCTGTTCTTGCATCACGGCGATCGCTGCCACGCGTTGGCGAGTATCGGGAACTTGCCAGAGCTCCAGATTAGCTCTTGCGGCCGCGCAGGCCACGGGATTTGCGGTATATGAGCTCGAATGAAAGAAAGTACGCGTTCGATCTTTCGAGTAGTGAGCATCGAAAATATCCGCACGACAGAGTGTTACCGCCAGGGGAAGCGCTCCTCCCGTAATTCCCTTGGAATAACAGACGATATCTGGTGTGATATTGGCCTGCTCGCAGGCGAAGAGTGTTCCCGTGCGACCCCATCCGGTCATGACCTCATCTGCAATGAACAGGACGTCTGAAGCCTCGCAGATCCGCTTCATTTCCCTGAGCACCCAGGCTGGATACATCAGCATTCCGCCTGCCCCTAGTATCAGAGGCTCCACAATAAAGGCTGCTGGAATTTCGTTTCGACATGCGGACTCAAGGGCGTCCAGCGTATCCTGCTCACGACTTGGTGCGGGAAATGGGACTGAGGTGACGTCGAACAGCAAGGGTCCGTACGCCTCGTTGAAGACACTGCGGGCTCCGACAGACATCCCACCTATCGTGTCGCCATGATAGGAATGCTGCATCACGACGATGCGTACTCGTTGCTTGCCTACATTATGCCAATAGCCAAGCGCCATTTTTAGCGCGACTTCGACGCTTGCTGAGCCGCTGTCCGAGAAAAAGACATGCTCGAGCCGGCGTGGGGCGAGCCTCAGCAGCTGGGCGGCAACTTCCTCCGCGGGATCGTGGGTATGCCCGGCAAAGATGATCTGGTTGAGCTTACCTGCCTGTTCCTGAATCGCGCGCACAATATGTGGATGGCAATGACCATGCGTCACCACCCACCAGGATGAGATTGCATCGATGATACGGCGACCATCCGCGGTGTGGAGATAAGCACCATTACCCCGAACAACCCTCGTCATCTCGTCTTGAAGACCGTGTTGGGTGAACGGATGCCAGATGGGGGACTTATTCTTTAGCATACAACTTGAAGCTATCTGCACGGAATGAAGCTTTGAATGCGGCCTTCAGCGTGTCCGTGGTGAGGGGAGAAAGCCATGGCAATCGCCCCAGCCAACGCACCCGGCCCATCTCGCGAATAACAGTCTGAGTCTCGGCATTTCGCTCGCCAATGAAGGCCATTCCGAGAATGGGGATCTCACGCTTTCGGAGAGCCTCTATCGAGAGCAGTGTGTGGTTGATGGTGCCGAGCCGTGTGCTCGCGCAAAGCACCACTGGAAGCCGCCAGCGCTCGAACACGTCAATAAAAAGTGTGTCGCCGCTCAGCGGCACCATCAGCCCGCCCGCGCCTTCTATAACCAATGGCTGCGTCCCGGTATCCGGCACGTCGAGCGACTCTGCCTCGACCCGAACTCCGTCAACTTCAGCAGCATAATGGGGCGAGGCGGGCGTTCGAAGACGGTAGCACTCCGGCAAGATGCGGTCGGCTGAGAGGCCGCCCAAACGTGTGACGGTCTCAGTATCGGTCTCTCCATCGAGGCCAGCCTGGATCGGCTTCCAATAATTCGCGCCCAGGAGGTTCGCGAGCCCAGCAGAAAACACCGTTTTTCCGATTCCGGTATCTGTGCCCGTCACCACGATTCTTGGACTCATTGAAGTTTACCTTCCGTCTCCTCGACCAGCGCATCGAGCATTGCGCGTACGTCATTTTCGGCGACATTGAGCGTCAGCGAAACTCGCAAGCGGGCCGTGCCCGCCGGCACGGTTGGCGGGCGAATTCCACGGATGTCGAATCCGCGCCCCTGCAGCGCAGAGGCGAGCCGCATCGCACGCGCGTTATCGCCCACGATGTATGGCACGATCTGCGAGTCCGAAGGACTTTTCCAACCGCGCTGCTCCATCTGCCGATGTGTGAACGCGACCAGCTCGATGAGGCGCTGCTGACGCTCCGGTTCCTGCTGCAGGATCAGAATCGCCTCTCGAACGGCGACGGCGATCAACGGCGAGGGGGCGGTGGCGAAGATAAATGGCCGGCATCGATTGACCATGAAGTCTCGCAAGATGCCGGACGCCGTGACAAGCGCCCCCGCTGCGCCCAGCGCCTTGCCGCAGGTATGAACGACCAGGAGATTTTCTCGTCCCTCGTAAGGGGCGGTGAGCCCCCGTCCCTTCTCACCGTAAACGCCCGTGGCATGGGCCTCATCCACCATCAGGAACGCATCATGCCGATCGGCGAGCGCAACCAGCTCTTTGAGCGGCGCCAAATCGCCGTCCATGCTGTAGAGACTTTCGGCCACGATCCAGATGCGGCCAACTCCGCCCTTTGCCCGCCAGTCTCGAAGCGTGCTTTCAACCGATTCTGGGTCGTTATGGGCACTTATCCGAAAGTCAGCGCGGCCAGCTCGTGCGCCTTCATGGATGCTCGCGTGCACCAGAGAATCGAGAACGAGCAGATCGCCTTTCTGCGGCACCGTCGTCAGGACGGCAAAGTTTGCGACATAACCGCTGCCAAAGAAGAGCGCTGTATCGGCGCCAAAGAACTTGGCAGCTTCAGCTTCCAGACTTTCGTGTTCCTCGCAGTTGCCGCGCAGGAGCCGCGAACCGCCGGCCCCGATCGGTGTGCCGGCCTCGATTGCTGCCAAGACAGCCTTCTTCATGCGCGGCGCGCTCGCGAGCGCCAAATAGTCGTTCGACGTGAAATCGATTCCTGCACGCGGAGTGAGGCTACGCAACCGGTGGGCTTCTTTCAGGACGTTCAACGCCGAGGTATATCGGGCAGCCTTTCCCGCGTGGATTGACTTCATTGTGCACTCTGAGGTCGTTGAAATTGCGCAAAATTCTGGCCGACGCGCAGAAAATCGGCTTCAGTTGGCCGATAGGCGATCAAACCGGCAATATTCGATTTTCTCGATCGACGAGCACAATACGGGGTCTGAACGTTTTGGCTTCCGCCTCGTCCAGTAAGACGTATGCAAGGACGCTAATTTTGTCTCCGGGTAACGCCAGTCGCGCAGCCGCACCGTTCAAGTCTATGGTACCTGAGCCGCGCGGCGCTTCGGTGACAAACGTGGCGAACCGCGCGCCAGTTTCGACGTTGTGAATTTCGACGCGCTCATTCACCAGGAACCCTGCCGCGTCCATCAACGCCCGATCAATTGAGATTGAGCCTTCATAGTGCAAATCGGCTTCGGTCACCGATGCGCAATGAATTTTGCCTTTCAACAAGGTAATCTGCATTTCTCACCTAATCCTGGAGGTCTACACACAGCTCGCTCGCTGCCCGTTTGGTCAGGCAAGGGCGGATGTGATACCTAGCTTGGTCAGCAACCTAGCGTCGCGGTCGGCTTTCGGATTTTTAGTCGTCAACAGCACGTCACCGATGAAAATTGAATTTGCACCGGCCAAAAAGCACAGCGCGTGCAATTCGTCGGTCATGTCTTGCCGTCCGGCGGACAGCCGAATCACCGACTTCGGCATCATAATCCGGGCGGTTGCGACCAGACGCACCAGCGCGATCGGACCGGGAGCCTCCGCCGTGTCAATGACAGGAACCCCCTTGACCTCGCTCCAAAGATTGATCGGCATGCTTTCTGGAGGCTCTCGGAGGTTGGCGAGCAGGAGCAGCATGTCGAGGCGGTCCTCAACACGCTCGCCCATACCGATAATGCCGCCACAGCAGATCTTGATGCCCGCTTCGCGCACGTGCTCAAGCGTATCAATGCGATCCTGCAAGGTCCGGGTGGAGATGATCCTGCCGTAGAACTCAGGCGAAGTGTCGATGTTGTGATGTCGAGCCCCGCCTCCGAAAGCAGTGCTGCCTGCTTCGGCGTCAGCATGCCGAGCGTGACGCAGGTCTCCATGCCAAGCTCTTTGACGGCGCCGACCATCTCGCAGACCCGATCAAGATCGCGGTCTTTCGGACTGCGCCAGGCCGCGGCCATGCAGAAGCGGGTCGCGCCTGCCTCTTTGGCACGTTGCGCGGTGGCGACGACGTCGGCGCAATCCATCAGGCGGGTTGCTTTCACCCCCGTCTCGTAGTGAGCGCTCTGCGCGCAGTAGCCGCAGTCTTCCGGGCAACCACCCGTCTTGATGCTGAGCAGGCTAGCTGTTTCGACGTGGTTTGGATCGAAGTTGTCGCGGTGAACGCTTTGCGCTCGAAACATCAGCTCAGAGAGAGGCAGACCATAGAGAGCTTCGACCTCGGCACGTTTCCATTTCCCGCCGACCTGCGCAAGCTCGCAACTTCCGTTCCGGTCAACCCCGTCACAAACGTCCATCAGCTTCGAATCCATAATCATAGATAATCGCGCGAATTATCTATCGTCAGCGACATTGGATCGATGCTATTCGATGTGTCATCGGGGCGCACTCATTTTTCCAGTAGATAATCTATGATGAGCGAGAACAGAACGACTGCCGGACGCATCGCCGAGTCGATTGGGGAGCGCATTATCAATGGCGCGCTGCAGCCAGACTCCCCACTTCGGCAGGATCATGTCGCGCGAGAATTCAACTCGAGTCACGTCCCGGTGCGCGAGGCTTTTCGACAATTGGAGGCTCAACATCTTGTCGTGAGTGCGCCTCGCCGCGGCGTGCGGGTCGCTCCGCTCGACACGAATTCCGTGAAGGAGATCGCCGAGATGCGTGCAGCGCTCGAAGTAGTCGCGCTGCGCAATGCAGCTCCAAAGCTCTCATCGGTCCACCTGGCGCGCATCGAACTCGCCCTCATTGAAGGAGACAATGCCAAGACCATTGAGGATTTTGAGATGGCCAACCGGGCCTTTCATTACGCTCTGGTTGCGCCCTGTGCGATGCCGCGGCTGCTCGCCAGTCTTGACGAACTACAGCTTGCCAACTCTAGGCTAGTGTTCGCAATGGCGCGGACGGCCGGCTGGCGCCCACGGTCCAACCAAGATCACCGCCTGATCTTGCAGGCCCTGCGAGCGCGCAACCTTGATCAGGCCTGTAACCTGCTCGCGCGTCACATTCAAACCATTGAGCGCCTTGCCCTTCCGACCTCCTGGTTAAGAAACGCTTCTGCCGAGTTTAGTTGCGGCGTGGGAGGCACCACAGCGCGAACAATTGATCATCAACCAAATGCAGCAGAGTTGCGTTGCGCAGCGCACGATCCCAAGTTAGTTATGCGCCCCATCTCAACAGCACTGCTAGAGCCACACATGATCCGTCACATCGTTCTGTTCACCGCCAAGGATGAGGCGCACATCGATCGGATCATCGAAGGCCTATCGGTTCTCACGAGTATTCCGCATGCAAGCCGGCTGGAGGTTGCTCGCAACCGCAAGAGCGACCAGCTCGGCAACGACATTGACGTTATCGTTTATGGTGAGTTCGACAACGAGGCGGAACTGGCGGCCTACAAAGCGCATGATCTTTACCAGGAATCGATCAGGCGAGTACGGCCACTGCGCGAACTTCGGTTCGCGGCAGACTACAATGTATCGACGGATGTCCGGTTCCTCACTCGCCGCGCGGTCGATCCTGGTGGAGCCTAAGCTGACCGCCGGTCTCACGAGCTTGCCAATTCCGATCAAACCTTGCTCTTGTTTGGCGGGCCATAATCGGAAACGCGCGAACGCCACTCGCCGGTGACTGATAGCCAATGCATGTCCAAGAGTTGCAATGGATTGACCCCGTCACGGCGATGCGGCGCCTCGCTCGCCGCCCCCATCTCACATTTCTTGACAGCGCAGCAAGACACAAGTCCCTTGGGCGCTACTCATATCTGACCTGCGACCCTTTCGGCACTTACATAGTAGCGGACGGACTGGCGAGTTGGAACGGACAGGGTCTTGACGGCGACCCATGGGAAGCTCTTCGCACCCTGCTTGCTAACTATCCGCAAGAGCATCGCCCTGATCTGCCGCCATTTCAGGGAGGAGCGGCGGGATACTTTGGTTATGACCTGAATAGGACATTGGAGCGATTGCCAGTTCCGGCAGTCTCCGGACACCGCTTGCCTCAATCCATTCTGCATTTCTATGACGTGGTCGTCAGCTACGATCACGGTGAGAAGAGGTGCTGGATCGTTTCTACAGGCTGGCCGGAGCAGGATCCCGCCCGCCGCGCCGCGCGCGCACGCCATCAAGGCAACGAGTTCGCAACTCTCCTTGCCTCCTCAAACCTGGTCCAAAATGACGCCCCAGGCGCGTTCGGACCATGGCACTCGAACTTCAGCCGCGCTGGCTATATTGCAGCAGTACAGCGCGTGATCGACCTGATTCAGGCCGGAGACGTCTTTCAAGGCAATATTGCCCAGCGTTTTAGCGCGCGCTTACCGACCTCATTTGATCCTGTCGCCTTCTACTGCCAATTGCGCTCATTGAATCCCGCACCGTTTGCAGCGCTCCTGCGCTACGGCAATCTCACTATTGCATCAAGCTCCCCGGAGCGTTTCCTGAAGCTCGACGGACGAGGGGTCGAAACGCGTCCCATCAAGGGCACGAGTGCCCGCTCTACTAACTCCAAGGAAGATCAGCGTCACGCTCAACTCCTGGTCACATCCGACAAAGATCGTGCCGAGAACATCATGATCGTCGACCTCCTAAGGAATGATCTGTCACGTGTCTGCACTCCGCATTCAGTCGACGTTCCTGCGCTGTGCAATCTCGACTCTTACGCCTCGGTGCACCACCTCGTGTCAGCCGTTACGGGTGAACTTGAAGAGCGCCAAGACGCGGTTGCCCTTCTTCGCGCCTGCTTTCCAGGCGGCTCCATCACCGGCGCGCCGAAGGTGAGATCGATGGAAATTATTACTGAAATCGAGCGGGTGGCACGAGAGGTCTATTGCGGGGCGATCGGCTTCATCGCCTTCAACGGCCACATGGATACGAATATTGCAATTCGCACTGTCACGATCGATGACGGCTTGGCTGTGTTTCACGCAGGTGGCGGGATAACGGCGATGTCGGATCCAGCGGCCGAATACGAGGAGACAATCGTCAAGGCCCAGCGAATTTTTGACGCATTTCGCGCCAATTCTTCCGGTGACTTTTGATTGTCATCATCGATAACTACGATTCCTTCGTCTTCAACGTTGCCCGCTACTTCCGTAGGCTTGGTGAAACAACGGAAGTGGTCCGGAATGACGTGATCGGCGTCGGTGATATTGCTCGGCTCAAGCCGCGCGCCGTGGTCATCTCCCCCGGTCCCTGCTCCCCAACAGAGGCGGGAATATCCAATTCGATCGTTCGCGAACTTTCAGGTCGCGTTCCGATCTTAGGCATCTGCCTTGGACATCAGTGCATCGGTAGTGTTTTCGGCGGACGAGTGGCGCGTGCACGTCGCCCCATGCACGGTCGGTCCTCCTACATTAGGCATGACGGTGGCGGACTATTCGAAGGACTCCCGTCTCCTCTTTCCGTAGGACGCTACCATTCCCTTGTTGTTGAGATCGATCAGCCACACACCTCGCAGCTTATCGTAACGGCGCGTTCGGACGAGGGCGAGACCATGGCCCTTTCCCATCGCGACCACCCGACCTTCGGCGTCCAGTTCCACCCCGAATCGATACTGACCCAACAGGGAGATCCTCTGCTGAAAAATTTTTTGCGACTCGCAAAGAGCTTTCGAGCTTGAGGATGGGCTTTGAATCATAGCCTTCACCACAATCAGGCGACGCACCCCAGACATTTTTAGTCGTGTCGCATTCTCGACAACCTGTCTCCGCGAGCAGGCCGTAGGATAAGCTTTCAGATGTGACACTCGTTACATCGCTCAGGGCGCGGCCGGTCACCATCATAACCATGTCCTAGCAGCGCTTTATGCCGATCCAATTCTTTTCGTCGTCGATGAGACTCGTCCGCGTCAGATGCGCGTCTGCGCGCCGTGCGGGCACCTTACTTGAAAGATCGCTACAATGATCCGATAAAACATCTTGTATCTCACGCGGTGTCAGGTTGTAGGCTTTCATACGCTACAACTGACAATCTTCCTCAAGCGGGACCTTACCAAGCGTGAGAGAGAACTTCGTGGATTGAAATGGACCCGCGGAGCGGGACCGCTTGAACCGGTTTGTTAGTTGGAAACTGACCGCTCCTGATCCTTTCTATCACGCTGCCAGAGACTCTGTCTGCTGCTGTTGCTGTGGGCATGTGGTCAACGCGTCAGCGTTGTCCACCATGTCCACAGCCTTCGCGGCCTGGATCCGTTCGCGCCAGACCGCCATCGGCGTGCGATAGCCGAGGGACTGATGAAGGCGACGATCATTGTAGAAGGCGATCCAGCTCGCGATCCCTGCCTTGGCCTCGCGGCCGTCGGCATAGCCCTTGAGATAGATGTCCTCATGCTTGAGAGACCGCCACAGCCGCTCGATGAAGACGTTGTCCATCCAACGACCGCGGCCATCCATGGAGATCTTGATCTTTGCGGCCGCCAGCGCGCCGGTGAAGGCCACGCTGGTGAACTGGCTGCCCTGGTCGGTGTTGAAAATCTCCGGCGTGCCGTACTTCGCCAGCGCCTCTTCCAGAGCCGCCACGCAGAACGAGACGTCCATCGTGTTCGACAACCGCCACGCCAAAACCGCACGGCTCGCCCAGTCGATGATGGCGACGAGATAAAGAAAGCCGCGGCCGATGGGCAGATACGTGATGTCGGCCGCCCACACCTGGTTTGGCCGGTCGATCGTCATGTTGCGCAGCAGATAGGGATAGATCTTGTGGCCCGGCGCCGGCTTTGTCGTGTTCGGCCTTGGTCCCAGCGCCGCGATGCCCATCTTGCGCATCAACCGCTGCACACGCTTGCGATTGACCTGAAGCCCCTCAGCCTTCAGCATCGCGGTCATTCGCCGCGAGCCCAGGAACGGCCAGGCGGTGAACAGCTCGTCGAGGCGCCGCATCAGGGCGAGGTCGTTGTCGTTGGCCGGCCGTGGCGGCCGGTAGACCCCAGAGCGGGCGATACCAAGCAACATGCATTGCCGGCGAATCGACAGCGCCATGTCGGCGCGATCGAGCATTCCTCGACGGTCCGGCGTGCTCATCTTCCGGACCTCCGCGCTAAAAAATCGCGCTCGACTGTCAGTTGTCCAATCTTGGCGTGCAGCTTCTCGATCTCTCGTTCGCGAGCGTCCTCGCTCTCCCGCCCGACACCCGCGTCAAAGGCCCGGGCCGCCTGGTCCAGCAGCTGCTTCTTCCAGGCATAGATCTGGTTCGGGTGAACCTCATAGCGCTGGGCCAGATCGGCCACCGTCGTCTGCTCCCGCACGGCTTCCAGCGCGATCTTTGCCTTCAGTGCCGCGTCGATCTTGCGTCTCGTCTTCGTTGTCATCATGCGCTCCGTCTATCAAACGGAGCAGCCCCTTCCAACTAAGCACGTGGTCCCACAATCGGGGTCCATTTCAGATACGCTGGATGTCATTGGTGTCGGGCTCGGTCCGTTCAATCTCAGCCTGGCCGCGCTGATTGAACCTACTCCCTTACGCGCACTATTCCTGGAGAAACGCGAAGCATTTTGCTGGCATCCGGGGTTGGCGCTTCCGAACAGCCGCCTACAGGTATCGCCATTCAGGGATTGCGTGACCTTGGTAAGCCCAACCAGTCCCTATTCTTTCCTGAATTACCTCGCACACCACGGGCGGCTCTACAGCTTCATCAACAAACGCGTCGCCTCGACCTCGCGGCGGGAGTTCACTGACTATTATCGCTGGGTCGCACGTCAACTCGGCACGGTCCGCTTCAACAAAGAAGTGGTTGACGTCGCCCCCTTCAGGGACGCTTATCGCGTTAGTACGAGCACAACTTCATACCTGGCTCGCGCGCCATCGTGATAGCAGTTGGCGTTGAGCCAAAGATCCCGCCGTGCGCTAAACCGTTCATTAGCGAAAGCGTCTACCATGCAGCCGCCTATCTTGAGCGGGGCTCACCTCGACCGAACGAGCATGTGCTCATTGTCGGAGGTGGTCAGAGTGGCGCCGAGATCGTCGAGCACATGCTCAATCGCGCCGATTCGCCCCGGATTACCTGGATTACTTCGCGCTCAAACCTGTTCGCGATTGACGATACCAGCTTCGTCAACGAGGCATATATGCCCGGTTATAGCCGGCGCTTTCATGCCCTGCCGCTTCAGCACCGCAGTGCCATCATCGAGCATGAAAAGCTGACAAGCGACGGTATTTCCGGCGAACTATGTAATCGCCTCTATGACATCTTGTATGAACGAGCCGTGGACGATGCGTTGTCTGAGAGTTTCCATTTACTCTCAAGTGTCGCCCTCAAGCACATCACGCCCCTCAACAAGCGCTGGCGAGTAAATCTGACCGGTCTCACGAAGCAGCAACATCACAGCATCGTCGTTGATCGTATAGTGCTCGCCACGGGCTTTCAGCCGCGCACTCCCCCCTTTCTGCAGTCGCTCCTAAGCAGCGCGCACATGGAGGACGGCCTGCCCGTGCTCGGCCCTGACTATGCGGTCAGCTTCACCAAGCAAATGCCAGGACCGGTCTATCTGCAGAATCAAAGCCGTTTGCAGCACGGATTACAGAGCACAAACCTGTCGCTGGTGGCGTACCGCAACAGCCTCATTATCAACAGCCTGCTCGGACAGCCGTTTTATCTCGATCACTCTGGGCAGTTCCTCGGCGGATACGAGAGTCCGGACGAGCAGAACGCCACGTCGGGCTCGATTACAGCGGCAGAAAACATGAGCGCGATCACATGAGCGCTGCACGGTCCCCAATCTTGCGTATCGTCGATGTGCCTCCTGGAGCTGCAGACCGCCTCGCATGCCAACTGCCCTACCGCGCTTTCGGACCATTTTTGTTCGCATCTAGCGTCATTGCTGCAGCCTATGGCACCAGCTTCAAATTGCCGGAATATATGGAAGTTCTCGGTTTGGAGCACGACGTCGCGGGCTTCATTATCTCCAGCGGCATGGTTACGACAATCGTGTGTTGCTGCCTGGCTGGTCGCCTGGCCCAGCGCATCGGGATCATGCCGACGATAGCTGCCGCCTCGATCGTGATGGCGCTGGCCATGGCAGCCTTTGCCGCTGCGGTCGCCGACACGCGAATAGCCTATGCAGGCGGCATGCTCGTCGGTGTGGGATGGTCAGTATTGTTCATCCTGTCCCCGCTACAGATCATCCGCTATCTACGTCCGACAGCGCGCATCCAACATCTGACGATCTTGTCTGGCGCACAGATGGCCGGTCTTGGCCTCGCGGCTCCGCTCGGCCACTTCCTGACAGACTACACAGACTCGATGGCAATCATGTACGCACTGTTTGGCGTGGCCTGCGTAATCGCGGCCATCTGCGTAGACGTGGCGCGACGTGCCATGCTGCGCATCCCTTCGGTCCCTATGCCTCACATCGAGATCACCTTGGTCACGACTGTCGCTCTGCTTCGACACGCGACGGCCGTACCGATTGCCATGATAGTTGTTGCGGCCTGCATTTTCTCGGGGCTATCGATATGCAGCATCACGTCAGCTCAATCCCGACCTTTTCTTCCTGGTATTCACCCTTACCAGCGTGGCGCTTCGCTTTTCTGTCGCCCATATGCTGGACCGAGTACCCGTACATCGGCTTGCGCTCACGCTCTTTATCGCGACCGGTGCCTCATTGGCGTTGTTCATTGTCAATACTGACAACACTCTGCTCTATATCCTGGCCGCTACAATCTTCGCCACAGGCTACGGGCTCAGCTATTCCACACTTAACGGAATGGCCGTCAACCTCGCTGGCGAGCGTGGGCTCTCCGTGCCCGTTACTTCACAGATCTTCAGCTTAGCCTATTTTCTCGGGTTGTTCGGCTTTCCGTCCTTTGGAGGTCAGTTGATCCGCGAATTTGGCCCCGATGCGATGTTGCTCACGCTATTGGGTGCGACCGCCTTCAACGCAGTGCTCGCAACCGCACTCCGTCCAAAGGCAAGAATTGGCTCTCTGTAACCTGAAAAAAGGAGCTCGCGAATGCTGACCGACGCACAAAAGGCGAAATGGCATCAGGATGGATACCTTCGGCTTGAAGGCTTCTTCGATGAAGCTACGCGCGACAAGATCTCTGATTTCGCAGACAACGTCTCGCGCTGGGAAGTAAGCACCGACAAATGGATGATGTGGTTCGAGAAGACCGGCGATGATCGCAAGATCATCTCGAAAGTTGAGAACTTCCTGGAATACCATGACGCACTGCGCCAGACACTCTTGTCCGACGGTCGCATTTTCAATGCGGTACAGAAGCTACTCGATGAAGACACGCGGATGCTCAAAGAGCTGCTGATCTTCAAGTATCCTGATAGCGGCGGGTATCGCCCACATCAAGACATCTATCATATCCCCCACAAGCTACCGGAGCGAATGGTACATGCCATTGCAGCCGTTGCGATCGACGATTCGGCTCCGGACAATGGTGGTCTGTTCTTCACTCCAGGGCGCTAAGGAAGGAGTTTTTCCCATGGATGCGGGCGGCGTCATCAATCCGGAAGTGGCCGAGAGCTTTGAATGGGAACCGGTGCCGTGGAAGGCTGGCAATGTGTTTATTTTCGATGACTACGCACCGCACTACTCACTGCCGAACAAGAGCGATCGCTCTCGCCGCACGCTCTATTTGGTGTTCCAGCGGGCATCCACGGGCGGCCCTGATCGCGCCGAATACAACCGGATGAAGCGGGCCTACAACCCACCTGAGGGCAAGGTAGCTGACCTCCAGGATCTAAAAGCGCCGAACGGCATCTTTTATCGCGAGTGATCGCAACTCATAAGGAAAGACCACGTGCATACGAAGCAGATCGATCGCTCCCTGATGCGAACCGAATATGGCGTACTGGTTTGTCGCTTGCTGGAGCATTTGCCGGATGATCTCAGCCCCGAGTTTGGTACCTCGGTCGTTGAGGTCACCCCCGGCGGCGCGGTCGATCTGCACGCGCACCACGAGCATGAGTTGTGGGTACTGATCTCCGGTGAGGGGGAATTCGAAGCTGGCGGTCAGACTCGCTCCGTGACGGACGTGACTTTATTCTACATGCCGCCAAATCAGATGCACGCTATCCGCAATCTCAGTCGGGAGAACACTCTGAAATTCCTCTCCATCTGGTGGGATTGACATGCGCACCTATTTCGTATGTCCAGCTCCCCCCTGCCCTAACGGCATATTACATCTCGGCCACATCGGCGGCGTATACTTGCTTGCCGATATCTTCGTGCGCTTTCAGCGTATGGCCGGCCATCGCGCGCACTACATCACGGGCGCGGATGAGCACGGTACGTACACACTCGTAAAAGCGCGAAAGCTCGGGCAACCCGTTAGCGACGTCGCGCAAAAGCACATTGACGAAATCCTGGAGTGCCTGCGCGCGGTGCACATCACGCCTGACGTCTTCGTTCGCACGTCCAGCGAGATACATAAGGATAATGCGCTTGCGATTTTCCGCGAGCTGCAGGAAGCCGGTTACGTCGAAGTGCGCAAGGGCGTCCAACTCTATTGCAAGAACTGCGATCAATTTGTCGCGGACTCGCTGGCAGCCGGTAATTGTCCGGCATGCAATTCCACTACCGACAGTAACTTATTTGAGAACTGTGGCCTGGCAATTCGCCACGACACATTATGCAACGCCCGGCACACGACCTGCGGCCATAACCTTGCACTTAGGTCCATTGAGCAGGCCGTGTTCGAAACGTCCCGCCTCACCGAAGCGCTGGACACAGCTATCGGGCAAAGCGCCTGGCCCGAGCTCATCCGGGACAAGGCGCGAGCTTGGCTAGCCACCGATAAGCATCGGTTTGCCGATGTCGCGCAACTTCAGTCATGGTGTGGAACTGCTACAGCCTGAACCTTTGTTCGGGCAAACCCTGCTCACATGGTTCGAAGGCTTGTGGTGCTTCGACACCGGAATTCGTGAGCAATGCGCCAATGATTTTCTGGACGCAGAATCGACCATGCACGACCCTAGTACTCGGCTTGTGTTTTTCATGGGCCAGGATAACCGCTTCTACTACACGATAGGTGTGACCGGCGCCCTGCTCGCGTGTGGCTATCGAATTCCTACAAACCACTCGGTCCAAGATTTCTACAAGCTCGAGGGGGAAAAGTTTTCGACCAGCCGTGACCACGCGCTTTGGGCCGACGAGGTCGCGCGCGAAGTAAACCCGAACGTCCTTCGTTACGCGCTCGCTCGAATTGCACGGCCGTTCGGCAAAGACGAAAACGAGTTCGATGTTGACGGGCTGGTCACGGCCGCATCACACCTTCGGGTCTGGGAAGATGCATTGCGCCAATATGCTGGCAAGGCGCGCACATTGGACAGCAGACGCCTCCGATCTCGTCTGCGCATCCTGACGCAGCGTTACGCGGACGCAATCGAGGAACTCCGATTTTGGGATGCGCTTGATATCGTCGATAGGTACTTCGACGTAGCCGATTTTGCGCGTGAAAGCAGCGGCATGTGGAATGCCATCGAGATTTCGCTGTTCCTGAGCCTTGTGTATCCTGTCCTACCTGAGCTTTCGATCCGATATGGGCGGCACTTCTTCGGTGCAGCGTGGCAGCCGTCCTTCGGTAAACCGGCAGTAAAAGCTGGTCTGCCACCGACCATCGACTTCCCAAGCCTCAGCGAGGCGGTACCGGCGAATTTCATCGTAGAGTACAATGAGCGTTTTCGAAAGCGCCAAGCTCACGCAAAATAGCGGGATTTGAACGTCATGAACTCGCCTGTCTTCTCGACGCGTAGCTCCCTCGCTCAGGGCTTTGCACCGTTCAACTATTCAGTAGCGAAGCACGCCATCAATTTCGCCTTTGGGCTTCCCGATCCGGCGATGTTCTCGGAGCTCACTTGGCCGGACGCATTGAGCCAAAATACCGGTGTCGCCACCGCCGATCTGCTTCAGTATACGGATGCGATGGGTTTGCCCAAGCTCCGAACAAGGCTTGCAGAACGCATCTCCAAGGTCGCGGGACCCGGATTGCGAGTGGGCTGGGTGCTTGCAGATTCGGACGTCATCAACAGACTGGCACGCCTCAAATGCGACGGCGGCGTCAGCCCTATTGTCAGCAATATCGTCTTATCGTTGCTGCAGTCGAGAGCGCTTGATGCACACATCGTACGATTACGCCAGCATTATCGCGGCAAGCGGGACAGCTTGCACGCGCTGCTGCAGCGGAGCCGGTTTTGCGCGCCAGAATATCTCCTTCCAAGCGGTGGTTTCTCATTTTGGGTATGGCTTGCTTCCAGAATTGACGCAGAGACCTTCATCGAGGCTGCGCGCTTCGAGCACGACGTGCACCTTGTGCACGGCCGTCATTATGGCCCACGAAGTGGCCACCATGTACGTCTGTGCTTTAGCTATCTCCCAATGAGCCTAATCGAGGAGGTCTGGCGAGATTGGATAAGCTGCGGGCAAAGCTGCACTTGAGATCGTTACAAAGGCTCGCCCAAAACGGCCGACTCGAACTGTGACATACCCCGATTTTCGGCCTAGCCGTGACGCTTCGGTTCAACACGTCTACGGGTTCGAGAAGTGGATCTATCAATATGCGTTGCCATGGCGTCCAAATTGCCTCCCGAACGAAACGGTGACGTCCAACGTCTGGCAACGATAGTCTTCCCTTATGAGCGCGGTTGGGGCGGCGACCAGGCCGAACAAAACGTTCACGACCAAGCGGCCCAGCAACTCCAGGCGAAGACTAGGCCGGGACTTCGGCCGAGTGGGGCGGGAATCACATTCGCCGGGCCAAGCTCGTAGCAATGATACAAACAGTCGAGATGACGCTCGGCTTTTACGCGACCATCTACAGGCTCGACGGACGAGTGGCGCCGAGCTCGCGTTTGATTACGCCAAAGACGCAGCGCTTCTGGCAAGGTCAAGACACGACTCAGGTCCGATAAAATAGCTGCTCTGCGACACAGGCGCGCGAGATCATGTCCCGGTGATATCCCGGCGGCTTTTTATAATGCCGCCGAGCCTGTTGCGGTCATATGGTTGCCCTGCAGGGCCTTCTCGTTCCGCGAGCTGGCCTCACGGGCACGGCCGGTGGATGATGGCGGTGAGTGCATGACATCAAACTCAGAGGACGCTGAGCATCTTCCTGCCAATGTACTCGGTGTCGGGCGCTTCCGCGTCGTGCTTCTATCCAAACGGCGCGCTGATTACCGTCGGTGCCCGAGCGGGATGCCTAACTTTCGCGCCTTCTGACGCAGCGATCCGGTCGTTCGCTTTGTAAGCTTTGCGATTTTCGTAACGGGTGTCTTTGCCCTCGAGTGTGCGCGCAATTCCTTTACGTCCGTCTTAGTGTACTCGCGGCGTACATTCTTCTTGGTCAGCGTCTTGGGCATAACTACTCCGTTGGTATTCGGTGCACACATCTAGCAGGGATGAAGTGGAGCTGCCAAGCATGCGTGGGTTGTATACGCAAGGCGTCCTGAACCTATCGGATATCCCTGACCTTTTTTTTAGCTTAGGAACGGTTCACTGCTTATTTTAAATAGAAGCAAATCTCGCGGTCGGGCCACCTAATATGTCACTGGTAAGTAGAACCTCGCGCCACACGCTCATTCTGCACGAACGCAACACCGAACGAGCGTTCGCAAGGTATTGACGTTGAGACGCCTTCGCCGATTCCGACTTAGCGACGGCCTGGCGTCCAGGTCGCCGGCGTCAGCAATTTCAGCCTTGTGTTTGCGAGAGCGGGGCGAAGCTCGCTTATGCCTTCTCGTCCAGCCAGCCAATTTTGCTTTTCAGGAATTGGAAGCCCAGTACTCGAAAGCCGACCTGCTCCTTGTTGTCCCGGCCATAGCCGTGACCGCCAGCGTCCGGCTCGTAGAGATAAGCCTCATAGCCCATCGCTTGGAGCTTGGCGACCATCTTGCGAGCGTGTCCGGGATGGACGCGATCGTCCCGCCGCGTTGTCGCGATCAGGATCGGCGGGTAGTCCTGCCCGGGCTTGGCAATATGGTAGGCGGAATAGGTCTTGAGCCATTCCCATTCTTCGGGCTTGTCAGGATCGGCATATTCCGCGATCCAACTCGCGCCCACGAGCAGCTTGGTGTAGCGGCGCATATCAATCAGCGGGATGGTGCAGAACAGCGCGCCGAAATGCCCGGGATAGCGCGCCAGCATATTGCTGATGAGAATGCCGCCGTTCGATCCGCCCTCGGCCGCGATCCGCTTTGCCTGTGTGACGCCGCGGCGGACAAGGTCGGCCGCAACGCTTGCGAAGTCATCATGGGAGAGCCGCTTGCCGGCGAGCCGTCCAGCATCGTGCCATCGTGTGCCGAACTCGCCGCCGCCGCGCAAATGCGCCTGCACTGTGGTGCCCCCACGCTCGAGCCACAGCTTGCCGAGCGCCGGAATTGTAGTACGGCTTGACTGAGATGCCGAACCCGCCATAACCGCTCATATGGACGGGCGCCTCGCCAGTCTCCTGTTTCGGTCCTGTCTGGACGTAGGGAATGCGCGCGCCGTCGACCGAGATCGCCTCATGCTGGGTGACCACCAGACCATCAGCGACAAAGGTCTTGGGCGCCTCCTTCAGCACGGCTGGACTTGCGACGCCTTGCTCCAGGCGCATCAGTAACGGGGGCGTGAGCGAATCCTCGACCTTTGCGAGCAGGTCACCATTACTCTCGGATGGATCGCGATCAAGCGGCCACGCATTAACGAGGCCTATATCGGGAAGCATGCTCAGCTGCTCGCGGCCCCAAGTCGTAGGGAAAGGCGTGCAGATCTCGAACACCGGCCGCAACTCGTCGAGGAGGGAGAGGACAAGCTTACCATCGACCAAAAAAAATCCCTGCAGTGCTCGCCGCGGGGAGCCTGCCAGAAAAAGCACCGAGAAATTGCGGTTTCCAGCGAGAAAGGCGGTCAGCGATATGCCGAGCAGGGTATCTGTCGGGTAGATTACTCCCTCGATACCCGCGGCCGAGCGGAGCTTCACCGCTAGCCAATCCTGATGCGCCTCCAGCCGGATATCGGTAGGAAGGTCGAGCTTGATGTGCGCCCCTTGTTCGGTTCCAAGCCATGTGTGGGAATTGAAGAAATTCAGCTGATCGGTGAACCAGACGCGTTTGTCTTGGCCGGTACGATCGATCCTGCAGCTGACGCCCATGTGATCGGCGATCGTCTCAAACACCACGGTCGCTCGTTCGATAGGCTCACCGCGGCGCCACAATCGGACGGTCCTCGCATAGCCCGACAATGTCGCCATGCCCTCGCCATAGGCGCTGGACAACAGAAGTGTATGCTGATCGACCCAATCGGCACTACCCTTCGCTTCCCCAAGCACAAAACCATCAGGCACAAAACTTTTGGTAGTCAGGTCGAACTCGCGCAGCGTCACGGCATCGCTACCGCCCCGTGACAGAGCGAGTATCACTTGCGAGCTACCAAGCAGCATGGCGGTCCAGCTTACAAGCCAGTCCTTCCGTTCAATGGCCGCGAGCCGATCCACATCAAGTAAAACGTCCTATGACGGCTTCGAGTTTCGAAACTCTGCTAAAGTCGTCCGACGCCAGAGGCCCCGCGGATTGTCGGCATCTTTCCAAAGATTGTAGAGATGGTCGCCGTGCCGGCTGACATAGGGTATATTGTCCGCTCGGTCGTAGATCGAAGCCAGCTCGTCGCGATCCTGCGTGAATGTCGCTCCGCCGAACACCTGCAGGGTTTTACCATTCTGCTGCTCGACAAAGTCGAGCGCCCGCGAGCCCTCTATCTCTTCCAGCCAGAGATAAGGATCATCGTCAGGCGCGGGTAGCGTTGGCCTTCCATGACTTATCTGCTCTATCGGCGAGTTCGCTTCAGACACAATTCACTCCGATGTTAGCCTCAACCGCGTCTCGGCACGCCGCCAATGCATGCTTTATGTGGCCTTCAGCCTACAACCTGACGCGCCAGTCACTTCAAGCTCATTCCTTCGAATAGCACTGCAACGTCCGCGTCTCAGGCTAGCACGCCCTGGGGAGTCGGATCTTCTGCGCATCAGAAGAGGATTCAGGCTCTGATGGTTGTTCAGGTCGCCGCTTTATGTGCACGGATCGCTGGCGGGGCAAGTTAGGGAATGCGCGGCGTGCCTTGCACCCCTTGCACTCACACGTGGCGCACAGCCGCTTGTCGACAATGGCCAAGAAACACGGAATGCGGCAGCCGGAGCGCCGACGACGCTGGAGGACTGTTTCGCCGCCGGTAGCGGGTGCGATCACGGTGAGGGCCGACGAACCTCTTCTCGAGCCGATCGAGCCACTGCCGCGCCTCGGTCATTCCGTCAGCTCCAGACCTCAACAGATAATCGGCCAAGGCTGAAGTCCGCGTCTTCTCGCATCAGCGGGCTTCCGTCGTGAAAACAGACGCCCGCAGCGACTGACCATCGATCCGCTCCCAATTTCAGCAGGGCCCCGGCTTAGCGCGAAGCGGTAGGCGTCATCGAGCACAATGAGCGGTTCGAAAACGCTGACGGCACGACCGGGCGACTGGCTACAACAACCGCAATGACCAGGTGCGGAGTTGGAAGTCCGGACATGCCAATTCGAGGGCCGTCCCGTTGAGTTCTGAAGCGATACCGAGCATGTTACGGGCCGACTCGCCATCTGGCGCATCATCCTGAAGATTCGCCTAAGCGCGGCGCGAGGGATGGCTGGCATCGCCATATTGCCCCCCTGTACGGTGACTACGGCGATGTCAACATTTCACAAGCTTCAGTATTCTTCCTTTGGAGCCGCGGCTGACACCCGCGTTCTCGCGTCAGGCAACATGTGCCCCTTCCTCCGCGATCGGCATGCCATTTGCTCGGATGATGACGAAGGCCCTGCAACTGATGTTGCTCCCAGCGAACTGTAACAGGAGCAACAGGAGTCCACGATGAAACCTGCTCATTATCATACCGCTCTAAGGCTAGTCAGACATGACTTTCCCCTGGCCGGCATTGCTCAGCGGTCCGGTGCACACGGTCAGTGCCTCGCTGCTAGTGATGATGATCATCCAGCATTCGCTCAGCGCCGCATATCAGCAGCATCTCCAATAGATGTGTACGACCGCGCGGCTTTGATCAGATGATTTTCCTGGTTCTTCAGTGCGGCACGGCCTTAAAGCGAGCCGTTGCCTAAAAGCGGAGTCGATCAATGTTCAAGGTAAACTCCAAAAGGCAAGCAGCTTCCCAAATACGATCGCTCCGATTGATCGCTTTCCTCTACGGTTTGGTGGCTTACGCGATGTTTCTTTTCACGATTGTCTACGCTGTCGGCTTTGTAAGCGGAATCATTGTGCCGAAGACGATTGACACGGGGCCTGACACGTCGGTCATCGATGCGCTTTCCACAAACGTCTTGTTGATGGCTCTGTTTGTCATCCAGCACACCGGCATGGCGCGCAACTGGTTCAAGAACTGGTGGACGCGATATGTTCCGAACTGCATAGAACGAAGTACTTACGTGGTCATGGCGAGCCTATGCCTCATGTTGTTATTCTGGCAGTGGAGGCCGCTTGCGGCGGTTGTTTGGCAGGTCGACGACCCCGACATATTCGTAATGATTGCGACGCTATCATTCATCGGCTGGGCGCTCGTGTTTACCAGCACGTTCCTTATCGATCATTTCGAATTGTTCGGACTGCGTCAGGTCTACGCCAATCTCAACGGTCGCGGCAGGCCCGCACCTCAGTTCCGGACGCCGCTGTACTACAAGTACGTGCGACATCCCCTTTATCTCGGCTTTATCATCGCGTTCTGGGCCGCGCCGGTCATGACAATCGGGCATTTACTGTTTGCGGCCGTAACCACCACCTACATCTTTGTGGGGATTCTCTTCGAAGAACGCGATCTTCTCCAGTTGTTCGGGGAGCAGTACGGCCAATACAAGAGACAAGTCGGCATGCTGATCCCGTGGCGCAAACCGAGCTAATAGGCATCAGATAGTGAATATGAATCCGCCAGCGAAAAGGTGCATGGCCAAGCTCACGGTCACCCTAGAAGCCCGCGAGCGGCCGGCACTCCGGCCAGCCATCGGTATGTCCGAAATACCGAACGACGCAGCGCTCCTTAAGAACTCTGACGTTCGCTGCTGCACATCAAGCAAAGCATTACCGACCAAGTCCGGCTCGTGCAGCGAATTTTTTCAGCGCGTCCGTCTCGGTGCCGTAGAAGCAGAGGATGCAGCGCGCAGCTCTCCATGGACGATTGTCAATACAGCGCGGCAACCCTGCCCCGCTTACTACCTCGCATATGGACACGACAGCTTCGATTGTCGTTGCTCGTCTAAGTGCACTGTGCCGCACTCTAGTTGTTGTTGCTCAGCGAATGAATGCCGGGCCAGCCTTCACAGACAGCCTTCATAAAAGAGCTTCGACACACAGCCACCACTCCATTCTCCAACAGACGGGCGCATCTGGTACAGCTCGATGCGTTCGTTCTTAATGACGTTCAAAGCTACAACCTCACGCAGCGTCAGGATCAAGTCGATTCTTTGAGCGTGAATGTTGCGTCGCGGTTACAGCAATTCGCGTTGGCACTGTTATGACGCGCGAGGCCGGGGGCCACTAAAGGAAATGAAGCTCGAAATGAAGAACTTGTTGCTTATGACTGCCAGCATCGTCGCACTCACTGCTGCGGCGCCTGCATTCGCCGCCGATCTCGCCGCACAGCCCATCTACACCAAGGCGCCGCCGCCGGTCGCGGTCGCGTTCTACGACTGGAGCGGCTTCTATGCGGGCGTCAACGGCGGTTGGGGTTCGAGCCATAACTCATGGGATTTCGCAGGCACGACCCCTGAGGGCTCGCATGACGCAAGCGGCGGCACAGTCGGTGGACAGCTCGGCTATCGCTGGCAGATCGGCCAGACAGTGCTTGGCGTCGAAGGCCAGGGCAACTGGGCCGATTTCAACGGCTCCAATGTCAGCGCTGCATTTCCAGCCAACAGGAACCAGACAAAGATCGACGCGTTCGGCTTGATGACTGGCCAGATCGGGTATGCCTTCAGCAACGTACTACTCTACGCCAAAGGGGGCGCCGCGGTCGTGAGCAGCAGCTATCAGGTCACCTCCGTTGCGGCAGGTACGCAGCTTGGGAGCGCGGACACTACGCGCTGGGGCGGCGTGGTCGGTGCCGGATTCGAGGTCAACTTGACGCCCAACTGGACAGCTGGACTCGAGTACGACCACGTGTTCATGCCGGCTAGCGACGTGAACTTCACCGCCGCCGGTGGTGGCACGTTTGGGAACGATCGCATCCGCCAGGATTTCGACCTCCTCACCGCCCGTGTCAATTACAAGTTTGGCTGGCCGGTAGCCCTCAAGTAACGTCGCCTCACTCCAAACGGCATCGAGAGCTCCGGCCCTCTGGCCGGGGCTCTTTCTTGCGAACGATCACCGGCGTGCCTCTCTTTTCTGAAAGTGCAGCCTTTTCCCGTCCTTCATGTACCGTTCTGAAAGAAAGGATACTTCGGCCTGCCGGATGTGCTGGGACACACCGAGTGCGCAAGGCGCCATGGTGTGTGACCGCCCCACAACTATGCTTGAGGTGCGTTGCTGCCGATCTGCGCAAAAGCTTCGTTGATGCAGCGGGAAGTCCACAGGCGGTGACGAGCGGGTTTTCGCCATCTTGATAGCATTATCCCGATGGGCTTTCGACAATCATGGCCCACGGCAGACGACGTTTCCATTATGCGTTTGAGGCACGGCTGCACCACCTCTCCAATGCGATCTGTAACGCGGGATGTTTGAGACTGGATTACCCGCCCGAGCCCGATTGTTGTGAGGAGCACGTTAGCGACGCTGATTGCAACGAAAATTTGTGCGAGCTCGGGCCATGTCGTTTCGCCGCACCATCGACCAGCGCAGCTTCAGCGAAGTCTCACCTCGCCCTCGCGCACCTTTCACACTGACGACGACAATAGTTCGACGCGCATCGGCAGACATTGCTGTTCGTGTACGACATTTTGTACCAAGTCGCAGCGGCCAACCTTACCTGCTACTCCCCCGGGACCTGCTGACGCGTAGTTCCACGCCAACAACTGCAAAGTGTTTACTGCTTCTTCAAAGCTACAGCTTGTGCAGGAGACGGTTCTCCGGGAAGTCTGGAATACCAATCTGTATCATAAGTAAGTCGCTGTCAGTCCTGTGCGCAACAATGCACATCTTTCACTATGGATATCGAGCATGCTAGTCTGTGAGCGGCGGAAACACAGCTGGTCAGGCGGCGATGGTCTATCGAGTAGCAGCACATAGATGCGAGGAATTCAGCGCGCGCAAGCACGCCCTTTTAAGACCACACCGGCGCGCCGATCGCTTCTTACGCAATTAGCTTGCGATTTTGTGCCGGCCTCTTAGAAAGCGGACGTAGCAGCAGTTAGGCCACCATCGGCGTTAGGAATGCAGGCTCTGAAAATGAGCTATGCAGGATTTTGGGTGACGAGGCGATCAGGCGGCGTGGTTTGCCGGCATGTGGATGACCTCGATGCCGTCGTTGAATCTGACACCTGCGATGAGCTTCGGCAACTGATTTGTGCCTTTGAGCCGCCGCCACTTTTTTGATGCGGCGATAACCAGCTTGAACACCATCAGCCTGGCGGTCGTTGAGGACAGCGATCCTTTCGTTCGCACGGTTCTGTGTCGCACGGTCGCGAACACGCTTTCGATGGGGTTGGTCGTGCGCAAGTGATCCCAATGCTCGGCAGGAAAGTCGTAGAAGGCCAGCAGCGCGTCGCGGTCCTTTGCGAGGCATTCGACCGCCCGGCCGTACTTGGTGCGGTATTTCTCGGCGAAGACGTCGATCGCCACTTCGGCGGCCGCCCGGTTTGGCGCCCAATAGACTTCGCGCAGGTCCTTCTTCATGTTGGCCTGCACCGAGAGCGGGACCTTGTCCAGGACGTTGACGGTCTTGTGCACCCAGCAGCGCTGGTGCCGCGTGCCGGGAAACACCTCGTCAAGCGCCTTCCAGAAGCCGAGCGCGCCGTCACCAACGGCAATTTCCGGGGCGATTTGCAACCCGCGTTGCTTCACGTCGATCAGGAGCTCACGCCAGCTCTGCGCGCTCTCCCGGACACCGACCTGAAAGCCGATCAACTCCTTCTTGCCTTCCGGCGTCGCGCCGATCAGCACCAGCATGCACTCGCCGTGGTCTTCCATGCGTGCCTGCAGGAAGACGCCATCGGCCCACACATACACGTACCGCCGCGCCGAGAGATCGCGCTTCTGCCAACGCTCATACTCGCCCTGCCATTCGGCCGTCAGCCGGGAAATCACCGCCGGCGACAGGTTCGGCGCGTCCTTACCCAGCAGGGCCGTCAGCGCCTCCTGGAAATCGCCCGTCGAGATGCCACGCAGGTACAACACCGGCAACAGCGCATCCAGGCTCCTGGTCCGCCGCGCCCATAGTGGCAGAATCGCCGAGCTGAAGCGGATCCGCTCGCCATCGCCGGCTGCACCGCGGTCCCGGATCTTCGCCCGTGCGACCTCGACCGGTCCGATGCCGGTCGCAATCGTTCGAGCCGGGCCGTAACCATGCCGCACGACACGGGCGCGCCCGTCGGCAAGCTTCAAATCTTTCACCGTGGCAAGAAACGTCTCGACTTCGATCTCCACGGCCTGCGCCAGAAGCTGCCGAGCACCAGCTCGCAAAATATTGGTCAGTGGATCGTCGATCTCGTCGGGCTGACGAAGGGCAACAATATTGCTAGTCTCGTTCATGGCGTATCGCTCTCCTTGAGAGGTTCTGGCAGGCTCGACACCCGCCTCGATACGCCGCCTATCTCATTCCGTCATCACCCAGCTTCACGCATAGCTCTCTGAAAATTCAATGAGTCCGAGACGAATCGCCTTGACAAGGCCCTGGGTCCGGTTCGCCGTGCCGAGCTTTCGTATTGCGTTCTTAACATGGAAATTCACCGTATTCTCGCTCACGTTCAATATCTTCCCGATTTCCCAGGACGATTTGCCCTCCCCGACCCATCGCAGACAATCCTTTTCGCGCTCGGAGAGGCTTACCTTTCTGTTCGAGCCACCGCCCGAGGGCCTTGCGATCTCCGCAAACGCAATATGGAAGTGCCAAGCCAGCGCGTTGAGGTGCTTCATATTCCTCTGAGGATCGGCGTCGTCAAAAAGGGACGCGAACGATATCAGAGATATTCGTCCTGATGGCCCAAACAATGGCACGCCTACACCATTCTTCAAGCCTGCCTCTCTCGCCTCCCGCAATACCCGTTGTTCACATGGCTGCAATTGATGTTCGTTTGGGAGCTCGTCCCATAGAAATGGCCCGCCAAAAGTCGGAGCCCGCCGGAGCACCGGATCGACGGTGTAGTACCTGCGTACCAAATAGCTATGGCACCAGTCAGGCGGAGCTTTCATAGCGACCAGAGGTGGTGGGCACTCAGGAAGACGAAGCGGCTCAGCGAAGGTGAGTGCTCCGTAAGTGACTTCAGTGAACGCCTCTACGCTCGCACAGCTCACAAGCAGATCAAACAGTGCTTTGAGAGATTGCGTTTGATTTGCGCATTCGACGAAGCTAAACAGATTCATATGGCGCCTCACACGATCGAGCCGAAGGGCGGTCGCTCTGCGCCGTTCGATTGCCCCTTTTTCGGGCGGAGTTTCGTTGTGACATGCTCCAGCTCTCATAAGGCCTGCCGCACAAGCGCTGCGATAGCTACGCGCCGAATGCAAGGGTCAGCGCAGGTACGACATCCACGCGTTGGCAGGAAGGGCACAGTCGAAACGACGGCGGGCTTTGGCCGGACTCTACGGCCGCCACCATATCGCTTCCGCGCGCGCCAAAATGATGCGGATCGCGCGGGAAAGGGCTGCGCCGATATTTCCCGCTAGGCAGAATGGCCTCGTCGGCCTCCCCGCTATGCCAAGAACGCGTCAACCAGTTGTTTGATCGTCCGCGGGGCGAGATTCCGCGTTCCGACCTTGGGCCGGCACCTGAGCCGCAGTGCGCCGAACGGCTTGATTTCGCAGCGCTCCAGCTGCGTGATGTCACTATTGCTCCTCCCTTGCGAGCGACGATGAGTTCGTCCCGACTGGATCGCTTTTTTGCATTGCGACTGCCAGCGCATGAGTCATCGGCAGCGAGCCGGCGCCCGCGCGGGCGAGACCTTTCAATCGCATGGCGGTCGCGGATCCAACGGACCCGACTTTGGGTAAAGAACGCGGTCCGTTTGCTGCCCTTACCGTGAGCACGCTGATGCTGCCGTCGAACTACAACTCCGTCCCTCCCATCAGTCCGACCTGATCCAACGGGTTGATATTGGTCACCGCCATGGCGCTTGCCGACGTTGGCGAATAGCACGGCGGTTCGGGTAAGGTCCGGAACCCGATTGATGTAGATGGCACTGAGCATCCGCTCCTCCAAGACTCTGCAAGGGACGGACACGAGCTCAGCAAGTGTCATACCAGTCGCGGGCCTCGGGAGACTGGTCGTCAAGACAAGCACTTGAAGGAAATAAGGCTAGCCGCATTGAAGCAGTGCGACATACGTCTGATTTGCGACAGCGCTGTTTGTACTGGCCACGACGTCCCTTGATGTAGATCAAGGGATCTCCTGATTATGAGACGGTTTCCGCTCGCATAAAAGGCCGAACGGGCAAGCCTAACGGCTGCACGCACGCGAGGGGCAAAGTTGATTACCGATTTGCGCCGAACGATGCATGCATTCTCGACCCAGTTAGATTCTCGAAATACGTTTTGCGCGGACCAGTACGAAGTCTCGGATTCTATGCTTACATCCGAAGCTTACGCTCCAGTCAACTACCAACGCTACCAATTGATCGAGATGACAGTGACGTGCCAATCACTACTTAAACAAGGCGCGCAGGTCGCGCCTCAGGAACTTCGGCATGCAACAGAGATCTGTACGCGAAAACGAGCCTGATCGCGCCGTGAAAATGCTGCCTGCCGATATACTTCGACCTCAGGTTCGCTCCAGTGACGACCTCTCCTTTCTCATGGAAGCCCATGACGGGCTTTCCGGAGCAATCGCTCAGCGCGCCGGTTTCAAAGGTCTGTGGGCGTCAGGCCTATCAATCGCCTCCTCTCTTGGCTACCGAGATGCCAACGAGGCATCATGGAGCCAACTCGTCGACGTGGTCGAACGGATCGTGGACTCGAGCGAGCTGCCGGTGCTCGTTGATGGCGATAGCGGTTTCGGCAATTTCAACAATGCGCGTCTGCTCGCTCGCAAACTCCGGCAACGAGGGGCCGCCGGCCTCGCCCTGCAGGACAGCTGTTTTCCGAAAATCAACTCATTCGTTGGCGAGCGGCATGTAATAGCCGACATCGATGAGTTCTCGGGCCGTCTGCGGGCAGTCAGGGATACAGTTGGGCAAGACTTGGTTGTCGTGGCGCGTATCGAAGCGTTGATTGCCGGTCGTCCAATGGAAGAGGCGGTTTTGCGTGCTCACGCTTACGCCGATGCGGGAGCCGACGCTATTCTTATTCACTCGCGAAAGAGCACCGCGGACGAGATCCTTGGCTTTGCTAGTGCTTGGCAGAACAGACTGCCCGTCGTGATCATTCCAACCAAGTACTATCGAACGCCGGTCTCTGCATATCGCGATGCTCGCATCTCCACGGTGATCTGGGCCAACCACTCCATGCGAGCTGCAATAGTGGCCATGCGCAGGGTCTGTGCTCGTATCATCGCCAGGGAAGGCATTGCGAGTATAGAGCCGCATATTGCGACGCTCGATGAGGTCTTCGACCTGCTGGGGTACGACGAACTCGTCCGTGCCGAGGCGCGATATCTCCAACCTGATGACAACAAATAGCGGATACTGATGCGCCGCAAGACTCATGCATTTTTGACGGACTGACGCGACGCACCTGTTTTTTATCGTTGCCCACCACTGAATCCAACGCAGCACCTGTTCGTCTCATGGAGACACCATTAAATGACACGACAGCCCCGTTCCGCGACCGGCTTACGCTTTTGTCTATCAACTCTGCTCGACGGCTAGAGCGTTTCACATTTTGATTGAAGCATAACCGGCGCTGGCGAAGTAGTTGGCGCATTCGCGAGGCTGGATGTCTTGGACGAGGTGACCGATATGGCGCCAAGTCTCCTCGATTGAGCGCTTCTGAGCTTGCCGCATCCAGTGTTTGATCTTGGAGAAGGCCTGTTCGATTGGGTTGAGGTCGGGCGAGTATGGCGGCAGGTACCAGAGTCTGGCGCCAGCAGCCTTGATCATTTGCCTGACGGCTTTCGACTTATGGCTTCCGAGATTGTCGAGAATGACGATGTCGCCTTCACGCAGGGTTGGCAGGAGAATGTGCTTTACGTAACCACGGAAGCATTCACCGTTGATCGGGCCATCGAAGACGCAGGGTGCCGTGAGTTGGTCATGGCGGAGCGCGCCGAGGAATGTGAGGGTACGCCAGTGACCGTGCGGAGCGAAGCCGCGCAGGCGCGCCCCTTTGGGTCCCCAGCCTCGCAAAGGGGCCATGTTGGTCTTGATCCAGGTCTCATCGATGAAGACGAGCCGGCCCGGATCGAGCCCGGCCTGCCAGGCTCGCCAACGCAAGCGCCTACGAGAGACGTCGGCGCGAGCCTGTTCGAGGGCGAACAGTGTTTTTTTTGAACCGCAGCCCTTCCCGGCGCAGGAACAGCCAGACCGCATTGTGTGAGACCTTGACCCCACGGGCTGCCAGTTCCGCCTTCAGACCATGCAGCGTCAGGTGCGGCGTCTGAGTGATCCGCTCGACGATGAAGGCGCGGTGCGGATCAAGCACAGGCTTGCGGTGACCACCCATCTTGCCAGGCGCTACCGAGCCGGTCGTTCGATAACGCTGTGACCACTTCACAACTGACGAGACAGCAACGCCAAACCGTTCCGCCACAGATCGGCAGCTCTCACCTTTGGCAACAGCGGATACCGCACGCTTACGCAAATCGTTGGAAATTGGTCGGACCATCGGATGCTGGCCTCCAGCCCAGCCAGCATCTTGAATCATATTCGTCCCAGACCCGGAATCTTGAGGGTTCTGTGAGGTCGCGTGGCAGGCGCGAGCCGCGCGCTCTGTGGTGCGTGCGACCTCATAGAAGCCGGATTGAACGAAGCTGCGGAGTTGTGGGCGCTATGGGAATAGTGCAGCGGGTGCGGCTGCGGGGAACGCTCGCCTGTGGTCGCCGCGCGTCCGCGAGTCATTCATCGGATGTGAGGGGCCCGATTGATCGGGCCAAGGGCGCGATCCAGCGAGCGATTTGCAGCGCTGGGATGCGCTACCGAACGATTGGCGGGGTGTTCGGTGACGAGCGCGGCCACGGCGACTTCGGACGTTGCCACCAAGAAGGTGATTACGGAAGGGGTGGATGGTACAGACGCTGGTCATGACGTATCACAATGAAACGGCTGGTCGCGCGCGCAGGCTCGCGGGACGATATCGACGCGCCGCATGGTGCCGCCACAATGCGGGCAGACGGGGATCTCGCATTTGGTGAGGGGATCGGCGCCGGCTTCTTGATCAGTCGGAGCGTTGCGGACAGCAAGGAGTTGACGGCAGAAAGCGATTTTATCGTTGCGTCCGCCATTGGCGAGGAAACCATAGTGGCGGATGCGGTGGAAGCTGTCCGGCAGGGTGTGCAGGAGAAAGCGACGAATGAACTCATCGGCCTTAAGCGTCATCACTTTGGTTTTACGATTCTGCCGATAGTCCTTCCAGGCAAAGCTCACCTTGCCGTCGGCAAGCGAGATCAGCCTACTGTTGGCGATGGCGACGCGATGCGTATAGCGGCCGAGATAAGCCAGCACCTGTTCGGGCCCACCGAATGGCGGCTTGGCATAGACGACCCAGTCGGTCCATCGAAGTTGAGCGAGGCGCTCGGCGAATGCGGCGGGATCGGCGAGACGGGCGAGATCGCCAAAGAAGCCCAACTGGCCAGCCGCGAAGGCAGCTTGCAGCTCTTGCAGAAACAGGCGGCGGAACAGCCTGGAGAGGACGCGCACCGGCAGGAAGAAGCCGGGCCGGCAAGCGACCCAGTGTGTGCCGTCGAGTGAAGGTCCACCACCAGGCACGACGCAGTGGATATGCGGATGGTGTTGCAGGGTTTGACCCCAAGTATGGAGGACGGCGGTCAGACCGAGCTGAGCGCCGAGATGCTTGGGGTCGGCCGCGATGGTGGTGAGCGTCTCGGCCGCGCAGCGGAACAGAATGGCATAGACCACCGCCTTGTTCTGGAAAGCAATCTCTCTGGCCGGCGCCGGCAAGGTGAAGACGACGTGGAAGTATGGCACGGGAAGGAGTTCGGATTGTCGCTCGGCAAGCCATTGCGCGCGCGCCGAGCCTTGGCACTTCGGGCAATGCCGATTGCGACAGGAGTTGTAGGCGATCCGGGTGGCACCGCAGTCGTCGCATTGCTCGATGTGGCCGCCAAGCACAGCCGTCCGGCATGCCGTGATCGCGCCCATGACGCGCCGCTCGACGCGACCCAGATGTCCGGCACGAGCTTGCCGAAACGCTTCGCCGTGGCGGCGGAAGATATCCGCCACTTCCAGAACTGGAGTCATCAGGTCCGCTCAGCCGGGCGGCACGACCTCCAGGCGGAGCCGGTCAAGCGGACTTGGCGTATTGCTGATGGTCTTTGTGGCGACTTGGGTATAGCGCGCCGTGCTCTGCAGACTGGCATGGCCGAGCAGCACCTGGATGATGCGCACGTCGGCCCCGTTCTCCAGGAGATGGGTCGCGAATGTGTGCCGCAGCGTATGCACTGTCACCGACTTGCTCAAGCCGGCCGCCGTACAGGCTGAACGGCAGGCGGCGTGCAGCACGTTAGGGACGAGCGGACGCTCGTCGTCGCGGCCGGGAAATAGCCATCGTTTGGGCCGAGTGAGCCGCCAATACGTCCGCAGAATCCTCAAAAGCTGCGGCGAGAGCATAACGTAACGGTCCTTGCCGCCCTTGCCGTGCTCGACCCGGATCAACATCCGCTGGCTATCAATGTCGACAACCTTCAAGAGGACCACTTCCGATACGCGCAAGCCTGCGGCATAGACGGTGGTCAGCGCGGTACGGCTCTTGAGGCTTGGGATTGCTTCCAGGAAGCGCACGACCTCGTCGGCGCTCAGCACCACCGGCAGTTTGCGCGGTTTACGCGCATAGGCGATGCGCTCCGGAACGGTGTCATGACCCAGCGTCACACCGTAGAAAAACCGCAGTGCGCAGACGATCTGGTTCAGCGCCGGCCAGGACATCCCCGTCGCAACCAGATGAACCTGGAAAGCACGGATATCCTCCAGGTCGAGGCGGTCAGGAGAACGACCGAAATATCGGCTCAACTTCGCTACGGCGTTGAGGTAGGATTGCTGCGTCGCCGGTGACAGATTGCGGACCGTCATGTCCTCGATCATGCGGCGGCGAAGTGGGCTGATCTCAGCCATCGGAAAACCTCCTGTCTAAAGGGTTGGGCTTCGAAAACCCGCAATCCTCTCAGACAGGAGGCAATCCTTGCTATGCCTCCCTACATGCCGCGCCAGCGGCTTCGTTCAATCCCTTCCGATTCAATAAATCCGTGAACCGCTCTAGGCACCTAGCGAACGCATGGGCTCCGCCTGGCGGACGGAAACCATCAGGTGAACGAGATCTGATGTATGTCCTTATTCAGTGTCGGACAGTCTTCCGCCGACCGCCCAACAACGATCCCATAGATTTCAAGGGAGAGAGCTCGTGTTGGCGCACCGAAGAGCATTGGTGAAACTGTGGGGCCACACACCGGCCAGGGCCGCCGCAAAGGAATGCACTGCACGCGGCGAGGGCATCATCGATCTGACCGCAGGGGAGATCTGGAGTGAACTCGCTCCATCAGTGCGTGAGGGCGCGATCACAGCGATCAAGGGCAACTTCAACCGCTATACTGCCCCCATCGGGCTGCTTCGTCAGGCGCTTGCTTGCAAGATCTCCACCGAGACGGCTCAGCCATGGTCAGCAGACGAAATTGCTGTGACTAGCGGCGCCAAGCAGGCTCTCTTCAACGCGGCCCTGGCTCTGCTAAATCCTGGCGACGAAGTACTTATTCCCGCCCCATACTGGACGACTTTCCCGACGCAGATCATCATCGCCGGCGGCAGACCAATCTTTATTGAGAGCCGGCACAACAATTATGTGCCCAGGCCCTCAGATCTGGCTACGGCCATTACATCAAGAACCAAAGCGATCGTGGTCAACACGCCCAACAACCCGACAGGCACAGTCTACGACCGCGATACTCTTGCTGCTATTGCTCAACTCGCGAGGGATCGGAACCTCTGGATAATCTTTGACGAATGCTACGGGGCTTTCGCTCATCCCCCTCACACGCATCATTCGATCCTATCGGTTGCCCCCAATGCACGCGATCGTACATTGATCGTAATTCCTTTTCGAAATCGTTGGCCCTGGCGGATCGGCTATATCGCCGGGCCTAAAAACTTTATCAGTGCGGTTAAGGCTCTACAAACCCAAACAACATCGAATCCCAATGTCATTGCGTAGCATGCGCTGCTGTATCATCTCAAATCTGGCGATTCTGCCTTCGAATTGGGATTGCAGCGCCACATCTCGGACGCGCGAGCACTCGGACTTTCGATCCTTTCAAAGTTGAAGTTGGTGCCATCGCCCGTTGCCCAGGGTGGCTTGTTCTTCTACCTCGATCTCTGCGGGCTTCGGCGGCGCGCCGCCGGCGATCCCGGAGAATTCAACGGTGATGACTTCGCCAAGGCGTTGCTGACGAAGGCCGGTGTCGCAACAGTATCGGGCGCAGCATTCGGCGACCCTACAGGTCTCCGGCTTTCCTATGGAATCGATCTTGAACTACTCGGTCGAGGCTTGCGGCGCCTGGTCGCAACTCTGAACGAGTGGAACTAAGCTTGGTCCTACGAGTGCCGATATGCTTAGAGCTGCCTTTGGCCCCAGATTCCAAGCCCCGCCCCCGTGCTTGCGGCGAGATGCGGCTCGCGCCGGCTTCGTCCACCCGGGACACGCCCCCTCCGGGAGCGGGACCTCCGGTCACGAGGCCCCATCGGTCACGGCATTCGGAGCCCGCGGATGTTTGTCCTTCTCCGAAAGCCGGCCAAACAGCCGAACCCAGAGACGTTTGGCCACAGTCCTCAACGCCAGGGAGCGGCGGCCCGAGATCATTCGACGACAGGGAAGAAAATGACCCCCAACGTCCCAAACAGCGCCGTCATTCTCGCCGCTGGCTTGGGCTCGCGGCTACGGCCGCTGACCGATCTCTGCCCAAAGCCGCTGGTCGAGGTCAATGGCACGTCGATCATTCATAACGCTTACGAAACCTGGATGCGGTTGGTATCGGAGAGGTGACCATCGTGGTCGGTTACCGCAAGGACGCCATTCAATGTGCCTGCGGACGGCGCTTTGGCGAGCTCAAAATCAACTATCTCGATTCATCGGTATTCGACTGCACCGGAAGCGACTATTCTCTTTGGCTGACGCGCGACGTTTTGCTCGCTGGAGACTGCCTTGTTTTAGAAGGGGATGTCCTCTTCGAGCAGGGTGCATTGAGCTATTTGATGTCCAGCGAAGCGCCCGATGTGGCTGCAGTAGTGCCCTTCGGCGATCTACCGCAAGGGGCGGCCATTTTGTTGTCGGATAGCGGCTGTATTTCGGGCTTCTACATACATGAGCAAGACTGGCGCAGCCAGCGTCGCAGGCGCCCCAAGACTTTTCAAGACGCTAAGCTTACTGCGATTTTCGTTGCCAATCCTCAAGACAACGATTGTCCCGGCGCTGGACGATATTGTCACATCGGGAGCTATACGGGCATACACTGACGAGCTCATTGCCCATCTCATCGAAAAGCGCGGTCTACAGCTTGGTGCAGCCCGGTGTGACCATCTCAGGTGGCGCGGAATCGAAAGGATCGAAGATCTGTGAATTGCGGAGCTCATCTTTCAACAGAGGAGCCCTCCCCTGGCATGAGTGAGGGACCAATGCTGAAAACATTTGGAATCCAGCGAACGATGCTACCACAGGTTTTTTATTTTCTTCCGGGGGCTTATTCCTAGCAGCTCGAGCTGCCTGTGGCGATCTGAAAGCGCTTTTGGCTATGCTGTCAGATCACCCCGACGAAGTCGCGGCTGATCGCACGAAAAACTGCGAGAGAGACGTTGTGAAGATGGGCAAACGAACGAGTTCGATACATTGCCTGCAGAGCGTAGTGCCCGCAGTGCTCATATACAGGCCGGGCTTTGCCCTCAACCGCCTTACTCCTAGTAGTTCCAGTCAGGCTTCGCTATGTTTGTGAAACTCTGTGGGTCGTCCGACACTCTCTTCTTACGGGGGCTGTTGTCATATGATCTGCCGTTATTGGACCCCTCGTTTCTTCATATACACCTCATTCATGCTAAGGGCTTTCCGGGTGACAGAGCAATCGGCATCTTTGCCGCTCGGTCATCGGAAGCTTCTCGGTCCCTTCGAGCGGCCGGGGTAGGCACGAGCGTAGCGAGCGAAATGTCTTTGGTGCGGCACCTGCCATGCCCCGGCGGCCACGGCTCCCCGCCTGATTGCCAGGCCGTAGGTCGTTCGCGAGGATTTCGCTGGCAATCTCTCGCCCCAGAAAAACATTAGTTAGCGCACACGCGATAAGACCGTGTCAGCGAAGTAGCACGCAGTTCCCCTCCGAGATTCGCGTAAACAGTCCTGCGCACCCTGAATAATACGAGAGCCTGCAAGTTGAGAGAAGCCCCGTCGGTTGCAAGTTTCTTTGCAAATTGATCAGACAAGCCGAGCCGGATATTTTCGGCAGACTTTCTGCCCGAGCGACCAGCCTTCAGGCTCGTAACTGACCCGAGCGCCCTCTTCCAGTCCGCTGCAGCCTGCTTTTTCAAACTGCACTGACGTGAACGAAGACATCAGCTCTTCCATCTTCGGCTTGATCAAGTTATGCCACGTCGGATTGTACACTTCACGATCGCCATTGCCACGGCACGACCTCCAAATTGCACGGACTGTGATGTAACGAAGAGGCTTGCAGTCATCAAGCTGCGCGGCAAGTGCGTCAATGGCAGCTGCAGCGAGCAGCGCTGTGAGTCAACCGCTCACTCAATCCGCCGCCTGTTGAGCTAACGGCCTGGCGGACTGTTGTTCGGCTGTGCCGAACGCCTACCATCAGGATCATGGTCGCGTCCCTTGAGGAGCTTCCTTCCACAATCAAGGGGCCAAACTGCACGAATGATCCAACACACGCAGATTCTCTGCGAGCATCGCTCTCATGAGCAGCATTCCAGCTTTGGACATCGCGTATCGAAATGACATTAGCGAGTCTGCCCGATTTGGACCGTTCAGTGATAGCCAATTGCTACTCCGGAGTACGACATAAGAATTCGAGCCGTTCGCGTGCAAAATTTTAGAGGCTTTGAAGACGAAACAGTCTCATTCGGCTCATGCACCTGTTTGGTTGGCCCCAACGGCGCAGGAAAATCGACGATGCTGTCCGCGCTTAACGTGTTCTTTCAAGAAGCGAGCAGTCCAACGGACGTAGCAACGCTCACGGCAGAGGATTTCCACGGCGGGAACACGGATATTCCCGTTCAGATCACTGTCACATTCGATCAGCTCAGCGAGGCAGCTAAAGGGGCGCTAACGCACTACGTGCGCCATGGCGAGCTGGTGATCACCTCAGTTGCGGTTTTCGAGCCTCAAACAGCTAAGGCTCCTGTCATCCAATGGGGAGAACGGCTTGTCTTCAAGCAATTCGCTCCGTTCTTTGATGACGATAAGAACAAAGCGACGGTCGAGCCTCTTCGCGCCCGCTTCTTCGAGATAACGAAAGGATTGGCTGATTTTCCTGATATCGGGAAAAAGCCCACCAAGGCCGCCATGATCGATGCTCTTCGATCTTACGAGGAGGCCCGCCCAGAAATTTGTGAAATTCAGCGAAGTAGCGATCATTTCTACGGCGTCGGCAAGAGCAAGGGAAAGCTTGAGCCCTTCGTGCAGTGGATTTATCTGCCGGCCGTCAAGGAAGCGTCTGCAGAAGCCGAAGAAGCCGGAAACACCGCGTTGGGCAAACTGCCTCAACGAACGGTGCGTCAGAAGGTCAACTTTGACGATGCATTGGAGGCTCTGCGCACGCGCGCCCGCGCCGAGTACGACGCTCTACTCGAGGCGGAGCAGGGCACGCTTCAGGAAATCTCAGACAGCCTGGCCAAGCGGCTTGCCGTCTTCGCGCATCCAGATGCGAGTCTCATGGTTGAGTGGCTGCAGGGCAGTGAGAAGTCTGTTTTGATGGGGGAGCCCAGGGCAACCATCAAAGCCAAGGAAGGCCTATTCAAAGGAAGCATCTTGCGCTTCGGTCACGGCTTGCAGCGGTCGTTCCTCTTAGCCATTCTGCAAGAGCTGGCTTCCGTCGAAAACGCGTCAACAGCGGAAGACGGCGCATTGCCTCGCCTTAATTGTTACCGGATGCTGAGCCTTTGCCTCACGTAAATTGCTCCCCTGGATCGGGAACGAGCGGGGGCGCAGATGGGGTGGCTGAGCATGGCAACGCGGAAGGAACTGACGGCGGCGGCGGGCGCGCGCTATCGGCGTTCGGATCGTGCGAAGAAGGCGCGGATATTAGACGAGTTCGTCGACATCACCGGATTCCATCGCAAACATGCGATGCGTCTACTTCGAGGCCAGGAAGACGTAAGCGCAGGCCGACGGGCGCGACGTCGGATCTATAATGAGGCGGAACACAACGCGCTCGTGCTGCTTTGGGAAGCGTCAGACCGGATCTGCGGGAAGCGACTGAAAGCGTTGACGCCAGCGCTGATTGAGGCAATGGAACGGCACGGCCACCTCGACCTTTCCCCCGAGATCCGCGCCAAGCTCTTGGCGATGAGCGCTGCGACGATCGATCGCGCGTTGGTGCGGATCCGAGAAAAATTAGGACGCAGGCGCCGGCGGCACGCAGCGCATTCCCTGCGTCGCAGTGTTCCAATACGGACGTCGGCAGATTGGAACGATCCGGCGCCGGGGTTCGTCGAGGCTGAGACTTCGATGATCTCGCCTCCTATCGCCGTTCGTCGACGAGATCGTCGGCCGCCGCAATGCCCGCAACGCCAAGCGCATCGATGCCGAGCGCGCCCAGCTTCGGGAGCTACCTGAGCGGCGCACCACCGACTATGAGGAACTCAGCGTGCGCGTCACTTCCTCAGGCGGCTTCACGCTGCGCAAGGTCTTCTACACGGTGCCCTCGCGCCTGATCGGCCATCGCTTGCGCGTGCGCCTCTACGACGATCGGCTCGACGTCTTCATCGGCGGCACGCATCTCATGACGCTGCCGCGCGGGCGTGCTTCCCCGTCCGGCAAGCATGACCAGGTCGTCAACTACCGGCGCGTCATCCATTCGCTCAGAAGGAAGCCGATGGCGTTGCTCAATCTGGTCTATCGCGATCGGCTCTTCGCGCGCGAGGCCTACCGGCGGACTTTCGATCTCCTCGTCGAGCGTCTGCCCGAGCGCCAGGCCTGCCGCATCATGGTCGAGCTTCTTGGCCTCGCCCACGAGCGCGGCTGCGAGAGCGAACTGGCCGAGGAGCTGTCCATCTGCCTCGACAATCACCGGCTCCCCGACATGGCCGCGCTGCGTGCCCGCTTCGCGCCCGATCCCGCGCGCCTACCCAACGTAGTCGTCCGCCTGGCGCCGCTTCAGGCCTACGAAGCGCTCATCGGCGCCAGCCTGGGAGACGCAGCATGAAGAGCGCCTCGATTGACCCCGCCAAGCTCAGCCTGCTCCTTAACGAGCTGCGACTGCCCGCCAGCAAGGTGATCTGGCCACAGTTCGCCGAGCAGGCCGACAAGGAGGGCTGGCCCGCCGCGCGCTTCCTCACTGTGCTCGCCGAGCACGAACTGGCCGAGCGCGATCGCCGCCGCATCGAGCGGCACCTCACAGAGGGCCGCCTTCTGCCCGGAAAGACCCTCGACAGCTTCGAGTTCGACGCCGTGCCGATGGTCTCCAAAGCTCAGGTCATGGCCATCGTCGCCGGCGACACCTGGTTGGAGAAAGGCGCAAACCTGCTCCTGTTCGGCCCGCCCGGCACCGGCAAGAGCCATCTCGCCTCGGCGATCGGTCTCGCCCTCATCGAGAACGGCTACAGAGGTGCTGTTCACCCGCACCACAGATCTCGTCCAGAAGCTGCAGCAGGCCCGCCGCGACCTCGTCCTCGAGAGCGTGCTGGCCAAGCTCGACAAGTTCGGCCTGCTCATCCTCGATGATCTCGCATACGTCACCAAGGACCAGGCCGAGACCAGTGTGCTCTTCGAGCTCATCAGCGCCCGTTACGAACGGCGCTCCATGCTGATCACAGCCAACCAACCCTTTGGCGAGTGGGGGAAGATCTTCCCGGACCCCGCTATGACGCTCGCCGCGGTCGACCGGCTCGTTCATCACGCCACCATCTTCGAGATGAATGTCGAAAGCTACCGACGCCGCGAGGCCGCTGAGCGCAAAAAGGGACCTGGGCGCCCAGCGTCTTACGCCACACCCGCCAATATCGCCCCTGATTGACGCGCCGCGACAATCAACCTGACAAAGCACTTGCGCGCGTCAATCAAAGCCGCGATCATCACACCCGCCGCGACACCAGATTCTCATCCAGATTGTCGCGCACCTCTCTCCCAGATCGTCGCGCTACAGTCCGCCATCATCTCCAAGAAATCTATGCCGCTCTCGATCCAGTCGCGTTGTTGCGCGACATCCGCGGCGTGCAGGAGTGCCTCGCGGCCCTCGCGGACACCCAACCAATCGGCCATCCTGCTGCGGCATCGCAATCGATCGATCGCTTCCTGGCAAGCCTGCGCACGGCCTGGAAGGACGGAGCCATGCGACCGACGGATCGGCCACTCGTGAAGGCGAAGAGAGGCCGACGTCGTCCCGACCCGCTCATCCGAGCAACGCCAGATTTGCGAAAATGGTTTGAAACCGAGCCTTGGCGGACTGGCAGCGAACTGCTCTCGCGCTTGCAGGAGGAATATCCTGGAGCCTATCCGAACGAGCTTCTTCGAACGCTTCAACGTCGGCTGAAATCCTGGCGCAGCGAGCAAGCGAACGCGCTGCTGTTCGCTCCTAGCGAGAAAATGCCGCCAGGGTATGAGGCTCCCGGGCGCGATCGGTTGCCTCATTTATTTTGCTCCTGGCTTGGGTTGAGGAGTTGAGGAGGAGGCCGGGTGCGGAGATGGCCGGGGTTTCGGAGCGCCCGGCCTCCTCCGCTGGCACCCCGCATGTCATTGGGATGTTGTGGCGCGCGGGTCTGGCATGGCCGGTCCCGTAAGCGATAGGCGACGCCGAGCTGGAGCAACGGCTGTACGCATCAATACATGAGGCAATACGGCTCCCCACCCAGATTGTTCGCGCTATATTCGGGCCGACGACGGTACGTGACACGCTGAAGCGGTTTGCGCTTGAGCTCGCGGGCAATAACGGACCAGTCAGGCTCGGCCACCTTGCCAGCGCTCCGCTTTGGGCAAGCGAGCGACGGCGCCTCCGAGCGGATGGTTCGGCCGAACCCCATGATCAATTCACTTGACGCACAGAACTTATCGAGCCGTTATTCATCAATGGCTATTGCGCTCTGAGCGGCGATCCGATTCTGATCCCGACCACAGCGAAAGCGACGCTCGTCTGGGACTCACCAGCTCAAGTTAACCCGGCTGGTTTTCCTGTTAGGCCTCTGAGAAGCCATTGGCGCATCATTGACTTTTACACGCCCGCAGAATCCAAAACTACCTTCCCGCCACAGGATAGTGCAACCTGATCGGCAAATGGTCTAGCTGGCCCGGTTCGGGCGCGGGATAGGCTCGCGGCCCTAGACTGATGCACTCGCCTCGCGCCGCGACCGTTTTAACAAGGTCGGTTAGCCTTAATGGCGGCCATTCCCGCAGTTTTGTGTATCGGCGCCGGAAGAAAAAAGAAGGCAAGAAGAACGAGATTGAAGCGGTGCGATGTTTTTCGGACGTTGGTCCGAAGAACGATTCGCAAGGTTTGTAAGCGCTCAACCGCTGGGACATTGACAGTTGATCACTATCTGGGGTCAAGCGATGCGCTCAAGGTTCACCGCACCGCCTTACCCGCCGTCGTCGACGGGGCTGGCAGGTTCAGAAGCATTTAGCTAAGCTCGAAAATTTTGCGTGGCGCACGCGTCAACACGTCGATGCCAGTCTCAGTAACGCTAAAGGTCTCGCTAAGCACATATCCAAAGTCCTCTTCAATCCAGTTCCCCAGCATAAGATGGAACGTCATGTTAGGTTTCAGCACTGTCATATCTCCATTTTTCAGGCTGGCGGTGTGCTCCATCCAATTGATCCCAATGGGGTATCCACAACGGGACTCCTTCTTGAACCCACGCTTCTCGATCGAACGATAAAACGCATTGGCGACGTCGCTACAGGTCGCCCCGGGCCGAACCACATTGAGCACGGCCTCAAGACCTTCGGCTTCCGCATCATGTAGGCGACGCAAGCGGTCAGAGGGGGCGCCTATCGAAAACGTTCGCATAATTGCACCGCAATAAGTATGGCGCACGCCACCAAGTTCAATATTGATCTGAGATCCCTCTCGAAAGATGTCTTCGCTCCAAAGGATATGAGATGTACCCGTCCGCGGCGAAGAGCATAGGTTGATGTTGACGATCCTTGTTCCGATTTTGCCGTTGACGCCGCGAGCTAGAGTCCCAGCGATTTCGGCGATCGCATCGGCTTCTCGCAGACCAGGGCGTATGACTTCTGCGGCGCGCAAGATCGCCGCATCGGCGATCGCGGCGGCTTCTCGAATTACCTCCACTTCGAGATCGGACTTCACGATTCGGATCCAAGTGACCGCTCTACTGAAATCCACGAACTTTGCGTTCGGCAGACGCGTCTTGAGTTTTTCTGCGGATTGCGCCGGTAGGCTGTTCAGCTCGAGCCCTATCGCGCGGCTTGCGCAACCGATTTCGTTGAGGAAATCGATCACTACATCGTATCCGTCCTTATCGGAGCTTCCAACTAACGCCTCCGGATAGCCAATGATCTTATCTCGTTCTAGGAATGTCTGATATATTGCTGCCGGAGTGTCCATTCGACGCAAGATGATCGTCGGCTCCTCGTCGTAGATCGAAACCACAACCCCTTGTGGCACATAAGCAGATATCGCCGCGTAGCCAGTGAGATAAGTCATATTGCTCGAATCGGTCACAAATAGGGTATCGGTATCGCGCTGCTCCATCTCTTGCTTCACGGCGGCAAGCCGTCGCAAGTACTCTGCTCGTGGAAATGCCTGCGGTCCTTTGCTGATCGGCATATTTGGGCTCCGCTAGCTTAGCTTAAGATTTGAGAGCGGCGGTCAGAGATGCTGTTTTATCTCGCTGGCCCTCTTGTATTGCCGTGTGCTCCTCGAGCGGCGTTGTTCGATCCTTCATTCTTGAATCATGGCTCCTGCGCAAAAAGGATTGCCCCATCGAGTTTACGAAATTCCGATCCGATGTAATGGCCATATGCGGTGATAACGCATGACCTCCCTCAGTGCCACGACGCTCCGAGCATTTGCTTGTATAGATCGTCCTCGCTTCTTCTTCCAGAATTTCGAGTCCTCCTTACTAAGCACGAGCCAAGTCGCGCGTGACTGCGTCGGCCCAAGCGAGAATGCACTCGAAGCTCTATTCCTCGCCTCGGATTGCGCCTGAAAGCTCGGCAAAGCCTTTCGAAAACGTTTTGGCCATTGCTATGACCAACATCGGTTAGTTGAGTTTCGCTGGAGGCACCCGCGAAAGGGTTTTAACCGATCTTGTGGGCGCGTGTCCGCACGATATATTTCAGCCGTCGCGCTTCGGGAGGTATATGTGAGTAGGCCGGAGATGCTTTGTGTCGCTGGCGAGCTGAAAGGGTGTAATGCGCAGATCATTGCAGAAGGAGAGAGTTCATTCCACAGCTCTATTTTACCGAATCGGCTGCCGTGGCGAATCGTCCGCTTCCCTATTTCAACTGGCGATCTCGTCCAGAAGTCTCACTCTGCCTACTCCTTCCACGTATGGGATTGCCTTAAGGACTGTCAGCCCCCCATCGAAGGTGAAACTCAGGCAACGCCTGAGCAATGTAGATCACACAACGCGCTGCTGTCATTAACGCGGCGAAGATGAAAAACGGAATCGCCAAACGTGTTCTCGATCATGGCGAGGCGCTTGAAGTAATGACCGATCTTGGCCTCCATGGTCATGCCAATGCCCCCATGCAGCTGGATCGACTGCTCGCCGACGAACTTGCCGGACTTGCCAATCTGCACCTTGGCCGCGCCGATGGCTGTCGTGCGGTCCTGCGGATCCTCGAAATTGTTTGCCATAGTCGCTAACATCGACATCGAGCGCGCTTGTTCGGTCGCGATGAACATGTCGGACGCGCGGTGCTGCAGCGCTTGGAATGAACCGATAGGGACCCCGAACTGCTTGCGCAACTTAATGTACTCGACTGTGGTCTTGAGCGATGCATCCATCAGACCGACAGCTTCGGCGCAGAGTGCGATGCGGGCCTCATCGACGACGCGCTCGATCAGAGCGAGCGAGTCCTCGGGATTGCCGATCGCCGCATCGGCGCCGACCTCGACACCGATCAACGTGATGTCGGCAGCGTGCAGGCCGTCCTGCGTCGGATACGACTTCTTGACGATCCCCTTGGCGCCGGCGGGAAGCAGGAAGACGCCGATACCAGTCTTGTCGCGGCGGTCGCCCTTGGTGCGGGCGGTGACGATTAGCTTGTCGGCGTTCTCGCCGTTGAGCACGACGAATTTCTCGCCGTCGATGACCCAGCCGCTGCCCTTCTTCTTCGCCGAGGCTGCGACGTCGAAGAGATCGTAGCGCGAGTTCTTCTCGAGCTGCGCAAACGCTAGAGTCTTGCTGCCGTCGATGATGCCGGGCAGATGCGCGGCCTTCTGCGCATCCGATCCGCCATGGCGCAGGAAGCCGCCGCCGATCACGACGGTTGCGAGATATGGCTCGAGCACCAGCGCCTTGCCGAGCGCCTCCATCACGATCATGGTCTCGACGCCGCCGCCGCCGAAGCCGCCATCGGCTTCCGCGAAGGGCAGGCCAAGCAGCCCCTGCTCGGCAAGCTTGCCCCAGACGGCTTTGCTCCAACCGCCCTTCTCGCTCATGTACTTCTTGCGACTCTCGAAATCGTAGCAGTCGGTCAAGAGGCCGTCGACACTGTCCTTGAGAAGCCGCTGCCCCTCGGTCAAATCAAAATCCATCTGTCTCTCCAAAAATCGATGCAGGTTCCTTGCTTGCCTGCCGTCGCCTTGTCCTCAGACGGTCATCCCCGCGAAGGCGGGGATCCAGTAAACGCAACCGTCTGCCGTAACCACGACCGCCGCGGCGTACTGGGTCCCTCGCCTTCGCGGGGGACGACACCGTTTGTTGCGTCCCTCAAAGCCCCAGCACCGCCTTGGCGATGATGTTGCGCTGGATCTCGTTGGAGCCGCCGTAGATCGAGACCTTGCGATTGTTGAAGTAGCTCGGCGCGATCTGGGCGGTCCAGTCCATGGCTTCGTTCGAACCGTCGTCGCCGTGGACGTCATAGGGCGCGGCGAACGGGCCGATGACCTCCATGAGCAGTTCGGTCGTGGTCTGCTGGATCTCGGAGCCCTTGATCTTGAGCACCGAGGACGCCGGATTGGGCTTGCCCTTGCCGTGCTTGCCCTCGTCGGCGACGACGCGGAGCTGCGTGAGCTCCAGCGCCTTCAGCTCGATCTCGCAGGCCGCCAGCTTCTCGCGGAAGGCGGCATCCTGGATGATCGGCTCGCCGCCGGACTCGACCTTGGAGGCGAGCTCCCTGATGCGACGGATGCGTTCCTTGGAGACGCCGACGCGCGCGCGGTCAATTGCCTGAAGTCCCAATTCCGCCATCGGGCACGAACGCATTCACAGATCGTGCGGGCCTGGTACTGAGCCTTGCCGGCTTCGCTGGCCATGCGGCACGCCAGGCTGCTACTCCAGGACCGTCGCTGCTCCGGGGTAAAAAGGGATCGACACCGCTCCTGGAGTTGGGAGGCGGACAGTAAACCTCGATACCTTGGCAATGCGCCCATTCGATGTCCTCGCCACTGCAATGTTGCAAAGGCGAAGTGCGCAACCAATTTACACCACGCGTCTGAGGGAGACGAACCGGTTGACAGGATTGCGGGAAACCGGGGCTGAACCTTCGATTTGCCTCCCAGCTCAAGGACAGGCCTTGCCATCAAAATCTACTAGCCCGCCGCAGAGACCCGGCCGAAGTCGGTGGCTTGGCGCTCAAGCAGCCGCCGATAGATGCCGGCGGGCCGCCTAGTCAGGGCAGCATGCGTCCCCTGCTCGGCAATGACGCCGCCATCAAACACCAGGATGCGATCGAGGCTGCGCACCGTCGACAGTCGATGTGCGATCACAAGAGAGGTGCGGCCCTTCATCAGCCGCTCCATCGCTTCTTGGATGAGGGCTTCCGATTCCGAGTCGAGGCTTGAGGTCGCCTCGTCCAGGATCAGCACCGGCGCATCCGCGAGAAAGGCGCGCGCCAGCGCGACGCGCTGCCGCTCACCACCTGAGAGCTTGACACCGCGTTCACCGACGAGCGTGCCGTAACCGCTGCGCAGGCGCAGGATGAACTCATGTGCATTGGCGAGCCGTGCTGCCCGTTCGATCGCCCCCATATCGGCTCCGGGACGACCATAGGCGATGTTTTCGGCGAGCGAGCGGTGGAACAGGATCGGCTCCTGCTGTACGACGGCTATCTGGCTGCGCAGTGATTGCTGCGTGGCTAGCGCGATATCCTGACCGTCGATTAGGATGCGGCCGCCCGCGACATCATAGAGACGTTGCACCAGCTTGACGAAAGTCGTTTTGCCCGAGCCTGAGCGGCCGACTAGACCAACCCGCTCGCCGGCGCTTATATCGACGGATAACTTGTCATAGAGCGGCGCCCCGTCGCCGCCATACTGGAAGGTGACGTCGTCAAATACGATCTCGCCCCCGTCGATGGCAATAGGACATGCATCCGGTGCATCCACCACCCCGATTGGCTCGTCATTAATCGCGACGAGCTCCTCCATGTCATTGACGGAGCGCTGGAGGTTGTTGATGTACATCCCGACGTCGCGCAGATATGCGTGGATCACGTAGTAGCTGGTCAGGACATAGGTGACGTCGCCCGGCGAAGCCAACCCCTTCATCCACAGTAGCACCGAGCCGCCGATCACCGATGCCCGAAGGCACAACAGAAGCGAGTGCTGAGACAGGGCGGCGTGGTTGTAGCGCAGCCAGGTTCGTCGCAGCCGCTTGCGCCAGCAGTTGACGGTACGGGCGAGCCGAGCATCCTCGCGCCCTTCCGCGCCGAACGATTTCACCACAGCATTGCAAGTCAGCGCATCGGCAAGCGTGCCGCCGACCTTGGTATCCCAGGCGTTGGAAACTCGCGCAACAGGCGCGATATAGCGAAGCGAAAATGTCATCGTTAGCCCGACATAGATTGCTGCACCAATCGCGATCACGCCACCCAGCACAGACCAACGCAGCCCGAGCAGGATCATCGAACCAACCAATACCGTCAGGGACGGCAATAGGGACATCAGGATGGTAGCGTTGAGCTGGTCGAGCGCCCACATGCCGCGCGTGATCTTTCGCACGCTCGACCCAGCGAAAGAGTTGGCGTGCCAATCGGTTGAGAACCGCTGGACGCGCATGAACGCTTCGCGCGCCACGTCCGACATGGTCTGAAGCGTAAACGGAACAATTGCCTGCAGACCCATGATGCGCAGAATCACTGAAACGAGTCCGAGCGCGACGATACCGCCGAACGCGGCCAGCGCCGCATGTTGTGCCGACGGGCTCTGGGGACCTAACGTCAATGCATCGACAAGTTGGCCGGAGTAGACCGGCATGAAGAGGTCGGCCGCCGTTGACCCGAGGAAGCCAAGAAGTACGAAGGCGACGCGGTAGGGCTGGCGGAACCAGTGGCGAAAAACGAACGGAAGCACCGCCCGGATTGCGATGGGACCCTTGTCATCCAGACCCGTCATGCCGCAATCCAGTCAAGCTGGATACGCAAATCGGTACCATCTGGACTGCGCCCCGCCTCGCAAAAGCGCGATTGAGCACCGGCATTCGGGCGCCATCCCTCCGCCATGCGAGGCGCTCCTCGCCAGCAGCCAAAGTCTGTCGGAATTGATTTCATGGCCTGCCGCTGAATCCCGGCCCTCTCATGCACGTAGGAACGCCTCGCCGCATTCACCATTAGGCGCCAGAAGAATTTGCTCATCGTCGCATCCTGGTCGCGGAGGGCCTCTCCGCAAGATCACTCACCGCAAAGCTGGCCTCGTGCACGGCAATCACGTCCAGTTCGCGTCATGAGGCTTCTGTGCATGCGAGCGGTCCACGAGCACAAGAGTCCATCACGGTGTTCCAGGAAATCCAAAGATTGCATTTCACGACTGCAGGCAAGGACACAGCATACCCATCAGGGTCGCCGTGGCCAGATTTGTGTTGCATCCCGCCGACACGCGGGACACTCACGAAGTGCCAGTGTCCGCCACCTCAATCAATTGCCAAGGCTAGTAGTTGACTTCGACACAACGCGTAACCGAGCCGATAGGTGGATTGCCCGTTGGGTAAGGTCGGAGTGAGTAAACATCAAAATGGGCACGCACAGGACAGGGATATCGGAACGGGCACGAGAGTTCTCTGAGTCAGGCGAGAACGCGGCGGAAGTCGTGGCCCCCGGGGCTGAGAGGACTACGTTAGCGCGCGACAATATGGCGAACGCTCGCCCGTCCAGCCAAGCTCAATCAGACTTCTTAACGGAGACGCGCTCGCGGGAGCAGTTCTGTGGCGATCTGTTCTCAGCTTAAGACCGTTAGGTTGTTCGATCTCTATCGCTCGCATCCGCCGCCTCGCCTGCGCAGCTTTCAAAGAGCAGCGGCCAAGGTGACCTTATGGCTTAAGGCGTCCGATAATGGGCTCGATGGCGGAGCGGCGGCGCAGCTCGCGCCGATGGCGCCGAAGAACGCCGCGCTTCTGACCGGAGATGAAGACGAGGAGGCTTTCGCACGTGGTAACCGCGGCATCCCTTGACCTAGGGCCAGTCGATCGGAAGCCCAGTGAATGTCTCGGTGCGGTCAATGACGTCGCGCAAGGTATGGCCGTCGTATGGACTGTCCGTCAAAGCGCTCACGTGCAGTACGAAGACGCTACCCGAAACGGCTCGGCCGAGAAGCACAGTTCCAGAGTGCGATACCTAATGTCGCGTTTGTAGCGAGCCGAACTTTGGACCACCCACAACTAGCGTTTTTGCTCCTAATCACGTTGGCGGGCTGGCCGCGCCGAGGTGGGTTTGCAGCACAATCGGGGGTCTGTTGTCGCCCCAAGGGGCCATTCTTCGTTGTCTTATCTGCGCCTAGTCAGCACTTTTTCCTGAGCGTCGCAAGGCTGAGGAACCAGTGAGTGTTGAGGCATTCGGCCCGGAAGCGGCCGTATTCCTAGCGATGCAGTCCTCCACCTCAGGCAAGATCGAGATGACGCGCAGCAGCCGCGGATCATTCTTCCTGCCCGTCCGCGCCACGAATTGTAGCCGCCGTTCAAGTCAGCGCGGCCGGCGAGCACCGCCCATACCCAGAAGCAGCAATCAAGCGAAGCGGGTGACCGTCAGCGTCATAGCTTGGCCAGCTGGGCATCAGTTGCCCCGGCGAGGTCGCACTCGGCGGCGTTATCGGCGTGGTTGGACTTACCGCGGTGATCGGACGCGATCGTGACATAGACCGCTGGCAGCACGAACAGCGTGAACAGCGTGCCGATGGACATGCCGGCGACGACCACGAGCCCCATCGAGAAGCGGCTCGCGGCGCCAGCGCCCGTTGCGGCCAACAAGGGTAAGAGGCCCGCGATCATCGCTGCCGTTGTCATCAAGATTGGACGGAGTCGAACTCGCGCCGCCATCTCGATAGCCGAGCGGCGATCGAGTCTCTCCTTGAGCTGCAGCTCATTGGCGAACTCGACCATCAGGATACCATGCTTGGAAATCAGTCCGACCAACGTCAACAGTCCAACCTGGGTATAGATGTTCATCGTCGCCACGCCAAAGAAGAGCGGGATCAAGGCGCCGACAATTGCCATCGGCACGCTGATCATGATGATGAAAGGATCGCGCAGACTTTCAAACTGCGCCGCAAGTACCAAGAAAATGATGATGAGCGCAAACGCGAAGGTGATGGCGAGTTGGTTACCCTCCTGCACATACTGGCGGGCGTCGGAAAGAAAGTCGTGACCGAAGCCGGCGGGCAACTTCTTTGCCTCTCCGTCTAGGAAGTCCACAGCCTGACCGATCGTGACGCCAGGCATCGGCACCGCCTGGAAGGTCGCGGAGTTGAGCTGATTGTAGTGGGTGAGCGCGTTAGGATCGGTCGCAGTCTCGACGGAGACCACGGTTGACAGCGGCAGCATCGAGCCCGCAGCAGTCTTAACATAATAGCTCCCCAGTGATTCCGGCGTCAGGCGTTTCTCGCGCGGCACCTGCGGGATCACCTGGTAGGATCGGCCCTGCAGGTTGAAGCGATTGACGTAGTTTCCGCCAAGCAGGGTTGCGAGCGCGCTACCGATGTTCTGCATGGTGATGCCAAGATCGTTGGCCTTGGACCGATCGACCTTGATTCGTACTACTGGCTGGTTGAACTCGAGGTCAGAGTCGCTGACCATGAACAGACCGCTCTTGCGTGCGGCATCCTTCAGCATCGACATCTGCTCATAGACGGACTGGAAGCCTAGCGTTGAGTTGATCACCATCTGCACTGGTAAGCCGCCTGAACCGCCAGGAAGCGGCGGCAAGCTAAAGGCAAAGGCGTTGATGCCTTCGATTTTTGACAGCTCAGCCTGGACCAACGGCTTGAGAGCCGTTGATGATCGCGTGCGCTCGTCCCCAGGCTTGAGCAACATGCCGGCCATGCCAGCTTGCGCACCACTGATGCCGTTGAGCACGAAGCGCAAATCGGTCTCAGGAAATTTCTCGAACGCCTTGTCAACTCTAGCGCCGTAATAGTCGAGGTAGTCGATGTTGGCGTATTTCGGCGCCTTCGTCAGTGCGAATACGATCCCGTTATCCTCTTCGGGTGCGAGTTCCTTGGAAGAATGCATGTAGAGAAAACCGACGAGGCCCAACATGGTCAAGGCAAACAGCCCGGTAATCGGGCGATAGTCGAGCGAGCGATCGAGCTTGCGGCCATACCAACGTGTCATGGCGCCGAACGCGCGATTCACTAATCTCGCGAACCGCCCCTCCTCTGCGCTCTTCAGGAAGACCGAGCACATCATCGGCGACAGCGTCAACGCTATCACGCCCGACACGATCACAGAACCCGCCAGCGTAAACGCGAATTCACGAAACAGCGCACCGGTGAGGCCGCCGAGAAAGCCGATGGGCGCGTACACGGCGGCCAGCGTAATCGTCATGGAGACGACGGGGCCAACGATCTCGCGTGCGCCCTTCGTAGCGGCCTCCAGGGGCGGCGCGCCTTCTTCCAGATGGCGATTAATATTTTCCACCACAACGATCGCGTCGTCGACCACCAGACCGATCGCAAGCACCATCGCGAGGAGGGTCAGGAGATTGAATGAAAATCCCAGCGCCAGCATTGTGCTGCAGACGCCAACGAGCGACAGCGGAATGGTGACGACGGGAATGATCGCCGACCGCAGCGAAGCCAGGAACAGGAAGATCACCATCACCACGATCACGACGGCCTCAATGAGCGTCTTCTCCACCTCATCGATTGACGATTGGATGAACTTGGTGGAGTCGTAGGCCACTTTCATCTTTAGCGATGGCGGCAGGTTGTGCTCCATTTCAGGAAATAGTGCCCGGACCCCTCGCACGATCGTCAGCGGATTGCCTTGCGGGCTCGCCTGCACGCCGATGAATATCGCGTGCTCGCCGTTCATGGCGACGCTGGTATCTGTGCTCTGCGCCGCAAGCTCGACCGTCGCAATGTCCTCCATGCGCACAAAGCCGCCGTCATTGGCTTTGACGATCATGCGCTTGAAGTCATCGATGCTCCGCAGATCAGTGTTGGCTGTGACGTCGGAGAGAATGAAATACCCTTTGGTTTGGCCGGCGGCGGCCTGGAAGTTGTTGGCGGCAATTGCAGCCGAAACCTCAGCCGGCGACACCCCGTGCCCCGCCATTTTCACGGGATCAAGCCATAGCCGCATTGCAAAACTCTGAGCACCCAGGATGTCTGCCGACGCGACACCGTCTACGGTCGACATGACCGGTTGCACCACACGGGAGAGATAGTCGGTGATCGCGCTGGCTGTAAGTTCCTCGCTCGAGAAGGCGATATAGATGACAGCTGTGGTTTGACCGGTAGACTTGGTAACGACCGGATCGTTCGATTCCTTTGGGATTAAAGATTTGACCGAGTTGAGCTTAGAGAGCACTTCGGTGAGCGCCTCATTGGGATCGAAATTGAGCTTGATGTAGACCTGGATCGTCGAGGTACCGAGCACCGAGGAGGACGTAATGTAATCGACACCCTCGGCGGAAGCGACCGCCTGCTCCAGGGGGCTGGTGATGAACCCCTGTATCATATCTGCAGAGGCACCAGGATAGGAGGTCGTGATATTGACGACCGTGTTCGACAGCTTGGGATACTGCCGAATCGGCAGCACGGTGGCCGCGCGAAGTCCGATCAGGAGGATCAAGAGACTCACGACGAGAGACAACACCGGACGTTTGATGAAAAGCTCGGTAAACGCCATCGCGACGCTCGCATTCAGGGGATTGAGGCAGCTCGCAAGCCGGCAACGGCCCCGGTCATCAATCCGACGACAGCGGCTAAGGCCAATAGCATGAGCGAAGCGGATACGTTTGGTCTAAAGGCTCACGTTCTTAAGCAATACATCACCCTCCACCGCGCGAGGATATTGGGCCACAACTTCGAATGAAGGTAGAAGCTTTAGCAGGGCTTGAAGGCTCAGCTGACCTTCGTAAAGCTCCTTGTCGCTGTATTCGGTGTAGATGAACCGCGTATTGTTCAATGTCCGCCTGCCGCCAGCGAAGACATCTGCCTCGGCTCCTTGCACATCCATCCAGATCAAATCAACCTTGTTCAGATTGGTCTCGCTGCACCAGTCATCCAACCTTTGCGTTTTAACCGAGATGGGGTTATCGAACCGAACCCAATCATACTCGGCAAGATGGTTCTTTGGTCGCCTTATCGATCCAGAGAGGGCCCAATCCTTCGCTTCTCCGTCTCCGTTGCTTGGGTGAAAGTCGACCCTGCCATTTCGATCGCTGATCGCGATCTCGAATAGAGGCACTTTCTGAACATAGAGATCCATGTTTTTCTTAAAACGTGCAATCGCGCGGGGATCCGGCTCGAAGCAGTAGAGCTGAGCCTCAGGGCAAAGCCGAAGAAAACGTAGCGAGTCAGCTCCGTCATAGCATCCAATGTCCAGAATAACTGGATCTGGCTTCTGCAGAAGCGAAACAATGTGCTGATGGATCTCCAACGCGGAGATGGGCTCACGTACTTCCATTTAACTTCGTCCTCACGCCTCGATGTCACGCAACAAGCTTCAGCAAACGGTCAGCTTAAGGCATCGCGCCCCACCCATCGATTGCTTTCCAATCATTCGACCTCGAAAGTACAAACAACCAGAAGGTGGCTCAACTCTACAGAGGTAAGCGAGCTATATATGAAGGGTTGCAAAACATATACGAGGGTTTACAGAACGATCACTCGCCGAACAGCCTGAGCAGAATCTCAAATCGATAGAACATCGCCATATTTCGGCGATCACCGATAAGCGTGAGTGATGGCTGACGGTCACACGATTTGCTCGCTTTGTTGATTCATGTGCGATCGACGGAGGACCTGCTGCGAGCCATGGGGCAGCCCCTGAGTGCATCCGCGGGCAAACCGGCTCGATCGCCTCATTGAGTTCCTGGTAGTTGATCAGCCAGCGGCGAGGCTCGGCAACGAGCTGGCGACGCACGCTGAACTGCCCCCGTCCGTTCACGGCGATACGGTTCCCGTCAAAACGAAAAACTTGTATCCTTCGCCTCGTGCGCACTTCGGACAACCGCTCTTGTCACGAACGACGCGCTCAGCAGCGTGCCACCCAGCAGCTCGTGACCGGAAGCCGGTCCACGAGCTTTCGCGGGCCGCAAGGGTTCGATGTCGAGTCTTCGTAAGAAATGATTCAGGATTATCCATAGAGGATAACAGAGAAACCAGGTCGCTCCTGCACTCTTCAGCAAACCTCACGATTCTGAGCCAGGAAAAGTCCCGATCAATTTTGGGGCGGGAAGTAGCTAGATATCAGACATACTGTACCAATCTGAGGTAATCATCAGTGAGGACTGGTGAGCGGATGGAGGAAGCTGCGTCTTGAAGAAAGGTATTCAGAGTCTGACGAGCGCGAATGCGGCCTTCGAAAGACGACCGTTTCGGCGCGCGAGCACGGAGGGTTGCTAATTCACAACTGACTAGGTCAGCCGCGGTTGCGGCACATCCTGAGGCGGAGAAGTAACCAGCAGACGTGACAGCTTGTGCCAGTCCTAGTGTAGTGAGCCAACCCGCATAGATTAGCACAGCACCGTCTGATTCATTGAGCCCTGAGAGTTCCTCAATCGCAGCAGCGTGCACTGGCGCCGCACCAAGAGCCAGAAAAAGCTCGGCTATTTCGCTACGTGTGGCTTTAGAGAGAAGGCAGCGGCCGAGATGTGATAGGAGCGTTTCAGTCGGACCTTCGAAGATACGAAGAATGCGAGCGTCTCGATAGATCTTAGCTACAGGCGCTCCCTCATCGTAACCACGGCCACCTAGCAATTGGACGCATTGGTCAGCTACGAGGCCGCACCACTCCGACGACAAAACCTTCGTTGCCGACGCAAGATGGACGTTCGGTGCGCCCTGCGCTGAGACAAGTCGGCAGGATGCACTCAGCATTGCCTTCACCACTTCCCGCCGGAGTACCATTTGTCCAAATAAATGCTCGACATAGCTGTTTTCAATCAAGCGCAGCTTACCTAGTTCGACGGTGGCATGCATATGAGGATGCGACCTGAATAGCGCGCTCAAGGGCTCCAAGACCCATAGCAGCCACACCGATACGTCCACGGTTCATACTAGACGCTGCGGCTCCCCAGCCGTCGCGATCGCGAGAGAGCACGTAAGAACTTGGCACCTCGACATCCTGGAACTCCAGAGTATTTTGAATAATGCCCCGTAGACCGAGCGTGCGATGCTCGTGCGTGACCTTTAGGCCCGGAGCCTGCCTATCAACTAGTATACCAACCAACCGACCTTTCGCATCGAGACCAGAGGCGCGCGCAAAGCAAACGATCCAGCGAGCCCAGTCAGCAAGGCCTATCCAAATCTTGCGGCCAGAGATACGAACTCTATCTTCGTACATGAAAGCCGACGTCTCTATATGTCTCGGGGCAGAGCCAGCTCCAGGCTCCGTCAAAGCGAAAGCGCAAAGGTCGCCGCGTGTTGCACCCCACATGACATGCCTTTGTTCAGGGATGTGCGGTGCCGCTTCGATGCAGGGCAAGGCCAGGAAATTATGAATCACGAGGTAGAGGCAGCCGAGACATCGAAAGATGCGGTGGCGGAGATGAGGTCAACGGCCTCTTGCAAGGGAAGTGCTAATCCGCCGTGCTCTGCTGGCGTAGTAAGCCCGAAGAGCCCATGCCTTGCTAATATGCCAGCGTCGGAGGGAATGCTCGACGGTCATCCGCGTCTGCGAAATTCAACTGACTGAGGTCATCGATCAAACTGGAATATGGGGAAAGTGCACCAGCTTCAGATGTGCGTTACTGCGCCTCCGCGAACAGGGGGTAATCTTCAGTGTACATAGCCATAAAGCCGATAATGATTGCGCCCGCGCTTCGTGCCAATCATTCTCGTGGTTGACTCGCTTAAACATTGGTATAGGTGGATGGCAAGCGCAGCATAAGCCGTTGCCCAGATCGGGATTTATCGAGAGCGCTGCGGGGCTAAGATGCATCTTGTCGATATGACCTCCCGGAGGAACACTCCCGCTGTAGTCAGTGACCTCCATTCTCCTCAATAATCAAGCAGAGTCAGCCGCGGATGACGTTCAAGCCGTAGACGCCTGCCCTCCGAGTGAGACTTGTAGGAACGTGCTGCGGATGCAAATCACCTAATCAGCGCAGGCCATTATACTGTCGCGTGCGAGCAGGAAATCGAGGCCGGGACATCGGGAGCGCATCCTCACCATCAACGATGTGAATGTACCCCATCCAAAAAATCGATTTCCGCAATTCACGTGCTCGCGGATAGGAAAAGCGCCAGCTATTGAGCAATAAGGTAGGTTTTCTATCGGGAAACCTAGGAAGAGTACGTCATTATGGACGTGGCAATCCGGTTATAGGCGAGTTATTTGCCGGCTCCGCATCAGCCCTTGATTGGTGGCAGGGACGCTTGCAAGCTTGAAAGCGTGTAGATGATCATGCCCTCCCTTCAGCAAGATGGACGGATCGCGCTGCCGCGGCTCCCGCCCGCACGCAGCGGCTTAGCGCCACCGTTAGCCAGTGTGATGTCGAGGCCGCAACCAAGAAATCGCGCGATCGTCAGTCAGTCACCGATCTACAGCCCGTGGGCTCGTCCCCACAATTTCTGTGCCCTTGCCGATGTTGTCGCCGACCTCTATCCGCCCTGGATCAACCATGGAGGCAGATACCGCGGAGCATGCCATCCTGCTCACACCAAGGCTGAGGGATCACCGATCTCATAGGCAAAGCTCAGAGGATACGCCTAAGTACCGGCACGGACACTTCGTCGCCGGGCTACATCCCAAGGATGTTCAATATGGACGCGAAGGTCATGATCAGATCCGAACCGCATACGCTGCCCCGCCATTTGCGTCGTCTCGAGGCCGAGTCGATCGAAATCATGCGGGAAGTTGTGGCCGCATTCAAAAAGCCGGTGATGCTCTATTCCATCGGCAAGGATTCCAGCGTCATGCTGCACCTTGCGATGAAGGCGTTCTATCCGGCAAAGCTGCCTTTCCCGCTGATGCATATCGATACGACCTGGAAATTCCGCGAGATGATCACATTTCGCGACGAGACGGCAAAACGCATCGGGGTCGATCTGATCGTCCACGTGAATAAGGACGGCATCGCGCGCGGCATCAATCCCATCGATTCCGGCTCCACGCTGCATACGCAGGTTATGAAGACCGACGCGCTCAAGCAGGCGCTTGACCTGCACGGATTCGATGCGGCATTCGCCGGCGCGCGGCGGGACGAGGAGAAAAGCCGCGCGAAGGAGCGGATATTTTCGTTCCGCTCGGCAGGACACGTCTGGGATCCACGTAATCAGCGGCCCGAACTTTGGAACCTGTTCAACACCCGCATTCGCCAAGGCGAAACCATGAGGGTGTTCGCGATGTCGAATTGGACGGAGCTCGACATCTGGGAGTACATCATGTTCGAAAAGATTCCCGTCGTGCCTCTCTACTTTGCGCAATGGCGACCCGTCGTGGATCGGAACGGCACCCTGATCATGATGGATGACGAGCGGCTCCCGCTCTTGCCAAACGAGAGCCCGCAGATGCGGAGAATCCGCTTTCGTACGCTCGGGTGCTACCCCCTGAGCGGCGCGATCGAATCGGAGGCCACTACAATCGAGGACATTGTCGCCGAAATGCAGGTTGCGAAAGTTTCGGAGCGCCAGGGGCGCCTTATCGACACGGATGAGGCAGCTTCAATGGAGAAGAAGAAGCGAGAGGGATACTTTTGATGGATATGGAAGCCACGCCTTGCGTCGGCGAGGCCGACAGCAAGGATCAATTGCGCTTCATCACCTGTGGCTCGGTCGACGACGGAAAATCGACGCTGATTGGCAGAATCCTGCACGACTGCAAGATGATCTATGAGGACCAGCTGCATGCGCTTGCGCGGGACAGCGCCAAGCACGGTACAACGGGCGGCGACATCGACTTTGCCCTGCTGGTCGACGGTCTCGAGGCTGAGCGCCAACAAGGCATCACCATTGATGTCGCCCATCGGTTCTTCACCACGCCCCGCCGATCATTCGTGGTCGCCGATACACCAGGCCACGAACAATATACGCGCAATATGGCGACCGGCGCCTCCAACGCGCAGCTCGCCATCATCTTGATCGATGCGCGCAAAGGGGTCCTTCCGCAAACTAAGCGCCACTCCTTCATCTGCTCGCTCTTGGGTATCGGGCACGTCGTGCTCGCCGTGAACAAGATTGATCTCGTTGACTACCGAAAAGATATCTTCGACGGCATCGTGAACGACTATGTCGCCTTTGCTTCGGAGCTCGGTTTTACGTCAATCACACCGTTTCCAATCTCCGCCAGGTACGGTGACAACATCACTAAGCGATCCCGCAACACCGATTGGTATCGTGGCCCGCCCCTGCTTGATTACCTTGAGACTGTCGACATAGACTCGGAGACGACAGATCTTCCTTTCCGCTTTCCGGTACAGTGGGTGAACCGGCCAAATCTGGATTTCCGAGGGTACGCGGGCACGATCGCCTCCGGAACCATCGCGGTTGGTGATGAAATCATCGTCGCTGTCTCAGGTCTCAGCTCGCGCGTAAAGCGGATTGTGACCTATGATGGTGATCTTGCAGTCGCCGGAGCGGGCGAAGCCGTGACGATTAGTCTCGAAGATGAGATCGACGTCAGCCGCGGCGATATCCTGGCAAGCTCCACGCGGCCGCCTGAAATCGCCCATCAGTTTGCTGCTCATCTGATCTGGATGGACCAGGAACCAATGATGCCGGGTCGTTCCTATGCATTCCGGATTGGCACGCAATCGATCGCTTCGGGCAGCATTAGCTGCATCAAATACAAGATCGATGTCAACACACGCAAGCAGGTCGCGGCGACCACGTTGGGTCTTAATGAGATCGGCTTCTGCAATCTGGCCACTGTCCTGCCTGCAATCTTTGATCCCTACCGTATCAACCGGCGGACGGGATCCTTCATCGTAATCGACCTCTATACCAACCGCACTGTTGGCGCGGGGATGATCGAATTCTCGCGCAGGCGTACGACCAACATCGCCCCGCAACCACTGTCGATTGGGAAGCAGGAGCGTTCCGCGCTCAAGCATCAGAAGCCGTGCGTCATCTGGTTCACCGGCCTTTCCGGCTCCGGCAAGTCGACGATTGCCAATATCGTTGACCAGAAGCTGTTCGCAATGTCGCATCACACGATGCTGCTGGATGGCGACAACCTCCGTCAGGGCCTCAACCGTGATCTCGAGTTCACTGAGGAAAATCGCGCTGAGAACATTCGGCGTGCTGGCGAGGTGGCACGATTGATGCTCGAAAGTGGCCTGATCGTCATCTGCTCGTTCATTTCTCCCTACAAGGCTGACCGGAACATGGTGCGCAATCTGGTCGGGAACCTCGAATTCGTCGAGGTATTTGTGGATACACCCATAGAGGAATGTATCCGACGCGATCCAAAGGGTCTCTATTCCAAGACAAAGTCAGGCCAGATCAAGAACTTTACCGGGATCGATGCACCGTACGAAGCGCCAAGCACGCCGGAAATCCATTTGAAGACATCAGGCGAGCGGCCAGAATATTTGGCTGACAAGGTGCTAAATTGCCTCGCCGCACGAGGAATCATCACTTGGAAGTGATCAGACGGAGAACTCACTAGGCCCCTCGAGACCAGCAGATACTGCTCTGACCGCCGCGCCGGCGGCAGCAAGCTGTACCAAGCGCTTACCGGTTCGTTTGTCGAAGACCGCTTCGCGCCGGCTGTCGGTCTTGGATCCCCTCACGCGTGGCCTTTTGGAAATCAGAGCAATACCCGGCATTCGCAACCAATGTGCGGCGACTCGCCGGCACAAGTCCCGACCCTGCTAGCGAGCAAAAGCCCGGTCCAAATGAATTCTGTAATAGTCCCTTCGCCGATCCGGGAGCGACGTTACGATGGTCGAAAAACGATCGAGATAAGCCAGGCCGACGCCCCGTATCGCGGGAGTGAGCCGGCGGGTGCTGAATAAGCCCACTTGCCAGCACGACAGCGAGCTGCCGCCCTCTTTGTGTCGATTTTCTTCCGGAATCCGGACGTCCTCACCGGAATTGCGCGCGGCCAATGCCGATCGCCTCGCCCACCAGTATAGCTTCGGCGGCTAAACAATCGCTCTCCCGGAGCGCGATTGCACGTGATCGTTCAAGAAAGTTTAAATCGTACGCTGGGTCAGATTGCAAGATTTGCTCGCTTAGCTTGGCCCTACGTTCCGCAAGGGGCGAAACATTTCTATGGTCCTGTCGATTGATCGATAGTCGCCGCTACGGCAGGTCAATGATATTGCAGTCGATACATTAATGGCCAACATCATCCATTGGTGAGCGGTCGGGTGAGGAATCTTGCGTTTGAGGCGAGCTAGATCAATTTTTCGGCACCCACACAGCTCTGCTTTGATTTCGATCAGGGCGGCGGAAGGAGAGTCGCGGCGAGTAAATCTCTTCCGCAAAATGCGCTCCAGAGCGTCGCGCTTATGCCCCATTAATTCGCGATAATGCGTGAGTGACCCGCATGAGCGGCGCAAATCGCGCGGCGTCTATCGAGATCTCCTATTTTGGACACCGAGGGGCGGAAGGTGAAAGATTCAATGAACATAGAGGATTCTCATTCTGCGATCCCCGACGGCAGGGTCCTGGAAGTCACGACGACCACGGGCTGCGTCATAGGATGTTCTTATTGTCCGCAGGACAGGTTTGCCATTCGGCAACGATCTGCATCCCGTGCAAAGCATCTTCATCTCGACGATTTCAAGAGATGTTTGGCGCACGTACCGGCAACTGTCGACATCAGCTTTGCTGGCTACTCGGAACCGTGGCTCAATCCAGCTTGCACCGATATGGTTGAGCATGCCTACGCATCGGGCCATGGCATCCGGATATCGACGACACTTGTAGGAATGAACGAGCGAGATCTACAACGGCTGCAAGCTCTAACTTTCCGGGTTTTCTTAGTCCATGTTTTCGATGACGGCACCCACATGAACAGTCGCCTCGTCAGGGGTAAGTATATCGATTTAGTGCGTCAACTCGTCAACGCCGACATTTCATCGGTGCTATTCATGGTCGTGGGCGAAGTCCACCCTGATCTCGTCGAGATAATCCCTGAAAAAGCGCTGATTCGCTCACGCCCCCACCGCATCAGGGCTCCAGAAGTCGATCCTGACATCGTTGAAGTAGGGCAGCCAATCGCCGGAGCAGTGACATGTGCTGACGAACGACACCATCGCAATCTTCTTCTCCCGAACGGCGACGTCACCCTATGCTGCATGGATTTTGAGCGACGCCACGTTTTAGGCAATCTTCTTCGTGACGAATATCAAGATCTCTTCGAAGGGCCAACGTTTTGCGAAATTACCGATCGCATGGCGGGAAAAGAGGGCTTTCTGCTTTGCCGAATGTGTGAATGTGCCGGATCGGAAGCAGCTACATGCTGATGTGTAGGAACCTGCGCGAAGCTAGGTACGGATCATTGGCTGTATTCTGCTGAGCTGGCCCCGCAGTTCCTTGCCCGGCTCGGCGCATACCAACCGCTGTGTCGCAAGTTCATCAGGCAATCGACCACTGAATTGGTGATTGCGAACATCAATGTCTGCAAGAACTCACGTCTTTTTGCACAATAACCGACGACTATCGCTTTGGCATGCTCACGGACGTACATACGCTGAGTAAAACATTCTATGTCCAGCGATTTGCACTGAAGCTTTCAGCCTCTTGGACGTCCCCGATCTGAACGGGTGGTTTGCGGCACGATCGCCCCCTATGCTGACGCGGAATTAGATGGGCTCTAGCTAATCGGAGCCCAGTGTCGCAGGTTGTCGACCTGACCTGCTCTCACCATACTTGCGAGGCCACAGCAGAGCCAGCGTGCTTTGCTTTAATCTCCAACGGCACCGCAGGAGAAGACGACCCACCGCTGCCTGTAGCTGATCTATGGCAATTGTCCGAAAGTCGGCTCGCCAAAGCCATACAAGGGCAGAAAAGGCACACTGCAGTGCTAGGATGGCATCGCAATATGCAGCGCCAACGGTCATCCCCGTTGCGAGTAGACGCGTCGCGCTGAGGCCCAGCCCACTTTTTTGCATGAGCTGGAATCGGGGGCGATCCGAAACCAACCCGGCATCACTCATGGTGAGCGCATTGCAACCCTTTTTGAAGTGTTGCCCCCTACACTACTGTTTTGAGCTTCCATTCGATGAGAGTGAGATGATGAGGGTCGAAGCGCGCCGGAGCTGCCGGTGCTCATTAGCACACCACGCGCCAAGTGCTTCCGAGATACTGGTCTCTCAATGTTCATCCGCTCGCCGCTTCAGAGGTTCTTGAACATATTCATGCGATCGCGCGCAAAGGGCTTGAATCGTACGGAACGTCATATTGTACGAGTCTCAAGATAGGTCGCGACGTCTGACCGGGCGTACGTTCACGCTGGGTGGCATTTCACAGCCGTCTCGACCACCCAAATGATGGACATCCTACGATGGATGGCCGATGCTTCTTGTCACAGGTGGGACAATGACGTCCAACGCCGTTGACGTGTGTGTAGTCGGCAGCGGTGCCGGTGGCTCGATAGTTGCCCACGAAATCGCCCGAAATGGATTCCGGGTGCTCGTCCTCGAGGCGGGCCAGGTGCTTCCTGCCGGCGCTTCATTGAAGACAGTCCAAGATCGTTTTGATAATGCCCTCGTGCGCTCTCTGCGTTCGCGTGGCCAACCATGTTCGACGTCGTGTTTGCCAAAGCCGATCTTGGTCGCGCCTTCTTTGAGGAGATGTGGTCCCGCGGCTTCCTCATGCAGTACGGTGGAAGGTTCATGCCGTCCGCGGCGTTGTCGGATGCCGACGTGAGGGCCGCGATTGAAGCCGCCGGTCACGCCCTGCTGGCCGCCAAGAGGCGGGCAGAGAGCACTGGTGACGATCCGGATCCGATGGCCGCTGTGGTGCGGTTTGCGGCTGATCACTTCGTTGCCACGCCGGATACCGTTCGGCGTTGGTTCACCGCGCCGAGCCACCCATGAACGCGAGCAGTCGAACGGGGGACACTCCCATGGCCGAGGCCGACGCGTTCTCTACCTCGCCGGTTCTGCTCGGCGGCGAAAACCGATCGGGTACCACATTGCTGAGCGTCGTACTGGACTCTCATGCCGATCTGGTGGTGGGACCGGAGATCGACTTCCTGGAACCGTTGAACCTCGGCTCGCACATTCTGGAGGCGACTGATCTTCTCGAAGCGAATGATGCCCGTGTCACGGGCAAGACCAAAAGCTTGATCGACCCGTTCTGGTATGATGGCGCGCACTTCGTCGTGCAATGCCAGCGGTTCGGCCTGACCTTCGATGACGTGCGCAAGCTCATCACCAAGGTGATGGACGAGACAGCGGGCGACATCGTTTCATTCGCCGACAGGTGCAGGCTGATCAATGAGATCGGTGAGTTCCGAAAGGCACAAACAGGGGCAACGCGCTGGGGACTGAAGCTGCAACGCAAGATCACCCAAATCGACGTCTTCGCGCAGCTGTGGCCGCATGCGCATTTCGTCCACATTGTGCGGGATGGTCGCGACCTTGCCGCCTCGCATTTGAAAACGGTGCCCGACTGGGGTTACCCGACCGTGGCAGACGCTGCGCAAGGCTGGCTTGAAGTCGTGTCTCGGCCGCATCTCCTCGCGCCACCGGAGCGCTATCTTGAGGTGCGATATGAGGATCTGGTCACTCACCCCCGTCCCAGCCTTATGCAGATTTTGGATCACCTGCAGCTACCCTGGGACGAAGCCGTGCTGCGGCATGCCGAACATGAGCACGCACTGTTCGAACAGCCGCACGACCACCCGGCAGCGAAGTCCGCGGGCAAACCGCTGCATGCCGGCCGCCTTGGCCGCTTCAGGCAGGATCTGACGCTCACGGAAGTCGCGGAATTCGAGCGGATCGCCGGCGGCGAAATGGCGCGGTTGGGCTATCTGTCGGCCGCGAGCTGGGCCATTGACGCATGAATCCTACCGATATCTCCACCCCGCCTCGTGGATTGCCGCGCGGCTACTTAGCGCTGCTCGTCGGGCGTACGGTGTCGGAATTGGGATCCGAAGTGACGGTGCTGGCGCTGCCGCTGACGGCGATCACTCTGCTGGGAGCAGGTCCAGCGCAGACCGGGTTGCTGCTCGCCTGCGGCCGGGCGCCGTACCTCGTCATTGGCCTGCTTGCCGGGGTGATCGTGGATCGCCTCCCACACCGATGCATCCTGTTGACTGCCAATTTAGTGATGGCAGTAACGCTCGCAACGATTCCGCTGCTCGCCAGCCTTGGCGAGCTCGGAATGGTCCAACTGTATATGGCAACCACGCTGGTCGGGACGGCTGCGGTGATCGCCGACGTGGCCTATTTGGCGTGCGTACCGACGGTCGTGGATCGGGCTCGAATAGTCAGAGCGCAGAGTTCCTGGCAACTCAGCAGATCTTGCGTGGTGACCGTCGGTCCGTTCCTGGCAGGCTGGCTGGTCAGCGCGTTCTCCGCCCCAACCGCGATTCTCGCCGACTCGGCCTCCTTCGTAGTGGCCGCTGTCTTGTTGCCGCTGCTGCCGGCACGGGCGGCCGAACGGCTCGCAACTGGATCGAGTTCAGTCGTCGGTCAGATCGCGGAAGGACTGACGACTGTATTTGGCAACCCGATCCTGCGGGCAGTTACGTTGGCGACCGGCAGCTTCATCTTCTGCTACAACGCTTACTCGGCGGTTTTTCTGCTTTACCTGACCCAACATATTGGTCTGGACGGCTGGACGACGGGCTTGGTTCTCAGCATCGGCGCAATGGGTGGCATCGTGGGCGCGCTCACCGCAGCCTGGGCCGGTCGCGCCATTGGCCTCGGGCCAGTGTTGATGGGCACCTTGGCGCTTAGCGCCGCAGGCATGACTCTGGCAGCGCTATTCACAGAGCCGCGGTCGGCGGCAGTCGTTTGCGTGGCGCTGTCCCAGTTCGTGCTATCGTTTGGTCAGGAGATCTACAACGTGCACCAGGTCTCCGTCCGATACGCGTTGGCCCCGCCTCGGGTGCTGGGCCGCGTCAACGCGAGCATTCGGAGCCTGGTGTGGGGACTTGCGCCGCTAGGCGCGCTACTTGGGGGTGCCGTCGGCGCCGGATCTGGACTGCGCACTGCGCTCTTGGCCAGCAGCGTGCTCGGGGTCGCGTCCGTGCTGTGGATCTCGCTATCGCCCCTGCGCCGCACTCACAGCTTGCATCTGTGATACCAGGGATTGAGCGGCGACTGTGTATGAAGTCAACGCGCTCGGGGGCCTCGAGCTACGGGCAATACTCTCGAGAACGGTCAGATTGTCGGCGGAAGTGACCTGGTACCGATCCACCATAGGAGTTGGCTAATAAAGGAGAGTTATTTCCGTTGAGCATCCTCTGGCCAACCTGTGAACTCCATCTCAAATCGGCGAGAACCGACGGGCTTAGTCGTGAATTTCACTGTCTTTCCCGACAGAGCCGCCAAAGAGCCGGATGCGAACTTAAACACCGTCTTACCGGAAGCTGCGATGCCGGCGGCCCTGTTGTCTTCCATGACCGAGGAGCCCTCCCCCTCCAAGAGCTGACCAACCGCATATCCTCCGAGCGAGCGGTGGACATCGAGAGAGGCCAAGTACGTGCCCTTCTCACTGTCCCACTCGCTGACCGATATCGCCGTGATGCCAGCGTCCCTCAACAGCCCATCTGCGACGCGGCAGGTGTATTGGAGGCTGACAATGACGTGCCCATTCCGATCACCTACCGGCTCTCGATCGGTTCCGTCTATGGTGCAGTCGTAGCGCCGCACTGAGTCCGCGGGCGCAACTTCAGTCAGCCCGAGCAAACCGAAAGTAGAACATAGTACAATAATGCGAAACGGTAGGTTCATTTGCCGTGCTTTCGCGGACATGCCTTCCGCAAATCTGTACAACTTGACGCAAGGACCGATTCAAGCTCCTTCGATGTCTCGTCGCGTGGGTGGAACGCATGCTGACCAGGCATTTCGGTGCACGGCGGCCGAGACGCACGGCGAGTGCTTAGGAAGCGAAAGTTTGATGCTGCTCAAACGAGCAGGAGAGCCTTCGATCACAGGATTTGCGCAGACTACAGCGCGATGAGATTAATAGGGATCGTCATCGCGCTTTAGGTTGTTGTTTGAGCATGATCTCCGCGCAAACGCCGTCCGCGTTTGTCGCGAGGGAAAACCGCTTCACACTTTTCGCCCATCATGCTCTAGAAAGGAAAGAAAGGACCCCGAACTTACGCGGGATCGGACTTCTCCGGCCCTTCTTCGCGTGGCTCGACGTCCAAGCTAACCTCCTTCGCCAAACTCTGTCCCTTTGCCAGGCGTCGGCCCAATGCTTCAACAAATGAATCATAGCGCTCGCGTCCTTTCGCCTGGGCTGCTGGTTGCGCCGTGTCAGGCAAAGGCGGAGTCGCCGTTAGCCAAAACCGGACGAACAGGGCTAGCGCTTCGTTCGAAATCGTGACGTGGCGTTCAAGCCGCTCGAGCTGGCGGGTCAGGCGGTCCAAACGCCGGCTAAGCGCTGCCTCCATTCGCTCCGAATTGTCCGGCGATAGGAACGTCGATAGCGCCGTCTCCACAACGAGCGCCTGAGCCACCCGCTTGCGGCTGGCATAGTCAGCAAGCTGAACAGCGAGGTCCGGCGGCAGACGAAACGTATGCTTGGTGCGCATGCGCTCAGCTCAGAGATCGAGACCGTCACCGGGATCCATTGCGGCTTGACGCGCAAGACCAGAAGCCTGTTTGCGAAGAACGCCGGCGCGCTGGACCTCATCGTCACCTTCTTCATCGGCAAACTCGAACTCCGCCCTTTCCGTGCTACGGTCCATCTCCACCTCTTCGTGCTGACCGAGTTCCGGTTCCCGCCTAATGCCGCCATTAGCGGGATCACTGCTTGATGTCGTGGGCTGGTGGCCTGAGGACCGCTCCTGTTTGGCCGGCGAGGCGACAGGCAAAGGCAGCTTGCTCCAATCATCGTGAGGCGATTTCATGTCATCTTCACTGTTAGCGGGCCGAGCTGGAGGGAGTACCCGTTCACGCAGTCGTGGATCTTCGTAATAGCGTGCCTTCTTGGCTCGGATTGGCGGGCAGCCCGAGACCAATACGAGTTCATCGTCCGACGGCAACTGCATGACTTCGCCGGGTGTTAGGAGAGGTCGCGCCGTTTCTTGCCTGGACACCATCAGGTGCCCCAGCCAAGGGCTCAACCTGTGACCAGCATAATTTTTCATGGCGCGCAGTTCGGTTGCCATTCCGAGGGCCTCCGAGACCCGTCTTGCGGTTCGCTCGTCATTCGTCGCGAATGCGACGCGGACATGGCAATTATCGAGAATGGAATTATTTGGTCCGTAGGCCTTTTCGACCTGATTTAGGGATTGCGCGATCAAGAAGCTCTTCAGGCCATAACCCGCCATGAATGCTAACGCCGATTCGAAGAAGTCGAGCCGGCCCAAAGCAGGGAACTCGTCAAGCATCAGAAGCACACGATGTCGGCGTGCCTCGGCGTGGAGATCTTCTGTGAGCCGCCGTCCGATCTGGTTGAGGATCAACCGCACAAGCGGCTTGGTCCGGCTGATATCCGAGGGCGGCACGACCAGATAGAGCGTTGTCGGTCGCTTCGCCTCCACGAGATCGCAAATACGCCAATCACTGCAACGCGTGACCCGCGCCACCACAGGATCGCGGTACAGCCCGAGGAAAGACATCGCGGTCGACAGCACGCCGGAGCGCTCATTTTCGCTCTTGTTCAGGAGCTCGCGCGCTGCGGACGCAATGACGGGATGCGGACCGGCATCGCCGAGGTGCGCCGTCGTCATCATCGCGCGAAGCGTCGCCTCGATGGGACGCTTGGGGTCCGAAAGGAAGTTGGCGACGCCCGCCAATGTCTTGTCCGGCTCGGCGTAAAGCACGTGCAGGATGCCGCCGACCAGCAGCGAGTGGCTTGTCTTTTCCCAGTGACTGCGTCGTTCGAGTGCTCCTTCCGGGTCCACCAGGACATCCGCGATGTTCTGGACATCCCGAACCTCCCATTCTCCGCGACGGACCTCGAGCAGTGGGTTGTAAGCCGCCGAGTTCCGGTTCGTCGGGTCGAATAGCAGCACCCGTCCATGCGCAGAGCGAAAACCGGAAGTCAGAGTCCAGTTCTCGCCTTTGATGTCGTGGACAACGCAACTACCCGGCCAGGTCAGAAGGGTGGGAACGACGAGGCCGACACCCTTACCCGACCGCGTCGGCGCAAAGCAGAGTACATGCTCGGGCCCATTGTGCCTGAGATAGTTGTGATCAAACCGCCCGAGGATGACGCCATCCGGCCCGGTAAGCTCTGCTGATCGAAGTTCGGAAGCAAGCGCCCAACGCGCAGAGCCGTAGGTTGCGGCGGTCTTCGCCTCTTGGGCTCGCCAGACCGACATGGCAAAGGCAACTATGATCGAAATGATGCCACCCGATGCCGCGATACAGGCTCCCACAGCGAATATCGTTGGCGCATAGGCGTCGTAGGCGTACCACCACCAGAAAAACGCGGGCGGCAGGTAGACGGGCTTCCCACGCCCGAGCTCAAACCAGGGGTGTCCGAGCTGCGCCTGAAATCCGAGTTTCCAGGCAACCCACTCCGTCGCTGCCCAGGTGGTCATGAGCACGATGGCAAGGACAAGCGTGATTTGGCCCCAAAGGACCTTGGTCGAAGACATGACAAGCATTGATCAGCCCTGCCTGCCTAGATCCGCAACATTAGACTTGCACAAGCGTAGAAATGGTGGCCGTAGCGTAAGTGCAGAACGATCTGGACCACCTCGAGGGGCGTAACGGAGCAAGCGACGCGCGACACTGCGGTTGCTACCTCTGACATAGTCGCGCGGCATCTTATAAGGCCGGCTTATAAACGACATGCATTGAGGATGAAGCGGAGCGCAAGGGCAGATATGATGGCCAAAGCACATAGTTCTGGCCGCCCGCAGCGTCCAGTCTTGCATCGAAGGTCGAGGCAAGCTTTCGAGTTTGAATGACCCAAAAGCTTGCAGCTTGCGACCTCCCACTGACCCGAACTACGGAACATGAGCTTTCTTCATGGTCGCCGTACAGTCGGCTCGAAGCTTAGAGAAACTAGCGAATGGTTTCAGTGAAACTTATAGGAAGCCTGCAAGAACGTGCCCCATCGTTCCATGTGAAAGCTTGCCGGAAAAGGCCCATAGGTCACAGGAAAGCTACGCGCCTGCTCGGCTTCGGTGGCGAATCGCTCACTATCTCTCGGACTCCACATCGCCCAGTAACGGCCGCCGACGCCGACGCTGAAATTGCTCGTGATGAAGTACGATAAGATGCCTTCTATTTGTACCCCATGGCCGCCGCTCCCGCGATGATCGTCGAATGTCGTGAAGTCTCGCAGCAGATGGTTGTCGCGCCCCTGGAAATCCGTCCAGGGCAGGTAAGCGACATCGGCGCTCACGCGCCAACGATCGAGGAACATGGTCTCAGCGCTGAGGCCGATACGCACTGCATTCCAGTTGGTGTCTTGGCTGCCCATCGTTCTTTTGTCGCCCGCCGCGAGACATTGAAGCGAAGCGATCCGAACGCATCCCGTCGAGTCAGACTTTTGGCCGTAATAGGTCCAGCCGGCGAATCCACCGATCTTGTACGTGCTGCTCCGCAGAAAATCATAGCCGGCATCGGCCGTGTAGTACATGAACCTTCCGTTCGCCTGACCCGATATCGTGTTGGTGTAGGCCATGGGATTGCCGGAGTCGCCGCCTAAACCCCAATCCTCATCATTCATATTCCCGCTACTAAAGCGCCCCAAACCGATATTTCCCTTCAGGAAGATGCCCCAGGGGCTGTCAAGTCGTTCGAACAACTCACCGGAAATCCCATCCAGCTTGTGATAGGTCAGCCTCGACACCAAAAAATCGGGCGAACCACTATCCCATTGAAATCTTCCCCGGCTCAGCCAGAGCCGTGTGCCGCTTTCTAGCGACCAGCCTGCCGTGAAGGGAATCTCGGGCGCGCCAAAGGTCGGCTCTATCGCGTAGAGCGGCGTATCGGACGATCGCGGCGCCCGAGGGTCGGCGCCAAAATGGTAGTTCAGAGCGACCTTGCCGATGTGATAGCCGCTGGACAGGTTAGTGGCGCTAGCTGGGACCGTTGCAAAGGGCGGATATTGTAGCGTCGGAGGGGTTGCCACACTTGGTCCGCCGAACCTCAGGTAATCATATCCGATATTGACCGACCATGCGGGCGTGAGCGCGTGCTCGACACCTGCGCCGATGATACCCCCAATACGGTTATAGTCGAAATGGGTTGCATTCTGTGGCGCCCGTCCATACGGGTACGTCGCGCTATAAAATTCGTTACCGTTGGCTATATCGCCGCGGTTGTGTTGCCAGGCCACACCTGCTTTGAGATAGGCAAGCGTGTGACCCTGCGGGCCAAACGTATAACCCAGCCGGCCGGTCCCGGTGACAAAGACGTCCGGACCTGCGTTGCAGTTTGCGCTCACGATAACACCGGAGGCAGCAAGACAGGTATTTGCGCCGTCCGAGATGGCGCCGCTGGCATTCAGTTCAAGGCCAAAAACCCAGCGATCCCTCTGCCAATTGTAGCCGATCTGCGCTCCTGCCAGGAATACTGGGGTATCGACCACGTCGCCATAGATCGAGGGACCGTAGGGATCACTAAAAGATGTCCGGCCGTAACCCCCGCCGACGTGCCCACCAAAATATCCTCCGGTCCAGCTCCATACTGCAGGCGGGACTTTTACTGCCGGCCTCAAATCTGCGGAATTGACGACCCCATTTGCAACGAGCGCAGCTATTGCGGTCCCCCAAAAAAGAAGCTCAGATCTCATATCACCTCACGAACACACTGGCGCGCGCCATTTTGCAACGAAGGCCGAATGACCGACGTTGTCGCGCTGCTTCCACGCGGCGTGTGTTTGTGCAGGATCTAGGCCATCGAACGCGGGGCGCATTCCCTGCAGTTGCTCGTTAGTGATGTCGCCTTCGCAACAAGACCGATGATCTTTGAGATAAGTCCGCGTCTGATGTCGGTCACAACGCACGCTTCACGCTCGACATACAGCGGATGAATAAGTGACGCTCTTTCGGGATGGCGTCGGCCTTCCCCGCTCTCGCTAACGAGCGTTCATTGAACCCGTTGGGATGATCTGAGAGCTGCACCACCGGCAGTTCGGGGATTGGTTAAAGTACGGTCCCGAAAAGCGACTTCTGACGAAGTTTCTGTCGGCCATTTTCTGCGTCAGCCGTCACAGCGCGGCTTGTACCATCGATCTCTTCTGGAGCCGCGAGTTGGGCTGAAAGAGCATAATAGCAAGGGAGCAGACGGGGCCACGATCTGTCGATCGAGCATTGCTCTTTCCTGAGACCATTGAGCCCGCCTCTTCAGGCTATATTCCCAATCCTCGCTTACGCCCCATATTCCAATCGACTCTACCGCCAGGCATCATAATGCCAGATACCTGCTTTCCGAGATGCTGTTCCAAAGCCGGCCGCCAAGGCACCAGCTCAAAGCCGAGTCCATCGTCGATCATAGCGAAACGCCCCGAGGCAAGCGTCACGCGCTGACGGTAGATGCCGGTCACATGATCGCCCTCGGCTAAGGGCTGATAGGTAAGTCCTGTCTCGGCAGAAAGCTTCGCGCTAGCGGCTTGCAGCTCGCGCTGCTGCAAAGTCGCGAGCAAGTCGCGCGCAAACACGACGCGCCGTCCGTACCGATGCACAAGACCTTGGCCAGCGAGGTGATCGAGGCGCTCATCCATTGCGGAACGGACCTCCGCCCCGAACCCGCCCCCGCTGAGCGGCGGATTCTTGGCGAGAAGCTGGCGGTCGAGCCAGGTCGCACCGTTCGCGCTCACCTGCTCCTCGATCGACAGGTCTGAGCGAACCGCGAGCGACATGCGCGGTTTTCCGCTCGCATCAGTATAAGTTCGCAACTCGACGATAGCGCCGGCCGGCGCATCGCCGGTAAAGTCGAGGTCGCCGAACCGCAGATGATGCGTCCGACCGTCGACGCCAGCGACGATCGCATACGCCGTCCCCTTCAACTCATCGTCCAAACCACGTTGAACCAGTCGGCCAAGGACCGGATCTGTGGGTTCTTCGCCATGCAGGGCGAAGGTGGCGATGTCCGGCTCCCGCCCCTCGGCACTCATCGCCCGATGCATGGTCTTGATGATGTCGCCGCGCATGCCGAGCTGACGAAGGGTCTGCTCCAGCCCCGCCTTTAAGGTCCAGCAGGCGGGTCCTATGGGTTCGGCGAGGCCGAGGCGTTCGAGCTTGGCCGCCCTGCCGAGCAGCAGTCGGCGCAGTTCAGGATCCTCACCCTTGCGTCCCGGCCTGAGGTCCGCCACACCGGCGCAGTCATCGCAGATCTCACGCAGCGCTCGGTCAAGGCTGGTCCAGCGCTCAGCCTCGACCTCCCGTTCAAGGCTGGTGCGAACCTCCTGTTCGCTCCGGGGTCCAAGCTCAAGGGTGATGCGGTGGGCGGCACGATCGCGCAAACCGCGGCTGATGTACTCGCGGCTGATGACAAGATCCTGTCCATCGTCGGCACGGCCGCGAATGAGGAGATGAACATGTGGGTTGTCCGTATTCCAGTGATCGACTGCAATCCAGTCGAGCTTGGTCGCGAGATCCTTTTCGACATCGCGTAGAAGCTCGCGAGTAAATGCCTTCAGGTCACCGAGCGCCGCACCGTCCTCAGGCGAGATAATGAACCGGAAATGGTGGCGGTCGCCCTCGCAGCGCTCGGCAAAGCCCCGCTCGTCGGCTGCATCAGAGGTGGCGTCAAACATCGAGGCATTCCGGCCATCCCGCGTAACGCCCTCACGTTTAAGATAGGCGACATGCTTAGATAGGGGCGCAGAGCGGAATCGCGTTCCCCGATGGCGCACCACGCGCGCCTTCGTGACCACACGCCGAGCATTCGAGCGCAAGCGGATCGCGATTGCCGCACGCCGGCCGCGGCCGAAGCGGGAACGGCTGCGGTCCGGACCTGACCGGAAGCTGTTACCAACGTGCCCGGCCCGCTTAGCGGCACGCATGACCTGCCCGACGAATGTCTGTGGCCGCCTTGCACCACGGTTGCCGTGGTCAATGCGCCCGGGCCGGACGCGCAGGTCATCGGCGCGCATTGTCATGGGGCAAAAAGCCCTCGTGCCGCTGAGAGATGGCCCAGTCGAGGTTGATTTCGTTCGGGTAATTTGCAGAAGCGATGGCAGGAGCGGGTGCGCTGAGAGCAAATTGCCCAATCCAACCAACCACAAGGGCCGGACCGACGGCCGGCCTTTTCCCTTGCCATCCGCGGTCGGCTACTCCCTGCAATTTCACCAGCACTCTCCTACTCGCGACAAACTTCGACAACACGCGACGAAATGCGACTGCGATCATCGGGACTCCGTTTCGGTCGATCGCTGCACAAAAAGCTGGGCCGCACCTGGTACGAACGCGAGCCTGCGCACGCTCGGAAATTCTTTCGGACTATTCATTGGATGCCGAGCGGGTGTCGATCTGGCATCAACCGACGAGCCGTCGGAGCGGCCAAAGAACAAAGCTGCCTGCCGCCACGGAATGGCTTGCGGCATGGCCACAGTCACAGGCCCGTGCTGATTGATACCGATCAACCGTACGAGTCTAGCAACATAGATTTTTGTTTCGTCAGGGAGCGATCGCCCTTTTGCCAGATATGCCTCGTAGCGTTTTGGACCCGCGTTGTAAGCTGCGAGAAATCCCTCCGGTCCAAACCGGTCGAGCATCTCGCGAAGGTAAGCCGTGCCTGCGAGAATGTTGTCATGGGGGTCAAAAGGGTCGACACCGAGATCGTAGCGCCTACTTAGCTCGGCCCAAGTTTGGGGCATGATTTGCATCAGGCCCAATGCGCCTCGGGAGGAAATGGCGCGCACATTGCCGCCGCTCTCGCCTTGCAGCACGGCGCGAATCCAGTGCTCCGGGAGCGCAAATCGTCGAGAGGCTTCCGTCAAGAAGGCAGTGTACAGGTCGGCATGTGGAGAGCTCGGGGAGTGCACACCGAGGACCGGTATTGCCATCTCCGCCAAAGCGTGCGACGGCAATTGAAGAGCCAGCACAGCTCCGAGCAGGCGGACCGCCGTTGCAGGGATCAAAGCGCAGGTGGTTGCGTTCGAGCACACTGCGGGTAGTAGCTCGGGCCGCTGAACGTGAGGCGATCGCCAACACGCACTGCGCATGATCGTCTTCAGAAATGTAGCCGGGACGGACCAGTAGCGCTGCGATCCATCAACCTGCGAAACTGCATATCCACGGGCTAGGCCGAACAAGATCAGTCTCCCTCTGTCCACACCGGCAAGGCTTGCCCCATGACGGCGGATACTGGAAGTGGCCCGAAGTACCGCCCATCGAACGAGCCGGCCGACTGCCGGTTCATGAGAAAGACTTCATCCGGCGCTATGAGGCGGCATCCGCGCCAAACCGGCAGCGGCCGGCCACGTGTGTCGCGCTCCCGCGCCAGTCCCATCTCGACGTTATCAACGAAAAGGGCGAAGCCATTTCTGCAAACGGTTTGTCCGGGCAACGCCAGGACTCGCTTGAGCATGGGAACACCGGTCGGCAGATAGCCGTTCAAGTCGAGGAAGCTCGCAAGGGGTTCGGGCGGCCGAACCGCCACAAGTTCGGCGACAATCAATTGTCGAGCTGGCTGTAGACGATAGAGGCCGATAGGGATGCTCTCAGAAGCGTTCCAGATGTACCATGGCGCGGCCCCTGTGCCGGACCTTGAGGCGAGAGCTACCGATCCGCAGATCGCTAAAATAATCGTCAGCCGTCCCATCAGAGCGCTCGCTTTCGACGGCGGAGCCATGCCTGATGGCGCGCCTGAGTGTAGGCTCGCGGGTTTTCACTGACAGACAGACGGTTGTGAACGTGGTGCCAGTAGTCCGGCGCAGCATCGGCAGGATTGATACCAAGCGCCTCCACCGCATCGATCAATTGCAGCGCGCGCTCGACTTTCGTCCATCCTGACAACCGCAGCAGGCTCTCTCCGCCGGGTAAGACCCATGGGATAGTTGAATATCGCTGCCGTGATGAGGCGGCGCGTAAAATGTCGATGCGGGACAGAACGGTTCCAAACTCATTAGATGTCCAGCGCACGAAGGCGAAGATGCTGCCGGTCTCGAATGAAAGAACGCGGCGGTGGCGATCAATGATCTTTTCCGATACCGGTCGGCCGAATCGAATGCGATTCTCGATCCGCCCTTTAACCCACAAGAGTTCAACGGTTGTGACATCGCTCATCTGACGGCTCCTTTGTTCAGAGACGTCTGTCGGCCGTCCCGCACGGCGCTTATCCTTTGCAAAAAAGCAGCAATGAGGTTGGCGGAGATGCAACAGTTTTGGTGCAAGTTTGTAAGGCGCCGTTGAGCAGGCATCGCGGCGGTCGCCTTGCCGATCGCAGATAAAAACCCGTGATCCATGAGCAAGAATCCGAACGATTCCAGGCGAGCCGAGTTACGGGCGCGGAAAGCGATTGCGCGATAGAGCATTCGCGATGATTTCCGTCTCCGACAGCAGGAGGGTCCGGTCCCAGACGACACGATTGTTCCGGGCCCTGATAGCCGGATGCAATTCACGAGGTTTTCCCCCGACCAAGAGATGCGCCCGCGGATTCGCAGAGGTTCTGCATTGGGACGGACCTGAAGTGGTCCGAAGCTCAATCCTTCCACACCGTCATTGCCGCGCGTGATGGCGATCCGATATTCGGGCAGAGTCTGACGATGAACGGTCTGACGCAGGTCATAAGCAAAGTGTCTGAGAGGGGATAGGCTGCCAGAGTTGGGTTGAAGATGGACGAAATCACAGCCCCAGCCAACTGCTTGACAGCCGCCATGTTTGCGCGCGAGACGGTAAAGCCAACCCTCGAATCCACCTGTCAGATCGAAATTGGCGCGGTCGATCGTCAACAGGAGCGCGTTATCCAAAACATCCGTGTAGAACCGATCGGCCAAGTTCAGCTCGATTTCGCAGGCACGGCCGTGCAAATCGGCTGTCTCGTGGCATTCGTTGATGCCGGACAAGCGATGCGGTCCACGGCCGGTGAGCTGGCGGATCGATGTCAGGACCGCCGTTGATTGCAGCCGGTCGAGTGCAGCACTGAGCCGCTCGTAGTCGCGCACGCTGGTGCCACAACCTACATAGATCAGGATCGCGTAAGAAATAGCCGCCATCAACCGGGACGTTCTCAGGCCGGCATCGCGAGGTTTGACAATCTGCGAAACAACCCAAACCAAAACGTTGGCATCCCAGATGGTCGCCATGCCATCTTCGGCAACAGCCTCCACACCAATCGTCATTGTCTCGGCGCGGAAGTCGATCGGCACAACCCGTTTCGACTGTGCCAGCGAGAAGAACGGATATGCCATCAGATCTTGCGCATCGCGCGGCGCCAGATCGCCGCGCAATGAGCGAACCAGATCAAGGCGACCGCGCCGCGAATGGCGCCGCCTATGGGCAGAGGGTTTGCCGTCCGACATGGGTCAACGTCGCTCCTTGCCCGCATACGGAATGGGTGTGTGGCGCTTGGCGGGCAAGACCGTACCTGTGCCCGGATCGCTGGTTGATTTCTTGGCACCGCGATCAGCCCAGGCTTTTAGGTCTTCGAGCGCATAGACAACGCGACCTCCAAGCTTGCGATAGATCGGGCCCGTGCCATAGGTACGATGCTTTTCCAGAGTTCGGCCGGACAGACCGAGAAAGCGCGCCGCTTCAGGGGTACGCAACAATCGCGGCGGCAAGCCGGCGGTCGGATCGGGCATTTGAAAAGCTCCGTGCTCGTCTGGAGGGCGAGCGGGTTTGATCGCGCGCCCACGAGCATTATGGCGGAGTAGAAACGCTTAGAGGGATGCCGAAGATGCAGAGCTGATTTTCGGCACCCCTCCTCCGTTCTTTCGGAGATGACAGGCCGAACATTTTTGGTCGACAGCCGCACATCAATGCGCAAAGCGCGCAGTCCCTGCGGCGCTCGTGGTGTTCAGAGGCGCGCTAGATCGTTCGAAAAAACTTGCGGGATGACGCGGTAATCCGTCGATCTCTCGATCGGAGGCGCGCACCGCCAACGTCGATCCTTCGCGATGCGGGGAAATGAAGCATAGGTTTGACGTGGCCATCGCGCGACACGGCGTGAGGCTTCTGCGCGGATGCCAAAATCCGCAAAGAGCCGCAGTTTACTGGATAAGTGCCACGCAATTGCCGTGCTGTCTCGGAGACAGATGACGCGGACTCGAGTTGAAATCTATCCACGCCGTGAATGCGAGCTCATAGAAATATAGATTATTCCTGATCTTAGGAGTGGCATATAAAATACTCATGCCGGTTTGTAGAACTTGCCGGCTCGTAGAACTTAAGGTGTATCAAGATGGATTATCATTTTTGCCATGGCTCTGAGAGGAAAAGAGGCTTTACAGCCAGCATGAGCGGAGGCGCAAGTTCATTGTAACCGCCTTGTTCGGAGCACGATGTGAGACTGATCCCACAGCGCCCAGTCGACGGTTTTCGGGCTCGCGTCAGCAGCTATCTCCGATAAACCACGGTATAGCTTTGCCACGGCTCTCCATATCGATATAGCTTAGCTGCTTGCGACTGAGCGAAACTTGGGCAGCTCTGACAGCCCAGGAATTGGTCCGTCGATTGTTGCTCCATGACTGCGGTCTGACCAAAGCGATCGAATTCGTGGCAGCTAGATACATGCATTGGTTATCCTGCGAAAATGGAAGTCACGCGATGCAAATCAGTCCGCAGCAACACGGCGTTGGCATGTCTATTGTTATCGTGAGGTCGGCGTCTCAGCCGGTCCGACGGATCGCATCGGGCAGGTATGGAATGCAAATGCCAAAGCGCGAGGACACTTCTTATCGGACATTGTCGCTGGAAGGTCGTCGTTCTGGCTGACAAGTCCTCCATTGATAAGAATGGCTAAGTCAATCTGGCATTGCTGTTGGTTCTGGACAGCCGCTCGGTCTGTCCGAGGATATGAGGTTGAATCATGAGTAGCGATCTAAACCATTTGCCTGCGGTATGCTTTCTTCTGGGTCTTCCCCGCTCAGGGACGACGCTGCTGGCGCATTTGCTTCAGCGGCACCCGGACATTATTGCTCCGCCAGAACCCTGGCTGATGTTGGCACTTGAGGCATTTGGTCGGGTCGACCACCGTCACCCCTGCGGGACGTCGCTGGTTCAGGCCGCAACCTCGGAATTCTTGGGTCGAATAGATCGAACGAGCGTTACGCGCGCTTTTGCCGATACAGCTTACGGGCAATATTTGGCAGCTACCGGCAAGCGCACCCTGATAGACAAGACGCCGCGCTATTGGACGGTGCTCGACTTTTTGGATTCCCTCTATCCAGAGGCGCCGCGGATCGTTCTGATGCGCAATCCTTACGCCATTGCCGCCTCACTGAAATCGACGTGGAGCGTTCCGCTTTTGGCAGCTAGCTCCCCATCCGCGATCGCATCTTGTCTCGCCGATATCGTGCTGAGTCGACCTACGCCCGCGATCGCGTCTTCTCTCGCTGATCTTGTTCTGGGTTTGCCCGCGCTTGCGGCGTACCGTAGTCGCCTTCAGATGCAAGTGGTGCAGTACGAAGTTCTTGTGGCGCATCCTGATGAGGAAATCAGGCGCGTGGTTGCTGGCCTTGGACTCACCCCGATGGATATGTCATCGGCACCATTGGAGCAAACGGACTATCTCCGGTCTAGCACTTTCGGAGATCGAAAGATTCTAGAGAAAAAGACTATTGACGATCGCTCAGTCCGGGCCTGGCAAACCGAATTGAGCGTCGAAGAGATGCAGGTCGTGACTGATCTGGTTGGCGCTCAGCTTTTGATAGAGCTCGGTTATGAGCAGGACCTTCGGTTTGCAGAACAGGCTGGCGTAGTAGATAAGGGTCCGGAAGTCACCGAAGGCTATCGTCAGCTATTTCGAAGCTGCTGGGATTTCCTGGAAGGTAAGACAGTAGGATCGTTTGACATTGCAGCTAGCGACGCCGAGCTAAACAGTATTAGCCCGCAAGCTGGGCAGTCCTCCTCGTTGGCTTTCGGCCCCTCGATCTTTCTGCAGGCGCAACGTCTGGCCGAATCCAAGAAAGAGGAGAACTTGCGGGTTGCAAATTCAATCGCAGCGCAGCTGACCGAGGCGCTTACGGCTTCGAAGGCCGCGCGGGATACGCTGCCCGGTGGCCATTCGTAACGACTGAACTGCGCGATGATGCTGCGAGGCAAGATCGTGCGACTTGGCAGAACTCTTCATTTCAGAAGCTGCTTCGAGCCACAGCCACCTTGACATGCGCAACCAATATGAAAGTGGAAAACTGCAATTGCGGGATATGAGGCACGACTGGCCGCGTTATCCGGCACAGGTGAGAACGATTGCCAAGTTGCTCTCGGCAAGATCTGATGATCTCGGCCCACCCATGCCGCCACCCTTAAACCGTCGCGGCACACTTGAAACGGCCAACTTTCAGGGAGCCGCAGCGGCAGCGCCATCCAGCATCCGAAGACTTGGCGTCGGCTGACTTACACAAGACCGAATTAGCCAGCCTGGCGTCAGAGTGGAGTTTCGCAACCTCAGTCTAGATGCACGCTCCGGCGTGGCGACAGCCAGCCGACGTTTCTGTGGCGATCCCAAGACTTAGGTCGCAGTCAAGTCACGTTGGCTCAAGAGGTGCTTTCGAAGGTCGATGATTTTCGGGTCCCTCTTTTATTCCTTGCGAGATGAAGGACGGAGCAATGCGCGATAACCACCGCGCATCAGTGCCAAACCGGCCTTAAGCAGGCGGATAATTCGGCCACGCAGCGGGTGGGTTTTCCAGGCCTGCTCAGAGATGCGTCTTGGACCAAATAGTACCTCGGCGATGGCACGGTAGGAGGCGCCATCCATGTGCCCATCGAGGGCGCGCAGGCTCAGAGCCAATCGCTTACGTCGTTGCGCCGATAAGAGAGCAATCGGAGGTCCTGGCGGGCGGTCATTGATCGCACGCAACAATCGAAGCGTAGCGCGGGCGCGGATTTCGTAGTCCGAGTCCTGTGTCGGCTGTTCGATTGAATAGACGGCACCTGAGCGTGGGGCCTGCTTCAGCCGCAGGTGATGTCGGGTTCCGTGAATGCGCAATACAGCATGCCAACCGTCAGCGGCCTGTCGGATGCTGCCCGATGAAAGATCGGCAAGGTCAAACCTAACGGCAACGCCATGTAGATCGGAAACGCTTTCAATGAGCAATACCACGGCTGGGAGAGCCTCCGGCGCCCAGAAGATGGTCTGCTCGTGAAAAGACCGCTGCGGGTCATGAGCGAAAGCAGAGGCCCCATCTCCTCCGGAATTCAGGAGTCACTTGCCCGTGTTTTGAGAGCGCGTCTCGGTAGTCAGCTTGATATTCGGGATTGCGACGGAGGCTTTCCCACGCGAAATCGGACATCTCGCCGGCTGTAACGCTCTGATACGATTCCGGTGAGCGCCAGTCGAATTTAGACACTGCTGTGATCTCCCGCCAAAGAAAATTGCGGCGCAGTGTTTATAAATCCGTGGGTTGTTGCGGAAGTCCTTAATTGTGCATCACCCGTGATGCACGCAGGCGATCACCCCATCGCTGGGAGAGATCTTTTCCATAGGCGCAGTCCAAACGACATATTTTTTCTATTTGGGATCGTCGGGGCGGAGCAAGTGACGGTAACCGCACTTAGCCATCCATTTTGCGCGTGCCAAATGGCTGTCGAATGCATTGCGAGCGCGCTCGGGTTCGCGCTCGGGATCAAGGTGCAACACGATCCGGGAAACTTCTTTCCAGTCGGCGCCATCGGCCTGGGCATCGAGAAGTCGCCAATACGTCACCAGATGCTGCTCGTCATAGGACGTCAACGCCGCATCTGTGGGCGCCAAGTCCGCGACATCGGGTGAAAGCGGTGTTTGCATGAGGATCCCGCAAAGAATGAGAACAAGCGTGCGCGTGGCGACTCAAGGCTCGCGGCTTGCTCGTTGCAAGCCGCACTTTAGGCCTATTCCCCGGTCCGAACCTGAGAATACACATTATAGGAGATAAACCTCAGAGTATGTAAAGACGCAACTTGCGCAGATGGACATGCGCAAGTTGGTGGGTCGGAATTTCCTCAAACTGCGGAAGCGGAAAGGCTTCACGCAGGAGAAATTCGCCGAGGCTTCCGGCTTTACTCAACAATACATCAGCGGGTTGGAGACTGGTCGGCGCAATCCGACTGTGGTGACGCTGTTCGAGCTCGCAGACGTCCTAGGGGTCAGCCACGTCGATCTTGTCTTGCCTGATGAAGAATTTTGCAAACCGCGTCCCAAGTCAGGGAAGCGAAAGTCATAGGAATGAGGTCGATTCGGAGGGATCGCACCTCGGTGATGCGGTGATGCCTACTGCCGGCCTTATAGAGTGTCGCGCCCGATTGGATCGGACGGGGCATTGGCGGAGCTAGGCTTAGGCAGTGTGGACACTTATCGCATCCACAAGACGATGACAGCGAGAGTGACGACGGCGTGGTTATCACCGATGGCGCTGGGCATCCGGTCCTAGCCTACTCTTCCTCACTCCGTACCCTTTGCGTGGTGATGCTCAACAATTGCAATCGATTGGGGTTTCTGTAACGATTGGCGAGGTTTTCGAACAACTCGCCGATCTGCTGCTGTGGAACAGCAAATTCTCCATAGTTAGGATCGAACAGCGTGACCATTCCGTCCGACGCTGACGTCGCAACCAAGTGTCTTTCGCGTCCTCCACCCCGCTCGAAACACAAGCTGAGCGAATACGCTCTTCCATCGGCGGTGATTTTCCTCGCCAATTCCGAGAAGCTCGCTGCATTGCCAAATGTGTATGTGTTCCCTGTCTCAGACGGACGCAAGCCAGCGTCCCTCAACACGGTGGCCCTTGCACGAAAACCCGCCTCAGACCTTTCTATCTCCTCGTCCCGCAAAGATCGCACAAGGCCCTCATAGTTTCGCTGGCACACAGCCGCTGAACGGTGCCCGTCGGAGCCGGGTAGCAGCGCAGTCATTCGGGATCTCGGGCTGTTCGGGAGATTGCTGAGCCATCCTGCAGTGAGTCCAACACAGATGTTAGTTCTGTTCGCGCCCTGCAATTCGGCCGTCATGTGTTGGGACAGGGAGATGCTCATCCTAGGTGGAGAGGATGTGCCGGGATTGGCTGGATCCGAGGCATCTGCCTTACTGGTGCAGCACCCCATTCTTTCGGGCAGACTAGCAAGAGCTTTATCAAACCTGTCACTGTGCGCCGACTTGCTTAGCTCATCAGTTTGGCCAGAGAGTGTTGATGAGTGGCTGATTCGGTTGAGCATGTCGATTTACCTTGGTAAGGCTGTGTTGCTCCCTCGTTGCAAAGGTACTTAGTCAAGCTGACGGCAAGCTGTCTCGCCCGTGTTGCCCAACTGCGAGAACAAGCTTTGGAGCGCCGCTACCGACGCGGAGGCAACCGCAAACGTACAGCAGGATCTCGTTCATCCAGTTCTCCCTTTCCCCGTGCTCTCGTTCAACGTGAAGGGAGTGAACTGGTGCATGGTGATAGCTCGCACCGAGTTCGTGCAGCCTGTGATGTGCAAGCCCTAGGCGGTCTGGACTCTAAGGATTCCCATTTGAGAGCAAATCAGATTCAAAGCGTTCTTTTTGGGAGGCGGCCTTAGGTGTGATGGATTTTTTGGTGGTGGAGCGACGCGGCCTGGGAGTGAATGGCGCCGCTGATCGCAGGCCGGTCGGACCAGAAGGGCTCGACGCGGCGGGACAACCGGACGTTGATGGAAGGTGTGCTTTGGATCGTGCGTACGCGCTCTGCCTAGCTGATCTTCCGGAATGGAACAGCGTATTGCGGCGCTTCAGCCGATGGAGCATCAAGGGTGTTTGGTGGCGGATCTTCGAGGCGATGTCCGATGATCCAGACCTGGAATATTTGATCGTCGATTCCACCATCGCCCGAGCGCATCTGCACGCCGCCGGGACGCAAAAAAGGGACTCTGAAGATCAGGCGCTTGGCCGCTCGCGCGGTGGACTGCGCACGCGCAACTTCGACGCGCCCGTTCCCGATTCTTGGTCGCAACCAGCCAAGAACGGGCCTGGAGCCACGAATGATGCATCACGTGATGCACGTAGGCGATCACGCATCAACGAGAGAAATTCTTTTCCTCAGGCCCGATCCACACGATAGATTTTCCTACTTGGGGGCGCTAATGCGGAGCAAGTGGCCGTAGCCGTGCTCGGCTATCCATTTTGCGCGAGCCAAATGCCCGTCGTATGCATCCCGAGCGCGGACGGGCTCGCAATCAGGATCGAGATGCAACACGATCCGCACAACGTCTTTCCAGTCGGCGCCATCGGCCTCAGCATCGAGGAGACGCCAATACGTCACCAGATGCTGCTCGTCATAACTCGTCAGCACCGACGCATTCGGCACGACGTCCGCGATTTGTGGATCCAGCTCCAGCTTTTTCATGTAAGCCCACGCGCCGAGTTCGCTATCTGTATTTAACGAACTTAGTGCAATAGGATGGCTATAGCCAGTAGTTTGATGGCCTGCCAAATGGCTGCTTTAGCGCATGAAAGCTCGTGCGCTTGTGGCCTGGAATGTGCGCCGGATTCGCGTGGATCTCGGTATTCCGCAGGAGCAATTGGCTTACGATGCGGGGATTGATCGCTCATATATGGGCGGCCTTGAGCGACAAGCAGAGAATCCAACCATCGATCTTCTCGACAGGCTCGCCAAAAGACTTGGTGTTCATCTTTCTGAGTTCTTCGTCCAGCCGCCCAAAGGGGCGGCCCCTCCTAAGACGTTGCGCAAAGGTCGGAAGCCGACGCGTTCACGTTACAAGAAGAAGTGACGAGCGCTCGCACCGGGTTCGCTCGGCGTCAAGAGAGCCCCGCCCGATGAGATCGGGCGGGGCGTCGGCGGAGCGAGGTTACTCGCCGGTCTTGCGCGGCCGAGACCAGAGGAGCGTGTAGCCTTCGCCGGCTTCATCGTCGAATAGGTTGGCGTAAATCGGCGCGTTGAACGAGGGGTCGTCGAGCTTGAGCGAGAGATAGTCGCGGCCTTCCTCGGAGCGCTTCGACCAGGCTGCCCCGATTTCCGCCCGGCCCACATAGACGCGGTGGCTGGGAGCGTTCTCGTTTGAGCGGTTGGCCTCGGGGACGATGCGGACGCCTCTGGCCTGCAGACTCAGCGTGACGATCTCGCCCTGGAAGTCATTGCCGACCTTTTTGAAAGTTCCGATGCTAGCCATGTCACTTCTCCTTGAGTTGTTTCGAGCCCCGCGACCACCGCGGCCTCGATGGCGATCTGACGGCCGAAGACGATCGGCGACGCACCCGTTTTTTCGCGGGCCGGAGCGTTAAGCGGAGGACGCCGGCGGGGAGACTTTCTTGCCTCGCGAGGAATGGGCGTAGCCCAGGGGAAGAAAGTCTCAACCGGCGGCGTTGCGGCTCAGACGATCGAGGCGCAGCCGGTCTTCGGCCAGATCAAGCCAACGAGGCGAGGTGCGTCCGAGCGCTGAACACAGACTTAAGCGGAAGGAGACGTGGCAGAGGCCGCTTTGCAGCACAAGAAGGGCCGCGGTTTCGAGTAGAGAAAGAAAAAGCCTGCGGGAAACGGCGACATTGTCGCAGAGTAACCTCCCCGACCGAGCCTCTCCCATTTCCCCCGACTGGGCCGAAGGAGGCCGGCACAGCTCTAGACTAGCGCATGGAAGACCGCCGCCTTTCGAGAGCTTTATCGATGAGAGAGTGGCATCCCGGAAAAGGAAACAAGCCTAGACATCGCGGCAGAGGCTATTTCTCACGTCCCTCGACCGTCGGAGCCGGTGGAGACAGACTGCTCGCCTCGCGCATTCGGCGATTGGGCGAGCCGCACTTCGTTCTGTGACACTATGACACGTTCGCTCACGGTTGACGCGACAAGTGCAAATCGAAAAGCAAGATTTTGGCGTCGGAGAGAATGGCGCCGATCTTCATTAGCTCGATGACATTGCGGGCGTTTAGCGTTGAGTTCCTTCAATAATGGCAGCCGTCGGACTAGCCCGGCGACTGAGCCTACCCATCGACGGCCCCAGCGCTCAATCTTGCTGTGGCGTGGTTGAACGCTCGTACGCCCTGACACCGTTTCTTGAAAATAGCGAATCCAGCGTGCTCACCAGAGCAGGTAGTGTCTTGATCCGTCGTCAATGCTGTACCATCAGTTAGTAACTCGCACTGTAAGCTCGGATACGAACCGTCACGAGAGGACCAAGGTGCGGTAATGACCAGCGTCGTTGACCCCTTGCAAATTTCGCGCTTCCCACGGGCGTATGATGATGCAGCTGTCCAGAAAGGCATCCAGCTTTCGATAGGATTCGATTTTCATGAGTATGTCTCGATTACACGGACTCTTGCAGCAAAGAAGCCGACATATTCAAATTTCCGGCCAGATCGCTCGCCGACCAAATCAGGTGAGGGATAATGATGCTAGCTGTCGACAAAAACAATGATGTCGCGCGCGTGGACGCTGCTCGACAAAATGATCTTTCACCAGCAACTCTGCAGAACATCTTCGATCACTGAAGAGTGTTCTGCGCTGACCCGACCATCCATGCACATCCTCAGGACCGTTGTACTTGCATGGCACCGAGGGCAAAGAAGATCGCGGTGGACACATCTGCTCGATCCACGAGAAACGTCGGCGCGCCGAGACAATTTGCCGAAAGGCAAAGCGCCAACAGAGAGGGCTTAAGCGGGTAGTCGTCGGTCAACTCCAGAAACGCAACAAAATCTACGAGAATCATGTGAACGACTCAGTTTCGAACATGGCGGAAGCTGCGCGCGTTGGGCAGAAGTCTAAGAACAGCTTTGCCCGCGCGCGGTTGGTTTTCCCGGACGGCACGTCGCGAGTGACCGTCGATCGGGATCCGGTCCCATTCTACGTCGAGCGCGGAATGGGCAGCTATCTGTTCGATGTCGATGGCCGTCGATTTCTCGATCTCGGCGGAAATTTCACAACGCTGATTCATGGTCACGCCTTTGCCCCTGTCGTGGAGGCGCTAACCCGCCAACTCCAGCGCGGCAGCTGCTTCGCAAATCCGACAGAGAGTGAGATCGAGCTCGCAGCACTACTTTGCGGCCGGATTCCGCGGGTTGATCGTGTCCGCTTCGTCAACTCGGGGACTGAAGCCGTGTTGTTTGCCATAAAGGCTGCGCGGGCCTTCACCGGACGTTCGAAAATCGCGAAGCTCGAGGGCGCCTATCATGGCGCCTGCGATTGGGCCGAGGTAAGCTTGGCGGCGACGCCAGAAAATTGGGGTGATCCTACCGCACCCTTATCTACGCCCTACTATCGTGGGATGCCGACAAGCGTACTCAACGAAGTGGTCGTGCTCCGTTTCAACGATGTTGAAGGCGTACACCGGCTGTTGTCATTGGATGCGCATAGGCTCGCTGCCGTCCTTTTGGATCCAATGCCTAGCCGTGGAGGGCTAATTGCGCCGAAGCCTGAATTTATTGCTGCAGTTCAGGAAATTGCCGGTAAGAATGGCATTCTGGTCATTGCCGACGAAGTCCTGAATCTCAGGCAAGGTTTCCGAGGGGCTTCCGCCCGCTATGGCCTTGTTCCGGACCTCCTCACAATGGGCAAGATTATCGGCGGCGGTTTGCCAATTGGGGCAGTTGGCGGTCGCGAGGACGTGATGAAGGTATTCGACGCCTCAGCCGGCCCGCCACTGCTTCCGCAAGGCGGGACATTTTCCGCCAATCCCCTATCGATGACGGCGGGACTCGCCGCAATGCGGCATTTAGATCATGCGGCTTTTGCACATCTTGAGACGCTTGGAAACATTCTCCGAGACGGGATTGGTCGGGCGATCTCAACCCGGCACGTACCGCTGTGCGTGACTGGAGCCGCCTCGCTCTTTCGTATCCATCCGATGACGCATATCCCGAGTGACTATCGTGAGGCATATCCCGCACCAGGCGCAGCAGCTTTAATGAAGCAGCTCTCGCGTTTTTTCGCGGAAAACGGCATCATCCTGCCGCATGCCGCTGCCGCTTCGATCTCGACACCAATGACTCGCTCCGACGCCGAATTCATCATCGATGTGTTCGCAGGCTTTCTCGACAGCCATCAAGAGATGCTGGACGCCATAGAGGCGAGCAGGTGACTGGAACAACCGTTGCGCAAAACGTTGCTGCCGTTGCTGCGCTTTTCAGCTAGGCAAGTTCGCAATCATAGATTCGCGTCGCTGTGCCAATGGAGGCAAACAGCGACGGAGTTTCCAGTGGCGGTTCAGCAACTTGCTCCCCTGATATTGAGCGGTGATGAGCGTGCCGAACTGAGATCGCTGACGATGCGGCGGAAGACGGCGCAGGCTCTGAGAACCCGAATTGTGCTGACCTGTGCGGAGGATGGTCCGAACATGGAAGTGGCGGCCAAACTGGGGCTGGACCTGCAGACCGTGGGCAAGTCGCGGCGGCGGTTATGAAGCAGGCAGCGATCACTGCATCATCACGAACTGGTTCGCATCCCAATAGCGGCCGTAAAAAAAGGCAGCGCTGAACGGGATCTTTGATCTGCTCGCGCTACCTGGCGAGTTGCTGAGCTCCTCTCGCATGACGAGACCGTTCTCGCGAACGCAGACGCCGATAAGATCATCGCTTTCAACTCGTTTGAGCCAAGGTCAAATCGAATAACAACACTCTCCGCGTCCAGCCGGAGTGCGATCGCACCTACGAAACTGCGCCGTGTGCAGTCCGCTAAAGCGCGAGGAGATTGGGATGAATCGTCATCGCACTTTAGGTTCTTGTTTGAGCATGATCTTCTTCGGAAAACCGCTCCTACACTTTTGCGGATCATGCTCTAGCTCGTTGTCGGGGATACACCCCTCCCTCTTCGTCAGGGCCGGGCCGCCTTGCGCGCCGATAACGGCCTGCTTGCGAAGAGGACGCCCGTCTGCAGGGCGCAAGATTCCAACCCACGGCGTCTTCCCGGAATTGGAAGCTTCGGTGCTTCTGATGTTCTTGGCGCATCCGAGAGAATGCCGTTCGTCAGCTAATTGTCAGCCAGGCGGTCTATCTAAATTGGCTTGGCATTCTCGCCTGTATCGGAGTTGGAATATGACGGGCATTGACCGACCTGGCAAATCGCACGTTGAGGCTAGTGGAGCCGACAGCACGTGGGGATCGAGCGGTTCGCGTTCGGAATCTAGTCTCGCTCCTGCGGAAGGCAGCCCATTGTTCGATTCCGTCGTGGAGCGGATGCGCTCTGGGCCTCAAGATAGAGCGGCGGTGGTCGCAAGCCAGCTGCAAACTTCGGATATGGCGGGCCCCATTCCTTGGACGGGCGACGAGATCAAGGCAGCGAAGCGCCAAATGGACAGCCTGCTGGCAGAACTTGATACTTGCCGCGATGCGGCCGTGCAGCCGGCGCCGAACGCGTTGGTGGCACAAGAGCTGATTGACCAGCTCATCAAGGCAGGCTCAAACGTTCTGGAATACTACGCGAGCCTGCCCCAGCATGAGGCGCGTAGCATTCTGTCCGACGATAAGGCTCGCCGTCTCCGCGACGAGGTGCTCTATGCGGGGGACCAATGCAACAAACTAGCGACCCCGACCATCTACGCCCTGGAGCAGAGCAGGAAGAGTGCGGCCGCTGTGCTTGATCGGATGGTCCAATCGAACGCTCCCTTCGACCAGCTGAGCCGAGCGATCTCCAGCGTAGCAAACCGTTATGCAGCATGTATGGAGTGGTGGGGAAAGAAGGCGTTGCGCTTGGAAAGGATGCAGTCCGTATGCACCGCCGCTTACAACTTACCAAGTACAACGGTTGAGATGCGGCAAGCCGAAGAGGCCGATCTGCGGCTGCACACCGGCTGGGCACTGAATATGAAGTGCCTGCATCTGCAATCGCAGATCGCTCTCTTGCGAATCACGATTGAGCCGCAGATGAGCACATTCGAGCCAGCCACGAGGGAAACCCTCATGGATGAGAACGGGCGGGTACGTCTGCTAGGAACGTTCATCGATGACGTTTTCCCGGCATTCAACTCTACGAGCGAGGCTGTTCTAAACAGCAAAGGGCGTGCACTCGACGCAGCGCACTGCGCCGTCTTGGAAGGAGTTATGGAGCGCCTTTCGGAATTAGGGCTGGCATGGCACAACATCGTTGCAAAACTAAGCGATACTGGGACAGCCAAGCTCCCATTGGAACTGTCAGGCCAGATAGTGGAAGGTGCGTGGGTCACTGCGCAGGAGGTCATGCGCTTCCTGTCACTGCAGCCGATAGCGTCAGCGGTCATGGTGCCGCCGTCCGACCCTCGGGCTGCGCGACCCGCCAGCACTATCGGCGAGGCCGTAGTCGCCGAAGGCGCTAGAGCGCGGAGGAAGGTGAAAGGCAAGAGCACGCGGTCCGCTGGCGGCTCGGCGCCTGGGCAGACCCAGGCGCATGTCGCTACGGCAGACAACGCCGCGGCGCCAGCAGCCAAAGTTGTTGTGCTCTCGGACTTCGGTACGAAGAGGCTCGTGACCGCGCAGGAGGCGCATGCGAGGACGTCATCGTCGGCGACGGCGCATTTGGCGATCTGGCAGGCCCCGCCGTCGATGGAAGCACTGACGGGGCTCCTCAAGCGGTTGGACGAACTTTTGCAATTCGATCTGCCTGGTCAGCAAAGGGCCGCCTCGCAAGCCCGCCACATGAAGCCCGAGGACGCCGAACACGTCGTGGATACTGCGATCGGGCGCCTGAAGACCCAGGCAGCCGAGATGCAGGCCTGTGTAGACGCGTTGGAGGAGCCTCGTCGACGTGTTCTACTCACGCCTGCACAAGTGCGCGAAGTGCACGACAAAATCGTCCGGCTCAAGATGATGCGGTCCGAGGCGCAGGGGCTGGCCACGGCTTTGAACGAGCGAAAGGACACGATGACGCTCGATTGCATGAAGACGTATGCCTTTCCCTCGCAGAACTACCTTGAACAGTTGCGCGCGGCCGAGGAGTTGGCGCCTGCCGATCTACCGCGCGCGTTAAAGGGCGAGCCAGGGGTGCTGTTTGAGGTCAAGCTGCAACCCAAGGCGCTGCGCAATGGTGCAATGCCGAGCCCGATGTGGGTGCACATCCATACGAAGCGGCCGGTACATGTGTGGCAGTTGACGACGCTGGATGACGCCGGCTTCGCCGCTTGCCACGTCAAGTCCAATGAACAACGCGGCTACAATCAGCAGTGGCAGAACGCCCGGGCTGCGACGGGTCGCGAAAACGTCGTGGTTCACCGTGGCAAGCTTACGCCTGCATTCTGTAAGTCCTTGTTGGCCACAGTGCATAGTGACATCCCACGCTATCGGCTTGCCGAGGTGGACCAACTGTCGACGCAGGCCGCTCGACTTGGGATCTAGGGGCCATTAGCGGTAGAGTGCCGAGTGGCGACATCATTGGTCAGTCCCAGGAAATCCGGAGCCAGCGGGCCGTAATCAGGGTCGTGGGCCTACAGCAGCCCGTAGCCTGAAAGCTTCCGAGACGAAGTACTTTCGCTCTTCCCCGAACGCATGGCCGGTTCTCGCGGTCAGCTCCAAAACCAGCTTCAACGCCAGTACCGAGGCCAAGCGGCCGATAACAATTGCCGGAATCGACCAATCACTTCTATGGCGCTTTTTGCACTGCCGCCGACAGCTCGCGCGTGGCTTCGTCCGGTCTAGCCGGAGCCGATCGAAATCAAGGAAACGGCCGTCGCGCGTGCCTTGCTGTTGTGCCGAAGGGCCTATACCGCCCGAGAAGATCGGGCGGAACGCTGGTCGAGCGAGGCTTATTCGCGGCTCTTATGTAGCCCCGAGGCCTGTACCGGGGGAATGACGCTAATTGGGCGTTCGATCAGGCGTGTCGATGGTTAGAAAGCCGCTCGCCGCGCGCGACACGCAGGTGCAGACTTTGCTGTTCATCGCTCGCTCTTCACTGCTGAAGAACACGTCACGATGATCGACTTCAGCTGACGCCTCCAGGATCGGCAGCACGCAAAGACCGCATTCTCCACGCCGGCAACCAAAGATCATGTCGACGCCGGCATCTTCAAGCGCCTCCAGCATGGAGCGATGGGCAGGGACGTCAATTTCCAGGCCCAATCGGGGAACCCTGATCTTGAATGCGGTGTCCGCGAAGCCGCCGGTATTGCCGAACGTTTCGTAGCGGAGGTGCGCCGCGGGCCTGCCCGCTTGGCTCCAAAGCTGTTTGGCCACCTCCAACATGCCGAACGGGCCACACACATAGAGCTCACCACGCGCATCTAGTTGGGTGATCTCGCGGCCGATATCGATCCGCTGACCCTCTTCACTGACGAAAAGCTGAAGTCGATCCCCGATGTAAGTGGCAAGCTCGTCCGCGAACGCGAGGTCGCGACGGCTGCGCGCTGCATAGAGCAAGCGAAAATTCGCCCCCGCTTGCTTCAGTGCCAACGCCATCGTGTAGATGGGCGTGATGCCGATGCCGCCGGCCAGCAGCAGATAGTCCGGCCGACCGTAGCTCAATTCGAAGCTATTTTTTGGCTCGAAAATCGTGAGCCGTTCGCCCGCCTTGAGGCGCCACATGCCGATAGACCCGCCCCGACTCGACGCGAGGCGCTTGACGGCGATGCGGTAGAGGCCGTCCGCACAAGGTCCTACCAATGAATAGCTACGAAGCTGCGGCCGCCCATCGGTCGGCATGAGGACGTCAATGTGACTGCCAGGCGCTACCTTGGCCAACGGGCGGTCCGGCTCGATCTCGAAAAGACGGACGTCAGGAGTGAGATCGCGCGTGGCGCGAAGGCATGCACTAATCGGTTCTGTCGGCTGGGCCAAGACGTTCACTCACTGGGCCGCAACGTTAGCAATCACGGGGGCCTGCTCGTCAGCCATCATCCGGTCGATCAGCCGCCGTGCCCAGAGCGCGCCCGCATCGATGTTGAGATCGTAAAAGGGAGAACGCGGGTTCTTGTCGATAGCAGCCTGCTGCGCCTCCAACACTCGGTGATCCTGATCGTAGACCCCTGCCCCGCCATTGACGTGGGCGAGCTGGAGCTCGCTCGTCAGCTGGGCATCATCCTTGCGATAATTCCGGACGAAGTTCCAGAAGTAGTGGCAGGTCGTCTCCGTTTCGGGCGAGATCGCCGCTAAGAACGCGCCGCTAACCCCCTGCGAGCGGTCGCCTTGCGGCGCGCCTGTATTTGTCAGCGCCACGCCCACGTCGCCGACGACGATCGAAGGCGCCTGGAACGTTACGATCTGCCAGCGATCAACACGGCCCGGGCGCGCAAGCTGGCGGCCCCAGAAGGGGGGCGGATCGATGTCGATCATCCAGCGCGTCATTGTCGCTGTGTTATCGGTGTGGGTCACATCGAAGGGCGCGGCCGTGATCGCCTCGTCGCCGATGCTGCCGGCATGCACATAGGTCTCGTGCGTGAGGTCCATCAGGTTGTCCACAACCAGGCGATAGTCGCATTTCAGCTGATAGAACGTGCCGCCGTCCCCGACCCATTCTGTGCCGTCGTTCCAATGAAAATCTGGAATTTTGGCGGGGTCCGCCAGCGCTGGATCGCCGGGCCACAGCCAGACCAGACGATGCCGCTCAGCCACTGGATAGGCACGCACGCAGGCTGACGGATTGATCGTTTTCTGCGCCGGCATGTAGGAGCAGCGGCCGGCCGAATTGAACACCAGCCCGTGATAGCCACACATAACGTCGTCGCCCTTGAGATGCCCGAGCGATAGCGGCAGCAGGCGGTGCCAACAGGCATCCTCCAAAGCCGCGACAAGGCCATCAGTGCGGCGGTAAAGCACGACGTTCTTGCCGCAAATTGTGCGGGCGGACAGCTCGCGGGCGATCTCATGTGACCATGCAGCCGCGTACCAGGCATTCAGCGGAAAGGGTTTTGGTGCGTTCATGGGCTCTCCATGGTTGAGGCGATGGTCGCGGGCCTGCCGCTTTAACTCCCATTTTCGAGCAGATTGCGTTGGCAATAGTGATCGGACAATCGGACAGAGTTGATAAGCGTTATCTACTCTTTCGATAGGGTGGTTTGATTTTGCGAGGAGGGACTTAAGGCGATGGCAAAGGATTGGGATCCACTTGCGATTGATTTTGCTGCGATCCGTACTTTGCGCCTGGTCTCGGAACTGGGCTCATTTTCGAAGGCCGCCGAAGTGCTCGGTACGAACCAATCGACCATTAGTTATACGATGGACCGGCTGCGCGCGGCGTTTCACGACAAGCTGTTCGTGCGACAGTATGGCGGGATCGCGCCAACGCCTCGATGTGTCGAGATCGTTGAGTGTGCCAGCCGCCTGCTTGAGGGCTTCGAGGGCCTAATGCAGCCGACGGATTTCGATCCCGCAAGCGCGTCCGGGCGAATCACGATCGCCTGCAACTATTACGAACGCTCGATCATTCTGCCGCGTACCATAGCAGAAATCAGGCGCCGGGCGCCGCGCCTGCTGCTGGAGATCAAGACGGCGCGCGCGAAAGGGATCGCGCATCTCAAACGCGGCGAAGCCGATCTTCTCATTGGCCCCTATGAGGTGCAGGAGGAGAACTTCTATCATCGCCATCTGCTGGATGACCATTATGTGTGCGTTATGCATAAGGGCCATCTGCTCGCCGGCCGGCGGTTGCGCGTCGACGACTATGTCAAGGCGAACCACGCCGTCGTCACCTATGGAGAAACCTGGCGCTCAGGCTACCTCAGAGGGCTCGATGAACGCGGCCTGTCGCTCAACCAGGTGGTCACGGTGCCGAGCATCTCCGATCTAACCCACATTCTCCCCGGCTCGGACCTGGTCTCGACGGTGCCAAGCCGCATCGCTTCGAACATCGCCAAATCCATCGTAACAACATCGTGTCCTTTCCCCGAACCGTTTCAAGTCGGCATGACCTGGACCTCCCGGACACATCATTCTGCCGCCCATCGGTGGCTGCGGCAACTTATGGCCCGGATTGCCGGCGCTCTGCCGTACAAGACCGCTCCCGCCGCGCCTTCCGGGCGCAGCCGCGGCAACGTCAATGCCCGAGTTTGAATCTCCGGGCCGCGCATGCAAGTGTCTCCTCTCCGGCTGGATTTCGCACCAACCTGCTCGTTTGTCCAACGGTCGGCACGACGGAAGCCAGTTCCTGGCGACCGTCCTACAAAGAAGGCGGTGGCATGAACTACGTCGGGTCGATTTTCCGGTGATTTGCATCGACGCGCGACATGCGCACGCGGCATTTTCTGCACGCATGAACAGAAGCGATCAGAATGGCGCGCGAGGGCTCGCCGAGCTGGTCCGTGTCGGCTCGTCAAGATCAAGAACAAGGACAACAGAGAATCCGCGCGAGTTTGTCGTGAGATCCCGCTTGGTGACTATTCGTCGAGATATCGAGGACCAGGTCCGAAAGCCTCATCAAAAAATATGCTGTTCGCACGCACGATAGGACTGCAGTCTCGCAATCTGGTCCGAGAGCTGTTGGGCGCAGATCATCAGCTTCGCGATGTGATCGAGCCGCTTCTGTCGATCCATGAGCAGATCTAAGCAAGTTCGCCAACGAAGTCCGCCAGTTGGCGAAGTCGGATGAGACGACACGTCGCCTACGGACCGTTCCTAGTGTCGGCGTGGTGATCGCCTTGACGATCTGCCGTAAGATCGATGACCCATTGCGCTTCCGACCGGCATCAAGCGTGGTCTCTCTAAGCGGTTTTTCGGAAAGCTCATGCTGAAACAACAGCCTGCGCGATGCCAACCGAATCTAAGCGCGCTTTAATCTCGCCAACTGGATACAGATGAGGCAGAAGCGCTAGTAGCCAAGCGAACGGGCGAATAGAATTGGCATGACAAAATTGGGTTGGCGGTAGCGTTCGACGCGAACGCTGAGGCGGCGGAGGCCATCGCATCGACCGTTAAAGCATGGGTCCGGAAAAAAGAAGGGTTTTCCGGAAAGATCATGGCAAACAATCTAAAAGGCGATGGCGAGGCCTAGTTCACGTGTTTTAGCAGTCCCTCGCGATGGCTGCTTCACAGCTCAAGGCCGTGATCGCCGAGCACCTGGCGCATCAGCGCGCCTTTAATCTCGCAAGCGATCTCGTCGCGGATCTTTGCTCCGAACTGCAACTCGGCATCGCTGTTTCCGGTGAGGTCATGATCGGCGAGCCGTTGCTCGAGCCGACTCTGGAAATCCTCGTCCATCGCCTCGATCAGCCGGTCCTGCATCTGTGCATGGGCTTCGGGGGCAATCCGCCTCACGACCGTCTCCCAAGGTTGCCAGCGGGTTGCTAGATAATCGGCGAAATCCGCCGCCTCCTCATTCCGCACCTGCTTCTCGGCCGCGGTGAGGTCGTGCTCAGTGACGTAGGAGACATCGAAGAACCGCATCTTCGGAGCCATCAGCCGCAGATCCAACCGCTCGCGTAGCTTGACCTGATAGGCGAGATAGACTTCGACCTCATCGACGAATTGGAGCGAGCCGGCCTTCTGACGAGCAATCCGCTCGAGTGCGCCCAGCCGGAACATGACCCGCGCCTGGTCGACGAGCTCGCCGAGACGATGGTCATAGGTCCCCTCCTCGACATCAGCGTTCAGGCGTGCGATTTGCATGCCGTTCCAGGTCAGGGTGATGCGATCTTCGCAGGTCTCGCTCGCCCCAAACGCCAGCTGGAAATACTGCTGGCGCAACCCCGGCCTGATCGCTGCTTGCCGCAAATCCTCCAATACTGTGCTTCGGAATTCCAGATGTCTGTAACTCACAGTCTCTCGCAGCCTGTTGAGGAAACGCATATATTCGCGCGCCCCTGGCTCATTGGCGAATTTCTGCAAGGCGGCGATCGCCTCCGGCTCGCCCTCCATCCTGTTCGCTGCTGCCTCCGTCAGTGGTCGTGCTGGACCACTCGCGGTTCCCTCATTCATCGAGAAGAAGACCCGCGGACCGCTATAGCCCGGGGCATTCAGGGCTGCCGCCAGATTCGTCCGCACCCCCTCGGATAGCGGGTTACCCGCCAGCTCAATCCTAGACGCAGAGCCTAGCTGGGTTAGCAGCGTCTCCGGCAGGCTTGTCAGCCCGTTGCCTTCGACCCCGAGTTGCCGGAGCCCCGCCGGAAGGGTATCAGGCAGACTGGTCAGCTGGTTGCTGCTGACGTAGAGCCGCAGCAGCCCAGCCGGGAGCGTATTGGGCAGATGGGTCAGCAGGTTGACGCTGGCGTAGAGCCGCAGGAGCCTAGGCGGGAGCGTATCAGGCAGGGCCGTTAGTAGATTGCCAGTGACGCTGAGCTGCTGGAGTCCTGCCGGGAGCGTTCGGGAAGGCTGGTCAGCCGGTTCTCGTCGGCGTTCAGATCCCAGAGCCCAGCCGGAAGAGTCGCGGGCAAATGGGTCAACTGGTTGCCGCTGACGTCGAGCTGCTGGAGGTGCGCCGGAAGGGCGGCGGGCAAGGTTGTCAGGGACAGCGATGACAAATTCAGCGGCAGCGGCGTAGAGACATAGGCGTTATGTCGCCAAGCTCGGACTCGCCTTACCGCCTCTTGCCGGTCCTCGCCCTGCCCCTGATTCACTTCGCCAGCCCAAGCATCCAGGATCTGATCCTGCGAGTCCTGCGGACGAGCGGACTCCCGCGCTCCAGTCAAGGCTTCGACCCACTGAGCCGCGGCCTGAGTGAGACCGCATAGACAACCTTGCCGGTGGGTTTGTTCGGAAGGAGTACCAGCGCCCGACTCGGCCCGCCCTGTGTTCATCAATGCTCGTTCCCCTCTGGCCAGATCAGCGTGTCAGCTTCCGTAGACAATCTCTCCTATTATGAGGGGTTTAGCTGTCGACGAGCTGACGGGTCTCGCTAACGATGCGGCGATGGAAACCATATTGGTCTCTTTCGAAGCTGCGGCGTCAGTGCTGCGTCCGACTAAAGCCAAGCGACCGTCAAAGGGAGGTTCGAACCGCCAGTTCATTTGGCGGCGGCACGCCCGCAGCGGACCGATGTTCGGGGAGTTTGGTGCGCTTTCGTTGGCAAAGTGGCGTATAGCCTCCCTGCTCGTCAGGTCTCGGGCACGAAGTCTCAACGTCACACTTTGCTCGTGCTCAGCGCCGGGCCTGAGCTCGGGATTGATTGGTCGAACGGCTTTTTTCTGCATGCCATGGCAAACCTAGAGTGTGATACAAAATGGACCCATCATCGCGAACTGATCCATTCAAGGCCGGCCTACCTGATAGCTTAATGATCTCACGCCGTGACGCGATGCCATGTGGGGCATTGGCGATCGGCGTCGATGCGAACAAATTCGCAGAATTTGCTATGTTGGATCTTGCAGCCGCTTGTTGGCGTCGCAGCGCGGCGTCAACTGCGAGTAGCTTGCGATCGGCGTCGGCTAACTCGACGATCCCCGCGGAACGTCAGGTGAAGGTCACCTCAGTTTGACTTTATTCTGTCGAAGATCGGCCCGCTCCCGCTTGATGAAATTTTGCCGTCGAGTGCGACGCTCGGCCGGAGAGCCCATCCTCGAGCCAGTCAATCGGTCCGCGCCTCCCGCCGATATGGATATCTTAATTGCCAAGGGGCGATTTGCGCAGCAATAGTATCGGTCGCTGCGAGAGCGATGAATTGCATTTGCGCTGCTGCGACGTGCGCGCGCCACGGTCTCCCGCGAGGAGATCGACCGCCGCCATGCATCTAGATCCTGCTGGCCGAGCGTCTTTAACAAACGGCCCATTCGGCGCGCCGGCATGGCGAAGACCACCATGACGTAGCGACTGCTGAGTGGAAGCAGGATTGAAGTGCGTCGCAGTTGGACGGCTGCTTCACAGCTGAACGTCGTGGTCCCTGAGCACCTGGCGCATCAGCTCGCCTTTAATCTCGCAGGCGATCTCGTCGCGGATCTTTGCTCCGAACTGCAACTCGGCATCGCTGTTTCCGGTGAGGTCATGATCGGCGAGCCGTTGCTTAAGGCGACTCTGGAAATCCTCGTCCATCGCCCCGATTAGCCGGTCCTGCATCTGTGCATAGGCCTCGGGGGCGATCCGGCTCACCACCGTCTCCCAAGGTTGCCAGCGAGTTGCTAAATAGTCGGCGAATCCCGCCGCCTCCTCATTCCGCACCTGGGTCTCGGCCGCGGTGAGGTCGTGCTCAGTGACGTAGGAGACATCAAAGAACCGCATGTCCGGAGCGATGAGCTGCAGGTCCAGCCGCTCGCGTAGCTTGACCTGATAGGCGAGATAGACTTCGACGTCGTCGACGAATTGGAGCGAACCGATCTTTTGACGAGCGATCGGCTCGAGTGCGCCCAGGCGGAACAGGACCCGCGCCTGGTCGACGAGCTCGCCGAGACGATTGTCATAGGCCCCTTCCTCGACGTCAGCGTTCAGACGTGCTGTCTGCATGCCGTTCCAGGTCAGGGTGACGCGATCTTCGCAGGTCTCGCTCGCCCCAAACGCCAGCTGGAAATACTGCTGGCGCAACCCCGGCCTGATCGCTGCTTGATGCAGATCCTCGGCAACCGCTTTTCGGAACTCGGGATTGCCGTAATTCACGGTGTGACGCAGCCTGTCGAGAAAAAGCGCATATTCCGACGCGCCCGCTTCGCCGGCGAAGTTCTGCCATGCAGCGATCACCTCTGGCTCGCCCTCCATCCAGTCCGCTACCGCCTCGCTCAGGGGTCGCGCTGAATCGCCCGCCGTTCCCTCACTCATCGAGAAGAACACTCGCGGACCGCTATAGCCCAGGGCATTCAGGGCTGCCGCCAAATTCGTCCGCACCCGCTCGGACAGCGGATTATCCTCTACATACACGATGCACTCAGAACCCAGCTGGGTTAGCAGCGTCTCCGGCAGGCTAGTCAACCGGTTGCCTCGTACCTCGAGCACCTGGAGCTCGGCCGGGAGGTTCTCAGGCAAGTTCGTCAGCCGGTTGCCTCCGACGTGGAGTCTCTGAAGCTCAGGCGGGAGGGTGTCAGGTAGGCTGGTCAGGTCGTTGTCGCGGGCGAAGAGCAACGGGAGCTCGGCGGGAAGGGCGTTGGGCAGGCTGGTCAGCCGGTTGCCGTCGACTTCGAGCTCCTGTAGGTCGGGCGGCAGACTCTCGGGTAGGCTGGTCAGCCGGTTGCCGCCAACGGCAAGTGTCTGAAGTCCGGTCGGGAGTGTGTTGGGCAGGCTGGTCAGCAGGTTGCCGCGGACATCGAGGTCCTGGAGCCCGGCTGGCAGTGTGTGCGGCAGGCTGGTCAGCCGGCAGCTGCAGACAGCGAGCGTCCAGAGGTTCTCCGGAAGAGTTTCAGGCAGCCTGCTCAGCAGATTGCCGCCGATTTCCAGTGACTGGAGTCCGATCGGAAGCATGTCAGGCAGGCAGGTCAACCGGTTGCCGCTGGCGCCGAGCGTCCGGAGTCCGGCCGGGAGCGTGTCGGGCAGGTGCACCAACTTGTTGTCGCTCACGTCAAGCGACCGGAGTACGGCCGGAAAGGCGGCGGGCAATGTCGTCAGGCCCAGGCGTGGCAGCTCCAGGCGTGCATAGACGTCGCCGGCTTCTGCCCAGGCCCTTATTCGTCTTACGGCCTCGTGCCGGTCCTCGTTTTCCGTCTTCCCCGGCTCGCCAGCCCAGCTGTCCAGGATCTGCTCAAGCCGCGCTTCCCTGAGGACGGGGTCTTCAAGGTCCGTCAGATTGCTGGCAGAGGCAGATGTGGAGGCGCCTGTGCCGTGCAAGCTGTCGGTCCACTGCGCCGCGGCCGGCGCGAGGGGGAGCCGGCGGCCTCCTCTTGAAGCATTGCCATCGCCCGGCCAGGGCTGTCGGCCGAGGGTCGATGCCTCGAGGCTGTGCTCCCAAGGAATTTCGGGGGACGTTGGCCACTCCGACACCACATCATCGGCCTCAGCCCACGAATGCTCCTCCTGATCGACACTATGCGTCGGCCAATCGGCAGCTGCATCCATGCCCTGCCAGCAATCTGTCAGGCTGAAACTGCCCGGCAACTGGCCGCTGTGATCCGCGGCCGCAAAATACACATTCTGATTACCCCATTGCTCAGAGGACGGATCCGACGGCGACCACGAGGTGCTTTCTCCGACGCGATCCTCGCGCGGCATGCTCAACTGCTCTGCATCTCTGTTCGACACAACATGGGGCTGGCCGAGGCTATTTGAATTGGAGGGTTGGCGCTCGTGCGGATGCAACTCGTTCAGGTGCTGCTGAAACCCCGCTTGGTCCGCCTGCTGCGTCTGCAGCCTGTCGTCATGCGTCCGCTCTACGTCCGAGGCCTCGAATGGGTTGACGTTGTTGAACGGATCCATCCCATTCTCCTGGCAGATCTAGGCAGTTAACGCCGGCCCCTGGATAAACACGTTCTGAGAGGTTTAGCTTTCGAGAAGCTGACGAGGAATCAGAATGATCGGATCTGTCCTCTGAGATCTCCCCGGGATGGTTACCGCCTCTTAATTGCCCGTAGCTGCAGTTCGACTTGCCGAGGCCGGATCATACGGCGTTTCGAGAGGTCGATTTCTGAGCCTCTCTTCAGAACCTTCACGCTTGTGGGCGCAGGCAAAAGTCATGCAGGGAAATATCGCAATGTCGTTGCTTGCCTCGTGCACGGAACGTAACGCCGCATGTCTGCCTCTGCATGCCCATGCCTTCCGACGAGGCGTCAGAAGCGGACTTCTCCAGCGCGACTTTGTTGGAGATCGACTAATAGCTCCGAAGCAAGAGCCATGGCCCAAATGCATCTTTGCTTGCGAAAGGTAAGTATCCAGAGTCTCGCACATCGAGCCTGTCGTAGCCGGGAGGCGCCAAATGTCCACTCCGCGATATAGCGCAACGCCAAGACAACCACTGCGGATCACGCAGCGCTGCTCGACTGGCTGACGCATCACCGTGACATCGTCGAGACCGGCAATCACAACTCGGGATTCGAAAGCCGCGGCGACGATCACGCGAACCTCCGCTCGTCTGGTCTCCGCAGACTTGACCAGCTGCGACGAGTCGAGCGCTAGCCGGCCGCGCGAAGTGGTCAATTCGCCCGCCGATGAGGATCAAATTTGAACGCCAATTGACAAGCAGCTTATGCGAATCTGCCAAGTATCATGTTTTTTGGAGATTTGACGTGAGGCTATACCGCGCCTAAGCAACGGGCATGTTTCCGAGTGGAGGCGAGCATTGCGTTTGCCAGATGATAAATTGTGCCGTGGTCGCGAACACAACGGGCGAGGCGAGCGCCGCTTGAACCCGTATTTCCGGCGGCTGCTCGCGGATTACGTGGAGTATCATCGCGACCCCTGGAATTGCGCGATGCACGTCTTGGGTATCCTGTCCTTGTTCTTGGCTAGTAATCTTCCGCTCGGCCTGTGGTTCATAACGGTATTGGGAGTTCAAATCAGCATGGCGACCATGGCGCTCACGCCGGCGCTGATTTTTTGGCTGGCGCTCGATTTCGAACTTGGCGCCGTGATCGTAGGCGTCGCGATCGCATTGCTTGCAGTCGCGACGATGATCCTCAATCACCTGACGACTGCCGGGATGTGGTCGCTTACTGCCGTCCTGATTCTGATCGGCGTCTCATCGCTGTTCATTGGACATTTGGTGTTCGAGCGCCGCAGACCGGCAGCGGTCGATCATCCCAGGCATCTGTTGATCGGACCGATGTTTGTCACGGCCAAATTGGTTGTCGCGCTCGGCTTTCGGCCCGATCTCCGCATCATCATCGGTAAGCCTCATCAAGCATCTCCCCGGTGACGGCTTTGTCACGTTGCTCCGCGAGCCGTCGACCGTCCCGGCCGATCACTGGCCGACGCGACAAAGTCTACATTCGGTTTGCCCCCATGTGCCGGCTACGCTTGAAGCGGCGAAGTCTCTCGCACGTGAACGATCTCATTTTGTTGGAAAGGCGATAAGCTGGATAGCAGCGGCACCGAGTATAACGACAAGCACGTAGCGCGTTGTCTTCTCCGATAGCCAACGAAGACCGATGGTGGCTCCGATCATTGCTCCGACAAAAGCACCTAGCGCATATTGCCAGGTCTGCGGTGATGGCAATTGCCCGACATGAACTGCGCCGACGAGCCCAATTGCGGAATTCACCCAAATGAAGGGAGCGGATAGCGCCGCGGCCTGTTTGGGCGACGCCCACCGCAACGCGATTAGGACGGGGGCGAGAAAAACGCCACCTCCGATACCAGTAAGTCCTGAAACGAAGCCGACGCCAGCCCCTGTTGCAATCGCTCCTAAAGGCGGTGCAGCGCAATCTGAGACGTCTCTCTTGGCTCGGCCAAGCAACAAGATGGCAGCAGCTATCAGCAGGACGACACCGGTAATAGCATTATAAACCCGCGGGGATAGGACTGTGAAACCTCCAATTAAGGCGGTTGGCACTGAAGCGATTACAAGGGGTTTCAGCTTTTTCCAATCAACATAGCCGCCGCGATTAAAGAGCCACGTTGAATACGTCGCAGCAACGATGTTGAGCAACAATGCCGTCGGCCGCATCTGAGTTGATGGAAATGATGAGAATGCCATAAGGGCCAGAAACGCTGTACCTCCCGCTTGGCCGACTGTTGCGTAAAGAAGGGAAACGGTAGCAAAGAAGAATGTGAGCATTCTAATCGCCGATTCAAAGTGTCCGCAGTGGGCGGATGCGGGGTGCTCCCACATACCTGATGCATTCGCGGTTGCTTCGGAGAGCTTGTCGTCAAGGAAGGTGCAAGGCCCACTTGGCGCCGAAAAGCAATCGAAATGATCCGATTTGCTTTGCGCCTACCTCTACCGTGCCCGGGAACCGGGCTGAACGTTGCTTCAATCCGATAAAGCAAGGTCGCCTCGTCGCCACGCGCTACGATAAAATCGCTGCCGATTACTTTGCCTTCGATCAGCTTGCGTCTATCCGGTTCTGGCTGTCGGCACATCGATCCGGTCCACGCCCAGGTTTCGAGAAGCGTCAGAACACCATGCTGTCAGCGTGCCGGCATTGCACCCCATCAGAACTGATAGGTTCCGGCATCTCAGCCTTCTAAAGCTATCTTCCTCCTGGAGGTATTCATGCGAGTGCCAAATAGTTCGCGCAGATTGCGCGAAAGGCAACCAAAACGGAGACACGATGCAGTCTTCGCGGCGTCTGCCTATAGGCACAACAGCCACATGCCCATCCATCTTAGCACTCCACCCGCCCGGCGGGCGCATCATGTGCCCTGCACGGTCTTGTTCTAAAAAGATCTACCGATGTCCTTCTCACCAAACCCGCTTCGCGCCGCATGGCTAGGAGCGGCTCCCTACATTATGTCCCGCAAGACCCCGCTTGCAGCGGTCCTCGAAGCAGCCGGGTTCGGCGTGTTGTCCGGCTTCGAGCAAATCGTCTTCATCACGGAAAAAGGGTAGCAACATAGATGCCGCTATCCTTGAGCATAAGTCTTCTCGTCTCATTCTTAGCCCGTGGGCTCGAAGAAAGAGGCCCCGCCCGATGGGATCGGGCGGGGCGTTGTGGAGCGAGCGCTTACTCGCCGGTCTTGCGTGGGCGGAACCAGAGGAGCGTGTAGCCTTCGCCGGCTTCATCATCGAACAGGTTGGCGTAGATCGGCGCGTTAAACGAGGGGTCATCGAGCTTGAGCGAGAGGTAGTCGCGGCCTTCCTCGGAGCGCTTCGACCAGGCTGCCCCGATTTCCGCCCGGCCCACATAGACGCGGTGGCTGGGAGCGTTCTCGTTTGAGCGGTTGGCCTCGGGGACGATGCGGACGCCCCTGGCCTGCAGACTCAGCGTGACGATCTCGCCCTGGAAGTCATTGCCGACCTTTTTGAAAGTACCGATGCTAGCCATGTTACTTCTCCTTGAGTTGTTTCGAGCCCCGCGACCACCGCGGCCTCGATGGCGATCTGACGGCCGAAGACGATCGTCGACGCACCCGCTTCTTCGCGGGCCGGAGCGTTAAGCGGAGGACGCCGGCGGGGAGACTTTCTTGCCTCGCGAGGAATGGGCGTAGCCCAGGGGAAGAAAGTCTCAACCGGCGGCGTTGCGGCTCAGACGATCGAGGCGCAGCCGGTCTTCGGCCAGATCAAGCCAACGAGGCGAGGTACGTCCGAGCGCTGAACACAGACCTAAGCGGAAGAAGACGTGGCAGAGGCGGCTTTGCAGCACAAGAAGTCGGGCGGTTTCGAGGTAGAGAAAGAAAGAGGGTGCGGGAAACGGCGACATTGTCGCTGAGTAAAATCCGAGACCTCTCCCACTGACCACTGACAGCGCCGAATGGATCGGCATAGCGTGATCTACCGCAACGAAGACCGCCGTCTTTTCTGGAGCTTTATCAATGACAACCTGGGCACACCCCGGGAAAGTGAAGCAAGCCCAGATATAACGGGGACAAGGGCTATTCCTCACGTCCTTGGTCCGCCAGACCCGCTTGAGGCAAAATTGGTCTTCCCGGCTGGCTCACACTTGGCCCGTTAGGGACAGCGATCTGCATCCAAGCCTTCCCGGCGATGAAGGTTGCGCCGACGCACGCGAAGGCCTCACACCAAAACGGCGACGTGACGCTCATCTGCGATAACGCGAGCGTCACATGGTAACCAGCGATTCCTGCCGGAATGGCAAAAACGGCACCAATCAAGCCGCGCACGATGATCAGCCGTGTCATAGAATGGGCAAATTGAATAATGGCAAGCGTCAAGGCGGCACTGACGATGGCGATGGTCAGTGCACTAGTAATGCCACTGCCTCGATCCAACGCCATTACAGCGGTGTTGACCGCAACAAAAAATGGGAGGGCGTATACTGCGAGAGCAACAGTCAGCCAGAACAGCAGACCGAGCCCCAAGAGATTGAGGGCAAGTCCAAGAGCGAGCACGGTGGTGGTCCCGTTTGAAAGAGTAGCGACTGCGCCTTCCACCACCACCACGGCGCACTTTATGGAATAGACCCAAAAAATGATGAAATCGAGCCGCAAATCCCTCTTGTATGGAAAATGCGATTTCCCGGCGCGAATGAGGCGCCCGGCCGCACCCTTCTATTTTGATTTGACTCGACCAAGAGGGTGCTTGCGACGCCAAACCCAGGCGGGGATCGCTTCCCCGCCGGGTTTGCTGTTTTGAAAGCTCGTTTTCAGGCTTCGCATGCTCTGCTACGCGCAAAGTGCGCCGACTGGAACGCGGCAGAGAGCGGAATCACGTCCGAATAGATGTCCGAGCATCCTGGAAATGTGCTTGGACATCACGTCTGTGGGCACCCGCAGCGCTCATTTGATGAGCTCAAACATGACAAGTTGCTGAATGCCGACACGGATAGCAACACCCTGCCCGCCGGCTAGGGTTTGAGCCGAACACCGCTTTGATCTGGTCGGACGCCCATTTGCGATCTGCGGCGCTTCAGCAGGGGGATTCCAACCGCGCGAAGTGCACCGTTGCCACCCGAAATACCGGCGTCAAGCCATAATGAATTGGCATAAAAGCAGAGATCGGATACGGGCTTGGCGTGTCACTGAACTAAGCTTGGCTTCCTGATTACCTCCCTCACTAAGGTCTGACAACCACGAGAATGAGGAGCTTCATTCGCCAACTCAGTGTGGTTGCACCTCGCCTCGGCCGATGAAATCCAGCACCGACTGAGCCTGACTGATCTCACGTGAGATACGCTCCAACATCCGTATCGTAGATGCGTGCGTCCGAATGAGACCCGCTCTCTCGCACGCAACGTCCAAGTGATGCATCACCTGTTCGTGGGTGGGAGCGACTCGATTCAGCAGCGCGCTGATTGTCAATGATGCGAGCATGTGCCCGACGATACTTTCTTCGATCTGAATCAATTCTGATTATCTCTCCCGATCGCCGGGCCAACTCTGACACGGGTTATCGACGAAAGTGTGTGCACCCGAGCAATTTGCTCAGCTGGACGCTCACGTTCGCGGATCAGTAGTGCGCATGATGCGGCAAATCAACCGTGTCCCGACGTTCGCGAGCCGCAGAGGTGCCGGCACCCGAACGAATCAACCGGCGATCGTACAATCATCTGCTGGCCCTTGGACGAGGCAGATCAAATTGGTCAGAGTGCCGAGAACGATCAGAATTCGTCACACGAACATGAGCCTTCACCATTTCTGAGCGCGCCACACTCTTGTGCGTGTCGGGCCAACTTATCGTATTCTTCGGCTACCTTCAGGAGCCTATCTCTGGGTCTGCCGGGCGGGAGCGCATCGGCTTTGGTCCGCGTTGCGTGCGCACGACCTCGCCAGAGCTTTGGATCGTAGATTGGTCTGTATGTCGTCATGTGGCGATGATGCAATTCGTAGATCACGACAATGCGACGGCCGACCTCCGTATCGTTACGTAGCTACGCATTAGCAAGCCTCCCGCGGCGAAGACCGCACCGATGCAGCGGCCACTTCACAATGCAAGACGAGGCAGATTTCTTCTGAAGGCCCTGCAAACATCCGATAGTCCGGATTTTCATCGGCTTTAGTGCCGCTCATCCTTTGGCTGCAGCCGGAGCAGATAGAACGATATCGCAATGGTGATGCCACTTCACAAAGCTTACATACGAGGTTGTGACGTTAGGTTTACGCTCGCAACCGCTTGCGTGCGGTTGCAGCACATGTTGTTTGTCGCGAACGCGACCTCGACTGACGTCTGGAATCCGCCAAAGGGTTTCCGAACACGACATCGGGCCAGTTGCGACTTACGTCTGCGGGTCTTGTGTTGGAGAAGAGCATATGCAGTTCAGTGGCAAACGTCTGTCGATCCTGTTGTCCTTGCTTTTGGCTGCAAGCGTAAGCACGATCGCGAAGGCCGACGAGCCCTCGCCGAAATACGCGGAGGTGCTAAGTGCCCTCCAAGCCGGCAAGGAAGTGAGGGTCGTACTAGACCTCAGTCGCTGTACCACCGTTGATGGCCAGCCCGGGCCGGCTGTGCAGGGCGGGCTGATTATCAGCGCCTTCAGGGTGAGCGCGCAGAACGGCATCAGCTTCGCCAATGCGCATCAAACATTGGACAGCTCGGGACACCCTATGACCGAATACATCCGCCATAGCCTCAGCCGCGAAGGCAGGCTCAAGGTGAGGGCCTCCAAGTTGGTCGCCGGCGCGGCCGAAGCGGTGAATCAAGGTGAATTCGTTTGCGAGGTGCCAGATGGCGCAAAGTTCGTCTGGTAATCGGAAGAAGCACTGCGAGCGGACTGGCTGCGGTGCAGTATCGGCGCAGGATTGAGTGAGCAAGTGCGTGCAATGAACGCGCGATCGGCACCAGAGAGAACACTGATGACAGCAGATGAAAATCTGTGCAGAGCAGCCTGCCGGGTCAGCATCATCTAGCGCTCATTGACGAGATCGAGAGGCGACGAGCGCCGTCATCGGACGTCTGCTGTGTAGAGTGGCTAGTAGCTACACCTCCGGCTGTGTTCAATTGGCGCTTCGCGTTGGCGCTAAAGGCTGAGGGATGGGGGCAAGTAAGGAAGTGACGTTCGGAATGAAAAAATTGTTGCTTATAGCTGCGATCGCTCTCGTGCTCGCGGCGGTGGTGCCCTCTTTGGTCCACGTCGCAAAGCAGGCTGTGCAAGATCTCGACACCGATACGCACGCAACCGAACCAACAAGTCCTTGCGTCGGGGGCCCGGATGGATGTGTAGATCCTGCCCCGGATCCCGTTGGTCCGTATATCTGCACCCGTTACCCAGAGGCATGCCGACATTAGGGACCCCAGTCCACAAATTGCTGCCGCCAGAGCAGCGCATGCCCCTCTGCGAGTGCGGCCGTTAGTAGAACGCGCACGCCGTTATCCTAGAGTGTTCTCCTGGACGACGACATCGCCCGAGATTCTATAGCGGCTCACGATCTGGGTGAGGGTCATGCGAAAGCCACCTCACCCGCTTCAACCCATAATCGAGAGTGTGTTCGGCACCGTGCAGCGGGCGTTCGGACAAAGGGATCGCTGTCACCGCAAACCGCCAAGCCGATGGTGTTCAAGCTCATCGACACAGCGTCGAAAACCAGGCTTCAATTAAAGGGCACAAGTCGGTCGTCGAAGATCGTTGCAGCTGTCAGATTCGCCGACGGCGTCGAGGTCATTCCGATCCGACGAAGACGCACCGCCTAATCAGCCGCACCATCCAGATTTACGCACATTTCGGTGGCCGCGGCCGCTGATGTAGACATATTTTATCTCGTCTCCGCTCAAGCGCAGTTGCTGCGAGCAGCAGCTACCAGCGTTCCAGCCGCGTCACGCGACAATGACTTGCATTAGACGCAGGAAGCTGATGCATCCTTATTCCGCTACGATTTTAGCTACCCCTGCCAGAGGCCCCGGTTCTACTCGGATATCACCCGAAAAAGGACGCTCTTGCAGACCAATGAGTCCCAGCGCCATCACGACGGCGATTGAGAACACGCTTAGCGCCGTAATTTGCGCACCGGCTTTCTTCAGGTGCACCAAACCGATTGATATCTGTGTCACCACGCCAAGGATGAGGACGAGAATCCATTTGGTATCGATCGTTCGGTCGGAGGCTAACGCGAGTCGTTCGGAGCGCGCGATGCCCGCTCCGACTGCGGCATTTAGCAGGGCCGTCTGCACCGCCCCGCCCGCTGCTTGAGCGATCTGCGGATTGCTCACTTCTCGCATCAAAGCGGCATAGGCCGACTCAACCGAATGGGCCTCCTTGTCGTGCGCCATCGCCGGCCACTCGTCGTCCAGGAGGGCGGCGACGTATTTCGCAAGCACCGAGCGGAGGCTGCCCATGTCCGAGACGGAGGCGTTACTAACGGCATAGATGTTGCGCAGTTCCGCCGCCTCTGACTGCACCGCGCGGGCCGGCTGACGGTTGCGATCGGTTATATCATTGGCCAGGAATCCGGTCAGGAACGCAAACAACACACCAACCGTGCCGAAAAAAGGAGCGACCACGCCTTCTACCCGGCGCACCGGCACAACGGTTGCGGGGCTGAAGCTCGCGATCACAATGACAGCGCCAGTCGTTGCGTAAAGGGCGATTAGGACCGCGAACAGCTCAAATGTTGGGAAGTCCAACCAAGTTTTGATCATTGAGTTAGCCGATAATCCGATTGGAACCTATGAGCATTCTGGTCGCCCAATATACGCTGATAGTGAAAGCACAACGCTTGTGCCGCGACAGAATGGTCCACGGGTCGGGCCCGTTCATGTAAGGATCTCAGCCAACAGCCGCTATGCTGAGTTCAAACATGCGCTCATCCTCAGGGCCAGAGGAAGTGATCGGCTCAGCAGCAACTACTGCACGAGATCAGGTGAAGCGCAAGGCAGTTCGCCATCGTTTGGGAGCCGCGCGTGCAGCGCCTTCTCACCCCGACATTCTGGCTGGCTGACGATGAAGCGTTCGCAAAACCTGACCCGAGGGCCGCATGAAGTGGTGATATGGCGAACTCACGCGGCTTGGCATTCGTCCGCACATCCTGCAACATGAATGCGCCTCGAACACCTTCGTGAACGCCAATTTTCATAGGGGTTATCTAACATACACAATGGCCGGCTTTATGTGCTTTGGAGCGACCGGCCAAGATGGCCTCGGTTTCCTTTGTTCTTAGGGCCACCAGAATCGATGCGTCAGTTATCCATTTCCCATTCGGAACCATAAAGCCTGCGCATCTCGGCATGGGCGCGGCGGATCAATGACCGCTTAATCAGACGTTCTACGATTGCGCCCGCCCCAAGGGCAAGCACGCAAGCCAGAAAGACGTTCGCCCAGCCCCAATAGACATTCGAGGTTATCACGGCGAAAACGGCCACAATCGGCAACGCGCCCTTGCGCATCAATCGCATCTTAGAAATCGCCCAGCCAGGCCCGCAGCGAAAGCTCCCCATCCGACTGATCCAATAGCACAACCGCTCGCGGCCTTTCTTCGCCGGACTACTGCCACAGCTTTAGGAACTCGACGCAAAAGGTGCGGCAGGCGAGGAAAACGTGCGCTAGGCTTTCAGCAAGTTGGACGAGGAGGAAACATTAGGCGCACCGCCAAGGTGTTTTTGAACCCGCTTGGTCCAGCTAAAAGGCCCTGTCAGGACGAACAAGTCCTGGCGAAAGTGAACAGTCAGCGTGGCGGCCCACCGAAGCAGGCTACGGTCGCCTGAGGTTCGGAACTGCATTGGCGGAATTCGCCCGATAGCTTGCACTTGTAAATTTGACAGAAGCGGATCGCCAGATGCGGGATGCACTGGGCCATAACGAATCACCGCCCCAACGCACCAAGGAAATCCTGCGACATTGGTTTTTTTTACCCGGCTGCGCCGCTTTCAGGGTCGATGAGGACGGCGCTCACGCGCCGTCCTTGTCAAACTTCCAGACCGGGATGCCGAACTTCTTGGCCTTATCGACGAGGTTGTCCTGGATGCCTGTGCCCGGGAAGTGCATGACTCCGATTGGCATGGCCTCCAGCATTGTGTCGTTGCGCTTGAATGGTGCAGCCTTCGCATGCTTCGTCCAGTCCGGCCTGAAAGCGATTTGCGGAACCTTGCGAGTGCTGGCCCATTTTGCCGCGATCAATTCGGCGCCTTTCGGCGAGCCGCCGTGCAGCAGAACCATATAAGGGTGCTTTGCGTGGACCTTGTCGAGCCGATCCCAGACGAGCTTGACGTCGTTGAAATCGAGCCCACCGGTAAGCGCAATCTTGGGCCCAGGAGGGAGCATCACCTCGGTTTCGGCCCTGCGTCTGGCAGCAAGAAAGTCGCGGCTGTCGATCATCGCGGCGGTAAGGGTACGATGGTTGACGACTGAGCCATAACGCGATCGCCAGGGCGAGCCGGTGTGAACTTCGAACTTTTCGGCAGCCTGGTCGCGAAAGAGCTCCATGGCGTTGCGGCGTTCGATGAGCGTGATGCCTTCAGCGGTGAGTCGTTCGAGCTCGACGGATCGCACTTCCGAACCGTTCTGGTCGCATTGGCTCCTCTGCTGCGCCTACTCATTGGCGTCCAGCTCGCGTTCAATGCGGTCCGCCGCGCGATGGAAGAGATTGACGGTCGACCAGAGCAAATCCTGAAGGTCGGGCTCCATGCGCGTGTCATTCAAGGTCGAGACAAGCGCATCGAAGATGTCGGCTATGGCGCCGGTGATCGAATTGCTGTCTGGCAGCGGCCGTGGATCGGGTTCGTCCTGCAAAGGACGAAAGCCAAAGAGCTGAAGTTCGGCAAGAGCGTGATCGGTGGGGGATGAAGCGTCGGTCGGCTCGAATTGCAGATCGTCATTGTCGGTCGTCATGGTTGAGGTCCTTCGCCGGGTCGGCCGCGCCCATCGCGGCCTTCGCGGCGATCATCTGACGGCGGGCGGCGCGGACCAGAACCCAAAGCGAAGCGCAGGGCCGAAGCGAAGCGGAGGATGGCAGAGGCGCGGCTATTTTGTTTCGCGATGCAAAGGCGCGGAACGCGCCTGCGGAAAATAGCCGCGATCTCTGCCATTGCAGGGCCGTGCCGCTTGCCGTCCGATCGCCTCTAGAAGGCCAGGGAGCGGCTCTAGCCGCGAGATCCGCCCCCACACGACCCGTCATGAGCTGCACCACGGGCCGGCTAGCGCGACCGGGACGCATTGAGCGCAGAAATGCTTATGTCGCGAGTTGGACGCGAAGATAAGCCGAATTCATCCAGGTCGACGCATGCAGACCTTCGCTGGAGCTCGAGCCAGCTATCTAGCGAAGCGACGACAAACGCCGGCCTCCATCAGCGTGTCGTCATCCTGCTGCTGCTGCTTCCGCTTCCTCATCCGTGCAGAACCACGCTGGCCAGTTCGACACGTTGATCTGAGGATCGATCACGTGACAGATGCGGTACCCTTTTGGCTGACGCTTCCTTCGATCACACATTTGGGCGACGGCGCCTCGGGTGACGATCGAGTAGTAATGTTTGAGCGTTGATCGGCACTGAGGTCGCACTAAGAATGACCGTCTTCTTATTACGGTGTTGCCAATCCCATGGCGCGATGAAAGCTCCTGACCAAAGGCCGGCACAGGCTTCTCTCGCTACGGCTTCGTCAACATCGTAGGCATGAGAATATCGGTTGAACGACAGCGCCCAACCTGATCGTACCATCCACGCGCTTACGTCCTCGCCCTCGACGAAGCAGTTGCCAAGCGATCTTCCATAGGGGTCGACCACAGTGGTTTCGCAGCGCCAACGCTGCGCATTTGAATGCCTAATCAGATTATTACGCGCGGCAATACCGCAAGCCCACGTGTGACCTTTGGCATCGAGGCAAATTTGGTCTATCTCCGGCGCGTAGATGCCAGAAAGACGGATTCTTGCTCGACCGATTTCGATAGTGTCGCCACTGACGATGCGAGGAATTCCGCTGAGTTCCCCCGCAAAAACTTGAGAGCTCAAAAGTACGAACAATAGGGCCACAAGGCGCGATTCTTCATTCCATGGTCCCTTTCTTTGGTTCGCCACTTCAGGTTCGAGCTATAGTCGAACCCGAAATTGATAGTGACGACATGGTGATATCTTTCTTCCAGCCCCGCTCAGCACGCAAACGCAGGCCGCACTCCGGCTCGGTATAAGCGTGTCCGGTTCCTATACGGCGGCTGGTCCCGTTGCGGGCAGCGAAAGCTTCCGCCTATCGATCGCTTGGGTGTGGATAAGCATTCATCCTATTCTCGCGCTTCCGGCCCAATCGCCGCGTTGCCGCCAGAGATCCAATTCTCATGAGAAGAGACGTCGTTTGCCTTGTCTTGACGAAGGCGGCTTTTGGCAGTTCGTCTATTGTGGTTGCCCTTCGCGGCGGTTGACAAGTTCGAGCACCGACTGCGCCTTGCGGATTTCGTGTGAGACAAGCTTCAATATTCGCATCGTCGATTCTTCCGTCCCAACGAATCCCGTCCTTTTGCACGCCAGCCGAAAATGATGCGCGACTTGCTGGCGGGTGGGTGTTGTCAGAGTCTGCAGCGAGCTGGTCGACAACGAGGCCAGCATGTGCTCGGCTACCTCTCTTTCCGCCTCAATCAAGCTTTGTGTCCTTCATATGATCGCGTTCGCCTGTAAGAGCTGTGCCGTCGGATTGTCGGCGAAGTTGCGGCTCCCCGTCGAGAGAGCGCTCGGATGGCTAGAGCATCGCATCATGCGCTGGTGATGACACTTGGCGCGAAATGCCTTGATCTCCCGCACGAGACGCATGGCTTGAGTTCATGGGTAACCTCAACGGTGCTCCGATCTCCTGAACGAAAATTAACCAGCTACGTCTGAGCCTGTGCCCGATTCTTCGAGCTCAGAGGGGCTAGGCGTGGCAAGCAAGCTATTGTGCTCATCGTGATGCAGAGCGGCGCGATGGCCGATCCGCTGATGCACCGATCTCAAAGTGGCGTAGCTTTCGTCGCGGGCTTTTCGATGCTACAGCCTGCCGCAGCGGCAGATACAAGTTGTTTCAGCGCTTTAGCGGTGTGTTCATTGCTGGGCAGGGATGTAATTCGCATTGTTGAGGCGACTACTTTTAGGCGCTGGCCCAGATCGCATCATGCACCAAGCAAGCCTCTCTCAGGTCCGCGAATGAAGTCGTTGATGCGCGGTTTCCTAGGGTTGAGCGCATCTTTCGGAACGATCAATGTCTTCCATCGCGTTCGGCTGGAGGCTGTGCCGGCGTCAACCAGACGAGCAGATCGCCCAGTTTGTTTTGCAGATCTCTCCGCATTCAGTCTTCCTATCCCCCTGGTTCAAGATGACCTCACCCTTGTGACCTGTGCTCGTCTGATGGGTTGACGTCTCGCAGCCCGATGTCAGGCTTGCTTGGGCAGCACCCGATTTGGCCCACGGGGACAATCATTTTTCGGTCGTCCGCACGGATATTTTGGCGGCAAAGAACTGCGGCTGCAGACTTCTGTGCAGTACGCACATTCTAAGGAAGCGACGCTCCTTAGCACGAGACATTTCCTCGACCATCTGAACTGATGGATGTTGACTACGCCCAAGAGCAGCGCCTCTTAGAAATATATTGGCGGGAGCGGAGCGCGCATTGGTGGGGAGCTGGCATGGCAACGCCGTCGGAGGAACGGGCAGAACGGGCAGCAGGTTTCTTCCGGAGCAAAGCTTTGGCCCTCGCTGATCCTGCATCGTTTCTTCAAGACGTGTTGGCACCGCGTCAGCCGTTAGCAGGGCTGACAGGCGTCAGCGCGAACACTTCGTTACAACCGGGCCAATGAAGCGGATGGCATCCTGCGGAGTAAATTGGGGCTGCAAGGCTGATCGTAGTTCACCGAGGCCGAACGTTTGCAGGTCTTCGTTAAAGTCTGAAAGCCGAGGTGATAACGCAATCGTCTCGATGCCGGCCTGCATGGCGCGCTCGGTCAGGGCCGCGACAGCAAGATCGCCGGCCGCATCGGCATCACGTGCGATGTAGATGCGGCGTAGCGTCAGCGGAAGGAGCAAGGCGGCAAGATGGTTTGCCGAAAGCGCCGCAGCCATCGGCACCGCCGGAGCTGCGCAACGAAGCGAGAGGATCGTTTCGATACCCTCTCCTGCCGTAAGCACATCATCGGCCACACCGAATCGGACCGCATTGCCGAGAAGGTCGCCCATGGCACGCCGCGGCGTGTCAATCGGCGCCTTTCCGAGACGCACGCGATCGAAGCCGTCAGGGTCGAGCCACGTGCGATGCACGCCAGTAGTGCGCCCCTTGAGATCCGTGACACGGGCGATCAATGCCGGCCAGATCTCCGTCCCGGAATCATCATCGGAACGGTAATAGCAGCGCGGGTGGAAGCGCAGCTCGCCATCCTCGACCAAAGCTGCAATGCCCCGCTTGCGCAAATAGGATTCGGCGAGGGTTCCGGTGACCGGCTGCGACATCGCGAAGAGGCGCGCGGCCGCCTGGGGCGAACCAGCCAGCGGCTTATTGTGCGTAACCTTGAGCGATGGGGCAGGATCCGAACGAGGCAAGTTGAGAAATCGTCGTGCCTCGTCTGCGACGTCGCGGAAATCGAGAAGCCCGCAACTTTCGCGGATGATGTCGAGGAGGTCGCCATGTTGGCCCGTTGCGGCGTCCGTCCATTTGCCGGCCGGCCCCTTGCGCGAGGTTATCAGTCGCACGAACATCGAGCGCCCTGGTGTGTTGCGGGCGTCACCGACCATCCAGTAGCTGCCTTGGCGCCGGCCGTTGGAGAGATAGTAGCGGCACACCGCCTCGGCTTCGCGCGAGAGATGGTGTGCCAGATCGTGCGGGTGGCGTCCCATCATTCGGCCTCCCGTTCGGTGCCCCACTCGAACGGATCGTGCTCGAGCACCTTAGTGATGATCCCAGCTCCGATTCTATCTGCGGGGATGAACACGTGCAGCTTCCAAGAGATGATCTCGTGCAAGAGGCTGTAAGCCTTGAGACGCTCCGGCATCGTGTCGTTGAACCCGGAGAGTTCAATTCGGTGGACATCCATCGCTTCTACGCGACGACAGTGGTGGCCTTCTGCGAGCTTGAAAGCGGGCCGCCGGTCCGCGAGCGCCGCAAACGCGGCGTCAGCCCTCATTGCCGACACCTCGGACTCGTCGAAAGCAGTCACTCCGTCGAAATCAGAGCCCAACGATTCCACAATGTGCCTGACGCCCGAAAGCCTCTTTCGTCGTCGATAGGCGCGCAGCGTGGCGTAGGCTGCAAAAAGGACGCCTTCAGTGAGCCTGATCAGGATCCGGCGGAACCGTGGGACATGCGTGATGAGCAGCCGCTCCATACCAAGCCCGGACGAGTCACGCTGCGCATCCTCTATCGATTTGCCCGACTTGTTAATCCAAACGCCGCCTCGCTGTCCGAACGCCCAGTTGTCGATCAATATGCGGCCGACGCGGCGCTGCGTCGACAACTGCTCAAGGGCCTGCCTATCTTCGCAGCGGTGCGTATGGGTCTTGATACGTCCCCAGTTTTTCCAAAGCATTGGCAACATGGAAATCGGCGATCCTGAGTTGCCAGAGTTAACCGATCCATATTTGCGAAGGGACGGGACGGCTGCCGCCTCGCAGGCCTCCTTGGCCGTTTTCGAAACCCAAGAGCCGGTCGCGGCGATGAGACCGAATCCGAGCCCCATGGCACCCCCCAAGACCAGGTCGAAGCAGAAACCGTGAAGGCTTGGAAGTAGAAGGCGGGCCGCGCGAAGAACAGAAGAAGCTGCCGGGGGGAGAACGCTGCGGAGGCCGCGGCCGTCGACTCTGATGGCTTGAACATATGGAAAACCTTAGGAGAGCGGTTGCGGATGGAGCCGCCGGTGCTCTCTCGTAATCCGACGGGCTCAACCAGCCCGTCGTCCCTCTTCCTCTCCATCACAGGGAGTCGCGCAAACGCCCGCGCCGGACCAAAGGTGCGCACTGACGAATGGGCAAGAGCCTCGGAAGAAATCAGAGGGACGGAAGAACCCGTCCCTCGCTGCGATCATTCGATGAACCACGACCGGCAAAGTCGTCTTCGCTGCCGCCCCTAAATTCTCGTCATTAACGCGAAATTCGGCCAGAAGGCCGGCTTCTAGCCGTGCTCCGGTCCCGGATTGCGTGTCGACAATCGGAGCGGCCCAGATAGGCTGCCACTGTCATCCAGAAGACGCTCGGCTATCTATCTTTTCTCAAGATCCTCAATGAGCAACGTCGAAGTTCTCCGTCACCCTAGTGTGTAGTGCGATGTGGCGCCGTGACGTAGCAATCCCTGCGTTGTCATGTCCGTTAGCTCCCTCCTCGTGCGGACCGCTGATCAGTCGTCCGTGAAGAATCTCCCAAGCCATTGAGCGGGAGTCGATTTTTGGAGCGGAGCGAGGTTTGAGCTTGCAAGCTTTTTGGGTCTGAAGGCCTGAAAGCTTGCAATTTCATTTTCAGGATTTTGTCGAATCGCGCGTCGTGATTCCATCGTCACATCGGAGGGGACGATGCGACCCAAGGAACGACGGGACAGCGGACAGGCCGATCTTCTGCGCTCGCGGCTGGACGCGATCATCGACATGGCTCACCCGCTGGTGAAGCTGGCGCGGACGATCGACTGGTCGTTCCTCGAGCAACGGTTCGGCGCGGTCTACGAGGACACGCCGGGCCGGCCGCCGCTGCCGACGCGGCTGATGGCAGGACTTGCCATCCTCAAGCACACCTACGACCTCTCCGACGAAGTGCTGTGCGAGCGCTGGGTGGAGAACCCCTATTACCAGTTCTTCTGCGGCGAGGAGTTCTTCCAGCACCGCCTGGTGTTCGACCGCTCCTCGCTGACGCGCTGGCGCCAGCGCATGGGCGAGGAGAAGCTGCAAGCGCTGCTGCAGGAGAGCCTTGCGGTCGCCACCAGGACCGAGGCGATCAAGCCGTCCGATCTCAACCGCGTCATCGTCGACACCACGGTGCAGCCCAAGAACGTGATGTTCCCGACCGACGCGCGGTTGTTGAACCGGGCGCGCGAGATCCTGGTCCGGCTGGCAAAGCGGCAGGGCCTCGCGTTGCGGCAATCCTATGCCCGGGTGGGCAAGTTCGCCCTGATCAAGCATCAGCGCTATGCCCACGCCAAGCAGTTCAAGCGCGCCAACCGGGCCTTGAAGACGCTCAGAACCTATCTCGGACGCGTCTGTCAACGGGCAGCGAACTTTCCGTGAGAATGGGCTTCCAAATTTCCCTAGGTGACGGCGATTGTGGTTCGGGGATCAGCCGCTATCGGGATCGTCATTGGTCCTTCCAGGCGGGCGGCCGCGGCGCTTGGGCTGCGGCTGGTTTGTGAGCGGGCGCGAGCGGACGTTTTCCGGTACGAGGGCGGCGTGCTGGCGGAGCCGATAGCTCGATCCCTCGATTTGGATAACAACGGCGTGGTGAAGCAGGCGATCAAGCAATGCTGTGGCGACGACGGCATCACCAAAGACCTCGCCCCATTCAGCAAAGCCGCGGTTCGAAGTGAGGATCATCGCGCCCTTTTCATAGCGGGCGTTGACCAACTGGAAGAACAGATTGCCGCCGCCGGGCACGACCGGGAGGTAACCGATCTCGTCGACGACAAGGAGGGAGGCGCGGGCGAGGAACCGCAGGCGCTCGCGCAAAGTGCCTTCGCGTTCGGCTTTTGCGAGGGTGGTGACGATGTCGGCGAGCGTGGCGAACGCGACGCTCTTTCCCGCCTTCACGGCCTCGACCGCGAGTGCCGTCGCGAGATGGCTCTTGCCGGTGCCGGGCGGCCCAAGCAGATGGACCACCTCGGCGCGGTCGATGAACTTCAATTCGGCAAGCGCCAGGATGCGATTGCGATCGAGCGAGGGCTGGAATGCGAAGTCGAAGCCGGCGAGCGTTTTGACGGTGGTCAGGCGAGACATTCTCAGCGCGGTGCTGACACGGCGATTGTCGCGCAGCGTCAGCTCCTCGATAAGCAACTGATCGAGCGCCTCAATCCAGGTGACCTCGCCCTGTTCGATTCGCCGCAGCGTGGTGTCCAGTATTTCCAGCGCACGTGGCATCTTGAGTGCGACCAGGCTTTTCTTGACGCTGTCGATCGCTGCCGGCTGCGTGTGGATGGTCATGGCCGGCCTCCCGATTGGGCGAGCCGTTTGCCGACAGCTTGGTAAAACTCCAGCGACCGTCGTGGGATGTGATCGCCGGCCCGACCGACGAGGGCTTCGGACACGCCAGGTCGCGACCTGGACCGGTTGACCGCCTGGCGATGCTCGGGTGCGACGCGAGTTCGCCGGCGGCCTTCCAGAACGGGATGGACGGCGACGATTTCGCCTTGATCGAGAATGCGGATTACATCAGGCAATTGCTGCACCTCGACAATGCGCCGCGTACGGTCTGGTACGCTGTAATAGTTGCCGCCGATCGACACGAGCCCGTCGTGGCTGACTCGGCGCTCGAGTTTGAGCAGCGCGTCGAACGGCCCCGCTGGCAACGCCTGCAGCTCGGGTCTCTCGGCGGCAAACGCCTCAGCGACGACTTTCTGCGTGGTGCCGTGTACGCGCACGTTCGCGACGGTCGCGAGCCAGTCATCGAGCTGGGTGTTGAGATCGTCGAGATTGCGGAAGCTGCGCGCGAGGAAGAAGTCCTGCCGGATGTAGCTGAACGGACGCTCGACCTTACCCTTGGTCTTGGCGCGGTACGGCCGGCAGGCCCTCGGATGGAAGCCGTAATGTTGTGCGAGCGCTAGGAGCGACCGGTTATAGACGATGTGTCCATTGCCGTCCTCGCCCGTCACGGCCGTCTTCATGCGGTCGTAAAGGATCTCGATCGGGACACCGCCGATGACCGCAAAAGCCTGCATGTGACAGCGCAGCAGCGTCTGCAGGTCCTGATGCATGACGAAGCGGGCGAAGATGAAGCGCGAATGGCCAAGTACCATCGAGAACAGCCAAATGATCCGTGTCGCACCGGGCTCGTCAGTGAAGATGGTCACGAAACGAGCAAAGTCCACTTGCGCCTGCTTCCCGGCAGGCGTCTCAAATCGCACCTCAAAGGGCTTAGGTGCGTTGTCGGGACGGATCGCAGCCGCGAAGCGTTTCACGGCCGTGTAGGCGCCGGTGTAGCCGCGCTCGCGAAGCTCGCGCGTTAGCCGGATGGCACTCAAGTCCGGGAATGCGGCGATGCGCTCTCGCAGATAGTCGAGATAGGGTGCGAGCTTGCTCGGCCGGCCAGTCTGCCGAGGGCCATAGGCGGGTGGCTCGAGACCACGCGCAATGTATTTGCGGATCGTTTTCGGGTCGCGCCCCGTGCGCCGGGCAATCGCGCTGATCGACAAGCCCTCACGGTGAAGGTCCAAAATCACGATGAGATCTCCAAGCTGGATCATCCGTTCCGCCCCCCGAATCACTTCGGGGACAGGATCGGATGCGGAAAGCCTGAAGGGGCCGCAGCGCTTCGGTATGTGGGGCCTACGCGCCGCGGCCCCTTCAGGCTGGGATGCCAGCTAGGGAATTTTCGATGCCCATATTTGGGGAGTATTCACCGCCCAGTGACACCATCATCCGCGACATTGCCCGCAAGATCGAAGGCCGCACCGACCTGCTCGGTGGGATTGTCCTCGGACGCATGCTGGCGCTGGCCCGGCGGGTGCTTGATCAGAGGCAGCACCAGCGTGGACCGAAGGTCTATTCGCTGCACGCGCCGGAGGTGGAGTGCATCGGCAAGGGCAAGGCGCACCGGCCCTACGAGTTAATGGCATGGACCACGCCCGCTCTCAGCGGCAACGTGCAGCCCGGCGGGGGGCAGCAGCAGGAGCGCAAGCCATGTCGAATACGAACCTTGTCACAATCGGCATCGATCTCGGGAAGAACACATTCCACGTCGTCGGTCTCGATGCCACAGGCGCAATTACGCTACGCAAGAAGCGGTCGAGAAATCAGCTTGACCAGTCGCTGGGCAATATTCCGCGTTGTCTGATCGGAATGGAGGCGTGTGCAGGCGCACATCATCTGGGGCGCAGGCTCGAGAAATTAGGCCATCAAGTACGGCTCTTGCCGGCGCAGTACGTCAAACCATACCTCAAGGGTCACAAGAATGACTTTCGGGATGCTGAAGCGATCGCCGAGGCCGCTCAGCGGCCGACAATGCGGTTCGTTCCAGTGAAGTCAGCCGAACAACTTGATTTACAGGCACTACACAGAGTTCGCAGTCGATTGGTGACGCAGAGAACGGCGGTCATCAATCAAATCCGGGGCTTTTTGCTTGAGCGAGGGCTACCAGTGCGGCAGGGAGCGGCAGCACTCCGACTGGCACTTCCTCAGATTCTCTCAGCGCCAAACGACAACTTATCGCCTCGCGTGATCCAGCTCATTCAGGACTTGGCCGAGGACTGGCGCTATCTCGACCGACGGGTCGCGTCAATGACGAAAGAAATCGACGAACTCGCTGATCAAGATCCACACTGTCGCCGCCTAATGAGTGCGCCCGGCGTCGGGCCGATCATCTCAAGCGCGATGGTCGCCGCCATCGGAACCGGTGATGCCTTCCATAAAGGCCGAGACTTTGCAGCATGGCTTGGTCTGGTACCAAAGCAAATCTCGACCGGCGATCGAACCATTCTCGGGCGCATATCGAGGCGCGGTAATCGGTACCTGCGAACGCTGTTTATTCAAGGTGCCAGAGCCGTACTTCTGCAGCGTCAGAGTTGGCCTCGGCATGGCTTCGCAGCCTGGTTAGAGGCAGCGTCGAAGCGGCTCCACTCCAATGTCTTGGTTGTTGCCCTGGCCGCAAAACTTGCGCGCATGGCCTGGAGCATGCTCGCAAAGGGCCGTGACTACGACGCCAACCTCCTGGGCCGCACCGCATAAGAAACAGGGCCGGAAAGGAAAATCCAAGGTCGGGATCAGAAGGCACAATAACCCGCCGAGGTTTGCGAGACGGAAAGGACGAATGGAGAAACGGTTCCACCGACACTTCTGAAGCCTGGTTCGACTCCATGGCCCTTCTTGAGGCCGGCGAGTTATTGAGGACAGAAGTGAGCGGATATCCATGATGGCTCGGGGCAACAGCCCCAAATTGAAGCCGGATAGATTGGCGCAAACCGCTTCATCCCTTTGTCGATTCCTCTTGCAACGCGGGCGTGGTCCATAGATCGGGGTCAAGGTCTCGGTTGCCACCACGCTGGCGCACGCCTGCGGCGGCCAGTTCGTCACCCATGTGAAGGCGCTGCCCGGCAACCCCTATGACGGCCACACGCTCAAAACCGTGATCCCGGACATGGAGACGCTGATCGGCAACACCATCGAGCGCATCCTCGCCGACAAGGGCTATCGTGGCCACAATGCGCCACCCGATTACAAGTTCAGGGTGTTCACCTCAGGCCAGAAGCGGCGGGTGACGCCGAAGATCGAGCGCGAGCTGCGAAGACGCTCCGCCGTCGAACCGGTCATCGGCCATCTCAAATCCGAACATCGGATGGGCCGCAACTATCTCTGGCACCATCAGGGCGACGCCATCAATGCCGTCCTCGCCGCCGCCGGCTACAACTTCCGGCGTCTCCTCCGCTGGCTGGAGCTTTTGTGGCGCCAAATCCTCGTCCAGCTCATCCTCCGACTTCAGCTCGTCCCGAGCTGAAGTCCGGGTTCTTCACGGACGACTGATCAAGCCCACATCGCGGGGCCAAAGACCACCGGGCAGAATGCCTCAGCAGTGCGCCTGGCCAACGGTCTGCGGCAGATCGTACTGGTGACTCAGTCGCTCGGCGTTATGAGGTTTGCGCTCTGCAGAAGCAGACTTCGGATTCAGCAATCTGAAGGCAACATAAGTTTCGGATGTTGCTTTCGGCTCAAGACGCGTGCGCGATCAATGTGGTGGTCGATTACACCGATGACTTGCTGATTGATCTCAGCAACCTGCGCCCGGTCGCTTTCTAATGGACGATGGCCAAAGCAAATTCGTCCGCGTCCAATCCCACGTCCCGGCTGTTCTGGACATATCGGTGAATGGTGATCATCGGAAAATCCGGGCGAGGCTTGCGAAGCGCGCAATGCGAAGCCCCTGAAGGGCTTCAGCGGGCTTTTCGAGATCTGCGTCTCCCCTTCCGGAATGCAACCACTTGTCCCACGACACCACGATGCCAACGGCCTCTAGGGGCTCCGCAATTCGCTTTGCCAATCGCGCATCCTCGGACGTGTAACCCAGAAACACTCGCGGCGTGACCGAAGCCTCTGTTCGACGCGTTCTCAAAGGATTCGCGGATTGCTTTGGACAATCGCTTGCGGGATCGTGCGCGAGTCCTTCACCAGCCATCATCTTGTTTATCCCAAAAGCACCCGCGAGGCACCTACCAGGATTGGTAGACACCCGAGGCCGACGCGGACAACTGGCGCGCTGTGACCGTAAGCCCATAGACGTCTGGAGCTTACAGGCTTACAGCCACCCGCCGATGCGTTGGTCCAGCTCGCTGGCTGCGTGGGCGCCACGATGATAGGCAAGCTGTCCAGGTAGCCTTGGGGGAGTTTTTCAGGAGCCATGGATGGCTCCCACTACGTTGTTGTAAGGAAAACTAAGTCCGATGAAGTACCAGCAAGCATTTTTGAAGCAGAAGTGCCTTTCGTACCTTTGTGGCGCCGCAATCATACTTTTATCGCCGCGGCCGGCGCTCGCTGCCGATGCAGTGGAAGCTGTCATGCAAGTCGTAGGCTGCGCGACCGTGAAAGACGATAAGGAACGCTTATCGTACTTCGACAAACCGCTGCAACGCTAAAAACGGCGGGCGTTTCCAGTGAGCCGGAAACAGCGAGCACCAAGGAAACACTTACGAACTTCGGCCCGAACAATTCCAAGATAATTGATGCGGATGACCTTCATGTCACCCCGGGAAAGTTCATCGGGAAGCCTATCGAGATTCGGAACGTGAGATGCCTTTCTGCCGCGGATGGCTACCGCTGCATTGCAGCTCGGCACGGGACGATCGCCGTTGTGTTCGCCAAGTCCATCGACCGAGCGGCCGAACGCAAGGCACTGGAAAACGACTGCGGCGCGCTCGAGATGATTGCGTCGCCCGTCTGCCGAAGGAATATTCGAATAGTTCCAGCCGACTACGGCGACAATCCCCTCAACGGCGCTGCCAAGCGCATTGTTGTGAGGGTGAGGAAAATTGAAATCCTACCGGCATGGCGACCGAGGCGATAATTCGAAAGTAAAGGAAGCATGTTTGCGCTGCTCCAGAGACCGCAAGGAAACAGAAGCGACGCGGGTGTATCGGCATCGATGACCGTGAGAAAAGCCGACGCGGCAAGATCGAGCATGGAATGCTGGTGACCGCAGGAGGACGATCGACGCGAACCTGTAGCCATCGTTGAGCTCCCAGCGGCATCGCCACTGACTCCATCGACGATGCTGCTCAAGGGAGTTCAAGTGTCGCTTAGTCGGATGGCCGCAGCCGGCCACGATCTGCCCCTGCCGGCACGGCGACAGATACCAGGCGCACTGCGCGACCACTACGTGGCTCGCGAGCGCCGTCGACGCCATGCCATTCTCAGTTGGGCGTGGGAGAATGTCACCTGGACACGCCATCGGCGCAGTGAATGCAGCCGTTCTCCCGTATCCGACCCAGCAGACTTTCTCGTCATGGGCAACACTAAGGCTGCCCCTCGAAGCGCAATACGTCGGATGGCCCGCGATTGGTTTCCACCCTTCTGCCCGTCTCCGCAGCAACTCCGGACTGCAACATGCTGCTTTGCCATCGAGGAGGACAGCTAAAAACTCAAAACGAAGGTAATTTCCGATGTGAGCGTTCAATATCTAATGTTTAAGAGAAATATACAAAGGTTTGTAATGCGCCTTTTTCGACTGTGCTTATTTTAGCGACGGACGTAGAAAGCGCCCAGGAGCGCCTGTCCGGGTCGAATAAATTGCTGTATTTTTTGTCTGATCATTAATCTCTCCGCCAGAAGGGCCGGACGGCTACAAGCATGATTAACCAGCTCACCGCGTTGGAACGTTCAGGGACGCAATTTATCGTCGGCAGCATTACGCTAGCGGCGGTGACGCTAGTTTCCTTGTATATTAACAGCCCTTTCGCAGCCACGGCGTTCGCCTATCTGGTGGTGATCTTGCTGTTTTCGCTGATGGGCAGCTTCATCGCATCATTGGTCCTTTCCATCGTCTCTGTCGCCAGTTTAGCCTACGTGTTTACGCCGCCCAGTTTGAGTTTTCGGATCGATGATACCCAGGACCTTGTGGTGGTTGTCGCTTTCCTGACCGCGTCGATTGTCGGAACGCACCTGATAGGAAACGTTCGTCATCAAAGGGAGGTTGCGCGTGAGGCCGCAGCCAAGCTACGGCACAGTGCGGCCGATCTGCATAACCGCGAGAAACTGTGGCGGGCAATCTTTGAGCATAACCCGGCCATGTACTTCATGGTCGATGAAGCCGGGATGGTCCTGAACGTCAATACTTTCGGAGCGACCCAGCTCGGCTATACGCCTGTCGAACTAATCGGCGCATCCGTGCTGAAGGTCTTTCCGGAAGACGATCGTGAGGTCGTTCGCAAATGCATCGGGAGTTGTCTTACAGATATCGGCCAATCGCGCACCTGGGACATCCAGAAAGTCAGAAAGGACGGCTCGGTGCTGTGGGTACGCGAAAACGCCAAAGCCATGCTGTGGGCCGATGACAAGCCCATCGTCCTCATTGCCTGCGAAGATATCACTGAGCAAAAGCGGACAGAACTTGCGCTGCAGCGAAGCGAAGCCCATCTGGCTCAGGCGCAGGAATTGAGTCACACCGGCAGCTTCGGTTGGAACGCCGCCGGCGAAGTCTTTTGGTCGAAGGAGAACTTTCGGATTTTCGAATACGATCCTGACATCAAACCGACACCGCAACATGTCCTTGACCGCACCCATCCAGACGACAAGGCTTCCGTCCAAGAGACGTTGGATCGAGCAGCGCGAGGGGAGGACTTCGAGCACGAATACCGACTGCTGATGCCCGACGGATCGATAAAGCACATTCACGCACTAGCACGGGCCACGAGAACAGCATCTGGCGATATCGAGTTTGTCGGGGCGGCGACGGACATCACGGCAGCGAAGCAGACGGAACGGCGACTGCGCCGTAGTGAGGCCTATCTGGCCGACGCGCAGCAGCTCAGTCGCACGGGCACTTGGTCCTGGGACTGCCACCGCCGCTGTTTTGCGTATCGCTCCGCCGAAGTCAGCCGTCTGTTTGGCTTCGATCCGGAAGAGCCGGTGACACTTGAGGCCATCCGCTCGCGTATTCATCCAGACGATTTGCCGCTGCAGCAGGAAGTGCAGCGTCGGGCTATTGAACAGAAAGCAGGGAACTTCGAATACGATTTCCGAATTTGTCTTCCCGATGGGGCAATAAGGCACATACACGCTGTTGCGCACGCGGTGTTGGGAAGCGATGGCGCGACCGTCGAACTCATCGGAACGCATATGGACGTCACCGAGCAACACGCAGCTAGAGAACAGTTAGAAAACACTCTTGCTGCGCTGCGTGAGAGCGAGCAACGCTTTCGTGACTACGCGGAAACTGCTTCCGACTGGCTATGGGAGACCGGGCCGGACCACCGGCTCACGTTATCGGAGCACACCAGCGCTACGGGACTTTTGGCAAAAGGGGCCATCGGCCTGCCTCGCTGGGAAATCGCGTGCGACGTAGAAGAAGAACCCGAGAAGTGGCGGCGGCATCAGGCAACGCTCAACGCACATCTCCCATTTCGCGATCTGATTTATCGCGCCATTAGCGCGACCGGGTCGGCAATTTACTTCCAGACCAGCGGAAAGCCCTTTTTTGATGAAAACGGCAGCTTTCGTGGCTACCGTGGCGTTGCCACCGACATCACGGCGAAGATTCGCGCAGATCAGGCAGAACAAGAGCTGCGGAAGGCACAGGCAGACCTTGCGCATGTGACGCGCGTGACGACGCTGGGGGAACTAACAGCCTCCATCGCCCACGAGGTAAACCAGCCGCTCGCGGCCATTATCAGCAACGCCGATGCGTGCCTCGGCTGGATACGCCGCGAAACTCCGGATGTTTCCGCCGCGCGCAGATCAGTGGAGTGGATCATCGAGGACGCGATCCGGGCAAGCGAGGTAATCCGCAGAGTCCGCACACTTGCGAAGAAAGGTGACATCGAGATGGTACCGCTCGATGTCAATGAGGTCGTGAACGAAGCTATCGCGCTGGTGACACGTGAGCTAGTTAATCACCAAGTGGCCTTGCGAACTGAGCTCGCGCTCGCGCTTCCCACGGTCCTTGGTGACCGGGTTCAACTGCAACAGGTCATCATCAATCTGGTGATGAACGGGATCGAGGCGATGCAAGCAGTTGACGACCGGGCGCGTGAGCTGGTGATCGAGTCATCCAGGGACAGTAAGGGACGTGTGCAGCTCTCCGTGACTGATTGCGGCGTCGGCATCGATGAGGATGATAGGGTTCGCATCTTAGATCCGTTTTTCACAACCAAGTCGACCGGCCTCGGAATGGGTTTGTCGATTTGTCGTTCAATCGTAGAAGCTCACGGAGGGCGCCTCTCAATCGTCCGCAAGCAAGAGCCGGGCGCGACCTTTCAATTTGCCCTGCCGGTCGTGTCGTGATTGGACTGACTAGCCGCACGAAAGAAAGTCAATGGGCCGCCAAGTACGATGGTGTCATTGTCGAAGCCAACGGCTCGACGCCTCGATCTCTAACGGATCTTTTCACTCGCGGGATCTGGACTTCAGCGCATCCGGATCCGCCCACAAAATGCTACAGAGCAGGCTTTCGGACCTTATTAGTCACCCGTCCCGACAGCCAGGAAGAGTGGGCTGCTGTCTTAGCTGGCCAAGTTGAGCATTTACTGCGCATCAGGTCCAGCAAGGCGAAGCGTTCGAGGGGAATCGCGAGAGACTGTGGGCCCGCAAACAGTCACGAGCCGAAGCCTTTTAGTTGAGACCTTAAGACTTCGCGAGCAAGCGACGTCGAACTGTGACTACGGCCTACTGAAGCAGCAAACAGCTGGGAGCTCGGGCTGGCCGAGCTGGTCATCAGAACCAATTCTAGTTCTTGGCAATCCGCAAGTCCCCATCCGCGCTCGACGTTCTGAAGTGGACCCCATGCTGAGGACCACTGGGTCCGGTTTTTTAAGTGGAGCTGCTGCCGTTCGTTCTTCCCAGTAACTTTACGCTACTCTTGCCTGCTGCTGTTGTGGCTGTGGGGATGTGGGTAACGCGTAGCGTTGTCCAAGCTTCTCGCTTGCGAGAAGCGTCATATCCACAGCCTGTTCGCCGAATGCGCCGGTGACACCGGCCCGCCAGACCGCCATCGGCGCGCGGTTTTCCAGCGCCTGATGAGGGCGCTGGAAATTGTAAAATTCGATCCATCGGGCGATTCCGGCTTTGGCCTTGTGGCCATCCGAATAACCCTTGAGATAGATGTCCTCGTATTTGAGCGAGCGCCACAGCCGCTCGATGAACACGTTGTCCATCCAGCGCCCACGACCGTCCATCGAGATCCTGACGCCGGTGGCGGCCAGCGTGCCGGTGAAGGCGGCGCTGGTGAACTGGCTACCCTGATCGGTATTGAAGCTCTCAGGCGGGCCGAAGCGCGCCAAGGCCTCTTCGAGCGCAGACACGCAGAACGATGTGTCCATCGTGTTCGACAGGCGCCAGGCCAGCACCGCACGGCTCGCCCAATCGATGATCGCCACCAGATATAGAAAGCCCTGGCCGATCGGCACATAGGTGATGTCGGCAGCCCACACTTGATTCGGTCGGTCGATCACCATATGGCGCAGGAGATACGGGAAGATCTTGTGTCCCGGCGCCGGCTTTGTGGTTCTGGGCTTTGGTCCCAGCGCCGCGATGCCCATCTTGCGCATCAACCGCTGCACGCGCTTGCGATTGATGCGACAGCCTTCGCCATTGAGGATCGCCGTCATCCGCCGCGAGCCCAGGAACGGCCAGGCCGTGAACAGCTCGTCGATCCGCCGCATCAGCTCAAGGTCGTTGTCATTGGCCGGCAGCGGCGACCGATACACGCTCGATCGCGCAACGCTCAGCAATTGGCATTGCCGGCGGATCGATAGACTCGCATGATCGCGCTGAAGCAATCCTCGGCGATCCGGCGCGCTCATCTTCCGGACCTCCTGGCTAAGAAATCCCGCTCAACCGTCAACTGTCCGATCTTGGCGTGGAGCTTCTCGACCTCCAGTTCGTGGGCTGCCTCGCCATCCCGACCAGCGCCCGCGTCGAACGCCCGAACCGCTTGATCCTGAAGCTGTTTCTTCCAGGCATAAATCCGATTCACATGCACCTGGTAGCGCTGTGCCAGATCCGTCACCGTTGATTGTTCTCGCAGCGCTTCCAAGGCGATCTTTGCCTTCAGCGCCGCATCGATTGTCCGTCTCGTCTTCTTCATGGTCCGCTCCGTTTATCAAAACGGAACGGCATCCGCACCACCTAAGCCGCCGGTCCAAAATCCGGGGTCCACCTCAGTTCTGCAGCTGCGCAACAGCCGGTTTCACCGGAGGAGCCCGATCCCTACGCTCTGCACTATTTTTGCAGCTCCATATCAGCCCGGCCCGGACCTCTCCAGCCAGCGCGGTGCGAAGTTCCAACATTGGACGAGAAGTGGCTCCGGACCGATTATCTTTGTGAACCAACACTTGCGAGCTGCCCACGGTCGCGGATTACGATTTTGCGCTGACTTTTTCCGAGAAAATCGAGGACCTCCTGTCTGTGCAGCTCGGACAAGGCGCGCGACACAGTTTCGAGCGTCAAGCCAAGGTAGTCGGCAATATCGCGGCGGGACATGGGTAGGGACAATGCGCCGGCCGAGGCAGATCGCTCGTCCATTTCAAGCAAAAAGGCGGCCACCTTTTCCAGCGCGGTTTTTCGTCCAAGCAGAAGCATATGGTTCTCTGCGTGCTGCAGATTTTTGGCCGTCATCCTGAGCAAATTGTGGAAGACAACCGCATCGTTCTCGGCCGCGTCTTCAAGGCTGGTGCGCCTGATCAAGCGAACCGTAGTCGCGACGACTGCCTCTGCAGTGAACCGATGGCTCTCACCATTTTCAAGTCCGAAGATATCGCTGACCAGATGAAACGCACCAATCTGCCGCCGACCATCCGCAAGCACCTTGTAGGTCCGAACCGCACCTTTGATAACCTGATACACGTAGGCAGCAGGTTCTTTCTCGCCGTAAATCTCCTTCCCCTTGCTGTAAGTCAACTCACCCAAGTAGACGCTCGGATTTGAGCTGCTTGCAATCCCTAGGTCAGAAAGCGAGTTGAAGCGAGGCGCTCTGTTGCTAGTGGTGCGCAAAAACATGAGGCACTCCTGAGCTAGGCCGAATGCAGTTGATGTCCAATCTTCTTTGTCGGATGAGGATCCTAGCTAATGACGTACCCGACATCCCTGCAAAGTTAGCGCCACTGCAGTCAAAGTATAGCTCTTGCCGTCTCGCCAGCAAGCAACGTGATTTTGCAGAGGCTATACTGTGTACATCACCTCACCTCAGACTGGCCGTATCAATCAGCGCGGCTGCCATTCCGCGGAATCACGGTGGTGAATTGCGCTCGAGGATGACCGACGGATAAGGAGGGGTGGCGCAACAATACAGGAGGTGAGGTGTCTCACCTGGTGAGGCTTGGTGAGATAGAGGATCCCGACTGTATTTTGATCTTTGGCGACGAGAAATAGCCGGCAGTGGTCGCGATCAAAAAAGCTGACTGGGACGAGATCACAATTGACTGCAAATTCTCGGGACCATTCGCCGTCTTTCAGTATATCGCCTCCCATACCAAATCTCATGCACTAAACCTGCTGCTTCTGGCTGGAAATTGCTTTTTTCCAGCGAATGTGCGCTTCGAATCCCGGCCCGACAACGCTCACACGGATGATGTTAGGAGCACGACAATGCCGTGTTCGTTTCCGCACTGACCATCGAGCGATTCAGTACAAAGTGTCGGCCATGAGGTCCATCTAAGCGGTCGCGCCGCATGCACGCGCGTACATCGGTTGCCTGTTATGGAAATGCGAAGCCTACTTGCTTCATCGCCCTTGATGCCGGCCTCAAGCGTCGGTTAGATTGGTTTGCTCAATTGGAGATACTGCAGTGGCAATGGGTACTGTGAAATGGTTCAACCCGACTAAAGGATACGGCTTTATCAAACCAGACGATGGTGGCCCAGACATCTTCGTGCACGTTAGTGCCGTTGAAAAGGCCGGCCATACCGGCCTGGCGGAAGGCACCCGAATTAGCTACGAGCCGAAGGCCAGTCGCTCTGGGAAACTTTCTGCCGAAGACCTCCGAATTGGATGAGCTCGTCAGCAGGGACGGCAGCAGGCGAACTGAACTGCGTCCCTGTCTCGATCAAGAAGAATAAGCAATCCGGCCTCATCGCATACTATGCGCCGCTGAGGCCGCCTCCTCGTCGACCAACGTAGTTGCGTTGTCGAGACATGAGCTAGGGCCGTCGAACATCTGTATGATCATTTACAGCGGCGACCAGGCTCATCGACGCAAACCGCGCGGCAGCCCTGTGCCGGAGATTCGCAAAAGCATGAGTACGCCGAGCCGCTCAGCCTTTTCGGACCATCGCAGTCCGCTCAAATGAACAAGCTTAGCGGCGAGCGAGGGCAACTGGAAAGATCGGGATCAACATACAACGTTTTCCGGCCCGTAGCCCTAGATGTGTATAGGAGAAGAGGCGTGCATTTCCGATCAATCGCTGGAGCTTCGTTTCGCGGCACCGCCTAAGCGACTAGAAACCGGTTCTACTATGGCACAAAGAAAAAGAGGCAGCCTGCCGAATTAGGCGAGAGATCTCGAGCCTCTAGAGGCAACATAGATTTGGTGTTTCATGAACGAGGATTTCTATCGGGCTCGGGCTTCGCAAGTCCGTGACATTGCTGAAACGGCTGATCCGTTCACCAAGCAACGTCTCTTGAAGCTTGCCGATCAGTATGAATTCAGGGCGCGTAACCCCTCGCGTGCTTCCCGCTCCACAGCCCGACCGATTCCGCTTCCGTTCACGCAAAAGGATAAGACCTGACCGGCAAACCACTCGCTCGATGGTCAAGCGCTAGCGATTAGCTGAGTCGCCAGAGCTAAGCTTTCTCTGTTATACCGCCACTGCGTCCTTAGCAGCCTTGACCGGTGACGTCTTGACCGACTTGCTAGCCGGCTTCGCCGCAAATTGCATCGGCTCCTTTGTAAAGGGGTTGATTCCGCTGCGGGCTTCAGTAGCGGGTTTGTTTACGACCGACATTTTGACGAAACCCGGAATGACAAACTCACCGGCCTCGTTCAGCTCTTTGTAGCCCACAGTTGCCATCTGTTCGATGACGGTCTTTATGTCGGCCTTGGAAAGCTGCGTTCCTTCAGCAATCGCGTCAATCAGCTGGTTTTTGGTCATCTTGGCCATGATGCATACCTAGAAGAGGCGCAGAACCCTTGAAATGGATGGACTACGCCGGCCCCATTACTTCGAGCACGGCGAGACCGCGAGGATCGATTTAACGTCGATTTCCTCAACTTAGGGGCTTAAAACCTATTGGAAGCCAAAACACAAGGGTCGCTTCAACTGTATTTCCGGCATCATGATCGCTTCTAACATCAGACCGGACTCGGTCGCAAAACGGTACAACTATCCCTCCTTACCAAACCGGCGAAAGGCTCACGCCGTCTCACTCTCCGCCGCCTCCGCTGCCGCGGTGACAATCGCATTGGGCAAATAGCCTGGATATCCGCTGCCTTGCTGGGTTCGCGGCGCGAAGAATTGTCCCCTCCCGCAGACTTCTAATCACGTTGCGAAGCAATTGGCGTGCCGCACCGTCGGAACGACGCCGAGCGAGGCACAGGAAAACGCGGCGGACAGCTGGCCTAGCTTCTCAAGGCGTACTTTCTGATACCAAAAAGGGCCGAAGATCTCCGCGGTGAAAAGACCCGCTTAGATGGCCGAGCTCACGACGGGAGTGCGATGCCAATTGATCGGTTCTAAATAGGCTGCGGCGGGGGCACCTGCACATTTCGGTACAAAGAAACACGATCGCCGCAGTCAATGCCAGTCGGCTTGATCAGGGCTTCGACAGCTGGCTCGACCAGCACCTGCGGCCGAGAACGCGCTGGCCGCGATTTCCGCAGCGCGGTCGCACTGGCATTGAAGATCGCAAAGCGCTTTGAGAAACGGAATTGCTAGCGCTTCTTCACCGGCATCTGCAACAACGCATTCTATCGTTAAAATCGCCAGCATAGACGATCGCTGTACTACGCTCGCCCTTGCGCACATAACCGCCGACCATAGTGCCCCGCAGGTTGATCCGGCTCTGACCAGCAAAGCCACGCTCCATGATCGTGCCCCAAAGGATTAAAAGGTTGATAGTCGCGGTGTTGTTCGTGGCATGCGCCTTGGCGTCTATCTCCCAATGCTGCGCCTAACGAATGTGGCCAGATTCGAGGTCGGCAATGATCCTCCCGCCACCTCGGAGGAACTCACGTTGGTGCCCGGTTTTTAGCAACCAAGCCGGAACGCCTAACCTCGAAGGTGCCGTTGTGCTCCGCAGCCGCGGAACGTTCATTCTTTCGAGCCGTTCAGAGCCTTTGGGCAAGCTTTGGCGCCACGATGCAACAAGACGAACACATTTTCGACGGCCCTGACACCGCCGCTCGACGGGCTTGCATCCGCCTGCACGAGATTATTACCCGGCCCAAAACGGCTTTGGCACAACCAGTGTCTGAGCCATTCCCGGGCAGCAAGAGCAAAGAGCCATTCACGACCAAGGATGACCAATAGGTTTCTCGAGGCTCTTTTTGTCCATCGGAACCGCAGGGCGGGGCCTCCAAGATCTGGCCTTGCGCGAGAAGCTGAAGACAGTCTCTCAGACGGCCAGCCCTGATGGCTCGACCAGTCGCGCAACGTAGGGCGTGCAACATGGCTGCACTATTGCGGTCGAAGGCTTGCAGATCCGCCGGGGACGAGGGTCCGACGCCAACGCTCGTCAAACCAGTGATTCGACAAGACGGCCTGAGCCCATAGACGCAGACCTCGGACGCACAACTGAGCCGCGGTACGCGATGCGAGATGCTCGAGGTTCTGTCGACCGGCGCTTCACGCTCAAGCATCAGGTCGTTGGTACCCCTCCATTTGCTATTGCTTGTGATGGACTGGAATCGCCATTGCTTGACGTCATCGGTTTGCGCTGAAGCCGGGATTCGTTCTGTGATCCTGACGCGGCGCGCCTACTACGTGCGTCGCTACGACCTATTCGCCGGTTGGATGCCTACCATAAAATAAATAGATTTTGCTGATCTTACCTGAAGCCCCATAAGTCATGGCCGTGCTTTAGAAGGAGCAATCAGGAACTCGTGCGCTTGGATTCTCTCTTCAATCAGCTGCTCGCCAACTCGACCTGCTCGAGCACGTGGTGGGTTCACCGAAGTTCGTTGTCGATCGTAATGCGCTCAGGTCTTGGCGCAGTCGCACGATAGGCGATGAAATGCGAATTCTCCTGGTAGATCGCGATGCCGCCTTTGTGCGAGCCGCCAAGGAAACGCTGTTGGTTTGCGGTTTTGCCGTTGATGTAATCCACACTCTTGACGAAGCGGAGACGGCGCTAGGTTGCGCCAGCTATCACATTCTCTTGCTCGAATTGGTTCTGCCGGATGGAAACGGTTTGGACTGGCTGAAACAGTTAAGACGCGAAGGATGTTCGATGCCGGCCATGATAATGAGCAGCCTGAACGATCTCGGCACTCGAATTGCGATATTCAATGGTGGCGCCGACGATTTCCTGCCGAAGCCGGTGTCTCTCGACGAGCTCATTGCTCGCATGCGCGCCATTTTACGACGGTCGACGCAAATGACTGCGCCAGACGTTACCTTCGGCAACCTACATTTCGATCCTATCGGCCGGCAAGTCTCAGTTGGTGGTCGGCCATTAAGAGTTGCGCGCCGCGAAGTCTGCATTCTTGAGCATCTGCTCAGCCGAGCAGGCCGCACTGTGCCGCGAGCGTCACTGGAGGAAGGTCTCTATGCGTTTGACGACGAAGTATCGACCAATGCCTTAGAAGTTGGGATCTATAGGTTGCGCACACATTTGAGTAAGTCGGGCGCGACACTACGGATCAAAACCGCGCGCGGCGTCGGCTACGCGCTTGAACTGAAGAGCGATCCGCTGCCCAGCCGTTCAAATTGAAAACGAAGCTCCCTTGAAGTTCGCCCCTGATCCTCGCAGCAGTCGATGGCCGAGCGCCGTTACGGCCTCCATTTTTGCCTGCCTTCTGTATGCTGTATGCACGACCGCTCTCTTTTTTCCACACGCTTCAGTAGCTCAGATAAAGCGGGACGCTGGTCAGGGGACGCCGCGCGCGACCGCTGACAGCCTTAACGGAACCTTGAATCTTTCCGCCTCTCAGGGCAAGACCGTCCATCTTCCGGCAGCAGCGGCCAGCATATTTGTTGCCGACCCCACGATAGCCGACTACCAGGCGCCATCGAACACGACCATCTTTGTCTTTGGAAAAAAGTCGGGACGGACTAGCCTGTTCGCTTTGAACGACAATGGAGAGGCGTTAGCCGAGTTTCGTGTTGTCGTCACCCAACCTGTCGAGGATCTGCGTGCCGCGCTGAAGGCCGAGCTCGGAGACTATCCGATCCAAGCCATCTATACGCCGCGCGGCGCTATTCTTAGCGGGACAGCGCCCAGTGCCGACGTCGTCGATCGCGCCAAGAAGATCACCGAGCAGTTTCTTGGTGCGGGCGCACTGGTCGTCAACAAGATCCAGGTGGCCGGCTCATTGCAGGTTAATCTGAGCGTACGCGTGGCCGAAGTCTCGCGCAGCGCCATGAAGGAGCTTGGTATCAACCTCTCTGCATCTGGTCAAAACGGCGCGGTCGTTTTCGGTTTTAGCAGCGGCAAACCTGGCGGCTCCGGTGCGACTCAGGGCGGGGGCACGGCAAGTATCGGAGTTGGCGTTGGCAGCACGAACATCAGTGCTGTTCTTGACGCACTCGCCAGCGAGCATCTCGCGTCAGTACTGGCGGAACCAAATCTTACCGCGATGTCCGGCGAATCAGCAAGCTTCCTGGCAGGCGGCGAATTCCCAATTCCGGTCATGCAGGACAATCGGCAAGTCTCAGTTCAATTCCGTCAATTCGGAATCAGCCTGGAGTTCGTTCCGACCGTTCTCAGCAACAATCAGATCAATATCCGCGTGAAGCCTGAAGTCAGCGAGCTATCGAAAGAAGGTGAAGTCAGCATGAACGGAATGTCTCTGCCCGGCCTCTCCACGCGACGTGCCAGCACTGTCGTCGAGCTTGCCAGCGGTCAAAGCTTTGCAATCGGGGGGCTGATCAGGCGCAATTTCAACACTGACATCAGCACGTTTCCTGGATTAGGCGATGTGCCGATTCTTGGTGCGCTGTTTCGCTCCTCCTCATTTCAGAAGCAGGAGACGGAGCTCGTCATCGTTGTTACCCCCTACATCGTGCGGCCAGCATCGTCTGCTAGCAAGATAAGCGCGCCGACTGACCGCATCCGACCGCCCTCAGACGCGGGGCGAACTTTGACGAATACGCTGGCAAGTTCGCCGCGAGGCCGCGATGCTCCCCGCACCGAACCAGGCGCAACCGGCGGGGCCGGCTTTATTATCGAATGAGAACCACGAATGACCTTGCGAAACCTGGGCCACTTGATCGCTGTTGCGGTAACCATGGGCGGATGCACACATAGTGCTGCGATCTATTCTGGGTCGACTGAGCAAGGGATCCAGGTGGAGCAGAAGACCAGTGTCTTGCGACTACAGGCTCTTGGTCGTGCCGAGAGGTACGGTCTGCGTGATTTCATTGCGAATGCCAGCCGCGGTCGGCGCGATGCACTTCATCTGGACGTCAGTGGCTCACCCCGGCTCGCTATGCAGGTGGCCCACGAGGCCCGCGCGATGGGCGTTCCGTCTTATAATATTCGCCTGTCCGCTTCCCGGGTAGATCTGCCCGTCCACTTAGGTGTCCGAGTTGAGGCGATCATTTACGAAGCACGTCCTCCGCTCTGTCCATCCCTTTCGATCGCCGGGCCGTCAATAGACGACAATTCCTTCAATCCAACGCTTGGCTGCTCGATCCGCAATAATCTCGCAGTCATGGTCAACGACCCCGGCGACTTGCTAGAGAATAGAGCGGTCTTGCCAACCAGTGGTGAACGTGCGGTGCTTCCCCTTGCCGCACGGGGAAGCCCCACCGTGGGCACCAAGAGCAACTTGGAAGGTGAAACTCATAACAGCGCTCCGTCAGAAACCCAATGAGCGGCTTGTAAGCCCTGAGCATCGGGATAACGAGCCTCATAGAAGACGTCATTTGCTTAGGTCTTTTCGGACTGCGCCACTTGTGCATGGTCTTTGACTAAACGTCCGGAGTCATCGATTTGGCGAGCGAAGCTAGATCAGGCCAGCGGCAAAGACTGCCTTTGCAACCCTTTCGAAACTCTCCATCGGAACGCCCTTCCCCAGTATTCCCTTTCGGATCAGCTGATGCGCCAAAACAGGGTCCTCAATAATGCTGAGATGCAGAGCCCGCGCCTGATCAAGCAACCGTGAAGCAAGTTCGCCCTCGCCGCGGCACACCAATACCGGGACTCCTTTCTGCCCACGGACGTAGCGCAGTCCAATCAAAGTCGCGGGGCCAGTCAATATTAATGTGGCCCGATGGACGCCGAGCGGCGGCTCATTCGCCCCTTCCCGACGAAGCCGACGGTATTCACCCTTTACCCGCGGATTGCCCTCCTGCTCCTTAGACTCGCGCTTGGCTTCACTCTCCGTCATGCGCATGTCACGCAGAAACAACCAGCGCTGAACTAGCAGATCGGTCAAGCCGCCGATCAGAAACGCGCCGGCAGCAATCTCCATTAAAAATTGGAGCTCTTTGAAGACAAAGCTAAAACAACTCAAACCACAGACGGGTAGGTACACCAAGACTTTCCAACTTGCGACCGAAATGGAAAGAAGGATTACGCCGAGAACGGACACTTTGATCAGCGACTTACCAAGCTCGACAAGTGATCTCTGAGAGACAATCCGTTTTAGCCCTTTGATGGGATCTAATTTCTCGAGGCTCGGTTTGAGCGGCTCCACGGAGAACGTCAGCCCACCGTTAGCCAAGAAACCGGCCAGAACGGCTGCCGCCAAGGCAGCCCCGATGATTGGGGCAACGCAAGTCATCGAAACTTCGATTAATCCGACCAGTGCCTGCTGGACCGCAGTGTTGAAGGGCTGCGCCTGCAGTTTGTCGACGAGCCGTACCCCTTCACGCCAAGCGTCTTCGATCGCGTCCGCTCTGAGGCAAAGGCATCCGAAACCGGCGCAAACGCTGAGCGCGCTTACAAAGTCGGCGCTGCGCGGGATCTGTCCTTTCTTACGCGCCTGCCGCAGCTTCTTAGGAGTTGGCGGAAGCTTTTTCTCTTCGCTCGAGTCGTTCATTTTAAGAACTTCTCGAGCCACTCCAGCACTCCGTGGAACTGGATAATCTCCGCTCCCATGTATTCGATGAGGAAGACGGTGTAGCTGACCATGATGACGCCAAAGGCGACATTTTTGATAGTGGGGGAGAGATCGCTTATCTTGATTTGTGGCGCAAAGCGCCCCAGCAACATGAGGGATATCTCAATTAGGAGCAGCAGAGCCAGCACGGGCCCCGAGACCACGAAGGTCGTGCGCATCAAATGATCGAGAAGCGCCACAAATTCAGTTGCCCCTTGCAGGGTCAGGGAAGGAAGTAGCCGATACACGGGCCAGATCAGATAGCTGCCATAGAGGCAGCTGACCATCGTCTGCAGACCTCCAGACAGAACGAAAATCGTAACCGCAGTAGTGCCAAGAAAAAGACCCGTTGCCGAGGTCTGGCTGCGCGTCGCAGGATCATCCACCTGGCTCGAAACACTTCGCTGGGTGTCGATGATATCGCCAACTGCCTGGATGCTCCATAGCGGTATACTCAACAACATCCCGAACAGCAGGCCGATGAATATCTCTTTGAAACCGAAGAGCGCGACCGAGATCATACGAGTGGCCGGATCTAGCGTCTGCAGACCGGCCTTGATATGCTCAAGACATGGTAGTCCAATCGCGATCGTAAAGGTTGTGCGGATCATCCCGCTAATGTGCGGCCGCGTGAACACGGGAAGCACCAACATAATCCCTAGGGCTCGGGCTGCACTAAGGCCTGCCGCAAGGAAGAACTCGACAGCGGTCGGAATCAGAGTTTGAGTCTCGGTGGGTGACAAACCATGCATTCGAGGCACGTTTTTGCTTGAGCTAATGGGCCGGCTTCGCTTGCCGTGCCTTAAGGAGTTGGTCTGCGTGGGCGCTTAGCAAAAGCACAGGCGGAACGCGGTCGTGCGCGGCAAGCCGACGATCTCCATACTCTCATGTGAGGCGACTACCTGTTATGTTTTACTGGCGATGCAGACCGGCGGGTTTGCCCCACACACTCTGGCCTTCGGCACTAGTACCTGGATGTGAGATTGGGGAAATCAGCGAAGATATGCTGAGCTTGTTCGATAAGCGGGGCGCTCAGCACCGGAGAAAACAGAACGAGCACGGCGACGACGACGAGCAGCTTCACAGTAAGGGGCAAGGTTTGATCCTGGAGCTGCGTTGCTGCCTGGATGATGCCAACGACCAATCCAGCCACGAGAGCTGCTAGGAGCGGGGGCAGGACCCAAATCATGAAGAGGACGAGCGAGCGGCTCAAATGAGTGAGAATGCTGGCTTCGTCCATATCAGCCCCCTGGCGTGGCATAGCTTAAGATCAAGCCATGCATGAGCCGCGACCACCCGTCGATCGTGACGAATAGAAAGAGCTTAAAAGGAACAGATATCATCGTGGGTGATACCATTGACATGCCCATTGCCATCAGAATCGTCGTTACGATCAGATCAATCGTGATGAAAGGAAGATAGAGAAGGAAGCCGATTTCAAAGGCGCGCTTAAGTTCCGAGATTAGAAAGGACGGTACAAGGATCGCAAAATCGTCCGCTGTTGCTTTGCTCCGCATCTCCTCTGACCAGACATGTTCTGTCGATGACAGGAAGAATGTTCGCTGCTCCTCATTGGTGAACTTTTTCAGGTAAGCGCGCACCGGCTCGCTTGCTTCCCTGGCGGCTGTCGCCCACTCATCGAGCGTTTGATAGTGAAGTTGCGGGTCGGAGACACGGTTATAGATCTGTTCCAGCACTGGAGCACCAATGAAGACGGTAAGGATCAATGCGGCGCCATACAGAACGATGTTTGGGGGTATGGACTGGGTCCCCAGCGCATTACGCACGAGGAAGAGAACGACGGAAACCTTTATGAATGCCGTCGTGGTGACGACAGCGAAAGTCAGCAGACCAAGACCGACCGTAACTGCAAGAAGCGCAAGGATGTTTGGCTGAATGTCAGTCATTGACCGCCAACCTGCCACGTAGCCTGACGGCCAATTCCTCCCCGACACGCACGATGTCGCCGTGGCCGATCAATCGACCATTGGCAACAATGTCGACCGGACCGTCAACGGGGCGACGAAGTTCGAACACATGCCCATCGTTGACGCTTCTCAACGTACCCAGCGGGATAGGCCAGCGCCCGAATTCGAACACTAGCGTGATCTCAATACTGTCAACGTCGCTTTCCGAGGGCAAGTTCGGTGGCTTTACTTGTGTCGTCATATACGCACTCTTTAGAGGGTGGGGGTGCAGGCGGAATGGCCCCCGCAAGATCAGTCTGTCACCAGAAACCGCCGCAGGAGCCCACAATGTGCCGGCAGTGAGAATGACTTGGCCGCTCGCAAAGGGAATGATGTCCGGCAACAGCGCATCGCCAGCTTGTGCTTGGCGAACAAGCCCAACGGGCACGCGCAGCGAGCCAATCTCACTGGCAACCATGATAGGCAGCTCCGGAGAAAGGTTGCGCATCTCTCGGGGCAGTTGGCCAAGCAATTCATTTAACATGCAGAACGCAAACGGAACCGGACCGTCAAGAGACGAGAATAGGAACAGCCGCGCCTTGCTCGCGAGCGCCCCGTAGGCGATGTCGAGCTCCAGATAAGGGCCTTGCGTCGTTGCTTCGTCGATGCGGATGACTTGCACGTCCGCCGCTAACATATTCTCTAGTCGAGCGAGCAACGGTTCAAGCGCAAGTTCGAGGACGAGAGACCGGGCTGGGTCCGACGGTAACGTAAGGCCATGCTGCACTGTCGAAATCAGTGTCTCCGCCACTAGGCGGGGCAACGCCAAGACAGCCGTTTCGGCACCGACGCGAAATACGCAGTCAAGCATCGACATGGCCGATGGCTGCGCCTGCCAAACAAGCCCATTCATGCGAATCAATACCGGCGTATCGCCAAGGCGGCTCTTCAGAACCATTCGCCGAGCGGCCATCTCATTGAGGCACGAGACAACGCTATGCGACAGTTTTAGCGCTGGTTCGAACGGTGCAGGTTCACCCAGCGCATTTATCGCGCTCATTTCCACGGGACCAGAAGGTCGCGCCAACATAAGAGAAGCAGCCATTAGATCGAGCCGCCGCCCGGGTCACTACGCGATCCACTCTGATATCTGAGCAAGACCTCGTCGTCCGTTTCGATTTCAGCCGCGAACTCCGATCGAGAATTGGTCGTGCGCCGAACATCGCACTCGATCCGCTGCCATTTCTGGCTCGCCGCCGAACGCTTGGCCCACATGGCCCGCGCCTCAACAACCGCTACCTCAGCCTGTTCTTGAGCGATGCGCGCCTGCTCAAGTGCCTGGCATGCTAATGCGATCTCCGCTGTGAGCCGCCCAATGACAAGATGGCACCGACGATCGAGTTCGGTGACGCACATCGTGCCAGACGATGCCAGTTCCAGATAAACTTTAGCTTCGGTACTCGCGCGGCGTTTCTCGGCGCTTGCCAGATCCATGGAGGCTCGCTCCATCGCTTCAACCGCGATCTGGCGTTTGGCTTCCAGATTGGATAACTGTCGAAGCGTGCTTTGCTCCCTCATGTCCTTCACCAGTCGCAACTGCGACGCCTGGACAGGATTCAGACGGTCAGACGCGACATCCATGTGAAGGTCTCCTCAAAAGTGGATCGCTCATCTTGCCCCTGGCGCAAGAAATTCCGCAACTCCTCGATTGAGGCGATTGCCCGGTCAGTCAACGGATCGCCCCCTTGCTTGTATTCGCCGACCTTGATCAAGAACTCGGCTTCATCATAGCGCGAGAGCAGATCTCGGAAGAAGGAGGCAGCCTTGCGATGTGACGCAGACACAACCGCATCCATCACGCGACTTCGGCTCGACAGCACATCGATGGCAGGAAAATGCTCTCGCGAGGCGAGCGCGCGCGACAGAATGATATGACCATCGAGAATACCGCGCGACTCTTCGGCGATCGGATCGCCTGTCCCGTCACCTTCGACAAGCACGGTATAGAAGGCCGTGATCGAGCCGTGCTCGCCCATGCCGGCACGCTCCAATAGACCCGGAAGCAGCGCAAAGACAGAGGGAGGAAAGCCGCGCCGCGTCGGAGGTTCTCCCGCGGCAAGGCCAATTTCACGCATTGCGCGGCTAAAGCGTGTCAACGAATCCATCATCAGAACGACACGCAGTCCTTGATCACGAAAGTACTCGGCGAGTGCCGTCGCCATATGAGCACATTGCGCCCGCTCCATTGCTGACCGGTCGGAGGTCTCAACGACGGCGATCGTACGACCGATGGCATCGCCAATATGGCGCTCGATGAATTCACGCACCTCACGTCCGCGCTCTCCTATAAGCGCAACTACAGTGACGTCGGCGGCCGCGCCTTTGACAATTTGCGACATCAGCGTCGACTTGCCGCAACCAGCATCTCCATAGATTCCGATCCGCTGGCCCTCGCCACACGTCAAAAGTCCGTCGAGCACGCGGATGCCGAGCGGAAAAGGCCGTTCGATGCCACGTCGCTTCATTGGATTGGGCGCCCTGCCACGGAGTGGCCGAGTATGGGCCGTCGTTATTGGCCCCTTCCCGTCGAGCGGACGGCCGAAGCTATCAATGACGCGGCCAAGCAAATCGGGGCCGACTGACACCTCCTGCATTCGGCCGGTCGGTACCACTTCCGCGCGGTTAGAAAGGCCTACCATGTCGCCGATTGGCGTGAGTAGCACCCCATCGGGCAGGAGACCGATAACCTCCGCCTCAAGTGACCATCCCGTATTGTGATCCTGCACCAGGCACAGTTCGCCAACGCGGGCTCCCGGCAACACGGCATGAACCAAGGTACCGACGGCCTTTGTGATCCGTCCGCGCACGGCACGCGTGTCGACATGCTTTACTGCTGATCTCAGAGACGATAACGCCGCGTGCACAGCTCCACCAGCCGCATCGTCATAGCTTGTTGGTTGCGTGGTCAAGGTTGGCGTTCCTGAGAAGACGGAGCAAGGCCGAGACGCAGTGTGCGGAGCTGCGCGGCAAGTCCTAAATCGACTTTACCAAACTCACTCCACAAAATGCACTGGTCCGGCATTAGAGCTGGGTCCGGATCGATTCGCACTTTCGGCCGACCATCCCTTCCATCGTAGGCTGCGAACTCACGTATCAGAGCATCGGCGTTCACAGGAGACGCAAGTAGACACACTTCCGCGCTGCCATATCTTTGCTCGATCGCATGACGAACGGACCTCACCAACATCTCGCCCGGATCGAAGGAGCCGACCAAGTCGCTCAAAATCTCCATGACGAGCTGTGGCAACTCCTGTTCTAGCGCGGCTTTTCTCCGCGCCACCTCACAAGCAGCCTGGGCAATCGCCCGCGCCATTTCGTCCGAGCCTGCACTCAGGCCTTCGGAGTGGCCGCGGGCCCGCTCCCGCTGATAAACTTGCCTTGCCCAGCTGCGAACCTGCTGTAGATACCGCTCTGCTAGCGCGCGCGTCTGTGCCGCATCGTACCAGATCCCAAGTTCCGAGGCCGGTATGAGTGGACCCAGCGGACGTATCTGCGGACGTTCTGGCACTGCTGGATGATCCGCGGTCATGCCGGTCTTGTCTCCGCGGTCAAATGGGCCATCACCAACGTCAACAATCGGCCGGCAGCCTTGTGGTGTTCGGCGGCTGGGCTCTCGGCGGCCGTCCCTATTGGTAAGCAGAGAAGCACTCGTGCACGGTCAAGCTCCGACACGTCCGTGAGCCAAGCACCAAGGCAGGCATATCCGTCATGTTCAATTCGTTGCGAAAGTTGCTGCGGATCGACAATCGATTGACCTGCGACCGCGCTGGATAAGTGTCGGATAGCGAAAGCATGCGCTTCCGCACCGATATTTCCGATCAGAACTGTGAGATCATGCTTTGAGACCAGCTCGAGCACCGAACGGGCATGCCAGATACTGCCGGCGAGAAGCGCCGTGCGACGCGGATCATGCCCGAGCAGAACGCCCCTTCCCCAGCCACTTCCGTTCGAGATCAGTTCACTGCCTAGCAGCAACTTGGCCAGCCGTTCCTGCACTCTGGGAGTCTTCTGCAACTGCAGCACTGTGGACGTTGAGAGCGATCCATCAAGATGGGCGGCAATGCGACTCGCATGGGCCGAAGCAGCAAGCTCGCGCAGCCGATCTGGATGTGGGCTGACTGAATGATTTGAAACGGTAGATGTCATTGATGCCGACACTGCATTGCGCCTATCCGGCATCGGAGTGCAGCTTTTTGCCGGCGGTTTGGACCGCTGGTATACTCGCCCCGGTGCCGAGATTTGCCACTTTGCGCCAAGATTGGCCGAGCAGGCGCACACGCGTGCTCAGCAGCACGTATGATAGAATGCCGAGCGCGGCGCCCGCACCTCCGATCCCGACCGCAAGGAAGGGCATTGAGGTGAAACTGGCTGGTTTGGCCGATGCAGGTCCGGGTGCAACCGACATCTCATGCTGAGCCCGCTCAACCGGCACGAACACAACCGCCACCTTGTCGTATGATAGTCCTTCGATGCTGTTGGCGACGAGCATCTTGATCTGTGGTAGCAAGGCTGAGAGCTTGGCATTGGAGGCATGTCGAATGAACACCGACGCCGAGGAGGGAGTAGCATCTTGTCGCAAAAGGTCATTTTTCGGCAAGACAACATGAACACGGGCGGAAAGAACGCCATCAATATCGTTAATCGTGCGCGACAGTTCTTCGCTTAGGGCATAAACGTAGCGGGCACGCTCCTCAACCGGGGAGGCAACCAGCCCCGAGCCTTTGAATACCTCCCCGAGGTTCTTGAAAGGCTGGCGCGGCAAGCCCTGGTCATTCAGCAGGTCGATCGAAAAAGCCAACTGCTTTTGCTCGACCTGAATCGTGCTGGTACCATCCTTGGCGACAACACGGACGGCATCGACACCCCTGCTGAGCAGAAGGGCAAGCATCTCGTTGGCTTCACGCTCCTGAACCTTAGTGTAGAGATCGGCCTTGCAGCCCGCGAGCGAGAGCAGAAGGGGCAAAACGACAAAAAGATGAAGCCGCCTTTCCCCCGAGGCGCCGCGGCCACTCCTTCGTTGCGTCAGAACAGCCATCAACCGCCGCTCAGCCCGCTGATAACAGCTTGTTTAAGGATGAACCGACGGCACCGGTACTCTTGGAAATGAGCGATACCTGAATAACACCGTTGTAAACATCCCGCAGATTCTGCAACGTCGATTCAAAATGATCCGCACCTTCAGGCTTGCCGACCGGATGCACAGCGGGTCTGTCCGGGCGCAGGATCGGCTGTGCGGCGGGCCCAGGCTGAACGCTCTTCCAAGGGACCGCCTCGCTGACCGAAGGAACTGCACTTGAAGGATGTGATTTACCTAAGTGCACTGCAGAGAGATTTTGAAGGATGCGATCGCCGGGCGGACCGGCCTGCGTGACTGCACGCTCAACTTCCGGTAAAGGCGGCGCCGAGGCACTGTCGGCCACCAAAAAGGCGGCGCTTTGCTTCGTGGCCGTCTGTGCCAGATGCTCATGAAAGTTGCCTTGCACCGATGAAGAAGCCTCGGTGAGACAATCGCCAAGCTTGGCAGAGATCGGCATAGCGCCAAACACCATGGAAGAAATCCTTGCCCTCACGTGATGAGATTAGCTGTTCGTTGCCTGTGACGGTTCAGGACCCTAGAGGGGCGAGCTGACAAAAACCTGACGAGAATCACGGGCGACGCCACTCAAGAATCTTGAGGGTTCTGTGAGGTCGCGTGGCAGGCGCGAGCCGCGCGCTCTGTGGTGCGTGCGACCTCATAGAAGCCGGATTGAACGAAGCTGCGGAGTTGTGGGCGCTATGGGAATAGTGCAGCGGGTGCGGCTGCGGGGAACGCTCGCCTGTGGTCGCCGCGCGTCCGCGAGTCATTCATCGGATGTGAGGGGCCCGATTGATCGGGCCAAGGGCGCGATCCAGCGAGCGATTTGCAGCGCTGGGATGCGCTACCGAACGATTGGCGGGGTGTTCGGTGACGAGCGCGGCCACGGCGACTTCGGACGTTGCCACCAAGAAGGTGATTACGGAAGGGGTGGATGGTACAGACGCTGGTCATGACGTATCACAATGAAACGGCTGGTCGCGCGCGCAGGCTCGCGGGACGATATCGACGCGCCGCATGGTGCCGCCACAATGCGGGCAGACGGGGATCTCGCATTTGGTGAGGGGATCGGCGCCGGCTTCTTGATCAGTCGGAGCGTTGCGGACAGCAAGGAGTTGACGGCAGAAAGCGATTTTATCGTTGCGTCCGCCATTGGCGAGGAAACCATAGTGGCGGATGCGGTGGAAGCTGTCCGGCAGGGTGTGCAGGAGAAAGCGACGAATGAACTCATCGGCCTTAAGCGTCATCACTTTGGTTTTACGATTCTGCCGATAGTCCTTCCAGGCAAAGCTCACCTTGCCGTCGGCAAGCGAGATCAGCCTACTGTTGGCGATGGCGACGCGATGCGTATAGCGGCCGAGATAAGCCAGCACCTGTTCGGGCCCACCGAATGGCGGCTTGGCATAGACGACCCAGTCGGTCCATCGAAGTTGAGCGAGGCGCTCGGCGAATGCGGCGGGATCGGCGAGACGGGCGAGATCGCCAAAGAAGCCCAACTGGCCAGCCGCGAAGGCAGCTTGCAGCTCTTGCAGAAACAGGCGGCGGAACAGCCTGGAGAGGACGCGCACCGGCAGGAAGAAGCCGGGCCGGCAAGCGACCCAGTGTGTGCCGTCGAGTGAAGGTCCACCACCAGGCACGACGCAGTGGATATGCGGATGGTGTTGCAGGGTTTGACCCCAAGTATGGAGGACGGCGGTCAGACCGAGCTGAGCGCCGAGATGCTTGGGGTCGGCCGCGATGGTGGTGAGCGTCTCGGCCGCGCAGCGGAACAGAATGGCATAGACCACCGCCTTGTTCTGGAAAGCAATCTCTCTGGCCGGCGCCGGCAAGGTGAAGACGACGTGGAAGTATGGCACGGGAAGGAGTTCGGATTGTCGCTCGGCAAGCCATTGCGCGCGCGCCGAGCCTTGGCACTTCGGGCAATGCCGATTGCGACAGGAGTTGTAGGCGATCCGGGTGGCACCGCAGTCGTCGCATTGCTCGATGTGGCCGCCAAGCACAGCCGTCCGGCATGCCGTGATCGCGCCCATGACGCGCCGCTCGACGCGGCCCAGATGTCCGGCACGAGCTTGCCGAAACGCTTCGCCGTGGCGGCGGAAGATATCCGCCACTTCCAGAACTGGAGTCATCAGGTCCGCTCAGCCGGGCGGCACGACCTCCAGGCGGAGCCGGTCAAGCGGACTTGGCGTATTGCTGATGGTCTTTGTGGCGACTTGGGTATAGCGCGCCGTGCTCTGCAGACTGGCATGGCCGAGCAGCACCTGGATGATGCGCACGTCGGCCCCGTTCTCCAGGAGATGGGTCGCGAATGTGTGCCGCAGCGTATGCACTGTCACCGACTTGCTCAAGCCGGCCGCCGTACAGGCTGAACGGCAGGCGGCGTGCAGCACGTTAGGGACGAGCGGACGCTCGTCGTCGCGGCCGGGAAATAGCCATCGTTTGGGCCGAGTGAGCCGCCAATACGTCCGCAGAATCCTCAAAAGCTGCGGCGAGAGCATAACGTAACGGTCCTTGCCGCCCTTGCCGTGCTCGACCCGGATCAACATCCGCTGGCTATCAATGTCGACAACCTTCAAGAGGACCACTTCCGATACGCGCAAGCCTGCGGCATAGACGGTGGTCAGCGCGGTACGGCTCTTGAGGCTTGGGATTGCTTCCAGGAAGCGCACGACCTCGTCGGCGCTCAGCACCACCGGCAGTTTGCGCGGTTTACGCGCATAGGCGATGCGCTCCGGAACGGTGTCATGACCCAGCGTCACACCGTAGAAAAACCGCAGTGCGCAGACGATCTGGTTCAGCGCCGGCCAGGACATCCCCGTCGCAACCAGATGAACCTGGAAAGCACGGATATCCTCCAGGTCGAGGCGGTCAGGAGAACGACCGAAATATCGGCTCAACTTCGCTACGGCGTTGAGGTAGGATTGCTGCGTCGCCGGTGACAGATTGCGGACCGTCATGTCCTCGATCATGCGGCGGCGAAGTGGGCTGATCTCAGCCATCGGAAAACCTCCTGTCTAAAGGGTTGGGCTTCGAAAACCCGCAATCCTCTCAGACAGGAGGCAATCCTTGCTATGCCTCCCTACATGCCGCGCCAGCGGCTTCGTTCAATCCCCTCCGATTCAATAAATCCGTGAACCGCTCTAGCGGCCCCAAACTGCTTCGCCACTGCCGTTGCCCCCGCTATCCACAGCCCCGTGCGTGCAGCAGGTTGACAATCGAATTGATTCGGCACGTCGGCAATGTAGCCTCGCGTCTTGGGAATGCGCGTATGAGTGGGGGAAGTCCATGGACAGCATCGAGCGAGCCTTTGTCCTCGTCGCATTGACCGGCTTTGACGTCATGGTCGCCGGGATTACTTGCCTTCTTCTAATCTCTTGAAACGGCGCAGCCCGCCAGCCTGAACCGGCCGGCCTCCCCGTGCTGCATCAGTTCAGATTGCCAGAGGCGGCATGAGTTGGCAGTTGGCCTGCAAACGCTTCCGAGGCAACCAGGTCCGCTCGCATCACGTAATAGCGACTGTGTCTGGCCGCGCCACGGTTCTGGGGATTGCGAATTGCGAATGAAGCGGCGTGGGCGAGCCATCGCTCGCGAGGAAGCTGAGCCTTCTGAGCAGCGGGGTGCGTACCGCAGCGCCTTGTGCCCTCAAAAAAGTCTATACACGGTCGCTCCGTGGTCGGTGGACCATTACCCGTTGCGCGCGGCAGATCAGTTATTGATTTTCTGGCGCTCCCTAGGGGAATCGAACCCCTGTTTCAGCCTTGAGAGGGCGGTGCGCGGAAACTACCGCAAACCACGTCACTTGAAAAACCACCGACTGATCATACCTTTAGTAACAGCGACAAACTGTGGCGAACTGCCACGCAAGCCGCGATGTTTGGTTCAATCGCGATTGGCTTCCAATTAAAAAGTTCGACCTCCAACTTTTGGACGGATTTCAGTAGTTCTCAGGTGCATAGAGGCCGGGAGTACTGATCCGAACAACGAGGCTGCACACTTTGAAGAAGATTCTAATCGTTGGTGTTTTCATCTCCTTGACTGTCGTCAGGGCGCTTTGCGCCCCCCTAGAGCTGCCTTCGACATCTTATACTTATACGGTCCTGGATCAGGACCTCGCGGCCGCACTGCAGGAATTCGGCAACAACTTAAATATCCGAATCAACGTCAGCACCGAGGTAAAGGGGCGGATTCGCGGGCGGATGCCTGATCTCGCGCCGCGAGAGTTCCTCGAACGCTTGAGCAGCCTCTACAATCTTCAATGGTATTACGATGGGCTGATGCTTTACGTAAGCGAGGCCCACGAGGCGCAAAGCCGCCTGCTTGTCCTGAATCCGATCACCTTCGATACATTCAAGACGGCCCTCGACGCACTTAACATCTCCGATGACAGGTATGTCGTGAGAGCTGCACCAGGAGAGGGCCTCGTCTTCGTTTCTGGTCCGCCCCGCTTTATCGCGCTTATCGATGAAACGCTAAAGGGCCTAATGGCGGAGGCACAGGCGCGCCGGAGCCCTATGCGAGTCGAAAAGCCGCCGACCGAGTCGGTTCTGATGTTGTTTCGTGGATCCTCAAGTACGGTGGTTCGCGACGGACGACCGGAGGGGCCTCCTTCGCCCGACGCCTCGCATCAAAACAGCGTGGCTCAAGCGCCTGGTCCAGGCCAGAGATAAATTGACAGCAAGTAAGCGCTTACGACGGCACTCAATGCGACCGCGGCATGCTTTGTCAGCGCGAAAGAGATGCTGCCAGCATGAGAGCGCGAGACCCAGACGATGGGCACCGATTGCCGTATGGATGATCCGGAGCAGCACTAGCTACGGGTTTAGCTCCACTCTCAAGTCCGACAATCTCAATCGTTTAAGACATACGTCGGCAAACGTTGTCTGATCCTATCGTGCCTCATGGCGCATAGAGCAGACACTAACCGGCTTTTCGCGGGGCGGCAGGCGCGGCTACGTCCTATTCGTGTGCCATGAGACGCCGCAGAATCATTTCCGGCTCGCGTCTTCTACCGATTCGTAGACCCGAGTTCTCAATCCCGTGCCGCGTCAAACATATCTGGCGCGAATTCGGGTGTTGAAACTACGCCGGAACTTTTGGCACCGCATTCATGTCGCTTCAGGAATTCCTCTGAGCGCCGTCAGCTTCTCGAAAGCTAACTTCCACTACCATAAGGGGCGAGTATCTAGAGGGCAATGACCCTATAGATCGCACGGAACTGAGCGCTGGACGGCCACGAGTAGCAGGGCGACCTGCTGGAATCTGCCTATCGACACTTAGTTGTTCGTCGCGAACTCGGGCTGCACCATATGACAGGGCTGTGGCGCAATCTCACAGCAGAGGATGTATAATGTCGGTCAACAACCTATCCCTAGCTCTCAATACAACCGGTGCTTGGTCCGGGCCTGCTCCCGGACTCCCACCGTCGCAGGAGCTGTCGACATTCGAGGCGGTGCTGGCAAGCTACGCTTCGAAAGACGTGACAGGCGATCATTCCGTACCTCCGGATCCCACGTCGGCAGGGGCGACCGAAGACCTCACGGCGGAACTCACGCAGCTGGCGCGGAATGTCCTACCACCTGATGTCAGGGCTGCATTGGATGCTGATTATGGCCAGCCACCGCAGCCAACCTCTGCTGCGAGCTCTAATGCGATTGCAGCTGCGCCGGTCCCGAGCTCACGGATCACATGGAATAGCGGCACTCTGACTGACACCGAGTTGCAGATTGTGTCGGTGCTGAACCGTCATAAAGATAAATGCCCTCTCGATTGGGCGTCGCTCGGAGATTTGGCGAAGGACTCCTCCACACCGCCGGATCTGAAGGCGGCGATCGAGGCGCTGCAGCAGGATCCGGAGCTCTTCTATGCGATAGGCTCACAAGGCGACGGCCGCTGCGGCGGGAAAATCAAGGCCGGCGACCTCTCCGGGTTCTCCGATTCTCACCCGCAGGTTGCTGCCTTTCAGGAGCAGCAGGCGCAGAGTTACGAACATAACTACATTCCGTCGGACGTCACCGAAGATGGCCAGCCAGCGGTTATGACCGAGACCGATGCACTGCGCGAGCTCTATAGGTATTCTGACGACCTGCCCAAAAACCTGAGCCTCGCCGATTTCACGGAGATCGTCGATGGCGAGGCCAAGACCGGCAAATCCCCACCTCAGGTTCTCGCGGCCGCTCAATACTTCCTCAATCACCCCGACAAATGGAAGCAGTTGTATGGTGGCTCGATAGATAAGGTCCACAAAGAGGACTTCTTGCAGGTTGCTTCATCATCGATGAACCTCACTCCAGCCGAACTGGGTACGTTGGACGTGATCAACAAGAACCAAGGCCCGTTTTTCGGGAAGGGAGACCTGACCCGAGACAAGCTAGCGAGCATGGTCGACGACAAGAGCCTCGCCCCCGACGTGCGAAAGGCGGCGTCCCAGTTGCTCTCGGATCCTCTCTTGTTTGGATTACTGAACAACTCGATCACAGGCTACAAAACACACCACAAATTCTTTGACTTCGGCGGCGGCCATACGGTCGATTCCGGCAACATCAGCAATAACGACTTCACTCATTTCTTCAGCAATATGTCTGCTGCGAACCGCACCGCTCACCAATTGAAAACGCATGTCGCTCAAACGGCTGGCGAGCAGTCCGCCGTCGCGGACATGATGGCGGGCGTTGCGGATCAGCCCGACATCAAGTCACCCAAGAAAAACGGCGGCGCCTTCATGCACGGGCTTGACGGCGTGCTCAAGGTTGGCTCGAACGTGCTCGACTGGGCGGCGACGGCGGTTGGTGTACTTGGCTTCATTCCAGGCTTGGGCGAATTGACCGATCTAGCGTCAATGGTGCTCGAGAGCGAGGCGCAAGCAGCAAATCTTCTGCATACAGCCATCTCAGGCGGCAACATAAAGCAAGCTCTGGAAGAAGCGGGCCTCAGTCTTGCGGCGCAGGCGGTCGGCTGTGTCGGCGGCCCAGAGGTCAAACTAGCCATGCGCGAAGGCTTGGCGAAGCAAGCGATTCAAGAAGCCGCTACGGCCGGCGTCAACCTTCCGGTCTCGATGGCACAGTCCTACGCCGAGGACTATTTGAACAACCTTAAGGTGCGGATTGAGTCCGAGGGCATGCAAGCTGCAGGCGTCTACAGCTAGTCAGATTGTCTGGCCTCTCAGGTCAAGACTGAGAAGCTAGGCGGGCTTGCGCAGCGACCGTGCGGTTGGATCCCACTGCCTACCGACCGGGGCGCGCAAGCTTGCCACCTATTCGAGCTCCTTACGCCGACTTCGGAGGACTTGTTTTGTCGGTTCACGAACCCGTAATCTATGTTCGGCTCTATTCGATCAGCGGTTCCGGGACCAGTAGCTGAATTTGTTAGTTCTTAACACCGTGACAGAAGCGGATGGTGCCGATGAGGATGCTCGCGCGACTGAGATGAGCACATAGGGCAGAACGGATGAGGAAGGCCGCCGCGCGAGCCGTGGCCTTGCCCGCTTTGCGCGGAACTGATTGATCGCGGAGAGGCGTAGCAGGATTTAGGATCGCTCTTTGCGCTCGCTTGATCTCAGCAATCTCAACACTCCAGGTATTCTTTGGACGGATCTAGGCATATCGCCGCTTTCGCGCGGCGAAACGCAATGCCGGAAGAAATGTCGCCGCCGACCGTAGGCCGGACGCTGTAGCATCGCGGCCTGAACGGGTTTTTTATCCTCAACGCGTTCCGCATAAAAGCTAGCTTCATGATCAACGATATCGCCAGAACCAAGCATCAATCATGGCTTTTCTTCGCACAAAACAGATGATCTCCGCCCGTGGGCGGTACCACTCACGTCGAATTGGTTGATCCGGAAAAACCGACAATTTTTCTAAGACCCGTCAGGTTGTCGAAAGCTAATGCTCGCACAATGAGGAAAGCAAAGATTGCCTTGGCATGATTGAATTGACATAGGAGAACGCGATGCGCATTCCGAGTTCGAGCGCCGATGCGCGCATTGATCCCGACCTGCATGCGTCTCGTAACGAAAAGAAAGGCTCGCGCACACCTGACGACCATGACGATCATGGCCGATCGCCAAGTGCAAGCAGTCCTGTGAATGGCACATCCAATCCGGACAGCAGCTCGCAGGAGGCCGCTTTGCAACAAGCATTCAGCGCAGCTCTGCGAACCGCGGCCTTCCAAATGGCAAATAACGCAATGGCCCGTTTACACGAGGACATTAGCGACGAGGATTCCTGACGTCGGATCTTGCGACATCAGGAAATAGGAGCCGCGCCCGAGCGGCAACATCCGAACAAACAGGAGAAACAATATGCCTTCTAGTAAGGTTGGTGCGACTACTGCCTCGACTGCGGGCGGGGCAGCTGGCACTGCGACTGCTGCGGCTGGCACCGCGGCTGCTGAAGCTACCGGAGAGGCGGCGTGGAATGCCCAAATCGCCTCTCTGACTACGGCGAGCCTGAAGACAACTGAGAGGGATGTGGAGCTTCGTGTCGTTTCAACAGAGCTCTCGAGCATCAAGAAAGTAGCGGACGAGCGGGTGCAGTAATGGGATGAGGTGGGACCACGCTGTCGTCCTACCTTCGGCCCTTGTGCCAAGCTCGCTAACGAGCCGTACGGCTTTGCCGTACGGCTCCGTTGCTGTTCAGGAGACCCAAGTCTGTGAATGAGCCAAATTCCCTACATTTCGAAGTGCTGTCGGGACTTTACTCCGGACTAACCGGCAAAGTTGGCTCGGGATCATGCCTGATTGGCGGCGAGCTGGACGCTGATTTGGTCTTCGTCGAGCAAGGGCTCGAACGCCATCACTTTCGTATCACCCCGCGCGGCAATTCGATCGAAATTGAGCCCCTTGCCAGGGAAGTCAGGATCGAGGGGCACGAGAATATGTCCCCGAACGAGCCCGTCGTTATCGCTCTTCCCGCTGTGATTCATGCCGGCGAGATGTCCATTCGTTGGTCCATAGAGAATTCTAAAAAATCTGGCCAGATCGGCCGCCGGCTCGGAATAATCGCCGTGCTAGCTTCTGTTTTGACCAGCTCTGTCGCGGTCGGCTTAGTCTCAATCAGTTTCCTGCGGACGGACAGCGCTGTCGCCCTGACGCCCGACCTGCCCCGTACCGCGGAAGTCGCACCCAAGCTGGCGATCAACGCTCCTGATGCTCTGTCGACCGATGCAGCTGCCCACCGGCTGCAAAAGGAAGTCGATGAATTGGGTCTTTTCAACATCAAAATCAGGTCTGAGGCAGGCGTTGTCAGCGCTGGCGGAACTGTGACGCCCTCCTCGTTAGCAAAATGGCAGGAACTCCAGGAACGGTTTGATCACGATGGCAATGGCGCAAATGTTCTTGTCAACGCGGTAGCCGTCAAAGAGGAGAAGACGCCGGCCCCAATTGCCGTCCAAGCCGTTTGGCGCGGAGTTAACCCTTATCTGGTTGTCGCGGGTCAAAAGTACTTCGTGGGCGCGCTGTTGAATAATGGATGGACCGTCAACGGGATTGAGCAAGGACGTGTGCTGCTAAGCCGGAATGGCCAGCTTCTTGCTCTTCCCTATTAGAGCTTCACCCCGCAGCAAAGATGGAAACTGACATGACTAGGCTGCCCCAGCATTCGGTAGAGCCTAGCGCCTCTTTTCAGGCGCTCGACATCCACGATCATTCACCTGCCCCCACGCCGACCACTCCTGAAGCCAAGGACATTGAATTCGAGAGAACGCATGCAAATAGCGGCAAGAGTCCCGCTATTTTTGATGACACGCATCCGCGAGATCTGTCCGTTGGCGCCACGATTGAGACCACAAAGGAGCTTAACTCGATCGAATCCGTCTCGCGCATCAACGTCAACGAGGCACGCGCTCAGAACGGTGAGATCAGGCCAGGCTCAGAACTTACTTGGCTTAACGGTCCTAATCTCGCAGGCAACCTGCTTTCCTTCGTCACGCCCCGACTACGTGATTCGGATGCTCTGCGCCCAGAGAAACACGGCGTTCTTCTGGAGCGTTTGACCGATTCACTGTCGGCTGCGCCAGAGGGTTCGGCGTCACGTGAAGGCGTCGCCATTTTAAAGCTGGAGCTGCAACGGCTAATCCTGCTCCGGCAGAATCACAACGGCTTGATCAAAGGCTAGGAATGGCCGAATCCGGCGGAGTGCAACACTTCAGACCCACCTCGTCACCAAACCCTTCAAGAGCCGCTGAGGACTTGCTCATCTCACGGAATGAGCGTGATTTGCTCTGCGCGATTTCCTATGTCCATCTTGCGTGCGGGCAGAGTGCACAAAGTCTAGCTCTCTTGCGAATCCTCGCTCACGAACATTCTCAAGATGTCGAGCTGCTCCGCATTCTGGCTTACGCTCTCATCTCCCAGGGCCACGGCGACGAAGCACTGGCAGCCCTAGACAGGCTGGACGAACTTGACGACCAGCCGTCGTCGCGTTTGCCACTGATGCTATTGCGGAGTCATGCCCTGCGTCAGGCTGGCCGCATGGATGAGGCCCGAGAAATCTTCAAAAGCTATGTTTCATTGCGGAGCAGCGCAGCTCCAATCAAACAAAAATAGGCTCCTTATGGCCAACGTCCTACGCAGTCTCATCGTGCGCGCACCGGCTAACCCAGATTTGATGGTCGCGTTGATACTTCTTCTGGCCATCGGAATGATGATCATGCCGATCCCGATCGTGGTGGTCGACATGCTGATCGGCTTCAACCTCGGTTTTGCCATACTGCTGCTGATGGTCGCCCTGTATCTCAAGACGCCAGTTGATTTTTCGTCCTTGCCGGGCGTCATCCTGATCTCCACCGTCTTTCGTCTAGCTCTTACAGTCGCAACGACGCGGCTGATTCTCGCTGAGGGCGATGCTGGCAGCATCATCCATACGTTCGGCGATTTCGTCATTTCGGGTAACATTGCCGTCGGAATTGTCATATTCCTAATCGTGACGATGGTGCAGTTCATGGTTCTCGCCAAGGGCGCCGAACGCGTCGCAGAAGTGTCGGCGCGCTTCACGCTCGACGCGCTGCCGGGCAAGCAGATGGCGATCGACGCGGAGCTGCGCAATGGGCACATGGATCAGCACGAAGCTCGCCGTCGACGAGCAGCGCTGGAGCAAGAAAGCCAACTTCACGGCGCCATGGACGGCGCTATGAAATTCGTGAAGGGCGACGCCATCGCCGGGCTCATAGTGATCTGCATTAACATGCTGGGGGGTATCACAATCGGCTTGCTGTCCAAGGGCATGCCCCTTGAGGAGGCGCTCCATCAATATACCATCCTGACAATTGGTGATGCGCTAATTTCCCAGATTCCGGCTCTACTGCTGTCAATAACAGCAGCAACCATTGTTACTCGCGTCAATGGTCCTTCCAGGCTCAATCTTGGCGGTGATATCATCAGCCAGCTTACGTCCAGCACACAGGCGCTGCGGTTGGCCGCCGGCGTGTTGATTGTAATGGGGCTCGTTCCGGGCTTTCCCTTGCCTCCATTCATGATGCTGGCCGCTATCTTCGGCGCGGTGAGCTTTATCGGCGTTGGTGTGCACGGCGGTAAGACCGCCGCCGAAACAGGGGTCAGCAGCAGCACCGGCGCACCTCCAGCTGCGTCGCAAGCTCAGAAGCAAACCTTGCCTGCAGAGGCACTTCCAATCACCCTAATCCTCGCACCAAACCTCGCAGATGCAATCGATAAGGAAGAACTTGAACGCTCCATCGGGCGTGTTTCGGCATTGGTTTCATCTGATCTTGGTATCACAATTCCGCGTATACCCACCAAAGTCGACCGGCACTTACCTGAATCGCAATTCCGGGTAGACGTTGAGGGAGTGCCCGTAGGGCAGGATTTTGTTGAGCCGACGCAACTCTTGCTCAACGACGACCTGGCGAACATTGAATTGAGCGGTATCCCCTTTCGGCAAGACATAGAGTCAAATCGGATCTGGATCGAACAAAGTCATGCGCCGGCTCTCAAACAAGCCGGAATAGGTCATCACCGTCCGAGCGAAGTCGTCGCCTTGCGCGTCCAGTCGACGTTGACGCGCTATGCACAACGCCTGGTGGGTATTCAGGAGACCCGACAATTGCTGGGCCGGATGGAGCAGGAATATGCCGATCTGGTGAAGGAGGTGCTGCGCACGACCCCGGTGCCTCGGATCGCCGATGTCTTGCGGCGCTTGCTGGACGAGGGCATCCCAATCCGCAATACTCGATTACTCCTGGAGGCGCTGGCGGAATGGAGCGAGCGCGAACAAAATGTCGTCCTGCTCACCGAATATGTTCGCTCCGGTTTGAAGCGACAGATCTGTCATCGCTATGCCAACGGCCACCGTGTGGTGGCCGCCTTTATTGTAGAGCGTCAAACCGAGGATATCGTGCGCGGTGCGGTGCGCGACACCGCTGTGGGGCCTTATCTGGTTTTGGAGGATCGCGAGAGCGAGATGTTGCTTTCGCAGTTCCGCAAGATCAATTCGAGCGTCGCACGTGGTCAGAGCCAACCCGTCATTCTGGGTTCAATGGATATCCGGCGTTTCCTTCGGGGTTTTCTCACCCGCAACGGGATCGATCTGCCTGTTCTGTCGTATCAGGATCTCGCTCCGGATTTTACGGTCCAGCCGATTGGATCCGTCAAGCTCGAGGCTTCAAAACATAACACTCCCTCAGGAGAGCGTCGTGACCCGTCGCCGCAGCCAGCTAACAAAGCACAGCAGGTGGTCGCGAAATCGTAGTCTAATTTGCATCAGTTAACTGTCGGGCGGCGAATTGTTCTCCTTTGGTTCGACGTTGTACTCAGCCATCCTTGCTTCGCTTGCCTTTCTGCTACTCGGAGGTTCCCTAGGACCACGTTTTCACCGCAGGAAACGCCCGCTCCAGATCCACCAGGCAGCAACGAGGTCGATCCTGCTATGCATGAAGACATGCTTCCGCTCTCCTAGCGATGCTGGCCAGGAGACTTTGCGCGAAACGCTGAAGCAGCAACGAGGTGACGTGCTGCGATTCCTCTTGCGGGCCATGCTGGCGCGCAAGCGCTCGGATGAGGCACCTGAGGTGCTCGACAAGTTCTACTTGTCAGCCCCTGCGGTCCTGCGCGTGCTGAATGCGCGAAAGGGGTTGTACTCGATGACGAGGGGCACCACCATGAAGCACGAGCGTTATATCGGCAAGCTCTCGCAATGGCTCCCAACAATCCTATGCTCAACCACCTCAAGCTGTCGATGGTGCTTGCTGAGGCTGGCAAGCGTTACACAGTAGGACGCGACCAGCCGCTCAGCCAAACGGTTCTAATCGCAATGGCTAAATCGCGCGCTGGTAGCAGGCAGCATCTGGTGCCGTCCGCCTTAGAATGCCTCCGATGGACGTGAAGTTGTCGTAGCGTTACCCACTAGCACGATATCGGTGACATCTTTTTGGCGTGTTCAACCGAAGCGGTCGAAGACACTCGTCCTTCAGATTAACTCATCAAACCGAGAAATCATAACCGCTCTGATGTTGAACATTGAGGTACACCTCGAGCAACCACCATAATGCCGCCAGCCGCGCGAATGATTCTTCCTTTACAGGGTGCTAATGAAAAAGCCCCGACTTGAAGCCGGGGCTTTGTTGACGTATTCATCCCCGCAGCTCATAAGCGCCGCGGTGCCGTCTTTACTGCACCTCATCCAGTCGAGGTGATCGGTTTCGCTCGGCTCAACCCTCGACCGCAAGCCGACCATCTCGAAAGAATGCTTGCAGATCCGCGTTACATAAAGTCACCATCCGAATCGGACGCTTGTGCAACCTCATCATCACTGTCAACTTTAGATAGATAACGCTGAGAACTAGTTGCACGCTGCCATTTACCGTCGTCGTTGATTCTCCACTTTCCGGACCTGGCTGCATCGAGCACCATGTCGTCCTCATCGACTTCAACGAACCCCATGCTCTGTGCCCGGGCTTTCGCTTCTGGATTGGCAGGACGCCAGTTCACCAAAGGCCGTTCGCCGTCTTGCCGAAGTTGATGCTCGAGCAGAATATCGCCAGCGTTCGTGACCAGCGGATGAGCAACCTGGAAATCGACAATTGAGGTGACGCTATCTGCTCCGGGGAACTGTTCTCGCCACCTGTTGCTTTCGAAGTCAGTCATGCTGAATCCGGGCTCCGTTCTTTGGAGCCCTACGCTCTTATTTCCCAGTTGGTAGCTGTAATATCGGGCATCATCGGAATCTCTTCTGATGCTATAGTCCTTGGCAACCTCCGAAGTGCGCTTGGCTCTATCCGATACAAATTCGGAGTACTCGTGTGGATTGTTGGCGATTCGGTTGATTTCCTCGCCATGAAAGTTCCTCACTTCTCTCCTGAATGTCGCTCTGTCGATCTCGACCACAGGCGGGCTTGAAGAGAGAGAATAACGCGAAGATGAGCTACCAGCTCCATCCTGCAATCGCATCCGAGCGAATGCATCCGAAACGTCTTGGTTTTCGGAATCCGAGTGCTCAGCATGGTAGTTTTCATACGAGGAACTACCGGACCAATCGTTGATTCGACCGTACATAGCGTACCCTACTCCTTTGGATCATACGTGTTGGGTTGTTTGCAGGTCATTCGACCTTATCCCCCCTTAGACAGCTTAGCTGTCCACAAGCTGACGCCAGCAGATAAATGGAGGTTTAGCTGTGATCGCGCGCAGTTCGTGCGATCGTCTTCGGACGGCCTTCATCAACTCCGCTGGCATCGACCTCTCTTCATACGCAGATGGCAGCCGATTGCGCCTGTGGGTCGTGGTCGACTAGTTCGGCCATTTGGCTTGGCGCTCACAAGATCCCAGCAGCGGCTTTCCCGCAGCCGGCGTTTCCCGACCGCCTGAGATTCGTGCCTGAGGAGCTCGGTAATAGGCGCTCCATCGCCCTGAAATGGGAGATCAAAGACGGCGCGCAGATCAAAGGTCGGGAGGAAACGCCCATCCGGGCGTTCACTGCCCCAGTATCGAACCCACATCGTTTTATCCGTTCTACAAAAGGGAGATCATGGCCGCTAGGGCTGGCGCGATTAGCCGAATGCATATGGGGCATTCGAAGCCGAAGTACCGGCTATGCATGGTTCAAGAGCGCTCCTCTTTGACCATGGTTGCCGCCAGCGCGATCCTACTTAGCCTAATGCAGCAATCGCTCCGCAAGAAGGCCGGGCATGCATCAGCCGAAACTGTGAAACCCTCTGGTCGGGTTGTCCGCGCATAATGCTCGACGAGTCGGATGTTACGGCGACACTATCCGGGAGGTGTTGGGGTTTGGCGATACAGCCGCATCAGGTCAATCGCTCGAAGATGACGTTGATGTCTGTCATTGCAGTAAGCCGGTACGACCTACATTCCATCAGATTGATGATCCGTGCCCTGTTGCCCTTAAGAAAGTGCTCACTCGGCTCGCACTGAATGACAGCGGGTCTGATCCGCTCGTAGTCGATGGCTTTGATCAGATCGTGATCCAGTCCTTCGCAATCAATCGATAAAAAGTCGATTTTGTCCGCATAAGGGATCAATAGCTCGTTGATGCCGACGGCGCTCACTTCGATACGGTCGCGTATACCTCCTAAGCCATCGAAGTCGCCGAAACTTTTAACATGTGCTTCATCCACAGAGGACAGCTCATGGGCGTTTCCGATGAATAACGTGGCAAACGCCTGCGGAGCGGGCAAGACCACTGACGGAATGAGAACGTCCCTCGGTCGCGCGGTTCGGATCAGCGCCCCCAACTCAGGATTTGGTTCGACCAGAACACCTCGCGCGCCTTTCTGGTACATCAGATAGGTACTCGAGGTAGAGACGGGGTGATTGGCGCCGATCTCGACGTAGAAAATACTATCCCAGGACCTTTGGCTCTTGCAGAGTATCGCAGCAAAAATTCCTTCCAGAATCACGTCCTCTCCGGCTTGTGCATAGCTAGCCGGGGCAAAGTGTTTGATCCGAGAGTGCGGAAGACTGAGCCTATCGACCTCCTGGATAATGGACTGGTTTTCAAACTCGGAAAACATATGCGCGCTCTCCACTGCCGCCTGCTATCTTGGGACCTGCCGCTACGACCAGCTTGCAGTTGGCAGCCCTTTGACATTCCAGCAATCGGCGTGCCACGCGTGAAATATGTTCTCCCTTGCGCAACGTAAGAGAAACACGCACGCATGCCAGTCGACCACTGCAATGGGCCGCGACACTTTGTCGGGCTCTCAACATTGAAGCGTCAACCGGGCATCCATGGCGCGACGTACCGCTCTAAAGGGCTCGTACGTCTCGCATGGTGAAGTGTGCTATGGCGATTTCACCTCAAGGCGCGCGAGGTTCGCTTGTCAAGCGCCGTCATGCAGTTGGGGCGATCCAAGCAACAGAGGTAAAAATGCGATAGATCGATAACGAGCGTTGCATGCTATTTGGAAGCAGGCATCGTCTGACATGGAGTTGCCGGATGAGCCGCCTTCGCAGAAGCACGTCCACAGACATCGCGCCTGTCATGAACGGAGCCGATGTCGCTTTGTCGGCCTGGACTGCGCGGCGACAATCCAAGATAATTTAAGCCAAGAACCTAGGCTGCCGCCAAGCGTTGCTCTCGTCATTCGATTGGCGGCTCTCAGTTCTCGATCGCCTCGGGCCACGCCGTGCTGCGCATCCTCGAGCCCACAATCAAAGACTGAGAACGGCTTTCATCGTCTGATCACAAGAGGGGGGCGATTCGGAGCATCGAACATCGGCCATTAATTCGCGCAAGCTTCTCTCGGCCCGCTTTCGGCCTGCAGGGGTTGGCATCTCGAACGTAAACGGTGACAAATCGAAGCCGCTTTGTGTCCGGGGCAGCAACGATCTTAGCAGCGGAAAAGGCAGATACGTTATCGTGGCTGCGTTGATAGATGCCGCAATATTGCTTTCGATGGTCTTGAGAGTTTGCGGCCCCATTCTGTGGAAGCGAAGTGCTTGCTTGCGCTGTTCGGGCGACAATTCTTTCCATATCCGCCAGAATGCCAATTCATCTAGTGTATCGATACCCATGCCGTAGTAGTTCGGAGCCACTATAGGGGGCGATCCGAACGCCCAATGTACGGCTTTGGCTCCCGCCGAAAGCAGCATACTCGTGACAGCCTGGCTCGTGTCTCCACGAATGAGGGCCTCATCGACCATAATTATCGTGCTATTCGCAAGGCTATTTCCCAAGGCGCGGTACTTTTGAGCAATGCGAGACCTTCTTTCGCTGAATGTGCCAATGAGAGTTCGCTGAAGAGATTGCGTTGCGGCGACTTCCTGACGTTGGGCGAACACGCCGCAGTCGGCAAGAGATGCAAACAGGCCGTCGGCGTACGGCCCCCCAGTATGCGGCATGGAGGAAACAATAATGGGCGCGGAGCCCGGTCCTTTTTGCAGTCGCTTCGCAACAATGCCACCAAGGGCGAACCCGATGTTGTACCGGGTTTCGAGATGTGATTGGCCTTCGATCGATGTGTTCGGATTTCCTAAGTAGAGAGTTTCGTAGGCGCAGAGTTTGGTCTTATATCGCCGGCTGCTCACAGGGCCTTCAACACAATGCCCCGTTTTCCTGTCTACATACTTGATGTGGCCTGGCAAGATCTGCTGGTTATTGCCTTCTAGGCCGGAAAAAGCACAATTTTCCGAAGCAAAGAGCAAGAACCCATCAACTGTTTGCATTGCTTCCAGTGGTCGCAAACCACGTCGATTACGGTACGCAACTAGATCCCCTTCTCCGTCTAGAATAAGGGCGCTAATAGCGCCATCAAACCGATCATCAATGTCGCGAAAGACTTTTTCGTAGTTGACCGATAGATTGTGCCGCCAAAAGTCTCTTTCACAAGAGCATTCGATCCACTTGAGCAAGAGCTCAGCGTCTGTGTTGCCGCTTAACCTATGGCCCTGGGCGAGCAATTCTCCCCTGAGCTCAGGGCCGTTGACCAAAGCTCCATCCATAGAAATTGACAAATGGCGGCTGGTGCCCGCATTTTTGTGAATTGGCTGAAGGTCGCCACCGCTGATCCCGCGGCGTCGGCTATGGATATGAGCGATTGCGACATGGGGTCTAAAATTCGGATCGTCTTCACCGTCCTCAATGAGCACCGAATCGCACGATGACTGAAGCGCGCTCGCGTATCGAACACCTTCCTTGTGCATAAACGTTGCGACACCGATTCCCGCCTGCCCACGAAGGGCAAGTTTCGGAACCATGTGCTTGAGCTGATCATAAACCGTCGCCCGTGAATTGCTTGAAGAGCGTAGAAACGCAGCAGCAATACCGGACATGCTTTCAGCCCCTCCTTGAAAGAACCGATGTCCTTGGGTCCATCACAGGCGACTGCATTTGACCGCCAGCACATGAAGACGTGGCTCCGTCTCCCGTTAAGCAAGCGCCGTACCAGACATGAGACGTGTCGGCTCGCGCCGCCAGAGCGACGGGACTGAAGAAAATCTCGCCGTTTTGTTCGTAACGATGATCTCGCGAGGTTCAGATCCGGACACGTTGTCTGAAGCGCGACGCGTTAGTAGTCCTTCAGGATCCGCCAGGACGTCCGCGATGTCCTGGACGGCTCTGTCCCACTCTCTCCACGGACCTCGAGCAGTGGATTGGACGTCGCGGAGTTTCCGTTCGTTGGGTTCACCCCGAGGAACACCAGCGGCTTATTCAACAGCATCGGCTTGATGGCAGCCGGTTCATAATCGTAACCGGCGTGACGCCCCCACCTAGCCATCCCTCGGCTTGCGCGCGATACAGCCTGGCATGAGCGGTTCGGTGGAGGTGGAACGATGGCAAATGCCATGCTTGATGCCAGGCAGGAAGGCGATTCCTATCGTCGCGTCGAGGTGATCACCGGGGAGCGCCGGCGGCGACGATGGACGGGCGAGGAGAAGGCGCGGATCGCGGCGGAGAGCTTTGAGGAGGGTGCGAACATCTCCGAGGTGGCGCGGCGCAATGGCGTTTCCCGCGGGCTGCTCACGGTGTGGCGACGCCAGGTTGCGGCGGCGGTGGCCGGCAAGGCGCCGAGCTTCGTGCCGATCCAAATTGGTGCCGAGAGCGACGGCGAGACGGCCGGCGAGTCCGAGCGCAGTTCGCCATCACAGACGAGGCCTTTCGAGATCGCCGCGCCGCCGGCGAAGGCCTGCGGGGTGATCGAGATCGAGCTGAGTGGGGTTCGCATCCGGGTTGAGCCGGGCGTGGAGCTGGCGACACTTTCGACGGTGCTGTCGGCGCTTCGGGGCATCCGGTGATTGCACTACGCTCCGACCTCAAGGTGGTGCTGGCGGCGCAGCCGGTCGACTTTCGCAAGTCGGTGCACACGCTGTCGGCGCTGGTGAGCGAAGCGCTGCGTGCGAACCCGTATTGTGGCGACGTCTTCGTGTTCCGCAGCAAACGCATGGACAGAGTGAAGCTCCTGGCGTGGGACGGCAGCGGCATGGTGCTGGTGACGAAGTGGTTGCACCAGGGGCGTTTCACCTGGCCACCGATCCGCGACGGTGTGGTGCATCTAAGTGCGACGCAGCTCGCGATGCTGCTCGACGGGCTTGAGTGGACGCGTGTCTCACCCAAGCCTGTGAAGCAGCCGGCCGTTGTCGGCTGAGAGGTGAGGATTTCGCTGGAGCGTGTAGCGTGCGCATGTATCGTTCGATCATGGCGATTCGCCCCGACGCTCTGCCGACCGATCCGTCAGCTCTGACCGAGATGGTGCTCGCGCTTGACGCCGAGAACGAGAAGCTGCGTGTGGCGATGCAGACGCTCAAGGAGATGATCTTCGGGAAGCGCTCAGAGCGACTTGCGGTGCTCGTGGACGAGCAACTCGCGCTTGAGCTGGGCGATCTCGAGACCGATGCCACGTTGCCTGTGCAGGCCAACGACGATGTGCCTGCGGCGAAGCCGCCCGGCAAGGTGCGCAAGAAGGCGCGCCGCAACATCGGCGCACTCCCAAAGCACCTGCCGCGCTGCGAGCAGGTGCTGGAGCCGGAGGCGACGGCCTGCCTGTGCTGCCAGGGTCAGCTCCACAAGATCGGTGAGGACGTCAGCGAGGTGCTCGACATCATCCCGGCGATCTTGCGGGTGCTGCGCACGATCCGTCCCAAATACGGCTGCCGCAGCTGCACCGATGGCGTGGTCCAGGTGAAGGCGTTGCCGCGCCTGATCGAGAGCGGCATGGCCTCGACCGCGCTCGTGACTCACGTGGTGGTCTCGAAGTTCGCCTGGTATTTGCCGCTGTATCGGCAGGTGCAGATTCTGGCCGGCCAGGGCGTCAATCTCGACCGGGCGACGCTTGCCGGCTGGGTGAAGCGTGCAGCCTGGTGGCTCAAGAGCCTCTATGAGCTCCAGCTGCGCACAATTCAGGCCTCGCCGCGCGTGTTCTGCGACGAGACCCCGATGCCCGTGCTCGATCCCGGACGACATCGCACCCGCATCTGCCAGTTCTGGGCGCATGCCATGGATGACCGGCCATGGGGTGGCCCTTCGCCGCCGGCAGTCGCCTACGTGTTCGCCGACGGCCGCGGCACCGAGGAGATCGCCGGACAATTGACGGATTTTTCCGGCATTCTGCAGGTGGATGGTTATGCCGCCTACAAGGCGCTCGCCCGCGGCCATGGTGGCGCGATCCAGCTTGCTTTTTGTCTCGCCCATGCCCGACGCAAATTCGTCGAGATCTACAAGATGATGCAGTCGCCATTCGCGCACGAGGTGATCGAACGCCTGCAGGCGGTCTATGCTATCGAGGCGGAGATCCGCGGCAGCAGCGCCGAGCAGCGGCTGGCCGCCCGCCGCACCAGGAGCGCACCGTTGATGGCAGCGCTCAAGGCGCGACTGACCGCCATGGTCGACCAGCTCTTCTCGCAGTCGAAGCTGACGGAGGCGATCAACTACACGCTCAATCACTGGGACGGGTTGACGCTGTTTCTCCGCGACGGCCGCGTCGAGGTCGACAGCAATACGGTCGAGCGTTCCATGCGCCCGATTGCCATGGGGAGACGCAACTCATTGTTCAGCGGTAGCGACGGCGGTGCTGAGAGCTGGGCAATCCTGGCGTCGCTCGTGAACACGGCAAGACTCCATGAGCTCGATCCGCAGGCCTATCTGAACGACGTGCTGGAACGCATCGTTTCAGGGCGAACCAAGAGCCATCAGCTGCACGAGCTGCTTGCCTGGAATTGGAAGGCGGCACGCGAGCGCGTCGCACAAGCTGCCGCATGAGCCCACGTCGCCATAAAACATCGTCGTCGATGGCCGCCGCCGCGATGCCGCTTGCGGAACTCGAGAGATGGCTCCAAGCTCGCGTCGATCAGCATCCTGCCGCCACCAGTCTTCCCATGCTCGACGGCTACGTCGCCGCGATCGTGGCTGGACCAGTGTCGATGAGCCCACTCGACTGGATCTGCCCGCTGCTCGCCATCGATGCCGATGCTTTCAACCACGGCGGCACTCCGGAGTTCGCGGCGATCTCCGCCGTTGCGCTGCGTCATAACGAGATCAGCCAGACCCTTTCGACCACGCCTCGCCAGTTCGCGCCGATGCACCGGCGTGAAGTCAATGGCGATATCGATGCGCGTCCCTGGTGCCAGGGCTTCTATGTCGCGATGCGGCTCAGGCTGTCGGCGTGGGCGCCGTTGCTGGACACCAGCAACGTCAATCACGGCCTGCTGCTACCCGTCCTGCTGCACTGTCGCGACGATCAGGGCCGTCCGCTGCTCGGACCGCCGCGAAGCGGCCGCGAGACCGAGGACTTTCTCCGCAACGCCCACCTCGATATTCCAGCGGCCGTCGAGGCGCTGCGCCAATACTGGATGCCGATCCGCTACGCACGCGCCCGCTGATCACAGCGGACGTGGGAGCTCATACCGGTTACTCATAATCGGCAAGTTCGTTGCACATCATTCGAGCCCAGTTTGGAATTTGACTCATAGAAGTCCGGCCGATCGCAACGCTCATCGTGACCAACCACGGTTCGCCGGTTACGGGCAGAAGCGGCCATCAACCCAACAACACCCCTCGCCGAATCCGCCGAAAACGCCCGTCGCGGAGATCGGCATAACTTTACCGTTCGTAATCAAAGCAAGCGAGATTGCAGAAGAGGCTAACGAGGATGCCCCGACTTGAGACGCATTCTAGTCTTCGGTTGGCTCGGCCCGGCGACGAGCTTCTTGGTCATCGCAGCATTGGCGGCCTTGGTTGGGGCCCACCTATTTCAGCAGTGGCAGTTTTTCTTGCCCATTGTTTATAGTGTCGCGCTCATCTCATCCCGTTCGGTCTGCGGGGCTCGACCATCATCTGGCTAATTGCTGCCTCGCTAGCAATGATTGCAGGTATCATAGCTCTGGGAGAAAGGGGGATACAAGTTTGATCGGCTATTGCGGGTAGGAGAGGACGTAGTGCCACTATTCACCGTAACCGTCTGCTTCTGCGCCCCGGGCAAGAGCTGGCACCAAGATACATCGCGACACGTGACACACACGGCGGAAGCAAGCAACGGTGTGGAAGCTGTCATCATGGTTTTAGCAGATCTTGAGTTCGACGCCCGCGCTGAGCTGGTGCACTTCATCCATGTCACCAGTCCTAGAGACGGGTACTAAGGTCCTGCACCAAAGCTCCGCCCCGAAGAGGGGTTTTCCGCCTTCGGCCGATCACGACATTTGCTGCGGTCGCACAACGGCGGTCGCTATCAGAGCGAAGCGGACGTCTATGAGCACGCACCGCTAGTATACAAAGTTGAGCTTTAACTTCTGATCCTCGTGGTCCTTGCCCGCGGACTGATCAAGCTCGTGCGCGACGCGGTCCCTTGCACAGCGAGCATGACCGTTGCTGGTACCATAGAGTTTCTGATCCGCCGACCGAATCCTGATCAAGCTCGCGTCAAGCGTACGACATTCAAAGAGCGGCAGGATTGGGATTAGGTGTTCCTGCCAGGTCGCAAGCGGTTTTGAACACCGCCGCCATACCTTCAATTCTGGCGGGGAGGCTTCGCGCCAGCCCTTGCCTGTCTCGGTAGGAGCAGAACAAATGATATTGCTGTCCGTCGGCGAAGTGTCGTAGCTTTTCCGTACCGGAGGTCTGGTTTGCATCGCTATCTGTTTTACCCGGGGCTGGTTTTTTCACGTGATCTTTTGACCCAGCGCGAAATCTGACTTTCATGGGCCGCCATTTGGCGGCCTTTTCTCTCGAAGATCGTAAGTTGGCGGCATTTGCATTGTCGCGCATACGCGCATGGCGTACCAACTCTATTCTGCGAGCTCCGGCAAGGCGGTCGGCTCCGATCCGTGAACTGAAGCAGCGTGGCTATCGGAAAGTACCTGTTGTACGACGGAATGAGCGGGCACCTGATTTCCAGAAGGGGACACCGACTGGATCAAGCGCATCGCGGGCCGCTAGGCTACTCTAAAGTGGCAGGCACTCGATCATCATGTGACCGCCTGCCCCCAAAAGAATGCGATGTATCAGAACTGGCCTACGAGCAGGTCAGTCACGTCCCGTCAGCGGCGGAAAGGAAGGGTCGGATAGCCGCACGCTCGTCCATACTTGCGTATAGGCGAGTATACTCTCGTATATGCGCTAAGATTCTATCCAGATTCATCGTCACGTCGTCTGCTGAAAAAAGAGAGTTTTAATCGAGAATCGATATAGCCACTTGCATTAGTTTCATCCGTAGTTTGGGGCACCGATGTGGCACAATCGAATATCTAACCTGGCGCTGGCGTTGTTTGTTCCGGCCGCAACGGTGGCTGCCAATGCGGACGCGTTGTCAATTCACTTCTGGAGCGGCCTGCTTGTCGGTGGATTGATGTTGGCTGTTTCGTTTGCGACATCGCCGCGAAGGCAGACCTCAGAAAAGACTTTGGAGGAGACGATCGCAATCAACGCCTTTGATTCGCTCAAGGACGGTATCGCAGTTTTCGACTCCGACAGGTGCGTCCTGAGTAACGATGCCGCCGCTCATATACTTGGCTTTTCCAATAGACAAGAAATGAGAGGGTTGGCACTTGCCGCGCTTTCGGTTGATCCGCAGCCAAACGGCAAGAGCGTTGCGCAAATGTTCGAAGAGACTAATAAGTTGGTCATGCAGTCGGGTCATGTCACAATCGAGTGGTGGCTTCGCCGCAAGGATCAGACTTCCATTCCAGTCAGGACAAGCCTTATAGTTTCTCAATTCGAAGGACGTCCAATAGTTGTGTGTGGTTGGCAGGACATAACTGATCTGGTCCGTATGCGCGAAGAGCGGCTCAGCCTTGCGAACAATTTTGAAAACGACGTGTCGCGGGTTGTCGATGTTGTCGCGAGCTCGATTCGGAACATGCAAATAGTCTCATCGGCAATTCGGTCGTCCACAGACGATGTTTGCCTTCGCACAGACGGCATGACGGGACTCGTGAAGAAGACGGAGGAAAACTCAAGCGCTGTTGCGTCAGCTGCCCAAGAACTATCTGCTTCAATTTCCGAGATCAGCAGGCAAGTCTCGACTGCGGCGAACATTTCGCAATCCGCGCGAGATAAAACGGTGCACGCGGAAGCAACCCTCAACGAGCTCGTTGCGTCGATTGCGAAGATCAGCAGCGTCGTTCAACTCATCGAGGGAATAGCATCAGAAACCAATTTGCTGGCGCTTAACGCCACGATCGAGGCCGCGCGAGCTGGCGAAGCCGGTAGAGGCTTTGCAGTGGTGGCCAGCGAAGTGAAAAATCTCGCGGCCCAGGCAGCAAAGGCGACGAGCGAGGTTGATGCTCAGATTGTCGCCATTCAGGATAGGACGGGATTGGCGACCACAGCGATGGCTGACATCGCTGAGATTATAGACAAGATGGGCGAAATATCGAGCAGCATATCGGCTGCGATAGAAGAACAATCGATTGTTACGAATGACATCTCGAAGAGCATCACACACATCAGCTCGGATATGGGCGAGGCATCCCGAGATATTGACGTACTCAACGATGCGTCGCGCGCCTCCGGCTCGTCGGCGGGCCAGGTCGTGGATAACGCCAAAAAGCTGAGCAACAATCTCGGTTCGTTGGAGGGGCAGGTCAACGACTTCTTGATCAAAATACGAGCGTAACGCGTGGAGTGGAACGCATGTTGCGGCCTCTATCGAAGCACCTTCCCTGTTAGACAATCAATGGCTCGATCTTACGATCGGCCGCAATCGAGGAAAGTGGCGCCGCGAGAACCTAAATAGCGTTCAGGCCGGTCGAACGTTTGAGAGGTTTCGGCATGGCACGTTAGGCCGTGCGCTCTGCGAGTTGCTCGATCTTACCCCCGCTTTCATTCTGGTCTGACTGGCTCAGCACCAGTTTGAAGGGAATGTCGCGAAGAGGATTGAGTGGTTGATTGAGCTGTTCGTTTCTCCACGACGGGCGGCCGAGAACCTCTTTCGGCTTCCGACCCGTCGCAGATATCCGGCAACCCTTCTTGCTATGTTTGGACAGCCTGAAACAAGCGGTTCAGGCGGCTTCAGCTCCCTCCATCCTCTCGGCGATCACCGCATCGGGCAAATAGCCGAGGATGTAGTCCGCGGCCTTGCTGGCCTGGCTTGCGGCACGAACGATCGCGCGATTGTCCTCCCGCAGAACTTCTAATAATCAGCAGCAGATCATAATGTGAAGGAAGATTCTTAGCGCGGCCGGCTTGTGGAGATCGGCTAAAACGGCTTGCGATCTGCTGCGCATTATTTCCGGCATGAGACCCTCGGCTGTTGATCAAACACAGTTGAGGAAGCCTTCATGCCACATGGATACGGTAGCCTTGTCGCGGAGCTTAAGGATGCGCTCACGCGACAGCGATATAATCGAGTTGCAGTTCACAACTATTGCCGCAACGCCGGCTACTTTCTTGCCTACCTGGCGGCGCGTAAAGTTGCTCTTGAAGCGGTCACGCCGGCAGACGTAACGGATTATCTGCGCCTTGCGGTTCGACAATTTCGCAAACGTCATGGCCGCGCTCCAGCCCGCTATTGGATAGGCATTCCCAGATCAGGAATCCACGCGCTGCTGAAGCTTGCGTTGAAGCGGTGGCCACCCGAACCTGCGGCCACCGCTGGCGAACTTCTCTGTCGAGAGGTGTGCGAACAGTATCAGACGTGGCTGCGGGAAGAACGCGGGCTCGCCACGGCTTCGGTCGACGCCTTGCTGTGGGAAGCCCGAAATTTTTGTGCCTGGCTCATCAAGCGTTCGAACGCCAGTTTTGCGGGCCTGACCGTCCGCGATCTCGATATCTACATGGACATGCGGGCTCGCGGGCTGACGCGGAAATCCTTGAAAGATGTCGCCGAGCGGCTTCGGTCGCTGCTGAAACATCTTCACAGGACAGGTCGCACCGCGGCCGATCTCTCCCAGCACGTTATTGCTCCGCTGCTCTATGCCTATGAAGGCATCCCATCCGCGTTAAGTGCGGATCAGATCTCGACCGTCCTGGAATTTGTCCGAAAAGACCGGTCGTCGATGGGCTTGCGCGACCATGCCATTCTCCAACTTCTGGCAGTCTATGGCTTGCGTGCCGGTGAAATAATCCGGTTGCGACTGGAAGATGTCGATTGGCGCGGCGATGTTCTGCACATCCGCCGCTCCAAAACGGGTGATCATTCTCGGCTGCCATTGTTTGAGACCGTCGGTGAAGCGCTGATCGATTATCTCCGGCACGGCCGCCCTGAAACTGATGTGCGAGAAATCTTTGTCCGCACGCGCGCGCCCTACGTTCCCATGGTGCGAATTTATAGCGAAGTCAGCCGGCGGATCGAAGCGGCGGGCATCACCCTAAGCGGCAAACGCGGTCCGCATATCTTCCGCCATGCGCGTGCCGTCAGTCTGCTACGGGCGTCGGTCCCACGAAAGCTGATCGGTGACGTGTTGGGTCATCGTTCGACGGAATCGACGATCCCCTACCTGAAATTGGCGACCGAAGACCTGCGCGCAATTGCCCTGGAGATCCCGGGACAGGAGGTGCGCTCATGAACGCTTGGCCCGACACCGACGGCAAGATCATTGCTCGCTATCTCGGCCGGCTCCGGCTGCGTTGTCCGATCAGCCCCATCTCCTATCGGCAAGCTTTGCGCAGCTTCCAGGATGTTGTTGTTCGGCAGCAATGCCAATGCACACAGGTGAATCGGAGAGTCCTGGAAATCTGGTTGAGCGAGGGTGCTGCTATCTGGGCCCGGTCCACGCTGCTGCACCACGCCCGCATCGTCAATCGCTTCCTCGACTTCCTCGTGGAGGAAGCGTTCATCATCAGCAATCCCATTGCTGATTTGCGCGCCGAGTACCATGCGAAGAGCGACAAGGCGATCGTGCGGGCGCTGCTCGCGCCCGATCCCGATCAGGCACTCGAATCGCTACGGCAGTTCCCGCCGTTCGGCAGCGTTCTCGGCGACCTCATGCGCAATCACATCTCTCTGATGCGGGCCAGAGGCTACCGTTATCAAGCACAGGCCCGCTGGTTCTGGCGGTTCGACCGCTTCTTGCAGGCCCATCCGGAATTGGCGGGTAAGTCGATATCGGTCATGTTGCAGCATTGGGCTGCCGCGCGATCAACCGCCAACCACGCTGCCGAGTGTGAGAGGGTCGCTCGCGCCTTAGCCAAGGCGCAGCATCATCTTGATCCCGGTAGCAAACCAAGGCGCCCGGATCGGCGTCCCGCACAGCAGGTCGCTCGGCAATGGCGTCGACCCCATATCTACAGCCCGGAAGAGGTTCGTCGCCTCCTCGATATCGCTCGAACCTACCCCTCTCCCCGTGCACCGTTACGGCCGATCAGTCTCTACACCATGCTGGTCCTGACCTATTGTGCGGGATTGCGGCTGGGTGAACTCGCACGCTTGAACCTTGCTGACATCGATCTTCAGGTCGGCACGATTACCATCCGGGAGACGAAGTTCTTCAAGTCGAGAATCCTGCCGCTGGCTGACAGCCCGCTATCGGCGCTGCGGGAATATCTGGAGGCGAGGCGCAAGGCAAAGGTGCCACAAAGCCCTGAATCTGGCCTCTTCTGGCACGACAAGGGCAATGCGCGCTACACGTCGCACGCGATCGCCGGTTGCCTTGTCGACATCCTGCGGCGTGCCGGACTCAAGCCGGCGAAAGGCAAGACGGGCCCCCGCATCCACGACCTGCGTCACTCGTTTGTGGTAAACCGCATTCTCGAATGGTACCGCGCCGGCATCAATCCGCAGGACAAGCTTCCATTCCTAGCGACATACCTAGGGCACCGCGATATCCACTCGACACTGGTTTACATCACGGTTACCCAGGATCTCCTTCAGCAAGCAAACGAACGCTTCCGGACATACGCGTCACATTGCCCGGACGCGTCAGAAGGAGTGCGGCCATGAAACCGGTCGACCCGTTCCCGAGGCTGCTTCACGCCTTCTTTTACGAGTGGATGGTTCAGCAGCGAAATGCCTCTGCGCACACCGTTCGATCCTATCGCGACACATGGCGCCTGTTCCTCCGGTTTGTGGCTCAACGCCGACATCGGCCGGTAGCCCAGCTCACACTGAGCGACCTGACTGCCTTCGAGGTCAAGGCCTTCCTGCAATACACCGAGCAGGAACGCGGAGATACGATCGGCACCCGAAATTGTCGCCTATCCGCGTTGCGCAGCTTCTTCGGCTTCGTTGCTGATCGTGAGCCGACGGCCATCGAGCGATGCACTCAGATTCTGCACGTGCCCATGAAGAAAGCCCCGATCCATGCGCCGTGCTATCTGGAGCCCGAGGAGGTGAAGGCCATTCTGGCGCAGCCCGATCGCTCGACGATCGAGGGGCAGCGCGACCACGCGCTCTTCTCCTTCCTCTACAATACCGGCGCGCGTATCCAGGAGGCGCTCGATGTTTGCCCGGGGGCGATCCGGTTCGACTCGCCAAGCTGCGTGCGTCTTTATGGCAAAGGGCGAAAAGAGCGCCTGAGCCCTCTTTGGCCAGAAACCGTGTCGTTGCTAAGATCGCAGCTCATACGACAGCCGAGGGCCGACGACGAGCCCATCTTCGTTAATCGATATGGGGTCCCGCTCGGCGCATCGGGTGTCCGCTTCAAACTGGCGCAATACGTCGAAGCGGCAGCGGAGATCACGCCCAGCCTGACTTCGAAGCATGTAACACCTCATAGCTTCCGTCATGCGACGGCGGTGCATCTGGTGGCGGCAGGAGTTGACGTCACTGTGATCCGAAGTTGGCTCGGCCATGTCAGCCTCGACACCACAAACCACTACGCTCAGGCAAATCTGGAAACAAAGCGCCTGGCACTGGAACGCCTCGTATGCCCAACACGATCGACAAAGCGGCCATCGTGGAAACAGGACCAGAGCGTTCTCGCCTGGCTCGATACCCTTTAGCGGCAAAGAGATAATGTGGAGGAGATCGCACACCATCCCCTCATAACACCGGAAACGCGGTGCTCCTTCACATTATGATCTGCTGCTGATTATTGGAATAATGGCGAGCTCGCCATTACTCCAACCATGAGGCGATATAGTCGGCGTGCCGCACTGTCGGAACGATGCCGAGCGAGGCACAGGAGAACGCGGCGGACAGCTCCGCTATCAACTCCTCAAACGCGTACTTCCTGGTGCCAAAAGAGCCACTGAGATCGCGGTTGAGTCGTGAAGAATGACCGCTTGTGCGTATTCCAGGGATGGTGATCAGGTGTTCCAGACGATGGTGATCACGGATTCCAGATGATCGTGATCACTGGAGACGAACACAACTGACGGTTTTAAGTTTGCTGGAAACGGTCTCCTCGTCAAGGCTGGTTGGCTGGCTTGGAGATCGTCGCGGCGGTCCATGGGAGGGCCCCGTGCGCGGCGCGGAGTGCCCCCACGAGCGACGTAGCGACGCGCGCGGGAGGGGCCTGTGGGCCGGCGGGACGATCGTGCGCGAGGTGCTCACGGCATTTTCCTTTCGCTGGTCTGGCGGCGCAGGCTGTCGCCTCTGAGCTCGATACGGTGGGCATTGTGAATGATACGGTCCAGTATCGCATCGCCGAGGGTGGGATCGGCAATGACGTCATGCCATTGCGACACGGGCACCTGACTTGTGATCAACAAGGATCCCTTGTCGTAGCGATCGTCGACGATCTCAAGCAGATCACGGCGCTGGTCGGCGGTGAGCGGTTCGGGTCCCCAGTCGTCGTATGTGGACGGCCTCTGATGGCAAGCACAATTTGGCACTTCGAACGACTTGGACGGCTGCGATCGTATGTCCGGCCTTTAGCGCGGATCATATCTCCGCTGGCCCTGATGAAGTCCGAGAACCAAGGGGTCACATCAAGGATGCGAGCTTTGAGGCTCACACGACTGGTCGGGTTTTCCTGGTTTTCGGTGGCGACCGTTGTCTTTCATCATGCCTTTCTTGCACTTACCAAGCTTATAACTCTTCGATGCGGCTGTCCGACACTCAAAGTTTGGCGAACATCTCGGTGCGGAAGCATTCTCCGGTTTTCATCATTGCCCAGATGATCCGAGCAAGCTTGTTGGCGAGGGCGACGGTCACAAGCCGCGCCGGCTTTTTAGCCAAAAGCCCGACAATCCAGTCGCGCAAGCCGCCGCGGCGTTTTTCCACAACGTTTAGAAGCGATGTTGCTCCGAGAACGAGTAACTTCCTTATATATCGATTACCCGCCTTGGTGATGGTTCCGAGAGTTGGTTTACCCCCGCTTGAAATTTGCCTGGGCGTCAGACCCAGCCAGGCAGCAAAATCCCGTCCCGAATTGAATACGCTTGGGTCTGGTACACTGGCTGTAATTACCGAGGCAACAAGCTTGCCAACGCCGGGAATTTCTCCGAGCGAACGGCTCGTCTCGCTGAGCGCGTGAGCCTTGGCGATCTCCCTCTCCAAATCATCGAGTGCGCCTCCGAGCGCATCAATTTGCTGACCGAGAACCTTCGCGGCCAGGACAGCGGCGTCGGGAAGAGTCGCGTCGCCTTCTGCGAGGCCTAAAAGCTCGTCGACGCGGCCGGTGCCCTTGGCGACGACAAGACCGAATTCGGCCAAATGGCCGCGTAGAGCGTTCACGCTCATCGTTCGCTGTTTGACCAGCAGCTCGCGCGTCTTGTGCAACATCAGGGTCGCTTGCTGATCAGCGCTCTTGATCGGCACAAAACGCATGGCAGGGCGCGAGACCGCTTCACAGATGGCTTCCGCATCGACGGCATCGTTCTTACCTCGTTTGACATAGGGCTTTGTGTAGGCCGGCGGCATCAGAGACACATCGTGTCCCATGTCCTTCAGTTCGCGCGCCCAATAGTGCGCTGAGCCGCAAGCCTCCATGCCAACGCGGCACGGCTCGATCCTCGAGAAGAACTCGCGCATCGTCCGGCGCGTCAGCTTGCGCTTTACGGCTGGTGCATCCTCACTAGACAGCGCATGAATCTGAAAATAGTTCTTGGCGAGATCAACGCCTATTCTAATAAACTTCATCTCGGACGGTCTCCCTTCTTTGTGGCGCTCTGGTGACCACGCCTTGGCACTATGATGCCGTTGAGGTGAGGCCGTCCACACCATCAAGGATGAGGAGATTGACGCGCTCCAGGGCGGCAATCAGGCGCGCCAGACGGCCTTCGCCGCGCGCCTGCGCAAGATCTGCGAACAGGCGGGGTGCCCGCTTATAGAGGACGGAGAAGCCGTCGCGGCACGCTTTGTTGCCGAGCGCACAGGCAAGCCAGGACTTGCCGGTACCGGTTGGGCCGACAATGACCAGGTGGTTGGCATCGCGGATCCATTGGCAGGTGGCGAGGGTCTGGAAGAGCGAACGATCGAGGCCGCGGGCGGTGCGATAGTCGACGTTCTCGATGGCGGCGGCTTGACGGAGCTTGGCGCTGCTCAAGCGGCGCGTGAGGCGACGGTTGTCGCGGGCGGTGACCTCGCGATCGACGAGGAGGCCGAGCCAATCGGCGTGCGGCATCTCGGCCGCCTCGGGATTGTTCTGCAGTTCGACGAAGGTATCGGCCATGGCGGCAAGGCCGAGGGCGCGCAAGCGATCGACGGTGGGGTGAATGAGCATGCTGATCGTCTCCTGGTTCAATTGTAGTAACTGCGGCCACGGATGTTGGCGTGGAAGAGGATGGGCGCCTCCTCGGCGGAAGGAGCGGTTCTGTCAGTGCCGTTCTTGAGGATGGCAGCGACCGATTTGTACGAACGGGCGTTGAGCAGGAGGGCCCGGGCGCAGGCGGCGTCGACGCGTTCCTGGCCGTAGCGCTTGACCAGCCCAAGAATGCCGATCGCCGAGCGGAAGCCCTGTTCCGGGTGCGGCCGCGACCGCAGGATGACGTCAATCAGCGTCTCGGCATCGGGGCCGACCTTGGCGGCTTCGGAACGAATGCGCTCATGGGTCCAGTCGCGATAGCGGCGATGCGAACTCGGCATATGCTCGGCGATCGTGGTCGGGCGATGCGGCAAGGTGCTGCGCAGATGCGAGGCTACGCGCTTGCCACGGAGGAAGATCTCGAGGGTCTTTTGGGTGATGCGCGCCTCGACCTCCTGATGTACGAGGCTATAGGGAACGCTGTAGTAATGCTTGGCGATCTCGATGTGATAATCGAGGTTGACCCGGCAGCGCTTCCATTCGGCGTACTCGTAGGGCTCATCCGGCAAGGGGGTGAGTGCCGGACGATCGAGCTCCTCGAACAGTTCGCGCCGACTTCGCCCCCAGCTCCGGAGAGGTCGATCGTTCAGCTCGCCAAGGAGCGCGTGGATGGCCTCGTTGAGGGCGATGAGCGAGAAGAAGTGGCGGTTGCGCAGGCGCGCCAGAATCCATCGCCCGACGATTTGGACCCCGACTTCGACCTTGGCTTTGTCGCGCGGATGATACGGCCGCGCCGGAACGATGGCGGTGCGGTAATGGCGGGCGAGATCGGCATAGGTCCGGTTGACCATCGGCTCGTGAAAGCAGGCCCGGGTGATGCCAGCCTTCAAATTGTCGCTCACCGTCTGCCGGGCCACGCCGCCGAAATAGGCAAATGCCCGAACGTGCGAGGCGATCCAGTCCGGCAGGCTCTGGCTGAGGCTGGCTTCGGCGTAGGTGTAGTTCGAGGCGCCGAGCACGGCGACGAAGATCTGCGTGCTGCGCACCTCACCGGAGAGCCCGTCAACCACCTCCATGGTGTGGCCGGAATAGTCGACGAACAGCTTCTCGCCGGCGATATGAACTTGACGCAGGGTCGGCTTGAGGCGACCGGCCCATTCCCTGTAGCGCTCGCAGAACCACGCATAGCTGAAGCTGTCGGAGTTTGCGTCGCAATACTCCTCCCACAACAGCATCAGCGTGACGTTCCGGCGCCGCAGCTCGCGATGCACGAGCGTCCAATCCGGCTGCGGACGCTCCTCGCTGGGGCGATCGGAGGGCGGCGGATACAAGCGGCACTCGAGCTGGACGTCGTCATCCAGCTCCTTTGGCAACGGCCAGGTCAGACCGGCGCGGCGTGCTCGGTTGACGTACTTGCTGACCGTACCCTGGGCCAGGCCCAGGCTGCGGGCAACGGCGCGTTGCGACATGCCGACGCTGTAGTGCAGGCGTAGAACTTCGCGAATGTGGCGCATGGACAGTCTCTCTGTCGGCATCTCGATCCTCTGCTGTTGAGCAAAAGACCGAGCTACCCCGGTTGCAGACTGTCAGCGGTGCGCGCCTCCTGGTTGTCCCCCGATCATGATCGCTGGAAATAGCGATCACGATCAGCTGGAAACGGTGATCACGATGCTCTGGAATGGGTGATCACGATGGCCTGGAATCCGTGATCACGATCGGCTGGAACACGCACGCTTGCGTGGCCAAGCTCGTGGAGCGCCGTGCGATGCCAATTGATCGGCTCGAAGTAGGCCTGCGGCGGCGGCACCTGCACATAGTCTTCTGTCGGCACATAGAAGGCGCGATCACCGCCAATGCGGAACTCAATTCCACTCGCCCTGATCAGGGCTTCGACAGCTGGCTCGATCAGTCCCTGCTGCCGAGGAGGCGCCGTAGCCGCGATTTCCGAAGGCAGGCCGTCGCACTGATCCGCATTGAAGACCGTAAAACGCTTCAGGAAGGGAATCGACAGCGCTTCCTCGCCGGTCTCTGCAGCTCGGCGCTTTTCATCATTCGGTACGAAGCGGTCTGCATAGAGCACTGTCGTACCACGCTCGCCCTTGCGCACATGGCCGCCGAGCGATAGCGCCTGGCGGAAGGTGAGCCAGCTCTGACCAGCGAAGCCATGCTCGATGACCGCGCCCCAAAGGATCAGGACATTGATGCCGCTGTAGTGCCGTTTGGTCGAGGCGTTGTTCGGCATGGCAAGCGGGGCCTTGGCCGCCGCTGTCCCCCAAGGCTGCACCCATGGAACGCGGCCGGCTTCGAGCTCGGCAATGATCTTATCGGTAATTTCGTCATAAAGGCCCGCCCGCTTCTGGCCGGTCCCGATGCGAGGATGGCGCTTGGACATCGCTAATCTCCGAGAACGGGCACCGGCGAGACTCTCTCGCGGCTATGAACCCGTCACCTCGAAGGCACCGCCCTTTCACTCTAGGAGCCCCTGCTGAGCTATACGCAGATCTGACCGGCTGCGACGGCAGCCCCACAGCGGGCGCACGTGGTTGGTGAATGTACAAGGCAAGAATAACTTCGACTTCGTACAACGAAGGCGCTCCATGCACGGCGGGCGTACCAACTAACCGCAGGAATCCGCAGAGCTCCGCCGCCTTGGCGACGGCGGACCGGGGTCCCAAGAGAAGGCGAAAATGCGCCCGCAGGAGCGACCGGATCCGGAACAAAGCAGTTGGTGTGACGGCGAGGGATCAAAGTCCTCCAACCGAAAGGCGACGAGGCGCGCGCTCGCTTGCCGAGACCTGCCGACCGACGGTCAAACTGATCTCGGCGGAGGGCATGCCTCGGTGCCTCGATGCGCCGCTGCCCGATTGATATCGAATGTCACTTGAACAAGGACCGTTCCGTGTGAACGACACTAGGCTCGCATGACAGGATACTCAGAAACCAGAATCTTTTTTCGAACCGGAGGGTCGTTTGGGTAACGGTAGAAGCCCAAACCCCTTGCTAGTTCTGGGAATTCTGCTTGACCAATATGCCTGACTTACGAAGTTGCGGGACTCCCTCGCGGAGCAAGCCTGCTCGCCAGCAGCAGGAAACGCGTCACGAGGAAAGACGCGTAGATGGTCGTGCCAATCGACAAACCAATCCAGATACCAATCGCACCAAGCCCAATCTTCAAACCGAGCACGTAACTTAGGGTGAAGCCGATTAGCCAATTAGCTACGCAGGCGAAAAGAAGCGGGATGCGAGTGTCCTTCAGTCCACGCAAGCCGCCCGCCGCAATGTGCTGAGCGGCATCACTGATAAAGAAGCTCGCGCCGACCAAAAGCAGGTTGGCCGCCAAGTCTGTCGTCGCGCCGGCACCCTCAGTCGTATCGTCCACAAACAGGCCGACGATTTCAAAACGTACGGCGACAACCGCAATCGTCAGTACCGCAGCAGCCATAATGCCAAGGAGTATAGCAATCATCCCTGCTCTTTTGACGCCAGGTCCGTCCCGGCGACCTACGGCGTGACCGACGCGCACGGCCGCCGCCGTGCTGATGCCTACTGGAACCACGAATAGGACCGTGTCGACTTGAAGCGCGATCTGATGGGCAGTAAGCGCTCTAATGCTGACGAGGCCGGCCAGGAGCCCGGCGGCCAAAAAAAGTCCGCCTTGCAGCAAGACAATGAATGAGACCGGAATTCCCATCGCGATCAATCGTTTCATGAACGGCCAATCGAATTGCCGCAGACGCGCAAGCACGTGATAGTCGCGGAAAGGGAAGCGCATTGTGGCGAACCACAACACGGCCAAGAACATCGTAAAGTTCACGAAGCTGCTCGCAAGGCCGGCCCCGAAAAGCCCAAGCTGCGGCAGGCCGAGCTTTCCATAGATGAGCAAATAAGCCATGAGCGCATTGAGAGGAATGGACCCAATCGTAATCCACAAAACCGGCTGCGGCCGGTGGACCGCAGCCATGAAGTTGCGAAAGCCGTTAAAACCCAGCGCCGGCACCACGCCAAAGGCTAGTCCGAACAGGTATTGCTGCGCGAGGCGCGCCACCTCGGGCGCTTGGCCGAAGGTGAGCAGTGTTCGTTCTCCCTGGAGCGCAAAGGCAATGATCGGAAGCGATAACAGCAGCGCCGCCCAGAGTCCCATGCGCACCGTGCGTCTGAGCGCGGCAAGGTTTTTCGCTCCGAACGCCTGCGCTGCCAGCGGCGCGATCGGGGCCAGCAAACCGACGCCGAGGGTGAAGCCAATGAGGTATATGACGACACCCAGTGCTGCCGCAGCAAGCGCCTCAGGACCGAGGCCTCCTATCAGGGCGAGATCGGTCGTCATCATCATGACTTGCCCAAGCTGCGTCAGCACCATTGGCCATGCGAGCTTCGCAAGTTCAACAAACTCGGTAACAAGCTGATGATAATCCCCCGGTGTCGTGCGCTTATGCTGGAAGTCCAGCACTGCTTTTTCCACTCGTTTATCCATACAACACCGCCGTCCGGTTTACTTCGCCGGCCCTAACATCTCTGCTTTACGGAGAGGAGCGTCCGCTTGCCGCGATCCCGGACCGCTGTCGAACGATGCAACGTCAGATCTTGCTCAGTCGGTTTAGAAACGGCGGGCGAGAGCGCGACCGATGGGTTCGGTGCTCGTCCGCAGCTCCCGACCGCCGAGAGCAGCTAAGTCTGCACCAGCGCTCCACCTCTCTTTCTGTAAGAAAGCGGTTGATGGCCGACATACAGACATCGGGATCACTGGCTCCTCATGGAGCGAACTCGATTGCGACGTGCTCAACTTTGCTGGCAACATCCCGCAGGAGCGTCGCGCCAGGCGGCGCCGACGTTGAGGACCCCGAAGTTGCGGCCCACGCACACCGGCATCTGATATGCTCGTCACACCTGGGAATCCTTCGAGCGGCTGTCCTGAATAAATCCTGCCATTCAAAGCTCATGCCAAGCCGAGAGCCTTGATTACAAGGCTATCTGCTAACCGGACGTGTACTGGCCCTGACAGCAGGTCGCAAATCGGACAACCAGGATTGCAATGCTTCTGTCGATTTCGAAAGTCGGTGGGGCAAACCGCTCATGCGGGCCTCGAAGGTTTGTCTTTCTTCGATGTGGATCGTTCAGATTTCTAGAAAGTGCGCTGCACGATGCTCGAATGGCTTGAAGCGAGCTAGTCTTCATGCGTCAGACCTTGGAGGGGCTCAGTACACGCGTGATAAGGGATGGACGTCGTCGCGCTTGTTCATTTTTTTGAGCCGATCTCCCCTGCAACCGCGCAAGCGTTTTTCGCGATGAAGACCCGCGTCACCTCTGTGCTGAGCCACTCTATGGTCCGGCCGATAGTTTATCTAACCGTTGCAGTCGCCCGATCGAGAATAGAAGATATAGTTTTTGGTCACTGATTCTCCGCGATGAGCGGCCGGGAGCCTCACGAACGCCCGGCCCTCAGGCCGTTGCGGAAAATCCACCATGCGTCTCATTCCGCTTTCAAGCCATGAAGGAGACTTCATGCAAGATCGCCCGTCCCTGCCTTCCACGGCTCACTGCGGTCACCAGCAAAAAGCAGAATGTGACCTGCCCCCTTCCCGGGCTTGTCGCGTGGACTGCCATACAGCCGGGAGAATGGTGGTCCAAGAGATGGCGCGGGCCCCGGCGACACACAACGGAAGGCAGCGGTGCATTCCTTGGTCGGGGGGCCGCAAGAGCCGACCAAAGTCGTTAGGGACGAAAAATGCCCCCCGGAAGGAAGATCCAAGCCTGGTCGCTGAACGCAATGAGACCTTGGATCAGAACGCCTTCGGGGAGGGACACATCTTGGTGCGCGAGGGATCGAAACCGATGGCCAAGACGCTGCGTGGCTCGGTTCATGAGAGCCTGGTGAGGCGCCAGCCCCACGCGCTAAACGGCGAGAACGCAGAACGTCAAGCCCGCGGAAGGTGGACGTCCTCCCTGGCCATCGTCCGAGCATCATAAATTCTGACCTGAAGCATGGGAAAACGCTGCTTAAGCTCCTGCGCTCCGGTGAAATGGACCCCGATTGTGGGACCACGTGCTTAGTTGGAAGGGGCTGCTCCGTTTGATAGACGGAGCGCATGATGACAACGAAGACGAGACGCAAGATCGACGCGGCACTGAAGGCAAAGATCGCGCTGGAAGCCGTGCGGGAGCAGACGACGGTGGCCGATCTGGCCCAGCGCTATGAGGTTCACCCGAACCAGATCTATGCCTGGAAGAAGCAGCTGCTGGACCAGGCGGCCCGGGCCTTTGACGCGGGTGTCGGGCGGGAGAGCGAGGACGCTCGCGAACGAGAGATCGAGAAGCTGCACGCCAAGATTGGACAACTGACAGTCGAGCGCGATTTTTTAGCGCGGAGGTCCGGAAGATGAGCACGCCGGACCGTCGAGGAATGCTCGATCGCGCCGACATGGCGCTGTCGATTCGCCGGCAATGCATGTTGCTTGGTATCGCCCGCTCTGGGGTCTACCGGCCGCCACGGCCGGCCAACGACAACGACCTCGCCCTGATGCGGCGCCTCGACGAGCTGTTCACCGCCTGGCCGTTCCTGGGCTCGCGGCGAATGACCGCGATGCTGAAGGCTGAGGGGCTTCAGGTCAATCGCAAGCGTGTGCAGCGGTTGATGCGCAAGATGGGCATCGCGGCGCTGGGACCAAGGCCGAACACGACAAAGCCGGCGCCGGGCCACAAGATCTATCCCTATCTGCTGCGCAACATGACGATCGACCGGCCAAACCAGGTGTGGGCGGCCGACATCACGTATCTGCCCATCGGCCGCGGCTTTCTTTATCTCGTCGCCATCATCGACTGGGCGAGCCGTGCGGTTCTGGCGTGGCGGTTGTCGAACACGATGGACGTCTCGTTCTGCGTGGCGGCTCTGGAAGAGGCGCTGGCGAAGTACGGCACGCCGGAGATTTTCAACACCGACCAGGGCAGCCAGTTCACCAGCGTGGCCTTCACCGGCGCGCTGGCGGCCGCAAAGATCAAGATCTCCATGGATGGCCGCGGTCGTTGGATGGACAACGTCTTCATCGAGCGGCTGTGGCGGTCTCTCAAGCATGAGGACATCTATCTCAAGGGCTATGCCGACGGCCGCGAGGCCAAGGCAGGGATCGCGAGCTGGATCGCCTTCTACAATGATCGTCGCCTTCATCAGTCCCTCGGCTATCGCACGCCGATGGCGGTCTGGCGCGAACGGATGCAGGCCGCGAAGGCTGTGGACATGGTGGACAACGCTGACGCGTTGACCACATGCCCACAGCAACAGCAGCAGACAGAGTCTCTGGCAGCGTGATAGAAAGGATCAGGAGCGGTCAGTTTCCAACTAACAAACCGGTTCAAGCGGTCCCGCTCCGCGGGTCCATTTCACCGGCGAGCGCCCCGTCTTTGGTCGCAAATTCGGCTTTGAGTCGGCCATCTACTTCGAGAGCAAAGCCGGAAGCGGGAAGTTTTGGAGTGGCTCGGACCATTTCATTCCTTTGGCATCTTGGTCTGTTCGACGACGGCTGCTTAACCTTAAGTCGCCCGGACCGGGCCAGTCGCGAGAGCGACCAGCATCTCTGGCGAGAATCAATGTCCAGCCCCTCTCCGCAGTTCCGGTCGGGGATACGGAATTGGCGCCGCAGTGAGGCCCTCGGGCGATGCGGTAGAGCAGCAAGGCCTTCGATCGCGCCCAACACGGGCCCGTTGGGGCCTTGTAGTCCTTTTGCCCCAACCGAATCGCCCATATAGTCGCAAAATGGGCAGTTTTGCGATCAATACTGACGCAGATAGCGAAATTGGATAATTTGGCCGCACAAGCCTTCTTGGCGGCTTTTGCGCTTGGTGCACTTTTAAAGGGATACGGCGTGACGTTTCACATGAACCTTCGCGTGCAACAGGAGGTTGCATCATGAGCGAGCTTTCGCAAGCACCGCAGTCGCGCACAGATACCGATGAACCGATCGTCTTGATCGTCGACGACGACGCTTCGATGCGCAAGGCTCTTACAAATCTGTTTGAATCAGTAGGCCTTAAGGTCAAGGTTTTCGGCTCTGCGGCGGAGGTTTTGCAGGCGAACCCGCCCGAGGTACCGAGCTGCCTCGTGCTCGACATCCGCCTACCAGGATCGAGCGGCCTCGATCTGCAGTCCGAACTCGCTGAGGCAAACATTCACACGCCGATCATCTTTATCACGGGTTACGGCGATATTCCCATGACCGTCCAGGCTATGAAGAGCGGTGCGGTCGACTTCCTGACCAAGCCGGTACGCGAGCAGGATCTGCTCGACGCGGTGCGGGCCGCGATCGAACGAGACCGCAAGCGGCGCGATCTCGAAAAAACGGTCTCTGAACTGCGATCCCGGCTCGAAAGTCTGACCTCACGGGAGCGCGATGTTTTGGCCCTGGTCGCCTCTGGCCTGTTGAACAAGCAGGTGGCGGGCGAGCTCGGGCTGGCAGAGATTACCGTCAAAATCTATCGCGGCCAGGTCATGCGCAAAATGGGCGCGAAGTCGCTGGCTGACCTCATAAGAATGAGTGAAGCTCTCGGGATTTCTCGACCAAAGGGGAACGTACAAACCTAAGTATGCTTTTCAATTCTGCTTCGCGCCCTCACTTTCCGACGTCGGCCGCAACCGCGGCGAGCAGTTTCCCGGATCACGAGCGATCAGTTTGCCCAAGCATTCCGTCATTTCGGTCATCGACGATGATCCATCCGTTCGCGCCGCCACGAGCAACCTTCTGGCATCGTACGGATACTTGGTCCATGCATTTGCCTCCGCCGAGGAGTTCCTAAGCGCTGCGGAATTGACCGAGACGTCCTGTGTGATTACCGACGTCCAAATGTCGTTGATGAGCGGAATTGATCTGCTGAGGCATATGCGAAGCCTCGGTCATCGTATGCCGTTCATCTTCATCACGGCCTTCCCAGACGATGCGGTGCGCGCTCGAGCGATCGAGGCTGGCGGGATCTGCTTTCTTGCTAAGCCGTTCGCCACGGTTGCGTTGATCAAGTGTTTGACCATTGCGCTGTCAAGGTCAGGCGGCAAACACGCCTGAGGACCTTGGCCGCTCCCCACAGCATTCAGTCAGGCATGCACTGCGAGACTCCAGCAAGTTGGGCAGCCGTTTCGCGTCACCTTGAAGTGACAAGTAGCTTGATCGATGGCGACGCGCTCATGGAAATCCATGACGTGCACCAAACCTCCGCGCCGCCCACGCAGATGTTCACTGTCGAGGCCTAAGCTTGAGCCAAAGACCTGGATGCAATCTCAGCCCAATTAGCCCTCGAGGCTTACACGCGGTCCCATGCACTGAGAAGCGAAACCGCCGGATCATGTAAGCAAGCATCATTTGCAAAATCGGAATTGACAGTCCAGATGCTGGGCAGATGTGGGGTCCTCCGCCGAACGGCACATAGCATCGGGTGTCGTAGGTCGAGCGGCCATTGAACCTTTCCGGCAGAAACTCTCCAGGACGTTTCCAATATTTTGCATTGCGATGCAGCGAGTATGCGCAAACCATCACTGCGCTGCCCTGAGGAATGTTCATCCCGCCAACCTTGTGATTCTTCCGTACGTGTCTGCCTTGCATCCACGCGGGCGGATAAAGTCGCAAGCTTTCCATCAAGGCCGCCCGGAGCTTGGGAGCTGATTTCACGCTCCGAAAATCGAACTCGGGTCCGGCTGCCGCCACTTCTTCAAATAGACCCTCTTCGACACTGCTTCCGGCAATAAGCATCAAGGTCCACGTGATGGAGGTCGCGGATGCGTGGAAGGCGTTGATCAGCGTTTGGATGATCGTGTACGCGACCAGATCTTCCGGCATTTTAAGCTTCTGGTCGCAATGAGAGAGCTTGATCTTCGAGATTTCAAGCGCAACGTTCTGAAAGAATTTTTCACTCTCTTCAAGCGCGCTGTCAATTCTCCTCCTCTCAGGCCAGCAATCGGCGTGTTCTACATTCGCTAGCCACTCCTCAATAAAATTTCCTCTCACGATGAACTCGTCGGCATGGCGAGAGATATCGAAATTGTAAAGCAATTTCGCCATCAGGATCAGCATCCAGCGTTTGATCTCATGTGAGATCTCGATCGTGCTCTGATCTGCAACGAATGGCGCAACACGCTCTTGAAAGCCAGCCGCGCTCTGAGTTAGCTCAGCTAGAATTGTATCGCACGGCTTCACTTGACGAGCGGAAATCGCTTTCAATTTCAACAGTGGGAATGCCGACGGAGCATATGCATACACAATGTTTCTGTAGTGGTGCTCGCTGATATCGTAACAATCAGTGTCTTCGTAAAAGCGCTGAACCAATTCAGGAGAGTTGAAAACGAAGATCTGGCGGCCGCCCGTTTCGTACCTGTAGAGATCGGTGTGGCTTATTCCCAACATAAACGCAGCAAAGTCTACCCGATCCTGTATATTGGGGAGATCCAGTTTGTCGTAAAGGACGGTCAATTCCCACCCAACTCATTCATTCTAGCGATGCAATGAGCAACCGCAGTTGCCAGCTCCTATCAACGGCTAAAGCAGCGACGCTTCCTCGCCCTGCCGTCAAGGGGCAGGGCGAGGTCAGCGGTACCGCACTTTCGGCCCTGCATAGCCGGGCAGTCGTGCGCCCGATTTCGTCAGCGCCCCTTACGCGCTTTTTGCCGCAGCTTTTGCATCCTGCGGCATGGCCCCAAAACCGCCGCGGCTCGAAGAGCCACGAACTTCTTTCGTTTTGGTCTGCTCTTGACTTGGCATCGGCGCTTTCTCTCCGTAAGCCCAAGCTCCTGTCGTGCTGCTCATGCTCAGCTCCTTCCAACTGGCCTCGATTGGCCTACTGTGAGAGGGAGCAAGGGGCATGCCAGCGTCCCTCGCGAACTCTCAGCACCTCATCGCGCTTCGGAAGGGTTCGAGAAGGCGCAACAGCACGCAACTGTTTTGGATCTCACACAGTTGTGCCCCACTGTCAGACGTCGAACAAAGATCGAGCGGCCGACGCCGTCGCATCTTGCCGTATAGACGACAAGGACCAGAACTATATTCGTTGCGGCCCGGATTTTGCTCCGACCCGAGAACTCGGGCTAAAGAGCTCGGTCGAGACCTTAGATCAGAAGAGGGCTCCGGCATGAGACGCAACCGCGTTTGGGAAGAGATGGCCCGATCGCCGGGCCAGTCTGCCGCGATCATTTTGATCGAGCAACATGGACGAACCCTATCCAACGAGAAGGGAACGCCTTGGAGCAGAAAGGAGGCGGCTGGCGTATTATCGGGATTAAAGATCTCGGCTTTGCGCGTTGAGCGGGTCGCACTAACGACCAAATCGGATCATTGTTGCTGATCTACTAAGGCTCCAAACCACGTCTCTCGCGTTGCCTGCAATCTTTGTCCGCGACTTGCGCTTGTTTGTCGCGACTGTCAGGTTTTCTTTCTGCGCGTGGTCAAGATATCCGAGGGGCTCGACAGCATACAACCTGACGCCGCGGCCGATTCAACCCTCATGCGTGCCATCCTGGTGTGAGATAGTTGCAGTAGCTGCATGATCCGATTGTTTGCTACCTTCAAAGCCGCATCACTGGCCTCCCAGGGTGATGCGGGGGCGGACTCGGCGTATTTCCGATCCAGTCGTCGGTGCCGCCCCTCACTTTACTCTTTGCGACCGGTCTAAAGAAAATGTTGTGAAACGGGCACGGTTTCCTTTCGTTGCCTCCCCGAGGCGGATCTAGTCGCAATCGTAGGACGCGAGACGATGCGTATACGATCATCAGCATCTTGAAGAAAAGTGGATGAAGCGCGATTGAGCTTTGCGTGAGCGCTGGCTCGTCTTGATCCGTTCCGCCGCGCGGCTCGGCCGAGGCACGAACCGTGGCACGGGACGTGCGAGTCCGTTTTACCGGGATTCTGCATGACCCTTCGGAATCCGGCATGACGTCGCCAGTGATCATTTCGCGAGCGCCATTGCCGTTATGCTAAGGCGCAGCGCACGGCTGTGCATGTAAAATGCCGCCATTGATAAGCATTCCGATGAGCGGGACTGCTCCTAGTCCGCCACGATTCCCTTCATCAGCAGAGGCGGCCAGAACGGCTGGATGGTCTAACCTTATGCAATGCTAGAAAGCATTGCTCGGGTGAGCGACCGTCCAATCGTCGGTTTGCCTTCTGTGGCTGATGCCTGTGTTCGAATCCGCGCGTTTCGTTCAGCTCCGAAGAGAGCGCCACCGGCGCGCCTGGCCGATCTCATCAGCTACCGTCAACTGCCAAGATTAGTGATTGAGCAAGATGAATAAGCGCGCTTATGAATGAGGGGCATCAGCGAACCTGTTCACGCTCTTTCGCTGTTGCGGACATGGCGGTAACTCGAAGAAAATCCGGACCGCCCACTGAAGCAAGCCACGGCAAGCTCCTGTTACCCAGCGCGCTCATCAGCGCTCGCGTCTGCATCGGCCGGAGCCGGCTTTCGAGCAGTCAATGAGACCAAGTTGAATGGCATTAGATGACTAAGAATCTCGAGGCCATCAATCTTTTGGGGATTCGTCCTGGCCAAGAGCATCCGCCGCGACATCGTGCAGGCCTCGGCCGAGCAGCTACACTGCGCTAATAGCGGGCGGACCAGTTAGCGACGCTAATGATTCAGATAGATACGCTTCTGAGTGCTGATTTTTTGCTGGAAGCCCTTGCTCCCGTAAAAACCCCATCCTATTTCAGCTGCGCCTGCGCTAGCACTCGCTGGCACAGACTGCTAACAACGTTGAAATCCTCAACTCCTGCAAATGTTTTAGGAGGACTGCATGCACTTCCGTCCGCTTCATGATCGCGTCGTCGTCAAGCGCATCGACGCAGAAGAGAAGACCGCTGGCGGCATCATCATTCCCGATACGGCCAAGGAAAAGCCCTCGCAGGGCGAAGTGATCGCCGTTGGCCCCGGCGGCCGCGACGAGAGCGGCAAGCTGATCCCGATCGACATCCAAGTCGGCGACCGCGTGTTGTTCGGCAAGTGGTCGGGCACCGAGGTCAAGATCGACGGCCAGGAGCTGTTGATCATGAAAGAGAGCGACGTCATGGGCGTACTCACCGACCTGTCGGCCAAGAAGAAGGTCGCTTAATCCAACCGCTCGCACCGCTCACCCCTGAGGAGCGCCTGCCGGGCGCCTCGCCAAGGGTGAGATGAGACCAAGACAACTCAGGGAAACCAATATGTCATCCAAAGAAGTGAAATTCGGCGTTGACGCCCGCGACCGCATGCTGCGCGGCGTCGACATCCTCGCCAATGCCGTGAACGTCACGCTCGGCCCGAAGGGTCGGAACGTCGTCCTCGATAAGTCGTTCGGCGCTCCCCGCATCACCAAGGACGGGGTCACCGTCGCCAAGGAGATCGAGCTCGACGACAAGTTCGAGAACATGGGCGCCCAGATGGTGCGCGAAGTCGCCTCCAAGTCCGCTGACGCGGCCGGCGACGGCACCACCACCGCGACCGTGCTCGCGGCTGCGATCGTCCGTGAAGGCGCCAAGGCGGTTGCCGCCGGCATGAACCCGATGGACCTCAAGCGCGGTATCGATCTCGCCGTCGACGCCGTCGTCGCTGACCTCCAGAAGAACTCCAAGAAGGTCACCTCGAACGAGGAGATCGCCCAGGTCGCCACGATTTCGGCTAACGGCGACGCGGAGATCGGCAAATTCCTTGCCGACGCCATGAAGAAGGTCGGCAACGAGGGTGTCATCACCGTCGAGGAAGCCAAGTCGCTCGAGACCGAGCTCGATGTCGTCGAGGGCATGCAGTTCGATCGCGGCTACATCTCGCCCTACTTCGTCACCAACGCCGAGAAGATGCGCGTTGAAATGGACGACGCCTACATCCTCATCAACGAGAAGAAGCTCTCCTCGCTGAACGAGCTTCTGCCGCTGCTCGAGGCCGTGGTGCAGAGCGGCAAGCCGCTGATCATCGTCGCTGAGGACGTCGAAGGCGAAGCACTCGCGACCCTGGTTGTGAACCGCCTGCGCGGCGGCCTGAAGGTCGCGGCCGTCAAGGCTCCGGGCTTCGGCGATCGCCGCAAGGCCATGCTGCAGGACATCGCGATCCTGACCGGCGGCCAGGCGATCTCGGAAGATCTCGGCATCAAGCTCGAGAACGTCACGCTCAACATGCTCGGCCGCGCCAAGAAGGTGATAATCGACAAGGAGAACACCACGATCGTCAACGGCGCCGGCAAGAAGGCCGACATCGAGGCGCGCGTGGCCCAGATCAAGGCGCAGATCGAGGAGACCACCTCGGAGTACGACCGTGAGAAGCTGCAGGAGCGTCTCGCCAAGCTCGCGGGCGGCGTCGCGGTGATCCGCGTCGGCGGCGCGACCGAGGTCGAGGTGAAGGAGCGCAAGGATCGCGTTGATGACGCGATGCATGCGACCCGCGCGGCGGTCGAGGAAGGCATTCTGCCGGGCGGCGGCGTCGCCCTGCTCCGTGCCACCGAGCAGCTTAAGAACCTTCGCACCAAGAATGACGACCAGAAGACCGGCGTCGAGATCGTGCGCAAGGCGCTGTCCTGGCCGGCCCGCCAGATCGTGATCAACGCCGGTGAAGACGGCTCGGTGATCGTCGGCAAGATTCTCGAGAGGGATCAGTACGCCTACGGCTTCGACTCACAGGCCGGCGAGTACGGTAACCTGGTGTCGAAGGGCATCATCGACCCGACCAAGGTCGTGCGCGCCGCGATCCAGAACGCCTCCTCCGTGGCGGCGCTGCTGATCACCACCGAGGCCATGGTCGCCGAGCTGCCGAAGAAGGCCGCACCCGGCCCCGCCATGCCCCCGGGCGGCGGCATGGGCGGCATGGACTTCTAAGGTCCGGCGCTCTCAACGAAATGCAAAACCCCGGCAGCAATGCCGGGGTTTTTGTTTTCAGCTCGCTTTTCCACTCGTCTCGGGGCACGCAAAACGCGATCTTCGAACGACCTTTTTAGAGATCCCTCACCTCAGCCTCTGTCAAAATCGTTCCGTGCGCGGGTCGCCCGCGCAGATCATTGAACAGAAGATAAGACTGACGCGCCCGACGACATTGCCCATGGGCATGTCGCCGATCGAGATCACATGTGACCGTCCGGCGGGTTGTCCCTGTTGTCTCGAGCGGGAAAGCCGGGCTGGGGCCGTAATAGTCTCGATACACTCATAGGTCTCGCAGCTGATGCAACGGCTCGCTCGGTTGATGCCTAAAGCGTGATGAGATGAGGATGAATCGTCATCGCGCTTTAGGTTGTTGTTTGCGCATGATCTCTCCGGAAAACCGCTTCACACTTTGCGCTAACACGGGCCGTCGGGTCCGGTTCATGCTTTAGCTTTGAGCCGCAATCAGGCCGGCTCGGTGTTGCGGGAACGATCGGACAGGGCGGTGGAGAGAACGTTATCAAGAGCGCTCTGCTTGTCGCGACGGCGTTGTACCGAAGACGGAATGCACATGGCTTCGCGGTACTTCGCAACCGTGCGGCGGGCGATTTCAATGCCGGACGCACGCAACCGTTCCACAATCGCGTCATCCGACAGGGTTGCGGACGGTTCCTCCGAATCGATCAGCTGCTTGATGTGGTGGCGGACGGCTTCGGCGGAATGCGCCTCGCCACCATCGGCCGACGCAATCGATGCGGTGAAGAAATATTTCAGCTCGAACGTGCCGCGATTGGTCGCTATGTATTTGTTGGCGGTGACGCGCGACACCGTGGATTCATGCATCTGGATTGCGTCGGCGACCGCTTTCAGGTTGAGCGGCCTCAAATGTGCGACACCATGGGTGAAGAAGCCGTCCTGCTGGCGCACGATCTCGGTTGCGACCTTCAGGATGGTGCGGGCGCGCTGATCGAGCGCGCGCACGAGCCAGGTGGCGTTCTGCAACGCTTCGGTGAAATAGGATTTGTCGCCGTCCTTGCCGATTTTCTTCGAAAGCTCCGTGTAATAGGTCTGGTTCACGAGCACGCGCGGCAAGATGTCGCTGTTGAGCTCGACATGCCAGCCGCTGTCGGGGCCTGGGCGGACATAGACGTCCGGCACCATGGCCTGGAGGCGCGAGGAGCCGAACTTCATGCCGGGCTTGGGATTGAGGCGACGGATCTCGCCGATCATGTCGGCGATATCCTCGTCGTCGACGCCGCAGAGCTCGCGCAAGGAAACGATGTCGCGCTTGGCCAACAGATCGAGATTCTCGACCAGCGCCTGCATCGCCGGATCGTAGCGATCGAGCTCACGAAGCTGGATCGCCAGGCACTCGCTCAGAGATCGTGCGCAGACGCCGGGCGGATCGAATTTTTGCAGCACCGCAAGGACATCAGCGACATCCTGCTGCGATGCACCAAGCCGCTCGGCGGCCTCGCCCAGGTCCGCCGGCAGATAGCCGGCCTCATCGACGAGGTCGATGAGATACTGCCCGATCATGCGCTGCGCGGGTGCGGTGAATGCGACCGAGAGCTGCTCGGCGAGATGGTCGGACAGTGTTGTCTCTGCCGCGACAAAAGCTTCGAGATTGTAATCCTCGTCACCGGAGGCGCCCCCGCCCCATTCAGGGTAGACGCTCGTCGCTGCATCCTGGGTGTTACGAACGCCCACCTCGGGAGCTTCTTCGGAAACAACGTTGTGTTCGATTTCAATACGGCTGCCGACATCAGAGCTCGGCCATTCTTCCTGGCCGAGCTCGAACGTTTCGGCGGTCACGTCTGAGGGTTCATGGTCCTGGCCTCCGCGTTCCTCGCGGTCCCTGAACAGGCTGGTTTCGTCAGAAACATCACTGGTTGCGAGCTCATTGTCGCCAGCGGGCTCGAGTAGTGGATTTCGTTCGAGCTCTTCCTCGACGAAGGTCGTGAGATCGAGATTAGACAATTGCAGCAGCTTGATCGCCTGCATCAACTGCGGCGTTATCACCAGCGACTGCCGAAACTCAAATCTCTGCGTCAGACTCATAACGCAATCCTTTCAAAGCTGGTCCAATTGTTGCTTATCATAGAGCTGAAGTACACGACAACAACTTCGGTACGAAGGCACGGTACTCAAGCGCTGGTCGCTGCACTTTCGCTCACGCCAGTTCGACAGTGGCCGGCACTTGCGCGTCCCAGATTGTCGACAACCCACCAAGGAATGTCTGAAAGCCACCCAGAACTCACGACACGTCGAATGGCATCGCAAGCCAGAAATCCATCGAGCCCGGATGTCGCACTGAGGTCCCTTGTGCAAGGAGGGCTCCATGGGATTACCGCTTTTTTGTTCCCGACTTGTCGATCCAGAACGTCTTCGAGAGTCAACGGTCCAGCCCCCGGTTGGCTGCTCAGATGCTGTTCTTCGACTTAGAAAACGACTGCGTCAGGCTCGCCTCAGACCTGACGTTAGCTGTAACGAGCACAGATGCATGCACTTGCGCTGTCACTAGCCCGAACCACACAGCGCCTTGGAGGGGATCGCGCCCGCACACATTAGCTACTAGCCATCAAGGACGTTTCTCGAACGAACTGCTGCAGAGCTCTTTGATTAATGAGTGTGTAACCGGACGGCGTCGTTTCGTTGCCTCCTGAAGGGGGATCTTGTCGGAACCGCCCGGCTATTGATGATCAGGATCTCCGCGAAGCGTGAGTGGACGAAGCGTGATCGAGCTTTCTGCTATGGGCTGGCTCCTGATCGGATTGAATGCCCGCCGCGGATGTGTCGGCCTGAGAGGCACAAACACTGGCACGGGACGTGCAGACCCGCTCTTTACCGGGATTTTGCATCACCCTCCCGAGACCCCAAGTAACGCCGCCCGCGACCATTTTAAGCGGGCGGCGTTGCTGTTTCACCAACCGGCGAGCCAGAGCGCGAGCGCTACGCTCATGAGTAAGCTACCCATGATAGCCATTGCGATAAACACGAATTGCTTGCGATCCATCGCTACTTCCGTATCGCCCGTTCGTCTAGAAACACCTGAAGCGGATAAGCGCCAGTTATGTGTAGACGCTTCTTCCGAATGAAAGCCGCAAGCTCGCCGCCGTTCTCTGGCCATCCCTGGAACCCTGATCATTTAACCGCCGAATACTGCGGTGGCGTCTGGTTCCCGCCGAGGGCTATCCGCGCCGCTTGATCGAAACGTCCTCGAAAGAGACGAACATGAAGATGTGGTGCAGGCCAAGCGGCTGCTCCAAAGCTCTCGTCAACACCTCACCAGCTCTTCCTAAATTTTGCTGTCAGACTCGTGTTCGTTACCCCTTGTGCAGTCTCCCCTATGGCGCTCGAGATCGTGACACCGTTGAACAGCGTCTGCTCGGCACCAAAGCTACGCAGCCATTTTTCGTCGGTGGTCGACATGGTCTGGCCAACAACAAAGCTAGTGCCGATGCCGGTGATTGTCACTTTGGCCGATTGATGGGTCTCATAGTTGCGCATCCCCTGCCCGAGCATGCCGAGGAGCGGTATTTGGCCCTGCTGGATCAGATCGCAGTCAATCTGCAGTGCCAGCGAGTCATCGCTCGGCAGCGGCACCGACTTGATGAGCGAAGTTCCGATTTTGCTACTCTGCTCGCCCGAATCAAAGCGCGCGTTCACCATGGTTTTGTCCCAAAGGGAGCCTGGCCCGGGGGTGGTGGCGGCAGCCCAGGCGATACCAGAGGATTGCGGCACGTTGCCGCCATTAGCAGCTTTCTCCGCGAGCAAATCCCACGTTGTGGTGGGCTCGTGCGCCACACTCATGTCGGCTCCGATCCAAGTGTCCCAAAGCGGAGAGATCGACCTTTTGACAGCGACCGCGGAGGCACCGTTTGATTTCGTGCTGGACGACCAATTCAGATTGTCGCTAGGGGGCCCAGCTTGTGCGGCGTGTGGCCCGGCGACAAATGTGGATACGAAAACGACCGCCCAAAGCGTCGACCTGGCTCGGTCAACTCCTGTCGCGAATCCGACAATGGTGCGCGCAGAGCAATCCGCGTGATGCGAAGCGAGAAACTGATTTGTCATTTGAAGATCTCGTGGCCAGCGTTCTCACATCTTTCTTACAACTTGACGCCACGCTCGATTCAACCCCTTTCGAATAAAGTGCTTTCAATAAGGGACTAGAGATCGCTCCATTGAAAGAAGAAATGATCTACCTGGCTTAAGAGATTCCGTGCGGCGGCCGACTTGGCTGAACAGAGGTCGGCAGCTTGTTGGACATCCGTCCTTTCAGCGTAAGTTAGAGCCTCGCCGCCTCCACACAGACAGGCCAGCGAAGCGCCCAAAAGGATGGGAGCAGGCTGCCTCACCTGGGCACGCGATGCAGGCCGCAACCAGTGCGGCGAGAACATCTTCCTGTCTCAGTTAGAACGCTGCGGCAGGGGCGCTGCGAGCTGGGGGAGATGAGCGTAACCATCTCGCGACATGCCGCTCAGATAGCAATGCACTCAGCCACGTATATGTGGCAAGCAGCCAGCCAATTAAGACCAAAAATGGCTAATCAAGGCGCCGCAATTTGCTGAGAGTCTCTTATGGCCACCGCGCGCACTGCCGAACTCGAACTGACGCAGCATACGACTGACTAGGCCGGAACATTTCGAGTTCGATGCACCACCAAGTTCTTCTGTCGTTCTCAGTTCGGCATGGAGCTTGCTTCATCCACAATACCATCACGTCGCCCTCACCGTGATGTAGGGGCAGACCCTAGTGACCGTCTAAACGGGAGTCGGCCCGATCCATTTCCGCCTGATAGAACCCACTTTTGAGACCATCGCGATCGCGCTAGCCTTGTGATCATGTCCGACCTCTCAGCTAATCTGTCCTGCCACGGGTTCATCACGAATGACGACTGCCTACTCACCCTGGACCCTACAAGTGAGTGTATTCGATGAAGCTATCTCAACCGTTCGCAATGGCCGGCTATCTCATCAATCGGGAAACGATTCTGCGCCTCATGACGATCACCGCATCGGGATGGTTGTTCATGCAGGCGGGCCAGCTCTCGAGCTGGCCTCGGCCAGCACATGCCAGCGCTCCGTCGACTGGGATTCTTGCCGATCCGCCCGCGCCCGACGACCTGGATGCGAATTACAGGTCAGTTGACGCTCGGTCGTTCCCAGCGGGGCACTGCCGCGTCACCGCGCTGGAGCTACGTGCTGTACAGTTGGGCTCACACTACGCAGACGTAGTTTCAGTATTCGGCTGTGCAGGCACTCTCACGGCACGCGAGATTGCCGACGACATGAAGATACACCTATTCGCTTGGAACGACGGGCAGGTTCTGGCGCTTTTCGCTAACGGGCGGCTATTGATTGCATCACAGTCCGACACGTCGTGAAGCACTGATCTTCGCAAGGCATGCATCACTCGATTTATGATCTCGGATTGTGGCCAGATATGGTGACAGCCGAGATCTCAGCCTAGCCCGGACGTCATGAGGACTTGTCGGCCTATGCCGCCCGATCAGCAAACGCACCCTAACAAACGCATTAATGGCCGAAGTCGCCGTCCCTAGCGGTTGAGTGGTGCTGATCGAGGACGCGCGCAAGCTGTGGTGCCGCGCGCAATCTGGTCGCGCTGAGGCACCAAGGGCTGTTTTGCGGCACTGTCCGGTCTGGTCCGCTCATACTAAGTTTGCGCCCGCCCAAATTCCGATCGATCATTTTGACGTTTGCCTTGTCTGCGGCTTAGACATTGCGCGGGCCCGCCCGGTGACAATCGTCGGGCGGCTTTGTTTGCAACGACAAACGACAGCTAGGTTGGTTTCTGGCTCTCGAACTCATCGAGCCAATCGAGTCTAGAAAGCGCAACCTTCTCGGCATGCCACTTGCTTGGTGCTGACCAGCATCACCGCTCCTCTCGCGGTGATGTAGGGCGGACCCATGGAGGCAACGGCGTTCATCGCGCCGGGTCCGCCCGCTCACGATCCGTACCGGTGTGCACAATGAAATCCATATTCGGGCTGATGCGTCGCATGCGCATGGTCTCGCATGGCCACGTTCCGAGACTCTACGATGCGGAAGCCCGCTGTTACAAGATCGACTGTGGCATCAGTTCGCTACGGAACGCTTGTGCCCGTGGGAACGGGGGAAGCGGCTTCCAGCCAATACCGAAGCGGCCTGGGACGCACTTCGGCTTGGATCACAAGACCACATTGTACTTCGTGATGAGAATCAGCTGAGATCTTAACTTTCACGAACATTCTCGTTGATCTACGATTAAAGTCATCGACCTTCCATAGATGCTACTCAGGCAAACTGCATTCGTATCAATGCGCCGCGCAGCGAGTAACAAGCCCGCAAGCGCTTCGCTGAAGTTCGGACTGGTCCGCCTACTTTGTCACCTTGAAGACAAACGGAGCAAACCGACACAGCATCAATCACCTTCTCGAAGATATCTCGCCCTAACCGTATGCAATCGCTCGATTCTGGTTCGGCATAATGCTTGCTTTGTCATGGCCATCATCACCGTCCCTCCCAACCACCCGGTGATGTAGGGGCGGCCCCGAAGTGTTGGGCTTATCGCGGAGGGGCCGCCCGCTCAATGAGCGTCTGCAGATGGGTCGCATCTTGAAAAGTCATGTTTATGGCTTCCCCGTGAAGTTTTAGGCCGATTTAGAGTCTGATTGCTACTCGGAAGTGCCTACAACGATACAACGTCTCCATGAGCGAGAGGAGTACGACTGAGGGAGCGCAGCTTATCTCGAACTGGATCTTTGAATTTTGACTCTCATGTCTACTGAAACACCGCCGCGCGACCTGACAAACCACACGTGCGACAGGCGACATGCGTCGGCCGACGATCACGACGGAGGATCTGATATCCTTGTGTTGGTCGAGTCAGTTGCTCAGTATCAGTGCGCAAGATCGATTCTGAAAGAGGCATTCACTGACGGAGCGGACTTAGAGGGTGATGTCAAACTGGAGGAGCTATTTCACAGACCTGGCATCGCGCGCTATTTCTTGCTCGTCCGCGGGCAACGCACAATTGGGGCTGGTTTGGTTCGGCTGAATGCCATGATGCCGCACTCGATATATGTTCCGTACATTGCCATCCGCGCGACCGATCGGGGAAAACTGTCTACCCGGAGAATGAAGCAACTATTCGCCAAATTCACGCGGAAGATGGGCGCCCGCAGAATTCTGATCGAGGCAGAAAACCCGCATTGCATGGCACTCGATGATTCCTATCGAAAAGAACGCGTCCAACGTTCAGCAAGGAGAATATATCTGCTGCAGCGCGCCCTAGGCGCGAGTTTTATCGACGATCCGGCTCCAGCTGCCGTATATACAAGGCCTGCTTCCGATGATGAGCAGAAGGTGAGAAACTCACTCCTCTTAGGCTTTGTGCCTATTGAGCCAGAGTCGGAAAGCTTCTTTAATCCCGATCGTACGGCAATAACGATCGAGCGCTATCGGCAACTTTATCTCGAGCTGATGCAACTTGATTACGGAGCCGAAACGCTCGTACCCACACCGAGTCCGTTGACCGCTAGATATCCTGCAATTCGCGATTTCATGACTCGGACGAATGCTTGCAGCGAGGAGCGTCGTTGGGTGTCGCTTCATGCCTCGTGATTGCCCAACCAATGGTGCGGCAAGCTGTGAGCGACTGGATCCAACGCCGTTCAACGCAATACGAGTCCAGCCCTTTCACCAACTCTCCACAGTTATGCTTGCGCAAAGAAGCAAGCAGCGTGGCAAACAACGCGGATCCGGCCGCTCCAAATGCGTATTGACCCGCTCTGTCTTCCAGTCAAAGACGATTGACCTTGCTCGAACACCGGCCATAGTTGGTTCAGTATTCACGCTTGATCCAAAGTTTGGCCATCCTTCACTCTTCGAAAGTTGCGGTCTTTCGGAAGCGAGAATGTGAGAGGGAAGGTCTTGGCAAAAAGAGAGCTGAGCGCGGCCTGCTCCTCTACAAGGCGTTTCTCGACGAGTTGGCGTTCTACGTTTGATATTCTCGTCGTTATTAGTCGTCGATACCGGTGTATGTTGTTGCGGTGAGCACGAATTCGAGCCAAATCTTCATCAAGCATCGTCGTAAATCCTGAGGAGCCATACGCTCTTTTAATTTCGGGCAGCAGAAGAAATTTGCAGCGCGAGACTCAGACGTCGTTGAGAGTGCGCACCGGGTCTGTTGATTGCGTTTTGTGATGGAGTTCGTGGATAGCCACAGCCTTTGAAATGAATCTAAGTCGCTTTCGCCCGGGGGAGAGCAGCTTGTCTCATCCCTCGCGCTTACTCGATACATAAGCTATGTCTGGTAACGATTATCGCAATGGCTTGGGCTTGTGGCGCTCAAAACAGGCATTTGAGCACTTTTTTTGAAGAATTCCTTCGTGCCGACCACGCTACGTGAGCAGTGGACCGTCCCGGATAATTGATAATACAGCGGTAAAGGCAACGTTGGCACCTGCTCCAGCCTTCCGCGCGTACGATTGCGCTTTCGCGGCCAGCACTACCTCATCCAGTGCACCGGTTTCAACCAACTCGCTTTTGAGTTGGATAACCAGGCTAGAGATGATAACGAAGCCTGCCGCGAGGGCAGGGAGTTTTTGCATGGGGCGTTCCTATTGTGACGCGCTCCTACGACAAGTAAAGGCCCCCTCGCTATCCCTACATGGCTCGCGCGCCAGAGGTGGCGTTCCCGGGTGGCCGGCTCGAGTGTCGAGTTGGGAGCCACGTTCCGGCTGGGCCTGTAGCTCAATGGTTAGAGCCGGCCGCTCATAACGGTCTGGTTGCAGGTTCGAGTCCTGCCGGGCCCACCAGCCTTGAAAAGGGCCGTTGATCTCTCAGCGCTTTTTGCCAACTAGACAAATTCGCCCACCACAACTAGACAAAATCATTCTTGGTTTTTCGCCACGGTTTGTTCACTTCATCGCGCCCTCGTTTTCTGGGCCTCTTCGAGCTGCGCGATGGCGCGCTTCGCACGGCGCTTGCGGTCGGCGTTCTCAATATAAACCTGAAGCTCGCGCAGATCCTTGTGACCGCTGATCGCTTGCAAGTCGCGCACGTCCAGCACCCGGCCATCGGGCCCCTCGTAATCGGCGAGCCGCGTCAGGCACAGCTTGCGTAGGCCATGGCTGGAGCACTCCGGCAAGCCCGCCTGGTCGCACCACTCGCGCATCTTGTTGCCGAACCCGTTCGCCGTGAACGGCTTGCCGAACGATGTAACGAGGTAGGTCTCGGTGCCAGTCAGCGGCGTCGCCGCAATGATGTCCCTGGTCTCTTGCATCAGCGGCACATTGATCTTCATGCCGGTGCTGCGGCTGGTCTTCTGCGGCGTGAAGTCGGTCAGCACGCCGTTGTGCACGTCGCGCGGCCCGATCCGCACCACGTCGGATTTGCGGACGCCAAGGTTGACGTAGAGCGCGAGCGCCAGCCGCGCCATCGTGCCGACAGGATGCCGCGCGCAGAATTTGGCGTAGATTCCGCTTGACGCGGGTCACGCCTGCGGCGGGATTGGTCGGGATCAGATGCACGGTGACGCAATGGTCGAGGAAGTGCTTCACTGCCTGCAACATGTTGCGCTGAGGTGCGGGCTGAAGCGTGTTGATGTAGGCTTGCAGATGTGGCTGGCCGAGCATGCGAAGCCGTTTCTCGCCGTGCTCATTGCGGAAGCGCTCAAGCGACGACTTACGGCCGGGCCTGGTGCCGGGTGCGAGCGACTTCCATTGCGCGCTTGTGTAGTACAGCACGATCGCAGCATTGACCGTGCCAGGCACCGTGCGCGACGCGCCGATCTCAACCTTCTCAGGCGCCTTGCGGAACGCCAGCGCCTTGTCCAGCGCATCCATGAACTCGGTTGACCACGGCAGCCCTGGCAGGGCCACCGGCTTGACGCCGGGGATGCGCGTGTAGTGCCGTGGATGGCCACAGTCGTCGATGTAGCCCCTGGTGAAGCGCGGCAGTCGGCCTCCCGGTCGCCCTCTCAATCGCGCTGGGCCTTTGCCAGAAGCACGTCCCATTCGTTGCCACCTTCTTTGGTCTCGCAGGGAGCCGCATCGGTCGGCGGAGGTCCTGCGTGGATGACGATCTTGCCCTGCTTGTCGATTTCGACCCGCACGACGGTCAGCCCTGCGCGCTGCGCGCCGACAATGGCCATCTCCAGATCACGGAGGCGGTACGTCGCCGGTTTGCTGCCCATCAGGGCACACTCCTTTTTACTAGAAATCATTATCCTGGACCACCTGAGATCGATCCTATCCAAAGCCTAATTTCGGTAGGAATTTCAGGATTTTAGGCAGCCCTTTGCCGTAGTCGATCGCCCTCATCTTGAACCCGCCGTCAACGCTCTCAATTCGCGGCTCGGCCGGTGTCACTCCTCAGCGGCGGCGGCCGCAATCGTGTGTTGCTTGGCCCTGGCCAGCGCAGCGGCAGCCTGCTCGCGCTCGGCGATCCACGCGAGAAGGGTGCTGCGGCGGCCGCAGATAACTTCGCCCAGGCGGAACAGCGGCAAGTCAGAATGGGCGGCCAAATGGTAGACGCGCCGACGCTTGCCAGGGGAGCCAAACATAAAGCGCGCAATTTCTTCTGCCCCTTCGAGCAGGTCGTCAGCGATATTGCTTTCGGGTCTCTTCATCCGTTCTCTCCTAATTGCGGGAGGACGTTTGCCACCGCGAAGATCGTCCGCTGCGTAATCTTCGTGCTCTCCCGGCGGTCACCGGCAGCGTCGATATTCGCCTGTCGATCGTGGAAGGAGATCAGGCCCAGGCGGGTCTGTGCCGCAACATGTAGGAAGACCGCCGCAACCGGCTTCTCGAATGTGATCTCGAATTCGTACGCCTCATTGGGATAGCGCCGCTTGCCGAGAATGTGCCCGCGCGTTCCCACCAGCGCGACCGCTCTGGTCACGTAGTCCGCGAGCAGCTCCCTCTTGGCCGCCAAGAGCAGTTCCTCAAGCTCGCTCCCGAAGTCGCTCTTCTGCTTGCCTCGCTTCGCCTGCAACGCTCGGTATTGCTTAACCATGTCGGGCGCCGTCCGCGCCGTGTCGGCCGTGTTGGCGGCGATCAGCAGGTTCGCCGCGTCGCGTTCGTCCATTTGAGCGGCTGACGTTCCCCGCCCGGAAGTCTTGATAAGCCCCTCTTCGCGGACAGCCCGTGCGATCGCGGTAACGCGCTCGGCGTCGATCCCTTCCGCGCTCGATATGGCAGTGACCAACTGACTAAGCGTCGCCATGACGTGTCCCCATCTGTAATATTTGCAAATAGACGGATTGTGTGTCAAGTTTCCATTGGAATATTTTTCAGATGGCGCTGGCGCCACGTCGATCTGGGCAAGCAGATCACACGCCAAAGGAAGTTGGCTATGCTTGCTCGCAACAACTCAGGACAGAAAATCGAAGGTATTCGCGCCACCGCCGCCCGCTGGCGCGAGGCGACGCTCGCTGCTGAAGCAATCAGCGCAAAGTGGAAGGCCGGGCTTGCGGGCAAACGCAAGGCACCGGCCCAGGCAGGCGTTGTTAGCAGCCTGTAAAATAGCCGACCTGCTTTCGCCCGGCAACGCCCGGCCTTCCAACCCAAGGGAGGCCATCATGAAGAAACCAAAGCGTTCAACACGCCAACGTGCCGTCGAGAAGTTCGTGGACATCATGCGGAATGGCCACGACCTGCAGCTCACGCTTGGGCAGACGGGAGGGCCGAGCTGGGACCTGACTAACGGGATGCATGTCCCGACCGAGACCGCCAAGTTAATCACCGTGCATTATCAGGTCGAGCCGTGCGGCGACGCATTGTTCGGCGACACGACCTCGCAGACGTATCGGCATAAGTCGCCCTGGCCGAAACTGACCTAGAGGTCGTGCCATGAGCCGCCCCATCTCCGGGCACAAAGCCCAGCGCGAGTGGATGTGCGCCGTCCTGAGAAACTATAGAACCGTCACGCTGCCGGAACTGCCCCAGCTTCTGGCCGCGATGTGGTTGGGCGGCGTTTTCTTTAACTGCACTTCCGGTCGGTGCGATCCGGGCTACGACTTGTTGCTGCGCGAGCTTGGCGTTTCGCGGCGGACACTTTACCGGACTATTGCTGCGCTCAAGGACGGCAGATGGATCAAGGTCCACCGCATTGGTCGCAAGCACGTCCGGTTCGATCTACTGATACCCTCACCGCAAGCAACGTCTCAAGACGAGGCACAATCACCGGCAGCGACCGCAGAGGTGCCAGAAACGCGCAATTTTGGCATCTCAAGCGACCGGTTCGAGGTGCCAGAAACGCGCGACCTTGGCACCTCAAGCAATCCGTTCGAGGTGCCAGAATTGGGCGGTTCGCAAGTTCTAGAGGTGCCACGCATAGCTGGCAGCACATATGAACCTGTAAGAGAACCCGAAGGCGCGCCTCCGGCGCGCAGCACCTCCCGTGTGGATAGAGAAGGGCCAAGCGAGACAACACCTCCCGAGCCGCAGAGACCTTCCCAGCGCGCGCCTGATGGCGCGCTGACACAACCGGCGAGCCCATCCTCACCATCTCGCGACCCTCCAATGGATGCTGCCAGGAACGACGTCCTGGCGGCGTTCGCGGACGTGAGGCATGCGTGGCCGACCGACCGCATCGGCGACGAGACCGAAGCCTATCAGGCGTTCGTCGCCGCACTGGCTGCTCGGCATGATACGAACGTGGTTATCGACGCCGTCGAGAACCTGCTTTGGGAGAGCGGCGCTGACGTACCGTGGCTCAGCGATGCTCTGGTCGCCATTGAGCACGGCGCATGAGCGGCATCCATCAGCGCAATCAGGTGCAGGCCCCCAGGGCAATGACGAGCAAACGAAAGGAGCGAGATCATGACAGCGCGTGTTCACTACCCTGAGATCAAGTGGCGGACCCGAATTCTTGTCGAGACGCGCCGCCAGCGCCGCACCGGCAAGATCATCTTTCGGGCGTGGACGATCTCGCCATACGGCAAGAGCTACATCGAGTACGACGATCCTCTTTGGCTCGCTCAATCCATGTTCGGGATGATGCAACACGGGTGCGTTGTCGAGTGGAAGGGAGAGCCCCGGCGTGGTGTCGCCGCCGAGGTTACGGAAATCCCGGTCCTTCGCGGCAATGAAGAGGCGTGAACATGAGCAACCGTGGCCAGCGCCGCCGCGATCTTGCGGAGTTCAGGAAGGCATCTCACTTATCGCTGTTGACCTACCTGGTCGCCGCCCATACGCCGCTCGATGATCATCCGCTGCTGCGCAATGCCCTTGCGTTTTGGCGCGGCAACATCCGCCAGCGACGACCGTTCTGTCCAGCATGTCGCGCCTCGTTTGCCGACGACGCCGAACCCGGTGCGTTTTTGTTCGCCGTTCCTGCGGTCGCGCCGACATCGGTCACCGTGTCGGGGTTCTGCACTCAATGCTGGAGTGACCTACCGCCCGATGTGATTGAGTGCGAGGCGGTGCGGGTGCTGCGGCGCCTGATCCCCAGCGGCGGGTTTATTGACGGATGAAGCCGGTTCGAACGATTGAATTCGCGCACGCGGTCCCGCTCGATGGGCGCGGCCATCGTTTGGCCGACACGACCCTGGCGATCGATGAGCGCGATCGATGGCTCGCTCAAGCCGCCGCGCTGTACATGCCCGGCCAGTCATCCCGGGCGGCGGCGCTCCGGCTGCGCGTCGCCCTCGCGCGTTATCGCGAGGGGGCATGGCGTCGGCAACGGGTTGAGGATCAATGCCCTGGGCGGCTGCGTGGCCGGATCGAGCAATTTTGTTGGCTGATCTTGCGCTCTCGCGACCATGTTCCGAGCGAGCGCGTGATCCGACGCGCGCTCGACGGGGCGCGAGGTGGTCTTACCTAAGACCACCTTTCACGATGCGGCGCACACATCGACAATGTGTGCGACACCGGAGCCGGTCCAACGTTGGCCCAGGGGGCTATTCGTGGCCCACGGCGGCGTCCAGACTACGACGCGATGACAAGCAGCAACGCGAGGACGCATCATGGCTCCCCGATCGCAAATGTTCGACGCCCAGACCGGTGGTTTCAAGCGACCCACCGAAGCCGAGGTGCAAACCGCGTACGATGCGATCAACGCGCCGCTGCCTGGAGCCTTCATGGTCCATGAGTTCGGAGACCTTGCCGACACATTGCCCGGCGAGGCGTCTCGATCGAAGCTGCTTGCCCTTCGTCAGCGGACGGCGGATGCGCGGGCGGTCTGGCTCCCGATCAGCGATGAAATTCGCGAGCTGCGGCTTGAGAAGCAGCGCAGCGATGCCCGCGTGGCAGCGCTTACGCTTCGGAGGGGCTCTGGTGGTCCGAATTTGGATGAGAGCGATCCGCAGGTCGCCGACATCAAGCGGAAGATTGAGAAGCTCGTAAGCGAACTGGAGCGGCTCACCACGTCGGAGCAGCATCGTGCCGCATCTGCGCACGTCACCGCCGCCCTGTTGCGATCCGTCGAGGAATGGCTTCGGCGCGGACGGCCCGGGGGCACCGTCCTGGTCGAGGCGCCGGTGATCGAGGTTAGCGAGCTGCTGAAGCGCGGCGAGCAGCTCCCGGCCGCAATTGGGCGCCTTCGCGCGAGGTTAAAAGAAGCTTCGGCTGATGAACATCGCATTAGGTCCGCCCCGTTCCCCAGCGCAGACGTGAAGCGCAAGCTTCGCGAACAGCTCGCCGCTGTGGCTTCGTATGGCGAACCCGACCTTAGCGGCATGATCGAGCATGGAACGGGCGACATCGGATGGTCGCGCGAGACGGTCAACATCCCGCTGGTCGCGATGGACAAGCAAGGCGGGCCGATCATTGGCAGCGCCAGCGGAGAGCTCACGGCCACCATGGCAACGATGATCTGGATGCTCGGCCCGGAAGCGATCGGCAAGAGGCTGGACGCGCTCGTTGACCAACAGGCAGAGGACGGCGTCGCGTTGTCGGCGACCGACCGTGCGACAAAGCTTTCCGAGATCGCATTCGACCGGGCACGCCTTGAAGCCGAGGAGGCCGCGCTTGTCTGGCGCGCGCAGGAGGCGGGCGACAGCGTCGAGCACCGGACCGATTGCGATCCGCGCGCGGTGTTGGGCATCGAATTGCGAACCGTTTCACGATGAAAGTTTCTCCGCACTGGAATGAGCTGGTGCGGCGAAACCGGAAGCCTCTGTCGACGGTCTCGTCGGCGGGGCCGCGTCGAAGTCGCTCGGATCAGCCTTAGTCCAGGGCAAATATGCTGAAGCCGCGCGGCCCCGCGATCCCGCGCCATGCGGTTCGGCCCAAGTACCTTTCAAAAGCGAGCGAAATGATCCTGTGGAGATCCTGCGTGTCCGATCCCGAGCACTAAGGACAACGCGCAACTCTATGTGGTATGCGCTTTGGTTCAAGGCTGGGGGGCCTCATGAAACTGACCAAGCTCAAGCTCGAGAATTTTCGCTGCTTCAAGGACGAGGTGTGCATCGAGTTCGATGACATAACAGCGATCGTGGGCCGAAACGATGTTGGAAAATCCACCATCATGGATAGTCTCGCGATTTTTTTCGATGAGGCCAAGCCCGACAAGGACGACGCCTGCCTTTCGGGTGATCGCAAAGCCGTGCGGATCACCTGCGAGTTTGATGATCTACCCGAGAAGATCGTTTTAGATGCCGACTACGAAACCAACTTGGAGGCCGAATACCTCGTCAACATCGAGGGTCGGCTGGAAATCCGCAAAACATACGACGGCTCACTCACGACCCCTAAGCTGATTTCTGTGGAAGCTATTGCGGTCCACCCCACTGTGAACGGAGCGAACGACTTACTACAGCTAAAGAAGGCCGATCTTCTAGCCCGAGCGGCTGAACTTGCAGTGGACCTCACAAACGTCAACAGGCAGGCCAACGCACCGATCCGCGCAGCGATTTGGCGAGGCATAGAGGGGCTAAGGCTCGACCTAATGCCTGTCTCTTTGGAGAAAGAAGGCGGGAAACAGGTTTGGTCCGCTCTCGCTCCATATCTTCCAGCGTTCGCCTTGTTCAAATCTGACAGAGCGAGTACGGACCAGGACGCGGAGGCGCAGGACCCACTAAAGGCGGCCATTCGCGACGCGCTAAAAGCTGTCGAGCAGGATTTAGCCAAAATCCAATCCCACGTCGAAGCCGAGGTCCGAAGGATCGCGGAGGCGACCGTCCAAAAGATCAAGGAGATGGATGCATCCGTCGCCCAAACACTTAATCCCGTTGTAACGACCAAGAAGTGGGACAGCCTATTCCAAACCAGCATTACAGGCGATGAGGGAATTCCTCTCAACAAGAGAGGGAGTGGGGTCAAGCGCCTTGTGCTCCTGAACTTCTTCAGGGCGAAGGCCGAGAAGGCGGCGATCGAGAAGCAGGCGGGCTCGGTCATCTATGCGATTGAAGAGCCCGAGACGGGGCAGCATCCGCGGAACCAACGCATGTTGATGTCTGCGCTCTCTGATCTGTCGGCAGTCGCCGGGCGGCAGGTAATTGTAACCACTCATACACCGATGCTTGCTCGGGCGCTTCCCGATACTTCCCTACGTTTTATTGAGGCACAAGAGAACGGCACTCGGACGATTGCTGTCGGAGGGCATGACACAAATGCTCGGATCGCACATTCCCTTGGCGTCCTGCCAGATCATACGGTCAAGTTATTCGTCGGCGTCGAAGGAAAGCACGACATCGCCTTCCTCAAGGGCATAAGCAAGATGCTAAGGACGGAGGGGGTCGATGTGCCAGATATTGAGGCGCTCGAGGTATCCGGCGAACTTATCTTCTTCCCGTTTGGAGGCAACAATCTCGCGCTCTGGACATCCCGACTTCACCCTCTGAACAGGCCTGAGTTCCACATCTACGACCGTGACAACCCACCGCCGCAGGCCGGGAAGTACGATGCATTTGCTGCTCAGGTGAACGCGCGCGATGGCTGTTCGGCCGTCACGACCAGTAAGCGCGAAATGGAGAATTTCCTCCATCCGGACGCCATCCTAGAAGCTTACCAACACCAAAACATAGTCGTCTCGTTCGGAGCGCCGTTCTCAGACTTTGATGACGTCCCCACGCTTGTTGCGCAGGCAGTGCACACGGCTTCGGCGGGTACGCCTTGGCCCATTAATGATCCAAAGAAATGCAACAAGAAAGCCGGTCAGGCGAAGACGCTGCTCAACACGGCAGCGGTCGCCAAGATGTCTCGCGACCGTCTCGCGCAGTCTGACCCGGGAGGTGAGGTTATCGGCTGGCTCAGGCACATCGGAGAGCGGGTGGCGCAGGCGCCATAAGCAACCAGGGTACGGCTGTCCCATTTTTTCGATAGGAGAGACGCAGAGGGAGGCGGCTTGGACTTGATGTTCGATCGCCGCGGGCCTGTGAGCGAGGGGGGGCAAATATGCTGCGCTGGTGGATCAACTATCAGTACTGGAAGCAGGACACGATAAGATTTGAGTACCGCGTGGTGCTCATTATTCTCTTGTTTTTAGCAGCCGCGTGTTTGGTTGTCGCTGGCGCGTATGCCGGGCCTGAGTTTCGAGGCAAATGGGTCAATAGCGCTGGATTGATGTTTGACGTTGGGGGAGTGGTGCAACTCCACATAAGCGGCCTATTCGACAGGATCGTCGACGAGTACGGCGATGAGGAAAAATACCCGTATGGCCCGCCCTCTCACATTACGCGCCGAATAATCGACAATCCAGACGAGCCAGTCCGCATGTGGATACGGGGCTTTCTGTTCTTCGATGCGAACACCGGCTTCTACCTTCTCTTAGCTGGGTTCGCGTTCCAATTGATGGGCACGTGGGTTTAGAGATGAACTACAGGCGAGGTTTCTTGAGAATATGGATCATCCTGTCGGTGCTGTTCGCGATCGGTGTGGCCATTGTCTCGTACAAAGAAGTGAGCGGCGAATTCGAGAAGGCGTCGCTTGATTTCAGTCAAGTCGGCATATTGATGTTACCAGTTGATTGCCGGGAGGCTCGCGGCAAATCAGGCGTCGATTTTGAACCGCCTGACCGACCATGGAATGCATACGCAGCAACTCCAAACTGCTGGTACAAGCTCCCAGACTTTCGCCGACTTTATCCAGAGTATCGGGACCTCTCTGAAACAGCGTTGAGCGATAAGCTATATGACAAGGCGGGGATCGTTCGTACTCCGGCGCGGCCGTGGAGAGCGCTCGGAATGGCGCTCGCAATCGCGTTCGCGGTACCGTTGTTCGTGCTGATCATCGGCGTTGCCCTTGGTTGGGCGCTTTCCGGATTTCGCACGAAGCCAAGCTGACAGTGAGCCATACGGCGTTCTGGGTCCTTCATGCAGCTGCCCGATCTTCCTTATCTGCCCCGCGCATGACGATTTTGAGCGCATCATCCGGCAGTGGTCGCTGCAACGCCTTCGCTTCGTCCCACGGTGTGCGCGCATCCACGCGTTGCGCTCCTCGTCGGTCATAAGGATTACAGGTATTGCTTTCGGATGGATCGGCTCGACCACAGCGTTCGGCGCGGTGGTCAAGAAGCCGTAGACCTGGTGCGGCCCTGGGATCGGCTTTGACTTTGTGCCCCGGTCGCCCTTGAACTCGGTCCAGATACCCGCGAACGCGAACAGCGGCCGGTCCTGGTTCAGCGCGAACCAGACCACGTCCTTTTTCTTGGTCTCGGGGTTCGGCTCCGGTGCGTACTCGGCGAAGCTATTGGCCGGGACCAGGCAGCGGCTCTCGGGCTTGAGCCAACCGCGCCAGTGCGGTGATGACGTGTTGCGGATGTGGCCGCCTCTAGCTCTGGGCTTTGCCGCGTGCTGGCTGGTATTCCTAGGGCGCCTTCCCTGACGCCTCGCCCGCCACTCTCGGCGCGCTGACGCGCAGCGTTTGCGTTCAACCTACCGGAGGGTCGCTAGGGCGCGTGCTTGCCGGTATCAGTCGTCCGCTTATCCTGACGCAGCGCTTCCAAGGCAATCCGGGCGTGGCGCGCAGCCTTGTGGTTACCGGTTTTCTCGATGTGCTCTATGGCCCAGGTCAAGTATTGGATCGCCGTCTCGGCATGAGGATCGGGGCGAGCTGGCATTGCAGTTAGGAAGGCAATCGGGCCGGGTGGTTGCGGACTAGCGTTCTTGCATCGTAGGCCGGTTCACTTCCTGCCTTCTTAGACGAGAGTAGGCGGTTTTGGATACGGCAAATGCGCTTGGTTGCCATTCGTTTCCGGTACCGTGTTTCTACGCTGCTCCGCCGAGCCTAGACAAATGCCCATGAGCAAACTGCAGCTAAGTCCGCGCGAGAAGCAGCTTCTGAGGCGCCTCGCCGCTGGGAACACTGACGATCAGATCGCCGAGCGACTTGGCGGGACCGTCGAGCAAGTCGGACAGCAGCGAGAGCGCTTGCTTGCTAAGCTGGGCGTGAGCACAACGGCAGAGATCGTGGACGCAGCCGAGCGACTGCTGGGCAACGTACAAAGGCGTAACGTAGGCCCGGTGTCTCGGCGCGCTGTACGGCCTTCGTACGCCGCGCGTTCGCAGCCTAAGGTAATGGTCGACGAGTTTCTCATGCCCCCGAAACGAAGGCATCCAGTTCAAACATGGCGGCTCTCTTGGCCAGCCTCCGCAGCTGCGCGACCTGCCATAGGTAGGCTAAATGGAAACGTATCTTGGGAGAGGGCTTCGATGGAAGCCCTCTCTTCACTCATTCGGCGCTCAATGTAGGCGCGCTCCAGATCTGAAAGTTGGGTCGCGAGCAGCCTGCGGTACCGATGTACATTGTGGTGATGAGCCCGCAAGCGAGCCAAATTCTCGTCGATCATCATCAGTTTCTCCCGGCATCCAGGCTTCAGGCGGCGATGGCACGTTCGGTCGATCGCAACCGGTAGGGCTTTCCGCCGGGAGGGTTACGAGGATCGCCGTCCAATTCGCACAAGGCGTCCAGGATCTCGTCGATCGAGACGGGCCTCTTCAGTCCGGCAGGAGAGCGCATCGACGGGCAGGACGCTATCGCAGACGCATCCGACGCCCATGAGGCGAGAATGGCTCGCTTCTCGGCCACCGTTAGACCGGTATGGCGCACCACGTCCTTCGGATGCTCGAACACAGTGCCGGGGTGGAGAAGCGCGTTGAAATCAAAAACATTGTCGGCGGTCGTCGGCCGCATTTTTCCCTCCTTTGATTGACGATTAAGGGCCGCGCGACGCATCGCGCGGCGCCAACGAAGCCCGGCCTAAGCGGCTTTGGCTTCCAGCTGCTTCTGGACGTTATCCGCCGGCACACCGTTGATTGTGATGCGGCGCGGCTTCATAGCTTCCGGGATTTCCCTTACCAGCTCAATCTTGAGCAGACCGTTATCGAACCCGGCGCCCTTGACCTGCACGTAATCCGCCAAGCTGAATTGGCGTTTGAAGTGGCGGGTCGAGATGCCGCGATAAAGGAAATCGCGCTCGGCCTTCTCGGATTTGCTGCCTTCGATGGTGACCACGTTCTGTTCGGCCGTGACCGAGATATCGTCGGGCGCAAAACCTGCGACCGCCAACGAGATCTGGTAGCGGTCGTCAGCCAGCCGTTCGATGTTGTAGGGCGGGTAATTATCCTCACCCTCCCGCTTGGCCAGTTCTGCGAGGTCAAAGAGGCGGTCGAAACCGATGGTCGAGCGCCATAGGGGGGAGAAGTCGTAAGTGCGCATAGCCAAATCCTCCAAAGAGCAAGATGGTTACGAGCGGCACCGGACACGACCGGTGCCCGTCTCCTGGTCCGGGCCCATCAGGCGCCCGGGCGCCACCGTTCGGCGGCGACAAAAAAATTAGCAAAACCGTTTTTGGTTTCAAGAGGAGCCAAAAAAAATTTTGGGCGGCTCACGCCGGCAACTCCTTGCAGAGCTTCATCACGTCCGGGTCCTTTGGAGGCGGCGAAAACTGCGGGGTACGCGCGACGGCGCGATGCGAGCATATTTGCAATTTTTGATTTTCGATTTTCTTTTTGTACCAACTCGCACACAAACGGGCTCGAGCTCGGGGGTGACTAACACAGGCGTCGATTTGCAAGATGGCAAACAGGAGCCGCCGCGCGTGCCTCGCGGTTTCTCGTGACTTCAGAAGGACCCGGGCATCGAAAGTGGGACGGCCGCCGGTCCTGGACCACCTCGGCGGCTCCTTGTTTGCTTCTGAAAGTGACATAAATGGAGGGCTTCAACCGGAGCGATCAATGACTGACCGAGCGTTAATCGAGACAGTAAGTGCTTGGCGTGAAGCGAGAGACAAAAGCCCGCCTGGGTCGAAGCAGTGGAAAGAATTCGATGCCGAGCTAAAAAAGGCTGAAGCTGCACTCCACAAGCATCGGGACTGAGGTCACGACGGCAGCCGCGCCCCCGAGCGTAGACCGTCGGGGCCAGAGGATCTGGGCTATACAGCCAAGGCTCGCAATTGCTTTAGTTGAGCTTCGATGATGCTACGCTCGCTGCCGTGACGAACCTCCCGATGGTGGGACGGGCACAGGCACGCGGCGTTTTCGATGCGGTCTTCGCCGCCTTCAGCTAATGGGATCACGTGGTGAACTTCACAGTAGGGCAGCCCATCCGCAGCCATGAACTGCGGATGCTTGCACCCCGGCACTTCGCACTTATGTCCGGCGCGCTTGCGAGCAATGGCAATAACGAGAGGATCACGCTCATATACCCGCGTCGTCGATGACGAAGCGCGCGGTTGCGTGTTCCAGCCGATCGTGATCACGGATTCCAGGCCATCGTGATCACCCATTCCAGAGCATCGTGATCACCGTTTCCAGCTGATCGTGATCGCTATTTCCAGCGATCATGATCGGGGGACAACCAGGAGGCGCGCACCGCTGACAGTCTGCAACCGGGGTAGCTCGGTCTTTTGCTCAACAGCAGAGGATCGAGATGCCGACAGAGAGACTGTCCATGCGCCACATTCGCGAAGTTCTACGCCTGCACTACAGCGTCGGCATGTCGCAACGCGCCGTTGCCCGCAGCCTGGGCCTGGCCCAGGGTACGGTCAGCAAGTACGTCAACCGAGCACGCCGCGCCGGTCTGACCTGGCCGTTGCCAAAGGAGCTGGATGACGACGTCCAGCTCGAGTGCCGCTTGTATCCGCCGCCCTCCGATCGCCCCAGCGAGGAGCGTCCGCAGCCGGATTGGACGCTGGTGCATCGCGAGCTGCGGCGCCGGAACGTCACGCTGATGCTGTTGTGGGAGGAGTATTGCGACGCAAACTCCGACAGCTTCAGCTATGCGTGGTTCTGCGAGCGCTACAGGGAATGGGCCGGTCGCCTCAAGCCGACCCTGCGTCAAGTTCATATCGCCGGCGAGAAGCTGTTCGTCGACTATTCCGGCCACACCATGGAGGTGGTTGACGGGCTCTCCGGTGAGGTGCGCAGCACGCAGATCTTCGTCGCCGTGCTCGGCGCCTCGAACTACACCTACGCCGAAGCCAGCCTCAGCCAGAGCCTGCCGGACTGGATCGCCTCGCACGTTCGGGCATTTGCCTATTTCGGCGGCGTGGCCCGGCAGACGGTGAGCGACAATTTGAAGGCTGGCATCACCCGGGCCTGCTTTCACGAGCCGATGGTCAACCGGACCTATGCCGATCTCGCCCGCCATTACCGCACCGCCATCGTTCCGGCGCGGCCGTATCATCCGCGCGACAAAGCCAAGGTCGAAGTCGGGGTCCAAATCGTCGGGCGATGGATTCTGGCGCGCCTGCGCAACCGCCACTTCTTCTCGCTCATCGCCCTCAACGAGGCCATCCACGCGCTCCTTGGCGAGCTGAACGATCGACCTCTCCGGAGCTGGGGGCGAAGTCGGCGCGAACTGTTCGAGGAGCTCGATCGTCCGGCACTCACCCCCTTGCCGGATGAGCCCTACGAGTACGCCGAATGGAAGCGCTGCCGGGTCAACCTCGATTATCACATCGAGATCGCCAAGCATTACTACAGCGTTCCCTATAGCCTCGTACATCAGGAGGTCGAGGCGCGCATCACCCAAAAGACCCTCGAGATCTTCCTCCGTGGCAAGCGCGTAGCCTCGCATCTGCGCAGCACCTTGCCGCATCGCCCGACCACGATCGCCGAGCATATGCCGAGTTCGCATCGCCGCTATCGCGACTGGACCCATGAGCGCATTCGTTCCGAAGCCGCCAAGGTCGGCCCCGATGCCGAGACGCTGATTGACGTCATCCTGCGGTCGCGGCCGCACCCGGAACAGGGCTTCCGCTCGGCGATCGGCATTCTCGGGCTGGTCAAGCGCTACGGCCAGGAACGCGTCGACGCCGCCTGCGCCCGGGCCCTGCTGCTCAACGCCCGCTCGTACAAATCGGTCGCTGCCATCCTCAAGAACGGCACTGACAGAACCGCTCCTTCCGCCGAGGAGGCGCCCATCCTCTTCCACGCCAACATCCGTGGCCGCAGTTACTACAATTGAACCAGGAGACGATCAGCATGCTCATTCACCCCACCGTCGATCGCTTGCGCGCCCTCGGCCTTGCCGCCATGGCCGATACCTTCGTCGAACTGCAGAACAATCCCGAGGCGGCCGAGATGCCGCACGCCGATTGGCTCGGCCTCCTCGTCGATCGCGAGGTCACCGCCCGCGACAACCGTCGCCTCACGCGCCGCTTGAGCAGCGCCAAGCTCCGTCAAGCCGCCGCCATCGAGAACGTCGACTATCGCACCGCCCGCGGCCTCGATCGTTCGCTCTTCCAGACCCTCGCCACCTGCCAATGGATCCGCGATGCCAACCACCTGGTCATTGTCGGCCCAACCGGTACCGGCAAGTCCTGGCTTGCCTGTGCGCTCGGCAACAAAGCGTGCCGCGACGGCTTCTCCGTCCTCTATAAGCGGGCACCCCGCCTGTTCGCAGATCTTGCGCAGGCGCGCGGCGAAGGCCGTCTGGCGCGCCTGATTGCCGCCCTGGAGCGCGTCAATCTCCTCATCCTTGATGGTGTGGACGGCCTCACCTCAACGGCATCATAGTGCCAAGGCGTGGTCACCAGAGCGCCACAAAGAAGGGAGACCGTCCGAGATGAAGTTTATTAGAATAGGCGTTGATCTCGCCAAGAACTATTTTCAGATTCATGCGCTGTCTAGTGAGGATGCACCAGCCGTAAAGCGCAAGCTGACGCGCCGGACGATGCGCGAGTTCTTCTCGAGGATCGAGCCGTGCCGCGTTGGCATGGAGGCTTGCGGCTCAGCGCACTATTGGGCGCGCGAACTGAAGGACATGGGACACGATGTGTCTCTGATGCCGCCGGCCTACACAAAGCCCTATGTCAAACGAGGTAAGAACGATGCCGTCGATGCGGAAGCCATCTGTGAAGCGGTCTCGCGCCCTGCCATGCGTTTTGTGCCGATCAAGAGCGCTGATCAGCAAGCGACCCTGATGTTGCACAAGACGCGCGAGCTGCTGGTCAAACAGCGAACGATGAGCGTGAACGCTCTACGCGGCCATTTGGCCGAATTCGGTCTTGTCGTCGCCAAGGGCACCGGCCGCGTCGACGAGCTTTTAGGCCTCGCAGAAGGCGACGCGACTCTTCCCGACGCCGCTGTCCTGGCCGCGAAGGTTCTCGGTCAGCAAATTGATGCGCTCGGAGGCGCACTCGATGATTTGGAGAGGGAGATCGCCAAGGCTCACGCGCTCAGCGAGACGAGCCGTTCGCTCGGAGAAATTCCCGGCGTTGGCAAGCTTGTTGCCTCGGTAATTACAGCCAGTGTACCAGACCCAAGCGTATTCAATTCGGGACGGGATTTTGCTGCCTGGCTGGGTCTGACGCCCAGGCAAATTTCAAGCGGGGGTAAACCAACTCTCGGAACCATCACCAAGGCGGGTAATCGATATATAAGGAAGTTACTCGTTCTCGGAGCAACATCGCTTCTAAACGTTGTGGAAAAACGCCGCGGCGGCTTGCGCGACTGGATTGTCGGGCTTTTGGCTAAAAAGCCGGCGCGGCTTGTGACCGTCGCCCTCGCCAACAAGCTTGCTCGGATCATCTGGGCAATGATGAAAACCGGAGAATGCTTCCGCACCGAGATGTTCGCCAAACTTTGAGTGTCGGACAGCCGCATCGAAGAGTTATAAGCTTGGTAAGTGCAAGAAAGGCATGATGAAAGACAACGGTCGCCACCGAAAACCAGGAAAACCCGACCAGTCGTGTGAGCCTCAAAGCTCGCATCCTTGATGTGACCCCTTGGTTCTCGGACTTCATCAGGGCCAGCGGAGATATGATCCGCGCTAAAGGCCGGACATACGATCGCAGCCGTCCAAGTCGTTCGAAGTGCCAAATTGTGCTTGCCATCAGAGGCCGTCCACATACGACGACTGGGGACCCGAACCGCTCACCGCCGACCAGCGCCGTGATCTGCTTGAGATCGTCGACGATCGCTACGACAAGGGATCCTTGTTGATCACAAGTCAGGTGCCCGTGTCGCAATGGCATGACGTCATTGCCGATCCCACCCTCGGCGATGCGATACTGGACCGTATCATTCACAATGCCCACCGTATCGAGCTCAGAGGCGACAGCCTGCGCCGCCAGACCAGCGAAAGGAAAATGCCGTGAGCACCTCGCGCACGATCGTCCCGCCGGCCCACAGGCCCCTCCCGCGCGCGTCGCTACGTCGCTCGTGGGGGCACTCCGCGCCGCGCACGGGGCCCTCCCATGGACCGCCGCGACGATCTCCAAGCCAGCCAACCAGCCTTGACGAGGAGACCGTTTCCAGCAAACTTAAAACCGTCAGTTGTGTTCGTCTCCAGTGATCACGATCATCTGGAATCCGTGATCACCATCGTCTGGAACACCTGATCACCATCCCTGGAATACGCACGCGGTCGCGCTGGCCGAACAGCAAGGCCCGCATGATACCTTTCAAGAAGGTCATCCAGTGCCTGGTTTTCAAGCCTAATGGCTGCGGCCTCCGCTCGTTCCAGCGCCGCCTCTGCATCGAGCGCTGGCTCAGAACTCCCGGCGGTGGACCTCCACAGACGATTGAACTCTTGCTCGAGGTCAGCCTCACGAAGCTGGTTCGCGACAGGATCGAAAAACTCATTCCACACCCGCTGGTCGGTAACTCCCGATGCAGCGAAGCCAGCACGAGTATCCCTCGGATCGATTGACCGGAAGTTCATGACCTTGTTGTAAACGCCCGGGATCGCTCTCCCGATCAACTGGGAGACGACTGCGACAGGCGAGCCAGGCAAGCGCGATACGGGAATGCCAAGCGTCTTCAGGTAAGCCCATAGCCCCGCGACGCTCTCGTCTCGCGACCAGTCCTGCCCCGTGCGGCTCCAGAGGGCGTAGAGGCGAGCAGCATGATGCGGCGTCACCAGATAATTGGTCCCCGCCGCCATCTTCAGGTTTGGCAGGTCGCTTAGAACCGGGTCTTGAGCCAGCCATTCGCGCCGGAGGACTTCTTTTGTGGTGGCGACCCGGTTGAGCCGGAGGACTGCGCGAGGGCGCACTTCCTTCGCTTGAAGCGCATCGTTAAGCCAGAAGGAAACGGCATCGGGACTTTCCGGTCTCGGTAGGGCTGGAGCAACCACGGCGGCTTCCGCGATAATTCCGGCCACCGCCTTTGCGCTCCCCTGGGTCCTCCAGATGAACACTCGGTCACCAACCGCGATCTGCTCCGCGTACCGGGTTACGAGCCAGGGCAGTTGGGGCGGCGAGGTGCCAAGATATGCGTCGAGGTCGAATTGGTCCGGATTACCTTGAAATATCCACGTCTGCACGACGGCCCCCACAACCGAGAAAACACCGAGCTAGGCATGGAGTAACAAATTGCACAGAAGATCAAAGCGTCAACTTGACGTTGTCACCATCGCTCCATCGGGGCGGAGCCGAGGCGCCCCGAAGTCGGAAGGGCTACAGGACGCCGGACCGAGCCGCAGCGGCGGTGGCTAGGCCGTAGGGCCTAGAAATCCGCTGCTCTGAGCTACGGGCGCGACGGCCGGTCGCCCCAAAGCTCGCTCGGATTGGCTAGACACTCCGTTAAAAACCTTTGATCCATCTGCGGTCCGTTGTAGCGCCGAGGCAAAATCAAATGATTGATTTTGTTGAAGGGTGGGACTTCTGCCGGGCCCACCATCCTGAACTCTCGGTGTCCCGCCAAACTTAGTCCGAGTCGATTCCAAAGATTCACGAGTCGATTTCCAAACGATTGCGCGTCGGTTTGGCGGGATTCCAAAGAACCGCGAGTCGATATGGCAAGTTCTGAGGAGTGGAGACAACAAAAAATCCGGTAACCGTCGGTTACCGGATCACGCTACCAGCCTCTGGCCGGCGCAAAAAGGGGCAATGATAAAGCTCCAACCGTAGTCAGAGTCGAGCTGGCGCAAAGTGGCGGCTTCCCCGATCACACCATGAGGCCCATCGAGACGTCCTCACGCTCCTGGAGGTCTTTTCGAGTTCGGAACGCGCGCACTTCCGCTCATCGCGAGCGACCAGCCGCATGCCGCGGTCGAGGCCTTCCCACCGGAGGGAGCGGAACTCTTGGCGAGCGCGGCGACGACCGCATGTCCGTCCGAAACCCGCTTGGCTGCGTTACGGGATAGCAAGCCCAACCAAACAATGATCTGTAAGACCAACATGCGTTTTCCGCGCGATAGACAGCAGGGACTGTACGACAGGAGCGCTACTTGGAAATCCTAATAATTAAGTAGCTTTGCCGACCGCCGCCCCGCCGCCCCCTTCGGACGTTAGTTAAACGCTCACCTTCTCTTCCTATGATTGCTGCGGGTGGTTGGGGAAGTCGTGGGAAAGGCCGTTGCCAAGCGAGCCGCCAGGAAGAAATGGCGCACAAGCAGCAAGCCGACCTCGTCCCCAGTGACCAGTTCTCGCGCCACCAAGCGGCGACGGAGGCGCCCCAACAGCCTGACGCTCGCCGACCTCTTCCTGTGGATCACGGTCGTCGACTAATGCCTGTATCATCCCCACGGCGCGCTCGAACGAGCAGCGGTCGTTGAAGGATTCGCGGGCGCCAACATAAATCAACGATTAGCGTCATCGCGCGATGGGCGTCGCCGAACAGGTCGAAGTCGGTCCAGAGCGTGCAGCCGGCGAAGGTCACCTCGCCAACCCGGGTACACTCGTTCTCCAGGACGTGCACGTTCGTACCAGCGGCAGCCGCCTTGGCCTTCTCGAGCGTGCGGTCTACGTCCGTGCCGTACCCCTCATGATTTCCCATGACGTAGATCACGGGCCGATCCCGCACCCGCTCGAGCAGCCAGGCAACGCCGCGTTCGGCTCGAGGAATGAGGTCGCCGGCGACGACCATGACGTCGTGCGACGGACGGTCCGGCGGCGCCGGCAAAACCCAGCCGCGGGTCAGTTCGAGGTGGATGTCGGACATCATCCAGACCAACATCGCCTACTCCTCGATGCCCATAGAAGCCGGGGCGATGTGGACAAAAGCGTCGTTCTCGCGGTGGTAGCGCCGGCAGGTGATGTGGCGGCCCTCTGCGAAGTGCTGCACGATGTGCATTTTTTCGAGGCCAGCCCCGGCCTGAACCGCCGGCCGCCCTTCGGCGTGCGCCTCACAACGGGTCGTCAGCCCGGCGCCTCCGCGGAAGGCGGCCTTCCTCGCCGCAGACCTCGCAGGTCACCGCGGACCGGGCCTCCGCCAGCGCGATGGCCTCCTCGACTTGGGTGCCCGCCTCTGGAGACAGGGCGCCGTCCCAATAGACGCGGACTGTCCCGCACGTCTTCTTGATCTGGCTGAACTTGAATGGGCCGCCGTCGGTCCACGAATCCGCTTCGGCCAGCGTCAGATCGTGCGACGCGTAGCTGAACATGGGCTGGTCCGGATCCAGCAGATTGTTGCCGGTAAATCCGGCTTCGTCGCAGGAGATCAAACGCGGTAAGGCAACCACGGGCTTGCTCATTGACGGATGTTACTTCGGTGCCGCGACTTTAGACGGGAGGGCCCAATCTCGCGTCGATCGGAGAATGTCGGTGAGACGCCCGTCCATGACGGACTTTACGACGAAAGCGATGATTTCCTGCTTTTGAACGGGAGTCAGTTTGTCCCAGATCCAACGCGGCGAACCCGGCGGCGGCGCGTTCGAAGGGAAGACCCAATCCCGCGTCGAGCGCAGGATCTCGTTCAAGCGTCCGTCCATGAGCGAGCTGACGACGAAGGCGATGATCTCCTGCTGTTGGACAGGGGTCAATCGATCCCAAATCCATCGAGGAGCGTTCTCCTCTTGTAAGTCGGCAGGAACTTCGTGCTCTTTAGGAAGGTTTCTGGTGAAGAACCTGTGCACGCGATAGCCGATCGAGTTCGGCTTCTTCTGCCACGACTCGCTCAGGGCGTGAGCGCCCTCGAGGATCAACACCTGTAGAACGGTCAGGACAAAAGCTAGCCCGACGGCTGTCACTCCTTTGAGAAAGTATTCGACATATTGCATCAACACATGGTTGGAGCCGTCCGCCGTCAAGATGGAGTAGGCACCCAAACCTTGCGCGACGAAGACGCCTCCGAATGCGGCAAGAAACTTGATCAGGCTCCAGACGGCTATCTTCTCGAACTGCCAGACCAGCTTTGGCGTGGCGGCGCAGCCGGAAAGACCCGACAAAACATAGTTGAATAGCTGCGGTACTACGGCCACGATGATGACAGCCGCGACGAGGCCAAGCTCAGCCCATGTGTTTGTGAGATACTCGTGTGCCTGTTCGTAGAACCATCGCCCCGTCCAAGGGGCGAGGGATGGACTTCCTGCTGGCCTATGCATCTCAGACTAAAGGTCATTGCGGGACACGCGCGTTGTGCAGTTTTTATGACTTCGAGCACGATGCGTTTGTCGATGTCGAAAGGTTGCGTGGTTGAGATCGGTGATGTCGGGCAGCGTCCGAAACTGGAGGATCGAGCCGATAGAAGTTCACCGCGACCTCTTCCATCTCCGGCCGATTTCCCCGCGGCTGCGGCGGGCTCGCGCGAGTGCGACGCCGGCTGGCACGACCTCCTCGACACGCTCTGCATCCGGATCCGAGTAGCCGTCCGGATCCGACGCGTCCGCGCGAAGCACCCTGTCCAGATGCCGGAACTGAAAGCAGCCAAGCTGCTGAAATCGACACGCGGCAGGGCGCTGATCGAAAGCGTCCTCCGCGAGATCGAAGGACGCTACATCGTGACGATGTACGACAAGCGCTACAGCCTCGCGGCGAAACTGTTCGAATACCTGTTCGAACCGGTGCTGCAGACGAACAACGCCTTGTTCTACCGCCACAACTTCCACCGGTTCGTCGCCATGTTCTTCTTCATGCTCATGCACGACAAGTCACTCGAGGTGTTCGCACACAAATTCGAGGCGTTCATGCGTTCGTTGGATCCGACGGATGCACCAACCCTATTCGGGTCTCACGGCGCGAAGCCCATGATCGAGCAGATCCTCCGCTTTGTCCGCGGCTACAACGTCGTCATCGCGCGGGAAACGCGCGACTTGCAGAGATTGACGGGCGGCAAATGGATACTCGACCTGACCGGATCAGCGATTCCGAGCCATCTAGCGGCCTGGGGCGACCGCCACCCGCTTTTGGAGGTCGTTTGCGACGACTCGAAGCCGCTGCGGGCGCTGGCCGGGGCGTTCGACGTGATGATCAATCGTTCCGACACTGTTCGCGTCGACATGTTCGGCAAGAGCCGCACTCTTACCTGGAACATGTCGAAGCCGATCGCCTTCGCGTCGTCGGCCGGGCACGCGGGAGTGCAGATCGCGGATCTGCTGGCCGGGGTGACCACAGCACTTCCCGGCGGCGGTCCGGAGATGGCCGCGTTCGGTGAGATGGTCGAGCGGCACATCCACGAGGACTGCGTCCTTCCCGACTACAGCGCCATCGACCTGGATCAGGCAGAGGCAGCCATAAACTGGCTCGTGCTTGAGGACTTGGCTGATCGAGCAGATCGTGGGCTCGATGCGCTCGACGGGATGGAGCTCGTCTTCGCATTCGGAAAGAAGACGTTCCCCGCCTACACGGCCAGCCGTACGGGAGGATGACTGGATCCGGACGCGAACGTTGACCCTAGAGGTAAACCTGTCGCTGTTTCTGAATGTGCGGAGGTTGAATTGAACTGCACCAGCGCGAACGCCGTTTGGGAGTTCTGCAAGCAGAACGTCACGGATCGGATGAAGGTCATCACGCGGCCGCACGTGGCGATCATGGCTGGTACGAAGATCGGTAAGGGTACATTCATCGAGAACGACGGCGTCAAGGTCCTCACATGCGCGCACGTCGCCGACTGCCAGCCCCACGCCCACTACGTCGATCACGGCGCCAGCACCGAAATCCAGCCCGGCATCTGATGCGCGGACCCCGACCCTGCGGTCGATGCCGCATTCGCTCCGATCGACGCAGGCCAATGGAGCAAGATCGCATCCGCCGCCCAGCCTGTGTCCATGTCGAGATTTGCGGCGCGCCATGACCCCGTTCCGGATGAACTGCTCTTCTTCCGCGGGATCGCCGGCGAGAACGTCGCATACATCAGTGGATTGGGTGCCGACGTCATTCTCACCGGCTACTGTTCCCAAGAGATAAGACAATCCGGGGATGCGAACGTCTTTGAAATGTTCTGGGAGCCGGGCAAGACGACTGTCACTCAAGGAACCGACCATGAAGTCCGCGATCGCGTTAAGCACGATGAGCCGCCGGTTTCAGCGGCTCGCTAGTCTGGAATACGCGGTTCGTCGAGTCTGGTTGCGATCTCGGCAAATGGTCGCCGAACGACGCGGTCGTCACAGGTCTGCTTCGCCGATACGACGTCGATGCCGGGTCTCTGCTGGCGTGGGGCGTAGAGCATGTTCTGAAGTGGCTCGCTTAAGTAGTTCTGTTCGGCTTCGCTGTCGAGTAGTGGTGGACGGAGCACGCCGTCGCGATCGTCTGCACTGAGCCTCTCACGAAGAACTCGGCGCTTTAGGGCCCATATCTAGTAGAGTCGACGAAGCCTGATACTCTACATTAGGTACCGACTCGCGATTCTTTGGAAAATCGGAAAAATCGACTCACGAAGGTTTGCTTTTTCGACTCGCGAATTTTTGGCGCCCAACGAAAAATCAATGACTTAGGCGACTCGCCTTCGATTGGTCCCGACATTTTTTGTTGTCCGGCCGAAGACACGGGTAACGGACTGCACCTAAGACATAGGTGACAACCTCGCCGGTCGCTCAACGCCTCGAGCCCCTGCTCCTTCCTGGTATAGAGCTGAGCCATCTGATGCCCGCTCCAGAGAAGATGGCATTCATCTGGACCTCACTGCACCGCTCTCGGCGGCGATGGTCGCCGAGCCTTGCGCTTCGACCCCTTCCTGGTCATCGGGATACCTGCTGATTCGACGGCCTCACGAAAGAGCTTACCGAGCGACTCATACTTGGAGATGATCACCAGACCCGGCGAGGGGCAGGCCTTGATCGACTTCTGCGGCTCCGGATGCATTGGCAAGTAGACCGGCATCTTCCGTTGGCTCTTTTCCTTCATGAGGTGGACGATGCCGTGCCGGGGTCCTGCCTGCCAATTAGCGCGGCATCTCCGCCGCGGTCCGATATAAAGATAGACATCAGATACCAGGCGCTCGTTGAGAGCTCCTGCTTCAGCAGGCGCATCACCTCCTGGCGCGAAACATAGACCAACCAAATTAGGCGGGCACTCTTCATTGCAGCCTTGGTACAATTTAAGACCGCTTCGGTCAGCTTTTACAGAACTCTCCACACAGTACCCGACCCGTGGTATGGGACGTGGTGCGCGGATTAAGGTCCACTTACGGCCTGAACTCACGCCCCGTTTTGAAGCGCTGTCCAGAGACGGATGAGCGTGGGGCCGTTGTTTGATACGCCTTGCGCGCACACGCCCTGCAATAGCTTTCACCCGGAAGCACCGGCGCCCCGAAAAATCGAAACTCCGGCGAGGCCGGATCCCCGATCGGCCAGCGGCATGAACTCGGCTCAAGCTCTGCCAGAGTGAGATATCGGGCCAGTGGCACGATCTCTGCGATGACCTTTACCTGCTCGTCGACACGGTCGATCTCGGGCGAGGCCAAGGCCAGATTGCCACGATGCCGAACGTTGGCCATGGGACCAAACCGTGATGATCGCTGGAGACGGGGTGAAGGCGGGGCTCGCGGTTTCGTCGCGGTTGTCACTCGGCCAGAAAGACCGAGACGATGAACCTTCCCGATCACGGCATTTCGCGTGACGCCGCCAAGCTGGGCAGCGATCTGGCTCGCGCTTAGCCCTCCCGCCCAAAGCGACTTCAGCCGTTCAATACGCTCATCGGTCCATCCTGCAACTGACATCGCGTTCTCACCTGCGCATCTGCAACGGGGCGGTATGACGATCCACTGAAGGCTACCGAGAGCACCATGTTATGTTATAACATAACATTTGGATAGCCCGAGGCGGCTCCGCTTTCAAGCCCGTCAAGGTACTGATTGCGGCTTATCCCCAACGCCTGAGCGCTTCGCGGAAAGCGACCGTGGCAATTGCACGCCGCTTCGTATGCAAAAGCCTCAAGACCGGGGCGCCCCATCCTTGTTTGAAATCCGACTCTGTCACAGCCCCTGAAGGCACGGAGGCAAATTCTTGGTCGGCAGTGCAACGCTCTTCGGGCCGAACACTCGCACGCTGACACTCTCGTCTGCACACAAGGGCAAAGGATGTTTGAGCTTTTGCCCACACGACAACCGTCGTGATCGACTGCCGGACGGCGGCGATCACACCGGAGTTAGTCGGACAGCGGAGATATGAAAATCTGATGCAATACCGTTGGTGTTCTAGCGTCATCAAACAGCACTGTGACGCCGGTGCTCCGAAGCCTGACTAGGATAACCGTACCTGACTTGTGAGCTAGATCGGGGTACTGAAGAGCCCCAAGCCCGCTCATCTTAAAGCGAGTCCCGGCAAGAATGGCAATCTTGCGAGAATCCGGGGAAGCTTCGATCCGGGAGTATGTTTGGCTGACGTGATCCGATGTAAGCTCGACTCCTTGCCCTCTCGCCTCTGGAATTTCTGCCAACCTATCCGCATGGGGTAGTGTAAGGTGAGAACTGATATTGAAGTAAGGATACCTTCCTTTAATCCGCGGGTGAAGTACGGCCGCAACTTCAACATCTGACGATGAGATGTATCTGCCGCCCCACTGTTCAATGATGTGTTTGATCGGGTGGCTTCGCTTCAACGGTGCTTTCGTTTTGGTTTGCGCATCAAGCCATTCGTAGGCGATCTTGATGCAGTCGTCATGTTCGTGCGCGTTGACCTGTCGTTGATAGCGGACGTGCTTCTTGGCTTCCGTGATCTGTTGGGCGGTGAGCATGGTCTCGATGATTCCTCCAGCTGGTTCGATGAAAGCAGAGTCAGCCTCAATCCACCCTGGGTCATTTTTTATTGTGCACATCAGTTGTTTTTCTGACGGTGATAGCCGGAAGAATAGCACCAACCCGCAATTGGAGTATTACCAAAGCCGGCAGTTCTCCGCAAGCCTCTCGCCTGATGCCCGCCAGCGTACGTCCTAGACGTGAGGCCGGCCTATTCCTGTCAAATCGAGCGAATGGGCGAACGTTATCGTCGCCGAAGCTGCTCGAACAGGTCGCCTTGCGAGCAGCAGACGGGCGGACCCGACAGCGCCCTGAACCTACCGGGTCCGCCCGCAGCATCGCCGCCCCTGCAAGACCGGCGATGCCTTCCCGGTGAAGCAAGCAGCATGCCGCCTTAACTGACCTCTGCCTGACGGATCCAAGACACAAATGTCTGAAACCCGACGGGCACCTTGCACGCACTAAAGAGAGCAGCGCGGGCGAGACCGGACGTCCGCGGCGAGAGGACAGTGTCCCTGTCCGCCCGCGCTGCCGGAGAAATTAGCGGTCGCATGACACCGTGCCTAAGGCCACACGCCCCTAACTTCCATAGTCGACCATCGCTGAGCACGATGGCCGACCAGCCGCGGGGTGAAGCACCCCACGCATTAGCGTGTTTGGCACATTTCGTGCCAATGCAACAAACGAGTTGCTTGCGCCGGATGGATAGACCGACGTTTGGACCACCCAAGCGCAGGACTCAGTAGGCGTCGAGGCATTCGGAACCCGTTGGTTTCCCTGGCGGTGCATTTGGACCATGATTGCCATGTGATCATCTTCTCCATCAACTCCCAACTTGGTAATTGACTGAGGCCTTGAGGAGCCGCCGGGCGGACGAAAGGGCATGTGATCTCGGCAGTGGATGCTCTCTGCGGTGATCAAAAGGCTTGACCTGAAAACGTCTAAGGACAGAAGAGCCCTTAATCTCGCTCAATCTAAGCGGTCCCGAAGATGAGCTATCGGTCTCGCGAAACTCCGATTGGGCTTCGATCCGAGAATACGCTTGGGTAACATCGTTCGACGTAAGCCGGAGTGCCTGGGCTCTCGCTCTTGAAGATCTGCCAACCGACCATCACGGGGTTGCGTAAGTCGAAATTGATATTGAGGATACGGTCCTTTGAGGGTGATGCCCCATCTTCGCGATCTGTCTGGCAAACCGTCGAGCACTCTTCGCGCATCAGAAGCAAACACGTAGCATCAGAATTAGCGGTGCGTTCATACTCCTCGATAGCTTTACGCAGGGGCTTTTCGGAGAGCCTCCACCCAAAGTCGCAACTTGTTCTCCGCGAAAGACTCAAACAGGCTCAGAACGTCTACGGCAAACGACTGCATCGGTCTGCAATCCCACCTCGCTCGATCGATTAGAAGTAATTCCACCTGCTCTTGGCTGCCGAGATCGAGAAGGTACTTCTGTTCCCATTTTTCTTCGAACCAATAGTTAATGATCGTCAAGGGCGTCATCGGCTGATCGAAGGTCAACCTCTGTGCTGGCCCAACTGGTTTTGTGCGCGGAAACACATTGAGCAGCCACGCTGCGACTTCGGGTTCGATCGTCGTCATCGGCCAGGGGATCGACAGAGCAAACCAATCTCATTTTGGCAATGCTTTCCGCGCAGCCTCGAACGAGATCTTTCGAATCTGCAAGATCACGCCAGGAACGGGGCATAGGTCTCGATACGCTTGGCTAGGAAAGATTGCGGCTCCCAATCTTGCGCCTCGCGCTTCTCGAAAGTGATGATACCGCGGTTTAACTCGTCGACCGAAAGCTGAACGCACCACAACTCACCCTTGCCCGTTCGTTGCCACCGTCTGCCCCATGCGATCGTATACTCGTCCTTCCCTTCATCAGAACGGCGTTTAGCCTATAATAGAGACAACAAGCTCTCCAACTTAGGCAAGTTTTCGAAGGTGAAGTCATCACCGGCGTTTGCCCGCCGGCGTCTTGCGAAGCTCCAGAGCCTCATCTTCATCCCTCGCTACGTATCCGCTCGTGAGCTACCTTCGCATGTTTCTGGTCAATGGAGATCAGTGCGATGCGCGTTGGGCAGCCCGCCAAGTTGAGTAGCTTCTACTGTCTTCAGCAACAGTTTGCGCAAAAACTCTGGTTCAACCTGAATTTCATTCCCGTCACACGCTCGAGCAATGGCGGTGAATATTTTACGAACATCGTAAGTGGAGTTGAACACCTCCGGGATCCCGCGTTCGATGTTGAGAAGCGTGTAAGCCGCCTCCATCGCAGTGCGAACCGAATACTCAGTTGTGAATACACAATCTCGCTCGGCCGACTCGGCGAATTGTCCAATGAAAGCGAAATTGACAGCTCCTTTTGGTACAACATCTGGTCGGTCGCCCGCCTGTCTCGGCATAAAAAGTGAGGTGACGTAGGGCATCATGACGGGAACCGCTTTTGCGCCCGTCTCGGCGAGTTGCGGTATGTCTCCAACGGGCACACCAAGATGATAAAGCCATTCTTGTGTAACCTCCGCGCCTGTGCAGTCTTGCATGGGCTTCTTCACGAAATCACCGGGCTTGTCCACAAAGAGAGAATAGAGCCATATGATGATTTGGTCTCTTGGCTGATTCTTGAAGTGCGGCTGGCGGTTCACCGTCCAACTGAGCAGCCAACTCGAGTCCATCGCGGTAACGATGCCTCCCGTGACGATCTTGCCGCTGAACGGATCGCGTTTGGCAATCTTGCGGATAAATTTCGGGATGCGCGCGTCCAAGGTCGTGACGGTCGCAGATTCCCACTTGCTGGCATGGATGTTGCCGCCGAAAACCTCCGGGCGGCCGAACGCAGTGTTCTTTGCCGCGATACGTCGCCACAGGTCCCAAGCCGGGGCAGGCCCTTCATTGAGCTTGGCGGGCGTTTGATGGTCGCCGGTATCGGAGTTCTCCGTCAACGACCCAATGGTCACAAAGACGAGATCGTCAGCGCAAAGGTCAATTCCGCCGCTGACGCTGTCCCTCTGGTAGCTGATGCGCGTGGCCTGCTTGAATCCCGGCCGAATCTCGAAATCGACGTCGGTGACTTCAACACCGAATTGAAAGAAGACACCCTGCCCCGCCAGCCATTTGCAGAGTGGAAGAATAAGAGATTCATATTGATTGTACTTCGTAAACTTCAGTGCACTGAAATCCGGAAGCCGGCCAATGTGATGAATGAATCGATGCAAGTACAGCTTCATTTCCAGCGCGGAATGCCATTCTTCGAAGGCGAACATTGTGCGCCAGTAAAGCCAGAAATTGCTGTTCAGAAGATCCTGCCCAAAGACGTCATCGATGCGTTTGTTCTCCATGTCCCGAGGGCTAGCAAGAAAGACGGTTATCAACTCTCTTTGCGCGTTGGCGGTCAGGTTGAAAAGGCCATCGGTATGAGCATCCTGCCCCCGATTCACCGTCGCTCGTTGTAACGAGTAGTTTGGATCATCCTTGTTCAGCCAGTAAAACTCGTCGAGCACGCTGGCGCCTTTCATTTCGAGCGATGGGATCGACCTGAACAGATCCCATAGACACTCGAAATGGTCCTCCATTTCCCGCCCCCCCCGAATGACGAATCCCCTCTCGGGCTGCTTGGTGCCGTCGAGCGCACCGCCCGGCAGCATTAACCGCTCGAGGATTGTGATGCGGTTGCCCGCCAGATGTCCATCGCGAATGAGGAAGGCCGCACCGGCAAGCGCCGCCAGGCCGGCACCGATGAACCAAGCGGTCTTTTTGTCTGCAGTATCGGGCTTACGGGGACGGGCAAAGGCTTCGTAGTTTCCGCTGCTATAATACATGGCGTGTTCTCCGTTGGTCAGGTTGTCTGATGTCACGAAAACATGCTCTCCAGTGCCGCGCATTTATGCGGAACACCGATCGTCAAGCCGCCATCGAGCACAATCTCGGCACCGGTCATGTAACTGGACGCGTCGCTAAGCAGGAACGCGACCGCCTGAGATACTTCCTGCGGATAAGCTGCCCGGCCCAATGGAATCGGAAAAAGAGCAGGATCCAAGTTCTCGCTCATCGCCGTGGTGACAAGCCCAGGATGAACCGAGTTCACGCGTACGCCATAGGCCGCGCACTCCAGCGCAGCAGACTTGGTGACGCCCCGCACGCCGAACTTGGAGGCGACATAAGCATGAAGGCCAGGACTGCCCCGCAGTCCCTCGATCGACGAGACGTTGACGATCGAACCTCCGCCGGCGCGCCGGATTTCTGGTAAGGCGGCCTGGATGCCGAGGAATACCCCCGTTAGATTAACCGCCAGGGTCCGGTTCCATTGATCGAGTGGGAACTGCTCGATCGGAGCCATGCTGGCAACACCCGCATTGTTGACGAGCCCGTTCAACGCACCAAAGGTGCTCACTGCGGCCGCAACAGACGTTGCCCATGATTTTGGCTCGCTAACATCCTGGTGCACGTAGATAGCGGCATCGCCCAGCTCGGAAGCGACAGCCTCTCCGTCTGCATCAAGGACGTCAGTGAGTACGACTCGAGCGCCCTCCGAAACCAGCAAACGAGCATGGGCCGCTCCCATCCCACGCGCTGCGCCAGTCACCAGAATGACTTTTTCGCTCACTCGCCCCATGACATTGTCCTTGTCTCGTGCCATCGATCAGTGTCAATGCAGACCCTGGTTGAAAGAGACGCCGCGGATCGTGCTGCCATTACAACAGCCGCGAAGCTTGGCGCTTTGCAGCGCGATCGCCGCCACTAACCCGTCGATATCGGTGGGATAGCCATTGCAAGCGCAGTTGCTTCGACTCGCCAAAGACCTCAAAAAATACATGATGTTCTCCGGCAGGATCAGTGAGCGAGGGAATATCCGATTCAGCTAACCAACAGTCGACCATTGGGCGGCGACAGATTCGGATGCGGCGCGATGGTTCGGAACCATGCACCCTGGAATCGCTTCGGAGTGCCGCCGCAACATGGATGCCACTCCTATGCTCTGCCTATCCGGGCTCGGCGCTGCGAACTTCAGTGCGACAAATCACTAGCAGCAATGCGCATGCCAGGAACAGACAGGTCGTCTAAACGAATCTAACGATTAATCCGTCGCGTCGCAGCGACCAAGTCGGGCATCGTGTTCGATTTCCGACCCTATGGGTGCAACACGACATCGGTTGAGACGGGACGCAACAAGAAATGCGCAGCTCAAGGCCGCACTTACTTTGTCCGGATTGCAAGCTTGCTTCTGAGTGGCCGAGGAATAGTCCCGACATCATCGTCTGCCGCTTTATGGCCAAAGCGCCGCTGTAGACTGACGGTTCACGCGTTCGAAATGAGCTCGATCGCGTGAAGCCGGGAATCGTGTTCCTTGTAAGTGCTAAGCACGATCTGGCCAACGCATTGCTTTAATCTCGCTGCGCGTCTTCGACGAAGTCGCAGCGGAATTTTCAGCTTTTGCAAGCTCCCCAGGGCCGCAAATCCACGCTGCTGCCGCGCCTCATCCCGACGCACCGGCTGCGCCAACGCCGCGCATCCTGGCGTTGCCTTCGGAGAGCCGAAGAAGGTGGCGGTGCGATTCGTGAGAGTGAGATGCAGCAGCTCGCGGCGGCTTCACAGCAGCGTGGCATGACCCGAACCGGATGGGTCGTCGCGCTGGTGCGCTCGAGGTTGGGATCACCCGTACAACTTCGCCAGACGAACATGCCGCATCCGCTGGATCGGCGGTACTTTCATCTGCTCCAAGAGCCTGTTCAGCTGCTCCGCTGTCCAGCACTCCGGGGCATGCGTCGTGATGAGGTTTCGCAACTTCGGCTGCGACTTTCCGTCATCACGTGCCGATCCTCTGTTCGTTGTTAGCACGGTCTATGGCTACGATCCTGGCTACGGCTTGCCGAAACACCGCTACTTTCAGAACCGGAGCCGTCAGGTCCGCTTAGCCGGGCGGCACGCCCCACAGGCGGAGCCGGCTAAGAGAGGCGACGTATGTCGCACCGCGCTGGCCAGCCCCACATGCCCTAGCAGCACCCGGATGATGCACGCGTGAGACCACTTTTTCCACAATGGCTCGCGAATGTCTGCCGCCAAGCAGCATAGGGCTCTTCAGGCAGTCTCGATCCATGCGCGCCCGCTGATGCGACGCTACCGACCTCACCTCAGCGTGCTTGCGGTAAACGCGCTCTGTAGTCCACCTCGCTTGGCTGCTCACGGCAGTACTCAACTGCTCCCCGTTTTGACCGGACACCGGCGTTAGCCGGAGGTAGGCATAGTCCTAGGCATACGCCTATGCCCGAGACGTTTTCGAAGTTGGAAGTCATCACCGGCGTTGCCCGTCGCCCGAGCCTGGTCTTCCGATGGAGACGTCTGATGAGCGAAGGGGCAAGGAAGCGGAGCGGGCGGATGAGGATGTGGTCGCCGCATCCGAGGTCGGCGGCTGGAGCAAGGGGTTCGAGACCTCGAACGCATGCTCGGCCGCAAGACCCTGGAGGACGAGATCCTCAGGGAGGCTCTTGACCTTGCGCGGGTAAAAAAAAACGACCTTGCTGTCGCGATCGCTGGCACGGGAGGATACCCCGTGAAACGGATCGCAGAAACCCTCGGGGTGGCCCGTTCCAACCTGGTTGAGCGATTTGACGGCAAGCGTCCGAAGCGCGGTCCCCAAATCCGCGCCGGGGATGCCGAGCTCACATCTGATGCCCGGCGCCTGGTGGATAGCCGGCCGAGCTATGGATACCTCCGCGCTCCTCAAGCGCGAGCGGCGATCCGACGGCCATGATCCCGTCAACGCCGAGCTCGTCTACCGGCTGATGAAGAATGGCGGCTTGTTGCTGGCCCGGCATAAAGGACGCTGCATCCGAGGACCCATGATATGGAACGATCATGACAAGCCGCTCTAATGAGCGTTGGTGTTCGGACGCGCTCGAGTTCACCTGCTGGAATGGCGAGATCGTGCGGTTTGCTTTTGCACTGGACAGCCATGACAGCGAGGTCATCAGCTGGTGGCAACAACGGCGGGGATCTCCGGCGAGATGATCCGGGACATGATGGTCCGCTGTGTCGAGCAGCGGTTCGACGACATGCGCGCTCCACGCAAGGTGTTTGGCTGACCGACAATGGCACACTTTTCGCTGCCTATCGCACCCTTGAGATTGCCGCGGCCCTCAACCTCGAGCCTTGCTTCACGCCGGTCGAAAGCCCCGAGAGCAACAGCATAACAGAGCCGTTCGTGAAGACCTTCAAGCGCGACTATGTTCGTGTGAACCCGATCCCTGACGCTCGCACCGCGCTGCTGCGGATCGACAACTGGATGGAGGATTACAACTCAGAACACCCGCATTCCCGGCTGGGCTACCCCTCGCGGCGGGAGTACATTGCATCACTCAAACCAGCCGAGCGTCCGGTCTAACGGGGTCAACTCCACTATCACGATTTGGACCGAATTTCGCTGCCGGGCCGTTCGATTGCCGTACACACGCTTCCAGCGCGAAGTGTCAGTACGCAAATCATCATATTGGGCCTTCATGATTGATTGCACGTTCGGCCGTGCTGCAGCGGGTCAGTTCATTCAGCAGTGGCGTTGAGCTGACCTGTGATGTCTCAGGATGTTTGCAGCCAGAGAGACTGAAAGCCGCCACGCTCAAAGACGATCCGCTCCCGCATGCCAAAGCCGGGCCGAATTAAGACGGGAAGCAGCCGAGGGCCGCCTTGCTGAAGACGGCCGCAAAGACCTTCCCTTCGGGTCGACGATCAACTCATCGACAGCCCCAAAGTAGTCACTTCGAGATCACGGCCCAATGGTTGACGTCAAAACGCACCCCGCCCGGGGACGAGGTTATTTCAACGCCGTATTGGACGCTCCCGACGGTTATGTCCCCAAAGTATCCTTTTGACCTTATCCATTGCAGAATACTCTTGATATCCACGGTCTCACTGTTGGTCTTGGAAGTGCGCAGGAACGAGATGACTTTGTGATTGTTCCAGCCCTCAAACACGTTCCAAGTCGCTCCGCCTACGTTTACGCCTGTGTAGACCGGGATTGCGGCAGTCCCTGACGAATTATATTTGTAAGAAATGGGCTTAACATCGCCGCTTCCGTCGGGATTCCCGGTGTAATTGGTCCAAAGCATTATTTCGTAGGCATTTGAGCTGGCCCAGATGTCGTAGGCGAAGTTCCAGCGGCCCGTAGTCGGGACGGTCTGATCAAAGCTTGAACTCAGGCTCTCGATCGCGCTCAACGGTTTCCCGACATTCAAAGCCTCGTGGGGATAGCTCTTGATGCCGCCGGTATCCGGTTGATTCGACCACACGCTCCATTGACTGACCGAATGGACTGAGATGGTTTGAGGCCCAGCACCTTGACCATATATGTCGTTATTCCAGGAATATCCATTAAGAGAAAAAGTGCCGTATTGATCGCTCGAAGTCCAGATCGGCCCTTTCGCGGATGCTGGGAATAGCGCAATCATTACCGCAAAAGGCAACGCAAGTACTTTTACCTTCAACAACCGAGACATTCTAATCTCCACTGAGGCCTGCCCGCCAATGAACCAAAAGCAAGCAAAAGTGAGGCCAGTCCCAATGAGGTTGATGCCTACGGGTCAGGCGCCGCGGCGGAGATCATCGTAAGCAGCCGAAAGCGCGTGATCGGATGTTCGCGTATGAGTTCCGGTGCCCCTAATCGCAAACTACATCTGCAGCAAACCTCCGTAATTGATCGGCAGAGGCAATAGAGAGCTTCTGTTTTGCAGGTGCCTTTCTCGTCATAAGCCGCGCGTCCGTGACAAGCACGATGCTCGGTTCGGTCTGCCCTGAGATCATTCTCGGAGTCCTCCGATGGCTCTTTCGAAAGCCTATCACTGGTCATAAATCGTTCACGAAGCGTGGCGCATGCTCGATCGCGTCTCTCGGCAACCAACGCGCCAGACAAACATACTATGCAAGACCACAAAAAATAGTGTGCTTCGACACCGCCCCAGCGCACTACTTTTCGGATGTCCATGTGGAGCAACGAATAGGAGAAGGCACGCGCAACGGTAGAAATGCACGCGGCTTTGCTCTGGCATGATCGCCTCTGTTGACTAAACAATGTTGAGCGATCTCTGAGTCTGACATTGCTCGCGTTGACCCGTGTCAATGACCGTCATGTTGGGCGACCACGGAACGCGGTTATCGTTACGCGTCCATCCTCCAGGAACAGTGTGCGTCAGGATGTAGTGGAACGCCTTGGCAAGGTCGTGACCCGAGACAGCTCAGCGACCTGCTCGCGCATGTCGGAAGGTTTTCGGGGCTGGCTCAACATTGGGCGCTCCTCGGCGCTCTCGCCGTTAGTGGAGCATTCGATCTCGAAGAGCGCATCGATCCGCCGCACGATCGCGATCGCGAGATTTGCTTTTTCCGGCGCGCACAGGGATGTCGACACAGCGCACAATGAGTTTTTGAATGTCTCCACATGACCATCACAGAGGACGATTTTCCGCGTCTGGCGGCGCGAACAGCGCATTCCTTGTGCTTTCGTCGGTTCGCATATTTTCGGATGCCAAACTCATGCACGTAACCTGATTTTCTCATATCCGAAGTTCTGGACGGGCCACTGCTTCGAGGAGGGCCGACCAAATTGATCCTGTGCTTCAAAAAAGACTGCATCGCGAAACCGCTTATTTTTGGGGCGGCCGAGATGCGCGGGGTGCAAACTCGTCAAAGGAGCGCCGCCTATTGACGATGCGTCATCAGAAGGGGCTAACGATCCGGCAATGCTCTGCGATACGCCAGAGGTCGTCCGACGCAGTCGGCTCGATCCGGTGGAAGCCACCGTCAACCCCGCCGGTGCTGGCACGGATGTTGCTACTAAGGCTCAGCAATACTGAATGACTCCGCAGTGCACAAAGACGCGAGACAAGCAATGCTCCTTCCGTGAACCCATGCGCTCCTTTCCTAAGAGGAAGATCTTGCTGCTGATGCTATGGAGTCTCGTCGCACTTGGCGTGGCGCAACCGATATTCACCGCGGAGCTCGCGGGCAGCCCATTAGCATCGCCACCGGTCCCGGCCAGATCAGAGATCAGCGCGGCGCAAAATATTGGGCAACCTCAGGCAATCGTTTTGGAGAGTAACATGGTGCTGGGCTTAGAATCGCCAGCTCCTCCGATCAAGGTGGAGAACTGGCTTCGCGGCCAACCCCTCGCGAGCTTCCAGCGAGGGAGAGTGTACATCGTCGAATTTTGGGCAACTTGGTGCGGACCGTGTGCGGCGGCGCTGTTACATCTGGTGCCGCTACAAGAGAAGTACAAAGATAGCGGAGTTGAGGTCCTAGGACTCGCAACTCATGAACGCGCTGGGACAGCGGACGAGGCCCGAAGCAAGTTGGACGCATGGCTAACCGAAAGGGTACCGAATCTCAACTACCGGATTGGTTTCGACTACACAGGCGAAATGAACAAGCTCTGGATGGATCGCAGCTTTTCTGTCGGGATTCCCACCTCGTTCGTCGTCGATCGTGACGGCCACATCGCCTTTATCGGTTCTTTGACGCTGCTCGACGACATTTTGCCGAAAATTCTGGACGGCGCGTGGCGCACCAGCGATGAAGCTAAAGCCGCCGATACAGAGAGGATCGCCAAAGGCGAACGCCTCGCCAAACTGGCGACCGCGCTGAAGGCGGGAGATTGGGCCAAAGCGCTTTCGGCCGTCGAAGAGGCCGTCGCTGTGATGCCGGACGGCCTTCACTTCCGCGTGCTCCATGCGGATCTGTTGCTTCATAAACTGCGTGACTTGCAGTCCGGCTTGCCGGTCATGCGGCAATTTGTTCGGGACGCGATCGACAGCAACTCTGAGCTATGGATGGAAGGGGCGCTGCGCCAACTCTTCAATCCGGCGAACGACAACTCGCACTTCCCGCGGGCCGAACGCCTTAAGATGGGCAAGGAGTTGTCCGAAAACATTCTGGTGCTGAATCCTCCGCAACGGGAGGACGGCTTCAAGTACCTGACCTATCCGGCGGTCGCTCAGTATTATTACGAGAGCGGCAACAAGGATCGCTCGATCGAGTTGGTCGAGGCGGCGCTGAAGTCGGTAGATAGTTCTGAGCAGATCCCGGTTGAACTGAAACAGCAAAAAATCTCGTTATTGGTCCAGGCGCTGGCCAACTACAAGGGTGAGAAGGCTTGCTACGGCGCTATTTGCGCAACTCCGCAAGACAGTTTTCACAAGGCGTCAAATTGACCTGCCACCGCGGAATTTCCTCGAGATGAAGTTAGATTCGGCCCCGCGGAAGGACAAATGAAGCGACGAAGGAAGAAATGGGGTATCCGGTCGCGATCGCCTGACCTCTTCGCCGCACGGCACGTTTTGACTGCCGATCATGGGCCAGCTCCATACGAAGGAGAACAGTCATGGTCTAGTTTCGCTAGAATTCCGCTGCGGTATGTGCAGTGGACGAGACCGGAGAACCCACCCGGGAGGGAGCGACGTTCGCGGACGCGCATCGATTGCGCAGGCCTCGACCATGGGCTGGTCAAGTTGAACGGGTGGGCTTAGAGGCAGGAACCGACGTCAGATTGGCTGACGGCAAATCTAATCAAACTTGGGGCCGCCGGCCGTCAGTTTGGAAGCCCGCAAGGTTAAGGCGGCACTTTCGGCGTGGTGAAGTCACGGAACGACGCCAATCGCACGTCACGAAAACCTGCCGGAAGCTCGTCGCGAAAAGGCGCAACCAGGCGGTGGTGATCAGCGCGAGTCGGCATAGATAAGTCCTGTCGAAAAGCTGCAAATCCGACACAGACGTCATGCAGCTGTGATTCTTATCTTCACGACTGGTGCAAGGGTCGGCAATGCCGGCGCTGCTTCTCCCCATTGTTAGTCAGCGTCGTACTCGGCGATCGTTGACTAGGAAGGTAGGTGGCTCAGTGCCTCCCCATTCGACCTCGGTGCGGAGTTATGTGACCGCTAATTTCTCCGGCAGCGCGGGCGGACAGGCACAGCGCCCTCTCGCTGCGGACTGTCCAGTCACGCCCGCGCTGCTCTCTTAGGAGTACGCGTCAGGTTTCAGACATTTGCGCATTGAAACGGCGGGGTCCGAACAGGAAAGCGGACAAGAAGAGCGTGGCCTAGACGGCATGATCCTTCCTTACCTGGGATGAGCATCGCAAGTCTGCAGGGGCTGCGATCCGGAACATTCCCAACGCCATTTCGGGGCCGCCCCCGTTATGCTCGCGAGGCAACATGGAGCAACACGTTCGAGCGGCTTCCGCAACAATTGCGGCATGCGCAAGGGCAGCAAGTCTGCGCAGGTCGCAGTTAAGGATTACAGGCGGAACGTCTTCTGGCACCGAAGCGGGGAAGCCGAATCGCTATCAACGTTTTCGTCGAAAACACCGTGCTCAATGAGGGTGGAAAAGATGGGGGGCGGCTAGAGCGGCGCGGAGCTCGCACGTTAGCTGCGGATGGATGAAAGCTTGACTAGCGGGCCCGCGGCAGCTTGATCAACGATCGCAGGGCGCCGCGCTTCGAGGCCCTGCCGAGCATTTATTGGGTTCATCCACGGTCGAACGGATCGCTCTAGAGCGGTTCACGGATTTATTGAATCGGAAGGGATTGAACGAAGCCGCTGGCGCGGCATGTAGGGAGGCATAGCAAGGATTGCCTCCTGTCTGAGAGGATTGCGGGTTTTCGAAGCCCAACCCTTTAGACAGGAGGTTTTCCGATGGCTGAGATCAGCCCACTTCGCCGCCGCATGATCGAGGACATGACGGTCCGCAATCTGTCACCGGCGACGCAGCAATCCTACCTCAACGCCGTAGCGAAGTTGAGCCGATATTTCGGTCGTTCTCCTGACCGCCTCGACCTGGAGGATATCCGTGCTTTCCAGGTTCATCTGGTTGCGACGGGGATGTCCTGGCCGGCGCTGAACCAGATCGTCTGCGCACTGCGGTTTTTCTACGGTGTGACGCTGGGTCATGACACCGTTCCGGAGCGCATCGCCTATGCGCGTAAACCGCGCAAACTGCCGGTGGTGCTGAGCGCCGACGAGGTCGTGCGCTTCCTGGAAGCAATCCCAAGCCTCAAGAGCCGTACCGCGCTGACCACCGTCTATGCCGCAGGCTTGCGCGTATCGGAAGTGGTCCTCTTGAAGGTTGTCGACATTGATAGCCAGCGGATGTTGATCCGGGTCGAGCACGGCAAGGGCGGCAAGGACCGTTACGTTATGCTCTCGCCGCAGCTTTTGAGGATTCTGCGGACGTATTGGCGGCTCACTCGGCCCAAACGATGGCTATTTCCCGGCCGCGACGACGAGCGTCCGCTCGTCCCTAACGTGCTGCACGCCGCCTGCCGTTCAGCCTGTACGGCGGCCGGCTTGAGCAAGTCGGTGACAGTGCATACGCTGCGGCACACATTCGCGACCCATCTCCTGGAGAACGGGGCCGACGTGCGCATCATCCAGGTGCTGCTCGGCCATGCCAGTCTGCAGAGCACGGCGCGCTATACCCAAGTCGCCACAAAGACCATCAGCAATACGCCAAGTCCGCTTGACCGGCTCCGCCTGGAGGTCGTGCCGCCCGGCTGAGCGGACCTGATGACTCCAGTTCTGGAAGTGGCGGATATCTTCCGCCGCCACGGCGAAGCGTTTCGGCAAGCTCGTGCCGGACATCTGGGTCGCGTCGAGCGGCGCGTCATGGGCGCGATCACGGCATGCCGGACGGCTGTGCTTGGCGGCCACATCGAGCAATGCGACGACTGCGGTGCCACCCGGATCGCCTACAACTCCTGTCGCAATCGGCATTGCCCGAAGTGCCAAGGCTCGGCGCGCGCGCAATGGCTTGCCGAGCGACAATCCGAACTCCTTCCCGTGCCATACTTCCACGTCGTCTTCACCTTGCCGGCGCCGGCCAGAGAGATTGCTTTCCAGAACAAGGCGGTGGTCTATGCCATTCTGTTCCGCTGCGCGGCCGAGACGCTCACCACCATCGCGGCCGACCCCAAGCATCTCGGCGCTCAGCTCGGTCTGACCGCCGTCCTCCATACTTGGGGTCAAACCCTGCAACACCATCCGCATATCCACTGCGTCGTGCCTGGTGGTGGACCTTCACTCGACGGCACACACTGGGTCGCTTGCCGGCCCGGCTTCTTCCTGCCGGTGCGCGTCCTCTCCAGGCTGTTCCGCCGCCTGTTTCTGCAAGAGCTGCAAGCTGCCTTCGCGGCTGGCCAGTTGGGCTTCTTTGGCGATCTCGCCCGTCTCGCCGATCCCGCCGCATTCGCCGAGCGCCTCGCTCAACTTCGATGGACCGACTGGGTCGTCTATGCCAAGCCGCCATTCGGTGGGCCCGAACAGGTGCTGGCTTATCTCGGCCGCTATACGCATCGCGTCGCCATCGCCAACAGTAGGCTGATCTCGCTTGCCGACGGCAAGGTGAGCTTTGCCTGGAAGGACTATCGGCAGAATCGTAAAACCAAAGTGATGACGCTTAAGGCCGATGAGTTCATTCGTCGCTTTCTCCTGCACACCCTGCCGGACAGCTTCCACCGCATCCGCCACTATGGTTTCCTCGCCAATGGCGGACGCAACGATAAAATCGCTTTCTGCCGTCAACTCCTTGCTGTCCGCAACGCTCCGACTGATCAAGAAGCCGGCGCCGATCCCCTCACCAAATGCGAGATCCCCGTCTGCCCGCATTGTGGCGGCACCATGCGGCGCGTCGATATCGTCCCGCGAGCCTGCGCGCGCGACCAGCCGTTTCATTGTGATACGTCATGACCAGCGTCTGTACCATCCACCCCTTCCGTAATCACCTTCTTGGTGGCAACGTCCGAAGTCGCCGTGGCCGCGCTCGTCACCGAACACCCCGCCAATCGTTCGGTAGCGCATCCCAGCGCTGCAAATCGCTCGCTGGATCGCGCCCTTGGCCCGATCAATCGGGCCCCTCACATCCGATGAATGACTCGCGGACGCGCGGCGACCACAGGCGAGCGTTCCCCGCAGCCGCACCCGCTGCACTATTCCCATAGCGCCCACAACTCCGCAGCTTCGTTCAATCCGGCTTCTATGAGGTCGCACGCACCACAGAGCGCGCGGCTCGCGCCTGCCACGCGACCTCACAGAACCCTCAAGATTCCGGGTCTGGGACGAATATGATTCAAGATGCTGGCTGGGCTGGAGGCCAGCATCCGATGGTCCGACCAATTTCCAACGATTTGCGTAAGCGTGCGGTATCCGCTGTTGCCAAAGGTGAGAGCTGCCGATCTGTGGCGGAACGGTTTGGCGTTGCTGTCTCGTCAGTTGTGAAGTGGTCACAGCGTTATCGAACGACCGGCTCGGTAGCGCCTGGCAAGATGGGTGGTCACCGCAAGCCTGTGCTTGATCCGCACCGCGCCTTCATCGTCGAGCGGATCACTCAGACGCCGCACCTGACGCTGCATGGTCTGAAGGCGGAACTGGCAGCCCGTGGGGTCAAGGTCTCACACAATGCGGTCTGGCTGTTCCTGCGCCGGGAAGGGCTGCGGTTCAAAAAAAACACTGTTCGCCCTCGAACAGGCTCGCGCCGACGTCTCTCGTAGGCGCTTGCGTTGGCGAGCCTGGCAGGCCGGGCTCGATCCGGGCCGGCTCGTCTTCATCGATGAGACCTGGATCAAGACCAACATGGCCCCTTTGCGAGGCTGGGGACCCAAAGGGGCGCGCCTGCGCGGCTTCGCTCCGCACGGTCACTGGCGTACCCTCACATTCCTCGGCGCGCTCCGCCATGACCAACTCACGGCACCCTGCGTCTTCGATGGCCCGATCAACGGTGAATGCTTCCGTGGTTACGTAAAGCACATTCTCCTGCCAACCCTGCGTGAAGGCGACATCGTCATTCTCGACAATCTCGGAAGCCATAAGTCGAAAGCCGTCAGGCAAATGATCAAGGCTGCTGGCGCCAGACTCTGGTACCTGCCGCCATAGAGCTATGCAGGATTTTGGGTGACGAGGCGATCAGGCGGCGTGGTTTGCCGGCATGTGGATGACCTCGATGCCGTCGTTGAATCTGACACCTGCGATGAGCTTCGGCAACTGATTTGTGCCTTTGAGCCGCCGCCACTTTTTTGATGCGGCGATAACCAGCTTGAACACCATCAGCCTGGCGGTCGTTGAGGACAGCGATCCTTTCGTTCGCACGGTTCTGTGTCGCACGGTCGCGAACACGCTTTCGATGGGGTTGGTCGTGCGCAAGTGATCCCAATGCTCGGCAGGAAAGTCGTAGAAGGCCAGCAGCGCGTCGCGGTCCTTTGCGAGGCATTCGACCGCCCGGCCGTACTTGGTGCGGTATTTCTCGGCGAAGACGTCGATCGCCACTTCGGCGGCCGCCCGGTTTGGCGCCCAATAGACTTCGCGCAGGTCCTTCTTCATGTTGGCCTGCACCGAGAGCGGGACCTTGTCCAGGACGTTGACGGTCTTGTGCACCCAGCAGCGCTGGTGCCGCGTGCCGGGAAACACCTCGTCAAGCGCCTTCCAGAAGCCGAGCGCGCCGTCACCAACGGCAATTTCCGGGGCGATTTGCAACCCGCGTTGCTTCACGTCGATCAGGAGCTCACGCCAGCTCTGCGCGCTCTCCCGGACACCGACCTGAAAGCCGATCAACTCCTTCTTGCCTTCCGGCGTCGCGCCGATCAGCACCAGCATGCACTCGCCGTGGTCTTCCATGCGTGCCTGCAGGAAGACGCCATCGGCCCACACATACACGTACCGCCGCGCCGAGAGATCGCGCTTCTGCCAACGCTCATACTCGCCCTGCCATTCGGCCGTCAGCCGGGAAATCACCGCCGGCGACAGGTTCGGCGCGTCCTTACCCAGCAGGGCCGTCAGCGCCTCCTGGAAATCGCCCGTCGAGATGCCACGCAGGTACAACACCGGCAACAGCGCATCCAGGCTCCTGGTCCGCCGCGCCCATAGTGGCAGAATCGCCGAGCTGAAGCGGATCCGCTCGCCATCGCCGGCTGCACCGCGGTCCCGGATCTTCGCCCGTGCGACCTCGACCGGTCCGATGCCGGTCGCAATCGTTCGAGCCGGGCCGTAACCATGCCGCACGACACGGGCGCGCCCGTCGGCAAGCTTCAAATCTTTCACCGTGGCAAGAAACGTCTCGACTTCGATCTCCACGGCCTGCGCCAGAAGCTGCCGAGCACCAGCTCGCAAAATATTGGTCAGTGGATCGTCGATCTCGTCGGGCTGACGAAGGGCAACAATATTGCTAGTCTCGTTCATGGCGTATCGCTCTCCTTGAGAGGTTCTGGCAGGCTCGACACCCGCCTCGATACGCCGCCTATCTCATTCCGTCATCACCCAGCTTCACGCATAGCTCGCCGCCATACTCGCCCGACCTCAACCCAATCGAACAGGCCTTCTCCAAGATCAAACACTGGATGCGGCAAGCTCAGAAGCGCTCAATCGAGGAGACTTGGCGCCATATCGGTCACCTCGTCCAAGACATCCAGCCTCGCGAATGCGCCAACTACTTCGCCAGCGCCGGTTATGCTTCAATCAAAATGTGAAACGCTCTAGCCAAATCGCCAAAACTGCGAAACTAGTGGTGTTCAAGGATATCCCGCATCGAAGACACGGCGCCGACTGAAGGAACAAATCAGTTGCCGAAGGTCATCGCGGCGCATCAAGGTCATTCCGCCACTGAGGGTTACTCCTCCTTATCAGGCCGCGTCCACTCGAATGCCGACTATTGCTTGGCATGAAGAATGCAGGCTCGGAGTTGCCGTCTCCGGAGCAGATAGCGAGGCGGTGGCGCGCCGCGCTAGTAAGATGTCCGTTCGAGGGTCTCTCATGTCAGATGCAAACCTAACGCTTTCAGGAGTGGTGTCGCAACTGCTGCGCTCTTGGCAATCAGTCGTTAACACCATGACTGCTCAGCTTGGATTGATTAAGGTCGTGACTAGCTATGGAAAGCAGCTCGATCGGCTTCAGCACGGGGCTCATCATCTTGCATCACCTCAATCTGCAGCGTCTTGACAATGAGGAAACCCGAGCAATCTAGGGCCTAGCCCAAATACTGAACGACATCGCGGATCTGAAGAAAAGGTGCATTACAAAAAGACCCCCCATGCAAGGCCATTCTACGTCACAAGTTCCAAGTCTCCATTCGACCCTAAACCGTTCTTCGTAAGTCCTTCGTCAAATCCGGCTCTTGTCACGCTGTTTCGGTCGGGTTTTCAACCGTAGGCCGCTGACTGGGCCCAAACCCGGATAATGCAGATCCGAGACTCGCGAACGGCGCCTAGCGTTCCGCGAAGGCCGAGGGATCGCAGGCCCGCGATATGAGGATCGGATGGCGGTGTGCGGGAAACCGCCGGCGAGCATGCGCTCGCGGCTAATGGACGGCAAAATCAACTAGAGGCCTAAGGCTGCCGTAGACATCTGAGACGTAGTGCTAGCGGCGGCGCAAAGTCAGTACGGCCGGCGGCCTGCTCTTGGCCCTAGTGCGGGTCACCATCACTATTCATCAGCTGCGTGAGGTCAGGGTAAGCAAAACAAGCACAGAGTCGGCGCGTTATGGGCGGAAAAAGCCCAATCCCTAGTTTCCATTTCACGACCTCCGAGACCGATGCCCCCTTTGACGCGTGGCAATCGCTTGTTGAGATATTGTTCGAGAGCCTGCCGTCAAAAAAGACCTTTGAACCAAGTACGTTCCAAGCGGATCTCCTCGCTTATCATTTTGGCACGTTCTTGCTCTGCCGCAGCATCGCTGACGGTGGTCGCTATCGGCGCACCACAGCACGTTTGGCTTGGGACGACCTCGACCATATCATTGTCTCATGCATCCAGCGCGGGCGCGTCGCGTGGTCGACTCCAGCGTTCCGGCGACTTCGACCGGGCGATGTAGCGGTGCTCGATCTGTCCACACCCGTGGCCTTTGCTTTCGAGGCCGTGGAGGCGGTCCACCTAATCGTCCCGCGAGCGGCACTGCCTGCCTCGGTTGCTCCAGTGCAACCGATTCACGGACGCGTTCTATCCCAAAACACCGCAATGGGCGTTTTCATCGGGAAGGTCGTCGAGGCTCTTTCCACTGCGGCCCGGCACTTCGGCCCGAGCGAAGTAATCGCAGTCGGGACATCTATCCCGGATCTACTCGCCTCCTGCCTCGGACCTTCAGATGTTTTCACCTCGACAGGACCCAAGGAAAACCGTGGGCGCCGCTTACGTCGGTACATCGAGGAAAACCTGCATCGCAAGGACTTGACCACCTCACGTTTAACGCGGGAGCTGGGCATCTCGCGCAGTCAACTCTTCCGACAGTTCCAGACGACAGGTGTTGAGGCCTATATCCGCCGCCGCCGCCTACGGCGATCCCTGCTGTCTTTGTGCGATCCGCGCTACGCCGATCGAAGAATCGGCGATATCGCCTACAACATGGGCTTTGCCGACGAGTCTCATTTCAGTCGCACGTTCCGGCAGGCCTATGGCCTCTCTCCGCGCGCTGCTCGCGCAGCTGCTCGACAAGCGAACAGTTCGGCCGCGGAAGGCACGTTGCGCCCATTCAGCGGCGGTACCTTCTCCGATTGGGTGGTGGAATTGCGGGCGGGCTAAATAACGCGTGTTGGGACGCTCGTACAACTTTTCGGGATCCGGGTCCAAGGACAACCGGAAAGAACATCAGTAGCGTCATAGGCACGATAAGAACCGCAGAGAGCAGCGCGAAGAGCGCATCCCGAATGGAATTTCTTTGATGTCCGCCAAAATGAACGACCATCAATCCAACATTCCAATTGGCCCCTCAGCAGCAGAGATCACGGTCAACGCGTTGCGGCTCCTGCGCGCTCAGTTCCTCGCGCTTCTTACTCCGCGTTTCGAGTGAGCAAGGGTCCGCGCCGCTTAAGCCCGGGAGCGGTGCCGGCCACCAACAATCCCGGGCGCCATCCTCAGAAATGAAGGACACGATCAATGACGTCATACTCTCTGACCTGCGTGAACAATTCACAGCTTCACGGCAGCTTCGCTGTATTCCAGAAAGCACCACCCACGACGATCCCTGGCAACGTATTTTCGCTCGCCTGGTTCGCCCGTCCAACCGCTCCAGGTAGCCGTGTGACCTTTACGTGGAGCCTCGACTACAGTTTCGTCTGGTCGGAGACCGGAGTGCTGCAACCAGGAGTAAACTTTGCGGCAACGCAGGTACAGCCTGCCGATCCGAGTGGCCACAATTTAGTTCAACTTACCCAAGACAGCGCTGGCGCGACGACTTTCATCAATCCCAGCGTCGATGGCGCGGTGGGTTCACTGACCATCCGACAACTGTCGAATGTCGTGCCCAACCGCACATCGGTCGGAGTCGGTATGGCAGGTTCGGGCACCTTCGTGGTCCAGGCGGCTCCGAACATGACCGCCATCTTTACTCCTCACCCCAACTACTGGGTGATCTTCGGCAATTACCAGACCGGGGACGTCATCGACATCGAGGATGTAACCGGAGCTGTCGAGGCGACCTATGGAGGAGCCCCTGACAGCTCGGACCGCAGCACTCGGTCTCGAAAACCTTATCAAGGTTTCCTGATTCTCCCAGGCGGCGGCTGGCTTCAGCCGCCGCCGTCCGCAGCAATAACAGCAAATCTTGCCTGCGGCTGCAGCACGAAAAACTCTGTTTTCTCTCGACTTGTTGAGGACCGGAAGATGACTACGGTTGTAACACTAGACGTGTTCTCGGGGCTACCGAATCCGAGTTGGCAATTGACAGCGGTCGAAGAGAGGGAGCTGAACGACCGGATCAGAGCCTCATCGACGTTCACACATTCAAGGCCGTCCGGAGTCGTGGGCGGATTAGGCTATCGCGGATTTCACATCGCGCAGCATGTCGAAAGCCTGTCCGGACCGAGCCGCTTGTTTCTTCACGAAGGCATACTTGATCGAGGCCTTGGTCTCGCCAACCACGTTGCCGATTCCGATATCGAGAACTGGCTAGTCACGACGTCGGCGAGTGCCACGAACGACGAAATACGCCAGCACGTGAGTTCGCGCATCGCCGCTCACGCTCAAACTAGATTCGATGCCAATCTGACCGGTCCGGCTTCATGCCCGCCATGTCATGCCGTGGATGCGCCCGCCTATAACCCTGCCTTCTGGAATGTTCCCAACATCCAGCCATACAACAACTGCTATAACTATGCGAACAATGACGGGACAAATACTTTCGCTCAACCAGGTCGCGCCACTGGACATCCTGCCACGGCCATGGCTTGCAGCCATGTGAATCGCGCGGCCCAATCGGATGGATTGAAGCCGGCGGCGAACTTCTCGAGCCCCTTGGCCGCAGGCTCCGGTTGGTACGTTGCCCTGGTCGTTTGGCCCAACAATGATTATCATTGGTATCGACAGGACGACGTCGGATGTTGGTCGCATAAGCCGGGACAAACGGCGGTTAGGAACGTCGACAATGAGGGCGCTGCAATTTCTGATCCGCAGACTTGTGATTGCGGCCCTTACACCGATTTTTGTACCTACATGGTCGCGAGCCGAAGTGTTCGCATCCAATGAGATCCGTGCAGAGGAAAGCAGGAACTCGATGGAACAGTCACCCGATCGCGCTCAGGTCGAAATTGACGTTTTTTCGGGCCGTCCTAATCCAACTTGGGAACTAGGACCCGCAGACCTGATTCTGCTTCTAAGCTTGCTTCATGAATTAGGCAAGGTGGAGTCTGCTGACGGTGCAGCAAACGGACTCGGTTTTCGCGGCTTCAAAGTGAGCCACCTAACGATGGGGACTCAACAAGAAATCTATGTCAAGGGCAGCTCAGTGATCGTTGGGTCTCAACGTTTCTCTGACAATCATAAGAAGATCGAAAACTTTCTTTTGGCAAAGATGCCGCCTGAACTTCACGATCAGCTTGTGGACGTGCTGCCTCACTAGACTCGTTTCCTAAAAACCCCCCATGCCTGAATGCTGGAAGCGTCACGACTTCAAGAGCGATCGATACACGTTCATTGTGCTTGCTTCCTCCGCGAAGGCCTTCATATCGCCGGGAAGCGCAATAGCGAGAATACGGACTGTTCGTCTACCTTAGCCGGCCCGTGCTCACCCTCCTACTGCCGCAGCCGCTGGGATTCATTAAGCCGCTTCCTTGATGACGGAGTGCTTTGCATGTCGAACAATGGACCGGGAGCTTAGGGAGGTCGCCGAACCTTCCGATGAGGGCGGCCGGCGTGCGGCCGCCCTCACCCCCTGGTCGCCACTACCAAGCTCAATGACATCGAGCCACAGGCTCGACTTGCCGACGTGCTGGCGCGCCTACCCGATCAGAACTGCTGACTTGGAATTGGCAGCCGCACAGCAAGACTGTGGGGGCAACCTTGGACGTGCTGGATCGACATTTGTTGAGCGATGAGCAGTGGACCGGGATGTCGGGTCTGATTATCGGCCGTGCCAGGCGCGATCTGCCGCCATTGTTGGCGAGTGGAAACTATCGGACGCTCGCGCGGCGGCTGAGCACCAATATCCACCGCGCGGTGCGCGGGCTGGAATGTCTCGTCCGTTTCATCGTCACTGCTGGTCGGAAAGGCGATGCTCCCCACCCGCGGCGCTGCTCGAGGGCGATCCTGTCGAGTTTATCATCGCCGATGCCGCTTACGACGCCGTTCACATTCGCGAAGCGGCCGCCACCAAAGGCCCCGCGGGTCACTTCAAATTCCTCCGGGTATGGTCAGTCAAATTCCTCCACCCGCGAGGCAGGACATGGTGATTGTTAGTTTGCCTTTGTTTTCCGGGCAAGAGTTTCAGCGGCCTCTTTGAGCCGATAGCTGCGTCCGTCGAACTCAAGCAGATGGCAATGATGCATCAGGCGATCGAGGATCGTCGTGCTCATGGTGTTGTCCCCCAGGTATGTCCCCCAGTCCTGCACGACGCGATTGGAGGTAACGATGACGCTGCGGCGCAGTTTGTAGCGCTGATGGATCAGGGTCTGCAGCAATGCGCCGGCGTCGTCAGGGATGGCGCGTGCGAGGAACAGATCGTCCAGCACGAGGAGATCGCAGTCGATGATGGTTCGCAGCCGGACCTCGCGTTGTGCCGGGGAGTTCATGGCGTAGCGGTGGAAGAAGTCGTCGGTCTCAAGATACTGGACCTTGTGGCTTTGCAGGATCGCCTGATAGGCAATCGCCTTGGCGATGTAGGACTTCCCGGTGCCAGGTTTGCCGACAAGCAGCGCGTTTTCGCCGGCGGCAATGAACGCCAGGGTGTGGAGCTGGAAGCAAGTCTGGCGCGGCAATCTGGGATTGAAGGTCCAGTCGAACTCGGCGAGCGTCAGTTTTTCGTCGAGCCCGGATTGCTGGTATCGTCGCTCGATAAGGCGGGACTGACGACGGTCCAGTTCGTCCTGCAGGATCAGGGAGAAGGTCTCGAGGAATGGCTGGTTGGCGCCCTGCGCCTGCAGCACGCGCGTCTGCAGCGTGTCGCGAACGCCCGACAGGCGCAGCTGTCGCAGGCAACGCTCAATTTCCGGCATGGTCATCATGTGGTTTGGTCTCCAGTGTGAGGTGAGAAGCCGCGGGAGCGCTCGTGGCGCCGGAGCTGGCCGGGGTTGCGCAGGCGCCACGAGCGCGGGTTGCAGGGGTGCGGTCGCCGTGAGCCTCGGCCTGCCGGCCATTGTCGCCGGCATCGTGCCGCACGGCACGGCTGAAGAGATCGCCGTATTCGGCTGGAGCGCGGATCAGCGGATGATCCTGGGTGAGCGACGATGCCGGCTGTGGCGTCGCTCCAACCTGCGCGATCGCCTGTTCGAACAACCGCTCGACGGTCGCACGCACGTGCTTGTAGCGGTAGATGCGGTTCTCGACGGCGTGCGCGCAGGCTTGCTCGACCAGCCGTGCCGGATACTTCCGGCCCAGCCCGACAATGCCCCACATCGCGCGCTGTCCGGGGCGCCCCTCGGTGTCGAACACTTGCTGGCACAGCGCCCTGGTCTGCGGCCCGATGCGCTCGGCGCTCGCCAGCAGCACGGCGGTTTGCCGCGACGGATTGAACGGCCGTTCGCTGGTCGGCAGGACGACAGAACCGGAGTGCGTCATCCGGGGATGAACACGCAGCAGCGCATGGGTGTGGCGATCACGGATCTCGATCGTGGAGGCGTAGATCCGCACCACGACCTGACTGCCGATGGGCGCAGGCCGCGCGGCGTAATAGCTGCTATCAACACGCACGGTGGTATCGTCGCAGACGGTCCGAACGACCTCGGTGAAGATGCGGAAGGCAGCCACTGGCAACGGCCGCAGGTGTGGCTTCTCCTCCTGGAACATCGCCTCGACCTGACGACGCGTGCTGCCGTGGATGCGCTTGGAGGCCCAATTCTCCTCCCAGTGCCTCAAGAACTCGTTCTGGGCTTCCAGTGTCTCGAAGCGCCGTCCGGCCAGCGCGGTGCCCTGGGTATGTTGAATCGCACTCTCGACGCATCCTTTCCGATTGGGATCGGCCACACGCGCGGGATCGGCGACCACGGCGTAATGAGCCAGCATCGCGCTGTAAATCGGGTTGAGCTCGGGCTCGTACAAATCCGGCTTGAGGACGCCTTCCTTCAGATTGTCGAGCACGACATAGCTGGGGACCCCGCCAAAATACCGGAACGCCTCTTCGTGGAGCTGCGCCCAGACGTGTTGGCTGGACTTCCAGACCACCCGCCGGAAGCTGCGCCGCGAGTAGCGCAGCGTCATCACGAACAGGCGGGGACGGCGGTACCGGCCGCTCCTGGGATCAATCGTCAGAGCGCCCTCGCCATAGTCGACCTGGGCCTCCTCGCCGGGCAGGAACTCAAGTCGATCAAACTGCTCGGGATCGCTGTGTCGCAACGTGCGCACAAACCGCTTGACGCTCTGGTAGCTGGACGGAAAGCCAAAATGATCGACAAGGTCCTGGTAAATCGCCTGCGCATTCCGCTTCAGGCGGACCTGTTCTTCGATCCACGTCCGATGCGGTTCGCAAGCCGAACGGGCCAGGCTGCTGGTGACCGTCGCTCCTGATGCCCCAGAAGCCGGTGGTCGGGGTGGAGGAATTTGGCCGTCCACGCTCACCGGGCCGGTGGTCGCTTCCCCGGGGGAATTTGCCTCCGCACCGGCCCGCAGCGCCCGGTAACGCCGGATCGTCTTGCGATCGATCCCCGTCAGCCTGTGGATCTCGCGCTGGCTGGCGTTGCGATCGAGTAGCGTAAATACCGTGCTTTGCAGGTGTGGCTTCAAGACGTTCAACTCCCCGGCCCCTTGCTGGCTAAAGGGACCGAAAATAAACGTCCTGCCTGACCGGCTACCGCTGTTCAGCGGCGCTGACGGTGAACATCAGGTGGGGGAGTTTCAAGTGACCATACCCGGGGGATTTTGACCGACCCACGGGGCCAAAGGCGCCCCAGCCGTAATCCCCGAACAATGCTTCGCGCACTCGATGGACAAGCAAACGGCACAAGCTGCAGCAGTTCCGCCGGATCGCAAGTCGCTACAAAAAGGTGCGACGGGAAGCTGCCTCGCCATCGTCACCATCGCTGCGACCGTGCTATGGCTGCGAGTTCTAAGTCTTCCCATTAACTTCCCTTACGAGTGCTACAACGTTAGTGCATCCGACGTCGCATAGGAAGGCAAATACGTACTCTGATTCTTATTTCCTTCGCCCTTCTCGTCTCGGGCTCCGCGGCCCGCACCGGTTTACTATGAGATTACTTCGAACACCGACGCGTTTGGGAGCACCAATTCCACTCGGCTGGTACTTACACAACCTTCACGGGCCGCAACCGGAGCTCCAAGAGCGGACGATGGGTCACCGATCGGGCGATGCGCCGAAGATCTGAGCAAGCGGCTTGAGCATGGTCACCTTGCAGGGATTGGCGAGGCGCGATTGATACTCCTTTCCGTTCACTTCGCGCCTCACATTTGAGAGTGGATCTTCAAACGTCCCAGGCCCGCGCGGGTTCAAACGGGGGCGCGCCCATTTGGACGATTATGTCGGTCGCGCGAATGCCTGCCCTAACGACCGTCTGCGCTTGACGCTCCTTTGCCGTCCAGCGCATCGTGCGCTACGTCAAAGGTGAGGCTCATCCATCGGCTGGTAGCTATCAGGCTCGCCGTCGATGGCTTGATGAGGGCCATCATAGCGCCTCGGGTCCACGTAAAATCGCAACGCGAGCTCCAAGTCGGCGACCCGATGAAGCAACACAGTCGCCCCCACTGCGATGAGATCAGCATTGGAACAAACCGCATACTGGGGCGACTAACAGCTTCGCAGATTGCGGCCGCGTCAGCGGCGTCGTTCTTAGCTTCTCGCCCCCAGTAGAGTCGAGGCGCCCGACGTGTTAGACTTCTGACATAATGGGCCGAACCGGACATTGGTTTAGACGGGCAACAAGCAAAGCCCAGCTCAGGCGGGTCTCAGTGAGCCCGGATTGCAAACTGCCTTGTGAACGGAAGGTGTGATCCCAAGTCCCATCATCTCAAGCTACTATCATCCGCTGTTTGTGGTCAGCCCCTTCGGTTATGGCAGTTCACGCGTTCGAAAGAAGATCGACAACTCGCAGCCTCGAATCGTACTCCTCGTACGTGCCGAGCATGATCTGGCCAACGGCCAAATTGTGCACGGGATCGATGACTGAGGGTGAGTCGTAAGTTAGTGAGACGGGGCCCGTGAACATTACTTCTTCGCCCGATTCATCTCGCCGGAACGTTCGGTCTGTGCACCACTTGATAAGCTGTGTTGCAGCCCCTTTCCCGGATTGGGCTATCGGAGGCAAATGCCGGATCGAATAAAAGTTGGTATGTGTTGAACACATCTGCCGTGCAGCCGTTCTCAGGCGCGAATGCGGCTGAGCAGTGATGGTCAACAGACGCTTGCCTGCCGGACGCTCAAGTGTCCCTTGAACCAAGCCGCCCTCCCGGGTTAATGCGATGTGTGCAAACTTTTTAGGAGCTCCGAGCCCCTCTCGGCCAGAAGCGAGGGCAGCATCGTTCGCGGTCACATATATGTAAGGAATATAGAAGCCGGTCTGCCCACCAGGATCACGAACTTCGATTCCAGAATATTGCTCCAGATATGGTCCGACGATGCTTGAGCCGTAGCTTGCTATACCTACAACCCCGATTGGGGGATTTGCGGCAGGAATTAGCTGCTTTGGTAATAGGCATCCCACGTCGCTTGCAATTGTAAAGATGGTTTGAAGGGCTCGGCAATTAAGAAACGCGCTGTCATGTTCTTCATCTCCGCGATAAAGGGGCGCATCGAACGGAATACCTCTGATTTCCGCCATTATTTACCCTCCGGTTGAGCGTCGTGCGGCTGCCTGGTGAAGTTCGCCGGGAGCTCACTGCGCGATCGTGATTCACGACCGGGCACCCAAATCCATGCGTCAGTAGAGTATTGCGTCCTTTGGGCGAGCGATGCGACAAGCACACTGGCTCTGGTGACCCCGACTGGAATGACCGGAAGCGGACTCGCCTGTACGATGACGGTCACCGCGCGTTCGCGATGGCGTTGCCTATCGCGAGCTACGGAATCTCCCACTCCGTATCGCTTAAACTCACTACCGTGAACAAACTGATCCGCGCTATCGTCGTCACATCGAATGAAACCGCAATGGCACTCGCGATTCCAGTAAGTTGCTTTGCTGCTCTTCATTTGGCTTTCCGTAGATCAAGACTATAGTGGACGTGAAGTGAGCTCCTTCCGGCAACCGAAAAGCTACGACCGCAGCTGAGCTTCACTGTAAAAGTGGATGCGGTGTCGCGATCGAAGCCGATGCTTCGAGGCGCTCCGGAGCGAGCTGCAAGGACGCCCCGTTCCATGGAACCGCATGTTAAGTAACGAGCCGCTGATTCGACAATTGTGATCATAGTCGAAACCGGTTGCGTTATTCTCGCGCACAGAGACCAGCTAGTCCTATCGTAGCCACGGGTTTAATGCTCGTAGACGCCCTCAACATCGCGAAGGTCGTGTGCAAAGCGGTTGCTGTCGCAGCGGCTCGAACGTTGTTTCATTTTGCAATACCCCAACATCCCCTCAATGCGGGCACGTCTGAGGCGATCAGACTCCCGACATCACCGTGGTGGTAGTTGCGACCAAACCTGGTGATGTTGTCAGCGCAGCAAGTTGCGTGCCAGCCGCGCACTTGAAGCGCTTGGCGACCGACCTTTGGGTTAGCAACCTACAAGGTTTGGCAGGCGGCTAACTAAACAGGCTTAGGTATTGCTAACGGACCGCGGTGGTCGCGCGTCGCTTGTTGAATGGCTTTCCGACCGCGACGCACCATGGCCTCTTCATCTGGGTAGTACACATGGACCGAAGGTGCTCTGAGACAGCGCATCCCTCGGAGACGCCCAAGAGTTCATGGACGAACGCACGTCATCATGTGAGAGACGATATGCATATGAGCACCAATCTTGCGGTACACGCACCGACCAATGCGCTGCGGCTGGTCACACAGGCGTATACGAGCCTTCTCCTTATCGCCTTCGCCCTGATGCCCACCCAGTTCATCGCCTACCTGTATTTCCAACAGGATTCCACGCTAAAATTCGAGAATCACTTGTTCCACGAATTCGCGATTGCCGTCGCGACTCTCGAAGGGCTGTTCGTCACTTATGTGACGTGGCGTTGCTACCAGTCTTCAGGCGAACCGCTGTTGCGTTGGTTAACGCTGGGTTTTCTTGGCTTCGTGCTGATTTATTCGCCGCACGGCGCCCTCACCGGGATGGCACACCGCAATCTTTGGCTGTTTCTGCTCTATGGACCGGCTTCGCGTCTTGCGATGTCGGTTCTGCTCTTCGTTGGCTTGCTCAGCTACAGCCAGCCGTCAGACGAGGTCGAAAAGCGTTCGGATGCGCGCGCATGGCTGATGTGGATCGGCCTGTTCCTGACGATGGACATAGCCGTCGCACTGATCGCCTACTCCCCCTATGCGGGGCATCCTGCGGTACGCTTGTCCATGGAGGGCGGCGCACTGGTATTCAGCGTGCTGAACGTCGCGGCGATGCTGATGCGACGGATTCGCTCGCCGCTCATGCTTATTTTCGGCATTTCGGTCGCGTGGTTTGCGATATCGTCGCTCGCATTCATGCTGGCGGCGCCCTGGAATCATATGTGGTGGCTCGCCCACGCGATCTTTGCTGGCGGGTTCTTCCTGCTCAGCTATGGCGTTGTCCAGGCTTTCCGAACGACGCAATCATTCTCGGCCATCTATAGCCAGGAAGAAATGACCGCCCGCCTGGCCGAATCGATGGCCGAGACCCAAAGGGCGCTACAGCAACTGCAACAGAGCAATCAAAGGTTGGAACGCCTTGCCGCCACCGACCCACTGACCGGTGCCGGAAATCGGCGTCACTTCATCGAGCATATTGGCGACGAGATCGCGCGGGCGAAACGAAGCGGTGCTCCATTATCGCTGCTCTCGATTGACCTCGATCACTTCAAGTATATCAATGACTCGCGCGGTCACAGTGTCGGCGATGAAGTTCTCCGCGCATTCGTGCGAAAGTGTCTGGAGGCGATCCGCCCTTACGACTCTGTCGCGCGCGTGGGCGGTGAAGAGTTTATGGTGTTGTTGCCGGGGGCGACGCTCGACGCAGCTTGCGCGGTGGCCGAGCGCCTTCGCTCTGCCATCGAAGGCGCTGCGTTCGATGGCGGAGCCAATCCGCCGGTCAGCGTCACCATCAGTGTTGGGGTATCGGAGTTTGGGCGCGATGGAGACACGCTTGACGGATTCCTGAGGGTTGCCGATCAGCGGCTCTATCGTGCAAAATTTGAAGGTCGCAATCGTGTGATCGTCGCGTAGCCGCGTGCCAGGAATTGCCATGTCCTGGATTGATACGGCGTTGTTCAACAGCTTCGTTCCGTCGCACGTTCAAGATGACCGATGCGTTATGCCGGAACGACTATCGCTTTTAGCGTCACGGCTTGCGAAGGCGTTACTCGGGGTTCGACGATAGGTACACAACATATGGTTTTCAGTTAACATCCAGCAACCTGTGAGAAATCGCTGGAACGACCCGCCTCAGCGAAGGTTCAACTATGATAAGTTTGTCTCCACGATCACGCGCGTTGCACGCCGATTGGTTCGATTGGCGTAGTTCTGCCACAAGGGATCTTGTTGTTCTCTCTGGGGGCGTTGTTCTCGCCTCTATTTTGGTGCATGTCTATAAGGTTGCCCCTCTTTTGTTTCAGCTGGGGCAAGGCTATGTGGATTCGGCACTTGACGATATCGTATTCATTTTAATCGTCGCGGTCTTCCTGTGCGTTGCGCTGACAATTTTTAGTGTGCGCCGCTATCGAGATCTCGCCCGCGAAACCAAGGCGCGAGCCATTGCGGAAGGAGAAGCGCGCGACCTAGCGCGACAGGATCCATTGACCGGCCTGCCGAACCGGCGCCTGTTTAATGAAAAACTTGATGCGTGCCTTGGCCTGGCCCACGACACGCACCAGGTAGCCGTTCTGCTGCTTGGGCTTGATGGCTTCAAGAGGATCAAGGACAAGCATGGCCACGCAGCGGAGGACAAAGCGCTGTGCGAATTTGCCAATAGGGTCGCCGAAATCTTGCACAAGGATGGTGTCCTGGCAAGGATCGGAGGCGACGAATTCGGGATTGTCCTACCGGGCATTAGCTCCCTTGAGACTCCGACCAATCTGGCGCGCCGTATTGTGGCGTCCGCCACCGAAACGTTCGCGACCGAGACGGGGGCAGCCGACCTTGCGGTTGCGATTGGCATCGCCATCGCTCCGACTGACGGCATGAATCTCCACGAACTGGTCAGGCGCGCAGAACGTGCACTTTATCGCGCACAAGGCGATGGCAGGTCGCATGTTCGCTTTTTCGAACCAGAGATGGATATGCATGTCGACCGGCGTATTCAGATCGAGCGAGAGCTTCGCAGCGCTATTAAGGCCGATATTATTGAGCCGCACTACCAGTCAATAGTCTCACTCAAAGGGAATTGCATTATTGGGTTTGAGGCACTGGCGCGTTGGGAGAACAGGACGTGGGGGCGTATTCCCCCCGACGTATTTATTCCGATTGCAGAAGAAACGGGTCTCATCAACGCGCTTGGAGATCAGCTTTTTCGTCGCGCGTGTTTCGATGCCGATGCGTGGCCGGAGACGCTTAGGCTTGCCTTTAATATTTCGCCCATTCAGTTGCGTGATCCCGGGCTTGGACAGCGCATGCTATCGATCCTTGCGCAAACCGGGTTCAGTCCGCATCGCCTCGAGATTGAAGTTACCGAGAGCGCGTTTGTGAGAAAGACCGGGGTTGCGAAGAGCGTGATTGACGTACTCCGTCAAGCGGGCGTCCGCATCGCGCTCGATGATTTCGGAACGGGTTATGCTACACTTAGCCAACTGCTTTCGTTTCGTCTCGACAAGATCAAGATAGACCGCAGCTTCGTGTCGCATCTGAACGATAGTACCGACAGCCAACTGATCGTTCGTGCTATCATTGGCCTTGCCAAGGGATTTGGCTTGACGACCACTGCCGAGGGCGTCGAAGACGCAGGCCAGCTGGCCTATCTGGTGGCCAATGGTTGCACAGAAGCGCAAGGTTACCTGTTCAGTGATGCCGTCCCGGCCACCGGTGTCCACGCGCTACTTAGCGCCGAATCCGACCGCATGGCGGTTGCTAAAGATGGAACTAGAACTCTACATGACTGAGACCACGTGCTCGATTCTTCGGAACGCATCGGCAACAAGACGCCATCGACGAAGGCTCCTCAAGCATGCCCGAGAGAAGTGCGATATCGGTTTTCCGAGAAGAGCTCAAACAAGATAGAGCTTTCTCATAAGGGTTGGACGCATTCCAGCGCCGCTTGCTGTATCAGTCCGGCTTTTCCGGGACCGGCCCGGCCCTTGCACAGCGGCCGTACAACCAGTCAAAACGACCCTTTGTGAGGGCGGCGTGCGCTTCGGCGAAGGCCCGGCTAGGCCATTTTTTGGCCGAAGACTGATCGTGCTTAAGCGGCGTGAGCATGTCGGCAAGCCAAGCCTGTAGGTCCACGTCATTGAGCTTGGCGGCGGCAATAAAGGCCGTAGATGGTAGCCGCACGCCGCCTGCTGTCATAAGACCCGGCGAAGGTCCAATTTTTTGCCCCCCGGCGAATTGTTAAAGGACATGATGCTTTCGGCGGCTCAAAGCCGGTGGTGAGGGATCCCTGTCGCTGATCTAATGAAACTTTGCGTAGCCGCACCACGCGACCCCATCCAAAGCCGTCGGCTTCCCAAGGGCTGGCGGCTTCCCGCCAGGACTCCTGGTCCGCTCGGGAATAGCTCCAAGTAACTACTTAAGTTCCCGTGAATCGGCCGCTCACCGAATCTTAACATTTGCTCAGCCTTCGGAAAGGCGAACGATGTTGCTGAGGATCAATACCGCACACCGTGCGCCGATTGACGGACACCTCGCTGCTCTTGCTGGCGAGCGTGTGTTCTGCAGCGAGTTTAAATATCGAAGGCGTTCGGAGATTTTGGTGAGCGCGAGAAGCCAAGATGCCGCGCGGCAACAGGGTGGAAGTGGAGCGTCGACCAGGATGAGAGGGCTTCGCCGGGCTCGTGACGCAGGGAGGGCGTAGCCCGACCGGAGTTGCGAGCCCGGCGTCGGCGCGATCCATAGCGGACCGCGCCGACTGGTGATCGCAAGTGGTTCTTCCGCCAAGAGGAATCACTCGCTTGCCAGGCCGACACATTACCGATCACCAAATGAGGCTCTACATGAAGTACCGTCAGACCGATAGCCCGCCAGTGGCCGCCGCCAAGGCGTCGTTCAGCACCTCGACCGCTTACCGGATCGAGAAGGATCGCCGCCTTCCATCGCAGAAGGAGCGTACCCGCGGCCGTCGCCGGCCGGATCCCTTAGCCAATGTGTTTGAGACAGAGATCGTGCCGATGCTGAAGGCCGCTCCCGGGCTACGGCCCGTGGCAATCTTCGAGGAGATGTTACGGCGCCATACTGAACTCGGCGCCGGCATTCGTCGCACGCTGGAGCGCCGGATCCGCGCCTGGCGGGCGATCAACGGCGAGGAGCGGGAGGTCATCTTTCGCCAGACCCACGAACCCGGTCAGCTTGGCCTGTCCGATTTTACGGACGTGGGCGAGTTGGGTGTCACGATCGCGGGCGCACCGCTCGACCATCGCCTCTATCACTTCCGGTTGGCCTATTGCGGGTTTGAGCACGCCCATGTCGTGCTCGGCGGCGAGAGCTTCGTCGCGCTGGCCGAAGGCCTGCAGAATGCCCTGTGGTCTCTCGGCGGCACGCCGCGCGAGCATCGGACCGACAGCCTGTCGGCCGCCTTCTGTAATCTCGACCGCAACGCCAGGGACGATCTGACGTCGCGATACGAGGAGCTCTGCGCCCATTACGGCATGCGGCCTTCCCGCAACAACCGCGGCATCGCCCACGAGAACGGGTCGATCGAGAGCTCGCATGGCCATCTCAAGCGGGCGATCGCCGATGCATTGTTGCTGCGTGGTACCGCCGACTTCGATGATCTCGCCGCCTATCGCGGCTTCATCGACGAGATCGTCAGCCGCCGCAATGTTCGTAACGCCAGGCGGATCGACAGCGAGCGTGCCGCACTTCAGGATCTGCCGGACCGCCGCACATCGGACTATGAAGAGGTGATCGTCCACGTGACGTCGTCCGGCGGCTTCACCTTGCGCAAGGTGTTTTACACGGTGCCGTCGCGTTTGATCGGCCATCGGCTGCGGGTGCGCCTGTACGACGATCACCTCGACGTGTTCATCGGCGGCACGCATCTGCTCACCCTGCCGCGTGGGCGGCCGCATCCCAATGGCAAGCACGACCAGGTCGTCGATTATCGGCACGTGATCCATTCCTTGCGGGGCAAGCCGATGGCGCTGCTCAATCTGGTCTATCGTGATCGGCTGTTCCCGCGCGAAGCTTACCGCCGAGCCTTCGACTCCTTGCGCAAGCGCTTGCCCGACAAGAAGGCCTGCCGGATCATGGTCGATCTGCTCGCACTCGCGCATGAGCGCGGCTGCGAGGCCCAACTCGCCGACCAGCTCGCCGCTGACCTTGACGCCGGCCGACTGCCCGACCTCAACCGGCTGCGCGTTCACTTCGCCCCCGATCTCGCCCAGGTGCCGAACGTCGTGGTGCATCTGGCGCCGCTCGCCAGCTATGAATGCCTCATCGGTGCCGCCGAGATCGGAGGTGCCGCATGAGCACGGCCAACACCGTTGACGCAGCGCGTCTCAATCTTTTGCTGAACGAGCTGCGGCTGCCCGCCATCAAGGTGCTGTGGCCGCAGTTCGCCGAGCAGTCCGACAAGGAAGGTTGGCCGGCGGCTCGCTTCCTCGTCACCATTGCCGAGCACGAGATCGCCGAACGCGGTCGTCGTCGCATCGAACGTCATCTCGTCGAGGCGCGGCTGCCCGCCGGAAAGACCCTCCACAGCTTCGACTTCGAGGCCGTGCCGATGGTCTCCAAGGCCCAGGTGAGCGCGCTCGCCGCAGGCGACGGCTGGTTGGGCAAGGGCGCCAATCTGCTCCTGTTCGGTCCGCCCGGCGGCGGCAAGAGTCACTTGGCAGCAGCGATCGGCCTGGCCCTCATTGAGAACGGATGGCGCGTCCTCTTCACCCGCACCACAGACCTCGTCCAGAAGCTCCAGGTGGCTCGCCGCGAGCTCAACCTCGAGGCCGCCATTAATCGCCTCGATCGCTTCGACCTCGTCATCCTCGATGATCTTGCCTACGTCTCCAAGGACCAGGCCGAGACTAGCGTGCTGTTCGAGCTCATCAGTGCTCGCTACGAGCGGCGTTCGATGCTGATTATCGCCAATCAGCCCTTCGGCGAATGGAACAGGGTCTTCCCGGACCCCGCCATGACCCTCGCCGCCATCGATCGCCTCGTTCACCACGCCACCATCGTCGAGATGAACGTCGAGAGCTATCGTAGGCGGACGGCACTCGAACGAAAACGCGGTCCCGGACGGCCGTCATCGCACGCGACACCCAAAACCGTCGCTGATTGACGCTCCGCGACAATCAGAGCCAACAAAGCTCTTGCGCGCGACAATCATCGCGGCGATCATCATCACGCCGCGACACTGACTCACCATCCTGATTGCCGCGCTCTTCCGATCCAGATCGCCGCGCTATACCAAGATGCGTCTACCAGGTAATCTCCGGCGCGGTGCGCACCTACAAGCTTCTCCCAGATGTGCCGATAACATGTTCGGATTTGAGAATGAGCTCACCGTTTTACGGCTGAAGCCATTGTCCAAACTAATGTCTATTTAACGAGGCGAACGAGCCATTGGAGACAAGCCCGCGTGGAGAAGCGGGTACGAGAAACCTCGTCAGGCAAAATCTCCAGCTTAGAACCACATGCTTCTCCTTCAGAAAGACATCCCTTGGGCGGGTCACTGCATCCCTCCTCGAAATGGACGAACTGGGATGTCCGAATGTGATGATCTTACCGATGAACCGCCGGAACATCTTCAGCTATCTTGCACTGACATTGGAAACCGCCTCCCGCGTCTTCGCGATCGACGGAGCGCTCGAAGGGCGCGAATTGCTCTCCCTGGAAAATGAACATCATGTCGCGAAATGGCGACCAATTGCCGTCGGGGAGTTCCGGCATCGCTTGCAGCGCGGCCCCTCCGACCGATAGCTTAGTAAGCTCGTCGATAATGCCGTCAGCGCAAGCTCGACCCCCGCGCGCAGATCGTTCGATTCGAGCCGCAGCATCTCGTCGCCTCAATCGCTCGCATCGGTGAACCGATTATCGGCGATGAGGTAGGCGCGCTTCTGGTTCTCGCTCCACCCTGCGCGCGACGATGACCGCCACCTCGGCCATGCCGAACATCTTGCCCGCCGCTAGCCGCCCATGAACGGCGAGCACCATGCCATCACCCGCCGCCGGGATTGGTATTGTCCAACCCCACTCGCGGATCGACGCGGCGATCTGCCCGATTTGCTCAGTCGTACGCCGGCGCGAATTGCGCTCATAGGGCGTAAACGGTCAATCAGCCATGTTTTCACTGCCGGCCTGCTCGCCAGTGCATCCATGATTACCGCCTGTAGGAGCGTTTATGGCCCGAGATTGGTCCGTTTCATGAGGTTTGCGAGAACCGCCAACATCAGCGAAGGTGGCAGACTCTGGTGATCGCGGTCTCAACAACCCGGATATGATCCGGGCATAGGTAAATGTCATACAACGAAAGGTAGAGCTTGGCGTCCCGCAAATCTGCTCAGGTGCGCTGACACATTGAGCATCAACGCGGCGACCTCCTATTCATTCATCGTCGCCCGAGTCCGATCCCAACAACGCTTTGGACCGTTGAGACCAGGACCTCGATTGCGGCTGCTTGGCGCTCGTGGGCAATGGGCGAGTACGCTACGCTCTTCCAGCTTGAAAGCCGCCTCGGCGAGCGGTGTTTGCCCCTCTGCGGCTTTGACCACGCAAAGCAGCTCTTTCGCTCGGAGCGCCGCGGTGTCCACGTCCAGGAGTTCCTCGCTCTTCGAGCGGCCGGATGACACGCTCTCGCGCCGGGGTCTCCGCGCGCTCTATCGCTCGTACCAGCCTATCGTCAACATGTTCGTCTTCACTATCCGCGATCGACCGCTTTCATTTTGCCAAGGATTTTTGGGCCCCCTCGAATGCTTCCGGATCTTTCTGGTCTGTAAGTTCGGATGCATACGTGGCGAGAAGTTTGGCAAGGAACGATTGTGGCTCCCAAGCTTGCCCTTCGCGCTTCTCGAAAATGACGACTCCGTCACGGGCGAAATCACCAAGTCCGGCAAGATTGCAACCGGCCGAAAGCTCGACGCGCCACAGGTCGCCCTTCGCGGCTTGCTGCTCGTCTACCTTCGGCGAATAGTGCACTCCAACCGGCTCGCCGATAATGCAGCGGCCATGCCGCAGAAGATCGTCCAGCTTGTCTTGCGCGGTCGTCACGAAACGAAGCTAGCGGGATCATGCAGAAAGCGACGATTGACGCCCCTTTCTCTGTTTGTTGCCTCCTCAGCAACAAGCGACAGTGCGAACGCCCGCCAGCCTAAATCCATCGGTTTTGCATCAGGAACAATAATTTTCACTGTGCCATCGGGTGCCACTTCCCATGTGACCGTATAGTTGCCCTTTCCTTCACCTGACCGACGTTTGGCCCATGAAAAGACAACGAGCTCGCCAGTGTCGGTTTTTGGCCCAAGCTCCCATCCCTTAGGAACGAAGTGGGCTACCTTGGAAACCTCGGCGAAGATTTGCCCCGCCGTCTCACCATCCTGTGCTCGCCAAGTTGATTTAACCTTGTCGATTAGGGGGTCGTCCGCGCGGACACCATGGACCGTACCGGCCAGCCCGCCGGGCAAATCCAGCCATAGAGCAAGGCCGAGACAAAGCCCGAGACCGAGGCCGAACAAAAGCACGCGCCTTGCAGTCATTTTTTCTACTACCTTACCAATCGCTCGCTAATCTCCACATCGGATCGTATCTCCCAAAGAGATCCGCGACCCAGCTACCAGAATCGGTCAGCATTCCGCCGCGCTCTGGAAGGAAGGCCTGTCCGGTGGGCCGTTTACGGCTCGGGGAGGCCATTTATCTTAAGCGAAACCGAAGGCCGAAAACGCCGCCGCGAAATATGCGCGAACTGAGCGGTGGTGCCGCGTACCCGCGCAGGCTCGTCGCATCGGTAGCACCCGGCGAACGTTCCAATCAACGACGACACCGCGCGGGCGCCGACGACGTCAGAGTTTACACGTCCCCGCGCGGAAGAATGAAATCTGCGCAAGGCCCGCCCTGCACATTCAGCGCGCGACCGGCCACTGTCGGGCGCTGGCTGCGCCGACTGTCGCTATTGAGACCAATGTCAGCAACTTGAGGCTACACAGCGCTACGAAGCGGCTGTAGAGCCTACCGAATTCACTTCGGCACGCAGTTTGCTTTGTTCACGGCATCATCACCAACCGCAGTGCGATGATCTTCGGGACGGACTCGGCGCGCGCCGCCGTTCTGGTCCGCCCCGACGCTTTGCTGCGGCAATAACTTAAGGCGCTCGGTTGTAAACCGAGAAAATGCAGGGAAGTGCTGGATGCGATCTAGAGTTCTTCTTTTGGTAGCCGGTTCAATTGCGCTCGTTGCAAGCGGTGCAGCGAATGCAGCAGACCTTGTGCCGGAAGTGAAACTGCCCATTGCTGTGTGGAGCTGGTCCGGAGGCTATATTGGCGGGCACGTCGGCGGCGGCTACGGCCGAACCTCCTTCAGCAATCCCTACGGTCCGTCAATCTATGGCGACGTCGTCGATACCCCAGTGTTCTTGGCAGGCGGCGAGATCGGCTATAACTGGCAGAACAACGGCTGGGTGTTTGGCGTCGAACTCGATGCCAGCGGGGCTGTCTCCGACGGTACAAATACCTGCCTCGCCGCCTCCGGCTTTATCGTGAGCGCAAACTGCAAGGCAGGTCCCAACGTCTTTGCAACCGGGACCGGTCGCGTCGCTTACGCGTTTGGCGCGCTGGGTCACACGCTGGCCTACCTCAAGGGAGGCGTTGCTTGGCAAAACAATCGGGGCGACGTCGTCAACAATTTTGAAGGCGGGGGGCCACAGGAGAAAACACATTTCGACTATGGTCGGGTCGGCGGCACCATCGGGCTAGGCGTTGAGCAAGCGCTTACGCCTGCATGGTCGGTCAAAGTCGAGTATGACTATCTGCATTTCGGTGGGCCAAGTGTCGCGACTCCTCCGACGGTGCAAAATCCGCCATTCGCCATTCTGCCAGAGAACACAACGGGCCTATCCAGCAACTATCACATCGGAAAAATCGGATTGAACTACCATTTTGGCGCCGACCCGTGGACGCAGTGGTCCGATGCACCGCTGTACGCGAAAGCACCCGCCGGCACGCCGCTGATTGCTTACGCCGCCGGTTGGTCGTTCGAAGGCGGATCGCGGCTCTGGCTCAGCCGGGGACGATTCCAATGGAACGCTGGCGGCGTGGCCGTAGATCCCAACATTCTTATATCAAGGCTCACCTACCACGGCCTCGACGGGCTTTCCGGGGAAGCATTTGGCCGTGTTGATAGCCCGTGGGGAGTGTTCCTGAAGAGTAACGTTGGCGCCGGGCGTTTCAACAAAGGAAACATGAACGATGAAGATTGGGGCGCGCCCTATGTCAACACGATATCAGGCCAGGCAAACGGGAGGTTCACCTATTACACGGCCGATGCCGGTTACGATTTTCTGCGCGGCGCCAACTACAAGGTCGGCGGATTTATCGGCTGGACCTACTATGAACAGAGTTCCGACTCGAGAGGGTGTCTACAGATCGCCAATCCGTTGACTACATGCTTGCCTCCCGGCGACGATAGGGTCGTTGGCAGCCAGAATACTCAGTGGAATGCACCTCGGCTCGGCCTCAGCGCCGAAACCATGCTCACAGAGCGTTGGCGTTTGAGCACGGACGTCGCTTACCTGCCCTGGACCGATTTCAAAGGGCGTGACAATCATCTCTTGCGCGACTTCACCACCTTCGTGGAACAACGTGGGAATGGAGGCGGGGGTGTCCAGGTTGAAGGCGTGTTGTCCTACTTTATCACCAAAAACTTCAGCGTTGGCGTCGGCGGGCGCTACTGGGCAATGTGGACCAAAACGGACAGCCAAGCGACATGCACAGGCTGTAGTGGCTCGGAAATCACTAGTCCGACTCAGTTTTCGAAGTTCAGCATGGAGCGCTGGGGTACCTTCTTTCAGGCGTCCTATAGGTTGGATTGAAAAGATCACACCTGCAACCAAGCAGCAGCCCTTCGACGCCACGGTCAAGCTTAGAGACCATCGACGCCGGCACCTATATTGGCATCGGCGTCATTGGCAACTAGCGAACCTCGTTGGTCGCTTCTCCAGCGTTGTGTGAAAAACCACGGACACCGAGAGGGGAAGCATATGGCTCTGTGCGCGTGCGCGTGGAAGACCCCCCCTTTCAAGCGGTCAACCGACTTTCTGCCGCTTTTTTTCATCGCGAACAGGCGCGGATGAACAAGGACGCGGATAGATTGCCGACAAGAGGTCGGCATCGAGGTGAGGCTATCGATCTCGACCAGGCCCGTGGTCACCGCAATCGCGCCAACGCCTCGGCATAGGACATCAGGGGTTCTACTTCGCCCGATAAACGGCATTGAACCAGGCAAGCCGGCCTGTCGCGTTCGCCTCATCGATCACCTCCTGAACGTGCCCGACCGCTGATTTCACGCGCGCGGCCCTTCTTTGATGGCCGCATGCAAGATCCGCAGCAAGGCCGATCCACACCTCTGCGTCACCGGTCGTACCCAAAAACATTTGAAGCTAGCCCTGATTGTCAGGCAGGTGCCACTCGCGGACCCAGCGACGTAGCGGCTCAGAGCGATGTCGCCCGCCAGCCTGGTTGGCTTGGAGTGGATGAGCACGGCTGCGTACTGCTCGAGAGCCAACCTCCGTTCCGTGCTGATTGTGGCGGCATCAAATTTGGGGCCTCCGACTAGTTCCGCGAATATGGAAAGCTCGCGGTCATGCTCAATCACATCAAAACTCGAAGTCAGTCGTCAGGGCTCATTGCCCCCGGGTCACACTAGCGGCACCGACCAATCCTGGTAGGTGCCTAGCGACACTTCTTCGCGATACTCTTGCCCGCACCCTTGAGAATTGAGCCTCTCGGGAGCAAAGGTGGTCAGCCTTGCTAATCCAGAGGCGAAGGTTGGCCATCGAAGTTTGCGGCGTTTGGCAGGAACAGCGCTTTCAGGGTCCAACGCGAGCGCCGAGTCATCGCCGCCAACTTCACTGGCAGCGCGAGCGCGGTAGGGATAGCGTCGATCTGCTCCGGCCGACGCCGAGTCGCACTCGCGCTGCCTCCAGCACATGCCTGCCCCCGCAGAGGGAGAGCAACTACGATGCCTAAATTTATCGCCTCATATGATTTGAAAGAGACCAAGCCAGACGCGCACGAAAATTTCGTAGTTAATGCTATCGAAAACGGATGGTCTCCATGGATTTTGGACCATAACGACACTCTGTTTACTCTTCCGAACACCACCTTACAGGGGTCGTTCGCCAATCAAACGCAAGCGGTCGCTGCTCTCAACGCAACAAGGGCGGAGACGGCAGAAGAGCTTGGTATCAATGTCACAATGGAAAAATGGTTGGTCGCCCGATATGAGGCCACGCCAGACTTTGACTCCAACGAAAGAGAAAAGACGGGCTAGCGGCCAGGCGACACCTCGCGCTCGATACTAAGCGGACATGGAGCTCGAAAGTTTTCATGATGCGGCTGTCCGGTGTCACGCCGAGGTTTGTCTGCACAGCTTGTCGTCCAAGTGGCGCCGAAGTGCGGCCCGACTTCAGTTTGGGCGGCCGGTGACTGGCGGCCCAAGCCGTGCAGGCGCGCGGCGCCCTTGATGCGGTCGCCTATAGCGGCATGCAGGTCAACGGCTCGTGTGATGATCAGCACCTGTTGCACAGTAGCGCACGCTGCCTGCCGCAGCCGCATCGACAACGTCTTCGGACCGCATCGTTGGAGCGACCGGTGCGATCACCTTAAGCGCAGCGGTCATGGTGTCGCCGGTCTGCACGAACGACGACACGTCCGGCAGCGGCATCATCAGCAACCATTGCACGCTGTCGCCGACGTTGTAGCGCACGTAGAGGCAGCCGGTGTCGCCCTCCCACCACAGCATGTTTTCGGGCACGCCCGTCGGCAACGTGTCGGAGCAGATTACGGGTGCCGTCGTCGCCCACGCGCTTCTTCTCGCGGAGACGCGCTGCGGAAAGTGGCCGAAAGCTATGAAGAGCTGGCACGTCGCTTGAAGCAAATCCGCGAAGGCACCAGATCACGGTCTGCCCCTTCCGATGCAGCTCTGCAGCATCGCGTCCTTGCTTTGCGTTACTCGTGCAGCGTGACAGCAAAGCCCGAAAGCACGTTGACGTTGACCATTAGCAGCACCAGGGCGAGCGGCTGATCACGTAGTATGTCGAGAACGCTGGTTCGTCGTGCTCATCCTGATCGAGGTCGTGATCGGCTGCGTCCATATCCGAACTCACTAGCGATTACGGTCGCTCATGCGCTCGCGAAGTATCTTCATCGCCTATGAGTATGAAATGTGGCGGCCACAACAGGATCGGTGTCCGCGTAACCGCGCACTTAGCGCCAACGAACAGCACTATGCTGCCGAGCTGCAAAGGCTTCCCTAGCAACAGCGCCTGACTTGTGAGCCAGATCTGGGTATGCCCCGATCCTGATGCAGACCTCATGTTCGTGGGCATTGTTCTGTCGCTGATAACGGACGTGCTTTTTGGCTTCTGCGATTTGCTGGTCGGTGAGCACGCGATCAATAAATCCTCTTAGTCGGTTCGGTGAGACAGAGCAAGGTCCGATCCACGCCTTTGGTCGTTCCTTGCAACAATCCTGACTATGCACTGGAATTGTGTGGCGCTACACTCCGCGATCAGGACTGACGCTTGTTCTTGTCTCGATCAGCCACGCCCCGTGGGGTGTACCGAGCGCTATCTTACAGTGATTGACCTAGCGACAGCTATCTCTCCCATCGACATCTCACAGATGGTGGCAAACGCGTCCTATCGCGACGAGTTACGATTTCATAATTCACAGTTTCGCCTTCGCCGTCCTGTCGAAATCATCGCGCAGAGGTCAAGCCTCCAGAACCCACATCGGCATTGCCGCATCAGCTGCTTTTCTCACGTCAACGGCTCAAAGATTAGCACCGAGCCGCAAGTGGAGTGCTGCCAAAGCTGGCACTTCTTAAATCACACCGCATCTGGTATCTGCTATGCTCCCGATAGCGGCGGGGAGCGAGCGGATATCGCCTATCCAAGTTGCTTATCGATTTTCATCCACCACTCCCCCGCTCAGCCTCCGCCCGGGGCTGTTCCATCTGCGAGGCGGTCCAATCTCTGAGAGCGCTAGACGTCAGCCAGGCGTCGGCCAGTTCTCGCCAAGTCTTGCCGACTTCGATCCACTTGCTTTTGAGGGTTGGCAAACCATCGAGCATTCTTCGCGCATGAGAGGCAAGCCGCATAGTGTCAGGATTCGGGGCGCGCTCGGACTCTTCGACGGCTTTACGAAGGGCCTTTTCGGAGAGCCGCCACCCGAAGTCGGTAAACTTGTTCTCCGCGAAGTACTCAAAGCAGACTCGGAACGTCAAAACACGGCCAACGACCGTATGGGTCTCCAATCCCACCTCGCTCAACCAATGTCGGAGAAACTCCAGTTGCTCTTGGCTGCCGAGATCGAGAAGGTCAGCACCGTCGAACATCAAAAACGCTGCCATGCCGGCAATCTCGATTTGTACGTTCCCGTCCTGCTTTTCGAACCAATCGCCAATGATCGTCAAGGGCGTCATCGCCTGACCCAACTTCGACCTTTGCGACAAACTAACAGCGGTTTTGTGGAGCGGAAACATATCGAGCAGCCACGCTGCGACTTCACGTTTAATCATCGTCGTCCGCCATGGCATCGACCCTCGGCCAGTCTCATTTTGCCAACACCTTCCGGTCCGCCTCGAACGCTCCCTGATCTTTCGGTCCTGCAAGATCAAACCGAGACTCTGGGGCAAAGGACGCGATACGCTTGGCTAGGAACGATTGCGGCTTCCAATCTTGTCGCTCGCGCTTCTGGAAAATGATGACATCGCGGATAGAATAACCAGTCCCCTGAACATCGCAGTCGGCCGAAAGCTGAACGCGACACAGGCCGTCCTTGCCCCATTCTTGCTCGTCCACCGTCAACAAGTAGTGCATATTAGCACCATCGCAAATAGTGCAACGACCGCTCCGTAGAAGATCGCGCAGCCTGCCTTGCGCTGTTGTCAAGAAGTCAAAGCTAGCCGGATCATGTAGAAAGCGACGACTCACCCCTGTTTCTTTGCTGTTTATCTCGTCAGAAAGTAGTGAGAGTACGCACGCGCGCCAGCCTAGTTCCATGGGTTTTGCATACGGCATCACAAGTGTCACTGTGCCGTCGCGCCCACCTCCCGCGTGACCGTAGAGTCGTCCTCTGATTTATCAGTCCGCTGTTCAGCCCACGAGAGCACAACAGGCTCGCCTGTGTCGGTCTTTCGGCCAAGCTCCCATCCCTTGGGAACGAAGTGTGCGCCCTTGGCAACCTCAGCGAAGATTTGCTCCGCCGTCTCACCATCCTGCGCTCGCCAAGTTGATCTAACGTGGTCGATAAGGGTGCTGTCCTGCGCACGTACGTCGTCGCTCTGACCGGCCAGCCCACCCGGCAAAATCCGTAAGCCAAGACTGAAACTAAGTCCAAGACCGAGACAGAGACAGAACCAAAACCGGAGCACGCGCCTATCGGTCGTTTTCTCTACCCCACGATGCCATCCTCACACCGCTTCAGATTTGTATCCCGATGAGATCGGGGAAGCGCCTACCAGAGTTGGTTGGTGACTACACCGGCCGCCTGGACCACTCCCGGTCGGGATTGGACCCGATCATCGAATGAGGTTTCTGCAAACGCTACGGCGCGGGTCTGGTCCCGATGGCAACGCAGGCCGATACCGCGAACCAACGAGCCGCGGCCGGCGTGACCCGCGCGGTGGCTGAAATGCCATCCCGTCGAAGCCGTGCAGCATAAACTCGCCTCGACCGCCCTGCCGCGCGGCGCGACTGACCAGTCGCGCCCGCGCTGCTCTCTTAGAAGGCGCAGCGTGCGCGCCAGATTTCACGTTTGCGCATTGAAGCGGCCGCGTCCGGACTTGAAGAGGTTAGTCTAGGCGGCACGCTCCTTGCTTTGCTGGATGAGCGTCGGCGGCCTTGCAGGGGCGGCGATGCCGCGGGCGGACCCGGGATATTCCAACGCCATTTCGGGTCCGTCCCGTTAACGCCCGCGAGGCTAAATGGAGCAACATGTTTGAGCTGCTTCGGGGTCGATTGCGTTCGCTCGTTCGCGATGTCTTCAGCATGTACGAACATGCAGACCGCAGGTACAACAGGATGAGTGTCCGCGCGACCGGGGACATAGCAAACGGGTACGACTTCGACGATGAGTGCCACATCGCCGGCGCGCTGCCGATATACATCTTTCGGTGCGGACACACATTGGCTACTAACACCCTGGCGCCCGCGATTTTACAGGGGGCTTTGACTATTAAACCTCAACCAATTTAGCGGTGGGGGTGACAGAAAATGGCGTCCAGATAGTCGATTGCTGGAAGAATTCCTTGCTCACATACACCGTCTGGTGGGCGGCCGGTCACGCAAATCCAATTCGGAGCTCCACGATGGAAATCACGTCGGTAGAAATCACGTTAGCAATTGACGCGGCGCTCGTTTATTCCGCGATCGTGATCGCTTGCTTGTGGGCACTTCGGTGAAGCGGCGCAACGATGGCAAAGTATCTGTGTTCGTATGATTTGGAAGACGCCTTCGCGGAAGAAGCTTTCGCGGCGCCCCACCCTGTGTTTTTGAAACAGGCCGTGGCGCACGGCTGGCAGGCTTGGGTGCTCGGCAGCAATAACTTGTGGTACCGCCTTCCGCTTACGACCCTGCAAGGCACGTTTGCAGATATAGCAGCGGCCGAGCTTGCGTTGGAGGCTACCCGCGCCGCGACGGAACGCGAGATGCGAAGCCCGGTAACCATCAACAAGTGGATTATCGTGCAATACGATTCCGATCGCTTTAGTTCCGACGAGTGGTGAGGGATGGAAAAGGGAAGCGGCGGGAGCCCTGCGCAAGGCTCTCCCGATCTGGATGCGTTTGGAGATTTCGAGCTAAGCGCGCCTCGCCTCTACTAAGATGGAGTCTGTCGTTCATCACTTGATTAACTCCGATATCCACCAAGCGCGGTGCTTCGATCGTATTAAGCACGCTTCCGCATCAGGTCGATCGTGCGAGTTTCTCGGCGATAACCGCTAACTTGAGCCCAGCCGGTCATGCCAGGCTTCAAGTAATGTCGGAGAGCAAAGTTGCTGATGATTCTTTCATACTCCACATTGTGAGCGACTGCATGCGGTCGGGATCCCATCAGCGACATGTCGCTTTTGAGTACTTTTATGAGCTGCAGCAGTTCGTCGATCGAGCACTTGCGCAGCCATTTTGCCGAGGCTCGTCACACGGGGTCATGCTCCCAGGCCTGCACGATCATTGGACCTGGTCGACTGCTCGCATGCCGCGGAGCTTCAAGATTTTGAAGATACGTCCATTGAAGCCGACGCCGTTCTGACGAAAACTCGTCGAACCTTTTGACGTCACCGCTATCAGGATAGCCGTCGTCAGCATCGCGGCGAGAACAATTTATCAGAGCCAGGCTTGCACCTACAAGGTCAAGCGATCGCTTCAACGTCCGCTGCTTCCAGCGGAGAGGTATTCGGCGCCGTTTCAACTGCGCGATTTTTGCCGACATGCCGACCGGCGTGCGCATCAGTGAACGAGGGGTTCGAATTGCGACGCGTTCGGGACGCGGTCGCAAGAAAAAGATACTACCGATCCTGTTCTCGCGCGTATAAGTGATGGGCTCAGACAAACCGACAATTCCGCCCCGACTTCCCGCTGCCGAATGCGCGCGGGTCCGGAGGATTCGAAGGCGCATGTCGTGCTTAACGAACAGCGCGATGAGGCACTCGGCGGCTGGAGCGACTACGTTGATCCTGGGCAGGTGCCGCGATTAAATGACGACCAGCGGCTCAAGGACGGCGCTCACATGACCTTCGCCGACGCGGCATCTCCAAGGCACATCCATCCCAACTGGCGGAGCGACGACCAGGCCGCCGGTGTTGATCACGTACCAGCATTGATGCGCAGTGCCGCAGCCATTGATGCCGATGTAGAAGCCACTCCAATCATACATTGGAATGGCCGTCGGACGCGCTTTGACGTTGGGCGGCGCGGCAAGATCAGCTTTAGATCGGAGACCCGAATGACCCGCGGATAGGGATGGCCGCGCCGGCTCTTTGCATTTTGAAATCGTGCCTTGTGGATCCGCCTCGACAATTGCGACGCGCTCCCAGTTCCCAATCGATGCGACTGCAATTCCGACCGCCAGCGTGCTCTAACCGTTGGCTGACCCGAGCAAGGACATACATCGCCTGCGTCCCGGATGACACGACACGAAACGCCGAGTCGTCGAAAAAATTTGGGCCTACAATCGGACACCATCACTCCCCATATGAACCGCTTCAGAAGGGAGCGCGGAACTAACAACCAAATCATGGCCCGGCTAGACATTTTCAGGTCAAGCCTTTGATCAATAGTTAGCAGACAGCATCAACTGCCGACACGACGGCTGCGCAAGGCCCTCGGTCAACTACCACACTTCGGAGTTGATGGAGAAGATGATCAGATGGAATTTTGGTCCAATTACACCGCCACCGGAGCCGATACGAAGCTGGGTTAAGAGAAGGAGAAAGCCTCGCTAAGCACTATACTCTTCATCGGGCTAGCCGCTCCTGCGATCCCGCCGGACTAGAAGGGGCGCTCGTCAGCCTTGAAGCTTAGAGGATCTGGATTACGGTCATCGATACCGCCGCGACGAACAATGCGCTGGCCGTGCGTGCCCTGGCGCGTCCGAGTCCGGCCGACATCGAAGCTGCGATACCGACGCTGCTTGCTATTCGTAGGCTCAACCGTCGATCTGCTTTCGTCCTCAAACACACGCCACCGCGGGGCTGCCGCTTGAGTGAAGCTGCAACGGCGCTCAATTGGCTCGGGGTGCTTGCGCTTCCCTATGTCGGACAGCGCAACCAGCAGGATGCGCTTGAGGCAGGATTAGGCGCGACCGAGTTTGCACACGAGGGAAGAGCCTCGGAGGAAGTTCGTGAGCTGGAGCGCTGGATCTTGAAAAAGCTTGTCGAGGGGCCGTTAGATCACGAGCCATCGCAAAAACCGCGGCGTGCTAACCACACCCGCTATGCGCGACGCTCGCTGGTCGAGCTTACCTCGGCGGCAAGCCGAGCCCTTGACGATGGCCTGTTTGTGTTGTCCAGGGGGATTGCTGCTTCCAATCCTGGACCGGAGCATATGGGCGAGAAGACGCCTGCTCGAACGATCCTTCCGCCGCAAGCGACGGCTCCCAGTCCCGTTGCGGTGCATGATTCTCGGAATGCGGCGGCGCCGCGCAAGGACGAACTCCTAGAGTCCGACGCTACCACCGAGATGATGGTAAAGATGGCCAAGGACTATCAAAACAGAGCTTTTGAAAACATCAAAACCAGCTTGAATGCTGCGTTGGACCATGGAAACGATCTCGTAGAGATCCCGGTGGGAGACGAGGCGGCGTCGAAAGACATCAGCGATTCCAGTCTTGAAAGCAGTTTTTGGACCGGTCTCAAAGAAGTCGTGACGGTGTCTCGCGCGGATGCAGTCAAATTGACTGTGCAGAAGGAATCAATTGACGGCACAGCGCAGCCGCGATACATGCGACGGCTCACTGATGAGGCGGTCAGATTGCTGGACGATCTTCGCAGCGGCAAGCTCGAGAATCAGGCGAACTTCATCCTGAGCGAATGCTTCAGAGAAGCCGCCAGCGCGTTCTCTATGATCAATCAGCAGCTCAAGCGTGACGGCTATGCCGCGAGCATTGATCCATCAATCTTCATCTGGCTTGCCGCTATCACCGAACCGGAAACGCGCGAGACCGGGACCATGCGGCTTGAGATCGTACCCAACCACCGAGGTCGTCCGAGCACCTACACGCGCCAGGTCGCTCAATTTATGTGGCATCTCGTCGAGGAGCAGGGCTGCCAGAGACAGGCCGCAATTCGGGGGGCGCTCACAAAGTTCGCCATAAGCGCGAGTTTCGCCGAGAAGGCCTATGCCTTTTGGGAGCCGATCTTCAAACGGGCGGGACCGCACGTGAAGATGCTGACCCGCATTTCAGACTAAGCCTTGCGTGACAAAACACGGGTGCGAAACGGAGAGCACATGGCTTCCGCACATGGCTTTCTGGCTTCACGACACCGCATTTTTCAAGCCGTGGGATTCGCCATTTCCGACATTCGGGTCGCGCCGACGGCTAAAGAGCCACCGGATCGAAGTCGAGCACTCTATAGTCGTCAGCATGATTGAGCAGGCCGAGGAACAGGCACTTGGCATATTCCGGCAGCGTTCCGGGGGTCGGTCCAGAACTCCGGTTTGATGGTCCGGATGGGCGGTATATCACGTTCCCATTGGTTGCCGCCGCGCCCCACCGTCGGAACAGCGGCGAGGCCTGCCCTGCGAGTTGCGGATCGAGGATCGAGACCTGGTAGTGCAAAGCGCGAGCGCGTCGACGGCGTTGTCGTCGACCGGGGCCCAACCGAGCCGGTGGCGGGGCGCTGATCGTCAGCGCTTTGGCCGGGTCGCGCGTGTGGCGGTTTGAGCCGATCAAGTGGATGCGCACGGGGGCCAGGCGCGGTTCATGCAGTCGTCGCCGCTGAGCCCCGAGGTCAGCTCCTGGACCACCGCGCAAAGCCCGCTTGGCCGCCTCATGATGTCGGAAGTCATACCGCCCGCCGTCTGCGGAGACGTCATCGGGGCACTCGCACCGATCAACAAGGCGGCCTCGCGGTGAGCTAAGATGGAGGTCAGACGAGGATTGATTAATCTAGTTCGTCAATCAAGCGCGGTAACGGTTGGCGCGCGCTCTAGGAGGATTGTGGGTCATGATCGAAGCACCACTGCCAAAACAGGACGTGGCGTTAAGACTACGGAATTTGGCAGGTCCGATGATGCAGTCTCATCTGATACGCATAATGGTAGCGAGCGTGGTCGCGGAGCTAAAGACATGCCGATTTGTTGCGGAGCAATAGACATGGTGAGTCCTCACGAATATCGGGAGCTATCGAAGATATATATGGATCTATCGAGAACAGGTGACCTTTCACCAAGGAGATTGAGCGTCTTGGTCAGCATCTCAAAAACTTATGCAATGTTGGCAAGCCAGTGCGAGCTCCTTGAGGAGATCCTCAAAGAGGAGGACTGCAAAGTCATGTCGTTCCCTATGAGAAAGAGACGGTAGCTTAGGTTTCAAGATGCCTCTCGGCACGGACAGTGCTCGGCAGACACAGCATGGGCCGTAGCCGAGTTCGCACACATCTTCCCTGAACATGTTCATGTTGCGCCTCGTTCGCTCTTATAGCGTCCGGTTGCTCGGGCAGTTCAGGACAAGGAAATGGGATCGTAATACATTCACCGCGCTGCTATTCACGTGTAGGCGGCGTACCCGCGGGCTTCGTCCAGCTTACTATAGAGGAACCGTGAACGGACAATGTGATCCATTGTCGTGCCGACGCCCAACGAGGCCCTCGAGTTGCTTCCGCCGTCGCATCTCGGCAGCAGTCCCGTCATACCTGTTCTTCCAGCTGAAATAAGTCGCCTGGCTGATCCGGCCTTGCGACAGATCTGACCACCGCAATCCCGTCATGGCCATGCTTCAGGATGAACGCCTTCTGGGTCCGAAAAATCTTAACGCCTTCATCTTCGCCCACTCCTCCCAGCCGAGGGAATTCGGCAGGCGCAAACTCTAGCTAATAATAAGCCAATTTGCCGACCTCAGATCAGCCTCGGTCAAGCATCATCGGATGCTGATGAATCTGCGCAGTTGAGTACTTGTGCTTCTTCCCTACTTCCGAGCGCTATCAAAGAAGGTAGGCGTGGACATGTTGAAGGTCGTGGTACATTCGAAGGGTTGATGATCGGAACTGAGCAGAGAACCACGTAGCACGATGTGTCAATCCTCGCTCAGGTTAGGACATATCGAATGCCTAGGATTGCAGCCGAGGACGAGAAACGCGAACAGCGGACAAGCACAGTGCCCGAGGTGGCTGGGCCCTCCGCTTCCGGGGCATGTAGCGTTGCCGAATCGGCGGAACCTGCATCGCGCATTTCAATTCGGTTTGTCGAATGGCGCAATTAAATCAAGCAGCAAGGCCAGGAATGCGGTTGGAATTCTCTCATGAAGCTGGCACGTGTGGTAATCGGCTCGCTTCTCCTCGCCGGCGGATTGTACGTCATCATCGGCGAGCACTTCGCTGGAACTTCGGCAGATGCTACGGTAAATGCTCGACTTTACCTCGTGCGTGCGCCCATCGACGGTCGGGTCACGCTTGCCGTGAAGAGCATTGGGGGGCGCATTAACGCGGGAGAACTAGCGGCTGAAGTTGCCGACGAGCGCTTCGATACCGCTCGACTTCTTGAACTTGAGCGCGACCGGGACAATCAGCGCATCGAACTCATACGCATTGCCGGCCAGCGAGACGCGCTATCGCGGTCTAGAGCCGGATTTGATGCGCAGTCGACTGACTACCAGCGTGGCAGGATTCGGCAGATCGAGGCGCGGATCGCCGAGACAAAGGCGACGCAGGATGCTGCAGCCGCACGCCTGCGCGAGGCGGACGCCGAATTCAAACGCGCCAATGAGTTGAACAATCGCGGCGTTCAGACAGCAGCCAATCTGGATCGGGCGCGGGCAACTTTTGACGTGGCGCAGCAGGAATTGGAGAGCGCGCAGCAGAGAGTCAATTATTTCGAGACGGAACTCGCCTCAGCCCGCACCGGCGTCTTCATCGGAGAGTCTTACAACGATGCCCCCTTTTCGACGCAGCGCATCCGGGAACTCGATCAACGACTGGCAGAGCTGTTTGTCGACGAGGAGCAAATCAAGGCACGTATCATTCAATTCGACGGGCAAATCGATGCGGAGCGTGTGCGCGTCAATCGCCTGACTTCCGCGACGCTCAACGCCCGCGTCCCAGGCCTCGTCTGGGATATCCTGGTGGACGATGGCGAATACGCACGGCGCGGACAAGACTTGGTCAAGCTTGTAAACTGCAATAGCCTCGTCGTAACTGCGGGCGTATCGGAATCACTCTATGATAACCTATCCGTCGGCGCGGCGGTGCAGTTTCGGCTTTTTGGCGACGAGCGAATTTTCGATGGAACCATTACCCGGCTCGGCGGAGCTGGTGCGTCGCCGCTTTACGCAAATCTTGCGGTGGGACCGAGTCCGCAGCATCTGCAGCGCTTCGACGTAACAGTAACTGTACCGGGTCTCGCAGAACAACCCGATCTTGGCTGCGCCATCGGACGCACCGGACGTGTCGTGTTTTCAAGCGGCCCGATCGCCCAATTCCGTCGGTATCTTACGCGGTACGGCTTCTAATGCTGCTATTATCGCCACTCCTCGCCGCCTTAGCTGGAGCCGCCGTCATCATCGGGCTACGCCTGACCGTCCTGCCACTGCTTGACCCGAGCCGATGGTATTGGCGCGCCCTTCTGCTGGGGCTGGCCACACTTCTCTCATGGCGCTACGTGGTGTGGAGGTTCACCGAGACGTTGGTGCCACTCGACTGGACCATGGACGCGCTGGTCAGTTGGGGCTTCGCCACGCTCGAGGCGGCGACGATCCTGTCTTCGTCCATCGCATTTATGATCCTCGCTCGCGTGAAGGAACGTACCGCCGAAGCTGACAAGCACGCCGGATGGTGGTTGCCTGGAGAAGCGCCAGGCGTGGACATCTTCATCACGACCTACAATGAGCCGCCCGAGATCCTCGAGCGGACGATGGTTGGCGTCAAAGCCCTGCGCTTTCCAAAGCTTCGTGTCTTTGTGCTTGACGACGGCCGCAGGGATTGGCTCCGACAGGCCTGCGAACGGCACTCGGTGGGATATATCGTGCGTTCCGATAACGCGCATGCCAAGGCGGGAAACATCAACCACGCGCTCGCCCAGCGTGCCGGGGATCCGGATCGACCGGATTTTGTGGCCATCCTGGATGCCGATTTCGTTCCACATTTCGATTTCATCGACCGGACAGTAGCACTGTTTCACGATCAAAGCGTTGGTCTGGTTCAAACGCCACAACATTTCTTCAATCCGGACCCTATCCAGCACAACCTCGGCATCAGCGCCGGTTACCCGGACGAGCAACGACACTTCTTTGACAATGTCGAACCGGCAAGGGACGCTTGGGGAATCGCGATCTGTTGCGGCACCTCATCCGTGATGAGGGTGCGAGCAATCCAACAGATCGGCCTGCTTCCGACGCAAAGCGTGACCGAGGACTTCCTGCTCACGCTCAAGCTCGCCGAACACGGATGGCAAACCGTTTATCTCAACGAACCGCTGACTGAGGGTTTGGCTCCGGAGGGACTTAAGGAATTCATCGTCCAGCGCGCCCGCTGGTGCCTCGGCCTCATGCAAATTGCGCGCAATTGCTACAATCCATTCGGTTCCCATCGATTGGGTTTGATGCACCGGATCAGTGTGATCGATTCCGTGCTGTATTGGTTAACCACCTTTCCCTTCCGCTTGGCGAGTCTGATCTTTCCGCTCCTCTACTGGTGGCTCGGTATTACGATCATGAATGCCTCGCTCGTCGATATCACCGGATACTATGTCCCGTACTATGTGATGGTCCTGGTTGCCTTGAATTGGCTCTCGAAGGGGCTGTTTATCCCCATCGTCAACGATACGTCGCAGCTGATTGCCGCTTGGCCGATCTGTCGGGCCGCTGCGCTCGGGCTCTTGACGCGAGGACCGCACAGATTCTCCGTGACAGCCAAGGGCGGCGACAGATCGAGGGTCGTCGTCCAGTGGTCATTGATGCGACCTTTTCTGATCCTGTTTGGATTGACGCTTGGCGGCCTGATCGTTCCGTTGAATTCCGATTTCGTCTTCAACACCTCATCGACAGCGGGCGACGGCGTCGCCATCGTTATGTTTTGGACGGTCTACAATCTCCTAGTCTTGCTGGTAGCGATCGCGGCGTGCATCGAACGACCCCGATATAACCGACCGCAGCGCCAGGTGCCTGAACCGATCACGTTGACCATTGGAGGCGATCGGCACCGTGGTTGGCTCGTGAATCTCGGACCGGAAGGCGCTCGCATTAGCGGGCCATTCGGCCTTTCGGTGGGGGCGACAGGCAATTTGACGATCCCAGCTATTGGCGACGTCGAGGCGCGTGTTCTTGCGCCAACTCGTAACGGTTACCGATTAAAGTTTTCGCCGAGCATTGAGCAGCGGACCCAACTAATCGAAAAGCTCCACACCACCCGAGCTCTTCCGGGATCCGATCGCGGGGACATCGTTCGCATCATCCGCGAATTGGCCCGGGCTCTAACTCATTGAGGAGGCGTGATGGCGAACCGAGGGTTGAGCTTGCGCACGCTTGTGTTCTTTGGCGGCGCAACGTTGATGCTGGCGCCAGCTATGGTGACCGCGACACTGTACACCGGCTCATTGGAGCAGCGCGGCACGGAATTGCAAGCCGAGAAGTTGACGATTCGCGGCGAACTAAGCGCGAACCTGCTGGCGCGGCGCCTTTATGGAGTTTGGATCGACGTGGCACGCATGGCCGACCTGATCGACCCCACAGACCAGGCAAATGCCCGTCAGCAAATCAAATTCCTGAGCCGCCTGGATGGACGGTACTCGTGGCTCGGCATAGCCGACCTTGAGGGCAAGGTACTGGCGGCCAGGGATGGGATGCTAGAGGGTGCAAGCGTTGCGCAGAGGCCATGGTTTAGGCGTGGCCTTGATGCGCCAGCTGCGGTCGATGTCCACGAAGCCCAACTCCTGGCAAGCCTGTTGCCCGCGTCCGCTGAACCCTATCGGTTCGTCGATCTGGCCGCACCTTTACGGCATGATGGCTCCGTCGCCGGCGTGATCGGAGCGCACCTCAATTGGAAATGGGTGGAGGAAGGGATGGCTGCTTTGCAGGCGCCTGGCATCGATGTGCTGCTGCTGTCGCGGGACCGAACCGTCCTGTTTGGCCCGACTGATCTCGTCAATAAGCGGCTGAGCGTCGGCTCGGCGCTTGCCGCCAGCCGCGTCACCAGCGCGTTTTCGAACGAGCGGTGGCCTGATGGCAAGGACTATTTCACAGTGATCGTTCCGAGCGTTGGTTTTGCAGATCTTCCGAGCTTCGGCTGGTCTCTTCTGGTCCGACAGAACGCTGACAAGGCTATGGCGTCAACCCGAGAACTGATCAGATCGTTCTGGTTCATTCTCGGCGCCGGCGATCTCGTCGCTCTGGCGCTGCTCCTGTGCGCCGCTCAATGGCTCAGGACGCCGCTGCGCCGACTTTCAGAATCCGCTGAAGCCATTGTGGTCAATCCCGGCTCGCGCCCGCCGCGCCAGGAAACCCGATTTGAAGAAGCGGCAAGGCTGAGTAACGCGCTCACCCACATGCAGTCGAAGCTTATGGGCCGTTCCTAGCCCTAATTGCGACGCCAGAAACTCGCCTCTAGGCGGGGGTGAGCGCGCGAGCGATATCTTCCTCGCTCGCGTATCCGACCGGTGGTGAACAGTTCAATAAGCAAGGCCGCTCAGCTCTACGAGATCGCGGAAACGGCGTTTGAATTCCGGATTTGGTAGGCATTCCCGGGTGGATGGAGGGGCCGGGAGCCAGGATGCCGACCCTCCAGAGTCGTGCCACATGTAGAGTTCATGATTAAGCCACCCCGTCCCCTCTCTCTTCGCCCCTTAGAGCGATTGCCGCCCGCAAGCTGCGCGATCGTCGTCATTGCTTCATCGCCACGTTGCGGACGCATGATTTTCTCACTCGACCGCCGAGATGGCCTGATCGAAAACATCCACCACAAGGTCGACGTGCTCTTTCTTCAAAGTCAAAGGCGGTGAGATGATGAATGTGTCGGCCAAATTGCGCATAAGGACCCCTTTTGCGACACAAATTTCCCAGATCTTCGCTCCGAAGCGCTCGCTGAGATCGAACGGCTGTTTGGTCTCCGCGTCGGCGACTAGTTCCACGCCGATCATCAAACCCATCCCGCGAACCTCGCCGATGTTGGGATGGCGGACGGCCATCTCCTTCAGGCGATCGAGAAAATAGGCGCCAACTTCCTTTGCGTTAGCTGGGAGATCCTCCTGCTCAACGATCCGCAGATTGGCAATCGCGGCGGCGCAAGCGACTGGATGGCCCGCATAGGTATTGCCGTGCATGAACGCGTGCGGGCTGAACTCGCTCTCGTCGTGGGTCTCGAACGCCTGCGCGATCCGTTCATTGATCATGGTGGCGCCCAGTGGAATGTAGCCGCTGTTGATCCCCTTGGCGAAGGTCATGATATCGGGCTTCACGTTAAAGGCCCGGCAACCGAACAGGCTGCCCGACCTGCCAAAACCGGTGACGACCTCATCCGATATAAGCAGCACGTCGTGCCGATCGCAGACCTCGCGCACCAAGGGCCAGAAATTCGGCGGCGGCACGATGACGCCGCCAGCGCCCTGAATCGGTTCCGCGATGAAAGCTGCCACGCTGCCCGGCCCCTGATAGATGATTTCCCGCTCCAGGAGGTCCGCGCAGAGCCGCCCCAACTCCAAGGGATCCGCGGTGAATGGGTTGCGATACTGGTATGGACTCTCGACCTGATAGAAGCCCGGGAGCAACGGTTCATACTGCTCTCGATAGGGCGTACGACCATTCAAGGATAGGGCGCCGAGCGTCACGCCATGATAGGCGAGGCGCAGCGAAATGAATTTGAACCGTTCCGGGTGGCCGGACAGCCGCCAGTACTGCCGGGCGAGCTTGATGGCCGCTTCGACGGCCTCCGATCCGCCCGACGAGAAGAAGACGCGGCGCATGCCCTCTGGTTCGGCCATTCGACACATCACCTCGGCAAGCTCCGCCGCCGGCAGTGTTGCGGTGTTGCCGAACTGCGAATAGAAGCTGAGCTTGTCGAGCTGCTGCACGATCGCGCGCTTCACCTCTGCCCGCCCATGCCCGGCGTTTACATTCCAGAGCCCTCCCTGCCCGTCGATGTAGCGCTTGCCGCGCCTATCGAAGACATACACGTCATCGCCCCCCTCGATGCACAGGGGCGGATTCCGCGCCAGGAAACTCGCATTCGCGAAGGGATAAACAATGTTTCTCGTGAGAGGATCATTGGCAAGGTGGTGGGAGACGTGCATCAAAGACCTTCCTACCATCGAGAGACAAACCAGCGGATTACTGAAACCCAATCTGAAAATCTAGGCGCACGTCTCCAATTTGGTCAAACGATCAGTTCTGGTCATATGACCAAACGCCGCATCGCGGCATCGCTGGTTCGACAGCGCGGAACGACCCAACTCTCGATTGAGACAGGACACCCCGAACGGCGGATGTATGCGGCATGACACAAGTAAAAAGCGATCGAACCGCGCTCAGATCATCAAGGCGCCAGGCGACATAGCGCCTTAGAAAAGAAGATCAAGAGCATCTGCCGAGGTCGTTAGCTGCTAGACAGCCGGGGAATCAAAGCCGCTCCGGCCTCGCCGGCTGTTTCATGGAGCGTCTCTATTCGTTTGAGCGCGCCGAAATGGCCCAAAAAGTGTTCCGGCCGAGAGCGTCTACGCGGCCTTCAAGGCCAAGCACGCGATTAACGCCACGACCTTGGCATACGCACAGAAGAAGGTCGCATCTGCGCAACGTCTTCACCGCGCCAACCTGCCGATTCCGCACGCCGGCGGGATCTATTCCGCCAAGCCGACAAGCAAGCACCGGGCCTGCCATCACTCAGGAGCAATGAATACTGCTGGAGTTAGTAGGTGTTCTTTCTCGACTGTCATCTAGTTGTATGCGCCTTGCGCGCCATGCGCAGACTGGTTGGCGTGAAAGGAAAACATGATGCAATTTGATTTCAGCACGCTCCGCCGCGCTTCATTTGCGCTGGCTCTTTTTGCCTGGGGCACGATGGAGACCGCCAGGGCCGACGATTCCCCGCGGCGCCCTGAAGCCTCCGCGCAGGACGGCCAGAAGAGCGGTTCCGACGAACGGGTGGGGCAAACACCGAACGCCTTCTCTGCAAGCGAGCTGCATCGGCTGCCCCCGGATTCGACCACCAAGCATACGCTCCATTTGCCAGGCCGGGTACTCAGCTTTGCTGCGACCGCGGGCTCGATCCGCCTATACGACGAAAAAGGTGAGCCGCAAGCGGACATCGCCTATACATCTTATCAGCTCGACGGGACGGACCGCACTAGGCGCCCGGTCACCTTCTTCTTCAACGGCGGACCCGGCTCATCTTCGGCTTGGCTCCAGCTCGGCAATGCCGGTCCCTGGCGGCTGCCGATCAACGCCGACGAAGTCACGCCTTCCACCTCTTTAGAAGCAAAGCCTAATGCGGAAACCTGGCTCGATTTCACGGACCTCGTCTTCATTGACCCGGTCGGGACCGGCTATAGCCGCTTCGTCGCGAACGGCGAGGATGTCCGCAAGAAGTTCTTTTCCGTCGACGGCGATGTCAGCGCCCTCGCGCTGAACATACGCCGCTGGCTCGAAAAGTACGATCGGCTTCTATCGCCGAAGTATATCGTCGGCGAAAGTTATGGCGGCATTCGAGGGCCGAAAGTTGTGCGCCAGCTGCAGATGCGGCAGGGCGTCGGCGTCAAGGGCTTGATCTTGGTCTCGCCGGTGTTTGATTACGGCTCGACCGGGGTCCTGCGATATGTCAGGCTGCTGCCGAGCTATGTCGCTACAGCGCTTGAGGCCAAGAGCAAAGCGAAGAGCTCCGATCTGACTGACGTAGAAAATTACGCGCAAGGCGAGTTCCTGGCCGACCTCCTCAAAGGTGAGGCTGACGGCAAGGCCAGCAACCGTATCGCCGACAAGATCGCCGCGTTAACCGGCATCGACCAAAGCGTGACCCGAGCACGTGCTGGCCGCATTGACATTGACGAATTCCGCCGCGAGCTGGATCGCCACAGCGGCAAGGTGACGGGAGGTTATGACGCCTCGGTGAGGGGTCTGGATCCCTTTCCGCGTTCAGCTGGCCAACCTATCGGCGACCCCTCGGGTGATGCGCTTGCGCCGCCGATAACGAGTGCAGCCGTCGATGTCCTGACGCGCAAGCTCAAGTGGCGGCCGGATGGCTCTTATGAACTGCTCAACGGTGCGGTCGGAAAAGCTTGGGATTTCGGCAATACACCTCCAGAGTCGCTGTCGGAGCTGCGACAGGCTCTTGCAACGGATGCGAAGATGAAGGTGCTGGTGGGACACGGGCTTTTTGACCTTGTGACCCCTTATTTCGCCACGAAAATGGCCCTCGCTCAGTTGCCCGCCTTCGCCTCAGCGCCGCGGGTCACGCTGCTGGTTCTCCCAGGCGGCCACATGTTCTATTCACGTGACTCCTCGCGTCAGGCTTTTCGCGCAGAAGTCGAGGCAATGATCACGTCGGAAACCGAACATTAACGCTGCGAAGATTTCGTCGTGAGTAGGATACGCGGTTTTGCGCTGATCGCACCCGATTATTGATCGATGTGAGTCGCGAGCAGCCGCTGGGCCTTCAATGCCGGCGGCGCCGATCGCGATCCTGAAGCCAGTGCTGCTGGTCTGGTGCATGGTGCTGCTGGCGATCATGATGCCGGCTCTGACGATGATGATCGTCGTCATGCCGACCATGGCGACCATCATGCCGACGAGCAGCAGCACCATGCGGACCATCATCATCATGGTGCCGCCGATGATCGCCGCTGGCTATGCCGGCTTTGTTCTAGTCGCGTCTGGCCGCTAGGCGCGCGCGGCGGTATCTTTCTTAACGAAAAGGGGCGCCGCGCTGTCTGCTACTTCCTGGGCAGCAACCTTAGCTGTTCTGCGTCGAAGGGCAGATAAGTGAGATATTTTGCGACCAGAGCGCCCACGGCTTCTGCTTGTGCTGCATCTCGTTGGCGCTTGAGCCTATCCGTTCGACGGGACAACCACAGCTTATGGGCCGCCCAAACCCGCGGATCTGGAGCGACGATGCGCACCGGTTCGCCTTTTTTGTCGATCGCGACAGCCTCGAAAGCGGGAGAATTCTGCAGCCAATCGAGTCCTTCGATTTGGACGGCAGTCAGGTCTTCGGGATCCGACCCTATCTTTTCCGGAGCCTTCTGCCAGGGAGGACTCTGCATCGGCTTGATCAGATCGACGAGGTAGCCGTCGCGATTCACAGCTCGGAACGTCTGCTTGGCCGGTTCGAACTGGCGTCGACGCGTTGAAGTATCTTCGGGAGCGATCTGAGACGTCCTCGTCCGCCACAAACGTAAGCCCGCCACGCGCGTCGAACAGCAGGCCGATGTCTTCCGTCGTGGCCAGGCCCGGATCGATCCTGACTCCGGAAGACGCTTCGTATCCGTAGATCGCGTTCGTTGCGAGAATCCGAATGCCGGAACCCAACAACCTGTAGCCATCGAGAGCGCGCATGATCCGGGCTCCGATCAGAGGTACGCGACCCAGGCCTAGCGCACAATTGATCGCCGCTTGTCGCTCCATCGTGTCGCGCAAGTTCTTTAATCGGTCTCCTACCGCAGCGCGATTAGCCTCGAAGTCGGCCTTCATCTTTTCAGTTTGCGCCCGTCACGCGCCCGTTATCGTGCTTCAGGCCGTAGCTGCCCCTTCGCGGTTGATCGTCTTGCGACGCGAATACTCCGAAAGGAACTCGACTGCGCGAATGAGGCGATGGCTTGGTCATCCAGCATCTCCGCCCGGCTCGTCTGGAAACGCGCATCGGCCTCCTCGACAATCTCCTCGCGGTCGCGGGACGGCAGGTATCCCGAACCGGCTAAGACCGGGCTCCAGATCCATCGCCCGCCGAACGCTCGATTTCGCAAGCGAACGCGTCAAGCTGTCGCGCGCCTTTCAAAAGAGTAGCTCGCGCAAATAGCCAAGAAATGCGCCTTCGGCAGCCAGAGCGGCGCGCATCCTGGCGTTGGTGCGCCAGCCGAGACTGCGCTGGAGGACCTCGAATGAATCGCGCCTTCGACCGGATCGACCTCAACGACTCGACACGGCAGGATAGCTGTGCTAGAACATACAGGGAACACACATCCAGACGGTTGCAACGCGACCGCATTGCACTGAACTAAGCCGATGTCGGCGGCCGGTCCTGTCGCGTCACTCCCTCTGTTTGCGTCGACGACTTCGATATGCCCCTATTCCGCCATCTGCACGACGACGCTTTTCTGGTTTTCTCGAGGGACCACAAGCATCTTTATGCGGCGTGTCTCCTCGACTTGCATGAGCGGTACTTCATCGGTGCCCCTGCGTTTCCGACACCTCAGCAGGTGGTCCATGCCATCTACGACGTCATGCGTGCGCACCCGTCCCTGTGGAGCGAAGGCGATGACTTCGGCGAGGCGCTTCCGGAGGTGATCTCGTCGGGCCGGCGGCGGATCCGGCGCGCCGACATTTCCGCGGGCTCGGAGAAGGGAGACAAGGCCCTCACATTGGCCCGCCAGCTCTACTCCCGCCTGATCGCATGGCGTTGGCTCGAAGAGGAAGAATACGGCCTGCGGGTCACCGTCGACATGGCAATGGGACCGCTGCTGGTCATCCAGCGACTAGCGAGCCTGAACAAAGATCTGTCGCAGGGGTTCGGAGGACTCATCGTCCAGATCCGCCTCAACCTCGAAGCCGTCGAGAAGCTCACGCCCGATGTGACGGACCGCAAGCAGCGCGAGGCCGCCCTCGCCGTGCGAGAGGCCCGCAACCAGGCCGATCAGTTCACCAAAAGTCTCCGCGCGATCCTTGCCGACCTCAAGCGGATCCGACGGACCGTCATGGAATCAAAGTCAGTGGGCGACCGTCTCGAGGCCTTCTTCGAGGAATTCGTCGATCAGCTCCTGCTCAGGGATTTCGAGTCCATCCTCACCGTCAACCACCCCTACCGCTTCAGAGACGCCATCGTCGACCTTGCCCGGAAGATCTCCTACACGCCCGAAACGATGCAGGTTCTCGCGGAGGAATACGCCAGCGCCAGCATGGCGCCGGACGTCGAGGACGGCCACATGGCCGCCGCCGACGACCTGCTCGCGATCGAGAACATCTTCGAGCAGATCGGCGAGATGTTCGAGCGCATCGAGACATTCAGACGGCAGTTGGAGGCGCGGGTCAGGAACACGATCAAGTATGCCGAGCGCGGTACGCAAGGATTGGTCGGGCGCGCCGGCGACCTGGTACGCCGGCTGGACGCCCTGCTGCGGGACGGCCGCCACGATGAGGCCACCGTGGAATGGAGTATCGAGCCGCTGCGGTCCCCCTGGTCGGAGTACCATCAGGCTCCCACCAGGCAGCCGCGCCGTCCCGTCGAGGCGAGAGAGCTCGCCGCGCCCCCATCGGACCCGCTATACGAATTGCGCAAGCAGTTGCGGCTCGAGTACATCGCCCGGATCGCGCCCCGCCCGGAGGACGTCCGGCGATTCCTGGAAGGCCAGGTGCCGCCGTTCGGCACCAAGGAAGCGCGGTTTATGGAGATCGAGACGGTGGACGATTTCCTCGCGTTCGACACGGCGCGCCGCTACGCGCTCACCGGCGAGGTCCCGCCGCAGGTCGCCAAGGGTTTCGCACTGGAGCAGTCGCCGGAAACCCCGCCGCACGACAGCGAATGGCTCAGATGCGCGAACTTCGTAGTCAGGCGCTCCGGCGCGCTGCGCAAGGACAAGGCACATGCTTAGCGAATTCGAGAACATCGAAAGGTCCGCCGGCGCGGACAAGGCCGCGGACCTGCGGAGAGCGCTCCACTTCCTGCTGCGCAGGCAGTTCGTGTTCGCAGGCGACCCGCGCACCGGGATGATCTACAACACCATCATGGACGGCCGCTTCCGCGACGTGGTGGACGACTTCTTCGACAGCTGCGGCTACCGCGTCCACCGCGATCCCGAAGCCCAGTGGGCCGGAGTCCTCGCGATCGACGAGGACGTGCCTCTGCCGCGCATGCGGCTCGACGAGACCATCGTGACACTCGTCCTCGCCGCGCACTGGCAGGAGGAAGTCAATCTCGGCGCGATCGAGGACCGCGCCGTCGTCGTCACGACGCTGAACGCTCTGCACGACCGATACAAGGACATGGTGCAGCCCAACGGCGGCGGCGCCATCGGCATCAACCGCTTTCGCGATATCCTAAAGGAAGCCTCTCAGCGCAGTCTGGTCGAGATCGGCGACTACGACAACGAACAGCAGGACTGCGAAATCCGGATCCGGCCGATGATCAAGCTGATCAGCGGCGGCGACGCCCTCCAGCGGCTCGAGCGGTACGCCCGCAGCGAGGAGGCTCGATCGCCGCAGCCCGCAGGGGAAGAAGCATGATGGAATTGCGTCATCTCGCCATGGTGAACTGGCACCTGTTCGACGTCGCCGACATCCCCGTCACCGGCCACATCGGCGTGCTCGGCGAGAACCGATCCGGCAAGTCGACCATTCTCGACATGGCTCAGGTCGTGTTGACGGGCGGCAACAGGCGCTTCCTGCGACTAAACGCGGTCGCGGGTGACAGCGGCAAGTCGCGGAGCAGTTCCAAGCGCAGTGTCGTCGATTACTGCCTCGGCACCTTGGGCGAAGACGAGCGGCGCCGGGACGATGCGCGCACTTACGTCAGCCTCGGCTTCGAGGACACCGAGGGCGTTCGCCCGCCGGTGACCATCGGCATGGCGCTCGAGGCACGCAAGGCGGACAGCAAGGAGACGGTCCTCGCCCTGTTCGTCGCCGTGGGCACGATCCTCACGTCCAAGGACTTCATCGAGCACAGCGGGACCTCGCAATTCCCGGCTCAGTGGGAGGACGTGCGCGGGCGCATCGTGGCTGCAGTGGGCGAGCAGAATTTCATCAATCACCGCGACCGGGCGGGAGACTACGTCCGCGAATACATGCGCCATCTGCTGCCGCATGCACCCTACGGCGAGCAGAACGCGAGCGCCCTGCAGAAATCGATTGTCAACGCGATGACGCTGGATCACAACCAGACCGCTACGCAGTTCGTTCGGACCTACATCCTGGAAGATAGTCCGATCCGGATCGGGGAGTTGCGCGAGTCGATCCAGACCTACAGGAACATCAGCGAGACCATCCGTAAGATGCGCCTCAAGCTGGAGGCGCTGAAGGAATTGAGGACGATCCTCGCGGCGCTGGCAGAGGCCTTCGAAACGAAATTCCGCGAGCAGTGGATCGCAAAGCGCGCTGGGTGGCTCGCCGCCCGGGCGACCAACCGAGACTGGACGACCAGGCTGCGTCTTGCGACCGCACAGCGCGACGCCGCGGCAGGCGAACTCGAGTTCCTCGCCGAAGACATCAAGGCGATCGACAAGGAGGTCGAACGGCTTACCGAAGCCATCGCCGAGCACGACGCCAAGACCGGCAGAAAATCGTTCCAGCAGACCGCGTCGGTAGCCGCCCAGTCGGCGCAGCGGGCCGCCGCGGATTTCAAAGCGCGCCTCGACGCGATCCGGCGTCTGCAGCCGCTGAGCGCCATGCGCGGCCAGGGATTCGACGATTTCATCCCCCTCGTCGAAAATTTGCAGGCCGCGGCAGAGGGTGCCGCCGTCGCCTCCGTTTCCGAGGAGCTCTCGGTGGCGGAAAGCGCCCTCACCACATCCGGAGCACAGCAGCTCGCCAAGGTCGATGAAGCGCGCCAGGAGATCATCGCAAAGGTCGCCCAGCTGCGCGCGCAGCGCGACGACCTGCTGGGCCGGATTCGGCAGCACGCCTCCGGAGGCGCGCGGGCACACCTTGAACCGGACACCGAGCGCCTCTGCCAAAGGCTTCGGCAGAAGAGGATGGCACCGAGGGTACTCTGCGAACTGATCGAGGTCACGGACCCGGAATGGGCGGGAGCCGCCGAAGCGCTGCTCGGCCGAGACCGCGACGCCGTCTTCGTCGACAGATCAGACATCGGCGCCGCGACGGCAATCTTCAAGGAAGGACGCCGCGAATTCCGGCGCACCTCCCTGGTGAGCCTCAACAAGCTGGAGCACTTCAGGGCCCGCCCGGACCGCGGAACATTCCCTGCGATCTTCCGCACCGATGATCCGGACGCACTGTCGTTCATCATGCGCCGCTATGGCTCCGTGCGGCTCGCCGAGACGCTCGAGCAGTTCAACAGGCCGGGCCGGGCGATCATGAAGGACGGCCTCTACGACGACGGCCTGGTGCGAACGCACCGGTCGATCGATCCTTCCCAGCACAAGATCGGCAAGACCGCCCAGGCAAACGCGCTGCGCGCCCTGCAGGAGCAGGCGGACGATCTGGAAACTTCGCTTGGGCAGGCCAACAAGGAGGCGGAAATCGCGGACGGCGCCTTCATGGCGCTCAAGGCGCTGTGCGAGACGGCCACGGCAGACCTGAAGGCTCACGCCACTGCCTACGCCGCTGCCCAGACCGAGAAGGCCGATGCGGACACCAAACTTGCGGCCCTGGACAGCGCCGGCGATGGAGGCCTCCGCGACAAGAAACTGGCGCAACAGGAGCTCAAGAAAAAGAGGATCGGCGAGCGCGAGACCCAGCAGACCGCCTTCAACCGGCACGATGGCGAAGTCAGAACGGCGACGAACAGGCTCGGCGACGGTGAAAACGTCCCGGGCTCCGAACTCAATCTGAAGATCGCCTGGTCGCTGTTCGCCAAGAACCAGCCGCTCTACGCCGCGGCGAAGGGCCGGTCGGCGTACCGATCCCGGCTCGACGGCCGCATGCAGAAGAACGAGGCGGAAAAGCACCGCGCCATCGCTGAGAAGGCGGTGAAAGACGCCGATGCCACGGACACCGAGCGCGGACGCGTCGAACGGCGCGTGCGCGAATTCCTGGACGGCTATTTCGAAGAGTTCGGAACGCAGTCGCAAATCGGCATCGAGAGCGAGCCCCTTCGTGAGGTGAAGCCCTGGATGGACCTGTTGATCAGCGACATCGAGTCCAACGAACTACGGCAATATGAACGACAGGCACGGGAAGCGGCCGAGAAGGCAGCGACCCTGCTGCGCGGCGAGTTCATCAACGCGCTGACCTCGCGCATCGGCAAGATGGAGCGGAACCTGCAGTCGCTGAACCGCAGCCTGCACGCGCATCCCTTCCACAACGAGCGCTACTCGTTCCACCGCACCCAGGTGGTCGAATTCCAGCCGATCCTGAAAATCATCGAGATCGGCAAGACGTCTCCGGAGGCGCTGGACATGCTCTTCCGCGGCGACGTGCCTGAAGATTTCCCGCACAAGGACACGATCCTCGCACTCGAAGCGCTGCTGGAGGATCCGGAGAAGGACTTCACCGAATTCGAGGACTACCGGAACTTCTACACGTTCGAGATCCACATGGAGGACGTCGCGACGGGTAGGTCGACCCGCTGGGAGCAGCGCCGAGGTACGGGCTCCGGAGCCGAACAGCAGGTCCCCATCTACGTCGCGATCGGCGCGTCACTGGCGGCGGTCTACGGCAGCGCCGAGCGGCGCGCCGGCAAGCCTTCGGGCTTCGCTCTCGCGATGTTCGACGAGGCGTTCTCAAAAATGGACGGACGAAACCAGCGCCAGATGATGAGCTTCTACAAGAACCTCGGCCTGCAGTTCGTCATCGCGGCCCCATTCGAGAAGCGCGTTGCTGTCCTCGAACACATGGACACCATCGTCGAGGTCGACCGCATCGGCGAACAGTCCAGAGCGACCGTGGTCTCCCTGAAGGAAAAGGCCAAGCAGGAACTGATGGCGATCGATCCCGACCTGATCTCCGACGCGGATCTCTCGCTCCGGCTCGCGGCCGAGTAGCCATGCCGCGCGGACGCGGGCCTAAGCGCAATGAAATCGCGCACGTCCGTCTCGCATCGCCCGACACGCTGTATCGCTATCTCGGCCGCACTCCAGCCCCCAAAATCGCGGAGGACGCCGCTGCGCAGCTCGTCGCCGGCCTGGAACTGGATGCTCGCCTGAAGGATGCCGCGGCGGCCATTGCGACCGCTTGGAGCAGGGCAAAGACGTGGAACGCGTTCTCACCGACGGACACCGATCGGTTGCGCGACGCATTCGTGCTCGCACAGGCGATCCTCGACGGCAAACACGTGAACGTCGATTACCGGACCTTCTCCAGAAGGACCGTCGGCGACAGCAAGACGCTTGAGCGCCTCGAGAGTGCGGTCGTCCGCCTTCTCGGTGGGATCATCGAGCTTCCACCGGAGGCTAGACCGCGGGCGGCGCTGCGCGCCATGGGCCTTGAGCGGTTCGCCCCACCGCTCTTGATCGCCGGCCGCGTCGATCTCGAAGGTGCCGACCTCTCGGCAGCCTCGCTCCTCTATCTGGGGGTCGCGCCAAACGAAGCGGACCGCATCCGCTTCCGGGAGCCGCCGGCCTACCTCCTCACGATCGAGAACTTCGCGAGCTTCAGCCGCCACCTCATCGAGGCCGACCCCACACGCCTGGGGGCAACCGTATACGTGGGCGGCTACCCGTCACTGGCGACGCAGCACGCGCTGCGCGTCCTCGCGAAGGCCGTCCCGGACGATACACCGATCTTCCACTGGTCCGACATCGATCCGGACGGGACCTGGATCTTCCGGACCATCGAGCAGGCGGTCGGGCGCAGCATCAGACCGCACCTCATGAGCCCCGAAATCGCGGAAGCCTTCGGCAACACCCCTCCGATGAAGGCATCTCCCGCGCGATGCCCGCCGGAATCCGGCGTCGCCATATTGGCCGCCTATTTGCTTGGCGAGGGTGCGAAGACCCTGGAGCAAGAAGAACTCGATCCGCAGCTGCCCGAGATGCTGATGCCAAGACAGGAGGTCGGCTCTGATGCGGCGGTCTGAGGCTTATCGACTTCCCAGCCGACGATTGCGTCACCCACGTCGGAGGAAACGAGCGTAGGTCGACAAGAAGGGCGAGATCCCGAGATAAGGAAATTGGCTCGATCCTGTTGTAAACGCGTTTCCATCGACGAGGCTCAGGCCTCGTTACCGACCACATGGCCATCATTGTCGAGTTTCTCCGGATTCAACGCCGATACGACACGGTCGGTATGAGAGCTTCGGGGAGACGATACGCAGGCGTCACGGGCCAGCATTATCGCGATCTTGGTACGCGCCACCTCATTCTGCTCTTCCGGCCGCGTGGTGGAAATACTGGCCAACTTCGTGACGAGGAACGCGTCAGGCATCCGCCGGCGGACCGATCGCGCCTGCCTCTTGCGTTTGTTCTTGTTATGTTCTAAATACTAAACATGACCGAAATCCGCCCTCCTCCCACCCTGCCCGTCATCAAAGACCGCAAGACGAGCGTCCTCGACGACCGGCGCGTGATCGACTTCACCCGCTTCTGCCGGGTGGTAGGCATCATCGATTCCGAGTCCGGTCTCATTAGGAGCCTGCCGCGCAGCGGGCGCGAACCCGAGAGTTGAGCAATGGGGCGGAGGAATCCGGATCGTCTTTTCGGCGCGAGGATTTCTGCCGCGAAGCTGAGGGCGGAATCGGCCAAGAGGGAAGCCGCCGAGAAGATGCGGGAGTCCGCCGCCGAGACCTGCCAAGCTCGGAATTATCGCATGATCGGGCTCGGGGGCCGGCGCAGCCGTCGCCGACCATCAGTGAAGCGATGAAGGACGGTTCTACTATCTCGAGGTCAAGTGCCGGCGGTGTGAAGCACGCACACGCTCGTCGACCTGACTGCGGAACGATCGCTGTTCTGCTTTGCCGGTACCTGGACCACCTTCAACGGCGACCGCGGCGCTTCGCGGAATGCCGTCGTCGAAGCGGTCCATTCGAAAGCGATGCCGCTGATCCTGACCACCGAGGAGGAGCGCAACGTCTGGATGAGCGCGCCGTGGGATGAGGCGAAGGCGCTGCAGCGCCCCCTACCCGATGACACCCTAAAGATCGTCATGCGTGGCGCCCACAAGGAGGACAAACTCGCCGCCTGACCGGGTTTTTTGCACAGGAGGGCGGAACACGTGGACAAGCGGCGGCTCCTCCGATTTCGAATCCCTGTCCTGTGTTACCCGCGCGGAACGGCTGATGGGCGCAAGGGATTCGTCCCGCTGCAGGAGCGAATTCGATGCTGATGATCAAGGAGAAGCGGCCTGCGATCCGAACGCTGCGCGGCTGGGCGATTAGCGTCCTGCTGGAAGCTGGCGCAATCCGCCAGTGCGTGGAGCACGGCTGGATGCAGGATCGTGCCGATGCGCACGCGCGCGAGCGCGCCTTCGACACCGCCCGCCGGGATCCGCTTCCGGGAGTGTCTGCACAGGATGCCGCCGGCGCGCTCGTGGAGGTGCTGGACGGCATCGGCGACACCTGTCCAGAGTGCCCTCCGGAGGAACCGTAGCGTTTTCCGCTCGCCGCTCGCTCTCAGCGTTCGAGGCGCGTCTCGACGCGCTTGCGGCTGTTCCCGACCTTCTTAACGACCTTCTTTACAGAAGCGGCCGATCGTCCCGTCTTCCGCGCTTCATAACGCACCTCGTAGTCCTGCCCGCCGGCGACGCGCGCTCGATCCTGCTTTCGACCGCGGGCCGTCTTCTTCGCTGTCGCCATCGCTTCTCCATCTGGGATCTGGCTAAGCAACGCGGCAAACGATTCGTCGGTTCCGTGCGGAAGAATGCCGCCGTCCTGGTCGAGAGATAGCGTGCGAGACATGGACCTGCGGCTCATGCGTCACCACTTGGCGGAAGCAGAGCGCCACGTCGCGCTCAGCCGACAAGCACATCGCGCGCTAGGCCGTGATCATGGACGACTTGGAGCGCGGAGGCCACTCAAGGCTGTTGGCCAAGGGCGTGCCGGATACGTACCGCTTGTTGCGCGCCAGCCACGTTGCGCACCGCGATCTGTTCCCTAGAGCGCTAGAGGAGTAAGGACGACGTTACTTCGGAGCCGTCAGCGGCGCCTCTTTCGATTCGAGCTGCGAGAGCACCTCGTCGATCTCCTGAATTTCGCGCTCGATCTCGGCTAGACGGTGGGGCTCCGCCTCCTCGCGGCGCGCGAGCAGCATCCGCTTGCGCTCGAGCAGTTCGGCGACATCACGCATAACAAACTCCGAAGCGTCGCATCCGGTGTTTGCCGATCAAAATGCCGCTTGGGCTGCGATGTTCCCTAGGCCGTGTGGACTCTAAGGATTCCCTTTTGAGAGCAAATCAGATTCAAGGCTTCTTTTGGGAGGCGGCCTTGGGTGTGATGGATCGTTTGGTGTTGAGCGACGCGGCCTGGGAGCGAATGGCGCCGTTGATCATCGGCCGCCCCGACCAGAACGGCTCGACCGGGCGGGACAACCGGATGTTCGTGGAGGGTGTGCTTTGGATTGTGCGCACGGGCTCTCCTTGGCGTGATCATGGTGGCGGATCTTCGAGGCGATGTCCGATGATCCGGACTTCGAATATCTGATCGTCGAGTCCACTATCGTCCGGGCGCATCAGCACGCCGCCGGGGCGAAAAAAGGGGTCTGAAGATCAAGCGATCGGGCGCTCGCGCGGCGGCCTGAGTACCAAGATACATATGGCCGTTCGAGGTTTGGGATGTCCCGTGCGGTTCACACTCACCGCAGGCCAGAAGGGCGATGCACCACAAGCCGCCACATTGATCGAGGGATTGCCTGCCGAGGTCGTTATGGCCGACACGGCCTATGACGCCGATCACTTGCGCCAGGCCATCGCAGCCAAGGGCGCGCTCGCCGTCATCCCCAACAACCCGTCACGCGCACTCAAATATCCGCTCGACAAACATCTCTATGCCCAGCGTCATCTGGTGGAATGCTGCTTCAGCAAACTCAAGCAGTTCCGTCGCGTCGCAACCCGCTTCGAAAAGACCGCCCGAAACTATCGCGCCGTCGTCACTCTCGCTGCCATCGTCCTATGGATGCGATAAGTGTCCACACCGCCTAGGGTCACAGCTGGCGCGCTCGGGGCAACGCGGCTTCCCCTTCCCGCTCATAACGGTCTGGTTGCAGGTTCGGGTCCTGCCGGGCCCACCAGTGAGTTCAAATACTTCGTGTGATGCTCATTTTTGTGGCGGACCGGTTCGCGGACCGCTTCACAACTTTCGTTGCCACTACAGGCAACGTGCTGAAATCAAGCCCGGCTATAATCCCTAGGACCAGGCCGCCGAGATGCCCCAGCTACACACCGGCCAGGAGCCTTTGGCTCTGTCCTCGACGGTGAAATGAAGATCCTTCAGGCGTTTTGCCTCCAGCGTCCCAGCATGTCTGAGAACTGGCCACGGATAGCAACAAGGGATAAATGGAGAGAAGGGAACCGCATCGCCCGAAAACTCACTGTTGGATTCATGTCCGGCCAATTCCTCACTTAGGCGGCCTGGCCGCCACCGGCAGGCGGTGAGGCGTCAATCTTATGGATGCAAGCGCAATCCCGTTGCGGGCACTGCATCCCTTGCACCGCCAATGCGTCCCAAGCTTCATTTCGTGCGGCCACCATGACGGCGCCGTGCACGAAATCATCGACGTCGATCTCAAGGCGCCGGAATACCGCAGCGCCGTGGTGACGCGGCAGGACTTCAGCACCCTCAATCCTGGCTATGCTCCGGTCTAATCCGACCAATCCACATTGTAGTTTTGTGGATTGGCGCATATCGATCCTCTCATTGGAGATTCGGACGTACAGATGAGTTTGTCGCAAGCTTCCCGCTCTGTTGGAGCGCATGAGCCCGATTATTGCCGCGCAACCAAGGAAGACATCCGCTGGGCCGTCCCCTCCGATGGCCCGTCCGCCTTGCGCGACGACACGTTGGGCCTCGTCCAGGAGGGAGACTACAGCGCGTTCTTCGCTCCGTAGCCTAGTTTTCTGTCTCCAAAATTAGGCCGCAGTATTCGTGACCTGCGGCGGACGGGCCGACGATCGGTTTATAGGACGTCATTTTTACGTACTATCGCTACTTAAATCGACCGAAGCTTAAACTAGTATGCGGTTTTATGCTATTTTGCGTAGTATGACGACGCAATTACCAGGAAAACTAAACAAGCTCCGCCGGGATCTCCCGGAGGGGCTGCTCGTTGACGCCGCCTGGCTGAGCAAGCACGGCTACGCCACCAGCCTCGTCAGCAAGTATGTCGCGGCCGGCTACCTCGAACGGCCGGCCGGCCGCGTGTACCGAAAGCCGCGCGGCGCCCTAAGCTGGGAGCAAGCCGTCATATCCCTTCAGACGCTTCTTTACCGCACGCCGCTGGCCGTCGGCGGCCGAACGGCGCTCGCGCTTCAAGGCTACGAGCATTACCTGCCTCGCGCCACGCAGCAGGTTCATCTCTTCGGACCTTCCGCGCCGCCGGTTGGCTCTCGAAGCTTCCCCTCTCCGTCCGCTTCGTCTTCCACAACAGCGCTAAGCTCTTCTCGCCGGAAGCGGGCCTGCCGCCCAAAGGCGATCTCGACCGCGCCAACGCCGCGGCCGAGAAGGAAGCGGCCGAAAAGGGCTTCGTCATCCAGTCATGGGGGCAATGGCGCTGGCCGCTGGTGGTTTCATCGCCGGAGCGGGCGCTGCTCGAAGTACTCGACGAGCTTCCCGATCACGAGAGCTTCGAGACCGTGGACAAGCTGGTCGAGAGCCTTTCGACCCTAAGCCCCAGGCGCATGCAGACATTGCTACAAGCCTGCCAAAGCGTGAAAGCCAAGCGGCTGTTCTTCTTCTTTGCCGATCGCCAATCGCATGCCTGGAAAAACAAGATAAACAAGGATCACGTCGATCTCGGAAGCGGCAAGCGCATGCTGGTCAAAGGCGGCGTGCTCGACCGCACCTATCAAATCACCGTTCCGAAAGGGCTCGATGCCGTTTAGCGACCAATACCGCAGACAGGTTACACTGCTGATCCGCGTCGTCCCGCTGGTCGCGCAGGAAGACTGCTTTGCGCTCAAGGGCGGGACCGCGATCAATCTCTTCATTCGCGACCTGCCCCGCCTGTCGGTCGATATCGACCTCACCTATCTGCCGGTGCAGCCGCGCGACCAATCGCTCAAGGAGATCGAGGCCGCGCTCAGGCGCATCGCCGGCCGCATCAAGGCGCAAATCGGCGGGTGCCAAGTCACAGAGGGCTTGGCCGAAGGGCGCATCAACAAGCTATTCGTCCAGCTCGGCGCCGCAACCGTCAAAATCCCGCCGGTCCTTCGCGGCTGCGTCTATCCCGCCAAAACGCAATCCGTGACCGATACCGTCGAGGACGAATTCGGCTTCGCCGAGATCCAGGTTGTCTCGCACGCGGACCTCTATGGTGGAAAGCTGGTCGCCGCGCTGGACCGCCAGCATCCGCGCGACTTCTTCGACGTGCGCGATTTGCTCGCCAACGAGGGCATCACCGACGATCTGCGAAAGGCCTTCGTCGTGTACATGCTCAGCCACCACAGGCCGATGGCGGAAGTCCTCGATCCGCCGCGCCGAGATATGAAGGAGGATTACGAACACGGCTTTGTCGGGATGATCGAAGAGCCCGTCCCGCTTGCCGAACTGGAAGCAACGCGTGAGGAAATCATCAGGGCGATCGTGGCCGACATGCCGGACGCGCACCGGAATTTTCTAGTCAGCTTCGAACAAGGCGCGCCGGAGTGGGATCTGCTTGGGCTGCCCGGGGTGCCCGATCTTCCGGCCGTCAAATGGCGCCAGCTCAATCAAGCTGCCCAACGAAAAACGCGCGGCGCTGGTGGCCGCACTGAAGAAAGCGCTCGGCGTCTAGCGGCTCGCAGCCGCCCCTGAAGCTTTTTAGCTGACATCGATCGGCGACGTGCGGCATACGTCTTTGCCAAGCGCGATCAGCATGTACTCGTCCTTTGCCGGCAAGCGGAATGAATCCATCGAGCGCCTCGGCATAGTTTCTCACCTGACGCGCTTCGCGCCTCGCGCCATCGTCGCCCGTTTCCTCAACGGAAAGCAGTTCGTCGAGAGTACTATGCGTACCCTCGATCGAAGAGGAACTAACCGCCTCGCGTCTGGTCAACACGCGGCTGACGATGTAGGGGTCCTTCATCTGGACGGCGGCGCATTGACCTTGCCGAACATTGCTTGAGCGGCCTCTAAGGCTTTTGTGGCCCCAGGGGCGAAGACACCCTTCTCCGGCGGAGCCGGCGTCACGATTCCGTAGTGGGAATCGTACGGCGGCGGCAGCCGCTTCAGGGACTCCAGGATCGTAGGGCTGAGATCGCTGCGCTTCATAAAAACCAAAGCTGGTCGGCCAAATTCCTATTTATAATTAGGGTTCCCGAAACAAGCCATGACATAGCGCGATCTCAGGGTAGCTTAGAGAGGCCTTTTGAGTTCGGTTCTAATTCCCCCTCGACTCTTTGATAACGGATGGCCTCCGATGGACCCGCGAGTTGGCGCATGTGCCGCCCCTGAGGGTCAAACTGACGACGGAGGCGCCGATCCGGAGAAGCGTGCCGGTGTCGGCGCGGTCCGCCCGGCCGACGAGATGCCTCCCGAATACTGGAGGCCGTTCTGAACGATGTTTCCGCCGACGCCAGGCGGGCCGTCAACCCTATCCAAAAGCGCCGTCTGTTCAACATCCAGCGCAGCTGCGGCGGGTCGCATGTCGCCGCTGCGGCCGGACCGTCGAAATCTAGAATGACCAACATTCTAGCCGCGCAATCCGCCGATACCACGCAAAGGGCGAAGTGCTCATCAGGACCGCGGACAGGCTCCCCTGCCGATGGCGAGCCGATCGATTCGTCCCCGACGATCGACCAGGCGATCAGTGGCTGCTATTCATGGCTGGAGATTCGTTGCTCCCGCTGCCAGACCCCAAGCGATGTCGACCTCGGCGCAATGACCGACGATGCACGTCCATGACCTCGCCAGCCGGCTCGTTGCCGAAAATGCGGCAGGCAGGCCGGTGTCCGGCGGCGACTCTGGGAAACCGCGGCATTCCCGGGACAAGAGCAATCTCCACGCGAGATGACGGTGTATTCTATGACTGTGTCTTTGGGCGCCAGGCGGGGATTTCCGACGTGAACCGAAGGCTTGTGCACAAGTGCAGCGCAAATGAACGCAGGGCAACGCTTCTCAACATGATTCGACGAACCTGAATTGCCCTTGCTCGAATGGCTTGGCTGCCGTGGACCCATGTTGGTGACCGTATGAACGTTGTTGATCTTCGATGGTACCTGGGGCGAACCAAGCCTCGAACCTCGGACTCACTGACCAATACTCAGCGGGTCCAAGACTGGCAGCCTAAAGCCTTGTCGAAGATCATCGCGTCAGTGATCCGCATGTTTCTGCCTGAGAAGACGATCAATTAGCATTTGAACTCGCCGAACTGCGAGCAGCCCCAAGCGCGCTTGGATCTTGCCGGATCTGATCCTACCTCCGAAAGCGAACGAGTATTGCCAGTATCCCGCTGGGTCTCGGCTTAGAGAGTATGGAGTCTCTCTATGTATGCCCTCGTACTCTGTAGGCAGGTTCGTCCGGCTTGGCATGCTTGAAACTATTGAGATAGAAATTCGCGAGTCGGTTTGCCCGTTTGACGGCCAAAATATCCTCCGGATCCGCGACACTATTCCTGCTGTCTATTGCTGGACGATGCAGTTTTGCGGCGTGACAGGCGCGAGTTTCGCGGCCCAGCCGCAAAAAGCGAACACTAGCTATTTGCTAATCCTATTTGCCGCTTTTGGTTGAAAACCCTTTGATCGACCAAAACTTTGCGTTTCATAATTGCGATACAGCTCTAAGACTTTGGCTAGTGACCGGTCCGAGGATCAGTTGTTTGACATGCGCAGACTGCGCCGCTGCTGCACGAGATCGCGCTGCTTGAGTTCGGCTACAACCGCATAAATCCTGGGCGGATCTAGCGACAAACTCACCCAGCGCAGGCAGCTCGGGTTCGCTTCGCGACAACGCCTCACCCTCAAACGAATAGACGATAGTACAAGCGCCGTGAGGAGCAGGTTTGGATCCGAGCCATGCCGCTGCTCGAAGAACCGCGAAAATAGTTCGTGCAAGGTAAGCGAAGCTGCGCCAACCTTTTTGGGCGTGTCCTTGCGCGGCGCGAGGGGCAGAGCCCTTAGCGAACGCGCGCGGCAGCGCGTCATGAACCCCGGCGCGGCAGCGCCAATGAAAGGCGCAAGGGATCGACGCCGAATGGCCGGAACGCCTCGGCGGTCCGGTTCACGAGAGCCCGGTTCGCTTGCGAATGCGCCCATCTCGCCTTACCCAACATCCCGCGACGAATTCGCCGTTCTATTCGGCGCGCCAGTCGAAAAGGCCGATGCGAAGCACGCCGCCGCGGAACGGGTCATGCGAGCGCTCAACGCTCCTTCGGCAGGGTCGCTACCAGCGTCCTGATAGGCGCAAGCGTCGGCTTGACCGCGGCGATTGATGGAAACAACGCACGCTCACTCAAGCGACGGGCCGACGAGCGGCTCTAAGACGTTAAGCGCAGTGGCCGCGGACACGTTTCGTCAGACATTGTAGCTGCAACAGCCGCATAATCCGATGTCGTCAAGCTAAACAACTTGGACGTTTCCTTTCTAAATCCGCCCTTGCAAATGCGTCCTTTGTTGTTGCACTCGTGGCGACGGACACGGCCGGCGACACTGATGGCAGATCCGGTCCTTGCCCAGAACCCGCGTTGGCAGATTAACGCCTCTGATCGACCACGGAGATGAATTCGCCCCTCCCGCTTTGCGGCCGCCACCGGAACACCGCAGCGCCCGCTTGGGACGTGACCGTACGCCCGACATCCGGTAAATGGCGGTAGCAATGACATCGAGTGGCTCAGCGCTAGTGTAGCGCTATCCGAGTGCGGCTCTGGCACCATCGATGCGCCTCCTTATGGCTGCCAGTCGATTGCATCCAGCGCAGAAGCGAGAAAAGACAACCAGGCGGACGGCGGCTTGGTAAGCTCTTGGTATTTTTCAGATGTTCAACAACTCCAAGATGTCCCCTATGGCGCTAATGTGGCTTGGCCTCAAGCCAACTCTCGCCACATAGCCCAAACTGCGGTTAGGCATTTTCCTACTGGAACAGATTCCGCGTTGTGCATGCATCGGACGCTAGGCCATCGTCATCCTCGCCGCCGCCGTGCTACGGCTCCTGATAAGCGCCCACATCAGTGCGCGCGCCCTATCATCCATCCTCGCCAGGCGCTGCGGAGGCAGATTGGCGAAGCAATGTCGCAGCGAGCAAGGCGGATAGAGCATAACCGACGCCCGGCATTATCAGAGTAATCCCGTAGCCGAATCTGGCCGCGACAAACCCGCTCGCGGCGAAGCCCACTAATGCGAACGCCGACATTACTGATGTCAGGAACGTTACATCTGTACCCGCCTTGCCTGGCCTGGCGAGTCCGAGAAACCAGCTCGTGAATATGACGTGCTGGACGGCGAGTGCCGCGAACACCATCCCAACGCTCGCGACAGCGCTCATGCTTACGCCCAAATAGCCATCGACAGTCCAAAGCCCTCCAAAACCGATGGCCAAGACAGCGCAGCCCCATATCAACCCTCGGTGCGGCGCCACTCGCGTCAGGATCGCGCTGGTCAGCGGGGCAATGATCATATACGTGAATGCGTTCGAGAGCGCTCCGATCCAGCCGATATCTGCCGCGGCAAAGCCGATGTCGACGAGCCGCAACTGCACCGTTGCGAAGGCCACAGCGATTCCGATAACGCCGGGCGCGATCAATGCTGCCGTCGTCCACAGGTCGTTGTTGCGTAGGACCGCAAAGACAGACAGGTGCCGCGGCGGGCGCAGCCTGTCCTTGCAAAGGAGCGGTTCAGGAATGGCAAACACCCATCCAACGAAAACGGCGAGCAGCAGCGCCAGCCCCAGCAAACCCGGACGCCAACCGACAATCTCAATCAATTGGAGGCAGACAGCGCCGCCGATCACGTGTCCGATGACCCGACCCCAACCCAGCAGCGCGGCCCCGAGCGGCCGCTCTCCGGAATCGAGGGCGTCCGCCATGTAGCCCAAGGTTGCGATCCGTTGTGTGGCGGCAATGGTCGCAAGCATGAGGGAGACAAGAAACACCGGCACGAAATCGGTCTTCGGGTTCAAAAATGCCATCGCTGCCAGCACAGTGGTACTGCCGACTTGAGTCACTAGTAACCATGAACGTCTCAGCCCGAGACGATTGAGGCTCCATCGATCCACGACCGGGGCCCAAAGAAAGTTCACGGTGAAGGCAACGAATGCCGTGCTATACAAGCCGACGAGTTCCAGGCTGGCACCGTTGCCCCGGAGGATCACCGGAATGGCCGAATAGATGAACGCGATCGCCAGATACTGTTGACTGGCCAACGCAACCATTCCGATACGTGGCATGTAACGACTTTCCAACAACCTCTTTCTCCGAAGGAGCGATTTCGTGTGCGCACTTCGAGCACGGTTTGAACAGGCGACTGATCGTTCAGCGCAGCCGCGTCTCGAAGCGAGATGTGCGACTTTCGAGATATCGAGAAAGCGCTAAGGCCAAAGACCCCACTGGTCGTTTCGATCGTTAGTCGCGCACCTTGCGACGTCTTCCGCTGGCACGCCGAGTTGCCGTATTGCTTCAAAGAAGATGTGTGGCCAGGTCGCAAATTTCTCGCGTTATATCATTGTTGCCCTCGCATAATTAGGAACGGGCAAATGCTGTCGCCTCAGCTGCGTTCAGGACCCGGCGTTGATGGTTGCGATTACGGGACTAGCTTCCGGGCAGGCGCAATTGGAAGCCATTGTTCGCCGCGGGCTCTTAGTGGCCGAAACCCAGCCGAATTGGCTGCGCAGCTTACGAAAAGCGCAATTCTTGTGGTTCTCCAAGAGCGAACTCCAGATCTCATCAAACACTCCGCTGCGCCCTCTAGTTCAGCCGAGCGCCGTGAAGCCAACGTCGGTGACGACGGCACGAATGAAGCAAGCAGCGTGCCGCTTGAAAATCGGAGGATCTCTAGCGCCTCGTATTGGGTGCGCGCGTCACGTTTGGGACATTCGTCTCAAGCCTGACATTCGCGCGCAAACCCCGTCCTCAACCGGCGAATGCAGACATCAAGGGATTGAGGCACGATCGCCGTCGCTGGCCGGAGCGTCCATATGACCAGCATGCCAAGGATGAGGCTGCTGCCTCTGTTCCGCCTCCCGGCGGCACCGCGCGCTCCGAGGACGAACGGGGCCGAACGGACGGCGAAGGTTCTCTAGTCGACGGTAATTGCCAGATCCTTCGGCGCATGCAGCCCCCTCTCGTTGCCGGCCCTCGTCCCGCAACCGACTACGTCGCCGGCGACGTATTCGAATGGCCGCTCGGTGGGAAGGCCATTCAGCTCCTTACGGGATCCCGGCACCCCAATTCCTGCCCAGGTCACAGAGCTGACGCGCATCACGGACGCGATGCTGGCAGGAGCCGCGATCCATCCTGTAGAAGTCTCGGGTTCGCCGACGGCGCGGCGCTCGTCATCTCACACAATGCCAGTTTCGATCGCCCCTTTTGCGAGCGGCAGTGACCCATATTCGCATCGAAAGCGCGGGCGTGCTCACTGCGCGAAATTGATTGGTCGGCCGAAGGCTTCGAAGGAAAGAAGCTCTCGCAGATCGCCGCAGGCTACGGGTTCTTCTTCGACGCCCACCGCGCTATCTCCCCCCTCAAAATTCCTGTCGTTTTCAGTGTTCACGGCCAAGAAAGCCTAGCCATTGGCCGGCAACCTACCTTCCAATCCCAAAATAGACATTCTTGACGCTCGCAAATTATTTCTATATTCGTTGAAATATGGAAAAGAAAGATGCAGTCACGGCGCTATCAGCGCTCGCGCAGGACAATCGGCTCGATGTCTTCCGCTTCCTGGTTCAGGCGGGTCCTGAGGGTATGCCGGCCGGCGCCGTCGCCGAGGCACTCGGTCTCGCGCCCAATACGCTGACCTTTCATTTCGACCGGCTGCGAATGGCGGACCTCGTCACTGTCCGCCGCCAAGGCCGCTCAATGATCTATGCTGCGCAGTTCGACACGATGAACGCCCTGCTCGGCTTTCTCACGAAAAACTGCTGCGGCGGCGCCTCTTGCGCGCCTGCCGCCTCCTGCGAGCCAACGCGCAAACGCACCAGAATCCAGGCCTGAAAGGATACGCCATGAAGCGCCTCCACGTTCATGTCTCTGTCGAGGATATCTCCCGCTCCGTCGGCTTCTACTCGGCCCTGTTTGCGGCGCAGCCGACAGTGGTCAAATCCGACTATGCGAAGTGGATGCTAGAAGACCCGAGGGTCAATTTCGCGATTTCAACGCGTGGACGAGAGCCCGGTCTCGATCATCTCGGCATACAGGTCGAGAATACCGATGAGCTACATGAGGTCTATGCGCGCCTGCGCGGGGCCGGCGGCGATATTATCGAGCAGGGAGCCACTACCTGCTGCTATGCGAAGTCCGAAAAATCCTGGATTGACGATCCCGCCGGCATCGCGTGGGAAACCTTCCATACGACCGGCGAAAGCACCGTCTATGGCGATGGTAGCGGCGAGAATCAGGCCCGCGTCGCGCATGAAAAGGCAGCCTCATGCTGTGCGCCGCAGGCCGAGACAAAATCGGCTTCCGCCTGTTGCTAGCGAGCCCGGCCATGGATGTCATCATCTATCACAACCCCGATTGCGGGACCTCGCGCAACACACTGGCGATGATCCGCAATGCCGGCATCGAGCCCCATGTGGTCGAATATCTGAAGACGCCGCCGTCGCGAGTGCTGCTCAAGCAATTGATTCTCCAGATGGGCATTTCAGCGCGCGATCTGCTGCGCGAGAAGGGCGCGCCGTTCGCCGAACTTGGACTCGGCAGCCCCAAGCTGAGCGATGACGAACTGCTGGATGCAATGATGGCGCATCCGATCCTGATCAACCGGCCGATCGTGGTGACGCCGAATGGCGTGCGGCTGTGCCGGCCGTCGGAGATGGTGGTGAACCTGCTGCCGCCACAGCACGGCCTGTTCGTCAAGGAAGACGGCGAGCGGGTCGCCGATCCGCGCGGCCCGGCGGCGGCCTGATGCCCTCGCTCAGCCGGCGCCTCGTCGCCGAATGGCTCGGTACGGCCTTCCTGCTCGCCGCAGTGGTCGGCTCGGGAATCATGGCCCAGAAGCTCGCGGGCGGGAACGTCGCGCTGGAACTGCTCTGCAACACCATTCCAACCGGCGCGATTCTGGTCGTGCTGATTCTGATCTTCGGCCCGCTCTCGGGCGCGCATTTCAATCCCGCTGTCACGGTGGCCTTTGCCTGGCGCGGCGAGTTGCCGTGGGCCGGCGCCGGCCTCTACATCCTCGCCCAAGTTGCTGGTGGCGTCGCGGGCGTATGGCTGGCGCATCTGATGTTCGAGCTGCCGCTCTGGCAATCGTCGCTGACGACGCGGACCGGGACTGGACAGTGGCTTGCCGAGGGCGTCGCAACGTTCGGCCTCTTGCTCACGATCTTCGGCTGCATCGCCCGCGCGCCAAGCGCCGTCCCCTACGCAGTCGGCCTTTACATCACCTCAGCCTATTGGTTTACGGCCTCGACCTCATTCGCCAATCCCGCCGTGACGATAGCACGCTCGCTGTCGGATACCTTCGCTGGGATTGCGCCAGGCGGCGTCCTCGCCTTCATCGCGGCGCAGCTGGTCGGAGCAGCCTTAGCGTTGATGCTCTCGGGCTGGCTGTGGGGCCGACTGACCAAGCAGGCTTAAGTACTCCGGGTAAGAGGGCACTTGAAAATGGTTTGCTTCGCCCAATACTGAATTTGTCACGACTGCCGTTGACCTTGCCCCAAGGGCTTAATCCAGTTTGAAGTTCGTTCTGACCCAGACGAGGACCAGAGCATAACCGCAGTCGCTTTTCGGAAGAGCAGATCCTCGGAATCTTGAAGGAGCACGAGGCCGGCATTTCGGTCGCCGATCTGACGCCAGCATTACAAATAGAAGGCCAAGTTCGGCGGAATGGACGTCTTCGAGGCCAAGCGGCTGAAGACACTGTGGTCTTCAACAGCGTGGTCTTGCCAGATCCCGAGCTACCCACGAGCGCGACGAGCGAACCTTGCTGCGCGTCGAGCGATATGTTGGAAACGGCAGCACTGCGTCCTCCATCCATCGTAGGACTTCGACACAGCATCGATCTCGATTCGGCACGGATGCAGATGGATTCGAAATCGGCAAAGCTGTCATGAGCAAGCGTCCCTGTAGACGACCGACCTGACAGAAAGGGACCATGAAGGGAGTCAGGGCATGATCCGCTTGGTTGCCTGGCTCTCTGGCTCAGACCCGCGGCTGTGTACGGAAAACAAGCCCGTCACGGCTCCAACGCGACCTGCAAGCCCTCGTTGCCTTCAATATGAACATAACGGGGCCCGATCGGCCGCCCCCTGCCGCTGGCGACAGTGACGATGTCTTCCAAGGGGGCGACGTGAGCATCCGCTTCATGGCGGGACAAGATCAGATCGGCGTGAAACAGCCCCTCCGATTCAAGACCATTCGCATCGACGCCAAGAGCCGCCAAGGAGGCCAGACTACTTTCGAACTCCTCCGCATCGCGAAAGCGACGCTGAATAAATGTCGCGCCGGTCAGGCGTTCCGTCACAAGGCCATGCTTCGCGAACGTCGCAGCCAACGAATCGAACGGGAACATTCGCAGGACGAAGGAGATGATCCATGGCCGCTTCTCTGTTGCATCGAGGATTTTGCTGAACGTCTTTTCGGTGACGTAGCCGATGCAACCCGTCGACATGATGACATCAGCGGAGCGGATAGCACGCGCGCTGTCCGCCGATAGCGACTCACGTTCAAGATCGGCGACAATGCCCTGTTCAAGAAGACCAACACCCGTTGCATAGCTGATCGCCGGCGCCGATATATCGAGACCGATAAATCGCGCCAGGCCAACATCCGGCCAGGACGCATAGAAACTGCGATCGAGACGCACCAGTGTCTCGGAACTAATCGCCCTCATCTCGCGTCGCGCGTAGCGGTGACGCAAGCCGCCGAAGGTCAGCGGAAACCGATGCACCGCGGCGTTGATGCCGTATGAGCAGCCAACATCGAGCACGGTCGGCGTAAGGCCGGTTGCCGAAGCTTTCGCTGCCAGAATTTGGCGTACCACCGGCTCGGCCACGTCCGGAATCATATAGTCTAAGTCTCCCAGCACAGAGAAATATGCCCTGGGATCATCCGAGGCATAAATGTCATCGAAGACGGCCTTAGACTGATTGATGCGCGAAAAATCCAATCGCAACCCGATGTCTCCCATTTCACTTTACAAGCCACTCGACGGCTGCTGCCTTCGAGTCATCGGCGCCTTATTGCAGAGATTGACCGATGCATAAACCCCATCGCACTTCGTCGGTCTTGCTTGCGAAGCAGAGGATCTAGCCTCTTATCGCAGAGCACGTATGAGAAGATGAAGTTGTTCCCCAGGGCTGCCACGAGAATTCTTCGGCATTCAAGTTGCGACTTTGAGAGCTTCTTGAGTGTCGAAAGGCAACGATTTGCCATGACCATACGTTGATGGCACGATTATGGAGCGAGCGTAGAGCTGTGCGCTGCATCGCTCGATCCTGCTGATCGTCATCGGCCCGATCGTTGAACGCGACAATGCTGAGATAATCCTGGATAGGAAGCGTATCGCCAATTCATTCGCCATCGCCGAGGTGGTAAGCACCGTCCGCCTTCGCCTCCGGTCACGCACGAGGAGGCACTTCGGTTTGTAACCGACCTGGTCCGCAAAGCATTCAACGCAGCAGAGGCTCGACAGCCACCTTCAGAGAATTCTTCTTGATATTAACGAAACCAAGCTTTGTGCGGCTAGCTAGGGGCTAGCCCTTCGATGGCTTCGCTGCGGCCCGGCGCTCAGCGGTGCGACCGTCCTGCGATTCGAGAGGCCGTGCCGCCACAACGGTGGAAAAATCGGCACGCGGTGCGTCGCCGTGGAGCATGCACCGCGTGCCGCCGAAGCTCGTGCCAGTGCGCGGGCGACCAGCTCGCCGATACTGGTCGCCTCTTCCACGAGCATCAGTAGGTTGCGTATGCCGCATCCACCTGACGAGAAGCTGACGGGGCGGCCACTTGAATCTGTCTGGTCCGGAGGCAGCCATGACCATAATTGAGCTGCTGTGCGAGACCTATTGCGCGCTGGAGGTGCAAATCACGCGCCTTCGTCGGCGATCTGGCTCCTGATACCCCCGCAAACTTCAAGAGCGGTAAATCAATGATTGGTAATCTGGAATTGCCTTCGTCTTCGTCCCGATTAGCTTTCATAGCATGCCCTGCCGGTCGCTGATTTGCGAGCCTCGATCAGCTCTCGGTTTTGTCGTTCCAATACAGAAGCTGGGTCCAGGAGCGGCTTGGTTCGCCAATGAACTGAGCAAGAATGGGAAATTGTTGGGTTGGAGGCCGGTGTACTCACGGCAACGGTTGGCAGTATTGGTCCTTGTAACGCTTCGCCGGACAATACGAATAATTCCGGCCTCGGCATGACGGTTTCGCTTTTGTCAGAATCTCGCATAGACAGTCGAATTCCTAAGAGACGCGGGCTTTCTCAGATTCGCTCGCTGCATCGATGCGGGTGAGCCTTCCAACTACGTAGTTAGACCAGTCCATGTACAACTGGACCGTCATACACCTTCCCCGCGACTTTCTGCCTTTCGTCCCAATGCAGCAGATAGCGACGGAGTAACCAACGCCCCGGAGCACCCCGCCCGACATTCGCGCATGACCAGTCTCCTGGCTCGCGGGTCGTGGCCTTTGACCACCTTCCCAGGATCATGCGATCCCAGTGGCATTAAATGGTCGTCGGCTCGCCGCTTACAGTTGCGGGGGCAGCTCCGGCATTGTCCAGATCGGACGCACCGAATTCCCTTGAATAGCCGCCCTCACGGGCACTACCGCTGTGCACACTGAATTGGGCTCTGCCGTGGGTCAAGCACTCCTCGAAATGGGGTGATGAGTTCGCGCTCGGTACGGGTGATGATCAATTGACCCCAACGGACAGACAGGGCGATACATGTAAGGCTAGTAGTCAGAAGCCGAGAAGAAGGGCGGGTTTACCGAAAATTGAGTGGGTGCGCTGAGCGGCGCTTCAGAGTCGACTTGATGAGCACCCTTCCTGACCCGAATCGCGCTAGGAGTCGTTCATGAAGCTCACCAACGAACGACCCTGCGCCAATCCCGAAGCCGCGACCCGCAAGCTGATCGAGATCGCCAGCGGCATCGAGTCCGACCAGGACGGCCGCATCCACATCGAGAAGATCAACGCGCCGTTCCTCTACACGCTGAAGGCCTCCGGCGCGGAGTTCGGCGCTGGCATCAAGCACGCGGTCGAACGCGGCTGGCTCGAGCTTCACGAGAGCGGAACCTATGTAACGCAGGAGCGGCCGACATTGCGTAGTTTTCCCAGTGACAGAATCTGCCCGCCATTCTAAGGGTGTCTCCACGCCCGGTCGTAAGCCGAGCGAGGGGAATACTTCGATGGAAGAGTACAGGGCCTGTTTGCTTGGGCCCGATGGGCACATTGATAGCCGGGTCAATATTATTTGTGCGGATGAGAAGACGGCCAGAGAACGGGCGTGGCAGCTCGCACACGATTGCGCGGTCGAACTTTGGCAGGGGGATCGCAAGATCGCCGAATATCCAGCGCGCCACTGATCTGCTTGAATCGCTTTTGCGTCACGGAAAAGGCGGCCCCGGCCGGTGAGGATTCTGGAGATTGATTGAGGCCGGGGCCGTTCGAGGTCTTGGCGGTATTTGGGATTCGCAAAGGGCCCGCCCCTAGGAAGATTCGGCAATCAGTTCTGTTCTTGGGACATTAGATATAATGTTCCGGCAGTGGAGCGAGTAGCCGCAATGAAAGACATGCGGGCTCAGTTGGAAAAGCTGCGCACCGAGGCTGCCGAGTGCGCCCTGATTCGTGACTTGGCGACCGATAAAAAGAAGCGAGAGCTGTTTGCCAGACTGGCTGAGCATCTGGGGGTGCTCGCGGGAGAAGTGGAGCGCGCCATGACGGAGATTGGCGAGCAAAACATGGCTCCTGATCTAACGCCTCGGGTCTGAGGGGGGTCGAGTTTCTTTCGTTTTCGACGACACACCCTGAAAGTGCTTTTGCGATTGTAGAAGAACAAACTTGTCCATTCTCGCAACGAAAAGGGCCCAGCTCGCTGCAGAACTGACGCCGCCATCCTGCTAATTGTTCTCCGATCGGACTTCGGGAGGCTTCAATTGGAGCAGAGCCTGGACGTCACAAGCTCACGTGCGTTCCAAGATTCGTAAAATTACCGGAAAATGCCTAATTTCAGCCCATGAGCATGGCTTACGAGCTTTGTCTGGCGACCGCCGGCAGAGAGGTCCTATCAGGACCGGACTGGATACATGAAGTGAAGCACGACGGCTTATATGAGGCTTCGCGGGTCAAGAAGTTTTTCGAGATCAACATTTTTTCTTTTCCTGCGTTTAGGCTTCGCGTCGAGTGAGCGCAGTTCTGCATTGATGGCCCACGGCAGGCTCTTTTGCTTGGCCGCGCTGAGCGGTCACCCCCGGAGCCCGGAGGGTCGCGCCGGAAGGCGCGAGGGGTTGACGGCGGAAGCGCGCGCCGAGCTACGATCCGTCCCGGCCATTGCGACGTTGCAAATGTACGTTTTCTGCTGATCCCTCTTTTTGTTTTCCTCGTTCGTTGACGTTCCGATGACGACGTTTGTTCAAAGACAACAATTCAAGGCGGAGCCCTTTGGCTATGCGGCACTCGCCGCCTTCAAACTTATGTCCGGTCGGGACGAGCCCGTATCAAGATCCCTCTTGCAACAGTGCGAGGGCACAGGGCTCCAAGGGGAATGGGACCCTTCTACCGAGCGGCATGTTGCAGCCAGCCGTCGTGCCGGTCACACATCCCACCTTGGAATCAGTAAGGTTGAGTCGTCTCCTTTTGGCGGTTCTAATCACGCCTTCAGAATGGCGCCCTTAGGCACCAAACCTGTCTCGAGATAGCGCCAGAGCGCAATCAGCAGCTTGCGTGCGATGGCGACGATCGTAATCCGCCGGATGCGGCCCTTGAGTTTGCCGACACGTTCGCGGAACCAGACACTCAGGGGGCTGTCAGGCTGATGCCGCAACCACAGCCAGGCGAGCTCGATCATGACGTGCGAGCCTCGCCATTGCCAGCCTTGCTGATCCCCTGATCACGGCACATCGCGCCGCTCTGGAAATGCGCCGGTGTCAGACCGACATAGCTCGCCGGTTGTTTACGATTGTCAAAGGAGCGGTACAACACCTCGCCGATAAGTGTGGTCGCAAGTTCGGGCCCGATACTCTTGATTTTGGCCAGATCCTGGATCTTCTTTGCGTTCGTATGCTCCGTCTCAGTCTTGGGCGATGCAATGGCGTCGCGCTCTGCCTCTATCTTCTTGATCATTCCCAAAATAAGCTCCAATCGCTGCAAGCAGAGGACAAAGCCTGGATCGCGGCTGAGGATGCCGCCGATGAAAAGCTGAACGAGGAATTCTCCTGGACGTTGCTCGCCCAGCGGTTCAACGCTCTGAGACCGATCCGGCCGACTCTAAGGGCAGCGCGCCCGCCTGTCCTTCGCCGGAAGCCTGGTGCGGGATACGGGCAAGGTCAACGGAACGCGCTTCCGATGCGACCTGTTCATTCGCTCACGCCGGAGATGCTTCGGTTGCCCTGTGTCGAGCGTGACGCGCTTGAGGTCATGGCTGCGCAATGCGCCGGCATCGTGTGCCACCCGCAGGCTCTCGGAGTGCTGGAAGAGCGCTTCACCAGTGAAGACGCCGCTGCCACGATTTCGCCTCTGGGCGATCGGCTAATTCAGCATGTCATGCAGCGATTCGCGTGAGGCGTTAAGATGCCCGATATGACGCTCTGGAACAAGCTAACTCGCAAGGAGCAGAGAATTGTCATTAAGCTGTTCGGCGGAGGTTCCACTCATGGCGACAGCCTGATCGAGACGGTTAACCTTATGCGGCTGGGTCTCGTCACTGAGAACGGTTTAACCCCGGCCGGCCTCGAGGTCTTCGTCGCTGCTTTCAAAGCGCAATGTGACGCGCGGCAGCGGAAGTTGCTGGCGTAATCGCGCGGCGCTACCAGAACTTGCGCGGCAGCCGCTTTGCTACAAACGGGGGCAGTGTTGATGAGATCATCGTTGACAGCTCGGCCGCGGCGAAACCCAATTCGTCAATCGACGCATCTGGAAAGGCGGCGATCAACTCATCCTGGGGTATGAAATCGCTATAACAGTGGGTCTACTCCTTAGCTATCCCATAGCTCAATTTTTGACCGCGAGCGGTCCCAACTCGCCAATCTATGCCAGTAGGCTCCCTTGCAGGCTGCGTCACGACCGGTTAGGTCGCCGAATTTTCGACGGCGGTGGTTCGCCAGCCACGCGTCTTGCCGTTTACTACTCTGGCCGATTTTCGCAAATTGCAGGATGTCATCACCGACAAGCGGCACTGTCTCGCCAAGGCGGGCATCAGCGGTGTGCTCAGCGAAAGCTGCAGCCGCGACGCGAAGATTATACCCGATGACGTGGCGCTTCCGGAATTCAGCGTCAAAACCGCAACGCTGTCATTCAGCGCCGCTGCCGCGCATACTCCGCGCTGGCACTACCCCCGGCCGCAGGACGGCCGGAGGTTTGCCGTTTTGCGTCTCGACGTTAGTAGCGCTTGCCGGTGGGGACACTGCCCGAAGCGGAATCGTCGGTCACACCCTTATGCGCCGCGCTCCCGGCGGTGCCGACCGTGCCCTTTGTCCCCTTGGTTGACTTCATGCCCACCTTCTCGCCAGCTGCGCTCTGCTGGGCGCCAATATCCTCATCTTCGCTGCCGGACAGGCCGCCCTGTATGGGCTTGCTTTGCACGGTCCCGCGCGTCTTGGCGTCGGTTGACGCACCTTGTGCAAGAACGGGCGTCGCTATCAGGGCCGAGAGGGCACATGCGACTACGGAGGTCTTCACCAACTTCATCCATTTCTCCTGGATTTTCATTCGCGATGAACGGTCCGGCTCCACGCCGTTCGCCAGCACCGAGCCATCTCATCGCGGAAAGAGCGCGAACGGCGAGGCGGCCATGCAACCCACCTCGTGTGGTCATCGTTTAGGGATTTCGGGGCCATTTCGCGGAATTGATCACCGCATATGCGGCAGCGCGGAACACATGCTAACCGCGAGCATCTCTCATCTGCAGCGAAACAGTCCGCTGCTACCACCCCGCGTTCGGCACCCTTGAGTTTGAGCACGCCGACGTTGATGTGGATGAGTCGGCTCCTCGCGATGTGGGCAGTCGTGCTGAGTTTCTGCAGCGCAGAGTGCTGGTCGTGCGGATCGCCGACGCGCAAATGAAAAGCCGCCGGATGGCGCGCACTCCTCAAGCAGCAATGCGCGGTATGCCATGCGACGAACCAAGATCGTATGACAGCCTGCCAACAAGGTTGAGGCTTCCACTATTCAAAGGCCTCGCAAATGCAGCGCCGCAGCCCGCAACTCGACGCTAACCATGATCACACTCGCCATCCGTCGGCGGATTACATCGCGGCGCGATGCTCCGCACTGGCACTGCTCTTGCTGATGAAACGGTAAACGACCATTAGCATTGAAAGGTGTGCCGCAATGGGATCCATGGTGTTTCAAAAAAGTGCGGCTTGCATGGCTGTCAGATACGCACCTCCGTTCTTAGTGGGTCGTCTGCTGACACGACGAAAAACCCTCCGGCTGCGCCGAAAACTGCCTTCCTGGACGGGCCTTGCGCTACTGGTGCTTGTCGCGGACATCCTGATAGCGGTGTTCGCCTGGATCGCCGTCGGCTTCGTCCTGAACTGAGATGTCCCCCTCATGCAGGTGGAACGCTGCTGCCAGCAAGTAGGCGATCTGGCCGACGACGAGGCATCCGATGACGACGGACACGCCAGCAAAGAAGCCAAAGCCGGAGGCCTGAAGAACAATCGCGGCGAGGACCGCGGTCGCAGGAGACACTAGCACCATGGCCCAGACCCGAAAGAACAGACCCGTCGCCAGTCCGATGATTGCGCTCCCTAGCAGTGCCAGGATAATCGTCACATTTCACTTCCAGTTTGAGTGCGAGCGGCACTGCAATCCATCATCTGGATCGCTCTAACAAGAATGGCGTTGTCCGCCGCGGCGACAGAGCGGAGTTAGTGTTAACCTCGACAATGCCCTTAAAATTCACCCGGGCCAGACCTGTTCTGAGGGCTAATCTCGACACCTCGGCCTTTACGTTCGTATCGTGCGCTCCTTGCGACGAACCCGCAGGATTGCTTCGTTCTATCGGATATGGCGCGGGAAAGCGGCGAGATGTCCCGCACAAGCTGCGTCATACATCTCATCGCAGAAAAAATCGTCGGCGCAGGGGCCGTAACTTACGATACGTTCGCGGATCGCATCTTCGTAGAGCACTGTCGATCATACCGCCCCACCGTCTAATTCGCGGTCAGCCTAATTCGGCGATCGATCAAACGCGTAAGTCTGTACGCAACGTACAGAACTGTGCCCCCGCGTTTGCGGTGATAGAGGAGACGGGGGCCAGCACAGTTCTCGGCCCCGCTAAATAATGTTCGGCCAGCCCATGCCGCGCCGGACGTGGCGAAATTCAAGAATTTATCTTTTCTCAAAAGTTTGCCGCGACCTTCCAGCACTGGCGACAACGTTAGAGCCAGTCCTGCGGGGGTCCCATATGAGGACATATCTGAGCTCGTATCTCTCGAAGCTATTCGCGGGGGATCTGGCGGCTTTTGGCGGCCCTGCGACGGATGAAGCGGTCGCAGGGCACATTCGCGCGGAGCAGATCTCTCTCGTGCTTGGTTATTCGCTGGGAATAATGCTTGCCAACGCCTGCAATGCGACGGTGCTCGTGATTGCTCTCTGGTACTCGCCCAACCGAAACTATGCCCTGATCTGGGCAGCTGCCGTGGTTTGCGGCGCGTTATCGATAGGCTTGAAGGCGCGTTTATCACGACGGATTACGAAGCCGCAGTTCGTCTCCCGACAGGCCATGCATCGGCTGGTGCGAAATGCGCTCGTTCTTGGAACCGCCTGGTCGGTCGTTCCGGTGGCTTTCTTCGCCGACGCATCGAGTGGCGGCCACCTCGTGATCACATGTCTTTGCTCCGGGATGCTCGCCGGCGGAGCATTCGCCTTTGCTACGATTCCGGTGGCGGCGGTTGCATTCACGGCTCCGATTTTTGTGGGTACGGCAATCTGCCTCGGCCGAAATGGCGATTTCGTCTATCTGCTCGTCGCTATCCTTGTTGTGGCCTATGGCTTCGTGCTTCTGCGCGGCGTTTTCGCCAATTCTTTCGAATTCACGAAGCGCACCATTGCTCAATTGGAGGCTGAAAGGAGGGTCCGGCGGGATCCGCTGACCCAGTTGCCGAACCGTTTCGCCTTTAACGAAAGCCTCGAAGCTGCTCTGAACCGCTTGGCTCGCTCGGGCGAGGAATTCGCGGTTTTTCTGCTTGATCTCGATCGCTTTAAGGAAGTGAACGACAAGTTCGGCCACCCCGCAGGAGATGAGTTTCTCATTGAGGCGGCGGCGAGACTGCAGCGATGCGCGCGTGAGACCGATACTGTCGCGCGGATCGGCGGGGACGAATTTGCGGTCATCATGACCAACCTGGCCAAAGCAGAAGATGCGTTGGAAATCGCCGAGCACTTCGTCGGCGCTTTCGGCGAACCATTCCTGATCGAAAGATGCGAGATCGCTGGCGCGACGAGCGTCGGAATCGTGTTGGCCCCGCGCGACGGCAATACGCCTCATGAGCTCCTGAAGAATGTCGACCTTGCGCTCTATCGCGCAAAAAAAGCGGGGCCGGGAACGGTTCGCTTCTTTGAGGTCAGCGACGACAAATCAGCTCGCGATCGCAGGGCGCTGCAACGGGATCTGGAGGAGGCTATCGGGAGAGACGAGCTTTTTCTCGTCTATCAATCGTTCTTTGATATTCGCGAGAACCGAATAACCGGTTTTGAGGCCTTGCTGCGCTGGCAACACCCTGTCCGGGGAGTCATTTCGCCGGCTGAGTTCATTCCCATTGCCGAGGAAACCGGATTGATCCACCAGATCGGTGAGTGGGTGGTCCGACGCGCCTGCTCGACGCTGTCGAACTGGCCCTCCGATCTGAGGGTCGCCGTGAATTTTTCTGCAGCTCAATTCCATAACACCAGGATCCTGCAAACGATCGTGCAGGCCCTGGCGCAGGCCAGAGTTGCCCCTAGCCGTCTTGAAATCGAAATTACGGAGTCGATGTTGATTTCAAAGTAGGGGCCGGCATCATCGATCCTGAACTCACTCCTGGAACTGGGGGTGACGGTGGCGCTCGACGATTTTGGAACGGGATTTTCGTCGCTGACCTATTGCTAAAATTGCCTTATACCCGAATCAAGATCGATCAGTCCTTTATTCGCGACATGCTGACACGGCCGGATAGCGCGGCGATCGTAAAATCAATAATCACGCTGGCGCAGGATCTGCACATTGGCGTGGTGGCGGAAGGCGTCGAGACCGCCGAACAGCTTGGGCGTTTGCGCCAAACCAGCTGTGATGAAGTCCAAGGATATCTCATCGGTCGGCCGGTATCAGCAGACCGCATCTTCGCCCTGCTCGATCAAAATAAGCAATGGTCGACGCCTGCCGCTTGAAAGGTCTTGGGCAAACCGACCGGCCATCATGCTGCGCGAAGCCGTGTGCGCCGCTGGCCTTGCTAGCGGAATCAATCCCAAGATAGGCATGTAACCACCTTGTCGGACTTACGGCCGCCGGACCGGACGTACTGCGAGAGGCGAGTTCGTCGTCATCGTGTTGCCCGGTCGCTATCTGAGCGGTGCCGCGCGATCAGGCGCTCGATCGCGACCTGGCGTGCCGGACGACGTACGCACAGCTATATGCGGTATGCTACGACCTCACTGTTTTCTGCATCGAGGCCGACATCCGCACCCTTCATCGATCTGCACAACAGAAATCCAACACTTTCAAGTGCACCAAATGCGCAGACCAGATTCTGACCTCGATCAAACGCTTCTGCCACAAAGTCCAGCAAACTTTATGTGGCGAGCTTTAGATTCACGGGACTTGCCAGAGTTGCGTGAGGCCTCAAATACGATGTCGGCCCACTTGCGGCATCAAGCAAAATCGTCCATCGCCCGCATCAGTTCAAAATTAGACCTATCTATGCTGGCGCTTCAAGCGATGCGTCACCAGCACGACATCCTCGATCATCAACCAGCCAGAGCGCATATTCGAGCATCCAGGCGCAGAGGCGCTCTCGGTTCAGGCAGTCATTTTCCAAATGAAGAAGCTGTCCTCGCAGGGCCGTCAGCTCCGAACGATTGTGGCGTTTGAGCTGAGCAGCGACCGAGATCGCGTAGGTGGCGAATTTGTCAAAAGGAAGCGTGGGTTGTTGCTGCCCAACGCCGTAGGATCGGCGCAACGATAGCTGCTGCTCTATTCCTGAAAATATCTGGCGACGATCGGGGCATTTTCGACGAATTCAGGCGAAGGGTGTCAGCATTCGGTTGACCGACGGAATTTTGCCGCATTCTCCGCCGCAACAGCTGGGGCCTGAGAGAGCTTGAGCGCCTGATCGGCCGTTACCTGAAAATGAACGCCCGTAACGCTCGCGATAGCGACGGTGATCTCTCGTCGATCTGCGGCGCCGAACCGCAATCGGACAGGTGACGAAGGGAGCGCTCAAGCGCCTCAGTGAGTTGACCTTGATGAGACGCGCCCGCCACGCGCGAGGCGACACCGATCAGAAGGTTCCCTAGTCCTAGTTCGACGGCGGGTCCCTGGTGAGAATGTCATTGCAGTTTGTTAGGTCGGATGATGTCGCCGACAGCGCTTCGGAGAATTGGCAGACCGCCATGGTCTTGCCCTCACGGTCATATTGCGTGGCGGACCACGTGGTGCCGGATCGCCGCATTACAGTGAAGCCGAACTGCACCAACGTCAGGTTGTTGCCGTCGATGCCAACCGACGTCCTCGGGGTGACCGCGGGCGGTTCCTGGTCGAGCATGGGTTTGCGGTCGGGGCCGAGCAGGGTTTTTCCCTCGGGCGTCGTCTGGTAGAGCTTGTCGAGCTTGGTCCCGCCATTGCCCGCGATGATCTGGATCGGGGTCAGGGCAGTCCTCGGCCAGAAGAACTGAAAGGCATGGGTGTCGCCGGCGAGGACCAACCGGGCGCGTGGCTTATTCTTCGCCGCTGCGAATTTATCGCGGAAGACCGCCAGGGGAGAATCGCCGGGTTTGCTGTCTTTGGCGCAGCCGCTCGTGTGGTCCTCGTCGTTTTCTTCCATCTTGGTCCCCAGCTGCGGCTCGCCTTTCATGACGCGCCCCCACAGCGGCTGATGCAGGGCGAACCAGACTTCCCCATCGGATTTCAGGGCGCCGATCTGCGTCCACAGGCTTTCATAGCGCTCGCAATTGGCCTTGTAGTTGTGTTCGTTCTTTTCGTCCGACGTATCCATGACCACGAGGGTGCGCCGGCGCGACCGCTCTTCCTGCGTCGCTCCAATGTTGAGCTGGTACATCTGGGCGTTGCTGTCGCAGGCCGATGCCGTCTCATATTGCCCTGGCAGCGCAAACAGGAATATCCAGCCGGCGCCGGCCCTCGCGCAGTCCTCGTGATTGCCGCGCATGATCACCCAGGGGGCCGCTTGCAGCAGCTTGCTGGCGGGTTCGAAGAATTCCGCCTTCCAGGTGTCCCAGTTATCGCCGAAAGGGCTCATCCCGCAATCGATGCTGCTGTCGATGCACGGATCCTCGCGATAGTGAAAATCGCCGACATGCAGGATGAACGATTTTCCCGTCACCTGTTTGAGGGCGCTGTCCGCCACTCTGGCGAAGGGCCAGCCGTCGGCAAGACGGCAGGGCTGGATTTGCCAATAAACCATCCGGCAGCCGGTGTCGCCGATCACGACGATGTCGTTCGGCTCGTCCGCGCGCGCCGGCAACGTGACTGCACCGACCCTCGCCTCGCCGTTGTCGATCAGCACGCGTTCGCATAGCAGAATCCGAAAGGCCCGTTCCGCCGACGGCGGCCGTTGATACATCCGCAAGCTGTTGCCGCCCTGGGTGATGGTCGGGCAGCGGCCGCCCTCGGGACCGATCGTGCGCACCAGCCGCCCGCCTGGCGTGTTTGTGGTGTCCTGGTCAGGCATCAGCTGAACCCAGACGTATTGCACGTCGTTTTCTTGCACATTGTTTGCGCGCGCGCCGGACGATCTGGCCCTATTCTCCGGCTCCTTGTCTGTCGCCTTGGCCGTTTTGATCGCGTCATCCGGAAGCACGCACTGAAGGGTGATGCAGTGATAGAAATAAGTGCCCAGCGCGGCCAGGATCGCCACGACAACGGCAATGCGGACGCAAACGATCAGCAGGTGCAGCAGCCATTCCCAATAAGGCTCAAACCTGCCCGAACGGCGCTCGAGGGCGCGGGAGAGAAACCGTTCGGTGGAGTCCGACGGACTGGTCACGGCTTGCTGTCCTGCCCGGGGTGATTCACCAGCTTGGCGTAGCGCTTTTTGAATTCATCGGACCAGATCGCGACTTCGCCGTCGACCATCGCGAGTATCAGTTCGCAAAATAGCCTGGCGCGTTCGAGTTGACGCTGGGTCCGGATAAAGATCCAGCGTCTCGGTATCCGATGAATCAACCTTGTTGCCACTGACATCCGTAATTGGCGGGGCCGCGCGCCGCTCGAGGTCGATCTTGTCCCAGTCGAATTCGAATTTGGTGAGCTCGCGGTTGATCGCCGCCGCCGTCGTGAAGAAGCGCATCCAGTCGACGGTATATCCCGCATTGGAATCCCAGAGCTTGGCGACCCCGGCAATACCGAGCAGGACAAGCGCGACCTCGCCGGCGTGGCTGTTCACCCAATCGCAATACGTACATTCGCTCTGCAAGCGGTTGGGAATGCCGAGCTTGAGCAAGGGAGGAATAGTTGCGAGCGCGACAAAGAGAAAAATGATGAAGTGAAGAGACTGCGCCAACCGCTTCTTCCACTTTTGATGGTGCAGATACCAATCAAGCGTGCTGTTCGCGAGGCCTTCGGCATAGTCGCGTACGAGCTCGAGGTTCTTGTCGTTCCCTTGGGTGGTCCAGTCGAGCTTCGGAAACGGCAGCGCGGTGCTGAGAATGTCGTGACGTCTCAGGCGCAGCTCATCGACGGTCGGATCAACCGCAATCGGCCCGTTCTGCGCTCCGCCCGGAGGGGGTCCGTTTGCTTCACCCTGCTCGCTCATGATCGCTCCCCCCGCGGCGCGAGCTTAAGTTTACGTGCGCGCCAAGCCAGCACTATGATATAGACATGTCGATGACCCTAGTCTGCCGGGCGAAGAGCGCGCAGAAGAAGGCACCTACCAGATGCAGAATTTAGTTGGCAAGGTCATCAACTGGTATCGGCGCCTTCGTGTGAACATAGGCCACGCTTTCCTACGTCTCGTCGACACAATCGTTAGGGTCGACGATGGCTCTTTTTCTATTCATCTTCCCGATCAAAGCGCATGAGAAAGAGCGACCGCCTCGAAAATGCAACGCCCGCAGCAAAGTTAGACGCGCGCCTGCGCTGATATCGTGCGTTTTCCTGGCCCATCATGCAGGATTACTGCTGTCGTGGTGCCAGATCGAGCCTACCCGTGCCGGGAGACTCGCCGATGGGATGAAATGCCATGGACCGAACATCCGGCGGATTCAAAATCAGTTCGTGTGACAATGAAACGCGTGTTAAAGAATTGTGACGACCTGAAGCGTGAGACCCGAACATGAGGAAAAGCGACGTGAGTTGTTCTGAGTGCGGCGCTGGTTTCCGTCGCCTCGAACTATGGTCTGAATCCGGAAAGAAAGGCGAGTATCGCTGTCCGGTCTGCAATAGCATGCTAGAAGTTTTCGACGGCACCAGGCTGGTCGTCTACTGCCTTACGATTGAGCCGTCCGTTAGAGCTATCCGCCGTTAAGCGTTCGGACGTTAAAATCGACAGTTGCACGAGCATTTATCTGCTTCATACAATCGTACTCACGCCGGGGCTTTTTTGCTAGCGAGGCTGTTTCCAACCGAAATCAGAAGAGCTTTGCCGGCCCCTCGTGTTGGCTTTCGTCCGTCCTCCCTTTTGATTCCTACTGCGGCAAGGAAGGCGGGCCGCGGGATGAACTTTCAGATGTGGTGATCAAATGGCGACGATCCTGAATTTCCACCGGCGCGCCCCCGGCAAATCAGAGCAAGATCATTCGCACCGGGAAGCTTCCAAAGTGCTGAGCCATGCGACCTTCCTGGTTTCACAAATTGAAGCCGAGCAAACTCGGACGGCTGAGGATCTGCGCCAGGCCATTCTCCTCCTTGATCGCGCGAACGCGAGCATTCGGCTTCTCATCGGCCGAATCGAATGCGAGCCAACGCGAAAACGATTGGAGGCGCGGTCCGCTATAATGATCGGCTTATTTCAGAGACGAAGGCGGCGCATCTGTCCTAAAGAAAGAGTGCGTCGTTCTCCCCGTAGAGGCTGGTCCGCTTGTTGGCGCGCCGTTACCCTTCATCCCCAGCGCAAGGAGAGAAAGTATGTGGCGAGTGATTGGGCAATATGGTCCATTGCGCATGGGAACGATGACGGCTGCCGTGGTGCCCAATCTCCAGACGGCTCTCGACGCCAAGTCTCTTTGTTCTCCACCGAATTCAAAGGGCAAGCTCAATGCTCCGGAATGGAAGCACCTCCGGACCGACCGGCCGGCCTTGCAGGTGGGCTGGTAAATGCTGCTCATCACCGACTACACGTCCCTGCAAGCGAAAGTTATCGAGTATCTGGCGCGCGATCAGGACACCACCCTGATCGCGCGCGTCCGACCTTTATTCAGCTCTTCGAGGCGAAGGCGAATCGAACGCGCTTCACCCAGCAGATGGAGACACGCGCAACGGCGTTAACGGACGCGGGTGAGCCCGAGTTCATCGCTTTGTCGGCGGACTTCCGCCAGCGTATGCATGGTGAATTTGCTTGCAAAGCCCACCCGCTTCCCGGGTAACCGCCGCGTTGGAAGTGGAAAAACACCCGACTTGCGGCGATCGCGACGATCCCGCTGATCGGTGGCATTGAAGCGTGGGGCGGCTTTATGGCGCTTCGCTAATCCGCGGAGGCGCGGGCTTCCCGATGACGAAATAGACGAACCCGTAACCCGGGATGAATGCCGACAAAGCGGCATTGACGATGGATCGGTTTTGCAATCCTCGCATGATCCCCATTACCCGGCTAGCAAATACGGTAGTCGTCAAAATCCAGTGCCAAAATGACCCCATAACCGAATCCCCTGTTCCAACGCGTCTAGCGAGCTCGAATTAAAAACGGCCTCAGTGGCCGGGGGGCAAAATGCTGAGGCCGTCCGTAATTGCCCGATCTGTGGACCAGCTCGAAGCAAGGCTGCAACGCGGTCTTTGGCCGTTTGTTCCGCGGATAGGTATGCCGTCATTCGGTTATCAGGGATCGGTAGATCCGGGCCATCAGGCCCGTATAGCCCCTTCGTTCGTAGGAGGCCACGATGTGGTGGTAATGCCACATGGGACCGTCGTCAGGCGAACTCCTGCTCGCAAGCCTGCCGAACTTGATTCCGGCTAACGATGACGCCCGTGGCTTGCAGCTCGTCCAAACGGCGGTCGAACTCGGCCTTGAACGTCTCTGCCATGTTGGCTACGTTTCAATAGGCCGCGGGAGAGGACCGCGGGTCGGCTCCCTTGATACGTCCATCCTTACTGAGATGACTGCGAAGCAGGGCCAGGGATCAGATGAAGAGAAGACAAACGGGCCGGGCAAGCATCACCCGCGCTGCGGAGCCCCGCCGTCTCTCCCGCGACTGGTCAGAGCCAAATCCCGCTTCGTAAATTACTATAGAGCAGAAAGACGGCAGATAAGAGCGACTCTACGCTCATACTCGCCGGGCGAGGACCGAACGCACCAAAACCGGCGGGCGCCAAACGTTGAAATCGCCGCAGTTCATCCTGGTTTGCGTGTCTATTTTGGACACTCGTTGCAATTACATACTGTCTTTTGAAATGAAACCTGCATCATCTCGCTGCGGCCGAATCAGCCGGTGCGATCTGCGAAGAAGAGTTCGAAACAGAACCGCTGATGCTCCTTCCGGATAATGAAGGTGACGAAAGCTCATGGATTTCTGGGCGGTGCTGCGAAGTCTTGCTCCCGAGAAGTAGGAAGGAGTCCCCGGCGACAATTAGTCCAGTAGGGCCATCGTCAGCCCCATCCAGACCGCGCCGATAATGCCGGTGACGAGATGCCTAAGGCCATCAGCGCGTTGCTCCTGACGGCCGCGACCGCCAGGTATCACTCTCGGACGTGCCCGGCGAACGATTCGCACAAAGACGGCGCACGATTGCCATCAACGCCGCTGGTCGTCACGGTTGCAATGTTAAAAGGTCGCTCGCTAGTTAGCCGGGGAACAACATGGTTAAGACATTTCGCAATACGGTCATGGTACTCACTTTTCTTATGGTCGCCGGCGCCAACATTTTGTGGGACTTCGTCAATACCTACATCGCCTGCGGCCTCGCGCTGGCCGCTTCCGTCACCGCAGGTTTTTGCGTCGAGCGCGCCTTCATCAAGCGCTCCCACCGCGAGATGATCCGCGTTCACGGCGCCGATTGGCGCACAGCGAAGGAAGAGGAATGACAGTCAACCCGAATATCATCGCGCATCTCGTGAAGGCCGAGGCTCCCGATCGAGGGGTGCTCGATTGCCCCGTTTGCTGCGCCAGGCCGATCTTCGAGTGGCAAGCCAGCGAAAACACATGGCGCATTCGTTGCGAAGAGTGCGAGCAGTTCGGTATGCTGGTCTCGACTAAGTTTTTTGCGACGCCTGAGGAGGCCACGACCGTCTGGAACGGTGAGAACTTGAGCGAGATCTCGATTAAGATCCCCGAATGAGGAGCGCTCACCATCCACAGAATCCCCGATTGCCGAGCCTATTTCAGCGCGTGATCCCGCAGGCAAAGATAAAAGTCTGTTGGGTTAGCCGGGCGCTTTGCTGGACATCAAGTAAGCGCTTGAATTCCCGGTAGCACCGGTCCGCACTGGGCATCGTGTTGACGCAACCAGTATAGGCGGCGACATGGACCTGCAGGTCGTCAAAGATCCTATTGAAGTCCGCTGTGGCGATCGGCAGTGGGCGGCCGCGACCCGCGATAGTCCCAAACAGGCGAACACCAGCGCAGCAATGCAGTTACGGGTCACAGGCGGGCTCCCAATCACGCGGCCGAGGTTTGTAACGTCAGGCTCCGAAACCGTGATGGTCGGCGAATAGCCGATATCAGCACGCGCCGGCTGCCGCCCGAGCGCCAACGCAAGAACGAGCAGAAAGCCAAGCCCGCCCGAAAAATAGACCAGCGTCAGCGCCGAGACGCAGGCGAGCCACACTGGCATCGAAGCGGCAGCGATCAGCGGCGGATCGATCGTCTTGATCGTAAGCGCGAGCAGCGCCGAATAGAGCATAACGCCGAGCGCCCCCCCCCCCCGCCAGGCGTCGGCAAAGAACACCGCATTCGAGAAGGCGCCCTCCGATGACCCCCATTGCAGCGCTGCGACCTCCTTTTCGAGATGCAGCCGCTCGCGCTGATAGCGAAACCAGTCCGTCGCGGTCGCATAAGGTATCCAGACAATGCGATTAGCGATCAGCGCCAGCGCGCTTCTCTCGCCAAAGCATTGTATTGCGCCGGCGTGTCCGCCGGCAGCTTGACTTGGCGTACGGCGACGGGCCCTTCTTCGCTTCGGCTTTCCAGGCACCGATGACACCGTTTGCGAGAACCGACTTCTTTACAGTCCCCGAAAGGCCGACAAGCCGGACAACATGCCCCGGCTTGCGCAATATGTCGCGGATGCGAGCCGCGCGGCGGCAGTGCCCCGTAGCCCGGGGCCGCAGCAACTGGGCCTGATGGCCATACTCACCCTGCCAGCCTCAAATACCCCGCGATGCTGTTCGATGCCGGCTACATGCGACAAATGCATTCCCTTGCAGTGCATTTCTGACGCAGGACGTCGACGAGCTGTACAGGCCTCGCATCCCTGTGCGATAGAGCTTCACGAGTTCCTAGAGATCGCGCGGTCGCGTGCGCTCGGCAAGAGCCCTGACTTTTCGTAGTCGTATCTAGGGTTTCGGGAGACAGGAAGAAGTATTCGTCGGCGGTCAGATCGAGCGGCCGCGGCAATGGCCGGGAAACCGGTCCTTTGTAGATGGTCGAGGAGGAGGTGTATTCCGCCTTGTCGGAGCGCTTGGGCGACATCCTCGCCGTGCTGGGGCAACTTCTGGATTCCCTCGAGGACGCCTGAGTGGAGGCTGTCCTCAAAGATCGCGAAGCCGTTCGGTACTTCCCGCAGCGGGTCGATCGAGAAGCTGCGCCGCCAGATTATGTTTTGGATTTGTTGGGCATTGGTCTGTTGCTGCCCCTATCACGTGCCTGGCGTGATACGCGTCAGATTGATAAACTTCACACTTACATCGAAATCCATTGCTTCAATGTCCCTCGACTCCTCGCGCAAAGTCAGTTTACTGAAGAATGGAATATTGTGCGTCCCGTCGGCTCTCGGAAAGTCAGCAATCTGAAACTCTACAGTCCATCGCTTCTGCAGCTCCACTTTTAGCTCCTGTGCTGTTTGCGCGCCGTAGAGCTGTTTGACGGTCTCGACCAATTTGATACGAAAAGGTTCGTATTTGCGCAACAGCTGCGCTGAAACACCGCCTTGCTTGAAGAAGTGGCTTAGAATACTTGATTGGCGCGAGCTTTTCTTGACGTGAATGAATCGCCGTCCCTCGATGTCAAGCAAGTCGCACATTTCGATGCCAGGTCCCGGCACCTCGTCAATCTGAATCAATTTCTGATCCAGGAGGAGATAGCCCGCCTCCTGCGCAATTTCGCGATTGTAGGATTCTTCCGACTGATATCCGATCTTCTGCTTCTTGCCTTTGCTATTGCTTATGACAACCTTCTTCAAGGGTCGCAGCTTCTTGTCCGGTGCACCATACAGCTCCGCAAATTTCCGGTCGGCGGCGTCCTTAAAATTTTTCCCAACCTGGTACCATCGCCCTTCGTTAAGCGCATAGCGCTCATCGCTGAGAACGAGAGAGCCAATGAGGGCGCGATGAACGGACCAGGACTGGATTGGCCGATTCTCGTTCTCTGAATAGGCGGCGATGGTATGCCTCTCGAGGTCTTCAAGGAGCAATGAAGGGAGCCGGCTTCCGAGGCTGCCCCTATAAAGGTCCAATGAGAGGTCGGGATAAAAATCGCTAAATCCGGCATGTTCAAACCGGAAGAAAGTAATGTTTTCTGAAACAATGTCCGGAAGCGCGACTTCGAATTCATCGCTATTTCCTCGGATCGCGCTGAGAAGCTCGCCGTTAAGCTTTTCTTCGAGTGTTGTGTCGAGCACTGGCGAAAGAAAATCGATGAAGCGAAATCCGGTGTTTCGATAGGCTTTGGATTTGAAAAGCCGAAGGGCCTCAAGAGCGGCGTCCGGAACGTCGACGAGCTCGACCTTTTTCGAGAATCGCAGCCCTCGTGAACCGGTGACGTTCTGCGCGAAATCGCTATCCTCGACCCGACCGCTGACCTTGCGGATCAAATCAAGCGCATCGTCGACTCCAAAGGAGCGCAAATCCCGTTGCCCGACTGCTTGCGCGAAGTCACGTATGGCGGCGCCGATGTTGGCTCGCTCTACGCTACGCAGTTTCTCATCGCTAACTGCATTGACTGCGACTTTGAGTCCGAAATCGGCCTCGGTTTTCGCGTCGTCCAGATAGACGTGGGCGTACGAAAAGGTTAGCGCAAAGATATGGCTATTCCTCTGGAACAGCAGCAAGGCGCAGGGCGATCGTGCAAAATGGTCCTCCAGATTTGCAAATGCAGATCTGAGAAGAGGTACCCATTTGGGAACCTGCTTCCGGCCGGGAAACACATAGAGCGCGGCACCATCGCCGAACCGGCTGGATGTATGACTCTTCGCCTCGCCTGCTCTCACCATTGCGCGAGCGGTGTCGGTCAATAACGTATCAAAAGCTTTGACGTCGGCCTTCGCCAGATAGAGCGAAAAGGACTTCAAGTTTGGCATTGAATGGGTCAGCCTAACACACTCTCGTCAAAGTTGCGGCATCGAGAGTTCTTAATGGGTGTGGAATCGATTTTCATGTAAAGTCGGTGGCTGCCAAGTCTGTCGAGAGACGATATGTCCAAATGTTCTGGCGTTACGAACACAGCATGGCCACCCGGCGGACGGAATTGTCCGAGGGCGGCAAGTTGAGCGATTATCTTTGCGGGGCCCGCAGCAGTTGGCATCGTGAAGGATGCATAGTAGCGACACATCGATACCGATTAATGCAATGGCCGCAGTGTAGGCGCTCGAATTACGCGCTTTCGCGTCGTCTTTCGACGGATTTCGTCAGTAGGTGGGGCTGGCTGCCTCTAAGCCAGCGACATTGAGCGCCGCCAAGCTGATCCGGAAGTTCGCCGAAACAACACTAATATGGATGGCTAACTTGTGCAGCGAAATGAGGCTATTAATGACTGCAAAACTATGAGGTTCCGCGGAGACTTTGATTGAGAAAGACGAGCGTTACGCACGCACCGGCCCGATTTCACGTTGAGCGGCAGTCTACTCACAGTCCATTGAACCCGAGGAGATCGAGGTACTAATGCGCGAATTGCAAATGCAATGTTTAGTTGCTACAAACGGGTTCTTTCAATCTGAAATGGACCCGCGGAGCGGGACCGCTTGAACCGGTTTGTTAGTTGGAAACTGACCGCTCCTGATCCTTTCTATCACGCTGCCAGAGACTCTGTCTGCTGCTGTTGCTGTGGGCATGTGGTCAACGCGTCAGCGTTGTCCACCATGTCCACAGCCTTCGCGGCCTGCATCCGTTCGCGCCAGACCGCCATCGGCGTGCGATAGCCGAGGGACTGATGAAGGCGACGATCATTGTAGAAGGCGATCCAGCTCGCGATCCCTGCCTTGGCCTCGCGGCCGTCGGCATAGCCCTTGAGATAGATGTCCTCATGCTTGAGAGACCGCCACAGCCGCTCGATGAAGACGTTGTCCATCCAACGACCGCGGCCATCCATGGAGATCTTGATCTTTGCGGCCGCCAGCGCGCCGGTGAAGGCCACGCTGGTGAACTGGCTGCCCTGGTCGGTGTTGAAAATCTCCGGCGTGCCGTACTTCGCCAGCGCCTCTTCCAGAGCCGCCACGCAGAACGAGACGTCCATCGTGTTCGATAACCGCCACGCCAGAACCGCACGGCTCGCCCAGTCGATGATGGCGACGAGATAAAGAAAGCCGCGGCCGATGGGCAGATACGTGATGTCGGCCGCCCACACCTGGTTTGGCCGGTCGATCGTCATGTTGCGCAGCAGATAGGGATAGATCTTGTGGCCCGGTGCCGGCTTTGTCGTGTTCGGCCTTGGTCCCAGCGCCGCGATGCCCATCTTGCGCATCAACCGCTGCACACGCTTGCGATTGACCTGAAGCCCCTCAGCCTTCAGCATCGCGGTCATTCGCCGCGAGCCCAGGAACGGCCAGGCGGTGAATAGCTCGTCGAGGCGCCGCATCAGGGCGAGGTCGTTGTCGTTGGCCGGCCGTGGCGGCCGGTAGACCCCAGAGCGGGCGATACCAAGCAACATGCATTGCCGGCGAATCGACAGCGCCATGTCGGCGCGATCGAGCATTCCTCGACGGTCCGGCGTGCTCATCTTCCGGACCTCCGCGCTAAAAAATCGCGCTCGACTGTCAGTTGTCCAATCTTGGCGTGCAGCTTCTCGATCTCTCGTTCGCGAGCGTCCTCGCTCTCCCGCCCGACACCCGCGTCAAAGGCCCGGGCCGCCTGGTCCAGTAGCTGCTTCTTCCAGGCATAGATCTGGTTCGGGTGAACCTCATAGCGCTGGGCCAGATCGGCCACCGTCGTCTGCTCCCGCACGGCTTCCAGCGCGATCTTTGCCTTCAGTGCCGCGTCGATCTTGCGTCTCGTCTTCGTTGTCATCATGCGCTCCGTCTATCAAACGGAGCAGCCCCTTCCAACTAAGCACGTGGTCCCACAATCGGGGTCCATTTCAATCCGACTTGAATTGGGGAAATTAAATGAAGGTGCCCGCCTATCATACTGACTCGCCGGAATATCCTCCTGCCCATCGAAACGTCTATCATGACCACGATAATTGCCCCGCGGGCAAGCATATCAAGCAATGGCATAGACAGTTGGGGACCGCAGGAAGACCACGGTGCGATGACTGCAAGAAGCTCGGTTAGACAATTATCCGACCTGCTTTCCTTTGCGTAGTTTCACCAGCGTTAGCCTTTCGGCGCCCAAGATGTGTGGTCGCTTGTGCGCCAAAGGCCATCGACCAACGTTTGGCCTTCCCTCAAAGACATTCCTAATCCAGACGCTCAGCATCATCATCGTACGCTTTGGTCTCATGTAATTTTTGGCCAGATTTACGAACCTGGATGCCCGCGCGCCTTTTTGTCTGTCAGTCGTGCTAGTACCCGGAATCATAGCTGAGTGATACGTCTGCCTTTGAAGGGACGCTGGCGTACCTTTTTCTTTGTCCAGACGAAGGGCTCAGCTTTGTCGTTGTATGCGTTGACGTAGGCATCGATGTGCTGCTCGAGCTGTTTGAGGCTTGTGAATGAGGCGCCGCTCAACGACTGCCCTTGCAAGATCGAAAACCACACCTCGACCTGATTGAGCCAGGACGCGCTCGTGGGCGTGAAATGAAATTTCACATTGGGATGCGCCTTGAGCCATTCCTCGTTCTTCTTGTGGGTGCTGAGATTGTCGAGAATGACGTGAAGCTGGCGGTTCGGAAATACTGCGGTCACGCGATCCATGAAGTCGAGAAACTCGACCCGGCGGCGTCGTTTCGAATGCGTCGCAAGGATCTTCCCGGTGGCGACTTCCAGCGCTGCAAATAGCGTGGTCGTGCCGTGCCGCTTGTAGTCGTGGCTTTGCCCGGTCAGGGATCTGCCGTTCGGCAGTTTCAGATAGCCCTGCGCTCGTTCCAAGGCCTGGATCGAGGGCTTTTCGTCCACGCATAGGACGATAGCCTTTTTTGGCGGGGCCACATAGAGGCCGACTACGTCGGCGGCCTTGGCCGTAAACTGCGGGTCGTGGCTCTCGCACCATGACTTGCGGGCCGCGCGATCGATCTTGCTATTGCGCAGGAATCGCCAGACATATTGTATGTCGACATCGCCAAGTTCCCCAGCCAGCAGGGGCCCTGTCCAGCGCGCGTACCCGGCGGGAGGCGACTTATCGAGCAACTTTAAAATCCGTTTGTCGGTAGCCTTCGTATAGATCGGCTGCTTGCCCGGCAGGGGCTTGCTTTGCAGACCTTCAAGACCATGATCCGCATAGCGATGGCGCCAAAGGCTGACAATCCGCGGCTGGACCCCAACCTCCTTGGCGATCGATCGGGTACTGCGACCGGCCGCAGCCAAAAGAACGATCCGCGCCCGCTTCAAATCGCGCTGCAACGTCAGCGGTGAGCGGCAACGTTCCTCAAGCACCTTGCGATCTTTCTTCGAAAGGTGGACTTCTCTTGCTTCGGGTATCATCCCGATGTTGAATCATGACTCACTTCCCAGGGAAAGTGGGTACTAGATCCGACCTGCAGTCACGAGGCCGGTGAGGATCACAAGCGACTCAAACAAGAAGTAGCTACCAAATATCAGTTCTGCGTCCGGGGCCGTGTCGATATCGCGCGCCTCGGCTTTTCGGGTGAAGCATCCCCCGGTGAGCATTCCGACCGGGCGCTGATCGGCAGTGCCGATGGGCGTCAGGTATGCCGAGATCAGCTGTGTCACCGTCCGTTCTGCGAAGTCTCGGTACTTGGCGCCATCGATGGGACCGAGTGCAGACGCAAGTCGCAAGGATGCTGCCGCGGCGATCGCAGTGGCCGCGGTATCCCTGCTTGTACTCGGAATTGCCGGGTCATCAAAGTCCCAGTATGCAACCAGGTCCGCTGGAACGTGGGCGATCCACCAGTCCAGCACGCGCACGGCATATTCGCGCCACAAAGGCTCCTTGGGACGAACCATGGCCGCATGAGCGGTATAGAGCATCGCCCACGCCTGCGCTCGACCCCAGGTGCTAACATCGCTGTATCCCTTATGCGTATGCGTTCTCAACACCTTCCCGGTCTGCGGGTTGAGCGTTGACGATTGGATCACCGAATGATCGGGGCGCACATGGATCTCCAATACGCTCCGCATGTGGGCGTTGGCGACGTCCTCCATGTGCGAGTCACCCAGCTGGCCCGCGGCCCAGTAAAGCAGGCCAGTGGCCTGGAGGGAATCGATGCTGCTTTCAGCTGTCCCGACGGCGCTGGCCTCCTCAGCATCCTGGCCTAGCGGGATCAGGCCCAGTTTCGGGTCGAACATCTGCGCCAAAGACCTAGCTGCCGTGAGCGCCGCATCACGTGCCGTTTCATCTCCGAAGAGGATACTTCCAAGCGCCGCACCGTGGTAGAAGCCAAAACCCTTGAACGCCGTCCGCCGCTCAGCGCGGGGCAGCATGCGAGCCAGCGCGGCATGCGCGTCAGAGATCGGGAAATGCTGCGGTTCCGCCAGATGGGCTAGCCAGAGTTCGCCGACGAAGGCTCCGCCGGTCCAATCACCATCGGACGTAAACGTCCATTTTCCATCCTCAGTGCCGGCCCAATGCGGCAGGCCAGCTGTGGAAGCATCCCGCGTTTGCGCAATGCGGGTCAGCATGCTCTCGCGGGCCGACAAGAAGTCGTTTCTGGACATGTTTCCTCCTAAGAAGGTCTCTCGGGCTCTACGCGAAGCCCGAATTGTGTGACGACAAGGCTTTACGTCACTCGCCGATGTAGACGTGACCGCGCTTCTTCGCGACGTGATAAACGACCACGCTCAGCACCGCGATCACCGATCCATAAACGGGAAACATCCAGGCCATCTGCGCATGCTGCAACCACACCAGCAGGTAGGGTGACGTCCCGCCGAACAGTGATACCCCGAGCGCATACCCGACAGCGATACCCGTCGTACGTACCGACCGTGGCATCAGCGTAGTTGCGATGAAGTTGTAGAGGGCCATGTTGAAGCCGACGATCGCGCCTCCGAACACCATCACGAAGAAGAACGTGGAAATGCTCTTCTCGGAATAAACCAACGTAAGGAAGAAGCACGCGACGAGCAGCAGCCGGAGTAACGTGAATGCGCGCGAGGGCCTGACCTTGTCTGCGAAGGCGCCCACGAAGGGCGCTGTGACGATCCAGATCACGCCCATGAGAGTCGTAATCCCGTACACCCAGGTGCTGTTCTCCTTGAACACGCCGTTGGCTAGGTTGGGCAAACCGGCATTCCATGCGTAGTTCGCAATCTGCACCGCTCCGACGACCAGGATGACGGCGAGCAGCGAAAGCCGTACGCTCCAGAGCGTCTTCCACACGTCGCCTGTGGTCTCCTGAGTGCGCGACAGTTCGTCGCGATGCATGGCGTGCTTGATTAAGGTCTCTGGCAGTTTGCTACGCAAATAGATGATGAGCAGGCCGAGTACCCCGCCGACTGCAAAGGGCAGCCGCCAGGCCCATTCGTGCATTGTCTCGGGAGCCACGGAGGCACTCACGAAAAAGGCGACCAAACTGGATGCGAAGACACCGAGCTGGATAAATGTGCCACTGATCAGACCAAGGTAGCGCCCCTCCTCGCGCGGCGGTGCAAGTTCGATCGCAATGGCGTTGGCGACACCCGCTTCAGCGCCGGTGGCGAGCCCTTGGATGAGCCGGATGAGCAGCAATATCACCGCCGCCGCGACGCCAAGCTCCTTGTAGCCCGGCAACACGGAAATCAGCAGCGAGCACAGTGCCATCGCGGTGACGGAGATCATCATCACGCGCTTGTGGCTGATGCGATCGGCAATAGGACCGAGTATCGCGGCTCCTACCGGTCGCGCGAAGAAACCCGCGCCGTACACGGCAAGTGCAGCGAGCAGTGACGTCGTCGGATCACTAGAGGGAAAGAAGAGCGGCGACAGAAAAGAAGCCATCATTCCGTAGACGGTCCAGTCGTACCACTCCAAAGCTACGCCACCGCCCAAAGCTATGGTCATGCTCTTAGTGGCAACTGGTTTTTCATACGGCGTCGCCGGCGCCATGGTTTGCGGCGTGGCTCGAGCGATGGGTTCAATAATCGTGGTCATTCATTCCCTCCGGTTCAATTATATTGAAAACGTTTACATTTCGGCGCGAGCAGCCCGCGTTGAGTGTTGCCGCGCGGACGACCGCTAAGTCATAGGGCGATGTGAGCTCTGCTCCCCGTCAACGTCCGGTGAATACCGGTGGCCGCTTATCCACGAAGGCAGCCATGCCCTCCTTTTGATCATCGGTGGTGAACGCATATCGGATTGCGCGCCGCTCGACTGCCAAGCCGGCCGACAGCGGTGTTTCGTAGGCAGCTTGAATCGATTCCTTGGCTAACCGGGCGGCAATTGGTGCACGATTGGAGATAACGCGCGCTATCGCGAGCGCGCGTGCGAGCAACTCGGACGCCGGCAGCATTTCGGATGCGAGTCCCGCGGCCACTGCCTGTTGCGCGCTGATAGGCTCACCTGTCAGCACCATCTGCATGGCCAGGGATTTGCCAACGGTCCGCGTCAACCGCTGGGTAGCGCCATCCCCAGGCATGATCCCAATCGTGATTTCCGGTTGCGCGAGTACGCTGTCTTCCGCCACTAGCAGGATGTCGGCGAGCATCGCGAGCTCGAGGCCGCCGCCCAGGCACACGCCTCGAACGGCCGCAATGAGCGGCTTGGGGAAGCCGGCGATGATATCCCATGCATCCTGCCGTGTGGGATCGCTCAGCGCCTCGAAGCCGTGCTGCTGCATCTCCTTGATGTCAGCACCAGCGGAAAAGGCGCGTTCATCGCCACTGAGAACGACGCATCGCACGGACTCATTGGAACGAGCCGCACGAAGCGCATCGGCAAGCTGACCCAGAAGGGCCGCACTCAGTGCATTTCTCTGCCTTGGGCGATTGAGCCGCAGCAACAGTACGGCTGGGTCAGGCCGCTCGACGACGATGAGGGACTGGATGACGTGGTTCATATCGTTCCTTGAAAACAACCCGTGTGACGAGCTTTTTGTGTACCCCGAGGCTAGGCGCCGACGGTCTTCTTCGGAAGAAAGCGTTGCATATTCGCCCGCGCCGTCTCGTGGAGGATGTCCTGAGCAAAGTAGCGGTTCGCCAAGTCATCCATCACTTCTGCCCTCGCGGTTACAGAAGTGGAGAAAAATTGTTTCGTGGTCAGCACGGCGTGAGGCGGCATTGCCGCGAGGCCTTTGGCGTAGCGGAGCGCCGCCTCGCGAGCAGTTTCAGTTGGAGGCGACAGAATGTCAGCCAGCCCCAACCTATGAGCCTCCACGCCATCGATCGCGGTCGGGCTCCAGCTTAGGGAGCGAGCCGCAAACGGTCCAACGCGTGCAGCTAAAGTGTCCAGCCCGAAGCCAGGCAACCAACCCAACGACACTTCCGGCAAATGCCAGCGTGCCACTGGAGCCGTTACGACAACGTCGCATGAGGCTGCGAGCATGAGGCCGCCGCCCAGGGCAAACCCATCGACAGCACAAACGACGGGCTTTCTGACAAGAGCAAGAGAGCGCACGAATGCGCCTAGCCGGCGATTCAGGTCAAAGGTGTCGTTGATGTCGCCGGCCGAAAAATCCTTAAGGTCCGCACCGGCTGAGAAACCGGGACCGTTTCCAGCAAGCAATATCAGGTTGACATCTTTATCGTTGGCCGCCCGGCCCACCGATTCAACCAGATCTTTCAGAATGTCTTCACCCAGAGCGTTGCGTCGCTCCGGCCTATTCATCGCCAGGATCTCGACCTTGTCCTCGTATTCTCTTGTAACGAACTTCACGTCAGCGGCTCCCTTACGCCAGTGCGACGCCATCGTGGAAGCGCGCCGCCAACTTCATCGGCTCGTTCCTGAATATCCTTGCATCCATCAGCTTCAGGTCGGGCGACACGGCTACCTCGAATTGAATATTCGGCAGCACGTGTTTTTCGACTGATACACCAGGCGCTACTTCGGTCAGCATCGGGCCATTCGGTGTAAGCTTGAACACGGCACGCTCGGTAATGAATACGACCTCTTGCTGACGCTCCTTTGCAAAAGCGCCACTGAAGGTGATTTGGTGCACCTCTTTCACCCATTTTTTGACCGTTCCCTCATGAGCAATGGCGAGAGAACCGCCGTCCGGAACCGCCTTCAGTCCGGACGCCGTGAGAGTGCCGGAGAACACGACTTTTCGGGCGCCCTGACTGATGTTGATGAAACCGCCAGGTCCTATGATCTTGTCGCCGAAGCGGCTCACATTGACGTTGCCATGCCGGTCGACTTCCGCCGAAGACAGAAACGCGATGTCGAGCCCGCCCCCATCGTAAAAATCGAACTGATCCGGTTGCGGCGCGATCATGTCGTAGTTCGTACCGGCGCCGGCATCCTGTCCGGGCGCAGGAATGCCGCCAATGACCCCCTGCTCGGCCGTCAGCGTGACTGAGCGATATATTCCTTCTTCCGCGGCCACGACGGCAATTCCGTTCGAGATTCCATAGCCGATGTTGACGGTAGCTCCGGGCGTCAACTCAAGCGCCGCGCGACGCGCGATTACCTTTCTCACATCGAACGGCAGCGACCCGATTTTCCCGTCCGGTACACGCATTTTTCCGGCATAGGCCGGGCTGTACTCCGTTGCATAGGTCTGTCGCTGACTGGGATCGACGACGAGGTAATCGACGAGAACTCCAGGTATTCTGACTTCTCGTTGGTTTAGCGTATTGGATGCAGCTACGCGCTTGACCTGGACAATGACTATTCCACCCGAGCGGCGCGCGGCAGCCGCGATCGACATGCTTTCGCCGACATATGCCTCGTCCTCGAGCGAGATATTTCCCTTCTCGTCCGCAATGCTGCCTCTCAGGATCGCGACCTGAATTGGGAAGGTCTTATAGAGCAGGTGCTCTTCTCCTTCGATATCGACGACAGCAACCATATTCTCTTTGCTGCACTCGCTCTGCCTACAGCCGCCGATGCGGGGGTCGGCGAAGGTCCGGAGCCCAACTTTCGTGATCACGCCCGGTCGCCCCGCTGCATTCTCGCGAGCGAGCTGCGCCAAGACCCCCTGGGGGAGGGTGTACGCTTCGATTTCGTTGGCTAGCGCCCGCCGTCCAAGTGCAGGGCAATTGTTCAAACCGCTCGCCACAACTCGACGCACTAGGCCTGGAGCTGCCAACTTGTTGAATCCAGTCGTGGCCCAATCGCCAATGGCCACAGTGCCAACCAGCATCAAATTCTTTGGAGATCCCTCCTCGGAATGGACATCGCGCAGCGCGTCAATGACGAGTTCGGGGATTGCAACGCCGGCCGAACCACCGAAGTAGACGCAATCACCATCGGAAATCAGCGATACGGCTTGCTTAGCCGTAATAATCGGTACCGCGCCCGTTCGTTTGCTCTTCGCTTGCATGCCTTCTCCACTGCCCGGCGGGCTCATGACTTCTGACCACCAAGCCTTGCCTCGCAACCAACCGCCGTTGTCGCTTGCGAGTGCACCTGCCTTGAGAGGTGACCAATTCATGAAAAGGTTTACATCTTCAATCTCAGTATGCAAGCGCAAAAATTACAAACGGCGACAATTGGCGAAATGCGGCCTATTTACAGGCTATTTTGGCTTGATTTATCAGTTCCATAAGCCGAGACAATATGGTAACGTTTTCACATAAACCAGTTCAGCGCGCAGCCTCCCAGGCCGGCGGGCGAGGAAGAAATAGGCTCATGGCGTTAGAAAAAACGGCCCGTGCGGACCAAAGGCAATCACCGACTGTTTTCGAAATAGCCAAACGCGCGGGGTGTTCTATTGCCACAGTTTCGCGTGTGTTGAATCGACCGGAGACCGTCGCGATCGATTTGAGAGAACGCATTCTGCGGATCGTTGATGAACTCGGCTACGTTCCGAATGGATCGGCGCGCGCGCTACGATCCTCGCGTTCCCGGCTGATTGGCTTGATCGTTCCGACGTTAGACGCCGCGATCTTCACTCGAATGCTGGAAGGACTGGAGAGCCGACTCGCGCCCGCGGGCGCGTCGCTGATCTACTCTGCAACAGGGTACGATCTAGATCGAGAGATTCGCGAAGTGCGCAATCTCATTGAGAAAGGGGTCGACGGCATTGTTCTCGTCGGCACCAGCCATCGAAAGGAAACTCTCAAGCTACTGCGCGAACGCAAGGTGAGATTTGCTGTAACCTACGCACTCTCGGATGATCATTCGATTCCTAGCATGGGCTTTGACAATCGCAGTGGCGGGGCTTTGGCAGCAAACTACCTTGCAGACCTCGGCCACAAGAATCTCGCAGTCATTGCTGGGATAACGCGGGAGAACGAACGTGCATCTGGGCGCCTTGAGGGTTTCCTGGCTGCGGCTGAACGTCGTGGAATTGACCGGTCCCGCATCGCCGTTGTGGAATCGCCTTATGAGTTCAGCCGCGGCCGAGCCGCGGTCAAACTCATTCTCAATCAAAATAAGAATGTGACAGCGATATTTTGCGGAAGCGACGTGCTTGCTGTCGGAGCTTTGCGCGGCTGCAAGGATGCTGGATTAAGCGTCCCCCAAGACATATCGATGATTGGTTTCGATAATCTCGACATCGCCGAATATCTCACTCCTGGTCTGACGACGATTGACGTCCCGGCTCGATTGATGGGCGAACAGGCAGCTAACTACTTTTTGGCAGATCAAAATTCGCTGGATATCCACTCCAGGGTGGAGCTCGAAACGCGGTTGATCGTTCGAGAATCAACTGCTCCCGCGAGAGTTCGGCAATGACAGAAAGCGCATCCGCATGTTGTTGCCTGGCTAATCTTCTCCTCGCCAGTCGGAATGTACGTGCCACTGAACTCACACGTCTAACGACACTCGTTAGCGGCGCTTAGCAGACTCGCTATCAATGTTCGTGACCACCTCAGGCAAATTCTAGAGTCGCGGTCCAACGGGAGGAGACCGACCGGCACTAGTCCAACTATCAGGCAGATAGTGATGCTTGGCAGGTACGCGGTCGTTAAGACTGAGGCCAGTTCTCACGTGCTGTTCGAGCCAAAGAACATTCGCGATACCAGATCACCCCATACCAGCTGCTCGTCCCTAGGCTCCTCATCCCCCAAAAGAGATCCTGACCATGCAAGTTCAAAAAAACGCGCTCTATAACGGTCTGTTTCCCGTCGCGCCAACGCCATTCACGGAGACTGGAGATCTCGACATCGAGGGGCAACGGCGTGTTTTGGATTGCATGATCGATCAGAACGTCGACGGAATTTGCATCCTGGCCAACTATTCCGAACAGTTCCTGTTGTCAGACGAGGAACGCAAATTGCTAGTTGACCTCTGCCTATCACACGTGGCTGGCCGCAAGCCGGTCATGGTGACATGCAGCCATTTCAGCACGCGTATCGCCGTGGAACGCGCGCACTATGCGGCCGAACGAGGCGCAAGCCTTCTCATGCTGATGCCGCCTTACCACGGATCGGGTCTCAAGGCGGACGAAACGCATATGATCGAGCATTTCGCTCGTGTGGCCGATGCAGCAAGAATCCCAGTCATGGTCCAGGATGCGCCGCTCAGCGGCGTAACGCTCTCGGTACCTTTTCTCGTGCGGCTGGCACAAGAGGTGCCGCTCGCTAACTATTTCAAGATCGAAGTTCCGTTTGCTGCAGCGAAGCTGCGCAACCTGATCGAGGCGGGTGGCGCTGCCGTAGCAGGTCCGTTTGACGGAGAAGAAGCCATTACCATGATGGCAGATCTCGAAGCTGGCGCGACCGGAACGATGTCGAGTGCCCTGTGTCCCGATTTGTTGCGCCCTGTTTTCGATCATCATAAGGCGGGTCGGACCACGGACGCGGCCGCTGCTTATGCAAAAGTGCTGCCGTTGGTCAACTACGAGAACCGTCAATGTGGCCTGCGCGCTGCCAAGAGCGTGATGAGAGAAGGCAACGTCATCCGAAGTGACGCTGTGCGGCATCCCCTGGAGCAAATTCATCCCAAAACGAAAGCCGGGCTGCTTGAGCTTGCGCGCGGGGTCAACCCCTTGGCGCTCCGCTGGGGACGCTGAATAGTTCTGCTCGATGTGACTTATTCGGCGACACGAGGTGCCAGGCCGAGGAGTTTAATGCACTTACAAAATTCCATCCGAGTTTAGAGCTTATCGATGAAAGAGAACTATATTGCTGGCGAGTGGCTTCCCGCCGCCGAAGTCGCCTCAAATATCAACCCGTCTAACACCAACGACGTTGTGGGCGAGTATGCCTGCGCCTCGGCCATCGAGACTGAGCGCGCGATTGCCGCCGCTTTTGACGCTTTTCCAGCTTGGTCGCGCTCCACCATTCAGGCCCGGCATGACATCCTCAAGGCGATTGGCGACGAGATCCAAGGTCGCAAGGACGAACTCGGCGGCCTGCTCTCCCGCGAGGAGGGAAAGACCCTGCTGGAAGGCATCGGCGAGGTCGCGCGGGCTGGGCAAATCTTTCAATTTTTTGCCGGCGAGTGCCTCCGGATGGCAGGCGAGAAGCTGCCATCGGTGCGGCCGTACGTGGATGTCGAGATCACCCGCGAGCCGGTCGGCGTCATCGGGCTCATCACTCCCTGGAACTTTCCGATCGCGATTCCAGCTTGGAAGATCGCGCCAGCGCTCGCCTACGGCAACACCGTTGTGTTCAAGCCGGCCGAGCTCGTGCCGGGTTCGGCTCATGCGCTCGCAGAGATCATCGCCCGCGCCGGAGTGCCGCCAGGTGTCTTCAACCTGGTCATGGGCCGGGGGTCGGTGGTTGGCGAGGCGATGCTGGGCAGTTCGAAGGTTTGCGCCATCTCCTTTACGGGCTCAGTGCCGACGGGGCGCAAGATCGCCCAGACCTGCATCACTTCTGAACCGATGAAGAAGCTTCAACTCGAAATGGGCGGCAAGAACCCTATGGTGGTCCTTGATGATGCCGATCTGAAGCTGGCAGTGGAATGTGCGGTGAACAGCGCCTTCTTCTCCACCGGCCAGCGTTGTACGGCTTCGTCTCGGCTGATTGTGACAGATGGCATCCACGATCGATTCGTGGCCGCGATGCAGGAGCGGATGCAAGGGCTTGTCATTGACGATGCCTTGAAAGCCGGTACGCATGTCGGCCCGGTCGTCGACCAGAGCCAACTCGACCAGGACCTGACGTATATCAGCATAGGCCAGGCAGAAGGCGCCAAGCTTGTTACTGGGGGCGAGCTCCTGATACGCGAGACACCCGGTTTTTATCTCGCGCCCGCGCTGCTCACGGAAGTGAACAACCAGATGCGTGTGGCGCGCGAGGAGATTTTCGGGCCGGTCGCCACTGTGATCCGGACGAAGGACTATGACGAGGCGCTAGAACTCGCCAACGACACGCCGTTCGGCTTGTCATCAGGCATCTGCACCACCAGCCTGAAATACGCTGGCCATTTCAAGCGCAATGCAGAGGCAGGCATGGTGATGGTGAATCTGCCGACAGCGGGCGTGGACTACCACGTGCCATTCGGCGGCCGCAAAGGCTCCAGCTATGGTCCGCGCGAGCAGGGTCGCTACGCGCAGGAGTTCTATACCACGGCGAAGACCGCCTACACTTTCGACGGCGAAGGTCCTTACGTCCACAAGACCAAGTCGAGGGAGTAAGTGAGCCGAAGCCGCAATTTCCGTTCCGTGTTGATCAAAATCACGCCGGAGGCAGCATTTGAGTGGTCCGACGATCAGAGACATTGCGCGTGAGGCGAATGTCGGTACAGCGACCGTCGAGCGGGTTCTCAATGACCGTGGCGGCGTGAGGATCGAGCTAGCCGAAAGAGTCATCAAGGCCGCAAAGAAACTAAAATATGGCGACCGGCAATTGAGGCCCCACCGCGGCATCATTCGGATCGAGGTTCTTCTCGTTCAACCGGACGGTGAAGTCTTCTATGCTGACCTCAATACAGCCTTCCAGCGGATTTCGGCCTCTTTGGACCCAAGCATTTTGGTGCACCGGACGTTCGTTCGCGAAGACGACATCGCCGGTGTCGCCCAACATATTGCGAAGCCCACTCTTCGCCGAGCCGGTCTCATCGTTCTGGCTCCGGACCACCCGGAGATTACGGAGAGCATCCGCAAAGCCCGCATGTCGGGCGTGGAAGTCGTACAGATGCTTACGGGAAGCGCCGGCGATGATGTGCCCTATATCGGCATCGACAACTACGCGGCGGGTAGGACCGCCGCCTATTATATGTCGCGCATGCTGCGGGGAACTAGCGGCACTTTGCTCGCTATGTGCCACAGTGGAGCCTACCGGGCGCATAGGGAGCGCATCCGCGGCTTCTCCGATTATTTAACGCAGCACACGAATGGCGATCACAAATTCTACCTCGTCATTTTCGGACACGACGACAACTTGCTTTCAGCAGAGAGGCTGACGGAAGCGCTGCGCGACGATAACTCTGTTATCGGACTGTACAGTGTCGGCGCCGGAAAAGAGGGCATTGCGGCGGCTTTGAAAGCACATCCTGCCAAGGTATTCTGGATCGGACACGCGCTTACTGACAGCACTGCAAAATGTCTTCGGTCCGGTTTGATGGACATCTGCATCGACGGGGCGCCGGAAACCCAGGCGCGCCGCTCGCTGGATACAATGCTTCGCCGTCTCGGACTAATCGACGTCGACGTGAGCAGCACCCCTGTTCAGTTTCTCACGATCACCGCGCAGAATCTGTCTCGAGCATCATCTGAGGCCGCCCTGTTCGTTGCGCCAGTTTAAACGGATGGGCAGCACCAGGCCGCGATTGACGTTGCTTGCGTCCAGCAACGGCGTTCATACCCAAAACGCAGCATACAAGCCTGCCGTCGTTTTCGCGCATCGATATCGCCGTTGGCTTAGCGTGGAGCATCGGAGTGACGTGTTAGGGGTCGTCGAAGGGTTAGGCTCGCTCGTCGCGGCTAAAAAAGAGCCGCTGCTGGACCTGTCCAACAGCGGCTTAAGTCGAGGGAGGAAGCAGACGAGGCCGGCCTGCCAGCGGATCTTGTGATCGGACGCAATACGCCCCCAGCATGCCTCGCCTATGCTGGCTCATTGCCCATACCGTTCGCGACGCGTCTTTGTCCTATAAGGCACCTGAGACCGGCACAAACCCTGAAAGTTCGCAATGCTCAGTCAGCGGTCTCCGTCGTCTGTTCGATGACGAGGTGCGTCGCATTAACAAAGTCCGAGAGTGGCTGGCCGGCACGGCGATAGACTTCTCGATCCAAAACCAAGCGACGCTGCTCCGAGTGCTTCTCGCAGTGCTCCTTGATTAGCAGACCGCCGACTGGCGTTTCTCCGTCGTGGTGCTCCGCCTCTCGGCACGTCCACCCCGCCTCCCCGTATCTGGCTCTCACTGCGAGCGCCAAAAGATAGGCCTTCTTGCGCCAGAAGGGACGTGCGTTCGGGTCCGTGTCGATCCGAATTTCTTTCAACACGCCGCCGCTGTCGACAAGCCCCCTCAGGAGCACGGGATGGCCGCCTAGCTTCGTACCCTCATACTTGTCATTCACGGCCGCCAGCGGATTGACCTCGTCGTTGAAACGAAACGAAATACCGTGCAACCCAGCTTCATCAACCGGACAGGTCGGAAAGTCGTTCCAGCCCGCCAGGCTGGCTCCCTCCTTATCGGCACAAACAAGGTTGATATACTCTTCCGGTCGGATGTTCGCGACCGACATCCCAAGATTCAGGTCGCGCAAGTCGGTCGCTTGGCGTGCGCCGGCATCACCGCAAGCGACCAAGAGAAGCAACAGCGGCAGCGCCCGGATCAATGATCGATGATTCATCGTTTCTCTTCCGTTCCAGTTGCTTGCGAGTGAATCGAGATGTTCTTGTAGACCTCACAGGCCCTGGAGCCCTCTCCGAAGAAGTCAATGCAGTCTTGGTAGCTCGTCTGCCCCTTGCCTTTGATGTGCTCCAAGACATAATCAACGACTTTCTCGATTTCGTTTTGCCGGAGAAATGTCGCTGAATCCAGAGGCAGGTCCTTGCCGAGATCTTGAGCCGTGACGCCCGAATAGCATCGGTAGTCCTTGTAGGCGTCGCGATCAAAATGCGGCATTCCTGTTCCCGGCCGCCCGCAATGGACGACTTCGACGATCTGATCACGCGTGAGCTGCGTCGCTCGCAAGGAGAGCGCGGCGCCACCATAGCCGCCGCCTCCATCGCCATGCCATTTGTGGCAGCCGACGCAATTTGCCTTTTCGTAGATACGCTGCCCTTCATCACGGGTATGGTGCGCTCCGTTGATGACCTGCCCCTGGACGGGCGTGCCGCCTTCGCCGCGCGCGACGTCTTTTGTCGCGAGAAACGTCAAGCCGGCAGCTGCGAACAAGCCGATTACGCCGATGCGTAGCGCGCAGTCAGCCCGTTTGGTCAGGCGCACAACCTTCAATTCCATTAGTTCCTCTTGGACTATTGTACGAAGTGGGGCGCGCTCAGGTGCGCCCCACTTCGCCACGCAGCGGATCACAATGCGAATACGTAAAGCATGGAGCCCGGTGGGACCTTTTCCAGGCCTTTTGTGGAATCGAGGTTCCACTTGTCCCAGGCGCCGCCCAGTCCGACGAGGACCGCAATATATTGCCTTCCGTCGACGGAGAACGTCATCGGGGGAGCATTAACGCCGCCGCCGGTATTGAATTCCCACACTTTGCTTAGCGTCTTGGCGTCAAGCGCGTAGAGCTCTCCGGATGGATGGCCAGCAAACACCAGCTCCGGCGTTGCAAGAAGCCCGCCCAGCATCGGATATTTGGTCTCATACTTCCCAGTGACCTTACCGGTGGTTACGTCAATGGCTGTGACGCTCCCTGTTATCGCCATCTTCACGACTGGACCGCCGCCGGTGAAGAATTCGCGAGCCTTCCAATCGCCAGGTTTCGTCTCCTTGTTATCCAGCTCGTCACAGCTCTCGATGACGGGGATGTACCAGGTCTTCAGGTCAGGATTGTATGCAGTCGGCGGCCAGTTCTTGCCTCCGTTATGTCCCGGACAAACGGTGACGTGGGTGTTCTTCCGGTTCAGCGTCACCTGCGGATCATAGATCTGCACCGACTTGCTGGGATCATATTCGATGGGCTTCCCGGTCTCGGGGTTGATCCCCCTGGTCCACGTCACCTTCTTCACGAAAGGGGTTGCCCAGAGGAAGGAGCCGTCGGTGCGGTCGAGCGCGTAACCGAAGCCATTGCGATCAGCCTCGAGCACTACCTTGCGCGAACTTCCCTTGAAGGGGAGGTCAACCAGCACTCTCTCCGCAACGCTATCATAATCGAATGGATCATTCGGTGTGTGCTGAAAGTGCCATTTGACCTTGCCGGTGTCCGGATCCAGCGCAAGGGTACTGTCAGTGAAGAGATTGTCACCCTGACGATATTCGGTATCAAAATCCGGACCAGGATTTCCGACACCCCAGTAGATCAGGTGAGCTTGGGGATCGTACGACCCGGTCACCCAGGTAGATCCTCCACCGGTCTTCCAAGACTCGTGATCATCCTTCCAAGTGTCGTTGCCTGGTTCGCCCTTGGCTGGAATCGTATAGGTTCGCCAAACTTCCTTTTGAGACCTCAAGTCGGTGGCAGCGATCCAGCCTCTGATGCCGTACTCGGCACCCGCCGTACCGGTAATAGCCATGTTCTTGACGATCAACGGCGCGCCGGTGATCACTTCGCCCTTGTCGGGATCGGCTACCTTGCGCTCCCAAGCCACTTTGCCGTCGTCCTTATTGGTCGCAACCAACCGGCCGTCGAGGGTATGAGAGAGTACAAAGTTGTCCCATAGCGCGGCGCCACGATTGTTGACGCCGCAACAAGCAATGGCGCCGGCCCAGTCGTGGTCGGTCTTCGGATCCATTTTCCAAACCAGATTCCCATTCCCGCCGTGAAGATCGATTTTGTAGACCGATCCCCATCCGTCGGTGACATACATGAATCCGTTCTCGACAATCGGAGTCCCTTCGAGACCGCCATGACTCCAAATGCCACCTCCCTCGATACCGCCGAGAGCCATCGTCCAGGCAACGTGCAGCCGCTTGATCGTGGTGCGATTAATCTGGTTCAGCGGCGAGTAGCGCTGCGCGGTGTAGTCGCGGTGGTGATGCAGCCAGTTGCTCGTTTCCTGCGTTGCATTGAGAAGCCGCTGTTCCGTCGTTTCATCGGAAGCAGCCGCCGCACTGCCGAGGAGGCCTGCCATCAAGCCAATCCCCACGACCGTGCTGACAGTCTCGCACAATCGAACTCTTGCCCTGCTTACCTTGGACATCCCTTCACTCCTCTAGTGGTCAATTGTTTTTGGCGGTGTAGTCGAGCTCAATCGCCACTCTGGGCAATCGACATTGACGTCTGGACATCTAGACGCGGATTTGATCGCCTGCTGGAAGCGCACGTATGCGTTTGCCCGTCGCGGCAAAGATCGCGTTGCAGAGCGCCGGCAGAAAAGGCGGCACTCCTGGCTCTCCGACACCGCCCGCGGGCACATCGGAACCATTCGGAACGATGTGAACACGCACATTTATCGGTGCATTGTCGATGCGGGCCACCGGATAGGTGTCAAAGTTACTCTGCTCGGCGCGCCCCTTCGCAAACGAAACCTCGCCGATGAAATTGCTGAGCCCCATGACCGCTGCACCCTCAATCTGGGACCGAATTCGCGCGGGGTTGACGGCGAAACCGCAGTCGATCGCCGTCTCGACGCGCGGGATGGTCAGCTTTCCGTAGGCGTCCACGCCAACCTCGACGACAATTGCCACGTATGAGAGGAAGCTGCGGTGTGCTGCAATTCCGAGCCCGCTTCCCTTAGGGAGCGATCTTCCCCAGTTCGCACGTGAAGCGGCCAAGGTCACCACGTTCGCGAGACGGCCAGTATCGATGGGGTAGGTCGAATACGGATCTCCGTAGTTCCAAAGCGGTTCCGTCACCCCAAGCTTCTCAAGCTCAAGCTTGCGTGGAGGGCCGATCATTTCGAGCAGGAAGTCCTTGGGATCCTTTCCCAGGGCTTGCGCGATCTCTGCAATGAAGGATTGTATGGCAAAAGCATGAGGTATGTTGTTGACCGACCGGAACCAGCCGATTCGCGTCAGGGCTGGAGCCTCGCCGGTCTCGAAGCGCACGTTGGGGATGTCTAGAGCGACATCTGCGAGCCCCAACCCGAGTTCAATCGCCTGCTCACGCTTTGGATCAGGCTTGAAATTGGCAAACAAGGTCGGGGCAACCGAACGATGCCGCCATGCGACCACCTTTCCCGATGAGTCAAGGCCAGCGTCCAGCCGCGAATAGGTGACGGTATGATAGAAACCGTGATGAAGGTCGTCTTCTCGCGTCCAGGCGAGTTTGACAGACGCGCCATCGAGTGCCTTGGAGAGCAGCACGGCTTCCTGCGCGAAGTCCGATTGGCACTTTCGGCCGAACCCGCCGCCCAGAAGAGTGACGTTCACCTTTACCTTCTCGATCGGCAGCTCAAGTAGCTTCGCGAATGCTTCGCGCGCACCGAACGGATACTGTAAAGGAGCCCAAACCTCGCATTCGCCATTGCGAATAGTCGCTGTCGCAACCAGCGGCTCCATCGAGGCTTGCGCGAGATGCGGCACGTAGTACTCGGCGGAGATTACCTTCGACGCAGCGGCAACCGCCTTGTCGAAGTCACCCTGATTGCGCTCGATCCGGCCGGGCTTACCCGCAGCCTCAGTCATCTGCTGTCGATACACGGTGGAATCGTAGCCGCCATTCTCACCGTCCTCCCAGTCGAGCTTCAGGGCTTCTCGACCCTTTATGGCCGCCCAGGTGTTCGTGGCGACCACCGCAATGCCTCCAAGAGGCGCGAATGCGGCGGGCGGCGCCCAATTGACCTTGAGCTCCAACACCTTTTCGACGCCTGGAATTTTGAGGGCATCTGTTGCGTCGAAAGACTTTATCCTCCCGCCGACAACGGGTGGACGGGCCATTACGGCACATTTCATGCCGGGCAGCCGGACATCGTACCCGTACTGCGCCTTCCCGACAGTGATGTCGAACAGGTCATAAATTGGGACGTTGCCGTGGCCGATATACCGGAAAGCATTGTCGGGCTTGAACTTCAAGCTCTCTAGTGGTGGGGTCGGCAAGTCCATCGCGGCTTTGGCGAGTTCACCGTAATCGAGCTTGCGCCCTGTCGGCCGATGTATCACCTCGTGATTGGTCGCTTGGACCTCCGATGACGGAACGCCCCACTGAGTCGCCGCCGCCTGCTCCAGCATCTGGCGCATGGCCGCTCCGACTTGTCTCATCGGCTGTAAGAAGTGACGCATGCTGCGAGAGCCGTCGGTATCCTGATTTCCGTATCGCGGCTCGTCCGCCAGCGCTTGGACGATGCGAACCCTCGACCAATCCGCTTCTAATTCGTCAGCAACCACCATCGGAAGTGACGTTCGAATCCCCGTGCCCATCTCCGAGCGGTGGGCGGTAATCGAAACGATACCTGAGGGGTCGATCGAGACGAAAACGTGCGGATCGTTCACGGTTCCGTGCGGCATCTGAGCGCCACCAGTCTCGTAGGCTAAGCCTGGCTCTAGGCTCGAAATCTCAGCAGCAAGAGCAAAGGCTGCCACAGCTGCCGTCGAGCGAAGGAATTGACGGCGGCTAACGTTCTCAAGCCTCACGCACGGACTGGATGAGGTACTCGGCGCATGCATGTTCATCGCTACACCCCCCTCGAGGCCGTGCGCACCGCCGACTGAATCCGTTGGTAGCAGCCGCAGCGGCAAATATTGCCTGACATCGCCTCGCCGATTTGCCGATCGGATGGGTTCTTGGTCTCAGCCAGGAGTGCCGCAGCCTGCATGATTTGCCCTGCCTGGCAATAGCCGCATTGCGGGACGCGCTCCTCGCGCCATGCACGCTGAATGGGATGGTTGCCGTCTTCATCCAATCCTTCGATTGTGGTGACTGGTTTCGCAACGTCACCTACGGCCGTAATGCACGAGCGGACTGCATCGCTGCCAACATGGACCGTGCAGGCGCCGCACTGGGCAATTCCGCATCCGTATTTGGTGCCCGTTAGTCCGATGACATCGCGAAGCACCCATAGCAACGGGGTATCTGGCGGCACATCGACAATGTAGGACTTCTTGTTTATCGTAAGATCAATACTCATCTCCGACGTCCTCCAAATCTTCCGCTTTGCGGCTTGCAAGCCAAGTGATCGACGATTGGGGCAGCGATACACACGAGAGCGCGCACAACTCCCGAGCTCAAAAACGCTCAGTCTCGTTGCTATCGGCAGCAATCAATCGCGTTGAATAGAGAGCGAGGCGCGTCGCTCGGGCATTCATCGGCCCCGCACGTACTTGCGTGCTGTCATCCCCTCCCGTTTACGTCTTCAATCAATTTGCGATCATTCGAAGATCGAAACCACCAAGCTTAGGTGATACCGAAGCCCCTGCTTAGAATCCCTTTTCGTGCTGATCAAAATCCATCAGCGGCTAAGCGGCTTTCATTTGTCGATGATTCAGGGCCCGACGATTTGTAAATGCGAAGATGTCTAACAAGAGAGCGAGTTTGCGGCGCGAAAACAACAGCCTGGTTCTACGGCTTCATTCTTGATTCTTGCGCGATAGGCCATGGAGCCCTAGGTATCGCTCGGCGCGATGTCGCGCTGTTCGCCTTGGGAGGTCGGAATGACTTGGAAAGCTCCGAAGATTGTAGAAGTGCCAGTAGGCATGGAAATCAACATGTACGCCTGCGCTTCGCGCAGTTAAGAACGCGCCTGAAGGCCTGCCGCGGCTTTGGTGGCGATGCCGCTGAAGCCGCAGGCAGCTTTTTTGGTCTACGCAACGCGTCAAGTCTATTCCCACCACTCGCGTCCGATCTGAGGTCCGAAAACGCGTGCAGGTCAAGAAGCAGGACGCGCTCACACGACGTTCGGAAACTGCCGATGTTGTCAGATAGCGCCTGGTGATAAGGTTAAGAAATAGTCGCCCAATCTTGGAGCAAGCGTCCCGGAACCGGGCGCTCCTGATAGATCGGCGCGCCGTCCAACGTCGACTCGAAAATCCCAGCTTCCTGGAACGGACCAAATAGCAGCCTTCCCGATCGCGATTTGAGTCGGCGACATATCGACTGTTTGTCGTCGCGACCGTTGTGATTCCCATTTAGGCAGGAAGACGTAGGCCTCCGAGGTGCCACTCGGTGTTTCTCAGCCATCTTCGGTGAAACGGAGTGAAAGCGGCCTCAGTCGACGGGGAACGAAGATGCATTTCGACAACTACTAGAACGGACTCCCTGGCGCAGATTCTCCACCCGAGATAGTTGCGGGCAATCGCTTGTGTTCTCGGCATCCCGCCGACGATGGTACTCATGGCAGCGCCTCACATCAGAATAAGCGAACATCCGATGGGCCGACCGATGCGAGAACCCAGGCGCTAGCCGGGCTAGACGCTCTCCGCCCTTGCCGCAATCCAGCGCGATCTCACGCGGATGCGCTTCATTTCGTTGTCGAAAACGAGAAAAGAGCCGCAAAGGTAACCTCGAGAAGCAACAAATTACATAATCTAAGTTGCTGATTAAGCACTCTGTTGGAGCTTCTATGAAGAGATTTCTGTCATTTTTGCTGCTCGCCCAAATCTTCTTTCTTTCCGGCGAGGCCATGGCGCAGGGGCTTCCTGCTCCGTCATACTGGAAGAATGAACGGGGTTCGGAACTGTTTGTTTGGTCCGCCAATGCCGGGGCAATCCAAGGGACTTTCACGAACCATGCTCAAGGATTTGCGTGCCAAGGCATTCCTTATCCTGCATCGGGAGCCGTTAGTCCAACCGGCTTGTATTTTGTTGTTACTTTTGCCCAGTGCAATTCCTTCACTCGTTGGGTTGGAAAAATCAACGGGTCTCGAATGCCGACGTCATGGACGCTCTTCTACGTCGATAAGAACGGTAAGCCTGGCAAGTTGAAGGGCGCCGATACATTCACGCGTGTATGGTAGTTTTCATTTTTCTCGCAAAGGTCGCGACCTTAGTTTTGAAACTCAATCTCGCAAGTTTGGCGTGGCTCTCTTTGAGCCGCGCAAGCCTGTTCGCAAAAACTCTGGGCTGTCTAAGAGACCGTCAAGTCCGGTGCACGACAGCCCGCAAGCCCTGCCGGAATGGCTCGGTCACAGCATCAAAATGCTCCTCCCAGATCCGAGGGACACTCTAAGCTTGCGTCCAAACTGCGGGACGGATCCGTGCATTAGCATCCCTTTCAGAGTCTTTTCGAAGCCAAGCGCGGGTTCAAGCAGGTGCTGCTAGCATTTGCGTCGTTCGTGTAGCCGCCTTGGGTTGGCCGATGTGAGTTTTCAGCTCTCGATACTAAAGATTCTCGCCGGTCACCCGGATGGTCGAGCAGTCTCGCTGTCCTGAAGGATTATCTTGCGGCGTTCTACACCAGCGTTCCGGAGGGGATGGTTCGTATGAAGCTGTTGGCAGAGCGGGCGCCAGATCTCGATATTTTCGGACAGAAGCTGGCAGCGTGAGAATCTGGCAGTGGATGATAACGGAAGAGGGCGAGGCCTTTCTTGGTTCGCTGGAACAGGCGGCCTTACTGGCCACTTAGGAGCGAGTGCGCGATGAAACGACTGAGAAGCCTCCCGCAAGTAAGCTTTCCATGCTCCCTGTGGCGCAGCAACGCCGCAGTGCCAGTCGCAGGCATCGCCGCCGAAGCAGTCGATGGTGCAAGGTCGGTCGGCCTAACCATTCTGCGAAGCTTGGTTCAGGACCATAGACTGAGTGAAAGCGACAGATGACTGCTGCTCAGTCCATAGTGACAATAGTCCTGAGGTGGTAGTCAACCGCGAGCCGCCCGAATCATGTAGCACGTGAGGCGCCACTCTTAACGCACTCCGCCTTTCGTGCCGAGACCAGGAGCATCATTGGCCGCTCTAGCTCTTCGGCCAGTTCGGGCGACTGCTCGATCTGTTCGCGCCTCGGGGCGAATTCCTCGACACGCCGTAACTCGAAGCCCACATCGATCAACGTGTTGAGCGTCGTGTGAGTGTCCGGTGGTACTTCAGCACGCCCTTGGCGAACCAATCCGTCCGGCGTTCGCCCTCGACCGAATAGCCATTGACAGGCCAGGTCATGCGTCCGTCTTCATCGGCGATCCAATGCGGATGCGCTGCCGCCATAAAAATCGGATGCTCGATCGTGAAGACCAGATTTCCTGCGAGAACCAGCGCGTTTTTGATCATGCGGGCAAAGCGCTCGAAATCTCGAATGTAATGAAACGTCAGGGAGCTGTAGACGAGGTCGAAAGCCGCCTCGGGCAGTTTCAGCATCTCGAGGTCTGCGATCCTGTATTCGATAGCCGGGTCCGAGGTATCGGCCTTGGCGCGCGCGATCATGTTCTGCGAGAGATCGAGACCGAGCACCGAGGCCGCCCCCTGGATTCTCATCCAGCGCGAAGCCCAGCCGAAGCCACAGCCCAGATCGGCAACGCGTTTGCCGGGCAGTTCGGGCAACATGGCCCGGATCGCCGGCCATTCCGGTGCGCCGTCCAGCCCGTGCACCTGTCGGGGCAATTGACTGTAGACCGCGAAGAAATCGGGATTGTCGTAGATGTTTTGTGCCATATTCATCTCCTCCATGAAGGGAGGATGAGGCAACGGTTCCAAGCCGAAAGAGCTTGTCCGCGAGGGGCGAGGTCAGGGTTGGCGATCCGCGTGTTCAGTTTGCGTGGTCGACATCCCGGCACCCCGCCTTGGGGATGCCGGCCAACCGGGCGACAATATGGATGTCCTTCTCAACCATGGCAATATCTCGGCGAATCCTCAGGCGGTGTCAAGCTCGCGGCATCGCCATGATGCTCTATCCGCACAGCGGGCCTCCGGCAGGGAGAATTCCGTCTTATGTCCTATCGTGATTCAGGTGTCTGATAAATTCTGGCTCACCAAGGCTCAGCACAAGCCTGTTGAGCCGAGCGGCAGGCGGACCAGCGCCTTACCTGATCCGGCGACCCATCAGCCGCATCTTCTGTTCGGGACTGTACGGACACTTTGAGAACGGCACTTTTTGTTGAGATCGGCAAAGCCATCGATCCGATCAGCCCAATGCTGCATCAGCTTAGTGCGCGAGCCGATCAATGCCAGAGGCCCGTGACGCCTGTAAATCGCCCTTACCGATTCACTTTCGAGATGCGCCAACTGTAATTCGATGACATCGCCGTCCCATGCCTTGGCGTCCTTGAACTCCTCATGATGGCAGAGGGTTGAGAACGTCGTGCGGAAGCCGTGGGCGCAATGTTCGGTCTTAGTATCGATGCCGAGCGCACGCAGCCGATGACAGAGCGTCGCGTTGGAAAGCGGGGCGTCTTTGGCACAAGCGAACACGTAGCGCCGATTACCGTTCACGTGTTGCACGCGTCGCAGGATTGCGAGGGCTTGGCGCGACAGCGGCACCACATGGTCCCATCCGGCTTTCATCTTCGCAGCCCGGATGATCCAGCGTTTGTTTTTCCAATCGACTTCCGTCCATTCCATATCGCTGATCATGCCGGGGCGAGGGATCGTCAATGCGTCGATCCGAAGGGCATCACCGACAACGTCCCCAAATCTTGCCTTCTCCCACCGCGGCATGATCAGCTTGAAAAGACGAGCCACATCCTGCGGCTCAGTGACGCCGGGCCGTGGTGTCGAGACGTTAACAGCGAGTTGCTTCTTGCAGGCACGGAACGGATTGTAACCATCGCCTTCGAGGTCCGCGTAGTCGCAGACTTGTTCGCCGATACTGTGGACCCGATCACGGGTCTCTAACCTGCCTTCAGCCTGCATCGCCCGAAAGAAGGCGAGCACGTCGGAGCGCTTGATGTCCCGCCGATAAAGGTTGCCGAAACGATTCTTCAGATAACCGGCCCATCTTTCGAGTAGCGCCATGGTTTCGGGACTGCGCAGGGTAACAACCCTGCCGCGCTTGATCTTCTCGGTCTTTTTCTCCGTAAGCCATTCATCGATCCACATGCTGAAGGGGCGCTCAGCCACATGGCGATTCCGTTCGAATTGCCGACAGATCGAGGGATCGACCGGCGGGTGGGCGAGCAGGACCTTTGCGGCGTCGGGTTTCTGGCGTGCCGTAACGAGTGAAGCGGTGCCGTGCTTTTCGTGGCCGTACGGCACGATCGAGTAGGTCTTCTCTCTGCCGTGAAAGCGATAGATCATCCCCCAGAGTTTGCGTGGCATCTACTTCGAATTTCCTTCTTGTTCGGAGCAAGTCGCTGAAAACGTTTGTTCATCCGATACGAACCTATGTCGGAAAGCCAGGAGTCAGCAGCGATCTACGCCGCGGCGCCTGTTTCAAGGATTTTTCACACCTCGCGAAAGGTGCCGACATCGCCCGAATAATGGTCTTTGTTACCCCTACGGGGATGCTCGGCGAGTCGTGCCGCCAAGATAGAAGGAACCGTTGGGAGGCCCACGTTCATTCGGCATTGTGCCTTATCCTGCCGTAATTACGAAAGTGATCTCGGCCGCTAGCTTATCGCTGCTGCGACGATCACCGAGACGCTTCAGCGGCGATGCAGCTTCAGTCGCCCTATCATCGCAGAGCGTCACGTGCCGAATTGTGGATGGTCAGTGCTGATGATCCGGCCCGATCAGGAGTGCGCCAAGGAGCGCATCGCCTCAACGGAAATGCACCCGGAGAGCGTGAGCATAGCGAGCCGAAGGGGCACGCGGGTCCGCGTGCAGCGACAAGACCGGTTAGCAGCGGCACCCGGGGAGGAGTTCCTGAGTGTTTGCGCGAGGGATCGAAGCCGAATGGGCCGAGACGCAAAGCGGCTCGGTTCACGAGAGCCCGATGCGGCGGAAGCCGCACGCGCGCAAGCGGAATTTCCTGAGCGCATCCGCAATCGCGACATCGCGTTGTGCATGCTGGAGCCGCATTTCCAGAGAAGACGGGACTGGTCCTCCATCGGATACGAACTGGAAGACTTCAAAATCCCGCGTGAGCGTGCAGCCCAAGTCGTCATAGGGGTGAACCCTTCGATCAGTCAGACGCGCTGTACAGTCGCTGCTGCATGGCCTGAGCATGGTTTTCCTGGTCTTTATCGTGAGCATGGTTTTCCTGGTCTTTATCGCAAGGCTTCGTTGAGCACTCCTGCTAATCTAGCTGCGGCAAGCGCCGCCTGAGAGCGTGCCACGTTGCGCGCGTTGGTTTCGTAGTCGCGCGTAAGGGAAACAGCGGCGGCCCCGCTTCCAACAGGAGCCGCATATGCGTACGTCTTCGCGAGTTCGAAGCTCTCGGCTGCCCAACGATCGGGATCAAGCACGGTTTCGGCTCCGGCAGGGACGGAGACCGATCCAAGCCCTGCCCTGTCATCCGCATCGAACATGGCTCCGAATACGGACGAATACCCGCCGAAGATCCGGTCCCAGTACGCGTGCAACGCGATCGTCTCGCCGCTCGCAGGTATCACCAATTCAGAATTGCCGCCGCGATCACCGTGAGGCAATTCTGCAGTGTACCGGGCGACTGCATGAAGCGGCTGATGAAGGTCTCCGACGAGGTGAAGCAGCCACACAAGATCGTATGAACGAAGCTGATCCGATGCTCCGGAGGCGGCCGGCAGAGCGGCGATCATGACCTTCGCTTGTTTTGCCGCATCGACGGGATCGGAAGAGGGCAGCCGTGTGCCGTCTGGCGAGAACTGGATATCCTTGTAGTGCCAATGGGCGTGCTTCAGCTTGTCGTATGCCACGTTCTGTGCAGCGGTCGCATCCGTAATGCGATCCTCCTGGTAGTCCGCTTTGGTCTTGATGTCGTCGGCCCAGGTTGCTGCGTGTACGAAAGCATAAGCGCCTCGTGAGGCTTCATCCGGTGCGTTGCATATCCAATTTGCATAGTCAGGATTGAGTTTCAGAAGGCCATCGAGCTTGTCTTTGATCGCCGGATCCAACCGCTTGTAGGCCAGGTAAGCGATCTGCATGTGACCTTCGTCCCACCAAGCGGAGGCGCTGGAGGGCACAAGGGTGAGAAGGCAGAGAAGAATGCCCACAGCTTTCTTCACGATGAACTCCACAGTTTCACAGCAGAATGGCTCAAAAGGAGGCGAGCCGGCTTCAAGTTACAGGTTCTTTGACAAAAGATCGGCTAGGCGACGGCGAGGCGCGCTTCGCCGGCGACCGGCTGATCGCTGACCTCGAACGTGTCGGCCGTTCTGATCTGCTCACCGAAATCGAGACGCTCGATCTCGGTAACGTCGAGCCGCCGTTGAGAGACGTCGACGAAAGCTGGTTGAGTGACCCATCCTTGCCCATCTCACGATCGAATGTGATTTGCGTCGCAAGCGCGGCATTCTCGTCCGCGACGACATGCTGATGCGTTATGAAAAGATCGGGACTGATCAGAAAACCGGTGCACGCGGTCCATTTGCCGCCATTCGACGATTCGACAAATGCAACTGCGCGCCGCGCGGTCGCGCCGGCTGGCAGAAGCCAGGACACCTGCATGTCATCCGGCCCCTGCACCGCCTCAGCGCATTTCGGCATCGTCTGCCGAGCGGTGCGAGCGGTATACATAGCCATACGAATACGATCGGGTTCGTCGTCGCACCAGCGCTTGTCCTCGACGAGCTTACGCACACGATCGCGGTCTTCGCGTGAGTCCTGAACTAGCTGCCGAAATCGCGACTGATCAATTTCCATGCCCCGCACAGCCCGCCTTAAAGCACAGCATCTCTTCCGTTCACCATTCCGGCTCTGTGCGGAACGTACACCCCGCTGACCCGTCATCGGGGCGACACAGATCAGCAGCTTACGGCTGCTTATTCCGTGCAGATGCCCACCGTTCTTCAAAGATGAATTCGCCGACGCTAGCTCAAAACGACTCCGAAATGCTGCCGGCAGTCGGCCTTCGTTCTGATCAATATACATACAATCTTTGATTGTTATACTACAAATGTATCCGCAGTCGTCAAGCGACGCATTGCGCAGAGACATTTCGCGACTGAGCAGATGATTTCCGCGGCGATCAAATGCTTGACGCGCAACGCGCTCGGCGCAGCAAAGATGCACGAAGAGGCCAATGAGGTTGCAATCGCGCGTAAGATGGCCCGGATCCGATGAAATGCTTCACCACATACTTCATATAATGCTCTTCAGCACGAAAACATGTGACAATTTCCTCAACACATGGGGCTTCGGCCAAGCCAGACAATGGTGACGATCGACTTGATCTTGAAGGATTGCGTGTGTAGAGCCCCGTCAGCCGCACAAGCCTGCAATCTCGTCCTCGGTCACATCGAGGACGAGCCTGTTCAGGATTGCAAGGTCCAGGCCTTCGTTCTTCAGCGCGAAGGTGACCCAGCCATCGTCTCGCCCACGGGATCCCGGTGCGATTGGACCGTTGACTGCACGTACGGCTTTAGCGTCACGTAAGAAATTGCCGAAACTGACCAACGTGCATCGGGAAACGGTCAACCGCTTGTCACTTTTCAACTTTAAGTAACCGCACATTTGTGCATAAATAGCGCAGGGGAAATAATTGCGGGGGAAGGGCGCCATGAGAGTTTTCTCTTTTTGGGCGAAACGTAGTTTATTATTGGCGAACATATTTTTGATTGTGTTTTTCCTAGGTGGATGCGCCATTCATCCGCTGCCCGAGGACGTTGTTCACGTCCGGACCTACGATATCGCAAGGCAAATCCGGTGTGAGACTCGACAGGCGGTCATCGACGTTCTGTTCGCGTATCTCACGACACCGGACAACATGCGCCATGATAATCTCGACCAACACTCACTTGAAGTTGGTCTCAAGGCGAAAGAGGCCTACGACTCAGATAGGGACTCGATTACTCGATTTAATCCCGACAAGCTGACCGGCTTTGCGCACACTGTGGTTGGCCTGCTTTATAAGACCGGCATCGCCTACAATTACGACTTACTCGGACTTGAAACGAACAATATAGACCCAACAATAAATCTTCTCCGGCCGTTACCCATCACTTCCAAGGTGTCGCTCGGTGTGACCGGGAATTTCGATAGGCAACGGCAAAACGAGCGGTCGTTCACGATTACCGACAATTTTGGCAGCCTGCTTATGAGCGTGCATGAGGATTACTGCACGGGGCGCCTTGCTGCGGAAAACTACATATATCCAATTGCCGGACGAGTCGGAGTTGATCGAGTGGTGAAAGACTTCATGTTGCTCACGTTGTTCGCTAACCTGAGGGGCCTCAACAAGGACTTAGGAAAGATAACTACCGTGGCGGGCCCGCCTACGATGGTCGATCAGCTACAATTCCAAACCACGATCGGAACGACGGCAACCCCTAAAATAACCTTCATCCCGCTAGGCAGTGGGTTTGGTTTCGCTGACGCTAGCTTGGGGCTTACGGTCTCGCGTAAGGACACTCACCAACTCACAGTTGGCCTCTTCCTTGACAAGGATGCGGCGAAGGAAATCGACGCCGACCGCAAGGCCATTTTTGATCGTCCGAGAGTTGGCGAAACAGCCGTCGCGGGCAGGACTGTCTTTCGCAACCTCCTGACAGCATCTGGCGGTAGAGCTGAGCAGGGCGCGGCACTGGCCGTCGAGCAATTCCTGGCGCAGAAGATTTTCAAGCCCACCATCGTCGTTAATCAATGAGGAGAATTGAAATGGCTAAAAAGGGCAGGAAGACGGCTCCAAAACGTAAAACGGGGCGTCCGGCGCCGAAGCCTAGCGGGCGCCCTGCGAAGGTAGCGAAGAAGGCATCACGCCCCGGCGGCTCGCACGTCAGCTTCGGAGTTCACGGCATGAAGGAGATAATGAAGAAGATAAAAGACGCGGGCCTTGAGAGCGAATTAAATCAAACCCTGGACGCCGACGATCTGTTTGTGAAAGTACAACGAAAGAGCCTGACGAAGATAAAGGACTTCATCAACTCGAAGGAAGAACTCAGCAATCTCTCGGAGGAAACAAGAAGGTGTGACTGCCCTCCAGATGATCCGTATTGCATCTATCTGGGTTAGTGAAGCCATTCGCGTCGCTTGTGCGAGAACGACTAATCGCGGCTTGAGAAACCTGACACAGTGAACATATCGACAGCCTTCCTCAGAGGGAGGCACGCGGTAGATCCTAAACCGCGATCGCGACGGCGCACTCGCGGGCGTCCACGCGGTCGTAGATTCGACGATCCTGACGCGAGTGCTGCCAACAGTCCTCCCCGAAGACGGCAACGTAGCGCCGCGCAGCCGGGGACCACCGTTGGCACATGTTTATTGGCGCGTTCGATGTTCAATCTATGACGCCCGATTTCGTTCGAGAAAGGATTGGAGTCGGCCTTGTGCGGACTCCTCGGCCCGTTCCTCGAACTCGGCGTCGGACCGAAAAGCATGAAGGTGCGAGCGGCCGAGAAAGGCTTCCGCCTGCGCCTAGTCTGAGCAAACGTTGTTCGTCGGATGAAGCGGCATGGAGTAGGAGGCGCCAGGACTGATCAGAAAGGTGTCGTCGACGGCAACAGTCAACCGAACTTTGGCCGCCCTTGAACGCAACAACAGGAATGGCTGCCGTCGGTCAGGCGAGACGTCATTCGGAAATTGTCGATAGGGCTTTTCAAGTACGACCCAATTGAGATCGCACTTGATCCGCTTGATGAGGCGATCCTGCGCGCGCGATTTGTTGCATCGGCCTTAGCCAAGCTTCGTCTCGCTTTGTAGGCTGCGTGTAGTCTCCCTGCCCGGTGGTCGCGCACAGCGCCAAAGGACGGCCGAATGAAATTGGCTTGGCGAGGCGGAGGCGCGCAAAAAATGCGTTTTCATAAGATAAACGAAGAGAAGCTGCGCTCAGCGCGCGGACAAGGCCGCAAACGGCCTTCACGCTGATGCAGCATTAGTACTGTACGTTTATTAGACCCAGCGCGCCACTTGGAAGCTGGGCGTCATTGCTTTTTAAATGGAGATTCACAATGCGAACTTGGCTTTTGGCCACCTCAATGCTGCTGGCCTGCTCGCCACACACGTTTGCCGAAAGTATCTTCGTCGACCGCGCGGCAGTTATGACGCGCGATGCGTCTGATCTGGAAGTTGTCGCTCCTCCGGAGGTGCCGAAAGAAATCGCCGACGCGATTAAGGCCGCACCAAAGATTAGGTCTGTCATTCCCATCACAAAGTCGGAGACGTTTACCCAGCAGGTCATCAAGGCCGATGAAATTGTGTTCGACAAGGACGCACATCTGGTCTTGGCGAATTTCTCTTACCCGTGGGTCGCGATCGCCACTAAGACTCTTAAGTTCCGGGACGCTTCAGCTTATTCGTTCATCGAGCGCGACATGAGTAAATCCGCTGCAAATAACGGAAATGTCGGTGCGGTGGGACAGAAAGGTCAAGATGATTTCGGTGAGACGAACCGACGCGGCAATAATGGTCATCCGGGACAACCGGGAGGACCAGGCTCAGACGGATTGTCGATCACACTTCCTACAATCTATGTGATTGCGGAGAAGCTCCTGGATGACAAAGGAAAGGAGATCCCGCCTGGCATTCTGAATCTCGCCGTTCTTGTGCGCGGAATTGATGGCGGCGTAGGCGGGCAAGGTGGTCGGGGTGGCGATGGCGGCCATGCGGGGAACGGAAAGGAAGGCGCAACTGGTCCGTTTGATTGCCATGAAGGGCCCGGTCCTGGAGGTACCGGTGGGACTGCAGGCCAAGGAGGGCATGGAGGCAACGGCGGTGCCGGTGGCGCCGGTGCGACACTCGTATTCGTATCGCTGAAGCGGGGAGCTGATACGTTCAGCTACTCCCGCGTCAACAACCAAGGCGGCTTGGGCGGGGCTGGCGGTCGCGGTGGAGCGCCGGGCACTCCTGGCGGCGGCGGCTCAGGCGCGGGAAGAAATGGCTGGTGCGGTCCCTCGGGCCCTGGCTCGCCAGGAGACTACCCCAACCCGGTAAATCTCGGTGGCGGCACAAACGGACCCGATGGCAGTAAGGGCGAGATGTTTGTCATCGCTGTCAAGAATCTCGATCCCTATTTCTGAGATGCAATAGGACGACGCGCGCCTTAGGCGCGTCAAATTTTTGACTCACGAAGCGGGGCCGCCTGCGCGGCCCGGCTTGCTGCCTTGACGATCATGCGGCCAGCGACGACTGCCCGCCCCGCTGCAATATCCGCACAACCTCGAGCGCTGCCCGTCCCGCCTCACCAATGACTCTGCCCCACCGCTGGATGCGATCCTGCGAGGTCTCTCGCCTTCGATGACGTAGCTGGACTTTGAGTCCTTCAGAAGAAGGAAGGCGGCAGTTCGCGCGAGCAGATCTTTCGGAACCTGGCTCACCACGACACGGTCGCAGATCAGAATAACTTTTCGGCCTGAGGGAGACCGCGCGAACCAAATTCACGGCCGGTATCGTTTTTCAGGAACTGAGCCCATGCAGACAGACTTTTCAGGACCCGTGAATGTTTTTCGTGACCGACGACTACCCGAGATGGCCACCCCGGCCGGCTATACGGCGCTGCTTGACGCCTACGGATTGGCCGTCCCGGTGCCCGTATCCTTTCCGCCATTGGGACAAAGCACCGGATCATCGAGCAAGGGGGATGGCGCATCCTTACGCCACGCCATGCGCCGGACGCTAGCGCCCCTGTCCGGGGCTCTCGGTCCAGCGCCTGCTCAGTGATGAGATACGGTCTTCGGCGCAAATGTCGCCCCTTTTGGAAAGCACCTCGGTTCCTTGCAAACAACTGAGCTCGGCGAGCGGGATCCTCTCGGGCTCCTTAGTCCAATTTCAGCTTGGCGCGACAAACGGATCCTGCCTTCTCAACGGCGCCGACCGCGTCGACGATCAGGCTGCCGACTGTCGGTCCTTTTACGCTTTCAAGCACCCGCACGCTTTCTGATTCGAAGCCTTCTTGCACGATTACGTGAACATCTCTTCCATCGGCACTCCAAGCGAATACTGCTCGCGCTTCTCTTTCTTCTCTTCGTGCAGGTCGCCTTTGAGAGCTTGACGGGCCTCAGCATGGCCAATTGAAGGAGATCGCATTCGGCGGGCCTTGATCGCGACGCGTACGAAGGGCGCAAATCCTCAGCGTAAACTGGAGTTGAGGGCTGAGCGCAATTGACCGATGGTCATCTGACGATGCGTGCCGCCAAAGCATTTTGAAGGGAACGCGTTCGCGCCGAGCGTCCTCGAAAGTTGAGATCCTTGGACGTGGCCCGGATGGGATAGCTTTTGCCTTACTCACAACTTAGAGCGAACCAGGCCCGATGGCAGAATTCAAAAGGGCCGGCTTACGGCCTTCAATCCGCAACACTTCCCCGCCTGCAATCCCAACCACCAATACGTAAAGCCAGCCCTCGTAGGCGTCCATCAGGTGCGAATTGAAAATCGAGCTTGCAATATTCTGCACTGTCGCAAGCATTCCGATCCAGGCAACCAGGGCCCTGCTGCAGAACAGCCGTACGTGCGCTATCCACATTGCCCAGACAACGAGGATCCCAACGCTGCCCCATTGCACCGCGGCCGCAAGCGTCTGATTGTGAGGATTGCTCACAACTAGCGCCGATATTCCGGTTCGCCCAATCGATTCTTGACCGAAGAGGCGTCGAATCGAGCCAGTCCCATGGCCCAGGACCGGTGCTCGTTCAATGAACTGAAACGACTTGCGCCAAAATTCAAGCCTTTCAGCTGCTGAAGGCTCTTTCTCTCCAATCTGGGCATCTGGCTGGAATGCGGCCACTTCTATGAAAATCGTGGAGACTTTTCGTTGGAGATTGGGAGATGTTTGCCACAACGCCCCGCATAAGATGCAGACTCCGATGAATCCCACCAACGCAGTTCTTTGGCTTGAGTAACGTATTGTCAGGAGGACCAACATTATCGGCAAATAGAAGAACGCCGTTCGGGCGACATTGATAAAGGCAAGGTTAGCAAAAAATAGGAAGCTGACCACACCCAGCGCCGCAACCAAATGATGCTTCTGCTGAGACGCAGCCTCGAATGCAAGGCCTGCCAAAGCCACAGCAACAAGCGAAAACCCTTGGCTTTGGTCAATGTAATTTCTCACGGGAACGCCGAACCCACCTACCCTTTGAACGATCGCCAATTCCGGCATTGCCGATGCAACGAACGAGTAGACCAGCAGAATCATGTTCGACCCTACGAAGGTCACGAACATCCATTTCGCCCGCGGACTGGATTGGAAATGGAACAACAGGAGCGGGAGCAGCAGTAGCTTGGTCATTTTTCCGAGAGCGTTGAGCCGCTCCGGCCATGGTACTCCGTTGGCGCAGGTCACCCCTATCGCCGCTAGCAATACGAGCGCGAGCGGCAGAGCCCCGGCTGGATGACTGATAGTAGCGAGCATCCGCTCGGTGCGGATCGTTGTGAAAATGCCAAAGAAGAGTACGATTCCAAGTATGCTGGTTAGGCTCGTCGACCAAGGTAGCCCGGCCACGAGCGCAAGCACGACGATGTCCACATTCCGGAGTCTCAGACTGTCCGCACGGCCTACCTCTGGACCGCTCCACGTTGTGCAGGCGAGCGACGCTTCGGTCACGAATCGTCGAGAATAAAGTAGAACCGCTGACATTATCTGCATATTGAGTACCCGTATCCCATTGCGGCCGCCTACGATCGCGCTGAGGCTTATGAAGCGGATCGATCGCCCCGGACGGTCACTTCAAATTCCCCCACTTGTGGTCGCGCAAACTCCCCCACCTGTGGAGCAGGACAAGAGGGTATTAGGTTGACTCCGTTTTGCGTGCAAGGGCTTCGGCGGCTTCCTTGAGGCGGTAGCTGCGACCGTCGAACTCGAGCAGATGGCAATGATGCATCAGACGGTCGAGGATCGTCGTGCTCATGGTGTTGTCTCGGAGATAAGCGCCCCAGTCCTGCACGACACGATTGGACGTGACGATGACGCTGCGGTGCAATTTATAGCGTTGATGGATCAGCGTCTGCAGCAAGGCGCCAGCTTCGTCGGGGATGGTGCGGGCGAGGAACAGGTCGTCAAGCACGAGCAGATCGCAGTCAAAGATGCTCCGCAGTCGAGCTTCGCGCTGAGCGGCGGGGCTGAGGGCGTAACGGTTGAAGAAGTCGTCGGCCTCGAGATACTGGACCTTGTGGCCTTGCAGGATGGCTTGGTAGGCGACCGCCTTGGCCACGTGCGATTTCCCGGTGCCAGGTTTGCCGATCAGCAATGCGTTTTCGCCAGCGGCGACAAACTTCAGCGTGTACAGCTGGAAGCAGGCCTGGCGCGGCAGTTTTGGATTGAAGGACCAGTCGAACTCAGCGAGCGTGAGCTTCTCTTCAAGCCCGGATTGCTGGTAGCGCCGCTCGATAAGACGGGACTGACGACGATCCAGTTCGTCCTGCAGGATTAGGGAGAAGGTTTCCAGGAACGGCTGGTTGGTGCCCTGGGCCTGCAGGACACGGGTCTCGAGCGTGTCGCGTACGCCCGACAGACGCAGTTGTCGCAGGCAGCGATCGATTTCCGGCAAGGTCATGGTCATCTTGGGCGATCTCCTGTGGAGGTTGAGTGGCAGTGTTGATCGGCATTCGAGGTCGGCGTCTCGGTGGTAGCGCTCGCGTCGTCGGAGCCGGCCGGGGTTGCGGAGACGACGCGAGCGCGGTTTGGTGCGGGCTGATCACCCGCACGGTTCTGGGTTCCGAGGCGAAAGAGTTCGCCGTATTCGGCTACGGGACGGATCAGTGCATGATCCTGCGTCAGAGACAGCGAGAGTTGTGGTGCTCGATCGAGACGATCGAGCGCCTGCTCGAACAGGCGCTCGACGATGGCGCGCACCTGTTTGTAGCGATGGATGTGATTACGCACCGCGTGATCGCAGGCCTGCTCGACGAGCCGGGCGGGATACTTCTTCGCAAGTCCGACAATGCCCCACATCGCGCGTTGTCCGAGGCGGCCTTCGGTGTCGAACAGGTGCTGACAGAGCGCTTTCGCCTGCGGTCCGATGTCGCCGGCGCTTGCCAGCAGGAAGGCGGTCTGACGAGATGGATTGAACGGGCGCTCGTTGTGCGGCAGTTTGAGCGAACCCGGCGTGTGGCGCGGGCATGAACGCGCAGCAGCGCCTGGGTGCTGCGGTCGCGGATCTCGATCGTGGTCTCGTAAAGGCGTACCACGACCTGGCTGCCAATCGGCGCAGGGCGCGCGGCATAGTCGCTGTGATCCACGCGCACGGTGGTGTCGTCGTAGACGGTACGCACGAGCTCGGAGAAGTAGCGGAAGCCGGTCGCGGGCAATGGCCGCAGATGCGGCTTCTCCTCCTGGAACATGGCCTCGACCTGACGCTTTGTGCTGCCATGGATGCGTTTGGAAGCCCAGTTCGTCTCCCAGTGCTCCAGAAAGCCGTTCTGAGCCTCGAGTGACTCGAAGCGCCGCCCGGCGAGCGCGGTGCCCTGGGTGTGCTGGATCGCGTTCTCCACGGTCCCCTTGCGGTTCGGGTCCCGCACCCGTGCCGGATCGGCGACGACGCCGTAATGCGCGAGCACCGCGCCGTAGAGCCGATTGAGCTCGGGCTCGTACAGGTCCGGCGTGATGACGCCTTCCTTGAGATTATCGAGCACGACATAGCCGACGGCGCCGCCGAAATACCGGAAAGCCTCTTCGTGGAGCTGTGCCCAGATCTGCTGGCTCGACTTCCAGACCACCCGCCGGAAGCTGCGCCGCGAGTAGCGCAGGGTCATCACGAACAGGCGCGGCCGGCGGTAACGACCGCTCTTCGGATCTCGGGTCAGCGCGCCTTCGCCGTAATCGACCTGGGCTTCCTCGCCGGGGGCAAACTCGAGACGGTCAAACTGTTTGGGATCGATGTGGCGCAAGGCACGCACGAAGCGCTTGACACTCTCGTAGCTGGCAGTGAAGCCGAACTGATCCACCAGATCCTGATAGATCGCCTGCGCATTGCGCTTCAGACGGGCCTGCTGCTCGATCCATTCCCGATGCGGTTCACAGGCTGAGCGGGCGAAATCAAACGTCTTGGCGGCCACCGTCGCTCCGATAGCCGGCGGTCGCGGAGGTGGGGGCGTTTGGCCTTCGGAGGCCTCAGAGCCGGCGGTCACCCCGGGGGAATTTGCCTCCGCCGCTCGCTGGGACACGAATATCGCCTGGTAGCGCCGGATCGTCTTGCGGTCGATCCCCGTCAGCCGCTGGATCTCTCGTTGGCTCGTCGCTCAAGTAACGTAAATACAGTGCTTTGCAGATGCGGCTTCAAGACGTTCAACTCCCCGTCCCCTCTTCCTTAAAAGGGGGCGAAAATAAACGTCCTGCTACGCGCTTTGCGGCCGATCAGCCGCCCAGCGAGGTGGAATCAGGTGGGGGAGTTTGAGGTGACCACACCCGGGGGAATTTGACTGACCGTCAGGGTCGATCGCCACGTCGTAATCTGTTCGACCCTGTTTCTTTGGAAGGAAAGCGCTGAAAAAGGGGTTTCAATTTCATCACCGCCGAATTCCGACCAGCTGTTCCAAACGTTTCCAGGCAGAATACACTCAGAAAAAGTGAGGCTCTTTCTGTGTCGATCACGCGCGGAAGATGATCCAGTGTGGTTTCGTGACGCCGACTCTACGAGGCCTTCGTTGTCCTTGCCCGCCCTATCCTCGAGCCGAGCCAGCGCGATGCAAACGGCGAAGCCCTTCTTGCGAGAGCGAGCAGGTGGTGTCATTCTCGGGTCAATGCTTCCAGCTGCTTGCTGCTGCCAATCGCTCAACGGATTTACCCTCGATCGGCGCAGCGAGCCAGACGCTAGTTTGGACGCCCAGCGAGGCACATAGCAGTGGAATAATCTCCGCGCGCGTCCCATTTGGGATGGCATCCACCTGCCGCGTTTCCTCTCGCGAAGAGCGTAAGCTCAACCAGCTCAGAAAACTCGCCCGTTGAACATCAGTCACCTTGTGAGCCCGAGGGGCGCGCGTCGCGTACGCGGAGCCGCCTGCGCAACAATGAGGGGCCCTTCAACAAGCAGGCGCCTTTTGCATCGAGCGGCCTTATTCGAGTCCATTTCAAGCGAACGCGCGCTGCAGTGATATTGGCCTGCCCACCATTGATAGTCTTACTGGCAAGAGGCGCTGTTCCATGTGATACGCGGCAGAGGAGCAACCCAGATGATGGCCAAATGCCACGAAAGGCGTACTCGGCTAACATTACGCCGTTCAGGATCGTGGCGCGTTTGAGGCGAGCCTACATCGCGTAGAACTTGGGTCGAGCAAAATCGTACACTTCACCTCGGCTGGCGAACTGTTGCCGTAGGCCGAGCAGCCGATCCTCGGCGAAGGCTGCGCGACAATAAAAGAACCCGCCTATCTCAAATGGGACTGGCGTTCCCTTAAAGCTTCCCGCATCGGTACAGAAATCGATACCGACGGCCGGGATATGCAAGGTAACCGACGAACTATTCACATCAATGCGACCGCGCAATCGCTCGAGTTGATCCCGCATTCGAGGTCGATTGCAGGATGCCGTGGAGCGATTGGACAAGGGCAACCAAGACGAGCTGCCGCCCGCCTTTCAGCTGCCGAAGCTTGAGCAATTGAATGCGTATTCTCGTATCAGGTGGTGCCGGTTTCATCGGGTCGGCGGTTTGCCGTCATTTCGTTTTAGAGCTCGGCTACGAAGTGGTCGTGGTGGACAAGCTCACCTATGCGGGGAACTTGGCATCATTAGCACCCATTGCCGCCAATCCGCGCTATCATTTTGAGCAGCGGGACATCTGCGATGTCGAGGCCGTCGACGCCCTATTTGCAAAATATCGCCCCGCTGGCGTGATGCACTTGGCCGCTGAGAGCCACGTTGATCGGTCGATTTCAGGGTCAGATGTCTTCGTGCAGACCAATGTGGTCGGCACCTTCGCCTTGCTCGAAGCTGCCCGGCGGTACTTCTCGTCTCAAAAAGTGTCAGATTTCCGTTTTGTCCACGTATCGACTGATGAAGTCTATGGTTCACTCGGAGAGCACGGGCTGTTCACTGAAGCTACGCCATACGATCCAAGATCTCCTTATTCTGCAACCAAGGCCGCATCTGATCATCTCGCGAAGGCCTGGCATCACACGTATGGCTTGCCGGTGGTCGTTTCCAATTGTTCGAACAACTACGGCCCTTATCACTTCCCGGAAAAGCTCATCCCGTTGATGATCCTCAATGCTCTGAATCGCCAGCCGCTTTCCGTATACGGGACCGGCTCGAATGTTCGCGATTGGCTCCATGTCGAAGACCATGCGCGCGCGCTGGGACTCATTTTGAAGCGCGGACGCCCAGGCCAGACGTACAACATAGGCGGAAGAAATGAACGCCGGAACATCGATGTGGTGCGCCAGGTTTGCTCGTGGTTGGACCTATTGCGGCCAACTGATCAGTCGCATCACGAGCTCATCCAGTTCGTGCCGGACCGGCCGGGTCACGACCGCCGCTATGCTATCGACGCCTCAAAAATCGAAAATGAGTTGGGTTGGCAGGCCAAAGAAACGTTTGAGACCGGACTCGCGAAGACGGTTCGTTGGTACTTGTCAAACCAACATTGGTGGCAACCTCTAAGAGAGAAGATATATGCCGGCGAGCGCCTCGGTCTCGTAAGAGAATGAGGACAACGTGCGCCTCTACGTTATCGGGACGAAGGGACAAGTATCAAGGTCCCTCAGAGAGTTGGCTGCGTTCGAGAGCGACTTGGTCATTGGTTTTGCGGCCCGGCCAGAGCTCGATCTCACGCGGCCTGAATCCGTGACCAGTGCAATTATGTCGTTCAGGCCGGATATCGTGATTAATCCAGCTGCCTACACAGCTGTTGATCGGGCGGAGACCGAATCCGATTTAGCCTATGCCATAAATCGCGACGCGGCCGGCGAAGTCGCGAAAGCGGCAGACAAAGTTGGTGCGAGTATCGTTCATCTCTCAACTGATTACGTTTTCGACGGTAAAAAGCCGGGACCTTACGTAGAGACGGACCAACCGAATCCGCAAGGAGTTTATGGACGCTCCAAACTGGAGGGCGAGCTTGCGGTCGCCGCCGCCAATCCACGCCACGTGATTTTGCGGACGTCTTGGGTTTATGCGCCGTTCGGGCACAATTTCCTTCGCACGATGCTGAGGTTAAGCGCTGAACGAGAGTGCGTTCGTGTGGTGGACGATCAACGGGGCTGCCCGACCTATGCACCCGACATCGCCGCTTCGATCGTCTCAATGGCCAGAAGATTGAGATATTGGCAGCAGCAATATTGCGGGATCACCCACCTCGCCGGATTGGAAGCTATGACCTGGCATGAATTTGCCAGTCTGATTTTTAGCGAAAGCGCGAGACGAGCGGGTCCCTCGGCCGCAGTCGAAGCCACCTCGTCCGCCGAATATCCGACCGCGGTCGTACGGCCTGCCAATTCACATCTGTCAACTGAAAGGTTGCGCTCACTTTTCGAGATCAGCTTGCCACCGACACCATCATCCATCTCGGCCTGCTTGGATCGCATTTCGCATGAGGAGAAAGGACTATGAAGGGAATCATCCTTGCCGGGGGGAACGGTACACGCCTCTATCCAATGACGGCAGTGACCTCCAAGCAGCTTCTGCCGGTCTACGACAAGCCGATGATCTACTACCCACTTACAACCCTGATGCTCGCAGGCATTCGAGACATCTTGATTATAGCGGCGCCCCACGATCTTCCGTTGTTCCAGTCCCTTCTTGGAGATGGCGCTCAATGGGGGATGTCATTGTCTTATATGCCGCAGCCAAAGCCCGAGGGACTGGCGCAAGCCTTTGTTATTGGTGCGACGTTTGTGGAAGGGCACAACTCAGCTCTTATCCTGGGCGATAATATTTTCTTTGGGCACGGGCTTCCTGCGCTGCTTGCGAACGCACGTGCGCGCACGAACGGCGCCACCGTGTTCGCCTATCAGGTCTCAGATCCTGAGCGGTACGGCGTCATCACGTTCAATGAGAGCGGTAAGGCCGATTCCCTTGAGGAGAAGCCAAGACAGCCAAAATCAAACTTTGCCGTAACGGGGCTTTATTTTTACGATCCGCAGGTTGTCCATCTGGCAGCCGGTATACGGCCGTCAGCTAGAGGCGAGCTGGAGATCACCGATCTGAACAGGGCTTACCTCGACCGGGAGCAGCTTGCTGTCGAGCGCATGAGTCGCGGCTTCACCTGGCTTGACGCCGGAACGCCCGACAGCCTGCTTACTGCCGCAGAGTTTGTTTCCGTGCTTGAGCGACGTCAGGGATTCAGAATTGCTTGCCCAGAGGAGATTGCCTTCGGACAGGGGTTCATTGATCGCGACCAACTGATCCGGCTTGCCGGAACATTGGGGAAAGGCGACTACGCGCGATACATCGTTGGCCTTGCCGATAGCCACAGCTGACATTGGAGCAATGGGTCACATAGGGAGCCTGCAAGAAAGTGTTCCACAAACTCGCTTCAAATGAATACGTCGACTATTTGAAGTCGCGCGCGCGTCGCTTACCGAACTGGATGCGCTCGCCGCTCAAACGTCTATTCATGGCTACGAACCAACTGCAAAATCGGCAGTACCAGAGCTGGGTGCAACAATATGACACGTTGACCCCCTCGGATGTTGACGCAATCCGCCGCCATGTAAACCTCTTACGATACAAGCCCCTCTTGTCCGTCGTTATGCCGGTTTATAACCCGCCGACCTGGGCTCTTCGTGCGGCAATTGAAAGCATTCGCGAACAATTGTATCCTAACTGGGAGCTTTGCATTGCCGACGATGCATCGCCGGATCGGCATGTACAAGCCTTGCTGGAAGAGTCCACGAGAGATCCTCGAATCAAACTGGTCAGGCGAGCCGTTAACGGCAACATTTCGGCGGCCTCCAATTCTGCGTTATCGCTCGTTCAAGGCGAGTTCGTCGCCTTGATGGATCACGACGACGTACTGGCTTCGCACGCCCTTTATGAAGTTGTCGTGGCCCTCAATGACCGCTCCGATCTCGACATCATATACAGCGATGAGGATCAGATCGATCGGCAAGGTCGCCGTCAGACCCCCTATTTTAAGACAGACTGGAACAAAGAGTTGTTCCTCGGCCATAACCTCATTAGTCATTTGGGAGTCTATCGGCGCTCTCTCCTGGAGAGCGTCGGCGGATTCCGATTGGGCTTTGAGGGCAGTCAGGACTACGATCTCGCGCTTCGATGTATTGAATCTAGCTCACGCGATCGAATTCACCACATTCCAACTGTCCTTTATCACTGGCGCCGCGAGTTTGGAGCGAGCTCGTTCTCCGAAGCAAGATCTGCGCGGTGTGCTGAAGCGGCTCGACGGGCCATCGACGAGCACCTGCAGAGAGGCCATGAGAACGCCGTCGCGCAATCACATCCCGTTTTGCCGCACTGGGTACGTGTTCGCCGAACGCCTCCAAGAAAGTCGCCGAGCGTGACACTCATCGTCCCAACGCTCGCCGGAACAAACTCGCCTGTTGCTTGTGCAAGAGGCCTCCTTGAGCAGACCGACTATCCCAATGTCGAGTTTGTTGTGGTCGATCACGAAAGCCAATCCACGGAGCGCCAACCGTTCCTTCAGGGGCTCGGTGACGATCTCCGCGTTCGTACCCTGACGCATAGGGGGGCGTTCAACTATTCTGCAATGATCAATATGGCGGCCCGGCAGGCAAACGGAGCAATACTCGGTTTGTTAAGTGATGATATTGAGGTCATCAATCCGGGCTGGCTTTCCGAGATGGTCTCATGGGCCGTTCGAGACGACGTGGGTGCGGTTGGGGCAAAGCTGGTCTATTCGGATGGTCGAGTTCGACATGGTGGGTTGGCGCTCGGCTTGCCTGGTATTGCCAATCCGTTCAATTATCGATTGCGCCGAAGCGCGGCCGGGTATTTCGGTCGGAATGCGCTGGTTTCCGAAGTCTCCGCCGTAACTGGAGCCTGTCTTCTTGTACGCAGATCGGTGTTCGAACAGGTCGGTGGATTGGATGAAATCAACCTGCCCGTTACCTTCAGCGACGTTGACTTTTGTTTGAAACTCAGACGCCGCGGGTACCGAAACATCTGGACCCCGCATGCGGAGCTCTACCATCATCAATCCAGGCGCGATAACTCCGACGCGCACGAAGACAATTCGAAAGATTCGCGAGGCGAGGCTGCCTATATGCTTAAAACATGGAACCTGGAGCTATCGCGTGATCCCTTTCACAACGACAATCTCGCCACTGACGCGACAATCTCCTTTGAACTTGCGTTTCCTCCGCGACGCAGGAAGCCGTGGCAAGAACAATTAGCGGCACGAGATGATCATCCGGTGATTGGGCAGCCCGTTCGCAAAGAGGCTCAGGTTCAAGCGGGCATAACATCCGGGTCCACCCCCGCGAGCTGACTGCATGATCGATGCAACCGACTTCAGACCTAAAGTCTGTGCAATCGTGAGACAACCTGAGTCCGCCGCGAAGTAACCGAGCAAACCGATGCATCCATTGTCCGTTGATCAAAGCCAGTTCGACGTCCGCCTCCCGGCAACCACTACCGCCCGAGGCTTCAAGAGTGCCCGCTTGGACCTCCTGGATGGCCTAACTCATTGGAGGCTTTGGGGGTCTTTGGGCTGGAACGAGATTGTCCAGCGGTATCGGCGCTCCGTTCTCGGCCCGTTTTGGCTGACCGCCAGCATGGGCGTCATGGTCCTCGCTTTGGGCGTGGTATATGCGGAGCTCTTTCAGCAGGAAGTCGACAAATTTATTCCGTTTTTCTGTTCCGGCATGTTGGTCTGGACGTTGATGGCGAGCTATTTGACTGAGAGCGGGACGCTGTTCACCGGCTCTGAGTGCTACATCAAGCAAATTAGCTTGCCCTTCTCGGTCTATGTTTTTCGTTTCAACTGGACCAAGCTGATCATTTTTGCGCACAATTTCGTCGTGTATTTCGGCGTCATTATCTATTTCAGAATTTGGCCCGGATCAGTTGCCCTTTTAGCGATCGTTGGCCTCTTGGCCATTATCGTGAATGGGATCTTTGCAAGCCTGACAATTGGAATGGTCTCCGCGAGATTTCGCGACATTCCGCAAGTCATCAATTCGGTCGTCCAAATTCTGTTCTTTCTTACACCGATCTTTTGGCGGCCGGACTCACTGAGGGGGCACGCCTTTATCACCCGATACAATCCATTTTTTCATCTGCTGCAGGTGGCGCGCGCCCCGCTCCTGGGAGAGATGCCATCAACAGAGAACTACTGCGCGGTAGGATTGATCACGGCCCTCAATATCGGCGTCTCATTCTACCTGCTTTCGCGGTTCCGCGGCCGAATCGCGTATTGGATTTAAAGGATGGTTACATCAGCCTTTGACAAGACGCCTCTGCTTGCGTTTCAGGATGTCAGCGTTTCCTTTCCTATCTACCAAACAGGTTCGCGCTCTCTCAAAAAGCATATCTTGTTTCGCGGCACCGGCGGCCAGCTTGCGACAGATGCCAGTCATCGGATCGTCGTTGAGGCGCTCAGAAACGTCTCTTTCCAGTTGACCGCTGGTGATCGCGTAGCTCTCATCGGAAGTAATGGGGCCGGCAAGACAACCTTGCTTCGAACAATGGCCGGAGTCTACCAACCGACAAGCGGGAACGTAACGTCCTGTGGCCGAATTTCACCTCTGTTTGATATCGCTCTGGGAATCGATGCTGACTTGAGCGGATATGACAATATCCGGCTGCGTGGCATGCTGCTTGGGCTAAGCGCGAGGCAGATAGAAACGCACATGGCGGACATCGGTGATTTTACAGGGCTCGGTGACTATCTGAGCATCCCGGTACGAACCTATTCGTCGGGCATGATGACGCGATTGACGTTCGCCGTGGCAACCTGTTTCTCGCCAGAAATCCTATTGATGGACGAGTGGATCATGGCTGGTGATGCAGCTTTTCTTGCCAAAGCGCAGCAACGTGTAGCTGCCTTCGTTGAACGAGCCAGCATCCTGGTGCTTGCTTCTCATAGCTTCGAAATTTGTCGGCAGTGGTGTACGAAAGCCATCTGGATGGAGCGCGGTCAAATCCAGATGTTTGGTGAAATTGGGGCTGTGTTACAAGCATACTCGGAGATCTCCGTCGGCGGTCCTTGATGCTTGCTAGGGTCTGTTCGGGGCTGAGCTTAAGGCAGTGCTGAATTCCAAGCAGGTTATTTGCAAGGCGCTTAAGCTTCAAGATGGCACCAATCCGAGCAGAGACGCCGCGCGTCGGGATGGGTATCTGATTGAGAAACTCTGCCGATGCCAAGCAGAGCCGCAAGCCGATCCCTTCAAAGGGATCGTGAAGCTCGTCCTCGATGGGAGAAGGTGCGTTCAAGAATGACGCTGACGGTGACGCGTTTGGCCGCGGTAAAGAGCCCGGAAGGCTCGCGTTCTTCACTCGCCGCCCGTAGGCCGGATCGTCGACGCAGATGCGTTGTGGATCAGCTGCCAGGTGTAGGCTTGCGCGGCCGCGACGAAATCTGACACCGGAATAATTTGATGCAGATCAGCGACCAGCATATCGCCGCAAAGGAGATCGATGCGCGGCGCGGCATGCGCCGGCGCCCAGATGGCGCGGTCGGGGTGGTCTGCTTGCTTATGTGGGACTTACGTATCTGCATCGATTCGGGAGCGATGATCTGTATTGGTTTGCTTCAGCACAGACTCGTCGCCAACTTGTTCGATACCGGATTGCGATAGATTCAACTTTAGATTAGATCCCCTTCACTGCAGACTGACAACTAGGAGTTCCCATGGGCGCGTCCGATGATCTCTCGATTGTGGCTATTATTCCGATGTACAATGGCGCCACGTTCATCAAAGAATCCGTCGCGAGCGTGCTGGCCCAGACCCTTCCCCCGAGCGAAGTTCTGGTTGTGGACGACGGCTCAACCGATGATGGAGCGGCCATCGTCGCGAGCCTGGCGATGGTACATGCGAAGATCCGGCTGCTTCGCAAGCCGAACGGCGGCCAATCGTCTGCTCGAAATTTTGGCATCTCCCACTCCAAAAGCCGTCTGATTGCCCTGCTTGATCAGGATGATGTCTGGCATCCTCATCACCTCGAGAAACTGTCCAAGCCATTCCAGAAGAAGCGCGGAATCCCGCTTGGCTGGGTCTACAGCAACCTTGATGAAATCGATGAAAGCGGTGGAATGGTCACAAAGCGCTATTTGGATAGGGTGCCCGCTCAACACCCGAAACAAAGCATTATCGAGTGCCTGGCCAGGGACATGTTCATCCTGCCATCAGCCTCACTCATCTCGCGCCGAGCATTCGAGGCCGTCGGCGGATTCGATGAAAGGCTATCCGGTTATGAGGACGATGACCTATTTCTGCGGCTGTTTCGCGCTGGATACGATCACGTCTATCTTGACGAACCTCTTTCGAAATGGCGCATTTATCCAGGCTCGACATCGTATAGCCCACGCATGGCGAGGTCCCGTATGATTTACGCATCGAAGCTTGCGAAGACCTTTCCCGACAATCCTCGTCAGAATCGGTATTTCGTCCGTGACCTGATCGCACCGCGGTTCTACGCAAACCTGCACGGCGAATACGTAACGGCTGTTCGCCGCGGTGACCGCGAGGCAATGAACCGCGTCCTTACCGACATTGGAGCAATCCTGCCGCACTTGAGTAAGCGACATGCTTTGATGTTTCGTTCGATGGGCACTTTGCTGCGCGATCCAACAATCGGCTACGTGGGTGTTGGTATCAGGCATCTAACGGGACTGATCCGGGCTCGTCTGTCGTGAAGGAGGCGCGCTGATCCACAAAGCAGCGAAGACAGTCTCTGAGCAGACCCCACGGGTTGATGATCTGATCAAACGGGGAGACTATCTATTGCTCGGGTCCGGCACATTTAAACCAGAAGGGCCATGCGCGAAGACCTCGAAAACTATCCCCGTCAGTCGATTCAATATATGAACATTTTTCAATCGCAGTGGCGCGTCGCTTTCGAGGATAGGACTTCCGCTGCATAGTTCAGGAATGGTCTTTCGCTGGACTATAAGGAATGGCCTCAGCCGCGCAGCCGAAAGTCGCGACCCTGACGGCCGACAGCCTGCTGGGTGCTGCCAATCCGGCAACCTGTATGCATCGTCGTCGGTCAGAAATATATCCAAGCATGGTGGTCGTCCTGTGCAACGCGCTGGTTCGTGGAAGAAGCCGGGACGGGGCCCGGTTGGTGGCGTCGATATACCGATAGAACGCGGGGACTACGTGCTCACCGGGACCGGTCATAACAGGCTCTAAGTCTAACCGATCAGGCTAGGAGGCGCTCTCTTCGCCAGGATTTGAGACGCTCACGCCACGCATACATAAACCATGCTAGGGGTAACCGACTGCCAATCAACATCCGACCAGATGCTGTCGCTGGAAACTCCCTGGTTGGTTGTTCCAAAGAAGGCTGGAGCCTCATGTCACACACGAGCCTCGGAGCATACATTTGGCACCTCCCTAAGGCGCGGATATCGGTTGTCCTTGTCCGAAAGAACCGCACTCGCAATTGGAAGCGGCCACTCGATCCCGAGGTCGGGATCACTCCAGAGAATGCCCCTGTCGCAGTCTGGTGCGTAATAATCGGTGACCTTATAAAGGACCTCGGTATTCTCTTCGAGGGTCATGAAGCCATGCGCGAAGCCTGCAGGCACCAGAAGCTGGCTCCATGTATCAGCCGAAATCACAACACTCACATGCTGGCCATAAGTCGGTGAGTTGCCACGTATATCGACGGCAACATCAAAGATGACGCCGCGCACCACACGCACAAGCTTTGCTTGCGCGCGCGGTGGGATTTGAAAATGTAGCCCGCGCACGGTACCTGTCGCAGCCGAGAACGAGTGGTTGTCCTGCACGAAGTCAAGATCAAGACCACCTTCTCGCAACGCGTGCTTATTCCAGGTCTCAGAAAAGAAGCCTCGATGATCGCCGAATTTCGGCGAGCGGATGAGTTTTACGTCGGCGATAGCAAGAGACTCGATTTCGACTGTCATGTGATTTCCTTCCAATGGTATTGGATACGACCGCGGTCTTCACGTGTTAGCGCTGCGAATAGCAACTGATGGCGAGTGTGCAGACCGATCAGATACGAGCGAAACGGCTTCGAGGTGATAGCCGAACAAAATTAGGCTACAAGCGCGTAACCTCACGCCGGAAGCAGATCATCAAATCTTGTTCGCAATCACTGCCAACAGCATTGCGAGATTTGCGAGCGGGGTCTGCCGGTAAACTCCGGATCGCCAAAAGTTCCACAATCGTCGGGGGAGGCTTTCCGCTAGGCGCATCTCAACGAATCTGTCGAGAACACGCATGTTCTCCTCTGTCATGTGGTGCGATAGGTAGTGGTCAAGTGCCCTGACGTTGAGGGAATTCCAGCCTCGCCACTGACCCGCAAAGATCTTCTTCGCGCGACGAACGGCGGCTTGAAAACCCAAATTGGACCCAACCAAGTTGTCGCGATGCTGACGATACCTCACCGAAGGCATCTGATCATAAAAGACGATCCCGCCTGCGGCAGAGACCGTAAGATAAGTCATCCAGTCATGCGCGACAACGATGTCATCCGGCACGTGCCGGAGCAGATCGCCGACAAGCCGATTGAAAACCATGGTGTTTCCCCCGCCGACACTTTGAACAAGGGCGTTTCTAAAGCTCGGAGGACGTTTGAATGCGGTTGAATATCCAAGATGGCGCCCTGCTTCATCAATCAGTTCAGTTCGCGAACAGTACAGAGCGGGCTGGTCACTCGGCGCACTGCGCAACATGCTGATCGCCCGGCCGAGCTTTTCGGCACACCAAATGTCATCCTGATCGCTGAAGGCGAAATAGTCCGCTTCAATTGTGTCATCGCGCAACAAACCTAAGAAGTTGGCCGCAGCTCCCGTGCGAGGGCCACAGCGCAGGGTCACCTCCTGCGACACGCCGCCCGCGAAGTCTTGAATTATATCGCGGGTTCTATCGCTGGATCCGTCATCCGAGACATGGACGGACCAGTTGGGGTGGGTCTGCTCGGCATATGATTGGAGTTGTTCGGAGAGGAAACGTGCGCCATTCCTAACGCCAAGTAGGATAGCTACGTGTGGGCTGTACGTGTTTCGATCACTTGGAACAGCGAAAGCCGGTCGGCCATCTCTCATTAAGGCGGCCCACTTGCGATCATCTGACGTCCGAATTGGTCTCTCAACGGAACTGTCATCAGAGCGGGGCATAAACGTCCTCGAATGCAACCGTTTTTTTCGGAGAGCGTTAGTTTCCATGAGATCGCCGACACATGCGGACTCGCAAGGTGCAAGCTCACGCCCATTATTTGCGGTACTATCGAAGGCGGGACAACAGCGAGATCAACTCTCCCTGCCGCTTGGTCGCGGTCCGCACAAAAATGGCTTTGAGGTGATTGCGAGCTGTTCCCGCGGAAATGTTCATTTCACGGGCGATTTCCTTTAGCGATTTTCCCATGACGAGGAGTCGTGCGAGATGTGCTTGAACGCGAGTCAAGCCGAAGATCTCCATGAGAGAAATTTGAGAAATGACGGGCATCTCACTCAGGTCCGTCAAGAGAAGAAGAGCGCCCGTGTCGCAAAGCGAGCTTTTGCAGGCCCAATCTTGCCAGATGGCTTCGATAACGATCGGTCGACGATCCGAACGATGGATTACGACTTGCGAAGCGAAACCCTCTTGCGAGTCGGAGGCCAACCGGACACGATTCAGCAACTCCTCCAATTTGATACGCGATTGGTAATGGGTGACATAAAGATGCTGCCCCCGCACGAAGAGCTCGCCGTCAAAGAGCTTTGATGCCTTGGCGCTTACAGCCAGCACAGAGCCATTTCGATCTATCCGAATGGCCGGACACTTGATGACGTCGAGTACGCTGACGATGCTCGAATAATCCTCTCGGTCAACGGAGGACTGACGGAACGCGGCTCTTCCTGCGCACAAATCAAGCATTTCAACTCTACGCCTCGTTGGTCATGAGCGAGTCTCTAAACGTGCCTACAACCTGACGTAAGGTGCGGTTCAAGTGATTTCCGACAATTAGCGGAGCAGACCGAATTTGCGGCGGGCGAGAATAAAGTTTCCGATTAGCAAGGCCGAATCCGGAACCACGACGCGAGTGTCACGTTTCCCTGCTCGTACCGTTTTCTGGCTCGCCAAGTTCGAGAGAATTTGCAGCAGCTGAGTCAAAAAAGGGCGATAATGGCAGCGCGGATGAAATCGTAGCGCGCCCGCATCAATCTCGACGAGCGTCCGGTGATCGCGCTGCGACCGGCGAGCAGCGTCGGAATTGGGTTCCGGTCCGCTGCGACGGACGTATATCGACCGGCCGGGCGTGGAGAAGCTGAAGGCGTCAGCGCGATCACTTGCTCAAAATGAACTCAAGGACCTTGATCGTAACCGAGGCGAATGAAAGCGCGCGACGTCCTGCGGCGTAAATTGGAGCTACAAGGCTCAGGGCGACCGGGCGAGGAGCGCCCGAACGTTCGCCAAGCTGGCGAAGCTGGGATCGCACACACGGCCGCCAAGACCGGAAAGCCAAAACGTTCGATCTGACGCGACGCACCCGCCACCGCCCTAGGCCCCGACCGCGTCGCCGGACGTCACTGGACAAGTGTGCCGAACAGAACGAACGGGTGAAGCGGGCAATCGCAACAAGGCATCAAATGATCACCGCCAATTGTACGCAGCGATCAGTACCAACCAGTCGGTCTCAGGCTTCATGCGCATCACTTCAGCTGGAGCATCCACTTCTCAGCGAGCGCGCGCTGCGCGTTCACCAGGGCGCCAGCCGGGCAACAGGAAGAGGGTGAATCGCGGCTGGTCCGGCCATGTTCAGCGATAGTGCCGCAACGTAGACGAGGATCGCGACCACGAAGCGATAGTCCGGCGCGATGGACGCCAAGCTCGCGTCGAATAGTTGATTCTTCCACAGTTTTGATCGTCATATGTTTGTTCGACTGCATCTGCGCGGTCTCCGATTTGGGATCTGGCGTGGCGGGCTTCTGCAGCAGCCCGCTGCGACGCTTCTCCTTCAACCGGCAACTGTCGCCGCGGATTGTGATGACGTGGCTGTGGTGCAGCAGACGATCAAGGATCGCGGTGGCGACCACGGGGTCGCTGAAGACCGAGCTGCGCTCGCCGACGCTGCGGTTACTGTAAGCAGGATCGCGCCTCGCTCGTAACTCCGGTCGGGCTACGCCCTCCCTACGTTCCCGTCCAGCGGCGGCATTCTCATCTTGATTGACGCTGCACTCTCGCTTTGATCGCCGCGCCGCACCTCGCTGTGACTGTGACTGGCAAGCTGCGCAACGACTGTGGTGGCTGCGACGAACTGCACCGAATGCCCAGCCTGGATCGCTTCACGCCCCAGCGCGACCGCAAGGTGCGTCTTGCGAACGCCGGGCGGCCCAAGAAGCAGCACGTTCTCGCCATTGGCAATCCAACGCGCGCCGGCAAGCTCGCGTACCTGCTTGGGATCTAACGACGGCTGGGCCGAGAAGTCGAAGCCGGAGAGATCGCGAACGAACGGGAAGCAGCAAGTTTGAGAGTCATTTCGATGCGCCGCTCGTCCTTGCGGGCGATCTCGCGCGCGCACAGCAGCACCAGGGTCTCGCGTAGGCTCAGCTCTTGTCGGCCGGCCTCGTCCAATAGCCCATCCAGCTGATCGCGGACGGCGGTCAGCTTCGGGCGCGTCAGCACATCGCTCAGGCGATCGGGCATTCATCAGAAGTCCCCTCCCACATTCGCCTCGTACTCGCCGAGCGGACGCAGCAGAGCCGGCGACGAGGGCGCCGCAGGCGATGCGAGCTCGTCGGCACGGCTGGGTCTAAAGCCAGCCAGGCCCTCAAAGTGTTGAGGGTCAACGACGCGACGGCGCCGACCGATACAGATCGGATGAACGGCCACCTCATGGATCCCGTGGTTGATGCGCACCATGCCATCGGCGATCGTCGCTCGCACCGTCTCGCCGATCAGCCGCCAGGGCACCGAGCAGGCGTTGCCTTCGATCTTAACGGCACAGTCGGCCTGCACACGCAGGATCAGTTCGCGTGCGGCCTGGAAGCGCTCGGCCTCAGGGCTTGCGCTTCGCTGTGCCTGAACCGCTCAATCGGTGGCTCGCCAGTGGTGTCATGCTGGCGCAGATCGGCGACCTCCCGTGTCCAAGCCTCAAGATGCGCTTCGAGGGCTTCCCACCCTGGGAAGGCGCGGCCAGCGATCGCATTCCGCTTTACGTAGCCAACGCCGTTCTCGGTCTTGCCCTTGGTCCGGGCTCGATATGGCGCGCGGGGGCGCGGCCGGAAGCCCCAGTTCCGCCAGCGCCGACTGGGGCTTCTTCGCGCATCCGGACGCGCCGGACTGCAATTCGTCCCGAAACAGAATTCTAGCGGTCCTGGCCTTTTTCTCGCGGCCCTGGCCTTTAAATTACTCGAGAGCCTAGCGCGCTATCCGAATATTATCGCTTGCCTCTTGCAGCGGCCGCTCGCCAACAAAGTCATTGTGCGAGAGCAGCGCTCCCATGCCGAACAGAACCATGCCGCCAATCCAGATCAGGCTGGTGGCGGTGAGATAAGCCGAGATGCCGACACCAACTGACCCGGTGAGGCCGAAGAGAGTGCCCGCATTGAAAAGGAGACCGATCACGCCCCAGAGCCAAAAGAGCGCGGATAGGAAGGCCCCTTCCGGCACCCTGACGGCTTCCCAGCCGGAAGGCGATCTCCCGTTGCTCCGCACGGGAAAAAATGCCCCATCGAACGGCCGCGCCTCGGCTCCTACTTCTTGGCTCGCTATTGGTGGGTGCCGTAGCGGTTGCCAGTTCTCGAATTGACGTAAGTCCCGCCACGGTGCGACGAGCCGGCCCCGCCCGAATAGCTGCCGCCATGACTGGTCGTGTGATGTCCGCCGCCGTAGCTGACGCGCCCTCCATGTCCTCCGCGTGCGTTTGCTTCTGCGATTAAGCCGAGCAGCAGTAGACCGGCCATTATTGAAATCGACTTCATGTTCGCCCCGCCGTTATCGAAATGTAATAGCGCATCCAACCGCAACCGATGCGCGAGAACAATCTCTTATAAGCAGGAGCCGCGCAGCTTTGCGTCAGGGATAGCCGGATCGGCGCCTTTTTTCGGCGGGGCTGAGACACGGCTTCCAGCACAATTCTGCGTCCGCTAGAGCATCGCAATTGCCGGGGGCTGTAGATGTTGGGGCGAGTTCGGTCGACCCGCACTCGGACAGCGAAATAACGAACCAGACGCCCGCCCTGTTCGCCCGCAGCACGATCGTGATCGCCGGCAGCCCCGGAGCGCTCAATGAGGTGGCTACCTGGCCGGCCGATCGGCGCCACCAATTGAGTTGAGTTGAAGGAACTCTCCATTGACCTAAACCTAGAATTGAACTCTTATTCTGTCAGGGAGCGTAGCAAGTTTGGGGGTTCAGGATGTCGAACGCACGTTGGGGCAGCCGTACGACAGCGATCATTGCTCTTTTGCTGAGTTCAGGGTGCGCAAGTACGCAACTCAACTACAATGCAGTAGAAATTTCGTCCACGATTGACAGCATCTATACTCGCGAGACCCTTAACAACCTCAGCAAGTTTATTGATAACCCGAATGCGATTCCCTCGCAGGTTATGATGGTTGGGGGTACAATTCAGACCGTAAACACAGTCAATCCGTCGATATCATTTCCCATTACGTCGCATGCGGCTCTTTGATATCGTCGGTGTGACGGAGAAAGAAGCTGGCGATACGTTTTTCGAGAGGCTGGCGTTCGTTGCTCGCCTGCGCGCGTTGCTTGACGCGAACAACGTTCACAAGCCCATCCACGTCTTCGGTGGGCTCGACCCCTTCATGACGCCGCTCTATTTTCTGGCCGGAGCCGACGTGGTGGACGGCCTGACTTGGTTGCGCATGGCATTCTCCGACACGGGCGCGCGCTACCTGCCGTCCCACGCCGCAATGACCGAACCCATGGCGAGGTTTGAAGAGGCTGTGGCGGATCCGGCATACGAACTTCAGACGTGTGGTAGACATGCAGACCGCAATCCGGCGATTCCTGCGTAACGGCGACTACAACGAGTTGTCCGCGAAGGAGGCGTCAATGGTGATACGCGATCTCCACCTCCGGCTGCTGCAATCGCTGAAGGATTGATCGGCGGCAATGGAACGCTATCGCCCAGCGTTCCTCGATCCTGATCGGCGATATATCTCAGTCAGCCGAACATCCAATGGGGCGGCTGGTAGCGGCCCCTTCACTTCCACACCGATTTTCACCAAATGATTCTGAACAGGGCATAGGCGCAATGCGACGCATGCCCGCATTCCGAGGGGCGTCCAGGATCGTCATCGTGCTTCGCGAGTATACTTGGGGGACCCCCGAACTGCGTACGTTGGGCGCCTGCAGCTATCTCTCTGCTAGATCAAGCTGCCAACCGACCATCTGCGGACAGGTCCAATGAGCCATTCGATCCGCCGAAAACGCGGCCGCTCCCCGGACTTGCCGCGGGCAATAAAGTTGCGGATATCGAAACTCATATCCCCGACCGCAACCTGCGGATGATGCGTACAGGTAGTGCCCGAACAGCGTCGAAATCGTTCGGCTTCCGTGACCAGGCCGGAGTTGCCGTCATAGGCAAGATACGCGCCTGGCCTTGCCCGTCGACACCACGTCGTCACCATTTGCACCACCAAGCCGACTGCTAGCGAAGCGAGCACCCCATTTGACCACACGACCTGTGGACGACCACCGGCTGCCCCATAGTTGCGGGACTCTTCGACCAGCGCCTCGTCCGTGACGATGCCCAAGCAGCGCAAACAAGGACTTCCCGGCTCCGAAAGTACCACCTGGCCAGCGACCAAGTGGCCTTGCCCGCCGGCAAGCTTGTGCACGTCCATGCCTTGGTCGACGTAGGGAATGAGAAAGCGGCGGCAGAAGGCGTCGAGCTCGTCTTTGCCGCGCACGTTGTCGACGCCGCCGACGATGATATCGCAGCGCCTGAAGGCGTCGCCCACGACCTGCCATTGTTTACGGTGGACCTCGATGCGCGCCTTCGGATTGATCGCCAGGATCATGCGCTTCATGATGACGATCTTCGCCGTTCGCATCAGCACATGCCACCACTTGCCGCCGATGAGCCGGTTCAGGTTTGTCGGGGAGATTCTGTCTACGTCCGCCAACACGAAATTTCCGATACCGGCGTGAGCGAGCTGCTGAGCGACGTGCGAGTTGCCACCACCCAACCCGACCAGCCCGACGGTGAACTCGGCCAACCGGCGTTTGCTGTCGGCGCCCAAAAAGCTCTGTCGATCAAGCCAGCTCATATTGTGCACTCCATTGTTCGACGATGGGCTGGCCGATGCGGATGAAGCGATCGATCGGCACCGAGGGTTTACTGGGCTCGAGCCAGAGCAGGCCAGTGGCACCGTTGTCGCTCAGCACGAGCAGTCCGTGCGGCATCTCATCACACACGATTGAAAGAAGCCGGCCACGAACTTGTCTCCGCTCTCGAGATCGATGCCGCTGAACTTCGGGAGGCCGCGGCCGCCATGGGTGTGAACATGCAGGAGAGCGGATGGCGGCCGATACGCAGCCTGCGCCGCCTTGCGCATGGCGTTCGAGCCGATCCGAGCGCCGACACCCGGCGCAACCTCGTAATCCTCGTCGGCGACGGGCATGTAGCCGCGCACGAGCAGCATCAGGTCCCCGGCGACGGCAGCAGCGCCGGCCGTCAGGAAGCCGACGCGCTCATGGGCGAAGAAGTGGGGTCGCGCGAGATCGCGTCGGACTTGATCCAGCAGCGAGCCGGCGATCTTCAGACTAACCTTCATTTCAGCTGCCCCAGGTGAATGGCGAGAATTTCGGTCCACGGCAGTAATTCCGACACGTAGTTGAACGACATCGTGTGCCAGGCGAGCCCCATGATCTGATGCACAGTCCAGTTCTGGCCACGGTTCGGAAACGGCTGTGACAAGAAGAGCCTGGTCGTGTAGCTGCCATGATTGCGGGGGCAGAGCAGCCCGTCCGCTGTGATCGTGCCGCCGTTGTGCTGGATCTGCATGCTCGGCAGGTAGACGAGGGGCCGTCCTCCCTCGTCCCAAAGTTCGGCGCGGCGGTTGATCCGCCGCAATGCCGCAAGGTGCTGCTCGGCCGTCACGACGACTGACCGACCGGCGGATGAGAGGCGAACTCCATACCGTCCTTCACCCTGAGACGTTCGGCGGGCGCCATCTCGCGGAAGACGCCGTCGGCGCCGATGATGTCCAGGTTGTAACCGGCCGGCACGCCGAACACCGTCATCAGCTCTTCCGTGGTGTAGACCCGCCGCTCCAGCTCGAACTCGGTGTCGCCGCCGTAGATCACGGTCACAGTCTTCTTGCGGTGACGGAGCTTGAAACGTTCGACGCCCGCGGCGCCAACGTCGACCTCGTCGTCATCGTCGTACACCGGATCGACACCGGGGAGATCCTGCGACAAAGCCTGGTCGTCGCCGGCGCCGGCAAGCAGCTTGATCTGCCAGGCCAACAGCTTGTTGCGAGGCCACTCCATCGCCAATCCTTCCATGAAGAAGCGGTGGGTGTCGTCCCCCTTGATCACGAAGAAACGGCTGCGCTTGTGGTTGTCGAGGTCCGAGGTTTCGGTGGGACGCAGAGTCTCGAGCTCTCCACTCGGGAGATGCCGCAACACGACGTGCTCTTCGACCGGGTGTCGGCCAGCGGCCATGCAGACCTGGGCCCCGGTGACCTTGGCGTCGTCAAATGACACCGTCGCAAAGTTGAAGTTTTCGTCGCCGATCTCAGCCTCGAACAAGCGGTTGGCATGAACCTGCTCGCCCGCGGTATTCGTCAGAGCCGTATCCATAAGTTTCTCCATTTCCGGGCACACGGACGGGTGCCCAGGGCTTGACGAAATCCCGGAAGGGACCGATGATTTCGAATCAGTCCGTTATCGGACTGTATCTAATGGGACTAATCATGCAAATCAAGTCCGATTTGACACTAAATGGAGGGCTAATGCAACCAAGTAGCCGGACAGAGACGACCGAGCGGCCCCATGGGGGGCACCCCACCCCGCTCGAATTCTTCTTCAAACTTGCGGAAATCTGGGACTTGAGCACCGAACAACAGATCAAGCTGCTTGGGTCCCCAGCCCGCTCGACCTACTTCCGTTGGCGCAAGGATGGTGGCGACGTCTCGGTAGATACGCTGGAGCGTATCTCGCATTTGGGCTCGATCTATAAGGCTCTAAGCATCCTGCTCGATTCGCACGAAGCTGCCGTACGCTGGATCCGCCGACCGAACCGGTACTTCGACGGAGCGACCGCGCTCGACGTCATGCTGAGCGGTAATCTGAGCAATATCATAAGGGTACGGCAATACGTCGATGCCCAGCGCGGAGGTTGAAGCCTTGTACCCGCAGATCTCGATCGACGGGCAATACCGCCGGTTGTTTCCCTCGAAATACCCCACGATCGACATCTACGAGAAGTTCGGTTCTCGCGAGATGCAGCACCTTGCCGCCGATCTGGAAACGATCACCAATCCACGCCTTGCCGCCAAGTCCCGCATCACTGGCGGCGACATCTCGGCCGACGCGAACTCGCCGAAACTGCAGAACTGGAACCACGCGCCCTTTGCGTACCCGATGCCGGAGGGCTCATACTGCTTGCCTCCTCCTTATTCCGTGCTGGAACTAGCGACGGATGAGCGTGGTGCTCTCGCTCGGGCGATCCTGCGCCGAGAGGAGTTTCTTTCCCGCACGGACGAGCCCGCCTGCGGCGTCGACATGCGGATGATCACCAACAAGGTGGTCGGAACCTTCGTCGACCTTCGCGGACTCCCGCCCGACACGCCCCAAGCCGCGCGATGGCTGCTCGGACGGCGACTGTATGAGGAAGGCGTAGATGGCGTCGCGTTCAGGATTGCCGAGTTGCCAGGATACGAGTTCATCGGCGTCTTCAACGGAGATGTTCTGATCGAGCGTGGCATACAAGGGGCTCATTATCGCTTCCGCTGGGACGGCCAGAGGATCAATCGCATCTTCGACTTCGGTGCCAATGACGACATCGATCGCAGCGAAATCATCACTGAGCCGTTGGAAGCTTCATTGCGGCATACCGGTTAAGGACCAAGCTTGCGCACCTCGATCTCGATTGCGATCGGCCTCATCGTCGCTGTCTTCTTCGGGCAGGCGCCGGCATTCGTGCAGCAATACGCGCAGCGGCTTGGCGGAGCGATCGACGAACTCGATCGAGTCGTACGGCATTTCGACGAAGACGTGCGACGCTCAGGCTACGATCGCCCGGGCGCGCTCGGTCTCATGGCTCGAAACCAGGAGCAGTTCGTCCGCGACCAGGCGGCGAGGATGTCCGAGACGATCGGCCGATTGACAAATTTACGCGCCCAGCAGGCTGATATGCGACAGTCAGGCTCCTTCTCGCGCACCGTCGCATCGTGACCGGCCATGATTCCGAGCTCGCTGCCCGGACGTGGAATGAATGAATTTCAATTCGCTGTGCCGATTACGCCGGACGGCCTCTTGTTCGCAAGCACCGGATTCATCCTAGGATTGGGCTCTCTTTCATCGGTGCCCTAGGCATCGGTCGATTGGCAAGAGCATAACATCTTCTACCGCCCGGCACATCGAGGCTGTCTCACTTAAGGCGGCCGGGGCGGTCAATACGGCCAGTGACGCCGAATAAGCGATGTCTCCTCTATCGCCGCCGCGACCGCAATTCCTCTCTTTGCCGGCGGAAAAAGGCGAGGCTCGCCAAGAGGTCAAGACCGCTCGGGGTATATCAATCAAGAAAGTCCGGGAGCCTGAGCGGAAGCAGTCTTCTCGTCGTCCGCCGGTGCGTCGTCCACTTCGTTCTTGAGGTTCGACAGCATGCTGCGGCAGGTGCTGGCGATATATCCTTCAATTTGCTGGTACGTCGGGGACTTTTTGGTCGCATTCATTTCAATGACTACGCCTGGCAACGCATAGAGAACCGCTTGAGACAGCGCGGCGACTCGGCGTTTCACTTGGGTAGCCGACAGCGCATTTGCTTCGGCGAAGCGATCCCAGTGTCTCGCACCGATGTAGCGGCCAGGATTCTTCCCTGCGATCTTCATCGCGAGATTTCTCGTCACGCCGTCGTAGATCTCGCCGTTCATCACGTCATAGAGCGGAGCCATCGTCACGGCACCGCCCGCCTCGAGCAGCAAGGAGTAATTCTTTGCGTGCGCATCGACGTTTCCGCAAAGGACATTGAAGACCATGTAATCGAGGAAGCGGAGCTTGTTCACGGCCGCGTTGCCAGTCGGGGTCAATACGTCGAGGCAGGCCTTCAATCCCGGTCCGGCCTGCTTCGTCTGAGGATTCCATTCGTATTTCAAATGCGGAATGTATCCCGTCGCCTGGCAGAAATCCTCCTGATGGATCCTGCGAACTCGCCCGTTCCGGACTGGTCTGTCGTAACGTTTGACCAACAGGTATTCGACGTCCTCGGCCTTCCCTATTGAACATTCCGCGACAGGCAGCTTCACGGCGGCAGCTAGGCGAAGACAGAAGGCCTCGTTCTCCACAGCGGAGTGGAATCTCTTGTTAGCCGGCTTGAGGATGTGGGTTGTCGGCATACCGTCCATCGCCAAGCCCATTGCACCGTCCGGATATTGGACCACGGGCAACTTGTCCTGAGCGCCGGCCAAGGACATGTGGATGCCCTCTTCTCCGACGAGGAACGGCCTCTCCGGGAGCCTTCGAATGGTTTCTGCAAGCTCGGCCTCGGTCAGCTTCCGATATCTCGGATTCCGCTTCGGCGCCTCGTCCACATTACGGGTTATCTCGAGTGCCCCCGGAAGGTCTTCGCCCATCTCTTCCAAAAGAGCGAAAACGTCCGTTTCGGGGATGCGAAGGATCGCACCGATCGTCTGAAGCGTGCGGCCCTCCGGAAGCAGATTGAGGAACCAAGTATAGACAACGTCCGGCTCGTGCAGGCGACGAGCCATTGGCATGCGTGTGGAAACCGGAAAGCCATTCGGGTCCGACATCCACGCTTCGTCGTAGACGAATTCGATATCTTGGACGGCCTCAGTTCGCCGGCGGATACGGCCGACCAGCTTTTCCTCGTACCGAACGTCGAGACTGTCGCCGGCTACGGCCGGAACATTTTCCTGGATTCTCATCGGGATGGCGCCGGATTATCGGGATCGAAGATGCCGCTGTCGACGTCCGCCGATTGGGTAGGCGACGGAGGTGCTGGCGCCATGTTGGCTTGGAGCGATATCCCAAGCGCCTTGAGCAGTCTAAGTACCAAGCCGATTTGGCTGGTTTCCTTTCCGCTCTCGATATCGACTATGAAACGCACGCCCACGTTGGCGGTCAATGCGAGGTCCTGCTGCCGTAGACCCAATGAGTTCCGCCGCTGGCGAACTAAGGCGCCAAGGGTCGTCGTATCCGGAATACTAGTCATGATGATTTTCCCGAGCGGGAATGTAGACGGGATCCACTGCAATTTCAATAGATATTTTCCCGAGCGGGAAAATAGGAGTTCAATTAGCGGCGAACTTGACTATATTTTACCGAACGGGAAAATTCCTAAACAAAATGCTTGGCTGGATCACGAACTTTACCGATCGGGAAATCTGCTGGCTAAACGAGGGCGAGCATCAGCGGTTCGAGATCAGCATCCAGCGGATCGCAATACGGTGCTGCTGATGATGATGGTGGCCGGCACCATTGACACCCTTAGACGACCATCGTCGCAGATCGATTGCCACTTCGATCAGCCTCAGCCGATCGTCCTCTCGCTCGGATGGACGTTATTGTGAACTCGGGAGAGTGGCGGAGACTTTCAATGCCATGGCTCGACCGCTACTCGGCCTGCCGCTTCCACGACCAGCCGGGCTTGCGCTGCCAACTCGGTCGACGCAGCCAGCCAGCGTGGCGTTCCCCGGCCATCCGACGCTTCATCAATGTTCGGTTCGTGCGGTCGACAGGGACGATCTGAATTTCAGAATTGCACACGCGAAGCAGTGCTACGGACCGGGGCGCGATCGCGCCCCATCCGACGAAGATCGCGAGGGCCCCGCTGACAGACTTGTCGTCATATTCCTGCACGATAATTTGCGCTTCGCCTCGCTGACATAGTTTCATCGGCAGTGCGCGATGGCGAAATGCCTTGCTATCAGCGGTCAGGCTTCTGTGGGCAGATCCGCGGCTGCAAGGATTTGGTCATAGAGCTGCCGTTTCGTCCGCAGTTCTTGAAGATCGACCATGAACGCATTGCGGAAATTTTCGACGGCCGCGGACAATTCTTCGATTCGGCCAGGTAATTCTTTCTCGGCCTTCGATTTGGCCTCCTCTGCCGCCAGCATCACCTCGCCGGGAGGTCCGAGTTCAGGATCGTCGGCTCCCACGGTCGCATTGTAGTTTCGCATACATGTGCTGAGGCGTCCGAGCGTTCCGATGAGGCCTTTGCGAGCAATGGCCATCGAATCCCCGTCACGGTTCTTCAACTGGCGTCGTACGGCACGTCTTTCGGCCCGATCTACGTCCTGGCTGATGTCCCAAATCCACTCGGAAAGGACACGCCTGTTGCCGTCACGCTGGAAGTATCCGCCGGTCAGTTCGTTCGACAACTGCTCCAGATCATCCAATTCAGGCTTGAATCCACTCTCGAGTAACCTTTCACGAGTGGTGTAGACCTGTTGCAATGTCGCAGCGGTCTGAAGCGATGAAAGCTTAAGTTGCCTCAGAACCGGCTGTGCGCCCAACCAGGCGGCAAGTATCGCGCCTGCGATGGCAATCGCAGTCTGATAGCGGGAAAGCCACCATTCGAGGCAGCCGAATGGAGCATCCCTTATCGCCTCGCAACTTCCATTGAATGTGGCGCCGTAACTGAGACCCAGTATGGCAGAAAGTATCACGGCCGCCGCGAGGAGGCTGCTCGCCGAAACGATTATTCAGATAACCCGCCCATCTTTCGAGTAGCGCGATGGTTTCAGGACTGCGCACGGTGACAAGCCTGCCGCGCTTGATCTTCTCGGTCTTCTTCTCCGTAAGCCAATCATCGATCCACACGCCGAAGGGGCGCTCAGCGCGCGCCGATCCCGTTCAAATTGTTTTTCACTCGAGCGATCGACCGGCGTCCCTTGTGCGAACGGGGCCTTTGAGGCGTCATGGCGCTGGCGCGCCGCGGCAAGCGAGACGGTTCGGTCGTTGCCGTTGCCGCAAGACCCGATCGAGTAAGGCTTCTGCCGACCTTGAAAGCGATAGGCCATCCGCCCGAGTTTGCTTACCATCTCCTTTGAATTCCCTTCTTATTCGGACTATTGCAAGTCGCTGAGAACGCTTGTTCTTCTGACACGGACTACCGAGCACAAGTTCCAACAGATCGCTTGGCTGAGCGCGAATGTTAACAAACATTCACGAGCAGCGATGTACGCGGACGTGTAGCCGTCAGCTGGCCAGCCGAATAGATAAAGTGAAATAACTCGAGCTCTCGCTCGTTACGGGCGAACTGCATGATGTCAGCATCGAGCGCGCCAACTTTGATGTCCGCCTGGCTCTCGAAGTGACCAATCGAAAGGAAATGTTCGGGATGCGGGCTAACTTCAGCCGCCCAATCGGCCTGACCTCTGGGATGGGCGTTGGTTATACGAGCGCGCGCGAATTCGACGGTCAGTCTGCGTCCGAAATAGCGTTTCGATTCCAACCGAGGGCTATCACGTCATGCTCTTCGATCACGAAGCTGAATCTTGCCTCCAAGATTGGGCCACGATCATCGCGAACTTCAACTGCCATTTGATGCCGCGGCCTGCCTCTGCCCCATTCGCGGGTTATTTCCGAAAGCGCAGCGGTCGCCTCCTGCCGCGCAGACTCGATGTCCGCTAGCTCTACACCTTCATCGTCACGGATGAATTGGCTGCCGTCGCGGATATCAAAATAGTATCTCTTCATTGCAACCGACTCACCAAGGACCATCGAACAACTCATGCAGTTCCAGATGATCTGTCTGCGCCCTTGAGGCTCTGCTGCGTGGCACCAATCATTTCCCGCAGCGTGAAAGGCAGTCAGTATGTTGGCAGTTAGATCAAGGCATAAGCGAGCAGGCCATAGCAAAGCAGCGGAATTCCAGCCGCCGTCAGCCGCCAGGAGACTTCCCGAGACAAGGGCGTGATTGGGCATGCAAGCCTCTCGATTGAGAGCAGCACTCGCTGCCCTCGCCGCTTGCCCCGCCAACGCATAGATTACTATTTGAACCGAGCGCACTATTCCTGCTGTTACTATGAGTAGATGCATTTTTCCGGCGCGATCAGGGGGGCCGCTCGCCGCGAAGAAGACGCAAAGGATTTTAGGACTGAGATGCTTGAGCTGCTGCTTTTTGCAGGCCGCCCGCCAATTCCCTTAGCTTAAGCCAATGACGCTTTCCCGCGTCACACCCGATTCAGAGCACAAATACTGCACTGCGAACGCAAAAATGCATAGTGCGAACGCAGTAGCGGTTCTAATTTTCGTCGGACGACTTCGTCTTCGTGGCAACTTCCTGAAACGAACAAGGCAATTCAAGTCGGCGCGGCGCAGGCGTTCGCGGTGTCTACGAACTTTGCCGGGCCCAGGACGAACTAAGCTGATTTACCTACAAGAACGGCAAGATGCGGCTGCGTCGCCCTTCGGAGTTGAGCAATGATTGCACTTCCCTCGAACGAGACCTCGCCGTCTGCTTGCACTCAAAGGCTGAAGCCTCAGACGGGAGAGCTCGGCCCGGTCGTAGTGGTCAGGCTCATTCACCGACGGCAGCGATATCGGCCGCGCCAGTACGAGGAAATCGGATCACGTTGGAACCGCTTGCGACGTATCGGCCCCAAGCGTTCATCAAGTGCCGTCGCTTCTTCAACGCATTGCCACGCCGATAGGCCTGCTCTGTCTCATCGCCCACCTTGTGGGCCAATGCCATTTCTGCAATTTCGCGCTCGAAACGCGTTTCGTCACCCGTCCAATCGCGGAAGCTGGACCGGCAGCCATGCGTGGTCATCGCCGGATAAACTGCCTTGAGCGCGTGAAGCACGGCATTCATGCCAAGCGGCTTCGTATGGTCCTTTGACCATTGACCGGCAAACACGTAGGCATCACGAACCGCGTTCTTTGGGATGACGGTATTCAGGATTTCGATTGTACGGTCGCAGAGCGGCACTTCGAAATCTTGGCCTTCGGGGTGGTCTTCTGTCTTCATCCGCTCCGCTGGGATGGTCCAAAGCCGCTCCGCGAAGTTCACCTCGCCCACCCGCATCAGGCGCGCCTCGCCGGTCCGCACCGCGGTCAAGATGATGTATTCAGCCGCGAGGTTGACCGACGTGTCCGCCGCTTCGTGGTTGGCTTGCAGCGCCTGAACGATGCCAGGAACATCCTTGTAGGGTGCGGCCTTGTGGTGGCGCTTCGACCGCTTCGATTTCGGCAAGAGCGGCTTCAAGGTCTTCCACATGGCAGGGTTCTTCCCAGACCGAAGCCCCCTCGCCTCTGCGGCATCAAGCACGCGCTCAATCCGGCTGCGCGTTTCGCGGGCTGTGCGGTTGATCGTTATCCAGATGGGCGACAGAATTCCCAATACATCGTTCACGGTGATGTTGGCGAGTTCCGTGACGCGGATGGGCTTGCACCGCACCTTTAGGTCTCGCGTCCAGTCGGCGAGCGTATTCTTTCCTTTGAAGCCGGCCTTGATCGATGCCAAAAAGTCGTCCGCGAATTCTCCGAACTTCGTAGCCGCCAGCGTTTCGGCGCGCCGCTCCGCTGCCAGGTCCTTGCCTTCGGCCAGTCTCTTGCGTGCATCCGCAGCCTTGAGCCGGGCGTCGGCGAGCGAGATGCCGTCCTTGCCTTTGCCCTTGGCGGGACCCAGCCCTATCTCTCTGCGCTTGCTGGTGCCGCGCACGCGGTATAGGAAAATCCATTGGCGCCGCGCGTGCGCACCCGTCTCAATCGCGAGGTAAAGCCCACCCCCGTCACTGTGGCGCCCGGGCTCATTGATGGTTTCCGCTTCCCGGGCCGAGAGCTTGTGCAACTGTCGTTTGGCCATGTCCGCCCCACCATCCGCCCCACCATTGAACACGGATTGCAGCGGATTGCGGCGAACGTCCGTGAACGGCAGCGGATTTTCGATGAAGTGATTATAGCAGTAATTACAGCATGTTAGAAGCCTTCAGCGGACGATCGAGGACAGGCGCGAAATTCCACCACGGACGCGGTGATGCCAGTCGCGCCTTACTTTTGTCTGCGGCTCACTTCGCTTTCCCCGCCAGCCAGTCCCGCCCCTCGCCATAGAGCTCCTCGACCTCGGCACCGGTGAGGCCCGGCATGTCGCGCTTGACCTTGTAGCCGATCAGCTCCTGCATGTAGGCGAGGTGGCGGTAGCCTTCGGGCAGCGCGGCGAGCGCTTTTTGGTCGAGCTGAAGCGTCGCGGCCGGATCGACCGGGTCGATCCGGTCCTTCTCGTAGATCGGCTGGCGGCGGACGATGCCCCATTTGCCAACGCCTGATTGGTCTGGCCGCTTCTCCAGGAAATCGTAGAAGCGCCCGGTACAGACGACGTCGCAGAGCACGTCGTGCACGGGTGCGCGCTGCGAGATCGTCATCTTGGTCTGGGCGATGGCGCGGTCACCGGACAGATCGATGCTTGTGCCGCCGAGGAAGTGCAGGATGCGGACGCCCCTGGCGAACCCCTCCTGGCTGACGCGGATGAAGTCTCGCGCCGGCCCCTGAAACCAGGTAGCGGACATCCAGCCCTCCTCGTGCCAGACCGTGGCAAAGCGGTCCCAGTCCCCGGCATCGCGCCACACCGCCCAGTTCTCGACGAGATCGCGGATGGCGAGACGATCGAGCAGCTGCTGGTCCATGGTACGGCCCTCCCCGGCGGCGATGAATGTCATCGGCCCGAAATATCAACGGGGCAATGAGGTTGGCGTCAAGCGCCCGGTGCTTCGCGGCCGCTCGAATTGCCCACAACGAGAGAACGCGATACGGGCAACGAGCCTTGCCATCAACCGGACCGCGATTAGTATCCGCACCGATGCAGATGAAATTCCCTTTGCTCGCCGCACTTCTCGGATTGCTCGCGGCCTTCCCTTCCCATGCGCAGACGGATACTCGAAGCGAAATGCCGAGGCCTGGAAGGCGAAGCTGTCGGCACACAGCGCCAAGAGCGGGGTATTTCCAGCCGGGGCACTGGGGCAAACCGGTGAGGCCAAGGTAGGCTTCGTCATCGACCGGTCCGGCAAATTGGTCTCGCGGGCATTGGCTGCGAGGACCGGCTCGCGACTGCTCGATGATGCTGCGCTGGAGATCGTCGCCCGCGCCCAACCGTTTCCGGCGCCTTCCGTGCGTCGCAGCATCTGCCGCGGCTGCTGAGGCAGAGCAAACCAACTCTCCGCCACATATACATATAAAGACGGCGCGTCTTGCGACGCGCCATCTTCTTGTCCGATCGAAGCTTCCTTACGCCGCCGGCATCTTCGGCGCGCGGTTGCGCGAGTTGCGCTGGAAGAACAGCGCCTGGCTCGCCACCGCCGACACCATCGCCGGCTGGAACGGCTTTGAGATCAGGAACGCCGGCTCCGGGCGTTCGCCGGTGAGGAAGCGCTCCGGATAGGCGGTGATGAACACCACGGGCACCTCGAAGGTGCGCAGCAATTCGTTGACGGCATCGAGCCCCGACGAGCCGTCGGCGAGCTGGATGTCGGCAAGGATCAGGCCGGGCCGCTTGTTCTTGGCGAGCGCCACCGCGTCGGCATGGGTGCGCGCGACGCCGACGACATTGTGGCCGAGATTCTTCACCAGGCTCTCGAGGTCCATGGCGATGAAGGTCTCGTCCTCGATGATCAGCACGTCGGTGGCGATCTCGGCCGCCATCTCGCGCCCTGCGGCATCGGCCAGACGCCGCGTCTCGGCAACGTCGGTGCCGAGGATGAAGGCGACCTCCTCTTCCGAAAATCCCTCCAGCGACAGCAGCAGGAATGCCTGCCGCGGCAGCGGCGTGATGTTCGACAGCCGCCGTTCCGGCGGCATCGGCAGCGTCGTCACCTCGGCATCGTCGTTGACGGACACCGAATTCCAGATCTGGGTGAACAGCCGGAACAGGCCCGCGCGGGGCCCATGGCTCTCGTCGAGGACCGACGGATCTCCCAGCATGGCTTCCAACATGGCTGCGACATAGGCGTCACCGGAGGCCTGGCTGCCCGTGAGGGCGCGTGCGTACCGGCGCAGCAACGGCAAGTGTTCAGCGACAAGCTGTGAACGGGACATCCCCACTCCATTCATCTTCGGGCCGACCTCAGAGAACAGGAACAACGAGGGGAGGCCCGGGTTCCCCTGCTGGGCTGACTACGCCTCAGGACAAGAAAAGTTCCGCGAGAGGGGGAACTTTTTGACGAACCTGGAATTGTGCCTATCCAGGGAACGGCTCCCGGTTGAGAAAACTTATCGATTTACAGTAACTTAACTCGGGGAAACGTGGAACAGGTCATGAAAGATCTCAAGTCTCAAGCCAGCAAAAGCACGACCCCCGGCAAGGGAGGCCTCACTCCGGAGATCCAGTCCCGGATCGGGCATCAACTGCGCGCCATGTACGACGATGTCGTCCGGCAAGGGGTTCCGGACCGGTTCGCGGAATTGATCAAGAGACTTGATGCGCCGGGAGGCGCACCCCAAGTCGAAACTGATGGGGGCTCCGGCGACAACAACAATGGGAGGGATTAATGCCTCTCACGGAATCCCTGCGCAACGACATCCTTGCGGCCGTGCCAAGTCTGCGCGCGTTCGCGATCTCGCTCAGCGGCAACGCCGACCGCGCCGACGATCTGGTTCAGGAAACGCTGTTGCGCGCGCTCGCCAACATCGACTCGTTCCAGCCCGGGTCCAATCTGCCGGCCTGGCTGTTCACGATCCTGCGCAACCTGTTTCGGTCCGACTATCGCAAGCGGCGGCGCGAGGTCGAAGATGCCGAGGGCAATTATGCCAAGACGCTGAAGACGCAGCCCTCGCAGAATGCGCATCTCGAATTCGAGGAATTTCGCGGCGCGCTTGAGAAGCTTCCGCAGGACCAGCGCGAGGCCTTGATCCTGGTCGGCGCCTCCGGGTTCTCCTATGAGGATGCGGCCTCGATCTGCGGCTGCGCGGTCGGCACGATCAAGAGCCGCGTCAATCGCGCGCGCTCGAAGCTCGCCGCGCTGCTCTATGTCGACGGCGCCGAAGACTTCGGGCCCGACGAGACCGTGCGCGCCGTGATCGGCGGCAGCGGCGGATAGCGCAGCCATCGGGCCCTCAGCAGACGTGTGAAGGCGGCCGGTCGCACGGCCGTCTTCGCGCAAGTATTCACTCCGCCACGAATGTCACCGTGTCAGCCACGCTCGCGCGCGAGGTGCGGTAGCTGTTGACCTTGTGGGCGTGGTCGGCATAGCCGAACGAGATGCCGCAGACGATGCGGCGATCGTCGGGCAGGTTGAAGTGGCGGCGAATCAGGCCGGAGTGACGCGCCAGCGCCGCCTGCGGAATCGTGCCGAGCCCGAGCGCCTGCGCGGCCAGCATGAAATTGGAGACATAGGCTCCGCAATCGATCGCGCCATAGATGCCGAGCGGCTCGTCGGTGTGAATGATGGCAACATGCGGCGCCCCGAAGAAATTGTAGTTCTCCAGGGCCTGCTTGGCGTAGGCGGCCTTGTCGCCGCGGGCGATGCCGAGCGTGTTGTAGAGCTGGAAGCCGCTCTCGCGGCGGCGTTCGAGATAGACCCCGACATATTCGCGCGGCGGGGTGAAATCGTAATCGTCGCCGAGCCCTCTCGAGGCCTCCGCGTAGATCGCCTTGCGAAAACGCTCCTTGGCCTCGCCGCTGGCAATGATGACCTGCCAGGGCTGGCTGTTGCACCAGGACGCGGTGCGCTGGGCGGTGGTCAGCACCTGCTCGATGGTGGCGCGGTCGACCTCCTTGGGCAGGAAGGCGCGGACCGAGTAGCGCTCGTTGAGGAGCTCCTCGAGCACGCCGATGCGGTCGTTTTGTTGCACAGTAGCGTCCATGGATCAGCTCGCGCCCTTCTCTTCGTAGGGTGGGCAAAGACGCGCAAGGTCGTGCCCACAGACAGACTAACCCCGGCGCACTTGCATATGGTGGGCACGCTTCGCTTTGCCCACCCGACGAGATGCCGCGAGACGTGACATCACCGCCCCTTCGTCGGGATCTTGTTATACGGCACATCCTTGTCGACGCGGATATCGCCCGGCAACCCCAGCACGCGCTCGGCGATGATGTTGCGCAGGATCTCGTCGGTGCCGCCGGCGATGCGCATCGAGGGCGAGGACAGCAACATCTGCTGGAACTGGCCCTGCACCGTCTCCTCGTCGTTGCCCATGAGAACACCCGCCGCGCCCTGCAGGTCCATCGCGTAGGTCGCGATGTCCTGCAGCATCATGCCCGACACCAGCTTGCCGATCGAGTTCTCCGGCCCCGGCCGCTCGCCCTTCGACAGCGCCGAGATCGTGCGGTAGCTGGTGTATTTCAGCCCGCTCGACTTCGCCGCCCAGCTCGCAAGCTTCGAGCGCACGGCGGGATCGTCGATGGCCGGGCCATGCTCCAGCATCAGGTTCGAGCAGAACTCGAACATCTCAGGCACGCCGGTCGCAAGCCGCGCACCAATCGACATGCGCTCGTTCATCAGCGTGGTCAGCGACACGCTCCAGCCTTCGCCGACGGCGCCGAGACGCTGGCTGTCCGGAATGACGACGTCGGTGAAATAGACCTCGTTGAACTCCTGCATGCCGTTGGCCTGCTTGATCGGCCGCACCTCGACGCCGGGGCTCTTCATGTCCAGGAAGAACATGGTGAGGCCCTTGTGCTTGGGCACGTTCGGATCAGTGCGCGCGATCAGAAGACCATAATCGGAATAATGCGCGCCCGAGGTCCAGATCTTCTGGCCGTTGACGACCCAATCGTCGCCCTTCCTCTCCGCGCGCGTACGCAGGCCTGCGACGTCGGAGCCGGCAGACGGCTCTGAGAACAGCTGGCACCAGATCTCCTCGCCCGAGGCGAGCTTCGGCAAATAGCGGCGCTTTGCGTCCTCGCTGCCGAACGCCATCACGGTCGGGCCGCACATGCCCTCGCCAATCTGGAACGGCTGCGTCAGCTTGCCGTAGACGCCTTCTTCCTGCTGCCAGATCACGCGCTCGATTGGCGTAGCGCCGCGGCCGCCATACTCTTTCGGCCAGTGCAGGCAGGCCCAGTTGCCCTCGAACTTCTTCTTCTGCCAGGCCTTGCCGACATCGACGATGTCGTGCTTGGCAAGGCGAATGCGGCCGAGCGAAGACTTTGACAGCTCGCCATGCAGCTCCTTCGGCGCGTTGGCTTCGATCCATTTGCGCGCGGTGTCGCGGAATGCGGCTTCCTGCGGCGTGTCGTCGAAATTCATGGCGGACCTCTACCCTCTACCCTTGGTCGGGATCTTGTTGAACGGCACGTCCTTGTCGACACGGATATCGCCGGGCAGGCCCAGCACCCGCTCGGCGATGATGTTGCGCATGATCTCGTCGGTGCCGCCTTCGACGCGGGTGCCCGGCGCGCGCAGCAGCATGGCCTGGAAACGGCCGGCAAGTTCGGCATCCTCGCCGCTGACGACGCCGGCGGCGCCCTGCAGGTCGAGCGCGTAGGTCGCGACATCCTGGATCATCGAGCCCGCCACCAGCTTGCCGATGGAATTCTCCGGCCCCGGGCGCTCGCCTCTCGACAACGCGGAGATCGCGCGCATGCTGGTGTAGTTCAGCCCGCTCGCCTTCACCGCCCAGTTCGCGAGCTTCGAGCGCACCGCGCGATTCTCGATCGCCGGGCCGTCGTCAAGCATCAGGCTGGAGCAATATTCGAACAGCTCCGGGAAGCCGGTCGAGACAGCCGCGCCGATCGCGCTGCGCTCGTTCATCAGCGTGGTCAGCGAGACGTTCCAGCCGTCGCCGACCTCGCCGAGGCGCTGATGGTCGGGAATGCGGACGTTCGTGAAATAGACCTCGTTGAAGTCGCACGCACCGCTCGCCTGCTTGATCGGCCGCACCTCGACGCCGGGGCTCTTCATGTCCAGGAAGAACATGGTGAGGCCCTTGTGCTTGGGCACGGTCGGATCGGTGCGGGTGAGCAAGATGCCGTAGTCGGAATAATGCGCGCCCGAGGTCCAGATCTTCTGGCCGTTGATGATCCAGTCGTCGCCGTCCTTCTCGGCGCGCGTGCGCAAGCCCGCGACATCCGAGCCGCCGGCGGGTTCGGAGAACAGCTGGCACCAGATCTTTTCGCCGGAGGCGAGCGGCGGCAGATAGGTGCGCTTATGCTCCTCGCGTGCGAACGCCATCATGGTCGGCCCGCACATCCCGTGACCGATAATGAACATGCGTGACAGCTGGCCGAACGGCCCCTCTTCCTGCTGCCAGATCACGCGCTCGATCGGCGAGGCGCCGCGGCCGCCATACTCCTTCGGCCAGTGCAGGCAGGCCCAGCCGGCGTCAGCCTTCTTCTTCTGCCAGGCCTTCGCGACGTCCAGAACGTTGGCGTCCCTGAGCACGGTGCGGCCGAGCGAGGATTTGCGCAGCTGTTCCTCGTATTGCCTGGGCGCATTGGCGCTGATCCAGGCGCGCGCGGTGGCGCGGAATTCGGCTTCCTGCGGGGTGTCGTCGAAGTTCATGACGTTTCCCCTCCCTTACGCCGCGTTCTTCTTGCGCATCCGGTCGATCAGCTGGTCCTCCCAATAGGACAGGCTGCCGAGCCCGAGCGCCATGGCGTTGGCGCGGCGGTAATACATGTGGCAGTCGAACTCCCAGGTGAAACCCATGCCGCCGTGAACCTGGATGTTGTTCTTGGCGCAGTGCTGGAACGCCTGCGTCGCGCTGATGCGGGCGGCGGCTGCCGCTTCCGGCAATTCAGCCGCATTGGTCGAGAGCGCCCAGGCACCGTAGTAGCTGTTGGAGCGTGCCAGCGTCGCCGACACATACATGTCGGCCAGCATGTGCTTGACCGCCTGGAACGAGCCGATCTGACGGCCGAAGGCGATGCGGTCGAGCGCGTAATCGCGGCCCATCTCCAGCGCGCGGTCGGAGCCGCCGACCTGCTCGAATGCACACAACACCGCAGCGCGGTCGAGCACCTGGGTCAGGATGCTCCAGCCTTCACCGGCAGCGCCGAGCGGCTCGGCCTTGCAGTCTTTGAAGGTGAGCTCGGCCTGCCCGCGGGTCGGATCGAGATTGGTGAGGTTTTTGACCTCGACGCCGCCGGCCTTGAGATCGACCAGGAACAGCGAGATGTCGTTCTCGCGCCCGCTCGATCCCGTGCGTGCGGCGACCACCGCGAAATCGGCGATGCCGCCATCGGCGACCGGCTTCTTCACGCCGTTGAGCACACCATTCGCAGCCGTCAGCTTGACGTTCTTCGGCGACGGATTGCCCGTGCCCTCGAACAGCGCCAACGTGCCGATCGCCTCGCCCGCGGCGATCGTCGGCAGCCATTTCTTCTTCTGCGCGTCGCTGCCCGCGATCAGCAGCGCTTCGGCGGCAAGATAGACGGTCGAGGAAAACGGCACCGGCGCATTGGCCCGGCCCATCTCCTCGGCGATCACACAGAGCTCGAGATGACCGGCGCCGGCGCCGCCGAACTCTTCCGGGATCGCGACGCCGAGAAAGCCCATCTCGGCGAGGCCCTTCCACAGCTCCTTGTCGTAGGGCGCCTTGCCGTCGAGCACGACGCGCACCGCCTTGGGCGAGCATTTTTCCGCGAGGAATTTGCGCGCCTGGTCGCGGAGCTGCTTCTGGTCGTCGGAGAAATCGAAGTTCATGGCGGGCTACCTCTTATTCAGTATCGTTGAAACCGTCATTCCGGGGCGCGACGAAGTCGCGAGCCCGCAATCCATTCCACCGCGTCAATGCGGCCCGAGGGATTCCGGGTTCGCGTTGCGCCCTGGGAATGACGAGGTGACAGATTTGTGCATTCATCGCAGCACGATCACATCTTCATCCGGCTTGTCGGCATAGAGCCGCTCCACCAGCGCCGCGCGGCGCTCGAGACCGGCGCGCTGGTTGATGTAGCCCTTGTCGGTGAGCTCGTTGCCGTCGATCGACGGCGGATCGACCATCAGCATCGCGCGTGCGATGACGCGGCTGCTGGCGCCCTCGCACTCTTTGTTGTGGGCCTCCAGCCCCCGCCTGAAGCAGGCGAGCACGTCCGGGTGCTTCACCGCATCCGCAAAGCTCAAATCGGGATTGCCGACGAGCTGGCGGCAGGCGTGCAGGTTCGGCCAGGCAAGCAGGCCGATGAAGGCACGATCCTGGCCCGCGACCAGCGCATCATGCACGACGGGTGTCGCCGCCGCGATCGCGTCGGTGCGGAGCGAGCCGACATGGACGAAGGTGCCGGTGGTGAGCTTGAAGTCCTCGACCACACGGCCGGCGAAGATGATGCCCTTTACCGGATCGGCATCATCGACGAAGACGCCGGCATCTCCGATGCAATAAAAGCCTTCCTCGTCGAACATCTTCCTGGTCAGCTCCGGCTGACCGAAATAGCCGGGCGTGACGTTGACGCCGCGCAGGCGCAGCTCGTATTTCGAGCCGCACGGCACCATCTTCAGTTCGACGCCGGGGAACGGCAGGCCGATCAGGCCGACGCGCTCGGTGTCCCAATAGGTGCCGGTCGATGTCGGCGCGGTCTCGGTCGAGCCCCAGCCGGTGTAGAACACGATGCGCTCGCCGGTTGTCTTCACCGCCAGCGCCTGCATGCGCTCGTAGAGATCGTCCGGCAGGCGCGCACCGCCATAGGCCATGATCGACAGGTTCTTGAAGAACGAGCGGCAGAGCGCGTCGTCCTTCTCCATCGCGGCCGCAAGCGCGGCATAGCCGGCGGGAACGTTGGCGTAGTAGGTCGGCGAGATCTCGCGCAGGTTTCGCAGCGTCTCCTCGAACTGGCCCGGCATCGGGCGGCCGTCGTCGATATAGAGCGTGCCGCCGTCGACCAGGACGGGATGGAAAGCCGCGTTGCCGCCCATGGTGTGGTTCCACGGCATCCAGTCCAGCATGGTTGAGATCGGACCGTCAGGCGTGCGCGGCCGCACCTGCATCATCATCGCCGCATTCGCGCACATCATCTCCTGCGTGTTGATGACGGCCTTGGGCATGCCGGTCGAGCCTGACGTGAACAGCAGCTTGCCGACGGTCTGCGGCGTGATTTTTGCGATCGACGTCTCGACATCGGCGGTGACGGGCGTTGCCGCGAGCTCGGCAAAGCTGACGCTCTTGATGCCCTCGCAGCGCCGCAAGACGTGCACGACGGTGGCACCGGTGAGGTCGAGCGCTTTCAGCGCCTTCTCGAAGGTCGGCCCGTCCTGCACCATCACCACGGCCGGCTTGATCAGGTCGAACAGGTACTTCAGCTTGACGTGATCGTGGCTCATCAGCGAGTAGGCTGGCGACACAGGAGCTGCGGGCGAACGCGCCTGCATCGCCGCCTGCGTCATCAGCGCGTGCTCGATCGAGTTGCCGGAGAGGATCGCGACCGGGCGCCCTTCGAGCTTGAGGTTGAGCAGGCCTTGCGTGAGCGCGTCCACGGTGCGCTTGGCTTCGCCATAGGAGACTTTTCGCCATTCGCGGTTCGGGCCACCGCGCTGGGCGAGCCAGATGCGCTCGGGGTGTTCCTTCGCCCATTTCGCCAGCGAGGCCGGGATGTGCGTCTCGTAAGCTTGCAGCGGAATGCGCGACTTGAGCACCACCGTGCCGTCGGCGCGGCGCTCGACGTCGATGTCGCGCTTGAGCCACTCGACCTTGCGAAAGGCGGGCTTCCTCATCACCGCCGCCGCGCTCCCACTCATTTTGCGTCTCCCGGAATTATTGTCCTTTGCGGATCTTCGTCGTTCAGCGCCTGATATAGACAGGCTTTCGCTTCTCAAGGAAGGCCCTGATGCCTTCCGAAAATTCCTCGGAGCGACTGCACAGAACCTGATTGCGGTCCTCCATCGCGATCGCAGCTTCCAGCGAACCAGCATCGACGCTCATGTTGAGACATTCCTTGGACAGACGCAGCCCGACCGGCGAGGCGGTCACCATGGCATCGACATAAGGCTCGGCCGCATCATCGAGCCTGTCCTCGTCGACAACTTCCGAGACCAGCCCGACCGCGAGCGCGCGCTCGGCGCCGATGAAGCGTCCGGTGAGGATCAATTCGGACGCCACGGAGACGCCGACGAGACGCGGCAGAAAATAGCTGGTGCCGATGTCGCAGCCGCCGAGCCCAAGCTTGATGAAGGCGCAGTTCATCCGCGCCGACCTCGCGGCGATGCGGATGTCGGACGCGAGCGCCAGCGCAAAACCGCCGCCGGCCGCCGCGCCCTGCACCAGCGCCAGGATCGGCTGTGGGCAACGCCGCATCAGCATCACGATGTCGGCGATGCGCCGCTGCGAGTCCAAGGACTCCGTGACGCCGGGCGGCTCCTGCTGCCCGGCGCGGCGCGCCATCGCCGCCTTCAGATCCAGGCCCGCGCAGAAGCTTTTGCCGGCGCCCTTCAGCACCACCACGCGCGTGTCGCGGTTGCGCTGGAGAGTTTCAAAATAGCTGTTGAGCGCGTCGATCAGCGCCGGATCAAGCGCGTTGAGGTGTTCGGGCCGGTTCAGCGTCACCCGGTCGACAGCGTCATGATGCTCGATCAGCAGCGGTTGGGACATGGGGCCTCGCACTTGCCGCGGGTCGCGGCGCCGATTGCTGCGCCCTTTCCCCTCGTGGGAGAGGGCATGTAAATCGCTAGCCGCATACTCGCTTGGGTGAGGGGTCTGTCTCCGCGGATGCAAACCCCCTCATCCGGCGCTTCGCGCCACCTTCTCCCACAAGGGGAGAAGAAAGAAAGTACCTACCGCGGCGCCATGCGGATCGCGCCGTCGAGACGGATGGTCTCGCCGTTCAGCATCGGGTTCTCGACGATGTGCACCGCGAGCATGCCGTATTCGGCGGCATCGCCGAGACGCGAAGGATGCGGCACCTGGGCGCCGAGGCTCTTGCGGGCCTCCTCGTTGAGCCCCATCAGCAGCGGCGTGAAGAACAGGCCGGGCGCGATGGTGTTGACGCGGATCTTCTGGCTGGCGAGGTCGCGCGCGGCCGGCAGGGTCAGGCCGACGACGCCGCCCTTCGACGCCGAATAGGCGATCTGGCCGATCTGGCCCTCGTAAGCGGCAACCGACGCCGTGTTGATGATGACGCCGCGCTCCTCGCCAACCGGCTCGATGGTGACGAGGCGTTCGGCGAACAGCCGCAGGCAGTTGAAAGTGCCGATCAGGTTGACGTTGATGATGCGCGCGAATTTTTCGAGCGGGTAGACGCCGTCGCGGCCGACGATGCGCTGCGAGCCGCCGATGCCGGCGCAGTTCATCAGCACACGCGCGACGCCGTGCGCGGCCTCTGCTTTCGCGATCGCCGCCTTGATCTGCTCCTCGCTGGTGACGTCGGCATGCAACGCGACCCCGTTCACTTCGGCTGCGACCTTCTCGGCGTTTTCCCTGCTCTGGTCGATCACGCCGATCCTGGCGCCCTTGGCGGCCATCGCGCGGGCGGTCGCGGCGCCAAGGCCCGAACCACCGCCGGTGATGAGAACGGCTACGTCTTTCAACTGCATCGCTTGTACCTTTCCTTGGGACGTTTCTTCTCTAGACTTGTGAAGTGTTGGCCGGACTATCCGGCAGCGGCAGCTTCCGCGGCTTGCGTGAGGATGCCGCCGCAGATCAGCGTTTCCATGTGCTTGATGTATCGCCGGCAGACTTCGTCGGTGACCGGGCCGACGCCGGTCGCGCGGGACATCGCGTGCCGGCCGAAGAACAGATGATCGCAGGCGCCGATCAGGCTGGTGTAGAACAGCACCGGATCGGTGGCACGGAATTCGCCACGGCTGATGCCTTCTGCAAGCAAGCGGCGATGGAAATCCAGGAGCGGCGCGACGAAGAATTTTGAGACTTCGTCCGCGGAGTCGGCGCTGGTTTCGTGCAGAAGATAATGGATCAGCCGGTTCATGTAGGGGAACCGGTGATAGGCGCGGATGATGCCGCCGATATGCAGCTTCAGCTTCGCCGTCGAGGTGATCGGCTGCGCCAAGAGATATTCGAGATTGGACATCTCGGTCGCAGCATCCCGCGCCAGCAGCGCCAGCAGCAGGCCGTCCTTGTTGCCGAAGTGATATTTGACCAGCGCGGCATTGGCGCCGGACTTCTGCGCAATGTCGGAGAGCGAGATCTCGATCGAGGAGCGTTCGATCATCAGCTCGCTGGCGGCCAGGAGCAATTTCTCTGCCGTGGAATTTTTTCCGCCGGGGAGCCTGTTCGGTACGCTGGTAGCCACGGAGATCCCTGTTTTGGCCGCGTGAAGCGGGTCGCAGATAACCGCAAGCAGCGCCTCATCACAAGAGTTAATTGATCGATTGACTAAATGATCTCGTACCCGTTTAATCCGCCCCCGACAATCAAACCACCAGAACAAATCCAGGGAGAAAACCGACATGGCCGAGGCTTACATCGTCGCCGCCGCGCGCACCGCCGGCGGGCGCAAGGGGGGCCGCCTCGCCGGCTGGCATCCGGCCGATCTCGCCGCAAAGGTGCTGGACGAGCTGGTCGACCGTACCAATGTTGATCCCGCCTTGGTCGAGGACGTCATCATGGGCTGCGTGATGCAGGTCGGTGAGCAGTCCAACAACGTCGCGCGCAACGCGGTGATGGCCTCGAAACTGCCGGAGAGCGTGCCGGGCACCTCGATCGACCGCCAGTGCGGCTCCTCGCAGCAGGCGCTGCACTTCGCGGCGCAGGCCGTGATGTCCGGCACGATGGACATCGTGATCGCCGCCGGCGTGGAATCGATGACGCGCGTGCCGATGGGCCTGTCCTCGCAGCTTCCGGCCAAGAACGGCTTTGGCACCTACAAGAGCCCCGGCATCGAGGCAAAATATCCCAACATCGTGTTCAGCCAGTTCACCGGCGCGGAGATGATGGCGGAGCGGTATGGCCTCTCCAAGGACCAGCTCGACGAATACTCCTTCGGCAGCCATCAGCGCGCGATTGCGGCGACGCAAGCCGGTCACTTCAAGAAGGAGATCGTGCCGCTCGAGATCACTCGCGCCGACGGCAGCAAGGACACCCACCACATCGACGAAGGCATCCGCTTCGACGCCACCATCGAAGGGATCAAGGGCGTCAAGCTGATCGCCGAGAACGGCAAGCTGACGGCGGCCAGCGCCAGCCAGATCTGCGACGGCGCCTCAGGCGTCATGGTGGTGAACGAGAAGGGCCTGAAGCAGCTCGGCGTCAAGCCGCTCGCCCGCATCCATCACATGACCATGATGGGCGGCGATCCCGTGATCATGCTCGATGCTCCCCTGCACGCCACCAAGCGTGCGCTGGAGAAGGCCGGCATGAAGGTCGGCGACATCGACCTGTTCGAGGTCAACGAGGCCTTCGCCTCCGTGCCGACCGCGTGGCTCAAGACCACGGGCGCCGATCCGGAGCGTCTCAACGTCAACGGCGGCGCCATCGCGCTCGGCCATCCGCTCGGTGGCTCCGGCACCAAGCTGATGACCACGCTGGTCCACGCCCTGCACCAGCGCGGCAAGCGCTACGGCCTGCAGACCATGTGCGAAGGCGGCGGCATGGCGAATGTGACGATCGTGGAGCGGCTGTAGGTTTCTGCCACACAGATGGTGTCGTCCCGGACCAGCGCGCCTCAAGCGCGCGCCGCTCCGGGACCTCTAACCACGGGACTCCGTGGTTCTGCCGCGCTGGAGCTCCATCCCGTCTCAACAATCAAGGCCTGTGGTTATGGATCCCGGCCTTCGCCGGGATGACACCTTACTTGTTGCGAGACCAACGTTCATGACTCATCCGTCTGTCTACGCGAAGACCACGCCCGACAAGATCGCCTACCGGATGGCGGGCACAGGCAAGGCGATCACCTATCGCGAACTCGACGAGCTCTCGAACCAGGGCGCGCATCTGTTCCGCTCGCTTGGCCTCAAGGCCGGCGATCACATCGCGCTGTTGATGGAGAACCGTCTCGCCTTCATGGAGCTCTGCTGGGCGGCACAGCGTAGCGGGCTCTATTACACCGCTATCAGCCGTTACCTGAAGCAGGACGAGATCGGCTACATCATCGGCGATTGCGGGGCCAAGGTCGTCATCACCACGCCGAAATGCGCAGACCAGATCAAGGCCCTGATCAAGGGCACGCCGAGCGAACCGATCTTCTACATGATGGACGAGCCGCTGCCCGGCTTCCGCTCCTACGACAAGGAAGCCGCCGCGCAGCCGACCACGCCGATCGCGGACGAGGTCGCCGGCTACGACATGCTGTATTCGTCCGGCACTACCGGCCGGCCGAAGGGCATCAAGAAGGCGTTCGAGGGGAACAGGATCGACGTGCCGAACGCGTTCCTGCGCGTGCTCTGCGCCGACATGTGCGGCATGAATGAGGAGAGCACGTATCTGTCACCGGCGCCGCTCTATCATGCCGCTCCCCTGCGCTTCAACATGATGGCGATCGTGCTCGGTGGCACCTCCATCATCATGGAGCATTTCGACGCCGAGGAATTCCTGGAGCTCGTCGAGAAGTATGAGGTGACACAGTCACAGCTGGTGCCGACCATGTTCGTGCGCATGCTGAAGCTGCCGGACGAGATTCGCACGAAGTACGACGTCTCCACGCTCAAGGGCGCGATCCACGCCGCCGCGCCCTGCCCCGTCGAGGTGAAAGCAAAGATGATCGAATGGTGGGGCCCGATCCTGATCGAGTACTACGCCGGCTCGGAAGGCAACGGCGTCACGGTCTGCAACTCCAGGGAATGGCTGGAGCATCGCGGCAGCGTCGGCCGCGCCGTGGTCGGCAAGATCAAGATTTTGGACGAGAACGACGAGGAGCAGCCGGTTGGCGAGATCGGTACCGTCTATTTCGCCGACGCGCCCGCCTTCACCTATCACAACGATCCCGAGAAGACGAAGAAGGCCTACAACGCCAGGGGCTGGTCGACGCTCGGCGACGTCGGCTATCTCGACAAGGACGGCTTCCTCTTCCTCACCGATCGCAAGTCCTACATGATCATCTCGGGCGGGGTGAACATCTACCCGCAGGAGACCGAGGACGTGCTCATCACCCACCCCGAAGTCGCCGACGTCGCGGTGTTCGGCGTACCGAACGAGGAGATGGGCGAGGAGGTGAAGGCGGTGGTGCAGCCGCACGACATGACGCGCGCCGGCAAGGAACTCGAGGCTGAGCTGATCGCCTATTGCAAGACGCGGCTTTCGGCAATCAAATGCCCGCGCTCGATCGACTTCGAAGCCGAGCTGCCGCGCACGCCGACAGGCAAGCTGGTGAAGCGGCATCTGCGGGACAGGTATTGGCCGAAGACCGCAGCGAAGATGTAGCGAACTCCTTCTTACCGTCCCCTGGAGGGTAAGCGAACCCTCAATCAAACAAGCTCGGCGTGTGGTTCACCAGCGCGCCTTCGATCTCGAGCATCTTCAGCTTCGTCACCACGCCGCCATTCGCCGAGAAACCGCCGGGCTTGTTGCCGGCCGCGAGCACGCGATGGCAGGGCACGACGATCGGGCACGGGTTGCGGCCGAGCGCCTGGCCGACGTCGCGCGACAGCTGGACGCCGCCGAGCTGCCTGGCGATGTCGCCATAGGTGATGGTCTTGCCGGGCGGAATGGCGCGGGCGATCTCGTAGACGCCGCGGTTGAACTCGGGCACGCCATCGAGGTCGAGCGCGATGTCGGTGAGATCGTCGCGCTCACCTGCGAGCAGTCTTGTCATGCGGTCGATCGCCTGCTGTACCTCAGGCGTCGGCTCGGCTTCAGTCGCCTCGGCATGGCGCTGGCTGATGCGGGTGCGGATCTTGTCTTCGCCACCCATCGGCAATTGCGTGCCGTTGATGCCGCGAGGGCCCCAGGCGATGGCGCAGAGGCCGATCCGGGTGTCGAACAGGGCAAAGTGCTGGTCGGTCATGGGATGGTTCCTGAGCTTGCGTCCTTGTCGCATGCCCCCAATGTGATCTCCGCCCAAATCTAGGCTTGGAAATAGTTGCGATCCACCCGGTTTCCGGGAATCTTGCACAGGAGTTCCTCCTCCCTTCCCGCGAGCCCAGAATGCAGAGCCTCCACGTCAATGGATACGATATGCCCTATCTCGACGTGGGCGAGGACAAAGGTCGCGCGCCGCTGGTCTGTGTGCACGGCTCGCTCTCCGACTTCCGCATCTGGGGCTGCGTGCTGGGGCCGCTGACGCAGCGGCATCGCGTGATCGCTGTGAGCCTGAGGCACTTCTTTCCCGAACGCTGGGACGGTGTGGGCGACACTTATTCCATCGCCCAGCATGTCGACGACGTCATCGCCTTCGTCGAGAAGCTCGACCTCGGCCCGGTCGATTTGATGGGGCATTCCCGCGGCGGGCACATCTGCTTTCGCGTCGCGCAGCGGCGCCCCGATCTGCTGCGCAAGCTGGTGCTGGCCGAGCCCGGCGGCGAGCTCGATGCGAGCCTCGATCCCGACTATGCCGGCGGTCCCTCGCCGCTGCTGGCGCGCTTTACCGCCTCGGCCGAGAAGATCGCGGCGGGCGATGTCGACGGCGGCCTCGCCGTCTTCGTCGACACGCTGGAAGGCGCCGGCACCTGGCCGCGGCTGCCGGCGATGGTGAAGCAGAATCTGCGCGACAACGCCTATACCCTGATCGGCCAGGTCCGCGACAACCGGCCGCCGTTCTCGAAGGCGGATGCGGAAGCGATCAAGATGCCGACGCTGTTCATCCTGGGAGGGCGGACCAAGGGCCTGTTGCCGAAGGTGCTGCATGCGCTGGCCGCCCATGTGCCCTGCTCCACGACGGCGATCATCCCGAACGCGACGCATCCGATGTTCGAGCAGGCGCCGCAAAAATACTCCGAAGTGGTTCTCGAGTTTCTGGCGAGTTGATCATGCAGAGCTTTCGCGTCAACGGATATGAAATGGCCTATCTCGAAGCCGGAGAAGGCCCTCCGCTGGTCTGCGTGCATGGCACGCTAGGGGACTTCCGCACCTGGTATTCGGTGCTCGGCCCGCTGTCGAAGAATCATCGGGTGATCTCGGTGAGCCTGCGGCATTTCTTTCCCGAGCACTGCGACGCGGTGGGCGACGACTACAAGATGGCGCAGCACGTCTCGGACACGATCGCCTTCATCGAGCAGGTGAAACCCGGCCCGGTCGACCTGATGGGCCATTCGCGCGGCGGCCACATCGCCTTTCGCGTCGCGCAGGCGCGGTCGGATCTGCTGCGCAAGCTGGTGCTGGCCGAGCCCGGCGGCGACCTCGATGCCAGCCTGCCGCTGCCCGAAGGCACGCCCGCGCATCCGCCGCTCGCCGCGCGCACGGCGCGCTCGGTCGAGATGATCCGCGCCGGCGACCTCGAGGGCGCGTTGCAGAATTTCTACGAGGGCATCGAGGGCGATGGCTCCTGGCGGCGCGTGCCGGCGGCGGCGAAGCAGCAACTGCGCGACAACGCGCTCACGTTGTTGGGCCAGATCAACGAGCAGCGGAAGCCTTACACGCTCGGCGATGCGCAGGCGATCAAAACGCCGACACTGCTGATCGGCGGCGGCGCCACCACCGGCAGCCTGTCGGTGCTATGGCGCGTGCTGGCCGAGCACATCGTGGGCAGCAAGACGGCCGTGATCGAGAATGCCGGCCACTGGATGTTCGAGCAGGCGCCGCTGGAGTTCGGCGAGGTCGTGAACGGATTTCTGGCGCAGTAGCTCTCTTCCTTTCCTTCTCCTCTTCTTGGGTGCTGGAGCGCTAGGCTGGCGTGGCATCGTGCCGTTGCGGGTGCTAGGCTTTTCGCACCATCGCGCGGTGCCCGCGCGCAAGATGCAAAAGGACGCAACTCATGACCTTCCGCCTCACTCCCCTGCTCGCTTTGTCGCTGCTCGGCCTCGCCGCCAGCGCGACGTCCGCGTTCGCGGCCGCTGACGAGAAGCTGAAGGCCGCGGCCGAGCAGGAGAAGGCGCCGCTGATCGAGACCTTACGCGACATGGTGATGATCGAGAGCGGCAGCAGCGACCTCGAGGGTCTGAAGAAGATGGCCGACTTCACCGAAGCGCGCCTGAAGGCGCTCGGCGCCGCCACCGAGCGGCGCAAGACCACGGCGGGCGCCGGCGCCGACATGGTGATCGCGACCTTCAAGGGCAGGGGCACGCGGAAGCTGATGCTGATCGCGCACATGGACACGGTCTATCAGCGCGGCATTCTCGCGAGCGAGCCCTATCGCGTCGATGGCACGAAGATCTTCGGCCCCGGCATCGCCGACGACAAGGGCGGCATCGCCGTGGTGCTGCACGCGCTGAAGATCCTCAAGGACGCCGGCTGGAACGACTACGCCACGCTCACCGTCTCGTTCAATCCGGACGAGGAGGTCGGCTCGACCGGATCGGGCGAGATCATCGCGGAGCTCGCCGACCAGCACGACGTCGTGCTCTCCTGCGAGCCGACGGCGGCCTCGCCGCCGGCGAAGAACGACTCGCTGCTATTGGGTGCCAGCGGCACGGCGACAGGTATCCTGAACGTGAAGGGCCGCGCGGCGCATGCCGGCGCTGCACCCGATCGCGGCCGCAACGCGCTGATCGAGCTCTCGCATCAACTGCTGCAGACGCAGGACGTCGCCAAGTCGATTCCCGGCACCCAGCTCAACTGGACGACGGCGAAGGCCGGCACGGTGCGCAATCAGATTCCGGATGACGCGGAGGCTGGCGCCGACATCCGCCTCACCATTCCCGACGGCATCGCCAGGCTGCAGGCGGCGCTGGACGAGAAGATCAAGAATCGCCTCGTGCCGGACACCGAGACGACCATGAAGATCGTGGCCGGCCGTCCGCCCTTCGTAGCCAGCGACCGCGGCCGCGCGCTGGCGGAGATGGGACAGGCGATCTATGCCGAGATCGATCGCAAGCTCGACATCGCCGAGATGACCGGCGGCGCCACCGATGCCGGCTATGCCAATCGCAGTGGCAAGGCGGTGGTGGTCGAGAGCTTTGGCCTCGCCGGCTTCGGCTATCACGCCCGCGACGAGTTCATCGACACCAACTCGATCGTGCCACGGCTCTACCTGATGAGCCGGATGCTGATCGAGCAGGGGAAGAAGAAATAGGCGCCGAGCTGCGCCCGGTCCGTTGCTCGAAAACAACCCCATGCACAGTAGGCGACCCAAGCAATATCAATAGCTTGGGTAGCACCTCAAAAGAGCGCTGGCGCGGCCCTGGGCCGCGCTTGACGTCCTGCCCCTCCCAGCGTAGTTTGAATACGGAATTCTGTATTCCCTCCTCGGAGCTGCCGGCGTGATCCCTCTCGACCCGCTCCCGAACCTGATCGACCAGGTCTATGAACGGATCCTGGAAGCGATCTCCGATCGCTCGCTCGAGCCCGGCCAGCGCATCCGGCAGAACGAGCTCGCCGACAAGCTCGGCGTGTCGCGCCAGCCGGTGTCGCATGCGCTGCATCTGTTGCACCGGCAAGGCCTCGTCGCCGAGAGCGGCAAGCGCGGCTTTGAAGTCACCCAGCTCGATCCCTCACGCATTCGCCAGCTCTACGAGGTGCGCGGCGCCATCGACGGGCTGGCCGCACGGCTCGCCGCCGCGCGCGCAGCGAGCGACGCGGCGGGACGCGCGCGGCTCGAGGCGGCGCTCGCCGCCGGGCGCGGTATCGACCGCAACACGTCGCTCGGCGAGCTCATCGCGCTCGACGTCGATTTCCACCGCGCGATCTATCAGCTCGCCGGCAATCCCGTGATCGAGGCAACCATTGCGCCGCAATGGCCGCATATGCGCCGTTCGATGGCGACCGTGCTGTCGGAGCTCGACTATCGCAGCAGCGCCTGGGCGGAGCATGCCGATATTGCCGGATGCATTCTGAGCGGCGATGCGAAGGCCGCCGAACGCGCGGCGCTGGCGCACGCGCAGACGGCGGGACGGTTGACCGAGGAGAGATTGAGGGCCGGCGAAGAGGCGGCGGCGTAGCCACAGCCACCGTCATTCCGGGGCGATGCGCAGCATCGAGCCCGGAATCCATCGGGCGGCGCAGATTGCGGAGAAATGGATTCCGGCCTCGCGACTTCGTCGCGCCCCGGAATGGCGACAAAAACAGCACAAGGAGGACGACCCATGAAACTGTCCCAGGAGCAATTGGAGTTCTTCCACCGCGAGGGTTGGCTGTTCCTGCCCGAGCTGTTCAGCCAGGAGGAGGTCAATTTGCTCGCGCGCGAGGCGGTCGGCATCTACGACGCCAACCGGCCGGAAGTCTGGCGCGAGAAGAGCGGCGCGCCGCGCACGGCCTTTGCCGCGCATCTCTACAACGAGGCCTTCCGCATTCTCGGCGCGCATCCGCGCATGATCGAGCCGGTCGAGCAGGTGTTCGGCGAGCCCGTCTACATGCACCAGTTCAAGATCAACGCGAAATCGGCCTTCACCGGCGACGTGTGGCAATGGCACCAGGATTACGGCACCTGGAAACGCGACGATGGCATGCCGGAGCCGCGCGCGATGAACATCGCGATCTTCCTCGACGAGGTGATGCCGATCAACGGTCCCCTCATGCTGGTGCCGCGCAGCCAGAACGCCGGCGATCTCGAAGCATCGCATGACCTCGCCACCACCTCCTATCCGCTGTGGACGCTGGACGAGGACACGGTGACGCGCCTCGTCAAGCAGGGCGGCATCGTGGCGCCCACCGGCAAGCCCGGCGGCATGCTGATGTTCCACGGCAATCTCGTGCATGGCTCGAGCGGCAACATCACGCCCTACCCGCGCAAGATCGTGTACCTGACACTGAACGCGGTCTCGAACTACATCCGAACCCCGACACGGCCGGAGTACATCGCGCATCGCGACTTTACGCCGATCAAGACCGTGGATGATGACGCGTTGGTGCGGCTCGCTCGTGCGCCGAGGCAGGCGGCGGAGTAACGTCGCAGTCGCGGGCGTGCTTCACCTCTCCCCTCCGGGGAGAGGTTGGCCGAGCGCAAGCCGCACCAGCAACACTGAGTCTTGGACATCCGCCATGAACCTCTTCCGCCTCCTCCAGGCCCGCGCATGCGCCGGCAAGCCCGTTCGCGTCGCGCTGATCGGCGCCGGCAAATTCGGCTCGATGTTCCTCGCACAGGTGCCGCACACGCCGGGACTCGAAGTGCCCATCATCGTCGACATCGACCGCGAGCGCGCGCGCGAGGCGTGCCGCACCGTCGGCTGGGACGCTGATCGCATCGCCCGGACCGTATTCACCGATGACGGCGCGCGCGCGATCGCCGGCGGGGCGATGGACGTGGTGGTCGAAGCAACCGGCAATCCCGCCGTCGGCATCCGTCACGCGCGTACCGCGATCGCGGCGGGCAAGCATGTCGTGATGGTCAATGTCGAGGCCGACGTGCTGGCGGGCCCGCTGCTCGCCGAGGAAGCGCGCAAAGCGGGCGTGGTCTATTCGCTCGCCTATGGCGACCAGCCGGCGCTGACCGCTGAGATGGTCGACTGGGCCCGCGCCACCGGTTTTCGCGTCGTCGCCGCCGGCAAGGGCACAAAGTACCTGCCGGCCTATCACGACGTGACGCCCGACGGCGTCTGGCAGCATTACGGCCTGACCGCAGGCGAAGCGCAGTCGGCCGGCATGAACCCGCAGATGTTCAACTCCTTCCTCGACGGCACCAAATCGGCGATCGAGATGGCCGCGATCGCCAACGCCTGCGGCCTCGACGTGCCTGCGGAAGGATTGTTGTTTCCGCCCTGCGGCGTGGACGATTTGCCGCACATCATGCGGCCGCGCTCGCGCGGCGGCGTGCTGGAGCAGTCCGGCGTGGTGGAGGTGGTCTCCTCGCTGGAGCGCGACGGGCGGCCGGTGTTTCGCGACCTGCGCTGGGGCGTCTATGTCGTGCTGGAGGCGCCGAACGACTACGCCGCCGACTGCTTCAGACAATACGGCCTGAAGACCGATGCCAGCGGACGCTTCGCCGCGATGTACAAGCCCTATCACCTGATCGGGCTCGAGTTGAACATCTCGATCCTGTCGGCCGCACTGCGCGGCGAGTCCACCGGTCAGCCCTACGGCTTCCGCGGCGACGTCGCGGCGATCGCCAAGCGCCACTTGCGCGCCGGCGAGATGCTGGACGGCGAAGGCGGCTACACGGTATGGGGCAAGCTGGTGCCGTCCGCCGCGAGCCTGAAGGCGAGCGCCCTGCCGATCGGCCTCGCGCATCGCCTGAAGCTGAAGCACGATGTCGCCCATGGCGAGATCGTCCGCTGGAGCGATGTCGAGTTCGATGCGAACAACGAGACGATCAGGACAAGAAAGGCGATGGAGGCGGCGTTCGCGAAGCAGGGATAGCGTTGGGTTATTTGGCGGACACCAGCGCTCTCTCCATTCCCTCCCCTTGTAAGGGAGGGGGTGCCACGCGGGGACCCTATCCATCGCGCATCGCCATCTGTGCATCATCACAATCGGCACCTGCTGGTGCTAGCCCCCTCCTACGGGGGAGGGAACGCACCTCCATTGCCGCCAGTGAGTCTGTCGCTTCGACGAACGCCTTCACTTCCCCTCGCAAGCGCATCGTCGCCACGCTGTTGCCCAATCATGCAGCAGTTCGCCAATCTCCGACTTTCGTCTGTCCCGCATTCGCAGGTGCGAGGACGGCATGAGGCTTGATTATCTGGAGGTGACCGGTCATCCTTGATGAGGGAACCGCAATGATCGGAATTCCAATAACAAGAGCCCGTCAGGGCCATTCGGAAACGCCTCACAAGTCTCAACAACAACGTCGATCTCGACCGCGACAAGACGACATCAAAGATCGTTCCCTGACGTCGAAGCATCGGCAATAACGGAGGGAAGTGCATGGAACGTCGTAAATTCCTGACGGCAGGTGGATTGGGCCTGGCCGCGAGCGCCGTTGCTGCGCCGGCTATCGCGCAATCGACGCCCGAGGTCAGGTGGCGTTACGCCACGAGCTGGCCGAAGTCGCTCGACACGCTCTATGGCGGCTGCGAATATTTCTGCAAGAAAGTCGCCGAGATCACCGACAACAAATTCCAGATCCAGCCGTTCGCGGCGGGCGAAATCGTCCCGGGCCTGCAGGTACTGGATGCGGTCTCGAACGGCACCGTCGAGATGGGCAACACCGCGCTCTACTACTACTGGGGCAAGAATCCCGCCTTCACCTTCGCTACCGCGCTGCCGTTCGGGCTCAACACGCGCCAGCAGATCTCGTGGCTGCTGTGGGGTGGCGGGCAGGAGCTCGTGAACGACCTGCTGAAGGAGCACAATTGCTACGGCATTCCGACCGGCTCCACCGGCGCGCAGATGGGCGGCTGGTTCCGGAGGGAGATCAAGTCGCTCGACGACATCAAGGGCCTGAAATTCCGCATCGGCGGATTTGCCGGCACGATCATGGCCAAGCTCGGCGCGGTGCCGCAGCAGATCGCCGGCGGCGACATCTATCCGGCGCTGGAAAAGGGCACGATCGACGCGGCCGAATGGGTCGGCCCCTACGACGACGAGAAGCTCGGCTTCGTCAAGGTTGCGAAGTACTACTATTATCCGGGCTGGTGGGAAGGCACGAGCCAGGGCCACAACATCATCAACCTCGACAAGTGGAATGCGCTGCCGAAGCACTATCAGGCGGCGATCGATGCCGCCTCGCGCGACACGTTCACCTGGATCACCGGCAAGTACGACGCGTTGAACGCGCCGGCGCTGAAGCGGCTCCTGGTGGCGGGCGCGGTCCTGAAGGCCTTCCCGCAGGAAGTTCTCGAAGCCTGCTACGCGGCCGCCACCGAGACCTATGCCGAACTTTCCAAGTCCAACCCGCATTTCGGCAAGATGTATGCGAGCCTGACCGCCTATCGCGGCAAGGCCCTGCCCTGGTTCCAGGTCGCCGAGCTGAGCTTCGACAGCTTCATGATGCGGATGCGGACGAAGACGTGAGGCGCTGAGCGGCACACGACTAAAGAATGAGAAGCCCCGGAGATGGCGATGTCTCCGGGGCTTTTGTTGATTGGCTTCTTCCCTTCTCCCCTTGCGGGAGAAGGTGTGATGAGGGGTATCTCTTCGCGAACTCAGATGCGAGTTGGACTCGCGGATAGATACCCCTCACCCGTCTCGCCGCTAATGCGGCGAGCCACCCTCTCCCACAAGAGGCCCCACAAGGGGAGAGGGGAAGAGCGCGCCTTCGCAACTGCGAGCATCCCAACGGCGCTTGATTATGGCCAGGCGAACGGTCATCCTCGCATCGAAACCGCGACGTGCGGGATCCACAAAGAGCCCTGAAGGGTCTTCGGAAACGCCAAAAACAATCGGCACAACACCACGCCGGTACCCGGCGAGGCCAAGACGACAGCAAGATCGTTGCCTTAGTCGAGGACATCGGCGCAACGGAGGGTACGTATGAAACGTCGTGAATTCCTGAAAGTGACCGGCGCGGGGCTGGCGGCAAGCACGGCGATTGCCGCGCCGGCGATCGCGCAATCTTCGCCGGAGACGAGATGGCGGCTCGCCGCGAGCTGGCCCAAGGCGCTCGATACGCTCTATGGCGGCTGCGAATATTTCTGCAAGCGCGTCGCCGAGGTCACCGACAACAAGTTCCAGATCCAGCCATTCGCATCCGGCGAGATCGTCCCCGGCCTGCAGGTGCTGGATGCCGTCTCGAACGGCACCGTCGAGATGGGCAACACCGCGCTGTACTACTACTGGGGCAAGAACCCCGCCTTCACCTTCGGCACGTCGCTGCCGTTCGGCCTGAACACGCGGGCGCATATTTCCTGGCTGCTGTTCGGCGGCGGACAGGAGATGCTCAACGACCTTCTGAAGGAATACAACGCGCTCGGCATTCCGACCGGCTCGACGGGGGCCCAGATGGGCGGCTGGTTCCGGAAGGAGATCAAGTCGATGGAGGATTTCAAGGGACTGAAATTCCGCGTCGGCGGCTTCGCCGGTACGATCATCGCCAAGGTCGGCGGCGTGCCGCAGCAGATCGCGGGCGGCGACATCTATCCGGCGCTGGAGAAGGGCACGATCGACGCGGCCGAATGGGTCGGCCCCTATGACGACGAGAAGCTCGGCTTCGTGAAGGTCGCGAAGTTCTATTACTATCCGGGCTGGTGGGAAGGTACCGGCCAAGGGCACAACATCATCAATCTCGACAGATGGAACGCGCTGCCCAAGCACTACCAGTCCGCGATCGAGATGGCCTCGCGCGACACCTTCACCTGGGTCACTGGCAAGTACGACTACGTCAACCCGCCGGCGCTCAAGCGCCTGCTGGTGGCCGGCGCGATCCTCAAGCCGTTCCCGCAGGAGGTGCTCGAAGCGTGCTACAGCGCCGCCAACGAGATCTACGCCGAGCTCACCAAGACCAACCCGCACTTCAAGAAGATGTATACGAGCCTGTCGGCATTCCGGAACGAATCGCTGGCCTGGATGCAGGTCGCCGAGCTCAGCTACGACAGCTTCATGATGCGCATGCGCACGCGGACGTGAGGTCCCGGACCGCGAACAAGGTCAGAAGCGACGAAAGCCCCGGAGATGTCTCCGGGGCTTTTGGTTTGGTGTTTCGGTCCTTCCACGCAACATGGTGACCTGATCCTGATGGTGTGAGATACGTCGTCCCAACAAAGGTGCGTTCCCTCCCCCCTTGCAGGGGAGGGCTAGGGAGGGGGTAGCCCAGAAAAAGGTGCCGGTGTTGACGATGGACTGAAAACGGGAGCGCGACGGATCGAATCCCCGAGTGGCACCCCCCTCCCTGCCCCTCCCCCACAAGGGGGAGGGAACGGAGAGAGCGGTACCGTCGACCGTTTCGCCTCCAACCCGCCGTACCTTAGACCAACCCGCCCGCATCGGCGACGCGGCGCTGGTGATAGTCGGTGTCGCCGAAGGTGTTCTCGATCATGGTCAGGCGCTTGAAGTAGTGGCCGATCTTCGCCTCCATGGTCATGCCGATGCCGCCGTGGAGCTGGATCGACTGCTGGCCCACGAATTTCAGCGACTTGCCGATCTGCACCTTGGCCGCGGCGATGGCGTTGGAGCGCTCCTTGGCGTCCTCGAAATCGCTCGCCATGGTCGCGAACATCGACATCGAGCGCGCCTGCTCGGTCGCGACGAACATGTCGGAGGCGCGGTGCTGGAGCGACTGGAAGGACCCGATCGCAACGCCGAACTGTTTTCGCGTCTTGATGTACTCGACGGTGGTCTTCAGCGATTCATCCATCAGGCCGACCGCTTCGGCGCAGAGCGCGACGCGGGCTTCGTCCACCACGCGCTCGATCAGCGCGAGCGAGTCGTCGGGATTACCGATCACGGCATCCGCGCCGACCTCGACGCCGGTAAGGGTGATGTCGGCGGCATGCAGGCCGTCCTGGGTCGGATAGGACTTCTTGGTGACGCCCTTGGCATGCGCGGGGACCAGGAACACGCCGATGCCGGTCTTGTCGCGGCGCTCGCCCTTGGTGCGCGCTGTGACCACAAGCGTGTCGGCGTTCTCGCCGTTGAGCACGACGAACTTCTCGCCGTCGATGACCCAGCCGTCGCCCTTCTTCTTCGCGGTCGTGGTGACATCGAAGAGATCATAGCGCGAGTTCTTCTCGAGCTGGGCGAAGGCCAGCGTCTTGCTGCCGTCGATGATGCCAGGCACATGCGCGGCCTTCTGCGCGTCGGTGCCGGCATGGCGCAGGAAGCCGCCGCCGATCACGACCGTGGCCAGATACGGCTCCAGCACCAGCGCCTTGCCGAGCGCTTCCATCACGATCATGGTCTCGACACCGCCGCCGCCGAAACCGCCATCGGCCTCGCTGAAGGGCAGGCCCAAGAGCCCCTGCTCGGCGAGCTTGAGCCAGACCGCTTTGCTCCAGCCGCCCTTCTCCTTCATGTATTTCTTGCGCTGCTCGAAATCGTAGGAATCGGTCAGCAGGCCGTCGATGCTTTCCTTGAGAAGCCGCTGCTCCTCGGACAGATCAAAATCCATTTCTGTTTCCTCAAACTAGCAAGTGTGTGCGTTGCGCTGGCTCCTCTTCACCTCTCCCCGCTTGCGGGGAGAGGTCGATTTGCGAAGCAAATCCGGTGAGGGGGTACCGCTCTCTCCACGATCTCTGTTCGAGAGGCCCTCACCCCAACCCTCTTCCCGCAAGAACGGGGCGAGGGGGAAGAGCCTCACAGCCCCAGCACCGCCTTGGCGATGATGTTGCGCTGGATCTCGTTGGAGCCGCCGTAGATCGAGACCTTGCGGTTGTTGAAGTAGCTCGGCGCGATCTGGGCGGTCCAGTCCATGGCCTCGTTCGAGCCGTCGTCGCCATGCACGTCGTAAGGCGCGGCGAACGGACCGATCACTTCCATGAGCAGCTCGGTGGTGGTCTGCTGGATCTCGGAGCCCTTGATCTTCAGCACCGAGGAGGCCGGATTGGGCTTGCCCTTGCCGTGCTTGCCCTCGTCGGCGACGACGCGCAGCTGCGTCAGCTCGAGCGCCTTGAGCTCGATCTCGCAGGCCGCCAGCCTCTCGCGGAAGGCGGCGTCCTGGATGATCGGCTTGCCGCCGGATTCGACCTTGGAGGCGAGATCCTTGATGCGGCGAATGCGCTCCTTGGAGACGCCGACCCGGGCGATGCCGGTGCGCTCGTTGCCGAGCAGGAATTTGGCGTAGTCCCAGCCCTTGTTCTCCTCGCCGATCAGGTTCTCGATCGGGACTTCCACGTCGTCGAAGAAGACCTCGTTGACCTCGTGGCCCCCGTCGATGGTCTGGATCGGGCGCACGGTGACGCCCTTCGACTTCATCGAGAACACGATGAAGGAGATGCCCATCTGCTTCTTGGCGTTGTTGTCGGTGCGGCAGAGGCAGAAGATCATGTCGGCGTGCTGGGCCAGCGTGGTCCAGGTCTTCTGGCCGTTGATGATCCACTTGTCGCCACGGCGCTCGGCTTTGGTCTTCAGCGAGGCGAGGTCGGACCCGGAGCCGGGCTCGGAGAAGCCCTGGCACCACCAGTCGTCGACATTGGCGATGCGCGGCAGGTACTTCTTCTTCTGCTCCTCGTTGCCGAAGGTGTAGATGACGGGGCCGACCATGCTGACGCCGAAGGCGAGCGGCTGCGGCGCCGGATAGGACTGCAGCTCCTCGTTGAAGATGTAGTGCTGGACGGAAGTCCACCCCGTGCCGCCATACTGCGTCGGCCAGTGGCTGACGCCCCAGCCCTTCTTGTTGAGGATGCGCCACCACGTCACCATCTCGTCCTTGGTGAGGTGGCGGCCCTCGACCAGCTTGCGCCGCGTATCCGGCGGCACGTTGTCGCGGAAGAACTGCCGCACTTCCTCGCGAAACGCCTGCTCTTCTTTCGTGAATGCGAGATCCATCGGATCCTCCTGTGAATTACTGCAGCACTTCGAACAAGCCGGCCGCGCCCATGCCACCGCCGACGCACATGGTGACGACCGCGTACTTCGCCTTGCGGCGGCGGCCTTCGATCAGGGCGTGGCCGGTGAGGCGCGCGCCCGACATGCCGTAGGGATGGCCGACCGAGATCGCGCCGCCGTCGACGTTGATCTTCTCGGGGTCGATGCCGAGCTTGTCGCGGCAATACAGCACCTGCACCGCGAAGGCTTCGTTCAGCTCCCAGAGGCCGATGTCGTCGACGGTGAGGCCGTGGCGCTTGAGCAGGCGCGGCACGGCGAAGACCGGGCCGATGCCCATCTCGTCCGGCTCGCAGCCGGCCGAGACGAAGCCGCGGAAGATGCCGAGCGGCGCAAGGCCGCGCTTTGAGGCTTCCTTGTCGCTCATGATCACCGAGGCGCTGGCGCCGTCGGAGAGCTGGCTGGCATTGCCGGCGGTGATGGTGAAGCCTTCGCCGCGCACGGGCTTCAGGCCAGCAAGGCCTTCGGCGGTGGTCTCGGGGCGCGGGCCCTCGTCCTGCGACAGCGTGACCTCCTTCATCGACACGGCGCCGGTCGCCTTGTCGGTGACCGCCATCTGCGTCGTGATCGGGGCGAGCTCGTCCTTGAACTTGCCGGCCTGCTGGGCTGCAGCAGTGCGGCGCTGGCTCTCCAGCGAATATTCGTCCTGGCGTTCGCGCGAGATGCCGTAGCGCTTGGCGACGACCTCGGCGGTATCGATCATGGGCATGTAGACCTCGCCCTTGATCTCGAGCAGCGCCGGGTCCTGGGCGTGGAAGCCGTTCATCTTGTCGTTCTGCACGAGCGAGATCGACTCGCCGCCGCCGCCGACCGCGATCTCGACGCCGTCGAAGATCACCGAGCGCGCAGCGAGCGCGATCGCCTGCAGGCCCGAGGCGCATTGCCGGTCGATGGTGGTGCCGGCGACGGTGACCGGGAGACCTGCGCGGAGCAGCGCCTTGCGCGCGATGTTGCCGCCGGTCGCTCCCTGCTGGAGCGCTGCGCCCATCACGACGTCCTCGATTTCCTTCGGGTCGACCTTGGCGCGGGCAACGGCCTCGCCGATGGCATGGCCGAGCAGGGTTGCGCCCTCGGTGGCGTTGAGCATGCCGCGATAGGCCTTGCCGATCGGGGTGCGGGCGGTGGAAACGATGACGGCGTCGGTCAAGAGCGACCTCCTGATACGGTTCTGGGGGATTGTGACGGTTTCTGCTGCTGGCGCAATTCGTGGCGCGACAATTTTCCGACCGGCGTGCGCGGCAGGTCGGCGACGAATTCGAGCGCAGCCGGCAGCTCGTGCCTGCCGAGCTTGCCCGCAAGCTGTGTGCGCAGCTCGTCCAGAGTGAACGGCTTTGCGTCGGGCTTGAGCTTGATGAAGGCTTTTGCGGCTTCGCCGCGGTACTGGTCGGGAATGCCGAGCACGATCACCTCGTGCACGCCCGGAATGGTGTAGATCGCCTGCTCGATCATCTGCGGATAGACGTTGAAGCCGCCGGAGATGATCATGTCCTTCTTGCGGTCGACCAGGAAGAAATAGCCGTCGGTGTCGACATAGCCGATGTCGCCGGTGAGGAAGCGGCCGTCGACGAAGGCATCCGCGGATCCTTCCGGCTTGTTCCAGTAGCCCTTGGTGACGTTCGGGCCCTTGATGCGGATCTCGCCGACTTCGCCCGGCGGCAGCACGCGTCTGGGATCGTCGAGCGCGACGACGTCGAGCTCGATGCCGGGCAGCATCAGGCCGATCGAGCCGGGCTTGTCGGGGCCCGTGGGCGGGTGGCCGGTGCCGGGCGAGCAGGTCTCGGTCATGCCCCAGCCGCTGCGCAGCTTCTTGCCGACCTTGCGCTCGAAGAAATTGGCGATCTCCACCGGCAGCGGCGCTCCGCCGGAGCCGATGGTGGCGAGCGAGGAGAAGTCACGCTTGTCGAGATCGGGCAGCGCGGCGATCGCGATCCACATCGTCGGCACGCCCGGGAAATAGGTCGCGCGCTTGACCTCGATGTCGCGCATCACGGCTTCGACGTCGAAACGCTGATGCATCGAGATCAGGTTGCCGCGGCTGAGCGAGGACAAGAGCACGACGGTGAGCGCGTAGATGTGGAACAGCGGCAGCACGCAGATGACGCGCTCGACGACATCGCCGCGCGCAGCGCGCGCCGGCTTGCCCCAGACGTCGTAGATCGACACCGCCGAGGTGAGATTGCCGTGGGTCAGCATCGCGCCCTTGGGCAGGCCGGTGGTGCCGCCGGTATATTGCAGCAGCGCGACGTCGTCGGCCGTGACTTTCGGCCACTCTGCCGGAGCGGTGGCGCCTTCGACGAAGGTCCTGATGGTGACGATGCGGGGATCATCGGGGATCGCCGCCTGCGGCGTGCCGACCTTGCCCCAATTGTCGTCCTCGCAGACGACGAGCTTGTCGATCAGGCCCTTCTCCAGGAATTTCAGCGCGGTCGGCAGCAGGCCCTGGAGGTTCGAGGTGACGAGCAGGCGCGAGCCGGAGTCGGAGACCTTGTGGGTCAGCGCGATCTCGCCGTCCAGCGGAGACAGATGGGCCACGCGGGCGCCTGCCTTCAGCGCGCCGAAGAAATTGACCGGATGGTCCGGCGTGTTGCCGAGGAACAGCGCGACCGAGCTGTTCTTGCCGATGCCTTCGCGCAGGAACGCAGCCCCCGCACGATCGGCCATGGTGGCAAGCTCGGTGTAGCTGATTGCACGATCCCGAAACTCCAGCGCGGTGCGCGGACCGTAATTCGCGGCGGCTTTCGACAAGAGGTCAGGCAGCGAGCCCTGGGCGATGGGATCGTCCCAACGCACGCTCTCGGGGTAAAACTGTTCGCCGGGATGGGTCATAGGCGATCGATACTCTGCAAAGCGGTAGCAGCCGGGTCGTGTGAGGCGGGCACCGGCGGACAGGCTCCCTTCCCCCTTGTGGGGAAGGGTTGGGGAAGGGGGTGCCACGAACTCCGGCCTCGCCCGAGCCTACTCCCCTCCCTGACCCTCCCCCACAAGGGGGGAGGGAACGGAAAGAGCTTTGCCTCGGACGAAATATCGGCAGCCACGGCATCCAATCCGATCACGCCGCTTTCGAAGCGGCTGCGAGCGAGGCGAAGGTCTTGCCTTCCGCCGCGAGCTTCTTCAGCAGCGGGGCGGGCTCGAGGCTCGGATCGTTGGTTTCCTTGGCGTAGAACGACAGACGATCGGCGATGTGCTTGAGGCCGACGGTGTCGGCCCAGAACATCGGGCCGCCGCGATAGATCGGCCAGCCATAGCCGTAGAGCCAGACCACGTCGATGTCGGAGGGACGCGCCGCGATGCCCTCTTCGAGAATCTTCGCGCCCTCGTTGATCATCGGGTACATCATGCGCTCGAGGATCTCCTCGTCGCTGACCACGCGCTTCTTGCGGCCGAGGCGCAGCAAGGTCTCGTCGATCAGCTTCTCGACCTCGGGATCGGGCAGCGGCGCGCGGGAGCCGGCTTCGTACTTGTAGTAGCCCTTGCCGGTCTTCTGGCCGAAGCGGCCGGCTTCGCATAGCGCGTCCGCGATCTCCGACTTGATGCCGCGGTCTTTCCGCGAGCGCCAACCGATGTCGAGGCCGGCGAGGTCGCCCATCGCGAACGGGCCCATCGGCATGCCGAACTTGGTGACGACCGCATCGACCTGCTGCGGCAGCGCGCCTTCGAACAACAGCTTCTCCGACTGCTTGCCGCGCTGGGCCAGCATGCGGTTGCCGACGAAGCCGTCGCAAACTCCGACCACGACCGGCACCTTCGCGATCTTTCGCGCGATGGCCACCGCAGTCACCAGCGCGTCCGGCGCGGTCTTGTCGGCGCGCACGATCTCGCACAGCTTCATGACGTTGGCCGGCGAGAAGAAATGCATGCCGAGCACGTCCTGCGGACGCTTGGTCGACTTCGCGATATCGTCGATGTCGAGATACGAGGTGTTGGAGGCGAGCACGGCGCCGGGCTTGGCGTACTGGTCGAGCTTGCCGAACACCTCCTTCTTCACCGCCATGGTCTCGAACACGGCCTCGATGACGAGGTCGGCATCGCCGACATTCTCGATGCCGACGACGCCGTTGATCAGCGCCATGCGCTTGGCCGGCGCGTCGGCCGGGATGCCGCCGCGCGCGGCGGTCGCTTCCCAGTTCTTCTGCATGATTCCCATGCCGCGCCTGAGCTGCTCCTCGCCGGTCTCGATCAGCGTGACGGGCACGCCGGCATTGGCGAAGGACATCGCGATGCCGCCGCCCATGGTGCCGGCGCCGAGAATGGCGACGCGGTTCACGGGACGCGGCTTGGTGCCCTCAGGGACGCCCGCGATCTTGGCGGCCTCGCGCTCGGCGAAGAAGGCATAGCGCTGCGCCTTGGACTGGTCGCTGGCAACGAGCTTGAGGAAGCCCTCGCGCTCCTTCTTCAGACCTTCGTCGAAGGGCAGGTCGATGGCGTAACCGACGGCGTCGGCGGCCGCGAACGGGGCTTCCAGGCCGCGCGACTTCTTGGTCATGGCGGCGACGGCGTTGGTGAAGATCGAGCGGTCGGCCTTGGCCGCCGCGATCTTGGAATCGTCGTCACGCAGGCGGCGCAGCGGACGCTTCTCGGCGATGACCTTGCGGACGAAAGCCTCGCCGCCGGAGGCAGGCCCCTCGATGATCTCCTCGATCAGGCCGTTCTCGAGCGCTTCCGCGGCCCCGATCGGGTCGCCACCGACGATCATCTTGACCGCAAGCTCAGGCCCGACCGCGCGCGGCAGGCGCTGGGTTCCGCCGGCGCCGGGCAAGAGGCCCAGCTTCACCTCGGGCAGGCCGAGCTTGGCCTCCTTCACCGCGACGCGGAAATGACATGCGAGCGCGACCTCGAGGCCGCCGCCGAGCGCGGTGCCGTGGATCGCGGCCACCACGGGCTTGGGCGAATGCTCGATCTCGGCGAGGACGTCGTTGAGGGCGGGCGGCTTCGGCGGCTTGCCGAATTCGGTGATGTCGGCACCGGCGATGAAGGTGCGGCCGCCGCAGGTCAGCACGATGCCCTTGATGGCGGGATCGGCGATTGCGGCCTTGATGCATTCCAGGATACCGCCGCGGACTGCGGCACTCAGCGCATTGACCGGAGGGCTGTTGACCGTGACGATCCCGACTTCGTCATGACGCTCAAGCTTGACCACTTCGCTCACGGTTTCCCTCCTTGGTAGGATTAACTTTTGTTCGATTTCGCGGTGCGGAATTTAATTCCGCATCTTGACGGCAGGGTTATTTTGAAGCACGGACGTTGTCAACGACTCCGCGCAAGAAGCAGATCAGGGATGAAGCGTACAGGAAAGAAGATTGCGACCGATCGGAATTTCGTCGTCGCGCTTTCCCGCGGACTGGACGTATTGCGCGCATTCCAACCCAATGACGGCCTGCTCGGCAATCAGGAGATCGCGGCGCGGACCAACCTGCCGAAGCCGACGGTGTCGCGGCTGACCTATACGCTGACCAAGCTCGGTTATCTGACGCCGGTTCCCCGTTTCGAGAAGTACCAGCTCGCACCCGCCGCGATGTCGCTCGGCTACGCCGCGCTCGCCAACCTCGGTGTTCGGCATTTGTCCGAGCCGTTTCGCGAGGAAGTGATGCGCGCGACCGGGGGCGCCGTCGCCGTCGGCGGCCGCGACCGTCACAGCATGATCTATTTCGGGCAGAGCCGCGGCAGCGAGACCGTCGGTGTTCAACTTGACGTCGGCTCGCGCGTGCCGATTGCAACCAGCGCGATGGGCCGCGCCTATTTCTGGGCGCTCGACGAAGACAATCGCGCCGAGGTCTCGCGCATGCTGCGCGAACATTACGGCAGCCGCTGGCCCAAGATGCGCGATGGCCTCGAACGTTCCGGCGAGACCGTCGCGAAATACGGCTTTGCAATCTCCGTCGGCGACTGGCACGACGATATCGGCGCCGCCGGCGTCGCACTCAAGCTCAACGATGGAACCGGTCCTTACGCATTCAATTGCGGAGCGCCCGCATTCCGTTTCACGGAAGAGCGTTTGATCAACGACATTGGACCGCGTCTGCTTGCGATGGTAAGGAACATCGAATCGGCACTCGGGGGTCTGATGCCGCATTCAAAAAAAGAAGTCAGCAAAAAGCTGAAATCAGGAGGAAAAGTTGCGCGTGTGGCCGAGGGGATCAGATAGCCTTTGTCATCACAGGGAGCGGTTCGCATCGCCCCTTCGCCCACTGAACACCGTGGGCGAGACGAGATGACGCAGGCACAGCTCGCGCAGGGTACATCGCCCCTGCTCGCGGTTCGCGACGTCAGCGTCGTGTTCGGCGGCATCATCGCGCTCAACGGCGTGTCGTTTAACATGCACAAGGGCCAGATCCTGGGATTGATCGGCCCCAACGGCGCCGGCAAGACCACGCTCTTCAATTGCCTCTCGCGGCTCTATCAGCCGTCGTCCGGCGACATCCTGATGGAAGGCGTCAGCATCCTGTCGCGTCCGCCGCACCGGATCGCCGAGATCGGCATCGGCCGCACCTTCCAGAACGTGGCGCTGTTTCCGAACCTGTCGGTGATGGACAATGTCCGCGTCGGCGCCCATTCGAAGACCTCCAGCGACATCATCAGCGACTCCTTGCGGCTCGCCTGGGTCCGTCGCAGCGAGAACGACGTCAACAAGAAGGTGCACGAGATCCTCGCCTATCTCGACCTCGAGGACGTCGCCCACACCACCGTGTCCGGCCTGCCCTTCGGCACGCAGAAGCGCGTCGAGCTGGCACGCGCGCTGGCGGCCGATCCGAAGATCCTGCTGCTCGACGAGCCTGCCGGCGGCCTCAACCACGAGGAAGTCTATGTGCTCGGCGACCTCATCCGCAAAATCCGCGACGAGCGCCACATGACGGTGCTGCTGGTCGAGCATCACATGGGTCTCGTGATGTCGATCGCCGACCACGTCGTCGCGCTGAATTTCGGCAAGAAGCTCGCGGAAGGCACGCCGGCCCAGGTGCAGGCGGACCCCGACGTCATCAAGGCCTATCTCGGGAGCAAGGACCAATGACGACTCTGCTCAACGTCAAGGACCTGCGCGCCTATTACGGCCAGGTCCAGGCGCTCCATGGCCTCTCCTTCTCCCTCAACGAGGGCTCGCTGACGACGCTGCTGGGCGCCAACGGCGCCGGCAAGACCACCACGCTGCGCGCGATCTGCAACATGGTGCGCTCCACCGGCGGCATCGAGTTCGACGGCAAGCCGCTGAACAATCGCTCGACCGAGAGCATCGTGCGGTTCGGCATCGCCCACGTGCCGCAGGGCCGCGGCACCTTCACCAACATGACGGTGGAGGAGAACCTCCAGTTAGGGGCGATAACCCGCAAGGACAGCGCCGGCATCATCTCCGACATCGAGCGCATGTATGCGCACTTCCCGGTGCTGAAGCAGCGCCACACCCAGCAGGCCGGCACGCTCTCCGGCGGCGAGCAGCAGATGCTCGCGGTCGCCCGCGCGCTGATGCTGCGGCCGCGGCTGATGCTGCTGGACGAGCCCTCCTTCGGCCTCGCGCCGCTGGTGGTGCGCGACCTGTTCGGCATCCTCGGCAAGATCAACCGCGAGGACAAGGTGTCGATCCTGGTGGTCGAGCAGAACGCCCAGCTCGCGCTCGAGCTCGCCGACCAGGCCTATGTGATCGAAACCGGCCGCATCGTGATGTCGGGCAACGCCAAGGACATCGCGAACAACGAAGAAATCCGCAAATCCTATCTGGGTTACTGAGGTGGGATGATGGCAATGGATTATCCGCGCACTCGCTTCACCTCTCCCCGACGGGGAGAGGTCGGATTGCTATGGCGCGCAATTGCGCGCCTGAGCAATCCGGGTGAGGGGCCGCAGCTTCACCCTGCGACCGTAACCCCTCACCCGCGCCTTCGGCGCGACCTCTCCCTTAGGGAGAGGTGGACCTCCAACGCCGTTGCAGTTCAAACCCAATCGGGCAAGTTTTAGGGAGCCGGGACAATGGAGCTGTTCACCAACCAGGTCCTGGCCGGCATCGCCACGGGCGCGATCTACGCCTGCATGGCGCTCGCCGTGGTCATGATCTACCAGGCCATCGACCATCTCAACTTCGCGCAGGGCGAGATGGCGATGTTCTCGACCTTCATCTCCTGGCAGCTGATGCAGTGGGGCGTGCCCTACTGGGCCGCGTTCGCGATCACGCTGGCGTTCTCTTTCGTCGGCGGCATCGCAATCGAGCGCATCCTGTTCAAGCCGCTTGCCAAGGCGCCGGTTTTGACCAACGTCGCCGGCTTCATCGCGCTGTTTGCGATCATCAACTCCACGGCCGGCCTGATCTGGGACTTCACCATCAAGCAGTACCCGACCCCGTTCGGCTCCGCGCCGTTCCTGGGCAGCCAGCTGATCTCGACCCACCAGGCCGGCATGATCGGCGTCACCGTGCTGCTGCTGCTCGGCCTGTACTTCTTCTTCCAGTACACCCGCATCGGCCTTGCCATGCGCGCGGCCGCCTCGGTGCCTGAATCGGCGCGCCTCGTCGGCATCAACACGAGCTGGATGATCGCGCTGGGCTGGGGCATGGCCTCGGCGATCGGCTCGATCGCCGGCATGCTGATCGCTCCCGTCGTATTCCTCGAGCCGAACATGATGGGCGGCGTCCTGATCTACGGCTTTGCCGCCGCGGTGCTCGGCGGCCTCACCAGCCCGTTCGGCGCGGTGGTCGGCGGCTTCCTGGTCGGCATCTTCGAGAATCTCGCCGGCACCTACATCCCCGGCGTCGGCAACGAGCTGAAACTCCCGATCGCGCTTGCGCTGATCATCTCCGTCCTGGTCGTCAAACCCGCCGGCCTGTTCGGCCGGCACATCGTCAAGCGAGTTTGATCATGAGCGCTGCAGAAGAAGTCGTTGCAGAAGGCCACCAGGCGGTCGAGGCCGTTCCGAAGCGGGCCATGACGCTGGGCACCGGCACGTCGCTGGTGGTGCTCGCCGCGCTCCTGATCGTGCCCGTCTTCGTCAAGAACTTCATCATCTTCCAGATGACGATGCTGCTGATCTACGGGCTCGCGGTGCTGGCGCTGAACATCCTGACCGGCGGCTCGGGCCAGTTCTCGCTCGGCCAGAGCGCGTTCTACGCGGTCGGCGCCTATACTTCGGCAGTGCTGATGGAGCACGCCAACATCAACTACGCGCTGACCATTCCGATTTCCGCCGTGGTCTGTTTCGCATTCGGTTACCTTTTCGGCAAACCGGCCCTGCGGCTGTCGGGCGTCTATCTCGCGCTCGCGACCTTCGCGCTCGCCACGGCCATGCCGCAGCTCCTGAAGCTGAACTTCCTTGAGCACTGGACCGGCGGCGTGCAGGGCCTCGTCGTCACCAAGCCCGACGCGCCGTTCGGCCTGCCGATGTCGCAGGACATGTGGCTGTACTACTTCACGCTGATCGTGACGATCGCAATCTATATCTTCTCCGTGAACCTGTTGCGCTCGAGGTCAGGCCGCGCCTTCATGGCGATCCGCGACAACGAGATCGCGGCCTCCTCGATGGGTGTCAACGTCGCGCTCTACAAGACGCTGGCCTTCGGCGTGTCGGCGGCGATCACCGGCATCGCCGGCTCGCTCGGCGCCATCGCGGTGCAGTTCGTCGCGCCCGACAGCTACACCATCACGCTCGCGATCTCGCTGTTCCTCGGCATGGTGGTCGGCGGCGTCGGCTGGCTGCCCGGCTCGTTCGTCGGTGCGGCCTTCATCATCTTCGTGCCGAACATGGCGGAGAGCATCTCCAAGGGCCTCTCCGGCGCCGTGTTCGGCGTGCTCCTGTTCCTGGTCATCTACCTCGTGCCGCATGGCGCAAGGCAGATCGCAATCCTGGGCCAGCAACTCGCTGGAAAGCTCAGAAAGAATTGAACCCCGTAATCGTACAAAGGAGACCCGAATTGTCTTTTGCAAGAACACTGCGAGCCGCCGCGCTGGTCACGGCAACGGCGGCCATCACTTTCAACTCCGGCGCGGCATTTGCCCAAAAGAAATACGACACCGGCGCTTCCGACACCGAGATCAAGATCGGCAACATCATGCCGTACAGCGGTCCGGCGTCGGCCTACGGCATCATCGGCAAGACTGAAGAAGCCTATTTCAAGATGATCAACGACAAGGGCGGCATCAACGGCCGCAAGGTCAACTTCGTCACCTATGACGACGCCTATTCGCCGCCGAAAGCAGTCGAGCAGGTCCGCAAGCTGGTCGAGAGCGACGAGGTGCTGGCGGTGTTCAACCCGCTCGGCACGCCCTCGAACACCGCGATCCAGAAATACCTGAACGCCAAGAAGATCCCGCAGCTGTTCGTCGCCACCGGCGCCACCAAGTGGAACGATCCGAAGAACTTCCCCTGGACCATGGGCTGGCAGCCCTCCTACCAGAGCGAGGCGCAGATCTACGCGAAATGGCTGATGAAGGAGAAGCCGAACGCCAAGATCGCGATCCTCTACCAGAACGACGATTTCGGCAAAGACTACCTCAAGGGCACCAAGGACGGCCTCGGCGCCAAGGCCTCCTCCATGATCATCATGGAAGAGAGCTATGAGGTGTCGGAGCCGTCGATCGACGGCCACATCGTCAAGATCAAGGCCGCCAATCCCGACGTGCTGCTGATCTATGCGACGCCGAAGTTCGCGGCGCAGACCATCAAGAAGACCGCCGAGCTCACCTGGAAGCCGCTGCAGATCCTGACCAACGTCTCGATCTCGGTCGGCAGCGTGATGAAGCCAGCCGGCTTCGAAGCCTCGCAGGACGTGCTGTCGGCGGCCTATGCCAAGGATTCCACGGATCCTCAGTGGAACAACGATCCCGGCATGAAGAAGTGGAACGAGTTCGTCGACAAGTACATGCCCGGCGCCGACAAGACCGACACCGGCATGGTCTACGGCTATGGCGCGGCCTCGACGCTGGCCAAGGTGCTGGAGATGTGCGGTGACGATCTCACCCGCGCCAACCTGATGAAGCAGGCGGCCTCGCTGAAGGATTTTGCCCCGGACACCCTGCTGCCCGGCGTCAAGATCAACACCAGCGCCACCGACTTCGCCCCGATCTCGCAGCTGCAAATGCAGCGCTTCAAGGGCGAGAAGTGGGAACTGTTCGGCGAGATCATCAGCGGCGACGTCCCCTCCGAGTGACACGCTGACGTCATAGTCCTGGCATCGATATGCCCCCGCGAGCGATCGCGGGGGCTTTTTGTTGACGCCGGGCGTCAATCTTGTTCAATGCTGCGCCGATCCAGCCGGGGTAGGAGAAAGATGACTGCCGTTCGATTTCAGATTGCGGCCTTGCTCGCCGCATTCGCGTTGTGCACTGCGATGAGCGGCCCGGCACAGGCGCAAAAGAAATACGACAGCGGCGCTTCCGATGCCGAAATCAAGATCGGCAACATCATGCCCTATAGCGGGCCGGCCTCCGCCTATTCCGCGATCGGCAAGACCGAGGAAGCCTATTTCAACAAGATCAATGCCGAGGGCGGCATCAACGGCCGCAAGATCAAGTTCATCTCCTACGACGACGGCTATTCGCCGCCGAAGACGGTGGAGCAGGCGCGCAAGCTGGTCGAGAGCGACGGGGTGCTGCTGATCTTCGGCTCGCTCGGCACCTCCACCAATGGCGCGATCCGCAAATACATGAACGAGAAGAAGGTGCCGCAATTGTTCGTGGCGAGCGGCGCCTCGAAGTGGAACGATCCGAAGCAATACCCCTGGACCATGGGCTGGCAGCCGAGCTACGCGAGCGAGGCACGCATCTACGCCAAGTACATCATGAAAGAGAAGCCGGACGCGAAGATCGGCGTGCTCTACCAGAACGACGATTTCGGCAAGGACTATCTGAAGGGACTGAAGGAGGGCCTCGGGCCCAAGGCCTCGGTGATCGTGCTGGAAGAGAGCTACGACACTTCGGAGCCCGCGATCGACGAGCACGTCGTGAAACTGAAGACCTCGGGCGCCGACGTCTTCATCAGCATCACCACGCCAAAATTTGCCGCGCAGGCGATCAAGAAGGCGGCGGAGATCAACTGGCGCCCGGTCCACATCATCTCCAACGTCTCGGCTTCGGTCGGCGGCGTGCTGGAGCCGGCGGGGCTCGAGATCTCGCAAGGCATCCTGTCGGCCACCTACACCAAGGACGGCTCGGACCCGCAATGGAATGCCGACGACGGCATGAAGAAGTTCTACAATTTCCTGGCGCAGTACGAGCCCAAGGCCAACAAGCTCGATGCCGGCGTGGTGTTCGGCTATGCCGCGGCCCAGACCATGGTGAAGGTGCTGCAGATGTGCGGCGACGATCTCACCCGCGAGAACGTCATGAGACAGGCCGCCGGCATCAGGGATTTCGCCCCCGACACGCTGCTGCCCGGCATCAAGATCAACACCGCACCTGACAATTTCGCCCCGATCGAGCAGCTCCAGATGATGCGGTTCAAGGGCAAGAAATGGGAGCTGTTCGGCGAGGTCATCTCGAGCGAGGTGAGCCACTGAGCCTGTCAACTCGCAATCGCCCTGATAAATCGGGAACTCAAGGCGGTTACCGCATCTTGCAGCGCACACATCTCGCGCCTGTCCCTGACTACTAAAGGAGGAGGCCCCGCGACGCCGTCGCGGGGCCTTTCTGTTGAAGGCACCGGTTAAATCGTATTGAATTGAGGCCGCGTCGCCAAAAACAATCAAGTCAAGAAAAGGGATGCACACACCAAGAAAATCAGGGAGATAGGAATGCCCGCTCTCACCGGCAAACTTGCGGCCGCGTCACTGGCACTTGCGCTCATCGCAGCCTCGGCCTCCACTGCATCGGCCCAGAAGAAATACGATACCGGCGCGACCGACACCGAGATCAAGATCGGCAACATCATGCCCTACAGCGGACCAGCTTCCGCCTACGGCATCATCGGGCGGACCGAAGCCGCCTATTTCAAGAAGATCAATGAAGAGGGCGGCATCAACGGCCGCAAGATCAACTTCGTCAGCTATGACGACGCCTATTCGCCGCCCAAGACCGTGGAGCAGGCGCGCAAGCTGGTCGAGAGCGACGAGGTTCTGCTCATCTTCAACTCGCTCGGCACGCCGCCCAACTCGGCGATCCAGAAATACATGAACACGAAGAAGGTGCCGCAGCTGTTCGTCGCCACCGGCGCCACCAAGTGGAACGATCCGCAGAACTTCCCGTGGACGATGGGCTGGCAGCCCAATTACCAGAGCGAGACGCAGATCTATGCGAAATACATCCTGAAGACGATGCCAAACGCCAAGATCGGCGTCCTTTACCAGAACGACGATTACGGCAAGGACTACCTGAAGGGCCTGAAGGACGGCCTCGGCGCCAAGGGCGCAAGCATGATCGTGCTGGAGGAAAGCTACGAGACTTCAGAGCCGACCATCGACAATCACATCGTCAAGCTGAAGGCGACCGGCGCTGACGTCTTCATCAACATCACCACGCCGAAGTTCGCGGCGCAGGCGATCAAGAAGATCTCCGAAATCGGCTGGAAACCGACGCACTTCCTCAACAACGTCTCGGCCTCGGTCGGCAGCGTGATCAAGCCCGCCGGCTTCGAGAATTCGCAGGACATTATCTCGGCCGCATATCTGAAGGACGTTTCCGATCCGCAGTGGAAGGACGACCCCGGCATGAAGGGCTTCCTTGACTTCATGACGAAATACTTCCCGGAGGGCGACAAGCTCGACGGCGGCACCATCGTCGGCTACGGCGTGGCACAGACGCTGGTCGAAGTGCTGAAGAAGTGTGGCGACAATCTCACGCGCGAGAACGTCATGAAGCAGGCGGCGAGCCTGAAGGATTTCCGCACCGAAGTTCTGCTCCCCGGCATCAAGATCAACACCGGCCCCAACGACTTCGCACCGATCAGTTCGCTGCAGCTCATGAAGTTCAATGGCGACAAATGGGATCTGTTCGGCGACGTGATCAGCGCCGACGCCGGCGGCTAGCCGCACAAGGGCTGGAAAAACAAGCCCCCTGCGGCCTCACGCAGGGGGCTTTTCGTTCGCCCCTCCGATTATGATCACGCGATTGCACAATCGAATGACAGGAAAGCCTGCTTACGCTTTTGCGCCTGATGCGGTAGGCATGTCACTGGCGCTCGCCGCCGATCTCTCCTGTCCGCCGAAGGCCTTCGCCATGACCGACCGACGTCCCCTGCTCCGCGCGCTCTACGACGCCGCCGTTGCCGCCGCCCATCCGAATACGATCCTGGCGCCGCACTTGCGCCCCGCGCCCAGGGGACGCGTGATCTGTCTTGCCGCCGGCAAGGGCGCCGGTGCGATGGCCGCAGCCGCTGAGCGGCACTATGTCGACACCCTCAAACTGGCACCGGAGCGGCTGGTGGGCATCGCCACCACGCGCCACGGCTATGGCGTGCCGACGCGGCGCATCCGCGTGGTCGAGGCCGGTCATCCCGTGCCCGACGAAGCCGGCCTCAAGGGCGCCGCCGACACGCTCGCGCTTGCCGGCGAGGCCGGCCCCGACGATCTGCTGCTGGTGCTGCTCACCGGCGGCGGCTCGGCGAACTGGATCGCACCGGTGGACGGCATCAGCTTCGCGCAGAAGCAGGCGGTCAACAAGGCGCTGCTCCGCTCGGGCGCGCCGATCGGCGAGATGAATGTCGTGCGCAAACACCTCTCGCGCATCAAGGGCGGGCGTCTCGCGCGCGCCGGCAGGAACGCGTCCGAGATCGTCACGCTCGCGATCTCCGACGTGCCGCACGATGATCCCTCCGCCATCGCCTCCGGCCCCACCGTGCCGGATCCGACCACGCTCGCCGACGCGCGCGCGATCGTGGCGAAGTACAGGCTCGACATCGACGAGGCCGTGCGCCGCGCGCTCGACGATCCCGGCAATGAAAGCTGCAAGCCGGGCGATGCCGCCTTCGCGCGCGCGTCGTTCGAATTGATCGCGCGGCCCAGGCAATCTCTCGACGCGGCGGTCAAGCTCGCCAGGCACGCCGGCTACGAGACCATCGACCTCGGCGCCGATCTCGAAGGCGAAGCGCGCGAGGTCGCCGCCAATCACGCCAGGCTGGCGCTCGATGCGCGCGCGCAAGGCAAGCGCGTCGCGATCCTCTCCGGCGGCGAGCTCACGGTGACCGTGCGCGGCAATGGGCGCGGCGGCCCCAACCAGGAATACGCACTGGCGCTCGCGGAGCTGTTGAAGGACACGGCTGGCATTTCAGCCCTTGCCGGCGATACCGACGGCGCCGATGGCGGCGCCGGCCACCCCACCGACCCCGCCGGCGCGCTGATCGATGTCGCGACGTTCGCGAAGATGAAGGCGCAAGGACTGCAGCCGCAGGCCTATCTCGACAACAACGACGCCACGACCTTCTTCGAGGCGACAGGCGATCTGCTGCAGCCCGGCCCGACCCTGACGAACGTCAACGACATCCGGGTGATCTTGGTGGATTGAGGCGCGCCGGTTCCTCCACCGTCATTGCGAGCGTAGCGAAGCAATCCAGAATCCCTCGGCAGAGACACTCTGGATTGCTTCGCTACGCTCGCAATGACGGGAGGTGACGGCGGGCCCCTTCAAAACTCGTTGGCGATCTTCGAGAGCATCCCGATCAGGGCTTCGCGATTGGCCTGGCCGAGCAGATCGTTCAGCCGTGCCTCGTGCTTGGAGGCGACGAGCTTCTTGGCCCGGGCCAGCACGGCCTTGCCCTTGTCGGTCAACACCAGGATGTGCGAGCGGCGGTCGTTGGTGGAGCGGATCCGCGCGCAAAGGTCGCGGCTCTCGAGATTGTCGAGCATGGCCACGAAGTTCGGCCTGAGGATGCCGAGCGTCGAGGCGATCTCGGTCTGGTTACGGCCGGGGTTCTTCTCGACCAGCAGCAGCACCGAGAACTGCGCCGGCGTCAGCTGGAGCGAGGCCATGCAGCGCAAAAAGTTCTCGAACACCTTGAGCTGCGCCCGCTTCAGGACATAGCCGAGCTGCTCGGACAACTCGCCGAGCTGGAGGGCTTCCGCCTGCGGCTCGCCCGCGTCCTTGCGGCCCTTGGCCAGGTCGGCCGTCTTTTCGGAAGTCTTTTCAGCGGTTTTGGAAACGGTCATCGCCTCGTGCTCGTAATCCCGCTAAATTCGGGACGGGTCGCTCCCCACCCTTGATGTTATATTTGATAATTGTTATGGACCATATCAAATATCGTCAGCGTATTTCAATGGCTGTGTGGGGACCATCCACCGCAATTGCGGAGTCCGGTCCTCGATCTTGAGGGGGAGCGTCCGGTCTTGAACACCACTATCATGCTGTTCCTGGTGCAGGACGGCATCACCAATGGCGCAATCTACGCGCTGCTCGGCCTGGCGCTGGTGCTGGTGTTCGCCGTCACCCGCGTCATCCTCATTCCCCAGGGCGAATTCGTCACCTACGGCGCGCTGACCTACGCCTCGCTGGCCGCGGGCCAGATGCCCGGCACGGCCAAGCTCGCGCTGGCGCTCGGCATCGGCGCCTTCGCCTTCGACCTGTTCGTGGCGCGCAAGGCGCTGCATGGCCGGCTGGTGGTCCGCAGCTTCATCACCAACATCGTGCTGCCTTCCGTCGTGCTGGCCCTGACCATCTACTTCGCCGCCCAGAAGCCGCCGGTCGCAATCTGCATCGCGCTGTCGCTGGTGATCGTGGCGATGATCGGCCTCTATCTCTACCGCATCGCCTTCCAGCCGCTGGCGCACACCTCCGTGCTGGTGCTGCTGATCGCATCCGTCGGCGTACATCTCGCGCTGCAGGGGCTCGGCCTGTTGTTCTTCGGCGCCGAGGGCCAGCGCGGACCTGCCGTACTGTCCGGCGCCTTCACCGCCGGCGCGCTGCGCTTCACCGGCCAGAGCATCACCGTCTACGCCATCACCATCGCCTTCATCATCGGGCTCTGGCTGTTCTTCGGCCTGACGCTCTATGGCAAGGCGCTGCGCGCGACCGCCGTGAACCGGCTCGGCGCGCGGCTCGCCGGCATCCGCACCACGCTGTCGGGGCAGATCGCCTTCCTGCTGGCCTCGGTCATCGGCGCGCTGTCGGGCATCATGATCGTGCCGATCACGACGCTCTATTATGACTCGGGCTTCCTGATCGGCCTGAAGGGTTTTGTTGCCGCGATCATCGGCGGGCTCGTCAGCTATCCTCTCACCGCCGTCGCCGCGCTGGTCGTCGGCATCGTCGAGGCGTTCTCGTCGTTCTATGCCTCCAACTACAAGGAAGTGATCGTCTTCATGCTGCTGATCCCCGTGCTGCTGCTGCGCTCGCTCGCAGCGCCCGCGGTCGAGGAAGAGAAGGACTGACGCGCATGCAGAGCCGGCTTCCCATCATCGTCTTCGCGCTTCTCATGGCGGCGATCCCGTTCATCCCGGGCATGCCCCCGTTCTGGATCGTGCTGCTCGACAATATCGGCCTTGCGGCCCTGGTCGCGATGGGCCTCGTGCTGCTGACCGGCGTCGGCGGCCTCACGTCGTTCGGACAGGCGGCCTTCGTCGGCTTCGGCGCCTACACGACCGCCGTGCTGTCGGCGTCCTACGGCCTGTCGCCCTGGCTGACGCTGCCGCTGTCGCTGGTGGTCAGCGGATCGCTGGCGGTGCTGCTCGGGCTGATCACGGTCCGCCTGTCGGGCCATTACTTGCCGCTTGGCACGCTCGCCTGGGGGCTCGGGCTGTTCTACCTGTTCAGCAAGCTGGAGTTTCTGGGCCGCAACGATGGCATCTCGGCGATCCCGCCGCTGTCGATCGGCACGTTCAAGATGCTCTCGCCCGGCTCGATCTATTACGCGATCTGGGTCGCCGTGATCCTCTCGGCGCTGCTGACGATGAACCTCCTGGACTCCCGCACCGGCCGCGCCATCCGCGCGCTGCGGCGCGGCCATGTCGCCGCCGAGGCGTTCGGCGTGCACACGCCGCGGGCCAAGCTCTTGGTGTTCATCCATGCCGCCGTGCTGGCCGGCCTGTCGGGGTGGCTCTACGCCCATCTGCAGCGCGCGGTGAACCCGACGCCGTTCGGCGCGCAAGCCGGCATCGAATATCTCTTCATCGCCGTGGTCGGCGGCGCCGGCTATGTCTGGGGTGGCGTGCTGGGCGCGGCGATCGTCGTGGTGCTGAAGGAGGTGCTGCAGAGCTATCTGCCGCTGATCCTGCCCGGCTCCGGCCAGGTCGAGACCATCGTGTTCGGCATCATGCTGGTGGCGCTGCTGCAGTTCGCCCCCGGCGGCCTTTGGCCCTGGCTGATGTCGTTCCTGCCCGAGCGTACGAGTGGCAGGAAGCCGGACACCTCGCTGAAGCTGGAGCAGCGCAGCCGCGCGCCCGCCGAGGCGGGCGTGCTGCTCCAGGTCGAAAAGGCGCGAAAACAGTTCGGTGGCGTGGTCGCGGTCAACAACGTCTCCTTCGACGTCCACGCCAGGGAGATCGTCGCACTGATCGGGCCGAACGGCGCCGGCAAGAGCACCACCTTCAACCTGATCACCGGCGTGCTGTCGGCGACCTCGGGCGCGATCTCGGTGCTCGGCAGGAAGGTCGACAAGGCGCCGCCGCAGGAGATCGTCAAGCTCGGCATCTCCCGCACCTTCCAGCACGTCAAGCTGGTCCCCGACATGACCGTGCTGGAGAATGTCGCGATCGGCGCGCATCTGCGCGGCCATTCCGGCCCGATCTCCTCAATGCTGCGGCTCGACCGCGCCGACGAGGCAAAGCTGCTTGCGGAAGCGGCGCGGCAGATCGAGCGCGTCGGCCTCACCGAGCAGATGCACCAGCTCGCAGGCTCGCTCTCGCTTGGCCAGCAGCGCATCGTCGAGATCGCCCGTGCGCTGTGCGTCGACCCGATGCTGCTCCTGCTCGACGAGCCGGCCGCGGGCCTGCGTCACATGGAGAAGCAGCGCCTCGCCTCGCTCCTCCGCGAGCTGCGCAACGGCGGCATGAGTGTGCTCCTGGTCGAGCACGACATGGGCTTCGTCATGAACCTCGCCGACCGCATCGTGGTGCTCGATTTCGGCACCAAGATCGCGGAAGGCACGCCCGCCACGATCAAGACCAATCCCGAAGTGATCAAGGCCTATCTCGGAGTGGCGGCATGAGCGCGCTGTTGTCCGTCACCGAGGCCCATGTCGCCTATGGCAAGGTCGAGGCCGTGCGCTCGGTCTCGCTCGAGGTCGGCCAAAACCAGATCGTCACGATCGTCGGCGCCAACGGCGCCGGCAAGACCACGCTGCTGTCGGCCATCATGGGCATCCTGCCGCTGAAGGGCCGCGTCGCCTTCGCCGGCCAGGATCTCGCCCGGCTCGACATCGAGGACCGCGTCGCGATGGGGCTCGGCCTCGTGCCGGAGCACCGCGAATTGTTCGTGACCATGAATGTCGAGGACAATCTCGAATTAGGGGCCTTCCGCATCGAGCGCAGCCGGGCGAAGTCCTCGATCGAGCGGGTCTATGCGCTGTTTCCGCGCCTCAAGGAGCGCCGCAAGCAGCTCGCCGGCACCTTGTCCGGCGGCGAGCAGCAGATGCTCGCCATGGGCCGCGCGCTGATGGGCGAGCCGAAGCTCCTGATGCTGGACGAGCCGAGTCTCGGTCTCGCTCCGATCATCGTCGCCGACATCTTCCGCATCATCACCGAGCTGCGCGCTAGCGGCGTCTCCGTGCTGCTGGTCGAGCAGAACGCGCAGGCCGCGCTGAAGATCGCGGACCAGGCCTATGTGATGGAGCTCGGCGAGTTCGTGCTCAGCGGCAAGGCCAGCGACATCGCCGCGAACGAGCGCGTCGCGGCAAGCTATCTCGGCTTCCAGCATGAAGGCGCGAGTGTGATCTAGAGCGTTTCACATTTTGATTGAAGCATAACCGGCGCTGGCGAAGTAGTTGGCGCATTCGCGAGGCTGGATGTCTTGGACGAGGTGACCGATATGGCGCCAAGTCTCCTCGATTGAGCGCTTCTGAGCTTGCCGCATCCAGTGTTTGATCTTGGAGAAGGCCTGTTCGATTGGGTTGAGGTCGGGCGAGTATGGCGGCAGGTACCAGAGTCTGGCGCCAGCAGCCTTGATCATTTGCCTGACGGCTTTCGACTTATGGCTTCCGAGATTGTCGAGAATGACGATGTCGCCTTCACGCAGGGTTGGCAGGAGAATGTGCTTTACGTAACCACGGAAGCATTCACCGTTGATCGGGCCATCGAAGACGCAGGGTGCCGTGAGTTGGTCATGGCGGAGCGCGCCGAGGAATGTGAGGGTACGCCAGTGACCGTGCGGAGCGAAGCCGCGCAGGCGCGCCCCTTTGGGTCCCCAGCCTCGCAAAGGGGCCATGTTGGTCTTGATCCAGGTCTCATCGATGAAGACGAGCCGGCCCGGATCGAGCCCGGCCTGCCAGGCTCGCCAACGCAAGCGCCTACGAGAGACGTCGGCGCGAGCCTGTTCGAGGGCGAACAGTGTTTTTTTTGAACCGCAGCCCTTCCCGGCGCAGGAACAGCCAGACCGCATTGTGTGAGACCTTGACCCCACGGGCTGCCAGTTCCGCCTTCAGACCATGCAGCGTCAGGTGCGGCGTCTGAGTGATCCGCTCGACGATGAAGGCGCGGTGCGGATCAAGCACAGGCTTGCGGTGACCACCCATCTTGCCAGGCGCTACCGAGCCGGTCGTTCGATAACGCTGTGACCACTTCACAACTGACGAGACAGCAACGCCAAACCGTTCCGCCACAGATCGGCAGCTCTCACCTTTGGCAACAGCGGATACCGCACGCTTACGCAAATCGTTGGAAATTGGTCGGACCATCGGATGCTGGCCTCCAGCCCAGCCAGCATCTTGAATCATATTCGTCCCAGACCCGGAATCTTGAGGGTTCTGTGAGGTCGCGTGGCAGGCGCGAGCCGCGCGCTCTGTGGTGCGTGCGACCTCATAGAAGCCGGATTGAACGAAGCTGCGGAGTTGTGGGCGCTATGGGAATAGTGCAGCGGGTGCGGCTGCGGGGAACGCTCGCCTGTGGTCGCCGCGCGTCCGCGAGTCATTCATCGGATGTGAGGGGCCCGATTGATCGGGCCAAGGGCGCGATCCAGCGAGCGATTTGCAGCGCTGGGATGCGCTACCGAACGATTGGCGGGGTGTTCGGTGACGAGCGCGGCCACGGCGACTTCGGACGTTGCCACCAAGAAGGTGATTACGGAAGGGGTGGATGGTACAGACGCTGGTCATGACGTATCACAATGAAACGGCTGGTCGCGCGCGCAGGCTCGCGGGACGATATCGACGCGCCGCATGGTGCCGCCACAATGCGGGCAGACGGGGATCTCGCATTTGGTGAGGGGATCGGCGCCGGCTTCTTGATCAGTCGGAGCGTTGCGGACAGCAAGGAGTTGACGGCAGAAAGCGATTTTATCGTTGCGTCCGCCATTGGCGAGGAAACCATAGTGGCGGATGCGGTGGAAGCTGTCCGGCAGGGTGTGCAGGAGAAAGCGACGAATGAACTCATCGGCCTTAAGCGTCATCACTTTGGTTTTACGATTCTGCCGATAGTCCTTCCAGGCAAAGCTCACCTTGCCGTCGGCAAGCGAGATCAGCCTACTGTTGGCGATGGCGACGCGATGCGTATAGCGGCCGAGATAAGCCAGCACCTGTTCGGGCCCACCGAATGGCGGCTTGGCATAGACGACCCAGTCGGTCCATCGAAGTTGAGCGAGGCGCTCGGCGAATGCGGCGGGATCGGCGAGACGGGCGAGATCGCCAAAGAAGCCCAACTGGCCAGCCGCGAAGGCAGCTTGCAGCTCTTGCAGAAACAGGCGGCGGAACAGCCTGGAGAGGACGCGCACCGGCAGGAAGAAGCCGGGCCGGCAAGCGACCCAGTGTGTGCCGTCGAGTGAAGGTCCACCACCAGGCACGACGCAGTGGATATGCGGATGGTGTTGCAGGGTTTGACCCCAAGTATGGAGGACGGCGGTCAGACCGAGCTGAGCGCCGAGATGCTTGGGGTCGGCCGCGATGGTGGTGAGCGTCTCGGCCGCGCAGCGGAACAGAATGGCATAGACCACCGCCTTGTTCTGGAAAGCAATCTCTCTGGCCGGCGCCGGCAAGGTGAAGACGACGTGGAAGTATGGCACGGGAAGGAGTTCGGATTGTCGCTCGGCAAGCCATTGCGCGCGCGCCGAGCCTTGGCACTTCGGGCAATGCCGATTGCGACAGGAGTTGTAGGCGATCCGGGTGGCACCGCAGTCGTCGCATTGCTCGATGTGGCCGCCAAGCACAGCCGTCCGGCATGCCGTGATCGCGCCCATGACGCGCCGCTCGACGCGACCCAGATGTCCGGCACGAGCTTGCCGAAACGCTTCGCCGTGGCGGCGGAAGATATCCGCCACTTCCAGAACTGGAGTCATCAGGTCCGCTCAGCCGGGCGGCACGACCTCCAGGCGGAGCCGGTCAAGCGGACTTGGCGTATTGCTGATGGTCTTTGTGGCGACTTGGGTATAGCGCGCCGTGCTCTGCAGACTGGCATGGCCGAGCAGCACCTGGATGATGCGCACGTCGGCCCCGTTCTCCAGGAGATGGGTCGCGAATGTGTGCCGCAGCGTATGCACTGTCACCGACTTGCTCAAGCCGGCCGCCGTACAGGCTGAACGGCAGGCGGCGTGCAGCACGTTAGGGACGAGCGGACGCTCGTCGTCGCGGCCGGGAAATAGCCATCGTTTGGGCCGAGTGAGCCGCCAATACGTCCGCAGAATCCTCAAAAGCTGCGGCGAGAGCATAACGTAACGGTCCTTGCCGCCCTTGCCGTGCTCGACCCGGATCAACATCCGCTGGCTATCAATGTCGACAACCTTCAAGAGGACCACTTCCGATACGCGCAAGCCTGCGGCATAGACGGTGGTCAGCGCGGTACGGCTCTTGAGGCTTGGGATTGCTTCCAGGAAGCGCACGACCTCGTCGGCGCTCAGCACCACCGGCAGTTTGCGCGGTTTACGCGCATAGGCGATGCGCTCCGGAACGGTGTCATGACCCAGCGTCACACCGTAGAAAAACCGCAGTGCGCAGACGATCTGGTTCAGCGCCGGCCAGGACATCCCCGTCGCAACCAGATGAACCTGGAAAGCACGGATATCCTCCAGGTCGAGGCGGTCAGGAGAACGACCGAAATATCGGCTCAACTTCGCTACGGCGTTGAGGTAGGATTGCTGCGTCGCCGGTGACAGATTGCGGACCGTCATGTCCTCGATCATGCGGCGGCGAAGTGGGCTGATCTCAGCCATCGGAAAACCTCCTGTCTAAAGGGTTGGGCTTCGAAAACCCGCAATCCTCTCAGACAGGAGGCAATCCTTGCTATGCCTCCCTACATGCCGCGCCAGCGGCTTCGTTCAATCCCTTCCGATTCAATAAATCCGTGAACCGCTCTAGGTCTTTCCTCCCCCTCTCCCCGTTCTCACGGGGGACGGTCGGGGTGAGGGGCTGCCGCCGCGCAGACGGTGATAGCTTAGCTCGCTCTCTCTCCTCGTCATTGCGAGCGCAGCGAAGCGATCCAGAATCCTTCCGCGGAGACACTGGATTGCTTCGCTTCGCTCGCAACGACGGTGTGGATGGAGCAGGCGCCATATCAACCTGACCCGGCTGGCGGAGGCTCCCCCTCACCCGGATCGCATCTGCGATGCGATCCTGCCTCTCCCCGCACGCGGGGAGAGGCGAAGCGGGCGGCTCAAGTCATCGTCACCTTCTCCCCCTTCAACGCCGCGACCTCCGCTTCCAGCTCCGCGATGCGCTGGTCCCTCGCCGCCAGCGCTGCCGCGACATCCGGCGCATCGAACTTTTGCGGAATGTGCTGCGGACAATTCGTGTCCCAGGCCGCGATCTTGAACAGGATCACCTGCTCCGCCCGCGCGCGATAGCCTTTCGGCATCAGCGACGTCGTCAGCGCCTCGTCATCCTCGACCACCCGGGCCTCGCCCCAGATCTTCACCCTCCGGCGATGGGCGTAGTCCATCACGAAGATATACGCCTTGGAGTTCTCGGACAGGTTGCCCTGGGTGATATATTGCCGGTTGCCGGTGTAGTCGGTGAAGGCGAGCGTCTGCTTGTCCAACACCTTCAAGAACCCCTTCGGGCCGCCGCGGTGCTGGATGTAGGGCTGGCCGTCGGCCGAGGCCGTCGCAAAGTAGAAGCTGTTGGCGTCAGCGAGGAACGCCGCGAGGTTCTCGTCGACCTCGGTGCGCCATCCCCGCTGTTCGGCATGGGCATAGCCCTCGCGCGATCCCTTTCGGGCCTGGATCGATTTCACCGCCGGCGAGAAGGCGACGTCGCTGGCATAGGTGTGTACGGCAGTCATCGGAACATCTCCTGAATTCCGGGCGCATTCCTGCGTCTTTCGACCGTTAATCTGGACTTTTCGGCTTCTAAAACAATCAAGCGACTTGACACTTCATCATTGCAATATACGCAATAATTCCCATGGACCGCCTCGAAGCCATGCACGTCTTCGTCACCGTCGCCGATCTGCGCGGCTTTGCGCCGGCAGCGCGAAAGCTGCGGCTGTCGCCCTCGGCGGTGACGCGGATGATCGCGGCGCTGGAGGAGCATCTCGGCGCGCGCCTGCTGCAGCGGACCACGCGGCAGGTGACGCTGACCGACGTCGGCACACGCTATCTGGAGCGCGCGCGGCGCATCCTCGCCGATGTCGAGGAGGCCGACGGCTCCGCGCGCGAGGAGCGCAACCGGCCGAGCGGGCGGCTGGTGGTGTCGGCGCCGGTCGGCTTCGGCCGGCTGCATGTCGGGCCGGTCATGACCGCCTATCTCAAGCGCTATCCCGAGGTCGCCGCCGAACTCAGGCTGTCCGACCACTTCGTCAATCTCGTGGAAGACGCCGTCGACGCCGCGGTGCGGATCGGCCACCTTGCCGATTCGTCGCTTGTGGCGCGCCAGGTCGGCCAGATGCGACGCATCGTGGTGGCGGCGCCCGGCTATCTCAACCGCCACGGCGAGCCGAAGACGCCGGAAGCGCTACACGAACACCAGACCATCCAGTTCGGCCCGTCCGCCAGCTGGCACTTCGTGCAGGGCGGCAGGGACATCGAGGTGACGCCGTCACCGCGCTTCGCCAGCAACAGCGCCGACGCCGCCCTGCAATATGCCGAGGCCGGCGGCGGCGTGACGCGGGTTCTGGCCTATCAGGCCGCCGAGGGGTTGAAGCGCGGGCGCTTGAAAATCGTGCTGGCGAAATACGAGCAGCCGGCGCTGCCGATCCACATCGTCTACCCGACCTCGCGCCTGCTCTCGGCCAAGGTGCGCGCGTTCATCGACCTCGTGGTGGAGACCGCGGAGTGGAGGTTCGGGTGAGGATCGTGCCCCGGAGGTTTCGCAGCGCTGCTTCCGGAGCACGCGAGCGCAGTGTGCCGCACCACCGTCTCCACATCGTCATTGCGAGCGCAGCGAAGCAGTCCAGAATCTTTCCCGGCAGTCTGGATTGCTTCGCTGCGCTCGCAATGACGGAGCAAGGGGCGACACCCACCGCAGGAGCGTCATGCCTTCTTCGGCACCACCCGGAACGTCCCGCTGGCGCGTGCGATCGCGACCTCGTCGGCCTTGATCAGGCACTGCGCGAAGCAGATCGTCTTGCCGGTCTTGATCACGTCGCTTTCGATCGAGCACCACTGGCCAATTTCGGCGGAGCCAACGAAATCGACCGAGAGCGAGACCGTCACGAACGACGTGGTCCAGCCGGTCGCCTGCGCGCAACTGTAGCCCATGGCATTGTCGGCGAGCGCGGTGATGAGGCCGCCATGGATCAGGCCACGGCCGTTGGTGTGCGGCTTCGCCAGCCGCAGGCCGATGACGACGGCCTTGTCGGTCTTCTTCGCGTAGAGCGGCTCCCACGGCTCGGTGAGAGGGCTCTTGCGAAAGAGCGGCTCGAAGCCGGCGGGGATGTCGGTGGAGGTCATGGTTGTCTCGCGTTGCTGTGTCGCCGACATTGAACGCGATGTGGATGAGCGTTTCACCGCCTACAAAGTTTAAAACGGGATTTGCGCGGGTGTTTGAAACGGGCACTCCGTCATTGCGGGGAGCCCTTGCGACGAAGCAAATCCAGAAACCTTTCGCGGAAACAGGCTGGATTGCTTCGCTGCGCTCGCAATGACGATGTGGAGACACCGTCCTGAAACGGCGGTGCCGCTCTAAAACGGCAGCCCCACGTAATTCTCCGACAGTGACGTCATCGCGGCGTGCGACTGCGTGACGTAGTCGAGCTCGGCGAGCTGGATGCGCGCGCCGATGCTGCCGGTATCCGGGAATTTGTGCAGCATCGAGGTCATCCACCAGGAGAAGCGCACGGCTTTCCAGACCCGCGCCAGCGCCTTGGCGGAATAGGCATCAATGCCGGCGCTCGACTTCTCGTCGTAGAATTCACGCAGCGCACTCGACAGGTAATGCGCGTCGCTGGCGGCGAGGTTCAGTCCCTTGGCGCCGGTCGGCGGCACGATGTGGGCGGCGTCGCCGCACAGGAACATTTTGCCGAAGCGCATCGGCTCGGCGACGAAGCTGCGCAGCGGCGCGATGCTCTTTTCGATGGAGGGTCCCGTGACGAGGCTGTCGGCCGCCTCCTGGTCGAGCCGGCGCTTCAGTTCGTCCCAGAAGCGATCATCCGGCCACTGGTCGACGTGGTCGTCGAGCGAGCACTGCACATAGTAGCGGCTGCGCTTCGTCGAGCGCATGGTGCAGAGCGCGAAGCCCCTCGCGTGATTGGAGTAGATCAGCTCATGGCTGACCGGCGGCGTCTCGGAGAGGATGCCGAGCCAGCCGAAGGGATAGACCCGCTCGAACTCCTCGATCGCCGAGGCCGGAACGCTGGCGCGGCTGATACCGTGGAAGCCGTCGCAGCCGGCAATGAAATCGCAATCGAGCGTGTGGGTGACGCCGTCCTTCACATAGGTTACGCGCGGGTGACTGCCCTCGAAATCGTGCGGCTGCACGTCCCTGGCCTCGTAGACCGAAACGAGCCCTGCGGCCTTGCGCGCGTTCATCAGGTCGAGCGTGACCTCGGTCTGGCCGTAGATCATCACCGTCTTGCCGGTCGCCCCCTTCATGTCGATGCGGTGGCGGCTGCCGGAAAAGGCGAGTTCGATGCCTTCATGCACCAGGCCTTCGGCATGCGCCCGCGTGCCGGCGCCGACCTGGTCGAGCAGCGCGACGGTTCCCTCCTCCAGGAGGCCGGCGCGGATGCGGCCGAGCACGTAATCCGGGCTCTGCCGCTCCAGAATGACGTTGTCGATGCCGTATCGATGCAGCAGTTGCCCAAGCAACAATCCGGCCGGCCCGGCCCCGATGATTGCGACCTTTGTCCGCAATACTTGCTCCTCCCGATTCTGTAAGGTGCGGCGGCGGACGCGCTTGTCGCGCCGATCCGCAGACGATAATTATAACATATAATCGTTGGGCAAGAGGAGTGCGGTCGCAGGGGCAGCGACAAATCCATGCAATATGGCTGACGTAGATGAAGCGTCAGTTCCGGCTTGAACGCGCCGGCCAATTATATAACATGTTAAATAATGGGGACGGGCCATCGAAGCCCGCCTTTGAAAAGAGGGAGAGACGCGTGATGAGAAAAGCCTGTCTGGCTTTGCTGCTGGCAGCAAGCGTGAGCCCTGCGCTGGCGCAGGACAAGACCTTCGATTTGAAGGTCTCGCACTGGGTGCCGGCCTCGCATCCGCTGCAGAAATCGCTGGAAGACTGGGTGGCCGCGGTGAACAAGGACTCCGGCGGCACCATCACGGGCAAGGTGTTTCCAGCCCAGCAGCTCGGCAAGGCGTTCGATCATTACGACATGGCGCGCGACGGCATCGCCGACGTCACCTACGTCAATCCCGGCTACCAGCCCGGCCGCTTCCCGATCATCGGCGCTGGCGAATTGCCGTTCCTGATCTCGGACGCCAAGGGCGGCTCGATGGGGCTCGATGCCTGGTACCGCAAATATGCCGAGAAGGAGATGAAGGACGTCAAATACTGTCTCGCCTTCGTCCACTCGCCCTCCTCCTTCCACTCCAAGACCAAGAAGATCGTCGCGCCGGAGGACGTGAAGGGCCTGAAGATCCGTCCCGCCCACGCCACCATGGCGAATTTCGTCACCTCGCTCGGCGGCACCAATGTGCAGTCGTCGGCACCGGAAGTGCGCGACATCATCGAGCGCGGCGTCGCCGACGGCGTCACCTTCCCGTGGGGCTCCCTCGTGCTGTTCGGCATCGACAAGGTGACGAAGTACGACCTGGAGGCGCCGCTCTACACCACGACCTTCGTGTTCGTGATCAACAAGGACAAATACAACGCGATGTCCGACAAGCAGAAGGCCGCGATCGACAAGAACTGCACGGTCGAGATGGCAGGCGCGGTCGGCGAGCACTGGGGCAAGTTCGAGGATGCCGGCATCGACAAGGTGAAGGCGGAATCCGGCCACGAGGTCTACAAGCTCACGCCCGAGCAGACCTCCGCCTGGAAGAAGGCCGCGGAGCCGCTGGTCAAGACCTGGGGCGACGGCGCCAAGAGGGCCGGCGCCGATCCCGATGCGGCGCTTAGCGATCTGAAGGCGTCGCTGAAGAAGTACAACGCGCTGGCGGAGTGAGGCGATGGCAGACTCTCTCTCCCCCTCTCCCCGTTCTTACGGGGTGAGGGTTGGGGTGAGGGGCTGCATACGCATAGATGGTGAGAGTTGGACTCGTGGAGAGTCCCCCTCACCCGGAACCGCGAGTCGAGAGCGAGAATGGCATCACACGGGACACACCCATGAAGCGCGCCTGGATGGATCGCTTTATCGACACGATCGAATGGATCGCGGCCGGCTTCGTCGGCCTCGTCGCGCTCGATATCTTCCTGTCGGTGCTGTTGCGCAACACGCTGAACTACTCGATCCCCGACAGTTTCGACATCGGCCGCATGCTGCTCGGCATCCTCATCTTCTGGGGCATCGCCGCGACCTCCTATCGCGGCACCCACATCACCGTTGATCTCGTCTGGGGCAATGTCAGCCCGCGCTATCAGCGCTGGATCGACGTGTTCGCAACGCTGGTGCTGCTGTTCGTCGTGACCGTGCAGACCTGGACGCTGTTCGACAAGGTACGCGGCACTTACAACGACAACGTCCAGACCTTCGACATGCACATGCCGACCTGGCCGTTCTTCGCGGTCGCCTGGATCGGCGATGGCGCGGCCGTACTGCTGATCGCGATCCGCACTTACCGGCTGATCTTCCATCCCGAAGACATGCACGATCCCAAGCTGAAGGCGACGGAGTAACCATGAGCACCGATGCCGTCGCCTTAATCGGCTTCGTTTCCCTCTTCGTCCTGATGCTGCTGCGCGTGCCCGTCGGCATGGCCATGGGCCTCGTCGGCGTGTCCGGCTTCGCCTATCTCGTCAACGGGACGGCCGCGCTGAAACTGGTCGGCCAGACCTCGATGCGTACTGTCACCGACTATACCTTCGGCGTCATCCCGATGTTCTTGCTGATGGGCTCGTTCGTTTCCAATTCCGGCATGAGCCGCGAGCTGTTCCGCGCCGCCAACGGCTTCGTCGGACACTTGCGCGGAGGGCTCGGCATCGCCACCGTCGGCGCCTGCGGCGGCTTCGCCGCGATCTGTGGCTCGTCGGTCGCGACTGCCGCGACGTTCTCCGCGGTCGCTTATCCCGAGATGCGCCGCTTCGGCTATCCGCAATCCTTCGCCACCGGCGTGATCGCGGCGGGCGGCACGCTCGGCGCAATGCTGCCGCCCTCCACCGTGCTCGCGGTTTACGGCATCATCACCGAGCAGGACATCGGAAAACTCTTCATCGCCGGCATCATCCCCGGCCTCCTGGCGATGACCATGTACATGATCACGATCTTCCTGATCGGATATTTCCGGCCCGATTTCCTGCCCAAGGGCAAGGTGCTGCCGTGGCGCGAGCGCTTTGCCGGCCTGAAGGACATCTGGGCGCCGGTGCTGCTGTTCGTATTCGTGATCGGCGGCCTCTACGGCCTGCCGTTCCTGCCGCGCTTCACGCCGACCGAGGCCGGCGGCGTCGGCGCCACCGGCGCCTTCATCATCGGCATGGTCACCGGACGGCTCGACCGCGACAAGGTGCTGGCCTCGCTGCTGCAGGCGACGCGCACCGCAGCGGCCGTGTTCACCGTGCTGATCGGCGCCTTGATCTTCGGCTATTTCCTCACGGTGACGCAGACGCCGCAGAAGGTGACGGAGTTCCTCACCGGTCTCGGCCTCGGGCCCTACGGCGTGCTGGCGTTGATCATGGTGATGTATCTCGTGCTCGGCTGCCTGATGGATGCCATGGCGATGATCATCCTGACCGTGCCGATCATCTTTCCCGTCATCATGCATCTCGGCTTCGACCCGATCTGGTTCGGCGTCATCATCGTCATGACAGTCGAGCTCGGCCTGATCCACCCGCCGGTCGGCATGAACGTCTTCGTCATCAAGAGCGTGGTGAAGGACGTCTCGTTCTCCACCATTTTCAAGGGCGTGATCCCGTTCGTAGCGACGGATCTGGTGCGGCTGTTGATCCTGATCGCCTTCCCGCTGCTGGCGACGTGGCTGCCGATGCAGATGATGGCGCATTAGAGGTGATGAGATTGAATGCCGCACGGCGCGGTCGCTTCCCTCTCCCTCGTGGGAGAGGGTGGCTCGCCGCAATAGCGGCGAGACGGGTGAGGGGTCTCTCTTGGCATGCACCCCGCGTTTGCGGAAGCAACCCCTCATCCGGCGCTTCGCGCCACCTTCTCCCACAAGGGGAAAAGTTTGCGGGTCCTTGCGTTTCTATGCGCCGCCCGCTCGACTTCCAAGTCCCTGATATCCCTATTAAATTACGCACGTTCCGGAAAGCGGACGCAACGGCGCGCACCCGCATTTACCGACACCAATCCCGACACCAAAACAACGGAATGTGCAAGATGCCATCCTTCAATCTCAAAAGCCCGAGCGCTCGCGCCAAATTGGACGTGCGCAAGCGTCCCTATCGCCAGCACCTTGAACGCGGCCTGACCCTTGGCTATCGCCGAAACCAGGGGCCAGGCACCTGGTGCGTTATCGCTCCCGATGGCAACGGCAGCGAGTGGCTGAAAGCTTTCGGCAGCGCCGACGACGGCGAGTCCGTCGCGGACGGCAAAACGATCTTCACCTACAAGCAGGCGGCCCAGGAAGCCCGCAGGCTCGTGCGCGGCGGCGACGCCGACAACGTCGATGCCGACCAGGGCAAAAAGTTTGTGACGCTCGACGAGGCCCTGACCAATTACGGGACCGATTTGGAAAAGCGCGGCGGCAACCCTTACAACGCCACCTGGCCGCGCCTGCATTTGCCCGCGTCGCTTCTGTCGAAGCCGGTGCCGCTGCTCGACGCCACCGAGCTGCGCAAGTGGCGCGACGGTCTGCTCGACGAGCTGACGCCCGCCAGCGTCAACCGCCATCTGAGCAACATCAACGCTGCCCTCAACCTCGCGGTTGAGCAGGACGGCCGCATCCAGAATGCCCAGGCGTGGAAGAGCGGCCTCAAAAGGATACCCGGCGCGACCGAGAGCAATAACGTCATCCTGCTCGACGATCAGGTATGCGCCATTGTCCGCAACGCCTATGCCCACGACCACGAGCTTGGCCTGTTTACCGATGTGCAGGCGCAGGGCGGCAACCGGCCTTCGCAGTCCGCGCGGCTCCGGGTCCGCGACCTGCTCAACCATCGGATCAGCCCGAAGCTGATGATGCCGAAGTCGAGCAAGGGCGGCGGCGCGAAGGCGAGAGTGAAGCGGGTCGAGCGTTTCCCGCTCCCGATCACTCCCGCGCTGGCGGCGAGGCTGGCCAAGCACGCCGAAGGCCGCAAGCCGGGCGACAGGCTGCTCTTGCAGAGCAACGGCAAGCCCTGGGGCCGCATCGATCCGAAGGACCCGAGCCGGGATGCCATCGGAGTCGCCGACGACTATGGCGATGATTTCCGCGAAGTGGTCAAGGCCAGCGGTCTCGATCCGGACGAGGTGACGATGTACGCCTTGCGGCATTCCAGCATCGTGCGGCAGCTGATGAAGGGCACCCCGACCCGCGTCGTTGCCGCCAACCACGACACCAGCGTGGCCGAGATCGAGAAGACCTATTCCAAGTACATCACCGACCACACCGACGCGCTCACCCGCGCCACTCTCCTGGATCATGAAGCCGCGCCGCCCGCCGACAACGTGGTCCCCATGGCGGCCTGATCGGCCCGGCGAAAGAAGAGCACCGCTTCGGCGGGGCTTTTTTGTGCCCGTTGGAGACTACCAAGGAACAGGCGGCTCCCCTCGGCCCGCGCGGTCGCTATTCAGGCAAAGCCGACATCGGACAAATAAAAGTATCGGCTGGCGCGGTAGAGAATGACCCATATCGGAGTGCGCCAGGAAAGCTGGTAAAGAATAGGAGGTGAAAGTCTTCTACGGGGAAAGGACTAGCCATCCGCCCCGACCCCGAGTGATGCGCGGCGCCCCGTGAGGGTCGACGTGAAGCGTTCACAGGGAAGACCATGGGCCAAGTATTGAGCTGCGAAACGGGTCTGATTGTCCCACGACGTACTGGGGGAAGAACCTCGCGCAGTCGGAGACCTTGTGCACGTGGAGACGCTCTTTGCGCGGTAAATTTCTCTCATCTTGCCAATCTGAGAATTCTGTACTGAATAAAAGGCTCTGCAGGGCCGTCTTATTCGTGCACTCGCGCTGCCAGTGCCTTTATCGCGCAGTAGTGCTGGCCTCCCACGGATAAATAAGGTTCAGATTTCTAGATCTAAACTGGCTTGCAACTGGATGATAGTCGGTTCCAATTCGCTCGCGAAGCTTACTTATCGAGTCGAGTGGCCGAACAAGCGCATTCAGATTTTCCATTTTGTCGCACAGCTCGTAAAGGAGCGGCAAAACTATCTGAGCGCCCACCCTCAGTGACTTGTGCCTTAGGTGATTTGTATCCTCAATCATCAAGTACATAAACGGATTGTTATAAGTGCGTTTGCTGATGGCCCACAGGCTGTCCCCTCTTTGCACGGTGTACAGCCTAGGCGACTTTATCGACAGATCCTTCAACAAAGCAATTTCACCAAGCCGGTTCTTAAAGCTAGCTTTTCCCAGAATTGGTCCATAAGTCACTCGCTGAACGAGCGTGAAGATCGGTTCGTCAACAGAATTGGGCGTAAGTCCTGATGCTTGCGGATCAGTTATAAGTATAGCCGATGGCGCTTGTGACAGGTCTATCGCTGCGGTGTAGTCACTAAGGCCTTTCAGGCCTGTTACGAAAGAGCCGAAGGTCTCTCGCGACGCGCCGAAGTCTCCGATATCTGCCAGTTTGTTGGTTATAGACCTCTCAATCAGAGACGCTATCGCGACACCGGTAGGACCAGGAAAAAAAAGCCCGAGAAGCACACCCAAATGTTCATAGGTCCAATTAGTTGAGACACTGACGTTTGTGACCTGAGGTGCCCCTTTTTGCACGAGCTCCAGCCTATCATTTAGACCGTACTCTATCTTCAAGTCAGCATCGCCGGACGCGACCCAGTCTTTGTAATGAATTCCCAAAAACCAGCCACAATTAAAGCTTGAACCGTGGCCATGAAACGAAATCACCGCACTGCGCGCGTCAGGGATGCTAAAATTGATGTTTGATAGCGAGACATAGGTCTCACAGGAGTCCTGCTCATTAGCACGGATTCTGCGAACAATTTCTGAGCGGCCTATTTCAGGCACGCTAAAGACAATGGTCCGGGCCTCCTGCACATCTGGCCCATTTCGTTTCCCGCTGCCTCCGTCTGGCGGCACGAAATCGTACGAGAACGAAGTTATTCTCGACAAACTCGGGTAGTATTTTGAGGCCTTGGGATCGCATTGACTCATGTTGTCGTGCGTCAATTGTGTCCCAAACGGATTGTCGACGGACAGACTAGTGTTATTTTGAGCTTCGGCCTCGAACCCGCCGAGGAACAAGGCTCCCAAGGCGCCAATGATAGCAGCCCGTCTATTTCTTGTAAGCGCCTTGTAGACATCCATTGGATGTTGATGCGACCAATACTTTATCAGAGACGGCGCTAACCGCATGTACATCCCCCGCAAAGAGTGGATTAAGTGTGCCCGCGTTAGTTCCTGAAAAATCAATCTTTGGGCCAACGGTCTTCTGTGGAAACAACGTTGCTGGCACTGTTGAGGCTGCTGTGAGTGCCGCATTCCACGCGGTCGGCTGTCCCCGCACATGGGCCGGCATTGTCAATCGTGTCTTCAATCCGGCGACAGGCAACAGCGTTTTTGTTTCGATCCTACAAGCAAGTCCCCGATTGGATAAAGCATCTCCGGACTTAGCCATGTCACTCCTTATGCACGGGTCGTCTATTTTGTTGGGATCTCCACCGTACGCGGTCACAATTGCCTTCTTTTGAATGATTGTCCCGTCAGGAGCGGCTTTTGATTTGTCAACTTGCTGAGTGAATTGCCCCAAAGGTGCCAAAGCTCCGATCGCACTTTGGCCTAGGTCCAAACAATCATCATTAGGCTGAGGCTTGGAGCATTTGGCTATGCATTGACCGATATCAGAGACGGCCAACGCTGCATCAATTGTAACCTCCGCCGGAACAACCGGCTTTGGAGGTGACTCGTTGTCGACGCGCCTGTCTGATTCTAATGTGAATAGATTGCTTATCTGACAGGTTGGACTGCCTGGCTTGGTATCTCGGATGCAGCCTAGCTGTTTACTCCCATTGGGCTTCAAGACGAAATATTCTGTCTCTCGTTCTTCTTTGCCCTCCGCTGAGGTCGTAAATCGTTGAACACCCACCAACCTAAACGTCGAGGAATTATTTTTTGCCGTCATTCTTGCGTGCCCCTCGCAGGAGCACTCGTCCGAATTCTCGATTCGTAGGATCGAAGCAGCTGAAACATCTTCAGTGACAATCGACATCGACGTTTCGGTTGTTGGGTTTTCGGCCGTACTTGCTACCGCAGCAGGTGGTGATCCGCTCGGGCGCACCTGATCCAAACAACCCCTTCCCACAAAATCATATACGGCTAAAGTTAGCTTCGACAGCATCGGCCCGTACATGGTGTTCGGGTCGTTGTCGTACTTGAATGAATTTACAGAGACGGCGCTGTAGCCGTTGGCAGTGTTGATGAACCAAGCGCCACCACTTGCTCCATGCCCCATTTTGCTAGCTATAGCGCTTGGATTTTGACCATTCTTCGAGGCATTCTCATAAACCATCTGCTCCCCATTGTAGTAGTTGTTGGGGTAGCCGACTTCAGTTACGTGAGTCGCCCCAATGTTGATATCCATCCCCTGACCAGCCGGCGGTGCTTGACGTAGCAGTATTAGCGCGAAGTCGAACGGATAGAGGCCGTCGCTGGCCCACCCCGAAACAGTCGCAGCGCATTGCCAACCGTAAACTGTCGTAGCGGCGCCGTTGTTATAATCGAGTTTAAATGAGATGTTGCTAGCCCAACCGCCATCGTAAACGCAGTGACCGGCCGTCAGCAGCACATTTAGGTTGCCGATCAACTGGGCCGTACACCAGTGAAAATAGCCGGGCTTATCACCCGGCAAGTTGAACTCAAGCCTGCCCACGCTCGAGAATGGAGTCTGAGTCAGAGGCGCGAGATCAATCTCTCCATCAGGGGTGGGAGGAACCGCGAGCGGTTTCAGACCTGCCCTATTAGGCTCCACAACGTGTTCTGGTACCGCGCCGGGCGGAAGAGTGAGAGGAGCCGCGCGAGGCGATCCCCGGGGCACGGTCGGGAGTGGAAGTGGAGAAACATTGACCGGCGTTGCCGCTACAAATGGTGAAGGGTTCACGATGTAAACGATCGCCGTTTTGTCGTCCGGGTGGATAGCCTCGAACTTAGAACAGTGGGTTAAAACCGCGCTGCACAAAACGACTGCGAATGTCAGCGCCGAACGCCACGACCGAAGTGGAATCGGGGAAACCATTTTTAGCCTCCGCACTCCAGGAGGTTGTAATGTTCAATTGTTGACATAACGGTTGAAACTTGTCCAGAGTACCCTTTAAAGCTGCTCGACAATCTTCTCAAGGCTTGTCGCGCCGCGCCCCAGGCAGTCGTCTTCGGAAAGCGCGAGCAGGTCCGTCAGGGGCTCCCTTAGAGCTGATATCATCGGCTCCGGGCAGCTCGCTTTCGTTCTGCCGCCGCGCGCTTCACGCGCTCGCGGTGGCATTCCTTGCAGACCGTCATCGTCGCATCCCGGAGGCCAGGGCGCACCTGCACATAGAAGTCGCCGAGCGGCTTCTCCTGGCGGCACGCCTTGCAGACCTTGGTCGGGATAACCTGGGTGTTCATCGTCGGCTGATCTCCGTCATCTTTCCGCAGTGGAAGCACCTCGTCCGACTGCGTTCGCGGAGCCGCTTCATTTCCCCGATGTAGTTTGCACGCGAGCGGGACCACTGCGTTTCCTCGCTCGCCATGATCCGGAGAACGAACATCGGGTCGAGCCGGGTATGGCAGCGCCCGCACTCGATCTCGGTCTCGCCCTCGCGCAGATAGTAGGTAACCGGGACGAAGCCGCGCCCTTCGACGTAGTAGGACCGGTGATCGCAGCCGTCGCGGTCGCCCCACCGGTCGATCACCTTGAGGAATGGCGGCTCGCCTTCCGGCGGGGTCTTGAACCGGACCGGGATGCGAGAAATGTTGTCGTCGCTCATCAAGGCTTCCTCATCTTGCGCTTCGGCCAGCGGCTCGGCGGCTTCGGCTCGCCGCGATCCTTGGCCAGCAGGCGCGCCCGGAATTCCGCCTGGGCCTTTTCAATTCGCCGCGTCTTGGCGATCTGCGGGATGTCCCGCTCGCGGGTCTTGCGGTCGTGCGCCTGGATCAGCATCGGGGTCAAATTCCAGAACTCATCCGAGCCGTCGTGCGCGTGATAGACCCCGTGGTCGAACCGGAACAGCGACAGCACCTGGTCCTCGGTCATCCTCACCGCGTCCTCGTGCGGGATGATCTTCACCAGCTTGCCGGTGCCGTCGTCCGTCAGCATCTCGCAAAGCGTCGCTGCGAGCTTCGTCTTGAACGAGATGTGGGCGCGCCGCCGCATCAATCGGCCTTCTTCCAGCGGGGAGTCGGGTTGCGCTCCCACGACCGCTTCACCACAGCGTCGAGGCTCTCCCAGGCGCGGCGCGGTGATCCATCGTCATAGGTCGGCTTGGCTTCCACGTCGGTCTCATAGGCCAACTGGCCGGGCGTCTTGGTCATGGCTTCCCTCCGATCGGGATCGGCGTTTCATAGATCGTCACCAGCTCGACCACCGCGAACTGCTCCCGGTACTTGCAGTCTGCGGCCAGGATGTCGGCCAGCTGCAGGGCCTGGTCGGCCTGATGCAGCTCGGCGACGATCTCGCCCGTGGTCAGATTGATGACGCGAAAGGTCATTGCAGCCGCTCTTTGATCTCATCGGCGATCAGCTGCCGCGTGTACGCTGCCCAATGGTCGAACTCGTCGACGGCATCCCTCGGGTTGACGAACGGGATGGCCGTGAACACCGAGACCGTCATGCAGCCAATGATGTTGTAGGCGACCCCTGGGCTCACGCCGTCGATGAGCGCGAGCAGCATCGTTGCCGCATCGCGGCCGACATTCGCGTCCCGTTCTGCCTGTTCCTCATTGCTCATGACGCTGTCGGTCCCATGATCTCGCGGAAGTGCTCGCGGCAGACGTAGCTGGTCAGGGGATGCCGGATCGGGCGCGGGTCGTCGGCGAAGATGACTTCCTCGACCTTGTGCGCAGCGGGATTGCCGCAGAAGCAGCGCTCGCCATCGCGGCTCCCAGGATGCGCCGCAGACCGCTCGACCATGCCGAGGAGCCAGACCACCAGGTTGGCGCGATCCGGCAGCACCAGCTCGTTGCCGGGGTTGGCCGCGCGCCAGCGCTGGACCGCCCGCATGTCGGCGTCCCATTGCAGATCGAAAATGTCCTGCAGCTCGGCTGCCTGTTCTTTGGCAGCCGCAAGCTCGGCCCGCAGGTTCTCGAGTTCGGTGGGCTCGGTCACTTCAGCACCTTCTGGATTTCGGCCAGCGACTTCTCGATCTTGTCGGCCACTACGAAGAGGCGCTGCGCTCCGTCGAAGTGCTGCTGCAATGCCCTGATGTCGGCGAGCACCTTGCGCGCTTCATTGATCTGATCGCGAATGTCCTCGTTGCCGACCTCGTCGCCGAAATTCTCCTCCCGGAGCAGCTTCACCCAGGCGCGCGGCACACCGAGGTCGAGGGCGACCTTCTCATCGGTCCAGCCGCGCCCGTAGCCGACCTTGCCGTCGATGTAGACCTCGTTCAGCTTCTCGAAAATGATGCGCCGATCCTCGCGCGTCATCACCTTGGCATTCTCCTGCACCACCTGCAGCGGCTGCTCGGTCTTGTTCACCACGGGCTTCTCTCCAGATTTTCGGATTGCTGAAAACCTCGCCGCGCTGAAGCATTTCGGGCAGCGGTGTGCCGTCGCGGTCTTGCCGATGCGCCAGCCCTTCTGCTCCAGCTTGCGAGCGATGAACTGCCACTCGATGTTGCTATCCATGCCGCGACCGTTTGCCATCAAGTTCACCGGGAGCGGAACGGCGGCCTCGCAGTTGGGCGCGCCGCATCGGGCGATGATGCCGCGCACCAGCCTGCCGTCCTCGCCGTAGGGCACTCGCGTGTGTTCGAACACCGTCGAGACGACGTTACTCATCGTTCGCCCTCACTTCAGGAAGGAGCCTGTCGATCACTGCGCCGATGATCGATAGCGGCTGACCCTGGCTGTCGCGGGTGATGGCGCTCGCCATATTCTCGATCTGCGCGCCGTACTGCAGCGCGAGGGACAACAGGACCGCACCATCACGCGCGATAGCTTCGACGGCCTCGCCGGACCTGCCACCGGATATAAAAACCTCGCCGGGCACGCCGTCGTCGTAGAAGCCCAGCGTGACGGCATATCCACGATTGAGGCCGCCGAAGCTGATCTCGAAGGTCTCGGCGCGGCGGCGCAGCGGCAAGACGCGGCGGTCCGTCATCGCATGTACTCCCGACGCTGTTCGCTGGTTTGAAGGTCGACGATATCGACCCAGCCGATGTCGGAACGCTGGCGGAAGGCCGCCAGCTCGACCATCAGGCTGGGCTCGGTGGCGTGCGTCATCGTGATCGCGCACATGCCGCGCCGCTTCCCGTTGTCGGGATCATCGACGCCGTAGAAGGCCGATACACGCCACCGCCAGACCATTACGCCGCCTCGGCGATCTTCGGCTTGCGGACCCGGCGCTCGCTCTCAAGCGCACCGGCCACCTGGCGGATGCAGGAGATCAGATCGTTTGCCTGCGCCTTGGTGGTGATCGCCGCAGTGATGTGCAATTCGAGGGCGTCGTTCTCGGTCTTCAGCTGGATATCGGCCCCCTTGGGAATACGCATAGTCTTCTCTCCTTGTTTGCCAGGACCCTGGCGTTGGTTAAGACGCTTCGTTGAGGATGATGTGCATGACCTCGTTCAGCCGCGCCTGGTAGGCGATGCCGATCACGCCGAGGCCGTCCGCGAACTGCTTGTCGTGCTTCAGCTCCAGCAGGAACGCGGTGAGGGCGACGCGGACCGCCATGGCCTGTCCTTCAGTCAGCTTGTGCCCGTCGATGGTGATCGTCGCCTCCATCACGGCCGCTCCTTTTCGGTGAACATTTCGGCCTGCGGCGCTTCGGCCGCCGCCATCGCGCGGTAGTCGACGGCAATCGCCTCCATCAGCTCGATCTCGCGCTTTGCCTGGGCCTCGTTCATGAAGCCGTCGGCGACGCGCCGCCGATAGACGTGTTTCCGGTAGCCGATCTCCCGCAGCACGCAGCGCAGCTTGTCGGTGGTGGTGATCATGAGGTCCCCTCCAGCTCGCGCGCCTTGACCCAGGCCTGCGCGCTCTCGATGGAGATCAAGACCCTGCGGCCGACCCGCATCTCGGTCGGGGCTTTGCCCGCGTATCGCAGATTGAGGTAGTGGCGCTCGGAGATACGGAACGCCCGACAGAATTCGGGGACCGAATAGGCAAGCAGCTCGGGCTTTGCCGCCTGCTGCTGCTCGCGCTTCTTCCGTTCGGCGCGCGGTTTGGTGTTCGCTTTCGCGGCCATCATCAGTGCGCCCCTTTCCGAAGATGCAGGTAAGCGTTGATCTGCTTGATTTCGTCAGCGACGCACCGGTCGAAGAGCCCGTGCATTTCCTGCTGATGCTCGGGCGCGAAGCAGGCGACGTATTCGGCGACCAGATAGGCCAGCGCCGCGCCCTCGCTATCGCAATCCATGTCAGCGCTGGTCAGGCGGAAGGCCGCGATCAGCCTGGTGACATTGTCGGCCATCTTGTCTTCATCAACCGGCATGGCGGCACCTCCAGGACAGACGGCGACCGATGTGGAAATAGCGGCGACCCCGCTTGCCGCAGACCGGATCGCGAGCGGTCCGCGCTCGCTGCGTGGTGCCGGGGGATGGGTTCGAACCACCGACGCGCGGATTTTCGATCCGCCGCTCTACCGGCTGAGCTACCCCGGCATTGCCAGCGATGCGGCGCTCCCACATCGACTGGAAATCCTCGTCGTCGGCCAAGACCGGTGTGGCCAGGGCCGCCGCGAGGCATTGCAGGAGGGCGCGGCGCGCGATCATGCCCGAGGCCTCCGCTTGCGCTTGGTCTGGGGCGCGGGTCGTTGGCTCATATCCTCGCCGCGCGACGACAGGCTGGGGGGCGTGGTCGTCTCCGTAGCTCCACCGGACCCAAGGGCGTGACGATTCAGCAACTTGCGAACGCGATAGGCCTCGGCGAAGTGATCGCCCGCATGGCAATGCGCAGTTTCGCTACGGCAGTACTCGCCGCAGCAGATCGCCTGTGCGATTTCGGGGTCGCTGGGTCGCTTCATGATCAATGCTCGGTCTGGTCGGCCTCGGCGTGGCCGTTGCCGCGCGCCTGCGCCAGGAACATCGGCATATCCCCGGTCTCGGCGGTGAGCTGCGCGGCTGCAACATCGCGCTCGTTGTCGTGGAATTTGCGAAGGCCGAGCATCAGGCTGCCGCCGATCTGATCGAGCAGGCTCTTGATCGCCTCGGCGCGCCGCATCAGGTTGTCCCGCTCCGCATTCACCTTGGTGACCTGGCGGCGCAGGCTCTCGTTCTCGAACTCGATAATCGCCTTGTTGCTCTTGAGCACCTCGTTCTCGGTGCGCAGCGACTGCAGCTCGGTCTCAAGCGAGGAAATTTCGTTAGCGAGGTTCATGGTCACTCCTTTTTTCAGCGGGTCAGCGTCCAGAGCAGCTCGGCGACGTAGAGCAGCACGATCCAGACGGCGAAGTTGGCGAACAGCATCAGCAGGCGAAGGCGGTTGGCACTCATGTCGCGAGCTTCCTTCGAATTTGAGAGCGGACCTGCGTCGGAAACCATCGACTGACGACGCTGCCGCGATGGAGCAGCACAAGGGATCGTTTCCCGTCCGGCCCGGTGAAGTGGATGCGCGTGTGCCTGCCGCCTTCCGAGACCCGGACGTTCGTGCCGCCCGCGTCGCGGACGGCGGCAATGGCATCGCGCACCACCTTGCGCATCACTCGGCCTCGATCTTGCGAGCGAGGACCTGGCGGATGAAATCTTCGTGGCGCTCGCAGGCGCGGATGACCGCGCTGTGGTCGATGTTGAAGACGCGAGCGATCTGGTGATATCCCGCGCCGGTGACGACCCTCGTGAAGGCCATGATCTTCTGGCGCGTCGCCACGATGTCCCGATTGGGTCTTGTCTGCAGATCGGCGTCCGTGACGCCGAAATGCTGCGCGCCGACCGTGCAAGCGATGGTGCAGTGGTTCAGATACGGGCGCGACCCGGTGACCGCCCTGAACTCGGCGAGCATCCTGCGATAGCGATCAGCATCAGCCGCGAACGGCGTTGCCAACATGCTGTGCTGGCCATCAACAGCGTTGAGAACCTTCCGAGTAACCCACAGACGTTCGCTCAGCACCTCGGCACAGCAAGCGTCGATAACAAACCTATCCATTCCCAGTCACTCCCCGTTACGCATCGCTAGTCGGTCGATCACCCGCAGCGTCGGCGGCAGGTGCAGAAGGTGCTTCGGTTTCGGATTTCGGCGGCTTGGGTTTCGGCGCGTGCGTCGCCGCGTGCGCATCGATGGCGGCGATGGCCGCCTGGCCAATCGGGGGCGCATTGCCGCTCAAGCGCTGCGCCAAACGGGGCGAAACGTCCTTGGCGGCGTCGGAGGCAACGGTGAACCCGGCATCCTCCATCTCATCGCGGCCATACATGCCAGCGATGATGTCGGGGCAGTACATGCGCGCCCAGTCGCGGCTCATGTTGTAGAAGAGCTGCAGATCGGGCTTCTTGTCCCAGAGCGGCGAGCCCTTGACCTTGCCCTTGTCGTTGTGGCCAGGGTGCAGCTTGCCGAGCGTGAACTGGTCGGGATCGGCGTCGAGCGGCGGGAAGTAGCGCGGCTCCTTCTCGCCCTTGAAGGTCGCCCAGACCCGGCAGCGGCGCTTGTCGCCTTCGCCCTCGTAGTCCACCTGCAAGCGCGTGGTGATCGGAGCGCGCTGCTCGATGATCGCGTGGAAGAACTGGCTCTCGTAAGCGACGCGCTCGACCTTCTGGCCGTTGATCCACTGCTCGACGGTGTAGGTCCAGCCCGCCAGCGACAGCGGCGAGATATCCAGCTCCTGTGCCTTCATGCAGATGCCGAACATCCCGCCGACATTGCCCTGGAGCCAGGGCGGGATCATCGGGCCTGCAGCGGACAGCAACTTGGCCGCATCGACCATGTCGCGCAGGTTGGCGTAGTCGACGCCGCCGCCCTTGAACAGCGTCACGGCTTCCGTGCGTTCGCTGACGACCTTTTCGGCGTCGCCGCGTGCAAGGTCACCGCGAGTGACGCGCTGGGGCTGGGGTTGCGCGTGCTGCTGGGGCGGCGGCGAATGCGGGGCTTCGGTGGTGACAGTCTCGTCGCTCATCACGCAGCCTCCCGCAATTCGAACTTGATGCGATCATCGACCGACTTCCGGTACCAGTCGGGCAGATCGACGTACTCGGCATCGGGCCGATCATCGCCCGGACCAGGCCACACGCCGCTGCGGTAGCAATCCCAGAACATCTTCGCGGCCAGCTCGTTGAGCGCATGGCCGCGCGCCAGGTCCTCGTCCTTCAGCGTCTGGGCGCGCACGCAATAAGGCGGTTTGCTTTCAACCCAGAGCAGCGTGAACGAGTTTGCGGGAAGGCCCAGCGCGCGGGCACCTTCGAGCACCATCGCGCCCTGCTGATGGTAGCCGTAGTCGATGATGGAGCGCTGGGTGTCGCGGTAGAGGACCGAGCGCGTCGTCTTGAGGTCAACGAAGTCGCCGCTGTCGTTCGGCATCTGGTCAGGCCGAGCCTTCTTCCAGAAGCCGCGCGGGTCGCGCCAGATCAGCGACCGCTCGGGCGCGCCGTTCAGAATTCCCTGCTGCACGAGGGGGAAGTTGCCGAGGGCCACGATCATGCCCTTGGCGGCCTCGACCATCTCAGGGGACATGATGAACTTGCCTGCTGCGATCTGGGCGGCCTTCCAGTCTCGCCATTCCTTTCTGTTGCCCTGGTAGGCAACCCCGCCGACCGTGGCAGGCCGCAGCACGCAGTCGTGCTCGAACGGCTCGCCAGCGACTGCGCTGTGCAGGAAGCGGCCGAGCGACAGCGACTCGTTCTGCTCTTCATCGAGCGAGCGCTCCGGATTGAGCTGCGACTTTTCGAAGGCGTGCCTGGGCGACTTCGCGATGATGCTGCGGAACATCGACGACGAGACGCTGACCTCGGCGCACACATCAGGGCGGTGATAATCGGCGAGCGGGATGCCACGGTAAATTCCGGGCGTGGTGATCGGGCTTCCGTCCCACTGGATAGACTGCATGACGACACGAACCTCCGGCGCAAAGCAGCAGCGGCCTTGGCGGGAGGCCAAGGGCAGCGAAGTGCGATGATTTGGGACCGGGTCACCTGCTACACGGCAGGTGATGACACCGTGGTTTCGAGATCATGAGGGGCGATGTTGATTGGTGCTCTTTGCGCCCGCCTGATGTGATCGATTGTCAATCTCGCTCTTGGGACTGTCAACAGCGCGACGCAGTGCAGACCCGGAAAGTTTGATGCGGGCTGTCGTGACGCTTAACAAACTCACCGCTGAGTCATCGTGACTCGACACTGCAAACTGCGAGTTGAGCCAGACCCGGAAAGTTTGGCCGCGCGCACAGTTTACGATGACAGCGCGTCTTGTCGGTGATCATGAATTGCCGATGCGCGTGTCGGTCTGGGACAATCCCAACTCTGAGCAGGTTCTTCGGGCGATGTGGATGCAGGGTGCTTCAGCAGCGCTGATCGCGGAGGCCCTGAGCACCTCGCGCAATTCCGTCATCGGCAAGGTTCATCGCCTGGGGCTGGCGCGCACCCAGAGCAAGCCGAAAACCGCGAAGCAGCCGACCAGGTCCAACGTCGCGCCGCTGCACCGCAAAAAGGCGAAGCCGAAGCCGCGTCCCAGCGAGCCGGTGCCGTTCCTCAAGGCGAAGTGGTTTCACTGCCGCGCCGTGCTCGATCAGCGCGGCAAGGACGGGCTGGCGCTGTTCTGCGGCGAGACGAAGGCGCTCGGCTCGCCCTGGTGCGCCAAGCATCGGCGCGTGTTCACCGTAGCGAGGGCGTCCTGATGACGACAATAAGCGCGGCCCGGTGATCCTCCCGCTTCACCGTGGCCCTGCAAAACGCAAAAGGGACACCAATGGCGAAAGCAGCGAATACGACCAACGATTTCGAACCCGAAGTCGTGCAGGAACTCTTGGGGAAGATCGACGGCTATCACGCCGACCTCGCGAGCGAGCGCGGCACCTTCATGAAGACCTGCCGCAGCATCCGCGAGAGCATCAGCAACGTCTACACCGAGGCCAAGGCGCGCGGCATCCCCGAGAAGGAGCTGCGGTCCCTGGTCAAGATCAGGCTCAACGAGGCGAAGAACCGGAAGATCTACGAGGAGCTGGAGGCCGACCAGCAGCACGTCCTCTCGATGCTGGCGACCGCCGAGGGCGTCAAGGACCTGCCGCTCTGGCGGGCCGCCGCCATGATGGGTGATGCAAGCTCGACCGCTCACTGAGGGCGGCCGATGCCGTACACCCCGCTCATCCTCGCTCTCGATCTGGCCTCGCGAACCGGCTGGGCCTGCGGCGATTGCGGCGATGCAGCGCCACGATCCGGCTCGGTGCGCTTTGCGCGCGAGGGCGCGAGCATGGGCGCGCTGTTCGCGGGCTGCAGGCAGTGGCTGTCCGATTTCCTCGCCACCGACCCCGACATCAAGCTGATCGTCTTCGAAGCCCCGATGACGCCGCAGCAGATGGCGGGACGCACGACCGCCGACATCATACGGCGGCTGAGCGGCCTCTGCGCGGTGGTCGAGGAGCTGACCTCGACGCTCGGCGGCTATGACGTGCGCGAAGCGCGCGTGGCCGACGTGCGCACCCACTTCATCGGCTCGAACCGCCACAAGCGCGACCAGGCCAAGGCGCTGACCATCAGCGCCTGCCATCGGCTCGGCTGGGCCCCGGCCGACGACAACGCCGCCGACGCGCTCGCGCTTTGGCACTACCAGGCATCGATCCTCGACCCGCAACTCGCAGTGCAGACCTCGCCGCTGTTTCGGCGGCGGGTCGCATCGCAACCGATGGGAGCATGACATGGCGCGCATCCGGACGATCAAACCCGAGTTCTGGACCGACGCGAAAACCGGCACACTTCCGGAATTCGCGAAGTGCCTGTTCCTTGGTCTGCTCAATCACGCGGACGATTACGGCGTTCTCGACTTCGACCCGGTCGGATGGCGCGCCAAGATTTTCCCGTACCACTCCGACACTACTACGGGAGCAGTGAACGCTGCTCTGATCGACCACCTCCTGCCGCGCGGGTTGGTCGTTCTGTTCAGCCACACTGACGCCGAGGACGGCGAAACGAAGCGCTACCTTTTCATCAAGCATTTTCACCGTCATCAGGTGATCAACAAGCCCTCCAAGCCGCTGCTGCGGGAATGGAAAAACGGCGACACGCCAGCGACTTACGCTCGGCGTCTGGGCATTGAACATCAGACGATTGGTCCCGCCGACATCGACACGGAATGCCCTTCGCTCCCGGACGGCTCCGGTAGTGCTCCCGTCGCACTACTTCCTGGAAAGGAAAGGAAAGGAAAGGAAGGGAATGGAAAGGATCAAGATGCCGCGCCTGTCGGCGCGCCGCGCTCCGCGCGCCCTGGCGAGCTTGATCTTGGCCAGGCCGAAGCAGCGAAGCCGACCAACCAGCCCAGCGATCCCGAGACCGAGCTGTTCAGCCGGGGCCGGAAGGTCCTCGGCAAGAGCGCGGGCGGAATGATTGCTCAGCTGCTGAAGGCGAAAGGCAAACCCGAGCTGGCACGAGCGGCGCTGGAGGTCGCCGCGACCAAGGAAAATCCCCGCGAGTACATCGGCGCGATCATTCGCGGCGCGAAGGACGAGGACGATGGGACTTGGCGAAAAGTGAACGGAGCGATCCTGTGACCCAGCGCCTGAGCCTGGACGAAGTGCTGCGCATGCTCGCGAGCGTCGGCTGCGATCCGCGATCCTTCACGGGGTCGAAGGCCTTCCGCTGCCCTGCGTGCTCGCACCAGCGCCGCAAGAAGTTCTACCGCTGCCTGTCCATCCGGTCCGACCCGGATGGTTTCTTCTTCCGCTGTTTTCACTGCGACGACTTCAAGGGGAGCTACCGGTATGAACACGCTCGCGCCAACGACCGCCGCGTTCTTCGAAGCAAGGGGGATATCGCCCGAAACAGCTACGCGGTTCGAAGTTTATACGGGAGCCCTCATCGGTGAGAAGCCGGACCGGCGCGTCGTCCCGAACCCGCGCGGCAGCATCATCGTCTATCCGTTCCTGGAGCGCGGCGTCGTCGTGAACGAGAAATACCGCGCCGAGCGCAATGGCGAGAAGGTCTTCTGGCATCGCAAGGGCGGCAAGCGGACGTTCTGGAACGCCGATGCCCTCGACGATCACGCGCTTGAGGCTGGCACGCAGGCGCTGGTCATCACCGAGGGCATCGAGGACGGCATGGTCGCCATCGAGGGTGGGTGGCCGCTCACCGTTTCGGTGCCCGATGGCGCACCGCCATTGCCGAAGGATGGCAGGCCGCTGCCTCCGCTCGATCCGCAGACCGAGCCGAACGGCAAGTTCGAATTCCTCTGGCTCAATCGCGACCGCTTGGCGCGCGTGAAGCGGATCATTCTGGCGGTCGACGATGACGGGCCTGGGCAGCGGCTCGCGGCCGAGCTGGTGCGGCGCATCGGTGCGTGGCGCTGCCAGTTCGTCAGTTATCCGGCTGGATGCAAGGACCTGAATGACGTGCGGCGCAAGTTGGGACCGGAGGCTGTGGGCGCGGTGCTGCGCGATGCCAAGCAGTACCCGGTGCGCGGGCTCTACCGGCTCTCCGAGTACCCCAATCTGCCGACGCTGGTGCCGGTCTCGTGCGGCTGGCCGATCTTCGACGGCTTGCCTGGCAACGGCTGGCTGAAGCTTTTCCCTGGCGAGTTCATGGTCGTCACCGGCATCCCGAGCCACGGCAAGTCGACCTGGATTTTGAACCTGCTGTACCAGCTCGCGAGGCTCCACGGCTGGCGCGCAGCGATCTTCTCGCCCGAAATGCCGACTGTGCCGTACCTGCGCGACAAGCTTCGCAAGATCATCTCGGGCAGCGACGCAGGCGATCCGGCGACCGACGCCTTCATCGAACGCAATTTCGTGTTCCTCGACAACGACCCGAACGACGAGGAAGAGGACGACATCACGCTGGAATGGATCGTGGAGAAGGCCCGCGACGCGGTCCTGCGCGATGGCATCCGCGTGCTGGTCATCGATCCTTGGAACGAGATCGAGCACGCGCGCAAGCGGGACGAGTCCACGCACGAGTACATCGGCCGCGCCATCCGCATGCTGAAGCGGTTCGCTCGTCGGTATGAGGTCGCGGTGATCGTGCTGGCCCATCCGACGAAGGACGTTTTCGAGCGCGGCAAGATGCGGACGGCCTCGCTGTATGACATCGACGGTTCGGCGCACTGGAACAACAAGCCGGACCATGGGCTGGTGATCGAGCGTGATCCGGTGAAGCCCGAGACCACCGTCCACATCTCGAAGGTCCGCTTTGAGCAGACTGGCTATCGCGGCGCGATCCGGATGCGCTTCGACCCGGACACGCAGCAGTTTCATCAACTTCAGGAAAACCAGGGGGAGCTTGCCTATGAGTGACATGCTGCTGATCCGGCGCGAGCCGATGAACTTCAACCCGCTGGAGGACGCGGTCCTCGACGACGACGACGCCCCGTCGATCTGGGACGGCCCGCATGTGGGCAAGCGGCTCTCCGAAGCGATGCAGACCCTGCGCCTGCTGCCGATGCCTGGGGTCTACGGCTACGGCAGACCTTGGCCGCCCTACGTCTACGAGTTCGACGACCTGGTCGAACAGCACAAGCAGGGCGAGCTGGAGCGGACCCAGCAGCTGCAGAACCGCACCAGGCTGCTGCCCTCCTATCGCGATGTGACGCGAATGGAGGCGGCGATCTGCTGGCCCGCCCACTACCTCGGGCTGTTCGCTCATCTCGTCGCGGCGGTGAATGCCGTCGCGTTGGCGCACGCCCTGGATCGCGACGCCGGATGGGTCGCGGCCAAGCGCGGCGGCTACGCCGACACCTGGCGGCAGCGCCACGACCAGGGCTGCGAGATCATCGCTCGCGGGCTGCGCAACGACCTGGTGCCGGTGTTCTGATGGAAGTGCGGCTCTCATCATCGGAGTTGATCTCCGCTGCGATGGTGGGGGTCGTGCGGCGCGTCACATCGATCCAGCGCGGGCATAACAAAAGCAAGCACGCCGAGAAGTCTGACTGGCAGACCGACATCGATGGCGCAGCCGCAGAGATGGCGGTCGCCAAGGCGCTCGGCACGTACTGGGAAGCGACCAACCAGAGCTTCAAGAACCCTGATCTGCTGAACCTGCAAATCCGGTCGACCAACTGGTGCGACGGCCACCTGATCATCCGCCCCAACGACTCCGAGAGCGAGCGCTTCGTGTTCGTGGTCGCGAGCCCCCCGCTCTATCGGATCATGGGCTGGATCACCGGCAGGGATGCACGGGTCGAGAAGTTCTGGCGCGAGGACAAGAACGGCTGGTGGGTGCCAGCGTCGGAGCTGCACGGGTTCTCGACGCTCGGCATCGCCTCTGTCGATGAGCAGGTGAATGGAATTTGAAATCCCGCACGGCGCAGAGCGCGAATATCTGATCATCTTCGGCGTGGCCGCGATCTATGTCGGCACGAGCCCGACCGGCGAGCCTTGCATCGTCGGCGCAAGCCGCGATCTCAATCTCAGCCAGCGCGGAATGCAGCGGAAATGGCTGCGGTCGGAAATCTCGTGCGCTTACTGGGTCAAGGACCGCGACACAGCCGAAGCAATCGCCGCCGAGGTCGATGGCGTGCTGCCGCACGACCAGGACGGTCGGCTCGCGGTGCGTGCCGAAGTTGCGGCGCGGCAGATCGAGCACATTGCGCGCGACTGGAATATCCCGCTGACAAATCACGATGGTGCGATGGCGCGCGTCAAATCGGCGGTCAGGCACGTCCAGGAGGTGATCGATGCGGCGAATAAGACCGGCGAGCTGGCCTGGTTCAATACCGCCTATCGCGCCTGGCGTCTCGACGCGCAAAAGGTCGGAGCCGGGATGAGCTACGCAGAAGCGCGAGCCCGGCTGCGCAAGGCCGTCACCAAGCGGCTGATTACGTTAGACGTTCTCGATTGTAGCGAAACGCTGCTCGCCGAAATCTTCCCGGCGCTGCAGGACGCGCGCTGAAAATTTACGTTGACGGCTGGAAAAATCGGGATCATTCATCGCGCGCAAGCGGCCCTCATTGCGTCCTTCGCCGCGCCAAACCATCCCCACCGATTTACGTTGACGGTTGAGTCCGGTCCTGCGTTTAATCGCAGCACAGTTCGATGCCAGAGCCCAGCGCTCTCGGGTCGAGGCCGTGGTTTCATCATGCACAGAGACTTGGACCCAACCGGCTCCGGCAACGGACGCCGGTTGCTTTTTGTCGAGGCAAGCCGATGCGCAAGCTGCACACTCGTCGGAAGCGCCGCCAGGCGAAGATGACACTTAGCAGCGGCGGGAAGTTCAAGGTGGGCCACCGCCATCCTGCTGGTCGCACCGGCAGCATCCAGAGCAAGCGGAATGAAGCAGCTCGCCAGCAACATCATCGATAGCCTGCGCGATCATCCGCTCGCCCTCGTGCTGCTCCTGGTCAACATCATCGGCCTGGCGGGCTTCGGCTTCACGCTGCACGAGATCGGCAACGCCATCGCGCGCAAGGACGCGATGCTGCAAAGCTGCATCGACAAGCGCTGAAAAAAGCCCTGGTAGGTGGTGGGAAGCACAATTCGGCACAATCGCCTGCCCGCGCTCCGGTATTGGCTCGGCCCGAAGCCCACGGGCATAACGTTTGGCTAGAGTTTTGCGCTGCTGAATCCCGGGCCTGCAAAAGGTCAGAACAGGTGCCGGGAAAAAATCAATTTCCAGTTGAACCGGATTGCCATCCCGGCGAACCCAATAAAGTATGCGCCTACAGGTCGAGCATTAGTTTCCAAACCGGGGAACGAACATGACCAAAATATTGCGCGCTTTCATTACAAGTGCATCAATCATGTGGTTCTCAAGTGCGCTCTTTGTTGAGCAAGCGCAGGCAGCAGAATTGGGTTGTTCAGAAGTTGCGAAGGCGCTGCTCTCCAAGGCTACTGGGCTGCCTACCAGTGAGGCGGGCTGGATCATTGCTGTGCTGACACCCAACACCAACCTTGCCCCGCCTTCCGTTGATCAAAGAACTCAAACTAATCCAAAGTATGCAAAGATAAATGAGACTGACCTAAGAGCACACGATAAGGATCTGCAAAAAGCACAACAATGGATGCAGTCCGAAATGCCACTAACTCCTGACAATCAGAACATTATCAACGGCATGCAAAAAGAGCGCGATAGTATACAGAAAGAGTTAACCCAGCGTGATTTGGAACATATTCAAGCTGACGAATCACCAAACGAATTTTTTGCGGGTGTACGTAAAAACCAGAGCGATGCAAAAGCTCACCCTCAACACTATGACAACAGCCGGTGGACTAGCGGCGGAGGCCCTCCACCTCACACTTCGCCAGGAAATACCGGAGGAGGTTCGGAGCCCGGGCAAACCGGCGGCGGTGGATGCGGACCGGGGGTTGATTGCAGGATGCATAAAGACTGACGCATTGTGGACCATCGATAAAAGTCGATGAAGATAGCAAACGATCCGCTGCTGAATACTGCTCTGACTAGAAATGGGAGATTGGTCCAGTCCTAGTTGCGGCGAGGGTGCCAGGAGCCGCCACACGAACCCTCTGGCTCGCTAGTTCCATCGCAATCCGGTTTTGATTACGAATAAGGAGAAGCGACGATGTTTACGGGACACATAAAATCACTCGTGCTCGGTTGTGCCCTTTTGATCAGCACGACAAGTATATCGCAATCTTATGTTTATCCCGGCTCGGCCAACTGCCCGAATGTTTCAAAAGAACAACATTCCTGGAAAACATACTTTATGGGCGGCTATGGCGACTCACAGCCGCCGTTTACCATTCGATTTGATCATCTAAAACACGCCATCGGGACCATACCCGCTGGAGGCCGGTTTACGATGTTTCGTAGAGGCAACCAGTGGACGGCTTCGGGTAAAAATGTTGATGGCGATTCAAAAATGGTGGCTTATTCGAATGGAGATCCAGCGAAATATGAACTCAGCGTTTGGGGGGCGCAGCTTGGGTACAATGAGAAGGGCCAAATTTTTTTGGATAAAGAACTTATTGGCACCTTATTGTGCGGAATCGGTCCTGATGCAACGCAGTGATTAAACTCCGCCTGCTAAATGGCTAATGCACCATTGAGCTGGGACTCGGCGCGATAGCGAAGGCTTCGATCCGCGCGCCTTAAGCGTTGTGGGAGATCGGTGGGACAGCAGCGAACCGCCGCCCGGTTGTTGTCACCAGGTGCAGACTGCGACGGTGCCGCCCGATCCGTTCGGCATCGGCCGACAGTACGGGACGCAGCTGCCAGCATTGGCGGGATCGCCCCGGCGAGCATCGACAGCGCAGCGAATGCAAGCATCAGTTTCTTCACGATGTGGTCCTTTCAGGTTTATTGGGCGAACACCATCGTCGCCCGTATTGGCTCAAGCCCGGTAAGCTTTCGCTGCCGGGTCATGAGCGTGCTGCGCGGTCAATTACTGCGCGAGGTCGTTCCGAAGCTTCGCGAGGCGCGCCTGTTCGCTGGCGGGCAAGTCAGCAAGCGCGGGATACTGTGTCGGCGTCGGCACCGGCTCCGCTTTCTCGCGAAGGATGGCGCAGAACACGCCAGCGATGACCGGCGAGACGATGAAGGCGATCAGAAACCAGCCGAAGCCGGATCGATTGCGTCGGACGCTGGCGAACAAGCCGACAGCGACCGAGAATGCTGTCCAGGTCAGAAAGAAGATCATTTTCCCATTTGCTCCATGTTGCGCGGGCGAGCCGAAGTGCCGCCCCTCACTGGCTCAAGCCCGGAAGCCGAAGCACCAGGCAAGAGCTGGAGGATGCGCGAGCCGTTAGGCCAGCTTGTATGAGGTGACGCCGTCCTCTCGGGTGCGCTCGGCCTTCGCGCCGTTCGGCAGCCGGGTCAGCGCGGCGCGCAGCGTGTGCGCCTGCCAGCCCAGGGCTTCGCACATCTTCTCGACCGTCGAGCCCTTGCCGCCGAGCAGTTCGAGCAGCATCGCGGTCTTCGATCCAGCGCGCGGGCCCTTCGCCTGGTCGCCGTTGGCCGCGACCTTCTTGGCGCTGGCCTTCTTCTTGGCGACAGCCGTGGCCTTCTTAGCAGCGGCCTTCTTCGCGGGAGCCTTCTTCGCGGCGGGTTTCTTCTTGGTAGCCATTTCAATTCTCCTGTTTGCGCGGCGACCGGAATGGTCCCGCTGTACTGCCCCGAGCCCAGAAACCTTTTCGGGCGCTGGGCGAGGGCAGCCAGGAGGCTGCGGTTAGGCGATGATGTTATTGGCTACGTGCCACTCGCCGTTTTCGCGCTTCTTGAGCACCGCGACTCGGAAGGTGGTGACGCGCTGGCCGGTGATGACCGAGTCCATCAGGTGGATGTATTGGACGATGACCGCTTCGCCGAGCGAATTGGTCGACCACACTTCGGTCTCGCCTGCCGTATGGCTCGCCTTGATCAGCGCCGCGATGGTGGCTTTGGTCGGTGACATTCGTTGCTCCTGCTGTTGTTTCGTACTGCCCTAAGCCCGGAAGCCGAAGCGCCGGGCGGTTAGGGTTGCAGGAGTTGGCTATCGCGCGAGCTTCACGCTCTTGGCCCAATTGTTCAGCGCCTTGATCCAGGCGTCGTATTGGGTCTGCGTAGCCTTGCCGGAAAGCAGCGCCTTGTCGGCGCGATCCATCAGGCGTTCGATGATGCGCTCCAGCCGGTCTTCGGTTGGCTTGTCGGTATCGCAAGCCGGAAAGATCGGAAGGTGCATGCCGTAAGGCGAGTCGAGCACTCGGTTTTCCTTTCGTGGTTTCACGCCTGGCGTTGTTCGCCGCGCCGTTTCGTTGCCCCGTACATCGCTCTGGTGCGCGCACGCATCCAGTCCAATCGCAGCCATGCCATTGCGAAGGTGCTGCAGAAGCAGCAATGGAAGTGCTGGCAGCGCTTTCCGTATTCCCGAAGGGAATGCCTGCCTGGCCCGGAAGTCCCAAGGACTACGGGCTCGACCGGTTAGGCTTTCCCTGGCCCACAGGCGGCCCGTGTGGCGCGAGGCGATAGGACGCCCCCAATCCCCGGCAAGGCGGAAAAACGCGCGTGTGGCCAAGCGTGCGGCTCGGCAGAGTCGCGGAACTATCGGTTCCGACGCGATAGGCGATCATTTCCCATTCGGGCAGTGCGGTTCCGAGCCACGAGCGCCATCGAGCTGAAGGCACGGAAAGCGAACGCCCCACTTCCGAAAAGGCGTACCAATGCTGCGCCCAAACTCGCGCCAAGCCATTGAAGTCTCGGGGGAATATCTTTCTCCGGGCCGGGGGGCGGTACCGAAAATCCTAAAGGAACCCATTTCCGAGCGCGGCGGCGCTTCGAAATTAGCGGCCGCACTTCCGAAATTTCGGAAAAGAAAATCATTTTCTTTGGCCAAAAATCTTCGACCGCTCAATGGCATGGCTGCACATAGGCGATTCCGCGGAACCCATTTAGCGGGTTCCCATTTCGGCTAAGTGGGTTCCCTTAAGTCGGAATTTGCAGCGGTATTTTGCTGCCATTTTCAGAACTGGCATTGCATTCCCCCGGCAGCCCTAAATACCGGCGCTGGGGAATGTTCGTCTAGAGGTCAAAACCCCGCGAAATCAATGGTTTGCCGGGCCTCGCCCTGGCGCTTCCAAAGGGCTCCGATGGATCAAAACAACCCCGCCGCGCCAGGCGCGCTTGGCGCGAATTGGGCTGCCTGGGCCACGGAAAGGCGGCCCCTGGCATCCCTGGTGCCGTATGCCCGCAACGCCAGGACGCATTCCGAGGCGCAACTGCAGCAGATTGCGGCCTCGATCCGCGAGTGGGGTTGGACCACCCCGGTCCTGGTCGATGAAGCCGGGATGATCATCGCTGGGCACGGGAGGCTGTTGGCTGCCGAGCGGTTAGGGATACGAGAGGTCCCGGTGATCGTCGCTCGCGGCTGGACCGACGCGCAGAAGCGCGCCTACGTCATCGCCGATAACAAGCTCGCCGAGAACGCGGGCTGGGACGAGGCGCTGCTCAAGATCGAAGTGGCCGATCTCACCGCGATGGGCTTCGACCTGCCGCTGATCGGCTTTTCCGACCGCGAGATCGCGCGGCTGACGAATTCCAACCCTGGGCTCACCGATCCCGACGCCGTTCCAGATCTACCGGCCGAGCCGGTGGCGCGGCGCGGCGATGTTTGGCGGCTTGGCCGTCATCGCCTGGTCTGCGGCGACTCGACCAACTGGGACGATGTTGGCCGCGCGCTCGCGGGCGTGACGCCGCATCTGATGGTGACCGATCCGCCCTATGGCGCGAATTACGACCCGAACTGGCGCGAGCGCGTCTATCGCAGCGACGGCACCAAAGTCGGCGCTGGCGCTCGCGGGCTCGTGCTCAACGACGACCGCGATGATTGGACCGAGGCCTGGCAGCTCTTTCCGGGCGACGTTGCCTACGTTTGGCACGGCGCGCTGCATGTCGGTGTGGTCGAAGCGAGCCTGATCGCGAGCGGCTTCCAGATGCGGGCGCAGATCATTTGGGCCAAGAGCAACTTTGCGATTGGGCGCGGCGACTACCATTGGCAGCACGAGCCGTGCTGGTACGCGGTGCGCAAGGGCAAGGTCGGGCACTTCAACGGGGCCCGCGATCAGTCGACCATCTGGGAAATTCCCAAGCAGCAGTCATCCGAGACCGGGCATTCCACGCAGAAGCCGGTCGAGTGCATGAAGCGGCCCATCGAAAACAATTCTTCCGAAGGCCAGGCGGTCTACGACCCATTTTCCGGCTCGGGCACCACGATCATTGCCGCCGAAATGTCGGCGCGCGCCTGCCACGGCATCGAGATCAATCCGGCATACGTCGATGTCGCGGTGCTGCGCTGGCAGGCATTTACCGGCGAGCAGGCGCATCGCGAGAGCGACGGCCGCCGCTTCAACGACCTCAAGGAGTCTACCGACGATGCCTGCGCGAACGATCCCGACGCAGCTGAAGCTGTTGCGCGGCAACCCAGGCAAGCGACCGCTGCGCACTGACGAGCCGCAGCCCGAGGTGGCTGCGAACCTGCCTGATCCGCCGCCCTTCATCACCGGCTATGCAGCCGACGAATGGTGGACGGTCGGCGCGGAGCTGCATCGGCTCGGCCTGTTGACCGTCGTCGATGTCGCGCCGCTTGCCGCCTATTGCCACGCCTATGGCCAATGGCGGATGGCGGCCGAGGCGCTGGCGCGGATGCAGAACAACGACCCGCTGATGAACGGCATGATCATCAAGACCAAGTACGGCGATGCCGCGCAGAACCCGCTGGTCTACATCGTGCGCAAGGCGGCAGCTGATATGGTGCGCTACGCCGCCGAGTTCGGCCTAACCCCTGCTGCGCGCACCCGCATCAATGCGGGCGTCCAGGGCGAACAGTCGCAGAGCAAGTTTGCCGGGCTCCTTGCCGGTTAAGCGCACGCCGCAGGGCAAGGCCCGCGCGAAGGCGGTTATCGACTTTATCGAGCGATTGACGGTGCCCAGCGGCACCGGCCAGGGCAAACCGTTCAAGCTCGACGCCTTCCAGAAACTTTTCATCCGCGACATTTACGAGCCGCACATCGGTGCCAACCGCGCCGTTCGGCGGGCGATCCTGTCGATTGCGCGCAAGAACGGCAAAACCGCGCTCATCGCTGCCATCGTGCTCGCCCACCTGGTCGGGCCCGAGGCTATCGTGCACGGCGAGATTTATTCGGCCGCGAATGATCGTGACCAGGCGGGCATCGTCTTCAAGTTCGCGCGGCAGATCGTGGACCTGGAGCCCGAGCTGGCGGCCGAGATCGAGGTCATTCCCTCGACAAAAACGATGATCGGCAGGCGCACCGGCTCGGTCTATCGCGCGATCAGCGCCGAGGCTGGCACCAAGCACGGCTATTTGCCCAGCCTGGTCATTTACGACGAGCTGGCCCAGGCCAAGAACCGCGAGCTGTACGACGTGCTGGATACCTCGTTCGGCGCGCGGCAAGAGCCCTTGTTCATCACGATCTCGACGCAGAGCAACGACCCCGAGCACGTCCTGTCGAAACTGATCGATGACGGGCTGTCGGGCGTCGATCCCTCCATCGTTTGCCATCTCTACGCAGCGGACGAGGATTGCGACCTGGACGACGAGAGCCAGTGGGAAAAAGCCAACCCGGCGCTCGGCAAATTCCGCGACCGCGAGGACCTGGCGACCGCGATCCGCAAGGCGCAGCGGATGCCCGCCGAGGAGCCGAAGGTCCGCAACCTGTTTCTCAACCAGCGCGTCGCGTCGGTCGCCTCGCTGATCAGCCGCGCCGAATGGATGGCGTGCAACGGCGATGCCGCCCTGCGCGATGGCGAAGAGGTTTACCTGGCGCTCGACCTGTCCAGCGTCGTGGACCTGACCGCGCTGCTGGTCGGATCGGTCAGCGATCCCTGCCGCATCGCGCCGTACTTCTGGAAGCCGCGCGAGCACCTGAACGAGCATTCCAACCGCGATTTCGGCGCATCGAGCCGCCGTTACCAGGAATGGGCCGAAGCCGGTCACCTGCTGATCAGCCCAGGCCGGACCATCGATCCCGAGGCGATTGCGCTGTTCGTTGCCGAGCTGACGCAGCGCTATCGTGTGAAGGGCCTGGCGTATGACCGCTGGCGCATCAACGACCTGCTGCGCGAGTTCGACCGCATCGGTCTGCAAGCCTACCAGGATGGCGACAAGGGCGACGGCCTGCGGCTCGTTCCCTGGGGCCAGGGCTTCAAGGACATGGGGCCCGCCATCGACGCGGTGGAGCTGGCGATCATCGAGCGCAAGCTGCTGCACCCGAACAATCCCATCCTGAACTGGAACATGGCGAACGCCGTGGCCACGATGGACCCGGCTGGCAACCGCAAGCTCGACAAGGACAAGGCCCGGTTTCGCATCGACGGCGCGGTGGCCCTCGCCATGCTGCTCGGGCTCCGCTCGCGCGACCGCACCACGACCAAGCCGGTCGATATCGAGGCGCTGATCGGATGAGTACGCCCAGCAGCGAGTGGAAGCACTTCTACGACACCGGCTTCTGGCAGCGCCGCCGCAAGCTGCAGCTCAAGGCGCACCCGTTGTGCAAGTTCTGCCTGGATCGCGGCGTCGTCGCCATCGCGACCGTTGCCGACCACGTCGAGCCGCACAAGGGCGACTGGAACAAGTTTTCTCTCGGTGAGCTGCAATCGCTGTGCGCCGACTGCCACAACTCGACGAAGCGGTACGTCGAGCTGCGCGGCTATCGCAACGATGTCGACGAAGACGGCTGGCCGACCGACCCGAACCACCCGGCTAACAGGAAATGACATGCCGCTTCTGCGATGGCGTGCGGAGCACGGTGAGGCTCCAATTGTCACGCTGGCTTGCGCGCGGATCGTCGAACTCTCGCCCGCTGACGGCAGCGTCGGGTCCAACACGGTCTACATCAAAGGCGAAGGAACTATTGAGTCCTTCGGCAACGCTCCCCCAGGCGACATCGACCCGCAGGGACGAGAGTGGGGCCTCGCCATCACCAAGACGATCTTCTTCGACGCCGGGATCATCCTGAAGCAGTCGGAGCGCATCGCAACGCTGAGCGAGCGGGATCGCGTGATGCTGACGCCTTCGGTCGGCATCTACCGCTGCAACGGCGGAAGCAACTGGGGCGAGGTCTTCTTCGCCGCCTCCGGTGCTGCGGAAGTTTCGCGTCGCCTTGACGCAATCGATGAGCGGCTCGCCGAGATCGAGCGGCGGCTCTCACAGGAATAAACCCCCGAGATGGGCGGCGATTGACTGCTCTGGCGCGACCGCGCGCCGGACGCCGCCCGCGCGGGCTTTCTTCTCCGAAAAGGGAAAACCCCGATGAAGCACGAGAGCCAGAGCGCGTTCCGCCGCGAACCGCGCGAGCCGGTCGTGGGCGGCAATCTGTTTACGCGCTCACTCACAGCGAGGACGCTTGCGAGCCTCCGGCGCAGCAAGGCTGCCGATGTGGCTGCCGAGCTGTGGCCGAACGACCGCTCCCTGGAGCAGCTGCTGACGCGAGGCGCGTCGAACCCCGCAATGACGGGCGTCGCGGGCTGGGCCGCCGAATTGGCGCAACGCTACATGGCCGATGTGGTCGAGGCGCTGGGGCCTGCATCTGCTGCGGCGCAAATCCTGCGCAAGTGCCTGGTGCTCAACTTCGACGGCTACGGCAGCATCAGCGCGCCGGGATTTGTCGCTGAGTACGGCAACGGCGGCTTCGTCGCCGAGGGCCAGCCGATCCCGGTGCGTCAGCTTGCGACGACGCCGACCGTGATGAACCCCGACAAGCTCGCCGCCATTGCGGTGCTCACCCGCGAGATGATGGAGTCCTCGAACGCGGAAGCCCTCATTTCCGACGCGCTCGTGAAAGCGGCGGGCCGCATGATGGACGAGGTGCTGTTTGACGCCAACCCGGCCGACAATGCGCGGCCTGCCGGTCTGCGCCACAACATCGCCGCGCTTCCCGCGAGTGCCGCCGCCGATGGGTTCGAAGCCGTCTTTGAAGACGTTGCAGCGCTCATCAACTCGCTGGCTCCGGTGGGCGGCAATGGTCCTTACATCCTCGTCGCGGCTCCCGGCCGCGCCGTGATGCTGGGCGCGCGCTTCGTCCAGCGCAGCGACGTGGAGCTCTCCATTTTCGGTTCGAGCGCGGTGATCAACGATCTGCTGGCGATTGCGCCAGCCGCGCTCATTGCCGCGATCAGTGCAGAACCCGAGATCGAGACCGTCAACGCGGCCACGCTGGTGATGGATACCGTGCCTGGCGCGGCGGGGTCGATGGGGCCCGAGCGCGGGCTGTTCCAGACCGACAGCGTCGCCATCAAGGTGCGCTGGCCGGTGTCGTGGGCTTTGCGCGATCCGCGCGGCTTCGCGTGGATGACGCCGACTTGGAAGTGAGCTGAGCGCGGCAGCCGAACCGCCTCCCGGAAAACAACCAACCGCAGGGTCAACCGAACATCGCATGCGATGGGACGGAGGGATGTTTATGCGCGTCAAGCAAGGTGACCTTCAGCCTGACGACGGCGAGTCCTACGACGATTTCATGGACCGCTGCATGGACGAACTCGGCGACGAGGACGCCTGCCAGCTGATCTGGGACAACGACGGCGAGGACCGCGCTGCCACCGGCATCAAGCACAAGACGCATGCGGGCCAGCTTACCGGTCTCGAGTTCGTGCTTTCGGACGAAACGCCCGACCGCATGGACGATGTCATTCTCAGCGATGGCTGGGACCTGAAGAACTTCAAGCGCAACCCGATTGCGCTGTTCAATCACAAGAGTGACTTCCCGATTGGGAAGTGGAGCAATCTGCGCGTCGAGAACAAGCAGCTTCGGGGCCAGCTTGAGATGGCCCCGTTCGGCACGTCCGAGCGCATCGATGAAATCAGGAAGCTGATCGACGCAGGCATCCTGCGCGCCGTCAGCGTCGGCTTCAAACCACTCGAAATCAAGCAGCGCGAAGGCAGCGATTGGGGCTGCACCTTCGTTCGCAGCGAGCTGGTCGAGACCTCGCTGGTCTCGGTGCCAGCCAATCCAAACGCCTTGGCGGTCGCCAAGTCGCTGAACATCTCCCCGCAGACGATGGACCTCCTGTTCGCCAAGCACGGCAGCATGGACGCGAGGACCAGGCGTCGCGGGATCACCGGCGAGCAAGCCGACACATCTCGCAATCGAAAGGGCAGTGCCATGTCTGGCCTGGCTCAACGCATTACCGACTTGGAGGCGCAGATTGTCACCAAGCGGGACCTCCTCGAAGCCCATCTCGCCAAGATGGACGACACCAACGTCAGCGACGCCGATCTGGAAACGACCGGCAAGTTCAACTTCGAAATCGCTCAGCTCGAAAAGACCCGCTCTGCGCTGGTCGACTCCGAGAAGCTGCTGGCGAAGTCCTCAACCGATGGCAATGGCGCAAGCCGCAGCCGGTCGCTTTCGACGACCGTGATCACGGGCGCGGACCGCGAGCGCGTCGCCGCCCCGGCGATCATCGTCAATCGCAAGAAGGACCTCGATCTGCTGGACTACGTCGTCCGCGCAGCGACGGTGACCTATATCGCCAGGGCATCCGGCAAGTCGGTCGACGAGACGCGGCAGCGGATTTACGGCGAAGACGACGGCACCAAGGCGATCTGCGAAATCGTCACGCGCGCAGCGTCCGCTCCCGCCATGACCACGGTCACTGGCTGGGCGCAGGAGCTGGCGCAGACGACCTATGCCGATCTGATGCCGCTCCTCATGCCGAAGGCGATCCTGACCCGGCTTGCGCCGAAAGGGCTGACGCTGAGCTTCGGCACCTCCGGGCGCATCGTCATTCCGACGCGCTCGCGCACGCCCAGCCTGGCTGGCTCGTTCGTCGGCGAAGGCATGCCGATCCCGGTTCGGCAGGGAGCGTTCACCTCGCAGACGCTCACGCCGAAGAAGATGGCGGTCATCAGCACCTGGACGCGGGAAATGGGCGACCATTCCGTCCCCGCGATTGAGGGGCTGATCCGGCAGGCCATCCAGGACGACACCACCGTGGCCATCGACAGCGTGCTGATCGATGCCAACCCGGCGACCACGATCCGGCCTCCGGGCCTGCTCAATGGCGTCGCGGCAACCGCTGCGACCGCTGGCGGCGGCATCGCAGCTCTGGTCGGTGACATCACCGCGCTGATCAACAGCATCTCGGTGCAGACCCTCGGCAACACGCGCAACCTGGTCTGGTTTGCCAACCAGACGGACATGCTGCGCGCCTCGATGCTGACGGCCGCAAACACCGGGGTCTTTCCGTTCCGCGCCGAGATCGCGAGCGGGATGCTCAACAACATCCCGATCATCGACTCGGCGACGGTTGCGCCCAGGACGCTCATCCTGGTCGACGCCGCCGACTTCGTCGTGGTGGGTGGCGAGGCCCCGCGCATGGAGATGAGCGATCAGGCCACGCTGCACATGGAGGACACTGCTCCTGCGGAGCTGGTCGATGGAGTGGGAGCAGCGGCTGCGCCGCAGCGCTCGCTGTTCCAGACCGACTCGCTCGCGTTGCGGATGATCATGCCGCTCAACTGGGTCCAGCGTCGCGCGGGCACGGTTGCCTGGACGCAGAACGTCACCTGGTGACAAGCGCGCCGTGCACCGCTTCGGCCGCGCACGGCAGATTGCAGCGGTAGAGCAGTCCGGTAGCTCGCGTGGCTCATAACCACGAGGTCGTCGGTTCAAATCCGATCCCTGCAACCATCATCGCAACGAGGAGGATTTCCGATGACTAAGCTGGCTGACGATCCGGCGACCGAGGCTGCCAAGAAGGCGGTCGCAGAGGAGAAGAAGGCAACTGAGAAGGCGCAAGCCGAGTACGCCTATCGCACGAGGGGCAAGCCCACGCCGACGCAGGCCGAGAACGACATCGTCGCGCAGGGCGGCCACATCCTTGAACACGAGGACGATGGCAGCGGACCGCAGGAGCGCGAACAGTTGCCGGAAAATCGCAAGCATCTTGAGGCCGAGAGGTCGCAGCACAAGCCGCAGACCTACCAGACCCGGCAAGCGCGCAGCGAGTGACCCGGTGTGGGAAACTGGCTGTCGCGTGTAGCCAATCGGCTGATTGGAAAGGCCGAGGGCGAGTACCGCCCCGGTCCGTATCATCTGCCGATCACGGGCGGCTGGCTCCCCGCTGCCGTGGGCGAATATCTGAACTGGTGGCAGAAGGGCTACGACCCTATCGGGCTGTCAGCGCAGTCGGCCATGGTCGAGGCTTGCGTTTCGGCCTATGCGCAAACCGTCGCCATGTGTCCTGGCGATCACTGGCGGCTCAACAGCAAGGGCGGGCGTGACCGGGTCAAGAACTCGGCGCTCGCCCGTTTGCTGCGTCATCCGAACGACTATCAGTCGATCAGCGATTTTCTGCTGAACGCGACGCGGTCGCTGTATCTCGAAGGTAATTGCTATGCTCTGGCGTTGAGGAACGACCGCTACGAGGTCAGCGAGCTGCACCTGATGAAATCGGAGCAGTCGTTTCCTCGCATCGCCGTCGGCGGCGAAATCTTCTACCAGCTGCACGGCAATGACGTGATTTCGGCGCGGCTCGGCGAGTCCGCCGTCCTGGTGCCGATGCGCGACGTGCTCCATATCCGGCTGCACACGCTGAAGCAGCGCTACCCGGTCCCGCTGATCGGCGAGAGCCCAGTCGTCGCCGCCTATGGCGACATCGGCGTCGGCAACGCTATCGCGAGGCAGCAGGCGGCGTTCTACATGAACGAGGCGCGGCCCTCGGCGGTGCTGTCTACCGACCTGGTGCTCGACAAGGACCAGGTGCAGGCGCTGCGCGACCGCTGGAATGATCAGGCCAAGGGCTTGCACCAGGGCGGCACGCCGATCTTGACGGCGGGGCTGAAGGTACAGCCGTGGGCGGTCGGCGGCAGGGACGCTGCAACCGCCGAGATGCTGAAGCTGTCGAACGAGCACATCGCGCTCGCCTTCCGCATTCCGCTGCAAATTCTCGGCCTCGGTGGCGCGACCTACGGCTCGACCGAGCTGCTGATGCAAAGCTGGATCGCTTCAGGCCTGGGCTTTTGCCTCAACCACATCGAGGAAGCCTTCGGCGTGCTGTTCGGGCTGAAGGGCCAGCCGGACGAATATGTCGAGTTCGATACGGCAGCATTGCTGCGGTCGGCGATGAAGGACCGCATCGAAGCGCTGGCGCGCGGCGTCCAAGGCGGCATCTTCGCGCCCAACGAGGCTCGTCAGCAAGAGGGCCTCGATGCCGTCGCATTCGGCGACGAGCCGCGCGTGCAGCAGCAAGTCGTCCCGTTGAGCGCAGCGGGCAAAATCCCGGCATCGCCTGCGCCGCCCTCGGCACCACCGGCACCGCTCCCGCCCGAAAAAGGCAATCGCGATGACATTCAACGGGAAGTCAGAAACCTATTTAGGCTCACCGAGCACATCGGACGGCGGCGACTTGCTCCTTGACGCTTGGCGCGAGGCCCTGGCCGAGGTGCTGGACACCCAGCAGCGGCAATGGCAGCGCGAGCGCGCCCTGATCGAGGCCCAGGCCGCAGCGGTCATTTCAGATCTGAAGGCCCACGTCACCGAGCTGAAGGCCCAGCTCGCGACGCTGCGCTCCGAGTTCGCCGAGTTGATCAATGCGCGCCTGGCCGAGCTGAAGAACGGCGCGGACGGCGCGCCAGGCGAGCCAGGCCCTCTTGGCCCTCCCGGCGAAAAAGGCGATCCAGGCGAGCCCGGTGCTCGCGGTGATCCGGGCGAACGCGGACTGCACGGTGAGCCAGGCCCTCCTGGTCCTCCCGGTGAGAGAGGTGATCCTGGCGAACGCGGGGAGCCTGGTGAGCGGGGGCCGCAAGGCGAGCGCGGACTTGAGGGTGGCCTCGGTCAGCGCGGAGAGAAAGGCGATCCCGGCTTGGATGGTGCGCCCGGAGAGCCAGGTGAACCGGGCCCCGCAGGCGAGAGAGGCGAGCGCGGCGAACCTGGTCCAAAGGGTGATGCTGGAGTGAAAGGTGAGCCTGGGGACAAGGGCGAGCCTGGTGCGAGGGGCGAACAAGGCGAACGAGGAGAAGATGGCGAAAAAGGTGAAAAAGGCGAAACGGGCGACCAAGGCCCGCAAGGCGAACCTGGTCCGCGCGGCGAGCAAGGCGAGCGCGGTGAAAAGGGCGAGCCTGGCCAGAACGGCAAGGACGGCGCGCCGGGGCAGCTGAAGGCCGCGAGCCCGTTTGCCGAGGGCTCCGTTCACTATGAGGGCGATATCGTTACGCACCACGGCTCGACCTATCAGGCCAGGTGCGACACGGCGCGCCCGCCGCCGCATAGCGACTGGGCCTGCATCGCGGCTGCGGGGCGCAACGCCAGCATGCCGATGGTCTGCGGCACCTATCGCGAAGGCGAAACCTACAATTTCCTGAACATCGTGGCGCTCAACGGCTCCGCGTTCGTCGCGCGCTGCGACGATCCGGGCCCATGCCCAGGCGACGGCTGGCAGCTGATCGCGTCTGCGGGGCGCGCAGGCAAGCCGGGGCCGAAAGGCGAGCGCGGCGAGCCAGGTCCGCGCGGTCTGCCCGGAGCGAACGCAGCGGCCATCGTCCGCTGGGAGGTGGATCGGGCCGCCTACACCGTCACGCCGATCATGTCGGATGGCAGCCAGGCCCCGTCGATCAACGTTCGGGCGCTGTTCGAGCAGTATCACGAGGAAAGCGATGGCTGACATCAGCATCAAGGTGCTTGAGCCAGCGGAGAGCTACGATCTGGCGTCGCTCGATGAGATCAAGGCACTGATCGGCATCTCGTCGACCGACACCAGCGAAGACGATCTGTTGCAGATCTGGATCACGACCTATTCCGACATCATCGCAACCACCTGCCGCCGCGTCTTCGCCAAGGAAACGGTCCTCGAAACCTGGCGCGGCGACACCAAGCCGTTCGATACCGACAATGGGCGGGTCTTTCTTACGCACTATCCGGTCGCTGATGGCGACATCCAGTCCGTCACCGGTCCCGATGGCGCGGACCTTAGCGGCACTTACGAGCTGGAAAACGCCAGCGGCAAGCTGCAGTTTTTCAACACGTCCTGGAGCGAGCCGATCCGTATCACGTACACGGGCGGCTATGCGCTGCCTGACGAAGCACCGCCAGCCCTCAAGCAGGCACTGGCATTGCTGGTTCAGAGCGCGCGGGTGTGGCAATCGCGCTCGATGACGGCGGGCGTCCGCTCGATCTCGCATCGGGAGTCGCGCGTGCAGTTTTTCGACGTGAACCAGGCGCTCTCAAAGATGGGCGGCCCTGGGCCGCTCGGCATGGTGGCTGGAATGGTTGAGCCGCTGCTGTCGGCGTACATGCGCTACTATGTTTGAGATCAAGGTCGAAGGCGCGAGCGAACTCCTCAAGAAGTTCGACACCTTCGGCAAGCAGCTCGACGATCTGCACAAGCAGATGCCCGAGGAGCTGGTCAAGTGGCAGCGCACCGATATGCGCCGCAAATACCCCAACATCGATGTCAGCGGCGACAAGGACGAGACGACGGCCGAGACCGATATCTGGCCGCGCTCGCGAAACGAGCAGCCCGGAAGCGGCTTCGCCAGGCCGAAGCGGCCCGGCCTCGCTGCGCCGAAACGCTATCGCGCCAAGGGCGCGGGCCGCCCGCCGCCCTCGACCCGACCGATCCTGCGCACCGAGCTTTTCAGTAAACTGGTCGACCGGATGACCAAGCTTCTCGCCGAGGCGATGAAATGGCCATAAACCTGGACGTGCTGCTGCAGTCACCGATCTTCGATTTCTGGGCGGTTGATTGCACGTTCGTCCCATTGAAGTCGCAGCCATCCGCAGGCAGCTATCCGGGGCGCGGCATCCTCAACACCTATTCGACCGATGTGACCGCGCTCGACGGCTCGCTCTATTCCGACCAGCGCACCATCCTCGACATTCGCGAGAGCGAGTTCACTGTTCTGCCGATGCAGAACGACCACGTCATCATCCCGGTCGACTGCAACAACGTGCCGAAGGGCGAGTACCAGATCGTCGATGCTGTCAGCGACGGCGGCGGCCAGTCCATGTTGACCATCCGCAAGTACGAAACGATCATGTGATGGGCGTTACCGACACGCAGAGCTATTCGCACGTCATCAGGAACGTGTTCTTCGATGCTGTGTCGGCCGATCCCTTCTTCGCGAGCTATACCTGCCGCAAGAACAAGATGCTGACCGCGCAGCGCGATCTCCTGCCTTATCTCGGCGTCTACGTCATCGATGAGACGATGTTGCCCGATGGCGACGGCAACGCTGGCGAGGTGCGCTTCATTCATGCGCTGCGCATCGGCTTCTCCGTCTTGGCGGCGAACAACGACCAGGACGCGCTGGAGGCGCAGCTCGACGCTGCTTACTGGCGGATCATGAACCGGCTGTGGCCGGACGAGTACATCATGAACCTGCTGGACACGATGAACCCGCATACCGGGCAGGACAATCCCGACAATACCCGGATTGAGAGCATCGAGCGCGGCGTGCGCCGCTATGTGTGGGGCAACGCCGCGTTCAACAACGAAACGGCGGTCGGCGAGGTGCAATACGACATCACCTGCCGCCACCGCAGCTATTGGTCGCCGATCATCCCCGACGATCTGCTGACCATCGATCTCAAGACCGGCATCAAACCTGGCGACACGCAGGCCGAGATGGACCAGCGCCAGCAGCTGCACGCCACCTATCAGTTCGACCCGTCGAGCTTCCGGACGAAGCGGGACTTCAAGCAAAGGAGCAAGGGCAATGGCCGTTAGCAAGGCATCGCTGCGCGGGCTGCGCATGAACCAGCGGATGGAGAAGATGCGGGAAGCCAACCGGGCGGCGCAGAAAACCGTCCGCGTCACACCCGCGAACGACGTGATGCGACGGCTGCTGAAGCATCCCCACGCAGGCGGCTTCCCCAAGGAGGGCGGCGCGGAGTGGCCGGATGATCGCTTCACGAAGCGCAGGATCGCGGATGGCGACATCACGCGCGAGGACGAGGGACATCGGGACAAGGGTCGGTCCCATCGGAAGCACGAAGACAGCAGCGCCGCCTAACCTAAGGCCGTGAACGCATAAACGCGCCGGGTGGACGGCTTGCTAGAGTCCGCTGTGCCCCCGATAGCCGACGTATTGTTGCAAAGCGGCGAAACGACGCGATGGGGCCAGAAGGTGACGTTTGACTCTGGCCGGGGAGCCGCCTGCGGTTCTCTACCTCGCTGGCTGGGCGCAAAGCTGCGAGTGTACCCAATCGGAAATCACCTTGGGACAGTCCTCATTGTCGTAAATCCCGTGGCGCAGCGATTTCATATCGGTACGTCGGACTAACGAGACTATCTTTGACAGCCCCGTGGCGTCGGGCGTGGACTGCGTATTGACTTGACACTCCATGGGACTTTTAGCGAGTTCGCTGCCATGCACCAGTCGCGATACTGCGACAAGACCGAACAGCGCAACGATGACAACAGCGCAAAACAATTGCGCGAGATCGATATACCAGCTTGGATAGTGAGGCAGCTTGTAAATGAAAAAATTTACAAACAACCAAACCGGAAGCATACTGAAACCCAACGCGAACATTATCCTGTATGTCATCACGATGGATATTGTCGTCAAGTAGTTGACAATCGTGCCGAGCGCCATCCCCAAGGACGCCTCGTCGTCAATCGCCCTGATGACGAGCAATCGTTGCGGTGACACTGCCTCACCTAGTCGCGTGGCGCTGCTCAGCGCTTGCAGCTTATTGTTTCTCGCGACAGCCCTCCGCTCAATCCAATGCCACGCGATAAGGACGAGAGATAACCCGACAACGAATCTAAAAATCAGGTTAACCGACTGAGCCATGTCAAGGGGCGCCCTGTTCGGAAGGTCGGAACGCGCAGACGGAAAAAGCCACACCGTCAACAATTCCAACAGGACATAGATGGCGCAAAGTACCGCCGCTCTTATCAACGAGGGCTTATTACCGTAATCGGCCTGATGAATTTCGATAAACGGAGTGGCCAGCGTTACAACAAGCGGGTTCGCAATGTCTGCGCCGTGCGGCGAAACCTCACGATCCTGCAAATGATGAAGAGAACGGAGCGCAATATTGCCGCCGTGACTATGGGCGATGACGAGTTGTGTGGCCTCTGCATGTGCAGCGTGTTCGGCCGATAGATGCTCCGCCAGCCTGCGAGCGGTGCTGTCTCTTACCGATATCGAGTTTGCACCTGACCAACGTAGCCGCGTGATTTTGTGCTGGATGTCGCCGAGTTCGGTGCTGAGGACAGCCAAGAACACACTACCTTCCTCAAACCACGATGGGAGTGGAGGTTTGCGCCGCGTCAACCCGCGCATCCACTGTTTGAACCGGGAAAGTCTTGGAAAGAGCTTCGTTCCATGAACGACCGTAACAAGAAGCTGGGGGCGAACTTCCGACATGGTGGCCACCTCAACGTACGGCTGCAAGGCGAACTCAATTGATCGACCCTGACCTTGGCGGGGGAGCGGATCATCGGTAGACCGGGGTGAAGAACCCCTGCAGGTAAGAGACGATTCGCCACGCCGCTGTCGACAAAAGCGACGAGGTCCCGCAGCCTCGTGCGTTTTGCCAAGGAGCCGGGCCAACAGATTTTAGCATAGCACGTCCGGAGCGACCAGAACGCTGCAGCAGCCTCTCATGTCCGCTGCGGGTCTTGGCCGTGTAAAAACGTCTTGGAGGCGATCAGCTCTGAGAGCCAAAAGCGGGGTTGTGTCAGGCCGCGATCGCAGCGATCAACGGCCTGATCCCGACGATGTTCATGACCCGTGTCAGATTGTAGGCCAGAACCGAGAGCGCCATCTCGGCCGCTACTTTTGGGAGCGTCCCTAGGCGGCGCTTTCATTTTGAGGAGAGCAAGCCATGCCGATCAGCTTTGCCAACATCCCTGCCAACATCAAGGTGCCGCTGTACTGGGTCGAGGTCGATCCCAGCATGGCAGGGCTGCCGACGATCAATCTGCGCGCTCTGCTGACCGGGGTCATGGCCGGTGGCACTGCAGAGCCTGACATCGCTGTGCCCATCGGCAGCCAGGCGCAGGCCGACGCGCAATTCGGCGAAGGCAGCGAGTTGGCGCGCATGTTTAGGGCCTTCTTCGCGAACAACTTCGCCAACGAGGTCTGGGGCCTGCCCCTGGCCGAGCCTGCCAGCGCGGCGGCGGCCACGGCTGACATCGTCATCACCGACGCGCCGACTGAGGCGGGCACCATCCATCTTTACATCTCTGGCGACTATGTGCCGGTCAACGTGCTGACCACCGACACGCCGACGACCATCGCCGCTGCCATCGCCGACACGGTCAATGGCAACACCGCGCTGCCCGTCACGGCGACGGCTGCAGTCGGTACGGTGACGCTGACCTCGACCTTCAAGAGCGTCAACGCCAACGAGATCAACGTCTCGCTGAACTATTACGGCTCGACGGGCGGCCAACAGACGCCGGTCGGTCTCGGCATCACCTTGCCTGCGACCGGCTTCCTCTCGGGCGGCACCGGCACGCCCGCGTTTACCACCGCGATCACCAACCTGGGCGACGAGCCGTTCGAATATGTCGCGATGCCCTACACCGACAGCAATTCGCTGTTCGAGTGGGACCAGGAGTACGGTTTCACCGACCAGGGCCGCTGGGGTTGGCAGCGCGAGCTGTTCGGTCACATCATCTCGGCCAAGCGCGGCACCTATAGCTCGCTGCTCGCCTTCGGCGACACGCTGAACAGCGGCGTCGAGTCCATCATGGGGTTCGAGGTTGCGAGCCCGTCGCCGTCCTTCGAATGGGCGGCGGCCTATACGGCCAAGACGCAGCGAGCGTTCATCAACGACCCGGCGCGGCCCCTCCAGGCACTGACGCTGAACCAGATCAAGGCGGCCCCGATCCACCAGCGGTTCGACTTCGTGGAGTTGAACTCCCTGGCTTCGAACGGCATCGCCATCCAGAAGATCGGTTCGGACGGCCAGCCGATGATCGCCCGTGAGTCCACGACCTACCAGCTCAACCTCTATGGCCAGCCCGACGACGCCTACGAGCTGATGACGACGCTGGCGACGCTCGCGAAGCTGCTGCGCAATCAGAAGCACGCGATCACCTCGAAATTCCCGAGGCACAAACTGGCCAATGACGGCACCAAGTTCGGTCCCGGCCAGGCCATCGTCACGCCCGGCATCATCAAGGCCGAGCTGATCAACCAGTACCAGCAGGATATGTACAACGGCCTGGTCGAGGACCTGGTCAACTTCAAGCGTAACCTGCAAGTCGAGCGCGATCCCAACAACCCGGACCGGGTCAACGTGCTCTATCCGCCCGACCTCATCAACCAGCTGCGTATCTTCGCCGTGCTCGCTCAGTTCAGGCTGCAGTACGACCGCGGAATTGACACGCAGATCGTCGGCCAGCCGCAGCCGCCCTTCAACGCGGCGTCGGGCGCTTCCTAACCACCATCACATCACCGGCCTGCACAACCGCGCCAACCGGCGCGGCAGTCGGTGCTGGCAGATCGAAAGGAGACTGATCAATGGCACAGAGGATTGCAGGCATTGCGTTCCTCACCGTCGATGGGACGCAATTGGCGCTGCGCGGCAACTTCACCGTCAGCCCGTCGCCGGTCGAGCGCACCATGATCGCGGGCCAGGACGGCGTGCACGGCTATCAGGAGCTGCCGCGCGTGCCGTACATCGAGGGCGATCTCTCGACCCTTCCGGGCTTCTACCTGGAGGACCTGCTCGCCGAGACCGATGTGACGGTCGTCGCCCAGCTCGCCAACAACATGCAGTACATCCTCACGGGCGGCACCTGCAAAGGCGGCTTCGAGAACAACACGCGCGACGGCCAGGTGCGCGTGCGCTGGGAGGGCGTGACCTGCCAGGAGGTTAGCCTCGCATGAACGTCGCGCCGAAACGAGAAGGCTTCATCGACGAGCGGCCGACGCCGAAGACTATCGATGCCGAGCCGCTGCCCCAGGCTGATGCCAAGCCGTCGCGCTCGATGCCGCCGCCCGAGGTCGAGCCGTCGCCAGCCGAGCTGCCGCCGATGTGGCGGGACGAATGGCCGCTCGTGGTGAAGCTGATCAACAAGCCGATCCACAACAACAAGGGCGAGAAGATCACCGAGCTGGTGCTGCGCGAGCCCCGCGCTGGCGACATCAACCGGTATGGCAACCCGGTCCGCATCAACCAGGACGGCGACGTGGTCTGGGACGAGCGCAAGATGACCTACATGATCGCGGCGCTTTCCGACATCCTCGCGCCCTTCATCGAGGACATGCATCCGCGCGACTGGAACACGGTTGCGATGAAGCTCCGAAATTTTTTTCTGCCCGATCCACGGGCCTGGTAGGCGACGAGGACGAGATCATCCTCGACTGCTATCGCCTGGCGCGCTGGTACCACGTCAGCCCAGAAACGTTCTTGTCGATGCCGTTCAGCGAGGTGCGAATTCACCTTGAGCGCACCGCGACGCTGGACCGCAGACAGCAACCCCCGAAAGACGACGACTGATGCCCACCGAACAGGAGGAGCTGAAGCTTATCGTCTCGCTGGTCGACAATGCGTCGGCTGGCCTCGACAAGATCGTCGAAAAAACGAAGGAGATGGGAGGGCCGCAGGTCAAGGAAGCCCACGAGAAGATGCGGCGTGGGACCGAGGAGCTGAACAAGGCCTTCAAGGAGATCACGGGCGGGTTCGGCGACGCCTTCAAGGCCCTGGGCTCGTTCCGGGGCGGCCTAGTGGCCGGTGCTGGTGGCCTGGCGCTGTTCGGCGTCGAGATGACGAGGCAGATCGGCGAGCTGAAAAAGTGGGCCGAGGAGCTGCGCGGCATCAGCCAGGCGGCGCGGAGCATCGGCGTCGATCCTGCGTCGATGAAAAACATCATCAGCCAGTTCGAGGCCATCGGCGTCAGCGCGGACCAGACCAAGGCCAACCTCGGCAAGATGTCCGAGGCGGTTGCCGACCTCAACCGGCAAGGTAGCTCGTTGCGTCGCGAGCTGCTGCACATGGCTGGGCCGAGCCCGCAGGCGCAGCAGGCCATGCGCGAGCTGCTCAACAATATCGTCAATGCCAGAACCGAAGAGGAGCGATACAACGCTGTCGTCTCGGCCCGCGCGAACGTTTTGCGGCACGCCCTGGAGGAAGGCAAAACCCTCCAGGAAGCGACCCAGCGTGCGAACGAGTTCGCCTCGCACTTCTGGGACAGAACGATAGCGAACATGGACAAGCTCAATGGCTTGTCGGCCGAAGACCGCCGCATCCAGACCGAGCGCATCAAGCAGGCGGAAAGGCTCGCCAACCTCACCGGGCAGATCAGCAGCGAATGGGCCGACATCATCGAGGACCTCAAGGCCCCGTTCCTCGACCCCGCGATCAAGGCGGCCGAGAAATTCCTGGAGATCAGCAAGGAAATCCACGAGTGGCTGAAGAAGAACTACGACCTGGCGAAGCCCGATGAGGCCAAAAAGTCGATCCAGGACACATTCGGCAAATTCAGGGGGCCGCTCCAGCTGGGCACGCCGCCTGAAGACCAGCAGAAGGCGACCGAGCAGAACACGGAAGCGCAGAAGCGGCTGAAGGAGTCGAATGACGCGTTGATTGACGCGCTCAAGAGCGGCTTCATGCCGATGAGCTACACGGGCGGCGGCGTCGGTCGCAATCCGTTGCTGCAGAACGCCAGCTTCACCACAGGCGGCGACGGCGGCTTCAGGTATGGCGGCGGCGGCGGTTACGGACCATTCGGTGGCGGGCGCGGCTTCGGCGGCGGTGGCGGCGCGCCTTACGGCTCAAGCGTCGGTCCCGGCTCGGGCGCGGGCGCTGGCAGCACACCAGCACACGGCGGCGGTGGTGGAGGTGCTGGTCCCGGTGCTCCGGTGATCCCCGGCACACCGGGAGGCGGCCCCGACAGCGGTTACAACTATTTCCAGAAGCGCGGCCAAGCTCCGCTCGACCGTAGCCAGTTGCAGGCGGTGCAAACGCCATACGGCAGGATCATGGCGAACCCGGCAGCGGCCGCCGATCTGTCGGGGTTCATGACCGATCTCGCTGCAAGCGGGGCTCCGGTCAAGCGGTTCGGTGACTACAACAAGCGACAGAAGCGCTGGGGCGGCGGCTGGTCCTCGCACGCCTATGGCACTGCCTGGGATGTGAACGACCAGCAGTTCTTCTCGCCCGAGATGCGCGACTGGCTCGCGAAAAATCCCGACAAGTGGAAGGAGCTGCAGAACAAGTACAACATCGGCCAGCCGCTCGCGAACGCGGACCGTCCGTGGGAGGGCAAAGACCCTGCGCATCTCGAATGGCGCGGCCCGCACGGCACCAAGTTTGCCGACGACCACGTTGGCCCCGGCACAGGTGCGGGCGCTGGCGAAACCCCAGCGACAGCAGACGGCGCGCATGGTGCTGGCGGCGTAGCCGACCAGCGCGCGTTGATGATGGCGGAAGTCAACAAGGACCCCGTCACCAAAGAGCTGCTCTACCGAATGATGAAGTCGGAGAGTGGCGGCACTCCGACAGTCGAAGCTCTGATGAACCGCGTCCAGATGGTGCGGCAGAAGGTGCCGGGCTATTCGATCGGCAAGGAATTGCGCAGCGGCTTTTATGGTCCGATCAACAAAGGGATCACTCGGCCGGTCAGCGAAAACGAGCGGGCGCAATTCGACAAGAACCTGGCCGAGGCTGTCGGTGGCAGCGACTACATCAAGGGCCGCACCAATCAAGGTATGGAGTCCGATCCAGGCGCGAGGCTTCCGGGCCGCGTTCCGGGCTACAAAGAGGTTTACAATTATTGGGAGGGCCGACGCGGCGGCGTCAACTTCTCCGTCGCCGACAGCGCGCGATTTGCGCGCGAGCAGCTCGACCGGCGGATGGCTGCAGCGAACAAGGTCGAGGGTAGCGGCAAGATAAGCGTCGATGTGAACGCGCCGAAGGGCACCAGGGTCGACGCGCAAGGCGGCGGCATCTTCAAGGACGTTGAGATCAATCGGCAGACCCAGATGGACCCGGCCCGCAAGGGGCCTGAGACGCTATCGATATGACAACCATCTTTGAGATCACACCGAACAAGCCAAGCTGGCGGGACGACTGGATCAGGGCGACCTATAACAACGCGCCCTTCCATTGCGAGGCCAGCAGCCGCGAGAGCGGGCGGCGCATCGTCGAGCACCAGTTTCCGAAGAAAGAGTATCCCTATGCGGAGGACATGGGGCGGGCTGCTCGCGAATTCACCATTCGCGCCTATTGCATCGTCTATCCCCGCGACGATGACGATCTGTTTCGCCGCGACTATCGCAAAGTGCGCGACCGTCTGATCGCCGCGCTGGAAACCGAAGGGCCTGGCACGCTTCAGCTTTCGACGCAGCCGCCGCAGACCGTGGTGGTGTCGAAGTATCGGATGACGGAGGAGGAGCGCTTCGGCGGCTTCTGCACCTTCGACATCACGTTCCTCGAGTACGGCATCGACCCGCTCTATGATCCCGGCCAGGAGGACACCCAGGCAACCATCGCCAACGCCGCGCAGGCCCTGCGCGACCAGGTGCAGCGCACGCTCGCACCCCCGTCACCGGCTTACGGCACAGGATTGATCGAAGCATGAAGCGCGCCGACGCGAACGAGGCCGCGGCGCTCGTTGACCGCATGCTGACGCTGTTGCTGTCCTTTGTCCCGGCAAAGGGCCACGAGGGCATCAATGCCAGGACGGCCATCGGCGACACGAGGGTGAACGCCTACAAGCTGCTGATCGAGGATGCGATGGGCCCGCCACTCGACAACTGCTTCGACCAGGCGCGCCAGGCGGGCATCACCTTGCAGCAGCTGGAAACGGTGCGCAGGCAGATCGAGCAGGAGAAGCCGGTCTCTCTCGGCGCGGTCCTCGTCCAAAATGTGGGCATCCGGCTCTGCTTGGCGACCGTGGCCTATATCCTCGCGTCGATGACCTATGTCAGCCGCCAGCAGGTTGATGACATTAAGAATGCGCTATTCCAGCCATTCCAAGACGCCGAGGAGATCGCGGCCGACGACATGGATCAGATGACGTTCCAGTCGCTGATCACGCTGCACGGGGCGATCACCAACCACCTGGTGCAGACCGCGCTGCCTTTGCCGCGCATGCTGAAATACCAATTCTTCAAGCCGCTGCCGAGCCTGGTCATGGCGTACAAGCTCTACGACGACGCCTCGCGCGCCGATGAGCTGCGCGCCGAGAACAAGATCGTGCATCCCGCCTTCTGCCCAATGATCGGCGAAGCCTTGTCGGCGTGATCGATGCCAAAGCCGCAGGAAGTCGCAGTCCTCGTCGTCAACGGACGCAAATTCGAGGACTGGGAGTTCGTCATGGTCCGCCGCAACTGGGGCGACTCCTATGCCTATTTCCAGTTCAGCGCGGCCGAGCGCGACCCGATCTTCAAGTCGGGCGGTCCGTTTCCCGATTGGCAAAAGCTGCAGTTCAAGCCCGGCGACCTTTGCAGCGTCTACCTAGCGGGCTTCCTCGCGATCACCGGCTTCATCGAGGTGCGCCAGGTCGCGTATGACGCCTTTACCCATGGCGTGATGCTCATCGGCAAGAGCTACACGGCCCTGGGGGCGAAATCGAGCGTCGATACCAAGACCGGCAGCTTCGACAACAAGAACATCGTCCAGATCGCGCAGGAGGTCTGGGCCCCTTACGGCGCTGGCGTCAAGGTCATCGGCCAGATCGATATGACGCCATTCGACAAGCTGCAGAACAACACGGGAGAGCCGGTCTGGGATTTCTGCGAGCGCATCGCCCGAGACCGCTGCGCGCGATTGGCCTGCGATGCCTTCGGCAACTTCCTGCTGATCGGCGAGCACGCGGGCAATGTGGTCGGCGGGCTCGTCGAGGGCAAGAACATCCTGGCCTGCCAGTGCATCATCGATAGCACGATGGTGTTCGAGACCTACGACGTTCGCGGCAGCTCGCAGGCGAGCGACGATCACAACATGACGGACGCGAGCGAGCAGCAGGCCGTCCAGAACACCAGCCTGAAGAACGTCCTCTACAGCAAGCTGATCACGCCGATTGAGGAGTCGGTGATGTCGCAAGGCGAGATGAAGCTTCGCGCCGATTTCGAGCAGCGCATTCACGACGGTCAGCAGATACAGGCGACCATCACCGTCCAGGGCTGGCTCCGCGAGGGCATCTCGCTCTGGCAGGAGGGCGATCACGTTCACGTCTACTCGCCGATGGCGATGCTCAACGAGGAGCTGGCCATCCAGCAGGTCATTTTTACGCAGGACGACAAGCGCGGCAGCGTCACCGTGCTGACGTGCGTCAATCCAACTTTCCTGAACGCGCACCCGACCTACAACGTGGGGAATTAGAAAATGCATCGCGCCACACCGCTCAACAGCTCGCTGCGGGGCTATACCGCTGGCGGCGCACGCGGCGTCGTCGATCAGGTCGATGACAGCAAGTTTCTGCAGGAGATGGCCGGAAACTTCATGTACAACGAGTCCCGCAAGGGCTGCGAGGCTCCGCAGAACTATGGCTTCACGTCCGTCGTCTTCGACGCCGAAACGGACGCGATGGGCAAGATCAAGTCCGCAGCGGAGCACTTCACCAGCTTCATGGGCGGCAGCCGCTCGTTCCCGGTATCGATCATGGATGATCGCCGCCACCGGCTGTTCAAGCTGGAGAAAGGCGATACCGCGATGTTTCGCGGGCGCGGCGACAAGCAGCAGTTCCACCTGACGCAGGACGGCGGCTTCTGGACCGCGCCGCAGGACAAAACGGTTCGCATGCACCTGGTCCAGCAGGACAGCGAGAGCAACGCGACGCTCGATCAGGGCGGCAGCGGCAGCGGCGGTGGCAGCCCCGGCGCGGCGGCGCGCGACGCGAGCGGCGGCTCGTCTGGAGGCCAGCAAGGCGGCCAGCAACAGCAGAAGCGCGGCCAGGAGGCGCTGTACAAGGACGGCCGGAAGTCGCCGCTGTTCGTCGAGGTCACCAAGGACAAGACGCGCATGGGCGGCAACCAGTGCCACCTGGCACTCGCCGATGGCAACACGTACCTGCATTGCCACACCGACAAGCAAGTTTATGTCGGCGCGGAGGCGGGCAAGGCGTCGTTCGATTATCTCGTCACGCTGTCGGGCCCGTGCGTCAATTCGCTCGGCAAGATCGGGTGACGCATGCCAGCGGGATACAACGTCCCCGATGTCCGGCTGGTCCAGAACAACGTCTTTCCGAACTATTCCGTCACGGTCGATTGGTCGCTGCTGCCCGATGGGAGGCTAGACGACACCCAAGCGCTGGCCACGGCGGTCATCGTCGCGCTCGGCACCAACGCGCTCGCTGATCCGAACGATATCCTGCCCGATCCAGACTCCAGTGATCGGATGGGCTGGTGGGGCGACCTGGACGCGCAGGCGATCTGGGGCGGCTGGAATATCGGCTCCAAGCTGTGGCTGTTGCGGCGATCCAAGATCACCCCGGCCCAGGCGCGGCAAGGCTCAACGCTGGTCCTGGTCGAGAACTACATCCGCGCTGCGATCCAGCCGTTCGTGGACCGCAGGATTTGCTCGGGCTTCGATGTTTGGGTGACGCGCGTCAACACGCAGCGCGTCGACGCTCTGCTGCGCATCTATCGCGGCCCGTTGCCTGAGATCGAGCTGCGTTACGCGGTCCTCTGGGATGCGATGGTGAACAGCTGATGCCGTGGTCAACGCCAACCCTCCGCGACGTCCGCACCCTGGTGCGCGATGCGGTGAACTCCTCGCTGCCAGGCGCGGACGCGACAGTCCCGAACAGCGTGCTGCGCGTTCTCTCCGATAACCAGGGCGCGCTCTGTCATCTGACGCTGCAATATATCGACTGGCTGTCGCTGCAGCTTTTGCCGGATACGGCCGAGACGGAATGGCTGGACCGGCACGGGCAAATCTGGCTGGTCAACGCGGACGGCTCGACCGGCCGCAAGATGGCAACTCTCGCGACCGGCACGGCGGAATTCCAGGGCATCATCGACGGCACCGTCATTCCGACCGGGACGCAGCTGCAGAGCGCGGCTGCGCTGCCCGTCGACTTCAACTCGCCGAACTCGGTCGTCACCTTCGAGACCCTTGAGGACATCACCACCTCAGCCAGCACGACCGTGACCGGCAACATCCGCGCGGTCGATGCAGGCTCGTTTGGCAACCTGCCGGACGGCTCAGGGCTGTCATTGTCGCCCAGTATCCCTGGCGTGAGCAGCGTGGCCTTCGCCTACAACTTGACGGGCGGGACGGACACCGAGACCGATGACGAGCTGCGCGCCCGCATCCTTCAGCGCATCCGCAACCCACCGATGGGCGGCGCGCAGGCCGACTATGTCTCCTGGGCGCTCGCGGTGCCTGGCGTCACGCGGGCTTGGGCCAATGTCGAGCAAGGCATCGGCACGATGACCGTTCGCTTCATGATGGAGGATCTGCGCGCCGACAATGATGGCTTCCCGCTGCCGCCCGACGTGGCCACGGTCGGGGCCTGTATCGACAAGATGCGGCCCGTGACCGTGAAGGACTGCTTCGTCGCCGCGCCGATCAAGTTTTTCGTCGATCTCACGATTGCGGACCTCAACCCGAACACTGAAGAGTGCAAAGCCGAGATCGAGGCGCAGCTGAAGGACCTGCTGTTGCGGATGGCCGCGCCTGGCCAGACGATCTATTCGGCCTGGATCAGCGCCGCGATCATGCAAGCCCCGAGCGTGATCTCCTTCGATCTCCTCACCAACGACGACTTCGTCATGCCCAACATCGGCAGCATGGCCGTGCTCGGGACCATCCTTTACGAGTGATGCCATACAAGACGAACGAAATCCGTCGCGCAAAGGACCGCGAGAGAGAAGCGCGCCGATCACCGGAAAGCAAAGAACTTAAGCGCTGGAAGCATCGGCGTATTGCTCACCGCTTCCGGGCAAAGCAACTTGGGTTCGTCGAGTGCTCCGACTTTCCGCCGCCGCCAACCGATAACAAATGCGCCATCTGTCACCGAGAGGGGCCGCTCGCTATCGACCATGATCACGAGACGGGACAATTCCGGGGCTACATCTGTCGCGAGTGCAACATGGGGCTTGGCAAGCTAGGCGACACCGTCGAAGCGCTTCAGCGGGTGCTGGCGTATTTGGTGCGCGCCTATGAGTGACCGGCATATCCGCAGGGCGGGCGGCGACTATCGCGACGCCTTCCTGGAGCTGCTGCCGCAAGGCCAGGCCTGGCCGAAGCATTCAATCGACAGCGTGCTGTGGCAGGCCTGCGATGGGCTGAACAACTATTGGGGCTATGTCGACGGGCGGGCCGCCGATCTCCTGGAGATCGAGAGCGACCCGCGCAAGACGGTCGAGCTGCTTCCCGACTGGGAGCGCAACTGGGGTCTGCCCGATCCCTGCTACACCGCGCCGCAGACCATAGCCGAGCGGCAGATCGCGCTGGTCGCGCGCATGACGCTGTACGGCTCGCAGTCGCGTGAGTTCTACATCAACTTCGCTGCTTTCCTCGGCTACACCATCACCATCACCGAATATCGGCCGTTCATGGTCGGCATTGATTGCTGCGGCGATGGTCGCGTCTATGGCGACGGCACCTTCATGCAAGACCAGTGGGGTCGTCCGATCATGGACCCCAACGGCGAGCCAGCCGAGGATGGCGAGCTGAGCGAGTGGCCGAACTACGGTCTCGGCCCGCCCGAGAACCGCTACTATTGGACGGTCCACGTCCATCAAGCGGACCTGCAATGGTTTCGCTGCGCCTCGGGCCAGTGCGGCGTCGATCCGCATCTGCGCATCGGCCACGCGCAGGACCTTGAATGCATTCTCGCGCGCTGGAAGCCAGCGCACACCCAGATTGTCTACGATTATTCCGGCCTGACGCCCGGCGACCCGATGGCGGGCACGCCTTAGCCGATCCGATCACCTTTCGACCTGAAGCACGGTGCGCCCCTCGCGAGCGCGCCGCGAGAGGACGTGTGCATGAAGTATAACCAGCCTTATGGCGTGAGCGATCCCAACGCTCCCTACATCAACGGCAATCCGGCAACCGGCCAGCAGGGCTCGATCCCGCCAGCGGCGTCGATTGAGTATCCGCAGCGCGAGATCGTGAACCTGATCTCGGACACCGGCCGCGCGCCGGACAATGCAGATCTTCACCAGCTCGGCCGCAGCATCCAGACCGGGCTCCTCAATTACGCGGACGACACCGGGACCGCGAACGCTTACGCCTGCAACCTCTCGCCCGCGCCGACCGGCTACACGGCGGGCCTCTACGTCGTCCTGAAGATCAAGAACACCAACACGGGCGCGTCAGTCTTCAACATCAATTCGATGGGCAACAAGCCCATTGTTCGGTCGGACGGTTCGGACCCCGTCGCGGGCGATCTCCCGCAGGGCGTGCTGGTCTGCCTGATGTACGACGGCACGAACTTCCAGATGGTCTGGAGCATGAAGGTCGCCAACGCGGGCGGCACCATCTACCTGACCCGGCCGGTTGACTTCTACGTCAACGGCAACACCGGCAGCGATGCCTACGACGGTCTTACGGCGGCGTTCTCGACCGGCATCCATGGCCCGTTCAAAACGCTGCAGAAGGCGTCGAACGTCATCAATCAGTACAACCTCAACGGCTTCGGCGTGGCTGTGCATGTCGCGGACGCGAACTATGCGGCATTTTTGCTGCCGTCGCCGAGCGGCACCGGCACGGTGACGTGGACGGGCAACACAGGTGCCCCCGCGAACTGCCTGATCTATTCGGACAATTACACCGCCGTTTCGGGCTCGCAGATCGGCAACCAGATCATGGAAGGGTTCAAGCTGAAGTCGTCCGGCGTCTACACGGCGCACAATGATCCGCTGTGCTGCATCTACCTCTCGGGCAACATGTCAACGCTCTCGCTGGGCAACATGGAATTTGCGGGCTCGCCCGGTGCGATGGTGTCGTGTGGTCGCTCGGCCATCCTCACCTTCGCCGCGCGAGGCGCTGGCGCGACGTACACCATCTCGGGCGGCTCGCCGGGCAATCCGTCCTGGCAGGGTGCGTTCTGCTACGCCTTCATGGGCGGCAACATCCAGAACAATCCGAGCTACCCGCCGACGATGACCATCTCCGCGCCGATCAGCATTCAGAATGGCTGGATGTCCGCGTCGATCAACGCCAATGCGCAGCAGTACGCGAACTACGTGAGCCCCGGCAACGTCACCGGTATCAAGTTCACCGCGAGCCTCAACGGCGTCATCAACTCATCCGGCAGCGGCGTGAACTACTACCCCGGCACAATCGCTGGCACCCAGACATCGGGAGGGCAGTATGCCTGACGAGAACCTCAACGCACCGCACGAGAACCCCGCGCCAGAAGTCAGCGTTGAGCCGGTCGGTCGGCCGCTGTTCGACTATCAGCTCAACGGCCTGATGTTCGTGCCGCGCGACTGGTACTGGCTCGCGGAGGACGGCCGCGTCTATTCGAGCGCGCGACAGGCGATCATCGACACGACCGACGCGACCTTCGCGGCGTGGGTTGAGGCGGGCTACGCGCCGACCGGCTGGCCGCGCAATCTCGGTGGCGAGCAGACCAAGGAAGCGCTCCAGGACGTGGTCAAGGAATATCGGCTTACGGTGCCGTAGATGGCTATCGTCAACATCACCTGTGAGAACGACGCGGACTTCGCCAGGCAGTTCGCCTATCAGCTCACCGATGGCACGCCCGTCGATCTGACGGGCAACACGATGAAGATGGGCATTCGGCGACGCGCTGAAGACGTGACCGAAGAGATGCTGCTGACGACCGAGAATGGCGGCCTGACGATCACCGATCCGCCGAACGGCAAATTCACCGTGCTGATCACGCAGGCGCAGCTGGTCCAGCTTGATCTCGGCGATTACGAGCACTCGCTGATCCGCATCCGGGGCACGCAGCGCATGCGGATTTGGTCGGGCACGCTGGTCAACAATGCGGGCGCGAGCCGATGAAGGTCGATATCAGCCAGGACAGCGATGTCGCGGCCTCCGATCCTGGCGACAACAGCGTCACGGTCGTCACCGACTTCGAGGTCGAGGTCATCCAGGAGCTGGAGCAAGGCCCGCCAGGCCCCCAGGGCACTCCCGGCGCGCCCGGCAAGGATGGCAACACCATCATCTACGGGACCGGCGACCCCTCGGTGCTCGTGGGCAATGATGGCGACTTCTACATCAACACCACGACGCATTTCCTGTTCGGGCCGAAGGCGCTCGGGTTCTGGCCTGCTGGCGTCTCGCTGGTCGGCCCCCAGGGACCGCGCGGCAATGCCGTGCTGTATGGCGCGGCTGACCCGACCGCTGGCGACGGCATCGACGGCGACTTCTGGATCAACACCACTTCGCATTTCATCTTCGGCCCGAAGGCCGCTGGCGCGTGGCCTGCAGGCGCGTCGCTGATCGGGCCGCAGGGACCGCAAGGCATTAAGGGCGATACCGGCCAGCGTGGCTCGCTCTGGTTCGAGGGCGCGGGAGCGCCTGGCGCAATCGCGGGCGCACTCGACAACGACAACTACCTCAACACCACGAACGGCGATGTATACAACTACGCCAGCGGCGCGTGGGGAGCGCCGGTCGGCAACATTCGCGGGCCCCAAGGCATCCCTGGCGCAATCGCCGAAGCGCCGACCGATGGGGCGTACTACACGCGCAGGAACGGCGCATGGGTTGATGCGGCTGGCGCGTTCGTTCGCTTCGATGCCGCGCAGGCTCTGACCGCCGCGCAGCAGCTCCAGGCGCGCCAGACAGTCTACGCCGCACCGTTCGATGCGATGGCGTTCGACGGGATGCAGTTGAACGGCTTCTGCGATGTGAGCCAGTGGAATGCTTCCAGCATGGTCACAGCGGTCAACGGCGTCTATGTCTGCGATAATTGGATTTGCAACGTCACCGTCGCTGGTATGACGGTCGGGCAGCAAGCGACCTCGTCCGCCGCGCCGTTCGGCGCGACCGTCGGCAATGCGGTCGTGCTGCAAAGCTCAGCCGCGATTGCGCTTGGTGCTGCCGACAATCTCGTCTTTCGGCATGTGATCGAGGGACAGCGCGTCGCGCGTCTCGGCTGGGGATTTGCCAACGCGCAGCCGGTCACCATCGGCTTCTGGATATTCTCGTCGGTCGTCGCAGGCACCGTCACGGTGCGCCTCACGAACGGCGCGGGCAGTCGTCAGTACCTCGCGCCGGTCACGATCAACGCCGCCGGCGTTTGGGAGTACAAGACCGTCACCATTCCGGGCGATGTCGCCGGGACATGGGACAAGGGCACCGGCATCGGGCTCTACATCTGGATTTGTCTCGGCACCGGCACGAGCAACATCGCGCCCGCAGGCAGCGTCGGCAACTGGAACGCAGGCAGCTATTTCGGCGCACCGGGTCAAACCAATCTGTATGTCGGCGGCGCAGGCGGCCAGGTCGCGATCACTGGCCTGACGATCATTCCCGGCTCGCAGGGACCGAACGCAGCGCAATCACCGATGCTGCGGCGGCCCTTCCACTTTGAGGACTTGCACTGCAAGCGTTATTATTTCTGGATCGCGGCGGCCACCACCTACGGCTGCGGCACGATCCGCAGCCCCGGCACCGCCGCCTATTGGTCGGTCATCGTCACGCCGGTCCCGATGCGGGCCTCTCCGACCGTGCGGCTCGGGACCAGCGCGCAAGCAGCGTGCGGCGATACGTGGTCCGTTCTCTCCTCGATGACGGCGAGCCTGCAGGGCGACCACATCATGGTCGCCCCGGTATGGCCCGCAAGCATCGGCGCGGTGGGTCAGGCATGCTCGCTCTACGCGGGCACCACGAACACCGCCTTTGACGCGAGGCTGTGATGGCCGACTACAGACTGAAAGCGACCGACGCGGCGGTGATCCGCACGGAAGACAACGCGGGCATCCCGAACGATCCGGCCAACCGCGACTGGCAGACCTATCAGCAGTGGCTCGCCGATGGCGGCATTCCCGACCCCTACAAGCCACCGCTCGACGTTGAACCGCTCAACATCAGAACCGCCGCCCAAATTCTCGGCGTGGAGACCTGACGATGGCTGCTATCGACCTCATCGGCACCGCATCGAACGACGAGTTCGCCGGTCGAGTCATGATGATCATGTTCAAAGTCGCGCAGGCAGTTGCGACCGAGGACCCGACCACACCGGACCACGATGCGCGCATGTCCTATTCGGAGATGGTCATTCGCGGCGACGAGAAGCCGAAGCTGGTCTCTGCACACGTTATCTCATCTAACCCGACCATTGCGGCTGCCATCGAAAGCGATCCTAGCAAGTTCGGATCGAACGTGCCGGACAGCGACATCGAGTTTGCACTGTCCTCGATCTGGACGGCGCGCGGTCTCGCCTTCGCGGCGGCGTGAACATGAAATAACTGCGCATTGGCCCTCCCGGCCTCGGCCCCGCTTCGGCGGGCTTTTTTTTATTTGACCACGCGAAGGTGCCCACGGCGAACCTGCTCGACCGCTTCGGCATGCATCGCCTCGGCCTCGTCCCAGGTTGCGCACCGGTTCTGGAATTCGTCGAGCCGCCCGCCGAAGATCATCGTCTCGAACAGCAGCGGCGGCCCGTCGCCGAAGAAGCGATGGTCGAGCCCGAGAAAGACGGTGCTGATGTGCACGTCGCCAATGTAGGTCTGAGCGACGCGCCAGGGGTCAAGGCTGGTCAGCTTGATGGTGGCGTGCCGCGACGCGGAAGCGCTCGCCCAGTCGTTGAGCGGCACCCTTGCCGTTTCGCGGTTGACCAGCACATAGCACCGGAAGACGCGCTCGATGCCGGGCGGCGGCTCCTCGATGCGAAGGAACGTCGGGAAACGGATGATGTTGTCGTCGTCATCCTTCGTCATGGGTGCAGCAGCTTCTCCAGTTCGTCCAGGGCGCGGTTCAGCCGCTTCCTCGACCGCTGGAACTGAACGAACGCGACGGCATTCGCGACCGCGAGCAGCAAAAAGACCGCGAGCGCCAGCGTCCCTTTATCCGGGCTCATTCGATCCCTCCTGCGCGGCGGCGCACAGCATCGAAAGGATTTCAGCGGCCTTTCGCCTGGCGATGGCCTGCCGCTTGATCATGCCCTCCTGGGTCCGGAAGCGGGTGAAGGCGTTCACATCGATGATGCGCGCGGCCTGCTCGATGATCTCGTCCTTGCTGGTCATTTCTTCCGCCCCGGTTCGATCAGCCGCCGAAACGCATCCTGTCCTTCTTCGCTGTCGGCCCAGGCGTCGGACTCTTCCGGGCTTGCGTCGAAGTCGCCATTGAGGTGCCGCTTCCGGACGGCCTCGATGGCCTGGGCGCGTTTCTGGTCGTTGAACGATAGCGCGACCCCGACTGCGACCCGCAGATCCTTTTCCAGCTCCATCTCCGGGAGAGCCAGCGGCGACAGGAAATCGTGATAGTACCCGGTCGCTGCGCGCTCGGCCATCTCGTGCAGTCCGACCTCGCGCAAAACGGCAGCGAGCTTGTCCTTGGTGTGCTCGGTCATGCCGGCTCCAGCTCGATGAAGTTGATGGCGACGCGACCGGGCTCGTATTCCTCGACCCACACGCGATAGGGGCGGCTCGGCGGATATCCGGAGAAGCCGAACGCCTCCAGCAGCATCTTGGCAGCGTGCTCGTTCGGGACCTTGCCCGGATTGCGCGATGCAATCGAGATGTGGCGGAACAGCCCGTTGGGCTGCTCCTCGAACGAGATCGCGGCAACGTAGGAGCCGAGCTGCACCGGATAGGTCGGATATTCCCGGCGCAGCGCTTCGATGCGGTCGGCGTTCGGCCGCTCGTCCAGTGTCAGCGTGTTGCTCGGATTGTCCCGGTCGTCGACGATCAGCTGCCGCATCTTTTCCCAGGGCATCGGCTTGGCCAGGGCCGACCGGATTGCAGTGGCGATGGCAGCCTGTTCGGCTTCGCCGATGATAAGCACACCGCTCATTGCATCGGCCCTCCATTCGGGCTGATGTCCATCAGGTCCTCGCGGCGGGACAGCTTGACCAGCTTGATCGTCTTGCCGCTCGCCTGGGCGATACCGCGCGCCCAAGGCATCAACATCTGGAGCCGCACCTCGTCGGCAGCGATCAGCGGGACCAGCGTGCCAGGCCCCATCAAGGGCCCAGCGCAGAGGCCTTCGCCGTTCTCGTCGGTGGAGATGAAGGCCCACACCGCGTCGATGCGCCGCTCGTTAGGTGGAGAATGCACTTCCGGATCGTCGTCGTCAGACATCGAACCCTCCACATTAGTGCCCTTCGGCAGCCAGCGAACGTGTCAAAGAGATGATGCTGCGCCGGACCTGCTGGCTTTCCAGTCGTGACCAAGCTTCGATCAGATCGATGCCGTCTTTGCTCGAAACAAACTCACTGACCACACTGTCCTGCTTACCCTCGCGCGCCTGGTCCTCGCCCATCAGCGCCGCCATCGTGGTCTTGAGGACAGTAGCGATCTCGGACAGCCGCGCCGCCGCGACACGGTTGACGCCTTTCTCGTACTTCTGGATTTGCTGGAAGGTGATGCCCAGCGCCTCGCCCAGCTCAGCCTGGCTGATGTGCAGCTCCAGCCGCCGCGAGCGGATACGCATTCCGGTTTCCCGGTCCTGATCGTTCACCGCACGCGGCGATGTCTTTTGTCTACGGCGCATATTTGCGCTCCTTAATTCCCTTGCCCAGGTAATCCTGCGCGGGCCTGCGGGCCTGCGCTGTTTTTCGTGCGTTCCTTCCCCTTTTTGGTCTCGGGCAATTCTCCTTCCTCGTTGCCGCGCTCTCAGGGATCATCCCTCATGCGGTTGCGGCTTGCTCCACTTGGTGCAGCTGCCTGGCGCGCTTCTTCCGAGCGGGCGGCTTTGTCTTGAGCTTCTCCTTCTTCGCAGCCTTTTTCGTGGGCGGCTGCGTCTCCGTTGGCTTCAGCCTGACCTCGCCACGGTAAATCTCGATCTGACTGTGCGTCTTGAGATAGTGCAGCTTCAATTTGATCTGCGTCGGCGTCAGTCCGGTGTCGCGCACCAGGGCCGAGATCGACACCCATCTGTCGAGCGCCAGATACTCGACCAATTTGATGCTGCGTGACGACGGCTTCACCACTGGGGCTTCGGGCTGCGGCTTCGGAACGTGAGTTGTCAGCACCTCGCGCATGCCCGCCGCGATCTTGGTGAGGCGGAGGACCAGCTCGGTCAGGTCAGCGACTTCGCCGCGCAGTGCCTTCATCTGGTCCGGTATCGGGACGACGGCGTCGGGCTGGGGCAACTCCAGCGCCTTCGTCAGCGGCTTCGGTTTCTGCGGCCTTTCGTTCTGGGCCTTCAGCGTCACGTTGTCGGCGCGCAGCAACTTGCGAACCTCGGCGCGGGTGTTCATGCGGGCCCGCCAGTCGCTGGCGGTCTTGGCGACGAAGACGCGGCGGACCTCCTTTTCCGGCACCACCTGCCAAGCGATCTCGATGTGCCCTCCGTTGGTGTCTCGGGATTGTCCCTTCACCCCATGCAGCTTCAGTTCGTTGAGCGCGATCTCGGTCAGTTCATTGCTGTAAGCCATTCCCTCAACCTATCCCTTGCCGTCCGGCTCGATGGTCGCCGACGCTCGACCACCGAGCGCCTTCGCGATTTCCTTGAATGAGTGGGTGCGGCCCACAGAGACGCCGCTGGCAATCTCGCGCCATTGGCCAGCCGAGTCGAACGGCGGCGCGAAGACAGCGAGAGCTTCCTTCGAATTGAAGCGGATCAGCGCGGCGATGCCCTTCTCGGCGCGGCGGATCAGCCAGCGGCGCAGGGCGGGATCGCGATGGGCATCGCAGTGAGCGGGATCGACCCATATCTGGACGACCTGAATGTTCTGGCCTTCGCCGGTCGCGTCATCGCGCACCGTGACGAAGTCGGGCATCAAATCGAGCACGTAGTGCGATCTATCGGGTCGCGATAGATCGTCGGCATCATCATTGACCAGCCAACGGCAATTCCAGAGACCGCACTCAGGCGGCATCTTCACAGTGTGATAGACGGCGCAGCCCTTGTGGAATTTCTGAAAGCGACAACGTTCGCCAGCCGCCTTCTGCAAAGGTGGCACAGGCAAAAGCTTGCAGCACAACGAGCAGTCACCGCAGCGTCTCATCGGTGCCCGTATCCATCTTGCACATTTTAACCGCGCGGCTTTTGCCGCTGCTTTGCATCGGTTTCCCGATGGAACGATGATTAGGATGATGATTGTGGCGAAATGAATCTTGCCGCACATCTTTTCAGCACAGCCGCAGTTGAAATGCGAGTTGAGCGATTGGTCAGTTGCCGTCCGAGTTGACTATGGTCAACCCGAACGACAACCTTTAGGACAGATGGACCGGCGAGGAAGACTTGCACATGCCCGACTACCGCTACGCGCGGCCGTATCGGGTCCACCTTGCCGACACTGCCCGCCCTTCATCATCCGAAGGGCGGGCCTTTTTCATCGAGACGCGAGAGTCGTCAACCTGGACAATTTGGCCATGCGACAATTGTAGGCACCGGTCCCATGCAATGCGTCGCCGTATAAAGATCTCATAAATGAACGCAGTGCGTGGCGTTAAGGGATCGTAACTTGCAGGCTGGGACTGCTGCGCTAAACGCTCGGTGCTTTCAGGAAAAATAGGCAATGCACGGCGGCGTCCCCTTCGGCCTGTGGCACCACCAGGCTGCGATCGTCTACAACATGGTACTCACCATCTGCGCGGTCTTGCACACCGAGTGGGGGCGCGGAAAGCACGCCGCAGCGGTGGCCGACATAATACTTGTGATGATGGCGATCAGGGTCAACGACGGCGCTGGGCTCCCTCCGATCTCGATCAGCGCCATTGCGAAGCGGCTCGGCATGTCGCGAACCAGCGTGCGACGCGCGATCAACGAAATCATCGAGCACAACGGCGCAATCTGCAAATGCAGTGACGGCTACTGCGGCGATCCGAACTATGTGACGCACCGGCCCGACGCCGACGACTACCTCCCTGAAATTCAGGACGCGATTAAAAACGCCGCTGTTGAGCTGGCGGCGCTTCAAGCGGCGAGGCCCGCTGGACCGGATGAGAAAGTGGCGCGAGGGCCGAAGCTCGTTAGCGAAGCGCTGGCCGCAAGAGACCCCGATTTTGCAGAACAAGCGAACCGATTTCGCGACAAAGCAGATGAAGCCGACCAGTTGGCCATGCACACGAAGTCTGCTTCTCGGCGTGAGGCTCTGAGGGGGATTGCGGAAAGCTACCGCACCACGGCGGAACAACTGGACCGGCTAGCGAAATCGCTGTCAGGAACGTCATGCATCGCAAAATGCTAACCGCTGCGAGCGTGCGGCTGTGACAGTCAAACGGGAAACGAAATCCGAGAAGGCTCAATGGAAAAAATCGGCAATGAGCAGTTCAGGCATGACCTGCGGGCGCTAACCGCCAAATACATCACGTCGTCGAGTTCCTTCCGGGATTATTGCGGCGTTACCGAGGGACTGGTGGACGAAGAGCGCCGCCTATCCAAGGAGACCGAAAAGTTTTCGGATCACGAGGTCAACTCCTCGCTATAAGGAGGGCATCATCACCGAAATCCTCTCGCAGGTTCGCGCCCCCAATTACACGGCAGGCATCGTCCTGTTCGATGACGTGGTCGTCGAGACGGCGCCCATCTTCCGCTACATGCCGCGGTGAACTGCGCGGCATCAAGCTCGATCATCCCGATACGCGGAAGTACATAAAGGAGTTCGCGAGGCCATCTTTACGGATACCGGGCGACCGATGAGTTAATGGGTCTTTTCCGATATGCGTCCTCCGTTAAGTCCGCTCCTCGAAGTACATGGTCTCATCCGGATCATCGTCGTCCTTAGTCTCGGCGTTTTCCGGCAGGAGACGAATACCTGCCGGTCTTCCTCCCTCGTGAAACCAAAGGTCCACAATTCTGGTATCGTCGCTGTGTGGGCGTGGCCGAGCTTCCCTTACCTTGAAAGTTGTCGGCAAATTGACGGATGTTCCAAACACCAGAGCGTGCTGCTTAGGTAACGAGGGGAGACGTTTGAGCAGCGCATCGGAAATGAATGGAGTCATTTGCCGTATCTGAGAGAGGTCATCAGGGTTCTGAATTCGGTGTACGACAAAATTGGAGCACTGACTAAGGACAGTCTTTGAAAGCTCGCTTGGACGTTGCGATGCGAGTAGGACGAACATACCATATTTGCGGCCCTCTTTGGCAATGCGTTCAAATCCCTTTGTAGCGTCTAACGCATAGCGTGATGGCGTTGCGCCGATATAGCGATGAGCTTCCTCCAAAAGCAGATGGACAGGAAACCGATTCCTTGGATCGGCTCGTCGTAATAGCTTGAAAAGCATGCGGGCCGTCACGGAGCTTACAAGCTCAACCACCTCATCTTCGACATCGTTCATGTCTAAAATAATAATCTGGTTCTTTTTCGTCACGGTTGCGCCTGCACCCGTAAGCCCGAGAAGATCGGATACGAATTGAGCGGCGGACGGCGCTGTAGCGATTTCCCCATTGCTGTGCCGAAGAAAAGCGTACTCCTCTCTGTCCTTTAGCGACTTTAACCGGGTGACTAAGGATGAGCAGTAGTCACGAATTTGGCGGTTCCCGTGCGCCTCCTCGTACAAAATTGCGAAATCTAGGCACTCTTCTAGATCGTCGAAAGCGAACGGTGTGTGGTTGTAGGACGGCAAATGCACGTCTTCGCGAATTCTTACGCGGACCTTTTCTAGAAATTCTTCCTGACTGTTTGGACCAGCGAAATTGCCATACTGAAGGTTGGGATTAAACCGGTTGAGGAGAACCATATTTAGGTTATTCGTCGGATATTTCTGAAGCAGGGAAACGACCCGCTGAAACTTCGCAACCGGAGAATCTCCGTCGGCTCCTCGGAAGCATTCGACGATGCAGGTCGCAATGAAGTGCTCCTTGACCTCCAGGACCTCGGGCGAGTTATCGCGGAAAAGGCTAGTTAGACCAAGGGCCATTCTCAGAACCGGCAGCTGCGTTTTTTCGCTGGCCTGAAGCAGAAGCTCCCATTCTGCCATTTCGAGAAACCAGTGGGGAAGTCGGAAACCCGCGGTAGTACCGTCTAATACGACACGCTGTATTCCGATCCGGTCGACCTTTGCCAGCGGCTCGAAGGCAGGCCGATATTCGCCGTTAACATCAAAAACGACGAAGGTAGCGCCCCGGGCGTGATGTTCGTCCGGCTTTTCAAATAGCGACTGAAGGATCGATGCAACGGTGCAAGATTTGCCACTGCCGGTGTTCCCGAGTATCGCAACATGCCCACCGAAGAATTCGTCAACGCGAACTTTGACTTCGTAATCCTCGAAAATCACGGACTTGCCGATCGAAAGGACCCGATATCGATTTGCATCGGCAGGGATGCAAGCTGCGCCGTTCAATCCCACTGAGGGCTCAATAGGAGATTGCGTTTCAAAAATGTAGTCGAGTTCGTGATCAAGCGCGTAAAGCGCATCAGCATAGAGCGACGGAAAGACGGACACTCCGAAGCGAAAAAGTCCCCCTCGTGCTGGGAGCATCCCAACAGGAACCACGTCCAAGAATTTCGATGAACCTGCGCGGTCAAAATCCCGCCGCTCGTCCGGTCGGCCAGTGTCTCGTTCGCGCAGACCAACGACCTCGGCGACCACATATTCGGACTGGGCAGGAATCATGAGAAAGGACCCGAGCCGCGCGACATAGTGGACGTCGTCAAATCCGACGAAAGTAAAGTTGTCCGTGCCAGCATGCATCTCGACAACAAAGCGATCGGCGGCGACAGACACCACCTTTCCAATCGCTCGCTTGCCATCATCGTTGCTCATTCGTCCCAATCCCTTGATCGTGGTGCCATCTCGATCATTACTTTGCGAACCGCCTCATCAATGCGGTCACTGGGACGTTGAGGCATGAAGGATTCGACTATGGTGTCAAAGTAGTGCGCACGTGAGCCGTCTGTTGGTCCATCACCGCCAATGATCCAAATTCTGGGGTCTCGAAGGAGACGAAGCTTGGTAATCTCTCCCTCGGTCTCCGGGTCTGCAAAAACGATTAGCCGGAATGTCGGAATCGTGAGAGCTTGGTAGATAATGTTGTTTATGTGCTCATCGCCGAATGCGTAGCCGGCCGTTATCAAAACATTCTGTTCACGCACGATGCGTGACTGGAATTCTCGAAAGAGATCGGCATAAGGCGAGGCAAGAGACGCATTCTGCTTGGCCGGTGTGGGATATATCAGCATCCGCTTGGGATCATTTTGCGGCCAGACTTCACGGATCGGAAATAGTCCATGGCTGTCTTCCGTCCAAGTCACAGAACCGTGGAGCTTGCAGAGGTAGACAAAAGCATCGACCGCAGCCCACTTGCGATTTCCGACGTCTAATTGCTCAGCGAGCGCATATCGAAAGCTCGCGGGGTTAAACCGACGTTCAACTACGCCAGAGAAGCCATTGGCGTAGGGAATGCCCAGGCGGTCCATAGCAAGTTCATTAAAAACATCATAGTTCGTCGTGAAGACCCACGGTCTTGGCAGGGATCGGTCGCGCAGGACAAGCTTCTTGTAGAAGCGCTCGTAGAGATCACGAACTTCTGTGTCGCCTTTATTGAAGGCACCATCGGTCAGCCGGCTCCATAAGAAGGCTTGCACCTTTTCGATGATGCTATTGATCAGATCAAGTTGCGGCCACCGAGAAGCATCGTGCCGCTTACGCAGGACGAAACGTTGGCTAAAGAGAACCTCCATGAGGCGCTCAAGATTGCGATTGTATCCACTCTCAAGGTCGATCCCGAGGGCGGTCAAGCAGTCGTATTCAGCGTTAGTCAGTCGCCAAGGCAGGAGAGATGTCTCGGATTGTGACTCTGCCTCATTGACGAGGTTTGGCCTAAGCGCAACCTCGGCCCCGTCCTCGCCCCTAACGTAATGGGCTTGGGCGTTGCTTATTGTTTCGGTGTCCAGTTGAAGATCTTCATCTGGCTCTGGCATAGCCAAACCGGGCATTACCGCTGCCAATGTCGCTGCGCAAAACTCTTTCGCCAACGGAGCCATCGTGGGGATGCCGACATCGGTGCCGTCCCTCATCAGGGATGAACATCCCGCTCCAAGGAGGAAAGCGATGTTCTTGGCATTCAATGCCTCAGAGATGGCCTGGCGAGCGGTATCGATGCCCTTTTCCCAGTCCATCTCGGCGGCTTCTGCATCGCCATTTCGTAAGAATTTGAAAGTCCTGACGTTTCCCTCAATCATTCCGTTCATTTGTTGCCGCCCTAACCCCTCGGTTCCAGCATCGCCGAATCCATGGCGCAAAGTACAGCCCTAGATTGCTGGGGATAGCACCTACTTCGCGGTTCTCCTCTTAAAAGAAGCGCCGCGGGATACGGTGCCATGCTATGGCGGTGGGGTGAGAGGTATAGGTCCGCGCCGTAGCGGCGGGCCTCTATGCTGCCAACGTGGCGCAAGTTCGGGGTTGGTCATCCACCGATAATGAAGTTGGCGAAAGCTCCGGAAGTAGAGGTCCGCGTTGTGCTGTGTTCGGATATGGTCGATCAGTTTGGCCGTGTCGCGCATCGCATCTAAAACGAAGCCCTTCCAATAGACGTAACAGATGCGTTCTTCAAAAGTGCTGTTCTCGATACCTACCGCCATCAACTCAAGAACGTTTAGATAGCTTCGTACGTGGTGATACTCATCGGTTTTGCAGAATGCGTTTAAGTCGTTGACGTTTCGCAGCACATCTACTGCGCTTCTGTACTTGTCGTAAGCGATCAACAGTTTCTCGTCCATCTCTGTTTTGAGGAAGAAGTCGATCGCCGCGCGCCGACGGGCAATTGCTTTCTGGGTCAGCAACGACCACGTCGCGACACCAAGTGCGCTGAGCGCAATGATCACGGTCCCAAGTGGAGCGATCTTTGCGAGTTCTTCCAGCGTCAAGGCTACCTCCATCTATACAGCCGCGCGGTCTTCCTTGTCCGGCCCGCGCATTACAATCTTAAGCGCATTATCCGCGAGCGGCCGCTGCAAAGCCTTCGCCTCATCCCACGGAGCCCGCATCCAAACGTCCCGTTCTTCGTCGGTCGTCAGGATCACCGGCATGGCCTTGGGATGGATCGGTCCGACCACGGCGTTCGGCGCGGTGGTCAGGAAGCCATAGACCAGATGCGGTCCCGGGATCGGCTTCGACTTGGTGCCCCGGTCACCTTTGAACTCGGCCCAGATGCCCGCGAAGGCGAATAGCGGACGATCCTCATTCAGCGCGAACCAGACGACGTCCTTTTTCTTCGTCTCCGGGTTCGGCTCGGGTGCGTATTCAGCAAAGCTGTTCGCTGGGACCAAGCACCGGTTCTCGGGCTTGAGCCAGCTGCGCCAGTGCGGCGATGACGTGTTGCGGATGTTGGTGACCGGCGGCCCGCCTGTGCGCGGTGGCGGCGGCATGCCCCACCGCATCAGCACCATCTCGCCCTCGGCTGCGTTGCGCACAACCGGCGCCGGATAGTCCGGAAACACGCCCGGCATCGGCGGCAGGTTACCGACGTAGCGGTTGACCACACGGAATAACGCGCGGATCGCCTCTTGGTTGGTCGTGACCGAATACAAGTTGCACATGCAGTCAGGTCTATCACAGATGAGCATTCGCGGCGCGCATGATGCCAATCTTTGCAAACATGGTCGGGCCGCCGCCATCGGCGGACGACCAGCTTCAATGGGAGCGGAGAGCGGTGTACTTCATTCGGCCGCCATTGGCTGTTTGTCGGGGTTACCGTGTGACAATTCACCAAAAACCTCGGCCGTCAGCGCGGCCTCCATAGCAATGGTTTTGGCCGCAGCAGCGTCGAGGACACGGGCGCTGGCTTCGATGCGTTGGGCCTGCTCGGCGAAGTCGGTTTGGAGCGGGATGGGAGGCACCCAGACGGGCAATTGACCGAGTTGGGTCTTGTTGATCGACGCTATGCCTGTCGTCCGCTTCGCGACCCGCAAGAAATAGCCCCGCGCGGCCTCGCTCTGCATGAATGCCCGAGCGTAATCGGGAATGACTGCCTTTCCCATCCGCACGCGGAAGACATGGTTCTGGTGCAGGCAAAGATCGACTTCACCGCGCCACATGGCGCACCGCCCGAGCTTATCGATGTCGCCCCCCTCGGTCATCAGGAGATCGCCGATCTCCAACCGGCACCGCTTCCGATCATCCTCGGTGGCATCTATCAGCTTGATTTCAGAGAGATCGAGACGGTCGGCCTGAACGTTGGCGACGCGAAGGTAAGGTGTGGGCACAATCGGCGTACCGTTCAATTTCTTCCCCTTGGTCAGCCCCGAACCGATGTCCGCCAATTCGGCCAAGATTTGGACAGGCCATCCCTTCGGATTGGTGGCAGGGTCGCCGAAGGTGTCTAGGAAGAGTGCGGGGATGATGCTGCGGGCTTTGGCGCGTGCGGCCTCAGCGCGGCGCTTGATTTCCGCCGCCTGGTCCAGCAGCGCCAGGGTCCGCCGCTGTTCTTCGAGCGGCGGGAGGGGCAGCAGAAAAGACTTCAGTTCCTCACTGTTTATGTTGGCCTGACCGATCGCCCCTCTTGCGGTCGCGAATAGGCGATGTTTCATGGCGGCCGAATTCATGAAGCGCCAAACCCATCTTGGAAACACGACGTCACGAGCGACGCGAACCCGGATGAAGTAGGACGCTGCCGCCGCAGGGAAGCGGCCATCCCAGAGGCCGGTCTTGCCAACCAGCTCCTTGCTATTTGTTCGATTGAAGAGAATGTCGCCTTCCTCGATACCGAACTTCGCCAGCTCGGCATCCGTCAACGAGGCGTATTTCAGGTCGCTCAGATCAAGCGTGCCGTCATAACGGACATTGCCCATCCGAAGAACTGGAATGCCCTCGGCCCGGTCCGAGCATTTAACACTGGTCCCGTAGGCAGCCTCGACGATCAGCTTCCCGAGCATTACTTGCGGCCAAGCACTCACGCCGCTTCCCCCCGCAACTCCGCCGCAAGGGCCTGGATGTCACCGAGGATGGTTTCGACGTCCTCCTGCAATTCCTCCAGCAACTCGCGCGGATCGCGATGCTCGGCCGCTTGGCGGCTCTCGGGTCGGTGACGCGAAGCCGAGAGGTTCCAATCCTCGTGCTCGATTGTCGCGGCTTCGGCGAACCACCAATTTTCCATCCAGGGTTTGGCTGCATCGCGCGCTTGCCATGTGCCCCAATTTTCCTTCCGGTTCCTAAAAGCGGTGATCAGGCGGGGCAGGTCGTCAGCCTCGATGGGCTGGTCATGGTTGGCATCGAGCTTGAAACCGTCATTGCTGGCGTGGAGGAACATCACCCGTTCCGTCCGCCCGCCAGCCGTGAACACCAGCACCGAAGTCTTGACCCCGGAGTAAGGTTGAAACACGCCGCCGGGCAAGGACAGCACCGCCTCAACGCGATTGTTCTGCATGAGTGTGCGGCGAAGTTCTTTGTGTGCACCTGTCGAGCCAAATAGCACCCCTTCGGGGACAACGACGCCACACCGACCATCCGGCTTCAGATTGTCAATCATGTATTTGACAAACAGAAGCTCGGTTGCGGTGGTGGTGCCGATCTTCACGTCATCGACAATGCGGTCGCGGTCGATCCGGCCGGAGAAGGGCGGGTTGGCGAGGATTACGTCATAGCCGTCCAGCGGCAGACCCTTCTCAGCTTTGGCTTGACGGTCGAAGCTCGTGGTCAGCACGTTGCGCTTGAGGATACGCACGTCCGGCAGTCCACGAAGCGCCAAGTTCATGCTGGCGAGACTGACCATCTTGGGATCGACATCGTTTCCGTAGAAGGTCTCGGTCTGGAGCTTGCGCCATTGCGCCGCGCTCAGCTTATCGCCGAGGCCGCGCTCGAACTTCTTGCCCTCCAGTTCTGCCACCTCGCGCCCGTTGGCGGAGGAATTGGCGAGGCGGATATGCTCATAGGCGGCAACGAGGAAACCGGCGGTGCCAGCGGCGGGGTCATAGACCGTCTCGCCGATTTTCGGATCGACCAGATCAACGATGGCGCGAATGATATGGCGGGGCGTACGGAATTGGCCAAGCTCACCTGCCTGTTTGATCTGGCGCAGCACATGCTCGAACAGGTCGCCCTTAGTGTCGGGATCGGCCTGCTCCAGCCGCAGCTCGTTCACAAGCGTCACGACTTGGGTGAGTACCGTTGGCTCGTCAATGGCAAGGCGCGCCTGCGCCATGAAGCTCATGCCGAATTGATCGCCGATAGTAGCGAAGAAGGGAAAAACCTCGTCGCGCACGAAGGTAACAAGCTGATCGCCCGACATGGCATTGGCCCAGGAGGACCAGCGCATGCGGTCGCGCGGGAATGTCTCGACGCCCTTGGCCGGGGCGTTCAGGGGATTGCGGATCGTCCAGTTTCCGGCGAACAGCGATGTATAATCGCGCTTAGTCGCCTTCGCCTGACGAATGTTGGCCGCGTCGAGCCCTTCGATCATATAGAAGAAGAACAGGAAGCTGAGTTGCTCCGCGTTGGACAGCGGGTCGGGATAGCCGCCGCCGTATAGATAATCGCGGACTTGATCGACCTTGCGGCGCATGTCAGGCGTAAATGGCATTCGGCATTAGCCTTCATCTTCTGGAGACTGGGTAGGATTGTTCGGGAAAGCAGATTGGGACGCATCGCCGAATACAGCTTCGTTCATGCTGGTCAAGACGCGCTCCAGCTCCGCTTCATTGCCGAACACAGCGCGCGCACGCTCGAAACCGCCGTTCAGGGAAAGTGGCGGACTGTCGAAGCGCCAGCTCTCAAACAGCGTAAGCTGCGCTGCGTTCACCTTGATTTGCTCTTTGACGAGATGCAGCACGCGAAGCTGATCTGAATTGAATGTACGGCTGCTCAGCCAAGTCTCGAACGCGGCGCCGTAAGCCTCCGCTCGAGCCTCGTCGACGTCCATGAACGCATGACCGGCTTCGTCTACTGTCACCCATTCCCGAGTGGTCGGATCGATTTCATCGTGCACATCGAGCGTTAGCATGCGGCGCGGTGTACTTTTCGATCTGGCGGCTGGGCGTACAATAACAACACCACCTTCGCCAGGGGCTTCGTCGTCGCCATGGCGCAGTGTGACGCCCGAAAAATCCCACATCGTAAATCGGCTCTTGCCAGGCGAAACACGCGTTCCTCGCCCGCGCATCTGCTGGTACAGAATCGAACTATGTGTGAACCGGGCCATCACGAGGTTGCGGACTTCTGGGCAGTCAAAGCCCGTGTCCAACATATTCACGCTAACCAAAATCTGCGGAAACTCCTCCTTCTTGAAGCGCTTGATTTTTGACGGGCCATCCACGCTATCGTCCGGCCCCAAACCGGAGACCACGAAATCGGCATAACGCATGCTCGGAGTTGGCTTCTTGTCGGCGAATTCCTGATCGAACATTCGTGCCAACGTTTCCGCGTGGCGCTTGGTCACTGCAAACACAATCGTCTTGCCCCAGTCTGGCGCGCGGCGAACTCCATTAGGGCCGGTATATCCGTTTTCGAGAACTTGGCGAAACTCCCGCACCATAGCGCGGTTACGTTCCGGAATGGTGAAACGGCGCTCTAGCGCGGTCGGATCGACGATGATCGGGTCGCGCTCCGCGAAAAGCCCCTCAAGCTCCGTGCGGGAAGTCGGATCGAGCGCTTCCCAATCGATTTCATTTCTCGAGACAGGGAATCCGTCTGTGGCCGCCGTACGGGTCGTCATTGCGCGGTAAATTTCGTAGGGAACTAAATGACCGTCAGCGATCGCCTCGGACATCCCATAGCTGTAAGTTGGACGGCTAAGTTCGAAAAACCTCAGGCTATCACGGATGGCTGCGCGATCATCCTCATCAAGGTCTGGTGCATCTTGCATAACGCACGGTGTTGCGGTCAGACCTATCTTGATACCGTCGAAATGGTCGAGCGCGCGTCGCCATTGACCGTAGATACTGCGATGGCATTCATCGATGATGATCAGATCAAAATAGCCTGAGGAATAATTCTCATATTCGTTCACAAGCGTCTGCAACGTGACGATTGTTACCCGCTTCTCGTCTTGAAACCTGCGGCCCGTGCGTGGGACGCGGTAGCAGGGGAGATGCGGCAAGTGCTCGGCGAATGCGTCCTCAGCTTGGATCGCCAGTGCATTCCGATCAACGACGAACAGAGCTCGCGTAACCCAATTGGCCTCGAACAGCCGTTTTAGTAGTGCCGCCGCTGTGCGGGTCTTGCCAGTACCGGTCGCCATCTCAACAAGCATTTTCCGGCGACCATTGAAGATTTCTCGCGAGAGAGTTTCGATACAGGCGCTCTGATGCAAGCGTCCGTCGCTTCCTGCGATCCGTGTATCGATCGGAATGTCGAGTGGGTTGCGTCGGATAAGTCGCGCGGCCTGGCGCCGGATAATGTCATCTTGGCTGAACAGGGTTTCGACCTGCCGGAAATGGGCGTCATGATCCTTGTCGCAGAACCAGATTTCCTCGCCGTTGGAGAGAAATATGAAGGGTACGCCGAGTTGGTCGGCATACCGTCGTCCTTGTGTCTCGCCGGCGCTAAGAGTTACGCTCGTACTTTTTGCCTCAAGGACCGCTAGCGCCCGCCCTTGTCGATCGAACAGAGCATAGTCAGCCTTCCCGCCGTCACTGAGCGGATACTCGTAGCGCACGCTAAGGCCATCGGTGAGATGCCAGTCGGCATCCCTAAGAAGCTGGTCGATCTTGACCCGCGCGAAAGCTTCATTGGTCACCTGATTGCGCCCCCCGCGATGCCCCCCGGGGGCAGTTCCCACCACCATGCACGCTCTTATGTCAGTTTCAACCTCAACGATTGTCCAAAACTGACCGTGGTGCCGCCTCTGCTCGGCCGTCCAGTTTAGCTGGATGGGTCCTCCTACAGGCTTTGGTCTTTCCTGCCGCCGCCGATGCTGTGGGGCTTGTTCAAAAAGAACTGCCGGTTACCCAGCGCCGCCTCGGCATACTGGTCGATCGCGACGATAATCGCTTGGACGTGTTGATAGCACCAACCCTCGCGGGCGGCCCTGTTCCTGACTTCGGCCAAGGCTTTTATCCACGGCGAATGGTCATCCGTGTCGTCGAACCATTGGGGACGCTCGTTCACCATGACCGTCCACCCAACACCCGGCCCTTGACCGGCGGCTGCTCTTTCTTGAGCCGATCCCGTTCGGCGCACAGTTCGCCGATCTTGTTGAGCATCCGCTCCAAGAGCGCCTCGGCCGATGCCGTCGAAATTCAGCGTGTTGGAACTGTCGGATTTCGGCCCGCTGACGAGGCACTTGGGTTCGCATCCGTTCGATCTCGCGCCGCACAAAATCAACCTGCATGACGTTCCCGCTCCGCCAGGGCTTTCTCGATCTGCCGGAGAACGGCGATCACCGCTCGGCCGTGCTGCTCTAGGAGGCGCAGGCGGTGCCAAAGCCGGATGATTTCTCGTTCTCGGTCAGCGTCCATCGAGTGTCACTCACGCCGATTGCACCGTGAACGAAATGAGAACATTTGGCAAGCCGCTACTGATTGGGGTGGTCTCGCGCGGACGCCACTAGTGAATTTCCCGCTACGGCAGGTAAATCACGAATCCAATTGCACGTCCGAATCGCCCACCGCTTGACACCGCATGAAGCTCACCACCGAACGCCCCTTCGCCGATCCGGAAATCGCAGCCCGCAAGCTCGTCGAGATCGCTGCTGACATTGAGCCCGTCCAGGATGGCCGCATCCACATCGAGAAAATCAATGCGCCGTTCCTCTTCACCCTGAAGGCCAGCGGCGAGGAGTTCGGCGCCGGTATCAAGCGCGCCATCGAGCGCGGCTGGCTCGAACTTCACGAGAGCGGGACCTATGTGCGGCTGATCGACCGAAAGCCAGGGTGACGCGGCCCTTTTACGGCTCAATTTCCTCCGGCGGCAGCTTCGATAGCAGTTGCGGCCAATTGCGTTCAACGATGCCGCGAACTTCGGGATCAATGGCCTCGATCCTATCGAAGCCCTCGATCTGCTGCCGGATCATGACCAGCTCATCCGGCTCAAGCGGGCGTCCATGTAGGAACTCGATCGGCATAGCCGATCTCAACGGCAGCCCTGGCCCATCGGTTCCAGGCTCGTAAAATCCTCCGAAACTCCATATCTTGCCATCATGCGTATGGCGTACGAGCTCTGTCTGGCCATCGCCGGCAAGCAGGTCCCATCGGGCCCGGACTGGATTCACGAGGTGAAGCACGACGGCTACCGGATGCTGGTCATCCGGGAGGACAAGCGCGTGCGCTTGCTATCGCGCAACGGCAGCGACTGGAGTCAGCGCTATCCCTGGATTGTAGAAGCCGCTCTTAAGAACAAGCAGAAGCGTTTCGCGATCGACGGCGAGGCGGTCGTACTCGGGTTGGATGGCATCTCCGATTTCAACGCGCTGCACTCTCGGAAGCATGACCACGACGTGCAACTGTACGCCTTCGATCTGCTGGCAATGGGCGGCGATGACTTGCGCGAGCTGCCTCTGCATTTGCGCAAGACGAACTTGGAACGGCTGTTGGCACGGCGGCCGGACGGCATCACCGTTGCGCCCTTTGAGCGGGGCGAGATTGGGCCAGACCTGTTTCGCGCGGCCTGCCGCATGGGCCTTGAGGGACTTGTCTCGAAGCATCGCGATCGGCCGTACCGCGGCGGCCGACAAAAGTTCTGGATCAAGGTCAAGAACCGCAGCCATCCTGCAATGGAGCGCGAGCTGTGACACGCGGCCGCGCAGGATCAAGCCTCCGCGCACTTCGCAGTGCGCTTGGGGCCGTCCCACAACTCAACGGCATGTTCGTCGACCAACTGCGCGGCGCGTTTCTTCGCCACGTCCACCTTGCGCAATAAAGTTCAATAAACTGGATGGCATTGCCCCACTCATCCGTGTAAATCTCAAAACGCATAGCCAAAAATAATAGACCCCAGCGCTGATGGCGCTAGGGCCTGGTTCTTCAAGGCTACCTCGGCGGGCCTCCTGCTGATTTGGCACAAACGCTGCTGATCGACGGGTGCTGGGGATTTCAGCGTCCCAGCGACGCAATCAGTACCGCGTTGGAGCGCGATCGCGCAAGGCGCGAGCAAGCGCTCCGCAAATGACAATCCATTTTGCTAGACCACTTGCTCGATGGTGCCTTCCTTTGACTAGGAATTTCGAAGAAAGCTGCCGATAAAGAACGCTTAGACCAGCTCACGGCTGCAAGATTTGTCGTCGCTAACTAGGGGTTGAAATACCACCAACGGGGCCGCATCTTACCGCGATACGGAGCGGTCAGCATGTCGGACAAGATACCTTTCGGCCTAGACGGGGCGGTGATGGCTAAAATCGATTGGCAACTCGCGCTCAAGCGGATTAGCCACGACCTTCGGTCCGACTTCATCTACGCACCCCACATCGGCTTCATCTACGCAAAGGCGGGGGATGAACTCATCCAGGAGGTAAGGGCGGCGTTATCCAAGGGCGCATACAGCCCCGGCCTGCCTATCACGATCGAAGTCCCGAAGTCGTTTCGCATACAGGTCGCAGTGAACCCCGTGCGATTGGGGCCGAGTTTCTCGCGCCCAGGAAGCATTCTTCTTCCCCACGATCGGTTGCTCTATCAGATTCTGGCAGACCAAGCAGCCCCTATCGTTCAGAAGAAGACTGACCATTCACGCTCGTTCAGTCACCAACTTGCGGCGCTGGATAACCCGGCGATGTTCATGCCTACTAGGACTTGCTGGAGCGCTTTGCAGAGCGCGCTGGCGAAGCATTCGCAGGAACAGGGGATCAAATACATCCTCAAGATCGACGTTGCCAACTACTTCGGCTCGATGAACCTTCACACGCTGATTAACGTGCTGAACGACTCTGGATACGCGAGTGAGCTATTGAACCGGCTAGAAACGCTTTTAACCAGCTACACAAGCAACAGATCGTCGCGTGGAATACTGCAGGGAATGTTTCCATCAGACCTCTTCGGAAATTTCTACATGGAGCCAATCGATCGCTTCTTGAAGGACAAGGGCGTGCTGGCAGCTCGCTACGTGGATGATTTGTACGTTTTCATCGAGAGCGTCGAGGCTGCGGAGAGTTTGCTGCGACAGCTTATCCCTCGGCTACGCAGCTATGATCTCGTCCTGAATGAGGCTAAGTGCAAGATCATTCCGAGAAATCAGCTTCATTCCGAAGAGCCGGACCTGCAGGAGTTATTCGACGAAGCCGTCGAGGAGATCCGTGAACAGCTGAACGATGATGACTTCGACGCCGATTACGGCTTTCAGTCCGAATGGGAAGACGATGAGGAAGAGGAAGAGAACGAGGACGAACTCAGTCTGGAAGCGACGAAGCAGCTCTTCGATTCCATCGGAACATATCTCGGACAAGAGGAGAACATTGAGCGGTTCTGCCTGCCTTTGCTCGCCAAAGCTGAGTCAGATCACGCACTTCAGCATGTGCTGGAGTCATTCAAAAAACGGCCGTCAATGGCCCAGATTTATGCATCGTACGTTGCCAAGTTCCTGAAACTCGAGGGCGTTCTCAATGCCCTTTTAGCCCTGCTCGTGGATTCGGAGCTGACCGACTGGCAGAAGATGTGGATTCTTGCGGCGCTCTCTCAAGCGGACAAGTACGACGATGCGTCCGTCAAGACCGCGCTGGATATCCTTCAGGACGCCAATCGGCACGAGACCCTCCGGGCAGTGGCGGCGATATTCATCGGACGTTATGGGGATCATTCCCGGCGGATTACCTTGCAGGGCGTTTACACTACGTCACCCCCCTACATTCAGAGCGCCATCTACTTCTCGTCGCGCAAATGGCCGAAGGTAGAGAGGCAGAACGCAAGGACGAATTGGGGGAACCACGGGCCACTAAATAAGCTTCTAACAATCGCAATGAATAAGAAGTAGCGCCGCTCATCTCGCCGACGAGCTTGAACAAAGTGAGACGAAGCTAGTTCGCAAGATTTGAGGCCGGCGAGCCTCCGAGCCGAGCATACCAGACTACATGACGCGAACGTCTGCTGTGGTTCATTCTTGACGGTTTCAGCTGAGTTTGTCGTTGGTTGATGTCCGCTTCTGTCCAAAATCGCCTATTCATCGCGGCCTGCCGCATGGGCTTGGAGGGCCTGGTCTCGAAGCATCGCATGGCTATGACCGTTGCGTTGGCTCAAGATCAAAATCCGGCGCATCCGGGCTATAGCCGCGACCAGGATGCCCATGGGCGGCGCGCCGAAAAAATACTGGAAAACGCCTGAAAAAAGCGTTTCCCGACACTGGGCCGACACTGGGGTCGTCTGTTATTGACTTCATTGACCTTTTCCCGCCCTAGCGCATCCCGCAAGGGGAGAAGGAAGGGCACCGCGCTTGGAGTGACCGATTGGAGTTGAGCGATGACCACCCCCACACTCGAAACCAAATACGTCTTCACCATCACCGCGCGCATCGGGGACGTCGTCACCGCCGGCGAGACCGGGATCGGCGTCCGCCGCATCATCCCGATCATCGGCGGCGAGGTGACGGGCGCGATCACCGGAAAAGTGCTGCCCTTCGGCGCCGACTTCCAGACCATCCGCCCCAACGAGCTGATCGACTTAGAGGCCAAGTACGCCTTCGAAACCGACGACGGCGCCGTCGTCTATATCGAGAACAAGGGCATGCGCTTCGGGCCCGTCGAACTCCTGCAGAAGCTCAAGCGCGGCGAGCCGGTCGATCCTAAGCTGATCTATTTCCGCACCGTGCCGAAGTTTGAAACCGGGCACAAGACGTATCGCTGGCTGATGGAGCACATTTTCGTCGGCTCGGCCGCGCGCCATGCGGACCGCGTGGTGATCGACGTGCATCAGGTGGTGTGAGGGACTGTCTTTTTTTACCCTCCGCTGAGGAGCGCAGCGGAAGGCGCGCGGGGGGTGATCTCACCGCAGACACCGTTGGCGTTGAGGGACTGTCACCCCGCCCCGCTCGCGCTGAAGCGCGAGCGACCCGCCCCCTCAAGGGGGGGTGAGACCTTGACTCTGCCAAAATTCGTTATACAACATAACTATTCTGACAAGGACGCAAATGACACAGGGAAACGCCGAGACCGCTGGCGCGGGTGCCTCCGGGCTTTTGAGGATCGAGCGGGCGGACCGGGTTCTGACCGTGGGGCTGAACCGGCCGGCCAAGCGCAATGCGCTCAATGACGGCATCATCCTGGAAATCGGCGAGTGTTTTGCCTCGCTGCCCGAGGACATCGGCGCGGTGGTCATCCACGGCATCGGCGACCATTTCTCCTCAGGCCTCGACCTGTCCGAGCTGACCGAGCATGACGCCACCGGCGGGCTGCTGCATTCCCAGATGTGGCACCGGGTGTTCGACCGTATCCAGTACAGCCGCGTGCCCGTGATCGCGGCACTCAGGGGCGCCGTGATCGGCGGCGGGCTGGAGCTTGCCTGCGCGGCGCATATCCGCGTCGCCGAGCCCTCGACCTATTTCGCGCTGCCGGAGGGCCAGCGCGGCATCTTCGTCGGCGGCGGCGGCTCGGTGCGGCTGCCGCGGCTGATCGGCGTCGCCAGGATGATGGACATGATGCTGACGGGCCGCGTCTACAGCGCGACCGAAGGCGCATCCTACGGCTTCGCGCAATATGTCACGGAGGCCGCCAACGGGCTCGGCAAGGCGCTCGAGCTTGCGACCAAGATCGCCTCCAACGCGCCGCTCACGAATTTCGCCGTGCTCCAGGCGCTGCCCATGATCGCGGAAGCCAACCCGCAAACGGGCCTGTTGATGGAATCGCTGATGGCCACCGTCGCGCAGAGCGATAAAGAGGCAAAGCGCAGGATCCGCGAATTCCTCGAGCACAAGACCGCGAAGGTGAAACCCAAGTCATGAGCGCGCAGCCGTCCTCTTCCAGCATGGAGCGCGGCGCGAGCACTTCTCCGCTGCGGCCCATTTCGTTCGGCGATCCCGTCGTCAATGTCGAGCGGAGCGACGACGGCACGATTTACCTCAGGCCCAAGCACCCGCTCGGCGACTATCCGGACCGCATCACCGACCGCCTGCACCACTGGGCGACGACGACGCCGGACCGCGTCTTCATGGCCGAGCGCGAAGGCGGCCGCGGCTGGCGCAAGATCACCTATGCCGAGCTGCTCACCGCGAGCCGGCATATTGCATCGAGCCTGATCGCGCGCGGCCTGTCGGCCGAGCGTCCGGTCGTCATTCTCTCCGGCAACTCGATCGACCATGCGCTGCTGGCCTTCGGCGCGTTTTATGCCGGCATTCCGTTCTGCCCGGTGTCACCGGCCTATTCGCTGGTCTCGAAGGATTACGGCAAGCTGTCCTACCTGATGAAGCTGCTGACGCCGGGCCTCGTCTTCGCCGAGGACGCCGACAAGTTCGCCGACGCGCTCGCGGCCAATGTCTCGCTCGGCACCGAGATCGCGGCCTCATGGGGCGCCGTGCCGGGCCGCGACGTCACCCTGCTCGCAGACCTCATGGCGACGCCGATCCGCGGCGATCTCGACGCGGTCCACGGCAAGATCGGCCCCGACACGATCGCAAAATTCCTGCTGACGTCGGGCTCGACCGGCAATCCCAAGGCCGTCATCAACACCCAGCGCATGATCTGCGCCAACCAGGTGATGTTGCGCGAGACGCTCGCCTTCCTCAAGGACGACCCGCCCGTCATCATCGACTGGCTGCCGTGGAATCACACCTTTGGCGGCAATCACAATATCGGCCTGACGCTCTACAATGGCGGCTCGATGTATCTGGACGCCGGCAAGCCGGTGCCCGGCGGGATCGAGGAGACGGTGCGCAATCTCCAGGAGATTTCGCCGACGGTCTATTTCAACGTGCCCAAGGGCTATGAATCGCTGCTGCCCTATTTGCGCGACGACCAGGGCCTGCGCGCAAAGTTCTTCGACCGGCTGCACGCGATGTTCTTCTCGGGCGCCGCGCTGTCGCCGTTCGTCTGGAACAGCCTCGACGAGCTCGCGGTAAAGGAAAAGGGCTATCGCGTGCCGATGTTGACCGGCCTGGGTGCGACCGAGACGGCGCCGTTCTTCATGTCGGTCAATCCGCGCACCAGCCGCTCCGGCCATGTCGGCCTGCCCGTGTCCGGTAATGACGCCAAGCTGGTGCCGAACAACGGCAAGCTGGAGGTCCGCGCCAAGGGGCCGAACGTGATGCCCGGTTACTGGCGCCAACCCGACATCACCGCAAAATCCTTCGACGAGGAAGGATTTTACAAGATGGGCGATGCGCTCAAGCCGGCCGACCCTGACGATTTCAACGCCGGCTTCGATTTCGACGGCCGCGTCAGCGAAGATTTCAAGCTCGCCAGCGGCACCTGGGTCAGCGTCGGCCCCCTGCGCGCGCGCCTCACCGCGGCCTGCGCGCCGCTGGTGCGCGACGTCGTCATCGCCGGCATCAACCGCGACGAGATCTCCGCGCTGGTCGTGCTCGATCTCGACGGTTGCCGCCTGATCAACCCGACGCTGCCGGCGGACGATCTCGTCGTCGCCACGCGCGACCGGCTGGTGCGCGAGGCTTTCCGCGAGCGCCTGACCCGTTTCCTCAGCCAGGCCACGGGATCCTCGACGCGGATCACGCGGGCGATCCTGATGGACACGCCGCTCTCGATCGACAAGGGCGAGGTCACCGACAAGGGCTCGATCAACCAGCGCGCGGTGCTGGAACATCGCACCGCATTGATCGACGAGCTCTATGCTGCCAATCCGTCGGAGCGTGTGATATCGGTCGGCTAATGTGACAATGGGAATGAACCAGTCGGCTCTATTCTTCACCTCTCCCCGCAAGCGGGGCGAGGGAGCGCACCGAGCGCTCGGATACGATCGCGTCTGAATTAAAATCGCCAAAGGAGAACGCCATGTTGTTGAAGGATCAGGCAGCCATTGTCACCGGCGGCGCATCAGGACTTGGCGCTGCCACCGCGCGAAAACTGGCGGCGCAGGGCGCCAGGGTCGCGGTCTGCGACCTCAATGCCAAGCTTGCGGAAACCGTTGCCGCCGAGATCAAGGGCGTGGCCGTGACCTGCGACGTCTCCGACGCCGCTTCGGCCGAAGCTGCGATCGCGCAGGCGACCAAGGCCCATGGCCCGGCCCGCGTGCTGGTCAATTGCGCCGGCATCGGCGTTGCCAAGCGCGTCGTCGGCCGCGACGGCCCGATGGCACTCGCCGATTTCGACAAGGTGATCAAGGTCAACCTGATCGGCACCTTCAACATGCTGCGCCTCGCCGCGACCGAGATGTCCAAGCTCGAGCCGCAGGCGACCGGCGAGCGCGGCGTCATCATCAACACCGCCTCCGTCGCCGCCTATGACGGCCAGATCGGCCAGTCGGCCTATTCGGCCTCCAAGGGCGGCATCGTCGGCATGACGCTGCCGATCGCGCGCGAGCTCGCGCAGTTCGGCGTGCGCGTGCTGACCATTGCGCCCGGCCTGTTCCTGACGCCGCTGCTGGCGAACCTGCCGCAGGAAGCCCAGGACTCGCTCGCCGCAGCGATCCCCTTCCCGCGCCGGCTCGGCCAGGCCGACGAGTTCGCCGCGCTCGCGCTGCACATGGTCGAGAACGCATATCTGAACGGCGAAGTCGTGCGCCTCGACGGCTCGCTGCGCATGGCGCCGAAATAAGGCGCCACGCATGTTCGTGAACCGGCGCGAGGTCCAGATCCAGTGGGGCGATTGCGACCCCGCCAACATCGTCTATTACCCGCGCTATTTCGCGATGTTCGACGATTCGACCTCGACCCTGTTCGAGGTCGCAGGATTCTCCAAGCAGGACCTGGTCCGCAAATACGGCCTGGTGGGCACCCCCATGGTCGACACGCGGGCCAAGTTCTACATCCCCTCGACCTATGGCGACTGGATCACCATCGAGACGAGGATCGAGAGCATCAAGCGCTCGAGCTTCGAGGTGAAGCACAACGTCTACAAGGGGGACTCGCTGGCGATCGAGGGGTTCGAGACCCGCGTCCTGGTCGGCCGCGATCCTGCCAACCCCGACAAGCTGAAATCGGCACCGTTTCCGGCGGAGATGATCGCCAAATTCACGGGAAGCTAAATCGCCGCATCACCAAAAGACGGAGCTGAATTCACGATTGATTTCTGCTTTCAGAGAAAACACGTCAAGGGAGGAATAGATGAAACGCTTTTACCTGACCGCCGCCATTGCCGCGGCGACGCTCGCCCTGCCGGCGCTGCCCGCGCTGGCCCAGACCAGCGAAATCACCATCGGCATCACCACGACCACGACCGGCCCGGGCGCCGCCCTCGGCATTCCCGAGCGCAACGCGCTGGAATTCGTGCCGAAGGAGATCGGCGGCGTGCCGCTGAAGGTGATCGTGCTCGACGACGGCGGCGATCCCACCACCGCGACCACCAATGCCCGCCGCTTCGTCACCGAATCCAAGGCCGACATCATCATGGGCTCGGCGCTGACGCCGCCGACGATCGCGGTCTCCAACGTCGCCAACGAAGCCGGCATTCCGCACTTCGGTCTGGCCCCCTTCCCGATCACGCCGGAGCGCATGAAGTGGTCGGTGGCGATGCCGCAGCCGATCCCGATCGTCGGCAAGGTGCTGTACGATCACATGAAGTCGAAGGGCATCAAGACCCTCGGCTATATCGGCTATTCCGACTCCTACGGCGACCTCTGGTTCAACGATTTGAAGGCCCAGGCCGTGCCGATGGGCATGACCATCGTCGACGAGGAGCGGTTCGCCCGTCCCGATACGTCGGTGACCGGACAGGTGCTCAAGCTCGTCGCGGCCAATCCCGACGCGATCCTGGTCGGCGCCTCCGGCACCGCGGCAGCGCTGCCGCAAACCGAGCTGCGCGAGCGCGGCTATCAGGGCCTGATCTACCAGACCCACGGTGCCGCCAGCATGGACTTCATCCGCATCGCCGGCAAAGCGGCCGAGGGCGTGCTGATGGCATCAGGCCCCGTCATGGACCCCGAGGACCAGCCGGACGAAGCCGCCACCAAGAAGCCCGGCCTCGCGCTCAACACGGCCTATGAAGCCAAATACGGCCCGAACAGCCGCAGCCAGTTCGCCGGTCATTCCTACGATGCGTTCGAGATCCTGAAGCGCGTCATCCCGACCGCGCTGAAAACCGCAAAACCCGGCACTCCGGAATTCCGCGAGGCGATCCGTCAGGCCTTGCTGACGGAGAAGGAGCTGGCGGCGAGCCAGGGCGTCTACAACTTCACCGAAAAGGACCGCTACGGCCTCGACGAGCGCTCGCGCATCCTGCTCACCGTGAAGAACGGCAAGTACACGCTGGTGAAGTAAGGCAGACAGCGGTTGCGAAAAGACGAGAGCCGGCCCGATGGGCCGGCTCTTTTGTTTTTGGCTTGAATATCAGCGAGCGCGAAGTCGAAGCAATTAAGCCAACATCACCGCTCTCTCCGTTCCCTCCCCCCTTGTGGGGGAGGGAACGGACCTCCTTCGGAGCGCGAGAGGAGCTTCATTGCAGCAGACTCACGCCGCTTGCCGCAGCGGGGTCCAGGCGAACTCCGGATAGTAGCTGTCCATCATGCGGTCGACATACGCCGTGAGGTTCGGAAATCCCTCGGCCCGCTGCCGCAGCCCGGATTCGAAGAACGGCGTCAAGATCCCTGCGAGGGCGCCGAAGGCGGTCGCATCGACGCCGCAGGGCTTGTTGCCCATCAGATATGCCTTGTCGCCGAGCTGCACCGAAAGTGCGAACAGCGAGCGGACGGCGAGGTCGATGTCGTCATCAGGCGCATGGCGGCCGAGGCCGGAGAGCAGATAATTCTCGGCGACGCGGAACTGTGCGTCCTCGCGCAGCTTTTCGCGGTTGTGCTCCGGCGCGCCGTCGAAGAAATGCGCAGGGCCCTTGGCGAAATTGACCGGATCAACCCAGCGCGCGCCGACCAGGGCCCAATAGACATGATGCTCGATCATCCGCTCGAACGCCCAGGCCTGCGCGCGCTCGGCCAAGGAGAGGCCGGCGTCGAAGTCGAAACCGTAGCGGCGCTCGATATGGGCTCGGATGAAGGTGGAATCGGCCACAGCCTCGCCGCCATCGTCGATGAACGGCAATTGCCCCTTGGGCGAAGCGGGCGGCATCGCGCGCTCCTTCCGGTACGGCAGTCCCGCCATCTTGAGCTGCACCTCCGTCTTGGTGACGAAGGGGCTGATTTCCGGCAGGCCGAAGCCGGTGCCAAAGCCGTAAAGCGTGATCATGAAAGCTCTCCTGAACCTGCCAAGTTTGACGGAACCTAGTGACGGGCTGCTGCCACCATGGTGGCAGCAGCCGTGATATCTTCTGCGAAACGGGCCCCCTGCCAGGCGCGGCCCATGAAGTGACGGACCAGCGCGTCCGCGGCCTGGGTCAGCGAGCGTGCCACCACGCTTGCCAGTGCAAATCGGAGATCGACGGCCATGAGATCGAGCGAAACGAGGCGGCCAAACGCCCAAGCCCGCAACATTTGGTCCTGCCATTGCTGCGCCCGCCACAGCGGACCGGCCAGGCCGAGATGGATTGGAGTGATCATGGACAAACCCTCTTCAGTCGACGTGTTGTCCCGGTATAGAAGCCCCCTGCTGCCAACATCCTGTCAGCAGCCATGCGCCGATTTCTGATCCGTCGTTCGAGAAGAGAATTGTCATGAGACGTGCCGACCGGCTGTTTCAGATCATCCAGGTGCTCCGGCGCACGCGTAAGCCGCTGACGGCGGACGCGATCGCGGCCGAGCTCGAGACCTCCAAGCGCACGATCTACCGCGATATCGCGACGCTGATCGGCCAGCGCGTGCCGATCCGCGGCGAGGCGGGCATGGGCTACATCCTGGAAAAGGGTTTTGACCTGCCGCCTTTGATGCTGACGCCCGACGAGATCGAGGCGGCGGTGCTGGGCGCGCAATGGGTTGCGGGCCATGCCGATTCGGCGCTGGCGCGCGCGGCCGAAGACCTGATGGCCAAGATCGCCGACACTGTCCCCGAGCGCCTGCGTCCCTTCGTGCTGGAGCCGGCGAGCCGGGCGCGGCCGAGCTGGAACAGGGAGCCTGATCGCCTCGACATGGTGCGCACGCGCACCCAGATCCACGAGGGCAAGAAGATCATGCTGCGCTATCGCGACGAGCAGGGCCGAGCCAGCGAACGCATGATCTGGCCGATCTCTGTCGGCTATCTCGAAGCCGTGCGCCTGCTCGCGGCCTGGTGCGAGCTGCGCAGCGATTTCCGCAGCTTCCGCACGGACCGCGTGGTGGACGCAACCTATCTCGACGAGAGATATCCTGAAAGGCGCGACGTGCTGCGCGCGAAATGGCGGCAGAGCCTGGTCTGGGGCCCGCCGAAGGACACGTGAGCGAGATGCAAGAGACAGATCTGTCGAGCTGCTGCCAGAGCTGCGGCGCCTGCTGCGGCTATTCGCAGAACTGGCCGCGCTTCTCGATCGAGAGCGACGAGGAGCTTGCGGCGATTCCGGAGGTGTTGGTCAACGACCGCCAGTCCGGCATGCGCTGCGAGGGCGATCGCTGCGCGGCGTTGCAGGGAGAGATCGGACAAGCGACCGCCTGCGGCATCTATGAGGTGCGACCGGAGGTGTGCCGCACCTGCATGCCGGGCGATGCCGAATGCGCGATGGCGCGGCGGAAGTTCAAGCTTGCTGCGATCGAACCGATTTAGGCCGGGACGGCTTCGCTGATCTCGTCGTCGATCTCGTCATCGAGTGGTGCGAGCACCGACAATGGCTTGGTCGACAGCGTGATCGGCTTGCGGCCACCCGACAGCGATGGCGACGATTTGACCGATCTCTCACGCGAGAGTGCGTAGAGCGTCGAGCCGACGCGGCCGCCGTTGTCGATCAGGTCGCGCTCCCTGCAGCTCGCTGCGATCGCGACCGCCAGCGAGTGCAGATGGCTGCGTCGGTAGCAGAACAGCGCCAGCCTGGCGCGCGCGTCAGGGGAAACACTCTCAACCAGCCTCGGCAGGCCACTCTCGCTGGCGCGATACATCTCGCCAAGGAGCTCGTCGCGAACCGGGCAGAAATCGCTTTCAAAGGCGTCGCGGCTTGAAAACATTGCAGTTCTCCCTCGTGTCGGGAAGATGCAGCGCAATTCTCTAATGAAAGGTTAACCACGCCGGGCGGTAGTCACCCGGGGCTCCCTTGCGCCCTGGCCACGAATCAGAAGGGTCCGGCCGGCAGCTTCCCTGCGGCCGTCCTGCGAGACGCCCGCCTTCGGCGGGCCCTCAGGATGAGGCCCTGGCTCTTGGTGAAATGCCCGACCCTCAACGGCGCGTCTCGAACCATGAAGGCCGAGCAGCCAGCCGTGGCCCCCTCAGTTCGCCGCCATGAAGATGGAGAGACCGAAGCCGGTCAGGTGGTGCAGCGCCTGGTCGATGCCGATCAGGGTCCAGAACCAGGGATGCGCAAGGTCGACCCCGAAATTGGCGGAAACGAAGCCCTTGGCGCGATCGATCGTGATGTGGATCACGAAGTCGATGAAGGCCACGAACCAGAATTTCGGCGCGACGATCACGATCAGCGGCAGTGCCACCGCAAGGTGGACCAGGCAATGCACCAGCAGTGGCAGGGCCCAGCCGTGCTTCTGGTCCTTGCCATGCGCCATCCAGGCCGTCTGGAGGACGAAATCGGCGATGATGTGCTTGAAGGTGAGCAACAGCATCCAGCCAATGAGCGCTTCGACCGGAACCGCCGATGACAGGGATGGAAACGACAAAGCTGACGCCCTCATTGACGTGACAAGAAAGATTGGAGCGTTCAGCGCAGCTTCTTCTTGGACCGGCCAAATCGCCGGGACGGATAATTTATGACATCTGCCGCGGCGGAATGCAGCCGGGGGGAACCGGAAAATCGTAAACTGTGGCTAATTGGCGATAGGATGACCAATCGCTGCTCCCGCGCCGAGTAAGGTTACCTGCGGCTCGAAATTTGCATTCCGGTATCGGCGCGCTATCATCGGTGGCAGAGAATATCGTTCTCTTTTCAGGCGTTTACGAATTACGGGGCATCCGCATCGCTCACAAGAGCGAGCCGCCCACCGCCGAAAAATAAGGCCAAGAGTGCTGCCATGAGTACTGAAGGCCCGACCTCGTCCCCGACCGAGCCGCCGCCGCGGCGTGCCAAGGTGATCAAGACCAATCAGCAGCAGGTGCTGCTTTACATCGTGCTGACCCTGCTGCTGTCGCTTGCCACCGTCTGGGGCGGCCGTGCCCTGCTGCACAGTTCGGAGACGCTGACCTTTGCCGTCGGCGCCCCCAACAGCGAAGAGGCGCTGTTCGCTACCAAGCTCGCCACGGTGATGAAAAAAAACGCCTCCCGCTTCCGGATCAAGATCGTCAACAATCCCGACAACGCCAAGGCGCTCGCGCAGTTCGACCGCAGGCAGGCCGACCTCGCCGTGCTGCGCACCGATGCCAAGGTGCCGCTGCGGGCGCGCACGCTTGCGATCCTCGAGCACGACCTCGTGCTCCTGCTCGGTCCCGGCAACAAGAAGATCAAATCGCTCGCCGAGCTGAAGAAGAAGAAGGTTGCGGTCCTCGCCGAGAACGAATCCTCTCTCGCCTTCGTCCGCGGCATCCTCGACATTCCCGACGGGCTTGATGCCGCAAAGGTCCAGCTGGCGCCGCAGGGCGCAACGCTCGACAAGCTGTTTGCGCCGGCAAACGGCCTCGGTGCGGTGATCGCCATCGTCCACGCTTCGAAAGCGGTGCGGGACAAGAGCTATGAGCAGGTCGCCAAACGCGGCGGCTTCACCCTCAACGCGATCGACCAAGCCAAGGCGCTGGCCCGCAAATTCCCCGGCATTTCCGAGGAGACGCTGACGGCAGGAACGCTGTCGGCCTCGCCAGAAATTCCCGACGACGATCTCGAGACCATCGGGCTCGAATGGCTGCTGGTCACGCAATCCCGGATGTCGGTGACCACGGCGGGCGAACTGGCACGCACCATCTACGAGAACAAGTCCGCCCTCGGGCTCGACAACGGCTTCGCCAGCAGGATCGAGCCGGCCTCCGTCGAGAAGGACGCCTTCGTGATGGCGCATCAGGGTGCGGCCGACTACATCAACGACGACACCAAGTCGTTCATGGATAAGTACAGCGACTTGATGTATCTGGGCGCCGCCGCGCTCAGCGTCATCGGCTCGATCTTCGCCGCGATCTACGCCAAGATCACGAGGATCGCGCCGGAGAAGGCCAGCGAACTCTCCACCGCCATTCTCGACATCGGCGAGCGCATCGAGCACGCCCATTCGCTGGACCAGCTCGAATGTCTGCAGGACGAGCTGGAAGGCATCTTACGCGGCGCCGTTATCGGGCTCAGAGACGGTACGATCAGCACCGACGGACTCGACACCTTCAAGCTCGGCTACGAATTCGTCCGCGACGAGATCGGCATGCGCCGCGACTATCTCAAGCGCCACGCCGGCGAAGCCGACAAGGCCGGCCGCGACGCCGCAGGGCCCTCGCACGACGACAGCAATGTCGTGGTGGTGAAGACCGCGCAGAGCGCTTGATGGCAGCCCTCGAGGGCCGGGCGGATTTTCCCTGCCGCCATCCTTCGAGACGCCCGCTTTGGCGGGCTCCTCAGGATGAGGGCGGAGTACGCGGCAGGGACGATACCGGTGGGGCTTAGCCTCATCCTGATGAGGAGACCGCGGAGCGGTCGTCTCGAGGGACGAGGCGCGCGCGGACCGCCGCCGAGGCGGCATAAGCAATGCGCGGCCACCAAGCCCGGAACTGTCGAAGGGGCCCCTCTCATCAAGGGCCGGCCGCCAGGAACCGGCCCAATCCGCAACCGTTGGCTATCAGATACAACCCGAGAAACGCACCATGCGTATCCTCCTCATGATCTTCCTCCTGGGAATGCTCGGGGCGGTCGGCTATTTCGCTTATTCCGCGATGGCGGTCGAGGGCGAGCCGATCCCGACGGAAGGCTATGTGGCCCTCGCCCTGGGGGCAGGATTTTCCGTGATCGTCGGCATCGGCCTGATGGTCCTGCTGTTCTTCAGCAGCCGCCGCGGCTACGACGAGCCGCCGCATTTCAGGTAGCGACTCGGCCGGCCGCCGTCCCCGCCTTCGCTCCCCGATTCGACGATGCTGCCGCCCGCGCCCGTCGTTGACGGCCTTGGCGCGGGCGGGCACTTTGGCGCCGGGATCCCAGCCGGGGCCCAAGAACCAAGACGAGCCGCCTTCCTGCATGTTCAAGCCGCTGATCTCCGCTCTGGCCCAGTTTGCGGCCGCCACGGCCGGCCGCAACATGACCAAGGCGGCCTATGTGGCCGTCGGCGTCGGTGTGCTCAGCATGGTGCTGCTGACGGATAACCGCGCCAATGAGGCGCGCGGCTGGGTCCACGGCCTGCTCTGGGCCTGTCTCGTCTATTTCGTGTTCGAATGGGTGGTCCGGCTGCGCCACATGGCGCGAACGGGGCGCCTTGCGCTTTACATGTCCTCCTCGGCCGGCATCGTCGACGCGGTCGGGGCGCTGGCCGTGCCGGCCGCGCTGGTTCTCGGCGTCGAGCCGAAGACGGCCTGGCTGCTCAGCGTGCTCTGGGGGCTGAAGGTGGTGCCGGGCATTCCCGGCCTGCGTCAGCTCCGCCGCGTGCTGGTGCTGGAATCGGGACCGCTGGTCAGCGTGCTCGTGATCTTCCTGATGGTGGTCTTCCTCGCCTCCGTCGCCGAATATTTCCTGGAGCGGGACGTGCAGCCGCAGACGTTCGGCAGCGTCCCGGACGCTTTGTGGTGGGCGGTCGTAACCCTCACCACGACGGGCTACGGCGACGTCGTGCCGGTCACTCCGCTGGGTCGCATCGTGGCGGCGCTGGTGATGATCTCCGGCCTCGGCGTGTTCGGCCTCTGGACCGGTATCTTGGCGACCGGCTTTGCTGCGGAGACCCGCCGCGACAATTTCCTCAAGACCTGGGAATCCGTCAGCAAGGTGCCGTTCTTCGCCGCGCTCGGACCTGCCGCCATCGCCGACGTCACCCACATGCTGCGCACCATGGAGCTGCCGGCGCGCACCATGATCATCCGCAAGGGCACGCAGGGCGACTGCATGTATTTCATCGCCGCCGGCGAGGTCGAGGTCGACCTGCCGGGCAAGAAGGTGCAGCTCGGCGAAGGCGCCTTCTTCGGCGAGATGGCATTGCTCGGCAACAACATGCGGGGCGCCAACGTCTCGACCACGAAGGTGTCGCGGCTGCTGGTGCTCGACCTCGTCGATTTCCGCGTGCTGATGGCGCGGCATCCCGATCTCGCCGAGACCATCGATGCCGAGGCCAAACGGCGCGCGCTCGAGAACAAATGAAAGGAGACAAGAATGTCGGATACCGCCGACGCGGCCTCAAGCCCTGTGCTCGACATCGCGGGCGCACGCGCCACCATCCGCCTCAACCGACCGAAGCATCTCAACCGGCTCCAGGCCGAGGATCTCGGCGAACTGCTGAAACTGTTCGACCGTGTCGAGGCAGATCCCGCCATCCGCGTGCTGGTGCTGACCGGCACGGGCCGCGCGTTCTCCGCCGGCTATGACCTCAACTCGGTCGCCGAGCGCGCGGTGAGCGCGAACGAGCAGCAGAGCGCGGGCTCGGCCTTCGCAGTGGTCGTCAACCGTCTCGAGGACCTGGGTGTCCCGACCATCTGCCGGCTCAACGGCGGCGTCTATGGCGGCTCGACCGACCTCGCGCTCGCCTGCGATTTCCGCATCGGCGTCGACACCGCCGAGATGTTCATGCCGGCGGCGCGACTGGGGCTGCATTATTACCCGAGCGGGATCAAACGCTACGTCACCCGGCTCGGCGTCGACAATGCCAAGAAGCTGTTCTTGACCGCGCAGAAGATCAGCGCCCCGGAGATGCTACGCATCGGCTATCTCACCGCCATGGTGCCGGAAGAGACGCTTGACGAGGAGGTCGACAGGCTCGCCAATATCCTCGCCGGCAACGCCCCGCAGGCGATGCGCGGCATGAAGCGCGCGATCAACGAGTTCGCGCGCGGCGAGCTCGACGAGCAGGCCGCCGACCGGCGCCACCGCGACAGCATGCGCGGCGACGAGATCAAGGAAGGCATCAAGGCGTTCGCGGAGAAGCGTGAGCCGCGGTTTTGAATCGCCCCGCCGTCGTCCCGGACAAGCGCGCCCAATCCGCGCTTACGCTTGTCCGGGACCACAGCGGAGATTGAGGCGCCGGCTCAGACCCCAGCCGCCTTGGCATGCTGCGCCGCCATCTCCTCATCGGCCGCAGTGATGCGCTGGAATGCCGGGCGCGCGGTCATGCGCTCGGCATAACGGACGAACACGTCCTTCTTCGGCACGATGCCGAACATCATGGTCCAGCTGAAGGCGACGCCCCACAGCACGTCCGCAGCCGTCATCCGCTCTCCGAGCAGATACGGGCACTTCGACAGCTGCGCCTCCAGCGCACCGAGCATGGTGTCGTAGTCGGCATAGGGCGATTGCGTGATCGGCGCCGGCTCGCGGTGCATGAACTTGTCGATCAGGGCCGGTTCGAACGAGGCGCCGTAATAGGCGATCCAGCGCAAATATGGGCCGCGCAGCGGATCGTTCAGCGCGGGCGTGAGGCCCGCTTGCGGAAACAGATCGGCGAGATAGATCGTGATCGCCACCTGCTCGGTCACCAGCGCCTCGCCGTGGCGGACCGCCGGCACCTTGCCGAGCGGATTGAGGGCGAGATAGGCCGGCTGACGCTGTTCGCCGGCCTTCATGTTGAGGACATGGAGATCGTAGGGCGCCCCCAATTCCTCCAGCAGCACCCGCGTGCCGGTGGCGCGTGTTTGTGGCGAATAATACAGCGTGATGCGCTTCGAATCGATCATGGCGGGCTCCTCGGGTGCCGTCTGGCGAGGCGCATCTTTTACCGATCCATACCTGACATCCTGTGTCAGGTATGTTTTAAGAAAGCATGCGCGCGAGCCGGATGCTGTCGATCCTCACCACTCTCCAGGCCCGGGGACAGGTCACCGCGCCCGAGCTCGCGGAGGCCTGCGAGGTCTCGGTGCGCACGATCTATCGCGACATCGACGCGCTCGCGGCCTCCGGCGTCCCTGTCTATGCCGACCGCGGCGCGGAGGGCGGCTATCGTCTGCTCGACGGCTATCGCGTCCGGCTCAACGGCCTGTCGCAGAGCGAAGCCGGCGCGCTGTTCCTCGCGGGACTTCCGGGGCCGGCGGCGGCGCTGGGGCTGGACGCGGCAATGATCGCCGCGCAGAACAAGCTGATGGCGGCGCTGCCCGCGAACTTGCGCGAAGACGCCGGCCGCATGCAGGAGCGCTTTCACCTGGATGCGCCCGGCTGGTTCGGCGAGGCGGAGGAGCCAACCCATCTTCGCACCGTCGCGGGCGCTGTGCTGCGCGGGACGCTGATCAAAATCCGCTATCGGAGCTGGCGCTCGGAGAAGCAGCGCCGTGTCGCCCCGCTCGGCCTCGTGCTCAAGGGCGGCAGCTGGTATCTCGCCGGGCGGGTCGACGGCAGCGTGCGGACCTATCGCGTCGCGCGCGTGCTCGACTGTACTGCGCTCGACGACCGCTTCGAGCGTCCCGCCAATTTCGATCTCGCCGCATATTGGCAGGCCGCGACACTTCGCCTGGAAGCGGAGATGCATCCCAATGTCGCGGTCGTCCGGCTGTCGCCATTCGGCGTCAAGCTGCTGGACGCCTTGAGCCAGCCTTACGTCAAGGCGCGAACGGAGATCGAAGATGTCACCGATGCGGACGGCTGGCGCATCGCGCGGGTGCCGACCGGCAAGACGTCATGGCACGCCGCAGCCGAATTGCTGCGGCTCGGTCCCGAGGCCGAGGTGCTGGAGCCCGCAGACCTCCGCGAGAAGATGGCCGAGATGACCCGGGTCATGGCCGCGCGCTATGGGGCGGCGCGGAAAGCCTGACGGCGGCGCGCCTTTCCGCAGCGGACGAAACAATCCTGAAACACGATTCTCAAGCACCGCCGTGAACGCATTCGCGGCTCAACCCGACCGAGATGCAGGGACACAACAACGGCTTCGCGCCACATTGGAGAATGAAGATGTTTGGTAAGCTTGCTCTTGGTCTGATCGCCGCCGGCTCGCTCGGCGCTGCCGCTCTCGCGCCCACCGCCGCTTCGGCTCACGGCTTCCATCATTGGGGTCATGGCTGGGGCCCGGGCTGGGGTTATGGCGGCATCTACGTCAATAGCGGCGTCAGCAATTGCTACCAGGAGCGCGTCGTCCAGACCCGTCACGGCCTGCGCGTCCGGGTCGTGAACGTCTGCGCCTACGGGATTTACTGATATCTCGCTCTTACGACAAAGCTCCGGTCGCTTCGCGGCTGGAGTTTTTGCGTTTATGCAAGCTGTTCGTCAGCCGGTTTGCCGCTGCCGGCGAAGCCAGGCCCAGGTCTCGCGCGTCGTTTGGATGTAACCACCCCCGCGATGGACGATCTCGCCGTCGACGATCTCGTTCAGCTTCGGCAGGGCGTGAAACGGAATCGACGGGTAGGCGTGGTGCTCGACATGGTAGGGCATGTTCCACGCGAACCATTTGACGATGGCGGCGGTATAGGTGGTGCGGGTGTTCTGAAAGGCGCTGCGGGTACGGTCGCAACCGGTGTGCTCGGCATAGAGATAGGGCCGCAGGAAGAACTGCCCGATCACGAGCGGCACGATCCAGACCCAGATCAGCAGCACTGAGGCGAACCACAGCGCCAGCGCGAGCAACAGTGCGTAGAGCGCGACATAGCCGCGCGCCTCGCCCACGATGGTGGCGCGCTTGTTTTCGGGGATCCAGGGCACGACGACCTTGCCGGTGACGGCATGGCCGAGCATCAGCCGAAGACGGCCGGCGACCTGGAGCACGCCGCTATAGGCGATCGCGAGTTGGGTGTCCGACGTGGGCTTCACCCCGACGATCAGCTCGGGATCGTTCTCCGGATCCTGGGTGTAGCGATGATGGTCCCAGTGGAACAGGCAGTAATATTCGTACGGCAATCCGATGATGAAGGCCGAGAGATAGCCGACCGCGAGATTGAAGCCGCGGCTTCGGAACGCGGTCTTGTGCGCGGTCTCGTGCACCGCCATGAACAGGAAGGCGACGACATAGCCCTGCACTGCCATCAGCGGCAGCGCCGAGAGCGCGCCGTAGCGCGAGGTCACCAACCAGATCAGAGTGCCGACGAGCGCGATCACGCCGTAATGGCCGAGGCTTTGCGCCGCCCCCCTGAGGTTCGAGCGCACCGACAATTCGCGCAGCATCGCCGGGCTCAGCGGCTTCAGGCGATGCCCAGGCTCTGAAACGGTCGCGTCGGTCATGATCGGATGCCTGTGCTACTTGGCGAGGAGCGCTGCGATCTCGGCCTTGATGAAGGCCTGGTCGCGCGAATTGTTGACGGGATTGCCGGCACGATGGCCGTGCAGCGACGGGATCGGATGCAGCACGGCCGACTTTGCGTTGACCAGCTTGCCGAGCTCATCCTCGTTGTCGCGGACGTCGAAATAGCGATCGGTCGCGCCCGGAATCAGCAGCATATGCGCCGTGATTGCCGCGAGCGCGCGATCGAGATCGCCGCCGAAAGCCTCGCAACGGCTGATGTCGCCGCGCTGCCAGATGCCGATCTGTGACAGCAGATCGTTGGCATCGCGCCGGGCGAAGGTCCGGTCCCAGGCCCGGACGAGATAATCCTCAAGCGAGGTGAATCCGGCCTCGCGCCAGAGCTCGTCGCGATAGAAGCCGTGCGACATCGCCCAGCCGGCATAGACGCGCCCCATGGCACGATAGCCGGCGACGGGCCTTTCGACGAAACGGCCATGCTGGAAAGCGGGATCGCCGGTCAGCGCCGCCTTTACGCCTTCCAGGAAGACATAGTTGTAGGGCGCGCAACGCGCGCTGCCGCAGACGACCGCGGCGCGCTCGACCATGTCAGGATGCAGCGCCGCCCAGTGATAGGCCTGCATGCCGCCCATCGACCAGCCATAGACCAGCGCGAGCTTGGTGATGCCGAAGCGCTCGGCGAGAAGGCGATGCTGGACGGCGATGGCGTCGTGATAGGTGACTTGCGGAAACGGCGCGGCGGAATTCGATGGCGACGATGACAGGCCGTTGCCGAACAGATTCGGGATGACGATGAAATAGCGCGAGGGGTCAAGCACGCCATCGCGCCCGATCAGCCACTCGGTGTCAAAGTGCTGCGCGCTGAAGGACGTGGGATAGAGGATGACGTTGTCCCTGGCCGGACTCAGCGTGCCGTAAGTCTTGTAGGCGAGCTTCAGTCTCGGGACGACGGCGCCGGACTGGAGCGCGACGTCGCCGGCCTCGAAGATCTCGTAGTCGCGCTCAGCCATTTTGCGTCTCATCCTCGGTCACGCGGCTCCACAACGCGCCGCGGAAACGCCGATGCATCGATTGTGCCGGCCCGCAGATGCAGCCATCGCGCCCCGCTCAATAACTGTACCTTTAGTACATTTATTCCAAATCAGCAAGATGAATCCGGTCGGCGGCGCCGGTTTCAGGCGATGGCCGCGAGATATCGCGCCACCGATGCCGCGAACGCGGCCTTGGCGCCGCTGGCGATGTTGCGTCCCCACCAGGCGCCATAAATGCGATCGAAGGCGAGCGGCTCGACGGCATCGGCGATCCGCCACACCGCAGCTGCGTTGAGCGGCATGTAGTTCGGGTAGGAGTACATGAAGCTGACGAAGCGGCGGTCCATCGTCACCTGCGCGATGTCTCCGGTCAGCAGCGCGCCCCTGCCCTCCGCGCCGCGTGCCCAGTGCAGCATGGTGGCGCCGGCGAAATGGCCGCCGGTGCGCAGCAGCAGAACATCGTCGGACATGCGGTGCTGATCGCCGGTCCAGTGCACGATCCTTGAATGTGGCCGCGTCACCCATTGGCCATCGTCCGCGTGCAGATAGACCGGCACACCGCCGAAGGCATCGCTCCAGTCGGCGAGCGCGCCATAATAATGCGGATGCGAGATCGCGATCGCCTTCAGTCCGCCGAGCGCGCGGACATGAGCGATCGCCTCCGGCGTCGCCAGCGGCACGCAGTCCCACATCATGCAGCCGTCGCTGAGCGGCACCAGCAGCGCGCGCTGGCCGATGGCAAAGCCCGGCTCGAGCCCGAGACCGGTGAGGCCGAGATCGTCGCGCCAGACCACGCGGTGACCTTCCGCCAGCGCCTCGCGCGTCAGGAAGGTCTGTCCCTTCCAGTTCACGAATTGCCGCTCGTCCTCGCAGATCGGACAACATTCGGGCGGTCGTCTGCTGTCCGAGAATTGCGCTCCGCAGGTTTCGCAGGTCCAGAGGGGCATGGTCAGGATCCGATAGAAGCCGGAAAGGCGTGACGCGACATCGTCCCGCCGAGGCAAGCGGTTAGGAACCAACGCTATTATCGCAGGTTACGTTCTGGTCCATGCCGGCGCAATTGGCCGGTCATCACGATCGGCTTTTGCACGAGACCTACTCGACGGCAGGAACATTTCAGCGTCTCGATGACATCGCGCCCCCCAGCAACCCGCACCTGGCCGCTGTTTGCAGTCAATTTCTTCATGGCCGACATGCAGTCCGGCATCGGCCCCTTCGTTGGCGTGTTCCTGCAGGAGCGCGGCTGGGCGAGCGGGCTGATCGGCACCGCCATGACGATCGGCAACATCGCCGGCATGCTGATCACGACGCCGATCGGCGGCTTCATCGATGCGAGCCGCAACAAGCGCATGTGGGTCGTCATTCCCGGCATCTGCGTGGTCGCGGCCTCCGCGATCATCCTCATTTCGCAAAATTTCTGGGCGGTGACGTTCTCCCAGGTCGCGCAATCGCTGGCGAGCGCCGCCATCGTTCCGGCGGTCACCGGCATCACGCTCGGCATTGCCAGGCAAAAGGGCTTCAACGCGCTGAACGGACGCAACCAGGCCTTCAACCACGCCGGCAACATGGTCGGCGCGGCACTGTCGGGCTATCTCGGCTACAACTTCGGCTACGTCTCCGTGTTCGTGCTGGCGGCCGTGTTCGGCGCCATCGCGATCGCCTGCGTGCTGATGATCCCGGCGAAATCGATCGATGATCGGGCTGCACGCGGCAGCCGGGAAGACGACAGCAAGGCTCCTCCGGACGGCATGTCCGTCCTCCTCAAGCACAAGCCGCTTCTGGTGCTGGCGCTGGCGCTATTCCATCTCGGCAATGCGGCGATCGTGCCGCTCTACGGGCTTGCGGCCGTGGCCGAGGGACAGGCCAACGGACCGAGCTTCGTCGCGACCACTGTCGTGATCGCGCAAGGCGTGATGATCGTGACCTCGCTCATCGCGATGCAGGTCGCGGGCAAGCGCAACTACTGGCCGGTGATCCTGGTCTCCTTCATGTTCTTGCCGGTCCGCGGCGTGCTCGCCTTCTTCGTCACGGGATGGTGGGGCGTCGTGCCGATGCAGGTGCTCGACGGCATCGGCACCGGACTGCAAACGGTCGCCGTCCCCGGCATGATCGCGCGTTCGCTCAACGGCACCGGCCGCATCAATCTAGGCCAGGGTGCGGTGATCACGGTGCAGGGTGTCGGCGGCAGCCTCAGTCCCGCGCTCGGCGGCTGGATCGCGCAATGGATCGGCTACGGTCCGACCTTCCTCCTGCTCGGCAGCTTTGGCCTCGCGTCGACCGCGCTTTGGCTGGCGTTCGGAGCAGCGGTGAAGAAGTATTGAGACGAACAGACCTCAGGAAAATTCCACCACGATGTTGCCGAAATGGCCGCCCTGCTGCATCAGCCGCAGCGCATTGGGCAATGCGTCGAAGCCGAACACGCGATCGATTACCGGCTTCATGCCGTTGCCACCGACCGCGGCGGTCATCCCCTCGAAAGCTTCGTGCCGATCGCCCCGGGACGAACCTCAAAGCTTGTGCCCCTTCTGACGCAGCGCCTCGATGAGACGCTGCTTCAATTCGTCTGCGGCCTTCTGGCTGACGTCCTGGCTGATCTGCCCGCTCGCCTGCGCCAGCGCATCCGACTTCTCCAGGAGCTTTCGGCCCGCCGGTTCGGCGTAGAAGCTGTCGATCTGGCGCAGCTCGTCCACCGTGAAAGTTTGGGCATAGAGCGCCGCGATCTGCTCGACTATGGACGCAACGAACGGAGCATAGATCTCCGAGCCGGGCGCCGTCACTGCATCGTAGTCGCGCTCGATCTCCGGCCTGTCCTGGGAGACCACGGGCCGCAGCTTGAGCAGAAGCTGTGGCAGCAAGGCGCGATACTGGTCGGGAATCTTCAAGGTGACGACGAGCTTGCGCGCCACGCTCATCGCCTCGGGCGACGGCGCCTGTGCCGCTGCGTCGCAGACGAGAAACAGGAGAATGCCGGCGATCGTCAACAAACGTCTGGACATTGAGCTCTCCGTTGGACCTGTCCGTGAGAAGCAGGCGCGCGATACTTCAGCGGCTCGCAGGGGCGACGGTTGCGCTTGCGCCGCTCTCGGCAGCCAGCTCCGGCTGCTCGATCTCCGTCACCTTCACGAACAGGTTCGGCACGCGCTCGGCCCGACCAAGCAGCCAGGCCGCGCCGACCATGATGACGATGCCGGCGATGGAGACGGCGAACTGCTCCCAGACGCCCTTTGTGTATTGCGTCAGGATCCAGTGCGCGGAGAACGACAGGAACACACCGAGGCAGAAAATCGGCAACGAATGCTGGCCGCAGAGGATGACCGGCCGCAGCCAGGATCTATGCAGCGCCCGCCATTTGCGCGAGATGAAATAGGTCACCCAGATCGCCAGCGCCAGGAAATGCGTGAACCGCAGCATGTCGAGGTCGGTCTTGTCGATCGGGTAGATCAGCTTGATCATCCATTTCGGGATCAGGGCCTCGAGCGCGTGGATGTGCCAGGTCATCACGATCAGCAGCGCGAACACCAGCCACGCCGCCGCGAGCGCCATCGTCGTCCTGGACCAGACCCATTTCGCAATCGTCTCGATCTGGCCGATACCGCACCAGGCTGCGAACACGAACATCAGCTGCCAGCAGAACGGGTTGAAGTACCATTTCGTGCCGGGCGGATAGGAGGCGATGTTCCAGTCGAACCAGCGCGACAGCACATAGAGCACGACGGAGCCGGCGAGCGTCAGGTTGGGCCGGCGCACCAGAAACCAGACGATGAAGGGTGAGGCCAACACCAGCGTGATGTAGAGCGGCAGCACGTCGAGATTGACCGGCTTGTATTTCAGAAGGATCGCCTGGCCGATCAACTCGTCCGGATGCGACAGGAAATTGAACACGTTGAACTCGTGCTCGTACATCGGATTGTCGAAGCGTCGCACGGTGCGCGCGATCTGCGCGGTGAACAGCAGGAACAGCATGATGTGGGCGACATACAGTTCGGCCGCCCGCCGCCACAACCGCTTGAGCGCGGCGAGAAACCAGCCGCCCGCGACGATCGGCCCGTAGATCCAGCCGACCAGGTAGCCGGAGATGAAGACGAAGAACTCGGCGGCATCGCTGAAGCCGTAATTGCGCAAGGTCAGCCAGGCCACGACGTCGTGCGGGATGTGGTCGAGGAAGATCATCCACAACCCGATGCCACGGAACAGATCGAGCCGCAGGTCGCGCTCGATCGGCGCATGGAGTGCTGACTGGTCCTTTGTAATCATGGCCCCCCTCTTCCGGTGGGCGTCGCGCCGTGGCGGCGCCGGCGAAATGGAATGCTAAAAAATGCAAATCAAAAGGTCACCCTGACCCGATGGACAGCTGCCCGCCCACGGTAGCCGACCTCTGTGTCCGCGCAAGGGACTTTGTTCGCCCGCGACGGCGCCGGCCACCGCCGGACCGCGCCGAAGCGGCGACCGGCTGACGAAAATATCGAAAACAACCCCATGCACAGTAGATTCTTAAGAATAAACCATTGATTTGATTATGAAATAAAAGACGCTCCTCGAGCGAAAATAACGGTGTGGCGGTATGATCGCACGCCAAACCGTTGAACGCCGAAGGTCAGGTCAGCGCGTCGCCGCGGGCGAGCATCTCGTTCAGCGTCGCCCCGGCCTTCTGCTGCAGCGGCCGCGCGCCGCTGAGGCGATCGCGATCGCGGCGCGAAGTGATGTGTCAACCGGCCGCGGCCCTCGTTTGCTCAGAGCTGCAAGACATGCGACTCCACGGCCGCCACAGAACCTCCGAGCAGGCAGCCGACGGGCCTGCCGTCGGCAGAACGAAGCCCGACTCGTGCTTAAAATGCTGAGCTACCGACTGCATCCCCGCAGCAGGAAGGTTCGATGCATCGATGACAATGGGACAGGGATTGCCGCCCTGCCGCAAGTGAGTGAACACGTTGACAAGCTCGACCTCGATCATCGGATAGCTCACTTGATGGAAGGTAGGACGGCAGGGGCAATGGCGACGGTATAGCTATTGCGGTGACATCCGGGAAAGCCGATTTGGTCGAGCGGCTCTGCGCGACTGAGGCAGCTCCAAAAACAAAAACGGCCCGCATCGAGCGGGCCGTTTTCGTATCGGATCCGGTAAAATCCGAATTTGGTTGCGGGGATAGGATTTGAACCTATGACCTTCAGGTTATGAGCCTGACGAGCTACCGGGCTGCTCCACCCCGCGTTAAACCGTCGCTTTGCCTTCGTCGAAAAGCCGGGGACGGTGGATGAGGGCCGGCGCTGTTCGCGTGGCTTTTCTCTTCCGTCCCAAAGGCTTCCTTGGAAGGCTACCCGGGGCAAAGCCCGTCGGGTGCGGGGGGTATGTATCAAGGCGGGCTGCCTTTGGAAAGGGCTGCGCGGACGTTTTTTTCGACTTTATGACAGGTAGAGGGACCGGATTCCGGTCGATTTGCCCCGGACTTGCCAGAAGTTCCGCAAAGCGCCAGCTTGCAGCAACAAAAATCGGGGCAAACGCCTTTTGAGGAAGAAGGTCATGGACCACGCGCTGGCGAAGGCGGACGATCCGAACTGGAAGGCGCACCGCAAATTCCCGCCGACGCTGATCCTCGGTGCGACCGAAGCCATGGCGGTGATGCAGGAGGAGATCTTCGGCCCGGTGCTGCCGGTGCTGGGCACTCGCGATTCAAATGAGGCGATCGCCTTCGTCAACGCGCGCGAGCGGCCGCTCGCGCTGTACTGGTTCGGCAAGGACCGCGTGGCCCGCGACGAGGTGCTGGCGCGCACCATCTCCGGCGGCGTCACCGTCAACGACTGCCTGTTTCACTTCGCACAAATCAACCAGCCGATGGGCGGCGTCGGCGCATCCGGCAGCGGCGTCTATCACGGCGAATGGGGTTTTCGCACGTTCAGCAAGCTGAAGCCGGTGTTCTACCGCTCGAAGTTCAACCGCCTCGCCGATCTCTATCCGCCCTATGGCGGCAAGATTGCGCGGCTGGAGAAGTTGATGCGGTTGATGTCGTAACGGGCGAACGACGCGTCAGTTCGAGCGCAGCGAAGCGACCCAGAGACCCTCCGCGGCTACAGCCTGGATTGCTTCGCTGCGCTCGCAATGACGATGTGGATGGAGCTGTACCTGTGTCAACATCTGGAGACGCGGAGGCTCCCCTCACCCGGAATTTGCTCACGCAAATTCCGGCCTCTCCCCGCATGCGGGGAGAGGCGAAGGGAGTCTCAATTCAGCAGGAACCCGCCGTCCACCGTCACCACGCTCCCCGTCATATATCGCGACGCCTTCGATGCCAGCAGCAGGATCGCGCCGTCGAGATCGGACTCGGCGCCGACGCGGCGCTGGGGGATGCGCTTTGTCAATCGCTCGCCCGCGGGCGTCGACTAGAAGGCGTGGTTCATCTCGGTGTCGATATAGCCGGGCGCGAGCGCGTTGATGCGAATGTTTTGTCCCGCTAGCTCCAGCGCCATCGCTTTCGTCGCCTGGATGATGCCGGCCTTGGAGATCGCGTAAGGCGAGACCGCTTTGAGCACGCCGGTGCCGAGCACGGAGGCGATGTTGACGATGTTTCCGTCCTGCTTGCGCGCGATCATGCGGCGGGCGATTTCGGTCGCAAGGAAATAGGCGCCCTTGAGATTGGCGCCGATCACGGAATCCCAATCGGCCTCGGTCTGCTCGGTCGCGAGCTTCTCGATGGCGATGCCGGCATTGTTGATCAGCACCGTGACCGGACCGAGCGCGGCTTCCGCCGCATCGACGGCCTTCGCGATCGAGGCAGTGTCGGTGACGGCGAGCGCGACGGCGGCGCCATGCGCCGCCAGCACCCGGGCAAACTGCCGCCCCAGCCCCTGGCTGGCGCCCGTGACGAGGATGGTTTCCTTACTGACGTCGAATAGGCCTGGCATGACGATGTCCTCGAGCGTGCCCCTGGTCTTTTGCAGCCATCAATACAGACGATTTTAACGATCTGAAACCGGAACGACCGGCCCGGCGTTCATTCGTTCTATCTAGCCTGGGTTGTGCTCATGAACAGTTTCGATCTTGCCGTTTACGCCGCGCTTGCCGTTGCGGTGGGCCTCGGTTTCAGGACCGGCCTGCTGCGCAGCGTCATGACCATTCTCGCCTATCTGCTCGCCGCGCCGATCGCGGTCGCGCTGATGCCGCTGATCGCGCCGCAGATCGCAGGCAATCCGAACGCGCCGCTGCTGCAGAACTGGATCTGGTTCTTCGGCATCTTCGTCGTCGTCGGCATGCTGTTCGGCCATATCGGCCGCATCGCGCTGAACGACACCATCGGTGAGGCCGGCATCGGCGACCGGCTCGGCGGGGCCGCCCTCGGAGCGGTCAGGGTGGGCCTCGTCGCCACCACCTTGGTGCTGGTGTTCGACCGGATCGTGCCCGCCAACCACCAGCCGCCATTCCTCGCCGGCTCGCATCTGCGGCCGTTGTTCTCCACGGTCGGCCAGATGGGAGTCAAGTCACTGCCGCCGGAGGCGGCGTCCGTGATCGACCGCCTGAAGCAGGAGCGGCGGATCTGATCAGGCGCATTTGCATCGCTTGCGCCGGCGCGCATGCATTTTGACGCGGGCCGATCCCTTATCAGCGACACTACGATTGGCTAGAGTGCGGCCAGTCCAAAACCAGCCTGCTATTTTCGGGAGTGAAACAGTGGATCTTGGGATCAAAGGTCGCCGCGCCATCGTCTGCGCATCCAGCAAGGGCCTCGGCCGCGCCTGTGCCATTTCGCTGGCGGAAGCCGGCGTTCACGTCACGCTGACGGCGCGCGGCGCCGAAGCGCTGAAGAAGACGGCCGACGAGATCCGGAAGGCCTATCCTGATGTGACGGTCACCGAGATCGTCGGCGACATCACGACGCCGGCGGGGCGCGAAGCCGTGCTGAAGGCCTGCCCCGATCCGGACATCCTCATCAACAATGCCGGCGGCCCGCCGCCCGGGGATTTCCGCAACTGGACTCGAGACGACTGGATCAAGGCGATCGACGCCAACATGCTGACCCCGATCGAGCTGATCAAGGCGACCGTGGACGGCATGATGGCGCGCAAGTTCGGCCGCATCGTCAACATCACCTCGGCCGCGGTGAAGGCGCCGATCGACATCCTCGGCCTCTCCAACGGCGCGCGTGCCGGCCTCACCGGCTTCATCGCCGGCCTGTCGCGCAAGACAGTGATCAACAACGTCACCATCAACGGCCTGTTGCCGGGCCCGTTCGAGACCGATCGCCTGACCGGCACCGCGAAGGCCGAGGCCGACAAGCGCGGCACGACGCCCGAGCAGATCCTTGCCGAGCGCGCCAAGCTCAATCCCGCGGGACGCTTCGGCCAGCCCGACGAGTTCGGCTATGCCTGCGCCTTCCTCTGCGGCGCCAAGGCGGGCTTCATCACGGGGCAGAACATCCTGCTCGATGGCGGCGCGTTCCCGGGGACGCTGTAACTGGTCCTCTCCCTCTCCCCGTTCTTACGGGGCCGCGACGAGCTTCGCTCGCGCTGAGAGGGTTGGGTCAGGGGCTCTCTCCGCAAAGACGGTGGCAATCGGACTCGCGGAGACTCCCCCTCACCCGGATTCCATCTTCGATGCAATCCGGCCTCTTCCCGCAAGCGGGGAGAGGCGAGAGACCCGCTACCTAGCGGGCGAGGTAAACAAGATCACCGCCGCTTCGTCGGCTCGTCCTCGTCCCGTTCGCTGGGATCGGAGGAATCGGCGGTGAGGCGCTCGTCGGTCCAGTCGATGCCGAAGGCATCGAGACCATCGGCGAGCAGGTCGCCCAGCATCGGCTCGCCGAGCAGATAGTGCACCGTTTCGTGCCGGGGCTTGCGATACTCGGACCGCGCCTCCACCGCGCGGGCTCGTAAGTCATCCCAATCATCGATCGTGCCGTCGCCCCTACCGAGCCAGGTCAGCGCAACGAGGTCGACCTGCTCGTCCTCGTTCAGGGCAACGATGAAGCCGCCGAGCTCGCTGGCGACGGGATCGGAGCCGTCATCCTCGAGCACATCGACCGCGTCGTCATCGCTCGGATTCGAGCCCGAATCGGGATCGGCATCCCCTTCCTTGACGTCGAATTCGCGGGCCTTCTCGATGATGAAGGCGACTTTCTCGGCGGAAATTGCAAGCTCTGGCATGGGCTCCCCTCGGCGCGGGTTCCGGTTCCCCGGATAACGCAACATCACGCCAGATGATCCATTGCGCTCCCTGACCGAAAATGCGCATCTTTCGGCGCCAAGACGGTGAAGGCGCAAACAAGAACAGGGGGACGCCCGATGCACTGGACGGTCGGCAAGGTCAAGATCACGAAACTCGCTGAAATGGAGACGGTCGGTTCGACCCGCTTCATCCTGCCGGCCGCAACCCATGATGAGATCCAGAAGCTGCCTTGGCTGATCCCGCATTTCGCCACCGAAGAGGGCCGGCTGAAAATGTCGATCCACTCGCTGGTGGTGGAGACGCCGACGCGCCGCATCGTGGTCGACACCGGGCTCGGCAACGACAAGCAGGGCCGCGGCGTCCCGGTCTGGAACAACCGCAACACGCCGTTCTTGGAGACCATGATCGCGGCGGGCTTTCCCCCCGACGGCATCGACACGGTGCTGTGCACGCATCTTCACGTCGACCATGTCGGCTGGAATACGAAGCTGGTCGATGGCAGATGGGTGCCGACCTTCCCCAACGCACGCTATCTGTTCGGCAAGACCGAGTACGACTATTGGCGCGACTATACGGCCGAGGCGGACAAGGTCGCGGTGTTCAACGATTCCGTGAAGCCGGTCCTCGATGCGGGGCGGGTCGAACTGATCCCGAGCGATCACCGGATTTGCGAAGAGATCAGCGTGATCCCGACCCCCGGCCACAGCCCCGGGCACATGAGCGTCCTGATCGAATCCAGCGGCGAACAGGCGTTGCTCAGCGGCGACGTCGCCCATCACCCCTGCCAGATGGCTCGTCTCGACTGGTGCTCGGTCGTCGATACCGATCCCGCCCAATCAGCGGCGACCCGCCAGGAGGTGTTCTCGCGCTTTGCCGACACCCCGACGCTGGTGATCGGCGGACATTTCTCGGCCGGACATATCAAGCGGGATGGGGACGCGTTCAGGTTTGTGGCGCTGGAATCGTAGGCTTCGCAGGGTGGGTGACGCCTTCGACTAACCCACCCTGCCGAATGAAGGGCTGCAATGCACGCCGTTTTGAGCGGTTGAATTTCCCGCCGCGCTGTTCCATGAAGCTGTTAACCGATCGGTCCATCTTTCAGGGAGAAACGAGAATGAAGCTTGTACGTTATGGCGAAAAGGGTGCGGAAAAGCCCGGCCTGATCGACAAATCCGGCCAGTTGCGCGACCTGTCGGCGCATGTGAAGGATCTCACGGGCGAGGCCTATTCGCCGGAGTCCCTGAAGAAGCTGGCGGCTCTCGACCCTGCCTCGCTGCCGGCCGTCTCCGGCAAGCCGCGGTTCGGCGCGCCGGTCACCGGCATCTCGAAATTCGTCGCGATCGGGCTCAATTACAGCGACCACGCCAAGGAAACCGGCGCTGCGATCCCGACCGAGCCGATCATCTTCATGAAGGCCAACACCTCGCTCTCCGGCCCGAACGACGCGGTCGAGAAGCCGCGCGGCTCGACCAAGCTCGATTGGGAGGTGGAGATCGCCGCCATCATCGGCACCCGCGCCAAATACGTCTCGGAAGCCGACGCGCTGAACTACGTTGCCGGCTATTGCGTCTGCAACGACGTCTCCGAGCGCGCCTTCCAGATCGAGCGCCTGGGCCAGTGGACCAAGGGCAAGTCGCACGACACCTTCGGCCCGGTCGGCCCCTGGCTCGCGACCAAGGACGAGATCAAGGATGTGCAGAACCTGTCGATGTGGCTCGACGTCAACGGGCAGCGCCGCCAGACCGGCTCGACCAAGACCATGATCTTCTCCATGGCCAAGTGCGTCTCCTATGTCTCGCAGTTCATGACGCTGCTGCCGGGCGACATCATCACCACCGGCACCCCGCCCGGCGTCGGCCTCGGCATGAAGCCGCCGACCTTCCTCAATGTCGGCGACGTCGTGACGCTCGGCATCGAGGGCCTCGGCGAGCAGCGCCAGGAGATCGTCGCGGCGTAAGCCTCCGCCCTCTCCCCGTCATTGCGAGCGAAGCGAAGCGATCCAGAGATCGTCCTACAGAGACAGTCTGGATTGCTTCGTCGCTCCAGCGCAAAATTGCTTCGCAATTTTGTCGCCTCGCTCCTCGCAATGACGAACCACGGCTTTCATTTTGGGATGCTCGCCATGAAGCTCACCTTCTCCCCCGCCTCGCCCTTTGCCCGCAAGGTGCGCATCGCCGCGATCGAGCTCGGGCTGATCGACAAGATCGAGCTGACACCCGCGACCGTGACGCCGGGCACCGCCAACGAGGACTATTCGAAGATCACGCCGCTGAAGAAGCTGCCGGTGCTGATCACCAATGACGGTGACGTCATCCTGGATTCCTACGTCATCGTCGAATATCTCAACGAGATCGCCGGCGGCAGCCTGATCCCGGATCACGGGCCGCGGCGCTGGGAGGCCAAGACCAATCATTCGCTGATCAACGGCATGCTCGATTCCATGCTGCTGTGCCGATACGAGAAGATGGTGCGGCCGCAGGGCCTGCAGTGGCAGGCGTGGTCGGACGATCACTGGAACCGGGCCTGGACCGGCATGGCGCGCTTCGAGAACATGCCCGAGGTGCTGAACGGCCCGTTCGACATCTCGCAGATCGGCCTCGTTTGCGTGCTCGGCTATGCGGACTTCCGCTTCGCCGATTGCGGCTGGCGCAAGGCCTATCCGAAGCTCGACGCCTTCCATCAGAAGATGCTGGAGCGGCCCTCCGTGAAGATCTCGGTGCCGCCTCGGGCGTAACATACGCGGGAGTTCTCATGAGCCTGAAATACGCGGTCGGCGATCTCACCATCCATCGCGTCATCGAGCAGGAAACCTCGTTCGTCCCGGCGCTGGAAATGCTGCCGGGGCTGACACCGGAGGTGCTGACCCAGAACCGGGCATGGATGCGGCAGGCCAAGGCACTCGACGACAACGACGTGCTGATGCTGTGCTTCCAGTCCTATGTGGTGAAGACGCCGCACCACACCGTTTTGATCGACAGCTGCATCGGCAACGACAAGCCGCGCCCCAATCGGCTGAAATGGAACATGAAGACCGACGACACCTATCTGCGCGGCCTCAACGCCGCGGGGTTTTCGGTCGACGACATCGACTTCGTGATGTGCACGCATCTGCACGTGGATCACGTCGGCTGGAACACGCGGCTGGAGAACGGCCGCTGGGTGCCGACCTTTCCCAAGGCGCGCTACGTCTTCGCCAGGCAGGAATACGACCACTGGTCCGCCGAGAATGCGAAGACGGAGATTCCGCCTTTCGTCGACAGCGTGCTGCCGGTGGTCGAGGCCAACAGGCACGAGCTCGTCGGGAATGATCACCAGATCGGCGATCACGTCCGCATCCTGCCAACGCCGGGCCATACGCCGGGACATATCGCGGTCACGATGGGACGCGGCAAGGACGACGCGGTGTTCTCCGGCGACCTCATGCACTCACCGTTGCAGACGCTCTATCCGGAGCTGTCGATCAAGTTCGACGTCGATCCGGCCAGGGCGGCCACGACGCGCCGCAGCTTCCTGGAGCGCTATTGCGAGACCGACACGCTGTGCTGCACCGCGCATTTTCCGTCGCCGTCGGTGGGGAAGATCAAGCGCAAGGGCAACGCGTTCGTGTGTGCGGCGGTTTGATGTAAGGCGGTTGCACCGCGAACTCCCATCCTCCCCTGGAGGGGGCCTCTCCAGGCGGGGGTAAGAGACGCCCACGGAGGAAACGATGGCCGATCTTCCCGACATTCCCCTCCCGGCGGGAATCCGCTCGCGCTATGTCGACGGCATCAACGGCTTGCGCATGCATGTGCTCGAAGCCGGGTTCGAGACCAGGGGTCGGCCGTGCATCCTGCTGCTGCACGGCTTTCCCGAACTCGCCTTCTCCTGGCGCAAGGTGATGCCGTCGCTCGCACATGCCGGCTATCACGTGATCGCGCCGGACCAGCGCGGCTATGGCCGCACCACGGGATGGACCGCGGACTATGACGGCGATCTCGCGCCGTTCTCTCTTCTCAACCTCGTGCGCGATGCGCTCGCTCTGGTGTCGGCCTTCGGCTACAGGCAGGTCGATCTCGCCGGGCACGATTTCGGCAGCCCGGTCGCGGCGTGGTGCGCGCTGATCCGGCCCGACGTGTTTCGCTCGGTGACACTGATGAGCGCGCCGTTCGGCGGAGCGCCGCCGCTGCCATTCAACACGGTCGATGCGCCGGCAAAGCCGCCAACCGAAGACCCCGTGCATCGCGAGCTCGCCGGGTTGCCACGGCCGCGCAAGCATTATCAGTGGTACTATTCGACACGTCCGGCCAACGACGACATGCAGCACGCGCCGCAGGGCGTGCATGATTTCCTGCGCGCGTATTATCATCACAAGAGCGCGGACTGGACCGACAACAAGCCATATCCGCTCAAGGCGTGGACGGCGGACGAGCTGGCGAAGCTGCCGAGCTATTATGTGATGGAGTTGAACGAGACCATGGCCGAGACGGTCGCCAAGGAGATGCCGTCGCCCGCCGCGATCGCCGCCAACCAATGGCTGCCGGACAGCGATCTTGCCTATTACAGCGCCGAATACGGTCGCACCGGATTCCAGGGGGGCTTGCAATGGTATCGCTACGGCACGTCGGGCATGCTCAACAGCGAGATGCAGCTGTTCGCCGGTCGCAGCATCGACGTGCCCTCCTGCTTCATCTCCGGCAAGCAGGATTGGGGCACCTATCAGCGCCCCGGCGTATTCGAGGCGATGCAGGGACGCGGCTGCACGAAGATGCTCGGCTGCCATCTCGTCGATGGCGCCGGCCATTGGGTGCAGCAGGAGCAGCCAGCCGAGGTGAGCCGGCTGCTGCTCGACTTCCTCGCAAAGGCCGGCAAGGCCTGATTTGACCCCGAAACGGCGGCGCACTATATAGTTTAGAATAATTCTAAACTTGAAAAACAGGGCCGCCGTGAAGAATTTTGCCGATCTGACCGAGCGCGAGGTGCTGGCGGTCGCGATCTCCTCGGAGGAGGAGGACAGCCGCATCTACATGACCTTCGCCGAGGATCTGAAGGAGCGCTATCCGGACTCGGCAAAACTGTTCGAGCAGATGGCCGAGGAGGAGCGCGGCCATCGCCACATGCTGCTGGAAATGTACGAGCAGCGCTTCGGCCAGCATCTGCCGCCGATCCGCCGCGAGGACGTGAAGGGTTTTCTGCGCCGCCGGCCGATCTGGCTGACCAAGAACCTGCCGCTCGACACGATCCGAAGGGAAGTCGAGACCATGGAGCTCGAGGCCGAGCGTTTCTACGCCAAGGCCGCCGAGCAGGCCGAAGACGTCAATGTGCGCCGGCTGCTCGGCGACCTCGCCGAGGCCGAGAAGGGCCACGAGCACACCGCCGCCAGGCTGACCGACGAGATCCTGAAGCCCGACGTGCGCGCCGAGGAGGACCGCACGCGCCGGCGCATGTTCGTGCTGCAATATGTGCAGCCGGGCCTCGCCGGCCTGATGGACGGCTCGGTCTCGACGCTGGCGCCGCTGTTCGCGGCGGCCTTCGCCACGCATCAGAACTGGCAGACGTTTCTCGTCGGCCTCGCCGCCTCGATCGGCGCCGGCATCAGCATGGGCTTTGCGGAAGCCTTGTCCGACGACGGCTCGCTGACGGGGCGCGGCTCGCCCTGGCTGCGCGGCGTCACCTGCGGCGCGATGACGACGCTCGGCGGACTCGGCCACACCGCGCCGTATCTGGTGCCCGACACATGGGCCAACGCGTTCTGGATCGCGACGGGAATCGCCTGCGTCGTCGTGTTCTTCGAATTATGGGCGATCGCCTTCATCCGCTCGCGCTACATGGACACGCCGTTCCTCCAGGCGGTGTTCCAGATCGTTCTCGGCGGCGCCATCGTGCTGGCGGTGGGGATATTGATCGGCGCGGCGTAGCGGCCCCACACTCGGCTGTCATGCCCCGGCTTGACCGGCGCATCCAGTACGCTGCGGCAGCAGTTCGTTCACATTTCCGCCGCGACGTACTGGATCGCCCGGTCAAGCCGGGCGATGACACCGACGTTGTTGTCGGCCGACCCGATGACCACCGGTCAGACACGTCAATCGCCATCAAACATCGATTGCAGCGCTAGGCCAAACTGCGCATCATCCTCCAACACCCAGAGCGGGAGAAGCGCCTTGGGCAGATCGGAACGGAGTTCAGGTCGAATGGATGTAGCAACCTCAGTCTGGCCTCAGACCTGGTCGCTATCCACTCCCCATGGAATCTTCGCTGCGCGCGCAATGACGGAGTAAACATCGCGATCCCGGGTTCGCGCTCCGCGCGCCCCGGAATGACAGAGAGGGAGGAAGCACAATGAGCCAGGACCTCGAACAGCTCACCGCGCTCAATCGCGACTACGTCGCCTCCGTTCAGAATTGCGACGTCAGGCGCTTCGACGAGATCCTGGCCCCCGAGTTCTACTGCTCCAATCCCGACAAGACGCTGGTCGATCGCGCCGCCTTCCTGGAGCAGACGGCGCGGCCGATCGCGATCCGCAACCTGCATGCGTACGACGTCATCATCCGCATCATGGGCGACTTCGCGATCATCCACGCCGCGACCAGCTACACCACGGCGGACGGTCAGCAGGCGACGGGGCGGTATACCGATTGCTGGGCGAAGAAGAACGGGACATGGCTGGCCGTGTCGGCGCACGTGTCGCGGTGAGCTCTTCACCTCTCCCGGCAAAGAGCGGGGTGAGGTGAAGCGTCAACTATCGAACACGATCACGCTGCGCAGCGTCTTGCCGGCCTTCATGTTGGCGAAGCCCTCGTTGATCTCCGACAATTTCAGCTTGGCCGAGATCCAGTCCTCCAGATGCAGCCGGCCGCGCAGATAGAAATCGACCAGCCGCGGCATGTCGACGCGGAAATGGTTGGAGCCCATCGAGGAGCCCTGGATCCTGCGCTCGCGCAGGAAATCGAAGCCGTGCAGCTCGATCTTCTGGCCGAACGGGATCATGCCGACGATGGTGGCGGTGCCGCCGGCGGCGAGCATGCCGAACGCCTGCTCCGCGGTCTCCTTGCGGCCGAGGACCTCGAAGGCGTGATGCACGCCGCCATTGGTGAGGTCGCGGACCTGCTTCACGACGTCGCCGTCGGCAGGATTGATGATGTCGGTGGCGCCCAGCTTGGTCGCGAGCTGGAGCTTTGCCGGATTGGTGTCGATGGCGATGATGCGTCCGGCACCCGCGATCTGCGCGCCGTTGATCGCCGCCATGCCGACCCCTCCGCAGCCGATCACCGCCACGGTCTCGCCGGCCGTCACTTTCGCCGTGTTCACCACCGCGCCGTAGCCGGTGATGACGCCGCAGCCGATCAGCGCGGCGAGATCGAGCGGCATGTCCTTGCGGATCTTCACGATCGCGTTCTCGTGCACCAGCATCTGCTCGGCAAAGGACGAAAGATTGAGAAACTGGTGCAGCTTCTCGGGCTTCGACCACTGCATGCGGTTGGAGACGCCCGGCAGCATCTTCACCGTCGCATCGGTGCAGAGCACGGTGCGGCCGGTGGTGCAATTGTCACAGGTGCCGCAGAATACCGAGAGACAAGTGACGACGTGATCGCCCGGCTTCACGTAAGTCACGTCGGAGCCGACCTGCTCGACCACGCCGGCAGACTCATGCCCGAGCACCGCCGGCAGCGGATGCGGATAGAGTCCTTCCATGAAGTGCAGGTCGGAGTGGCAGAGGCCGGCCACAGCGGTGCGGACCAGGACCTCGCGCGGGCCGGGCTTCGGCAGGCTGACATCCTCAATGACCAGCGGCTGGTTGACTTCATAGAGGACAGCGGCCTTCATCGGTGTTTCCCTCGTTGTTTTTGTTTCGTTGCTTGCAGGAACTTCACCTCTCGAATGGGAGAGATGAAGGGAGAGCCTACGCTGCCAGAACCAGTTCGCCAACCTCGCTCATGCCGGCATCGCGATCGCCGAGCAGCAATGCGGCGATCTTCGCCTGCGCGGCATTTTCCGTCAGCCGGAACGGACCGCTCGGCGAGACGCGGTGGTCGATCACGAGGCGCGACAACAGCAGGCGGCGCGCGTCGCCGCGCATCTCGTGGATGCGATGTGCTTCCCAGGCGAGTGCGACCGCGCTGCCGACATGATAGAGCAGGCTCGTTGCGCGGCGCGCATCGGCTTCGTTCTCTGACTTGCCCGCGACCTCGCGCGCGAAGCCCACTGCACGATCGACAAGGCCGCGCAGATTGTCGCGCCAGGCTTGCGGCACCGCGGCGCTGTCGTCGAGCCGGGCATGCAGATCGGCTGATAGCGCGGATTCCGCGCCGTGGCGGCCGACTGCGCGCCGGAGCGCATCGATCGCGACGATGTTGCCGGTGCCTTCCCAGACCGAGCCGAGATGCGCATCGCGCAACAGCCGGGCAGTGGCGAACTCCTCAATGTAGCCGATGCCGCCGCGCATCTCGAGCGCATCGCCGCAGACTTTTCGCGCATCGCGCGTGGCTCGGAATTTCAGTGTCGGGGTCAGGATGCGCAGCAGCGCTGCGGCAGACTGGCTGCCGGCTTCCGCGCGGTCGAGCGCGTCGGCGGTGAGAAAGCTCATCGACAGCGCCTGCTCGACCGGCAGCATGATCTTCAGCATCTGGCGGCGGCCGAGCGGCAGGTCGATGATGCGCTGGCCAAACACGACGCGATTCTTCGCCACGGTCATGGCATCATGATAGGCCCGGCGCATCAGCGCGGTGGATTTGACGCCATTGGAGAGCCGCGAGGAATTCACCATCTCGGCCATCTGCACGAAGCCGCGGTCGAGCTTGCCGACCGCATAGGCGATCGCGCCTTCGAGCTTGATCTCGCCCGAAGCCATAGAGCGCGTGCCGAGCTTGTCCTTGAGGCGCACGATCCGGTAGTGGTTCTGCGAGCCGTCGTCGAGGAAGCGCGGCATCAGGAACAGGCCGACGCCGCGCGTGCCCGGACCTGCGCCTTCGGGGCGCGCCAGCAGCATCACCACTTTCGCATCGGCATTCGAGCAGAACCATTTCTCGCCATAGAGGCGCCAATGATCGCCCTCCTGCACGGCGCGGGTGGTCAGCGTGCCGACGTCGGAGCCGCCTTCCTTCTCGGTCATGAACTGGCCGCCTTGCGTCAGCTTGCTCATGTCGGTCGAGGTCAGGCCATCAAGATATTTCGCCTTCAGTGCCTCGCTGCCGAAATTCGCCAGCAGTTTCGCGCAGCCGTCAGTGACGTTGATCGGGCAGCCCATGCCAAACTCGGTCTGGTTGAACAGAAAGGTGAAGGCGTGCTTGGCAACGACGGGATATTTGTCCGGCCAGCCCATGATGCCCTTGCGGATCGAGAGCGCGTGGATGCCGAACTGGCCGAACGCGGCGTTCTCCAGCTCGCGATAGGCCGGATGATATTCAATCGACTGCACGTCGCGGCCGAACTTGTCGCGCTGATGCAGCACCGGCGTGTGCCGGTCGGCTAGCCGCGCGCACTCGTCGAGCCGGCCACCGGCGAGCTCGCCGAGGCGATCGAGATGCGGCTCGATGTGGCGGAACAGATTGTCCGGCAGATGGATGCGAAGCAGGTCCGTGAGCGCCGGATCGGCGCGATAGAAATTCATGCCGGTGGTGTCGGGTGCCAGCAGGCCGGATGGCTCGGCCGAGGCATTTCTTGGCTGCGCTGTGACCGGCTTGACCATGATCGTCCTCTTCGTTTCCATCCCGCGGACATTTTGGCTGTTTTGGCGCTTGCCGCTTTGGATGATGTCGATCATGCTCCAGCCAGGAAGCGCGATAAAGCCGCAAATTGTCAGGGAGGCATGATCGCCGTGATGGAGCAATTCGCTCTGCGGAATTGTGATCAGCGGGCCGTCGGTTCTTGGCTGGTTGTCCGCGCGACCCATGCATAGATCAGCGGCTCCCCGTCCTGAGAGATCACGCCATGGAACACCCGAACTACAAGATCGCGCTTATCGTCGGTGCCGGCGAAGGCCTGAGCGCCTCTCTGGCCCGGCTGCTGTCCGCCCAGGGCATCCGCGTCGCACTTGCCGCGCGAAAAATCGAGAAGCTCGGCGCGCTCTGCAGCGAGACCGGCGCGAAGGCCTACGCCTGCAACGCCACCGAGCCGGAGGAGGTCGAGCGGCTGTTCGGCCTGGTCGAGCGCGAGATCGGCACGCCCGATCTCGTCGTCTACAATGCCAGCGGCCGCACCCGCGGGCCGTTCGTCGACCTGATCCCGGCCGACGTCGCGCAGGCCATCGCGGTCAGCGCCTATGGCGGCTTCCTGGTGGCGCAGCAGGCGGCCAAGCGCATGCTGCCGAACCAGCACGGCGCGATCCTGTTCACCGGCGCTTCCGCCAGCGTCAAGGGCTACGCCCAGTCCGCCTCGTTCGCGATGGGCAAGTTCGCGCTGCGCGGGCTGGCGCAAAGCCTGGCGCGCGAACTCTCGCCGCAAGGCATCCATGTCGCGCATTTCGTGATCGACGGCGGCATCCGCAGCGCGGCGCGCACCGAGCCTGCCGACAAGCCGGATTCAATGCTCGATCCCGATGCCATCGCGGCGAGCTATTGGAATGTATTGCAGCAGCCGCGCAGCGCCTGGAGCTGGGAGCTGGAGCTGCGGCCCTGGGTGGAGAAGTTTTGAGACAATAACTTAATCGCAACTGTCATTGCGAGCGAAGCGAAGCAATCCAGAAATGTCTCCGCGGAAGCAGACTGGATTGCTTCGCCTCGCTCCCAATGACGAAGGGAGTGAGGCGACATGACCACCGAAACCACCATCGACACCGGCACCAGCGAGCTTCTCTGCGTCATCCGCGACCGCGTCGCGATCATCACGCTGAACCGGCCGGAGGCGCGTAATTCGCTGTCGGACGCGCTGACGCCGGCGCTGCGCACCATGATCCGGACCTGCGCCGAGGATCCGCAGGTGGGCGCGCTGCTGCTCACCGGCGCGGGCGAAGCCTTTTGCGCCGGCGGCAACGTCAAGGGCATGGGCGCGCATCGCGACTCCAAAAAGCTGGAGATGTCGCTGGACGACCGCATCGCCGACCTGCAGGAGCGGCAGCGGCTGCTCACCGGCGCGCTGGTGTCGGTGCGCAAGCCGACCATCGCCGCCCTGCCCGGCCCCGCGGTCGGCGCCGGACTTGCCATCGCCATGGCCTGCGACATCCGCATCGCCGCGCAATCGGCCTTCGTCGCCACCGGCTACGCCCGCATCGCACTCTCCGGCGACTACGGCATCGCCTGGCTGCTCACCCGCCTCGTCGGCACCGCGCGGGCGCGCGAATTGATGTTCACCGGCGAGCGCGTCGATGCCGCGCGCTGCGAAGCGATCGGCCTCGTCAACCGTGTCGTGCCCGACGACAAATTGCAGAATGAGGCGTTCACGCTGGCAAGATCACTCGCCGAAGGCCCGCGCCTCGCGCTACGCTACATGAAGGACAATCTCGACGAGGCCCTGCTGTTCGACTTCGAAACCGCCCGCGACCATGAGGCCGAACGGCTGGTCCGGCTGACAACGACCGCCGATCACAAGGAGGCGGTGCAGGCGTTCATCGAGAAGCGGAAAGCGGTGTTCACGGGGAAGTAGCTGTCATTCCGGGGCGATGCGGAGCATCGAACCCGGAATCCATGGGGCCGCAGGACACCCGGTGAAATGGATTCCGGGTTCGCGCTATGCGCGCCCCGGAATGACGCTGGAGAGAGACTGCAGGCAAAAAAATACCCGGCTCTGGATGACCAGGCCGGGCTTGCAGTGGTGTCAGGCCGAGGCTGAGGGACTGTCGGCCTGACGGGAAAGGGCGGCGATGCGCCAGCTCGCGCAGGGAATCTCCTTCGGTGCGACGCTGATTTCCTTGTCGAAGCGCACCAGCTTCCAGTCATCAGGATGATTGACGAAGGCGAAGCCGGATTTGCGCGCGAGCGAAACCATCGCCTCGTTGGAGCGCAGCGTATCGCCGAACATGTGCTCAGCGCCAAGCGCGGCTGCGCGGCATTCGAGGTTCTTCATCAGCGCGGTGGCGATGCCGTGGCCCTGCCAGCGGTCATCGACCGAAAGGCCGAATTCGAGCGTCGCAGTTTCCGCATGCAAGGCATAGCGTGCCTCGGCGACGATGGCCTCGTAGCCGTCGACCATCATGGTCGCGACGACGGTGAAACACTCGCGCTCACCGACCTCGAGGAAGTCGTGCAGCAGGCCCTTCGGCAATTCGCTGATCGCGCCGAAGAAGCGGTTGTAGCGGGAGCGGGTCGAGAGCGAGCGGAAATAATGCTGCAGCTCATCGGTGTCGCGTGGCTCGACGAAGCGAACGTTCAGCGCGGTACCGTCCGGGGTGCGCAACGTGTCCGAATATTGCTTCAGGTCTTCGAGGCGGAGAGTGCTCATGAGACGAGCCCTTCACGAAAAGGGACCGCCGGCGCCCCTATGATCAGGCGGCGCCGGCCTGGCGGCCAATCAGGCCCGCCAGAAGGGTTTGTGGGCCTCGTCGGCGATGTCGGACCAGGACAGCCCGACGTCATGGAGGTCGCGGGCAGTCCAGTGGGTCAGCTCGCGCCGGGTCCGGTAGCGCTCGTGCCAGACGTGGAGCGTCTCGCCGATCTGATGGATCAGGCCGTTTGCATGATGATTTGTCATCGAATTGTCGGTCAACGTAGACATTTTCAGCTCCTGGAGCTAAGTTGACCGCGAATATCTGCTTCTAAGTCCGCTACGACAAACGACAATTTGTACCCTTTCGCATGAAATAACGTCATGCATCCTGCTGCCAGATGACTGCCAGATTGCCCTCGCTGAACGGATTGCGGGCGTTCGAGGCCGCCGCGCGCCATCTCAGCTTCACGCTGGCCGCCAGCGAGTTGAACGTGACCCAGACCGCGATCAGCCATCAGATCCGCCGGCTCGAAGAGGAGCTCGGCATCCGCCTGTTCATCCGGCAAAATCGCGCGCTGGCGCTGACGCCGGAGGCGCGTGACTATCTGCCGGGCGTGCGCGCCGCCTTCAACGATCTGCGCCTTGCCACCGATCGTCTCCTGCGCAAGGACGACGACAAGGTGCTGACGGTGTCGACGCTGGCCTCGCTCGCGGCAAAATGGCTGCTGCCGCGGCTGGCCGATTTTCAGGAGCAGCATCCCGGCATCGACGTCCGCATCACCACCTCGACCAGCCTCGTCGACTTCCAGCGCGATGACGTCGATGCCGCGATCCGCTACGGCCGCGGCCAGTGGCCGGGCCTGCGCGCCGACTGGCTGATGGCCGACGAGCTGTTTCCGGTGTGCAGCCCCTCGCTGCTGCGCGGCGAGAAGCCGCTGCGCCGGCCCGAGGATCTGCGCAACCATCCGCTGCTGCACACCTCCAACGCCAACAGCGACGACTGGCGGCTATGGCTGACGGCGGCAGGCCTGCCGGCCAATATCGCGCAGCACCCCGGCATCACCTTCGACATGATCTTCATGACCATCCAGGCCGCGATCGACGGCATCGGCGTGGCGATGGGGCGGACCTCCTACGTGCAGGACGACATCGCCAAGGGCCGGCTGGTGGTGCCGTTCAAGATCGCGCTGCCGGCCGATGCCGGCTTCTACCTGGTCGCACCGGACGGCCGCCGCGAGACGCCGAAGCTGACCGCGTTCCGCCAATGGCTGGTTGCTGCAACGCAAAATAAGGCCTGAAAATCAGCAGCTTCGTGGCGAAACGGATTGACTCGGTCCGCCCCGCGCAGGAAGGGGTAGGGCAGATTGCCGCAGACCAATCTGTCGCCCAGCCGTGACATGAGTTCCGGTCCGGCCACGCCTTTCCACGGGGAGCAACGTCATGGCTGGACCAGCCGCCTCAACCAATCCGCCCGAGATCAAGTCGCGCATCGGCGCGATCCTGCGCGCCACCAGCGGCAATTTCCTCGAGCAGTTCGATTTCTTCCTGTTCGGCTTCTACGCCGCCGCGATCGGCAAGGCGTTCTTCCCCTCGACCAACGAGACGGCCTCGCTGCTCAACACGTTTGGCGTGTTCTGGCTCGGCGCCTTGATGCGCCCCGTCGGCGCGATCGTGCTCGGCGCGTATATCGACCGCATCGGCCGGCGCCAGGGCCTGATCGTCACGCTCGGCATCATGGCGTTCGGCACCGTCGTCATCGCGTTCTGCCCGACCTATGCGACCATCGGCATCGCGGCGCCCGTCATCGTGCTGATCGGCCGCCTGCTCCAGGGCTTCTCCGCCGGCGTCGAACTCGGCGGCGTGTCGGTGTATCTCGCTGAGATCTCCACGCCCGGCAATCGCGGCTTCTACACCTCGTTCCAGTCGTCGAGCCAGCAGGTCGCGATCTTCGTGGCGTCGATCCTCGGCTATCTCCTGTCCGAGGTGATGCCGGCCGACACCGTCGCGTCCTGGGGCTGGCGCATTCCGTTCTTCGTCGGCTGCCTGATCATTCCCTTGATCTTCTTCCTGCGGCGCACGCTGGAGGAAACGCCGGCCTTCCTCGCCATGAAGAAGCACCCGACGGCCAGCGAAGTGTTCGCCTCCGCGCTCGCCAACTGGCGCATCGTCATTCTCGGCATGATGATCGCGGTCCTGACCACGACAACGTTCTACTTCGTCACCGTCTACACACCGACCTTCGGCAAGACGGTGCTGAAGCTGTCGACGCAGGACGCGCTGCTGGTGACGCTGCTGGTGGCAGTCACCAACTTCATCTGGAATCCAGTCGGCGGCGCGCTGTCCGACCGCATCGGCCGCAAGCCGGTGCTGATCGGGATCGCCAGCCTCTCGCTCCTCACCGCCTATCCGGCGCTGTCCTGGCTGGTGTCCGCGCCGACCTTCGGCAAGCTGCTCGCCGTCGAGATGATGTTCTCGTTCTATTTCGGAATGTACAGCGGCACCATGCTCGGCGCCCTCGTGGAGATCGTGCCCGCGCATGTGCGCACCACCTGCTTCTCGCTCGCCTTCGCGCTCGCCGCCGCGCTGTTCGGCACCTTCACGCCGTTCGCCTCGACCTGGCTGATCGACACCACCGGCAACAAGGCCGCGCCCGGCGCCTGGCTGATGTTCGCGGCGCTGCTCGGCATCATCGCGGCCTCGATCGTGTATCGCGGCGGTGGTAAGGCGGTGCCGACATACGATACGACGGCGGAGCCGGTTGCGGGGCATTGACGGGCTGTCGTCACCTCTCCCCGATTGCGGGCCGCTTGCGGGGAGAGGTCGGATCGCTCTTGCGATCCGGGTGAGGGGGTACAGGTCTCTCGACGACCGCTCGTGTTCAGAGAGGCCCCTCACCGCAAATCCTCTCAGGGCGAGCGTAGCTCGTCCCGACCCCGTAAGAACGGGCGCGCACCACCGGCGCGGCTACAGCTCCACCACCACGTAATCGCTCTCGACCTTCACAGGAATCGTCTCCGCCACATACGGGCCCTTCATCACGCTTGCGCCGGGCTCGACATGGGCCGGATAGGCCTTCACGCGGAAGCGGCGGGGATCGCAGTAGGATTGCCCCGTGCGGATATCGAACTCCCAGCCATGCCAGGGGCAACGGATGATCTCGCCGAGCTTGGTGTACTCGATCTCGCCGGGATTGCTCGACTGCGCAAGGCCGATCAGCGGCCCCTCGCACAATGCCGCACCCTGATGCGGGCAGCGGTTCATCAGGCCGAAATATTCGCCCCTGATGTTGAAGACCGCGATCGGCCGGCCGTCGATCTCCAGGAATTTTCGCGTGCCGGGCGGAAGCTCATCGACCGCGGCAATGACGTGTCTTGCCATCAGGAAATGCCGTACAGCTTCTTCGCATTGCCGAGATAGAACGCCTCGCGGTTGGCTTCGCTGACGCCCGCCGGCAGCACGCGCGAGGGCTCGTCGTAGTCCCAATGCGGATAGTCGGTCGCGAACAGCAACCTGTCCCAGCCGATCCATTTGATGACGTCGAAGAGATCCTCGCGGCTTTCAGGATCCTCCATCGGCTGCGTCGTCCACCACACCTGCTCGCGGATATATTCCGACGGCGGCCGCTTCACGTGCGGCACCTCGCTGCGCAGCCGCTGCCAGGCCTTGTCCAGCCGCCATGCCAATGACGGCGCCCAGCCGAAGCCAGCCTCGATCATCACCATTTTCAGCTTCGGGAAGCGCTCGAACACACCCTCCAGCACGAGGCTCGCCAGCGCCGATTGCTGGCACTGCGAGTGGCCGACCATCTCCTCGATGTAGTAACTCGGCCAGCCCGACGGCGTGATCGGGTTGCCGCCGAAACCGAAGGCGTGGACGCCGACGGGAAGACCGGCCTCTTCCGCGGCCTGATAGATCGGCCAGTAGCGGCGCTGGCCGAGCGGCTCGACATTGCGGCTGAGCAAGAGCACCTGCACAAAATTCTTGTCGCCGGCGCGCTCGCGGATTTCGGCGGCGGCCGACAGCCCGTCCTCATTGCCCACGACGATCGACGCTTTCAGCCGCTTGTCCTTGCTGGTCCATTTGTCGATCTGCCAGTCATTGATCGCCGAGCACAGCGCGGCCGAGAGCTCGTGATTGCGGATGCCCTGCCCGGTGTTGAGCGGATTGAGCACGCCGAGCTGCACATTGTTGGGATCAAGCAATTGCTTCTGCATGAAGGCGAGCGAGGAGCCCTGCGGGCCGCCTTCGGGCGGATAGGCATCGCGGCGCGAGGCGTTGGGCTGCGCCTTCGGGTAGGGCGGGCCCTCCATCATGCCCTGATAGGCATGAACGCCGTAGATCTCGAGATGATGCTGCCAGCGCTTGGCGAGATAGGGATAGAGCTCGGTGCGGGTGGCGCGTGCCGGGTGGATGTCGCAGTCCGCGATCGCGGTTTTGACGGTCAGTGGGGAAGCGGCTTCTTGGTTCTCGCGGAACTGGATATTCATCGCCTTGCCTCCTTTGGCAGCGGGCTCACGTCAGGCGGGGATAGGTCGCATACGGATTGTCGATCATGATCTTGCGCACGAGATCGGGGGACAGACCTTCGGGCAGCGCGTCCTGGTCGTCGAACTGCCAGTGCGGATAGTCCGTGGAGAATAAGACCAATTCGTCCGACTGCATATGCTCAAACAGGCGAATTAATGTCTCGGGTTCCGGCGGCGCATCAAATGGCTGTAACGAAAAGCGGATGTTGCTGCGCACAAGTTCCAGCGGTGCGCGATCGACCCACGGGGTCTCCATCCGCACCCCGCGCCAGAACTTGTGCAGCCGCCAGAGATAGGGCGCGATCCAGGAGACGCCGGATTCCAGCAACACCATTTTCAGCCGCGGATATTTGGCGAACACGCCTTCGACGATCAGGCTGGTGAGCTGCGCCTGGAACGCCTGGGCCTGACCGACATAATCCTCGATGTGATAAGAGCCCCATCCCACCGCAGTCGGCGGATTGTGATAGGCTGAACCGGCGTGGATGCCGATCGGCAGGCCAAGCCGTTCCGCGGCTTCATAGATCGGCCACAGCGCGCGCTTGCCGAGCGGCGTGTCGCCCATCACCAGCATCAGCACCTGCACGAAGCGCCTGTCCTGCGCGTAGCGCTCGATCTCGGCGACGGCCTTCTCGATGCTTTGCGTGGGAATCACGATCGAACCACGCAGCCGTGAATCGCGATCGAGCCATTCCTTCACGAGCCAGTCGTTCAGCGCGCGGCAGAACGCGGCCTGCATGTCCTCGGAGAACACCATCTGCACGCCATAGAGCGGATTGCAGATGGCATGCTTGAGCCGGAAGGAATCGAGCACATGGCGCTGCATGGCCTCGAGGCTCTCGCCCGGCTTGCCGCTCTCGGGGCGCCAGTCGGGTCGCGCCGTGATCGGCGAATTCTTCGGATAGGATTGCGATACGAGGTCGACCATGCCGCGCGTCGTCACCTGATCGCGCCAGTAGTCGTCGAGGTACGGCAGCAGGCTGGTCAGATGCGGCACGGCCGGATGCACGTCGCAATCGATGCCGCCGGCGATCAGGGACGCCATGACGTCTCCCTTCTCACGTTTCCTCGCATGTCTCGTTTTGTACCTGCCATTCAAGCAGGCCTGTCCGTCGCCCGCAACTCGGCCAAGCCTGCTGTCATATGCTAGGAAGGCTGAGCTCGGTTGCGAAGGAACAAGGGGTCTTGGGATGAAAGAGCTCATCGGCATTGCGGAACAGGTCGCGGCGAAACTGATCGCGCGCAAACAGACCATTGCGGTGGCGGAATCGTCCGGCGGCGGACTGATCTCGGCCAGCCTGCTCGCGGTGCCCGGCGCGTCCGCCTATTACCTCGGCGGCGCCGTGGTCTACACCCGCGATGCCAGGCGCGTGCTGATGGATATTTCGGATGAAGGAATGAAGGGCTTTCGTTCCTCATCTGAGCCTTACGCAAAGCTGCTCGCCGAGCAGATGCGCAGCCGCTTTGGCAGCGACTGGGGCCTGTCCGAGACCGGCGCCGCCGGCCCCACCGGCAACCGCGACGGCGACGCCGCCGGCCACAGCTGCATGGCGGTCGCGGGGCCTGCGTCAGGGGTGATGACGCTGGAGACCGGCAGCAATGACCGGTTTGCGAACATGCAGGCGTTTGCAGCGATGGCGTTGAAGTTGTTGCTGAGGAAGCTTGAGGGGTGAACTGCCGTGGTCTTCACAGTGGGTCGAGATGGTCTTGCAACAATACTGCTGTCATCGACCGGCTTGACCGGGCGATCCAGTATTCCAGAGGCCGGCGTTGAAGAGCTCGCTCTCGCCACACCGGCCGCGGCGTACCGGATGCCCCGGTCAAGCCGGGGCATGACGGCGGAGGGTGGGACGACGGAAGATGGCACGACAGTTACCGCCCTAGATGCCGCATGAAAATCCGCACCACATAGCCCTGCACCCTCGGCGCCTCGTCGTAGAGGTCCGACGCGATCCGCTCGATGGTCTCGCGCAGGGACAGGAACTGGGCCTGCCGCGCGCTGCTTTCGGTGCCCTGCATGCCCGCGAGCTCGTCCATGGCGGCGTCGCTGATCTGGCAGTCGACGACATCGCCATCGTTCAGCATGGTGAAACGGAAGGCCAGCCGTTCGAGGTCATGGCCGATGATCTTGTCGCGCGTCAGCGGCATTGAAATAGATCCGGTCGGCCCCCGCGCCTACAATGCTGAAAATTCCCCGCCATGTCAGCAGCAAAGCGACGGGACGCCGTCCTATTGGAACGCGACTTCGGCAAAACTGCGGAGCTTTCGCGAATGCAGGCGCTCCGATTCCTGCTGCTTGAGCCGCTCCAGCGCCTTCAGGCCGATTTCGAGATGCTGGCCGACGCGACGGCGATAGAACTCGCTGGCCATGCCCGCGAGCTTGATCTCGCCGTGCAGCGGCTTGTCGGAGACGCACAGCAGCGTGCCGTAGGGAACGCGGAAGCGGTAACCGTTGGCGGCGATCGCGGCCGATTCCATGTCGAGCGCCACCGCGCGGGACTGCGACATGCGGCGGATTACCTCGGGCCCCGAGATCTCCCAGTTGCGGTTGTCGACGCTCGCGACGGTCCCCGTACGCATCAGGCGCTTGAGCTCGAAACCTTCGAGGCCCGTGACGTCCTCGACGGCTTCCTCGAGGGCGACCTGCATCTCGGCAAGCGCCGGGATCGGCACCCAGAGCGGCAGCTCGCGGTCGAGCACATGGTCCTCGCGCACATAGCCGTGCGCAAGCACGTAGTCGCCGAGCCGCTGCGTGTTGCGCAGGCCCGCGCAATGGCCGAGCATCAGCCAGGCGTGCGGGCGCAGCACCGCAACATGGTCGGTGACATTGCGCGCATTGGACGGGCCGGTGCCGATGTTGATCAGCGTGATGCCGCGATAATCGGGTTCGACCAGGTGATAGGCCGGCATCTGCGGCGTGCGCACGGGAGCTGTCCCCGTCGTCGTCACGCCACCGGCGTGCGTGATGACGTTGCCGGGCGCGACGAAGGCCTCGAGGCCGGCTTCGCAGCCTGAAGCCGCTGCTGGCAGAGCTGCGCGAAGGCGTCGATATAGAACTGGTAGTTGGTGAAGATCACGAAGTTCTGGAAATGCTCGGGATCGGTGCCGGTGTAGTGGTAGAGCCGGCGTAGCGAGTAGTCGACGCGGGCGGCGCGAAACAGCGACAGCGGCTCGGGCGCGCCCGGCTGCAGCTCGAAGGTGCCGTTGGCGATGGCATCGTCCATGGTGGCGAGGTCAGGCACGTCGAACGCATCGCGCAGCGAGCGCGTGACGGACGAGTTCTCGCTGGTGGTGATGGCGGCCTCGATGTTGATGTCGCGGCGATAGGCGAAATGGATCGGGATCGGCTCGGCCGATTCGCCGATCTCCACGGGCACGCCATGGTTCTGGATCAACAAACCGATCTGCTCGGTCAGATAGGCGCGGAACAGGTCCGGCCGCGTGACGCTGGTCTCGTGCACACCGGGCCCGGCGACGAAGCCGTAGGACAGCCGCGAATCCAGCCGCGCATGCGTCGCGGTGGTGAGGCGGACGAAGGGATAGTAGGCCCGCACCCGCGTGGTGACGGCTTCGCCGCCGACATAAGCCTCGAACCGGTCGCGCAGGAATTTTGTGTTACGCTCGTAGATCTCTTCGAGCCGGGCGACGGCCGCCGACGCATCGGAGAAGGATTTGGTAGCGATGGAGGGTGGGGATTGCATTGTTCGACCGCCGGGTTGCTGCTTGCAATCGCAGTATAGCAAACTGACAACCAAGTCGTCATTGCGAGCGCGGCGAAGCAATGACGAGGCAAGACGACGCGCTTCCGCGCGTCACTTCTCCCGGAAGGCCCGCATCAGCTGGTCGTGCAGCGGCTTCATCAGGTAGGACAGCATGGTGCGGTCGCCGGTCTGGACGAAGGCTTCCACGGGCATGCCGGGGATGATCTTGACGTCGCCGAGACGGGCGATCTCTTCCGGCGGCATCGAGACGCGGATGGTGTAGTAGCTCTGGCCGGTGCGCTGCTCGGTGGTGACGTCGGGCGAGACTCGGCTGACCACGCCGTTGAGCTCGGGTGTGGTGCGCTGGTTGAAGGCCGACAGGCGCAGCAGCGTCTTCTGGCCGATCTGGAGCTTGTCGATGTCGACCGGATTGACCTTGGCCTCGACCTGGAGGTCGTCGGCCTGCGGCACGATCAGCATCAGAGTGTCACCGGCGGTGACGACGCCGCCTAGGGTGTGCACGGTCGATTGCAGCACCATGCCGTCCTGGGGCGCGCGGATGTCGACGCGGCGAAGCTGGTCCTCGGCGGCCACCTTGCGCTCGATCAGCTCGCCGATCTTGTCGTTGGTCTCGCGCAGATCCTTGGAGACCTCGCTGACCATGTCCTTGTCGACCTGGATGATCTGGAGCTCGGTCTCGGTGATCTTGCCCTTGGCCTGCGCACGCGAGGCGATGTACTGCGCGCGCTCGCCGTTGAGACGGGCACTGTCGCGCTCGAGCTGGGTCAGTCGCGAGATCTGCACCAGACGCTTGTCGTAGAGATCGCGTACGCCGGTGAGCTCGTTCTGGACCAGCGCGATCTCCTTGTCCTTGGCCGTCTCCTGCGCGGACAGGCCCTCGATCTCCTCGTTGAGCTGCAGGACGCGCTCGCGGAGCTGCGCCTTCTGGCCGGCGCGGCCGTTGACGCGGACGTCGAACAGCTTGCTCTCGGCGGAGAGCAGCGCCTTGACGTCGGGATCGCTGCTGCGATCGAGCAGGGATTGCGGAAACTCGATCTTGTCGAGACCGCGCTGCTCGGCCTGAAGCCGCGCCGTGCGCGCCAGCGCGGCGTCGAGATTCTTGACGACAATGGCGAGATTCGCCCTGGTGACGGTGTCGTCGAGCCGCACCAGGATGTCGCCGGCCTTGACCACGTCGCCGTCGCGGGCGCGCAGCTCGCCGACCACGCCGCCGGTCGGATGCTGCACCTTCTTGACGTTGGATTCGACCACGATCTGGCCCGGCGCGATCAACGCGCCCGAGATCAGCACCGTCGACGCCCAGCCACCTAGGCCGACGACGAGGACCAGCACGATGCCAAGACCGAGCATCAGGTGAAACCTGATGGAATCACGCACGGTCTTCTTGGCGGCGGGCTTCGCGCCGCCGATCGCCATCGTGCTCATGATTTGGCCACTCCGCCTTCACTGACGACCTTGATCGGGGCCGGCGGCGTCACCCGCGGCTGCAGCACCTGGGCGAGCACCTGCTCCTTCGGGCCGAAGGCCTGCATGCGGCCATCGCGCAGCACCAGGATCTGATCGACCGCCTCGACGCCGATGGGGCGATGCGCCACCACGATGACGATGGCGCCGCGCTCGCGCGCCGAGCGGATGGCGCGGGTCAGCGCCTCGTCGCCCTCGGTATCGAGATTGGAGTTGGGCTCGTCGAGCACGATCAGGAACGGGCTGCCGTAGAGCGCGCGGGCCAGCGCGACTCGCTGCGCCTGGCCAGCGGACAGCGCCGTGCCCTGTTCGCCGACCTGCGTGTTGTAGCCCTCGCGCATCTTGATGATCATCTCGTGCACGCCGGCCTCCTTGGCGGCGGCGATGATGCCGTCGGAGGTGGCCTCGGGATCGAACCGGCTGATGTTCTGCGCGATGGTGCCTCCGAACAGTTCGACGTCCTGCGGCAGATAGCCGATGTGGCGGCCGAGCACGTCGCTCGACCATTGATCGAGCGCCGCGCCGTCGAGCCGCACCTTGCCGCGCACCGGCTGCCAGACGCCGACGAGCGCGCGGATCAGCGAGGATTTGCCGGAGCCGCTCGGCCCGATCACGCCGAGACCGTTGCCGGCGGCGAGCGCGAAGCTGACGTCCTGCACGATGAGGCGCTGGTCGCCCGGCGGCACCATGGTGACGCCCTCGACCGTGAGGCGGCTGGTCGGCGGCTGCAACTGGGTCGGCATCGTCTGCGCCGGCATCTGCTCCAGAAGGCGCGTGAGCCGTTGCCAGCTCTGGCGGGCCGCGACGAACGACTTCCAGTGCGCGATGGCGAGATCGACCGGCGCCAGCGCGCGGGCGGAGAGGATCGAGCCGGCGATGATGATGCCCGCGGTCGCCTCCTGGTGAATGACGAGATAAGCGCCGACGGCGAGCACCGCCGATTGCAGCATCATGCGCAGCACTTTCGCGACCGCCCCTAGGCCGCCGGCGACGTCGCTCGCACGCTGATTGCCGGCGAGATATTTTTCGTTGGCCTCGCTCCAGCGCTGGTTCATCCGCCCGCTCATGCCCATCGCCACCATCACCTCGGCGTTGCGGCGGCTGGACTGGGCGAGATCGTTGCGCTGCGCGGCAAGGCCCATCGCCTCTTTGGCCGGCTGGCGGGACAAGAATTCGGTGACCAGTGTCAGGCCCACCAGGATGATGGCGCCGACCAGGGCGGTCACCCCGATCATGACGTGGAAGGCGAAGCAGATGGCGAGGTAGAGCGGCAGCCAGGGCAGGTCGAAGAACGCGCTCGGGCCCATGCCGCCGAGGAAGGAGCGGACATTGTCGAGGTCGCGCAGCGGCTGCAGGCCCTCGTTCCGGCTCCCGACCAGCAGCGGCAGGCGCACGATGGTGTCGAACACGCGCTTGTTGAGGGCATCATCGAGCGAGGTTCCGATCCGCCCCAGGATCCGGTTGCGGATCATGTCGAGCACGCCCTGCGCCACGTAGAGGAAGCTGGCGAGGATGATGAGGCCGACCAGGGTTGGAACGCTGCGGCTCGGCAGCACCCGGTCGTAGACCTCCAGCATGAAGATCGACCCGGTCAGATAGAGCAGGTTGATCACGCAGCTCATCAGGCCGACGCCGACGAACGCCGTGCGACAGGCGCGCAGCGCGTCAGCAAGCTCTGAACGGCGAACGCCGAGTACGGCTGCCATCAGTCTGATCTCTTTCGGGTATGGGGCAAGCCCCCTGATTTCAAAGGCAATTTCAGGAGTAATTGACCTGGATTAACATCGCGTTCTCGCCCCCTCCGTCAGCGCGGTTGAATTCAAATTCAAACCCCTGGGTGCCACATCTACTACCCCTGATGGCCCCGCGCGCAAGCCCGGAATCTCACAGGCTTGCGGCTTTTTCTTGCGGACCTGACGCCTTTACCAAGACGGGGAGGCGCCAGGTCGGTTGTGGCTAGAGCCGCCCGCCACCCCGAACCAGGCGGACAACCAGCAGCAGGATGATGGCGCCGATCGCGGAATAGATGATCTCGGAGACCAGCCCGACGCCAAGATGGATACCGAGCTTCGGGAACAGGAAGGTGGCGACGAACGCGCCGGCGATGCCGATCACGATGTCGCCGATGATGCCGAACCCGCTCCCGCGGACCACCTTGCCCGCAAGCCAGCCGGCGACCAGGCCGACGAACAGGATGACGATGAGGCTTTGGCCAGAAATGTACATAAGTTGAAGTCCCTCTCCGTGAACGGGCGGATGGAACCGGAACCGGGATGAATGGGGTCTGAATGGGTTCCGCGAACGACGCGCCAACAGCAGGGATCAACCCGGTCTAAACCATCAGGACTCGGCCCGGTTTGTGACACACGGAGACTGTCTCGATCAGTCCGCGCGGCAGGATCGCAGAGGGTCAGACCATTTCCTTGGCGACCCCTCTCCCCCGCCCTTCCCACAAGGCGGGAGGGAGGCAGTTTTGCGCGGGGATGCACTTGAGCTGGAGAACGAACTACGTCGCCGCCACCGGCTCCGCCAGCACGCACCTGGCTGCCCGGCCGGGGCCGACCTCGACATTTGCCGGCAACTGCTCGAGGCAGCGCGGCTGCGCCACGGCGCAGCGCGGGGCGAAGGAGCAGTTGTGGGGTTTCTCGGCCAGCGAGGGCGGGGTGCCGGGGATGGTCTCGAGCCGCGCGCCGCGCTTGGCGCCGTGGATTGTCGAGGCAAGCAGGCCCTTGGCGTAGGGGTGCACGGGGGTGCGGACGATGTCCCGCAGGCTCCCCTGCTCCACGATCTGGCCGGCATACATCACCGCGACGCGGTCGCAGATCTCGATCGCGACACCGATGTCGTGCGTGACGAAGATCACGGACATGCCGAACTCGCGCTGCAGCTCGCGCAGCAGCAGGAGGATCTGGATCTGCACGGTGGCATCGAGCGCCGTGGTCGGCTCGTCCGCCAGCAGGATTTTTGGCCGGCAGGCGAGCGCGAGCGCGATCATCGCGCGCTGGCGCATGCCGCCGGACATCTCGTGCGGATAGGCATCTAACCTGCGCCTCGCCGAGGGAATGCGCACGACGTCGAGCATCTCCAGCGCACGTGCCCTGCCCTCCTCATAAGACTTGCCTTCGTGGCGTACCACGCTTTCGGCGATCTGCGCACCGATGGTGTAGACGGGGTCAAGCGCTAGCGCGGGCTCCTGGAAGATCATCGAGACGGTCTGGCCGCGGAAGCACGACAGCTGTTCGTCGTTCATGGCGAGCACGTCCTGTCCCATGACGTTGACCGTGCCCGAAATCTGCGTGCGCTTCTTCGGCAACAGCCGCATCAGGGCACGCAGGGTCACGCTCTTGCCCGAACCGGATTCGCCGAGCAGGCCCAGCACCTCGCCATCACCAAGCGAGAGATTGAGATCGTTCACGGCATAGACCGTGCGCTCGCCGGTGAAGCGGATGTTGAGGCCTGAGATCTCGACGAGCTTGGTCATGACGGCAGCTTGGGTATCCGGTCGTGATAGTCGGTGGCGCGTTGGAAGGCCGCACCGATGGTGAGCAGGGTCGCTTCGTCGAAGGAGCGGCCGATCAGCTGCATGCCGACCGGCAGGCTGCTCTTGGTGAAGCCGGATGGCACAGTGAGCGACGGCAGACCGAGAAAATTCACCGGACGGGTGAACAGCGTCAGCCGCTGCAACAGCGCCGGCGCGTTCGGTCCGCCACCGACATCGCTCTCCTCGATCGACGGCGCCGGCACTGGGGATGCCGGTGCGATCACCGCGTCGACGCCCGCGGTCGCCGCATTGTGCGCGGCAAGCGCCGGGCCGCGCCAGCGCATCGCCTCGAGGTAAGTGATGGCAGGCACCGTGAGACCGTTCTGCAGCCGCATCAGGACCTGCGCGCCGTAATCCTGAGGGCGCTCGATCATCCAGCGCTTGTGGAAGGCGGCGGCTTCCGCGGCGAGCACGAGCTGGCTGGCCGAGGACAATTGCCGCTGGTCGGGCAGCTCGACCTTGACGATATCGGCGCCCTCGCGCTTGAGCACCGCGATGGTCTCGTCCAGCACGCGCGCGACCTCGCTGTCGAGATCGTCGACATAGAACGACGCAGGCACGCCGATCGTGAGACCTTTGAGCGAACCCTTCGTGGCGGCGACATAGTCCGACAGCGGCGCGTGGCTGCAGGTCGGATCCTCGGGATCGGGACCGGCCATCAGCGCCAGCAGCAGCGCGCAGTCCTCCGCAGTGCGCGCCAGCGGGCCGACGGTGTCGAGCGATTGCGACAGCGGCATTGCGCCGGCGCGGCTGACGCGGCTCCAGGTTGTCTTCAGACCAGTGACGCCGCAGAAATGCGCGGGCATGCGGATCGAGCCGCCGGTGTCCGAGCCGAGCGCCGCATAGGTCAGGCGCGCGGCAACCGCCGAGCCGGACCCGGACGACGAGCCGCCGGTGATGTGCGCGACGTTCCAGGGATTGCGCACCGGGCCGTAATGGGCGTTGTGCCCGGTCGGGCCGTAAGCGAATTCGGCAAGATGCAGCGTGCCGAGGCGGACCTGGCCGGCGTCTTTCAGCCGCTGCAAGGCCGTGGACGACACGGTCGGGACGAAATCGCGGCGGATCAGCGAGCCGCAGGTCGCGACGTGGCCGGCGTCGTAATACATGTCCTTGTGCGCGAGCGGCACGCCGTGCAGCGGACCGCGGACATTGCCCTTGGCGAGCTCGGCGTCGGTGGCTTCGGCCGCCTTCAGCGCGGCCTCCGCCTCGATCGACATGAAGGCGTTGAGATGGGGCTGCCATTGCGCGATGCGGTGCAGCAGCGCACGCGTCACCTCATGCGAGGACAGCTGCTTCATCGCGATCGCACGCGCGACCTCGGTGAGCGTCATCAGGGCAGGGTCGGCGTTCATTTCGACACCTTCTGCGACTGCGCCACCACGTAGGACGCGGGCTCGAGGTCGAAGGGCAAGGTCCCGGCGATCGCGGCAAAGCCCTCGAAGGCGGGGCCGATGGCGCCCGATATGCGCGTTGCGGTCTCATCGTCGACGGGAATGCCCGCGACTTGCGCGATCGGCTTGATCTCTTTTGGTGTCGGTCTTGTCATGCTGTTTCCCCTCCGGGCGCGCGGCTATGGCCTGAACCCGGGATCGCCATGTAGCACGCGGCCTCGTGGCCCATTGTATCGACCGCCGTGAGCTTTGGTGCTGCATTTGCGCAGAGCGGCTCCGCAAACGCACAGCGGGTGTGGAAGCGGCAGCCCGGGGGCGGGTCGATCGGATTGGGCGGATCGCCCGTGATCGGCGGCTTCTCAGTGCGCTTGTCAGGATCGGACGACGGCATCGCGGCCAGCAGTGCACGCGTATAGGGATGCGCGGGGCTGTCCCATACGTGGTCGACCGGGCCGAGCTCGACGACCTCGCCGAGATACATCACCAGCACGCGGTCGGAGATGTAGCGCACCACGTTGAGGTCGTGGCTGATGAAGAGATAGGTCAGGCCGAACTCGCGCTTGAGATCGGCGAGCAGATTGAGCACCTGCGCCTCGACGGACTTGTCCAGCGCGGAGACGGCTTCATCCAGGATCACCAGCCGCGGCGACAGCGCCAGCGCACGGGCGATATTGACGCGCTGGCGCTGGCCGCCGGAAATCTCGTGCGGATAGCGGTTGGCGAAGTTTTCCGGACGCAGGCCGACCTTGCCGAGCAGTTCGCGCGCCAGCGCCCTGGCCGTGCCATCCGCCATGCCGTGAACTTTCGGGCCGAAGGCGATGGATTCCTCGATTGTGAGGCGCGGATTGAGCGAGGCGTAGGAGTCCTGGAACACCATCTGCATGCCGCGGCGCAGCTCGCGCAGCGACAAGGATTGGCCGACGGTCATGCCGTCATAGATGATGTCGCCGTCATCGCGCGGCATCAGATGCATCAGGAGCCGCGCGGTGGTGGATTTGCCGCAGCCAGACTCGCCGACGATGCCGACCGTCTCGCCCTTGGCGACGGAGAAGGAGACATTGTCGACGGCACGCACGGTGCGCTTGGCGGCGAACAGCCCGCCGCGCACCGGGAAATGCTTGGTCAGGCCGTTGACCTGGAGCAGCGGCTGCGCGAGGCCGCCGCGGTCCTCGACCTGCTCCAGCATTTCGACAGATGTGTTGGTTTCGCTCATGGCCGCGCTCCTTCACCTCTCCCCATCGGGGAGAGGTCGGCGCGCAGCGCCGGGTGAGGGGGCGCCGCAAACTCGGTCGAGCGTAACCCCTCACCCGGATTGCATCTTACGATGCAACATAGCCGAAGCTTCGCTTCGGCGTTCTTAAGAACGGCCGCCAAAGGCGGCCTATGCCTCTCCCTACGGGAGAGGTGTGGTACCGGCATTGCCGCAATCAGAATCTTTCCCATTGCTTCAGTTCCTGATGTCCATGGCGCTGCGCAGGCCGTCCGAAAGGAGATTGAAGCAGATCGAGACCGCGAAGATCATCGCGCCGGGGAGTGCCGCGACCCAGGGGTTGACGTAGATCGCGGTTCGCAGCGTGTTCAGCATCAGGCCCCATTCCGGCTCCGGCGGTTTTGTGCCAAGGCCGAGGAAGGAGAGACCGGCCGCCAGGATCATCGAGACCGAGATCAGGCTGGTGGCATAGACGAAGATCGCGCCCAGCACGTTGCCGAGGATATGCACGCGCATGATGGTGAAGGCGCCGGCGCCGGAGGCGCGCGCGGCTTCGACGAAGTCCATGTTGCGCACGCCCGTCGTGACGCTCTCGGCGACGCGGGTGATCTGCGGCACGAACACGATCGTCAGCGCCACGATGGAGTTGAGGATGCCGGCCCCGAGCGCGCCGGAGATCGCGATCGCCAGCAACACGGACGGGAAGGCGTAGAACACGTCCACGGTGCGCATGATCGCGGTGTTGAGCTTGCCGCCGACATAGCCGGCAATGATGCCGAGCGAGGTGCCGATGCAGAAGGCCAGGATCACGGGCAAAATGCCGATCACCAGCGACAGCCGCCCACCATAGATCAGCCGCGCCAGCATGTCGCGGCCGAGTTCGTCGGTACCGAGCGGATAGCCGACCGTTCCGATATGGCGGAGGCGGCGGATCATCGAGCCCTTGTAGGGGTCCTCGAGGTCGAGCCATGGCGCGAGGATCGCGGAGAGGAAGATCAGCAGCAGCACCAGCGCGCAGGCCATGCTGACCTTGTCCCGCATGATGCGGCGGCCGACGGTTGCCCAATAGCCGCGTGCCTTGGTGGCGGGCGCGGCCTGCAGCGCGGCATCGGCGGTGGCTGACAACGGAAGCTCGCTCATTGACTGGCTCCCGGTGCGGATTGCTTCAAGCGATGCAAGCCCGCAAGGCAGTGCACCTCTCCCGCTTGCGGGAGAGGTCGGCGCAACGCGCCGGGTGAGGGTTTTTTCCTCTGGGGGGTTCTCCCTAGAGGAGACACCCTCTCCCCAGCCCTCCCCCGCAGGCGGGGGAGGGAGCGCACCGGTTGCATGGCGACAGCTGGGCTCATTGGCTAGCCCCGCTTGATGCGCGGGTCGATCGCGGCTTGCGCGATGTCGACGAGCAGGTTGAGGAAGACGAAGAACAGGGCCAGAATCAGGATCGTGCCCTGCAGCAGCGGCAGGTCGCGCTGGAAGATCGCCGAGTTGAGCAGGAAGCCCGAGCCCGGCCAGGAGAATACGGTCTCGATCAGGATTGAGCCGCCAAGCATGTAACCCAGCTGGAGCCCCATCACCGCGAGCGCGGTGGGCGCGGCGTTCTTGATGACGTGGCGGAACACGCCGGTTTCGCGCAGGCCTTTTGCGCGCAGCGCCTCGACGAAATCCTGGCTGAGGATATCGCCGGTGAGCGCGCGCACCGTGCGGGTGACGATGCCCATCGGGATCACGGATGTCGTGATCGCCGGCAGCACGAGATATTTCAAGTGCGCCCAGTCCCAGGCCCAGGAGTTCGAGCCGCTGGGGCCGGCGCCGACCGCGGGCAGCCAGTTCAGCTGGACCGAGAAGATGATGACGAGCAGCATGCCGAGCCAGTAATGCGGCACGGAAACGCCGGCGATGGCAAAGGAGGTCGCGACCTTGTCGATCCACGTCTCGCGGAAATAGCCGGCGATCAGGCCAAGCAGGATGCCCATGGTGAAGCCGATGATCGCCGCTGCGATCGCGAGCGTGACGGTGTTGCCGACCGCGCGCATGACTTCGGCCAGCACCGGGCGCCCCGTCGCGATGGAATTGCCGAGATCACCATGCAGGGCTCGCAGCAGCCAGAGCCCGAACTGCACCGGCAGCGGCCGGTCGAAGCCATAGGCGGCGCGCAGCTGCGCCGCGAGCTCCTGCGAGGCGTCCGCGGGAAGCACGGCGACCAGCGGATCGCCCGGCGTGATGTGCACGAGCAGGAAGCACACCAGCGCCACGCTGATGACGATCGGGACGACATAGACAATGCGTCTGGCGGTATAGGCGAGCACGGGTCTTCTTTCTTCCTTCTCCCCTTGTGGAAGAAGGTGGCATAGGCCGCCTCCGGCGGCCGTTTTTTAAGTCGACGCCGAAGCGAAACTTCGGCTACGGCGCCGGATGAGGGGTTCTATCCGCGGATACAGTAGTTACGAACGCGAAAGGGGTATCCGCGGAGAGAGACCCCTCACCCGGCTTCGCTGCCGCGAAGCCACCCTCTCCCGCATCCGCCTTCGCCAAGGCTTCGGCGGACAGGAGGGGAGAGGGTGCACTGAGCAAGCCGCCAGATGCCTACTGGATCGACACCAGCGAGAAGTCGATGAACCAGCTCTTCGGCTGCACGACGCCCGTCACCTTCGGGCTCATGGCGCGGGGGCCGACGTCGTGGGCGACGTAGAGGAAGGCGGCGTCATCGACGGAAGCCGCGTGCAGCTCGGCGAGCGCGGCGTCGCGCGCGGCCGGGTCAAACGTCTGACGCGCCTTCTTCACCAGCTCGTCGAACCTGGGATCGTTGATGAAGCCCCAATTGTTCGAGACCGGCGGCGCCATGCCCGATTGCAGGAAGCGCACCAGCGCGAAGAACGGGTCCATCGCCGCATAGGTGACGTTGGTCGCGTTCGAGCCGTTGGCGCTGGGATCCTTGGCGCCGCGGCGCCAGTTGGTGAACAGCGTGTTCCACTCGATGACGTCGAGCTTCACGTCGAAATAGCATTCGGCGAGCGCCTGCTGGAGATATTCGTTCATCGGCAGTGGCTGCATCTGTCCCGAGCCGGAGGCCGAGGTCTGGATCTTCACCGAGAGCTTCTTGCTCGGGCCGAAGCCGGCCTCCTGCATCAGCTTCTGCGCTGCCGCCTTGTCGTACTTGATCTCGAAGGCCGGCTTGCCGCGCCAGGGATGGCCGGGCTCGAAGGTGCCGGTCGCGGGCACCATCAGGCCGGCGAGCAGGCCGTCCTTGAGGCCTTCGCGATCGACGCAAAGATTGGCGGCCTTGCGCACGCGGATGTCGTTCCAGGGCGAGCCCTCGACGCGCGAGAACTGCCACGGCCAGACATGCGGCTGCTCGTTGGCGTAGAGCTTGAAGCCGCGCTGCTTGAGTTCGGGCAGCGCGTCCGGAGCCGGCGCCTCGACCCAATCGACCTGTCCGGACAGCAGCGCCGCGGTGCGCGCGTTCGCCTCCGGCATCGGCAGGAGCACCATCTTGTCGACCTTGGGCACGCGCGCCTTGTCCCAATAGTTCGCGTTCTTGACGAGCTCGAGCCGCTCGCGCGGGGTGAAGCTCGCCATCTTCCACGGGCCGGTGCCCGAGGCGTCCTTGGCGAACGCGGTCCAGGCGGCCTGCGACTTCGCCTTGGCATCCGCGCCCTCGGCCTTGTCGTAGAAGGCCTGCCACTTCGCCGGGCTCGCCATGAACAAATTGGTGAGGTTGATCGGCAGGAAGCTGTCGGGCTCCTTGGTGGTGAGCTCGACCGTCATGTCGTCGATCTTCTTCGCGGAGGCCAGCGTCGGCATGCGCGAGGCCGTGACGCCGACCTGGCTGGCGTCGAATTGCGGCGCGTCCTGCTTCAGCACCTTCTCGACGTTCCACACCACGGCGTCGGCATTGAACGGCGAGCCGTCATGGAAGGTGACGCCGGGGCGCAGCTTGAAGGTCCATTTGGTCTTGTCGGCATCGTCGACCTTCCACTCGGTGGCAAGGGCGGGGATCACCACGCTCGGCTTGTCGGCGGAGGACAGGTCCCAGCCGGTCAGCGCGTCATACATGGTGAGGCCGGTGAAGCGATTGCCTTCGAAACCCTGATCGGGCTGGCCGAGGGTGCGCGGAATATCGGCAGCGGTCATGCCGATGCGCAGCACAGTTTCCGCACTCGCCACGCGCGGCCATGCGGCCGCGCTGCCAAGCGCCAAGAGCGCGATCAGCGCCGCCCGTGTCTTCTTGTTCTTGATAAGCATCGCCTCGATCCTTCTTCGGCTTTCGATGATTAATTTTGATGCAATCGTATGCAATGGCTGTGCCAAGGAGAAACTTATTCTGCAAATTGCCCCTGCGACGACAAGTCCTTGTGATCGATTGAAGACAAAGCAGCCCCGCTGCCTATTCTGGCATCAAGATTGCAGGTTTGGCCTCAGATCCTCCCTGGAGCTTTGGGCCATGCGTATTCGTCTATCGACCTGTCTTGCCGTGCTTGCGCTGACAGTTTCCGCGATCTCGGCGCGCGCCGAAACGGTGGTGCGCTATGGCATCTCGATGGCGGACATTCCGCTGACGACAGGCCAGCCCGATCGCGGCGCCGGCGCCTATCAGTTCACGGCCTACACGATCTACGATCCGCTGGTCGCCTGGGAGATGGACGTCGCCGACCGCCCGGGCAAGCTGGTGCCGGGCCTCGCCACCGAATGGAAAGTGGACGATGCCGACAAGACCAAGTGGCGCTTCAGCCTTCGCAAGGGCGTCAAGTTTCACGACGGCAGCGAGTTCAACGCCGATGCGGTGATCTGGAATCTGGACAAGGTGCTCAACGACAAGGCGCCGCAATTCGACAAGCGGCAGAGCGCGCAGGTGAAGACCCGCCTCCCCTCCGTCGCCAGCTACGCCAGGATCGACGACTTCACGGTGGAGATCACCACCAAGACGGTGGATTCCTTCTTCCCCTATCAGATGCTGTGGTTCCTGGTGTCGAGCCCGGCGCAGTATGAAAAGCTCGGCAAGGACTGGGACAAGTTCGCGAGCCAGCCCTCCGGCACCGGCCCGTTCAAGCTGACCAAGCTGGTGCCGCGCGAGCTCGCCGAGCTCAGCAAGAATCCGGACTACTGGAACACAAAGCGCATTCCGAAGGTCGACAAGATCGTGCTGGTGCCGATGCCGGAAGCGCTGACGCGCACCAATGCGCTGCTCGCCGGACAAGTGGACCTGATCGAAACGCCGGCGCCTGATGCCGTGCCGCAGCTGAAGGCGGCCGGCATGAAGCTGGTCGACAACGTCACGCCGCATGTCTGGAATTATCACCTCAGCGTGCTGCCGGGCTCGCCCTGGACCGACATCCGCCTGCGCAAGGCGCTGAACCTCGCGATCAACCGCGACGAGGTCGTCGGCCTGATGAACGGCCTCGCCAAACCCGCCAAGGGCCAGGTCGACCCGTCCAGCCCGTGGTTCGGCAAGCCCAGCTTCGAGCTGAAATATGATCTGGCGGCTGCGAGGAAGCTCGTCGAGGAGGCCGGCTACTCCAAGGCAAAGCCGCTGAAGACCACCTTCATCATCGCGCAGGGCGGCACCGGCCAGATGCTGTCGCTGCCTATGAACGAATTCCTGCAGCAGAGTTTCAAAGAGATCGGCATCGACATCGACTTCAAGGTGGTCGAGCTCGAGACGCTCTACACGCATTGGCGCAAGGGCGCGGCGGACGAGATGAACGCCGGCATCACCGCCAACAACATCGCCTATGTCACGTCCGATCCGCTCTACGCCATCGTCCGCTTCTTCCACTCCGGCCAGATCGCGCCTGTCGGCGTCAACTGGGGCGGCTACAAGAATCCGAAGGTCGACGCGCTGATCGACGAGGCCAAGCAGACCTTCGACAGCGCCAAGCAGGATGAATTGCTGGCGCAGGCGCATGCGCTCATCGTGGATGACGCCGTGCTGGTCTGGGTCGTCCACGACACCAACCCGCATGCGCTGTCGCCCAAGATCAAGCAGTTCGTGCAGGCGCAGCACTGGTTTCAGGACCTGACGACGATCGGGGTGGAGTGAGGGCGAACGCAGCTGCCGTAGGGTGGGCAAGCGAAGCGCGCCATCTCTATTCGATCCGGAAAGCTTGCTGGGCACGGCTAGAGCGTTTCACATTTTGATTGAAGCATAACCGGCGCTGGCGAAGTAGTTGGCGCATTCGCGAGGCTGGATGTCTTGGACGAGGTGACCGATATGGCGCCAAGTCTCCTCGATTGAGCGCTTCTGAGCTTGCCGCATCCAGTGTTTGATCTTGGAGAAGGCCTGTTCGATTGGGTTGAGGTCGGGCGAGTATGGCGGCAGGTACCAGAGTCTGGCGCCAGCAGCCTTGATCATTTGCCTGACGGCTTTCGACTTATGGCTTCCGAGATTGTCGAGAATGACGATGTCGCCTTCACGCAGGGTTGGCAGGAGAATGTGCTTTACGTAACCACGGAAGCATTCACCGTTGATCGGGCCATCGAAGACGCAGGGTGCCGTGAGTTGGTCATGGCGGAGCGCGCCGAGGAATGTGAGGGTACGCCAGTGACCGTGCGGAGCGAAGCCGCGCAGGCGCGCCCCTTTGGGTCCCCAGCCTCGCAAAGGGGCCATGTTGGTCTTGATCCAGGTCTCATCGATGAAGACGAGCCGGCCCGGATCGAGCCCGGCCTGCCAGGCTCGCCAACGCAAGCGCCTACGAGAGACGTCGGCGCGAGCCTGTTCGAGGGCGAACAGTGTTTTTTTTGAACCGCAGCCCTTCCCGGCGCAGGAACAGCCAGACCGCATTGTGTGAGACCTTGACCCCACGGGCTGCCAGTTCCGCCTTCAGACCATGCAGCGTCAGGTGCGGCGTCTGAGTGATCCGCTCGACGATGAAGGCGCGGTGCGGATCAAGCACAGGCTTGCGGTGACCACCCATCTTGCCAGGCGCTACCGAGCCGGTCGTTCGATAACGCTGTGACCACTTCACAACTGACGAGACAGCAACGCCAAACCGTTCCGCCACAGATCGGCAGCTCTCACCTTTGGCAACAGCGGATACCGCACGCTTACGCAAATCGTTGGAAATTGGTCGGACCATCGGATGCTGGCCTCCAGCCCAGCCAGCATCTTGAATCATATTCGTCCCAGACCCGGAATCTTGAGGGTTCTGTGAGGTCGCGTGGCAGGCGCGAGCCGCGCGCTCTGTGGTGCGTGCGACCTCATAGAAGCCGGATTGAACGAAGCTGCGGAGTTGTGGGCGCTATGGGAATAGTGCAGCGGGTGCGGCTGCGGGGAACGCTCGCCTGTGGTCGCCGCGCGTCCGCGAGTCATTCATCGGATGTGAGGGGCCCGATTGATCGGGCCAAGGGCGCGATCCAGCGAGCGATTTGCAGCGCTGGGATGCGCTACCGAACGATTGGCGGGGTGTTCGGTGACGAGCGCGGCCACGGCGACTTCGGACGTTGCCACCAAGAAGGTGATTACGGAAGGGGTGGATGGTACAGACGCTGGTCATGACGTATCACAATGAAACGGCTGGTCGCGCGCGCAGGCTCGCGGGACGATATCGACGCGCCGCATGGTGCCGCCACAATGCGGGCAGACGGGGATCTCGCATTTGGTGAGGGGATCGGCGCCGGCTTCTTGATCAGTCGGAGCGTTGCGGACAGCAAGGAGTTGACGGCAGAAAGCGATTTTATCGTTGCGTCCGCCATTGGCGAGGAAACCATAGTGGCGGATGCGGTGGAAGCTGTCCGGCAGGGTGTGCAGGAGAAAGCGACGAATGAACTCATCGGCCTTAAGCGTCATCACTTTGGTTTTACGATTCTGCCGATAGTCCTTCCAGGCAAAGCTCACCTTGCCGTCGGCAAGCGAGATCAGCCTACTGTTGGCGATGGCGACGCGATGCGTATAGCGGCCGAGATAAGCCAGCACCTGTTCGGGCCCACCGAATGGCGGCTTGGCATAGACGACCCAGTCGGTCCATCGAAGTTGAGCGAGGCGCTCGGCGAATGCGGCGGGATCGGCGAGACGGGCGAGATCGCCAAAGAAGCCCAACTGGCCAGCCGCGAAGGCAGCTTGCAGCTCTTGCAGAAACAGGCGGCGGAACAGCCTGGAGAGGACGCGCACCGGCAGGAAGAAGCCGGGCCGGCAAGCGACCCAGTGTGTGCCGTCGAGTGAAGGTCCACCACCAGGCACGACGCAGTGGATATGCGGATGGTGTTGCAGGGTTTGACCCCAAGTATGGAGGACGGCGGTCAGACCGAGCTGAGCGCCGAGATGCTTGGGGTCGGCCGCGATGGTGGTGAGCGTCTCGGCCGCGCAGCGGAACAGAATGGCATAGACCACCGCCTTGTTCTGGAAAGCAATCTCTCTGGCCGGCGCCGGCAAGGTGAAGACGACGTGGAAGTATGGCACGGGAAGGAGTTCGGATTGTCGCTCGGCAAGCCATTGCGCGCGCGCCGAGCCTTGGCACTTCGGGCAATGCCGATTGCGACAGGAGTTGTAGGCGATCCGGGTGGCACCGCAGTCGTCGCATTGCTCGATGTGGCCGCCAAGCACAGCCGTCCGGCATGCCGTGATCGCGCCCATGACGCGCCGCTCGACGCGACCCAGATGTCCGGCACGAGCTTGCCGAAACGCTTCGCCGTGGCGGCGGAAGATATCCGCCACTTCCAGAACTGGAGTCATCAGGTCCGCTCAGCCGGGCGGCACGACCTCCAGGCGGAGCCGGTCAAGCGGACTTGGCGTATTGCTGATGGTCTTTGTGGCGACTTGGGTATAGCGCGCCGTGCTCTGCAGACTGGCATGGCCGAGCAGCACCTGGATGATGCGCACGTCGGCCCCGTTCTCCAGGAGATGGGTCGCGAATGTGTGCCGCAGCGTATGCACTGTCACCGACTTGCTCAAGCCGGCCGCCGTACAGGCTGAACGGCAGGCGGCGTGCAGCACGTTAGGGACGAGCGGACGCTCGTCGTCGCGGCCGGGAAATAGCCATCGTTTGGGCCGAGTGAGCCGCCAATACGTCCGCAGAATCCTCAAAAGCTGCGGCGAGAGCATAACGTAACGGTCCTTGCCGCCCTTGCCGTGCTCGACCCGGATCAACATCCGCTGGCTATCAATGTCGACAACCTTCAAGAGGACCACTTCCGATACGCGCAAGCCTGCGGCATAGACGGTGGTCAGCGCGGTACGGCTCTTGAGGCTTGGGATTGCTTCCAGGAAGCGCACGACCTCGTCGGCGCTCAGCACCACCGGCAGTTTGCGCGGTTTACGCGCATAGGCGATGCGCTCCGGAACGGTGTCATGACCCAGCGTCACACCGTAGAAAAACCGCAGTGCGCAGACGATCTGGTTCAGCGCCGGCCAGGACATCCCCGTCGCAACCAGATGAACCTGGAAAGCACGGATATCCTCCAGGTCGAGGCGGTCAGGAGAACGACCGAAATATCGGCTCAACTTCGCTACGGCGTTGAGGTAGGATTGCTGCGTCGCCGGTGACAGATTGCGGACCGTCATGTCCTCGATCATGCGGCGGCGAAGTGGGCTGATCTCAGCCATCGGAAAACCTCCTGTCTAAAGGGTTGGGCTTCGAAAACCCGCAATCCTCTCAGACAGGAGGCAATCCTTGCTATGCCTCCCTACATGCCGCGCCAGCGGCTTCGTTCAATCCCTTCCGATTCAATAAATCCGTGAACCGCTCTAGGCGCCTTTGCCCACCCTACGGGAGTTGACGTTTGGCCCACAGAGGCGCGTCAAACTCGTTTTGCGAGCGAACCAATCCAGAATCCTTCCGCCGGGACACTCTGGATTGCTCCGCTCCGCTCGCAATGACGGAGTGTGAGGCACCGGCAGCGACCCACCTGCCCCCTACTTCGTCAGCAGCGCGTACGCCCCGGTCCAGTCCTCCGGCGGCGGATTGATCTGGAAATCCTTGATTCTCGCCTCGTACAGCTTGAACAGCTTTTCCAGGGTGTCGGCGTCTTCGCTGCGGCGGCCGCGCTCGATGGCGTTCATCGCGCCCTGCCAGTCGCGATTGCGGTAGCAGCCGAGCATCTCGATGGTGATGTTGCGCAGGCGCTGGAAGGCGGCCGAATGCATCACGTCCTCGCGGCCGGCTATGGCGTAGATCACCTCCGGCTCGGTCTTGCCCTTGACCATGATGAAGTCGAGCTCGAGGATCGCGAACTTGTCCTTGGCGGCGAGCGCCGTCCTGGAACCGACGATGATCGGGAAGCCGTATTCCTTGGTCTGCCCTTCCAGGCGCGAGGCGAGGTTCACGCTGTCGCCGAGCACCGAATAGTTCTTCTTGAGGTCGGAGCCCATGTTGCCGACCACGCCGATGCCGGTGTTGAGGCCGATGCCGACTTTGAGCGGGATATAGACGTGGCCGCCCTCGGCGGCTTCCTGCTCGCGCTCCTTGTTGACCTCGTCGATCTTCTCGAGCATCTGGATCGCGGCCTCGCAGGCGTTGACCTGGTGCTCGGAATCGTCGAGCGGCGCGTTCCAGAACGCCATGATGGCGTCGCCCATGTATTTGTCGATATAGCCCTTCCGCTCGATGATGACGTCGGTCAGCGGCGTCAGGAAGCGATTCATCAGCGCGATCAGCCCCTGCGGATCGTGCTTGTAGCTTTCCGAGATCGTGGTGAAGCCGCGCACGTCGGAGAACATGATCGTCATCTCGCGCTCCTCGCCGCCGAGCACGAGCTTCTCCGGCGACTGCGCCAGCTGCTCGACCAGCACCGGCGACATGTATTGCGCGAACATGCCGCGGATCTGCACCCGCTGGCGCTGCTCGCGCACGAAGCTGGCGAAGATCAGCGTCAGGTAGATCGCGGTGGTCGAGAGCAGCGGATAGGTGAAGTCGATGAGCTGCCGGTACTGCGCGTAGAAGAACCAGGACGTGCCGACCAGGATCGCGGCGAACATCGCACCGGCAAGCACGAGGCGCACGGGACCGAGATTCGGCGTGAAGATGATGACGAGCAGGCCGATGAACAGCGCGGCGATCAGCTCGATTCCGAGCGCATAGTTCGGCTGCGAGATCATCGCGCCGGTGAGCACGCTCTCCAGCACCTGGGCGTGGATCTCGACACCCGGCATGGCCCGGGATACCGGCGTCGTCTTGATGTCGTTCAGGCCGACCGCGGAGGTGCCGATCAGCACGAGCTTGCCGGCGATCTTGCTCGGCGACACCGTGTTGTCGAGCACGTCGGCGGCCGAGACGTAGATCGAGGGATCATAGCGGGCGTAGTGCACCCAGAGCTGGCCGTTCCTGTCGGTCGGGATCTCCACGCCCTTGAGGCGGATGGCCCGCACGCCGGACTTGTCGGTCCGGACCAGCAGCGTCGGCGTGCTGGTGATGACCCGCAGGATCTCCAGGCTGAGCGAGGGCATGATGTTGCCCTGGGCGCGCATCACCATCGGCACGCGACGGATCAGCCCGTCGCGCTCGGTCCTGATCGTGAACAGGCCGCGACCGGCGGCGACCTTCTCGATCACGGGCACGTTGCGCAACAGGCCGGGGAACTCGAACAGAAACTTCTCGGCATTCTCCTCGCCGACCGTCGCCACCCCCGTGAAGGGAAGCGTCTTGTCGATTTCCGACGTGATTTCCGATTGTCCGGTCTCGCCCAGCACCACGCGCGAGCGCTCGATCGCTTCCGAGAGGATCTGGTCGTTGCTCGGCAGCTCGCGCAGCCTGGTGCGGGTGGCGTCGTCCAGATAGCGCATCTGGCCGGCGACCAGGTCCGGATTGAGCCGGTCGGGCTCTGAAAACACCACGTCGAAGCCGATCGCGACCGCGCCGTTGTTGGTGAGGTTGGTGATCACGTCCGCGATCCGCGTCCGGGACCACGGCCATTGGCCAAACTTGGCAAGGCTCTTGTCGTCGATGTCGACGATCGTGACCGGCCGTATCGTCTTGTGGCGAGGGTCGATTAGTTGGAACATGTCGAAGGTGCGCAGCCGCAATTCCTGGATCGGCGGCGGGTCCCAGAGGCGGGCGGCGGCGAACACGACCAGCAGCGCAAGGCACATCAGCCGCGCAAGGCCGAACTTTTGCGCAAACCACCGCCGCAGGATCTTGAGACGTCTCATGCTGGTCGAGTTTCCCGCAACCGCTTGGGGCCTGATCTTGGATCGCCGTGAGGCAAATGGCCAATGGTTCGGCGACGGAAGATAAGGATTTTTTTGTCGCGATCAAAGCGGAATGATGAGCGGCTTCCCCGGAGTGTCCGCCTCTAACTCACATGTAGGATGAAGTCGCCGGCGTTGAGACTGCCGACAACAGTGTTCTTCAGGAGGATCTTGTCGTTGTTATCGAGCGTGAGCAAGGTATCGTCGCCCTGCTGCCCCGCGAGCAAGGATACCTGCATCCATGACGTGAGACTGGTGAACTGCCGCAGGTCGATCTTGTCGAGGCCGACCTCGAAATCGTTCACGGTGTGCTGGGCCGTCTGCTGCGCCGACGTCGGCGCGAACACGAACTGGTCCTTGGCGCCGCCACCAATGAGCGTGTCGCTCGAGTCGGTCGCGAAGATCACGTCCTTGCCGGCGGCCCCTGCCAGAGTGATGCCCTGGCTGTTGGCGCCCTCGACGAAGATGAAGTTGACGGTGTCGGACAGGCCCTTGGTCGTGTCCGTGACCGTCAGCGTGATCCGGTCGGTGTCCGGCGGCACGGGGTACTGATCGGTGCTGGCGCCGGTCGGGTCGTAGGTGACGCCGGCACCTTCTGCGAGGCCGGCATTGATCTGGGCGAGCGAACCGGACACCGGATAGACACTGACGCTGCTGGTATCTGGATGCGAGGTCGACACCGAGACCGTGAAAGTGTCCGCCGCGGCGCCGGAATCGGTGTCTGTGACCACCAGACCGGTGATGATCTCGTTGCTGTTCTCGCGGATATGCTCGACCTGGAAGTGCTCGGTGTCGATGAGCGGGCCGCTGGCGGAAGGCGCCGTCACGCGCGTGCCGATTGTGGTGAGCTCGTCCGACACCGATGCCGTGCCGTCGGTGCTCATGGCCGTGATATCGGCTGTCGTTGTCGCCGAAGTGGTCGTGATGCCGCCGACATAGGTATTGTCGAGGGCATGCACGCCCAGCGCGTCCGGCATCCCGGTGAAGCCGTTGGCCGGCACGAAGCGAAGCAGAGTGTCCGGGCTCAGCACCAGCGCACTCGTGTCACTGACCGCCCCGATATCGACCCATTGATGGGTACCGGCGAGCTCGTACTGCCAGACACCCTGCGCCGCCGTGGCGGTATCGGACGTCACTGCGATGGCCTTGAAGGTCGCGCCGGCATCGGCGTCGTGAAACTTGTCCGTGAAGAGGCTGCTGATGGTGCTTCCACCCGGATCGCTGTTGTTACCCGCGGCCGAGGCCAGCGTCGTGTCGTCGAGCGTCGGCGCGTCGTTCGTGCCGGTGATCGTGACAACGACGTCCGCCGTCACCTTCTGGCCCTGGCCGTCACACAGCGTAATGGTGGACACAACCTTCACGGTCTGGTCCTTGGCGAGGAAATCGAGCGCGTTGTCGGCGATCGAATAGCTCCACGTCACGGTGCCGTTGTTCTTGCCGGTCTGCCCATAGGTCAGCGCGTCCTTCAACGCGGCGATCTGGCCAGGCGTGAGCGACGCGGTGAGGTCAGTGGTGCCGTCCGCAGCGAGCGAGGTCACGACCTGACCGGTGACTGTCGCCGTCGGACGGTCGGTCAGATCGATATCGGTGAAGTCGATCGAACCGGTCGCAGCCGGCACCGGGTCGGACGCGCCAGAGCCGGTGGTGCTCTCACGCTCGGCGAAACCTGCAGTCAGCGTCGCATGGTCGGTGTCGAGCACCGGCGCGTCGTCATCCGCATGGATGGTGATCAGCGTGTGGCCACCCTCGTCACTGCCCGCGAAGTGTGCGGTGCGATAATCTCCGACGAGCGTCAGGCTGATGGTCTGGCCATCGTCGCCGGTGACAGTCAGCACGCCACCGCTCGCGGGATCGTCGGCATCGGGGACATAGACCGCGCTGGTGCCAGGCCCCCACTTGATCATCGTCAGGTCGATCTTGTCGGTCGCGGACAGCTCCGCGATCGAGCCGCCGAAATCCGTCGTATCGATCTCAAGCTCGGCGCCGTCGCCGGCGAGCGTGATCGTCTGCGACACCGTGCCCTTGACCTCGAGCGTCGCGCCGGCGTCGACGACAACCGAACCGGTGGCCGAGCCCGACAGGGAGCCGAACAGCGTCAGTGTCCCGGTGTGGACCTCGATCGAGCCGGTGTCGGCATTGGTGATGTCGCCCGTGATCGACGCGGTGCCCCAGCTGTCGATGTCGCCATCATTTTCGATGGTCAGGTCGACCCCGGAAATCGAGGCACAGTGCAGATCGATGGCACCATGGTTGACGATCGAGGACGCATCGCCGAACACGCCGCTGCCGGCGACCGTCCAAATGCCGCTCGCATCATTACAGAACGTGGCGGTGGCAACCGAGATATTGCCGTTGATGTGGCCGGTGTTGTTGATCGTGATCTCGCCGCCGGTCTCAACGATTGCATAGGTCGTCGAGCTCACGGCGCAGGCATCGTCGGGCCCGATGGTGCCGGAATTGGTGATGGACGCCGCGCCGGTGCCGTTCTCCTGGATCGAGATCGCGGCAGAACCGTTGGCGCCGACCACCGATCCGGTGTTGGTGATGTACGCCGAGCCGGTCGCGCCCGCATCGTCCTGGTCGATATTGATGCCGAACGAGGTCGCGCCGGTGATGTGCCCGTTGTTCGAGATGCTGACGTTGCCGTCGCCATGGGAGACGACGTCGAGACCGACCGCGCCGCACACGTCGCCGCCGACCGTAGCCGTGATGTCGCCGGCGCCGGCCGCGCCGTCGTGCAGCACGATTCCGTTACCGGTCTGACCGGTGATGGCGCCGACCGTCGTCAGCGAGATGCCGCCGATGCCGTTCTGGGTGACGACGATGCCGTTGGTCGCGCCGGTCAGCGCGCCGGTCGGCGTCAGAATGATGTTCCCGCGGCTGACGGTCGTCCCGCCGGATGCGGTGAAGTCGAGCGCGTCGCCCCTCGCCGAATTGAGGTTGGCATCGCCAGTGATGGTAAAGGTGCCGCCGCCCGCCGCGAGACCGGCGACGGTGCCGTTAAAGTCGTGACTGGTGTCGTCGAGCTTGAGCGTATTGGCGCCGCCCGCGAAGGTGACGGTCTGCTCGTCCGCGCCGCCGAGCTCGAGCGTCGCATCGTCGTCGATGATCAGCGTGCCCACGCCCGTGATGCCGCCCGCCAGGTTGAGCGTGCCGCTCTGGACCTCGACGGTGCCGCCGGTGTTCGTGACGCCGCCAGTGACCGTATTGAGGCCGACGCTGTAGAGATTTCCGGCATTGCCGAGATTGCCGCCGTTGATCGAAGCGTCAGTCAGATAGAGCTTCGACGTGCCGACGACCGAGATCGTGCCGCCCGCGTTGGCGACAGTTGTCGTCGTCAGCTTCAGCGTGCTGCCGGTCACTGCCTCGATCAGGCCGTGATTGGTGAAGGCGTGGAGATCGATCGTCAGCGTGCCGCTGGTGACGGACAGGGTGCCGGTGTTGTTGAGGTTGGCGCCGTGGATTCCGCTGATGCCGGTCGATTCCAGCGTACCGGACAGTGCGAGCGTGCCGCCGGTCAGGCTCGATCCTGCCAGTGTCAGCTTCTTGCCGGCATCGACCTTGACTGTTCCGCGATTGGTGATCGCAGCACCCGACACGGTCGCCTCGTCGAGCGTCAGCGTGATGCCGCTCTCGACCGTGAGGATGCCCTTGGCCACCGTCGCATGGCCGTCGATCCTGCTGTTGCCGGTGACGTCGATCGTGCCGCCCAGCACACTGTAATTGTTGATGGCGCCACCGCTGATCGTGGCGCGGTTGAGAGTCAGTGCGGCGCCATCATCGACAACGATCGTGCCGGCTGAATTGTCGACGCTCGAGCCCGGATCGATTGCCAGCGCGCCGCCAGCCAGCACTTCGATGGTACCGGAATTGGTGACGGTCTCGTCGCTCAGCGCATTGCCGGTACCGCTGACGTTGAAGAGGGCGTTGTTGTTGAGGATGCCGCTGCTCAGGACGGCGTCGCCGGTGAGATCGATCTCACCATCGCTGGTAATCGTGCCAGCCCCGCTGAGACCAGCGTTGAAGATGGGACCGCCTTCACCCTCGCCGTTGCCGATAACAACGCCGGGTCCGCCGATGGTCGCGTCGCTGACGACCAGCCTGCCGGAGGCGTCGATGGTGATCTGGCCGGCATTGGTGACGCTCGAGCCCTGATGGATCGTCAGCCAGCCATTTGCCAGCACCTCGATCACGCCGCTCGACGCGTTGTCCACGGTCTCGCCGACGAACTCGGCGGTGTCCTTGACGTTGACCGTGCCGGAATTGTTCAGCGTGCCGTTCTCGATCAGGCTGACGCCGTCGAGCTCCAGCGTGCCGAGAATGGTGATGGTTCCGCCCTCGACGGTCGTGCCGTCGACGATCAGCGTCGCGCCTGCATCGGTCTTCAGCATGCCGCCGGCATTGTGGATCTCGGCCAGCGTCTTCAACGTGCCGCCGAACAGTTCGAGCGTGCCGGAATTGGTGATCGTGGCGCCGACAGCGAAATCGCCGCCGGCCTTGAGCGTCGAGTGCCCGGCATTGGTGAATACGCTGGTGTTCAGGATCTCGGCCAGGCCGCCGACCGACGCCGTGCCGGTCGCGGCGTTGGTGAAGATCGAGTCCGCGCTCATGTCGAGCGAGCCCGCGATGGTCAACGAGCTCTTGTTGATCAACTGCGGCGGCGGACCGCCGAAATCATTCATCGTGATCGACTTGGCATAGGCGGGCGCGTCGATCGTGGCCGGATAGGACGGCGTCAGGCCGTGCAATTGATCGGTGATGACGATGACGTCGTCGTCGATGGTCGGGAGCGTGCCGGTCGCCCAGTTCGCGGCATCTTTCCAGAAGCCGCCCGAGGGCGCGCCGGGCTTCTCGGTCGCGATCCACACCACAGCGGGCGCATCGGTACCGGTGATCGTGACGGTGATGGTCTGCTGCGCGGTCGCGCCCTGCGAATCCCTGACCGTCACGGTGTAGACCAGCGTCAGCACCTCGCCCTTCGGAATGAAGTCGGCAAGGTAGACCGGAAGGTCGGCCAGCGACCAGTTGATGGTGCCGGTGCCGTCGCCGGTGCTGTCGGCCCCCGAGGCGATCGCAACCGACATAGCCTTCTGGAACGCCGCGAGCGGACCCGGCGGAACGGTGCTGCCGCCAGGCAGCGTCGCGCTGGTCAGCGCCACGGACACCGTATGCTTGTCGGTCAGATCGACGTCGGCAAAGTTCAGCGTGCCCGAGGTCGCCTCATCGCTGATGAGCGGGCCGCCCGGCACGCTGGTGCCGCCTTCGAACGTGATGGTCGGAACGCTGCCGGTGATCACCGGCTTGTCGTTGGTACCCGTGATCGTGACGGTGATCGGGATGAACGCGGATTCCGGGTTGACCTGGAAGTTGGTATCGACGCGGACCATGTAGGTCAGTGTCAGTGTTTCGCCGGCCGCGAGGAAATCGAAGACATTGTCGGGGATCGTATAGGTCCAGACCGCCGAGCCGTTGTTGTTGTTGCCGCCGTCGGGAACCACGCCGATCTGGATCAGCGTTGCCGCGATGTCCTGCTTCTGGAGAGCGCTGAGCGAGCCGGTGACGTCCTGCTGGCCGGCGTTCTTGTAGCTGTAGTTCGGCGCGTCAGCGAGGCTGATGCTCACCGTTGGTCGGTCGCCGAGGTTTTGATCGAGGAATCTGATCAGGCCGGAAATGGTGTCGGCATGCGTGTCGCTGGTCGCATTGGCACGTTCGGTCAACGCGAACGCCGTCTTCACGTTGCCGTCGGCGTCGAAGCTCTGCGCGATCGGCTGCCCGGGAATACGCTCGGCTTGCGGCGTGGAGGCGGTGGCGACCTGCGATCCCTGCAGATTGAGATGGACGAAGGTCGCGGTCACGACCGGACCGGACGCCGACTTGAACACCACCTCCAGGCTCATTGGCGTGAGCGTGTCGGTGAAGTTCGTTGTCAGCTTGGTGTTGCTGTTGTTGTCGGTGAACTTCAGCGTGAACACGTCCGTGATCAGCTTCTGAATGTCCGGCGACATCAGCGCGTTGCCGATCGAGACGTTGCCGCCGCTGATCTGGATCATCTGGCCGGCCTGGTTGACCGTCGCGATCGGCAGCAGCGTGATCTTGTCGTACAGGATGTAGGAACCCGTGGTGCCGTTCGGCTCGACCAGCACCTGGAAGCTCGCCTGCGGCTGCGGGTCGCCGCCGCCGGCGGGAACGACGAAGTTGATCTGGGTCAGCACCGCGGTGCCGCGGATGCCCATGGTCGCGACCGGCGTGTCGACCTTCATGTCGCCGTGCTTGGCGGTTTCGCCGGCGACAAAGGTGATGGTGCCTGCGACCAGACTCAGCAGCGAGGAGTTGTTCGACCCGTTGGGGTCGTAGACCATCTCGTTCAGCACCATCCGAGCATTGGAGGACAGGCCGAACACGGTGCCGTCGACGAAGGTGATGCCGAGCGTCGAATCCGCGCCGGTCGACACCACGTCGCCCTTCTCGACATTGTCACCATTGTTGAGGATGACCGAAACACCGTTGCGGATCGCGGTCGCACTGCCGGAGAGCTTCGTGACGTGGCCGATGACCTGGGCCGCAGCCGTGCCCGGCGTAGCCTGGGCAACCTGGACGTGCCCTGTCAGCGCGTTGACGACGCTGCCGGTGAGGTGGGCGCCATCGGACGAGGCGAGCGCGGCACGCTTGTCGCCTCTAAAATAATCGTGAACGACGAACTCGCGGCCCTCATGGGACAGCACGAGGTCGAGACCCGAGCGCTTGAACTCGCCGTTGAAGATCAGGTTTGGATCGGGAACAACGACGGCCCCATCGGGCACCTGACCGTGCGCCTTGGCGGTAAAAGAGTCGACATTGACAGAGGCAGGCGTGCGGGAACCTTCGCCGTGGTGGGGGATCGCGGCGTCAAATTTGCCAGCGTAGTTCAACGGGGCACCGTAAAAGGGTTAATAATTATGTAAGTATCGACCGGTTAAGCTTGCTTAGCATTACCAAGTCCTTAGCGAAACCCTCTATTGCTTGTGTGATTTCGCATCACCTGACCCTACGAACGCCCGGAAAACCGCGACTCCCACGAGGAAGCGAAGTAATATTTGCAGTATTCTGCAGTCGAATTCGGCTTTTTTGCGAACATTTACAAGCATCCGAAGTAATCTACTGTAATGATCGGACAGCCGATACTCACGTCAGCTTTTCCCAAGGGTTCCCCGCGGCGTCCTGCAGCAAATGCCGAGCCAAATCTGCGACCTAACTCACAGACCCCGTGAAATCGCGGCCTGTTGGCTGCTGAGACGCAGCATCGGCACCTCTACAACCCACGCTTGCAATCAACTCATTTTCGCCGAGACCGATTACTTCCTATCCGGCGATTCGTAAAGTTTTACGCAGTTTGGGCGGGCTTGTTTCAGCCTGTCCCACGGTTTTGCGCCCCCTGCGGGGCGCGTTAAGCAGAGCAAAACGGCCCGTCTCGCACTATCTCCGCGAAAGCAACAAAGCCCGGCACGTCGAGGTCGAGAGAGACCTGGGCGAAGCCGCAAGGGGATGTCAGATGGAGACCGCTGCTCGCTCGCGCGCCTGGCGCGCAATCCTTGTGCTCTGCGGACTGGTCCTATTCGGATCGGCCGCCGAGCTTCGCGCCGGCACGCTGCTGTCGCCGGGCGCCGGTGTCATCGTGCGCAAATCGGCCGAGCCGTTCGGCGTGTTCGCCTTTGCCATCTCGTCCGGCGGCCTTCAGCAGAAATGGTCTGCGCTGAAGTCCAGGCTCGACGACGACATGGTGCAGCTCGCGCTGTGCGACGGCGACCGCGACAATTGCGCGTCGCCCGCGGCCCTCAAGCTGCTCGCCATCGTCGACCAGGCCCGGGCCCGCGACGGCCGCGCCCTGCTGGGCGAGACCAACCGCGCGATCAATCTCGCCATCCACCCCGCCAATGACGGCAACGACGACGTCTGGAGCTCGCCGCTTGCGACCTTCGCGCGCGGCGCCGGCGATTGCGAGGACTATGCCATCGCCAAGCTGGCTGCACTGCGGCTTGCCGGCGTCGCCGCCGACGACCTCCGCCTCGTCGTGGGGCGTGACATCAGGGTCGGCGAAGAGCATGCGGTCGTGGCCGCAAGGCTGGACGGCCACTGGCTGATGCTCGACAACCGCCGCATGGCGATGGTCGAGGACGAGGCTGCGCGCAGCTACCAGCCGCTGTTCGTCGTCTACCAGTCGGCCGTGATGAAATATGTCGACGAGCCGGTGCGGCTGTCGATGGCGCCCGCCGAAGCGCACTGATCTTTTGTAGCCCGGATGGAGCCCACGGGTCGGCGCGAAGCGCCGCCCCTCGAGCCTGCGGAGGATTGTCTCGTCGACTACTCGCGCGCAAGACCGACGAGATCCGCGCCGCCAGGGGCGATCCGAGAAAGGTGTTCGGCCGGCAGGTCGCGGCTCACTCGCCCGCCCACCGACGCCGTCGATTTCTGCGCCGCGCGGATCCACGCAGCCAATTCCTGCGGCAATTTTCTGCGCATCAATCGCGTCTACGCGGTCGACAGCCAGGTGACCGACCAGGAGGCGCAGGTCACCGGCGAGATCGAAACGGTGGTGCTGGCCCCCTTCACCACATGCAGCAAGGTCGCCTCCGGCTGCACCGGCACCTGCTGGGACGCCGGGACGGGCCGTCCGCAACCGGGCGCCGGCAACAAGGAGCGGTCCGCAGACGCCTTCAACGTCACCCGCCGGCTGAGAATCCAGCGAACCTTCGCCTTCGCCAAAGCCGCCGACGGCTGGCGCTGCCGCGAGGACGAGCTGGCGCCGGTGAACTCGGGGACGGCGGGCGGGGGATCGTAGGGCATTGACCGCGGCGTGCTTTCTTCCTTCTCCCCTTGTGGAGAAGGTGGCGCGAAGCGCCGGATGAGGAGTTCTCTCCACGCGCAAACCGTTCGTGTGGATAGAGACCCCTCACCCGGCTTCGCTCACGCGAAGCCACCTCTCCCACAAGGGGAGAGGGTGCACCATCAATGCCCGCAAGAGATCAAAACATCAGATTGTCCTTCACCAGAACCCAGCGGCCGTTCTTCACCTGCTGCACCTGGGTGATGGTCGTGGCGAGATGATTGGTCTTCGAGAACACCGTCGGCGGCGAATTGAAGATGTCCTGGAACTTGTCGCCGGACTCCAGCGCGTCGAGCATCTTCTGGCCAGTGAGATCCTTGCCAGCCCTGTCGGCATAATGCGCGAACGTCATCACCGCATTGTAGCCGATGATCGCCTGGGTGTTGGCGTCGGCATTGAACATCTTCTTGTAGTTGACGAGCCAGTCCTTCACCTTTCCCTTCGCGGTGTCTTCGTAGGGAATTTCGAAGTTCGAAGCGGCATACAAGCCTTCCACCACTTCCTTGCCGAGCGCCGGCACTTCGAGCACGTTAACGGGCGTGGCACCGAGGAAGGTGACGTCCCATCCGAGCTTCTTCGCTTCGGTCATCGTGCCGATAGGCTCACGGAGCACCGCGCCGAGCACGACGAGGTCACAGCCGTCGGACTTCATCTTGGCGACCTGCGCCGAGAAGTCGGAGGCGCCGCGCTTGTAGCTTGTGATCGAGGCCGGCTGCATCTTCATGGCGGAGAGCTGCTGGTTAAAACCATCGAGCACGTTTTTTCCGTACTCGTCGTCCTGATGCATGATGCACGGCTTCTTGAAATTCTTTGCCTCAATCATGTATTTGAGCGCCGCGCGCGTGCTCTCGACGTAGGGAAGCAGGTTGTTGAACTTCAGCCGCTCCTGCGGCTTGGCCGGGTCGAACTTGAAGGTGAACTCGGCCGCCGTCAGCGGGAACAGCTGCAGCACGCCGGCATCGAGCAAAATATCCTGCGCGGCGAGCACGGTGGGCGATCCCATCGGCCCCACCATCGCGAAGATCTTGTCGCGCTCGATCAGCTTCTGCGAGGCCAGCACGGCCTTCTTCGGATCATAGCCGCTGTCCTCGACCACCAGGCGGATCTTGCGGCCGTGGATGCCACCGGCGGCGTTGACCTCCTCGACGGCCATCTTCATGCCGTTGGAGACGGGCACGCCCCAGCCCTTGATCGGACCCGACAGGTCCTGATGGGTGCCGATGACGATCTCGCTTGCCGAGATGCCTTCATTGGTGACCTTGGTTTGCGCGACGGCCGGCAGACAACTGAGCGCGATAGCGCCCATAGCAAGGCCGAACGCGTTGAACGACTTCGACATTGACGACTCCTCTCCTTTGGGCCCGTATTGTGCGAAGGGCGGGGCCGTCGCTCCTTCGCTATCTCCAGTCGGCATGCGCGTCACGCCACCGCGCGCTCGCGATACATCGCGTCGATCTCGGCGGCATAGCGCTTGTTCACGAAGCTGCGCTTCAGCTTCATGGTCGGCGTCAGCTCCTCGTCCTCGGGCGTGAGCTGGCGCTCGATCAGATAGAACCTCTTGATGGTCTCGACGCGGGCGAAATTGGCATTGACCGCCTCGATCTCGCGCCAGATCAGGTCCTGAATCTCCGTCGCCCGGCACAGGCTGGCATAGTTGGTGAAGGGGATGTCGTGATCCTGCGCGAACTTCTCGACATTCTCCTGGTCGATCATCACGAGGCAGGTGAGATACGGCCGCTTGTCGCCGATCACGACGGCATCGGAGATGTAGGGCGAGAATTTGAGCTGGTTCTCGATCTCGGACGGGGTGATGTTCTTGCCGCCGGAGGTGATGATGATGTCCTTCATCCGGTCGGTGATGCGGACGAAACCCTCATTATCGATGGTGCCGACATCGCCGGTATGCAGCCAGCCGCGCTGATCGATCGTCTCCGCGGTCTTCTCCGGCTGGTTGAGGTAGCCCATGAACAGGAAGTCGCCCTTGATCAGGATCTCGCCATCGGGCGACAGCGCGACCTCGCCCCAGGGCACGGCGGTGCCGACCGAGCCGAGCTTGATCCGGTCCGTCGGCATCATGGTGGCGACGCCGCAATTCTCGGTCTGGCCGTAGACCTCGTGCATGTCGATGCCAAGCGCGAGATACCAGCGGATCAATTCCGGCGCGATCGGCGCCGCGCCCGTGAAGGCGATGCGGCAGCGGTCGAGCCCGATCATGCGGCGAATGTTGCGGAACGCGACCAGGTAGGCAACCCGGTTGGCGATGCGCAGCGACAGCGGCGGCGCCCTGCCCTCGAGCCGGCAATCGACCATGCGATAGCCGATGTCGATGGCGCGGCGATAGACCCATTGCTGCAGCGGCGTCGCATCCTTTAGCGCGATGGTGATGGCGGAATAGAATTTTTCCCAGATCCTGGGCACCGCGAGAAAGACGGTCGGCTGCACCTCGCGCAGATTGTCCGGCACCGTCTCCGGGCTTTCGGCGAAATTCATCACCGAGCCGAGCGCGACCGAGATGTAATAGCCGCCGACGCGCTCGGCGACGTGACAGAGGGGCAGGAAGATCAGCCGGTCCTCGTCCTCGCGCGCCGGGATGAAGTCGTTGGCGTGCCGCATCTGGTGCGTCACGCTGCGGTTGGCATGCATCGCGCCCTTGGGCGGGCCGGTCGTGCCGGAAGTATAGACGAGAACAGCGAGATCGCCGGCGCCGCGGCAGTCGATCATCTCCTGCCACAGCGCCTCGCGGCCGACCATGTGGTTGCGGCCGAGAGCGCGAAACTCGTCGAACGACATCACCATGTCGTCGGAGAAGCCGCCGAGGCCCTCCATGTCGAACACGATGATCCTCTGCAGGGACGGGCAGCGTGCGCGGCAGGTGAGGATCTTGTCGAGCTGCTCCTCGTCCTCGGCGAAGACCACCTTCGTCGCGGAATCGTTGACGAGATACTCGACCTGGGCGGATGAATCGGTCGGATAGATTCCGGACGAGACGCCGCCGGCGCACAGGATGCCCATGTCGGCGTAGACCCATTCGGGCACGGCATTGGCGATGATGGAGGCGACGTCGCCGGGCACGAAGCCGATGGCACGCAGCGCATAGGCGGTCTCCTTCGAGATCTCCAGCCATTCGCGCCAGCTGGTCGGCTGCCAGATGCCGAACTTCTTCTCGCGGATCGCAGGCCGTTCGCCCCGCGTCTCCGCTGCGCGCAAGAAGCTCCTTGCGATCGTATCAGCGACCGTCAGCACCGCCGGTCGGGCCATGCACCTCTCCTCCTTGTCGCCTTTCCCTCCGCTGCCTGCCTTGCCGGCGGTCTGTGCGCTGGAGGGGTTATCCATCTAACGCCACGTTTTCTTCTTCTTCCAGCGCCGTTCGCCCCGCGCGCCCGCTTCCTTGGCGCCAAGGTAGAACTCCTGGATATCCTGGGAATGCATCAAGCGGTCGCAGCTGTCGTTCATGACGATGCGGCCGATCTCGAGCACATAGCCGTAATGCGCGGTCTCCAGCGCCACCTTGGCGTTCTGCTCGACCAGCAGGATCGACATGCCCTGCTCCTCGTTGACCCGGCGGATGATGGTGAAGATCTCCTTCACCAGCAGCGGCGACAGGCCGAGCGAGGGCTCGTCGAGCAAGAGCAGCGTCGGCCGGTTCATCAGCGCGCGCCCGATCGCCAGCATCTGCTGCTCGCCGCCGGAGAGCTGGCCGGCCGGCTGGTTGATGCGCTCCTTCAGCCGCGGGAAATAGCCGTAGACCCGCTCCATGTCCTCGGCGACGCCATCGCGATCCTTGCGCGGATAGGCGCCCATCATCAGGTTCTCGCGCACCGAGAGGAACGGGAACACCTCGCGCCCCTCCGGCACGTGACTGAGGCCGAGCCGCACGATGCGGTCGGCTTCCATGCGCTGGATCGGCTTGCCCATGAACTCGATCGCGCCCTTCTGCGGATCGAGGATGCCGGAGATCGTCTTCAACACCGTGGTCTTGCCGGCGCCATTGGCCCCCAGCAGCGTGACGATGCGGCCGCGCGGCACCTCCAGCGAGATGCCGCGGATCGCCATGATCGGCCCGTAATAGCTCTCGATGTTGGAGAGCTTCAAGATGATATCGGGGGTCACCGCGGCGTCCATGGCGTCAGGCTCCGAGATATGCCACGACGACGTCGGGATGCTGCTGCACCTCGGCCGGCGAGCCCATCGCCAGTACGCGGCCATAGTTCAGCGCGATGACGCGGTCGGAGACGCGGTTGACCAGCGACATGTCGTGCTCGACCATCAGCACGGTGACGCCGAGCTCGTTCTTCATGTCGCGGATCCAGAACGACATGTCGTCGGTCTCCTCGACGTTGAGGCCGGAGGACGGTTCGTCGAGCAGGATCAGTTTCGGCTCCGAGCACAGCGCACGCGCCAGCTCGATCACCTTGCGCACGCCGTAGGGCAGGCCCGAGATCAGCTTGTCGCGATAGGGCTCGAGGTCGAGGAACTCGATGACCTGCTCGACCCGGCGGCGGTGCACCTTCTCGTTGGAGCGCACCCTCGGCAGGAACAAGAGCTCCTGCCAGAGCTGCGTGGTCGAATGGCGGTGACGCCCGACCAGCAAATTCGACAGCACGGTCGCGTTCTCGAACAGCTCGATATTCTGGAAGGTGCGGGCGATGCCGAGCTTTGCGATGTCGTAGGGAGGCTGCTCGGTGATGTCCTGGTCCTCGAAGAAGATGCGACCCGAGGTCGGCCGGTAGATTCGCGAAATCAGGTTGAAGATCGAGCTCTTGCCGGCGCCATTGGGACCGATGATCGAGAGGATCTCGCCCTTCTCGACCGCGAACGACACCGCATCGACGGCCCTGAGGCCTCCGAAATGCAGCGACAGGTTCTCGGCGCGGAAATAGCTCATCGGTTGCGCTCCGACTTCACGTAGATCTTCTGCCGCTTGAAGGTGGCGCGCTTGTAGAGCGGGAACAGCTGGAAGAAGAGCTTGATCTTCAGCCAGCGGCCGTAGAGCCCGAGCGGCTCGAACAGCACGAATAGAACGATGATGATGCCGTAGATCGCGCCCTTCAGGCCGTTGAGCGAGGCGAAGGCCGCGACCTTCGACTGGATGTTGCCCGCGGTCGCCGGGCCCGCGCCGAACGTCGCGGCGACGCCGGCGATGATGCCGGGCATGTCGTCCTTGAGATAAGTGAGGAAGGGATCGATCATCACGATGAAGATCGCGCCCAGCACCGCGCCGTGCAGAGAGAAGGTGCCGCCGATCAGGATCACGATGATGAACTCGATCGAGAGCTGGAGCGTGAACATCTCCGGCGAGATGAAGGAGAGCTTGTGCGCGAACAGCACGCCGGCAAAGCCGGTGATCGCGGCCGAGATCGCAAAGGACTTGACCTTGTAGAGCGCGACGTTGACGCCCATGCTGCGCGCCGCGGTCTCGCTGTCGCGGATCGCGACGAAGGCGCGGCCTGTCGGCGAACGCAGCAGATTGAGCGTGCCGACGATGGTCAGCACCAGCACGGCAAGGCAGAGATAATAAAAGGTCGGGCTGTCGCGCGGCACGGTGACGCCGAGCAGCGACAGCGTCTTGACCCGCATGCCCTCGTTGCCGTTGGTGACGCTCTCCCAGCGCGCCAGGATTTCCTCGACGATCAGGGCAAAGGAGATGGTGGCGATGACGAGGTAGATGCCGGTGAGGCGCAGGGCGGGAAAGCCGACCATCGCGCCGACGATGCCGGTCAAGGCGCCGGCGGCGAGGAAATAGACCGGGAAGGGCACGTTGTATTTCTGCAAATACGCCGCGGTGTAGGCCCCGATCGCGAGGAACGCGGCATGCCCGAGCGAAGCCTGGCCGGTGAAGCCGGTCAGGATCAGGAGCGCCACGCCGACGGTCGCATAGATGCAGACGAAGACGAGCTGGCTCATCAGATAGCTGGAGAGCACGTAGGGCGCGATCAGCAGCAGCGCGATCAGGATGCCGTAGGAGACGACGTAGCCGGAATGCGGAAACAGCTTGATGTCGTCCTCGTAGTCGGTCTTGAACAGGAAGCGCATGGCGTTCAGACCTTCTTGCGGACGTGAAGGCCGAACAGGCCTTCGGGCTTGAGCAGCAGCACGGTGAGCAGCACGATGTAGGGCGCGACGTCCTTCCAGCCCTCCGCCAGATAGAAGCCGGCCATGCTCTCGATCACGCCGATCAGCACGCCGCCGACCACGGCGCCCGGGATCGAGCCGAAGCCGCCGAGGACCGCGGCCGGAAAGGCCTTGAGACCGAGCACGAGGCCGACATTGGAATGGATGAAGGTGATCGGCGCCAGCAGCACGCCGGCGCAGGTCGCCACCGCCGCGCTGATCGCCCAGACGATCGAGACCACGCGCTTGACCGGAATGCCCATGTAATAGGCCGCGAGCATGTTCTCGGAGCTGGCGCGCATCGCGGTGCCGAGCGTGGTCTTGTTGAAGAACAGATAGAGCAGCGTGCACAGGATCATCGTCGCCGCGATGACGGACAGCTTGTCGTAGGCGAGCACCAGCGAGCCTATCCGCAGCACGCCCTGGCTGAACGGCGTCTCGATCTTCAGATCGTCGGTGCCCCAGATCATGCCGGCGATCGAACGCAGGAAATAGCCGAGGCCGATCGTGGCCATGATGATGGAGAATTGCGGATAGCCGAGGATCGGCCGCACCACCACGCGCTCGGCCAGCATGCCGAACAGCGCCATGGCGGCCACCGCACCGGCAAAGCCGATCCAGTAGTTCAGGCCCATCATGCCGATGAAGGTGAAGGCGAAGAAGCCGCCCAGCATCATCAGGTCGCCCTGCGCGAAATTGACGACCTCGGTCGCTTTGTAAACGAGCACGAAACCGAGCGCGATCAGGCCGTAGACGCAGCCGAGCGCAACACCGCTGACCAGCTGCTGAACGAAATCCAGCATCGCCGCGCATCCTCCGGATGCAACCGGCGGATCTTTTGGCCGCCTCGCCGCATCTTGTGTCCAGTCGCTACGCAGTCGTTTCGCCGCGTTAGCTCCATTTGTCCCGGCGCCAATTCAGCCTGAACGCCCGTGCGCTGTCAACAAACGGTGACTTGTTAAGGTGAGTTGCCTTTAGTCCAATCCGGATGACCGAATTTGTCGGCCGTAGATTCACGGTGCCGAAACATCTTCAAGTCAAGGTCGCGGGCGATGCAAAAGCGGGATGGTATGGCCGTCATGAAGCCGGACAACTCGGCGCTGGAAGTCCGAGGGTTAACGAAGCGTTTTGACCGTCTGGCGGTCGACGGCCTCGATCTCACCATTCACGCCGGGGAATTCTACGCCCTGGTCGGCCCCAACGGCGCCGGCAAGACCACCACTTTGCGCATGGTTGCGGGCCTGCTCAGGCCCGACGCCGGCGCGGTCTCGATCTTCGGCATCGATGCGCTCCAAAACCCCGTTGCCGCCAAGCAGGTGATGGCATGGGTGTCCGACGAACCCATGATCTATGACAAGCTGACCCCGCTCGAATATCTCGAATTCGTCGCCGGGCTCTGGGGCATCGCACCGTCGATCTCGGAACCGGTCGCCGAGGCGCTGCTCGACTCGCTGGGTCTCGATCCGCACCGGCATGAGCGCTGCGAGGGCTTTTCCAGGGGCATGCGCCAGAAGGTGGCTCTGGCCGGCGCGCTGGTGCACGATCCCCGTCTCATCATTCTCGACGAGCCGCTGACGGGACTGGATGCCGTCTCCGCCCGCCATGTGAAGGGTCTGCTCAGCGAGCGCGTCCGCGCCGGCTGCACCGTCATCATGACCACGCACATCCTCGAGGTGGCCGAGCGCATGGCCGACCGCATTGGCGTGATCGCCTCGGGCCGCCTGGTCGCAGAAGGAACGCTGACCGAGCTGCGCCAGCAGAACGGCCATGCCGACACCAGCCTGGAAGATCTCTTCATCGCGCTGGTGACGCTGCAGGAAGCCGCATGAGCTCGGCGACCGCCCTGTCCTGGTTCGCCCGCCACGAGCTGCGGCTCGCCTGGCGCGAATGGTTTGCCATGATGACCGGCGGAAGGCGCACGCGGGCGCGCGCGGCCGTGATCGGCCTGCTGTTCTTCGCTGCGCTCCTGCACGTGCCGGCCTGGGCGGTGATCGGCCGCTTCGCCGATCTGCAGCTGCCGCTCGACAAATCCTCGCTGATCGTGATCACGGCGACGATCTTTCTCGCCTGGACCTTGATGCTGTCGCAGGCGATCGAATCGGTGACGCGGGTGTTCTACGCCCGCGCCGATCTCGACCTGATCATGTCCTCGCCAGCGACGCTGGCCAATCTGTTCTCGGTGCGCATCGCCGCGATCGCGCTCACCGTCACCGCGATGGCGCTGCTGTTCTCGACGCCTTTCATCGACGTTCTTGTGATCGGCGGGGGTCCGCGCTGGCTCGCGGCGTTCGGCGTGGTCATCGCGATGGGCCTGTCGGCCGCGGCGATCGCGATTGCCGTCACCATCCTCTTGTTCCGCCTGATCGGCCCGGCGCGGACGCGCCTCGTGGCGCAGATCCTCGCCGCCATCATCGGCGCCGGCTTCGTGATCGCGCTGCAGGTCGCCGCGATCATGTCCTACGGGACGCTGTCCCGCTTGACCATCCTGACCTCCGGCAGCATGGCCGCCCGCGCCCCCGACATCGACAGCATCTGGTGGTGGCCGGCGCGGGCGACGATGGGCGACAACGAGGCGCTGCTGCTGCTTCTGGCGCTCGCGCTCGTGCTGCTCGGCAGCGTCATGGCGATCTTCTCGGGCCGCTTTGCCGACACCGCGATCGACGCCGCCGCTTACGGCAGGTCCGGACGCCGCAGCGCGACGCAGCGCGCGTTCCGCTGCGGATCGCGGCAACAGGCGCTGCGGCGCAAGGAATTCTCTCTGCTCTGGCGCGATCCCTGGCTGATCTCGCAGACCCTGATGCAGCTGCTCTATCTGGTGCCGCCGGCACTGCTGCTCTGGCGCAATTTCGCCGAAAGCTCCGCGGCGCTGACTCTGATCACGCCCGTGATCGTGATGGCGGCGGGACAGCTCGCCGGCGGGCTCGCCTGGCTGACGATCTCCGGCGAGGACGCGCCCGATCTGGTCGCGAGTGCGCCGCTGACGCCGTCGAGCGTCATCCGCGCCAAGATCGAGGTGGTGCTGATCGCAATCGCCGCCATCTTCTGCCCGCTGGTCGGAGCGCTGGCCTTCGCCTCACCGTTCCAGGCCGCCGTGAGTGCCGGCGCGATCATCGTCAGTGCGGCGTCGGCGACCGCGATCCAGCTCTGGTTCCGGACCCAGGCGCGGCGCAGCCAATTCCGCCGCCGCCAGACCTCGTCGCGGCTTGCGACCTTTGCCGAAGCCTTCTCCTCGATCGGCTGGGCGGCGAGTGCGGCGCTACTGCTCGCCCTCCCGCTGGCGGGCCTGATCAGCGGGCTGATCACAGCAGGCCTCGTCGCCGTCACCTGGAAGTTCAGCCCAAGACGGGAGTAAGAGCGGCAGTGGGGTTCCTCGCCGCCGCCCGCCTTGAAGGTAAGGCTAAATTGCCTTACTTATGTGGGTAGTATAGGTGGGTAGCAAGGATCGAGGCTCCAATGGGTACGCTCACTGTCACGGCAAAGGGGCAGGTTACGCTTCGGAAGGATCTCCTGGAACATCTTGGCGTACACCCGGGCGACAAGATCTCAATAGAGAAACTTCCTGGCGGACGAGTCGAGGTAAAGGCCGCTCGCCCCACCGGAAAGATCTCGGATGCCTTCGGTTTCCTGAAAGGAAAAACGAACGATCGATCGCTGTCGATTGACGAAATGAACGAAGTCATCGCTGACGGCTGGGCCGGTAAGCGATGAAGATAACACCCGATACCAATGTGCTGGTGCGGGTTCTGGTCGGAGATCATGCTGAACAGAGCAAGGTGGCCGAAGCGCTTCTCAAGAAGGCAGATCTCATAGCCATTTCGATACCCGCCTTGTGCGAGCTGACCTGGGTTCTCTCTCGAGGCTACAAGACTTCGGGGGCCAATATAGCGGCTTCGATCCGCCGCTTGATCGACGCCTCCAATACGGTTGTTGACCGGCCCGCGGCCGAGGCCGGATTGGCGTTCCTCGATGCCGGGGGTGATTTCGCCGATGGTGTCATCGCCCACGAGGGTAACTGGCTTGGAGCCGAGACCTTCGTTTCATTCGATGAGAAGGCCGTGAAGCTGGTCGAGGCAAGCGGCGGATTGGCGCGGCTGCCGTAGCGGCGCATGACGTCGCCCAAATTAGACAATACACTCTTCGGATCGCCGAATGCGCAACGGATGATCGCGTTATGCCTCGACTGGTCCGAACGATCTTTGCCTTCTTCGGCTTGCTCCTCTCGCCTGCCCTCGCCGAGCAGCCCCAGCGCAGCGAATGCCTGGCGATGGCCAACGCCGCGCCGCGGGTCACGCCGGTCGCCTTCCGGCAGGCGGCGGCCGTGCCCGAAGTCGAGATCACCTATGCCGGCCATTCCACCTATTTCATCGACACACCCGGCGGCTTGCGCATCGCAACCGACTATAGCGGCGCCTATCAGGTAGGGCGGTTGCCCGACGTCGTCACCATGAACCGGGCGCACAGCACGCACTACTCCTTGTTTCCGGACAAGCGCATCCCCCATGTGCTGCATGGCTGGGGCGAGGACGGCAAGCCGGCCATTGTCTCCCAGCGCATCGGTGACGCCTTCATCCGCAACGTCACCACCGATATCCGCCGCTATTTCGGCGACGATGCCGGCACAGACATGATCCGCGACGGCAACTCGATCTTCATTTTCGAGGTCGCCGGCCTCTGCATCGGCCATCTCGGCCACCTCCACCACAAGCTCGACGACAGCCATTTCGCCCAGATCGGCCGGCTCGACATCGTGATGGTGCCGATCGACGGCACCTACACCATGTCGCTCGACGGCGTCTCCGAAATCACCAGACGCCTGCGCTCCTCCGTGGTGCTGCCGATGCACCGCTTCGCCACTCCGCTCGACGACTTCATGCGCCGGATCGGCCAGCAGTTCGAAATCGATCAGCGCATCGATCGCTCGTTCCGGATCTCGCGCGATACGCTGCCGACCAAGCCGACGGTCATCATCCTCGACGGCGTCTGAGGCGCGACGCCGGAACGCATCAACCTCCTCCGACTTGGTTGCTTCGAGGTCGTCTTCGGTCGGAGCAATCCATGAGCAGAAGGTTCCTGGTCATCGGCGCATTCGCCGCCATCTATTTGCTGTGGGGTTCCACCTACTTTGCCATCACGCTGGGCCTGAAATCGATTCCGCCCTTTCTGTTGATGGCGCTGCGCTCCTTCTGTGGCGGCATCGTGCTGCTGGCGATGACCGGCCGGCAGGTCGCGAACGTGTCGGCGCAGACATGGGCGGCGGCGTGTTTGTGCGGGCTGCTCTTCTTCGTCGGCTGCCATGGCGTGCTTGCCCACGCGCAGCAATCGGTGCCATCGGGCGTGGCAGCCATCGTGCTCGCCACGATCCCGTTCTGGATCCTGCTGATCGATACCTTGTTCCCCGGCGATCAGCGGCCCAGGCCCCTCGCCCTGCTCGCGTTGGTGCCAGGTTTCTTCGGCGTCGGCCTCGTGGCATGGCAGAATGTCGAGCAGGCCGGCATCAGCATTCTTCCCGTCGTCTGGCTGCTGCTTGCGGCCTTCTCATGGTCGGTCGGGACCGTCCTGTCGCGACGCATGTCGAGCGAGACGTCCGCGATCCTGCTGTCGGGCATGCAGCTGTCGATCGGCGGCATCGTCTTGTTCGCGATCAGCTGGCTGACGGGCGAGGTCGAAGACTTCAGGCCGGGCAACGTCTCGCCGATTTCGCTTGCAGCGGTGCTATGGCTGATCATCGCTGGCAGCGTGACCGGATTCGCCGCCTACAACTGGCTGTTGGAGAACGTCTCGACCTCGCTGGTATCGACCTACACGTTCGTCAACCCGGTGATCGCGGTGCTGCTCGGAACTGTCGTGCTCGGCGAGCCGTTCTCACGCATGATGCTGCTCGGTGCCAGCTTCGTCATTGTCTCCGTCATCGTCATTTGGTGGGCGGAACGTGCGGGGAGGAGCCGGACTAACGAGAGGACCGACAGGAGCATGGCGCGTCTATCCCCGCGCAGGACCTGACGAATGGCCGACGGCAATTTTCTCCAAGTCCTCCGCGATCCGGCCGTGCTGATCTCGGCATGACAGGAGATTGCCATGACGGACTTTGCGCGACTGTTACACGCCGATGGACCGAACCCGGAGCACGCCGATGCGCTCCAGCTTTACGGCCGCTTCGTCGGCGACTGGGAGGCCGAGATCACCGCCCACGGACCCGACGCGACGAAACATACCGCGCCGGGCGAAATCCATTTCGGCTGGGTGTTGGAGGGCCGCGCCGTTCAGGATGTTTGGATCATTCCCCGGCCTGCGGGCACACCCGCCTTTCCGATCGCCGGAAATTGGTACGGCACGACGCTGCGGGTCTATGATCCCGCCATATCCGCGTGGCGGATTTCCTGGTTCGATCCGGGTCGCAGCGTATTCCGCCAGCAGATCGGCCGTCCGCGCGGCGGTGACATCGTGCAGGAAGGCACGACCGACGCGGGCGACCAGACGCGCTGGAGCTTTACGGAGATCACTGACGATTCCTTCCACTGGCTCGGCGAGGTCAAGCCAGCGACCGCAACCGATTGGCGGCTTGTGGTCGACGTGAGGGCGAAACGGCGCAAGGCAAATGGATTTGGTTGAATCGTCGGGCTGCGAACTCGCTGCAACCTCTCCCGCTTGCGGGCAGAGCTATCGCAGATGGCTTCCTGGTCACGGCCGGAGCAAGCGCCTCGCTCTTCGAGACGACCGCTTCGCGGTCTCCTCCGGATGAGGCCAAGCAGCATTGTCCCCGTTGAAATTGCCGCCGCGCACTCCGCGCACCTCCTCCGCTGCTGCCATGGTGCTCTGAGCAAAGCGCGCTGCTGCAGGCAAGGACGAACTGCTAGGCTTCCGCCACAAGATACAAAGGGAGTGAACGCCGATGGCTGCAAGCGGTATGCCCGCCAACACGAGCGGGCTATTCGTCGAGCCGCGCGAGGACTGGCTCGCGCTGCATCAGGAAGAGATCATCGACCCCTTGCGGCCGATCGTCGATCCTCACCACCATCTCTGGAATCGCGGACATCGCTATCTGATCGAGGAGATGGCAGCCGACATCGCCTCCGGCCACAACGTCATCGCCACCGTCTATGTCGACTGCCGCTCGATGTATCGGGCGCATGGGCCTGAGGCGTTCCGGCCCGTCGGCGAGGTCGAGTTCGCCAATGGCGTCGCGGCGATGAGTGCGAGCGGTGGTTACGGCAAGGCCGCGATCTGTGCCGGCATCGTCAGCCATGCCAATCTGCTGCTGGGGGACGCCGCAAAACCGGTGCTGGAGGCCGAGATCGCCGCCGGCAACGGCCGCTTCCGCGGCATCCGGCATTCCTCCGCCTGGGACGAAGACCCCGTCGTCGCCGGCATGTATGCCAACCGGCCGAGAGGGCTGTTGCAGGACCCGGCCTTTCGCACGGGCTTTGCCTGCCTGGCTCCCCTGAACCTCAGCTTCGATGCCTGGCTGTTTCATCCGCAGATCGGCGAGCTGACCGAGCTGGCACGCGCCTTCCCCGACACCAGGATCGTGCTCGACCATTGCGGCGGGCCGGCGGGCGTCGGCCGCTTTGCCGGACGGCGCGAGGAGGTGTTCCCGCAATGGCGCGCCTCGATCCGGGAGATCGCAAAATGCGAAAACGTGGTGGTGAAGCTGGGAGGCCTTGCGATGTGCCTGCTCGGCTACGACTTCCATCTGCGCGAGAAGCCACCGACATCCGAAGAGCTTGCCGCGGCATGGCGGCCCTATGTCGAGACCTGCATCGAGGCGTTCGGCGTGAAGCGCGCGATGTTCGAGAGCAATTTTCCGCCGGACAAGGGCCAGTGCAGCTACCAGGTGATCTTCAATGCCTTCAAGCGCATCGCCGCGCCTTTGAGCGACGCCGAGAAGACGGCACTGTTCTCGCAGACCGCGACCGACTTTTACCGGCTCGAATTGCCGTCGTGACAGGATCTGCACCCTGACGAGAAGAGGGGCCGGGATGTTGATCCCGACCCCTCTTCGTCGTGGCCGCTGGGAAGCGTCCTTGAAATTCGAAAGCTGACTAGCCGGCGCCCATCAACGACGCCGGACGGCGCTCGTCCCGAAGGCGAACATCTTCTTGAGCTTGTTGACGACGCGGATCAGGAAGCCGATCATCACCGGATTGGACTTGCGGCAGAAGGCGATCTTCCTGACGTGGCCTTCGACATGCCATTTCGCATGCGCGCCGTCGCGGAAGAAGATGACGTCGCCAGGACCGTAGCGCTTCGGCGGCATGCCGTCGCTTTCGAGCACGATCGATCCTTCCATGATCATGATCGTCTCGTCGATGTCGTAGTACCAGTTGAAGCGCCCTTCGGTGCAGGACCAGATGATCGTCTGGGCGGTGCCGTCGGCGCTGGTCGACAGCACGCGCGAGCGTGACACCGGATTGCCTTCGATGATCCAGGACGGCTCGATCGGCCGCAGCTCGAGCTCCACATTGCTACTACCGATTTCAATCAATGCGCGCGTCATCCGCTTCCCCAGGGATATCAATATGTATGGCCGGGCCCCGGCCCGGATCGTTTCGAAAAGATGTTGGGAACGCTAGTAGCCGGTTTTTAATTCTTTCTTACGCGGGGTCCGAAAATCAGCTGCAAGTTGCAGGAACGAGACGGTTAACGTCACGATTTCGCTGTGATTCCGCGCACATGAACCCAACTTTCCCGAGGTGCGACAAAGTGCGCGACCCTCGGCATCGACAACCACCCGATGCTGTGCAACGCGGCGGCGTGAGGACGGCCTGTGCGCGCGCCTGGTCCTTCGAGACGACCGCTCCCCGGTCTCCTCAAGGATGAGGGCTAATCGACATCGGTGGCCGCTGAAGCGACTGTCACACACTCCGGCCTCATCCTGAGGAGCCCGCCCAAAGCGGGCGTCTCGAAGGAGGGCCGCAGGGTAGCTGCTTCCATATGCTGCCCGACGGGGGGAGGTGAATCGCCTTACTTCGCCCACTCGCCCTTGCGGAACACCGGGACCTTGCTGCCGTCGGCGAGAATGCCGTCGATGTCGGTCTCGGCCGAGCCGATCATCCAATCGATATGGATCAGGCTCTGGTTGCCGCCTTGCGCGGCGATCTGCTGCGGCGTGAGCTGGGCGCCATTGACGAAGCACTTGGAGTAGCACTGGCCGAGCGCGATGTGCGAGGCGGCGTTCTCGTCGAACAGCGTGTTGTAGAACAACAATCCACTCTGCGAGATCGGCGAGGAATGCGGTACCAGCGCAACCTCGCCGAGCCGGCGCGCGCCCTCGTCGGTGTCGAGCACCTTGTTGAGCACCTCCGCACCGCGCGAGGCCTTGGCGTCGACGATCTTGCCGTCCTCGAAACGCACCGCGATGTTGTCGATCAGCGTGCCCTGGTAGGACAGTGGCTTCGAGCTCACGACGTGGCCGTAGACGCGGCGGCAATGCGGCGTGGTGAAGACCTCTTCGGTCGGGATGTTGGCGTTGCAGCTGATGCCGTTCTTGGACAGCGACGCGCCGCCTTCCCATTCATGGCCGTCGGCAAGCCCGATGGTGAGGTCGGTCCCTGGCCCGGAGTACTGCAAGGCGCGAAAGCGTTGGCCGTTGAGCCAGTTGGTGCGCTCGCGCAGCACGGCGTTGTGGCTCGCCCAATTGCCGATCGCGTCCTCGCGGTCGACGCGGGACGCAGCGAAGATCGCGTCGGCGAGCTTGCCGACGGCGACGTCCTCGGGATCACCGGGGAAGACCTGCCTGGCCCAGGACGGGCTCGGATAGGCGATGATGTTCCAGTTGGTGTCGAAATTGACGATCTTTTCCAGCGCCGGCTGATAGGCCATCGAGTTGGCCTTGCTGGCGCGTGCGACCTTGGAAGGATCCTCGCCCGACAGCAGCATCGGATTGTCGCCGACGATGGCAAGCCGCGCGGTGTTGTCGGAGAATGCCTTGGCCATGCCCTCGTAGAGCCAGCCGGCGGCGCGATCGAAACTGTTGTCGTGGCCATGGCGGTAACGCGCCAGCGTCATCTCCTCGTCCGACAAGATCGGCGTGACGATGCCGGCGCCGGCCTTGTAGGCATGCACAGCGATCCGCCGCACCAGCGGCAGCGCGATCGCCGGCGCCGTCAGGAGCAGATCCTGTCCCGGCCGCAAGCCCAGGCCCACCTTCACCGCCACCTCGGCCAGCCGGTCGAGTTTTGCGGGATCGATGGGAGTGGCGGTGATGCGTTGATCGGTCATGCCGGGTCCTCTGCCGAAAGTCTCTCGTTCAATCTAAGTCTAGCATCGTGAGACACAAGTATGCGAGCGCCTTGCGAGACGGGAAAGATACGTGTTTCACGCATCTTGGTTTTCAACGCGTTGAGGATCGCAGCACCCGGTCGACCATGGCGGGCGCAAGCCCGAGGTAATTTTTCGGTGAGGTGAGCGCCTCGATTGTGGCACGGTCGATGCGGCTCGATATCCGGGAATCTGCGGACAGCGCATCGGCAAGGCTGATCCCCCTGTGGTTGGCCTCGCGGCAGGCATCATAGACCACCTCATGCGCCTCCTGCCGCCCGATCTGCGGCGCAAGCCCCATCATGACCGCTTCGGCCACGATCAGGCCGCGGCTGACGGCGAGATTGTCGTTCATCTTCCTTTCATCCACGATGAGGCCTGCGAGCGCGAACCTGGCCTGGTGCAGCGCGCCGGCGGTCAGCACGAAGCTTTCCGGGATCGCGATCCATTCGGCGTGCCAGGGACCGGTGGCGCGCTCGAAATCCTGCACCATGGCGTCCAGCATCAGGCCGGCGTGCTGGCGCACCGCCTTGGACGCCGCAAGCATCAGCTCAGAGGAGATCGGGTTGCGCTTCTGCGGCATGGTCGAGGAGGCGCCGCGGCCCTTGACGAAGGGCTCGTAGACCTCGGCGAACTCGGTCGAGGCCATGATCATGATGTCGAGCGCGATCTTGCCGAGCGAGCCGGTGACGAGCGCCAGGAAATTGACCGCCTCGGCGAAGCCGTCGCGCGCGACGTGCCAGGTCGAAGCGGGAACGCCGAGCTTCAGCTCGGCGCAGAGCGCCTCCTGCACCGCAAAACCCTTGTCGCCGAGCGAGGCCAGCGTGCCGGCCGCGCCGGCGAACTGTCCGACCAGGACGCGCGGCTTCAACTGCGCCAGACGCTCGGCATGGCGGTCGAACATCGCGAGCCAGATCGCGGTCTTGTAGCCGAAGGTCACCGGCAGCGCCTGCTGCAGATGGGTGCGACCCGCCATCGGCGTGTCGCGATAGCGCTTCGAGAGGCCTGCCAGGATGTTGCGCAGTTCGGCGATCTCGCGCTCGACGATCCCGAGCGCCGCACGCAGTTGCAGCACCACGGCGGTGTCCATGATGTCCTGCGTAGTCGCGCCCCAATGCACGTAGCGGCCGGCCTCACCGCATTGCCTCACCATCTGATGCACCAAAGGAAGGATCGGATAGCCGACGATGTCGGTCTCCTGCCTGAGCAGATCGAAGTCGAGGGCGGCGACGTCGGTCCTCGCCGCGATCTGATCGGCAGCGTCCCGCGGGATCACGCCGCACGCGGCCTCGGCCTTTGCGAGTGCCACCTCGACCTCGGCATAACGGCCGACCAGCGCGACATCGGAAAACACCTCGCGCATCTCCGGCGTGCCGAAGGCGTCGCGGAACAGCATGGAATCGAGCACGGTGGTCGAGGCGTGAAAGGCGGGCATGGCCGTTTCTTCGTGGCTGTTGTTCTGTGTGGGGGTAGCTTACGCAGGTCGCGATGTTCGGCAATGGACATTCGCAGTTCGTCACATGTTCTCGGCGTCGCTCGGGCGTTAGCCGGCACGATGCCGCGCTGTCCCAGCACCGTCATTGCGAGGAGCTGTTGCGACGAAGCAATTCCGACTGCCTCCGTGGAAGAATTCTGGATTGCTTCGCTGCGCTCGCAATGACGACTTCGCGAGTCATGCTCCTGGCCAAACCTCCATTCAGCGTACTTCTGATCCCGGAGTCTTGTAGCCCGGATGAACGCCTTGTCCCCCGTAGCGCAACGAGCGAAGGCGGAAGTGACATCCGGGAGTTGCGCAACGATCGGTCCCGGATGTCACTTCCTCATCCCTGACTACGACAGGCCCTCCATCAATGAGAGCGCCCGCGACAATCACCAAAGCAGCCAGATTCTCATTCGAGTTGCATCCCTCTTCGAAAATCGCATGGCTGCCATCACGCGATCGTGGTGAACCGGAAAGACCGTTCGGCGGACTCACAGACTTCAAGGATTTTGATTTTTTTGTTGCCGATATCGCTGTGGGATCTGAGTCTCGACGTGCAGTTTCTATTCCGCGATCATCTCCTCGACACCGACCTGCGCGAGCTGAGCCGCGAGCAGGTTCCCGTTGCCGTGGAACCGCAGGTCTTCGATCTCGTCGTCCATCTCATGGAAAATCGCGACCGGGTGGTCAGCAAGGATGAGCTGATCGACAAGATCTGGCACGGGCGCAGCGTCTCCGAATCCACCCTGACCAGCCGGATCAACGCGGCCCGCAAGGCGATCGGCGACAATGGAGCGAACCAGGCGCTGATCCGTACCATCGCGCGCAAGGGATTTCGCTTCGTCGGTGACGTGCAGACACAGCTTGGCAAGGTTCCGCCGGAGCTCGGTCGCCTCACCCCGTCGCCGCAGGCCGTGCTCGCGCTGCCCGACCGGCCCGCCATCGCCGTGCTGCCCTTCACCAACATGAGCGGCGACCGCGAGCAGGATTATTTCTCCGACGGCATCAGCGAGGACATCATCACCGCCTTGTCGAAGCTGCGCTGGTTCTTCGTCATCGCGCGCAACTCCTCCTTCGTCTACAAGGGCCGCGCCGTGCACATCCACGAGGTCGCGCGCGAGCTCGGCGTGCGCTACGTGGTCGAAGGCAGCGTGCGACGGAGCGGCGACCGCCTGCGCGTCTCGGCCCAGCTCAACGACGTCTCGACCGGCAGCCATCTCTGGGCCGAACGCTACGACCGCGAGCTTGCCGACATCTTCGCCGTGCAGGACGAGATCACCGAGGCGATCGTCGCCGCGATCGAGCCGCAGCTCTATGCCGCCGAGAGCTTTCGCGCCCAGCAGAAGCCGCCGGGCAGCCTCGATGCCTGGGGCCTCCTGATGCGCGGCCTGTCGCATTACTGGCGCATCACCCGCGAGGACAATGCGACGGCGCAAGGGCTGCTCGCGAAGGCCATCGCGATCGACCCGGCCTACGGCAAGGCGCTTGGCCTGCTGGCAACCAGCCACATCTTCGGCGCACACATGGGCTGGGCCGACATGGCTGCGACCGTGCCGGTCGCCGAACGCGCCGCGCTTGCGGCGGTGGAGGCCGATCGCGAGGACGCCTTTGCCCATCTCGGCCTCGCCTACACCTACCTGTTCCGCCGCCGCTTCGACGACGCGCTGGCCGAGTTCGAGCTGGCCTTGCGGCTCAATCCGAACTGCGCGATGGCGCACGCCTTCTACGGTGTGACGCTGTGCTACGCGGGGCGATGGCAGGACGGCGATGCCGCCGCGCGCCGCGCGCTGCGGCTGAGCCCGCGCGATCCGCTCGCGGGGATCTATTGCGGCGTCGCCGCCTATGCCCAGTTCATCGGCCGTAACTACGAGCAGTCCATGCAGATGGCGCGGGAATCGATGCGGCAGCGCGCCGATTTCGTCGGGGCCCATCGCGTGCTGACCGCCGCCGCCGGCATGTCGGGAGATCCCGGGCTCGCGGCGTCCGCACTGGAAGGCCTGCGCCGCACCCAGCCCGGCATATCGCTGGCCTGGATCACGCGCGAGCTGCCGATGCTGCGGGAAGAGGACCGCGCGCATTACCTGGAAGGATTGCGGCGCGCGGGGATGAAGTAGCGAGCCACAGCGGCAGTGCACCCTCTCCCCTTGCGGGAGAGGGTGGATTCGATGCGAAGCATCGAAGCCGGGTGAGGGGTCTCCCTCCTCACGAATAGTCCGATGAGTGGAGGGAACCCCTCATCCGGTGCTTCGCGCCACCTTCTCCCGCAAGGGGAGAAGGAAGAAAGCGCGTCTCTACTCCTGCATCATCTCGCCACTGCCGCCGAACTCGGCCGGGAAATCCTTCAGCTTGGGCAGGCCGTCGCGCATCGGCAGCACGGTCTCGGCGTAATTGACGTGGACGCCGGGCGTGAATGCGAGCGTGGGAATGGTGGCGGTGAAGACGTCGACGAGGCCGAGCGGCGGGTGATTGGTCATCAGATGGCCGCCGCACTTCCGGCAAAATTTGCGCTGGCTGAGCGGCGTCTTGGCGAAGGTCTCGACATGCTGGTCGCCCTCGGTGATGCGCACGGCTTCGGGCTTCCACAGGCTGAAGGCGTTCACCGGTCCGCCGGACCAGGACCGGCAGGAGCGGCAATGGCAATAGCCCATCGCCTCCGGCGCGCCCGTGACCTCGACCGTGACCGCGCCGCAGAAGCAGTTTCCGACATGTTTCATTTGGTCGTCTCCATGATGAGGGATCGATATCGCGTGTCGGGGCGCCACGCGTCCTCCTTTCGGTGGACGCGTGGCGCGAGGCAGAGACTATACCGATCTGCGCCAGGGAATAAGCATCGACACCCGTTGTTTGTACTGCCGGTACTCGTCGCCGAAGAGATCGACGAGGTCGCGCTCCTCCAGCGCGATGCCGACGAAGATGTAGAGCGTGGTCACGGCCGCGAACAGCAGATGGCCCACAGTCATGACCGGCGCCGCCCAGAACGCGATGATGAAACCGAGATAGATCGGATGACGGACGAACTTGTAGAGCAGCGGCGTCTTGAAGCGCGGCGGCGCGGCTTCCCTGCCGACGAGATGATCGGTCACCTGAGACAGGCCGAACAACTCGAAATGGTTGATGATGAAGGTCGAGGTGAACACCAGCACCCAGCCCGCGAAGGACAACGTGACCACCGTCACGGCAAGATCCGGGTTCTCGACCTGCCATATGATCGTGGGCAGCGGGCGCCACTGCCAGAACAGGAGCAGCAATGACAGGCTCGCGAACAACACATAGGTCGAGCGCTCGACCGGCTGGGGGACGAACTGCGTCCACCACGCCTTGAACTGTTGACGCGCCATCACGCTATGTTGAACCGCAAATAGCGACATCAGCAGCAGATTGATGATGACCGCGCGAACGACGGGCGATTCGGCTCCGGTGTCGATGGTCTTCGGTACCATCACCCCCATGACGAAACCGATGGCGTAGAGCACGGTGACGAAAAAGACGAGATATGCCGCAATTCCGTACAGAAAGGCGATGAACCTGAAAACGCGCGAGCCCGCAACCTCCGGGCCGATGAAATGAACCTGGTGATCAAGTTGGGTCATAGAACGCTCCGTTGTGCCGAGGCATCGGCACTGTTTGGTCTTCGCACCATGCCGGATCGGACGTCCTCCGGCTTTCGCGGGGGGTTGATTTTCGCCTGAGACGACTTTGATTTTTGCTTGAGACGACAGAAACGTGCGATTTTGCTTTGAAAACAACGTGCTGGACAGCGATCTGCGGGAGCTCACCTGCGCCGGAGTGGCCGTTCCGTTGCAGCCGCAGGTGTTCGATCTCCTGCTTTACCTCGTTGCCGAGCGCGCCCGTGTGGTCAGCAAGGATGACCTGATCAGCCAGATCTGGAGCGACCGGATCGTCTCCGATTCCGCCCTGAACAGCCGCATCAATGCTGCGCGCAAGGCGCTGGGCGACGACGGCGCGACCCAGCGGCTGATCAAGACCATTCCGCGCAAGGGCTTTCGTTTCGTCGGCGATGTCCGGGAAGACGTGCCGGCCGCGCCAGTGCCCGTTGAACCTGCCATGGCCCGGCCGCGCGCCGTGACGGACCGCCCGGGAATCGCGGTGCTCGCCTTCGAGAACATGAGCGGCGATCCCGCACAGGACTATTTCGGCGACGGAATCAGCGAGGACATCCTCACGGCGCTGTCGAAGCAGCGGTGGTTCATGGTGATCGCCCGCAATTCATCCTTCACCTACAAGGGTCGCGCCGTCCACATCAGGCAGATCGCCGAGGAACTCGGCGTCCGCTACATCGTCGAGGGCAGCGTGCGCAAGGCGGACAACCGCGTGCGCATCACCGCGCAGCTCAACGACGCCACGTCAGGCAGCCATCTCTGGGCCGAGCGCTATGATCGCGAGCTCGTCGACGTCTTCGCCGTGCAGGACGAGATCACCAACGCCATCGTCGCAGCGATCGAGCCTCACATCCACGCCGCGGAGAATTTTCGCAGCCATCGCAAGCCGCCCGCAAGCCTGGACGCGTGGGACCTGTTGATGCGGGCTCTGTCGCATTATTGGCGCGTGACCAGGCAGGATCACGATGCCGCGAGGGCGCTGCTCGAGCGCGCGATCGCCATCGATCCGAATTATGGCCAGGCGCTGTCAGTGCTGGCCGTGAATGAGATGTTCGGCGTGCATCTTGGCTGGGCTGAGCTGGCCGTGGTTGCTCCGGCGGCGGAAGCCGCCGCGCTCAAAGCGGTGCGCTGCGACCACGAAGATGCCTGGGCGCATGCCGCGCTCGGCAGCGTCTACTTCTCGACACGCCGGCTCGCCGACGCGTTGTCCGAGTTCGAGCAGGCCCTGGCGCTCAACCCGAACTTCTCGCTGGCGCAAGGCTACCACGCGCTGGCACTGTCCTATGTCGGACGGTCGAAAGAGGCGTTTGCGGCGGCGCACACAGCGATCCGGCTCTCGCCGCGCGATCCGTCGCTGGCGATCTATCACGGCATCGCCGGCTATGCGCGCTTCACCGAGCGGCAGTATGACGAAGCCATCGCGCTCGCGCGCGAGGCGATTCGCCACCGCGGCGACCTTACCGGCGCTTACCGCGTTCTCGCCGTTTCGGCCGGCATGACCGGCGACAGCGCGCTAGCGGAGATGGCACTCGGCGAGCTCCGCCGCACCCAGCCGGGCATCTCGCTGCACTGGATCGCGACGCAACTGCCATGGGCCAGTGAAGCCGATCGCGAGCACTATCTGGAGGGATTCCGGCGCGCGGGATTGCGGTGACAGTTCTTACCCTCCCCTGGAGGCAAGGGAAAACAGGACGCGCTGTACATTTTTTGTGCGAACCCTGTCGAGACTTTCATCTTGCGGCGCCGAACGAGACTGTGTGAGCCTCGATATCGGATGGGGACTGGGATGGGCCGGCCGTCGCTTTGCGCGCGAGGACGTCGCGAAGCGTTTACGGCTGGCCGCGCTTGAGAAAGATACGATATGCCAAAACGCGTGTTGCTTTGTCTCCTCCTCGCTTGCGGCCTCACGGCCCCGGCGCTGGCGCAAGAGCCGAAACCGGGGGGCGTGATCAATGCCGTGATCCAGCCCGAGCCGCCCGGCCTGATGCTGGCGATGGTGCAGAACGGCCCGGTCCAGATGGTCTCGGGCAACATCTTCGAGGGGCTGCTGCGCTACAGCCCGAAGCTCGAGCCGCTGCCGGAGCTCGCCGAAAGCTGGAGCGTCAGCGAGGACGCCAAGACCTACAGCTTCAAGCTCAAGAAGGGCGTGACCTGGCATGACGGCAAGCCCTTCACCGCCGCCGACGTGCTGTTCTCGATGGAGATGCTGAAGCAGACGCATGCGCGTGCCCGCACCAATCTGGCGCAGGTCGACAAGATCGAGACGCCGGACGACTATACGGTGGTGTTCACGCTGAAGCAGCCGTTCGGCCCGTTCCTCGGCATTTTCGAGGTCGGCTCGATGCCGATGGTGCCAAAGCATCTCTACGAAGGCACCGACTGGAAGACCAACCCCTACAACAACGCGCCCATCGGCACCGGCCCCTTCATGTTCAAGGAGTGGCAGAAGGGCTCGTTCATCCGCCTGGTCAAGAACCCGAACTACCACGAAAAGGGCAAGCCCTATCTCGACGAGATCTACTGGCAGATCATCCCCGACGCGGCCGCGCGCTCGGTGGCGTATGAGACCGGCAAGGTCGACGTGCTGCCGGGCGGCTCGGTCGAGAATTTCGACGTGCCGCGCCTGTCCAAGTTGAAAGACACCTGCGTGACGGGCGCCGGCTGGGAGTTCTTCTCGCCGCTCGCCTGGCTGTGGCTGAATAACCGCCAGGGTCCGCTCGCCGACAAGCGGGTGCGGCAGGCAATCATGTACGCGATCGACCGCGATTTCGCCAAGGACGTGATCTGGAACGGGCTCGGCAAGGTGGCGACCGGCCCTTCGTCCTCGGCCATCAAATACTACACGGACGATGTGAAGAAATATCCGTATGATCCGGCCAAGGCCAAGGCCTTGCTGAAGGAAGCCGGCTACAAGGGCGAGAAGATCCGCCTGCTGCCGCTCGCCTATGGCGAGACCTGGCAGCGCTGGGGTGAAGCGGTGAAGCAGAACCTCCAGGACGTCGGCATGAACATCGAGACCATCGCCACCGACGTTGCCGGCGGCAACCAGAAGATCGCCGACTGGGACTACGACATCGCCTTCACCTATCTCTACCAGTATGGCGATCCCGCGCTCGGCGTCGGCCGCAACTACATCTCCAGCAACATCGCCAAAGGGCAGGTCTTCAACAACGTCGAGGGCTACTCCAACCCGGAGATCGACAAGCTGTTCGCCGACGGCGCAGTTGCCACACCGGACTCCAAGCGCAAGGAGATCTACGACAAGGCACAGAAGATCCTGGTCGAGGACGTGCCGGTGGCCTGGATGCTGGAGCTGCAATTCCCGACCATCATGCGCTGCAAGGTCAAGAACCTGATCACCACGGGAATCGGGGTCAATGACGGCTTCAAGGACGCATGGCTCGACAAGTGAGGGGCTGCATGCGAAACCGCGGTAAATTTCCTGCCGCGGTGTCGTTCCAGGGTACGAACTGATCCACGATGAAATCGTATCGAGACACTCAGGCATCGGCGGTGCCCACCTCTCCCGGAGGGAGAGGTCGGATCGCATCCCCAGATGCGATGCGGGTGAGGGGTTGCGCTCTCTCGTGGGACCTGATCCCCCTCACCCGCGCCTTCGGCGCGACCTCTCCCCGACGGGGAGAGGTGTTCCTTGCGGCGAGACCGCCTCGACCAACCGGCATACGTGGCTAGATGCTCTCCTTCGTCGCTCAGCGTGTCGTGAAGGGCGTGATCGTCCTGCTCGCGATCGTCGTCCTAAATTTCTTCCTGATCCGGCTTGCGCCCGGCGATCCCGCGATCGTGATGGCGGGCGAGGCCGGCGCCAGCGACCAGGTCTTCGTCAAGCAGCTCCGGGAGAAGTTCGGCCTCGACAAGCCGCTGCCCGAGCAGCTCTTCATTTACGTCAAGGGGGTCGCCACCCTCGACCTCGGCTTCTCCTTCCGCCAGCAGGCGCCGGTCGCCAGGCTGATCGGCGAGCGGCTGCCCGCGACGTTGCTGCTGACGCTGACCGCCTTCGCGATCTCGCTGACGCTCGGCGTCCTGTTCGGCACCTTCGCCGCGCGCTTTGCCGGAACGTTCCTCGACACGGCCATCACCGTATTCGCGCTGATCTTCTACGCCATGCCGATCTTCTGGGTGGCGTTGATGAGCATCCTGTTGTTCTCCGTCACCATGGATTGGCTGCCGAGCTTCGGCTACGAGACCGTCGGCGCCAACCTCACCGGCCTTGCCCATGCGGTCGACGTCGCAAAACACCTGATCATGCCGGCGATGACGCTCGGCCTGTTCTTCATGGCGACATACACCCGCATGACGCGCGCCTCGATGCTGGAGGTGAAGCGGCTCGACTTCGTCAAGACGGCGCGCGCCAAGGGCCTCTCCGACGCCGTGATCCAGCGCCGCCACGTGCTGCGCAACGCATTGCTGCCGGTCGTGACGCTCGCCGGCGTACATTCCGGCACGCTGATCGGCGGCGCCGTCATCACCGAGACCGTGTTCGCCTGGCCCGGCATCGGGCGGCTGATGTACGACGCGCTGCTGCAGCGTGACTACAACCTGCTGCTCGGCGTCTTCGTGATCTGCTCGGCCATGGTCCTGATCTTCAACCTCATCACCGACCTCGTCTATCGCCTGGTCGATCCGCGCATCGAATACGCCACATGAAACAGTTCTGGAGATCGATGCTGAAGAGCCCCAGCGGCGTCATCGGGCTCATCATCCTCCTGCTTGCGATCTCGGTCGCCGTGTTCGGACCGATGCTGTTCCCGAACTCGCCCTGGCGCATGGTGCAGCGGCCGTTCCTGCCGCCCTTCACGCTCTCGACCGTGCCGCTCGGCACCGATGCGCTCGGCCGCGACGTGTTCGCCGGCATGATCTTCGGCGCCCGCGTCTCGCTGCTGGTCGGTCTCGTCTCGACCCTGGTCGCGTTGCTCGTCGGCGTTCCCATCGGCGCCATGGCCGGCTATTTCGGCGGCAAGGTCGACGACGCCTTGATGCGCTTCACCGAGTTCTTCCAGACCATTCCGAGCTTCGCGCTCGCCATCGTGCTGGTCGCGATCCTGCAGCCCTCGATCTATTCGATCGTGGTCTCGATCGCGGTGGTGAGCTGGCCGCCCGTCGCCCGCCTCGTGCGCGGCGAGGTGCTGTCGCTGCGCACGCGCGAATATGTCCAGGCGGCCGTCGTGACCGGGCAGTCGCACAGCTGGATCATCCTGCGCGAAATCCTGCCCAACGCGCTGTCGCCGGTGATCGTGCTGGCCTCGCTGATGGTGGCGACCGCGATCCTCTTGGAATCCTCGTTGGCGTTCCTCGGCCTCGGCGATCCCAACCTGATCTCATGGGGCTACATGGTCGGCGCCGGCCGCACCGTGATCCGCCAGGCCTGGTGGATCACCGTATTTCCCGGCGTCGCCATCCTGATCTCCGTGCTGGGGCTGAACCTGATCGGCGAAGGCCTTAACGATGCGCTCAATCCGCGTCTGTCGCGCGAGGGCCGCTGACGATGACCGCGCCGCCCGCCGTCTCGATCAGAAACTTGCGGATCGCGCTGCCCAAGGGCGCCGAACGTCCCTTCGCCGTCGACGGCGTCTCGCTGGACCTGCGGCCCGGCAAGATCGTCTGCGTCGTCGGCGAATCCGGCTCCGGCAAGTCGATGTGCGCGCATGCGCTGATGGGCCTGTTGCCGGACACAGTGTCGGTCGCCTCCGGCGAGATCCAGTTCGAGGGAAGTGACCTGCTCAAGCTCGACGACGACGGCTGGCGCGATTTGCGCGGCCGCAGGCTTGCGATGATCTTCCAGGAGCCGATGACCGCGCTCAATCCGTTGATGCGGATCGGCGACCAGATGGCGGAGATGTTCGAGGCGCACGGTCTGCTGACGCCGAAGGAACGCCGCGCGAAGGCGTTGTCGCTGGCGCGCGAGGTTGGCCTGCCCGACCCCGAGCGCATCGTGCGCGCCTATCCGCACCAGCTCTCCGGCGGCCAGCGCCAGCGCGCCATGATCGCGATGGCGCTCGCGCTCGAGCCGGCGGTGCTGGTCGCGGACGAGCCGACCACCGCGCTCGACGTCACGACGCAGGCGCAGATCCTGAAACTGATCCGCAACCTGCAGCGCAACCGCAACATGGCGGTGATGTTCATCACCCACGATTTCGGCGTGGTCGCCGATATCGCCGACCAGGTCGTGGTGCTCCGCCAGGGCAAGGTCGTCGAGGAAGGCTCCGCCGCCACCGTCTTCAGCGACCCGCAGCACGACTACACCAAGGTGCTGCTCGCCGCCGTGCCGTCGATGGACCCGCCGGCGCGCACGCCGCTCGACGACCGGGCCCGGGCCGTCGAAGTGATCGGGCTGGACAAGACCTACGTCACGTCGGGCGGCTGGTTCCGCGAGGACCGCCGCGTCGATGCCGCGTGCGCGGTCAATTTCAACATCCTCAAGGGCGAGACGCTCGGCCTTGTCGGCGAGTCCGGCTCGGGCAAGTCGTCGGTGGCGCGCCTCGTGATGCGGCTGATCGAGGCCGACCGCGGCACGGTGCGGATCGGCGACACCGATCTCACCTCACTCTCGGGCAAAGCGCTGCGCGCCGAGCGCCATCGCATCCAGATGATCTTCCAGGATCCGTTCGCCTCGCTCAATCCGCGGCGCAAGATCGGCCAGATCATCGCCGACGGTCCGATCGCGGCCGGTACCGATCCGAAGGTGGCGTTCGAGCGCGCCCGCGATCTCCTGAAGATGGTGGGCCTGGATGCCGGCGCACTCGAACGCTATCCGCACGAATTCTCCGGCGGCCAGCGCCAGCGCATCGGCATTGCCCGCGCGCTCGCGCTCGAGCCCGAGATCATCGTCGCCGATGAAGCCGTCTCCGCGCTCGACGTCTCCGTGCAGGCCCAGGTCTTGAAGCTGCTCGAAGATCTCAAGGCCCGCCTCGGCCTGTCGATGCTGTTCATCACCCACGACTTACGCGTCGCGGCGCAGATCTGCGATCGCATCGCGGTGATGCAGCGTGGTGCCATCGTCGAGCTGAAGCCGACCGCGCAGCTTTTCGCCGCGCCCGAGCATGCCTATACGCGTGAGCTGCTGGCGGCCGTGCCGGGACGGAAGGAGCGCGCGCCGGCGGCGTAAGGCGGCCGGTCGTGTTCATCACCTTCGTGATGGTTCCAAAAACTTGCACGCTGCAGGAGAAGAAACATATTCGGTCGAGCAGCATTTGCTCTCGTGAGACCGCCCTTGCCGATGCGGCAAGGGGTAAACTGACACCAGCATTCGTTCGCCCGCGGACTGAAGCCGCACGATGAACGTGATGTGGTGAACAGATCAACGACCCAGCGCATGAGACACAACGGGACGTTGGGCATTGTCAGACGCGGTCACGCGCTTTTTATCCGTCGTGACCGGCTGCGCCGCTTCAACGCCGAAGACGGCACCTTAGATGGGAATTGAATGATCTACGTCATATCATGACGGACTGACACACACTATTCGGAGCCAACATGGGCGAAGTTATTCGATTTGTCTCAAAGTCCGAGCGCGAGCGAGCACGCCTCATCGCGGAGGCGCGCGCCATCTACGACAGCATCTTCCCGCCGGACGATCCGGCCAACGAGGCTCAGGACAAGGCCGCGACAGGGCGCGCGTTCATCGGCCGCGACGGGGGTAATTTGTCGTGATCAAGATCATTGCCGTGCTCTGCAGCCTCGCCTCTCCCACCAGCTGCCACGAGCAGATCGTCACCACTTCGGACTTTGCCCAGGTCTCGGTGCAGTCCTGCCTGATGGGCGCGCCGCAGCTCGCCGAATGGATGAACCAGCATCCGGCCGAGCGCCTGGCGGCCTGGCGCTGCGTGATCGGCCAGCAGACCGGACGGGGCATCTAGGGCCGGCGGCCCGCGACCTCCATCACGCAAGGCAGTGACGACAGTTCATCGCCGGAGTAACCTCTCGTGGCGGCCATTGGCAGCAAGGGGGAAGCCGGATGGAAGTCGCGAGCCTCGTTCTTCCCGTTTTCGCGATCATCGTCACCGGGTGGCTCGCCGGCGAGCTTGGCTATCTCTCCCGCACACTGGCCGACGCGCTGGTGCACTTCGCCTACAACGTGGCGATGCCGGCGCTGCTGATCGTCACGATCGCGCAGGAGCCGGCGCGCAATCTGCTGGAATGGCGTTTTCTGCTCGCCTTCGGCGGCGGCTCGCTCGTCTGCTTCGCGCTGGTCTTCGTAGCGGTCCGCGCCGGCGGAAAGCATGATCTCGCCAGCAGCACGATCCATGGCATGGCCGCGGCGATGACCAATACCGGCTTCGTGGCGCTGCCGATCCTGCACGCGATCTACGGCCAGCCCGCCGTGCTGCCTGCTGCGGTGGCGACGGTATTCGTGGCCGCCGTGATGTTTCCGATCACGGTCATCCTTCTGGAGAGGGACGCGCGCGGGTCGGCTGGGCAGTCGGCGGGCCTCGCCAGGCAGATCCTGCTCAATCCGATGGTGCTGTCGACCCTTGTCGGTCTCGTCTGGGCGATCACGGGCCTGCCGATTGCGGCCCCGGTCGCAGCCTATCTCAACATGATCGCCGCCGCGCTGACGCCCTGCGCGTTGTTTGCCATCGGGCTCGGCCTGTCGGTCGCAGGCCTGCGGTCCAGCCTGAAGGCGTCGTTCGCGCTCGCGGCCGTGAAGCTCGTGATCATGCCGCTGATCGTCTACGGACTTTGTGTGATCATCGGCCTCAACGCGCTCGACACCGTCGCCGCCGTGATATGCGCCGCCGTGCCGACGGCGAAGACAGTGTACGTGCTGGCGCACGAGCACAAGGTCGAGGAGAAGCTGGTCGCGGCCACGGTCTCGGTCACGACGGTGCTGTCGGTCGCGACATTGCTGGTCGCGCTGTACCTGCTCTCCGGTCTCGCGACCGGGACGCGCTGACCCGCACGGGCGCGCTTATCTCGTGGTGTTGCTCCAGGTCGGAACCGAGTTGGTCACGCCGACCGACGGCCAATTATACGTTCCGATCGACGGCGCCGTCACCGTGCCGACCGTCTGTCCCGACGAGCCGTAAGCCGCCCTGGGCTGCGCAATTGGCGCGCCGGCACCGCCATAGGTTGGGCCCACCACAGTTGTGTTGGAATATTGCCTGCTCGAGCGGGCCTTCTTGGCTTCGGCCGCGAAGGGCGCAGCCAGCATTCCGGCAGTAATGAGTGCGGCAACGGCCAGCTTCATGCTTGCCATGGCTGATCCTCCTTGTTTGGGCGCCCCTTCGATCATCTCATCATCCGTCGGACAATTTCCATAGGCCTCTCGTTCATAACTCCGTGCGTAAGCGAACGTGCCGCAATCGAGCGCGCCGCCTTCGGATGGACCCGAATCAGCGCTACTGGATGGCCTGAAGGACTTCCTGGACGCGAGTGGACATGACCGGCCCCGAACTGAAGCAGCTTCGCAGCGACCTTTCCGACGTCATCGGGCGCCAGCTGACGGCAGCCGATATGGCGAGACTCTGCGGGTTGCCGGAGAAGGGCGGGGCCGACACCATCCGGCGCTGGGAGGTGAGCGGCCCGACGCCGTCGGCGACCAAGGTGCTGCGCGTGCTCGCGATGGCGAGCGAGCGCTATCCGATCCTGGAGAAGTTCGACATCTTCGATCGCCACGACGTGCGCGAGGAGGATCGGCCGGCCAAGCGCGCAGCGTTCCGCGCGCAGATGCGCGACGAGGTGCTGCGGCGTCTTGGCTAACGAAAGCCGCGCGCAGGCTCACCGGCTTGCACCCAATTAAGCCTTCGTTCAGCATTTCTTAAGCTGGCATTAAGCACGAAAATCAACTGCAGCCCAACAAGTTAGGTTGGCTGCCGCGGTGCCACGGTTGTGACAGCATTTTCATCAAAAGCGAGCTATCTGCAAAACCAGCGACGGCGCGAAGAAGCGCGCCAGCCGGGGACATAAGTGTTGGAGTTCAAGACGATGAAGAAGATTCTGTTTGCGACCGTGACGCTGCTGGTGGCGGGCGCTGCCGCGCCGGCCGTCGGCGCCGACCTCGGTAACCGCACCTACTACAGGACGCCGGCGCCGGCCTACGTCGCGCCGATCTACAACTGGACCGGTTTCTACATCGGCGGCCATCTCGGCGGCGCCTTCTCCAGCGACAACAATTTCAACGGCCTCTCCACCGGCAACAACGGCAATGGCCGTTTCCTCGGCGGCGTGCAGGTCGGTGCGGACTGGCAGTTCAACCCGAACTTCGTCGTCGGCGTCGAAGGCCAGTATTCATGGCTGTCCGGCAGCGTCGGCGCGGTGTTCCCGGGCGGCGTCGCCTACACCAATGACCAGCGCGGCCTCGGCTCGATCACCGGCCGCGTGGGCTACACCTGGGGTCCGGGCCTCGTCTACGTGAAGGGCGGCTACGCCTATTCCGACAACAACGAGAAAGTCACCGTCGCCGGCGTGCCGACCGCTTTCGTCATCACCGCCGATCACCGCAACGGCTACACCGTCGGCGCCGGTATCGAATACATGTTCGCCCCGAACTGGTCGGCCAAGGCCGAGTACCAGTACTACAATTTCGGCGACGCGAGCTTCACCGGCGGTCCCCTGGCGGGCACCGGCAGCTTCACCACCGACGACCATACGGTCAAGGCCGGCCTCAACTACCGCTTCAACTGGGCGAGCCCGGCCGTCGCGAGCTACTGATCGGTTAGCAAAATCCTGTCTTGTGGAAGGGCCGGTGATCTCGCCGGCCCTTCTTTTTTCGCTGTGCGGAATCGCGGGCCCAATGCAAGCAATTGCACCGATTGCGATTTTTTAACCGGCCCCGCCCATACTGCCCGCCACAAAACAGAAGCAAGAGCGTGGGGGAATTTAGATGGCGATCCGTCTGGGGGCTGGCCGTTGGCTCGGTCGATTCAAGCCTCGTTTCAAGAAGCCACAATGGGGCGTGCGCGGGAGCCTGTTCACGGCCTTCGCGGTGATCGCGGGCATGGGCCTCGTGATCGCAGCCGGCGCTGGCCTCGCGCTGCAGAATCTCGGCGGACGCATGATCGAACTGAGCGGGCGGGACATTCCGCGCCTTGCCGCCAGCCTGCAATTGTCGGCCCTGAGCGCCAGCCTTGCGGCACAGGGACCGGCCCTGCTTGCGGCTCAAAGCGAGGAAGCCCTGAACGAGCGCACCAAGAAGCTCAAGGAATTGCAGGAGCAGACGCAGCAGAAGCTCAACGAGATCATCGAGCTCGGCGGGGACAAGGCCGTGGTCTCCGGACTCAGCGAGACCATGAAGAGCATCAACGAGGCGGCCCAGAGCCTGGCCAAGGCCGCCCGCGAACGACTGGACATCGCCGCCCTCCACGACAAGCAATATGACGCGCTGCGCACCGCGCAGGGCGCGTTCGTGGGCGCGGCCAGTCCGGCGATGCTGGACGCGCAGACCCGGGTCAACGCCATTCTCGGGTCGGCCAACCTGTCGGCCGAAGATGCCACCGAAGCCGCGCAGACCGTCGGCCAGCTCGGCAACGTCGTTGCCAGCGGCAATCTCGCGGCCGCCGACATGAGCGCGGCGCTGTCGGCGAGCACGAGCGACAAGCTCGACGACATTCAGAAGGAATTCAAGACGGCGCAGGGACGCCTGCGGTCGAACCTCGATCTGTTGCCCGACAACGAGGGCAACAAGATGCTGCGCGCGACGGCGGAAAAGCTGCTCGCGCTCGGCACCGGCAAGACCGGCGTGTTCAATCTGCGTGAGAAGGAGCTCGACTCCATCGACTACGGCCAGACCATCCTGGACGAGACGCGCAAGCTCAACGTCGGCCTCGGCATCAGCGTGCAGCAGCTCGTCGACGGCGTGCAGAAGGAGACCAACGCGTCGACCTTCCAGGCACGGCAGGAAATTTCGCTCGCGACCTCGGTCATGCTCGCGCTGGGCGCGCTGATGCTGGTCGGCTCGGCCCTGTTCGTCTGGCTCTATGTCGGCCGCAACGTCCTGCGCCGCATCCGCGAGCTTCAGCGCGCCATGCAGCTGCTTTCGGCCGGCGACCTCGACACCGAGATCGTCCGCTCCCGCCAGAATGACGAGATCGGCGTGATGAAGGAAACGCTGACCGTCTTTCGCGACAGCATGATCGAAGCCCGCGCGCTCGCCGGCGAGCAGGAGAAGGACCGCGCGGCCAAGGCCGAGCGGGCCGCCCGCATGGAAGCCAGGATCGCCGAGTTCGAGGGCACGGTGCGCACCGCGCTCGACAATCTGGCGCAATCGGCCAATTCGATGCAATCGACCGCGCAGAGCATGTCGACGACCGCCGACCAGTCCAACGCGCTGGTGAACGCGGTCGCCTCCGCCGCGGAGGAGACTTCGGTCAACGTGCAGACGGTATCGTCGGGTACCGAGCAGCTCTCGTCCTCGATCGAGGAGATCAGCAAGCAGGTGGTCACCTCGGCCGCGATCGCCAAGAAGGCGGTCGATGAGGCCGGCGCCACCGACACCACGGTGCAGAGCCTCGCCAACGGCGCAAGCCGCATCAGCGTCGTCGTCGACCTGATCCAGACCATTGCCTCGCAGACCAATTTGCTCGCGCTGAACGCCACCATCGAGGCGGCACGCGCGGGCGAAGCCGGCCGCGGCTTCGCGGTGGTCGCTTCCGAGGTGAAGAGCCTCGCGAGCCAGACCGCCAAGGCAACGGAAGAGATCCGCACCCAGATCGCCAGCATGCAACAGGTCACGACCTCTGCGGTCGGCGCGATCCAGGGCATCGGCCGGATCATCGGCGAGATCAACGATGTCACCACCACGATCGCGGCCGCGGTCGAGGAACAGGGCGCGGCCACCCGCGAGATCGCCCGCAACATCCAGCACGCGGCCGGCGGCACCAGCGAGGTCTCCAGCAACATCGTCGGCGTCTCCACCGCCTCGGCCGAGGCCGGCGCGGCGGCGAACGAAGTGCTGGGCGCCTCCGATGCGCTCCGCCGCGAGGCCGACATGCTGCGCGGGGAGATCGACGCGTTCCTCAACAACATGCGGGCGGCATAAGCCGCAACAACACGGGGTCTTCACTCCCTCTCCCGCCTGCGGGGGAGGGCTGGGGGTGTCTCCGCATTTGGCAGTGTTTCAAGCACGTCGAGATTGTCCCTGCAGGGCCAGAGCCCGCACCCGGCGCTCCGCGCCGACCCCCTGCAAGCGGGAGAGGTGACCGGGTTCGGAGCACGAGCGTCCCACATGACGAAAAAACACCGCCCGGTATGACGGCCATGCGACAGCCGCCCCACGTCCTTTTTCGGCTGGCGTCCCGCCCCATGTGCGGGTACCGATAGGGCATGCATTCGAAAAACGACACCGTGCAGTCCTCGGCTGAGGCCCTGCGCTATCCCTGGGACCAGCATCCCGGCCCCGAAGAGGTCGTGGAGATCCGGCCGGGCGTGTTGTGGGCGCGGCTGAAACTGCCGTTCCGCCTCAACCACGTGAACATCTATCTGCTGGCCGACGGCGACGGCTATGCCATGGTCGACGCGGGCTTCGGCAACGAGGAGACGATCGAAGCCTGGACGAAGCTGTTCGACGGTCCGCTGAGCGGCGTCAACATCACGCGCCTGATCGTCACCCATTCGCATCCCGATCATGTCGGGCTCGCGGGCTGGATCGTGGAGCGGTTCAACTGCCCGCTGCTGATGTCCCAGGTCGAATATCTGCAATCGGTCTATCACCAGAACCGCGGCACCGAGGAGCGGAAGGAGGCACAACGGCTGTTCTTCCGCCGCCACGGCATGGACGAGTCGCTGACCGAAAAGCTGCTCGGCCGCGGCCAGGACTATCTCAAGCGTGTCTCGGTGCTGCCGCCATCCTACCGCCGCATCTCGCATGGCGACGAGGTCGTGATCGGCGCGCGCCGCTTCAAGGTGATCACCGGCGGCGGGCACGCGCTCGACCAGGTGATGCTGTATTGCGCCGACGACAAGCTGTTCCTCTCCGCCGACCAGGTGCTGAGCAAGATCTCGCCGAATGTCAGCGTGTGGGCGGTCGAGCCCGACCAGAACTCGCTCGGCGAATATCTGGCCTCGCTCGCCAGCCTCACCACCACCCTGCCCTATGACCTCTTGGTGCTGCCCGGGCACGGCGTGCCGTTCTACGGCCTCAAGACCCGCATCAAGCAGCTCGCCGACCACCACGAGGACCGCTGCCGCCTGATCGCGGACGCCTGCCGCGAGCAGCCGAAGACATCCCGGGAGCTGGTGCCCGTGGTGTTCAACAAGCATGTGCTGGACGAACACCAGATGGGCTTTGCCGCCGGCGAGCTGGTCGCCCACGTCAACTACATGATCGTCGAGGGCCGTCTGACCGCCGAGACGAAGGACGGCGTGCTGCAGTTCCGGACGACGTGAGTGGTGCTTCACCTCGCCCCGATGGCGGGGCGAGGGAGCAGATCTCCGGCACAGCTAACAGCTCACTTCATATTCACGATCGCGTGCAGCGCCGCGATGTAGCCGAACGGCCCGAGCCCGCAGATCACGCCCGTTGCCACGAACGAGATCTTGGAGTGGCGATGATATTCGTCGCGGGCGTGGATGTTGGAGATGTGCACCTCCAGCACCGGCCCCTCGAACGTCTTGATCGCGTCCATGATCGAGACCGAGGTGAAGGACAGGCCCGCCGGATTGATGATGATGGCATCGGCATCCTGCCGCGCCGACTGGATCAGATCGACCAGCACGCCTTCGTGGTTGGACTGGTGGAAGGCGAGTTTGAGGCCGAGCTTGGCGGCGGCATCCTCGCAGCTCGCATTGACCTCTGCGAGCGTCGTCGTGCCGTAGATGTGCGGCTCGCGGATGCCGAGCATGTTGAGGTTGGGACCGTTGAGGATCATAACGCGCTTCATGGAAAACGTCCTTTCGAAGGCCAGGTCGAGCATGCTCTCCGGGCCAATGGCGCATGCGCTGCGAGAATCGGATTGGGTAGAGCCGGCGGCCGCGATCTAGCAAAGCGTGTGCCAGGCCGAGAGGGAAGGCCCGGGCAGGCGAGGCCGCATCCCGGCTGATGCTGCAAAGCAACATTACCTCTCGCGCGAACTTGATCGGGATCAACTTTCAAATCGCACGATAGGGCATTTTGCCCAAACGCCCTGCGGGCCCAGATGTGGGATAGCGCATAGACATTGGAGTTGGAAAGGCTCTAAGAAGATGCTCCCCCTTGGTCAGGTTCCGTCTTAGGTTTTGCCGATGGATTACAGCCAGTTCTTCAATTCCGCCCTGGACCGTCTCCACTTCGAGCGGCGCTATCGCGTGTTCGCCGATCTCGAGCGCACGGCCGGCCGGTTCCCACATGCGGTCTGGCATTCTCCCAAGGGCAAGCGCGACGTCGTGATCTGGTGCTCCAACGACTACCTCGGCATGGGCCAGCACCCGAAGGTCGTGGGGGCCATGGTCGAGACCGCTACCCGGGTCGGCACCGGCGCCGGCGGCACCCGTAACATCGCCGGCACGCATCATCCGCTGGTGCAGCTCGAGGCCGAGCTCGCCGACCTCCACGGCAAGGAAGCCGCGCTGCTGTTCACCTCGGGCTATGTCTCGAACCAGACCGGCATCGCGACCATCGCAAAGCTCATTCCGAACTGCCTGATCCTGTCGGACGAGCTCAACCACAATTCGATGATCGAAGGCATCCGCCAGTCCGGCTGCGAACGCGTCGTGTTCCGCCATAACGACCTCGCCGATCTCGAAGCGCAGTTGAAGGCTGCGGGCCCGAGCCGGCCGAAGCTGATCGCCTGCGAGAGCCTCTATTCCATGGACGGCGACGTCGCGCCGCTCGCGAAGATCTGCGATTTCGCCGAGAAATACGGCGCGATGACGTATGTCGACGAGGTTCACGCGGTCGGCATGTACGGCCCGCGCGGCGGCGGCATCGCCGAGCGTGACGGTGTCATGCATCGCATCGACATCCTCGAAGGCACGCTGGCCAAGGCATTCGGCTGCCTCGGCGGCTACATCGCCGCCAACGGCCAGATCATCGATGCCGTGCGTTCCTATGCGCCGGGGTTCATCTTCACCACCGCGCTGCCGCCGGCAATCTGCTCGGCCGCGACCGCCGCGATCAAGCATCTGAAGACCTCGAACTGGGAGCGCGAACGCCATCAGGACCGCGCTGCGCGCGTCAAGGCGATCCTCAGCGCCGCCGGCCTGCCTGTCATGTCGACCGACACCCACATCGTGCCGCTGTTCGTCGGCGATCCCGAGAAGTGCAAGCAGGCCTCCGACCTGCTGCTCGAAGAGCACGGCATCTACATCCAGCCGATCAACTACCCGACCGTGCCCAAGGGCAGCGAACGCCTGCGCATCACGCCCTCGCCCTATCACGATGACGGCCTGATCGATCAGCTCGCCGAAGCGCTGTTGCAGGTGTGGGACCGCCTCGGCCTGCCGCTCAAGCAGAAGTCGCTGGCTGCGGAGTAGGGTTCTCTCTTGCCTCTCCCCGCTTGCGGGGAGAGGCCGGATTGCATCGCCAGATGCGATCCGGGTGAGGGGGAGTCTCGGCAATTTCAACTGTCACCGTCCCCGCGGAGAGCCCCCCTCACCCGACCCTCCTCCCCGCAAGCGGGGCGAGGAGAGCAGGCAGCCCATCCCACGCCTTAACGACAACCCCGGTTCCCGGCCTCGCAGGTCATTTCGCTGTCGCTTGCGTCCCTGCAACGCGCTAGATTTGCAAGGGAAAATGATACCGGGCGCGTTGGCGTCCAGGGAGAAGCGCGCTCGCCATGCTGCACGACTGGGGCGTGATCGCCGCCGCCTTCGGCTATATCGGCTTCCTGTTCCTGGTGGCGAGCCATGGCGACCGCCGCTCGCCGGCCGGGCGCGGTCGTGCGTCCGGGCTGATCTATCCGCTGTCGCTGGCGATCTACTGCACCTCCTGGACCTTCTTCGGCTCGGTCGGCTTCGCCACGCGCACCTCGACCGACTTCCTCGCGATCTATGTCGGGCCGATCCTGATGATCGGGCTCGGCACAGGCGTGCTGCGCCGCGTGATCCAGCTCGCGAAAACCCACAACATCACGTCGATCGCCGACTTCATCGGCGCGCGCTACGGCAAGAGCCAGGCGGTGGCGGCGACCGTGGCGCTGATCGCGATCATAGGCTCGGTGCCCTACATCGCGCTCCAGCTCAAGGCGGTGGCCTCCTCGCTGGAGACGATCCTGAGCGAGGACCAGGCCTTTTCCCACATCCCGATCCTCGGTGACATGGCGTTGATGGTAACGCTGGCGATGGCGGCCTTCGCGGTGCTGTTCGGCACGCGGCAGACCGATGCGACCGAGCACCAGCACGGATTGATGCTGGCGGTGGCGACCGAATCGATCGTCAAGCTGGTCGCCTTCCTCGCCGCCGGCATCTTCGTCACCTTCTGGATGTTCTCGCCGCATGAACTGATCGAGCGCGCGATGAGGACGCCGGAGGCGGTGCGCACGATCAACTATTCGCCGTCGATCGGCAACTTCCTGACCATGACGCTGCTGTCGCTGTGCGCGGTCATGCTGCTGCCGCGCCAGTTCCACGTCAGCGTGGTGGAGAATTCCAGTGATGCCGAGGTCGGTCGCGCACGCTGGCTGTTCCCGCTCTACCTCGTCGCCATCAATCTGTTCGTGATCCCGATTGCGCTCGCCGGCCTCGTCACCTTCCCATTCGGCGCGGCCGACCCTGACATGTACGTGCTGGCGCTGCCGATGGAGGGCGGCGCGGATCTGCTCAGCGTTGCCGTCTTCGTCGGCGGCCTGTCGGCGGCGACCGCGATGGTGATCGTCGAGTGCGTCGCGCTCTCCATCATGGTCTCGAACGACCTCGTGGTGCCCCTGGTGCTGCAGCGGCGGCCGGAGGGACGCACCGGCGGCGCCGATTTCAGCGACTTCCTGCTGCGCTCGCGGCGCCTGGCGATCTTCACCATCATGGTGATGGCCTATTTCTACTATCGCGCGCTCGGCAACACCCAGCTCGCGGCGATCGGCCTGCTCTCCTTTGCCGCCATCGCCCAGCTCGCGCCGAGCTTCTTCGGTGGGCTGTTGTGGCGGCGCGCGACCGCGCGCGGCGCGATCGGCGGCATGCTGGTCGGCTTTGCGGTGTGGCTCTACACGCTGTTCATGCCGAGCTTCGTGGATTCCTCCACGACGGGCATCCTGTGGCTCCAGCACGGCCCGTTCGGAATCGAGGCGCTGCGGCCGCAGGCGCTGTTCGGCGCCGACCTGCCGCCGCTGATGCACGGCGTGATCTGGTCGCTGTCCCTCAACATCCTCACCTACGTGCTGCTCTCGCTGGCCCGGCGGCCGTCGTCGATCGAGCTGGTGCAGGCCGATCTGTTCGTGCCCAACACGCTCGCCCCGATCGCCCCGAATTTCCGCCGCTGGCGCACCACCGTCACGGTGCAGGACATCCAGACCACGGTGGCGCAATATCTCGGGCCCGACCGCGCCCGGCATTCTTTCGAAGCCTTCTCGGCGCGGCGCAATGTGCGGCTCGAGCCCGGAGCACCCGCCGATTTCGAGCTGTTGCAGCACGCCGAGCACCTGATCGCTTCGTCGATTGGCGCTGCGTCCTCGCGCCTCGTGATGTCGCTGCTGCTGCGCAAACGAACCGTCTCGGCCAAGGCCGCGCTGAAACTGCTCGACGATTCCCATGCGGCGCTGCATTTCAACCGCGAGATCCTCCAGACCGCGCTCAATCATGTGCGCCAGGGCATTGCGGTGTTCGACGCCGATCTGCAACTGATCTGCTCCAACCGGCAGTTCGGCGATCTCCTCAACGTCCCCCCGCATTTCATCCAGTTCGGCACGCCCTTGCGTGAAATCCTGGAATTCATGGGCGTAAGCGATCCCGACAATGAGGCGGAGCGGGAGGCGATGATCGAGCAGCGGCTCGTGGCCTACACCACCGACGGCGAGCCCTATCTCGAGCGCCTGCCGGAACGCCACATGGTGATCGAGGTGCTCACCAACCGCATGCCCGGCGGCGGCTTCGTCATCACCTTCACCGACGTCACACCGACCTTCGAGGCGGCGGAAGCGCTGGAGCGCGCCAACGCGACGCTGGAGAAGCGCGTGCGCGACCGCACCGAGGAGCTGACCCGGCTGAACTCGGAACTCGCGCTTGCCAAGAGCACGGCGGAAGATGCCAGCATCTCCAAGACGCGCTTCCTCGCCGCCGCCAGCCACGACATTCTGCAGCCGCTGAACGCCGCCCGGCTCTATGTCACGAGCCTGGTCGAGCGCCAGCACAATGGCGAGGAGACGCGGCTGGTCGAGAACATCGACGAATCGCTCCAGGCCATCGAGGAGATCCTCGGCGCGCTGCTGGACATCTCCCGGCTGGATGCTGGCGCGATGGCGACCTCGATCTCCAGCTTCAAGATGGCCGATCTGATGCGCTCGCTGGAGATCGAGTTCGCGCCGATCGCGCGGGCCAAGGGCCTCGATCTCGCCTTCGTGCCCTGCTCGCTGCCGGTGCAGTCGGATCGGCTGCTGCTGCGGCGCCTGCTCCAGAACCTGATTTCCAACGCGATCAAGTACACCCCGCGCGGCCGCGTGCTGGTCGGCTGCCGACGCCAGGGCGCCTCGCTCAAGATCTGCGTCTACGACACCGGCGTCGGCATCCCGCCGGTCAAGCGCGGCGAGATCTTCAAGGAATTCCACCGCCTGGAGCAAGGCGCGCGGATCGCGCGCGGCCTCGGCCTCGGCCTGTCGATCGTCGAACGGCTGGCGCGCGTGCTCAACCACGGCATCGCCATCGACTCCGCCGTCGGCGGCGGCTCGGTCTTCTCGGTGACAGTGCCGACCGCAAAAGCGATCACGCTCACCGCCGCCGTGACCAGCGCCACGCCGCTGGCGCGCACGCCGATCGCGGGTGCGCTGATCGTCTGCATCGAGAACGATGCCGCGATCCTCGACGGCATGCGTACGCTCCTGAAGGCCTGGGACGCCGAGGTGATCGCGGTCGCCGATCCCGAAGCCGCGATCGTCGCGATCGAGGCTGCCGGCAAGCGCGTCACCGGCCTGCTCGTCGACTATCACCTCGACCGCGGCAACGGCATCGCCGCGATCCGCGATATCCGCCGCCGTTTCGGCGACGCCATTCCAGCGATCCTGATCACCGCCGACCGCAGCCCCGCCGTGCAACAGGCCGCGCGCGAGGAAAAGATCGCCGTGCTCAACAAGCCCGTGAAGCCGGCCTCGCTCCGCGCCCTGCTCGGCCAGTGGCGCACGCAGCAGATGGTCGCGGCGGAATAGCGGCGAGAGAGCCGCGCATATGTCAGGTTCTGCGACCAAATCTACCCTTGTCGCGGTGTTGCGCCTCACTGCGAACAGCTGATCCGCGTGCAAATGCGTCGCACGCGGAGTTCGGCTGGCGGCTTCACACCGGCGTTCCAGGCCGTGATCGACTCGTTGCGGGCGGCCAACGTCTTGCCGGTGATAGCGTGCGGCAATGAAGGTCCGCAGACCAGCCGATCACCCGGCAACTACGCCAATGTCCTGTCCATCGGTGCGATGGACGTCCACAACAAGGTGCCGGACTTCTCCAGCAGTCAGCGTTTCAATCGCCCGATCAATCCGTTGTGCCCCGCCCTCGCCGCACCCGGGGTGGCTGTCACCTCTTGCGTTCCCGGCAACCGCTACGAGACGATGGATGGGACCTCGATGGCGACACCCCACATCGCCGGTCTCGCGGCGCTATTGTTGCAGGCTCGACCGGACGCAACGGCAAACCAGCTCGGGGGGCATCGAATGAGTGCTCAGGCACCGTCGGCCTCGATGACTGCCTTGGCAAAGGCCTGCGGTGCTTCCTGCGGCAAATTGTGGCCGATGCCGCCCGTGATCAGCCGAAACTCGTAGCGGCCGGAGAACTTCTTGGCATAGGTGCTGGGGTCGGGATGCGGCGCGCCGTTGGCGTCGCCTTCCATCGTGATCGTCGGCACGTCGATGACGGGAGCTGCCGCCAGCTTCTTTTCGAGCTCCTCATACTTCGTCTCGCCCTGGGCAAGCCCAAGCCGCCAGCGGTAATTGTGGATCGTGATCGCGACGTGATCCTTGTTGTCGAGCGCAACCGCGCTGCGGTTGAAGGTGGCGTCCTCGAACTTCCATTGCGGCGAGGCCAGCTTCCAGATCAGCTTGGCAAAATCGTGCGTGTATTTCTCGTAGCCGGCGCGACCGCGCTCGGTCGCGAAATAGAACTGGTACCACCATTGCAGCTCGGCCGACGGCGGCAGCGGCGCGCTGCCGGCGGCCTGGCTGGAGATCAGGTAGCCGCTGACCGACACCAGCGCGCGGCAGCGATCCGGCCACAGCGCGGCGATGATGTCGGCGGTGCGAGCGCCCCAGTCGAAGCCGGCGATGACGGCCTTCTTGATGTCGAGCTTGTCCATCAGCGCGATGACATCGACCGCCAATGCAGCAGGCTCGCCGTTGCGAAGCGTCTCGCTGGAGAGGAACTGCGTCGAGCCGTAGCCGCGGAGATAAGGGATGATCACGCGATAGCCGGCCTTCGCCAGGATCGGCGCAACGTCGACGAAGGCGTGAATGTCGTAGGGCCAGCCGTGCAGCAGGATCGCGACCGGCCCGTTCGACGGGCCAGCCTCCGCATAGCCGACATTGAGGACGCCGGCCTCGATCTGCTTGATCGCGCCAAAGGACGCATTCGATGCGGAGGCGCTTGGCGCTTCCGTTTCGGCGCGGGCAAGTTCAAGGACGCCGAGACCGACGGCGACCGTTCCGGCGGCGACGCCAAGGAACTTGCGGCGGTGCTGGTCGATGAGCTGCTTCATGTTGCTACCTCGTTGATGGTTGCCGTCCGGGTCACGAAAGTCCTCCTTGCCGTCGCGCAATTGACTATCAACGCCTGCCACGCAAGGCTCGTTTGGACTTGTGAGAAGTTGTGAGGCCGGCATGGAACTCGTTGAGCAAGGTGCGAAGCGATCGTCCTCCAGTGCACATCTCGAACAGCGGACGCACCTTCGACTTCTCGCGACGTTCTCCGCCCGAGGCTTGCTGTCGCTTCACGCGCTCTTGAAAAGGGCGCAGGGAAGGCCGGGTGCCGGCTGGCACCCACGGTCCGCTGTGCGCATGTAGCGCAAAAGAACTGCACAGCGGCATACAGGTGAAGCCGAACACACGGCCTTCCCCTGCCCAGTGGTTGGACGGCTTATGCCGTGCTCTCCCGGGAGCCGAGTTCCTTCTGGCCTCCCTTCGCCCCAACGAAATTCGCCGGCACCGCGCCGGTTGACGCGACAAGCTCGGCGGTCGGCGCGGAGCTTGGATATGGGCGAGCCGATGAGTAGACGCTCTACCCCGTCGGCGTGCCCTGCTTCCACTGGCCGCCGGCGATCTTCGCGGCGGCGATCACGGCTTGCGTCCGGCTCTCGACGCCGAGCTTTTGCAGGATCGCCGAGACATGCGCCTTGATGGTGGCTTCGGAGACGCCGAGCTCGTAGGCGATCTGCTTGTTGAGCAGTCCCTCGGACAGCATCATCAGGACCCGCACCTGCTGCGGGGTCAGCGTCACCAGGCGGTCGCGCAGGCGCGTCATGTCCGGATCGGCGGCGGCCGACAGGTCGGTGTCGGCGGGAACCCAGACGTCGCCTTCCATCACCTTGAGAATGGCGTCGCGCAGCGTCTCGACGCCGAACCGCTTGGGAATGAAGCCGGAGGCGCCGAAATCGAGCGAGCGTCGGATCGTGGCGCTGTCGTCGGAGGCCGATACGATCACCACCGGGACCGCCGGATATTGCGCACGCAGATAGATCAGGCCGGAGAAGCCCGAGATTCCGGGCATCGAGAGGTCGAGCAGAATCAGGTCGACATCGGAGGTCTGTTCCAGGAGCTTGGTCAGGTCCTCGAACGATCCGGCCTCGTCGATCCTGGCCGAGGTCAGGACGCTCGCCACAGCCTGCCGGAGCGCATCACGGAACAGGGGATGGTCATCGGCAATGACGAGATGGGTCGAGGGAGCGTTCATCGTTCTCTTGCTGTCGTTCGCGACCGGCCGGCGAGTCGCTGCCGCGGCAGGTCAATTCTTCCCTGCCCGGCCGTGGCATGCAAGTGCCCATTATCCCTTTGCTGCAAAGGGTTAATCCGCAAGCCTTCGTTGCCGTGCCCGCGCCCGATCCCGTGCAGTCGAGGGGCGCGTCAGTGCGCAAGGCCGAAAGTCGTATTGGGGCGGGTTTCACGCCGATGTTACCTTGCGGGCAAGACCTGGGTCGATCCGGCATGTCCGGACGCCCGGGGCGCGAGGAAACGCATTTCGGGGAGCGACCCAATATGTCGACAATGGCTGTGTCTCAGGCCGGCGCAGGAGGGATGACGAAGGACGAACGGTTCGTCATTCTCGCCTCCTCGCTCGGTACCGTGTTCGAGTGGTACGACTTTTACCTCTACGGTTCGCTCGCCTCGATCATCGGCGTGCAGTTCTTCTCGGATTATCCGCCGGCCACCCGCGACATCTTCGCGCTGCTGGCATTCGCGGCGGGCTTCCTGGTGCGTCCGTTCGGCGCGATCGTGTTCGGCCGTATCGGCGACATCGTCGGCCGCAAATACACCTTCCTCGTCACCATCCTGATCATGGGTCTTTCGACCTTCATCGTCGGCCTGCTGCCCAACGCGGCGACCATCGGCATCGCGGCCCCGATCATCCTGATCGCGCTGCGCCTCGCCCAGGGCCTGGCGCTCGGCGGCGAGTATGGCGGTGCGGCGACCTATGTCGCGGAGCACGCGCCGAACGGCAAGCGCGGCTACTACACCTCCTTCATCCAGACCACCGCAACGCTGGGTCTGTTCCTGTCGCTGCTGGTGATCCTGTTCACCCGCACCGCGACCGGCGAAGCCGAGTTCGCCAAGTGGGGCTGGCGAATCCCGTTCCTGGTGTCGGTCCTGCTGCTCGGCATCTCGGTCTGGATCCGGCTGCGCCTCAATGAATCGCCGATCTTCCAGAAGATGAAGGAAGAGGGAAAGAGCTCGAAGGCGCCGCTGACGGAAGCCTTCGGCAACTGGCAGAACGGCAAGCTCGTGCTGCTCGCCCTGCTCGGCGGCACCATGGGCCAGGGCGTGGTCTGGTACACAGGGCAGTTCTACGCGCTGTTCTTCCTGCAATCGATCCTGAAGGTCGACGGCTATACCGCCAACCTGCTGATCGCCTGGTCGCTGTTGTTCGGCACCGGCTTCTTCATCGTGTTCGGTGTCCTGTCCGACAAGATCGGCCGCAAGCCGATCATCCTCGGCGGCTGCCTGATCGCGGCGCTGACCTTCTTCCCGATCTTCAAGATGATCACCACCAACGCCAACCCGGCGCTGGAAAAGGCGATCGAGTCGGTCAAGGTCGAGGTGGTGGCGGATCCCGCAGGCTGCGGCGACCTGTTCAACCCGGTCGGCACCCGCGTCTTCACCGCGCCTTGCGACACCGCACGCGCCTTCCTGTCGCAGTCGTCGGTCAAGTACACGACCACTCCGGCCCCGGCCGGCTCCGCCGTGAAGGTGGTGGTCAACGGCAAGGAAGTTCCGTACACGAACGCCAAGGACAGCAACCCCGCCGTTCTCGCCGCGGTGCAGGGGGCTGGTTATCCCAAGGCCGGCGATGCGGGCATCGTGAAGATGGCGCATCCGTTCGACATCTTCCGCCCGCAGGTCGCAGCCATCATCGGCCTGCTGTTCATCCTGGTGATCTTCGTCACCATGGTCTACGGACCAATCGCGGCGATGCTGGTCGAATTGTTTCCGACCCGCATCCGCTACACCTCGATGTCGCTGCCCTACCACATCGGCAATGGCTGGTTCGGCGGCCTCCTGCCCGCCACCGCCTTCGCCATCGTGGCCTCGACCGGCGACATCTATGCCGGCCTCTGGTACCCGATCATTTTCGCTGCGATCACCGTGGTCATCGGCTTCCTCTTCGTGCCGGAGACCAAGGACGTCGACATCAAGGCGACCTGATCGAAGCCAGCGAACCCCAACGAGACCAACCGGCCGCGCTCTCCGCGGCCGGTTTTGTTTTGGATGTCGCGGCGCGTCTTCTTCACGCGAGCGGTATCCGCTTCGCTCGAAAACGCCCTACCGGTTGCTGCCGATGAATTGCAGCACCACCTCGCGCCGGTGCGGGCGGGCGCGGTGCTCGACCAGATAGATGGCCTGCCAGGTACCGAGCGCAAGCCTGCCGTTCAGGACCGGGACCTGCAGCGAGGTCTGCGTCAGCATGGTCTTGATGTGCGCGGGCATGTCGTCCGGTCCCTCGGTATCGTGCGTCCAACCCGCATCCTCCGGCGCCAGCCGGGACAGCGCGGTGGTGAGATCGACCAGCACCGAGGGATCGGCATTCTCCTGGAAGGTCAGCGACGCCGAGGTGTGACGGATGAACAGTGTCAACGAGCCCTCGCCTGCGCGCACCTCGGCGACGAATTTTGCGGCTTCGCTGGTGAGGTCGGTGAAGCCGCGGCCGGGGGTCTGTACGGTGAGCAGCGACGACGAGATAGTGGTGGCTTGCACCGTCGATGGCGCCGAGCGGGTTACGGATTTGGCTGATGTCATAGAGGGCCTCGTAACGTCGTCCCGGCCTAGTGCCCAATTGCGTACGGGAGCCCGGGCCCATTACCCCGAATGCGCGTGACGGCGAAAGGTGGCAACGCGCATCGAGAAGGAACCGACGGGCCGCGGCGTATGGGTCCTGGCTTGTCGCCGGAACGACAATTCAAATCTTCCCCGACACGTCCTTTTGCACCCGGTTGGCCATGTCGATCAGCCGACGCCACGCCTTTTCCAGGAACGACATCACGCGATCAAGGTCCTGATCGCTGGGCAGCGGGATCTCGATCTTGCGCTCGCCTTCGGCGGCCTTGGGCTCTGCCTTTTTCAGCGGATCGGATTTCGGCAGTGGCTCCTCGATCTTGCCCGACACGGTCGGCCCGGCCGCGAGCTGGCCCTTCAACTTCTCGACCTCAGCCTGGAGCCGGCCGATCTCGGCATCGAACGCGGCGCGCTCGTCGGGCACCGCGTAGCAGGCCCAGCCGGTCCCATTCCTGGTGCAGGTCGACATCGTTCCCGTGCGGGTGTCGAGCCGCAGCACCCCCTCGGGGATCGGCGTCATTGTGTAGCGGCCGTTTTCACCGTCGGGCGCCGATTGCGCGGCCACAAGGCTGCCGCTGACCATCACGGCGGCGAACGACGCCGCGAGCCATGATGCTGTGGATGACCTCACTGATCTCATCGCGCTCTCCGCTACCACGCGCGGGTGGCACCTCCGCAATTCTACACCGCGGCGCGGCGATCTGCCGCCAAAAACACCCGCCCGAAATCAACAATCGCGCCAGCCCGTTTGATCCCGGCAGCGCGGCGAAATGGCGACGACGTCCACCGATCAAGAGGAGACCTGCTGCGGTGCGGCGTCACGCTGTGCGCAGCGCTGCCGCGCGCGGCGATATCGTCAAGTAAATCAGATACATAACAGAAAGCGACGCAATCGTGACTTGGCTTGACTTGATTATGGGCCATCAGTATGGTCCGCGCGGCTTTTGAGGGTGGCGGGCGTAATTTCCATTCAGCCGGTGCGTTTCGGGTCTTCGTTGCATGACACAGGGCACGGGACACGGCGGGAATGGAGATCGCGATAGATCGCCCGAGGAAGCTGCGCTTTCCGAACGGCTCGGAAATCTTGATCAGCGGTTGTCCGAACTTCGCGACCGCCGCCCCAAGACCGAGCAACCCGCAGGTGACGGTGAGGACAGAGCGGCCAGAGCCTCGGCGATGGCGCTTGGTTTCCGGTTATCCTCGGAGTTGGTCGCCGGTGTCGCTGTCGGGGCGGGGATTGGCTGGGGGTTCGACCGCTTGCTGTCGACGTCGCCTTTCGGATTCATCGTGTTCCTGCTGCTGGGCTTCGTGGCCGGCGTGGTGAATGTGGTGAGATCGGCAGGCGCGGGTCAAAACAGGCGCGGTGGCTCGTAAGGCGATCCGCACAGGAGAGGAATGATCGTGCCGGCCTTGCCGGTACGGGCCGGCCCGGCCGGCAGACCGAGACCCGCCGGCATTGCCCGGCAGACCAAGAGATGCCGCGCCGATGAAAATCGATCCGATCCACCAGTTCAACATCGAGCCTCTCTTCACGATCGGCCATATCGGCAATCAGACGATCGCCTTCACCAATTCATCGCTCTACATGCTGGTGGCAGTTGCGATCATCTCGCTCCTGATGCTCGCCAGCGGCTCGCAGCTCATTCCCGGGCGCCTGCAGTCGGTCGCCGAAATCTCCTACGAGTTCGTCGCCTCGACCATCCGTTCGACGGCCGGCGCGGAAGGCATGAAGTTCTTCCCGCTGATCTTCTCGCTGTTCATGTTCATCTGCGTCTCGAACCTGGTCGGCATCATCCCGTACACCTTCACGGTGTCGAGCCACCTGATCGTCACCGTCGGACTGGCGCTGCTGGTGTTCTTCACCGTGCTGATCTACGGCGTGGCCAAGAACGGCCTGAAATTCTTCTCGATTTTCGTTCCTCACGGCGTCCCCGGCTACATCCTGCCGCTGGTCATGTTCATCGAGATCCTGTCGTTCTTCCTGCGGCCGGTCTCGCACAGCATTCGCCTATTCGCCAACATGCTGGCCGGCCACATCGCGCTGAAGGTGTTCGCGGGCTTCGTCGCCATGCTGGGCTTCTCGCTCGGCGCCATCGGCTGGGTCGGCGGCGTGCTGCCGCTGGCGCTCACGATCGCGCTGTACGCGCTCGAGATTCTGGTCGCGTTCCTGCAAGCCTATGTGTTTGCGATCCTGACCTGCATCTACCTCAACGACGCCATTCATCCGGGACACTGAGCGGTCCGGGGAATTTCCACCCACAACTCAATCTTTCTTCCAAGGAGTCTAAAATGGATCCGGCAGCAGCAAAACTTATCGGCGCGGGCATCGCGTGCATCGGCATGGGCGGTGCGGGCGTCGGCGTGGGCGTGATCTTCGGCAACTACCTCGCCGCAGCGGTCCGCAATCCGTCGGCCGCTCAGGGCCAGTTCGGCAACCTGATCTTCGGCTTCGCCGTGACCGAAGCGCTCGGCATCTTCTCGCTGCTGATCGCGCTGCTTTTGCTGTTCGTTTTCTAAGGACGACTTCTTTCGCGCCGCTTCATCCGAAGCGGCGCGTGACAGCAACAGGAGTACTCCATGGCCGAGAGTCATGGCGGGGCAAAAAGTCCGGCGGCGGGCGCTCACACCGAAGCCGATGGCGGTCATCACGGCGGCGGTTTTCCGCCGTTCGAGAGCAGCACTTTTGCTTCGCAGCTGGTGTCGCTCGCGATCTTCTTCGTATTGCTCTACGTGATCGTGTCCAAGCTCGCTCTGCCGAAGGTCGGCGGTGCGATCGAGGCGCGCCAGAACAAGATCGACGGTGACCTCGCCGAAGCGCAGAAGCTGAAGGACCAGTCCGAGGCGGCGCTGAAGGCCTATGAGGGCGAGCTCGCTGCGGCGCGTTCGCGCGCGCAGGCGATCGCCAGCGAATCCCGCGACAAGGCGAATGCGCAGGCGGATGCCGAGCGCAAGGTGCTGGAAGAGCAGCTGGCGGCCAAGCTCGCCGAGGCGGAGAAGACCATCGCCTCGACCCGCACGACCGCCATGAGCAACGTCCGCGGCATCGCGGCCGATGCGGCAGGCCAGATCGTGCAGCAGCTCACCGGAGTCGTTCCGGATGCGGCGTCGGTCAATGCCGCCGTTGATGCGTCCTTGAAGGGTTAGCCACAGATGTTCTTCGATCCTGAAACCTGGGTCGCCATCGCCTTCGTGATCCTGATGGTCGTGTTCGGCTATCTCGGGGTGTTCAAGTCGGCGATGACCGCGCTCGATCATCGCGCTGAGCGCATCAAGGCCGAGCTCGACGACGCGGCGCGTCTCAAGCAGGAAGCGGCCAAGGTGCTCGCCGACTACAAGGCGCGCAGCGCCACGGCCGAGCGCGAGGCTGCCGACATCATCGCCAACGCCAAGGCCGAAGCCGATCGCATCGCGGCCGACGCCAAGGCGAAGATGGAAGATTTCGTCGCCCGCCGCACCAAGACCGCGGAGAGCAAGATCGCGCTCGCCGAGGCCCAGGCGCTGGCCGATGTCCGCGCCGCAGCCGCGGAGGCCGCCGTCCAGGCCGCTTCCACGATCCTGTCGCAATCGGTCAAGGGCCAGGCCGCCGACGACCTGCTCGCCAAGGGCATCAACGAAGTCAGGCAGAAGCTGAACTGAGGCCCTTGCCTTCATCAATCAAAAAAGCCGGCGCGCGAGCGCCGGCTTTTTTTGTCCGATAGTCCTCCCGCAACCCACCTCACTCGTAGTCCACCTTCATCAGATACAGCCCGTCCGGCGGCGCGACGATGCCGCAGGCGGTGCGGTTGCGGGCGGCGAGGGCTGCAGAGAGATCGTCCGCGGTCCAGCGGCCCTCGCCCACCCAGACCAGCGATCCCACCATCGAGCGCACCTGGCTGTGCAGGAACGAGCGCGCCGAGGTGATGACGATGATCTCGCGGCCGTCGCGAATCACATCGAGCTGGTCGAGCGTCTTCTCCGGCGATTTGGCCTGGCACTCGGTGTCGCGGAAGGTGGTGAAATCGTGCTTGCCGAGCAGCCGCTGCGCCGCCGCGTGCATGGCCTCGGCATCGAGCTTGCGCGGCACGCGCCAGGCATGGCCGGCGTCGAGCGCGAGATTGGCGCGGGTGTTGACGATGCGGTAGCGGTAGTGGCGCTTGACTGCCGAAAAGCGCGCCTCGAACGTATCGGGCACGATCTCGGCCTCGAGCACCCCAATCGGATGCGGACGCAGATGCGCATTGAGCCCGTCGCGAAAGCGGCCGGGCGGAAACTGCTTCTCGACGTCGACATGCGCGACCTGGCCGCGCGCATGCACGCCGGCATCGGTGCGGCCAGCGCCATGCACCCGCAGATCCGCGCCGGTCATCGCCTTCACCGCCGCTTCCAGCGCACCCTGCACCGACGGCAGCGTGTCCTGCACCTGCCAGCCGAAGAACGGCGCGCCGTCATATTCGATGGTGAGCTTGTAGCGCGGCATCAGGCCAGCCGCATCGGCGGCTTCACAGGTACGCCGCGCAGGAAGTCCGCGGCCTGCATCCGGCCCTTGCCCTCGCGCTGAAGCTCGAGAATGCGGATCGCGCCCTCACCGCAGGCGATCGTGAGCTGATCGTCCAGCACTTCTCCCGGCTCGCCCGATCCCTCCGCCAGCTCGCAGCGCAGGATCTTGACGCGTGCATTTTCGAGCTCGGCCCAGGCCCCGGGGAACGGCGACAGACCGTGGATGTGGCGCAGCACCGCATGCGCGGGCTTGCTCCAGTCGATCCGCGCCTCGGCCTTGTCGATCTTGGCGGCGTAGGTGACGCCGTCCTCGCTCTGCTGTTTCAGCTGGAGCCCGCCGCGTTCGAGCGCGGCCATGGCGCGGACCATCAGGTCGGCGCCGAGGCGCGAGAGACGGTCATGCAGGTCGCGCGCGGTCATGGTGTCGGTGATCGGAAGGCGCTCGGCCATGGCGACATCGCCGGTGTCGAGGCCGACATCCATCTTCATCACCATGACGCCGCTCTCGGCATCGCCTGCCATGATCGCGCGATTGACGGGGGCGGCGCCGCGCCAGCGCGGCAACAGCGACGCGTGCAGATTGTAGCAGCCGAGCTTCGGCGCATCGAGGATCGCCTGCGGCAGGATCATGCCATAGGCGACGACCACGGCCGCGTCGGCGTCGAAAGCGCGAAACTCCTCGAGCGCTTCCGGAGTCTTCAGCGTCTTCGGCGTCAACACGGCAATACCGAGTTTTCGCGCGGCTTCTTCAACCGGGGTAGGCTGCAATTGCAGGCCGCGCCGCCCGCCGGGCTTCGGCGCACGGGTGTAGACCGCCACGATCTCGTGGCCATGCGCGACCAGCTCGAGCAGCGTCGGCACGGAGAAATCGGGCGTGCCCATGAAGATGAGGCGGAGGGGCATGACAAGGACCCAGGTGCATTCCCTCCCCCCTTGTGGGGGAGGGTTAGGGAGGGGGTGCCACACGACGCGCTCTCACGATTTGAGCGCGGATCGGTTCTTCGCCCCAGTTAAACCATTTGCTGGGCTGCCCCCCTCCCCTGCCCTCCCCCACAAGGGGGAGGGAGCAGAGTAGGGCGTGTGGCAGAACCGATCGGCTGCAATTCACTCGCCCGCGCGCTTGGCGGCTTTCTCGAACTTCTTCATCACACGGTCGCGCTTGAGCTTCGACAGATAGTCGACGAACAAGACGCCGTTGAGGTGGTCGATCTCGTGCTGGATGCAGGTGGCGTAGAGGCCCTCGGCGTCCTCCTCGTGCACCTTGCCGTCGAGATCGGTGAAGCGCACGCGCACCTTCGCGGGACGCTCGACCTCCTCGTAATATTCGGGAATCGACAGGCAGCCCTCCTCGTAGACCGACAGCTCCTCCGAGGAAGCCAGGATCTCCGGATTGATGAAGACGCGCGGCTCGTGCTTGGTCTCGCCGTTCTCATCGCGCTTGGCGAGATCCATGGTGATCAGCCGCAGCGGCTGCGCGACCTGGATCGCCGCAAGGCCAATGCCGGGCGCGTCATACATGGTCTCGAACATGTCGTCGGCGAGCTTGCGGATCTCCGAGGTGACCTTCTCGATCGGCTTGGAGACCAGGCGCAGCTGCTTGTCGGGCAGGATGATGATTTCTCGTAGGGCCATGGCCGCGATTTAAGCCGCGCGCCGGATGCGGTCAATGCGGCGAGGAACCCCGTTAACCCTCCGCTAACCATAAAACTTCAGGTTTCGTTAACCATAAGAATTCAGGGACCATCAACCGACGACGTTCCCCCTTCGTTCGCACCTCACCGCGAATCGGTTAGAACAGCAGGCATGAATGAGATCATTGTCATGCTCGGCGACTTGCCGGTGCGCACCATCGATGTGCTGATCGGTTTCGGCGCGCTCGTCCTCATCCTGCTGGTTGTGATCGCGGTCGTGATCGCACGCTCGGGACGGCGCGGCGCGGAACTCGCCATGGCGCACGCGATCCGGGCCGACGAGCTCGAGGAACGCCTCGCCCAGGTGCTGCGCGCCCAGAGCGAGGCCTCGGGCCGGGTCGACGCCATGACCCAGGCGCTGGCCGGCCGGCAGGCCGAGATGGCTCGGGCCGTCAACGAGCGGCTGGATTCGGTGACCCACCGCGTCGGCCAGTCCATGGAACATTCGACCCGCAACACCATGGAGAGCCTGCGCGCCCTGCATGAGCGGCTCGGCATCATCGACAACGCGCACAAGAACCTCACCGACCTCACCACGCAGGTGACGACCCTGCGCGACGTGCTCGCCAACAAGCAGTCGCGCGGCGCCTTCGGCCAGGCCCGCATGGAGGCGATCGTCCAGGACGGCCTTCCCAAGGGCTCCTACGAGTTCCAGTTCACGCTCTCGACCGGAAAAAGGCCCGACTGCGTCGTGTTCCTCCCCGACCAGCGCCCGCTCTGCATCGACGCCAAATTCCCGCTGGAGGCCATGACGGCGCTGCACGATGCCCGCACCGACGAGGAGCGGCGCGTGGCCACGCAGCGGCTGCGCGGCGACGTGATGAAGCATGTCAGCGACATCGCCGAAAAATACCTCGTCACCGGCGAGACCCAGGAGATGGCGCTGATGTTCGTGCCGTCGGAATCCGTCTACGCGGAGATTCACGACGGCTTCGACGACGTGATCCAGAAGGCCTATCGCGCCCGCGTGGTGCTGGTGTCGCCCTCGCTGCTGATGCTCGCGATCCAGGTGATGCAGCAGATCATGAAGGACGCGCGCATGCGCGATGCCGCCGACCAGATCCAGACCGAGGTGATCAAGCTCGGCGACGATCTCGGCCGCCTGCGCGATCGCGTGGTCAAACTGCAGAAGCATTTTTCCGACGCGAACGAGGACGTCCGCCAGATCCTGATCTCCGCCGACAAGATCGAAAAGCGCGCAGGGAGAATCGAGGAGCTCGATTTCAGCAAGACCGACGCGGCGGAAGGGCCGAGGCTGGTGGCGACGGCCGCGCCGGAACTGTTTCCAAGGAAGCTCCAGGCGGGGGAGTGAATTTAAGGCACACTGTCGTCGCCCGGCTCGACCGGGTGACGACAGCTCACCTGTAGGGCCAGAATCTGCTAACACCCCCCCATGACCGCTCCCGACGCGACCTCCTCCGCCGCGACTGCCGCCCCTGGGCCCTCCTGGCGGGAGAGCCTGGCCGTGTACCTGCAACCGCGGGTGCTGATCGTGCTGTTCCTCGGCTTCTCCTCCGGCCTGCCGCTGGCGCTGTCGGGATCGACGCTGCTGGTGTGGATGCGCGAAGCCGGGGTCGACCTCAAGACCATCGGGCTGTTCGCGCTGGTCGGCACGCCCTACACGCTGAAGTTCCTGTGGGCGCCGCTGGTGGATGCGCTGCATGTGCCGCTGTTCACCCGCGCGTTCGGGCGGCGGCGCGGCTGGCTGGTGTTCTCGCAGCTGCTGCTGATCGTCGCGATCGTGCTGCTGGCGATGACCGACCCCGCTCGCTCGCCATTCTATGTTGCACTGGGCGCGCTGCTGGTAGCGACGACGTCCTCGACGCAGGACATCGTTGTCGATGCCTTCCGCGTCGAGAGCCTGCCGGAGAGCGAGCAAGCCGCCGGCATGGCGGCTTACGTCGCAGCCTATCGCATCGGCATGCTGGTCTCGACCGCGGGTGCGCTGTTCATCGTCTCGGGTTTCGAGGGCAACGGCATCCCGCGACCATCGGCGTGGATGTGGGGCTATGTGGTGATGGCGGCGATGGTGCTGATCGGGACGATCACGGCGCTGGTCGCGACCGAGCCCGAACAATCAGTGCGGGCCGAGGCCGCGACGCAAGAAGAGACTGCGTTCACGCGCGTGCTGCATGCGGCGATCGGCGCCTTCTCGGAGTTCCTGACGCGCAAGGACGCGCTCGCGGCACTCGCTTTCGTGGTGCTGTTCAAGTTCACCGACGCCTTCTCGGGCACGATGACGGCGCCGTTCGTGATCGACCTCGGCTTCACCCGCAACGACTATGCGGCGATCGTCAAGGGCGTGGGCCTCGCCGCAACCCTGATCGGCGGGTTCGCCGGCGGGTTCGTGGCGCGGCGCTATTCGCTGGCGACATCGCTCTGGATCGGCGGTGTGGTGCAGGCGCTCGCCAATCTGTCCTTCTCCTGGCTCGCCGTGGTCGGCACCAACCAATGGGCGCTGGCGCTCGCCATCTGCGCCGAGAATTTCACCAGCGCGATCGGTACCGTGATCTTCGTCGCCTATCTCTCGGCGCTGTGCCAGAATCCGCTGCACACGGCGACGCAATATGCGCTGCTCACCGCGCTCGCGGCGGTGGGGCGGACGTATCTGTCATCGAGCGCAGGCTATGTCGCGGAGACGACGGGGTGGCCGCTGTTCTTCGTCATCTGCGTGCTGGTGGCGATCCCGAGCCTGATGCTGCTGGCCTACTTGCAGAAGCGCGGGCATTTCGAGGCGCTGGGGCCGGTGCGGGTGTGAGCTGACGCTCCGACCACCGACATTGCGAGCGAAGCGAAGCAATTCAGACTGCCCTGGGCGGAAACGGCCTGGATTGCTTCGTCGCAAGGGCTCCTCGCAATGACGGCCGAGGGAGTGGCGCGCCCCCTACTGCTTCTTGATCAGGCTCCACTTCGTGATCACGGCCTCGCTCATCTGGCCGGGATCGCTGGCGCAGGCGACCTCGTCGACCTTGACCGAGATCTCCTTGCCGACGAACGACTTCAACTGCGCGGCCTGCGCGTCGCTGGCGGTGACGAGCTGGAAGGTTTCGGGGCCGGTTTCGAGATTGCACAGCCCGCCCGGCGCCGGCAACCGGCGCGGTTCGGAGGTGATCTGGTAGGTCGCGATCCGCTTGCCCGCGTTCTTCACGTCGCGCACTTTCAATGCGGTCAGTTCTCCCGAGAGCACGTCACCGGTGTTGATCGGCTTGCCGGGCTTGGGGGCCGGCGGCGCCGCATCGTCCTGCTGCGCGGAGATCGCCGGGGTCACCAGCAGGAGCATCGTCGCGGCCAAAGCCAACCGTGTGGCGAAGAGTTTCGTCATGTCGTCCGTTCCGTCAGATCTGCAGGATAGCTAGAACAGGGTCCGCTGCCGCATGGCGGCCGATAGCGTACCTTCATCGAGATAATCAAGCTCGCCACCGACCGGCACACCATGCGCGAGTCGGGTTACTTTGACGTTGGCGTCCTGAAGCAGGTCGGTGATGTAGTGCGCCGTGGTCTGGCCGTCCACCGTCGCATTCAGCGCCAGGATGATTTCGTGCACCTCGGCAGCATGCGCGCGCGCGACCAGCGCGTCGATCGTGAGGTCCTGCGGGCCGACACCGTCGAGCGGCGACAATGTCGCACCCAGCACATGATAGCGCCCCTGGGTCGCATTGGCCCGTTCCAGCGCCCAGAGATCGGCAACGTCGGCGACGACGACGATGATCGCGGGATCACGTTTCGGATCGGTGCAGACCGTGCAGGGATTTTGCGTATCGATATTGCCGCAGGTCTTGCAGACCTGGACCTTGTCCAGCGCGACCTGAAGGGCCGACGACAGCGGCATCATCAGCGCTTCGCGCTTCTTGATCAGATGCAGCGCGGCGCGCCGCGCCGAGCGCGGACCGAGGCCCGGCAGCCGTGCGAGAAGCTGGACCAGCCGCTCGATCTCGGGGCCCGCAACCGCACCCATCTTACTGGCCGAACAGCCCCGGCGGCAGGCCGAGCCCGCCGGTGAGCGACTGCATCTTGTCCTGCACCGCCGTTTCCGCCTTGCGGCGGGCATCGCCGAGCGCGGTGACGAGCAGATCCTCCAGGACTTCGCGCTCCTCCGGCTTCATCAGCGAGGGATCGATCTTGATGCCCTTGACGTCCATCTTGGCGGTCATGCGCACCGCGACGAGGCCGCCGCCGGAGATGCCTTCAACCTCCACGTTGGCGAGCTGCTCCTGCATTTCCTGCATCTTGGATTGCAGCTGCGCCGCCTGCTTCATCATGCCGAGAAAATCAGCCATAGGTCGCGTATCCTTGAAAAGGTCGGCTCAGAGATCGTCATCGCCGTCGGAACCGTCGACGGGATCGTCACTGCCATAGTCCGCATTAATATTGGATTCCGGCGCCTCGGGGGCAAGCCTGCGGACCTCGATGACCTTCGCACCGGGGAAGCGAGACAGCACCTCCTGCACGCGCGGATCGGCCTCGGCGGTACGCGCATGCTCCTGCTTGGCGGCCTGGTTCACCGAGCGCAGGGTCGGCTGGCCCTGCTCGTTGGAGACGATCACGGTCCAGCGCCGGCCGGTCCACAGCTCGAATTTTTTCGCGAGCTCCGAGATCATGGTCTTGGAGGCGTTCGGCTCGAGAGCGACCTCGAGCCGGCCCTCCTCGAAACGGACGAGGCGCATGTCACCTTCGAGCGCGCCCTTGGTCATGAGGTCGCGCTTCTGGCCGGCGAGCGCCACGAGCTGGGTGAAGCTGGTGATGCGCAGCTGCGGCGCGGCACCTTGCGGATCGGGCGCGGGCGCCGCCATCTGCGGACGGACCGCGCCGCCGAACGCCGATGGCGACGATGTCGGCATGCGAACCGGCGCCACGGACGCAACAGGCGCTGCAGATGCCATAGACGCAGCCGGCGCGCTGCTGCGCGCAGTCCCGCCGCCGTTCACGACCGGCGAGCCGCCGCCGTTCTGCTCGAGCATCCTGATCGCTTCGTCCGGCGTCGGCAGGTCGGCGACGTAGGCGATCCGCACCAACACCATCTCGGCGGCCGCGGCCGGGCGTGTCGCCGCCTGCACCTCGGTGATGCCCTTCAGCAGCATCTGCCACATCCGCGACAGCACGCGCATCGAGATCTTCGAGGCGAAATCCCGCGCGCGCACGCGCTCGGTCTCGCCATAGGCGACGTTGTCGGCGGTCGCCGGCACGATCTTCACGCGGGTGACGAAGTTGACGAATTCGGCGAGGTCGGAGAGCACGACGATCGGATCGGCGCCGACGTCGTACTGGTCGCGGAACTCCTTGAAGGCCGCGGCGATGTCGCCGCGCGCCAGCGAATCAAACAGATCTATGACGCGGGTGCGGTCGGCGAGGCCCAGCATCTGCCGGACGGCGTCGGCCTTCACCTGCCCCGCCGCATGCGCGATGGCCTGGTCGAGCAGCGACAGAGAGTCGCGCACCGAGCCTTCCGCGGCACGCGCGATGATGCCGAGGGCCTCGGGCTCGATCTCGACGCTTTCCTTGGCAGCGATGTTGGCGAGATGCTTCATCAGCACATCGGCCTCAACGCGGCGCAGGTCAAAGCGCTGGCAGCGCGACAGCACCGTGACCGGAACCTTGCGGATCTCGGTCGTCGCGAACACGAACTTGGCGTGCTCCGGCGGCTCCTCCAGCGTCTTCAGGAAGGCGTTGAACGCCGCCGTCGACAGCATGTGGACTTCGTCGATGATGTAGACCTTGTAGCGGGCGCTGGCCGGCGCATAGCGCACGCTGTCATTGATCTGGCGCACGTCGTCGACGCCGGTATGGGAGGCCGCGTCCATCTCCAGCACGTCCATGTGCCGGCTTTCCATGATCGCCTGGCAATGCACGCCCAAGGTCGGCATGTGGATGGTCGGCCCATGCACCGAGCCGTCCGGCATCTCGTAGTTGAGCGCACGGGCCAGGATGCGCGCAGTGGTCGTCTTGCCGACGCCGCGGACGCCGGTGAGGATCCAGGCCTGCGGGATGCGGCCGGTCTCGAACGCATTGGAAACGGTCCGGACCACGGCCTCCTGGCCGATCAGGTCGTCGAAGCTGGAAGGACGGTATTTGCGCGCCAGCACCCGGTAAGGCGCGTTGCCGGCCGGGCCGGCGCTGTCAGGATTGGGAGGGGCGCCAGCGTCGGTCATCGGTCGATCCGCAATGAAATCTCTCTCGGCCGGCTTTTGCGGAAAGGAGCGCGCCGGCGGGGAGCCCGCCGGCGCAATTCGCTCGGAAAAACAGGTAGGAGACTGACGAGCGACCCGATCCGGACCTCGTTAGGGCTGCTTCCTTCCGGACCTGACCCGGTTGGCGAGTGGCTCGTCCACCGCCAATCTCCCGACCCCTATTTGGGGCCAAAGGGAGCGGAAAGCAAGCGGGTATCGGCGCGAACGGATCGGGTTTGCCCAGCATCCGGGCAATCGCGGTCCTGGTCAGCCGACAGGCTGTGCTTTCGCTGCGGGGGCCACCTTGCTAGAACGCTGCCGGAACTCCATCCAACCAGAAAAGCGATTGATCCCAATGGTTACACGTCGTGATGTTGCATCGATTGTCGGGCTTGGCGCGGTGACCGCGGCAGCGCTGGCCGCGCCAGCCGTGGCCCAGACCGCCGATCCGAGCGAATCGACCTTCGCCCGCATCCGCCGGACCAAGAAGATGCGGATCGGCGCCGTTGGCGGCGGCGCGCCCTACTACATGAAGGACCTCGCCACCGGCCAGTGGAAGGGCTTCTACATCGACATTGCCAAGGGGCTTGCCGACGACATGGAGGCCGAACTCGAGATCACCGAGACCACCTGGGGCAATTCGGTGCTCGATCTGCAGTCCAACAAGATCGACATCTTCTTCGGCCTCAACCCGACGCCGAAGCGGGCGCTCGTCGTCGACTTCTCGGTGCCGGTCTTCAACAACGCCTTCGGCATCCTCTGCAAGAAGGACTTCAAGCCGAAGAGCTGGGCCGAGCTGAACTCCCCCGACATCAAGATCGCGGTCGACCAGGGCTCCTCGCACGACCAGGTCGTCAGCCGCCTGACGCCGAAGGCGCAGATCTCGCGCCTGAAGACCGCGGACGACGCCACCGCCGCGCTGCAGACCGGCCGCGTCGACGCGCAGTGCCTGATCACCATGCTGTCGCTCACCGTGCTGAAGAAGAATCCCTCGCTCGGCCAGTTCGTGCTGCCGACGCCGATCTTCGCGACGACATCGAATGCCGGCTTCCGCCGCGAGAACGACAAGACCTTCCGCGACTACGTCAACACCTGGATCGACTTCAACAAGGGCCTCGGCTTCATCCGCAACGCGATCATCACGAACATGGAGCTCGTGGGTGTGACCGAGGCGGACATTCCGCCGGGCGTGTCGCTGTAAGCTATCCGTTTGAGGCAAGTGAGAGCCGCGCGCACCGCTCCTCTCCCTCTCCCGCTTGCGGGAGAGGGCTGGGGTGAGGGTGTCTCCGCTGGCAAGACTCCCCCAGAGGAGAGAACCTTCACCCGCATCGCATCTCCGATGCGACGCGACCCCTCCCGCAAGCGGGAGAGGTGAAGCAAGAAAGCACGCATGTATCAGTGGGACTTCGGCATCCTCTGGAGCTATCGCTGGCTCTTTCTCAACGGGCTCGGCGTCACCGTCGGCTTCACCGTGGTCATCGTCGTCTGCGGGCTGCTGTTCGGCCTGCTCGGCGCATTCGGCAGCCTGTCGCGCTTCAAAGCGCTGCGGCTGACCGCGCTCGCCTTCATCGAGGCGTTTCGTTGCACGCCGATCCTGGTACAGCTGATCTGGTTCTATTACGCGCTGCCGATCCTCGCCGGCGTCGAGATGACGCCGATCACCGCATCGGCGCTGGCGCTCTCGCTCTATGGCGGCTCGTTCTACTCGGAGATCATCCGCGGCGGCATCGTCTCGATCGACAGCGGCCAGTCGGAAGCCGGTGCCGCGCTCGGCATGACACCGAGCCAGAGCATGCGCCGCATCGTGCTGCCGCAGGCGATCAAGCGTATGATCCCGGCGCTGATGAACCAGTCGATCATCCAGTTCAAGAACACCTCGCTGGTCTCGGTGCTGGCCGTGCCTGACCTCGTCTATCAAAGCCAGGTCGCGGCCCATGACAGCTATCGGCCGCTGGAGACCTACACTGCGGTTGCCCTCGCCTATGCAGCGATCCTGATCCCGCTCACCATCATCGTCCGGCGTGGCGAGAAGCGACTGGCGGTGAGCGAATGAGCGACACGTCAAAAATCGAGATCCGTGGCCTGCGCAAGAGCTTCGGCAGCAACGAGGTCCTGAAGAACATCAGTCTCGACGTCGCCAAGGGCGGCGTGGTCGCGCTGATCGGGCCATCAGGCTCCGGCAAATCGACGCTGCTCCGCTGCATCAACCTGCTGGTCGTGCCCGACGGCGGCAGCGTCCGCGTCGGCGATACGCGTTTTGCATTTGGTGAAGGCACGAGGCTCCCCGACGTGAAGGCGCTGGCAAAATTTCGCGCCACCACCGGCATGGTGTTCCAGCACTTCAACCTGTTCCCGCACATGACGACGCTCCAGAACGTCATGGAGGGACCGGTCACGGTACGACGCATGGCCAAGGCCGTCGCCGAGAAGCTCGCGCGGGCCCAGCTCGCCAAGGTCGGGCTTGCCGAGAAGGCCGACCAGTATCCGGCGACGCTCTCCGGCGGCCAGAAGCAGCGCGTCGCCATCGCGCGCGCGCTCGCAATGGAGCCGGACGTGATGCTGTTCGACGAGGCCACCTCGGCGCTCGATCCCGAGCTCGTCGGCGAGGTGCTCAACGTGATGCAGCGGCTCGCCTCCGAAGGCATGACCATGGTGATCGTGACTCACGAGATCGCGTTTGCCCGCGAGGTCGCCGACCGTCTGATCTTCATGCGCGACGGCGTCGTGGTCGAGGAAGGCCCGGCGCGGCAGGTGATCGATAATCCCAAGGAAGCCGCCACGCGCGCCTTCCTCGGCCATTTCCACCGCACCGGCGCCCTGCCGCCGGCCACACCGGCATCGTGATGTCCGGGATCAATCGCGCCTATCTCGTCACCGGTGCCGCCAGCGGCATCGGCCGCGCCACCGCAAAGCTGCTCGCGGCGCCCGGCACCGCGCTGCTGCTGCACACGCGCTCGAACGCGCAAGGTCTCGAAGCCACTGCGGCGGAGGCCCAAGCGATGGGCGGTGTTGTGGCAAAGTGCCTCGGCGATCTCGCCGAAGAGGCTGCTGCCATCGACGCGATCGCCGCCACGCAAGCCGCCTTCGGCCGTCTCGACGGACTGGTTCTCGTCGGCGGCCATGCCCGCCGCGGCAGCGCCATCGGCACGCCCGCCGATCAATTCCGACAAGCGATGGACGAATCCGCGCTGGCTTTCACGCGGCTCGTTGACGCCGCGCTGCCGCTGCTGCGTGCCGGGCGCGATGCGCGGATCGTCGCGGTGTCGTCGTTCGTCGCGCATGCGATCCGCCCGGAATTCGCGCCCTTCGCGGCGACCGCCGCGAGCCGCTCCGCGCTCGAAGCACTGGTGCGGCTCACCGCAATGGAGCTTGCGAAAGACGGCATCACCGTCAACGCGGTCTCCCCCGGCCTCATCGTCAAGGACAAGCCCAGCGAAAGCCGGTTGTCGCCCGAGCAGATCGCCGCAACCGAAGCACTGATCCCGATGCGACGCCGCGGGCGGCCGGAGGAGGTCGCCGAAATCATCGCCTTCCTGGCATCACCGAAGGCGTCCTACGTCACCGGCCAGGTCTGGCACGTCAATGGAGGCCTGACATGACCGAAGCAATGGTCGAACGCATCAGGCTGTTCCTGATCGAAAGCCCGATCAAGATGGCGCGCCTGCAGGGCGTCGGCAACGTCAAGGGCACGATCAAGCGCGTGCTGATCGAGCTCACCTCGAGCGACGGCGTCGTCGGCTGGGGCGAAGCGGCGCCGTGGGAGGTGTTCACGGGAACACCGGAGGCAGCCTTCTCCGCGCTCGACCTTTATCTGCGCCCGATCGTGCTCGGCAAACCCGTGCGCCGCATCCGCGCGCTGATGGCCGAGCTCGATCGCGCGCTGGTCGGACATGCCGAGGCCAAGGTTGGAATCGAGATGGCGCTGCTCGACATCGTCGGCAAGTCGTCGGGACTCTCGGTCGCCGACCTGCTCGGCGGCCGCGTGCGCGACACCATCCCCCTTTCCTTCTCGATCGCCGATCCCGATTTCGCCGCCGATCTCGAGCGCATGCGAAAGATGGTTCCGGACGGCAATGTCATCTACAAGGTCAAGACAGGCGTGAAGCCGCATCGCGAGGATCTCGAGCATCTCGAGGCAATCCGCAAAGAGTTCGGCGACAAGGTCGATCTGCGCGTCGACTACAACCAGGCGCTGGCGCCGTTCGGCGCCATCAAGGTCCTGCGCGACGTCGAAGAGTTCGCGCCGACCTTCATCGAGCAGCCGGTGCCGCGCAAATATCTCGATGTGATGGCGCAGCTCACGGCAGCACTGGAAACGCCCGTGCTCGCGGACGAGAGCTGTTTCGACCGCCGCGACATGATGGAGGTGGTGCGCCGCGAGGCGGCGGACGCCGTCTCGATCAAGCTGATGAAGGCCGGCGGCCTGTTCGAGGCGCAGGCCATCATGGCGATCGCCGACATCGCCGGCCTGCCCGGCTATGGCGGCACGCTGTGGGAGGGCGGCATTGGCCTTGCCGCAGGCACGCAGCTGATCGCGGCGACGCCAGGCATCTCGCTCGGCTGCGAGTTCTATATGCCGCACCACGTGCTGACCGAGGACGTGCTGGAAGAGCGCGTCGCCAACCGCGCCGGCCATGTCGTGGTGCCCGACGGTCCCGGCCTCGGCATCCGCGTCAGCGAGGCCTCGGTCCGCGCCAATGCGCGGGTGCTGGCGGAGGCGTAAGGATTGCGAGCTGAACTTCACCTCTCCCCGCTTGCGGGCCGCGTGCGGGGAGAGGTCGGAATTCAAACGAAGTTTGAATTCCGGGTGAGGGGGTACAGGTCTCTCGGCGATCCCACGCGTGAAGAGAGCCCCTCACCCCGGGCCTCTCCCCGTAAGAACGCGGAGAGGGAGAAGAAAGCGACGACCGTGTATGCAGTCGCTGTCCTTCCCCAATCGGAATCGCTGTCGTATGGTCCGGCCCAACAAGCCCGTTCCCGATCGGGCCATCCGGAAACGCATATGTCTGATCCCGCCTGGTCGCTGCACTCCCGCCTGAAAGAGGACACCATCGACATCGGCGATCTGCCGCTGTCCAAGGTGCTGGTCATCAAGGATGCGCATTATCCCTGGCTGCTGCTGGTGCCGCGACGGGTCGATGCGGTCGAGATCATCGATCTCGACGAGGTGCAGCAGGCGCAGCTGATGACCGAGATCTCTCGCGTCTCGCGCGCGCTGAAGGAGATCACCAAATGCGACAAGCTCAATGTCGCGGCGCTCGGCAATCTCGTGCCGCAGCTTCACGTCCACATCATCGCGCGTCGCACCAGTGACGCGGCCTGGCCGCGGCCGGTGTGGGGCGTGATGCCGCCTCTGGCACACGATGCCGCGGAGGTTCAGAATTTCATCAGCGCGCTTCGCCGCAAGATCTGGTTGGGTTGAAAGAACAAGAATGTCAGCATTCGACGCATTTCCGCTGGGGCAGCCGGCCTTCGTCACCAACGTGCTCGACCGAGCCGCGCATCTGCGCCGCGACGATGAAAAGCTGTTCGCGCTCGAGCAGAAACCGTCCTCGCGCGCCTATGTCGTCTATCGCGACTCGTTGCTGGTGAAGCGCGAGGGCGACAAGGTGCGCGCGCTGCTCTCGATCGACGAGGCGCTGAAATGCGGCGCCAATCCCGGCACGATCTTTTTGGGCCTGCGCGATGGCGCGGCGATGTTCGGTATGGGCATGTCGCAGGCTGCCGCCGAGAAGCTGATCGGCCGTGAGGATTACACCGTGACCGAGCTGCGCGGCATGGCGATGCAGGGCGCGATCCCCCCCGAAGAGCTCTCGGCGATCGCGATGGCGAAGTCGATTGTGGGCTGGCATCAGCGCCATGGCTATTGCGCCAATTGCGGCGCACGCAGCGCGATGAAGGAAGGCGGCTGGAAGCGGGATTGTCCTGCCTGCAAAGCCGAGCATTTTCCGCGCACCGATCCGGTCGTGATCATGCACGTCGCCTCCGGCGACAAATGCCTGCTCGGCCGTCAGAAGCACTTCCCGCCCGGCATGTATTCCTGCCTCGCCGGCTTCGTCGAGGCGGCCGAAACCATCGAGGACGCGGTGCGCCGAGAAATTCTCGAAGAATCCGGCATCCGTTGCACCGACGTGCAGTATTACATGACCCAGCCCTGGCCCTATCCGTCGTCGCTGATGATCGGCTGCAGCGCGCGGGCCGTGAGCGAGGACATCGTCGTCGATCGTTCCGAGCTGGAAGACGCACGCTGGTTCTCGCGCGAGGAGGCGGCCAAGATGCTGACGCGGACGCATCCGGACGGGCTCGCGGGCCCGCATCCGTTCGCGATCGCGCATCACCTGCTCGGCCGCTGGGTGTACGACAAGAGCTGATCGCCGATGGCGCCAGCCGTGATCGCGCCACGCATCCTCTGCATCGGCATTCCCGTGCGCGATCTCACCTTTCGTGTCGAGGCCGTGCCCGCGCGGGGCAGCAAGGCGAACTCGAGCCATCTCGCCGAGATCTGCGGCGGCAATGCGCTCAACGCCGCGGTCGCTATGGCGCGACTTGGCGGCCGTATCGTGTTCGCAGGTCCCATGGGCGATGCGCGGGAAACGTCGAGCGATTTCATTCTCGCGCAGATGGCGCAGGAAGGCATCGACACTGCGCATATCGTGCGCATGCCGGGCCTGACCACGCCGGTGTCCGCCATCATGATCGAGCCCTCCGGCGAACGGACGCTCACCATCTACCGCGATCCCGGGCTGTGGCGTGTGAAGCTGCCCGACGCTGACGATCTGCTCGCCGATTGTCGGGCCGTCCTGATCGAGAGCCGCTGCGGCCCGTTCTGCATTGATCTCTGCACTGAGGCCCGCCGGCGCGGCATTTCCGTCGTCGTCGCCGTCGATCGCGCGATGTCGTTGCAGGACGGGCTGCTCACCGCTGCCTCGCACCTGCTGTTCGCCAGCGAGCAGGTTCAGAAGACGGCCGGCGTCGCCGATGACGGCGAGGCCTTGAAGCGGCTTGCAAGGCTGACGCCGGCCTTCCTTGCCGCCACCCGCGGTCCGGATGGCACGATCTGGCTGGACGAGGGAGGCGCGCTTGAGGAGACCCCGGCCTTCGCGGTCGAGGCGGTCGATACGCTTGGCGCCGGCGACGTCTTCCACGGCGCATTCGCGCTTGGCATCGCCGAGGGTAAGGGCGTGCGGGAGGCGCTGCGTTTCGCCGCGGCCGCCGCAGCGCTGAAATGCACCCGCCACGGCGGCGGCCTGGCCGCCCCGCAACGTATTGAAGTTGAGGAGCTTTTGCGCGGGGAGGCCTAAAGCGATTCCATGGATGCGCGGAGATTATAGGCTTGCTGTGGAAGGATTTTCTCTATATCAGGGAAATCAGCCCTTGAAATGGAACAAAGTTCTTCAAATGACTGATGCCGCTGTCCAGATCCCCGAGACCAGCCGCCGCCTCGACGCCATCGACCGCAAGATCCTGATGGTACTGCAGGAAGATGCCTCCCTCTCCGTTGCCGAGATCGGCGACCGTGTCGGACTGTCCTCGACCCCCTGCTGGAAACGCATCCAGCGCCTGGAGGCCGATGGCGTGATCCTGAAGCGCGTCGCCCTGGTCGACCAGAACAAGATCGGGCTCGGCATCTCCGTGTTCGTGTCGGTCGAGAGCTCCGATCACTCCGACGCCTGGTTGAAGCGGTTCGCCGAGGCCGTCAGCGCCATGCCGGAGGTGATGGAGTTTTATCGCATGGCCGGCGACGTCGATTACATGCTGCGCGTGGTGGTCGCGGACATGCAGGCCTATGACATCTTCTACAAGAAGCTGATCAGCGCCGTGCCGCTGAAGAACGTCACCTCGCGCTTTGCGATGGAGAAGATCAAGTCGGTGACCGCGCTCCCGATCCCGGCGGTGGTGGCGGCTTAATCTTCACGAGACCTTCCTTCACCTCTCCCCGCCTGCGGGGAGAGATCGGATTGCATCGGCAGATGCAATCCGGGTGAGGGGGTACAGGTCCCAGGGCGATCTCGCGTGTGACCCCTCACCCCCAACCCTCTCAGCGCGAGCGAAGCTCGTCGCGGCCCCGTAAGAACGGGGCGAGGGGGCGCACTGCCGCGGCGAGGGCTCGCCTCAAATCGTCTGATTGTACTCGCCGACTTCGGGATGCGTGCGCAGCACGCTGTTCACCATCTCGAACATATCGTGCATCCGCTGCTCGGATACCGGGCTCTCGACCACGACGACGAGCTCAGGCTTGTTGGAGGAGGCGCGCACCAGGCCCCAGCTACCGTCCTCGACGGTGACGCGGACGCCGTTGACGGTGACGAGATCGCGGATGGACTGGCCGCCGATCTTGGCGCCCTTGGCCTGCAAGCCCTCAAAATGCTTCACCACCTTGTCGATGACACCGTACTTCACCTCGTCGGCGCAATGCGGCGACATGGTCGGCGACGACCACGTCTTCGGCAGCGCGTTCTTCAGGTCTGCCATCGACTTGCCGGGGGCGCGATCGAGCATGTCGCAGATCGCGATCGCCGAGACGAGGCCATCGTCATAGCCGCGACCATAGGGCTGGTTGAAGAAGAAGTGGCCGGACTTCTCGAAGCCGGCAAGCGCTCCGGTCTCGTTGGTGCGGCGCTTCATGTAGGAATGGCCGGTCTTCCAATAGGCGGTCTTCGCACCCTGCTTCTGCAAGACGGGATCGGTGATGAAGAGGCCGGTGGACTTCACGTCGACGATGAACTGCGCGTCCTTGTGGATCGCCGACATGTCGCGCGCCAGCATCACGCCGACCTTGTCGGCGAAGATCTCCTCGCCGATGTTGTCGACGACGCCGCAACGGTCGCCGTCACCGTCGAAGCCGAGGCCGACATCGGCCTTGTGATGCAGCACCGCGTCGCGGATCGCGTGCAGCATCTCCATGTCTTCCGGATTCGGATTGTATTTCGGGAAGGTGTGATCGAGCTCGGTGTCAAGCGGGATCACCTCGCAACCGATCGCTTCAAGCACTTGCGGCGCGAACGCGCCGGCGGTGCCGTTGCCGCAGGCGGCGACGACCTTGAGCTTGCGCTTGAGCTTCGGACGATTGGTGAGATCGGCGGTGTAGCGCGCCGCATAGTTCTCGTGGAACTGGTAGGCCCCGCCCGCCTTGTTCTTGAACTCGGCATTGAGCACGATCTCCTTCAGCCGCGTCATCTCGTCGGGACCGAAGGTGAGCGGACGGTTGGCGCCCATCTTCACGCCGGTCCAGCCATTGTCGTTGTGCGAGGCCGTGACCATGGCGACGCAGGGCACGTCGAGATCGAACTGCGCGAAATAGGCCATAGGCGTCACCGCGAGCCCGATGTCGTGCACCCTGCAGCCCGCCGCCATCAGGCCGGAGATCAGCGCATATTTGATCGAGGCCGAATAGCCGCGGAAATCATGACCGGTGACGATCTCCTGGCTGACGCCGAGCTCGGCGATCAGCGCGCCAAGGCCCATGCCGAGCGCCTGCACGCCCATCAGGTTGATTTCCTTCTGGAACAACCAGCGCGCGTCGTATTCACGAAATCCGGTGGGCTTCACCATCGGCTCGGATTCGAAGGCGTAGGTGTTGGGCAGCAGGACGGGTTTCGGCTTGGGAAACATTGAGACAGTCTCGTGAAAAAAGCAGGAATTGATGCAGCCTTAGCGAATGCCGGGCTGCAGCGGAAGGCGGGAATGAGGGCTCATGGCCGATAATTACGGCAGTTTGGTAACGGGAAGCGCGCTCTCGCGTGCGACTTCCGCTCGTTCCGTGCAAAATTCGCGCGAATGGCCGTTCGTCGGCGCGCTACGGAGCCGTGCGATGCGGCTTACTGCTCCAGCACCATCTGCCCGTTGGCGTATTCGAAGCGCTTGAGGCGGGACAGGAAGGACAGGCCGAGCAGGTTCTCCGACAAGGCCTCGTCCGGCAGCACCATGGCATCGACATCGCGCACGATGAGGCCGCCGACATCAAGCATCGCGATGCGGGTGCGGGCGGCCTTGATGGTGCCGTTGGCGGTGGAGACGATGGCGTTGTACTCGCTGCGCGAAGGACGCAGGCCGAAGCGGGCAGCCGAGGTCTCGTTCAGCGCGACCACGGAGGCGCCGGTATCGACCATGAACCCGATGCGCTGCCCGTCGATCCGGCCATCGGTCTGGAAGTGCCCGCGGCCGTCGCGGGAAATGGCGAGGCTGCGGCTCCCGGACGGCGCCGGGGTTGCGACAGCGACCGTCGTGCGCGGCACTGACGTGGCGGACGCCGAGCTCATCCTGTCGGCCATCTGCGCCATGAAGGTGCCGAGGCCGATCATGAGGGCCGCGAAAATCATAATGTTACGCATCACACCACTTCCGAGCCGGAACGCTCGATTTCACCACGCAACCCGTTCTCCCGCGAGCGGAGACGCGGCCAGAACCTCGCCATTTTGGTGAAAAGGATGAGCGGACGGTTAATGCGGCCTAAAAAACTCACGTCCCGCGCGGCTTTGCCCGCCGGGTCGGCAGTGCGCACGCGGGATCGTCCGGCCATGGATGGCGCGGATAGCGCCCGCGCAGATCGGAGCGCACGGCGGCGTAGCTGCCGCGCCAAAAGCCGGGAAGATCGCGTGTCACCTGCACCGGCCGCTGGGCCGGCGACAGCAATTCCAGCACCAGGGGCACCTTGCCGGCCGCAATCGACGGATGGGTGTTGAGGCCGAACAATTCCTGCAGACGCACCGCGATGGTCGGCCCCTGCTCGGCCTCGTAGTCGATCGCGAGCACGCTTCCCGTCGGCGCCTCGAAATGCGTCGGCGCCTCGCGGTCGAGCCGCGCGCGCATCTCCCAGGGCAGCAGTGCCATCAAAGCATCGGAGAGATCGCCGGGAGAAATGTCCTTGAGCGCGATCTTGTCATAGAGCGCCGGCACCAGCCAATCATCGCACCGCGCGATCAGACCGTCATCGGACAGATCCGGCCAGCTGTCGCCCTCGGCCTTGCGCAGGAACATCACGCGGTCGCGCCACTGTTTTGCGGCCTTCGACCAGGGCAGCCGGTCGAGGCCAGCGGCGATCAACCCATCTGCGAAAATGCGCGCGGTGTCCTCCGAGGGCGACACGGCGAGCGTCGCCTCAGAGAGCGTGATCGCATGCAGCACACGCTTGCGCCGCGCGCGCAGCGCCATCGCGCCGCGGTCGAAGGAGATCTCGTCGACGTTCTCGATATGCTCGGCGAAATGACGCTCGATCTCGTCCTGGGTGATTTGCGCCGCGAGCAGGATGCGGCCGCTGGCGGCCGTTCCCGTCATCTCGCCGACCGCGATATAGGGCGCGCGTGCGAGCGATGAGGTCTGCTCCACAGCCGCACCCCGACCATTGGCGAGCACGAAGCTGCCATTGCCGCGATTGCGCGCGATACGGTCCGGGAAGGCGTAAGCCAGCATCAGGCCGGTGGAGAGATCGTCCTGCTGCCCCGCCTTCTCGGATGCTGCCACCTGCGAGGCCCAGCGCCGCGCCAGATCGCGTGCGCTCGCGGCGCGCGGCGATCGATCGCGGCGGAACTGGTCGCGCCGGTGCTCCAGATCGACGCTGTCTCCGCCGAGCCCGCGCTCGGTGATGATCGCCGCGATCTCGGCCGCGTCTTCGCCCGCACCTGCGCGATGCGAATCCACGATCATGCGTGCCAGACGCGGCGGCAGCGCCAGTGCGCGCAGGCTCTTGCCCTCGGCGGTGATACGGCCGTCGGCATCGAGCGCGTTCAGCTCGGAGAGCAGGCTCTTGGCTTCCTTCCACGCCGGCTGCGGCGGCGGATCGAGGAACGACAGCGCAGCCGGGTCAGTGACGCCCCATTGCGCGAGATCGAGCACGAGCGAGGACAGATCGGCGCTCAGAATTTCCGGCTGGGTATAGGGCGCGAGCGCGGCCGTCTGCGGCTCGTCCCAGAGCCGATAGCAGACGCCGGGCTCGGTGCGGCCGGCGCGGCCACGGCGCTGGTCCACCGCTGCGCGCGCGGCGCGCACGGTTTCGAGCCGGGTCAGCCCGATGTCGGGCTCGTAGCGCGGCACGCGGGCGAGACCGGAATCGACCACGATGCGCACGCCCTCGATGGTCAGCGACGTCTCTGCGATCGACGTCGCCAGCACCACCTTTCGCGTGCCCTTCGGCGCGGGCGCAATGGCGCGGTCCTGCACGGCGGCGTCGAGTGCGCCGAACAGCGGCACGATCTCGATCGAGGCATCCTGCACGCGTTCGCTGAGGAAATTCTGGGTGCGGCGAATCTCGGGGGCGCCCGGCAGGAATGCCAGCACCGAGCCGCTGTCGGCGCGGAGCGCAGAGGCAATCGCATCGGCCATCTGCCGTTCGATCGGCGCATCCGCCTTGCGGCCGAGATAGCGCGTCTCGACCGGAAAGGCGCGGCCCTCGCTCTCGACGACGGGGGCATCGCCGAGCAGCTTTGCCACACGGGCGCCGTCGAGCGTGGCCGACATCACGAGGATGCGCAGGTCCTCACGCAGGCCGGTTTGCGCATCGCGCGCCAGCGCCAGGCCCATGTCGGCATCGAGCGAGCGCTCGTGGAATTCGTCGAACAGGATGGCGGCAACGCCTGACAGTTCGGGGTCGTCGAGGATCTGGCGGGTGAAAATGCCTTCGGTCACGACCTCAATGCGCGTCGCGCGCGAGATCTTCGAGCCGAAGCGGACACGGTAGCCGACGGTCTCGCCGGCGCGCTCGCCAAGCGACCTCGCCATGCGGTCGGCGCTGGCGCGCGCCGCGATGCGCCGCGGCTCCAGCACGATGATCTTTTTGCCTTTGGCCCAGGGCGCATCGAGCAGCGCCAGCGGCACGCGCGTGGTCTTGCCGGCGCCCGGGGGCGCCACCAGCACGGCCGCGTTATGCCGATCCAGCGTGCGCGAGAGGTCGTCGAGCACGGCATCGATCGGGAGAGGCGTGTCGAAACTGCGGGGCAATAGTCTCTGTCCGTCATCGTCCACCTCGCGCAACTGCGCGGAGGGGTGGACGATCCAGTCTATTCAGACCCCGGCGATTCCGAAGATCCGTGGGTACTGGATACCCCGCCTTCGCGGGGTATGACAATCGTGTGTCGCGATTAGCCCTGCGCCGACGAGCGCCCGACGCTCTCGTAGGTGAAGCCGGCGGCCGCCATGTCTTCGGGGCGGTAGATGTTGCGGAGGTCGACGACGACGGGCTGCGCCATGGTTGCCTTCAGCCGGTCGAGATCGAGCGCGCGGAACTGCACCCATTCGGTGACGATGACCAGGGCGTCGGCGCCTTGCGCGCAGGAATAGGCGTCTTCGCAATAGGTGATGTTGGGCAGCTCACCCTTCGCCTGCTCCATGCCGACGGGATCGAAGGCCTTGACCTTCGCGCCCATGTCGAGCAGGCCCGTCACCAGCGGGATCGAGGGCGCATCGCGCATGTCGTCGGTATCGGGCTTGAAGGTGAGGCCGAGCACGGCGATGGTCTTGCCGCGCAAGCTCCCGCCGAGCGCCTGGCTCACTTTGCGCGCCATCGCGCGCTTGCGGTTCTCGTTGACCGCCAGCACGGATTCGACGATGCGCAGATTCACGTCGTAGTCCTGCGCGATCTTGATCAGCGCCTTGGTATCCTTCGGGAAGCACGAGCCGCCGAAGCCGGGACCGGCATGCAGGAACTTGGTGCCGATGCGGTTGTCGAGGCCAATGCCGCGCGCGACCTCCTGCACGTTGGCGCCGACCTTTTCCGAGAGATCGGCGATCTCGTTGATGAAGGTGATCTTGGTCGCGAGGAACGCGTTGGCGGCGTATTTGATCATCTCCGCGGTACGACGCGCGGTGAACATCAGCGGCGCCTGGTTCAGCGACAGCGGGCGGTAGATGTCGCCCATCACCTTGCGGCCGCGCTCGTCGGAGGTGCCGACCACGACGCGGTCGGGGAACTTGAAGTCGCGGATCGCCGCGCCCTCGCGCAGGAATTCGGGGTTGGAGGCGACCACGACGTCCGCCTTCGGATTGGTCTCGCGGATGATGCGCTCGACCTCGTCGCCGGTGCCGACCGGCACGGTCGATTTGGTCACGACCACGGTGAAGCCTTGAAGCGACTGCGCGATCTCCTTCGCGGCGGCGTAGACGTAGGACAGATCGGCGTGGCCGTCGCCGCGGCGCGAGGGCGTGCCGACCGCGATGAACACCGCATCGGCATCCGCAACCGGCTTCGACAGGTCAGTGGTGAAGTCGAGCCGCTTGGCCTTGACGTTGGTTGCAACCAGCTCGTCGAGGCTGGGCTCGTAGATCGGGATCTCGCCGCGGTGCAGGGCCGCGATCTTCCGCTCGTCCTTGTCGACGCAGGTGACGTCGTGACCGAAATCCGCAAAGCAGGCTCCGGACACCAGTCCCACATAGCCCGTCCCGATCATCGCGATTCGCATGAAAAACCCTGTTTTGGCTTGGTTAACGAAACCCCATGCGGGGCGGTTTAGCACTTTCCCGATCGAAGGGAACCGTCTGCGAACAAAAACCGGCACGCGAATTGAACCGGTAAAGAAGTCCGAAATCGCAACGGCCCAAACTGCCCCGCGGCCGTACAGGGCCGGGCGGAAGACGCCCCGAAAAGGAACACCATGGCTTCATCAGGCACAATCGCACCAGATGGGCTTTCCAAGGCCCCGGCTGCCGCGCGTGTCGATTGGGTCGACTATGCCAAGGGCATCTGCATCGTCATGGTCGTGATGATGCATTCGGTGCTGGGGGTCGAGCTCGCCGCCGGCGAGCCCGGGTTCATGCATGTCGCCGTGGCCTTCGCAAAGCCGTTCCGGATGCCGGATTTCTTCCTGATTTCGGGCCTGTTCCTGCCGCTCGTGATCGACCGCGACTGGCGTACCTATCTCGACCGCAAGGTGATGCATTTCGCCTATTTCTATGTCGTCTGGGTGACAATCCAGTTCGGCTTCAAGGCGCCCGCGTTTGCCGCGGAGACGAGCTGGCGCGAGGTCGGCTTCCTCTATCTCGAATCCTTCATCGAGCCGTTCGGCACGCTCTGGTTCATCTATCTGCTACCGGTCTTCTTCGTCGTCACAAAATTGACACGCAAGATTCCGCCGCTCGCGATCTGGCTCATCGCCGCCGCGCTGGAGACGGCGCGCGTCACGACGGGCTGGACCGCGATTGACGAGTTCTGCGCGCGCTTCGTCTATTTCTGTTCGGGCTATCTGTTCGCCCCTTACGTGTTCGCACTGTCGGACCGCGCGCGCAGCCATCCCGCGCTGGCGCTCGCCGCGCTCGCGGCCTGGGCGCTGGTCAATGCCGGCCTCGTTGCAATCGGCGCCAGCGAATGGAAGTTCGTGTCGCTCGTGCTCGGCTTCGCCGGCGCCTGTGCCATCATCACGGCCGGCACGCTGCTCGCGCGCGCGCGTTGGCTGAACTTGTTCCGGTTCTGCGGCGAGCATTCGATCGTGATCTATCTCGCCTTCTTCCTGCCGATGGCGGCGACGCGGACCCTGCTGCTCCGCACCGGCATCATCCCCGATATCGGCACCGTGTCGCTGATCGTCACCATCGCCGGCGTGATCGGCTCGCTTGTGATCTGGCAGGCCGCACTGCGGCTCGGCTTCAATTTCCTATTCGAACGACCCGATGCGTTCTGGATTGCGCCGAAGAAGGCAGGGCCGGTGCTGCAGGCCGCGGAGTAGCCACAGTGTCGTCGCCCGGCTTGCCGCCTTCGCCGATGCTTCGGCGTGCCGAGCGATCGTGTGGGCCTCGGCGTGGCCTTGGCTGAGCCGGGACCTGGCGACCCAGTACGCCGAGACGTCAGTGATCGAGCCGACAAGCCGCGGCGTACTGGATTCCCCGCTTGCGCGGGGAATGACAGCGGGGATGCGGGAAACGACAGTGGGGATAGCGACGCCCGTGAGCCAAAAATACCCCTCCCAAGGCTGTCAAATCCCGCAAAAATTCATACATTGCGGCCATGCCCAAAACATCGCCGAAGATCTCCGCCAGAGCTGACACCAAGGCCGCGCCAAAGGCCGCTGCCACCAAGCCCGCTGCTGCGACAGCTGCTGCCAAACCGGTCGCGGCGAAGGCGGCCGGCAAGGGCGATCACGTGTTCCTGGTCGACGGTTCCTCCTACATCTTCCGCGCCTATCACGCGCTGCCGCCGCTGAACCGCAAGTCCGACGGCTTGCAAGTCAATGCGGTGCTCGGCTTCTGCAACATGCTGTGGAAGCTGCTGCGCGACATGCCCGAGGCCGACCGGCCGACGCATCTGGCGATCATCTTCGACAAGTCGGAAATCACCTTCCGCAACAAGATCTATCCCGACTACAAGGCACACCGTCCGCCGGCGCCGGATGACCTGATCCCGCAATTCGCGCTGATCCGCGAAGCGGTGCGCGCCTTCGACCTGCCCTGCCTGGAACAGGTGGGCTTCGAAGCCGACGATCTGATCGCGACCTATGTGCGGCAGGCCTGCGAGCGCGGCGCGACCGCGACCATCGTGTCGTCCGACAAGGACCTGATGCAGCTCGTCACCGATTGCGTCACCATGTACGACACCATGAAGGACCGCCGCATCGGCATCCCCGAAGTGATCGAGAAGTTCGGCGTGCCGCCGGAGAAGGTGGTCGAGGTGCAGGCGCTCGCCGGCGATTCCACCGACAACGTGCCCGGCGTGCCCGGGATCGGCATCAAGACCGCGGCGCAGCTGATCACCGAATATGGCGACCTCGAACAGCTCCTGTTCCGCGCCACCGAGATCAAGCAGCCGAAGCGGCGCGAGGCTTTGCTCGAGAACGCCGAGAAGGCGCGCATCTCGCGGCAGCTAGTGCTGCTCGACGACAAGGTCAATCTGGAGGTGCCGCTCGACGACCTCGCGGTCCACGAGCCGGACGCGCGCAAGCTGATCGCCTTCCTGAAGGCGATGGAATTCACCACGCTGACGCGCCGCGTCGCCGAGTATTCGCAGATCGACCCCTCCAGCGTGGACGCCGACCCCGGCTATGCCAGCGGCGCCAGCGTCTTCTCGCCGCTGCCGCCCTCAGACGTCGTGCCCGCGCCGGGCAGCGGCACGGCGCCACAGGCACGGTCGAACGAGCCCAACAAATCCGCGAGCAAGGAGGACAAGGCCGCGAGCCCGAAGGGCGGGCCGATCTCGCTCGCTGCTGCGCGCGAAGAGGCGCTGCGCAAGCTGCCGGTTGACCGAGCCAAGTACCAGACGATCAAGTCGCTGAAGGAGCTGAACGCCTTCATTGCGCGCATCCATGACACCGGCCATGTCGCGATCGAACTTCGAGGAAACTCGATCGATCCGATGCAGGCCGATCTCTGCGGCATCGCGCTCGCGCTGGCGCCGAACGAGGCCTGCTATGTTCCGCTCGCGCACAAGCAGTCCGGCGGCGGCGCCGGCCTGTTCGACGCCGGTCTTGCGCCCGACCAGGTCAAGCATACCGAAGCGATCGAAGCGCTGCGGCCGGTGCTGGAATCGGCAGGCATTCTCAAGATCGGCTTCGACGTCAAGTTCACCGCCGTCATGCTGGCACAGCACGGCATCACCCTGCGGAACATCGACGATGCGCTGCTGATCTCCTACGTGCTCGACGCCGGCCGCGGCTCGCATGCGCTGGAGCAGCTGTCCGAGCGCTGGTTCGGCCACGCCATGCTGAAGGAGAGCGAGCTGCTCGGCAGCGGCAAGGGCAAGATCACCTTCGACCAGGTGCCGATCGAGAAGGCCGCACCGCTGTCGGCCGAAGGCGCCGACATGGCCATGCGGGTCTGGCGCGTGCTGAAGCCGCGGCTCGTCGCCGAGCACATGGCTACGGTCTACGAGACGCTGGAGCGCCCGCTGGTGTCGGTGCTCGCACGCATGGAGCGGCGCGGCATCTCGATCGACCGCCAGGTGCTGTCGCGGCTTTCCGGCGACTTCGCGCAGACTGCGGCTCGTGTCGAAGCCGAGATCCAGGAGATCGCGGGCGAGCCCGTCAATGTCGGCAGCCCAAAACAGATCGGCGACATCCTGTTCGGCAAGATGGGATTGCCCGGCGGCACCAAGACCAAGACCGGCGCGTGGTCGACCACCGCGCAGGTGCTGGATGATCTCGCCGAGCAGGGCCACGATTTTCCGCGGAAGATTTTGGAGTGGCGGCAGGTTTCAAAACTGAAATCGACCTACACCGACGCGCTGCCGACCTACGTCAATCCGCTGACCCATCGCGTGCATACGACCTACGCGCTGGCGGCGACGACGACGGGTCGGCTCTCGTCGAACGAGCCGAACCTGCAGAACATTCCGGTGCGCACCGAGGACGGCCGCAAGATCCGCCGCGCCTTCATCGCGACGCCCGGACACAAGCTGGTGTCCGCCGACTATTCGCAGATCGAGCTCAGGCTGCTCGCCGAGATCGCCGACATTCCCGTGCTGAAGCAGGCCTTTCGCGACGGGCTCGACATTCACGCGATGACCGCCTCCGAGATGTTCGGCGTGCCGATCAAGGGCATGCCGAGCGAGATCCGCCGCCGCGCGAAGGCGATCAATTTCGGCATCATCTACGGCATCTCCGCGTTCGGCCTCGCCAACCAGCTCGGCATCGCGCGCGAAGAAGCCTCCGCCTATATCAAGAAATATTTCGAGCGCTTCCCCGGCATCCGCGCCTACATGGACGAGACGCGCGATTTCTGCCGGAACCACGGCTACGTCACCACGCTGTTCGGCCGCAAGTGCCACTACCCGGATATCAAGGCCTCGAATGCCTCGGTGCGCGCCTTCAACGAGCGCGCGGCAATCAACGCGCGGCTGCAAGGCACTGCCGCCGACATCATCCGCCGCGCCATGACGCGGGTGGAGGACGCGCTCTCCGAGCGGAAACTCTCGGCGCAGATGCTGCTCCAGGTGCATGACGAACTGATCTTCGAGGTGCCGGACGCCGAGGTCGAGGCGACGCTTCCCGTCGTGCAGAAGGTGATGCAGGACGCGCCGTTCCCGGCCGTGCTGCTCTCGGTGCCGCTGCACGTCGACGCGCGTGCGGCGAATAATTGGGACGAGGCGCATTGACGCTGTCCTTCACCTCTCCCCGCTTGCGCGGAGAGGTCGGATCGCCCTCGCGATCCGGGTGAGGGGGTACAGGTCTATCGACGACCGCCCGTAGGAAGAGAGGCCCCTCACCCCAACCCTCTCCCCGTAAGAACGGGGCGAGAGCAGAACTCAATTGTCCTCCGAGCAATTGCGCGATGGCCCCGCTGCCGATCGCATATTAGAACCTCTGCATCTCCCGCACGGGTTCGCTCATGCCTCACACCTCCGCCCTGCTCGGCTTCGCCCTCGTCTGCCTCGGTCTGGTGCTCATGCCCGGGCCGAACATGATCTATTTGATCTCGCGCTCGATCACGCAGGGGCCGGCCGCGGGCATCGTGTCGCTCGGCGGCGTGGGACTGGGCTTCGTGTTCTACATGCTGTGCGCGGCATTCGGCATCACGGCGCTGCTGCTCGCCATTCCCTTTGCCTATGACGCGCTGCGCTTTGCCGGCGCCGGATATCTGTTGTGGCTCGCCTGGCAGGCGGTGAAGCCGGGCGGACGCTCGCCGTTCCAGGTCAGGAAGCTCGCGATCGACAGCCCGCGTAAATTGTTCGCGATGGGCTTCGTCACCAATCTGCTCAACCCGAAGATCGCGATGCTGTACCTGGCACTGCTGCCGCAGTTCATCGACCCCGCCGCCGGCAGCGTGCTGACGCAGTCGGTGGTGCTGGGCGCGATCCAGATCGCGATCAGCGTCAGCGTCAATGCGATGATCGCGCTTGCGGCGGGATCGATCGCGCTGTTCCTTTCGAGCCGGCCGAGCTGGATGCTGGTGCAGCGCTGGCTGATGGGCACCGTGCTGGCCGGACTCGCAGTGCGGATGGCGGTGGAAGCGAAGAGGGTGTGAAGGTCTCCTCACCTCTCCCCGCTTGCGGGGAGAGGTCGAATTCGATCGCAGATCGAATTCGGGTGAGAGGTACAGGTCTCGCGGCCATCTCAGCCGCGGAGAGAGGCCCCGTCACCCCACCCCTCTCCTCGTAAGGTTCCGTAAGAGCGGGGAGAGGGAGAAAAAAACCTCAATCCAGCTTCGCCTCCATGCCGCGCTTCACTCCCGGCCGGGCCATCAGGGCCTCGTACCAACGCTTGACGTTGGGGAAGTCGGCCAGCTCAACCTTGTGGCGAGGGTGGCGCCAGGCCCAGCCCAAAATGGCGAAATCGGCAACCGAGAGGTCGCCGGCAACGAAGTCGCGCCCCTCAAGCCGGCGGTCGAGTACGCCGTAGAGCCGGCGGGTCTCGGCCATGTAGCGCTTCAGGCCATAGGCGCGGTCCTGCTCGTTCTCGAGTGCAATGAAATGATGCACCTGGCCCGGCATCGGGCCGAAGCCGCCCATCTGCCACATCAGCCATTCATAGACCGGGATGCGTCCGCCAAGCGATTTCGGCAGGAATTTGCCGGTCTTTTCACCGAGATAGAGCAGGATCGCGCCGGACTCGAAGATGCCGACAGGCTTGCCGTCGGGACCCTTGGGGTCGACGATCGCGGGAATCTTGTTGTTCGGCGAGAGCTTGAGGAACTCCGGCGCCATCTGCTCGCCCTTGCTGATGTTCACCGGGATCACCTTGTAGGGCAGCCCCATTTCCTCCAGCGCGACCGAGATTTTCCGGCCGTTCGGGGTATTCCAAGTGTGGAGCTCGATGGTCATGTGGCTGGTCCTTCCCGCATTGCTGGCATCCCACTAGCCCAGGACATTGCAGCCTTTCAACCACCGGTCGGACATGGTCGCTGTCCCGTCGCCGCGGGCGATGCCCTGTTGACGGTGGTTTTGCGGGGCCTGCTCCCACTGGAATGTCGCGGCCGTCGCGGATAAATTCCGCCTCCTCCAAAAACGCCGTTCGAGGGACCGCCGTGTCGAAATCCGCTTCCCGCGCCCGCCTGTTCGAGATCATCCGCCGGCGCTCATTCGGCCGTGGCGAGGTGACGCTCGCGTCGGGCCGCAAGAGCGATTTCTACTTCAACCTGAAGCCGACCATGCTCGACCCCGAAGGGGCGACCCTGCTCGCCGAGCTGACCTACGAGGCGCTGAAGGACGACCAGCTCGATTTCATCGGCGGGCTCGAGATGGGCGCCGTGCCGCTCGCCGGCGCGCTGGCGCAGATCTCCTGGATCAAGGGCCATCCGATCGCCGCCTTCTTCGTGCGCAAGAAGCCAAAAGAGCACGGCGCCAAGCTCGCGATCGAGGGGCTGCCCAAGGGCGAGACGCTGGCCGGCAAGCGTGTCGTGATCGTCGAGGACGTTACGACGACCGGCGGCTCGGCCATGAAGGCAGTGGAATCCGTGCGCGAGAGCGGTGCCGATGTGGTGCTGGTGCTGACCATGGTCGACCGCGAGGAAGGCGCCACCGACACCTTCGGTGCGGCCGGCCTGCCGTTCCGCGCGCTGTACAAGGCGTCGGAGTTCCTGAAAGCTTGACGCGTCGAGACCTGCTTCGCCGCCATGCCTCGGTGTACCCCGGAAGCAACGATCCGTCGGAAGCTGCGCCCGGCCTTAAAGAGGCCACCGCCTCGTCTTGAAACCGCCTCCGCGCAACTGCTCATTTACCATCCCGCTTTATGGTGAATCATGTGCTGAGACCTGATGGTCCCAGCCGGTTCAGTAGCGTCGGGTGGAGTAAGCATTGCGTACAATCATGTCCCATGCGCGCCGGCGGCGTCGCGCGATGCTTGTGGCCGCCATGCTTGCAGCTCCGATGCTCGCGGCTCCTGCCCCGGTTTCGGCCGAGGGCCTGTTCGACTTCCTGTTCGGCGGCATGCAGCGGCCGCAGCGCGAAGTGCCGCAGCAGTCGAGCTCGTACGACCCCTTCACCGGCCAGCAAAATGCGAGCCCGCAATATGTGCCGCCGACACGCTCGGCCGCGGCCGGCGGTTCGGGACCTGCCTTCTGCGTGCGCAGCTGTGACGGCAAATATTTTCCGCTGATGCGCGGCCTCGCCTCGCCCGCGCAGATGTGTCAGGCATTCTGTCCCGCCAGCGCGACCAAGGTCTATTTCGGCTCCTCCATCGACGGCGCCTATTCCCAGACCGGCGAGCGCTACGCCGATAGCGAAAACGCGTTCGCCTATCGCAAGGCGCTGCGTTCGGATTGCACTTGCAACGGCCGCGAGCCGGCCGGGCTTGCTCCGGTCGATCTTGCGCTCGACTCCTCGCTGAAGGCGGGCGACGTCATTGCGACCAGCGACGGCCTCGTCGCCTATACCGGCATCCGCGTCGGCAACGACCAGGCTGCGGACTTCACCCCGGTTGCCTCCTATCCCGGCCTCACCGCGCAGGTTCGCGCCCGCCTCGGCGAGATGAAGGTGGCGCCGGTGCGCGGGGAGACGGTGTCGGCCGATGCGCCGGCCCCGGCCGACATCGTGCGCGAGACGCTGCCCGAGGTGACGGTGCCGAAGACGACGGCGCAGAACCCGGCGAAGCGGGCGGGGCTGGAGTAGTCCCAACTCTCCCCAAACGGTCATTGCGAGCGCAAGAAGCAAGATTCCGGATTGCTTCGCTTCGCTCGCAATGACGGAGATTGTCGCGTCACCTCCCGATGATCACCCCGATCACGTTTGGCGCCGCCAGATATTTCTCCTCGATCGCCGCGCGCGCGGCAGCTCGGTTTTCTGCCGTGAGCAAACCGCGCTTCTCGGCCAGGATCATCCAGCAGAAGCCCCACCAGTCGGTGAGCATGCCCGTCTCGCCTATGAGGTCATAACCCTGCTCGGCTGCGAAGATGCGTGCATGCGCTTCGTCCAGCGTGTCGAGAAACAGATGATCCTCGGTCGAGAACAGATCGTCGCTGATGTCGTCGATGGTGTAGCCCCAGATCGACTGGCACACCGCATTGAACTCGCGATCGAACTGGTCATCATCGATCCTCTGCCGCCGCGCCGCCTGATGCAGCCGCGACAGCGAGCGCGCGAAATCGGCGATTCGGGTGAGGGCAAACTGGTCGAAGGCAATGGTGGACATGTAGTCCTCGCGAAGTCGGGCAAACGCTAGATATTGTGTCGGCAACGCGCCGAATCACAATGATATATCAAAGACTTGCTAAAGTGTTCTTAATTTGTTCCAGATCACTGACCGTAACGATCGCGCCTCTTCGCATCGGGTAGAGACTTTTCACGTGAACCGGCACGATGGGATCCGAATGGCACGCGAACCATGTCGCCCAACGGGCGTCATTACGTTCGATCGGGTCAACGATTTGTTGCCATCGGCGACCATCAACCCTGAAGACATCGAAGCGGTCATGCAGGCGTTGAGTGACGCCGGAATAAATCTCGTCGAAAGTGGCCTACCATAAGTTTCACCCGAACGACGATGCGCAAGCAGCTGCGCTTCGCGTTAACAGCTTCAATTCGCCGCCGACACCAGCCTGTCCCCGCACGCATTCGCATAAAACTTGCCGCCGCATTGGCGCTTGATGGCGGCGCAGCGGGAGGCGGGTGAGGCATCTGGCGGGATGGCAAAGCCGCAGCTGAGGCCGTCGGCGCTGCGGCCGATCTTGCCGGCGGCGAATGCCGCGCTGGAGGCGGTGATGCAGACGACGAGGAAGGTGGCGGCGGCGATTTCGATCAACAGTCGCATGGCGTCTCCTCCACACCGATGGCTGAATTGCCGGGCATTCTAGCAGGAAATCCGCGTCTTTCCGTGCTCCTCCGGGTTCCCAAACGGCCCATTCCTTGCATAAATTTACGCCAGCGCAGTGCACGGCCGCGCCAGCGATGGTTCCGGTGCAGGGGCAGAACGCGTAGGTTCAGTGGTGTTGTTTCGACCAGGAAGTGACGGCCTTGCAAGATCAATCGTTCCAGCCAAATTTTCCGGCCCCCGGCCAGCCCATCGACGAGCTCGCGCTGTCCGAGATCAAGGGCGCGATCCTGGCGAAGCTGCGCCTTGCCATCGGCAAGGACGCCGGCATGGCAACGAAGCACGACTGGTACCAGGCCGCCGCGCTCGCGCTGCGCGATCGCATCGTGCATCGCTGGCTCAGCGCCGAGAAGCGCAGCTACGACGCCGGGCGCAAGCGCGTCTATTATCTCTCGCTCGAATTCCTGATCGGCCGCCTGTTCACCGATGCGCTGAACAACATGGGCCTGTTGAAGATCTTCGAGGTCGCGCTCGGCGATCTCGGCGTGTCGCTGCCGGAGCTGCGCAAATGCGAGCCGGACGCCGCGCTCGGCAATGGCGGCTTGGGGCGGCTTGCCGCCTGCTTCATGGAAAGCATGGCGACGCTGTCGATCCCCGCGATCGGCTACGGCATCCGCTATGATTACGGTCTGTTCCGCCAGATCATCAATCAGGGCTGGCAGCAGGAATATCCCGATGAATGGCTGAGCTTCGGCAATCCCTGGGAATTGCAGCGGCCCGAAGTAATCTATCACGTCCATTTCGGCGGCGGCGTCGAGCATGTCGACGACAAGGGCCGCGACCACGCGATCTGGCATCCCGGCGAGACGGTGCAGGCGATTGCCTATGACACGCCGATCGTCGGTTGGCGCGGCCAGCACGTCAATGCGCTGCGGCTGTGGTCGGCGCGCTCGCCCGATCCCTTGAAGCTCGACGTCTTCAACTCCGGCGACTATGTCAGCGCCTCGTCCGAGCAGGCGCGCGCCGAAGCAATCTGCAAATTCCTCTATCCGAACGACGAGAGCCCGGCGGGCCGCGAGCTGCGCCTGCGTCAGGAATATTTCTTCGTTTCGGCGTCGCTCCAGGACCTCGTCAAGCGTCACCTCACCTCCGACGGCCAGCTGCGCAGCCTCGCGATGAAGGTCGCGGTGCAGCTCAACGACACGCATCCGTCGCTTGCCGTCACCGAGCTGATGCGGATCCTCGTCGACCTCCACAATTTCCGCTGGGACGAGGCCTGGAAGATCACGGTCGCGACGCTCTCCTACACCAACCATACGCTGCTGCCGGAGGCGCTCGAGACCTGGCCGGTCGAGCTGTTCGAGCGCCTGCTGCCGCGCCATCTCGAGATCATCTACCGCATCAACGTGCAGCATCTGGCGCTCGCCGAAGCGCGCGCGCCCGGCGACATCGACTTCCGCGCCTCGGTCTCGCTGATCGACGAGAAGAGCGGCCGCCGCGTCCGCATGGGCCAGCTCGCCTTCGTCGGCTCGCATCGCATCAACGGCGTCTCGGCGATGCATTCGGACCTGATGCGCGAGACCGTGTTCCACGACCTCAACCATCTCTATCCCGGCCGCATCACCAACAAGACCAACGGCATCACCTTCCGCCGCTGGCTGATGCTGGCGAACCCGAAGCTGACCGACCTTTTGCGCGACACCTGCGGCGAGGCCGTGCTCGACGACCCCACTCAGCTCAGCCTGATCGAGACCCGCGCCAGCGACGTCGAATTCCAGAAGAAATTCCGCAGCGTCAAGCTTCACAACAAGGCGGCACTGGCGCGCCTGATCGGCGAGCGGCTCGGCATCAAGGTCGACCCGAGCGCGCTGTTCGACGTGCAGATCAAGCGCATCCACGAATACAAGCGCCAGCTCCTCAACGTCATCGAGACGGTCGCGCTCTACCAGTCGATCAAGGACGAGCCCAACGGCAATTGGGTGCCGCGAGTGAAGATCTTCGCCGGCAAGGCGGCGGCGAGCTATCGCTACGCGAAATTGATCATCAAGCTGATCAACGACGTCGCGGAAGTCGTCAACAACGATCCCGCGATCGGCGGCAAGCTGAAGGTCGCCTTCCTGCCCGACTACAATGTCAGCCTTGCGGAAGTGATCATTCCTGCGGCGGATCTCTCCGAGCAGATCTCGACCGCCGGCATGGAGGCCTCCGGCACGGGCAACATGAAGCTGGCGCTCAACGGCGCCATCACCATCGGCACGCTCGATGGCGCCAACATCGAGATTCGCGACCATGTCGGGGCCGAAAACATCGCGATCTTCGGCATGGAAGCCGGCGACGTGATGATCCGCCGCAAGCAGGGTCTGGATGCTTCCGACGTGGTCCGCAAGTCGCCGAAACTGCAGCGCGCCATCAATGCGATCGCCGCCGGCGAGTTCTCGCCCGGCGATCCGGGCCGCTTCGAATCCATCGCCCATGCGCTGCGCTATCTCGACCATTACATGGTCAGCGCCGATTTCGATTCCTACTACGAGGCGCAGCGCGCGGTGGACGCGCGCTGGCAGGTCGCGCCGGCCTGGACGCGCGCTTCCATCCTCAATGTCGCGCGCATGGCGTGGTTCTCCTCCGACCGCACCATCCGCGAATATGCCGAGGAGATCTGGAACGTGCCGGTCAATCCGACCACCCCGTTGCTGCCGAATTTGCGCGACGTCGCGGGCTGATTTTCCGCGGCGTGAAATCGGCGTTACCTGCGAGGTTATTGATTTGCTGGGTGGGGATGATGATATGATTACCATCATTCCCAGCCGGCGCCTGTGAGACAGACGCCACGACCTCAGACACCGTCATTGCGAGCGCAGCGACGCAATCCGGAGTCCCTTCGCAGAGACAGTCTGGATTGCTTCACTGCGCTCACAATGACGGCTGGGGAGGCATCGAGGACCAACAATGCACGCCAAGCTCCCGCACCCGTTCGACGACGCGACCCGCATCACCCCGGGTGACAGCAGCTGGCAGGGGCATACCAGCGACGATTACTGGGCCTTTGTCGGCCCGTTCGGCGGCGCCACGGCCGCAACCATCCTGCGCGCGCTGATCGACCATCCCGAACGCGCCGGCGATCCGCTGGCGCTCACCGTCAATTACTGCGCGCCGATCGCGAAAGGCCCGTTCGATCTCGACGTGCGCCTGGTGAAGGCCAACCGCTCCAGCCAACACTGGAGCGTCGAACTGTCGCAAGGCGGCGGCGAGGTCGCAACGCTCGCCACCGCGGTGTTCGCCGAGCGCCGGCCGTCCTGGGAGCACAGGGTAGCGAAGGCCCCGGACGCAAAACCGTTCGAACAGACGCTGCCGTTCCCGAAGATCTCGGCGCCCTGGGCCAACCAGTATGAATTCCGTTTCGTCGAGGGCGAGATGCGCATCGGCCCGCCGCAGGCCGAGCTCGCCGGCACCTACTCGAAGATCTGGATCAGCGACCGCACACCGCGCCAGCTCGACATGCTGTCGCTGATGTCTATGTCGGATGCCTTCTTTGGCCGTATCTTCCACGCGCGGCGCGAGCTGGTGCCGTTCGGCACGGTGTCGCTGACCACCTACTTCCACACCGACAGCGAAGAGCTCGCAGCCGAGGACATCACGCGCGTGCTCGCGACCGTGGATTCGAAGGTCATGCACAAGAGCTACGCCGACCAGAACGCCGAGCTGTGGTCGCCGAACGGCCGGCTGCTCGCCACGACCACGCAGATCGCGTATTTCAAGGCCTGAGCTGCTTCCACGTCATTGCGAGGAGCGTAGCGACGAAGCAATCCAGAATCCCCCCGCAGAGGTCGTCTGGATTGCTTCGCTGCGCTCGCAATGACGAGTGGAGAGATCGTGCAACAAACAAAAAGGGCGGCCTTGCGGCCGCCCTTTTGTATTTCAAACGCTGCGAACTTACTCCGCCGCCATCTTCACGTCAGGAGCCGCCGCACGGACCTCGGCGTCGACCTGGGCTTCGAACTTGGCGAAGTTCTTCTGGAACATGCCGACCAGTGCGCGGGCGGTCTTGTCGAACTCGTCCTTGTCCTTCCAGGTGTTGACCGGGTTGAGGATCTCGGTCGGCACGCCCGGCAGCGCGGTCGGGACCGCAAAGCCGAAATACTTGTCGGTGCGGAATTCGACGTTGCGAAGCGAGCCGTCGAGTGCGGCCGTGAGCAGCGCGCGGGTCACCTTGATCGGCATACGGGAACCTGTGCCGTACTTGCCGCCGGTCCAGCCGGTGTTGACCAGCCAGCAATCGACATTGTGCTGGGCGATGAGGTCGCGCAGCATGTTGCCGTAGACGGATGGGTCGAGCGGCAGGAAGGGCGAGCCGAAGCAGGTCGAGAATTCCGGCTGCGGCTCGTTGCCGAGCCCGCGCTCGGTGCCGGCGACCTTGGCGGTGTAGCCGGACAGGAAGTGGTACATCGCCTGCGCCGGCGAGAGCTTGGCGATCGGCGGCAGCACGCCGAAGGCGTCGGCGGCCAGCATCACCACGTTCTTCGGCTGCGGCGCGCGGCCGGTGCGCGAGGCGTTGGGGATGAACTCGAGCGGATACGCCGAACGCGTGTTCTCGGTCTTGGAGCCGTCATCGAAGTCGACGACCCGGGTATGCTCGTCGAGCACGCAGTTCTCGAGCACCGCGCCGAAGCGGGTCGAGGCCGCGTAGATCTCGGGCTCGGCTTCCTTCGACAGCTTGATGCACTTGGCATAGCAGCCGCCTTCGAAGTTGAAGACGCCGTTCGGACCCCAACCGTGCTCGTCGTCGCCGATCAGCGTGCGATTCGGATCGGCAGACAGCGTGGTCTTGCCGGTGCCGGAGAGGCCGAAGAAGATCGCGGTGTCGCCGGCTGCGCCGACATTGGCCGAGCAGTGCATCGGCATCACGCCGCGCTCGGGCAGATAGTAGTTCAGCGTGGTGAAGACCGACTTCTTCATCTCGCCGGCATAGTAGGAGCCGCCGATCAGCACGATCTTGCGGGCGAAGTCGATCGCGACGACGTTCTCGGACTTGCAGCCGTGGCGCTTCGGATCGGCGCGGAAGCTCGGCATGTCGATGATGGTGAGCTCCGGCGTGAAGCTCGGCAGCTCGGCCGCCTCGGGACGGATCAGGAGCGTGCGGATGAACAGCGAGTGCCAGGCGAGCTCGGTGAAAACGCGCGTCTTGATCCGGTAGGCCGGATCGGCGCCCCCGTAGAGGTCCTGCGCGAACAGGGTCTTGCCTTCGGCGTGCTTGAGGAAGTCCTGGTACAGCGCCTCGAACTGCTCCGCGGTGATCGACTGGTTACCGGCCCACCACATCTTCTTGTCGGTGGTGGCGTCGCGCACCGTGAACTTGTCCTTGGGGCTGCGGCCCGTGAACTCGCCCGTGTCGGCGCAGAGTGCGCCGTCAGCGGACAGCACCGCCTCGCCCGCGGAGAGCGAGTATTGATAGAGTTGCGGCGCACCCAAATTCCAGTGAACCTGCTCGAGCTTCTTTAAACCGAATTTGTCGGCGCCGAAGGCACCGTTGCGCACGCCCGTCTCTTGCACGAAAAAATCCTCCTAGAACCCGCGACACCCAGCGCGACCAAGTTTGGCACCATCGCGGTCACCGTGAATAGCAGGCCATCCAGCCTCGGCTGGACGACCTAATACTGATGAACGCTGGCGTTGCCAAGCTGATCCAGCAGGAATTGGTTTATTCAAGGACCGCGCCAAACGTCGCGCATGTCTGCTCTGAGCAGGCGCACCAAAAAATCGCAAATGATCGCGCAACCAAATTTGTGTTTCGGCGCAGGTTATTGCGACGCACAATCCGTTGGGGCGTTCTATCTTACCTCACCCTCGCCGATCAGCGCGAACGGCCCCACATCGCAGGATAGGCGATACGCGGTGACGAGGTGTCGTGGCACGACGATTTTAGGTTCGTTTTTCAGCAAGGCGAAAGTCGACGTGGTCAAGCGGGTGGCAGCTTTCGAATCCACTGCCCAATGCGAGACCAGCAGCGCGCGCGCCGGCATAGAAGAACGAGCGCGCCAATCCGGACAACGCCGCTGCGCCGGGCTTGTCGCCGGCGATGGTGTTGCAGGCCGACAGCACAACCCAATCCGCATTGAGCTTGAGCTGCGCGACTTCGCTTGCGGTCAACAGACCGTCGTCGATGTCGGTGGGCTGATCGGGAATGGAGAGCGCAAGCGATGGCTCGCCCGGTCCCTTGACGTCGCCGGCAACGAGGCCCTGGGTCGCGCGAGATGCTGCTGCCGCGCGGAGAACAGGATCGGCAGCACGGTACGCAATTGCGCGCGATCGCCGGCAAGCGTTCGTTCCGGCAACGGCAGGGCATCGGCAGTGCGGCCGGAGACGTGGAGGAAATAAGCGAGATTGCCGGTCGAACTCAGAGTGTCCGGATGGTTCGGCCCGAGCGCACGCTCGCGGATCGCGAGCGAGGCGCCTGCATAGCGCTGCTGGTGCTCGTAGAGCCCGGCGAGATTGTTCAGCGAGCGCGCGACATCGGGATGATCCGGCCCCAGCACCTTTTCGCGGATCACGAGCGAGCGCTTGATCGGCGCCTCGGCTTCCGCATCGCGATTGAGGTCACGGTCGACCTGGCCGATGTTGTTGAGGACGGTGGCGACCGCGGGATGCTCGGGACCCGCGGTCTTCTAATAGATCGCGAGCGCCCGTCGATACAGCGGCTCGGCCTCGGCAAAATGCTCCTGCTTCACGTAGAGCATGGCGAGATTGCTGAGGGCGCGGCCGACATCGGGATGCTCGCGCGACAGGCTCTTTTCACTGACGGCCACCGCGCGCTTGAACAGCGGTTCGGCTTCGGTGAAGCGGCCCTGCCGCTGATACAGCGCGGCGAGATTACTCAGCTCGAGGCGGTGTCGAGGCCGAGCGCCTTCTCCATCAACACAATGGCGCGCTTGTAGACGGGCTCGGCCAGATCGTCGCGGCCCTGGCCGGCATACACCTGGCCGAGATTGTTGAGCGCGGCCCTCTCGCTGCGAGCCCGAAAACCATGACGGTCTTGGGTCGCGGCGATGAGCGGCAGCGTTCAAAGGCTTTCGCTCTGGTCCATCCTCTTGCGCGCGTCGCCAGCAAGGCGGACCAGCATCTTGCGTAGTGCCGTGCCGTCGGTGACCCGCTCCGGGAAGTCCAGCCGCAGCGCGGTCTGGCCGTCCTGCATGTCGAGACCCTCGGGGTCGCAGCCGGTGCAGCGCCAGTCGCCGGCGGGCGCGCCGAGCAGCCTGGTCGCATAGAGGTTCATGGCCTCGCGGTGGTCGGCATTCATGTGTTCCACGGCGCCCTCCTCGGCCGCCAGCAGGTCCTCGGCGCCGCTGAGGTCGGTGAGGAATTGCTCGGGCTTGAGGTCGACGATCCGGCCGAATCCGGCGACCAGATGGGTGCCTGTGGGACGAATCCGGTAGAACGAAAAGTCCTTAAACGAAACAAAGGCTTCCGCCGACGGATGGGCAGCCAAATACCGCCGTTGGAGCAATTGCTTCTCGTCCCCGGCCGGTTCCGCCCGCCCGGACAGCATGATTCGGGCCCCCTCCAGGGGATCGCAGGCCACACGCTCGTCCAGCATCAGGGACACCCTGGGATCGGCGAAGATGTTCCTGGTGTGCACGGCGAGCCCCGAGATCAGCAGGATGGGCGAGCCATCCGGATGGCTCGCCAAATTGACCAGGGAACAATAGGGACCGCCGGAGCCCACCATCAACGTTGCAAGAGCACCCTGCCGCGACCGCCTCAGCAGCGATTTGGCGAGTTTTGCGGGGTCGAAATCCGGGGTCGGTTGCATGGGCTTTCTCGGCTCAGGTGGTTGCAAGGAGGGTCTTTTTTCGGCTAAACGGGGATCCGGTTATGGGTCGAGATGCGGCGAATCTGCCGTGTTTCGTGGAACTTGGTCACACTTCAGCCCAGCTTGCATTGCTCGGTGACAAGGTTTCGAACGCCATCTTCGGCACCCATGTATGCGGCGCATCACTGATTGCTCGCCGTTTTCAAGCCACGACCCAAACGGAAAGCAGAAAGCAGAGGCTCATGCCCACAATCGCTTTGGTCGACGACGACCGCAACATTCTCACATCCGTCTCGATCGCGCTGGAAGCCGAAGGCTACCGCATCATGACCTACACCGACGGCGCTTCCGCGCTTGACGGTTTCCGCACCACCCAGCCCGATCTCGCCATCCTCGACATCAAGATGCCGCGGATGGACGGCATGGAGACGCTGCGCCGCCTGCGCCAGAAGTCCGACCTGCCGGTGATCTTCCTCACCTCCAAGGACGAAGAGATCGACGAGCTGTTCGGCCTCAAGATGGGCGCCGACGACTTCATCCGCAAACCGTTCTCGCAGCGCCTGCTGGTCGAGCGCGTCAAGGCCGTGCTGCGCCGCTCGGCGCCGAAGGACCCGACCGTCGCGCCGAAGGAGAACGACGCCAAGGCGCTCGACCGTGGCCTGCTGCGCATGGATCCGGAGCGGCATACCTGCACCTGGAAGAACGAGCCGGTGACGCTGACCGTCACCGAATTCCTGATCCTGCAGGCACTCGCGACCCGGCCCGGCGTGGTGAAGAGCCGCAATGCGCTGATGGACGCCGCCTATGACGATCAGGTCTATGTCGACGACCGCACCATCGACAGCCACATCAAGCGGCTGCGCAAGAAGTTCAAGGTGGTCGACAACGAGTTCGAGATGATCGAGACGCTTTACGGCGTCGGCTACCGTTTCAAGGAAGCCTGAGGGCGGCAGGCGCCTTCACGAAGGGCTGAGAGCATCGCCGGTCCTCGTTCCATCGCGACGGGGATGGCTCTAGGATGCGGGGACCATTGCCACGAGCTGTCCTAACGCGGGCATAAGCATTGCTGGACCGAACGCAGCCTGACACGAACCAGAGCGCCGGGGATATCGCATCCGACGGCGCTCCGGAGCACGCCGTCGAAGACAAGCCGCAGGGTTGGCGGCCGCTGAACTGGCTCAAGCGCGCCGGCCAGTTCTTCTTCGCGCTGTCCTTCTCGAGCCTGACCCGCCGCATCGTCTCGCTCAACCTCGCCGGCCTCGTCGCGCTGGTGGCCAGCATCCTCTATCTGTCGCAATTCCGCGCCGGCCTGATCGACGCGCGCGCGCAGAGCCTCCTGGTGCAGGCCGAGATCATCGCCGGCGCCATTGCGGCCTCCGCGACCGTGCAGACCAACGCCATCACCATCGATCCCGACCGGCTGCTCGACCTCAAGCCAGGGGAGACCTATGGCGCCTCGGACGACTATTCGCCGCTGGATTTCCCGATCAATCCGGAGCGCGTCGCGCCGGTGCTGCGCACGCTGATCTCGCCGACCAAGACGCGCGCCCGCATCTACGATCCGAACGGCAGCCTGCTGCTCGACAGCCGCAACCTCGAAAACGTGCTGCGCTTCCCGCTGCCGCCGCTTTCCGCCGAGAAGCCCGGTGTGGTCGAGCGCGGCATGGTCGCGGTGCGCACCTGGCTGAACCGCGGCGACCTGCCGCTCTATCGCGAGCTCGGACCCGAGAACGGCAATGGCTATGCGGAAGTGGGCGATGCACTGCGGGGCCAGAAGCGCTCGATGGTGCGGGTCAATGCGCGTGGCGAGGTGATCGTCTCGGTGGCCGTGCCGGTGCTGCGCTCGCGCGCCATCCACGGCGCGCTGATGCTGTCCACCCAGGGCGACGACATCGACCAGATGGTCACCGCCGAGCGCCTCGCCATCCTGAAGGTCGGCGGCGTCGCGGCCGCGGTCATGATCATGCTGTCGCTGCTGCTCGCCAGCACGATCGCCGGTCCCGTGCGCCGGCTGGCCGACAGCGCCGAGCGCGTCCGCCGCCGCATCAAGACCCGCGTCGAGATTCCCGACTTCACCCGCCGCCGCGACGAGATCGGCCATCTCTCGGGCGCGTTGCGCGACATGACCAACGCGCTATACAGCCGCATCGAGGCGATCGAGATGTTCGCCGCCGACGTCGCGCATGAACTGAAGAACCCGCTGACCTCGCTGCGCTCCGCGGTCGAGACGCTGCCGCTGGCGCGCAACGAGAACAGCCGCGCGCGCCTGCTCGAGGTGATCGAGCACGACGTCAAGCGGCTCGACCGACTGATCTCCGACATCTCCGACGCCAGCCGCCTCGATGCCGAGTTGCAGCGGCAGGATGCGATCGCCGTCGACCTCAGGCGCCTGCTCGGTACGCTGATCTCCGTCGCCAACGAAACCAAGCCCGGCCACGACGTCGCGGTCGAGGCACGCTTCGAAGGCCGCGGGCCGACCGACACGTTCGCGGTGACCGGCCACGACTCGCGACTGGGACAGGTGGTCTCCAACCTGCTCTCCAACGCGCAGTCCTTCTCTGAAGCCGGCAGCAAGGTGCGCCTCACCTGCCGCCGCATTCGCGCAGAGATCGAGATCGTGGTCGACGATGACGGCCCCGGCATCCGCGACGAAGCGCTCGAGCGCATCTTCGAGCGCTTCTACACCGATCGTCCGCACCAGGGCTTTGGCCAGAACTCCGGCCTCGGGCTCGCGATCTCCAAGCAGATCGTCGACGCCCATGGCGGACGTATCTGGGCGGAGAATCGCGCAGGCCCTGCGGACGAGGACGGTGTGCCGACGATTGCCGGTGCGCGCTTCGTGGTGAGGCTGCCGGCGCTATGAGCCAAGGCAGCTTGAATGAGGGCGGCCCCAGCGTGCACGCCTCCGCCGTCAAGGTCGGACAGACCGCAGTGCTGATCCGCGGTCCCTCGGGCTCCGGCAAATCGCGCCTTGCCTTTGATTTGATCATCGCGGGGCGCTCAGGCGTGCTCGAAGCGGCCGTTCTGGTCGGTGATGACCGTGTCCATCTGGCGACAGTCGGCAACGAAATTGAGGTGCGCCCCGCTGCTTCGCTGGCCGGCCTGATCGAGATCCGAGGCCTCGGAATCCGCCGCTGCGACTTCGTGGAGCATGCGACCGTCGGCCTCGTGGTCGATCTGGATGCAGAAGACGCGGAACGGCTGCCTGCGGCAGAAGCTCTGAAAACGAGCATTTTCGGTGTGGAAATACCGCGAATCCCGGCCAGCCGCGACTATTCGCCGCTCTCTTTGGTTGTCGCGGCCTTGACCACTACCAAAAGTTAACCTTTTGCTAAGTCCTCAGGCGATTGTTTGAAGGGAAATGGTAACCATATGGAGCCCACTATCGCGACCGAGTAGACCGGCGCAGCTCCCCTCATCCATCCGTCTAGATTCAGGGAGATACGCAACATCCCCTCTTGCGCGGGGGCTCTGGATGGTCAAAGTGGCGCGTTCGTGCGGTGCACCAAGAGCGCCCGCGAGGAGTTTTCCGATGATTGGTCTAGTACTCGTGACCCACGGGCGCCTTGCCGACGAATTCAAGGCAGCGCTCGAACATGTCATGGGCCCACAAAAGCAAATCGAAGCGATCACGATCGGCGCCGAAGATGATTCCGATCTCTGCCGAAGCGACATCATCGAGGCGGTTAACCGCGTCGATTCCGGCGACGGCGTTGCGATCCTCACCGACATGTTCGGCGGCACCCCGTCGAACCTAGCAATCTCCTGCATGAGCCGGCCCAAGGTCGAGGTGCTCGCGGGCATCAACCTGCCCATGCTGGTCAAGCTCGCCAAGGTACGCGAGGAGCGTCCGCTGCCGGACGCGATCGCGATGGCTCAGGAAGCTGGCCGCAAATACGTCACCATCGCCAGCCGCGTGCTCGCCGGCAAATGAGCGACGACGCGCCCCAAGCCGGAACGGGCGTGCCCGCGGGCGCGATCTCCAAGGAGCTCCTGATCATCAACAAGCGCGGCCTGCATGCGCGCGCCTCGGCGAAATTCGTCCAGGCGGTCGAGCGCTTCAACGCGCAAGTGTGGGTGACGCGCGGCGGCGAGACCGTCGGCGGCACCTCGATCATGGGCCTGATGATGCTCGCCGCGGGGCCCGGCACGACGATCACCGTCGCAGCGGCAGGTGATGATGCGGAAGCTGCGCTCGCGGCGATCGCGGAGCTCGTTGAGAGCAAGTTCAACGAGGAAGGGGTCTAGGGCCCTCTCGCCGCTGCGCTGCCTCGCCCCGTTCTTACGGGGAGAGGTGAAGAGGTCACTTCCCCGGCGGAGCGATGTAGATATTCCAGCTCATCGCCGGGCCGGCCCTGCCGTGGATGAAGCGGCGCGTCGTCATCACGATGCGCTCGGCGTTGGGCGCCGTCTCCGACACCCATTTCTCGAACGCCGGCAGGCGGCCGTCGGTTGGATCGAACACGCCGATGAAGCCGTACGTCTTCACATCGCCGCGCGAGGTCAGCCCGGAATCCCAGGCCTCGAGCGGCAGCAGCGCGGACGGATGATCCGGGCTGTAGAACACCAGCGGCTGGATCTGTTCCATCGTGCCGGCAACGACGGCCCAGCGCGAGCCGAACCGGGTGTGCCAGGCCTGGGTCAATTCGTGCGCGAGCTCCGAGCGCGCGCCATAGATCTGTGCGTTGCCGCCATTGGCCGCCATCTCGCGCGCGGCGATCCAGGGCGAGGCGGCGAGCGTCGCGACGCTCAGCACGAGCCAGATTGAGGCGATGTTGAACAGCACAGCGCTCTGCACCCGGAGCACGGGAATCGCGACCAGCGCCAAGGGCACCAGGAAGAACAGCGAGATGCCCCAGTCGGTCTTCATGTAGATGCTGAAGCCGAGTGCGCCGAGCGGCGGGCCGACCGCGACGATGATCTGGACGATCCAGATATTCAGCGCCTGCGCAACATTGACGCCCGGATTGGCACCGCGCGCCCAGGCGCGCGTGACGATGCGTGATGGTGCGCGCAAGAGCAGCTTGAACGGCGGCACGCAGGCCATCGCCAGCGCAGCCAGCGCCACCGGCAGCGTCAGCAGCGCGACATTGTGCAGAGCATAGCCGGCCACGAGCTGGTGCACGAGACGCGAATCATCGAGGCTGTAGGTGTCGCCGGCATAGGTCAGCGGCGCGAAATGCGCCTCCGCCAGCCAGACGATGTGCGGGATCATCGCCACGACCATCGTCGCGATCGCCACCCATGGCGCGGGCGACGAGAGGAATTTCAGCCGCTCCGGATGGATCAGCGCGGCAAGGCCGATCGCGCCGATCATGGTCAGCACCCAGTATTTGGTCATCAGCGCCAGCGCGCCGGCAAGGCCGAGCCAGATGCCGGATAGCCATGTCCGCTTCTCGAAGGCATTGAGATAGGCGAGCACCAGCAGCGGCAGCGTGACGAGCTGGAGCAGGTCGGGGTTGTACTTGAAACCCTTGAAATTGAAGATCGGATAGAGCGCGACCATCACCACGACCAGGAACGCGCGCCGGGCATCCACGACGCGCAAGGCAACCAGCCAGCAGATCACCATGCCGACGCCGACCGTCGCCATCGCGAGCGCATAGGTCGCCCAGTCGGTCGCGGGGAACAGCTTGAACCAGAGGCCGGCGACCCAGCCCGACAGCGGCGGATGCTTGCCATAGCCCCAGAGGAATTTCTGGCCCCAGCCCCAGGCTTCTGCGACGTCCATGTGAACGTCCTGCGCCGCCTTCAGATTGATCAGGATGAAGGTCCAGAGCACGCCATGCAAGGCCGCGAGCTGGACCACCAGCCAGAGCCGCGCCTCGGGGCGGGTCGCGCAGGCAACCAACCAGGCCCGGAAACGGTTGTAGCTCAAGCGGGTCTTCGGCCGCGCTCTGGCGGAGGGGATCGAGGTGGTCGACATGGGCGCTTGCGTAGCGCGTTTTGCGCCTGAGTGAAATCAGCTTGGCGTGAATGAAGGACCGCCTGGCGCACGGAAACGATGCGGGATCACCGGGCCAGCAGTTCCGGGCGATATTCAAAATGCATCGTGTCGTAGTGATACCATTTGCCACCCCAGATGAAGCCGTGGCGCTCGAAGATGTCGACGATTTCCTGTGGCATCCTGTTCTTGTAGGGGATGGATTTTCCGCTGCCCGCCCATAGCCAATAGTCGGAATATTTCAGGTTCAGGTCGATCGCGACGGCATAGCCATGCATGCTCATCTTGCCGGTATCCGCGACAGGCCGGCATGACAGCACGCCGGCGATCGGAAAGGCCGCGGCCCTCAGCGCCGGATCGAGCTTGTCGATCTCCGCAGACACCTCCTCGAGCCGGCCAGCCACGCCATTGATCCGCGTCACCTGGACCGCCTTCCCCCATGATCGCGGCAGCCACGTGATGGTCACGAGATTGCGCTGTACCGCTCCATTGCGGCAGTCGCCATACATCTTCTTGAAAAAAGCTTCGTTCCGGAATCGTCCGGGATCGGCGTTCACCGCGGGCGGCGCGGAGGCGCCGACGGGATAGGGCAGGCGGAGCTGGTCGAGGATCGAGGCATCGCGCAAGCGCTGATTAAACGATTTGTCGTCGATGCCATCGTCGACCGGCATCGCGGTGCCGTCGCGCCACAAGATTTGCTTGCCGTCGTGGCCTGAGAGGAAATCGGGATAGGCATGCACCAGCCGGTCAAGAAGCTCCGTCCTGGTCTGGGCGCCCGCCGGGACGGACGCGGCCACGAGAACGACGAGGATTTGCGCCGCCCGCAACGCAATCGTCATCGACGCCTGCCGGCCTGATCGAGCAGCGCGACGTTTGCCTCCTCGATCGAATTGAGTTTTGGATTCCATGTGCTCGGCGAATACCACGGGAAGCGTTCAAAGCGAGCCTTGAGATCGGCCGCTTCGAAATACCGTCCCCGCCGCGCAAAGATTTCGTTGCGCGCGATACGGAGCTCGTCGTTCGACGGCCCGCGCAGGTCTGCGACCGTCAGCAGCCGCCGATCCGAATCGGGAAAGATGAAGCCGCTTTGCGCCGGCCCGCCGGCTTCATAGCGATCGATCAAGGCGACATTCGCCTTCTCGACGGCGTTCAGCTGGGGGTCCCAGGTGTGGGGCGCGTACCAGGCGAACTTGCTGAACCTCGCGGTCAGATCCGGCGAGTTGAAGTAGCGCCCTCGCCGCGCAAAGATCTCGTTGCGCGCAAGGCGCAGATCGTCCTTGCTCAGCGTCCTCAGATCACCATCGGCAAGCAGCCGGCTATCGGAATCCGGAAACAGGAAATCCGATTGGGTTCTCGTAACCGGGGCCGTGGACGGCGGCAGGTTCGCAGGAGGCGCCGTGACCGGCGCCGGCACGTTGAGCGCCGCGACCTGCCCTGCTGGCCCGCCTGAAAAGTAGAACGATCCATCGATCGGCGAGCTGGAGACCCAGGGCTGCTGGTTGCTGCCGGTTGCGCGCTTGACGGCGAGCCCCACCTGATTGAACGTCTGGAGCACGTCGAGACCGGGTCGCTGCATCGTCTCGACCAGCGCCCGCGTGTAAGGGCTATGTCCGTCGGACCCGTCGAGCGCGACGTTGCCGGGCTGCGTGGCATAGGAGAGCAGCGTTCCCTCCGGCGCCCGGATCTGCGCCAGGCCGCCGTCGGAGGCGCGCAAGCCCCGTCCGCCAAACGGGTTGTTCCTGCACGCATCGAGAATGACGATGTTCAGCTTGGTTCCTGCGCCGTCCATCTGCCGAAGTACCAAAGCGGCGTCGACCATCTGGAAATCCACATCGCTCTCGCGCGTCGGATTCGCGGTGATCGGCACGAGATAGTTGGTCCCGCGGACCTGGATGCCGTGACCGGCATAATAGAACAGGGCCACGTCGGCACCGATCAGCTGGTTGCCGAAGCGCTGGACCGCCGCGTCGAAGCTCGCCTTGTCCAGCTCGACCTGGGCGCCGCCGCCGACCAGCGTGAAGCCAAGCTTCTGCAACGTGTCGGCCACCAGCAGCGCGTCGTTCCGGGGATTTTCCAGCCGCGGCACGCTCTGGTACGCGGAATTGCCGATGACGAGGGCGACGCGCTTTTCAGCCGCGGCCGGGAAGGCGAAACACGCTGCAAAAAACAAGGCGAAAAGACGCTTCCAACACATTGCCTATTTCCGTGACAGAAAGCCCGAAAGCTAGCAGAGCCGGCCCCTGAAATCGATGGCGGGGGAGGCCGAGATTGCGGCGGCAAGACGGTTCGACGTCGCCCCTCCCGGACCGGCTGAGCGGGCTGGCTACCCCCGTCCCGGACGCACCCCCGTGCGGTCGCGGGAAGACCAAGTGAATGGTTGCCGCACGGGGATGTGAGTGGTATCCCGCGCCCATGACGACCGTCCCCATCTCCAACATCCGCAATTTCTCCATCGTCGCCCATATCGACCATGGCAAATCGACGCTGGCCGACCGCCTGATCCAGATGACCGGCGGCCTCTCCGACCGCGAGATGGCGGGCAAGGAGCAGGTGCTCGATTCCATGGACATCGAGCGCGAGCGCGGCATCACCATCAAGGCGCAGACGGTGCGCCTCGCTTACCGCGCCAAGGACGGCAAGGACTACATCTTCAACCTGATGGACACGCCCGGCCACGTCGACTTCGCCTACGAGGTCTCGCGGTCGCTCGCGGCCTGCGAGGGTTCCCTGCTCGTGGTCGACGCCAGCCAGGGTGTCGAAGCGCAAACGCTCGCCAACGTCTACCAGGCGCTCGACAACAATCACGAGATCGTTCCGGTCCTGAACAAGGTCGACCTTCCCGCGGCCGAGCCCGAGAAGGTCAAGCAGCAGATCGAGGACGTCATCGGCATCGACGCGTCCGACGCGGTGATGATCTCGGCCAAGACCGGCCTTGGCATTCCCGATGTGCTCGAAGCCATCGTCACCCGCCTGCCGCCGCCCAAGGGCGACCGCGACGCGACCTTGAAGGCGCTGCTGGTCGACAGCTGGTACGACGTCTATCTCGGCGTCGTCGTGCTGGTGCGCATCGTCGACGGCACGATGAAGAAGGGCCAGCGCGTGCGCATGATGGGCACGGGCGCGGCCTACGACGTCGAGCGCGTCGGCTTCTTCACGCCGAAGATGCAGCAGGTCGACGAGCTCGGCCCCGGCGAGATCGGCTTCATCACCGCCGCGATCAAGGAAGTCGCAGACACCCGCGTCGGCGACACCATCACCGACGACAGGAAGCCGGTCGCCGAGATGCTGCCGGGCTTCAAGCCGGCGATCCCCGTGGTGTTCTGCGGCCTGTTCCCGGTCGACGCCGACGACTTCGAGACGCTGCGCGCCGCGATGGGCAAGCTGCGCCTCAACGACGCCAGCTTCTCCTTCGAGATGGAAACCTCCGCCGCGCTCGGCTTCGGCTTCCGCTGCGGCTTCCTCGGCCTCCTGCATCTCGAGATCATCCAGGAGCGGCTGTCGCGCGAATTCGACCTCAACCTGATCGCGACGGCGCCGAGCGTCATCTACAAGATGAAGCTCACCGACGGCCAGGAGATCGAGATCCACAATCCCGTCGACATGCCCGACGTGGTCAAGATCGCCGAGATCGATGAGCCCTGGATCGAGGCGACGATCCTCACGCCCGACGAATATCTCGGCAGCGTGCTGAAGCTGTGCCAGGACCGCCGCGGCGCGCAGAAGGAGCTCACCTATGTCGGCTCCCGCGCCATGGTGAAATACGACCTGCCGCTCAACGAGGTGGTGTTCGATTTCTACGACCGCCTGAAGTCGGTCTCCAAGGGCTACGCCTCGTTCGATTATCATCTCACCGACTACAAGCCGGCCGACCTCGTCAAGATGCAGATCCTGGTCAATGCCGAACCGGTCGACGCGCTCTCGATGCTGGTCCATCGCACCCGCGCGGAAGGGCGCGGCCGCGCCATGGTCGAGAAGATGAAGGAGCTGATCCCGCCGCACATGTTCCAGATCCCGATCCAGGCGGCGATCGGCGGCAAGGTGATCGCCCGCGAGACGGTGCGCGCGCTGCGCAAGGACGTCACCGCCAAGTGCTATGGCGGCGACATCACGCGCAAGCGCAAGCTTCTGGAGAAGCAGAAGGAAGGCAAGAAGAAGATGCGGCAGTTCGGCAAGGTCGACATCCCGCAGGAAGCCTTCATCGCCGCGCTGAAGGTGGACAGCTGAGGCGACGCTCGGGATGGGCCGGCCCGGTTTCCGCGGCGGCAAACAAAAAGCGCGAAAACAACCCCATGCACAGTAGCCGCCCCTTGGCAGGCATAGTTTTTTTGATTTACCGAAACAGGTTTTGACTCGTCGGGCAAAACAGGGGTATATTGGCATCATCTCAGCCGATGTGATTGGTAGCCCGAGCTCCCAGGATGGGTTGGGCCCGCGGAAGTGATGGACCTCAAACTCGAACCAATAGTCGACGAACTACCGGCTGGCTTCGCTGACCTCGAGGCGGATGCAACGGCGGATGGCCATCGGCAGATGACCCGCCTGGCCGCTGAATTGACGGAGACCCCCGCCATCTTTCATGCAGCATACGCCTGCTATCTCGGCGGCAGACTCGCGGGCATCGGCGCGATGACCGACGAACCTGCACCGACAGCGCAACCGACGTGGACAATGCGACGGTTCTACGTGCATCGCGAATTCAGGCGGCGCCAAGTTGCCTTTTCCATTGCCATGGCGCTGTTGCAGGACGCGGCAGGGAGGGTTTCGACCATGACTGTACATGCAGGCAATCAGGCCGCGGCGCAGTTTTGGGAAGCGATTGGATTTAGACGCGTTGCCGACCTGGCCTGGTCCCACCAGAGAACGATGCGCGATACAACTGCCGGCAGATGAGGTCGACAGCAGGTCGGGGTGAGCGGTCCCGGTCGCGCCGATCTCCTACTGCCAGAATCTGTCACTGCGCTGCGCTAGATCTTCCTTTGCACCAATCACTGAAAGGAAGATCATGAATACCCAAAGCAGCGGCAACGCAGTGCAGATCGCCAAGACCTATGTCAAGGCCATCGCCCGCAAAGACGTCGATACGATCATCTCTGTCGCGGCGGACGACGTCGTTTGCACGACACCGCGCGGGCGGATCGTCGGGACCCAGACGTTTCGCGAGTTCCACGGCGGATTCGCCCGCATGCTCCGAAAGGTCACGATTCTCGCCATCCATGGCGACGATGAGCAGGCTGTCGTCGTTTACAATGCCGATACCCATCCGGTTGCCAACGCCATCTGCGCGGAGCTCCTCACGGTGAGGAATGGCAGGATCGCCTCGACCCAAGTGATCTATGATGCGGCCCCGTTCGCAGCCTGCGCGGCGACGGTCCAACCGCGCCAAAGCGCGACGAGATTGGGATGAATCGTCATCGCGCTTGAGGTTCGTTGTTTGCGCATGATCGTTCCGGAAAACCGCTTCGCACTTGTCCGGATCATGCTTTAACAAGACCGTCCAGGTCATCAAGCGGCGCGGCTTCCCGAAGCCGTGCCGCCCGCCCTCGGCGGAAACGACCGCCAATCATTGGCACGATACGTGTTGAGGCCGTCGATCTCCGCATCGTGCGCCAGGCCATGCGCGACCAGCACAAGCTTGCCATCGTGTATCGCGATCCGACCAGCCGACGCTGTATCCCGGAGTCCTCGTTGGGATCCGATCTGCGACCATCAAGGTCATGGGCTTCGCTTCCGCCTTCGCTCTTGGAGCTACGGTTGACAAGGCGCGCGACCCGTCGAGCTTCGAGCCAAGGGTTCTATTTCGGAGCGCTGGTCTGGCCACCCGAACCCGTGGTCTGCTCACTTCCAGGTCGACCCGGAGGATGCGCAGAAGCACCTGGCTTGTCTTGATCGGCCACGTATCCGGACTCTCCGGAGTTGCGAGTCTTGATCCCCTTGTCCGCATCACGCTGCATCTGCTCGCTGGGCTCGTCAGGCTTGAGCCCTTGGTCTACATCACGGCGCATCTCCTCCCTGGTTTGCTCACTGGGCGCGGCCTTTTGCTGCTGGGCCGTTGCCTGGAAGGCAATTGCGCTTCCGGCAACCACAATCAACGCAAGAATTCCTGTTCGCATGCTTCTTCTCCACGACCTGCTCCCTGAACACGCGAACTTCCCAACGTTTTCCTTGTTCCAACGCTATTGCCGAAAGGCGCATCTTGCGATCAGTCGTAGGTTGGCAAAGCGAAGCGTGTCACAAATTTGTGTGCAGTCGGGAAGAATGGTGGGCGCGGTGCTGCGCACCTTTGCCCACTCTATGACAGCCGTGCTGGCGCAAATCAGGTCAATGGTTCGCATCCCTGCGTCTCCGGACGAATTGCGCGATCGGATCGTAGACGAAGACGCGGAAGCCCGCCAAGGCTCCGCGCCCTGCACGCCTCACGACGTCTTCTGCTTCGCGGCGACGTATCGTGCGAAATTGTCGAGGATCGCCTGCCAGCCGCCTTGCTGCTGCTCGACCGAGTGGGTCGGTTCGCTGTCGAAGACGACGCGAACGATGACGCCCTTCGGACCAGGGACGAACTCGACTTCGGCCTTGCGATCGCCGAAGGCATATTCGATCAGCTTGTGCTCGACGATCGTCGTGTAGGTGCCGGCGAAGTCAAAGCCCATGCTGCCGTCCTTGGCCTCCATGCGCGAGGAGAATTCGCCGCCCTCGCGCAGGTCGACCGTCGCCTTGGTCGTGTGCCAGTCCGCGGACGCGGCGTTCCACTTCACGATGTCGGCAGGCGTCGTATAGGCACGCCAGACCTGATCGATGGGGGCGGCGACGCTGGTTTCGACGGTGATCCTCATGGGCATTGCTCCAGTTGCGACTTTGACGGCTCGAATTGACGAAGTCACGTCACGTGTGCCGGTCCATCACCAGCACGTCCGGGACGTGTCCACCCAAGGACGATCGAGACCGGTCCATGCCGACATGGTCGGGCCGTCAATGCGCCAAAAAGTTAGAAAGATGTCGTCAGCATGTGTACCGGCGACTGTCAGCTCCTGGCGGACCGGCTTCCGCGACGACGTTTTGCGCGTTGGACGCGGAGCGTCGAGCATATCGGGGCGCAGCGCCCTTCCCCCGGACCGACGGTTTTCTCGAACATTGCCGCGGACCGCTTGAACAGCCGCTCGGCGTCACGCGACGCATCGGGACTTACGCGCCGTTGGTGCGCCCGGAAGCCGGACAGGTTCAATGCGGCCGCGGCACCGTAACATCATCATTGTCCGAGCTGCTGAAGCACGGCGGACCACAATGCCAGCGGCTCCCTGAGGGCGCCCGGCTCGGACGGCTTCTGGCGAACGGCCGTATGCACCATGACGAGCTTCGAGGCCGGATCGACCAGGATGAGCTGACCGCGGATGCCGCTCAGGGCAAATCTGCGCTGCTCACCGGGGAGGAGCCACACCTGGTAGCCGTAGCCGAAATAAGGTGTGGCCACGCGCGGAGCGAGATGGCCATCCTCTGGTCTGACGGTCGTGGCATCCAGCGGCCACTGCCGGGGGATCAACTGACGCCCCTCCCAGGCGCCGTCATGTGCGAGCAACCGGCCCAGGCGCGCATAATCACGCAAGGTTGCGTTGAAGCAGCAGAACGCAATCTCCTGCCCGCTGCCGTCGATCGCCCATGAGGCATCCGCTTCGGCGCCGATGGCGTCCCAGATCCGGTCGTGGAGATAGTCGGCGACCGGCGTGCCCGTGGCGGCGCGCAGCACGAGGCCCAGGATCTCGGTTTCCACGCTCGCATAGTGCCATCGGGTGCCCGGCGGCGCGGCTCTTGTATTGAATTGCGCGACGACGGCGACGGGATCTTTTGCCTCTCCGACGAACAGGGCTCGCCCAAGCCGGGCGATGTCATCGTTGCCGTCATAGACTTCCGAGAATTCAACGCCCGAAGACATGTTCAGCAAGGCGCGGATCGATGTGTTTCCGTATTCCGTTCCTGCAAGGCCAGGGACGTAGGTCGAGACGAGATCGTCGATCGACTTGATCCGTCCCTCGGACACCGCGATCCCGACCAGCATGCCCACCAGCGTCTTGGCCATGGACTGCGAGAGAAAACGGTCCTGGTCGGTCCGCGCATATTGATAGTGCTCGTAGAGGATGGTGTCGTCCCTGGCGATCAGGAGTCCCGTCACCGGGTTGCGCTTGAGGTAGTCGCCTATGCTCAGCCGCTCCGTGCCGAAGCTGTAGGCGATCGATGGCTCCGGCGCGCGTTTGAAGTGCCACGGGGCCGTCGCGCGAGCGATCGGGCGGGACGGATAGATCTCGCCGAAATGGCTGTAGACTCCGACGAGCTTGTCGAGCTGGGGGGTGGTCCCCCGCGTGCCGACAGGATAGCCGGACGCCGCGCCGTAGAGCTCGGCATCGGGGCCGCGATCGGAAAAGACCGGTCCCGGCTCGCCCGGAGTGCTGCGGACGTCCTGTGCGCAGGCGGGCGCCCACAGCGCGGCGGCAAGAATGACAGGCAAGAAATGCGTGCGGCAGCCGCGTGACCTGCAGAGCGCTCCCCGATCCATTGGACTTGCCTCCTCACACGAGCTTGCGTGTGCGTGCATTGACGAGAGGCATGCTATCACCGGGGGTAGGCGGTGTCAGCCTGTGCGGGATACGCATTACGAGGATGTGGGGACGGCGATTTTGGTGGGAGGTCGAAGGGCGACCGCGATGACGGTGCGCTCCCTCGCCCCGTTCTTACAGGGGCCGCGACGAGCTTCGCTCGCGCCGAGAGGGTTCGGGTGAGGCGCCTCTTCTCCACACGCGGGTGGTCGAGAGACCTGTACCCCCTCACCCGGAGTCCGCGCTACGCGCGCATTCCGACCTCTCCCCGCAAGCGGCAGGGCTATCGCATTTGACTCGCTGCGGCGGCCTGCGCGCACGCCTCGTCCTTCGAGACGGCGCTTATGCGCCCCTCAGGATGAGGCTAATCAGCGTCGGTGCCCGTTGAAACTGCTGCCGCGCACTCCGTCCTCATCCTGAGGAGGCCGCCTGAAGCGGGCGTCTCGAAGGATGGCCGCGGGAAAAGTTTTCAAATGCGATTGCCCTGCCGCAAGCGGGGAGAGGTAAAGCGCGGCAGCTCACGCCACCAGCGCAGTGTCGTCATCGCCGCCGTCGATGCCGCGCTGCGCCTGCAGCAGGCTGATGATATCGAGATTGGGCCGGGCCTTGCTGAACAGAAAACCCTGGCCCTCGTCGCAGCCTTCGGCGCGCAGGCAGCTCAGCTCGGCTTCCGTCTCGACGCCTTCGGCGGTGATGGTGACGCCAAGACCTTTGCCGAGGCTGACGATGGAGCGGATGATCGCCTGCGCCTCGCGATTGGCCCCGAGATCGCGGACGAAGGACTGGTCGATCTTGATCTTGTCGAACGGGAAGCTGCGCAAATAGCTGAGGCTGGAATAGCCGGTGCCGAAATCGTCCATCGAGATGCGCACCCCGAGCGCGCGCAGCGCATGCAGCGTCGCCAGCACCTGGGCGCTCTTCTCGAGCAGCAGCGTCTCGGTGATTTCGAGCTCGAGCCGGCGCGGCGGCAGGCCGGAATGCTTCAGCGCGTCTGTCACCATCGAGAGCAGGTTGCCGCTGCGGAACTGCAGTGGCGACAGATTGACGGCGACGCGGACGTCGTCCGGCCAGGTCGCGGCATCCAGGCACGCGCGGCGCAGCATCAGGCCGCCGAGCGGATTGATCAGGCCGGTGTCCTCGGCGACCGGGATGAACTCGGCGGGCGAGACCATGCCGCGCTCGGCATGGGGCCAGCGCACCAGCGCCTCGAAGCCGGTGATGCGACCGCTCTGCAGGTCGATCAGCGGCTGATAGTACGGCCGCAGCACGTCGTTCTGGATCGCATCGCGCAGCTCGACCTCGATCTTGCGGCGGCTCTGCGCCCTGGCATCGAGCGCGGCCTCGAAGAACGCGAAGCTGCCGCGCGCGTCAGCCTTGGCCCGCGTCAGCGCCATGTCGGCGCTCTTCAGCAGCTTCTCGGCATCATCGCCGTCGCCCGGCGCCATCGCGATGCCGATGGAGGCACCGATCACCACGGAATGGCCATCGAGCAGATAGGGATCGGAAATGGCCTCGAGCAGGCGTTTTGCCAGTCCCACCGCATCCTCCGGCCGGATCAAACCGCTCTGCACGATCGCGAACTCGTCGGAGTTGAGGCGCGCCAGCGCGTCCTCATCGCGCAAGGTGGAGCGCAGCCGCTTGGCGACGCCGCGTAGCAGCTTGTCGCCGATCGCGTGTCCGAGCGTGTCGTTGATCGCCTTCATATTGTCCAGCCCGAGCATCAGCACCGCGACCTTCTCGGTGCTGCGGCGCGTGTGCAGCAACATCTCGTCGACCTGCTGGCGCAGGAGGTTGCGGTTCGGCAGGCCGGTGAGCCCGTCATGCTGGGCCATGAAGGCGAGCCGCGCCTCGGCCCGCTTGCGCTCGGTGATGTCCATCAGCGCGAGCAGCACCGCAGGCCGCTCCGCATAAGTCAGTTCGCGCGAATAGATCGCAAGGTCGATCAGCGCGCCGTCGGCCTTGACGTGCTTCCAGGTGCGGCCGGCCTGGTCCTCGCCGGTTACGTCGGTTCTCCAGGGCGGCTCGCTGTCGAAGGCCTGCAAGGAGCGGATCGTCAGCTTCTCGAATTCGGTGCGACCATAGCCATAATGGGCGATCGCGGCGTCGTTGACGCCGAGGATGCGCTCGTCGTCGAGCGCGCAGATGATCATCGGAACCGGATTGCCCTCGAACAGCAGGCGGAACGAGGCCTCGCGCTGCTTCAGCTCGGTGATGTCGACGCGCAGGCCGACCACACCGCCGTCGTCGGTCAGCCGCTCGTCGATCAGGATGACGCGGCCGTCCGCCAGCTTCTGCTCATGGCGTGCGCCGGGCTGGTAGAGCTTTTGCAGCCGCTCGGCGATCCACTCGTCCTCGTGGCCTGCAGCCTCGGGATAGTCGCCGCGCGCGACGCCGACGCGCAGCGTGTCCTCGAGGCGCGCGCCTTCGGCGAAGAGGTCGGCGGTCTTGCTGTAGATCTCGGAATATTTCTTGTTCCAGAGGACATAGCGGCCCTCGGCATCGAGGAACACGATGCCCTGCGGCAGGATGTCGATGGCCTGGCGCAGCCGCTCATGGGCCTTGCGCGCCTCCGCGATCGCGGCCTCCGCCTCCGCGCGGCTCTGCACGAGCTCGGCCTGCACGACGGGCGAATGCGGCGCGCGCGCGAATCGCGGCTTGCGCAGCCGGCTGCCCGCCGTACCAAGCACGTTACGCTTTCGCCTTTTTTGTCTTCGAGACCCCAAACTCAACGTCACATGTCCCAGTCGCGCCCTGCGGCCGCAAGGTTTGGGGCAAGTGTCTGAAAAAAAAGTAATCTTCGCCGGCCTCGCTCCGGGACCAACGGCGCTTGTGCCTGTTTGCGAGGCGCAAAATGCGGCCGGCCGACGCATCAAACCCCATTGACATGTCGCGATCGGAACGTGTGCTGCCGCAAAATTACGCGCGCGCTTGAATCATTTCCGAAATCGCGCGCGATTGCATGCGGAGCGAGGCGTTCCCTCATTCCTCGCACGAATTTTGGTCAATCCAGGATACGGTTATCGCGCCGTTAAAAATGCGGCCAGCCGGCGCACTCCCTCGCGAGCCGCGCCAAAAACCAATGTCATGATAAAGGGCCATTTGCCCCGAGGGCATGATGTCGCCAGCGGCCCGTGGCTGTAAAGACGCCGTGAGGTGGCGCCCTCGCGACAAGCCTAATTCTTAACCCCGGCGCCGCGTTGGGTTATAATGACCGGGCATGAGTCCCCGCCGCATCGCCCCTCTCCTGCTTGTCGTGACGCTCCTGGCAGCCGGCGGCGCGCGGGCCCAGGACAAGGGCAGCGTCAATCCGAAGCCGCTGCCGCCGCTCGCCAACCCCAACGATCCGCATCTCGCTGCCAAGGAACTCTTCGCGCGAAAACTGCTGCCCTCGAAGGGGCCGGCGCATGTGGTCGGCTCCTACACCAAGGGCTGCATCGGCGGCGCCGCGCAGATGCCGCTCAACGGCGACAATTGGCAGGTCATGCGGCTGTCGCGTAACCGCAACTTTGGTCATCCCGACATGATCGCGCTGATCAAGCGGCTTGCGGCCAGGGCAAACAAGGACGCCGGCTGGCCGGGCATCCTGGTCGGCGACATCGCCCAGCCGCGCGGCGGGCCGGCGCTGTCGGGCCATGCCAGCCACCAGATCGGCCTCGATGCCGACATCTGGCTGACGCCGATGCCGGACCGCCGCCTCTCGCGCGAAGAGCGCGAAGAGATGTCGGCGGTGATGATGGTGCGGCAGGACCGGCTCGACATCGATCCGAAGGTATTCACGCCAGGCCATGTGCTGGTGCTGCGCGACGCGGCGCAGGAGCCGGCGGTGCAACGCATCTTCGTCAATGCCGCGATCAAGAAGGCGCTGTGCCGCGAGGCCAAGGGCGACCGCTCCTGGCTGTCGAAAATCCGGCCGTGGTGGGGCCACGACTATCACTTCCACATCCGCATGCGCTGCCCGGCGGGCGCCAGCGAGTGCGAGGGGCAGCCATCGCAGTCGGAGGACGAAGGCTGCAAGGATTCCGATCTCGCCTATTGGTTCTCGGACGCCGTGCTGCATCCCAAGCCGCCGCCGGAGCCGCCGAAGCCGAAACCGCCGATGACGCTGGCGCAGATGCCGGCGGCCTGCAAGGCGGTGCTGCATGCGGGCGATGCGAAGCCGTAGGGTACGCTGTCGCTTCGCCCACCGCTGTCGTCCCGGGACGCGCAGGTCTTGCGGTTGGTCAAACGGCCGCCTTTGACCTGAGGCGCCGGCCTGCTATGTTTGCACCGCGATATCCCTGCCGGCCGTAAGCCGTCGCAAGGCCCCGTGGAACAGCGCGTCCGCCCATCGCAAGCCGGACCCAGCAACGCCAGATTGCGCGTGCATTGGCGCGCGAGCTCGCACGGAGCGCATCCATGATTCGTATCGCCGGACTTTTCGCCGCTTTCCTCCTTCTTGCGGGCGCGAGCCTCTCGCCGGCCGTGGCGGACGACAAGACCATCACCGTGTTCGCCGCGGCCTCGATGAAGAACGCGCTGGACGAGATCGACGCCGCCTACACCGCCAAGACCGGCGTCAAGCTCAGCGTCAGCTACGCCGCGAGCTCGGTGCTGGCCAAGCAGATCGAGCAGGGCGCCCCCGCCGACGTGTTCGTCTCCGCCGATACCGACTGGATGGACTACGCGGTTTCCAAGAAGACCATCAACGAGCCTTCCAGAGTCAACCTGCTCGGCAACAGCATCGTGCTGATCGCGCCGAAGGATTCCAAGATCGACAACGTCGCGATCTCGAAAGGCTTCGACCTCGCCAGGCTCGCCGGCGACGGCAAGATCGCGACCGGCGACGTCAAGTCGGTGCCAGCAGGCAAATATGCCAAGGCCGCGCTGGAGAAGCTCGGGGCCTGGCAGGCCGCGGAGCCGAAATTCGCGATGGCCGACAGTGTGCGCGCCGCGCTGACGCTGGTCGCCCGCGGCGAGGCCAATCTCGGCATTGTCTATTCGACCGACGCCAAGGTCGAGCCCGGCGTCAAGATCGTCGGCGTCTTCCCGGCGGATTCACACCCCGCGATCATCTATCCGGTCGCGGCCACCAGGACCGAAAAGCCGGAAACGAACGACTATCTCGCCTTCCTGCGCTCGACGGCCGCCAAGACCATTCTGGAAAAATACGGCTTCAAATTCCTGATCAGTCCCACAACCTGATCTTTGCAACCTGATCTTTGCAACCTGATTTTTGCGACCTGATATTACGACTTGATGTTCGAGATCTCCCCCGCCGAATGGACGGCGATCCTGCTCTCGCTCAGGGTCGCAGTGATCGCCACGCTGGTCGCGACCCCGTTCGGCGTCGCACTGGCATGGCTGCTCGCGCGTCGTGACTTCTGGGGCAAGTCGGTGCTCGACGCCATCGTGCACCTGCCCCTGGTGCTGCCGCCTGTCGTCACCGGCTATCTGCTGCTGCTCACCTTGGGCCGCCGCGGCCTCGTCGGAGGCTTTCTCGCCGACCATCTCGGCATCGTCTTCGCGTTCCGCTGGACCGGCGCTGCGCTCGCCTGTGGCGTGATGGCGTTTCCGCTGCTGGTCCGCCCGATGCGGCTGTCGATCGAGGCCATCGACCGTCGGCTCGAGCAGGCCGCCGAAACCCTCGGCGCCGCCCCGTGGAAAGTATTCTTCACGGTGACGCTGCCGCTGGCGCTGCCGGGCGTGCTCGCCGGCATGGTGCTGGGCTTTGCCAAGGCGATCGGCGAGTTCGGCGCCACCATCACCTTCGTCTCCAACATCCCCGGCGAGACCCAGACGATCTCCTCCGCGATCTATTCGCTGATCCAGACGCCCGACGGCGACGCCGCGGCGGGCCGGCTCGTGATCGTCTCGATCGTGCTCGCGATCGGCGCGCTGATCGCGGCCGAATGGTTCGCCCGCCGCGCCACCCAGCGCCTGCACGGGAATTGACCATGCTGCGGGTCGACATCGAAAAACAGCTCGGCGAGTTCGCGCTGTCCGCATCCTTCACCGGCGAGGGCCGCGTGATCGGCCTGTTCGGCGCCTCCGGCGCCGGCAAGACCTCGCTGGTCAACATGATCGCCGGGCTGTTGCGGCCCGACCGCGGCACCATCGTGATCGATGGCGAAATTGTCGACGACACCGCGGCCGGCATTCACGTGCCCACTTGGCGCCGCCGCATCGGCTATGTGTTCCAGGACGCGCGGCTGTTTCCGCATCTGAGCGTCGCGCAGAACCTCGACTACGGACGGAGGATGAACGGGCTCGCGCCCGATCCGGCGGAGCACAAGCGCATCATCGACCTGCTCGACATTGGCGCCTTGCTGGACCGCCGTCCCGGAAAGCTCTCCGGCGGCGAGCGGCAGCGCGTCGCGCTCGGCCGCGCGCTGCTGTCGAAGCCGCGCCTGTTGCTGCTCGACGAGCCGCTCGGCGCGCTCGACGAAGGCCGCAAGCTCGAGATCCTGCCCTATCTGGTGCGACTGCGCGACGAGGCCAACGTGCCAATGGTTTATGTCAGCCACGACATCGCCGAGCTGCGTCAGCTCGCGACCCAGATCGTGATGCTGAAGCAGGGCCGCGTGACGTCGTTCGGCGGGGTGAAGGTGCTGACGTGAAGGCGCTTGTCGCCCGGATGGACAGCGACGATCCCGCCTCACCGCCGTTGCGAGCAGCGAAGCAATCCAGACCGTCCCTACAGAAAGATTCTGGATTGCTTCGCTGCGCTCGCAATGACGAGCCTTTGGCTGGCTTCGTCGCAAGGCTCCCCGCAATGACGAGTTCCTGGCTAGCTTTGTCCTGCCAAAGCACCCGACTTCGTAGGCTGCATCAGACCCCCGCCACCGAGGTCCACAAATCGGCAAGCTTCTTCCGCAGCGCCTGCCGGCGCGTCAGCGGCGGCGGTTTCTCGTCCTCTTCCGGCAGGCGCAGGCCGACGACATTGACGCGGCCGCCGGAGATGCTGCGTGCGACGAGGACGATCTCGTCCAGCGCGAGTTCGGCGCCCTCCTTCGGGGCGCGATCGAGGTGGACGTCGAAATAGTCGGCGAGCGTCAGCTTGCCCTCGTCCTCGCTCACCTTGACGCCGTAGATCCCGGCAAGCTCAGCGAGCGTGTGCTCGCCTGACACCATGAAGTCGCCGAGCAGATGCGGGTCGGGCGCCGAGCTCGGCTGCATGTCGACGAAGAAGCGGTCGAGCGACTCGGCCTTTTCCGGCGGCGCCAGCAGGTAGATGTAGTCGCCGGGCGCGACCGGATCGGCTTCCGTGGGCGTCAGGATGTTCTGATTGCGGATCACCAGCGTCGGCTTCGACCAGGACGGGATCAGGCCGCGGCGGAAATACAGGCTCTTGGGGCGTACCGGATAGCCGACCAGCTGCTGCTCGAGCTGGCCGGGCAGATCGAGCTCGACGCGGCGGGGGCCGCGCTCGGCGCGCGGCAGCGCGACGTGCAGCTTGCGCGCGGCGGGCGCCAGCGTCCAACCTTGCAGCAACAACGAGATGATGACGACGACGAAGGCGACGTCGAAATAGAGATAGGCCTTGGACAGGCCGACCAGCATCGGGATCGACGCCAGGAAGATCGCGACCGCACCGCGCAGGCCGGTCCAGGCGATGAAGATCTTTTCGCGCCAGTTGAAGCGGAACGGCGCCAGGCACACCAATACCGCAAGCGGCCGCGCCACCAGCATCAGCACGAGCGCAACGCCGACCGCCGGCAGCGCGCTGGCCCCGAGCCGGCTCGGCGAGACCAAAAGGCCGAGCAGCACGAACATCACGATTTGCGCCAGCCAGGTCGCCGCATCCAGGAAGGTCACCACCGAATTATGCGCCCGCGTCGGCCGGTTGCCGATGATGATGCCGGCGAGATAGACCGCGAGGAAGCCCGAGGCGTGCATGATCTGCGAGCCGCCGAAGATCACGAGCGCCGCGGTCGTGACGAACGGCGCATGCAGGCCCTGCGGCAGCGCCACCTTGTTCAGGGCGATGACGACGAGGCGGCCGCCGAACACGCCGACAACGGCGCCCAGCGCCGCCTCCAGCACGAACTCCATCAGCACATGGCCGGGCGAGCTCGAGCCGAGCGAGATGTATTCGACCAGCATCAAGGTGAGGAAGATGGCAAAGGGATCGTTGGTGCCGGACTCCGCCTCCAGCGTCGCACCCACGCGCGGACGCAGGCGCAGGCCCTGGGTGTGGACCAGCAGGAACACGGCCGCGGCATCGGTCGAGGCCACCACCGCGCCGACCAGCAGCGACTCCGCCCAGTTGAGGTCCAGCGCGTATTTGGCGAACGGCGCGGTGACCACCGCGGTCAGGAGCACGCCGACGGTGGCGAGCACCAAGGACGGCGCAAGCACCGTGCGGATGCTGGCAAAGCGCGTCCGCAAGCCGCCGTCGAACAGGATCAGGGCCAGCGCCACCGAGCCGACCAGATAGGTCGTGCCGACGTCGTTGAACTGGATCTGCCCGGGACCGGAATCTCCCGCGAGCATGCCGATGGCAAGGAACACGAGCAGCAAAGGCGCGCCGAAGCGCAGCGCAAGCAGGCTCGACAGGATACCGGCCATGACGAGGACGGCGCCGAGCAGTATGGTGAGGCTGAAGGAGTCGAGGGAGGCCATCCACCTTCCGGGTAAAAATCGCTGGATTTTCATCCTTATCGTCGGCACTCCCCCGCGCCAACCCATTTTCGCTGCTCGCGGCAATCTGCCCGTATTTTGCGGCCTTAACGCGCTTCACTTCACGGTGTATCGATGGCCGGGCCGCACCCTTTGTGGGATTCTGCGGCGCCTTCGAATCAATTCCTCCGCGCATTCCGACGAGACCGATGGACATGGACCTCAAAGACTTCATGGAGTTCGTGCAGACGACCGCACGCAGCGTCGGGGCGGAGATTTCCTCACCCTGGTTCTACCTGCAATTTGGTCTCATTCTCGCGGCAGCGGGCGTCGCCTATGCCGCGGAGGCCGGCATTCGCAATCGTGTCGACATGACATCGCTCGCGATGGGCTGGCCGTTGCCGCTCCGGCACTTCTCGCGGGTGATGATGTCGAGCGCCTCGACGGCGGTATTCACCATGCTCGTGATCATCTCGCGCCTCGTGATGTACCACGCGACCTGGCCGAGCCGCTCCTATCTCCTGATGGTCGCCGCCAAGATGGGGCTGGCCTGGCTCGTGATCCGCCTGGTGACCTCGGTGCTGCGCAACGCCTTCATCGTCAAGCTGGTGTCGATCACGGCCTGGTTCGTCGCGGCGCTCTCCATCATCGGCCAGCTCGACACGACGGTCGATCTGCTCGACTCCTTCGCCATCGTGCTCGGCGGCCTCAGGCTGACGCCGCTGCTGGTGATCAAGGCCGGCGCGCTGCTGCTGATCGCGCTGTGGGCCACCAACATCGCCAGCAATTTCGCCGAGAGCCGGATCAACTCGACCACCGACCTGACGCCATCGGTGCAGGTGCTGCTGGTCAAGATCATCCGCATCGGCCTGCTTGCGGTTGCGATCGTGATCGCGCTCGGCGCCGTCGGGATCGATCTCTCCGCGCTCGCGGTGTTCTCCGGCGCGGTCGGCGTCGGCATCGGTATCGGCCTGCAGAAGATCGTGGCCAATTTCATCTCGGGCATCATCCTGCTCGCCGACAAATCGGTGAAGCCCGGCGACCTGGTCACCATCGGCGACAATACCGGGCGGATCAGCGCGATGAAGACCCGCTATATCTCCGTCGCGGCCGGCGACGGGCGCGAATTCCTGGTGCCGAACGAGGATCTGGTGACGCAAAAGGTCGTCAACTGGACCTATACCGACAAGAACACGCTGGTGAAGATCGCCTTCGGCACCAATTACGACGCCGACCCCCGAGTCGTCACCAAGCTCGCCGCCGAGACCGCCGCCGCCCATCCGCGCGCCACCAAGGGCAAGGCGCCGAACAGCATTTTGACCGAGTTCGCGGAAGCCGGCATGAAGTTCTCGCTGACCTTCTGGATCGCGGACCCCGACGGCATGGACAACGTCAAGAGCGACGTGATGCTGGCGCTGTGGGACGCCTTCAAGCGCGAGGGCATCCGGGTTCCCTACCCCGTCCGCGAAATCCGCATCCGCGGCGGCGCCCTGCCGGTGGAAACCACCGTAGAAGTCCCGAATTAGGCCCGCTTTCGGGCGCAAGGACCGGTAAGATTCTTGTTCTGGCGCGTTTTCTTCACGCGAACCGGTAGCCACTTCGCTCGAAAGCGCTCTGCCTTGGCTTGCACGAAGGCCGGCAATCATTAAATTGGGGCCTGAAATCAAGCCTTTCCACCGACATCGAGATCAGCCCGGAAGACCGCCCAAGCATGAGCTACGTCGAAGCCACCGAGACCTCCCTGCGCAAGACCGGACAGATCAAGCTGCATGGGCCGGCCGCCTTTGCCGGCATGCGCAAGGCCGGCGCTCTGGTGGCCAAGTGCCTCGACGAACTCACCGACATCGTCGGGCCGGGCGTGCCGACCTCGAAGATCGACGAATTCGTCCGCGACTTCGCTTTCAGCCATGGCGCCTATCCGGCGACGCTGATGTATCGCGGCTATCGCTACTCGACCTGCACCTCGCTCAACCACGTGGTCTGCCACGGCATGCCCGGCGACCGTCCGCTGAAGGAAGGCGACATCGTCAACATCGACGTCACCTTCATCGTCGACGGCTGGTATGGCGATTCCAGCCGGATGTATGCGGTCGGTCCGATCGCGCGCAAGGCCGAGCGGCTGATCGAGGTGACGTATGAAGCAATGATGCGCGGCATCGCCGCCGTGAAGCCCGGCGCCACCACCGGCGACATCGGCCACGCCATCCAGAGCTTCGTCGAGCCGCAGGGCATGAGCGTGGTCCGCGATTTCTGCGGCCATGGCCTCGGGCGCATGTTCCACGACGAGCCGAACATCATCCATATCGGCCGGCCCGGCGAAGGCGTGCAGCTCAAGCCCGGCATGTTCTTCACCATCGAGCCGATGATCAATCTCGGCAAGCCGCACGTGAAGATCCTCTCCGATGGCTGGACCGCAGTGACCCGTGACCGCTCGCTCTCGGCCCAGTTCGAGCACTCCGTCGGCGTGACAGCGACGGGTGTCGAGATCTTCACGCTGTCGGAGCGGCACGGCGAGAAGCAGATCGGGTGACCGTCGGGGCCGCGAGCCCGACATGAAGCGGACTCGCCGCCACAATTGGCGGTTGCAAAAACGCGAGTCCCCGGCAATGCTGGCGGCCGATGCCCGCGAAGCCAGACCACGACGAGAGCAAGCCGGAGGATGCGCCGCACTATCTCGGCCATCGCGAGCGGCTGCGCGAGCGCTTCTACAGCGCGGGCGCGGACGCGCTCACTGACTACGAGCTCTTGGAGATGGCGCTGTTTCCGGCGTTGCCGCGGCGCGATACCAAGCCGTTGGCGAAGGCGCTGATCAAGTCGTTCGGCTCGTTCGCCGAGGTCGTGCACGCGCCGGTGGCGCGCCTGCGCGAGATCGACGGCATCGGCGAATCCGCCATCAACCAGCTCAAGCTGATCGCCGCCGCGGCGCACCGCGTTGCCAAGGGCGAGGTCAACAGCCGCAACGCGCTGTCGTCCTGGAACGAGGTGATCGACTATTGCCGCACCAGCATGGCGTTTTCAGACAAGGAGCAGTTTCGCCTGCTCTTCCTCGACAAGCGCAACCAGCTCATCGCCGACGAGGTGCAGCAGACCGGCACCGTCGATCATACTCCGGTCTATCCGCGCGAGGTGATCAAGCGCGCGCTGGAGCTGTCGGCGACCGCGCTGATCCTGGTGCACAACCATCCTAGCGGCGATCCCTCGCCCTCGCAGGCCGACATCCAGATGACGAAGGCGATCATCGACATCGCAAAGCCGCTCGGAATTGCCGTGCACGACCACATCATCGTCGGCAGGAGTGGGCATGCGAGTTTGCGCGGGATGCGGTTGATCTAGGGCCCAAATCAGGCGACAACAACGGCATGAGCGACTGGCTGCACAATCTGCCGGTGCCCCTGATGGCGCTGGTGATCTTCGGCTTCACCTATCTGCTGGCGGCGGCCATCTTCGCAGGTATTGCGCTGGTCGCAACGGAGGAGCGCGCGAAATCGCTCAAGGCGATCTCGCCGGGCATGCTGCCGGTGCTCGGCATCATTTTCGGCCTGTTCGTCGCCTTCACCGGGGCGCAGGTCTGGGGCGACAGCGATCGCGCCAGCGCTGCGGTGAGCCGCGAGGCGAGCGCATTGCGCAGCGTCGTGCTGCTGGCCGCCGGCCTGCCGGCGGAGCAGGATGCGAAGCTGCGTGGCCTCGTCCGCGACTATGTCGGTCAGGCCGTCGCGGTGGAATGGCCGATGATGGCGCATCAGGAAGCTTCGCTGAAGGTGACGCCGCCTGCGCTCGCCGATGCGCTGCAGCTCGTCATCACGATGACGCCGCAAGGCAATGGCAAGGTCAATGTGCAGCGCGAGCTGATCGCCGCGCTGGAGCAGGCGCTGGACGCACGGCGGCAGCGGATCATCGTCAGCCTCGCCGCGGTGAACCCGGTCAAATGGTGGTGCCTGTACCTCCAGGCCGCCTGCGCACTGCTGGTGATCGGCCTCGTCCATTGCGACAACCGCCTCGGATCGGCGGTCGCGATGGGCCTGTTCGCGACCGGGGTCGCCACCTCCGTCCTGCTCATCGCCGCGCATGACAGGCCGTTCGCCGGCCAGATCTCGATCCAGCCGGAGCCGCTACTGCAGATCGTGCCGGAGGTCGCAAAAAGCTAGAGCACGAGCGCTCGGGCCTGGACCGGCATTGCCATCGCAAGGTCAGACAGGCCGCGATTCCAAAACTTGGCGAAGATTTCGGAGCAGGCTGGTAACGGCCAGAGCAAGCGCCTCGTCCTTCGAGACGACCGCTTCCAGCGGTCTCCTCAGGATGAGGCTAAGCAGCATTGGCCAGTTGAAATTGCCGCCGCGCGCTCCGCCCTCATCCTGAGGGCCCGCCCTCGGCGGGCGTCTCGAAGGATCGGCTGCGGGCGAGCTATTCACCACGCTTGTTCATATGCGATAGCCCGCCCAAGCGAGGCCCGCCGGCTTAAAAAGCGGCCGCGAGCCGGTCATCCTGGATCGATCCAGCGTTGCACGGCTTCGGCCGTGTCGGCCGGCGTGGTGTTGAAGCAGATCGCGGCCTCCGGGGCGAGGCGATGGACGAGATTGAGCACCTTCTCGAACAGCAGCAGGCGCTCCTTCGGCTCGCGCAGGCCGGCGCCGATCACGATGCAGTCGAAGCGCTGCTCGCGCAGCGCCGCGGTCACGGCGGCTTCGGCCGCCGCGTCCAGATCGATCAGGCAGCTCGTGACCTCGAAGCCGCGATCGCGCAGGCGCAACAGCTGCGCCTCGATGTAGTCGCGCACGAGCTCCGGCGTGAGCTGCGGGAATGCACTGTAATCCGCAACGCCGGGTTCGACGCCGATCGCGAGGACGCGCTTGGCCATATAGGCCTCCTTGCCGGACCGTGTCGTTGCTAACGGGCCGACGGCCCGGCGGGTTCCCCCATCGGACGATCCGCATTGTGCCGCCAATTTTCCCGCAAGGGCTGTAACCCATTTCACATGCGCAGCGCCGACAACCTGCCAGATTCGCAGCAATCACGCTGGTCTCACGCGACGATCACGACGGGCGGCTCATTTTGACGTGCATGGAGATTCGTTAATTCATTAATTTTGCGGGAGTGGAAAATGGTGTCCTTCGAGAGTTTGAAGAGTGAATACGAGCGGAATTGGTCCAGTTTGGAGATCCGGCCCGGACGCCTCGCCGACGCGAACGGGGTCGCACGCAAGGCGCTCAACGGCAAGGCGACCTATCAGCAGATCGAGCGGTTGACCGGCGTTCCCTGGTATTTCACGGCGCTCTGCCATTACCGTGAATCCAATTTCGATTTCGACACCTATCTCGGCAACGGCGAGTCGCTGCATCGCACGACAACCATCGTGCCGAAGGGGCGCGGCCCGTTTGCCACCTTCGTGGACGGCGCCGTGGATGCGTTCAGGATCGAGAATTTCATCGGCGCGCAGGACTGGAGCATCGCGCGGATGCTGTTCCGGCTCGAGGCGTTCAACGGCTTCGGCTACCACGCCAAGGGCGTCAATTCGCCCTATCTCTACGGCGGCTCGAACCTGTACGGCCCGCCCGAGGCAAGGGCCGGCAAATTCGTCCGCGATCACGTGTTCGACCCGAACCACGTCGATTCCCAGCTCGGCACGGCCGTGATCCTGCATGCCATGCTGGCGCTGGATTCCTCGATCACACTCGACGTCGGCCCGCAATTCGCAGGCCGCGTCGAGCCCGAGGACGACGCGGCCTCGACGGTCGTGCTGATGCAGCAGGCACTCAACCGCCTCGGCGCCAATCCGCCGCTCGCCGAGGACGGCATCAGCGGTCCGAAGACCCGGATCGCGGTCTCGCAGTTTCAGCAGCAGAAGGGGCTGAGGGATACCGGCCTGCTCGATGCCGCCACGGTCGCCGCCATCACGCGCGCGACGCAGCCGGGAGGGGTCATGCAGAGCGGTGACCTGTCCCAGGTGCTGAAGCGGCTGGAAGACCTCGCGCAGGTGCTGCGGCCACAGGCAGGCGGAACGCTTCCGACACCGACGACCCCAGGCAACACGCTGCCAGCCACCAGCGATCCGATCAGCCTGTTCGAGCGGCTCTTCTCCCTCATCAACAACAAGACGACCCCCATGCCAGGACCAGTGACCCCGAACAACCCGCCCCTGTCGATCAGCTGAAGCAGGTCATCGACCTGCTCAGCACGCTGCTCAACCAGAACGGCAAGCCGGTGCTGGGCCAGGTCAACGGCGCGCTCGGCGAGACCATCGGCAAGCTGCTCGACGGAAAGAAGACCGCGCTCGGCATCGGCGGCTCGCTCATCACCGCGCTGCTCTCCTCGGTGACGGCGCACCCGGATGCAGGCGGCATCGCCGGATTGCTGGGCACGATCGTCTCGGCGGTGCCCGGCCTCGGCCAGTTCGCGATGCCGATCTCGCTTGCGCTCACCGCGTGGGGCGTGCTCGGCAAGCTGGAGAAATGGGCGCAAGGCACCGCGCCGCCACCGAAGGTGACGGCGTAGTTGCGTTGGATGAAGGCGGAGCGTTTCGCCACAGAACAGGCGCACTCCCTCTCCCGCTCGCGGGAAAGGGTTGGGGAGAGGGTGTCTCCACAATGGAGAACCCCCAAGACGAGAAAGCCCTCACCCGCGCCTTCGGCGCGACCTCTCCCGCAAGCGGAGAGGTTATCGACCTCGCGGCTGGCGGCGCCTACTGACGCAGCATGATCAGGGGATCGACGGTATCGGGGACGCGCCGCCACTGCGCGTTGTCGTCGGCCTCGAACTGCCAGGCATCGCCCGATTTCGACATCAGGATGATCTGGCCGCGCTCGAGGCGCCATTGCGTCGGGTTGAACTGTGCGATCGCCGGATCGCATTTCGGCTTGAGGAAGACCTGGAAATTGTCCTGGCTTGCTTCCGTGTTGGTCAGCGTCAGCCCGCAGACCGGCTGGCCGTTGCCGCGCACCATCGACCAGTCGCCGATCATCTGGTCCATCGACTTGGCCATCGAGCGGGCGGCGGCGAGGTCCTGCAGGATGTAGACGCCCTCGCCCTGCCGCAGGCCCTCGAAGATGCCCGCCTCGACCTCGGTGAAGTCGATCACGGCTTCACCCGCCGCATCCTGCAAGCGGACGATGTCGAGGCCCTTCACGCTCCAGGCGACGATGGCCTTGGTGAAAGGCAGCGCGGTCTTGCAGGCCGGCTCCAGCTCCAGCTTGTAACCCTGACCTGCGGCATCAGCCTTGAGCGTGACGACGCAGGTCTTGCTGCGCTCGGTGGTGGAAAGCTCCCACTGACCGGGCATCGATTTCTTCAGGCTCGTCGCATCCTGCGCCAATGCAGGGCTCGTCGCGGTAAGACATGCCGCGATGGCGAATGCGAGAACCCGAAGAATTCTCATCAGCGCCCCCTGAACGGCGTTTCCGCAACCGGCGTCAGCGGCGCCTTGCCCGAGAACCACGACCTGAGATTGTCGACGACGAGCTGGTCCATCGCATTGCGCGTCACCACCGAGGCCGAGCCGATATGCGGCAGCAGCACGACGTTCTGCATGGCCTTGAGCTCGTCCGGCACGTTCGGCTCGGCCGCGAACACGTCGAGGCCGGCGGCGAGGATGGTGCCTGACTTCAGCGCCTCGATCAAAGCCTGCTCGTCGACCACGGAGCCGCGCGCGACGTTGATCAGCACGCCGCGCGGGCCGAGCGCCTTCAGCACCTCGGCATTGATCATCTTGTTGGTCGAAGCGCCGCCGGGCACGATCACCATCAAGGTGTCCACCGCCTTCGCCATCTCGATCAGATCAGGATAGTGCTTGTAGGAGACGTCCTTGGACGGGTTGCGCGAGTGATAGACCACCGGCACCAGCGAGGCGTCGAGCCGGCGCGCGATGGCCTGGCCGATCCGGCCCATGCCGACGATGCCGACCTTGCGGTCGCGCAGCGAGCCGACGCTGAGCGGATAGTTCTGCGTCTGCCAGAGTCCGGAACGGACATAGCGGTCGGCCTTGATGAACTCGCGCAGGGTCGAGATCAGAAGGCCCATTGCGACGTCGGCGACCTCCTCGGTCAGCACCTCGGGCGTGTTGGTGACGATGATGTTGTTCTCGGCCGCGTATTTGGCGTCGATGTGGTCGTAGCCGACGCCGAAGCTCGCCACCATCTCGATCTTGGGCAATTGCGACAGCGATTCCTTGTCGGCGCGGACCGTGTGATAGGTCACCGCCACGCCCCGGATCTTCTCGCGGATCGCCGGCGTCAGCCGTTCGAGGTCACCACGCGTCTCGGCCTTGTGCACGACGAAATGATCGGAAAACCCGCTCTCGAGGATCGGCCGCACCGGTCCATAAATCAAAAGATCGATCTTTTCGGACGAAATCGAACCGGTAGACATCAGCTTTCCTTTCCAAGCGCGCTTTCGTGCCAGCGCCGTAAAACGAGGTGGGAAACTAGCGCCAGCACCCCATAGATGACAATCCCGGCCAGCGACAACAAAAGCAGCGCGGCGAACATGCGGGGTATGTTCAACCGGTAACCGGACTCGGCGATCCGGTAGGCGAGCCCGGAGCCGGCACCGGCCGTTCCGGCCGCGATCTCGGCCACAACCGCGCCGATCAGCGACAGGCCGCCGGCAATGCGCAAGCCGCCGAGGATATAGGGCAGCGCCGCAGGCAGCTTCAGGAAGCGCAGGGTCTGAGGCTTTGAGGCGCCATAGAGCTGGAACAGTCCGGCCAGATTGCGATCGACCGAATTCAATCCCAGCGTGGTGTTCGACAGCACCGGGAAAAAGGCGACGATGAAGGCGCAGACGACGACCGCGGTCTGCTGCTCCAGATAGATCAGGAGCAACGGCGCAATCGCGATCACCGGCGTCACCTGGAGCACGATTGCATAGGGGAACAGCGAATACTCAACCCATTTCGACTGGTTGAACAGCAGCGCCAGCGCAATGCCGCCGATGCTGGCGGCGACGAAACCTTCGAGCGTGGTCAGCAGCGTGGTCGCGAGCGATTGTGACAGCACCGCCCAGTCCTTGATCAGTGTCAGGACGATGACCGACGGGGCAGGCAGCACGTAAGGCGGGACGTCCTTGATGCGGACCACGAGTTCCCAGGCGAGGAGCCCGGCCGCGAACACGACGAGGGGCGGAGCGAAGCGCATCGCGCGTTGCGCGCCGGATGGTTTTGCGGTGACGGTCGCTCGCGCGTTCATAGCGTCGACTGCCCCGAATAGGACGGCGCCAACGCGGCCGACACGCGCCGGCAATAATCGGAATAGGCCGTGGAGGTGCGAAACTCCTCGCCCCGCGGCTCGACCGTCTCGATGCGGATGTCGGCCTGGATGCGGCCCGGCCGCGCCGTCATCACCACGACGCGCTGTGACAGGTAAACGGATTCGAACACCGAATGGGTGACGAAGATGACGGTCTTGCCCAGGGCACGCCACAGCGCGAGCAGGTCGTTGTTGAGACGGAAGCGCGTGATCTCGTCGAGCGCGGCGAACGGCTCGTCCATCAGGAGGATGTCGGGATCGGTGACGAGCGCGCGCGCCAGCGACACCCGCATCTTCATGCCGCCGGAGAGTTCGCGTGGGAATGCGTCGGCGAAATCGGCAAGCCCGACGCTGGCCAGCGCTTCGTCGGCGCGCGCACGCCCTTCCGCCTTCGGGACGCCGCCGAGCTGCAGCGGCAGCCGCACATTCTCGCGCACGCTGGTCCAGGGCATCAGGGTCGGCTCCTGGAACACGAAGCCGATACCATGGCCGGGCTGTGCGGGGCCCTCGTGATGCGCCACCCGCACGGTGCCGGACGAGGGCGCACCGAGCCCCGCGATCAGCCGCAGCGCGGTCGACTTGCCGCAACCGGACGGACCAAGCAGCGAGATGAACTCGCCCTTGCGCACCGTTAGGTCGAGCGGCCCCAGCGCCGTGACGCCGTTGTCATACGTCTTCGTCACCCCGCGCAGGCTGACGGCAAGCGCCGTCAGGCTGGCCTCGACGGAGGACGAGGTTTTGCGCTCTACCATTGATCGCAGGCTGTTGTGGGGCTCGGTCGGGCCGCGTCTCTCACCTCTCCCCAACGGGGAGAGGTCGGCGCGCGGCGCCGGGTGAGAGGGCGGCGTTCCCACGAGAGAGCGTAACCCCTCACCCGCACCGCATCTTGTGATGCGATGCGACCTCTCCCTTCGGGAGAGGTGAACGATGCGGCTGCGTCTCGGTCCAATCGCGACATCCGTTACGGCCTGTTCGGACGCAGCTCGACGCCGACGCCCTTGTTGACGAACCGCAGCGTGTAGGATTTGCGGAAATCGAGATCCGCCTTCACGACACCCGCCTTCACCATCTTGTTGAAGAAGGAGGTGTAGCGCTCGTCGCTCATCGCGCCGATGCCGTTCTTCAGGCTGTCCCCGGAATCGACGATGCCGTATTCCTTCATCTTGGCGACGGAATAGGCGAGCAGGTCGTCCGTCATCTCCGGGTTGAGCTGCTTGATCAGGGCGTTTCCGGCGGAATTGTCGCGGTAGATGTAATTGTACCAGCCGATCATGGAGGCATCGACGAAGCGCTGCACGAGATCCGGTTTCTTCTCGACGATGTCGATACGGGTCTCGATCAGGGTCGAATAGGTGTTGAAGCCGTAATCGGCAAGCAGCAGCACGTTGGGCTTGAAGCCGGCGGCCTTCTCGACGGCGAAGGGCTCGGAGGTGACGTAGCCCTGCATCGCGCTCCTGGGGTTGGCGATGAAGGGCTGCGGATTGAAATTATAGGGTCGGACGTTCTTCTCGTTGAAACCATATTCGGACTTCAACCACTGGAAGTAGCTGGTCATGCCCTCCTTGGAGACGAACAACGTCAGCGGCTTGAGGTCCTCGATCTTGGCAACCTTGGCATCGGGCTGCGTCAGCATCACCTGCGGGTCCTTCTGGAACACCGCCGCGATGGTGACGACGGGAACGTTGTTCGCGACCGCGTCGAACGATATCAGCGTGTTCGCGGCCATGAAGAAATCGATCTTGCCGGCGATCAGCAGCATGCGGTTGTTCTCGTTGGGGCCGCCGGGGATGATGGTGACGTCCAGCCCGTACTTCTTGTAGGTGCCGTCGGCCACCGCCTGGAAAAAGCCGCCATGCTCGGCCTCGGCGACCCAGTTGGTGCCGAAGGTGACCTTGTCGAGCGTCTCGGCACGTGCCGGCAGGACCGAGACCAAAGCGGCCACCAAGCCCGCCATTAACGCTTGCCGCAGATGAGAGGGGGTCATGAGTGCACTCCGTCAATCGCTTCCAGCCCAATCGCTTCTGGCCCATGCCAAGCCAACGCGATAGAACCGCATGACATTGGGGACGCGAGCCGGTCGGGCCCGCGTCCCCTCATACCCCAAATTACGTGACAAATTCGGGCAAAGAAACCTTGATGACGCCATCCCGCGCCTGGACCGAGATCCGCTGGGCCGATGCGACCCGTGCAGATGTGTCGCGCTGGATCGCGGTGCTGCCGCTGGCGGCGACCGAGCAGCATGGCCCGCATCTGCCGCTCACAACCGACGTGCTGATCGCGGACGCTTATCTGGCGCGCGTGCGCGAGTTGCTACCCACGTCCGTTCCGGCCAGCTTTCTTCCTGTTGAGCCGATCGGCATTTCCACCGAGCATATCGATTATCCGGGCACGCAGACGCTGGCGACTGACGCGGCGCTGAAGAGATGGACGGGAATCGGCGAGGACATCGCGCGGCGCGGCTTGCGAAAGCTCGTCATCGTCACCAGCCACGGCGGCAACAGCGCGGCCATGATGCTGGTCGCGCAGGATCTGCGCGCGCATCACAAGCTCTTTGTGGTGACGACGTCGTGGTCGCGGCTGTCGGGCGCTGACGGGCTGTTTCCCGCCGAGGAGGTGCGCCACGGCATTCACGGCGGGGCGGTCGAGACCTCGATCATGCTGGCGCGCTATCCGGGTCAGGTGCGCAAGGATGCGATCGCGGATTTTCCCGCGAGCAGCATCGCGATGGAGAAGCAGTATCGCTGGCTGTCGACGCAGCGCCCCGCGCCCTTCGCCTGGCAGGCGCAGGATCTCAACCTCAGCGGTGCAGTCGGCGATGCAACGCTGGCCGTCGCCGAGAAGGGCGAGCAGCTGATCGACCAGGGCGCGCGCGCCTTTTGCGAGCTGCTGGCCGAGGTCGATAACTTCGACGTGAACAGGCTCGCCAAAGGGCCCCTCGGCTAGCCCGCATCCTTATGAATTCGCTCGGAAAACATCCGGATTCCGGAGGTGCCCGAGGCGCTTTCGAACCGGTTTCGCCGTGCCTCCGTCCAATCGGGCACGCGGACCACAACGGACCGCCTCAACACCGGATGGAGTTTTAACATGTCGATCAAGATCAGGATTGCCGCCGCAGCGCTCGCTGCCCTCGCCGTCACCGGCAGCATCGCGTCGACCACCACTTCGGCCGAAGCCAAGCAGCCCGGCTGGGTCTGGGGTGTCGGTGCCGGCATCGCCACCGCCGTCGTCGTCGGCTCCGTGATCGCCGCCAGCAACGATCCCTATTCCTACGGCTATCACCGCTGCGGCTGGGTCGCCCAGTACAACGCCTTCGGCCAGTACGTCGGCCGCGTTCGTACCTGCTACTGATCTGAGTACCTGAGGCCGATCTCCCACGTGGATCCTGCGTCCGACACGGGCGCCTCATCCACCCCGTGTCGTGCCCCCGACCCGCCCGGCTGTCCGCACCGGGCGGGTCACCTGCTTGGGGAGCTTTGTTTGGGCCTCGGAATTTGTTGCAGCTCCATCACACAAGGGCACGAACGATCACCTGCGGCAATCCGCACTAATTGCTATTGCGAATTAATCGCAATAAGGTTCGCTGCACATGCAGGGACTTGGGAGAAAACGCGTCGAACCGGAATCATTTCGGTCGATGGCGCGGACAACCGGGCCTGATGACAGGGGCGCTGCGAATCGGCAGGGATATCGCGGCGAGTGGGACACATTCGCGTTTGGGGGCGTTTCGTTTTGACGTTGAGAGGTTACCGTTACCGGTATTTGCGGACGGCCGCGGCAATCGCCTCGGGCGTGATGGTTTTTCCTGCCGCCAGCCGCGCCGCCGATCTGCCGCTGAAGGCGCCGGCGCTGAGAGCGGTCTATGACTGGACCGGCCTCTATATCGGCGCGCATGCCGGCTACAGCCGCGGTTCGTCGCGCTTTGCGCTGAACGACGGCACCGCAATCGGCGACAGCGGCGTCTTCAGCGGCACGATCGGCGGCGTGCAGGCGGGCTACAATTACCGGCTCAACTCCGGCTGGCTGGTCGGCCTCGAAGGCGATTTCTCGTTTCCCAACTACATCACCTCGAATTCGATCGTCTCCTTCCTGGCGACACCGGCCAACACGGTCACGCAGCAATGGGACTACACCGCCAGCCTGCGCGGCCGCGTCGGCTACACCAGCGGTCCGTGGCTCGTCTATGCCACCGGCGGCTTTGCCTGGATGGGCGAACGCTATTTCGACGGGCCAGCCTCCGGCGAAGCCGTCCCGAAGATCCTGACCACGCGGCCGGGCTGGATTGCGGGCGCCGGCATCGAATACGGCTTCGCACCGCATTGGAGCGCGCGACTCGAATATCTCTACAGCCGCTTCGATACTGCCAACGTCGCGTTCTCGACGGGCGCCCAATACACCTCCTCGGCGATCGAGTTCCAGACCATCAGGCTCGGCCTCAACCGTAAGGTCGATTGGCCGGGCGTGCCGGGCTACAACCCGAACAGCTCGCTGATCGACACGGAATCCGATCGCTGGGAGATCCACGGCCAGGGCACCTATCTACCGCAGGGCTATCCATCGTTCCCCGCGCTCTACAGCGGACCGAACTCGCTCTCGCCGTCGCGGCAGGCCAAGGCGACCTGGAGCAACAGCCTGTTCCTGAACGCGCGGCTGTGGGACGGCGGCGAGGTCTATTACAATCCCGAGCTGCTCCAGGGTTTTGGATTGAACGACACGGTCGGTGCGGCCGGCTTCCCCAACGGCGAGGCGCAGAAGTCGAACTTCCCCTACCCGCACTACAACACCTCGCGCCTGTTCGTGCGCCAGACCTTCGGCTTCGGCGGCGAGCAGGAAGAGCTCGCGAGCGGCCAGTTGCAGCTGGGACAGAAGGTCGACGTGTCCCGTCTCACCGTGCAGGCCGGCAAGTTCGCGGTGGTCGACGTGTTCGACGGCAACGCCTATGCCAAGGACACCCGCAAGGATTTCATGAACTGGTCGATCTGGGCGCCCGGCGCCTTCGACTATTCCGCCGACAAGGTCGGGCTCACCTACGGCGTCACGGCCGAGCTCAACCAGAAGCAATGGGCGCTGCGCGGCGGCTATTTCCTGATGGTCGCGGAGTCCAATTCAAATCATTTCGACACCAGGGTCGGCGAACGCGGCCAGTACGTGCTGGAGCTCGAGACGCGCTACTCGCTGCTCGGCCAGCCCGGCAAGCTCCGCACCATGGGCTGGGTCGACAGCGCCAACATGGGCAGCTTCCGCGAGACGCTGGACAATCCCGCGCTCAATCTCGACATCGCGCAGACGCGGCGCGGCCGTCTCAAGGTCGGCTATGTCGTCAACCTCGAGCAGGCGATCACCGAGGATCTCGGACTGTTCGGCCGCTGGAGCTGGAACGACGGCAAGAGCGAAACGCTGGCGTTCACCGACATCAACCGCAGCCTGTCCGCCGGCCTGTCGATCAAGGGCACGAAATGGAGCCGGCCCGACGACGTCGTCGGCATCGGCGGCGCCGTCAACGCCATCTCGAATGACTATCGAGACTTCCTCGCCGCCGGCGGCCTTGGCGTTCTCGTCGGCGACGGCGCGCTCAATTACCGCAAGGAGCGCATCCTCGAAACCTATTACGCCTACGCGCTGAACAAGAATGTCACCCTCACCGCCGACTACCAGCTCATCGTCAACCCCGCCTACAACGCGGATCGCGGCCCGGTGTCGGTATTCTCCGGGCGGCTGCACGGCGAGTTCTGAGCCCACGGCTCAGGCGCGATGAATGCGCACGCCTCGTCCTTCGAGACGCCCGCTTCGCGGGCTCCTCAAGGATCAGGCTAAGCAGCATCGGTCTCCGTTGCGATTGTTGCTGCGCACTCCGCCCTCATCCTGAGGGCCCGCCATAGGCGGGCGTCTCGAAGGATGCGCCCCGGGGACGCTTCTCTTCACATGCTATCGCGGCCCAGCGGAAACAGGCGTTCGGGTCCTACGCGGCGCGGATCGCGTCCAGGAATTTTCCGACCTCGGTCTTGAGACGGGTGCTCTCGCCGGACAGCGATCTGGCCGCCGCGAGCACGTTGGCGGAGGCCGATCCGGTCTGGCTCGCGCCGTGCTGCACGTCGACGATGCTGACGGAGACCTGCTGGGTACCGCGCGCCGCCTGCTGCACGTTGCGGGAAATCTCGCGCGTCGCCGCGCCCTGCTCCTCGACGGCCGAGGCGATCGCGGATGCGATCTCGGACATGCGGGTGATGGTGTCGCCGATCGCCTTGATGGCGCCGACGGAATCCTCCGTCGCCGCCTGGATCTCCGAGATCTGCTGGCTGATTTCGCCCGTGGCCTTGGCGGTCTGCTCGGCCAGCGCCTTGACCTCGGAGGCGACGACGGCGAAGCCGCGTCCGGCCTCGCCGGCCCGCGCCGCCTCGATGGTGGCGTTCAGCGCCAGAAGATTGGTCTGGCCCGCAATCTGGCTGATGAGCTCGACGACGTCGCCGATCCGCCCCGCGGCCTTGGCGAGCTCGCCGACATGATCGTTGGTCCGCTCGGCCTGTTGCACGGCTTCGCCGGCGACGCGCGCGGAATCCTGGACCTGCCGGCCGATCTCGTCGACCGACGAGGCCATTTCCTCCGCCGCCGCCGCAACGGTCTGCACGTTGGCGGAGGCCTGTTCGGAGGCGGCCGCGACGGTCGCAGTGACCTGCTCGGACTGCTCGGCCGTGCTGGTCAGCGTCCCCGCCGACACTTCGAGCTCCGCGGAGGCCGACGCGACGGTGTTGATGACGTCGCCGATCATGGCCTCGAAGTCGCGCGCGATCTGGTCCATGCGCTGGCTGCGCTCGAGCTTCGCCTCGGCCTCGACCGCGGCCGCCTCGTCGGCGGCCTTCTGGGCGAGCAGCGAAGCCTTGAAGTGCTGGAGCGAGCCGACGACCTCGCCGATCTCGTCATTGCGACCCGTCGCGGGGATCTCGACCTCATGCCGACCGGCGGCGAGCGTCCCGATCACCTCGGCGAGCCGGCTGAGCGGCGTCACCACGCGGCTGCGCAGCATCATCGTCACGCCGACGAGCGTGCCGAGCAGCGCCAGCACCGCGACGCCCGCAAGCGCGAGCATCGCCAATGCACCGTCGCGCGCAGCCGTGGCGCGCTCGGCGGCTTCCGCCAGCGCGGCGTCCCGCACGCCGTAGAACATCTGGATGGCCGGCACGATCACGCTCGCCAGCTCGTCGGCGTTGACGCCGTACTTGCCGTCGCCCCTCGCCGCCGGCATCTCCTTGTCCACGACTAGCGCGGCTTTTCCAAAATAGGATTCGGTCGCCGCCTTCTGCGCCGCGGCGATGCGGGGCGGGCTTCCAAGCTGGTCGATGCCGGCCTCGATGCGTTCGCGATCGGCTTCGACACGTCCCTGCATGCGATCCATCAGCGAGATCTCGGCCGCCGTAAGCGGCCGGCGCGCGCTCAGCGCCGGCGACAGCGTGGCGGCGCGGCTGCCGGCCGAGACGCGCAGATCCTGCGCCGTCCGTGCCAGGCTCAGTAGCGCCGCAAGCGAGGAATCGGCGTTGACGACCTGTCCTTCGAGCCGATTCATGATCGGCTCGATGTTGCCGATGACCTCGGCAATCCCGGGCAGGAAGCCCTTGATCACGGCATTGTCGCGCTGCGCCAAGGGAACGGTCATCGCGCGATCTGCGGCCGTGGTGACCTCCTTGAGCCGCCGCGCGGTACGGTCGAGCTTTTCGATCATCGGTCCGGCGTCATCCAGCGCCAGGAAACTGGGCCTTGCCCGCTCGAATGCCGCATCGGCCGCCTTTGCAGCCTTGGCGGCAGCGTCGATCTGGGCCTGCGTCGCAGCACCTTCCTGGAAGATCGGTCCGATGTAGGGGGCACGAAGGCTGGCGACCTGCTGGCTGATCATCAAGGTCGCGCCAAAGGCGTCGACCGTCCTGATCGCGTCGGAACGGTTCGTGAAGATGCGCGTCTGGGGTATGAGCACCTCGGCGCCGAGGATGACTGCAAACACCGTCACCGTCAGCATCGACAGCGCGAAAAGCTTCCCGATCCGCATCCTCGGTCCCCTCAAGTGCATTTACAAATGCGGAGAATCTAGTTGGCGGCCACTAAGAGCCCGTTAAGCACGTGCCCGTAGTTCCGCGGGTGTCACGTCGTCGCAAACCGCAGGGAACACCGCCCACCTCGCGGTTCCCTCGCGGCAACGGATGCGACAGAAGCGCCAGCAATTCCGCACCGAGTACCTATATCAATGCGTGTGCCGGCAGCCGCCTGCCATACTTACTTACCTCGGAACATCAATGCTCTCCGTCGAACTCGTCATCGTCGTCGTCCTGATCGTCATCAACGGCCTCTTGTCCATGTCGGAGCTGGCCGTGGTCTCGTCCCGTCCGGCCCGCTTGTCGCTGCTCGCCGCCAAGGGCGTGCGCGGCGCCGAGCGGGCGCTGACGCTGGCGTCCGATCCCGGAAAATTCCTCTCCACGGTGCAGATCGGCATCACGCTGGTCGGCGTGCTCTCGGGCGCCTTTTCCGGCGCGACGCTCGGGCAGCGGCTGACGCAATGGCTGATCGAGCTCGGCCTGTCCTCCGGCATCGCCGACATCGTCGGCGTCGGCCTCGTCGTCACGCTCATCACCTACGCCACCCTGATCGTCGGCGAGCTGGTGCCGAAGCAGGTGGCGCTGCGCGATCCCGAAAGCATTGCGGTCAGGGTCGCACCCGCGATGCACCTGCTCGCGAAGATATCGCTGCCGCTCGTGTTCCTGCTCGACGTCTCTGGCAAGCTGATCCTCACGCTGCTCGGCCGCGGCGGCAAGGCCGAGGAGAAGGTCTCGGAGGACGAGATCCATCACCTCGTCAGCGAAGCCGAGAGCGCGGGCGTGCTCGAGCCGGGCGAGAAGGAGATGATCGCCGGCGTGATGCGGCTCGGCGACCGGCCGGTCGGCGCCGTCATGACGCCGCGCACCGAGGTCGACGAGATCGATTTGAACGACCCGCCGGAGGCCATTCAGGAGATCATCAAAAAGAGCCCGCATTCGCGCTTTCCGGCGTCCGACGGTGATCGCGACAAGCCCGTCGGCGTGCTCCAGGCCAAGGACCTGCTGGTCGCCTACATGAACGAACGCACCCCCGACCTGCGAGCGCTGGTCCGCGAAGCGCCGAGCATTCCGGCGTCAGCGGATGCCCGCGATGTGCTCACGATCCTGAAGGCCGCTCCGGTTCATGTCGGCTTCGTCTACGACGAGTACGGCGCCTTCGAAGGCGTGGTCACCGCGGCCGACATTCTGGAGTCCATCGTCGGCGCGTTCCATTCCGAGGAAGGCCCGCCGGAGCCGGCTTACGTCAAGCGTGCGGATGAATCGCTGCTGGTGGCCGGCTGGATGCCGGTCGACGAATTCGGCGAGCTGCTCGGCATCGAGCTGCCGCCGCATCGCTTCAACACGGTGGCAGGCCTCGTGCTGCAGCAATTCAACGTGCTGCCCAATGTCGGCGACGCCTTCGACCTCGGCGGCTGGCATATCGAGGTGGTCGATCTCGACGGCAGGCGGATCGACAAGATCCTGGCGAGTCGGCGAGATGAGCAGGCGGCGGCGTGAGGTGAGCGCTCGTTGAAGTAGCGCATGCTGCTGCGCCAATCTCCACTCGTCGTCTCGGCGGGCTCATAGCGCCGGCTGGAACGTGTCCGCCCGTGCCATCCGCCAGGCGCCGGCGAACCGCGGGTCTTCGGTGCCTTCGAGCAGCTCGCCGGGGCGCAGCGCCGGATAGAGCTGTGCGAAGGACTTGACCTGGGTCGTCGACGTCCGCTGGTTGAAATGGATCGGACGGAGCTGCTGCGGATGCTCGAGGCCGGCCGCGGCGATCAGCTCGGTCAGCGAGTGCAGCGTGGCATGGTGATAGTTGGCCACGCGGTCGATCTTGAGCGGCACGTAGAGCGCGCGCGCACGGGTCGGGTCCTGCGTCGCGACGCCGGTCGGGCAGCGGTCGGTGTGGCAGCTCAGCGACTGGATGCAGCCGAGCGAGAACATGAAGCCGCGCGCTGAATTGCACCAGTCGGCGCCGATCGCCATCGCGCGCGCCATGTCGAAGGCGGTGGCGATCTTGCCGGAGGCGCCGATCTTGATGCGGTCGCGCGCATTGATGCCGACCAGCGCGTTGTGAACGAAATTGACACCCTCGCGCATCGGCATGCCGAGATGGTCCATGAACTCCAGCGGCGCCGCGCCGGTGCCGCCCTCATTGCCGTCGACGACGATGAAGTCGGGATAGATGCCGGTCTCCAGCATCGCCTTGCAGATCGCCAGAAATTCCCAGGAATGGCCGATGCACAGCTTGAAGCCGGCCGGCTTGCCGCCGGACAGACGGCGCATCTCCGCGATGAACTGCATCATTCCCACAGGCGTCGAGAACGCCCGGTGCGAGGCGGGCGAGATGCAGTCCTCGCCCATGGCGACGCCACGGATTTTTGAGATCTCCTCCGAGACCTTCGCCGCCGGCAGCACACCGCCATGGCCGGGCTTGGCGCCCTGGCTGATCTTGAGCTCGACCATCTTGATCTGGTCCTGGCCGGCGACGCGCGCGAACGCTTCGGGGTCGAAGGAGCCGTCGAGATGGCGGCAGCCGAAATAGCCGGAGCCGATCTCCCAGATGATGTCGCCGCCCATCTCTGCGTGATAGGGGCTGAAGCCGCCCTCGCCGGTGTCGTGCGCGAAGCCGCCCTTTTTCGCGCCGGCGTTCAGTGCCCGCACCGCGTTCGGGCTGAGCGCGCCAAAGCTCATCGCGGAGACGTTGAACACCGAGGCCGAGTAGGGCTTCTTGCAGTCGGGGCCGCCGATGGTGATGCGGAATTTCTCCTCGGCATGCGCCTTCGGCGAGACCGAGTGATGCATCCACTCATAGCCTTCGCGGTAGACGTCCTCCTGGGTGCCGAACGGACGCTTGTCGAGCTCCATCTTGGCGCGCTGATAGACCAACGACCGGGTGTCGCGCGAGAACGGCATGCCGTCCTTCTCGCTCTCGAAGAAATACTGCCGCATCTCGGGGCGTATCTCTTCGAGGAGAAAGCGGATATGCGCCGAGATCGGATAATTGCGCAGCACCGCGTGGCTCTTTTGCAGGAGGTCGCGGACGCCGAGCAGCGTGAGGGCGCCGAAGATCAGGATCGGGATCAGCAGGATGTCCGAGATCTTGCGGTCGGCGATGCCGATGCCGATCAGGAGCGCAGTGACGACCGCGCAGATCGTCAGCACGATAAAGCGCGGCGAGAACGGCAGCAGCAGGGTCTCCATGACCCCCTCCTCCGCCAGTGCCAGACGTTTGGGCGATTCCTGCTTGTTGTCGTCGGCCACGATCCCATCCTCTCGCCGGCATGAGGCGGTACGATACGCCCGCCCCTGTCATACGGATATGACGCGGCCCTTGTTTCAGGCTAGCGAAATGAGCTGGCGCAGATCAATCCGCCGGGAGGTCGGATTGTTGCGCTGCAGCAGAAAGGGGATTCGGAGGCCAGCACGCTTTGCCCACCGCCCCTAAACGGGGTTGTGCGAAGACTGACAGCCTTCGCCAAACCGGACTCGGTGGGTATGGGTCCTGGATTTCCAGGACGACACCGAAATAACAAGCCGCCGCACTTACCGCTCGACGAAGGCCTTCTCGATCACGAAATGACCGGGCTTGTTGCCGCTGCCTTCGATGAAGTCACGGCTCTCGAACATCGCCTTGAGCTCTTCCAGCATCGCCGGGCTGCCGCACATCATGATGCGGTCGGTCGCGATGTCGAGGGGCGACTGCCCGATGTCGTCGAAGATCTGCTCGGAGTTGATGAGGTCGGTGATGCGGCCGCGGTTCTTGAAGGGCTCGCGGGTCACGGTCGGGTAGTAGATGAGCTTGTCGGCGAGCAGCTCGCCGAACAGCTCGTCCTCGCGCAGGGTCGCGACCAGCTTCTCGCCATAGGCGAGCTCGGAGACCTGGCGGCAGCCATGCACCAGCACGATGGACTCGAACTGGTCGTAGACGTCGGGGTCCTTGATCAGGCTGGCGAAGGGCGCAAGGCCGGTGCCGGTCGAGAGCAGCATCAGCCGCTTGCCGGGAAGCAGGTTGTCGGTAATCAGCGTGCCGGTCGCCTTGCGGCCGACCAGGATGGTGTCGCCTTCCTTGATCTTCTGCAGACGCGAGGTGAGCGGGCCGTCCTGCACCTTGATCGAGAAGAACTCGAGCTCTTCCTCGTGGTTGGCGCTCGCCATGCTGTAGGCGCGCAGCAGCGGACGGCCGTCGACCTCGAGGCCGATCATGGCGAACTGGCCGTTCTGGAAACGAAAGCCGGTATCGCGCGTGGCGCGGAAGCTGAACAGCGTGTCGGTCCAGTGGTGGACGGAAAGAACCTTCTCTCGGTAAAACGCGCTCATGATTTTCGATATTCCGAATATTTGCGGTTTTAGGGCAAAAGCGTTGCCCGGCCCTGAAATCGGGGCGGTCACCACTGCCATGGCGGAGGATTTCGCGTGCGTGATCTACGCCATTCAGACCAATAATCAACCTCGTTTCGGATGCAATCGATGCCGATCAAACCGGCATTTGCGGCAGAGCTGGGCACATCGTTAATGAACCTGCTGCCGGGCGCGCGCGAAGGGCAATTTCTTTTCCCTCCAGGCCTCGACTACAGCAGTTAATTTCAGCCGTGCTCGCGAGAATTTCATTAAGAATAGCTCTGATTTTCACCCGGCATGGCGCCGATTCCCGCATTTTTGCGGCTTTTGGCGCCAGAACGACTGACAAGAACGACTGACACAAGCGACCGACAGATGGCTGGCAGCGAGCGGATCTTCGTCCAGGCGATCAGGCGCTATTGCGCCCGTCATGGCATCGCGGTCGATGTCCGCCCCGGTGGCTGGCTGATAGCGATGCACCGGGATGAGACGCGCCGCTTCGCCTTCGGCTACGACATCGGCCTCAACAGCGCGATCGCGCACCGTCTCGCCAACGACAAATCGGCAACCGCCGAGGCGCTGACGCTACAAGGCCTGCCCTGCATTCCTCATCACCTCTTCCTCAACCCGAGGCTGGGCGTGCAAGTCGCCGGCCCTGGCTGGCGTGAAGCGATGCTGGCGCTGCATGCGCAGAATCCGCAAGGCGTGGTGGTCAAGCCGAACGAGGGCACGTCGGGCCGCGCGGTGTTCAAGGTGACGACGGAGGCGGAACTCGACCACGCGGTCGGCGAGGTCTTCGCGATGAGCGCAGGGCTCGTGATCTCGCCCTATGTCGCGATCGAGGAAGAGGTCCGCGTGGTGCTGCTCGATGACGTGCCCCTCGTCGTCTACAGCAAGCAGCGCGGCTCGGACTGGCGGCACAATCTCGATGCCGGCGCAAAGCCGGTGCTGATGGAGGACGGCGAGGTCCGCGCGGCTTGCGTGAAGCTCGCGATCGATGCTGCGCGCGCCATCGGCATCGTGTTCGCTTCGATCGACGTGGTCCGTGTCGACGGCTCCTGGCGCGTGCTGGAGATCAACTCCGGCGTAATGATGGAAGCGCTGGCGAAGCTGCATCCGGGGCTGGTGCAGGCGGCGTATGACGCGGCGTTGGATCGCGTGTTTGATAAAAATTAGCCGCAAACGCGCTGCACCCTCTCCCCTTGTGGGAGAGGGTGGCTCACCACGTAGCGGTGAGACGGGTGAGGGGTCTCTCTCCTCAACGTAGGTTTAACGCGTGGATAGAGACCCCTCATCCGGCGCTTCGCGCCACCTTCTCCCACACGGGGAGAAGGGAGGTAAGCGCTAATTATTCGCGCTGGCGGAATCGTCCATGGCCTTGAAGGCTTCCTCCAGCTGCAGCGAGATCGGCACGTTGAGCCGCTCGCCGGTCGGTAGCCGCGACACGAACCATTTGTTGTAGAGCGGGACGAGGTCGCGGTTGGAGCCCAGCTTGCGGAAGGCGCGCTCGACCACCGCGGAGAGCTGCGGCTCCCCTTTCTTGAACATGATGCCGTAGGGATCGTACGACAGATAGTCGCCGGTGACGCGGAACTTGTCCTGCGCCTTGTGGCGCGCAATCAGGCCGAACAGCAGGATGTCGTCGGTCGCGAACGCATCGGCCTTGCCGTCGACGAGCGTCTGGTAGGACTGCTCGTGGTCCGGCGAGGTGACGATGTTGAGGCCGAGCGAGAACTTCTTGTCGGCCGCCTGGATCGCCTGCTCGTTGGTGGTGCCTTTCGTCACCACGATGGTCTTGCCCTTAAGATCGGTCAGCGACTGGACGTTCGACGCCTTCGGCACCATCAGCTTGGTGCCGGCGACGAACATCAGCGGCGAGAAGGCGACGCGCTTGCCACGCTCGGCATTTGCCGTGGTCGAGCCGCATTCCAGGTCGATCTTGCTCTGGAGCACGGCGTCGATGCGGTCGTCCGAGGTGACCTTGACGTAGTCGATTCTGAGATTGGGATCGTCGACCTCGACGCCGATTTCCTCGACGATGGCCTCGCACAATTCGAGGCTGTAGCCGATCGGACGACCCGACTGGTCGAGGAAGGAGAACGGCGGCGAGCTCTCGCGATAGCCCAGCCGCACGGTATGCGCCTTCTTGATCGCCGACAGCGTCGGGCTAAGCCCTTCGCTGCCGCCGGTTTGCGCCAAGGCCCCGGTCGCCAGCAGACACGCTGCCAGCAACAGGCTGCCCGATATCGCCAATGAGCGGCGCATGATGCACCCTCCGTCAATGGCCGGCCATCGCAGGCAATTCGCCAGGCACCATGTCCGGGGTCGCCACCTCGCCCGGTCCGAGCTCGTGCTCCGGCCCGAGCTCGCCTTCCCATTTCGCGACCACCGCGGTCGCCAGCGAGTTGCCGATCACGTTGGTGGCGCTGCGTCCCATGTCGAGGAAGGTGTCGATGCCCATGATCATCAACAGGCCCGCCTCGGGAATACCGAACTGCGACAGCGTCGAGGCGATCACGACGAGGGAGGCGCGCGGCACGCCGGCGACGCCCTTCGAGGTGATCATCAGGGTCGCGAGCATCGCCAGCTGCGTCGCGAGCGACATCTCGATGTGGTAGGTCTGTGCGATGAAGATGCTGGCGAAGGTGCAGTACATCATCGTGCCGTCGAGGTTGAAGGAGTAGCCGAGCGGCAGCACGAAGCTCGAGATCCGCGACGAGGCGCCGAACTTGGTCAAGCCTTCCAGCGTCTTCGGATAGGCCGCCTCCGAGCTCGCGGTCGAGAACGCGATCATCAGCGGCTCGCGGATCAGCTTCAAGAGGTGGCTGTAGCGCGGCCCGATCACCATGAAGCCGACGATCATCAGGATGACCCACAGGATCCCGAGCGCGAGATAGAAACCGCCCATGAAGACGACGAGCTTCCACAGCACGCCGAGGCCGTTCTTGGCGACGGTGGCGGTGATGGCGGCCCACACCGCGAGCGGCGCGAACAGCATCACATAGCTCGTCACCTTGAGCATGATGTGGGCGACGTCGTCGATCATCGCCAGGATCGGCTTCGACCGCTCGGGCATCGAGCCCATTGCCACCGAGAAGAACACGGCGAAGATCACGATCTGGAGGATCTCGTTCTGTGCCATCGCATCCGCGATCGAGGTCGGGATCAGATGGGTCAGGAATTTCTCGATCGAGAAGGCCGAGACGGGCAAGCCGGTCGATTGCCCCGCCTGCGGCAGCGTGCCGGGGAAGTTCGCGCCCGGCTGGAGCAGGTTGACCATGACGAGGCCGAGCAGCAGCGAGACGAAGGAGGCGCTGACGAACCAGCCCATGGTCTTGGCGAAGATGCGCCCGAGCCGCGCACCACTTCCCATATGGGCGATGCCGCCGACCAGGGTCGCGAACACCAACGGCGCGATGATCATCTTGATCAGGCGCAGGAACATCATGGCGATCAGGTTGATGGAGGAGGCCCACTCGGCTCGGGTGTCGGGCAGGAAGTTGAAGATCGCCGCCCCCATGACGATGCCCAGCACCATCGCGGCCAAGATGTATTGCGTAAACCTGTTCGACATCGAAGACCCCCACTACACCGGCCGCTTCATGATGTCGCAGATATGAGGATGACGCAACACGCTTGGCGGGCGATCGCGTTGGCCGGATGTTCCCGTTGTGAAATGACCCTTCACGATCTAGCCTTCATGCAGCGCACAACGAATGCGGCCTGCACGCTTTCTTTGCGACGGCTGCACCAATAATCGTCAAGCGAATGAAGAGGAAAACGCCATGAGCGGCAACACCAATCGCCAGATCCTGCTGGTGGAAAAGCCCAGCGGCAAGCTCGGACCCGAACATTTCAAGATGATCGACGGCGCGATGCCGGAGCCGAAGGACGGCGAGGCTTTGCTGCGCGTGCGATACATCTCGCTCGACGCGGCCAACCGCGCCTGGATGCACGGCGCGACGTATCGTTCGGCCGTCGAGGCCAACAGCGTGATGGCCGGCGGCGCCATCGCCGAGGTCGTCAGCTCAAAGGCCGAGGGGCTTGCACCCGGTGACATCGTGTTCGGCGACACCGGCTGGCAGGAGTTTGCCGCGGTGCCGGCGAAGCATCTGACCAGGATGCCGAAGCTCGAGCCGATGACGCATCTGCTCAGCGTGTTCGGCATCGCCGGCCTCACCGCCTATTTCGGCCTGCTGGAGGTCGGCAAGCCCAAGGAGGGCGAGACGGTCGTGGTCTCGGCGGCCGCGGGATCGGTCGGCTCGATCGTCGGACAGATCGCCAAGATCAAGGGGTGCCGTGTCATCGGCATCGCCGGCGGCACTGATAAGTGCCACTGGCTGACCTCCGAGCTCGGCTTCGATGCCGCCGTCGACTACAAGGACGGCGCCGTGTTCAGGGCGCTTCGCGCGGCAGCGCCCAAGGGCATCGACGTCTATTTCGACAATGTCGGCGGCGACATTCTGGAAGCCTGCCTGCCGCAAATGAACAATTACGGCCGCATCGCCTGCTGCGGCGCGATCTCGCAATATGATGGCGCGCCCGCCGCACACGGCCCGCGCGGCGTGCCCGGGCTGATCGTGGTGAAGCGGTTGGTGATGCAGGGCTTCATCGTGATGGACTACATGAAGGACAGCCAGCGCGCGCTCGCCGATCTCCAGGCCTGGGTGAAATCCAGCAAACTGAAGGTGCAGGAGGACATCATCGATGGCCTCGAGAACACACCGAAAGCGCTGATCGGACTGCTCGCAGGCGAGAACCGCGGCAAGCGCATGGTGAAGCTTACGACATAGTTACCCACGGTCGCCCGGACACTATCTACTTGCGGTAGAGGCCAAAGACGCCAAAGATGCGGCTCTCGAAGCATTACTCGCGACGATTGCGTTTGCATACCTTTTGAAGATTGTCGGCGGACCGACCCGCAGGGATTCATTCAAATGTTCAACATGTTGAAACTTGCATCGACGCGCACCGCGTTGCTTGCCGCAACTCTCTTCGCAACTGCAACAGGCGCGGTCGCGCAGGCGCCGACCGAGGCCCAGAAGAGTGCGATCCGCTCCGCATGCCGCTCGGACTTCATCGCGCATTGCGCGAGCGTGACGCCCGGCGGCGTCGAGGCGTATCAATGCCTCGCCAAGAACATGTCCAGCCTGTCATCGGGATGCCAGTCCGCGGTTCGCGCGGTCGAGCCGGCGGCCGCGCCGAAGACCGAAGCGGCGCCCGCCAAATCCGAGCCTGCCAAATCCGAGCCTGCAAAGGCGGAAGCTGCGCCCGCCGCCGAGCCCGCGGCCAAACCGGCAGCGGCAGCCGCCCCGAAAGCGGCAGCACCAAAGCAGCCGAGCAGCGCGCAGGTCTCCGCGATCAAGAGCGCCTGCCGCGGCGACTATCCCAAGGTTTGCGCCGGCGTGCCGCCGGGCGGCGCACTCGCGCTCGAATGTCTGGAGAAGAACAAAGAGAAGGTGTCGGCGGGCTGCGCCAAGGCCGTGAATGCGGCATTCGGCGGCGGTGCCCCGGCGGCCGCGCCTACTTCTGGTGCCGCACCGGCCGCAGCGGCAGCGCCCGCCGCGGCATCGGCCGTCATCGTGCTGCGCCCATTGCGGCCTCGCGAAGAATTGTTCATCGTCCGGTCGGCCTGCGGCGCCGACATCCGTACGCTGTGCGCCGGCCTCGCGCCCGGCGGCGGCCGCATCATCCAGTGCATCTCCAACAACGCCGCCTCGCTGTCGCCGGCGTGCAAGGACGTGCTCGCCCCGTTCGCTGCCCGGTGAGGCGAGGCACGATGCCGTGCCAAAGCGCGCGGCCATAACGAAGTCATCGCGCGAATGAATTTTCGTGCGGACCTTCGAGGCCACCGACGCCGACGCGGTGGTGTGCACGCGCGGCGTCTATCGCGCCGGTTGCGCCGGGCCGAACGCGGCCGTCGTCGTCCGCAAGCCGGTTCCGGTGGTCCGCTGTACCAGGGTGCTGGGTGAACGGCGTCTACGTGAAGCGCTGCGTCTGACCCCGGGTGGCCAATGCGGCGCGGTTTGGCTATGGTTCGTGCCCGAGGATTTTGGACACGCGCAAAGCGCGGGTCCGAAAGCGAGTTTCGGCGTGTCGGCCTTGTCGATAATTCCTCTGGCGCCGGACGTCGGAGCACATTAGTCTACCCCTAGATAGTAAGTATACTGTCAATTAGGGAGGCAGACGTTGCGGATCGCCGTGATTGGCGGGGGGCCCGGCGGGCTCTACTTCGCCTATCTCTGGAAGAAGCGTCACCCCGAGGATCAAGTCGACCTGTTCGAACAGAACCCGGCCGACGCGACTTGGGGCTTTGGCGTCGTGTTCTCCGATCAGGCCCTGGAGTTCCTGCGCGCCGACGACCCCGAGACGGTCGACGCGATCGCGCCGCATATGGAGAGCTGGGAGAACATCACGCTGAACCTGCATGGCGACAGCGTCGCCATCGACGGAGTGGGCTTCTCCTCGATCGGGCGGCTCGAGCTCCTGAAGTTCCTGCAGCAGCGCGCGCTCGGTGCCGGCGTCACCCCGCGTTTCGACACGCCGATTCACGCGATCGACCAGCTCAATGGCCACGATCTGATCGTTGCCGCCGACGGGCTGAACTCGCTGGTGCGCCGCGCTTATGAGGGCGATTTCGGCACCTCGCTGTCCTACTCCTCCAACAAATTCGTCTGGTACGGCACGTCGAAGCGATTCGACACGCTGTCGCAGACCTTCGTGAAGACCGATCGCGGCGTCTTCAACGCCCATCACTACCGTTATTCGCCGACGATGAGCACCTTCCTGGTCGAATGCGACCACGCGACCTGGCAGGCCTATGGCTTCGCCTACAAGGACGTCGAGCAATCCAAGGGCGTCTGCGAGGAGGTGTTTGCCGACACGCTGGGCGGCCATTGCCTCGTCTCCAACAAATCGGTCTGGCGCAATTTCCCCTGGGTCTGGAACGAGCACTGGTCGTTCAAGAACATGGTGCTGCTCGGCGACGCCCTGCACTCGGCGCATTTCTCGATCGGCTCCGGTACGCGCCTTGCGATCGAGGACGCGATCGCGCTGGTCAAGGCGCTTGAATCCGATGCGCATCTGGCCACCGCGCTGCAGCGCTACCAGGCAGAGCGCAAGCCGGTGGTGCAGAAGCTGGTCAACGCGGCCCGCACCAGCGCTTTCTGGTACGAGCACTTCGCCCAGCACATGCAGCTCGACCTGATGGATTTCGCCTACAGCTACATCACGCGCTCCGGGCGCATCGACGATGCACGCCTGCGCCATATGTCGCCGGTCTTCATGGCGCGCTACGAGGCCGCCAAGAATGGCACAGGCGACGGCGGGGATGCGGCCGGCGAGGTTACGGCATGAGCAACGAGATTCGGGACCAGGTGCCCGCCGACAGCCCGGGCGCGCGCGAGATCGGCTTTGCCGTTCCGCAAGTCTATAACGCCAGCCGCGTGCTGTTCGACAATCTGGCACAGGGCCGCAGCGACAAGCTCGCGTTGATCGGGCCGGCGGGCACGCGGACCTATGCCGAGTTGTGCGCGGAGGCCTGCCGCTGGGGCAACGGCTTCGCCTCGCTCGGCCTGACGCGCGGCGACCGCGTGCTGCTGTTCCTCGACGACACGACGGCCTATCCCGCCGCCTTCTTCGGCGCGGTGCGCCCCGGCTTCGTGCCGCTGCTGATCAACACGCTGACGCCACCGGACCTGCTGCAATTCTATCTCGTCGATTCCGGTGCTGCCGTTGCGGTCGCCGATGCCGAGTTCTGCGCGCGCTTCAATGCCGAGGCGTGCAAGGACACGAAGCTGCAGACGCTGATCGTCGTCAATGGCGCGGTCGGCGAGCATGCCTCGCCTGCCGCGATCGCGGCGGCGAGCTGGCTCGCGCAATTCCCGACCGAGCTCGCCGAAGCTGCCACCGATCGCAACGAGATGGCGTTCTGGATGTATTCCTCCGGCTCCACCGGCCGGCCCAAGGGCATCGTGCATCTCCAGCACGACATGGCCTATAGCGAGCTCGCCTTCGCGCAGAATGTGCTGAAGCTGACGTCCGACGACATCTGCTTCTCGGTGCCAAAGATCTTCTTCGCCTACGGTTTTGGCAATTCCGTCACCTTCCCGTTCTCGGCGGGCGCGGCGACGCTGCTGCTGCCGGGCCAGCCGAAACCGGCGGCGATCTTCGCGGCGATCGAGCAGTACAGGCCGACGGTCTTCTTCGGCCTGCCGACGCTCTATACCTCACTGACCAAGGCCGAGGGGGCAGAGAAGACGAATTTCTCGTCGCTGCGCATGGCGCTCTCCGCCGCGGAAGTGCTCTCGGCAGAGGTCTTCAACGGCTGGAAGACGCTCACGGGGCTCGAGATCGTCGAAGGTCTCGGCTCGACCGAGGTGCTGCACATCTATCTCTCCAACCGCCCCGAGCAGAAGAAGCTCGGGGCCGCGGGCTTGCGCGTACCCGGCTACGAGGTCGCGCTGCGCGACAAGGACGGGCGCGACGTCGGCGACAACGAGGAGGGCATTTTGTGGGTGCGCGGCGATTCCAACACGCCGCTGTACTGGAACCGGCCGGACAAATCCGCGGAGACGATCCGCGAGGGCGGCTGGATCTATACCGGCGACCGCTTCATCCGCGATGCCGACGGCTTCCACTTCTTCCGCGGTCGCGCCGATGATCTCATCAAGATCTCCGGCCAGTGGGTCTACCCGCTCGAGGTCGAGCTCTGCCTCGCCGACCACCCCGACATCCGCGAATGCGCGGTGTTCGCAGCCGAGCTGCCGGATCGCCGGATGACGCTGAAGGCGGTGGTGGTGATGAACAACCGCGCGGTGGACCAGAGCGAGGCTGCGCGGAAGCTGCAGGATTACGTGAAGGGCAAGCTGCTGCCCTACAAATATCCGCGCGAGGTGATCTTCATCGACGAGTTGCCGAAGACGGGGACGGGGAAGATCGACCGGCAGGCGTTGTTGCGGATGTGAAGCGGTAGTGCCGCCACACACGCAGTGTCGTCCCGGCGCAGCCTCACATCCCTCACCCGCCCTTGCCCAGATGCTCCAGCGCGTCCTCCGCCCGCAGCGGCACGCGCGAGGCCTCGTTGTTGAGGTCGACGAGCTGCGTCATCAGCGCCATCAGCGTCTTGCGGTCCGCCGGCTTCAGCGGCTCCAGCATGCGCGCCTGGGCGCGCTCGACGGCGGGGATGATCTCGCGCAGGATCGCGGCGCCTGATTTCGTCAGATAGAGCAGCTTGATCCGCTTGTCCTCGGGCGCGGGCTTGCGCTCGATATAGTCCTTGGCCTGCAGCCGCTCGATCACGCTGCCGAGCGTGGAGCGGTCGAAAGCGATCACCGCCGACAGTCGCGTCGCGTCGATACCGGGATGGGTGTGGATCGCGATCAGCGCGGCATATTGCACCGGCGTGAGATCGAACGCCTTGCACTCCTCCATGAAGATCGACACCGCGATCTGCTGCATGCGTCGGAACAGATAGCCCGGCGCGGCATAGACCGCGTCGATCGTGATCGGAGCAGAAGGCTTACTCGGCATCGGGCTGCTTCTCCGGCGCGGCATTGGCGAAGACGGGCAGCGCCTTGGCGGCGGCCTCGGCCTTCAGCAGGCGCGGATAGGCCGAGACATCGACGCCGAAGCGGCGCGCATTGGCAAGCTGCGGCACCAGGCAGAGATCGGCGAGCGTCGGCGCATCGCCGAAGCAGAACGGGCCCTTCTCGCCCTTGATCAGCGTCTCGCAGGCCGACAGGCCCTCGCGATTGACCCAGGCGGCCCAGTCCTGCACCTTGTCCTCGGGCAGGCCGAGCTCACGCAGCCGCGCCAGCACCTTCAAATTCTGCACCGGATGGGTGTCGCAGGCGATCGCCAGCGCGAACGCGCGTACCTTGGCGCGGCGCAGCGGCTCCTTGGGCAACAGCGGCGGATTCGGATGGGTCTCATCGAGCCATTCGATGATGGCGACCGATTGGGTCAGCACCGCACCCGCATCGTCCTCCAGCGCCGGCACCAGGCCCTGCGGATTGATGGCAAGATAAGCGGGCGCGCATTGCTCGCCCTTGCGCAAATGATGCGGCAAGTGCTCGGCGCCGAGGCCCTTGAGGTTCAGCGCGATCCGCACGCGATAGGCGGCGCTGGAGCGGAAATAGCCGTGCAGCTTCATCGGAACCCTCCCGGTTTTCTCGTTGCTTAGCAGCCGAAGCCGCCATTGACGCTACAAAGATTGTCAGTATGCTGTCAATCTCAGCGAGAACGACGACGGGAGCCGCGCCATGGAAGCCGTGACCAAGACGCCGGAACGCGAGGCGTTTTACAGGAAGATCGACGGCGAAAATCTCACCGCGCTATGGACGGTGATGAGCGATTTGATCACGCCGGAGCCGAGGAGCCCCTGCCGGCCGCATCTCTGGAAGTTCGACGTCATCCGCGATTACATGACCGAGGCCGGCAAGCTCATCACCGCCAAGGAAGCCGAGCGGCGCGTGCTTGTGCTTGAGAACCCGGGCCTGCGCGGCCAGTCCAAGATCACGACCTCGCTCTATGCCGGCGTGCAGATGGTGGTGCCTGGCGACGTCGCGCCCGCCCATCGCCACAGCCAGTCGGCGCTGCGCTTCGTGCTCGAAGGCAAGGGCGCCCACACCGCGGTGGACGGCGAGCGCACCGCGATGGAGCCCGGCGATTTCATCATCACACCGTCGATGACCTGGCACGATCATTCCAACGAGACCGATGAGCCGATGTTCTGGCTCGACGGGCTCGATATCCCGCTGGTGCAGTTCTTCGACTGCTCCTTCGCGGAAGGCTCGAAGGAAGACCAGCAGAAGATCACCAAGCCTGCCGGCGACAGCTTCGCCCGCTACGGCCATAATCTGCTGCCGGTGGACGTGAAGCGAAGCTCGAAGACCTCGCCGATCTTCAGCTATCCCTATGTCTACACCCGCGAGGCGCTGGAGAAGGCCAGGACGCGCCAGGAGTGGGACGCCTGTCACGGGCTGAAGCTGAAATTCAGCAACCCCGAGACCGGCGATTTCGCCATGCCGACCATCGGCACCTTCATCCAGCTGCTGCCGAAGGGTTTCAAGACCGCGCGCTATCGTTCGACCGATGCCACCGTGTTCTGCCCGATCGAGGGCCGCGGCCGCAGCCGCATCGGCGACGCGGTGTTCGAATGGGCCCCGCGCGATCTGTTCGTGGTGCCGAGCTGGCACTGGGTGACGCACGAGGCGGACGAGGACGCCGTGCTTTTCAGCTTCTCGGATCGGCCGGTGCAGCAGAAGCTGGATCTGTTCCGGGAGGATCGCGGGAACGCGTGAAGCCGACGTGCCGGCCACATCGTCGTTGCCAGCGCAGCGAAGCAATCCAGACTGTCACCGCGGAGGGATTCTGGATTGCTTCGCCGCGCTCGCAATGACGGGAGTATGCTTCACCGCCAGTGCAGCAACCGCGTCTCCAGCCAGCCGATCACCCTCCCCACCGCGAGGCCGAACACCGACAGGATCACCACGCCCGCGAGCAGCTGATCGGTCTGCATCAGATTGCCGGCCTGGAGCACGAAGGCGCCGATGCCGTATTGCGCGCCGATCATCTCGGCGCTGACGACGAGCAAAAGCGCGACGGAAGCGGTGATGCGGAAGCCGGCGAGGATGGCGGGCAGCGCGCCCGGCCAGATCACCTTGCGCACGATGGTGGCGAAGGGAACGTTGAAGCTCTGCGCCATGCGGATCAGGTTGCGCGGCACCGCATCGACACCGCTATAGACCGAGATCGCAGTCGAGAAGAACACGCCCAAGGCAATGGTCGCGATCTTCGGCTCTTCGCCGATGCCGAGCCAGAGGATGAGCAGCGGCAGCAGCGCGATCTTCGGGATCGGGAACAGCGCCGAGATGAAGGTGATGCCGACGCTGCGCGCCAGCCGCGACAGGCCGATGGCGAAGCCGACGGCGACCCCGGCCACGGTGCCGAGCAGCCAGCCGACGCCGATGCGCAAGAGCGAAGCGGACAGATGCTGCCACAGCGCGCCCGACACCGCGAGCCGGTAGATCGCGCGCGCGATCGCCGACGGCGCCGGCAGGAACAGCGGATTGACGAGGCCGGTGCTTCCGGCGGCCTGCCAGATCGCGATGACGAGGGCGAGCGCGATCCAGCCGCCGAAACGGCTCGAGGCGGGCACGAACCCGGCGCCGCGGAAGCGGACGCGCCGGGTTACCTCGTCCTTCGGAGCCACATCGCTCGCGGCGCGATCAAGCATGCTGGACCTCGCGCTCGGCATCGATCGCCTCGTTGCGGATCAGCGACCAGATCTGGTTCTGCAGCGCGAGCAGCTTTTCGCGCGCGGCGGCTTCATCGCGCGCCGCGCGCGTCGTCGGCACGGTGACGACCTCGCGGATACGCCCCGGCCGCCGCGACAGCACCACGATGCGGTCGGCAAGCCGCGCAGCCTCTTCGAGGTTGTGGGTGACGTAGACCGCGCCCATGCCGCCATCGGCGAGCAGGCGAACGAAATCCTCCATCAGGAGCTCGCGTGTCTGCGAATCCAGCGCCGAGAGCGGCTCGTCCATCAGCAGGATCGCAGGCTTCGCAGCCAGCGCGCGCGAAATGCCGACGCGCTGGCGCATGCCGCCGGAGAGCTGTTTTGGGTAGGTCTGGCGAAAATCGGTCAGCCCGGTACGACGCAAGGCGTCCTCGACCAGCGCGCGGCGCTGCGCGGCCGAAAGCTGGGTGTGCAGCAGCGGGAATTCGACGTTCTCCTCCACCGTCGCCCAGGGCAGCAGCGCAAAATCCTGGAACACGAAGGTGAGCGGGTTGAGACTGTCCGCCGGCGGCGCCCCGCGCAGCTCGGGCGCGCCCGACGTCGGCTGCAACAAGCCACCCAGTATGGACAGCAGCGTGCTCTTGCCGCAACCCGAGGGCCCCACGATCGCCACCACCTCGCCCGCGCCGACGGTGAAGGAGACGTCGTCGAGCACGGCGAGATCGCCAAAGCGATGGGTGATGTGGCTGGCGATCAGGTCCATGCGCGGTGCCCGCGTCCTTCACCCTTCCCCGGAGGGCAGGACGATCGCATATGGATTTCACCGGGATCGTCCGCGGGCTTGCTCCGCCTCTCCCGCTTGCGGGAGAGGCCGACGCGCTCGCAGAACGCGGCGGGTGAGGGCTCTCTCCCCGCTGGGATATCGTCCGGAACCCTGGGCAATCCCGCCGCGGAGACACCCCCACCCCAGCCCTCCCCCGCAAGCGGGAGAGGGAGCCTACCGCCGATGCCGCCACCTCGTGCGCGCCATATGCGATTGCCGTGCCCTCCAGGGGAGGGTGGCAGATCGCCCGTCGCGAGAGACAGCATCCTCAGCATCAATCCGCCTTGACATAATCGCTGGCGATGATCGCATCGGCGTCAAAGCCCTTGTCGGCAAAACCCTGCTCCTGCAGCCATTTGATCTGGTTGTCGACGTTCTTGACGTCGAGCTTGCCGTCGGGATCGATATAGGCGCAATTGCCGACCACCTGCTCGACCGGCAGATTGGTGTATTTTGCGATGATTTCCAGTAGCGGCTTTGTCTGCTCGTTGATCGGCGCGATGCCGTCCTTCATCGAAGCCAGGATCACGTCGTGATACTCGCGGTCGGCCTTTGCGAGCACGCCGAGGAATTTCGTCACCAGCACCTTGTTGGTCAGCGTCTTCGGCGAGGCGAACACCGCGCCCAGTTGCCAGGGCGTTTCGTCGCCGACCCAGCCCAGAAACTTCGCGCCGCCCTCGTCCATCAGTTTTCGCGCGGTGGAGATGGGCAGTAACGCCGCATCGACGGTCTCGCCCTTCAGCGCGGCGGCTGCATTCGACAGCGATTGCAGCGGCACGATCTTCACGTCAGCAAGCTTAAAGCCGTATTTGTCGGCGAGCAGGCCGAGCGAATAGTGAAAGCTCGATCCGACCTGCGTCATCGCCACGCGCTTTCCCGCGAGATCCTTTGGCGTCTTCAGGCCGGCCGCATAGGCGTTGTTGCTGGCGAAATAGCCGATCAGGGGATAGCCTGCTTTCTCGCGGCTCATGCCGCCGATCACCTTCAGCGTGCCCTTGCCGGCGAGATTGTAGAGACCGGCGGTGAAGGCGGTGACGCCGAAATCGACGTCGCCCGAGGTGGTCGCGACCGCGATCGGCTGCGCCGCATCGAAGAACTTCAGCTCGACGTCGAGACCGGCCTCGTGAAAATAGCCCTTGTCCTGCGCGATGAAGACGGGCGCGGAGGACGACAGGCGAAGCACGCCCACCTTGACCTTCAGCGCGTCCTCGGCCCGCGCCGAGCCCATCGCCATGATCGCCAACAGGCCAGCAGCTGCGAGCCTTGCAATTCCGATCATCCCGTTTTCTCCGTCGTCTTCTTCAGCAGACCGTCACAGACCTTCCGGCACGGGCTGATCCCGCCCGATGAAGGCGCCCTGTTGTTTCAACGTTTCCTGCAATTTTTCAATGGGGATTTCGCGTGGAAGCCGGTTTCCGGAGAGCGCCAATGCGGCAGCGGAACCGGCTGCCTCGCCCATCACAAAACAGGCACCGGAGACCCGTGCCGCCGACTGGCCCTCATGGGTCATCGAGGCGCAGCGGCCAGCGACCAGGAGGTTGTCGACGCCCTCGGGCACCAGCATCCGGTAGGGCAGCTCGTTGTAGCCCCGGGATTCCGGGATCGGCGGGAAAGTGAAGACGACATCGCCGGGAACATGGGCCTCGATCGGCCAGCCGTTGACGCCGACCGAGTCCTCGAACGAGGCGCAGCCGAGCACGTCCTCGCCGCTGAGCTGGTAGCCGCCTTTGATGCGGCGGGTTTCGCGGATGCCGAGCTGCGGCGGCAGGTCGACGATGTAGGACTTCTCGAACCCGGGCACCGTGCGCAGGAATTCGAACGCCGCGAGCGCCTGCTTGCGGCCCTCGATCTCGCCGCGGGTGAGATCGTCGGGGTCGACGCCATTGATGGCGTGGCCATCCTCGCGCGCCACTTGCGTAAAGTTCACCCGCCACTCGATGCCGGACTTTTGCGGCCGCACGATCGCGCTCTTGCGCGGAAATGTGTGCGTGCCGGCCGCGAGCGCCTTTTCCATCAATTGCGGGATGGTGCGCCAGGCCTCGCCCGCTTTCTCCGGATCGATGCCGTTGAGACGCAGCATCATCGAGGGATAGAGCGGATGGCCGTTCTCGTCGCCGATTTCGAACGGCGCACCGGCCCACACGGCGAGATCGCCGTCGCCGGAGCAATCGATGAAGATCTCCGCGCGCACCGCCTGCCGACCGGCCTTGGTCTCGACCAGCAGTGCGTCGATGCGGCTGTTATCACCCATCACCACGCCGGCGCCGAGCGCATGGAAGAGGATGTGCACCTTGTGGCTCGCGAGCAGTTGATCGGCCGCGATCTTGTAGGCCGCGGTGTCGTAGGCCTGAGCGAAGACCTTGCCGAGGATCAGGTGCGGCGTGTTGAGGCCGTTCAGACGATCGATCCGTGCCAGCAGATCGGACGCCATGCCCTGCACCAGCCGGTGCGCCTTGCCGTAGACATTGCCGTGCAGGCCGCAGAAATTGGTGACGCCGGCGGCGGTGCCCATGCCGCCGAGGAAGCCGTAGCGCTCGATCAGCAGCGTCTTCCTCCCGGCGCGCGCGGCTGAGGCTGCCGCGACAATGCCAGCCGGACCGCCGCCGAGCACGACGACTTCATATTCGCCATAGAGCGGCACCTTCCGTGCCGGTTCTTCGATCGTCGTGGCCCGCATGGCACGTCCCTTCCCAAAATTCCTTGCTTGCGAGCAAAGCGCAAGCCGGCACCCGTTACCGACGAGAGCAAGACGCTCGAATCGATGCGCCAGATGCGACAGGACGACGATGCCGTCCATCGCAGCATCAACAACATCTGCCGCGGCTGCTGAGCGCTAACCCTCAGCTCTTGCCGCGCCCCAATTCGCCGCCCGTTTCTCCGCGAACGAGGCCAGCCCTTCCGCGGCTTCCGTGCTCTGGCGCTTGAGCGAGTGCAGCTGCACGAGCCGCTTGTAGGCGGCGTCGTCCACCGCCATGCCGCCGAACGAGCTCTCCAGCGCGAGCTTCTTGGTCTCGGCCATCGCCTCCGGCCCGTTGGCGAGCAGCTGCTCGACCACCTTGGCTCCTGCGGCTTCGAGATCGGCGAGCGGCACCACGTCGTGGACGAGGCCGATGCGGCGGGCATCCTCGGCACCGAAGCGTTCGCCGGTGAGCGCGTAGCGCCGGACTTGCCGGACGCCAATGGCGTCGCAGAGCTGCGGAATGATGATCGCGGCGGTCAGGCCCCAGCGCACCTCGGTAATGGAGAACAGGGCATTGTCCGCGGCGATCACGACGTCGCAGGCCGCGATCACGCCGGTGCCGCCACCGAAGCAGCCGCCCTGCACCAGGGCGACCGTCGGGATCGGCATGGTGTTGAGGCGCTGCACGGCCTCAAAGGTCGCGCGCGAGGCCGCCTCGTTGGCCTCGGCCGATTGCGGCCGCACGCCGTTGATCCATTTGAGGTCGGCGCCGGCCTGGAAATGCTTGCCGTTGCCCCTGAGAACGACGAGCCGCAGGGCCGGCTTCTTGGAAAGGTCGTCCATGGCCGCCAGCACGCCTGATATCAGCGCGCCGTCATAGGCGTTGTTCACCTCCGGCCGGTTCAACGTGACGGTCGCAACCCCGCGTTCATCGAGGCTCCACAGCACAGGGTTGGCAGTCATCGGCGATCCCTCCGGTTGTTTGCCGCGCACTATGGCCGAGGCCGCGCGCCTTGATCCATATCTTTCCGGCGTAGGGCGGCCGCGTCCACCGCATGGCGGCTTGTGTCATGCTGGCGCGAGCGGCACTCACGGGATCAGGGACGGGATCAACATGCGCATCTGCATTTTCGGCGCGGGCGCCGTCGGCAGCCACATTGCGGTACGGCTGGCGCGCGCCGGCCATGAGGTCTCATGCGTGATGCGCGGCGCGCATCTCGAGGCGGTACGCGCGAACGGCCTCAAGCTGCGGGTCGGCGAGTCCGAGGTTTCCGCCAAGGTGAACGCATCGGGGGATCCGGCCCAGCTCGGCCCGCAGGACGTCGTGATCTCCACGCTGAAAGCGACCGCGCTGACCGGTCTGGTCTCCAGCATCAAGCCGCTGCTGCAAGACGACACCGCCATCGTGTTCGCGCAGAACGGCATTCCCTGGTGGTACGCGATCGGCCTGCCGCCGCGGCACCCGACGCCGCCGGACATTTCGTTCCTCGATCCAGGCGGTCGCCTGCGCGCCTGCATTCCGAAGGAGCGGATCATCGGCGGCGTCATCTTCTCATCCAACGAGGTGACCGCGCCCGGCGTCGTGCAGAACCTCACGCCCGACCGCAACCGCCTTTTGATCGGCGAATGCGACGACCGCAATTGCGAGCGGATCACCAAGCTCCGCAACGTCCTCAACGACGCCCGGCTGGAATCGCCGCCGGTGGCCGAGATCCGCGAGGCGATCTGGTCAAAGCTGCTGACCAACATGTCGCTGTCGGTGCTCTGCCTGCTCACCGGCCAGACCGCGCGCGGGGTGCGCGACGACCCCGCTTTCGCGGAAGTGATTCCGCGTATGCTGAATGAGGCGAACGACATCGCCCAGCATTTCATCCCCGAGGTCAAGCGCGTCACCCGCAGCGGCCCCGCCCCCAACCACAAGCCGTCGCTGCTGCAGGATTACGAGCTCGGCCGCGCCATGGAGATCGACGTGCTGGTGAAGGCACCGGCGGCCTTCGCGCGCACCGCCGGCCTGTGGACGCCGACACTCGACCTCATCGCAGCGCTGGCGATCCAGAAGGCGCGCGACAAGGGGCTTTATTCCGCCTGAGCCTCAGGTGATCGCGTCGGTCCAGGCTACCAGCGCGTCCAGCACCTCCCTGAGCGCCTCTTCATTCGTCCGACCGGACTTCTTCAGCACCGCAAACGAGTGATCCCGTCCCTCGACCTCATGCAGCGTTGCCTTCGCACCGAGCTTCTCGACGACAGGCCTGAGGCAGCTCAGATCGGCAAGCTCATCGCGAGTGCCTTGCAGGAACAGCATGGGGATCGCAATGCCGGCGAGGTGCTCGGCGCGCTCGGACGACGGCTTCTTGGCCGCATGCAGGGGAAAGCCGAGGAAGGCGAGCCCTTTGACGCCAGGCAGTGGCGCCTTGGACTGCGCCTGCGAGGTCATGCGTCCGCCAAATGATTTACCGCCGGCAATCAGCTTCACGCCGGGGCAGAGCCGCGCTGCCTCCGCGACCGCCGCGCGGATCGTCGCGTGCGCAACAGCCGGCTGGTCGGGACGTCCCTTCTTCGCCTCCATATAGGGGAAATTGAAACGGAACGTCGCAATGCCGCGATCCGCCAAGCCCGCCGCGGCCTTCTCCATGAAGGCATGCCGCATGTCCGCACCGGCCCCGTGCGCGAGGACGTAGCAGGCGCGCGAATGGGCCGGCTGCGTCAGGATCGCGGAGACCGTGCCGACGCGTTCGATATCGAGCTTGAGCTCTGTCGCCGTGGCAATCATGACGCGTTCAATCCTCGATCCAGACTTTTGTTTTGTGCGTTGTCTTCACGCGAGGTATCCACTTCGCTGGAAAACGCTCTAGCGGCGTACGCTGCTCGCCGGCCAAAGATAGGTCAGCACGTGATTGAGGAGCCGACTTCGCTCTTCACTGAACCGAATTTATCTTCGAGGGCAAGCTTGGCAAAGCCGTGAACCACCAAGCGGCCGCGGCGGCGGTCTTCGCCTGCCTGGGCGTCCCTCCGACAAGCTCGGCGATGATGACCTCGAACTCGCGGCCTGCCGCCCTGCTCGCCTGCTTGCGACGCGGATCGTCCGCGACGAGGCGCTTGCTGGCAAACATCATCTGACGGGCGGCCGGGATGCTTCAGCGCGAATTCAACATAGGCCAGGCCCTGAGCATGGAATTTTTCGCGCGCATCCTGCTTGCGGGGGGCGACTGCGGAGGAGATCGCGGCGGTCGCGCTCGTGCTTGCCTCGGACGATCATCCCTATACGACGGGCGGCCAGTTCGTCGGCGACGGCGGCAAAACCGCGCAGGCAGGATAGGGCATCGGCCAGGCGCAGCCTCAAGACACAATCCACGGCAGCCTCGGCAGGCGTAGCAAGGCGGCGGGCTTGCGCCCGCATCTGGCCTTGTGGCACGGCTGAGCGGGCACATCGCCATCAACGATCGAGGCCGCCATGTCCTACCGCTCCTCCTGGATGACCGAAGAGCTCGACGTCTTCCGCGACCAGTTCCGGAAATATCTTGCCAGGGACCTGGCGCCGCATGCCGAGAAATGGCGCGAGCAGAAGATGGTCGACCGGTTCGCCTGGCGTGGGCTCGGCGAGATGGGCGCGCTGCTGGCGAGCGTGCCGGAGGAATATGGCGGCCTCGGCGCGACCTTCGCCTATGACGCCGCGGTGCTGGACGATCTCGAGAGCACGGTGCCGGAGCTGACCACGGGCGTCTCGGTGCACAGCGCCATCGTCGCGCACTACATCCTCAATTACGGCTCGGAGGAGCAGAAGAAGCGCTGGCTGCCGAAGATGGCGAGCGGAGAGATGGTCGGCGCCATCGCCATGACCGAGCCCGGCACCGGCTCGGACCTGCAAAGCGTCAAGACCACCGCGAAGAAGCAGGGCAACTCCTACGTCATCAACGGCCAGAAGACGTTCATCACCAACGGCCAGGCCGCCGATCTCGTCATCGTGGTCGCGCGCACGGGCGAAGCCGGCGCGAAGGGCATTTCGCTGATCGTGGTCGAGACCACGGGCGCGGACGGCTACAAGCGCGGGCGCAACCTCGACAAGATCGGCCTGCACGCCTCCGACACGTCGGAGCTGTTCTTCGACAACGTGACCGTGCCGCCGGAAAACCTGCTCGGCAAGGAGGAGGGCCAGGGCTTTGTCCAGCTGATGCAGCAATTGCCGCAGGAGCGCCTCGCGCTCGCGGTCGGCGCCGTCGCCTCGATGGAACGCGCGGTCAAGCTGACCACCGAGTACACCAAGGAGCGGAAGGCGTTCGGCAAGCCGCTGCTGGATTTCCAGAACACCGCCTTCACGCTCGCCGAGCGCAAGACCGAGGCGATGATCGCCCGCGTGTTCGTCGACTGGTGCATCGAGCGCCTGGTCGCGAAAGATCTCGACACCGTGACGGCATCGATGGCGAAATACTGGTGCTCGGACAAGCAGGTCCAGACCGCCGACGAGTGCCTCCAGCTGTTCGGCGGCTACGGCTACATGCAGGAATACCCGATTTCCCGCATCTTCATCGATTCCCGCATCCAGAAGATCTATGGCGGCACCAACGAGATCATGAAGCTGCTGATCGCGCGGTCGTTGTAGCGGCGGCTACCTCATCCGCTTGTCGGCGGCGACGAAGTCGATGAAGGTCCGCACCTTCGCGGAGAGATATTTGCGGCTCGGATAGACCGCGAACAGCTTTCCAACGAAAACGATGTGCCCGGGCATGACGTGTTCCAGACGTCCCGCGGCGATGTCCGCAGTGACCAGCCATTTCGGCAGGAAGGCGAGGCCCATGCCTTCCAGCGCCGCCATGTGCAACAGCGTCTCATTGCCGCTGCGCAGCACGGGATTGAGCTTGACGGTCTCGGGACCCTTTTCGCCCTCGAAGGAGAAGCTCTCCCCCGGATAAAGCGCGTAGTGCAACAGGGCCTGGCCGGAAAGATCGGCGAGCGTCTTCGGGCGGCCCGCGCGTTTGAGGAAGGCGGGGGCGGCGACCATGTAGAACGGAACGCCGGTGATGGGCCGTGCGATCAGCGCCTCGTCAGGTGCGCCCGTCGCGCGCAGAGCCAGATCAAAACCCTCCTCGACGAGATTGACGAGGCGCCCGCTGAGATCGATGTCGAGGCGCACCTCCGGATATCGGGCCTGATAGTCCGCGAGCACGCTCACGAAGATCGTGTTCGCCATCCACACCGGCGCGGTCAGCCGCAGCGTGCCGCGCGGGACGACGGTCGCATGGCTGACGGCGGCCTCGACCTCGTCGAGCGAATCCAACATCTGCCGCGCCTGCTCGAAATAGATCGCGCCGCTCTCGCTCAGGCTGACGCGCCGGCTGGGCCGGTTGAGCAGCCGCGTGCCCAGCCGTTTCTCGAGCTGCATCACGTGCTTGCTCGCCATGGCGGGCGAGATGCGCAGGCGCTGCGCCGCGGTTGCAAAGCTCTTCAGCTCGGCGACGAGGCAAAACACCCTCATGCTGACCAAGGAATCCATGAGATCATCAACATCCAGGAAAGAAACCTATCCCGGAACCTATAATGATCAAAAACGGAGAAATCATCAAATGATGGCAACCCTCACATTCTGGAGAACCATCATGTCCACCACCACCTTCGAGACGCCCGCTCCCGGCCGGGCCATTCGCATCGGCCTCTGGGCTGCCCAGGTCCTCCTCGCCGTCGTCTTCATCTCGGCGGGGTTCGTCAAGCTGACCACGCCAATTCCCCAACTGGCCGCGATGATGCCGTGGGCCGGCCAGTATTCCGAAACGTTCGTCCGCTCCATCGCGCTGGTCGATCTCGCCGGCGGGATCGGCATCCTGCTGCCGGCCCTGACGCGGATCGTGCCGCGGCTGACGGTGCTCGCCGCGCTCGGCTGCGCGGTGCTGCAGGTGATTGCGCTCTTCTTCCACCTCTCGCGTGGCGAGGCGGCGGTAACGCCGCTCAATGTCGTCCTGCTGGCGCTCAGCCTGTTCGTGCTGTGGGGACGCAACAGCAAGGCTCCGATCGCGCCGCGCCAGTTCTGACCGGCAGGAGCGCCGTCGCCATGATCTCAGCCAACGGATGGTCCCGCAGGGGCCTGCTCGCAGGCACCGCAATCCTCACCGCCGGCGGCGCTGCCGCGGCCAAGGAGGATCGTCTCACTGAGGGCGTCGTCATCCTGATCGACAGCAACGAGCCCTATGTCATGGGTCATGCGATCAGCTACTCGGCCAACCTCTCCAAGCATTTTGCAGAGAGGGGAGCGCGGCTGCTGATCGAGGTCGTCGCCAATGGCAAGGGTATCGACGTCTTCCGCGCTGACAAGAGCCCGCTGGTCGAGCCGCTCGCGACGCTGCGGCAGTCGGTGCCCAACCTCACCTTCAGCATGTGCGCCTCGTCCAAGGCGATCGCTGAAGCCAAGGAGCAGATCTCCATCCCGCCGATCCCAGGCGCGAGCCTCGTCCCGTTCGGGATCGGGCGTGTCGTGGATCTGCAACTAAAGGGTTTTGCCTATATCCATGCGTGAGAAGCCCGTTGCGGCCGGCACGGCGCTGACGCGGCGATCGATCCTGATGGCCGCGGCGGCCTCGCTCGCAGTCCCACGCGCAAGCGGCGCGCAGGACAGCTGGCCGCCGGCGTTCGAAGCGGGCCGCAACCAGTTCACACTGGTGCGGCCGCGCGCATTCATGCCACAGCTCAGGCTTCAGGATTTGCACGGCCGCGATGCGATCGTGGCGGCAAAGGCGGGCCGCATCACATTGGTGAACTTCTGGGCGACCTGGTGCGCCGCCTGCAAGCTCGATCTGCCGATGCTCGCAAGCCTTGCCGCCTCGCGGCCCGACCGGCTCGATGTCATCGCGATCTGCACGGACGCCAAAGACCTGCGCAGGATCCGCACGTTCCTCGGCGGTCTCGCCGTGCAGAACCTCGCCTGCTATGTCGATACCTATGGCGCAGCAGCCGAGGCATCCACCGAGATGTTTTCAATCGTCGGAATGCCCATCACCTATCTCGTCGGGACGGGCGGGCGTGTCGAGGGCTACATCGCCGGCGCGCCCGACTGGCTCTCGCCAGCAGGCGCACGGCTGCTGCAGTTCTATCGCGAGCAGGGTTAAAGCACGATGAGATGAGGATCAGTCGTCATCGCGCTTTAGCTTATTGTTTGCGCATGATCTTGTCGGAAAACCGCTGCGCACCTTTCCGGATCATGCTTTGGTGGCGTCTCAGTTCGGATGCCACCAGCGGCCGCCGATGACGACGCCCTCCGAGACGATCTTGCGATCGCCGATCAGGTGCTCGCCGACGACGTCCTCATAGTCGAACTGGCCCTGCTTGACCGTAACAAGCGTGGCGTCGCCGATGCTGCCGGGCTTGAGGCTGCCGAGTTCCGGACGGCGCAGCGCCATCGCCGCGTTCACCGTCGAGGCCGCGACAACGTCGGACAGCTCCATGCCCATGCACAAAAACTTCGACATGGTCGTGACCTGGTCGAAGGCCGGGCCATCGATGCAGAGCTGATGGATGTCGGAGGAGATGGTATCCGGATAGAAGCCGTTCGCGAGCATCGCGCGCGCGGTCTTGAACGCGAAGGAGCCCTTGCCGTGACCGATGTCGAACAGCACGCCGCGCTCGCGCGCCTCCAGCACCACCTTCTTCACCGTGCCCTGCGCGGTCGCCGGCGTGTTGGGGAAGGGACGGAACGCATGGGTGAGAACGTCGCCGGGACGCAGGCGCGCCAGCACCTCCTCATAGCTCGGCGGCGGATGGTCGATATGCGCCATCAGGGGCATGCCGACCTCGTTGGCGACCTCGAGCGCGATCTCGAGCGGCACCAGCCCGGAGGACCCCGACGAATGCAAGCCCACGCGCACCTTGATGCCGACGATGAGATCGCGATTGGCATCGGCCACCTCGGCCGCTTCGACCGGATTCATCAGCCGCAGTTCCTCGCTCTCGCCGACCATGATCCGGTGCGAGAAGCCGAAGATGCCGGCATGCGAAACGTGCAAATAAGCGAGGATGCGGACCTGGCTCGGCTCGATCACATGCTTGCGGAAGCCGGCGAAATTGCCGGGACCGGCACTGCCGGTGTCCACCGCCGTGGTGACACCGGAGAGGCGGCAGAATTCCTCGGCATCGATACCGAGCGAGGTGCCGCCCCAATAGACATGGGTGTGAAGATCGATCAGCCCCGGCGTGACGATGTATTTCGAAACGTCGCGCACAGCGGTGCCTGGATCCGCCTTGAGCCCCGCGCCGATCGCGGCGACCTTGCCGCCGGCAAAGGCGACGTCGGTCACGGCATCGAGCTTCTGGGACGGGTCGATTACCCGCCCACCGCGCAGGATCAAGTCGAAAGGCATCATGGTCTCCGGATATCGCTGTGAGGCGGCTGACCATCAGTCAGCCGAAAGGAAGGAAGCCCGCTGCTTCTAGCAATTTTTGCGCCGAAGAGCTTGTCGAGCAGGGCCGACGGCCCATACCGAAATGGCGATCCCGGGAAGACTCGAACTTCCGACCTACGGTTTAGGAAAACGAAAACAGCTCTTTTCCTAGGTTCACCGCCACTCGTCATAGCCACCGTAAGCTATTCGTTCTTCTTGCATTTTCTCCTCCTAGGTACAACACTGATGATCGCTCCAATCCACCTGTTCAAGGTGCCAAGCAAGTGCCACGGATTAAGCTCTCTGATGTCGGCCTACGGTCTTTGCCAGCCCCTGCGCAAGGCACGGTCGACTATTGGGATCTGACACTTCCCTCATTCGCCTGCCGTGTGTCTCGAGGAGGCGCGAAGACCTTCATCCTCAAAACCCATAACTCCCGCAGGGCAATCGGCAGATGGCCTCTCATTAGTCTTGCGGAGGCTCGCCGCGAGGCAAAACGGCTACTCGCCGAGAAGACGCTTGGCAGAATTCAACCCCAGTCCATAACCGTCGAGAAGGCGCGTGAGCTCTTCTTGAAAGAGAAAGAGAAGGCGCGACGTGCACGCACCGTTCAGGACCTTAAGGATCGCCTCGAACGTCACTTCGATATTCTAGGAAAGCTTGGGAAGGTAACTCACAACCAGATCGTTCGACGGCTTGAAGGGATCAAGACATCCCAGGAGTTCAACGCGGCTCTCCGCGTGGGGCGCACCTTCTTCACCTGGTGCACCAACCGACGCTACATCACCGAAAACCCGACGACTGGCATTGAACGGCGCTCGGTCCCGTCTCGTACGCGCGTTCTCTCCGACGAAGAACTGAAGAGAATTTGGATTGCCTGCTCCGAGCCTCATCATGACATGCCGGAAAGCTATCGCACGATAGTGAAACTCTTGATGCTCACCGGCCAAAGAAAAAATGAGATCGCAGGCGTGGAAAAGATCTACGTCTCGCATAATCAAAAATCGATCTGCCTTCCTGATACGCTCACCAAGAACAAACGACAGCATGAGCTACCGCTGGGCAATATCGCTCTGTCCATCCTGGCGCCCCTGCTCACATGCGACGCCTTGCTATTTCCCGCTCGCGGAAGAGCTACGCCGTTTAACGGCTGGTCCAAAAGCAAGAAGGCGCTCGATAAGGTTAGCGGCGTGGGGAAATGGACGCTTCACGACCTGCGCCGCACCTTTCGCACCATTCACGCCCGCATCGGCACCCCACCTCACATCGCAGAGCGCCTAGTCAACCATATCTCGTCTCGCTCCGACGTTGAAGTCATATATGACAGGCACACCTACTTACCCGAAATGGCCCTCGCGATGGAAAATTTCGAACGCTACATTCTGCAGCACGTGATACCGCAACTCGTCGGCTGATACTTACCGGCCGTCATCGCCCCCCCTCACCAGCATGCCCTCGAGCGACGCTAAACAGCCGGCGATGTGGGCACGCACTCGCCGCCCACCGGGGCGGGTTTTGTTGTTCTGTATGGATCACTCTAGGCGGAACCATACTCGCGAGCTTAAAGCCCGTCGACACGGAGTTAAGCACTGCCGATGGCGCCTGCGCTAGGGCGGCGAGATCAGCCGGGAATATAATCTGCATCGGGAATCATCGCCAAGCGGCCAAAGTTCAATGCGACTCGAAGGAAGGACGTGAAGGCCCAGATGAATGCAGCGAACCAAGCAACGACGACCCAGTAAACCCAATTGTTGGATACATCGATTTTCAAGACCATGAGTGGGATGCAGTAGACTGTCAAAACGAAGCCCATGTACATGGCTCGCTCAGTGTAAAGCTGGAACTGAGCCATCACATTGGTGCCTCGGAATTTCTCGATAAACCCGCCGGTCTTCGTCGTGACGAAGCCGAAGACACTAAAAATGAAGCCCGTTTGTATTGCGGCCCAGCCGAACACCGCCGAAAACAGTCCGGATAGTGATATCTCACCCGAATTGATATTCGTGACGAGCCAGCGGCGTAGAAAGTAAGCTGCGATCAGCCAAGCTAATACGCAGCCGAGCGGCCCAAAGCGCTCGACCACATATCCAACGGTGGGAAATCTAGAATTTGGCATTGTTGCGCTTCATGCCGGCGTGTAGTGCCGCAAGCCTAAGCTGATAACTTTGGTTCGGATCATTGCGAGGGAGATCGAGCGAAATCCGTTCCGTCAGCACCTCTTCTAACAAATCCAACTCTTCCTGCTGCTCTGCTCCCTTTCCCTTCAGCTTTCGGAGGTCGATATCGCCGTTATCGCCCCGACGGAGAAGGTCTTTCGCGATCTCATGTGCCTTTTGAAGGGCACCTTTCGACTGCCCCATCGACATGGAAATCTCAATTAGATGCGGACTGTAATTCTTAGCCATCTGAGAGATGTTCTCATAAACGGCTTTGTTCGCTCCCGTGAGGTGGTCAAGGTCCTCCGGATTTGCAATCGCAAAACGAAGCTTTTTCGGCGGAGTCGAGATGAATTGGTTCCACGTGTCCTTCCGTACCAATGGTGTAAATAGGTACCAAGTGTGAGGCGGGAAGCAGCTTATATAGCCATTCACTCTCGATAGTGACAGGGTGCGCGGATCATACTGAGCTGCGAGCACGTGTCGACTCTCATCATAAACAAACGCGACATGATGGCCGAGAGGCAGCGCCGTTTGGAGAGCCGCGACGCTGTTTTCGTGCACTTCCGAAGGATAGTCAGTTTCCTGAAGTCGAACGAACTCCCCTTCGAAGATTTTTGCGGCTGGCGTGGCGAAGCGCTCCAATCGTATCTTCATCCCATTGTGCTCTCTCATGCGCTTGCCCGGCGCTCCGAGAGCCGCGATGGCTTGCAATGTTCCTGCGAAGGTCAGGTGATGTTGCTCTGCACGCTCAACCCGATAGTATCTTATTGAAATTCCTTTATCCATTCGTTCCCCCCTTTTGGGAGAGAACCACAATCAACGCGCGCAACAAATAAGTAATTCGCCTAGCCCGGTGGAAACGAACAGCGAATTGGCGACGCCGGGGGGTTCCCCGGCAAATTCCGTTCCCAAACCGATTTTGGTCGACATAGGACAGGTACAGTTACCCACCTGAGAAGCACGGCGCGCTGAAATGTTTGAAGCGCGCCTGAAAAAGTTGACCACCTAATCCGCTACTTCAGATAGCATCGCCTCGTCGGCTGACGCTTTAACAGCCGTCGCGACGGCTCCAACCCAATGGAGCTCAGCGATGACTGGTAAGGAAGTGGTCAACTGGCGTGGACTTAAGGCACTTGGAATTCCCTACAGCCGCACGCACTGGTTCAGGCTGTGTTCGAGTGGAGAGGCTCCGCAGTTTTTCAAACTCGGCCGACACAGAAACAGCCCGCCGGTCTGGTGGCTGCATGAGATCATCGAGTGGCTTGAGGCTCACGCAAACGCCAAGCCTGCCGACGCTCCAACAAAGTAGGAGCGGGGCTGGCCCTCCAAAGCCAGCCCTTCCTTCTTGTTGGGCGATTACGGCCGCAGGGTCAGTGACTAGCCCCCTTACGCCGCTCCCTACGCCCCGCCTTTAGGGTAAGGCGGGGTGAACGGTAGGCAATGCCCACCAGTGCGTCTCCATGTTTAAGCAGTAAGGTGGGGCTCTCCGCGCGACTTCCGTTGTGCTAACGCACAACGCGCGCCAGCGCGGTTCATGTGTTCCTCCTCCTATTCGCGATTGATGCCATCTCAGACTCGTCCGAGCCTCATCAATCGCTTCATGAGGCGGACAAGCTTCATTTGAGGAGCGCCGCTAGCTTCATCGGCCTTTAGTAGCGAACGTGCGAGAGTCCGGAATCCTGTAACGGGTACACCTGGCATTTTACTCCTCAAGCGTGTATGCTCCGTTTCCATTTTGCAGGGAAGGATTACTCCATGCATTTAAAGCTCAAACGCTCCCAGCGCACGGGTGGAATGCTTGGGGGGAAGATCATCTTTGCTCTCGATGCACGCACCGACCTCACGCCCGATGAAAAGGGATTGGTGGGAAAGTACGGTCTTGGAAAGCTCGTCGTGTACGATAGCGAGGCGCGTAAGAAACATGGTGAGGCCGCCTACGGTCATTTCGATGAGGGCGCAAATAGCACCGTTGGGCGTTCGATTTGGAAAAATGCCCGCGGAATTGCAAGCGCCGCCATGATGGCGCTCTCGCTTCGAATCACCGTCGAAAGCCTGATGAGCGGTCAGCACATCGAATGCAAGGATCTCGACGAACTGCTTGGCGCCGAAGCGGCCATTCTCAATGCATGCAAGAACCTCAAGGCGTACCTTGAAACGGCGCAGACCTTTGACGGACGGGAGGAGGTCCTTGAGTTCTAAGCTTCCAAAGTACATACCTCCGTCACCTTTCACTCCGTTTCTGAGGCGCTTCACGGATGAGCGGGCACGTGAGCTGTCGGAGACCATCGCCCTGTATGATGAAGCACGCGCGGCTCATTTCGGGTCAATGTGGGCACGTGAGGATTCGATTGCTCGCGTCAATACATACATTGCAGAGCAGGTTGGGGCGGTCATTGAACTGCCGACGTCAATCACGCTTGTGAAGGCGCTGGATCGCTGCCAAGAGGCGGTCCTCGCCCTCGAAACGACCGTCTTCTCCTTCCCGGAAATCGACCTGAACAGCGCGACGCTCTCGATCAAGGAACACGTAGACCTGCGCCGCATCCTGCGCGCCAAGCAGCACTTTCTCGCCAATGACGATCGCGTAAGCGATCTGCTCATTACGGCCCTGCGCGATGCATGTTGGGGCTTTATTTCCAACCTGCCTGCCTTATCCGAGAACGCAGATGCCGCGCCGCTCACGGTTCCGCTCGTCTGTCTATTGCACGCCCCTCGAGACGTTGTGGGTCGAATGATCGGCACCATCTGCAGAAAGGAAAACGTTGAGGCAGGTCTCTTTACGACGCTGTATGAACGGCTGTACGCCAATTTGTGCGAGGCCTCTGGGGTCGCTCCCGAAGATGAGAAGCCTCGAAGGCCGATGATCTACGCGTCGGACTCCGAGCTTCCGCCCATCGAGTTGGTTGAGACGTATCTGAAGGGCACCCCCTTCGTTGACCTCTTTCTCTTTCCCATTCCCTTCGCACTCCCCCAAAAGTCCCGCTTCGAGCATCAGTGGATCGTGGCCCCGCCCGGGGCTGGGAAGTCCACGCTCCTCCAGTACCTCATCATGCGCGATCTGGAGCTCGTAGCGAACAACAAGGCGTCAATCGTTGTAATGGAGAGCAACCGCGACCTCATCAAAGCGATCGAAGGGCTAAAGGTGTTCGCGCCCGGAGAACGCCTCGACGGCAAGCTCGTCGTCATTGACGCCGAAGACATAGAATGGCCGGTCGCGCTCAATCTTTTCGACGTAGGAATCGAGGAGACGCAGTCCTACTCCTCCGCCGAGCATGAAGGCTTCCGCAACGCCGTGCTCGCGCTGTACGACTACATCTTCAGCTCGTTGCTGTCGGCGGAAATGACCAGCCGTCAGAACACATTGTTCCATTTCACGATCGAGCTGCTGCTTACCATTCCGTCAGCCACGATCGATACCCTCATCGACCTGATGCAGCCTCGCGGCCTCACCCAATTCGAGCAGCACTTGTCCAAGCTCGATCCGGATGCTCGGCGTTTCTTTGAGCTGAAGTTCAACAGCAAGGAGTTTGACCGCACGAAGGAGCAGGTCGTTGATCGCCTGTTTGCCGTCAAACGCATCCGTACTTTGTCTCGAATGTTTGCAGCGCCAAGATCCAAGTTCGACTTTTTCACGGAAATGGACGCTGGGAAGGTTATTCTCATCAACGTACCGCAAAGCCTCCTTCAAGAGGAAGGCGTGGAGATCGTGGGCCGCTTCTTCATTTCAATGATCTTGCTGGCCGCGCACAAGCGTCAGCTTCTTCCAAAGGAGAGGCGCCTCCCCTGTTTCGTCTACATCGACGAGTGCCAGGATTTCATCAAGCGCGATCCCAAAATACCCGTCATCCTGGACCAGGCACGCAAGCTCAACGTGGGCTTAGTCCTCGCGCATCAACGATTGCAGCAAATGCAGCCGCATGTACTTGATGCTCTGTATGGTGCGACCGCAATAAAAGTCGCTTCCAAAATCAGCGACGCGGCTGCTCATGCGCTCGCGCGCGACATGCGAACGACCCCAGAGTTCATTCTCAATCAGCCGCCGTATCATTTTGCAGCATACATCCGCGGCATGACAAGTGCTGCGGTGTCGGTCGGCGTGCCGGGGATCGACATGAATGCGATGCCGCGCATGACGCCGGCTGAACGCGCTACCGTTCGCAAGAAAATCCGAGAGCGCTATTCGGTCAGGCCAGAGGCGCCGACAGCTGCTCAGACGGATGCGGGGGCAAGCGGTGCGACCTTAGTAGAGCCGCCTAATGCCGGACCGGCGACAGCGTCAGACCTTGGCGGCGACGATTGGCGCTCATAGCGGGATAGAAGAAAGCCCGCCGAAGCGGGCTTTGATGTTCATTGAACGGCTACGGCCTGTTTTGATGGGCACGCGCTGGCTCGGTGCCCAGCATCGCCGCAATTCGAGCATTTCGGCGCGCGTCGTTCCTTCAGAGAGCCAGCGAACAACTCCTGAAGTTCTGCATCCAATTCCTCGCGCTTCGCGATCAGCTCTTTAACGCGTGCGATCTTGGTATCTATGTCCATGGTATCACCTCCTCCTGGAAAGAGAGTACAGATCCCTATCGTCTGGGTCAGTTGAATTCGGCGGGGCGCGCTTCTCTGGTCGTTCGCTATGTGCGACTATGTGCTTCCGTGAGACAGTATGGTCATGTTTCACATTTTGGTGCGTCGTCGATGATTCGTGTTCGAACGCGAACCCGGCTCGGGTGCGCTCCTCGACAGGCGCGATGTTACGCATACGAAGCGCATGCACCGGCCGCGATTCCGCCCGGCGTTGGACCATTTCGCTTGACCTTGAGATGGCTGTTGGCGCGGATGTTGTGTGGTCGAGCACCCACCATAGGTAGTACCGCTCAGTTGGGGAAATCGCGCCGATGCAGATAGTGCCGGTTGAATGGCTCGTAGGTGCAGTCAGTTAATTCACTTTCGCGTGCGCAATCTGCACCTGACCTCGCGCAAGTCCCGCTTCGTCGGCGCCGCGAGCGTCAATGCTGGTCAGGACGGACACGTGAGTCGCTCCGGTGTTGGAAGAACATCGTTCGGAAGACTCTTCGTCACCCGCCGCATCGTCCGTGCCGTTTGCGAATATTAGAACGACAAGTCGCGATTGCTGGTGCCAAGTCATCGGTCGGCACGCAGCATCCGTAACCGGCCCGAAATGCACTTCTATTCATCGAACGAAACGCTCAAGCAACGCTTGCGACCCAGTCAACTACCAACCTTCGCAGTTGGCGCACGTACGGCAATCGTGGGCAATAGACCATCAAGGAAATCGATTCAGAACTGAGCCAAAAGAATGAAAGAAGTCCTGCTGGGCACGGTAGCCCTTGTCGCGCTGACCGCCTCCGCCTCCGCCGCTGATCTGGCGGCGCGTCCGTACATAAAAGAACCACCGATGGTCACTCGGATCTACGACTGGAGCGGCTTCTACATCGGTATTGACGGGGGCGGGGGCTCCGCGCATCAGTGCTGGGACGTCGTCAACGCCGGTGGCTTGGTCTTCGCTCCGCCCCTTGCCATGGGGTGCAACAATGCGACTGGAGGTACTGCCGGTGGTCAAATCGGCTACCGCTGGCAGATAGCGAACTCGGTGTTTGGCCTTGAGGCGCAGGGCAACTGGGCCGACTTCAAGGGCTCCAACGCCAACCTCGCTTTTGCAGGCGTCAAGGATGAATCCAAGATTGATGCATTCGGCCTTTTCACGGGCCAGGTCGGCTATGCCTGGAATAACGTGCTGCTTTACGTGAAAGGCGGCGCTGCGGTCGCCCGCGACAAATACCGGGTTTTCGATTTTGCGAGCGGGCTGACCATCGACAACGGCAGCGAAACTCGTTGGGGCGGCACGGTGGGAGCGGGCCTTGAATTTGGCTTCGCTCCGAACTGGTCCGTCGGCATTGAGTACGACCACTTGTTCATGGGCCATCGGAATGTGGACTTCTTTTTTTCACCTGCAGTCGTGGGTGTTCCGGCGGGCGCTCGTGCCGGCACCGCCCGGATTGGTCAGGACGTCGACATCGGTTTGGTTCGTGTGAACTACCGTTGGGGTGACGCGGTCGCGAGATATTGATCCTCGCCAATCATGTCCAACATTGAGGTGCAACTATTCTGCCGGTGCGGAGCGAAGCGCATGTTTTTGCTCTCTTGCGCGCAGCAGTTGGGGTCCCACAATTGTGCAGTCCTGCTTGAAGAGGGCTTGTTCCTGAGTCGTGCACGCGGCGACAGCATCTTCGTGGAGGGCCAAAATGCGAGAATCTGAAGACCGATCCGAGATTTGCTAGTGGAGGGCCGGGGGGAGGGTCTCAGCCGTGGCTGGCTTCAGCGCGCCCAGGCCCGGCATTGGAGAAGCCGCGCGAGGCGGGCCGCGCTTCAGCGCGAAGACCCGGAGACTAACGATTGTGGCTCCTGAAGCTCAGCCTACTTGAGGTAAAGAGCCGATCGGGACAAAGATTTAGGAAACGTAACTCCGAAGGAAGTTGTTATGCCTACCGCATGCGAAGCAAAACCCGGCAGGCCAGCCTTGTCAGGTTTGTTTTCCCTGGTGTTGGGTATCGGTTCGATGCTTGTGGTGCTGACATGCTGGTTCTATGGAGTGAATGTCCGAAAGATCAAGCCAGAAGTGGTGCTTGCGGTGTGGACGGTAACGTCAGGGAGCATCATGGCCGTCTGGGGTCTTGGTCGATATCTCGGCTGGAAGCCAAAAGTAGGCCAGCCCACCATAACCGCATGGGTTGCAATTTTTGCTGTAACTTTCACGATTTGGGCAATTGTCGCAGAGAAATGAAGGCGGTTGCTGTCATTCTTTCGAGAAGCGCCAGGAGAAAGCCCGCCGAAGCGGGCTTTGAAGCTTATTGAACGGCTTCGCCTTGTTTTGATGGGCACGCGTTGGCTCGGTGCCGGGCATCGCCGCAATTCGAGCATTTCGGCGCTCGTCGTTCCTTCAGAGAGCCAGCGAATAACTCCTGAAGTTCTACATCCAATTCCTCGCGCTTGGCGATGAGCTCCTTCACTCGCGCGATCTTGCTGTCTAATTTGTAGAAGTTTCGACTTAATCTTACAGCATGGTTCGAAACTGGCAGGGAACGGAGCTGCGGGCGAGCGGGAGCGCTCACCCAAACGGGCGCTCCCGCGCAGCCCGCAGCGTCTCACAGGAGACGTCCCATGACACAAGAGCAGAAGGTCATTCGCGCGAAGGTGGGCATGCTGGAACTGGCGAAGCAGCTTGGCAATGTCAGCCAAGCCTGTCGGATGATGGGCTATAGCCGCGATAGCTTCTATCGGTTCAAGGAACTGTACGACAAAGGCGGTGAGCTGGCGCTGGCCGAGATCAGCCGCAAGAAACCGATTCCGAAGAACCGTGTAGCGCCTGAGATCGAGGCCGAGGTGGTGGAGCTGGCGATCGAGCAACCGGCATGGGGCCAGGTGCGGGTGAGCAACGAACTGAGACGCCAAGGTCTGTCGATCTCGCCATTTGGCGTACGCGCGGTGTGGCTGCGTCATGACCTTGCCAACGTCAAGAAACGGCTGACGGCGCTGGAGGCCAAGATGGCCCAGGACGGCCTGGTGTTGACCGAGGCCCAACTCGTCGCGCTGGAGAAGGCCAAGTCCGAAAAAGAGGCGCATGGCGAGTTCGAGAGCGAGTGCCCCGGCTATTGCGGTGCGCAGACACCTTCTATGTTGGCAACATGAAGGGCGTGGGTCGGATCTATCAGCAGACCTTCATCGACACCTACAGCAAAGTGGCGTTCGCCAAGCTGTATGACCGCAAGACGCCGATCACGGCGGCAGAGCTGCTCAATGACCGCGTGGTGCCGTTCTTCGATGCGCAGGATATCCCGCTCAGCCGGATCCTGACCGACCGCGGCACAGAGTATTGCGGCAATCCGGAGCATCACGAGTACGAACTGTATCTCGCCGTCGAGGACATCGATCACACCCGCACCAAGACCAAGAGCCCGCAGACCACTGATGTGATCGACAAGCCCTTTCTTCGTGGATTTGGGTTATTCTCTCCCGGCGTGCGGCGACCGCGTGGCGAAGAGCAGGGCGAGAGGTGAGAGCCTTGCCGCACAGCCATCATCATCGTTCCTCAGTTGCGGCGCCCGCACGTGCTCTCTTCGGTCCGCGCGGGTTCCAGCCTGTCACGAAGCGCGCATAAGCGGTTTCGGCCTGCTCGACCCAGCGGCGCTCCTCCTCACGCAAACTCTTGATGTTGTAAGCATGCGCCGGCCCCTTCTGGCCGCGTGTGGCCTTGTGGCCGGCCTTGAGTTCGAGATCGCGAAGCTTTTTTGCGTGGAGCAAGGGACGCGCCCACGCATAGCTCTCGCCCTTGGCCAGCAGGTGCCAGATCACGACAGCAAGTTTGCGGGCCGTCGCGACGGCTGCGACATGCTGACCGCGACGGGCCCTGACCCGGAGAAAGAAAGCCCGCAGCGGACCCGGTGCCCGTGCTGCGACCCAAGCCGCCTCGACCAGCATGCCACGGGCATGGCCGCGGCCCTGCTTGGTGATCCGTCCATGGTAGGCCGGACCTGGCCCGGATTGCCGGACGCTCGGGTTCAGGCCGAGGTAGCTGACAAGTTTCTGCGGATCGCTGAAACGGGCCACGTCGCCGATTGCCGCCATCAGCGCAAGCGCGACGATCATGTCGACACCTGGGATCGTCATCAGCCGCTTGGCGCCGTCGTCCGCGAGTGCCGAACCGGCGAGGTCACGCTCGATCACGGTGAGATCTTCGCCAAGCCGATCGAACTCGCGCAGATGTCGTTCGATGGCGAGCCGTTCGTCCTCTGGCACGATCTGCTCGGCAAGCCATGCACGGCCCTTGCCGCCGCACAGGTCGGCATGTGGGCAAGACGGAATCAGATGCGCGTGCAGGATCGACTGGATGATGTTCTTCAGTCTCGACCGCTGTCGCACGATCTGGTTGCGGCGTGTCACCTGCCGGCGCAGCGCCTGTGTCGGTTCGTCCGGAACCCAGACTTCCGGTAGAAACCCGCTGGCGTAAAGTTGGGCAAGAACGCCGGCGTCGATCGTGTCGGTCTTGATCTTCGCATGCGCGATGATACGCACTTGCATTGGGTTTGCGATCACCACCTTCTTCACCTGTGGCCCGATGACCGCCGCGACTGCTGCGGCATTTCCGGTCGCCTCGACGACGACGACATCGTCCTTCGAAAGCCGTTTGGCGAACGCGGTCAACAGCGCACGTCGCATGTCCACGCGGCCGAGACGTCTGAGTTTGCCATCCTCCCAAGCCACCGCTTCCGCAAAGGCGCGGTGGATATCAAGTCCGATAATGCGCATGTCTGCTCCTTTCCGGTCTGACGAAACGGGAGCTGGCGGGCAACACGACATCTACTGATCCGCGCTCGCGGCGCATCCGGGAAAGTCGCAAGGGGCGGCCATGTAACGAGCTCGGGCTCTCAGCCCACTGTCTATCGGCGGCCTGCCCGCACCTTCGTGCTCCCGGTGCCCCGCGTCCCGGATGGGCTCACCATAATGCCGTTCTCCGAAGAGAACAGCCGGACGAAAAGGCACCGCAGATCACATACCGGATAACGGCATTGTCGAGCGTTTTCATCGCACCGTGCTCGAAGAGTTCTACCGCGTCGCGTTCCGCAAGAAGATTTATCCGAGCATCCTCGCGCTGCAGGGCGATCTCGATGAGTGGATTGCCGCTTACAATGAGACACGTCCACATCAGGGCCGCTGGTGTTACGGCAAGACGCCGATGCAAACCTGGCTTGACGCGCGGTCTTTGGCGAGGGAGAAATGGCTGCCGGCCGCATGAGGTCGGACATCAGATCTTTGTCGGACACCTGCCGCGACAAAGCACCGGCTGTCAGCTCAAGTCTCTACTTTTACATCTAATTCCACGGCGACCACCTCCTTTCGGTGTGAAGATAGCCCTTGCTGTGCGGCACGTCTGCTCCATTCACCGGTACGAGCGTCGGCGTATGTTGTGTATGTGCAGTCATGTCTATGGATGAGATGCCATAATGATGCTTCACTTTCTCTTGGGCAGGCGCGACTGATGGGCTGCATTCCCGGTGGCCTCTGGTACATTCTCGTCTTATGGACGATACCCTAGACCCTGCAAAACGCCGACCCCGCTTCCGTCGCTCGTCAGAAGCCATTCCGTTTCGAATCACTGACGGTGACGTGCTCATCCTTCGGCAACTAGCTCGCTATCGGTTCTTGCGATCAGTTCACATTGCAGCCCTTGTTGGCCGCTCACTCGATCGCACCAATGATCGGCTGTCTCGGCTGTTTCATGGCGGGTACGTCGATAGGCCAAGGGCACAGCTCGACTACTATCCGACATCCGGATCGGCACCGATGGTGTATGCCCTTGGTAATCTCGGTGCGCATTTGCTGCGCGAAAGCGATCGGAGAGTTGCGATTGATATCGAATGGAGTCGGAAGAACCGCGAAGCCGGCCGTCCGTTCATCGAACATCAATTGGAGATCGTTGACTTTCAGGTCACCCTTGAGCTGGCTGTTCGAAAACGCAGTGATATAGACCTCATTCGTTCCGACGAACTCATTTCCGCATTCCCCGCGCAGAAGCACAGCGCGCGCAATCCATTCACAATGCGCGTCGATGTCTTCCATAACGGGAAAACTCTGGAGATCGGGCTGATGCCGGATCTGATATTTGGCATCAGATTTCCCGATGGTTCACGCCGCTGCTTCATGGTGGAGATCGACAGAGGCACCATGCCAATAACCCGTGCCGACGTGGCGCAAACCAGCTTCGAGCGCAAAATGCGCGCATATCTTGCCGCGCATGCTGCCAAGCAGCACGAAACTCAATTTGGGTGGAAAGCGTTCCGCGTCTTGACGGTCACGACCGACCGTAATCGCGCTGGGTCAACCAAGGAAGCTCTTCGAAAACTGACCCTGCCGCAAAGCGTCGGACCAGGTCTCTTCTTATTCGCGGTGCGTGACGAACTGCGCGCCAGCGATCCGTTGGCGTACACATGGGAGGATGGGGCAGGCCGAGAGGTAAGATTGGTCTAGCGACCGCGGGCGCATGCAGACGAGTGTGCCACGCTCACATCTGTGCATTTTTGAAAGGAAGTGAAATGGTTGATGCGTTACGCTATAAGAAATTCCTTGGCTGTCAGAGTGTGCAGGTTCGTGTTTCGCAGATCGATTATATCGTGCGTATCGGTGATGATGACGACGTCAGGGCCAAGCTGGAAGCTATGATGCTGGATCAAATCGAAACTGGCCGCCGCCGAGCCATGGGGGTCGGCTTCGCGGAAAAGCGCGTGGTCGAGTTCAAGCACGTCGTGGTTCGATGACGGTGCATCGAAATTGCTGACGATCGCTAGTCCAAAGCCGGATTTGAACGCGAAAGTGTCGGCCACATTGGCGTTGCCAAACTCGAACGCTCCCCGGGCAACTTGCACTTTGATTGTTTGGGTGTCTTGCAGGCCGCCATCCGACGCAGCGACCTGAACCTGATAGCTGCGGCCATCCTGTGGCATCGACTTGAAGGACAGGGCGCCGGAGGCGGGATCGATGGCGAATAGCTTTTGGTCTTGACCCCCGATGATCGAGTATTTGATAGTCGTATTGGGGTCAGGGTCCGTAGCGCGCACCGTGTCCACGTATTTTGTATCATCCGTGATGGCGATCGATGCAGTGGCCCCTGCGCCGTCCGAAGTGATGACCGGAGCATGATTGACGACGGAGAAATGAAACGTGTCCGTTGCCGTCAAGCCGCCGGTATCAGTTGCTTTGATCTTGATGTCGAAATCGCCGGCATTATTGGAACCGGGCGTGCCGCTGAAAACTCCCGTAGTGGCGTTGAAAGTAAGCCACGATGGCAGTGCCTTTCCGTCGCTGAGCGTTGCCACAAGAGTCAAATGGTCTGCGTTGTCGGGGTCCTGGAAAGTGTTGGCAGGTAAGGAGAATGAGAACGGCGTGCCCGCTACTGCGGACTGGCTCGGGGTCTGGTTGACGAGCGTTGGCGTGTCATTAGCGCCGACAACGCTCAACGTCAGCGCATTTGCGGTAGCTAGAATACCGTCGGAAACCCCGTAGTGGAACACGGCCTTGTCAGCTTGCAATGCCGCGAGGCTGTTGAATTTGGCAAACCCAGCGGCCGTCAAAGACAAGGTCGAGTTGGTCAGCGTGTAATCGGTTCCGAGTACCAATTGGCGCCCGCCTGCGCTCGTGACGGACAGATCTAGGCCCGAAATGGACAGTGGATCACTGATGTCTGGATCGTTCGCTCCAATCAGCAGGTCTTGGCCGAAGATGGGCCCATCCTCGCCGACGCTGCGCGTAAGCGCAGACACCGACGGCGCCTCGTCGACCACTTTAATCATGAAAGTCTCGAATGAGGTATTGCCCGCTACGTCGGTTGCGGTGGCCGTAATCGTATGGGTACCGAGCGCGAAGACATCGCCGGAGTGCACCACAGTGTTGTTTTCTTTGAACACGACAGGGTCATTTCCGTCAACGAGATCACTCGCCGTCGCTGAAAATGTCACTGTGGTGCCGGCTAGACTCGTCGCATGCACGATCCGATCAGCTACCGGCGTCAGTGTCGGCGCGGTCGTATCCGTCACCTTGATGGTGAACGTCTCCAAGGTCGAATTCCCGGCAGCATCGGCTGCGCTGGCTGTGACGGTATGGCTACCAAGTGTGAAGATGTCGCCGGAATGAACGACGGTGCTCCCTTCCTTAAACACGACCGGATCGCTCCCGTCGAGAAGGTCGATGGCGGTCGCTGAAAACGAAACCACCGCACCTGCCGCGCTGGTTGCCTCGATGGTCTGGTCGGCCAGCAAGGTTAGCGTTGGCGGGTCAGAGTCTTGATTGTTGCCGAGATGGCTTAACGCCATCGTAATCGCAGTCTCCAAGTTGGTTCCGGAAAAGGCATTCGTGATGACCTGAAGCTGCGCAGGGTCATCTTCTGATTGTTGAATGGCGTTCGAAACAGAGCCTTGGAATACCCGCTCGATGGCAGCGATGTCATTCAGAAGCGCGTCGCCAATGCCATCGGCTTGCGCTTTTTCGTCAAGTGCGGCGTTGCTCGCTGCAATAAGGGCAGCCACTTTATCCGCAACACCCTGCCCGAGGCTCACGGACTCGGCTTGGGCGATACTGCTAATTATCGTGCTCAGCACTTCATTGTTGGCCAGGCTGATCTCCGGGTCCGCAATCGCAGCGGCGATCGCCGTGAACGCATCGTTGACGCCAGCCACAAATGAGCCGCCAGCCCCGACCAGACCGGACGCAATTAGTGAGACCGTGTTGTAGACTTTGGCAAACGCCACCGCGACTTCTGCACCGTCAATGTCGCCCGCTTGCAGGGCAGCAATCGGATCGAAAGTTGTCAAATCCAGACCCGAGGATAGCCCAAAGGCCGCGAGAACTTTCTGCTCCGCGACCGAATCGTTCTGCGACTGCAAGTTAACCACGAGCGTCGTCAGCGACGAGACGACAGTCGAGCCCGCTGGCGCCGAGAGAAGCCCCTTGAACGGAAGTCCAGTAGCGGCGTCTATTCCTCCGTAGACTTTGAGCGGCCCTATTCCTTCAATGGGATCGAAGTTGCCTTGTTCATCCGTTACCGTGAAAAGCTCGTCCGGATCGAGTATGCCGTTATCGTTGTCATCAGCGTATACGGTGGCACCAGAAAGAGGACCGTCTATTGCGTTTGAAGGTGGCTGCCACTTGAGATATGGATAGCGCCCATTCCAGAATACATTGTCAGCCCACACTGTGGGATCGAATCCGACAGGAAGAACTCCTAACGTTAAAAAAAATGTAGGCTCAGCTATTCCCGCTGCGCTCTTGAGCTGGCCCGTGCTTTGATAGTCCCAATAGGAGTTCGTCGTGAAGGCGCTACTCTCTGCGGCGAGACCCCCGGTGATGGCAAGAGGGCCAGCGGTAACTTTTCCTGTGGCGTATGACTGACTGATCGTGCCGCTATATGAATGCGCAACGAGGCCGCCAACATCTGAACCGGTGCCGCCGGTCGCAGAACCCTTTGCGTACGATTCGAATATCGTGCCCGAGTTCATCTGTCCGACGAGACCGCCAGCGTCCCCGTCATTGCCTACCGTCACGGAGCCTTTCGCGAAGGATTGCGAAATGGTGCCGTTATACAAAATCCCTACGAGTCCACCGTCCCAGCTGGGTCCACCCGTCCTTACCGATCCAGTCGCGTAGGATTGGAGAATAGTGCTGTTATTTGTCGACGCGCCTACGAGGCCTCCGGCGGCGGTGTTCGAGCCCGTACTAGTTACCGAGCCAGTGGCATAGGAGTTTACAATAACTCCGCTTCTTCCATTAAAGTCACCCAGGGAGCCGACCAAGCCACCGACTTCTACGAGACCGGTGCCGTAAGCGCCGCTGTGTCCGAGGACAGAACCATTTGCATGTGAATGGTCGATGGTGCCGGAGTTGCCTCCGGCAAGGCCACCCAAGTCAACAAAGATGGTGCTATCGCTTGTGATAGTTGCAGACGAATACGAGTTCTTGATCGTGCCGAAATTCCAGCCTGCGACGCCGCCTATCGCGATCCCGTTTAGCCCAGTAACAAAGTTTCCAGCGATGCCGTTTATCGTACCGGAAGTATAACTATTCTCTGTTGTTCCGAGGCTGCGTCCGGCTAATCCACCAACATCGTATCCCCGCGGGGCGGAAACTGAGAGGTTTGTTAACCCCAGGTTCGAGATCTTTCCGCCAGCTCCGACCTCCGCGAGCAGGCCGACGTAGATGCCATTTCCAACTATGTGGAGACCATTGATCGTATGGGCATTGCCGTCGAAGGTACCCGTAAAAGGATTAGTAGAGGAGCCAATAGGAGCAATCGTCTGACCAGCAGCATCTATATTTGCCTCTAAGACATAGTGGCCAGACAGATTGTTGTTGATCTTCATCAAATCGGCAACACTGCGGATCACGACGGTGTCGGACGCGTGCAGCGCACTCCAATCTCCGAAACCATTTCCGGTGAGCCCGGTGTGGGGAACATTTGTCGCAACCCAACCGCTATCTATTCGCGAGACAAAGGCAGCGCCAAACTGACCATCCTGCGCCCAGATGTTTGTGATATCGGTCAACGAGTGTTGCGAAATAGCTCCTCCACGCCAGTTATCGACGACTTGGATGTCTCCACCAAAATTGCTCGCAACTACGAATGAATGTGCAATCGGGTCGCCGGTTACGAGATCTAGTGAGTCCTCATTGGTATTTCCGGCCCTATAGACTCGCACAACATCCCCCGGCTGAAGAATGTTGAGAAGTTCCGCCACAGAAGACGAGCTTGATACTAGGTACCATCCATCGCCTGGCTTATCGGCAGTTCCGGACTTAATGCCCGCCGAGTGAGGGACGACGTATTCTGTATCTTGTGGCGACCTTGGATCGTCATTGACCGTCTGGTTTTTCAAGTCAAAGAATGGCAGTCCGGCCAGATTAGTGATGCCCCAAACAAACGCCGCACAGCCGTCAGGCCTCCACGCGACGCCCAGATTCGCCAGTGCGATCTGAGCAATTTCGTTCGCTGTCACCCCTAAGGCCATGTTTTGAGCATTCAATGCTCCAGCCTGAGAAGCCATTGCTCCCTCCTTTGAGCGCGATGATGCTCACAGCATCATCGCTGAACTGTGAGATAGTCGTACGTGAGAAGATAGCTGTGGCCGTAGATAGCGACGGTGTACACGCCTTGCTGCAAGACGGGCTGATGAACTCGATAGTCCACAGATGCAGACCAGTGGCCATCGGAAAAAATGAAGCCCGGATTGCCGCTGTCGTATCCCCACACTTGATTGCGAACAGAGCCGGGTCCTTCATACTGCTTAGCCGGAATACTCTTCCCTTTTGAAATAACTAAGCCGATCTGGGTAATACCTTGCGCAGTTCCAGTGAGAACGGGATTTGCCGAGTCCGTGACAAGCGAACTCGAGTCGATACTGACCGACACGCCGGTTAAGCTTGTGTGTTGCTTATTCGCAAGATTTTGCGGAGGCGCTTCGCGCTGCGCTGAACTCGTCGGCGCCGATGGCGTGTATTCGGACGCTGATGGTGAGCCGACTCCTCTGAGAGCCCCAAGCCCCGCAACGGTCAATAGGAGCGATAGGACAAAAAGCACCGAGACCGCGCGCACCGCCATATAGCAAGAATAATAACACGAGCTTTCATTCCCGGTGACAGGGCGGCTGTAGAACAGCGCCCGCCACATGTTGCGTCCGCCGAGAATTGGAGCGTTATCATTGCAAAGTCCTTCGCTCCGCATCCGTAGCATCGCCAGAGCCTTCGCTATTCCGTTTTCGGTTTCCAGTGTTTGCTGCTTCCTAATCAATCGGTACGTGCAATCACAATCACTTACCACGCGCGCGATCACAGGCGGCGGCGTCAGCGAGTATTCGATACTTGATTTCAGTCGCAGGGATGCAGTGTCTGGCGCTGTCTCTGCGGTGCCTGCCGATGGCATTGACGCTGCCAGTTGAAATAACGGCGAATTCGGTATGCCGCCGTTTTGTGGGCAGCTGTCAGCGCTCAATTGCGCCGTGTTCGAATTTGACGCATTTCTTTCCGGTAAGCAAGAAGAATTGCCCGCTTAACGAGAAGCGATCTCTTTCCACACCCCAATTACCCGCCCCGGTTGTCGATCGACTGAAAGAACACGAGCGCCAGCGCCGCTGCGTCCAACAAGCCCATCCGGCGATCTTCACTCATCCAGGCTCTGCGGGGCGGCGGAACGTATTGCTCGAACGCAGGAATGTGCTTCGCAATCAGCTCCGCGAGGCTTTGCTTGTTCGGGCATTGGCAGCATCTGAACGCGCGTTGGACCTGATCTCGCGAATACGCGAACACTGGAAGTTCGCGCTCACTCCCGAGCGCAGAAATCGACGCGTTGACGTCACGATTCCACCGCGCCCGTTCCGTTCCCCGTTCGGACGTATCCTGGATGACGAGAACATCAGGCGCATACCGATCGAATATCTGTGTGATCCGCGGGGGGGCATCCGTTGCGCTTTCGGAGCCCGCGGACCTCGCGTATTCCTAAATCGAACGGCGATAGATGGGCCCTCGAAAAGGATGAACGCAAAGCCCCGAGTGTTCACATAAATAGAATGAACAAGTGCGTGCCCGCGAAGCTCAATCATATGCTCGTTTCGGCGCGCTTCATTTCGAACCGCTTTAACAGCCGTTCGAGAAATCAAGCTTCATGCGTGTCGCTTTGGACGGATCGCCCCGAAGCTCTTCGTAGAGTTCGCTGGCACGCTGGAATATGGCTCCAGCAACGTGAAAGTCTCAAGTTCCGCTCTGACCTCAAAGGACAAGCGCCTCCAAGCCTCGAAAACAGACTCCCACTCAATCGCTTAGGCCTTGCTCACGGGCGACTGAACTAAGAAGGCTCTTAGCGGTCGTACAGGCGTTGGTTGGCGCTGATTGCATGCAGTTTTCGAGATGCTACCGTGCAAGACGTAGTACCCGCGAGGTCGCAGGTTTGATGGCGCTCATCGACGACAACACCTGAGATCGACTGGCATCGGATCCTCCAGCTGGCGCGTCGCGTTCGGCGAACAGTGGCAGCACCGACGTCGACCTGCACGAGGCGTCTGCCGCATGGATCCCAGCGCCGAGGCTCCCAAGAGCCTTCGCGATCTCCTCTGCCTGCACCCGCAGGCGACCGAGCTCATGCGCCGCAAGCACAAGTCGGTTTAGATCCTCCTTGGCCTTGAACGAACCGGGCCGTTCGCTTTCTACTTCCTGCCGCGTGGCGGCCAACGACTTTGTGAGCTCGCGATCAACCCGGACGAGAGTGGCTGAGAAATTCCGTGTTTTCCTAATAATCGCCTCGATTTGCGGCGCTTCCGAGCCGTCGCACGATCTGAAAGTAGCAGCGTGCAAACGCGCGATGTCGGCGACAATAGATTGGGCCTTGATGACTTGCGCTTTGACGTACTCGTTTGCCGCTTCTGTATCTCGCATCGTGCGAACACTTTTATAAAGTTCGATCACAATCTCTCCATCGGGTACTTGATCGATTAGTTGATCGAGCGTCAACGTCGGAGCAATGGTCGGCGTTTCGTTCAGAACCTTCTGAGCGTCCGTGCTCGGCATTACCTTGTCGTTGACGCTTCTTGGAGCCGCGCCGACTATTGCAACACATCCGACAAATACTATCAGAGATGCAAGTCCTATACGCACGGTAACCTCCCGATCTTATTGATGGCCCTGTCCGCCAACAGCCGACGCGGACAGGTCAAATTTGCAACTGGCGTCAAACGCCAGCGTTTCCGAGCTTGCGCATATTACTGCGAATGTCTTCGATCGTCTGTCCGACGCTGCCCAACACGCCAAGAAGTTCCTTGACGGCGCTCGCGGCGTCTTCGGCCATCAGCAATTCCGCAGCGCGCAGCTCGGCTGTCGTCAGTTCCTTGAGAGCGTGATCAATTGCATTCGAGTGGTTGCTGACGGACTCTCGCGCGCGCGTTACCTCTTGTTGATATTGCTGGTATCGGCGGACAAGCTCTTGGACGAATTCGGGGCCAAGCGTAGAACGTTGATTGTTGACACGCCCCATCTGCGCAGAAATCCAGCTCTGATATTGGTCGATGCTTTGGGATAACGGGGCGTCTGGTTGCAACTGGGTGCCCAACTGGACCAATGCATCCCTCAAGCTCCGGACTTCAGCAATTCGGCTTTCTACCGTCGCACCGGACATTGCCTTTAGGCGATCCACCAAGCCTGATATCTTTGCCCCATACGATTCCAAGGTCTTTTGCTGATCCTGAAGACGAGAGCGGAACGATTCAACTTTCGACGCCTCAGGGGTGATCGTCTTTAAGACCGCAGGAGGCCCCTGCCCTGTAGGCGTTTGACCGAACGCGGGAGGATTTACCGATCCGGCGAGGGCCACTGTCGCCGCGGTGAAAACAACGATGTTTAATAATCTAACCATCACTACTACTCCATGTCAGGCGCTATGGAACGTAGTAGTCGCGAGCCGCGCCGAATTTCTTCGCGCACCTATCCCCCAACCGAGCTGACGCGATAATCTGCGAGCAGTTTCGATCGTAGATGGACGCATTGAATCACGGCCAGCCGCCGATGAGAATCGGGTGGGAGTGCGGCATTCTGACTCAGGCCAAAGTCTCTCACTGCCGGAGATCACTCTTTCGCACGGCCTTCCCGCTTGCCAATCGATTGAAAGAATAGCCAGGCCAAGGCAGCGGCATCAAAAATTCCCATGCGCGCGTCTTCGCTCATCCAGGACCTTCGCGTAGGTGGCAAAGATAGATCGAGGGCAGGGATATGGTTCGCGATCGTCTCCGCTATACGATGTTTCGTAACGGCACCAAGCTCTTCGAAGCACTCGATGACTTGCGCTCGCGAGTACGCACGTACGAGCATGCCGGACTTTTCTGCGAACTCTGCTGCGGAGCGGTTGAGCTCTCGAATGCGCTTGGCGCGGCTCGTGCCACGGTCCGACATGTCTTGCAAGAGAAGTATATCGGGCGTGTGCAGTTCGAGCAATGAACGGAAGCGATCCAGACAGCGTGCATTCTTCTCGGTGCCGCGTGGCTCGTACACTCCCCAATCGACTGGCGATAGCCAACCTTCAAAGAGCACAAAAGCGAAACCACGCGATTGAAAATGAACAGCAAGGACCAACTCGTATCGTTTTCGGAAGTTCATGAGCGGGGCGCGTTCTTCCGTTTTTCCGATCGTGCAATGGCCGCTTCAAGCAACTGAATCTTCGCTCTCGTCCTCCTGGATGGATCGCCTTGGATTTCCTCGTACATCTCCCAGACGCGTGTCATCACGGCGTTTTCTATGCTTGCCGAAATGTCTGGAAAAAGCTCCGCCGCAGGAGCGCCGAACAGAACGAAGCAGGCAATGACGAGCTTCAAGGTCGGCGGACGTTGCTTCTTCTCGATGCGAGAGATGACGTCCGGCCTGGGCCAACCCAGGAGATGCGCAAGTTCGCCTTGCGAAAGGCCCCAACGAAGGCGGTGAGAGCGTAGGTAGTTGACAGGCTTTGTAGTTTTCATGGTCTCTGTTCGCCGACCAGGCGTCGGGAAACACGTGCCATGATGTGCGAACTGCACTCGGCACTGTAGACGTGAAGAATTGCCAAATTGGCAAACTGCTGGGCGTTCCGGAGCGGCGCGAAAACGGGGACGAGGGGACGTGGGGACGTCCTCCCGGAGCTCAAGGCCGCCGCCAGTAGGGAGTAGCGATTTGCTTGTGATGTGTATGGGTGCGGGCAACGACTGCTCGAGGACAGTCCCCACATCCCCATGTCCCCTATTATACCGCCGGCGGAGCCCCCCCGATCACGCTAACCCCATAGCGGGTGCACAGCAGCTCCAACCTGGAGCGATCTCCAATTGGCACGACGTATACGCCGTGACTCTTATACGTGCGAACGTTGAGCCGCTTTCGAAGGATGCTCCCAATCCAGCGATTGGTGATCGGCCTCTCGTACTCAAAGCCATATCGCTCGATGAATATCGCGACGATGTCGGACACAGGTACTACGGAGCGATCCGAGCCGGCCATCAGTTCGGCGAGAATTTCCAGCACCTGAGCCTCAACAAGCAAACCGCGGTCGGCTACTAGGATGTGCTGCGCCTCCAGAGCCATAGAGCGCAACTCCGTGCGCAAACGTTCATCGGAAACAACGCTGAGGAGCGGAAGCAAGATTTGATTGAGCCGCGGCTCGAGTCGCGGGTCCGCTAACCGTTCGTCGAGCTTGACCTCCATTCTTCGATGAAATCGATACAACAACAGCTTATTGCGAAGCTCGCGCGCCTCGTCCTTGAAGCTCTCGGGTAGATTTATGGGAATGTCGGAGCGGAGCCTTCGCGAGCCCATCTCCTCTGTTATGAAGCGGCTTTCCAGTCCTTTGTCGTCATAGCTGCCTCGCGTTGCCACGATCTTGGGGCCAAATACGTGAAACGCTTGCGGATTGAACTCGCGCTGGTGGTTCATCATGGTCCGCAACACTGGCAAACCACTGACGTTCCCATTGTTCAAAATCTTCACCATCTCGGCCTTTTCGTCGCTGAAGCGGAAATCGGCCTCATCGAAAATGAGCGTTCCTCTGAAGGCGTTGAGCGTATGAAAGATAGGAGACACGGTAGAGGCGCCGCTCGCGAAGAATCCCCTATAACAAAGCGAGCCAATCGTCAGGAGTGCGCGGGTCTTGCCGCTGCCATAGTCGCCGCGCAATCGCAGATACGGCAACTCATTGAAGGCATCATAGAGCCACGTCAGTAGTACATAGTACGTCGCTACCTTCTCAAATGAAGAGCTGAAGTCTACGTGGCGGTGAATGAAGCCCTGTACATCCGCGACCAGTTTCTCCTCGCTCCCATAAATGGATGGTTCCGATGGAAGCAATACAACGTCGTTCTTGACCAAGTTGTTGTTCGGAGAAAATGGCACGAGTCGCGCTTCGGAGCCGAGGTCGATACCATCCTGCAGCGTCCAACGCCCGGCAGTATAAATCGCGAAAACTGTTCGTCGCTTCTTTGGGTGGAATGCCATCTCAACAATGCTGCCATCATCAAGGATCGCGGATGCCGTCGGTACAATCGTCTTTTTTGCGTCAGCGTTGCTTTCCACCTAACCAGCCTATCTAATCCTCTGGTCAGCCTGCAGAAGGGGAATTCTGCCTAGGTCAGCATATCGCTCCCCTCCAAAATGGCCCGCTATCACCGATCATGTGGATATCCGATTCGCGCAACTTCGATTCCGATTCTAGAATCGCGAGTCCAAGCCAGATATGCGGTACTTCATCTATTGCAGAAAATCGTCGGAAGCCGAAGATCGGCAGGTCGCGTCGATCGCATCCCAACTGACTACGTTGCAGCGAACCTTCGGCGGGAGGCCCGACATCGAAGTCGCTGGACTTTACGAAGAGGCGTTCAGCGCCAAGGCGCCGGGGCGCGCGAAATTCAATGAGATGCTCGCTCAGATCGAGAAAGGGGCGGCGCAGGGGATCATTGCGTGGGCGCCAGATCGTCTTGCTCGAAATTCGATTGATGGAGGACGGCTCATCTACATGATCGACTGCGGTGTCATCAAGGACTTGAAATTCTCGACCTACACCTTCGAGAACAATTCACAAGGCAAATTCATGCTGCAGATCATGTTCGGTCAGTCGAAATACTACTCGGACGCATTGTCGGACAACGTAAAGCGCGGAAACCGGACAAAAATTGAGAATGGTTGGCGCCCTAACCAAGCTCCGCTCGGATATAAAAACGACGGCGCGACCAGAACAATCGTCAAGGACGCCGTAGCTTTCCCTCTGGTGCGCAAGATGTTTGATTTGATGATGACTGGGTCGTACACACCAAAGGAGATCGCTCTAACCGCTCGTGATGAGTGGGGCTTCCTGACACCGAAGCGCAAGAGGTCTGGCGGTAAGCCGCTTGCGATGAGCTCCGTTTACAAGATTCTCAGCAACCCATTTTATGCCGGAATGATCGTCTGGGACGGACAGATCTATCCAGGCAAGCACGAGCCAGTTCTTTCAATCGACGAGTTTCGGCAGGTGCGCCGAATGCTGGATCGTCCTAGCCGTCCAAGAGCGAAGCATCGTACATTTGCATTTACGGGAATGATCCAATGCGGCGCCTGCGGCTTGGGCATCACCGCAGAGCATAAATTCAACCGCTATCAGCAGCATTATGTCTACTACCATTGCTCTCGACCCCGACTAGACAAAAAATGCACCGAGCCATCAGTCGAGCTCCACGATCTAGAGCGACAAATTCTTGCGCTTCTGCGATCCGTTTCCGTGGACTCAAGGATCGAACGTTGGATCAGCCAGGAGATGGCAATCGACGGCGAACAACTCAAGCTCGTAGTTCAAGCGCGCGAACGGTCCTTGCGGCAGGCTTCGGACAATGTGAAAGGTCAAATGAATGAGTTGACCGGTTTGCGGCTGCGGAACCTCTTGACCGACGAGGAATTTGTCGGCCGGCGCCAAGAGCTGCAACAAGAACAAATCCGCTTGCAACATACGCTATCAAATGCAAGCGGAGGACCAAATTTGTTCGAACCTTTTCGCGAGGTCGTATTGTTCAGCAATAGAGCCGCGGATTGGTTCAAGAACGGTAACGACCGAGAAAAACGGCAAATACTTCAAACGGTATGTTCGAACCTCTATTTGAAAGACAAAATACTCAAGTTTGAAGCCAAGAAGCCGTTTGCTTCGCTCGCTCAAACGGCAAGCATTCCACATCAGCTGGGAGTCGTCGACGACGTTCGAACTTCACGGGGCACAATTGCCAAGCTGGCAAAAGAGATATCGCAATATTCGAAGACCGAAGAAGGTCAGCATACATTTGATTGCATCAGGGCTGTTTTGAATCAGGACGCGGAAGCGATGGAGAGGCTCGCTCCCCTTCGACGATATGCAAAGGTCGGGCGAGGATTTGGTAGAGCGCGAGGAGACGGCGGGTCATTTCAGCTGCCGCGGGCCGCGTGATCTCGTCTCCTCACAATTCTTTAGTGATGCTATAATCGTCTCGCGTATGGAGAAACAGTTTGATGACTGGAATGCAAAAAAGAAGGAAGTTCACCTACGAACTGACGCGCCTTTCTATAGCGCGCGAACTGTGGTGGTGCTCGCTTGGCGTGAACATTGGCTTTGAGCAGGACGGATCCGGCAAGAAATATGATCGTCCGGTCCTCATACTGAGAGGCTTCAGCAAAGAGACATGCCTGGTGATCCCACTCACCACGTCCGTGCAACAACATCCGTTGCGGCCTTCGATCGGGATCGTGGGAGGAAAAGAAGCGCACGCACTTCTTTCACAGATGCGCATCATCGATTCGAAGCGGTTGATTCGAAAAATCGGTTTTCTCGATAAAGAGATATTCGAGACCATGCGAAAAGCCGCCAAAGACTTGCTTTGACGGCCCCTCTCAACTTTTGTCTTCTGTTTGCCCCTTCTTACGGGGCGAGGCCGAAGCCACTTGTAGCCCAAAGAGTATCATTTCCCAGATGGAGTGCAAGTGAACGTGGGTGAACAGCGAAGGATCGGCTTCGAGGAAGCCTTAGGGCGCACGCCGCGCAGAGTATCGCGCTACAGCCTCGGATAGCTTCAAAAACAACCGAGGCGCTGCTCTCACCAAATCTCCGAGTGATTTGTAATAAGCATCGACCAGCTTGAGATCTAATTCCTTGTTGAGGAGATGACTATTCACTCGTACTGCCTTCGCAAGCCTATTGCGACAGCCACGTATTTCTCGAATGATTTCGAAACGTAGTGCTCGCGACGCGTCGTCCGTCCCCTGCACATCGTTCCACTTCGAATACAGGTCATGGAAATCCTGAAGGTGCTGCCAGATTGCCCTGCGAAAGACTCCTCCGTCCGGCAACCAGCTCGCGTGATCGGTGAACTGATTGAGTGTTGCCCTTACACGCTGACATTCTGCTTCTGAAATCCCGGTCTCGCTGACGGGAGCCAAATCATCGAGGAACCGCGGCAAAGCATCTGACCGAAATCGATCCATTGCCCATGCCGGCGTGTTTCTGCGTAATGGTTCGTCGGTACGCATGATACGCATCCTTGGGTGGCAAGGATAATACGCGCTCCGAAAAAGAAAAGAGCCGCGAAAGCGACTCCTTGAGTAGACTCTGTGGCGGGCTAAGCCTTTCTCCCTGAGGGACGTATCTAGGACCGGTTGAGCCGGAGTGTTTTCCCGAGGCGTGAGCCCCGGCGTATCCCAGACCACAGATTGAGGTATAAAATCACCTCTTTAGAGTATTTGGCGCACTGCACAAAAAGTCAACGCCGCATGGTCTGATAATTCTCCAATCCCAGACGTGACAGGTAGTCGTAACGAAACAACGAGCGCGAAGTCGTTTTCAGCTGACATGCCTTCGCTTGCGCAGAATCCTGTCCCAGACTGCGCGAAACTGGCTCAACTACATGGACGGCGCGCGAAAATAGCGACGCTACGCTTCTCGAATCAACTCAGAGCGAGTCCGGCGCTCTCGCACTCTCACCTGCTCCAGCTCGGCGAGCATCTCGGGTGGCAAAGAAACCGAGAAGATTGACGTGGTGCGCGACATGAGTCGAAATCTAGTCGCCACGCCTCCCTGATGCACGATGGGTGTTTTTGCCAAATCGACAAAATATGACTCAGCTGCGAGCTATTTTCGTGTTTCGCACTAAGTATGAACGAGTAACACTCTGCTGGGAGTCGACGCCGACGTTCGAACTTTGAATGCTAAAAGTGCCGAGTGGGCACAAGAAATTCTCCGCGACCTGCAATCTGAAGATGGTCAGCGCATCTCGCACAATATCAGGGTTCTTCGGGAGCGCTTTGAGCCAGAGGTGGTGGCGAGGGAGGAGGCTGCTCGTGCTCGCCGGGCAAGGGGCGCGAAATCAATCTATAGAGCGCGAGGAGACGATGCGCGATATCAGTCGCCTCTGCTGTAGTGATCTCCTCCCCCGAGACCTCCTTGTATATACGACGAAGTTCTTCGAGTCTCTCCGATGAGAATTCGTGACCGGTGGGTAACATGCGGTGATCGTACGGAATGTAGCTGAAAAGTCATAGGCGGGAAATTGTGCCGCGTTGGCCGCAGATCGGGGTGGGTCTTGAGGAGGACCGCGGTAGCTTTGGTGCTATAATGCCTTTCGCGTATGGAGAAGAATTTCGATGCTTGGAACGAGCTCAAGAAGAAAACTGATGCAGAGCAACCGCGCCTCTACACGGTACGCGAAGTGTGGTGGTGTCGCTTGGGAGTGAATGTGGGCACTGAGCAGGACGGAAGGGGCGAGTGGTACGTCCGTCCGTGCGTCATTTTGCGAGGTTTCGGCCCTGACGCTTGTCTTGTCGTTCCGCTCACAACATCCACCCGAGATCATCCGCTTCGGATTTCTGTCGGAAGCGTTGACGGCCGCGAAGCTCGGGCGAATCTTTCCCAGCTGCGTGTCGTCGATACGCGACGCCTCGAGAGGAAGGTTTGTTTCTTGGACAAAGAGATGTTTGCGAACATGAGAAAAGCCGTCAGAGGATTGCTCTGACGGCTTTTCTTATATTCTCCCCCTTGCGGGGGCGAGGCCGAAGCCAACTGTCCTCATACTATACCCCGTTTGGCGCTGAAATGCACGTGAAGCGTTGCGCGCACTAGAATACGAGAACGGCCTCAACGGCGCCCTCATCTTATTGGGCCGATACTCGCAGGCCTCTCGTCATTCCAAGTTCAGCGGATGGTAAGGCGGCGATGGAATCATTTTCCCGGCGACCAATAGGGAGTTAGCCTGCTGGATGCTTTCGGCTGGACATTGGATCTGAATGGAATTGATCCGAAGGATATTATTGCGCTCATAGGCGAGCGGGAGGAATCATCCGCGACAGGCGGTGCCGTAGCGGTTTCCGGACCAAGTTTAGACGAGATGACTGAGGCTGGACTGCAGCGTCCATCACCTACTTGGCGAGATCAATTTTCCAATGTTCAATCTGTTTCGAAATATCGACAGCAATCACATTCTCGATCTGATTTTCGTCATTACCACTCCAAAACTGAAACCGTCCTAAGCCGCCGCCGCGTCTATACGAGTCCGCGTACTGCTTTGTGCTTTCAAAATCCTCCTTGCATTCATCAAATTTGAATTTCTCCTTCCAAGTGTGTCCTCCCCCTGTTGCAACGATATTATCGACACGATAGTCAGTGTAGTGCCCCCCGAACAGATCATCGTATTGGACCTTCAGGCAGTTCTGCATATAGCTGAAGCCGTCAACGACCGTCTCAGGTTTGCTTCTTTCAATAACTTTTTCGATCACAGCTCGAAATCCCTTTCGTTCGCTGCCAAGTGGTAGCACCACCAAATTGAGACCCTTCTCACTGAGCCCAATAATTACTCCGGGTTTTTGGCTGCCGTAGCGCCCATTCAAGCCGTAGTCCTTACTGTCCTTGCGCCAATGGAGATCTGTTTGAATGAATACAATCACCTCGACGTCCAAATTCTTGATCGGTCCGCCTGAGTTCGCCAGCGCTACGTCGTCGTCCTGAAGCTTCCATTCCGTGCGCGGTTTGTTTTCCTCTTCCTTCTTGCGCTGCTCTATCATCAACGACAGCAGGCTTGCGTTCAGTTTTTCGATAGCTTCGGTCAAATCCTTGCCGGTTAGACCTGACTTCAGAAGCAGTTGACATGTCGTGCTTGCAATCAGCTGCGCTATGACCAGCTTGTCGGCGTTTGGATACTTTACGAACAGATTCTCGCTGATCGGAGTGACTTTACCGACTGCGTCCAAACCGACCAGCTTACCAAGCGCGCCAATCTTTAGCTCGGCATCGGCTTGGATACCTTTCTCAACCTGAGACGGTGGGGGCGGACAAGTATCGGCAATCACAGCGCGAGAAGAAAGGAGCGTGAGACTCACGACTAACAAACCTAAATGCTTCCAAGCCATGGCACCTCTCCTTTCTCGGGTCACCCAGCATGCCGAAACTACATCAAGTTGCTACGAACAAAAGCGCGATGGCGGTGCTCTCGCACTCAATCATGTGCATAGCCCGCCTTTCGACAGGCTCGATTCTGCCTATGTTAGGCGATCCGGCTGCACTCGAGCAGCCGCAGCCAGTTGGGCCTTCCTATCCCGCTTAGCAGTCTTGATGAGGGCATCAACACGCGGGATCATCTCGGCCAAATCCTTGATCTCCGGTGGGGCCCCCATTGCCTCGTCCGTATGCGAATGGCCCTCAATATACGCGGAAAGTTCCTCGTATATTCCACACATACTTTCCACGAGATCATCGTCCCAGGCGATGTTTCGAAATCCAGTGACAATGACCCGATCACTCCACCTTGGCACTACGTCCTTGAGTAATCGTTTGACTGCCGTTTCTTCAATGGTTCTGCGAAGGGCAGCCATCCCTTTGCAAATTGCGTCGTGCCGAGTTCGCCCCGTCAGCGCTTGCGCTTCCGCTAGGCACTGCTTAGCCCGCTCTGTCGAGTCGTACGCCTTACTAGTTGCCGGAGCATCATTTAGCGTAATTTGTCCTGGATGCCCCTCTTCGTCGCGATCGATCCAGTGGGCCTGGAACGAGATCTCTTCCTTCTCCGCTGTCGCAATCAGTTGATTGAGGAACGGCAGGTCATGCGTAAAGATAATAACTTGCCTTGATTGAGCTTCTCGAACAAGACGTTTTGCAATCAGACTCTTGCGCTGATGATCCTGTGAGGTCACGGGATCATCGAGCACGACGCCTGCATTCGAAGGGTTCATCGCCACTTCGGTGAGGAAGTCCGCTAGCGCAACCGCTTTCTGCTCGCCCTCGCTCAGGATAATCTCCGGACGGTGCCCACCTTTCAAGAGAAGAGATCGGACTGTCTTTCCTTTTTGGCCTGCCGTCTGTAGTTCAATCGGCATATCGCATTCCAGGTCATCGCACTCCTGCGCAAGCCGTGCTCGATACGAGGGGCCCACAATTTGACCAAAGAGTTCCTTTTCCTTGTCCGTTATATGCCGGGGGTTTAGGGCGGATTTCGCGCGCTCCGCTTTGGCACACCAAAGCGCGTCGGCGACGTAGGTCTCGATACCGCCGAGGAGCTTCGACAGGACCTCTCGATGGCGAAGAGTTTGACGTTCAAGTTCAAGAAATGCGATAGCGGTGGCAGCATTTTCTTTCGCTAAACGCTCCCAATCACTGCCGATCCGCTCGACTAGCGCGTGCAATGCGGAACTGACATCCGCATAGTTCACTGATCCTTGAACGGGATCGTGCGCAGCTAACGCTGCTACCGAGCTGTCACGCAACGCAGCGATGCTGACGGCGGCAAGATCGATCGCCGTGGCGAGGTCCGGGTCCAATCTATTGACATGAGCCCGAACCAGCGAATCTGAAGCGAAGATATTCACGTCCAAAGTCTTCAGCGCTCCGATCTCGTTTTCAACAGCCTTTGTCGCCGCCTGTGCCGCGCGCTGTGCCTCCCCCTCAACAAACGCTAGCAAGGCGGTGATGTGGGCTTGACTGTCGATATCCAGTGGGCGTTCGCAAAGGATGCATCTATCGTCCGGACCTGGGTACAAGTCGCTCTCTTTTCGGGCGAGGGCATGTACTGCTTTTGCGAACACTTCCCAATCCGGCGTCCCGACTGCCTTAAAGAACGGTCTCTTAAACGTCTCTGTCCCGACTGCAGCCGCGGCAGCCGTACACTCCCGGGCAGTCTTCGACAGCGCTGTCCGAAACGCCCGTTTCTCGGGAGAGAATTCACTCCCGAGCGCATCAAGCTTCGCAAGTAGCGCGGTAATATCTTTTTTGGCCTGCTTCAGGTTTTCGATCAGCTCCTGGGGTGAGCTCGCTTTCAATGCTGTCGCTTGCGAGTCCACCTCTCGGAGGCGAGCCTTCTCTGCTTCACCGTAGATCGCGAGCTTTCGCACCGCGGCCATATCGGTCCTGGGGCCAATCGTGGCGACGAGCTTTGCTACGTCTGTTTCTTGCCCGATGAACGAGTCCGAGAAGCGGGTGGTGTGCGCCCGAGATAGGATGGCATTGGCGAGGAGCTTGCCGAGCTCACCATATACGCGAGCCATTTCGGGAAAAACGTCGAACCCGGACGGCTTGAATTCAAATGCCGTTGTTTCGCCGACATGAAGCTTCGCAATTGTAACGTCGAAAAAGCTGATACGTTTTAGTTCCGGGTTCGCGATACCTCCTGAGAGTGCGAATGGTTCAGATGATTCTCCGTCCAGCCGAACGTGGAAACTTGCCGCTAGATCAGCGGTTCCGCCGTTCGCATAGATGTTCGGTACGATCTTCGGTTTGTGCCGACTAAAGCAGGCATTGGCGAATAGGCGCGCGAAACCGCTCTTTCCGGCGCCGTTCCGGCCATAGATGACGGTAAGCCTCGGATCGAATGTAAGCAAAGAGCCATCCGGGAGTGCGTTAACGCCCACAAGCCCATCGACTCGGACAAGGCAGAGCGGTTTGCACTCATCATCCGCGGATCGAGGCAAAATTACAGGGGCAGCTCGGTGCTCCGCAGGCGCCTCCGCCAAATCATGTGCACTCAGAAACAGGCGGTACGCCGTGCCAATCTCGTCATCGCTCAGTCTGCCCTTTGAAGTCGCCTGCGCAATGATGAACTGCTGCCAAGGGCTGAGCTGTGTCCCCCAGGCATCGAGAGCCTGCCAGACCGTTGGTGCGCGCGATTCGATCATAGCTATATACTCTCGCAGCGGCTCCAGAATGCAACTTAAAAGCGCACCGTACATCTACGGATGTAATCTCTTTCTCTTGGCCTGCTCACCGACCATTGAGTGAGAAAAACCTATGCGGTGACCTTTCTTTCAATTCCAAGATGTTTTTCGATCGCAGCAATACGCTCAAGCGCATGATCAATCTCTTTGCGATAGCCCTCGATGTTTTCGACCTTGATTGCCAGAATATCGAGATCGCGACGAATCGTTCTCAACTCCGAGCGGATTTCTCTGAGCTCCAGGTCGATGCGAGCAAAACCAGCGTCAACTTTCCTTTCAAGATTGCCAATCTCTGCACGAATATCCTCACCCTCTTCTTTGATAAGTCGGGCGAGCTTGTCGAAATCAGACTCCTTTTTGGCCATACCGAAAGCATAGCATAGGGCCGATTGTCATGACCCCTTAGTCGCATACTTGAACTGATCGAGACTGGACGCAAAGGAGGGTAGCCGCCGATAGGTGCCATCCGAGTAGCGCTGGTAGCTTTGCCAAACGTGCGGGTCGGAATCTCCGAAGTGTACCAATCCATCAAATGCCCAACCATCGTCAGGATTGACGCCAAACCATACATCACAAAACCGCTCGCTCTGAGGGTTTACAAGCTGCACAAGCCAATCCCTTTTGCCGTGGTGATCGCGCGTCTCAAATCCAAAGGCCGGTGCATGGGAGAAAAGTTGCGGCATCAGTCGCTGGTTGAGTTCGCGCTCCAAGGCAGCCCAAGCCATGAAGTCAACCTCTGCCTCGTTCTCATCTAAAATGCGGACACCCGCCGGGAGACCATCAACGGGACCCCAGCGAACTCTTTGTGGGACAATTGTGCTGTTTGCCATGGCCGAGAGCCTACAACATCCGGGTGATTTCAGAGTGAATGTTATACACGAGTCACTGTTTTATTGAAGTACATGCGCAGCGCTTCTCGCATCAGCTCCGACCGCGTCCGATGCTCTTGCGCTCTCACCTGCTCCAACTCGGCGAGCATCTCGGGTGGCAAAGAAACCGACAATATGAATCGCCGGAGGGCGAGGAAGCGCCCACCAAATACCGAACATTGGATTCCGTCAGCTGGTCGATACCGCCAAGCTGCGCTGGCGCATTGAGCGCGACTACGACCCAAACAGGAGGCCGGTCTTTGCCACTTCGAGGGGCGAGGCTGGCGCGGCTTCCACCATCACGCAACGCTGTGCATCGCGGCCTACGGAGTCCTGGTCTCCGAGTGGGAGACGATTCCCCCTGCGCAACAGGTTCGGCCCGGCTTTTCAAAGAAATTACAATTCCCGAAATTTATCGCCCGAGGGGTTCCGCCATTGCGGTCTGAACGGCACGTTCCAAATTCGATCGCGACCGTTCGGCGAGGATTGCGCGTAGCGTCGCTCTCGCGTCCACACTATCTTGATGCCCTGTTGCATCAGGGCAGCCTCAAGTCAAAGTAGGTATCGAAATTTGTGACGCAGTAAGACTAGTGGGCGTCGATATTGTAGTCTGCATCCCCTGATCCGCAAGAAGATCGAGGCTGAGGCCACACGCGTCTTCTGATGCCGAGCCGTACGCCGCTTTTTGCTCATCCACGACATGCTTGAAAGCATTCGGGGATAGAGAAGGCTGTCAAAGGGAAGACGTACCGCGATTGCCGGCGTTCATGGCTCCTAACCTAGGAAGTTGCTCGAAGAGGAAACCGATTTCGCGAGATTGCGGCGAGCCCATTCGATCGCCGGCCTACTACGCATGAAGAATGGAAGGTTCAGGTCGGCGCACAATTGTGCCGCGCTCGCTTCAATCTCCTTACCTTCAAACACCTTCCAAACCTCTTCGTTTTCGTCAAAGTCCATCTGTTTCAGTGTGAAGGGATAGTTTGCAGGCGTCCCCTCGAACACGCGTTCATCCATTTTGCCAGCTTGGTCCGCGTACCAGACTTCCCCAACAATAATGTCCGCGTTGGTTTGAGCGAGCTTGATTATTTCGAGGTACTCCTCAACTGGTACGTTTGGTAGAAATGGGCGCAGTGCCAGCACGCTAATAAGTCCGTTTGCTTTGAAGCGGCCCAATTGGGCAATGCGTTCATATGGAGATGCGATAGGACGCGGTTCAAGGTGCGGATGATGAAGCTGTGCAACACTCACGTAGGCGAAGACTCGCCGGCCTCTCGATCTGCAGGAGTCATTTATGTCCTCTAGCTCGCGCAGATGATCGTCGTTGAGGAGGGCCCGTGTCGTAAAGAGGAGATCGACACCGAATTGGAGAAGAGCGCGAAGCAAGGCGAGTCCCTTCTCTGTCCGTGGAGGGCCAAACGAGTCGGTGTCGCCACTTACGAAGATAATATCGTACGGTTCACGAACCGACTTGATCCATTCAAGGATTTCGGGGATCTCCAAGGCAGCGTATTTCAGGAAGCCGGCCTGGACATAGCAAAATGGGCACCGATAAACACAATATCGACGTTGCGTTAGCGGACCCAACGAAACCATTACCCGTCGGTCACGCACGTCAAATGGCCGTTCAGGCGGGCGCTGTAACATGTCACACATCCAGTCGATGTTCGGAGCTAAGCGCCGTAGCCGACTTCCGTCACCTGCAAGTTCTTGTAGTTGCCTAGCTTAACTAGACTGATCTTCCCCCGAAAAAATGGACAGGGTTAAGCTGCTTTTAGCTCCATCTCGATCGGGCTAATACAGCCGATGGCGGAGTGACGACGCTTTCGACTGTACAACAAGGTTTAGGAACGCCCACAGGACCGTTTTTCGCGAGGTACTTTATCGGCATCATGTTTGAAAATGTCGGACATGAGGCAACGGCTTACAGTCGCGATGTTCCAGAAGCTCGAGGCTTGACAGAGCAGTTGCGGACGAACAGGAAATCGAAGTCCGGACATGGTGAGTTTATGGAATGACTCCCGGCACTTCTTTGCCGGTGCAGCTGCATTTGAAGATCAAGCGCGCGATGTAGACATCGCCGATCTGCGTCTGGCAGGCCGAGCCAACCTTATAGAGCGCGCTGAAGCAGCGCGCGGACTTTTAAACGCCGCATTCCCTGTGGTAGGCAGCGCGAGCGTATGGCCGCGCAACTTGAGACGAGAGGAGGTTCTAATGTTCGAGGCTAAAGACTATCGCGTGTGTTGCCACCATTTCGTCACCCCAGCGAACCGCGCAGTCTACCCGGCGCAGGAGCCCTTACTAACCTACTCTGAGGCCCTTCGGCACGTGCAGGCCGAGCAGTCCAAGGGCTATATGGTGGCCTGGGTCATCGACCGCGCCGGAGCAGGCGCCACCAAATGTGATTGGTGATTCTAACGCGAAGCGTTCCCGCCGCGCCTTGCGATGCATGGGACCGTTAGGGCTTAGCTCCCGGTAGCGTCAGCTGTGACCGAGTTGGCTGGCGCGTTCGAGATACCTGCAGGGCCACCATGTTCTCCTCACGGTGGCGCGGGGATTGCAAATCAACAAGAGGACCATTGAAGGGCTTACGTCCGTTGATGAAGTCGACAAGGCTTTCGTCGACGGGCTTTCTGCGCTGACAGGTGTGGGCAAGAGTCGCTGCCGGAGGTCGCGGCCGTCACCCGTGACCTTCTTGCCGGCATCAAAGCCTTGCGGGTCGAGCGCAGAGCCCCTTTTTGCGCCGCCTTGGCACTCTGGCTGTCAATGATTGCCGCCGTCGGACTGGCTTCACGGCCGGCCTGCTCACGAGCCTCGACGTAAAGTGCATGGTGGATGCGCTCCAGCGTGCTGTCCCACTGCCACAGCATGAAATAGTAATGCGCCGTGCTCTTCGGCGGGAGGTCTTTCGGCAGCGCCTTCCACTGACACCCCGTCCACAACACGTAGAAGATCGCGTTAAGAACCTCGCGGACATCGACATTCCGCGGCCGGCCGCCGCGCTTGGCCGGCGGAATCCTCGGTGCGATCATCGCCCATTCCGCCTCGGTAAGATCACTCGGATAACGAAGCCCGTGCCGTTCAGCCGCGCACCGGTGTTCAGGCTTCCACATTAGACGCTCCATCCCAAATCAAGCGCCATCACAGAATCACAACCGATTCACCCGACTCAACTTCTTCTTGGATCGGCTCTAAGTCCCCAGAGCCTGAACATCCCCGCAAATGGATGAACATCGCCTGATTTGTAAGGACATAGACAAGCTCGGTCGCGCACGACTGCGAACTCGACTAACTAAACGTAAGCCGTACAACGTTTCCGTTCGGGGCGTCGCGGGCTCCCGTCGGCAAAGCCTACCAGTTTCGGTAGTAATTCTGAGTAGGGATCAGTGGTATTCGTTGCAGATACGGATATCCGGGGCGGGAGGATTCCAAGCCTAAAGAATGCCGTCGGGCGCCTCAGGGCCGTCGAATATTCGCTGTGTTTGCGGTAGGGCAACCAACAAGGCCACCACGTATGCTCAGCGCCGAGCAAATAGCGGAAGCCAAGAAGCGAGTTCGCTATCAGGGACAAGAGAATCTTCACCAACATGACGACTGCATCAGGATCGCATATGAGTGGCTCGATGCGCAGACCACGACGAAGAGATTCTTGAACCGTACCCGCCCAATCAAACATATCATCGAGAGGTGGGGCGGGAGATACGTTTCGTCATCGGACGTGGAAGCAGCGGCGGAACTACATCCTCGCATCAAGGGAAAGTATCCTCATTTTAATATCAGTTCTTGCCTTACACTCCCCTCTGATCGACGCCTGGCAGATATTTCGGAGGCCAGAACACAAGGTTACCAACTTACGTCGGCGCACATCACGCAAACGTATTTTCGAATCGAAGAACCCTAGATGAGACCATCATACCATCATAATGGCGGACCCAATCTGGTCAGGGCCAGCGATGACAGCTTAGAGGGCAGAGAGGTTTGTCGTCGGCGCCCGCTTTAGAGAGGGCCGGGGATATTCGGCGCCTGTAGCTAGATTGCAAAATAGGGGCGGACGAGGCGACGCAGAGCGCCACACGCACGCACAATCAACAGCGCACCTTCGGCGGACGAACATGTATCGGAATCGCCGGAGTTTACGAAGAGACATTCAGCGCGAAAGCGCCTGGTCGCGCAACAATTCAACGAGATGCTCAGAGATTGAGAGAGGCACGGCTCATGGGGGGGCGTCGCGTGGGCGCCCGACCGCCTTGCGAGATTCGATTGATGGCGGACGACTATCCGTGGCGGCACGTGGAGCGATTGCGGCATTTAGGGAAGCTCACGTTTTCCAGGGGGAGCGGTATCCGTTTCGTCCTTGAGGTAAGTCAGCATGGTGTTGCAGGCGTCCTCGGCCTCAGCGAAGCTCTGGAGGGGCGAGCCTAAAACCCTGATCGCGCCACGGCTCGGGTCGAGCGGACGCCACGACGCCACGTAGCCCAACCTTCCGAAAAAGCCTGGACCAGTGGGGCTCTGGAAGCTGATCACAAACGAATAGTCGTCGCTGCTTGCGCTCCATATCTCCATGTCTTCGACTGCACGATGGAATTCCAGGGGCATCAGGGGCCGTTTGCCGGGCCAGGCGAGAACGAAACTGCTGCGGGCGGACGCCGGGCCGGATCAATACACCGCAGCTCTGGACAAGTTGTGTTTCGTCGCCAAGCCATGGCATCGCTTCCTTATACCCACGGCACACGAGGCGTCATTCCACCAGTACTGTCAAGACGTGTAAATGTGCCGGCTGAGAAGTCGTCGACGACGTTCGAACTTCACGGGGCGTAATTGCCAAGCTGGCAAAAGAGATATCGCAATATTCGAAGACCGAAGAAGGTCAGCATACGTTCGATTGCATCAGGGCTGGGTTGAATCAGGACGCGGAAGCGATGGAGAGGCTGGCTCCCCTTCGTCGGTATGCAAAGGTCGGGCAAGGAGCTGGTAGAGCGCGAGGAGACGGCGGGTCATTTCAGCGGCCTCGGGCCGGGTGATTTCTTTACCGTACGCTTCTTTATTGATCGCCCAGAACTCTTCGAGGCGCTCGGGTGAGGCTTCATGACCTGTTGGGAGCATGTCCCGATCATACAGATGCTGTTTGCGAAGCATAGACCCGGGGTTTTGCCACAACGTCGCACCATGCAGTCCTTGATGCGATTTCAATCCCGCCGATAACTAAGTCCATCCGGCACTACGGTTGCCATGCCTTCGGCTAGCGCGCCAGGACATTTTGAAGTCAGCGGTAGCCGCCGTGTCACCAGTACGCGCGTCTAGGGTGTTAAAGCAGGTTACATGAAATGTCCGGCAGCAAAAACTTCGCGCATTTCATTCTGAATTCACGAGACCGGATCTTAAGTTTCGAGAACCTCGTTGCGAACGATTGATCGTGTAGGCAACTTGTCAGCTAATAATAGCTCCTTCCGCGCCTCATCTCGGCGCTCATCCAGGTAGTCTGCGAGATCTTGCTGCCCTCAATGCGGTTCCGCATCTGTGCGCAGACTAGACTACTTCTCCTTCAGGTATTTTTCGACCTTTTTCACGGACACCCCGACAGTGCGAACAGCTCCCGCGAGCGCTTGCCCCGACACGCCAAAGCGCTTTTTCCAGTACTCTTTTTCATAATCCTCATTGAGGTTGATGCGGGTGCGGTCGCGGTAATCTGTTTTGCTTTTGTCGTCAGCCATCTCTTCACTCCCTCTGTGTTTATCTCGTCACCTGAACATCGCCGTAGTCTTCCTCGATCGGCCGTTCGCCGTCAAAATCTGTGTGGGCAAAGTAGGGGCGAGTCCCATCTGTGATCCTATTGATGGGTGCCGTAGCGATTGCCGGTTCTGGAGTTCACATAAGTGCCGCCACGGTGAGAAGAGCCGGAACCCCCAGCGAAGCTCCCCCCGTGGCTGGTTGTATGGTGGCCGCCGCCGTAGCTGACGCGACCTCCGTGCGATCCTCCGCGTGCGGAGGCGTGCTCATTAAGAGCGAGGAGCGTCATCAATGCTACGATCGTTTCAAGCGCTTTGGTCATTCGATCCCCCGGTTACTGACACTCTGGTAAGGCCAAGAGATTGTCGTTGTAGTAGCCGTCTGCGTGCGTGCGGACGTACTTGCTGGTTGGCCCGTTGACGACACCTACATCGGCGCGTTTCCCGCCCACCATCGTGAAGAAGGTGTTTGAGCCTTGTTCGATAGAGAGGATCACCTGCGATCTAGGCCACTTCCACCCGGTGCCACCGAGATGCGTGATCCCCTCGTGAGTATCGTCTCTGGGTTGCTTGTTAATGCATGTCACTTGAACATCGGCCATCCGAAAATCCTTGGTTGTAATCGGCCAATCAAAGCGCAACCGAAGCGGGAAGGCAAGTCGCAGTGCACCAGATCGCGCCAATATTTAGTTGGGGATACCAAGCGGCGATCTCTTTGCTGCTGTGGTTCAGGAGCCGGGCTTCCACAGCGCATTTCTGCGCTTTGTGGAGGCAAACTTGCAGGCGACAGGACTATCCGACGAGAAGGCCCCGAAAAGGCGGCGCCTGCACGAGCTGCAGCGGAGCGCATTCGCGGTCGCATGCAGCTCGCGTCCGAGTCGATCATTGAGGTCGGTCGTGAGTTGATTGACCAGAAAAAGTCCTCTTGGGCACGGGAATTTCCTGCCTTGGGTTGAGGCTGAGTTCGGTATGTCCGAGCGGAGCGCCGCAAACTACATGAGGGTGTCCAATGAACTTGGCTCAAATTCGCAGCGTGTTGCGAATTTGAGTTTCAGCGCTTTTGCTGCGTTGGCCGCTCCATCAACCCCGCCACTGAAAATCACGGACACCCAGCGAGTGAAAGACGATTGTCAGGTTGAATGTCGTCCGCCGCCGTCTTGATGTACTTGTACCCCTCGTGCGTGGCCCACACGACATCAACTCTGCGGCCGTTTTCTTCGACATAGAACTCCCACTCGTTGCTCTCGATGGTCTCGGATAGCCTGACGATGGATCGCTTCCACGGCATTCCGTCTGGGCTGATTGTCACCGTGTAACGGGTTAGCGTTGGTGCATGCGCTACGTCGAGCCGTCAACTTTGTGGCGTGGCGCCTTTGTCCAGCGCGTCCGCTAGCATCCTCAGAAACGGTTGATGCCAATCATATTCATCAGACAGCAGCCAGGCCGGTAGGCTGGCGACGTAGCGGCTCAGACCGATGACGCCCGCAAGCGTTGTGGGTTTGGAGTGGATCAGCACGTCTGCGTACTCCTCGAGAGCCAACCTCGTTTTCTCGCTGATTGCGTCGGCGGCATCAAATTCGGGTCCTTCGACAAGTTTTGCGGATATAGATACAGCGGCATCGTGTTGCGCGGAAAGCCCGCGGTGATGCTCAATCACCTCAAAGATCGAATCTAATTCAGTCGCCATGGCGCATTTGCCCCAGGCCACATGAGATCGACACCTACCGATCCTGGTAGGTGCAATGGAGACCATTGGTCGATACAGCTTGAGGGGCATGCCCGTAGACGCGCACTCCGCGCGGCATGTGCTTGGCAGTGCGGGCGCGATAGGGACAGCGTCGGCTACGCCGGATTCCGTCGACGCCGAGTCGCGCTCGCGCTGCTTCCGTCGCCAAGGTGGCTCACTGCAATATCCTACGGAGCCGTCTTAGCGTTCGCAGCCTGCAAATGCTTTCAAGTCCACCATTCAGTGGACAGGCCTAACAGGGAGCGGGAGTGCCGCCCGCGCGGCGATTTAACAGCAACCGCCGAACGAGCTTCGCGATGAGTGTTAACCGTAGCTCAGTCTCAGAGACGCGGGCGCGTCCCTGACGGCTTTTGATGTCTGTTGCCTACAAATTCTTGTAGTTGATGAGCACGGCATTCTCTACTCTGAATCGCTATCAAGCCACACCCAGTCGCGAGCCCAATCACGGCTGAAGGAGGGAAGGCGATGTCTCCACTGCAAGCAATCACCCGTTGGCTGGATTCACAAGATTTGGACATGCAGCTTGAGATCGCGGGCTTCGCGACATTCTTAACGTTTGAGCACGATGGCATGCTCGCTTTTGGCAGGTCGGAGCAGGTTGAATCTCTTCATCGTTGGCTGAACGAGCTCGACTTGGCTGCATGCATCGCCGCAGACCGAGCTTTGTCTTTTCGGGTTTACTTCGATTGCTTTTTCGGGGAAAGAATGACGGACGTCGCATGGAAACGAACCGAAGAGCTGGTGCGTAAGAGACTGAAAGAGGCCAAGCGCGACGGAAAATTCGCGGCTGCGCGAAAGGTCCAAAGGATGCTAGAGCTTCTGCCCGCTCGAAAAGAGAGTTGGAGGAAGGTCGTGACGTCCTGGAACAATTTGGCTGCGACTCACCTAACGGACCAGGCCATCACAAGTTGGAGTGCCGCTATGCCAAGGGCGACTCACGAACCATTCTTGATCGAAGCGACCAGCGAAGAGAAGTGAGGCCGAGCCACCGAGCGTACAACGCCTTCACGTAATCAACGGGGGAGCTGTGCCGCCGGATCATCCCGCCAAGCGCATCCATGAACTCCTGCCTTGGAGTTCGCCGTCTCGACGTCTAGCGCAATGTACGATGATCCTGAGTGGGAGAAGGCGCTGGGGGGGGTAACTCTTAACTACCCTTTACTTCCGCGACCGGGACTGGTGCGCCAACCGACCTGGAACACGTTTTTGCAGTTGGGGCAGGTGACCTGCTCCCCCCAAATGAGGCCAGTCTGAACTGGAATTTTCCAATTAAGATCCCACCGGGACGAGGAGAGTTCCATGAAGGCATCGAAGTTTTCGGAAGCGCAGATCGCGTTCGTTTTGAAGCAGGCGGAAGATGGGGCGGCGGTGGCGGAGGTCTGCCGCAAGGCCGGGATCAGTCAGGCGACGTATTTCAATTGGAAGAAGAAGTATGCGGGGCTAATGCCCTCCGAGATGAAGCGACTGCGCCAGCTTGAGGAGGAGAATGCCAAGCTGAAGCGGATTGTCGCCGACCTGTCCTTGGACAAGGCCATGCTGCAGGACGTGCTCTCAAAAAAGCTCTGAGGCCTGGCCGCAAGCGGGAGCTTGTCGACAAGGTGCGGAGTGACTGGAAGGTGTCGATCAGGCGGGCCTGTTCGACCCTTCGTATCGATCGCGCACTTTACGTCTACAAGTCGAAGCGCGGTGACCAGGCCGCCCTCAAAAATCGGATCAAGGACATCTGCGAGACGCGGGTGAGATACGGCTACCGCCGCGTCCATGTCCTGCTGCAACGTGACGGTTGGGCAGTCAACGTCAAACGTGTCTATCGCCTTTACAGGGAGTTGCGCCTGCAATTGCGCAACAAAACGCCGAAGCGTCGTGTGAAGGCCAAGCTACGCGAGGATAGGATGGAAGCAGGTCAAATCAATGAGACCTGGGCGATGGACTTCGTTCATGACCAGCTCGCCACCGGTCGCAAGATTCGTGTGCTTACCATTGTCGATATCTTCAGTCGCTTCTCTCCAGCCGTCGATCCGCGCTTCAGCTATCGAGGCGAGGATGTCGTGCTGACTTTGGAACGCGTGTGCAAAACCGTCGGCTACCCCAAGACCATTCGCGTCGACCAGGGGTCGGAGTTCGTCTCCCGCGATCTCGACATCTGGGCTTACCAGAAGAATGTCGTTCTCGACTTCTCCAGGCCGGGCAAGCCGACGGACAACAGCTTCATCGAATCCTTCAACGGCAAGTTCAGAAACGAATGCCTGAACACGCACTGGTTCCTCGGTCTTGACGACGCTCGGCAGAAAATGGAGGATTGGCGTAGAGACTACAACGAAGTCCGCCCACACAGCGCGATTGGCAACAAGGCGCCGATATCGCTGTTGAATGGCTCATCGGCGCCCCCGCCGGCATGAGCCGAACCCGGAAAATTCCAGCTCCAGCTGGCCTAGTTTTGGGGAGCGTTTCAAGCAAACAGCTGGGGCGAACTCAGGATTGGATAAAACTTGGGGGCAAGGTCAAGGCCGCCAGCTTGTTGCGGATCCCGAGATGCTTTTCGATCACCGCGATGCGTTCGAGCGCGTGGTCGATCTCTATGCGATAGCCTTCGATGTCCTCGACTTTTATTCTAAGGGCATCGAGATCGCGATGAACTTCGCGAAGCTCGCGTTCGATGCCGGTCACCTGTTCGCGCAGGTCGGCAATCTCCTTCACGAGCCTATTTTCAGCGCCCGTAATTTTGCCCTCCACACCGGCGAGACCGTCTGCGAGATCAGTCTTCGTCGCCATGTGCGCGATAATGAAATCGAGACTTTCCTGAACGCCATTCGGCTTCGCATTCATACTATGCTTCTATCTTATCCTGATTCAGGGCCTGCGCAAATGGCGTACCGCACGCCGCGTTGTGTAGATAATCAGGAGCTGCAGTGTGTGCGCCGACTTCTCGACTGAAGTACCGACGCAACGCTTCTCGAATCAACTCAGAGCGAGTCCGGCGCTCTCGCACTCTGACCCGCTCGAGCTCGGCGAGCATCTCGGGTGGCAAAGAAACCGAGAATATTGACGTAGTACGTGACATGAGTCGAAATCTAGCGGCCACGCCTCTCTGATGCACGATGGGTGCTTTTGCCAAATCGGCAAAATATGACTCAGCTGCGAGCTATGTTCGTGTTTCGCACTAAGTATGAACGAGTAACACTCGGCTGGGGCGGGAGGGATCGAACCTCGCTAAAAACCGTTGCAACCCAAGGGCTTCCTCAGGTCGCATCCAAGTTTTGATTCCTTTGACTCCCCGATTCGAGCTAGACTAGGTCAAGAAACTCGTCGCGCCATCACGCCATCCCCAGCTCACTGAATTCGTTAGACGGCGCACTCACCGCTTCTAAGCGACCGCTATCCCCCCAACATCAGGAGGCAGATTGTCGGGAGGTGATTTACTGAGGCTTGAGGTCGAGCAACCACATGACGTCTTGAGTTCGCTTCATCCAAGCGGACGTGTGCCCGCAGCGGTATCCGACGATTTCGGCAAGCAGATCGTACTCGTTTTTTAGATCTCGCGAGAAGATCGGCTCGTGGTGAGCGATTCTGTTCCTCAAATCTCTGATCTTGTCGGCCACATTTCGTATCTTTTCTCTGGCCGCTGCGACCGTCATCCCTTGAGGGAGGTTCGGATACTCTCTGCGCAAATAATGATTCCAAAGACGGCCGTCGTGCCGCCCCGTGTACATCGAGACCCAAAAAGCGAATTTGAGTTCTGCAATGACCTTTCCGGTCGTTTGCTGGGGCCGGGGTTGCCAATCTCGGGTAGCTACGAGTTCGCGCCGGGGGCTGAATCGCTGCAAGGACTGAGTGGTCGGCAAGCTCGTTTCGAAGGCTGTGGACCACGGCCAATCGGGGGAGAGGTAGGCTGATTCCGCTGCATTCGCGACCGCGTTTCTCAAGGAAATTTCAAAGACATGCAACGGATACAGAAATGCGGCGGAGACCTGCGCGTTCCAATGATATAGCTGTAACGCCTTGAGAACATTATTGTTTCTAGCGCCTAGAAAAGTTTGGAAACGCGGGGTTGATAAGACGACGGGGATCGCCATCTGCTCTTGAGCGCTAAAATTTTCTGTCATTTAATGCGCTGAAAACGCTGAAGTTTCGGGAGAAATTCGCGTCGAACATGCAATTTTGATGAGGTTCTCGTCAACCAAATGTTGACTTGGACGTTATAGGCACTACGGTCACGAGCATGCGCTTTGGGCCATGTGGGGTGTTCGCATCCTCCCCCCAGAGACAGTCGAAAAGGAAAGGGCGGCCCTAGCGGGTCGCCTTTTTCTTTTGGCTCTCCGACGCCTAGCGTGGAGCTAGCCGAAAGGGTCCCAAAATGCCGGGGGAAGGCTCGGTAACCCTCTGTTGACATTTTGATAGAAAATCGGATTTTGTTGTCCAGTGCAAATCACAACGGAGCTGGACTATGTCCGATAACCCGGCGGAGCAATTTACCACCGAAGAGGTGCCTCAATCGCTTTGGTCACTCATACCCACTACAATTCGGCGCGCCTACATCGCGGCCGACGCCACTATTGAGGGGGCGCCTTACCTCGGGACACCGGGTGGTAGGTATCAACGCGGCGACTTAATCATGCTGGCGGCGTCGTATGAATTTCAGAAACTGGTCAAGGCTGGCAGCCTGCCCTCCTTCGATGGAACATGGGAGTATTTCGCCAGGCCGACCGGCAAACATTTTGTAATGCTGACGTCACGCGCCCGGATCACGATCAACCAAGTCGAAGATCCCCGCAAAAAGCCTCGCGTAGCGGTGTTCCGCAACAACTACGCGGAATTGAACGAAGTTGGTTTGTTTGATGATTGGGACGAAAATCTAATCCGCGCTAGAGAGGAAGCAGCCAAGGACGGCGAGCGCCGATTGCTTCACATTCTGCACGGCTACCAAGACCTCAATTTCGCGCATCTTGCCTATCCACATCCGGAGCGCAATCGGCATATCTATAGGTCGCCGAACTTGATGCGGATGCCCCATGAGATGCCGCTGACCGATTTGCCGCCGCCGGAAGGCCCGTCCGAATCGCCCGACCCAGAAACGATAGAGAACATCCAAAGACACCTAAGGGACGATGAGTAAGCTAGTTGCCTTTCCAGACAGAACCACCGGATTTGTGCCACAGCGCTTGGTTGAGGCTCGGCTGGTGCGGCAGATGTCGCGCGCCGAATTGGCTCGCGACCTAGGGTTGACCGGGCAGGCTATTGGTTACTACGAGACCGGCGACCGACGACCCGACATGTCGGTCTTGCTGCGAATGGCTGAAATTTTGGAGCAGCCCGTTTCCTTTTTCCTGCGATCCAGCCCTTCTTTTGACGGGATCAGAGGGACACGCTTTTTCCGGAGCATCGGGACGCGGTCGAATAAGGTCAACTATGCACTAGATATCAAGACAAAATGGTTATGGGAGCTGGTCGGATTTATTGGGCAGAATATCAAGTTGCCAGCTGTCAATTTGCCCGATGTTCCGCCTGCTAGAGCAGAGTCTGGCTACACGCAGGCTGAGATTGATGAAATCGCATTGTCGGTAAGGAAGCATTGGGGACTAGGTGAAGGGCCCATTGCTAACGTCATAGCCCTGTTCGAAACACACGGCATTGTCGTAACTCGCTTCGAACTTGGTTCAGATGAAATCGATGCTTTTTCATGCTGGATACGGCAACGACCATATGTCCTGCTTGGCTCTGAAAAGAAATCCTCCTCCCGCTCTAGGTTCGATGCTGCGCACGAACTAGGGCATTTGCTTCTCCATCGCCACATTGCACAGGAAGACTTAGAGAATAAGGACGTTCGCGAACACATCGAAAGCGAAGCAAACATGTTCGCTGGCTCTCTTTTACTGCCGCGCAATGCGATGTTGCGCGAGTTCTACTCTGCTCGTTTGAAGCACTTGGAAGGCATGAAGGCTCGCTGGCGAGTGTCCATGCAGGCAATAGCTCACCGTGCCAAGCAAATTGGGATCATTGACGAGTACCAATACATCCTTTTCCGGAAGCAGATCAGCTTCAACCGCTACAATAAGAACGAGCCCCTAGATAACGAAATTCCCATGGAGCAGCCGCAGTGGCTCCTCAAATGCTGGAAGCTCTTGACCGACCAAAAAAAGGTGCGGGAGGCGGGGGTAGAGGACGAGCTAGGATTTTCTCTTGATTTGGTGGTGCGGTTGTTCGGTTCTGAACGCAAGGACGCGCGCCCGGCGGAGCACACGTCGCCCGGCGTATTCAAGCTGAAATAAGCTCGCTGCTTGCGACGAAGACGGTGCGCAACATGGTCACGAAGCTCTGCTTCAGCGCCTGCTGTCATCGCGAGCGGCGAGGTTCATCGGTGCTCTTGGTCAACAAATCAATCACTGAAACCCTGAGAGCGCTGGCAAACACTTCGAGTGTGCTCAGTGTTACGTTTCGCTCCTCGCGTTCGGCTGAGCCCACATAGGTCCGATGAAGACCGCAAGCGTCAGCTAACGCTTCTTGCGACAGTCCCTTCGCGCGTCGCAGGCGAACCAAATTCTGCGCCAAGATTCGCGTAAGCGTGGGACTCGGCTTGCGAAGCTGCTTAGAGGGCATGCCGTCATCCACAAGAAGAATGAGAGGCATGCTTGTGGGATGATGCCTTTGAATCTACAGACTATGAGTAGCTAAATGATGAGCGACTCATGTCATGACGCACGTAGATTGCGAAGCTCGCCGCCTGTGCCAGCATCCGGCTTGACGTTCTTCACTCGCAACAGGACGTTCCTGCGGCGCTGACACTTCTCTGATTATCTGCAAACAACTAAAAAGCGAGGATAGCGCCGCATGCACGTCTGGCTGGGGCGGGAGGGATCGAACCTCCGAATGGCGAAATCAAAATCCGTTGAGCGATGAGAGCATGGTTCTCCATGGCGACCGCTAACACACGGTTCATACCTCACTTTTTCCGTTAGTCCTGCACACTCTCCTCCTTGGGAATGCACCGCTACATGCGTTTTTTCTGAGGCTAGGACGAGGCTAATGCCGCGGCTGACTGATACGTCGCTCCGCTCTCTTCCGGTCCCGTCGAAGGGGCAGCGCACGTACCTTGACGATACGCTGCCCAACTTCGGCTGCCGCGTTTTCCAGGGCGGCACCAAGAGCTTCGTCGTCCAGCTCGGTCCAGACCGCCGGCTCATCACGATTGGCCGATACCCACTCATTTCGCTCGCCAAGGCGCGGGAAGAAGCGAAGCGTCGTTAGCGGTACGAGCAGACCACGGACCTGGCGTGGACGGCCTACGCGCCACGCTTGAAGCGCATAGGCATCCAGAACTGCCGCAGGGCCTCAACGGCTACTGGAATGTCGCGCCAGGCGTTTTGAGCGACGGGCAGCGTTCCCAGCGTGTGCCGGGCCGGGGGTAGCAAGGGCCGACCGGTGTCATCGATGCAATGGATCAGGATCGGCCGCAGCATAGCGTGTTCAGTGGCGTTCGGAGAGAGAAGGCGCCACCAGACGAGAAGCCGAAGCTTCATGACGGCGTAGAAGCCCATGCACCAGGGCTGCGGGTCGACTTCGCCGTCCAGCGATCGCACGAACAGCGGCTCGAAGCTCTCCGGTTTCGTCGACAGCGTCTCGCTGATCGCGTTGTGGCGCATCAGCGTGGCGGCGATCGCCGAGAACTCCTCGGTATCGTGATTGAAGGCGTCGGGATCTACGCCAAGGAGCGGGCATACCCATTCCTCGGACGCCATTGAGACCGGCCCGGCGACGACCGCGGCCACTACGCCGTCGAGCATGGAGAGCGATGTCGCCCGCGGACGCCGAAGCGCCGGCGCCCTGGCTCGCTCGCTCATCCATTGCCCGAGCTGTTCGAACGACATGGCATAGTCCGCCATCGTCGTCTTGGCCCGTTTTCCTCGCCGTTGCTTCGGCTTTGTCATGCTGCGGCCCGCTTTTCGGCTTCGCGTGCGGCCTTCCAGTTCCAGGCCAGAAGTTCGTGCAGCTGGTTGGCCTTCGTGGCGCCGCTCACCATGCGCTCGAGAACGTCGACGAGATAGGCCTCGGGGTCGAGGCCATTCAATTTTGCCGTGTTAAGAAGCGAAGAAAGTATCGACCAAGTCTCGCCTCCGCCTTCGTCACCACTGAACAACGAGTTCTTTTTTCCGATGGCAATCGGTCTGATTGATCGTTCGACCGTGTTGGTGTCCGGCTCGAGCCGCCCGTCGTCCAGGAATGCCGTCAGGCCCTGCCAGCGTTCGAGCATGTAATCAATCGCCTTGATGAGCGTCGACTGCCGGGAGATACCGTCTTTCACTGCGACCAGACGGGCCTTCAACGCCTCCATCAGCGGCTTCGTCTCGGCCTGTCGCGCCGCGTGGCGTTCCCCGGCGTCGAGACCGCGGATCCTCTCCTCGATCGCGTAGACGGCTGCGATGCGCTCGATGACCTCCGCGGCGAAGGGTGAGTTCGTCGTCTTGTGCACCCTCACGAAGTTACGGCGTGCGTGAACGAGGCAATATGCCAGCTGGATCTTGCCCGGTATCTTCGCATCGCCCGCCAGCGAGACGTAGGCGGCATAGCCGTCGACTTGCAGCACGCCTTCGAAGCCGGCCAACTGCGCCACGATCTCCTTCTTGCCGCGACCGCCCGCGAACACATAGGCGACCGCCGGCGGCGCCGGACCCTTCCACGCCCGATCGTCCGTCGCATGCGCCCAGAACTGGCAAATCCTCGTGCGGCCGCGTCCCGGGTCGAGCACCGGCATCGGCGTCTCGTCGCAAAACAACCGCTCAAAGCTGTGCATGGTCTTCAGTTGCAGATCGTAGAGGCTTCTTACCAGCCACGCCGCGCTCCCCATCCAGCGCGCCAACGTCTGACGGTCGACGACGACACCCTGGCCCGCCAGGATCTGCGTCTGGCGGTAGAGCGTCGATTGCCAGGCATATTTGGCCGCGGCGATATGCGCGATCAGCGCCGTCGTCGCCATGCCGCCCTCGACGAGCCGCGCCGGTGCCGGCGCCTGGACAATCGGGCCCTCACAGGCGCGGCAGGCGTATTTTGGACGGATCGTGCGCAGCACACGCAGCCACGCAGGAACCCGATCGAGCGCTTCGCTGCTCTCCTCGCCGATCCGATGCATCTGACCCGCGCAGCACGGGCAGAAGGTGGATGCCGGCTCGATCACCCGATCGACCCGGGGCAGATGCGCAGGTAGCGCGCCGATGTTGCGCCTGGGTTTGCGCCGCTTCGGTCTCAGCGCGGCCGGTTTGTCGTCATTGGCCGGGGGCTGCGCGCCGGCGGTCCGTTCCAGATCGAACGCGATCTGTTCGGCGCAGACGATCGCCGAGCGCTCCGATCGCGCGCCAAAGATCAGGCTCTTCAACGTGACGATCTCTGCGCGCAGATCGTCGTTCTCGCCTTCGAACGCAAGCACCATCTCGGCGAGAGCCGCAGGGTCACAGGGAAGATCTTCAGGGCGAAGCGCCATATCGCAGAGCTACACGAACACACTCGCAATCGCCAGCAACAAGACGATTCAGGCAACTTTCGTCGGCCGCTTCGTCACCTTCGGGACCACACGCGACCACTCCGCAAGACCTTCAATCAGCATCGCCAGTTGCGCCCCCGTCACCGACATCGTACCCTCGCGAACAGGTGGCCAGGCGAAGCCCCCATTCTCGAGCCACTTCGTCGCTAGAACCATACCCGAGCCGTCAAAAACGAGAAGCTTCAAACGATCCGATCGCTTCGATCGGAAGACATAAACGTCGCCGCTGTAGGGCTTGCCGCCTAATCCCTCCGCTACCAGCGCGACCAGGCCATGAACGCCTTTGCGAAAGTCAATCGGCTGCGTCGCGACGAACACACGGACCATTGGACCGAACGAGATCATCGCGTCGATCTCATCGCCGCCAGCACGCGCTCCAGCGTCGCGGCGTCAACGCCGGTGGGCACGCGCACCGTCGCGCCCGCGATCATCACCTCGATCCGTTCGACCGGACCCGCCAGCACGCGAGGCTTGCCGACCGCATTCGGCCGAGCCTCGACGGCGTCGTCGAGCCTGACCTGTACGAACTGCGGCGCTTCGCTCGACACGAGCCTCGCCTGGCGCCGCCACACACCGAGCAGTCCCCGGTTGACCCCGTTGCGCCGCGCCACCTCGGAAATGCTCGTCTCCGGATCCGCGCTCTCGACCACGATCCGCGCCTTCTCGGCATCGCTCCAACTGCGTCGTCGCCTTTCCCCTGTGATCACTTCGATCCGCTGATAGGAGTCGGCTCCATTCCTGTCTTGATGCCTGGCTTGATGTCTGTCTTGATCCATTGAAATGAGCGTCCCTCGCGTTGTCTGTCCACGCGCGAGTCTCGCTCATCCCGTCGTCGTATACCAGGTGGGGCCGTCGTACCGTTTACGAAGCGTCTCATGGCGGAGCGCACGCTCGGACGCTTCCGCCCGCGGTCGATCCCGTGGAATGAGGCGCGTGAACTGTTTCTTGCGAAGTACGCACAGAAGAAAAAGCCACGCACGGTCAAGGATTACCGCCGCCTGCTCTCGCGGCATTTTCCCTTCGGCCGCAAAAAGCTCTCCGAGATCACGCCACAGGACATCAATCACCGAATTGATCGCCTCCGTGGTACGGTGTCCGAACAAAACCATGCCCTGGTCGCCATCAAGATTTTCTTCACGTGGGCATAGCGCCGTCACTATGTACAGCATTCGCCATGCGAAGGGATGCAGATTGTCAAACGACATTCTCGTACACGCGTACTTTCGGCAGAGGAACTCGCTGCCGTATATGCGGCTGCATCCACCGTGGGTTATCCGTTCGGCACCATCGTGCAGCTCTGCATCTTGACCGGACAGCGGCGCGGTGAGATCGTGCAGTTGCGTCGCAGCTACCTATCGGGAGATGCTGTCACGCTTCCACCTTCCCCCACCAAGAACAATCGCACGCATACGTCTCCCATTGGAGAGATGGCGCAAAGCATCATCGAGAACATTCCAGCTGACGATGATCTGCTTTTCATCGGGACGCACGGAAGAGGTATTCTTAGTAATTGGTCAAAAGAAAAGACCGCACTCGATCTCCTGATATTGAAGAATGGTTTTGAGGTGCAGCCGTGGACACTTCACGACTTGCGACGAACTTTCGCTTCCGGTCTTGCCGCACTCGGAATTCGGATCGAGATCGTCGAGAAATTACTTAATCACGCCTCGGGCAGCTTCGCCGGTGTCGCTGGCATCTACCAGCGCCACGCGTACATGGATGAGATGTGGATGCCATTGTCGCTGGGGAGAGGTATGTTGACGGCCTTCAGCGCGAGCATGCGCGCGCGGCTGGGGATGGGCCGGGTGGCGGCGTAAGTGGGATGGTGTCGGACCTGTGTCAGATCGGAGCAGGAGGGGCGGTCACTCCGAGCCGAGAGCACAAGCTTTGTACGACTCTGATAAGAGCTAAAATCCGTTAAAGCACTGAAGGGTAATGGTTTTAGCACCGCAAAAACTGCTCGCGTTGTGCCGGACGACGCAAGGCGGTATGCTTCTTTCGATTCGAGAGGCTGCACAGGCTGAGTAGCCAATTTGCGACAAGCCTGAGATGTTCTGATTTGAATGAACGGAGACAAGATGCCAAAAAACAAAGAATGGCCGGAATATGAAGCTATGCGCGCTGCCCGGGAGATGACCCTGAGACAGAACAAAGGTCAATTTGGCCGTATAGCACGAGCACTTGACCGGCTTGGCTCCGCACCCGAACCCGCTCCCGCTCCCGCTCGCAAATCAAGGTCATCCGCGTCAGCAGTGCGAGAGCATTCCAAATCTGCTTCTTAAGGAAAGTAACTCTGCAACCAGCACCAATATATAAGGCTTCCGACAAAGAACGCGAACGCGCCGCGGATCCGGACAAAGGAATACTCGCCGATTCGAGCAGAAACGTTTGGCGCATCGACTATGCGCGTCTAGTGCACTGCCCCGCATTTCGTCGCCTTCAAGGTAAAACCCAATTATTTCCTGGTGAATCGGATTTCTTTCGCAATCGTCTCACTCATTCTCTTGAAGTCAGCCAGATTGCGAAGGGCATCGCTATCAGGCTGAACAACAAGTATTTCAAGGACGCAGAACGTCTGCCTGTGGAGGAGCGCGACGACTACAGGATATCCACCGATTTGGTCGAATTCGCAGCACTCGCGCATGATCTGGGACATCCTCCATTCGGACACAACGGGGAGGCTGCGCTTGATGAATGCATGATTACCCGCGGAGGGTTTGAGGGCAACGCACAAACGCTCCGCATTCTGTCGCGCCTCGAAAAGAAGCGCACTGTCGAATGGCCTCCCATTGAGTTTCGCGATGGAGAGGATCTCCGCCGCGGATTGAACCTCACGTATCGCGCACTTGCCTCCATACTCAAGTACGACAAAGTGATACCTCCTCGGAACGAAGGTGATCGGCTCGAAAAGGGCTATTACGAAGACGAAGCACCTCTGGTGGAAGAGATAAAGCTAGCGGTCACGGGTCAAAAAGATTACTCGCCATTCAAAACGATTGAATGCCAAATAATGGACGTGGCTGACGACATTGCTTACTCAACGTTCGATTTCGAAGATGCAATGAAGGCTGGCTTTACGTCTCTTCTCGATATGCTCCGCCTTTCCAGTGAACCGGTTCTCTTGCCTGAATATTCTCTACGTCGCCGAATAGCAGTAAGAGTATGGAAAAAAATAAATGATAAAACCGACCTATATGATCGGGAAAAGATACTAAAAAAATGGGACCAGATTCCGAATGCAGTTCGAGAGCAAATCAGTGATACAGAAGAGAAAATTGCTGCCCTGCTCTTGAAAATGTGCAGGTCACTGATCGCAAAACCGGACGAGGTAGACAGGGCGTTGGACGGCGCGGGGTCAAAAAAGCGCAAGGAGTTGAAAGATTCGACGGTTGTTAGTCTTTCATACAAGAATGCGAAAGATATCCAAGAAGACGCCTATTTGAGGACGGCTTTGACCTCTCAGTTTGTTGGCGAATTCATTCAAGGTGTAGATTTGGAAGTGAATGCCAATTTTCCCGCACTCTCGAAGCTGACTATCGATCCAGAAATCGAGCTGAAAATAGAGGTTCTCAAGAACTACACTCGTGAGGCTCACATTGATGCAGCCCGCCTAAAATCAATAGAATTTCGAGGAAAGGAAATTGTGAGAACCATTTTTGAATGTTTAGAGGATGACAATGATTTATTGCCGGCGGATTGGCGTATCCGTTGCGCTGCGCGCCCAGATCCGAATCACAAACGTCGATGTGTCACAGATTTCATCGCAGGCATGACCGATCGACACGCGCTTGCGTTTTTTCATCGACTTAAAGCCGGGGACCCCGGAACAATCTTCAGAGAACTTTGAGTTCTTGGCTGACGATGAAAAGGCAAGCCTCCCAAAAGGGAGGCAAGGATTCAACAGCGATCAAAGACTTTTCCAATGAACTGCTGATATGCGAAGCGCAGCGGCTATTAGGTTAAAGTCGGAATCACAGACTGAGTTCGCAGCACGTCTTTCGAACTCTTTGGCAAGATCATACAGTCGCTGAATTTGCTTCTGCTTTTTCTCTTGCTGCCTGTTTCTTTCGTTTTGCTCCAACTCCTCTAGCTGCCGGGCTATTCTCCCAAACGATCCTCCAATCGCATCCATAGTCCGTTGGCGAGCAGCGTCCATCGCCGCGTAACTTCTGCACATGAAAGCCTCCGTTGCTCAAGCAATGGCTTACGGGTTGAAGCCACTGCACGGAGCAACGGAGGCGATTGCTGATGTCAGTATATCACTGTGGTCAATGAGCGCAATCAGACATCAAAATGCTGGTAATAACAGGAAGTCGCAGAAAGTTCGACAATTCACAAACTCGATTAGTTGCAAAAGACGACCAAGTCGAAAAACTCGGTCAAAGCTCGTAGTCTACGATAATCTCAAATTATCCGCTCCTCATGTGATGTATCCTCCTCCATGAAGAGATTGATCGAGGTATCGGACGAAGTCCGAGCGTGAGATCAATCTCGAATAAGAGGAGGAACAACGAACTGCGCCCGTGCGCCGTTGTGCGTCAGCACAACGACAGTCGCACGAGGCACCTCAGCGTATCGCTTGTACATGGGTTGGGCATGGCTGTGCATACGAACCGCTCACCCCGCCTTACCCTAAAGGCGGGGCATAGGGCGGAGCGTAACGCGGGAAAAATCCGTGCTTGGCAAAATCACCACGACACTGCATCAAGTGGTTTTCCGCTCTGCGCCTCGCAATGACTGACAAGTTGTTGGAAAATCAGCCGCACGAACCGAGTTCGAGGTTTACTTCGAGATGGCGGACTAGATTGGACAGAATTCAAGTATGCGATCTCTCGAAAGGGAGATTCAAGCTCAACAGCGAGCTCTTCTCCGGCTGCTGAAAAGTTCGAGGTGATCGTTTCGATCAGACTGCGCTTTTCGGATGGATTTGCGCTTTCGTAGCTTTCTTTCAAGCTTGTTAGGAGTTCGAGGTATTTGAACATGAGATCGGAGGAGAGAGGTGTTCCTAGCCTTTTGCGCTCTTCCTCCAAACCTCTTCGGCCCATGAGAAGTGCATGCTTCTTCTCCCCGAAAAGCTCTTTGTCGATCGTTCCATCGAGATAGGCGTCGGTGAGTTTGCTCAGTCGGGCGGTAATGTTGCTCACCGTCAGATCGATTACTTTGGCCCGTTCCCGCCGATGTTTGCCGTCATCGGCCGTATGGGCAACAGCCATTTCATGCACCTCGCGGAGTTGTTCGTCCGTGAGGTCCAGCGGGCCCAAATACCGACGCAGCGCAATCTCAACTCGATCTTCCCTGATCGAGCGCGTAGGGCAACCGGTACTGTGACAGCGATAGTAGACGCGGCCTTTCTGGAGTTCGCCTATCAAACTATACGGGGCCGTTTCTCGTTCACAACACGGGCAATTCGATAGTACTTGTGGCACGGCCTCCTAAGAGACCCAACATGTCTCGCAATGCGCGCATTCATACAGATTCTGAAAGCTTACGCCTCGCTCGATGCGCACATCACCAGTGGTCCCGATCGTGCTTTGCTCGATCGCTCCTTCTTCAATGTTCATTGGCCATCCTCCTCAAAATCGACACCTTGTAGGGATGCCGAAGCTCAAGGAGGATGGGGACGGCGCCTCCTCGTTCCATCGCGATGATACACCAATTCGACACATCGACAAACAATTGGCTTATTCTGCTCGACGTCGGTACCGACGCAACGCTTCTCGTATGAGTTCTGAGCGAGTCCGGCGCTCCCGCACTCTCACCCGCTCGAGTTCGGCGAGCATCTCGGGTGGCAAAGAAACCGAGAAGATTGACGTGGTACGTGACATGAGCCGAAATCTAGCGGCCACACCTCTTTGAGGCACGTCGGGTGCTTTTGCCAAATCGACAAAATATGACTCAGCTGCGAGCTATCTTTGTTATTCGCACTAAGTATGAACAAGTAACACTCGGCTGGGAGTCGTCGACGACGTTCGAACTTTACGGGGCACAATTGCCAGGCTGGCAAAAGAGATATCGCAATATTCGAAGACCGAAGAAGGTCAGCATACGTTCGATTGCATCAGGGCTGGGTTGAATCAGGACGCGGAAGCGATGGAGAGGCTGGCTCCCCTTCGTCGGTATGCAAAGGTCGGGCAAGGAGCTGGTAGAGCGCGAGGAGACGGCGGGTGATTTCAGCTGCATCGGGCCGAGTGATCTCTTCACCGTACGCTTCTTTGTAGATCGCTTTGAACTCTTCGAGGCGTTCGGGTGAGGCTTCATGGCCTGTCGGAAACATGCCCCGATCATACAGGTGCTGTTTACGAGTCATAGACCCGGGATTATGCCTAAGGAAGAGCTCTCCCTCTCAATCTGAGCAACGAAGCCCGGATTAGGCAGCCAGCTTATTACGGATCCTGAGATGCGTTTCGATCACCGCGATGCGTTCGAGCGCGTGGCCCAAGTGAACTTTGTAGATTCTCCAATGAGCACCGCTTGTGAGCACTACCCACTCGATTCCCTCGTTGGCGGCGTAATCGATGGCTTGCTTGACATGGGCATCCGGCTCGCCGCGCGAAAAGGAGCATTCGTTGGCTCTCGTCGCCGCTTTGAAAATGTGGTTCGAGAAGCAGCTATCGAGGATCTCCAGCGGCTCAACGCTCGCCGAGGACATCCGCTATGCGCTGAATCACTGGCCGGGGCTCACCCGCTTCCTCGAAGACGGGCGCCTCGAGCTCGACACCAACCCGGTCGAGAACGCCATCCGGCCGGCCTGCCTAATCAGAAAAATGCGCTCTTCGCGGGCCATGAAATCGGGGCAGAAAACTGGGCCTTGCTGGCGTCGATCGTCGCTACCCGCAAGCTCCCGGCTGCCTACATCGCCGAAACACTCGAGGCGATCATCGACGGCCATCCCCATAGCAGGATCGAAGACCTCATGCCGTGGCGATTCCGCAAAACGTCAAGCCAGCCTCAATGGGGTCCCGGCTGACCGCTTACCATTAACCAGCGAAGCTGCGGCTTTATCATCGTCGACCGTCGAACTATCGACGGCGCAAGCGCCCGTCATTTTGATAAGACCTTCCGGTCCGCCTCGAACGCTTCCTGATCTTTCGGGCCTGCAAGGTCAAACCAAGAGCCGGGGGCATAAGTGGCGATAAGCTTGGCAAAGAACGATTGCGGCTCCCAATCGTGCCCTTCGTGCTTCTCGAAAATGATGACTCCGTCACGGTTGAAATAACTAGGCCCAGGAACATTGCAATCGACCGAAAGCTGAACACGCCACAGGTCGCCCTCCGAAGTCTGTTGTTCGTCTACCTTTGGCGAGTAGTGCACTTGAACCGGTTCGCCGATCGTGCAGCGGCCACGCCGCAGAAGATCGCCCAGCTTACCCTGCGCTGTGGTTACGAAGTTGAAGTTTGCCGGATTATGCAGAAAGCGACGGTTCACGCCGTTTTCATCGTTTGTTACTTCGTCGGCGATCAGCGAGACTGCGAACGCCTGCCAGCCTAGTTCCATCGGTTTTGCATAGGGCGTCACAATTTTCATTGTGCCATCGGGCGCCATCTCCCAGGTGACTGTATATTCTTCGTTTGTCTTATCGGCCCGGTGCCTGGCCCACGAAAAGATAACTGGCTCTCCCGAGTCGGTCTTTTGACCAACCTCCCATCCCCGAGGGATGAAGTGTGCCACCTTTGAGACCTTAGTGAAGATTTGCTCCACCGTCTCACCATCCTGCGCTCGCCATGTTGATTTGACCTTGTCGACAAGGGCGTTGCCTTCCGTACGAACACCATCGCTCTTCCCAGCCAGCCCACCCGGCAAAATCAACCATACACCAAGGCAGATACAGAGACCGAGACAGAAACAGAACCAAAGCATGCGTCTATGTCTATCGATCATTTCTCTTACCCCACGCTGCGGGCCATTGTCACGCCATCAGATTGTATCCTGAGGGAGGACCGCAAGGTACCTACCAGGATTGATTGGCATCCAAACCAATGCCGCTCGCACCGGACGGCTGGCAACCTCAACCTGAAATAGTCGATCAGGGCCGCGTCGCCTGGCATTACATCGCACCCAGCAAGCCGATGCAGAATGCCTTTATCGAAAGCTTCAACCACGAAATTCGGCTCTCTCCCGCGCGTCCGTTTGCAGCCGTCTAGTACGACATGGGAAGGATCACCCCGCATCGGACTCGCGGCGCGGACGTTCAGTCTTGAGTACCCTCATATCCGGCAGGATCGAAGTCGCGGGCCGTCCATTCCTCTCCGGGCTCTAGGTCGGTTAGATCAACTACAACGCCCGTGCCTTCAACCGTCCATCCTCCCATCTTGATTGCGCCCTCGTTGGTGGCCATGCGGCGAGAGATAACCACTTCATCCGTAGCAACGTTGTAGAGTTTCACTTTGTAAACAGTAGTTCTCGCCATCTCTATTTCCATTTGTTCTTGATCTGCGTCGTAGGCGTATCCGTGCAAATGAATCAGCACTAAGTTGCCGCGCCTGGGCAGCCGCGCGAGCTTGTCGAGGATGTGCTGCGACGCTCCTTCTTTGATCTCTACGCCGTATCCGTAAACCAGGCCGTCGTCGTTGGCGATCTCGTGTATTACATACTCGATTTCATTTAGCTCATCGTGCGTGAGGTCAAGTGCCGCGGCAATCGCCTCGGCTTCCTCGCGGTCGTACTCATCTTCAAACTGCCTGCTGCTCATGGTGCGCCAGTCATGCCAATGCCGTTTCCTAAAGATCGACTTCGTCTGCATCGGCTCCTAGCATATGCTCCAAAGCCTTTGCCTACAGTGAGCGTGACAAGTGTCTAACTGCCTCGAGCAGCGCCTGCGCGCGATCTAGCGACAGAGGCTCTCTCGGCTGCTCGGAATACCCACGTATCGCCAGTTCGAAAGATGATTTCCTTCGCGCGCTTTAAACCCTGGTACAAAGTCACGGCACAATCAGCCCAACGTTCAACCGCATGAACACGTCATCAATCGCATGCGCAAGCGCATAGTCGTTCAAAGGGCTCACATCGTCTTCGCCCGCAAAGTGCAAACCTACCGCTCTGCTTGTAGAGCGTTCCACCCACAACGAGCCGGAGTCGCCTTCCAAGCTCAGGGCAGCCGCCGGCGCCGTCTTATCGGGTACCAATCGGAATCCCTGCATCCATTCTGGCCCGTCTCCGAAACCGGTGTAGTCGATCCTATAGGTACCGGCGACGCCATCAATCAGCGCCTGCGAGACGCCGGATACTGCACCGCTCTTGATCGCCGACATTCCTAGAGCGGGCGCGACCGTCGCTGTCGGTACGACCGCGGTGCCGAACAATTGCTCGCTCAGATCCATCTCGTCGGTGAGCCGTCCGAGGGCAGCATCGAACTGCTCCGACAGGCGGAGCCACCGTTCCAAGTTCGCTACCTCATTAGGGGGGCTGCTGCCTAGATCCATCGGCCCTGGCTGGCTAATCGGATCCCCGACCGATGCTTCGGGCCCGCCGCAAAGCACGTGCCAATTACTCAAGAGATAGCGTTCTTGCGTCGTGAGGTCACGAACTAGGGCTCCCAGTGTACCCGTGCTCCGCTGCTTAAGATTGCCCACACTGAGACCCGGCTGGACGAGACGCTGGGGCGCGCGCGGAGTTCCGGCGTGAGGGCTGTAGCCGATCTCCAGGACATCAAGGTCGATGCCGTCGATCTTATTCGGCAGTCTCTGGTCGACGGGCAGACGTGACAGACGCTGCTTCCGGTTCATATGAAATCGAACCGACAGCCGGTCGGTACGCATACCGTCCTTGAAGGCGAACCCGTAGTCGACCCCGCAGACGCCATCCAGCGATCGAGCCATCCGCTTGGCCTTGCTCAATGCCGTCGCAGCACGGGAAGATGGCGAGCGCACCATTGGCCGACGATCACTGCGAGTTGAATGGCACCGACCAAAGAAAGTCCGTTCGCAACCGTCCGGCGGCGTACGCGGGATCGTTCTGAAGATCGGGCTTGCCGCGGAAGATTGGAAGGAACACTCGTCCCCCTTGGCCCTGCCAGTCAGGCCGCCAAGCGGACCGGTTGTGGCAGTTCATACAGTTGCTCACGGTGCCGTTGCCCGATCCACCATCCGGATCCGGAAAACTCGCCTCAAGCCACGGATTGAAGGCGATATGCGGCTTTCCGTCCGGCTCGCGCGGCAGATCCAAGTCGTAGGTCGCGCTCATGAGGAAATTGCGCCAGACCCCGACAACCTTGGCAGGCCGGTCGGCAGCGAAAGGGCCATCGTCGGGCCGGTCGTGCCACCAGAGAGTCGCCCAAACCCAGTCGTCGATCTCTTTGGTAGTCAGATGGGAAGCCACCAGAACCACGTAGTCGCCTTCCTGCAACGGTCGGCCGAGCGCGAGCTCCGCCGCTCGGGCCAACCGGTCGTTCGCCATCGCGTTCTGGGCCGTCTGTGCGTCGAGCTTGACCGCATGGAACGCGTCAATGCCGACTAAATGCGAATTGGGAAACTGCTTGCCAAGAAAGAATACCGTCCGGGTCGCGTTGGGAGGAACGTTGGTCTGGTTCGGGTCGACCGCAACGACGCGCGTCCAAGTCGTGAACGGGTTACCAGCGGGACGGGGCGGATTGCTCTCAGGATCCCAGACGGGCAATGCAGTGACCTGGTCCCGGGCAATCGGCCACCACACCGTCTTCAGCGAGATCGCCTCAGACGGAAAGGCTGGAATTATGCGATTGCCGGGAACGACCGAATCCGGCGCACCGTTTGCTCGTAGCGCGTCGAGCTCCACGGTGAGATAGAGCCGATTTGTGCGTACGTGCTTGTAGCCCGCGTAGTTGTAGAGCACCTCCGACAGTAGAGCAGTCCCCGCAGCTTGCGGCACGAGTTCACCGGGTATGGCCGACAACTGGGCGGGCTGCTTGAAGCGCCGCACGATGCGGCGTGGTCCCACCGCCTGCGGCTCCGGCCCGACCTTAAAGACCTCATCTTCCGAGAACCATGTTTCGAAGATCGGGTACTTCCCATCCGGCGTCGTCTGGGTCATGCCCGCAAATACGCTCCAGACGTGGAGGCGCTGCGCAGGAACGTTTGCCGATGTCCGATATTGCTCAAGTGTCTGCTTGTTTGCGGGATAATCGAAACCTGGCGGTATATCGAAGTAACCGACCGGCGGCTGTTGAGCGACCGCCGCCAATGATCCGCATAAAATTGAACAGGTGACGAAACAAAAAATCGATCTCAGCTTCTGCATGAAAGCTCCTCGAGAAAATCGGCGCACCGCGCCCAGCTCAGGGCTGATAGCCGCCGTCGATCCAACTCTGGAACAGTGCAATCTTCTCCGCCGACCAGGGGCCGTCCCCGCCCCTCGAAGGAGGTGGCGGCATCACCGGCCCGCCCTGCGCCTTCAGTCTGCGAAAAATCCGATCAGCATTTGTCTTGACGTCGCCGTACTTGGAAAGATCGCAGAACCACGTCATGTGGTTGATGTCCGTCTGCGTAAGTAGTGGTCTGATGTCGGCGGCAAATCCTATCAGCGGATTGCCATTTTCGGCGCCAGACATTTCTATGCTCCGGCCAGCTTCTTTAAACTGGCTTATCGGTTGCCACAATCGGCTAGCATTTTACACTACGTGATCTAGTAGGCAGTGTCGCGGAGACATTGGCTCGGACGAAGGGATTCGTGATGCCAGAGGCCACGGGTGCCTGGTCGAGTGTGGCCGTGACGTCGGCGGAAGCCATCGTTGGACCAAGCCGCCAGGCCACGATGTAGCGTGAGAAGTCATCAAAGCACGGTCGACAGATAGTACCAGCCCCATCCCGTGATCTTGAATGGAGTAAGAAGCGCTTAAGCGCTTCTTACTCCATTCCCGATGGCGCGGGGCTTCGTCTATTTGGCCGTGGTGCTGGACTGGGCCACCCGCCGGGTTCTGTCGTGGCGGCTATCGGTCACCATGGAGGTGGCATTCTGCGTCGCGACACTGGAGGACGCCTTGGCGAGTCACGGCAAGCCCGAGATCTTCAACACCGACCAGGGCTCGCAGTTCACCGGGCGCGACGTTCACCCCTCGACTTTTACAATGGCCGACGTCCACACTCGAGCCTTGACGGCGGCGCACCGGATCAAGCCTACTTCACCTCGCTGCCGCTCTGCACGGCAGCCTAACCCCGGCAGAGGCTGCACTTATCGACGCGGAGATTCTGTTCAGACAACCGGGACCAGCTCTGCTGGACCCACCGACGCTACCAGACTTAGTAGGTTATTTGTTCGCGCTCCTCAGGTAGCTGAGCGAAGCCATTCTTGGAGATGTTAGCAACGTCGGTGCTTAAGTCGCCGTCGGTTCAACTCGACGGCCACTTGGAAAAGGACGTTGAACTTTGGATGGTAAAAGTGCCGAGTGGGCACGAGATTAGTGGCGCGAGTTACAAACCGAAGATAGCCAACGCATCTTGCGGAATATCAAACGGCTTCGGCAGCGCTTTGAGCCGGAGATTCTGAGGAGGTGCGTGGTGGGGCATGCCTCGACGATCTGTGTATACAGGCGCCAGTTTCCGCCGCGTTCACCACATTGAACGCCTGGCCGGTTCCTGCAGTACCTGCTGTAACGAGTTTGGGCGGCCGAACGACCGATCCGAGCCCAATTTGTACCTGTGGTTCCGCCGCCATCTCCGAATGATCTGCGCGATCAGAAGACATTGAAGCCTTTTTAATGCATTAATGCAACGGATTCGCCGCCAAGCCGAGTCCGCCCGCATCAAGATCGACGCGATAATTCAGGCCTTGGCCGACTGACTATCTCAGGTTGAGATCTTTCTTGGCAACCGTTACACTCAGTGAACTCATTTTCTTTTCAGGGAGGGTACTCGCGTGGCCAGCCCCAAGATCATCATCCTGTCGGAGGCACCGGGAATGCCGCCTCAAGCGTCTGGCGCACAAACGTCTGGCGCATGTTCCAGGCCCTGGACCTGCAAGGCAACACGCAGGCCGCGAAATACGACGACGGCGTGGGCACCTCGTCCTTCGTGCTGCTTGCCGTGCTGGGTGGCGCATTCGGATATGGCCTCAAGCGCAACATCCTCGACACCTACAAGTTCATCTGCCGCAACTACGATCATCAGAACCACTCAAAGATCTACCTCTTCGGCTTCAGCCGTGGCGCATTCACCGTGCGCGTCCTCAGCGGGCTCATCCTCGAGCAGGGCCTCGTCGTCGCGGACACCGAAGGAGAGCTGCACGACGGCGCCGTCAAGGCTTACAGGGCCTACCGGGCAAAGGGCTACCACTCGATCTGGCGGATCGAGGCGCTGTTCCGCGCCCTGCGTGACTACATCCTGGTGCCGATGCTGGACCTGCTGCAGGGCAACAAGCCCTACGCCAAGATCGTCCGCAAGGAGATCCCGTCCATAGAGTTCATCGGCGTGTGGGATACGGTCGCAGCTTACGGGCTGCCCATGGATGAGATGACGCGCGGCATCAGCAGCTGGGTCTGGCCCCTTGAGCTTCCGAACCGGGTCCTCAGTCAACGCGTCAAATGCGCAAGGCATGCGCTTGCGCTCGATGATGAGCGGACGACCTTCCACCCCGTTCTCTGGACCGAGGAAGGGGAATCCAAGCCGCCCGTCCCGACCACCATCGACGGCGAACGCCTGGTCCAGGTCTGGTTCGTCGGTATGCACGCCAACGTCGGTGGTGGTTATCCCGACGACGCTGTGTCGTTCGTGCCGCTCTCTTGGCTTGTCGACGAATCGATCAAGCACGGCCTCGTCTTCAAAGAGGCTCCCTTCGCAGAGCCCGACTCCGTAAAATGGATCAATTCATCGCAGGACAAGGACGGACGCCTCTATGACTCGCGTTCCGGTCTCGGCTCCTACTACCGCTATGGTCCACGGAAGGTCTCCGACCTGTGCAATGACCCGTATGTCGGTGTCAGCGTGAAGCTGCCGAAAATCCACGAAAGCGTGTTCGACCGCATCGACAGCGGCTGCAACGCCTATGCTCCGATTGGCTTGCCGCCGGAGTACCTCGTGGTCTCCCGTAACGGCAAGCTCGCGCCGCTGGGGACGACGACCTTCGAGACGCTAGCGGGCGCGACCGCCCGGTTTGCGGTGCAGGAAAAGCTCTGGAATTTCGTCTGGATGCGTCGGCTAGCGTATTTCGCTACGTTGGCGGCCTCGCTGCATCTCGCGGCGTTCTGGCTATTCCACGACCGCGTTAAGGAGCACGAGTTCGAGTCACCGATCCGGATGGTCTCCGAATTCGTGCGGCTCATCGAGTCCTTCCTGCCAAAATCGCTTCATTGGTGGACTGATTGGTACGCCGCGAACCCTGAATGGTTTGCAGGCGGTATTGTCGCCATGATCATCCTGATGGTTCTTGGAAGCAGCCTTAGCGGCAAAATAAACGACCGGATGCGTTTGCTTTGGCGTGACCGGGCGGCGCCAGTGACGCTCTCCGGCCTGCTTCACAACGCCATCTACGCGTTCAGGACCCACGTGCTCTACCAATTCGTCATCCGGGCCGTGAAGCGGCACGTGCTACCGCTATTCTTTGCGGTGGCGTTGGTTTGGGTCGGCGCGACGCTCGCGAGCCATCTCCTGTTCAACGCAGCGGACTCCATGGGAGCGTTCTGCAAGGGCACGGCGGAAGACAAGCTTATTCCTGTCAACAAGGGGCTCGACCAGGACGGCGCTGACTTCGCGACGTCGGCAATCTGCGCGCCGACAGGCCTGAAGGTCTTTTCGGGGCGCTCCTATGAGGTCAGGATCACCGTCACCGAGCCCTGGACTGACGATGAGCGGCCGACGACGCCAGCGGGCTTTCGGACCGCTACCGTAGAGCTTGCTAATCGGTGGAAGTTTCGCGGCGCGATCTTCCTTCGCCGCATCTTGTTCAGGCCCTGGTACCGCATCATCGCGCGGATCGGCAATACCGGCGTGGACGAGTATTTCCTTGATCCGGTCCCGCTGCCGAATACGACGCCGCAAGCGTACAAGGCGACCTTCAAGGCTGGGCGCAGCGGCGAGCTCTTCCTGTACGTGAACGATGCCGTGATCGGACTGCCGTGGGTATACGATGCATTTTACCCGAACAACGGAGGCCAGGCGAAGGTAACAGTAAGGTTGATGTAACTTCTCCTAGATGCAGTAATGTGCCCTGCTCCAAGCAAGGGGTGGTGATGATGGTGGCTGACCCCCGATAGATGATGAAACGGGGTCACGACTTGAGTCGGCCCCAAGCATCTGGAGACGGAGGACAGCCGTGGAGAACTATGTCGGAATTGACGCGTCATTGGAACTGTCGAGCGTATGCGTTGTGGTGCCCAAGGTAGAATCCTGAAGGAAGCGAAGGTCGCGAGCGCCCGGACGCCTCAGTCGAATTTTTCGAGACGCTTGGCTTTGCAGTGAAGCGGATCGGGCTGGAGGCGGGCCGTTGCCCGCATGCAGCCATTGCGACAGTCGGAGGAGAATGTTGTGGTTAGTTAAAAGTCGGTGTCGGCCACCTTGTGCAGTTCAGTCGGTACTATCTAGCTCCCACGTCTGCAGTGATCAGCGGGCGCGCGTATTGGCGCTTGGCCTCGACGATCGCTGGAAATATCGGCGTAGGCGTTGCAAGAAAGTCCCTGGTCTCGCGGCCGCTTCGTGGCGGTCCGAGCAGCGGACCGCCCTTGATCGTCGCGACGGTGCAGCAGGATGCACAGAAGACCTTCACTTGGCAAAAGCTTCTCAACCGATCACGATTACCAAAACTGCCTGTCGAGAGGTTGAACTCGTCCAAAGTGCTCAGCAGCAACCCATCTCTTGCCTGGAAGCGCAACCGTATTTCTTTCGTAACCGTTCGAGGAGCGCGCCTTCCGTTTGACGCCGTTCAAACTCTTCGCCCATGTGCAATTCATCAATTGTCCGCACGCGCCCGAACTGAGCGCGGAAACCTGACTCATGCTCCCAGATTGTGCCCCACAGCAACACTGAGCCAATTGCAAGAGCAACTGGCTCTTGCTGGCCGGTTGGTGGAAGGAGATGAGGGGACCGCCAAGTGCTTGCAAGCTCTCTCCGCAGCGATCCGTTCCTAACGAAGCGCTCGACTAACTCCCTTGTCTTCAGGGCGTACACGCCGGCGTGGCCGCTTTGATCCACGCTGCCGCCTGACATGGGCTCTTGAGGGTGCCAATGGCGCCAGCTATGCGGCCCAAACAAATTCCCTCCCCAAGAGACAACCCAATATCGATGGCCCACAAATTCGCCGACGGTAAAGCTCATGTCGGCTCCTTTTCGGGTACCTTGGTCGGGACTACCGGAAGGTCAGGCGGTTCTGGACTGATCACAGGCTCCTTCAAGGGGACTACCTCATGTCGTCTGACGGGCTCACCAATATCGGGTTCCATGCTGACCACCTCGTGTATGATTTACCTTTCAACCTGCTTTAGTATTGTAATCGGCAAGTGCTTCGTTGGGCGTCTTTGCCGTTCAATCTGTAGTGCTCTCCTGTATGTATGCAGCATTCCACTTTCGTACCGTTCTTTGCAAGTCCTTCAACGAGTCGAAGGACTTGTTTTCGTATGCTCTTGATCCGATCCATGTAAGCGTTAGTGCCATTTTGCGCAGGCGTTTCCGGATCGATGAGGGAGTGAACGATGCTGCGGCGCAGAAGACGTCTGCGCCTGCTCTCTGGCGCCTGCGGGAAGCGCCCTGACCGAAGAGCCGAAGGCCGGCGAGCTCGCCGCAGCGATCGTCAGACCTATCGAGGCTTAGTTAAATCCCTGAGGTCAGAAACAACGAAGAGCGCGTGCCCCCAAGTGAGCATAAGCGTAAGATCGGGGTCCCAGCGCCGACGGTCGGCGAAAGGGACGAGTGCCAAGTCCCCGCGCGCGAGACAGTCAGTTCCGCTGACGCGTCGACAGGGCAACGACCGCTGCCAGATAGTCCCCTCCCATCCCGTTGTTCAGCGAACATCGCCTTGAATTTTGAGATTTTCCTCAACGGATGAGTTGATTCTGTTAATGCGTTCCATATATGTTCGCCGAATCACAGGATGCAGGGCCGTGATAAGCTATTTTCCGCCTATCCCCCTAAACGCCTCAAAAGCGATCGTGCATACGTTTGCCGAGCAGGTGGCGGAACGTCTTGGTTTTGGTCCCGGCGATCCCCTTGAGCCGCTCGTCGCGCGCCTTGGCGGACGCATTGAGTATCGCACGCCGGTTGTGAGCGAAGGACGGCTTCCAGAGTCGATCTCGGTCGAGGGCCCAAACAGGTTTACCATTTTCGTCGCGAGCATCACATCGGCTGGACGCGATCGATTTACGATTGCTCACGAGCTAGGACATCTGTTCCTCCATTTTCCCCTTGTCTCTCAGCAGCATCCTGGAGGGGGGATGAAGGCTACTCGTTGGGTTAATGAAAACGATTCCATCCAGCAGCGCGCTGAATGGGAAGCGAATTGGTTTGCTGCCGCATTTCTGATGCCCGCGGCCAAATTTTTGTCAGCTTATTCGAACTGTAGCGCAAGTTTGCCGATGGTCGCTTCGCGCTTCGGCGTAAGTTTGCCAGCCGCTGAAATCCGCGCGAAAACGTTGGGCTTGGTCCATTAGTGGCATGTCCTAGTTACCGGCTGCGCCTCTTTCTTTCTGTCGATCTGGTCGGGTCGACAGCCTTCAAAGCTCGCTTGGCTGACGCCAACAAAAATCCCGAGCCGTATCAAGAATGGGTTACGAAGTTTCGCCACTTTTATCGCGAGTTTCCGATATTCATTGATAGTCGTTATGCTCGGGCACTCAGATCAAGCGATGACTATGAATGCTATGCAACGAACGGTCCGCAGGTCTGGAAAACCATCGGAGATGAGATTCTTTTTTGCTGCAGAGTTCAGAGCTACGAGCATTTATCTGCCTGCATAATTGCTTTTTTGGGCGCGCTGGATGATTACGGAAAGATCCTTGACCAGGATGGCAAGCATATGGACGTCAAGGGCGCAGGGTGGATCGCCGCTTTTCCTGCTCCCAACGTCACAGTTGAGATAGCTGGGAAAGATCCAGAGCAAACAAGTTCACCTGACCAGATTGATGAGGAGTTCGAGTTGCAGGCCGACTCATCTCCGAAGAATTTCGACTTTCTCGGTCAGCAAATCGATAGCGGTTTCCGAACTGCAAAGAACGCCGCGCCGGATCGCTGTTCTTTGTCCATTGAGCTCGCCTGGCTGCTTGCAGAGGCTGCCCATTCGGAAGTATTCCCTGCGAAGTTCTCATACCACGGTAGGCACCCACTCAAGGGTGTCATCCATGATCGGCCGTATCCGATAATTGCGATCGATGCGGAACGCAGCTTGGCGCGACGTGAAGTACGAAAGCATGAGCGCGCAGTTACTAGGGAGGGAGAAGTCGAATGCCTCCACCTCCGCAATTTCCTTGAATCCTTTATGAAAGATGAAGGCATCGAGCTTCCGCTGCTTTCTCGTCATGGCATCGATCCTGAAGAAAGTGTCCTGCCGCAGACATATCGCGATTTTCAAGCGGCGTGGACCTCAACTAATCAGGAAAATCAGTCCCGCCGGTCTAATGAAGTCGCTGCTGTTGATGCTGAGGATGGCACCAACGAGCTGCCGGCATCAGTGAATGCCAACTTGGAGGCCGCGGTCGCTCAGGCAGAGAGACCGTCTCAATAAAGGCCCAGCGTGTCAGCCTTGGTCTCATCGGGCTGAAGGTTCACCACTAAAGGCTCTGCCAAGCCCATCCTACGGCTTGGCCTAAATGCTCGTGTGTGCAGCCATTCCAGCGACCCCACCAGATTCAGCAGGTGACCAACTTCCTAGGTTGGCTACGATACTAAAGACGCATCTACACGCGAGTTAGTCGCCGCAAATCAGTCGTGCACCACGCAATTAGGGAATTTTCGCTATGGCCGAACCTATCATCAAACTAGGCTCGAAAGGTGATGCAGTAAAGAGGGCGCAAAGGGCGTTGATTGAGCGAAGTTATCTTCTTCCCGGCACAGAGGACGGCGTCTTCGGACCTGTGACCCTAAACGCGGTCCGACGATATCAAACTGATCGATCCGTAGGACATTTCTGGGCGTTCTCGTTTCCCCTAACTGTCGATGGCATTGTGGGTCCGCAGACTTGGTTCAGGCTCACGCCAGAAACGGTCAAAAAGGGTTCAAAGGGCAGCAGTGTGAGGCTCCTCCAGGAGATCCTCAAATCCTACGCGGACCCTCAATTTGATCCGGGGGCGGTAGACGGCGATTTTGGCCCGCACACCGAGGCCGCGGTGAAGGCATTCCAAGCATCTCACGTTGATTTCGATCACAATCCTTTGAAGGTCGATGGTATTGTCGGCCCGAAGACGTGGACCGCGCTCTGGAGTTAATCGCGCGTTCAACTTCGACCCTGAGCAAAGGAAGTCTAAGAGCGTCGAAATGACCGGCCCCGAAAGCAGGACCGGCGAGCCCGGGTTAGCGACGACGGCCCGCTAGTGTCCCGAGTCACAAGTTCGCAATCGTAGAATTGCATTAGATTCGCGTGGTTGTGCCAGAGATGAGTGCTGGAACAACGACGGAGGATCTGATGTCGGTCCAGCGACTTGCGCCCCTGGTGTTGAGCGATGATGAACGTGCCGAACTGAATGCGCTGGTGACGCGACGGAAGACGGCGCAGGCGCTGGCTCTGAGAGCCCGGATCGTACTGAGCTGCGCGGAGGGAGGACAGAACAAGGAAGTGGCCGCCAAGTTGGGCCTAGAGCGAGGGACAGTCGGCAAATGGCGGCGCCGTTTTGTAGAACAGCGCGTGGCCGGGCTTCACGACGAGCCGCGTTCCGGGGCTCCGCGTACCGTTGATGATGCCCGCATCGAAGCCGTGATCGTTCGAACGCTGGAGAACTGCCCTGAGAACGCCTCCCATTGGAGTTCTCGCGGCATGGCAAAGGCTAGCGGCCTGTCGGTGTCGACGGTGCAACGCATCTGGCGGGCCTTCGGGCTCCAGCCACATCGGATGGAGACGTTCAAGCTCTCGACCGATCCGAACTTCGTGGCCAAGGTCCGCGATGTCGTCGGCCTTTACGTCTCGCCGCCGCAGCATGCCATCGTTCTGTGTGTGGACGAAAAATCCCAAATCCAGGCTCTGGACCGCAGCCAACCAATGTTGCCGATGCGCCCCGGCCAGCCGGCCCGAAGGAGCCATGATTACAAAAGGCATGGCACCACGTCGCTGTTCGCCGCCCTCGATATTGCGACCGGACGGGTCATCGGCAAGTGCTACGGACGCCACCGTGCCGCCGAATTCCGCAAATTCCTCGATGAGATCGAGGCGGTCGTGCCGCACGAACTCGACGTCCATCTCGTCATGGACAATTACGCCACGCACAAGACCCCGCTGATCCGACGATGGCTAGCTAAAAGGCCGCGTTGGCATGTGCACCTGACCCCGACCAGTTCCTCATGGCTCAATCAGGTCGAGCGCTTCTTCGCGCTCCTTACCGACAAGAAGATCAGGCGCGGCGTCTACCGGAGTGTCGCCGCCCTCAGGGCCGACATCGCTTCATTCATCGAACGACACAACGCCGATCCAAAACCATTCCGATGGACCAAGTCCGCTGATGACATCCTTGCTTCAATCGAGCGCTTCTGCCGATACAATGCCCAGGATAATGCCGATCGAGTGTTGCGAACTTCTGGTTCACGACACTAGGGCAAAGAAATGCCCCGCGATTTGCGGGGCAACAAGGGAGCATCCTATTACTCAATACTCTTGAGCAAGCATGAGGGTTAGGACTCGCATGGTCTTCTCAGGGTCTGCAGGGTCGTCAGAGCCGAACTCGCACCGCTTGTCGTAATAGTCTATCTTCCAAAAGAACCTCCGACCGACCAGATCGAAGCTGCCGAAGTCGTGCTCGTCATACGGATCGTTGTTCTCTGTGAATTCAGCGAAGTTCGCCACTTGAATGAGCGCTTCAGCCTTCACGCAGTCCGGCAGTTCATTGACGCCTGATGTCATCATTACCTTGCCGCCGCTAAACGTGCGGCGGAAGGCGTCGTTGAGAAGAGCAATCCTATTCGTCATGCTCTCCTCCGCGTCTTCGCTTTTGTACGGCGAGATATGACATGCGCCGCAGTGCGGGCAGTCATTGTCGCACTGTGCGGACCACACGTCCGTCCACTCGCGACCGCACTCTGGGCAGTGATAGAAGTTTCGGACCTGCATGGCTGATCTCTTAGATGAGACCGGCGAGCACAAGTACCGATACGACGGTGTTGCCACCGCAGGCCTCACAGAACCCCCGGTCCTGGTCCGGCTCCATGTTTGCCGTGTGATCACATCCTTCCGTTATACAGATGGCTGGACATGCCGAGCCCTTAAGGGCGACCACCAACAGAAGATCGTCGAGGCTTTGGAAGCCTTCGAGATCGCAGAGCTTCATTAGCTTTACGGCCTTGTACGAAAGGGCAATCGTGGACATGTTCTTCTCCTCACTACCGTCAGCCCGAACCATTCGGGTGCCGGATAGCGAGGCGGAGCTGCGCCGTCCTCAAAACAGCAACAGATCGATCCTCCGTCTCGCTACCGACATCCGAATTGGCGCCGGAAAGAACAATGTCCGAGCGCGATCGTACTTCAGGAGAAAAGCGAGGGTAGACACGGGATTATGCCAGTTTGGCAAATGTCCCTATATCGGCTCAAGCGTCGCGGCGCTGAAAGGTATTGATGGCGTTCCATCGATCATAAGCTTGAGATAGATGCGGTAGTTCGGCAGCCTCAAGAGGTCGATTTCCGAAAACCGGCTCTGGAATTCTCGAACGAGATATGGAGCATCTTCGACGCCGACACGGAATGAGATGATAGAGCCGACGTTGCCGAGAACTGCATGGCGTACCTCAGGGGTAAGCTGGTTTAGATATTGATGCGCCACGGTGAAGCCGACGCGATACTTGCGAAGCTCGGAAAACATGTTCGCCAGCGCGACCGTGGTAAAGCTCTGAAACTCGTCGACGTAGACGAAGAAGTCCCGACGTTTGTCTTGTGGAGTGTCGGCTCGGCTAAAGGCAGCCAGGCCAATCGTTGTGACGAGCAACCCGCCAAGGAGCGACGAGCTATCTTCCCCAATGTGCCCCTTCGCCAGATTGACCAAGAGAACCTTGCCTTCGTCCATGATCCGACGGATGTGCAAATCCTCTTCGGGTGCCGTTAATATCCGATTGAGCAGCGGATCAGCCAGAAACGCACCGACCTTGTTCTGGATCGGCGCGGTGCCGTCGGCGCGGTAGCCGAATGAGAATCGCTCAAACTCATTGAGTAGAAACGTCCGGACGGTCTCATTCCGGAGGGATTTGGCCGTTCTTTTGCGAAACTCGTTGTCAGAGAATATGCGCAACACGTCATGGAGCGTAGCGTCAGGCTGCTCCAAGAGAGCCATCAGAACATTCCGTAAGATGTGCTCCATACGCACGCCCCATGCGTCCGGCCACATCTTTTTAAAGACATCCATCATGCCGGAAGCCGCGAGAGCGATACGATCTTCGCTGACGTGACGAAGGGGGTTATAACCGTATGGCTGATTTGGGTTGGTTGCGTCGAGGTACACTACCCTATCGGCATGCTTTGCCGAGATGCGCGAAGCGATGCGAGCAACAAGATCGCCATGCGGATCAATGAGCGCAAAGCCATTTCCGCGCGCCAAATCCTGGAGGGCCATCGTTTCGATCAGCGTGGATTTGCCAGTGCCGGTCTTCCCGATCACGTACATATGCAATAGTCGATCGTCGTCTTTAATGCCAAAGACACGATCGTCATTGCGGAAATCGACTCGCGCAAAGCGAGTGGTGTGATCGGCATCCATATTGGATATGCATGGTTTAGTTTCTTGTTCTCCTGGGCAAGGCCGACGGATTCGCCAATAGCAGTAATGGATTTTGTCTGAATGTTGCGAGGCGCCACGGTCAACTGACGACCCGGCATATCACTCGAACCTGTGAATTTTGATGATGTTTGGTCTCACAATCTGTGTCCCGTAAGGAAGTATTATTGGAGGGCGATCATCCAGGTTCGAAAACTTCTATCATTGCACAGAGTGTGGCCCGGGAGGAATGATATGCGGCCGGCACAACGTGACGACGGTTGTTCGCTTGGCGGCGGCCCTCACATCTCCCTACAGAGCCAACGCGAAGGAGTTTCTGATGCATTCCAGTGAGTACCCGAGTGAAATCTGTGCTCAGCCGAGTAGACAGATTTTTACTCGAGTGCTGCGTTCGGAAAACGTCGGCTGCGTTTGCCTTACCCGGCATAAACGCTTGCCAGGGACGAACTCGCCGTCTTTGCTCTGTTTGAACAATCTTGAACACCTACTTCGGCGCTTCAATCGATCAACCTGACCTCGGCAGCTCTGTACTTTGAGCGCCGTTTGTTGAAGCAAAGATCGAACGTCACGCGCGTGCCCGGCACCAGATCGGTACCTGTGCAGTTGCGTAGTTCGGACATGTGCACGAACAAATCCTCGCCGCTGCGATCATCAGGCCTTATGAAGCCCCAGCCCTTTTCAACACTGTACGAAACTACCGTTCCAGTCTGCATCTTTGCTATCTTTGCTCTAGCTTGTCGAGATTGGAAGATCGTACATTGACGTTTACGCGACGATATCCAGTCGCGAGCTATGCCTGCGCGGCTGCTTCGGAGCTGCGGGTACACTTTCCTAACTTGCGCGGAGCAAAGATCTCGCGGGCATGGCGGTCTCGTCTCCCGCGGCTTAGGGAGACACTGATTCGGTCTTTACCCCCTTCGCGTTCGTGCCCGCGTAGGATATGACGGCGGCGAGCGTGACCGAATCCGGTCGCCGGTCGAAGATCCTGTTTCATATCGCCTCACAGCAGCGGGACGGACCAGACGCTAGCGGCGACGCGGCGCCGAGCCCGCCCCTAACATCACCGCATCTGGAGGAATAGGTGATGCTGCCTCGAACGGAGCAAGGGCCGTGCCGAATCGAGAATCGGAGGTCCTGCAGGCGCTTCGTAGCGGGGCTGTATGATCAAGTTGTCGACATTGGTCTGAAAGCTGACGATCGACGCCAACATTGTCCGACGCTTCCTGATCCTGGCTGACTACGGACCAGTTTGGGATCACGGTCGCTTGTCGGATCCGCTATCCCCCGTTCGTCCGGATGGGCTGCGACAACAGGGCTAGCCCAACGCGCAAATGACTTAACCAAAGCGCCGAGTCTGGCGCGCCTGAATGCGAAGCCTCGGTGGAACCGCTGATAATTGTGGGGAGCGAGGTCGACTTCGGACCGGAGAGACCTATCCGCGTTCAACTGCGAAAATGAATGAGGCCGCGAGACGATACAGTCCCGCGGCCTCGCCACCGGAATCTAACGAAAAAACCGTTTAAGTATGAAATCCCTCTGCCGGTGTTCCTCCAGTAGAACACCGTGTTCAAAAAATTGACAATCCGGGCGGCTACGGAGAAAGGAACTGATGGGCGCGACGCTCGTGGAGTCTTGAGCGCTCAGGTTCGATCGAACCTACGATCCGGTCAATAATATCATGCGTTGCTCAGATGCGTTTCGTCCTGCCGTCGCCGAAGAAGACCTCTGCGATTGGCGCGCTTAGCCCGAATCCGCCTTTCACCGGTTCTTTCCGCAGCCTGAAAAAAAGAGTTAAGCTGCACCTGTTTTGGAGCGCGGTTGAATGTGCGTTCTTCTCGCTTTGCTTTCGAATCGAGTTCGCACCGAAACTCCATTCCGAATTTGGATACCGAATACCTGGCGGTCCTTCCGAAGATGGACGCGTGCGAAGCACGTAATTTATCCTCCATCCATACTGGAAATGAATCGTATCTTCGGCCTCTCACGCACGAGACTCGAAACTCGCTCTCGCCGCTACCCCGATCAGAGTCTAACAAGCGTCGGCTGGCCGCATGGCGAGTGTGCCGAGCCAGGTAAATCGATTCGCATGGTCTCAACGCAAAAACTCTGTACCCTCAAACTTGAACTTTGTGCCTGGCGTTCGCAAATCGCTCTAGTTTGCAGCGCAAACAGTTGAGGGGCCCGTTAGCGAGCACCGACCGGACCAGCACCCAACCGGATGACCGGGGGATGTGATCACGACGCCGGGAGTTATTGCACAGATATTAGCGGTCGGTTTGACCGCATCCCTCCTCGTCGTCCTTGATTTTTGAGGACTTTAAGAATGTCGAAGCGGAAAGTATTTCACTCCGTGCCGAAGAATGACGGTCGGGCCGTAGTTCACAACGGCAAGATCGTCTCAAAACACCATACTCAGCGCGCTTCGGAAGAAGCGGCTATCCGTGCCGGTTCAAAAGCCGGAATTAGCGCGCGATCGCGCGACGTTGCGTGACGACGTAGTAGCTTAATGATGGGTTAGTGAGGGCGCCGACCGCCTTGTGAGACGGCCGGCCTCTCGTGCAGTCCGTATCAGGCGGCGAGTGGATCGCTCAGCAGAACGCCGCCCAGGGATGCCCAGCCGGACCACGGTCCGGAATGCGGCTTCTCCTGCCAGATGTGCCAGAGCGCGTTGTCGGTGCCGTGCGCAAACACTTCTAGCCGGCCGTCGGAATTATCGAAAGCCACCGGATCACTGGTGATGGAGCCGCCCAGAGACGCCCAGCGTGACCACGGTGCGGCATGCGGCTTCTCCTGCCAGATATGCCACAACACGTTGTCGATGCCACGGGCGAACACTTCCAGCCGGCCGTCGGAATTGTCGACCACGGCCGGATCACTGGTGATGGCGCCGCCCAGAGATGCCCAGCGTGACCACGGACCGGCATGTGGCTTCTCCTGCCAGATATGCCACAGCGCATTGTCGGTGCCACGGGCGAAAACTTCGAGACGGCCATCGCGGTTGGCGACCACGGCGGGATCGCTGGTGATGGCGCCGCCCAGGGATGCCCAGCTTGACCACGGTCCGGCATGCGGCTCCTCTTGCCAGATGTGCCACAGCGCATTGTCAGAGCCACGGGCGAACACTTCGAGACGGCCATCGGAATTGATGAACACCTCGGGGTCGCTGGTGATCTTGCCGCCAAGCGAGGCCCAGCCTGACCACGGATCGGCATGTGGCTTCTCCTGCCAGATATGCCACAGCGCATTGTCGGTGCCGCGCGCAAACACTTCCAGTCGGCCGTCGCTGTTGGCGATCGCAGCGGGATCGCTGGTGATGGCGCCGCCGAGCGAGGCCCAGCCCGACCACGGTCCGGCATGTGGCCTGTCCTGCCAGACGTGCCAGAGTGAGTTATCGGTTCCGCGCGCAAAGACCTCCAGCCGACCTTCGGAATTATCGACACTGGACGGCGAACTGGTGAGAACGCCGCCAAGCGAGGCCCAACTCGACCATGGCCCCGAGTGCGGTTTTTCCTGCCAGACGTGCCAGAGCGCCCTGTCGGTTCCGAGACCGAACACCTCCAATCGTCTATCGGAATTCTCTGTCACTGATACCGAGTGGGTAAGCGCCGCTGCTGCATTTGTCATGACAATCTCCAATTGTATTTGTGAAGCGAGGGAACAATCAACATAAGACAATCTAAAGTAGCATTCTCCTTTCACGCGCGATACGCAGACAAGACGGTCTCGCGTGAAAGTGATCCGCGAGCTCAAGTACCAGCATTCTCATTTGCGTTTGCTGCAGTGAGCGAAGCAACGCTTTGGTTGCGCTCACCCCACACGTCCTTGCGATCATGCCAACCTCTGCTAGCGGGTACAAAGTCGGATTCGGAAATAATGGCGTCAACTAATGACCCGACGGGAAACAACTCGATTGATCGGAAACGACGTCAGGCTTTTAGCCAAAACAAAATATGTGTGCCCGTTCGGTGGACGCCGGGATGTTCAGCTCGCATGAAGAGAGACGCTTCGCGATCGGCACTAACGTTGAGAGCGGATGAACAACGCTCACCTGACGCTGCGTTGGCGCGGCGGTCTCTTCAGTGAAGTTAATGTCCCATTGCCGCACTCGCACCCATCGCCGATCAGCACCGCCGACGATACGATCGATCTGCTGCGGCGACTGGCTGCACATTACCCGACACCAAGATCGCCGGCATCCTCAATCGCCAAGGCCGTACAACGGCCACAGGACTGTCGTTTACGGCAAATCGTGTGTCGAGCCTGCGGACGCACTGGGAGATCCCGTGCTTCGAGCCGAAACAGCAAGTGCAGGACGGCGAGTGCATGACGATCGAGAAAGCAGCACGCGCTCTCGGGATCGCACCCTCTACTTTGCATCGCTGCCTCAACGATGGCTTCATTGCCGGAGAGCAGATCACACCTGGCGCGCCGTGGCGCATCCGTATCAATGACGAGTTGCGGTCGCGCTTTGTGGAGAGCACGCCCGAAGGTTACGTGAAGATGTTCAAGGCCATGAATCTACTGGGCGTCTCGCGGCAAACCACCTTGCAACGTGTAAAGCGCGGCGAGCTTAAGGCCGTTCACGTCTATCGCGGACGGGCAAAAGGCATACGAATTCAAGTACCTGCAGTTGCTCCGGACCTCTTCGACCCTCTCAAAAAAACTGAAGGTGTAGTATGACGCAACATCGAAGAACGACCGAATGTCGGCGTCCAGGATGTAGTTCACCTTCGTGCTGTTGATCCCGGCAACCAGGGCGTCCAGCGCATCATGCTGGCCGCGCCCGGACCGGAAGCCATAGCTAAATCCGAGGAAGTCCTCCTCGAAGATCGCGTTCAGCACGGCAGCAGTTGCGCGTTGGACGATCTTGTCTTCCAGGGCAGCCACTGCGAGCGGGCGCTGGCGGCCATCCGCCTTCGGAATATACCGGCGGCGGCTTGGTTGCGCCCGGTACGCTCCCCGATGGACCCGTGCGTGCAGGTCTGCGATCTTGCGATCGAGATCGGCCTCGTCACGTCACCCCATCCACTCCAGGCGCCGCCTCCCGCTTAAGCGCGAAGAACGCCGTCCTGAGCATGGGCAGGCTGAGATGGTGGTAGAGCGCGGTGAACCGTTCCTTCTTCCTTTGCCTTGCGGCTTGACGTACGCGCTCCAGCGCCTGTGACACGCTTTCCCGGTCCTGCGCCCGGCGCGTGCTGAGCTGGTTCGCGTTCCCCTTGGCCCCCGCCCTTCGCTCCACCGACTCCGCCGCCGGTCGCCCGGCTTTGTTCGTCAGCTTCGTTGCTAGTATGGCGGGGTCTGACTTCTCGTGTCCGTGCATCACCGGCTACGGCTCCTCGCCTTCCCAGTGCGGGCCGGGGCGGCCGAACCGTCCCCTGGTCAGACTCGAGATCTCCCGGTTTCCGCGCAAGGAACGTCCATACATGCCAGGGTCTACGACCACGCCGGGACGTCCAGGTGCTCGCGTTATCGCACCCGTCCGTGTCGCCTTCCGCTCTGAGTACAGCGTCGGCTCCCGGAACAATCTTCTTTCGCGGCTCAATGGCTGGCCTGCATGCTCCCCTGCCGACGCTTCGCCAGCGCCCTCACGGACGCTGCCGCACGGCTCGGGGCCGATGTGGGACGCTACTCCTTCATCGTAATGGACTCTCACCATCTATTCCTTGCCGGCCTCCCGGCGCACACACAGTAAGACGAGGTCCACAGCTGGCAGGGGCCATATCCCTTCAGGCCGGCCTAAACTAGAAAGCTTCGGCGCGGAAGCGCAGGCAGGGTCAGTCTATATCGCTTCAGAAGCTGAATCTGATATTGCGTATCCATGTGCTGCTGAAATTCAACAAGCAGCGCGGCCTGCTCCTCAGTCAATGGCGTTAGCTGTTGCATGATTGCTGCTGATCTTCAGGCGTGCACCGCAGCCATACTGACGGCTTCCAGCTCGGCCGCGTGTAGCCAACCAGCCAACGATACAGCGGTTATGAGCTCGCCGAGCGTGTGCCCTACTCGTGCCAGCGCGCATTCGACCGTGGATGGTGCAGCAATCACGCTTTCTCCGTCAATTACCTAAGAACCAAGCAGAGGATATCCGGGCTGGTCACCGCGCGCATGATGCCGGCGGACTTGGCCAAGCCGTCCTGCACAAAACCGAAGGAAAATCCGGGAAGAGCGCAGCTACGGCGCTGACCCGCGCGACGTGAAGGGTTAAAGGCATGGCCAAAGACTTTTACGATCGCAGTGGCCGCGCAACCCCATTACACTGATGACGACGGGACCATGTATACGTGGTCTAGCCAGACTGTTGGCTTTGTGAACGGAGAGAGCGTCTACACGAATGGCGGACGCTATGTTGCAAGGCTGCACAACGGTTGGATCCGCGGCTCAGGTGGAAATGCAATTGCATTCACGGATGGTGCATCGGGCGGCCCCCTTCCGCCGATGCGATCAATCCCGTCGATAAAGAGCGTCCCGAGCATTCCATCGCTTCGAGCGATTCCCTCAATTCCGCCCATACCGGCTATACCGACCCTTTCGTGGAGCGGGCTGACATTGCACGATCTGTTCTGAGACAAACAACCGGCGCAACGTGGCCCACGTGCGCCGGCCCTCTCAGCTTGGGTCCACGACACGAGCCGCGACATAACCGGCACATGTCGCCTGCATCTGTGTGCCGTTGGATAAGCCGTCGGACGAAGTATTTGGCGTGCCAACGAAGTGCCACACGTCAGAGCGCGCTCTAGCTATGTAACTGAAAGAATTGGCGATCCCGGGAAGACTCGAACTTCCGACCTACGGTTTAGGAAACCGTCGCTCTATCCGGCTGAGCTACGGGACCGCGGAACCCGCAACTTGCAGGTTCGGCCCCCTCATAGCAGAGCAGAATACGGTTCGCCAGCCGCAAGGCGGGCGAGATCCATGGGCAAGCTCAACAAGGCGGCAGTACAATCACTGCCCGGATTCCCTGTCGGCGGAGCAGCCCCGATGATCGAAAGCATCAGCGCCATCACGCTCGGCACGCATGACATGGCGCGTGCCGTGCATTTCTACCGTTCACTGGGATTCGAACTCCTGTATGGTGGCGAAGCCGCGGCATTTACCAGCTTTCGTGCCGGCGCCGGCTATCTCAACCTGACGGCGCAGCCGGACGACAAGTGCTGGTCCTGGTGGGGCCGCGTCATCTTCTATGTCGCCGATGTCGACGCGACCTTTGAGCAGGCGCGCGCCGCCGGATGGCAGCCGTCGACCACACCGCGGGACGCGGAATGGGGCGAACGTTATTTCCATCTCACCGACCCCGATGGCCATGAGCTCAGTTTTGCGCGCCCCCTGCATCGGGCATGACGGGGCCTTACGCCCTGATATTGTTGTCCTTCACCACCTTACCCCAATAGGCGACCTGCTTGTCGAAGAAGGTCTTGAAGGCGGGGCCGTCCTGGAGCAGCGGCGTCATGTGCTGGGTCTCGATCGCGGTCGGCGCGTCCGACTTGCGAACGGTCCAGCCATTGCCATGGCTCAAGCCCCGCCTGATCAGGCTTTGCCGTAGGAGCCCTGGTAGCGGCCCTCGCGGATCGCCTTCATGGTTTCCTCCTCGCGTGCGACCTGGGCACGCACCGCTTCCAGCAGAGCCGCGGCACCAGAGGCTGGAAACGACACCACGCCGTCCTCGTCGCCGACAACGATATCGCCGGGCGCGATCACGCTGCCGCCGATCGTGACAGGAACGTTGATCTCGCCGGGGCCGTTCTTGTAGGGGCCGCGATGGATCACGGCGCGGGCATAGCAGGGGAAATCATCAGCCGCGAAGGCCGCGACATCGCGGATCGCGCCGTCGATCACATAGCCTTCGGCTTTGCGCCATTGTGCGATGTTCTTCATGATCTCGCCGACCAGCGCCCGCGTCTCGTCGCCACCCCCGTCGACCACGATGACGTCGCCGGGCCCGACCAGATCGAGCGCGCGGTGAATGGCGAGATTGTCTCCAGGCCGGGTGCGCACGGTGAAGGCCGTTCCCACCAGCTTGCCGCCGCGATGATAGGGTTTGAGCCCCACCGCCCCGGGCAGCCGGGCGAGATTGTCCGAGATGACCGAGGTCGGCGCGTCCCGGAAGCCCGCGATGATGTCGGCCGGCGGCTTGGGCACGCTGTTCGCGGCGATCGTGATCGTCATATTCTTAAACCCTTCTTATTCGGCGTGCGCCCGTGCCCTGGTCGGCATGATCCGGAAGGCGCACCTTTCCTTCATCCACGCCGCGCGCTCGTGGCGCAAGGGTCTTCTTGGCGGCGCCTCGGGGTGAGGCGCTCACGACGCGAAGTGTAAAAGCGACAGCTGCGCCTTCAAGGTCAGCGCTCGGCGCCACAGCCGGGACTATCGAACAGCGCCGCGAGGCCGCATTTCGAGGTCAGCATCCTGTCGCCGTCATGGCCGATGCCGGCAACATCCCAGACCCGGTGATTGGGCGTGCCGTGGTCGCGCTTGGCCATCGCATCGGCATAGGCGTGGCCGCGGGCATAGCGCGTGGGCCCCTGCGCCTCGGCCATGCAGCTCTTGTCCAATGCGGAATGCTTCGGATTGGTGTCGAGCGTGCCGAGCAGGTAGATCACCTCGCGCTCGACATAGCGCTGCTCGAGTGCCGCGGCTGTCGCATCCGCAAGATAGGGCGGACGGTCGCCCATGCCGTATTTCCAATTGTTGTAGCCGGGGCAGGACGCGGCAACCGCCGGCAGGGGCCGCTCGGCGCTGAAGTAGGCATAGGACGAGGGATTGGCGACGACGTAGCGGATGTCGATGTGCTGGCGCAGCAGCGGCGCCTCGCCCTTGCCCGCGATCGCATAGCGCTGCACGACCTGGCCGCCGCCGGAATGGCCGGCGACCACGACCTGCTTCAGGTTCGGAAAGACGCGCCGGTCCGAGAGTTTTGCCAGGATCGCATCGAGCGCCTCGAACGACGACACCGGATTCGGCACGAGCGCGGCATCGCCGCCCTCCCAGCCCTCGAGCGACCAGCGCAGCGTGTCCGCAGGCAGCTTGTGCGCCTCGACATCGATCTCCGCCAGGAATTGCGGGACGATCATCAGCGCGCTCTTGCCATCGTCGCCCGCGGCGGCCTGCGCGTTGTTGGCCGAGATGTAATATTCGTCGGCGTTGCGCAGGCGTCCATGCAGCACGATGACCGCGCGCAGGACCGCCGGCAGCGGCATCGACCAGTCGCGCGAGAGGTAAAGTGGCAGCAGGCCCCGCCCGCCGACCGAGAGCCGTGCGTCGCCTATGGCCTTCACCGGCTTGCGGTTGGGAGCCTCTTCGTCCAGTGCGAAGGCATGGCCGCACGTCAGCATCAGGGCGAGTGCGGCAAGTCGGGCCAGCGCTCTCATCAGGAGATTCCCCTCGGTTTCCGATCGATAAAAGTCTAAGCGCATCAGGTGCCGCGGGGCTGTGACTCCCGCGCCACGTCAAGAAAAAATGTCAGCATCACAGCCATGAAATTCCCGGGTTCCATGGGTGACAAGCCGGCGATAAAGGGGCAAAAATCCGGTTTCGGCTCGGTTCGGGTTGAGTCGTGTAGGAATGCTCTCGTAAATGTCGGTTGCCGTTGCATCGCGTCGTGCGGCGCTTGTCATTGCTGCAGCAGGATTTTTTCTGCTGACGCAGTCGCATGCCCAGGCGCAATGGTGGAAACGCGCGCCCATCGACTTCGAGGAATGCGCCGATATCGCCGAGAAGGCCGCAACCAAGGCCGAGAAGACATCCGCGCTTGCCGATTGCAACGCCAAGTTCGCCGGCCGCCGCAAGCCGGGCGGCGGCTATACCTATTACGACTTCCTCCAGGACCGCACCTTCGACATCGCCGGCCCCAACCCGACGCCGGAGGAGCAGAGAAAGATCGACGAAACCTACACTGCCTACCTCGCCCATCAGCGCCGCAGCAATGAAGCGGCCCAGGCCACCGCGCGCCAGCAGCGCGAGCAGCAGGAGCAACAGGCTCAGCAGTTGCAGCAGATCGCGCTGCGAACGGAGACCGAGCGCGTGCCGGTGCCGGTCGAACGGCCGAAGGTGCTCCAGGCGGCGGGCCCGCGGCCGAAGGCCGCGCCCTGCACCAAGGGCTCGTTCTCCTGCGAGTGGCCACGGCTGTCGGAAAGCTTGAACGATTTGAAGAAACTGTTCAGCCCGACGCCGAGCAAGCCGGCGAAGAAGGGCTGAGCCACAGCCGTCATTGCGAGCGCAGCGAAGCAAATCCAGAGGCTTTCCGTGGAGGGATTCTGGATCGCATCGCTGCGCTCGCAATGACGAATGGATAGAGCTTCCCGCCCCATCCTCAATTGGGGTGCTTCTTCTTCGTACGCTTGGGCTTTGTCACTGGCGCGATCGCAGGCGCCGTTACCACCGCCGAAGCGCCCAATTGCGACCTGCTCTCCTGCAATCGCCTGTCATAGCCGGGCGAGGTCATGACGGTCGGCGGCCTCGCATAGGCGAGCGTCGACGCGCCGCAGAGCGCGGCAAGCGCGAGCCCGATCATCAAACAATGCCTCATCGCTTTCCTCCCTGCACTCAGGCCGTCCCGCGAATCTGCTGCGGCGACAGCCCGGGCGGGCCCTTGCCGGCGCGTTCGGCCTCCTTCACCAGCGCAACAATGCGGCGCATCAGCGGCACGGCCACGTTGTTCTGCTCCGCAAGCGCGATCACGGCGCCCTGGAGATAGTCGATCTCGGTCCAGCGCCCCTGCTTCAGATCCTGCCACATCGAGGAGCGCGCCTCGGGATCGATCTTCATGGTCCGTCCGAGGATCGCATTGAAGATCAGGTCGGGCAGCCGCAGCAAGGTCGGAGACCAGTTCATCGGGATCGGCGTCGACGACACCGGCGTGATGCCGGCGGCCTGCAGCGCAGCCAGGCCCTCCGCCATCTGGTCGGCGAACAATCTTCGCCAGTCGCGGCTTGCCAATTGCGCGGCGAGCGGCATGTCGGACAGCGCGCTGAGCGCGTTGTTCAGGTTGATGATCAGCTTGCCCCATTGCACCCCGGTGATGTCACCGCTCGCGCGCACGTTAAGGCCGGGCACTGAAAGCGCCCCGGCGGTGTTCGCCGCGTCTGCTTCGACATGGATGTCGCCGGAGCTCGAGCGGTGGAAGCGCCCCTCGCCCATCGCGACCACGTTGAACGGCACCATGCCGGCCAGCACGCGCCGGTCGCCGAGGCGCTCGCGCAGCACCGCGACATTGCCGATGCCGTTCTGGAGCGAGACGATGACGGCGTCCTGTGGCGCATGCTGCGCGAGCTGGTCGGCGACGTCAGCGGTATCGGCGCTCTTCACCGTGACAAGCACGATGCCGGCGCTGTGGAAGATCGAAGGGTCTTCCGAGAGCGCGGGCTGGCCGGCGCCGAGCTTCTTGTCGGAGCCGTCGAAATCGGTGAGCCGCAGGCCGAACCGCTCGATCTCGGTCTTCACCCGCGGCCGCACCAGGAACGCGACGCGGCGGCCGGCCGCTGCCAGCTGGCCTCCGACAAAACAGCCGATGGCGCCTGCGCCGGCCACCACGATCGGTCGATCCGTAAGCACCTCGTTCTCCCTAACGTCCCGCCTTCGATAGCAGAGGCGACGCCGCCTGCCCATTGGTTGCGATGGATCCGACTTGTAACCGTCATGAGAGCCCCATATGTTTTCGCCCCGGGGGCAGTCAGCGGCGAGCGCTCGCCGAACGAGACGCCAAAGGAGAGCAACATGGGTCTACTCGATGTCCTCAACGGCATGCAGAACGGCCCCCGCGGCCCGAGCACGGCAAGCTCCGAGCAATCCTCCGGCGGAATGTCGCCGATGACCATGGCGATCATTGCCCTGCTTGGGTGGAAGGCATTCAAGCATCTGACGGCCGGCCAGCCCAGCGCGGCGCCTGCCCCGCAGCAGCGCTCGCCGCTGCCGCCGCCGACACCGGTCAACACGGGCAACGCCACGCAGCCCGGCGGCAGCGGCGGCCTCAGCGATCTGCTCAAGGGCGGCCTCGGCGGCCTGCTCGCCGGTGGCGCGGCCGGGACCGTGCTGAGCGGCGGGCTCGGCGACCTCCTCAACCAGTTCCAGCAGAGCGGCCACGGCGAGGCCGCGAATTCCTGGGTCGGCAAGGGCGAGAACAAGCCGATCGCACCTGGCGATCTCGCCAATGCGCTCGGCGCGGACCAGATCGAGAGCCTGTCGGCCCAGAGCGGCCTGTCGCGCGAGGAGCTGCTCTCCGGTCTCAGCCAGTATCTGCCGCAGGTGGTCGATCACCTGACGCCGGACGGAAGGCTGCCGACAGAGAACGAGCTATCCGGCAGGATTTAGGAGAGGTCTTCAGTTCCGTTTGAGCGTGATCCGCTCGGAAAACCGCTGCAAACTTTTCCGGATCACGCTCTGCGAATCCCAGGCAAGGGGAGGACTGTCATGAGTTTCGGCGGCCTGTTGTGGATCATCATCGTCGGCTTCATCGCCGGCCTCATCGCGCGCTGGCTTGCGCCGGGGCCGCACAATCCGAGCGGCTTCATCCTCACCACCATCCTCGGCATCGCCGGCGCGTTTCTGGCGACCTTCGTCGGCCAGGCCATCGGCCACTACAGCCCCGACCAGGGCGCCGGCTTCATCATGGCCACGGTCGGCGCAGTGGTGGTGCTGTTCATCTGGCACCGGCTGGTGGCCAGCGGCGTAATAAAAGGGTAGCCCGCCAAGGGTCGGTGGAAGGCACACTGCCTCCACATCGTCATTGCGAGGAGCTCTTGCGACGAGGCAATCCAGACTGTCACCGCTCTGGATTGCTTCGTTTCGCTCGCAACGACGAATTAGGTAACCAGATGCATGCCCGCATCCATGCGCACGACCTCGCCGGTCATGTTGCTGGAGGCCGGCATCGCCAGGAAACAGACGAGCTGCGCGATGTCATCTGCGGATGATGCGACCTTGAGCGGCACCTTCGCCACGACGCTGTCGCGCACCTGCTTGGCGCCGGCCTCGCCGCGGCCCTTGGTGAACCAGGGCGTGTCGATATAGCCGGGGCAGACCGTGTTGACGCGGATCAGCGGCGCCAGCGCGCGCGACAGCGACAAGGTCATGGTGTTGAGCGCGCCCTTGCTCGCGGCATAGGCGATCGACGAGCCGACGCCGCTGATGCCGGCAACCGACGACACGTTCACGACCGCCGACGGCCGCCCCGAAGCCTTCGCGCCGGCTTCGAGCAGGCTACGCGCGGCGCGCACCATCTGGAACGGGCCGATGGTGTTGACGCCGTAGAGCCGCTGAAAATCTTCAGCCGACAAGCCGTCGAGATCGGCATGCGCCACATGCTTGGTGGTGCCGGCATTGTTGACGAGGATGTCCAGCCGGCCCCAGCCGCTGGCTGCAGCGACGATCTTGCGGCAATCCTCATCCTTCGAGACGTCGCCCTGCGCAACCAGCACCTCCGCAGCGCCCGCCTTGCGGCAGACTTCCGCGGTGGCTTCGGCCTCCTTCTGGCTCGACGAATAGTTGATGACGAGCCGCGCTCCGCTCCGGGCGAGAATTTCCGCGGTCGCCGCGCCAAGTCCGGATGCGGACCCCGTCACGATTGCGCACAAGCCGTCTTTTGCCATCCCGGATTTCCTTCCCTGTATCTGGTGTGGCGCCCTGTTTAGCGAGTTTGCGGCGCCCTGCAAATCGAGCAAACTCCGCTAAGCGGAATTAGTCCAGCCGGCTCTTGCCCCATGCCGGCGCCGCAGATGGGCCTGCGATCAACGCTTGTCAGGGCCATGGCTTTTTCCGATCATCGGGCGCAAGAAGAACCTGCGCGCCGGCTCATCAGGCCCGACGCGCCAACGGCAAAACACGGGGAACGCTGTGGCGGAGAGTGACAATATCGTCGTCGAGACCGCGGAGAAAATCTTCGCCGATCTCGCCGATCCGCAAACCATCAACAACGACAAGAATAATTCCTGGCAGGCGCCGCTGTGGCAGGCGCTGAGCGAGGCCGGCCTGCCGCTGGCGTGGGTGCCTGACGATCTCGGCGGCTCCGGCGCGAGCCTCGCCGACGGCTTTGCGCTGCTGAACGCTGCCGGCCGCTTCGCGGTCGCGGTTCCCCTCGCCGAGACCATGCTCGCCGGCTGGCTGCTCGCACAGGCGAAGATCGCTTCGCCCGAGGGCGAGATGACCGTCGTGCCGGCGAGCCCGAAGGATCGCATCATCCTCGATGCCGATGGCGCGCTCTCCGGCCGCGCCCGCGGCGTGCCCTTTGCCAAAGCGGCGAAGCATTTTGCTGTGCTGGCGCACGGCAAGGATGGCGCGGTCATCGCGCTGGTCGACGCGACCAAGACGCGGATCGAAGCCGGGCTCAATGTCGGCTACGACCACAGCGACACCGTGACGCTCGACAAGGTGCAGCCCCTCTCGACGGGGCCGGCGCCCAAGAGCTTCGACCAGACCAATCTGATGCTGATGGGCGGCGTCGCGCGCAGCCTTCAGATCGCCGGCGCGCTGGAATCGATGCTCGACATCTCGGTGCGCTACTCCAACGAGCGCGTCGCCTTCGAGAAAAAGATCTCGAAATTCCAGGCGGTGCAGCACAACCTCGCGCGTCTTGCCGGCGAGTCTGCGGCGGCGCTCGCGGCCGCGACCTCGGCCGCCGATGCCATCGCGAATGCAAAATCTTTCAACGACGAGATCTATCTCGAAGCTGCCTCCGCCAAGATCCGCTGCGCGGAAGCCGCCGAAAAAGGCGGCGGCATCGCGCATCAGGTGCATGGCGCGATCGGCTTCACCATGGAGCACATCCTGCATCGCTACTCACTGCGCGCGCTGGCCTGGCGTGACGATTTCGGTTCGGAAAGCCATTGGGCCGTCGAGCTCGGCAAGCTCGTTGCCACGAGAGGCGCCGATGAATTGTGGCCGCTCGTGGCGTCGCGCTGATCAGGAGACGAGACAACAATGACCGCTGCCCTCCGTTTCGATCCGATCCGCCTGCCCGAAAAGTGCGAGCAGCTGCGCAAGGAAGTGCGCGCCTTTCTCGCCGAAGAGATCGCCGCCGGCACCTTCGATCCGAACAAGCCCAACCGCGAAGACACCGACGCGCCGGAATTTTCCCGCCGGGTCGGCGCCAAAGGCTGGCTCGGCATGACCTGGCCCAAAAAATATGGCGGCCAGGAGCGCTCATTCCTTGAACGCTACGTGGTGACCGAGGAGATGCGCGTCGCCAATGCGCCGACGCGGCGCTTCTTCGTCGCCGATCGCCAGAGCGGGCCGGTGCTGCTGAAATACGCACCCGAGCACATCAAGATGGAGATCTTGCCGCGGATCTGCCGCGGCGAGATCTGCTTTGCCATCGGCATGAGCGAGCCGAACTCCGGGTCCGACCTGTTCGCCGCAAAGACGCGCGCGACCAAGACCGACGGCGGCTATCTCATCAACGGCACCAAGATCTGGACCTCGTCGGCACACATCGCCGACTACATGATCGCGATCTTCCGGACCTCGCCGCCGACCAGGGAGAACCGCCGTCACGGCCTCACCCAGTTCCTGGTCAAGATGAAGCAGCCCGGCATCAAGGTGAATCCGATCGGCCAGATCACAGGGCAATACGAGTTCAACGAGGTCGTCTTCACCGATCACTTCATCCCGGACGATCACGTGCTCGGCGAAGTCGACGGCGCCTGGAAGCAGGCGACGAGCGAGCTGGCCTATGAGCGCTCGGGCCCCGAGCGCTTCCTCGAGACCTACTACGTGCTGACCGAGCTGGTGCGCGCAGTCGGTCCCAATCCGGACACGCGCAGCGCCGAAGGCATCGGCCGGCTCGTTGCGCAGCTCCACACCATGCGGCGCATGTCGGTGTCGGTGGCCGGCATGCTGCAGGCCGGCAAGGAGCCGGTGGTCGAAGCGTCCATCGTCAAGGACATCGGCACGGTCTGGGAGCAGCAGCTGCCGCACCGTGTGCGCGACCTCGCCGCCTTCGTCGAGGAGACCGCGACCAATCGCGAGACCTTGGAGCGGCAGCTCGACTTCGCGATCAAGACCGCACCGAAGCTCACCATCCAGGGCGGCACCACCGAGGTGCTGCGCGGCATCATCGCGCGTGGACTTGGTCTGCGCTAGATGCGACCGAGACGCCGGCCGCGTACTCCGTCCACCTCTCCCGTAGGGAGAGGTGGTTCTTCGCTTACTGACAGATCGAGATACAGGAGGCCAAATGAGCACGTATAAAGACATCGGCGTCGAGAAGGTCGGGCATGTCGGCACCATCGAGATCCGAAGGCCGCCGCTGAACTTCTTCGACATCGCGCTGATCAACCAGATCGCGGACGCGCTCGACGAATTCGACCGCGACATAGAGATCCGCGCCTCCGTCCTGTCGGCGCAGGGCAAGGCGTTCTGCGCCGGCGCCAATTTCGGCGACCCGGCGCGGCAGGCGCAGGAAGCACGCGAGGCCGAGCAGGCCAGGAAAGGCGATCCGGCCGACAATCTCGGGCCGATCAGCCATCTCTACATCCAGGCCGTGCGCATCTTCCGGGCCAAGAAGCCGATCGTTGCGGCCGTGCAGGGCGCCGCCATTGGCGGCGGCCTGGGGCTCGCAGTGTCGGCCGACTTCCGAGTCACCTGCCCGGAAGCGCGCTTCTCCGCGAATTTCACCAAGCTCGGATTCCATCCCGGCTTCGGCCTGACCGTGACGCTGCCCGAGCTGATCGGCAAGAACAACGCCGAGCTGATGTTCTACACCAGCCGCCGCGTCACCGGCGAAGAGGCCTACAAGTGGGGCCTCGCCAACGAGCTGGTGCCGCAGGACCAGGTGAAGTCGGCCGCGATGAAGCTCGCCGGCGAGATCGCCGAATGCTCCCCGCTCGGCCTGCTCTCGACCCGCGCCACGTTGCGCAACGGCCTCGCCGACCGCGTCATGGCCGCGACCAATCACGAACTCGCCGAGCAGACCCGCCTGCGCGCGACGGAAGATTTCAAGGAGGGCGTCAAGGCCACGGAAGAGCGGCGCGCGGCGAATTTCAAGGGGAGGTGACTCCCTTCTTCCTTGAACCGCCGCACGTCCACCCGTCATCCTGAGGTGCGATCTGCACGGTGCGCCGCAGCGTGCGGAGAGCCTCGAAGGATGAACGGCCCCGCCGGTGGCCGTCGCCCTTCGAGGCTCGCCGAAGAGGCGAGCACCTCAGGGTGACGGATAACAAAGAAGCAGCTCAACTCACGCGAAACGTCACCCCGCCGAGCAGAAACTCATTGCCCGCCACCGCGAGCCCCTTGGCTTTGGCGGTATGCAGCACCTGCGCTACGTCAGCCACGCGAAACTCCAGCGCGCTCATGATTTCGCTGCCGCCCTTCACGAAGCGGAAGGTTGCATTGGGCAGCTCCAGTTCGGCTTGGGCGTTCGGCGCAATCCCGATGATCTTGCCCCAGTGCTCCGCCAGCCGCTGCGGGTCCGGGCTCTGCATCTCCACCGCCGTCAACGCCCGCGTCACGTCCGTGCGGATGAACTTCTGCCAGTCCGGCCCCGCCGGCGGATACGGCCCGAGGATATCATCGCTGCCTTCGGTGTGATTGAACTCGATGAAGGCGGCACGGCAGTCCCGCGGGTGGAGCTGCACGCCGTGATAGGGCGCGTGGTCGATGACGTTGGCGGTGCGCACGCCGAGCGCATTGGCATTGCGCCCGCACGCGTCGGGATCATCGCAGCAGAAGATCGCCATGTAGCCGCCGCGGCCGCCGGTCTTCTCGATGAAGCGGCCGGCCGTGGTGCCGTCCTTGAACGGCGCCACCACCTCCAGCAGAATCGTGTCAACCGGGAGCAGCGCGTTCTCCAGGCCGTATTTGGCGACATTGCCGTCGCGATAGCAGACGGCGAGGCCCATGATCCGGGCGATGTCGGAGATCACGGGCTCGAGCTGCGGTGCGACCAGGCAGATCTGCCGCAAGCGCATATAGGACGCCATCGTCACTCGCCCCTGAAGGCGGGATTGCGCTTCTCAACGAAGGCTTTTGCGGCCTCCTTGTGATCGGCGGTATCGCCGCAGCGGGTGTGGTGGATCGCCTCGCCGTCGAAGCAGTCCTCCAGCGCCAGATGCTCGGCATTGTTGATGTTGCGCTTGACGTAGCCGAGCGCTATCGACGGTCCTTGCGCCAGCGACAGCGCGACCTCGCGCGCGGCCGCATCGATCTCGGCGTCGGGGACGACCTTCGTCACCATGCCGATGGCCTGCGCCTCCTTCGCGGTCAGCACAGGCGACATCAGATACAGCTCGCGCGCCCGCGCGCTACCGAGCAGCTGGGTGAGGAAATAGGTACCGCCATAGTCGCCGGAGAAACCGACTTTTGCAAAGGCGGTCGTGATCTTGCAGGATTCAGAGGCGATGCGGAGGTCGCAGGACAGCGCCATCGACAGGCCCGCGCCGGCCGCCGCGCCGTCGAGCTGCGCCACCACAGGTTTCGGCATCTGGTGCAGGATGCGCGAGACCTCCATGCCGCGGCGCAGATTCGCAAGCTTCTGCTCGAACGGCAGCGGCGCGCGGCCCTCCGCCATCGACTTGACGTCACCGCCGACGCAGAACGAGCCGCCGGCGCCCTTGAACAGCACCGCGCGCACATCAGGATCGTCGGCGGCGCGGCGCGCCGCGTCGACCAGCCCGCGCACCATGTCGGGGTTGAGCGCGTTCTTCCGCTCGGGCCGGTTCATGGTGATGGTGAGCAGCCCGCCTTCGAGCCTCTGTAGAACCATCTCGTTCATGGGACGCCTTCCTCTCGTTATTTGACCAAGCTCTCAGCGCACCGTCATTGCGAGCGGAGTGAAGCAATCCAGAGTCTTTCCGCGGATGCAGTCTGGATTGCTTCGTCGCAAGAGCTCCTCGCAATGACGTCGTGACTTACGTCATGCCGTCACTTCTTCACCAGCGGGCAGCGCGACTGCTCCAGCGACTGGAACGCCTCGCCGCCGGGCACGGTGGCGAGCAGCTTGTAGTCGTCCCAGCGGCCCTTGGATTCCGACGGCTTCTTCACCTCGAACAGGTACATGTCGTGGATCATGCGGCCGTCCTCGCGGATCTTGCCGTTCTTGGCGAAGAAGTCGTTGATCGGCGTCTCCTTCATCACCTTCATGACCGCGGCGGCATCGGTCGTGCCGGCCGCCTTCACGGCCTTGAGGTAATGGGTCACGGAAGAATAGACACCGGCCTGCGCCGAGGTCGGCGGCCGCTTGACCCGCTCCATGAAGCGCTTCGAGAACGCACGCGTCTCGTCGTTCATGTCCCAGTAGAACGCTTCCGCCAGCAGCAGGCCCTGCGCGGTCTCCAGCCCGATCGAGTCGATGTCGGTGACGAAGGCGAGCAGCGGCGAGACCTTCTGGCCACCCTTGGTGATGCCGAACTCGGCCGCCTGCTTGATGGCGTTGACGGTGTCACCACCGGCGTTCGCCAGCCCGATCACCTTGGCTTTGGAGGACTGAGCCTGGAGCAGGAATGACGAAAAATCCGACGTGTTGAGCGGATGGCGCACGCTGCCGAGCACCTTGCCTCCCGTCTTGCTCACGACGTTGCTGGTGTCCTTCTCCAGATCCTGGCCGAAGGCGTAATCGGCGGTGAGGAAGAACCAGGTGTCGAGCCCGGATTTCACGGCGGCAAGGCCGGTGACGTTGGCCTGACCGAACGTGTCGAACACGTAGTGCACGGTGTAGGGGCCGCAGGCCTCGTTGGAGAGACGGATCGAGCCCGGTCCGTTGAACATGATGATCTTGTTGCGAGCTTTCGCGATCTCGCCGGCCGCGAGCGCGGTCGCGGACGCCGCGACGTCGTAGATCATCTCGACGCCCTGATTGTCGAGCATGTCGCGGGCGATGTTGCCGGAGAGATCGGCCTTGTTGAGATGGTCGGCCGCCAGCACCTGGATCTTGCGTCCCAGCACCTCGCCGCCGAAATCCTCAACGGCCATCTTCGCCGCGGTCTCGCTGCCGGGACCGGTGATGTCGGCATACAGGCTCGACATGTCGAGGATGCCGCCGATCTTGAGTGGCGGCTTGTCCTGGGCCTGCGCGGCGCTCGCACTCAGGGCAAAAGCGGCGGCAAAAATGCCGGACAAAACATGCTTCATCGAAAAAGACCTCCCTTATCGCGCCGTGCTCTGATGGCGGCTTGGTTATTGCTGTTGCCACGATCATGCCGCATGCGCGGGAGGGCAGCAAGCATGGCGCTGCTGCAGCGTAGGATTGGCGCGCATGTTTTCCGCAAAACGGAATGGTGGCGTAGGGCAAGACGTTTCCGCTCCGTTATTGCGAGCCAACGGGTCCGCGCGAAAGCGCGGTCCGATGACAGGCTCCGCGCGGAGCAATCCAGAGTCTTTCCGCAGAGGCAGTCTGGATTGCCTCGCCGCGCTCGCAATGACGGAGCATGACGAAGCCTCTTCTCGCCTCACTACGTATGAGCTATGAGTAGCACGCAATGCAACCTTTACGGGTCACGTGACGCGACGCCTCCACCTCATCGCAGCATTTCTTCTCCTCGCGGATCACACCGCGCTCGCCACGCCGTGCCAATTCGAATCCATGGGAGAGGGCCGCGTCGCCGCCATCGTCGATGGACGCAGCGTGCGCCTCGACGACGGTCGCGAGATCCGCCTCGCCGGAATCGAGCCGACCGCGACGACGAAGCAGACGCTGACGTCACTGCTCGCCCGCCGTGACGTGACGCTGCGAAGCGGCGACGACTCACCCGACCGCTACGGCCGCCAGGGCGCGCTGATCTTCATCGGCGAAAGCGACAGCTCGGTCCAGGCCACGCTGCTGGCCCAGGGCGAGGCCATCGTCTCCGCCGAGATCGGCGACAAGGACTGCGCGGCCGCGCTGATGACGTCGGAGGCGCAGGCCAGGCGCCAAAAAATGGGCAATTGGGCTGACCCATTGGCCATAAAAAACGCGGAAAGTCCGGACGATATTTTGGCAGGGATCGGGCGCTTCATGGTGGTCGAGGGCAAAGTCCTGTCGGTCCGGCAGGCTGGGGCAATGACCTACCTCAACTTCGGACGAAACTGGACACGCGGCTTTGCCGTGACTATTTCAAAGCGCGCGCTACCGGTGTTCGAAAGCGCCGGGATTGCCCTTAAGTCCCTGGAGTATCGACGTATTCGGGTCAGGGGCTGGGTTGAGGGGACGACAGGGCCGCGGATCGATGTGCGTCTCTTGGGACAGGTTGAATTGCTGGGCGCAAATGAGCCTACTGGGGTAAGGCCTTAACGGCCGGGCACGGGTTAAGCGACGTGAATGGGGTGCTAGAACGGCACGGACTTGGTGATTGCCGCCGCCTGCGGGCCGCGCCGGCCGCGCTTTGCCTTGCGCTGGGCGGGCTTCTCGCCGGCTGCGGTGACATGAGCCGGTTCCAGACCGCCGCCGCCCCGCCCACCGTGGCGATACCCAAGCCGAAGCCTGCGGTCGCGCAGACCCCCGCCACCGAGAAGGAGCACGAGCGCATCCTGGCGAGCTATGGCGGCGCCTATGACGACCCCAGGCTCGAATCCCTCGTCAGCAAGACCGTCGACCGGCTCGTCGCAGCATCCGACCGCCCCGACCAGGGCTACAAGGTCACCATTCTCAATTCCGGCGCGGTCAACGCCTTCGCGCTCCCCAACGGCCAGCTCTACGTCACGCGCGGTCTTCTTGCGCTGGCGAGCGACACCTCGGAATTGTCCTCCGTGCTCAGCCACGAGATGGCGCATGTACTGTCGAAGCACGCCGCGATGCGCGAGGACCAGGCGCGCCAGGCCGCCATCGTCACCCGTGTCGTCACCGACATGAGCAACGATCCCGACCTCACCGCGCTCGCGCTCGCCAAGACCAAGCTCACCATGGCGAGTTTTTCGCGCAACCAGGAGTTCGAGGCAGACGGCGTCGGCATCGGCATCTCCGCCAAAGCGCATTTCGATCCCTATGGTGCAGCGCGCTTCCTCTCGGCGATGGAGCGCAATGCCGAGCTCAAGGCCGGCAAGAGCTCGCTCGATCCGCGCGCGCAGGATTTCACCTCATCGCATCCGGCAACGCCGGAGCGCGTGCAGAATGCGCAGAACATCGCACGGCAATACGCCGCGCCCGAGGGCGCCGAGCGCGACCGCGAGAGCTATCTCGCCGCGATCGACAACCTCGTCTATGGCGAAGACCCCAGCGAAGGCTTTGTCCGGGGCCGGAGATTCCTGCATCCGAAACTCGGCTTCACCTTCCAGGCGCCTGAAAATTTCACGCTCGACAACACCGCGCAGGCCGTGATCGGCGTGCGCGACGGCGGCTCGCAGGCGATGCGGTTCGACGTCGTGCGCGTGCCGGGCGAGCAGTCGCTCGGTGATTACCTCAATTCCGGCTGGATGGAAGGCGTCGAGAAGGCCTCGACCGAGGATATCACCATCAACGGCTTCCCGGCCGCGTCCGCCACCGCCAAGGGCGACCAGTGGCAGTTCAAGGTCTATGCGCTGCGCTTCGGCAGCGACGTCTACCGCTTCATCTTCGCGACGCGACAGAAGTCGACCGAGAGCGAACGCAACGCCCGCGAGACCGTCAACTCATTCCGCCGCCTGACGCTCGAGGAGATCCAGGCCGCGCGTCCGCTGCGCATCAAGGTCATCACCGTGCAGCCCGGCGACACCGTGGAATCGCTTTCCCACCGCATGGCCGGCGTCGATCACCCCGCCGAACGCTTCCGCGTGCTCAACGGCCTCGATCGCACCGCCCAGGTGAAGGTGCGGGATCGCGTGAAGATCGTGGCGGATTGAGGCTGCGCTAGCTTCGCAAATTCCGCCGTCATCCCGGGGGACAAGCGCGCGGAAATCGCGCGCCGATCCGGGCCCCATAGCCGCAGGACCCTGGCGGGCACGCTGGTAGCCCCAGCGCGCGTCGACAATGAACAGTCGGGGTAGCGGGCCCTCCCGGCTTTCGCCAGGACGACACCGAGATTGTCTGAGCTTTAACCGCCCGCGTCCATATCGCCCGCCTCGCGCTGGCCGCTGAGCCAGAGCGCGAGCAGGGTCCAGAACGCGCCGGAGAGCAGATACGCACCCGAAGCGATCACGCCGAGATTGGTGGCGAGCAGCAGCGCGACGAGCGGAGCGAAGCCGGCGCCGAACAGCCAGGCCATGTCAGAGGTCAGCGCCGATGCCGTGTAGCGATACGCCTGCTTGAAGTTCGAGGCGATCGCACCCGAGGACTGGCCGAAGGAGAGGCCCAGCAGGATGAAGCCGATCACCATGTAGATGGTCTCGCCGAAAGCGCCGGCATCGAGCAACTGCGGGGCGAAGCCGCTGTAGATCGCGATCGCGATCGCCGATCCCATCAGCAGCGACTTGCGGCCGACGCGGTCGGCGATGATGCCGGAGGCCACGATCGCGGCGACGCCGAACACGGCGGCGACGATCTCGATGATCAGGAAGCGCACCGGGCTCTCGCGGGTGAACAGGAACACCCAGGACAGCGGAAACACGGTGACCATGTGGAACAGCGCGAAGCTCGCCAGCGGCGCGAATGCGCCCAGCATGATGTTGTGGCCTTCGCGCGCGACAGTGTCGGAGATGCGCGAGGGCTGCAATTCGCGGGTCTCGAACAGCGAGGCATATTCTTCCGTCGTCACCATGCGCAGGCGCGCGAACAGCGCCACGACGTTGATGGCAAACGCAACGAAGAAGGGATAGCGCCAGCCCCAGTCGAAGAAATCGTCGGCCGAGAGGTTGCCGGCGAAATAGGCGAACAGCGCGCTCGCCACGATCAGCCCGAGCGGAGCGCCGAGCTGCGGCACCATCGCGTACCAGCCGCGCTGGGACGCCGGCGCGTTCAGCGCCAGCAGCGAAGCCATGCCGTCCCAGGCGCCGCCCCAGGCCAGACCCTGCGCGATGCGCGCCAGCGCCAGCAGCCAGATCGCGGCAACGCCGATGTCGTGATAGCCGGGCAGGAAGGCGAGCGCGACGGTGGCGGTGCCGAGCAGGAACAGCGCCGAGACCAGCTTGGCCGTCTTGCCGTACTCCCGGTCGATCGTCATGAAGATGACGGTGCCGATCGGACGGGCCAGGAACGCCAGCGCGAAGATCATGAAGGAATAGAGGGTGCCGGTCAGCTCGCTCGTGAACGGGAACACCAGGCGCGGGAACACGATCACCGAGGCGATCGCGAACACGAAGAAGTCGAAGAATTCCGAGGTGCGCCCGATGATGACGCCGATGGCGATCTCGCCGGGACTGGCTTGGTCGTGGCCGTGCTCGCCCGAGTGAAGGTCTGCCATTGCGGGGGTCTGTGCCGTCGCCATTCGTGCGCCCTTAACGTCCTGAAAACCAAAACCGACGGCCCGGCGGGGAGCCGGGCAATCCGGCCCTGTCTGGCCCAACCTTCCGCACTGCAACATTGGACAAATTGTCCAATGTCCTGATTGCTGCGTCGCAGCTACCCGTTGGCCCCGCAAAGGAAACTCATTCTCAAAGGCTCGGCCCGTGTCTCGTCTCAAGATCCTGGCGCTACTACCCTTGGCGGTTGCGCTCAGTGGCTGCAACTACATCGTGCTGGCACCCGCCGGCGACATCGCTGCGCAGCAGCGCGACCTCGTCATCATCTCCACCGTCCTAATGCTCCTGATCGTCATCCCCGTGATGGCGCTGACGGTGCTGTTCGCCTGGCGCTACCGCCAGTCCAACACCTCGGCCCGCTACGAGCCGGAATGGGATCACTCGACCAAGCTCGAGCTGGTGATCTGGTCGGCGCCGCTGCTGATCATCGTCTGCTTGGGCGCGCTGACCTGGATGGGCACGCATCTGCTCGACCCCTATCGCACCCTCGGCCGCATCAAGGCGGAGCAGGCCGTGGACCGGTCCAGGGCCCCGCTCGAGGTCGATGTCGTCGCGCTCGACTGGAAGTGGCTCTTCATCTATCCGGACTACGGCATCGCCACCGTCAACGACCTCGCCGCTCCCGTCGATCGTCCGATCAACTTCCGCATCACGGCGTCCTCGGTGATGAACTCGTTCTACATCCCCGCGCTCGCCGGCCAGATCTACGCGATGCCGGGCATGGAGACCAAGCTCCACGCGGTCGTGAACCACGCCGGCACCTACAAGGGCTTCTCCGCCAACTACAGCGGCGCCGGCTTCTCCGGCATGCACTTCAACTTCCAGGGCCTCGATGACAAGGGCTTTGACGCCTGGATAGCGCAGGCCAAGTCCGCCGGCGGCTCGCTTGGCCGGGCGGAATATCTCCAGCTCGAAAAGCCCACCCAGAACGAGCCGGTGCGGCGCTGGGGCACGGTCGATTCCGATCTCTACCGCCTGATCCTCAACATGTGCGTCGAGACCGGCAAGATGTGCCAGAGCGAGATGATGGCGATCGACGCCACGGGCGGTCGCGGCCATGAGGGTCTGAACAACACCCTGCCGCTCACTTACGACAAGTACGCCCGCCGCGGCACCCCGCTCGGGCCCGAGCCGACCTTCGTCGCCGGCACCTGCACGCCGGATGCGCCCCAGGGCCAGACCACGGCATCGATCAAGGCTCCGACCGACATCGCGCCGCTCACCGGCGCCGGCCTGAAGCGGCCCACCTTCACGCCGCTGAAGTCCTCGTCCTTCTTCCTCGGACAGCGTCCGAAGTCAGACTCCTAAAGAGAACGCGCATGTCTCCTGATCTTCTCAAGCTCATCTTCGGCCGGCTCGGCCTCGAATCGCTGCCGCTGCACGAGCCGATCGTCGTCGGCACCTTCGTGGTGGTCGCGCTCGGCGGCGCCGCGCTGCTCGGCGGCCTCACCTATTTCCGCCTCTGGGGCTACCTCTGGCGCGAATGGTTCACCACGGTGGACCACAAGCGCATCGGCATCATGTACATGATCCTCGGCATCGTGATGCTGCTGCGCGGCTTCGCCGACGCGTTGATGATGCGCGGCCAGCAGATGCTGGCCTTTGGCGGCTCCGAAGGCTATCTCAACGCCCATCACTACGACCAGGTCTTCACCGCCCACGGCGTGATCATGATCTTCTTCGTGGCGATGCCGCTCGTCACGGGCCTGATGAACTACGTGGTGCCGCTGCAGATCGGCGCCCGCGACGTGTCGTTCCCGTTCCTGAACAATTTCAGCTTCTGGATGACGGTCGGCGGCGCGGTGCTGGTGATGGCCTCGCTGTTCATCGGCGAGTTCGCCCGCACCGGCTGGCTGGCTTATCCGCCGCTGTCCAACATCGGCTACAGTCCTGACGTCGGCGTCGATTATTACATCTGGGCGCTGCAGGTCGCCGGCGTCGGAACGACCTTATCCGGCATCAACTTGATCTGCACCATCGTCAAGCTGCGCTGCCCGGGCATGACCATGATGAAGATGCCGGTGTTCACCTGGACCTCGCTCTGCACCAACATCCTGATCGTCGCCTCTTTCCCGGTCCTGACCGTCGTGCTCGCGCTGCTCTCGCTCGACCGCTACGTCGGCACCAACTTCTTCACCAACGATTTCGGCGGCAGCCCGATGATGTACGTGAACCTGATCTGGATCTGGGGCCACCCCGAAGTCTACATCCTGGTTCTCCCGGCCTTCGGCATCTTCTCGGAAGTCACCTCGACCTTCTCCGGCAAGCGCTTGTTCGGCTACACCTCGATGGTCTACGCCACCGTCGTCATCACCATCCTGTCGTACCTGGTCTGGCTGCACCACTTCTTCACGATGGGCTCGGGCGCCAGCGTCAACTCGTTCTTCGGCATCACCACGATGATCATCTCGATCCCGACGGGCGCGAAGATGTTCAACTGGCTGTTCACGATGTATCGCGGCCGCATCCGCTACGAGCTGCCGATGATGTGGACGATCGCCTTCATGCTGACCTTCGTGATCGGCGGCATGACCGGCGTGCTGCTCGCGGTGCCGCCGGCCGACTTCGTGCTGCACAACAGCCTGTTCCTGATCGCGCACTTCCACAACGTGATCATCGGCGGCGTGGTGTTCGGCGCCTTCGCCGGCATCAACTACTGGTTCCCGAAGGCGTTCGGCTTCAAGCTCGATCCGTTCTGGGGCAAGATGTCGTTCTGGTTCTGGGTCACCGGGTTCTACCTGGCCTTCATGCCGCTCTATGTGCTCGGCCTGATGGGCGTGACCCGCCGCCTGCGCGTGTTCGACGATCCGTCCCTGCAGATCTGGTTCGTCGTCGCCGCGATCGGTGCCCTGTTCGTCTTCATCGGCATCCTCTCGATGCTGATGCAGTTCGCGGTGAGCCTGCTCAAGCGCGAGCAACTCAAGGACGTCACCGGCGATCCCTGGGACGCGCGCACGCTGGAATGGGCGACCTCCTCGCCACCGCCGGACTACAACTTCGCCTTCACCCCCGTCGTTCACGACAATGACGCGTGGTGGGACATGAAGAAGCGCGGCTACCAGCGCCCGCTCACCGGGTTCAAGCCGATCCACATGCCGAGCAGCACCGGCACCGGCGTCATCCTCGCCGGCCTCGCCACCGCGATGGGTTTCGGCCTGATCTGGTACATGTGGTGGCTGGCGGCCGCGAGCTTTGTCGCGATGCTCGCCGTCGGTATCGGTCACACCTTCAACTATCACCGCGACTTCGACATTCCGGCTGAAGACGTCATCCGGACCGAGGACGCGCGCACCAAACTGCTCGCCGGAGCCAAGTAAATGACCATCGCTGTCAATCCCGCGCAAACCGGCGAGCCGCTGTTCTATCTCGCCGACGAACATCCGCATCCGGAAGGCTACAGCACCTCGCTCGGCTTCTGGATCTACCTGATGAGCGACTGCCTCATCTTCGCGATCCTGTTCGCCACCTTCGGCGTGCTCGGCGGCAATTACGCCGCCGGACCCGCGCCGAAGGACCTGTTCGACCTGAACCTGGTCGCGGTGAACACCTCGATGCTGCTGCTGTCGTCGATCACGTACGGTTTTGCCATGCTGATGATGCAGCAGAACAAGATCGCGCAGACGCAGATCTGGCTGGCGATCACCGGCCTGTTCGGCGCCGCGTTCATCGGCATCGAGCTCACCGAGTTCGCCCACATGATCCACGAAGGCGCTACCCCTCAGCGCAGCGCCTTCCTGTCCGCCTTCTTCACCCTGGTCGGCACCCACGGCCTGCACGTCAGCTGCGGCCTGATCTGGCTGGTGACCCTGATGGTGCAGGTCGGGAAATTCGGCCTGATCGAGGCCAACCGCCGCCGCCTGATGTGCCTGTCGATGTTCTGGCACTTCCTAGACGTGGTCTGGATCGGCGTCTTCACCTTCGTCTATCTCCTGGGAGTTCTGCGATGAACACCGATACTCACGCTGCCGGCGCGCACGACCATCACCACGGCGACAGCCACGCCCACAGCACGTTCTCGGGCTACATGCTCGGCTTCGTGCTCTCGGTCGTGCTGACCGCGGTCCCGTTCTGGCTGGTGATCAGCGGCGTGCTTCCGAGCAAGCAGATCACCGCGCTCGTCATCATGGCCTTCGCGGTCGTGCAGATCGTCGTGCACATGATCTACTTCCTGCACATGAACACGACGTCGGAGAACGGCTGGAGCATGATGGCGCTGATCTTCACCATCGTCATGGTGGTGATTGCGCTGTCCGGTTCGCTGTGGGTGATGAGCCACCTCAATAGCAACATGATGCCCATCCACCAGATGAGCGGGATGAAGTGAGCGACAGCCTGACGTGAGCAAGACTGGGACCGTGACGAGCAAGGCAGACCGGACGCGCGGCAAAACTGCGCGTCCGCGCCTGTGGCTCACGGTCCTCTCGCTCACGGCCTTTGCAGTTCTGGTCGCGCTCGGCGTCTGGCAGATCGAGCGTCGCGCCTGGAAGCTGGCGCTGATCGATCGCGTCGAGCAGCGCGTCCATGCCCCGGCCCAGCCGATCCCCGCGCCCGCGGCGTGGCCCTCAATCACCGCCGCGAGCGACGAATACAGGCATGTCAGCGTCACCGGCCGCTTCCTCCATGACCGCGAGACGCTGGTTCAGGCCGTCACCGAGGAAGGCCCCGGCTATTGGGTGCTGACGCCGCTTCGGCGCGGCGACGGCACCCTGGTCCTGGTCAACCGCGGCTTCGTGCCGACCGAGCGGCGCGACGCATCGACGCGCCAGGCCGGCAATCCCGAGGGCCAGGTCGCGATCACCGGCCTCCTGCGCATCACGGAGCCGAAGGGCGGTTTCCTCCGCGACAACGTCCCCCAGCACAATCGCTGGTACTCGCGGGATGTCGCTGCGATCGCGGCGGCGCGCGACCTCCACGAGGTCGCACCCTTTTTCGTCGATGCCGACGCCGGATCACAAACCGCCGGCGGCCCCATCGGCGGATTGACCGTGATCCGCTTTCCCAATAACCACCTGATCTATGCGCTGACGTGGTTTGCCCTGGCCTTCATGCTGGCGGGTAAACTTTTCGTCTCATTCGGCGGCGGGCTGTTCCGCCGCAGGCGCTTCGTCCACGAACCGGCCGGCGGCCCCGATGCCGCCGCCCGCAGGACGGGATCAGATGCTGGAACGATCGTCGAACAGGCCTGACGACGGAATAAGGCAGTCGCTCGCCCAAACTGGCGGACTGGCCGTCACACTGCAAGCGCACGCGGATACGCGCAGCGAGCTGATCGGCCATGCGCCGACGGACGACGAGACCAACCGCAAGAACATGGCGCTGCTGATCCAGCTGCGCTGGACCGCAGTGGTCGGCCAGATCGTGACCATCGGCAGCGTGCATTTCTGGCTCGGCATCCCGCTGCCCCTGGAGCGGATGGGCGCGGTGATCGGCGCGCTGGTGCTGCTCAATGTCTCGAGCCTGGTCTGGGTGCGCCATAGGGCCGCGATCTCCAGCAACGAGTTGCTGGTCGCCTTGATGCTCGATGTCGCCGCGCTGACCGCGCAGCTTTACCTCAGCGGCGGCGCCACCAATCCCTTCACCTCGCTGTTCCTGCTGCAGGTGACGCTGGCTGCCGTGCTGCTCGACGCCCGATCGACCTGGTCGCTGGTGGCGCTGACCTGCGCATGCTTCGTCTGGCTTACCTTGGCCTACCGGCCCCTCGACCTGCCGCCGAATCCGCTCAGCGAAACCTATACGCTCACCGTCGCCGGCATGCTGCTTGGCTTCGCGCTCAACGCCGTGCTGCTGGTGGTGTTCGTGACCCGCATCAACAGGAATTTGCGCGACCGTGACGCGCATCTGGCGGCACTGCGCCAGCATGCGGCCGAGCAGGATCACATCGTCCGCATGGGCCTCCTGGCCTCCGGCGCGGCCCACGAGCTCGGCACGCCGCTGGCCTCGCTCTCGGTCATCCTCAGCGACTGGCGCCGCATGCCCGACCTTGCCGCCAAGCAGGAGCTCGCCGAGGATCTCGCGGAAATGGAAACCTCGCTGCAGCGCTGCAAGTCGATCGTGACGGGCATCCTGGTATCGGCCGGCGAAGCCCGCGGCGAAGGCTCCTCGCCGACGACGGTGACGGCGTTCGTCACCGCGCTGGTCGACGAATGGCGCAACGCCCGTTCGGCGCGCACGCTCTATTTCGTCAACACGTTTGGCGAGGACGTCGCGATCGTCTCGGACGTCGCGCTGAAGCAGGTCATCTTCAACGTGCTCGACAACGCCTACGAAGTCTCGCGCGAGTGGGTCGAGTTACTGTCCGAGCGCGAGGGCGACAATCTCGTGCTGTCGATCTCCGACCGCGGCCCGGGCTTCGCGCCGGAGATGCTGGCGCAGCTCGGCAAACCCTATCAATCGAGCAAGGGCCGCGCCGGCGGCGGACTCGGCCTGTTCCTGGTGGTGAATGTGGTGCGCAAGCTGGGCGGCAGCGTGACCGCCGAGAACCACAGGAAGCGCGGCGCCACCGTGCGGCTGACGCTGCCACTCGCAACGCTTGCGATCGGAGGCAGCTTTGACGCCTGACCGTTCGCTCATCGTCGTCGAGGACGACGAAGGCTTTGCGCGCACGCTGAAGCGCTCGTTCGAGCGCCGCGGCTACGAGGTCGTGATCGCCGCCTCGATCGAGGAGGTGCGCAAGGTGCTGGAGGAACGCTCCTTCGGCCATGCCGTGGTCGACCTCAAGCTCGGCGGCGCCTCGGGGCTCGCCTGCGTCGAGCTGCTGCACACGCACGCCGAGGACATGCTGATCGTGGTGCTGACCGGCTTTGCCAGCATCTCCACCGCCGTCGAAGCGATCAAGCTGGGCGCCTGCCACTACCTCGCAAAACCCTCCAACACCGACGACATCGAGGCCGCCTTCCACAAGGCCGAAGGCAACGCCGAGGTCGCGCTCGACGCGCGGCCGACCTCGATCAAGACGCTGGAATGGGAGCGCATCCATCAGACCCTGATCGAGACGGACTTCAACATTTCTGAAGCGGCGCGACGATTGGGGATGCATCGCAGGACGCTGGCAAGGAAGCTGGAGAAGCGGCCGGTGAAGTGAGACAAGGCGCGTCTCTCGCCGTCCCGGCCTAGTGCGCAATTGCGCACTAGGCCGGGACGACACTGAGTTTGTCGAGCCGTCATCGTGGACGGCGCCTCATCACCCTACGAACCCCAAACAAAAAGCCCGGCCGAACGGCCGGGCTTTTGATCTCTTGCGATCGGCGCGGGACGCTTACGCAGCCTCATCGGCGACGGTGGTGTCGTCGCCATCGGAATCGTCGGCATCACCGCCCTCGACATCGCTATCAGCCTCGCCCTCGGCGGCTTCCGCCTTGGCGTTGGCGCGGCGCGGGCTCTTGGCGAGCTGGGCCTCGATCTCCTTGACCGCTTCGGTCTCGGTCGAGTGCTGCACCACCGCGATCTCCCGGGACAGACGATCGAGCGCCGCTTCATAGAGCTGGCGTTCAGAGTAGGACTGCTCCGGCTGAGAGTCCGAGCGATAGAGGTCGCGCACGACCTCGGCGATCGCGACGATGTCGCCCGAATTGATCTTCGCTTCGTACTCCTGAGCGCGGCGCGACCACATGGTGCGCTTGACGCGGGCGCGGCCCTTGAGGGTCTCCAGCGCCTTCTTGACCAGCGCCGGCTCGGACAGCTTGCGCATGCCGACGTTGGCGACCTTGGCGGTCGGAACGCGCAGCGTCATCTTGTCCTTGATGAAATTGATGACGAACAGCTCGAGCTTCGCACCGGCGATCTCCTGCTCCTCGATGGCCAGGATCTGGCCGACGCCGTGGGCGGGATAGACGACGAATTCGTTGGCCTTGAAGCCCTGACGCTGGGTCACGACCTTCTTTTCCTCAACCTTCGGAGCAGCAGCGGGCTTTGCGGCCGGCTTGGCAGCAACGGGAGCTTTGGCAGGAGCAGCAGCAACAGGGGCCTTCGGCGCGGGCTTGGCAGCGGGAGCCTTGGCAGCAGCAGGCTTGGAAACGGTCGCTTTCGCGGCCGGCTTTGCAGTCTTGTTAGGCATTGCGCTTCTTTTGTTCTTCGAGGACTTTGCAGCCGGCGCCTTCGTCGCGGTCCGACCCTTGGATGCGCTACGGCTGGCCGCGGCGACTTTTTTGGCCTCCTTGCGGGAAGCCCTCGCTGAAGTACTCTTTTTACGCGTTTTCTGTGACACAGCCTGCGCGCGGAAACTGCCACGCCCCTGTTCGACATTTGGTTTCACGGGAACCCAGAGGGGCCAACGCGGCTGACGGGGTTCGGCTTAATGTGCCCAATATAGCACATTTCCCGCAAAAATCAATGATTTAGGGGTCTTGAGAGCTGGTTTTCGGCGCTAACGTACGTATTAGGGTTAAGTTTGGGCGGGAATTAGTCCCCCGAGCCCGGGTTCGGAGAAAAATACTTCTCGAACTTGCCTTCCATACCGTCGAATTCCTTCGCGTCGGCAGGTGATTCCTTCTTCTGGGTGATGTTCGGCCAGCTTTTGGCGTAATCGGCGTTGACCTGCAGCCACTTTTCCAGCCCCGGTTCCGTGTCCGGCTTGATGGCGTCGGCGGGGCATTCCGGCTCGCACACGCCGCAATCGATGCACTCATCCGGGTGGATGACGAGCATGTTGTCGCCCTCGTAGAAGCAATCGACAGGGCAGACCTCGACGCAGTCGGTGTACTTGCACTTGATGCAGTTTTCAGTGACGACGTAAGTCATCCAACGCTCCGAAAAGCTCTTTCAAAAGTCGCGGCTTGCGTAGCGCGGATGGCCCGGCGCCGCAAGGTCGGCAAGGCCCGATCATGACGGCTTTGTGTGTTTGATCGACCAAGAAATGAATACGAAGCGCAATTAATTGCGCTTTGCTTCATTCAGCTCCTCGTAGAGCACGCGCGCCGAGGCGGCATCGCCGCGGCGCGCGTTGAAGCCGGTGACCTTCAACACGCGCACGGTGCGGTCGAGGGCGATGGTGAGGACGTCGCCTAGCTTGACCGCGTGTCCCGGCGAGGTCTCGCGCGCGCCGTTGATGCGGACGTGTCCCGATACCACCAGCTCGGCCGCGGAGGTGCGTGCCTTCACCACCCGCGCGTGCCACAGCCATTTGTCGAGACGCTGCCGCTCGGTCGTCGTGGCACTACTCCTTGCGCCCCGAGAGCTGCTCCTTCAGGGCGGCGAGTTTTGCGAAGGGTGAGTTCGGATCGATGGGGCGATCGCGCTCGCGCGGGTTCGCGCTCGAGGCGTAGGGACGCAGCGAGGGGCCCGACTCGCGATCGCGACGATCGCGGCCCTTGTCGCGGTCGCGGCCACCGCGGTGCTCGCGGCCGCTGTCGCGATCGCCGGGCTTGCCCTTGCCGCGATCACGATCCTTGCCCTCGAAGCGGCGATTATTGTCGCTGCGCTGCTCGCGGCGATCGCCGCCGCCCTCTTCGCGGCCCTTGCGGAAGTCCTTGCGATGTCCGCCATGACGATGGCCCGGCTTCGCGCCTTCGGCGGCTTCGCCAGGCAGGGCGCTCGCTGCACCGGGTGCAGCGCCAGCTTCGGCACCGGCCTGCGGACGCGGCTGATGATGGTGACGCTGGTGGCGATGGCGCTCGTGGCGCGGCTTGCGATCTTCGTGACGGCCACCGGGACGCCAGACCTCGACCAGCTCGGGCTCCGCGGGCGCGGCTGCGGCTTCGACAGGCGCGGAGGCATCGGGCGATGCGGCGGCTTCCGTGGCCGCAATCTCGGCCGGAGCCGCGTCAACGGGTGCTGCGGGCTCTTCAGCCGGTGGCGCGATGCCGGGAGCGTCTTCCGCCGTGACGGGCGCTTCGGGAGGCGCTTCGAGCGCCGGCTCCTCATGAGCGGGCACATCGTGCTGCTCCATGCCGGGCGCGTCTTCGACGGTGACGGCTTCGGCGGACACAGCCGCCTCTTCCGGCAAGCCTGCTACGGCCTCCGCGGCGGTCTCGGTTGACGTCTCCGCGCTGCCTTCAGCGGGCGGCGTCTCGGCGACCACCGTCTCGGCAGCGGTCGCTGCGGGCTTCACCGGCAGCGGCGGACGCTTCTCCATCCGATAGCCGAGGGCGCGCAGCACGGAGGCGAAATCCTCGCCCGCGGAGCCGGTGAGCGAGGTCATCGCCTGCGTCACCACGAAGCTGCGGCCGTCGAACGCGCCGGCGGGCTTTTCGCCGGGCGAGTTCTCGCGCCAGGCCAGAGCGGGGCGGATCAGATCGGCAAGACGCTCCAGGATGTCGACGCGCACGGCGCGCTCGCCGGCCTGCTTGTAGCCGAGCACGCGATAGGCATCGCGCGGCAGAGCCTTGTCGACCGGGAACGAGGTGCGGCCGGATGATGCGAGATGCTGCGCGCCCGAGAGCGAGGACAGATCGACATTGTCCTGCTTCAGCGCCCAGAGCAGCGCGGCGAGCGCACGCGCGGCGGGCTTGAGCAGGCCGGGGAAATAGATGTGATAGGCGCCGAAGCGGACGCCGTACTTGCGCAGCGTCGCGCGCGAGGGCTGGTCGAGATCCTTCAGCTCGTTCGCGATTCTGGGACGCTCGAGCACGCCGAGCGCCTCGACGAGCTGATAGGCGATGCCGCGGGCAATGCCGGTGACGTCCTCGGCCTTCGAGAGCTCGAACATCGGCCCGAGCAGCTTCTCGATATGCGTCTTGACCCAGAGGTCGAGCCGCGCCTGCACCTTCTCACGCGGGCCGCCGGTCAGGCGCTCGTCGGAGATGATGCGGATGCGCGGATGCAGCGCGTCCTCTGCGGCCGACAGCCGCGCCACGGCATCGCCGGTCCAGCGGATCATCCCTTCGGAGGTCAGCACGAACTGCTCGTCCGGCGCGTTGCCCAGTTTTTCGGCGCGCGTGTTGATCTCGCCGGCGAGCACCGCTTGCGCTGCAGCCTGCAAGGCTTTCGCATCGGAGCCGGCTTCCGCCGCATCCGGTGCAAAGGTGAAGCCGTCGAGGCGGCCGATGGCATGGCCTTCGACGATGACTTCGCCGGTCTTGCCGATTTCAGTATTCAAGCTCGTGTTCTCCCGCAGGCGGCGCATCAATACACTGGTCCGACGATCAACGAAACGCTCAGTCAAGCGTTCATGGAGCGCATCCGATAATTTATTTTCGACCTCCCGCGTGATCCCCTGCCAGCGTTCGGGGTCTTTCAGCCAGTCCGGGCGGTTGGCGACGAAGGTCCAAGTGCGGATCTGCGCGATCCGGGCCGACAGTGTGTCGATGTCGCCGTCGATGCGGTCGGCCTGCTCGACCTGCGCGGCGAACCAGGCGTCGGGAATGCATCCCTTCCGCATCAGGAAGCCGTACAGCGTGGTCACCAGCTCGGCGTGAGCGGCCGGCGACAGTTTTCGGTAATCGGGGACCTGGCAGGCCTCCCAGAGCCGCTCCACCGCGGCCTTGCCATGCGCGATATCGCGCACCTCGACGTCGCGGGCGGCATGATCCAGCACGCGCATGTCCTCGGCGATCGGCGCGCGCGTCAGCGCCTCGTGCCCGGGCGGCAGGTTCAGCGACACCTGGAGCGCGCCGAGCGAGGAGAAGTCCAGCTTCGCGTTGCGCCATTGCAGCATCTTCACGGCGTCGAAGGTGTGGTTCTGCAGCGCGTTGACGAGCTCGGGGTCGAAAGGCGCGCAGCGGCCCGTGGTGCCGAAGGTGCCGTTGCGCGTGGCGCGGCCGGCGCGGCCTGCGATCTGCGCGAATTCCGACGGGGTCAGGCGGCGGAACTGGTAGCCGTCGAACTTGCGGTCGGAGGCAAACGCGACGTGGTCGACGTCGAGATTGAGGCCCATGCCGACCGCGTCGGTGGCAACGAGATAATCGACATCGCCGTTCTGGAACATCGCCACTTGCGCATTGCGCGTGCGCGGCGAGAGCGAGCCGAGCACGACGGCGGCGCCGCCATGCTGGCGGCGGATCAGCTCGGCGATGGCGTAGACTTCATCCGCCGAGAACGCGACGATGGCGGTGCGGCGCGGCTGGCGCGTGATCTTGCGATCGCCCGCGAATTCGAGGCTCGACAGGCGCGGCCGCGTGATCATGGACACGCCGGGCAACAGGCGCTCGATGATCGGGCGCATCGTCGCGGCGCCCAGCAGCAGCGTCTCGTCGCGGCCGCGGCGGTTGAGGATGCGGTCGGTGAAGACGTGGCCGCGCTCGAGATCGGAGGCGATCTGGACCTCGTCGACGGCGAGGAAGGAGACGTCGAGGTCTCGCGGCATCGCCTCGACGGTGGAGACCCAGTAGCGCGGGTTCTTCGGCTTGATCTTCTCCTCGCCGGTGACCAGCGCGACGCTCTCCACACCCGCGCGATCGGCGATCTTGTTGTAGACCTCGCGCGCGAGCAGGCGCAGCGGCAGCCCGATCATGCCCGAGGGATGCGCCAGCATCCGCTCGATGGCGAGATGGGTCTTGCCGGTGTTGGTCGGCCCGAGCACGGCAGTGACGCCCGCGCCGGGCACTCGATCGTGAAGGGCGCGCTCGGAAGCGAAGGGAGAGGGAGAGAAGGCCATGTCTAGGGGATTAGGTAGTGCCGATTTGGGCGAATGTCAGTGCTGTTTGGGGCGGTGAGGCGACTTGCGGAGTGTCGGCCATGTCTCCGAACGCGGAGCGGCCACCCCAACTGCTGTCATCGCCCGGCCCGACCGGGCGATCCAGTCCGCCAGGCGATCGTGACTGGACCGAGAAGCCGCGGCGTACTGGATGCCCCGGTCAAGCCGGGGCATGACAGCGCAGTGTGCAGGAGCCCCTCCCCAAACCCCGCGCAACTGTCTCACTTTGCGACGCTTTTTCCGTTCTCTTTAAGCTTCGGAACGACTCTAGAACGAATCGCGGCCGAATCGCTGACTCCCCGTTGAATCCTGTTCCGTTCACGCAACATGTCGCGGGACTCGTCTTGGGCGCGCACTAGATGGAGTTTTGCCCCGCCGTACAAGCGACGTTTCGATGGCGCGTTTCTTAAAATTGGGGACGGCGCGGAGTCGAATCAGAATCGGGTCGGAGTCAAATGGATTCCCGGATCGGGGCCGCCAAAACAAAACTGCGAAAACGACCCCATGCACAGTAGAAAGGGACGAGTGTCCGCATCCGGCCTGACAACGCCCAAGGCATTGAAGCGGCTTGCTTTCTTACCCCCTCCCTCCGAGGGGAGGATAAGCGCACCCTACTGCGTCTTTGCCACCCTTGGCGGCTGGGGGGAGCTGATGAAGCTGGTCGCTTCCAGCATCGCGGGTCCCAGCGGGGTCGGCACTTTCAGCCAGAATGGAACCAGGATGCGCGTGCCCGCGACCGGGGCGAAGGCGATCTCGATGTTGCGCTGGGCGGCGAGGTATTTGATCACGGGGCGGTCGGGGATGTAGCCGGCGACCGGCACGAAATAGAGCGCGCAGACCACGACCGGGCCACGATATCCCTTCTCCGCCTTCACCGTCTCCATGCGCTTGAAATCGAGCTTGAGATCGTAGCGCATGCGGCCGTCGAACACGGGCGCTGCGTTGTGGCAGGCCTCGGGCGTAACAGGATCGCCGGTGCCGGGCACGCGCAAGAGCGAGGCCGTCATCGGATCCCAGACGCCGCGGCGATGCGCGTCGGTGACGACGATGCGGTCAGGGTCGACCGGCGGCTCCGGCTCGATGCCGAACTCCTTCACATTGCCCTTGTCGAGGGTGATGCGGATGCTTTCCGTCTTCTTCGAGGTGATGGTGGAGGCCTGGTAGCCGGTCGCAACCAGCGCGCCGTTGACGACGCGCCCCTGCGAGGCGCCGGTGCCAGACCCGCCCGCGAACGATTTCAGCAGCCCCGTGGTGCCGCCCGAGGCCGCGGCCGCGAACACGTCGTCCTGGATGTCGATGTTCCAGGCGCCCTTGCCTACGGGAATGCCCGCCAGCGTCGCCTCATACTGCGCCTCGAGCTTGCCCTGCGCGGCCGCAGGCCGAGCCCCCCACGCCAGGACCAGCCCGCACAAGGCCGCGAACGCCAGCCGGCCGGCCGCACGCAGCCGGGGCAGGTAAGGGGTCAGGATATCCACGAAGCCATCCAATGGGGCCGTCCGGCCTTGCTAGTTAAGCCAAAAATCTCGGCAAGCAATCCGCCCCAAGTGCAAAACACCGGGAACTCCACCGGACTCTTCGGGGGCGAATACGCCCTTTATGTGATGGTAAGGCGTTTCAATCATTGCCGTTTTGGTGATCGGGGTGTGACGCGGGGGCGCACCTCTCCCCGCTACCTCCGCTGCCTCTTCCCCTTCTCCCCGCGTGCGGGGAGAAGGTCGGGATGAGGGGGCTCTCCCCGGAGGAAGGTGAGAGTCGAGCACCCAACCGCCCCCACCGCCGCGGAGCCTCCCCCTCGCCCGGAATTCGCGCTATTCGCGCGCATTCCGGCCTCTCCCCGCACGCGGGGAGAGGCGAAAAGACCGCCCAAATCCTTGACTACCCGCCCCTTCCCCCCTATACGTCCGCCCGCTCCCTGCAAGGACAGAGAATTTGCCCCTGTGGCGCCCCGAATGGCGGCCGCAACTCGTTTGGGGCTCGAACTGAAGGATTTGTGACATGTCTCGCCGCTGCGAACTGACGGCCAAGGGCCCCCTCGTCGGCCACAAGGTCAGCCACTCCAACATCAAGACCAAGCGCCGCTTCCTGCCGAACCTCGTCAACGTGACGTTCATCTCGGAAGCCCTGGGCCGCAACGTGCGCCTGCGCGTCTCCACCAACGCGCTCAAGAGCGTCGACCACAATGGCGGCCTCGACGCCTTCCTGCTCAAGGCCAACGCCGACGCCCTCTCGCCGCGCGCAGTCGAGCTGAAGCGCGCCATCCAGAAGAAGGTCGGCGACGCGCCGGCGAAGAAGGCCAGCTAAGACAATTTACCGTTAGGGCGGGGGCTAAGTCGCGTCGCGTAAGCTTAGCCAGTAGAGTTTTGCGTGGCGGCCGGATCGAAAGATCCGGCCGTTTTTGTTTTTGGGGGCGGCCCAGCACACCGACGAAAGTGCACTTGCGCGCCATCGATTCGCTAAGCATCTTAGGGTTGCCGCCGATTGTGCCATCGATCCACGAAGACATGGCGCCTTTACCAATTTGCTTTAGCCATTTGTCGCTCCGAGATGGAATTCATTGCCGACACTCTCGATGATGCTCTTCTTCAACTGTATCCGCAGTTGCTTGCGGCGCCGAAGGTCGACGGCGCAACGCGGGGAAGCAACACTGAGCTGCGCGGAGTCATGGTCGAGATCAGGCAGCCGCGCGCACGATTGAGCCGAACCGAAACGCGAGGCAAGCCATTTAGCGCGCTGGGCGAGCTGCTCTGGTATCTCTCGAAGGACAACAAGCTAGATTTCATTGTGCCTTTCGTTCCAGCTTACAAATCAGAGAGCGAGGACGGCAAAACGGTTTATGGCGGCTACGGCCCGCGCCTATTCCGACAGAGAGGGCAAGACCAAATCGCAAATGTTCTCGAATTACTGAGTAAGCGCCCGACGACACGACGGGCTTTGGTTCAGATATTCAATGCGGAGGACCTGAGCGGACCTCATCCGGAAATCCCCTGCACTACGACTCTTCAATTCCTCCAACGAGATGGGAAATTGGAGATGATCACTACAATGCGCTCAAACGATGCGTACAAGGGCCTTCCGCACGACGTATTCTGCTTCACTATGCTACAGGAAATTCTCGCTCGAACATTAGGCTACGATACAGGTCCATACAGACACTTCGCGGGAAGCATGCACCTATATGACGACAATCGCGGCGATGCAGTGCGGCTCACCGAAGAAGGCTTCCAATCGCGCATTGAAATGCCTCCAATGCCAAATGGTGATCCTTGGCCATCGATAGCGATAGTAATGAGCGCGCTAGAGGAAATAAGAACGGGGCAAGAGCTCGATGCGAGCGCACTCGGGCTAGACCCCTATTGGTCTGACTTGATTCGACTTCTGCAGGTCTTCGCAGCAACAGGCAACCAAGCCGCCATCGCTGATCTCCGGAAAGCGATGACATCTGATTGCTACAAATACTACATTGATAGCCGAACCAATCTTCCTGTGAAGGATCGGTTTGGCGGACAAGCGAGTACCTAAGTGGCGATTCTCTGGCCATCTCGTCAAGCCGAACTCAACCGACTAGACCGTGAACTTCGGGAGTTCTCCGACAAAGTCCACCCACTCCGCGGAATCGACGACAGAGCTATGCAGGATTTTGGGTGACGAGGCGATCAGGCGGCGTGGTTTGCCGGCATGTGGATGACCTCGATGCCGTCGTTGAATCTGACACCTGCGATGAGCTTCGGCAACTGATTTGTGCCTTTGAGCCGCCGCCACTTTTTTGATGCGGCGATAACCAGCTTGAACACCATCAGCCTGGCGGTCGTTGAGGACAGCGATCCTTTCGTTCGCACGGTTCTGTGTCGCACGGTCGCGAACACGCTTTCGATGGGGTTGGTCGTGCGCAAGTGATCCCAATGCTCGGCAGGAAAGTCGTAGAAGGCCAGCAGCGCGTCGCGGTCCTTTGCGAGGCATTCGACCGCCCGGCCGTACTTGGTGCGGTATTTCTCGGCGAAGACGTCGATCGCCACTTCGGCGGCCGCCCGGTTTGGCGCCCAATAGACTTCGCGCAGGTCCTTCTTCATGTTGGCCTGCACCGAGAGCGGGACCTTGTCCAGGACGTTGACGGTCTTGTGCACCCAGCAGCGCTGGTGCCGCGTGCCGGGAAACACCTCGTCAAGCGCCTTCCAGAAGCCGAGCGCGCCGTCACCAACGGCAATTTCCGGGGCGATTTGCAACCCGCGTTGCTTCACGTCGATCAGGAGCTCACGCCAGCTCTGCGCGCTCTCCCGGACACCGACCTGAAAGCCGATCAACTCCTTCTTGCCTTCCGGCGTCGCGCCGATCAGCACCAGCATGCACTCGCCGTGGTCTTCCATGCGTGCCTGCAGGAAGACGCCATCGGCCCACACATACACGTACCGCCGCGCCGAGAGATCGCGCTTCTGCCAACGCTCATACTCGCCCTGCCATTCGGCCGTCAGCCGGGAAATCACCGCCGGCGACAGGTTCGGCGCGTCCTTACCCAGCAGGGCCGTCAGCGCCTCCTGGAAATCGCCCGTCGAGATGCCACGCAGGTACAACACCGGCAACAGCGCATCCAGGCTCCTGGTCCGCCGCGCCCATAGTGGCAGAATCGCCGAGCTGAAGCGGATCCGCTCGCCATCGCCGGCTGCACCGCGGTCCCGGATCTTCGCCCGTGCGACCTCGACCGGTCCGATGCCGGTCGCAATCGTTCGAGCCGGGCCGTAACCATGCCGCACGACACGGGCGCGCCCGTCGGCAAGCTTCAAATCTTTCACCGTGGCAAGAAACGTCTCGACTTCGATCTCCACGGCCTGCGCCAGAAGCTGCCGAGCACCAGCTCGCAAAATATTGGTCAGTGGATCGTCGATCTCGTCGGGCTGACGAAGGGCAACAATATTGCTAGTCTCGTTCATGGCGTATCGCTCTCCTTGAGAGGTTCTGGCAGGCTCGACACCCGCCTCGATACGCCGCCTATCTCATTCCGTCATCACCCAGCTTCACGCATAGCTCTCGACGACAAAGCGGCCCGCAAGACACTCGCGACGCAAATGATAGCTAGCTTACGTCGGATGGACTACACGCGCATCCTAAAGAGCAGACCAGTCGACGCTGCTCGTGCTGACCCAGCTAGTCCTCTGTTTGATCCGGAGAGAGCAGCCTTACTTCACGCGCAGCTGGGCAATTTTGACGAAGCCATCTGGTTGATCTTTCTGGCTACCCATACAGGAAAACACGGGCGGTTCGGCTGGCGTCGCATGCAGGATCTTTACTCCGGACTAGGCCAACGAAACTGGACTTGGAAGCAAGTGTCGGAGAATCCGGACATGTTCCGGAAGTGGGTGACCGCCAATCACGAGAAGATCGGCGGCGCATTTGGTAACCACCGAAAATATGAAAGCCTAAAACCCGACTCTCGAGCAGGTACGCTCGCGGTAATTCGAAGCTTCATAAAGGCCGTCGATGGATCGCCAGGAAAGTGGTTTCGCGATCTCGTACGGAGGGTCGGCAATGATCCGCACACTATTTTTGACGCTGCTTATCGCGAACTGAGAATCGAGCGATTTGGAAGACTTGCAAAGTTCGACTTCCTGGCACTGCTCGGTCGTTTGGACTTGGTCCCGATGTCGCCGGGCTCGGCCTATCTTGAGGGAGCTACGGGCCCTCTGCGGGGCGGACGGCTTCTGATCGACGGAGATCTGAATTCGAAGCGCAGCCCACCAGATGTCGACGACGTATTGAAGAGACTCGATCAAAAGCTCGGCGTCGGAATGCAGGTAATGGAGGACTCGATCTGCAATTGGCAGAAAAGCCCTACTGCATTTAAGCACTTCAAGGGTTAGGTGACGCCGCCGATATTTGATCCCACGTAAAGTGACGCTTGAGGAAATTTAGCTGGCTTGGCTTGATAACTCGATTGTGCTGCAACTGCCCGACTACAATACCGGGAGAAACGCCAAGCGAAAAAGCGAATTTGATCACTTGCTCGGTCCTTGGCTTTAAATCAAGCAATTCGTCCTTTCGCTCTGGCGGGATCAAAACAGAAGCCGAAAACTCGTTTGCTTCGCTCTCCTGTTTCGTGATGTGTTCAACTCCACCATCGATAAAAGTGGCGGATATTCCGTGCAACAGGAGGTGCCCAAGTTCATGGAAGAAAGTGAACCAGAAGTGATCGTCCGAAAGATACCTGAAACTCAGAATGACCATCGCTTTATTGGGCGATAAGAAGCGCGTGGCACCACTCGCTCGGCATCCAGAAGGGGCACGCACGAAAACAAGAGCAATACCTGCTTCGGCGCATATCCGTCTAATGCGCGGCAAGAAGTGGGCCGGAGCTTTTGATCTCGTGAGCGGACGTATCTCCAACAGTTTCTGCCGAAGTCTCTGCGGATTCCATTTTGCCGTATGAATAGCAGCGGCCTCCAACTCTCCGCATCGTAGCCATGCGGAAAGTGGCCCGGCCTTTGACGTGAATGATGGAGAGGTCTTGAAAGCAACGCCCAGCGGGTTTGCGTATCTTTCGGTCCATTCTTTCGGGTCGTTGACGCCGAAATACGCGAGATATGCCTTAAGACGATCTTCGCGCCGTTTGGGACTGACCCAACCATAGCTGGAGATATCACTATGGGGAAAGTGCTTGAGCCACGTATCTCCAGCCTCGTTCGGAACGGCGTTCGTGGCGCGATCGAGCGCGGTTGTGTATTTTGATTGTCTTATCAGCCAAAACGAGGCCGTGCCGCCGACATGCTTAGCCAGTCCGTCGGCCAACTCACCATCAATTTCTACGCTTCCAGAGAGAAGCCCCGAGACAGTCGCAATATTTCGACCAAGCTTCCGCGCAAGGGCGTCGGAAGTAAGTTCGCGATGCTCCATCAAAGTGAGCAGCGTGTCCCCGGGCTTAGAGAACCAATCAGGTTGAAAAGAAAGATCAGCCATTGGTTGTCTCGATCGACACGATTCGTATTCTAGTCACTTGATCCCAATCGGTAACTTCGGGAGGCGGATCTGGGTAAGTCGGATGACCCGAGCGAACGATCAGCCGAGAACCAGAGGGGAGAACGATAGCCTTTTCGCTGGTACTGATGTCGACGATCGAAGCAGGGTAAATTGCTTCAAACTCAGAGAAGTTGGTACACGCGTCGATATCGGCCAGCACCTGAGCGAGTTCCAGCGCTCCATTCGGTCCAAGCGCCGTTACCGCCACGCTTCGCTTCTCGCAAATGTCCCTCACCTCTTCCGTGGGAAAGTTGGGAATCAATCGACCGCCTTTTAAATACGCCTGTACGCTTGTCAAAAAATAAAACGTAATTTTACCCAAAGTTGTGATTCGCGCAACCCTCGGTCGTATTTTGGCACTTTTTTGCACTGCCGAGCCCCGCCTTTCCAGCGTCATCGTGCCCTCCCGGCTTTCCGCCATACTCGCCCCGCAAGCCTCTCACCCGCAGGCACATCCCGTCGAGCACGCGCGCGACACCGACCGCACCCCCTCACCGAAAAAAAACCTCGTCATCTGCCGTGACGGGGCCGGCAACGAGATCTCGGAGAACATCTCCAACGTCCTAGCTCCATCGCTGCCTGCGCAAGACGGACAAGACGCAGCCGCGGCAGCTGGTGCCCAGCGACCCCGGCGCCGGTACGGTGCCGCCACCGTAAACATCCCCCTCGCCCGTTAACCGGCCATTAACCAACGCAGCCTAGCCTGCGGTAATCGTCCAGCCATCATTAGCTCGAAATGCCTTCCCGGTTCGCTCCAGGAGAAGCGCCGATGTGCGTTGAGTTGTTGACGTATGCCGATCTCGGTGCCCGCCTCGATATCTCGCGCGAGGCCGCGCGGTCGCTGGCGCGACGTCGCCGCCTGCCGCGCTCGCGCTCGGGGGACGGCAAAGCCCTGGTCAGCGTCGATCTCGCCGCGCTCCGGTACACGCCCCGCCCGCGAAAGGGCCGCCGGGCAGACCCCGTCGATGCCTCCATGGCAAGGATCGAGGCCATCAAGATCGGGGCCTTCAAGGCGGAGATCGCGCGGCTCGAAGACGTCGCGGCCGCCTACAGGGCCGTGTTCGAGCGCGAGCGCGAGCGTGCCGATCGCCTCGCCGTCGAGCTGACGCAGGCGGCCGCCGAAACAACGGCCGCCAATGCGTGGGCGGCACGACTGGAGGACGAAGTGACGGCGCTGCGGAACGATCGCCGCCCTGTCGGGACGATCGCGGGATACGCCGCGCGCCGATTGGGACATCTGGCCGCTTCCATCGTGCAAGCCGACCGGGCGGCCAATGCGCGATGAGATCATCGGTAAATCGTCACAGGTAGCACTCGAGACTTTCTTTAATTGCCGGCTTGCCGGAGCAATCGCGAGGGAAGAATGACTGGCAATACCGATATCCATGAAATGAAGGCTCGCATCGTCGTGTTCGGCGTCGGCGGCGCCGGCGGCAATGCCGTCAACAACATGATCACGGCCGGGCTTCAAGGGGTCGAGTTCGTGGTCGCCAACACCGACGCACAGGCGCTGGCGATGTCGAAGGCGAAGCACCTCATCCAGCTCGGCACGAAGGTGACCGCAGGCCTGGGCGCCGGCTCGCAGCCGGAACTGGGACGCGCCGCGGCCGAAGAGGCGATCGACACGATCCGCGAGCAATTGACCGGCGCGCACATGGTGTTCGTGACGGCCGGCATGGGCGGCGGCACCGGCACCGGGGCTGCACCCATCGTCGCCAGAATCGCGCGCGAGCTCGGCATTCTCACCATCGGCGTGGTCACCAAGCCGTTCTACTTCGAGGGCCAGCGCCGCATGCGCTTTGCCGAAGCCGGCATCGAGGAGCTGCTGAAGACGGTCGACACCCTCCTGATCATCCCGAACCAGAACCTGTTCCGGGTGGCCAGCGAGAAGACCACGTTCGCCGATGCCTTCGCCCTTGCCGACCAGGTGCTCTATTCGGGCGTGGCCTGCATCAGCGACCTCATCGTCAAGGAAGGCCTGATCAATCTCGATTTTGCCGACGTCCTCTCCGTCATGAAGGAGAAGGGCAAGGCCATGATGGGACGGGGCGAGGCTTCCGGCGAGAAGCGCGTGCTCGCCGCCGCCGTGGCCGCGATCTCCAATCCGCTGATCGAGAATCCCTCGATCAAGCGTGCCAGTGGCCTCATCATCTCCATCACCGGCGGCAAGGACCTGATGCTGTACGAGGTCGACGAAGCCGCGACCCGCATTCGCGACGAGGCCGACCCGGACGCCAACATCATCGTCGGTGCGTCGTTCGATGAAAGCCTCGAAGGCATCGTCCGCGTCTCGGTGGTTGCGACCGGAATCGACAATCTCGATCCGGCGCAGGCGCTCCCGGTGGAAACCGCCCTCACCCAGCTTGCCGGCAAGCTGCGCAACGACGGCCGTCGCATCGCTGATCGCATCGAGCGCAGTGCCCCGCTGCCGCAAGCGGGAAGCCCGCCGCTGCGCCCGCAGCCGCACCACCCCGTGGGGCCGCCGGCAAGGCCGGGGCTGGATTATGCGCGGCAGGCGGCGCTTCAGCCGCTCGATCCTTACGGGCGCGCGCCTGCGCGCAATGCGCCCGACGAGGGCGTTCTCGATATCCCGGCCTTCCTGCGCCGCGCCGCCAACTGAGCGGCGGCGAGCGGGGGAGTTACCTGCTCGGCAACCAGCGAGCCCAATAACAGCTCGTCATCCCGGGGCGCGACGAAGTCGCGAGCCCGGGATCCATAACCATCATCGTGAGTATAGATTCCGGGCTCGCGCCGAGAGGCGCGCCCGGGAATGGCGGTGTAAAGCAGTCATTCTCCCGCTATGGCGGGCGCCTCACCATCAAGGTGATATCTCGCCGCGCCCCCCGTCCTGATCCCGAGGGCCCGCCTCAAGCGGGCGTCTCGAAGGATGCGCCGCAACGACCAGCCGCCGATGCTTCACGCCGCCGTGCTGCGCGGGCTTTCGGCGGCGTCCTTCCTGTCCGTCTCCTTGTCGCGGGACAGCCACGCCGGAAAACGAAGCAGGCGCTCGTTGGTGTCCTTTGGCAGCTCGATGGGCGGCGCTTCAATGGCCGAACTCGGCAGGTCCAGCGCTGCCTGTCCGGTTCGCACCGCATCCGCGCGCTGATCCAGTTCGCGGAGCAGGGGACCGAGCACGCTGTCGATCTCCGTCGCCACCGACACCAGGAAACTATTGAGCTCGCGCGCCTCAGGCACGATCGCCGCAGCCTGCTCGATCGCCCTCGAGAGACCATCGACGACAGGCGCAAACGCGCCGGCGGCCTGCTTGATTCGCGTCTTGATCGCTTCGACCTCGCTCAGGACGCGCTCGCGCTCCCGCCTTTTCTTTTCCTCCGAGAGACGGGCTTCGATTTCGGCGATCTGGGCCGCCAAGGTCGTGGCTTCGGATGCGAGCGCATCCCGTCTTCCGCGCGCGCGATCGAGATCCCGGCTGAGATTGTCCACTAAGTCGTCCTTTCCGAACATGGCTTTGCTCCGTAGGACAGGCGCTTTGCCCTGTAGGACGGCCCTGGCGCGAACCGCCAGCCTCGCCACCGACCGGATGGCCGGATCGGCCGAAGCAGGCATCAACCTCAGTCTCGTCACATGGGCCGACATGGTGATCCCCCCATCTTCGACATTAGGCAACCGCATGGTTAACAGGCGGTTAACGTCAACAGAGGATGCGGCCATGGGGCTTGCGTTTCCGCCCGCTCGCCCCGGTAGCATCACGCGGCCGCGGTAGCCCTCCCCTACCCGCGAAAATCAATGCTCCGCAGCACGATGCCCGGCGGGGTGCCTTCGAACTCGCAGGCGCGGTACTTGCTGGCGGCGCAGGCCTCGATGCGGTCGCGCAGGCGGGTGAACTGGGCTTCGCGGTGCTCGGGAGCGACCTTCGGGCCGCGTTCGAGATCGTCCAACGCGGAAGTCGAGATCGCGCAACCGATCTCCCGCGAGCCGTCCTGCATGGAGAACAGCACGATCATCCGGTCGTATTCGAGGCCGATGTAGCGGCCGCTGCTGAGGGTCATGGGGTTACTCCTTCACGCGGGTTGCTTCTCGAGAACCGCCGCGGCGGTGCGCTCCCTTTCCCGCTTGCGGGCAAGCGGGAGAGGCGTCCCCGCAGCCGCCTTCAGCTCTCCCCGTTGAGCCGCGCGAAGTCGTCGAACAGCGCGGCAACCAGCGCGCGGTGGCGGGTGTCCTCGACGGGGAGACTCGCGGCATAGAGGTTGAGCAGGTAGCGCGCCTTCACCGCGGCCTCGGGCCAGGAGGCCGCGGGCACCGTCATCAGGCGGTTTTCGAGATCGGCCTCGCGCTCGCGCAGCTGCCTGACATTGCTCTCGACCTCGGCCAGCGCGCGGCGCAAATCGGTTGCCTTCTGCGCGGCCATGCCGCGATGCTTGTCGAGATCGACGGGGTGGTCAGTCATTGGCGACCCTCGCGTCGATTGCTATCGCATCCGCAAGGTCGATCGCGCGGATCGACAGCATCTCGACCGAACCGAGCACGCCCTCCACGGGCACGATGATCGACGTGCCGACGCGGCGCCAAGCCGAGAAGGTTTCAGCTTCGATCGTCTCCTCGTCGGCGATCACCTGATAGGCCCCCGCCGGCAGCACGCGCTCGATGCCGTGGATGCGGAACGGATGCTTGAACGTGACGGTTTCCCGCCGCGAACGGATGGTCATGCACGCCTGCCTTGCTGCGAGAGCGGGCCCCAAACCGACGCCGGCGATTGCGACCATGCGCTTGTCGCGCAGCAATAGCCAGCACAATCGTCACAGGAGCCATTTCCGTTCCGATCAAATCGGAACGGGCTCCGGTTCTTGTTTCGACGCGTTTTCTTCACGCGAACCGGTAGCCACTTCGCTCGAAAACGCTTTGGTTTTCTGTTTCGACGCGTTTTCTTCACGCGAACCGGTAGCCACTTCGCTCGAAAACGCTTTGGCTGCACGCGCGGCCTTTTAGTCCTCGCTATTGGCGCGCGGCAGGCGTAGGCTTGCCTGCATCACCGCTCTTCCGCTACGGCATCACCGGTGACTGAGGGTCATGTGCGCTCCCGCCGGGAAATCAGCCGTTGGAGCATGCGATGCCGCGTCTACGCGCCTCTGAGTGGATGGTTCCGCCTGACATCGTGCTGCTGTTCCTGCTGCTTCTCGTCTGCGCGGCGGCTCTGCTCAATGGGTAGAACCACGCGCGTGCCCTGGCTCGTCGGCGGAACGAACGAATATGGCAGCGCCAATCTCGGCCGCGGCAGCGCCACCGTCGCGCTGCGGCTGGCCCGCAAGCTGCTGCGCGACGGCTACATGGACGTGCGCATCTGCACACCGCGCGGGCGCGTGCTGCAGGCGGACGAACTCGGCGAACTCGAACCACAGGAGAGCGACATGGCCAAGGGACAGCAACGCGGCAACCGCGAAGCCAAGAAACCGAAAAAGGACAAGGCCAAGGTGATCGCCGCGGCGCCGAGCCGCAAGGAGGCGGCCTGGCAGCCGGATTTCGGGCCGGCGAAGAAGAAGTAGGGGCGGAGAAGGCGCGCATGGCCTTCCCTTCTCCCCTTGTGGGAGAAGGTGCCTTTCCGAAGGCAAGGCGGATGAGAGGTCTCTCTCCCGGAATTCTGACGCGAGAGATGAACACGCGGAGAGAGACCCCTCACCCGTCTCGCCGCTGGAGCGGCGAGCCACCCTCTCCCGCAAGGGGAGACGGACAACCACCGCCGTCTCCACTCCGTCGCGCTTTTCCGCTATACTCGCCCGGGTAGCATTTCCCGGAGAGGCGGACCTGTGGAGCACGTACACAACACCGAACCGAAAAACCTCGTCATCTGCTGTGACGGGACCGGCAACGAGATCTCGGAGAACATCTCCAATGTCCTGAAGCTCTATCGCTGCCTGCGCAAGACCGACAAGACGCAGCCGCGGCAGATGGTATTCTACGATCCCGGGGTCGGCACTGTGACGGAGCCGACGACGTGGCACCGGATCAAGGCCGACGTCAGCCTGGTGCTGGGGCTCGCCACGGGCTACGGGTTAGACGCCAACGTGCTCAGCGCCTATTGCTTCCTGGTCGAGCACTATGCGCCCGGCGACAGGATCTACTTGTTCGGTTTTTCGCGCGGGGCTTACACGGTGCGCGTGCTGGCGGGGCTGATTCACAAGATCGGGCTGATCTCGCCGGAGCAGGTGAACCTCGCAGGAAGCGGCATGGTCGCCTACAAGCAATATTCCGGCACCGGGCGCGGCAACGATATCGAGGACCTCAAGGACGTCGCCGTCGACGACCAGGGGCCGCTGCCGAAGGACCAATTCGACCTGGCCGCGCAGTTCGCGCGCATCACCTCGACGCGCTGGCCGACCATCCACTTCATCGGCGTCTGGGACACGGTGGCGAGCGTGATCGTGCCGCGGCGCGACAATTTCTTCTTCGTGTTCAGCCTGGAGGAGCTCGCCTTCACACGGCGCAATCCGAGCGTCAACATCTTCCGGCAGGCGATCGCGATCGACGAGCGGCGACGCATGTTCCGCCTCAACAAGTACTGGGAGCCGCAGGACTATTGGAGCAATCGCTACGTGCCGGACGAGAAGAAGGTGCCGCAGGACATCCTGCAGGTGTGGTTCGCCGGCGTGCATTGCGACGTCGGCGGCGGCTATCCGGAGGCGGAAAGCGGGGAATCGAAATATCCGCTTGTGTGGATGATCGAGGAGGCCGAGAAGGCGGGGCTGAAGTTCAATCCGCGCACCGTGAACCAGCTCGCCTGGGGCGTCCAGCGCAAGAACTCGCCGTTCAAATATGTGCCGCCGGCCTACACGGGGAAGTCGGGCGAATTGCACGATTCGATGAATGCGGCCTGGCGCGTGCTGGAGTATCTGCCGAAGCGCGCAAGGTACAGGGAGTGGCCGGAGCGGAAGGTCTATTTCGGCCTCTACATCCCCGATGGCGAGCCGCGCCTCATCCCCGAGGGCGCGCATGTGCATGAGAGCGTGCTGAAGCGGATGGCGGCGGAGCCGGACTACCGGCCGGTGAACATGCCGAAGGATTACGTCACCGTGCCGATGCCGGTGCCGCCGGGGGTGGATGTGGCGGCGGGGGTTGAGGCTGAGGAGGTGACGGGGTGAGGTGGGGCTCGCGCCACATTCTCGTCATGGCGAGCGCAGCGAAGCATCCAGAGTCTTTCCGCGGAGGCAGCCTGGATTTGCTTCGCTGCGCTCGCAATGACGGTGGTGGGGACAGACTCGTGCAACATCACCGGTGTGGTCGCGGGGCTTTCCGCACCCGACTACCGCCACTTTCCGTAGTCGCCGCTACTTTTCATTAAAATTCTCACGCCAACCTTAGCTGGATCGCATCAACTCCTGTGCATCATCCTGCAAAGAGTCCGCCGCTGCGCGGAGTTGGAGGAGATGTGCCAATGCATCCGCGTAAATATGCCCGCGTCAAACCCTCAGGCCTGGTGTCGCGCCAGGCCAAGATCATCACCGACCCGCGCGCGCCTGTGATCAACTGCACGCTGATCGATTATTCGCCGGGCGGCGCCTGTGTCGATCTCGGTGGCCAGGTGCAGATCCCCGACCGCTTCGAGCTCTTGCACGTCAACACCAAGAAGCGCTGCCGGATTGCGTGGAAGCGGGGGTCGCGCGTGGGCGTGGTATTTTAGCGAGCCGCGCGCTGCCTGCTGACCCTGCCCTGGAGGGGGAGGGTAAAAGAGCTACTTCCGCATCCGCGCCTTCGCGCCCGCGACGATCTGCATGGCGACGCCGGCGGTCCAGCCGAACAGGACGAGCCAGCTCCAGGCCATGTGCGGGTCGAGGCGGAGCACGATGACGGCGACGGAGGCGAGCGCGGTCAGCGTGGCGCAGAGCGTGCCGGCCGAGCTCAGGAATTCCGCGGCGTCGATGCTGCTGTGCGCCTCGTCGAACGGCATCTGCGGCGTGTCGATGCCGAGATAGAAGCCGACTGCGCCGAGCAGCATCATCAGCAGCAGAAACCCTTGCGTCGTCAGCGGCGCGATCGCCGATCCGACATAGGCGCCGACGAACAGCCCGCACGCGGCGCCCGCCATCGCGAGCCCCACGCGCTCGAACACGTGGGCAGCTTTACGAACACGAAACCGCATGGCCGGCCTCCGCGAGGCAGTGACAGCGGAGAGGTTAGGCCAGTTTCGGGGAAGGTGAAAGGTTGGGGGAGTTACGGATGCGTGAGGGGTAACTCTTAGGGGGATCCGACTTGAGCGTGTAGCGCACGCTGTCTCCTGTCGTCATTGCCAGCGCAGCGACTTGTTCGCCGAAGCCTCGGCGAAGGCGGAAGCAATCCGCAGTCTTTCCGCGGAGGAATTCTGGATTGCTTCGTCGCAAGGGCTCCTCGCAATGCGATCGCGCCTCACGCGCAGTGCGTCCCCCTCACCGCGCCCCGAACGTGGTCTTGCCGAACAGCGCCTTCTGCGTCGAGGGCTGCGAGCGCCAGTATTGCGGCGGGGCTTCGACTTCGCCGCCGAGCTCGGCTGCGGCGTGCCAGCCCCAGCGCGGGTCGTAGAGCATGCCGCGGGCGAGCGCGACCATGTCGGCCTTGCCCGATGCGACGATATCCTCGGCGTGCTTTGCCTCGGAGATCAGGCCGACAGCGATGGTGGTCACTCCCGTCTCGCGCTTGATGGCTTCGGCAAACTGCACCTGGTAGCCGGGGCCGAGCGGAATCTTCTGCAGCGGCGAGACGCCGCCGGAGGAGGCGTCGATCCAGTCGATGCCGCGCGCCTTGAGCGCTTTCGCAAACTCGATGGTCTGCGCCAGATCCCAGCCGCCCTCGACCCAATCGGTCGACGACACCCGCATGCCGATCGGCTTATGGTGCGGGAACACCGCGCGCACGGCATCGTAGATTTCGAGCGGGAAGCGCATGCGGTTCTCGAGCGAGCCGCCATATTCGTCGGTGCGCCGGTTCGAGATCGGCGACAGGAACTGGTGCATGAGATAGCCGTGCGCGCCGTGCAGCTCGATGGCGTCGATGCCGAGCCGGTCGGCGCGCCTGGCGCAGTCGACGAAGGCATCGCGGATGCGTTTCAAGCCGGCGCTGTCCAGCGCGAGCGGAGCGGCCTCGCCCTCCTTGTGCGGCAGCGGCGATGGCGCGACCGTCTGCCAGCCGCCTTGCTCGACCGGAATCAGCTGGCCGCCGTCCCAGGGCCGCGCGCTCGACGCTTTCCGGCCCGCATGGGCGAGCTGCATCGCGACCGCGGTGGAGGAATGCTTGCGCACGGAAGCGAGGATCTGCTTCAGCGCGGCCTCGCAGGCATCGCTGTACAGCCCGAGGCAGCCCGGCGTGATGCGGCCGATCGCCTCCACGTGGGTCGCCTCGATGCAGAACATCGACGCGCCCGACAGGCTGAGATTGTTGATGTGGGTGAAGTGCCAGTCGGTGGCGACGCCGTCGTCGGCCGAATACTGGCACATCGGCGACACCACGATGCGGTTCTTCAACGTCAGGCCGCGCAGCTTGATCGGGGAAAACAGGGCGCTCATGCGGGGAGTTCCGAAGGGTGGGGGTGAAAGCGATTGCATGAAGTTTAGTGGCGGAAACGCGGATTGCCACCCGCGTGGCAGGAATGGCGGCCCGTGGGGTCATGCATTGCGCGCGTCATATCATCACGGGATCGTGCCTCGCTCTCTGCTGTCGTCCTGGCCTGGTTGCGCAATTGCGGACGGGGGCGAGGACCCCAGGAAGCAGTAGATTGCGGAGAATTACTCCACCAGCGTGAACTGCAGCAGCAGGGTGCGCTGGAGCATGGAGAAATTGTCGTCCGACACCAGCGTCAGCACGGTCTCTCCTTCCGCCGTGACGTGGGCGTCGATGCCTTCCATGTTGTCGACCTCCTGGCCGAGATCGGCCCTGAACAGCGCGGGGCCGTCGACCACCGCGCCCGGCGCGATGGATTTGAGAGGGATCGAGCGGATGCGGATGTCGATGCCGGTGAACCAGGAGAATTTGCGTTCGAGGATCAGCAACTCGCCGGAGGGCAGCAGCACCGCGTCGCTGATGTCGAACTTCTCGGTGCGGCGCACGCTGAACTGGCCGGGCGTCGGACCGCCGATCAGAAATGCGACCAGGTTGCCGTCGGCGTCGAGCCCGCGCTCGGAGAAGGCGATCAGGCTGCCGGCGAGCGGCTGGCCCTTCGGGACCAGGACCAGCGCTTCCAGCCCCTTGTTGTGCGGCAGCTTGCGCAAGGCCGGCGGCGCCGGGATCGGCTCGCCGCGGGCGTGGATGCCGCCTTTCGAAAAGTCGTAGCGCAGGATCTGGTTGACGCGCTCGAGCCCGACATAGACCAGGTTGCCGTCGCGCGTCAGCGATTCCGAATCCCACCACATGCGCTTTTCGGTGATCGGCCGCCCCTCCGCGCCCAGCAGCGGCGCGGCTTCGACCTCGTCGAGCCCGGCCATGGCCGTTCCGGAATAACGGATGCGCCCGGTGAACCAGCCGCCCTGGTCGGAGATCGCGAGGAAGCGTTCGCCTTTGGCATCGAGCCGGATGCCGGAGAGGCCGCCGAAGCCGCGAAAGGGGGAGGTCAGCACCAGGCCGCTGCGATAGTCCAGCGAGCCGAAGCGCGTGCGCGAGCGATCGCGCGGCTCGAAGTTCGGAATCGGGCGCGCGTTGACCTCGAGGCTGACGGGCTCAGCAACGGCGTGCTCGACCTGGAGCGGGCGCGGTGGCGGCTCCGTCGTGGCTTGCGCCTGTGCGAGGCGCGAGAACGCGAGAGAGGAAAATCCCGCCGCCGCGTGGCCAAGAAAGCTGCGGCGGGATGGATGCGTGCTCACGAATGCAGTTTGCGTCGCGGGCGACCGGCCGGCTGGGTGGGCGCGGCGTTGGTCTCGCTGAAGAGTTCAGCGAGCTTTTCGGTGATGGCGCCGCCGAGTTCTTCGGCGTCCACGATCGTAACCGCGCGGCGGTAGTAGCGCGTCACGTCATGGCCGATGCCGATCGCGATCAGCTCGACCGGCGAGCGGGTCTCGATCTCCTCGATGATGTGGCGCAGGTGCCGCTCGAGATAATTGCCGGGATTGACCGACAGCGTGGAATCGTCGACCGGCGCACCGTCCGAGATCATCATCAGGATCTTGCGCTGCTCGGCCCTCGCCAGCAGGCGCTTGTGCGCCCAGTCCAGCGCCTCGCCGTCGATGTTCTCCTTCAGCAGACCCTCGCGCATCATCAGGCCGAGGTTTTTCCGCGCACGGCGCCACGGGGCGTCGGCGGACTTGTAGATGATGTGACGGAGATCGTTGAGGCGACCGGGATTGGCCGGCTTGCCGGCGGCAAGCCACGCCTCGCGCGATTGCCCGCCCTTCCAGGCGCGCGTGGTGAAGCCCAAAATCTCGACCTTGACGCCGCAACGCTCCAGCGTGCGGGCGAGGATGTCGGCGCAGGTCGCGGCGACCGTGATCGGGCGTCCGCGCATCGAGCCGGAATTGTCGAGCAGCAGCGTCACCACGGTGTCGCGGAACGTCGCCTCCTTCTCGTGCATGAAGGACAGCGGGTGATAGGGATCGGTGACGACGCGCGACAGGCGCGCGGGATCGAGGATGCCCTCTTCGAGATCGAACTCCCAGGCGCGGTTCTGCTGCGCCATCAGGCGGCGCTGCAGCCGGTTGGCGAGGCGGGCGACGATGCCCTGCAGGTGCGCGAGCTGCTTGTCGAGATAGGCGCGCAGCCGCTCCAGCTCGTCATGGTCGCAGAGATCCTCGGCGGCGATGACCTCGTCGAACTTGGGCGCGAAGGCGTGGTATTCCGGACCGCGCGGCTCGTTCCTGCCATGCGCGTTCGGGCGCGTCGCCTCGCCCGGCGTCTCGTCGTCGCCGAGTTCGCCGTCGTCGAAGGTGTCGGAGGTCGAGGCCTGCGCGCTTTCCATCGCGCTCTCGCTCATCTCCTCCGAGGTCGCCTGCGCCTGGTCGGCGCTCATCTCCTGGGCGGCATCGGAATCGGGCGAGCCCTCGGCACCGGACTGATCGTTGTCGCCGTCCTGGTTCTCGTCGTTGTCCTCGTCGTCCTCGCTGTCGGCGTTGCGCTCGTCGCCGAGCTCGAGCGCCGAGAGCAGGTCATGCACGGCGTCGCCGAACCTGGCCTGGTCCTCGACCACGCCGTCGAGCCGGTCGAGCCGCTTGCCGATCTTGTCTTCGAGGATGGGACGCCAGAGATCGACCATCTTCTTGGCGGCCGTCGGCGGCGCCATGCCGGTGAGGCGCTCGCGCACCAGCATCGCCAGCGCATCGGCCAGCGGCGCATCGGCGCGGTCGGTGATCTCGTCGAACTTGCCGCGATGGAAATGGTCGTCGAGCATCGCGGTGAGGTTTTTCGCAACGCCCGCCATGCGGCGCGCGCCGATCGCCTCGACCCTCGCCTGCTCCACCGCCTCGAACACGCCGCGCGCCTGCGGATTGCCGGGCATCAGCTTGCGGTGAACCTTGGGATCGTGACAGGCGATCTTGAGCGCGATGGAATCGGCGTGGCCGCGCACGATCGCGGCGTCGCGCTTGGTCATCTTGCGCGCCGGCTCCGGCAGCCGCGCCTTGCCCGGCGCAAGCCCCGGGCGCTCGGCGGCGAAGGAGACGTCGAGCTCGGGCGATTTCGCGATCGCCTTGAGGCAGGAGGCCACCGAGCGCTTGAACGGCTCGGTCGGCGCTTCCTTGCTGTTACGGAATTTGGAGTTCGACGTCGTCATCTCGATCTCACCGTCGTCCTAGCCTAGTGCGCAATTGCGCACGGGGGCCAGGACCCATAACCACAGGGAGCAGTCATTGAGCACTGACGCTCCGAACTTCGCAAAACCACAGCCTGTGGTTATGGGTCCCGGATCTGCGCTCCCTCCAGACGGCGCTTCGCACCGTCAGGAGTCCGCTTGTCCTGGACGACATCTCCAACCTCAGCTGAGCGCCACGTTGACCGCCGATTCCGGCAGCTCCGCGTTGAAGCAGCGCTGGTAGAACTCGGCGACCAGGGGACGCTCGAGCTCGTCGCACTTGTTGAGGAAGGTGACGCGGAACGCGAACCCGATATCGCCGAAGATGTCGGAGTTTTCCGCCCAGGTGATCACCGTGCGCGGGCTCATCACCGTCGACAGATCGCCATTGGCGAAGGCGTTGCGGGTGAGATCGGCAAGGCGGACCATCTTGTTGACGATGTCGCGGCCTTCCTGGGTGCGATAGTGCTTGGCCTTGGCCAGCACGATCTCGACTTCCTCGTCGTGGCTGAGATAGTTCAGCGTCGTGACGATCGACCAGCGGTCCATCTGGCCCTGGTTGATCTGCTGGGTGCCGTGATAGAGGCCAGAGGTGTCGCCGAGGCCGACGGTGTTGGCGGTCGCGAACAGGCGGAAGGCCGGATGCGGCTTGATCACCTTGTTCTGGTCGAGCAGCGTCAGGCGTCCGGAGACTTCCAGCACGCGCTGGATCACGAACATCACGTCCGGGCGGCCGGCGTCGTATTCGTCGAACACCAGCGCGACGTTGTTCTGCAGCGCCCAGGGCAGGATGCCGTCACGGAATTCGGTGACCTGCTTGCCGTCGCGGACCACAATCGAGTCCTTGCCGACGAGATCGATACGGCTGATGTGGCTGTCGAGGTTGACGCGCACGCAGGGCCAGTTCAGGCGGGCGGCAACCTGCTCGATATGGGTGGATTTTCCGGTGCCGTGATAGCCGGTCACCATCACGCGGCGGTTGCGGGCAAAGCCCGCGAGAATGGCGAGCGTGGTGGCGCGGTCGAAGCGGTAATCGGAATCGACTTCGGGCACGTGAGGATCGACTTCGGAATAGGCCGGCACTTCGAGATCGCTGTCGATCCCGAACACCTGGCGCACCGACACCTTCATGTCGGGCAAACCGGAAACTTCCTCAACTTTGGACAGGGCGGCGGTCGTCATCAATCCTCCGAGGCCCCGGGCGATCCCGAGACCAGTTATTGCACGTTGGCTGCGGCTGGGTGCATTTTCGAACCTATCAGAGACAACGTGCCGGCAGAAGCCTGCCCCTCAATCAAAGTTCCGTTGTCTTTTCATTTGGATAGGTGAGGAACGCAGATTTTGGAGGGCTGCCTTGCGAATCACGCTCGAATTTCGGGCGGGGTAATGGGGCTGCCCACGCAAATGGCACTTTCGCCGCTTCTCCCTACATATGTAGGGTCCGAACCGAAAAGTCCCAGCCTGCTACAGAGTCGACGTGACGTCCTTCCTCGATCCCCTCATCGCCTTCGTCTCGGCCCATGCGTGGCTGGCCTACCTGACCCTGTTCCTGGCGGCTCTTCTGGAGGCCGTTCCCGTGGTGGGATCGGTGATCCCCGGCTCGACCATCATCCTGGCACTGAGCGCCCTGGTGCCGGGCGGCGAGCTGAAATTGCCATGGGTACTGCTGGCGGCCGCGCTCGGCGCCATGCTGGGCGACGGCTCGGCCTACTGGATCGGGCACCGGCGGCAGCGCGAGATCCTCAGCACCTGGCCGCTGACCAACTATCCGCGCGTGGTCGAGGAGAGTGAGACCTTCTTCCACCGCTTCGGCACCTGGGCCGTCTTCTTCGCCCGCTTCGTGCCGCCGATCCGCGCCTTCGTACCGGTGACCGCCGGCGCGCTGGGGATGACGCCCCCGAGATTCTATACGGTGAATATCCCGGCCATCCTGGTCTGGGCGCCCGCGCATGTGCTGCCGGGTGTGCTGGCTGTGTCGGCGCTGCACGAATATGCCGGGCTGCATCATCATGGGCACGTCGGCAAGCACATCTGGATGCTGACGGTGGTCGGGGTTGCGATCGTGGTGGGCGTGGCGATGTGGATCTATCGCCGGCGGAATGGCGGTGGTGTCGCGGCCGTCAAGCCGCGGGCCTAATTGGCTTTGGCTGCTGCGGCGACGGAGGTGCGCTCCCTCCCCCGCAAGCGGGAGACGTTAAGACCCTGCCACCCTTCTTCCCGGCGCCGGCCCTACGTATCTTGCCCTTGGCCTTATCAGCTTGCCGAACTGCAATTGCTCACTGGCGTGGGCGATCCAGCCGACGCTGCGGGCCATCGCGAACAGAGCGAGCTCGCTGCCGGCGGGCAGGCGCAGCGCATGGACGAGCACGGCGAGCGCGTAGTCGATGTTGACCAGTTCGCCGGTCGCCTCGACGATCCGCTCGGGGACCTCCCGGGTGAATTTGCGCGGCGCGCCGGCGCGCGACAGTGCGTTCAGCAGCGATTGCGCGCGGGGATCGCCGCGCTTGTAGACACCGTGGCCGAAGCCGGCAAAGCGCTCGCCGAGCGCGACGCGCTCGCGCACCACGGGCGCGACATCGCGATCGACCAGCGTCTTGACGAGCTGCGAGGCCAGCACGCCGGCGCCGCCGTGCTTCGGTCCCTTCAGCGCGGCGAGGCCGGCGATCACGGAATCATAGAGGTTGAGGCCGGTCGAGGCCGCACAGCGCGCGGTGAAGGTCGAGGCGTTCAGTTCATGATCGGCGAGCAGAACCAGCGCGCGGCGGATCAGGTCGGGCGCATGCTTGTTATCGGGCGCCCACGCGCGCGCGACCTGCTGATGCAGCGGCTCGGCCGACGGCTCGGCGTTGAGCATGGTCGCGACCAGCAGGCGGACGATGCGTGCGCCGACCATGGCGCGGCCGTCCGGCGCGCGGGTGAAGGCGCGGGGATCGGCGCTCGCAGCTAGCGCCAGCACGGCGATGGCGCGGTCGATCGGCGCCGCCCTGCGGGCGGCTTCCGCGATCGCGCGCATCTCATCGGACATCACGGGCTGATTGTCCGGCGCGAAGGGATCGACGCCCGCGACGTCCCAAAGCAGCGTCGCGGCGTGCTCCAGCGTGTCGTTCTCGGCGAGATCGACGCAGTTGACGCCGCGATAGATCGCGCCGTCCTCGGTGATGGTCGAGATCTCCGTGTCCATCACCGGCAGGTCGGCATCGAAGCTGCGCAGGCCGCGCGGCTCCGGGGATGGGACACGACGCTCTTTGAGGGCGCGGACGTCCTCGGCGCGGTAGCGGTTCTTGCGCGAGTCCGGCGTCGGCTCGGAGCGGATCAGGCCGCGGCTGACATAGGCATAGAGGGTGGCCGGCGAGATGGCGAGCTCGGCGGCGGCTTCCCGGGCGGACAGGTAGAGGCCCTCGGAATTTTTCATATTGATTTATGTAATCAAGATTGATCAATCTGTCGAGAGGCCCAACCTTTCCCAGCGTGCAAATGCAAAAGGGAGATTGGGCCATGAACATCCACCTCACCAAAAGCCAGATTGGGCTGGACGGCGTCCCCGCGGCCGAGACCGTGCTGAGCCATGTCGACGGCGAGCGCGGCGAGTTGATCATCGCCGGCGAACATGTCGGCCGGCTTGCCGCCAAATCGAGCTTCGAGGGCGTCACGGCCCGGCTCTGGAACGGCGCCAGCAGGACGACCTTGAGCGAAGCCAATGTGCGCGCGAGCCTGGGCGCCGCACGCGAGCGCGCCTTCGCGCGGCTGGACGAGTTGCTGCCGGCCACGGGTGGCATGGGGATCGTCGACGGGTTTCGCGCGGCGGTCGCGGGACTTCGCGCCGAGCACGGCCTCGAACATGAAGCAACCATCGTCGGCGCGTTTCCGGTGATCGCGGGCGCGCTGGTCCGGCGTGCAAAAGGGCTGGATCCGGTCGCGCCCGATCCGAATGTGAGCCATGCCGCCGATACGCTGCGCATGCTGCACGGGCGCTCGCCTGCGGCGCGCGAGGTCACCGCGCTCGATGCCTATCTCGTCACCGCCAGCGACCACGGCATGAACGCCTCGACCTTCACCGTGCGCGTGGTGGCTTCGACGCAGGCTGACCTGTTCGCCGCCGTGACCGCCGGTTACTGCGCGCTCACGGGCCCGCTGCATGGCGGCGCACCGGAGCCGGTGCTGGAAATGCTGGATGCTATCGGCTCGCGCGAGCGCATCCAGCCGTGGGTGGATGCGGCGCTGGCGCGGGGCGAGCGGATGATGGGCTTTGGCCACCGCGTCTATCGCGTGCGCGATCCGCGCGCCGACGTGCTCAAGACCGCGGTCGAGGCGCTGGCGTCCAACGGCACCAATCTGCCGTTCGCCGGCGAGGTCGAGGCCTACATCCGCAGCGCGCTGCGCAAGAAGAATCCGGACCGGCCGCTGGAGACCAACGTCGAGTTCTTCACCGCGATCCTGCTCGACGCGCTGGCGATCCCACGGCAGGCGTTCACGCCGATCTTCGCGGTGGCACGCAGCGCAGGCTGGACCGCGCACGCCCGAGAGCAGCAGCGGACGGGGCGGTTGATCCGGCCGAGTTCGTCGTATGTCGGTGTGGTGCCGGAGGGGTGATGTCTTTTGCTGACGATCGGTTGGAACGCTGGGTTCTTTCCCTCTCCCCTTGCGGGAGAGGGTGGCATAGGCGGCCTTTCGGCCGCCGTTCTCAAGAACGCCGATGCTTTGCCTCGGCTATGGCGTAGCGGCGAGACGGGTGAGGGGTTCTCTCCGCGCACACCCATCTGCATCAGCGCTTGCGGAAGCAACCCCTCATCCGGCGCTTCGCGTCACCTTCTCCCACAAGGGGAGAAGGAAGAAGGAGGGAGGCCCTACGCCTCCCGCACCACCGTCTTCAGATAATTATACGCCTTGATGATCTCGATCAGGCGGTCCTCGGTGGAGCGGTCGCCGCCGTTGGCGTCGGGGTGGTGCTGCTTGACCAGCGCCTTGTACTTGCTCTTGACGTCGGCGAGCGTGGCGTCGGGACCGAGGCCCATGACCTGGAGCGCCTTGCGCTCGGCGTTCATCACCTTGCGCGTCTCGGCCTTGGGCTGGGCGTCCGGGCCCTTGCGCCAGTTGGCGCGGCCGTTGATCTCGGAGAACATGCTGAAAGGATCGGACGCCATGTCGATCTCTTCCGCACCCTTCTTGCCGCCATTGGCGCCCATCTTCCAGGTCGGGCGGTGGCCGGTCAGCGCGTCCTTCTGGTAGCGTGCGACCGCTTCGGCATTCATGCCGGAGAAGAAATTGTAGTTCTGGTTGTACTCGCGCACATGGTCGAGGCAGAAGTGCCAGTACTCACGCTGGTTCTCGCGGCCCTTCGGCGCACGGTGCGCGCCTTTGTTCGCACAGCCCGCCCACTCGCAGTTGACGACGGTGTCGCGCGGCTTCACTTCCGGCTGCTTGCCTCGCGGCTTCACGCGGATGGAGTCGAAGAACTTTGATGAATCGATCGGCATGGCTGACTTTGACTACGCAACGCAAAAACCTTCAAGTCTTGACATTGCAATTAGCGTAAGACCCCGGGAGTTGACGGGGGTGCGATCGCGTCCCTTAATGGCACTCATGGTTATGAAAGATACTATCAGCAACAAGTTGCAGGAAGCTTTCACGCCGGAAAGCCTGCAAGTCGTCGACGAGTCACATTTGCATGAGGGTCACGCCGGCCATCGGCCGGGCGGCGAGACGCACTTCCGTGTTTATATCGTGTCTGATGCCTTCAAAGGGAAGACCCGGGTCGAGCGCCATCGCATGATAAATTCGGCACTGGCCGCGGAACTTTCCGGCAGCGTGCACGCGCTGGCGATCCACGCACAGGCGCCTGGGGAACGGTGAAGCTTTCACCCTCCACTGGAGGGGAGAGAAAGTCAAAACGACGTCCCGGCCCTTCTCGGCCGGGGTTCTTCCACCTCGGCCTCGCGCGGCACCGGTGAAATACGGAGTGCCGTGATGCGGTTGCGTTCGCGGCGGAGGACGCGGAAGCGGAAGCCGTGGAACGTAAAACTCTGGCCGCGATCGGGGATCGAGCGTGCCTCGTGGATGACGAGGCCGGCGACCGTGGTCGCCTCCTCGTCGGGCAGATGCCAGTCCATGGCGCGGTTGAGGTCGCGGATCGGCACCGAGCCGTCGACCACGACCGAGCCGTCCGGCTGGGCGCGCACGCCGGCGACCACGACGTCGTGCTCGTCGGAGATGTCGCCGACGATCTCTTCCAGAATGTCTTCCAGCGTCACGAGGCCTTCAACTTCGCCGTACTCGTCGACGACGAGCGCGAAATGGGTCTTGCGGCGGCGGAACGCCTTGAGCTGCTCGGCGAGCGGCCGCATCTCCGGCACGAACCAGGGCGGCAGCGCGATGGTGGAGACGTCGATGCGCGAGGTGTCGCCGTCGGAAGCGCGGATCGCGCGCAACAGATCCTTGGCGTGCAGCACGCCGATGATGTTTTCCGGCTTCTCGCGCCAGAGCGGAATGCGGGTGTATTCGGTCGCCAGCACCTCGCGCACCAGATCGTCCGGCGGCATGTCGGCATTGATCATCATCATCTCGGTGCGATGGATCATGACGTCGGAGACCTGGAGCTCGCGCAAATCGAGCAGGCCGCCGAGCATGTCGCGGTCCTGCTTCTCGACCTTACCCTCGTGGTGCAGGAGGTCCACCGCGCCGCGCAGGCGCTCGGTCGGCGACAGGATCGCCTGGTGCTCGCCGGCAAGGCCGAACAGACGCATCAGCAGGCGCACGGTGACTTCGACCACCGTCAACAACGGCCCGAGCACATACATCGTCAGCCGCATCGGCCGCGCCACGGCGAGCGCGACGCGGTCGGGCGCGTTGATGGCGATGGTCTTTGGCAGGACTTCCGCGAAGATCACGACCAGCGCGGTCATCACGCCGGTCGCATAGAGCACGCCGACATCGCCGAACCAGGACGTGAAGATGCCGGTGGCAAGCGCGGACGCCCCGATATTGGCGATGTTGTTACCGAGCAGCAGCGCGCCGATCAGCCGCTCGCGCATGTCGAGCAGCTGGGAGACGACATCGGCCTCGTGGTGACCTTGTTTGGACAGCCGCAGCATGCTGGCGCGCGAGGCGCCGGTCAGCGCGGTCTCGCTCGCGGCGAAGAACGCCGACACCAGCAGGCAAAGGACGACGATGGTGAATCCGAGCCAGTCCATGCATCACTCGAGTCACTTTTGCGCGTTTTCCGGGCGCGAACCGTATCCACTTCGTCGGAAAACGCTTTTACGAAATAAAGCTCAGCCCGCGCATCAGGCCTTCTGCGCGAGCTTCTCTCTCAGGAACTCGCGCACCGGCGCCGGCTCGACATCCTTCGCGATCACCGCGCGGCCCACGGCCTCCAGCAGGATGAAGGTGAGCTTGCCGCGCCTGACCTTCTTGTCCTGCGCCATCAGCGCCATCAGCGCGTCGGCGTCGGCCAGCCCTTCCTGCGCGAAGCCCGCGATATCGTGCAGGCGCGTCGGCAGGCCGACTTCAATCAGGTGCCGCTCGACGCGCGTGGCACCCGCCTCGCCAATCATGCCGAGCTTCGCCGAAAACTGCGCCGCCAGCGTCATGCCGATCGAAACGCCCTCGCCGTGGAAAAGACGGTCGGAGAAACCGGTCGCTGCTTCGAGCGCGTGACCAAAGGTGTGGCCGAGATTGAGCAGGGCGCGCTCGCCGGTCTCGCGCTCGTCGCGGGAGACGACGCCCGCCTTGGCGCGGCAGGAGGTCGCGATCGCATGCTCGCGCGCCGAGCCGCCCCTGAAGATCTCGGAATGGTTCTTTTCCAGCCAGCCGAAGAAGGCCTCGTCGCCGAGCACGCCGTATTTGGCGACCTCGGCATAGCCGGCGCGGAACTGGCGCGGCGACAGCGTGTCGAGCACGGCGGTGTCGGCAATCACCAGCACCGGCTGGTGGAAGGCGCCGAGCAGGTTCTTGCCCTGCGGCGAGTTGATGCCGGTCTTGCCGCCGACGGATGAATCGACCTGCGCCAAGAGCGAGGTCGGCACCTGCACGAAATCGACGCCGCGGCGCAGGATCGCCGCGGCAAAGCCGGCGAGATCGCCGACCACGCCGCCGCCGAGCGCGATGACGAGATCGTTGCGCTCGATCTTCGCGGCGATCAGGGCCTCGCTGACCTTTTCGAGGCCCGCATAGGTCTTGGAGTTCTCGCCTTCCTCGACGACGATGGGCGAGGTCGGAATGGCGGCGGCCGCGAGCGAGGCTTCGGTCGGCTCAAGCCAGTGTCTTGCAACGGTGCGGTCAGTCACGATGGCCGTGCGCACGCCGGGGCGCAAAGCCGCGATCCGTTCGCCGAGCGAAGACAGCACGCCGCGGCCGATGACGATGTCATAGGCGCGGTCGCCGAGCGCAACATCGACGTTGATGGGATCGGAATGTTTCAACGGCGCAGTCATCGTGCGGCACTCGCAACGTCGGCAGGCGGTGGGGCGGACTGTTCGCCGCAGAGATGGGCGTGCAGTGTCTCGATGCACTCCTCGACGATCTTGTCGTGCGGCACGTCACGCGAGGCAATGGTGAGGTCCGCCTTGCGGTAGATCGGCTCGCGCTCGGTGAGCAGGCGCGTCACCGTCCCTTCCGGATCGGCGGTCCGGAGCAGCGGGCGATCGGCGCGCCGGCGCACGCGGCGCATGATGACGTCGTGATCTGCCCGAAGCCAGATCGAGACCGCCTTGGCGGCGATGCGGGTCCGCGTCTCCTCGCGCATGAAGGCGCCGCCGCCGGTCGCCAGCACCACCGGGCCGCCCTCGAGCAGGCGCGCGATCACGCGGGCCTCGCCGTCGCGAAAGTGCTGTTCGCCATGGCGCTCGAAGATCTCCGGTATGGTCATGCCGGCCGCCGCCTCGATCTCGGTGTCGGCATCGACGAAGGGCAGCTTGAGCCTGACAGCCATGCGGCGGCCGATGGTGGATTTGCCCACCCCCATCATGCCGACGAGCACGATCGAGCGCGCGCCCAGGGCCGACAGGATGTCGGCCTCGGGCGAAGCGGGAATCGGCAACGCGGCGTCGGACATGGATCTCGCTCGATCTGCCGCCAAAGGCGGCATGGTTTGGCCACCTATACGACCCCGCAGGGGCCCTCGCCAGAGGACTCTTGCCACGAAACGGCGAACATGTTGGATGATTTCATTAGTTAATTTGTCTGCCAACGTCCCCGACAGAGACCCCAGACCGATGCCCAGCCTGTTCCGCTTCCTGACGGTCGTCGCCGTGATCGCCGGCATCGTCTATGGCGTGATCTTCGCGCTGGCGAATTTCGTCAACCCGAAGCCGCGGGACATGACGGTGACGATCCCGCCGGATAAGTTTCTCAAGAAATAGCAGCTAGGCTCGTGGGCATGCGCACAAAGCCCTCAGACAGCAAGCTCACCGGCCTGTTCCTCGACATGCTCGCGGCGGAACAGGGCGCCGGGCCCAATACGCTCGACGCCTATCGCCGCGACCTCACCGATTTCTCGGAATTTCTCGGCCGCGTCGGCCATAGCTTCGCGGATGCGGAGACGCAGGTCCTGCGCGACTACCTCGCCGATCTCGACAGCCGCGGCTTCAAATCCACCAGTGTCGCGCGGCGGCTGTCGGCGATGCGGCATCTCTACCGCTTCCTGCTGAACGAGCGCATCCGCACCGACGATCCCGCCGCGATTCTGTCGGGCCCCAAGCGCGGCCGCGGCCTGCCAAAGGTGCTCTCGATCGCGGATGTCGACCGCATGCTCCGCCGCGCCAAGGAAATGAGCGAGGCGGAAGAGGTATCGCCGTCGAAACGGCTGCGGGCGTTGCGGCTCTATTGCCTGCTGGAGGTGCTCTACGCCACGGGGCTGCGCGTCTCCGAGCTGGTGGCGCTGCCGCGCTCGGCGGCCAAGCGCGATGCGCGCATGATCGTGGTGCGCGGCAAGGGCAACAAGGAACGCCTGGTGCCGCTCAACGAGGCCTCGCGGCAGGCAATGGCGGATTATCTCGCGGCAATGGAAGCTGCGAAGACGGAAAACAAGAAAGGCAGCCTGGCCGCCTCGAAATGGCTGTTCCCCTCCTTCGGCGAGAGCGGACATCTGACGCGCCAGCACTTTGCCCGCGACCTCAAGGAGCTCGCAGTTGCCTCCGGCCTGCAGGCCCGGCTGGTCTCCCCGCACGTGCTGCGCCATGCCTTCGCGAGCCACCTGCTGCACAACGGCGCGGACTTGCGCATCGTGCAGACCCTGCTGGGGCACACCGACATCTCGACCACCCAGATCTACACCCACGTGGTCGAGGAACGGCTGAAGAGCCTGGTGCGCGACCTGCACCCGCTGGCGGAGACATAGGTCTCGCGAGGTGCGTCCCTCTCGCGCTTGGAAGAGAGGGTATTTCCACGGACGGAGAGCCCCCCAGGGGAGAAAGCCCTCACCCGCGCCTTCGGCGCGACCTCCCCCGCAAGCGGAGAGGTGAAGGAAACCGCCTTGACTTCGGCCACATCTCCGCAGAAAGAGCCGTGGCCTCACGACCGATTTGGCCGAGTGCCGCGAGCGCACAAGCCAACTCGTTGAAGAAACTACACTTCTTTCCGCGCCCCAACCTCGCTTCGCTTCTTTCGCCCCGTCCCCCTATACTGAGTTGATGCAAGACCAGATGCGCAGCTATCTCGACTTCGAAAAGCCCGTCGCCGAGCTCGACTCCAAGGTCGACGAATTGCGCGCGCTCGCCGCCTCCGGCACCGACATCAGCGACGAGATCGGCCGGATCGAGGACAAGGCGGCGCAGGCGCTGGCGGACCTCTATACGAACCTGACGCCGTGGCAGAAGACGCTGGTCGCGCGGCATCCGCAGCGGCCGCATTTCAACGACTTCATCAAGGGGCTGATCACCGAGTTCACCCCGCTCGCTGGCGACCGCAAGTTCGGCGAGGACGAGGCGCTGGTCGCCGGGTTCGGCCGCTTCCGCGGCGAGCCGATCTGCGTGATGGGCCAGGAAAAGGGCGATTCCACCGAGAGCCGCATCCGGCACAATTTCGGCATGGCGCGGCCCGAGGGCTATCGCAAATGCGTGCGGCTGATGGAGATGGCCGAGCGGTTCGGCCTGCCCGTGCTGTCGCTCGCCGATTCCGCCGGCGCCTATCCCGGCATCGGCGCCGAGGAGCGCGGCCAGGCGGAAGCCATCGCGCGCTCCACCGACGCGTGCCTGGCACTGACCGTGCCGAACGTCGCCATCATCACCGGAGAGGGCATGTCGGGCGGTGCCATCGCCATCACCACCGCCAACAAGGTGCTGATGCTGGAGCACGCGATCTACAGCGTGATCTCGCCCGAAGCCGCCTCCTCGATCCTCTGGCGCGACGGCACCAAGGCACAGGAAGCCGCCAACAACATGAAGATCACCGCCCAGGACATGCTTCGCTTCGGGGTGATCGACGCCATCCTGAAGGAGCCGGTCGGCGGCGCCCATCGCGACCCCGCCGCCATGATCGCCACCACCGGCGATGCCATCGCCAAGGCCTTCGACGAGCTCAAAGGCCTCGACGGCGACGCCATCCGCAAGCAGCGGCGGCAAAAATTCCTCGATATCGGCCGGAAACTGGGCTGATTCGGGCCGTTCCAGCGCCCGCGACGGCGGTCTGCTCGCTCCCCGCCTGCGGGGGAGGGTTGCGGAGGGGGTGTCTCCCCTCGCGACATTTCCAGCGCGGCATGAGCCCGCTCCCGGCCTCCCCCGCGGGGGAGGTGAAGTGGCCCCCCGGTAACCCCGCATTAACCCTTTTTTTGCCCAAATCGGCGATCTCAGTGGCAGTTTGGCCGCAAGGCCCAAGTTCCGGCCCAGTTCCAGGTTACGGCCTGATTTAACTCTCTGTTGACCACGCCTTTGGGCCAACGGTCTCGTGATCCCCGCTCGGGTTGCGACCACATGACCCAGAGGTTAGAATTTTAATCAATGGCTTCAGGGCATAAGCGCTGGAGTGTGGTCTGAACGAGCCCGTCACGTCGGGTGGTTGTCCGGTCTGATCATGCGCCAAAAGAATTGGGGTTCGCGCTCTCTGCCCGGCATGGTGTGGGGTCCATCTTGATTTCTCGTTCGCTTGCTCGCGCGCTCTTGGCTTCGGTTGCGCTGATGACGGCCGGCGTCCTGCTGTCCGGCTGCGACACCGACCAGGTCTCGCTCGCGACCAACGCCAAGGCGAACCAGCCGGTGCCGCCAAAACTTCTCGCCGCGATGGTCGAGAAGGACATGGACCTGCAATCGCCGATCCTGGTGCGCCTGTTCAAGCAAGAGGCCGAGCTCGAGGTCTGGAAGCAGACCCGGAGCGGCCAGTTCGCGCTGCTCAAGACCTATCCGATCTGCCGCTGGTCCGGCGATCTCGGCCCCAAGGTGCGCGAAGGCGACCGCCAGGCACCGGAAGGATTCTACTCGATCAATCCGAGCCAGATGAATCCGCAGTCAGCCTATTACCTCTCCTTCAACACCGGCTATCCCAACGCGTTCGACAAGGCGCTGGGGCGCACCGGCTCGCAGCTGATGGTGCATGGCGACTGCTCGTCGCGCGGCTGCTACGCGATGACCGACGAGCAGATCGCCGAGATCTATTCGTTGGGGCGCGAATCCTTCTTCGGCGGCCAGAAGGCGTTCCAGCTGCAGGCCTATCCGTTCAAGATGACGCCGGTGAACATGGCCAAGCACCGGAACAATCCGAACATGGCCTTCTGGAAGATGATCAAGGAAGGCTATGATCATTTCGAGGTGACGCGGCAGGAGCCGAAGGTCGATTTCTGCGAGAAGAAGTACGTCTTCGACGCCGCGAAGCCGGCCGACGCCAAGCGCGATCCGGTGTTCGACGCCTCCGCGAAATGCCCGGCCTATGTGATCCCGGAGGACATCGCCAGCGCCGTGCGCGAGAAGCAGGCGAAGGACGAGGCCGAATACGCCAAGCTCGTCGCCAAGGGTACGCCGGTGGCGCGCATGAACACCGGCATCGACGGCGGCATGAACAAGATCTTTGCCGCCAAGATTCCGGAAGGCTCGACGGGCCTGTCGGAAGGCGCCGAGGGCACCACGCTGCAGATGCTGGCGATGGCGAAGGCGCCCGGCACGATCCCCGGACACGTCAATCCGCCCAAGCCGAATCTCGACGCAGTCGCGACCGCGCCTGCGCCTGCGCAGCAGGAAGAGCCGGTCGTCGCCGTCAGCGCGCCCGCGACCAACACCCGCGTCGCCGCAGCTCAGCCCGCCGAGAAATCGCAAGGCGGCGGCTTCTTCTCCAACCTCGGCCGCAAGATGGGCCTTGGCACCGCCGACACCACGGCGACCACCACGCCTCCACCGCCGCAAGCGACCGCGTCAGTGACGCCGGCTACGACCTCCACGACGCCGCCGACCGCAGCGTCGAGGTTGACGGCTGCCGTGACCCGGCTCGTGCCGGGGCATGACAAGTCCAAGGATGCCACAAAGGATGCGCCAAAGCCGGCGGTGGCCGCCGCCAAGCCGGCAGCAGAGCCGCCGAGGCCGCAGCCTGACACGCGGCTTGCCCAGACGCGTCCTGCGCTGAAGCCGTCCGCCTCGGATGGTGCGAGCGACGGCACCCAGATGGCCGGGGCCGCGCCGGTGGTGCAGTCGAACTCGTTCGACAGCCGCTTTGGGGCGATCAAGTAAGCGGGCGACGGCTGGCGCCCGAGCGCGCCGTCACTGCTGTTTTCTCTGCACCGCACGGTAGGGACTTTGGATCGTGAACGCATCCGGCACGATGCCGCTTTCGATCCGCTTCCACGTCACTTGCGCAGCAATGGGAAAATTTTCGCGCGCCCGTGGCGAGAAGGTGCCGATCGCGGTGGTGCCGCGGCCGTTACGCAAATAGTCGAGAAAGATGCGGCCGCTCCGCCGGGCCTGGGCCGAGAGTACGTACCGCTCGGGCCGACGCAATGCGAAATCCGCCACGACATCGCGGGCCACGCGATGCGCCCGATCGTGCAGCATTGGCTCGTCGAGCGGGGCCATCAAATGAATGCCCTTGCCCCCGGTCAGCTTGGGCCAGGTCGCAAACCCCTCACGTCTCATCAGCGTGCGAAGCTCCAGAGCGGTCTCAGCCACGACATCCCATTCGACACCGTCGCCGGGATCAAGGTCGATCACGATGCGATCGGCGTGCTCGACATCCTCAACCCTCGAATTCCAGGGGTGCAGCTCGACGGCGCCGAGCTCGACGAGGCCGAGGAAGCCGTCAAGGCTGTCCACCCACAGCCGCGTGCCCTCGCCGCCTTCGCGCTTTTGGATGCGCAGCTGGTGGACCGCTTGCGGGATGTCCTTCGGCAGCGGCCCCTTGTGATAGAACGTCGTGCCGTGCACGTGGCGCACCAGCTTGAGCGGGCGATGCCCCAGATGCGGCAGCGCCTTCTTCCAGACGCGCGTCCAGTAACGCGCGAGCTCATCCTTCGACGGCACCACCGCATCGGGCAGCAGCTGCAGGATATTCTCCCCGGGAACGCCGAGCTTCGGCCGTCCGACGGATGAAGGCACCAACCGTGGCGCCCTGACCTTGCGCGGCGCCAGATCGTCGCGCAGGCCCTTGAACACGGCTTCGCGCAGCAGGCCATCGTCGGTCAGAGCGCCATATTCCACCTCGGCGTTCACCGCCGGTTCGACCCAGGTGGCCTTGGGCTTCTTCACGGGCATGTCGAGCGGAGAGTTGCGCCGGATCAGTGGGTCCAGCCGTTCACGCAATTCACGCGCGGTCGCCTCGGTGTATCCGGTGCGCACCTTGCCGGCATAAAGCAGGCGTCCATCCGCGTGACGCCCGACATAGAGCGAAGCCACCTTCCGCGGGTGCGCGCCCAGCTTCTCGACGAAGGCGACAATCGGAAAGGTCTCGCTCTTCTTGCATTTCAGCTTGAGCCAGGTTTCCTGCCGTCCGGAGCGATAGGGTGCGTCGGCGCGCTTGGCGAGCAGCCCTTCGAGGCCGAGCCTGCAAGCATGGCGAAAGATTTCCTCGCCGTCGGCCTCGACATGCTCGACATAGATGAAAGTCTCGGGCGCATCTTTCAGGAGGCGCTGCAGCAGCTGCTTGCGCTCGACGAAGGCGACGCCGCGCAAATCATGGCCGTCGAGATACAACAGATCGAAGGCATGATAGCGAACGCGGCGGCTCTGCTTGGCGCCGAGTTCGCGCCTCAGTTGCTGGAAATCCGGCAAGCCGCCACTGCCATAGACCACGGCCTCTCCATCGATGATCGCGCTCCTGGCTTTGAGCTTGCGCGCGGCGGACGCAATCGACGAGAACTGCTCGGTCCAATCGTAGCCGGCGCGCGAATAGACCGTGGCCGCGCCGGCTTGCAGGTGAGTTTGCGCCCGATATCCGTCGGCCTTGATCTCGAAGACCCAGCCGCGGCCTTGCGGCGGCGTTTCGCGCAGCGTGGGATCGCACGGCGCGATGTAAGACGGAATCGGAGTCTTGCGCACGCCGGCTAGGCGCGACACTCCCGACGGACGCAACGCAACGGCACACATCCCGGATTCAACGCCGCGCAGCAGATTCGTTCCGGTTCGAAACAAAATCGGCTGATGGGCGGCGAAGCCTTTGAAGAGAGAAAGTTTTTCGGAGAGCGCGGCCCCGCGCTGGCCGAGTTTTGGGAAGATGGTCAGCACGCGGTCGACCGCAGAGATATCGTTGCTCGCGAACGAGCCGACGGCCAGATTGTCGCCGGAGTTAACTGCGCTCCACAGAGTGGACCGTCATCGCCCGATGTAATCGGGCGATCCAGTATTCCAGAGACGGATGTGATTGAGCCGGGAGGCCGCGGCGTACTGGGTCGCCCGGTCGAGCCGGGCGACGACGGCGAAGCGTGAAGCGCGAGCTTCGCGCCTCAGGCGTAATTCGCCTCAAGCATACCGCCCGTGGCAGTGCTTGTACTTCTTGCCCGAGCCGCACGGGCAGTCCTCGTTGCGGCCGACCTTGCCCCAGCTCGCGGGGTTCTTGGGATCGCGCAGCGCCGCGTCAGTGGCCTGCGCGCCGAGCGTGACGCTGGCGAGTGCCATCTCGTCCTCGCCGGTGTTCGGATCGAACTTGTGCGCTTCCATCGCCGGCAGCGCCGGAGCTTCCTGCTCCGGCGGGACGATCTCGACCCGCATCAGCTGCGCCGTGACGGCCTCGCGTAGGTGAGCGCTCATCTCCTGGAAGAGGTTGAAGGCCTCGGTCTTGTACTCCTGCAAGGGATCGCGCTGGCCGTAACCGCGGAGGCCGATGACCTGGCGCAGATGGTCGAGCATGATCAGGTGCTCGCGCCAGAGATGGTCGAGCGTCTGCAGCAGGATGGTCTTCTCGACGTAACGCATCACGTCGGGACCCCATTGCGCGACCTTGGCCGCCATGTGCTCGTCGGCCTTGGTCTCGATGCGGTTAAGCAGCTCCTCGTCGGCGATGCCCTCTTCCTTGGCCCATTCGTCGACGGGCAGGTCGAGATCGAGCACGCGCCTCAGCTCTTCCTTCAGGCCGGCGACGTCCCACTGCTCGGCATAGGCGTGCTCGGGCACGTGCTTGGCGACGAGGTCGTCGATGAAGGCGTGACGCATGTCGGTGACGGTCTCGGCGACGCTGTCGTCCTTCATCAGCTCGACGCGCTGGTCGAAGATCACCTTGCGCTGGTCGTTCTGGACGTTGTCGAACTTGAGGAGGTTCTTGCGGATGTCGAAGTTGCGGGCTTCGACCTTCTGCTGCGCCTTTTCGAGCGCCTTGTTGATCCAGGGATGGATGATCGCCTCGCCCTCCTGCAGGCCGAGACGCTGGAGCATGCTGTCGAGGCGATCCGAGCCGAAGATGCGCATCAGATCGTCTTCCAGCGACAGGAAGAACTTCGAGCGGCCGGGGTCGCCCTGACGGCCGGAACGGCCGCGCAGCTGGTTGTCGATGCGGCGGGATTCGTGGCGCTCGGAGCCGATGATGTAGAGACCGCCGGGCTTCTTCACGGTCTTGGCGGGCTTGCTGCCCTTCGCCGGCTCGATCTCGACAGTTTCTTCCGCCTTCAGCACGATGTCGCGGAAATGCGCGATGTCGGCCTTGATCTGCTCGATCTTCTTGGCCCTCTCGGCCTCGTCGGTGATCCCGGCAGTCTCCTGCTGGATACGCATCTCCAGCGAGCCGCCGAGCTTGATGTCGGTACCGCGGCCGGCCATGTTGGTTGCGATCGTGATCGCACCGGGAACCCCGGCTTCGGCGACGATATAAGCTTCCTGCTCGTGGAAGCGCGCGTTCAGCACCGCGAACAGCTTCGACGGCTTGCCCGCGCGGGCGGCGGCATAGAGCTTGTCGAGCGCGTTCTCCTTGCCGAAATCGATCTGCTTGTAACCGTTCTGCTTCAGGAACTCGGCAAGCACTTCCGACTTCTCGATCGAGGCCGTGCCGACCAGCACGGGCTGCAGCCGCGCGTTGGCGCGCTCGATCTCGGCCAGGATGGCGGCGTATTTTTCCTTCTGGGTACGGTAGACCTCGTCGTCCTCGTCGAGGCGCGCAATCGCCAGATTGGTCGGGATCTCCACGACCTCGAGCTTGTAGATGTCGAACAGTTCGTCCGCTTCGGTCGCGGCGGTACCGGTCATGCCCGCGAGCTTCTCATACATGCGGAAGTAGTTCTGGAACGTGATCGAGGCCAGCGTCTGGTTCTCGGGCTGGACCTGGACGTGCTCCTTGGCCTCCAGCGCCTGGTGCAGGCCCTCCGAATAGCGCCGGCCCGGCATCATGCGTCCGGTGAACTCGTCGATGATGACGACCTCGCCGTCGCGGACGATGTAGTCCTTGTCCCGGGTGAACAGCGTGTGGGCGCGCAGCGCCTGGTTGATGTGGTGCACGACGGAGACGTTCTCGACGTCGTACAGCGACTCGCCCTTGAGCTGACCGGCATCGCGCAGCAGCGTCTCGATCTTCTCCATGCCGGCTTCGGTCAGCGTCACCGTGCGCTGCTTCTCGTCGACGTCGTAGTCGGACTTGTCGAGCCTGGGCAGGAAGCCGTCGATGGTGTTGTAGAAGTCGGAGCGGTCGTCGAGCGGCCCGGAGATGATCAGCGGCGTGCGCGCTTCATCGATCAGGATGGAGTCGACCTCGTCGACGATGGCGAAGAAGTGCGGCCGCTGGACCATGTCCTCGAGCCGGTACTTCATGTTGTCGCGCAGGTAATCGAAGCCGTATTCGTTGTTGGTGCCGTAGGTGATGTCGCAGGCATAGGCGGCCTTGCGCTCGGCATCGTCGAGGCCGTGCACGATCACGCCGGTGGTCATGCCGAGGAAGGCGTAGATCTGGCCCATCCAGCCGGAGTCGCGGCGGGCGAGGTAATCGTTGACGGTGACGACGTGGACGCCCTTGCCGGCGAGCGCGTTGAGATAGACCGCGAGGGTCGCGACCAGCGTCTTGCCTTCGCCGGTCTTCATCTCGGCGATGTCGCCCTCGTGCAGCACCATGCCGCCGATCAGCTGGACGTCGAAATGGCGCTGGCCGAGCGTGCGCTTGGCGGCCTCGCGCACCGTGGCGAAGGCGGGCACCAGCAGGTCGTCCAGGGTCTTGCCCTCGGCGAGCTGCTTCCTGAACTCGGTAGTGCGGGCCTTGAGCGCCTCGTCGGAGAGTTTCGAGACCTCGGGCTCCAGCGCGTTGATCGCGTTGACGCGGGACTGGTATCCCTTCACCCGCCGGTCGTTGGCGGAGCCGAAAAACTTGCGGGCGAGCGCGCCGATCATGCCTGGTTCCTGTGTTCGCGATTCAACCGCGTTGGGCCTAAGAAGTTGTCACCCGCCGGCCTATCAACTCACCGTGACGCCCGATGACGTCAGAGCCCGGACTGCGGGGGTCATCCGCCATATGGGTGGGAATTGGGCAAGTCTGGGTTCAACGGCCAAAAACGCAGCAAAATAAACGCCATCGCCATGGACGCGACCGGGCAGAGATATGGCCCGGTCATGGCCTTGTCAACGGCGGGCGCGTTGCGGCTAATTCATCATTTTGCCAGACTTTTCGCGTTGCCAAGCCCCCCTGATTGGGCGAGTGTCCGCCCCGCTCGAGCAGCCCCCTGCTTCAACAAAAGGATTTTCCATGACCACCTCGTTCCCGGTAACCAAAACCGGCCTGCGCTTCGGCCTCGCCACCGCCCTCGTGGGCTGCCTTGCGCTGGCGCTGATCGCGGGTCCCGGCCGGGCTGCCGACGATCCGGTCCTGGCGAAGGTCAATGGAGCTGAAATCAAGAAGAGCGACGTTGCCATGGCAGAGGAGGAACTCGGGCCGAGCCTCGCCCAGATGGACCCGGCTACCAAGGACGAGAACGTCCTGTCGTTCCTGATCGACATGAAAATCGTGTCCAAGGCGGCCGAGGACAAGAAAGTCGCCGACAGCGAGGAGTTCAAGAAGCGTCTGGCGTTCGCCCGCAACCGCCTGCTGATGGACAGCATCCTCGCCAACGAGGGCAAGGCCGCCACCACGCCGGACGCCATGAAGAAGGTCTACGAGGAAGCCTCCAAGCAGATCACCGGCGAGCAGGAGGTGCGCGCCCGCCACATCCTAGTCGAGACCGAGGACGAGGCCAAGGCGGTGAAGGCCGAGCTCGAAAAGGGCGCCGATTTCGCCGAGCTCGCCAAGAAGAAGTCCAAGGATCCGGGCTCCGCCGACGGCGGCGACCTCGGCTTCTTCACCAAGGAGCAGATGGTGCCGGAATTCTCGGCCGTCGCCTTCGCGCTCGAGCCGGGCAAGATCTCCGACCCCGTGAAGTCCCAGTTCGGCTGGCACATCATCAAGGTCGAGGAAAAGCGCGCCCGCAAGGCGCCGGACTTCGAGCAGGTCAAGGCGCAGATCGAGAACTACGTCACCCGCAAGGCTCAGGCCGACTACGTCGCCAAGCTGCGCGCCGAGGCGAAGGTCGAGCGGCTGGATCAGCCGGCGGCGGACGCCAAGCCCGCCGACGCGGCCAAGCCGTCCGACAGCAAGATGGCGCCGCCGGCGAAGAAGTAAGAATTCGCTGTCACTTCGCGGACGCCAATAGTATCTAACGTCGCAATGGCCGGGCCTAAAGTGCGAAGCACGTCTTTGCACTTGATGGCCCGGCCATCTGCATGTCCAGACCCACCAAGGCGCCCCACGATGTCCTCAGCCGTCTCCCCGCTCGCCCCGCAACACGTTCCCGACATGCCCGTGATCGCGGGCATCCGCCTTGCGACGGCCGAGGCCGGTATCCGTTACAAGAACCGTACCGACGTGCTGCTGGCGGTGATGGACAAGGGCACGGCGGTCGCCGGCGTGTTCACCAAGTCGAAATGCGCTTCGGCGCCCGTGGAGTGGTGCCGCGCCAGACTGAAGGGCGGCAAGGCGCGCGCGCTCGTCGTCAATTCCGGCAATGCCAATGCCTTCACCGGCAAGACCGGTCGCGCCTCCACCGCGCTGACCGCGAAGATTGCGGCCAAGGCGGTCGGCTGCAGCGAGGGTGAAATCTTCCTGGCCTCGACCGGCGTCATCGGCGAGCCGCTGGATGCGACCAAGTTCGACGGCGTGCTGGGCCGCCTCGCCGAGACCGCCGAACCCGGCGACTATCTCGCCGCGGCCAAGGCCATCATGACGACCGACACCTTCCCGAAGGTCGCGACCGCGACCGTCAAGCTCGGCAAGGCCAAGGTCACCATCAACGGCATGGCCAAGGGCGCCGGCATGATCGCACCAGACATGGCGACGATGCTGTCCTTCATCTTCACCGACGCGCCGATCGCGCCCGCAGCGCTGCAGGCGCTGCTCAAGGCCGGCGTCGAGGACACCTTCAATGCGGTGACGATCGACGGCGACACCTCGACCTCGGACACCCTGCTGGCGTTCGCCACCGGCGCCGCCGCCGAGCACGGCGCACCCAAGATCAGCCGCCCCAGCGATCCCAGGCTGAAGGGCTTCGTCAAGGCGTTCAACCAGGTGCTCGCCAACCTCGCCGAGCAGGTCGCCCGCGACGGCGAGGGCGCGCGCAAGCTGGTCGAGATCACCGTCGAGGGCGCCAAGACCAAGGCCTCGGCGCGCAAGATCGCGATGTCGATCGCCAACTCGCCGCTGGTCAAGACCGCGATCGCCGGCGAGGACGCCAATTGGGGCCGCGTGGTGATGGCCGTCGGCAAGGCCGGCGAGCCGGCCGATCGCGACAAGCTCTCGATCTCCTTCAACGGCATCCGCGTCGCCAAGAGCGGCGCGCGCGATCCGTCCTATGACGAGGCGCAGGTGTCGGAGGCGATGAAGGCGCCGGAGATCGCGATCAAGGTCTCGCTCGGCCTCGGCAAAGGCCGCGACCGCGTGCTGACTTGCGACCTCACGAAGGAATATGTGGCGATCAACGGAGACTATCGATCGTAGTTGCAATCGTCATCGCGGGGCGCGCCAAAACATGGCCGATCTCAAACTGACTCTGGTAGTGGCCTGCGCGCTGGTCGACGCCGACAAGCGCGTCCTGATCGCGCAGCGCCCCGAAGGCAAGGCACTGGCTGGCCTGTGGGAATTCCCCGGCGGCAAGCTCGAGCCGGGCGAACGGCCGGAGCAGAGCCTGATCCGCGAGCTGCATGAGGAGCTCGGCATTACCGTCGCCGAGCCGTGCCTGGCGCCGCTCACCTTCGCCAGCTACGGCTACGAGACGTTTCATCTGTTGATGCCGCTCTACATCTGCCGGCGCTGGGAAGGGATGGTCACCCCACGCGAGGGCCAGAACCTCGCCTGGGTCCGCGCCAACAAGCTGCGCGACTACCCGATGCCGCCCGCGGACATCCCGCTGATCCCGCATTTGATCGATTTGCTGATGTGAGCCCGGCAGGCTCAACGACAAACGACTCACTCTTTCCCCGCCTTCTTCACCGCCTCCGCCAGGCTTGCTTTCGCCGACCCCGGCTTGAGCGGTTGCTGCTGGCTCGCATGCGGCGCCCATCCGGAGAGCCAGATGATGTCGAACGTCGCGCGGATGCGGCCATCGGCATCGGCAAAGCGCCCGGCGTAGATCTCGGCCATCCGCAGCAGCGTCGCGCGGCGCGTCGGTGTACGCCGGCGCTCGAGCAGAACATTGGCCGCGCCCATGCGGCGGAGATCCTGCATCAGCGCGAACGCATTGCCATAACGCACCACGACGCGATCGACATCGGTTACCGGCAACGCAAAGCCCGCCCGCTGCAACAGCGCACCGATGTCGCGCAAATCAGCGAACGGCGCGACACGCGGCGACACGCCGCCCTCGCATTCGGCCTCCGCCGCGGCAAAGGCCTGCCGCAGCTCGGTCAAGCTGTCGCCGCCGATCATCGCGGCGAGCAAGAGCCCGTCCGGCTTCAGCGCCCGACGGATTTGCGCGAGCACGCCCGGCAGGTCGTTGACGAATTGCAGCGCCAGCGCCGAGACGACGAGGTCGCGGCTTTCCGGCGCGAAGGGCAGTTTTTCCACGCCGGCCGCATCGAGCGCGACCCGTTCGATGGAAGGCAGGCGCGCGCGCAGCGCGGCGAGACCGTCACCGGGCGTCCAGAGATCGGCCGGGGCGTGAAACTCCCGCATCACGGCCGCCAATCGGTCCGACAAGTCCTCGGCGACCCGGTCGAGCAGGAAGCTCACGGCGCCCTGCCCTTTCGCGCGCCGTTGCCTCGCATGCAGCAAGGCGCGATCGAACAAAGCGGGCGGAGTCTGGGGGTTCTGGGCCATGCCGCTGGTTACGCCGATCTCCACTGTTCTGGCAATCCGCTGCGTGCAGCGCTAGCCTCCCCTCATGGAAGCCAACGCCGCCCCTTCCCGTTCCATCTCCGCACCACTGCGTGCCGCATGGACGGCCGGCCGCCATGTGCTGTCGCGCGCGGCGCGGCTAGCGCTGGACATTGCGCTGCCGACGCTGTGCGTATCCTGCCGCGAGCCGGTCGACGGCGAGGGCGTTTGCGCTTCGTGCTGGGCGCGGCTGTCGTTCATCGAACGGCCGTATTGCCCGCGGCTCGGCATCCCCTTCGTTTACGACCCCGGCCCCGACATGCTGTCGATGGAGGCGATCGCGAGCCCGCCGGCCTACCAGCGGGCGCGCGCGGCGGTGCGCTATGACGACGTCGCGCGCACGCTGGTGCATGCGTTGAAATATCAGGATCGCACCGATCTGGCGCCGGCCATGGGCCGCTGGATGGCGCGCGCGGGCGGCGAGCTGCTGACGGGCGCCGACATGCTGGTGCCGGTGCCCTTGCATTGGCGGCGGGCCTGGCGCCGGCGTTACAACCAGTCCGGAGCGCTGGCGCGCGTGATCGAGCGGCAGAGCGGCGTCAAGGTGCGGGGCGACGTGCTGCGGCGGGTCCGTGCCACCGAGCAGCAGATCGGCCTGTCGCGGGCCCAGCGCGCCACCAATGTGCAGGGCGCATTCCAGGTATCTCCGGACCGTCAGGCCGAGGTCCAGGGCCGCCGCGTCGTGCTGGTCGACGACGTCCTGACCTCAGGTGCGACATTGGATGCCTGCGCGCGCGCCCTGCTCCGCGCCAAGGTAGCCCAGGTGGACGTGCTCGTGTTCGCCCGGGTTGTGGAGGTCAGGTGAAGTCCCATATAATTCAATGAATTCATGACATGAGAGCGCCGGACGAGATGACTGCTGCTGTCGAGATCTATACCAGGCCGGGCTGCGGCTATTGTTCCGCCGCGAGGTCCCTGCTGACCCGCAAGAAGGCGACCTTCACCGAGTTCGATGTCGCCAAGAACCCGTCCTGGCGCCAGGAGATGTACGACCGTGCCGGCGACGGCTCGACCTTCCCGCAGATCTGGATCGGCGGCACCCATGTCGGCGGCTGCGACGATCTCTACGCGCTCGATCGCGAGGGCAAGCTCGACGGCCTGCTCGAAAGCGTGAAGGCGGTATCATGAGCGACAACAGGACCTTCACCGCCGCGATGGTGCAGATGCGCACCGGCCTGTTGCCGGAGCCCAGCCTCGCGCAGGCCACCAGGCTGATCCGGCAGGCTGCGGCGGGCGGCGCCGACTACGTGCAGACGCCCGAAGTCAGCAACATGATGCAGCTGAACCGCAAGGCGCTGTTCGAGCATCTGCAGAGTGAGGAGGACGACACCTCGCTGAAGGCCTACCGCGCGCTCGCCGCGGAACTGAAGATCCACATCCATGTCGGCTCGCTGGCGCTGCGCTTCTCGCCGGAGAAGGCGGTCAACCGCTCCTTCCTGATCGGGCCCGAGGGCAATGTGCTCGCGAGCTACGACAAGATCCACATGTTCGACATCGAGCTGCCGGACGGCGAGAGCTATCGCGAATCCGCCAATTACCAGCCGGGCGAGACCGCCGTGATCTCCGACCTCCCCTGGGGCCGGGTGGGCTTGACGATCTGCTACGACGTGCGCTTCCCCGCGCTCTACCGCGCGCTGGCCGAGAGCGGCGCCCACTTCATCACCGTGCCCTCCGCCTTCACCCGCAAGACCGGCGAAGCGCATTGGCACGTGCTGCTGCGCGCCCGCGCAATCGAGACCGGCTGCTTCATCTTCGCCGCGGCGCAGGCAGGCAACCACGAGAACAAGCGCGAGACCTATGGTCACTCGCTGATCATCGATCCCTGGGGCGAGATCCTCGCCGAGGGCGATGTCGAGCCCGGCATCATCATGGCCAAGATCGATCCGGCCAAGGTCGAGACCGCGCGCCGCGCGATCCCGTCGCTCCAGCACGGCCGCCGCTTCGGCGTCGCCGACCCCAAGGCCGGGCCGGACCATCTGCATCTCGTACGGGGATCGGCATGATCCGCTACGCGCTCCATTGCGACCGGAACCACGCCTTCGAAAGCTGGTTCCAGAGTTCGTCCGCCTATGAGTCGCAGGTGAAGCGAAAACTCGTGACCTGCCCGATCTGCGGCTCGGCCAAGGTCGACAAGGCGATCATGGCGCCGCGCATCGTCGGCAAGAAGGGCCGCGGGCGGGCGACACCGCCGCCGGAGCCGGTGGCTGCAACCACGCCCGAGGCTGCGCCGTCAGGGCCGACCTCGCTGCTGATGGCGCAGGAGCGCGAGCTGCGCGCCAAGCTGAAAGAGCTGCGCGACCACATCGTCAAGAACGCCGACAATGTCGGCGAGCGCTTTGCGAACGAAGCGCGCGCGATGCATTACGGCGACAAGGAGCACCGCCCGATCTACGGCGAGGCGTCGCCGGAAGAGGCGAAGTCGCTGATCGACGAAGGCATCGAGGTCTCGCCGCTGCCGACGCTGCCGGAAGACCGGAATTAGGCTCCCACCAGCACCGCCACGCCGATCACGATCAGTGCGATGCCGAAAATCTCGCGCGGCGCGATCGGCTGCTTGAACGAGTAGTAGGCCACGGCTTGCGCGAACAGCACCTCGATCAAGGCGAGCGTGCGGACATTGGCGGCGGCCGTCAGCGCGAAGGCCAGAAACCAGAACTGCGAGGCGAAGGCGCCCGTGAAGCCGGCAAGCATCGAGGGCCGCCACAGTCCGAGGATGCCCCGCAGCACGTCCGGCGCGCGCCAGAGCAGGTAGATCGTCAGCACCAGCGTCTGCACGAACAGGCCGAGCACCAGCGTAAACGAGGCGGCCGTCACGAACGACACGTTCGGCACCGTGATGATCGCGCCGCGAAAACCGACCGCCGACAGCGCGAATGCCGCAGCTGCGACAAGGCCGGTGATGGTCGGCTTCAATTCCGCAAAACTCTTCTCGCCGCCGGGGCGCAGCGCGGTGATGACGACACCGACGGTCGCGATCACGATCGCCAGCACCTTGAGCCAGGTCAGATGATCGCCGAGAAAGACGAAGCCGAAGATCGCGGTCTGGATCGCCTCGGTCTTGAGGTAGGCCGTGGTCACCACGAAGGATCGGTCATTCATCGCAAGCAGCATCAGGCCGGTCGCGACGATCTGGCTGAGCGCCCCGAGCAGCAACCACGGCCAGAACACGGCCGGCGGCATGCCGATATGATCGCCGGTCGCGACCAGCACCACGCCGAGGAACAGCAGCGAGAACGGGAAGCCGAACAGGAAGCGGATATTGGTCGCGCCCCAGGTCCCCAGCGGCTTGGTCAACGACCGCTGCATCGCATTGCGCGCGACCTGGCCGAGCGCAGCGATGACCGTGAAGGGAATCCAGAGGCTGGCGACGGTGAGCATGGGTTGGGTGGATAGGAAGGGATCTGGAGCCAACCTGCCGCTGGCGGCGAAGCAGGTCAATTACGCGGATGTCATGGGTGCGATGCTCACGCAACAAACTTCGCCGGGACGACACTATTTGTATGTCCGCAGGGTTGCCCCCTCACACCATCGCTTCCGCGACCACCATGTAGTTCACGTCCATGTCCGACGAGAGGCTCCATTTGTCGGCGAAGGGTGAGTAGACGACGCCGGTCTGCTCGGTGATGACGAGTCGGTTGTCGAGCAGGTACTTGGTCAGCTCGTCGGGGGTGACGAATTTGTTCCATTCGTGCGTGCCGCGCGGCAGCCAGCGCAGGACGTATTCGGCGCCGACGATGGCGAGCGCAAAGCTCTTCCAGTTCCGGTTCAGCGTCGAGACCACCATCAGCCCGTTCGGCTTCAGCATCGAGGCACAGCGTTTCAGGAACATGCCGACGTCGGTGACGTGCTCGACCACCTCCATCGCCAGCACGATGTCGAAGCGCTCGCGCGGATCGATCTCCTCCACCGTGGTGCAGCGATAGTCGATCGCAAGATGGCTCTTGTCGGCGTGGAGCTTCGCGGCGGCGATGTTGCTCTGCGAGGGATCGATGCCGATGACCTGTGCGCCGAGGCGCGACAGCGGCTCGCAGAGCAGGCCGGCGCCGCAGCCGATGTCCAGCACGCGCAATCCGCCGAGGCAGTTGAGGCTGCGCACGTTGCGCGCGAACTTGCGGCAGGCGGCGTCGCGGATATAGCCGAGCCGCAGCGGGTTGATCCGGTGCAGCGGCGCCATCTTGCCCTTGGGATCCCACCACTCCGCCGAGAGTTTCGAGAATTTGGCGATCTCGGCGGCGTCGACGGTCGAGCCCGGCTGGGCGGATAGGGAGGTATTTTGCTGCATGCTCATGTTACGCGCGGTCCTACCGCGTGGTGATCGAACTACGGAAGGCGAGCGGCGAGGCGATGGTCCTGATCGTCTCGATCCCCTCACCGACGCCGCGAATCGTCACGTCGCCGTAGTTGAGAATACGTCCAAGAATGGTCTGGTCGACATCGACGCTCTCGACCTTGTCCAGCGCCATCTCGAAAGTGCGGCGCTTGATGAACCCGGTCTTGTGCACGACCCGCAAATTGGTGACGTCGGTCTCGGTGGTGAAGCGATGGAACCAGCCCTTAAGGGTCCAATACAGGGCCGCCAGAGCCACCAGCCCCGAAGCGACGAGGCAAAGCAAAACGAGCCCGTCGGCGGTGGCCTGGCGGGACAGGACGAACAGGACCAAGGCCACGATCCAGGCCACGATCGCCGGGAAATAGAAGATCCAGTGCGCATTGGTCGAATACAGCACTCGCTCGCCGGGCTGCAGGATCTCGTCGATATAACGCGCCATGATCTCGGTTAACCCACTACCCCGCACCCTGCCCCCGCAGGAACCCGCTTGCCCCCGGCCCCGCCGCTCTGTATACGCGCGGTCGGTGTCCGCAGCCAGCCGTCCGGTGCGGGTCACCATACTGATCCTTATGAGGGAATGCACGCGTCGTCATGAGCCGCCTCGTGATGAAATTCGGCGGCACATCCGTCGCCAACATCGAACGCATCCGCAACGTCGCACGCCACGTGAAGCGTGAGGTCGACGCCGGCCATGAAGTGGCGGTGGTGGTCTCGGCGATGTCGGGCAAGACCAACGAGCTGGTGGCCTGGTGCACCGAGGCCTCACCGATGCACGACGCGCGCGAATACGACGCCGTCGTCGCCTCAGGCGAGCAGGTCACGTCCGGCCTGCTTGCGATCGTGCTGCAGAGCATGGGCATCCAGGCCCGCTCGTGGCAGGGCTGGCAGATCCCGATCAAAACCAGCGACGCCCATGCCTCGGCGCGGATCGAGGACATCGACGGCAGCGAGATCATCAAGCGCTTTAAGGAGCGCAAGGAGGTCGCCGTCATCGCCGGCTTCCAGGGCATCAACGCCGAAACCGGCCGGATCACCACGCTCGGCCGCGGCGGCTCCGACACCTCGGCCGTGGCGGTCGCCGCAGCCGTCAAGGCCGACCGCTGCGACATCTACACCGACGTCGATGGCGTCTACACCACCGACCCGCGAATCGTGGCGAAGGCCAAGAGGCTTGATAAGATCGCGTTCGAGGACATGCTGGAACTGGCCTCGCAGGGCGCAAAAGTGCTCCAGGTTCGCTCTGTGGAACTCGGCATGGTTCACAACATGCCGATCTTCGTCCGCTCGAGCTTCGACAAGCCCGAGGACATCGACCCGCATGCCAACCAGCCGCCCGGCACGCTGATCTGCGGCGAGGAGGAGATCATGGAAAACCACGTCGTCACCGGCATCGCCTTTTCGAAGGACGAGGCCCAGATCTCGGTGCGCCAGATCGAAGACAAGCCGGGCGTTGCGGCCTCGATCTTCGGGCCGCTGGCGGAAGCCAACATCAACGTCGACATGATCGTGCAGAACGTCTCCGAGGACGGCAAGACCACCGACCTCACCTTCACGGTCCCGGCCGCCGACTACACCCGCGCCAAGGACACGATTACCGCTGCCAAGGCCAAGATCGGCTATGCCCGGCTTGATACCGCTACCGACGTCGCAAAAATCTCGGTGATCGGGAGCGGCATGCGCAGCCACGCCGGCGTCGCCGCCCAGGCGTTCTCGGCCCTCGCAGGGCGGAATATCAACATCCGGGCCATTACAACCTCAGAGATCAAATTCTCGGTTTTGATCGACGCCGCCTATACCGAGCTGGCGGTGCGCACCCTGCATACGCTCTACGGCCTCGATCAGGCCTGAAGCGCCATCGTCGTCGCGCTTCATATCGTCTTTGAGCACGGTCTCTCCGGAAAAGCACTTTGCACTTTCCGGACCATGACTGGGCTAATTTTCTCTTAGCGGTCGCAGCAAACGCGAAGGTGTACACACCTTCGCGTTTGGCAGGCGTTTTGCTTGGCAAAACAAGCCCCAGTTCGCTATACGGCGAAGAGGGTGGGCTGCCGCAAACTGTGTTCCGGTTCAGGCGGCGCTGATTCGGTGCAGGCGAGAGTTTGCGCCTGCGCCGGACAAACAAATTGGTTGTTTTTCTAGAGTTTTGGGCCAGCCGCCGGCCGATACCGCCGGGCCGGGCAGACGGAGGAGATTGAGGCTACATGCGGAGCGCGTCGGGAGGTCCCCGCGTCTTGTTGAGACGGCTCCGCGAAACCATGGCGGAGCAGGTCTCGGCCCAGGAGCGGCTGGACAAGATCGTGGTGCTGATCGCCGCCAACATGGTGGCCGAGGTGTGCTCGGTCTACGTGCTGCGCGTCGACAACACGCTCGAGCTCTACGCCACCGAGGGTCTCAACCGCGAGGCTGTGCACCACACCGTGCTCAGCGCCCACGAGGGCCTCGTTGGTCTCGTCGCGAGCGAGGCGACCCCGCTCAACTTGAGCGACGCGCAGAGCCATCCGGCCTTCTCGTTCCGTCCCGAGACCGGCGAAGAAATCTATCACTCCTTCCTCGGCGTGCCGATCCTGCGCGCCGGCAACACGCTCGGCGTGCTGGTGGTGCAGAACCGCGCCAAGCGCAATTACGTCGAGGAAGAGCTCGAGGCGCTGCAGACCACCGCCATGGTGTTGGCGGAACTCATCGCCTCCGGCGAGCTGTCGGCGCTGGCCCAGCCGGGCCTGGAGCCTGCCGCGCGCCATTCGGCGCAGAAGGTCGGCGCCATCCTGTCGGAAGGCATCGCGCTCGGCCACGTCGTGCTGCACGAGCCGCGCGTCGTCATCAAGGATTACATCGCCGAGGACCTGCCGAAGGAAATCAAGCGGCTGGACACCGCCCTCGCCAAGCTGCGCGCCGACCTCGACCGCATGCTGGAGCGCGGCGACGTTGCCGAGGGCGGCGAGCACCGCGAGGTGCTGGAAGCCTACCGCATGTTCGCCAACGACCAGGGCTGGTCGCACAAGCTGCACGAGGCGGTCGCCACCGGCCTCACCGCGGAAGCCGCCGTCGAGCGCGTGCAGTCCGACACCCGCGCGCGCATGCTGCGCTCGACGGATCCTTATTTGCGCGACCGCCTGCACGATCTCGAGGATCTCGGCTACCGCCTGATGCGGCAGCTGGTCGGCCAGGATCATGCGCCGTCGCGCGAGCAATTGCCCGACAATGCCATCGTCATCGCGCGCGCGATGGGCCCGGCGGCGCTGCTCGACTACGACCGCAAGCGCCTGCGCGGCATCGTGCTGGAGGAGGGCACCGCCAACTCCCACGTCTCGATCGTGGCGCGGGCGCTCGGCATCCCCGCGGTCGGCGAGGTGCCGAACGCGCCCGGCATCGCCGATCCCGGCGATGCCATCATCGTCGACGGCACGTCCGGCTCGATCTATGTGCGTCCGTCGCAGGAGATCGAAGCCGCTTTCGCCGAGCGCGTGCGCTTCCGCGCCCGCCGCCAGGCGCAATATCTGGCACTGCGCGACCGGCCCTGCGTCACCAAAGATGGCCAGAAGGTCGAGCTGATGATCAACGCAGGTCTCGCGATCGACCTGCCCCATATCGAGGATACCGGCAGCGCCGGCATCGGCCTGTTCCGCACCGAGCTGCAGTTCATGGTCGGCCAGAGCCTGCCGCGCACCAGCGACCAGCTCGCGCTCTATCGCACCGTGCTGGATGCCGCGGGCGACAAGCCCGTCACCTTCCGCACCCTCGATATCGGCGGCGACAAGGCGCTGCCCTACATGGAAGCGGTGATCGAGGAAAATCCTGCGCTCGGCTGGCGGGCGATCCGGCTCGGGCTCGATCGCCCCGGCCTGTTGCGCGGTCAGATCCGCGCGCTCTTGCGCGCCGGCGGCGGCCGTGCGCTGCGCATCATGTTCCCGATGATCTCGGAGGTCGCCGAATTTGATTCGGCGAAGGCGCTCGTCGAGCGCGAGCTGACATACTTACGCCAGCACGGCCACACGCTGCCTGAAAGAATCGACATCGGCACCATGGTCGAGGTGCCCGCCCTGCTCTACCAGCTCGACGAGCTCCTGAAGAAGGTCGATTTCATCTCGGTCGGCTCCAACGATCTGTTCCAGTTCCTGTTCGCGGTGGACCGCGGCAATGCGAAGGTCTCCGAGCGCTTCGACACGATGTCGGCGCCGATCCTGCGCGCGCTCCGCGATATCGCGCGCAAGGCGCAAGCCGCGCAGAAGTCGCTCTCGCTCTGCGGCGAGATGGCCTCCAAGCCCATCGGCGCACTGGCGCTGATCGCGCTCGGCTATCGCTCGCTGTCGCTCTCGGCGACCGCGCTCGGCCCGGTCAAGGCGATGGTGCTCGATCTCGACGCCAAGAAGGCCGAAGCGATGCTCAACCCTCTGCTGGATGCGCCCGCGGGCAGCGTCTCGATCCGGCAGAAGCTGACGGAATTTGCCGAGGCCGAGGGCCTTGCGTTGTAGCGGGCCTGTCGCCCGCTCCCCGCCGCCCTCGCCTCCTTCCGCCCCTTGAGACTGAACCGATGTCGTCACTCCCCGAAGCCAAACTGGACGTCCTGCTCGCGCATCACGCTTCGCTCGAGGCCGAGTCGCTCGGGCAGCTCGCCTCCGAACGCTACGTGCAGATCACGCGTGAGCTCGCCGAGATCACCCCGCTGGTCGAGGCGGTCAAGACTTATCGGTCCGCAGTCAAGGAGCTCGCCGATACCGAGGCCCTCATCGCCGATCCCGCGACCGATGCCGAGATGCGCGGCATGGCGGAAGCCGAGCGCGACGAGCTGACGCCGAAAATTGAGCAGCTGGTCCAGAAGATCCGCGTCGCGCTGCTGCCCAGGGACGCCATGGACGATCGCAACGTGGTGTTGGAAATCCGCGCCGGCACCGGCGGCGACGAGGCCTCGCTGTTCGCGGGCGACCTGTTCCGGATGTACGAGCGCTTCGCTGCCCTGCAGGGCTGGAAGGTCGAGGTGATCTCGGCGAGCGAAGGCACCGTCGGCGGCTACAAGGAAATCATCGCGCAGGTGCAGGGCCGCGGCGCGTTCTCGAAGCTGAAATTCGAATCCGGCGTGCACCGCGTGCAGCGCGTGCCCGATACCGAGACGCAAGGGCGCATCCATACGTCCGCCGCCACCGTCGCGGTGCTGCCGGAGGTCGAGGATGTCGACGTCGACATCAAGAACGAAGACCTGCGCATCGAGACCATGCGCGCGCAAGGCGCCGGCGGCCAGCACGTCAACAAGACCGAATCGGCGATCCGCATCACCCACATCCCGACCGGCATCGTGGTGATGATGCAGGACAGCCGCTCGCAGCACAAGAACCGCGCCTCGGCCATGAACATCCTGCGCTCGCGCATCTACGACGCCGAGCGCCAGCGCGTCGACGCCGCGCGCTCGGCCGAGCGCAAGGAGAAGGTCGGCTCAGGCGATCGCTCGGAGCGCATCCGCACCTATAATTTCCCGCAAGGGCGTGTCACCGACCATCGCATCAACCTGACGCTCTACAAGCTGCCGCAGGTGATAGCAGGCGAAGCGCTGGGCGAATTGATCGACGCACTCACGACCGAACACCAGGCCGCACAGCTCGCCGCGCAAGGCGCGGCGGCGTGACGCGCGCGTGAGCAACGGCTTCACAGGACAATCGATCGAGAGCGCACGGCGCGCGGTGGCGGCGCAGCTGCGATCTGCACAGCTCGACGAAGCCGAGCTCGACGCCCGCATCCTGATCGGTGCCGTGGTTGGCCTCGATCTCACCGGCCTCATTGCACAGGCCGCCCGGCCCCTGACGAGCGCCGAAGCGTTGCAGCTCGCGCAATATGCGGGGCGACGGATCGCGGGCGAACCGGTGGCGCGCATCCTCGGGATGCGCGAATTCTGGGGCCTGTCCTTTCGCCTGTCGGAGGCGACCCTGGTTCCGCGCCCCGCACCGAAACGGTGGTCGAGCGTGCGCTCGAGCTCTTTCGCGAGCAGAAGATTCACCGCCCCCGCATCGTCGACATCGGCACCGGTTCGGGCGCGATCCTGCTCGCGCTGCTGCACGAGATTCCCGATGCCTTCGGTGTCGGCACCGATCTCAGCCTCACCGCGCTCGGCACCGCGCGGGGCAATGCCGCCGCCCTCGGCCTTGGCAACCGTTCTGCCTTCGTTGGCTGCTCCTATCTGGCCGCGCTCTCGGGTCCGTTCGATCTCATCGTGTCGAACCCGCCCTATATTCCTTCCGCCGAAATTCCGAAATTGAGCGTCGATGTGCGAGAGCACGATCCGCATCTGGCGCTCGACGGCGGCAATGACGGATATGACGCCTACCGCGCCCTGATCCCGCAGGCGGCCGAGCGCCTCGTCCCCGGCGGGGCTTTGATCGTCGAGGCCGGGCAGGGCCAGGCCCGGAATATTGAAACCTTGATGGCCGCTGCCGCGTTAGTGGTGGACAGGCCGCCCATGGCCGATTTGGCGGGTATCCCACGGGCCGTTTCGGCCCGAAAAATGCCCCCATAAAAGCCGGATTGATCTGTAAAAAGCTCTTGGAATATCCCTTGGGAACGACTACGTTCCGGTCAACACATCGGTGCCGGCCCCGTAGACCTACGGGCGAAAGCCGGGCTCTCGGGCGAGAGCTTTACTGATTAAGGTTCCAAGCCGCAGGGTTGAGCGCGATGGCCAGTGAGCTGCGCTGCTCTCCGACCGCAACGTGAACGAAAGCCTGTTATTGCGCTTGAAGACTTACGCAAGAAAGCTGGGCTTGTTTCGGCAGGCGATATGAATGGGTTCGCTGGCAATGGATGCTGGCGGGGGGAACGCGTCTTTGTTGAACGCGACGGTCGACGAACATCGGCAGGGCTCGATCCGCTCTCGTGCGCGGTGCGTACGAGCGACGTGAACCGCTGTCACCAGGTCAGTCTCGGCAATCAGTAGTGCGTGCAACCTTTAGGGCTGGAATTAAAGGCAGGACATGAGAAACGGTCAGAACAAGCAGCGGATGCGCAACCGCAACAACAATAACAACAACAACAACCGGCGCGGCCAGAACCCGATGACCCGGGTCTACGAGTCCAACGGGCCCGACATCAAGATCCGCGGCACGGCCTCGCATATCGCCGAGAAGTATCTCCAGCTCGCGCGCGATGCGCGCTCCTCCGGCGATCCCGTTGCGGCCGAGAACTACTACCAGCATGCCGAGCATTATTTCCGCCTGATCGCGGCCGCCCAGGAGCAGTTCCGCCAGAACCAGCAGCCGCGTGGCGACGAGCCGATCAGCAACAGCAGCGGCGACGACAGCGACGACGACGGCGAGAACTTCTCGGCGTTCGGCCAGGAGCCGGGCTTCGTGCCGCAGCCGCCGCAGCAGCAGCCCTTCATGCGCGACCGCGACGGCCAGCGCGATCATCACCAGCGTGATCACCAGCAGCGCGACAATCAGCAGCCCTATCAGCGCGACAACCAGCAGCCGCGCGAGCACCGCGAACGCGACCATCGTCCGCAGCCGCAATATCAGCCGCAGCCGCAACCCGCGAACCAGCCGCAGCCCGTCATTGCCGATACCGGCAGCGTCGACCGCCTGCCATCCTTCATCACCGGCGCACAGCCGCAGGTGAATGGCGGCCAGGGCGGCTTCGAGGGCGGCGGTGGCGGCGGCGAGCGCTATCCGCGCCGTCGGCGCCGGCCGCATGGGCCGCGTCCCGATCGCGAAGCGGCTCCCGCCGCGCCCAGCGACGAGGTCGCTTCCGGCGAGTAAGCCTCTTCTGATTTCTGACCTGAATCGTCCCGGCCACGCCGGGACGATTTTTTTTGGAGATATGCGGTAGCTGAATCGGTGAGAGCCGCAGGCACGGATCACCTCTCCCGGGGGAGAGGTGAAAAGGAGCTGCGCGTCACCGTCGTCGAGGATGGCACCAGCACGGGCTTGGCCAGCGAGGGAATCAGGCGCGCGCGCTCGCGCTTGGCGGGAATCGCGCGATAGACCTGCTTGGTCGCCTCGACGATATGCACGCCGGCAAAGGGCAGCGACAGCGCCGCCCCGGCACGCTCCCACATCTGCGCCGATCTCAGCACCCAGCCGCCGGCATAGGGCGGCATGAACAGCGCTTCGCCCCAGGCCGTCGGCGTGAACCAGGTCTGGCGCAACAGGTCGGTGATCTGCGAGCGCGAATAGGGCCGGCCGTGACCGAACGGCGTGCTGTCGGTGCGGGTCCATACGCCGCGCCGGTTCGGGATCACCGCGATGACGCGGCCCGAGCCCGACAGCACCCGCCACACCTCGCGCAGCAGCGCGGCCGGATCGTCCGACATCTCCAGCGCATGGACCAGCAGGATGCGGTCGACCGCGGCGTCGGGAAGCGGCAGCGAGAACTCGTCGACCAGCGAGGCCAGCGCCGGCCGTCCCGTCGGCCATTTCAGGACACCCTGGGCGGCCGGCATGAAGGCGATGCAGCGCTCGGCGTCTTCGCGGAACAATCCCAGATAGGGGGTGGGATAACCGATGCCGAGCACGCGCTGGCCCTCGGCGCCCGGCCAGCGCTGCCGGATGCCGCGATTGATCATTTGCCGCGCCACAATCCCGAGGCGACGGGAATAGAACTCGCGGAGGTCGACGACATCGATTGTCATGACGGCAATGTAACATGCGCGAGGGCACGCCTGCGCGCGGAATATTGCATTGCCTGGGCAACGTTAACGCCATATTTGTCGGTCGGGGCTGAGCGCGATGGAGAGGTCATGGCCGCCGAAATTCGTACTTTCACCTGTTTAAACGACAATTTCGGTTATCTGATCCACGATCCGGAAACCAAGGCGACGGCGTCGATCGACGCGCCGGAGGCCGGCCCGATCCTGCAGGCGCTGGAGCGCGAGGGCTGGCAGCTCACCGACATCCTGATCACCCATCACCATGGCGATCATGTCGGCGGGGTCGCCGAACTCAAGCAGAAATACAATTGCCGCGTCGTCGCGCCGCATGACAAGACGACGAAGATCGCCAACGTCGATCTGCGTGTCGCCAATGCCGACGTGGTCAAGATCGGCAATCTGCTGGCGCGCGTCGTGGAGACGCCCGGCCACACGCTCGACCACATCTCCTACGTGTTCGACAATGAGAAGACGGTGTTCGCCGCCGACACGCTGTTCTCGATCGGCTGCGGCCGCGTGTTCGAGGGCACCTATCCGATGATGTGGGATTCGCTGTTGAAGCTGCGCGCGCTGCCCGACGACTTCAAGCTCTATTGCGGCCACGAATACACGGCGTCCAACGTCAAGTTCGCCCTCACCGTCGACCCCGACAATGCGGCGCTGCAGGCGCGCGCGGCCGAGGTGGCCAAGCTGCGGGCCGAGAACAAGCCGACCATTCCCGTGCTGCTTGGCGACGAGAAGCGGGCGAATGTGTTCCTGCGCGCCGATGAGCCGTCGGTTGCAGCCAGGCTCCACATGAAAGGCGCGGATGCCGCCGCGGTGTTCGGCGAGCTCCGCGAGCGCAAGAACAAGTCCTGAAGAACAAGTCCTGACGAGGATCGATGCCGACCGCAGCCGAGATCATCGCGCGCCTCGAACTTCGCCCGCATCCCGAGGGCGGGCACTATCGCGAGACCTTTCGCGATCAGACCACCGACGCCAACGGGCGTTCGCGCTCGACCCTGATCTACTTCCTGCTCGCGCGCGGCGAACGCTCGCACTGGCATCGCATCGACGCGGTCGAGACCTGGCACTACTATGCCGGCAGCCCCTTGACGCTGCGCATCGCCCACGACGGCTGCTCGCAGCACGAGGTGCGGCTCGGCACGGATCTCTTCGGCGGCGAGCGGCCGCAGGGAATCGTGCCGGCCAATGCCTGGCAGATGGCGGAGACCACGGGCGAGTGGACGCTGGTCGGCTGCAGCGTGGCGCCGGCATTCGAGTTCGCGAAGTTCGAGCTGGCACCGAACGGCTGGGAGCCGTAGGCCAACAGCGTCACTCCGGGGCGCCACACAAGCGGCGAACGATGATGCGCAATTGCGCATCGGAGAATCCATCTCGCCACCATTGACGCGGATCGATGAATTCCGGGCTCGCACGTCGCGCGCGCCGGAATGACAATCATCGCTTCCTCAACACCATGTCCTTGGCCGCGATCAGGCCGCCGCCGGCAATCAGGACCGCGGCGATGGCGATGTTGGCGCTGGCTTTGGCAAAGCCGGCGGCGATGAGGAAGCCGGTCGAGAGCAGCGGCGTCGCGTAGGAGGCGGCGCCGAGCACGCGGATATCGCCGCGCTTCATGCCGATGTCCCAGGCGTAGAAGGCGGCGCCCACCGGCCCGATGCCGAGCGCGATCACGGAGAGCCATTGCAGCGTGGTTTCCGGCCAGACGGTGGTCTCCAGCGCGCCATGCATCAGCGCGGCAAGCACTGATGTAGCGAGACAGAAGCCCGCGACCGCGTCGGTCGGCACCGCTTTTAACCGGCGCGACAGCACCGAATAGGTTGCCCAGACGAAGGCGGCGATGAAGGCCGCGATCAATCCGGGCACTGCCCCCGGCGCGAAGCCGATGGTGTTGCCGGCGAACAGCAGCACGGTGCCGACGAGGCCAAGCACGGCGCCGACGATGTGGTGCACGGCGAGGCGCTCGCCCGGCAGGAACGACGAGAACAGCACGATGAGCAGCGGCCAGAGATAGTTCAACAGGCCGGCTTCGGCCGGCGGCGCAAAGCGCAGCGCGAGGAAATAGAGGGCGTGGTAGCCGAACAAGCCGCCGACGCCGACGGCCCACACCACCAGCGGCTGGCGCAGGCTTTTGGCGGCATCGCCGCGACCCATCCAGGTCAGCAGGCCGACGAGACCGCCGATCGCGAAGGTCATCGCGGCGAGCTGGAACGCCGGAATCTTTCCGGTCGCAACCGTCATCACCGACAGCAGCGACCACATCAGGATCGCCGTCAGTCCGATCAGCGTCGCAGTGCGGGGAGTCATCGAAATGGAGGCCTCTTCATTCCGGGATGGCGCGTAGCGCCAGCCCCGGAATGACAGGGCATGATGCCCGGGACAAGCCCGGTCATGACGAAGTCACCTATATGATCGAACGTGATGCGATCGCATCACACCATGTACTGGCCGCCGTTGACCGACAGCGTCGACCCGGTGATTGCGCCGGCCTCATCGGCGGCGAGGAACACGACGGCGCGCGCGATCTCCTCGGGCTCGCCGAGACGGCCGATCGGGATCAGCGGCAGGATGGACTTTTCCAGCACGTCCTTCGGCACCGCCTGCACCATCTCGGTGTTGATGTAGCCCGGGCATATCGCGTTCACGGTGACGCCGCCCTTGGCGTTCTCCAGCGCCAGGGCCTTGGTGAAGCCGATCTCGCCGGCCTTGGCCGCGGAATAGTTCACCTGGCCGAACTGGCCCTTCTGGCCGTTGATCGAGGAGATGTTGATGATGCGGCCGAACTTGCGCCCGCGCATGCCTTCGATCACCTGGCGCGACATGTTGAACAGCGACCCGAGATTGGTGCCGATCACGGCGTTCCATTGCTCGAGGCTCATCTTGTGGAAGGCGCCGTCCTTGGTGATGCCGGCATTGTTGACGAGCACGTCGACCGGGCCGACCTCGGCCTCGACTTTTTTCACGCCTTCGGCGCAGGCGTCGAAATTGCTGACGTCCCATTTGTAGACGGCAATGCCGGTCTCGGCCTTGAACTTCTCCGCCGCCGCATCGTTGCCGGCATAGCTTGCCGCGACCTTGTAGCCGGCCGCCTTCAGCGCCTTGCTGATCGCAGCTCCGATGCCCCGCGTACCACCCGTCACCAGTGCAACACGTGCCATATCGTATTCCTTCCCTTGGACTCTTCCTTGGACTCTTCGGACGTTTCTGAGTGATCGTTATTAGCCAAGGATTATGCGGGACGTTTGACGGACATCAAGAACAAAACGCCCGGCGTGAGCCGGGCGTTTCTCTTTAGTCGAGGCCTGCGCGGTTGCGAAGAATATTTGATTTGCAACCGCCGCTTTTTTAGTCGCGTGCAACGCACTCAATCAGGTGTGCGGCGCACGCGTCAGTTTCACGTCAGCGACCTTCAGTCGCGCGCCAGACACATCGCGATACCCATGCCGCCGCCGATGCACAGCGTGGCAAGGCCCTTTTTCGAATCGCGCTTCTGCATCTCGTGCAGCAGCGTCACGAGCACGCGCGCGCCGGAGGCACCGACGGGGTGGCCGATCGCGATCGCGCCGCCATTGACGTTGACCTTCGAGGTATCCCAGCCGAGGTCCTTGTTGACGGCGCAGGCCTGCGCCGCAAAGGCCTCGTTGGCCTCGATCAGATCGAGATCACCGACATTCCAGCCGGCCTTCTTCAGTGCAGCGCGTGAGGCCGGGATCGGGCCCGAGCCCATGATCTTCGGATCGACGCCGGCCTGCGCCCAGGACACGATGCGCGCGAGCGGCTTCTTGCCTTCCTTGGCGGCCTGCTTGGCGGTCATCAGCACCACGGCGGCAGCGCCGTCATTGATGCCCGAGGCCGAGCCCGCGGTGACCGTGCCGTCCTTCTCAAAGGCCGGCTTGAGCTTCGCCATCGCGTCGAGCGTGGCGCCATGGCGCGGATATTCGTCGGCGCTGACGACCACGTCGCCCTTGCGGGTCTTGATGGTGACGGGGACGATCTCGTCGTTGAACTTGCCGGCCTTCTGGGCGGCCTCGGCCTTCTGCTGCGAGGCGACCGCGAACTCGTCCTGCTGGGCGCGAGTGATCTGCCACTGGCGCGCAACGTTCTCGGCGGTGTTGCCCATGTGGTAGCCGTTGAAGGCATCCCAGAGGCCGTCCTTGATCATGGTGTCGACCAGCTCGAGGCCGCCCATCTTGACGCCGCCGCGCAGGTGCTGGGCGTGAGGGGCCATGCTCATGGATTCCTGGCCGCCGGCGACCACGATCTCGGAATCGCCGTTGAGCAGCGCCTGATAGCCGAGCGCGACCGTACGCAGGCCCGAGCCGCAAAGCTGGTTGACGCCCCAGGCCGGGCTTTCCACCGGAATGCCAGCCATGATCGAGGCCTGGCGGGCCGGGTTCTGGCCCTGGGCGGCGGTGAGGATCTGGCCCATGATGACTTCGGAGACTCGGCCGGGCTCGATACCGGCGCGCTCCAGCGCGGCCTTGATGGCGACGGCGCCGAGGTCATGGGCAGGAAGGGTCGCGAAGGCTCCGTTGAAGCTTCCGACCGGGGTGCGGGCGGCGCTGACGATGACGACATCGTCTGACATGGGCATCTCCTGAGGTTCTTGTGAAGGGGCAGGCGGGGCTGGAAAAACGCTCGCCAGTCTCGTCAGCCATCCTGTTAACGTCGTTGAGGCATGTCAATCGGCGGGGGGGCCGAATCCTTGCCGCAGCGCATTCAAAATAGCGTTCTTGACGCTTTCGCAAGCACGTTTTTGCTGCCGGATTAACCGTGGCGCACAAAACGGTAGCGTGACCCCTTTGAAAATGCTTATTTTGTTGCGTTGCGTACTCGTCCCGCCCTGCGGCATAGCCGCCGGGTTCCCGTTCTCAGCGTTTTTGCAAGTGAGAGCCCATGGCGAAATCAGACCAACCCACCACGATCAAGAAATACGCGAACCGCCGGCTCTATAACACCGGAACGAGTACTTACGTGACGCTGGAAGACCTCGCCGCCATGGTCAAGGACGGCGAAGATTTCCTGGTCTACGACGCCAAGACCGGCGACGACATCACCCGCTCCGTGCTCGCCCAGATCATCTTCGAGCAGGAGAACAAGGCCGGCCAGAACCTGCTCCCGACCACCTTCCTGCGCCAGCTGATCCGCTTCTACGGCGACAGCATGCAGATGGTGGTGCCGAAATATCTGGAGCAGTCCATCGCGACGCTGACCCAGGAGCAGGAGAAGTTCCGCAAGCAGATTGCCAATACGCTGTCCGGCACTCCGTTTGCGCCGCTGGAGGAGCAGGTTCGTCGCAACATGGAGCTGTTCCAGCAGACCTTCTCGATGTTCAAGCCGTTCGCCGCGCCTCGCCCGGCGGCCAGCCCGGAGCCGGAGCCCGATGCGAACGCCGAGGCGCCGAAGGACAGCAACATCGACGATTTGCGCCAGCAGATGAAGGAAATGCAGGAGCGCCTCGAGCGGATGTCGAAGAAGGACGAATAGGTCGTTCGTTCGCGCCGGCGCGTCCGCATACGGCGGGCGCGCGAATTGCCAGTTGATTCCCGGCCACGGCCGGAGCACGCCATGTCTGAGCGCACCACGCACTGGGACAACGTCTACGCCACCAAGGGCGAGGCCGAGGTCAGCTGGTATCAGGACAGCCCGGCGATCTCGCTCGCGATGATTCGCGCGGCCAACCCGGATCGTGACGCCGCCATCATCGATATTGGCGGCGGTGCGTCGCGACTGGTCGACGCGCTGCTTCAGGACGGATATCGCCGCCTGTCCGTGCTGGACCTCTCCGCCAACGCGCTCGACGTTGCCAAGAAGCGAATCGGCCAAGCCGCCTCAACGGTCGACTGGATCGTCGCCGATGCCACGACATGGCAGCCAACCAGGACCTACGATGTCTGGCACGATCGCGCGGCGTTTCACTTCCTGACCGCTCCCGACGACAGGGCGGCTTACGTCGAGCGCCTGCGGTCGGCGGTTGGCCCCGGCGGCCAAGTCATCATCGCCACGTTCGCACCCGACGGGCCGGAGAAATGCAGCGGCCTGCCGGTGCAGCGCCATGACGGCGCGAGCCTCGCGGCTGAGCTCGGGCCGGCGTTCGAGCTGGTCGAGACGCGGCGCGAGACGCACCGCACACCGTGGGATTCCACGCAGGCGTTTCAGTTCAGCCGGTTTCGGAGGCGGGGCTCATAAAGCGGCGCGGCTCGAGTTGTGGATTGTCGATGCTCCCACAAGCTCGCAATGACGCTGTACGCGGAAGCAGCGAGACCTACGCAGCCAGCTTCACCGCATGCGCAAAGTCCCAATAGAGCTTGCGCGCCTTGGTGTAGAGCGGGCCCGGCTTCAGCTCGCGCTCGTCGATGCGGATCACCGGCGCGACCTTGGCGAAATTGCCCGTTGAAAAGATCTCGTCGGCGGCGAGGAAATCGGCATAGCGCAGCGTCTTCTCGACCACGGTGATGCCATCGCCGCGAAGCAGGCTGATGACGCGCTGGCGGGTGATACCGTTGAGGAAGGTGCCGTTCGGCACCGGCGTGAACACCACGCCGTCCTTGGCCATGAACACGTTGGAATTGCCGAACTCGGCGACATTGCCGAGCATGTCGAGCATCAACGCATTCTGGAAGCCGCGTGAGGTCGCTTCGGCGAGTGCGCGCGAATTGTTGGGATAGAGGCAGGCTGCCTTCGCTTCGACCGGCGCGCATTCGGTGGTGGGCCTGCGGAACGGCGAGAGCGTGATCGCGTTGCCGACGGGTTTCGGTATCGGCGCCTCGTAGATGCACAGACACCAGTTGGTGGACTCAGGATCGAACAGCACGCCGCCGCCGAGCCCGCTCTGCGCCCAGTACATCGGACGGATATAGAGCTCGGCATTCGCCGCGAAACGCGCGATGCCTTCGTTTGCGAGCGCGAGCCAGGTGCCGGTATCGACCACCGGCTTCAGGCCGAAGCTGATCGCGGATTGGTTGGTGCGGGCCATGTGAAGGTCGAGATCGGGCGCGACGCCTTCGAACGCACGGGCGCCGTCGAACACGACCGAGCCGAGCCAGGCCGCATGCGTGCGCGGCCCCATGATCGGCACGTTGCCGTCATGCCATTTGCCATCGAAGAAGGTCCAGCTTGGTGAATATTCGATTGGCTTCTTGATCTCGGCCATGACCTACCTCCCTTGGCACGATGCCGCAGTATAGCGTCACTATTGGTGGAACTTCTAAATGATTCCCTGCGCAGAAGAGGTAGGTTACCCTTCCCCATGAGGTAGGCCACGCGTTTTCCATAAAGGAGAGAGGGAAGCAGCATGCCACTCGACCCGCTCGCAAAGCGTTTGTTGACCATGATGGCTGCGGCTGGGCCGCAAGCACGAAGCAGGCCCAGCGTCGAGGCGCGGCGGCAATCGCTGGCAAAACTGATGCAGTTCGCACGCACTGATGCGCCTGACGTGACCGCGTCCGACGGCATGCTGCCCGGCCCCGGCGGAGCGCTTCCCTATCGGCTCTATTCGCCTCCCTCTGCAGGCGAGCGCGCGCCGGGCTTCGTGTTCTTCCATGGCGGCGGCCTCGTCGCCGGCAGCATCGCCACGCATGACCGCATCGCCGCGGCACTTGCGCATGCGACCGGATGCCGCCTGGTCTCGGTCGACTACCGGCTCGCGCCCGAGCACAAATTTCCCGCAGCCGTGGACGATGCGATCGCCGCGACCGAATGGGTCGCGCGCCAGGCGCCCTCGCTCGGCATCGATGCGGAGCGGCTGGTTGTCGGCGGCGATTCGGCCGGCGCCACATTGGCGGCGATCGTGTGCCAGGAAGCTTTGCAAAACGCCGGCCTCTCCATCGTGGCGCAATGCCTGATCTGCCCGGTGCTGGATTTCGAGGAGACCTCACCCTCGCGCGAGGAATTTGCCGAAGGCCACCTGATCGACCGCATCACGATCGAAGCCGATCTCGCCGACTACCTGCCCGGGGGCTTCGATGCTTCCGATCCACGCATCTCGCCGTTGCGCGCAAGCAGGCTCACAGGCCTGCCTACCGCGATCATCCACACCGCCGAGTTCGACCCGATGCGCGACGAAGGCAACGCCTATGCGCGCAAGCTGCTCACCGCGGGCGTTGCCGTCGAGCACGTCTGCCATGACGGCATGGTCCACAATTTCCACGCCATGGGCGCGATCCTGCCCCAGGCGCAGCTCGTGCTGTCGCAGATCGGCGAGCAGGTCAGGCGGGCGGTGGAGAGGTGAGGCACTTCGTTAACCCTCTCGCCTTGCGGGAGAGGGTGGCTCGCCGCGCAGCGCCGAGACGGGTGAGGGCTCTCTCTCCGCGCAACAAAATCGCGCAGTGAATTCGTGGAGAGGACCCATCATCCGGCGCTTCGCGCCACCTTCTCCGACAAGGGGAGAAGGAAGATAGCAACGTCACGCCCTCGACCCAATTACCGCCCTCGCCGCCACGACATATTCCAGCCAGTGTGCGTCCGCATAGCGTTGGGCCTGCCGCGCGCAGGTAATGTCGGGCGCATGCGCGGCCGCAATCGTGCGCGCGAAACGCTCCTCGGCGACCGTCACGTCGGCGGGTTCGGCCATGGGTGCAGCGGCGGCAGCAACGGTCGGAGCAACAGCGAGCCCCGCCAGACCGGTGAGCAGGATGCGGCGTGACGTGTTCATGGCTGTCATTCTCCTTTGTCCGGCCTGCACTCTGGCCGGCGGGTGTGTCAGTGCGATCACGGCAGGGTACCCGCGCGCATCCGCGTCGTCCATCGTCTGCGGATAGCGCTTGACCACGGAAGCGATCACGTTCCATCTAACAACGGATTTGCCATCAAATCGTAACGCGTCGGATCGTCACGTGCCCCATCGCAGCCAATCCCGTCGTCCGGCTTTGCGCGGTGCCGCGACGGGACTGCTGTGGCTGGCGATCCCGGCAGGCGCCGCCTTCGCGGCCGACGATGAGGAGGACAAGCCGGCAAAGCCGGCTGTGCCGAACATCTATCTCGACCTGCGCACCAGCTACGCGGCAATCCCGGCGGGCACGCTCGGGCTCGGCTTCGGCACCACCTCGCTGTCGGCGGCCTTCGAATCCCTGGCGGTACGACGAGGCACGACGCTGCCGAACGGCTTGCCGGCGGCAAAGGCGATCGCCGTCGACCTGCCGCTGACCGTCGACGTCACCGACCGCGTCTCGCTCTATGGCGGCGTGTCGGGCTCGACCGTGGACATCGGCAGCGGCTGGTCGTCCTTCGACATCACCAGCTGGAACATCGGCGTGCAGGCCGACCTCTACCAGCAGAATGGCGGCAAGATCCCGACCATCACGCTGCAATCGACCCTGACGCAGTCGGTGCCGAACGAACAGGGCATGACGAATTCCTTCAACAACATCCTGGAATTCGACTACGCGCTCGACGAGGACGAGACGCGGGGCTGGCTGGCCGGCGTGCAATATACCCACACCACCATCGCCAGCCCGTTCGCCAGCATCCGGCCGAACACGATCCTCTATGCCGGCGGCTATTACCAATGGCCGAGCAACTGGAAGTTCACCGGGCGGCTCGGCCTGCAGTCTTTCGGCGGCGCGCAGTTCGCCGGGCGAACGCTGGCTGCGTCCTTCACCCAGCCGACCCTGCGCCTCGACCTCGACCGCATGGACGACAACGACAACCGCCTGTTCGGCATCACAGCGCAGATCGCGTGGACGCCGAAGCCAGCCTACCAGCTGACGCTGCGCACGCCGCTTTACGCGGTGCGCAACTGACTGGGGTCGTAGCGGATTTCTGATCGAGCGCGGCGGCTGCTATCGATCGGGCGGAACGCGTCCCGTATCACCCGTCAAGGAATCGTTAATCCTCATCCCAAAACATCCATCGCGTTACCCCGATGCAAGGAACGTTGCGCGACACTACGCGAGCTTTTCACCGCGTTACGTGTCGGAGTCTGCGAATGTCCCGCTTGGTTTCGGAACGGACGTTCCTCGCCGGGAAAATCTTCTTCGATTTCGGCCAGTCGTCGATCGATTGCATCGTACGCCGGCTGACCGAGGAGGCCGCGACGCTCGAAATGGAGAGCGGCTTGGGCGTGCCCGAGCGGTTCCAGCTCAGGCTCGCGGGGCGCGAGATTCTGGCCTGTCGCGCGGTCTGGCGATCCGACCGCCAGGTGGGGGTCGCCTTCGAGCGGCCGGGCAGCGAGCGGGCGGCGGGCGAGGAGCGGGAACGCTCGTCCGACGCGTTGATGCGCGGCCAGATGCTGGCGCTGCGCGCCGCGCTCGATCATGTGCCGACCGGCATCGTGCTGCTCGACCCTCACCTCAGGGCACGCCTGATCAACCGGTCGTTTCGCCAGATGTGGCGCCTGCCCGACGAGGTTGCCGACAGCAATCCATCCATTCTCACGCTGCTTCACCACGGACGCGACACCGGTGCCTACGAGGTGCCGGACCCCGAGCTCGATGCGCTGGTCACGGAGCGCGTCCGCGTGATCGAGGCGGGTGATCCGACCCCGATCGACCTGCGCCGGACCAATGGCGATGTCGTGCGCGTCCAGGTCACGCCATTGCCCGACGGCGGCCGCATGCTGACCTATACGCCCGTCACCGACATCGTGCGTACCTCCGACGAGCTGAAGCTGCTGCGGGATGCGCTGGAGAATGTCCAGGACGGCGTGCTCCTTCTCGATTCCGACCTGCACGCCACTTTCATGAACCGGCGGATGCGGCGGTTCTGGGACGTCAGCGAAGACGAGGCAGCGAGCCGGCCGGCCTATTCATCGCTGGTGCGGCGCCTGCATCGCGCCAGCGCGCCCAATCTTCCAAACAGCGAGCTCGCGAAGTTTCCGGCGCGGCGCGTCGAAGAGGTCAAGGCCGGCGATCATGTGCGCGACCTGCAGACGCCGGACGGCCGCCGCATCAGGGCCCATTGCACCACGATGTCGAATGGCGGGCGCATGCTGACCTATGTCGACATCACCGATCTTACGCAAAAAGCCGCGATGCTGGAGACGCTCGCCACCACCGATCCCCTCACCGGCCTCTACAACCGTCGCCACTTTCTCGAGAGCCTCGAAGCGGAATGGAGCCGCTTCCAGCGCTACTACCGCTCCGTCTCGGTGCTGATGCTGGACATCGACCACTTCAAATCGGTCAATGATCGCTACGGCCATGCCGTTGGCGATGCAGCGATCAAGACCGTTGCGGCCGCGTGCCTCGACGGCAAGCGCAAGTCGGACATCGTCGGCCGTCTCGGCGGCGAGGAATTCGCCGTTCTGCTGCCCGAGACCAGCCTGTCCCGGGCGAGGACGGTGGCCGAGCGCATCCGCAAGCGCGTGATGAATACGCAGCTCTTTGCCGAGAAGATCCAGTTCGGCCTCACCGTAAGCATCGGCATCGCCGCGGCCACCGCCAGCATGTCCGGCATCGACGCGCTGATGGGCGCCGCCGATCAAGCGCTCTATCGGGCCAAGACTGAAGGCCGCAATCGCTGCATCGGCTTCGCGCCCCCGCCGCCTGCAAGCAAGGCGGCGGAGTGACCTGCGGAAGCTGCGTCTAATCCGGCACCGGCACGTCGAAGGTGTTGAGCGTGACCGAGACCATGCAGTAGACGCCGACGAGATAAGACAGCTCGGCCGCACCGTGCTCCCCGAACTCCTTCACCGCCGCGCGATAAGTCAGCTCCGGCAGCACGCCGCCTCTCACCAGGGCCGAGGCCATGTCGTAGGCGACCGCCTCCTGCTTGGTGAGATCGACCGGCCGCTGGCCGGCGACGATGGTCGCGAGCTTCTCGTCGGAAAGGCCGCGCTGCTCGGCCACCAGCACATGGGCATAGAGCTCGTAGCCGGAACGGAAATGCGAGCCGGTGACGAGGATCGCGACCTCGCGCACGGCCGCCGGCAGCAACGGATTCGACGCGATCGCCTTGACCAGCTCCCATACCGGCCTGCCGAAGCGCGGCTCGCGGATCCAGGGATTCCAGGGCCCCAGCAGCGCGCCGTCGTCGCGCAGGTTCACAAAGCCCTTGAAGTGGTCCTTGATGCCGGCCTGCATGTCGTCATAGAGCGGCTTCTGTTCGCTGGTCAGATCCTTGGGATCGAGAATGGGAAGGCGCACGGCGGGATCTCCTCGTTGAGAAGAGCGAACGGTCGCCCGCGTGCCTGCACATGGCAAGTGAAGTTGCCGTGACGACCGTGCCATTTCGCAAATTGCAGGGCAATATCAGCTACGAGGCCTTTGGACCTCGTGCGCCCTGCGGATTGACGACGTCGTCGACGTCAAGGGCCAGCGGCTCACCTGTGTCGAGGAACGAGGACAGCGCCGCCTCGACCGGTGCCGGATCGAGGCCGCGCGCTTTCAGCCATTCGCCCTCATAGTAGGTCTGCCGGTAGCGCTCGCCGGAATCGCAGATCAGCGTCACCAGCGATCCCGTCACATTCGCCTTGCGCATCTCCGAGGCAAGCCGGCATAGCGCCAGGAAATTGGTGCCGGTGGAGCCGCCGACCACGCGGCGCAGCCGGCGCGACAGCACGTTCATCGCCGCGATCGTCGCCGCATCCGGGATCTTCATCATGCGGTCGACGACGCCCGGCACGAAGGATGGCTCGCAGCGGGGACGGCCAACGCCTTCGATCAGCGACGGACGGTCACAAACCCGGGAACGGTCCTGCGAGCGGAAGCAGTCGAAGAAGGCGGATTGCTCGACATCGGCGACGCACAGCCGCGTCGGATACTGGCGATAGCGCAGATAGCGTCCGATGGTGGCAGAGGTGCCGCCGGTGCCCGCGCCCATCACGATCCAGTCCGGGATCGGCCGCGGCTCGCCCGCCAATTGCGTGAAGATCGATTCGGCGATGTTGTTGTTGCCGCGCCAGTCGGTGGCGCGCTCGGCGAAGGTGAACTGGTCCATGTAATGGCCGTTCAGCCGAGCGGCGAGCGCGGCAGCCTCCGCATAGAGCGCGCGGCCGTCGTCGATCAGATGGCAGTTGCCGCCGTAGTGCTCGATCGCCGCGATCTTCTCCGCCGAGGTCGTGCGCGGCATCACGGCATAGAAGGGCACGCCGATCATCTGCGCGAAATAGGCCTCCGACACCGCGGTCGATCCCGACGACGCCTCGACGACGGGCGTGCCTTCGCGGATGTGGCCGTTGCAGAGCGCGTAGAGAAACAGCGAGCGCGCCAGACGATGCTTCAGGCTGCCGGTCGGATGCGTGGATTCATCCTTCAGATAGATGTCGATGCCTGACAGCGCCGGCACGATCAGCCGGATCAGGTGCGTATCGGCGGTGCGGCACTGGTCGGCCTCGATCGCGGCGACGGCCTCGTCGACCCAGCCGCGCCGGTAGGCCGGCCCGGCCGGGTTGTGCTGGCGGAAGGGGAATGTCTGCATCGCCCGAATCTCTCATGACGCGGATCGCGCATCAATAGCCGAGGCCTAGAACTCCAGCGGCGCGTTGTCGACGACCTCCTTCATCACGAAGAAGGTGCGGGTCTGGCGCACGCCGGGCAGCGCGATGAGCTGCTCGCCATGGATGCGGTTGAAGTCCTCCATGTCGCCGACCCGGATCTTGAGGAAGTAGTCGAAGTCGCCGGCGACGAGGTGGCAGTCGAGCACGAATTTCAGCTTGGCGACCGCCTGCTCGAAGATGGCAAAACTCTCCGGCGTCGAGCGGTCGAGCACGACGCCAACCATCACCAGCGTGCCCTTCGCCACCTTCTTCGGGGCGACCATGGCGCGCACAGTGGCGATGAACCCGTCCTCGAACAGGCGCTGGGTGCGGCGGTGGCAGGTGGCGGGGCTGATCGCGACCGTTTCGGCCAGCTCGGCATTGCTGAGCCGGCCATTATTTTGCAGCAATCTCAAGATCTTAAGGTCAGTTCGATCGAGTCGGGTGGCCATGGAAGAAGCTTCCGAAAATACGGACTATTGCGGAAGAAATGATATCCAATGGCGCCGTTAGCGCAAGGAGACGTGCAATATCGACGCAATATTTGAGAGCACATTTTCCCGCGGCAATGCTAGCCAGCCGAAGATCAACGCCAATCGGGATGACCTGACCATGCTGGAAAAATTCGCGCGCTACCCGCTGACCTTCGGCCCGACGCCCATCGAGAAGCTGGAGCGGCTGTCAAAGCATCTCGGCGGCAATGTCGAGATCTATGCCAAGCGCGAAGACTGCAATTCCGGCCTCGCCTATGGCGGCAACAAGCTGCGCAAGCTCGAATACATCATCCCGGATGCGATCGCCTCCAATGCCGACACGCTGGTGTCGATCGGCGGCGTGCAATCCAACCACACCCGCATGATCGCCGCCGTCGCCGCCAAGATCGGCATGAAGTGCCGGCTCGTTCAGGAAGCCTGGGTGCCGCACGAGGACGCCGTCTATGACCGCGTCGGCAACATCATGCTCTCGCGCATCATGGGTGCCGACGTGCGCCTCGTCGACGACGGCTTCGATATCGGCATCCGCAAGAGCTGGGAGCAGGCGATCGAAGAAGTGAAGGCGGCGGGCGGCAAGCCCTACGCGATTCCCGCCGGCGCATCCGTGCACAAATATGGCGGGCTCGGCTATGTCGGCTTCGCCGAGGAAGTGCGCAAGCAGGAGAAGGAACTCGGCTTCAAGTTCGACTACATCATCGTCTGCACCGTCACCGGCTCCACCCATGCCGGCATGCTGGTCGGCTTTGCCGCCGACGGCCGCGCCCGCAAGGTGATCGGCATCGACGCGTCCTTCACGCCGGCGCAGACCAAGGCGCAGGTGCTCTCGATCGCGCAGAACACCGCAAAGCTCGTCGAGCTCGGCAAGGACATTGTCGCCGACGACGTCGTGCTGATCGAGGATTACGCCTATCCTGCCTATGGCGTGCCGTCGGAGTTGACCAAGGAAGCGATCCGCCTCACCGCGCGCCTCGAAGCCATGATCACCGACCCCGTCTACGAGGGCAAGTCGATGCAGGGCCTGATCGACCTGACGAAGAAGGGCTATTTCGAAAAGGGCGCGAAGATCCTCTACGCCCATCTCGGCGGGGCGCCGGCGCTGAACGGCTATGGCTACGCGTTCCGGAACGGGTGAGTAGCCGAGTTCACGCCGCGTACACCGGGGTCGTCCCGGGCAAGCGTCAGCGCAGACCCGAGACCCATATCCACGGAATTGCGTTTGCCGGAGACTCGCAGTTACCAGCTTGCAATAACCACATCGTCCTGTGGCTATGGATCCCGGATCAGCGCGCGATTTAAGCGCGCTTGTCCGGGATGACGATGTGGAGAGATCGGGGCGACCTACCGCGTCCTGATGATCTGCAGCAGCTCGTCGCCGTAATGCTCGAGCTTCTTGTCGCCGATGCCGGGGACGTTGCGCAGCTCGTCCAGCGTGGTCGGCCAGGCCCGCACGATGCCGTCGATGGTGGCATCGTGCAGCACCACATAGGCCGGCACGCCGCGCTCGCGTGCGACCTCCGAGCGCCAGGACCGCAGGCGCGCGCGCAATTCGGGATCGACGTCGCCCTGCGGTGCGCTCGCTGCGGGCGCGAGATCGCCGCGGCGGGATTTTGCGCGGCCGGAGCGGATGCGGGTGCCGGGCGCCTCCTCCCGCAGCCAGACTTCCGTTTCTCCGCGCAGCACGCCGCGCGCCGACTCCGTCAGGGTCAGCGCGCCATAGGCCTCGCTTTCGCTCTGCAAATGGCCCATCGCCACCAGCTGCCGCAGCACCGTGCGCCATTGCTTCTCGTTGAGCTCGCGCCCGATGCCGAACACCGATAGCTTGTCATGACCGAACTGCGTGACCTTCTCGGTCAGACGCCCGACCAGCACGTCGATCAGGTGCATCGCGCCAAAGCGCTGTCCGGTGCGGTAGACGCAGGACAACAGCTTCTGCGCCAGCACCTTGCCGTCGCGCATCTTCGGCGGCGTCAGGCAGTTGTCGCAATTGCCGCAGGTCTCGGCCGTCACGACCTCGCCGAAATAGCCGAGCAGCCGCCTGCGCCGGCAATGCGCGGTTTCGGCGAGGCCAACCAGCGCATCGAGCTTGCGGATCGAGACCCGCTTGAAATCCTCTGACCCGGCCGACTCGTCGATCATGCGGCGCTGCTGCACGATGTCGGAGAGGCCGTAGGCCATCCAGGCCGCCGACGGCTTGCCGTCGCGGCCGGCCCGCCCCGTCTCCTGGTAATAGGCCTCGATGCTCTTGGGCAGGTCGAGATGGGCGACGAAGCGCACATCGGGCTTGTCGATGCCCATGCCGAAGGCGATGGTCGCGACGATGACGATGCCGTCCTCGTTGAGGAAACGATCCTGGTTGCACGAGCGCACGCTGCTGTCGAGCCCGGCATGATAGGGCAGCGCGGCAATGCCGGCTTCGTCGAGCGCGGTGGCGACCTCCTCGACGCGGTTGCGCGACAGGCAGTAGACCACGCCGGCGTCGCCCATATGGCGCTCGCGGATGAATTCCTTGAGCTGCGACACCGCGTTGCGCTTGTCGACGATCTCGTAGCGGATGTTGGGGCGGTCGAAGCTGGAGACGAATTGCGGCGCGCCGGTCAGATGAAGCCGCTCGACGATCTCCTTGCGCGTCAACTCGTCGGCAGTCGCGGTGAGCGCGATCCGCGGCACGTCGGGAAAGCGCTCCGCGATGATGGAGAGACCGACATATTCGGGACGAAAGTCATGGCCCCATTGCGAGACGCAATGGGCTTCGTCGATCGCGAACAGCGCCACTTTCGCCTGCGCCAGCAGCGACAGGCAGCGCGGGGTTACCAGCCGTTCCGGCGCGACATAGAGCAGGTCGAGATCGCCGGCGATCAGACGGCGTTCGACGTCGGAAGCTTCCTGTGGCGACAGCGACGAATTGAGCGCGGCGGCGTTGACGCCGCCCTCCAGCAGGCCCGCGACCTGGTCGCGCATCAGCGCGATCAGCGGCGAGACCACGATGCCGCAGCCTTCGCGCAGCAGGGACGGCAGCTGGTAGCACAGCGACTTGCCGCCGCCGGTCGGCATCAGCACGAGGCAATTGCCGCCATCGGTGACGTGGCGGATGATGTCGCCCTGCGCGCCGCGGAACCCCGGCAGGCCGAAGACCGAATGCAGCACCGACATCGCATCGCGGCCGTTGGCCGGCGCGGGCAGCGGAGCGGTGGAAGGGGCGTTCATGGGCGTGTCGGAGGGCGGCCGTGGGATTCGTCACAAGGCCAGTCGCATGACGGCGCGGCCGTGGCAAGACTGTTTGGAGGGGCTTGCACCGCTGCTTCCAGTCCCTCTCCCCGTTCTTTCGGGGTCGCGACGAGCTTCGCTCGCGCCGAGAGGGTCGGGGTGAGGGGCTTCTCTCCACATTTGAAGCCGCCGATGGACCTGTACCCCCTCGCCCGGATCACGTCTGACGATGCGATCCGACCTCTCCCCGCAATCGGGGAGAGGTGAAGCAGCTACGCCCCGATTCGTCGCAGCGCCTCTGCGACCGTGACGATCGGCATGTTGCGCTTGTCCGCTGCCTCCAGCGCGTGGCGCATCAGGTGCGGCGTGCAGCCATAGGGGCTCGGCGCATCGGCGACGTCGTGGCTGTAGAAGATGAGCCAGCCGCCGCTTGCGACCGCCTCGTCGCAATAGCGATCGACGCCTGCCGCATCGATCTCGCAATCCACGAGAGGCGACGCACGCAGGAACTGGAGGTCGATGACGCCGCAGTTGACGCCGGGAAGAATGCCGCGCGCCGAGCGGAACGCCTTCGCCAACTGCGGCTTGCGCCAGACCGAGGCGATCCCGTAAGGGTGGGCGAAGTTCTCAAGCCTGATCGAAGAATCGATGCTGCGGAAATGGCTGCGGTTCCGCTCGATCTCGCCGGCCATGGCGGCCTCATCGAGATCGGCCGAACTCCGATGCGAGAAGGTGTGGCACGCAATCTCGTGCCCAGTGTGGTGGAGCCGGACGATTGCATCGTTCGACAGCCCATGCCAGTGATCCGACGGTTGATCGATCAGGCTGCCCGCGATGTAGTACGTGCCGCGTCCGCCATGCGCTTCCAGCAGCGAGGCGCCCTCGCCGGCGGCGCTATCGGGCGCATCGTCGAAGGTGAAGCTCACCATCGGGGCATGCGCAGGCAGCCGGTGCGGCGCGGCACGGAAATGCCGGGCCAGCCGATTGCTCACGCGTCCCTGGAGTGCCGACCACACGACTGCGCTTCCCGTGATTCCGTATTTCTGTACTGAAACATTCGTGCGCCGGGCGAGGCAAGCCTAACGCTTTGGTAATCCTAATGCCGAACCAACGCCCCCCGGACTAGCGCGCCGTGACCGAGGCATCGGATTTCGCGCCGAGATATTGCAGCCAGTTGCGGAACAGCGCCGCCGCCGCGATTCCGGCCGCGATATCAGGACGCAAGTTCAGCGCCGGCAGGTCATTGGTCAGCGCCGGATGGCGCTCGTGCTTCGCCCGCTTCTCGAACCGCGCCAGCTTCTCTTCGGTTACTGCGTCAAAATAACTCACGGGTACGTGCGGATAAGTTTCGCGCTCGCGCGCGAGGTAGCGGCCGATGTCGCGCAGATATTCGCGCTGGAGCGACAGCGCGTCATATTCCGGATGGCCCTGGAAGAACACGAAGCGGCTGGCGTATTGGCGGACGAAGACGTCAACGCCGGCGAGGGCCGAGCGGGTCAGCACCTGGTAGCCGGCCTGCGCGAGGTCGCTTTCGGCGAGCTCGTTCAGACGCGAATGCGACACCTTGAGCGGGGCAGGCGCCGCCTGCGTCAGCGCGTCGTCCGCCACTGCCTCGCAATCAAAGATGCCATGGCATTTGGCTGGCAAACGCCGCCGCTCGATACCGTCGAGATGCAGCACCGCCGCGTGCGCCGCGAGGCATGACCAGATCGTCGAGCGCGTGTTGGCCCTGGCCCAGTCGATAAGTTCGGTGAGATCGCGCCAATACGGTTCCTGGGAGAGCTCGGGCGCGACCGGCTCGGCACCGGTCACGATCAGCCCGTCGAAGCGCCCGGGCTTGAGATCCGCAAGATCGGAATACTCGCTCTCGACATGCCATTTCGCTTCCGCCGAGCGTTTGACCGAGGGCAGCGAGAAGCAGTGGAGGCGGATGCGGCGCGCGCCGGCGGCGGCCTGCAGCAGCTTCATGAACTGCCGCTCAGTCGCCTTCAGCGCCGGATCGGGCATGTTGTTGATCAGTCCGATGGTGAGCGCAGGCCCGGCATGATCGCGCGCCAGATCGCCCTCGGCCGGCACCAGCGCCGGGCTCGATATGCCTTGATCCCTGTCGATCAAGATCGTCATCGGGCCGTCCGCCTACTCCGCGGCCTGGAGGCGTGACGACGGACAGGCTTTTTCCAGCGCCTGGTCGATGTCCTCGATGATGTCAAAGGAATGCTCGATGCCGATCGAGAGGCGGATCGTCTCCGGCAGCACGCCGGCGGCGCGCTGCTGCTCCACCGACATCTGCCGGTGCGTGGTCGAGGCCGGATGGCAGGCCAGCGACTTCGCATCCCCAATATTGACGAGGCGGGTGATCAGCTTCAGCGCATCATAGAAGGTCTTGCCGGCTTCCATGCCGCCCTTGATGCCGAAGGTGAACAGCGACGAGGCGTTGCCGTCGAGATACTTTTGGACGAGCGGATAGTAGGGACTGTCGGGGAAGCCCGTGTAGTTGACCCAGGCAACGCGCGGATCACCGCGGAGGAATTCGGCGACCTTGCGGGCGTTCTCGACATGGCGTTCCATGCGCAGCGCCACGGTCTCGATGCCCTGAAGCAGCAGGAAGGCGCTGAACGGCGACAGGACCGAGCCCAGGGTGCGCTGATAGACGCTGCGCGCGCGCTCGATATAGGCGGTCTTGCCGAAGCGCTCGGCATAGACGAGGCCGTGATAGGAGGCGTCCGGCTTGTTATAGGCGGGGAAGCGATCGGCGTATTTCGCCCACGGAAAATTCCCGGAATCGACAATGGCGCCGCCGAGCGTGGTGCCGTGGCCGCCCAGGAACTTGGTCAGCGAGTGTACGGCGATATCGGCGCCGTAGTCGAACGGCTTGAGCAGGATCGGCGTCGCAACCGTGTTGTCGACGATCAGCGGCACGCCATGCGCATGCGCGATCTTCGCCAGCGCCTCGATGTCGCAGACATTGCCGGCGGGATTGCCGATCGTCTCTGCGAACACCGCGCGGGTGTTCTCGTCGATCAGCTTCTCGATCGCCTCGGGCTTGTCGCTCTCGGCGAAGCGGCCGGTGATGCCCTGGCGCGGCAGGATGTGCGAGAGCAGCGTGTGCGTGGTGCCGTAGAGCTGCGGCACCGAGACGATGTTGCCGCCGTGGTCGGCGACGTTGACGAAGGCGAAATGCAGCGCCGCCTGGCCGGTCGCGACCGCGAGCGCGCCGACGCCGCCTTCGAGCTGGGCGATGCGCTTCTCCAGCACCGCGCTGGTCGGATTGGCGATACGGCTGTAGCGGAAACCTTCGGCTTCGAGATTGAACAGGGCCGCGCCGTGATCGGCGCTGTCGAAAGCGTAGGCCGCGGTCTGGTAGATCGGCACGGCGACCGCGTGCGTGGTGGCTTCGGGTTCGTAGCCGGCGTGAATAGCGATCGTCTCGTTGCGCATCGTGCCACCTCCGCGTGGAGCGGGCCGCACTTATGGGCCTGTATGAGGCGTGTGCGTTGTCCGCCGTCCCTCTGTTAGAGGCGGGTGGTAAAGCGGACAATAATTCGCTTAGAGATCGAGGAAGTAACCCTAACGGTTGTTGGTGAATTGGCTAAAATTCGAGTGAAATCGGATTGATGAATTGATGCGCCATGACGGCCCTGCTGAAAGCTGACCGGACTCCGCGCGTAGCGCGCGGAGTCCGCAAGCGAGGGCTCAGGCCATCGTTTCCCAGAGGCGATGGGCGATCACACCGGCACGCTTCTCGATCGCGGCTGCGGCATCGAGGGCGAGGTCCTCGCGATAGCGGCCGGCAATGAGCTGCACGCCGATCGGCTTGCCCGCGTGGACGGCGACCGGCACGACAGCGCCGGGCAGGCCCAGCACGTTGATCGCGGAGATGAAGCGAATCTCGCCCCAGAAGATCTCCTGCACCCGCTCGACGCTGACGGTGTCGTCGCGCGGGCCCGGTGTCGGCTTCACCGTGGTCGGCGCGAGCACCACCGGATATTCCTCGAAGAACAGCTGCCATGCGCGGATGTGGCCGTTGCGCGCGGCCGTCGCCTGCATCCAGGCCTTGAGATCGAGTCCGTTCGCCTTGGCCCTCATGCCGCCCCAGGCCTTGTGGAAGTCCTCGGTCGTGACCTTCAGCATGCTGGCCTCCTGCATCACCACCGTCTCGTTGGTGATGATGTCGCACCAGGTCTGCCAGACGCCGTTGATGTCCGGCACCTCGACCTCGCTGACGCGATAGCCGGAACGCTCGAGGTGATCGGCAGCCTGGCGCAGCGCCGCGGCGACCGAGGGATCGACATCCATGTCCTCTGGAATCTTCGCCAGCGCGACCTTGATCGGCCCCTTCGGCTTTGGCCCGACCAGCGGCGCCGGCACCCACCAGGGGTCGCGCGGATCACGCTGGCTCATCGCCTCCAGCGCGAGGCGAACATCGGCGACATGGCGCGCGAGCGGCCCTTGCGCCGACATCAGATGCGCCAGCATCGGCCGCTCGGCGGTTGCGCTGCCGTTGAAGGCGGGGATGCGGCCCTGCGTCGGCTTGATGGTGGCAACGCCGTTGCAATGCGCCGGCCAGCGCAGCGAGCCGCCGATGTCGTTGCCATGGGCGATGGTGCCGATGCCGGCGGCAACCGCCGAACCCGCGCCGCCCGAGGAGCCGCCGCAGGTGATGTCAGGGTCCCAGGGATTGAGCGTCAACCCGTGCAAGGGATTGTCGGTGAAGCCGCGGAAGGAGAATTCCGGCGTGTTGGTGAGGCCGATGACGATGGCGCCCGCGTTCTTGAGGTTGCGGACGACAGGCGAATCCGACGGCGCGATCAGATCCTTGTTCGCCGGCACGCCGTTGAAGTTCGGCCGCCCCTCGTAGTCGACGTTCTCCTTGATGGTGATGGGGACGCCGTGCAGGAGGCCGAGCTCGCCGCCCTTGGCGCGCTGCTTGTCGGCCGCATGCGCCGCCCTCAGCGCCTCCTCGCCGAGATCGACGACCACCGCATTCAGCCTGGGATTGACCGCGCGCATCCGGTCCAGATGCGCCTCGACGGTCTCGACGGCGGAGATTGCGCCGGAGCGGATCGCGGCCGCGGTCTCGACCGCGGACCATTGCCAGACCGGTCCCTTCGGACGGCGCGCCGTCCCCGATTTGCGCGGTGCGGCCTTGCTGGCCTTCTTCGCCGTTTTCGCGACGGTGCCCTTCCGGGCGCTGCTCGTCTCGTTCGAGGTCTTCGTCACCTTCTTTGCGGTCGTTGTCTTCTTGGCTGCCGCCTTCTTCGCCACGTCGCATCTCCAAAAAATTGCGCCGCGGAGGTTATGGAGATCACGCGACCGTGTACAGGTGCGTTTCTGCATGGCGCGTTGTCGCGACGCTCTGTCACGCCCGGACGACCGTGAACCTCAGGGCGATCTGGATCGACCTATATACTGGTTGAGTGATTTAGGACATGAGCGTCAAGATTGCCGCATCGGCAGATTCATTGACGCAGCTATTTTGACCTCGACAGATTGGAGCATTGCCATGCTCACAGAGTTCGATGCCGGATACGGCGAACAACCCTTTCGTGATCTGTGCGCCGACCATCCCGGCCCCGAAGCCTACGATCCCCACGATTTCCGCATTGAATGGGGACCGATATTCCACCGGGGCCGCCTCGACGGATCGGCGCGGGTCCTGGTCGTCGGTCAGGATCCCGCCCAGCACGAAACGATCGTGCGCCGAATCCTGGTCGGCACCGCGGGCCGCCGGACGCAGGGCTTTCTGGCCAAGCTCGGCATCACGCAGAGCTACGTGATGGTCAACACGTTCCTGTACAGCGTTTACGGGCAGAGCGGCGGCTCAAAGCACAACAACGAGCCCGGCATCGTCGAGTATCGCAACAAATGGCTCAAGGCCGTGCTCGCGCCCGGCAACATCGGGGTCGTGGTCTCGCTCGGCGGCCTTGCAGACGAGGCCTGGAAAGCATGGCTGAAGACCGCCGATGGCGCGGCCTACAAGACGCTCGCCTATCAGCACATCACGCATCCGACCTGGCCGGAAAGCTCCGCCCATGATGCCGCCACCCAAGCCGCCAACACCAAGATCATGCTGACCAAATGGAATGCGGCACTCGCCGCGCTCGCGCCCGCGGTCAAGCATCCCGACGTCCAGACATCGCTCGTGCCCTATGGCAATGCCTTCAAGCCATCCGAGCTCGTCGACATCATCGCCAAGGACCTCCCGGCAGGCCTGCCGGCCTGGATGCGCGGAGACACGCCATGGGCCGTGCGCCAGGGCACCGACGCGGCCACCAAGCGGCGCAACATCACGATCACCATTCCCGACGGAGTGATCCCATGAGCCCGGCCGCAAGCCCGACGCGCTGGGCGCTGAGCGGCCGGATCGTGACGATGGCCACCGAGGGCGACGTCATCAAAAGCGGGACGATCTTCATCGATGATAGCCGCATCGCCGCTGTGGTCCCCAAAGGAGAACCGGCCCCGGCGGGCTTCGAGACCACAGACCCGGTGGCGACCGGGGGCACCATTTATCCCGGACTGATCGAGCTGCATAATCATTTGAGCTACAACATCCTGCCGCTCTGGCAGGTGCCGCAGCTCTACGGCAATCGCGACCAGTGGCAGAACGCCAAATCCTACAAGACGTCCGTAACCGGCCCGATGAGCGCGATCGCGCTGGCCGATGACGGCTCGCTGCTGCCGGCCCTCGTCCGGTATGTCGAGGCCAAATGCATGGTCGCGGGGACGACGACGAGCCAGGGGATCACGCTGTCGAACTGGAGCGGCACGATCCACAAATACTACAAGGGCGCGTTGCGCGCCGCCGAGATCGGCAGTCCGCCGGATCTGCCGCGCGCCCATTCGAAGATTCCCGACATCGACGCCGAGGACTGGGCGAAGTTCGACAACGAGCTGAAATCGTCGTCGTGCTTCCTGCTGCACCTCAGCGAGGGCATCGACGCCAAGGCGCACAGCCACTTCCTCGCCTTGCGCAATCCTCAAGGCGACTGGGCGATCGAACCGTCGCTGGCCGGCATTCATTGCACGGCGCTGGACGCGACCGACTTCGGAACCATGGCCGAAAATCATGCCAAGGTCGTCTGGTCGCCGCTGAGCAATCTGCTGCTCTACGGCAAGACGACCGACGTCGCGGCCGCCCGCACGGCCGGCCTCACCATCGCGCTCGGCCCGGACTGGTCGCCGTCAGGCAGCAAGAACCTGCTCGGCGAGCTGAAGGCGGCGAAGGTCGTGGCCGCCCATTCCAATCTTGGCTTCAGCGACTACGACATCGTCTCGATGGCAACGTGCAATCCCGCCGCGATCCTCAAATGGGACGCCAAGCTCGGCACGATCGCCCAGGGCAAGTTCGCTGACCTCCTGGTCGTGAAGGGCGTCACCGGCGACCCCTACGGCCATCTGATCAAGTCGCGTGAGCAGGACGTCGTTCTGGTCACGATCGGCGGGCGACCGCGCTACGGAACGAAGACGGTCATGCAAAAGGCGGGCGGAAGCGGTGAGGCCTTCAAGATCGGCGGCAGCGCGCGGGTCATCGACTTCTCCTCACCTGACCAGGATCCAGGGATCGAGAAAGTCTCGCTGGCCGAGGCGACCACCCGCTTGGAAGCCGCGCTCGGCAATCTCGGCACGCTGCGGCCGCATAGCCTCGCCATGAGCGCTGCGATCGCTCGGGGAGCCGTGTCGCGCACCGGATGGCGTCTCGCACTGGACGAGCAATTCGGCAACAATGTCCAACTGCGTCCGCGGCTGGAATATGCCGGTGTCCGGACCGGTCCTGATCTGCTCGCCACCGCAGCGGCGGCGCCCGAGCCGCTGCACCCGATCAAACTCGATGGCCTCACCGTGGTTGACGATCCCGTCTTCATCGACACGCTGAAGAGCGAACCCAATCTTCCGGAAGGAATTGGCGCTGCGATCGCCGCCTTCTATTAGCGATCTCTCACACCAGTGGCGGATTCAGCCGCGCAAAGCCCTCCTGGATGCGATAGGGGTAGTAGGGATAGGCGGGCTTGACCGCGCTGACCTCGTCGAGCCGCCTGATCTGGTCCGCGCTCAGCGTCCAGCCGACGGCGCCGAGATCGCGCGGCTGCGCTTCGTCAACAGCAACATCCCCTTCGGCATGCTGCATGTGATGCCGCTGATCCCGCGTTTCATGGCGCAACATCCCGACGTCAAGCTCGACCTGGTGCTGACCGATACGCTGATCGACCTGATACAGGAGCGGGCCGACGTCGCCATCCGTGTCGGGCCCTTGCGCGCCTCGCGCCTGATCGCGCGCAAGCTCGGCACCAGCCGCATGGTCGTGGTCGGTGCGCCGAATTATCTCGCTCGCTTCGGCACGCCGAAGACAACTGCCGATCTCGCCGATCACCGCCGCATCGGCTGGACCTTTCCGCGCAGCATCCGCGGCTGGCCATTCAAGCGCGGCGACCGCGCAGAGAGCCGAAGCAAACGCGACGAGTCCGCCTTCGCCCTGCGGGCTTCGGCGCGACAGCCTTGCCCAAACTTCGTTTGCGAAGGCTGGCGGAGAGAGTGGGATTCGAACCCACGGTACGGTTTCCCGCACACACGCTTTCCAAGCGTGCGCCTTAAGCCACTCGGCCATCTCTCCGGAGCGCCCTCTCTTGAAGGGGCGGCGGTGATTTTGCAAGGGATCGCGGGGAAATCGGGTGAATTTTCCGTAAGATATTGTTTCCGATAAAGAATATCGGGGTGGCAACAACCTCTGTGGAACCGCCGCGGACTGAACCGGAGGCGGGTTTGGCGCGACGATTCACCTGAGCCCACCAAACACGACCGGGGACGCCATGACCATCCGCAAGACCATCGCCGCGCTGGGCCTGATTTCGGCCCTCGGCTCCGCCTTCGCCATGCCGGCCGGGGCACAGGTCTGCACCCGGCAAGGCGTCGATGTCAGCTGCGACGACGGACGGCGCGGGGTGCTGTCGGGCGATGCCATCCTCTGGCCGGACGGGACCCGCTCGAGCTCGACGCCGCATCAGAGCGTCATCATCGGCAACAAGAGCTCGATCCATGTCGGGCCCGGCGTGTACGTCGGCCGGGGCAAGGGCGTGGTACCGATGGACGATCCCAACGCGCCGAACAAGCGGCGGTGCGCGATCCTGGAGGGCGTGTCGTATTGTTATTGAGGCGTCGTTTTTCACCTCGCCCCCTTGCGGGGAAAAGGTCGGATCGCCCCCGGCGATGCGAAGCATCGTCCGGCGCGATTGGAGTGAGGGGGTACAGGCCCCTCTTCCCGTAAGAACGGGGGAAGGGAGAAGAACTAGATCAACCGCACGCCCGATATCGCCGACTTCAGCCAGCGCAGCGCTTGCGGCGGTTGGGCGGCGAGCGGGGCGACCGCGGCCTTCTGCGTGCGGCACTTTTCCAGTTCAGTGACGAAATCGGCCGACCATTGCTGGATGGTGTGGCCGCGCAGCTTCTTCATCATCGCGTCCCAGCGCATCTTGCGCTCAGTGAGCGGCATCGAGGCTGCGATCGCGATCGCGCGCGCCATGCCGTCGATGTCGTGCGGATTGACCTGCAGCGCGGCATCGAGCTCGTTGGCGGCGCCCGCAAATTTCGACAACACGAGCACGCCGGGATCCGACGGATTTTGGGCTGCGACATATTCCTTGGCAACCAGGTTCATGCCGTCATGCAGCGGCGTCACCACGCCGACCTGCGCGGTGCGGTAGAGGCCCGCAAGGACGGCCTGGCTGAAGCCTTTGTTCAAGTAGCGGATCGGCGTCCAGTCGACCTCGCCGTGGCGGCCGTTGACGTCGGTGACGAGGCGCGCGACCTCGTTCTGGAGATTGCCATAGGCCTCGATCGCGCCGCGCGAGGGATTGGCGATCTGAAGCAGCGAGATGCTGCGCAAGAACTGCGGCTGCTCGGTCCAGAGCCGGTCGAACGCGCTGATGCGGTTGACGAGACCCTTGGAATAGTCGAGCCGATCGACGCCGATCGCGAGACGCTCACCATTCAGGCTGCGGCGCAGTCGCGACACGTCCGGATGCGACGCCGACTTGGCCGCATAGGCTGCGAATTTCTCCGCATCGATTCCGATGGGGAAGACTTCGCAGCGCGTGCGACCATGCTGCGAGATCACGATGCCGTCTTCGACGGCGAGGCCAAGCTCGCCGCCGACATAACCGAGAAAATTCTGCCGATCCTCGTCGGTCTGGAAGCCGAGCAGATCATAGGCCAGCATCGCCGTGATCAGCTCGCGATGATTGGGAACGCCCTGCATCACCGCGGCCACCGGCCACGGCGTATGCAGGAAGAAGCCGATCGGATCGTCGACGCCGAGTTCGCGCAGCTCCGCACCGAGCGCGAGGAAATGATAGTCCTGCACCCAGAACGCCGTCCGGGTCTTGCGGAAACGCATCAAGGCGCGCGCCATGAAGGCGTTGACCTCGCGATAGCTGACATAATCCTCGCGTGAGACGCGAATCAGATCGCTGCGCGAATGCAGGGCCGGCCACAGCGCCGAATTGGCAAAACCTTCGTAATAGCCGCCGTAATGCGCCGCCGGCAGATCCAGCGTTGCGATCGCGCCCGTACCCAGTGCTTCGATCTCGGCAAACGGTTCCTTCTGATGGCCGTCCCGCACACGGCCTGAAGACCCTACCCAAATGGCTCCCGAATGCTCGACGACCGGCAACAACGCCGCAGCAAGGCCGCCCGTCATGGGCTCGTTCGGCTTGCCGCGGGCAACGCGATTCGAAACGACGACTAAGTTCACAGGTCGTCCCCTCCTGTTCATTCCACCCCGTTTAACTGCCGTTCATCAATATGGTTCCTGTCATGATTTCTTCGGATTGAAACCAAAATCAGGCATGCGCGTTGGAACAGGTTTCTCCGGCGGAACCCGAAATTTCACTGCAAAGACAGCATTCGCGGGCGCCTCGCGCAGCAGGCACTGCGCAGCGCGCTGGTGCCTTGCCGATAGCATTGTGTCTGTGACGTGGCGGTGCCTTCGTTTCACCTCGGATCGAGCAGGCGCGCCAGGAACATGCGCACATCAGCGGGCGCATCGAAGTGACCGTTCACGCCCATGGCGCGGCGGCCGACCGAGAAAGCGAGCCCGTCCATGTCGGGCATGATCGCGAACACCGTCTCATCGGTGACGTCGTCGCCGATGAACAGCGGCCGGCGCCCCCTGAAAGGTTCATGTTTCATCAATTCGCGCACGCCGCTCGCCTTGGTGAATCCGGAATGCTTGATCTCGCAGACGAACTTGCCCGGCAGCACCTCGATGGGCGCGCTGGGCAGGTCGGCGCGGATCAACGAGACGGCTTCGTAGATCGCCTTTTCCGCATGCGGCGCGAGCCGGTAATGCAGCGCCAGCGAATAGCCCTTGTCCTCGAGCAGAATGCCGGGCGAAAGCTTCGCGATCGCGGCGAGGCGCCGCTTCAGCTCCTTGTCCAGAGGCGGCGCGTGCACGTCGTCCGCTTCATTGTCCACCGACAACCGCATCTCCGCGCCGTGGCCTGCGACGGCGCGAAAGACGTCGGGTGCGAAGATCAGGTCGATGTCGTTCAGCGAGCGGCCGCTGACCAGCGCCAGCGCTCCGGAAGTGCGTTGCACCAGCTGGTTGAGCGTCTCCGACAGGCCGGGCGGCACCCACACCTCGCGCGGCGTCGGCATCAGGTCGAGCAGCGTGCCGTCGATGTCGAGCAGGATCGCGGTCTCGTCGAGATGCGGGACGAGCGCATGCGGCACCGGCACGGCATCCGGCTTCTCGTTGTCGTCGCGCACAGCGCGTTCGTCGACCATCGACATGTCCGCAAGTTCCGGTTTCATCAGTCTACTCCATAAAGGCGAGCGGCCGTGCGATTTGTTCGAGCGACTTTCGTTCCGCGGAGACGGCATAGCGCCACGCCACGATCGCGGCCGCAATCATCAGGAAGGCACCCAGCAGATAGCCGGCGAACACGCTGGTGCGTGATCCCGTGTCGATCAGCGCGCCGAACAATGCCGGCCCAATCACACCGCCGATGCCGGTGCCCACGGCATAGAACACCGCGATCGCCAGTGCGCGTACCTCGAGCGGGAAGGTCTCGCTGACGGTGAGATAGGCCGCGCTCGCGGCGGGCGAGGCGAAGAAGAAGATCACCATCCAGGCAATGGTCTGTCCCTGCGCGCTGAGCGCGCCGATCGTAAACAGATAGCCCGAGAGCGCCAGCAAAAGGCCCGAGATGCCATAGGTGAACATGATCATGGTTCGCCGTCCGAGCGTGTCGAACAGACGGCCGAGCAGCAGCGGGCCAAGGAAATTACCGGCGGCAAAGGGCAGCAGGTACCAGCCGACGTGATCGGCGCTGATGCCGTAGAAATCGGTCAGCACCAGCGCGAAGGTAAAGAAGATGGCGTTGTAGAAGAACGCCTGCGCACTCATCAGCACGAGGCCGACGAGCGCGCGCTGGCGATAGGTGGAGAACAGCGTGTGCATGACTTCGCGGATCGGCGTGTGATCGCGCATCTTCAGCCGGATCTTCGTGAAGCGCCCCTTGCCCGCATCCTGATCATGCCCGATCACCGAGCGCTCGATATCCTCGACGATGGCATGGGCCTGGTCCGGCCGCCCGTGGATCATCAGCCAGCGCGGGCTCTCGGGAATCCACATCCGCATCAGGAGCACGACGAGGCCGATGGCGGCGCCGATGAGATAGGCGAGCCGCCAGCCGAGATCGGGGCCCATCAATGCGGGGTCGAGCAGCACAATGGCCGCCACCGCGCCCATCGCGGCGCCGATCCAGAAGCTGCCGTTGATGACGAGATCGGTCCAGCCGCGATAGCGCGCGGGCACCAGCTCCTGGATGGTCGAGTTGATCGCGGTGTATTCGCCGCCGATGCCGGCGCCGGTGAGGAAGCGAAACAGCGCGTAGCTAGCGATATCCCAGGACAACGCGGTCGCGGCGGTCGCCGAGAGATAGAGCGCTAGCGTGATGAAGAACAGCTTCTTGCGGCCGATGCGGTCGGTGAGCCAGCCGAAACCGAGCGCACCGAGCACGGCGCCGGCGAGATAGGCGGAGTTGGCGATGCCGAGATCGAGATTGGAGAGGTGCAGGGTAGGACTCTGCTTCAGCGCGCCGGAGAGCGCCCCGGCAAGCGTGACCTCGAGCCCATCCAGGATCCAGGTGATGCCGAGGGCCAGGACGACGCGGGTGTGAAAGCCGCTCCACGGCAACGCGTCGAGACGCGAGGGAATGCTGGTCTCGACGATGCGATCGGCCGCGACCGCCACGGAGACGGCAGGTCCGTAGTTCAGCGCTGGGGTTTGCTGCAATTCCATCGTTGGATCTGACAAGGAAGGGGCCCCCGTTCAGATGACGTGGACGGGCCGATCCGATCATCGGGGTGCGGCATCTCGCCTGCCACCTGCGACAACGCCCGCGGCGATGTCAGGTTCCCGCAGGAACAGTCCCACCGGCCGCCCGTTTGCGACGGAGCCGCAAGGAGTTGACGCATGGCTCATGTCAGAAAGACGACACATTCGCGAAAGAGCGGCGCGCACAAGACTGCACGCCGAAAGATCCGCGCGAGGCGCAGCACCGCGCGCAGGAGCACGAAGCGCGCGACGCCGAAGCGCTGGTCACAGCGCGTCACGAGGGAAAGCGACGCGCTCGATCTCGAACAAGGCGTGTTCAAGCTGACGAGTGCGAAAAAGATCGCGGCGTCACTGAAGCGCTCGGCCGGGCACGGCTCGCGCCGCAAGACCGGCGCGTACCGCTCGGCGCTATCGATGCTGACCTTCTACATCAACCGTGCCGGCAAGACGCTGCCGAAGACCCAGCGCTCGCGGCTCGAGCGCGCGAAGGTGGAGCTGAAGCTGGCGTTCGGGAGGGCGTGAGACTTTCCGCGCTTTACTCCGCCGTCGTCCCGGATCATCGCGCGCTTGGGGGGCTTGTCCAGGACGACAGCGGAGTGTGAGGCGACGGCGTGGACTTCAGAAGCAGCGCGCTTAGGCCGCGCGAATATTCCCCATGAAGCGGTCGAGCTCGGCGCGCAGGCGGGTGCTTTCGCTGGACAGCGTCTTGGCCGAGTTCAGCACCTCCTCCGAGGCCGAGCCGGTCTCGGCGGCGCCGCGGTTGACCTGGCCGATGTCGGTGGCCGCGGTCTGGGTGCCCTGCGCGACGGTCTGGACGCTCCTGGCGATCTCCTGGGTGGCGGCGCCCTGCTGCTCGACTGCGCTCGCGATCGAGGTCGAGATCGACGAGATCTGGCCGATGGTCGCGCCGATCTCCTTGATCGCCGCGACCGATTCGGCGGTGGCGCCCTGCATGCCGGCGATGTGCGAGGAGATCTCGTCGGTGGCCTTGGCGGTCTGGCTTGCCAGCGACTTCACCTCGCTCGCAACCACCGCAAAGCCGCGACCGGCATCACCGGCGCGTGCCGCCTCGATGGTGGCGTTCAGCGCCAGCAGGTTGGTCTGCTCGGCGATTGCCGTGATCAGCTTGACCACTTCGCCGATCTGCTGGGCGGCATGCGACAGCTTGCCGATGCGGCTGTCGGTCTCTCTGGCCTGCACCACGGCGGCTTCGGCGATGCGGCTGGAATCGCGCACCTGGCGGCCGATCTCCTCGACCGAGGCCGAGAGCTCTTCGGTTGCGGTTGCGACCGACTGCATGTTGGAGGAAGCCTGCTCGGACACGCCGGCGACCTGGCTCGACAGGCTCTGCGTGGTCTCGGCGGTGCGGGTCAGCGTCGAGGCCGCCGATTCCAGCTGCACGGCCGAGGCCGAGACGTTGGAGACGATGGCGCCGACGGCGCTCTCGAAATCGTCGGCAAAGCGGATCAGCTCGGCGCGGCGGCTGGCGGCCTGCTCCCGGTTCTGGACCTCGCTGGCGGCCGCATCGCGCTCGGCCTTGGCGACCGCCTGAACCTTGAATTCCTCCACCGCGCCGGCCATCTCGCCGATCTCGTCCTTGCGCCCCAAGCCGGGCAGCACGACGTCGAAATTGCCCGAGGCCAGCTCGCGCATCGCCTTGCACATCGCGATCATCGGACGCGAGATGCCGGTACCGAGCAGGAAGGCGAGGATCGCACCTAGCAGCGTGCCGCCGATGGCCAGCATCAGCACCAGCTGCTCGGTCTTCCCGATGGTCGCTTCCGATTCGGAATCCAGCCGCTGCTGCTCGGCGACGAGGTCCGCCTTCATGGCGGTCGCGCCTTGCAGGATCGCTCCGGCCGAGCCACTCATCTCCGCGACGAGCTCATCGACCATCTTGGCGTTGGCGATCAGCTTCTCCAGCGCTTCGCGATAAGCCACAAGGATGGACTTGGCGTCCTTCAGGCCGGCGACGATCTTGTCGTCCATGGAATAGACCGCGCCGAGCGAGTTCTCGACGAATTTCAGCCGCGCCAGCGCGCTGGTGGCGATCGTCTGGTCGGACGTCAGTACGAAATTGGTCGCGGCCGCACTCGCGGTCTGGAACTGGGCGTTGACCTGCTTGGTGCCGAACTCGATCGACTGCGCCTCGGAATCGGAGGCATTGTTGCCGATATCGTCGAGCTTGTATTTCAGGAGATTGGCCTGGCGCGTCAGCTGATTCTGAACCAGCAGCGCGCTGTCGCGCTTGGCCTGCAGCACCTTGGCGAAGGTCGCGGAGAAGTTGGAGAACTCCTTGGCGAGCTTGCCCAGGCTCTCCTGCCGCGCCGGCTTCTTGGCACCCTTGACGGCCTGGTCGATGGCGCTCCTCAGGCTGGCCTCGGCATCGAGCGCCGCCTTGGCGTCGTCTTCCTTGCCGGTGACGACGAAATATTTGACGGCCGAACGATAGGCGAGGAGCTCGCGGTCGATATTGCGGGCGAGGTCCGCTTCGGACACGCTGGTGCGGTAGGATCCGACCCCGGACGACACCCGCTCGAAGCCGAAATAGGCAAAGGCCATGCTGCCGGCCGAAATCACCAGCACGGCGGCAAAGCCGAGAATGATTTTCGCGCGGAACCTGAGGGTCGGAAATAGTGCACGCTTCGACGGCGACGCGGTACGCCCGGACATTCCCAACCCCCACCTTATGTTCTGCAACCATTCTGCGGCCCGGAAGCAGCCCTCTCCGAACCGTGGGGAAAATTAAGGCAGAAACGTCAAGGGGTGGTAAATCCATCCGGTCGTCCGCACGCTTGTCCGACCTTGCAAGACCGGGCGCCGTGTTGCGGCTCACCGGAAAACGCCTTACTCTCGAATACTTATCAGGCACTTGGCGTTAGACCGAGCTGGTCCTCGAGGGAGAAACGGAGTGGGGCAAACCGATTTTCGGTTTGGCGGTGCGTCTGGCGTTGCCGTGGCCAAGTCGAAGGCTGCGAGCGTCGATGAAGCCGTGGCCGAACTGGCGGCCCAGCTTCCCTCCGACGGGCTGGCGCTGATCCTGGTGTTCCTCTCCCCCAGCTACGACCCCCATGACTTCATCGCCGAGATCACCCGGCAGTTCGACGAGACCCAGGTCTGCGGTTGTACCACCGCGGGCGAGCTTGCCCCTGATGGCTGGGACGAGAACAGCGTGGTGGCGATGGCGTTCAGCCGTACCGACTTCTCCGCCGCGGTGCGGCCGATTTTCAACCTCGACAGCTTCCGCGTCGAGGACGGCCGCAGGATCGGCGGCGAGCTCCGGCACGAGCTGTTGCGGGCCACCCCGCAGGTCGACCGTGGCAACCCCTTCGGCCTCGTCCTGATCGACGGCCTGTGCCGCCGGGAAGAGGCGGTGATGTCCGCGCTCTATGCCTCGCTCGACGACATCCCGGTCGTCGGCGGGTCCGCAGGCGACGGGATGCGCTTCGAGAAGACCTGGGTGTTCTTTGACGGCAAGGCGCACACCAACGCCGCCCTGCTGATCCTGCTGAACACATCGTTGCCGTTCCGCGTGTTCAAGTGCGACAATTTCGAGCCGCGGGCGCAGAAGATGGTCGTGACCGAGGCCGACATCGAAAATCGAATGGTCAGGGAGCTGAACGCGGAGCCTGCCGCACTGGAATATTCGCGTGTGGTCGGCATCATGGACGCCAAGCTCGATCCGTTCTCCTTTGCCTCGCATCCGGTGCTGGTGCGTGTCGGCGGCTCCTATTACGCGCGATCGATCCAGCGCGTCGGGCCGGACGGCTCGCTGCATTTCTTCTGCGCCATCGACGAGGGCATGGTGCTGACGGCCGCGACGTCGCGAAGCCTGGTCGGGGCGACCCGCGAGACCTTTGCCGACATCCGCGACCAGATCGGAGAGGTCTCGCTCTATATCGGTTTCGAGTGCCTGCTCCGCCGGCTCGACGCCGAGCAGCATCAGCTCACCCGCGACATGTCCGAATTGTACCGGCAGAACCGGGTCGTCGGCTTTCACACCTATGGCGAGCAGTTCGGCTCCATGCATGTGAACCAGACCTTCACGGGCGTGGCGATCGGAAGGCGCCCGTCGTGACCGACATGCTGCAGGGCCCCGACGCGGTCGACCAGCTGCGGCGCGAGGCCGCCAAGCTGAGGAAGATCAATGCCGCGCTGATGTCGCGCGTCGAGCGCTCGATGGACCAGCAGCTCAACGCCTTCTCGCTGTTCGAAACCGCCATTGCGCTCGACCACAAGGTCCGCGACCGGACGCACCAGTTGCGCGAGGCGCTGCATTCGGTCGAGCGCGCCAACGAGGGACTCTACCGCGCCAAGCAGCAGGCCGAAGCCGCAAGCTCGCTGAAATCCTCCGTGCTGATCTCGGTCACCCACGACCTGCTGCAGCCGCTCAACGCAGCGCGCCTGACCCTGTCCGCGCTGACCGAGATGATGGAGTCGCAGGAGGCGGGCCTGCTCATCGACCAGGTCGACCGCTCGCTGCTGATGCTGGAGGACCTGCTGCGGTCGCTGCTGGAGATCGCCAAGCTCGACGCCGGCGCGCTCAAGCCCGACGTGCGCGCGATCGCGCTGGCGCCGCTGTTCGAGCAGCTCCGCACCGAGTTCGAGCCGATCGCGGCGCGGCAAGGCCTGTCCTTGCGCATCCGCAGCTCACAGCTGGCGGTGATGTCGGATGCGATGATGCTGCGGCGGATCCTGCAGAACCTGCTTGCCAATGCCATCCGCTATACAAGCAGCGGGGGCGTCGTCATGGGATGCCGGCCGCGGGGCGACCATATCTCCGTCCAGGTCTCCGACACCGGACCGGGAATTGCACGGGCACAGCAGGAGGCGATCTTCCGCGAATTCCAGCGCGGCGAGGCCAGCGCGACCGACCAGGCCGGCTTTGGGCTCGGCCTCTCCATCGTCCGCCGTTTCGCGACCGTGCTCGGGCACGAGGTGCGGCTGTCGTCGCAGCTCGGCAGGGGATCAACCTTCACCCTGGAGCTGGAGCCGGCCGACCTCACTCAAGTCGGCGACGAGGTGCATGAGGTCAAGCTCGCCGAGCGGCATTACAACTATAGCGGGCTCGAAGGCGCCAAGATCCTGCTGATCGAGAACGATCCGAACGGCTCGGAGGCGATGGCCGCACTGCTGGAGGGGTGGGGCTGCGACGTCGCGACCACGCGATCGGGCGCGGACGCGCTCGTGCGCCTGAACGAGCTCGGCGGCGCGCCCGATGCCGTGATTGCCGACCTCCATCTCGATCACGGCGAGAGTGGCCTGTCGGCCATCGCCGATGTGCGCCAGCACTTGAAGCTCGACACCCCCGCCATGATCATCACCGCCGATTATTCCGAAAAGGCGGCCAAGGAAGCGAGCCTCCACGGCCTCGAGGTGCTGAAGAAGCCGATCAAGCCGGCCGAGATGCGGGCGCTGCTGTCCTTCCTGCTGAGCTAGCAAGGCCCCCGAAACAACCCCATGCACAGTACCGGTAATATCTTACATGCGATCAAGCCGATGATTTGAATCCAAGATCATCGATCGTGCGGGCCCGGTCTGCGAGGCAAGTCAGAAAACGATCACGTCACTGCTGGTCCGGCTGCGCGCGCTCGCGCCTGGTGCTCTCGGCTGCCAGCGTCGCGAAATCGATCCGGGACATTTCAACGATCGCCTTGGTGCGGCTCAGCACGTTGAGCTTGCGCAGGATGTCGGAGACGTGGACCTTCACGGTGGTCTCGGAAATCTTCAGCTCATAGGCGATCTGCTTGTTCTGCAGACCCCGCTTGACCATCTCGAGCACGCGCAATTGCTGCGGCGTCAGATCGTGCAAACGCTTCAACAGATCCTGCGCGGGGCCGGCAGCACGTTGCGGGCGCACAAGCCCGCGATAGGCGGCGGGGACACTGACGGCGCCGCGCAGCACCTCGCCGATCGACTGCGCCAGATCCTGCTTGGACGACGATTTGAGGATGTAGCCGGAGACGCCGAGCGACAAGGCGCCCGACATGATCTGCGGATCCTGGTGTCCGGATACGACGACGACGGGGATCCTGGGAAACGCCTTGCGGATGCGGATGATGCCGGAAAGCCCTGTGGTGCCCGGCATCGACAGATCGAGCAGGATGAGATCGAGCTCGGTGCTCGCCGCGACCTGCTCGAGCGCACCGTCGATCGACGTCGCCTGAAGGATCTCGGCCGCGGGCGCCACCATCTGGAGCGCGCCCTCGAGGGCCTCGCGAAACAGCGGATGATCTTCGACAATCAGAAATCGCATCACGCGTGAGCCATTCCCTGATTATTGCCGGGTTGGACGTCGAAACGAGAATGTCCCAGTCCGGTCAGACCGACTTGATCCAGGTCAAGCACGACATCGCGCGTCATTGCGCCCGCCCGCGGTCGGCCCGCGCATGGGGCCGGCCCTTTGGATCCGGCAAGTCCATCTTGCCGACCTCGATGATCGCCTTGTTGCGGCTGAACAGACCGAGCTTGCGCAGGATCTCGGTGATGTGCGCCTTCACCGTGGATTCGGCCAGCTGAAGCTCCTGGGCGATCTGGCGGTTCGGATAGCCGCGCCGCAAGAGATCGAGCACGCGAAGCTGCTGCGGCGTGAGATCGCGCAGCTTGACCTCGAGCGCCTTGCTGGCCTCGGCCCGCCGCCGCGGCGTCGCCACGAAATCCTTCGGCACCGACACCGATCCCTTCAGCACGCCCTCGATCGATTGCGCCAGCTCGCGCTTCGACATCGACTTCGGCAGATAGCCGGCGGCCCCCAGCTCCAGCGCTTCGCGCACGACGCGCTGGTCCTCGTCGCTCGATACGATGGCGACAGGCAGGCGCGGATAGGCCTCGCGCAAACGCAAAAAGCCGGAGAAGCCGGTCGAATCCGGCAGCAGGAGGTCGAGCAGCGCGAGGTCGATGCCCTCGCCCTGCTCGGCCGTCAGAATATGAAGGGCATCCTCGATCGACATCGCCTCGAAGATCCGCGCCTCCGGCAAGGCGAGACGCACCGCATTGCCGAGGGCCTCGCGAAACAGCGGATGATCGTCGATGATCAGGAAGCTGGTCATGGCGCCTTCACAGGACTGCACCGCTGAATGCTGCACCGTACAGGGATCCGCCGCCGTAGCGGAAGAGGCGGAACCATGCGGCACCCGTCCGGCACCGGGATGGTGCCGGACGGACGCTAGCACATCCTCCCGATCAGGTTCGGTCAAGATCGTTCAGTCGTTCGATTCGGACTGGACCGTCAGCAGGAAGGCATAGATGCTGTCGAACTGGTCGTCGGTGTAGACCTCCTTCCAGGCCGGCATGCCCTTGGTCGGCCGTCCCTCATGCACGGTCGTCCAGAACTTCTCGCGCATCTCGTCCCCGTAGCGGTGACGCAGCAGCCGCAGATCGATCTTCCGCTCGCTCTGGATCGCGTCGGGACCGTGGCAATGCGCACAGGTTCCGTTGAAGATCTCCTTGCCCGCGCCGACGGCGTCTGCGCCTGGCGCTGCCGCATCGCCCTTCGTCTCGGTCGCCACCACATTGGCGACCTGCGCCACGCGAGCTCCCGTTCCCGTCCCCGTCGTCGTTCCCGCCGGCACCGCGCCAAAGCGAACCGGCGCGCCGGTCGGCAGGCCGTATTTCTCCGCGAGCTCGCCGATCGTGCTCTGCAGCTGCGGCAATACGGCATCGACGCGATCGCGCAGCTCGGTCGAGGTCTTCGCAAAGCCGATGGCGGCGTCCCACGACAGGCCTTCACCTTCGGTGAGTTCGATCTGATAGCGGCCGTTATAGGCGGTCTTGTTCAGCCAGCCGGCGACCGGGCCCCAGATGAAGGCGACGTCGGCCCTGCCCTGGTCGAGCGCCTGCATGCCTTCCTCCGGCGACAGCACCGTCACCTTCTGGACGTCGTCGCGGCTCGCGAGCAGGTTTTGCGGCGTGCTGGCGAACTGCACGGCAACACGTTTGCCCCGAAGGCCGTCGATGCCGCCGCGTGCCTGGCCCTTGGCGGCGACGAGCGCATAGCCCTCCTTCACGAAGGTGTTTGAGAAGATCACGGCCGGTCCCATGAAATCCTCGGAGCGCGGCAGACCGATCATGGCGTCGCATTGCTTGCCGAGCAGCGTGACGCGCACGGTGCGCTTGCCGAAATAGGATTTGTACCAGTCGTAAGAGATCGGCCGGCCGAGCGCCTGCGCCAGGGCCTGCCCGATCTCGACATAGAAGCCCGGCTGCGACGGACTATCGCTCGAGAATGGAAGATTGGTCGGATCGGCGCAGAGACGGAACGGCTGCGCCTCGTCGGCGTGCAGCGGCGAGGCCGGAACGATCAGCGCCGCGACGGCACATGCGAGCAAGGCTGAGATGGAGCGATGTCGGCTCGCACCGATGGCAGAATGATTGGCACGCATCCTCGTCTCCCATGACGTTGTAGGGCCGGAGTTCGTTGAGCCAGGCGCTGCGGCATAAGGCATCGGCCGATGCCGCAACTTAAATCTGGAAAAAGCGCGCGCGTATCCCGTCACCTCGAGAGGATACGCGCGCGAGTGGTCACTGGACGGAGAACACGAAGAGCGAACCGCCCTCGGGAGCTGCGGCCGTCATCTTCTTTCCTACCTCGCCCAGGAACGCAGGCAGCGCAGCCGTGCGGCCGACGACGATGGCGACATATTGCTTGCCGTCGACCTGGTAGGTCACCGGACCCGCGCCGATGCCGGAGCCGAGATTCTTGCTCCACAGCACCTTGCCGGACTTCGCATCGATGGCACGGAAGTCGCCATGGATGTTGCCGGCAAACACGAGACCGCCGCCGGTGGTCAGCGTGCCGCCGTTGAACGGCAGGTCTTCCTTGATCGACCAGACCTTCTTCTGCGCGACCGGATCCCAGGCCACGAGCTCGCCGAGGAAGCCGCCGGGGCCTTCCTTGGTCGGGAATTCGGCGCCGAGATAGAACACGCCGCGCTTGTAGGCGACGTCGGAGACGGACCAGTCCATGCAGACATTGTTGGACGGGATGTAGACGAGGCCGGTCTGCGGATTGAACGACATCGGCTGCCAGTTCTTGCCGCCGATCAGGTTCGGGCAGATGTCCTTGGCGGGATGATTCGGCCCTGGACGCTTGTCGGGATCCTCGACCGCGCGCATCGTGGCGACGTCCCACTTCTTGGCCCAATTGGAGAAAACGTATTTCTCCGCCGACAACACCTTGCCGGTCTCGCGATTGGCGACGAAGAAATAGCCGTTGCGATCCGCCTTCATCAGGGCCGGCACGGTGCTGCCGCCGATCTTCAGATCCGCGAGCACGGCTTCGTTGACGCCGTCATAGTCCCAGGCATCGGCCGGCGTGGTCTGGATGTGCCACTTGATCTTGCCGGTGTTGGGATCGAACGCCACCGTCGAGGCGGTGTAGAGGTTGGTCAGCTTGCCGAAATTGCCGTCGCCGGTCGAGCGCACCGCGGTGTTCCACGGACCAGGATTGCTGGTGCCCCAATAGACCGTGTCACTCTTCGGATCGTAGGAGCCGACCAGCCAGGCCGCGCCGCCACCGTGCTGGGCGGAATCGCCCTTCCAGGAGTCGCCACCGGGCTCGTCCGGGGAAGGAACGGTGAAGGTCTGCCACACCTGCTTGCCGGTGTTGATGTCGAAGGCCTGCAGCGAGCCGCGCACGCCGTATTCGCCGCCGCCGAAACCGGTGATGACCTTGTCGCGCACGACGAGCGGCGGCGAGGTGATGACCGAACCCTGCTTGTAGTCGACCACCTTCGTCGTCCACAACGCCTTGCCGGTCGTGGCATCGAGTGCCGTCAGCTTGCCGTCGAGACGGCCGACGAAGATCTTGCCGTCGGCATAGGTGACGCCGCGATTGTTCACGTCGCAGCAGGCGTATTGCAGCACGTCCTCGGGAATGTCGGGCTCCCAGGTCCATTTGCGTGCGCCGGTGGCCGCATCGAGCGCGTAGACGTATTTCGGGCCCCACGAGCTCGAAACATAGAGCGTGTTGCCGATGACGATCGGCGAGGATTCGTTCGAACGCAGCGATGCCAGCGAGAACGAATAGGCGAGCGTCAGCTTGCCCGCGTTCTCGGTGTTGATCTGCTTCAGCGGGCTGAAGCGCGTGTTGCCGTAGTCGTGGCCGGCGACCGCCCACTGGTTCGAATCGGATTGCGCCTTGAGCACGGTCTCGTTGGCGCGCGTGCCGGATGTAGCGGCGGCCAGCATCGCAACCATCGAGATGCCGGCCAAGAAGCCCTTCGTTCCAAAGGTCATGTATTCCCTCCGCGATGTTGTTGTGAACGCCTCGTTGGACGCCTGAGCGCGCTGCGCTCGTGATGCGCAGTTCGCCTGCGAGCCATCGTTCGAAATTACAGCATCGGCTTTTCGCGCTTAGTATAGGCGGAAGGTAGTAGTGCAGATCACCGGCGACGTGCGCCGCTCATCTCGTTGGCCTGCTTGCGTCTTTGCCTGGATTTACAGTGCAAAACGCACCAAGCGGTGTGGGGACGACGACATCGCCTCACACTCGGTCGTCGTTCCGGACGGGCGAACGAAGTGAGCGCTGATCCCGGACGACGGGTGAGTTTGTGGCGATCTTGCATCGTCGCGTGCAGCGATGCTGCACGTCGGTCACGATGATGGCGCTACCAGTCCTGCAAAACTTTCGAAGAAGTTCGCGGCAAGTTTTCGCGAAGTCGAGTCGATCAAGCGCGAGCCGAGCTGCGCGAGCTTGCCGCCGATCTGCGCGTCGGCCTCGTAATGCAGGATGGTCACGTCAGGCGATTCTTCTTCCAGCCTCACCTTCGCGCCGCCCTTGGCAAAGCCGGCGACGCCGCCGGCGCCTTCGCCGACGATGCGGTAGCCGTTGGGCGCATCGATGTCGGTCAACGTCACCTTGCCGCTGAACGTCGCCTTCACCGGGCCCACCTTCAGCACCACGGTTGCCGTCATCTCCGTCGGCGATGCCATCTCGAGCGATTGGCAGCCGGGAATGCAGCGCCTGAGAATATCGGGATCGTTGAGCGCGTCCCACACTTTGGCCTTCGACGCCGGGATCCGCTGACTGTCGTTCATCTGCATCGCTTCCACCCCTTTTGACCGTTGCTTGTACGGCTCGACTAGGAGGATGCCCGGCTGCGATCAATCGCCAGGAAGTACTAGGAGGTCGTGCGGCTTGCGGGCGGCCTCGTTCGGGCGCAGCTTCGCTGCATCGCAGCGAACAAAATCAACGACTTAGCTCGCCTCAGCCTACTACCAAGATCGCGATTACAAGGGCGTGAGCGCGTGCTCCTATTCCTGGCAAGGAACAAGGCATCAAAGGGAGAAACGACGCGCGAGGCGCGACGTCCAGCGCTCAAGGCCAAGGGCTTCGCGCGGTAGCGGCTGGACGCAGGTCGCAGCTGACGACGTGGACACCGTTTTCGCTGAGCTCATTGCAAGGTCGCGCCATGCGCTGGTGGCGGCACGAGATGTCGCGACCGAATCGTGCATCTGTGGCGACCACCACGATGACCTTTCCATGACGCGCGGTCGGCAAAATCCCAGTTGCAAAGTTCCGTTCGCGCTGTCTCTAATTGGAATAACTACAAACATTCGGGAGGAGTACGCCGTGTCTACAGTCAAACTGACGGTCAACGGCAAGGCCGTTGCCGTCGACGTCGAGGACCGCACGCTGCTGGTCCACGTTCTGCGCGATCACCTCAACCTCACCGGAACCCATGTCGGCTGCGACACCAGCCAGTGCGGCGCCTGTGTCGTGCACATGGACGGCCGCGCGGTGAAGTCCTGCACCTTGCTGGCGGGCCAGGCCGACGGTGCCAACGTCACCACGATCGAGGGCATCGCCAAGGGCGACGAACTGCACCCGATGCAGGCCGCCTTCCGCGACAATCACGGCCTGCAGTGCGGCTATTGCACCCCGGGCATGATCATGTCGGCGATCGACATCGTGCAGCGTCATGGCGGCCAGCTCGACGAGGCCACCGTGCGAAGCGAGCTCGAGGGCAATATCTGCCGCTGCACCGGCTACCACAACATCGTCAAGGCCGTGCTGGATGCGGCCGGGCGCATGAAGGTCTCGCAGGCGGCCGAGTAAGGCCGCCCGCCTCGAACAAAGAACCACCGCTGCTGCTTTCGAAGGAAGGCGCAGTCGAAACAATTTCCGGTCGGGAGGACCAGACATGGGTGTTGAAGGCATCGGCGCGCGCGTCGTGCGCAAGGAAGACAAGCGTTTCATCACCGGCAAGGGCCGGTACGTGGACGACATCAAATTGCCGGGCATGACCCATGCCCATTTCATCCGCAGCCCGCATGCACATGCCAGGGTGAAGGGGATCGACTCCTCCGCCGCGCTGAAGATGCCGGGCGTGGTCGCGGTGCTCACCGGCCAGCAGCTGGTCGACGACAAGGTCGGCAACCTGATCTGCGGCTGGGCCATCACCTCCAAGGACGGCAGCCCGATGAAGATGGGCGCATGGCCGGCGATGGCGCCGGAGACGGTGCGCTTCGTCGGCCAGGCCGTCGCCGTCGTGATCGCCGACAGCAAGAACCTCGCGCGTGACGCGGCGGAAGCCGTCGTCGTGGACTACGAAGAGCTCCCGGCGGTCGCCGACATGCAAGCCGCGATCAAGGCCGGCGCGCCGCAGCTTCATCCCGAGGCTCCCGGCAACCAGGTCTATGACTGGGTGATCGGCGACGAGGGCGCGGTGAGCGCCGCCTTCTCCAAGGCTGCCAATGTCGTGAAGCTCGACGTCACCAACAACCGCCTCGCGCCCAACGCGATGGAGCCGCGCGCGGCGATTGCCGACTACGACGCGGCGGAAGAGCATTTCACGCTCTACACGACGTCGCAGAACCCCCACGTCGCCCGCCTCGTGCTGTCGGCGTTCTACAACATCGCCCCCGAGCACAAGCTGCGCGTGATCGCGCCCGACGTCGGCGGCGGCTTCGGCTCGAAGATCTTCATCTATCCCGAGGAGATGGTGGCGCTGTGGGCCTCGAAGAAGGTCGGCCGTCCCGTGAAATGGACCGGCGACCGCACCGAAGCCTTCCTCACCGACGCGCATGGCCGCGACCATGTCACCCATGCCGAGATGGCGTTCGACGCCAACAACAAGATCATCGGCCTGAAGGTAAAGACCTACGCCAATTTCGGCGCCTACATGTCGCTGTTCTCCTCGTCGGTGCCGACCTATCTGTACGCGACGCTGCTGTCGGGCCAGTACAACATTCCGGCGATCCATGCCGAGGTGATCGGCGTCTACACCAACACCACGCCCGTCGATGCCTATCGCGGCGCGGGCCGGCCCGAGGCGAGCTACCTGCTCGAACGTCTGATGGAGACGGCGGCGCGGCAGCTGAACGTCGATCCGGCCGCACTGCGCCGGAACAACTTCATCACCCAGTTCCCGCACCAGACGCCGGTGATCATGGCCTACGACACCGGCGACTTCAACGCCTCGCTCGATGCCGCGATGAAGGCGATCGACTATGCCGGCTTCGCCGCCCGCAAGGCCAAGGCCAAAGCCGACGGCAAGCTGCGCGGCATCGGCGTGTCCTGCTACATCGAGGCCTGCGGTATCGCGCCGTCGAAGGCGGTCGGCAGCCTGGGTGCGGGCGTCGGCCTGTGGGAGTCCGCAGAAGTGCGCGTCAACCCGGTCGGTACCATCGAGATCCTCACCGGTTCGCACAGCCACGGCCAGGGCCACGAGACGACGTTCTGCCAGCTCGTCGCCGATCGCCTGGGTGTGCCCATCAGCCAGGTCTCGATCGTGCATGGCGACACCGACAAGGTGCAGTTCGGCATGGGCACCTACGGCTCGCGCTCGGCGGCCGTCGGCCTCACCGCGATCCTGAAAGCGATGGAGAAGGTCGAGTCCAAGGCCAGGAAGATCGCCGCGCATGCGCTGGAGGCGTCGGAAGCCGACATCGTCATCGAGAACGGCGAGTTCAAGGTGACCGGCACCGACAAGGCGATCGCCTTCCCGATGGTCGCACTCGCAGCCTATACTGCGCATAATCTGCCTGACGGGATGGAGCCTGGCCTGAAGGAAAGCGCCTTCTACGACCCGACCAACTTCACCTTCCCGGCCGGCGCCTATATCTGCGAGCTCGAGGTCGACCCTGGTACGGGCAAGACCACCTTCGTCAACTTCGTCGCGGCCGACGATTTCGGCCGGCTGATCAATCCGATGATCGTCGAGGGCCAGGTCCATGGCGGCCTTGCGCAAGGCATCGGGCAGGCGCTGCTGGAGCATGCCATCTACGACTCCAACGGCCAGCCGGTGACGGCCTCGTTCATGGACTATTCCATGCCGCGCGCCGACGATCTGCCCTCGTTCAATCTCTCCCACACCACGACGCTGTGCCCGGGCAATCCGCTGGGCATCAAGGGTTGCGGTGAGGCAGGCGCGATCGGGGCGTCAGCGGCCGTGATCAACGCGATCACGGATGCGATCGGCAAGAACAATCTGGAAATGCCCGCAACCCCTGACCGGGTGTGGCGCACGATCCACGCGGCTTGAAGAGGAGGACCGAAGATGTACCAGACCACCTATCATCGCGCCTCCTCGGTCGACGAGGCCGCCACCCTGTTCGGCAAGAGCAGCGAGGCCAAATTCCTTGCCGGCGGGCAGACATTGCTGCCGGTGATGAAGCAGCGCCTCGCAGGTCCCACAGACGTCATCGACCTTGGCAGGATCAAGGACATGATCGGCGTCGAGGCATCCGGCGACACGCTGACGATCAAGGCGGCCACGCCGCATTACGATGTGGCGACCAGCGAGGCCGCGAAGAAGGCGATTCCCGCGCTCGCCTATCTGGCCTCGCTGATCGGCGATCCCGCCGTGCGCTATCGCGGCACGATCGGCGGCTCGATCGCCAACAACGATCCCGCCGCGGATTATCCGGCCGGGCTGCTCGCCCTCGGCGCCACCGTGAAGACCAACAAGCGGTCGATCGCGGCGGACGATTTCTTCAAGGGCCTGTTCACCACCGCGCTCGAAGACGGCGAGATCATCACCGCCGTGTCGTTCCCGGTTCCGGCGAAGGCGGGCTACGCCAAGATGCGGCATCCGGCCTCGCGCTTCGCGCTCACCGCCGTGTTCGTCGCGCAGACGAAGTCCGGCGAGATTCGCGTCGCCGCAACCGGGGCGTCGCAGAGCGGGGTGATGCGGGTTGGCGCCATCGAGGCTGCGCTGAAGGCGAACTGGTCGCCGTCAGCGATCGACAGCGTCAACATTCCCGCGAGCGGACTTCTGTCCGACATCCACGGCACGTCGGAGTACCGCGCCAACCTCGTCAAGGTGATGGCGCAGCGCGCGGTGGCTGCTGCGGGCTGAGCATGATCCGGAAAAGTGCGAAGCTTTTTTCCGGCAAGATCATGCGCGAATAGAGCGCTCCAGCGTCTCGACACAAATTTTCCGCGGCGCGCACTCCCGTGCGCGCTGCTTTATTTTGACCATGCGGCATGAAAACCGCTTGCCTCGCTGGCGGGAAGGCGAGAAAAGTTAATCAGCCGATTAACTCGCCCCCAAGAGCAACGCGAGGCGCCTGACGGAACACCGGCACCTGCCCGCGACCCGAGGAAACAACAACGTGCTCGATAAATCAGCCCCCACTTCGTCCGTCCGCACCTCCGGTCCGCTCTCGGGCTTCCGCATCGTCGAATTCGCCGGCATCGGCCCCGGCCCGTTCGCATGCATGCTGCTGGCCGACATGGGCGCGGACGTCGTCACGCTCGACCGTGTCGGTGCGAGGAAGAGCATGAAGTCGGTGGCCGGCCGCGGCCGCAAGGTGATCGAGCTCGACCTCAAGGACAAGGCGGCGATCGCCGACGTGCTCGAGCTGCTTGCCAGCGCCGATGCGCTGGTCGAAGGTTTTCGTCCCGGCGTGATGGAGCGGCTCGGGCTCGGGCCGGACGTCGTGCTCGCGCGGAATCCAAAGCTCGTCTACGGGCGCATGACCGGCTGGGGCCAGGAAGGCCCGCTCGCGAATGCCGCGGGCCACGACATCAATTACATCTCCATCACCGGCGCGCTCGCCGCGATCGGCACGAAGGAAGCGCCGGTGCCGCCGCTCAATCTGGTCGGTGATTTCGGCGGCGGCGCGCTCTATCTCGTCGTCGGCGTGCTCGCGGCATTGCTGGAAGCGCAGAAATCCGGCAAGGGCCAGGTCGTCGACGCCGCGATGTGCGACGGCGCTGCCTCGCTGATGTCGTTCTTCTTCGACATGACCACGCTGGGACGCTGGACCGAGGGCCGCAACCAGAACTTCCTCGACGGCGGCGCGCATTTCTACGGCGTCTATGAATGCGCCTGCGGGAACTTCGTCTCGATCGGCTCGATCGAGCCGCAGTTCTACGCGCTGCTGCGCGAGCATGCGGGCCTGACGGACGCGGATTTCGACGCGCAGATGGATCGCAAGGCCTGGCCGGCGCTGAGGGAGAAGCTGAAAGCGGTGTTCAAGAGCAAGACCCGCGAGGACTGGTGCAAGATCATGGAAGGCACCGACATCTGTTTCGCGCCGGTGCTGACCATGTCGGAAGCGACGAAGCATCCGCACATGGTCGCCCGCAACGTCTTCGTCGAGCGCCACGGCGTGAAGCAGCCGGCACCGGCGCCGCGCTTCTCGCGCACGCCGTCGGCGGTGCGCGAGCCGGAGGCGGCGGAGATCGCGGCGGTGACGGAGGCGTGGAAGGCGGCGAAGTAGGGATGCTCTCGCCAACATCTCCACTGTCGTCCCGGACAAGCGAGCGGAGCGGAGCGCAGATCCGGGACGACAGCTTTGGATGACGCGCGAGCGTTATCAGGCCGTGCCTACGCCGCGTTCCCCACCTTCAGCACGCCGCGCCGGATCTGGTCTTCCTCGATCGATTCGAACAGGGCCTTGAAATTGCCCTCGCCAAAACCGTCGTCGCCCTTGCGCTGGATGAACTCGAAGAAGATCGGGCCGATCGCATTCGCCGAGAAGATCTGCAGCAGCACCTTGGTCTGGCCGCCGTCGACCACGCCTTCGCCGTCGATCAGGATGCCGTTCTTGTGCAGACGCGCGAGGTCCTCGCCGTGCCCAGGCAGGCGCGTGTCGACCTTCTCGAAATAGGTGTCTGGCGGCGACGGCATGAAGGGCAGGCCGGCCTCGCGCAGGTCCTCGATGGTGTGGTAGATGTCGCGACAGCCGCAGGCGATGTGCTGGATGCCCTCGCCACGATAGGTCTTCAGATATTCCTCGATCTGTCCGGAATCGCCGGCGTCCTCGTTGATCGGAATCCGGATCTTCCCGTCCGGGCTGGTCAGTGCGCGCGAGAACAGGCCGGAGGCGCGGCCCTCGATGTCGAAGAAGCGGATCTGGCGGAAGTTGAACAGCTTCTCGTAGAAGCCGGCCCAGACATCCATGCGGCCGCGATGGACGTTGTGGGTGAGGTGGTCGAGATAGAACAGGCCGGCGCCAACGGGGCGCGGATCGCGCGCGCCCAGCCATTCGAACTCGGCATCATAGGCCGAGCCCTTGGCGCCGTAGCGGTCGACCAGATAGAGCAGGCTGCCGCCGATGCCCTTGATCGCGGGCACGTCGAGCGTCTTCTGCGCCGATGACACATCGGCAGGCTCGGCGCCGAGAGCGATCGCGCGGTCGTAGGCGGCCTTGGCATCGACGACGCGAAACGCCATCGACGGCGCGCAGGGGCCGTGGGCGGCGACGAATTCATAACCGTGGGTGCCGGGCTCCTCGTTGACGAGGGAGTTGATGTCGCCCTGGCGATAGACCGTGATCTTCTTTGTCCTGTGCCGCGCGACGGGCGTATAGCCCATCAGCTTGAAGAGCGCGTGCAGCTCGCCCGGATCGGGATGCGCGTATTCGACGAACTCGAAGCCGTCGGTGCCCATCGGATTGTCGGCGCTGATCGTGGCCGGCGGTGCATCGTGCGGAAACGGACCCATGCTGCTCTCCCAGATTGCTGCAGGGAGGAATTATCCTTCGTCTGGGACGCAAGGAGCGTGCAAACGGCACGTGATTTGGCTAGTATGTGCACGATCCGTGCATGCAATGGACAAAACACGCATGATCTCCGTGGACGCGTTCGACCTCAAGATCCTGACCGCTCTGCAGGACGACGGCCGCCTCACCAACCAGGAGCTCGCCGAGCTCGCGGGCCTGTCGGCCTCGCAATGCTCGCGGCGGCGGATGCGGCTGGAGGAGGAGAAGGTGATCTCGGGCTATCACGCCGATCTCTCCAGCGAGGCGCTCGGCTTCGGCGTGATCGCCTTCATCCAGGTGGGGCTCGCGACCCACTCGCCGGACAATTCCAAGCGTTTTCGCGCGCTGGTGAACCGGATCGACGAGATCCAGGAAGCCTATTCGCTGACGGGCGATGCCGACTACGTGCTCAAGGCCGTGCTGCGCGATCTCAAGGGGCTCTCCAACCTCGTCAACGACGTGCTGATGCCGCACCAGAGCGTGGCGCATGTGCGCTCCTCGATCGTGCTCGACAGGTTGAAGGAAAGCGCCAAGCTGCCGCTGAGGGATTCAAAGCCTGGCTGAAATCGAGGGAACTAGGGCATTCGCGCTGCGCGCACGGTCTGCGATGATCGCGGCCATCTTGCGGAGATTAACCATGGCCCTGCAGCTGCGACCGAATTGCGAATATTGCGACCGCGATCTGCCGCCGAACGCGACGGATGCGCGGATCTGCTCCTACGAATGCACGTTCTGTGCGGATTGCGTCGAGACGAAGCTCTTCAACGTCTGCCCGAACTGCGGCGGCGGCTTCGCCCCGCGCCCGATCAGGCCGACGCAGGAATGGCGGCCGGGCGTGTGCACGACGAAGCAGGCGCCGTCGGACAAGCGGGTGCATCTGAAGTACAGCCTTGAGGACGTCGCTGCGCATTGCGCACGGGTGCGCGACGTGCCCCCGGAGAAGCGGTAGGCTCTCTCCACGTCATTGCGAGGAGCCCTTGCGACGAAGCAATCCAGACTGCCGCCGCGGAAAGACTTGGGATTGCTTCGCTGCGCTCGCAATGACGCAGAATGAGGACGGAGCCTCGCCTCAATGTCGCAATCACTCCGCCGCCACGATCGTTCCCTCGACCTCGCCGAACCCGACGCGATAGCCGTTGCCCTGGCACCAGCCGCGCATGACGAGGCTGTCGCCGTCTTCCAGGAACGAACGCCTGGCGCCGCCGGGCAGCTCGACCGGCTCGGTGCCGTTCCAGCTGATCTCGAGCAGGCTGCCGCGCTGGTTCTTCTCGGGACCGGAGATGGTGCCGCTCCCCAAGAGATCGCCGACGTTCATGGCGCAGCCGCTCGAGGCGTGGTGCATCAATTGCTGCACGGAGGACCAGTACATGTACTTGAAATTGGTGCGGCTGATGCTGGCGGGCGCGTTGGCGCCTGCGGCGCGCAAGGACACGTCCAGCTCGACGTCGTAATTCTGAGGCTTGATCTGCTTCAGATAGTCGAGCGGCACCGGCTCCTGCTCCGGTCCCTTCAGCCGGAACGGCTCCAGCGCCTCGCGCGTCACCACCCAAGGGCTGATCGAGGTCGCGAACGCTTTTGCCAGGAACGGGCCGAGCGGCACATATTCCCATTGCTGGATGTCGCGCGCGCTCCAGTCGTTGAGCAGCACGAAGCCGAAGATCATCTCCTCGGCCTGGCTCTCGGTCAGCATGCCGCCCATGGCTGAGGGCTGGCCGATCACGACGCCCATCTCCAGCTCGAAATCGAGTCGCTTGCACGGCGCAAAGCTCGGCAGCTCCACATTCGGCGGCTTCAGCTGTCCGCGCGGCCGCTTCACCCTCGTGCCGGAGACCACGACGGTGGAGGCGCGGCCGTTGTAGGCGATCGGCATGTGCAGCCAGTTCGGCTGCAGCGCATTGTCCTTGCCGCGGAACATCACGCCGACATTCGTGGCGTGCTCCCTGGACGAATAGAAATCGGTATAGCCGGAGACCGCGAACGGCAGATGCAGCCTTGCATCGCGCATCGGCACCAGCGCCTGCTTGCGCAGCTCCTCGTTGTCGCGCAGCTCCGGATGATCGTGACGCAGCAGCTCGCTGATCCGAGCCCGCGTCTCCGTCCACACCTTCGGCCCCAGCGCCATGAAGCGGTTGAGCGAAGGTCCGGAGAACACGCCGAGAGGGCCGACATCGAGCCGGGAATCCTGTTCGAGCTCCCAGAGATCGAGCACGTAATTGCCGATCGCGACGCCGACCCGCGGCGTCGGATTGGCAGCGGTCGAGAACACGCCATAGGGCAGGTTCTGGATCGGGAAGTCCGAGGCGGGATCGACCTCGATGAACGAGCGGAGGCTGGGGTCGTTGGGGTGGGTTGTCACGTTCGGCTCGATTCTTTCTTCCTTCTCCCCTTGTGGGTGAAGGTGGCGCGAAGCGCCGGATGAGGGGTTCTATCCACGTATCCGAATGTGAGAGGTTCACTCGCGGAGACAGACCCCTCACCAGTCTCGCCGCTACGCGGTAGCCGATGCAAAGCATCGGCGTTCTTAAGAGACGGCGGCCAAGGGCCGCCCATGCCACCCTCTCCCACAAGGGGAGAGGGGAAGAAAGCTAAGGCTTGCTCGGATCGAAGCGCTTCTCCAGACCCTTCCAGCAATCGGCGTAATCGTCCTGCAGCGTCGACGACTTCGCGGCATGCGCTGTCACACGCTGCGGGTAGCGGGTCTCGAACATGAACGCCATGGTGCCGGTCAGCTTCACCGGCTTCAGCTCGCCGTTGCTGGCGTGCTCGAAGGCATCGCGGTCGGGGCCGTGCGGCAGCATGCAATTGTGCAAGGAGATACCACCAGGCACGAAGCCCTGCGGCTTGGCGTCGTAGACGCCGTAGATCAGGCCCATGAACTCGCTCATGATGTTCATGTGGTACCATGGCGGACGGAAGGTGTTGTCGGCGACCATCCAGCGCTCGGGGAAGATGACGAAGTCGATATTCGCGGTGCCTGCGGTCTCCGACGGCGAGGTCAGTACGGTGAAGATCGAGGGATCGGGGTGATCGAAGCTGATCGCGCCGACGGGTGAGAAGGTGCGCAGATCGTATTTGTAGGGCGCGTAGTTGCCGTGCCAGGCGACGACGTCGATCGGCGAATGCGGCAATATCGTCCTGAACAGCGAGCCGCCCCATTTCACGAACAGCTCCGTCGGCGTGTCCTTGTCCTCGTAGTTCGCGACCGGGGTGAGGAAATCGCGCGCATTGGCGAGACAGTTGGCACCGATCGGGCCACGCTCCGGCAGCGTGAAGGCGCCGCCATAGTTTTCGCAGAGATAGCCGCGCGCCGGCCCGTTCGGAATCTCGACACGGAACTTGACGCCGCGCGGGATCACCACGATTTCGCCGGGCTGGGCATCGATGCGGCCGAACTCGGTGACGAGGCGCAGATTGCCCTGCTGCAGCACGAACATCAGCTCGCCGTCGGCATTGTAGAAGTGCTGGTCCACCATCGATTTGGTGATGAGGTAGACGTGCGCGGCCATGCCGGCCTGCGTGTTGACGTCACCGGCCGTCGTCATGGTCTGCACGCCCTGAAGGAAGGTCACCTCCTCCTTCGGCAGCGGCGCCGGATCCCAGCGCAATTGCGCGATCGGCAGATCGTATTCGTGGCACGGCGCCGAGCGCCACAGGCCGGCATCGACCTTCTCGAAGCGGCCGGAATGCTTCACCGAGGGGCGGATGCGATAGAGCCAGGAGCGCTCGTTGGTGCCGCGCGGCGCGGTGAAGGGCGAGCCGGACAATTGCTCGGCGTAGAGCCCGTAGGCGCAGCGCTGCGGCGAGTTGCGCCCGATCGGCAGCGCGCCCGGCAGCGCCTCGGTCTCAAAACTGTTGCCGAAGCCGGACATGTAGCCCGGCGTCACCTGGGCCGAGCTTCGAACGATCTGGTCAGGCGAGGTATTGATGTTCATGACTATCCTCCTCCTTGCAGGGCGGCCCACATTTCCTGGTCGCGCTTGTCGGTCCAGATCACGGGGTCGTCGATCCCCGACGCCTCGTCATAGGCGCGCGACACGTTGAACGGCAGGCAGTGCTCGTAGATGGCAAAACTCGAGAATTTCGGATCCATCACCTCGCGCGTCGCCGCCATCGATTCCTTCAGCGTGCGGCCCTTGGCGACCGAGATTTCGGCGGCGCCATAGAGCGAGGTGACGAAGTCGCGCGTCATCGCGATGGCTTCGCGCACCGTGGCGGTGCCCTTGAGCGCATCGCCGCGGCCCGGCGCGATCGCCTTCGGATTGAAGTTACGGATCTCGTTCAGCGTGATCGGCCATTCGCGCAGATGCGCATCGCCGCAATAGCAGGCCGAGTGATACTCGATGAGGTCGCCGGAGAACATCACCTCGGCATCCGGCACCCAGGCGACGATGTCGCCCGAGGTGTGGCCCGCGCCCAGCTGCATCAGCCGCACCTCGCGCTTGCCGAGATAGATCGACATCTCACCCTCGAAGGTGAGCGTCGGCCAGGTCAGGCCGGGAATGCTCGATGCATCCTGGAACAGGCGCGGGAAGCGGCCGTATTCGGAATCCCAATCCTGCTTGCCGCGCTCCTCGATCAGACGATAGGTCTCCTGCGAAGCGACGATGCCTTGCGCCTTGTAGGCGGAGGCACCGAGCACGCGGACGGCGTGATAGTGCGACAGCACGACATACTTGATCGGCTTGTCGGTGACCGCGCGCACGCGCTCGATCACCTTGTTCGCCATCGCCGGCGTCGCCTGCGCGTCAAACACGAGGCAGCCATCGTCACCGACGATCACGGCCGTGTTCGGATCGCCCTCGGCGGTGAAGGCATAGAGATCGGTGCCGATCTCGGAGAAGGTGATCTGTTTCTCGGAGAGATCGCCGGTGGATGCGAAGTTCTTCGCCATCTATTCGTCCTTACGAGGTTATTGTTGCTGCTGCTGCTGCTGCTGTTGCTGCTGGCCGTCGATCACCCGGCGTTTGGCAAGCCCGATCGCCTCCTGCAGCACGTCGATGTCGCCGATATGGTTGGCGAGGATCAGCACCAGTGCCGCATCGAAATCGGCGCTCTGCTCCTCCGTGAGTCCGCGGTGCGCCTCGACGATGGTGCGGAAGGCATCGTCCGGGCGCGCGAAGTTCGAGCTGGTGGAAAGCGGCATGCGAAACCTCAATTCATGCCTGCGGCGCGCGACAGCGCTGCTTGAACAGCATCGCGCGTCGGATGCCGGAAGCGCGCCGCAACATAGCCGTCGGGCCTGAGCAGATAAGTCGTCCCCGGCTCTGCGTCGTAGCGCTTTGCCACGAGACCGGAGGGATCGCCAAGTCCGCCCTCTCCGCCGACGCGGATATTCTTGACGCCGTCGGATGCATCGAGCGCCGCGCCATTGCTGAATGACAGCAGCGTGAAGTCCGTTCCACCTTTGCGGAAGGCATCCGTGAGATAGCTCCGCTCGGCAATGGGCGCATCGAGCATCGAACAGCCGGGACGAGGCCCGCCGCGCCATGCATCGGCGTCGGGCGACGACAGCGGCGTGTCGTAGCTGCAAGGCACCGAGAGCCGGCCGCCATTGACCATGCGCTTGCCGAACTCGGTCTCCTTGGCCAGCGACAGCACCGCCTTGCGCAGCCGCGCCTCCTGATGCGAGTTCGGCGCCATGAAGTCGGTCGAGCGGGTGGACTCGCGGATGTTCTCGTCCGCCGCCATGCTGCGCTCGATATGGTAGCTCTCCAGCAGGCTGGCGGGCGATTTGCCACGCAGCACGCGATCGAGCTTCCAGGACAGGTTCTCGGCGTCCTCGAGTCCGGAATTGGCGCCACGCGCGCCGAAGGGCGAAACCTGATGCGCGGAGTCGCCGGCGAAGATCACGTGGCCGTGGATGAAGCGGTCCATCCGCCGGCACTGGAATTTGTAGAGCGAGATCCATTCGAACTCGAACTCGTCGTGTCCGAGCATGCGCGCGATCCGCGGCCGCACGTTCTCCGGCTTCTTCTCGACAACCGGATCGGCATAGCGATTGAGCTGGAGATCGATGCGCCAGACATCGTCGGGCTGCCGGTGCAGCAGCGCCGAACGTCCGGCATGAAACGGCGGATCGAACCAGAACCAGCGCTCGGTCGGGAATTCCGCGGTCATCTTGACGTCGGCGATGAGGAACTGATCCTCGAACACCTGGCCCGCAAATTCCGCGCCAACCATCTGCCGCAGGGAGGACCGCGCGCCGTCGCAGGCAACGACATATTGCGCATTCAGGCGATAGGTGCCTTCAGGCGTTTCGATCGTCAGCAGCGCGGAATCGTTGCGCTGCTCGAGCGCCGTCACCTTGTTGCGCCAGCGCAGGTCGATCTCGGGCAGCTCGTTGATGCGATCGACCAGATAGGCCTCGGCGTAATATTGCTGGAGATTGATGAAGGCCGGCCGCTTGTGGCCGTCTTCCGGCAGGAGGTTGAACTGGTAGAGCTGGGATTCGCCGTGAAAGATCCGGCCAACGCTCCACACCACGCCCTTGTCGACCATGCGATCGCCGACGCCGAGCCGATCCCAGTATTCCAGCGAGCGTTTCGAGAAGCAGATCGCGCGCGAGCCTTCGCCGATGCGGTCGGCATCATCCAGCAAGACGACGCGCTGGCCGCGCTGAGCGAGATCGATCGCCAGCGACAGGCCGACCGGACCGGCTCCGACAATCACGACCGGATGCGCCGCGGGGCTTGACCCGGCGCGGTCCTGATCGGGATGACGGCGATAGCCGAACTGGGTTTGGGCCTGATGCGTATTGGCGCCCGCCATACACTAACCTCGGCTCTGGTCAGAACAGGACTAATCTGCTAGATAGTCTCACGTGCAACTATTTTGGACCGGAGCCGGCCGGCCGTCAACTGGAAATCGGAGCGCTCTCCTTGGCGAGAACATCCAGCGACATCGCGCTGAAGACACGCGACCCCGGCGAGGCTTCGCCGCGACCGAAGGCACGGCTCGACCTGTTCAAGTTCGTGCCGTTCCGTCTCAACCGGCTGGCGGCCGAGGTGAGTTCCGCGCTCGCGGTCGAATATCAGGAACGTCACGGCCTCGACATTCCAGCCTGGCGCGTGATCGCCACGCTCGGCTTTCGCGTTGATGCCTGCAGCGCGCAGTACATCTCCCAATGCACCCGCACGCACAAATCCACCATCAGCCGCGCGGTGACCACGCTGCTCGATGAGCAGCTGATCGAGCGCGTCGAGAACGAGGCCGACCGCCGTGAATTCCGCCTGCAACTGACGAAGAAGGGCCGCGCGCTGTACGAGGAGCTGTTCCCGCAATTGCTGCGGCGCGAGGACGAGATCCTCGCCTGCCTCTCCGCGCAGGAGCGCAAGCAGCTCTCGGCGCTGCTCGGCAAGATCGAAGCGAGTCTCGACCTGATCCAGACCAGCGAAGAGGCCGACGCCAAGCAGGCGTATTAGGAACGTAGAGAGCCGCGGACGTCGGCGTTTGGGGGCCGCTTGAGGAGGCCTGTAGGCCCGTGACGGCACTGGCTTATATAGCGATGCTCATTGTGGCGCTTGCCGCGCCTCGCGCATGCGCCGCTGACATAGGTTATCTGGCTCCCCCTGGAGTCGCTGCAAACGAGTTTCCCTCGCCGCAGCGTCCTGTTGCACGGATCGTCAGCCCACGCCGCGCCGCCGAAGAGCGCCGCGACGCTCTCGACGAGGTCGGTCAAATCGCACGTATGCTCGAACTGAAACCAGGCATGACGGTCGGCGACATTGGAGCAGGCGAGGGCTACCACACCGTCAGGCTCTCGCACCTCGTCGCACCCGCCGGCTCTGTCGTTGCCCAGGACGTCACGCGGGACTACCTCATCGAACTCGCCAGGCGAACAGAACGCCTGAAGTTGACGAACGTGCAATTCGCGCTCGGCGAGCCACACGACCCGCGTCTGCCCGCTTCCTCGCTGGATGCCGCAATCCTCGTGCACATGTATCACGAGATCGCCCAACCCTATGCCTTCCTCTACAATCTCGCGCCGGCCTTGAAGCCGGGTGCGCGGGTCGGAATTGTCGATCTCGAGCTTCCGACGTCGAAGCATGGCACGCCAATTGAGCTCTTGCGCTGCGAATTGACCGCCGTTGGCTATCGCGAGGTCGCCACATATGAGCTCGCAGGGGACGGAGGGTACCTGGCGGTCTTCTCTCCGCCGGAGCTAGCGGCTCGAAAATCTCCCCGCGATATCGTTGCTTGCAGGAATCCTCCCAGCGCTCGTTGACGCCGCACCAGCCACCTGTCTGAGAGGCTGAACCTGTCCGAAGAAGCGGTTAGACCGGAAGTCGTCGGCCGAGACTCAAACCGGCGCTTTTTGACCCAAATCGGGCCTCGGGACGGCCGGCCTCAATGACAAGCAAGCCGATTGTTCCCGCGCGGATTCAAGGCTAGTTTATTTCCCTTCGCTGCCCGAAAGCCGGAGGCGAACATGGCACGGTTGGGAGCGGCCGTTCAGGCGTTGGTTGCGCTGCCCATCATTTTCGTATCCGCGGTGGGCGCGCAAGCGCAGACCACCGACAAGCCGCCGTTCTGGGCTTACACTTACAATCCGCCTGACTTCAAGCCGCCCCCCGATGACGGCCAGCCTCGCCGGGTGCCCGACAGCACGGTGAGCTATACGGTTCCACAAACGCGCGATCGCTTCCTCGCACCGGATTGGCACCCGGGTGACCATCCGGCGATGCCGACGGTGGTGGCGAGCGGCCGCGCGCCTGACGTCTACGCCTGCGGCTTCTGTCATCGTGCCTCTGGAACGGGTGGTCCGGAGAACGCCGACATCGCCGGCCTGCCGGTGGCCTATTTTATTCAACAGATGCAAGACTTCAGGAGCGGCAAACGCGCGACAGCACTACCCGACCGCATCCCGCAGGCATGGATGATCTCGGTCGCGAAGGCATCGAACGACGACGAGATCAAGGCGGCGGCTGAATATTTTGCCGCCATCAAGCCAAAGAAGTTGGTTGATGTGGTGGAGACTGAGACCGTGCCGAAACCGACGGTCGCGGGCTGGTTCTTCGTCACTCAAGGCGACGAACGCGAGCTGATCGGCATGCGCATCATCGAGACCCCGGCGGACGTTGGCCGCTTCGTCAACCGCGACGCGCGCGTCCGCTTTACCGCCTACGTGCCGCCCGGTAGCGTCGCTGCCGGTCGTGAGCTGGCCTTGAAGCCGGAGATCGCCTGCGCCAGCTGCCATGGCGAGAAGCTGACCGGCACCGACGTCGTGCCGGGCATCGCCGGGCGCTCGCCAACCTACATCTTCCGCCAGCTCTACGAATACCGGCACGGCTTTCGCGCCGGGCCGGAGAGCAAGCCGATGATCGATGTGGTCAAAACGCTCAACGAGGCGGACTTTTTGCCACTTGCCGCCTATCTCGCCACGCTCGAGCGGTGAAGCTGTTTGGCGAAGACTCGGTGGCGCAGGACTCAGCTGCTATTTCGCAAACGAGCGTGAGGGCGGCAGGTGCAGCGCCCATGCATCGACCTCGTCGCTGGCGCGCGGATAGATCTCGGTCACGATCGGATCGTGGCCGGGAATGTACCTGTCAGGATGACCGGCGAGGCGCTCGATCGTCTCCCAGCCGGCGGCCATGTCGCCGACATTGTAGACGATCGGGAATGGGCTGCGGCGCTGAAGATTGGCGTAGTAGTGCGCGGCATCGGAAGCCAGCACGACGGAGCCGCGCGCGGTCTCGACCTTGACCACCTGCAAGCCGTCGGAATGGCCGCCGACGCGGTGCACGGTGACGCCGGGCGCGACCTCGCCGGCGCCCGAATAGAACGTGACACGCTCGCCATAGACATGGCGCACCATCTGCGTGACGTGCTCGACCGAGAACGGATGTCGCAGCAGACCGTTGCACATGCAGCGCCCCGTCGCGTAAGCCATCTCTCGCTCCTGCAGATGGAAGCGCGCATTCGGGAAGCGGTCGAGATTGCCGGCATGGTCGTAGTGCAGATGCGTCACGATGACCTCGCGAATGCTCGAAGCCGCGACGCCAAAGCGCTCCAGCGCATCGACCGGATTGAGCGTCAGCTTGCGTGCCCGCGCGCTCGCCTCCTCGGCATTGAAGCCGGTATCGACCAGAATGTCGCGGCCGTACCCTCGGATCAGCCAGACGAAATAGTCGAGATCCTGCGCCGCGCTGTCATGCGGATCGGGGACCAGGAAGTTCATGCTGGGCGTACGCGGCGACATCGTCGCATAGCGCAGGGCGTAGATTTCGTAGACGTTTCCCATGGCTCTTGGCTTTGCTCTTTTGTGAGGGGAGCTGAACGACCGGACGCACCAAGCCATCGTCCGCCGCAAAGGTCAAACAGCGAGGCTTGCTACGACCGCGGACCTGCAATGTGAGACCAATCACATTTTCATCGCCATGAGCGCCCTAACATGAGCGCCCTAACATGAGTGCCCTAACATGAGTGCCCTGGGATCACTGCTGCAACATGGCCGCTTGCCATGCCCAACCAGGTCGGTTCGAACCGAACATGACAGCCCGTTCATCCCGCTACCGATGCCCCCCTGCGCTGCGCTCAATCGCCGCGATAATGCCGAATCTCCAAGAGGTTGACGCCCCCTCCCCCCGGTCTGATAATGCATGGGGCGTAAGTTAAGGTCGCCGCGGCGCAAGCTGGAACGGCGCCTTTTTGGCTGGACCGCGCTGATTATGAAAATTCGCTTTCTTTTCCTTCTCCCGTTGCTCGTTTCGCTCGTCCCGACTGCGCCAGCGCTGGCGGCCGGCGACCGCTATGCGCTGGTCATCGGCAACGCCAAATATCCGGATGCGGATGCTCCGCTGAAGGAACCGATCAACGATGCACGCGACATCGCCGACGAGCTCAAGCGCGACGGCTTCTCGGTCGAGATCGGCGAGAACCTGACCGGCGACGGCATGCGCCGCGCCTTCGACAGGCTCTATGGCAAGATCAAGCCGGGTTCGGTGGCGCTGGTGTTCTTCAGCGGCTTCGGCATCCAGTCGGCGCGCCAGAGCTACATGCTGCCGGTCGATGCGCAGATCTGGACCGAATCCGACGTGCGCCGCGACGGGTTCAGCCTCGAGACCGTGCTCGGCGAGCTCAACACGCGCGGTGCCGGCGTCAAGATCGCGCTGATCGATGCCTCCAGGCGCAACCCGTTCGAGCGCCGGTTCCGCAGCTTCTCGGCCGGCCTCACGCCCGTCATCGCGCCGAACGGCACGCTGGTGATGTATTCGGCGGCGCTGGCCTCGGTGGTCTCGGACGCCGGCGGCGACCACAGCCTGTTCGTGCAGGAACTGCTGAAGGAAATCCGCGTCCCCGACCTGATGGCCGAGGAGACGCTGAACCGCACCAAGATGGGCGTCACCCGCGCCTCGCGCGGCGAGCAGGTGCCGTGGATCTCCTCCTCACTGGCCGAGGATTTCTCCTTCATTCCGGGCGCCGCTGGGTCGCGCCCGACGACAGCAACGACGACGCCCCCGCCGCCTGCTCCGCCCGTCGTCGCCAACAACCCACCGCCGGCACCACCCGCGCCGCCGTCACCGCCAGCTCCGCCCGCGCCGACGAAGCCGGCCGACACGATTGCTGCGCCTGCCCCTCCGCCGGCGCCCGCACCGGCTCCGTCACCGAAGCCGCAGGTCGAGGCCGCCCTGCCTCCGCCGCCACCGCCGGTGAAACCGGTCGATCCCGCGCCGGCCCCGAACGCGGATGGCGGGCCGAACGCGGCCGTCCTGGCGGAAGATCCCACCATCAAGGGCCTGACGGCCAAGATCGCGGCCAATCCTGATGACGTGAACGCGCTGTACCGGCGCGGCCAGGTCTATGCCAGCAAGGGCGCCTACAGCCTCGCAATCAAGGATTTCGACGACACGCTCCGGATCAATTCGAAGGACGTCGAGGCGCTGAACAACCGCTGCTGGACCCGGACCGTGGTCGGCGACCTCCAGGGCGCGCTGAAGGATTGCAACGAGGCGCTGCGGCTGCGGCCGAACTTCGTCGATGCGCTGGACAGCCGCGGGCTCGTCAACCTGAAGTCGGGCGCGGTCAAGAACGCGATCGCCGATTTCGATGCGGCCCTCAGGATCAATCCGCGGCTGACCTCCTCGCTCTACGGCCGTGGCCTTGCCAAGCAGCGTAACGGCTCCACCCAGGAAGGCGCGCTCGACATTGCCAATGCCAAGGCGATGGATCCGAACATCGTTCAGGAATTCGCAAGCTACGGAGTACGCTAGTATTTTTTTGGGTTGAGGCGTCAGCCGCCTCGAACCCTTGGCGGCCCACGGAAGACTAACGGTCGGATGCCGCAGCGGCCTTTCCGGGGGGCGTATTGCAGGAATTTTGGAACCGCGCGGGCACGCTGCGCAGGAGGGACTAGCAATGAGATTGGCTGCAAAGGGACTGACCGCGATCCTGTCCATCATGGCCATTGGCGCGACCCTGTCGCTGCCGGCCGCGCCCGCATTCGCCGGCGATGACGGCATCAGCAAGAATGTCACCGAGGACGAGATCGTTCGCGCGCTGGCCCCGCCGGCGAAGAAGCCGCTGACCCGCGGCCTCTCGATGGCCCCGCAGGCCGATCCCGCGCCAAACGCGGCGGAGACCAAGCTGATCCAGTCCGTGCGCGGCCGCTCGACGCGCTCGCTGTCGTCGACCGAGCGCGAGGAGATCGCGTCGGTCGCCAAGGACAAGCCGAACATTGATCTCGAAATCACCTTCGACTACAACTCCGCCAATATCAGCGCCAAGTCGCTGCCCTCGGTGCAGGCGCTCGGCCGCGCGCTGACCAGTCCCGACCTGAAGGACTCGACCTTCGTGGTCGCCGGCCACACCGACGCCGCCGGCGGCGAGGCCTACAACCAGGACCTGTCGGAGCGCCGCGCGGATTCGATCAAGCGCTACCTGGTCGAGAAGTACAGCATCCCGGCGACCGACCTCGTCACCGTCGGCTACGGCAAGAGCAAGCTGAAGGACCCGAGCCAGCCCTTGGCCGAGGTCAACCGCCGCGTGCAGGTGGTCAACATGGAAAACAAGGCCACTGCGTCGAAGTAAGCACGACGCAATGCTTTGAATGACCCGCCGCGATGTGGTGTAACGTCTCGCGTCCAAAGCGCGTCCCGCAGCCTTGCGGGACGCCGCTTTATTGCAGGGAAATGCTCTTCATGGGCCTCGTGCGGACGGCCGTGAGCCAGGCCAGGATGATCCGGCGATGAACCTCTCCGAATATCTCAAGCCAGCCGGAACCGTGGCCTTCGTCGTGGCCCTTGGCGTCGGCTATTATCTGTTCGAGCATCGGCGCCGCCCCGAGGTGAAGGAGACGCCGAGCACGGCGCTCGTCATCGTGACGAAGTCGACCAATGCCTGCTTCTCCGACCTCGTGCGGGTGACCGGCTTCTTCGTGCCGCGCCGCGAAGCAGTGGTGATCGCCGACCAGGAAGGCTCCAAGGTCACCGACCTCTTCGTCACCGAAGGTACTCTGGTCACCGACAACCAGGAACTGGCGCGCCTGACCGCGCCGCCGCAGATTCCGGGCCAGCCGCAGCGGCCCGGCCCGCAAGGCCCGATCCCGCTGAAGGCGCCTGCGCCGGGTCTCGTCACCGAGGTCCGCACCATCGTCGGCGCGCCCGCCTCCCCACAGGCCGGCCCGATGTTCCGCATCGCCGTCAACAACGAGATCGAGCTCGACGCTCAGGTTCCGGCGGTCCACATGCCCAAGCTCAGTCCCGGCGCGACCGTGCGCATCAGCCGCGACGACGCGCCCGATCTGATCGGGCGGGTACGGCTGGTCGCGCCCGAGATCGACCGCGCCACGCAGCTCGGCCGCGTCCGCATCAGCGTCACCAACAATCCCTCGCTGAAGGTCGGCGTGTTCGCGCGCGCCTCGATCGACGCCAAGCGAAGCTGCGGCGTCGCGGTCCCCAAGACCGCCATCGACCATCGCACCGTGCAGGTCGTCAAAGGCAACACGGTCGAGACGCGCAAGGTGCGGGTCGGACTGTCGTCCGACACCGCGACCGAAATCCTGGAAGGGCTCGAGGTCGGCGAAATCGTCGTGGCCGACGCCGGCTCTTCGCTCCATGACGGCGACCAGATCAAGACCATGTTCGCCGATGAACTCGATCGCACGCGGGTACGCTGATGGCTCTCAATATTTCGGCATGGTCGATCCGACATCCGCTGCCGTCGGTCGTCTTTTCGATCATCCTTCTGGTGCTCGGCTGGACCTCCTTCGTGAAGCTCGCGGTAACGCGGCTGCCCTCGGCCGACATCCCCGTGATCTCGGTCGCGGTGTCGCAGTTCGGCGCGGCGCCCGCCGAGCTCGAATCCCAGGTCACCAAGACCATCGAAGACGCGGTCTCCGGCGTCGAGGGCGTCAGGCACATCACATCGTCGATCACCGACGGCCTGTCGCTGACCACCATCCAGTTCGCGCTGGAGACCAACACCGATCGCGCGCTCAACGACGTCAAGGACGCGGTGACGCGCGTGCGCTCGAACCTGCCGCAGAACGTCACCGAGCCGCTGATCCAGCGCGTCGACGTGATCGGCCTGCCGATCGTCACCTATGCAGCGATCTCGCCCGGCAAGACGCCGGAGCAGCTCTCCTATTTCGTCGACGACGTGGTCAAGCGCGCGCTGCAGGGCGTGCGCGGCGTCGCCCAGGTCGAGCGCATCGGCGGTGTCGAGCGCGAAATCCTCGTCTCGCTCGATCCCGACCGCCTGCAGGCGATGGGACTGACCGCGGTCAATGTCAGCCAGAGCCTGCGCGGCACCAATGTCGACGTCGCCGGCGGCCGCGCCGAGATCGGCAAGAACGACCAGGCGATCCGCACCCTCGCCGGCGCCAAGACGCTGGGCGACCTCGCCGGCACCATGGTTCCGCTGTTCGGCGGCGGCGAGGTGCGGCTCGATGATCTCGGCACCGTCACCGACACCATCGCCGACCGCCGCACCTTCGCCCGCTTCAACGGCGAGCCGGTGGTCGCGCTCGGCATCAAGCGCTCCAAGGGCGCCAGCGACGTGAAGGTCGCCGCCGCCGTGCAGAAGCGCATCGACGCGCTCAAGGCGGCCTATCCCGACGTCGACCTCAAGCTGATCGACACCTCGGTCGACTACACCAACGGCAATTACGAAGCGGCGATCTCCACCCTGTTCGAGGGCGCCATCCTCGCCGTCGTCATCGTGCTGCTGTTCCTGCGCGACCTGCGCGCCACCATCATCGCCGCGATCTCGCTGCCGCTGTCGATCTTCCCGGCGTTCTGGGCGATGGACCTGCTCGGCTTCTCGCTCAACCTCGTCAGCTTCCTCGCCATCACGCTGTCGACGGGTATCCTCGTCGACGACGCCATCGTCGAGATCGAGAACATCGTCCGGCACATGAACATGGGCAAATCGCCCTATCGTGCCGCGCTGGAAGCGGCCGACGAGATCGGCCTCGCGGTGATCGCGATCTCGCTCACGATCATCGCGATCTTCGCGCCCGCGAGCTTCATGTCCGGCATCGCCGGGCAGTTCTTCAAGCAGTTCGGCATCACCGTCTCGGTGCAGGTGTTCTTCTCGCTGCTCGCCGCGCGCTTCGTCACGCCGGTGCTGGCCGCCTACTTCCTCAAGCATGGCCATCACGAGGAGCCGCCGCCCGGCCGCATCTTGCGGTCCTATCATGGGATCGTGGCCTGGTCGGTGAAGCACTATTTCATCACGGTGCTGATCGGCTTCGGCATCTTCGCCGCCTCGATCTGGAGCATCACGCTGCTGCCGCAGGGCTTCCTGCCCGCGCAGGACAGCGCGCGCTCGCTGCTGGCGCTCGAGCTGCCGCCGGGTACCCAGCTCGCCTATACCGAGAAGGTCACCGAGGACATCGTCGCCCGGCTGCGCAAGCGGCCCGAGGTGAAGAGCATCTTCGTCGACGGCGGCCGCGTTCCGCCCGGCACCCAGGAGGTCCGCCGCGCCGCCCTGATCATCAACTACACGCCCAAGGCCGACCGCGACATCACCCAGCGCGAGCTGGAATTCTCGATCAGCCAGGAGCTGGAGAACATTCCGGACATCCGCTTCTGGTTCCTCGACGAGAACGGCCTGCGCGCGATCTCGCTGGTCGTGACCGGCGTCGACGCCAACATCGTCAACAACGTCGCCAGCGAGCTCGCGACGCAGATGAAGCGGATTCCGACCATCTCGAACGTGATCTCGGAAACCACGCTGGAGCGGCCCGAGCTGCGCATCGAGCCGCGCGCCGATCTCGCCGCGCGCCTCGGCGTCTCCACCGAAAGCCTGTCGCAGACCATCCGCGTCGCCACCATCGGCGACGTCGGGCCCGCGCTCGCCAAGTTCGACGTCGGCGACCGTCTGGTGCCGATCCGGGTGCAGCTCGAGGACGCCGCGCGCGGCAATCTGAAGACGCTCGAGCAATTGCGCGTGCCGCTCGGCGAGCGCGGCGAGAAGGGCGGCGTGCCGCTCTCGGTGATCGCCGACGTCAAGCTCGACCAGGGTCCGACCAGCATCAACCGCTACGACCGCGAGCGCCAGGCAACGGTCGCAGCCGACCTCGTCGGCTCCGCCGCGCTCGGCGATGCCACCAAGAAGATCTACGACCTGCCGGTGATGAAGACCTTGCCGAAGAGCGTGAAGGTCTCTCCGTCAGGCGACGCCGAAAGCCTGAACGAATTGTCCGACGGCTTCGCCACCGCGATCACGGCGGGCCTGATGATGGTCTATGCCGTGCTGGTGCTGCTGTTCGGCACCTTCCTGCAGCCGATCACCATCCTGTTCTCCCTGCCGCTCTCGATCGGCGGCGCCATCGCCGCCCTGCTCATCACCGGCAAGCAGCTCACGACCCCGGTGTGGATCGGCATCCTGATGCTGATGGGCATCGTCACCAAAAACGCGATCATGCTGGTGGAGTTCGCGATCGAAGCGATCCGCGACGGCAAGCCGCGCGAGGAGGCCATGATCGACGCCGGCATGAAGCGCGCCCGCCCGATCGTGATGACCACGATCGCGATGGCCGCAGGCATGATGCCGAGCGCGCTCGCGGTCGGCGCCGGCGGCGAGTTCCGCTCGCCGATGGCGCTCGCGGTGATCGGAGGCCTGCTCTTCTCGACCGTCCTGTCGCTGGTGTTCGTGCCCGCGATGTTCATGGTGATGGACGATCTCGGCGCCCTGATCTGGCGTTTTGGCAAGCGGCTGATCGTGCACAGTGAGGATGTGGCGACCACGGAGCATCATGGGGCTGCGCCTGCGGAGGCGCGGCCGAAGAACATCGTGCACCCGGCGGCGGAGTAGGCTCTGCGATGGGCGGCGCCCCGTGCCCGCGATCTGAGTTACTGACGTTGCATTACGCAACTCAGCCACCTTACTCGTTCCGCGCGATCGCGGTCAGCTTCGTCATGTTCCGCAGCAATATCCGGCCGCGCTGGAGATCGAGGATGGCTTCCTTGCGCCAGGCCTGGAGCTGGCGGTTGACGCTCTCGCGGGCGGCGCCGACGAAGACGCCGAGCTGCTCCTGAGAGATGTGCACCTCCGAGCCGAAATCGGCGGCGAGCGCGCAGAGCCGCCGCGCCAGGCGCACCGGCAGCGGCTGCAGCATGGACTCTTCCATGCGCTCGCTCTGCCAGCGGATGCGCTGGCACAAGAGCGCGATGATCTTGATCGCGACCTTCGGCTCGCGCTCTAGGAAGCCGAGAAAGTCTTCGCGTCGCAGCACGAACAATTCGCTGGCTTCGCCTGCGGTCGCGTCCGCCGTACGGTCCTGCCCGTCCAGCACCGCGACCTCGCCGAACAGATCGCCGGGCCCCATGAAATTGAGCGTCAGCCGGCTGCCATCGGAGGCGCCGGTCTCGATGCGGACCTGGCCGCGGCGCACGCCGAACAGCGCATCCCCGGGATCGCCCTTCTGGAACAGCACCTCGCCATTCGCCAGATGCTGGGTGTGGCAGAGATTGGACAGCCGCTGGAGCTCGTCCGCGCCGAGATCGGCGAACATCGGGTTCATCTTCAGGATGACCGCAAATTCGGCCTGTTTGCTCATTTCAACGTCCTCGTGAATTTGCTTGTCATTTTCGCCGGCAAATCGCTTGGAACCATCGGCATCAGTTTTGCGTGAAACCGCGCCGGAGAAGTGTGTCATAAGTCACATAACTTTGCAGCACCCCCTGACAATTTTTGACCGCTTGGAGCGGCTTCCCGTCCGGGGATAAACTCACGTGCAAGGGACGGGTGAGCGGCCGGGTTCGGCGCCGTTCGTCCGTCGTTGGAAAGTCGACATGAGAGCAGTGAAATTCGCCGGCGCCGCGGTCGCCGCCATCATCATCGTGATCGCGCTTCTGCTCGTGGTCGGAATCCCCTCGGGCTTCCTGACCTCGACGATTGCCGCCCGCGTCGAGAACGCGACCGGCTATCGCCTCTCGATCGATGGCGCCACGAAAATCAGCCTGTGGCCGACGCTGAACGTCACGCTGAACGACCTCACGCTCCAGGACCCAAAGGATCGCAGCGGCATCACGCGTCTCACCGTCGACAGCGTGCAGGCCGACATGTCGCTCTCCAGCGTGTGGTCGGGCACCCCTGGGATCAGCGAGCTCGTCGTGACCCATCCCGTGCTCTACCAGCCGCTGCTGCGCGAGCGCCTGCCGAACGCCGGGGCCGCGACGAAGCCGATCGCGCTCGACACCGCCGGTGCGACCATCGACCGCGTCAAGATCATCGACGGCGAGGTCGCGTTTGCGCGCGTGCGCGAACGCGTCGAGAGCCGCATCAGCACCATCAACGCCAACGCCGTCGTCCGGCGCGACCGCAAGGTTGACATCACCGGCACCGCGCGCGTCGGCGATCACCCGACCAAGTTCGATATCAAGGCGGCGACGCCGACGCAGCCTGCCGAGCGGCCGACCGTTCCGGTGGATTTCGCCATCGACATGCCGGACGTGCTGAAGTCCCAGCTCGCCGGCCATGCCGAGATGCGGCTCAATGGCGATGTCGTGATGATCAACGGCGTGAGCGGCAGGCTCGGCGACGGCGCCTTCAACGGCTGGGCTTCGGTCGACATCGCGAGCAAGCCACTGGTCAAGGTCGATCTCGATTTCCAGCGCCTCGCGATCCCGCTGGCGAAAACGCCTGACGGCGGGTCGGGACAGCCATGGAGCAGTGCGCCGATCGACGTGTCCGGGCTCAATTACGTCGATGCCCAAATCAGGATCTCGGCGAACGAGGCCGTGATCGGCGATGCGCGCATCGCGCCGCTGGCGCTTGACGCAAAGCTCGCCGGCGGCGTGCTGAAGGCCGGCACCGCCAATCTCGGCGCCTATGGCGGCCAGGTCTCGGGCGAGGTGATCCTGGATGCGACCACCGGCGCGCCGAGCTTTGCCATGCATTCCGACATCGTCGGCGTGCGCGCGCTGCCGCTGCTGCAGGGGCTCGCCGAATTCGACCGGATCGACGGCAAGCTGCAGGCCAAGCTCGCCCTGCGCAGCGCCGGCACCAGCCAGCGCGCGCTGATGGCGAACATGCAGGGCACGGCCTTCGTCAATTTCGAGGACGGCGCCATCCGCGGCATCAATGTCGCGCAGATGATCCGCTCCCTGACGACGGGCACGTTGTCCGGCTGGCAGGATAACCAGAACGGCGGCCAGGAGCAGAGCACGGATCTGTCGCAGCTCTCGGCCTCCTTCCGCATCGACAAGGGCCAGGCGGTGACGACCGATCTCAATCTGATCGGGCCGCTGGTGCGCGTTACCGGCGCCGGCACCATTGCGCTCGACACCAAGATGATGGGCTTCCGCGTCGAGCCCAAGCTGGTGATGACGACCGAAGGCCAGGGCCGCACCTCCGACCCGGTCGGCTTCGGCATCCCCGTGATGATCCAGGGCAGCTGGTCGCAGCCGAAGATCTACCCCGACATGGCCGGCATGCTCGACAATCCGGACGCCGCCTATGCCAAGCTGCGCGAGATGGGCAAGGGCCTGTTCGGGCCAGACGGCGCCGGGCTCGGCAATATATTGGGAAGCCTGGGTCTCGGCAGCGCCACCGCGCCGGGCGACAATGCAACCGGCAATGCGAATCCGCAGGTCCAGCAACCGGGACAGAATAACCTGCTCGGCGGTCCTCTCGGCGAGGCGATCGGCAATCTGATCCAGAAGGGGCTCTCCAGTGGAGCAGGAACAGGCACTGGCACCGCAACGGGCACCGGCCGTAGCCGCGGCCTGCCGGCAACACCGCCCGAACCGGCGCCGCAGGCTTCGCCCGCGCCCCCCGCCCAAGCGGACCCGCCGGTGGCGCAGCAGGACAGCCAGCCGATGAACGACGTGCTGCGGCAGCTCTTCAATCGATGATGTTACGCCGAGCCCCCTACATCGGCTTCCCGTTTTGCTGGTTCCTCGGAACGGATGAGGCTGCGACAATTCACCACCCTTCGGCCCATCCCGGCGCCCACAACGGGTAACCACGCCGGCGGTCCACCCGTCCGCCGGCCCAAATTGTGGTAGAAGGGGCATCGGGCTGCGCGGCCCGTAGCGCCAGCGGCGACGGCGCGAGAGGATCCGGATGGCTGGGGCGAACGACAAGACAAGGTTTCTGCGCGAGGGCCTGTTCGCCAAATACGTCGTCTCCCTCGTCGGCCTCGTCGTGTTCGTGCTGGCCGTCAACGGCGCGATGGAGACCTGGATCTCCTATCGGGCCACCAAGACGCAGCTGACGGGCGGGCTTGAGGACAAGGCGCAGGCCGCGGCCCGGCGGATCGAACAGTCGATCTCCGAGCTCGAGCGCCAGATCAGCTGGGTGACGCGGGCGAGCCAGGACACGCTCGAGAAGCGCCGCGCCGATTACGCCCAGCTGCTGCACCAGGTCTCGGTCGTCAACCAGCTATTCCAGCTCAATGGCGACGGCCGCGAGGTGCTGCGCGTCTCGCGGCAGTCGACCACGACCGGCGGCAATGCCGATCTGTCCCGCGACATGCGCTTCACCGACACCGTCGCGCGCGGCGTCAGCTACGCGCCGGCCTGGTTCTCCGACCGGACGCCGTTCATGTCGATCTCGGTGGCGCATTCGGGCTTCAACGCCGGCGTCACGGTCGCCGAGATCGACCTCAGCTTTCTCTCCGACTTCCTGTCCGACGCCCAGGTCGGCAAAGCCGCCTTCGCCTATGTGATCGATCCGCGCGGCCGCGTACTGGCGACGTCCGCCAAGGGCCCCGATGTCGGCAAGGATTTGTCGAAGCTGCCGCAGGTGGCGGCCGCGATTTCGCCGGGCCGCGCGTCCGAGATGTCGGGCACCGACTTCAACGGGCATGCGGTGCTGACAGCTGGGAGCACCGTGCCGAAACTCGGCTGGAGCGTGATGTTCGAGCAGCCGACCACGCAGGCATTGACGCCGATCCGCGACCAGCTGGTGCGCGTCGCGCTTCTGATCGGCATGGGCCTGATGGTCGCGATCCTTGCCGGCACGCTGCTCGCCCGCCGCATGATCATCCCGATCACCGCATTGCGCGACGGCGCGCACAAGCTCGGCGAAGGCGACTTCAGCCACCGCATCGACGTGCACACCTCCGACGAGCTGGAAGACCTCGCGGGTCAGTTCAACCGCATGGCCACGCAACTCCAGGAAATCTATTCGAGCCTCGAGACCAAGGTCGAGGAGCGCACCCGCGATCTAGCGCAGTCGATCAACGAGCTCAAGGTGCTGGAAGAGGTCGGCCGCGCGCTCTCGTCCTCGCTGGATCTCAACGCCGTGCTGCCCACGATCGCGACCCGCGCGATCGAGATCACCCATGCCGATGCGGTGCTGATCTACGGCTATGACGCCGAGACGCGACGCTTCAACCTGGTCGAGGCAGGCGGCATCGACAGATCGGCCGAGGGCGCCCATGTCTCGATCGATGAAGGCGACAACATCCTGAGCGAGGCCGCCAATAGCGGCGAGCCGATCGCGATCGCCCATCTCGACCATGCGGCCGAGCAGCCGCTGCGCGACGCCGCGATCGCGGCCGGCTTCCACTCGGTGCTGGTGGTGCCGCTGGTCGACCAGCAGGGCACGCTCGGCTCGCTGGTGGTGCTGCGACGCCCCAGTGGCGAGTTCGCCGGCAGCCTCATCGGATTGATGCGCACCTTCGCCAACCAGGCGGTGCTGGCGATGCGCAATGCGCGGCTGTTCACCGAGGTCGATCACAAGAGCCACGCGCTGGAGGCGGCGCACGAGACCGTGCGCGCCCAGGCCGACAAGCTCAAGCAGCAGACCGAGCAGCTCAAGGACTGGAACAAGTCGCTGGAGGAGCGCGTCAAGACCCAGCTCGGCGAGATCGAGCGCATCCGCAAGCTCGAACGTTTCCTGGCGCCGCAGGTGGCGCAGCTGATCGCCTCCTCCGACAGTTCCGAGGGGCTGCTCACCAGCCAGCGCCGCGAGGTCACGGTCGTGTTCTGCGACCTGCGCGGCTTCACCGCCTTCACGGAAGCGACCGAGCCGGAAGAGGCGATGAACGTGCTGCGCGAATATCACGCCGCGCTCGGCAAGCTGATCTTCAAATACGAAGGCACGCTCGACAAATATGCCGGCGACGGCGTGATGATCCTGTTCAACGCGCCGATCCAGTTCGAAGACCACACCCAGCGCGCGGTGAAGATGGCGGTGGAGATGCGCGACACCATCGGCCCGCTGACCGAGCGCTGGCGCAACCGCGGGCATAGCCTGGGCTTTGGCATCGGCATCGCGCTTGGCTATGCGACGCTCGGCCAGGTCGGCTTCGAGCAGCGGCTGGAATATGCCGCGATCGGCAGCGTCACCAACCTCGCCTCCCGCCTCTGCAGCGAAGCCAAGCCCAACCAGATCGTGGTCAGCCGCCGCGTCTACGGCATGGTCGAGCCCTGGGTCGAGGCCCGCGCGCTCGACGATCTCCAGCTCAAGGGCTTCAATCACCCGGTGCTGGCGATGGAGATTTTGTCCTGGCGCGAGGAAGTCCAGAACGTGGTGGATGCTGCCGCGGCGGCGCGCCGGCGGGGATAGCCGAAACAAAAGCGCGAAAACAACCCCATGCAAAGTAGACGGGTGCTGTGGAATCAATGGCTTGCGCGGGCGCTGGCGTGATTTGACCCGTCGGGCAAAACACCGGCGGGTATCGTCTTCCACCTCCCCACGAACCACATCTCTCCGCGAAGAGATGCGCGGCGCGGCGAGCCGCGATAATTTCCGCCTGCACGACTGGAAAGGACCACGCCCGCAACCATCTCGGCGGCACCATGCGGCCGTGCCAGACGGCGCCGGAGATGAGCCGGTAGCGGCAACGCGCAGCTCGACTTCAACGACATGAAGTTCGACTGGGCGTGCGGGTGATCACGCCCCCCGCTTCGGCCCGATCGCCTCGAAGCGCGCCTTCTGCTCGTCGCTCAGATCGGCCTCGAAATCGTCGACCGCATCAGCGACGCCGTTCACGGCCTGCAGCATCGTCGCCAGCCGCGCCTTCACGGCCGCGAGGCGGGCCAGCGGTGTCGCGGCGACCTCTGCCGGGCAGGCGCTCAGTGTTTCCATGGTTCGCAGCGTGGTGTCCTGAAGCACCTCAAAGCGGGCGCGGGCGATCTCGTCGAGGCGGAGCGTGGACGCAATCTCGTCCGCGGGCCATTGCTGCTGCACGAGCTGCTCATACTGGCGCTGCGCCTTTTCATCGTAGCGGGGATCGTAGTCCGGCTGGCAAGCGGCCGCAGCCTGCGCGTCCTTGGGCTGGCGAGACGCCATCGCAGCGCGACGATCATTGGCGAGGGCGTTGAGCCTGGCTTTCTGGTCGTCGCTGAGGAGAGCTGCAAACTTCGCGAGCGGCGCTTCGATCGCATCCGTCGCCTTGATCATGGCCGCGATGCGCTCGCGCATCAGGCCGAGACGCTCCGACGCGGTCGCGGGCGCCTGCGCCGGACAGGCCGTGCGGATGGTGTCGCGCGCTGCATTCCAGGCGGCGGCGAGCTCGTCGAGCGCGACGCGCTGCAGCTCGTTGGGGGCCACAGTCGCAGCGATGCGATCGACGGGCAGGCCACCGGTGTCGCTGGCGTCGCAAATGCTCTCGAGCGAGGGGACCTTGCGTGCGCGCCTGCCTTGCGGCGCGGTGTAGGCGGCGAGCTCGGTGGCGGCATAGGGCGAGAAGAGCGCGGCATAGATGTCGCCATAGCCATAAAGCGAGAGGCTGGTGCTGTCGCCGAAGATGACTGCATTGGCGAGATCGTCATATGCGAACGGCCAGAACACCGGGCCGGCCCAGCCATAACTGCCGTCGGGGTGACGCCACCAGCCCTGCGGGCTGCGGCCACCGCGCCAGCCCGACAGCGCAGCTTGCGCCGTGAGTGCCGCACGCAGGATGTAGGGATTGGCGGGCTGGCGCCGCTCGGCGCCGCGCGGATCCTGCGAGCGCAACGCGGCAGAGCGGTAGCGGCCGCCCCGCACCGCCATGCGGGCATGGCGCAGGCGCGACAGACCGATCACGTGACCAACGGCGAAGCGCGCGACGCCGAGCGGACCGCCGCGCAATCCGAACTGGGCCTGCGCCGTATTCGGCAGCAGCACTGCCGCAATCAGGAGAGTCGCGCCGGCGAGCACCAGTCCCATGCGTCCCGACATGATCGCCGATCTGAGTGCTGACCTGGCCACGTCCTGGCCCTCCCTCCCGCACGAAGCACAATGCGCCTCATCCACAATGACGCGCGAGGGAACCAAATGTTCCGGAGTGGACAGGCGAAGCGTCGCCGGGAGCCGCGCTAACCCTGCCCGCTTGCGGCGAGAGGGAGAGGAGAGACCACGCTTACTGCGGCTTCTGCGGCAACACGAAGGTCTGGCCTGGGTAGATTAGGTTCGGATTGTGGATCTTGTCGCGGTTGGCCTTGAAGATCACTGCGTAGCGCGCACCGTCGCCATAAGCGAGCCGGCTGAGCGCCCAAAGGCTGTCGCCGCGGGAGATCACCCGGGTGCCGCCCGCTTCAGTCGGTACGGCGCTGAGGGCGTCGGCCGGCGAGGCCGATGCGACCGTAGGCGCCCGCGCCATGGCGCTTGGCTTTGCCGCACCCATCATCCTGGGCCGAACCGCGGGAGACGTTGACGCCAGGTGCGGTGCGGCCGACGGCAGCGACGCCACCACGTCCGATTTGTCGTCCACCTTGTCGGCCTGCTTCGCAACCGGCGCGGGGCGCGCGGGCGGCGGCGCGATTTCCGCGATCGTCACCGGCATGGTCCGGCTGGACTGCGTGACGGTGCCATCGGGCGCCCTGGCGCGCAGCGCCAGCTCGTAGCTGCCGGCGGGAAGCTGCGGCGGCGTCATGACGAACTGGCCCGACGCATCGGCCATGACCGAATGAAGCGGCTGGCCGTCGCGCAGCAGCTCGACCTTGGACCCCGGCGCGGCCTGGCCCGCGATCACCGCCGCTTCGCCATGATCGTCGACGCGGGCGACGTCGAAGCGGGGTCCGGCGTCGGTCGCGGCCGTTGACGGCTTGACCGGCGCGAGATCGGCGAGCGCGGCCGTGACCTGCTTCTGGGTTTCGGCCACGGGCTTCGACGGAGACGGCGCGGACTCTGCGGCGAGCTTCGGTTCTTCGGGTTTGGCCTCGAGCTTGGCCTCAGGCTTTGCGGCCACCATGGCCTTGGCCTCGGGCTTCGCGGCGACAGCGCTCTCGGTGCCCGATCCGCCCGGCAACAGCCGGCGCAGTTCGGCCGGACCGATCACAAGGACGGTGCCGACCAATGCGAGCAGGCAGAACGCAATGAGGGCCTTGGTTGCGGTCAACATCGGAGGTCGAATCCTTGCTGGCAAATCAGCCAATGACGGCAAATTGCGCCGATTTGGCTCCGGCAGCAAGTCGCTCAAAGGGATGATTGGCCAACGCTCCGGGCGCGGTGCGGATGAACCGGCACGGCCCTTTCCGCGTCCAATCAGCGAGGCCGCTCTGCGGCTATGTTTCGAGGGCTTTCCCGTGACCGCATTGTTTCGCCCCGCGCCATGGCTGGCGCTCGCCCTGATGCTCGCCGCCTCCCCCGCACTCGCGGCCTCCGGCCCGCCGCCGGGGTTCGTTCTCACGGACAATGCCGACCTCGCCTTCACCTCGCCCGACGGCGCCACCAGGCTCGAGCAGTAGTACATGAAGGACAGTGAAGACCTTTTCGGCGTCAAATGGCAGGCCTGGGCGCGGCGCGGCGATCAGATGACGGAGTTGAAGCCCGAGCAGGGCTTTGGCGCCGGCTTCCGCTTCACCAGTGACTCGCAATGGCTGGTACGCATGCAGAAGACCGGTTCGGGCTCGCAGGATCTTTTTCTCTACCACTTCGAGAACGGCGCCTTCGTGAACGCGACGAAGAGATCGCTCAGCGATCTCGCCTGGGCCTACTTTCACAGCCGGCCCGATACGAAGAACATGAAGCTCGACTATCACATCTCGGCCAATTTAATGAAGGGCACCGAAGATGCCTATCGCTGGCTCGGCGTCGACTGGCCCAACAACCGCTACCTCCTGATCTCGCTGTCGGGCGAGATGGACAAGCATCCGAAGAATGTCGCGGTGAAGGGATTGGCGGATTGGAAATGCCGTTATGACCTCAAGACCGGCAAGTTCGACGTCCCGGCGATGTTCGCCAAGGGCAATGCGGAAGCGCTGAACTGGGAGATCAAGCGGTAGAGCCGGCTTCGTCGGTAAACCGACTGTCCGCCATAGCTCGAAGAGCAAGCGCGGAAGCGTGCCCACCTCTTCAGCTTCTGCGGAAGGTGGGCACGTCGCGCGAAGAGCGCGCGCCCTTGCCCATCTACGGTCTCCACGGTCCCGGTATTCCGTGCGATGGAACCAACCCACTGATTCTATTCCAATTCATATTTCTCTAACCCTCAATGGTAACGCGGTCTTGTCGGTTTTGCTGCATCTTGCATCCCACGGGAGGGCTGGATGGGCACATCGATCCGATGGACCGCGCGGACGCGTGCGCTGCTGCGCCGCTGGCGCAGAGCGCCGTTGACATGGCTGATCGCCGGCGGCTTCGTGCTGATGGCCGCGACCGCCATTGGCACCGCGCTCACCGTCGACCGGTTTAGGCAGAACGCAATCGAGAGCGGCCGCGACGGCCTGGAAAGCGCGGTGCGGCTGCTCGCCCGTCACTTCGATCGGGAATTCGCGGATTTCGCGGTGCTGCAGAAAAGCATCATCGCGGAGCTCGAAAGCCACGGCATCGAGTCCGCCGGAATCTTCCGCAGCGAGATGGGCACGCTCGCCATGCACGAGGTGCTGCGCGCCAAGGCCAGCGGCTGGTCCGACGTCGCCGGCGCGAATTTGTTCGACGCCAACGGGCGGCTGATCAATTCGTCGCGGCAATGGCCGGTCGCCGACATTTCGGTTGCCGACCGCAGCTATTTCAATCGGCTCAAGAATGATCCCACCTTGCAGGAAGAGGTGGAAGTCGTGCCCGGACGGTTCGGCAGCGGACCGGCCATCGTATTCGCGCGGCGCGTCTCCGGCCCGCACGGCGAATTCCTCGGCATCGTCTCGCGCGCGATCACCCCCGAACAGCTCGAATCCTTCTTTGCCTCGACCGGGCTGGGCGAGGACTCCTCGATCGCGATGCATCACCAGAACGGCCAGCTCCTCGCACGCATTCCGCATGTGGAGGCGATGATCGGCCAGAATTTCCGGACCGGCGCGCCGGAGCAGATGGCGGTGTTCGAGCGCACCTTCGTCACGACGCAGCTCGCGAGCCCGATCGACGGCAAGGACCGCATCGTCGCCTCGCGCCTGCTGACCGGCGAGCCGCTGGTCGTGGTGGCGACGAGGTCGCTGGATGCGACACTCGCCACCTGGCGCACGCAGACGAAATTCTTCGTCACGGTTGGCGTGACGTCGATCGGCCTGCTCGTGCTGACGCTGTTCCTGATCTTCCGCCAGGTGACGGACAGGCTTTCGCTCGAGAAGCAGCGGCTCGACACCGCGATGAACACGATGACGCAGGGCCTCCTGATGTTCGACCAGGACGAGCGGCTGATCGTCTGCAACCGGCGCTACGTCGAGATGTATGGCCTGTCCCCCGGCGTGGTGAAGCCAGGCGCCTATTTCCGCGACGTGATCCAGCACCGCCACAACACCGGCTCATTCCACGGCGACGTCGACGCCTATTGTGACGACGTACTGGACAATGTCGGCCGTACCCAGAGCGCGATCGTCGAGACCACTGACGGCCGCCTGATCGAGATCAAGAACCAGCCCAGCGCCGCCGGCGGCTGGCTCGCCACACACGACGACGTCACCGAGCGCATCCGCGCCGCCGAACGCATCGCGCATTTGGCGCATTACGACGCGCTGACCGACCTGCCCAACCGCGTGCTGATGCGCGGCCATCTGGAGCGCCGCGTCGCGGAGCTTTCCCAGGGCAGGCCGTTCGCGATCCTCTATATCGACGTCGACGAATTCAAGGGCGTCAACGACTCGCTGGGACACGAGGTCGGCGACGAGCTGCTGCGCCAGGTCGCAAACCGCCTGCGCGCGTGCGTCAGCGGCAACGACCTCGTCGCGCGGCTAGGGGGCGACGAATTCGCCATCGTCAAGGCCGGCACCAGCGATCAGGACGAGCTGACGGCGCTGGCGGACACGATCCTGTCGTCGTTGCGTACGCCCGTGAGCTGCAAGGGCCAGGAAGTTTTGACCGACGCGAGCATCGGCATCGCGATCGCGCCGGAGCACGGCGACAATCTCGACGATCTGCTCAAGCGCGCCGATCTCGCGATGTACGCGGCGAAATCGGAAGGCCGCGGTACCTGCCGCATCTTCGTGCCCGAATACGACGCCAGGGCGCGGCGGCGGCGCCAGCTCGAGCTCGATCTGCGCCAGGCGCTCGCGCGCGGCGAGTTCGAGGTGCACTACCAGCCGCTGGTCGATCTCACCGCCAATGTCGTGACCGGCTGCGAGGCCCTTTTGCGCTGGCGCCATGCCGAGCGCGGCATGGTCTCGCCCGCCGATTTCATTCCGGTCGCGGAAGACACCGGACTGATCGGCGAGATCGGCGAATGGGTCCTGAGACAGGCCTGCCTTGAGGCTGCAAGCTGGCCGGGCAATATCCACGTCGCCGTCAACGTTTCGCCGGTGCAGTTCCGGTCGCGGTCACTGGCCTTGAAAGTGGCAGCCGCGCTCGCCGAGTCGGGCCTCGCGCCCGGACGGCTCGAGCTGGAGATCACCGAGACCGTGCTGATCCGTGACGACGAGGAGGCGTTGACGATCCTGCAGCAGCTGCGCGAGCTCGGCGTGCGCATCGCGCTCGACGATTTCGGCACCGGCTATTCGTCGCTGAGCTATCTGCACCGCTTCCCTTTCGACAAGATCAAGATCGACCGCAGCTTCATCAGCGACATCGGCGAGCCCGAGGATTCCTCGCCGATCGTGCAGGCCGTGGTGCACATGGCCGCAGCCCGCCGCATGGCGACGACCGCCGAAGGCGTCGAGACCGAGGCGCAGCGCGAAGTGCTGCGGCAGCTCGGATGCAGCCAGATGCAGGGCTGGCTGTTCAGCCCGGCCGTGCCGGCGGCGAAGCTGAAGCAGCTTCTCTCGGCGGAGGCGGCGGCGGCCTAGATCAGCAGGGTTGTTCGGGCAAGGCAAGGTTTCGAGAAATCCTGTAGCGCCCGAGACGATCGGCCAGCCCCAGCCGCGACATAGCACCGAGCAGCATGTGGCCTGGGAATGCCGACCCTGACAAAGGGGACATCCCCAGACTCAAAGTTAGCCGCGCAGGTTCAGACCATCACGCGGCTTGTATGAATCAACATCCTGCTTCAGTCCTCATCCTCGGCCTGCGCACGACGTCGTTCCACGACATCGCTCATGTCGTGAAGGACGAGGACCGCGAGGGCCCCCATGCGCTGCCTCTGTTCGGGATTGAGGGTCTTGTAGAGTGGCTGCCATGCCTCGGCGAGTTTATCCAAATCGGCTGATCGTTGAGCCAATGCCTCCGAGCGTCGTTGCAGGAAGGCGATGGGGTCACGATTGCGTATCGTTTCGACGGCATTTTGGTCGGCCCGTCGACCCACGGTTTCCGAGATTTTCGCAACACGGGCCTTCCGATCCTCCGCTCTGGCACGAATGGCGCTCTCGACAGGCGGCCAGAGCTTTTCCTGGTCAGGTGTCAGCTGCAACGCGGCCTTGGTCAAATCGATCCGCATGTCGATCAATGTATTCCGGTCCACTGCGTTGAGCCGTTCCGGCGTCGAAGGGGACGGAGCTTGCGCGCTGGCAATCGACGGTGCGGCAAGAAGGAGTGCAGCTGTTCCGATCACGACTATCTTCATCATCGGCGACCTCCTAGGTGAGTAGCCCCCAGGCACCAGCGCTAAGAATGGTCGGCAGGGCGATGTCACATTGATTCAAATCAAGGGACCTGGAGAAGAAATTGTGTCCCGCAGGCCGAGCAAGACGAAGCTGACGCAACTGCCGTGGAAGCAGGCGGTGGCGGCGTGAGGCCAATCTCTCCACCTGCAATTGCGCGGCGATCGGCCCTTTCCGGAAAATAGGATCAAACCCTGCGGATCGTAGTTATCGTTCCGCTGAACCGGCCGGAACCTCGGCCGGCGAGCGTCAGCCGGCATCACGTCACACGCATCGCAGGCGACTGGCGCCTGCGTTGTTGCGCGCATGCGCGGATCGAGCGAGGCGAGATGGTGAGCGTGACCTTCAGGATGATTCCTCTGCTGGCGGCGATCGCCATGATCGGCCTGTCGGCGGAGGCCCGCGACGACGGCCGCTACGCGAATTCTCCGCTCAAGGGCTGGTTCGAAAGCCTGAAGAGCAAGGCTGGAGGTCCGTGCTGCGCCGACGCCGACGGCACCGCGCTGGATGACGTCGACTGGGACACGCTGGACGGACACTACCGCGTGCGTCTTCTCGGCCAGTGGGTCACCGTGCCTGATGATGCCGTGATCAACGAGCCGAACCGCGCGGGCCGCCCCTTCGTCTGGCCCTACTACGTCAACGGCCGCGCCATGATCCGCTGCTTCATCCCGGGCAGCATGACGTGAGACCCGGACGCGCATGCCGCGGCCGTTCGTGGCGCACATGGTGCACCGACGATTGCGGTGAGGTGACCTAACCCACCCTACGGACCTGTTGACTACGCCGCCCTGAGGTCGCCGACGAAGCGGTCGACGTCGCGCTTGAGATCGTCCGACAGGCGCGCCAGCATTTTTGCGGAATCCAGCACCTCGCCGGCGGCAGCGCCCGTCTGGCCGGCGGCCTGCGAGACGCCGGAGATGTGGCGCGAGACCTCGCTCGTGCCTTGCGAGGCCTGCTGCACGTTGCGTGCGATCTCGCGCGTCGCGGCGCCCTGCTGTTCGACAGCGGCGGCGATCGCGGCCGCAATCTCGTTGACCCGCTGGATGGTGGAGCCGATCGACCGTATCGCGGTCACCGAGGATTGGGTCGCGCCCTGGATCGCGGCAACCTGGCCGGTGATCTCCTCGGTCGCCTTCGCGGTCTGCGTGGCGAGGTTCTTCACTTCGGATGCGACCACCGCAAAGCCGCGGCCGGCTTCGCCGGCGCGGGCGGCCTCGATGGTGGCATTGAGCGCGAGCAGGTTGGTCTGCTCGGCAATGCCCGTGATCAGCGCGACGACGTCGCCGATGCGCTGCGCGGCATCGGCCAGCGCCTGCACCTCGGCATTGGTGCGGTCGGCTTCGGCCGAAGCGGCACCGGCAATGCTGGAGGATTCGGCGACCTGACGGCTGATCTCGCTGATCGAGGCCGAGAGCTCCTCAGTGGCGGCGGCCACCGTCTGAACGTTCGAGGAAGCATCGCCCGAGAGGCTTGCGACCGAAGCGGCCTTGGACGAACCCTGCTCGGCGGTCGACGACATCGACTGCGCGGTGGCGTTCAACTCGCCCGAGGCCGAGGCGAGCGTGCGCAGCGATTCCGTCACGGTCTTCTCGAACTGTTCGATCAGGCGTTCGACGGCGAGCTGTCGCCGCTCCTTCTTTGCCTGCTCGGCGGCCTGTTCCTCGGCGAGACGGTCACCGGTGATCATGTTGTCCCTGAACACGGCCACCGCGCGCGACATCTCTCCGATCTCGTCGCCGCGCTCGATGCCGGCGAGCTCGATCGCATAATCGCGCTCGGCGAGGCGCCGCATGGCCTGCGTCATCTTGCGGATCGGCGTGCTGACGCGGCGATTGACGAGGATGAAGCCGAACACCGTGACGGCGAGCGCAACCAGCATCATGCCGCCATTGAGCGCCAGGCTCCATCTCGCTGACGTCATCTGCTGCCCGGCACGGGCGACCATCTCGGCGAGCGCGGCCTGGCCAGCCTCGACGGTGGAATTGAGGAGGGCCGTGTTGAGCTTCGACAGATCCTCGATCTTGATGTCGATGGTCTGGTTGTTGCTCAGGGCCTTGATGAAGCCCTGCTGGCGCTCGGCCATGGAAGCGGCGTCGGCCTGCCTCGAGCGCGCGATGACGTCGGTGAGGCTTGCCGGCGCATCGGCGCGCGCGGCTGCGTCGAGCACCTGGCTCCAGGCCTGCTTGGCGCGGCCGGTGTCCTCGGCGGCGCCGACCATGTCGGCGGCACTCCAGGGTTTGCCGCTCGCGGCCGCAGTTTCCAGGCGGATGGCGACGAGGCCGCCGAAATTGCGCGCGGCCCAGGCCGACTGCTTCACGGCGAGCAGATGATCGACCACGGGATCGGTGAGCTTGAGTGCGTTCTCGATCTCGCTTGTCAGGGCCAGGATCGCGTCGAGATAGTCCTGCGCGGCCTTGCGGAATTCGTCGCCGACCTTCGGATCACGCTCCGCCTTGGCCTGGTGAATGGCGGCTTCCGCCTTGGGCCGCAGCGGCACGAGCGCGTCATGGATCGCGACGAGCTTGCCGAGCGCACCGGCGAGGCGCGGATCGGCTACGCCATCGAGACGCTCGAGCACGCTTTTGTAGGCGGCTTCGGACAACTGCCGGTTGGTGGCGATGCGGTTATCGGCGTTGGCGTTGGCCGGCGCGTCCGCGACCAGCGCCGACAGGAAGGTGCCGCGCTCGAGCCGGAAGCCGAGCAGGGTCGCAAACAGCTGCTGGTCGGTGCTGGCGAAACGCTCGACCTTCTGCGCGGCGCCGTTGCGTTCAACGGCCCCCAACAAACCGGCTGCGAGCTGCCCGACCAGGAACAGGCCGAGGACGCCGATGATGGCGCCGAGAACGGAACGAATGGAGGGATTGCCGAACAATGCCATTGGGAGCGCCGGTTTCTTCTCAAAAAGATGAAGAAAAATACCGGGCGCTCCCTAAGATTCCGTTCACCAAATGCGCTCCCGCCGGCCGCCTACGGGAATGCCTGCCAATACCGAGCCGAGCTACGGAGATGAAAGCCTGAAGCCGGACCGGCTCATTTCACCTGCTTGGCCGCCTGGATCTCGACGAACTCGGCGTCGGGATGCGTGACGATCGTCGTGAACATGATGCCGCTGATGATGATCGACCAGGCGGTGTCCCAATAAATCCAAAACACGTTCCACCCTCCGTATTGGCGTCCTCCGCCTGCGGGATCACGGTAACGGCAAGATGAGGCTGCCGTTCCTGACGCGGGCGAGGCGCTATTTTGATTTGGTCGGCGGGGAGCGGCGGTCGGTTTCACCGGTGTGGCGCTTTGCCACGACATCCTCATCGCGCGGCCCTTCATGCGGGCGTGGCGGCAGCTTCGGCTGGCCGGCCTGACCGCCATGCTTGCCGCCCATGTCGGGCTTGCCTTCGAGATCGTTTTCGCGGGGCATGCCCGTTAATGCCTGTGCGCGGCATTGGTTCGCTTGCGCCCGCACTGTTCTCGCCTGTGAACGAGTTCATAGAAGCGGCGTCCGTTGCAGTGCACGATGTCGCTGCGTGCGTCGCCGCATGCATTTGACGGACGGGATTTGGGCTGATGCAGAAACGACTGGTCGCCTGGACGCTTCTGACCTGCACCCTGCTCGCGGTCGCGGTGTGGACCGTGCTCGGGCCGCCTGACCGCCCGGCCGGCCCGCATCTGCGCTCCCGCGATTTGACGGCGGCGGTGCGATAGCCGCACCGGTGCGACCGATACAATTCCGGTATCGATCAATCTCAATTGGAATTTGGTGCGGCAACGGGCTGCCCGCTATCCTCTCCGGCAAAACGGCAACACTTGGTGCCGAGGAGAACGCCCATGTCGAGTTCGACACGCTGCATCGCAGCCAGAACACCTCGCGCTGCGATCGCCACCACGCTCACCTTTCTTGCCCTCACTTTGGGAGCCCGTGCCGGCATGGCCGAGACTTTTGCCTATGTCGGCAATGCCGACAGCAACGATATCAGCGTGTTCAAGCTGGCCGAGAACGGCGAGATGACACCCGTGCAGACCGCCGCCTTCACCGGCGTGGAGAAACCGGGCTCCTCGACGCCGCTCGCGATCACGCCCGACCACCGCGTGCTGATTGCGGGCGTCCGCTCGCAGCCATTCCAGGCGGTGAGCTTTTCGATCGACCAAAAGACGGGCCAGCTCAGCCATGTCGGCAACGGACCGCTCGCCGACAGCATGGCGAACATCGCCACCGACCGCGGCGGCAAGGTGCTGTTCAGCGCCTCCTATGGCGGCAGCAAGGTCGCCGTGAATCCGCTCGGAGCGAACGGCGTCGTGGCCGCGCCGACGCAGGTGATCCCGACCGGGCTGAACGCGCACGCCTTCCTGCCGTCACCCGACAACCGCTTCGTGTTCGCGACCAATCTCGGCTCGGACCAGGTGCTGAGCTTTACGTTCGAGCCCACCACCGGTGCGCTCACGCCGAGCGATCCGCCGGCTTACAAGCTGCCGGAAAAATCGGGGCCACGGCACTTCGTGTTCCACCCCAATGGCAAGTTCGTGTATCTCCTGCACGAACTGAACGGCGATGTCGCCGCGTTCACCTATGAGGCCAGGAGCGGCGCGTGGGACGAGATCCAGCGCACCACGGCGCTGCCTGAAGGGTTCACCGGAAAACCCTGGGCCGCCGACATCCACATCACGCCTGACGGGCGCTTCCTCTACGCCTCCGAGCGCACCACCAACACGATCGCCGCTTACAAGGTCGATGCGTCTAGCGGGAAGCTGACCACGATCGGCAGCGTACTGACCGAGAAGCAGCCGCGCGGCTTCAACATCGATCCCGGCGGACGCTACCTTGCCGCGGTCGGCGAACTCTCCGACGGCATGACCGTCTATGCGATCGACCAGGGCAGCGGCGCGCTCGCCAGGCTGAAATCCTACCCCACCGGCAAGAAGCCGAACTGGGTGGAGTTTTTGGGCCTGCCGTGAGGGCCGCGACGGACCTACGTAATCATCCGCAATTTCGCAGGACCCGGCGTTGCCATCATATGGCGGTCATGGACCGCCATATCCTCTTCAAATGCCCGCAGACCGGCATGAACGTGCAGCATCGGCTCGAGGACGGGCCAGGCGACCGCACGCACGTCTCCGTGGCGTGCCCGGCCTGCACGCGACTGCACCTGATCGACACTTCCACGGGCAGATTGCTCGGCGATCGCCGGAGCTGAGCTGTCCCCTTTGGCACCCTTGGGGGCCGGCTTGGCCGGGAGCGAACCTGTTTCCCAATCCAGCGACTAATCAAGGACTTGCCGCGCCAGCCCGGGCGGCGTGGCACCCCGCTCCGAGACAACGCTGCCGTAGTCCGGGCTCCCGCCATCTGCTATCGGTTGGAGGCATCGCCCCCGTGGAATTTCCAATGCGCCGTCTGCCCCGTTCCGTCGTTCGAAGCCTGTTTCCCGCCATCGCCGGAGTGTTCGTCCTCGGCGTGCAAGGCGCGCCTGCCGCCGACGACGATGCGCCCAAGGGGCCGGCGGTCACGGTGCTCAAGGTCGCAAAATCCTGCTTCTCCGACATCGTCGAGGCCACCGGCACCATCGTCGCGCGCGAGGAAAGCTCGGTGCGGCCCGAACGTCCGGGCCTGAAGGTGACGGAGGTGCTGGCGGAAGCCGGCGATACCACCACGGCCGGTCAGGTGCTGGCGCGCCTCGCGCTGCCCGAAGGTGGCACGCTTCAGGTCACCGCGCCCGTGGCCGGTGTGATCGCCACCTCCACCGCCCAGATCGGCAATTTCGCCTCGGCCAGGGGCGAGGCGCTGTTCACCATCGTGGCGCGCAGCGAATACGATCTCGTCGGCCTGGTCGCGACCACCGACGTGCGCAAGCTCGCCGTCAATCAGCCGGCGAGCGTGCGTATCGCCGGCGCCGGCGACCTCGAAGGCAAGGTGCGCCGCATCGGGCCGACCGTCGAGCCGAACATCCAGCAGGGCATGGTCTATATCGGCATCTCCTCGCAGAAGCGGCTGCTGCTGAACGCGAGCGGGCGCGCGCTGATCAAGACCGGCCAGAGCTGCAACGTCGCGGTGCCGCTCACCGCCGTGCAATATTCGTCCGCCGGAACCGTGGTGCAGGTGATCCGCCGCAACCGCGTCGAGACCAAGCGCGTCGAGATCGGGTTGATGTCGGGCGGCAATATCGAGGTCCGCGACGGCCTCAACGAAGGCGACGTCGTCGTCGCCCGCGCCGGCGCGCTACTGCGCGAAGGCGACCCCGTGCGCCCGGCGATGGCGAGCGCGGAAGCGGCGAAGTAGCAGCCACGATCGTCATTGCGAGCGCAGCGAAGCAATCCAGAGTCTGTCCGGGGAGGAATCCTGGATTGCTTCGTCGCAAGAGCTCCTCGCAATGAGGGTGGAGAGGCAGCTGCGATTGCCGAAAGAAAAACTAGCCGCCGGCTTCGCCGAACTGCACGTCCTCGAGCAGCGAGGACGACACGGTCGGGACCTGGCCGCCTTCGGAGGCGCGGGAGATGGCGACGCGGGTCTTGTTGAAGACGGCTTCGGCGCTGCCGCTCTGCGCATTGAGATTGCCGAGCAGCTCGCCGACCAGCACGCTGTGCTCGCCGTTGGCGTCGTCGACGACCTTGCCGGGCGAGGCCGAGGACAGGATCAGCGCATTTTCGGGCGCGCTGATCGGCGCGAGGCCGTGGCTGTAGGAACGGAAGCGGCGCTCATAGGGGTTACGGCGGGAGGCGTCGACGACGACGAGCTTGGCCTTGGCGCCCTGCTCCTTCATCATCTCGAGCACGCCCTCGATGGAGACGCCGTGGCGGCGGACGTCGCTTTCCTTCCAGATCACGGCATCGACCGGCAGCATGTAGCTCTCGCGCCCCGCCTGCACGCCGAAGCCGCCGAAGAACAGCATGACGACGGTGTCGCGCTTGATCCGGGACTTCAGGCGATTGACGGCGCGCACCATGTCGTCCCTGGTCGCGTCTTCCACCATGTCGACGTCAAAGCCGTTCTTGCGCAGCGACGAGGACAGCGCACGGGCGTCGTTGATCGACTGCGTCAGCGGCGCGCTGGCGTCGGGATAATGTCCATTGCCGATGACGAGGGCGAGACGCGAGGTCTGGCCGACCGAGCCGGTGATCTGGTCGGTCGTAACGGCCTTGGCGGCATCGAGCGCCCGCATGTTGAGGGCAGCATGGGCGCCGATCACCAGCGAGACCGTGCCGATGAGGGCTGCGGCCGCCGCGATGGTGCGTCGGGAAATGTCGAGCTGCCTTACATTCATCTCGGTTCATTCCTGTCAGTGCCAAAGACCGGCCAAGCGCGCGCACACTGGTTTGAGTAGCGCGATGGCGTCTTTGGGTTTGAGGGATCGGCCAGGGGAGCGCCCCCGAATTGCGCGCAATTTGCGGCGCCGCACCAAACAAACCCTTAACCGGATATCGCCCTGCCGGCAATAGATCGTCCAAAATTTAAGCTAAGCCTCTGAAGCTATTTGCTAATTCTCCAGGTCGAATTTCTCGGTTTATGGCATCCCCGTACCCCTCCCGGGGGTCTCATCGTGCGGGCCTCGGCCGGTTATGTCCGTGACGTCCATCACATTTGTTTTTCCTGCGAATCCGGGTAGCTTTTCAAAGACTTGCAGGGGGGTGGGCGGACGCGTGCGCGCTCCCGCTTCCGGGCAAGGCCCCGCGACCAGGTATTTCATGAGCTTTCATTATTTTGCCGGCGCCGCCTGCCGGGCGCTGACGGCGCGGAAGGACGGTCCCTCTCTCTATGAGGTCTGCGATCCCGTGCTGGCGGCCAGCACCAGCGGCGATCCGCATCTGGCAAAATTCTATAAGACCGCGCTGGGCAATCCCGCGCTGCGGATGCTGCTCCGCCGGGCCGGACTGCCCGAGCTGCGCGACGAGACGAGGCTCGCGCGGCTGCGCGAGGCGCTCACGCGCGCCCGCGATGATGCCGAGCCGGATTGGGCGGCGGTCGGCCAGCCCGTGGCCGATCTCGTCGACAGCATCGCGCTCGATCACCCGAAGCCGCCGCCGGCGATGTTCACCGGCACCATGCCGCAGCCCGCTGAGATCGACGCCGTGATCCGCGACTGCGCGCAGCACCTGCTCGGCTCGTACCGCCGAAACGGCTTCCTGCCGACCTATGCCGCCTTCAACCTGATCGGCGACCCCGACTGCCGCGGCCGCGAGCTGATCATGGCGCTGACCGGGCTGAACGCGCGCGGCTACAAGAACTCCTCCCTGCTGTTCAACTTCGCCCGCGTCTTCATCGCGCGCTCGCACGCGCGCGCCGTGGTCAATCCGCCCTGGAAAGGCATCGCCGAGCCGATGTGGGAGCCGGTGCAGATCCGCCACCGCTCGGCCTATTACGATGCGTTCTTCATCGAGGCACTGCTCGGCTATGTCGAGACCGGGCTCGCCTCGCCGGGCGACAAGATCGCTGCGGAGCGCGCCATCGCCGACATGGTCGATTTCTGCGTCAACATCAGCCGCGAGGAAGTCGAGGGCTTGGGCGGCGCGCGCTTCAACGTCATCACCGCGCTCGCGCCCGCGCCGCATCCGCGCTTTTCCCGCTTCTTCGCCCAGATCAAGCAGGACCTCGGCTTCGGCGTCTACGTGCCGGATTGCGACACCACGGCATGCTCGATCTCCGCGGCGACGCAGGCCGGCTGCCTTGATGCGATCATCGACCAGCCGCTGCTCGACTTCTACAGCGGCTATCAGGTGCGTGCGGGTGTCAACGCGCCGCGCGTCACCGTGCCGCTGAACGACAATATCGACTATGAAGGCGGCGTCGCCACCTGGATCGACAATCTCAAGGGCGAGCGGCCCTACGGCAACGATCTCGATCCGACGCTCAATCTCGACATTCTCGAGGTGAGCTTCCGCAACCTGACGCGCTGGAAAATATTGGAAACACCGACACGGCTCGCCACGGTGCAGCGGATCATCGGCTTCCAGAAGCGGCTGGCAGCGAGCGGCGCCTTCGCCAATCCGCGCTCGCACATCTATTATCTGCCCGAGCTCTACAGCGCCTATTTCGGCCGCTGTTATGCGGCGTTCCTGGCGCTGCCGCTGGCGGCGCAGGCGGCGATCGATCCGGACGGCGATTTCGATTTCATCCGCCACCGCGTGCTCACCTACGTCAAGGGAGAGCTGATGGGCGCGGAGATGAACGTGTTCGACGCCGCACTGGCGCTGATCGCGCTCGGCCATCTCGGCGCCGACCCGCGTGCCTTCGCACCGGCGCTGAACGTCATCATCGATGCCATCGGCGAGGGCGGCCGCCGCGGCCCGTTCCGCGCCTATGAATGGAACAAGATGAAGACGCCGACGCGGATCCTGGTCGGCGGCCCGGAGGTAACCTCGGCCTTCGTGCTGATGGGGCTGGCGGTGGCGAAGCGGGCGATGGCGCGGGGGTGATCATCTTACCCTCCCGCTCCAGGGAAGGGTAAGAGAGAGCCGCAATGACGGGAAGTTGAAAGCCCGTCCGTTAGGCGGATGCTGGCCGCGCGGCCAAAAGCCGACCACAATTGCGCGGCTTATCGAGATTTCCTGAACACCGGACCGGCATGCTGCGAAAATTCCTGATTGCGCTGTCCTTGCTCGCCCCGTCGCTCGCCCAGGCCGCCGACATCACCGGCACGGCAAAGGTCCGCGACGGCGATTCGGTCGTGATCGGCAATACGCGGGTCCGGCTCGGCGGCATCGACGCGCCGTCGTCCGACCAGCTCTGTCTCAACACCAAGAGCGAGCGCTGGACTTGTGGCGTGGCGGCGCGCGAGGAGCTCGCCAAATACACCGAAGGCAAGACCTGGGTCTGCCACACCCGCGCGATCGACCGGCGCGGCCGCACCGTGGCGCGCTGCGAGGTCGGCGGCGAGGACATCCAGAAATGGCTGGTGCGCAACGGCTGGGCACTGGCCTACACCCGCGTCTCCAAGGACTATGAACCCGATGAAGTCGCCGCGCGCGAGGCAAAAGCCGGCATGTGGCAGGGCGCCTTCATCGCGCCCTGGGACTGGCGCGTGCGCAACAAGAAAACCGCCATCCTGGGCGCCACCAAGCCGCCGGAGGGCGCGCATGCCGTGCTGCTCGCTTCGGCCTCGGGGCCGGTCGCGCCCTCGCCCGACTGCACCATCAAGGGCAATGTGAACAGCGCCGGGGAGTGCATCTATCACCAGCCGACCAGCCGCTGGTACACCCAGATCAAGATGAAGATCAGCAAGGGCACCCGCTGGTTCTGCTCGGTGGAAGAGGCGGAAGCCGCCGGTTGCCGCGAGACCAAGAGATAACCCAGTTCAGACCTGCGTTTTCCGGGCTTTTCCTGGCTCCCAGCGCCACGTAAAAGCGTGAATCAACGACACCATCCTGTTCTCAAGCAACAAGGACCGACAGCAATGACCGTTCGCGCGGGCCGGGAATTTCTGGCCATCCCCGGGCCCACCACGATGCCCGACGAGGTGCTGCGGGCGATGCATCGTCCGGCGATCGACATCTACTCCAGGGAGATGCACGAGCTGACCGATACGCTGCTCGCAGACATCTCGAAGCTGTTTGCGACCAAGGGCAAGTCCTACATCTACATCGCCAACGGTCACGGCGCCTGGGAAGCGGCGCTGAGCAACGTGCTGTCGCGCGGCGACAAGGTGCTGGTGCTGGAGAGCGGCCGCTTCGCGATCGGCTGGGGCAATGCGGCGGCGCTGATGGGCGCCGAGGTCGAGGTGCTCAAGGGCGACTGGCGCCGCGCGGTGCGGCCGCACGAGGTCGAGGAACGCCTGCGCCGCGACAAGGAGCACAAGATCAAGGCGGTCGTCGTCGTCCAGGTCGACACGGCATCGGGGGTGCAAAACGACATCGAGGCGATCGGCAAGGCGATCAAGGCGAGCGGCCATCCCGCGCTCTACATGGTCGACACCGTTGCCTCGCTCGGCTGCATGCCATTCGAGATGGACAAATGGGGCGTCGACGTCGCGATGTCCGGCTCGCAGAAGGGCCTGATGACGCCGCCCGGCCTCGGCTTCGTCGCGGCGAATGCGCGCGCGCTCGAGGTGCAAAGGAAGGCCGATCTGTCGACGCCCTATTGGAGCTGGAGCGAGCGCGAGGGCACCGAGAACTATCGCAAATATGCCGGCACCGCGCCGGTGCATCTGCTGTTCGCGCTGCGCAAGGCGATCGACATGCTGCACGAGGAAGGGCTGGAAAACGCCTTTCGCCGCCACAGCCTGCTCGGCGAAGCCGCGCGCCGCGCGGTCGCGATGTGGTCGGAAGGCCAGGTGCTCGGCTTCAACGTTGCGGAGGCGAGCGAGCGCTCCAACACCGTGACCACGGTGACCATGAACAACGGCCACGATCCCGCAGTGCTGCAACGCTATTGCAAGGACAAGTGCGGCGTCGTGCTCGGCACCGGCATCGGCGACCTCTCCGGACAGGCCTTCCGCATCGCCCATATGGGCCATGTGAATGCGCCGATGCTGCTCGGCACGCTCGGCGTGATCGAGATCGGATTGAATGCGCTGAAGATCCCGCACGGCAAGGGCGGACTGGAAGCAGCGGTCGCGTATCTCGGTGAGGAGGTGGCGGCGTAAGGGGTCTCTGCGAAGGGCCTCGCTTATTCTTCCTTCTCCCCTTGTGGGAGAAGGTGGCGCGAAGCGCCGGATGGTTGTTTCCGCGAACGCAAGAGCGAGTTGGGCTTGCGGACAGATACCCTCACCCGTCTCGCCGCTCCGCGGCGAGCCATCCTCTCCCGCAAGGGGGCGCAGGCGGGGAGAGGTGAAGAAGGGCGACGCCGCGACACGTACCTGAACGAGGACCGAGTGACACAAGCCGACACACCTTCGAAGCCCCCCGTCGCCCCGCGCCGGCCGCATTCCTTCACGCGGCACGGCATCACCGTGACCGACGATTATGCCTGGCTGAAGGACGCGAAGTGGCAAGAGGTTCTGCGCGACCCCAAGGTCCTCGATCCGGACATCCGCAAATATCTGGACGAGGAGAACGTCTACACCGAGAGCCTGCTCGGCCATACCGCGGCGCTGCAGAAGACGCTGGTCGGCGAGATGCGCGGACGAATCAAGGAGGACGATTCCAGCGTGCCGTCGCCGGACGGGCCGTTTGCCTATTTCCGCAGGTTCCGCGAAGGCGGGCAGCACGAATTGTTCGGCCGCATGCCGCGCGACGGCGGTGAGGGCGAGATCGTGCTCGACGGCGATGCGCTCGCAAAAGACCACAAATATTTCAAGTTCGGCGGCAGCCGGCACTCGTACGATCACAAGCTGCAGGCCTGGAGCGCGGACACCAAGGGGTCGGAATATTTCTCGATCCGCGTGCGCGACTGGGCCACGGGCAAGGATCTCGACGATCTCGTCGAGGAGACCGACGGTGGGGTGGTCTGGGCCGCCGACTGCAAGAGCTTCTTCTATGTGAAGCTCGACGACAATCACCGGCCGATGCAAGTGTGGCGACACAAGCTCGGCACCAGGCAGGCCGACGATACGCTGGTCTACGAGGAGCAGGATGCCGGCTGGTTCACCCATCTGCACGAGAGCACCAGCGGCCGGTTCTGCGTGATCGCGGGCGGCGACCACGAGACGAGCGAGCAGCGGCTGATCGATCTCGCAAATCCCGAGGCGCCGCCGCGCCTCGTCGCAGCGCGCGAGGAAGGCGTGCAATATTCGCTCGCCGATCGCGGCGACGAGCTGTTCATCCTCACCAACGCCGACGACGCCATCGACTTCAAGATCGTCACCGCGCCGCTTGGCTCGCCCGAGCGGGCGAACTGGCGCGACCTGATCCCGTATCGTCCCGGCATCTACATCATCGATCTCGATCTCTATGCCGGCCACCTGGTGCGGCTGGAGCGCGCCAATGCGCTGCCGTCGATCGTGATCCGCGATCTCGCGAGCAAGGAAGAGCACGCCATCGCCTTCGACGAGGCGGCCTATTCGCTGGATACGATGGGCTCCTACGAATTCGAGACGACGAATCTGCGCTTTGCCTATTCGTCGATGACGACGCCGTCGGAAGTCTACGACTACGACATGGTCAGGCGCACGCGCACCCTGCGCAAGCGACAGGAGATTCCGTCAGGCCATAACGCGGCCGACTACGTCACCACGCGCATCATGGCGAAGTCGCATGATGGCGCCGAGGTTCCGGTCTCGATTCTCCATCGCCGCGGGCTCAAGCTCGACGGTACGGCGCCGCTGCTGCTCTACGGCTACGGCTCCTACGGCATGGCGATGCCCGCCTCCTTCAACGCCAACCGCCTGTCGCTGGTCGATCGCGGCTTCGTCTACGCCATTGCCCATATCCGGGGCGGCGCCGACAAGGGTTGGGGCTGGTATCTCGACGGCAAGCGCGAGAAGAAGACCAACACGTTCGACGATTTCGCCGCCAGCGCCCGCGCGCTGGTCGATGCGAAATATACCGGCGCGAAACGCATCGTCGGCCATGGCGGCTCGGCTGGCGGCATGCTGATGGGCGCGGTCGCCAACCGCGCCGGCGAATTGTTCGCCGGCATCGTCGCCGAGGTGCCGTTCGTCGACGTGCTCAACACCATGCTGGACGACACGCTGCCGCTGACCCCGCCGGAATGGCCGGAATGGGGCAACCCGATCGAGAGCGAGAAGGATTTTCGCACCATCCTGTCCTACTCGCCCTACGACAATGTCGCGGCGAAGGACTATCCGGCGATCCTGGCGATGGGCGGCCTGACCGATCCGCGCGTCACCTATTGGGAGCCCGCCAAATGGATCGCGCGCCTGCGCGCCACCATGAAAGGCGGCGGCCCGGTTCTCCTGCGCACCAACATGGGCGCCGGCCATGGCGGCGCGTCGGGGCGGTTCGACCGGCTCGATGAAGTCGCGATCGTCTATGCGTTCGCGCTGTGGGCGGCGGGAATGGCGGAGGCCTGATCTCCCTCTCCCCCGTTTCTTACGGAGAGAGGTCGGGGTGAGGGGCTGCCTCCGCAATCACGGTGAGAGACGGACTGCGCGGAGAGCCCCCTCGCCCGGAATCCACGCTTGCAGCGCGCATTCCGGCCTCTCCCCGCACGCGGGGAGAGGCGAAGTGACTACCTCCCGTTCCTCTTCCGCCACGCCGCAAAATCGGTGAGCGTCTGCGGATCGGTCGCCGGATAGAGACCGAAAATGCTGCGGCCCTTGCCGACTTCCTCGGTGACGAAGTCCTCGAACGCGGTCATCTCGAAGGTTTCGCTGGCGATCTCGTCGGCGAGATGAGCGGGGATCACGATGACGCCGTCGGCATCGCCGAGGATGACGTCGCCGGGAAACACCGGCGCGTCGCCGCAGCCGATCGGGACGTTGATCTCGATCGCCTGGTGCAGCGTCAAATTGGTCGGTGCGCTCGGGCGATGATGGTAGGCGGGAATGCCGAGCCTGGCGATCTCGGCGGAATCGCGAAAGCCGCCGTCGGTGACGACGCCGGCAACGCCGCGCTTCATCAGCCGCGTCACCAGGATCGCGCCGGCCGAGGCCGCACGCGCATCCTTGCGGCTGTCCATCACCAGCACCGCGCCAGGCGGGCAATCCTCCACCGCCTTGCGCTGCGGATGCGAGCGGTCCTTGAAGACGTCGATGGTGTTGAGGTCCTCGCGCGCCGGCATGTAGCGCAGCGTAAAGGCCTCGCCGACCATGGTCGGCTGGCCGGGGCCGACGGGATGCACATCCTGGATCATCTGGATGCGCAGGCCGCGCTTGAACAGCGCGGTGGCAACCGTGGCGGTGGAGACGGACTTGAGCTTGTTGCGGGTGGCTTCGGAAAGTTTTGACATGTAGTGCTCTCTTTTCTCGTCATTCCGGGGCATCGCGAAGCGATGGGCCCGCAATCCATACTCCCGATCGTGGTTATGGATTCCGGGCTCGCCGCTTCGCGGCGCCCCCGAATGACAGGTTGCTAGTAAATCGACGGCTCGCCAATCGGCGCGCCGAAATCCGTCTCCAGGAAGTCGAAGTCGCAGCCGTCATTGGCCTGCTTGATGTGCTTGGTGAACATCCAGCCATAGCCGCGCTCGAAGCGGCGCTCGGGCTGCTTCCAGGCGACGCGGCGCTTTTCGAGCTCTGCCTCGGGCACATCGAGATTGATGGTGCGGGCTGCGACGTCGAGGGTGATGCGGTCGCCGTTCTGCACCAACGCCAGCGGGCCGCCGATGTAGGATTCGGGCGAGACGTGCAGGATGCAGGCGCCGTAGCTGGTGCCGCTCATGCGCGCGTCCGAGATGCGCACCATGTCGCGCACGCCCTGCTTCACGAGTTTTGTCGGGATCGGCAGCATGCCCCATTCCGGCATGCCCGGGCCACCTTGCGGCCCGGCATTGCGCAGGATCAGAATGTGATCCTCGGTGACGTCGAGATCGGGATCGTCGACCGCCTTCTTCATCGAAGGATAGTCGTCGAACACCAGCGCCGGCCCGGTATGCTTAAGGAAGCGCGGCACGCAGGCACTCGGCTTGATGACGCAGCCGTCAGGCGCGAGATTGCCCTTGAGCACCGCGAGCGCGCCTTCCTTGTAGATGGGATTGTCGACCGAGCGGATCACGTCGGCATTGTGCACTTCGGCACCGTCGATGTTCTCGCCCAGCGTCTTGCCTGTTACCGTGACGCAGTCGAGATGCAGATGCTGTTTGATCTGCCCCATCAGCGCCAGCAGGCCGCCGGCATAGAAGAAGTCCTCCATAAGATAGGCATCGCCGCTCGGCCGCACGTTGGCAATGACAGGCACCTTGCGGCTGGCGATCTCGAAATCGTCGAGCCCGATGTCCTGCCCGGCGCGGCGGGCCTGCGCGATGAGATGAATGATCGCATTGGTGGAGCAGCCCATCGCCATCGCGACCGCAATCGCGTTCTCAAAGGCTTTTCGGGTCTGGATCACCTTCGGCGTCAGATCCTCCCAGACCATCTCGACGATGCGGCGGCCGCATTCAGAGGCCATGCGGATGTGGTTCGCGTCGGCAGCCGGAATCGAGGAGGCGCCGGGCAGGGTCATGCCGATCGCCTCAGCAATCGCGGTCATGGTGGAAGCCGTGCCCATGGTCATGCAGGTGCCGTAGCTGCGGGCGATGCCGGCTTCGATGTCGAGCCAGTCTTTTTCCGAGATCTTTCCGGCGCGGCGCTCGTCCCAGTATTTCCAGCCGTCGGACCCGGAGCCGAGCGTCTTGCCCCTCCAGTTGCCGCGCAGCATGGGACCTGCCGGCAGGTAGATCGCCGGTATGTTCATCGAGGTCGCGCCCAACAGCAGCGCCGGCGTGGTCTTGTCGCAGCCGCCCATCAGCACGACACCGTCGACGGGATGGCTGCGCAGCAGCTCTTCGGCGTCCATCGCGAGCAAATTGCGATAGAGCATGGTGGTGGGCTTGAGCAGCGATTCCGACAGCGACAGCGCCGGCAATTCCAGGGGCAGGCCGCCGGCCATCAGGATGCCGCGCTTGACATCGTCGACGCGCGACTTGAAGTGCATGTGGCAGGGCTGGGCGTCCGACCAGGTGTTGAGGATCGCGATGATCGGGCGGTCCTTCCACTCCTCGGGCGCGTAGCCCATCTGCATGGTGCGGGAGCGATGGCCGAACGAGCGGAGATCGTCGGGCGCGAACCAGCGCGCGCTGCGGAGCTGATCGGGTGTTTTCTTCTTGGTCATGACTGCGTGCCCCATTTCTGGACGGTGTTCCGCTCGATTGCGCGGAAGATCAGGTTCTCGACAAAGAGCCCGATGATGATCACCGTCAAGAGCCCGGCGAAGACCGCCTTGAGCGAGACGGCAGACGTGGGCTCCCTCTCCCGCTTGAGGGAGAGGGTTGGAGAGAGGGTGCGCTTCCGCAGTGAGACTCCCCACGAGGAGAAAGCTCTCACCCGCGCCTTCGGCGCGACCTCTCCCGCAAGCGGGAGAGGTTCGAACGAGCCCGCGGCCGGTGGCTTAATGCTGCTCTGCGTTAAACCACGCAGTCGCCTTTCCGGCCGCGATCATCGGCATCGTCGCCGTCGCGCCGGTCCACCGGACCGGTGCACAGCCTGAGAGATGGCCCGGGCCTCGGTGGCGAGGCGTTCGGCCACGCCCGATACCTGGTTCGCGGCCCCCATCACGTCGTCGGGCGAGCGGTTGGTTTCTGCAATGGCGCCGGAGACAGCACCGATGCTGGTTGCCAGCGTCTGCGTTCCCGATGCCGCCATCTGGACGTTCTGCGAGATCTCCCGCCGGATAGCCGACGGGGTGAAGGGCGCGAACGCGGCCTTGTCCGAGGTTCCGCCTCATATGCACGCAAGAGTGCGTATGATCTGCGAGGCATGGTCTCTCCGGGGTGGCAGGAAGGGCAGTCGGAGCAAACGCGAGGCGCTTGCGGCGCAGCCAGAATCCGCGCAACAATTTCGCATTTGTGATTTGAGGTCGCTGGAACGTTCCATGCGACCCGGAGGATTCTTGACGTGGCCAACATCCTGATCGTGGATGACGACCCGGCCGTGCAGATCACCGTCCGGCTGCTTCTGGAAAGGGCCGGCCATCACGTCACTGTCGCTGGCGATGGCCACAAGGGGCTTGCGCTGTTCGAGGCCAGCCCGTTCGACCTGCTGTTTCTCGACATCTTCATGCCCGCCATGGACGGGCTGGAGACGATGCGCCACATCCGGGCGCTGGCCCCCGGCACTCCTATCATCGTCGTTTCCGGGCGCTCGATCACGCCGGACGTCTATGCGGAGCCGGATTTCCTGAAAATGGCGACCAGGCTCGGCGCGGTGGCGAGTCTTCAGAAGCCGTTCCGGCCCGACGCGCTGCTCGCCGCGGTCGATGGCTGCCTGAAGTCGAGCGAGCCGGAAGAATCCGATGTCAGTTCCGGCCGCCGATGACGAGCCCCTCCTTTCTGCACCGGACCGGAGCAGGCGCGGCCGTCCGGCAGGTCCTGCGAACGTCCGCATGACGCTCGCAACGCGGCTGGCGATCGCGATGATCCTGCTGGTGGCGATGACCGTGGGCGCCGTCGGCTGGCTGGGCTATCGCAACATCACGCAAGCGGTCATTCCGCGAGTCCTGGAGCGGGTCGAGGCCCAGTCACGCCTGCTGGCCACCAATCTGGAATCCTACGTCGCCGGCGCTCGCGGCGATTTGACCGGCTATCGCTCCGCCGCAGCCATCAACGGCCTGATCCGCGCCCACCTCGGTGGAGGCATTGACCCTACCGACGGCGTTTCGGAGCAGACCTGGCGCGAGCGCATCGCGGCGCGGCTCGTAGCCGAGATCGAGGCCAAACCCAGCTATGCGCAGTTTCGCGTCATCGGTCTCGACGATAACCAGCGCGAGCTGGTCCGCGTCGATCGATCCGGCCCGAATGGAACGGTACGGATCGTCCCCGACAGCGAACTGGAGCACAAGAGCGAGCGAGCCTATTTTCAGGAAACGATACGGCTGCCACCCGGCGAGGTTTATGTCTCGTCCATCGATCTTGCCACCCGCCAGGGCGGCACGACGGGCCTCCACATCCCGACTCTTCGCGTCGCGATGCCCCTGTTCACGTCGGACGGCAAGCCGTTCGGGATCGTCATCGCCAATATCGACATGCGTCCCGCGCTCGACCGCGTCCGCTCGACCAGGAGCCCGGGAGGAGAGATATACGTCGTGAATTCGCGCGGCGACTATCTCGTCCATCCCGACCGGACGCAGGAATTCGGCTCGTTGCGCGGCCACCCCACTGATTGGCGCAAAGACTTTCCTTTCTTGTCGGCGCTGGCCGGCACGCCGGACCTAGTCACGCGGCTCACAACCGACGAGTCAGGCCGGCCGAGCGGCGCGGCGATCGCGCCGGCGCTGCTCGCGGGCAAGGAGTGGGTCGCCATCATCGTGACCGTTCCCCCGTCCGTCTTCGGTCGCGTGCCGGCTGCCATTCAAAAGACGTCCCTTCTCGTCGGGATTCTTGCCGTGCTCGCCGCGGCCGCGCTCGCGGTGCTGCTGGCGCGCTCATTGACTCGTCCGATCGGGCGCCTGACCGCGGCGGTGGAGGCAATCGGCAGCGGGCGGCCCGCGGACATTCCCGTCGACGCGAGCGGGGAGACCGGCGTGCTGGCGCGGGCCTTTGCCCGGATGGTCGAGGAGACGCAGGCGAAGACGGCCGCGCTCGAACGCGAGATCCGGGAGCATCGCCGCACCGAGGCGGCACGAAGCCATCATGCGGCGCGCGAGCAATTGTTCAGCGCGGCCGTCGAATCATCCGACGATGCGATCGTCATGCAATCGCTCGATGCCGTCATCACGGGATGGAATCCCGCCGCCGAACGTCTCTATGGCTATACGGCGAGCGAGGCGATCGGGCAATCCACCGCGATCATCGTGCCGCCCGACCGCCGCGAGCAGGGCAAGGACTATCTTCGACGGATCGCCCGGGGCGAGCCGATCGAACGCTTCGAGACGATACGCCTGCGCAAGGACGGCACGCCGGTCGAAATCTCGCTCAGCCTCTCACCGATCAAGGGGCCGTCGGGCGAAATCGTCGGCGCCTCCGGAGTCGCGCGCAGCCTCACCGAGGCGCGACGGGCCGAGCGGGCGCTGCAACAGCAGCTCGAGGAGCGGCGACAGCTTTTCGACGCCTCGCAGGATCTGATCATGATCATGGACCCGGCGGGCCATGTCGTGCAGGTCAGCCCGAGCTGCGAGGCCATTCTCGGCTACCGGCCGGACGAGATGATCGGCCGCAGCGGCGCGGACTTCGTCCATCCCTCGCATCTCAAGCGATCCCAGGAGGAGATGCGCGCGCTCAGGCGTGGCGAACACCCGAAGCTCGGCGACACCCGCTGCTTCCACAAGGACCGGCATGAGGTCTGGCTGTCATGGCTCGGCAACTGGTCCGAGAAGGCCAAGCGCTTCTTCTTCGTCGGCCGCGACATGACCGAGGCGAGACTCGCGGAAGAATCCCTGCGCGAGAGCGAGCAGCTCGCGCGCAACATCGTCGAGACCGCGCTCGACGCCTTCGTCCAGACCGACGAGCGCGCCATCATCCTGGCCTGGAGCTCGCGGGCCGAAGAGCTGTTCGGCTGGCGCCGCGACGAAGCGCTGGGCCGCAGCTCGATCGAACTCATCGTCGCTCCCGGTGACCGTGACAAGTTCAGCGAAGGCCTTGCGCGCTACCTCGATTCCAGAGACGGCCAGATGATCAACCGCCGCCGCGAGCTGATGTGCTGCCGCCGCGACGGCACGGAGTTCAAGGCCGAGCTGAGCGTCACGGCACTGAAGCGTCGCGAGGGCATCCTGTTCAACGTCTTCTACCGCGACCTCACCGACAAGATCGCGGCCGAGGAGCGCATCCGCCACGCCGACAAGATGGAGGCCGTCGGCCAGCTCACCGGCGGCGTGGCGCACGACTTCAACAACATCCTCACCGTGATCACCGGGACGATCGAAATTCTCGGCGAAGCGGTGGCCAAGGAACCCGAGCTCGCGACGATCACCAGGATGATCGACGAGGCGGCCGGACGCGGCGCCGAGCTGACCCAGCACCTGCTCGCGTTTGCGCGCAAGCAGCCGCTGCAGCCGCGCGAGATCGACATCAACTCGCTGATCGTCGACACCGCCAAGCTGCTGCGGCCGACGCTGGGCGAGCAGATCCAGATCGAATCGGTGTTCGAGGACGAGAGCTGCGTCGCGATCGTCGATCCCAACCAGCTCACCACCGCGATCCTCAACCTCGCGCTCAATGCCCGCGATGCCATGCCCGGCGGCGGCAAGCTGATCTTGGAGACGGGCACCGCCTATCTCGACGAGGTCTATGCCAGCGTCAACGATATCAGGCCCGGCAACTACGTGCTGATCGCCGTGAGCGATACCGGCACCGGCATTCCGGCGAACATGCTGGCGCGGGTGTTCGATCCCTTCTTCACCTCGAAGGGACCGGGCAAGGGCACCGGGCTCGGGCTTTCCATGGTCTACGGCTTCATCAAGCAGTCCGCCGGCCACATCAAGATCTACAGCGAGGAAGGCCACGGCACCACGATCAAGATGTACCTGCCGCCGGGCCAGACCGCGACTGTAGTCGGCGACGGCGTGACGCCCGCAACGATCGAGGGTGGACACGAGACGATCCTGGTGGTCGAGGACGACCGCCTGGTGCGCGACTACGTGCTCGCGCAACTGCATGCGCTGGGCTACGTCACCCTGCAGGCTGCGAACGCCGCGGAGGCGCTCGCGATCGTCGCCGCCGGAAAATGCTTCGACCTGCTGTTCACCGACGTCATCATGCCCGGCAAGATGAATGGACGGCAGCTCGCCGACGAGATGATGAAGACGCGCCCCGATCTCAAGGTGGTCTACACGTCAGGCTATACCGAGAATGCGATCATCCATCACGGCCGGCTGGATTCCGGTGTTCTGCTGCTGGCAAAGCCCTATCGCAAGTCGGATCTGGCGCGGATCATCCGCAGGGCGTTGACGGCTGAGGCACCGTAGCCCCGGATGAGCGAAGCGACATCCTGCGCCGGCAGTCCCGGGTGTCGCTTCGCTGACCCGGGCTACGACATCTCGCGTAAAAGCTACGACGCGCGCTGGGCCGCGGTCATCACGATGCGGATCAGGTCGGCGGCATTGCGCGCACCGAGCTTCTTCATGATGTTGGCGCGGTGGTCCTCAATGGTGCGCGGGCTGATGCCGAGGGTGCGGCCGGCCTCCTTGTTGGAGGCACCGGAGGCAAACTGCTCGAGCACCTCACGTTCCCTGCGCGTCAACGGCTCGCGTCCGGGGAAATGCAGCGAGCCGAATTTCGGCGACGCGTTCTCCGCCTGCCGGCGTGCATAAGCGCCGATCGCCTCGTCGAGACGACCGACGATCTCGCTGCCGCGGAACGGCTTCTCGATGAAGTCGAGCGCTCCGTTCTTGATGGCGCTCACCGCCATGGCGATGTCGCCCTGCCCGGAGATCATGAAGATGGGCGCCGGGTAATCCTCGCCGTGCAGCTCCCTCAGAATGTCGAGACCCGACTTTCCGGGAATGTGCACGTCGAGCAGGATCGCTGCCGGTGTGCGGTTTCGCGCAACGGACAGCAGCGCTGCACCGTCCGCAAAACAGATCACCTCATAGCCCGCCGCCTTCAACACCATCGACAAGGTGTCGCGAACGGCAGGGTCGTCATCGACTACGAAGATTTCACCGCGAGAGCTTTGTTCGGCCATGTGCCACACATCCAGTTGGCATGAAGGACTCGCGTCCGCGCCTCCCGTTATGGCGTTCGGCGCGGATTCGGCCCACCCGTATTTGTACGGGACATGGACTTAACGCACAAGTAGCGGGTGGGTGCCTTATTGCGGGAGACGGAGAATATCCATGCTAAATTACGCAGGCGCGCCCCCGCTCGCCGCGATGGCTGATACCGACAGCCGTCAGTTGATCGCAGCCGAACTTCGCTCTCTGATCGCGCGCATCGACCTCAGTATGCGTCTGATCGACGCGGCCATGACCGAGGACGACATGGAGCCGAAGGACGACAGCGCTACCGCGGGTTCCACCGAGATCTTCGTGCTCGACGACGTCACGCCCCGTTTTGCCACGGCAGGCGCCGCTCTCAACGCCTGCCGAGCGGAGCTCGACCGCGCCCTGCAGCAGCTGTAGTTATCGGATAATCCCGCGTAAGCCGCAATCGCGCGTTGTCTGCCGCGATCTACCGCATGGCAGCTCCGCGAGTCAGGCGCGGTGCCGCTCCACGATCGCGTCGGTCGCGACACCACCCCAGGTGTGAATCGCCGGCAGTCCCATCGCGGTCTTGCCGAGATTGGCGAGGCTGATGCGCAGGGCTGCGAGATCGAGCGGCTTCGGCAGGCTCTGCAGCTCGATCCCGACCGAACGGGCAAAGCTGCGGGCGGCGCTGCGGCGCTTGCCGTCCATGCCGCTGATGACGATCACCGCACCGGCGAATTTCGCCTCGGCCATCTCGCGCAGCACGTCGATGCCGTCGCCATCCTCCAGCACGAGATCCAGCGTCACGCAGTCGAAGCGCGCTGCGCGGAGCTTCTCGATCGCCTCGGCCACCGACGGCGCCACGGTGACCTCGTGGCCGGCCTGCTTGGCGGCGACGGTGATCAGGCTGCGCTGCGTGGCGTCGTCGTCCACGACCAGGAGCTGAAGCGCACGCCGCTCGGCGACGTCGGGCAGGTTCGATGTGACGGGGGAGAGGGAACTTCTGGGCATTGCCGGATCCTGAGATTGAGACGGGCAATGGATACACGGCGCGCGCTTCGGCCCCGTAAAACCGCTGCGGCAAATTCATCCGGATGTTTCAGCAAATATAAAGTAACTGGCGGAAAGAGCTGGGCGTGCCGGATCAGGCTGCCGCGTCGTGACCGCCGGCTGCGCCGCGCTTCTTGCGGTTCTTGCCGCGCAGGAACTGGATGTCCATTTCGGCGCCGTTGACCCGCACCAGCTCGCAGCGACGGTAGGCAAGGCCGGTCGACGACAGCAGCAGGAAGAACTCCTTCAGGTTCAGCCCCTGGATCGAGCCTTCAACCGTCAGGACCGCATCGGTGTCGGAAATGGCGTTGAGCTTGCAGTCGCGACGCCAGGTGCCGTCGATGGCCATGATGCAGACATCATAGCCGCGGCTGAACGTGACGCGTTCGGCGCCCTTGCCATCCTCGGTCATGCCTATCGTCCTGCCATCACCGCCATGCGCGCCGCCGCGCCGGCGAGCGCCGGCTTGGCAACCGCAGCACGCGGTTCGTTCGGCTTGTAGAGGCCACGCCGGTCCGGAATCGGCCTGAACGTATCGGTCAATCCGACCACGGTTTCCGCCGCGCCAAGCACCAGGAAACCGTCGGGCTCGATCTGGCGCGCCAGACGGTTGAAGATGTTGATCTTGGTGTCCTGGTCGAAATAGATCAGCACGTTGCGGCAGAAGATGACGTCGAACGTCCCGAGCTGGGCAAAATCATGCAGCAGGTTGAGCTGCCGGTGCTGGATCATCGCCCGCAATTCGGGATTGATCTGCCAGGTCTCGCCGGTCTGCTTGAAATACTTCACGAGCATCTGGATCGGCAGGCCGCGCTGCACCTCGAACTGGCTGTAGACACCGGCCCTGGCCTTCTCCAGCACTTCCTGCGACAGATCGGTGGCAATGATCTCGACCCGCCAGCCGGTGAGCGCCGCGGCCATCTCCTTCAGGCACATCGCCAGCGAATAGGGCTCCTGCCCGGTCGAGCCGGCGGCGCACCAAATCCGCACGCTGCGCTTGCCGGCGCGGGCCTTGATGATCTCCGGCATGATGTGGTCGCGGAAATGATCGAATGGGACCTTGTCGCGGAAGAAGAAGGTCTCGTTGGTGGTCATGGCCTCGACCACGTCGGTGATCAGCTGGCGCGAGCCGGCTTGCAGCTTCTGCACGAGCTCGGCGATGCCGGAGAGCCCGGCCTTGCGGGCGAGCGGCAGCAGGCGGCTTTCGATCAGATATTGCTTGTCTGCGGACAGGTCGAGACCGGAATTGTCCTTCAGAAACTTACGCAGATACTCGTACTCGGTCGGGGTCACGGATGGCCTCTCGGAAAGCTGTACTGGAACACTCTGGCCCAAACACTTTGGGCCAGACACACTCAGACCATGGCTTGTCCGACCGGGATCAAACCAACTTCAGCGAACTTGTCGGCGATGATGTCCTTGTCGAACGGCTTCATGATGTACTCGTTGGCGCCGCCGCTGAGCGCCTGAGCGATATGAGCCACGTTGTTCTCGGTGGTGCAGAACACCACCTTGGGCTGGTCGCCGCCGGGCAAGCGACGCATGTGGCCCATGAACTCGAAGCCGTCCATGACCGGCATGTTCCAGTCGAGCAGCACCGCATCGGGCAGCTGCCGCTGGCAGATCTCGAGCGCCTTCGAGCCGTCCTCGGCCTCGGTGACCTGGAATTCGAGGCCTTCCAGGATCCGGCGCGCGATCTTGCGTACGACGCTGGAATCATCGACCACCAAACACGTTTTCATTTCTGGTTCTCCGGCTTCGATGTTTTCGTTGGCTTACGCTGCCACTTGCACTTTGGTTTCGAGCTCGAGGACGCGATCGACGTCGAGCACGACCATGAGCTGACCGTCGAGGCGGTGGACGCCGCCGGCGAGCTTGGCCATGCGGGGATCGAGATTGACGGGGTTCTCTTCCTTGCCGTCCTCGGGCAGGCGCAGCACCTCGCCGATCTGGTCGATCAGCAAGCCATAGGATTCGCCGCGCAGATCGACGCCGACCGCCATCGGGGTCTTGCCGTCCTCGTCCCTGGGCAGGCCGAGACGCGAGCGCATGTCGACCACGGTGACGATGCGGCCGCGCAGATTGAGGACGCCGGCGATCTCGCGCGAGGACAGCGGCACGCGGGTGACGCGCTCGGGCATGAACACGTCCTGGACCCGGGAGATCGGCAGGCCGAACAGCTGGCCGCCGATCATCGCGGTGACGTATTCGACCATGGCGCCTCCGCCGGACTGGGTCTTGCTGCTCATAAGCGTATCTCCTGATCCCGCTGGTTAGGCCGCCGCACGGCTCAGCTCCGAGGCGCCGGCGGCGCCCGCGGTCTGCTCCTTCAGCGCCGCGATCAGACCGGGGCGGTCGAACTTGGCGACGTAATCGTGGAAGCCGGCCTGCCGGCCGCGCTCGATCGCCGCCGGCGACACCAGCGCCGAGAGGCCGATGATCGGCGTCGCGGCGAGGTTGTTGTCGGAGCGGATAACTTCCGCAAACTCGAACCCGTTCATGTCCGGCATCTCGATGTCGGTCAGGATCACGTCGAAGCTCTGGGCGCGCAGCGCCGCCAGGCCCTCCTGCGCGGTCGGCGCGGTGCGGACGCGGTAGCCGGCCGCTTTGAGCACCGGCGCCAGCATGTTGCGGAAGAAGGCCGAGTCGTCGACCAGGAGCACCGACTGCGAATGCATCGACGGCTTCATCTCCTTGCGGGTGAACCAGTCGGCGAACGCCATCGGCAGGAAGTGGCCGACGTCGATCACTTCGGTGGCCTGGGCCTTGATCACGGCCGAGCCGAGAATGCCCGGGCTGGAGCCGCCGACCTCGATGTTGAGGCGCTCCTCGACGATGTCGATGATCTCGTCGACCACGAGGCCCATGGAGCGGCCGTCGTCGGCGAACACCAGGATCGGCTGGGCACCCTGGCTCGCAATGGTGACCCCTTCCATGGCCACCAGCGGCATCAGCTGCTCGCGGTACTGCACCATGTAGCGGCCGTTGCTGAACTCGATCTTGTCGGCCGGCAGCTCTTCGAGGCGCGTGACGAGGCCGAGCGGGACCGCCTTGGGCTGCGAGGAGCCGGCGCGGAAGACGAGGAGCGAGGTGGTCTGCTCGCCCGAGCCGATGTGGTGCGCGCCGTTCTCGTCGCCCATGTCATGGGCCGAGGAGCCGGCGGCGCCGAGCGCTTTGGCAATGCCGTTGGGGTCGATGATCATGATCACCGCGCCATCGCCCAGAATGGTGTTGCCGGAGAACATGTCGATGTGACGGAGTTTTGTGGACATCGGCTTCACGACGATTTCTTCGGTATGGAACACGCCGTCGACGACGATGCCGAAAGTCTGGCTGCCGACTTGCGTGACCACGATGAAGCCGTTCTCGGGATCGGAGGCCGCGCCGTCGTCGATCTTCAGGAGCTTCTTGAGGTGGATCAGCGGCAGCAGCTTGTTGCGCAGGCGCAGCACCGCGGTGTCCTTGATGCGCTCGATGCGGTGCTCGCTGTTGGCGCGGGCACGGACCAGCTCGACCACCGAGAGCTGCGGGATGGCGAAGCGGTCGCCGGCGGCCTCGACGATCAGCGCCGAGACGATGGCGAGCGTCAGCGGGATCTTGATGGTGACGGAGGAGCCTTCGCCCGCCACGCTCTTGATGTCGATGGTGCCGCCGATCTGGTCGATATTGGTGCGCACCACGTCCATGCCGACGCCGCGGCCGGACACCGAGGTGATGGCGGCCGCGGTCGAGAAGCCCGGCGCGAAGATGAACTTGTGGATCTGGGCTTCCGACATCTTCTCCAGCTCAGCCTCGGTGACGAGACCTGACGAGAGCGCCTTGGCCTTGATCTTCTCGGTGTTGAGGCCTCTTCCGTTGTCGGCGATGCAGATGATGATGTGGCCGCCCTCGTGATAGGCGGAGAGGCGAATGGTGCCCTGCTCGCCCTTGCCGCTCGCCAGGCGCTCGGCGGGGGTCTCGAGGCCATGATCGGCGGAGTTGCGCACCATGTGGGTGAGCGGGTCCTTGATCAAATCGAGCACCTGGCGGTCGAGCTCGGTGTCGGCGCCGTGCATCTCCAGCTCGATCTGCTTGCCGAGTTCGCTCGAGAGGTCGCGGACGATGCGGGGCAGCTTCTGCCAGGCATTGCCGATCGGCTGCATGCGCGTCTTCATGACGCCCTCCTGCAGCTCGGCGGTGACGTTGGAGAGGCGCTGCAAGGGCACCTTGAACTCGGTGTCCTCGTTGCGGCGGGAGATCTCCAGCAGCTGGTTGCGGGTCAGCACCAGCTCGGAGACCATGGTCATCAGATGCTCCAGCGTATCCACGTTGACGCGGATCGACTGGTTGGCGACGCGGTCGCCCTCGCTCGCGGTCTCGTCGGCCATCGACTTCTTCGGCGCGGCCTTCTCCTTGGCGGCGGGCTTTGCAGCTTGCTTCGCGGCAGGGGCCGCGGCGACCGGCGCCGGCGCGGCCTTGGCGACCGGCGCGGGGACCGGGGCTTCGATCGCGGTCTCGCGGAAGGCGCGCTCGAGCTCGTCGAGCGAGACCTCGCCGGGACGCAAGGGGCGCTCCAGGGTCTGCTCGACCAGCGAGCCCGTGGTCATCGCTTTGGCCGGCGCGGCAATGGGGGCCTCCGGCGCCAGCGGCGGCGCCTCGACGACGGGAGCGGCCCCGGCGGCCGGCATCGGCTGCGCCGAGCCTGACATGGCCGCCATGCCCTGCTCGACCATCGCTTCCAGCTTGTCGATGAGGTCGCGGTCGGTACCCTCCGGCTCGGCTTCGGTCGCCTCGAGGCCGGCCAGAATCTCCTTGATGCGGTCGATCGAGGACAGGATCACCGTCACCGCTTCGGCGGTCACCGGCATGCCGTCGCGGAATTTGCCCATCAAGGTCTCGCCGGCATGCGCCAGCGCTTCGAGCCTGGGCAGGCCGAGGAAGCCGCACGTGCCCTTGATGGTGTGGACCAGGCGGAAGATGTTATCCAGGATCTTGGCGTTGTTCGGCTCCTGCTCGAACTTCACCAGCTGATTGTCGACGGTGTCCAGGCTCTCGCTGGTCTCCGTCAAAAACTCCCGCAACAGATCATCCATGGGGTACGCCTTACTGAGCTGGACTTCGAGGCCTGCGCCAAGCCTGGAATCGGCGGAAGCCTGTAGACCGTTAGACAACCCCTTTCACGGTCCCGTTAATTTCATCCTCCGTGCTAATACGGATATTAAAGACAAGTTTGCGGTTCGGCCGCACACGGCAACCGCTTTTCGGCAAAACCCGCAGCGCGAGGTGACGACGATTGAGGTTGGGTAAACGTGTCCGGAAAGGCGGGACGATGTGCGCGAAAATGTCCGACTCTTGGGGACGATAGGCGCGGCTCGCGGGCAATCGCGGGCGATCGCGGGTGCTCAGATGGCCAGCGCGTCGTGCTCTGCTGAAGTCCGCAGGATCGGCATTTAGGGTCAACGAACGCTTACATGCGGTGTCACGGACTGGCGCGAAGCAATCGCTGATGGTTCATGTAAATTGGTTGGCAAAGGAGGCTGCGCGGATCGCCCGACGTCCGATGGCATTGACAACCGATCTCTGCCGCCGACCGAAAGCTTCCGGCTCATCGAGGCCCCCCTGCAGGTTCTTCCCGAGTGGCGCCGTTGGACCGATGCGCCAAGCGCGTGCGCGAATCAGAACGCAACTCTTAGTTCCGCCGCACACGCTCCGGCGTGTCTGCCCGTTATGGACATTACCACAACCTCCAGGATAAGATCTCTCTTGCTTGCAACTTGACGCGGCTTCGATCGTAGCTTGAGCGCACTGGGATTGATCCTGCATGACCGCGAGCGGCCGCCCACCCAATCAGTTGCTGCAAATGCTCGACGCCGCAGATTTCGACCGGCTGCGCCCCCATCTGGCGACCGTCGAAATGGTCAGGCAATCTGTCCTGGGCGCGGCCGGCGCCGCACTGAGACACGCCTACTTCCCGCACGGCGGCTCCATTTCGATCTTGGTGAGCTTGTCCGAAGGGCAGAGGATCGAGGTTGCGATGCTGGGACGCGACAGCGTCGTCGGCGGCGGCGCGGCGCTTGCCGACGGCATCGCACCGACGGATGCGGTCGTGCTCTTCCCGGGCACTGCTTCTGCGCTGGAAGCCGCGACATTCCGGAAGATCGCCGCTGCAACCCCGTCGTTTCGAAACCTGATGGTGCGCCATGAGCAGGTCCTGCTTGCACACGCGCAGCACTCGTTGCTCTGCAATACGCTGCATTCGGTCGAGGCGCGGCTGGCGCGCTGGCTGTTGCGAGCCCGCGACCTGTCCGACGGCGCAAGCCTCCCGCTGACGCAGGAAGCGCTGGCGCAGATGATGGGGGTGCGGCGCAACGCCATCTCCATGGTCGCGCATGCGCTGCAGCGGGCGGGCATCATTCGCTACACCCGCGGACAAATCGAAATCGTCGATCTGCCCGCGCTGAAAGCGACGTCCTGTGACTGCTATTCGGCGGTGAAGGCCTCGCATTCCCGCCTGCTCGGAGCACGGCAGTGACGCGAGCCGGGCGCAGTCACCTGCATGCTGCGGTGAACACAGCACCGCAGGCGCGATTGCTGCACTCGGACATCTTGTCCCAATTGCCAATATATCCCGACGTGAACATGATGGAACTTACGCGCGCCGGGAGCAATCTCGCTCGCCGCGACTTACCGATGAGGAGACGGGAGGCAGCTTTGGAAACGATGGTGCGCCCTTCCAACGGTTTCCTGTCCGCGCTGTCGGCGGGCGACTATGAACTGCTCCGGCCGTACCTGCGCACGATCGAGCTGCCGCATGAGGCCGTGCTGGTCGCGGCCGGCGAGACGCTCAAGCGCGCTTACTTTCCCCATCGGGGCGTCATCTCGCTGGTGGTGAAGCTCGCCAAGGGCGAGCATGTGCAGGTCGCCATGATCGGCCGCGACAGCCTGCTCGGCGCGCTCTCGTCCATGGGCGATGCCTGCGCCCTGAATACGGCGATCGTGCTGGTTCCCGGCACCGCGTCCGTGATGGATCTCGACCGGCTGCGCGCCGCGGCCGACCAGAGCGGGACCCTGCGCACCTTTCTCACCCGCCACGGGCTGGCGGTCTACGCGCAGGTCCAGCAGACCGCGGGCTGCAACGCCGCCCATCCCGTGGAATCGCGGCTGTCGCGCTGCCTCTTGCACACCCATGATCTGTCGGGCGACTACCGGCTGCTGCTGACCCAGGAGGCGATGGCGCAGATGATCGGCGCGCGGCGCAACAGCGTATCGCTGGTCGCCAACACCCTGCAGCATGCCAACTTCATCCACTACAGCCGCGGGCACATCCAGATCCTGAACCTGGACGGCCTGCGCCAGACGGCTTGCGAGTGCTACGGCGCGGTGAAGGCCCAGTACGACCGCCTGCTCGGCCAGCGCTGAGCGGCACGTGGTAAACCGGCGGCTAACGGCGGCCTGCAAACACCTTCGGTCCCGCTACCGGAACTGAAATTCCGACGCCCTAGACACGGGGGCGAGTCGCGCGCTGCATGCGCCGCGCGACCGGTGAACCGTGACCAGGGCGAGACCATGTTTGACGTGACCGTTGCACCCGCGCAGGGAACCTTCGATTTCGAGCCCGCACGCGAGCCGGGCGCATACGCGGCGCTGGTGCGCGAGATCGGCGAGGACGGCGCCGGCGAGGTGCGCGCCGTGTTCTGGAGCGAGACCTGTGCGCGTCTGCAGCTGTTTCGCACGCTTCCGCTTTGGCAGCACCACGGCAAAATCGCGCGCGAGGCGCATTCGCTCAAGAGCGCGGCGGGAACGTTCGGCTATGTCAGGCTCGCGGCGCTGGCGTTGCGGCTGGAGAAGACTGCGGAGGCGCTTCAAGAGACCGAATTCCGCGATCTCCTGGACCGGATGGATGCGGCCTACGCCGCCGCGCGTGCGCAGGAGCCGCAAGGCTAAAGCGCGGGCTAAACCCGCCGTACTTCTACGGTTTGCGATTTTTAGAGATGACTAATCATAGGTGGCGATAGTCGCGGGAAACCAGGAGGGTTTCCATGTTCACCTATGAGACTGCGGACCAGAAGGAGGTCCGTCGCTTCCGCATCGCTCAGTTCAACGGTCGAATGGCGACCGTGAAGTCCGGCGACTCGACGGTGACTGGCTTCGTACGCTCGGTGCTGGAACAGGAATCGAGCCCTCCGCGCTGGACCATCACGATCATCCCGAATGCGCCGAAGGAAGACCTCAAGCCGCTGCGGCCCACATCGCGCGCACGTCCCTTCACAGAAGATTGTTTCTGACCGCGATCGGGCTTCTCCCGCCCCCGCACAACCGGCGGCAGCGCAAGAGAAGAACCTCAGTCGATCGAATGCAGCAGCGCGGCCCGGACGAGATCCGCCGTGTTGCGCGCACCGAGCTTGCGCATCGCCTCGGCGCGATGACTCTCGAACGTGCGCGGACTGATCTGCATCCGAAGCGCACCCTGCTTGTTCGAACACCCCTCGCTGATCAGGCGAAGCACCTCGCGCTCGCGCTTGGTCAGCCGTTTCTGGCCCGACAGGCCCATCGGTTCGGCGCTGGGCACGCGCCGGGCTTGCGGTGCGCGCGGGGCGTTCGATTCTGCGTCTTCGATCCGGGACGGAATCGGCGGGGCACCCTTGTGGGGGCCGGCAAGCTGCTTGACCAGGCCGCAGACGCGCTCGGTCTGCGCCAGCGCATTCTCCACCACCCGTTGCAGATAGGCGCGGTCGGCCGTGACAGGCGCGAGCTGATCGCTGTGATGCTTGATCTCGCCCATGTAGAGCAGGAGCGCGGTCAGGGGTCCGTTGAGCTCGCGGGCGATGGCGGCCGCCATGTCGTCGGCTGCCTTGGCCCGGACGGCGTTCAGGCGGACGAAATCGAGCTCTTCAGCCGGAGCGGTGCTGCTGTCGTACCATTCCGACGGCCGCGAATCGGCGGCCGTATCATTCTGTGACCCCATGTGACCTGTTTAGCGGAACCGGGGTCGGTCTGTGGTTAACTTTTTGCTCCGTATGATTACGGTGATTTTGTCAGTTTTGCGCTAAAACGTGGGCATGGGCACAATTTATGCTTGCGCGCGGCAGGTCCCGACCATGCAGGGGTTGAGAACTTCGCCCAAATCCCGGGCAAACAGGCCAAGTCTCGCCGATTGGTCGCCCCCGGCCCGGACGCCCCGGCCCCAGGTTTTACGGATTAATTAACGGCGACTTGCTTCTCTAGGCAGGATTGCGAGCGCGCAAATGCCTCCATGCATTGGGCTGGTCAGCCTGCTGGAATCGTTGCGGAAGATTGCGTGCCATGAACGAGATCGATCGGCTGTCGGAATTCCTGCAGAGGCTGACGCCGCTGTCGCGCAGCTGTCTGCTCAGCGAACTCGAGCGGCTCGAGCTGTGCGGCATCGACATGCCCGGCTCGGCCGAGGTTCAGGCCCGCCTGCGCGCCGAATTTCGCAAGGACGGATCGACCCAGGCGCGCGCGGCCAGCCCCTCGCGCTATTTCTTCGCCCCGCTCGAGCTGCTGCTGATCGATGGCGCGCCCGAGCATGCCAATGCGGGACGCATCTCGCGCAACACCCTGACCCCGATCTGGGAGTGGATCTGCCGCGACCTGCTGCCGACCATGGCGCGCGACTACATCAAGGCGATCAACGACCAGGTCGCCGCCAACAACCCGAAGGAAGTGCAAAAGATCGCGTCGAGCTTCCAGATCAAGGTCGTCAAGGTGCTCGAGAACACCCTTGCATCAGTGGAGAGCACCGAACTCGCCCGCGGCAAGCTCGCGCAGTACACGGCCTCGCGCACCGCCTTCGACGACGTGAGGAAGATGCAGCATGTGCTGCGCGCCGGCGACACGCTGCCGAAGTTCAACGAAAAGCTGCCCGAGAAGATCGCGAAGTTCGACGACGGCCTGGTGGCCAGGATCACCGCGCAGCTCGATGCCTTCAAGAAATCTCACCCGGATGCGCTGCCCTTTGCGCTGGCGCTGGTGGCGCGCCGGCTGAAGACGTCCTGGCAACTGGTGCGCCTTGCCACACGGCCCGCCGCGAGCAAGGCTGCGGCCCACGTCGCCGCCACGCCCTATGCCTGTGTCGTGCACATGGTGCTCGACCGGCTCGACGACAAGCGCCTCGCTCTCAGGATGGCACTCCGTCACAACCGGGTGCTGGTCGCCCGCGACCTGCTCACCGAGATCTACGACACCGAACATGCGCTCAAGGTCTGCATCGACGGCATCGAGGCCAGCGAATGGGGCATCCGCCTCCAGCGATTGATGGACGCGATCGCGGCGCTGGTGTCCGCGGAGGTGAGCCGCTTCCCGGCCAATGTCGGCCACATCCTCGGCTCGCGCCGGCTGCGCAGCCACGACACGCTCGGCGGCAAGCTCTCCTATCTCGCCTGGAAGGGGCGCGACGCCGTGCAGGACGGCGCGGCGGCGTTTCGCAAATTGATCGGACAGACCTAGATCGGGATTCGGCGGCAGAGGGCCACGTTGCGCAGCGCGCTAACGCGGCAGGCACAGGAAGCGATCCATAAACCGCCCTGACAGCACGAACCTGAACCACCAATACATCATTCGCCGCATCGACATAGCTGTAATCCCAAACACAGCCCACCATCGGCTGAGCTGAGCAATAGCGCAGCTGCGGCAATGCATATGTGATCTGGTTCACACGCGCGCCGTCTCGCCCGCCCGAATTGTCGCAGAACCGTCACGGGCGGCGGCGGAACATGCGCGCATCGCGCGATTATGAGTTCTCCCGCTGCGTGCGTCGCTTCTATGCTCCAGTCCATCGCACGAGCATGGGAAGGAATCCGCGATGAGATCGAACCGACGGACGTTGACGATGGCTGCCCTGCTGACGGTCGCGCTGGCGCTGACATCGACGACGATGGCGCAGACGTCGCCGCCGCAGGGCGATGCGGCGCCGACCGCGGACAATGCGGTGCTGCTCACCATCTTCTTCAAGCACGACCAGTCGCGTCCCTTGAGCGAATTGAATGCTCAGCTCGACAAGCAGGGCTTCCGCAAGGCGTTTCCGCCGCCCGGCATCGAGGTCGTGAGCTGGTACGTGGTGATGGGCATCGGCCAGGTCGTCACGCTGCGCCTGCCCCCTTCGCGGCTGCGCGAGGTCAATCGCGTGATCGAGGATACCGCATGGGGTCCGTACCGCACCGAGTTCTATCCGACCTACGACTACAAGGCGGTCGGGATGGCTCAACACGACAAGGCCACAAGCAATTGAGGGCGTCCATTATTCAATTGGGCGAACCGCGAACGGGCTCGTCCTATTGCAGGACACCGACCTCGCGCCAGCGGCTAGTCGCATCATTCGAGATTCTTCCGCGATGACGGCGTCACGCGGCCGTCACGCGAGGTGAGGCGTAAAAACTTCTCCAACGAGATCCGGACAATTTTAGACGTGGTGCGCGCTTTAACGTTACCCAGATAATTCAACAATCGGCCGAAGCTCTCCATATTTGAAACTGCTCCCGTCGCTAACACCGTTCGCGGAACGGGAGTGGTTTGCGATGAACGATGAAATTGTTGAGCTCGCCGGACGAAGGCCCAAAACCTTCGGGCGGCGAAAGATGACGCCGCGCGCTTGCGTCGCCGACGGCAAGCGCCACCTGCGTGCATTCCTCGCCGAAGTGCTGGAGGACCTCGGCTTCGTCACCAGCGAATGCGCCAGCGCGGAGGAGCTGCAATCCGTGCTGACGCGCGAATTGCCGGACCTGATCCTGCTCGGCATCGCCGCCGACGGCATCGAGCCCGGGAAATTCCTGGAGACGCTGGTGCGCGAGTCCTTCGACGGCAAGGTCCTCGCCGTCGGCGCGCGCGAGTCGATCATCGTCAGGGCCGTGCAGCAGGTCGGCGAGGAATACGGTCTTGCGATGCTGCCGCCGCTGACCACGCCCTTTGCCGCGGAGACGCTGCGCGACCGCGTCGCGATGCTGCTGCCGGAGGAGCCGGCGCCGAGCCCGGCCGTGCATGTCGGCGAGGCCTTGCATGCCGGCTGGCTCGAGCTCTGGTACCAGCCCAAGATCGACGCGAGGACGCTGATCCGCAGCGGCGCCGAGGCGCTGGTGCGGATGCGGCATCCGACCTGGGGCGTGGTGCCGCCCGCCTATTTCATTCCCGAAGCGGACGATCCGCATCTGCGCAGCCTGTCCGAATTCGTGATCGAGCGCGCCGTGCAGGACTGGCACTATCTGCTGGAGCGGCAGGGCCCGGTCGATCTCTCGATCAACCTGCCGGCCTCCTACCTGAAGGAGCCGCAGGCCGTGCGCGATCTCTGCCGCCGTGTGCCGACGCATCCGGCCTTCGGCGGACTGACGATCGAGATCGACAGCGAGGAGGCGATCCGCGACCTCGATCTGCTCGTCGAGGTCGCCCGCGAGGTGCGTCTGCACAATATCGGCCTGTCGATCGCCAATCTCGGCGCCAACTGGCCGTCGCTGATGGACCTCGGCAAGATCCCCTTCATCAAGCTGCAGGCCGACCGGCACTTCGTCACCGGCAGCGGCGATGACCGGCTGAAGCGCACGGTGTGCCGCCACATCGTCGAGCTTGCGCAAGGCTACGGTGTCGGCGCCATCGCCGAAGGCGTCGAGAGCCGCGCCGACCTCGTCGCCGCCAACGAGCTCGGCTTCGACCTCGTGCAGGGCTTTCTGTTCGGCAAGCCGATGCCGCTGAAGAAATTCGCAAAGAGCGCGCAGGCGCGAACGGTGCTGGGACAGGCCTGAGGCTTTCAGCCTCAGGCCAACCGCCGCGCGGCCACGCGTGTCGCCGGCAGCGAGCGCTGAAGATGATGACGGCGAGGAGCCCGTTGCCCCAGTGTCACAGTAACGTGCAGCGTCACCGTCTCGTGTCTAGTTTCCCTTGATGCCGGCCTCCCTGATGAGCTTGCCCCATTTCGTGCTTTCGCTCTGAATGAAGCGGCCGAACTGCTCGGGCGCCATGGGTGCCGGCTCCGTGCCGAGGGTTCTGATCTTCTCCGCCACCGAGGGATCCTTCAGGGCTTTGGTGAAGGCTTCGCTCAGCCTGGCAATGACATCCGCGGGCGTGCCGGCGGGAGCAACGAGCCCGAACCAGCCCACGGATTCGAAACCCGCAATGCCGCTCTCGGCCAGCGTCGGGACGTCGGGCAAGGACGGAAGGCGGCGCGCCGAGGACACGCCGATCGCGTTGAGCTTGCCGTCGAGGATCAATTGCCGCGACGACGGAATGTCCAGCACCGCGAAGGGGACATGGCCTGCGAGAACATCGACCGTCGCCGGCGCGGTCCCGCGATACGGGACCAACTCCATGGAGGTCCCGGTCTTCTGCGTGAACAGCGCGGCGGTCAGATGCATCGCCGTCGAGTTGCCGCCATGCCCGATCGACAGCGCGCCCGGCTTGGCCTTGGCGAGCGCGATCGTCTCAGCGGTGGAGTGCGCCGGAACATTCGCTGATGCGACCAGCACGAAGGGAATTTCCGCAAGCAGGGTGATCGGCACGAGATCCTTCAGCTCGAACGGCATCGAGGCATTAAGGTGCGGATTCACGGTGAGCGCACCCGCCGGCGCCACGCCGAGCGTGTAGCCGTCGGGCTTGGCCTGCGCGACCGCGGCCATGCCGATGTTGCCGCCGGCGCCCGCTCGGTTCTCGATCACCAGGCTCTGCTTGAGCTCGGCCGTGACGAGCGGCTCGAGCGCGCGGATCACGGTGTCGGCGCTGCCGCCGGGCGGGAAGGTCACGATGATCTTGATCAACTGCTCCGGATAGGCGGCGCGGCCCGCCTCCAGCGGCAACACCGCGAAAGCCACAGCCGTCAGCATGGCCAGGATGCGGCGCCTTGCAACGTGAACCACGTTCTCCTCCTCCTCAGTGTGCTTTTGTTCTTGGAACGCAGCTGGCGGCCTTCGCCGCCAGGCCGTCCGTTTGAAGTCGCCTTACGCCGCTGCGCCGGTGATCCGCGCCAGCAAGCCCACTGGATCGTCGGGCGCGGCCTGCCCGCGCCACGCGATGTGCTGATCGGGCCGGGCCAGCACCAGCTTTTCAGCATACTCACCGTTCGCCTCCTCTGGCGCGATGTCGACCAGCGCGAGCGGCACGCCGCGCTCCCTTGCTGCGGATTGCAGCCGTGTCACGTCGATCGCCGGGTCGAACCGCAACAATGTGTAGCCCGCGCCGAACGCATCGTAGAGCGACCGCCCGTCGCTCAGGAACAGATGCGGCGCGCGGGCGCCCGGCACGGTGGAGGCCGTGAAGCTGCCCATCGCGTAAGGCGGCGGCGTCTCGCCATCATAGGCGATGATCGGCGAGGCATCGTAATAGTAGCCGAAGTTGAGGCCGGCGCAGCAATATTGCTGCACGTTGAGATCGTAGGCCGCTCTCGCCAATGCCGCGCGCGCAGCGTGGCCGCGCGGCGTGTCGTCCTCGATCTCCACGGAGACGCCGCCGCGCTGCGCCATCATCTTCATCGCGTGGTCCATCGCAAAGCGCGACACCTGCTCGGTGATGGGCTGGCGCTCCGCCTCATAGGCATCGAGGATCGCGGCCGGCGCCCAGCCATTCAGATGCGCGGCCAGTTGCCAGCAAAGGTCGACCGCATCCGCGATGCCCGCATTCATGCCGTAGCCGGCATAGGGCATCCACAGATGCGCGGCGTCGCCGCAGATGAAGACCCGGCGGTCGCGGAAGCGATCGGCCACGAGACGCCGCCCGACCCAGTCCTCTTTGCTCAGAACTTTGTATTCGAAGCGCTCGTCGACACCGAGAATGGCGCGGATGGACCAGTCGCGATCGACCGAGTCGAATTCGGGCTCGTCGGGCTTCAGATGATTGTGAATCAGCCAGCGGTCGTGGCCGTCGATCGCAACCGTGGTGCCGGAGCGGCGCGGGTTGAGCGAGAGCACCATCCACGCCGGCTTGTGCGCGCCCATCAGTTCCTTGAGTTGCGGCGCCTCGATGAGGGTCGACTGCACGCGCTGGATCACGGGCGTGCCGGACAGGCTGGCGCCGATCGATTTGCGCACGAGGGACCGGCTGCCGTCGCAGCCGATCACGAAGGACGCCTCGATGCGGAGCGGGCTGCCGCTGTCGAGATCACGCGCGAGCGCGACCACGTGATCGCCGTGCTGTTCGATCTCGGTGATTTCCGTGCGAGCCAGAATCTTGATCCGCGGCTGCGCCGCGGCATGGCTGAACAGGATCGGCTCGAGATAGATCTGGTTGATCCGGTGCGGCGGCTCGGGCGTCGGCCACCAGGTGTCGGGACCACCGGTGGCGCTGTAGCGGCGCGCGCGGGAGGGAATGTCGATGCGGCAGAGCTCGATGCCGGTCGCCGTGGTCCGGTAGGAGCAATCGTTGGGAAAGTCCGCAGGTAGCCCCGCATCGCGCAGCTTGGCGGCCACGCCGAGCCGTCGAAAAATCTCCATCGAGCGCGCCGACACGTGATTGCATTTGACGCTGGGCGGATCGCCGGCGTGACGGATCTCAGCCACGACGACGTCGATCCCGCGCGAGGCCAGATCCATCGCCGCGGTCAATCCGACGGGCCCGGCGCCCACGACCAGCACCTGTGTCTTCATGCTCGTTTCATCCCTTCGCAACCCGCGGCTTCGTCGTCCGTCAGCATGCATTTTATTGCAGGCTCGCTTATAAGATAAGCCAGAAAGAACTCATCAATTCATGAGGTTCGCCTATGAATATCACGTTGCGCCAATTACAGGCCTTCACGGGCGTGTACCGGACGCGCAGCATCACGCGGGCCGCCCGCGAGCTCGGGATCACACAATCGGCGGCGAGCCTGTTGATCCAGCAGCTCGAAGCCCAGCTCGGGGTCAAACTGTTCGACCGCTCCACGCGCTCGGTGCAGCCGACGCTGGCTGCCGAAGAGGCGATCCACGCCGCCGAACGCATGCTGAGCGATGCGCAAGGCCTGTCGCGCCGGATGCGCGACCTCGCGCAGGCCCGCGCCGGCCGCGTCGCGTTTCTTGCCTCGGCCGGCGCCGCCTCGGCGCTAATGCCGTCTGTGCTCGCAAGATTCCGCGCTGGCCATCCCAATATAGAAATCGACATGCGCGATGTTGCCGCCGACGATCTCGTGGCGCGCCTGAGCGCGACCGACGCGGAGTTCGCGATCGGCAGCGTGGAGGGCGAATTCGCCGACATGACGACCGAGACACTGGCAAGCGGCCGCCTCAGCGCTATCGGCCGCCGCACCGCCGACTTCGCCGCACGCCGTGCCCTCACATGGGACGAGCTGGCGCAACTGCCGACCATCGCGATGCGCCGCGAGAGCCGGATCCGCATGCAGATCGATCAGGCGCTGAGCGCGCAGGGCAAGCGCCTCGATCCGACCTATGAAGTGACGCTGATCAACACCGCGCTTGCCATGACGGCGCAGGGCCTCGGCCTCGCCATCCTCCCCGCGACGATGCTGCCGGCCGACCAGTTTCCGACGCTGATCGCAAGGCCGCTGGTCCGGCCGGCCCTCACGCGACCCGTGTCACTGCTGCAGCGCCAGGGCCGGACGCTGTCGCCGGCGGCGCGGGCGTTCGTGGCGACGGCCCGGACGGTGCTGGCGCAACAGTCGGGACTTGGCACACGGTGCAACCAATAGGACAAAAATAGAAACGATGCCTTTCTTTCATTTCTATTTAAATCTCAATCAAGCGAGGTCAGTTTGAGGGCGCAACCAAGGAGCTCTCGTCATGACCAAGCAATCGAGCGAGACGCACGTCGAAGACGTCAGGCCCTCTACAAGCGACGACCCAAACCTCATCGCGACGTTGTTGAAGCGCAATGTCGCGGAAGTGTTCGGCGAGAACAATCCTGACCGCCGCAGGGCTGCGATCCGCGACCTTTTCGCTGAGGATGCAGCCGTCCATGCTCCTCCGGGCGTCATCGTCGGACACGACGCACTCGACGAGTTCGCGGGCGATCTTCGCAGCCTGCATCCCGACCACGTCTACACGCCCTGAATTCTCCGTCCGTCTGATCTCAACAAACCAGATTCCCACCCGGCAACGAAACACGTCGTGTCGTTGTCATGCGACTTCAACCAAGCACAGGAGTGACTACAATGGATACGACCCGTTATGCTTCTTTCATCGGCCGACTGCTGATCGGCCTTCCCTTCGCCATGAGCGGTTTCGGCAAGCTTGCTGCGTATGGTGCGACGACCGCCTACATCGCCTCTGCCGGATTACCCGTACCGCCGCTTTCTTATGCGATTGCCGTTCTCGTTGAACTCGGTGGCGGCCTGCTGCTGATCGCGGGTTATCAGACACGCGCGGTTGCGCTGGCGCTGGCGGTATTCTCGGTGGCAGCAGCAATCTCGTTCTACAACAACTTTGCCGACCAGAACCAGATGATCCATTTCCTCAAGAACGTGATGATGGCAGGCGGCCTGCTTCAGATCGTCGCCTTCGGCGCCGGCGCGCTCAGCCTGGACGCGCGCTCCCGCCACGACAGCGGTGGCGTCGCGGGAGTCGCGCACGCGCGTTGAACGGCATTGATCACGGAAGGCCCGTCGTCATCGGCGGGTCTTCCGTCATTTTCGACGCAGGATCTGAGAGAGCATGGTCGGGCTGGACGGCGCCAGAAGCCTGGCATCCAGAAGAGACCCGTCTTCAGGAGTTTTCTCGATTTCCGTGAGCGGTCCGAGACATAGGTGACAGAACGTACCGGACACATGGGTTACACTTTCCGCTTTTGTTCTGCGGGAGGTGTGGATGCCGTGGAAAGCGAGTTCGGTTATGGAAGAGCGCCTGCGTTTTGTGGCCCGGCTTCTGGATGGGGAAGGCATGGTCGAGGTCTGCCGGGAGTTCGGCATCTCCCGCAAGAGAAGCCGCATTGGGGGGCGCGCAAGATCCGTGAGCTCCTGGTCAGGCGGCTCGACGGTGATGTCAGGGTTCCGGCCAAAAGTACCATCCATGCGGTTCTCGATCGCCACGGCTTGGTCAAGCGCGGCGGCGGGCCGCGCCACCGCGCGCGCGGCACGCCGCTGTCGCAGGGCACATCCCCGAACGATCTGTGGTGTGCTGACTTCAAAGGCGAGTTCAAGCTCGGCAATGGCCGATACTGTTATCCGCTGACCGTCACCGACCATGCCTCGCGCTTCCTGCTGCTCTGCGAAGCTCTGGACTCGACACGCGAAGAACCTGCCATAACGGCCTTTGAGCGGCTGTTCCGCGACCGCGGGCTGCCACTTGCCATTCGTTCCGACAATGGCGTGCCTTTTGCCAGTCCCAACGCTCTGTTCAATCTCTCAAAGCTATCGGTGTGGTGGCTCAGGCTCGGCATTGCCATCGAGCGCATCAAACCGGGCCATCCACAGCAGAACGGACGTCATGAGCGGATGCACCTCACTCTCAAAAAGGAAGCGACCCGCCCGCCGGGATTCAACAGCCTGCAACAGCAAGACCGCTTCGACAGCTTCCTGCACGAGTTCAATGAAGAGCGGCCGCATGAGGCTCTCGACATGAAACGCCCCGCAGACCTCTACTCAGCCTCAACCCGCCGCTACGACGGCTTGCCGGAACTGGCTTATCCCTTCCATGACCGCGACGTCTTCGTCACCTCCTGCGGTCGCCTCTGCCTGTACCGCAAGAGAATCAATATCTCCCTCGTGCTGGCCGGCCAGAAACTCGGCATCAAGGAAGTCGACGATGGCATTTGGCTCGTCAGCTTCATGCACTATGATCTTGGATATTTCGACTTGGAGCAGAAAACCCTGCAGCCTCTCGACAACCCGTTCGGCACGAGGTTGTCACCCATGTCTTAGGTACGACCCGTTACCTATGTGTCCGGGCTGGACAACCGGTCACGATGGCGGAGAGGGAGGGATTCGAACCCCCGATAGGCTTGCACCTATGCCGCATTTCGAGTGCGGTGCATTCAACCACTCTGCCACCTCTCCTGAAGGCGCCATATAGGAGCTGCGGCCCCCGTGGTTGGGGGCGTTAATAGGCGAGGATGGCGGGCCAGACAAGGCGCGAAGGGGGAAAATCAGCTGCCTCTTTCACCTCCATCCGCCTCCTTGGGAAGGAACTGCCATGGAGCACCTGACGACCCGCGCCAACGGCGCCGATTTCCACCTGGTTCGCGCCGGACGCGGCAAACCGCTGCTTTTGCTGCATGGATGGCCGGAATTCTGGCTGACCTGGGAGCCGGTGATGGCGCGGCTTTCCGACCGCTTCACCCTGATCGCGCCTGATCTGCGCGGCTTCGGCGACAGCGACAAGCCGGACGGGCCTTATGGGCCGGACGGCCATGCGGCCGACATGCTGGCGCTGATGGAGGGGCTCGGCATCGAGCGATTCGGCGTCGTCGGCCACGATGTCGGCGGCGCCGTGATGCAGCCGCTGGCGCGTCAGGCGCCGGAGCGGCTCGCCGGGCTGTTCTTCTTCGATTTCGTCTATCCCGGGATCGGGCCGCGCATGGCGGCACCCGATCGGCTCAACCACATCTGGTATCAGTCCTTCCACCAGATGGAGATGGCACCGGCGCTGGTCGGGGCGAGCCGCGAGAGCTGCCGGGTCTATATCCGCCATTTCCTGAAGGGCTGGGCGCACCGGAAGAACGCGTTCGACGACGTGCTCGACGCCTTCGCCGACAATTACTTCAAGGAAGGCAATCTCGCCGGCGGCTTTGCGCATTATCGGGCCTCGCATGCCGGGCGGGTCGCGATGATGAGGGGCGAAGCACCAAAGCTTCCGCCGATCGAGGTGCCGACCTGCGTGCGCTGGGCCGAGCACGATCCGCTGTTTCCCTATGCGTGGACCGATCGGCTCTCCGAGACCTTCGGTGCGCTCGATCTCGCGAAGTTTCCCGGCGTCGGCCATTTCCCTCATCGGGAAGATCCGGATCGCGCGGCGGCGGAGATCGCGGCGTTCTTTCAGCGCGTCGGCTGGAGCTGAGGCTCACCGACATTCAAAAAAACGGGGTGGGACCGCCAGACGCGGTAAACACTGGCGGTCCCGTGCCGCTCATTGCAATGCTGGCCGTGAAGGGCGGCTTCGCCGGCCAGGTAAAGCGACGATTCCACCCTAGCGTGCAACGCCAGCACGCCGCAACGAAATCCGGTCCTTAACCTAACCGATCAAGGTTACTCCTTGTCCGCTTTACCTTTTTTCTTCCCGTTCTCCGTAGAGTCCCGGTCCTTTCCGTTGCCGTTCTCCTTGCGGCGGTTGGTGAAGCGGGCATTGCCGAGCCCGGTGCCGATGGTGAGCACGCCCCAGCGCTCGACATGCTGCATGAACGGCACCTCGGAGAGGCCCTGAACCACGCCGTCATTGTGCATCAGGATCGCGGTGTCGTGCCCGCCGATCTCGGGGATGGCCTCGACCAGGCTCGCCGGCAGGTTGAACTTGCTGCTTTCCCAATTGCCCGGCAGGTTCTGCGCGCCCTTCTCGATCGAACCGTCCGCGTTGATCACGCCGGGACAGGCGATGCCGATGAAGGGCGCCAGCTTGAAGCCTTCGGCCTGGGCGTCATCGATCAGGCCCTGGAGCATCTTGACCAGCCGTTTGACTGCCGCTTCCCGGCTCGGCTCATCATCGGCGTGGCGCCACAGATCGGATTTGAAGACCACCGCCTTCGACAGGTCAGGCGCCTTCTTCCAGCGCGTCTCGACGATGCCGCAACGGATGTTGGTTCCGCCGATGTCGACCGCGAGGATGCTGTCATAGGCCTCGAATATCCAGGACGGCGCGAGATGCAGGGCTCCGATCAGGCCGGCATCATCGGGATCGAAGCGGATCGGCAGCAGGTCGACCTTGAAGCCTTCCGCTTTCAGAATGATCTCGGCCCGGGCAATGGCGATTTCGCCGAGCCGGCTGGCGCGAAAGCCGCCACCGACCACGATGCATTCGGTCTTGGCCCAGGCCTTGGTCTTGAGGAACCGCCGCGTGACGTAAGCGAGCTCCTGGGCAAAATCCTCGATCGCGCTGTGCACGACGGCCGTTGCCTCCGTGTCGTCGCCGACCAGAACGGCATCGAGGACCTTCTTGCTGATCTTGTCAGACGGCTCGTCGCCGAAGGGGTCCTCGCCGCTCTTGCGCAGCGGCTTGCGCCACCGTTCGAGAATCTCGCGAAACGCACCCTTGCTGGCGCGATCGCCGAGGAAGCCGTCGTCGTCCTTGATCTCGATGTTGAAGCTGTCGACATCGACCGACGGCAGGCGGCTCGCCCCGTGCTGGGCGATGCCCGTCGTCTTGACCAGTTCGTCTGTTGCCATGGGAGCCCTTGCCCGCATATCTGTTGCGGCGAACTAACTGCGGGGGAACCGGTTTGTTGCAAAGCCGGCCGAGATTTGGCGGAAGGCCGCCGGCGCAGCCAAATCCTTCAAATCCGGGCCGTTTTCGCCCGGTTTTCCTTGACTTGCGGCTGTTGGCCGCTATAAGTCCCCCAGCCGGCGCGGGGCGTTTCTCGCGCCGCATGTTTTTGCGTGGGCTTTCAATGGGATAACTCCCGTCCGCACAAAACGCATATAAACCCATAGCGACTGACAAAAAGCCGACCCGGACGATGCTCGTCCCGAGGCCGGGATTGAACACGGAGAAAGAACGATGTTCGCAGTCATCAAAACCGGCGGCAAGCAATACCGCGTCGTGCCGGATGATGTTCTCGAAGTTGGCAAGATCGCCGGCGAAGTCGGCACGATCGTGCAGTTGAATGAAGTCCTGGTGGTCGGCGGCGACACGCCCGTGCTGGGCGTTCCGACGGTCGCAGGCGCGTCCGTTGCGGTCGAGGTGCTCGACCACAAGCGCGGCCCGAAGGTCATCGCCTTCAAGAAGCGCCGCCGCAAGAACTCGCGCCGCAAGCGCGGCTACCGCGACGAGATCACGGTGCTCCGTATCTCCGAGATTCTGACTGACGGCGCCAAGCCCACCAAGGGCCCGCGTCCGAAGAAGGAGAAGGTGGCCAAGGAGCCGGCAGCGGAAGCCGCCGAATAACGGGATGTGATCACGCCAATTCACGAATTGATGCGTGAGAAATCGTGAAATGATTCCGTCAAGGAATTGATCTAGAAATACGCAGGATTTCGGAGACGAGCCATGGCTCACAAAAAAGCAGGCGGTTCATCGCGCAACGGACGCGATTCGAAGGGCAAGCGCCTCGGCATCAAGGCGTTCGGCGGGGAGATCGTCACTCCCGGCAACATCATTGCGCGTCAGCGCGGCACCACCTGGCACCCCGGCCTTAATGTCGGCATGGGCACGGACCACACTTTGTTCGCCAAGGTTGAAGGTCGTGTTGCGTTCCAGGCCAAAGCCAACGGCCGCACCTTCGTATCGGTGCTCCCGATCGCAGAGGCGGCTGAATAGAACGGTGGATCAAATCGGAGTCCGCCGGGTCCTACCAAACCGGCGGAGTCCCATAGATCAACAGATCGAAGGCTCCAGGGGAGGCGGGAAACCGGCCTCCCCTTTTCTTTGACTTGCTCACTTTGATTTAGTGACTTTCACGGAGCCGGACATGTTGCAGGACTTCTCGAGCGTGACCTTGCGGGAGGCGAGACCCAGCGTCGTCGCCACCGAGCGGCTGACCTTGCGGCGGCCGACCCTCGCCGACGTCAGGACCATCGCCCGGCTCGCCAACGACCGCCGCGTCGCCGAGAACACGCGCCGCCTGCCGCATCCCTATTCGCAGGACGACGCCATCGAGTTCATCCGCGCCACCGCCGAGCCCGGCAGCGAGACCGTGTTCCTGATCGAGCACGACAGCGGCCCGGTCGGCATGGTCGGGATCGACTGCTCCAAGCCCGGCCACGCCGAACTCGGCTACTGGCTCGGCGTCGAGCATTGGGGCCAGGGCTTCGCCACCGAAGCTGCGCGCGGCGCGATCGACTTCTTCTTCGAGGAGTACGAGGACGACCATCTCCATGCCGGCGCCCGCGTCACCAACCCGGCCTCGCGCAAGGTGCTGGAGAAGTGCGGCTTCCAGTGGAGCGGCGTCCAGCTGCACCGCTTCCTGGCGCTGGGCTCCTCGACGCCCGTCGACTGCTTCCGCCTCTCCCGCGGCGTGTGGGCGTCGCTGAAGAGCTGGAGCAGCGCGCGACGGGTGAGGTAGGTCCCGATCACCCTCCCCCGGCCCTTCAGGGGAGGATGGGCATCACGCCGGCGGATTCACTTCCGTGCTCTCGCGCCCGAGATCACGCTCACGCAGATAGATGTAGAATCCCGCGCCGATGATGATCGCCGCGCCGACGATGGTCGCGATCGAGGGCACATCCCCGAACACGACGAAGCCGAAGATCACGGCCCAGACGATCATCGAATATTGATACGGTACCACCACGCTCGCCGGCGCGAGCTTGAGCGAGCGGTTGACGCAGAACAGCGCCGTCACCGAGATGAGCCCCGCCAGCGCGAAGAACACGAGGCTGCCCGGCGTCGGCGGCACCCAGTGGAATGCCGACAGCACCGCGCCGAGCGAGAACGTGCCGATGAATTGCGAGGACGCCATCACGATGTCGGGCGTCTTGCGCAGGCTGCGCGTGATCAGCATCAGGGTTGCGAAGGACAGGCTGCCGCCGAGCGCGATCAGCGCCGGCAGGCTGACGGTCTGGGCCGACGGCCGCAGCGCGATCAGGACGCCGCAGAAGCCGATCAGGATTGCGGTCCAGCGCCGCCAGCCGACCCTCTCGCCGAGGAAGATCGCCGACATCGCGGTGACGAAGATGGGGCCGGCGAGATAATAGGTGATGACGTCGGCAAGCGGCAGATAGACGGTCGCGAGGAAGAAGGCCGCGACCTCGAGCGTCGAGAGCACGACGCGAAACAGCTGCAGGCCCGGCCGCTCCAGATGCAGGAACCGGTGACGCTGCTTCCAGATCAGCGGCGACAGCAACAGCAGCGCCGCGCAGGCGCGCAGGAACAGCAGCTGCCCCACCGAATAAGTCCCGACCAGGAACTTGCCCATGGCATCGCCGAACGAGAACATGAAGATCGACAGCACCATCAGCGCGATGCCGGCAAGGCGCGCGGAACGATCGTCGTAGGCGGAGAGGTTCTTGAAGAAGGGCATCGATCGGACTGCGAGGGATCGTCATTGCGAGCGCAGCGAAGCAATCCGGAATTTTTCCGCCGCAGCAGCCTGGATTGCTTCGCTGCGCTCGCAATGACGGGGAGAGAGCGTCAGGAATCGGCGAATAGTGTCGCTTGCGGTCGTTTTAATGACGTGAGCGACCGCGACAAGCCCACTACCGCTGAATTGAACGGATTGTCGCACCGTTCGCGTCGCGGTAGCGATAAGCCCCGCACCGACAAGAGAGCTTGGACATGACCGATTTCGATCCGACCCAGCATCGCATGATCCCTACACAACGCTGGTTTGAGGATTTCGTGGTCGGCGAGCGCTTCGTGCTGCCGAGCCGCACCCAGACCTCGGCCGTGTTCGCCGCATTCCAGGCCGCGAGCGGCGACACCCATCCCGTGCACTACGACGTGGAATATTGCCGCAGCCGCGGCATGCCGCATCTGCTCGCCCACGGCTTCCAGACCCTGATCCACACCGCGCCCGGCGCCGGCCTGTTTCCGTTCATGGTCGAGGACTCCCTGGTCGGCTTCCTCGAGCAATCGAGCCGGTTCCTCAAACCCGTCTTCGCCGAGGACACCATCTATCCCGCGCTCGAGGTCACCGAGCTGGTGCCGGGACGCACCACCGGCGTGGTGACGCTTCGCAGCACCGTGTTCAACCAGCGCAAGGAGCTGGTGCTGGAGGGCATGCAGAAATTCCTGATCCGGCGCCGGCCGACTGGTTAAGCAAGGGCCGAAATTCGCGGAATTTCAGCCGATTTGCGGGTCAATCCGGGTTGCCGGAGGGGGCTGGCTGGCCTACCTATGGCCCATGAAATTCCTCGACGAAGCAAAGGTCTATATCCGCTCCGGTGACGGCGGGAACGGCTGCGTGGCGTTCCGCCGCGAGAAGTTCATCGAATTCGGCGGTCCCTCCGGCGGCAATGGCGGCCGCGGCGGCAATGTCATCATCGAGGTCGCCGACGGGCTGAACACGCTGATCGACTACCGCTACCAGCAGCACTTCAAGGCCCAGAAGGGCGAGAACGGCATGGGCTCGGACCGTCACGGCGCCAACGGCAAGAACATCGTGCTGAAGGTCCCCCTGGGCACGCAGATCTTCGACGAGGATCGCGAGACGCTGATCCACGACTTCACCAAGGTCGGCGAAAAATTCGTGCTGGCCGAGGGCGGCAATGGCGGTTTCGGCAATGCGCATTTCAAGTCGTCGACCAACCGCGCGCCGCGCAACGCCAATCCCGGCCAGCCCGGCGAGGAGCGCTGGATCTGGCTGCGGCTGAAACTCATTGCCGATGCCGGCCTCGTCGGCATGCCCAATGCCGGCAAGTCGACCTTCCTGTCCAAGGTCAGCGCGGCGCGGCCGAAGATCGCGGACTACCCCTTCACCACGCTGCATCCGCAACTCGGCGTCGTGAATGCCGACGGCCGCGAGTTCGTGCTCGCCGATATTCCCGGCCTGATCGAAGGCGCGCATGAAGGCACCGGCCTCGGCGATCGTTTCCTCGGCCATGTCGAGCGCTGCCGCGTGCTCTTGCATCTCGTCGACGCAACAAGCGAGCACGCCGGCAAGGCCTACAAGACGGTGCGCAACGAGCTCGACGCCTATGGCGGGCAGCTCACCGACAAGATCGAGATCGTGGCGCTGAACAAGATCGACGCGGTCGAGCCGGACGAGCTGAAGAAGCAGAAGGACCGCCTGAGGCGCGCCGCCAAGAAGACCCCGCTGTTGATCTCGGGCGTCACCGGCCAGGGCGTCAAGGAAGCCTTGCGCGCATTGGCCGATGTGATCGGCGAAAGCCCGGTCTCCGCCAAGGCGAAGAGCGCGGCCGAAGCGGAGCCGTGGTCGGCGTGAGTTAAGCACCGCTCTCTCGACACCTCTCCCTTCGGGAGAGGTTTTCTTCGCGCCATCAATAGCGCAATATCCGGCAAACGAAGTGTTGGAGCGACAAGCATGGCGCGCGCGAAGAACGTTCTCTGGATCATGTGCGACCAGCTTCGCTATGATTATCTCGGCTGTACCGGCCACCCCACGCTGAAGACACCGAACATCGACGCGATGGCGAAGCGCGGCGTGCTCTTCACCAAGGCCTATGTGCAATCGCCGATCTGCGGTCCGTCGCGGATGTCGTTCTATACCGGGCGCTACATGCGCTCGCACGGCTCACACTGGAACGGCTGGCCGCTGCGCGTCGGCGAGCCCACGCTCGGCGATCACCTCAAGAAGATCGGCGTGCGCAACGTGCTGGTCGGCAAGACCCACATGGCGCCCGACCTCGAAGGCATGAAGGCGCTGGGCATCCCGCCGGAATCGATGATCGGCGTGCACGTCGCCGAATGCGGCTTCGAGCCCTATGAGCGCGATGACGGTCTGCACCCGACCGGACGGCCGCGCCCGAAATACGACGAGTATCTGCGCAGCCAAGGCTTTGAAGCGACCAATCCCTGGGAGCACTGGGCCAATTCGGGCGCGGCCGAGGATGGTTCGCTGCAAAACGGCTGGCTGCTGGTGCATGCCGACAAGGCCGCGCGCGTGCCGGAGGAGCATTCCGAGACGCCCTACATGACGCGGCGCGCGATGGACTTCATTGCCGAGGCCGAGACGGACGGACGGCCGTGGTGCCTGCATCTGTCCTACATCAAGCCGCACTGGCCCTATATCGCGCCAGAGCCCTATGCCAGCATGTATTCGACCGACGACATGATCCCGGTGATCCGCTCCGAGCGCGAGCGGCAAAATCCGCATCCGGTGTTCGGCGCCTATATGGACATGCGCTACTCCCGCAACATGGCGCGCGACGATGCCCGCGAGAAGGTGATCCCGACCTATATGGGCCTGATCACCCAGATCGACGACCAGATGGGCGTGCTGATGAAGTTCTTGGGTGAACGCGGCCTGCTGGAGACCACCACGATCGTGTTCACCTCCGATCACGGCGACTATCTCGGCGATCACTGGATGGGCGAGAAGGACCTGTTCCACGAACAGTCGGCGAAGATTCCGCTGATCATCATCGATCCCTCCAGGGAAGCCGACGCTACGCGCGGCACGCGCAGCGACGCGCTGGTGGAAGGCATCGACCTTGCGCCGACCTTCGTGGATTATTTCGGCGGCAAGGTGCCGGGCCACATCCTGGAAGGACGCTCGCTGTTGCCGCTGCTGCGCGGCGAGAGGCCGCCGGATTGGCGCAAGGTCGTGTTCTCCGAATACGACTACGCCATGCAGGACGTGCGGCTGAAGCTGAACCAGCCGATCGAACGCTGCCGCCTGTTCATGGTGTTCGACGGCCGCTGGAAATATATCCACGCCTCCGGCTTCCGTCCGATGTTGTACGACCTCGAAACCGATCCGGAAGAGTACGTCGACCGCGGCGATGATCCCGAATGCGCCGGCGTCATCGCGCGGTTGCAGGCCGAGCTGTTCGACTGGGCTCTGCATCCGAGCGACCACATCACGACGTCGCGCGAGAAAATCGCTGCCTATGCCGACAACCAGCTCCAGGTGAAGGGCGGGATCTTGATCGGCATCTGGGATGAGAAAGAGCTCGCCGCGATCAAGGACGGCATCGCCCAGCGCGCGAAGATGTGAGCTAGTCTTCGCCTCTCGAACCCCGATCTTTCAGCAGGTCATTGCGAGCGCAGCGAAGCAATCCAGAATCCTTCCGCGGAAAGACACTGGATTGCTTCGCTCCGCTCGCAATGACGATGGGCAGCATCGAAGAATTCGATTCTCACCGCCCGGCGCTGACTCCCCCTCACCCGCCCCTCTGCCCACAAGCGGGGCGAGGGAGCGGACCTCAATTCTCGATCCTGTATCCTGTCGCCTTGACGATCGGCTGCCAGAACGCCGTGTTCGCGGCGAGCTCTTTCGACAGTCCTTCCGCATTGCTGCCGACCGGGATCAGGCCGATCGCGGTGAGCTTCTCCTTCACCTCCGGCTTCGCAAGCGCCGCGCTTGCGGCGGCGCCGAGCTTGCTCGCGAATTCCGGCGGACTGCCGGCGGGAAGCCACATTCCGTACCAGGCGTCCGCGACGAGATCGATGCCGCTCTCCTTCAGCGTCAGAACCTCAGGCGCAAACGGCGAACGCTGCGCGCTCGACACCGCAACGATCTTCACGCCCTTGGCGCGATGCTGAGGCAGCGCATCGGCCAATGTCGTGATCCCGAAGGAGATGTGACCGCCTACGAGGTCGTTGAGGATCGGCGCGCTGCCGCGATAGGGTACGCGCGTCAGGGGAATGCCGAGGTCCTTCTCAAGCTTGGAGCCCATGAAATGCGGAATGGTGCCGTTGCTCGGCACACCGAACGAGGTCTTGTCGGGATGCGCCTTCAGCCACGCGACAAATCCCTTGAAATCGGCGGCATCGATGGCCGGGCCGATCACCACTGCGAACTCGAACCGCGCAAGCAGCGACACCGGCACGAAGTCCTTGGCCGTGTCGAAACTCGGTGTCGTCTCCACCATCGGCAGCAGGTACATGGTCGGGCCTGTCGTCACCAGCACCATGCTGCCGTCGGGGCTCGCGCCCCTCACCGATTTGATCCCAATCAGGCCGTCACCGCCGGTGCGATTCTCGACCACGACGGTCCGTTGCAGCACCGGCGCGATCTCTTGCGCTATCAGCCGGCACAGCGTGTCGCCGCCGGCCCCCGCCGCAAACGGGAAGATGATCTTGGTGAGGCCAACCTGCGCATGTCCCGCATCCACATGCGCTAGCAGCGGCAATCCGAGACATCCGGCCAGGAATTTGCGGCGATCCATTCGTTTCCTCGTCCAGCCCGTTATTGGTTGGCGGCATTAGAGCCGGGTCAGCGGGCAACACAAGGCCGACCTTCGCCCTTTACCATTCCGGCCGCCTTGCGCCGGCCATCGTCCTGCTGCAAAAGCAGCCTCGTCGGCACCGCCCGTCGCGCCGCCGTTTTCAGAGCAATTTCGTCCCGTAGCGCCCAGCACATACACACATGGCCAGCCCCGAACTCAGTCAATTCCGCCGCATCGTCGTCAAGGTCGGCTCCGCGCTGCTGGTCGATTCCGACAAGGGCGAGGTGCGGGCGTCCTGGCTCGCCGCGCTCGCCGACGACATGGCCAAGCTGCACAAGGAAGGACGCGACGTCCTCGTCGTGTCCTCCGGCTCGATCGCGCTCGGCCGCAGCCGGCTCAAATTGCCACGCGGCCCGCTGAAGCTGGAAGAGAGCCAGGCCGCCGCCGCGGTCGGGCAGATCGCGCTGGCGCGGATCTGGTCGGAGGTGCTGGGGGCGCACGGCATCGGCGCTGGCCAGATCCTGGTCACGCTGCAGGACACCGAGGAGCGCCGTCGCTACCTCAATGCGCGCTCCACCATCGGCAAGCTGCTGGAGTGGCGCGCCATCCCCGTCATCAACGAGAACGACACGGTCGCGACCACCGAAATCCGCTACGGCGACAACGACCGCCTCGCCGCGCGCGTCGCCACCATGGCGAGTGCCGATTTGCTGGTGCTGCTGTCCGACATCGACGGGCTCTACGACGCCCCGCCCAAGAACAACCCGAACGCCAAGCTCATTCCCGTCGTCGACAGCATCTCCTCGGAGATCGAGGCCGTGGCGGGCGATGCCGAGTCCGAGTTGTCGCGCGGCGGCATGCGCACCAAGGTCGAAGCGGCCAAGATCGCGACGACCGGCGGCACCCACATGCTGATCGCCTCCGGCAAGATCGAGCATCCCCTGCAGGCGATCGCCGATGGCGGCCGCTGCACCTGGTTCCTGACGCCCGCCAATCCCATCACCTCGCGAAAGCGCTGGATCGCGGGCACGCTGGAGCCGAAGGGCACGCTGACGATCGACGCCGGTGCGGTGACGGCGCTGCGCGCCGGCGCCAGCCTGCTGCCGGCCGGCGTGATCAAGGTCGAGGGCCAGTTCGCGCGCGGCGATGCCGTGATCGTGCGCGGCCCCGATACCAGCGAGATCGGCCGCGGCCTGATCGCCTACGACGCCGACGACGCCGAACGCATCAAGGGCCGCTCCTCGCCGGACGTGATGACCATCCTCGGCATCAGCGGCCGGGCCGAGATGATCCACCGTGACGATCTGGTGGTGGGCGGGTAAGGCCCGCTGCGGCCCTTTTTGCTAGGCCAGTGACCTGGCCAGCCCGCCACCGGGGAGACCTGCCATACCCTCCCCGCCCTTCGCAAAAGCAGGATTTCCGTGCTAGGACACCGCCTTAGCAGAAGGTTGAACCCCATGGCCGCCCCCCTCAAAGCCGTTGACGGCAATGCCGATCGTACTAGCGATCTCTTGGCGCTGATGTCCGATCTCGGAACCCGTGCCCGTGCTGCCGCGCGCGCGCTGGGGTTGACGCCGCCGGAGCAGAAGAACCGGGCCCTGGAAGCCATGGAGCGGGCAATCCGCGCCAACTCGGCGGCGATCCTCGCCGCCAATGCCGAGGACGTCGCCGAGGCCCGCACCGCCGGCAACATGACCTCCTCCTTCATTGACCGCCTGACGCTGACGCCGGCGCGGGTCGAATCGATGGCCGAGGGCATCGGCATCGTGCGCGGCATCGCCGATCCCATCGGCGTCGTCACCGAGAGCTGGCAGCGGCCGAACGGCATGACCATCGAACGCGTGCGGGTGCCGCTCGGCGTCGTCGGCGTGATCTTCGAGAGCCGCCCGAATGTTGCGGCGGATGCCGGCGTGCTGTGCCTGAAGTCCGGCAATGCCGTGATCCTGCGCGGCGGCTCGGACAGCTTCCGTTCGTGCCGCGCGATCCATGAATGCCTGGTGCAGGGCCTGCGCGAGGCCGGCCTGCCCGAGGCTGCGGTCACGCTGGTGCCGACACGCGACCGCGCGGCGGTCGGCATGATGCTGTCGGGGTTGAACGGCACCATCGACGTGATCGTGCCGCGCGGCGGCAAGAGCCTCGTCGCGCGCGTCGAGCAGGAGGCGCGCGTGCCTGTGTTCGCGCATCTCGAAGGCGTCAACCACGTCTATGTCGATGCCAGCGCCGACCTCGCCATGGCGAAGTCCATCGTGCTCAACGCCAAGATGCGCCGCACTGGCGTCTGCGGCGCGGCCGAGACGCTGCTGGTCGATCGCGCGGCTGCTGGATCGAGCCTGAAGCCGCTGGTCGAGATGCTGATCGAGGCCGGCTGCGAAGTGCGCGGCGACGATGCCGTGCAGAAGGCCGATGCACGCGTAAAGCCTGCAAACGACGAGGATTGGGACACCGAATATCTCGACGCGATCATCGCGGCGAAGGTGGTGGACGGCGTCGACGGCGCGATCGCGCACATCCAGAATCACGGCTCGCATCATACCGATGCGATCGTGAGCGCTGACGAGCGTGCGGCGAAGAAATTCCTGAGCGAGGTCGATTCCGCTATCGTGCTGCATAACGCCTCGACGCAGTTTGCCGATGGCGGCGAGTTCGGCTTCGGCGCCGAGATCGGCATTGCCACCGGCCGCTTCCACGCCCGCGGCCCTGTGGGCGCCGAGCAACTCACGAGCTTCAAGTATCGCGTCCACGGAACCGGGCAGACGCGGCCGTAAGCCATGTTGCAGGGCGGGCATTGAGCAACAAATTCGTCGTGCCGCGTTTTGTGGCGCAAGCGGTCCCGCCCCACACGGAGGGCATGCGCATCGGCCTGCTCGGCGGCTCTTTCAACCCGCCGCATCAGGCGCATCGCGCGATCAGCCGGTTTGCTCTGAAGCGTCTTCAGCTCGATCGCGTCTGGTGGCTGGTGACCCCCGGCAATCCGCTCAAGGAGAACGGCAATCTGCACGAGCTCGGTGCGCGCATGCAGGCCGCGCGCGATGTCGCCGATGATCCGCGCATCGAGGTGAGCTGTCTCGAATCCGTCATTCGCACACGCTATACTATCGACACGATCAACACCTTGCGCCGCCGCTTCTCGGGCCTGCGCTTTGTCTGGATCATGGGCGCCGACAACCTCGCTCAATTCCATCGTTGGCAGGACTGGCGGCGCATCGCCGGCCAGGTGCCGATGGCGGTCATCGATCGCCCGCCGCAGAGTTTTCGCGCCCTCGCCTCGCCCGCCGCCCAAGCGCTATCTCGTTACCGTCTGCCGGAGAACAAGGCAGCGCTGCTTGCGGACCGGCCGGCCCCGTCCTGGGTGTTCCTGACCGGATTGAAGCTGAATCTGTCCTCGACCGGGCTGCGGAACCCGGACGGGAGCTGGAAAGGTACGAAATGAGATGGAGTGTGCAGGCTTCCTGCGGATGTCGGCCTCTCTGGCATATTGAAACCCTTAACCCCACATGATGTAGTGTCACAAGCGAGCGCCGGATTCGGTCCTCGCGATACAGTGAAAGGAATGGTCCCTGGCCACATCTGTATTGTCCAAGTCTGTTTTACCCAAGGTTGCTAAGCCTACGCGTAAAACATCGACCAAAGCTGCGGCCTTGCAGGCGCAACCCGACGCCGACAAGACGCTGAGCCTGATCCTCTCCCGCCTCGAGGATATGAAGGCGGAAGAGACGGTCACCATCGACCTTCGCGGCAAATCGGCATACTCCGACTACATGATCGTCACCACCGGCCGGGTGAACCGGCACGTCGGTGCGATCGCGGAGAACGTGACGAAGGGCCTCAAGGAAACCGGCATCAGGAACATCCATGTCGAGGGCTTGCCCAATTGCGACTGGGTGCTGATCGATTCCGGCGATGTGATTGTGCACGTGTTCAGACCCGAGGTCCGTGAGTTCTACAATCTCGAGAGATTGTACACGCAGGGCCCAGGGGCGGCGAAGGCGATCTAGAGGCTGACGACGCCGATTTCGAATCGGCTGACGCGCATGCTAGCGTCGTGCGCGCGCCTGATGCGCGCGACCTCGAAAACCCGACGCTGAAACCATCATGCGCGTTGCAGTCATTGCGGTGGGCCGGCTGAAGCAGGGCCCCGAACGGGAGCTTGCCGACCGCTATTTCGAGCGGTTCGACGAGGCCGGCCGCAAGCTTGGTTTCCGCGAGCTCAGCATCCACGAGATTCCCGAAAGCCGCGCGCGCGACGCCGCGACGCGAATGGCTGAAGAAGCCGCGGCGATCTCGACGCATATCCCTGAAAAATCCGTCCTGGTGGCATTGGACGAGCGCGGCCAGAATCTCGACTCCACCGTATTCGCACGGCATCTCGGGCGCTGGCGCGACGAGGGTGCCGGACATACTATCTTCGTGATCGGAGGGGCGGACGGACTTTCGCCCGAATTGCGCCGTAAGGCGAAGCTCGCGATCGCGTTCGGCTCTGCGACCTGGCCGCACCAAATGGTCCGCGTCATGCTTCTGGAACAGCTTTATCGGGCCGCCACCATCCTGGCCGGCCACCCCTATCACCGCGCGTGATGCGCGCCACAACGAGCCTTTGCCTGAAGCGATGCGAGCGCCCGTCCTCAACCTGCTGATTGCAAGCCTCGCAGGCGCAAACCTCGCAGGCACAAGCCTCGCACAAGCTCAGGCGGCAGCGCCTGCGCCGCAGACCGCAGCCGTCTCGCCCGACGCCATCAAGCAGCGCGAGCAGGAGCTGGAAGCTGCGCGCGCAAGACAGAAGAGCGCCGAGGAAGCGCAAGCCAAGCTGAAGGCCGAGATCACGGCGCTCGGCCAGGACCGCACCCAGCTCAATCAGCAGCTGATCGACACGGCCGCCAATGTGCGAGGCGTCGAGGCCAAGATCGACGAAGCCGAAACGCGGCTGAAGGCGCTGAACGGCCGTGAGCAGCAGATGCGCTCTTCGCTTGATTCGCGCCGCGCCGACATCGTCGAGGTGCTGGCGGCACTGCAACGGGCCGGAAGGCGCACGCCGCCGGCGCTGCTGGTGCGCCCTGAGGATGCACTGCAATCCTTACGCACCGCGATGCTGCTCGGCGCCGTCGTGCCGGAATTGCGCGGCCGCGCGGAAAAAATAGCAGGCGAGCTCGGCGAGCTCATCGCCTTGCGCAAGAACATCGCGAGCGAACGCGACCAGCTCGCCGCCGACCGCGACCGGGTCAGGAGCGACCAGACCCGCCTCATCGCTCTGGTCGAGGAGCGGCAGCGCCAGCAGGCGGCGCGCGAAAAGGATCTCGACGCCGAGAATTCGCGCGCCATCGCCCTTTCAAGGCAGGTCGGCGACCTCCAGGGGCTCATCACCAAGATGGAGCAGGACCTGCAGAGCGCCGCCAAGGCTGCCGAGAAGGCCGCCGAGGCCGCAAGGCAGGCCGAGGCCAAAGCGGCGGCAAATGCGGCCGCCAGCGCCAAATCCGGCCCCGCCGCTTTCAAGGACCGGTCCCGGACCACCCCCGCGATCGCCTTCGCCTCGGCCAAGGGCCTCCTGCCCCTTCCGGTTAACGGTAACAAGATCAGGGACTTTGGCGGTTCCGACGGGGTCGGCGGGGTGCAGAAGGGCATTTCGCTGGCGACCAAGCCCGGCTCCCAGGTCACGACGCCGTGCGATGGCTGGGTTGTGTATGCCGGCCCGTTCCGCAGCTATGGACAACTCTTGATCCTCAACGCCGGGGGCGGGTATCATGTCCTGATCGCCGGGATGGAGCGCATTTCGGTCAACATCGGACAGTTTGTGCTCACGGGGGAGCCTGTCGCGAACATGGGGTCGACCTCTCAAGTCGCCTCCATTCTCGCCACGAACGCGAGTCAACCTGTGCTGTATGTCGAGTTCCGTAAAGACGGCACTCCAATCGATCCAGGCCCATGGTGGGCCGCAAATGAAGGCGAGAAGGTTCGCGGATGATGCGCAAGACTTCAGTAATCCTCCTCAGCGCAGCCACCGGTGCGGCGCTGACGCTGTTCGTGACCCAGCCGCGCGCGGTGTTCATGGGCTCCAGCGCGCGAGCCGCGACCGCGGACACCTATCGCCAGCTCAATCTGTTCGGCGACGTGTTCGAGCGCGTGCGCTCCGACTATGTCGAGAAGCCCGACGACACCAAGCTGATCGAATCCGCCATCAGCGGCATGCTCACCGGGCTCGATCCGCATTCGAGCTACATGGACGCCAAGAGCTTCCGCGACATGCAGGTGCAGACCCGCGGTGAGTTCGGCGGCCTCGGCATCGAGGTCACGATGGAGGACGGCCTGATCAAGGTGGTCTCGCCGATCGACGACACGCCGGCCTCGCGCGCCGGCATCATGGCCAACGACATCATCACCAATCTCGACGACGAGGCGGTGCAGGGCCTGACCCTGAACCAGGCGGTCGAGAAGATGCGCGGTCCTGTCAACACCAAGATCAAGCTCAAGATCATCCGCAAGGGCCAGGACAATCCGATCGACGTGACGCTGGTGCGCGACAACATCCGCGTCCGCTCGGTGCGTGCGCGCGTCGAGGCCGACGACATCGCCTATATCCGTATCACCACCTTCAACGAGCAGACCACCGAAGGCCTGAAGCGCGAGGTCGCCAACCTCTCGAATCAGATCGGCGACAAGCTGAAGGGCTACATCATCGATCTCCGCAACAACCCGGGCGGCCTGCTCGAGGAAGCGGTGACCGTCTCCGACTCGTTCCTCGAGAAGGGCGAGATCGTCTCGACCCGCGGCCGCAATGCCGAGGAGACCCAGCGCCGCACCGCGCATGCGGGCGACCTCACCAAGGGCAAGCCGGTCATCGTGCTGGTCAATGGCGGCTCCGCCTCGGCCTCGGAAATCGTCGCCGGCGCGCTGCAGGACCACAAGCGCGCGACCATCGTCGGCACGCGCTCGTTCGGCAAGGGCTCGGTGCAGACCATCATCCCGCTCGGCTCGGGCAACGGCGCGCTGCGCCTGACCACGGCGCGCTACTACACGCCGTCGGGCAAGTCGATCCAGGCCAAGGGTATCGTGCCCGACATCGAAGTGCTGCAGGACGTGCCGGACGAGCTGAAGTCGCGCACCGACACCAAGGGCGAGGCTTCGCTGCGAGGCCATCTCAAGAACGACGGCGACGAGAAGACCGGCTCGCAGTCCTACGTGCCGCCGGACGCCAAGGACGACAAGGCGCTCAAGCTCGCCGACGATTTGCTCCACGGCATCAAGAACAGCGCCTCCGCCGCGCCCACCCCGGGCAGCGACAAGGCGGCGGCCGACAAGCCCAAGGCGGCAAACTAACAAGGCGACGAACTAAGTCGGCGCACCGCGCGATCTCACGAAAAGGGCGGCTCCTGGAGCCGCCCTTTTTGCTTGGAACTCCTGTCGTCCCCGGCCTATCCCGGCCTGCCGCCGCTTGACCGCGCCGTGGTATCGTCGAGACCAGTGATTCGGGATCGGGCATGACTGAAACGGCCGATGATCTGAGCGCCCCGCTCGGACAGGACAAGCCGCGCCGCAAGCGCCGGCTGCGGTTGCCGTTCACCGCCATGCAGCTGCTGGCCGGCCTGCTCGGCCTGTTCCTGGTGACCTTTGCGGGCTTTGCCATCTTCAACAAGGACCCGCTCGGCGGCGAGCCGGTGACGCGGATCGCGATTCGCGAGCCGAAGGTCACGGACGAGAAGCCGGCCTCGAGCCAGGAGAGCAAGCCAGAGGGCAAGCACGAGACGGCACCCAAGCAGGCCGCGCCCGGCGAGCAGAAGACCGTCACCATGATCGACGGCTCGACCGGCGCGCGGCACGACGTGGTGATCGGCGCCGGCGAGGCCGCCGACAAGGGCGAGGCGGCGTCCGCCCCGCCGCCTGTCATGGCCGAGATCGATCCCAAGCTGCTGGAGAAGTCGCGCTACGGCATGATCCCCGCGGCCGCCGGCGACATGAAGCCGTTCAACGTCTATGCGGCGGATGCCGACCGCGCCAAGGCCGCCGGGATGCCCGTGGTCGCGATCGTGATCGGCGGCCTCGGCGTCGGCGCCGCCAAGACCGTAGATGCGATCATGAAGCTGCCGCCAGCGGTGACGCTGGCCTTCACGCCCTATGGCGCCGATCGCGGCAAGCTCGCCGAGCGGGCGCGGGCCCAGCGCCACGAGATCTTCCTGCAGATCCCGATGGAGCCCTACGACTTCCCGGACAACGATCCGGGGCCGCAGACGCTGCTGACCTCGCTCAGCCCCGACCAGAACATGGACCGCCTGTACTGGCACCTCAGCCGGATGCAGGGCTATGCCGGCCTCACCAATTTCATGGGCGCCCGCTTCATCGCGACGGAGCCGGCGATGCAGCCGATCATCCGCGAGGCGGCCAAGCGCGGCCTCGGCTTCTTCGACGATGGTTCCTCGCCCCGCAGCATCGCGCCCCAGGCCGCGGCGAACGCGTCGATGCCGTTCGGCAAGGGCGACATCGCGATCGACGTGGTGCCGACCCCGACCGAAATCGACCGCGCCCTGACCAAGCTGGAAGCGACGGCCCGCGAGCGCGGCGTCGCGGTCGGGATCGCCTCGGCCCTGCCGGTCTCGATCGAGCGCGTCAGTGCCTGGACCAAGACATTGGGCGACCGAGGTATCCTCTTGGTGCCATTGACAACCGCGATGCTGAAATCAAAATCCAGCTAAATCAACGGATTGGTACGGCACGGGTCGCGCGGGACCGGCATGCCACCAAGTGCAGGGAAGAGGTCTGGCGGAATGGCGCGTTACGAGGATCTGCCCTACCGGACCTGCGTCGGTGTGATGCTGATCAATGCGAAGGGGCTGGTATTCATCGGCCGCCGCGCCGGCGGCGTCGAGCATGTCGACGATGCCCATGTCTGGCAGATGCCGCAGGGCGGCGTCGATCCCGGCGAGGACACCTGGGAAGCCGCCAAGCGCGAGCTCTACGAGGAGACCAGCGTGCGCTCGGTCGAGCGGCTCGGCGAGGTCCCGGACTGGCTGATCTACGACATCCCGCGCACGGTCGCAGGCCGCGCCTGGAAAGGCCGCTACCGCGGCCAGCGCCAGAAGTGGTTCGCGGTGCGCTTCACCGGCAAGGACAGCGAGATCAACGTCGAGAAGCCCGGCGGCGGCGGCCACAAGGCCGAATTCGTGAGCTGGCGCTGGGAGCCGATGAAGAACCTCCCCGGGCTGATCATTCCGTTCAAGCGCCCGGTCTACGAGCGCGTGGTGAAGGAATTTTCCGCGCTGGCGGATCAATAAATCAAATTGTCGTCCCGGCTTCGGTGCTAATGCATCGCCGGAATGACGACGAGAGATTTACGCGTGACGAATGCAAAGCCCTACCGCCCCAACGTCGGCATCGCCCTGTTCAATGCCGACGGTCGCGTCCTGATCGGGCACCGCTTCAAGGGCGACGGGCCGGAGATCATCCTGCCGGGCTTCGACTGGCAGATGCCGCAAGGCGGCGTCGACCAGGGAGAGAATCTGCGCGATGCGGCGATGCGCGAACTGTGGGAGGAGACCAACGTCGTCAGCGTCGAGTTCCTCGCCGAGACGGACTGGTTCACCTATGAATTCCCGCCCTATGACGGACCGCAGACGCATCGCCTCGCAAAATTCCGCGGCCAGCGGCAGAAATGGTTCGCGCTGCGTTTCACCGGCAAGGACGACGAGATCGATCCGCTGACGCCGCGCAACGGCCAGCCCGCGGAGTTCGACGCCTGGCGCTGGGAGCGCCTCGACCGTGTCGCCGACCTCGTGGTGCCGTTCCGGCGCGAGGTCTATCAGGCCGTGGCGCGAGAGTTTGCGGCCTTCGGAAAATGAAACTGCGAAAACAACCCCATGCACAGTAGAACGCCGCCGACGGCGCGAGGGGCGGTGGTTGCGGCAAAGTGACTGAAGGGTCGCGCAGAATCGGTAACGGGGCGCAATGGTCGCTTCACCTCTCCCCGCCTGCGTCAGGGCTGTCGCATATGACTCGTTGCGGCGGCCTGCGCGCACGCTCGTCCTTCGAGACGGCGCTTACGCGCCTCCTCAGGATGAGGCTAATCAGTCGTCCGTGAAGAGTGGCTAAGCGATTGAGCTAGAATCGCATTTGTCGTTGTGGACTGTTTTGCGTTTGCAGGGGTTTGATGCTTCGGGCGTCGGAACCTTGCAATTTCATTTTCAGGATTGAACGAAGCCGCTGGCGCGGCATGTAGGGAGGCATAGCAAGGATTGCCTCCTGTCTGAGAGGATTGCGGGTTTTCGAAGCCCAACCCTTTAGACAGGAGGTTTTCCGATGGCTGAGATCAGCCCACTTCGCCGCCGCATGATCGAGGACATGACGGTCCGCAATCTGTCACCGGCGACGCAGCAATCCTACCTCAACGCCGTAGCGAAGTTGAGCCGATATTTCGGTCGTTCTCCTGACCGCCTCGACCTGGAGGATATCCGTGCTTTCCAGGTTCATCTGGTTGCGACGGGGATGTCCTGGCCGGCGCTGAACCAGATCGTCTGCGCACTGCGGTTTTTCTACGGTGTGACGCTGGGTCATGACACCGTTCCGGAGCGCATCGCCTATGCGCGTAAACCGCGCAAACTGCCGGTGGTGCTGAGCGCCGACGAGGTCGTGCGCTTCCTGGAAGCAATCCCAAGCCTCAAGAGCCGTACCGCGCTGACCACCGTCTATGCCGCAGGCTTGCGCGTATCGGAAGTGGTCCTCTTGAAGGTTGTCGACATTGATAGCCAGCGGATGTTGATCCGGGTCGAGCACGGCAAGGGCGGCAAGGACCGTTACGTTATGCTCTCGCCGCAGCTTTTGAGGATTCTGCGGACGTATTGGCGGCTCACTCGGCCCAAACGATGGCTATTTCCCGGCCGCGACGACGAGCGTCCGCTCGTCCCTAACGTGCTGCACGCCGCCTGCCGTTCAGCCTGTACGGCGGCCGGCTTGAGCAAGTCGGTGACAGTGCATACGCTGCGGCACACATTCGCGACCCATCTCCTGGAGAACGGGGCCGACGTGCGCATCATCCAGGTGCTGCTCGGCCATGCCAGTCTGCAGAGCACGGCGCGCTATACCCAAGTCGCCACAAAGACCATCAGCAATACGCCAAGTCCGCTTGACCGGCTCCGCCTGGAGGTCGTGCCGCCCGGCTGAGCGGACCTGATGACTCCAGTTCTGGAAGTGGCGGATATCTTCCGCCGCCACGGCGAAGCGTTTCGGCAAGCTCGTGCCGGACATCTGGGTCGCGTCGAGCGGCGCGTCATGGGCGCGATCACGGCATGCCGGACGGCTGTGCTTGGCGGCCACATCGAGCAATGCGACGACTGCGGTGCCACCCGGATCGCCTACAACTCCTGTCGCAATCGGCATTGCCCGAAGTGCCAAGGCTCGGCGCGCGCGCAATGGCTTGCCGAGCGACAATCCGAACTCCTTCCCGTGCCATACTTCCACGTCGTCTTCACCTTGCCGGCGCCGGCCAGAGAGATTGCTTTCCAGAACAAGGCGGTGGTCTATGCCATTCTGTTCCGCTGCGCGGCCGAGACGCTCACCACCATCGCGGCCGACCCCAAGCATCTCGGCGCTCAGCTCGGTCTGACCGCCGTCCTCCATACTTGGGGTCAAACCCTGCAACACCATCCGCATATCCACTGCGTCGTGCCTGGTGGTGGACCTTCACTCGACGGCACACACTGGGTCGCTTGCCGGCCCGGCTTCTTCCTGCCGGTGCGCGTCCTCTCCAGGCTGTTCCGCCGCCTGTTTCTGCAAGAGCTGCAAGCTGCCTTCGCGGCTGGCCAGTTGGGCTTCTTTGGCGATCTCGCCCGTCTCGCCGATCCCGCCGCATTCGCCGAGCGCCTCGCTCAACTTCGATGGACCGACTGGGTCGTCTATGCCAAGCCGCCATTCGGTGGGCCCGAACAGGTGCTGGCTTATCTCGGCCGCTATACGCATCGCGTCGCCATCGCCAACAGTAGGCTGATCTCGCTTGCCGACGGCAAGGTGAGCTTTGCCTGGAAGGACTATCGGCAGAATCGTAAAACCAAAGTGATGACGCTTAAGGCCGATGAGTTCATTCGTCGCTTTCTCCTGCACACCCTGCCGGACAGCTTCCACCGCATCCGCCACTATGGTTTCCTCGCCAATGGCGGACGCAACGATAAAATCGCTTTCTGCCGTCAACTCCTTGCTGTCCGCAACGCTCCGACTGATCAAGAAGCCGGCGCCGATCCCCTCACCAAATGCGAGATCCCCGTCTGCCCGCATTGTGGCGGCACCATGCGGCGCGTCGATATCGTCCCGCGAGCCTGCGCGCGCGACCAGCCGTTTCATTGTGATACGTCATGACCAGCGTCTGTACCATCCACCCCTTCCGTAATCACCTTCTTGGTGGCAACGTCCGAAGTCGCCGTGGCCGCGCTCGTCACCGAACACCCCGCCAATCGTTCGGTAGCGCATCCCAGCGCTGCAAATCGCTCGCTGGATCGCGCCCTTGGCCCGATCAATCGGGCCCCTCACATCCGATGAATGACTCGCGGACGCGCGGCGACCACAGGCGAGCGTTCCCCGCAGCCGCACCCGCTGCACTATTCCCATAGCGCCCACAACTCCGCAGCTTCGTTCAATCCGGCTTCTATGAGGTCGCACGCACCACAGAGCGCGCGGCTCGCGCCTGCCACGCGACCTCACAGAACCCTCAAGATTCCGTCGAATCGCCAACCATGATTCCGTCATCACATCGGAGGTGGCGATGCGACCGAAGAAGCACAGGACGACGGGATCGGGCGATCTGTTCCGGGCCAGGCTGGACCAAATCATCAATATGAAGCACGAGCTGGTTCAGCTCGCCGGCAAGGTCGATTGGGACTGGATCGACGGCGAGATCGCGCCGCTCTATAGCGAGAATGGTCGGCCCGGGATCGCGAGCCGCTTCATGATCGGGCTGTTGCTGCTCAAGCACATTTACGGGCTGTCCGATGAGGGGGTGTGCGAGCGCTGGGTCCACGACCCATATTTCCAGTACTTCACCGGCGAAGAGTTCTTCCAGCACGCATTCCCGCACGAGCGCTCGGACCTGAGCCACTGGCGCAAGCGGCTCGGCGACAAGCTGGAGCTGTTGCTGGCCGAGAGCTTGCGGGTGGCACACGAGGCCGGCGCGTTACGCAGCCAGGACATCAAGCGGGTCACAGTCGATACCACCGTGCAGCCGAAGGCGATCACCTTCCCGACCGATGCCAAGCTCTTGCACGCGGCGATCAAGGGGCTCAACCGTCTGGCGAGGAAGCACGGGGTCAAGCTGCGGCAGTCCTATCTGCGCATTGCCAAAACCGCGACAATGATGGCGGGACGCTACGGCCATGCCAAGCAATTCAAGCGGCATCAGCGGCAGTTGCGCATCCTGCGCAGCCGACTGGGCCGGATCATCCGCGATATCCGCCGCAAGATCGAAGGTCAGGCTGTGCTTGAGAACACGTTCGCCCTCCCGCTCAGCCGGGCCTCGCAGATCCGCTCGCAGCAGCAACGCCAGCGCGGCTTCAAGCTTTATTCCTTCCACGCCCCGGAGGTGGAGTGCATCGGCAAGGGCAAAGCAGCCGCGCCTTACGAGTTAATGGCATGGACCACGCCCGCTCTCAGCGGCAACGTGCAGCCCGGCGGGGGGCAGCAGCAGGAGCGCAAGCCATGTCGAATACGAACCTTGTCACAATCGGCATCGATCTCGGGAAGAACACATTCCACGTCGTCGGTCTCGATGCCACAGGCGCAATTACGCTACGCAAGAAGCGGTCGAGAAATCAGCTTGACCAGTCGCTGGGCAATATTCCGCGTTGTCTGATCGGAATGGAGGCGTGTGCAGGCGCACATCATCTGGGGCGCAGGCTCGAGAAATTAGGCCATCAAGTACGGCTCTTGCCGGCGCAGTACGTCAAACCATACCTCAAGGGTCACAAGAATGACTTTCGGGATGCTGAAGCGATCGCCGAGGCCGCTCAGCGGCCGACAATGCGGTTCGTTCCAGTGAAGTCAGCCGAACAACTTGATTTACAGGCACTACACAGAGTTCGCAGTCGATTGGTGACGCAGAGAACGGCGGTCATCAATCAAATCCGGGGCTTTTTGCTTGAGCGAGGGCTACCAGTGCGGCAGGGAGCGGCAGCACTCCGACTGGCACTTCCTCAGATTCTCTCAGCGCCAAACGACAACTTATCGCCTCGCGTGATCCAGCTCATTCAGGACTTGGCCGAGGACTGGCGCTATCTCGACCGACGGGTCGCGTCAATGACGAAAGAAATCGACGAACTCGCTGATCAAGATCCACACTGTCGCCGCCTAATGAGTGCGCCCGGCGTCGGGCCGATCATCTCAAGCGCGATGGTCGCCGCCATCGGAACCGGTGATGCCTTCCATAAAGGCCGAGACTTTGCAGCATGGCTTGGTCTGGTACCAAAGCAAATCTCGACCGGCGATCGAACCATTCTCGGGCGCATATCGAGGCGCGGTAATCGGTACCTGCGAACGCTGTTTATTCAAGGTGCCAGAGCCGTACTTCTGCAGCGTCAGAGTTGGCCTCGGCATGGCTTCGCAGCCTGGTTAGAGGCAGCGTCGAAGCGGCTCCACTCCAATGTCTTGGTTGTTGCCCTGGCCGCAAAACTTGCGCGCATGGCCTGGAGCATGCTCGCAAAGGGCCGTGACTACGACGCCAACCTCCTGGGCCGCACCGCATAAGAAACAGGGCCGGAAAGGAAAATCCAAGGTCGGGATCAGAAGGCACAATAACCCGCCGAGGTTTGCGAGACGGAAAGGACGAATGGAGAAACGGTTCCACCGACACTTCTGAAGCCTGGTTCGACTCCATGGCCCTTCTTGAGGCCGGCGAGTTATTGAGGACAGAAGTGAGCGGATATCCATGATGGCTCGGGGCAACAGCCCCAAATTGAAGCCGGATAGATTGGCGCAAACCGCTTCATCCCTTTGTCGATTCCTCTTGCAACGCGGGCGTGGTCCATAGATCGGCGTCAAAGCCTCCATCGTCACCAACAACCGCCGTTCTCCCGGGGGCCTGTTCGTGCTGCACGCCAGGGCGCTACCCGATAACCCGTACGACGGTCACACCTTGCGGGACGTCATCGACCGCACCGAGACACTCACCGGCTGCGCGATCGAGCGGGCCTATGTCGACAAGGGATACCGCGGCCACGACGCACAAAATCCCCGACGGATCTTCATCTCCGGCCAGAAGCGCGGCGTCTTCGGTGTCATCAAGCGCGAGCTGCGCCGCCGCTCCGCCATCGAACCCATCATCGGACACCTGAAGGCCGATGGTCACCTCGGCCGCTGCTACCTCAAAGGCCGCGCCGGCGATGCGGCTAACGTCATCCTCTCAGCCGTGGGCCACAACTTCCGCCGCATCCTCGCCTGGCTCAGAGAACTCTTGTGCCTCATCCTGCTCCAGCTATGGCGCACGTTCGGCCGTCCCGCCCCGCTCAATTCGCCTTCTTAACGGACGACTAACTGATCCACCCCGTCGCCAGCGCGTGCGCCAGCTCCGGCTGTTCGTTGCGGCGCGCCAGCGCTGCCATCGCTTCGTGATCGTAGGCGACATGGCGCAATGTCACATCCCAGGCACCACTTGCCAATTCGAGGATGGCATAACGCGCGTGCGGCGTGCCGGCTTCGACGACATGTGGAAACGGATGCTTGTCACGATAGCCGGGGCTGCCGACGCTGCCGGGATTGACGATCAACCTGCCGTCGCGAAGCCGCACCGCGCGAGCGAGATGGGTGTGGGCGCACAGGATCAGCGATTGCGTGATGCCTTGCGCGAACTGTTCGATGCGGTCGAGCGGCGATAGCGCGACGGTACCGTCGGGGTGCACGGTGTCGAGCCAGTAGACTTCATCGTTCGCGGGCGTCGCGTGGCAGAGGAAAACCTGCTCGCGGAACACGCGCGTCATCGGCTGCGCGCGCAGCCAGTCGAGCTGAGCGGCGTTGAGCTGCGCATGGGCGGGACGGTCCCACGAGCCCATCTTCTCCGGCGGACGGTCGAGCAGGTAACGGTCGTGATTGCCGAGCACATGCACGGCATCGAGCCGAATCAGCATCTCGACGGTGCGGCGTGCATCGAGGGGACCGCTCAGCATATCGCCGAGATTGACGATGTCGGCGATGCCGTGGGCGCGGATGTCGGCGAGGACGGCCTCCAGCGCGAGGTAGTTTCCGTGGACGTCGGCGATCGCGGCAAAACGCATGGGCATTTCCTGTTGCCCGGATGGAGCGAAGCGTAACCCGGGGGCTTTATCGCTTGTGGCGAGATCCCGGATTCGCTCCATCCGGGCTACGCGATCAGCTAAGCAGGAGGCGTGCCGTTGAGGGCGAGCACGTGGCCGGCAAGATAGAGCGAGCCGGTGATCAGGATGCGCGGCGGCACCTCGTAAGCCAGTTTCGACAAGGCCCGCAGCGCGGCCTCAATGCCGGGTGCAATCTCGATGCGCATGCCGAGGCTGCGCGCAGCATCCGCGAGACGGTCGACTGGCATCGCGTTCTCGGTGTCGGGGATCGACACCGCGATGATGTGGCGGGTGAGGCCGGCGAAATTGGCGAGGAACGCTTGCGCATCCTTGTTGGCCATCATGCCGGCGATCACCACCAGCGGCCGCGACACCCGCTCTTCGAGGTCGCCGAGCGCGGCCGCCGCGACGCGGCCGCCTTCGGCATTGTGGCCGCCATCGAGCCAGATCTCCGAGCCCTGCGGCCCCCAGGAGAGCAACTCGCCCGAGGTGAGGCGCTGCATCCGCGCCGGCCATTCGGCACCGACGATGCCGGCTTCGAATGCCGCTTGGTTGATACTGAAGGTCGGAATCGCACGGAGCGTCGCGATCGCAAGGCCGGCATTATCGAACTGGTGGCGGCCGAACAGGCGCGGCGCGGCGAGATCCATCAGGCCGCGGTCGTCGGAATAGACCAGCCGTCCGTGCTCGACATTGACGTGCCAGCTCTCGTTCGCGGCAAACAGCGGCGCACGCATGCGCTTGGCCTCTGCCTCGATCACGGCCATTGCCTCTGGCAACTGCTCGGCGCAAATCATGGGCACGCCGCGCTTGATGATCGCCGCCTTCTCGCCGGCAATCGACGTCAGGGTCGGCCCAAGAAAATCCATATGGTCCATGCTGACGGGCGTGATCACGCAGGCCGCCGGCGTATCGACCACATTGGTCGAATCGAGCCGGCCGCCGAGGCCGACTTCCAGCAGCACGGCATCGGCCGGATTTTGCGCGAACAGATGAAACGCCGCAGCGGTCTTCAGCTCGAACACGGTCGCGGGCTCGCCGGCATTGACGCGCTCGACCTCCTCCAGCGCGGCGCGCAACTCGTCGTCGCCGACCAGCACGCCACCACCGACACGGCCGAGCCTGAAGCATTCGTTGATGCGGACCAGATACGGCGAGGTGTAGGCGTGGACGCGCAGGCCTGCCGCCTCCAGCGTCGCGCGCAGATAGGCGACGGTCGAGCCCTTGCCGTTGGTGCCGGCGACGTGGATCACCGGCGGCAGCTTGCGTTCGGGGTGGCCAAGCCGCTCGAGCAGGCGGTGCATCCGCTCGAGCCCGAGATCGATGCGCTTCTGATGCAGGGCCGACAGCCGCCCGATCACTTGGCCGAGCGGTGTCGTTGCACTGTCAGAGGAGGCGTTCACGCGTGCGGCGCGGCCGGCGCCGTCTCGGCGGCCGATACGATCTGTGCCGGGCTCGTCACCGGCTGTGCCGGCTTCGCAGCGCCATCCTGGGCCGGCGCCTTGGTCAGCAGGCGGCAGAGCCGCGCCAGGGTCGGACGCAGATCGTGGCGATGCACGACCATGTCGACCATGCCGTGTTCCTTCAGGTACTCGGCGCGCTGGAACCCCTCCGGCAGCTTCTCGCGGATGGTCTGCTCGATCACGCGCGCGCCGGCAAAGCCGATCAGCGCGCCGGGCTCGGCGATCTGCACGTCGCCCAGCATCGCGTAGGACGCGGTGACGCCGCCGGTGGTCGGGTTGGTCAGCACGACGATGTAGGGCAGCTTTGCCTCGCGCAGCATCTGCACGGCGACGGTGGTGCGCGGCATCTGCATCAGCGACAGGATGCCTTCCTGCATGCGCGCGCCGCCGCTAGCTGCGAACACGATGAAGGGCGACTTCTTCTCGACCGCGAGCTCCAGCCCGCGCACGATGGCTTCGCCCGCGGCCATGCCGAGCGAGCCACCCATGAAGTCGAAATCCTGCACGGCGACGACGACGGCCGCGCCTTCGAGCTTGCCGTAGCCGATCTTGATCGCGTCGTTCAGATTGGTGCGCGCCCGGGCATCCTTGATGCGGTCGACATATTTCTTCTCATCACGGAACTTGAGCGGATCGGGCGTGACGTCGGGCAGCGCGACATCGAACCAGGTCTCGTTGTCGAAGATCGACTTCAGACGCGCCACTGCGCCCATGCGCATGTGGTAGTTCGAGCCGGGAATGACGAACTGGTTGGCCTCGACGTCCTTGTAGAACACGAGCTGTCCGGAATCCGGGCACTTGATCCAAAGATTCTCCGGCGTCTCCCGCCGCAGCATGTTGCGGATCTTCGGCCGGACCACATTGGTAAGCCAGTTCATGGTTTGCTCCGATGTGCGACCTCGCTCGAGGATCGCCTGAAACGATATATGGCCGCCGGACCCAGCCCCGGCAAGCCGACGTGTCGCCCGCCCCCGAAGCGGAATTATGGCCTATTCGGCCGCTTGTTTCGCGCCCTTGACGCCCTGGGCCAGAGCCACGGTCAGCTCGGCCACGGCGGTAACGGTTTTGGCCGTCGCCCGGCCCTCGGCATCGAGGCTGTTCTTGAGCGCATCGACCAGCGCCGTGCCGACCACCGAACCATCGGCCTTCTCGGCAATGGCGCGGGCCGCCTCCGGCGTGCGGATGCCAAATCCAACGCAGATCGGCAGCCTGGTATGCCGCTTGATGCGCGCGACGGCTTCGCCAACGGCATTGGCGTCCGCCGCCGCTGCACCGGTGATGCCGGCGATGGAGACGTAATAGACGAAGCCTGATGTGTTCGCGAGCACCGCGGGCAGACGCTTGTCGTCGGTGGTCGGGGTCGCGAGGCGAATGAAGTTCAGGCCCGCCTTCAGCGCGGGAATGCAGAGCTCGTCGTCTTCCTCCGGCGGCAAATCGACGATGATCAGGCCGTCAACGCCGGCCGTCTTGGCATCAGCCAGGAACTTGTCGACGCCGTAGATGTAGATCGGATTGTAATACCCCATCAGCACCAGCGGCGTGACGTCGTCGTCCTTGCGGAAGTCGCGGACCAGCTCCAGCGTCTTCTTCAAGGTCATGCCGACCTTCAGCGCGCGCAGACCTGCGGCCTGAATCGAGGGGCCATCCGCCATCGGATCGGTGAAGGGAATACCGAGTTCGATGACGTCGGCGCCTGCCTTGGGCAGCGCCTTGACGATATTGAGCGAGGTCGCGAGATCGGGATCGCCGGCCATCACATAGGTGACAAAGGCGGAGCGGCCCTGCTTCTTCAGCTCGGCGAAACGGGTGTCGATACGCGTGGTCATGTTTCCGCGGCCGCTGTGCTATACCTCTCCTCTTCGGGGAGAGGTCGGCTGCGAAGCAGCCGGGTGAGGGGGGTGGAGAGGTTCGAGTCCAGAGCGCGAAGGCTCCGCGAGTGGCAGACGAGCGCCGAAGCGAAGCTTTGGCAAGCACTGCGCAACCGGCAGCTTGCCCACTGGAAGTTTCGTCGCCAGCATCCGGTCGACCGGTATGTCGTCGATTTCGTGACGCTCGACGGGAGGCTCATCGAAGTTGATGGCGTCACGCATTCCAGCCCGACTGAAATCGAACGCGATGAACCCAGGACCAAAGCGCTCGAAGCCAGCGGCTTCCTTGTCCTTCGGGTATCGAACACGGATGTGTACGAAAATCTTGAAGGTGTCCTCGAGCTCATCCGGACATCGTTAAGGTTCGAGTGAGCGGAGAGCCCCCTCACCGCCCTGCTTCGCCGCCGACCTCCCCCCGATGGGGGGAGGTGAAGAGAGTGCGACACCCGCCTCACTTGCTCTTGCCCCTCAGGATGTCGCCGACCTGCGGGACGTCCTTGTCGCCGCGCCCGGAGAGATTGACGACCATCAGGTGGTCCTTCGGCCGCTTCGGTGCGAGCTCCATTACCTTGGCGATGGCGTGTGCGGGTTCGAGCGCGGGGATGATGCCTTCGAGCTTCGACAGCAGCTGGAACGCGGCGAGCGCCTCGTCGTCGGTTGCGGAGAGATAGTTCACACGGCCGACCTCGTGCAGCCAGGAATGCTCGGGTCCGATGCCGGGATAGTCGAGGCCGGCGGAGATCGAATGCGCGTCCTGGATCTGGCCGTCGGCATCCATCAAGAGATAGGTGCGGTTGCCATGCAGCACACCGGGACGGCCGCCTGCGATCGACGCCGCATGCAGCTGCGTAAGGCCATGACCCGCGGCTTCGACGCCGAAGATCTCGACAGTGGAGTCATCGAGGAACGGATGGAACAGGCCCATCGCGTTCGAGCCGCCGCCGATGCAGGCGACCAGCGAATCCGGCAGGCGGCCCTCGATCTCCTGCATCTGCGTCTTGGTCTCGTTGCCGATGATCGACTGGAAGTCGCGCACCAACGTCGGATAGGGATGCGGGCCCGCCACCGTGCCGATGCAATAGAAGGTGTTGTGCACGTTGGTGACCCAGTCGCGCAGCGCCTCGTTCATCGCATCCTTCAGCGTGCGCGTGCCCGACTGCACCGGAAACACCTTTGCGCCAAGCATCTCCATGCGGATGACGTTGGGCTGCTGCCGCTCGACGTCGACCGCGCCCATATAGACCACGCATTCGAGGCCGAAACGCGCGCACAGCGTCGCGGTGGCGACGCCATGCTGGCCCGCGCCGGTCTCGGCGATGATGCGCTTCTTGCCCATGCGCCGCGCCAGCATGATCTGGCCGAGCACGTTGTTCACCTTGTGCGAGCCGGTGTGGTTGAGCTCTTCGCGCTTCAGGTAAATCTTTGCGCCGCCGAGATGCTCGGTCAGACGTTCCGCGAAATAGAGCGGCGAAGGCCGGCCGACATAGTTCTTGAGATAGCCGTTCATCTCCGCCTGGAAGGCCGGGTCGGCCTTGGCCGCGGTGTAGGCCTGCTCCAGATCGAGGATCAGCGGCATCAGGGTTTCGGCGACGAAGCGGCCGCCGAAGATGCCGAAATGGCCGCGCTCATCGGGGCCGCTGCGATAGGAATTGGGCTTGGCGATGTTCATCGAACACTCAACTCTTGACTTGCATCCTGGGTGGCGCGCGCGGCGCGAATGAAGGCCTTGATCATCTCGGGGTCCTTGATGCCCGGGGCGCTCTCGACACCGGAGGAGACGTCGACACCGCCGGCGCCGGTGACGCGGAGGGCTTCCGCGACGTTATCGACGTCGAGCCCGCCCGAGACCATGTAGGGCAGTTTCAGATCGAGATTTTCCAGCAGGTGCCAGTCGAAGGGCGCGCCCAGGCCGCCGGGACGGGTCGCATCCTTGGGCGCACGGGCATCGAACAGGATGCGGTCGGCGACCGCGGCATAGCCGGGCAGCACGGCAAGATCGGCCGCGGTTGCGACCGGGACGGCCTTCATCACCGGGCGGCCGTATTTCTGCTTGATGTCGCGCAGCCGGGCGACGCTCTCCTTGCCGTGAAGCTGGAAAATGTCCGGCGACAGCGCGTCCATGATGTTGTCGAGCGTGGCGTCGTCGGCATCGACCGTGAGCGCCACTTTGAGTGCGCGCTGCTTGATCTGCCGGCCGAGATCGCGCCCGGCCTCCAACGAGAGATGCCGCGGTGACGGCGGAAAGAACACGAACCCCACCATGTCGGCGCCGGCGTCGAGCGCCGTTTGAAGCGTCTCGCGCGTGGACAGGCCGCAGATTTTGACGAGCAGGGACATGGTCTCGCAGCGGGTAGCGGCCGCAGGGTGCGGCCGGAAAACGGGGCTTTCGGTCGGGGCCGCTTCTACAACGTCGCGCGCTGCTTGTCTCGCCCGATGGGCCCGTAAAGGCCTACTCCGGAGGGAGCGGGAAGCCGCTGCGCCTCGGGTCTTGCCGCGGTCACCTGGGCCCGCAGATCGGCCAATTCGCCCCGCGCAGCCTTGGCGTCGGCCTCGTGCCGGCGCGCGGCGCGTCGCCAGCGCCGCTGCCCGAACCAGACCGCACAGCCGCCCGCGATGACGCCCAGCGCCGCCACCAGGATCAGGAGCAGGAACAGCGGCATCGTGGCCGCGAATGAGGGGTCGTCGGAGATGAAGGGATCGAAGGAGACCGTGACGAAATGCCGGTTGGCGACCGCGAAGGCCACCAGGATCAGGGCCAGCGGAATCACGATCAGCGCGGTCAGGAACTTTCGCATCTCGCCTCGCTCGCCTTGAATCAAGCCGCCGGCCGCGTCTTGTGCGGCCGCTAAGAACCTGGCGCCGGCCTTTAGTCCGCCGCGCCTGGATCCGGATGGTCGCGGTTCAGCCGCTCGCGCATTTCCTTGCCCGTCTTGAAGAACGGAACGCTCTTCTGGTCGACGGGCACATGGGCGCCGGTGCGTGGATTACGGCCGGCGCGCGCCGGACGATGCTTGACCGAGAAGGCACCGAAACCGCGCAGCTCGACGCGGTCACCGCGTGCGAGGGCCGCTACGATCTCTTCGAGAATCGCATTCACAATGTTCTCGACATCCCGCTGGTACAGATGCGGGTTGTGCTCGGCGATACGCTGAACAAGTTCCGATTTGATCATCGAGAGATAGGACCCGGAAGCGTGCGGATGACCATTTCCGTGAAAATACTGTGATCTGTCAAGACGCTAAATCAAGGTTGAGCGCCGGGAAAATGCGTGACAAATGCCAAAAAAGTGGGCTGTCCCGACACTCGCACTGCGAGAAAAACTTCGGGAACTCGCCCGCCCCAGTCAGTTTGATGCGGCCGGCTGCCACAACGCCAGCATTCCATCCATTCCGAGCCGGTCGACGGCCTGCGCGACGCCGGTTTGCCCGATTTGATGCGCGATCGAGCCTAAACCAAGCGCTTCCAGCATCACGGCAGCCGCGGTCTTGAGGAACGGCAGATCGCCAAAGCGCGGCTGGAGCTTGTAATCGCGAACGCTGAGGCCCTTCTTGACGCCCTTCTGCTCGACCAGCCAGGTCACCGCAGCCTTCTCGTCGCCGATCTGGTCGATCAGCTTGAGATCGATCGCCTGGCGTCCGGTGAAGACCCGGCCGTCAGCCACTTTCTCGAGCTGTGCGTCATCCATGCCACGCCGTTCCTTCACCAGTCCCTTGAACCAGGCGTAGGAGTCCTTCACCAGCGCATCGAGCGCGGCGCGCGCTTCGGGACTTGTCGGCTCGAATCCGTTCGGTGCCGCCTTCAGGGGCGAGGATTTTACCTCCTCGACCTTGACGCCGATGGTCTTCAAGAGCTCGGTGACGTTGGGATACTGGAACAGCACGCCGATCGAGCCGACCAGCGAGCTCTGCTGAGCGATGATGTGATCACTCGCGATCGCCGTGATGTATCCGCCGGAGGCGGCGAGGCCTTCGACCACGACGACGAGCGGCTTCTTCGCCTTCAGCCGCACGAGCGAGTCATAGAGCTGCTCGGAGCCGGCGGTGGTACCGCCCGGCGAGTTGATGTGAACGATGACGGCGGCGGCCTGCGAATTCTCCAGCCGCTCCAGCGCCTGCGTGCGATCGGAATCGCTGCGGATCAGGCCCTCGATCTGAACCCGCGCGATCGAACCGGCGGACGCGAACGTGCCGCGCGCACCGGGTGTCGCGATCAGCGCAAAGCCCGCAATTGCCGCGATCGCGATCAGCGCCGCCATGACACGCCAGAACGTCAGCTTGCGGCGGATCCTGCGGCGATCGACGATGATGTCCGAATCGAGCGACATCGGAATATCTCCAAATGAAAGGCCAGAGGCGTTGTGCCGTCACAACGTAAGCATTGGCTTGTCTGGATACATCAATTGCGGCGCAATTTGAAGAAATGAAGGCTGGCGCCTGCGGTGTAGGCCTGGGCGCTGCCACACACTCACGTCTCGTCCCGGCGAAGGCCGGGACCCTAACAGGGGGAGCGAGTCGTTCGGTGCTGGCGCCGATCACAACCGATAGATTCCGCGGTACGGGTCACCTTCGCCGCGCCGACGCCGAGCAAAAAAGCCCCGGCTTGCGCCGGGGCTTCGATTGCCAGCGAAACGGAAGTTTCGCTTACTTGTTGTCGCGGTTCTTGAGCGCGGTGCCGAGGATGTCGCCCAGCGTCGCACCCGAATCCGAGGAGCCGTACTGCGCGATGGCTTCCTTCTCTTCGGCGACTTCGAGCGCCTTGATCGACACCTGGACCTTGCGGGCCTTCTTGTCGAACTGGATCACGCGGGCATCGACCTTCTCGCCGACGGCGAAGCGTTCGGCGCGCTGGTCGTTGCGGTCACGGGCGAGCTCCGAGCGCTTGATGAAGGTGGTGAAGTCGGTACCGGCGATCTTCACCTCGATACCGCTCTCCTTCACTTCGAGCACTTCGCAGGTCACGACCGCGCCCTTCTTGACATCGCCCGGCTCGGCGAAGGGGTCGCCTTCGAGCTGCTTGATGCCGAGCGAGATGCGCTCCTTCTCGACGTCCACGTCGAGCACCACGGCCTTCACCATGTCGCCCTTCTTGTAGTTGTCGATCACCTGCTCGCCCGGAAGCTTCCAGTCGAGGTCGGAGAGGTGGACCATGCCGTCGACGTCGCCCTCGAGGCCCAGGAACAGACCGAACTCGGTCTTGTTCTTGACCTCGCCCTCGACCACCGAACCGGTCGGGTGACCTTCGACGAAGACCTCCCAGGGGTTGCGCATGGTCTGCTTGAGGCCGAGCGAGATGCGGCGCTTGACGGAGTCGACTTCCAGCACCTGCACGTCGACTTCCTGCGAGGTCGACACGATCTTGCCGGGGTGCATGTTCTTCTTGGTCCACGACATCTCGGAGATGTGGATCAGGCCTTCGATGCCCGGCTCGAGCTCGACGAACGCACCGTAGTCGGTGATGTTGGTGACGCGGCCGGTGAAGCGGGCACCCAGCGGGTACTTGGCTTCGATGCCCTGCCACGGATCGTCCAGCAGCTGCTTCATGCCCAGCGAGATGCGGTGCGTCTCGTGGTTGATCTTGATGATCTTGACCTTCACGGTCTGGCCGATCGAGAGCACCTCGGTCGGGTGGTTGACGCGGCGCCACGCGATGTCGGTGACGTGCAGCAGGCCGTCGATGCCGCCGAGGTCAACGAACGCACCGTAGTCGGTGATGTTCTTGACCACGCCGTCGATGACCTGACCCTCTTCGAGGTTCTGCACCAGCTCCTGACGCTGCTCGGCGCGGGTCTCTTCCAGAACCGTGCGGCGGGACACCACGATGTTGCCGCGGCGGCGGTCCATCTTGAGGATCTGGAACGGCTGCGAGTTGTTCATCAGCGGCGCAACGTCGCGGATCGGACGGATGTCGACCTGCGAGCGCGGCAGGAAGGCCACGGCACCGTCGAGGTCGACGGTGAAGCCGCCCTTGACCTGGTTGAAGATGACGCCGTTGACCTTTTCGTTGTTCTGGAACGCCTTCTCGAGCTTGCCCCAGCTCTCTTCGCGGCGCGCCTTGTCACGCGACAGCACGGCTTCGCCGAGGGCGTTCTCGATGCGATCGAGGAACACTTCCACCTCGTCGCCGACCTTGAGATCGGAGTCACGGCCGGGGCCGGAAAATTCGCGAAGGGCAACGCGGCCCTCGGTCTTCAGGCCGACGTCGATGACGGCCATGTCCTTTTCAATTGCAACCACCTTGCCCTTGATGACGGAGCTTTCCTGCAGGTTGCCACCTGCGAAGGACTCGTCGAGCATCGCGGCGAAATCGTCACGCGACGGGCTATAGGTATCAGCAGAAGTCGAAGCCATTTGTTCTCCAGTTGCGGAAGTCTTGCCGGCCGTTGGGTTCAAGGGCGCATCGCACACGCAGTGTCGGAAGGTCCGCAAAACCTTCGAGCGACCGCTCGCTGCTCCGGCCTGAAGGCGGAACAGCGGAGGCGGGCCGGCTGAGGCCCGCGCGTTAGATACGTGAAAATCTTATGTCCGGAGCCTGGATCGCGCCGGCCCCCAAACAGGGACCGGAAGTATCGACCTCAAAGAGCGGGAGCGGGCGCTTCCTCCAGTGACGGCAGCGGCTTAACCCCGCGACCGGCCCGCTCGGACAGCCTCGATAATGTCGATGGCGGCCCGGACGCCGCCTTCTATATCCAGTTGGGAGTTATCTAGCAAGTAAGCATCCGGGGCCGGTTTTAAAGGCGCAATCGGCCGGTTTTTGTCGCGTTCGTCGCGGCGGATGATGTCGGCGAGCACCGCGGCCTCGTCGGCGTCCTCGCCCCTGGCCCTCGCCTCCATGGTGCGGCGGCGCGCGCGGACCTTGGGGTCGGCCACGACGAAAATCTTCACGTCGGCATGAGGACAGATCACGGTTCCAATATCCCGGCCGTCGAGCACCGCGCCGGGCGGATCGGCGGCGAATTGCCGCTGGAAATTGACCAGGACCTCCCGAACCCTGGGGATCGCCGAGACGATCGAGGCGCCCTCGCCCGCCTCCTGGGTCTTCAGCGCGGGATTGCCGAACTTTTCGGGGTCGAGCTCCAAGGCAGCCTGCACCGCGGCCGCCTCGTCCCGGAGATCATGACCGGACTGCATCACGGCATAGGCCACCGCGCGGTAGATCACGCCGGTATCGAGATGACGATAGCCGTAATGGTGGGCGAGACGCTTGCCCAGCGTGCCCTTACCCGAGGCCGCAGGCCCGTCGATGGCGATAATCATGAAAACTCGGCCCCAAGCGAACGCATCATCGGAATGAAATCCGGGAAACTGGTGGCGATGAAGGCGGTGTCGTCGACGGTCACCGGCTGGTCGGAGGCGCAGCCCATCACCAGCGCCGACATCGCGATGCGATGATCCATGTGGGTTGCGACCGTGCCGCCGCCGGGGACATGGCCGCGACCCTCGACGATCAGGTCGTCGCCGGAGACCTCGACCTTGACACCGTTGACGCGCAGCATGGCGGCGGTGGCCTCCAGGCGATCGGATTCCTTGACGCGCAGCTCCTGCAGGCCGCGCATGATGGTGGTGCCTTCGGCGAAGGACGCCGCCACCGCCAGCACCAGATATTCGTCGATCATCGAGGGCGCGCGCTCCGGTGGCACCACGACGCCGCGCAGCTTTGATGCGCGCACGCGCAAGCGCGCCATCGGCTCGCCGGCATCGCCGCGCACTTCACTCTCCTCGATGAAGCCGCCCATTTCGCGCAGCGTGCTGAACAGGCCAGTGCGCAGCGGATTGGTCATGACGTCGGGCAGCACGATGTCGGAGCCTTCGACGATCAGCGCAGCGACGATCGGGAACGCCGCCGAAGAGGGATCGGCGGGCACGACGACATCGGCGCCGTGCAGCTCGGGCTGGCCGACCAGCGCAATGCGGCGGCCGTGCTGGCCTTCCTGCGCCGAGGTGATGTCCGCGCCAAAATGCTTCAGCATCAACTCGGTGTGGTCGCGGCTGGCCTCGGTCTCGATGACAGTGGTCGTGCCCGGCGCGGCGAGGCCCGCCAGCAGCACGGCCGACTTGATCTGGGCCGAGGCAACCGGGGTCTTGTAGGTGATCGGCAGCGGATCGCGCGCGCCCTGGAGGGTCAGCGGCAGACGCCCGCCCTCGCCGCCGGAGATGACCTTCGCACCCATCTTTTCCAGCGGATCGAGGATCCGGCGCATGGGCCGGCTGCGCAGCGAGGCGTCGCCGTCGAACACCGCCGAAATGGAGCAACCGGCGACGGCGCCCATGACCAGCCGGCAGCCGGTGCCGGAGTTGCCGAAATCCAGCGCCGCGTTGGGCTGGGCGAAGCCTCCGACGCCCACGCCGTTGACCTTCCACGCAAAATCACCGGTCCGCTCGACCCTGGCGCCCAGCGCCTGCATCGACTTGGCGGTGTTGAGGACGTCCTCGCCTTCCAGCAGGCCCGAAATCCGGGTCTCGCCGACCGCGAGCGCGCCCAGGATGAGGGCGCGGTGCGAGATCGACTTGTCCCCGGGCACCCGTACTTTCCCGGTCAGGGGGCCGCTGGCGCGAGACTGCAGCGGTCTCGGTTGATCGGAATGGGTCACGATTGTGTCCTTGGATAGGCCCTATGGGCTGGCGCGCAGGTACCACATGGTCCGCGCCCCGTCACGGGCATGTCTTTCTCCCGTAATGCGCTATTGACAGCAGGCCGCCAACTAGCCAAGTGAAGCACCGCTTTTCAGACATTCCCAGGATTCCTGCCGTGGCCAAGTCCGAACTCGGAACCAAACGTATTTGCCCGACCACGGGCAAGAAATTCTATGACCTCAACAAGAATCCGGTGATCTCGCCCTATACCGGCGAGGTGGTGCCGATCGCCCCGATCGCTCCCGCGCGTGCGCCCCGCGGCGCCGAAGCCCGCAGCATGGCCCAGGACACCGCGCCGGAGCCGGCGGAGGCCGAAGAGTTGGTCTCCCTCGAGGAGGCCGATGCCGAGGAGAACACCGGCAAGGTCAAGGCCGTCGTGCCCGAATCGGAGGACGATATCGAGGTCGACGAGACCCTCGACGACGATGATGACGATGATTCGACCTTCATTGCCGACGAAGAAGAGGGCGATGAGGACGTGACCGACATCATTGGTGATGTCGGAGGTGACGAAGAGACTTGAGATCAGTCCTGATCTGTGAAAAAGGGTGCACCGCGCGAGTCACCAGGCTCGCCGGTTTGTGGGGGATCCTCCGGGATCGTCCCATTTAAGGACTAAGGGGCCATAGCTCAGCTGGGAGAGCGCTTGCATGGCATGCAAGAGGTCGGCGGTTCGATCCCGCCTGGCTCCACCAGCCTTCGCTCGCTTCGCGAGCTACGGCTGGGCAAGCCCAGGGAAGTCCCTTGTAGCGAAGTGAGCGAAGGCTGCCCGCCATGGACCGAAGGGCGACGGCGGCCCGCCTGGCGAAGCATAGTGCTGGCGAAGTACCTCACACGTCGAAATATGGGCCTTGACGAATTCGGACCTATTTTGCTTTCGATGACGCCGCAGGCGCTGTTACATTCGAGCGATATCTGAAATCTGGTTCGGGGCGAGCATTCGCGAAGAAGCATTTTTGATCGCGCGTGACCGACCCCTACTCCCCGATCACCGCATTCAGCCGATCCCGCAACGCGACGATCTCGTCCTTCATCGCGACCAGTTCCGACACCGAGCAGTCCGACGCCGCCAGGATCGACTGCGGCACGGTGCGCGCTTTCTCCTTCAGCGCATGGCCCTGCGTCGTCAATGCGATCAGGACCTGGCGTTCGTCCTTGCGCGAGCGGGTGCGCTTGACGAGATGGGCGGCCTCGAGCCGCTTGAGCAGCGGGGTCAATGTGCCCGAATCCAGGAACAGCTTTTCGCCGATCTCCTTGATCGGCACGTCGTCGCGCTCCCACAGCACCAGCATCACCAGATATTGCGGATAGGTCAGGCCGAGCCGGTCGAGCAGCGGCTTGTAGACGCGGTTGAAGGCGTGCGCGGCGGAATAGACTGCGAAGCAGATCTGGTTGTCGAGCCGCTGCGGGTCGAGGGTCGATAGTTTCCGGGCCATGGAGAATCTCACGCGTTTCTCCCATTCTGGGGCCGGCCGGCGAGACATTCAATTGCGAACAATTAAATGTGAGGCATGCCGATTTAGACTGCGCGCAATCTAATTGCCGCGATAAAGATCGCGCCCCGACCCTGAAACACCCAAGGAGACGAAAATGTCCGTGAACGTGCTCTACAAGCCATGCTGCGACCCTCGACGGCGCGCTCGACGTCAAGCTCGCCACCCCGAAGGAGCTCGGTGGCGGTGGCGGCGCCGGCAACAATCCCGAGCAGCTGTTCGCGGCCGGCTATGCCGCCTGCTTCATCGGCGCGATGAAGTTCGTATCCTCGCAGGGCGGCCCCAAGGTTCCCGCTGATGCATCCGTCACCTCGACCGTCGGCACATCGGCCCGCGCTCCGAGGGCGGCTTCGGCCTCGATATCGAACTCGCCGTCTCGCTGCCGGGCCTTGCCCGCGCGGAGGCCGAAGCGCTGGTCGCCAAGGCGCACCAGGTGTGCCCGTACTCCAATGCCACGCGCGGCAATGTCGACGTTCGCCTGACGGTCGTCTGATCGGATCGGCGGAGTTGGCTGGCCCGGGACCCCCCTTGGGCCGGCCGCTTCCGCTTGATTTGCCACCTCGCGGGATGGCCGCGCGGGGGCGCATACGGCCCCACGCGCGGGCCCATTGCTGGCGCAAACAAACCTCGCTAGGCCTGTGATCCAATGATCGACACAGGGGAAGCGAAGGCATGACCGAAGCAGCAACGGGCGCAATGAGTGGACTGCGCGTCATCGATCTCACGCGCGTGCTCGGCGGTCCCTACTGCACCCAGATCCTCGCCGACCACGGCGCCGACGTCATCAAGGTCGAGCCGCCGGCAGGTGACGAGGTGCGCGAATGGGGCCCTCCCTTCCACGAGGAGGACGCGGCCTATTTCGTCGGCATCAACCGCAACAAGCGCTCGATCGGCCTCGACCTCGCTTCCGAAGGCGGCCGCGTCGTGCTGCTGAAGATGCTGGAGACGGCCGACGTCCTGATCGAGAATTTCAAGCCGGGCACGCTGGAGAAATGGGGCATCGGCAACGATGTGCTCAGCGAGAAATTCCCGCGCCTCGTGCATTGCCGGATCTGCGGCTTCGGCGCCGACGGGCCGCGCGGCGGCAATCCCGGCTATGATGCCATCATCCAGGCCATGACCGGCATGATCGCGGCGACCGGCTCGCCGGAGAGCGGGCCGATGCGGATCGGCGTGCCCTTGGTCGACATCACCACCGGCCTCTATGCGGCGATCGGCATCCTGATGGCACTTTCCGAGCGGCAGCGTTCGGGCAAGGGCCAGTTTCTGGAGACGACGCTATACGAGACCGGCCTTGCCATCATGCATCCGCACACCGCCAACTATTTCATGCATGGCAAGCCGCCCTCGCTCACCGGCAACGAGCATCCGAACCTCGTGCCCTACGCGATCTTCCCGACCAAGACCGACAACATCTTCATCGGGGTCGGCAATGACGGCACCTTCCGCAAGCTCGCCAAGGAGATCGGCAAGCCCGAGCTCGGCACCGATCCGCGCTTTGCCCGCAACAAGGACCGCATCGCCAATCGCGAGGCGCTTCGCGCCGAGCTCGCCGCGGTGTTCAGCCGGCACGAGGCCGAGCCGCTGTGCAATCGCCTGCTCGCGGCGGGCCTGCCCGCAGGTCCCGTGCAGAAGATCGACCAGGCGTTGACGAACCCGCACACGATCTACCGTGGCGATATTATCGAGAAGGACTGGTACAAGGGCGTGGCCTCCCCGATCCGCCTCGATCGCAGCAAGCCGAGCCTGCGCCGCGTGCCGCCGAAGTTCAGCCAGCACGCAGCCGAGGTGCTGGGCGAGTTCGGCTACTCCAAATCCGAGATCGACGCGATGGTCGCAAAGGGCACCGTCTGCGGCCCCGAGCGCAAGCGCTGAGCCAAGACACAGATCGAGCGACAGCGCAGGTGCGCGAGAGGGTCGGGGAGAGGGGGTCGCCGCAGCGGGACAATCCCTAGAGGAGAAAGCCTCGCCCGCGCCTTCGGCGCGACCTCTCCCGCAAGCGGGAGAGGTTAAGGAAGTCCGGAGCCGATCGTTTGCCTCGCATCATCCAATGCCGCACTGCGGCGCGCGCACGCATGTGCGGCGCGAACGGCTGCGGCTGGCAGCGCCGCATTCGCCTATTTGACGGCTTCCCTTTTCCCGCGCTTGCCGCTTTCGTTTCGGCCGCTTACACAGTCATGTGAACGTCATATGGCGCTGCTAGCGCAAGCGCTTCTTGAGTGACGGGCAAGGGAGGTTTTCTTGATGGCTCTTCGACATTTTGGCGCGGCTGCTGCTGTTGCACTCACGGTTGGTCTCGGCGCCTCGCCGGCCCTGGCCGTGACCGAAATCCAGTGGTGGCATGCGATGACCGGCGCCAACAACGACGTTATCGTCAAGCTCGCCAACGACTTCAACGCGTCGCAGACCGACTACAAGGTGGTCCCGACCTACAAGGGCAGCTACCCCGACACGATGAACGCCGGCATCGCCGCGTTCCGCGCCGGCAACGCCCCGCACATCATGCAGGTGTTCGAAGTCGGCACCGCAACCATGATGGCCGCGACCGGCGCCGTGAAGCCGGTCTACAAGCTGATGGCCGAGACCGGCGAGAAGTTCGATCCGAAGGCCTACCTGCCCGCGATCACCGGCTACTACTCGACCTCGAAGGGCGAGATGCTCTCGTTCCCCTTCAACTCATCGTCCACCGTCACGTGGATCAATCTCGATGCGCTCAAGAAGGCCGGCATCGCCGAGCCGCCGAAGACCTGGCCGGAAGTCTTCGACGACGCGAAGAAGCTCAAGGCCGCCGGCTACACCACCTGCGGCTTCTCCGGCTCGTGGGTCACGTGGGTCAATCTCGAGCAGCTCTCGGCCTGGCACAACGTGCCGCTCGCCAGCAAGGCCAACGGCCTCGACGGCTTCGACACCGTGCTTCAGTTCAACGGTCCACTCCAGGTCAAGCATCTCGAAAACCTGGTCGAGCTCCAGAAGGACAAGACCTACGATTATGCCGGCCGCACCAACACCGGCGAGGGTCGCTTCACTTCCGGCGAGTGTCCGATCTATTTGAGCTCCTCGTCGTTGTTCGCAAACATCAAGGCGCAGGCCAAGTTCGCCTTCACCGCCGTCCCGATGCCCTACTATCCCGACGTGCAGGGCGCGCCGCAGAACTCGATCATCGGCGGCGCTTCGCTCTGGATCATGGGCGGCAAGCCGGCCGATGAATACAAGGGCGTGGCAAAGTTCCTGACGTTCCTGTCGGACACCGACCGCCAGGTCTGGATCCACAAGGCCTCCGGTTATCTGCCGATCACGAAGGCCGCCTACGACAAGGCCAAGGCCGAAGGCTTCTACAAGGATCAGCCTTATCTCGAAACGCCGCTGCTCGAATTGACCAACAAGGAGCCGACCGACAATTCGCGGGGCTTGCGCCTCGGCAACATGGTGCAGCTCCGCGACGTCTGGTCGGAGGAGATCGAGCAGGCACTCGCCGGCAAGAAGACTGCCAAGCAGGCGCTGGACGCCGCGGTCGAACGCGGCAACACGATGCTGCGGCAGTTCGAAAAGACCGCCGCGAAGTAAGGCGACTGGCGGCAGGCCGAACACCCGGCCTGCCGCTTCCGGGGCATCATGCAAAAGCAAGCCATTTTCCAATCGAAGCTATTACCCTACGCGCTGGTTGCGCCGCAGCTCGCGATCGTCCTGATTTTCTTCTATTGGCCGGCCCTGCAGGCGGCGGTTCAATCGTTCCTGCTCCAGGACGCCTTCGGCCTCTCGACCAGCTTCGTCTGGTTCGACAATTACATCGAGCTGTTGAGGGAGCCCGCTTATTTCGAGGCGGTCGTCCGCACCTTCTTCTTCTCGTTCGCCATCGCGATCTCGTCGCTGTCGTTTGCACTGCTGCTCGCCGTGATGGCCGACAAGCCGCTGCGCGGCTCGATGCTCTACCGCACGCTGCTGATCTGGCCCTATGCGGTAGCACCGCCCGTGGTCGGCGTGCTCTGGATCTTCATGCTGCATCCCTCGCTCGGCGTGATCTCGCGCTACCTGCGCGCCGCCGGTGTCGACTGGAATCCGCTGCTGGACGGCAATCAGGCCGCGGGTCTCATCATCCTCGCCGCCGCGTGGAAGCAGATCTCGTATAACTCCTGTTCTTCCTCGCCGGCCTGCAGGCGATCCCGAAAAGCGTGTTCGAGGCCGCCGCGATCGACGGCGCGCGGCCGATGCGCAGGTTCTGGACCGTGACCTTCCCGCTGCTGTCGCCGACCATCTTCTTCCTGCTGGTCGTCAACATCGTCTACGCCTTCTTCGACACGTTCGGCATCATCGACACCATGACCCGCGGCGGTCCCGGCACCTCGACGGTGACGCTGGTCTACAAGGTCTATTCGGACGGCCTGCTCGGCGGCAATCTCGGTAGCTCCGCGGCGCAATCGGTGATCCTGATGATCATGGTCATCGTGCTCACCGGCATCCAGTTCCGCTTCGTCGAACGCAAGGTGACGTACTGATGGTCGAGGACGAGGGCATCAGGCGCTACGTCGCCCATTTCATCCTCTGGATCGGAATCGCGATCGTCGCATTCCCGGTCTACATCGCGATCGTCGCCTCGACCCAGGACAACGCCCTGATCGCGAACGGCCAGATGTCGCTGCTGCCGGGCGGCCACTTCTTCGAGGTCTACTACCAGACCATCTTCGTCGGCACGAGCGGCGCGACCCGCGAGCCCGTCGGCAACATGATGCTGAACTCGCTGGTGATGGCGCTGGCGATCGCGATCGGCAAGATCGCGATCTCGATCATCTCGGCCTACGCGATCGTGTATTTCCGCTTTCCTTTCCGGATGTCGATCTTCTGGATCATCTTCATCACGTTGATGCTGCCGGTCGAGGTCCGCATCTACCCGACCTACAAGATCGTCGCCGACCTGCACATGCTCGACAGCTATGCGGGCCTGGCGCTGCCGCTGATCGCCTCGGCCACGGCGACGCTGCTGTTCCGCCAGTTCTTCATGACCGTGCCTGACGAGCTGCTCGAGGCCTCGCGCATCGACGGCGCCGGCCCCTTGCGCTTCTTCTGGGATACGCTGCTGCCGCTGTCGCGCACCAACATGGCGGCGCTATTCGTGATCCTGTTCATCCTCGGCTGGAATCAATATCTCTGGCCGCTGCTCATCACCACCCGCGACGACATGCAGACCATCCAGGTCGGCATCCGCAAGATGATCACCACCACCGACGCGCTGACCGAATGGCCGATCGTGATGGCGACCGCCGTGCTGGCCATGCTGCCGCCGGTGTTCGTCGTCCTCGCCATGCAGAAGCTGTTCGTGCGCGGCCTGGTCGAGACGGAAAAGTAACAAGCGAGTTTTCATGGCCAACGTCACCCTGCGCAACGTCCGCAAGACCTACACCGGCGGCTTCGAGGCCATCAAAGGCGTCGACGTCGATGTCGCCGACGGGCAGTTCTGCGTGCTGGTCGGACCAAGCGGCTGCGGCAAGTCCACGCTGCTGCGCATGGTCGCTGGCCTCGAGACCGTCACCGGCGGCGAGATCGACATCGGCGGCCGCGTCGTCAACCAGATCGAGCCGGCCGACCGCGACATCGCGATGGTGTTCCAGAACTACGCGCTCTATCCGCATATGAGCGTCTACAACAACATGGCCTACGGCCTGCGCAACCGCGGCATGGCCGAAGCCGAGATCAAGACCCGCGTCGAGGAAGCCGCGCGCGTGCTCGAGCTCTCCGCCATGCTGGAGCGCAAGCCGCGCCAGCTCTCCGGCGGCCAGCGCCAGCGCGTCGCCATGGGCCGCGCCATCGTGCGCCAGCCGAAGGTGTTTTTGTTCGACGAGCCGCTGTCGAATCTCGACGCCAAGCTGCGCATCGCGATGCGGGTCGAGATCCGCAAATTGCAGCGCCGCCTGAACACGACGTCGATCTACGTCACTCACGACCAGCTCGAGGCGATGACCCTCGCCGACATTCTGGTTGTGATGAACGGCGGCCAGGTCGAGCAGGTCGGCAATCCCCTGGCAATCTACGAGAAGCCGGCGACCACTTTCGTGGCCTCCTTCATCGGCGCGCCGCCGATGAATCTGATGTCGACGCGCCCCGACGAGATCAAGTCGCAGCTGGACGGCGCCGCTGACGAGGCCGGCATCGTCGGCATCCGCCCCGAGGATTTCGTCGTCACCGACCAGACGCCTGCCGGCGGTGTCGCATTGCCGCTGACCGTGGAGGCCATCGAGCGCGTCGGCGCCGAGACCTTCGTCTACGGCTCCCGCGAGCAGGAAGACCAGCGCGTCGCCGCCACCCCTGGCGAGCTGCCGCCCGGCGAGGTCATCGTTCGCATCCCCGGAACCGACGCGCCCGCCATCGGCCAGAAGATCCGCGTCGCGGCGGTACGGGCGAAGCTGCATTTGTTCAGCGGCGACGGGCGGACTCGGATCGAGGCCTGACGGGTTCCGGCGCCTGCTCCATCAAGAAGCGCGAAAACAACCCCATGCACAGTAGCAGGGGGTCTGTTTTCATTGGGATAAATCGCCCCGCGGATTCGCCCTGCCGGCGCTTCTCGGGTCACGACGAATTGTAAGCATTTTGTGCGATGGCAGAGCCGTGGGCGGCGAAGCGGCCCATCCACAGCCCCCCGGCTACGTCCTTGAACCCACAAGCGGATATGCCCATATTGCTGACCAAGGGGTGCCTTGATGGGGCCCCGAAACACCAAAGTCGCTTCGAGAGGACTTTGTAAACTATGTCTCGTGTTCCCACGTTATCCAGTCCGTTCCTGCTGGGCTTCGACGAGATCGAGCGCGTGCTCGACCGCGTCGTCAAGGGCGCCGACGGCTACCCTCCCTACAATATCGAGAGGTGTGACCGCGCGGACGGCCAACCCGAGCGCTTACGCATCACGCTGGCGGTCGCCGGCTTCACCCGCGACCAACTCGATGTAACCATTGAGGAAAACCAGCTCGTGATCCGCGGGCGGCAGCAGGACGACAAGACCCGGCAATACATCCATCGCGGCATCGCCGCGCGCCACTTCCAGCGCACCTTCGTGCTGGCGGAGGGGATGCTGGTGCTGGGTGCGGATCTGAAGAACGGGTTGTTGTCGATCGACCTCGCCCGGCCTGAACCGGAGAGGATCGTTAAGACAATCGCTATCAATGAGCACGAATAATGGAACGAGTAGCGGACTCGACCGCTTAGTTCGTCAGAGGAGTCGAGACCATGAGTGAAGGTCACGTTGCGTTCGAATACGAAGCCAAGAACGTCTCTCCGGAGACGCTGGCAACCCTGGGCGAAGGCCATATCGCCTATGTGAAGCAGATCCGTTCCGAGGACGTACCGGACCTGTTCCCCGAGGCGCCCAAGATTGCGCCGGGCCTCAAGCTCTTCGCGCTCCACGCCGCCGACGGCACGCCGATCATGCTGACCGACAGCCGCGAAGCCGCGATCGCCAACGCCTGGAGCAACGAGCTGCAAGCCGTCAGCGTGCACTGAGCGCGCGTCGCACGCCGCATCGGTAAGTTTTAAGCGGGCATGCCTTCGCAGGAAGGCATGCCCGTTTTCACGTGAGAACCGTCAGTGCTTGGTCTTGCGCAGACAACTTAACCACCCGAGCGACCCGCCAGCCGCGCACGGATATCCGGCTTCAGCACTTTGCCGACCTTGGAGCGGGGCAGATCGCCCCAGACTTCGATCTGCTTCGGTGTCTTGACGCTGCCGATCCTCTGCTTGACGAAAGCCGCCAGCGCCGTCGCATCGACGCGCTGGCCGGCGCGGGGCTGCACCACGGCCACGATCCGTTCGCCCCACTTCGGATCGGGCAGCCCGATCACGGCGCAATCCTGCACCGCCTCGTGCGCCCGCAGCGCGTTCTCGACCTCGATCGAGTAGACGTTGAACCCGCCGGTGATGATCATGTCCTTGGCGCGATCGACGATATAGAGGTAGCCGTCGCCGTCGATGTAGCCGATGTCGCCGGTGTGGTGCCAGCCATGCGCGGAGGCCTCCGCCGTGGCCTCGGGATTTTTGTAATAGCCCTCCATCACCAGCGAGCCGCGGACCACGATCTCGCCGCGTGCGCCTGTCGGCAGCAGATTGCCGTCACCATCCATGATGCCGGCCTGCACCAGCGGACTGATCCGCCCGGCCGAAGCAAGGCGCTCCATCGCGATCGTGCCGTCGGCATTGTAATGCTCCTCTGGGGCCATCATCGAGATCATCATCGGCGCTTCGGTCTGACCGAACAACTGCGCCATCGGCCCGATACGCCGGAGCGCCTCCGCAAGCCGTGTGGCCGAGATCGGCGCCGCGCCGTACCAGAAGCATTGCAGCGATTCGAGGGTGGCGGAGTCGAGCTTGGGATGATCGAGCAGCATGTAGATCACGGTCGGCGGCAGGAAGGTGTGCGTTACATGGTAGCGCGCGATCAGGTCGAGGAATTCGGCGATGTCGGGGTGATGCATGATCACGATGCGGCCACCGAGCGCCATGATCGGGAAACACAGCACGCCGGCCGCGTGGGTCAACGGTGCGAGCGCGAGATAGACCGGGCGGCCCTCGAACGGATAGCCCATCAGCGTCAGTGCCGTCATGGCCTCGATGTTGCGGCCCGACAGCATGACCCCCTTCGGCTTGCCGGTGGTGCCGCCGGTGCCGGGAATCATCGCGAGATCGTCGACCGTCTCCCGTTGATAGGGGTCGTCGGCGAGGCCGGCGAGCCAGCTGTCGAACGAGGGTGCGAAGGGTAACTCGGCATCGAGGCAGACGAGGGCGCGCAGCTTCGGCAGCTCTGCACGCACCGCCTCGACCATCGGCGCAAAGCTCGAATGAAACAGCAGCAGGCTGCAGTCGAATTGGTCGAGGATGATCCGGTTTTCGGCCGCCTCGTTGCGCGGATTGATCGGGCACCAAACCAACCCCGCGCGGGAAAGGCCGAACACGCAGGCAAAGGCGACCGGATCGTTGCCGGAGAGGATCGCGACCTTCTCGCCGGGCGCGATGCCCGATCGGTCGAGCCCGCGCGCGACGCGATAGCTGAGCTGCTGCACCTCGCGATAGCTGAGGTCGCGTCCATCCATGGTGAGGCACGGCGCATCGGGGCCGAGCGAGGCACCTTTGTCCAGGTAATCGATTAAGCGCATGGTCGCCCCCGAAGTGGCAGCGGGTGACGCGACAAGCCGCGCCACCCGCGATTTAGTTAATCGTGTACGGTCAGAACAGGCTTGCTGACCAGCCCGAAGCTGCGCAATTGCCCGAGCAGCTCGCGATGGCCGAAGGCTTGGCAGCCGGAGGCGAAGCCCACGCGCTTCGGCGGCTGCTGCAGCAGGTGCGCCGCGGCATAGGCCTGCAGCAAGCCGGTCTGCTTGTAATTGCTGTTGCCGTTGATGACGCAGTGCGCGCGCCCCAACGGGCCGGAAGCATGCACCGAATCCAGCGACTTGTTGACACGCGGGTTCTCGCGCGGCGGCATGGTGTTCATGACACCGGCGGCGGTCTGGGCCAGCGCGGCGTAGCGGTCGTCGGGGTTCATGTCCTTGGTCGCCTCCAGCGCGGCAGCGACGATCTGCGGCACGCCCAACATCAGGGCGCGATTGAACACGCCGCCCAGCACCTTGACGTTGGCCACGCGCGGATCGCGCTTGAACCACACCGGATGCGAGGTGCCGCCCCAGGGCAGCGCCAGCGCCAACTCATGCTGGCCGGGGATGGCGAGGTTGTAGAGGCCGGCATCGGGCAGATGCTCGACATATTTGTTCTGCTCCAGATAGTAGGCCTTGGCCATCGCGGCATTGACCAGGATGGTCTGCGTCGAGGCGATGGTCGGGCTGCCGCCCCAGAACACGGCGATATCGAGCGTATCGAGACCGGGCGTCTCCAGGCACAGCTGCGCGGCGATCTCGCCGGTGGTGTACATCTGTGCGATGCCGGGCGCGAGCAGCAGGCCGGCATTGGCGAACTTCGTGCCCCACTCCTGCTCGAGCGTGATCAGCCAGTCCTGCTCGCCTGTCGTGTCGGTGTAGTGGCATCGGGAAGCCCAACACGCCTGCACCACCTCGCCGCCGAACCTGGCGAAGGGGCCCACGGTGTTGAGCACCACCGAGGCGCCGTTGAACAACTCCGACAGTGCGCTCACGGTGTGTGGCACTTCCACCACCTCGTAGTCGGCGGTCTCGATGCCGGCCACGTTCGCCTTCATCGCGGCATTGAGTTTCTCGGCACTGCGGCCGGCGGCGATGAAGGGGATGTTGTACTCACGTAAATACTCGCAGACCAGCCGGCCGGTGTAGCCGGACGCGCCATAGACGATAACGGGCTTCTTCGCGCTCATTGCGTTCCTCCGAAATGTTCGTTGTCAGGTTTGCAGCTTACATGCCCATGCCGCCATCGACCGGCAGTCCGATGCCGGTGATGAAGCGCGCCTCGTTCGAGCACAGGAACACCGCGGCGTCGGCGATGTCGCCGACCTCGGCGAGCTTGCCGAGAGGCGTTTGCTCCACCACCGAGCCGACGGCGGCGTTGACGTCGGGCGCGAGACCGATCTTCACGATGTCGTTGGCCAGCTGCATACCCATGTCGGTCGGGATCAGGCCCGGATAGATGCAGTTGACGCGCACGCCATAACCGAGCTTGCCGGCCTCCATCGCAGCGACCCTGGTCATGCGATCGACCGCGGATTTTGTGCCGGAATAGACCGCGATGCTCGGGAAGGCGATCGTCGCCGCGACGGAGGCGATGTTGACGACCGCGCCGCCCTTGCCCGCCGCTCCGCCCGGCCGCATCGCGCGGAAGGCGTGCTTCATGCCGAGCACGGTGCCGACGATGTTGACGTCGCACATCCGCCGCGCGTCCTCGGCTCTGATCTCGCTGACCAGCGAGGTGATCTCGATGCCGGCATTGTTGATGAGGATGTCGTAGCCGCCGAGGGTGGCGACGGTCTTGGCCACCGCCCGCTCCCATTGCGCGTCGTCGGTGACGTCGAGCTGGACGAAGCCCGTCGCGACATCTTCCTTCGCGATTCCCGCTGCACTGGCGAGGCCGGCGTCCTCCAGAATGTCGGCGATCATGATCGAGGCGCCGGCACGCGCCAACGCCTGTGCGATGCCCGCGCCGATTCCCCGGGCACCCCCGGTGACGAGGGCTTTCCTGCCTGCAAGGCTCTTCCCACTCATGACGCACTCCTCCGTTGCTGGTGATTGATTCGTGCTGCGCCACTAGGCGCGCACCAGGTCGATGAGCGCAGGCCTTTCGGGCGCCCAGCGAAGCGTTCCTCCATGGTCGGACGTCTTGACGACTGTCAAAATTATTGACGCGAGCCTCCGCCAGAAACTTGACATTTGTCAAGATCGAATTTGACAGTTGTCTAGGGAAGTGGTTGTGAGGAGGCGGAGCTATTCCGCGGTCGACGCGGTATAGGTGCTTGCAATACGGGACTGAGGAAAGGACGAGATGGCGCGGCAGGTGACAGGGGCGGCCCGGCGTGTGGCAGATGCGGCCGAGGTGCTGCGCGACGAGAAGTTCAACGCACGGCGCATCGAGCTTGCGGAGGCCGCGCTCGAAACCCTCGGAGAGCTCGGCTTCGCCCGCACCAGCCTGCGGGAGATCGCGCAGAACTCGGCGTTCACGCACGGCGTGTTCCACTATTATTTCAGCGACAAGCTCGACCTGATCTGCTGCTGCGTGCGCCACTACAAGGCGAAGTGCGTGACGCGATATGACGAGGTCGTCGCAACGGCAACGAGCCGCGACGAATTGACGGAGGGCTTCCTCGCCAAGCTCGCAGCAACGCTGCAGAACGAAGCACGCATGCACCGGCTTTGGTACGATTTGCGCTCGCAGGCGATGTTCGAGGCGGCGTTCCGCAAGGACGTGCTCGAGATCGACAAGAGCCTGGAGGCGATGATCTGGCGCATCGGCTCGCGCTATGCCGAACTGGGCGGCAAGCGGCCGGCGTCGTCACCGGCGGCGCTCTATGCGCTGTTCGACGGCCTGTTCCAGAGCGCGCTGCTCAGACACCTCGCGGGTGACAAGAGGGCGATTCCCGAACTGCTCGACGAAGTCCGGCGCCTGCTGCCGACGGTCTGCTGACGCGCGGGGCAGCGCCCGCGAAGCGTCCGCGCCGTCATTGCGAGCGCAGCGAAGCAATCCAGAAACTTTCCGGGAAGGGAGACTGGATTGCTTCGCTGCGCTCGCAATGACGGAGTGTGAGGTCACGGCGCGCCCAACTCTCGGGTCCCGAATGCGACGCAGCGCTTCGGTTCGCTGCCAACCACCCGATCGTCCCGGCGAATACGAGGAATGTCAGCAAGGGAGTATCCTCTTGCGAAGCTCGCCGCCAAGTCGTGGAGCAGGACTTCGGATCAGATCGGAACTCGCGGCGGAAGGCGCGCGCCTCCCGAACAGCTTGCGATCAAAACCAACCCTATCGAATCTAGGCCGCCGTCGCCGGCGGCAGTGCCAGCACTGAATAGATCGCCTGGGCATCGCGCGAGGCGCGGAGCTTCTTGGCGATGTCCTGGTCGCGGAGCAGGCGGGCGATGCGGGCGAGCGCCTTGAGGTGATCGGCGCCCGCGCCTTCGGGGGCGAGCAGCAGGAAGACCAGATCGACCGGCTGGCCGTCCATGGACTCGAAATCGATCGGGCGATCGAGGCGCGCGAACAGGCCGAAGATCTTCTCCAGCTTGGGCAGCTTGCCGTGGGGGATGGCGACGCCATAGCCGACCGCGGTGGTGCCGAGCTTCTCACGCTGCAGCAGCACCTCGAACACCGAGCGTTCGTTCTGCCCGGTGAGCTCGGCGGCCTTGGCCGCAAGCTCCTGCAGGGCCTGCTTCTTGTTGTTGACCTTCAATGCCGGGAGAATCGCCTCGGGTGCGACCAGATCGGTAATCGGCATGGAAGGTTTCCGAGGTGAATTAGACCGTCAGGTTCCGAATTAGCCAGCTTGATAGACCAAGCTGAGCCGGCGTCAATAACGTGAAGCAGGAGGGGGACTTAGCCCCGATCCTGATGTGGGGCGCTTCTACTCCAACGCAATCCCGGTGCCAACTGCTGCGTGCGGCTTTGCCCCGGTCATTGTTAAGGGCTGCGGATGATACGGGGTCCGATTGTCGGTCTAACCCTCCACCTTGCCGTCGGCCTTCCCGTCGGCCTTGGCCCCGGGCGGGTCGATCCAGCCCACATTGCCGTCGGCGCGGCGGTAAATGATGTTCACCCGGCCGCTCGAGCCGTGCTGGAATACCAGGCAGGGTGCCCCGCTGAGGTCGAGTTCCATGACGGCTTCGCTGACCGACAGCTGCTTCAGCGAGGTGGTGGCCTCGGCGATGATCACGGGGCTGTAGCCGGTGATCTCGTCCTCGTCCTCACCTTCGCCCGGCGCCTCCAGCACGTAGCTCGTGGCGTCGAGCGCGGCCAGCGCGGCACTGGCGACATGGGCCTTGCGGGCCGAGCGATCCTTGAGCCGGCTCTTGTAGCGCTTGAGGCGCTTCTCGATCATCAGGAGCGCCTGGTCGGCGCTGGCATAGGCGTCGGGCGCGTTCGAATCGGCCTCCAGCGTGATGCCCGAATCCAGATGCAACGCGCAGTCGGTGCGGAAGCCGAAGCCATCCTTGGAGAGCGTGATGTGGCCGGAATAATTGCCGTCGAAATATTTGCGCAGGACCTCTTCGGTCCGGTCGGTAACGCGGCCGCGCAGGGCCTCGCCGACGCTGACACTCTTTCCCGAAATTCGAAGGGTCATGTGATGCCTCGCTTGGTTACGCCGAGCTGCGATGACGCGTCATCGCGGCTGGGGTTGTTCCCTGCGCATGGTCCGCTCGGAAACCCGCTGGGCCCTTTTCCGGATCATGCGCATGCTTGGACCGGTCTCGATGGGGGATTGAGAGTAGCGCGATTTGGCGCGAGCGCAATCAGGCCGGCTCGGTGTTGCGGGAGCGATCGGACAGTGCGGAGGAGAGGACGTTACCAAGAGTGCTCTGCTTGTCGCGGCGGCGTTGCACCGAGGAAGGAATGCGCATGGCTTCGCGGTACTTCGCGACCGTGCGGCGGGCAATATCAATGCCCGAGGCCCGCAACCGTTCCACGATGGTGTCGTCCGACAGGATCGCGGAGGGCTCCTCCGAATCGATCAGCTGCTTGATGTGGTGGCGCACGGCTTCGGCCGAATGCGCCTCGCCACCGTCGGCCGAGGCGATCGAGGCCGTGAAGAAATATTTCAATTCGAATGTGCCGCGATTTGTCGCCATGTACTTGTTGGCGGTGACGCGCGACACCGTGGATTCATGCATCTGGATGGCGTCGGCGACGGCCTTCAGGTTCAGCGGCCGCAAATGCGCTACGCCGTGGGTGAAGAAGCCGTCCTGCTGGCGCACGATCTCGGTTGCAACTTTCAGGATGGTGCGGGCGCGCTGGTCGAGCGCGCGCACGAGCCAGGTGGCGTTCTGCAGTGCATCGGTGAAGTAGGACTTGTCGCCGTCCTTTCCGATCTTCTTCGACAGCTCGGAATAGTAGGTCTGGTTGACCAGCACGCGCGGCAAGGTGTCGCTGTTGAGTTCGACATGCCAGCCGCCGTCCGGACCCGGGCGGACATAGACGTCGGGCACCATGGTCTGGAGTCGGGCCGAGCCGAACTTCATGCCGGGCTTGGGATTGAGGCGGCGGATCTCGCCGATCATGTCGGCGATGTCCTCGTCGTCGACGCCGCAGAGCTTGCGCAAGCTCGCGATGTCGCGCTTGGCGAGAAGGTCGAGGTGCTCGACCAGGGCCTGCATCGCCGGATCGTAGCGGTCGAGCTCGCGGAGCTGGATCGCCAGGCACTCGCTCAATGACCGCGCACAGACCCCAGGCGGGTCGAATTTTTGCAGCACGGCGAGGACGTCGTCCACCTCCTGCTGCGACGCGCCAAGACGTTCGGCGGCCTGACCTAGATCGGGCGGCAGATAGCCGGCCTCGTCGACGAGGTCGATCAGGTACTGGCCGATCATGCGCTGCGCGGGTGTGGTGAAGGCGACCGAAAGCTGCTCGGCGAGATGGTCCGCGAGCGTTGTCTCGGCCGCGACAAAGGCTTCGAGATTGTAGTCTTCGTCACCCGAGGCGCCGCCGCCCCATTCGGTATAGGTGGTCGGTGCCGCGTCCTGGGCGTTGCGCGCCGCAGCCTCGGCCGGCTCCTCGGAGAAGACGTTGTCCAGGCCCGTGTCCAGGGTCTGCTCGATCTCGGCGCGGGTGCCGAGATCCTTGCTCATCCATTCTTCCTGGCCCGGCTCGAAGGCCTCGCCCGAACCACCGCCCGGCTCGTCGCCGCTGCTGCCGCCGAAGTCGTCGCCGTCGCTGAACTGGCCGGTCTCGGCCGGGGCCTCGGTGGGAGCCTCGTCACTGGCCCGTTCCAGCAGGGGGTTACGCTCGAGTTCCTCTTCCACGAAGGTCGTGAGATCGAGATTGGACAATTGCAGCAGCTTGATCGCCTGCATCAGCTGCGGCGTCATGACCAGCGACTGCGATTGCCGGAACTCTAATCTCTGCGTAAGCGCCATGAAGCAAGAACCGATCCCACAAGTTGGTCCGATTTTTGCTTATCCTAGTCTCAGCCTGATGTACACGTCTTGACGAATTGGAAAAAAGGGCTAGAGGCGGAATTCCTCGCCAAGGTAAAGGCGGCGCACGTCCGGATCGGCGACGATCTCATCCGGGCTACCCTCGGTCAGGATTTCCCCGGCATAGACGATATAGGCACGATCGGTGAGGCCGAGCGTCTCGCGCACGTTGTGGTCGGTGATGAGCACGCCGATCCCGCGATTGGTGAGATGGCGGACGAGATCCTGGATGTCGCCGACCGCGATCGGATCGATCCCGGCGAAGGGCTCGTCGAGCAGCATGTAGTTCGGACGCGTCGCCAGCGCGCGCGCGATCTCGACGCGGCGGCGCTCGCCGCCTGACAGCGCGATCGACGGTGATTTCCGCAGGCGCGTGATGTTGAATTCGTCGAGCAGCGAGTCGAGCTGCTGCTCGCGCTCCTTGCGCGAGGGCTCGACCACTTCGAGCACGGCGCGGATGTTCTGCTCGACGGTGAGGCCGCGGAAGATCGAGGCTTCCTGCGGCAGATAGCCGATGCCGAGCCGCGCGCGCTGATACATCGGCAGCTTCGTGACGTCGTGGCCGTCGAGCTCGATCGCGCCGCGATCGGCCTTGATCAGGCCGGTGATCATGTAGAACACGGTGGTCTTGCCGGCCCCGTTCGGGCCGAGCAGGCCGACCGCCTCGCCGCGGCGCACATAGATGCTGACGCCGCGCACCACCTGGCGGCTGCCAAAACTCTTTTCCACGCTATGCACAGCCAGGAAGCCCGGCCGCTTCAGGAACTCCGGCCCGCCGCCGTTCGGCTTGGCGGCCACCCTGACCGGGTGGACCGGCTGCGCCCGCGGCGGCTCGGGCTGATAATCGACCTGATAGTCGTCTTGATAGTCTCCTTGGAACTGGTCGGGCGCGTGCATCGGCTGGTCGCGGGCGATCGGCACGTCCCGCACCGGGCTCGGCACCAGCCCGCCGACGCTGTCACCGAGGGCGGTGATGTCCTGCCGGGCGAATCCTGGCCGGCCGCGCTTGGCGGGGCGCCGACGGAACATGCTGAAGAGATCGACCATCCCCGCCTTCTAACTATTCGCGGCATTCGCGCGATCTGCCGCCCCGGCTTTATCGATTCGCCGACGCAGCATGAGTGAAGGGATGTCCCATGCCCAATGAAACACGCCCGGTAAGCGGCGGACCCCGTTTCGAAGGCCCTTCGCGCTAGATACAGTCTCGCCGGGCAAGCTTCAACCTCGGAACGGGGGCATCCGGAACAAGCCGCTGAATTTACTTTGGTTTACTTGCGCCGGGGAGTTGCGAAGGCGACCCCGCGGCGGGCTTGCCCCCCTGCCCGCCCTGGGCACCCGGGCCACAATCATTGCTGCCCCCCTGGGGCAGCAGCGCCTGTACCCGGCCGCTATCCGACTCCACCCGCGAGACGCCCGTCGTCATGTCGACCATCAGGCGGTCGCCGCGCAGCACGTTCTTGCACTGCGTCAGCACCACCTGGCCGCCGGTGCCCCCGAGCATGGTGATGAGGTTGGTCCTGGTGTCGAACACGGCGGTCTCGCCGGTCACCACCTGATCCTTCTGGGTGACCACCACATTACCGCGTGCCTCCAGCCGCTTGATTGACGAGCTGCCGCCGGGGCCCGGCGTCGCCGATTGCATCGGCGCACCGGTGCTGCTGTTCTTGGCGCCCTTCGCCGCAGGCGGCGGCGTGGCCGGCTTGTCGCCACCCGATTCGTAGAACACCACCAGCGTCTTCGAGGTCATGGTGGTGTCGCCCTGCACGACCTTCACGTTGCCGGCGAAGGTCGCCTCCTTCTTCTTGTCACGCATCTCGAGCGAAGCGGCCTCGATCTGGATCGGCTGATCGCGGTTTTGCGAGAAGCCCTGCATCGCATTCGGCACGCCCTGCATCGTGCTCTGCGCGATGGCCGCGCCACCAGCGAGCAGCGCGGCGCCCAAGGCCAGCGCGGCCGCAGCGATGATGGCGCGACGCTTGTCCTCGTTGCGCGGAAAAATCCTGATCATGAAAATCACTTCGAATTGGCAGACTTGTGCTTTGACTTGGCCGGCGGCGGCGCGGGCTCGGCCGGCGCAGGCTGCGCGGCGGCACCGTCGTCGAGCTTGTCCAGATGCATCACCACATTGCCTTCGAAGCGGATGACGTCGCCGCCCTCCGTGATTCGCAGGCGATCCGCGGTCAGCGTGCCGTTGGTCAGCTTGACGTCGACGCGCTCGTCGGAGGCGACCGTGCCCTTGCCCATGTCGACGAAGGCCGAGTTCAGCCGTGCCTCATAGCCGGTCGAGGTGCGCAGGAAGATGTCCTTGTGCAGGTCGAGCTGCTGCTGCTTGTTGTCGAAGCGGCCGGTGCGGGCATCGAGGAACAGGGTCGACTGATCCTCCATCAGCACCTTCGCGCGCAGATCGGCGAGATCGACATGATCGGGATCGGTGATGTCCTGCGTCGCGGTCCTGGCCCAGAGCTCGTAGGGCCGCCGGTCCGGCGTGAAGCCGGACATATGCGGCGATTCCATCGTGATCCTGGTGCCTGTCACCACGAGGCTTCCGGAATCGAGCTTGATGGGGATTATGTAGGGATTGAGAAAGGTCGAGACGGCGACGATCGCGGCGATGGACGCGATCACCGTCGCCGGCACCGCGACGCGCAGAATCCGCACCATGCGGCTGTGCCGCGCCGCGCTGGCAAACTTCGCCGCAAGCGCGGCGTCGTAGGTGGGATTCTGGGCCGAATTCACCGCTGCTCCAGAGCGTTGCTCGCCTTGTCCGGTTGAAGGCCGCGCCATTGTACCCGGCGGCGACCGAATGTGCAGCCCGCGAGAGGCCGCAGGAAAGTGTCCGAAACGGGGCGGCCGTCTCTCCCGCTCCCGCTAGCGGGAGAGGGCTGGGCAGAGGGTGTCACCGCAATGGGACACTCCCCTGGAGGAGAAAACCCTTACCCGCGCCTTCGGCGCGACCTCTCCCGCAAGCGGGAGAGGTTAAAGCACCCCTCAGGAATGCGCAAAGATGTCCTCTTCGTCCCAGCCCTGGAGGTCGAGCAGAGCGCGGGTCGGCAGGAAGTCGAAACAGGCCTTTGCCAGCTGGGTGCGGCCCTCGCGGACCAGCATGGCGTCGAGCCGCTCGCGCAAGGCATGCAGGTGCAGCACGTCGGAGGCGGCGTAGGCGAGCTGCGGCTCGGTCAGGCTGTCGGAACCCCAGTCGCTGGACTGCTGCTGCTTGGAGAGGTCGACATTGAGCACCTCACGCACGAGGTCCTTGAGGCCGTGGCGATCGGTATAGGTGCGGGTCAGGCGGGAGGCAATCTTGGTGCAATAAATCGGCCCGGTCATGACGCCGAAGGTCTGGTACAGCACCGCGACGTCGAAGCGGGCGAAGTGGAAGATCTTCGTGATGTCCGGATTGGCCAGCAGGGCCTTCAGGTTCGGCGCGTCGGTGTGACCCCTGGGGATCTGCACCACGTCGGCGCTGCCGTCGCCGGGTGAGAGCTGCACCACGCAGAGCCTGTCACGGTGCGGATCGAGCCCCATGGTCTCGGTGTCGATCGCCACCGCTCCGGTGTAACGGGACAGGTCCGGCAGGTCGCCGCGATGCAGGCGTACGGTCATGGCGTTTCAAAACCTCGGGTCGAATCGGTCTTCTGGAACAATAGGCTCATTTCGGATTGCCCGCGATGTATCCACTCGGGGCAGGCCGCGCAAGCGTCCGTTCAGATCGCGACCAGCATGATGCAGATCATCGCCGCGACCGCGGTGCGGCTGGGGCCGTCGCGGAAGGCATACAAAATCGGATCATCCGGCATCGCGCGGCGATGCGCCATCATCAGGGCCCGGCCGAACCAGTACAGCAGCAGCGGGGTCATCAGCCACAGCATCCAGGGACGGCTGTAGAGCGGCGTCACCGCGGACGAGGACACATAGAGCGAGAACACGGTCACCGCGTTCATGGCGCTCGCCGCCGCCATCGCGGCGATGACGTGCAGATCGGTGATCCGATAATCGCGGTTGGAGGGATCGGCGAGCCCGGCGCCCTCGCGCATGCTGAGCTCGCTGAAGCGCTTGATCAGCGCCAGCGAGGTGAACACGAACAACGAGAAGATCAACAGCCATTCCGACAGCACGACGCCGGCACCGACGGCGCCGGCCACGATGCGCAAGCTGTAGAGGCCGGCGAGCGTGACGACGTCGACCAGCATCTTGCGCTTGAGCGCGAGCGAATAGGCGATCGTGGTGGCGAGATAGGCGCCGAGCACGCCCAGGAACAGCGGCGAGATGAAGAGGGAAGCTGTGACCGCAAGCGACCACAGCAGGGGGATCGCCCACAGCGCGGACGAGATCGGCAAATCGCCGGCCGCGAGCGAGCGATGACGCTTGGTCGGATGCTGCCGGTCGGCCGCGAGATCGAGCAGATCGTTCATCAGATAGGCGCCGGAGGCGCAGGCCGAGAACGCCAGGAACGCGAGCAACGCGTAGCCGAGCGTCGAAAGATTCATCTGGTGCGCGGTGACAACAGGCACGAACACCAGCGTGTTCTTGGCGTATTGGTAGATGCGCAGCGCTTTCGCCCAGGTTTTAAGGCTCGCACGGTTCCCGTTGCGTGCGTCGATGCGCTCGATCGCGGCGCGATCGAACGGCAGATTGCCCGCGGCGAGATCGGTCGGCGTGACGACGCCATCGAAGCCGAGATGCGCGGCAATGCCGGCAGCGTGCCCGGCGAAGCGTGCGGCAACGAGATAGATCTTCTCACCCCGCGCCCGCGCCGCGAGCGCCCGGTTCAGCACGTCGGGATCATAGGGCAGATGAGCGTAGTCGATCCTGGCGCCCGCCAAGATCGCCGTGAGCGCCGCCATGCCGGGCCGTCCGCCCGCGCCGAAGCGGGCCAGCATGCGCCCGGGACTGGAGAACAGCGCCTCCATCAGCAGCTCGGAGCGCAGCAGGGCGCCCTCGAGATCGATGACGAGCGTCCGCGCCGCCGGGGTTGCCGACGGCTCTGATACGCCAGGATCGTAACTCCAGGCAGGCTGCTCCATCCGAAAACGCTCTCAACTGCCGCGACATGACCGGCCCCAAGGACTAGGGAGGACCGGGGAGCAGGACAATGGATGGCCGGAACCTTATGCGAGCATTCGCTAAAGGCGGCTTAACCAGGCGGCAGACGGGCTCTCTCCATCCCTCCCGCCTTGTGGGGGAGGGAACGCAGCTTCTCGGGGGCGGTCGCTGGGCGCCCCGTGAAAATCGTCCTGGCATACCTATCTGTTGCGAGCTTCCCGCCCGCTCACTGTGAATGAAATGTGATGCCTGACCAAACGCTCGCCGCGCCGATTGACGATCAAAGGGAGCGCCAGCGCGGCTTTTCGCGCTACCAGGCGCTCCTCATCGCGCTGCTGGCGTTCACCCAATTCACGATCATTCTCGACTTCATCATCATGTCGCCGCTCGGCGCCATCCTGATGCCCGCACTCAGCATCACGGCCGCGCAGTTCGGCGTCGCGGTGTCGGCCTATGCGTTCAGCGCGGGACTTTCGGGCATCCTCGCCGCCGGCTTTGCCGATCGCTTCGATCGCAAGCGCCTCTTGCTGTTCTTCTATGTCGGCTTCACGCTCGGCACCCTGCTCTGCGCAATGGCGCAAAACTACCATGTGCTGCTGATCGGCCGCATCGTGACCGGATTGTTCGGCGGCGTGATCGGCTCGGTCGTGCTGGCCATCATCACCGATTTGTTCGCGCTGCATTTGCGTGGCCGCGTGATGGGCTTCGTGCAGACCGCGTTCGCCGCGAGCCAGGTGCTCGGGATTCCCGCCGGGCTGTTTCTCGCCAATCACTGGAGCTGGCAGGTCTGCTTCGTCGCGATCGTCGCGCTCTCGATCGTCACGATCGCCATCATCGCCTTCGTCATGGAGCCGGTCGACGCGCATCTGCGGCTCAAGCAGGACAGGAATCCATTCCAGCATCTGATCGCGACGATCGCAGAGCCGCGCTATACGCTGGCCTTCGCCGTCACGACGCTGCTTGCGACCGGCGGCTACATGCTGATGCCGTTCTCCAGCGCCTACACCGTGCACAATCTCGGCATCGACATGCTGCATCTGCCGACGATCTATCTCGTCTCCGGCCTGTTCAGCATCGTCACCGGGCCGCTGGTCGGCCGCGCCAGCGATGCCTTCGGCAAATATCCGACCTTCGTGTTCGGCTGCGCGATGACCGTGGTCATGGTGCTGATCTACACCCATCTCGGCCACGTCTCGCTGGCGACCGCGATCACCGTGAACGTGCTGATGTTCGTCGGCATCTTCTCGCGCATGATCCCGTCGCAGGCGCTGATGTCGGCGATCCCCGACGCGAGCCAGCGCGGCTCGTTCAGCGCGGTCAGCGCCTCGCTGCAGCAGCTCTCCGGCGGTCTCGGCTCGGTGCTCGCCGGCGCCATCATCGCGCAGGCGCCGGATGGCGCGCTGATCCATTTCGACCGGATCGGCTACGTCGTGGTCATGACAACGATCGTCACGCTGGTCGCGATGTATTTCGTGCAGAAGGCGGTGGCGGAGCGGGCGGGCAAGCAGGTGGTGTAAGGGGAAGGCCCATCGAGGACCGAAAGCGCGGCGATACGCGGATCGCCGCCCAGCCATCTCTATCGATCGAAGGTGGGTCTATTTTGGGACCAAATCCCGCAATGGTGCCCAGGAAAGGACTCGAACCTTCACGGCCGTTAAGCCACTGGCACCTGAAGCCAGCGCGTCTACCAATTCCACCACCTGGGCATGCCGTTGGGGCACGGAGGCGGTTACTACGGTTCGGTGACGCCGTTGTCAATTCATGCGTTGTGATGCCGATTGCGCATCGCAAACCGGCCCGATACAAGCCTGATATTACGCAATCTTCCCGCAGGAATGGACCCCAGGAATAGATCTCATGGCATCGAATCTGGAAACTCTCGTCACGGTTTTCGGCGGATCGGGGTTTTTGGGCCGGAATGTCGTCCGCGCGCTGTGCCGGCGGGATTACCGGGTCCGTGTTGCGGTGCGGCGGCCGGAACTGGCCGGATACCTGCAGCCGTCCGGCAAGGTCGGGCAGGTCCATGTCGTGCAGGCCAATCTGCGCTATCCGGCCTCGGTCGAGGCGGCGCTGCGTGATTCGGGCGTCGTGATCAATCTGGTCGGCATCCTGGCCGAAAGCGGCGCGCAGACCTTCGACGCCGTCCAGGCCAAGGGCGCCGAGACCGTCGCCAGGGCGGCCGCGGCCGCCGGCGCGCAACTGGTGCATGTCTCGGCGATCGGCGCCGACGCCGAATCGCCCTCGCACTACGCCAGGGCCAAGGCGGCCGGCGAGGCGGCGGTGCTGGCTGCGGTGCCCTCGGCCACGATCTTCCGCCCTTCCGTGATGTTCGGCCCGGAGGACCAGTTCACCAACCGCTTTGCCGCCCTGGCCCGGATGTCGCCGGTGCTGCCGCTGATCGGGGGCGACACGAAGATGCAGCCGGTCTATGTCGGCGACGTCGCCACCGCGATCGCGGATGCCGTGGACGGCAAGGCCAGGGCCGGCGCGACCTACGAGCTCGGCGGGCCGGAAGTGCTGACCATGCGCGAGATCATCGAGGCGATCCTGGCGATCACCGACCGCAAGCGCATGCTGGTGCCACTGTCGTTCGGCCTCGCCCGCTTCCAGGCCACCTTCCTGCAATTCGCGCCGGGCGCGTTCAAGCTGACGCCGGACCAGGTCACGCTGCTCGAGCGCGACAATATCGTGTCCGATGCGGCGAAGGCGGCCGGGCTCACGCTGGAAGGTCTCGGCATATCAGCCGATTCACTGGAGGCGATCGCCCCGCAATATCTCTGGCGCTTCCGCGCGGCCGGTCAGTTCCAGCGCATGAGCGTGTGAGTTGGGTTCACCGCTCCCGCTTGCGGGAGAGGTTCGATCGCGAAGCGATCGGGTAAAGGGGTACAGGTCTCACGAAGGCCGCACGTGTAGAGAGAGGCCCCTCACCCCAACCCTCTCCCGTAAGAACGGGGCGAGGGGGCGTACCGTCAGCGCGGCGACACCTCAAAACTTCAGCTTCTTGAACACCGCTTCGGGCAGCGTCTTGATGATCAGCATCACGAGGCGCCATTTGCCGCTGACATAGACGACGTCGGTCTTGTTCTGGACGGCAGGGAGAATCGCATCGCCCACGACCGGCGCCTCGACGGTGAGCGGGCCGATCAGCTTCATGCCTTCGGTCATCCTGGTGCGGACGAAGCCGGGCTTCACCGTGACGACGTGCACGCCGCCGCGGCTGGCACGGGCGCGCAGGCCCGAGAGAAACGCCGAGAAGCCGGCCTTGGCCGAGCCATAGACATAGTTGGAGGCGCGGCCGCGATCGCCGGCGACCGACGACACGCCGACGAGCGTACCGCTGCCGCGGCCCAGGAACTTTTCCGCGAACAGGCCGAGGATCAGCGACGGCCCCTCGTAATTGGAGCGCATGATCGTGGTGGCCTGCGCGAGATCGCTCTGCGCGCTCTCCTGCGTGCCGAGCAGTCCGACGATCGAGATGACGACATCAGGCAGCGCCGGGAGACTGCCGACAAAGCCCTCGAAGGAGGCCGTGTCGAGCACGTCGAACCTGTGGACACCGACATCGACACTGTAGCGCGCGCGCAGATCGGCGGCGTCAGGCTCCAGCGCGGTGACGTCACGGCCCGCGAGACCGACGTCGTAGCCTGCCCTGGCAAAGGCGCGCGCCGCGGCGCGGCCGATGTCGGAGGAGCCACCCAGCACCAGAACGGACTTGCGTGACGTCATGGCCTAGACCTCATCGAACAGGCGTTGTGAAAGCTTCGAGCGGATGTTGCCTTTGGGATCGAGCGATTTGCGGATCGCGTTGAAGCGCGGCAGAGCAGGATAACCAGCCTCGAACGTGGTGCGCGACTGGCGCGCGTCCTTGGCGAGATAAAGCCGGCCGCCGGCCGCGACGACCAGACGGTCGATCTCGTCGAGGAAGCTCAGAATGTCGCCCTTCACCGGAAAATCCAGCGCCAGCGTGTAGCCGGGCAGCGGAAACGACAGGAGGCCGTCGCCATGGCCGAGCCTCTTGAGCACGGCGAGGAAGGAGGCATCGCCGCGCCGCGCGACGCGATCGAGGATGTCGCCGAGCACGTCGCGGGCGCCGGCCTCCGGGATCACGCATTGGTGTTGCAGGAAACCGCGCCTGCCATAGATGCGATTCCAGTCGGCAACGCTGTCGAGCGGGAAGAAATAGGGATAGAGCGAGACCACATGGCTGCCGCCGGCGCGCCGCGCGCCCATGCGGTAGTAGAGCTCGTTGAAGGCGCGGATGCTGTAGCGGTTCAGCGTCATCGACGGCAAATCGATCGGCACGCCGAGGCCGAGACCTTTGCCGACCGGAAATGCCTCGGCACCTTCGGCAAGCTCATCCTTGCCGGCGTGCTCGCCGAGATTGATCAGTGAACGGCCGAGGTCGCGCCCGCGCGCCACGCAATCGATCCACGCCACCGAATAGGTCGCGGCATCGCCTGCATCGAGCGCGCGCATCGCCGCCTCGAGATCGGATGCGGCGATCACCCGCTCGCGGATCCATCCCGTTTCGACCCGCCGCAGCCGCATCGTTGCTTCAAGGATCACGCCGGTGAGGCCCATGCCTCCGACGGTCGCGAAGAAGGCATCGGAGTTCTGCTCGCGCGAGACCTCGATGGTTTCGCCCTCACCGGTGAGCAGCAGGATGCTGTCGACATAGCGGCCGAAGCCGCCTTCGCAATGATGGTTCTTGCCGTGCACGTCGGACGCAATGGCGCCGCCGATCGAGACGAAGCGCGTGCCGGGAACAACGAAAGGCAGGAAGCCGCGCGGGCCAAAAGTGTCGATCAGGTCGGACAGCAGCACGCCGGCCTCGAGGCGAATGCGCCCGCTTGCGGTATCGAACCACCTGATCCGGTCGAAGCCGGTCATCGCCACGGTCCTGGCAGTTCCGATCGCGGCATCGCCATAGGCGCGGCCGTTGCCCCGCGCCACCGAGCCCGTCACATCACCGACGGCCTCGCCCACCGCCTCGAACGACCGCGGACGCAGCAGATCGGTATCAACGACCGGGAAGCGTCCCCAGCCGGAGACGAGGGTCATGGTTCAGCTCCTGTGCCGGGCGGGGCCGCCCTGCGCTCGAAACTGCCTACCGGTCAAAAGCTTATTTTGCGTTGAAGGCGCATGGTGAGTTTGCCGCTGTTGCCGGCGTCCACCTCTCCCCTTGCGGTCCCCTTGCGGGGAGAGCTGAAACCGAGAGCTTCGGTCGGCAGCGCCCCGACCATGGATTGCTACCGCCCCAGCGCCAGCGCGATCAGGCCGAGCGTGCCGACGATGACGCGCCACCAGGCGAACACCACGAAACCGTGGCGGGTGACATAGGTCAAAAACGTCTTCACCACGATGACGGCCGTGATGAACGACACGACGAAGCCGATCGCGACGATGCCCATGTGGTCCATCGTCATCTCGGAGCGGTTCTTATAGAAGTCGTAGGCGAACGCGCCGATCATGGTGGGAATGGCGAGGAAGAACGAGAACTCCGCCGCCGCGCGCTTGTCGGCGCCGAGCAGCATTGCCGCGACGATGCTGGCGCCGGAGCGCGACACGCCCGGGATCATCGCCACGCACTGCGCGATGCCGATATAGAGATACATCAGCAGCGGGAACCTGGTGGCATCGTGCTCGCGCGGCTTGAGGTCGAGCCTGTCGACCCAGAGCAGGATGGCGCCGCCGACGATCAGCGTGAAGCAGACGACCCAGGGGTTGAACAGCACGCTCTTGATGTATTTGCCGGCAACGAGGCCGATGACGACAGCGGGCAGAAACGCCACCAGCACGCCGATGACGAAGCGGCGCGCATAAGCATCGCCCGTGAACATGCCGATCGCGACATCCCAGAGCTTCCTGAAATACAGCCCGACAATCGCGAGGATCGCACCCAGCTGGATCAGAACGGTAAATGAATCCCAGAAGGCGCCTTCACCAAGATGGAAGAAACGCTCGGCGAGCAGAAGGTGGCCGGTCGAGGACACGGGAAGGAACTCGGTCACACCCTCGATGATGCCGAGGATCACTGCCCGTATTGCATCCGACATATTTACGGTCCATTTCGGCTGGAAAAGCGGGGCTCTTCTCGCCTATTCCCCCCAATGCTGCAATCGCAAAATGCGCCATCACGCTCTTGCTTCGCGGGTTTGAAGGACTAGTGTGGCGCCGCACAAACGTTGATGGATTCTTAAGCACCATCAAATAGTCAAAGGTTTCATGTTTACGCTGTTTCATCATCCGTTCTGCCCGCATTCGCGCTTCATCCGCCTGATCGCGGGCGAATACGGGCTCGACCTCAAGCTGGTTGAAGAGCGCAGCTGGGAACGGCGCGAGGCATTTCTGCTGCTCAATGCGGCGGGAACGACGCCGGTCCTGGTGGACGACGAGCAGCCGCCGATCCCGGGCGCGGCCATCATCGCCGAATATGTCGACGAGGCCTATGGCGGGGGGATGGGACCCAAGCGCCTGATGCCGGAGACGACCTTCGAGCGCGTCGAGGTGCGCCGGCTGATGGCCTGGTTCAACGAAAAGTTCTTCGAGGAGGTCTCGCACCCTCTCGTCACAGAGCGCATCTACAAGCGCTTCATGAGCGAGGAGAATGGCGGCGGGCCGCCCTCGGCCGACGTGATGCGCGCGGCCAAGGCCAACGTGCGCTATCATCTCGCCTATATCGGCTGGCTGGCGCAGACGCGTAACTTCCTCGCCGGCGACCGGCTCACCTACGCGGATCTCGCCGCCGCGGCGCATCTCTCGGCGATCGACTATCTGGGCGACGTGCCATGGAGCGAGGACGACGCAGCAAAGGCGTGGTACGCGCGGGTGAAATCCCGCCCCTCGTTCCGTCCGCTGCTGAGCGAATGGCTGGCCGGCGTGCCGGCGTCGCGGACCTACGTGGACCTGGATTTCTGAACTCCGACCCGACTGAACTGAAGGCGCAACTCACGCGCGAGGCGCGCGCGCTCGGCTTCGACTGCATCGGCGTCACGGCACCGGGCACGATCGAAGCTGCCGGAAAGCACTTCCTCGAATTCATCGCCTCAGGCGGACACGGCGACATGGACTGGCTCGCGGCACAGCCGGAGCGCCGGGTCGATCCGCGCGGGCTGTGGGCCGACGTGCGCAGCGTGATCATGCTCGGCGTCAATTACGGCCCCGACTCCGATCCGCTGGCGATCCTGACCCAGCGCACGCGCGCGGCAATCTCGGTCTACGCGCAGGGCGACGACTATCACGATCTCATCAAGAAGCGGCTGAAGGCGCTGGCGCGCTGGCTGGTCGCGACTGCGCCAAGCGACGTGAAAGTGTTCGTCGACACCGCGGCCGTGATGGAGAAGCCGCTGGCGCAGGCCGCGCATCTGGGCTGGCAGGGCAAGCACACCAATCTGGTCTCGCGCGAGTTCGGCTCCTGGCTGTTCCTCGGCGCGATCTACACCACGCTGGAGCTGCCGCGCGACGATGCCGAGATCGACCATTGCGGCTCGTGCCGGGCGTGTCTCGACATCTGCCCGACTGCGGCGTTCCCCGCGCCCTACAAGCTCGATGCTCGGCGCTGCATCTCGTATCTCACCATCGAGAACAAGGGACCGATCCCGCACGAGTTTCGCAAAAGCATCGGCAATCGCATCTATGGCTGCGACGATTGCCTTGCGGCATGCCCCTGGAACAAGTTTGCGCAGGAGGGACGCGAGGCCAAGCTCGCGGCGCGTGACGAATTGCGCGCACCTGATCTCGCTGGGCTGGCACGGCTCGACGATGCCGCATTTCGTGCGCTGTTCACGAAGTCGCCGGTGAAGCGCATCGGCCGCGACCGGTTCTTGCGCAACGTGCTGATTGCGATAGGCAACTCCGGCGAGGTGGCGCTGGCGGAAGAGGCGCGGCGACTGCTGAGTGACGAGAGCGCGCTGGTGCGTGGCGCTGCAGTGTGGGCGCTGGCGCAGCTGGTCTCGCGGGAAGAGTTTGAGCCGATGAAGTTTGCCGCGGCGAGCAACGAGCGCGACGACAGCGTGCGCCGGGAGTGGCGAGACGCTTCCTAATTCTCGGTGTGACCCGGGCATCCAGTACGCCGCGACGCCTCGACTCAATCACTGCCTTGCCGGAGTACTGGATCGCCCGATCAAGTCGGGCGATGACACCTGTGTTGTGGCTGGCACGCACTCTCACCACCCTTGATTTCCCCGCGCGTTGCCTCAAAAGTCGCGCGCCATGACAAACATGCCTTTCTTCACCCGCGAGGGCGATACATTCCATGCGACGGAAGTCGCCAACGGTCCGTGGGACCCGAAATCGCTGCACGGACGCGTCATCGTCGGCCTGCTCGGCTTCGCCATCGAGGAACGCCATTCCGGTCCTGAATTCGTGCCGGCGCGGCTCACCGTCGACATGTTCCGGCTGCCGACCATCGACAAGCCGATCGAGGTGACGACGCGGCTCGTCCGCGATGGACTGCGCATCCGCCTGGTCGAAGCGGAGTTCGTTTCCGGCGGCGTCGGCATGGCGCGCGCCTCGTGCCAGCTGCTGCGCAAGACGCAGAACCCGGATGGCAATGTCTGGTCGCCGCCGAACTGGGACGTGCCGAAGCCATCAGACATTCCGAAGCCGACCGATCCCAGGCTCGGCATGAACGGCAAATGGACGACGCGCCCCATCGTCGGGCACATGGGCTCGCTCGGCCCGCGCCGGCTCTGGATGAGTGAGGTGCGCGAGCTCGTCGCGGGCGCTGCGATGACGCCGTTCGTGCATGTCGCGGTGGGCGCCGACTTCGCCAGCCCCTTTGCCAATGCCGGCGACAAGGGGCTCGGCTACATCAACAGCGACGTCACGATCTATCTGCATCGCCTGCCGGTGACGAACTGGATCGGCTTCGACGTGGTCAATCACCAGGCGACGGATGGCGTCGCGATCGGCGAGTGCTGGCTCTATGACGAACAGGGCCCGATCGGCACGGCGACGGTCGCAGCGCTGGCGCAGCGCAAGCCGATGCCGAAGGTGTCGCCGCCGTAGGTTCCGCCGTCAGGCCAGATGCCGCTTCATCTCCGGCCGCGCCTTCAGCTCGGCGCCCTGCTTGGCGACGATCCTGGCAATGCGCTCCGGCGCGAACTTCAGATCGACGAACGCCGGCGCGGTGTTGGCGACCTCGTGATACCGAGCGATCCTGCCGTCACGCAACGTCATGATCGCAACGCCCTCGAACATCGCCCGCGCTCCGTTCGCTTCCGGCAGGGTCGAACGATAGCTGAAAGTGTAGCGCGCATAGAGCGTGGTGCCGTCGGTGACGGGATCATGCATGTCCCAGCGGAAATCGGTCGCCGTGCGATAGAACCAGTCGTCGATCATTGCAGCGATCTTCTCTCGGCCTGCGAACGCGCCATAGAAGACGTCGTGATAGACGCCATCCTCGGTGAACAGTTCGGCGAAGGCTTTCCCGTTGCGCTGCTCGACGGCGTCACAGAAGGCGCGCAGCATGGCGGCGGTGGTCATTGGCGCTTCTCCCAATTGCTCCGCCCGGCTTGACCGGGGCGTCCAGTACGCAGCGGCTTCTCGGTTCGAGCACAGCCGCCTCTGGAATACTGGATCGCCCGATCAAGTCGGGCGATGATTGGGCAGCAGTTTCACCCGATCTCCGCGACCGCGGCAAGGATGCGTGCGATGTCCTGCGGGCGCGACAGGCGGTGATCGCCGTCCTGGATCATGGTCAGCACGACGTCGTCGGCCGGCAGGCGATGCGTCAGCGCAAAGGCGTGCTGCCACGGCACGTCGGGATCCTGCGCGCCCTGCAGGATACGGACGGGGCAGCCGAGATCGATGGCGCTGCCGAGCACGAGATGGTTGCGTCCTTCCTCGATCAGCTTGCGCGTGATCGGATAGGGCGAGCCGTCGCCATAGTCCGACGGCCGCAGCCAGAAGCCCTTGGTCTCGATCTCCTTCTTCACCGCCGACGGAAATGTCTTCCACATCAGTTCCTCGGTGAAGTCGGGCGCCGGCGCGATCAGCACGAGGCCTGCCAGTGAGGCCTTGCCTGCACGTTTCCTGATCTCGCGCGCGAGCAGGAGCGCCATCCAGCCGCCCATGGAGGACCCGACCAGGACCTGCGGGCCGTCGCAGAACCGCTCGAACACCGCGACGCTGTCCTCGAGCCAGCCTCCGATGGTTCCGTCGGCGAAATCACCGCTGGATTCGCCGTGGCCGGAATAGTCGAAGCGGACCACCGCGCGGCCATGCTCATGGGCCCAGGCGTCCAGCGCGACGGCCTTGCCGCCCTGCATGTCCGACTTGAAGCCGCCGAGCCAGAGGAGGCCGGGACCCTTTCCGGCGCGGTGGCGCACCGCGATCCTGCGCGCGGACGGACCCTGGCCCACATTGATGAACTCGAGCGCGGCATCGGGAATTGCGTCGGTCATGGAACGTTTACTCTGGCTGTGCGGTTTGAACCGTCTGGGCCTGTTTCGCAAGCACGCCCGATATCGGCATTGTCCCTTTGGGACGCTTGCGGAACAGAAGCAAGGTGTCTATGTCGAGCAACGTGCCGTTGGGCGTGACCAAAATGCCTCGCATTTGAGGGTTTTTCACTCGTCGCACGAGCGACTTGCTTGCCGGCAACCGCATCTTCCTTCAAAATAGCCGCTTCTTTCACAACTTTGGAGAACCACCCATTCGCCGTCCTAATAAAGCTCCGCCCGCTGCCAGCAAAGACGGGCCGCGCATCAATGATGATATTCGCAACGCGCAGATCCAGCTGATCGATCAGACCGGTGAGAACAGAGGCACGGTCGAGACCGTCGTCGCCATACGGATGGCCCAGGAAGTTGGCATGGATCTGGTCGAGATTTCGCCGAATACCAGCCCTCCCGTCTGCAAGATCATGGACTACGGGAAATACAAGTATTCCGCTCAGAAGAAAGCCGCGGAAGCCCGCAAGCGGCAGAAGACCGTCGAGATCAAGGAGATCAAGCTCCGCCCGATGATCGACGACCACGATTACGACGTGAAGATGCGCGCGATGCAGCGGTTCTTCGAAGAGGGCGACAAGGTCAAGATCACGCTGCGCTATCGCGGCCGCGAAATGGCGCACCAGGAGATCGGCACCAAGCTGCTGGACAAGATCAAGACCGACGTCGCCGAACTCGCCAAGGTCGAGCAGGACGCGCGGTTCGAAGGTCGTCAGGTCGTCATGGTGCTGGCGCCGCGCTGACCGCAGCGCATTGGGACTTTCTAAGAGTTCAACGGCCCGTCCGGATCTCCGGCGGGCCGTTTTGTTTTGGTCAAGGTGCAAGCCGCGAGCACTGCTGCGCCCTCTCCCGCTTGCGGGAGATGGTGGCGCGAAGCGCCGGGTGAGGGCTCTCGCCTCTTGGGGGTCCTCACGAGAGGAGACACCTCTCCCCAACCCTCCCCCGCAGGCGGGGAGGGAGCGCACCTACTGCTTGGCGGTCAGCTCCTTGTCGCCTGCCAGGTTCCGCTGCAGTAATCGCCGGAGATGATGCCCCTCCACCAGCCGGCGCCGTACATGCCGGCGAGCCGGCCGCCGCCGCTCGCATGGGAGGCGCCGACCGAGACCTGGACCGCGACAGCGCCGGAGCGGTTGACCCGGCCCGAGACCCGGCCGCCGCCGGCCGACGAGACGCGGCTGCCTGACACGGTGAAGGGAACGCTGTAGCCCGAACTGCAAGTGCCGCGGGTGGTCGCGAAGGTGACGTTCCAGATGCCGTCATAGCCGCCGGCGCGAGCCTCGGCCGTTGACGGCAGCGCCGCCGTGGCGAGGACGGCGAACAGCGCCAGATGGCGCGGACGGGCGAAATCCGCCAGCGAAGTCAGAAATTGAGGGGACTGGGCCATTTTTGACCTGCTTCAGCGACAAGACTTGGATATGAGGGTAGCAACTTCCAATAGTCGGCGGGCCGGTTTCGGCGGTTCATCGTTGCCAATTGGCCTGTCCTCTGTCATAAGCCCAGCCTTCATCGCCCGGCTGATTAAGGGCTGCCGTGGCGGTGTTTCGTGCGGGTTTCGCGCTGGTTCGTAAAACCTGAGCACAATCAACGCTCTAACGAGCATTTTTGACGGCCAGCCGCCTTCGCGGGCGGATCTCTATGGCCATTAGGAGAGCCAAATGCCCAAGCTGAAGACCAAATCGGGCGCTAAAAAGCGCTTCAAGGTGACTGCCACCGGCAAAGTGATGCACGCCCAGCGCGGCAAGCGTCACGGCATGATCAAGCGGACGAAGAAGCAGATCCGTCAGCTCCGCGGCACCCGGGTGCTGTTCAAGACCGACGGCGACAACGTCAAGAAGTACTTCTTGCCGAACGCCTGATCGCGTCCACGATCACTGCCGCCTCGCGCGCCGCAGCTTTCGCGGCGATCCGAAACCGAAGTCATCTCTGAAGGATTTTTTGTCATGTCTCGCGTCAAACGCGGTGTGACCGCCCACGCCAAGCACAAGAAAGTCTACAAGGCCGCCAAGGGTTTCTACGGCCGCCGCAAGAACACCATCCGCGCCGCCAAGCCGGCCGTGGAGAAGGCCCAGCAATACGCCTTCCGCGACCGCAAGCGTCGTAAGCGCACCTTCCGCGCGCTCTGGATCCAGCGTCTCAACGCTGCCGTCCGTCCGTTCGGCCTGACCTACAGCCGATTTATCGACGGTCTCGCCAAGTCGGGCATCACCGTGGACCGCAAGGTGCTGTCGGATCTCGCGATCCGCGAGCCCGCCGCGTTCCAGGCGATCGCCGAGAAGGCCAAAGCCGCTCTGGCTGCTTGAGGCTCGCGCTAGCGGGCCTTCGGGCCCGCAGCCTTCAGCGCGCGCTGCGAGAAGCGCTGGGCGACCTCCGCCCGGCAAAAAGCTGCGAACGAGAGATACATGGTGCCGGACTTGTTCCGGTACTTCTGGTCGCAGACGCGCATCTCGCGTTTGTAGGCCTGCTGCTTGGCCGTGTTGAGGCCGGGCATGAAGTCCGCCTCGCACTTCTTTTCGACGGCGGCGCCGAGCTGGACATCGCCGCTCGCGGTCAATTGGCAATCCTGAAACACCTTCATCGCGCTTTCGCAGCTCTTCTGCTTGGTGATGGTGTCGACGACCTCGTCCAGCGTCATGGATGTCTCCATGCAGACCATGGCGCGCGCAGGGGTGCCGGCGACCGAAAGGAAGACGGCCAGAACGGCAGGAAGAACGACAAGGCAGGGTCTCGACAGCATCGCAAAGGTCTCCTCGTATTCCCCTTGGTGCCGCCTCCCCGCGCGGGGTTCAACCCAGCCGGCCATGTGCCCGAAATGACCGGCTTTTTGCTTGACGTTACGGCCTTCGTGCGGCGACAACCCAGCCGAATTCAGAGCCAAGGATTTGACTGTGTCCGACCTCGCAACGCTCGAAACATCCATCCTCGACCAGATCGCCGCCGCCGGCGATGAAGCCGCCCTGGAGGCGGTGCGCGTCGCGGCCCTCGGCAAGAAGGGCTCGATCTCGGCGCTGCTTGCCACGCTCGGCAAGATGTCGCCGGACGAGCGCAAGACGCAAGGCGCCGCGATCAACCTCGCCAAGGACAAGGTCACGCAGGCGCTCGCAGCCCGGCGCGACGTGCTGAAGGCGGCGGCGCTCGATGCGCGGCTCGCGTCGGAAACCATCGACGTGACGCTGCCGCTGCGCGATACGGCCACTGATGCCGGCCGCATCCATCCGCTGAGCCAGGTCTGGGACGAGCTGACCACGATTTTCGCCGACATGGGATTCTCGGTGGCCGAAGGTCCTGACATCGAGACCGACGACTACAACTTCACCAAGCTGAACTTCCCGGAAGGCCATCCGGCCCGCGAGATGCACGACACGTTCTTCTTCCATCCGAAGGAGGACGGCTCGCGCATGCTGCTGCGGACCCACACCTCGCCGGTGCAGGTGCGCACCATGCTGAGCCAGAAGCCGCCGATCCGCGTGATCTGCCCGGGCCGCACCTATCGCATCGATTCTGACGCGACCCACACGCCGCAATTCCATCAGGTCGAAGGCCTCGTCATCGACAAGAGCTCGCATCTCGGCCACCTCAAATGGATCCTGCACGAGTTCTGCAAGGCGTTCTTCGAAGTCGATCACATCAACATGCGCTTCCGGCCGTCGTTCTTCCCGTTCACGGAGCCGTCGCTGGAAGTCGACATCCAGTGTCGCCGCGACAAGGGCGAGATCCGCTTCGGCGAGGGCGAGGACTGGCTGGAGATTCTCGGCTGCGGCATGGTGCATCCGAACGTGCTGCGCGCCTGCGGCATCGATCCCGACGAGTACCAGGGCTTTGCCTGGGGCATGGGCATCGACCGCATCGCCATGCTGAAATACGGCATAGCCGACCTACGCCAGCTGTTCGACAGCGACGTCCGCTGGCTGAGCCATTACGGCTTCAAGCCGCTCGAGGTGCCGACGCTCGCGGGGGGATTGAGCACGTGATGCTTGTGCCCACGCACGCGAACACTCTCTCCGTTCCCTCCCCCCTTGTGGGGGAGGGTCGGGGAGCGGGGTAGCCGCGGATGCCGCACGCAGTTGTGAGCGAGCGTCAGCGCAGCCGGGCGAAACAGCTTCGCCGAGCGATGACGCGTGCCGAAACACTGCTGTGGCGCTACCTGAAGGCTAACCGCATGGATGGCGTTGGCATCCGTCGCCAAACGCCCATCGGAAACTACATCGCCGACTTCGTGTGCTTCTCCTCAAAGCTTATCATCGAGCTCGATGGAGAATCCCACGATTTCGAGGAACGCCAGAAGAAAGAAGAGCGTCGCGACGCTTTCTTCGCAGCCGAGGGCTTTCAGGTTCTGCGCTTCACCAACGATCAGGTGATGACCAACCTCGAGGGGGTTGTTGAGGTAATCCGCCAGGCAGCTTCCGGTGGAGCCCGCGGCTCACCCCACTCCCTGACCCTCCCCCACGAGGGAGAGAACACTGACACCGACCAAAGCCATTCAACCGACAAGAGCCGAGGCACACAGCCATGAAATTCACCCTCTCCTGGCTGAAGGACCATCTCGAGACCGACGAGCCGCTCGATAAGCTCGCCGACAAGCTCACCATGATCGGGCTCGAGGTCGAGAACATCGAGGACAAGGCGAAGGCGCTGAAGCCGTTCACAATCGCCAAGGTGATCTCGGCCGAGCAGCATCCGAATGCGGACCGCTTGCGCGTCTGCATGGTCGACACCGGCGACGGTGGCGCGCCCGTGCAGGTCGTGTGCGGCGCGCCGAACGCGCGTGCGGGCCTCGTCAGCGTGTTCTCGCCGCCCGGCACCTACATTCCCGGCAAGGACATCATGCTCGGCGTCGGCACCATCCGCGGCGTCGAGAGCCGGGGCATGCTGTGCTCGGCGGCCGAATTGCAGATCTCCAACGACCATGACGGCATCATGGAATTGCCGGCGGACGCGCCTGTTGGCGCTGCTTACGCCGAATGGGCCGCGCTCGGCGATCCCGTGATCGAGATCAATTTGACGCCGAACCGGCAGGACTGCACCGGCGTTCACGGCATCGCGCGCGATCTCGCCGCCGCCGACATGGGCAAGTTCAAGGACCCGACGATCAAGCCGGTCAAGGGCGAATTCCCCTGCCCCGTGAAGGTCACGGTCGAGGATGCCACGCTGTGTCCCGGCTTCGCGCTCCGCCTCGTGCGCGGCGTCAGGAACGGGCCGTCACCGGAATGGCTGCAGAAGCGGCTGACCGCGATCGGGCTGCGCCCGATCAACGCGCTGGTCGACATCACCAACTTCATGACCTACGACCGCGCGCGTCCGCTGCACGTGTTCGACGCCAAGAAGGTGAAGGGCAATCTCGTGGTGCGCCGCGCGCGCGAGGGCGAGACGCTGCTGGCGCTCGACGGCCGCACCTACAATCTCGATCCCGCCATTTGCGTCATCGCCGACGAGCACGGCGTCGAATCGCTCGCCGGCATCATGGGCGGCGAAGCCTCGGGCTGCGACGAGAACACCACCGACGTGCTGATCGAATCGGCGCTTTGGAACGAGATCAACATCGCCCAGACCGGCCGCAAGCTCGGCATCAACTCCGATGCGCGCTACCGCTTCGAGCGCGGCGTCGATCCGGCCTTCATGGTGCCCGGCCTCGAGCTCGCGACGAAACTGGTGATGGAGATGTGCGGCGGCGCACCGTCCGAGAACGTCGTGGTCGGCAAGGCCTTCGGGGACGATCGCGTGATCGATTTCCCCGTCACAGAGGTCAAGCGCCTGTCCGGCATCGAGGTGCCGCAGGTCGAGATGAAGCGCATCCTGACCCATCTCGGCTTCATGATGGCGGGCCCCGGACCGGTCGTGAAGGTTGCAGTGCCGTCGTGGCGCTCCGACGTGCACGGCAAGGCCGACATCGTCGAGGAAATCGTCCGCATCTTCGGCGTCGACAAGGTGCCGATGACGCCGTTCGAGCGCGGCGAGGACGCGCGCAAGCCCGTGCTGACGCCGCTACAGCTGCGCACCCGCCGCGCGCGACGGGCGCTGGCGAGCCGCGGCATGGTCGAGGCCGTCACCTGGTCGTTCATCGCCAAGCCTGCGGCCGAATTGTTCGGCGGCGGCCAGCGGGTGCTCGAAGTGGCGAACCCGATCGCGTCCGATCTCTCCGACATGCGCCCGACCCTGCTCGCGGGCCTGATCGCGGCGGCGCAGGCCAATGCCGATCGCGGCTTCGGCGATGTCGCGCTGTTCGAAGTCGGCCAGGTCTTCAAGGGCGATCGCCCGCAGGACCAGTTCATGGCGGCAAGCGGCGTGCGCCGTGGCCTGGCTTCGTCCGAAGGTCTCGGACGGCACTGGACCGGCTCGGCAGAGGCCAATGTGTTCGACGCCAAAGCCGATGCACTGGCGGTGCTGGCTGCGGCCGGCGCGCCGATGCAGGCGCTGCAGATCGTCTCCGGCGGTCCCGGCTGGCTGCATCCGGGCCGCTCCGGCACGATCCAGATCGGGCCGCAGAACGTGCTCGGCTATTTTGGCGAAGTGCATCCGCGCGCGCTCGAGGCGCTCGGCGCCGACGGGCCGCTTGTCGTGTTCGAGGTCATCCTCGACCGGATTCCCGAGGCCAAGAAGAAGCCGACCCGCGCCAAGCCCTTGATCGAGCTGTCGGCCTTCCAGCCGGTGTCGCGCGACTTCGCTTTCATCGTCGATCGCAGCGTGAAGGCCGGCGACATCGTGCGCGCCGCGCAGGGCGTCGACAAGAAGCTGATCACCGGCGTCAACGTCTTCGACGTCTACGAGGGCAAGGGCATCGAGGACGGCAAGAAGTCGATCGCGGTCGCGGTCACGCTTCAGCCGCGCGAGAAGACCCTGACCGATCAGGAGATCGAGGCCGTCGCGGCGAAGATCGTAGCGGAGGTGACCAAGAAGACCGGTGGCACGCTGAGAGCGTAAGGGCTCTGGAATAGCAGGGCATGAGTATCACCGACTTCCTCCCGAAGGACGTCAGCCTCACCATCGCGGCGGCGCTCTGCGCCGTCGCTTTCATTTCCGGCACCGCGCGCGGCTTCTCCGGCTTCGGCTCCGCGCTGATCTTCATGCCGCTGGCGAGCAGCATCGCGGCGCCGCGGCTGGTCGCGGCACTCCTGCTGGTGATCGATTTCGTCGCGGCTGCGCCGCTGCTGCCGGATGCGTGGCGCAAGGCGGACCGAAGAGCCACCGCGGTGATCGTGCTGGGCGCGCTGATCGGCGTGCCTGTCGGCACTTATTTCCTCAGCGTGCTCGAACCCGTCACCACGCGCTGGATCATCTCCTGCTTCGTCGCGGCGCTGCTGCTTCTGCTGCTGTCGGGCTGGCGCTATCGCGGCAAGGACCACGCCTGGCTCTCGGTCGGCATCGGCGGCCTCTCCGGCTTCTGCAGCGGTCTGGCACAGACCGGCGGGCCGCCGATCGTCGGCTACTGGCTCGGCCGCCCGATCGCGCCGATCGTCGCGCGCGCAAACATCCTGCTGTTCTTCGGCGCATCGGATTTCTTCTCGATGGTCAGCTATGCGACGACGGGCCTGATCAGCCGCGAATCGCTGGTGCTGTCGCTGATCGTCGGCCCGGTCTACGCCCTCGGCGTCGCCTTCGGTGCATCCCTTTTCGGCCGCGCCAGCGAAAAGGTGTTTCGCGGAATCTGCTATGCGCTGATTGCGCTGGCGGTGATCTTTGGGCTACCGGCGCTGGACGGCGTGTTGCGGTAAGATCGAGCGAGATGCGTCGAGGTCCTACTGCCGCGGTGCCCGCCGCTTCTTCGTCGACTGCGTCGGCACATCGGCCGGCTCGTCCCTGATCGCGCCGATCTTGCGGAGCGCGGCATCCGCGGCGCGTTCGCCGCTTTCCCAGGCACCGTCGACGGTGCCCCACAAAGTCTCGTGGGTGGCTTCGCCGGCGAGGAACACATTGCCGATCGGCTCGGTCAGGATCTTTCGCGAGAGCTGGCCGCCGGGCGCGGAGGCCGACATCGCGCCCATCACGTAAGGCGAGGCGTTCCAGCGCGTCGCGCTGGTCTTCTGCACGGTGGCCGCCGCTTCGCTGCCGAACAGCTTCGTGATCCATTCCTTCGCGAAGGCGGCCATCGCCTTCTCGCCCTGCTCGGAGAGATCGCGCCCGAACGAGCCGCCGACATCGATCGCGCACAGCGAGGAGCCGCCGATATTGGCGTACATCAGCGCCGTGCGGGTCGAATTGCTCTGCTCGATAAGGATGTCGTCGCGCGACAGGCCGAGCGGATTGCCGGGCAGCTGCAGCACGATGTGGTCGTAGCTGCCCATGGTGAGCTTTGATGCTGCGTCCAGCGTCCGTCTGGGGATGTCGGGCGCGAACTTGATCGCGCCCGATGTCAGCACGTTGGTCGAGACCGTGAGGACGGCGGCGCGCGCGGCGATCTTGCCGGATTGCGTCTCGACGCTGACGTCCCGGTTGCTCCAGACGATCCGGCTCGCCGGGGTCGACAACGCGATCGGCGCCTGCTCGCCGAGCTTGGTGATCAGGGTGCCCAAACCCTGGCGGCAGGCGATCGCGGCATTGCGGTCCTGAGCGCGCGCCTTGTCGATCGCGGAGAGCTCCTTCAAGTCCTTGCCGGCAAAGCTCGCACCCAGCATGAACTCGGCCGCGCCGGCCCAGTCGCCGAGGTCCTTCGGCAGCACCGACGCGCAGGAGGTGTCGAGCTTGCCGCGCGCGGCCTCGTCGATGGCGCGGTTGGCGCGCACGAGCGCCGCCAGGAATTCCTCGGTCTCGCCCGCGCGTGCGTTGCGGCGGCCGATGCGCATCTTCTGGCCGGCCGGCGCCTGCACCACGTCGAGCCCGGCGCTGCGCGCGAGCCGGATCATCGGGTTGGTCTCGGGATTGTGCATCCAGCGCGCGCCGCGGTCGAACGGCACGCCGAAGGTCGTTGTATCCGTGATGCATCGGCCGCCGACCTGCGAAGCCGCCTCCAGCACGACGACCTTGCGATTGGCGGCCATGATGCGCCGCGCTGCGGCAATTCCGGCCGCACCTGCGCCGATCACGACGATGTCGGCCTCCCGCGGCAGGGGCGCGGCGTTTGCGCGCAGGACCGGCATCGCGGCAAGGGCCGCCGACGCCGAAAGGAAACCGCGGCGCGTGATTGTCATGTCATGGTTTCCGGAGACTTGCGGCGAACGGGAACAGCCAGCGAACCTTGCCGCATCTGATGTTGCACGGCAACCATCATGGTGAATCAATCGTGCTTGATCTCACAGACCGATGAACCGAATGGCAACACGTTTCGACCATGATAGAGAAGGAAAAAAGACGGCCGGAAAAGGCCGTGGGGGAGTTCGACATGGGGACGGTCCTTGATTCAGTCGGCAAGCTGATTGCCGCGTACCTCTCGAAGGAGGTGCCGGGCTACGAGCCGTTCACGCCCAGCGACCCCGAGCATCTGCGCGGCATCATCGAGCCAGGCGACGTGCTGCTGGTCGAGGGCAACAACCGCATCTCCGGCATCATCAAATATCTGACGCAGTCGACCTGGTCGCATGCCGCGCTCTATGTCGGTCCGGTCGAGGGCGCCGTGGAGCCCAACGGCGAGCCGCATGTGCTGATCGAGGCCAATATCGGCGAGGGCGTGACGTCGGCACCGCTGTCGAAATACTTTCCGTATCACACCCGCGTCTGCCGCCCGGTCGGACTGTCCTACGAGGACCGCACCACGGTCTGCCGCTACGCGATCAACCGCATCGGCTTCGGCTACGACACCAAGAACATCCTCGACCTGATGCGCTTCCTGTTCCCGCTGCCGGTGCCGCAGCGCTGGCGGCGGCGCATGATCGCGCTCGGCTCGGGCGATCCGACCAAGATCATCTGCTCGGCGCTGATCGCGCAGGCCTTCGACGCCGTGCGCTACCCGATCCTGCCGAAGATCACCAAGGCCGGCAGCCGCGCCGCTCGCCGCGAGATCCTGCATATCCGCGATTCCTCGCTGTACATGCCGCGCGACTTCGACATCTCGCCCTATTTCGAGGTGGTCAAGCCGACCATCGTCAACGGATTCGACTACACCGCCCTGCACTGGGCGGACAAGCAAAAGCCGCTCGAGGAGGTGGCGGGCACTTTCAGTGTGTTTCCAGAAACGCTCCGTGCGCCGCCGCTCGTTCCTGAAGCGATTGACGAAGAAGCGCCGGCTGAAGTTCCGGCTGAAGAAGTGAAAACAGAGCCTGCGGAGATCACCGCCGCGTTCTCCGAGCATTTCGTGCTGCTGAGCGAGCTCGCGACGTACCGCGCGCGGGCGCGGGAGATGGCGGCGTAGCTCCACGGTCGTCCTGGCGCAGCCAGGACGACGCTGAGGGAAACGGCGCGCGCTCTCTCCACCGTCATTGCGAGGAGCTCTTGCGACGAAGCAATCCAGACTGCCCCTGCGGTAACAGTCTGGATTGCTTCGCTGCGCTCGCAATGACGGTGGAGAGAGCGCGCGCTACCGCTCCGCCCGTCCGATCACCGCCATCAGCTCCGCGATTTTCGCGCGCTGGTCCGCCTTGTCGCCGCTCGCAATCGCGTGCTCGACGCAATGGGCGACGTGGTCCTTCAGGACCTCCTCCTCGACCCGGCGCAGCGCGGCGCGCACCGCCGAGATCTGCGTCACGATGTCGATGCAGTAGCGGTCTTCCTCGACCATTTTCGAGAGGCCGCGAACCTGGCCCTCGATCCGACCGAGACGTTTTCCGACCGATGCCTTGATGTCCTTGCGCATGGCGTCTATATACCCCTACGGGGTATGGGTTGCAAGCCCCGAGGGAAGGCCGGAGCATGGGAATGAACAACAGAGAACACGGGCATCATCACGACGCGGAAACGCATTCCGGGTGCGGCTGTTCCACGAAGGCCGCGGCGACGGCGGCGGCCTCCTCATGCTGCGGCGGCGCTGGCGATCATTCCGGCCATGCCCATCATCACGGCCATGACCATGGTGATGCCGCAACTGAGGTCAAAGATCCCGTCTGCGGCATGACGGTCGATCCCGCGACGTCAAGACATCGCTTCCAGCATCACGGCGAGACCTTCCATTTCTGCTCGGCCGGCTGCCGCACCAAGTTCGCCGCCGATCCCGCCAAATACCTCGCCAAGGAGAAGGCACCAGAGCCTGATCTGCCGGCAGGCACGATCTATACCTGCCCGATGCATCCCGAGATCCGTCAGGTCGGCCCCGGCACCTGCCCGATCTGCGGCATGGCGCTGGAGCCGGAAGTGGCGAGCCTCGAGACCGGCCCCAATCCCGAGCTCGCCGACATGACGCGGCGGTTCTGGATCGGCGCCGCGCTGGCGCTGCCGGCCGTGGTGCTGGAGATGGGCGGCCATCTCGCAGGTCCGCACAACTGGATCGACCAGACGCTCTCGAACTGGATCCAGCTCGTGTTCGCAACCCCCGTGGTGCTGTGGGCCGGCTGGCCGTTCTTCGTCCGCGGCTGGCAGTCGCTGGTCACGCGCAACCTCAACATGTTCACCCTGATCGCGATGGGCACCGGCGTTGCCTACTTCTACAGCGTCCTCGGCACCGTCGCGCCGCAGATTTTCCCGGCGAACTTCCGCGGCCATGAAGGCGCGGTCGCGGTCTATTTCGAGGCAGCGGCCGTCATCACGGTGCTGGTGCTGCTCGGCCAGGTACTGGAGCTGCGCGCCCGCGACGCCACATCGGGCGCGATCAAGGCGTTGCTGCAACTCGCGCCGAAGACCGCGCGCCGCGTCGACGTCGACGGCGGCGAGCATGAGGTCGAGATCGACACGCTCCATGCCGGCGAACGCTTGCGCGTTCGTCCCGGCGAGAAGGTGCCGGTCGACGGTGTCATCATCGAGGGCCGTTCCTCGCTCGATGAGTCGCTCGTGACAGGCGAATCCATGCCGGTCACCAAGGAAACCGGCGCAAAGGTCATCGCCGGCACGCTGAACCAGTCCGGCAGCTTCATCATGCGCGCCGACAAGGTCGGGCGCGAGACGCTGCTGTCGCAGATCGTGCAGATGGTCGCGGATGCGCAGCGCTCACGCGCGCCGATCCAGCGCCTCGCCGACCAGGTCGCCGGCTGGTTCGTGCCCGCCGTGATCGTCGTCGCCATCGCCGCCTTTGCCGCCTGGGCCTGGTTCGGCCCGGAACCGCGGCTCGCCTTCGGCCTCGTCGCCGCCGTCAGCGTGCTGATCATTGCTTGCCCCTGCGCGCTGGGCCTTGCGACCCCGATGTCGATCATGGTCGGCGTCGGCCGCGGCGCGCAGGCCGGCGTGCTGATCAAGAACGCCGAGGCGCTGGAGCGGATGGAGAGGATCGACACGCTGGTGGTCGACAAGACAGGCACGCTGACCGAGGGCAAGCCCAAGGTGGTGACGATTGTGCCGGCGTCCGGCTTTGCCGAAGACGACATCCTGCGCATTGCGGCCACCGTCGAGCGCGCCAGCGAGCATCCCCTGGGCGATGCCATCGTGCGCGCGGCGAAGGAGAAGCAGCTCGCGCTCGGACAGGTCGAGCAGTTCGATTCGCCGACGGGCAAGGGTGCGACCGGCAAGGTCGACGGCAAGACCGTCGTGCTCGGCAACGCAAGATATCTGTCGTCGATCGGCATCGACACCGGGGCCCTCGACGCCGAGGCCGAACGGCTGCGCGGCGACGGCGCGACCGTGATCAACATGGCCGTCGACGGCCGGCTGGCCGGGTTGTTCGCGATCGCCGATCCGGTCAAGGCCTCGACGCCGGAGGCGCTGAAGGCGCTGGCCGCCGAAGGCATCAAGGTGATCATGCTGACCGGCGATAATCGCACGACGGCGGAGGCCGTGGCGCGCCGGCTCGGCATCGCCGAGGTCGAAGCCGAGGTGCTGCCGGACCAGAAGAGCGCGGTGGTGACGAAGCTGCAGAAGGCCGGCCGCAGCGTCGCCATGGCCGGCGACGGCGTCAACGACGCGCCGGCGCTGGCTGCCGCCGAGGTCGGCATCGCCATGGGCACCGGCACGGACGTCGCAATGGAAAGCGCCGGCGTCACCCTGCTCAAGGGCGACCTCGTCGGCATCGTGCGGGCGCGAAAACTGTCGCAGGCGACGATGAGCAACATCCGCCAGAACCTGTTCTTCGCCTTCATCTACAACGCCGCCGGCATCCCGATCGCGGCCGGCATCCTCTATCCGACCTTCGGCGTGCTGCTCTCCCCGATCATCGCGGCTGCGGCGATGGCGCTGTCCTCGGTGAGCGTGGTCGGGAACGCGCTGCGGCTGCGGGCAACGCGGCTGTGAGTGTCGCAAAATCCGTGTAAAACAGGTCCATTCGGCGATATGCGCGGAGAGGACCTGATGCAGCGGATAACGATCACGATCGAGGAGGACTTCCTGGCGGAGATCGACGCCGCGGCCGAGGCGCGCGGCTACCAGAACCGCTCCGAGATCATCCGCGACCTCGCCCGCGCCGGGCTGCAACTGAGCACAGAGGACACGGCGCTGGCCGGCCAATGCGTGGCCGGTCTCATCTATGTCTACGACCATGCCGCGCGCGATCTGTCGAAACGGCTGGTGCAGGAATTCCACGGCCATCACGACCTCGCGCTGGCGACGCTGCACGTCCATCTCGACGACAACAATTGCATGGAGATGACGGCATTGCGCGGCGCAGCCGACGAGGTCCGGCATTTCGCCGACCACATCATCGCCGAACGCGGCGTGCGCTACGGCCGCGTGGTGATGATCCCGACCGGCGAGGGCAAGCACGTGAAGGCCCGCAAGCAGGGGCACCGGCACGAGTAGGGACGAGCCACATACGCGGTGCCGACCCCTCTCCCCTTGTGGGCCCTTGTGGGGAGATGGTGGCTCACCGCGTAGCGGTGAGACGGGTCTCGTTGGTGGAGAGACCGCCCGCCCTTGCCGAAGCCGCATTCGGTATCTACCTGTCGCGGATAATCTACCTCAGAGGGTCGCCCATGCTGGATGCCGCCGTGAAGGCGCTGTCGCAAATGATCTCGCCGCCGATGCGCTCGATCCTGTGGCGATCGATCGGGCTTGCGCTCGTGCTGATCACCGTGCTGGCGATCGGCCTGCAGCGGCTCTTGAGCTGGTTTGCGACCTCTGGCGAGGTCTGGCTGGAGGGCCTGCTCGGGCCGGGCTGGCACGCCTCGCTCGAAGTCTTGTCCTGGATCGTCTCGATCGCGGCGGGGCTTGGCGTCGTGTTCGGCGGCATCTTCCTGATGCCGGCGATCACCTCGCTGGTGGCGAGCCTGTTCGTCGACGACGTCGCCGAGATCGTCGAGCGCGAGCATTATCCCGCCGAGCGCCCGGGCGTCGCGCTGCCACTCAGCCAAGCGATCTTCGAGGGCATCAAGACCGCGCTGCTGACGATCCTGGTTTATCTCGCCGCGCTGCCGCTGGTGTTCTTCGCCGGCGCCGGCTTCCTGATCTTCTTCCTCGCCGCCGCCTGGCTTTTGGGTCGCGAATATTTCGAGCTCGCCGCGATGCGCTTCCGCACGCCGGAGGAAGCCAAGGCGATGCGGCGCGGCAACGCCGCGACCATCTTCACCGCCGGCCTGTTCATCGCCGCCTTCCTCTCGATCCCGATCGTCAATCTGGCTACGCCGATCTTCGGCATGGCCTTCATGGTCCACATGCACAAGCGCCTGTCGGGCCCGCGCCCCGAGCTGATCGAGCCGGCGCGTCAGATGCGCTGACGACGGCCGGCGCGCGGCGTGCTCACACCGTCTTCTCCGGCCAGCGGCAGAGATCGTTGATCAGGCACACCTCGCAGCGCGGCTTGCGTGCGAGGCAGGTATAGCGGCCGTGCAGGATCAGCCAGTGATGAGCGTGCAGCATGAACTCGGCCGGGATCACCTTTTCGAGGCCAAGCTCCACTTCGAGCGGCGTCTTGCCGGGCGCAAGTGCCGTGCGATTGCCGACGCGGAAGACATGGGTGTCGACCGCGATGGTGTGCTCGCCGAAGGCCATGTTGAGCACGACATTGGCGGTCTTGCGCCCCGCACCAGGCAACGACTCGATCTCCGCGCGGGTGCGCGGCACCTCGCCGCCGAACTCGCTGAGCACCTTCGCCGACAGCGCCATGACGTTCTTGGCCTTGGTGCGATAGAGGCCGATGGTCTTGATGTAGTCGCGCAAGCGCTCCTCGCCGAGATCGAGCATCTTCTGCGGCGTATCGGCGACCTCGAACAAGGCGCGGGTCGCCTTGTTGACGCCGGCGTCGGTCGCCTGCGCCGACAGCACCACGGCCACCAGCAGCGTGAACGGATTGACGTGCTCGAGCTCGCCCTTCGGCTCCGGATTGGCCTTGCGAAACCGGCTGAAGACCTCGTGGATCTCCGCCGGCGTCCAGGGTTTCATGGCCTTGAGCGATTTCTTCGCGGGCGTCGTGGCCTTGGCCTTGGGCTTGGGCTTGGGCTTGGGCTTGGCGACCGCCGCCTTTGCCTTTTTCTTCGGCATGGCGGCTTTGCGCGGGACCGGCTTGCGGATGATTTTGGCCATGATCGGGATATACTGAGGGACGATGAGCACAGGCAACGAAATTGAGCGGGAGAAAGAACCTCAGATCTTCTCCGCGCTGCTGACGCCGCACCGCTCGCTGAACCGCACCGGCTTCCTCGCGGTGATGCTGTTCTTGAGCGTCGGCAGCTTTGCCACCGGCCTCGCCTTCCTGTTGAAGGGCGCCTGGCCCGTGCTCGGCTTCTTCGGCCTGGACGTGCTCGTGGTCTGGTGGGCCTTCAAGGTCAATTTCGGCACGGGGCGGGCGCGCGAGGAGATCACCGTCACGACCTCCGAGCTGCGGGTGCGGCGCATCAGCCATCGCGGCCAGGTCGCCGAATGGACCTTCAATCCGCTCTGGGTCCGCCTCGACATGGAGGTCGACGAGGATTTCGGCATCGAGCATCTCTATCTGATCTCGCGCGGCCACCAGATCCAGATTGCGAAGTTCCTCGGGCCTGAGGAAAAGGCAAGTTTTTACAAAGGCTTGGTTGAGGCGCTCAACGCCGCCAAGCGTGGACCGACCTACAATCCGATCAGCTGATCGCAGTCGGAAATCGGGTGGTTTCAGACCCGCCCCCCTCCTACATTTCCGGTCATGATGACACTCGCAATCCATGACCAGCGCCTGGCCAAGCCGGGCCCCCAGAACGCCGCGCTGCGCGACTATGATTCCGTGCGCCGGGCGATCGCGTTCATCTCGGAGAACTGGCGCGCGCAGCCGACCATCGAGGCGATGGCGGATGCGGCCGGCGTCACGCCGGACGAGCTGCACCATCTGTTCCGCCGCTGGGCCTCGATCACGCCGAAGGCTTTCATGCAGGCGCTTACCCTGGACCATGCGAAGGGCCTGCTGCGCGACTCCGCCAGCATCCTCGATGCCGCGCTCGACTCCGGTCTGTCGGGGCCGGGCCGGCTGCACGATCTCTTCGTCACCCATGAAGCGATGTCGCCGGGCGAATGGAAGAATGGCGGCGCGGGGCTCACCTTGCGCTACGGTTTCCATCCCTCGCCGTTCGGCACCGCCATCGTGATCGCGACCGACCGTGGCCTGTCGGGCCTCGCCTTCGCCGATCATGGCGAAGAGAAGATCGCGCTCGCCGACATGACACGGCGCTGGCCGAAGGCGACCTATGTCGAGGATCACGAAGGCACCGCGCCGCTCGCCGCGCGCATCTTCGACCCGAAACTCTGGCGGCCCGACCAGCCGCTGCGCGTGGTCCTGATCGGCACCGATTTCGAGGTGCGGGTGTGGGAGACGCTGCTGAAGATTCCGATGGGCCGCGCGGTGTCCTATTCCGACATCGCCTGCAACATCAACAGCCCGAAGGCCTCGCGCGCCGTCGGCGCAGCCGTCGGCAAGAACCCGGTCTCGTTCGTCGTGCCCTGCCACCGCGCACTCGGCAAGAGCGGCACGCTCACCGGCTATCACTGGGGCATCACCCGCAAGCAGGCAATGCTGGGCTGGGAAGCCGGGCGGGTCGGGGTGCAGTAGCTCTCCTCCCTCTCCCCGCACGCGGGGAGAGGCGAAGGGATCAGGCCGCCAGATCCAGCTTCGAGGCCACCGTCGAATCGGCGTTCAGCCGGTAGATGATCGGCACGCCCGTGGCGAGCTCGCGCTTCAGGATGCCCTCGGGTGACAGCTTTTCCAGCACCATGATCAGCGCGCGCAGCGAGTTGCCGTGGGCGGCGACCAGCGTGCGCTTGCCGTTGAGCACGCCGGGCAGGATCTCCTGCACGTAGTACGGCAATGCGCGCGCCAGCGTGTCCTTCAGGCTCTCGCCGCCGGGCGGCGGCACGTCGTAGGAGCGGCGCCAGACATGCACCTGCTCCTCGCCCCATTTCTTGCGCGCATCGTCCTTGTTGAGCCCGGAGAGATCGCCATAGTCGCGCTCGTTCAGCGCGAGGTCCTTCGAGGTCGGCAGGCCCTCCTGGCCGAGCTCGCCGAGGATGAGGTCGAGCGTGTGCTGCGCGCGCGTCAGGACCGAGGTGAAGGCGACATCGAACACGAGGCCCTGAGCCTTCAGCTTGCGGCCGGCTTCCCTGGCTTCCTTCACGCCGAGCTCGGTGAGGTCAGGATCCTTCCAGCCCGTGAACAGGTTCTTCAGATTCCATTCGCTCTGGCCGTGGCGCACGAGCACGAGGAGACGTTCGCTCATTGACTGCTTTCCGTTGGGTTCGATCAGAAATCGGACAGGCCGAGCACGTCGGCCATGGAGTAATGCCCCGCCGCCTTGCCATGCGCCCACAGCGCCGCCTTGAGCGCACCGTGCGCGAACAGCATGCGGTCCTCGGCCTGGTGCGACAGCGTCAAGCGCTCGAACGGACCGAGGAAGGTCACGCTGTGGTCGCCGGCCACGGTGCCGCCGCGCAAGGAGGCGAAACCGATATTGCCCGGCCGGCGCGCGCCGGTGATGCCGTCGCGACCACGCTCGGAATGTTCATCGAGCGTGACGCCGCGGCCGCTGGCGGCGGCCTGACCCAGCATCAGCGCCGTGCCCGAGGGCGCATCGACCTTCATGCGGTGATGGGTCTCGACGATCTCGATGTCGAAGCTCTCATCGAGTGCCTTGGCGACACGCTTGACCACGGCGGCGAGCAAATTGACGCCCAGGCTCATATTGCCCGATTGCACCACCACCGCCCGGTTGGTGACGCTCTTGATGACGGCATTGTCGGAGCCGGACAGCCCGGTGGTGCCGATGACATGGACGAGGCCGCGCTCGGCGGCGATCGCGACATTGGCGATGGTCGCGGCCGGCACGGTGAAATCGAGGATCCCATCGGCCTCCTTCGACATCGCCCAGAGATCGGCGGAGAGCTTGATGCCGTTGGCCGGCAGGCCTGCGAGCACGGCGGCGTCCTTGCCGAGCAGATCGGAGGCCGGCGCCTCCAGCGCGCCCGCCAGCACCGCACCTTTGCTCTCGGCAATCGCCCGCACCAGCGCGCGGCCCATCCGGCCGCCGGCTCCTGCAACAATCAAGCGCATGTCGGACATGGTGTGATCCTCTTCAAGGGCCGTTGTAGCGGGGGGATGCAGTTCCGGCAACCGAGAGGCATCAGCGCGTGACATGCGCGCACCCTCCCCTCGAGGGGCCCTCCAAGGGAGGGTAAGACGAGATCGCGCCTCAGCCGTCCTGCGGCTGCGGGCCGTCGTAGCCCTCGATGATGATGAGGTCGGCGATCGAGTGCGGCTGACGCACCTTGATGTTGGCCTGGTATTCCGGCGAGTTGTAGCAGGCGATCGCGGTCTGATAGTCCGGGAACTCGATCACGACGTTGCGGGTGCGGCTGGCGCCTTCGACGGTGGTGAACTTGCCGGCACGAACGACGAAGCGGCCGCCCCACTTCTTGAAGATCGGGCCGTTGGCGACGGCGTAGGGCTTGTAGCCCTCCTCATTGTTCACGTCGACGCGCCCGATCCAGTAGCCTTTTGCCATTGATCCTCTCCCTCGTTGTTGGTGGTCTCTATTTGAGCATGGTCTGATCGGACAACCGCTTCACACTTTGCGCTGGCGCGGCCGTTCGGGTCGGGATCATGCTCCGAGCGCCTGCGCGATCTCGGCGTGGATGGCGTCAGCGACGGCCTTTGGATCAGCAGCTTCCACCACTGGTCGCCCGACGACGAGATAATCGGCGCCCGCGGTGATCGCGCGGCCGGGCGTCATGATGCGCTTCTGGTCGCCGCTGGCCGAACCCGCCGGGCGAATGCCGGGGGTGACGAGGCTCATCTGATGACCGACGATCTTGCGCAAGGCTCCGACTTCCTCCGGCGAGGACACGAGGCCATCGACGCCGAGCACCTGCGCCTGCTGCGCGCGCGCCTCGACCAGTTCGGAGACGCTGAGCCGATAGCCGGCGGCGTGCAGATCATCGTCGTTGTAGGACGTCAGCACCGTGACGGCGAGAATCTTCAGGCTGGCATTGCCGCGGCCTTCGACGGCGCCCTTCAGGGTCTGCGGATAGGCGTGCACGGTGACGAAGGTCGCGCCCAGCTTGGCGACGCTTTCGACACCGCGCGTCACGGTGTTGCCGATGTCGTGCATCTTGAGATCGGCAAACACCTTCTTGCCCCTGTCGGCGAGCTTGCCGATCAGCGGCAGGCCGCCGGCATAGGCGAGCTGATAGCCGATCTTGTAGAAGGTGACGCTGTCGCCGAGCTTCGCGATCATCGCCTCCGCGGCATCAACGCTCGGCAGATCGAGCGCAACGATCAGGCGGTCTTTCGGGGCGATCTCGGCGGGCGTCATGTCACCTCACATCATGCGTTGGGAAACGTCGATCAACTGCGCGACCAGCTCCTTCAACGCGGTGATATCGCGCTCGTTCTTCAGCCTGTCCATATCGTCATAGGCCTGGTCGGCAAAGGCGAGCGCGAGCTGGCTGGCAATCACATTGGCGTGGCAGGAGGTCAGGATCAGGCGCAAGGCCTGGAGCGCGCGGGCGGCGCCCAGCCGGCTCTGCGAAGCGCCGGCGAGCGCAAAGGTGCGATTGCGGAACACCGCGCCGCGCACCTCGTGCAGATCGTGGACGCGGCTGACCCAGTCGATCGCGTTCTTGAGCAGCGGCGGCACCGAGGCATTGTATTCGGGCGAGACGATCAGCACGCCGTGATGCGCGCCGATCATGCGCTTCAGATTGATCGCGTTCTTGGGCACGCCGGACTTGGCCTGGAGATCGCCGTCATAGATCGGCAGCGGAAAATCGGCGAGCGAGATGCGGGTGACGTCGACGCCGGCCCGCACGAACTCATACGCAATGACCGCCGCCAGCTTCGCATTGTGCGAGCCCGTGCGCAGCGAGCCGGGAATGACCAGGATTTTCGGTGCGGACATCCGGGCGGCAAACTCCGATCCACCTCTCCCGCTTGCGGTGGAGGTCGACGCGCGAAGCGCGGCGGGAGGGGGCTTTCTCCCAACGGGGGACGATCTCGACCGCGGAGAGACCCCCACCCCGACCCTGCCCCCGCAAGCGGGAAAGGGGCGCGCCGCGTTCGCAGCGACAGATTAGTCCTTGCGATACACCCAGACGCGTGCCGGCGGAAGGTTCATCCAGATCCGTTCCGAGGCCTCCGTGGACACGCCCGGCAACGATTTCGGGATCGGCGGCACCACCGCGTAGGTGAACTGAACGAAGGGCGCGCCGGGCGCGAGCGCCGTGAAGGCATCGCGAATGAGCCGCAGCCGCGTCAGCATCGGTTTTGTGACGAGCGGCAGGCCCGAAACAACCGCGCTGGCGGGCGCGCTCAGCACGTTCCAGAGCGTGTCGCGGAGGCGGTAGGCGTCGCCCTGCACGACCTTGGCTTGCGGGTAGCGGTCGCGCAGCAGCGCGCAAAAGCCGGGATTGTATTCGACGAGGACGAGACGCTTCTGCTCGACGCCGCGCTCGATCAGCGCCGAGGTGATGGCGCCGGTACCGGGTCCGAGCTCGACCACGGGAGCATCCGAATTGATGTCGACGTAATGCGCCATGGTCCGGGCCAGGAGCTTGCCCGACGGCATCACCGCGCCCATGTGGAGGGGCTTTTCGATCCACGATCTCAGAAAGCGCACCTCGTCGTCGAGACGGGGCTTCTTCAACGCTCGCGCGGACGATGGCAATGGCATGTCTGGACCGGACGGGACCGCGGGACCGCGGCGTGTCAGAAAATGGTCATAAACAGGTATAGGCCGCAGGCGGTACGGTCAAGCCGGGTCAACTCGCCCGATTACCGAAGAAGTCCTTGACCTTGGCGAAGAAACCCTCGGATTCCGGCTGGGTGTTGCCAGAGGAGAGCTTTTCGAACTCGGCCAGCAACTCCTGCTGCTTCTTGGTGAGGTTCTGCGGAGTCTCGACCACGACCTGAACGTACATGTCGCCGGTCTGGCGCGAGCGCAGCACCGGCATGCCTTTTGACGCAATGCGGAATCGACGGTTGGACTGGGTCCCGGCCGGCACCTTCACCTTCGCCTTGGCCTTGTCGATGGTCGGCACCTCGAATTCACCGCCAAGCGCGGCCGTCACCATCGAGATCGGCACGCGGCAATGCAGGTCGGCGCCGTCGCGCTGGAAGAACTGGTGCTGGGCCAGCGACAGGAAGATGTAGAGGTCGCCGGGCGGACCACCGCGAACCCCGGCCTCGCCTTCGCCGGCGAGCCTGATCCGCGTGCCGTCCTCGACGCCGGCGGGAATGTTGACCGAGAGCGTGCGCTCGCGGGTGACGCGGCCCTGTCCCGCGCAGGACGGGCAGGCGTCCTCGATCATCTGGCCGCGGCCCTGGCAGCCCGGGCAGGTGCGCTCGAGCGTGAAGAAGCCCTGCGACTGCCGCACGCGGCCGGCGCCGCCGCAGGTCGAGCAGGTCTTCGGCTTGGTGCCGGCCTTGGCGCCGATGCCCGAGCAGGACTCGCAGGTGACCGAGACCGGGATCTCGATCTGCGCGGTCTTGCCGCTGAAGGCTTCCTCGAGCGTGATCTCCATGTTGTAGCGCAGATCGGCGCCGCGCTCGCGGCCGCCGCGGCCGCGCTGTCCGGCCATGCCGAACAGGTCCTCGAAAATGTCGGAGAAGGAGGAGGCGAAGCCGGCGCCGAAACCGGCGCCGCCGCCGGGACCGCCCTGCTCGAAGGCGGCATGGCCGAAGCGGTCATAGGCCGCGCGCTTGTCCTTGTCCTTCAGGACCTCGTAGGCCTCGTTGATTTCCTTGAACTTGATCTCGCTGGTGTCGTCCCCGGGGTTGCGGTCGGGGTGAAACTTCATCGCCAGCTTGCGGAACGACGATTTCAGCTTGGATTCGTCGGCGTCGCGGTCGACTTCGAGGGTCTCGTAATAGCAGCGCTTGGTGGACGTGGACATGCTGGGCTCGGTCTATCCAATCGCGATTCAAGTTGGGGCGAAGCAACGTTGCCACGCAGCGATATAGGCACCCTTCGACCTCGCGGCAGAGGGTTGCTTGGCAGCGTTGAGAATAACGGCTGGGAATTGATTGATCGTAGCGGGCGCATCACCCGACGAGCCCGACACGACGGCCTCCCCCGTGAGGGAGGAGGCCGTTAGCGCGTGTGGGGTCCAAGTCGTCCGCATCGTCACCCTCTCGGGGTTCAGGCGGACTTCTTGTTGTTCTTGTCGTCGTCGACTTCGGTGAACTCCGCGTCGACGACGTCGTCCTTGGCCGCGTCCTTCTTGGCGTCGGCCTCGGCCTGCTGCTTGTACATGGCCTCGCCGAGCTTCATCGAAGCCTGAGCCAGCGTCTGGGTCTTGGCCTTGATCGCCTCAGCGTCGTCGCCCTTCAGCGCTTCCTTGAGGTCGCTGACCGCATCCTCGATGGCGCGGCGCTCGCTCTCGGCAACCTTCGAACCGTGCTCGGCCAATGCCTTCTCGGTCGAATGCACCAGACCATCCGCCTCGTTCTTGGCGGTGACGGCCTCGCGGCGCTTCTTGTCCGCCTCGGCATTGGCCTCGGCGTCCTTGACCATCTTCTCGATGTCGGCTTCCGACAGGCCGCCCGAGGCCTGGATGCGGATCTGCTGCTCCTTGCCGGTGGCCTTGTCCTTGGCCGAGACGTTGACGATGCCGTTGGCGTCAATGTCGAAGGTCACCTCGATCTGCGGCATGCCGCGCGGAGCCGGCGGAATGCCCATCAGGTCGAACTGGCCGAGCATCTTGTTGTCGGCCGCCATTTCACGCTCACCCTGGAAGACGCGGATGGTGACGGCATTCTGATTGTCTTCAGCCGTCGAGAACACCTGGCTCTTCTTGGTCGGGATCGTGGTGTTGCGGTCGATGATGCGGGTGAACACGCCGCCCAGCGTCTCGATGCCCAGCGACAGCGGGGTCACGTCCAGCAGCAGCACGTCCTTGACGTCGCCCTGGAGCACGCCGGCCTGGATCGCAGCGCCGATCGCCACGACTTCGTCCGGGTTGACGCCCTTGTGCGGCTCCTTGCCGAACAGTTGCTTCACGACTTCCTGGACCTTCGGCATGCGGGTCATGCCGCCGACCAGAACCACCTCGCCGATCTCACCGGCGGTGACGCCGGCGTCCTTCAGCGCCTTGCGGCAGGGTTCGATGGTCTTCTGCACGAGGTCGTCGACCAGCGCCTCGAACTTGGCGCGGGTCAGCTTCATCGTCAGATGCTTCGGGCCGGTCTGGTCCGCGGTGATGAAGGGCAGGTTGATCTCGGTCTGCGTCGTCGACGACAGCTCGATCTTGGCCTTTTCAGCGGCTTCCTTCAGACGCTGAAGCGCGAGCTTGTCGTTGCGCAGGTTGATGCCCTGCTCCTTCTGGAACTCGTCGGCGAGATAGCCGACCAGACGCATGTCGAAATCTTCGCCGCCGAGGAAGGTGTCGCCGTTGGTCGACTTCACCTCGAACACGCCGTCGCCGATCTCGAGAATGGAGATATCGAAGGTGCCACCGCCGAGGTCGTACACGGCGATCGTGCCGGCCTTGGTCTTGTCGAGGCCATAGGCGAGCGCGGCCGCGGTCGGCTCGTTGATGATGCGCAGCACTTCAAGGCCCGCGATCTTGCCGGCGTCCTTGGTCGCCTGGCGCTGGGCGTCGTTGAAGTAGGCGGGAACGGTGATGACGGCCTGCTCGACCTTCTGGCCGAGATGGGCTTCCGCGGTCTCCTTCATCTTCTGCAGGATGAAAGCGGAGACCTGCGAGGGCGAGTAGGTCTGGCCGTCGGCCTCGACCCAGGCGTCGCCGTTGGAAGCCTTCACGATCTTGTAAGGAACGAGCTTCTTGTCCTTCTCGACCATCGGGTCGTCGTAGCGGCGGCCGATGAGGCGCTTCACTGCGAAGAACGTACGCTCTGGATTGGTAACGGCCTGGCGCTTGGCAGGCTGGCCGACGAGGCGCTCACCGTCGTCCGTCACGGCGACGATCGAAGGCGTCGTGCGCATGCCTTCGGAATTCTCGATGACTTTGGCGTTTTTGCCGTCCATCACGGCGACGCACGAGTTCGTGGTGCCGAGGTCGATCCCAATGACCTTTCCCATGGTCCTGATATCCTTCTTTTTGCGGCAGGTTGGCTGGGCCCAGAAGGCACCCGAACCGAAACCCCCTAAGATCAAACATCCGCGATATTGCGATGATTGAGGCTCATATAGGAGGGGGGCAGGGGCCCGCAAGGACCGGAGCAACGTTTCGGCCGTGAAAACATTGGGTTTTAGGACATCATATCCGGGCTCGACCGCCCTTGCGGGTGAGGAGATATTAACAGGTCCGGCGGATCGCCACCCCGCCCCGGCAACCCGCCACACCCTGTTACGGCAAGGCCAAACCCGCTAAAAGTCGGCCGGCCGACCGCCGCGCCAAGGGCTGCTTCGCGCGACAAAGCGCCCGGCGCCGACCATCGAACGGCCTCAATGTGAACCAATCAGAGTGCCCAATGAAGCTGATCCGCCCCCTCGCCGCGCTCACCCTCCTCGTTGCCTCCGCGCTTCCGGCCATGGCTGCCGACGCCGTTTTCCCGCCGGGCCTGCGCCTCGGCATGGTGCCGCTGGTCGGCCTCGGCACGGCAAAAACCTTTCCGGGCTTCGAGAGCGAGGACGGCAGCGTCAAGGTGCTGATCACCGAGCTGCCGCCGGCGGCCTATGGCGAGGTCGTGAGCGCCTTCAATTCCAATCCGGCCGGCGCTGGCGGCGTCAAGCAGGACAAGATCGAGACGCCCGCAGGCCTTGCCTATTTCACCACCGAGAGCGGCAAGGCCGGGGAGACCCCGGTGAAACGCTATTCGATGATCGTGCCGGGCGCCGGCTTCTCCGGCTATGTCGCGGTGCAGATCCCGGAGAATGCGACCAAGATCTACACCGACGAGGCGGTTCGGCAGATGTTCGCGAGCGCCACCACCCGCAAGCAGGTCTCGACCGAGGAGCAGATCGCCTTGATACCGTTCAAGATCACCGATCTCGCCGACTTCAAGGACATCCGCACGCTGGCGCCGGGCTCCAGCATCATCCTCGCCGACGGCAACGAGAGCGCAGGCTATGAGTCGAAGCCGTTCATGATCCTCGGCCTGATCGGCGCGACCCCGCAAGCCGCCGACGATCGCGCCCGCTTCGCCCAGGAGGCCGCGCTCCAGATCCCCGGCGTGCGCGAATCCCGCGTCACCATGTCGGAGCCGATCCGCATCAACGGCCAGCAGGGCTTCGAGACCCGGATTGACGGCGTCAGCGGCAAGGACAAGACGCCGGTGACCGTGGTGCAGTGGATCCGCTTCTCGAGCGGCGGCGCCTCGCTGCGCATCATCGCCAGCGCCCCGCGCGACCAGTGGCAAGCCGCCTTCACCCGCTTCCGCGCCGTGCGCGACGGGATCCAGCCGAAGGGGTAGCCCAAGCCTCACCAAACCCGGCTGCATTTTCGGGCTTCTGTTCGTATACTTCCCCGGTTGGATCATCCCGGCGGGAGACGAATGATGCTGGATCGGCGACAAATCTTGGCAATGCTTGGAACGACGGCGCTGGCGACCCTCGCGCCAACCGCGCCGTTTGCAGCGGCATCGATCAAGCCGGACGATGCGTCCGCGCTGCTCGTGATCGACGTGCAAAACTGTTTCCTGCCCGGCGGCAGCCTTGCGGTGAAGGAAGGCGAACAGGTGGTGCCCGTCATCAACAAGATGGCCAAAGCGTTTGCGAACGTGGTGATGACGCAGGACTGGCACACGCCCGGCCACGTGTCGTTTGCGTCGGTGCATTCCGGCAAGAAGCCGTTCGAGACCATCGACCTGCCCTACGGCAAGCAGGTGCTGTGGCCGGATCATTGCGTGCAGGGCACCGATGGCGCCGCGCTGTCGAAGGACCTGTCGATCCCGCATGCCGAGCTCATCATCCGCAAGGGGTTTCACAAGGACGTCGACAGCTATTCAGCGTTCCTCGAAGCCGACGGCAAGACCTCGACGGGCCTCGCCGGCTACCTGAAGGGCCGCAAGATCAAGCGCGTGTTCGTCGCTGGCCTTGCGACGGATTTCTGCGTCGCCTGGACCGCGCTGGACGCACGCAAGGCGGGCTTCGAGGTCTATGTGGTGGAAGACGCCTGCCGCGGCATCGACACCCAGGGCTCGCTGGCAAAGGCCTGGGCCGACATGGCCAAGGCCGGCGTGAAGCGGATTCAGTCCGCGGATATCGCGGTGAGTGCGTAGGCGGCGCTGAGGAGCGCGCTCCTTCGCGCGCGCCTCGAAGGATGAAGGGCCCCGCCGTAACATCTTGCCCTTCATGGTTCGAGGCGCCGCGCAAGGGCGCGGCTCCTCACCACGAGGGAGGGTTCTAAGACTCAGTTCGTCGCGCCGCTCGACTCGTTGTTGTTCGCCGCGGGCGCAGGCTTCGCGCCGCCCTTGGCGACACCGACCAGCGCCGGGCGCAGCACGCGCTCGCCGATGGTGTAGCCGGCCTGCACGACCTGCACGACGGTGCCCGACGGCACCGACGCATCGGGCACTTCGAACATCGCCTGCTGGAAGTTCGGGTCGAATTTCTGGCCCAAGGGATCGAACTTCTTCACGCCGTGCTTTTCCAGCGCGTTGAGCAGCGAGCGCTCGGTGAGCTCGACGCCCTCGATCAGCGAGGTCAGCCCGGGATCGGCCGCAGCACGCGCTTCGGCCGGAACGGCATCGAGCGCGCGCTGGAGATTGTCGGCGATGTCGAGCACGTCGCGGGCAAAGCCGGTGATGCCATAAAGACGGGCGTCAGCGACCTCCTTCGTGGTGCGCTTGCGCAAATTCTCCATCTCGGCCAGCGTCCGCAGCATGCGATCGCGCGCCTCGGCTGCTTCCTTCTGCAATGTCTCCACCGAGCCGGGCTCGGGATCGTCGGGCATGATGTAGGGTTTTGACACCACGGGCTCGCCGGTCGCTGCAGTCGTGTCTTCGGGTTGCCGGTCTTGCTCGGTCATCGGCTCTGATCTCGAACTCGTTTCCAGGGATTGTTGGCCCGGATATCGTGCCTAAGCGTCCGAAAATCAAGCGCCCGTGATCGGCGCAAACGCCGGTCAGCCCCCCAGGAGGCGGCTGACGATGCGGGCGGCGTAGTCGACGGTCGGGATCACGCGGGCGTAATTCAGCCGCGTCGGCCCGATCACGCCCAAAACACCGACGATGTGGCCGGCGGCATCCCGATAGGGCGAGATGATCGTGGAGGAGCCGGACAAGGAAAACAGCTTGTTCTCGGAACCGATGAAGATGCGCACGCCCTCCGCGGTCTCGGCCCGGCCCAAGAGGTCGATGACGCCGCGCTTGGTCTCGAGATCGTCGAACAGCAGGCGCACGCGCTCCAGATCCTCCAGCGCGTGCAGATCTTCCAGCAGATTGGCGTGGCCGCGGACGATCAGCTGGCGGTCCTCGTTCTCGCCGCCGGACCAGCTGGCGATGCCGGCCGAGATCACTTTCTGCGTCAATTGATCGAGCTCGGCGCGGGCTTGCCCGAGCGCGGTTTCGAGCTCGAGCCGCGCCTCGGCCAGGGTCCGCCCGCGAATCCGCGCATTGAGGAAATTGCCGGCTTCGGTGATCGCGGACGATGGAACTCCGGGCGGCAGCGTCAGCACGCGGTTTTCGACCTGGCCGTCCTCGCCGACCAGGATCACCAGCGCCTTTTCCGGTTCCAGCCGGACGAATTCGATGTGCTTGAGCCGCGCATTGGATTTCGGGGTCAGCACCACCGCTGCCGCACGGGTCAGGCCCGACAGCCGCGTCAGCGCCTGGTCCAGTGCCGCCTCGACCGACTGGGCCTGGCCGACCGTGGCAAGCTGGCTCTGGATCGACTGCCGTTCGGCCTCGGTGAGATCGCCGACCTGCATCAGGGCGTCGACGAAGAAGCGCAGCCCGAGTTCCGTCGGCAGCCGGCCCGCCGAGGTGTGCGGGGCATAGATCAGGCCGAGCTGTTCCAGGTCCGCCATGACGTTACGGACCGAGGCCGGCGACAGCGGCGTGGCGATCAGGCGGGAAATGTTGCGCGAGCCGACCGGCTCGCCGGTTGCGAGATAGCTTTCGACAATTTGACGAAAGATGTCGCGGGAACGCTCGTTGAGCTGGGCGAGGCCTGCGCGCGGCGCGATCAGATGGATCGGATCGTGATGGGCCACAGACGGTTAACTCCTCTCAGATGCTCATAATTTGTCCATCCGGGACGGTTCTGACAAGCGTGGCGTTTGCGGGGTGGAAAACCGGGGGCGATTAAGCGCTGATCTTCCCCCTTGCCGCTCACCCTGACCCCACCTACAAGCACCGCGAACAGCCCTTTTCCGAAAGTTTTGGAGGATTTCCCATGCGGCCAAGCCGCCGTGCGCCCGACGAATTGCGCCCCGTGACGCTGGAGCGCGGCGTGGTCAAATATGCGGAAGGCTCGTGCCTGGTGAAATTCGGCGACACCCATGTGCTGGTCACCGCCACGCTGGAAGACCGCCTGCCGCCGTGGCTGAAGGGCCAGGGCCGCGGCTGGGTCACCGCCGAATACGGCATGCTGCCGCGCGCGACCTCCGAGCGCACCCGCCGCGAGGCCTCGGCCGGCAAGCAGAGCGGCCGCACCGTCGAGATCCAGCGCCTGATCGGCCGCTCGCTTCGCACCATCGTCGATCTCGAAGCGCTCGGCGAGCGCCAGATCACGGTCGATTGCGACGTGCTCCAGGCCGACGGCGGCACCCGCACGGCCTCGATCACCGGCGCCTGGGTCGCACTCGCCGATTGCATCAACTGGATGAAGGCGCGCAACATGATCAAGGCCAACGTGCTGCGCGACAACGTCGCCGCGATCTCCTGCGGCATCTACAACGGCACGCCGGTGCTCGACCTCGATTATGCCGAGGATTCCGAGGCCGAGACCGACGCCAATTTCGTCATGACCGGCGACGGCCGCATCATCGAGGTGCAGGGCACCGCGGAACGCGAGCCGTTCACGGAAACCGAGTTCCTGGCGTTGATGGCGCTGGCGCGCAAGGGCGTCGCGCGTCTCGTGGACTTGCAGAAACTGGCTGTCGCGTAGTCAATAGGCCCATGCACCGCCGAATCACCGGAAAGCTCGTCATCGCCACCCACAATCCCGGCAAGCTCGCCGAGATGGAGGAGTTGCTTGCGCCGTACGGGATCGAGGCGGTGTCGGCCGGTGAGCTCGGCCTGGACGAGCCCGCGGAAACCGGCAACGACTTCGGCAGTAACGCCGCGATCAAGGCGATCGCGGCGGCGAAGGCGACGAAGCTTCCCGCGTTCGCCGATGATTCCGGTATCGTCGTCGACGCGCTCGACGGCGCGCCCGGCATCTACAGCGCGCGCTGGGCCGGCCCGACCAAGGATTTCAACGCGGCGATGGCCCAGATCGAGCGGCTGTTGCAGGAACGCGGCGCGACCACGCCCGACCGCCGAACGGCGCATTTCGTCTCCGCGCTCTGCGTGGCGTGGCCGGACGATCATCTCGAGGAGGTCGAGGCCCGGGTCGACGGCACGCTGGTGTGGCCGCCGCGCGGCACTGCCGGCTTCGGCTACGATCCGATGTTCCTGCCCGATGGCCACAGCCGCACCTTCGGCGAGATGGAAAGCATCGAGAAGCACGGCCTGCCGCCGCTCGGCCTCGGCCTGTCGCATCGCGCCCGCGCCTTCGTGAAACTGGCGGAGATCTGCCTTGAGCCGCGCTAGAGCGTTGTCGAGCGAAGTGGATGCCGGTTCGCGCCGGGAAAACGCGTCAAGACAGGAATCGGAAGCCTTCGGCGTCTACGTGCACTGGCCGTTCTGCCTGTCGAAGTGCCCCTATTGCGACTTCAACAGCCATGTCCGCCACGCCGCGATCGACGAAGCGCGGTTTGCGTCGGCCTTCGCGCGCGAGATCGCAACCACGGCCGAGCGCGCGCCCGGACGTGAAGTGACCTCGATCTTTCTGGGCGGCGGCACGCCCTCGCTGATGCAGCCTTCAACAGTCGGCGCGGTGCTCGATGCGATCGGCAAGCACTGGACCGTCGCCGGCGACGTCGAGGTGACGCTGGAAGCGAACCCGACCAGCGTCGAAGCCACGCGCTTTGCCGGCTATCGTTCAGCCGGCGTCAACCGCGTCTCGCTCGGCGTGCAGGCACTCGACGATGCCTCGCTCAAGGCGCTCGGCCGCATGCACAGCGCGCGCGAGGCGCTCGATGCCGTCGCCATCGCGCGCCGCTCGTTCGACCGCTATTCGTTCGACCTGATCTACGCCCGCCCCGACCAGACGCCGGAGATGTGGGCCGACGAGCTCAGGCACGCCATCGATGAAGCGGCCGAGCATCTGTCGCTCTATCAATTGACGATCGAGGAAGGCACGCCGTTCTTCGGCCTGCACCAGGCCGGCAAATTGAAGACGCCGGACGAAGCGGTCGCACGCGCGCTCTACGACGTCACGCAGGAGACCTGCGACAAGCTTGGGCTACCCGCCTACGAGATCTCCAACCACGCGCGGCGCGGCGCCGAGTGCCGGCACAATCTGGTCTACTGGCGCGGCGAGGAATATGCCGGCATCGGTCCCGGCGCACACGGCCGTCTCGACATCGACGGCGTGCGCCATGCCACCGCCACGGAGAAGCGCCCCGAGGCCTGGCTGCTGCGGGTCGAGACCAACGGCGACGGCGTCGTCACCGACGATCTCCTCAACAGCGAGGAGCGCGCCGACGAATTCTTGCTGATGGGATTGCGCCTCGCCGAAGGCATCGACCCCGAGCGCTACAAGGCGCTGTCAGGCCGACCGCTCGACCCCAGGCGCATCGCGTTGCTGCGCGAGGAAGGCGCGATCACGGTCGATGCGACGGGACGGCTGCGCGTGACGAACAGCGGATTCCCGGTGCTGGATGCCGTGGTCGCGGATCTCGCAGCGTAGCGAGATCTTCGCATCTCCCCGCAAGCGGGGCGAGGGAGCGCAGCGGCATCCGCGGTGAGAACTACGCCCCAAAACTCTTCGGCGAGCCCGCCACCGCAACGCCGCCGCCGGACGTCACCTTCATCACGGCAAGGCCGCGCTCGTTGGTGCCGTCGGGGCGGAAGCGGAACAGGCCGTCGATGCCGGCGAAGCCGGAAGGATTGGTGAGGACATCGGAGGAGAAGCGCTGGCCACCTTGCGTGCGCGCCAGCGCGGCAACGAGTGCGACCGCGTCATAGGCGAGCGTCGCGGTGCGGATCGGCTCGGCGCCGTACTTCGTGCGGTAGCGGCCCGAGAACGCGCGAAAACCGGCCGGATCGGGCGCGGCATAGAGGCCGCCCTGCAGCGCCGAGTTCGCATAGACGCGCGGATTGTCCCACAGGCCGGTGCCGAGCAGCTGGATGTTGCGCAAGTTCGCCCCCGCCGCGGTCATCGCATCGGCTACCGAAACCACGGCATCGCCGTCGTCCGCAATGAACAACGCATCGGCGCTGCCGAGCTGCTGCGCCACGCCACGCGCGGGCGTGGCGCGATCGGCGCCGTATTTCTCGAACGCGACGATGCGGCCGCCGCGCCGCGGCACCGCCGCCTTCACCGCGGCCTCGACGACATTGCCATAGGCGTTATCGGGCAGCAGCACGGCAAAGGAGCGCTTTCCGATGCTCGCCGAATATTCGACGATGCGGTTGACGTCGGACTCCGGCAGGAACGAGAGCAGGTAGACGCCGCGGCCGGCGATGCTGGAGTCGGTCGAGAAGGCGATCACCGGGATGTTGCGCGTGCGCGCGACCTGCGCCACCGCCGGCACAGATTGCGCGAACAGCGGCCCCAGGATGATCTCGGCGCCTTCCTCCACCGCCTGCTGCGCGCCGGCTTGCGCGCCCTGCGGGCTGCCAGCGTCGTCCTTGATCAGGAGCTGGATGTTCGGGTTCTGGAACTCGGCCAGCGCCATCTCGGCGGCGTTGCGCATGGACTGCGCGGCAAGGCCGGCATTGCCCGCGGCCGAGAGCGGCAGGATCACCGCGACCTTGACCCCACCGCTGCCCGCGGTCGTCCCCTGCTGGGGCGGACCTGCCGGCTGGGCCGGCGGCGCGGAGGAGCTGGAGAACGGGTTGGAGAACTGGCTGAGGCTCTGCTGCACGCCGGCGCACGCCGACAACAGCGGCGCGCCCAGCAACAGGCCGAGCGCGCTCCGCCGGGTCGCACCCAATGACAGGGGGTCCGGAACGGGAGATTTTGGATGACGCGGGCCCAGCATGACAGCTTCTCTTCCGGCCGGCTCTCGCCAGCCGGTTCACAACATTCCTTGCCGCGACACAAGCCGCGGATTCAGGCATAGTGTCGGTAAATAGTTAACCAAAACAAAAGGATAATGACCGCTTAACGCGGCCGTCTTCCCGTCCTGGCCAGCTCTTCGCCGTTCGTCGCGTAGCATCAAGGCGGCGTTTCCGTCGCGAATATGGCACGAGGGCCCTCACTCCCTCGCAACGTGACCTTGGGTCAATCACATTCCCGTCCGTTTATCGCCCCTCACCTCGGCACGATCTTTTCGAAGAGCAGTTCCCAGCCCTTCGGATCGTGCCTAAGTTGGCTCCATTATGCGCGCAAAGCCGGCCCCGATAAATACGCCTGAACGCCCAGACGCCCCCCCGCGCGGCTTCTCCATCGATGCCCATCGGCTCCCGGCCCCAAAGGCCGCGGCGGGCCTCCATCTGGTCGCGACCCCCATCGGCAATCTCGGCGATATCACCTTGCGCGCGCTGCAGACGCTCGCCGGCGTCGACGTCATCGCCTGCGAGGACACCCGCATCACCCGCCGCCTGACCGAGCGCTACGACATCGCGGCAACGCTCAGGCAATATCACGAGCACAACGCCGAAGCCGCGCGGCCGAAGATCCTGGAGGCGCTGGCGCAGGGCGGTTCGGTCGCGCTGGTATCGGATGCCGGCACGCCGCTGATCTCCGATCCCGGCTTCAAGCTGGTGCGCGAGGTCTGCGCCGCCGGTCATGCCGTGTATGCGCTGCCCGGCCCGTCCTCGGTGCTGGCCGCGCTGTCGGTCGCGGCCCTGCCGACCGACCGCTTCTTCTTCGAGGGTTTCTTGCCGGCGAAATCCGCCGCGCGGCGCAGCCGCCTCACCGAGCTCGCGCGCATCGATGCGACGCTGGTGATGTTCGAATCCGGCAACCGCGTCCAGGACACGCTCGCCGAGCTCGCCGAGATCATGGGGACGCGCGAGGCGGCGATCTGCCGTGAGCTGACAAAACTGCACGAGGAGATTTCGCGCGCGACGCTGCACGCGCTTGCGCGCGAGGCCGATACGCTGGAGACGCGCGGCGAATTCGTGCTGGTCATCGCTCCACCCGCGGCCGGCGCCGAGCTGCTGACGTCCGATGCGCTCGATGATCTGCTGCGCGAGCAGCTCGCCGCGCACAGCGTCAAGGACGCCGTTGCGCACGCAGTCGCGCTCTCGGGCCGGCCGCGCCGCGAAGTCTATGCCCGCGCGCTCGAGCTCGCAAAGGATCTGCGAGGCGGCGATGGCGAAGAGTGAGATGCCTGCGGAACCGAAGGTCGTCTCGCCCGAGCGCGTCGCCGCGTTCCGCACCGGCATCTCCGCGGAAAGCCGCGCCGCCGCCTATCTCATGGCCAAGGGCTACCGCATCCTGGCAAAACGCTACCGCACGCCGCACGGCGAGATCGACCTCGTCGCGCGTCGCCGCAACCTCATCGCCTTCGTCGAGGTCAAGGCGCGCGCCAGCCTGGACGATGCAGCCTATGCCGTGACGCGGCGGCAGCAGCAACGCATCATCGACGCCGCCCAAGGCTGGCTCGTGGCGCATCCCGAGCATGCCGAATTCGAATTGCGATTCGACGCCATGCTGATTGCACCGCGCTCACTTCCGCGCCATGTGTTGGCGGCATTCGACGCCTCGACCTGAAAGGCAGACCATGAAACTGAACGTCGCCGTCCAGATGGACCCAATCGCCCGCATCAACATCAAGGGCGATTCCACCTTCGCGCTGCTCCTGGAGGCGCAGAAGCGCGGCCATGGCCTGTCCTATTACACGCCCGACAAGCTTTCGATGGTCGGCGAAGAGCTCGTCGCGCCGGTGCAGCTCCTGACCGTGCGCGACGAGCCCGGCGACCATTTCACCCTCGGTGAGCCCAAGCGCGAGGCGCTGAGCGGCTTCGACGTGGTGCTGCTGCGCCAGGATCCGCCGTTCGACCTCGCCTACATCACCTCGACGCACTTCCTGGAGCGCATCCATCCGAAGACGCTGGTGGTCAACGACCCGGCCTCGGTTCGCAACGCGCCCGAAAAACTGTTCGTGATGAACTTTCCGCAGCTGATGCCGCCGACGCTGATCTCGCGCGACCTCGACGAAATCAACGCGTTCCGCGACAGGCACGGCGCCGTGGTGATGAAGCCGCTGCACGGGCACGGCGGCGCGGCGGTTTTCCGCGTGATGCCGCAGGACATGAATTTCGGCTCGCTGTTCGACATGTTCTCGGTGACGTTCAAGGAGCCCTGGGTGATCCAGCAGTTCATTCCCGAGGTGAAGCACGGCGACAAGCGCATCATCCTCGTCAACGGCGAGTTCGCCGGCGCGGTGAACCGCTTGCCGGCCGCCGACGACCTCCGCTCCAACATGGTGCGCGGGGGCGCCGCGCAGGAGACCGAGCTCACGGCGCGCGAGCGCGAGATCTGCGCCACCGTCGGACCCGCGCTGCGCGAGCGCGGACTCCTGTTCGTCGGCATCGACGTCATCAACGGCAACCTCACCGAGATCAACGTGACCTCGCCGACCGGTATCCGCGCCATCTCACGGCTCGGCGGCCCCGACGTGGCGGCGAAGATCTGGGACGTGATCGAGCAGAAGCGGAAGAAGTAGGGGCGCGCCATTCTCCTCATCGTCGTCGGGGCGAAGGCCGACCTTCGCCGCGACGACACTGATGATGTGGCGCAAATGCTTCCATCTCACGACCGTGTGCATTCGGCTCAAGCGAGCCACTAACCGCCCGTTCACCATGACGCCTCGCGCATCCCGGGAACGGGCGCGCCGGGATGCGTGATTCTACGGGGCCGCTGGCCGACTGAATAACGCCACGTTCACCATCTGCCGAAAACCAGCATCGTGACCGGCCGGCGCATTCGGCCTCGCAACAACCCTTATACTTTTACTCCCTACTCATCGAAGCAGGGGAACCCGCCAGGTGCGGTTCGAGTGACCCGCGTAAGAGTAAAAGCGTATGAACACCGCACGCATTGTCGTTCTCGTCATCGCGCTCGGCGCCGGCGGCGTCGCTGCGTATCTGGCGAGCGGGTATCAGAATGCACCCGCACCCGTCGCTCCCGTCGCCGAGAAGCTGCCGACGGTCGAGGTTCTGATCGCGAAGAACGACATCCAGCTCGGTCAGGCCGTAAAGCCCGACGACCTGCAATGGCAGACCTGGCCGGCGGCGACCGCGAGCAGCGCCTTCATCCGCCGCGACGCCAGGCCCGACGCCCAGATGCAGATCGCCGGCGCGATCGCACGCGTCCCGCTGATGCAGGGCGAGCCGATCCGCGAGCAGAAGCTGGTGAGGGCCGAAGGCTCCGGCTTCATGGCCGCGATCCTGCCCTCGGGCATGCGGGCGGTCTCCACCGAGATTTCCGCCGAGACCGCCGCCGGCGGCTTCATCCTGCCGAACGACCGCGTCGATGTCGTGCTGACGCGCCGCCTGAAGAATCCCGACCCCAGCGGCGCGAGCGCCGGCAACGACCTCATCGTGTCTGAGGTCATCCTGTCCAACATCCGTGTGCTCGCGATCGACCAGGCGCCGAAGGAAAAAGATGGCCAGACCGCCGTCATCGGCAAGACCGTCACGCTCGAGCTCAAGCCCGATCAGGTCGCGACGCTGTCGGCCGCGCGCCAGGGCGGCACGCTCCAGCTCGCGCTGCGCAGCATCGTCGATGTCAACGCAACCGAACTCACGGTCGAGGATCAGGCGGCCAAGCGTTCCGGCGGGGTGAACGTGATCCGTTACGGGGTGCAGGTGCGGCAACTGACGTCACAGAAGTGATGGGGATAGAATGAACTTTGGGGATGATCGGACGGGCCTGCGCATTCGGGGGAATCGCGCAAGCACGTTCTGGACGGGGGCGATGCTGATGCTGGGGCTGCTCGCAGCCCCCGAGATGGTCAGCGCTGCTGCAGATGCACCGGTCGGCGACCAGGCACCGATGCAGATGCCGGATCTCGGCGTCTCGACGGTCGGCTCGATCGCGCCGGCGAAGACGCGTTTTCTCTCGCTTGGCGTCGGCAAATCCGTCGTCATCGACCTGCCGCGCGAGGTCAAGGACGTGCTGGTGGCCGATCCCAAGATCGCCAATGCGGTGATCCGCTCGGCCCAGCGCGCTTACATCATCGGCGGCCAGGTCGGCCAGACCAACGTCGTTTTCTTCACCGCCGACGGCCAGCAGGTCGCCGCCTACGACATCGCAGTGAAACGCGATCTCAACGGCATGCGTTCGGCGCTGCGCCAGTCGCTGCCAGGCGTGCAGATCGAAGGCGTCGGCGACAGCGTGATGCTGACCGGCTCGGTGTCGAGCCCGGTCGAGGCCCAGCAGGCCGGCGACGTCGCCGCCAAGCTCGTCGGCGGCTCGGACAAGGTCGTCAACAATATCGTCGTGCGCGGCCGCGATCAGGTGATGCTCAAGGTCGTCGTCGGCGAAGTGCGCCGCGACATCGTCAAGCAGCTCGGCGTCGATCTCAGCGCCAGCCTGAATGCCGGCACCGCGGTGGTGAATTTCAACAACTCCAACCCGTTCTCGGTCTCCGGTGGCCCGCTCGTCAGCAGCAACGGGCTCGGTGTCACCGGGCTCGCAAAAGGCGTGGCCACGGTCAACGCCACGATGCGCGCGATGGAAAGCGCCGGCGTGATGCGGACCCTGGCTGAGCCCAGCCTGACGGCGATCTCCGGCGAGTCCGCCACTTTCATTGCCGGCGGCGAATTCCCGATCCCTGCGGGCTATTCCTGCGATCCGGTCACCCATGTCTGTACCACCCAGATCACCTACAAGAAGTTCGGCATCTCCCTGAACTTCACGCCGGTCGTGCTCAGCGAGGGACGCATCAGCCTGCGCGTGATGACCGAGGTCTCGGAGCTGTCGAATCAGAACGCCATCTCCGTGACGCAGGCGGTGTCCGCGGGCCAGACCAGCTCGATCACCATCCCGTCGATCCAGACCCGCCGCGCCGAGACGACGCTGGAAATTCCCTCGGGCGGCTCGATGGCGATGGCCGGCCTGATCCAGCAGCAGACCAAGCAGGCCATCAACGGCCTGCCCGGCGTCGACCAGGTGCCGATCATCGGCGCACTGTTCCGCAGCCAGGACTTCGTCAACAACGAAACCGAGCTGATGGTGATCGTGACGCCCTATGTGGTGCGCGCGGTCGCTCAGAAGGAATTGTCGCGGCCGGACGACGGCTTCGCGCCGGCCTCGGACGCGCAGACGGCTCTGCTCGGCCGCATGAACCGCCTCTATGGCATCGCGCGGCGCGTCGACCCGGTGGACGGCACGCCCGGCGATTTCGGCTTCATCATCGACTGAGACGACCGGACGGCTTGGGGAGCGGGGCAAGAGGGGATCAAGCGATGACGAACACGACAGAGGATCGACGTCGCGGCGTAAGCATCGCGCTGGTGCTGACGGGGCTCTCCGTCATGCTCGGCGCCTGCAACACCACAGGCGAGATCGTCACCGAGACGGTGCCGACCGACTATCGCCAGCGCCACCCGATCGCGGTGCAGGAAGGCAAGAAATCGATCGTGATCTTCGTCGGCAAGGCGCGCGGCGGCCTCTCGGACGCGCAGCACTCCGACGTCGCGGGCATCGCCCGGGACTGGGTGCGCGAGGGCACCGGCTCCGTCGTCGTCGACGTGCCGGTGGACACCGCGAATTCGCGCGCGGCCGCGGCGAGCTATCAGGAAATCCGTGCCGTGCTGGCAACCGGCGGCGTGCCGTCGCGCGCCATCGTCAAGCGTCCCTATCGGCCCGAGGATCCGGGCCTGCTGCCCACCATCCGTCTCAGTTATTCCAGGATCGCCGCGGTCGCCGGCCCCTGCGGGCTATGGCCGGAGGACATCGGGCCGTCCATTCTCGACCCCGGCTACAACGAGAACCACCCGTACTTCAATCTGGGCTGCGCCAGCCAGCGCAACCTCGCGGCGATGATCGACAATCCCGCCGACCTCGAGCAGCCGCGTTCGGAAACACCGGCTTACACCGCGCGGCGCGACATTGCCTTCGACCGCTATCGCAAGGGCACCCCGATCGCCACCATCAATCCCGACGCCGAGAAGGCCAAACTCAGCGACACAGGCAAATGACAGGCTTCAACGACGACGACGAAGCGGACGGTCCGCGGCACCCCGAGGAACACATTGCACCGGTTCCTCGCATCTCCGTGCAGGCTTTTTGCGAGACCGAGCAGACGCTCAAGGCGGTGACCGCCGCGGGCGAGGATCGAAGGCTCGCCAAGGCGCATCTCACCGCCAGGGAAGGCGGCTTAGCCGCGGCAATCGAAGCCTATGAATCGATGCCGACGCCGAACGTGATCGTGATCGAATCCGACGGCACGCGCGACATCCTCGAAGGCCTCGACGATCTCGCCGGCGTCTGCGATCCCGGCACCCGCGTGGTCGTGATCGGCAATCCCGGCGATACCGCGCCCTATCGCGAGCTGGTGCGGCGCGGGGTCAACGACTATGTGGTCGGCCCGGTCGAGACGCTCGACGTGGTCCGCTCGATCTGCAGCCTGTTCTCGGCCTCCGAAGCCATCATCACCGGCCGCGTCATCGCGGTGGTCGGCGCCAAGGGCGGCGTCGGCGCGTCCACCGTGGCGCACAACGTGGCCTGGACCATCGCCCGCGACCTTTCGCTCGATTCCGTCGTTATCGATCTCGACCTTGCCTTCGGCACCGCGGGTCTTGATTACAACCAGGACCCGACGCAGGGCATCGCCAATGCGGTGCTGTCGCAGGACCGGCCCGACACCGCGCTGATGGAGCGCCTGCTCGCGAAATGCACCGATCACCTCAGCCTGCTCGCTGCGCCCGCCACCCTCGACCGCGTCTATGATTTCGGCGCCGAAGCGTTTGACGCGGTGTTCGACACGCTGCGCATGACCACGCCCTGCATCGTGCTCGACGTTCCCCATCAATGGTCCGCCTGGACCAAGCGCGCGCTGGTCAACGCCGACGATATCGTGATCGTGGCCGAACCCGATCTCGCCAACCTGCGCAACACCAAGAACATGCTGAGCGTGCTGAAGGCGGCGCGGCCGAACGATCGGCCGCCGCTGTACTGCATCAACCAGGTCGGCATGCACAAGCGTGCCGAGATCGAGGTCAAGGCCTTCGCCAAGACCATGGAGAGCCAGCCGATCGCGGTGATCCCGTTCGATTCGAAGCTGTTCTCGACCGCGGCCAATAATGGCCAGATGATTGCGGAGGTCTCCAAGAACCACCGCACCACCGAGCTGTTCCAGACCATGGCCAACCGCCTCGCCGGACGTGGCGAGGTGAAGAAGCCGAAGCGTTCGCTGCTCGGCCCGCTCCTGAAGAAGCTGAAGGGCCGCTCGGGTCGCGGATCCACCCCGCATCGCAAGGCGTCGTAGGCGCCACAACGATGTTCTCTCCGTTCCCTCCCCCTTTTGGGAAGGGACAGGGAGGGGGGTGCCACACGGGGACTCTTCCGTCGCGCACTCGCACCCGATGCATCGTCAACAACCGGCACCTTTTCCTGGGCTACCCCTCTCCCTAGCCCTCCCCCACAAGGGGGGCGCACCTCCGTCGAGGCGCGAGGCGAGGTTCATCCCATAAGGTCTCAAGAGAGGCGGGCTACTTCTCGGCCCGCTGCTGCAGCTTCTTCGCCAACAGCTGCCGCAGCGCCGCGACCTTGGCCGCGGCCTGGTCCGGCGGCAAATCTGCCTTCACGAGGATTTCAGCCTCGGCCTCGCGGCCTTGCAATCCCAGCACCAGCGCGAGATTGGCACGGATCCGCACATCGTTCTGATTGCGCTGATAGGCGCGGCCGAGCACCTGTTCGGCCTTCGGCAGATTGTTCTGCAGCATGTAGGACAGGCCGAGATTGGACAGAACCTGCGGCTCGTCAGGCACGATCTTCAAGGCGCTCGCGTAATATTGCTGCGCTTCCTCGTTGCGGCCGAGCTGATCGAGCGCCGCGCCCTGCGCCGACAGGATCCGCCAGTCGGGATCCTCGGGCGAATGCGCGCGGCCCAGAACATCGAAAGCCTGCTGGAAATTGCCGTTGTCGGCGAGCGCGCGGCCGTAGCCGGCGAGCAGCGCCTTGTTGCTGGGATGGGCGAGCACGGCCTGCTCGAGCACCGCGACCGCCTGGGCGCGCTGGCCGCTGCCGCGCAGCGCCTTGCCGTATTCGATCGCAATGGCGGGATCGCTGGGCTTGGCGCGATAGCGCTCGCGCAGCGCGTCCATGTCCGTCCTGGTGTCGGCCTTGCCGGCCGTTGTCTCCGTCTTGCCGCCGAGCGCGCCGGTGACGTCCTCGAGGCTCGTCGTCTGACAGCCGCCGAGGACAAGCGCGACGAGGGCGGGAAGCAGCAATCTCGCCGGGCGGAAGGCGAGGGACGAACGCTTGGGCATACTCTGATCACTCGGCAACTGATCAGAGATGCTTACCGATTAACGCTAAAGTCCCGTTAAGGACGCGCGCCTGCCCTATTGTTCGAGCATGATCTTCCCGGAAAACCGCCTCAGACTTTTCCGGATCATGCTCTAGTCGACGAATTCGGCACCGAATTCGCAGCCGATGCGCCAGCGCAGGCGGCATTGGCGGGAATAGTCCGGCGCGAAGATGATGGTGAATTGCGGCGGCACTTCCAGAAATTCCGCCACGACCTTCACACCCCCGTCCGAGATATCCGTGATCGTGCAGTCCCTGGGCAGTGAGCCCGCCCCAAAATGAATCTTGGCGAGCCGGCTGCACACCCGACGTTCGCTTCTCCGGCGATTTGCAAGCATTGAACTGTTCACCCGTTAGACCACGGCCCATCCCGCAGCCTTAGGAGTAGCGGACATTCGTTGGGATGTGCTGAGGGCAGAAGCTCGCATTCGAAGCGTAGTGTCGGGATCGCGTTCACGGCTTGTTAGGGCTTTCCCCGCCGGGGCAATGTTCCTGTATTGTTCTTGCGGAGAGCGCCCTGCTCTGCTACCTTTGATTGTGCAAGAGGGGCAGGCTGGTTCGGCATGGTTCAACGGGTTTCTACCGTCGCCTTTGAGGGAATCGAGGCCCGCGCGGTCGACGTGCAGGTGCAAGTCGCGCCGGGCCTGCCGGCCTTCTCCATCGTCGGCCTGCCGGACAAGGCGGTGTCGGAGGCGCGCGAGCGGGTGCGCTCGGCGCTGATCGCCTCAGGGCTCGCGCTGCCGGCGCGGCGGATCATCGTCAATCTGGCGCCCGCCGACGTCCCGAAGGAAGGCAGCCACTACGACCTGCCGATCGCGCTCGGGCTGATGGCGGCGATCGGCGCGATCCCGCCGGATGCTCTGGCCGGCTTCACCGTGCTCGGCGAACTCGGGCTCGACGGCTCGATCGCAGCCGTCGCCGGCGCGCTCCCCGCCGCAATCGGCGCCAATCAGCGCGAGGAGGGCTTGATCTGCCCGGCCGCCTGCGGCTCGGAGGCGGCGTGGGCGAGCCCCGACATCCAGATCATCGCCGCACAATCGCTGATCCAGATCGCCAACCATTTCAAGGGCACGCAGGTGCTGTCGCGGCCCTCGCCGAAAGTGCACGAGGCCGCCACCTCAAAGCTCGACCTGCGCGACATCAAGGGCCAGGAAAGCGCCAAGCGCGCGCTGGAGATCGCCGCCGCCGGCGGACATCACCTCCTGATGATCGGCGCGCCCGGCGCCGGCAAGTCGATGCTGGCGGCGCGTCTGCCCTCGATCCTGCCGCCGCTGTCGCCGGGTGAACTTCTGGAAGTCTCGATGATCGCCTCCGTCGCCGGCGAGATCGAGGGCGGCGCGCTGACATCGCGGCGGCCGTTCCGTTCGCCGCATCACTCCGCCAGCATGGCTGCGCTCACTGGCGGCGGCATGCGCGCAAAGCCCGGCGAGATCTCGCTCGCGCATCAGGGCGTGCTGTTCCTCGACGAATTGCCGGAGTTCGATCCGCGCGTGCTGGATTCGCTGCGCCAGCCGCTGGAGAACGGCGAGGTCTCGGTTTCCCGCGCCAATCACCGCGTCACCTACCCTGCGCGCTTCATGCTGGTGGCGGCGATGAATCCCTGCCGCTGCGGCAACGCCTTCGAGCCCGGTTACGCCTGCAAGCGCGGCCGCATCGATCGCTGCACGTCGGACTACCAGGCCCGCATCTCGGGTCCCCTGATGGACCGCATCGATCTGCGCATCGAGGTGCCGGCCGTGACCGCCGCCGACCTGATCCTGCCGCCGCCGGCGGAGGGTTCGGCCGAGGTCGCAGCGCGCGTGGCCGCGGCGCGCGACATCCAGCTCGCGCGCTACACTGAAGCGGGCCTGCCCAACATCCGCACCAACGCCGAAGCGCCCGCCTCCGTGCTGGAGGAGATCGCAAAGCCCGATGCGCAGGGTCAAAAACTGCTCCGTGACGCCGCCGAGACCATGCGGCTGTCGGCGCGCGGCTATCACCGCGTGCTGCGGGTGGCGCGCACGCTGGCCGACCTCGATCACGCCGACAAGATCGGCCGGCTGCATCTCGCCGAGGCGCTGTCCTACCGCGCACTCGCGGAGGATGTACGCCAGCTCGCCTGATCATTCCGCGCGTCAACCCGGCGGTAACGAGTTTCCTTTACGCTCTGAAAACCATAAGGCCCGACGCGTTTTCCAAAGGGCCTGGCGAGTAGAGTGTCATGTTGCGTTTCAAGATCCTGGCCTCGGTTGTTCCCCTGTTGGCGGCTGCCGTGTTTTCCCGCGGCGAGATCGGATCGGTCTCGCATCCCTGCATCGCCTTCGGGGAAACCTCCGTCGAGCTGACATCACTGTTCTGGACCGCCGGCGTCCACGTCGCTTTCACCGACGATCCGGCGCGCGCCACGGTCAGGGTCCAGATCACCGACGACGCGGACGCCGCGGACTTTGCAGTCGTGGACGACGGCCTCGGTTCCGAGACCGACTCCTGCCAGCCCAATCCGGCAAATCGCCTCGTCACCATCGCGGCGCAGCCGGTCGATGGCGGCCCGGTCATCTATCTCTCGACTGAAGGCCCCGCCGATTACCGCATCTATGTACGCTCCAGGACGTTCTCGCAGCGCGAGGCCGCAGCGCTGATCGTCGGTGCGCATGCCGGTCATCGCCCGTTCCCGTTCCAGGCCGCCTCGCTCTGAGCCGTTAACACCTCGTCAACCCTGTTTGGAGGCGACCGCAAGACCTCAAGCTGTTCGCAAGGTCGGCGCGCCATCGTCGCAGGCAGCGGCGGTGGGGTTTCGGACAAGAGTCGGGGTGGCGATGAGTCGGACGTTCCGGATCAAGGTGCGCATGCGCCGCTTCAGGCGGCAGCATCCCCGAATCGCATTCGCGATTCGCTCCTTCATGATCTTCTCGGCCACGTTCGGCGGCGCCTATGGCTTCGTCTCCGGCAGTCGCTCCGAGAATTCCGGCTACGATCCCAACGCCTTTGCGATCGGTGCAAGCTTCCTGTTCGCCCTCGCCTGCCTCGGCCTTGCCACGCTGAGCATGCGCTTGCGCTTCGTCAGCAAGCGACTGCGTACCCTCGCCGTCCATAACGAGGCGCTGATCGACCGTAATTGGGAGCTGAAGGAAGCCGAGGAGCGCGCCCGCAGCCTGTTCGAGCAGCAGGGCGATCTGATCGTGCTGCGCGACCATCAGGGCCGCATCACCTTCGCCAACGACGCCTATTGCGCGCTCGCTGGACAGGCACGCGGCGCGCTGGTCGGCACGCGCTTCGATTTCGACGTGCTGGAACAGGGCGACAGCGCCCGCGAAAGCAACGGCACGCGCATCCACGACCAGAAGATCGCCACACCGCACGGCGCGCGCTGGATCGCCTGGCGCGAAGGCTATGTGCGGCTCGACGCCGGCCAGGCGGCCGAACTGCAGAGCGTCGGACGCGACGTCACCGATCGCACCGAGACCGAGCGTGCGCTATCGGAGGCGCGCGACCAGGCCGATGCTGCCAACCGCGCCAAGTCGCGCTTCCTGGCCATGGCCTCGCACGAGATCCGCACCCCCCTTAACGGCATCATCGGCATGGGCGGGCTCCTGCTCGACACCCATCTGACGCCGGAACAGGCGACTTATGCCAGAGCGGTGAAGACTTCCGGCGAAGCGCTGATGGCGCTGATCGAGGAGCTGCTCGACTATTCCAAGATCGAGGCCGGCAAGCTCGACCTCGAGCAGCGTCCGTTCGCGCTCTCCACTCTGATCGAGGAGATCACCGAGCTGCTGGCGCCGCGTGCGCAGGCCAAGCAGCTCGAGATTGCCGCCTATGTCGACGAGCGCCTGCCGCTGGAAGTCGTCGGCGATGCCGCACGGCTGCGCCAGGTGCTGCTCAACCTCGCCGGCAACGCCATCAAGTTCACAGCGAACGGCGGCGTTGCGCTGATGGTCGAGCCCGGCACCTGGCCGAACGAGATTTGTTTCCTGGTCCGCGACACCGGCATCGGCATCGCGCCCGAGGCGCAGCAGCGCATCTTCCGAGAATTCGAGCAGGCCGACGAGCGCGTCGCCCGCACCTATGGCGGCACCGGGCTAGGCCTCGCCATCAGCGAGCGCATCGTCAAGCGCATGGGTGGCCACATCACGCTGACCAGCGAGCCGGGCAAGGGCGCGACCTTCGAGGTCGCAGTGCCGCTCGCGCCGTCGCAGGGAGCCACAGGGCAGACGACGTTCCCGAGCCCTGATCTCGCCGGCAAGTCGATCCTCCTGATCGCCGAGGGCATCGAGGCCTCGCTGATCGCGCGGCGCCTGGAGCGCTGGGGCGCTCAGACCTGCCTGGTGACGGACGCCAGTGTCGCGGAGGCGCTGCTGCCGGAACGCTCCTGGCACGCGGTCTTGATCGATCGCGCCATCGGTCCTGCCGTCGCCGACCGGCTGGGCGAAACCGCCCGCGCGCATGCGCTGCAACGGCTGGTGCTGCTGACGTCGAGCTCGCGGCACGAGAAATTCTCGCTGGCCTTCACCGGCTTCCTGGTGAAGCCGCTTCGCGCCGCCTCGCTCGCCGCACGCCTCACGCTGACGACTGAGATCCCCTCGCCCGACCTCGCGCCGGAACCGCCGGCTGAAGCTCCCGGCGCAGCGCCGGCGCAAGGCCTGTCGATCCTCGTCGCCGAAGACAATGAGATCAACGCGCTGCTGATGCGCTCGCTGCTGACGAAGCTCGGCCACCGCGTCGTCATCGCCGTCCATGGCGAGGCCGCGCTGGAATCCTGGCTGGCGGCAAGCTCGGCCGGAACGCCCTACGATCTCGTCTTGATGGACATCCAGATGCCTCAGCTCGACGGCATCGAGGCGACCAAACGCATCCGCAGCCACGAGGCCTCGACCGACGGTCGGCATACGCCGATCCTGGCGCTGACCGCGAATACGCTGGTCGAGGATCGCTATGCCTGCTTCGAGGCCGGCATGAACGGATTTTTGATCAAGCCGCTGGATCGGGACAAACTCGACGAGGCACTGGCGGGGCTGGCCGCGTCACGGCATCTGGCGATGTAGTCCCCGCTCTCTCCCCGTCATTGCGAGCGCAGCGAAGCAATCCAGAGTCTCTCCGCGGAGACAGTCTGGATTGCTTCGCTGCGCTCGCAGTGACGATGTCGGAAGAGGCGTACTCAAGCAGAGATATCATAGGGTGGGGTTAGCCGAAGGCGTAACCCACCACTGGGTATCTCTGCGGACACGGAAGAGATGGGTTGCGCCGAGCGATGGCGCTTCGCGCAATCGCCGGGCTACCGACCCTCCGAACTGCGGCTCACAACCTCCGCAGCGCTACGCTCTCCACCACGTGATCCGGACCCTTCTTCAGGATCAGCGTCGCGCGGGGGCGGGTGGGCAGGATGTTGTCCTCGAGATTGGCGAGGTTCGTGCGCTCCCAGATGGCGGTCGCGGTCGCGGTCGCCTCTTCGTCCGAGAGCAGCGCATAGCGGTTGAAGTAGGACTTTGGATTGGTGAACGCGGTGTCGCGCAGCGCCAGGAAGCGCTTGATGTACCAGCGCCGCAGCGCGGCCTCGTCGGCGTCGATATAGACCGAGAAGTCGAAGAAGTCGGAGACGACGGGCACCGCCTTGCCGTCGCGCGGCAGCTTGCCGGTCTGCAGCACGTTGACGCCTTCGACGATCAGGATGTCGGGCTGGTCGACCTCGGCCCACTGGCCAGGCACGATGTCGTAGGTCAGATGCGAATAGACCGGCGCGCGGACATCGCGGCGCCCGGACTTGATGTCGGAGAGAAAACCGAGCAGCAGCGGCAGGTCGTAGCTTTCGGGGAAACCCTTCTTCTGCATGATGCCCTGCCGGTCGAGCACGGCATTGGGATACAGGAAACCGTCGGTCGTGATCAGGTCGACCTTCGGACGCGGCGACCAGCGCGCCAGCAGCGCCTGGAGCACGCGGGCCGTGGTGGACTTTCCGACCGCGACCGAGCCGGCAACGCCGATGATGTAGGGCACCTTGCGGTCGCGGATGTTGAGGAACTGGCGCTCCGCGTAATACAGCCGCTGCGTCGCATCGACGTAGATCGACAAGAGGCGCGACAGCGGCAGATAAATGTCCTCGACCTCCTGCAGGTCGAGGCGATCGTGCAGCGAGCGCAGCCGGTCGAATTCGCCCGGCTCCAGCGTCATCGGCGTATCGTCGCGCAGGCGCGCCCACTGCTCGCGCGTATAAACGCGGTACGGATTATACAGTTGCTCCGGTGCGCGGATATCCATGAAGCGACCTCTCCACCTCGGCTAGTTGCCGCTCTTGCGCGACGCCTTCTCTTCCAACCCTGACATGTTCGTCCGCTTGTCCAGCGCGGCTTCGACCTCTTCCAGCTTTATGCCGCGGGCCTTCAAAAGCACAAGGAAATGATAGAGCAGATCGGCACTCTCGGCGATCAGATGCGCGCGATCGTTTTCGACTGCTGCGATTACGGTTTCGACTGCTTCCTCGCCGAACTTCTTGGCGCAATGCTCGGCGCCCTTGTCCAGGAGCTTGCGGGTATAGGAGGCCTCGCCGCCGGACGCGGCGCGGGCGTCGATGGTCTCGGCCAGATCGTGGATCGTGAAACGCGACATCGGACTACTCAGAGACACACTTGGCAGCACACCCGGCCCACGGGGCCATTCCCCGCCGGCTTGTGTAGCATTTTTACGAACGGGAGTCGTCAGGCATCGAGGCGCATCGGCAGCCCGCGCCTCGCCATGTGCTCCTTGGCTTCGCGGATGGTGAACTCCCCGAAGTGGAAGATCGAGGCGGCCAGCACGGCCGTGGCGTGCCCGTCGCGGATACCGTCGACCAGATGGTCGAGATTGCCGACGCCGCCCGAGGCGATCACGGGAACGGGAACGCTGTCGGCAATCGCCCGGGTCAGCGGAATGTCGAAGCCTTGCCGGGTGCCGTCGCGGTCCATCGAGGTGAGCAGGATTTCACCGGCGCCGAGCGAGACCACCTCCTGGGCATATTCGATCGCGTCGATGCCGGTGGAGTTGCGGCCGCCATGGGTGAATATTTCCCAGCGGTCGCCGCCCGGGCGCTTGACGCGCTTGGCGTCGATCGCCACCACCACGCATTGCTCGCCGAATTTTTCGGCAGCTTCCTTGACGAATTCGCGCCGCGACACCGCGGCGCTGTTGATCGAGACCTTGTCCGCGCCGGCGCGCAGCAGCGTCTTGATGTCGTTGACCTCGCGCACGCCGCCGCCGACGGTCACAGGCATGAAGCAGGCCTCCGCCGTGCGTCGGACCACGTCGAGCATGATGCCGCGGTTTTCATGGGTCGCGGTGATGTCGAGGAAGGTGAGCTCGTCGGCGCCGGCGGCGTCATAGGCGATCGCGGCTTCGACGGGATCGCCGGCATCGCGCAGATCGACGAAGTTGACGCCCTTGACGACGCGGCCGTCCTTGACGTCGAGGCAGGGGATCACGCGCACCTTGAACATGTGTCAGCTCCCAGCGCGCGCGTTGCGGATCAGGGTGAGGGCGGCGGCGGGATCGAGCCGGCCGTCGTAGAGCGCACGGCCGGCGATCGCGCCGGCGAGCTTCTTCGCCCGCGGCGTCAGCATCGCCTCGACGTCCTCGATCGAGGCAAGACCGCCGGAGGCGATCACGGGGATCGAGATGGCATCGGCGAGCGCGATGGTCGCCTCCAGGTTCAGGCCCTTGAGCAGGCCGTCGCGCGCGATGTCGGTGAAGATGATGGCGGCAACGCCGGCATCTTCGAAGCGTTTTGCGATCTCCAGCACAGTCACCTGCGAAGTCTCGGCCCAGCCTTCGACCGCGACCTTGCCGTCGCGGGCATCGAGGCCCACGGCGACGCGGCCGGGGAATTTCCTGGCCGCCGACTTCACCAGTTCAGGATCGCGCACCGCGGCGGTGCCGATGATGACGCGGGTGATGCCCTTGTCGAGCCAGGCTTCGACGGTCTTCAGATCGCGAATGCCGCCGCCGAGCTGCACCGGGATCCCGATCGTCTTCAGCATCGCCTCGACGGCCTCGGCATTCACCGGCTTGCCGGCAAAGGCGCCGTCGAGATCGACGACGTGGAGATACTCAAAGCCCTGCTCGGCAAAGCTCTGCGCCTGGGCGGCGGGATTGAGGTTGAAAACGGTCGCGCGCGCCATGTCGCCTTGCTCGAGGCGCACGCACTGGCCGTTCTTGAGGTCGATTGCCGGAAAGAGAATCATGTCGTACCTGCTGTCGTCCCCGTCATGGGGACGGACTTGTCAGCTGAGCACTCCGTCATTGCGAGCGCAGCGAAGCAATCCAGACTGCCGCCGCGGAAAGACGCTGGATTGCTTCGCTGCGCTCGCAATGAAGAGGTGAAAGCCGTCGAATCCATCACGGTTTCCATCGCAAGAAGTTCGAGATCAGGGCCAAACCAAAGCGCTGGCTCTTCTCGGGGTGAAACTGCGTGCCGATTGCGGTGTCCTTCGCGACGATCGCGGTGACAGGCCCGCCGTAATCGGCGCGCGCGAGGACGTCCGCCTCGCTGGCGGGATTGAGGTGATAGGAGTGCACGAAATAGGCGTGCTGGCCCTCGGGGCCGAGCGGCAGCTTGTTCAGCACCGGATGGTCCCTCAGCACCTCGAGCGTGTTCCAGCCCATGTGCGGGATCTTCAGGCTTTCGTCGCGCGGCGTGATCTTCTCGACGTCGCCCCCGATCCAGTTCAGGCCTTCGGTGATGACGTGCTCCTTGCCGCGGCTCGCCATCAGCTGCATGCCGACGCAGATGCCGAAGAACGGCCGCGCCTTGACGCGCACCGCCTCGGTGATCGCCTCGACCATGCCGTTGACGGCATCGAGCCCGCGGCGGCAGTCGGCGAAGGCGCCGACGCCGGGCAGCACCAGACGGTCAGCCTCGTAGGCCTGATCGGGATCGCTGGTGACGAAAACCTTTTGCGGATTTTCGAGGCTGCGCGCCGCGCGCTCGAAAGCCTTGGCGGCGGAATGCAGATTCCCGGAACCGTAATCGATGATGGCGACGCTCATCTTGACCCTCCCGGTTCTGGAAACAATCCAATGATGCCGCCGGCCGGAATCGGCGGCGGGTTCGAAAACTGCTGGCCCGGCGTGTTGCGGGTCGGCGGCGGGCCGCCGCGGTCGACGGCCCATTGATCGTTGACGATGCCGTGCTGCTTCTGGCTCCAGCGCTCGAAGAAGCGACGCTCGGCGGTGTCATGGTCGTCGGCGATGACGATGTCGAGCTGCCGCCACTTGCCGCGGGACAGCGTCCAGCGCCGCAGGCTGGAGGCCTCGAGGCCCATCAGCAGCGCGAGGACGATATCGGCGAAGAAGATCGAGCTGCGGCCGAGACCCAGGCTGGAGAGCCCGGCATGGAAGGCCGCGATGAAGATCACCCAGCCGATCAGCGCCAGCCACAGCCGATTCCACAGCAGCCAGAACGGGCCGAAGATCATCGCCCAGAAATGGAAGCCGTCGCGCACGAAGACGAACTTGTCGGTCGCGCGCAGATCGGCTCCGCCAGGGAAGGGAGCATGTACTGTGTAGACAGGCATGGTGATGCCCCGCTCTCTATGTTCAGTGATGCCGCCGGCGGCGTTCGCCGCAAAACGGAGATGTCAGCCGCCGAGCGAGCCCTTGGTGGACGGGATTTCGCCCACAGCCTTCGGATCGATCGCAACGGCGGTGCGCAGCGCCCGCGCCAGACCCTTGAAGCAGGACTCGGCGATATGGTGGCTGTTATCGCCATATAGGGTCTCGACGTGGAGAGTCACGCCGGCGTTGATGGCGAAGGCCTGGAACCACTCGCGCACCAGTTCGGTGTCGAACTCGCCGATCTTGTCGCGGGGGAAGTCGGCCTTGAACACCAGGAACGGTCGGCCCGAGATGTCGATGACCACGCGCGACAGCGTCTCGTCCATGGGCATGTGAACGCCGGCATAGCGGGTGATGCCCGCCATGTTGCCGAGCGCCTGCTTGACCGCCTGGCCGAGCGCGATGCCGGTGTCTTCGGTGGTATGGTGATAATCAATGTGCAGGTCGCCCGCCGCCTTCACCGTGAGGTCGATGCGGGAATGGCGGGCGAGGAGATCGAGCATATGGTCGAAAAAGCCGATGCCGGTCGCGATATTGGCCACGCCGGTGCCATCGAGGTTCACGGACACCTCGATGTCGGTTTCCTTGGTCTTGCGCTTGATCGTCGCGGTGCGCATTGAAAGCTGGCTTTCGCTTCTATTGAGCATGATCCTCCCCGGAATCCGGTGCCCATTTTTCCGGATCATGCTCGGGGGCCGAAAACGCCAGTCTATTAACAGCCAAATGACACCTTCGCTACTGCGGGAACGGCCGGGCGGGCCTCTACTTCTGCCTATGGTGAGCGAAAATTCGGCCCGGAACGGCCCGTTGTGCCCCCGTCTCCGACCGCTTAAATCAAGCCGGACAGTGAGGTATTCATGCAGGACTCCCAGAACAGCTCGCCGGGCTGGCACGGCACCACGATTTTGACGGTCCGCAAGGGCGGCAAGGTGGTGGTCGGCGGCGACGGCCAGGTCTCGATCGGCCAGACCGTGATCAAGTCCAACGCCAAGAAGGTCCGCAAGCTCGGCAAGGGCGACGTGATCGGCGGCTTCGCCGGCGCCACCGCCGACGCCTTCACGCTGTTCGAGCGGCTGGAGAGCAAGCTCGAGCAATATCCGGGGCAGCTGACCCGGGCGGCGGTGGAGCTTGCCAAGGACTGGCGCACCGACCGTTACCTCAGGCGGCTGGAGGCCATGATGATCGTGGCCGACAAGGACGTCTCCCTGGTTCTGACAGGCACCGGCGACGTGCTCGAGCCCGAGGCCGGCGTGATGGCGATCGGCTCCGGCGGCAACTACGCCCTGGCCGCGGCCCGGGCCCTGCTCGACACCGACAAGGATGCCGAGACCATCGTCCGCCGCTCCCTCGACATCGCCGCCGACATCTGCGTCTACACCAACCGCAATCTGACCATCGAGAGCCTGGCGAGCGGCTAGGGCTTGATGGGAATAGCCTCAACTGGCGCATCGACGGTGGTGCGTTCCCTTCCCCCACAAGGGGGAGGGAACGGAGAGAGCGCTGCTGTCGGCCAAGGTCAATTCGACTCCAACTCGTCACGCCTTAGGCTATGGCGCCCACCTACACCTTCCGCCCCCTACACCTTCCGCCCGATGACCGCAGCCGACCTGCCGCTGATCCGGCGCTGGCTGGGCGAAGCCGATGTGCGGGAATGGTGGGGCGATCCGGACGAGCAGTTCGTGCTGGTGAGCGGCGATCTCGATGAGCCGGCGATGGACCAATTCATCGTCTTGGCCGGCGACAAGCCCTTCGGCTATCTTCAGTGCTATCGCCTGACCGCCTGGAACACGGGCTTCGGGCCGCAACCGGAGGGGACGCGTGGCATCGACCAGTTCATCGGCGAGGGCGACATGATCGCGCGCGGCCATGGCTCGGCGTTCGTCCGACAATTTGTCGATGAAGGTTTTCGGCAGGGTCTGCCGCGGATGGTGACCGATCCCTCTCCGCGCAACGCGCGCGCGATACGCGCATACGAGAAGGCCGGCTTCGTTCGCAACCGCATGGTCGAGACGCCGGACGGGCCGGCGCTGCTGATGGTGCGCGAGTCATGACGCTGGCGCACGCGCAGGAGAGCAAGGTCGCATTTCCGCCGCTCGCCTGGGCCGGCCTCGCGCTGCTGCTGCTGGCGCTGCAGGCCTCGATCTTGTTCGCGATGGGGCGGGTGCCGATCTGCACCTGCGGCTACGTCAAGCTCTGGCATGGCGTCGTGAACAGCTCGGAGAATTCCCAGCACATCGCCGACTGGTACAGTTTCTCGCACGTGCTGCACGGCTTCCTGTTCTACGGGCTGACCTGGCTGCTGTTCGCGCGTCTGCCGTCACTGACTTTGTCCTGGCCGGCCCGGCTGATCATCGCCATGCTGATCGAGGGCGCCTGGGAGATCGTCGAGAACTCGCCCTTGATCATCGAGCGCTACCGCGCCGGCACGATCTCGCTGGACTATTACGGCGACAGCATCGTCAATTCGGTGTCCGACAATCTGGCCATGATGCTCGGGTTCCTCGCCGCGCGCGTGCTGCCGGTATCTGCGACCATCCTGCTCGGCCTTGCCTTCGAGATCATGCTGGCGCTCCACATTCGCGACAATCTGACGCTCAATATCCTGATGCTGATCCATCCGATCGAGGCCGTGAAACAATGGCAATCGGGCCCGCCGATCATCTGACGGCCGAAAAAAGCGGCTTGTCCCGGCCCGCATCTGACCCTAGCTAAGGTGCCATGACAGACTTCTCCCCCCGCGAAATCGTTTCCGAACTCGACCGTTTCATCGTCGGCCAGGGCGACGCCAAGCGCGCCGTCTCGATCGCGCTGCGCAACCGGTGGCGGCGGCAGCAGCTCGAAGGCTCCTTGCGCGAGGAGGTGCTGCCGAAGAACATTCTGATGATCGGCCCCACCGGCGTCGGCAAGACGGAAATCGCGCGCCGCTTGGCCAAGCTCGCGAATGCGCCGTTCCTCAAGGTGGAAGCCACGAAGTTCACCGAGGTCGGCTATGTCGGCCGCGACGTCGAGCAGATCGTGCGCGATCTCGTCGAGGTCGCGATCGCCCAGGTCCGCGAGAAGAAGCGCAAGGACGTGCAGGCGCGGGCCCAGCTCGCCGCCGAGGAGCGCGTGCTCGATGCGCTGGTCGGCGCCAATTCCAGCTCGGCGACGCGGGAATCCTTCCGCAAGAAGCTGCGGGCAGGCGAGCTCAACGACAAGGAAATCGAGATCGAGACGCAATCGTCCGGCGGCGGCATGCCGATGTTCGAGATCCCGGGCATGCCGGGCGCGCAGATGGGCGCGATCTCGATCGGCGACATCTTCGGCAAGCTCGGCGGCCGCAGCAAGACGCGGCGGCTGACGGTGGAAGGCTCGCACGAGATCCTGGTCAACGAGGAATCCGACAAGCTGCTGGACGCCGAGCAGCTCACACTGGAGGCGATCAGCGCGGTCGAGAACAACGGCATCGTGTTCCTCGACGAGATCGACAAGATCTGCGCCCGCGACGGCCGCGTCGGCGGCGACGTCTCGCGCGAGGGCGTGCAGCGCGATCTCCTGCCGCTGATCGAGGGCACCACGGTCTCGACCAAGCATGGCGCGGTCAAGACCGACCACATCCTGTTCATTGCTTCCGGCGCCTTCCATGTCGCCAAGCCGTCCGACCTGCTGCCGGAATTGCAGGGCCGCCTGCCGATCCGCGTCGAGCTGCAGGCGCTGACCCGCGACGACATGCGGCGCATCCTGACCGAGCCCGAGGCCTCCCTGATCAAGCAATATGTCGCGCTGCTGCAGACCGAGGGCGTGACGCTCGACATCACCGACAGCGCCATCGATGCGCTCGCGGACGTCGCGGTGGCCGTGAACTCCACCGTCGAGAACATCGGCGCGCGGCGGCTGCAGACCGTGATGGAGCGGGTGCTGGACGAGATCTCCTTCACCGCCCCCGACCGCAACGGCGAGACCATCAGGGTCGATGCCGATTACGTGCAGAAGCACGTCGGCGACCTCGCCAAGAACGCGGATCTCAGCCGGTTCATTTTGTAATTTTGGACGGTCACGCTATTGATGCGGCGTGACCGTCATCCTGCAAAACCCCTGGCGCCTGCTGCTCGCGATCAACGCCGCAATCATCGCCGGCGTGTTCGTCCACAAGATCCAGCTGCCGCCTTACGTTCCCTACATCCATCTCCTCGTCGACTATCATTTCGGCTTCATCAAGCGCGCGCTGATCGGGGCGATCGTCGCGCTGTTCACCGACAGGGTGCCGGTCTGGCTGGTGTTCGCGCTCGGCGGGGTGACGTGGCTGGTGACCTCAGGGCTCTATGCACAACTGTTTCGGAGGACGTTCGGCTTCACCGCGAAGACGCTGCCGCTGTTCGTCTTCACCGCGGGCTCGCCGTTCTTCCTGAAGAACTTCATGCACACGCTCGGCCATTTCGACATCTATGGCTGCGCGCTCGCGATCGTCCTGCTGCTGATGCCGGCCGGCTCGCTGCTGTTCGTCGCAACGGCGGCCCTGTTCTCGATCGTGCTGGTGCTGATCCACCACATTCATCTCTTGATGTACGTCCCGACCATCGTCACCATCGTGGTGATCAGGCACTACCTCGCTTGCGGCTGCGATCGCGGCAATGTCGCATTCGGCGGGATCGCCCTCGCCCTCGTCTCCGCGCTGTTCTTCGCCGCGCAATTTTTGGGAACGATGCCGATCCCGGAAGCGGAGTTCATCGAATTCCTGAAGACCCGGATGGCCGATCCCTCCCGCACCGACCTCTTGCAGTTCGCCTACATCTGGTACCAGCCGCTGGCGAAGGAGATTGCGGACACCTGGGGCCGGCTGCCGCACAACATTCTCGGCGTGCCCGTGTTCGCGCTGCTGATCTGGCTGCACACGCCGCTGTGGCGCTTCTTCGCCAGCCTGATCGGCGCGCTCGCCAGCGATCTGCACAGGCGGCTCGTGGTCGCGGCACTAACGGGCATCAGCCTCGCCTATCTCGTGATGTTCGCGATGGTGTTCGACTATTCGCGCTGGATCTCGAACTGGGCGGTCTGCATGGTCCTGATCCTGCATGCGGTGAAGATGCTGCCGGCAAAGCAGGAAGCTCCGCTGATTCCGGCGGAGGACCGGAACACCAACATCTTCGGCCTGGTCATCACCCTGATCCCGCGCGTCGGAATCGTCCGGCCGTTTTAGGCGGTGCGCTCCCTTCCGCTTGCGGGAGAGGGTGTGTCCGCGGGAGAGACCCCCGAGAGGAGAGAACCCTCACCCGTCGCTTCGCGCCGACCTCTCCCGCAAGCGGGAGAGGTGTAGAGCCGCTAACCTCTCGCCCGCCTGATCCGCACATACAGCGCGCCCTCGCCGCCATGGCCGATATGGGCGGTCTCGAAGCCGACGACGAAGGCGCGGAATTCCGGCAGGCTCAGCCATTCCGGCACCTGGCGGCGGAGCACGCCGCTTTCGCCGCCGCTGCGGCCCTTGCCGGTGATGACCAGCACGAAGGTCAGGCCGTCGTGATGGGCGCGGTGCAGGAAGCCGGTCAGCGCGTGATGGGCGCGCGTCTGGGTCATGCCGTGCAGGTCGAGACGCGCCTCGATCTCGCTGCGCCCGCGCGACAGTTTGGTGCGCTCGCGCTTGCCGAGCGGCGCCAAGGGCGGGACCTGCGGTTTCGCGGCGCGCGGCGCGGGTGGAGCGGCAACCGGCCTTGCCGGTGATGAAGGCCGGATCGGCTGGGCCACGGGCGAAGACCCGGCGGGCGGCGCAGCATGCGCCTTGGCCAGGCGATGCTTTCTGAGCGGCTTGACCTGCTTTGCGACCGTATCCCACAGCGCGCGCTCTTCCTCGCTCAGGGCACGGCGGCGCGGCGAGGGACGGGACTCCAGCACGGGCGGACGGGACGATCGCTTCATTGCTGCCGATGGGAACGATTCTTCACGGGCCGCCGCGGCTCGGGGACAGGCTCGATCGCGGGGCGCGGCACCGGTAGCGGGACAGGGCCGGCGACGGCAACCGTTTCGTTCCTGCCTTGCGCAACGGCGGCAGCAGGCGTGCCCGTCTTGGCCGGATTAGTTTGCGGAAACAGTTTTGCGATCTTCTCCGAGGGACGCGGATCCGGTACCGGCAGTCTTGCGGCGCGTAGGGAGGGATCGAGGCTCTTCGGCACCAGCATGACAAAGTGCATGGGATGACGCAGCCGTCCCGAGACGCGGCCGGCCTCCTGCCCGGCACCGAAATAGAGATCCGCGCGGGCAGGTCCGATGATGGCCGAGCCGGTGTCCTGCGCGATCATCAGGCGGTGAAACGGCGTCTTCGAGCGTTCCGAGTCGATCGGCAGCTCGCCCTCGATGAAGAACGGCGTGCCGTAGACATGCAGCGACTTGTCGACCGCGATCGAGCGTCCCGCGGTCAGCGGAATGCCTTGCGCGCCCACCGCCTCGTCCTTGTCGGAGAGGTTGACCTCGCGGAAGAAGATGTAGGCGCGGTTCTGGCGGCGCAGCTCCTTGGCGCCATCAGGATTCTGCGCCATCCACTCCCTGATCTTCTGCATCGACATCTCCTCTTTCGGAATGATGCCGCGCTCGATCAGGATGCGTCCCACCGCCGTGTAGGGATAGCCGTTATAGGCGTCGTAATTGAGCCGGAGCGTCGTGCCGTCCTCGAACTTGATCCGCGCCGAGCCCTGGATCTGCGCGAACAACAGATCGGTCGGATCCTTCAGCCAGGCGATCTCGAGTCCGCGCCCGGCGATCTTGCCATCCTCGATCTCGCCGCGGTCGTAATAGGGCACCAGCTTGCGGCGGCCGATCTTGCGGTAGACGGGGCCCTTGTTGGGCAGGCTGACGGAATCCTGCTTGTAGCCGCGCACGAACAGGTTCGAAGGCCGCCGATAGACCGGGACATTGAAGACGTCGGTCTGCGTCCGCGATCCCTCCAGCACCGGCTCGTAATAGCCGGTGACGAAACCATCGGGCTCCCCCAAGCGGGAGATGCGCAACGGCGCAAAATTATCCTCGAAGAAGGTTTTTGCTTTGGCGTCGTCGCTGAGCTCGAGCGATTTGGCGACGCGACAAGGCTCGCCAAGCGAAGCCCCCAGCGCTTTCGGCTCGGGCGCGCCGTTCTGGGCATTGATCGACTTGCAGCTGGCGCGAAACGTCTTGTAGGCGGCGAGATGATCGTCGTCGCCCCAGCCTTTCACGTCGGCCCAGGCCAGCGGCAGATATTGCGCGCCTGAGATCTCGAACGGCAGCGGCAGCTGCGGATAGGGCAAGGCCCGCGGCGGAGCGGCTGCCAATTGCGGGGGATGGTGATGGTGGCTGCGATAGTGGCGCCGCGCCGCCTCGGCGCCGAGCGAAAACGTCGACAGCACGACGACACCCGCGCAGAACGCCGTCGCGCTGTTCTTGAGGAAGAGTTTAATTCGCGCTTCCGGTGCCAACCAGCTTCCAGTTTGGATCGCGAGAGGTGGTGTCGCGGGCGAAAGTCCAGATATCGGTGATGTCGGCAACCGTGTCGGCGCTGCCGTCGACGATGTTGCCGGCCTTGTCGCGGGTTGCCGAGATCATCTGCGACACGAAGCGCACGGTGAGCTGCGCGGTGCGGTCGCGCAACTCGGCACCAACGAGCTCAGCCTTGTCGATCGAGACGAAGCGCGTCTCGGTCTTCTGCTCGTTCTTCTCGCGCTCCTTGATCGCGGCGTCGAAGCTTTCATAGACCTCCGACGACAAGAGGTCGCGCAGCGCGCGGCGATCACCATTGGCAAAGGCCAGCACGATCATCTCATAGGCACCGCGGGCGCCCGAGATGAAGTGGCGCGGATCGAAGGTGGGGTCCTTTTCGGCGATGGCATCGAGACCCCGGGCGAGTGCGGTGCCAGGTTCAGTCAGGCCCTTCCACCGGTCGCTGGGCACGACCGGCTCGGCCGTCGGCGCCAGCGGAGCCTGGTCGATCACCTTGCCCGGCATGGTCACGACGTTCTTGTCCTGGGCACCCCCCAGCGCATTGCGGGCGGCGGTGTGATCGAACGGCGGCCGTTCGTTGCCCGTGCGCTGTCCCAGCACGCTGCGCAGCCTCAGAAAGATGAAGACCGCCAGCGCCAGGAAGATGATGGTGTAGATATCCACGTCGTATTCGCTTTCTGGTCTTTGCTCTGGGTCTTCGCTTCGGATCGTCGCCGGAGAAAATCAATCCGGCCAGTAGACCGTTCCATACGGGAACGGCAAGTCTACATCACCATTTTAGGTCCCTGCGTCTGGTCCGTGGGATGTAGGCACGAAATCTTGCCCGGCCAATGGCGCCTTTTGGCACAGCGGCGAGTGTAGCGCGTTTTATGCTTAAGGGGAAACCCGATCCTGGGCGGAAATCGCGTATCTTCAATCGTTTAAGGCGCGACTTCGCCGAAAGCCCGCCCTGGACGCCATAGTTCCGGGCACGGTCTGGATTCTCCATCCGGGACCGTTCGTCCTTGTGGAACGAGGCGGCCCTATGTTAGCCAACCGCCGCGAAATTCAGCCCCAATCGGGTTAAGGAGACACTTCTATGACCAACGGTAACGGCACCCCTCCCGAGGCGGCTCAGGCTCCCCAGCTCAACGTTCTGGCGCAATATACCAAGGACCTGTCATTCGAAAATCCGAACGCGCCGAGCTCGCTCCAGCAGCAGGGCCAGCCACCCCAGATCAACATCCAGATCAATGTCGGCGCCAATAACCTCAGCGAGCAGGAGTTCGAGGTGACGCTGACGGTCGAAGGCAAGGCCGAGACCGCGGGCAAGGTGATGTTCTCGTTCGAGCTCGCCTATGCCGGCGTGTTCCGGATCGTCAACGTGCCGAAGGAAAACCTGCATCCGCTGGTCATGATCGAATGCCCGCGGCTCCTGTTCCCGTTCGCCCGTGAGATCATCGCAACCGCCGTGCGCGACGGCGGGTTCCCGCCCCTGATGCTGGACCCGGTGGATTTCGTCGGTCTCTATCGCCAGAACATGGAGCGGCAGATGGCCGCCCAGGGTGGCCAGACCGGCCAGGCCTAAGCGAAGGGTTAACCAGCCGGAGGGGCGACTGGAGCGGCGAGATATTCGTTCCAGATCGCCTTTTCGCCCATCGTTGCGATGAAGGCCCGGTGGGCCTCCCGCTCGGCATCCGAAACCCGCGGCGCGAGCGGCACCAGGCGCTGCCGCCGCGGCACATCGCCGGCGGTGCTGACGCGAATTTCTTCGGCATCCGACGCCAGCAGCAGCTGCGACTGCCGTGCCCCGACCAGATCGACATAGACTTCCGCAAGCAGTTCTGCGTCGAGCAGCGCACCGTGCTTGGTGCGGTGTGAATTGTCGATCGAATAGCGCGAGCAGAGATCGTCGAGACGGTTCGACACGCCCGGATGCTTGCGGCGCGCCAGCAGCAACGTATCGACCAGCCGCTCGCGCGGGATCGCCGCGCGCTTGATCCTGTCGAGCTCGGCATTGATGAAGCTGATGTCGAACGAGGCGTTGTGGATCACAAGCGGCGCATCGCCGATGAACTCCAGAAACGCATCGACGACCTCGTGGAACAGCGGCTTGGTCGACAGGAATTCGGCCGACAACCCGTGCACGGCGAAGGCTTCCGCCGGCATGTCCCGCTCAGGATTGATATAGACGTGATACGTCTGTCCGGTCGGCATGCGGTTGAATATCTCGACGCAGCCGATTTCGACCAGGCGATCACCGCGGAGCGGATCGAGGCCGGTGGTTTCGGTGTCGAGAACGATTTCGCGCATATTTCGGGATGCCGTGCAAGAAGCCGTGAAAGTCGGCGAATCAGGCTCGCCGCTGCGGCATCTTAACGACCTCGGCCAGGATGTGCTTGATTTGGGCGCGCACCGGCTCGAGTCCGTGTGAGGTATCCACCACGAAATCGGCCCGCTTGCGCTTCTCGGCATCCGGCGTCTGCTTGGCGATGATGGCGTCGACCTTGGCCTCGTCCATCGTGCCGCGCGCCAGCACCCGTTCGCGCTGCAGTTCCGGCGAGGTCGAGACGACAACGACCGCATCGACCCGCTTCTCGCCGCCGGTCTCGAACAGCAGCGGGATGTCCAGCACCACGACCGGCGCGTTGGCGGCCTCGGCGTCGGCAAAGAATTTCTGCCGGGAAGCACCGAGCATCGGATGGACGATCTGTTCGAGCTGCTTGATCGCCGCGGGATCGTGCACCACGCGCGCCGACAGCTTTGACCGGTTGACCTTGCCGTTCACGGTGGTGCCGGGGAAGGCGGCCTCGATCGCCGGCGCGGCTTCACCCTCGTAGAGCTGATGCACGGCGGCGTCGGCGTCATAGACGGGCACGCCAGCCTCCGCGAACAGCCTTGCGGTGGTGGATTTGCCCATCCCGATCGAGCCGGTCAGTCCCAGGATCCGCATCAGCGCCCAGCCTTCTCTCGCATCTACACCGCAATTAGCTGTTCATTCCGCAGGAACGCAAGCAGCGGCAGCAGCGGCAGGCCGAGAATGGTGAAATGGTCGCCCTCGATGCGCTCGAACAGATGAATGCCGAGACCCTCGAGCTGATAGGCCCCGACGCTTCTGGTCACGGCATCGCCGGCGGCGTCGAGATAAGCCGAAAGCTCCGCCTCAGTCATTGGCCGCATGGTCATGCGCGCCACCGAGACATCCTCGAAAACGATCTTGCCGTCCCGCGCCACGGCTAAGGCGGAATTCAGCTCGTGGCTGTTGCCGGCGAGATCGCGCAGTTGCGCCAGCGCCTGTGCGCGGCCGGTCGGCTTGTTGAAGAGACGGCTGCCGAGCGCCAGCGTCTGGTCGGCGCCGATCACATAATTCCCGGGACGACCAGTGGAGACCGCCTTGGCCTTTTCGCGGGCCAGCATCAGAGCGATCTCGCGCGGATCGCCGAGATTGGAGCTCGCCTGGATGCCGCGCTCGTCGATGTCGGCCGTGACGGCCTCGAATGCGAGCCCCGCATTGGCCAGCAGCATTTTGCGCGCGCTGCTTTGCGAGGCCAGGATCAACGAAGATGTGCCGCGCCACAGTGCCATCGCGACAACTATTCCGAGGGCCGGTTGCGCTGGCGATCGCTGTAGAGCTTCATGATCGCCGCGGCGGTTTCCTCGATCGATCGCCGCGTGACGTCGAGCAGCGGCCAATCGTGCTTGGCGCTGAGCTTGCGCGCGAACGCGACCTCCTCGGTGACCGACTGCTTGTCGGTATAGGTGTCGCTGCCGGATTCGGCGCCCATGGAGAGCAGGCGGTTCTGGCGAATCTGGATCAGCCGTTCCGGCGTCGCATGCAGGCTCACCACCAGCGGACGCGTCAGCGTCTCGAGCTGCGCCGGCACGGGAATGCCGGGCACCAGCGGCACGTTGGCGGTGCGGATGCCGCGATTGGCGAGATAGATCGATGTCGGCGTCTTCGAGGTGCGGGACACGCCGACCAGAACCACGTCGGCGTCGTCGAGACCTTCGACATGCTGACCGTCGTCATGGATCATCGTGTAGTTCAGTGCGTCGATGCGCTTGAAATATTCCGCATTGAGCACGTGCTGGGCGCCGACGCGACCCGTGGTCGCAGCGCCGAGATAGGCTTCGAACAACTGCATCACCGGCCCGATGATCGACAGGCTCGGAACATTGATCTGCTTGCACTTGTCCTCGAGCCTGGCGACCAGATCCTTCTCGAGCAGCGTGAACAGCACGATCCCCGGCGCTTCCTCGATCTCGTCGAGCACGCGGTCGAGCTGCTTCTGGCTCCGCACCAGCGGATAGACATGCTCGACCGGCGTCACGTTCGCATATTGCGCGGCGACCGCGCGCGCGACGGTGATCAGCGTCTCGCCGGTGGAGTCGGACACCAGGTGTAGATGGAAATAATTGTTCGAGGTCGGCACAAAAACTCTTTGGATGAGGGCGGGGCGGTTTGTGGATTTCTGTGGAGCTTAACCGCTCGGAAAGGGATGTGCGACACCAGCGATGGGACAAGTGCCAATTTTCTTCACACCGCTGCCCGTCAGAACAAGTCCGCCGCCTCTCCAAGCGGGAAGCGGGATTGCGGATATAACCCCCTTGATAAGCTGCCGACAGGCGCAAGCAAGTCTTTGAGTCCGGACGACTTATCGGAACCGGCCGAACCAGCTCAGGATATGTTGATGGATGTGAACAAGCGCGCGTGAAGTCGCGGACGGATTTTCGTGAGTCCAATCCACGGTCACTCAGACTCAAACCTTTAAGAATCTAAGATTCTAGATTTGAGGAAGGCGCTACGGACGGATATGTGTGCAGGGCAAGACCTTAACGGGTTCTTACTATCCCCAGCTCCTTTCGCTGGGCATCAATCCGGACCCTCGAAAATGTTCGAAGACGTCTATCTCTGGATCAAGGCGCTGCATGTGATCGCCGTCATGTCCTGGATGGCCGGCATGCTCTATCTGCCGCGGCTGTTCGTCTATCATTGCGAGGCCGAGATCGGCTCGAAGCAGTCGGAGACGTTCAAGGTCATGGAGCGGCGGCTGTTTAAGGCGATCATTAACCCCGCCATGATCGTCACCTGGCTCGCCGGGCTGTTTCTCGCCTGGTCCGGCCACTGGTTCACGTTCGGCTGGCTGCACGTAAAACTGGCATTGGTCCTGGTGCTGTCCGCGGTCCACGGCTTTTTTTCGCGCTGGCTCAAGGATTTCGCCGCCGACCGGCGTCCGCGAAGTCAGAAATTCTATCGGATTATCAATGAGGTGCCGACCGTTTTGATGATTCTCATCGTCATCATGGTGATCGTGAAGCCGTTCTAGGCAGGCCACGCGCGGAATCGCTCAGCGCTTCGGCTTGCGGAGAAGGAAGCGATTTTCTATAGTATCGATATCCCACCCAACGCAGGCGGATGTGGTTGTGTCTGAGCTTTCCAGAGGCCGGACACCGCATCAGGTTTGAAGCCTCACCGGCACTCTCCTTGCCAGACCTGCGGACCTTATCTTCTCACGTCCGCATTTCAGAGCCTCCTCGCACCCCTCCAAGGTTACCCTACAGGACCACCCCAATGCGGGAAATTAAACTCCAGGACCTCAAGTCGAAGACCCCGGCCGAGCTCGTCTCGTTCGCGGAAGAGAACGGGGTCGAGAATGCCAGCACCATGCGCAAGCAGGAGCTGCTGTTCGCCATCCTCAAGCAGCTGTCGCTGGCCGAGACCGACATCGTCGGCGAAGGCGTCGTCGAGGTGCTCTCCGATGGTTTCGGCTTCCTCCGCTCGCCCGATGCCAATTATCTGCCGGGCCCGGACGATATCTACGTTTCGCCCTCGCAGATCCGCCGTTTCGGCCTGCGCACCGGTGACACCATCGAAGGCCACATCCGCAGCCCGAAAGAGGGCGAGCGCTACTTTGCGCTGCTGAAGGTCAACACACTCAATTTCGAGGACCCGGAAAAGGCCAAGCACAAGGTCAATTTCGACAACCTCACGCCGCTGTTTCCGAACCAGCGTTTCCGCATGGAGATCGACGATCCGACGCGGAAGGACCTGTCTGCACGCGTGATCGACATCGTGGCTCCGATCGGCAAGGGCCAGCGTGCGCTGATCGTTGCGCCGCCGCGTACGGGTAAGACCGTGCTGATGCAGAACATCGCGCACTCGATCACGCACAATCATCCCGAATGCTACCTGATCGTGCTCTTGATCGACGAGCGTCCGGAAGAAGTCACGGACATGCAGCGCTCGGTGAAAGGCGAGGTCGTGTCCTCGACCTTCGACGAGCCGGCGGTGCGTCACGTCCAGGTCGCCGAGATGGTGATCGAGAAGGCCAAGCGCCTGGTCGAGCATGGCCGCGACGTCGTGATCCTGCTCGATTCGATCACCCGCCTCGGCCGCGCCTACAACACCGTGGTGCCGTCATCCGGCAAGGTGCTGACCGGCGGTGTCGACGCCAACGCGCTGCAGCGCCCGAAGCGCTTCTTCGGTGCCGCCCGCAACATCGAGGAGGGCGGCTCGCTGACCATCATCGCGACCGCACTGGTCGATACCGGCAGCCGCATGGACGAAGTCATCTTCGAAGAGTTCAAGGGCACCGGTAACTCGGAGCTGATCCTCGACCGCAAGGTCTCGGACAAGCGCACCTTCCCGGCGATCGACATCTCGCGCTCCGGCACCCGCAAGGAGGAGCTCATCACCGATCCGCAGGTGCTCAAGAAGATGTACGTGCTCCGCCGCATCCTCAATCCGATGGGCACGATGGACGCGATCGACTTCCTGCTCGACAAGCTGCGCTCGACCAAGAGCAATTCGGAGTTCTTCGACTCCATGAACACCTGAATGAACACCTGAGCGCAGTGCAGCAAAGAATCAGAGGGCGCCTTCGGGCGCCCTTTTTTATTTTGCGGCTTTGCTGCAGCGAGCTCGAGCATCGGATGCTGGCGGCGCCTTATCGAGACCCCCATTAATTTATTGATATATAGGACTAAAACTTGAATCCGTTTGGCCAAGCTCCTCCTGGAAGAAGCATTTCTGCTGCGAAAATGCTGCGGACATATTGCGGTGCAATAGAGAGATTCCGGCGATATCTGATGCACCAAAACTCTGCCTTCGGCGGAGCTGAAAACCGGTATTTGCCTTTTCACTGGCAGCCGGACAAATAGGCCATGCATCCGCGAGACCAGACCATTTTTGCGCTGTCATCCGGCCGGCCGCCCAGCGCGATCGCCGTGGTGCGCGTCTCTGGCTCGCAAGCCGGCCTGGCGCTGACGACGCTCGCGGGCCGGCTGCCGGCGCCGCGGCAGGCCAGCCGCCGGCTGCTCCGGGACGGGGCCGGCCAGGCGATCGATGACGCGGTCGTGCTCTGGTTTCCCGGGCCGGGCAGCGCGACCGGCGAAGACATCGCCGAATTTCACGTCCATGGCGGACGCGCGGTGCTGGCGGCTGTCCTAGTCGCAATTTCAGATATTCCGAATTCCCGCGCGGCCGAGCCTGGCGAGTTCACCCGGCGCGCCTTCGAGAACGGCAAGCTCGACCTCACCGAGGCCGAGGGCCTCGACGATCTCGTCCACGCTGACACCGACCGGCAGCGCCGCCAGGCGCTACGCCAGTTGCAGGGCCTGCTCGGCGACCGCGCGCGTGACTGGCGTGAGCGCATCATCGAGGCGTCCGCGCTGATCGAGGCCGGCATCGATTTTTCCGATGAAGGCGACGTGCCGGCGGAGCTGAGGGCGCCGGCGGTGAAAGCGATCCAGGCGCTGCACGCTGAAATCACAAAAGTACTTGCGGCACAGGGACATTCGGAACGCCTGCGCGACGGTATCGTGGTTGCGATCGCCGGCGAGCCGAACGTCGGCAAGTCGACGCTGATGAATCAGCTCGCGCGCCGCGACGTCGCGATCGTCTCGCCACATGCCGGGACAACGCGCGATGTGATCGAGGTGCAGCTCGATCTGGATGGCTATCCGGTCACGGTCATCGACACCGCCGGCATTCGCGAAACCGAGGATCCGGTCGAGCAGGAAGGCGTGCGCCGCGCACGCGCGCGAGCCGAGGACGCGGACCTTGTGCTGTGGCTGGTGGAGGGCGGTCGAGCGATCGATCCGGAGGCGATGCGGTCGCTGAGGAAATCCGAAGACGATCGATCCAATGGCGCGGTCTGGGTCGTGCACAACAAGATCGATATCGGCGGGGCCGGAGGTGCCGAGCCGGCAGGCGAGTTCGCAATCTCGGCCAGCCGTGGCGACGGCATTCCCGAGCTGGTCGATGCCTTGGTAAAATTTGCCGCCAACTTCTTCGGGAGAACCGAGGGCGCCTTGGTGACCCGGGTCCGCCAGCGCGATCTGTTGCGCGAAGCCTCGGATAGCTTGCGCCGGAGTCTCGACCTTGTAGAACAGGGCGAAGAGCTGGCCGCTGAAGAACTGCGTGCCGCCGCCTATGCCCTGGGTCGGCTATTGGGCCGGGTGGACGTCGAGGACGTCCTTGGGGCGATCTTCCAGAAATTCTGCATCGGAAAGTAGAGCTAGTTCTTGGTTGTAGAAATAGTCCTTGTTCCACTCCTTTTGTTTGACGTGAAACGCCCACAGGCGATTTCGGCTCTGTATACCTTGGAAGCGTTCCTCGGGGTTCTCGCCGCGCCGGGAGTATCGTTCGCTTCGCCAACGAGAGAGGTTGCTTCTGTTTCACGTCAAACAGCGGGCGGCGCTGTCAGCAGCCTCCGTGGTTTCGCTTGAGGGGGTGTCTCTTTCTGTGAGCGGTGAGGGGTGAGGGCCGGCCGCCGCGCTCCGTCATTGCGAGGAGGCCTTGCGACGAAGCAATCCAGGCCGCCTCCGCGGAGCGAGCTTGGATTGCTCCGCTGCGCTCGCAATGACGGAGTGTGACGAGACCGTCTCGCCTCTGATTGGCACCTCGGCAACGGGCCGAGCAGGACGCGTCCATGCCCTCACGAGGGAAGCGTCGATCTTGTTTCACGTGAAACAGCAATCGGCTCAACCGCGCCTCTACGGTGCATGGGGTTGTTTTCGTCGGAAACCTTTGCCCTGGGCCGCCCCTGTTTCACGTGAAACACTGCTCCAACCAGTTTCCACTTCCGGCTTTTTCCGCTCTGGGATAGAAGTCCGCCGATGCAAACAGAGCGAGAGAGCTTCGACGTCATCGTGATTGGCGGCGGCCACGCCGGCTGTGAGGCCGCGGCTGCCGCTGCCCGGATAGGCGCAACCACCGCTCTGGTGACCCACCGCTTCTCCACGATCGGCGCGATGTCCTGCAATCCCGCCATCGGCGGTCTTGGCAAGGGTCATCTGGTCCGCGAGGTGGACGCCCTCGATGGCCTGATGGGCCGTGCCGGGGATGCCGGCGGCATCCAGTTTCGCGTCCTCAATCGCCGGAAGGGGCCCGCAGTGCGGGGTCCGCGCGCCCAGGCGGACCGGAAGCTGTATGCGGCGGCGATGCAGGCCGCGATCCTGGAGACCGAGGGCCTTTCCGTCATCGAGGGCGAAGCCGACGAGCTGATCCTGGTCGAGGGACGGGTCACCGGACTGCGTCTGGCCGACGGCCGGGAGCTTCGGGCAGGGGCCGTCGTCGTCACCACCGGCACCTTCCTGCGCGGTCTGATCCATCTCGGTGAGAAGAATTGGCCCGCCGGCCGGGTCGGAGAGGCGCCTGCGATCGGCCTTTCCAGCTCCTTCGAGCGGGCCGGCTTCGTGCTCGGGCGGCTGAAGACCGGGACGCCGCCGCGTCTGGACGGCACCACGATCGACTGGTCGGCGGTGGAAATGCAGCCCGGCGACGAGCCGCCGGAGCCGTTCTCGGTGATGACCGAGCGGATCACGACCCCGCAGATTCAGTGCGGGATTACCCGGACCACGCCGGCGACCCATGAGGTGATCCGGGCCAATGTCCATCGCTCCCCGATGTACTCCGGCCAGATCAAGAGCTCCGGTCCGCGCTACTGCCCCTCGATCGAGGACAAGATCGTCCGCTTTGGCGACCGCGACGGCCACCAGATCTTCCTGGAGCCGGAAGGGCTCGATGACAGCACCGTCTATCCCAACGGCATCTCCACCTCGCTGCCGGAGGAGGTCCAGCTCGCGATCCTCGCCAGCATTCCCGGCCTGGAGCGGGTGAAGATGGTCCGGCCGGGCTATGCCATCGAATACGACCATATCGACCCCCGCGAGCTCGATCCGACCCTGCAGACCAAGCGCCTGCGCGGTCTGTTCCTGGCCGGGCAGATCAACGGCACCACCGGATACGAGGAAGCCGCCGGGCAGGGCATCGTGGCCGGCCTGAACGCGGCGCTGTCCGCCAGCGGTGCCGCTCTGACGGTGTTTGACCGGGCCGATGGCTATCTCGGCGTCATGATCGATGACCTCGTCACCCGCGGGATCACCGAGCCCTATCGGATGTTCACCTCACGAGCCGAGTACCGGCTGACGCTGCGGGCCGACAATGCCGATCAGCGTCTGACGGAGAAAGGCATCGCACTTGGATGCGTCGGCAGTGCCCGGACCCGGCATCACCGCGCCAAGATGGACGCCCTGAACGCCGCCCGGATGTTGTCGAAGTCGCTCACCATCACACCGAACGAAGCGATCAGGCACGGGCTGTCCCTGAACCGGGATGGCCAGCGTCGCTCGGCCTTTGAGCTGATGGCCTATCCGGAGATCGGCTGGAGCCAGGTCCGCGCGATCTGGCCGGAGCTCTCCAGCATCGATCCCGTCATTGCCACCCATCTTGAGATCGACGCCAAGTACGATGTCTATCTGGAGCGCCAGAGCGCCGACGTCGAAGCCTTCCGGCGCGACGAGGGGATGGTGCTGGCGGAGGTCGACTACCAGCTGGTCCCCGGTCTCTCCAACGAGGTCCGCGCCAAGCTGGAGAAGGCGCGGCCGTTCACGGTGGGCCAGGCCGCCCGCATCGATGGCATGACGCCGGCGGCGCTCGGCATCCTCGCGGCCTATCTTCGCCGCGAGGCACGGAAGACTTCCAAGGCAATCGCATAAGCCAATTGGATAGGCGTTTCACGTGAAACAGCGCGGACCGGGCGGGGACAGGCCGCTATCGCGACGACCGGGAGCAGGCGAGGGCGTGGGTCGTCCATCCGAACCGACGCCGGCCAAACCCAGGATCGGCAAGGCCAGCGCCAACGATCAGTCGCTCGATTCAATCATCGCCGTGGACAAGATCGCGGCGCTCAAGCTCGCGCCCGTTTCACGTGAAACCGAGGACCGCCTCGATCGCTACATTGTGCTGCTGCGGGAGTGGCAGGCCAAGACCAATCTCGTCGCACCCTCGACCCTGCCGAAGCTCTGGAGCCGGCACGTCGCCGATTCGCTCCAGCTCGTCGACCTCGCGCCATCGGCAAAGCGCTGGGCCGACCTCGGCAGCGGCGGCGGCTTTCCCGGCGTCGTGCTCGCCTGCGCCATGGCCGGGACGCCGGGCGCCAGCGTCCACCTCGTCGAGCGAATCGCCAAGAAGGCCGCCTTTTTGCGCGAAGCTGTCCGCGTCACCGCATCTCCGGGAGTCGTACATCTCGCCGAGATCGGGGATAATGTGGATAGAATCACCGGCCCCGTCGATTGCGTCACTGCGCGTGCGCTGGCTCCGCTACATCAACTCATCGGCTTTGCGGAGCCGTTGATGCGCCAAGGCGCAAAGGCGCTATTTCCGAAGGGTCAAGATGTAGAGGCTGAATTGACCGAAGCCGCTAAATATTGGAATATTCAGCCCGAGCTCCACCATAGCCGCACGGGCGACGGCTGGATCGTGGAGTTGAATGCCGCCGAACGGCGCGGGTGAGACGTTCAGGGGGAGTGGGGAATTTCGATGAGCGTGATGGACGAGCCGCAGCAAGACCAGACCGACCAAGAGAAGGCTGAGGTTCCGCACGGTCATCCGCGCATCCTCGCCCTGGCGAATCAGAAAGGCGGCGTGGGAAAAACAACCACAGCGATCAACCTCGGCACGGCGCTCGCGGCGATCGGCGAGCGCGTCCTGATCGTCGATCTCGATCCGCAGGGCAATGCGTCGACCGGCCTCGGCATCGACCGCCGCAACCGCTCCTGCTCGACCTACGACGTGCTCGTCGGCGAAGCGGCCTTGCGCGAGGCGGTGGTCTCGACCGCGGTGCCGCGGCTGCACATCGCGCCGTCGACCATGGATCTCTCCGGCCTCGAGCTCGAGCTCGGCACCACGCCCGGGCGCGCCTTCAAGCTGCGCGACGCGATCGGCGCGCTCAACAACAACGTCTCGCCGGATGCCGACTACACCTATGTGCTGATCGACTGCCCACCGTCGCTCAACCTGCTCACCGTGAACGCGATGGCCGCTTCCGATGCGATCCTGGTGCCGTTGCAGTGCGAGTTCTTCGCCCTCGAAGGCCTGTCGCAATTGCTGCAGACGGTGGAGCAGGTGCGTTCGACGCTCAATCCGAACCTGTCGATCCACGGCATCGTGCTGACCATGTTCGACTCGCGCAACAACCTCTCCAACCAGGTTGTCGCCGACGTCCGCCAGTTCATGGGCGAGAAGGTCTACAAGACCATGATCCCGCGCAACGTGCGCATCTCCGAAGCGCCGTCCTACGGCAAGCCGGTGCTGGTCTACGATCTCAAATGTGTCGGCAGCGAAGCTTACTTGCGGCTCGCCACCGAAGTGATCCAGCGCGAGCGCGAGCTGCGCACGACGCATTGAAGATGCCGCAGGGTGAGCAAAGGCGTCTTTGCAGTGCCCACCGTCTTCCGCACATAAAGAACCGGTGGGCACGCTTTGCCCACCCTACGATAATTCAGTTCTGGAGTGCTGCACCGTGAATCCAAGGGAGCTGGCGATGGCCGACGAAGCGCGTTCGCGATTGGGCCGGGGTCTTGCAAGTCTGATCGGTGACGTCGGCGGCGAAGCCCAGCATGTCGATCGTCCGCGCGCGCAGCGCAAGGTGCCGATCGAATTCATCAAGGCCAATCCCCGCAACCCGCGCCGCACGTTTTCGGACACCGAGCTCAAGGAGCTCTCTGACTCCATCAAGCAGCATGGCGTGATCCAGCCGATCGTGGTGCGTCCGGTGAAGGGCGCGCAGGATCGCTACGAAATCATCGCCGGCGAGCGGCGCTGGCGCGCCTCGCAGATGGCCGGCCTGCACGAGGTGCCGATCGTCCCGGTCGACATCAGCGACAGCGATGCGCTCGAGTTTGCGATCGTCGAGAACGTGCAGCGCGAGGACCTCAACCCGATGGAGGAGGCGCAGGGCTATCACGCGCTCGCCAACGAGTTCAAACGCAGCCAGGACGACATCGCGAAAGTCGTCGGCAAGAGCCGCAGCCACGTCGCCAACATGATGCGGCTGACGAAGCTGCCGGCCGAGGTGCAGGCCCTCATCGCGACCGGTGAATTGACGGCCGGTCACGCCCGCGCGCTGATCGGCGTGCCCGATCCGCTCAGTGCGGCCAAGCGCATCGTCGAGGAGGGCCTCAACGTCCGTCAGGCCGAGGCGCTCGCGCATGAAGAGGGCGTGCCTGAGCGCAAGCCCCAGAAGGCGCGCAGCACCGGGGGCAAGGAAAAGGACCCCGACACGATCGATCTCGAAAAGCGCGTCAGCGACGCGCTCGGCCTCAAGGTCACCGTCAATCACCGCGACCCCGGCGGCTCCGTGCAGATCAACTACCGCAACCTCGATCAGCTCGACGAGGTGATGAAGCGGCTCGCCAAGGGCGGGATTTAGGCTCACCTCGGTGTCGTCAGGGCCTGGTGCGCAATTGCGCACGGCGGCCAGGCCGACGGCTGAGGGCGTGGCGCGCATCTACGTCGACCCCGTCATTGCGAGCGCAGCGAAGCAATCCAGAGTCCCTTCGCGGAAAGATTCTGGACTGCTTCGCTGCGCTCGCAATGACGATTGAGAGAGTTGCGCTCGCAACGACGTGGAGCGAGCGGCGCCTATGCTAGCCCCGCCGCTTCGCATTCGCCGCGATCGCCATCAGCGTGCGCTGGGCGATGGCGGCGGCTAGCGTCGATTGCTTGCGGGTGTCGAGCGCGGCGGTTGCGAGCTGCTCGATCACGGCGGCGAGCCGTGCCACATTGAAATTGCGCAGCGCGGTTTCGACCATCGGCTTTCGTGAAAAGTGCAGCCGCGGATAACCGCCGTCGAGCACGGTGGAGGCAGGCTGGCCGTCGGCGATCGCGAGCGCGGATTTGTGCAGCCACGCGGCCTGGCGCTGCGCGGCCGAGATGATCACGCCGGGATAGGTGCCGGCGATCATGGCTTTTGCAAATTCGGTCTCGACGATGTCGGGTCGACCGGCGAAGGCGCCGTCCACGATCGGATCGAGCTTCAGCTCGGATGCATCCGCGACCACCGACATCACGTCATCGAGCGTGATCTCGCCCTTGCCATGGGCGTACAGCGTGAGCTTGCGCAGCTCGTTGCGCGACGCCTGGCGGTCGCCGCCGAGGAACGACATCAGCGCCGCGCGGGCATCCTGCGCGATGCGCAGGTTCGCGATGCGGAGCTCGTCGTCCATCAGCTTGGCGAGGTCGCGCTCGGTGTCGGGATAACAGCCGATCGCGACCGCCGTCTTGGCCTTCTCGCAGGCCTTGCGCAGCGGCGATTCCGGGCGCAACTCGCCGGCCTCGATCACGATGCGGCAGTCCTTCACGCTCATCTCGGCCAGCGTGTCGATGCCGGCGGCAAAGCTGCGCGAGCCGGCACGGATACGGATGGCGCGGCGGCCGCCGAACAGCGGCACCGTCATGGCTTCGTCGACGAGGCGTGACGGCTCGGCGGAGAGCTCGTCGCCGTCGAGCTTCACCAGCGAGAAGGGATCATTGGGATCGTCGACCGCCGAGGCAATCAGCGCGTCGGCGCGTTCGCGCACGAGTCCGGCATCGGGACCGTAGAGCAGGATGATCGGCCGGCCCGCATCGGGGCGGGCGAGGAAGGCGTCGATCTCTTTTCCGCGCAGCGCGACCATCGGCCTAGATCGTCATTCCGGAGCGCCTCGTCAGAGGCGAACTACGGTGCGCAATTGCGCACCTGAGAATCCGGAGATTGGGCATCGAGATTCCGGGTTCATGCTTCGCAGGCCCCGGAACGACGGGAATGAACTACGTGCCCGCGGTGAAGAACGCGGCGAGCCGGGTGTTGATGTTCTCTGCGATTTCGTTGGCGGCACGATCCTCTGCATCGCGAACGGCACGATTGCGCGAGAAGCGCTGGTAGGAGCCGGGCATGTCGTAGGACACGCGCGAGAACGTGGTGCCGGTCATGACCGACCTGCCGCTGACGATCTCGACCAGATTGTACTGGCAGTCGATGCCGTAATTCTCGGTGCTCGGCAGACCCGTGTTGGGATCGACGATCAGGGACGAGCGGCTGGAGGTGAAGCGGATGTCCAGGCGGTGGGTCGGCGGCATGCCCGTGGCGCTGCCGTACAGCTTGAAGGCCAGGGCGTTGCGGACCTCGACGCCGACACGGGCCTCGCGGGAGGCGTTGGGCTTGTTGATTGGCGGCAACTCGACGCCCATCAGCTTCTCGCGCAGGCCGGGGGTGCCGTCGCCGCGCTCGGCATACATCGGCTGGAAGCAGCCAGCCGTCAGCGCCGCCAGTGCGGCGACTGCCAGAAGGCGGGCTGTGATGCGGATCCTAGCCGACAACATTCACGATCCTCTTGGGGACGATGATCACCTTGCGGACGGGCCTGCCGTCCAGGGCCAGCTTTACCGCATCGAGAGCCAAAACGGCAGCCTCGATTTCCGGATTCTGGGCCGCTGTTGCAACTGTGACCTCACCCCGCTTCTTGCCGTTGACCTGAACCACCAGGGTCACGCTGTCTTCAACCAACAAATCGCGTTCGATTTGCGGCCAATTGGCCTCCGAAACCAGCCCCTTTTGGCCCAGAACCTGCCAGCACTCCTCGGCCAGGTGCGGCATCATCGGGGAGAACAGCTGGATCAGGATCTGGCTGGCCTCCCGGATCGCCCAGGCCAAATCTGGAGCGAGGTCAGGGGCCGGCTGGCCGGGACGCTGGAGCACCTCTGAGAAGGCATTCGTGAATTCGCGGATATGGGCGAGGCAGACGTTGAAGTGCAGCCGCTCGATCCCGGTGGTGACCTTGTCCAGCGTGCCATGGGCGGCCTTGCGCAGGGCGGTCGCATCCGGGCCGAAGCTGGCGGGCCGGGCTGCCGGCGCGGCCTTGCCGAGCTCGACGGCGTCGTTCACCAGCCGCCACAGCCGCTGCACGAAGCGCGAGGCGCCCTGGACGCGCTCGTCGCTCCAGATCACGTCGCGGTCGGGCGGGGAGTCCGACAGCATGAACCAGCGGGCGACGTCGGCGCCGTAGGTCTCGATGATGTCGTCGGGGTCGACGGTGTTCTTCTTCGACTTCGACATCTTCTCGATCGGGCCGATCGTGATGTCTTCGCCCGACGCGAGCAGCGTCGCGCGGCGGCCGTTGCCGCCAACCTCGATCTTCACCTCGGCCGGCTGCACATAGGTGCCGTCGGCCGTCTGATAGGTCTCGTGCACAACCATGCCCTGCGTGAACAGGCCGGCGAACGGCTCGTCCAGCGCGATATGCCCGGTCGCCTTCATCGCGCGGGTGAAGAAGCGGCTGTAGAGCAGATGCAGGATCGCGTGCTCGACGCCGCCGATATACTGGTCGACCGGCAGCATCCGGTTGGCCACCTCGGGCGTCGTCGGCGAATTCTCGTTCCAGGGATCGGTGAAGCGCGCGAAGTACCAGGACGAATCGACGAAGGTGTCCATGGTGTCGGTTTCGCGCTGGGCCTTGCCGCCGCATTGCGGGCAGGTGACGTGCTTCCAGGTCGGATGATGGTCGAGCGCGTTGCCTGGCTTGTCGAAGGTCGCATCGTCCGGCAGCTTCACCGGAAGATCAGCAGCAGGTACCGGGACCACGTCGCACTTCGGGCAATGGATCACCGGGATCGGGCAGCCCCAATAGCGCTGGCGCGAAATGCCCCAGTCGCGCAGGCGGAAATTCACCTGCCGCTCGCCGACCGGCGCGTTGCCGCGCAGCTCGCTCTCCAGACGCTTCGCCACCTCTTCCTTGGCCTGATCGATGGTCATGCCGTCGAGGAAGCGGGAATTGATCATGCGGCCCTCACCGTCATAGGCGGTGTCGGTGATGACGAACGATTTCGGATCCTGGCCCTCGGGACAAACGACCGGCGTATTGCCAAGGCCGTATTTGTTGACGAAGTCGAGGTCGCGCTGGTCGTGCGCGGGGCAGCCGAAGATCGCGCCGGTGCCGTATTCCATCAGCACGAAGTTGGCGACATAGACCGGCAGCTTCCAGCTCGGGTCGAACGGATGCACTGCGCGGATGCCGGTGTCAAAACCCTGCTTCTCCGCGGTGTCGATGAGCGACTGCGCCGTGCCGATCTTCTTGATGTCGGCGATGAACTCCGCGAGCTCCGGGTTCTTGGCGCTAGCTGCCTGCGCCAGCGGATGATCCGCCGAGATCGCCATGAATTTTGCGCCGAACAGCGTGTCCGGGCGCGTCGTGAAGATTTTCAGCTCGCTTTCGCCAGCCGGCGTCGTCGCCGGATCCAGCGCGAACCGGATCAAGAGGCCCTCGGAGCGGCCGATCCAGTTGCGCTGCATGAGGCGCACCTTGTCGGGCCAGCGGTCGAGACCATCCAGCGCGGACAGCAGCTCCTGCGAGTATTTCGTGATCTTGAACACCCACTGGCTCATCTCGCGCTGTTCGACGATCGCACCGGAGCGCCAGCCGCGGCCGTCGATCACCTGCTCGTTGGCGAGCACGGTCATGTCGACCGGATCCCAGTTGAGCTTGCGCTTCTCGCGCTCGGCGAGGCCGGCGGCGAGCATGTCCAGGAACATCTTCTGCTGATGCTTGTAGTAGCTGGGATCGCAGGTCGCGAATTCGCGGCTCCAGTCCAGCGACAGCCCGATCGAGCGGAGCTGCTTCTTCATCGCGGCGATGTTGTCGTAGGTCCACGCCTTGGGCGCGACCTTGCGCTCGATGGCGGCGTTCTCGGCCGGCAGGCCAAAGGCGTCCCAGCCCATCGGGTGCAGCACGTTGAACCCCTTGGCGCGCATGAAGCGGGCCAGCACGTCGCCGAGCGTATAATTCCGGACGTGGCCGATATGGATGCGCCCGGACGGGTAGGGGAACATCTCGAGCACATAGTATTTCGGCCGCGGATCGTCGTTCTTCGAGACGAAGATCGCCTGCTGGTCCCAGGCAGCCTGCCAGCGCGGTTCGGAATCCCGGGCGTTGTAGCGTTCGGAGGTCATGGAATCGTTGGTTTTTCTTGGGTTCGGCCGTCTAAAGACGGCGGACTAGGCCATAGAAGCCCTCGGGGGGTCAATGGGTTGCCTCATGCAGGGAACCTGGGGCGCTGCTCCGCATAGCTACCGAGCCAGCTGTTGGGATGTGATTAAGGGGGCGATACGAGGTTGCGGCCCGCGGGGACCCCAAAATACTTGCAATGGACCCCAGCAACCCGACCATGATTTCCGCGTCCATCGCCGGACGGGCCATGCGGGGCGTGGCCGAGCAGCGGATTGCGCCGACGCCGATCAATTTTTGCCGTCTGGTTCCAATATTTCGCGGGCAGCCACGACGACTTGCGCAACGCCATCGATCTGCTGATCGACCACAATCGCCCGTTCGACGCCCGGACCAAGCAGAACCGGTTCGAGACCGCGCCGCAGGTACGCGCCCGTCGACACGTCCGAGCGGCTGCACGCCGTGATGGGTGCGACCAAGGAGTTTCTGGCTGGTCAGGCGCTCGCCGCCATCATCATGCCAGCCGCGCCGGTCTCGATCGCCTGCACGCCGTGCTCGACGACGTTGTTGCGGCCGCGATGTTTGGCGGCGTAGAGCGCGGCGTCGGCAGCTTCGATGAGATCGCCGGGGCGGAGCGCCTCGTTGGGCCTCGTCGCGGCAACGCCGATCGAGACGGTGACGATCATGTGGGCGGAGGTGATGTGCGGAAGGCACAGCTTCAGCACGGCCGCACGCACCTGCTCGCCGATCTCGACGGCGCGGTTCACGTCCGTGTTGGGCAAGAGCAGGCAGAATTCCTCGCCGCCATAGCGCGCGGCAAAGCCCATCGTGTCGGCGGCGATGCCGGAGAGCGACTCGCCGAGCCGGGTCAGGCAGGAATCGCCTTCGAGATGGCCGTAGGTGTCGTTGAACAGCTTGAAATGGTCGACATCGATCATCAGCAGCGCGAGGTCGCTGCCATATTGCTGCGCGCGCATCCACTCGAAATCGAGCCGGCTCTGGAAGCCGCGGCGGTTGGCGAGGCCCGACAGCATGTCGATCGAGGCCATCACGGTCAGGCGGTCGTTGCTCGCGATCAGCTCGCGTTCGCGCTGGCTGAGCTGCGCGGCCATCGCGTTGAAGGCGCGGGCCAGCGGCACGAACTCGGCCGGTAGGCGATTGCGCGCGGCGCGCGCCGACAGATCACCCTCGCCGAGACGCTTGGCCATGTCGGCGAGCATCTCGATCGGCTTGATCACGAGTTTCTCGGCCGCGATGAGCGCACCGAGCAGCACGAACACGACGACGAAAGCGAGCTGCAGATAGGCGGTACGGATGTCGCGGCTCACCGCAGCGGACACCTTGTCCTCGTCGATGCTGGCGATCAGGCGGGCATTGGTGTCGGCGATACGGATGTAGCTGACTGCGCGGCGGGAACCATCGGCGGCGAGAAAGGACAGCGAGCCCTCGTCCTGGTCCGAGCGCAGCGCCCTGTCGGCGATTGCGGACATCAGCGGCATGTTGTCGAGGGGACGGCCGACCGCGCTGTGCTGGTCGGCGGGGGTGGCCAGCACCGTGCCGGCGCTGTCGACCAGCACGGCGGTGATGCCGGCGCGGCCGCCGAGATTGTTCATGACCTTCGACATCCAGTCGAGGTTGACGGTCGCCAGCACGACGGCATCGGCGGCGCCGCTGAACGCGGACACCGGATAGACCGCCATCACGGTCGGCGACGGCACCGGCCGCGACAGGATGAAATCGCTCAGCACGAAGCGGCCGGTTTCCTGCGCCTTCTGGAAGTAGGGCCGGTCGCTGAGGTCGAGGCCGACATACATGTTGTTGGTGGCGCACTGGATGCGTCCGTCCTGGCCCGCGATCAGCAGCGTGCGGATCCAGGGCAGGTTCGAGGGCAGGCTCGCGCGCAGCACGTCGCAGCTCTTGCTGATGCCGCCCGCGGAGGCACGGATGAAGGCTTCCGATTTCAGGATGGTCTCGACCGACGAGATCACCTCGCGCTGCGCATCGGCGCTGTGCCGGGCGACGGTGATGAATTCGGCCGCGGCCTGCGCAATCTGCCGCGTGCGCGCGTCCTCGAGGGAACGAATGCGCTCGAGCATCAATGGCGCAACCAGAATCACGGCAAGCAACGCAAGCCGGGCCCGGATTCCGAGAACCTCCTTGAGTTTCGCTCGTTTGCGGTTGAAACTGACGTTTGCCATCTTCGCTGCCCACCCCGCGGGCCAAGGTAAAGCGAAGGGTTCAAAAACTCTTTCTTGAACTCGGTAAAATTGGACTTACCTCCCGTACGATCGCGGCCAACCCAACGTCATGACAGAAAAAAGCGCAGCGCCGATAACCGGCGATTCACCAAACGCACTCGCCTCGGTCGAGGCCGAAATTGCACGCGCCTGCAAGGACGCGCGGCGTGATCGCAGCTCCGTCACGCTGATCGCGGTATCCAAGACGTTCGCAGCAGATGCAATTACGCCGGTCATCGCCGCCGGGCACCGCGTATTCGGCGAGAATCGGGTGCAGGAGGCCAAAGGCAAGTGGCCGGCGTTAACGTCTGTTTACCCGGATATCGCGCTGCACCTGATCGGGCCGCTGCAGTCCAACAAGGCGAAGGAGGCCGTCGCGCTGTTCGACGCCATTCATTCGGTTGATCGTCCGAGCATTTGCCAGGCGTTAGCCAAGGAAATCGAATCCCAGAAAAAGCACCCGCAGTTGTTCGTCCAGATCAACACCGGGGAGGAGCCGCAGAAGGCCGGCGTCGCGCCCGGCGAGGCCGATGCCTTCCTCGCAAGCTGCCGCGACACCTATGGGCTGACGATTTCCGGACTGATGTGCATCCCGCCGGTCGACGAGCCGCCGGCCGCGCATTTTGCGCTGACCGCCAAGATCGCGGAGCGCAACGGCTTGAAGAATCTCTCGATGGGCATGAGCGCCGATTTCGCGACAGCCATCATGCTCGGCGCCACCCACGTGCGCGTGGGCAGCGCGATCTTCGGGCATCGGTAGGAGTCGTACGCGAGTCGCGTGCAGGACAACCGCTCTCGAATTCGTCATTGCGAACGTAGCGAAGCAATCCAGAATCTTTCCGCGGAGGGACTCTGGATTTCTTCTGCACTCGCAATGACGTGTGGAGAGAGATGGGCTCGCGATGACAGCGATGCGTGCCGCCTACGCAAACCCCACCGACACCTTCCCCAGCACGCCGAAGTCCGCGGCGATATCATCACCCGCTTGTATCGGCAGCGGCGGGTGGCACGTGCCTGTCGTCACCACCTCCCCTGCCCGCAAGGTGATGCCGAGCCCACGCAGCTCGTTGGCGAGCCAGGCGAGCGCAACGCGGGGATCACCGAGCACGTTCTTGCCGTGGCCGATATAGCGCTCGCCGCGCAGCGTGATCTGCGGCCGTTCCTCGACGAGATCCATCGCGCGCCAATCCGCAGACGTCGCCGCGCCCAGCACGAACAGATGCGCGCAGGCATTGTCGGCGATCAGCTGCGCCTCGCCCGCGCCGGCGAAATCGGTAAAGCGCGAATCCGGAATCTCGATCGCGGGATGGAAGCTGCCGACCGCGGCGAGCACCTCGTCGACCGCGTAAGGCGTCGCGCGCGGCGGCAGGTCCCGGCCCATGCGGAAGGCGAATTCCGGCTCGCCGACGCGCATCGCGTTGCCCTTCATCGACGCGGTGCCGCCATCGGCGATCACGGTGTCGCTCATGATGCGACCGGCCAGCGGTCCCGTGACATTGATATGCTTCTGCCCTGATACGCTCGTGGCCGCGATCTTCCAGCCGAACAATGTTCCGCGCGACAGCGTTTCGAGCCCGGCCTGAACGGCATAGCCCTCCGTGCGGCTCTGCGGCCGCAGCTTTGTCTCCAGCGCGTCGAGCTTGGTGCCGTCGCGCCAATGCTCAAAGAGGACGCGCGATGCGGCGGCGATCTGATCTTTCTCGAGCATGTGCCCTCACCCGATGATGATTCTTGTTCTTGGTCCCAGCCGCCGCAACAACTGCAGCATCGCCGCCTTGGTCATCGAGACGCAGCCCGCGGTTGGACCGAAATTGTCGCGGGCCAGATGCAGGAACACGGCGCTGCCGCGGCCGGCGATGCGCGGTCGCGTGTTGTGGTCTATCTCGATGATGAAGTCATAGAGATGGTCGGCCCGCTTGAGCCGGTCGCCGCCCTGCCCCGCGCCGAGCCGGATTCCCTGGTTGTAGTGTCGGTCGTGGGGATCCTCGCACCAGGCGTCCTCGCCGGTGATGATTCGCGCCGGCAGGAATGTCCGCGGTCGGCTGTGCCGGTCGCCGCGCCACCACAGGCGTTTGGGACGGAAGCTACCCCTTGGAGTACCGCCGTCGCCCTCGCGCTTGTTGGCGAGGATGCCGCCCCGCCCCAGCGCCACCGCTATCGTCAGCGGTCCGGCCATCAGCCAGCCCCGGCGCGGATTCCCGGCAGCAGGCTTAACGCGGATCGCCGACAGCGGTCCGGAGCTTCGATTTCTGGTGTAAGTCACTGAAACGACGTTGTTTTTCATGTGAACGTGCGATGTCGAATTCATTACAGGACATTCATCGAAGCGCCCTGCTATTCTGGGTTAGAGTGGTTCTGGCTTGAGAATCGGTAACAGCCCACTACTTCAACACGAACAACAATAATAACGGCGACCCTAAACTTCCCCTCGCGGCCGGGCGCGGCATGCATGCGCGCCGAGCCGGACTCCAAAAGGATGATACCCCATGGCCAATGCCCGCAAGATCCTGATCGTGGATGACGATACCGATCTGCGCGATACGTTGGTGGAGCAATTATCGCTGCACGAAGAATTCGAGGCCTCCGCCGTCGATACCGGCGCCAAGGGCGCGAGCGCCGCGAAGGCCAACTCTCCCGATCTGGTTCTGATGGATGTCGGCCTGCCCGACACTGATGGCCGCGAAGTTGTCCGCTCGCTGCGCAAGGGCGGCTTCAAGGCGCCGATCATCATGCTGACCGGGCATGACACCGATTCCGATACGATTTTGGGCCTGGAATCCGGCGCCAACGACTACGTCGCAAAACCGTTCCGCTTCGCCGTGCTGCTGGCCCGCATCCGCGCCCAGCTTCGCCAGCACGAGGCCAGTGAGGACGCGGTGTTCTCGGTCGGCCCCTACTCCTTCCGCCCGGGCTCGAAGATGCTGACGGCGGCCAATGCCCGCAAGGTGCGGCTCACCGAGAAGGAAACCGCCATCCTCCGCTTCCTCTACCGCGCCGGCCAGATGCCGGTGTCCCGCGAGACCCTGCTCCAGGAGGTCTGGGGCTACAATTCCGGGGTCACCACGCACACGCTGGAAACCCACATCTACCGCCTTCGCCAGAAGATCGAGAAGGACGCCGCCAACCCGGAGATCCTGGTCACCGAAGCCGGTGGCTACAAACTGGTGCCATGATACGCTTCAGGGGCGCACGAATCGTTTTAGATGGCGTGCCTTTGAACCTCGGACCTGAATGTCAATCGATGACGACGTAGCGCTTCTCGAGCGTGTCCCGACATTGCGCCTGTTGGGAGACGCCTCGTTGCGCATGCTGGCGATCGGCTCCGAGCAGCGTGACTTCGTCCGCGGCGACGTCCTCTTCAATCTCGGCGACGATGCCGATGCCGGCTACGTGGTCCAGCGCGGCGCCTTCCGGGTCGAGGACGGCGCCGGCGCCGAGATGATCGCCGGTCCCGGCGCGCTGATCGGCGAGCTTGCGCTGGTGGTGCCGATGAAGCGGCCGTCGAGCGCGATCGCGCTTGAGCATTCCTCCGTCATCCGTGTTGCGCGCAGCCTGTTTCAGCGCGTGCTCGAAAGCGACCCCGCCGCCGCCGTGCGCCTGCGCGACGAATTCGCGGTGCGCTCCAGCCAGATCGCCAGCGATATCCTGATGGCGGGCGCGAAGCTGACGTCCTAAGTCTCTCCGTTGTCATTCGGGGGCGCGCAACGCGCGAACCCGGAATCCATTCATCGACCAACTCTGCGGCTCGATGGATTTCGGGCTCGCGACGTCATCGCGCCCCGGAATGACGGCGGTGGCTCACACCTCCAGCGTCACCGTGACAGGCACATGGTCCGACGGACGCTCCCAGCTCCGCGCATCGCGCAGAATCCTGAAGTCGGTGACGGCGTCCCTCAGCGCGCGCGAGACCCAGATGTGATCGAGCCGGCGGCCGCGGTCGCCGACGGTCCAGTCGGCGGAGCGGTAGCTCCACCACGTATAGACCTTCTCCGACATCGGGATGCGGTCGCGCGCGACGTCGACCCACTCGCCGGCCGCGAGCGCGGCCTTCAGCTTGTCGGTTTCGACGGGCGTGTGCGAGACCACTTTCAAGAGCTGCTTGTGCGACCACACGTCGTTCTCGTGCGGGGCGACGTTGAGATCGCCGACCAGGACGTGGCGATCCTCGCCGCGCGGATGCAGCGGCTCGCACGCTGTCATCTCGTCGAGGAAGCGGAGCTTGTGGTCGAATTTCTCGTTCAGCGCGGGATCGGGGATGTCGCCGCCCGCGGGCACGTAGAAATTATGCAGCACCAGCGGCTTTGCGATGCCGGCCTTTTCGCCGAACGATACCGAGATGTGCCGTGAATCGATCTTGTCGCAAAAGGTGCGGATGTCCTTCGAGTCGAACGGAATCTTCGAGACGATGGCGACGCCGTGATAGCCCTTCTGCCCGTTCAGCGCGACATGCTCGTAGCCGAGCCGCCTGAAGCGCTTCAGCGGAAAGGCGTCGTCGATGCACTTGGTCTCCTGCAGGCACAGCACCTCCGGCCGCGCGCTCTTGAGGAATTTCGCGACCAGGTCGATGCGCAGCCGCACCGAGTTGATGTTCCAGGTTGTCAGGGAAAGACGCATGGGGAACGCGTCTTAGCATGGATCGGCGCGGGGAAAATGCTTGTCCACAGGCGTGAAATCGTAGGCTGGGTGACGCCAGGGGACTGCGCTTCGCACCATCAACCCGGCGACGGGCCGTAGTTCGTGAAATCGATCTTGAACATGCTGGGATCGAGCTTCTTGCTCGTGTCCAGATTATAGACCGCAAACGTCGTGTCGTAGCCTTGCGGATCGGTTACCGTCCATTGCTTCAGCTGGCCGTCTTTGGCGCCGAGCATCAGCAGGAGGCGACTGGTGCCGACCAGCGCCTGCTTCTCCTCGATGGTGACGCTGATGAAGAGGTCGTCGGCCGTGACGCTTATGACGTTGGTGTCCTTCATCAGGTCGATGCGGTCGGACAAGAGGAAACGCAGCGGCGTCTGCGACAGCGGATAGACGTCCTGCGTCGCGAGCTTGCGGTCGCGCACCACCAGCGACGATCCATCGGCGACGATGTCGATCGGGCTCGGCGCGTCATATTCGACGCGCATTTTGCCGGGCTTCTGAATATAGAAATCGCCCTGCGTCTTGCTGCCGTCCGGGCCGACCTGGACGAAATTCCCGACCAGCGTCTGCAGCGAGGACAGATAGGCGCTGACCTTGGCGGCCTGTGCCTTCTGGTTGGCATCGAAGGTCTGGAAGATGCTGCTCGGCACGTTGCGGCGCGGATCCGGGATGATCGGATTTGGCGGCGCCTGCGTCGCGCCGGTGACGGCCGGTCCCCCGGCGGAGGTGCCGCCGTCGCGCCCCTTCGGCGCGGGCTTCGGTACCGGCACGGTTTGCGCGAGCGACGTTGCGGTCACCATCGCGGCGGTGACGAGAAGCACGCCGGCCACGCGCGCGCCTCGCGCGGCGATGGTGGCAGCGAATCGAATGTCCGGATGTCTGATCAACGCGTCGTCCTGTGTGGCTGGGCGCCCTTTTACCGTGATTTCGGGCAAAAGCAGATATCGATTTTGCGTGAAATTATGTTTAGGCGCCCCCGCCTCACATATGGCTGTCTTCTTCCTCGACCAGAATCTCGCGCTTGCCGGCGTGGTTGGCGGGGCCGACGATACCCTCCAGTTCCATGCGCTCCATCAGCGATGCGGCCCGGTTATAGCCGATTTGCAGGCGGCGCTGGATGTAGCTGGTCGAGGCCTTGCGGTCGCGTTTGACGATCGCAACGGCCTGCGCGAACAGGTCGCCGCCGCCATCGGCACCCATGCCGGTGGCGTCGAACACGGCCCCGTCCTCGTCCTCGCTCGGCTCCTCGGCCGTAACCGCCTCGAGGTATTCCGGCTGGCCCTGCGTCTTGAGGTGACGCACCACCTTCTCGACCTCCTCGTCCGACGCGAACGGTCCGTGCACGCGGCTGATGCGGCCGCCGCCGGCCATGTAGAGCATGTCGCCCTGGCCGAGCAGCTGCTCGGCGCCCATCTCGCCCAGAATGGTGCGGCTGTCGATCTTGGACGTGACCTGGAAGGCGATGCGGGTCGGGAAGTTTGCCTTGATGGTGCCGGTGATGACGTCGACCGACGGACGCTGCGTCGCCAGGATCACATGCAGGCCGGCGGCGCGCGCCATCTGCGCCAGGCGCTGCACCGCGCCTTCGATGTCCTTGCCGGCGACCATCATCAGGTCGGCCATTTCGTCGACGATGATGACGATGTAGGGCAGCGGGTCGAGCGAGAGCTTCTCTTCCTCGTAGATCGCCTTGCCGGTCTCCTTGTCGAAGCCGGTGTGCACCGTGCGCGTCGGCTCCTCGCCCTTGGCCTTCAGTTCGAGCAGGCGCGTGTTGTAGCCGTCGATGTTGCGCACACCGAGCTTGGCCATGTTCTTGTAGCGCTCTTCCATCTCGCGCACGGCCCATTTCAGCGCGACCACCGCCTTCTTCGGGTCGGTCACGACGGGCGTGAGCAGATGGGGAATGCCGTCATAGACGGAGAGCTCGAGCATCTTCGGATCGACCATGATCAGCCGGCACTGATCGGGGCGCAGCCGGTAGACCAGGCTGAGGATCATGGTGTTGATCGCGACCGACTTGCCCGAGCCGGTGGTGCCGGCGATCAGCATGTGCGGCGTGCGCGCGAGGTCGATGATGACGGGGTCGCCGCCGATGGTCTTGCCGAGGCAGAGCGGCAGCTTCGCAACCGTGTCGGTCGCTTCCTTCGCCACCAGCAATTCGCGCAGGTAAACCTTCTCGCGATGCGCGTTCGGCAATTCGATGCCGATCGCGTTGCGGCCGGGCACGACGGCGACGCGCGCCGACAGCGCACTCATCGAGCGGGCGATGTCGTCCGCAAGGCCGATCACGCGCGAGGACTTGATGCCGGGCGCCGGCTCCAATTCGTACAACGTGACGACAGGGCCCGGATTGGCCTTCACGATCTCGCCGCGCACGCCGAAATCCTGCAGCACGCCTTCGAGCGAACGGGAATTGGTCTCCAGCTCGGTCTTGCTGAGCGGCTGGCGGTCGCCGGCCTTCGGCGCGGCCAGCATCGAGACGGAGGGAAGGTCGAACTTGTCGGAGGATTTCTTGGAAGCGGCCTTTGGCGCAGCCTTCTTCTTCGGCGTGCGCGCGGCGGGCTCCTCCTCTTCCTCCTCGTCTTCCACTTCTTCCTCTTGCTCGTCCTCGTAGTCCTCGTCCTCGGACTGCGGCGAGATCGAGGGCGCGGTGCGGCCGCCACCCAGATTCGGTTCCTGGCGGCTGAACGCGGCCGCCTTGGTCTTCGGTCCGCTCGAGACCAGCGATCGATAGGCAGCGCCAAGCAGCCAGATCAGCCTTGCTTTCGTGCTCATCAGCGCATGGAATAGCCAGCCCAGCGAGACCGACCCGCGATCGCTCTCCTCGTCCTCGTCGAGCGGCTTGTCATCGTCCTCGATCTCGGGGAGCTCTTCGTCGTGCTCGCGTGCGCCGAGACCGCAGGCCATCGGGAAGGTCGCGGCCATGGCGGCGAACAGGATCGTACCGAGGATCATCCGATAGATCGTGCCGGGCGGTCCGAAGATCACCGCGGGCGCGCGCACCAGCGCGTCACCGACCACGCCGCCGAGACCGGTCGGCAGCGGCCAGGCGCCGCCATGCGGCCAGCAGCTGGCGAAGCCGGCTGCGATCGCGGTGCAGAGAATCCAGGAGCCGAGCCGCAGCGCCTCGCGATCGAACGGGCGATGCGTCATCATGCGCCAGCCCCAGACCGCGACGGTCAGGACCAGCATGATCGCGCCGAGCCCGAGGATCTGCATCGCGAGGTCGGCGCCGATGGCGCCGGCATAGCCGAGGATGTTGCGGATCGGCCGCGAGGTCGCGTGGCTGAGGCTGGGATCCTGCACCGACCAGGTCATCAGCGCCGCCGAAGCAACGCCCGACAGCGCGATCAGGCCGAGGCCGGTGAGCTCGCGCATGCGCCGCGCCAGCCCCTCGCGGATCGAGGGCGGCAGATGGCCGACCAGTGGAATGACACGTTCGATTGCCGACATGCTCACGGGCCCCGCCTAACCCAGAGTCTCGACCAGACGGTGCAGCGCCCGCGCCGTCGTTTCGCCATCCTGCACCAGCGCGAGGCGGATATAGCCTGCGCCGGGATTGAAGCCGTCCGGCTGCTGTCGCGCCAAGAAGCTGCCGGGCACCACGCGCACGCCCGCTTCCTTGAACAGCTTCAGCGTCACCGACACGTCGTCGCCGATCCCGGAGGTGTTGAGCCAGACGCAAAAGCCCGCATCGGGCCGGCGATAGCCGTAACGATTGCCGATGATCTGGTCGGCGAGATCGAACTTGATCCGGTACAGTCTGCGGTTCTCCTCGACATGCGCCTCGTCGCCATAGGCGACGGTCGCGACATGCTGCAGCGGTACCGGGACCTGGGGCGCTGCGATGTTGCGCAACTCGAGGAACGTGCCGATGAGCTTCTTGTCGCCGGCGGCGAAGCCGACACGCAGGCCCGGCAGGTTGGAGCGTTTCGACAGCGACTGGAACGCGACCACGCGGGTGAAATCGGGACCGGCGCATTCGAGCGCGCTGCCTGGGGCCTCGCGGGTGTAGATCTCGGAATAGCACTCGTCGCTTAGGATCACGAAACCGTAGCGGTCGGCGAGCTGTTTCAGGCGCTTGAAATAGTCGGGCCTTGCGACCGAGCCCTGCGGATTGGCGGGCGACGCCAGATAGAACGCCACCGTGCGCGCCAGCGTCGCCTCGTCGATCGCATCGAGATCGGGAAGGAAGCCGTTCTCGACCGTGGTCGGCAGATGGATCGGCTCGCAGGCGGCCGCGAGGGCGCCGGCTCCATAGACCGGATAGAACGGGTTCGGCATCAGGATCGCGGGCTTGCCCGGACGCGGGCCGACATAGCGCACGGCCGCGATCGCGGCGAGAAACAGCCCCTCGCGACTGCCATTGAGGACGAGAATCTCGCCCTTGGGGTCGAGCTGCCGTGGCAGGTTGAAGCGCGACGACAGCCAGGCGCTCGCAGCGTTCCGGAACGGCTCGGTGCCCTGGTTCATCGGGTAGCGGCCGAAATCGGCGATGTGCTTGGCCAGCACCGGGCCGACGAAGTCGGGCACGGGATGCTGAGGTTCGCCGACCGCAAGCGAAATCAAGGGCTTGCCCGGCTGATGCGGGGCCAAAAGCTCGTTCAGACGGACGAAGGGCGAGCGTGCGGAATCGGAGCTACCACCGCCCTGCGGCGCACGGGTTGAAGCGGTCAGAGCCATTCTGGGCGCCAGTACTCTTGGAACAGCCGGTCGCACGAAGGCGCCGGCGGGAAGCGGTTCAGTTCACCATAGATAGGGCGAGGTTAAGACGCGATTAACCATCGGCCGCCGCTCCCGTCCAGAGCGGGAAAAATGGGGCCGGATAACAACGGGATGTTATGGGCTACAGAGCCGTGCTGGTTCCTCCACTTCTCCCACTTGCAGGAGAGGTCGACGCGAAGCGTCGGGCAATCTTTTTCTTCGGCAAGTGGTCAAAAAAGGAAAATCTGCAAAAAGAAAGGGGCTCCAACTTGCGCTGGAGCCCCTCAACGGTCGGGGCATTGCCGGGTATGTGCCCAAACCGTAGTTGTGGACGCGGTCCTAGAGGAGACCACGTCCGGGAGGAGAGGTTACATGTTGTAGGCGCGCTCGGTGTGCTCGGTGATGTCGAGGCCTTCACGCTCACTCTCGACATTGGCGCGCAGGCCAACGATCACATCGACGACCTTGTAGAGGATCGCCGAACCGACGCCCGACCACACCAGCGTGGTGCCGACGGCCTTGAGCTGGGAGATCATCTGCGCCGCGAAGTCGTAATCGGCAACTTTCGGCGGGATCGCGGTGTAGTCGATGATGCCGGCGCCGCCGAGGGCGGGGTTGACGAGAATGCCGGTGCCGATGGCGCCGACGATGCCGCCGATGCAGTGCACGCCGAACACGTCGAGGCTGTCATCGTAGCCGATCGCGTTCTTCACGACGGTGCAGAAGAACAGGCAGACCACACCGACCACGAGGCCGAGGACGATCGCACCCATGACACCGGAGAAGCCGGCGGCAGGCGTGACGGCCACGAGGCCCGCGACAGCGCCGGAGATGACGCCGAGCACCGACGGATGACCCTTGACGATCCACTCCGCGAACATCCACGACAGCGCGGCGGCTGCGGTGGCGACGAAGGAGTTGGTCATGGCAAGCGCTGCGCCGCCGTTGGCTTCGAGGTTGGAGCCGGCGTTGAAGCCGAACCAGCCGACCCAGAGCAGCGAGGCGCCGATCATCGACATGGTCAGCGAGTGCGGAGCCATCAGCTCCTTGCCGTAGCCGACGCGCTTGCCGATCAGGAGGGCGCCGACGAGGCCGGCGATGCCCGCGTTGATGTGCACCACGGTGCCGCCCGCGAAGTCGATCGCGCCCGCCTTGAAGATCCAGCCGGCGTCGGCGTTGACCTCGTCGAGCTTGGCCTGCGCCGCGGTCTTCGCCGCCGCGTCACCCGCCGCAGCCAGAGCCTTGGCAGCGTCCTGGATCGCGTCCGGGCCGGGCCAGTACCAGACCATGTGCGCGATCGGGAAGTAGATCAAGGTGACCCAGAGCGGGATGAACAGAGCAATCGCCGAGAACTTCATGCGCTCGGCGAAGGCGCCGACGATGAGGGCGGGCGTGATCGCCGCGAAGGTCATCTGGAAGCACACATAGACGAGCTCCGAGATGTTGGCGTCGACCGAGAAGGTCGCGGCCTTCGAGTCGGTGGTGACACCCATCATGAAGGCCTTGGAGAAGCCGCCGATGAAGTCGGAACCGCCGGTGAAGGCGAGGCTGTAGCCGTACACGGCCCAGATCACCGTGACGACGCAGACGGTGTAGAACACCTGCATCAGAACGGAGAGCATGTTCTTGGAACGGACGAGGCCGCCGTAGAACAGCGCGAGGCCGGGGATGGTCATCAACAGCACGAGCACTGTCGATGTCAGCATCCAGGCGTTGTCTCCCTTGTTGACCGTTGGCTCGGCGTAGGCTGCGGTCGCAGCGAACAGGCCGGCTGCGAGAGCCGCCAATCCCGCGCCATAGGGACGCTTGAACGTCATATTGTTTACTCCTGATTGAATAAGGTTGAGCGCGAAATCAAAGGGCCGCGGCATCGGCCTCGCCGGTGCGGATGCGAACCGCATGGTCGAGATTGATGACGAAGATCTTGCCGTCGCCGATCTGCCCGGTTTTCGCAGCGGACGTGATGGCGTCGATGGTCTTGTCGACCTGGTCGGAGGCGACAGCGACCTCGATCTTGATCTTGGGCAGGAAGCTCACGGCATATTCGGCGCCGCGATAGATTTCCGTATGGCCCTTCTGGCGGCCATACCCCTTGACTTCCGTCACCGTGAGACCGTGAACGCCGATGGCGGTCAGGGCGTCACGGACTTCTTCCAGCTTGAATGGCTTGATAATCGCCATAACAATTTTCATGGGTCCTATCCCCGCTTGGGCCCGGTCCGGACGTGGCCGGGCGTTTCTCGACTGGTTCGCCACGAGGGAGAAGTTTCACTACGCGGGCACAGCCGGGACCCCTAGAATCAAATGCCGTGCCAGATCGGGCGTATTGCCTAACGGACTATGAAAACGGGTGTTTTCGCCCGTGGCCCCTATTGCGGTGCAGTGCGCTAATACGTCGCGCTCAAAAGCTGACCACCGCTGCTCAATATGCAGGCACGACAGGGTACCGACACAATGTTGCTCACGTGTCGGGCAGCAGGAAGGTAATTACGTAGCGTAGGCGCTTGTTGCAGGGCTTCGCCGTGCTGCGAAATATCAGGCCCTCGGAGCTCGTGCTCACGGGATACGCGCAAGGGCACGAACAGGCCGACCAGCTCGAGCAGGACGAAACTCACGCCCGCCGCCCAGACGAAGGTGACGGCGACGAGGAGCGCGCGCGCATCGCGAAGGATGGCCGCAGGCGAATCTTGGCCTTCATGGTTCGAGACGCGCGTTCCGCGCTCCTCACCATGAGGTCTCGTCCCGCGGTCAAATTCAGAGCGCGTCGCTGTCGGTCTCGCCGGTGCGGATGCGCAGCGCGTGGTCGATCGGCGTGACGAAGATCTTGCCGTCGCCGATCTGGCCGGTGCGGGCCGTCGCGGAGATCACGGCGACCGCCTTGTCGGCGACGTCTGAGGCGACCGCGATCTCGATGCGCAGCTTCGGCAGGAAGTTCACGACATATTCGGCGCCGCGATAGATCTCGGTGTGGCCCTTCTGGCGGCCATAGCCCTTCACCTCGGTCACGGTCATGCCGTGGACGCCGATCGCCGTCAGGGCCTGACGGACCTCATCGAGCTTGAACGGTTTGATGATCGCGACGACGAGTTTCATGGTCAGGCCTATTCCCCGGATGCGCCGCGCCGTATGTCCCCGGCGCCGGCGTCAATCTGGCATCTTTACGGGCAAATGGCACAAAAAAGTTGCAGGTTGAAGCGCAAAAACGTTTGGCCATGTGAATGGCCGCCTCTGTACAGGGCAGCTGTTCATCCTCCACAATGCATTTTTGGCATGGATGCGGTGAACCGAAGCGGTGAACCTAAGCGGTTTGGCCGGTACATAAGTAAGTTCGAGGGGACGTTTCATGGCGAGCTGGTTCTACGCATCCGAGGGCAAGCAGCAGGGGCCCTTTCCGGAAGGGCGGTTCCGCGATCTGATCGCCCAGGGCGTCGTCCGCCCGGACACGCTGGTGTGGACCGAGGGCATGGCCGGCTGGCAGAAGGCCCTCGAGATTCCCGGCCTGGTCGGCGGCGGCGGACCTCCGATGGTTCCGGCGGGCGGCCCGCCGATGATGGGCGGCAGTGGTTACGGGGGCGCGGCCGGCGGATCGCTGACGGCTGACTTCAGCGCGTTCGGTCTGCTCGGATGCAGCATCGTGTTCATTATTGGCATTCTGCTGGTGATCCCCGCACCCTGGGTCACGGTCTGGTTCTACAAATACATCACGTCGCACATCCAGGTGCCGGGCCGTCCGAATTTCGGTTTCGCCGGCCAGCCGATGGACGTCTGGTGGGCGTTGATGCTCAACGCGCTCCTGACCTACGCCGGTGCGACCGGTATTGCGTTCGCGCCGCTCCTTGCGGTGATCGCCAACGCGTTTCTCGCCTGGGTGATCCTGCGCTGGGCCGTCGCCAATCTCACCTCGAACGGCGAGCGGCTGCCGATCTCATTCCAGGGCAGCGCCATCGGCTATGTCGGCTGGTACCTGCTGATGATGATCTCGACCATCACCATCATCGGCTGGGCCTGGGTGCTTGCGTTCTGGATGCGCTGGAATTGCCGCAACATCGAGGGCACGCGGCGCGAGGTCGTTTTCAACGGCAGCGGCTGGCAGATCCTGTGGCGATCGGTGGTGTTCTCGCTGGCGTGCAGCTTCATCATCCCGATTCCGTGGATGCTGCGCTGGTACGGCCGCTGGTTCGTGTCGCAATTCGCACTGGTCGATCGCGGAGCAGCCGCTCGCGCCTATTGAGCGCTACCTCCGCTCGCGCACGGAGCCTTCCTGCGCGACGGAGGCGACCAGCGTGCCATCGGGCTTGAAGATCGAGCCGCGGGTCAGGCCGCGGCCTGATTGCGCGCTCGGCGAATCCTGCGCATAGAGCAGCCATTCGTCGGCCCGGAACGGACGGTGAAACCACATCGCGTGGTCGAGGCTCGCCGGCATCATGCGCTTGTCGAACAGCGTGCGGCCGTAACGCGCCATGATCGCATCGAGCAGCGAGAAGTCCGAGGCATAGGCGAGCGCGCACATGTGCAGCGCCGGATCGTCGGGCAATTTCGCCGCGGTTTTGATCCAGACGTGGATGCGGCCGTCGTCGATCTTCTGGCCGAAATAGCGGCCGAGCTCGACCGGGCGCAGCTCGATCGGGCGATCGGATTCGTAGTAGCGGCGAATGAACTCCGGCATCTCGCGGAACATCGGTTGCTTCGCCACTTCCTCCGCCGTGAGCTTCTCCGGCGGCGGCACGTCGGGCATCTTGTCCTGATGATCGAACGAGGTTTCCTCGTCGGCGTGGAACGACACCATGATCGAGAAAATCGCGTTGCCGTGCTGGATCGCGGTGACGCGCCGCGTCGAATAGCTCTTGCCGTCGCGCAGGCGCTCGACCTGGTAGATGATCGGGATCTGCGGATCGCCCGGCAGGATGAAATAGCAATGCAGCGAATGCGGCAGCCGGCCCTCGACCGTGCGGCAGGCGGCAACCATGGCCTGCCCGATCACCTGGCCGCCGAACACCCGCTGCCAGCTCGTCTTCGGGCTGTTGCCGCGGAACAGGTTCACCTCGAGCTGTTCGAGGTCGAGGATCGAGATCAGGTCGATCAGGCTTTTGGACATGAACACAACTCTCTGAAGCCGTCATTCCGGGCTCGCGACTTCGTCGCGCCCCGGAATGACACAGGTGGGCCGCTCCGCCCTTGTTCACCGCACTGTTTCGCCCAGCTCAAGTCTGCTAGCAAGGCCGAGAATTGACCGGGAAGCTTGGTATGTCGGTACAGGGAAGCATTGTCATTGGCGGCGGCGCATTTGCCGGCCTCGCACTGGCGCTGGCGTTGCGCCAGGGGCTCGGGCCGGAGATCCCCGTGATCGTCGCCGATCCCGCGCTCGGCACGCGGCCGAGCCGGGACCCGCGCGCCACCGCGATCGTCGCCGCCTGCCGCCGCCTGTTCGAGGCGATCGGCGCCTGGGACGACGTCAGGAGCGAGGCGCAGCCGATCCTCGACATGGTCGTCACCGACTCGAAGCTGGAAGATGCCACTCGTCCGGTGTTCCTGAACTTCGCCGGCGACGTCGCGCCCGGCGAACCGTTTGCGCACATGGTCGAGAACCGCCGCCTGATCGATGCGCTGGTGGTGCGTGCCGAGGCCGAGGGCATCGACCTTCGCGCCACAACAGTGTCGTCCTATGACGCGCGCGCGGAGGGCATCGACGTGACGCTCGGCGACGGCAGCGTGATCGCGGCCAGCCTTTTGGTCGCCGCCGACGGTGCGCGGTCGAAGCTGCGCGAGCGCGCCGGCATCGCCACCCATGGCTGGGAGTATGACCAGTCCGGCATCGTCGTCACGGTCGGCCATGAGCGCGATCACGAAGGCCGCGCCGAGGAGCACTTTCTGCCGGCTGGCCCTTTCGCGATCCTGCCGCTCACCGGAAAACGCTCATCGCTGGTATGGACCGAGCGCCGCAGTGAGGCCGCGCGGATCATTGCTCTCGGCGACGAGGAGTTTCACGGCGAGCTCGAACAGCGTTTTGGCCTGCATCTCGGCGAGGTGAAGGCGCTCGACAAGCCGCGGGCGTTTCCGCTGTCCTATTTCGTCGCGCGCTCCTTCATTGCCGAGCGCCTCGCGCTGGTCGGCGATGCCGCGCATGTCATCCACCCCATCGCGGGCCAGGGTCTAAACATGGGGCTGAAGGACGTCGCCGCGCTGGCCGAGGTCGTCGTCGATGCCGCGCGGCTCGGCATGGATCTCGGCGGCGCCGACGTGCTCGAGCGCTACCAGCGCTGGCGCCGCTTCGACACCATGGCGATGGGCGTTGCCACCAACTCGCTGAACTTCCTGTTCTCCAACCAGTCGACCCTGCTGCGCACCGTGCGCGACATCGGTCTCGGCCTCGTCGACCGCGCCCCGCCGCTGAAGAACCTCTTCATCCGCCAGGCCGCCGGCCTCACCGGCGAGGTGCCGCGGCTGCTGAAGGGCGAGGCGTTGTAGTCGTTGTTCTCGTCGTCCCGGACAGCCGCGCTCCCAAGCGCGCGCAGATCCGGGACCCCTACGCCGCAGCATCAGTTTTGCGAAGACCCGGAGTTGCCAGCTCGCGCAACAACGCAGTTCGGGGATAACGGTCCTGGCTTTCCGCCAGGACGAGACTGACTGTGTTGCGCGGCCGTCGCGCAAAATCTCAATCGATCTTGCGCGCTTCTTCCGGCAGCATGATCGGGATGCCGTCGCGGATCGGATAGGCGAGCTTGGCGCTGCGCGAGATCAGCTCCTGCTTGGCAGAATCGAACTCCAGCGGGCCCTTGGTCAGCGGGCAGACCAGGATCTCCAGCAGTTTGGGGTCGACACTGGCTTCGGGGCGTTCGGTGGGCGCATTCATCATCGTCTCCGGCGGTCGGTTGCCTCTAGCACAGAAATCCGCCTCCGCCCATCGCGTCCGTTTACGCCGACACCATCTGCAGAAGCTCGTCGAGCAGGGTCTCGAGCCGGGCCGCCGGCAGCGGCGTTCCGGACAGGGCAAAGCCGAGAAAGGTCCAGTACAGGATCTGCGCGCGGGCCGTAGCCGTCGCGGGATCGAGCCCGCGCATCGCCAGCAGCTGCTCGATATAGTCGAGCCTGCGGCGGTCGATCGCGCGTACCGCTGCTTGCGCGCCCGAATCGAACGCCGCCCAGTTGCGCATCGCGCGCTCGAGATCGAGCCGGGCGCCGAACGAGCTGCGCAGCAGCGCCTGCAGCGGCTCGTCGCGGGCGGCCTCGACGTCGGCGATGATCTGTTCTGCCGCGATCTCGCGCCAGCGCTTCAGCACCGCGGCGTGGAACGCGCCGAGATCGGCAAAATGCCAATAGAAGCTGCCGCGCGACACACCCAGGGCTCGAGCCAGGGGATCAGCTTTCAAGGCGGTGAAGCCGTTTCTGGCGAGCGTCTTCAGGCCCTGGCTGGTCCAGTCGTCGGCTGAGAGCTGTTCGGTCATATCCGTTCCCGAAGATCACACCATACACTAGTGTATTGACAGGCCGTGCACCAGCGGTTACGTCACCATACACAGATGTATGGACGAAACCTTCGGGAGCCATGACGATGCGTGATCTCTTGCTCCAGTGCGCCGGCGTCCTGACCATTGCCGTGGCTCTCATCCACGGCTACCTCGGCGAGGCCAAGGTGTTCGTTCACGCCCGCATCGAGCCGGAACGGCTGCGCACCCTGATCCGCCTGGTCTGGCAGGCCTCGACCGTCGCCTGGATCGGCGGTGGCGTGCTCCTGATTGCGACGCCCTGGATGGGCTCGGAGCCGGCGCGCCACTGGATCGTCGCCACCATGGCCTGCGTGTTCTGCTTCTCCGCCTGCGCCAACGCATGGGCGACGCGCGGCCGGCACTTCGGCTGGATGATGCTCAGCGGGGTCGTCATGCTGGCGGTTGCGGGCTACTAGCTGCGCGCGAGGCGTTAGGCCGCAGAGGCGCGTCAAACTGCACGGCGCGCGGACAGCACTCGGCTTTTGGCCGATGTTAGAACTTATCTAAAGCGATCCGTGCCCGAACCCGATTGACTTCACCTCCTCCTTGGCTTCCTTCGGTGCCGCTCGCGGCTCCGCGCAGCGCCCACGACACAGGAGGAGAAGTTCGTGAAGGTCATTCGTGTTGTTGCCATTGCACTGACGCTCGGGATTGGCGCGGGATCGACCGCCATGGCCGACGGTTTCAAGGACTGCACCAAGCTCGACAAGGCGTTGTGGAAGCCGGCCAGCGAAGCTGAAGCCAAGGCCAAGGCTCTGGGCTACGAAGTGCGGCGCTCCAAGATCGAAGGCTCGTGCTACGAAGTGTATGGCGTCAAGGAAGGCAAGCTCTTCGAGCTGTTCTACAACCCGGAAGATCTCAGCCTGAAGCACACGATTGCCAAGTAAGGCTGCCGGTTGAGCTGCACGAGATCGTTCGCGCAGAGTGAGGCTTGAGGGTGGTCCCAGCTTGAACGAGGAAGCGGTGCCAGCGCCGCGCGGGGCGTCCGACAGGACCCCCGCGGATCGAACCGCCTCGCGGACGGTCGTAGTCTGGGATTTGCCGCTACGCCTCTGGCATTGGGCTTTCGCGGCCAGCATCCTGGCTGCGTGGTTCACGCCCACCGTCTATGACCGGCTTCACCGCATCGTCGGTTATACGGCGCTTGGGCTTCTCGCCTTCCGCCTGGTCTGGGGTTTCTGGGGCAGTCGCTACTCCCGCTTCCGCATGGTCGGCGTCCGGCTGCGTGCCGCGCCACGCTATCTCTGGAATCTGCGCCGCGGCATCATCGGCCGCTATATAGGGCTCAATCCCGCCGGCACGTTGATGCTGGTGGCGCTGCTGCTGGCGGTCGCCGTCTCGGCGATCACCGGCGCGATGTCGGTGACCGTGACCTTCTTCGGCCTCTGGTGGGTCGAGGACACCCACCGCTATTCATCGGACGCGGTCATCGTGCTGGTCGTGCTGCACGTGCTCGGCGTGCTGCTGATGGCTCTTCTTCAGCGCGAGAACCTGATCCGCGCCATGATCACCGGCCGCAAGCGCATCCGGCATCCGTGAGCGGAACCGGTTGAGTTCGGAGCAACGATGGTAGTTCCACGGGGCGGAACCATCCTGACCAGTGCAAACTACCTCCAACTTCCTGTGTCATTTGCCGGGAAAAGTTTACCTCACGATAGGTATGCAACTAGGCATTGCAGAAAATTAACGCGGACAAAGTCTGATCGGCTCAATCCTCGATAGTATTGACGAGGGAGCGATATTGAATGTTCCGCGTTTTTAATTGCCTCACGGCGGAGCACGACTGGCGGCTTGTCCTGCTGGCTGGCCTGGTTTGCTTCGCTGCAAGCATTGTAGCCGTCAGCATCTTTCATCGGGCAGTCGCCTCGCGAGCCTGGACGCGGCAGATCTGGATTGCGATTGCCGGCGCGTCGATCGGCTACGGAATCTGGGCAACGCATTTTGTCGCAATGCTCGCCTACGAGCCCGGCGTGCCGACCGGTTACGGCCTCGTGCTGACGGCGCTGTCGCTCGCCGCGGCGATGATCCTGACCTCGGGCGGGTTTGGCGTTGCCGTCAACAATTCCGGCCGTTGGCGCGCGGTTGCCGGGGGCGGCATCATCGGCGCCGGCATCGCAAGCATGCACTATATCGGCATGTGGGCCCTCGAGGTGCCGGGTCGTGTCACCTGGTCGCCGGCGCTGGTGTTCATCTCGATCGTCCTTGGCATGGTCCTGGGCTATGTTGCGCTCGCGGTTGCCTTGGACCGCAAGAACAAGTGGGGGACTTTCGCCGCGGCGCTGCTGCTCACGCTCGCCATCGTGTCGCATCATTTCACGGCCATGGGCGCGGTGCAGATCGTTCCAGACCCGACGCTGGCAAGCGATACATTGTCGCTTTCGCCGACCTTCCTTGCCGTCGCAATCGCGGGTGTGGCCCTGTCGGTGCTCGGAATGAGCTTCGTGGGCGTGCTCGCCGATCGCCGCCTTGCGGCCAGAACCAGCAGATTCGAGCAAATCATCAGTGAACTTTCGCTCGCCAGGCAGCAGGTGGAAGATTCGCAACGGGAAATCCAGGAGCAGAAACTCAGGCTGGATACGGCCATCAACAACATGGTCGAGGCGCTCTGCATGTTCGATGCGGAGAAGCGGCTTGTCGTCTGCAACGAGCGCTATGCCCTGCTCTATCAGCTGCCGCCGGAACTGCTGAGAACGGGGACCCCTCACGCCGACATCATCAGGCATCGCGTCATGACCGGTATCCTCAAGAGCGACAGCAGCGAGGGCGCCGCCGAGCAATTCATATCGAAACTGGCGGCCCTGCCGTTCAATGCCGTATCGAGCAGGATCGACGAGTTTTCGGATGGCCGGCTGATCTGCGTGACGCGACAGCCGATGGCCGGTGGCGGATGGGTGGCCACCCATCTCGACGTGACCGAGCAACGTCGGTCCGAGGCCAAGATCACCCATATGGCGCAACACGACGCGCTGACCGATCTGCCAAATCGCGTGCTGCTCAGGCAGCGGATGGAGCATGCGATTGCGGTGACGCGGAACGGCGGCCTCGATCTGGCCGTGCTCATGCTCGACCTCGATCGCTTCAAGGAAGTCAACGACACGCTTGGACATCCGGCGGGCGATGCGCTGCTGCGCGCCGTCGCTGCCCGTCTGCGCGAATGGGTCACGGAAACCGCGCTGATCGCACGACTGGGCGGCGACGAGTTCGCGGTGATCGATTACGTGACCAACCCGGCCGTGGAGGCCGCCGCGCTTGCCGAGAACATCAGAAAGGCGATTTGCGAACCCTTCGATCTCGGCGATCACCGGGTCACGGTGGGTACCAGCATCGGCATTGCCATAGCACCCCGCGATGGCAACGATTCCGACGTGATCCTGAAGAGCGCGGATCTGGCCCTCTACTCGGCCAAGAGCGGCGGACGTGGTGCATTCCGCTTCTTCGAGCCGGAGCTCGACGAGCTCATGCATGCGCGACGCAATTTGGAGCGCGACATGCGGGCTGCACTCGCGGGGCGTCAATTCGAGCTTCACTATCAGCCGTTCGTCGACGCCGCGGCCGGAAAGACCTGCGGCTTCGAGGCCTTGCTGCGCTGGCATCACCCGCAGCGAGGCCTGGTCCTGCCGGGCGAATTCATCCCGCTCGCGGAGGAGACCGGCTTGATCGTGCCGCTCGGAGAATGGGTCTTGCGGACCGCCTGTGCGGAAGCGGCCACCTGGCCTCAACATGTCACGATCGCGATCAACCTGTCTCCCGCCCAATTCAGGAGCAAGGAGCTCGTTCCGGTCATTGTCGGCGCGCTGGCAAGCTCGGGGCTTGCGCCGCACAGGCTCGAGCTCGAGGTCACCGAGACGGTGATCATGCATGACAGCGAAGCCGTCTTTGCGGCGCTCGCCCAGTTGCGCGAGCTCGGCGTGCGCATCGCCCTGGACGATTTCGGCACCGGCTATTCATCGCTGAGCTTTCTGCAGAGATTTCCGTTCGACAAGGTCAAGATCGACCGCAGTTTCGTCAACGAACTATCAAGTCCGCGCGCAGAGGCGCGCCATCTCGCGCGCGCCGTGGTTCGTTTCGCGGTCAGCCTCGGCAAGACGACGACCGCCGAAGGCGTCGAGACGAAGGAGCAGCTCGACATCCTCCGCGAGGAAGGGTGCGTCGAAACGCAGGGCTATTATTTCAGCCGGCCGATGCCTGCATCCGACATTGCCGGAATGCTGCGGCGAGATTCCGGAGCAGCGATCCGCGCGGCGTGAGCCGTTGAAGCGCGATGAGATTGGGATGAATCGATTTGCGCTAAGGCTCGGTTCACCTCTCCCCGTCGGCGAGAGGTGAATCACCGACAGCCCGCCGACCTAATTTCATCATGTTTGGAGCCTCACTGCAGCGGCGGATCGCCGCTGGTGCGCTTCTTGGCGAGGTCCATCTCGGTGACCGCGATCAGGATCTCGGCGCGGGTCTTCAGGTCGGGCGCCTCGAGCATGGCCTGCTTTTCGGCGGGACCGTAGGGCGACATCATCGCCAGCGCGTTGACCAGCGCCTCGTTGGGCGCGCTCTCGACGCCCTCCCAGTCGACCTTGAGATTGTTGGCCTTCAGGAAGTCGGCGAGCACCGAGAGCAGCGCTTCGCGATCCACCTGGTCCTCGCCCATGCGTGCGGTGAAGTCGTCGACGAAGGCGAAGAAATCCACCTTGCACTGCCGGTAGGCGGTGAGCACCTCGAGCTCCTCGATCACCTTGAAGCGCGCGACGCCGGTGAGCTCGAGGATGTAGCGGCCGTCGCCGGATTCGGCGAGCTGGGTGATGCGGCCGACGCAGCCGACGCGGAACAGCGCCGGCTTGTCGGAATTCTTCGGCGAATGCGCCACGTCGGGCTGGATCATGCCGATCAGGCGATGACCGTCGCGGAAGGAATCGTCGACCATCGCGAGATAGCGCGGCTCGAAGATGTTGAGCGGCATCTGGCCGCGCGGCAACAGCAGCGCGCCCGGCAGCGGAAACACCGGAATGATTTCGGGAAGGTCGGCGGGCCCGCGATATTCGATGTTGATCGGCATCTGGTCCCCGCTGACGCTGGTACGCTTTCCCTACGAAAACAGGATCGTCGACAGGCGCTTGCGCCCTTCGACCGTCGCATCATCCGCGCCGCCCCAGGCCTCGAAGAACTGCACGAGCTGCTTGCGGGCGCCGTCGTCGTTCCACTTGCGGTCGCGCTTGACGATCTCGAGCAGCTGCTCGGTTGCGGCGGCGCGATTGCCTTGCGCGTTGAGCGCGGTCGCGAGGTCGAACCTGGCCTGATGATCGAGCGGGTTTGCGGCGACTTTCTGTTCCAGCTCGGCCACGGGCCCGAGCTGCTCGGCCTGCTCGGCGAGATCGATGGTCGTCTGCACCGCTTTCACAGCGGGATCGTTGCGCTTGGCTTCCGGCACCAGGGCCAGCGTCTGCTTGGCCTGCTCCATCGCGCCGGAGACGGCGTAGCATTTCGCAAGGCCCGCGAGCGCCGCGATGTTGGTCGAATCATGCTGCAGCGCCTCGGCATAGATCTGCGCCGCGGCCGCGGCGTCGCCCTCGGCAAGCACGGCATCGGCTTCCTGCACGATCTCGGCGACATTGACCTCGCCCGGAGCGGTGACGCCCTTGGTCAGCTTTTCGATGAAGGCGTTGAGCTGGCTCTCGGGCACCGCGCCCATGAAACCGTCGGCCGGCTGGCCGTTGACGAAGGCGATCACGGCCGGGATCGATTGGATCCCCATCTGGCCCGGGATGGCCGGGTGCTGGTCGATGTTCATCTTGACCAGCTTGACCTTGCCCTTGGCCGCCTTGACTGCCTTTTCCAGCACCGGGGTGAGCTGCTTGCAGGGGCCGCACCACTCCGCCCAGAAGTCGATCAGCACCGGCTGGCGCTTCGATTCCTCGATGACGTCCTTTACGAAGCTCTGGGTGGTGGTGTCCTTGATCAGATCGGCCGCAGCCGGGTTCGCGGCTCCGTTACCCTGGTCGATGATCGTCACGGGATCCCCTCGTCTGATGTCTGGAATGGCGGCTCTTTAGCACGTCGCCAACGCCGATGCTTGTTGTCGGCTCCTAAATTGGGCCGAATGGGCCGAATTTCAATCCGTCCGGGCCGATTCTGCGGGTCCGGCGCGTTTCCGGGCCATTTGGCCGCATTCGGGGACCATTTAGGGCCCTTAATTGCGAATCTATGCTGCCGGTAGCTGTTGCATTCCCCTCCCGCTTTTGGCATACGACAGCCGTTGCCGGCGCGTCACGCGACCGACACAGGATGCGGGTGTAGCTCAGTGGTAGAGCACGACCTTGCCAAGGTCGGGGTCGAGGGTTCGAGCCCCTTCGCCCGCTCCAGTTTTTCCCAGAGCACCCAGCTAGGCCGGATCGGACCGTGGTCTTCCACGCTGCTGGCGGCTGTATTGGGTTTGGAATGACAATTCTGGTCACCGGCAGCGCAGGGCACCTCGGCGAGGCCCTTTTGCGGACGCTCCAGGCGCGTGGCTCACCTGCCCGCGGGCTCGATCTGAAGCCCTCCCCCGTCACCGATGCCGTCGGCTCGATCGTCGATCCCGGCTTCGTGCGCGAGCAGATGGACGGCGTCGCGGCCGTGATCCACACCGCGACGCTGCACAAGCCGCATGTGGCGACTCACTCCAAGCGGGACTTCGTCGACACCAACGTCACCGGCACACTCAATCTGCTCGAGGCGGCCGCGGCCGCCGGCGTGAAGAGCTTCGTCTTCACCAGCACCACCAGCGCGTTCGGCGCGCAGCTGCGCCCCGAAGCGGGACAGGCGGCGGTGTGGGTCACCGAGGAGCTGCCGCCGGTGCCCAAAAACATCTACGGGACGACCAAGCTGATGGCGGAGACGCTGTGCGAGCTGTTCTTTCGCGAGCGCGGCCTGCCGGTCGTCGTGTTGCGAACGTCGCGCTTCTTTCCGGAGGACGACGACGATCCGGCGCTGCGGTCGGCTTACCCGCTGGACAACGCGCAGGCCAACGAGCTGCTCTATCGCCGGCTGGACATCGCGGACGCGGTGAGCGCCCATCTGCTCGCCGTCGAGCGCGCGCCAAAGATTGGTTTCGCGCGCTACATCGTCTCGGCCACGAGCCTGTTCGAGCCGCATCATCTCGCGGCGCTGGCGGATGACGCGGCGGGCGTCGTGCGCGCGCTCTATCCGGATTGTGCGCCGCTCTACGCCGCGCGCGGCTGGCGCCTGTTTCCGCAGATCGACCGCGTCTATGTCAACGCGCGCGCCCGGCGCGAACTGGGCTGGCGGCCCGAATTCGACTTCGCGCATGTGCTGCAGAGCCTTCGTGGGGGCCAGGATTTTCGCAGCACGTTGGCGCGCCAGGTCGGGTCGAAGGGCTATCATGATGCGGTTTTCGACGATGGACCTTACCCCGTCGCCTTCTGATCACCGCTTTTGCAGTTTTGCTCGACCTGTCAAACGCCTGCGCGGTGTCGCCGCGAGCAAAATCGGCCTGAGGCATTCTACGGTGCATGGGGTTGTTTTCGTACTTTTGCTGGGGGCCTTCCCGCTGCGTGCAAACTGAACCACGCGCCATCTAGATTCCGCGTTGCAGCGAGATCGTCGCTGTTGCCGCGCGGGCGCCGGCAGCGAATCCGTCTCAACTTTTATTGAGCGCAACCGCAGCACATGCGATGCGCTTCTCACCGCTCGCAGATGTGCTAACCTTTTTGGGTCTGTCGTCCTGACAGACTCCGAACTTCGCCTACTCAAACAGCAAAACAAGAACGTGCAGCCCTGACGGCTGCCTTAGGGGAGTGACGCGATGACATCGATGTTCCATCGATCCGTGTTGGCGCTTGCAGCGGTTGCCCTTCTTGCCGGGACCAGCGTCGTCAATGCGCAGCAGCAGGACAAAAACCGGGCCCTGAAGAAATACGAATCCGGGACCAAGGAATTCTGGACCCATCCGCCGGATGACTGGTTCCTCGGCGACGAGACCGAGGCACAGAAAGGCCTCGCGCCGCCTTCGGGTCCGCCGACCGGCGCGTCGGAGGCCGAGCTGGCGGCGATGATGAAGAAGATCAAGCTGCCGCCGGGCTTCAAGATCGAGGTCTATGCGCCCGGCGTTCTCGCCGCGCGGCAGATGGCCTGGGGTGACAAAGGCACGCTGTTCGTCGGTTCGTTCGGCCTCGGCAACGTCTATGCCATCAAGGACAACAACGGAAAGAAGGAGGTCAAGACCATCCTCAAGGGGCTGAACATGCCCACCGGTCTCGCCTTCAAGGACGGCGCACTCTATGTCATCGCGGTCGACAAGCTGATCCGCTACGACAACGCCGAGGCCAATCTCGACAATCTCGGCGACGGCAAGGTCGTCTATGACGACATGCCGTCCTATGCCGCGCATGGCTGGAAGTACATCGCGGTCGACAAGGAGGGCTGGTTCTTCCTGCCGTTCGGTCCGCCCTTCAATGTCGGCATTCCCCCGACCAGCGTGTCGCAGATCCGCCGCGTCGATCCCAAGACCGGCAACGCCGAGATCTGGGCGCTCGGCGTCCGCAACTCGGTCGGCGGCGACGTCGATCCGCGCACCGGCAAGTTCTGGTTCACCGAGAATGCACGCGACTGGGTCAGCGACGATCTGCCCTCCGACAAGCTGAACATGATCAGCAAGATCGGCGAGCACTTCGGCTATCCCTATTGCCACCAGGGCGACCTGCCCGATCCGAAGTTCGCGATGGGCCACAAATGCTCCGAGTTCACGCCGCCGGTGCTGAACCTCGGCGCGCATGTCGCTCCGCTCGGCATGAAGTTCTACACCGGCGATCAATTCCCCGCCGAATACAAGAACAACATCCTGATTGCCGAGCACGGCTCCTGGAACAGGCACAAGTACCAGGGCGCACGCATCATGCGCGTGATCGTCGGGCCCGACGGCAAGAACGCCAAGCAGGAAGTGTTCGCATCCGGCTGGCTCGAGGGCGACCAGGGTTATCTCGGCCGGCCCAATGACATCGTCCTCGCCAAGGACGGCTCGATCCTCGTCGCCGACGACTGGGCCGGCGCGATCTATCGGATCAGCTACAGCAAGAAGTAGCGCTAGGCGAACCGGAGGCTGCGGTGGCCACGAGGCGGCCGCAGCCTCTTCCATTTTGAAGTCTCATGCTCTCGTTCCGGATTGCGCGCCAGCGCAGTCCGGAACCCATAACCCCGAGTCGTGTTTAGGATTGGCAGATGCGCAATTGCGCATCATAGCTCGTGCTCCGCACGCCACGGAACGACGACCAATCGATGGATCGGAAGCCTCATCATGCGCCGGCAGTTCATCTCGCACGTGATCAGCGTGGTTGCGGTCGCAGCGCTCGCATTCATCCCAGTCCAGGCTGCCGACAATTCCGCAATAAAGGACAAGGCATCCGTCTGCGCCGGCTGTCACGGTGAGAACGGCGTTTCGCAGACGGAGAACATTCCATCGCTGGCCGGCCAGCCCGATCAGTTCATCCAGTGGCAGCTGGTGTTCTTCCGCGCCGGCTCGCGCAAGAACGACCAGATGCAGCCGATCGCGGAGGAGATCACCAACGAGGACATCCGCAATTTCGGCGCCTATTTCTCGCAAATGACGCCACCGAAGGCAGCGTCAGACGACGATCCGGAGCTGTCGAAGAAGGGCGCCGAGGTCGCCGTCGGCCGCCGCTGCGCCTCATGCCACACCGACGGGTTTGCCGGCACCAAGGCGGTGGCGCGGCTCGCTGGCCAGCGCGAGGAATATCTCGTCAAGGCGCTGCACGACTACAAGGCGGGCGCGCGCGTCGGCGGCGGCGTCGCGGCGATGGCCGATGTCGCCTATCACATGAGCGACGAGGAAATCACGGCAGTCTCGCATTATCTGGCGAATTTCAAATAGCAACGAGGTCGTTGCGTCAAACTCTGCTGGTCGTCCCGGGCTCGCGCTGCGCGCGCCTCGGGATGACACCGAATGTGTGGCTACTACCTACCCCGCCCGCTGCCTCTCATACGCCTTCAGATGCGTGTACGCGATGCGAAGCTTCGGCACCGGCACCTTGGCGGCATCGGCGCGCGCGATGAGGTCGCCGATGACGTGATCGGCCTCGACCGGCAGGCCCGCCTTGATGTCGCGGAACATCGACGCCGTCATCGGCGAGCCCTCGGCGGTGAGGTTGCCTTTCACCCGCTCGAAGAACGGGCCACCCGGCGGGTAGCCGGACGCCGTGGCCACGGCGCTGGTCTCGTCGAGCATGCCGAGCAGGAAGTCCCGGCCGCCGGGCGCGGCGAGGATGTTGCCGACGGAGGTGCGCATCAGGCTGGTGCTTGCCGCGAGCGAGGAGAGGAACACCCACTTCTCCCACATGTCCTGCATGATGTTCTGGCTGGCAGACGCGCCATTGATGCCGCTCTTGAAGGCCTCGTCGATCGCCTTGACGCGATCCGACAGCTTGCCGTCGCGCTCGCCGTAATTGAGCGACTGCATCGGTTGGAGCTGCACCACCTCGCGCTTCTCGTTCAGCGTCGCGGCGATGGCGCACAGCCCGCCGAGCACCCGCTCCTTGCCGAATCTGGCATCGAGGATGTCGAGATGCTTCATGCCGTTGAGCATGGGGATGATCGATGTGTTCGGCCCGACCGCGGGGGCGAACGATTTGATGGCGTCGTCGAGGTCGAACGCCTTGCAGCTGAGCAGCACGACGTCGAACTTGTCCTTGAGAGCGTCGGCCTGCACGGTCGGCGGATTCTTCAAGGTCACGTCGCCGTTCGGGCTCCTGATGACGAGGCCGTCGCTCGCAAGCTCGCCGGCGCGGCGCGGCCGGACCAGGAAGGTAACGTCGCGGCCGGCCTGTAACAGCCTGCCACCAAAATAGCCGCCGATGGCGCCCGCGCCGACCACGAGGATACGCATGGGATATTCCTTTTTGTTGCTATTGGCGGTCCATCTATAGTCGTCATTGCGGGCTAAGCGAAGCAATCCAGAATGCTGGCGCGATCACATCCCGTCGTCGGCGAAGGAGGGTCTACTTCTCAGCACCATCTCCTCGACCTCGCGCAACTGCTCCTTGCCGAAGAACATCTCGTTGCCGACGAAGAAGGTCGGCGAGCCGAACGCGCCGCGGGCGACCGCCTCCTCGGTGTTCTTGATCAGCTTGCCCTTCACCTCCGGTTCCTGCGCGCGGGCGAACAACTTTTGCGCATCGAGGCCGGAAGACGTCAGCGCCTTTGCCGCGATCTCGGGATCGTCCATCTTCTTCGGTTCGCGCCACATGTGGTGAAACGCGGCCTCGACATATTTCTCGAACACGCCCTCGAGCTGCGCCGCGATCGCGGTTCGCATCAGGTTCAGCGTGTTGACGGGGAAGAAGGGGTTCATGACGTAAGGCTGCACCTTGAAGCGCTTGATGAAGCGCTCGGTCTCGACCTGATGGAATTCGCGCTTGTTCTTGATGCCGGCGAGTGTCTCGGCCGGCGATTTGTTGTTGGTCGACTTGAAGATGCCGCCGAGCAGGATCGGCACATATTCGAATTTGACGCCGATCCGCTGCTCGATTGCCGGGATCGCCAGATGGCTGAGATAGGCGTTCGGGCTGCCGAAATCGAACAGGAATTGCGGGGCTGTGCGGGGCAAGTTCGTTCTCCCTGGAGGCGCTTTTTTGGCATTGTGGCGCAGGCTGCGCCACAGGTCCATCGTTTAATGACGGCCATAATACTTTGATGCTCAGATCAGGCGCCGGATTGCCCGCTTGCGCCACACCAGAAGGTAATAGCCCATCTGCAAGAGGAACATGGCGCAGAACACGATGGGATATGCGGCCCACGCGCCCTCGAGGCCGACGGTGCGGCTGAGGATGATCGCAGCCGGCAACTCGATCGCGACGACCGCGAAGATCGAGAGCAGCATGGCCGTGAAGGCGACACCGGCAGCACGCATCGCGCCCGAAAACACCGTGGCCAGACCGAACGGCACCGAGCTCCACAAGGCGATGTCGAGCAATTCCTTCGCCAGATCGAGCACGGCGCCGTCGGTGATGAAGATGCCGAGCACGGCGCGTGGTGCGAGATGGATCAGCGCGACCAGCCCGCCGGTCAGGGCGATGTTGAACGCAAGTCCGGTGCGCACGATGCCGTCGAGCCGTGTCCTGTCGCCGCCGCCGACGGCCTGGGCGCCGAGGATCGAGACCGCGATCGAAATCGACATCGCCGTGAACTGCGTGTAACCCATCACCTGGTTGACGGCGCCATAGGCGGCCGTGGCGTTCGAGCCAAAACCGTTGACGAGTCCGAGCAGCACCAATTCGGCGATCGCCATCACCATCATGCCGATCGCGCTCGGCAGCCCGATGCCGAGGATTTTTCCGAGCATGGCTCTGTTGAGCCGGAGATGACGCAGCAATGCAGCGTCCGGTGCGAGCGCATGCTTCTCCCGCAGCAAGTAAACGGCCAGCACGAGCAGCGTCAGTGCGTTCGCGATTGCCGCCGCCCATGCCGGGCCGGTGATGCCGACGGCCGGCAATCCGAACGTGCCGCGGATCAGCATCGGCGTCAGGATCAGGGCGATCGTGGTCGACAAGGCCAGCGCCAACAGCGGCGTCAGCGCGTCGCCGACGCCGCGGATCATTGCCGTCATCAGCAGGAAGACGAAGCCGAGCGGCATGGTGAACAGCATGATGCGGGCATACGCGCTGGCTTGGTCGAGAATGTCAGCGGGCGTCGCGAGCATCGTCATCAATTGCCGGCTGAAGATCCCGCCGACCAGCGCAACCGACATCGACAGCAGCAGGCCGACCGCGAGCGTCGTGCCGGCGACGCTTGTAATCTTGCCGTGCTCGCCCGCGCCAAAGGCCTGGCCGATCAGCACGGTGGCGCCGGTGCTGAGGCCCATGACGAAAGCGAACAGGAAGAACATCACCGGGAAGAACGCCGACACCGCCGCCAGTGCGTCGACGCCGATCATCTGGCCGAGATAGACATTGCTGACGGTGCCGAACAGCGATTGCAACGCATTGCTCAGCATCAATGGCGCGAGGAAGCGGAGGAACGTGGTCCAGTGTGGCTTTGGAGCAGACATTGGCTGGGCCTTTCATCAGGGCGTGCGAAGCCGTTGCCGCGCAAATGCGCGGCTTGGGCCGTCGATGGGGTGGAGAGAGGAGCGCCGCGCCTAAGCGCGGTCGCTGTAGGCGAGTTTGACGATGTGGTCGCGGATATCAGTCGGCCACTCGGCTATCAGGCCGGTGAAGCGTCGCCGGTCATCGGCGAACAGCGCGCGCGAGGCTTCCTCGAATTGCGGCAAATTGCCCGCCATGGTCGACATGAAGTGATAGGCCGCATCGCGCGCCTGCCGCGCGCGGTCCTTGTCGCCGCTGGCGCGCCTCGCCTCGTCGACGAGCCTCCGCAATGCGACCGAGGCGCCGCCCGGCTGCGCGCCGAGCCACTCCCAGTGCCGCGGCAGCAGGGTCACCTCGCGCGCGACCACGCCGAGCTTCGGCCGACCGCGTCCGCGCGGCTCGGCTGGCTCTGCGGTCACCTCAACCGGGGGCGGGACAAGCTTCGCGAGGCGCGCCAGCACCTCGCGGTCCCCGCCGCGCAGATCGAAGTCAATCGATCGGCCCGTGGCGTCCTCGAAGATGATGATGGGCTCGTCCGGCCGCGGCGCCACCCGCTTGACGACCAGCGCGACCTCGCCTGCCGGCCCGGACACCAGGCGCCGCTGGCCCTGGAAGGCGGTGAAAATCTTCTGCATTGGAAGCATTGCCATTTTGACGACGTTAGCAATTTAATACCCGGGTAAATTATCGACGTCAATATACCCGGGTGAAAATATCGCACCCGACGGCTCGACATTGTGTTCTTGGGCTGGCACGAACGCCCCGCCAACCGACCACGCCTAGCCCGGGGACCCCACGATGCTGACCGTTCACCACCTCAACAATTCGCGCTCCCAACGCGTGCTGTGGCTGCTCGAAGAGCTGGGCGTGCCCTATGAGATCGTGCGCTACCAGCGCCAGCCGGACATGCGCGCGCCGAAGGAGCTGCGCGCCATCCACCCGCTCGGCAAGTCGCCGGTCATCACCGACAGCGGCAACACCATCGCCGAGTCAGGCGCGATCATCGAATATCTCCTTGCCACCTACGGCAACGGCCGGCTGATTCCGCCGCCGAACACGCCGGAGCGGCTGCGCTTCACCTATTGGCTGCACTATGCGGAAGGCTCGGCGATGCAGCCGCTGCTGCTGAAGCTGCTGTTCACGCTGATGCCGAAGCGCGCGCCGGCGCTGCTTCGCCCGCTGGTGCGCAAAGTCTGCAACCAGGCGCTGACCGCGCTGGTCAATCCGCAGCTCAAGCAACACATGGATTACTGGGAAGGCGAGCTCGCGAAGAGCGAATGGTTCGCCGGCAACGAGTTCACCGCCGCCGACATCCAGATGAGCTTCCCGCTGGAAGCGGCGCAAGCGCGTGGCGGCCTGGAGCAGGGCCATCCCAGGGCGATGGCCTTCCTGGAGCGCATTCATGCCCGCCCGGCCTATGCGCGCGCGCTGGAGAAGGGTGGGCCGTATCAGGTGGGGCGTTAAGCCACTCTTGTCATTCCGGGGCACGCGAAGCACGAACCCGGAAATCTCGAGACCTCAGGTGCGCAATTACGCACCAGAGTTCGCGCTCGCGTGCCCCGGGATGACCGCCAAAAACTAATCCGCGTGCAAAACGCGTCCGCGCGTCTCCGGCAGCGCAAACGCGGCGATGAAGAACACTGCATAGGCTACCACCGCGAAGATCGCGATCGCATTCGCGAGCGACGTCGTCGCCGACAGCGCGCCGACGAGGAACGGAAACAGCGCGCCGATGCCGCGGCCGAAATTGTAGCAAAAGCCCTGACCGGAGCCGCGCAGCCGCGTCGGATAGAGCTCCGTCAGGAACGCGCCGATCCCTGAGAAATAGCCGGAAGCGAAGAACCCGAGCGGGAAGCCGAGCACCCACAGGATCTCGTTGGTCAGCGGCAGCTGCGTGTAGAGCAGCACCACCGCCATCGCGCCGATCGAGAAGATCAGGAACAGATTGCGCCGACCGATCCGATCGGCGAGCCAGGCGCCGGTGAGATAGCCGATGAAGGAGCCAATGATCAGCGTCGACAGATAGCCGGTCGAGCCGACGATCGACAGATGCCGCTCCTTCGTCAAAAACTGCGGCACCCAGAAGGTGACGGCGTAATAGCCGCCCTGGCAGCCCGTCGCCATCAGCGACGCAAGCACCGTGGTCTTTCATGATCGGGAAGGTGAAGATCTCCCAGAGCTTCGGATGACTGCCGGTTTCCGCGTGCCTGGCGCGTGCCTCGGCCGCGATCTCCGGCTCGGTCACGGAGCGGCGGATGTAGAACACCAGCAGTGCCGGCAGCGCGCCGATCACGAACATCCAGCGCCAGGCCGTCTCCGCCGGCAGGATCGAGAACAGGATCGCCTGCGACAGTACGGCGAGGCCCCAGCCGACCGCCCAGCCGGACTGCACCGAGCCGACCGCGCGCCCGCGATATTGCGGCCGGATCGCCTCGCCCATCAGCACGGCGCCCGCGGCCCATTCGCCGCCGAAGCCGAGGCCGAGCACGGCGCGTGCGATCAGGAGCTGGTCGAAATTCTGCACGACGGCGCAGACCAGCGAGAAGAACGAGAACCAGATGATGGTGATCTGCAGCGTCCTGACCCGGCCGACATGATCGGAGAGATAGCCGCCGAGCCAGCCGCCGATGGCGGACGCCAGCAGCGTCACAGTGCCGGCGAGGCCTGCGGAGGCCGCATCGACCTTCCACAGCGCGATGATGGTGCCGATCACCAGCGGATAGATCATGAAGTCCATGCCGTCGAGCGCCCAGCCCGCGGCGCAGGCCCAGAACGTCCGCCGCTCCGGCGGGTTCATGTCTCGGTAGAACGCGAGAAGGCTGGTGTCCTCGATCTCGGCGCGTTCGATACGCTGGTTCGGATCGGCTGTCGTCATGTGCGTTTCCCCGGCAGTTTCTTGTCGCCGCGGTGGTAGCACGCGCCTCGGCTTGAGCAAGCGGGCGCGCGCTCCCTTGCCATGCAGCGCCGCGTTTACTGTCCTACGGCTTCCGCGCCGCGCGTGCGCGGATCGGGCGCGCCGAGGAGCCCGTTCGGCGTCACGAGAATCGAATTGGCCGACGTCTGCCCCATCGGCTCGACGATGACGTGGTCCATGGCCTTGAGCGCGGACAGGACCTCGTCGGAGAAGCCGCGCTCGACGCGCACTTCGTCCGGCAGCCATTGATGATGCAGCCGCGGCGCGGCGACGGCAGCGGCGACGTCCATTTTGTAATCGAGGACGTTGACGATCACCTGGAGCACGGTGGAGATGATGCGGCTGCCGCCGGGCGAACCCGTCACCAGCACCGGCTTGCCGTCCTTCAGGACAATGGTCGGCGACATCGAGGAGAGCGGCCGCTTGCCGGGGCCGGGTAGATTGGGCTCGTAGCCGACGAGGCCATAGGCCTTGGAGGCACCAACCGCTGCGGTGAAATCGTCGAGCTCGTTGTTGAGCAGCACGCCGGTGCCTTCGGCGACGAGGCCGACCCCGTAGCTGAAATTCAGCGTGTAGGTGTTGCTGACCGTATTGCCGCGGCTGTCGACGACCGAAAAATGCGTGGTGTTGCTGCCCTCGCGCAGCGCGTCGACGGCTGAGGCCAGTTGCTTCGACGGCGTGGCGCGATCGGCGGAGATGCCTGCACGCAGCCTGGCTGCATAGTCCTTCGATGTGAGAGTCTCGATCGGCGCGTTGACGAAAGCGGGATCGCCGAGATAGCGCGCGCGATCCGCATAGGCGCGCTTCATGGCCTCGATCAGGAGATGCAGCGAGGCCGGCGATCCCTGCTTCAGGTCGCCGAGCTGAAAGCCTTCGAGGATGTTGAGCGTCTCCACCAGCACCACGCCGCCGGAGGACGGCAGCGGCATCGAGACGATGTCGTAGCCGCGATAGCTTCCGCGCGCCGGCGTGCGGATCACGGGCTGATAGGCCTTCAGGTCGGCCGTCGTCATGATGCCGCCAGCGTCGGACAGCGCCTTGGCGAGCTTGTCGGCAACCGGGCCCTCGTAGAAGCCGCGCGGCCCCTGTGCGGCGACGGCCGACAGCGTATCGGCAAGATCGCCCTGCACCAGTCGATTACCTTCGCCGAGCGAGCTGCCGTCCGGTCGTGAAAAGATCTTCGCCGACGAAGGCCAGCGCGCGAGACGCCGATGCCAGCCCGGCAGGCTGTCGGCGATGTCGTCGCTGACGACGAATCCGCCGCGGGCGAGCCCGATCGCGGGCTCGAGCAGTTGGGCCAGCGTGAACTGGTCCGAGCCGTATTTCTCCAAGGCCAGCGCCAGGCCTGCGACGGTGCCGGGCACGCCGACGCCGAGCGCGGAATCGCGCGACTTCGCGGCATCGGGCTTGCCGTCGGGACCCAGGAAGATTTCCGGCGTTGTCGCTGCCGGCGCGGTCTCGCGATAGTCGATCGCGATGTCCTCGTTGCGCTCGGCGGAATGGATCACCATGAAGCCACCGCCGCCGATATTGCCGGCGCGCGGATAGGTCACCGCCATCGCAAACCCGGTCGCGACCGCGGCATCGACCGCATTGCCGCCACGCCGCAGGATGTCGGCGCCGACCTGCGCGGAGATCTTCTCCTGCGCCACCACCATGCCGCGCTCGGCGGCAACGGCGTGCACCGTATCGAGCGGCGGCGGAACATAGGCCCGCCGGGCATCCTGCGCGGTTGCAGGCGCAAGTCCGAACGCCAGAGTGGCCAGGAAGGCGACAAATGTCCGCCGGGTCCAATATGACGACATTATCGAATTTCCGCCGTGGTCTCGGGCCGGTTCACAAGCCTCTCCTTAAGCTATACCGTTTGCGCCAAGAGGGACAAAACTGTTCGTGATGAGGACTTCGGAATGACGACGATCGCCCCCGATGTGCGCATGGCCGGCGTGCAGCGGACCTATCCGCCGCGTGCGGCTGTCGTCAGCTGGATCTTCTTCGACTGGGCCGCGCAGCCCTATTTCACGTTGATCACGACCTTCGTGTTTGCGCCCTATTTCGCCACCAGTGTTGCGCCGGATCCTGCCACGGGCCAATCACTGTGGGGCTTCGCAATGGCGGCTGCGGGGCTCGCCATCGCACTGCTGTCGCCGGTGCTCGGGGCCATCGCGGATGCGTCCGGCCGCAGGAAGCCATGGATCGCAGGGTTCGGCGCGCTGCTGGTGCTGGCGTCCTGCACGCTGTGGATCGGCAAGCCCGGTGATCCCTCGGTCATTCCGCCGCTGCTCACGGCGGTGGCGCTCGCCAGCGTCGGTGCGGAATTTGCCACCGTCTTCAACAATGCGATGATGCCGACCCTGGTGCCGCCGGAGCGGATCGGCAGGCTCTCCGGCACCGGCTGGGCCACGGGCTACATCGGCGGTATCGTCAGCCTGATCATCGTGCTCGGCTTCCTCGCTGCCAATCCCGAGACTGGCCGAACGCTGCTCGGATTTACGCCACTGTTCGGGCTCGATCCCGTCAGTCATCAGGGCGATCGCATCGTCGGACCGCTGACCGGGCTGTGGTTCATCATCTTCGTGACGCCGTTATTCCTGTTCACGCCGGATTATCCGGCGAAGCTGCCGGTGCGTGAGGCGCTGCGCGAGGGCCTGCTGGAGCTCAAGCAATCGATCAAGGGACTGCCACAGCAGAAATCGCTCGCGGCGTTCCTGCTCGCCAACATGATCTACACCGACGGCCTGGTGTCGCTGTTCGCGTTCGGCGGCATTTACGCGGCCGGGACCTTTGGCTGGCACACGATCCAGATCGGCAGCTTCGGCATCATGCTCGCGATTGCCGGCACGTTCGGCGCGTGGCTTGGCGGCAAGCTGGACGATCATCTCGGGCCGAAGCGCGTCATCGCCGGCAGCCTGCTGGTGCTGCTGCTGTCGGTGGCGGCGATCCTTCTGGTCGACAAGGACAGCGTGTTGTTCGTCAAGGTGACGCCGCCGGAAGCAGGCGCGCCGCTGTTCTCGAGCGCGGCCGAGCGCGCCTATCTGGTGCTGGGTTGTCTGATCGGTGCCGCCGGCGGCCCGCTTCAGGCCGCCTCGCGCACGCTGCTGATCCGCCTCGCGCCAAAGGATCGCATCGCGCAGTATTTCGGCCTGTTCGCGCTGACCGGGAAGGTTACGTCCTTCATCGGCCCGTTGCTGATCGGCATGATCACCGCCGCGACCGCGAGCCAGAAGGCGGGTATGGCGGTGCTGGTGGTGTTCTTCGTTGCGGGGCTGGGGCTATTAGTGCGGGTGCGGGATTAGCCCCACTACGATCACACCCCATCATTGCGAGGAGCGAAGCGACGAAGCAATCCAGACTTCCTCTGCGGAAAGATTCTAGATTGCTTCGCTGCGCTCGCAATGACCGGGATAGGATCGTCGTGGCTCTTGCGGCCCGCTCCGACCATCGGTTCAGTGCCTGAAGTGCCGCGTGCCCGTGAACACCATGGCGATGCCGTGCTCGTCGGCGGCCTTGATCACCTCGTCGTCGCGCATGGAGCCGCCGGGCTGCACCACGGCGGTGGCGCCGGCCTCGATGCAGGCCAGCATGCCGTCGGCGAACGGGAAGAATGCATCCGACGCGACGACAGAACCTTTTGTAAGCGGCTCGGCGATCTTCAGCTCGGCGGCCGCATCTTGCGCCTTGCGCGCTGCGATCCGGGCTGAATCCACCCGGCTCATCTGTCCCGCGCCGATGCCGACGGTGGCGAGATCCTTGGCATAGATGATGGTGTTGGACTTGACGTGTTTTGCGACCCGGAACGCGAACTTGAGATCGCGCATCTCGGCATCGGTCGGCGCGCGTTTGGTGACGACCTTGAACGTCATGTCGTCGACCACGGCGTTGTCGCGGCTCTGCACGAGGAGGCCGCCGGCGACCGTCTTGGCCGTGAGGCCGGGCGCGCGCGGGTCGGGCAGACTGCCGGCGAGCAGCAGGCGCAGGTCCTTCTTCCCGCCGATGATGGCGATCGCTTCCTCGGTCGCGTCGGGCGCGATGATCACCTCGGTGAAGATTTTGGTGATCTCGCGCGCGGTGTCGGCGTCGAGCGCGCGGTTCATCGCGATGATGCCGCCGAACGCCGAGGTGGAATCGCAGGCCAGCGCCCTGCGATAGGCCTCGACGAGGTTCGCACCTTCGGCGACGCCGCAGGGATTGGCATGCTTGACGATGACGCAGGCGGCAGTGCGCTTGGCGTCGAATTCGCCGATGCATTCATAGGCCGCATCGGTGTCGTTGATGTTGTTGTAGGAGAGCTCCTTGCCCTGGAGCTGCCGCGCGGTCGAGACGCCCGGGCGCTTGTCCGGCGTCGCGTAGAAGGCCGCGGTCTGGTGCGGGTTCTCGCCATAGCGCAGCGACTGGATCAGCCGACCGCCGAAGGCGCGGAAGTCGGGCGCGTCGATCTCGAGCTGCCGGTTGAACCAGTTCGAGATCGCGGCGTCGTAGGCCGCGGTGCGCGCATAGGCCTTCGCGGCGAGACGCCGGCGCAGCTTCAGCGTGGTGGCGCCGTCGTTGGTGGCGAGTTCGTCGAGCACGGCCTTGTAGTCGTCGGCCTCGACCACGACCGCAACGTCGTCGTGATTCTTGGCGGCGGCGCGGATCATCGCGGGGCCGCCGATGTCGATGTTCTCGATGCAATCCTCGAAGCCCGCGCCTTTGTCGACCGTCGCTTCGAACGGATACAGATTGACGACGAGCAGATCGATCGGCGCGATGGCGTGCGCCTTCATCGCCTCGGCATGTTCCTTGTTGTCGCGGATCGCGAGCAGGCCGCCGTGCACTTTCGGATGCAGCGTCTTGACGCGGCCATCCATCATTTCGGGGAAACCGGTGAGGTCGGAGACGTCCTTCACCTTGAGACCGGCAGCAGCGATGGCCTTGGCGGTGCCGCCGGTGGAAACCAACTCGACATCATGTGCGGCAAGCGCCTTGGCGAATTCGATCAGGCCGGTCTTGTCGGAAACGGAAAGCAGGGCACGGGTAACGCGGCGGGGATGGTCAGTCACGAGCAAGATCCTCTGCTAAGGGAGTGTCTATGCCCAGGCGCGCGGCTGATATGTCCCGCGCTTCCCGATGGTGCTCCATCCAAGGTCGCCAGTCGCGCGAGCGAGGGCTCGATAGCAGCTTTTGGCGCTCGTCTCAACGGGTAGATAGGGCCGGATTACGCCTGTTTACAGCGGAAGTTCCGGCTCGCGCCTGGCGTTGCGGCGGGCATTGGTGACGGCCGGCGAGGCGGTGGAGCGGATAAAGCTCCAGCGGATCGAAGGGGACTGCCGTGCGTCCTGGCGGATCACGATCTGGGCAGTGCGGCGCGGGCCGTCATTGCCGGCCAGGAACACGCTGTCCTCGAGGTCCACCTTGTCGTCGAGCGCCTCGAAGGTCCAGACGTCGCGGTTCGGCAGCACCAGCATGACGCCGCGGGCATCCGACAGCCGGCTCGCCTTCACAGCCGGATGTAGATGAAAGCGCAGCGCGAAATCGGCATCGGCGCCCTTGAAGCGACCGCCCTGCGGCGGCGACAGCGTGTCCTCTCCATCGATGCGCGCGCCGTCATTGGCGATCATCAGCACGCGGCGATGGATCGCGCCGAATCTGGAGAGATAGCCGTCATGCGAGGTGGTGAGCAGCGTGCCGTCCTGCACGACCTCGCGATAGCTCTCGACCTGGACCGGGCCGCTGGTGACAAGCGAGCCGTGCAGGAGCCGCTTCATCGCCGACATCTCGACGAACTGGCATGACGACGTGTCGCGATAGGCCAGCGTCGAATGCGCGGCGGTGCCACGGGCGAACGGCCGCCAATTGTCGCGGCCCGTGGTCGGCATGCCGCAATTGGTGACGATGCGGCTGCTGCCGGAGGACAATTCGAAGGACAGGCAGCCGGCATGGGCGTCGTGGCTGACGCCGGCCGGCGGCGGCGGGCCGGTGTCGATGATCAACGTGGTCTGGCCGGCATCGAGGCGCTGGAAGCCGGTATGCGGCATGTTCGCCATCGGCGCTCCGTGGGTGTCGTCATAGGCGAGCAGCGTCGCGAGCAGGTCGGAAGGCGTGGCGCTCATGCCGTTGAACAGCGCGAAATTGCCGTCTCCGTGGCGGAAGAAGCGCAGCATCGGCATCATGCGGTCGATGGCATTGAGCAGCGCCGGCGGCGGCGCGATGTTGCGCGCGGCAAAGGTCTGGCGCAGCGGCAGGAGGTCGATCAGGAGCTCGATCAGCGCGCCCGGATTGCGCGAGATGTGGCCGCCATCGGGCAGGATCTGCCGCTGCAATTCGTCCGAGAGTTTCTTCGAGGCGCTGCGGATGTGACGCGCCTGGTTGGCGAGGCACAACGCCGAATAGCACAGCGCGATCAGCACCTGCAGCTTCGGCACCCCGTCGGGGATGTCGACCATGGTGTAGCGCAGGAAGCGGATCTCGCGTGCGAGCGCGCGCAAATAGCGACGGTAGAATTTGTTGTCGGTGTCGTTGAGCACCAGCGGCGCCTGTGACAGCAGCGAGATCACGCGCCGCGCCAGCACGTCGGCGCGACGCGCGACGGGGCGGCGCTTGTTGGCGGGGTTGGCGATCCAGTCCTCGACCAGCGCGCGCGCATTGGCCCGCGTCAGCGCGGTGTCGGCAGCGCGCAAATGGCGCAGCCAGCCGAAGCCGAGCAGTGCGACCTCCCAATCCTCCGACGGCGGCTCGAGATCGAAGATCGAGCGACCGTGGCAATTGACGATCTTGCCGGCGAAGACGAAGCGGCCGGCATAGATCTCGGCGGCGCGGGTCGCATCCGCGGTGCGTAAATCATGCGGCGCGATGATCAGCCGGTCGGTGCGGCCGGGCCAGACCCGCGACAGCGCGACCGAGCCGCCACTCGCGCGCGCGAGCATGTTCCGCGCGAAGCGGTTCATGACCAGCGTCGAGATACGTCTGCGTTGAGCGACCGACACGCCTTGCCTTGAAGGGGGAGAGAGGATTCCGACGAATCCCTATTAATCCCAAAATCGGCCGCCTGACACCACCCTGAACGGCGCGAATCAGCGTCGGGATTGCAAAAACCAGTGCAAAATCAGGATTTAACGAGCCGGCTTGCAAAGAATCCATCGAGCCCGCCGAGCCTGGGATCGGCGTTCGGCAGATGGCTCGGCAGGGTGCGCAGGTCGCCATCGGCAGTGATGATCTCGCTAAGACCGGCGAGCTCGGAAGCATCGATCGGGACGCGGCGAAGCGAGGGCTCCGTGGCCAGCAGCGCGGCCACGGCCTGCTCGCCTTCCTCGGGTTCCAGCGAACAGGTGCAGTAGACCAGCGTGCCGCCGGGCTTGAGCAGCGAGACGGATTTCTTCAGCAGCCGCTGCTGGAGCGCGGTCAGGGCGGCGATGTCCGATTCCTGCCGGAGCCAGGCGACGTCGGGATGACGGCGGATGGTGCCGGTCGAGGTGCAAGGCGCGTCGATCAGGATGCCGTCGAAACCTTCGGCAGGGCCGGCCCACTCCACCGCGTCGGCGACGACGGTCTCGGCCTGGAGCGACAGCCGCGCCAGATTCTCCCGCAGCCGCGCCACACGGACAGGCGAGCGGTCGATCGCCGTGACCTGCGCGCCTGATAGCGCCAGTTGCGCGGTCTTGCCGCCGGGCGCGGCGCAGAGATCGGCGATGGACTTGCCCTTGATGTCGCCGAACAGCCGGGCAGGCAATGCGGCGGCGGCGTCCTGCACCCACCATTGTCCCTCGGCGAAGCCGGGCAGCATGGTCACTGAGCCGTGCAGCAGCATCCGCACCGTCCCGGTCGGCAGCGTCTCGCCATGCAGGCGGCTCGCCCATTGTCCGGCGTCCGACTTCACGGTCAGATCGAGCGACGGCTCATGGCCGAGCGCCAGCGCCATGTCCCTCGCGGCGTTCTCGCCATAATGCGCGCTCCAGCGCGAAAGCAGCCAGGGCGGCAGATCCAGCGATTGCGCCGCGACCTCGTCGATCAGCGCCTTGCCCTCGCGCGCGCAGCGGCGCAGCACGGCATTGACGAGACCCGCATAACGGGCTGCGCGTCGGTCGGATTGCACGAGGCGGACGGAGAGATCGACGGCAGCGTGATCGGGCACGTCCATCCAGAGGATCTGGGCGGCGCCGATCAGGAGCGCGCTCTGCGCGCGCGGTGCGTCGGAGGGAATGCCCTTGTCGAGCAGGCGGGACAGCACATGGCCAAGCGTGCCGAGCCGGCGCAGCACGGTCGCAACCAGGCGGCGCATCAGTGCGCGGTCGCGGTCGGCCAGCGTCTTCAGTCCGGGATGGGCGCCGCCGCCGTCGAGCTGGTCGTCGAGCGTGCGGTGCTTGTGCAGCACGCCGTCGATGATGTCGGCGGCAATCCGCCGTGCCGCGAGACCAGGCACTTCGGATGGTGGGGCGAAACGTTGAGATGGCATGCGGAAGCAAGGTTCTGAGCGAGCGGCAGTTCCGCCGCTATGGCGCATGCCTAGAGAATTCGATCTGTGGCACGCGAATATGCCAAATGTAAGAATGGCGTCTCGCGTTTGCAGCCCGCCATGACCATTTCAGCAATGCGATTTTGGACCTCGCATGCCCCGTGATCTTGCGCTAGGGAGCGCCGACATGAGTGACCAACCCTCCGTTCCTGATCGCAAGCAGCTCCCGCCAGCTGCCCAGCGTGCGTTGGCCGAGGCCGACGCGCGCCGGCAGGCGGCTGCTGCGGCTCATGCCGAAGCGGGGCCCAAGGAATTGCAGGGACCGAAGGGGCCTGAGCCCACCCGTTACGGGGATTGGGAGCGCAAAGGCATTGCCTCCGATTTTTGAGCTGCAGATCCGGCATACCCTCGTCTTCCTACGTACTCTCCTCTTGAGGCACCTTGCCGGTTCGGCCGACTCAGCCGTAGCGTCTGCGCATGCCGCGCTTCGAGCCCAGCCCTCCACATCGGCGGTCCTACAGCGGCTCGCCCTTTGGCCGCCGCTTCTCCGGTTTGCTCCCGTGGATGTTCGTGGTCGGCGTCGCCGTCGCGATCGTGCTGACGTTCCGGCACGGAACCAACTGGCCCATTCCGCATGCGAATGACGGCCGGTCGCAGGACGTCGAGATCGTCCTGCAGCAGTCCGGCAACGCCAATGCACGCCAGCCGGTCGATGTCATCCGCACCATCGACGGCGATACTTTTCTCGCACGCGTGCTCCAGCGCAACGGCCGCGATCTCGTCGTGCGGGTTCGCCTTCGCGGCATTGACGCGCCGGAGATGAAGGCATCCTGTCAGGATGAACTGGACAAGGCCAAGGCCGCGACCGCCGCGCTGCGCGATTTGCTCGGCCAGGGTGACGTGACCATCAGCAATCTCGGAGCCGACAAATACGGCCGCGTTCTCGCCGACGTCGCCACCAGGCGCACCGCCAACGTGTCCGCGGCGCTGCTCGCCGGCGGCTACGCGCGGAGCTACGATGGCGGCCACCGCGACGGCTGGTGCGCGCGGAGCAGACGCTTCTGGTAACAAAAAAGCCGCGTCGTTCGACCCGGCTTTTTCGATTCTCTGCGATCCTGGCGATCAGCGCGTCACGACAACCGTCGTGCCGACGGAGACGCGGCTGTAGAGATCGGTGATGTCGTCGTTGAGCATGCGGATGCAGCCATAGGAGACGAAGCCGCCGACCGAGCCCGGCACGTTGGTGCCGTGGATGGCATATTCGCCGCCGGCCAGAGTCATGGCGGCAACGCCCATCGGGTTGCGCGGCGAGCCGCCGGGAATGACGTCGGGTAGCTGCGGCTTGTCGCGCTTGACCTCGGCGGGCGGCGACCAGGCCGGGTTGCGATACTTGCCGTCGATGCGGGTGGTGCCGGCCCACTGCTTGCCGGACCTGCCGACGCCGACCGGGTAGCGCACGGCGTGACCGCTATCGAGGATGAGGTAGAGCTTGCGCTCGTTGGTCTTCACCACGATGGTGCCCGGCGAATAGTCGCCTGGATGCGCTCCCACCAGCTCCGGCCGTGCCTCGGCTGCCGTCGACATCACGACCCCTGCCCCGATGGTGGCGGCGACCGCCACAGCAATCCTCATCGACATCAATGCCTCCCTTCCGTTGTCCCGAACGGGTCGTCCAATCTACGCAAAATACCCGGCAACGGCCCGGCTCGCCCACACAGTATTGACCGCGCCCGTTAACCGGATGGTTTCCAAGCGTGGCCGCCCAGGGCCAGCCAATCGGTGAACAAAGGAAATGTTGGAAATAAAGTAAATGACCTGAAAACAACACTGGAGGGAAAGATGCGGCCACGCCGCCGCGCGCCCTGACAAGAGCGTGAGGATATGAATGGCTGTTGTTTCAGGCAGATCAACGCGAACCGCGGGTCGTGTCCCGGACAAGGCGCAGCACGAAGTGACGCGACGCAGCGCGGGGACCCAGGAGGCCGCAGGATCTGCCGTTGGGCCCCAGCTCGGCAGCGCACCGCTGAAGGAGCGCTGCGCTGCGTCCGGGGCACGAGATCGGCCTTATGCCGACTTCTTGTTCTGCCGGTTCTTGACGAGATCGTCGACCACGGCGGGATCGGCGAGGGTTGAGGTGTCGCCCAGGCTGCCCGGCTCGTCCTCGGCGATCTTGCGCAGGATGCGACGCATGATCTTGCCGGAGCGGGTCTTGGGCAGGCTAGGGGCGAACTGGATCTGGTCGGGCGAGGCGATCGGGCCGATCTCCTTGCGCACCCAGGTCACGAGTTCTTTCCGCAGATCGTCGGTCGGCTGCACGCCGGCCATCAGCGTGACATAGGCGTAGATGCCCTGGCCCTTGATGTCATGCGGGAAACCAACCACGGCAGCTTCCGAGACCTTCTCGTGAGCGACGAGGGCACTCTCGACTTCCGCGGTGCCCATGCGATGGCCGGAGACGTTGATGACGTCGTCGACGCGGCCGGTGATCCAGTAATAGCCGTCGGCATCGCGTCGGCAGCCGTCGCCCGTAAAATACTTGCCCTTGTAGGTCGAGAAGTAGGTCTGCTCGAAGCGCGCGTGATCGCCATAGACCGTGCGCATCTGGCCCGGCCATGACCGCGTGAGACAGAGATTGCCGGTGGTCTCACCTTCCAGCACCTTGCCGTCGGCATCGACGATTTCAGGCACCACGCCGAAGAACGGCTGCGTCGCCGAACCCGGCTTGAGTTTCGTCGCGCCCGGCAGCGGCGTGATCAAAATGCCGCCGGTCTCGGTCTGCCACCAGGTGTCGACGATCGGACAGCGGTCCTCGCCGACGACTCGGTGATACCATTCCCAGGCTTCGGGATTGATGGGCTCGCCGACCGAGCCGAGCAGGCGTAGCGAAGCGCGCGAGGTCTTCTTCACCGGCTCGTCACCGCTCTGCATGAGGGCGCGGATCGCAGTCGGCGCGGTGTAGAAGATGTTGACCTTGTGCTTGTCGATGACGTTCCAGAACCGCGAATTATCCGGGTAATTCGGCACGCCCTCGAACATCAGCGTGGTCGCGCCGTTGGCCAGCGGACCGTAGAGAATGTAGCTGTGGCCGGTGACCCATCCGACGTCGGCGGTGCACCAGTAGATGTCGCCGTCGTGATAGTCGAAGACGTATTGATGCGTCATCGAGGCGAACACGAGATAGCCGCCGGTGGTGTGCAGCACGCCCTTGGGCTGGCCGGTCGAGCCCGAGGTGTAGAGGATGAACAGCGGGTCTTCGGCGTGCATGTGCTCGACCGGGCATTCCGCCGTCACCATCTTGGCGGCGTCGTGATACCAGAGATCGCGCGACGGATTCATATCGACCTGACCGCCGGTGCGCTTGACCACGACGACCCAATCGACGCCGTCCGCCTTGGCGAGCGCCGCGTCGACATTGGCCTTCAGCGGCACCTTCTTGCCGCCGCGCAGGCCTTCGTCGGCGGTGATGATCACCTTGGATTTGCAGTCGTTGATGCGCTGGGCGAGGCTGTCGGGCGAGAAGCCTGCGAACACCACGGAATGGATCGCGCCGATTCGCGCGCAGGCCAGCATCGCATAGGCGGCCTCGGGGATCATCGGCAGGTAGATGGTGACGCGGTCGCCTTTCTTGACGTTACGGGTGCGCAGGATGTTGGCCATCCGGCAGACCTCGTCGTGCAGTTCCTTATACGTGATGTGGCGGGATTGGGAGGGATCGTCGCCTTCCCAGATGATCGCGGTCTGGTTGGCGCGCCTGTGGAGATGCCGGTCGATGCAGTTGTGGGCGACGTTGAGGATGCCGTCCTCGAACCATTTGATCGAGATATTGCCGGGCGCGAAGGAAACGTTCTCGATTTTGGTCGGCGCCTTCATCCAATCGAGGCGCTTGGCCTGTTCGGCCCAGAAGCCGTTCGGGTCCGAGATCGAGCGCGCGTACATGTCCTTGTACTTGGCCTGGTCGACCCAAGCGCGTTTTGCCCATTCCGCCGGCACGTCGTAGATCTTCTCGGACATATTTCCCTCCACATGCGGCAAGCTCAGGCAATGCCGACCGTATCATTTGACGGATTATGCGTCGGGCTAACCGGACCCGACAAGGAGCACAAGCTGGACCTTCGGCGAGCCGCCGACCATGCGGAGGATCAAGGTCAGCCAGATTGGCTGTCGCAAATCTGAAGCAGGCCGACAGGTGCCTTTCGGCTCTTTACCCAAATCGCCGGAACAGGCTCATGCAGGGCGCCCATGCGTCGCAGACGGTATTTAGAAACCGTTTTTCACTGATTCGGGACTCGCAATACGGTTCGGAACACCCTAAGTGGCTAATCCGGGTCCAACGAGACCCCGCAGGGAACAAACATCAGAACAGCGGCATTGAACGGTAACACACAGGGCCAAGGCGTAAGACTATGATGGATCAGCAGAATCTCGGGACGATGCGGCCCGCTTCGGCCGATGCTGCTGCCATTGCGCTAGCTAAGGCCCTCGGACAATGGCCGAAACCGGCCGGTTCCACCCGCCCCAGCCCGAAAAAGGTGTTCGATTCGGCGTCCCCGGCGGCGGTCGAGGCGCTGGCCAAGGAGCTGGGGCTGCGGCTCGGCGACCAGAACGAGCTGACCATCCGCCGCATCAAGCGCGGCAAGGGCTATTCCTTCGTCCGCCCCAACGGTGCCCATATCCGCGACGCCCGCACCATCCGTCGGCTGCACGCCATGGCGGTGCCGCCGGCCTATCGCGACGTGCGTTACTCCGCCGACCCGAGCTCGCACCTCCAGGCGGTGGGTCGCGATGCCGCGGGCCGGCTGCAATACCGCTATCACGCCGATTGGGAGAAGGTCCGCGAGCACCGCAAGGCGCATCGCCTGGAGAAGCTCGTCGGCGCGCTGCCGAAAATCCGGCGCAAGGTCTCTGCGTTCCTCTCGGGCGACGAGCCGACGCGCGAATTCGCGCTCTCGGCCGTGATCGAGCTGATCGCCCGCACCGCGATCCGCCCGGGCAACGAATCCTATGCCCGCCTCAACGGCACCCGCGGCGCCACCACGCTGCTGAAGTCCAACGTCACGCTGGAAGACGACTGCTTCGTGCTGACCTTCAAGGCCAAGGGCGGCAAGGCGGTGCGCAAGGAATGCGACGCGGCCAAGCTGGTGCGCGCCATCGGCATTCTCCAGGGCGTCCCCGGCAAGCGCATGTTCCAGTACCGCGACGCCTACGGCATCGTGCGCGCGGTCAACACCACGCAGGTGAATGCGTTCTTGCGCGAAATCGCGGGCATCAAGATCTCGCTGAAGGATTTTCGCACGCTGATGGCGTCAGCCGTGGTCGTGGAATCGCTGTCGCGGATCACGCCGGCGACCAGCCAGCGCGGCCGCAAGAAGCAGGTGCTGGACGCGATCCGCGCCGCGGCCGACAAGCTCTCCAATACGCCGGCGATCTGCCGCAAGAGCTACGTGCATGACACCATCGTCACTGCCTTCGAAGAGGGCATCCTCGAGCGCTTTGCTGCGACGATGAAGGGCCAGCGCTCGCAGGCTCGGCGAGAGCAGCTGCTGGCGCAGGTGGTGGCCACCGCGGCGGTGTGACCCGCCCCCGTCGCTACATCTTGTCTGAAACACCTTTGTCGGGACCCGGATCGCGCCCCGCGGCGGCGTTCGTGAGCCGGGCTAGGTAGTGCGTCCATCCCTTCGCGTGCGCGGCCACCTGTTCCTCGGTCGGCAGCCCGCTATGCGTCATGCGCAGCAGCGTGCCACCATCCTGTTCGATCAGGTCGATCTCGATCAGGCTCGAGCCGGGCGGCACTTCCTGACCACCCTCCCAGCCGAACGTGTAAGCCAGACGATGCACCGGAACGACCTCGCGGAAGGCGCCGCGGGCGACGCTGGCGCGCGGGCCGATCCCCTTGAGCAGGTAGAGCCCGCCGGGATGAGGCTCGGTGGTCGCATCCGAGCCCATCCAGCTCAGGATTTTCTCAGGGTCGGTCAAATAGGCGAAGACGGTGGCGCGCGGGGCGGCGATCTGGGTCTCGCGTCGCAATACGAACGGCACGGTCATTTGCGATCATCCCTAAGGCGATACTGGCACATGGCGGCGCCAAGGCAGCCCGTCAAGGATTGCCCGTGACAAAGGCGGCCCTCCTTGGCCATCATCGGGGCATGCAATTAACCCTCGCCTGGCTTGTCGATGCCGCCTCCGATAGTCCCGGCGCCGACCGCCTGCTTGCGGACCTCGGTGCGCATCTGCTTGCCGACGGTGTGCCGCTTGCGGCAGGCGCCCTGACGCTGGAGGTGCCGCATCCGCTGATCGCGAAGCGGACTTGGCTGTGGCGCGCCGAGAGTGGCAGCGTCATCGAAGCGCTCGGCTTCGCGCCGGGTGGCCTTGCGCCCGATCCGCCCAACGATGCCGGCCGACGCTGGCTGCGCGACATCGCTGATGGCGAGGTGCATGAAGATGTTGTCGGGCGCGCAGGGCCGGTGCTCGGCTGGATCGCGCCGCGTCAATTCACGCCGGCCGAAATCGAGCAATTGCGCCAGGCCGCGCGCTTTGCCGCGACCCCGCTGGCTGTGCTCGCAGCGCGCGCCACCTTGCGGGCGACGCTGGAGGCTTATCTCGGCAAGCGCAGTGCCGAGCGGGTGCTAGCGGCACCGCTGCGGCGCGACCTCGGGGAGACCATCCAGGCGGCGCTGCTTTATGCCGATCTGCGCGGCTTCACCACCTTGTCGGAAACCAGTCTGCTCGCCGACATCATCGCCGCACTCGATGCCTGGTTCGACCGCATTGCCGGTGCCGTTCACGCCTTCGGCGGCGAGGTGCTGAAATTCATCGGTGACGGCGTGCTCGCGATCTTTCCGGTGGTCGAGGCGTCGCCGCGTCGCGCCTGCGAGGCGGCCCTGCGTGCCGCAGGCGCAGCCGAAGCCGGAATGGCGTATCTCAACGCAGAGCGACGGGCGCAAGGCTTGCCGCCGCTCGCGTTCGGCGCCGCGCTTCATCTCGGCGAGATGCTCTGGGGAAATATCGGCGCCGCCAATCGACTGGATTTCACCGCGATCGGTCCTGCCGTCAATCTCGTCAGCCGGCTCGAAGGCCTGTGCAAGCCGCTCGCCAGGACTGTGCTGGTCTCGGGTGCGCTCGCGGCGGAGACGGAGATGCCGCTGGTTGCGCTCGGGCGGCACAAGCTGCGCGGCATCGCCTCGCCCTGCGAGGTCTTGGCGTTGCCGGAGGCGCAAGCTGGGACTTCGTAGTTCTTACAGTCCGCCCATCTTGCAAACCAGCTTCCATTCCTCGGCCGTCACCGGCTGCACCGACAGGCGCGCATATTTCACCAGGGCCATGTCGGCGAGTTTCTTCTCCGCCTTGATAGCGGCCATCGTCACCGGTGTCTTCAGCGGCTTGTCGGCCTTGATGTCGACGCAGACGAATTTTTCGGTCTTGTCGGTTGGGTCGGTGTAGGCCTCCTTGATGATCTCGACGATGCCGACGATCTCCTTGCCCTCGTTGGAATGATAGAAGAACGCCTTGTCGCCCTTCTGCATGTTCACGAGGTTCTGACGCGCGGTGTAATTGCGCACGCCGGTCCAGGCTTCGCCCTTGGCGCCCTTCGCCACCTGCTGGTCCCAGGACCACACCGACGGTTCGGATTTCACCAGCCAGTACGCCATGCTCATTCCTCTGCCTTGAAGGGACGCGTCAACAATCCCGAAATGGCGGCGTCGATCGTGCTCCGGCCGCCCAGGATCGAAGCGACCGCTTCTGATACCGGCATCTCGATGTTTTGCGAAGCCGCGAGCTCGATCAGCACCGGCGCGGTGAACTCGCCCTCGGCGAGCTTGCCGGCAGACGGCTGCTCGCCGCGCCCGAGGGCGAGGCCGAGCGCGAAATTGCGCGATTGCGGGCTCGAGCAGGTCAGGATGAGGTCACCGAGGCCGGACAGGCCGGTGAGCGTCTCGCCGCGCGCGCCGAGCGCGCGGCCGAGGCGCGTCAGCTCGGCAAAGCCGCGCGTCGCCAGCGCCGCCTGGGCCGAGGCGCCGAGCTTGCGCCCGACCGCAATGCCGACCGCGATCGCCAGCACGTTCTTGGCCGCGCCGCCGATCTCGACGCCGCGGATGTCGGTGGAGTGATAGGGGCGGAATGTCGGTGAGCCCAGCGCCTGCACGAGGCTGCTCGCCAGCGCGTCGTCCTTCGCCGCCAATGTCACCGCCGTCGGCAGGCCGCGCGCGACGTCGTCGGCAAAGCTCGGACCCGACAGGATCGCCGGCATTGCATGCGGCGCGGCCTCCGCGATCACGTCGGTCATGAACTTGTGGGTGCCGTGCTCGATGCCCTTGGCGCAGGCGATGATCGGAATTGGCTTTGCGAGGTGCGAGGCCAGCATGTTGACCGCGCCGCGCAGATGTTGCGCAGGCGTTGCGATCAGCAGCATCTCCGCGCGCGATGCCTCCGCGAGATCGCTCGTCACCACGATCTCCGGCACCAGCCGCACGCCTGGTAGCCGCGGATTGTCGCGCGTCGAGGCAATCCGCGTCGCATGCTCCGCGTTGCGCGCCCAGAGCGTGACGCCTCGCCCTGCCCGCGCCGCCACCGTCGCCAGCGCGGTCCCCCAGGCGCCCGCTCCGATCACCGCGACGGATTGTAACGCGGTCATGGCTCGAGCCCTCCACTCCCTCGCCCCGCTTGCGGGGAGAGGGTCGGGGTGAAGGGGAGTCTCTGCAGGGATGGTGACAGAGAGAGAAGGTCCCCCTCACCCGAATTCGATCTGCGATCGAATTCAACCTCTCCCCGCAAGCGGGGCGAGGTGAAGTGGAGCTCACGGCGACACCACAACATTCAATATCCCGCCCGCGTCTTGCCGTAGCCGGCCGGCGCCGTCGCATTGGCGTCGAGCAGCCAGCGTGCGCGCGGCTGCGCCTCCATCGTGTCGGTCAGTCCCAGCGCGAGACGTTCGGCGCCGGCCCAGGCGATCATCGCGCCATTGTCGGTGCAGAGCGCCGGCGGCGGCATGATCAGTTGCGTCCGGGCCTCCCGCGCGACGTCGTGCAGCGCGCCGCGGATCGCCTGATTGGCGGCGACGCCACCGGCGGCCACGAGCGCGCGCGGCGCGCCGAATTGCTCGCGGAAAAGCTTGAGGCCGATGCTGAGCCGGTCGGTGGTCGAATCCAGCACCGCGGCCTGGAAGCTCGCGCAGAGATCACTGATGTCCCGCGGCGTGATCTCGGCGAGCCGGCTTGCTTCGGTGCGGACGGCCGTCTTCAATCCGGACAGCGAGAAATTGGCATCGGGGCGCCCCTGCATCGGTCGCGGGAAGGCGAACCGCGCAGCATCGCCGCTTGCCGCCGCGCGTTCGACCTGCGGGCCGCCGGGATAAGGCAGCCCCAGCATCTTCGCGACCTTGTCGAAGGCTTCGCCGATGGCGTCGTCAACGGTGGTGCCGAGCCGCACATACTCGCCGACGCCGGTGACCGCCACGATCTGGGTATGGCCGCCCGAGGCGAGGAAGAGGCAGTAGGGAAAATCGATGCCGTCGGTGAGACGCGGCGTCAGCGCGTGTGCTTCCAGATGGTTCACCGCGACCAGCGGGGTGTCATGCACCATCGCGATCGCCTTCGCGGTGGTGAGCCCGACGATGACGCCGCCGATCAGCCCCGGCCCTGCCGCCGCGGCGACGCCGTCGAGCTGGGCATAGTCGATGCCGGCCTCGTGCATGGCGCGGTCGATGATCCCGTCGAGCACGTCGACATGCGCGCGCGCGGCGATCTCCGGCACCACGCCGCCGAAGCGGGCATGCTCCTCGACCTGCGACCGCACGATGTTGGACAGGATCTTGCCACTGCCGCCGGGCGCGCGCTCGATCACCGCCGCGGCGGTCTCGTCGCAGGTGGTTTCGATACCCAATACCAGCATTGGCGAATCGTTGTCCAATTTGCGCCCTTGCACTGAGCCATAAAGCAGCGTTCTGGTAAGTCCGGTAGCATCCCGGCGTCGGCTTGCGCAATCGTCACGCGCAGCCATCCTGATGGATGCTTCACCCGTCACGCGCCTCGGGAACAGCAGCGATGTCCATTCTTGTCACACGGCCGCATCCCGACAATGAGGCGACGGCGGAAAATCTGCGCGCGCGGGGGCATGTGGTGCTGCTCGCGCCGGTGCTCAAGTTCGAGCCCGTCGCCTTCCACGACGAGAGTGAAGCGGGCTATGGCGCCGTCATCGTCACGTCGGCCAATGCGATCCGCGCCGTCGCGCCGCAATTGCGGGACCTCGGTCTTCTGGAGCTGCCGCTGTTCGCGGTCGGCGAGCACACCGCGTCTGCCGCGCGCGACGCCGGCTTTGGCGAGATCATCGTCGCCGGCGGCAATGCCGCAGCCTTGCGCGATAAGGTCGTGCAAAGTGCGCGCGACAAGCTGAAGAAGAGAAGCACGTTGCTCTATCTTGCCGGTGCGGATCTGTCGCGCGATCTCGGCGGTGAGCTGGGTGCGGAAGGATTTAACGTGGTTACGCAAACGACCTATCGCATGGCGCCGGTCAAGCACCTGCCGCCCGAGGTCTGCGAGGGCTTTGCCGCCCACCGCGTCGAGGCGGTGCTGCACTACTCCCGGCGCAGCGCGCGGGCGTTTCTGGATGCAGCGCGGGATGAAGGTGTCGAAATTTCGGCGCTGGCGATCCCGCAATGCTGCCTGTCCGAGACGGTCGCCGGCGTGCTGCGCGATGCCGGTGCGCCGCAGGTTCTGGTGGCCGCGACGCCCGACGAAAATGCCTTATTTGACACCTTGGAGCGTGCTTTGCGTACCCGTTTGGCGTAAGAGGTCGGGCCGAATCCGACGCAATCGGGTCCGTTTAAGGATGTATGCCAGGATGTGTGCAAGGTATGGAAGTGTGAGGAACCGTCACGATGGCCGACGACAAGCCTGAAGAGGCAGGATTGGCTCCCGACACCGGTCGTGCCAAGCGCACCCCGCCCACCATCGATTTGGAGGCAACCGAAGTCTCGACCCAGCCGCAGGAGGCGGCGGGCGAGCCCGGGGCTCAGCCGGCGGCCGAGCAGGCCGCGCCTGAGCAGGAAAAGGTCGAGCAGACCAAGCCCGAGCCTCCCCCCGAGTCAGCCGAGGAGCAGCCTTCCATTGCGCCCGCATCCGCCTCGCGGCCGGTTTCCCCCTGGGTCATCGCACCGTTCTCCGGTGCGGCGGCGGCAGCGCTCGTGATCGGGGTCGGCTGGATGCTGGGCTGGCCCGCGGTGCAGGCGCCGCCGGCCGCGCCGCAAGTGACGAGCGCGACGGTCGATGCGCTGAGCGGTCGCCTCGCCGCGGTCGAGGCCAAGGCCGGCAAGCCCGTCGCCGATCCGGCGATAGTGGCGCGGATCGACGCGCTGGAGAAATCGACGAGCGCTCTGCGCAGCGACATCGCCAATTTGCGCGCGCAGTCCGACAAGACCGCAAGCGCGCTGAACGATGCGAAATCAGCGTCACCGGCCGCGCCCGATCTTGGCGCACTCACCGACCGCGTCGCGCAGCTCGAGCGCGCCAGCAAGACTGAACGCGCCGAGCTCGCGCAGCAGGGCGAGAAGATCGCCGAAGCAAAAAAGATCGATGACAAGCCGTTGCGCTTCGTGGTGGCGGCGGCCCTGCTCGATGTCGCGGTGCGCCATGGCGATCCCTATCAGTCGCAGCTGTCGGCGGCGCGGTCGCTCGCCGCCAGGCCCGACATGCTGAAGCCGCTCGATACGTTCGCATCGTCGGGCATTCCGACACCGGTGGCGCTGAGCCGCGAGCTTCTCAACATCGTGCCGAAATTGTCGCCGCCGGCGGAAGCCCCGGCCGCGAATGCCGGCATCGTCGAGCGCCTGCAGGCCGGCGCCTCGAAACTCGTGCGCATCGAGCGCACCGACGGCGTCGGCAACGATCGCGGCGCCATCGTCGCCCGGGTGACGGCCGCGGCGCTCCGCAACGATTTCGTCGAGGCGCGGCGCGAGCTGAAGACCTTGCCCGAGGCCGATCGCGCACCGGCGCAGGCCTGGCTCGACAAGGCCGATGCCCGCGACGCCGCGCTCGCCGCCTCCCGCAAATTCGCCGACGATGCCATGGCGGATCTCGCCAAATCTTCTCAATAAGATACGCGCAACAATCGGCGCGTAATAGGGATCGCCATGCTTCGCATCGTCCTTTTCCTTGTCCTGATTGCGCTGGCGGCGGCCGGCGCGGCCTGGATTGCCGACCAGCCCGGTGATCTCGTCCTGACCGCGGGCAGCTTCCGCGCTTCGACGACGCTGCCGAGGTTCGTGTTCTTGCTCGGCCTGTTTGCCGCGGCCGTCGTGCTGGTCTGGAGCATCCTGACCACGATCTGGCGTACGCCGGGCCGCATGCGCCGCCGCCGTCAAGAAAAGCGTCACGCGCGCGGCCGCCACGCCATCACCCACGGCCTGCTCGCGATCGGCCATGGCGACACCGCGCTCGCCCGCCGGCACGCCGAGGCGGCGCGGCGGCACGCGCCGAACGATCCGCTCGCGCTGCTGCTGCATGCGCAATCGGCCCAGCTCGAAGGCAAGCGTGACGAGGCCCAGCGCGTGTTCCGCGCCATGGCCGAGCGTGAGGATACGCGCCTGCTCGGCCTGCGCGGCCTGTTCATCGAGGCGCAGCGCGCCGACGATGCGGTCGGCGCCGTGATGATCGCGGAGGAAGCGCTCAAGCTGTCGCCGTCCTCGACCTGGGCCTCGCATGCGGTGCTGGGCTTCCGCTGCGCCCGCGGTGACTGGAGCGGCGCGCTCGCGATCCTCGATTCGAATCTGTCCGCTGGCCTGATCGACAAGCCGGCCTATCGCCGCCAGCGCGGCGTTCTGCTCACGGCGCGCGCGCTGGAATTGGAAAAGATGGACCGCGACGTCGCGCGCGAGAGCGTGAGGGAGGCGGTCAAGCTCGCGCCGACCCTGGTGCCGGCCGCGGTGCTTGCCGCAAAATTCGAGAGCGAGGCGCATCAGGTGCGCCGCGCCATGAAGCTGGTCGAGACAGCCTGGCTCGCCAATCCGCATCCCGATCTCGCGGACGCCTATGCGCATGTGAAGCTCGGCGATTCCGCGCGGCAGCGCCTGCAGCGGGTCGAGACCCTTGCTGCGAAGACATCGGCCGACAAGCCGGGCCATGTCGAGGGCCAGCTCGCGATCGCACGCGCCGCGATCGATGCCTCCGAGTTCGCCCGCGCGCGCCAGGTGCTCGCGCCCTATCTCAACGATCCGACCCAGCGCGTCGCGCTGTTGATGGCCGAGATCGAGCGCGCCGAGCATGGCGATAGCGGCCGTGCCCGCGCCTGGACCCTGCGCGCGGTGCGCGCCCGCCACGATCCGGCCTGGACCGCGGACGGCTATGTCAGCGATCGCTGGCGCCCGGTCTCCCCGGTCACCGGCCGGCTCGACGCCTTCCAATGGCAGACGCCGGTCGCCAGCCTGCCCTCGGACAAGGCGACCACGATCGAATCCTCGGCCTTCGAGGAAGCCATGCTGGCGGCCCCGCCGCCGAAGCGGGTGACGGCGGCTCCGAGCGAGAGCCCGGTGGAACCGGTCGTGCCTACACCGGCTCCGGCACCCGCCGCCCAGGACAATTCTCCTCCTGAGACCAAGGAAACCGCCAAGGAGGACGTCAAGGAGGACGTCAAGGAGGCCGCCAACGAAGCCGTCAGGGACGAGCCGGCGGCGGAACCTGCCGACCCGGTCACTCCGGCCCCCGATCCCGCCGAATCAGCGCCGCCGGCGGCAACGCCGGTGTTCCGGCCCCGCGCCGACGGCAAGCCGGCCCCTGCCCCGATCCCCGCCGTGATCCCGATCGTCCGCGCGCCCGACGATCCCGGGATCGACGACGACGGCCCGAGCGACGAATTTACGGAACAAATCGGCACGCCCAAGGCCCAGGCAAAGGCCCAGGCCGGCGGCTGGCGCGGATTCTGGTCCCGCTGGGGCGCGTGAGGCGCATTTCGCGTCCCGCTTGTCCTTGCCAATTCGGGCCATGCCCGATATCAGGGGCGCGCGTATCGGGACCGGCATCGCCCCGGTCCCGGCAGGGTTCGCCGCAATAGCTCAGTCGGTAGAGCACGTCATTCGTAATGACGGGGTCGGGGGTTCGAATCCCTCTTGCGGCACCAGCGCCTTGTTTCAGCAGACCGCCTTGAAACGTATGCCCACGGCAGCAGGCTCGCATGACCGCGCGTTGCAGACCGCCGCAGCGTCGGCGACCGCCAAGGCCGCGGGGACCACAATGGCTGAGAAGCCGAAGCACAAGCACGACTGTACCGAACGCCGCATCATCAGCGAGCTGCATCGCCACGGCATCTACTGGTAGGCGCCACCTCCAAAACAAATGGCCGGGCAAAAGCCCGGCCATGATTCGCCTTGAGAAAGCGTTTCGAGCGAGCCTACTGCGACACCGTCTGCACCACGCTCGAGATCGGACGCATGCTCGTGCCGGCCGTCGGCACCTTCATGTCCTTCATCAGCGCCTCGTCATATTCCGGCAGCGTCTGAAGCGTCGTCTTGGCTTTCATCTGCACGACCTTGTAGCCGCCGGCCTTGAGGCGCGCGAGCAGAGCGGGCAGCGCTTCGCCGGTGTGCTTCTGGAAGTCGTGCATCAGGATGATGCCCTTGCCGAGCTTGTCGAGCCGCGTCATCACCGTCTCGATGATCTTCTCCGGCGTCGCGCCCTTGCGGAAATCGAAGGAGTCGATATCGGTCGAGAACATCGCGACGTTGCGGGTGGCGAAATAGGTCACGATTGCCGGATTATGCTGAAGCTGCGGGAAGCGGAAGAACGGCGCGGGGTTGGCACCGAGCGCGAATTTCACCGCACTGATACCCTTTTCAACTTCGTCCTTGGCCATCTGCTCGGTCATCTTCTTGCCGTTCAGATTGACGTGCGACCAGGTGTGGGTGCCGACCGTGTGGCCCTGGGCCAGCACCTGGCGCAGGATTTCCGGATGATAGGTCGCATGCTTGCCGACCGAGAAGAACAGGCCCTTGGTGCATTCATCCGCGAGCGCCTTCAGCACCGCGGGCGTATTCACCGGCCAGGGACCGTCGTCGAAGGTCAGCACCACCTCCTTGTCGGTCAGGAAGTCGAACTGCTTGAAATGGTCGAAGCCGAAGCCGGGGCCGCCGGTGGTGTCGATCTCGACCACGCGGGAGACGCCCAGCGCGTTCGGATTGGCGCAGGCCTGCTTCGGCTGAACTGGCGCGGCCGGGGCAGGCGCGGCTGCCTGGGCAACGGTCGTTGGCCTCGCCGCGATCGCCGCGGTGGTCTCGACGTCGTCTCTGGCGGCGAGCTTCGCCTGTGCCGGCAATTGCTCGGCGGCACGGGCGGCAACTGTCTTGGGGGCGCCCTGATCGGCGCTGGCGGAATAATAAAACCAACCGCCGGCGGCGATCACGACCGCCGCAACTACACTGGCCAGCATCAGGCCCAACGCATTACGCATCGCTACTCTTTCCAATTACGCAACCAAACCGGCGGAATTTCCCGCGCGACGAGCCATTAATGCGAAGGAACGGTTAACGTGACACCAACACGACAGCGGACGCGGAGAAATTTCAGCGAGGTGCGCCAAAGTGACCGAGGTCACAGAAGCCGGGCCGGCCGTGACCGTCATCACGGTGGGAACGGTTTTGCGGGAGCATCGTAGGTCCCATTGACAACGGGCCCGCCATCGCGGCGCCAATGGGAGCTTCAAATGACCACGTCCTGCACGACCAAGTCCCTGAGTAGCAAGATCCGCGACACCGGCCTGGCGCTGGGCTTTGCCGTCCTCGTCTCGATCGTCTCGACGACCTCGAGCTTCGCCTTCACGGCCGAAGCGCAGCAGATGTGCACCGGCGATGCCTTCCGCCTGTGCTCGTCGGAGATCCCCAACATCCCGAAGATCACCGCGTGCATGTTCAAGCATCGCTCGGATCTCAGCGCCGGCTGCCGTGCGGTGATGGACAAGGACCTCGCCAAGGGCGCCTCGCGCAAGATCGCTGACGCGCAGGACAAACAGTAAGCGAGCGCGAAACGCCGCAGGCGTTGCGATTTGAGAGCTCCCTCGCGCTGCGCTCCGGCGTCGAGCCGGGGCCACGCGGCGCTATCATGCAGCCTGCCAATAAAGCCGTTGCGGCCAAGGCATCGTCGCACTAGCTTCGCCCGCTCATTCTTCCGGGTAAGAGGCATTACGCGATGACCAGATTTCTTTTCGCTATTTCCATGCTCTTGTGCGCATCCGTTGCGTCCGCGCAACAGCAGCCCGGACATGACGCCTGCGCGCGCGATGTCAGCCGCTTCTGCCGCGCCGTGATGAACAATGGCGATGGCGCCGTGCTGGCGTGCCTGAAGCAGAACCGCACCCGCCTCGCCAAGGCCTGCGACAAGGTGCTGACGGATCACGGGCAGTAGTGATTGCCGTAGCCCGGATGAGCGCCGATATCCGGGAGGCTTGCCCCGCATGTCGCTTCGCTCATGCGGGGCAAGCAGCTACGGTCTGAGAAAATCTACGTACTGCTTCCCGCCGCAGTTGCGACCACCGGCAGCACGTCGCCGCCCGCGCGGTCCGGCGTCTCGTCCTTCCAGCGCACCGAGCCGAACGGGCGCTCCAGCATGCGGCGGACGCGCACCGGGTCGGGGCCGATGTGGAAATCGATCGCCTGCTGGTGCAGCGCGCGTTCGGACAGGGTCGAGCGATTGCGCTGGCGCAGGTAATCGAACCAGGTCGGGCAGTGATATCGCTCGGTCCACAATTCGGGATCGGCGATGTCGCGCGCGATCGACCAGCCATAGGCGCCGTTGCGCTGCCGTGAGAGCTGCACGTCCTGCATCACGTTGTGGAAGGCGCGCGCGTTCTCCTGGGCGACGCGGTACTCGATCTCGACCACCAGCGGCCCGCTGCGGCCGGTGAGTGACAGCCGGACCTCGGGATCGGCCAGCACCTCGGCATCCTCGTTGCGGGCGCCGACGCGCGGCATCGTCAGCCAGATCCCGAGCAGCGGCGAAAGCAGCATCAGCCCGGCGGCCGTTAGCAGCGCGACTTCGACGCCGGCATAGTCGGTGAGATGGCCCCAGCCCCAGGCGCCGATCGCGATGCCGCCGGAAATCGACGCCTGGAACGCGGCCAGCGAGCGGCCGGCGACCCAGCGCGGCGCCGAGAGCTGCACGCCGATATTGAACAGCGCCACCGCCGCCATCCAGACCGCGCCGGCGAGCACCAACGCGGTGGCTGTCAGCACCGGCTCGGTGCTCACGGCGAGGGCGGCCATCGCGAACGCCATCGAGATGGTGCAGGCGCGGATCGCGGCCTCGCCGCTCATGCGCTTGCGCAGTTCGTGGATGTTGAGCGCGCCGACCACCGCGCCCATGCCGAAGGCACCGAGCATGATGCCGTAGGTCTGCGCGCCGCCATGCAGGAGGTCGCGCGCCACCAGCGGCATCAGCGCCATGATGGCGCCGCCGATCAGGCCCATCACCAGCGTGCGCAACAGCACGATCTTGATCGGCGGCGAATTGGTGATGTAACGGAAGCCCGACACCATGGCGCGGTTGAGCTTTTCCCGCGGCAGCCGCGAGGGTTCGACCGAGCGGCGCCAGAGCAGCAGCACCACCAGCAGCGGCAGATAGAGGAGGGCATTGCAGGCGAAGGCGGCGACTGCGCCGAGCGCGGCGACGATGACGCCGCCGACTGCGGGGCCGAAACTGCGCGCGATATTGTAGCTGATGCCGTTCAGCGCGACCGCCGACGGCAGCGCTTCCGGCGGCACCTGCTCGCTGACCGAGGATTGCCAGGCCGGCCCGAACAGCGCGTTGCCGCTGCCGACGACGAAGCAGAAAGCGAGCAGCGTTTCCGGCGTGATGAGCTTCAGGCCGGCCAGGATCGTCAGCGCGCTCGCGCCCGTCAGCGCGATCGCGAGCGAGACCAGGGTGACGACGCGGCGGTCATACATGTCGGCGATGGCGCCGGCCGGCATCGAGATCAGCATGATCGGGAGCATCAGGGCGGTCTGCACCAGCGCCACCTTGTCCGCCGAAGCCGCCATTTGCGTCATCGCCCAGGCTGCGCCCACGCCCTGGATCAGGAGGCCGAGATTCGAGAGCAGGCTGGCGAGCCAGATGCGCCGGAATACGGTGAACCGCAGGGGGGCGGCGATGCCCTCGCCGGCGAATTTCTGACGGTTCGGCTGCTCGGTCATATCCCCTTCCATATGGGCTGGCAGACGTGGATCGGAGTGGTCTTCAGGTGATTCCGGCAAATTCAGTGATGCCCGCGAAAGTCCTTCGCTGTCCAGTGGTTAGGCCGGTATAAGCGGTGCAAAGATGGTTTTGCCGGGGAGGAACATATGAAGCCGTCGCGACGGACGATCCTGCTGGGGGCCGCAAGCTTGCCCTTCGCGGCTGCGAGCTTGCGGACGGGCGCGCTGGCACAATCGGCGCCGATAGCGGCGCAGCTTCCGGAGATACCACCGATCCTGTTCGTCCACGGCAATGGCGACTATGACGCGCTCTGGATGACCACCCTGTGGCGGATGGAATCCAACGGCATCGCGCGCGATCGCATGATGGCGATCAATTTCACCGACCCGCTGGCGCGCAGCGATGACAAGGTCGAGCAGGCGAACCGCTCTTCGACCGAGGACCAGCGCCGCGAGCTCACAGCGGCCATCGCTGAACTGAAACGCCGCACGGGCGCGCCCCGCGTGGCGCTGGTCGGCAGCTCGCGCGGCGGCAATGCGATCCGCAATGTCATCAAGAACGGCGGTGCGGGCGATGTCAGCCACGCCGTGCTGTGCGGCACGCCCAATCACGGCGTGTTCGCGACTGACGACCAGCCCAACAACGAGTTCAACGGCCGCGGCGCGTTTCTGCGCAGCCTGAACGAAGGCGAGAGCGAGGTCACGCCCGGCGTTGCCTTCCTCACGCTGCGCAGCGATGGCATGGACAAGTATGCGCAAGCCGACGGCCGCTTCATCGGCAAACCGGGAACGCCGACCAACGTCACCGCCGAGGGGCCGGAGCTGAAGGGCGCCACCAATCTCATGCTCGGCGCGCTCGACCATCGCGAGGTGGCGTTCCATCCGCGCGCTTTCCGCGAGATCTACAAGTTCATCGCCGGCCGCGAGCCCCAGCGAATCGCGATCGTACCGGAGCAGAGTGTCCGCCTGAGCGGACTCGTCACCGGCACGCCCGGTGGCGTGTCGACCAATCGCCCGGTCGCCGGCGCAACCGTCGATGTTTTCCGCGTCGATCCTGATACCGGTGAGCGCAAGGGCGGTGCCGTGCACAGCGCGAAGACCGGCGCCGACGGCCGCTGGGGGCCGGCGCAGGTCGAGCCGTCCTGGTCGCTCGAATTCGTCCTGGCGGCACCGGACGCGCCGACCACGCACATCTATCGTTCGCCCTTTCCGCGCTCGTCCGACGTCGTGCACCTCCGGCCCGCACGCCCGCTCGGGCCGGCGGACAACGACGCAGGTGCGGTCGCGATCATGTCGCGTCCGCGCGGCTATTTCGGCCTGCCGCGGGACGTGGTGCTGTTCGACGGCAAGGAGCCGGCCGACGTCAAGCCGGGCGTGCCCACCGATGCGGCAGCGACATTGCGGCTTCCGGCCGCGGAGATCGGCCGTAACGTCGTGGCCCAGTTCGGCGAAGAACGGATTGTGGCACGGCTCTGGCCGGCCGCCGAGAACAGGATTGCGATCGCCGAGCTGACTTACTAGCTATTGAACTGGGACAGAACTCTCGGGAGTGAGCCATGAATATCGCCAGTGTGCGTCGGCCCATCGTCCCCCCGGCCCCGCCGCGTGCGCCCGACGACATGTCGTTTCTCGGCAAGCTCGCCGTGATCCGACGCAACATGATCGCGACCTGGGGGCAGCGTGCCTACGAGGAGGAGGTCATCCCGGGCCGCTTCGTCCTCCGCAACAGCTTCATCCTGAACCAGCCGGATGCGATCCGGCATGTCCTGCTCACCAATTACGAAAACTACACGCGCACGCCGGCCGGCATCCGCATGCTGCGTCCGGTGCTCGGCGGCGGCCTTCTGATCGCGGAAGGCCACTCATGGACGTTCCAGCGCCGCACGCTCGCGCCGGCGTTCACGCCGCGCGCGACCGCGAACCTCGTTCCGCACATGACCGCGGTGCTCGACGAGACCATCGCCAAGCTCGATGCGCGCACGAGGGAGCCGGTCGATCTACGCGAGATCATGCAGCGCATGACGCTCGAGATCGCCGGCCGCACGATGTTCTCGTTCGGCATGGACCGGCACGGCGCAACGTTGCGCAATTTCGTGATGGAATACGGCGAACGGCTGGGACGGCCGTACTTCCTCGACATGCTGCTGCCGGTGTCCTGGCCGACCCCGATGGATCGTGCCCGCGCCCGCTTCCGCAAGCGCTGGACCGAATTCGTTGCGATGCTGATCGCCGAGCGGCGCAAGATGGGCAAGAAGGACGGCGCGCCGCCGCGCGATTTGTTCGATCTCATGGATGAGGCGCGCGATCCTGAAACCGGCAAAGGCTTTTCCGACGCACAGCTCATCGACGAGGTCGCCACCATGATTCTCGCCGGGCACGAGACCACGGCGACGGCGCTGTTCTGGGCACTCTATCTGCTCGCGCTCGATCCGCAGACGCAGGAGGAAGTCGCCTCCGAGACGCGGGGCGAGCATCTCGACAGCATGGCCGATATCGACCGCCAGAAATTCACCCGCGCCGTGATCGAGGAGACGATGCGGCTCTATCCGCCCGCGTTCCTGGTCGCGCGGGCCGCGCGCGAGAAGGACAATGCGGCCGGCGTCCAGATCGGCAAGGGCGACATCATCATGATCGCGCCGTGGCTGCTGCACCGGCACGAGAAGTTGTGGGATCAGCCGAACGCGTTCATTCCCAAGCGCTTCATGTCGAAAGAGGCGCCAGACCGCTTCGCCTATCTGCCGTTCGGCGCCGGCCCGCGCGTCTGCATCGGCGCGCCGTTTGCGCAGGCCGAATCCGTGCTGGCGCTGGCCCGGCTGATCGGCGCCTTCCGCGTCGAGTTGGCCGACACGACCCCCGTGATTCCGCTTGGCGTCGTCACGACCCAGCCGGATCACTCACCCATGTTCCGCATCACGCGTCGATGACAGGCGATTGCCGGGTCGATGGCGTGATCACGCAAGATAGAGTTACGCCATGAGCGACATTCAGGCCCAGTTTTCCGTTCTGAAGCAGACCGCCGATGCGAAGGTGGTCGATGCGATTGCAGAGCTCATCGAGCACGGCGAGGATCACGAGCTCAATCGCGTCAACGTGCTCGATTTCTCCACGCAGCACAGTCTCGACGAGGAGCACGTGATCTCGGCCTTCCTGCATTCCGCGCGGCTCGGGCTGTTCGATCTCGGCTGGAACGTGCTGTGTCCGGGCTGCGGCGGCGTGCTCGGGGCGCACTCGACCCTGAAGGCGCTCAAGCCCGACGACTATCACTGTGCGCTCTGCGCCTGCGGCTACAAGGCCTCCGTCGACGACCAGGTCGAGGTTTCCTTCACCGTGAATCCGCGCGTCCGGCGCATCGCGGCACATGATCCCGACACGCTTCCGGTGTGGGAATATTTCAAGCAGGTGTTCTGGAGCTCCGGCGTCGACTTCAACAAGGAATCGTTTTCGACGCTCGCCAACGAGGTCACGCTGGATACGATGGAGCTGCCGGCCGGCGAGAAGGCGACCATGTCGCTGCAACTGCCGAGCGACTTCGTCATCATCTTCGAGCCGGTGACGCACGCCGCTCATTTCATCGACGTCCAGGGTGAACCGACCAAGGACCGCCAGCAGCTTGCCATCATGTACAACAAGGTGCAGGCGCCGACCGGGACCACGACGATGCGGCCGGGCCCGCTGCGGCTGTCGCTGGAGAATCAGGCCGGCGTGCGCGTGCTGCCGTCGGTGTTCATCGCGGCCGAGGCGCTTCATCATCTCATCGGCAAGCGCAAGCCGTTCCTCACCGCCAAGCGGATGCTGTCGAACCAGACGTTCCGCGATGTGTTCAAGGCGGACAATCTCAGTCTCGACCAGCGGCTCCAGATCACCTCGCTCACCTTCCTGTTCACCGATCTGAAGGGCTCGACCGCACTCTACGAACGCGTCGGCGATCTCGCCGCCTTCGACCTCGTGCGTGCCCATTTCCACGCGCTGCTCGAGATCATCTCCTCCGAGAAGGGCGCGGTGGTGAAGACCATCGGCGATGCCGTGATGGCGACCTTCGTCCGTCCCGAGCACGCGATCGTCGCGGGCCTGCGGATGCGCGCGGCGATGGACGAGCTCAACAAGCAGCGCGGCACCACCGACCTCATCGTCAAGATCGGCATCCATGAGGGGCCGTGCCTCGCGGTGATGCTCAACGAGCGGCAGGATTATTTCGGCCAGACCGTCAACATCGCCGCGCGCGTGCAGAGCCTGTCGACCGCGCAGGAGATCCACATCACCGGTCCGGTGGCGGATGCACCGGCGGTCGCCGAACTGCTGCAGCAGCGCGAGATCAAGCCGATCCAGAAACAGGCCGCGCTGCGCGGCATCGCCGACAAGATGGTGGTGTACGAGATACCGTGAGGCACAGGAGGGGATTGCCGCACTCTCCGTCATTGCGAGGAGCCCTTGCGACGAACCAATCCAGGCTGTCTCCGCGAAAAGATTCCGGATTGCTTCGCTGCGCCGCGCGCCCAGATTGCCGAAACGTAATACTCGCGCGAAACTGACGGACGTTGCGCCGGTTGAATTTCCCGCTCATATAATGCTCGGTAGCCGCCGCACCCCGCGGCGGCATCGATTTCGGTAGGACCTTATGCTCGACGGCCTGCGCCAATTCATCGCCGACATTGTTGCCCCCCAGGGCGGGGATCGCGCGTTCGGCGACAGCGATTATCGGCTCGCGGCGACCGCGTTGCTGGTCCACGTCGTCTCGCTGGACGGCCGGCCGAGCGCGGCCGAGCAGCGCAAGTTGCACAGCCTGATCGAAAGCCATTTCGGGCTCGATCGCGGCACGGCAGATCGCCTGATCGCCGATGCGACCCAGGTCGAGGGCGATGCGGTCGATCTCTACCATTTCACCAGCGTCATCATGCGCTCGCTCGACGAAGCGGGCCGCAAGCGCATCGTGCAGATGATGTGGGAGCTGGTCTATGCCGACGGCCAGGTCTCTGAGTTCGAGGACAACGTCGTCTGGCGCGCCTCCGATCTGCTCGGCATCTCCCAGCGCGACCGGATCGACCTCAAGCATGCCGTTGCGGAGCGTGCCGGTGGGCAGGTGAAGGACAGTGCCGTCGGCGGTTGATCCGAGCAAACCGGCCGATGGCCGCTTTTGCGGATGACATGACGAAACTTTAATGTGAGCGATGCCTACCCGGATTTGCCCGTAAATTCCCGGGTTTTCTGCTTGCCCTGACCTCCGCTCAACTGGCCATGCGGCCGGCGCCGCTTGCCTGTCGCGCACGGCCTATGCTCTCGTTCCGCGATTGCGGGAACACAAAACTTCAATTCAAGAGACATCGATCGTGACTGAGCGGGTAACGTTGATCACCGGCGCCTCGGCGGGCATTGGGACGGAGCTGGCGCGTGTGTTCGCCGCCAACGGACATCGCGTAGCGCTTACGGCGCGGCGGGCCGACCGGCTGGAGGCGCTCGCCAGCGAGCTCGCCGCCAAGGGCGGCAAGAAGCCGATCGTGATCGCCTGCGATCTTCAGGACGCCGGCGCCGGGGACAAGATCGCCGCAGCGCTCAAAGCCGAGGGCGTCGAGCTCGATCATCTCGTCAACAATGCCGGCTTCGGTGTGTTCGGCGATGCCGTCGAGTGTGACCGCGCCGAGCAGGTCGGCATCGTCGATGTCAACGTGCGGGCATTGACGGATCTGTCGCTGCGCTTTGCCGATCAGCTCGTCAGGAACAAGGGCGGACTTCTGAATGTCGGATCGGTCGCCGGCTTTCTGCCCGGCCCGGGCATGGCCGTCTACTACGCCTCCAAGGCCTATGTGATTTCCCTCACCGAGGCGCTGCGGGCGGAGCTCGCGCCGCGCGGCGTTCGTGTCACCGTCCTTTGCCCGGGGCCGGTGCCCACCGAATTCCAGGCGCGTGCCGGCGTGGGATCCGGGCACAATACCGCGCTTCTCAACGTGTCGGCGCCCGATGTTGCCAGGCAGGCCTATCAGGGCCTGATGGCCAACAAACGGGCAGTGCTGCCAGGTCTCGGCATCAAGATTGTGCCATTCGCGCTGCGGTTCTTTCCGCGCAGCTTCATCCTGTGGGCCACCAGCCGGTTCCAGCGGCAGCGACGCTGAGGCAATTCTGAACGTCCCTAGTGGCCCGGAGCTTGCTCCAGTCCAGGAAGCGTGTGTGCGCAAACTCACACGATGTTAACCATCGCTTAGCTATGCTGGTGGTCTGAACTGATAGCACTCGCAGAGGCCATGTCGTTCCGGACGGACAGGTTTGGTGGCGCAGAAGTGGTGCCCTTCCGAAACAGGGCGCCGAACGCCGCCGCCTCCGAAAACCGGCTGCCGGTCCTGATCGTCCTGCACCAGGAATCCTCGACACCCGGCCGCGTCGGCAATGCGCTGCGCGTGCTCGGCCATCGCCTCGACATCCGCCGTCCCCGCTTCGGCGATCCCCTGCCCGAAACCCTCGACCAGCATGCCGGCGCCGTGTTCTTCGGCGGCCCGATGAGCGCCAACGATCCTGACGACTACATCCGTCGCGAGATTGACTGGATCGAAATTCCGCTGCGCGAACAGCGGCCGTTCCTCGGCATCTGCCTGGGCGCGCAGATGCTGGCGATGCAGCTCGGGGCCCGCGTCGCGCCGCATGCGGAGGCGCTGACCCAGATCGGCTATTACCCCATCCGCCCGACGGCGGCGGGACACGCGCTCTGCCCGGACTGGCCGGCGCAGGTCTATCACTGGCACCGCGAGGGCTTCACGTTGCCCGCCGGTGCCGAACTGCTTGCGGAAGGCGATGACTTTCCCGTCCAGGCCTATCGCGCCGGCAATGCCTTCGGCGTGCAGTTCCATCCTGACGTGACCTACGCGATGATGCATTGCTGGACCACGCGCGGCTACGATGGCCTCAGTGCTCCCGGCGCGCGCGAGCGGCACCATCACTTTGCCGACCGTGCCGTCTATGATGCGGCGGAACGCGCCTGGCTCGATCATTTCATCGACGGCTGGCTGGCGCGCCGGCCGGTGCTGGCGCAAGCCGCCGAGTAACCCGCGCCTTAACGCAGGTCCTTCGCACAAGGCCTTGGCGCAAGTCCTTGGCTCATCGCTGGATATGCTAGGCTCGCTGACAACGAGCGCGCGCAGACGCGTGCCGGCAGATAATGGGAGAGCGCCGTGGCCTACGAACACATTCTCTATGGGGTGAGCGACAGGATCGCGACCATCACGCTCAATCGCCCCGATCGCATGAATGCCTGGACGCCGATCATGGAGCGCGACGTGCGTCATGCAATGGAAACCTCGAACGCCGACGACAATGTCCGTGTCATCGTGCTGACAGGCGCGGGCCGCGCCTTCTGTGCCGGTGCCGACATGGATGCACTGAAGGGCCTCGATCCCGATGACGTCAGGCGCGCATCGAATTTGCCGCCGTTCGACATGAACCGTCGGCCCGACTGGCAGACGCGCTACGGCTTCTATCCATCGATCAAAAAGCCCGTCATCGCCATGCTCAACGGCGCGACCGCCGGCATTGGTCTCGTCCACGCGCTCTATTGCGATTTGCGCTTTGCCGCCGACAACACCGTGTTCACCACGGCCTTCGCGCGGCGCGGACTGATCGCCGAGCATGGCATCAGCTGGATGCTGCCGCGCATCGTCGGCCACGCCAACGCGATGGACCTGTTGCTCTCGGCGCGCCGCGTGTCGAGCGACGAGGCTCTGCGCATCGGACTCGTCAACCGGCTCTGTTCGCCCGAGAAGCTGCGCGAGGAGACCTATGCCTATGCGCGCGATCTCGCCGATTTCGTCTCGCCCAGCGCGATGGCCGTGATCAAGCGCCAGCTCTACGAGGTCCCGTTCCAGACGCTGGCGGAGGCAACGATCGAGGCCAACAGGAGATGATGGTGGCGTTGGCCGGCAGCGACTTCCGCGAGGGCGTGGCAAGCTTCATGGAGAAGCGGCCGCCAAGATTTACGGGCAGGTAGGGGATTCGAGGGAGCCGCGTCGCCCTTCGGGCTACGGCGCGGCAGCCTTCGCTACGAAGCGGCTTGCCGAGCCGAAGCAGGCGTAGCCTGCGAAGGCTGGTGGAGCCAGGCGGGATCGAACCGCCGACCTCGTCATTGCGAACGACGCGCTCTCCCAGCTGAGCTATGGCCCCTTTTGCTGACCGCTCTGGTGAACGCGGCCGACAACCGGGCGCCATTTAAGTCCCTGCCAAGGTCAAGTCAAGGACGGGTGTAACCCGCTTTTAGCCATTTCGCTGCCCGAACTTGACTTGTTTGGGCCGGGGGGAACCGATATCTAGCAAAAGGCGTCACTCCCGACCAAGCCAGAGTTTTTCATAAGCCAGAGGCCTCAAAAGCCATGCGTGCCGTTCTCGACATCGTCATCATCGTGCTCGACCTCTACGTCTGGCTGCTGATCGCCTCCGCGATCCTGTCCTGGCTGATCGCCTTCAACGTCGTGAACACGCGTAACCAGTTCGTGTCGGCGGTGGCTGAGTTCCTGTACCGGATCACCGAGCCGCTACTGGCGCCGATTCGCAATTTCCTGCCCAGCCTTGGCGGTCTCGACATCTCGCCGATCATCCTGATCCTGATCATCATGTTCATCGAGCGGGTGATCCTGTACTACATCTACCCGAACGTGATCTGAGCAGGCTGGAGCCCCTTGATCGCGAAAGAGGCTGGCAAGGAACCCTGGCGTTACGCGGCCTCGGGAATCAGCATCGCGCTGCGGGTGACGCCGCGCGGCGGCCGCGACGACATCGACGGGATCGAGCAACTGGCCGATGGCCGCAGCGTGCTCAAGGTGCGGGTGCGTGCCATTGCCGATGGCGGCGAGGCCAACAAGGCCGTTCTGGTGCTGCTGGCGAAGTCGCTTGGCGTGCCCAAGGCCAGCGTCAGGCTCCTGTCGGGGGCGACGTCTCGGCTGAAGCAGATCGCGGTCGACGGCGATCCGGCGCGGCTGGGCGAAGCCCTGCGCCGGCTCGTCCAGGCCAAAGCAGCGGACGACAAATCGACAGACTGAGGAACTGACATGACCGCTGAGATCATCGATGGAAAAGTCATCGCCGCGGAACTCCGCGCCCGCGTCGCCGACGAAGTCGCCCGGGTCAAGCGCGAGCACAATCTGGTGCCGGGCCTGGCGGTGGTGCTGGTCGGCAACGACCCCGCCAGCGAGGTCTATGTCCGCTCCAAGCACACCCAGACCCAGGCTGCGGGCATGGCCTCGTTCGAGCACAGGCTGCCGGCCGACGTCTCGCAGGCGGACTTGCTGGCCGTCGTCGCGAAACTCAACCGCGATCCTGCCGTGCACGGCATTCTCGTGCAGCTGCCGCTGCCGAAGGGGCTGAACACCGAGGCCGTCATCAACGCCATCGATCCCGCCAAGGACGTCGACGGCCTGCATCCGAACAATGCCGGTCGTCTCGCCGCCGGTTTCGAAGCGCTCTCGCCCTGCACGCCGCTGGGCTCGATCATTTTGACCAAGAGCGTGCACGCCTCACTCGAAGGCATGAACGCCATCGTCATCGGCCGCTCCAACCTGGTCGGCCGTCCACTGGTGCAGTTGCTGTTGAACGAGAATGCCACGGTGACGATCGCGCATTCGCGCTCGCGCGATCTGCCCGGCCTGGTGAAGCGGGCCGACCTGGTCTACGCCGCCGTCGGCAAGGCCGAGATGGTGCGCGGCGACTGGCTGAAGCCCGGTGCAACCGTGATCGACATCGGCATCACCCGGATCCCGAAGGAGGATGGCAAGACGCGCCTCGTCGGCGACGTCGCCTACCAGGAAGCGCTCGGCGTGGCCGGTGCCATCACGCCGGTGCCGGGCGGCGTCGGCCAGATGACGGTGGCATGTCTCCTGGTGAATACGCTCCGCGCGGCGTGTGCGATTGCAGGGCTGCCGAAGCCGGCGGTGTAGGTTTTCTTCACCTCGCCCCGCTTGCGGGGAGAGGTCGGATTGCGAAGCAATCCGGGTGAGGGGGACTCTCCGCGAGAGAGCTGTCACCGTGCTCGCAGAAGCAGCCCCTCACCCAACCCTCTCAGCGCGAGCGAAGCTCGTCGCGGCCCCGTAAGAACGGGGCGAGGGAGCAAACCTTGTCCGGGCCGATGCCTCAGCCCTTCTTCTTCTTCTCGCGCTCGATGCCCTCGAGGATCAGCTTGTGTGCATCCTCCGGGCCGCCCCAGCGCAGGATCTTCACCCACTTGCCCTTCTCGAGATCCTTGTAGTGCTCGAAGAAGTGCTGGATCTGCTGCAGCGTGATGTCGGGCAGGTCGGAGTACGACTTCACCTTGTCATAGCGCTGCGTCAGCTTCGACGACGGCACCGCCAGGATCTTCTCGTCGCCGCCGGCTTCGTCCTCCATGAACAGCACGCCGACCGGGCGCACGCTCATGACGGCGCCGGGGATGATGGCGCGGGTGTTGATGATCAGCACATCGCAGGGGTCGCCATCGTCGGACAGCGTGTGCGGGATGAAGCCGTAGTTACCGGGGTAACGCATCGGCGTGTACAGGAAGCGGTCGACCACCAGCGTGCCGGCCTCCTTGTCCATCTCGTACTTGATCGGTTCGCCGCCCACGGGGACTTCGATGATGACGTTGACGTCGTGGGGGACGTTTTTTCCGATCGAGACCGCATCGATACGCATTCAAGGCTCCGTTGTTGCCGAGGTTAAATCGCGCCCGGCAGCGATTTTGGCGCTGTCATACGCGGGCTTGGCCCGCCAATCCATCGCGTTTTTGTGAAATAATGAATCCAGCGATCACCGGCGCAAGGGGCGGGCGGTATCGCGGGAAAGGAAAGCGCTACCGGCTGGGCTTCAGCAGCTCAATTGGTCCAGGCGAAGGCAACCTTGTCGAGCGACTTCGGCCCGAAACGCTCCGAGGAGCGCGCCACCATGCGGCCGCCCAGGGCACGGTAGAACTCGGTCGCAGGATCGTTGTCCGAGAGCGCCCATACCACCATGCTCTTCAGGCCGCTCTGCATCAGGTCGCGCCGGGCTGCGGCGAACAGGCGGCGGCCGAAGCCGAGACCCTGGAATTCGGGACGGAGATAAAGTTCGTAGATCTCCCCGTCGAAGTGCAGGCTGCGCGCGCGGTTGCGACCATAGTTCGCATAGCCCGCGATCTTGTCGCCGAACACCAGCACGCTGACGCGGCTGCCCTTGCGGATCGCGCTGTCCCACCACTGCGGACCACGGCGGTTGATCAGCTTCTCCAGCTCGGCGCCGGGAATGATGCCCTGATAGGCCGAGCGCCAGGCTTCGTCATGGGTCGATGCCACCGCAGTTGCATCTGCAGCTTTGGCCGGCCGGACCTCGATCAGGGTTGTGCTCATGGACGCGATCAAACCAAGTCGCCGCGCCGGCGGCAAGACCTATCGTTAATTATCGGTTAACCTGTGGACTTTCTGCATCAGTATTATGGCCATGTTGTCCCGAAAGAGAACAAGGCGCTGCCTTCAACGGCAACCGGCTGCTACGCGCCGGTGCAAAACTGCGTTGCAGCAACCAATGAACGGCAATTGCAACGCAGAAAGTCCGCCCAGAATGATTCGTTCCTACTAGTCTGGTGCTGTCCGTGCTCGCCTTTGGCCATTCATGCGGCTCTTCAACATCCCTGCACTCTTGCCTCTGCTGGCCCTGCTGACCGCGTCCCCTCTGTGCGCTCAGGTCACGTTCGGTGCATCGGGCGCGGAAGGCGAGCCGTTTCGCCGGCAGGCGTGGAATCTGCCCTCGCCGGACGCTGCTATCGCCGCGCATGCGCTGCTGTTTCGTCCCGCTGGTACCGGTCCATTCCGCGTTGCGGTCATCGCGCATGCCTCGACGCAGAACGCGTTGCGTCGCGCGCAGATGTCGCAACCGGAATACCGCGCGCTCGCGGCGTTCCTCGTCGCGCGCGGGTTTGCCGTGCTGGTGCCGGAGCGGCTCGGTCACGGTGCGACGGGCGGCCGTTACGTCGAAGACCAGGGCGGCTGCGACGAGCCGGACTATCTGCGTTCCGGCCGTGCGACGGCCGAAGAAATTTCGCTCGCGCTGGATCATGTGCGCAAGCAGGATTTCATCCGCAAGGATGCCGCGATCGTCATCGGCCATTCCGCCGGTGGATGGGGTGCGCTGGCGCTCAGCAATGCCGATCCAAAAGCGATTTCCGCCATCGTCGCGTTCGCGCCGGGGCGCGGCGGCCGCGCGAATGACGAGCCGAACCGGATCTGTGCGCCACAGGCGCTTCTGGCGGCGGCGACCGAATTCGGCAGGTCGGCGCGCATTCCCGTCACATGGTTCGCCGCGAGCAATGACAGCTATTTTGCGGCGGCATTCTCGAAGTCGTTGGCAGATGCCTTCCGCAGCACGGGCGGCAAAGTCGATTTCCGCGTGTTGCCTGCGGTTGGCAGCGAAGGGCACTGGATGATCGAGACTGAAGCCGGGGTGAAAGCTGCAGCCGCCGAGCTCGAACGTGCGCTGAACCCGTCGAAACCAATGGCGACCAAGAAACCATGACACCGCACCGCGGCGGTCGGGCTCGTGGCGGGCATTGTGGCTTCGCTCGGCTCCATGGTGGCGCCGGTCGCGCTCCTGATGCTGGATAATTTCGAGCGAAGTGGATCCCGGTTTGCGTGAAGAAACGCGTCAAAGAGAGAGAAGCTGATGCGTAAGTGGCCCGACGACGATTTGATCCTGTTCGACGGCGTCTGCATCTTCTGCTCGCGCTGGGTGCGCTTCGTCGCCAAGCGCGACACGGCGAAGCGGTTTCGCTTCACGCCGATCCAGTCGGACTATGGCGCGCGTTTGGCGGGCACATTCGGCATCGACCCCGGCGACCCCGATACCAACGCCGTGGTCCATGGCGGCGAAGTCTTCATGAAGTCGGATGCCGCGCTGACGGTGCTGTCACAACTCCCCGGCTGGGGCTGGGTGCGGATGCTGTTGGCCGTGCCGAAGCCGCTGCGGGACCCCGTCTACAGCCTGATCGCGCGCAACCGCTATCGCATTTTTGGGAAATACGATGCGTGTTTAGTGCCTGACGCGGACCTGCGGGCGCGGGTGATTGAGTAGTTCGTCATTGCGAGCGCAGCGAAGCAATCCAGACTTCCACCGCGGAAAGATCCTGGATTGGTTCGCTGCGCTCGCAATGACGGAGTGTGGTGCTACGGCTTGCCCAGCGCCGCCAGCACTTCCTTCGCCGCGCGCTCTCCACTGTCCCGCGCGCCATGCGCCGTCGTGAAGAAGGTCGGCGACGTCGCTTCGCCCGCGAAGAACAGCCGGTCATCCGCGGGCGCGGCCAGCAAGGCGCGGTCGCCTGCGTGCCCAGGCAGCGCGTGCGAATACGATCCCCGCGCGTAGGGATCGCGTGCCCAGCGCGACTCGTACAGCGGCTTCAGCTTGCGCCTGATATCGTTGCCGAGAAAGCCCGTGATCTCGTCGATGCTGTGCGCGGCGATGGCGCCTTCGCCGGAATCTTCCAGCGCGCGGGCGAAGCTGCCGCCGAAGAAGCCTTCGATACAGGGCTGGCCGAACGGGCGGATGTGATAGGTGCCCATCTCCGTGCGCATGGTGGCGCCGCGCAAATTGCCTTCTTTCGGGAAGGCTTCGGCATCCTCGAGCGCCAGCGTCACCTTGTCGTCGACGCCGAGCGGCAGGCCGGCTGCGGCATCGACCTTGGCGGGGAGCGGCGGCGAGAAGCGGATCGCCTCATCGGCGATCAGATTTGTCGGGACGGTGACGATCACTTTGCCGGCATCCAGCGTGCCCTGCGATGTCTCCATGCGGATGCGTTTGCCGGAATGATCGACCAGCGTCACGTTGCAGTTCAGCGCCACCGGGCAGGGCGCGCCATAGGCCGCAACCAGGGCGCCATAGCCGCGGCGGACGCGCCAGTTGAGGCCCGTGTCCTGATAGGCGTCCCAGTCCAGTGTCGACATGTTCTTGAGTTCGCAGCCGTTGATATAGGTCGAGATCGCATCGATCATCGGATTCCAGCGATTGCCGGCCTCGAGACTGAGGCTCGCGGGCTCGTCCTTCCCCTTTTTTGCGGCCTGCCAGAGACGTCCATAGAACGCGTCCATCGCGCGCATGAAATCGTCGCGCTCGCTTTGCGGAAAGGCATTGCCGTAGGCGCGCTCGCGCCAGGGCGGCAGGTCCTTGTTGAGCTCGAAATCGAGTTGCCTTGCGATCGTCGCGAAGGAATTCTGGTCCGCCGAATGCAGCCAGCCGCAGCCGACGTCGAAGGTCACCTCGGGCGAGGCCTGCACGGTCCAGGCCCGCCCGCCGAGCCTGTTACGCGCCTCCAGCACGATCATCGAGAGGCCGGAGCCATCAAGCGCATGCGCCGCGCCGAGGCCGGCGGCACCGGCGCCGATGATCGCGACGTCCACGGAGGAGGGGAAGGGCATGGACGGGCTCTAGCACGTTCGGGAAGAGTGCTGAAGCCGCCGCGCGTCGGCTCTCGTCACCCGCGAAAGCGGGTGATCCAGTATTCCAGAGGCAGCCATGATAGAGCCGCAGCGTACTGGATGCCCCGGTCCCGTCTCCGCCAAGGCTACGCCGGGGCCACAAGGCTGCTCGGCCCGCCGGAGCTTTAGCGAAGGCGGGAGCGAGAGCGGTGGCCTTACGCCACCGCTTCCTTGGCCTTTTCCGCGCGCTTGCGCTCGTTCGGGTCGAGGTGCTTCTTGCGCAGGCGGATCGACTTCGGGGTGACCTCGACGAGCTCGTCGTCCTCGATATAGGCGAGCGCCTTTTCCAGCGTCATGCGGATCGGCGGGGTCAGGCGGACGGCTTCGTCCTTCGAGGTCGTGCGGATGTTGGTGAGCTGCTTGCCCTTGAGCACGTTGATCTCGAGATCGTTGTCGCGGGTGTGCTCGCCGACGATCATGCCCTTGTAGACCTTCCAGCCCGGCTCGATCATCATCGGGCCGCGGTCCTCCAGCTTGAACATGGCGTAGGCCACCGCTTCGCCCTGGTCATTGGAGATCAAGACGCCGTTGCGGCGGCCCTGGATCTCGCCCTTGTACGGCGCATAGCCGTGGAACAGGCGGTTCATGATCGCGGTGCCGCGGGTGTCGGTGAGCAGTTCGCCCTGATAGCCGATCAGGCCGCGGGTCGGCGCGTAGAATACCAGACGCTGGCGGTTGCCGCCCGACGGCTTCATCTCGATCAGCTCGGACTTGCGCTCGCTCATCTTCTGCACGACGACGCCGGAATGCTCCTCGTCGACGTCGATCACGACCTCCTCGATCGGCTCCATGGTGGCGCCGGTCGCCTCGTCCTTCTGGAACACGACGCGCGGACGCGACACCGAGAGCTCGAAACCTTCGCGGCGCATGGTCTCGATCAGGATCGCGAGCTGGAGTTCGCCGCGGCCGGACACTTCCATCGCGTCCTTGTCGGCGGATTCGACGACGCGCAGCGCGACATTGCCTTCGGCCTCGCGGAGCAGACGGTCGCGGATCATGCGGCTCGTCACCTTGTCGCCTTCGGTGCCGGCGAGCGGCGAGTTGTTGACGATGAACGACATCGACACGGTCGGCGGATCGATCGGCTGCGCCGGCAGCGGCACCTCGACGGCCGGATCGCAGAAGGTGTCGGCGACGGTGCCCTTGGTGAGGCCCGCAATCGCGACGATGTCGCCGGCTTCGGCTTCATCGAGCGGGGTGCGCTCGAGGCCGCGGAACGCCAGGATCTTGGTGATGCGCCCGGACTCGACCAGCTTGCCCTCGGCGTTCAGCACCTTGACCTGCTGGTTCGGCTTGAGCAATCCGGAGGAGATTCGGCCGGTGATGATGCGGCCGAGATAGGGGTTGGCTTCCAGGATGGTGCCGATCATCTTGAACGGACCTTCCTCGACCTTGGGCGGCGCGACGTGGCGCAGGATCAGGTCGAACAGCGGCTCCATGCCCTTGTCCTTCGGACCCTCGGGGCTCTCGGCCATCCAGCCCTGCTTGGCCGACCCGTAGAGGATCGGGAAGTCGAGCTGCTCCTCGCTGGCGTCGAGCGCCGCGAACAGGTCGAACACCTCGTTGATGACTTCGGTCGGGCGCGCGTCCGGGCGGTCGACCTTGTTGATGACGACGATCGGCTTGAGACCGACCTTGAGGGCCTTGGAGACCACGAACTTGGTCTGCGGCAGCGGACCTTCGGCGGCGTCGACCAGCACCAGGGCGCCGTCCACCATGTTGAGGATGCGCTCGACCTCGCCGCCGAAATCGGCGTGTCCGGGGGTGTCGACGATGTTGATGCGGGTGTCCTTCCACTGCACCGAGGCCGCCTTGGCCAGAATGGTGATGCCGCGCTCGCGCTCCAGGTCGTTGGAGTCCATGGCGCGATCCGTCACCTTCTGGTTCTCGCGGAACGTGCCGGACTGCTGGAGGAGCTTGTCGACGAGGGTCGTCTTGCCGTGGTCGACGTGGGCGATGATGGCGACGTTGCGAAGGTTCATGTGTGAGCTTCTTTGCGGTCGAACAATGGGTTAAGCGCGATCTCGCCGGTCAGACCGGGACCTCTTCACGGACAACGCTGGAAACGTGGAAAACGGGGCCTGCTTCGCCCAAAAAGGAAGCCGGTCAGCTCGACCGGGCACCTTACGCGTTTGCGGCGCAATATATGCAAAAACCGCCAAAAAACAATGTGTTCTTTGCCGGTTGGTTGACTGAATTTTGTCCGCGGATTCCCGGGGCTTAAGGCCGGGTTCCGGGATGGGTCGGGGCCTTTCCCCCCTTGATCGCCGCCCAGATCAGGACGACGCCCCCGATGCCGACGACCAGCCCCAGGAAGACCAGCGGGGCGATGTCGGAATCGATCTTGCCGTCGTCGATCACCGAGGCCCCGCCGACCAACAGGGCGCAGAGACCTGGAAGCAGCAGGATCACCCCCGCAGTCGCCATGAGCGCGGTGAGGCAGCCGCTGCGGGCGTCGCCGGGCGTCCGGACGGGCGGCAGAATCGGCGGCGTGTCGCTCATCGTGGTGCCTCCTCGCTTTGCCTTGCCTCGTGATACGTCGGCCCTTCGAGCCCGGCGCGGATCCTGCCGATCGCACCGTTGCGGTAGAACAGGTTGTAGGTGTCGAACGGAATGATCGCGCCCTGCTCGGTCACGAAATGGATGCAAGAGCGCTTGACGTTGCCGACGCAGAAATTGAAGCGGTCGAGAAACTGCACGATCGTCACGCGGAAGACGTTCTCGTAGGACAGCCCTTGCGGCACGTTGAAGCTCGGCAGGCAGCACAGCAATTCGCAGACGCGCTCGCTCGTGTTCAGCGGCCCCGACGACAGCGAGAACAAATCGACGAACTTCTCCCGCAGCATCGGATATTTTTCCGGGCTGATGGTGTTGGGCATCACCGCAACCAGTTGCTCCTGCGGAATCAGCGAGGTCAGCGGGAGCACTTTCTCGCCGTTGCGCAGGCCATAGCCGATCGAGATGCTTTCGGGGTTGCAGGGCAGCGGGATCATGTCCTTGTCGCCGAACACGCCGGTCTCGACCACGCGCTTGCGGATCTCCGACAGCATGATGCGGTCGGTGGTCTTGTCGAAACTCTCGTTGCGTCCGGCATCCTGCACCGGCTGCAAGGTGACGCCGCGCACGCACTCCCATGTCAGCGCGTGACGGACGATGTCGCCGATCTCGGCGTCGTTGAGCCCGCGTTTGATGGTGGCGACCAGCGTGGTCGAGACGCCGTAATGCTCGAGATGCTCCAGCGCCTGCTGGCGAATTTTCCGCAAATCCGCGCCGCGCAGGTTGCTCAGCGCATCGCGCTGAAGCGAATCGAACTGGAGATAGACTTCCAGCCCGCGCTTGTTCTCGGCCAGCCGCGCCACGAAATCCTTGTCGCGGGCGATGCGCAGGCCATTGGTGTTGATCATGACGTGGCGGATCGGGCGGGCGCGCACGGCGTCCATGATCTCGAAGAAATCCGGATGCAGCGTCGGCTCGCCGCCCGAAATCTGCACGAGGTCGGGCTCGCCTTCGCTGGCGACCAGCGCGTCGAGCATCTTCTCCACCGTCGCGAGCGGGGTGAATTTCGTTCGTGCGGGCGAGGATTCGGCGAAGCAGACCGGGCAGGTGAGATTGCAGTGCTCGGTGATCTCGATCAGCGCCAGGCAGGAATGCTGCTCGTGGTCGGGACAGAGGCCGCAATCATAGGGGCAGCCGAATTCGGTGCGCTGCTGGAATTGCAGCGGCCGGTCGCCCGGCTTGATGAAATCCTTGCACAGGCGCCAATAGGCGGCGTCCGTCGACACCAGCGTCGACTGGACGCCGTGCTCCCTGCAGCGCTTTTCGAACCAGACCTCGCTGCCCTGGATCTGGATCTTGGTCGGCGCCAGCTTCAGGCAGGTCTCGCAGAGCGATTGGGTCTGGCCCCAGAAGATGTAGGGGCGCGACTTACGCAACGGCACGTTCATGCACGGGTCTCGCTTTGGGCGCCGTCGCCAGCATGAATGCGGAATAGAGCAGGATGGACAGCGACAGCAGGTGAAACAGGGTGAAAGGTCCGATCAGCGTGCCGTAGGGCTTGATGAATTCCCACAGCAAGCGTTGCGCTCCGTAACAGGCGAGCACCAGGTAGAATCCATTGGTGATCGCGAACGTATTCCGGTTCAAGACCGCCAGCACATAGGCAAGCGCGAACAAGCCCATCGCCGCGCTCTCATAGAGCTGCACGGGATGGCGGAGAACGCCGTCGCCGAAATCATGGGCCCAGGGCAGCGCCGTCGGCGTGCCGTAAGTGAAATCGTCGAGGCCCGCGAAGTAGCAGCCGAGCCGCCCGATCGCGATGCCGAGCGCCAGCGGCAGCGCAAAGCGCGCGCCGGTTCGTAACCTGATCCCCGCGGTCCATTTGTAGAGCTCGACCGCCACGATGCCCCCGGCAAGCGCGCCCTCCACCGAGCGCGCAATGCCGCTCTGCCCGGAGAGCCACAGATTGGCGGACCCGAACAGATAGGCGCCGAGGCCGGCGCCGAACACCAGCGCGGCGACATAGGGCAGCTCGAAGGATTGCGCCGGAAACTGCAAGCCGCGCCGCGACAGCCAGGAGAGTGCCGCTGCCGCCGCCAGCCACGCCGCGATGTCGAAGACCGTGTGAAGAAAAGCCCCGCTCATGCGAGAAGGATTATAGCACGGCAGACGTCGAGAAGCGCGCGCGGCACATTTTTGTGCCCTCTCCCCTTGTGGGAGAGGGCAGCTCCGCCATTAGCCACAAGCTCATTTGGGTGAGGGGGTATCTCTCCACGAACTCAAACAACCGTGGGGTGCGCGGAGAGAACCCCTCATCCGGCGCGATAGCCGAAGCTTTGCTTCGGCGTTCTGAAGAACGGCGGCCGTAGCCGCCTCTGCCACCTCTCCCGCAAGGCGAGAAGCAAGAAGCAATAACCGCTACCCAGCCTCCCGCTCCTCGGTCGGGTACACCCCGCGCAGCACCTCCTCGAAGTGCATCTTCACGGCATCGTTGCACAGGCAGGCGCGCAGGCGCAGGCCGTCGCGATTGCGGACCAGGATCGATCCGCGCCGCGTGTCGAGCACGCCCTCGGCCCTGAACGACTGGAGCACTCGGCTGGCATAGCTGCGCCCGACCCCGAGCAGTGTCGCGAGCTGCTCATGGGTCAGCGGCACGCTGCTCTCGTCGCCGGTGCGCTCCATCGCCGCCAAAATCCATTTCGCCGTGCGCTGCTCGATCGAGTGGATGGCGTTGCAGGCGGTGGACTGGAATATCTGCGCCAGCATGCAGTCGGCGTAGCGGGCAAAAATGTTACGCAGCGACGTCGACCGCAGCTTGGCTGCTTCGAGCTTGCCGACATGAATGCGTGCAAAGGGACCGCCGAACTTCACGCAGATGCGGGTGTACGCGGGCAGATATCCTTCGCTGACGATGCCGCCCACCGCGCCCTCGCGGCCGACCAGGATGGTCTCGACATCGCGGCCATCCTCATTGGGCACCAGAAACGTCGCGAGCGCCGGCCCGCAGGGGAAGTGGACGACCTGGACGTCGTCGCCGGGATTGTAGAGCAACTGGTGCGCGGCCGAATCTTCAACAGTGACGTGAGGCGCGAGCAGGGCGTAGTCCGCCGCATTCAAGCGCCGCAACAGATTGTTGGCCGGCCGGCTCTCGATCTCGGTAACCATGGTGCGCGCGTCCATCGTAGATCCCCCCTGCTCTCCTTTCGACACTAGCGAGTTCCGTTCGCGGGCTGTGTGCACAAGTGGACAGACGTGGAAACTGTTGTGTGGTGAGTTTCGTTCCGGGAACCCTTCGATGCGCTGAGCGCAGGTGTCGGGACGGGGCTGCCTGAAGGACAAAACATGCAGCCCTCGATAGCCAGGATTATGATACCTCCTCCCCCGGACAGCCCGTCCGATGTACCCGCCGACGTTCTGATCGTCGAGGACGACCCGATCATTGCGATCGATTTCGAGGACCGCCTGCTCGGATTTGGCGTGAAGAGCGTGCGCACGGTGGGGTCGGTCGCGCAGGCGTTGAGCGAGATCGCGGCGCGTGCGCCGAATTTCGCGTTGCTCGATGTCGAGCTGATCCGCGAGACGAGCTTTGCAATCGCCGAGCGGCTGGTCGCGCTGAAGATTCCGTTCGTCTTCGTCACCGGCTACGGTGCCGACGCGCGGATTCCGCCCGAACTCGCGGGCCAGCCGCGCCTGCAAAAGCCGTGCTCCAGCGAGGCGCTTGAGGCCGCGCTACAGGCGCGGGGCGCCTGACGACCTGATTGCCGGAGCGAATGCAGAGCTCGGCGAGGTCGGTGTCGACGCCCCTGAAGAATGTGTGCGGGAGCGGCGGCGGGGACGAGATCGTCTTGATCGCCGCGGCCTGCGCGCCTGGCGCCTGCTCCGGCAACGAGAATGCACCGGCGCCTGCAATTGTCGTCCGGGCCGACCGGATGGTTCACCGCCATCCGGCTTCCGAATTGGTCGTCACGCAAGCTTGGGATCGAGCGTGGTCGACCACAGCGCGACATCGGCGCGGTCCCGCAAGGTCACCGTCATCTGGCCGGACGCGCCGTCGATCTTGACGTGACCGAAGAACTGCATGCCCGCGGACGGCGGCAGGTTCTGGCTGTCCTTGCCCGGCGCCTTGACGAACCGCACCTCGGGCCCAAAGGTGTTGTCGAGCGCGTTGGGTCCGAAAGTGCCGGCGTGCAGCGGACCCGAGACGAATTCCCAGAACGGCTCGAACTCCTGAAATTGTGCCTTGTTCGGATCGTAGTAGTGCGCGGCGGCGTAGTGCACGTCCGCCGTCAGCCACACGGTGTTGTTGATCGGCGCCGTCTTGATGAAGCGGAGGATGTCGGCAATCTCGAACTCGCGGCCGCGCACCGGGCCGTCGCCCTGCGCAATGGCTTCCGAGCCGCCCTGCGGCGTGTCCGGCACGATCAGGCTGATCGGCATGTCGGAGGCGATCACTTTCCAGGTCGCGCGCGAATTCAAAAGGCCGCGCTTCAGCCAGGCGATCTGGTCGGGGCCGAGGAAGTAGCTGGCGGGACCGTAGGCGGTCTCGAGATTGGCGCCGTTCGGGCCGCGATAGCTGCGCTCGTCGAGCACGAACACGTCGAGATGCGGTCCGTAGGAGATCTGGCGGTAGACGCGGCCGGGCTCGGTGATGCTCTCTCGCATCGGGTACATCTCATGAAAGGCGCGGCCCGCGCGAGCCGCGAGCAGCGAGATGTCGCGCACCTTGTAGACAGCCGGCAGCTCTTTGGAGAGCGACCAGTTGTTGGTCACCTCATGGTCGTCCCACTGCACGAAGATCGGCACTTCGGCATTGAAGGCGCGCAAGTTCTCGTCGGTGAAATTGTATTTGTGCGCGGCGCGATACTCGTCCAGCGTCTCGGCGACCTTGGCCTTTTCGGGAATCGTGACGTTCTTCCAGATCTTGCCGTCGGCGAGCTTCACTTCGGATGCAATGGGACCGTCGGCATAGATCGTGTCGCCGGAGTGCAGGAAGAAATCCGGACGGTGCTTGCGCATCGCCGCGAAGGTGAACATGCCGCCGTCGTCGGGGTTGATGCCCCAGCCCTGGCCCGCGACATCGCCGCCCCAGACGAAGCTGACGTCGCGGCGGTCGGCCGGCGCGGTGCGGAAGCGGCCAGTCACCGGCTCGCCCTCGATCGCGCTGTGCGAGAGATCGCGGAAGCGGACGCGGTAGAAGATGTCCTGTCCGCCCGGCAGGTTCTCGATCAGCAGCTTTGCGGTGAAATCGCTCTCGGGCAGCGCGGCGATCGGCGGCAGCGTGCGGGCGTCCTTGAAGGACTCGGTCGTCGCCACCTCCACCAGCATCTGCGAGGGACGGTCGGCGCGCGCCCACACCACGCCGCCGTCGACGGTGACGTCGCCCGACTGCACACCATGTGTGACCGCCGGCCGGTCGGCCGCGCGCGACAGATAGGGCATGGCGATGGCGCCGAGCGCGCCGGCGCCGGTGGCGAGGAAACCGCGGCGGGAGAATTTGATGTTCATGGGATGGCCTCGATATCGCGTGCGACGGCCGCTAGGCGGGCCGCCGGTCAAGTCAGACGCTATATTGGGACAATGTGACGCAGCGATAACGCGGCTAAGCTTTACGCGTTGCCGGCGGCCCTGAACTGTGCACCCGCGCGCTGCAGGTTTTGTGGCAGGCTCATCAGCACCGCCTTGCGGTCGGCGACGGCGGCGTGGAACTGGTCGAGCGCGATGTTGAAGGCGGTGAGCCCGCCTTCCTCGATCGCGCCGTGATCGAAGCAGTGCAGCGTGTCGCGCAGGATCTCGTCGGCCTCCGCCTGCATCTGGTCGAGCTCGTCCGTCGTCTCGCTCTTGCGGGCGGTCGCTATCATGTCGAGCAGGCGTTCGCGCAGATGGCTGTTGTTGTCGCGCTCGTCCTTCTTCAGGTAGCCGGCGAACCAGGCGCCGATCGAGCCCATCGCGGAGAGCGCCATCAGGCCCCACCAGATGTAATCGCTGTATCTGTCGAGGAAGGTCTTTTCCTCGCCGTCGACGAAGGCGGCGGCGCCGGGATGCACGGGGATCACCGCGTCCTTGTCGGTGTCGGGCGTCTCGATCTTGGCCGCCAGCGGGAATTCCGAGACCAGCTGCTGCCGCACGGCGAACAGCTGGCGCGTGAACGCCGCGATGGTGGTATCGGACACGGCTTTGCGCGCCACGATGTGGTGCGAGAAGCTGATGGTCTTGACCTCGTCGTCGGGGCGATCGGGCGAGCCGCCATAGGTGCCGGCGGGAATCTCGGAGGCTTCATAGACCGGGTGGTTCTGCGCGATCGCATCCGCAGAATCGATCGCGAGGAAGATCGGCGTGCCGAAATCCTTGGTGGAGGCGGCGATCGCTTCCGCCGTGATCTTACTGTTGACGGGGCCGGCGGCAAGATAGACATCGGCCTTCTGGGACTTGATCGCCTCGGCGGCTTCGGTGGCCGGAAACTGGATGATCTCGACCTTGGCGGGATCGACGCCGTATTGCTGCAGGATCACGTTGAGCAGGTTGACGTTGGCCTGGGTGCGGCCGACCACGCCGACGCGATGGCCGGCGAGCTGGGCGATCTTGGTGATCTTGGCGCCCTTCTTCTTGCCCTTGCCCTGGACCGACCACAGCACCACGACGTTCTTGCGCAGGGTCGCGACCGCCTGCGCGTTCTTCGGCACGTCGACATCGCCGCGCACGATGGCGAGGTCGACCTTGCCCTCCGCGAGCGCCTGGGCGCTGGCGGGGGCGCCGTCGGTCTGGATCGGACGCAGCCGCACGTAGCTCTTGTTCTGCGAGAAAGCCTGCGTCAGCGCCTGCACGACCTTGACGTCGTCGCTGTTGGCGGGGCCGACCGCGACCTTCAGCGTCACCGGACGCATCGCGAAGTAATAGCCGCCGACGAGCGCGCCGATGATCGCAAGCACCAGCGCGAGGGATACGAGCGCCGTCTTCCGCGCCGCTGATCGCGGCGAAGGCGGAGTTGGCGCTTCGGCCAGGTCCAGACCCCCGGTCATCGATCTCCCAAACAGGCGTTTCAGGCTCAGCTTCATCTCGGCCGGCGACTTAGGCCCGCAATTGTAGCAAATTTCTTGTCCGGCGGGGTTACATCTCCGTCATGGTTAGCGGATCGAGGAAATCCCCCGGTGAACCCGGACCGTAAACACGGCGTTAGGGTAAAGTTCCCCTGAAGCATGGAGACGATCATGGCAGAACGGCTGGCGGCGGAAGCACGCAAGCAGGCACTGGGTGGTATCCCCGGCTGGAGCGAAGTCGCGGGTCGCGACGCAATCGCGAAAACCTTTGTCTTCAAGGATTTCAACGAGGCGTTCGGTTTCATGACGCGCGCGGCGCTGGTCGCCGAGAAGATGGACCATCACCCCGAATGGCGCAACGTCTACAAGACCGTGGAGGTAGTGCTGTCGACCCATGATGCCGGAGGCGTCACAGCGCGCGACATCGAGCTCGCGAAGGCGATGAATGCGATCGCCAGGCTGTCGGCTTAGCTGACACCAGGCTGACATCTTGCAGCGGCCGGCCGCATCCCCATGTTGTGATCAGCAGGGCACGCGGCGATCCGCCGCCCCTCGGTGAACGGGGAGTTGAAGCATGGCTGCCGAGCACAGCGTCGGCTTCGAGCCGGCCGACCGGCTTGCGGAGGATCGTGAGAGCGTCCGCCGCCGCTTTTGGCGCAAGCTGAAGCGTGTCGCCGCGCAGCTGCCGTTCGCCGAGGATCTCCTCGCGGCCTATTACTGCGCCTTCGACCGGCAGACGCCGCGCCATGTCCAGGCGTCGCTGCTCGGCGCGATCGCCTATTTCGTCCTGCCGTTCGACTTTGTTCCCGACGTGATGCCGATCCTGGGCTTCACCGATGACGCCGCCGTGCTCGCCACCGCCATCCGCATGGTTGCCAGCCACATCACGACCGAGCACCGCGAAGCCGCCCGCGCCGCGCTGAAGCGCGGCGTGGAGGAGGGCGAGGCGGCGCAGTAGGCGTTGTTGCCACGTCGTAGCCACGCCCACGGCCGTCATGCCGGGCGATGACAGCAAGAGGGTGGGTGCTGCTTGCCCGAAGCATCGTCATTGCGAGCGAAGCGAAGCAATCCGGACTCTTTCCGCGGAGGGATTCCTGCATTGCTTCCTCGCTCCGCTCCCCGCAATGACGGCCGCTATTTCTTCTCCGCCCGCGCCTTTTCCGCGTCCCATGCCTGGAATTGCTTGAACAGCGTTTCCTTGTCCGTGTCGGACACCTGCGCAGCCGCGGGGCTCTGCTTCAAAAACGCCTCGAAGCGCTGGCGCGTCACCGGCTCGACGCCGTGCTTGTCGAGCCATTGCTGCGCCACCGGCAATCTGTTCCAGCCGGACAGCGGCGCCGCGAGCGAGACCTCCTTCCACTTGGGATGGAAGGGCGGGTTCTGCAGCGCCGGGAATTTCGTGAAGAATGCGTCCACGAACAGCGCGAGCTTGCGATAGCGCTCGGTGTTGGGCGCCCAATTATAGGCCGCGAGCACCGCAGGCACCGCGATCGTGTCGACGCTCTCGCCTTCCTTGATCAGGTTCGGATAGTCCTTCGCGGTCAGCGTCGCCGGCAGATAGTCGCTCTGCAGCGGCTTTGCGTAGTCCACCTTGGCGAGATGGAAGCGGCCGTCATTGCCGAAGGTGGAGACTGATTTGTACGGCTTGCCGCCGACCACGATGACCGCGTCGATCTCGCCGGCCTTCAGCTTCTCCATGGCGATGCGCTGCTCGACATAGACGAAGTTCGCCTTGATCCCGAGCCGCTCGAACACCGTCAGTGCGGTGACGAAGGTGCCGCCATTGGGCAGATCGACGCTGACCTTCTTGCCCTCGAGATCCTTCAGCGTCGCGATCGACTTCGGCGCGATGACCTGCATCTCTTCATTGTAGAGCTTGGTCACGTAGGTGAACTGCTTCTTGATGTCCTTGGCAAAACCCTTGCGCTCGAGATAGTCGAGCGTATCGGCGCGCACGACGCCGAGATCGACGCCCTGCAGGAACAGGATGTCGGCGACGCTCTGCACCGAACCGCGGCCGACGATCGGCAGCACGCGGATCTTGTTGCCGTCGTCGAGCACCGAGGCGAGGTCGGCGCCGAACTGCACATAGGTGCCGCCGATCGTGCCCGTGATCAGCGTGACGGTGTTGGCGTTCAGCGACTGCTTGGTCGAGCTCGAGCCGAACTGGAAGATGGCCTTCAGGCTGTCAGAGACCTTGGCCGGATCGTATTCGCCCTGCTCGGCATGGGCCGCGAAGGCACAGATGGTCGTGATGGCGGCAAGCGCCATTTTCAAAACGTTGCGCATGATGTCCCCTGAAGTGATCTAGTTCGAGAGCTGGGCGAGGCGCTTGCGCGCTTCCGCCGATCCGAGGCTGGCGGCGCGCTGGTACCAGTCACGGGCGGCTGCCGCATCGGCAATGACGCTCCGCGCATCGCTGGTACCGAGCACTGCCGGATCATAGGTTTGCGCCAGCAGCAGCGCGGCCGTTGCGTCCTTCGCGTTGGCGGCGCGTTCGAGCAGCAGGCGCGCGGCGGCGATGTCGCCGACGCCGATCAGGCGTTTCGCGCGCGTCATCAATCCTGCCAGCGTGTCGGCGTCGAGCGTCCTCGCAGGCTCGGGCGGTGCGGGCTGTGCCGCGACGGCAGCCGGAGCCGGCGATTCGACTTGGCTCTGGGCCTGACCTTGCACCTGGCTTTGGACCTGGCTTTGGACCTGGCTTTGGACTTGGCTCTGGCTTTGGGCTTGCAGCGCGGTCTGGTAGGCGGTCGCAATCGCTTCGCGGCTTGGCGTCGAAGGCGCCGCTAGCTCTTGCTTGTCGGCGCTCACCAGCATCGCGTTGGTTGCGCGGGCGGGATCCTTGAACTCGGTCTGAGATGGTGCGACCGCCAGACTGGCCTGAGCCGCGCCTGTTGCGCCGAAGGCATAGTCGGCGACGAGGCTGCGCAGGTCGGATTCAGACAGCACGGCCGCAATCGCTGCGGCGGATATCACAAGTCCCGCGACGATAAGACGAGGCGCGGTCCTGGCCGTGCGACGCAACGCCATCGGCGCATATTCCCGTGGGTCGGGTGCTCCGCGCGGATCGGACAGGAACAGTGGAATTGGATCGTCCTGTGGTAGTTCGGCTCGCCTGGCGCGCGCCCGGATGTAGTCCGCCGTGGACGTAGGTGATGCAGATCGATCGGAGTCGAGCGCGTGCGACTCCTTCGACGGACGGTGGGCCGTCGTTTCCATGGTCTGATGCTCCCCATTACTGACGCAACGCAGGGGCCATGCCGGTTTCAGTCTTCTTGCTTTTGTCCAGAAGTGCCCCGCAAACTGGAACCGTAAATCGCCGTCCGATTCAGCCCAAAAAACGACGGCCGTTGGGACGAATCTGGAGATATTTGGGTTTGATTGCGGCGGCGCGGCGACATGCACCGCGATTTTGCCCGCCGTGGTTGAGGGATTTTTTTCCGGGCGCCGATGTGCGCAACCTTGCGATGTCGCGGACGCTTTCCACGCCCGCCGCTGTCATGCCCCGGCTTGACCGGGCATCCAGTACGCCGGGGCCCTTCCGCATCTCACCGTCGCCTCGGAGTACTGGATCGCCCGGTCAAGCCGGGCGATGACAGTTGAGTGCGTGGCGATGGCGTCGCGATTCCATTCGCCGCTGCATCCTCACGGATGCAGGATCACCTTGCCCATGGCCTGGCGTCCCGCCAGCACCTTCAGCGCATCCGCCGTTTGCGCCAGCGGGAAGGTGCGGTCCACATGCGATGAGATCTTTCCTTCCGCGGTCCACTTCACGAGCTTCTCGAGATTGGCGCGGTTCTTGGCCGGATTGAGCCGGGTCCAGGCGCCCCAGAACACGCCGCGGATGTCGCAGCCCTTCAAGAGCGCGAGGTTCAGCGGCATCTTCGGAATGTCGCCGGCGGCAAAGCCGATCACGAGGAAGCGGCCTTCCCAGGCGATCGAGCGCAGCGCCTGCTCGGCATATGCACCACCCACCGGATCGAAGATGATGTCGACACCCTTGCCGCCCGTGAGCTTGCGCAGGCCTTCCTTCAAATCTTCCTTGCCGTAGTTCAGCGTCAGCTCGGCGCCATGCGCTTTCGCGAACGCTAGCTTCTCGTCAGAGGAGGCGCAGGCGATCACCTTCAGGTCCATCAGCTTGCCGAGCTCGCAGGCGGCCAAACCGGTGCCGCCGGCCGCGCCGAGCACCGCGAGTGTCTCGCCCGGCTTCGGGCTGGCGCGATCCTCCAGCGCATGCAGCGCGGTGCCATAGATGATGATGATGCCGGCCGCGCGGTCATAGTCGAGATTGTCGGGAATCTTGACGATCGACGCCGCCGGCAGCGCGATTTTCTCGCGCGCGCCGTTGTGGCCGCAGGAGGCGACGACGCGGTCGCCGACCTTCAGGTCCATCACGCCGGGGCCGATGCTCTCGATCACGCCGGCGACTTCGGCGGCGGGTGAGAACGGGAACGGCGGCTTGATCTGATACTTGCCCTGGATCATCAGGATGTCGAAGAAGTTCAGCGCCGCCGCCTTGATCGCGATCACGGCTTCGCCGGGACCCGCCACCGGATCCGGCACGTCCGCCAGAACGAGATCGTCGGGCTGGCAATATTGCGAGCAGAGGATGGCTTTCATGGCAGCACCTTGAGGCGTTTCGAGGGGAATTATAGTTGGATCGTTTCTGCCGGATTTGCTGCGGCCGGACAATCCGGATTCTTTGTTTGGGTCAGCACGACGGCCTATCTTCCGTCATTGCGAGCGCAGCGAAGCAATCCAGAATCCGTCCTGCGGAAATAGTCTGGATTGCTTCGCCGCGCTCGCAATGACGAAATCCGCGGAGAAAGGATTCAAACCATGTTTGAAACAGGCCTGCTCGAGAACAAGCGTATCCTCGTCACCGGCGGCGGCTCGGGCCTCGGCGCGGCGATGGGACGCCGCTTCCTCGCGCTCGGCGCCGAGCTCGTGATTTGCGGCCGCTCGCTCGACCGGCTCGAGGCAGCGGCAGCCGAGATGCGCGAACAGACCGGCGGCAAGCTCACGACGATCGCCTGTGATATCCGGGACGGCGCAGCCGTCGACAGCATGATGGATCAAATCTGGCGCGGGGCGCCGCTCGACATCCTCGTCAACAATGCCGCTGCCTCCTTCATCGCGCAGAGCGAGCATCTCTCCTTTCGCGCCGCGGATGCGATCCTGGCGCCGACGCTGCATGGCGCGATGTATTGCACGCTCGCCGCGGGCAGACGCTGGATCGAGGCCAGGCATGGTGGCGTGGTGCTCTCGATCCTTTCGACCTCCACTATCACCGGCCGCGCCTTCACCGTGCCATCGGCGATGGCGAAATCGGCGGTGCTGGCGATGACCAAAAGTCTCGCCGTCGAATGGGGCCCGAAGGGCATCCGCACCGTCGCGATCGCGCCGGGGCCGTTCCCGACCGCCGGCGCATCGGGGCAGCTCCGCCCCGAGGGCCGCGACGAAGGCTGGACCGCGCGCAATCCGCTTGGCCGCACCGGTGAGCACGGCGAGCTCGCCGATCTCGCCAGCTTCCTCGTCTCCGACCGTGCCGGTTACATCAACGGCGAGATGGTGGTGATCGACGGTGGCGCGCATTTGCGCAGTTCCGGCGCCGAAGACCTGCTCGGCTGGACCGACGCGCAATGGGCCGCCCAGCGCGCCGCGCGATCCAGAAGCTGACCGCCGACACTTCCGCTAACTGCCTTCCCAAATTGAGCTTTCCCGGTTATCCCTAGCCGGGGACAAAGCGCGGCCGGGCCATCTTCCAGTCACAATATTGAGGGAACCACTCCAGCATGTGGCGGGTGCTATCTTTCATTTTGCTGGTCGGCATGACGACGTGCGGGATCGCCGGTCTCGCGCGGGCGCAGACGGCGCAACCGGCGCCCAAAACGGCACCCAAGGAGACCGCACCGAAAGCGGCTGCGCCGGCCGCCAATACGGCCGCAAAGACCGCTGCAAAGCCCGAGAGCAAACCGGCGGGCCCGGCCGCGGCGGTTGCCGGCGGCGCGGAGCCGACCCTGATCGGCCAGTTCGGCACCTGGGGGGCCTATTCGGCCACCCCGAACGGCAAGAAGGTCTGCTTTGCGCTGGCAAAGCCGTCATCGTCCAAGACCAACCCGCCGAATCGGCCGCGCGATCCTGCCTATGCCTTCGTCTCGACCCGGCCGGCGGAAAAGGTGAACAACGAAGTCTCGGTCATGATCGGCTACGCGCTGAAGCCGGGCTCGGAATCGACGGTCGAGGTCGGCGGCGCTGCTTTCGCCATGTACACGCAGGGCGACGGCCTCTGGATCAAGAACGCGGCCGAGGAGGAGCGGATGGTCGAAGCCATGCGCAAATCCGCCGATCTCGTGGTCAGGGGCGTCTCGGCCAAGGGGACGGAGACGACCGACACCTTCTCGCTGAAGGGCCTCGCCCAGGCGCTCGACAAGATCGCCCAGGATTGCAGGCGGTAACGCCTGGTCGTTAAAGCTGAGGGCGATAAGGTCGCAATCGGATGTTCCGGTTGCTATATAGGGGCGGTTCCAAGTTTTTCCGTCATTCCGCGATGGTCCGAAGGGCCAGACCGGAATCTCGATGTTCCAGGTTCAGCTCTTCGAGCTCCGGAACGACCAAGCCATTAGGTCCATTCAATGCAACCGACGACCGAGCCGCACAACGCAATCTTGGTGGAGAAGACTCCGCTTGAAACCTATGTGCCGCCGGCAAAACCGTCGCTGATCGGCCTGTCGCGCACCGAGCTTGCCGATCGACTCGGCGAGATCGGCGTCGCGCCGGCCCAGCGCAAGATGCGCGTGCAGCAGCTCTGGCACTGGCTCTATTTCCGCGGCGCCCGGAGTTTTGACGAGATGACCTCGATCTCGAAGGGCATCCGCGCCGATCTCGCGCAGCACTTCACCGTCGATCGGCCCGAAGTCGTGGCCGAGCAGATCTCCAACGACGGTACCCGCAAATGGCTGCTGCGGCTGCCGAGCGGCGACAATGTCGAGAAAGCGCATGAAGTCGAGTGCGTCTACATCCCCGAGACCGACCGCGGCACGCTCTGCGTCTCCTCGCAGGTCGGCTGCACGCTGAACTGCGCCTTCTGCCACACCGGCACGCAGCGCCTGGTGCGCAACCTCACCGCCGGCGAGATCGTAGGCCAGGTGATGGTCGCGCGCGATCGTCTCAACGACTGGGCCGATCGCGAGGACGGCACGCGCCGCGTCACCAACATCGTGATGATGGGCATGGGCGAGCCGCTCTACAATTTCGACGCGGTGCGCGACGCGCTGCTGATCGTCGGCGACAACGAAGGCATCGGCATCTCCCGCCGCCGCATCACGCTATCGACTTCGGGCGTGGTGCCGAACATCGTGCGCGCCGGCGAGGAGATCGGCGTCATGCTCGCGATCTCGCTGCACGCCGTGCGCGACGAGCTGCGCAACGAGCTGGTGCCGCTCAACCGCAAATATCCGATCAAGGAGCTCCTGCAGGCCTGCCGCGACTATCCCGGTGCGTCGAACGCGCGCCGCATCACGTTCGAATATGTGATGCTCAAGGGCGTCAACGATTCGCTCGACGACGCGAAGCTGCTGGTGAAGATGCTCAAGGGCATTCCGGCCAAGATCAACCTGATCCCGTTCAATCCCTGGCCCGGCACCGCCTATGAATGCTCGGACTGGGACCAGATCGAAAAGTTCTCCGAATACATCTTCAACGCCGGCTATTCCTCCCCGGTGCGCACCCCGCGCGGCCGCGACATCCTCGCCGCCTGCGGCCAGCTCAAGTCGGAGACCGAAAAGCTCTCGGCCCGCGAGCGCCAGGCGCTGCGCGCCATGGCGATGACGGACTAGGTTCTCATGCCCAGCTCTCGCCTCCTCGTCGTTGCGAGCGAAGCGAAGCAATCCAGAATGTCGCCGCGGAAGCAGTCTGGATTGCTTGGTCGCAAGTGCTCCTCGCAATGACGGCAGAGGTGGTTTTGACGCAATGTCCCTGATCGGCCGCCTCATCGTCATCTTCATCGGCTTCCTCGCCGCCTGCTTCGTCGGCGGCATGATCGTGGTCATGGCGCTGCTGTTTCCGGAATTCGCCGATCTCGGCGCGGGCTCCGTCGACCAGGGCGCGATCGACATCCTGCTCGGCTTCGGCTTCATTTTCGTCTCGGGCTTCGCGCTGGTGCCGGCCGCGGTGATCGTCGCCATCACCGAAGCGCTCTATATCCGCAGCGCGCTCGCCTATGCCGTCGGTGGCGGCCTCGTCGGGCTCGCCTGCTATCTCGGCCTCGTGCCCTTCCATTCCGACACGCTGCAGTTCGAGGGCATCGTGCGGCGTCACCTCGAGATCATGACCGGAGCCGGCATTGTCGCCGGCGTCGTCTACTGGCTGATCGCCGGCCGCAACGCCGGTGCCTGGCGCGACCCGCCAACCCCTCGCAAGCCGCCTCCGCCATTGCCGGCGAATTCAAGGCCGGATGCAAGGTGACCTGCTTACCCTGCCCTCCAGGGCAGGATGGCTACCTCCCGTGGGGTTTCCATCCCCGCCCCACTCCGCTAAACCGCGCGCCATGAACCGGACTGGACTCTTCATCGCCCTGGCACTGTGGCTCGTGATCGGCGTCGTTTTCGGCCTCTATCCCGAGCTCGATCTCAAGCTGGCGTCGCTGTTCTTCGATCCCGAAACCAAAACCTTTCCGCTTAAAGCGATCGGCTGGGCGGGGTTTGCGCGGGATGCTGCGATGTGGATCGCCTGGGCGTTTGTGATGCCGTCGCTGGTGGCGCTGGTGGTCAAGATGGTCCGGCCCGACCGGCCGCTGCTAGTATCGGGACGCGCGATCGTGTTCCTGCTGGTGACGATCGTCCTGTCGGCCGGCATCCTCACCAACCTCGCCTTCAAGACCTATTGGGGCCGGCCGCGCCCGGTGGTGGTGACGGAGTTCGCCGGCGACCAGCAGTTCGTGCCGTGGTGGGATCCGCGCGGCGGCTGCGCGCGCAATTGCTCGTTCTTCTCGGGCGAGGGCGCGACCGCGTTCTGGACGCTGGCCCCTGCGGCGCTCGCTCCTCCGGCATGGCGGCCGCTCGCCTACGCCGGCGCCGTGATCTTCGGCGCGGTCACCAGCGGGCTGCGCATGGCCTTCGGCGGGCATTTCTTTACTGATGTGTCGATCGCCGGCCTCGTCACTTTCGTCGTGATCTGGTTCGCCTACGCGCTGATCTACCGCTGGCCGCGGACCCGGTTCTCGGACGAGGCGATGGATGCCGCCCTGACCCGGCTGAACATGCCCGCCTACCGGCTCCGCCAGCGCCTGTTCGGCCGCAAGACGGGCCCCGCGCCCTCGATTTGAGCCATTAAATGCGTGCCCAGCCCCGCGAAATTTGATATTCGCGCGGTCAAGTTCGCCCCGAAATCAGACCCTTTGAGACCCGATTGGAAGCCCCATGACCACGATCCTGAAAAGCCTGCCCAAGGGTGAGAAAGTCGGCATCGCTTTTTCGGGTGGCCTCGACACCAGCGCGGCGCTGCTCTGGATGAAGCAGAAGGGCGCGCGCTGCTACGCCTACACCGCCAATCTGGGCCAGCCCGACGAGGCCGACTACAACGAGATCCCGCGCAAGGCCAAGGAGTTCGGCGCCGAGAACGCGCGCCTCGTCGATTGCCGCACGCAGCTCGTCCACGAAGGCATCGCCGCGATCCAGTCCGGCGCCTTCCACATCTCGACCGGCGGCATCACCTATTTCAACACCACGCCGCTCGGGCGCGCGGTCACCGGCACGATGCTGGTTGCGGCGATGAAGGAAGACGGCGTCAACATCTGGGGCGACGGCTCGACCTTCAAGGGCAACGACATCGAGCGCTTCTACCGCTACGGCCTGCTCACAAATCCGGGCCTGAAGATCTACAAGCCCTGGCTCGACCAGCAGTTCATCGACGAGCTCGGCGGCCGCGCCGAGATGTCGGCCTTCATGACCGCGCAGGGCTTTGCCTACAAGATGAGCGCCGAGAAGGCGTACTCGACCGACAGCAACCTGCTCGGCGCCACGCATGAAGCAAAGGATCTCGAAAGCCTCGACAGCGGCATCAAGATCGTCAACCCCATCATGGGCGTGCCGTTCTGGCGAGATGACTGCAACGTCAAGGCCGAGAAGGTCGTGGTGCGCTTCGAGGAAGGCGAGCCGACCGCGCTGAACGGCCAGACCTTCTCTGATCCGGTGGCGCTGTTTCTCGAAGCCAACGCGATCGGCGGCCGCCATGGCCTCGGCATGAGCGACCAGATCGAGAACCGCATCATCGAGGCCAAGAGCCGCGGCATCTACGAGGCGCCGGGCATGGCGCTCTTGCACATCGCCTATGAGCGCCTCGTCACCGGCATCCACAACGAGGACACCATCGAGCAGTACCGCATCAGCGGCATGCGTCTCGGCCGTCTGCTCTATCAGGGCCGCTGGTTCGACTCGCAGGCGCTGATGCTGCGCGAGACCGCACAGCGCTGGGTCGCGCGCGCCGTCACCGGCGAGGTGACGCTGGAGCTGCGCCGCGGCAACGACTATTCGATCCTCAACACCGAGAGCCCCAACCTCACCTATGCGCCGGAACGGCTCAGCATGGAGAAGGTCGAGGACGCCGCCTTCACGCCGGCCGACCGCATCGGCCAGCTCACCATGCGCAATCTCGACATCGCGGATACGCGGACGAAGCTGAAGCTCTACAGCGACACCGGCCTGCTCTCGGGCAGCGAAGGCTCGCAGATCTTCAAGCTCGAGAGCGACAACGGCTGAGGCGCTCGTAGCCCGGATGAGCGAAGCGATATCCGGGACGTTCTCGCCAAGTGGATAGACCCACAAGCGATAAGCTTCATTCGTCATTGCGAGCGAAGCGAAGCAATCCAGAATCTCTACCCGGTGACAGTCTGGAATGCCTCGTCGCACCAGCGCAAAATTGCCTCGCGATTTCGTCGCGGGCTCCTCGCAATGACGAAAAAATGGCCGGGATCGCTCCCGGCCATTTGCGTTTGTGCGTGCCCTTACCGCGGCGGCGCGGTGCCGGGCGGGGGCGGCGGCAGCGCGGCCTGGCCGCCGTTGAGCAGCGGCGTGATGCGGCGGATGGTGACGCGCCGGTTGATCAGGCTCGGCCCCTGCGTCTGCTCCTTCAGGTACTGCTCGCCATAGCCCTGCGACGTCAGGTTCTCCGCCGGCACATTGAACTGCTGCGTCAGCAACTCCGCCGCGGCCTGCGCACGGCGATCCGACAGCGACAGATTGTCCACGTCGTTGCCGACCGCGTCGGTGTGCCCCTCGATCAGGAACACCTCGCGCGGGTTGCGCTGGATCGCCTGGTTGAGGCCGTCGGCGATCACCTGCAGCCGGGCCGCCTGGTCCGGCGGGATGGTCCACGATCCCGTTTCGAAGTTGATCGTGTTGACGTCGATGCTCGGCATCTGCATGCGAACATTCGGGCTGTAGCGGATCTCGTCGAGCGAGTAGCGCCGATCGATCCGCTGCACCGGCGGTGCCTGCATGGTCGCGTAGATCACGTCCGGCGACGCTTCCTGCGCGTCGACGATGTAGCGATCGTAGGGGATGGTCACGACCGGCGGCGGCACGTCGACATAGAAGCCGCCGACCGACCGCGGATCGCGGTAGCTGTTGTCGATGATGACGATCTCGCGCCCGCCGGGGTCCCTGCGGATGCGTCGCAGCAGCGAGCCGTCCGGACCGACCACGGTGATCACCTCGCTGCCATCAGGACGGATCACCACGGTGCGGGTCTCGCCGCCGATCGTGTCGGTGCGGATGTCGCGGGCGCCGTAGCGGAAGCGATAGAGATCGTTGCCGCGGACATAGGCCTGCCCGCCGGGATCGCGGATGATGATGCGGTCCGGCTCGGTGTAGACGGTGCGGCCGCCTTCGACGATTTCCTGCCGCTGGTTGCGGTAGTCGGCAATGGTGGCGCCGATCACGGCGCCGGCCACCACGCCGGCACCGATCGCGAGCGGCGTCAGATCACGCTGCGGCGGCCGGGGCGGAGGCGGCAGGGGTGCTGCGACCGTTGGCGCGGCCTGGAAGGCCGGCGCAACCGTCGGCGGACGGTACTGGGCCCGGTCGGGCGGCGGCGTAGCAGCCGGGGAGCCGGGGACGACCGTCGGAGCTGCAGCGCCGGCAGGGGCCGCGGGCCGGGGCGGGAGGCCGCCGGCCTGAGGCGGTGCAGCCGGGGTTCCGGCAGCGGGCGCGCCGGCAGGAGGCGTTCCACCCTGTTGGCCGGGCGTTGGCGTCGCCGTCGGGGCAGGGGCCGCGCCGGGAGCCGGGGTCGTGCCGGGAGCGGGGGTCGCTGATCCCGGACGTCCAGGCGGCGGCGTCGGAGCGCCGGTCGGGGCCGGCGTTGCCGTTGGAGCGGGTGCAGCACCGGGCGCCGGCGTTCCCGCCGCCGGAGGCGCGCCGGGACGTACGCCGGGAGGCGGTGCACCGGGGCGGCCGGCCGGCGGTGCGCCGGGCGTGCTGCCCGGAACCGGCGTTGCGGTCGGCGCAGGTGTCGCGGTCGGTGCCGGTGTTGCAGTCGGTGCGGGTGTCGGAGCGGGAGTGGCCGCGGGCGCAGACGCGCCGGGGCGGACCGCAGGTGCAGCGGGCGGAGCCGCGGTGGGCGTCGCCGTAGGCGCAGGCGCGGGCCGCGCCGAGGGCGGCGCTGGAGGCGGCGGCGGAGGTGTTGGCGTCGGGTGCGCGGCAGCAGGAGGCGGTGCCGATGGCGTGGGCCGTGCCGCAGGCGCAGCCGGAGGCGGCGTCGGGGCATGCTGCTGCGGGGCTGCGGCCGGAGGCGGGGCCGGCGGTGTTGGAGCCGGCCGTGCTGCAGGCGGTGCCGGAGGCGGCGGTGTCGGGGCGTGCTGCTGCGGAGCGGCGGCGGGAGGCGGCGACGGCTGCTTCGGAGCGGCAGGCGGCGCAGGCGGAGCCGGACGGGCTGCAGGAGGCGGGGGCGGCGGAGGTGCTGCAGGACGCGCCGGTGCGGCAGCCGGCGGAGGTGCAGCGGGCGGATGGGGCGGTGCAGCCGCGGGCGGCGGTGTCGCCGGGCGCGCAGGCGCGCCGGGCGGCGTTGCCGCAGGCGGGCCCTTCGGCGGCTGCTTCGGTTTTCCGTCAGGGCCGGTCTCTTGCGACGGAGCCGGCTGCGCCTGCGCGACCACGAGCGGCGACGCGCTCTGCGCATGCGATGCGGTGTTGGCCAATTGCATCGCGGTGAGAGCCGTCGTCGCAAGCAGCACGAAACGAAGGTTGGTCATGGTGGTGAACTTCCCCGGAAGGTTCTTTGACGAAGTGGTTGGGATGAACAGCTACGCGTTAGGCCGCATTGTGGCGGGCGAAGTGGTCGCGGCCCGATTTATTTCTGCACGCAAATCAACTCACTATGGTGACGTTCATTGCGCATTCAGACGCACGTTGCAATCGCCTGACATGTGATGCGTCGCCTCATATGTGATTGTCCGGCGGCATTGCGTCCGTAGCAGGATTGGGCGTGAGCGGACCATTCGGGCCGCGCGATGGAATCTCTTCGGGCACGTGGCCCGGCAATTCGTCGGGCCGCGGTGATTCGCCGGGCTCGCGCACCGGGGGCGTGATGTCGGGCTGCGGATTGCCCGGCGGAATTCCCGGCGGCGGCTCGGTCGGAGTGCCCGGTGTCGCCGGCGGAATCTCGGGCGGTTCGATCGGCATCGGCATCATCGAGATCATTGTCCAGAGGACGATAACCACGATGCCGTGCCGATGTTCCTCCTCGCATCGGGTCGAAGCGCGCCCTATTCGGGCAGATGACAGACCGCCTCGATGTTGTGGCCGTCAGGATCGAGCACGAACGCGCCGTAGTAGTTCGCGTGATAATGCGGCCGAATCCCGGGCGGCCCGTTGTCGCGTCCTCCGGCCGCCATCGCCGCCTTGTAGAAGGCATCCACAGTGGCGCGGTCCCTGGCCGCGATCGCGATGTGCACCGGCTTGTTCATCGCGCCTTCGCCGCCGAACCAGAGATCCGGCTTGCCGTTGGCGCCGAAGCCGGCCGCCGCAGCATGACCGGTCTGCTCCGCCGTGATCTCCATGATCAGGCCGTAGCCGAGCGGGGCGAGCGCCTTCGCATAGAACGCTTTCGCGCGCTCGTAGTCGGAGACGGAGAAACCCAGATGGTCGATCATCGCAACCTCCCTCAGTTTGTCGCTGTCAGCGCGACAGGAACGTATTGCTTCGTGTCTTGCGCGCGACCGTAAAGCCGCGAGCGACCATGTCGGCAATACAATCCTGCTGCCATTCGTTTTGTGACAGATGCTCGATCACCACAGCGCGCGGCCACAGCGATTGCGGCGCGTCGCGGAAGAAGCCGATCAGCACGCGGTCCTCAAAGCCCTCGACGTCGATCTTGAGCGAATCGACCTGTGTGACGCCGGCCTCATCGAGAATGCGCGTCAAGCGCAGCGACGGCACCTTGATGGCGTCGGCACTCGCGGCGCCGGTCACGACATGCGTCGCGCCGAGATTGCCGCCGCCGCTCTCGATCATCAGCTCGCCCTCGCGCTCGCCCGCGGCGGCCTGAACCAGCCGCACCTGCGTTGCCTTGGATGCAGCATGGTTGAAGGAGAGCCGTCCGAAGGTCAGCGGATGCGGCTCGATCGCGACCACCTTGCCCTGGGTGCCGACCTGTTGCGCCATCACCAGCGCAAACGTGCCGACATTGGCGCCGACGTCGACGAATACGCCGCCAGCAGGCGTGTGCTGGCGCAGGAAGTCGAGCTCTTCGAGATTGTAGTCGGGATTGAACAGGGCGCCGCGCTCGGTCGCGCTGCCCTGGTGATAGAAGCGGAACGAGGCGCCCTGATATTGCACATCTATCGGCCCGCCGCGCAGCCAATTGACCAGCCGCGACAGCCAGGGCCGGAACGCGCCGCGCTTCAGCCCCGATCGTGTCGCGAGGCGGATGATCGCGGCCTGAGCCGCATTCGGCGCAAACGCGCCGAACGGCGCGGACGAAGGGGCTTTGTCGGGCGTCAAGCAGCAGGTCCTCGTTGCAGGCGGCGCATGCATAGCCGGTTTTGGCGGCGACTCCAACGCTGGACGACGGAGCGAGCCTCACGCCGCCTTCTTCCGCTGCCTCAGGAATCGCCCGAGCAGCCTGCGCCGGCCCTTGCGCGGAATCAGGTCGACGTCGCTGACGAGCTTGGCGCCGCCCTTGCGGCGCTCCAGCACGATCTTGCGGCTGTGAAAGGCTTCCAGCTCGACGCGATGCGCGACACTGACGATGGTCGCCTTCGGCAGCTCGTCCGTGACCATCTTCATCATCTTGTCCTGGCTCTTCTCGTCGAGCGCCGAGGTTGCCTCATCGAGCACGACGATATCAGGGCTGTGCAGCAGCAGCCGCGCGAACGCGAGGCGCTGCTTCTCGCCGCCCGACAGCGTCTGGTCCCACGCGGCTTCTTCCTCGATCTTCTGCTTGAGATGGTCGAGGCCGACCTTGTGCAGGGCTTCCCCTATCTCCTCGACGGTCCAATCCTCTGCGGCTCCGGGATAGGCGACGGCGCGGCGCAGCGATCCGGTGGGCACGTAGGGCCGCTGCGGCAGCATGAACAGCCGCCGGTCGGGATGGAAGTTGACGCTGCCGCCGCCCCACGGCCACAGCCCGGCAATGGCGCGCACCAGCGTGCTCTTGCCGGTGCCGGATTCGCCGGCGACCAGCAGCCGCTCGCCGGGCTCGATCACCACCTCGGTCTCGCCGACCACTGCGGTGCCGTCATCGAGCGTGACCGAGAGATCGCGCAGCTCCAGCATCGCCTCGTTGCGGGTCTCGCCGCGCTGGATGCGGCCGAGGCCGTCGCCCTGCTCGGCGCGTTCGAGGCCGTCGAGCGACATCATCAGCGAGGCGATGCGGCGCGCGCAGGCGTTCCAGTCGGCGAGCCGCGGATAATTGTCGACCAGCCAGCCGAACGCACTCTGTACGATGGTGAAGGCGGAGGCCGCCTGCATGACCTGCCCAAGGGTCATGCTGCCGTCGAGGAATTTCGGCGCGCAGAGCAGCAGCGGCATGACCGGTGCAACGAGGCTCGACCCTTGCGATACCAGCGTGGTGCGCATGTGCTGGCCGGCGAGCCGCGCCCATTGCCGCAACACGTTGGTGAAATTGCGGTCGAGGCCGTCGCGCTCCTCCTCTTCGCCCCCGAGCAGCGCGATGCTCTCGCCGTGCTCGCGCACGCGTGTCAGCGTATAGCGGAAATCGGCCTCGGCCTGGTTCTTGTCCTCCGAGACCTGCACGAAGCGCCGGCCGATCACCATGATCGAGCCGGATGCGATCGCGGCGTAGAGGATGGCGGCGATCACGAGGAAGCCGGGAATGGTCACCGACGAGCCGCCGAGCGTGATGGTGAGCGCGCCGCCGATGGTCCAGAGCACGACGATGAAGGTCGCGGCCGACAGCAGCGCCGAGGTGACGCCGGCGAGGAAATCGACCGGTGCGTCGGTCGCAATGCGCAGGTCCTCCGCGATGCGGTATTCCGGATTCTGGTGGTCGCCGCCGACGAGGTTGAGCTGGTAGTAGCGTCCGCTGGTGAGCCAGCGCGTCAGCACGCTGCTGGTGAGCCAGGCCCGCCAGCGCCGCTGGATGCCCATGCGCGCGAACACCTGCGCCACGCCGAGCACGATGCTGCCGATCGCGAGCGGGAGGAACACTGCTGTGAGATGGAAGACGCTCGTCGCGTCGCGCTGCTCGATGGCATCGAAGATCGCGCGATTCCAGACGTTGATGCCATATTGGAAGCAGACGATGAGGACGATCAGCACGCCGAGGCCGACCGAGAACGGCCAGGCGAGGCGGTCGCCGTTGCGGCCCCAGAAGCCGCGCGCGCTGATCCAGAACCGCTTCAGCAGATAATCCCTGCGGGCCCGCTCGGCCTCTTCGGGAGAGAGCTCGGGATCGGGTTCGAGCACCTCGGGCGGCGGCGGAGCCACCTCCTCGCCATTCTCGCCTTTGATCTCGATAATGGGTGGCGTCCTGCCCTGGTCGCGCTTGCCGGCTGGCTTTTGCATGGCCGGATAACGCGAGACAAATCAGCCGGTTCCCGTCGGTTCCCGAATACCCTATTCGGCGGCGCCGTCACGCACCCGCCGCAGCCGCGCAGCCCGGTGGAGCACGCGCGACAGCTCCTCGATCGAATAGGGCTTTTGCACGAGATCGAAACCGAAATTGCCTTCCTGGGACAGTGCCTGGCTGTAGCCGGTGGTCAGCACGACCGGCACGCCGATGCCGCGATCGCGGATCGCCCGCGCCAGATCGAGCCCGGTCATTCCTGGCATCACGATGTCGGAGAACACGACATCGAAACGGCCGGCGTCCACGACGAGCTCGGCCAGCGCATCGGCGGCATTGTCGAGCAGCGTGATGCTGTAGCCGAGCGCTGTGAGACCATCGGCGGCGAAATTGCCGAGCTCGATATTGTCTTCGACCAGCAGCACCGACATGCCGCTGCCGGCGACCGCAGGCGCGGTGTTCGGCGCCTGCTGCTGCGGCAAGAGGTCCGCGGGTACGCGGGGGAGATAGAGAGAGAAGGTGCTGCCCTGGCCGACTTCGCTCGTCACCGTCACCTCGCCGCCTGATTGCCGGGCGAAACCGAACACCTGGGACAGGCCGAGACCCGTGCCCTGGCCGACCTGCTTGGTGGTGAAGAACGGCTCGAAGATCCGCGCGAGCCGCGCGGGTGGAATGCCGACGCCGGTGTCGCTGACGATCACGCCGACGAAGCCGAGGTGTCCCGGGACAGGACCGTACGAGACGTGCGCCGGCGTGTCGGGAATGGTCGCGGCCCTCTCGACGGTGAAGCTGATCCTGCCCTTGCCCTGCATGGCGTCGCGCGCATTGGTCGCCATGTTGATCAGCGCGGTCTCGAACTGGCTGGCATCGGCATTGACGAGGCAAGGCTCGGCCGGCAGCCGCATCGCGATCTCGATGGCCGGTCCCAGCAGCGTGGCGAGCATGTCGTGCAGCGACTGCAGCCGCTCGCCGACGTCGAACACTTCCGGCTTCAGGGTCTGGCGCCGCGCAAAGGCGAGCAGCTGCGAGGTCAGCTTGGCGGCGCGCGCCACCGCGTCCGCAATCGCCGTGATGTAGCGCTGCCGTCGCTCTTCGCTCAGCTGCGGCCGGTTCAACAGATCGACCGAGGCGCGGATCACGGTCAGCAGGTTGTTGAAGTCGTGCGCGACGCCGCCGGTGAGCTGGCCGAGCGCCTCCAGGCGCTGGCTGTGCTTGAGCGCCTCCTCGGCCTCGCGCCGCTTTGCGGCCTCCATCTGCAGATGCTGGGTGCGCCGGAAAGCGAATGCCAGCAGCAGGAACAGCAGCGCGGTGGCGGGCACGCCGAACACCAGATGCTGGCCCATGGTGGCGAGCCAGCGCGCGCGGATCGCCGACGTCTCGAAGCCGGCGCTGACATAGATCGGATATTCGGCGACGCGCCTGTAGCCGATGCGGCGCTCGATCCCGTCCGACGGCCAGGCGATGGTCATGAGCCCCTGCGCGGGGTGCGCGGCGATCTCGCGGCCGACCGGGCCGCCCGGATCGAGCCGGAGGTCGCGGTCGAGCCGCGGGAAATGCGCCACCACGACGCCGTCGGTGCGCCCCATCGCGAAGAAGCTGCCGGGTTCCGAGCCGATCCTGGCGTAGAAACTCTCGAAATATTCCGGCAGGACGGAGGCCTGGATCACGCCGGTGAAGCGGCCGTCGTCGGAGTCGCGGCGGCGGCTCATGCCGAAGAAGCGCGCGCCCTGATAGGGCGGACGCGGCGTCAGCGGCATGCCGATGAAGGTGCCGATGGTCTGGTCGACATGGACGTAGAAATAGTCGCGGTCCGCAAAGCCGAGCTCAGGCGGCGGCGAAACGAGGCTGTTGACCAGCGCCTTTCCGTCCGCGTCGAAGATCCAGGCCGATTTGAGCTGCGGCAGCGAATCGGTCAGCCGCTTCAGCCGGCGGTGCAGCGCCGCTTCGCGCGCGCGGATGACGTCGTCGGGAAGGCCGCGCACGACCTCGTTGAGCTCGGACAGGCTGCGGTCGATGGTCTCGAACACCTTGAGCGCATGCTCATGCGCCACGTCGAGCGTGCGCTCGATCTCGCGGTCGGCCATCTCCCTGGTCGAGGTGTAGGAGATCGTGGAGGCGATCGCGAACAGCGCAATCGGCAGCGCCAGGGATGCAACCATCATCCACTGCAAAAGCCTCAGCGAATTGCGTTGCGCTCCCTGCACGGTCGCTCCGGTCCCTGACCGGAGAGCTTACTTGAATTTCCCGCCGGGAAGGAAGCGGCTTGTGGCGATAATCTCGGGTTGTATTCCGACGAATCGCGCGCAAGGCGCGTCGGGGCAAAATCTACTCGGACTGACCCGGATCGTGGCATGCCCCGGCCGCGCCGGCCGGGGGCCGTAGCATGAACGGTGCTAGACCTGCCGCTCGACCATCTTGAGCTTGAGCTCGGCGATGGCTTCTGCCGGGTTGAGGCCCTTCGGGCAGGCCTTGGCGCAGTTCATGATGGTGTGGCAGCGATAGAGCCGGAACGGATCCTCGAGATTGTCGAGGCGCTCGCCGGTGGCTTCGTCGCGCGAATCGGAGACCCAGCGGTTGGCCTGGAGCAGCGCAGCGGGACCGAGATAGCGCTCGCTGTTCCACCAATAGCTCGGGCAGGAGGTCGAGCAGCAGGCGCAGAGAATGCACTCGTAGAGACCGTCGAGCTTCTCGCGGTCCTCGTGGCTCTGGCGCCATTCCTTCTGCGGCGTCGGCGAGGTCGTCTTCAGCCACGGCTCGACGGAGGCGTACTGCGCGTAGAAGTTCGTCAGATCCGGGACGAGGTCCTTCACCACCGGCTGGTGCGGCAGCGGGTTGATCTTCACCGCCCCGTCCTTGACGTCGTGCATCGAGCGGGTGCAGGCGAGCGTGTTCTGGCCGTCGATGTTCATGGCGCAAGAACCGCAGACGCCTTCGCGGCAGGAGCGGCGGAAAGTCAGCGACGGGTCGATGTGGTTCTTGATCCAGATCAGGCCGTCCAGCACCATCGGACCGCAATCATTGGTGTCGACGTAATAGGTGTCGACGCTCGGATTCTTGCCGTCGTCAGGATTCCAGCGATAGACCTTGAACTCGCGGAGCTCGGTCGCGCCCGCGGGCTTCGGCCAGGTCTTGCCGCCAGTGATCTTGGAGTTCTTCGGAAGTGCGAATTCAACCATTTCGATAGGGCCTTCGCTGTTCGATCAGTACACGCGCGCCTTCGGCGGGATGTACTGCACGTCGTTGGTCATGGTGTAGTTGTGAACCGGGCGGTACTCGATCCTGACCTTGCCGGCATCGTCCAGCCAGGCCAGCGTGTGCTTCATCCAGTTCTTGTCGTCGCGCTCGGAGAAGTCCTCGCGGGCGTGCGCGCCGCGGCTCTCGGTGCGGTTGGCGGCCGAGTTCATCGTCACCACCGCCTGCGAGATCAGATTGTCGAACTCCAGCGTCTCGACGAGGTCCGAATTCCACACCAGCGAGCGGTCGGACACGGCGATGTCGGTGATGCCGCTGTGGACCTTCTGGATCAGGTTCTGGCCTTCGCTCAGCACCTCGCCGGTGCGGAACACCGCGCAATTGTTCTGCATCACGTGCTGCATGCCTTCGCGCAGCTTGGCGGTCGGCGTGCCGCCGGAAGCATAGCGATAATGGTCGAGACGGCCGAGCGCGAGCTCGGCCGAGTTCGCCGGCAGCTCGGGCTGCTTGGCGTTGGGCGTGAGCTTCTCGGCGAGGCGGAGCGCGGCGGCGCGGCCGAACACGACGAGGTCGATCAGCGAGTTGGAGCCGAGCCGGTTGGCGCCGTGCACCGAGACGCAGGCGGCTTCGCCGATCGCCATCAGGCCCGGAATGATGGCGTTGTCATCGCCGTCCTTCTTGGTCAGCACTTCGCCGTGATAGTTCGTCGGGATGCCGCCCATGTTGTAGTGCACGGTGGGCACGATCGGGATCGGCTCGCGCGTCACGTCGACATTGGCGAAGATCTTGGCGGATTCGGAGATGCCCGGCAGGCGCTCGGCGAGCACGGCGGGATCGAGATGGTCGAGATGCAGGAAGATGTGGTCCTTCTTCTTGCCGACGCCGCGTCCTTCGCGGATCTCGATGGTCATCGCGCGCGAGACGACGTCGCGCGAGGCGAGGTCCTTCGCCGACGGCGCGTAGCGCTCCATGAAGCGCTCACCCTCGGAGTTGACGAGATAGCCGCCTTCGCCGCGCGCACCCTCGGTGACGAGACAGCCCGAGCCGTAGATGCCGGTCGGGTGGAACTGCACGAACTCCATGTCCTGCATCGGCAGGCCGGCACGCAGCACCATGCCGCCGCCGTCGCCGGTGCAGGTGTGCGCCGAGGTGCAGGAAGCGTAGGCGCGGCCGTAGCCGCCGGTCGCCAGGATCGTGGTCTGGGCGCGGAAGCGGTGCAGCGTGCCGTCGTCGAGCTTGAGCGCGATGACGCCGCGGCAGGTGCCCTGGTCGTCCATGATCAGGTCGATGGCGAAGAACTCGATGAAGAACTCGGCGGCGTGGCGCAGCGACTGGCCGTACATCGTGTGCAGCATGGCGTGGCCGGTGCGGTCGGCGGCGGCGCAGGTGCGCTGCGCCTGGGCCTTGCCGAACTCGGTGGTCATGCCGCCGAACGGGCGCTGGTAGATCTTGCCGTCCTCGGTGCGCGAGAACGGCACGCCCCAATGCTCGAGCTCGTAGACCGCGTCGGGCGCGTTGCGCACCATGTATTCGATCGCATCCTGGTCGCCGAGCCAGTCCGACCCCTTCACGGTGTCGTACATGTGCCAGCGCCAGTCGTCCTTGTGCATGTTGCCGAGCGAAGCCGAGATGCCGCCCTGCGCCGCGACCGTGTGCGAACGGGTCGGAAACACCTTGGTGATGCAGGCGGTGCGAAGACCGGCCTCGCTGCAGCCGACCACCGCGCGCAGGCCCGCGCCACCGGCGCCGACCACGACGACGTCATAGGTGTGGTCTTCGATCGGATAGGCCTTGCCGTTGGTGGCGGGAGCGCCGTTGCCCTTGCCATTCGTCTCTGTGGCCATGGGTTACACTCCGGCTGACAGTTGGAGAATCGCGTAGATCGAGGCGAGCGCGACCGCGACCGAGAAGAAATTGTTGAGCATGATCGAAGCGAGCTTCAGCTTCTCGTTGTGGACGTAGTCCTCGATCACGACCTGCATGCCGATCTTCATGTGCCAGGCGCTGGCGACGATGAAGAGCACCATGATGATGGCGATCGGCAGCGAGCCCAGGATCTGCTTGGCGCCGGCCTGGTTGCGGCCGAGCGTCATCATGATGACGACGATCACCGGGATCATCAGCAGCACCATGGCCACCCCAGTGACGCGCTGGCGCCAGAAGTCGCCGGTGCCGGAGTGGGCGGCGCCGAGATTGCGGACGCGGCCGAGCGGGGTGCGCATGCTGCGCTTCGACGTATCAGCTGTGCTCATCGTCCACCTCCGATCGCGTAGGCGATGATCCAGATCAGCACCGTCAGGGCGATGCCGCCGATCGCTGCGCCCCAGGTCAGCGCTTCGCGCTCATTGGCCTTGAAGCCGTAGCCGAGGTCCCACACGAAGTGCCGGATGCCGCTCAGCATATGGTGCATCAGCGCCCAGGTGTAGCCGAACACGATCAGTCGGCCGATGATGCTGCCGGTGAAGGCCTGGACATGGGCATAGGCGGCGGGGCCGGAGGCCGCCGCGATCAGCCACCAGGCCAGCAGCAGGGTTCCGACATAAAGGGCGATACCGGTGGCGCGATGGACGATGGACAGCGCCATCGTCAGCGTCCAGCGGTAGACTTGCATGTGTGGTGAAAGCGGTCGTTCGATCCGTGCGGTCATGGGCTTTGATGTTGTATGGCGGCCCTCGAGGGCGCGCGCGGGGATCGCGGAAGGTCGGCTCTATTTACGGAGTCGATTTCGCCTGCGCAATCACCAAATCGCCATAAATCGAACCCGGGTTCAACTCTACGGCGTTGATGACACAAGCCAATCAGTGGCTTGGTATACCAGAGCCGCCGTCCGCCAACAAAGAAACGAATACAAATTCATACCTTTCCAAGGCGCCGTGCGTGTTGAAATTGCTATTGGAACACCTCTAAACGGACCATGCCGTCCAAACCGGGCAGAGATTGGCCAGACGCGTCGCCAGCCCAGATTCTCCCAAGGCCAACCTCCTCCTCACGAGCCAATTTCATCCGCTCGGGATATGCGCACCCAGCATTCCACCCCAGCCGAGGGGTGCGCCGTGTCGACCGCGGGGATCAGATCGCTTACAGCTTGGCACGCAGCCAACTCCGGGCGCACGTTTCGGAGCCGCTGCGGACCAGTCGCCGGGGCGGGTCAGGGGTGATTGCAGGTCTTGATATCAAGGAGATCGTCGAGCTCGCGCTGCTGCTGATCGCGACCGGCGCGCTCTCGGGATTCCTGGCCGGCGTGTTCGGCATCGGCGGCGGCGCGATTCTCGTGCCGGTGTTCTACGAGTGCTTCCGCATCGCGGGTGTGCCGCTCGAGCTGCGAATGCCGCTCTGCGTCGGCACCTCGCTCGCCGTGATCATCCCGACCTCGATCCGCTCCTTCCAGGCGCACTACAAGCGCGGCGCCGTGGACATGTCGGTTCTGCGCGTCTGGTGGCTGCCGATCGTGATCGGCGTCGCCGCCGGCAGCGTCATCGCGCGCTTCGCGCCGGAGCGGCTGTTCAAGATCGTGTTCGTCTGCGTCGCCTGGTCGGCGGCCGCACGTCTCGTCTTCGCGCGCGAAGGCTGGAAGTTCGGCGATGACCTGCCGCAAGGACCCTTGATGCGATTCTACGGTTTCTGCGTCGGCATCCTGTCGACGCTGATGGGCATCGGCGGTGGCCTGTTCTCGAACCTGCTGATGACCTTCTACAGCCGCCCGATCCACCAGGCGGTCGCGACCTCGTCGGCCCTCGCGGTGCTGATCTCAATTCCCGGCGCGCTCGGCTACATCTATGCCGGCTGGCCGGCGGCGGCTACCTATCCGGCCGTCGCAGCGCTGCAGATCCCGTTCGCGCTCGGCTACGTCTCGCTGATCGGCGCCGTGCTGGTGATGCCGATGAGCCTCGTTACCGCGCCGCTGGGTGTGCGAGCCGCGCATGCGATGTCGAAGGCACGCTGGAAGTCGCGTTCGGGTGCTATCTGTTCATCGTCGGCAGCAGGTTTGTGATGAGCCTGGCGGGCGGGCAGTAGCCGCCGGAACCTCCGTCATTGCGAGCGCAGCCAAGCAATCCAGGAGTCTTTCCGCGGCGGCAGTCTGGATTGCTTCGCCGCAAGAGCTCCTCGCAATGACGAGGCGAGAGAGCTGGGCCCTTCTCACTTCTTCGCGTAAATATCCTTGTACGTATCCCGCAGCACGTTCTTCTGCACCTTGCCCATCGTATTCCGCGGCAGCTCGTCGACGACGAAGACGCGCTTGGGCATCTTGAATTTTGCCAGGCGGCCGTCGAGCGCCTTCAGCACCGAGGCTTCGCTGACGTCGGCGCCCTTGTTGCAGACCAGCACCGCGGTGACGCCCTCGCCGAAATCCGCATGCGGCACGCCGATCACGGCGGACTCCACCACGCCCGGCATGGCGTCGATCTCGCTCTCGATCTCCTTGGGGTAGACATTGAAGCCGCCGGAGATCACGAGATCCTTGCCGCGGCCGAGGATGTGGACGTAGCCCTTGTCGTCGATCTTGCCGAGGTCGCCGGTGATGAAGAAGCCGTCGGGCCGGAATTCCGATTTGGTCTTCTCCGGCATGCGCCAATAGCCCTTGAAGACGTTCGGGCCCTTCACCTCGATCACGCCGATTTCCTCGCGCGGCAATTCCCTGCCGGTCTCGGGATCGGTCACGCGCACGGATACGCCGGGGAGCGGGAAGCCGACCGCGCCGGGCACGCGCTCGCCGTCGTAAGGATTCGACGTGTTCATGTTGGTCTCGGTCATGCCGTAGCGCTCCAGCACGGCATGTCCCGTGCGCGCCGACCATTCGCGATGGGTGTCGGCGAGCAGCGGCGCCGAGCCCGAGATGAACAGCCGCATGTGCTTGGTGGTCTCGTGCGACAGCCCGGGGTTCTGCAGCAGCCGGGTGTAGAAGGTCGGCACACCCATCAGCACCGTCGCGCGCGCCATCAGCCTGATGATCAGGTCCGGATCGAGCTTCGGCAGGAAGATCATCGACGCGCGCGCAAACAGCGTCACGTTGGTGGCCACGAACAGGCCATGCGTATGATAAATCGGCAGCGCGTGGATCAGCACGTCCTTGTCGGTGAAGCGCCAATAATCGACCAGCGAGAGCGAGTTCGACGCGAGATTGTCGTGCGTGAGCATCGCGCCCTTGGAACGGCCGGTGGTGCCCGAGGTGTAGAGGATCGCGGCGAGATCGTCGCCCGCGCGTTGCACCGTCGCAAATTCGCTGTTCGCCTTGTCCGCGGCCTCCGTCAGCGAGCCCTTGCCGTCAGCGCCGAGCGTCTCGACCTTCGCCTTCACCTTTGCGGCGATCTGCGCGAGCCCTTCCGCCTTGGAGGGATCGCAGACCACCAGCGACGGTTCGGCATCGCCGATGAAGTAATCGAGCTCGTTCAGCGTATAGGCGGTGTTCAGCGGCAGATAGACCGCGCCAGCCCGCACGGTCGCCAGATACAGCACGATGTTGGCAACGGATTTCTCGACCTGCACCGCGACGCGGTCACCCGGCTTCACGCCGCGGGCAACCAGCACGTTCGCCATCTGCCCGGCGCGCGCGACCAGATCGCCATAGCTGATTTGGGCGCCGTCCTGCGTCTCGATCGCGAGGCGCGCAGGGTTATCGAGGCCGTCGAACAGGCGGGAAAACAGGTTGGCGTTGGCTGCGTGGTTCATGCAAGATTTCCTCGACCGCAGGACTGACAAGGCCGGTCAAAACCGAGGGCTGGATTAGCAAAAACCGCCCCAATGAAGCAACGGAGACAGTTTGCATGTCAAAAAACGGGAAACGCGTGGCCTGGGTGACGGGCGGCGGCAGCGGGATCGGGGAAGCCGGCGCCGAGGCGCTGGCCGCCGACGGCTGGATCGTCGTGGTTTCGGGCCGCCGCAAGGACGCCCTGGATACCGTGGTCGCCAAGATCACGGGGGCCGGCGGGGTGGCGGAAGCCATCGCACTGGATGTGTCCGATGCGGCTGACGTCCAGGAGGTGGCCGATCAGATCGTCGCCAGGCACGGCCGCATCGACCTTCTGGTCAACAATGCCGGCATCAATGTTCCCAAGCGCAGCTGGCAGGACATGGAACAGGAGGGCTGGGACAAGCTCGTCCAGGTCAATCTCAACGGCGTGCTCTATTGCATGCGCGCAGTGCTGCCGACGATGCGCAAGCAGCAGGACGGCTCGATCATCAACGTCTCGTCCTGGGCCGGCCGCCACGTCTCCAAGATGCCGGGCCCGGCCTACACAACGACAAAACATGCGGTGCTGGCGCTGACCCATTCCTTCAACATGGACGAATGCGTCAATGGCCTGCGCGCCTGCTGCCTGATGCCGGGCGAGGTGGCGACACCGATCCTGAAGCTGCGCCCGGTGGTGCCGAGCGAGGCGGAGCAGGCCAGGATGCTGCAGCCCGAGGATCTCGGCCGCACCATCGCCTTCATCGCTAGCATGCCGCCGCGCGTCTGCATCAACGAGCTGCTGATCAGCCCGACACATAATCGCGGCTTCATTCAGACGCCGCAGAACAGGGATTGATGGTTCGTAGCCCGGACATCCGGGCTATGCCTCGTCATTGCGAGCGAAGCGAAGCAATCCAGGAATGTGTCCGCGGTGACAGTTTGGCTTGCTGCGTCGCTTCGCTCCTCGCAATGACGGGGCGGACGCACCCCCACGAACATCCCCCCGCATAGTTTCACGCATCACAAAGAATTTTTCTCCGAAACCGCATCGCAAACCCTCCCGTAGTTCGGTCCGACGACGGCGCTGCTGCTTCACGCCAAGGGGGACGCAAGCTCCGTTGTTGCCCAACTCAAACACCGGCCATCGCCGGCTCAATTCAATCGGGAGACACTCCATGTCGAAGCGCATTGCCTATCTCGCTGCCGCCGCCTTCAGCGCCCTCGCCGTCACCGCGACCGTCGTCGCGCCGGTGCGTGCCGAGGAGAAGACCGTCATGGTCGGCGGCGCCGCGATGTTCCCGTCGAAGAACATCGTCCAGAACGCGGTCAACTCGAAGGACCACACCACGCTGGTCGCGGCGGTGAAGGCGGCCGGCCTGGTGCCGACGCTGGAGAGCAAGGGCCCGTTCACGGTGTTCGCGCCGACCAACGCCGCCTTCGGCAAGCTGCCGGCCGGCACCGTCGACAATCTGGTCAAGCCCGAGAACAAGGCGACCCTGACCAAGATCCTCACCTACCATGTCGTGCCCGGCAAGCTCGAGGCCTCCGACCTCACCGACGGCAAGAAGCTGAAGACCGCCGAAGGCGAGGAGCTGACCGTCAAGAAGATGGACGGCAAGACCTGGATCGTCGATGCCAAGGGCGGCACCTCGATGGTGACGATCACCAACGTCAACCAGTCGAACGGCGTCATCCATGTGGTCGACACCGTGCTGATGCCGGCAACGTAACACCGCGCCCCCCCTGTTTCATCCCCGAACAGGGGGCTTTGCCGTGGCGAGCCGGGGGTGCCCGGCTCGCCTTCTTGTGACCATCATAGCCCGCGGGCATCGATTCCATGGCTAACGGGGCGTAACGAAAGCGGACGCACCGGCGTATACTCGCTGTCACACGGACGTTCAGGACGGAACCATCATGGCGAGCCTCACGGTCACCGACGAGCAGGTCAGGTCCACCCCGACCAAAGTGATCCAGCCGGCCTGGGTCCGCGTCATGCATTGGATCAACGCCCTCGCCATGATCCTGATGATCCTGTCGGGCTGGCAGATCTACAACGCCTCGCCGTTGTTCGGCTTCAGCTTCCCGCGCGAGTACACGCTCGGCGGTTGGCTCGGCGGCGCCCTGCTCTGGCACTTTGCGGCGATGTGGCTGTTGATGATCAACGGCCTCGCCTATCTCATAACCGGCTTCGCCAGCGGTCGCTTCCGGAAAAAGCTGCTGCCGATCACGCCATCAGGCGTGCTGCGCGACGTCAGGGCCGCCCTGACCTTCAAGCTCGGCCATGACGACCTCACCGTCTACAATTACGTGCAGCGCATGCTCTATGCCGGCATCATCGTGGTCGGCGTGCTGATCGTGCTCTCGGGCCTCGGCATGTGGAAGCCGGTGCAGCTCTACTATCTCGTGATGCTGTTCGGCGATTATCCGACCGCGCGCTACGTCCATTTCTTCTGCATGGCCGCGATCTGCGCCTTCCTCGTCATTCACGTCCTGCTCGCGCTGCTGGTGCCGAAGAGCCTGCGCGCGATGATCATTGGCCGCTGATTAGGAGAATCATCATGGCCAAGCGCTCATTCCTCATCCCCGGCGTCGACAAGCGGCTGCTCATCAAGGACGCCATCAAGACGATGCCGGATTTCACCCGTCGCCGCTTCATTGCGGGCGGCGCCAGTCTCGGCGCGCTGACGCTGCTGACCGGCTGCGACGTCGTGGACTCGTCCTCGGCCGATACGCTGCTGGCACAGGTCTCGAAGTTCAACGACGCGGTGCAGTCCTTCATCTTCAATCCGGACGCGCTGGCGCCGACCTTCCCCGAGAGCGCGATCACGAAACCGTTCCCGTTCAATGCTTATTACGAGCTCGACGACGCGCCCGATGTCTCGGCTGCGGACTGGAAGCTCGAGGTCCGCGGCCTCGTCGACAACAAGAAGTCATGGACGCTGGAGGAGCTCTATCATTTGCCGCAGGTGACGCAGATCACCCGTCACATCTGCGTCGAGGGCTGGAGCGCGATCGGCAGCTGGACCGGCACGCCCTTGCGCGATTTCCTCAAGCTGATCGGCGCCGACACGCGCGCCAAATATGTCTGGTTCCAGTGCGCCGACAAGGACGGCTACAACTCGCCGCTCGACATGCGCAGCGCGCTGCATCCGCAGACGCAGATGACGTTCAAATACGCAAATGAGATTCTCCCACGCGCCTACGGCTTCCCGATGAAGATCCGCGTGCCCACGAAGCTAGGCTTCAAGAACCCGAAATACGTGGTCTCGATGGAAGTCACCAACGAGTACAAGGGCGGCTATTGGGAGGACCAAGGGTATAATTCGTTTAGCGGGAGTTAGTTGTCGTCCCGGCCTCCGCCGGGACGACATCGGTTACTTGGCCGGTCCCACCTTCCTTTGGCACAGCGCCGCCACGGCCCCGAGCGCCAGCAATGCCGCCGACACATTGAGCGCGTAACTCAAGCTCCCCAGCGCGTCCGTGATCGCGCCCACCACGATCGGCCCCAGCGTCTGGCCGACGCCGAACGAGATCGTCATCGCCGCGATCGCGGTCGGCCACACCTCGGGCGGGTAGTTGAAGCGCACGAAGGCCGTGGTCGAGCCGACCACGGCGAAGAAGGCGACGCCGAACACGATCGCGGACACCGCGAGCCAGGCCGGCGAATGCCCCAGCATCGGCAAGGCGGCGCCGAGTGCGTTGGTGCCGAGGATGATCGCCGTGGCGAGCCCGCCGCGGTCGAGCGCCAGCACGCTACGCCAGGCCCAGGGCGTGACGAAGGCGGACAGGCCGATCAGGCTCCAGAACGCCGCCTGCGCCGCGGCGCCGCCGCCGCCGTCGCGCACATAGGCGATCATGAAGGTCATGTAGGCGATGTAGCCCGCGCCGAACAGGAAATAGCCGGCGAGATAAATCAGCACGGGCAGGATCGCAAAAGCGGCGTGGCTGCCTTCGGAGAAGCGCGCGCCGCTCTCGATGCGGATCAGGAACAGCGGGATCGTCATGGCGACGGACAGCAGCGTCAGCGCCCACCATACCAGCCACCACGAGCCCGGCCCGAAATGTTGCAGCGTGAACGGGGCGATCAGCCCGGAGGCGAGAATGCCGATGCCGGGCCCGGCATAGAACAGGCTGAGCAGGAAATTGGCCCGCTCGGGGCGCGACTGCGCGATCGCCGCAGCCAGCGCACCACCGGCGACGAAGCCGGCCGCCGCCCCCAGGCCCAGCACGAGCCGGGCAAGGCTCAGCGCGACGAAATTCCCGGTCAGCGCGCAGGTGGCGAGCGCCGCGACGCAGGCCAGGGTTCCGCCGCGGATGGCGGCCGACCAGCCGACGCGCCGGATCAGCCGCGACGCCAGCAGGGCGCCGACGAGGTAGCCGACGGCGTTGATCGTGTTCATGAAACCGGCCGCCGAGTAGGACCAGCCGAGGTCCTCCCGCATATCAGGCAGCACCAGCGCATAGGCAAAGCGGCCGATGCCGAGCCCGACCGTCGCCGCCAGCGACAGGGTCAGGATCAGCCGCGCAGGATGCGCGTCGGGCGGGGGGCGATCAGGCGCGTGCAAGGGGTACTCCGGCAGGCCGCACTGTGGCAGCCCCTGCCGGTCTTGCACAGCCGCGGCGCGGCAATGGTGTCTTGCCAAGCGCGCAACGCCGCTCTAGCACTCCGGCCGAATTCGATCTCAAAGGAAACGACCATGGCGACCCACAAATTGCTGCTGCTCCCCGGCGACGGTATCGGCCCGGAGGTGATGGGCGAGGTGAAGCGGCTGATCGATTGGCTGAATTCGGCCGGGATCGCCAAATTCGAGACCGACACCGGCCTCGTCGGCGGCTCCGCCTATGACGCCCACAGGGTGTCGATCTCCGAGGGCGATATGGCCAAGGCCAAGGACGCCGACGCGGTGATCTTCGGCGCGGTCGGCGGTCCGAAATGGGATGCGGTGCCTTACGAGGTGCGCCCGGAAGCCGGCCTCTTGCGCCTGCGCAAGGATCTCGCCCTGTTCGCCAACCTCCGTCCGGCCGTGTGCTACCCGGCGCTGGCGGATGCCTCCAGCCTGAAGCGCGAGGCGGTCGAGGGCCTCGACATCGTCATCGTGCGCGAGCTCACCGGCGGCGTCTATTTCGGCGAGCCCAAGACCATCACCGATCTCGGCAACGGCCAGAAGCGCGCCATCGATACCCAGGTCTATGACACCTATGAGATCGAGCGCATCGGCCGCGTCGCCTTCGAGCTTGCCAGGAAGCGCAAGAACAAGGTGACGTCGATGGAGAAGCGCAATGTCATGAAGTCGGGCGTGCTCTGGAACGAGGTCATGACCCAGGTCCACAAGCGCGAATATCCCGACGTCACGCTCGAGCATCAGCTCGCCGATTCCGGCGGCATGATGCTGGTGAAGTGGCCGAAGCAGTTCGACGTCATCGTCACCGACAATCTGTTCGGCGACATGCTGTCCGACATTGCCGCGATGCTGACCGGTTCGCTCGGCATGCTGCCGTCGGCCTCGCTCGGCGAACTGGACGTTAAGACCAAGAAGCGCAAGGCGCTGTACGAGCCCGTGCACGGCTCGGCCCCTGACATTGCCGGCAAGGGCCTCGCCAACCCGATCGCGATGATCTCGTCCTTCGGCATGGCGCTGCGCTATTCCTTCGACATGGGCGATCTCGCCGACAAGGTCGACGCCGCGATCGCGGCCGTGCTGGCGAGCGGCCTGCGCACCGCCGACATCAAGTCGGAAGGCACCACGGCCGCCTCCACCACGCAGATGGGCGAAGCGATCCTGCAGGAATTGCAGAAGCTGCACGCGTAAGGCGGGCACCGCTATCGTAGCCCGGATGAGCGAAGCGACATCCGGGACCTTGCCTGCAGTGTTCCCGGGTGTCGCTACGCTCACCCGGGCTACGACTTCATCGGAGCTCCTTCATGAATTCACCCCGCCCCAAGATCGCGGAAACCATCATCCATGAAACGGTGCGCCGGCGCGAGGCGCAGATCGGGCGGCGCTGCGAGGTTCTCGCCAACACCCGAATCGAATATGCCTCGCTCGGCGACTACTCCTATCTCGGCGAAAATTGCGACGTCGCCGATGCCGCCATCGGCAAGTTCACGGCGATCGCCAATTCGGTGCGGATCGGGGCGCCCAATCATCCGATGGGCCGCCCGTCCCAGCATCGCTTCACCTATGTCCCCGAATATTACCAGGCGAGCGCCACGCGTGATCGCGACTTCTTCGCAGGCCGCCGCGGCGATCGCGTCATCGTCGGCAATGACGTCTGGATCGGCCACGCCGCCATCCTTCTGCCGGGCGTGAAGGTCGGCGACGGCGCCGTGATCGCCGCGGGCGCGGTCGTCAGCCGCGATGTCGAGCCCTACACGATCGTCGGCGGCGTCCCCGCGCGTCCCATCCGCAAGCGCTTTCCCGATGCCGTTGCGGAGAGCCTGCGCCGCATCGCCTGGTGGGATTGGCCGGATGCGCTCATCTTCGAGCGCCTCGCCGATTTCCGCTCCGAGGCGATCGAGGAGTTTTGCCGGCGTTATGACCCGGCGGCGAATGCGTGACGCCTGGCCTCGGCCGTCATTGCGAGGAGCCCGCGCCAAAATTGCGCAGCAATTTTGCGCGGGCGACGAAGCAACCCAGAATCCTTCCGCGGAGAGATTCTGGATTGCGCCGCTGCGCTCGCAAAGACGACGGAGAGGCAGGAGTGCATGCGGCATCCTCTCGAACAAAAAGGCCGGGCGTGAGCCCGGCCTTTTGATTCGGTGGTGACGCCCGCTCAGTACAGCGGGAAATTCTGCGGATAGCCGCCGACATCGGCCGGGGTCGAGAGCGGCTGGCGATCGATCGGGCGGTTGAGGTTTTCGCGGCCGAAGGACGGATAGCCGACCGCCGGCGGGAAAGCGTAGTCGGTGAACTTGCGGTCGCCAGGATTGACCTCGGTGCCGCCGTCGAGCCAGGAGCGCTTGCTGACATAGATGCGGGTGCGGCCCTGTTGAAAGACCGCGTTGGGGCCGCTCGGGCCGTAATAGGGCCGGCCGCGCTCGTCATAGCGCTTGGTCTTGGTGTCGGCCGCAGCCGGCGTCGCGAAGGCGATCGCAACCACGGCCCCCGCCGCAAGCCAGATCGCCAATTTGTTCGCGGCAGAAATATTCGAGCTCATCACGTCCCCTTCAGGCGGCATGCCGCCAGTCGATTTCGCCCCATACTAGCCCGGCCGGGGTGGTTGCAACTAGGTCTATTGGGTCACACCAGCGCGGAATAATCGTGCCCGCCGGCAAAAGTCGCATGCAAACCAGCCACTTGAGCTTGATGCCGGTCAAAGCGCCCCGCGCAATTGCGCATTCGCGGCGCCGAGCAGCCAGTCCGGCGAGCCCCGCGACGCCCCTTGGGACTCGCAACCCCGGCGCTTCAGCTCTGCATGGGCGAACAATTCCGCCAGCTTCGGCTCGTTGCCGGAGGTGAGCAGCGTCAGCCGGTTCAGCGTGCAGGCGATCGCGGCGCGCTGGGCGGGCAGGGTATCGCCGTGGCAGGAGAAGCCGGAGATCTGCAGCGCCGGCTCCTCGCTGCGCTTGAGGTAGCCGAGGCAGGCCGCCGTCGCCGTGCCGCTCGGCCGGAACAGGGCAACGGGGCCGAATTTGGTGTCGATCAGGCCGGCCTGCTCGAGCGGGGTGTCCGCAGCCAAACCCATCTGGACGGCGAGGTCGGCTGCCGCCGGGCGGGCCACGTCGAATTCGCCGCCCTCGCGGTAGATCTCGAGCTGGGCCGCCGGCTTGTCCGCCTCGCCTGGCCAGCGCATCACGTCCTTGCGGCCTCCTTCCGGATGCCGGAGGATCGTATAAGAGACTGTTTTCTCAGCTGAATCGAGCCTGCTGAGGACGAAGGCCGGATGCGAGCGGTCGGCCACGCTCCAGCCCGGCTTTGGGGCGGGCTCATCGTCGCGCAAGGGAGGCAGCTGGCCGAGTCCCGCCAGGGCCAGGATGGCAAACAGCAGCAGCGCCCCCACATAGGCGAACAGGCGTGCCACCGTGCCGACCACCTCGTCGGCGAAGGCTGCGAGCGTCAGATGGATCTGGGTAGGGCTAACGGCCGTTCTGGCCTCTGGCGACTGCATCCACGGCCTTCGGGCATGGTCCAACGTTGTCTTGAGGCCGGTTCTCGCATAGAAGCGCTGCTCTTCCTGTTTAAGCGTCAGCTTCAGGAACGGGCTTTTTCATCGGAGAGTGAACGATGGGTTACAAAGTCGCAGTCGTCGGCGCGACCGGCAATGTCGGACGGGAAATGCTCAACATCCTGGATGAGCGCAAATTCCCGGCGGACGAGGTCGTGGCCCTGGCCTCGCGCCGCAGCGTCGGCGTCGAGGTCTCCTATGGCGACCGCACCCTGAAGGTCAAAGCGCTCGAGCATTACGATTTCTCCGACGTCGACATCTGCCTGATGTCGGCGGGCGGCTCGGTGTCCAAGGAATGGTCGCCGCAGATCGGCGCCGCCGGCGCGGTCGTGATCGACAATTCCTCGGCCTGGCGCATGGACCCGGACGTGCCGCTGATCGTCCCCGAGGTGAACGCGGCCGCGACCGAAGGCTTCAAGAAGAAGAACATCATCGCCAACCCGAACTGCTCGACCGCGCAGCTCGTGGTCGCGCTGAAGCCGCTGCACGACAAGGCGACGATCAAGCGCGTCGTGGTCTCGACCTATCAGTCGGTGTCCGGCGCCGGCAAGGACGCGATGGACGAACTGTTCTCGCAGACCAAGGCCGTCTACACCAATGACGAGCTGGTCGCGAAGAAATTCCCCAAGCGCATCGCCTTCAACGTCATCCCCCACATCGACGTCTTCATGGAGGACGGCTACACCAAGGAAGAGTGGAAGATGATGGCGGAGACCAAGAAGATCCTTGATCCCAAGATCAAGCTCTCCGCGACCTGCGTGCGCGTGCCCGTGTTCGTCGGCCACTCCGAAGCCGTCAACATCGAGTTTGAGAATCCGATCAGCGCGGACGAAGCCCGCGAGATCCTGCGCAAGGCGCCCGGCTGCCTCGTCATCGACAAGCAGGAGCCCGGCGGCTACGCCACGCCTTATGAAGCGGCCGGCGAGGACGCCACCTATATCAGCCGCATACGCGAGGACGCGACCGTGGAGAACGGTCTTGCGCTGTGGTGCGTGTCCGACAACCTGCGCAAGGGCGCCGCCCTCAACGCGATCCAGATCGCGGAAGTGCTGATCAACCGCAAGCTGATCAGCGCGAAGAAGAAGGCGGCGTAGGCCGTCGTTCTCTGCTCTCCTCGTCCCGGACAAGCGGGCCAAAGCGCGCGCAGATCCGGGACAGGCTCGCGCCGTTGCGCGGGCTGGCAACCACGAGTCTTCGCCAAGCAACTTCCTGTGGTTATGGGTCCCGGATCGGCGCAGCGCTCTGGACAACGCTGCGCGTTGCCAAGAGCTCCGCTCGGCCGGGACGACGATCGCATCTGAGGCGGCAGTTGCCCGCCTTCGAGCGATCCTAAGCCACGCTGCGCGCGTTCTTGAATTCCTTGCTCGCCTTGTCCAGCACGAACAGCGATCCCTCCGCGACACCGAAATAGGCGCCGTGGGTCTGCAATTGGCCGCTCTCCACGGCCTTGCGCACGAACGGGAAGGTCATCAGGTTTTCCAGGCTGCGGAACACCGCGGCCTTCTCGATGCGTTCGACGAATTGCGCCATGCTCTCGTGGTCGCGCTGCTCGACCACCTCGCCGGGCTTGATGAACATCTGCATCCATTTGCCGATGAAGTCGCCCGGCGTCAGCGGCTCGATCTTGTCGACGAAGGCGCGGATGCCGCCGCATTGCGCGTGGCCGAGCACCACGATGTGCTTCACCTTCAGCACCGTCACGGCATACTCCAGCGCCGCCGACACGCCATGCGCGTTGCCGTCGGGCTGATACACCGGAACGAGGTTGGCGATGTTGCGGACGACGAACAATTCGCCCGGGCCGACGTCGAAGATCACCTCGGGCGAGACGCGGCTGTCGCAGCAGCCGATCACCATCACTTCCGGGGACTGCCCCTTCAGCGACAGCTCGCGGTAGCGGGTCTGCTCGGCCGGCAGCCGCTGGGTGGCGAAGCCCTTGTAGCCTTCCAGCAAATGCTTCGGGAATGTCATCATGACCTATGCCTAACCATAGAGCCCGGGAACGAACAAGCCTTTCGAATGGGCAGGCCAGATGCTATCGGCTTCGGTCGGAAGACAGACGAGGAAACAGCAAGGAACGATCGCATGACCCGCCCGCGCCGCAGCCACCTGTTCATGCCCGGCTCCAACCCCCGCGCGCTGGAAAAGGCGCGGAACCTGGCCGCCGACGGCCTGATCCTCGATCTGGAAGACTCCGTCGCCCCCGAGGCGAAGGCGGTGGCCCGCGACGGGATCGCCGCCGCGATCGCGGCCAAGGGCTTTGGGAGGCGCGAGGTCCTGATCCGCACCAATGGTCTCGATACGCCCTGGTGGGCCGATGACGTCGCGATGGCCGCAAAGGCCTCGCCCGATGGGATCCTGGTTCCAAAAGTTTCAAGCATCGAAGATCTCGATACCATCGGCCGCCGCCTCGCCGAGCTCGGCGCCGCCCCCACCGTGAAGGTCTGGGCCATGATCGAGACCGCGCAGGCGGTGCTGCACGCCGAGGAGCTGGCCGCCGCCGGGCGCGATCCGAAGACCCGCCTCTCCGGTTTCGTGTTCGGCCCGAACGACATCTCGCGCGAGACGCGCATCCGAATGCTGCCGGGCCGCGCCGCGATGATCCCGATGATCACCCACTGCATCCTGGCGACGCGCGCCCATGGCCTCGAGATCCTCGACGGTCCCTATAGCGACATCGCCAATCCCGACGGCTTCGCCACCGAATGCGCGCAGGGCCGGGACCTCGGCTTCGACGGCAAGACGCTGATCCATCCCTCGCAGATCGAAGCCTGCAACGCGATCTTCACCCCGCCGGAGGAGGAAGTCGCGCGTGCGCGCAAGATCATCGCCGCGTTCGAATTGCCGGAGAACGCCTCGCGCGGCGCGATCCGTCTCGATGGTGCGATGGTCGAGCGCCTGCACGCCGAGATGGCGCGGCGCACGATCGAGATCGCGGATGCGATCGCCGCGATGGGGAAGGGCTGAGGCGCTTTACGCGCCAGGCGGAAATCTCCTGTCCCTCCAAGTGGAGGATCAAGCGGTCATCGCGGTTTCCCGGGAGGGCGTATCGGCAGGCTGCGGCGCGGCCAACTCCTGGCAATACATCCGATCGATGTTGCGCTGCATGAGCGCATAGCAATCGCATGCGACGCTCTCGAGCCGCGCCCGATGGATCTCGACAAACCCACGCCGCTCGGACGGGATGGCACCGGCCTCTCGTAGCTTGTTCATCGTCAGAGTAACGGTCGGCCGCCGCACTCCCACCAATTGCGACAGCGCCTCCTGCGTCACCGGAAGCAGGTCCTGGGGGACGCGGTCGTGAAGCTGCAGGAGCCACCGCGCCATGCGGCCATCAACCCGGTGCAGCGCGTTGCAGGCGGCGACGTGCTGGAGCTGCAACAGCACGGCACGGGCGTGGACCTGCACGACATTCCTGATGGCTGCGCTTTGCGCATGGGCAGCGCGAAATTTGGCGGCGGAGATCACCGATGCAGTGCCGGCTATGCGGGCAATCGCAGTTACCGATGAAGGCGACGGGCCGAGCACGGAGAACGAGGCCAAAGCGCCCTCCCGTCCCATCAAGGTGGTCGCGACCGTTTGTCCGTCCGGCATATCGAGCATGAAGGCGATGGCGCCGCTATGGGGAAAATAGACCGGGTCGAGCTCATCGCCCGATCGCACCAGGACGGCATCGGGTTCGAACGAGACTTTCTGGAAGTGGGGCGTCAGCAAACCGAGATCCGCCGGCGGCAGCGCCGCCAACAGCCGATTCCCGATGCCCTTCCGGTGGGCAGTCACGGTGTCCTCGGCTGGACGAGCACCCAATGAACGACGGGATCCATCTGGTTCATTTGCCATGATTATCCGAAATACGAATTGCCCCGAACGGTAACGATCCAAACAGAGCCAAGAGGCGAGATCAAGCACGGATAATTGCCGTGAGCTTTCCTGCATCCTCACCGCGCAACAGTCATACTATTACCGCCCCGCTGCTGCCCGGCGAGGTTCGCACGAGGTGGGAGCTCCGCTGTACGCTGCCGTCAGCGGTGCGGCGGATGGCCGGGTCTTCGGACCGCAACCTGAAGGATTCGGCTACTCGTCGTAGCACTACAGGATGTTGAAAGAGCGGCTTTACGAGATCGTCGAAAAGCGACCACGACATCGCACAAACGCGCGTCAGCGCGGCGCGAGGTCGGCGCGGTCGAGCGATTCCAGCGTCGCGGCGTTGCCGCAATAGCCGTGATAGTTCTCCGCGGCGGTGCCGTCAGCGAGGTCGCGGTCGCACTCTCCCTTGTGATTGCAGAGCGAGCAGACCCGCTCCATGTCGCGCAGCAACAGCGGCTGTGCGCGGGCGAGGCCTTCGGCGCTGATGCCGAGCTGTTCCAGCATCTTCGGCAGCTCGTCGGCAGCATGCTTGCCGTTGCGGACCAGCTCTTCGAGATCATCAGGCGCGATCCTGAGATCGGCCGCGATCCGGTCGAAATCGGCGTGATCGAGCTGCCGCATCTCGTTCATCTCGCGGCGATGCTTCAGCCAGTTTGCGAAGGACTCGATGAGGTCCTGAACGATGGGATAAGGCCTGCTTGCGGTGCTCATGCGAGGCTCCGTTGGGATCGTGGAATTGGAGCCAGACTAGGCACAATGGTGCAGGAGCGCGTTGCGCTGGATCAAATTGGGAAGAGCGCCCGCGAGCGCTCAACCTTTTCTAAACGTAGAGCTATCGCATTGAGAGCGGGTTTCCCGGCGGCCCATCCTTCGAGACGCCCGCCTTTGGGGCGGGCTCCTCAGGATGAGGACGGAATGCGCGGCAGCGATTTCGACAAGCACCGATGCCGATTAGCCTCATCCTGAGGAGGCGCGGAGCGGTCGTCTCGAAGGACGAGGCGTGCGCTCCGACCATTCCAAAGGCCATATGTGACAGCCCAGCGTGCAAGCTGGAGAGCGCTTACGGCACAGCAGCTAGCCAAACCTCTCCGCCGCCCAGGCATAAAGGCTGCCCGGAATTGGCTTCTCGCCGCCGCGCCCCTTGGGCGAGATGTGCAGGCCGATGATCTCGGGGTTGGTGACGAGGTCGAGATAGCTGGAGGGATCGAAGAACAGTTTTGGCTGCGCATGCACGGCGTAGAACGACTGCTTCGGGAGTGCGTTCTGCAATTCACCGGTGCGGCGCGCGAGCGCGGTGAGCGCCGCGGGTCCGTAGATGGCAACACGAATATCCGAGAGCCTGTTCGAGCCACCGCGCAGGCGGCGCATCATGAAGGTGATGCGATGGCGCAGCGACAGCCAGTTCGGCGTCAGCTCCTCCTGCTCCATCAGCTCCTCGAACGCGCGCACGATGCCATGGTCGGGCGGCAGATAGATCACGGAATTGCCGAGCTGGCGTGGCCGCTCCCAGGCGAAGTAGGGCTTTGCCGGATCGATCTCGACGGGCTTCAGGAGCAGCACGTCGGCATCGAGCCAGAGGCCGAGGCCCTTCGCCATCAGCTTCATGCGGAAGAAGTCGCTGAACTGCAGCGTGGTCCAGTCGCGCCAGCTGCCGTCCGGCTGCAGCGGCCGCAGCCGTTCCGAGAACGCGTGCGGCAGGATCGCCTCTGCCTCGGCATTCGCGACACCCGCCGGCAGGCCGGGAATGGGGTCGAAGCTGTAGACCGTGACCTTGTGACCGGCCGCGAGCTGCGAGCGCAGACAGGTCTGGCGCAGTGCGTCCATCGGGCCATGCCAGAAGGTGACGATCTCGGGCAGCATGCGCATAAACCAGGAGATAAGCCGGGCAAAGAAAAAGCCCCGGCGCTTGGAACGCCGGGGCTCGGACGAAAACTTAAGATCAGGCCCAGGCGCGCTCGCGCTTGAGCTTGTCTTCGTAGCTGTCGATCGAGGCCTTCTTCTCCATGGTGAGACCGATGTCGTCGAGGCCGTTGATCAGGCAGTGCTTGCGGAACGGGTCGATCTCGAACTTGACCTTGCCGCCGTCGGGGCCGCGGATCTCCTGGTTCGGCAGGTCGATCGTCAGCGTCGCGTTGGCGCCGCGCTCGGCGTCGTCGAACAGCTTGTCGAGGTCTTCCTGCGACACGCGGATCGGCAGAATGCCGTTCTTGAAGCAGTTGTTGTAGAAGATGTCGCCGAACGAGGTCGAAATCACGCAGCGGATGCCGAAATCGAGCAGCGCCCAGGGCGCATGCTCGCGGCTCGAGCCGCAGCCGAAATTGTCGCCGGCGACGAGCACCTTCGCATTGCGATAGGCGGACTGGTTGAGGACGAAATCCGGGTTCTCGCTGCCGTCGTCCTTGTAGCGCTGCTCGGAGAAGAGCCCCTTGCCAAGGCCGGTGCGCTTGATGGTCTTGAGGTACTGCTTCGGAATGATCATGTCGGTGTCGACATTGATGATCTTCAGCGGCGCCGCGACGCCTTCCAGCGTGGTGAACTTGTCCATGGTTGCGCTTTCCCGGGTGGGTCTGGGGGAACCGGGTATTTATCGCGATCGGGGGAGAAATCCTAGGCCGAATTCGGCAGGTCTCGTCTGCTTGGCCGGATCAAGCCACGACCGAGGCGCGCTCTAGTCTGCCTTGGCCTCAATCGCCGCCATATCGGCGTCCGAGAGGCCGAAATGGTGGCCGATCTCGTGGATCAGGACGTGGCGGACGATGTGGCCGAGGCTCTCGTCGTGTTCGGCCCAGTAATCCAGGATCGGCCGGCGGTAGAGCCAGACCATGTTCGGCAGTCGCGCGACGTCGCCGAGGCTTTGCTGCGGCAGGCCGACGCCCTGGAACAGGCCGAGCAGGTCGAACTCGCTCTCGCAGTCCATCTCGTCGAGGACCTCCTCGGTCGGGAAGTCGTCGACGCGGAGAATGACGCCCTCGCAGAGGCTGCGGAATTCTGCCGGCAGGCGCTCGAACACATCATGGGCCATCGCTTCCATCTCGGCGAGCGAAGGCGCTTTCAATTTTGTCCACATGGGTCTCTCTTAACGCGGGTTCCGCGGCGATGCATCCCGCTTTATAGGATCGGGCCAAGAAGCAGCGTTGACGCCGCGCGCGAAAACGAGGAGCGTACGGCGCATCAAGGGGTTGGCTCAGGTCGGTGGTGGTGTGATGCGGGCGGGAACAGTGGTACCGGTTCTACTGTGCATGGGGTTGTTTTCGATCTTTCTTGTCGGCGCGGGCGCTAATGCTCAAGTGCAGACGGCTGGCCCCGAGATCCGGCTGGCCCAGGCGGCCTCGCCCGATGACCTCCCCCCGCCGCGCAGGCGGCCTCCGGCGCGCCTGCGGGTGACGCCCTATTACACCCCTGACGGCGTCTATCCCCGCTACAATCCGGGCCCCGACGCGGTCCGCGAGTGCAACGCCACCTACGTGCAGGAATACAGGCCGAGCGGCACCGTGATCGTGCCGCATATGCACTGCTACTGGCGGCGGGGCTGACGCCCGCGCCAGCGAGCATCGCGGTGGCCTCGTGAGGATCGTCATGGCGAGATGGATTGCACTGGCCGCCGTTTGCGTCGCGCTTGCCGCCGGCCTGCCTCGAGTTTCCGCTTCACACAGGGTGGCGATACCCGAGGCCTCCGCGGGGATCGCGGTTTTCGATGCGCGGCGACACGCGCGAACTCCTGACATCGTACGGCCCGCCCTGCGCCGTGACCCGCGCTATTACGCGCGGCCGGTTTACTACCGTCCCTATCCTTACGGCGTGCCCGCACCCTTCGTGTTCGGCTACGGGCCGTTCTGGTGATCCGCTAGCCGGGCACCAATCCCTTCACCAGCAGCACCGTCGCCTGCGCGCCCGCCTTGCGGTCGCGCGAGATGTCTTCGTATTCGGGCGAGTTCGAGAAGGCGAGGAATGCGGCCTCGTCCGGAAACGACATCATGACGAGCTTGTCATGCGGCCAGGTGCCTTCGAGCACGCGCGGATGTTCATCGGCAGCGAGCAGCCGCCCGTTGTACTTCCTGAACACGTCGAAGAACCGCGCCTGATAGCGGTCGTAGGCCGCGCGGTCGGTCATCTTCAGTTGCGCAATCGCGTAGACGGTCATCTCGAATATTCCTCGGGCTACGACAGCGTCGTCCGGAGACTCATTCATTCATGAGGCATTCACGTCGCTGTCCCTAACTTAATCTCGGGAGCGACTGCAAATGAACAGCGGCGGCGCGAGATGCTGCGCGACAATGCCGCTGTCCACATACAGGGAGGAGTCCATGCTGAGGAGTTTGGGTCTCAGGGCAGGCCCGATGCGCGTGCTCGGGATTGCGGCCGCCGCGACGCTGATGCTGTCGGCCGGGAGCGCGGATCGCGCTGAAGCGCTCACCTTGATCAATCCGGCGACGGCATCCGCGGCGAAAGCTGCGGCCGACGATCTCGTCACGCAGGTCCGGCATGGCGGCGGCGGTGGACATGGTGGTGGCGGACATTTTCACGGCGGCGGTGGCTTCCACGGTGGCGGCGGACATTTCGGCGGCTTCCACGGTGGCGGCTTTCATGGCGGCGGCTTCCGCGCCGCGCCGGCCTTTCACGGCGGCGGCATTCGCTACGGCGGATTCCGTCATTACGGCGGCTATCACCGTCACTGGGGCTATCGCCCATATTACGGCTATCGCCACTTCCACCGGCGCTATTATTACGGCGGCTACTATCCCTACTATCACTATCCGCGCCGCTGCCGGATCATCTGGACCTATTACGGCCCGCGCCGCATCTGCCGCTGGCACCGCTGGCACTATCCGTACCGCTATTGGTGAGCACGATCGAAATGAAAAGGGCGCCGCGACGGCGCCCTTTGTCTTGATGCAGCCTAAAGCCAATCCTTCAGCTTCCACGAAGCCGACTTCCACCGCATCAAATTCTCGAGCTTCCACTGCCGCAACATCGCCGGCGGCCAGCGGCTGAGCGCGCCGCCGGTGCTGGCGCGTGACTTCGCTGATCAGATCGACATATTCAGGCTTGTTGGCCATCGCTCGCGTCCTCGCGAACCGTCGCGAGGACGCAGTGTCGTTGCAGGCGCTTAACGGCGCTTTGCCGCGATCGCTACAATTGCAGGAACCGGCTTACCGCCAATCCCTGACGTCGACGAAGTGACCAGCGATCGCCGCGGCCGCGGCCATCGCCGGCGACACCAGATGCGTGCGGCCCTTGAAGCCTTGGCGGCCCTCGAAGTTGCGGTTCGAGGTCGAGGCGCAGCGCTCTTCCGGCTTCAGCTTGTCCGGGTTCATGGCGAGGCACATCGAGCAGCCCGGCTCGCGCCATTCGAAGCCGGCCTTGATGAATATCTTGTCCAGACCCTCGGCTTCCGCCTGCTCCTTCACGATGCCGGAGCCCGGCACCACCATGGCGTTGACGTTCGCTGAAACGGTCTTGCCTTCCGCGATTTTCGCGGCCGCGCGCAGATCCTCGATGCGCCCGTTGGTGCAGGAGCCGATGAAGACACGGTCGAGCTTGATGTCGGTGATCTTCGTTCCCGCGGTCAGGCCCATGTATTTCAGCGCGCGATGCTTGGAGATGCGCTTGGCCTCGTCCTCGATCTTGTCCGGATCAGGCACGATGCCGGTGACCGAGATGACGTCCTCAGGCGAGGTGCCCCAGGTCACGATCGGCGGCAGTTTTGCCGCATCGAGGCGCAGCTCGTGGTCGAAATGCGCGCCTTCGTCGGAGCGCAGCTTCTCCCAATAGCGCATCGCCGCGTCCCAGGCCGCGCCCTTCGGCGACTTCGGCCGGTCGCGCAGGAAGTCGTAGGCCTTCTGGTCCGGCGCAACGAGGCCGGCGCGCGCGCCGCCTTCGATCGACATGTTGCAGACCGTCATGCGGCCCTCCATCGAGAGCGCGCGGATCGCGTCGCCCGCATATTCCAGCACGTAGCCGGTGCCGCCCGCGGTGCCGATCTCGCCGATGATGGCCAAAATAATATCCTTGCCAGTCACACCGTCAGGCAGTTTTCCGTCGACGGTGACGCGCATGTTCTTGGCCTTCTTCTGGATCAGCGTCTGCGTCGCCAGCACATGCTCGACTTCCGAGGTGCCGATGCCGTGCGCGAGCGCGCCGAACGCGCCATGCGTCGAGGTGTGGCTGTCACCGCAGACGATGGTGGTGCCGGGCAGCGTAAAGCCCTGCTCGGGGCCGATGACGTGGACGATGCCCTGGCGCTTGTCGAACTCGTTGTAATATTCGATGCCGAATTCCCTGGCGTTCTCGGCCAGCGCCTTGATCTGCTCGATGCTTTCAGGATCGGGATTCGGCTTGGTGCGGTCGGTGGTCGGCACGTTGTGGTCGACGACTGCGAGCGTCTTCTCGGGCGCGTGGACCTTCCGGCCCGTGGCGCGCAGGCCTTCGAACGCCTGCGGCGAGGTGACCTCGTGCACCAGGTGGCGGTCGATGTAGAGCAGGCAGGTGCCGTCGTCGGCTTCGTGCACCAGATGGTCGTTCCAGATCTTGTCGTACAGGGTGGTCGGCTTGGACATGAGCGTGAGCTCCGAACAATGTGTGAAAGCGATGAGCGCGGTTCGCGCGCGGGCAACAAAATCGTCAGCGCAGCTTTTAGGCTGCGCGGCTAAGCTCTGACGTTGCCGAGGTCGCGAAGCGTCCGAAGAACCGTCCAGGCAGCCGCGAGCGATCGTCGATGACGATGCGCCGGACGGGTGCGAAGCTGGTCAGATCTGGAAACATTCTAGAAGCTATATAGCACGCGGAAGATAAAGCGCGAGAGTTTCAGCTCGTCATTGCGACCGGAGCGAAGCAATCCAGAAACGCATCCGCGGAGACAGTCTGGATTGCTTCGTCGCAAGGGCACCTCGCAATGACTGCGGAGCCAAACAAAAAAGCGCGGAGCCGAGCCCCGCGCTTTGGAAAGACATGCCTGGTGGCGAAGCTTACTCGCCCACGGCGGCCTGGCGGTCCTGCTTCTCGACGATGCGGGCCGACTTGCCGCGAAGGTTGCGCAGGTAATAGAGCTTGGCACGACGCACCTTGCCGCGGCGCACGACCTTGATCGAGTCGATCATCGGGGAGAGCAGCGGGAACACGCGCTCCACGCCCTCGCCATAGGAGATCTTGCGGACGGTAAAGCTCTCGTTGAGGCCACCGCCGGAACGGCCGATGCAGACGCCCTCATAGGCCTGCACGCGGGTGCGGTCGCCTTCGACGACCTTCACGTTGACGATCACGGTGTCGCCGGGGGCGAATTCCGGGATCTCCTTGGTGGCGGAGAGCTTCTCGAACTGCTCTTTTTCAAGCTGTTGGATCAGGTTCATGGGTAAATCTCCATCGGCGCGCCCAGCCTTCGAAACGGGGGCTGCGTGAAATTCGTCTATCCAGCCATTGCGGATGTGGCCGCTCCTATAAGGCAACCCGGAGCGTTTGTCACCCGTCTGTCTTGTTTTTTGGCGTTTTTTGGCGACGGGGCCGATTCGGGGGCTTGGGCGGGATTTGGGCCCATAAATCGGGCCGCCGGGCTTTCGTCAGGGCCTCGGATTGCGCCCGCCGCCAAGCTGCAACCTTAGCATGGTCGCCCGAGGTCAGGATTTCCGGGATCGGGACCCCCTCGAACTGCTGCGGGCGGGTGTACTGGGGGTATTCGAGCAGGCCGTCGGAAAAGCTTTCCTCGGTTCCCGAGGCTTCCTTGCCCATCACCCCCGGCAGCAGCCGGACGCAGGCGTCGATCAGGGCCAGAGCTGCGATTTCGCCCCCCGAGAGTACATAATCGCCGATCGAGACCTCCTCCAGGCCCCTGGCGTCGATCACCCGCTGGTCGATCCCCTCGAACCGTCCGCAGACGATCAGCGGCCCGGGGCCTTGCGCAAGCTCGGTGACGCGAGCCTGGGTCAATGGCCGACCCCGGGGGCTCATCAGCAGGCGCGGCCGCTCGGGGGCAATCTCGGCTGCATCGATTGCGGCCGCCAGAACATCCGCCCGCAGCACCATGCCCGGGCCGCCGCCGGCCGGAGTGTCGTCGACGCTGCGGTGGCGGTCGATGGCGGAGGCCCGGATGTCCCGCGCCTCGATCTCCCAGAGCCCTGAGGCCAGCGCCCGGCCAGCGAGGCTCACGCCGAGCGGTCCCGGAAACATCTCCGGAAACAGCGTCAGCACCGTCGCGCGCCAGGGTGAGCGGTTGGTCATTCGATCTCAGTTCTCGTCGTCCCGGCGAAGGCCGGGACCCATAACCATCGCAGTTCGTTTTGCGATGGCTGGAACTGCCAGCTTAGCCAAAACCACGATTTGTAGTTATGGGTCCCGGCCCCCGTGCGCCTTGCGCACCAGGCCGGGGCGACTTGCGGAGGGCTCATCGTCCTCGTCCCGGTCGCCCACGACCTCCTGCGGCAGTTCGATCACCACGCGTCCGCCCTTGAGGTCGACCTCCGGCACCACCGCATTCGAGAACGGCAGCAGCATCGTCGCGCCCTTGAGCGGTGCGATCTCGATGATGTCGCCGGCGCCGAAATTATGGATCGCGAGCACGCGGCCGAGCGCCTCGCCGTCCGTAGTGACGGCGGCGAGCCCGATCAGGTCGGTGTGGTAATATTCGTCCTCGTCCGTCGCGGGCAGTTTTTCGCGCGGGACGTAGAGCTCGATGCCGTTGAGGCGCTCGGCCTCATCGCGGGTCGTGACGCCCTTGAACGTCGCGACCAGATGGTCTTTCGCCTCGCGCGCCGTCGCGACCTCGAACTGGCGCTTGCCGTCCTTGGCGACAAGCGGACCGTAGCGGCGGACGGCAAACGGATCCTCGGTGAAGGTCCATAGCTTGACCGCACCGCGCACACCATGCGCGGCGCCGATCCGCGCGACGCAGACCAGCGCCGACATGATCTAGCCTTAGCCCTTGGCGGCTTCGGCCTGCGCCTTGCGCTCCTTGCGCGGCACGGCCTTCTCGGGGTTGTTGCGCGCTTCGCGCTTCTTGACGCCGGCGGCATCGAGGAAACGCATCACGCGGTCCGACGGCTGCGCGCCCTTGGCGAGCCAGGACTTCACCTTGTCCATGTCGAGCTTGAGTCGGGTCTCGTTGTCCTTCGGCAGCAGCGGATTGAAATAGCCGAGACGCTCGATGAAGCGGCCATCGCGCGGAAAACGCGAGTCGGCGACGACGACGTGATAGACGGGACGCTTCTTGGTGCCTGCACGGGCAAGGCGGATAACGACGGACATTCAGTTCTCCTTCGGAAGTGACGTTTTGTTCGGTTGATTGGTGTTCCGCGTCACGCGAGACCGGTTGCGATCCCGCGCGACGAATCCCTCATTTCTTCTTGCCCGGGAAACCGCCGAGGCCCGGCAGCGTCGGCTTGCCGCTCAGCCCGGTCAGTCCGGGAAGGTTGGGCAGGCCGCTGCGAAGGCCGGGCGGCAGATCCTTCGGCAAATTCGGCAGGCCTTGTCCGCCGCCGCTCTGCATCTTCTCCTGCAGCGCCTTCATCTCTTCGGGTGACGGCATCTTCATGCCGCCGCCAAAGCCCATCGCCTGCGCGATGCCGGCGAGCGGGCCGCGCTTGCCCGAGCCCATGGCCTTCATCACGTCGGCCATGTTCCGGTGCATCTTGAGCAGCTTGTTGACGTGCTCGACGCTCTGGCCGCTGCCGGCCGCGATGCGCTTCTTGCGGCTCGCTTTCAGCAGGTCAGGATGACGGCGCTCGTGGCGCGTCATGGAATCGATGATCGCGACCTGGCGCTTCAAAATCTTGTCGTCGATGCCGGCCGCCGCGATCTGGTTCTTCATCTTGGAGATGCCGGGCATCATGCCCATCAGGCCGCTGATGCCTCCCATGTTGGACATCTGCAAAAGCTGCTCGCGCATGTCGTTCAGGTCGAACTGACCCTTGCGCATGCGCTCGGCGGTGCGCGCGGCCTTTTCGGCGTCGATATTGGCAGCGGCGCGTTCGACCAGCGAGACCACGTCGCCCATGCCGAGGATGCGGCCGGCGATACGGTCGGGGTGGAAATCCTCCAGTGCATCGGTCTTTTCGCCGGTGCCGATCAGCTTGATCGGCTTCCCCGTGACCGCGCGCATCGACAGCGCGGCGCCGCCGCGGCCGTCGCCGTCCACGCGTGTCAGCACGATGCCGGTGAGGCCGACGCGCTGGTCGAACGAGCGCGCGAGATTCACCGCGTCTTGGCCGGTGAGCGAGTCCGCAACCAGCAGCACTTCATGCGGGTTGGCGGCGGCTTTGATCGCCGCGGCTTCCGCCATCATCTCTTCGTCGAGCGTGGTGCGGCCGGCGGTGTCGAGCAGCACGATGTCGTAGCCGCCGAGCTTGCCGGCTTCCAGCGCGCGCTTGGCAATCTGCGGCGGCTGCTGGCCCGCGACGATCGGCAGCGTCGGAATGTCGAGATCGCGGCCGAGCACGGCCAGCTGCTCCATCGCCGCCGGGCGATAGACGTCGAGCGAGGCCATCAGCACCTTGCGCTTGTCGCGCTGGACCAGGCGGCGGGCGAGCTTGGCGGTGGTGGTGGTCTTACCGGAGCCCTGCAGGCCGACCATCATGATCGGCACCGGCGGCACGGCATTGACGTCGATGGTCTGGCCTTCGGCGCCGAGCGTGTTGATCAGCTCGTCATGGACGATCTTGACCACCATCTGGCCGGGGGTGACCGACTTGACGACGGTGGCGCCGATCGCCTGCTCGCGCACGCGCTCGGTGAAGCTGCGCACGACTTCGAGCGCGACGTCGGCCTCCAGCAGCGCGCGGCGCACTTCGCGCATCGCGGCGTCGACGTCCTTTTCGGTCAGCGCACCGCGCCCCGTCAGACGATCGAGAATGCCACCAAGCCGTTCCGACAGATTGTCGAACAATGCCGTTGTCCTGCTGCTGTCTTCCCGACGGGAAGCGCTCCGTTATTCACCGCTGTCATGCCCCGGCTTGACCGGGGCATCCAGTACGCCGCGGCACCTCGGTTCCAGCCGAGCCGCCTCTGGGATGCTGGATCGCCCGATCAAGTCGGGCGATGACCACTTCCTTGGATTAAACGATCTTCCAAAACACCTTTGCGCCCGAGGGCGCACAGCGCTGTCGGGCGTTGACCTCCGGCCTCGAGGACCGGTCGGCGGGTCGAAAAGAAAACCTTTCCGAGAAAGTGGCGGGGTTAAACGCCGCTCTCGCCCAAAAGTCAAGGAAAGTTAGGGTGCCGGGATGCCTCTGGTAGGGCAAGACTCTGAAACTATGTCCCTTTTTGCGGCGGGTTCCTTTTCTGGCGGCCCGTCCCATATAGGCCGTGATGTCTTACCACCCTGACCATCCCTAGAAGCCCGCCCGTGCCGGTCACCCGCCGCCGCCTTTTTGGACTGCTTGCCGCAGCCGGTGCCCTGGTCGGCGTCCCCTCGCTCTGGATGTCCCGCATGAAGACCTATGACGGCCCCGCCTCCGACCATTTCAACGGCCTGCACTTCTTCGATCCGGACGGGGCCCCGCCAAAGTCGCTTCGCGAGGTGCTACGCTGGCAGTTCAGCGGCAAGCGCCAGCGGGCGGCCTGGCCGGACTGGGCCCCGAGCCCGCATGCCGACACCCCGCCGGAGCGGGTCGATGGCGACAAGGTGCGGCTCTCCTTCATCGGCCACGCCAGCTGGCTGATCCAGGCCGGCGGCCTCAACATCCTCATCGATCCCGTCTGGTCCTCGCGGGTGTCGCCGGTCGCATGGGCCGGGCCGAAGCGGCACAACGATCCTGGCATCGCCTTCGAGAAGCTGCCGAAGGTCGACGTCGTGCTGGTCTCGCACGGTCACTACGATCATCTCGACATGGCGACGCTGTCGCGCCTCGCCAAGAATTTTGGCCCGCGCGTGGTCACCCCCCTCGGCAACGACGTGACGATGCGCGGCGCAGATCCCACGATCAGGGCGGAAGCGTTCGACTGGCACGACCGCGTCGAGCTCGGCGAAGGCGTCGCCGTGCACCTGGTGCCGACCCGGCACTGGACCGCGCGCGGCCTGTTCGACCGCAACAAGGCGCTGTGGGCGAGCTTTGTATTGGAGACGCCCGCCGGGAAGATCTACGTGGTCTGCGATTCCGGCTATGGCGACGGCCGGCATTTCCGCCGCGTCGCCGAGAAGCACGGCAAGTTCCGTCTCGCGATCCTGCCCATCGGCGCCTACGAGCCACGCTGGTTCATGCGCGACCAGCACATGAACCCGGAAGATGCGGTGAAGGCGCTGGCCGATTGCGGCGCCGAGGCCGCGCTCGGGCATCACCATGGCACGTTCCAGCTGACCGACGAAGCCATCGACGCGCCGGCCAAAGCGCTGGTCGAAGCGCTGGATGCCGCGAAGATTCCGCAGGAGCGATTCGTGGCGATGAAGCCCGGACAGGTGGTGGAGATTTGACGGCCCGCGGTTTAACTCCGCTGTCGCCGCACATGCAGCTCGTCGTCCCGGGGGCGCGACGAAATCGCGAGCCCGGGACGCCATAGCCACAGCGAGATGTTTGGCGAAGACTCGGAGTTGCCGACTCCGCGCACAGCCACTTCCTCTGGCTATGGGTCCCGGACCAGCGCGCGCTTGTGCTTGTCCGGGACGACAGTTGTGGTTGCCGGGCAGCTCTCAGCAATCGCCTTACGGCCCCGCCTTGATCGCCCAGCTCACATTCACCGTCACCGACAGCGTTTCCTCGCCCGGTGCGACCGCCGCAGGCGCGGCCATCGGCGCTGTTGCCATCCGTGCCTTGAACAGCGGCACCGGAGCGCCGCCTTCGGACACGCTTAGCGGCGCGCCCAGCGTGACGCCGGTGGCCTTCGCATAGATCTCGGCCTTGCGGCGCGCGTCCGCCACCGCCTGCTCACGCGCATCGTCGAGCAGCTTTGACGCCTGCGTCACCTCGAACGAGATGTTGCCGATGTCGTTCGCGCCGGCGGCAACCAACGTGTCGATGATGGTTGCCACCTTGGTCACGTCGCGGATCTTCACCGTGACGCGGTTGGAGGCGCGGAAGCCCGTTACGGGCGAGGCGCCGGTGGCTTTGTTCTGGCCGTATTGCGGCTGCAGCGACAGGCGCGAAGTCTGGTAGTCCTTCTCGGCGACGCCGGCGCCCTTCAGTGCCAGCAACACCTTGCCCATCGCGGCGTTGTTGGCGTCGGAGGCTTCCTTCGCCGTCTTGGCGTCGCTCGCGACGCCCGCGTCGATCTGCGCGAGATCAGGCGCCGCTGACACGGAGGCTTCGCCGCTGACCGAGATCGCGGCGGGAAAATCGTCGGCGCGCGCGGGCGGGGCCAGCAGCGTGGCGGCAAGGACGGCGGCGATTATTGCAGGCTTTTTCATCAGTCTCACTTCAGCGGCACGAAAACATTGATCACGAGCTTGTCCTCGGCCGTCTTCAGGGGATCGGTGAGGTACTCCTCGATGAAGGTGTCCTTGGCTTCCAGTCTCTTGTCGTCGAGGTGATTGGTGATCGCCTCATAGGTATTGTCCATGTTGTCGTACGAGCCGCGATGGACGAATTTCAGCGCCTTGCCCTCCGGCGATTTGCCGATGCTCACGTCCTTGGGCAGGTTCTTGGGATCCTGTTCGACCGGGATCTCGGCGAGGAAGGTGAAGCCGGTGTCGTCCGTCGAGGTGTAGACGATCATCGAATTGCCGGCGTGCTTGATGCCCTGCTTGTCCAGCAGCGTGTTGAGCGCCTTGAAGGCATCGATCAGCGTGTCGAAGGCGGAGTCCCAATTGGCGGTGCCCTTGACCATCACGACCTTCTTCGGCTCGAGCGTGGTCTCGAGGCCGAAGGGGTCGGCGGTCTGCACCGGGGCAGGGGTGGCGGCCGCAGCCGGCGGCGGGCTGGGCGACGCGCTGGCTGCGGGTGATGGCGAAGCTGCAGGCGCGGGCGAGGCGCTCGCCGCAGGCGACGGCGTAGCAACAGGGGCGGGCGATGCGCTCGCGGCCGGTGCCGGCGAAGCCGATGGGGCCGGCGAGGGGCTTGCCGAGGCAGCGGGCGCCGGGCTCGGGGACTGCGCCAGAGCGCCTGACAGGCCAAGCGACAAGGCCGCTGCCGGGATCAGCGCGGCCAGAGCGAGACGACGAAAACTGGTCATTTTATTCTCCCAAGGCCCCGGTTCGCCAGGGCCTCAATTCATCAAGACCTTACCCACCAAGGCCTTAACCCGGCCGCGCGTCCCGGTGCGCGCGAACTGCGCCGTTCTAACACGCGAGCGCCGCATTCGTCCCATGACAGATGCGTCATGGCCGATGTCCTGCTGGTCGTGGCAAATCACTGGCCAAGCCGCCTGGGATCACCATATAAGACGGGCGAAATTCGGGAATTTTCATGAGCGCGCTGGCCAATCACGTATTTGCCAAGATGAACGGCATCGGTAACGAGATCGTCGTTGTCGACATGCGCGACTCCGCGGCAAGGGTGACGCCTGACGACGCCCGCGCCGTGGCGTCCGCGCAGGGCGGCGTGCCCTATGACCAGCTCATGGTATTGCAGAAGCCGCGGCTCGTCGGCACCGAAGCCTTCATCAGCATCTACAACAATGACGGCTCCGAGGCCGGTGCCTGCGGCAACGGCATGCGCTGCGTGGTGCGCCGCATCTTCGAGAAGACCGGGCAAACCACGGCGACCTTCGAGACCGCCGCCGGCCTGCTCAACGCATGGCAGGGTCCGGCGCCCGATCTCTACACCGTCGACATGGGGGCGCCGAAGTTCGGCTGGCAGGACATTCCGCTGGCGGAAGAATTTCGCGACACCCGCTACATCGAATTGCAGATCGGGCCGATCGACAATCCGATCCTGCATTCGCCCTCCGTGGTGAGCATGGGCAATCCGCACGCGGTGTTCTGGGTCGACGACGTCGACGCCTACGATCTCGGCCGTTTCGGTCCGCTGCTCGAGAATCATCCGATCTTCCCCGAGCGCGCCAACATCACGCTGGCCCATATCGTCGATCGCGAGCACATCACCATCCGCACCTGGGAGCGCGGTGCGGGCCTGACCCGGGCCTGCGGTTCGGCGGCCTGCGCGACGGCGGTTGCGGCCGCACGCCTCAAGCGCGCCGCGCGCAAGGTCGAGATCACGCTGCCGGGCGGCAAGCTCGGGATCGAATGGCGCGAGCGCGACGACCATGTGCTGATGACGGGCACCGCGACCTTCGAATATGAGGGCAATTTCGATCCGGCGCTGTTCGCGCCGGTCGGGTAATGCCTGTCGACATCGTCACCTTCGGCTGCCGCCTCAACGCCTTCGAGGCCGAGGTGATCCGGCGCGAAGCCGAGGGCGCGGGGCTTTCCGACACCATCGTCATCAACAGCTGCGCCGTCACCAGCGAGGCGGTCGCGCAGGCGCGCCAGTCGATCCGCAAATTGAAGCGCGAGCGCCCCTCGGCGCGCATCGTCGTCACCGGCTGCGCGGCGCAGACGCAAAGCCAGATGTTTGCCGATATGGCCGAGGTCGATCGCGTCGTCGGCAATGACGACAAGATGCGCGGCGAAGCGTGGCAGGAAACGCGCAGCGCGTTCGACATCGGCCCGAGCGAGAAGATCGCCGTCAGCGACATCATGGCCGTGAAGGAGATGGCGCCGCATCTCATCGACGGTTTTGCCAGCGGCCTGCCGCGCGTGTTCGTGCAGGTGCAGAACGGCTGCGACCATCGCTGCAGCTTCTGCATCATTCCGTTCGGCCGCGGCAATTCGCGTTCGGTGCCGATGGGCGCCGTGGTCGAGCAGGTGCGCGCCCTGGCCGAGCGCGGCCATGCCGAAATCGTGCTGACCGGCGTCGATCTCACCAGCTATGGCACGGACCTGCCCGGCGCGCCCAAGCTCGGCATGCTGACGAAGCAGATCCTGCGGCATGTGCCTGAGTTGAAGCGCCTGCGCATCTCCTCGATCGATTCGATCGAGGCCGATCATGACCTGCTCGACGCCATTGCGGCCGATGTGCGCCTGATGCCGCATCTGCACCTGTCGCTGCAGTCAGGCGACGACATGATCCTGAAGCGCATGAAGCGGCGGCACTTGCGGCGGGATGCGATCGCGTTCTGCAACCAGGTGCGCGGCCTGCGTCCCGATGTCGCCTTCGGCGCCGACATCATCGCGGGTTTCCCGACCGAGACCGAGGAGATGTTCTCGCGCTCGCTCGATCTCGTCGAGGAGTGCGGCCTGACCTTCCTGCACGTCTTCCCCTATTCCCCGCGCCCCGGCACGCCCGCCGCGCGGATGCCGCAGGTGGCGGGTCCGGTCGTCAAGGACCGCGCGAAGCGATTGCGCGCTGCGGGAGAGGCGGCGTTGCGGCGGAGGCTGCAAGGCGAGATCGGTGCGACACGAGAGGTGTTGATCGAGAGTGAGGCGCAGGGCCGCACGGAGCACTATCTGCCGGTGGCGATTGCGGGCGAGCGGATGGGAACCATCGTGCCCCTCATGATCACCGGCAGCGATGGCGAGCGGTTGACGACGTAAGCCGGGGCCTTCTTCCTTCTCTCCTTGCGGGAGAAGGTGGCGCGAAGCGCCGATGAGGGGTTGCTTCCGCGAATTCAACTGCGTGAAGGTGCGCGCCGCGAGAGACCCCTCACCCGTCTCGCCGCTACGCGGCGAGCCACCGTCTCCCGCAAGGGGAGAGGGGAAGAGTCTACGACGCCCTTACCTGCCAGAACCTGAGCGTCCGCCTTGCATTCTCCGCCGTCATGCGCGCGTAGTGCCCCTGCGCCCTCGCCACGTCTGCAGGCTTCATCGCGCCTGTCGCAAAGCGGCTTTCGAGCACTGCGGCTGTCGTCTCCCAGCTGAGCTGGGCCGCCTTGCACGGCACCAGAAGGCCGTCTTCGCGCAGGCTCTGCATCAGTGGACGGATCACCTCGACCGTCGATCCGGACAACGCCGCCAGGGCGGCGGCGGTCTCTTCATAGCGCCGCTGCCTGGCAAAGCCGAGCAGCGTTGCCTCGTTGAGCTGGCCGGTGGCCTTGAGGCCGGCGATGGCGCGCTTGGCGCCCTCGAAATCGCGAACGCCCGACATCTCGCGCTCGACGCCGACGGTGACGGCTGCGATCGCGCTCTGGATCTCCTCGAACAGATGCGGCGGCGCGCGCGACAGCAGGCGCGTGCGCACCGCATCCGTCGCCGAGCGCAGCAATTGGCGGCGCAGCTCCGAAGGCAGGTCGACACGAACGCCGACACTCACGGCGAGCTCGGGATCGCTTTCGGCCTGGCCGACGATGACGGCAAATCCGTTTCCGGAGACGCGCGCGCCGGGATTGGCGGCAAGTCGCCGGCTGACGCTGGGATAGCGCCGCGCCAGCAGCGCATCGGTGACGATCTCCTTCAGCCACCAGCGACCGGCAACCGCGAGCAGATGCGGCTCGCTTTTGCTGGAGGCGATCTTCACCAGCTCGCCATCGTCGAGGCGCGCTGATTCCTGCAGCACGGGGCCGGCGATGCGGATCTCGTCATTGTTGGCGAGGCGGCGGATCACGGAAGGCGGCGCCTGGGCGATCGGTGCGAGCTGCATGCTGATCTCGGCCAGCGCGACGCGTGCGCCCATGTCGGCAATCGCGCGCAGCTCGATGGTGCGAATCAGGCGCTCGAGCACGTCGTCAAACAGCGCGATCAGCTCGTCGCTAAAACTGCCGGCGGAGGACAGGAACAGGTCGGTGACGCGGCGCGCCGTTTCCAGGCCCTTTTCCGGCGAGCCGATCCGAAGTGCGGATTCGACCTCGTCGATGATCGATAGCTCGGCCTTGGGCATGAAGCGCGGCTCGTCCTGAGCGGATTGACGGAAGCTTGTTCTAAGCAACCGTGATCATTAGAGGCGAGCACTGAACGTTTCGTAAACCATGGGGCCATGAGAACGAGGTGTCACCGCGGAGACGCTGCGCTCCCTCTCCCGCGAGCGGGAGAGGTAAACGACAGCTACTTCCCGTTCCATCCGCAGGCCCTGAGCTTCTCGTGCATATGCGGCGGGGCCGGGGCCACCACGCGGACCGGCTCCTTGTTCCGGGAGATCGGCACCACGATCTCGCGTGAATGCAGGTGCAGCTTCGGCTCGCCGAAGCGCGGGCCGTTGCCGTAAATGTTATCGCCGAAGATCGGCCATCCGCTCTCGGCCGAATGCACGCGTAATTGATGGGTTCGCCCGGTCACCGGTTCCATGGCGAGCCAGGTGAAACCGTCCGCCCGGCCCATCACCTTCCAGTTGGTGATCGCCTTCTGCCCGTCCGGGTCCGGCTTCTGCCACCAGCCGCGTTCCGCATTGAGCCTGCCAAGCGGCATGTCGATGCTGCCTTCATCTTCAGCAGGGCCGCCCTCGACCACGGTCCAGTAGGTCTTGCCGATCTTGCCGTGCTTGAACAGCAGCCCGAGCGATGCGGTCGCCTTGCGATGGCGCCCGAGCACGAGGCAACCGGAGGTGTCCTTGTCCAGCCGGTGCGCAAGCACCGGCGGCCGCGGCAGGCCGAACCGGAGCGCGTCGAAGGAATCCTCCAGATTGGGGCCGCCCTTGGGGCCGCGATGCACCGGCAGGCCGGCCGGCTTGTCGATGATCAGCATCAGCCCGTCGCGATGGAGCACGCGGGCCAGGATTTCATCGGCGGTCAATTCGGGAACATCGAGCAATTGCAAGACTTTCGGTCAAGGCTTTCGTTTGCGAGCCGGAACGGCTAACACGCCCCCATGAACGATACCACCTCCGACACCCCCAAGCTGAGCTGGTGGCGCCGCCTGTCCAACGGGCTGAAGCGCACCTCGTCCTCGCTCGGGACCGCGGTCGCCGACCTCGTCACCAAGCGCAAGCTCGACCGCGCCATGCTCGACGACATCGAGGACGTGCTGCTGCGCGCCGATCTCGGCACCTCGGTCGCGGTGCGGATCGCGGATGCCGTCGGCGCCGGCCGCTACGACAAGGCAATCTCTGCGGACGAGGTCAAGGACGTCGTCGCAACCGAGGTCGAGAAGGTGCTGGCGCCGGTCGCCAAGCCGCTCGTGATCGATGCGGGCAAGAAGCCTTTCGTGATCCTCGTCGTCGGCGTCAACGGCTCCGGCAAGACCACCACCATCGGCAAGCTCTCGCAAAAATTCGCATCGGAAGGCCGCAAGGTGATGCTGGCCGCCGGCGACACGTTTCGCGCCGCCGCCATCGAGCAGCTCAAGGTCTGGGGTGAGCGCACGAAGACGCCCGTCATCGCCGCCGCGCAGGGCTCGGATTCGGCAAGCCTCGCCTTCAGCGCACTGACTGCGGCGAAAGAGCAGGGCATGGACGTGCTCCTGATCGACACCGCCGGCCGCCTGCAGAACAAGGCCGAGCTGATGAACGAGCTCGAGAAGGTCGTGCGCGTGATCCGCAAGGTGGATGACACTGCGCCGCATGCCGTGCTGCTGGTGCTGGATGCTACTGTCGGCCAGAACGCGCTGTCGCAGGTCGAGGCGTTCCATCGCACCGCCGGGGTCACCGGCCTCGTGATGACCAAGCTCGACGGCACCGCGCGCGGCGGCATCCTGGTGGCGCTCGCGGAGAAATTCAAACTGCCGGTGCATTTCATCGGCGTCGGCGAAGGCGTCGACGATCTCGCGCCGTTCACTGCGCGCGACTTCGCCCGCGCCATCGCCGGAATCGAATAGCGTCATCCTTCGAGACGCCGCTTGCGCGGCTCCTGAGGATGAGGTCGTGCCACACATGAGGTCCGCATCCTGAGGAGACCGCGAAGCGGTCGTCTCGAAGGTTGGGAGAGACGGAAGAGAGAATGGACAAGACCCAGCCGCATCCGCTGTTCAAGCTTGCGACCGAGCTCGGGCCGCTGCTCGTGTTCTTCTTCGTCAATGCGAAGTTCAACTTGTTCGTCGCGACCGGCGCCTTCATGGTCGCGATCGTCGCGGCGATGGCCGCCTCCTACGTCGTGACGCGACACATCCCGATCATGGCGATCGTGACGGGCGTGATCGTGCTGGTGTTCGGCACGCTGACCCTGGTGCTGCACGACGAGACCTTCATCAAGGTCAAGCCGACCATCATCTACGGCCTGTTCGCGGCGATCCTCGGCGGCGGCCTGCTGTTCGGCCGATCCTTCATCGCCGTGATGTTCGACCAGATGTTCAATCTGACGCCGCAGGGCTGGCGCATCCTGACGCTGCGCTGGGCGCTGTTCTTCGCCGGCATGGCGATGCTGAACGAGATCGTCTGGCGCACCCAGAGCACGGATTTCTGGGTGAACTTCAAGGTGTTCGGCGTCACCCTGATCACGATGATCTTCGCCATCGCCCAGATGCCACTGACCAAACGCTACGGGATCGAGCCGGCATCGCTGGAAGCGAGCGAGGCCGAGGCCGGGGACGTAAGGAAGGGCTGACGGTCTCTCAACTCGTCATTGCGAGCGAAGCGAAGCAATCCAGAATCCTTCCGCGGAGACAGTCTGGATTGCTTCGCCGCGCTCGCAATGACGGTCTCGGCTAAGACCCCGCCTTCAGCGCCTTCTCCATCTGCGGCAGCAGCACGGTCCGCAGATTGTCCGGCGTGATCGGCCCGACCAGCTTGTAGACGATCGTGCCCTCGCGCCCGACCACGAACGTCTCCGGCACGCCATAGACGCCCCATTCGATCGAGGCGCGGCCGTTGGCGTCGACGCCGACGCGGCTGAACGGGTTGCCGTAGCGCCCGAGGAAGCGGCGCGCGTTGTCGGCTGCGTCCTTGTAGTTGATGCCGACGAGCTGAAAGCGCTTGTCTTTTGCCAGTTCGGTCAGCAGCGGTGCTTCGTCATGACAGGGCACGCACCAGGACGACCAGACATTGACGAGGCTGACCTTGCCCTTGAAGGCGGCGGGATCGAGCCCCGGCACCTGTGCGCCGTTGTCCTGCAATCCCTCCAACTGCGGCAGCGCGGTCTGCGGCGCCGGCCTGCCGATCAGTGCGGACGGAATCCGCGAGATATCGCCGCTGCCGAGCCGGAACCAGAACAGCAGCGCCAGTCCGATGAACGCGATCAGCGGCAGCACCATCAGGAAGGTGCGGCGCTGCGGCGCGCCGGAGGTCGATTGATCGCTCATGACGCGTCCATCGCCCCGCGGCCAGAGCGGCGGGTGACGCCGCTACGGTCGAGCTCGCGCAGGCGCTGCGTCTGGCTGCGAAAGTCGAGCACGATCCAGCCGATCAGGATCACGATCACGAGGGCCGCAGCGGTATAGGACGCTACGATGAAGGAGGCGTAGGGACCGAGCGACATGATCACGCCGCCCCTTTTGACGCATTTTCCTGACGCGAACCGGTGCCCATTTCGCTCGAAAACGCGACCCGGCTCGCCTGCATCATCTGCAGCGAGCGGACCCGGCGGCGCAAAATCTCGTTGCGCATTGCCGCCAGGTGCAGCGTGACGAACAGCAGCGTGAATCCGATCGCCATCACCAGCAGCGGAACCAGGAAGGACTTGTCGAGCGTCGAGCCGCCCATGCGCATCACCGAAGCCGGCTGGTGCAGCGTGTTCCACCAGTCGACGGAGAACTTGATGATCGGCAGGTTGATCGCGCCGACCAGTGTCAGCACCGCCGCGGCGCGTGCCGCGCGCGAGGGATCGTCGACCGCACGCCACAGCGCCATCAGGCCGAGATACATCAGGAACAGAATCAGCACCGAGGTCAGCCGCGCGTCCCATTCCCAATAGGTGCCCCACATCGGCCGGCCCCACAGCGAGCCCGTCAGCAGCGCGAGGAAGGTGAAGCCGGCGCCGATCGGAGCCGCCGCCTTCGCGGCGACATCGGCGAGCGGATGCCGCCACACCAGCGTGCCGAGGGAAGCGATGCTCATCACGCCCCACACGAACATCGACAGCCACGCATTGGGCACGTGGATGAACATGATCTTCACGGTCGCGCCCTGCTGGTAGTCGTCGGGCGCGTAAGCGGATTGATAGAGGCCGATGGCGAGCAGGATGACGGTCGCACCCGCAAGCCATGGCAACACCCGCGCTGTCAGCGCGAGGAACCGCGTGGGGTTGGCGAGGTCGATCAGCGACATGGTATCGTGATAATCACCGGGGGCTGCTCACGCAATCAGCATGAAAGCGGGCAGCGAAAGTTGATCGGGGTCAAGGTCAGTCCAGTCCAATTCAATCCAGTCCATGCCGCAGGCTCGCGGCCGCCGCGAAGGGGCCGACCACGAGGCTGACCAGCGACAGCGCGCACAGGATCGAGAACGGCGCTCCGAAAGTCATGGGACCGACGATGGCGGCCTGCGAAGCCGCAACGCCGAAGATCAGCACGGGGATCGACAGCGGCAGCACCAACACCGCCATCAACAGCCCGCCGCGATGCAGCGTCACCGCCAGCCCCGCGCCGATCATGCCGGTGAAGGTCAGGGCCGGAGTGCCTACCAGCAGCGTCAGCGCCACCGCGCCGGTCGCGACCATGTCGAGGTTCAGAAGCAGGCCCAGGACGGGGGTTGCGACAATCAGCGGCAGGCCGGCGGCCAGCCAATGCGCCAGCGCCTTGGCGGCACAGGCGAGTTCCAGCGGGGTCCGGCTCATCGTGATCAGGTCGAGCGAGCCGTCCTCATGGTCGGCCATGAACAGCCGGTCCAGGGTGAGCAGGCTCGCCAGCAGCGCGCCGAGCCAGAGGATCGCCGGCCCGAGCCGCGACAGCAGCGCCAGGTCCGGCCCGACCGCGAACGGCATCAGCACCACCACCGTCAGGAAGAACAGCACCCCGATCAGCGCCCCGCCGCCGACGCGGAGCGCGATCCGGATGTCCCGGCGGATCAGGGCGGACAGGGCGGTCATGGGGTGCTCCCAATGACTGGGAAAACATCCGCCGCCAGTTCCGGGCACACTGCGCTCCCCCTGTGGGGGAGGGCAGGGGAGGGGGGTAGCCCCGGGCGAGATGCTTGTCGGCGGCAGGCAGCGAGCAACAGAGCGCTCACTTTCCCGACGCTAGAACCGAGAGGTTTTGCCGCGTGGCACCCCCCTGCCTTTCTCTCCCCCACAAGGGGGGAGGGAAAGGAGAGGCCGGCGCCCGGCCGCTTGGAAAGCTGAGGGTGCCCGAAGTTCACGCCATCCCCCCGATCCGCAGCTCCCGCGAATTGATCCCGAGCGGCGCGTGGGTCGCCGCGATGATCATGCCGCCATGGGCGAGGTGCTCGCGCATCAGGCCGCCGAACATGTCCTGGCCGGCGAGATCCAGCGCCGTGGTCGGCTCGTCCAGCAGCCAGATCCGGCGCCTGATAGTGAGCAGCCGGGCCAGCGAGAGCCGGCGGCGCTGGCCCGCCGACAGGAAGGCCGCGGGCAGATGGGTGGCGTGGTCGAGGCCGACGGCCTCGAGGCTCGCGGCGGCGTCGCCCCGCTCTCCGCCCAGAAAATCAGCCCAGAATGCCAGATTTTCGGCCACGCTCAGCGCCGGCTTCAGCGCGTCGCGGTGGCCGAGATAGTGGCACTGTTCGGGCAACGTCATGTCGGCATCGCCCCCGTCCAGTACGATCGTGCCGCCGGCCGGAGCGAGCAGGCCTGCGATCAGCCGCAGCAGCGAGGACTTGCCCGCGCCATTGCGCCCCATCACCGACACGGCCTCGCCCGAGACGGCATGGAAGTCGAGCCCGGAAAACACCTCGCGCCCGCCGCGCACGCAGGCCACCCCGCGTCCGGACAGCTGCATCTTGGCCTGGTCCAGTCCGCTCAACGCCAGGCCTCAGGAAATCTTGGGGTAGCGCATGGGAATTTTTGGCTCAGCAATTGCTGCGGCACGATTGTGGCTGTGGCGGTGCGGTTAGAAAGCTTCTATAAGCCCGGAACTACTTGATGCAGCAACTCAACCTGTTCCTGCAAGCGACCCAGCCTGCTACGCTGACGGTGTTAAAATACCCTGCCGGGTATAACTAACAATTGGGATTTCCTACATGACCTCGCTCGACAGCTTCAAATGCAAAAAGACCCTCAAGGTCGGCGCCAAGACCTATGTCTATTACAGCCTGCCCACGGCCGAGAAGAATGGTCTGAAGGGAATTTCGAAACTCCCATATTCGATGAAGGTCCTGCTCGAGAACCTGCTGCGCAACGAGGACGGCCGCTCGGTCAAGAAGGAAGACATCGTCGCGGTGTCGAAGTGGCTGCGGAAGAAGTCGCTGGAGCATGAGATCGCCTTCCGCCCCGCCCGCGTGCTGATGCAGGATTTTACCGGCGTTCCGGCCGTCGTCGACCTGGCTGCAATGCGAAACGCCATGCAGAAGCTCGGCGGCGAGCCTGAGAAGATCAATCCGCTGGTGCCGGTCGATCTCGTCATCGACCACTCCGTGATCGTGAACTTCTTCGGCGACAACAAGGCCTTCGCCAAGAACGTCACCGAGGAATACAAGCAGAACCAAGAGCGCTACGAGTTCCTGAAGTGGGGCCAGAAGGCGTTCTCGAACTTCTCCGTCGTCCCGCCGGGCACCGGCATCTGCCACCAGGTCAATCTCGAATATCTCTCCCAGACGGTCTGGACCAAGAAGGAGAAGATGACGGTCGGCAAGAAGACCGGCACCTTCGAGGTCGCCTATCCCGACTCGCTGGTCGGCACCGACTCCCACACCACCATGGTCAATGGTCTCGCCGTGCTCGGCTGGGGCGTCGGCGGCATCGAGGCGGAAGCCTGCATGCTCGGCCAGCCGCTGTCGATGCTGCTGCCCAACGTCGTCGGCTTCAAGCTGAAGGGCGCGATGAAGGAAGGCGTCACCGCCACCGACCTCGTGCTGACCGTCACGCAGATGCTGCGCAAGCTCGGCGTCGTCGGCAAATTCGTCGAGTTCTTCGGTCCGGGCCTCGACAACCTCTCCGTTGCCGACAAGGCGACCATCGCCAACATGGCGCCCGAATATGGCGCGACCTGCGGCTTCTTCCCGGTCGACGCCGCCGCGATCGACTACCTCAAGACCTCCGGCCGCGCCGCGCCGCGCGTTGCGCTGGTGCAGGCCTATGCCAAGGCGCAAGGGCTCTTCCGCACCGCCAAGTCTCCCGATCCGGTGTTCACGGAGACCCTGACCCTCGACCTCGCCGACGTCGTACCGTCGATGGCCGGTCCGAAGCGTCCCGAGGGCCGCATCGCGCTGCCGTCGGTCGCGGAAGGTTTTTCGCTCGCGCTCGGCACCGAGTACAAGAAGGCCGAGGAGCCCACGAAGCGCTTCCCCGTCGAGGGCAAGGACTTCGAGATCGGCCATGGCGACGTCGTGATCGCGGCCATCACCTCCTGCACCAACACCTCGAACCCGAGCGTGCTGATCGGCGCCGGACTTTTGGCGCGCAACGCCGCCGCCAAGGGCCTCAAGGCCAAGCCGTGGGTCAAGACCTCGCTCGCTCCGGGCAGCCAGGTCGTCGCGGGCTATCTCGCCGATTCCGGCCTGCAGAAGGATCTCGACAAGGTCGGCTTCAACCTGGTCGGCTTCGGCTGCACCACGTGCATCGGCAATTCCGGTCCGCTACCGGAGGAGATCTCGAAGTCGATCAACGACAACGGCATCGTCGCCGCCGCCGTGCTCTCCGGTAACCGCAACTTCGAAGGCCGCGTCTCGCCGGACGTGCAGGCGAACTATCTGGCCTCGCCGCCGCTGGTCGTCGCCCACGCGCTCGCCGGCAGCGTCACCAAGAACCTCGCCGTCGAGCCGATCGGCGAAGGCAAGGACGGCAAGCCGGTGTACCTGAAGGACATCTGGCCGACCACGAAGGAGATCAACGCCTTCATGAAGAAGTTCGTGACCTCGGCGATCTTCAAGAAGAAGTATGCCGACGTGTTCAAGGGCGACGCCAACTGGCGCAAGATCAAGACGGTCGAGAGCGAGACCTATCGCTGGAACATGTCTTCGACCTACGTGCAGAACCCGCCCTATTTCGAAGGCATGAAGAAGGAGCCGGAGCCGGTCACCGACATCGTCGAGGCGCGCATCCTTGCCCTGTTCGGCGACAAGATCACCACCGACCACATCTCGCCGGCCGGTTCGATCAAGCTCACCTCGCCCGCGGGCAAATATCTCAGCGAGCACCAGGTGCGTCCGGCCGACTTCAACCAGTACGGCACGCGTCGCGGCAACCATGAAGTCATGATGCGCGGCACCTTCGCCAACATCCGCATCAAGAACTTCATGCTCAAGGGTGCGGATGGAAATATCCCCGAGGGCGGTCTCACCAAGCACTGGCCCGACGGCGAGCAGATGTCGATCTACGACGCCGCGATGAAGTACCAGCAGGAGCAGGTGCCGCTGGTGGTGTTCGCCGGCGCCGAATACGGCAACGGCTCCTCGCGCGACTGGGCCGCGAAGGGCACCCGTCTGCTCGGCGTCCGCGCCGTGATCTGCCAGAGCTTCGAGCGCATCCATCGCTCCAACCTGGTCGGCATGGGCGTGCTGCCGCTGACCTTCGAGGAAGGCACCTCCTGGCAGTCGCTCGGCCTGAAGGGCGACGAGAAGGTCACGCTGCGCGGCCTCGTCGGCGACCTCAAGCCGCGCCAGAAGCTGACGGCGGAAATCGTCTCCGGAGACGGTTCGTTGCAGCGCGTTTCGCTGCTCTGCCGCATCGATACGCTGGACGAGCTCGACTATTACCGGAACGGCGGCATCCTGCACTACGTGCTGCGCAAGCTCGCGGCTTAAGCGCGAATTTGTGAACGGTGGCTCACTGCGACGTGAGTAGAAGGTTAAACGAAGGCGGCCTATCACAAGGCCGCCTTCGCGCGTTTGCGGCATGCTTTGGATGGGCCCATCCGGCGGAAAATCGGCTCGGCACGGTTTCCTGGGTGGTTGAGCAGGTCGCGCCCGTAAGACTACGGTGACCATCATTCGATAAGATTCCCCCTCCCACGAGCTTTGGTGTGCGGCGTTCGACATGACAACAATGACGGCTTCTCATCTGATTTCACGTTGGTCCGGTGCCCTCTGGTCGGGAGCACTCGGTATCTGTGCGATCGTCGCCGTCATCCGTCCCGCTCACGCCGATCCGCGCGCCGTCGTCGAATTGTTTACCTCGCAGGGCTGCTCGTCCTGCCCGCCCGCGGACAAGATCATCGGCGATCTCTCCAGCGACCCCTCGATCATCGCGCTGAGCATGCCGATCGATTATTGGGACTATCTCGGCTGGAAGGACACGCTGGCCGATTCGCGTTTCTCTGCGCGGCAGCGAGCCTATTCACGCATGCGCGGTGACCGCGAGGTCTACACGCCGCAGGTCGTCGTCAACGGCTCCACGCATGTCATCGGCAGCGATCGCGCCGGCATCGAGAGCGCGATCGGCAAGTCCGAAAAGGGCTCCGGCGTGATGAGCGTTCCGGTTACGATGTCGCTCGCAGGCAAGCAGATCAACGTGTCGGTAGCCGAAAGCAAGGAGCCGGCGGTCTCGCACGGCGAGGTCTGGATCTGCTCGATCTCCAAGTCGGTGCCGATCGCGATCAGCCGCGGCGAAAATCGCGGGCAGCAGATCACCTACCACAACGTGGTGCGCAACCTGCTCAAGGTAGGCGACTGGAACGGCCGTCCGGAAAGCTGGACCGTGCCGATCGAGAACCTCACGCGTGACGGCGTCGACGGCGCGGTGGTCTACGTCCAGGACGGCAGCCGCGAAAGGCCGGGCCCGATGCTCGGCGCGGCGTACACGTCGCTGCACTGATTCGAATTCCTCTCTCTCGTTCTCGAGCGTCGCACTCGTTCGCTCCTCATGGTGAGGAGCGCGCCCTTGCGCGCGTCTCAAACCATGAAGGGCGGCGCTGATGCAGCGGGGGGCCTCGATCCTTCGAGACGCCGCGCGAATGGCGCGGCTCCTCAGGATGAGGGGGGAGAGTCTTTCCGCTGATGTCTGGAGAGAGGGGGCGAGCCGCAAACATCCCGACACAAACAAAAAAGGACCAACTTGCGTTGGCCCTCCTTGTCGCGCGTACAGACCCGATCCTGTTCGACCCCGGGGGGCTGGGGGCTGAGGAATCCAGAACCGAAAGGACCGGGTCAACGCACATCAGCCTTTTCGCAATGCAGGGCGGCGGGCGCTGGGCGGAAAAGCGGCGAGACTAAGATTCTTGCGCACGATCCCGTGACGGTTCGTCCCGACGGAGTTCCACTCCTGCGTGTGGTGCAATTCCGCCGGTTGAGCCCCGAAACCCTCTGGAAACTCTTCGGATTTTGTCCCCGAGTTCCATCGAGAGCCCTTGCGAAGGACAGCGGTTGGCGCGATCATGCAACTGTCATGATCCGCGGTTCCGGGGACGATTTTCGCGGACGTGGTCATGTTGTGCGAGGAGGAGGCGCTCCCATGAGCCTGATGCCGGAGGATGCCGATCCGAGCGGGCAGCGTGCGGCGGCGCGTCCCGCCGCTGCGAACGCGCAGTCGAGCCGGGTGACCTTCAACCGACTCGAGCTGCATCGTATTCTCAATCTCTATGGCCGCATGGTTGCCGACGGCGAGTGGCGCGACTACGCCATCGACTTCCTCAGGGATCGCGCGGTGTTCTCGGTCTATCGCCGCGCCTCGGAAGTGCCGATCTATCGCATCGAGAAGGACCCGCGCCTGGCGCGCAAGCAGGGCATGTACAGCGTGATCTCGGCCACGGGCCTGATCCTGCGCCGCGGCCACGAGCTCGAGCGCGTGCTGCTGGTGATCGATCGCAAGCTGGCGGTGGTGTAGCGGCCTACGGGACTACCCTACTTCCCCGGCACCGTCTTCGCGCCCTCGCCGAGGTCGCGCTGCATCATCACGGTGTCCAGCCAGCGCCCGAATTTCAGCCCGACATTGGGATGCGTGCCGATCATCTTGAAGCCGCCCCTGGTGTGCACGCCGATCGAGCCCGCATTGGCGGAATCGCCGATCACCGCGATCATCTGGCGGAAACCGCGCGCCTCGCATTCGGTGATCAGCCGCTCCAGCAGCTTTGACCCGACGCCACGGCGGTGGAAGGAGGGATCGAGATAGATCGAGTTCTCCACGGTGAAGCGATAGGCCGGCCGTGGCCGGTAGGCGCCGGCATAGGCATAGCCGGCCACGCGCCCGTCGAGGATCGCGACGAAATAGGGATAGCCGCCATCGACCAGTGCGCGGTAACGGCGCGTCATCTCGGCAAGGTCGGGCGAGTCCAGCTCGAACGTCGCCGTGCCCTCGCGGACGGCCTGCTGGTAGATGGCGGTGATGGCGGGGAGGTCGGCCTCGGTCGTGGGCCTGATTTCAGGTGCGGACATGGGGCGGGAGGATAGAGCCTTCGTCCGACTGCTGGAAGGGGCAACAGTGCCTCCAACTCGTCATTGCGAGCGCAGCGAAGCAATCCGGAAATGCATCCGCGGAGAGACTCTGGATTGCTTGTGCGCCAGGCAAGCTGGCGTGGTCCAACCGGTGGAAGTCCGGTCCGGGTAAGCGGTAGCGAGCGCCCGGTAGTGAGTGTTGCGTGGCCGTCGGCAACGGCGGCTGCGAAGCGTACACAACGATGCTGTGGGGTGGGCTATTGAGCCGCGAAAGACAGAAACTCGCAGAGGCCGAGCCGGTAAGCAACGTCGAAGGCAACATGTGCGGCGCCGTTATGCGAGGCGCTGACGCTCTGCCGTGGTCGAAGACCCCATCACGCAGCAAAGGACCGCGTCGGAACCTGGGAGGTCCCGCATCTGACCGATGGCAACATGCCCCCAAGGTCCGCATCGGGAAGGCGAGGAGCCAAAGCCGATGACGAACGGATGCGGGAAGTCGGACGCGGCCGTAGTAGCGTCGAAGCCTGCGAACGAAGCGGAGCGATCCGCGGAGGAGTTGGTGGAGCGAAGGGCCGCGACCAAGGGGAATGCGGACCAGCAAAGCACGCCCCGGACGCCGAGCCGGACAAGCGTGACACAGGCGTTGGAACGCATACGGCGAACTGCAAGGGAAAGGAAGAAGGAGAGGTTCACTGCGCTGCTTCACCACATCACGCCTGAACTGCTCGAGGCGGAGTTCTTCGCGCTGAAGAAGCATGCCGCGCCGGGTGTGGACGGAATGATGTGGCGGGACTACGAGCAAGACCTCAAGGCCAATCTTGAGGACCTGCATGCTCGTGTTCACCGGGGAGCGTACCGGCCGCAGCCGTCGCGGCGGGTCCATATCCCGAAGCAGGATGGGCGGCAGCGACCGCTGGCGATTGCGTCCCTCGAGGACAAGATCGTTCAGCGGGCAACCGCTACGGTGCTCAACGCGATCTACGAGGAGGACTTCCTCGGGTTCTCGTATGGGTTCCGGCCCGGGCGCAGCGCGCACGATGCGATGGATGCGCTGCTGGTCGGAATCGAGAGCCGGCGGGTGAACTTCATTGTTGACGCCGATATCCGCTCGTTCTTCGACATGGTGGACCAGGAATGGCTCATCCGCTTCGTCGAACATCGGACCGGCGACCAGCGTATCATCCGTCTGATCCGCAAATGGCTCAAGGCGGGTGTTCTCGAAGAAGGAACGGTCAGGGTCAGCGAACAGGGGACGGCACAAGGGGCGGTGATCTCGCCGCTGCTTGCCAACATCTACCTGCACTATGCCCTCGATCTGTGGGCCGAACGCTTCAGACGGCGCGAGGCCGCGGGTGACATGATCATCGTGCGCTACGCTGACGACTTCATCGTCGGCTTCGAGCATGAGAATGAGGCCCGGCACTTCCTCGAAGAATTGCGCAAACGGCTGCAGGAGTTCGCGCTGTCACTGCACCCTGAGAAAACCCGGCTGATCGAGTTCGGACGTCATGCGGAGGACAACCGCAGGCGGCGCGGGCTCGGCAAGCCGGAGACCTTCAACTTCCTCGGCTTCACCTTCATCTGCAGCCGATCCAAGCAAGGCAAGTTCCAGATCAGGCGCAAGTCTCGCAAAGACCGCATGCGGGCGAAACTGCAAGCCGTGAAGCAGGGAATGCGACGGCGTATGCACCAGTCGGTGCTCGAACAGGGCAAATGGCTGCGGCAGGTCGTTACCGGGTACTTCAACTACCACGCGGTACCGACCAACAGCCGAGCGCTCAGCGCCTTCCGCTACTTCGTCACCGAACAATGGAGGCGGATGCTTCGGCGCCGCAGCCAGATTGACGGGACCACGTGGCAGCGGGTCGCGCGGCTTGCCTCCGACTTGCTCCCCAAGCCACAAATCCTCCATCCTTGGCCCCGAACACGCTTCACCGCTACTCACCCGAGGTGGGAGCCGTATGCGGGAAAGCCGCACGTACGGATCTGTGCGGGGGGCGCCCAGCAATGAGCGTCCCTACCGCGACCGCTGCACTCACAATGACGGTGTTTGTGGCTGCTACCGGGGCGCAAACAAAAACCCCGGCCGCGCGGCCGGGGTTCGTGTCGTTCTCTCGGGTCTATCGCTCAGTCGCGCTGGCCGAGGAGCTGCAGCAGCAGCGTGAACAGGTTGATGAAGTTCAGGTACAGCGACAGTGCGCCGGTGATGGCCGCACGCTCTGCGATGTCACCGCCGGCCGAGGCGTAGCCGTAGATGTAGTCGTTCTTCAGCCGCTGCGTATCCCAGGCGGTGAGGCCCGCGAACACCAGCACGCCGACCACCGACACGATGAACTGCAGCATCGAGCTCGCCAGGAACAGGTTCACCAGGCTCGCGATGATGATGCCGATCAGGCCCATGAACAAAAATGAGCCCATGCCGGTCAGGTCACGCTTGGTGGTGTAGCCGTAGAGGCTGAGCGCACCGAAGGTCGCCGCGGTGATGAAGAACACCCGCACGATCGAGGTGTGGGTGAACACCAGGAAGATCGACGACAGCGAGATGCCCATCAGCGCCGAGAACACCCAGAACAGGATCTGGGCGGTCGAGGGGGCGAGGCGGTTGATGCCCGCGGAGATCACGAACACCATCGCCAGCGGCGCGAGCATGAACAGCCACTTCAGGGGGCTGACGAACATCGCGTAGCCGAACGGCGTCAGGAACAGCTTGCCGACGCGAACGGCGTCCGCCGTCGGGACGTCGGTCACGGCGGCCATGTAGACGCCGAGCGCGGCCAGGCCCGTGATGGCGAGGCCAATGCTCATGTAGTTGTAGATGCGCAGCATATAAGCGCGCAGGCCGGCATCGACCGTCGCGGCGTCGACACGCCCGGCGGCCCTGCCGAAGGGAGAAGCGTAGTTACGGTCTAGGTCGGACATGGTCGAATTCCCGTTGGTTGGCCGGTCCGGCATGAGGGTCGCCATGCCGCCGGTTCGTCAAACTCTATCTCGGATACCGCTGCCTGCCGACTAAATTTTGGCTAACAATGGGGCTCCGAACCCATTCGATATGTGGGAAACTAACACATCCGCTGCAACCGTCCACGCGCGGCTGAATGTCGCCCTTGGCTGCAATCCCGACGGGCGGACGTGGTTAATCGCAGGAATCGTGCGATTTCGCACCCGCGCGGCCGCCCGCTACCATTTGTCACAAATTTCGCAACACCGTGGCGGGCTTTTTGTTCAACGCCAGCAGCGTGCCGGCCAGCCCGAGCCCGACCGTGACGACCAGGGCGGCCGCCACCACGCCGGCCGCGCTGCCGGCCTGCCAGACGAAGCTGAGCGTCATCAGCCGCGTCACGATCATCCAGGCCGCGATGCTGCCGGCGATCACGCCGAACACCGCCGTGGCGAGCCCGATCAGGAGGTATTCGAGCGCATAGGCGCCGAGCAGCCGCAGCCGGGTCGCGCCCAGGGTCTTCAGGATTACCGCATCGTAGACCCGGTGACGGTGGCCGGCGGCGAGCGCCCCGCCCAGCACCAGGATCGCCGAGATCAGGGTCACGGCGCTGGCGCCGCGGATCGCCAGGGCCAGATTGGTCACGACCGAGCCGACCGTCTCCATCACCTCGCGCACGCGCACGCTCGTCACCATGGGGTAGGCGTCGGCCACCTGCTTGATGATCTTGCCGTCGCCGGCGGCGTCGCCGCCCGCCTCGGTCAGCGTCGCGATGTGGGTGTGGGGTGCGCCCCTGAAGGCGTTGGGCGAGAACACCAGGACGAAATTGATGCCCATCCCCTGCCAGTCGATGTTGCGCAGATTGCTGATCTTCGCCGGGATGTCGCGGCCGAGCACGTTGACCACGACCTCGTCGCCGAGCTTGAGGCCGAGCCCGTCGGCGATCTTCTTCTCCATCGAGACCAGCGGCGGGCCGGAATAGTCCGCGCTCCACCACTCGCCTTCGACCACCTTGGAGCCCTTCGGCATCTCGGCCGTATAGGTCAGGCCGCGGTCGCTCTGCAGGACCCATTCGGAATCGGTGGTGGGCTTGAGCTCCTCGGCCCGCACGCCGCGCGCGGCGACGATGCGCCCGCGCAGCATCGGCACGTCCTCGACCTTCGCGCCAGGGGCGATCTGGCGCAGATAGCCGTCGAACCGCTCGGCCTGCGTGCTCGGGATGTCGATGAAGAAGAACGACGGCGCCCGGTCGGGCAGCGCCGCGAGGAACTGCCGGCGCAGATTGCCGTCGATCTGGGTGATGGTGACGAGCACGGCGAGCCCGAGACCCAGCGACAGCACCACCGAGGGCGTCAGCGCGCCCGGCCGGTGGATGTTGGCGATCGCAAGCCGCAGCATCGGCAGCCGCGTCCGCGGCAGCCGCCGCGTGGTTGTCATCAAGAGGGCGGCGATGCCGCGCAGCAGGGCGAACACGACGACGGAGGAGGCCACGAACACGGCGGCGATGCGCTTGTCGAACGAAAGCCCGATCACGACCGCGACGAGCAGGACGATCACGACGCCCATGAACAGGAGGTAGCTCGCCCGCGGCCGGTGCCATTCGGAGCTGATGGTGTCGCGAAACAGCGCCGCTACCGGCACGTCGTGCACGCGCCCGAGCGGCCACAGGCCGAAGGCGAGCGCGGTGAGCAGGCCGTAGACGAAGGACAGCGCGAGCTCGTCTGCATGCACGGCCGGCACCACCGGCAGCGGCAGCAGCTTGCCGAACAGCCCGACGATGGCGAACGGCATGGCGGCGCCGAGCGTAAGCCCGATCACGGACCCGATCGCGGCCAGCAGGATCACTTGCGCCAGATAGATGCCGAACACGTCACGGCCGGTGGCGCCGACCGCCTTGAAGGCGGCGATCACCTCGAGCTTGCGGTCGATATGGCTCTTCACTGCATTGGCGACGCCGACGCCGCCGACCAGCAGCGCGGCGAGGCCGACCAGCGTCAGGAACTGCGTGAAGCGGTTGATGTTGCGCTCCAGCTGCGGCGAGGCATTGGAGCGGCTGCGGATCTCCCAGCCGGCCTGCGGCGCGGCGTTGCGCGCGTCTGCGATGAAGGCCTCGGTGGCGCGCTCGCTGTTGGCGGTATCGGGCAGCTTCACCCGGTAGACCCAGCGCACCAGGCTGCCGGGCTGGATCAGGCCGGTGGCGCGCAAGGCATCCTCGCTGATCAAAAAGCGCGGGCCGAAGCCGATGCCGCCGGCGAGCTTGTCGGGCTCGGCCTCGACGGTCGAGCGGATCTGGAAGGTCGCAGATCCAATGGTGACGCGGTCGCCGGCCTTGAGCGAGAGGCGTGCCAGCAGAGTCGGATCGGCGGCGGCGCCGAATGCGCCGTCGTGCTCGGCGAGCAGATCGGACATCGCCAGCTGTGGCGCCAGTGTCAACTGCCCCAGCATCGGATAGGTGCCATCGACCGCCTTCATCTCGACCAGCGCCAGCTTGCCGTCGGCCGAGCGCGCCATGCCGCGCAGGGTGGCGGCGGTCGAGACGGCGCCGCGCGAGCGCAGGAACGCGACCTCGTCGGGCTTGGCCTCGCGCTGAAACAGCACGAACGAGACGTCGCCGCCGAGCAGCGTGCGGCCCTCGCGGGCGAGGCCGTCGGACAGGCTCGCCGAGACGGAGCCGACGCCGGCGATCGCCATCACGCCGAGCGCGATGCAGGCGATGAAGACGTAGAAGCCGCGCAGGCCCCCGCGCAATTCGCGCAGCGCATAGCGCAGCGACAGTGCGACGGCGTTCGGCTTCGCGAACGGTTCGGCAGCAGCGCTCATGCGGGCGCGGACTGCGTGTCGATGCGCCCGGAGCGCAGACGGATGACGCGATCGCAGCGATGCGCCAGCGAGGAATCGTGCGTCACCAGCACCAAGGTCATGCCGCGCTCGGCATGCTTGGTGAAGAGCAGGTCGACGATCTGCTTTCCGGTGGCTTCATCGAGATTGCCGGTCGGCTCGTCCGCGACCAGGATGGCGGGATCCGGCGCCAGCGCGCGCGCGAGCGCGACGCGCTGCTGCTCGCCGCCGGAGAGCTGGCTCGGATAATGATGCAGGCGATCCCCGAGGCCGACCGATTGCAGCTCCTCCGCCGCGCGCTTGCCGGCGTCCGGATTGCCGGCGAGCTCGAGCGGCACGGCGACGTTCTCCAGTGCCGTCATGGTCGGGATCAGATGGAACGACTGGAAGACGATGCCGACCTGGCGGCCGCGGAAGCGGGCCAGCGCGTCCTCGTCGAGGGCATTGAAAGGCGTGCCATTGACCACCACCTCTCCGCTATCAGGACGCTCCAGCCCCGCCATCAGCATCAGCAGCGTGGATTTGCCCGACCCTGACGGGCCGATCAGACCGATCGTCTCGCCCGAGGCGACGCGCAGGCTGATATCCTTGAGGATGTGAACGCGCGCCGCGCCCGTGCCCAATGAGAGATTGACGTTGGAGATGGCGATGGTGTCCATCGCGGTCGTGGCGAGCGAAGAGGAATAGGTGTCCATGGTCCGGTCATATGGCAACTCCGATAGCGCGGTCGAGAGGCGTTACGGATTGTTCATGCACATAGCCGTGTTGGTGCTCGCCTTCATGACAATTGCGAACCCGGCCGGGGCGGACGCGACAAAGCCGGTCAAGCTTGTCGTTCTCGGCGATTCCTTGAGCGCCGGGCTCGGCCTCCCGGCCCGGGAGGCGTTTCCCCAAAAGCTCCAAAAAGCCTTGCAGGACAAAGGCATAGCGGTCGACATGACCAATGCCGGGGTGTCGGGCGACACCGCCTCCGGCGGCCGCGACCGGCTCGACTGGTCGGTCCCCGATGGAACCGATGGCGTCATCGTCGAACTCGGCGCCAACGACGCGCTGCGCGGCATCGATCCCGCCCTGACGCGCACGGCGCTGACCGACATCGTGCAGCGGCTCAAGGCGCGCAAGATTCCAGTGATGCTGTGCGGCATGCTGGCGCCGCCAAATTACGGGGCCGACTACGCAGCGCGCTTCAATTCGATTTATCCGGATCTGGCCAAGGAATTCGGAGTGCCGCTCTATCCGTTCTTCCTCGCGGGCGTCGCAGCCGACGCCAAGCTCAACCAGGCCGACGGCATCCATCCGACCGCGGCGGGCGTCGACATCATCGTCGGCAACATCATGCCCATGGTGGAGGCATTCATTGGCACGATAACCGAGCAACGGCGTTGAAAAGCAGGCAGCGCTAACCCTAATTCCCAGGGTTTTCCCGGGGTTGGGCGCGCGAAGCTTCGCAGAGTCACACAACTGCGATAGGAATCAGGTTACCGGTGATTCGTCGCCGGCTCTAATTTGGATATGGTCCTCGCCTCGAGGGCCGTGCCCAAGCATCGGGAGTGCGAAACGATGCCGCGTTTGTTCACTGGTCTGGAAATTCCGGCCGACATCGGCCAGTCGCTTTCCAATCTTAGGGGCGGCCTTCCCGGCGCCCGGTGGATCGATCCCGAAAATTATCACGTCACCCTGCGCTTCATCGGCGATATCGACGGCGTCTCCGCCAACGAGATCGCCTCGATGCTGTTTCGCGTCGACCGCAAGCCGTTCGAGGTGAAGGTGCAAGGGCTGACCAGCTTCGGTGGCCGCAAGCCGCGCGCGGTGGTCGCCACCATCGCGCCGAGCAAGCCGCTGATGGAATTGCAGGCCGAACTCGAGCGCATGATGCAGCGGATCGGCCTCGATCCGGAGGGACGCAAGTACATCCCGCACGTGACGCTGGCGCGGTTGCACGACGCTTCCGACCGCGACGTCGCCGACTATCTGTCGCTGCGCGGCTACTTCCCGAGCAAGGCCTTCACCGCCGAACGTTTCGTGCTGTTCTCCTCGCGCGCATCGACGGGCGGCGGCCCCTATGTCGTCGAGGACGCCTACGAACTCTGTGAGTAGCTCTTCACCTCTCCCCGCTGGCGGGGAGAGTCGGATCGCTCTTGCGATCCGGGTGAGGGGCTACAGGTCCTTCGATGGATCTCATACGCGGATAGAACCCACCCCGACCCTCTCGGAGCGAACGAAGTTCGTCACGGCCCAGAACGGGCGAGGGAGAAGAAGCGCGCATACCCCGTCCACCATTTCACGGCTTGCAATTTCCGCCCATCTCTGGCCGTAAGGGGCCATGCTCTCCACCGAAAACTCCTCATTCCGCGAGGCATACCAGGCCGAGATCGCATCGGGCGCGATCGAGCCCGATGCTGCGCAGGCCGAGGTCGCCGAGGCCTATGCGGCGCTCGACCAGCGGCTCGCCGCTTACAAGCCCGCGCGCAAGCAAGGGCTGCTCAGCCGCCTGTTCAGCAGCAGCGACAAGGACGAGGCGCCGCGCGGGCTCTACATCCATGGCGAGGTCGGCCGCGGCAAGACCATGCTGATGGACCTGTTCTTCCAGCACTCCTCGGTCGAGCACAAGCGCCGCGCGCATTTCCACGAATTCATGGCGGATGTGCATGAGCGCATCTACGATTATCGCCAGAGCATCGCGCGCGGCGAGATCGCCGACGGCGACGTCATTGCGCTGACGGCGACGGCGATCTTCGAGGAGAGCTGGCTGCTCTGCTTCGACGAATTCCACGTCACCGACATCGCGGACGCCATGATCCTGGGACGCCTGTTCGCAAAACTGTTCGAGCTCGGCACCGTCGTGGTCGCGACCTCGAACGTCGCGCCCGACGATCTCTACAAGGGCGGCCTGAACCGCTCGCTGTTCCTGCCCTTCATCAAGCAGATCACCGACCACATGGACGTCGCGCGGCTCGATGCGCGCACCGACTTCCGGCTGGAGAAGCTGCAGGGCGTGCCGATGTGGCTGACACCGGCCGATGGCGATGCGGATGCCGCGCTCGACCGCGCCTGGTCGAAGATGTCAGGCGGCGCCAAATGCAGATCGCGCGACATCTCGATCAAGGGCCGCATCCTGCACGTGCCGTGCTCGGCGCACGGCGTGGCACGGTTCTCCTTCGCCGATCTCTGCGAGAAGCCGCTCGGTGCATCCGACTACCTCAGGCTGGCGCACGACTATCACACCATCCTGGTCGACCATATTCCAGTGATGGACTTCTCCCAGCGCAACGCCGCCAAGCGCTTCATCACGCTGATCGATACGCTCTATGACAATGCCGTGAAGCTGATGGCCTCGGCCGATGCCAACCCGATCTCGCTCTACCTCGCCACCGAGGGCAACGAGGCCATGGAGTTCAAGCGGACGGCGTCGCGCCTGATCGAGATGAGCTCGGAATCCTATCTGGCGCTGGCTCACGGCCGCAAGGATTCCACTGCCAGCGGCTCCACCAAGGGCCTGGTGGAGACTTAAGTCCTATTCCATCATCTTCGCCGGCGTCATTCCGGGGCGCGACAAAGTCGCGAGCCCGGAATCCCATCGCGCCGCCCCACTCTGCCGCCCGATGGATTCCGGACCTGCGCCTGTCGGCGCATCCCGGAATGACGGAAGGGTATGCTGGCTGCCATCGCGCCCAGCCCGACAAATGGGCATTCGCCGACTTGAACGCGGGAAGCGAAAGGGATAACCACCCATCAGTTTTCCCTCCTTCGGATGTCTAAAGGACAGGTTCACATGGCGCGCGACAAGATTGCTTTGATTGGCTCCGGTCAGATCGGCGGAACGCTGGCTCATCTCATCGGCCTGAAAGAACTGGGCGACGTCGTGATGTTCGACATCGCCGAGGGCGTGCCGCAGGGCAAGGCGCTCGACATCGCGCAGTCCTCGCCCGTCGACGGCTTCGACGCCCGCTACGCCGGCGCGAACTCCTACGAAGCGCTCGACAACGCCAAGGTCTGCATCGTCACCGCCGGCGTGCCGCGCAAGCCCGGCATGAGCCGCGACGACCTCCTCTCCATCAACCTCAAGGTCATGGAGCAGGTCGGTGCCGGCATCAAGAAGTACGCCCCTGACGCCTTCGTCATCTGCATCACCAACCCGCTCGACGCGATGGTCTGGGCCCTGCAGAAGGCGAGCGGCCTGCCGCACAAGAAGGTCGTCGGCATGGCCGGCGTGCTCGACTCGGCGCGCTTCCGCTACTTCCTGGCCGACGAATTCAACGTCTCGGTCGAAGACGTCACCGCCTTCGTGCTCGGCGGCCACGGCGACACCATGGTGCCGCTGGTGAAGTACTCCACCGTCGCCGGCATTCCGCTGCCCGACCTCGTCAAAATGGGCTGGACCTCGCAGGCGCGCCTTGACGAGATCGTCGACCGCACCCGCAACGGCGGCGCCGAGATCGTCAATTTGCTCAAGACCGGCTCGGCCTTCTACGCCCCCGCCGCTTCCGCGATCGCGATGGCCGAGAGCTACCTGAAGGACAAGAAGCGCGTCCTGCCCTGCGCCGCGTACCTGAACGGCGAATACAGCGTGAAGGACATGTATGTCGGCGTGCCCGTCGTGATCGGCTCCAAGGGTGTCGAGCGCGTCGTCGAGATCGAACTCGCCGGCAAGGACCGCGAGGCCTTCGACAAATCGGTCGGTGCCGTGCAGGGCCTGGTCGATGCCTGCAAGAAGATCGCACCCGATCTTCTCGGCCGCTAAGGCTCCAACAATACCCCGCCGAAGATCGAAAAACCGGTCTTCGGCGGTTTCAATTCCGGGACCCGCTGCCGGGCGAGTTCCGTCCAAGCCGTCCAGATCTCGATCGATGTCAAAGAATCCGGGTTGCAGTTCCTGTGGTATATGGTATGCCAGACACAAGACTGAGGTGGGCCCAAGAGGTCACCGCCCGCGGGTTCAGGGAGCGACCATATGAATATCCATGAATATCAGGCCAAAGCGCTGCTGGGTGAGTTCGGCGTGCCGATCTCCAAGGGCGTGCCGGTCCTCAAGGCGGCCGACGCGGAAGCCGCCGCCAAGGCGCTGCCCGGTCCGGTCTGGGTGGTGAAGAGCCAGATCCATGCCGGTGGCCGCGGCAAGGGCAAGTTCAAGGAAGCCTCGGCGGGCGACAAGGGCGGCGTCCGCATCGCCAAGTCGGCCTCGGAAGTCTCCGAGTTCGCCAAGCAGATGCTGGGCGCCACGCTGGTGACGGTGCAGACCGGCCCTGCCGGCAAGCAGGTCAACCGCCTCTATGTCGAGGACGGCTCGGACATCGACAAGGAGTTCTACCTCTCAATCCTGGTCGACCGCGAGACCTCGCGCGTCTCCTTCGTCGTCTCGACCGAAGGTGGCGTCAACATCGAGGACGTCGCGCACAACACACCTGAGAAGATCGTGACCTTCTCCGTCGATCCCGCCACCGGCGTGATGGGCCATCACGGCCGCACGGTTGCGAATGCGCTGAAGCTCTCCGGCGATCTCGCCAAGCAGGCGGAAAAGCTCACCGCGCAGCTCTACGCCGCCTTCGTCGCCAAGGACATGTCGATGCTGGAGATCAACCCGCTGGTCGTGACCAGGCAGGGCCAGCTCCGCGTGCTCGACGCCAAGGTGTCGTTCGACGACAACGCGCTGTTCCGTCACCCCGAGGTCCTCGCGCTGCGCGACGAGACCGAGGAAGACGCCAAGGAGATCGAGGCCTCCAAGTACGACCTCAACTACGTCACCCTCGACGGCAACATCGGCTGCATGGTCAACGGCGCCGGACTTGCCATGGCGACGATGGACATCATCAAGCTCTACGGCATGGCCCCGGCGAACTTCCTCGACGTCGGCGGCAGCGCCAGCAAGGAGAAGGTCGCGGCCGCGTTCAAGATCATCACCGCCGATCCGAACGTGAAGGGCATTCTGGTCAACATCTTCGGCGGCATCATGAAGTGCGACGTGATCGCCGAGGGGGTCACGGCTGCGGTTCGTGAAGTCGGCCTCAGCGTGCCGCTGGTGGTCCGCCTCGAAGGCACCAATGTCGAGCTCGGCAAGAAGATCATCCGTGAATCCGGACTGAACGTGGTGCCGGCCGACAATCTCGACGACGCCGCGCAGAAGATCGTGAAGGCCGTCAAGGGAGGCTGAGGCCATGGCCCAGGACCATCTCGCCGCATCATCTCCGCTCCCCGAGCACGCGCGCCTCGCCGCGTTCGCGGGCGAATGGGATGGTGAGGAGATGGTCTTCCCGTCGCGCTGGACGGCGGGCGGGCCGGCCACCTCTCGCGTCGTCGCGCGCATGGACCTGAATGGATTTTATCTGATCCAGGACGCGGTCCAGATGCGCGACGGCAAGCAGAGCTTTGCCACCCACGGCATCTTCACCTTCGATCGCGACGACCGGACCTACAAATTGTTCTGGTACGATTCGCTCGGCTACACGCCGCCCTCGCCCGCTTCCGGCGGATGGGTCGGCAAGACCCTGACGCTGGTGCGCGGCTCGCTCCGCGGCAATGCGCGCCATGTCTACGAGATCATCGACGACAATTCCTACTCGTTGAAGATCCAGTTCTCGCCGGACGCGGAAGGCTGGACTGACGTCCTCACCGGCGTCTACCGCCGCATCCACTGACCCCCTCACTCTGTTAGTTTCGCGAAAGCAGACCTCATGTCCATCCTGATCGACAAGAACACCAAGGTCATCTGCCAGGGCTTCACCGGCAAGAACGGCACCTTCCACTCCGAGGCCGCGATCGCCTACGGCACCAAGATGGTCGGTGGCACCTCGCCGGGCAAAGGCGGCTCGACGCATCTGGGCCTGCCGGTGTTCGATACCGTGCGCGAGGCGCGTGAGAAGACCGGCGCCGACGCCTCGGTGATTTACGTGCCGCCGCCTGGCGCGGCGGATGCGATCTGCGAAGCCATCGACGCCGAGATCCCGCTGATCGTCTGCATCACCGAAGGCATTCCGGTCTTGGACATGGTCCGCGTCAAGCGCTCGCTGACCGGCTCCAAGTCGCGCCTGATCGGGCCGAACTGCCCGGGCGTCATGACCGCCGGCGAGTGCAAGATCGGCATCATGCCGGCCAACATCTTCAAGACCGGCTCGGTCGGCATCGTCTCCCGCTCCGGCACGCTCACTTACGAAGCGGTGTTCCAGACCTCCCAGGAAGGCCTCGGCCAGACCACCGCGGTCGGCATCGGCGGCGACCCGGTCAAGGGCACCGAGTTCATCGACGTGCTCGAAATGCTGCTGGCCGACCCCAAGACGGAATCGATCATCATGATCGGCGAGATTGGCGGTTCCGCCGAGGAGGACGCTGCCCAGTTCCTCAAGGACGAGGCCAAGCGCGGCCGCAAGAAACCGATGGTCGGCTTCATCGCCGGCGTCACCGCCCCTCCCGGTCGCCGCATGGGACATGCCGGCGCGATCATCTCAGGCGGCAAGGGCGACGCAGGTTCCAAGACCGAAGCGATGAAATCGGCAGGGATTACAGTGTCGCCGTCGCCCGCCCGCCTCGGACACACGCTTGCCGAAAAGTTGAAAGGGTAATTCATTTCTTCGTGCTTTTCCGGGCGAAGTTTCGCAGCAAATAGGGTAAAGGGTGCCTGTCGCGTCGAGCCCTGTCGGGAAGCTCGGCGCCAGCGCCGTTTGTTATGCGCGAACCGAAATCGCCAGGAACTCAAGTATGTCTCGCCAGGACGCGAACGCAGCCTTTGCCCTGTCATCCTTTTTGCAGGGCACCAACGCCACCTACATCGACGAAATCTACGCCCGCTATGAGCAGGACCCGTCCTCGGTCGACGCCGAGTGGCAGGAGTTCTTCAAGAGCCTCAACGACCAGCCCGCCGACGTCCGCAAGAACGCCGAGGGGCCGTCCTGGGAGCGGGACAACTGGCCGCTGACGCCGAAGGACGAGCTCACGTCTGCCCTCGACGGCAATTGGGCGGAAGTCGAGAAGGCGGTCGGTGCCAAGATCGCCTCCAAGGCGCAGGCCAAGGGCGCCGACGTCTCCTCCGCCGACGTGCTTCAGGCGACGCGCGACTCGGTCCGCGCGCTGATGCTGATCCGCTCCTACCGCATGCGCGGCCACTTCCATGCCAAGCTCGATCCGCTTGGCATCGAAGCCCAGCGCAACCGCGAAGAGCTCGATCCCCGCACCTACGGCTTCAGCGAAGCCGATTTCGACCGCAAGATCTTCCTCGATCACGTGCTCGGCCTCGAATACGGCACGCTGCGCGAGATCACGGCGATCTGTGAGCGCACCTACTGCCAGACGCTCGGCGTTGAGTTCATGCATATCAGCAATGCCGCGCAGAAGGCCTGGATCCAGGAGCGCATCGAGGGACCCGATAAGGAGATCTCGTTCACTCCCGAAGGGCGCCGCGCCATCCTGACGAAGCTGATCGAAGCCGAGGGTTTCGAAAAGTTCTGCGACACCAAGTTCACCGGCACCAAGCGCTTCGGCCTCGATGGCGGTGAAGCGCTGATCCCCGCGCTCGAGCAGATCATCAAGCGCGGCGGCAATCTCGGCGTGAAAGAAATCGTGCTCGGCATGCCGCATCGCGGCCGCCTCAACGTGCTGACCCAGGTGTTGGGCAAGGCCCATCGCGCCCTGTTCCACGAATTCAAGGGCGGCTCGGCCAACCCCGACGCGGTCGAAGGCTCGGGCGACGTCAAGTACCACCTCGGTGCCTCCTCGGACCGCGAGTTCGACGGCAACCGCATCCATCTGTCGCTCACCGCCAACCCCTCGCATCTCGAGATCGTCGATCCCGTGGTGCTCGGCAAGGTCCGCGCCAAGCAGGACCAGCACGGCGATCCGCCTGATATGCGCATCTCGGTGATGCCGCTCTTGATGCACGGCGACGCTGCGTTCGCCGGCCAGGGCGTGGTCGCGGAGTGCTTCGGTCTCTCTGACCTGAAGGGCTACCGCACCGGCGGCTCGGTGCACTTCATCGTCAACAACCAGATCGGCTTCACCACCTATCCGCGTTACTCGCGCTCCTCGCCCTATCCGTCGGATGTGGCGAAGATGATCGATGCGCCGATCTTCCACGTGAACGGCGACGATCCGGAAGCCGTCGTGTTCGCCGCCAAGGTCGCGACCGAATTCCGTCAGAAGTTCCACAAGCCGGTCGTCATCGACATGTGGTGCTATCGTCGCTACGGCCACAACGAGGGCGATGAGCCGGCGTTCACCCAGCCGGTCATGTACAAGCGGATCGCCGCCCATCCCTCGACCCTCACTCTCTATGCCAAGCGCCTGATTGCCGAAGGCGTGGTCACCGAGGGTGAAGTCGACAAGCAGAAGGCCGACTGGCGCGCGCGGCTCGATGCCGAGTTCGAGGCCGGCACCTCCTACAAGCCGAACAAGGCCGACTGGCTCGACGGCAAGTGGTCCGGCTTCAAGATCGCCGACCAGGAAGAGGATGCACGACGCGGCGTCACAGGCGTCGACATCGCCACGCTGAAGGATATCGGCCGCAAGATCACCAAGGTGCCTGACGGCTTCCGCGTTCACCGCACCATCCAGCGTTTCCTCGACAACCGCTCCAAGGCGATCGAGACCGGCACCGGCATCGACTGGGCAACCGGCGAGGCGCTGGCGTTCTGCTCGCTGCTCAACGAAAACCATCACGTCCGCCTGTCCGGGCAGGATTCGGAGCGCGGCACCTTCTCGCAGCGCCACTCCGTCCTGATCGACCAGGAGGACGAGAGCCGCTACACCCCGTTCAACCATCTCGGCCACGAGCAGGGCCATTACGAGGTCATCAACTCGCTGCTGTCGGAAGAAGCGGTGCTCGGCTTCGAATACGGCTACTCGCTCGCCGAGCCGAACACGTTGACGCTGTGGGAAGCCCAGTTCGGCGACTTCGCCAACGGTGCGCAGGTCGTGTTCGACCAGTTCATCTCTTCGGGCGAGCGCAAATGGCTGCGCATGTCCGGCCTCGTCTGCCTGCTGCCGCACGGCTATGAGGGCCAGGGTCCGGAGCACTCCTCGGCGCGCCTCGAGCGTTACCTGCAGATGTGCGCGGAAGACAACATGCAGGTGGTCTACCCGACCACGCCGGCGAACTATTTCCACGTGCTGCGCCGGCAGCTGCATCGCGAGATCCGCAAGCCGCTGATCATGATGACGCCGAAGTCGCTGCTGCGTCACAAGCGGGCGGTGTCGCGTCTCGAGGAGCTCGCGAAGGGAACGACCTTCCACCGCATCCTGTACGATGACGCCCAGATGCTGCCGAACGAAGCCATCAAGCTCGTTCCGGACGAGAAGATCCGCCGCATCGTGCTGTGCTCCGGCAAGGTCTACTACGACCTCTACGAGGAGCGCGAGAAGCGCGGCATCGACGACATCTACCTGATGCGCGTCGAGCAGCTCTATCCGGTGCCGCTGAAGGCGCTGGTGGCCGAGCTGTCGCGCTTCAAGAAGGCCGAGATGGTGTGGTGCCAGGAAGAGCCCCGCAACATGGGTGCCTGGCACTTCATCGAGCCCTATCTGGAATGGGTGCTGAACCAGGTGAACGGCGCGAGCCGGCGTCCGCGTTATGTCGGCCGCGCCGCTTCCGCCGCGACCGCCACGGGTCTGATGTCCAAGCATCAGGCTCAGCTGAAGGCGTTCCTGGACGAAGCACTGAGCTGAACTTTTTGAACTGCGTCATGCCCCCCCTTGTGCGCAACCAGCGCACCGGAGCGGGGCATCCAGTCGTCGTGACGTGAGTGCGAACGTCCCGGCTTGCTGGAAGGCCGGCTTTCCGCCGGCCGATGACACCTGAATTCATGACTGCTACCGGCGATCCCTTAAGGAAGAGACCATGACTGAAATTCGTGTGCCGACGCTCGGCGAATCCGTCACCGAGGCTACCATCGGCCGCTGGTTCAAGAAGGCCGGCGATCCCGTCGCCGTCGACGAGCCCTTGGTGGAGCTCGAGACCGACAAGGTCACCATCGAGGTCCCCGCGCCCTCCGCGGGCACGCTGAGCGAGATCATCGCCGCCGATGGCGCGACGGTTGCCGTGGGTGCGCTGCTCGGTCAGATCACCGACGGTGCCGGCGCCGCCAAGCCCGCCGCTGCTCCCGCCAAGCCTGCCGCCGCGCCCGCTCAGGCTGCTGCGGCCCCGGCGGCTGCCGCCGCTGCCGCGAAGGCGCCGCCGGTCGATGCGCCGCTCGCTCCGTCCGTGCGCAGGCTGTCGGCCGAGACCGGTATCGACGCTTCGACCGTTCCCGGCTCCGGCAAGGATGGCCGCGTCACCAAGGGCGACATGTTAGCTGCGATCGAGCGTGCTGCCTCCGCACCGACGCCGGTCAACCAGCCCGCCGCCGCCGTGCAGGTGCGCGCGCCGTCGCCGGCCGACGACGCCGCCCGCGAAGAGCGCGTCAAGATGACCCGCCTGCGCCAGACCATCGCGCGCCGCCTCAAGGACGTGCAGAACACCGCGGCCATGCTCACGACCTTCAACGAGGTCGACATGACCAACGTCATGGCGCTGCGCGCCCACTACAAGGACGCGTTCGAGAAGAAGCACGGCGCCAAGCTCGGCTTCATGGGCTTCTTCACGAAGGCCGTCGTGCAGGCGCTGAAGGACGTCCCGGCAGTCAACGCCGAGATCGACGGCAGCGACCTGATCTACAAGAACTACTATCACATCGGCGTCGCCGTCGGCACCGACAAGGGCCTGGTCGTGCCCGTGGTGCGTGACTGCGACCAAAAGTCGATCTCCGACATCGAGAAGAGCATCGCCGATTTCGGCCGCCGCGCCCGTGACGGCCAGCTCAAGATCGACGAGATGCAGGGCGGCACCTTCACCATCACCAATGGCGGCATCTACGGCTCGCTGATGTCGACCCCGATCCTGAACGCGCCGCAGTCGGGCATTCTCGGCATGCACAAGATCCAGGAGCGGCCGATGGTCGTCGGCGGCAAGATCGAGATCCGCCCGATGATGTATCTGGCGCTGTCCTACGATCACCGCGTCATCGACGGCAAGGAAGCCGTCACCTTCCTGGTTCGCGTCAAGGAGAGCCTTGAAGATCCGGCGCGGCTGGTGCTGGACCTCTGATCCCTGATGCTCTGCGAGCGCCGTCGCTCTGTCGTGCGACGGCGCGTGTCGAACCATGGAGGCGCGTGTGACGGATAAAGTCGTTGTCATCACCGGCGGCGGCCGCGGCATCGGCCGTGCGACCGCGATCGCGGCGGCCGCGCGCGGCTTTCGCGTCGTGGTCGGCTATGCCAGCAACAAGACGGCGGCCGACGAGGTGGTCGCGCAGATCGAGGCGAGCAACGGCAAGGCCATCGCGGTGAAATGCGATGTCGCCGAGGAAAGCGACATCCTCAACCTGTTCCAGGAAGCGGACAGGTTCGGCACCCTCGGCGCGCTCGTCAACAATGGCGGCATCGTCGGCAAGAGCGGCGTGCGCGTCGACGAGATGTCGGCCGAACGCATCCAGCGCGTGATGGCGGTCAATGTCACTGGCTCGATCCTCTGCGCACGCGAGGCGGTGAAGCGGATGTCAACCAAGCACGGCGGCAAGGGCGGCGTCATCGTCAACCTGTCGTCGGTTGCTGCGAGGCTCGGCGCCCCCAACACCTATGTCGATTATGCCGCGTCCAAGGGCGCGGTCGATTCCTTCACCGTCGGTCTCGGCTACGAGGTCGCGAACGAAGGCATCCGCGTCGCCGCGATCCGTCCCGGCCTGATCGACACCGAGATACACGCCGCCGGCGGCGAGCCGGACCGCGCCCATCGTCTGGCCCACATGGTGCCGATGAAGCGCGTCGGCACCGCCGACGAAATCGCCAATGCCATCGTCTGGCTGCTGTCGGACGAGGCCTCCTACGTCACCTCAGCCATTCTCGATGTGTCCGGCGGACGCTGACGCGCCGCGCGGACGCTGACACATCCTCGTCACGCTAAACCTACGGGACTTTCTCTCATGGCTACCTACGATCTCGTCGTCATCGGCACCGGACCGGGCGGTTATGTCTGCGCAGTGCGCGCGGCCCAGCTCGGCATGAAGGTCGCCGTGGTCGAAAAGAACGCAACGCTCGGCGGCACCTGTCTCAATGTCGGCTGCATGCCGTCCAAGGCACTGCTGCATGCGTCCGAGATGTTCGAGGAAGCCGGGCATTCTTTCGCCAAGATGGGCGTGTCGGTCTCCGCGCCGAAGCTCGATCTTCCCGCGATGATGAACTTCAAGCAGCAGGGCATCGACGGCAACGTCAAGGGCGTCGAGTTCCTGATGAAGAAGAACAAGGTCGACGTGCTCAAGGGCACCGGCAAGATCTTGGGGACGGGCAAGGTCGAGGTCTCCGCCGACGGCAAGTCGCAACTTGTCGAGACCAGGAACATCGTGATCGCCACCGGCTCCGACATCGCGCGCCTGAAGGGCATCGAGATCGACGAGAAGCGCATCGTGTCCTCGACCGGCGCGCTATCGCTGGAGAAGGTGCCCGGCAGATTGCTGGTCATTGGCGCCGGCGTGATCGGGCTCGAGCTTGGCTCTGTGTGGCGCCGGCTCGGATCCGAGGTCATGGTGGTCGAATTCCTCGATCGCATTCTGCCCGGCATGGACGGCGAGGTCGCCAAGCAATTCCAGCGCATCCTTGAAAAGCAGGGATTCGCATTCAAGCTGGGTTCGAAGGTCACCGGCGTCGAAGCGAACAGCAAGGCATTGCTCGCGAAGATCGAGCCGGCTGCGGGCGGTGCCGCCGAGACCATCGAGGCCGACGTCGTTCTGGTCTGCATCGGCCGCACGCCCTACACGGACGGGCTCGGCCTGAAGGAAGCCGGCGTTGCGCTCGACCCGCGCGGCCGCGTGCAGATCGATCCGCATTTCGCCACCAGCCTGAAGGGCGTCTATGCCATCGGCGACGTCGTCGCCGGCCCGATGCTCGCCCACAAGGCCGAGGACGAAGGCGTTGCGGTCGCCGAGATCATCGCCGGTCAGGCCGGCCACGTGAACTACGACGTGATCCCGGGCGTCGTGTATACCACGCCGGAAGTGTCCTCTGTCGGCAAGACCGAGGAGGAGCTGAAACAGGCGGGCACAGCCTATACCGTCGGGAAGTTTCCCTTTACCGCCAACGGCCGCTCCAAGGTCAACCAGACCACCGATGGCTTTGTGAAGATTCTCGCAGATGCGAAGACCGATCGCGTGCTCGGCGTGCACATTATCGGCCGTGAAGCCGGCGAAATGATCCATGAAGCCTGCGTTCTCATGGAGTTTGGTGGCAGTGCGGAAGATCTCGCGCGGACCTGCCACGCCCATCCGACCCGCTCGGAGGCCGTCAAGGAGGCCGCGCTTGCGGTCGGCAAGCGGGCCATCCATATGTAGGCGCGTGCCCAGCGACGAATCGGGCGGGAAACACATGCTGCGCCGCCTTCTGCAACCGGTCTGGGTCCTGCTTGCGATCGTCTTCCTGATCGAAGCTTGGCTGTGGGACCACCTCGAACCGATCGTCGCGCGGGTTGTCGCAGCCATCCCGCTCGCACGTTTCAAGCAATGGCTGACGGAGCGTGTCGACGCGCTGTCGCCGGCCATGACGCTGATCGTGTTCGCGGTCCCGATCATTCCGCTGTTTCCGCTCAAGCTGGTCGGCCTGTGGCTGCTCACGCACGAGTACTGGACCAGCGCGGTCTTCACGATGGTGTTCGCAAAGCTCGCCGGCGTCGGCGTCACCGCCTTCGTGTTCGACGTCACGCGCGACAAGCTTTTGGAGATGCCCTGGTTCGAGCGGATCTACGATCTCGTGCTGAAGGTGCGCGCCAAGGCGCACGGGCTGGTCGACCCGATCAAGCGCCGCATCCGCGAGCTGGTCGCCGGTAACGGCGAAGGCTGGTCCGCCCGCACGCTGCGTTTGATCCAGCGCTTCCGCAAGAGCGTGCACGAAGCGCGCTAGCTGCGCTGCCAGAGGCACGCGCCTCTATCCTCTCATTGCGAGCGCAGCGAAGCAATCCAGAGTCTTTCCGCGGAGGCAGTCTGGATTGCTTCGTCGCAAAGGCTCCTCGCAATGACGCGATGAGAACCCTGCCTCAACCCCTCAATGCAGATGCAGCAGATGCGGCCACCACAGGCCGAGGGCGGTCATGATCAGGCCGGCGAGCGTCAGCACGCCGCCGACATAGGCCAGCGCGATCATGCCGGTGATGATGGTGGCGGACGCCAGCACGATGCCGATCTGGAAGGCGGCGGATGCGAGTTCGAAGTGGTGGTACTTCGCGGTCGCCTCGTCGCGCTCGTGCTCGGCATGCTTGGCCTTCTCGGCGAGCTGCTCGGTGCCTTCGCCGGTCTCGGGCTCGGAGCGGTAGCGCGCCGCGGTCTTGGTCCAGTCGTCGACCTGCTTCTGCACGGTCGCCTTCAGGGTATCGTCGGTGGTACCGGCCAGCGTGAGCTTGCCCTGCTCGGCTGCGGTCACGACCACGGTGCGGCGGATGCTCTTGGCCTGGAAAAACGCCCAGAGATTGGCGGCCTCGACGTTCTTGCTGATCGATTCGGTCTGGGCGCCCTTGCCGAGCGTCTCCGAGATCGCAAGGAACAGCGCCAGCACGGCGATCAGAAGGGCGATCTTCTTGTTCGAGCCGGAGGCGTGCTCGGCGTGCTCGGCATGCTCCATGCTTTCATGTGCGCTCATGTTACCTCCTGTCTGGTTCCCCACGATTGACTGAACCGCAGGTGGCGCGCAAGAGGCATGCGCGGGATGACAGCTTGATGTCAGGATTCAGCGTCGCGGATGCGCGCTGGCATAGACTTCGAGGAGCCGCTCCGAATCGATCCCGGTATAGATCTGCGTGGTCGAGAGCGAGGAATGGCCGAGCAGTTCCTGGATGGCGCGCAAGTCCCCGCCGCGCGACAGCAGATGTGTGGCGAAGGAGTGGCGGAGCGCGTGCGGCGTGGCGCTGTCGGGTAGCCCAAGCGCGCCGCGCAGCCGCTCCATCGCGAGCTGGATGATGCGCGGACTGAGTGGGCCGCCGCGCGCGCCGACGAAGATCGGCCCTTCCGCGGGCAGCGGATACGGGCACATCGAAACATATTCCTGCACCAGCTCCAGCACGTTCTGCAGCACCGGCACCATGCGCGTCTTGTTGCCTTTGCCGGTCACGACCAGCACGTCGCCTTCGCCGGGCTTCGGCACCTCGCGGCGCTTCAGGCCGAGCGCTTCGGAGATGCGCAGGCCGGAGCCGTACAGCAGCGCCATCACCGCGGCATCGCGCACCAGGATCCAGGTCTCGCGTTCCTCGCCGGCGCGCTCGTCGGCATCGGCAAGACGCTTTGCCGATGCCATCGGCAGCGGTTTCGGCAGGCTCTTCGCAACTTTCGGCGCGCGGATCGCGGACAATGCACCGACCTTGCCCTTGCCCTCGCGCTCGAGAAAACGGCCGAACGAGCGCAGGCCCGCCAGCGCGCGCATCAGCGAGCGGCCGGCGATGTCGTCGGCCCTGCGCATCGCCATGAAGGCGCGCACGTCCGTCGCCTCCAGCGCGGCGAATCGCTCGAGCGTCACGCGCTCGCCCCAATGGGTGCAGAGGAAATCCAGGCACTGCCGCAAGTCGCGGCCGTAAGCCTCGAGCGTCTTCGGCGACAGCCGCCGCTCGGCGCCGAGATGCGACAGCCAGCGCGTCATCTCCCGCGCGATCGAGGGATCGGCGCTGGCGAGCTCGATCAAGGGGGAGGCCGCTTTGCTCATGCGCTCTGGACGTAATGATTCCGCACAGTATATCGCATCACACAAGTTTACCGTTCGCTAAGGCCGCTTCATGGCGCTAGCCTGAGGCCGCAAGGTTCCGATTCTCCCTCCAAGACCGTTGATGGATCATTCGTCGCGCAGCAACGCCGCCCCCGCCAACGCGACCCGCATCGTCGACGTGCTGGTGCCGGTCGCGCTCGACCAGACCTATTCCTACAAGGTGCCGCGCGGCATGGAGCTGAAGGCCGGCGATCTCCTCAGTGTGCCGCTCGGGGCGCGCGAGGTGCTGGCCGTGGTCTGGGGCGAGAACGCCAATCCCGATTCGCGCCTGCACAACCGTCTCAAGGAGGTCAGCGAGAAGCTCGACATTCCGCCGCTCAAACCCGAGTTGCGCGCGGTCGTGGACTGGGTCGCCGATTACACGCTGAGCCCGCGCGGCATGGTGCTGCGGATGTGCCTGCGGATGGGCGAAAATCTCGGCCCCGAGCGGGTGCGGCCCGGGGTGCGCCTCGTCGGCGATCCGCCGCGGCGGCTGACGCCGGCGCGGGCGCGCGTGATCGAGGTGCTGTCGGACCGGCTGCTGCACGGCAAGTCGGAAGCCGCGAAGGAGGCCGGCGTGTCGGCCGGCGTGATCGACGGCCTCGTCGACGAAGGCACGCTGACGGTCGAGCCGATGCCTCCGCCTGCGCCGCCGCCGGCCCCCGATCCGGATTTCGGCCGTCCGGATTTCTCGCCGCTTCAGCGCACGGCTGCCGATACGATGCGCGGGCTCGCGGCCAATGGCACCTTCCACGTCGCGCTGCTCGACGGCGTCACCGGCTCCGGCAAGACCGAGGTCTATTTCGAGGCCGTGGCGGAAGCGATGCGCCGCGGCAAGCAGTCGCTGATCCTGATGCCGGAGATCGCGCTCACCGGCCAGTTCCTCGACCGCTTCGCGCAACGCTTCGGCGCGCGGCCGATCGAATGGCATTCCGAGCTGACGCCGCGCACCCGCGCGCGCAACTGGGCAGCGATCTCCGAGGGAAGCGCGCCGGTCGTGGTCGGCGCGCGCTCGGCCTTGTTTTTGCCTTACGCCAATCTCGGCCTCATCGTCGTCGATGAAGAGCACGACCAAGCCTACAAGCAGGACGAGGGCGTGCATTATCACGCCCGCGACATGGCGGTGGTGCGCGCGCATATCGCCAAGATCCCGGTCGTGCTGGCCTCGGCGACGCCGTCGGTCGAATCCGAGGTCAATGCGCGCAAGAACCGCTATCAGCGCATCGCGCTGCCCTCGCGCTTCGGCGGCCAGCACATGCCGCATATCGAGGCGATCGACTTGCGCCGCGAGCCGCCTGCGCGCGGCCGCTATATCTCGCCGCGCTTGGCATCCGAGATCAGAACCGCGATCGAAAAGCGCGAGCAGGCGCTGCTGTTCCTCAATCGTCGCGGCTATGCGCCGCTGACGCTGTGCCGTGCCTGCGGTCATCGCTTCGCCTGCACCATCTGCGACTCCTGGCTGGTCGACCACCGCTTTCGCCAGCGCCTGGTCTGTCACCATTGCGGCTTCTCGATGCCGCGCCCGCACATTTGTCCGAACTGTTCGGCGGAGGAATCGCTGGTCGCGGTCGGTCCCGGCGTGGAGCGCCTGCAGGAGGAGGCGGCCGCGCTGTTCCCGGAAGCGCGCACCATGGTGCTGTCGAGCGATCTCATCACCTCGATCGAGACGATGCGCTCGGAGCTTGCCGAGATCGCGGAGGGCCGCGTCGACATCATCATCGGCACGCAGCTGGTGGCAAAAGGCCACAATTTTCCGCGGCTCAATCTGGTCGGCGTGGTCGATGCCGATCTTGGCCTGTCCAACGGCGATCCGCGCGCGGCGGAGCGCACCTGGCAATTGCTCAACCAGGTGATCGGCCGCGCCGGCCGCGAGCAGGGCCGCGGCGTCGGCTACCTGCAGACCCATCAGCCCGATCACCCCGTCATGAAGGCGCTGGTCGCCTGCGACCGCGAGGCCTTCTACGACAGCGAGATCGATCTGCGCGAGAAGACGCTCTATCCGCCGTTCGGCCGGCTCGCGAGCCTGATCATTTCGGCAGGCGATCGCCCGAGCGCGGAAGGCCTCGGCCGCCGTCTCGTCGCGCTCGCCCCGCGCGACGAGCGCGTCGTGGTGCTCGGGCCGGCCGAGGCGCCGCTCGCGGTCATCAAGGGCCGCTACCGCTTCCGCATCCTGGTGAAATCGGCGCGCGGCTTCGATCTCTCGGATTATTTGCGCAACTGGCTCGCCGTCTGCCCGAAGCCGACGGGCAACCAAAAGCTCGAAGTCGACGTCGATCCACAGAGCTTCTTGTAGGTCTCGATCTATCCCTCGTCATTGCGAGGAGTCCTTGCGACGAAGCAATCCAGAATCCCTCCGCGAAAAGGTTCTGGACTGCTTCGCTGCGCTCGCAATGAGGACAGCAAACACCAAAAAGCCCGCGGTCCCCCAAGACCGCGGGCTTGTTTCATGCGCGCATCAAACTGATGGAAAGTGCGCGCTTAATGTGAGGCGCTTGAAGGGCGCCTTAGGAGACGACTTCCGCGGTGACGCGGCCGACGCCCGCGCCGGTGAGGCCGATGGCGCGGGCAGCGCCGGTGGAGAGATCGAGGACCCGGCCGCGGATGAACGGGCCACGGTCGTTGATGGTGACGACCACGCTCTGGCCGCGGTGGGTGACGCGCAACTTGGTGCCGAACGGCAGCGAGCGGTGCGCAGCAGTCAGGGCATTCTGGTTGAAGCGCTGGCCCGACGCGGTCCGGCTGCCGGACTCGTTGCCGTAATAGGAGGCCATGCCGGAGAAGCTGTGCCCCGTGCCCGACGACGGCGTCATCGCCGCATTGGCGTTGCGCCAATCGGAGGTCGCGTTGGTGTCAGCTTGGGCTTGGTGGCTGTGATGATGCCGGTGATGCCTGGATTTGGCGGAAGCCTCGGTGGCAGTTCCACCGACGATGACAGTTGCGGCGACGAAAGCGAGCGCCGTGCGCGGCCGGGTCGCAAAGCCCAGCGTCTTCAAAGACAGCATTTATTGGTCCCTAAGCTAGTATTGCCACATATGTGGCTAGTGGAGCCCCCATCAGTTTGTGAGCGGGTTGGCGTTTCGATTCCTAATGAGGCGTGAATTGGGCAGTAAATCCCCTATGTGGCGTGATGAAATATCTTGTTACCGCAGCACGGTATCCAGCCGATGTTCCGCAAACGTGGGCTTTAACGATTTGTTAACTTCATTATTACTTACCAATACTGTAAAACGAAGTCATAGCCGGCAGCGTTTAGAATTGGGAAAGTATTCAGCCAGTGGAATGGGGTGGCCGAAAATCACGCCTCAGCGATCCGTGTTCATGGCGGGTATGCGCTGGCGGCAGGAACCAAAGCTCGGCATGCCGCCGTCAGGGCTGATGGCAATTCCGTGGCGCGGCAAGCCCCGTCGCCTTCGAGCGCCGGGAGTTCCCGCGGAGTGCGAGCACTGCGACAGAACCCTTGCCTTTAATTTGGCGTCATGTTGCACGTGCGCGCCTGCTATGTTAGCAAAGCCGCGATTTTAACGGATCCGGCACCTCCCGTGCCGGCCGAAAATCGAAGTCCCGCTTGAATTCCAAGGGCTTGGATCGCTAGGCGCCGCTTCGTGGCGACGGTTTTTCCCTTGCGAGTTTGACAGCAAAAAGAGCGCGTCTGTGGCTGCAGAAGATACGTCCGTTTCAGGTGTGTCCGGCCGTTATGCAACGGCCTTGTTTGAACTGGCCCGCGACCAGAAACTGGTCGACGAGGTCAAAGCCGATCTCGACAAATTCGATGCCTTGCTGACCGAGAGCGCCGATCTGAAGCGCCTCGTCCGCAGCCCGGTGTTCGCGGCTGACACCCAGTCCAAGGCTCTCGCGGCCGTGCTGGACAAGGCCGGCATCGCCGGGATCTCCGCCAATTTCCTCAAGGTGCTGACCGCCAACCGCCGCCTGTTCGCGGTGTCCGACGTCATCCGCGCCTACCGCGTCCTCGTCGCCAGGTTCAAGGGCGAGACGACGGCCGATGTGACCGTGGCGGAAGCGCTCTCTGACAAGAATCTCGACGCCCTGAAGGTTGCCCTGAAGTCGGTGACCGGCAAGGACGTCGCGCTGAACGTGAAAGTCGATCCCGCGATCATCGGTGGCCTCGTCGTCAAGCTGGGCAGCCGCATGGTCGATGGTTCGCTTCGCACCAAACTCAATTCGATCAAGCACGCGATGAAAGAGGCAGGCTGATGGACATCCGCGCCGCGGAAATTTCCGCGATCCTCAAGGACCAGATCAAGAATTTCGGCCAGGAAGCTGAAGTCTCCGAAGTCGGACAGGTGCTGTCCGTCGGCGACGGTATCGCCCGCGTCTACGGTCTGGACAACGTTCAGGCCGGTGAAATGGTCGAGTTCGAGAACGGCACCCGCGGCATGGCGCTGAACCTCGAGACCGACAACGTCGGTGTCGTTATTTTCGGTGCCGACCGCGAGATCAAGGAAGGCCAGACCGTCAAGCGCACCCGCGCCATCGTGGACGCGCCGGTCGGCAAGGGCCTGCTCGGCCGCGTCGTCGACGCGCTCGGCAACCCCATCGACGGCAAGGGCCCGATCCAGGCCGACAAGCGCATGCGCGTCGACGTCAAGGCGCCCGGCATCATTCCGCGCAAGTCGGTGAACGAACCGATGGCGACCGGCCTCAAGGCGATCGATGCCCTGATCCCGATCGGCCGCGGCCAGCGCGAGCTGATCATCGGCGACCGACAGACCGGCAAGACCGCGATCGCGCTCGACACCATCCTGAACCAGAAGCCGCTCAACGCGCAGCCCGACGAGAACATCAAGCTGTACTGCGTCTACGTCGCGGTCGGCCAGAAGCGCTCGACCGTCGCGCAGTTCGTGAAGGTGCTGGAAGAGCAGGGCGCGCTCGAATATTCGATCGTCGTCGCCGCTACCGCGTCGGATCCGGCGCCGATGCAGTACATCGCGCCCTTCACCGGCTGCACCATGGGCGAGTACTTCCGCGACAACGGCATGCACGCGGTCATCATCTATGACGATCTGTCCAAGCAGGCCGTCGCCTACCGCCAGATGTCGCTGCTGCTGCGCCGCCCGCCGGGCCGCGAAGCCTATCCCGGCGACGTGTTCTATCTGCATTCCCGCCTGCTCGAGCGCGCGGCGAAGCTGAACAAGGACCAGGGCTCGGGCTCGCTGACGGCGCTGCCGGTCATCGAAACCCAGGCCAACGACGTGTCGGCCTACATCCCGACCAACGTCATCTCGATCACCGACGGCCAGATCTTCCTGGAGACCGACCTGTTCTTCCAGGGCATCCGTCCGGCGGTGAACGTCGGTCTGTCGGTGTCGCGCGTGGGTTCGTCGGCGCAGACCAAGGCCACCAAGAAGGTCGCCGGCAAGATCAAGGGCGAGCTCGCGCAGTATCGCGAAATGGCGGCGTTCGCGCAGTTCGGCTCCGACCTCGACGCCTCGACCCAGCGCCTGCTCAACCGCGGCTCGCGCCTCACCGAGCTCCTGAAGCAGCCGCAGTTCTCGCCGCTGAAGATGGAAGAGCAGGTCTGCGTGATCTGGGCCGGCACCAACGGCTATCTCGATCCGCTCCCGCTCAACAAGGTGAAGCCGTTCGAGGACGGCCTGCTCTCGCTGCTGCGCGGCAAGCATGTCGACATCCTCAACTCGATCCGCGACAGCCGCGATCTCTCCGACGACACCGCCGGCAAGCTGAAGTCGGTGGTCGAAGGCTTTGCGAAGAGCTTCGCCTAATTCAGGCATGGCCGGAGCCGTCCGGCCATGACTGCTTCGCGAGAGGCAACCAATAAGACGCGTGCCCGGCGCCCGGCCGGGCATTGCGATAGGGACAGGCTAGCGGTCCGACGCTTCAGTCGAACCGCCGGGGTGAACGAAGAATGGCCTCACTTAAAGACATGCGCGTCCGCATCGCCTCCACCAAGGCGACGCAGAAGATCACCAAGGCCATGCAGATGGTCGCGGCATCCAAGCTGCGCCGTGCGCAGACCGCGGCGGAAGCCGCGCGTCCCTATGCCGACAAGATGGGCGCGGTGATCTCCAACATCGCCAGCGCCGCGGCGGGCTCGCCCGGCGCGCCGGCGCTGCTGGCCGGCACCGGCCGCGATCAGGTTCACCTGCTGCTGGTCTGCACCGGCGAGCGCGGCCTGTCCGGCGCCTTCAATTCCTCGATCGTCCGTCTTGCCCGCGAGCGCGCGCTCGCTCTGATGAACCAGGGCAAGGAGGTGAAATTCTTCTGCGTAGGCCGCAAGGGCTACGAGCAGCTGCGCCGCCAGTTCGACAAGCAGATCGTCGAGCATCTCGACCTGCGCAGCGTGCGCCAGCTCGGCTTCGTCAACGCCGAGGATATCGCCAAGAAGGTGCTGGCCCGTTTCGACGCCGGCGAGTTTGACGTCTGTACGCTGTTCTACTCGCAATTCAAGTCGGTGATCGCACAGGTCCCGACCGCCCAGCAGATCATCCCGCTGGTCGTCGAGGAAGGCGCTGCGAACGGCAGCGCGACCTCTTACGAATATGAGCCGGAGGAGGACGAGATCCTCACGCGCCTGTTGCCGCGCAATCTCGCGGTGCAGATCTTCCGCGCCCTGCTCGAGAACAACGCTTCGTTCTATGGCGCGCAGATGTCGGCGATGGACAACGCCACCCGCAACGCCGGCGAGATGATCCGCAAGCAGACGCTGGTCTACAACCGCACGCGTCAGGCTCAGATCACCAAGGAACTCATCGAAATCATCTCCGGCGCAGAAGCAGTCTGACCGGACACGAAATTCGGATCGAAGGAGACAGTAAATGGCTACAGCAGCCACACAGATCGGTCGCGTTACCCAGGTCATGGGCGCCGTCGTCGACGTGCAGTTCGAAGGCCACCTGCCGGCCATTCTCAACTCGCTCGAGACCAAGAACGGCAACAACCGCCTGGTGCTGGAAGTCGCGCAGCATCTCGGCGAGTCGACCGTCCGCACCATCGCGATGGACGCCACCGAAGGTCTGGTGCGCGGCCAGGAAGTGACCGACACCGGTCAGCCGATCTCGGTTCCCGTGGGTGACGGTACGCTGGGCCGCATCATGAACGTCATCGGCGAGCCGATCGACGAGGCCGGCCCGATCAAGTCGGAAGGCACCCGCGCCATCCACCAGGAAGCGCCGACCTATACCGACCAGTCGACCGAAGCCGAAATTCTCGTCACCGGCATCAAGGTCGTCGATCTGCTCGCTCCGTATGCGAAGGGCGGCAAGATCGGCCTGTTCGGCGGCGCCGGCGTCGGCAAGACCGTGCTGATTCAGGAGCTGATCAACAACGTCGCCAAGGCGCACGGCGGTTACTCCGTTTTCGCCGGCGTCGGCGAGCGTACCCGCGAGGGCAACGACCTCTATCACGAGTTCATCGAATCCAAGGTCAACGCCGACCCGCACAATCCGGATCCGAGCGTGAAGTCGAAGTGCGCGCTGGTGTTCGGACAGATGAACGAGCCGCCGGGCGCCCGCGCCCGCGTCGGCCTGACCGGTCTGACTGTCGCCGAGCACTTCCGCGACCAGGGCCAGGACGTGCTGTTCTTCGTCGACAACATCTTCCGCTTCACGCAGGCGGGTTCGGAAGTGTCGGCGCTGCTCGGCCGTATTCCTTCGGCGGTGGGTTATCAGCCGACGCTCGCCACCGACATGGGCGCGCTGCAGGAGCGCATCACCACCACGCAGAAGGGTTCGATCACCTCGGTCCAGGCCATCTACGTGCCGGCCGACGACTTGACCGACCCGGCGCCCGCGACCTCGTTCGCGCATCTGGACGCCACCACGGTGCTGTCGCGCGCGATCTCGGAAAAGGGCATCTATCCGGCCGTCGACCCGCTCGACTCGACCTCCCGCATGCTCTCCCCGCTGGTCGTCGGCGAGGAGCACTACGCCGTCGCCCGTCAGGTCCAGCAGGTGCTGCAGCGCTACAAGTCGCTGCAGGACATCATCGCCATTCTCGGCATGGACGAGCTTTCGGAAGAGGACAAGCTGACGGTGGCCCGCGCGCGCAAGATCGAGCGCTTCCTGTCGCAGCCGTTCCACGTCGCCGAAATCTTCACGGGCTCGCCCGGCAAGTTCGTCGACCTCGCCGACACCATCAAGGGCTTCAAGGGCCTGGTGGAAGGCAAGTATGACCACCTGCCGGAAGCTGCCTTCTACATGGTCGGCACCATCGAAGAGGCGGTCGAGAAGGGCAAGAAGCTGGCGGCCGAGGCCGCCTAAGCTGGCGAATAGCGAATCGGGAGTGGCGAATAGCTGCTCCCATTCGGTTCGCTGTTCGCCATTCGCTATTCGCTATTCGCAGGTACATCATGGCCACCTTCCACTTCGATCTCGTCTCGCCGGAAAGGCTCGCATTCTCGGGCGAGGTCGACCAGGTCGACGTCCCCGGCTGGGAAGGCGATTTCGGCGTGCTCGCCGGGCATGCTCCTCTCGTGGCCGCGGTGCGGCCGGGCATCCTGACCATCATTGTCGGCGGCCAGAAGCAGAAGGTCATCGTGACCGGTGGCCTCGCGGAAGTGTCCGACGATCGCCTCACCGTCCTGGCCGATGTCGCCACGTCGATCGAGGAGCTTGATCGGGCGCAGTTCGCCGACAAGATCGCCGAAATGCAGGAAAAGCTGTCCGAGCAGGAAGGCTCCGAGCTCGATCTCGCGATCGCGCGGCTCGATCATTACAAGAGCATCCAGCACGAGCTCAACACGACGGCTATGCACTAAGCCCCGGGGCACCGCTCCGGGGCTCAGCTCAAAATTCCTGAATAAGTTCAGCGCTCGCCACCGACCGTGGCGGGCGTTGAACTTTGTTGCGCCGCGCTGGAGATAGCGGCATTCTGCGCCCGCGAATTTGTTCCGGGCGGGTCACAGATGAAACGCAAGATCGCGGCGATTTTCGCAGCCGATATTGCCGGTTATTCGAGGCTGGTCGCGGAGGACGAAGAGGAGACGCTGCGGCGTCTCGCCTCCTATCGCGAGGTTATCGACGATTTCATCGCCAAGGCCGGCGGGCGCATCTTCAACACGGCGGGCGATGCCGTGCTCGCGGAATTCCCGAGCGCGGTCGATGCCGTGCGCTGCGCGATCGACATCCAGGAGAGCTTGCGGACCCGCAACATGGCGTACCCGCCGAGCCGGCAGATGTCGTTCCGCATCGGCATCACCATCGGCGACGTGGTCGAGCGCGACGGCGATTTATTGGGCGACGGCGTCAACATCGCGGCGCGGCTGGAGGGCCTTGCCGAGGTCGGCGGCATCTGCGTCTCCCGCGCCGTGCACGAGCAGGTCGCCAACAAGCTGTCGGTTCAGTTTGCCGATATCGGTGCGCAGGAGGTGAAGAACATCCCGACGCCGGTGCACGCCTACATGGTGGCGATGCGGCGCGACGACGGCAGCTATTCCAAGCCGCAACTGAAGAAGGCGGCCTCGAAGGTGGCCGCCGCGCCGGTGTGGATGTGGCCGCTGGTGGTTGCCGTGGTCTCGATCGTCGGCATCGTCGTCACCGGCTTCCTCTACAACACCAAGCTCAAGCAGACCGCGACCGCCGCATCGACGCCGGCCGCGCCAGCCGTTGCCACGCCGAGCGCAACACCGACGGCGATGACGGCGTCGCCGAGCCCGATGCCGACCCAAATGGCAAAGGCGCCGATGGCTCCGATGCCTGCGTCGAATGCCGGCGCTGCGATGGCGCCGGTGCCCGCGCCGTCACCATCCGCATCGCCGATGACAGGCAAGCTCTCGGCCGACAGCGTGCCCTTCATCAACGAGCGCGTCCGCAACTATCTGGCTGGCGATTATGCCGCGGCCGGCGACTACAAGGCGTTCGCGCTCAATGTCGGCGGCTTCACCGGCTCGGTGTTGAACCAGCCGAGCGAGGAGGCCGCGCGCAACGGCGCGCTCGAGCAGTGCCAGAAGCGCGCCGATGCCGCGCAGTCGCCGCGGCGCTGCGAGCTCTATGCGGTCGGCAACAACGTCGTCTACGCGCACGGCAAGCCGCCGATGCCGCCGGCGCCCTACTTCCGGCACGACGCCATGACCGAGCGGGCGTTCGCCTCGAAGGATTTTCCGATCGTGCGCGATCCGCAGAAAGTCCGGCTCGAGAACATGTTCGTGCCGGCCGCGAAATCCCGCTCGGTCGCGCTCGGACCGGCCGGACAATACTTCATGGTGCTGGGCGCATCATCCGCCGAGGAATCGGCGCGGCGTTCGCTTGAATCGTGCGGCGCGATCGCCGGCGTCGCCTGCATGATCGTCGCGGTCGACGACAATTTCGTCGTGCCGATCCCGACCCTGCTCAGGATTACCGGCTTCTTCCACGCCGCGAGCAATCCCTCGATCGTGGCCGATGCCCGCGACGAGGTCGTGCGCAAGCTCGGTGACGCCATGGGCTGGAACGCCGTCGCCGTCGGCACCGCCGGCCGCCCGGGCCTCGGCCTCAAGGCCGCCGAGGAGCAGACCGCCGTCAACACCGCGCTCGCCGACTGCGCCAGGCGCGACAGCGACTGCCACGTCATCGCGATCGGACCGTTCACGGTGGGGCCGATTAATTAGTCTGTCGGCTCGAAAGGTGCGCCCCCTTTCCCCGCAAGCGGCAGGACTATCGCGTTTGAAGCTTTTCCCGCGGCCATCCTTCGAGACGCCCGCTTCAGGCGGGCTCCTCAGGATGAGGACGGAGTGCGCGGCAGCAGTTTCAACGGGCACTGACGCTGATTAGTCGTCCGTTAAGAAGGCGAATTGAGCGGGGCGGGACGGCCGAACGTGCGCCATAGCTGGAGCAGGATGAGGCACAAGAGTTCTCTGAGCCAGGCGAGGATGCGGCGGAAGTTGTGGCCCACGGCTGAGAGGATGACGTTAGCCGCATCGCCGGCGCGGCCTTTGAGGTAGCAGCGGCCGAGGTGACCATCGGCCTTCAGGTGTCCGATGATGGGTTCGATGGCGGAGCGGCGGCGCAGCTCGCGCTTGATGACACCGAAGACGCCGCGCTTCTGGCCGGAGATGAAGATCCGTCGGGGATTTTGTGCGTCGTGGCCGCGGTATCCCTTGTCGACATAGGCCCGCTCGATCGCGCAGCCGGTGAGTGTCTCGGTGCGGTCGATGACGTCCCGCAAGGTGTGACCGTCGTACGGGTTATCGGGTAGCGCCCTGGCGTGCAGCACGAACAGGCCCCCGGGAGAACGGCGGTTGTTGGTGACGATGGAGGCTTTGACGCCGATCTATGGACCACGCCCGCGTTGCAAGAGGAATCGACAAAGGGATGAAGCGGTTTGCGCCAATCTATCCGGCTTCAATTTGGGGCTGTTGCCCCGAGCCATCATGGATATCCGCTCACTTCTGTCCTCAATAACTCGCCGGCCTCAAGAAGGGCCATGGAGTCGAACCAGGCTTCAGAAGTGTCGGTGGAACCGTTTCTCCATTCGTCCTTTCCGTCTCGCAAACCTCGGCGGGTTATTGTGCCTTCTGATCCCGACCTTGGATTTTCCTTTCCGGCCCTGTTTCTTATGCGGTGCGGCCCAGGAGGTTGGCGTCGTAGTCACGGCCCTTTGCGAGCATGCTCCAGGCCATGCGCGCAAGTTTTGCGGCCAGGGCAACAACCAAGACATTGGAGTGGAGCCGCTTCGACGCTGCCTCTAACCAGGCTGCGAAGCCATGCCGAGGCCAACTCTGACGCTGCAGAAGTACGGCTCTGGCACCTTGAATAAACAGCGTTCGCAGGTACCGATTACCGCGCCTCGATATGCGCCCGAGAATGGTTCGATCGCCGGTCGAGATTTGCTTTGGTACCAGACCAAGCCATGCTGCAAAGTCTCGGCCTTTATGGAAGGCATCACCGGTTCCGATGGCGGCGACCATCGCGCTTGAGATGATCGGCCCGACGCCGGGCGCACTCATTAGGCGGCGACAGTGTGGATCTTGATCAGCGAGTTCGTCGATTTCTTTCGTCATTGACGCGACCCGTCGGTCGAGATAGCGCCAGTCCTCGGCCAAGTCCTGAATGAGCTGGATCACGCGAGGCGATAAGTTGTCGTTTGGCGCTGAGAGAATCTGAGGAAGTGCCAGTCGGAGTGCTGCCGCTCCCTGCCGCACTGGTAGCCCTCGCTCAAGCAAAAAGCCCCGGATTTGATTGATGACCGCCGTTCTCTGCGTCACCAATCGACTGCGAACTCTGTGTAGTGCCTGTAAATCAAGTTGTTCGGCTGACTTCACTGGAACGAACCGCATTGTCGGCCGCTGAGCGGCCTCGGCGATCGCTTCAGCATCCCGAAAGTCATTCTTGTGACCCTTGAGGTATGGTTTGACGTACTGCGCCGGCAAGAGCCGTACTTGATGGCCTAATTTCTCGAGCCTGCGCCCCAGATGATGTGCGCCTGCACACGCCTCCATTCCGATCAGACAACGCGGAATATTGCCCAGCGACTGGTCAAGCTGATTTCTCGACCGCTTCTTGCGTAGCGTAATTGCGCCTGTGGCATCGAGACCGACGACGTGGAATGTGTTCTTCCCGAGATCGATGCCGATTGTGACAAGGTTCGTATTCGACATGGCTTGCGCTCCTGCTGCTGCCCCCCGCCGGGCTGCACGTTGCCGCTGAGAGCGGGCGTGGTCCATGCCATTAACTCGTAAGGCGCGGCTGCTTTGCCCTTGCCGATGCACTCCACCTCCGGGGCGTGGAAGGAATAAAGCTTGAAGCCGCGCTGGCGTTGCTGCTGCGAGCGGATCTGCGAGGCCCGGCTGAGCGGGAGGGCGAACGTGTTCTCAAGCACAGCCTGACCTTCGATCTTGCGGCGGATATCGCGGATGATCCGGCCCAGTCGGCTGCGCAGGATGCGCAACTGCCGCTGATGCCGCTTGAATTGCTTGGCATGGCCGTAGCGTCCCGCCATCATTGTCGCGGTTTTGGCAATGCGCAGATAGGACTGCCGCAGCTTGACCCCGTGCTTCCTCGCCAGACGGTTGAGCCCCTTGATCGCCGCGTGCAAGAGCTTGGCATCGGTCGGGAAGGTGATCGCCTTCGGCTGCACGGTGGTATCGACTGTGACCCGCTTGATGTCCTGGCTGCGTAACGCGCCGGCCTCGTGTGCCACCCGCAAGCTCTCGGCCAGCAACAGCTCCAGCTTGTCGCCGAGCCGCTTGCGCCAGTGGCTCAGGTCCGAGCGCTCGTGCGGGAATGCGTGCTGGAAGAACTCTTCGCCGGTGAAGTACTGGAAATATGGGTCGTGGACCCAGCGCTCGCACACCCCCTCATCGGACAGCCCGTAAATGTGCTTGAGCAGCAACAGCCCGATCATGAAGCGGCTCGCGATCCCGGGCCGACCATTCTCGCTATAGAGCGGCGCGATCTCGCCGTCGATCCAGTCCCAATCGACCTTGCCGGCGAGCTGAACCAGCTCGTGCTTCATATTGATGATTTGGTCCAGCCTGGCCCGGAACAGATCGCCCGATCCCGTCGTCCTGTGCTTCTTCGGTCGCATCGCCACCTCCGATGTGATGACGGAATCATGGTTGGCGATTCGACGGAATCTTGAGGGTTCTGTGAGGTCGCGTGGCAGGCGCGAGCCGCGCGCTCTGTGGTGCGTGCGACCTCATAGAAGCCGGATTGAACGAAGCTGCGGAGTTGTGGGCGCTATGGGAATAGTGCAGCGGGTGCGGCTGCGGGGAACGCTCGCCTGTGGTCGCCGCGCGTCCGCGAGTCATTCATCGGATGTGAGGGGCCCGATTGATCGGGCCAAGGGCGCGATCCAGCGAGCGATTTGCAGCGCTGGGATGCGCTACCGAACGATTGGCGGGGTGTTCGGTGACGAGCGCGGCCACGGCGACTTCGGACGTTGCCACCAAGAAGGTGATTACGGAAGGGGTGGATGGTACAGACGCTGGTCATGACGTATCACAATGAAACGGCTGGTCGCGCGCGCAGGCTCGCGGGACGATATCGACGCGCCGCATGGTGCCGCCACAATGCGGGCAGACGGGGATCTCGCATTTGGTGAGGGGATCGGCGCCGGCTTCTTGATCAGTCGGAGCGTTGCGGACAGCAAGGAGTTGACGGCAGAAAGCGATTTTATCGTTGCGTCCGCCATTGGCGAGGAAACCATAGTGGCGGATGCGGTGGAAGCTGTCCGGCAGGGTGTGCAGGAGAAAGCGACGAATGAACTCATCGGCCTTAAGCGTCATCACTTTGGTTTTACGATTCTGCCGATAGTCCTTCCAGGCAAAGCTCACCTTGCCGTCGGCAAGCGAGATCAGCCTACTGTTGGCGATGGCGACGCGATGCGTATAGCGGCCGAGATAAGCCAGCACCTGTTCGGGCCCACCGAATGGCGGCTTGGCATAGACGACCCAGTCGGTCCATCGAAGTTGAGCGAGGCGCTCGGCGAATGCGGCGGGATCGGCGAGACGGGCGAGATCGCCAAAGAAGCCCAACTGGCCAGCCGCGAAGGCAGCTTGCAGCTCTTGCAGAAACAGGCGGCGGAACAGCCTGGAGAGGACGCGCACCGGCAGGAAGAAGCCGGGCCGGCAAGCGACCCAGTGTGTGCCGTCGAGTGAAGGTCCACCACCAGGCACGACGCAGTGGATATGCGGATGGTGTTGCAGGGTTTGACCCCAAGTATGGAGGACGGCGGTCAGACCGAGCTGAGCGCCGAGATGCTTGGGGTCGGCCGCGATGGTGGTGAGCGTCTCGGCCGCGCAGCGGAACAGAATGGCATAGACCACCGCCTTGTTCTGGAAAGCAATCTCTCTGGCCGGCGCCGGCAAGGTGAAGACGACGTGGAAGTATGGCACGGGAAGGAGTTCGGATTGTCGCTCGGCAAGCCATTGCGCGCGCGCCGAGCCTTGGCACTTCGGGCAATGCCGATTGCGACAGGAGTTGTAGGCGATCCGGGTGGCACCGCAGTCGTCGCATTGCTCGATGTGGCCGCCAAGCACAGCCGTCCGGCATGCCGTGATCGCGCCCATGACGCGCCGCTCGACGCGACCCAGATGTCCGGCACGAGCTTGCCGAAACGCTTCGCCGTGGCGGCGGAAGATATCCGCCACTTCCAGAACTGGAGTCATCAGGTCCGCTCAGCCGGGCGGCACGACCTCCAGGCGGAGCCGGTCAAGCGGACTTGGCGTATTGCTGATGGTCTTTGTGGCGACTTGGGTATAGCGCGCCGTGCTCTGCAGACTGGCATGGCCGAGCAGCACCTGGATGATGCGCACGTCGGCCCCGTTCTCCAGGAGATGGGTCGCGAATGTGTGCCGCAGCGTATGCACTGTCACCGACTTGCTCAAGCCGGCCGCCGTACAGGCTGAACGGCAGGCGGCGTGCAGCACGTTAGGGACGAGCGGACGCTCGTCGTCGCGGCCGGGAAATAGCCATCGTTTGGGCCGAGTGAGCCGCCAATACGTCCGCAGAATCCTCAAAAGCTGCGGCGAGAGCATAACGTAACGGTCCTTGCCGCCCTTGCCGTGCTCGACCCGGATCAACATCCGCTGGCTATCAATGTCGACAACCTTCAAGAGGACCACTTCCGATACGCGCAAGCCTGCGGCATAGACGGTGGTCAGCGCGGTACGGCTCTTGAGGCTTGGGATTGCTTCCAGGAAGCGCACGACCTCGTCGGCGCTCAGCACCACCGGCAGTTTGCGCGGTTTACGCGCATAGGCGATGCGCTCCGGAACGGTGTCATGACCCAGCGTCACACCGTAGAAAAACCGCAGTGCGCAGACGATCTGGTTCAGCGCCGGCCAGGACATCCCCGTCGCAACCAGATGAACCTGGAAAGCACGGATATCCTCCAGGTCGAGGCGGTCAGGAGAACGACCGAAATATCGGCTCAACTTCGCTACGGCGTTGAGGTAGGATTGCTGCGTCGCCGGTGACAGATTGCGGACCGTCATGTCCTCGATCATGCGGCGGCGAAGTGGGCTGATCTCAGCCATCGGAAAACCTCCTGTCTAAAGGGTTGGGCTTCGAAAACCCGCAATCCTCTCAGACAGGAGGCAATCCTTGCTATGCCTCCCTACATGCCGCGCCAGCGGCTTCGTTCAATCTTGAAAATGAAATTGCAAGGTTCCGACGCCCGAAGCATCAAACCCCTGCAAACGCAAAACAGTCCACAACGACAAATGCGATTCTAGCTCAATCGCTTAGCCACTCTTCACGGACGACCAGTTAAGCAAAACAAAACGGCCGGCATAGCGCCGGCCGTTGCACAAATTCTTCGGAAGCGCCGCGGATCAGACCGCCGAGGTGATCCACTGCTGCAGCTTCGCCTTCGGCGCGGCGCCGACCTGGCGGGAGGCCATCTCGCCGCCCTTGAAGATCATCAGGGTCGGGATCGACATCACGCCATACTTCGATGCGGTCTTCGGGCTCTCGTCGACGTTGAGCTTCACGATCTTGACCTTGTCGCCCATCGCGCCGGCGATCTCGTCGAGCGCGGGCGCGATCATGCGGCAGGGACCGCACCATTCGGCCCAGAAATCGACCACCACGGGGCCGTTCGCCTTGAGCACTTCGGCTTCGAAATCGGCGTCGGAAACCTTGCTAACGGCCATTGGAGTACCTCACTCGGTTGAAGGAGAATCGGCGCGACGTGGAATCGCGCCCGGGATCATGGGGTGAACCTATGAACGGCTCCTTGCCGGGTCAAGGACGCTCACACCGAGATGAAGGGATGCCAGCGCCGCGTCCAGCGCGGGGGCCGAAATCTCCATATATTCAAGGGCCTCGGTCCAGAGCAGCACGGCCCGGATCGGCCTTTGGGGATAAAGCCGCGCGAGCACCGCCCGGTACAGCGCAAGCTGCCGGACATAGGCTGCCGGCGCCTCGGCGGCGCTCTTCGGCGCGGCCTGATTGGTCTTGAAATCGATGATCAAAACCTCGTCCGGACGCACGACCAGCCGGTCGATCTGCCCCGACACCAGCGCCGGGCTGCGGCCCGGCCGCTCCAGCCGGCCGGCAATGGCGACCTCCGCCCGGCTGCCGGCGGCAAAGACCGGGGCAAAACGCGGCTCGGTGATCAGGGCGAGCACCTTGTCGGCCAGCGCAACGCGGTCGGCTTCCGGCCAGTCCGCGGCATTGCGCGCCATGAAGCCGAGCGCGGCCTCGCGCCGGCGCTCGGAGGAGATGTCGGGCAGGGATTGCAGCAGGCGGTGCACCAGCGTGCCGCGCTGCAGCGCCAGCGCCCGGGACTGCACCGATTCGCCTGCCCGCACGCTGCGGCCGTCCCCGGCCGACTGGCCGGACGGGCGCACCGCATCGTCGTCGGCGGTCTCGCGCGGCGCCGGTGTCCGCAGCCAGTCCGGCAACGCGATGGTCTGGTGCACGGACGTCGCCGGCGTGCCCAACCCGACGGCATCCTCCGGCCGGGCGAAACGCGTGACCTTGCCGAGCGGCGTCTCGATGGTCTGCTTGTCCAGGCCCGAGCCGGCGAGGCCGGTGTCGATGAGGTCGTACCAGCTCAGCTTGCGCACCGTCCTCATGTTGCCGGGCAAGCAGCCGCCGACGATCAGCCGGTCGGCCGCGCGCGTCATCGCGACGTAGAGCAGGCGACGATATTCGTCCTCGGTCTCCTCGATCATGGCCTTGCGCGCATCGGCGACGGGTTTTGGATCGTCCGCCTTGCGCCCGGCCCAGACCACGACTTCGCCACCGTTGCCGCGCGGCACGTTGATCAGCCGGACCCTTTGCGAGTCGGCGGGCGACGACGTGGTGTCGACCATGAACACGACCGAGGCTTCGAGGCCCTTGGCGCCGTGCACGGTCATCACCCGCACCTCGTCGCGCGAGATCTCCATGTCGCGCTTCACCTCGGTGTCGGCTGAGCGCAGCCAGGCCATGAAGCCCTGCAGCGAGGCCGGCGCCTTGCGCTCGTAGTTCAGCGCCAGCTCCAGGAATTCGTCGAGCGCGTCGTTGGCCTCATGGCCGAGCCGGCGCAGGATGCGGGCGCGGCCGCCGTCGCCCCCGAGCAGCCAGGCGTAGAAGGCGAACGGCGTCTCCTCGCGCGCGCGGATCTCACAGGCCTCCAGGCGCCGCAACGCCGTCGCGAACTTCTCGCTTGTGGCCGCATGCTCACCGAGCGCGCGGCGCAGCGAGCCCTTGCGATTCCAGGCGAGCTGGAACAGATCGTCGTCGTCGAACCCGAACAGCGGGCTCTTCAGTGCCACTGCGAGCGCGAGGTCGTCCTGCGGCAGCAGCAGCGCGTCCGCAAGGTTCATCAAATCGATGATGCCGATGTGTTCGGTGAGCTTGAGCCGGTCGGCGCCCGCGACCGGGATGCCGGCGTGCTTGAGCGCCTGGATCACGGCGTCGAACGCATTGCCGCGCCGGCGCACCAGGATCAGCATGTCGCCATAGCGCAGCGGCCGGCGCTCGCCCTCGTGACCGGTCAGCGTGCCGCTCTCGACCAGCCGCTTGATCTCGGCCTGGATCCGGCCCGCGAGCTTGATCTCGGGGCTGGTGACGGCGACGCCGTCGAACGGCGCGCGCCAGCCCTCGATGTCCTGTCGGTCATCGGCTTCCGCAAGGTCCCATAGCTCGATCACGCTCGGGCCGGCATCCGCGAGCGAATTGTGCAGCGGGTAACCGATATCGATCGAATGGATGCTCTTGTAGATCTGGGGCTCGCGGAAGACGTGGTCCACCGAATGAAGGATCGCTGCACCCGAGCGGAACGAATAAGTGAAGGCAACCGGATCGAACTTCAGGCCGGCAGCTTTGAACTTGCGTTGAAGCTCCCGCTTGCGCTTGTCGAATTCGTGTGGGTCAGCGCCCTGGAACGAGAAGATGGACTGCTTCTCGTCACCTACCGCAAAGACCGTGCGGTTCAGCCCCTCGCGCGCGCCTTCGCCTGTGGTGAACTCGGAAATGATGTGAGCGACGATGTCCCATTGCCGCGGGCTCGTATCCTGCGCCTCGTCGATCAGCACGTGATCGACGCCGCGGTCGAGCTTGTAATGCACCCAGCCCGAGGAGATGCGGTCAAGCATCGCCAGCGTCTTGTCGATGAGGTCGTCGTAGTCGAGCAGGCCGCGTCCCTGCTTCTCGCGGCGGTAGTTCGCGGCGGCGGCAGTCGCGATATGCAGCAACGCCGCGGTGCGATCGCGCATGGTCACTGCGCGGCGCTTCTCGATCAATCCGCTGAGGCGCTGCACTTCCGATTCGAACAGGCGTGCGATGGAGGGGTTGTTGTCGCAAAACTTCTTGGTCAGAACCGCCTTGCGCGGCAGCTTGTCGTCGGTGAGGAAGACGCAGAGATAGGCATCGACCTGCGCGCCGCCGGAAAAGGCCTTCGCTTCGCGCAGCCGGCCCGCCTGGTCATTGTCGGACTTGCTGCCGCCCTCCAGCGCGAAGGCGATGTCGTCCCAGCGCGATCGCGGCAGGAACGGTCCGTCGAGGATCTCGGTCTCGACGTCCTCGATGCGGTCGCTCGCGTCGACACCCAGCACCGCCGCCATCTGCGCGGCAGCCGCTTCTGCATTACCCGCCTCGTCGGTCCAGGCCATGAAATGGTCGCGGCTCAGGCACGCTTCGCGCACGACCTCCTTGAAGGTGACGTCGGCGGCGCTCGCCATCGCCGTCAGCAGCGCGCGCCCGGTGACGCTGTCGGGGTCTCGTGCGGCCTCCAGCAGCACCTTCAGATTGGCGCGCTCCATCATGTCGGTCTGGTCGCGCTCGTCGATCACCGAGAAGCGCGCGGGTACGTTGGCCTCGAACGGAAATTGCTGGAGCAGGCGCGTGCACAGCGCGTGGATGGTCTGCACCTTCAATCCGCCCGGTGTCTCCAGCGCGCAGGCAAACAGCTTTCGCGCCTCGCGCCGCAATTTTCGATCAGGATGCGGGATGCCGACCGCGCGGATCGCGGCGTCGAGCCCGGCATCGTCCAGCGTCACCCAGTGTCCAAGCGTGGTGAACACGCGCTCGGCCATGTTGGCGGCGGCAGCCTTGGTGAAGGTGATGCAGAGGATCTTTTCCGGCGGCACGCCCGACAGCAACAGGCGGATCACGCGCTGCACCAGCACATGCGTCTTGCCCGAGCCGGCATTGGCCGACACGAAGGCCGACGCGGTCGGATCGGACGCGCGCGCCTGCCGCGCGCGCACCTCGTCGGGAATGGGGCGCGGCAGTTTCACCATTCCTCGATTCCCAAACCGCCGGCCGCGGACCATTCCTTGATCCGGGCGAGGTCGTCATAGGCGCCGTAGCGGTTCGCCCACATCGGCAGATTCAGCGAGGTGTAGGGCTGGTTCTCATCCTCGAAGGCGCGGATCAGCGCCTCAAGCTTGGCCCGCGCCTCGGCGGCTGCCGTGTCCGGCGGCTGCGCTTCGTCGCCCTGCTTGTACTTGAGCTCGAGGATGCGTTCCTCTCCGGGTGGATTGTTGCCGCTGAGGCGGACATAGACGAGCTGGCTCACGGAGGAGCCGGCATCGATATCGGGAAAACCGCCTTCGCGCAGGATCGCGGCCTCCAGCGTGAGCTGCGGTGACAGGCCCATGCGGACCTGCTTGCCGGTCGGCGGCTGGCCGGTCTTGTAGTCGAGGATGGCGTAACTGCCACCCTGCCGCCGCTCGATGCGGTCGGCGCGCGCGGAGAGATAAAAAGTGCGCGCGTTGTCGAGCGTGATCGAGATCTCGCCAGGGGTCTCCGCGACGATCGTCTCGATCGCGTCGCGGCGCGCCTGCTCCCATTCGCCGAACCAGCGCGCGATGCGCTGGAATCGCGGCCACCACAGCGCCCGCGCCTCGGGGCGTTCCATCAGCGGCGCAAAATGCTTCTCGCCGATCGCGCGCAGCACGCGCGCGGGATCGTCGGGCAGACGCGTTGCATAGCTTTCGGTGAACTCGCCGATCGCATCATGGATCGCCGAACCCCGGTCGGCGGCCGACAACGGCATGTCGACGGGGTCCAGTGCATCGAGCCGCAAAATGTACTTGGCGTAGATCGTGTAGGGATCGCGCAGCCAGTCCTCGATCGCAGTCACCGACATTTTCAGCGGCCGCGTCGCGCGCGGCGGCCGCGGCTCGGGCTGCTTGATCGGCTTGACTTCATCGGGTTGGTCGAGCGCGCCCGCGAATTGCACGTATTTTTCGCCGGCGCGAACGGCCGCCTTCCAGAGCTCGTCGCCGGCAACCGCTTCCAGCCGATGCAGGAAGCGCGAGGCCACCGCCGGCGCGCCGCCGGCCTTGGCGGAATGGGTGAGAATGACTTCGTCGCCGCCGAGCAGTTGCGTGAAGTCGTGCGCGGAGAGGCCGATACGGCGCTCCGGCAGGTCGAGCCCTAGCTCGTGCCGCATCGGCCGGCTGAGCCAGGGGTCGATGCGCGGCGCCGGCGGCCAGACGCCTTCGATCAGGCCGCCGATGATGATGCGGTCGGCCTGCATCAGGCGCGATTCCAGCGGGCCGTAAATCTGCAGCCGCGCACCCGGCCTGTCGCGCCGCCGCACCGCGCGGTCGCCGAAGGCGGTCTGGAACACGTCCGCGTACTCGGGCAGCGGCACCATCAATCCGCTGGTCGTGCCGCCGCGCAGCAGATCGTCGAAGGCGCCGGCGAGCGCGAGGCCTTCGCGCTCCTCGAAGGCGAGCGGGATGCCCTGCTCGTCGCGCGACAGCTCGATCATGATCTCGCGATGCCGGTGCGCGAGCTCGGCGAAGTCATACGGCTTCGGCGGGGGCAGGCTCTCGATCGACGCCAGTGCCTTTTGCAGTGTATCGATCAGCGCCTGGATGCGATCGAGATCCTCGGTCTTGAGACGAGCGCGCGGCTCTGCCTTATGGAGCGCGGAGACTTCGCTGCGCCACAGCTTTGCCAACTCCTCGCGCAAACGGTTGAACTCGCGCAAGAGGCCCGCCGTGCCCGCCGGCGGACGTGTGCCGCGCAAGACCGCGAGCTCGAGGCCTTCGATCGCCATCTTCCACGCGCCAGGCGCGCGGCCGAGCCGGCACAGCGGATGCTTCAGCATCGCCAGCAGCGTCGGCGGCTCCAGGCCCTTTGTCGCTGCCTCTGCCACAAGGCGTGCAAAGACTCCGGCGGAGGTTTCCATCAACACGTCGCCGCCGGAATCGTGGAAGGCGAGATCCCAGCGCGTCAGCGCCGCCATCACCCGCCGCGCCAAGGCGCGGTCAGGCGTCACCAACGCCGCTGATTTGTCGAGATGCCGCGCCTCGCGCATCGCGATCGCGATCGCGAGCGCTTCCATTTCGGGATTGGGCGCCTCCACCACGGCGAGATTTCTCATGCCGCGCGCGATCTTTCCGGCGACATCAGGCTGCTTCAGCCGGTCGTGCCAGACTTCCGTCTTGGTGGAGGGCCGCATCGATTCGGATGCAAGCAGGTCGCGGCCGCGTCCCGCCGGCGGCTGAAGGATCTCGACGTCGCTGCGCTTGATGCCAAAGCGCTCCAGCAGCGTGTGCATCGCATATTGCGGATGGTTCGAGGCCGGATGCTCCGCGAACTTGCCGAGCGCATCGCGTACGCCGCCGATGGTGCGCCAGGCGTCGTCGTCGAGATCGGTATCGAGCCCCGGCAGCACCACCGCGCCATGGGGCAGCGCGGCGACCACGTGCAGGAATTTTGCGGTGGCCGGCATCGAGCCGGTCGAACCCGCCGCGATCACCGGCCCGCTCGGATGCGCGGTCAGTCGCTTGGCTTCGGCCTGGATCAGGAGGTCGCGTCGCGCCGCAGGCTCGATGCGCTTGATCTCGGCGAGATGAGCGGGCCAGGCGATGCGGGCGATGCGCAGGAATTCGAGCGAATGTTGCCAGTAGCGGTCGAGCTGATCAGGCACGAGGCCGTCGAGTGCGCTCCAGTCCACGCCACGCGTGACCATGTCGTCGATCAGGCGCGCGAGGTCGCCGGCGAGGGCCAGCGTCGAGGCGGGGCCGCCGACCACCAGCGGCGCCAGCACCGGGCCCTTGGCCCAGGCGGCCACGAGTTGCGCCAGCGTCAGCCGCCGTTCCAGCTCGCCGAGCCGTGGCGGAATGTCGAGCGGCGTTGCGCTGGAAAACTGCTCGCTCTCTTCGGTGAAGGCGAGCTCGTCCTCGTCGATGTCGCCGAGCGCGACGATGCGCGGCAGCACCACCGCGTCCGCATTCATTTCATCGAGGAATATCTCGCGGACGACGCGCATCGCGCGCCGTGTCGGCAGATACAGCGTAGCGTCGGCCAGTCGCGCCGGTTCCTTGCGGGCCTCGAAGCCGTCCACCAGGCGGCCGTCGAGCAGGGCCGTGACGACCGTGCGCAGGAACGGAACTGAGATGGGAACGCTGAAAACACGCATGGGCCGCCTGATTCGGGAATCAGGGCAATATAGGCAGGCTGACTCGAATGGTCATGGGCGGGGCGAAGTCTTTCCCCGCTGTTCGCTGCGCCTGGGACAGGTCCCGTACGGCACCATCTTCGAGGCTGGTCACTAGGCCACGCTCTCCAGAAACGCCTCTTCCGCGGCGTGCACGGCATCGGGCGTGCCGACATGCATCCAGACGCCGTCGAGGCGCAGGCCGAACAGCCGCTCCTGCTCGTTGGCGCGGTCGAACATCTTTGTCAGCGAGAATTCGCCCTTGGGCGCATCGGCAAAGATCGACGGCGACAGGATCGCCGCGCCGGCATAGACGAACGGAACGACCTCTTTCTCCTTGCGCTTGCGCAACGCGCCGTCGGGCAGCATGCCGTAATCGCCGCGGCCGCTATAGCCGATGCTGGTCGCGGTCGGTGCCATCAGCAGCAGGATGTCCATGTGCTCGGGGTCGAAGTTTTCGGCAAGGCGCGTCAGATTGGAGCGCACGCCGTCGATCCACAGCGTGTCGGAGTTGACGTGGAAGAACGGGGCGTCGCCGAGCAGTGGCAGTGCCTTGACCACGCCGCCGCCGGTGCCGAGCACCTGGTCGCGCTCGTCCGAGATGGTCACGCGCGGGATCTGACGCGATGCGACGTGATCGATGATCTGGTCCGGGAGGTAGTGCACATTGACCACCGCCTCGGTGACGCCGGCATGGCCGAGCTTGTCGAGGACGTGGTCGAGCAGCGGCTGGCCCGCCACCGGCACCATCGGCTTCGGCATCTTGTCCGTCAACGGACGCATGCGCAGGCCGAACCCTGCGGCGAGCACCATGGCTTTGGTCGGCTTGACGGACATCCTTTGCCTTCTCGGAACTCTTCTTCGACCTGTCTGGTTTCGCGTTTGCAGCAAATCCTAGCACGGGACTGTATCGATCGTACCGCGTCTCAACCGCCTTAACCACCCGCCGTGACGGTTGTGCGACGGGTGTTGCCGTTACGCCCCAAGGGATGCGGAACGGGCCTTTTTCTTCCCGTCGCCGGCCTTGAGGAAATTGACGCCGATCTGGTCGCCATTGACCCAGGCCAGTTCGCAGCGCCGGTACGCAAGTCCCGTGGAAGACAGCAGCAGAAAGAATTCCTTCAGATGCAGGCCTTCGACCGAACCGTCGTCGATGGTGAGCTTGGCGCCGCTGTCGGAGACATCCTCCATGGTGCAGTCGCGCCGCCAGGTGCCGTCGATTCCCATCATTTGGGCCGGTATCCCGCGCTCGAAAACAACCCGGCTGTTGCCGCGCTGATCCGTCTTTACCGCCATCTGCCCTGCTCCAGCCCCGTCTTTATCCGGCTGCTTCGCCGCCAGAATAGCGAGGTCTTGGCTAACAGCCGGTAAATCGGGCCCGATTCGGGCATTGGCCGCTGTTAGGACGATCCTCGAGGCGGTGGCACGTTGGCGAGATACCAGTCGCGCAGGACGCTGAGGGCGGGATGCGCCAGCGAGCGTTGGAGATAGGTCCAGATCCGCGGCTGGTGACGCAGATAATGTGGCTTGCCGTCGCGGCGGTTGAGACGCGCGAAGGTGCCGAGCAGACGCGTGTTCCGCTGCGCCGACATGATCGCGTAGAGCTCGGCGAAGCCGGCCGCATCGAAGCTCGCATCGGCCGCGCGCCGCGCCTTGATGTAGCGCGACAGCAGCATCAGCTCGATGTTTTCAGGCACGTCGATGCGCGCGTCCTGGAGCAGTGACACCACGTCGTAGGAGTGCGGCCCGAGCACGGTGTCCTGGAAGTCGATCACGCCGACCCGCCCGATTCCGTTGCGCTCCCCCAGCCAGATCAGATTGGGCGAGTGATAGTCGCGGATGATCCAGGTCCTCGGCGTGGCCAGCGGCTTCTTCAGCAGCTCGCGCCACATCGCGAAAAATTCCGCGCGCTTCTCTTCGCTCAGCGGCGCGTTGCGATCAGGCAGATACCATTCCGGCATCAATCCGATCTCGATCAGAAGCGCCTCGACGTCGAAGACGGGGATGTCGTAGGTCTGCCCGTCGAGCGGCAGGCTCTCCGGCAGCGCCTTGCCGTGCAGCATCGCCAGCAGGTCGGTCGCGGCCTCGTAGCGCTCGGCGATCGGGCGCGGCGGATCGCCCTCGATCACGCCCTCGCTGCCGAAATCCTCGCTGATCAGGAAGCCGTGGTCGAGATCGAAATGATGGATCGCGGGCGCAGAGATTCCTTGGGCGCGCAGGCCCTCGTCGAGCGCGACGAACGGCCTCACGTTCTCGGCGAGATGCACCGCGGCGCTGTAGGACTTTCCGTTGTAGAGGGCCGCGCCGTCGGGGCGCTGCGGGAAGTTCATGAGGATGACGATCTCGCCGTCACGCAGCAGTCGCGCGTAGGAGCGGGTCGAGGCGTCGCCGTTCATGCGCCGTCGCGTCGCGTCGATATAGCCGGACGCGTCGAGGAATTCACGCAGCGCCTGCAGCCGCGCGACCTGCGCAGCGCCCTTGCCGTAACCGGTGATGTCGGCGGCGCGCGCAGTCGAGCCCAGTGCCGGACGGTGTGTGAGCGCGATGTCGATGCGATCCGTGGGCATCGCCGACGGCGCGCGCTCGGGCCATTCGATGAGCACGAGCGTCGCCTCGGGAAGCGGCGACAGCCCGATCTCCTCGAGCTCGCTCTCGTCCTCGACGCGGTAGAGATCGGCATGCATCACCGGCAAGGGTGGCAGCTCGTAGCCCTGCACCAGCGTGAAGGTCGGGCTCGGCACTTCCAGCTCCTCGTCGTCGGCGAGATAGCGGATCAGTGCGCGGGCGGCGACGGTCTTGCCGGCGCCGAGATCGCCAGTGAGGGTGATGACGTCGCCGGGTCCGATCAGCAGTGCGAGATCGGCCATCAGTTGCGCGGTGGCCGTCTCGTCGTGAAGCGCGACGGAGAATGTGGTGGGCGCGGTCATTCGGCGGCGTCGCGATGCGCCGCCTGGTCGGTCGGGAAGTCGCAGATCACGACCGTGCCGCGGCCTACGATCGAATCCACCCGCACCTTGCCGCCATGCAGCTCGACGAAGGAGCGCACCAGCGACAGGCCGAGCCCGGCGCCGCGGTGACGCGACCCCTGCGAGCGGCTTTCGAACCAGTTGAACACCTTGTCCTTCATGTCGGCAGGTATTCCAGGCCCGGAATCTGTCACAGTGAAGACCACGCTGCGTTCGGTGCGGCGCGCGCTGATTCCGACGGTGGAATCCTGTGGAGAAAACCCGACGGCGTTGGCGAGGAGGTTATAGAGCACCTGCACCACGCGCTTCTCGTCGCCGATGAAGCTGCCGATATCGGGCGCGATCTCGACCTTGAGGCGGATGCGGTCTGTGGCGAGGCGGTCCTGGATGCCCTCGGCGGCCAGCTCGATGGTCTTGCTGACGTCGACGGGCCCGAGTTCCAGCTTCATCGCGCCCGCGTCGATGGTGGCGAGATCGAGGATGTTGTTGGTGAGCGCCAAGAGCGCGTTGGTCGACTTGGTGACGTAGTCGAGATATTCGGCCTGCTTCGGCGTCAGCGGCCCGGTCGAGGGGTCGCTGAGGAAATGCGCGAAGCCGATGATGGTGGTGAGCGGCGAGCGCAGCTCGTATGAGACGTGGTGGACGAAATCCACCTTCATCTGGTCGGCGGCTTCCAGCGCCTCGTTGCGCTCGCGCAGCGCGCGCTCGACATTCTCGGTGTCGGTGATGTCCTGGAACGTCAGCATGGTGGCGCCGTCATGCAGCGGGCGGATCATGCCGTCGAGCACGCTGCCGTCCTTGCGCTCCAGCTTGAGCGGCACGTCGGCGCGGTTCTCGATCGAGGTGATGGCCTCGCGGATCTGCCGCCAGACGCGCGGATCGTCGAACAGCTGATGGCACCAGCCTTCGACGGTCTGGATATGCGGCTCCTCGCGCATGGCGTCGCTCGACAGCTTCCACATCCGCACGAAGGCCGGGTTGAACAGCTGCGCCTTGCCGTTGCTGCCGAACACGGCAACGCCCTCGGCGAGACTGTCCAGCGTCTCGCGCTGGACCCGGATCATGCCGTCGAAGCGGCGGGCCAGCTCGAGGCTCTCGGTGACGTCGTCGAACAGGTAGGTGACGCCGCCTTCCGGGTTCGGCGTGGTGACGACGGAGAGCGCGCGGCCGTCGGGCAGATACCAGGTGTCCTTGGCGGTCTCGACCGCGCGATAGGCCTCGTGCAGCTTGGCTTTCCAGGCGCGGAAGTCCGGCTGCTCCGGCAGCTTGCGCGCAGCGCGAAGCTGGTCGAGCACGCTGGAATCATCGGGGTTGGCGTCGAGGAAGTTGCGGTCGAGGTCCCACAGCCGGCGGTAGGAATCGTTGTAGAAAGCAAGGCGCCGATGGCCGTCGAATACGGCAACGCCGGAGGAGAGCTGGTCGAGTGTGCGGCGATGCGCCTCCGCCATCCGCACCAGGGCCGAGCTCAGCGCATCCGCTTCGCTGGCGTCGATGGCGACGCCGACGCTCCCGCTGCCGACATTGACGGCGCGAACGTCGTACATGCGCCGCTCGCCGCTGACGACGATCGGCAGCCGCGAGCTGAAGCTGGCGGCATCCTTCAGTCCGCGCTCCATCGCGGTGCGGTCGGCGCTGTCGAGCAGCTCGAGCTTGCGCTCATGGGCGTCGGCGATGCTGCTCGCCTCGGTGGCGCGAACATAGGCCGGATTGGCGTAGGTGAGGGCGCCGTTCTCGCCCTTGGCCCAGATCGGCCACGGCGCGGCGGCGGCGAAGCCGCGCAGCATCTCGGTCTCGTCCGAGAGCGCCTTGTAGCGCAGATGGGTCTCGGCCAGATCGCGCCGCAGTCCGGAGAGCTCGCGAATCCGGACGATGGCCTGGCCGCCGATGGCCCGGCCGATGGCTTCCAGCGTGTGGCCATGCGCGGTGGTCAGCGTCAGCTGGAACCCGTCGCCACGCTCGCGCAGCGCGTCGACGGCGTGGTCCATCTGCAGCGCGGGTTCCGGCGGCAGCCATGTTCCGAACGCCAGCACGCGCTGCGGCGAGGAATCGCGCGGCAGCACCATCGCAATGTCGCCGGAGATCTGCGCGCGATTGTCGCCGGCCGGCCAGGAGATCAGGATCTGCGGCTCGGCGAACAGCAGCGCGCCGAAGCGGTCGGCCTGCAGCTGCAGCTCCCCGATCCGCGCCCGCAGCCGCGCCTCGTTCTCCGCCGTGCGCACGCGCGTGCGCATCAGCAGGATCGCGGCCATGACCGAGAAGCCGAGCAAGGCGAGCGCTGTGGCGAGCACCGCGAGTTCCTGCCGGTTGAAGTCCAGCAATATGGAGAGCGTGTCGACGAGGTCGGCGGCCTCGGCCGGCGCAGCCGGCAGCAGCGCTGCGAAAGCGCCTCCCAACAAGCTGTTGCGCGCCAACGATGTGCACGACAGCAGCGTCCGACGCATCGACACGATCACGCCTGACATAGTTGCCCCAAGACCGCACGGATTTACGCGCGGCGACCCCCGCCGCACGCGAATCAAAGGACAATACCCCCAGCGTGACTCTACCGGTAAGAGTCCAGATCGTGAACGCCAACGCGGCTCCCAAAAAATGCCGGCCGCAGGGTTCCAGGCGCACGTAGTTCTGCGGGTGACTTCCCGCCTGCGGGGGAGGGTTGGGGAGAAGGTATTCTACCGCATCGGGACCTCACCCGGCACTGCGTGCCGACCTCTCCCGCAAGCGGGAGAGGTGTACCCACTCGCACCTCGGTTAGCGGCCCGTCGAACCAAAGCCGCTGGCGCCGCGATCGGTTGCCGACAAGCTCGCCACGGGAACCAGCGCGGCCTGCACCACGGGCGCGAGCACCATCTGCGCGATGCGCTCGCCGCGCTTGATCACGAACGGCGCGGTGCCGTGGTTGATCAGGATCACCTTGATCTCGCCGCGGTAGTCGGCGTCGATGGTTCCCGGCGAGTTCAGCACGGTGACGCCGTGCTTGGCGGCAAGCCCCGAGCGCGGCCGCACCTGCGCCTCGTGCGCAGGCGGCAATGCGATCGCAAGGCCGGTCGGCACCAGCGCATATTGGCCCGGTGCGAGCGTCATCGGCTCGGCATCCGGCACCGCGGCCATCAGGTCGAGGCCGGCGGCTTCCGCGGTCTGATAGGCCGGCAGCGGCAGCCCGTCGGCATGGGCGAGGCGCTGCAATTCGACGGTGACCTTCGTGCTCAAGATGCCGGCTCCATGGATTTGTCGGTCACGCTTCTGGCGATGTGCGCGACCAGTTCGATGGCGACCTGTTCCTTGGTCATCACGGGCCAGGAATCAACCGTGATCTCGCCGTTCTTCGCAGCATTCTTGCTGATGAGGTGGACAGTGTTGCGGTCGCCGCCCATCACGCCGGTCGCAGGCGAGACGTCGTTCGCGACGATCCAGTCGCAGCCCTTGCGCGCGAGTTTCGATTTGGCGTTGTCGATGAGGTGCTCGGTCTCGGCGGCGAAGCCGATCACCAGCGGTGGGCGCTTGTCCGCGAGCTTCGAGATCGTGGCAAGGATGTCGGGATTTTCGACCAGCTCAAGCGGCGGCATGCTGCCTGCGGTCTTCTTCAGCTTCTGCTCGCCCGCGTTGGCGACGCGCCAGTCGGCGACGGCGGCGGCGAAGATCGCGATGTCGGCGGGCAGCGCCGCCTGGACCTGCTCCAGCATCTGCCGTGCCGATTCGACGTGCCTGACGGTGACGCCGGCGGGATCATCGAGGTCGACCGGGCCGCTCACCAGGATCACTTCGGCGCCGGCGGCCTGCGCCGCGGCGGCAATGGCAAAGCCCTGCTTGCCGGAGGATCGATTGGCGATGTAGCGCACCGGGTCGATCGGCTCGTGCGTCGGACCGGCGGTGATCAGCACGCGCTTGCCGGCGAGCGGCTTCGGCACCGGCGGTCGCAGCAGGCGCTCGGCGGCATTGGCGATCTCGATCGCTTCCGACATGCGGCCGACACCCGCTTCGCCCGCCTCGGCCATCTCGCCGGAATTCGGTCCGACCAGCACCACGCCGTCGCGCTGGAGCTGGGCGAGGTTGCGCCGCGTCGCCGCGTTGTTCCACATCAGCGGATTCATCGCCGGCGCGAGCAGGATCTTTCGGTTGGTCGCGAGCAGGATGGCACTGGCGAGATCGTCGGCATGGCCGTTCGCCATCTTCGCCATCAGGTCGGCGGTCGCCGGCGCCACCACGATCAGGTCGCAGTCGCGCGCGAGGCGGATGTGACCTGCGTCGAACTCGCTCTGGGGGTCGAACAGGTCGGTGTAGACGCGCTCATGCGAGAGCGCGCTGACCGCCAGCGGGGTCACGAATTGCTGGGCCGCCTTGGTCAGCACGCAGCGGACCTCGATGCGGCGTTCCTTGAGCCGGCGGATCAGGTCCAGCGATTTATAGGCCGCGATCCCGCCGCCTATGATCAGGGTGACGCTGGCCTCGGGGAGGGCGCCGGTGCGCTGGGGTGTCGGGGCCATGGATTGGGCCGGCGGCGCTGAAAACGGCGTCACCGACTCCTCGCGGCCCTCGATCAGCTCCCGCAGGATGACCCGGACCTCTTCCTCGACCGACCTGTGGTTCTTGGCCGAGCGCAGCCGTAAATAGGTTTTGACGGCATCGTCGAGCTTGCGGATGGTCAGGCTTGCCATGACGCCCTCCAGCACGGAATGATGGCGATGCTATCACTCGTTTGATTGCAGTGCAATCAAAGATTCCGGACGGCGATCAGGATCCCGATGAATGTCGCGGCGATGATCCAGAGCGCCACGGTGCGCCAGCGGTTCTTGCGGCCCTCGCTGCGGCCCATCGCCGCGATGCTCTCCGGCGACAGCTTGATACCCTCCCGCGTCATGGTCTCGAGCTGCTCGATGACCTTCACCGATCGCTCCGCGATCTCCGGCAGGCGCATCAGCACGCGCGCAATGTCCCCGGTCCCGGCAATCGCGCCCTGCACCCGGCCGATCGGTCCGAGATTGCGCTCGATCCATTCGCGCACCACGGGGTCGGCGACTTTCCAGATATCGAGCCTGGGATCGAAGCCGCGCGCCACGCCCTCGACCACCACCATGGTCTTCTGCAGCAGGATCAGCTCCGGCCGCGTCGTCATGTCGAACAGGCCGGTGACCTCGAGCAGCAGCGTCAACAGCCGCGCCATCGAGATTTCCTCGGCGGTGCGGTTGTGGATCGGCTCGCCGATGGCGCGGATGGCTTGCGCGAAATTCTCGACCGAATGGTGCGCGGGCACATAGCCCGCCTCGAAATGCACTTCCGCCACGCGGCGATAGTCGCGAGTGATGAAGCCGAGCAGGATCTCGGCGAGGAAGCGCCGCTCCTTCATGCCGAGCCGGCCCATGATGCCGAAATCGACCGCGACGAGGCGGCCGGCGTCATCGAGGAACAGGTTGCCGGGATGCATGTCGGCGTGGAAGAAGCCGTCGCGCAAGGCGTGTCGCAGGAAGCTCTGGATCACCTTGCGGCCAAGATCGGGGAGGTCGACCTGCGCCTCTGCAAGGCGCTTGTGATCGTTCAGCGCGATGCCGTCGATCCACTCCATCGTCAGCACGTTGTGCGTGGTTCGGTCCCAGTCGACGGTCGGCACGCGGAAATCGGGATCGTCGCCCGTGTTCTCCGCCATCTCGGACAGCGCGGCTGCTTCCAGCCGCAGGTCCATCTCCATCGCGACCGAGCGCGACATGGTGTTGATGACCTCGACCAGGCGCAGGCGCCGGGCCTCGGCCGAATAAGCCTCCGCCTTCTCCGCGACGAAGAAGAAATCCGAGAGATCGCGGCGGAAACGCGAGGCCACATTGGGCCTCAGCACCTTGACCGCAACGGGCTTGCGGATGCCGTCGCGCATCACCTCGCCACGATGCACCTGCGCGATCGAGGCTGCCGCGACCGGCGGGCCGAAGCTCACGAAGATGTCCTTGAGCGGCCGCTCCAGCGAGGTCGCGATGGCAGCTTCCGCGTCCGCCTGCGGGAACGGGGGCAGCCGGTCCTGGAGGCTTTCGAGGTCGCGCGCCATATTGAAGCCGACCACGTCCGGACGCGTCGCCAGGAATTGCCCAAGCTTGAGATAGGCCGGGCCCATGCGCGTCAACGCGCGCGAGATCCGTGGTCCCTGCTTGACGCCGCGGCGCTCGACGAGGCGCGCGAGCTTCAGCGCAAGCTGCCCGGGCGGTGGCACCAGGCTTGGATCGACCGAGCCGAACACGCCTTCGCGCGCAAACACGAACGCGGCGCGGATGAGGCGCGTAATGTGGGTGAAAGCAGAGATCACAAACGCCAGCCCGAATGCAGTGCGACGATGCCGCCGGAAAGTGTCTGCCAGCTCACGCGGGAAAAGCCGGCCTCGCGGATCATGTCGGCGAAGGCGGCAGGCTTCGGAAACCTGCGGATCGATTCGACCAGATATTGGTAGGATTCGGCGTCGCCCGTGACCATGCGGCCGAGCGGCGGGATCACCTTGAACGAGAACAGATCATAGAGCTTGTCGAGGCCAGGCATCTCGACGGTGGAGAATTCCAGGCACAGGAAGCGGCTGCCGGGCCTCAGCACGCGATAGGCCTCGCGCAGCGCAAGGTCGATCCGCGGCACGTTGCGAATGCCGAAAGCGATCGTATATGCGTCGAAGCTGCGGTCGGCGAAGCCGAGCGCTTCGGCATTGCCTTCGACGAAATCGACCTGGGTACCGAGATGGCGCTTGGCGGCGCGCTCGCGCCCCACCGCGAGCATGTCTGAATTGATGTCGCAAACCGTGGCATGAAAGCCGGGGCCGGCCGCCTTGGCGGCGCGGAACGAGATGTCGCCGGTGCCGCCGGCGACGTCGAGCAGGGCGAACGGCCGGTCGCTCCTCGGCGGGTCCAGCGCGTTGATCATGATGTCCTTCCAGACCCGGTGCAGACCACCGGACATCAAATCGTTCATCAGGTCATAGCGCGACGCCACGCTGTGAAACACGTCGTTCACCAGCGTCTGCTTGTCCCCCAGGGGGACGTCTTTGAAGCCAAAATGCGTGGTTTCGCCCGGCCGATCCATTACTCTGCTCCACGAGGCGGACCATAGCCTGCCCGCTGCAATGGCGCTATCACACCGCCCTGATAAGGTGAATGCCTGACCATGCCTGAATTGCCCGAAGTCGAGACCGTCCGCCGCGGCCTTCAGCCCGTCATGGAGGGTGCGAAAATCCTGGTCGCGGAGGCCCGCCGGCCGGACCTGCGCTTCCCCTTCCAGCCGGATTTCGTGGCCCGGCTCAAGGGGCAGGTCGTCACAGGGCTTGGCCGCCGTGCAAAATATCTCATGGCCGATCTCGCCTCCGGTGACGTGCTGCTGATGCATCTGGGCATGTCGGGCTCGTTCCGCGTCATCAAGCCGGACAACGAGGTTCAGCCTGGCGAGTTTCACTATCCGAAATCCAAGGATTCCGCGCACGACCACGTGCTGTTTCGGATGTCCTCCGGCGCCGACATCGTGTTCAACGACCCGCGCCGCTTCGGTTACATGAAAGTGATCGCGCGCAACGCGCTCGAAGAAGAGCCGCTGCTCCGCGGGCTCGGTCCCGAGCCGCTCGGCAACGAGTTCGACGCCGCGATGCTGGCGCGCTCGTGCGAAGGCAAGACCACCAGCCTGAAGGCGGCGCTGCTCGACCAGCGCGTCGTGGCCGGCCTCGGCAACATCTATGTTTGCGAGGCGCTGCACCGCTCGCATCTGTCGCCGCGGCGCATTGCCGCGACGCTGTCGACCAGGAAGGGCGAGCCGACCGATCATGCAAAGCGTCTGGTCGGCGCGATCCACACCGTGCTGAACGATGCGATCAAGGCCGGCGGCTCCAGCTTGCGCGACCACCGCCAGACCACTGGCGAGCTCGGCTATTTCCAGCACTCGTTCAAAGTCTATGACCGCGAAGGCGAGACATGTACGACGCCGCGCTGCGGCGGCACGGTCAAGCGCTTCACCCAGAACGGCCGTTCGACCTTCTGGTGCCCGAAATGTCAGAGGTGACCATCAGGCTTGCCGCCGACAGGCCGTGAGTTCCGGCGAAGGCGACGATCCCACCACGCGCGTCATTGCGAGCGCAGCGAAGCAATCCAGAATCCCTCCGTGGCGGAAGTGCTTGGTCGCTAGGGCCCTTCCGGATGGAGAAGGGCCGGCTGGCGTCGGAGCGATCGCCCCGCTCAGGACGCCAGCGTCGTGGTTTCGTCTACGCCCAGCTCACTGGCGATGTGCAGCATGCCGTCCGCAGCCGCGATGACCTGGTCGATCAGGAAATTGGTCGTGGCTTCGAGCTCGAGCCGGGTCTCGATCCAGCGCCAGAGGCCGCGGATCTCGACGGCCGACTTGCCGTTCGGCGCGAACTCGCTGACGGCGAGGCCGCTGGCGAGCGAGTCCTGGTGGTCGTTTCGCATCACGATCGGCGGACGCGCGAGCACATCAGCGAGATCGAGCGCCGCTTCTTCGGCGAGCGCGCCCGCCGCGTTGTCGTTGCGCTGGCCGCGGATCGGCGTCTGGTTCAGCACGAAGCTGTAGGGACGCTTCCAGGCGCGCGCGACGCTCAGCGTCGACGCGGTCGCCTCGATGTCGGCGACGCTCGGGCGGGCCGGAATCAGGCAGAGATCGGAATGGCGGATCGCGGCGGTGGTGGCGGCGGAAAGGCCGGCCGCGGTGTCTATGATCGCAAGCTGGAGGCCGCTGTCGGCCAGCATCTTCAGGCGCGGCGCGATATCGGCGGCCTGATAGATCGGCTCGACGACGAGATCGTCGGTGGTGCGGCGGCGCTGCCAATTGGAGAGGGTACCCTGCGGATCGGTCTCGATCAGGCGGACGGTAAAGCCGGCCTGCTTGGCTGCCAGCGCGAGCCCGATGGCAAGCGTGCTCTTTCCACTGCCGCCCTTTTGGGTGGCCAGTACGATCGTATGCATTGAAGTTCAATCCCTTGGCGCTTGGGTCTTAGGGGAAACGCCACGCGAACGTGCATCGCTTCTTGATGCTGAGCTCTTCTTGCTCAGGACGTGCCCTGCCCGATCCAAAGGGGACCGCGGATGTCCGAATCGACGGTAACGATGATGGCAGAATCGGGAATGCCAGCTAATCCGTACCAATACTGGACCCGTGGTTGCGCCTATGGTGTGCTCGACGCCTTGAATGGAAAGAGCAGGCGAGATGAGCGGCAACTGGCGTGACCGGACGGCGACGACGTTTGACTGCCAGAAGATGCCGGCGGTCTCGAGCCGCGGCATGGTGGTCAGCAATCATCCGCTTGCCTCCAGCGCCGGCGCCGAGATGCTGGCCGCCGGCGGCAACGCCATCGATGCCGCGATTGCAACCCTGTTCACTCTCACCGTGGTCGAGCCGATGATGGTCGGCATCATCGGCGGCGGCATGGCGCACATACGTCTGGCTGACGGCGGCCACCGCTTCATCGACGGCCAGAGCACGGTCCCATCGGCAGTGCGCGACACAACTTATACCCCCAAGCCGGGCTCCGCGCATGACGTGTTCGATACCGCCGGCAACGAGAACCTCAACGGCCCGAAGGCCGTCGCGGTGCCGGGCTCGCTGAAGGCCTGGTGCGAGACGCTGCAGAGATTCGGCACCATGAGCCTCGCCGACGTCATGCAGCCTGCCATCAAGCATGCGGCGCGCGGCTATGCGGCGACGCCCTATTTGCACGAATGCATCGGCGAGTGTGCCGCCGAGATGCGCAAGGACAAGCCGATCGCGGCGGTCTTTCTGCCTGATGGTGAGCCGTTGAAGGTCGGCGAGCGCGTGGTGCAGGCCGAATATGCCGAGACGCTGCGCTTCATCGCCGATCACGGCGAGACCGCGCTCCACGACGGGCCGCTCGGCGACATCCTCGCGGACTACATGGAGAAGACCGGCGGCTTCATCCGCCGCAACGATCTCACCGGTTACAAGACCGTCGAGCGCCAGCCGATCCGCGCCGACTATCGCGGCTGGACCATTTTGGGGCCGCCGCCGCCGGCGGCGTCCGGCGTGCATATCGCGCAGATGCTGAACATCCTGGAAGGCTACGACATCGAAACCCTCGGCTTCGGCACACCAGAGACGATCCACTATCTCGCCGAGGTCCTGAAGATCGCCTTTGCCGATCGCGCCGCGGCCAGCGGCGATCCTGACTATGTCGGCGTGCCCGTGGAGAAGCTGACGTCGAAGGCGTATGCCGAGGAACGCCGCCGTGCGATCGATCCCGCGCGGGCGCAGGCCTGGAGCGCCGGCGTCTCGCAGCTCGAAGGCGCGCACACCACGCATATGACGGCGGCAGACAGCTTCGGCAACGTGGTCGCGACCACGCAGACCATCAACAATCTGTCCGGCGCCAAGATCATGATCCCGGGTCTCGGCGCCATCGCCAACAATTACATGAACCTGTTCGATCCGCGTCCCGGACACGCGCTGTCGCTGGCGCCGGGCAAGCGGGTCACCACCTCGATGTCGCCGATGATGGCACTGCGCGATGGCAAGCTGCGCTATGCGCTGGGACTGCCCGGCGGCAAGCGCATCTTCCCGAGCGCGATGCAGGCGCTGGTCAATCTGATCGACCACGGCATGAGCCTGCAGGAGGCGGTCGAGGCGCCCAGGGTCTGGACGGAAGGCAACGCGCTCGAGGTCGAGCAGAAGGTGCCGGAGAGCGTGCGGGTGAAGCTGAAGGGCATGGGCCACAAGGTGCAGCCCGTCGCGACCGTCGCCGGCGGCATGAATGCCGTCGCGTTCGACGACGACGGCACCATGACCGGCGCCGCCTGCTGGCGCGCCGATGGCACGCCGGTCGGGATTTCGGGTGGCTTGGCGAAGGCCGGGGTCAGGTTCAGGCTGAGCTGATCGCTACTTCCGCACGCAGATCACGCGCACGACGGCGGCTTTCGCGTCCGTCGAACTGCCATTGGCGGTGATGCCATTTGCTTTCAGGAAATCGCGCACCGTTTCCGCCGAGACCATCACCGCCTGTGACGCCGGCACCGCTATCCCGGGGCCCGCGACCATCGCCGGCTTCAGCAGCGCGACCCCGGCGAACTTGCCGTCGCCATCGAGGGCAGGACCACCGGAGAATCCGACCGCCGGTGGCGGCGACAACCCGGAATCGCTTGAGGTGACCGGCGCCAGCGCGCCCTTGACGCTCGAGACGCCGGCCGCGCCGCCCTGGCTTTGTGGATCGGCGATGCCGATGACATCGACACTCGTCTTCGCTGCGCCACTGGCGAGACTGAGCGGCTTCAGGCCGCGCGCGCCGTAGATGTGCAGCAGCGCCAGATCGTGCTCCTTGTCCTCGGCGAGACGATCGGCGCTGCCGAAGCCTGCGATGGTGATCGCAAGGCAGCTGTCGGTGACGAGGCGGTCGGCCAGAATTGCGCCGTCATCGCTGACCACGATGCCGGTGCCGTATTCGACGTTCTTGCGCGGCGGCGGCCCGGCCATCGGGGTGGACGGAAATGCATTGAACGCGCTCGACATCGCGATCACGACCGGCTCGACCGTATTCTCCATGGCCTGGTCGTAGAGGATCGTCATGATGCGGACCTCGCCGCCCCTGAAGGTGCCGCGCACGTAAAACTTCTTCAGGCCCTGCAAGCCCGACAGCACGAAAAAGTCGGGCTTCACCACGGTGTAGTCGACCTTGCGCCCCGCAGGCTCTTTCTTTTCCGCGTCCGCGAGCTTTGCGGTGGTCGGGTTTGCCTCCTTGCGACGGCTGAGCACCACCTGGACGGTTCCGGTCGGCGACGTCCATTTCGAGCCGTTGGCATCGCCCGCCTGCTGCGGCACCAGTTTCGAGGGGATGCCGAGCCGCGCGCCGCTGGTCGGTTCCACCACGATCTTCCAGCCGACACTGTCCTGCTTCCGCCGCGCGGTCTCGGCGAGCGCCGAACGCTCCTGCGGATTGAGCACGCCGGTCGGCTTGCCGCCCGTGGCCTTCTGGTATTCCTTGATCGCGTTGACCATGCGCTCGCTGACGTCGCCGGTGATGGCGCCGTTATATTGGCCGACCCAGGCGAGGTCGGACTGCAACGACAGGCGCTCGGCTTGCGCCATGGCATCGGCGGTCTCCGGCGCCGTTTGCAGTGCGGGCGGGCGGACGGGAACGGTCTGGACCGGTTTGGGCTTGGTGCCGGGGATCTGCGGCGCCGTCATCTGGGCGTGCGCGGCCGTGGCGGCCGCCAACATCAGTGTTGCCGCAAGCATCGATCTCATGACAAATCCAGCCAGCCCATTGAATGCAATGCCATTCAAGCACATCTCGTTGGTCGCGAACCATGTTGCGGCGGTTCAGGTGGCTGAGAGGCCAGAACTGAGGTCCTCATCCTGAGGCGCGGCCCGACGGCCGCCTCTCGAAGGATGGCCACAGGCGATATCGGCGCCTTCATGGTTCGACGGCGATGCGTAGCATCGTCCGGAGACGCGTTCCGCGCTCCTCACCATGAGGATCGAGAGCGAACGCGTGGTAAGAGAGGCGTAGGACGATGCTGAGCCCGGACGAACTCGAACGCTATGCCCGCCATATCGTGCTGCGCGATGTCGGTGGTCCCGGCCAGGCTGCGTTGAAAAAGGCCTCCGTGCTGGTGATCGGCGCCGGTGGGCTCGGTGCGCCCGCCCTGATGTATCTGGCCGCGGCCGGTGTCGGCACGCTCGGCGTGGTCGACGACGACGTGGTGTCGCTGTCCAACCTGCAGCGCCAGGTGATCCACACGACGCCCGATATCGGCCGGCACAAGGTCGAAAGCGCGGCGGAGCGCATCGCGGCGCTCAATCCGCATGTGCGCTTCGTCGGCCACGCCACCTGGCTGAACGCCGATAACGCGCTCAGCCTGATCGGCGATTACGACCTCGTGCTCGACGGCTCCGACAATTTCTCGACGCGCTATCTCGTCTCCGACGCCTGCTTCTTCGCGAAGCGGCCGCTGATCACCGCGGCGCTCGGCACCTTCGACGGCTCGCTCACCACCATCCGCGCGCATGAGACCAACGAAGCCGGGGAATTCAACCCGACCTATCGCTGCCTGTTTCCGGAGGCGCCGCCGCCGGGCACGATACCGGCCTGCGCCGAGGCCGGCGTCATGGGCGCGCTCGCGGGCGTGCTCGGCTCGATGATGGCGCTGGAGGCGATCCGCGAGATCGTCGGCTTCGGCGACGGCCTGGTTGGCCGCCTGCTGATGATCGATGCACGCGCGATGCGCTTCGAGACGCTGCGCTATTCTCGCGATCCCGCAAATCCGCTCAACGGCGATGGGCCTGTGTTCGAGGATCTCAGCGTCCACCGCGAGTAGCGCGCGGCACCCTACAGCATGCTCGGCAGCACGCGGTCCGGCGGCTTGTGCGCGTCGAGGAAGGTGCGGATGTTGATGATGACCTTCTCGCCCATCTCGACGCGGCCCTCGATCGTGGCCGAGCCCATATGCGGCAGCAGCGTCACCTTGCCCGCCTTGGCGAGCCGCACCAGTTTCGGGTTCACCGCAGGCTCGTGCTCGTAGACGTCGAGGCCGGCGCCGCCGATCTCGCCGCCTTCGATCAGCTTGACCAGCGTGTCCTCGTCGGTCACCTCGCCGCGCGCGGTGTTGACGATGTAGGCGTCCTTGCGGATCAGCTTCAGCCGCCGCGCCGAAAGCAGATGATAGGTCGCCGGCGTGTGTGGGCAGTTCACCGAGATGATGTCCATCCGTGCCAGCATCTGGTCGAGGCTTTCCCAATACGTCGCGCCGAGCTCCTCGGCGATCTTGGGGGCGACGGGACGGCGGTTGTGATAGTGGATCTGCAGGCCGAAGGCGCGGGCACGGCGCGCCACCGCCTGGCCGATGCGGCCCATGCCGACGATGCCGAGACGTTTTCCGCCGATGCGGTGGCCGAGCATCCAGGTCGGCGACCAGCCGGCCCAGGATTTTCCGTCCGTGAGGATCGAGGCGCCTTCGATCATCCGCCGCGGCACGGCCAGGATCAGCGCCATGGTCATGTCGGCGGTGTCTTCGGTCAGAACCTTTGGCGTGTTGGTGACGGTGATGCCACGGGCATGCGCGGCCTCGACATCGATATTGTCGACGCCGTTGCCGAAATTGGCGATCAGGCGGAGCTTGCAGTCGGCCTGGTTGACGATGTCGGCGGTGATGTGGTCGGTGACGGTCGGGACCAGCACGTCGGCGGTGCGCGCGGCTTCCGCGATCTGCTCAGGCGACATCGGCGTGTCGTCGAGATTGATCCGCGCGTCGAACAGCTCGCGCATCCGCGTCTCGATCGAATCCGGCAGCTTGCGCGTCACCACGACGAGGGGCTTTTTCTTCACCGACATGTCCTGCTCTCATGAGGCGCCGCACGCCGCCTCTGTCGCCAAAGGCCGGTCGTTCAGCCCTCATTAACCCGGTTGTTCGACACTGCCCGTGCCGTGTCGTCCCCGGCGTTTCCTTCAAGCTCTCCCGACATTTCCAGGCTGGAAAATCGGGGCAAACTGGTTGTTCAAGTGCCCGTCCTCTCTAGCAGAAGGCCGGGCCAAAACAAGAACCACGGGCCGGCTTGGTGGAACACCCGCGTGGGGCGGGTCAGGAACTGGCGCGGCAGGGTTTTTGGAATTTTGGGGTGAGGGGTCGGCGCGTGGCCGGGTCCTCGACAGGAGACGGGTTGATGGCGTTGGGGCGTTTTTGTTCGGTGATGGCGCTCGCTTGTACCTGGTTGAGCGCCTCGGTCGGCCCCTCGCATTCGGCGAAGGACAACACGCCGCAGACCGCCAGCGGCTTGCCGGTGCCGCGCTATGTCAGCCTCAAGTCGGACCACGTCAACGTCCGCGCCGGCCCGACCAAGGACAATGATGTGGCCTGGGTCTACACCCGCGCCGGGCTGCCGGTCGAAATCACTGCCGAGTTCGAGAACTGGCGCCGGGTGCGCGATTCCGAGGGCGCCGAGGGCTGGGTCTATCACTCGCTGCTGTCGGGCCGCCGCACTGCGGTCGTCACCATGAAGCACAAGGACGACCTCGCGCCGATCTACGACCGGGCTGATCCCGACAGCGCGGTCACGGCCCGGCTCCAGGCCGGCGTCGTCACCCAGGTGAGGAAGTGCGCTGCAAACTGGTGCCGCGTCACCGGTAACGGTTTTGACGGCTGGATCCAGCAGGAACGCCTCTGGGGCGTTTATTCGGACGAGCAGGTGAATTGACTTGTTGTCGTACCGGTCTCCGGTGCGCAATTGCGCACTGGCCGGGACGACCCTGCAGGTAAACCTCAGCGCTTCTTGCGCAGGCGCACGACCATGTCGATGCGGGAGATCTCGTACCCCTCGGGCACCTCCGGCATCTTGGACAGCGCCAGATGCGGATCCTCGATGTCGACCAGCTCGTGGCTGTTCTCGAGGTAATAGTGGTGGTGGGTGGTGACGTTGGTATCGAAATAGGTCTTGGTGCCGTCGACGCTGACCTGGCGGAGCAGGCCGGCGTCGGTGAGCTGGTTCAGCGTGTTGTAGACGGTCGCCAGCGACACCGGGACCTTGGCGAGCGTCGCTTCCTCGTACAGCATTTCAGCCGTGAGGTGCCGCGCACCCTTGCCGAATAGAAGCCAGCCGAGCGCCATCCGCTGGCGCGTCGGACGCAGCCCGGCAGACTGGAGCATTTCGTTGACGTCGTGCCAGGGGCAGCCGGTCAGTGCCGGCTGGCGGCCGGACAGAAGGGCCGCGGCATGGACCTCGTCGTCGTGATGGGGCGCGGTATTCTCGCTCATTTCCAGATTTCGGGCACGCGTGAACAATAACTCCCTGCAATATAAGAATAGAAAGATGCAGATGCAAGTTTCTCGCAACTAGAGAGCTTCTAATCAGCTCTGGAACCTGGCGAGGACACCGTCATTTTACCTTCATGAGACCGCTTTGCCACTGAAATCGCCTGTGTTAGAGAGCCCGCGGTTCCGCTTAGCCGATTTTGGCGCAACCGGGCATGGAGCCCGGTCCGCCGTCCATCCGGGGCTTGCGGGAGCTGCGCCTGACGACGGCAAGTGGCGTTGCTCTCCGACCGAGCCGGGGCCCATTTTCGCCAAAGAACGCCGCTCAACCGGTATTTGAACAGAGGCTCGTGCATGCTGAACAGGCGCAACGGTTACGAATACGAGGATTTGCTGGCATGCGCGCGCGGCGAGATGTTCGGCCCGGGCAATGCCCAGCTGCCGCTGCCGCCGATGCTGATGTTCGATCGCATCACGGAAATCAACGACAATGGTGGCGAGTTCGGCAAGGGGCTCGTGCGCGCCGAGCTCGACGTGAAGCCGGACCTCTGGTTCTTCGGCTGCCACTTCAAGAACGATCCGGTGATGCCCGGCTGCCTCGGCCTCGATGCGCTGTGGCAAATGGTCGGCTTTTATCTGGGCTGGATCGGCGGCGAAGGTCGCGGCCGTGCGCTTGGCCTCAACGAGTTGAAGTTCAGCGGCCAGGTGCTGCCCGAGGCCCGCAAGGTTGTGTACAACGTCGACATGAAGCGCGTGATGCGCTCAAAGCTCGTGCTCGGTATCGCCGACGGGTGGCTTTCGGTCGATGACCAGATTATCTATCGCGCCAAGGATCTGAAGGTCGGCCTGTTCAAGCAGGGCACGAGCCTGGGCTGAGGCGCATCACACGAAAGACAACGATTTAGGCGAGGCTGTCATGAGGCGGGTTGTGGTCACCGGAATGGGCATCGTTTCGTCCATCGGAAACAACACCCAGGAAGTGCTTGCGAGCCTTCACGAGGCGAGGTCGGGCATTTCGCGGGCTGAGAAATATGCCGAGCTCGGCTTCCGTTCGCAGGTGCAAGGTGAGCCGACGCTCGATCCGTCGACGGTGGTCGACCGCCGCGCCATGCGTTTCCTCGGTCAGGGCGCAGCGTGGAATCACGTCGCAATGGAGCAGGCGATCCAGCACTCCGGTCTGTCGCCCAACGAAGTCTCCAACATCCGCACCGGCATCATCATGGGCTCCGGCGGACCGTCAGCGCGCACCATCGTCGAATCCGCCGACATCACCCGCACCAAGGGGCCGAAGCGCGTCGGGCCGTTTGCGGTGCCGAAGGCGATGTCGTCTACGGCCTCCGCGACGCTCGCGACCTGGTTCAAGATCAAGGGCGTGAACTATTCGATCTCCTCGGCCTGCGCGACGTCGAACCACTGCGTCGGCAATGCCTATGAGACGATCCAGATCGGCAAGCAGGACGTCATTTTCGCCGGCGGCTGCGAGGAGCTGGACTGGTCGCTGTCGGTGCTGTTCGACGCCATGGGGGCAATGTCCTCGAAATACAACGACACGCCGGCAACCGCGTCGCGCCCCTACGACGTCAACCGCGACGGCTTCGTCATCGCCGGCGGCGCCGGCGTGCTGGTGCTGGAAGAGCTCGAGCATGCCAAGGCGCGCGGCGCGCGCATCTATGGCGAGATCGTCGGCTATGGCGCGACGTCGGACGGCCACGACATGGTCGCGCCGTCGGGCGAAGGTGCAGAGCGCTGCATGCGCATGGCGATGTCGACGGTGAAGACCAAGGTCGACTACATCAATCCGCACGCGACCTCGACGCCAGCCGGGGATCCGCCGGAGATCGAGGCGATCCGCAGGGTGTTCGGCGTCGGAGAGAAGTGCCCGCCGATCTCGGCGACCAAGGCGCTGACCGGCCATTCGCTGGGCGCGACCGGCGTGCAGGAGGCGATCTACTCGCTGCTGATGATGAACAACGGCTTCATCTGCGAGAGCGCGCACATCCAGGAGCTCGATCCCGTGTTTGCCGACATGCCGATCGTGCGCAAGCGCATCGACAACGTGAAGGTCGGCACCGTGCTGTCGAACTCGTTCGGCTTCGGCGGCACCAACGCCACGCTGGTGCTCAGCCGGCTGGATGTGTGAGCCCCACACCTCGGCTTCTCGGCCTGTAATCGCCGTCACTGGAATACTGAATCGCCCGCCCAGTGCGCGAGCGCGCACAAGGCGGGCGATGACGTCGGAATGATAGGAGCCGCAAGGCAATGGAAGGACTGATGAAAGGCAAGCGCGGTCTGATCATGGGCATCGCCAATGATCATTCGATCGCCTGGGGCATGGCGAAGACGCTGCATGCCCATGGCGCCGAGCTTGCCTTCACCTTCCAGGGCGAGGCCCTTGGCAAGCGCGTCAAGCCGCTGGCTGAATCGCTCGGTGTCGACTTGGTGCTGCCCTGCGACGTCGAGGACATCGCCAGCGTCGATGCCACATTCGCTGTGCTGCGCGAAAAATGGGGCAAGCTCGATTTCGTCATCCACGCCATCGGTTTTGCCGACAAGAACGAGCTGAAGGGCCGCTACGCCGACACCAGCCGCGAGAACTTTTCGCGTACCATGGTGATCTCCTGCTTCTCGTTCACGGAGGTCGCAAAACGTGCCGCCGAGCTGATGACCGACGGCGGCAGCATGATCACGCTGACGTTCGGCGCCTCCGAGCGCTCGATGCCGAACTACAATGTGATGGGCGTCGCCAAGGCGGCGCTGGAAGCCTCCGTGCGCTACCTCGCCTCCGATTTCGGGCCGCGCGGCATCCGCGTCAACGCGATCTCTGCGGGCCCCATCCGCACTCTCGCGGGCTCCGGCATCGGCGAGGCGCGCGCGATGTTCGCCTTCATGCAGAAGCACGCGCCGCTTCGCCGCGGCGTCACGCTCGACGAGCTCGGCGGCTCGGCCCTGTATCTGCTGTCCGACCTCTCCGGCGGAGTGACCGGCGAGATCCACTATGTCGATTCCGGCTACAACATCGTCCTGATGCCGCGGCCGGATGATCTGAAGGCCTCGGAGTAGGGCAAAGGCGCGTCCTTCGTGCGCCGTGCCCACCATCTCTCCGCGATCACAACGCCAGTGGTGGGCACGCTCAGCTTTGCCCACCATGCGAGATTTACCTTACCCCGCCGCGATCTTCTCCGCGCGCTGGAACGCCGGTCGCGCCATGCAGCGCGCGAGATAAGCATCGAACGCCGGCCGCGACGGCACCATCTTGAACAGGCGCACTGCGAAATTCAGGCCCGAGCCGACCGTGACGTCGGCGGCGGAAAACTCCTCGCCGAGAATCCACGGGCCGTTGGCGAGTGCGGCCTCCAGCACGTCGAACACCTGCGTCGCGCTGCCCCACGCCGCGGTCGAGGCCGCGATCTCGATCTTGGTGAAGATCTGGATGATGGCGGGCTCGATGCAACCGGGCGAGAAGAACAGCCATTGCAGATAGCGCGCGCGGCGCGGATCGGTCACGGCGGGCGCGAGCTTGGTCTCGGGATAGCGGTCGGCGATATAGGCGCAGATCGCCGCGGCTTCGCCGAGCGCGGCATCGCCATCGGTCAGCGCCGGCACCTTGCCCATCGGGTTGATCTTCAGATAGTCCGGCGCCTTCTGCGCGCCGGTCGAGATGTCGGTCAGCACGCGCTCATAGGGCAGGCCGCTCTCCTCCATCAGCCAGAGCGTCGTGAACGAGCGCGAGCGGGGCGACCAATAGAGCCTGATCATCGGGCGTTTCCCTTGTTCTTCCACCGATAATGTTTCATCATGAACCCGTTCGAAGGCTCGATCTCCTCCTTCTCGAACACAAAACCTTCGCGCTCGTACCAGCGCCAGGCCTTTTCGTTCTCGCGCACGCAGCGTAGATACATCTCGTCCGGCATTTGCGTGCGCGTGAAGGCGAGCAGCTTTCGCCCGAGCGATTGCCCCTGATAGGCGGGCCCGACGAACAGCATGTCGAGATAGAGCTTTGGCAGATGCAGCGCCAGCATTGCGACGATGGTGCCGTTGTCGTCGGCGACGAACAGGCTCCAGCCGTCCTCGATCTCGCGCCGAATGCGCGCGCGCAGGTTAGCCAGCAGGAATTCGCTGGCTTCACCGAGGCCGGTCGAAGCCCAGCTCTCCATCCAGACGCGACCGATCTCGTCATACTCGTCGCTGCGCGCGGGACGGATGATCGGATCTGACATCGACGTTCAACCCCGTTGGCTGCGCACGGTCTGCCGTGCGCGCACCTTGCCGGCCGACAGGCACACCACCTCGGAAATCTGCAGCAGCTGCCGCGCCAGCGGGCTGGTCTTGCGCCAGACCATGCCGATGGTGCGCGAGGGCTGCGGGTCGCGGAAGCGCGTCAGCGAGACCGAGGCCGATCGCGTCTCCACCGGCACGGCCATCTCCGGGATCAAGGTGACGCCGATGCCGGCGCTGACCATCTGCACCAGCGTCGACAGCGAGTTCGCATCGAGCATCTCGCGCGGCGGCGCCGACTGCATGTTGCAGAACGACAGCGCCTGATCGCGGAAGCAGTGACCCTCCTCGAGCAGCAGCAGGCGCATCTCCCGCATCATCTCCCGCGAGGGCGCTGGCGTCCCCTCATCGGCGCCCGGCCGCACCAGCAGGAATTTCTCCTCGAACAGGGCGACCTCGGTGAGCGAGGGCTCCGACACCGGCAGCGCCACGATGGCGGTGTCGAGCCGTCCCTCGACCAGCTCCTGGATCAGCCGCGGCGTCATGGTCTCGCGCACGCGGATGTCGAGCTCCGGATGCATGCGCGTGAGGTTCTTGGTGATCTTGGGCAGCAGATACGGCGCGATGGTCGGGATCATGCCGATGCGCAGGCGGCCGGCGAAGCGGTCCTGCGAGGCGCGAGCGAAATCGCCGAGCTCGTCGACCGAGCGCAGGATGTCGCGGACACGTTGCGCGAGCTCCTCGCCGAACCGGGTCAGCGCGACCTGCCGCGCGCTGCGCTCCAGCAGCAGGCCGCCGAGCGTCTCCTCCAGCTCCTTGATCTGCATCGACAGCGCCGGCTGCGAGATCGAGCAGGCCTCGGCCGCGCGGCCGAAATGGCCGTGGCGCGCCAGCGCGTCGAAATACCGGAGCTGGCGCAGCGTCAGATTGATCATAAGAAAATCCTATCGCAGCGATCATTAAAGTCAACTTCACCTGATAGAAGGCGCCGCCTAGAGTGGTTCTACCTGGTCAAAGGGCGCCGTCGGACGCCACCAGAGGAGGTAATCATGGACGACACTTCGAAGTGCCCGTTTTCGGGCGGAAAACCCACGCGCGTGAACCGCGACTGGTGGCCAACCCAGCTCAGCATCGAGATGCTGCACAAGAATTCCGACCTGTCCGACCCGATGGGCAAGGAGTTCGATTACGCCAAGGAGTTCAAGTCGCTCGACCTGAACGCGGTCATCAAGGACCTGACCGCCCTGATGACGGACTCGCAGGAATGGTGGCCGGCCGACTTCGGTCACTATGGCGGCCTGATGATCCGCATGGCCTGGCACAGCGCGGGCACCTACCGCATCACCGACGGCCGCGGCGGCGCCGGCGCCGGTCAGCAGCGCTTCGCGCCCCTGAACAGCTGGCCCGACAACGCCAACCTCGACAAGGCGCGCCGTCTGCTCTGGCCGATCAAGCAGAAGTACGGCCGCAAGATTTCCTGGGCCGATTTGATGGTGCTCGCCGGCAACGTCGCGCTGGAATCGATGGGCTTCAAGACCTTCGGTTTCGCCGGTGGCCGCGCCGACGTCTGGGAGCCGGAAGAGCTCTATTGGGGTCCGGAAGGCACCTGGCTCGGCGATGAACGCTACAGCGGCGAACGCCAGCTGGCCGAACCGCTCGGTGCCGTGCAGATGGGCCTCATCTACGTCAATCCGGAAGGCCCGAACGGCAAGCCGGATCCCGTCGCCGCGGCCAAGGACATCCGCGAGACGTTTGCCCGAATGGCGATGAATGACGAGGAGACGGTCGCGCTGATCGCCGGTGGCCACACCTTCGGCAAGACCCACGGCGCGGGCGATCCCTCGCTGGTCGGACCGGAGCCGGAAGCGGGTGCACTGGAGGATCAGGGCCTCGGCTGGAAGAGCAAGCACGCTTCGGGCCTCGCCGGCGATGCCATCACCAGCGGTATCGAGGTGACCTGGACGACGACCCCGACGAAGTGGAGCAACAACTTCTTCGAGAACCTGTTCAAGTACGAATGGGAGCTGACCAAGAGCCCGGGCGGCGCGAACCAGTGGACGGCCAAGGGCGCCGACGCGATCATCCCCGACGCCTTCGACAAGTCGAAGAAGCACCGGCCGACCATGCTGACGACGGACCTGTCGCTGCGCATGGACCCGGCCTATGAAAAGATCTCGCGCCGCTTCCTCGAAAACCCCGATCAGTTCGCGGACGCGTTCGCCCGCGCCTGGTTCAAGCTGACCCATCGCGACATGGGCCCGATCCAGCGTTATCTCGGCCCGCTGGTGCCGAAGGAGACGCTGATCTGGCAGGATCCGATTCCGGCCGTGGACCACGAACTGGTCGGCGAGCAGGATATCGCCGCGCTGAAGACCAAGATCCTGGCTTCGGGCCTCTCGGTGTCCGAGCTGGTCTCGACCGCCTGGGCGTCGGCCTCGACGTTCCGCGGCTCGGACAAGCGTGGCGGCGCCAATGGCGCCCGCATCCGCCTTGCCCCGCAGAAGGACTGGGAGGTGAACCAGCCGGCCCAGCTTTCCAAGGTGCTCGGCAAGCTCGAAGCGATCCAGAAGGACTTCAACGCGTCATCAGGCGCGAAGAAGGTCTCGCTTGCGGATCTGATCGTGCTCGGCGGTACCGCCGCGGTCGAGAAGGCCGCCAAGGATGCCGGCGTCGACGTCAAGGTCGGCTTCACGCCGGGCCGCATGGACGCTTCGCAGGAGCAGACCGACGCGGAGTCCTTCGCGCCGCTCGAGCCCCGGGCCGATGGCTTCCGCAACTATGTCGGCAAGAGGCATCAGTTCCTGCAGGAGGAAGAAGCCCTCGTCGATCGCGCGCAGCTGCTCAAGCTCACCGGCCCCGAGATGACGGTGCTGGTCGGCGGCCTGCGTGTACTGGGCGCCAATGCGAACGGCTCGAAGCACGGCGTCTTCACCACGAAGGTGGGAACGCTGAGCAACGACTTCTTCGTCAACCTGCTCGACATGAGCGCGCAGTGGACGCCGGTGGCCGACGGCACCTACGAGGCACGCGACCGCAAGACCAATGCGGTGAAGTGGACCGGCACCCGCGCCGATCTCATCTTCGGCGCGCACTCGCAGCTCCGCGCCTTCGCCGAGGTCTATGCGACCTCGGACTCCAAGGAGAAGTTCGTCAAGGACTTCGCCAAGGCCTGGACCAAGGTGATGAACCTCGACCGCTACGACATCGCGGCGTGAGGCCGGTTCACCTCTCCCATAGGGAGAGGTGAAGAGCAGCGCGCTGACCGATCGAAGCACAAACAAAAAGGGCGGCCTTTCGGCCGCCCTTCGTTTTTCTGCACTGTGTAGCGAGGCTTACTCGCCGGCCGCTTCGCGCGGGGCCTTCTCGCCCTCGGCGGCCTTGTCCTTGGCCTCGAGGTCCTCGCCGGTGGTCTGATCGACCACCTTCATCGACAGGCGGGTCTTGCCGCGGTCGTCGAAGCCGAGCAGCTTGACCTTCACCCTGTCGCCTTCCTTGACGACGTCGGAGGTCTTCTGCACTCGGTTGGCCGCGAGCTGGCTGATGTGGACGAGCCCGTCCTTGGAGCCGAAGAAGTTCACGAAGGCGCCGAACTCCATCACCTTGACGACGGTACCGTCATAGATCTGGCCGACTTCCGGCTCGGACGCGATCGACTTGATCCACTTGATCGCAGCCTTCATCGCCTCGCCGTCTGAGGAGGCGACCTTCACGGTGCCGTCGTCCTCGATGTTGACCTTGGCGCCGGTCTTCTCGACGATCTCGCGGATCACCTTGCCGCCGGTGCCGATCACTTCGCGGATCTTGTCGGTCGGGATCTTGAAGGTCTCGATGCGCGGCGCGTATTCGCCGAGCTCGGCGCGGGCGTTGGTGAGCGCCTTGGCCATCTCGCCGAGGATGTGGATGCGGCCTTCCTTGGCCTGGCCGAGGGCGACCTTCATGATCTCCTCGGTAATGCCCTCGATCTTGATGTCCATCTGGAGCGAGGTGATGCCGTGCTCGGTACCGGCAACCTTGAAGTCCATGTCGCCGAGATGATCCTCGTCACCCAGGATGTCCGAGAGCACCGCGTAGCGCTTGTCTTCGAGGATCAGGCCCATCGCGATGCCCGCGGTCGGCCGCTTCATCGGCACGCCGGCGTCCATCAGCGCGAGCGAGGCGCCGCAGACCGAAGCCATCGACGAGGAGCCGTTGGATTCGGTGATCTCCGAGACCACGCGCACGGTGTAGGGGAATTCGTGATGCGGCGGCAGCACGGGATGGATCGCGCGCCAGGCCAGCTTGCCGTGGCCGATCTCGCGGCGCTTGGTGCCGCCCAGGCGACCGGTCTCGCCGACCGAGAAGGGCGGGAAGTTGTAGTGCAGCAGGAACGTTTCCTTGTACGTCCCCGACAGCGCGTCGATGTACTGCTCGTCCTCGCCGGTGCCGAGCGTGGTCACCACCATCGCCTGGGTCTCGCCGCGGGTGAACAGCGCCGAGCCGTGAGCGCGGGGCAGCACGCCGACTTCGGCGACGATGTTGCGCACGGTCTTGACGTCGCGGCCGTCGATGCGCTTGCCGGTATCCAGAATGTTCCAGCGAACGATCTTGGCTTCGAGCTCCTTGAACACCGCGGCGATGCGGAGCTTGTCGTATTTCGGCTCCTGCCCTTCGGGGAAATAGTGAGCGATCACCTTCTCCTTGACCTTGCCGACCGCGGCGTAGCGATCCTGCTTGACCGGAATGGCGTAGGCGGCGCGCAGCTCCTGCTCGACGAGGCCGAGCATCTCCTTCTCGAGCGCGGCGTTGTCGATCACGGTGACTTCGCGCGGCTCCTTGGCGGCCTTCTCGGCGAGCTCGATGATCGCGTTGATCACCGGCTGGAAGTGGCGGTGACCGAACATCACGGCGCCGAGCATGATGTCCTCGTTCAGCTCCTTGGCCTCCGATTCCACCATCAGCACGGCGTCGGCGGTGCCGGCGACGACCAGGTCGAGCTGGGTGTCGACCATCTCGTCGAGCGTCGGGTTGAGGATGAACTCGTCATTGGCGAAGCCGACGCGCGCGGCGCCGATCGGCCCCTTGAACGGCGCGCCGGAGAGCGTCAGCGCAGCCGACGATGCCACCAGCGCGACGATGTCGGGATCGTTCTCCATGTCGTGCGACAGCACGGTGGCGATCACCTGGGTCTCGTTGCGCCAGCCGTCGACGAACAGCGGGCGGATCGGACGGTCGATCAGGCGGGAGACCAGCGTCTCCTTCTCGGTCGGACGGCCCTCGCGCTTGAAATAGCCGCCGGGAATGCGGCCCGCAGCATAGGTCTTCTCCTGGTAGTCGACGGTCAGCGGCAGGAAGTCGACGCCTTCGCGCGGCGCCTTCGCCGCGACGACGGTGGCGAGCACCACGGTCTCGCCATAGGTGGCGATGACGGCGCCGTCGGCCTGGCGAGCGATCTTGCCGGTTTCGAGCTTGAGGGGGCGTCCGCCCCAGTCGATCTCGACTGAATGCTTAGTGAACATAGAGGTCTTCTTTCATGGGTTCTCGAAAGAAGGGACGCTTCGAAAAACAAAAACCATGCGCAAGATTGCGGGACGCTGATCGGAGCGGTTGATCAGCGTCCTGCGATCCTGCCATGGTTTTTGGATGTCGGATGGCGTCCATCCTTTCGGGTCATACGGGCGCCTTGCCCGTTGTGCCCAGCCGCCGGATTGCTGCTGGACTGTCAGTCGGCACGAACGCGAACACCAAACCGCGGTCTTCGGTCATGCCCCGGATGCGAGTGGTTGTTGGCCCGCATCCGACGCGCACGCAGCCTCGATCAAAAACCTTCAAATAAGCGCTTTCGTTCGAAACTACGCGCAAAAACGCGCGCCCGTGGCGCGCGCAGGAACCGTCAACGACGAATGTTGTGCTTCTCGAGCAGCGCCTTGTAGCGCGCCTCGTCCTTCTTCTTGAGGTAGTCGAGGAGCGAGCGGCGGGTCGAGACCAGCTTCAAGAGGCCGCGACGCGAATGATTGTCCTTCACGTGGGTCTTGAAATGGTTGGTGAGGTTGTTGATGCGTTCCGACAGGATCGCGACCTGAACCTCGGGCGAGCCGGTGTCGCCGGCCTTGGTGGCATTCGTCTTGATGACTTCCGCTTTGCGTTCTGCGGCAATCGACATCGTCAATTTCTCTCGTTGCGACCGGGGCTGGCAGTCAGGCCGGTCAGGTTGAACACACGCTTGGGGATGATTTCGCCATTGCCAAGTTCGGCAAGCGCCAAAAGACGGCCTGCCACCGTGACATAGACTGTGCCGCTACAAGTGGGCGCATCCCGTCCGCGCAACAAAACGGCTTGGCCCCGATGGAGCCTTGCCGCATCAGCCCGAGTGACGGCCAGTGCCGGGATGTCGTCCAGCGCGGTCTCAACGGGCAAAAGCGCGTCGGCGAGGCTGCCCTCGCCTGACGCGGCTCTATCGCACAAAGCCTCCAGCTGATCCAGCGGAATCATGTCGTTTTCGCCAAATGGGCCGACCAGGGTCCGCCTGAGCGCGCAGATATGGCCGTAACTGCCGAGAATCCGGCCCATATCGCGGGCCAGCGCCCGGACATAGGTGCCCTTGCCGCACTCGGCTTCGAACACGGCCCGGTCCTTATCTGGTTGATCTACAAGGGTTAAATGGTGAATCTCGACGGGGCGAGGGGCCAGCTCCACGACCTCGCCGTCGCGGGCGAGGTCATAGGCGCGCTCGCCCTGGACCTTGATCGCCGAATAGCGCGGCGGGATCTGCTCGATCACGCCGGTGAAGCGGGGCAGCAGCGCCAGGATGGCCTCCCGGGTCGGGCGCTGGTCGGAGGTCGCGGTCACCCGGCCCTCGATGTCGTCGGTGTCGCGCTCCTCGCCCCAGCACACGGTGAACTGGTAGCGCTTGCGGCCGTCCATCACAAAGGGAACCGTCTTGGTGGCCTCTCCGAGCGCGATCGGCAGGCCGCCGGAGGCGAGCGGGTCGAGCGTGCCGGCATGCCCCGCGCGCTTGGCGTTGAACAGGCGCTTCAGCACCGCAACCGCCTGCGTCGAGGTCATGCCGATCGGCTTGTCGAGCACGACCCAGCCATGGACGTCGCGGCGGTCGCGGCGGACCTGGCCGCCCTTCTGCTGCTTGGCGCGCGGATCGTTGTTGACGCGGCGCGGCTCCTGATGCGGCTGAGAATTGCCGCCCATCTCGGCAAAATCATTTTTTTGCACATCGCGCTGATCGGCGTCGTTGCCGTCGATCGTGCCGTGAGCCGGGTCCATCGTCATTGCTCTTCTTCCCGATCCGAAGCCGGATCCTGTTCCAAGTCCCGTTCGAGATCCTTCTGCACCGCAGGTGTTCGCAAAAGCTTCTCGATCCGTTCCGCTTCGTCGAATCGTTCGTCGACGCGGAAGCGAATGTCAGGTGCAAATTTCAGGTTAACGCGCCGCGCGACTTCACCGCGCAGGAATTTCTTGTTGCGCTCGAGCGCAGCGATGACGATCTCGGTGTCGCGGCCACCGAGCGGCATCACGTAGATTGTCGCGAGCTTCAGGTCGGGCGACATCCGTACCTCCGGCACGGTGATGATGTGGCCTTCCAGATCCGCATCATGCACGTTGCCTTGCGCCAGAATCTCGGCCATCGCATGGCGAACCTGCTCGCCGACGCGCAGCTGACGCTGCGAACCGCCGGGCGCGGAACTTTTCTTCTGGTGGTGGCGGGGCATGGTCTGGAAATCACCTCGTCGTGCCCGCGTTTGGGACACGAGCATTGTCATTTGTCCTGTTGAAACGAATGAGGCGTGGATGGCCGGAAAAATCCGGCCATCGCACTCCCGCAATTTCAGTTCAAAAAGATCCGAACGCTTCGGTAAGATTTGGACTTACAGGGAGCGCTGGATCGTCTCCACGCGATAACACTCGATGACATCGCCTGCGCGCATGTCGTGGTAGTTCTCGAAGGCCATGCCGCATTCCTGACCGGCCTGGACTTCCTTCACCTCGTCCTTGAAGCGCTTCAGCGTCGACAGCTTGCCTTCGTGCACGACGACGTTGTCGCGGATCAGGCGCACATTGGCGCCGCGTTCCACGGTGCCGTCGGTGACGCGGCAGCCGGCGACCTTGCCGACCTTGGAGATGTTGAAGATCTCCAGGATCTCGGCATTGCCCAGCATGGTTTCGCGCAAGGTCGGCGCGAGCAGGCCGCTCATCGCCTTCTTCACGTCGTCCACGAGGTCGTAGATGATGTTGTAGTAGCGGATCTCGATGCCGTTGCGCTTGGCGGCCGCAGCGGCCTCCTTGTTGGCGCGAACCGAGAAGCCGATGATTGCGGCGTTGAAACCTTCCGCGAGCGTCACGTCGGATTCCGAGATACCGCCGACGCCGGCATGCAGGATGCGGGCGGCGACTTCGTCGGTGCCGAGCTTCTCCAGCGAGCCGAGGATGGCTCCAGCGAGCCCTGCACGTCGGCCTTGACGATCAGCGGGAATTCCTTGCGGCCCGCCGTCTTCAATTGCGACATCATCTGCTCGAGCGATCCGCGCATGCCGGAGATCGAGGCAGCCGCGTTCTCGCGCTTCTGGTGCGCGCGGTAGCTGGTGATCTGGCGGGCGCGGGCTTCGTTCTCGACCACGGCGAGACGATCGCCGGCTTCCGGCGGACCGTTGAAGCCGAGCACCTCGACCGGCACCGAGGGACCGGCCTCCTGCACCGTCTCGCCCTGATCCGAGATCAGCGCGCGGACGCGGCCCATCTCGGCCCCGGCGACGATAATGTCGCCGACACGGAGCGTGCCGCGCTGGACCAGCACGGTGGCGACCGGACCGCGACCACGATCGAGCTTGGCTTCGATCACGGTGCCTTCGGCCGGACGCTCCGAATTGGTCTTCAGGTCGAGGATTTCGGCCTGCAGCGCGATCATCTCGAGCAGCTTGTCGAGATTGGTCTTGTTCTTGGCGGACACTTCGACGTCGACCACTTCGCCGCCGAAGGATTCCACCTGCACCTCGTGCTGGAGCAGCTCGGTACGGACGCGCTCGGGCTTGGCATCCGGCTTGTCGATCTTGTTGATGGCAACGATGATCGGCACCCGCGCCGCCTTGGCGTGGTTGATGGCTTCGATCGTCTGCGGCATCACGCCGTCATCGGCCGCGACCACCAGCACGACGATGTCGGTGACCTTGGCGCCGCGGGCGCGCATCGCGGTGAACGCGGCGTGGCCCGGCGTGTCGATGAAGGTGATCTTCTTGCCGCTCTCAGGCGACAGCACCTGATAGGCGCCGATATGCTGGGTGATGCCGCCGGCTTCGCCGGAGACCACGTTGGCATGGCGAAGCGCGTCGAGCAGCGAGGTCTTGCCGTGGTCGACGTGGCCCATCACGGTCACCACGGGCGAACGCGTCTCGGTGTCGGTGGAATCGTCGACCTGGTCGAACAGGCCCTCTTCGACGTCGGAGGCGGCAACGCGCTTGACGGTGTGACCGAGCTCTTCGGCGATCAGCTGCGCGGTGTCGGCGTCGATCACGTCGGTGATCTTGTGCATCGCGCCCTGCTTCATCAGCATGCGGATGACGTCGACCGCGCGCTCGGACATGCGGTTGGCGAGTTCCTGGATCGTGATCGCTTCCGGAATCGTCACCTCGCGGATCAGCTTTTCCTTCGGCTCGTTCGAGGCGTGGCCCTTCAGGCGCTGGGTGCGGCGACGGAACGAGGCGATCGAGCGCTCGCGCACGTCGTCGGCGTTGAGCGCGGTGACAACAGTCAGGCGGCCGCGCTCCTTCTGCGGGCCGGGCTTGTGGGTGGTCTTCGGGGCTGCCGCGGGACGCGCGGCGCCGCCGGGACCGCGACGGATCTGGCGCGGCGCCTCGTCCTCATCGGCTTCGGCGGCAACTGCGGGGCCGCGGCCGGCCGGTCCACCCGGACGCTGCGCGGTCGTGGTTGCAGGACGCGTGGTGGCGGTTCCCGGGCGGGCGGTCGTGGTTCCAGGCCGGGGCGCGGGCGCGCCGGGGCGCGGCGCGGGAGAGGCCGGCGCGGCGGTCGCGGGGCGTGCGGCGCCTGCCGGCTGCTCGCCTTCGCCGAAACGCTTCTTGGCCTCGGTTTCGGCCTTCCGCTTGGCTTCGTCCTCGTGACGGTGGCGCTCTTCCTCGGCCTTGCGGCGGGACTCGGCGGCCTCTCGCTCGGCGCGTTCGGCGGCCTCGCGGGCGGCGCGGCGCTGGGCCTCTTCCTCGGCCTGGCGGCGTTCCTCGACCTCGCGCAGCTTGGCATCGGCCAGCGCGCTCGCACGGGCCGAGCGCTCATCCTCGGTCAGGGTGCGCAGGACCACGCCGGAACCGGCGTTGCGCGGCGGGGGCGGCGCGGGGCGCGACGGAGCGGGCGCAGCCGGAGCCGGCTTTGCAGCAGCCTCGGGCGCGTGCGGCTCGGGGCCCTCACCAATGCGGCGCTTGCCGCGCTTCTCGACCACGACCTGCTTGCTGCGGCCATGGCTGAAGCTCTGGCGCACGGTACCCGTTTCGACGCGCGGCTTGAGCGATAGCGTCTTGCTCGGAACGCTCAGCTTCTTGTCGCCAGGGGTCTTGGTATCAACCATTCAGCAGTCCTAATCCTGATTTATCAGTGTTGTGCGTTGCCGCACCGTCAGATCGGTTCGTCGTTGTCTTTCAGAAATCCTGGCCGTGCTTTTCGGCAGTCTTGTCATCGTCCGCCATCCGGTATCGGACCAGCATCTGGCTACGTGACAGGAATGACCTGCTCGCCGGGCCCGCGAGCAGCGCAGCATGTATCACATTTGACCGGGTCAGTGCCAAATCCAATTCTAACGATTTCAGTGCGGTGACGACGGGAATCTGGGGCTTGCCGCCGCGATTTCCGGCATTTTGACGCGCCAGCATGTCCAATTTGCGGATTCCGTCCGCAGCCCCGTCGCTGGCGTGGATCAGGACCTCGGCCGTGCCTTCCCGCAGGGCGCTCTCGACCTTGCCGAAGCCGGCCACGACCTGGCCCGCCTTGGCGGCGATTCCAAGGGCTTCCGCCACGCTCCTGACGAGGAGCGCCTCGATGTCGGCGGGGAGCGTCTGGGGAACGCGCAGCTCGCGCTTGAAGGCCTTGCTAAATTGGTGACGCCGCACGGCTTCCGCAACCACCTCGCGGGAGGCGGTGACCCACATGCCGCGCCCGGGCAGCTTGCGCTTGAGATCGGGAACTATGTCGCCTTGCGGCGAGACGACGAAGCGGATCAGCTCGTCGATCGGCCGGACCTGCCGGCTGACCGCGCACATCCGCATGGTCGCGGACCTTTCGGTCCGCGGCCCATGATCGAGTTCGCTGTCAGTGCTGGCGAGCATCCGGGCGACATCCTCCGTCGCCCTTAAGCCGGCTGATCTTCGGTCGCTTCAGCCTCTTCGGCGGGCTTGGCGAGATCGGCCTCGGTGATCCAGCCGGCCTTGACGCGGGCCTGCATGATCATCGCCTCGGCATCGTCACGGGAGATCTCGATACCGTCGAGCGCACCCGGATATTTGGTCTGCTCGCCGCCTTCCTTGCGCTCGGTCCATCCGACCAGATCGTCGGTGGCGCAGCCGGCGAGGTCGTCGACGGTCTTGATGTCGTTCTCGCCGAACTTCACCAGCATCTTCGAGGTGACGCCGGGCACGTCCTTGAGGGCGTCCTCGACGCCGAGCTCCTTGCGCCTCGCCTCGAGCTCGGCTTCCTGCCGCTCGAGATATTCGCGGGCGCGGCTCTGGAGCTCCTGGGCGGTCTCCTCGTCGAAGCCCTCGATGCCGGCGAGCTCCTTGACGTCGACCATCGCGAGTTCCTCGACCGAGGTGAAGCCTTCGGACGCCAGCAGCTGGCCGACCACCTCGTCGACGTTGAGCGATTCCATGAAGACGCGGGTGGAGTTCTCGAAGTCGGCCTGGCGGCGCTCCGATTCCTCCTGCTCGGTCAGGATGTCGATGTCCCAGCCGGTGAGCTGCGAGGCCAGACGCACGTTCTGGCCGCGGCGGCCGATCGCCAGCGAGAGCTGGTTGTTGGTGTCGGGCACCACGACCTCGATGCGCTCGCGGTCTTCGTCGATGACGACCTTGGAGACTTCGGCCGGCGCCAAAGCGTTGACCACGAAGGTCGCGATGTCGGGCGACCACGGGATGATGTCGATCTTCTCGCCCTGCAGCTCGTTCACCACGGCCTGCACGCGCGAGCCGCGCATACCGACGCAGGCGCCGACCGGATCGACCGAGGAATCCCGGGAAATCACGCCGATTTTTGCGCGCGAGCCCGGATCGCGGGCCACCGCCTTGATCTCGACGATGCCGTCATAGATCTCAGGCACTTCCTGCGCGAACAGCTTCGCCATGAACTGCGGATGGGTGCGGGAGAGGAAGATCTGCGGGCCGCGCGTCTCGCGGCGGACGTCGAAGATGTAGGCGCGGACGCGGTCCCCGTTGCGGAACACTTCGCGCGGCAGCATCTCGTCGCGGCGGATGATGGCTTCACCGCGGCCGAGATCGACGATCACGCTGCCATATTCGACGCGCTTGACGACGCCGTTGACGATGTCGCCGATGCGGTCCTTGAATTCCTGGTACTGCCGGTCGCGCTCGGCCTCGCGCACCTTCTGCACGATGACCTGCTTGGCCGACTGCGCGGCGATGCGGCCGTATTCCAGCGGCGGCAGGGTGTCGGCGATGGTGTCGCCGACCTGGGCGCCGGGATTGGCACGCTGCGCGTCCACCAGCGAGATCTGGTTGGAATGATTCTCGACCTTGTCGACCACCAGCATGTGCCGCGACAGCCGCAGCTCGCCCTTCTTCGGGTCGATCTCGGCGTGAACGTCAGTCTCGCTGCCGTAACGGGCCCGCGCGGCCTTGGCGATGGCGTCCTCCATCGCCGCGATGACGATGCCGCGGTCGATCGATTTCTCGCGCGCGACGGCGTCCGCGATCTGGAGCAATTCGAGTCGATTGGCGCTGACTGCCATGGCTAGTCTCCTTCAGGCTCGATCTCGCCGCGCCGCGCGCGTTCGGCGGCAAGGCGATGTTTCTTGGTATTGGTCGGGGCCGGCTTCTTTTTCGGCTTGGTGCTCTTGGTGGTTTTTTCGCTGATTTTCGCGTGCGGCGCCTGCGGCGGCGCGAGACCGAGATCCCGGCGTATCTGGCGCTCTTCGGCCTTGCCGCGGCGCATGGATTCGGCAATCAGCTCGTCGGTCAGCACCAGCCGGGCCTCGCCGATATCCTCCATCGTCAGGAGAACGTCGGCATCGTCGCCCGCCTTGACGTCGTCGCGATGCAGATGGACGCGGTCTCCTTCGACGGCGCCGAGCGTGCCGCGGAACCGTTTGCGTCCCTCGTGGGCCACCGCCATCTCGACCTTCACCAGATGGCCGGAATAACGCTCGAAATCGGACCGCCGCACCAGGGGGCGGTCGATCCCCGGCGAGGAGATCTCCAGCCGGTAGGCGCGGTCGATGGGGTCGGCGACATCCAGCACGGGCGACAGCGCCCGCGAGATCGCCTCGCAATCCTCGAGCTGCATCGAACCGTCCGGCCGTTCGGCCATGATCTGCACGGTGCAGCCGGCTTCGCCGGAGATGCGGATCCGGACCAGGCGGTAACCCATGCCCTCGAGCACGGGAGCTGCGACCGCAGACACCCGCGCCGCCACGCCGGGCTCGACCACGAGCCTCGGCTCGGCCAGCAGTTCGGCATCGGTGGAACCAGTGTTCGGTTCGGTCATATCAGCGGTCAAGGCGCTCGTTGGTTAACGCTTGGGTTAAGGCTTGGTTAAGACTTCAAAGCCCGTTTCGGAACTCTCCCGACAGCGCGTCGGGCCGGATCTTCCGCCAACCCGCGTTCAGGTAATAAAAAAGAGCGGGTCCTTTCGGGCCCACTCTCACTACGCGGATCGTATGAGAAGATGAATTGGCGCTGATATAGCCCTTTCTGCTCTCCCGGACAAGGCCCATCGGAGGCCGGATGAGGCTTTTTACGCCCGATTCGCGGCGTCTCGCACGCAACGCTTCCTTCATTTCCGAGGCCTATTTCTTGATTGTGGGGCCGAGGGCGCACCCGCGGCGTGCCCTGTACGAGTTTGTGTTTTCATGACCGCTGCCACGTCGCTCATTCCCGGACTGGACGCTATCGTCAAACGCGGCGACCCTCGCCGTCGCGGCGAGATCGCGCACGCCATCGCCGACCTCTACTTCCAGGATCCGGCGAGCCTCGGTCCCGAGCTCATCGATCTGTTCGACAATCTCCTGATCGATCTCGTCCCGCATGCCGAGCTCGACTCGCGCGTCGATCTCGCCGAGCGCTTCTCGCGGCTGAACAATGCGCCGCCGCATCTGGTGAACCAGCTGGCGCGCGAAAACGAGATCATGGTGGCGGGCCCCGTGCTGCGCCGCTCGCCCGTGCTCGATGACGCCGCTCTCGTCGAGATCGCACGGCTGAAAGGACAGGGTCATCTTCTGGCGATGACGGAACGTCCCGTCCTGCCGGCCGTCGTCACCGACGTGCTGGTTGAGCGCGGCGATCGCGACGTCGTGCGCCGCGCCGCGGGCAATGCCGGCGCGGTGTTTTCGCCTGCCAGTTATTCCGAGCTGATCAAGCGTTCGGCGCAGGATGGCGTGTTGACGCTCAAGCTCGGCCAGCGCAGCGATCTCTCGGGCGAGAACCTGAAACAGCTTCTCGAGGGCACGCTCGACGTCATCCGCCGCCGCCTCTCCACCGTGGTCAATCCCGTTCGCCAGGTCGAGATCAAGCGTGCCATGGCGGCGATCGAAGAGGCTGCACTGCCGCCCGGACCGCGACGCGATTTCTCCGCGGCCCAGCGCACCGTGCTCACCTTGCATCGCGAGGGCCATCTCGGCGAGAGCGCGCTGCTTGGTTTTGCCAAGGCGCACAAATACGAGGAATCGATCGCCTCGCTCTCGGCGATGGCCGGCATCCGCATCTCGATCCTCGACCGACTGATCGCGGGCGACCGCTACGATCCGATCCTGATCCTCGGCCGGGTGCTAAATCTCGGCTGGCCCACGGTGCGCGCACTGATCCTGCTCTGGTGCGGCCCCAATCGCACGCCCGCCGATGCCGACATCGAAGCCGCCCGCATGAACTTCACGCGCCTGATGCCGACGACGGCCGAACGCGTCGTGAATTTCTGGCGCAACCGGCAGACGATCTAGCTTCTAACCGACCCGCCTGAACCGCAAGTAAGCCGCCTTGCGGCCTTCGCGGGCCGCCTTCCGGCCGTAGCGCGTCATGGTGTAGCCGGCCCAGGGCTGCCGGAAATCGTCGGCGCGCTCCGCGAGCCATTTGAAATCCGGCGAGCGCGCAAGATGCGACAGCGTCCAGGCGCAGTAATCGTCGATGTCGCAGACGAAGCGGAATTCGCCGCCGCTCTTCAGCACGCGCGCCATTGCGGCGATCGTCCTGTCCTGGACGAAGCGCCGCTTCCAGTGCCGCCGCTTCGGCCAGGGATCCGGATGGATCAGGTCGATCCGCGACAGCGAGGCCTTCGGCAGCCAGGCCAGCAGCTCGGCGGCATCGCCGGCGAACAGACGGATGTTGGCGATGTTCGCGGCTTCGATCTGCGCGAGGATTTTCGCCATGCCGTTGACATAGGGCTCGCAGCCGATGAAGCCGGTCGTGGCGAAATTCTGCGCCTCGGCCGCGAGATGCTCGCCGCCGCCGAAGCCGATCTCGAGCCGCACGTCATCCGCGGCGGGATCGAAGATCTCGCGCGCATCAGCCGGCTTCTCGCCCTCGATGTCGAGTGCAAGATGCGGCAGCAGATTGTCGATCAGGTCGGCCTGGTGCTGCCTGAGCTTGTGGCCCTTTCGGCGCCCGAAGAAGGCGCGCTCGCTGTCGTCGCGATCGGGGTCTGGCTTGCGCTCGCTCATCGCAGCGTCTGATACAGCCGATAGAGCAGCCGCGCGCGCGGCTCGAGCGACGAGACGTAGAGCTGCTCATAAGGGGTATGCGCACCCTTGCCGTCGACGCCGAGCCCGTCCAGCGTGGCGGTGTGGGACGCGGTGAAATTGCCGTCCGAGCCGCCACCGGTATAGGTGTCGATCAGCTCGAAGCCAATCTCGGTGGCGAGCGCCCTGGCGTGCTGGTAGAGCGAGGCGCCCGCATTGCCCTTCTCGTAAGGAGGACGATTGAGCTCGCCGGTGACCGTGACGGTGACGCCCTCCGTTTTCGATTTCAGCCCGAGGATCTTGCCGGCGAATTCATCCGCATCGGCAAAGCTCGGAACACGCAGGTCGATTTCGGCATAGGCCTCTTCCGGCGTCACGTTGGGGCGCGTGCCGCCGCGCACCACGCCGACATTGACGGTGACGCCGCGCTTCAGGTCGTTCATTCCTTCCAGCGCATGGATGATGTTGGCGAGCTCGCGGATGGCGCTGCGGCCGTCTTCGGGCCGCGAGCCGGCATGCGCCGGCACGCCCTTGATGAACACCTCGAAGCGTCCGACGCCCTTGCGTCCGGTGACGATCTTGCCGCCGTCGCGCGCCGGCTCCGTCACCAGCACGTATTTGGCCTTGCGTCCCTCCTGCTCGATCAGTGCGCGCGAGGTGGGGCTGCCGATCTCCTCGTCGGAGGTGAACATGTGGGTGATGCCGAGCGGCGATCGCTTGCCGTCGGCGCAGAGCGCCGCGAACGCATGATGGGCGATGTAGGCCCCGCCCTTCATGTCGTAGATGCCGGGACCGAACGCGCTGTCGCCCTCGACCCTGAACGGCAGGCGCTCGATGAAGCCCAGGGGGTGCACGGTATCGAGGTGACTCAGCACCAGGATGCCCGGCTGCTCCTGACCCCAGGTCGAGCGGGCCAGCAGATGATCGCCGCAGCCGTCGACGCCGGCGACGCGCTCGAGCGTGACGGGCAGGTCGCGGTGTTGAGCGGCGACCAGCGACACGAGTTTGTTGACCTGTTCAGGCGCCTCTGTCGGCGTCTCGATCTCCACCCAGCGCCGGATGCCGTCGAGAATGGTTTGGGTATCGAACCAGTTGGCGTTCGTCATGGACGCATCTATGCCTTTGAATCGCATCATCCGGGAAGGCGCGCGTCAACGCGCGGCCGCAAACGACGACATAGGCCAGATTTGGCGCAGCCTCAAATCGGATTGAGCTGGTGCGCCTCAGCGCTTGTCGGGGCCTTCGCGGGCCGCGATCTGCTCGACGAGATCGACGATCGAGCGGCGCATCTTCGAATCGGTGATTCGGGTGAAGGCCTTGGTCAGAGCGAGACCTTCGGAGGTCGCGAGGAAGTCGGACACGTAAGAGGGCGAGGCGCCTTCGCTGAAGCCGTCCGGACCCGGCACGCCGCTCGGGCCGCCCTCGAACAGGAACGACACCGGTACCTGCAGAATCTCGGCAATTTGCTGGATGCGGCTCGCGCCGACCCGGTTCGTGCCCTTCTCGTATTTCTGGATCTGCTGGAACGTCAGGCCCAAAGCTTCACCGAGCTTTTCCTGGCTCATGCCCAACATGATGCGGCGCATACGCACACGGCTGCCGACATATTTGTCAACAGGGTTGGGCGCTTTCGACATTTCCTCAGCCTCCAAACACCACCTTCAGCGCAATCGACGGAATGCCTCAGGTGCCAGCAACGTAAAAATCAAACCCTGTTATTGGGAAACATTGCGGAGAAATTTAGCAACGCCCGCTGTCTTTCGCAGCGGATGCAGAATGAGGAACCCGCGTGCAATCTGTCAACCGTGGGACTACGGTTGTCAAAGGATTCCGGCCGCCTCGCTCGCCGCGGTGCGATCGGGGGTGCCGTTTGGCAACACGCCGACGGACGGCGAGTATCACGCCGAGCGCGACGAGGGTGGCTGCGGGCACATCGCCCAGCCGCGCGTAGACTGTCGGGGGGATTGCTGCGGGCAGGTTTGCGTCCAAAATGCCTTCGATGCCGAGACCGAGGCTGGCGACGGTTCGTCCGACCGGATCGATCACCGCCGAGATGCCTGTATTGGCGGAGCGGACCAGCGGCAATCCGAGCTCGATCGCGCGCATTCGCGCCTGCTCCAGATGCTGATAGGGGCCGGTCGAGATGCCGAACCAGCCATCATTGGTGAGGTTCACGATCCAGCCCGGACGTTCGTTGCGTCCTGCCACCTCACCGGGAAAGATGGCCTCATAGCAGATCAGCGGCAGTGCCGATGGCGCGGTGGGGACCGGCAGCGCATGCCGCCCGCTGCCGGCGATGAAGCCGCCGCGCACACGCGTCAGCTGCTCGAAACCGAGCTTCTCCATCAACTCCTGATAGGGAAGAAACTCGCCGAACGGCACGAGGTGCAGCTTGTCGTAAACCGAGAGCACGCTGCCGTCGTGATCGATGACGTAGATCGAATTGTAGGCGCGCGTGATCGGCGTCCCCCGCGGCAGGTCGGGCGCGCGCACCGAACCCGTGATCAGCACCGTGCCCTTCGGCAACAGCTCGGCGATCTCAGCCATCGCGTCGGCTTCGCGGGTCAGGAAGAACGGGAAGGCGGATTCCGGCCAGATCAGGATGGTGGCATCGCGCACGCCCGTCGATTGCGGTCCGGAGGCGCGGTCCGACAGCGCGAGGTATTTCTTCATCACCTCGGCCTTGGCTGCGTAGTTGAACTTCGCGTCCTGCTGCAGGTTCGGTTGCATCAGGCGCAGCTTGGCGCCAGCGACCATCGTGGTCGGGTGCAGCGACAGGCGGATCGCGCCGAAGATGCCCATGACGGTCAGAAGCGCGATTGCCGCCGCCGGTCCGCGCCACGCAATGCTGCGATCGGGCGTGCGGTCGATCAGCGTCGCCGGGCTCGCAAAGATCGCAACCGTCAGGAAGGTCATGCCCCATAGGCCGATCAGCGAGGCCGTCTGCGCCAGCGGCAGCGGCTCGGACAGTGCATAGCCGAACGCGTTCCAGGGAAAGCCGGTCAGCGCATGGCCCCGCAGCCATTCGGCGATGGTGAGGCTTGCCGCGAGCGCAAGCACGCGCGTGGCGTTCTTGGTCCAGAGCAGGCGCGCCAGCGCTAATCCGATCGCCGTGAAGATGGAGAGATAGGCCGGCAGGCCCAGCACGGCGAACGGCGTCAGCCAGGCGAAGATGTCGGCGTCGACGAAGAAGGCGTAGCCGATCCAGTAGAGGCCGGGCACGAAATAGCCGAGCCCGAACCAGTAGCCGGTCAGCGCCGCGGCGGGGACGCCGCCATAACGTCCGCCGCCGGCGCCGTCGATCAGCCAGACCAGCACCGGGAAGGTGATGAACAGCACCGGGAAGAGGTTGAACGGAGCCAACGCCAGCACCGACAGCGCGCCGGCTGCCATGGCGATGACGGCGCGCTTCCAGCCCCAGGTGAGGATGATGGCAAGCGCGATCTGCCGAAGTCGCTGCAACGCGCTCACCGCGGGCCGGTCCCCTCGCTCGGCGGCGGGGTCGGCGTGTCACTGGCCGGCGGCGGGCTGCTGTCCGGCGCGGCCTCGCGGCGGCGGCTCTCGCGCTGGGTGCGCGGCGCGGGACGTTCCTTCCGCGTCGAGATGCGCAGCCGCTTGACGCGGCGCGGATCGGCATCGAGCACCTCGACCTCGTAATTGCCGGGCCCCGAGATCACCTCGCCGCGCACCGGCAGGCGTCCGACGAAGCTGACGAGATAGCCGCCGAGCGTCTCGACCTCCTCGCCGGCCTCGCCGGTGACGAAGTCCGCGCCGATCACGGTGCGGACGTCGTCGAGGCTGGCGCGGGCGTCGGCGATGAAGGCGTTGTCAGGCAGGCGCACGATCGAGGGCGGCTCGTCGCTGTCGTGCTCGTCGTCGATCTCGCCGACGATCTGCTCGACGATGTCCTCGATCGAGACCAGCCCGTCACTGCCGCCATATTCGTCGACCACCAGCGCGAGGTGGATGCGGGTCGCCTGCATCTGCGCGAGGAGGTCGATCGCCCGCATCGACGGCGGCACGTAGAGCAGCTTGCGGATGATGCGGGCGTCCTCGAGCGGCATCGCAAGGTCGACCGCGCGCAGATCGAGGCCGGCCGGCAGCGGCTTCTTGCGCTTGGTCTTGGTGGCCTCCGACACCCGCGCCCGCACGGTCATGAAAGCGAGCAGATCGCGGATGTGGACGATGCCGACGGGATCGTCGAGCGTCTCGTTGTAGACCACGAGGCGGGAATGGCCGGCGCTCTCGAAGCGGTCCATCAGTTCGCCGAGCGGGATGTCGCGCTTCACCGCGATGATGTCGGCGCGATGCACCATGACGTCGGCGATGCGGCGCTCGTGCAGCCCGAGGATGTTGCGCAGCATGGTGCGCTCGACGGCGGAGAAGCCGGTGTCGTCGGGCGTCGTGGCGTCGAGCACGACCTGGAGATCGTCGCGCACCGATCCCGCCTTCCAGCCGAACAGCGTGCGGATGGCGCGCAGCAACCAGCTTTCCGCAGTGGGACGCAGCACCTCGCCAGGGGTCACTACGGCCGGCAGATTGGGCGTGTTGCGCGAATTGTCGTGGGTTGGCTCGGAATCCGGCATCTCAGTGCGTCCCCGGGCGGTCGGCATAGGGGTCGGGGATGCCGAGATGGGCGAGGATCTCGGTTTCCAGCGCTTCCATCTCCTCGGCGTCGTCGTCGTTCTCGTGGTCGTAGCCGATCAGGTGCAGGAAGCCGTGCACGGCGAGATGGCTCAAATGATGCTCGAACGGCTTGTGTTCCTCGTCGGCCTCGCGCCGCATTGTCTCGTAGGCGATCGCGATGTCGCCGAGCATGCGCGGCGCATCGCCTTCCTTCCATTCGCCTTCCGGCTGGAGCGCGGGAAACGACAGCACGTTGGTTGGCTTGTCGATGCCGCGCCAGTTGCTGTTGAGGGTGCGGATGCCGGCATCATCGGTCAGCATCACCGCCACTTCCGCGTCGGCAACATCTTCCTCGACGCTCTCGGCGGCGGCGGCAACCGCGCGCTGGATCACGGCTTCGGAATCGGGCTCGCGCTGCCAGCAATCGGCAACGACGAGGACCTCGGTCATGGGAAGGTTCGGATGTGACATTGTCTTTGTTCGGAACGATCAGGCGCCGCGTTCGCGCCCGTCTGGTCCGGCTGTTGTCCCGTCAGGATTTATCGGTGGCCGGCCGCTGCGGCGAACCTTCATAGGCGGCGACGATCCGCGCCACGAGCTCATGGCGGATCACGTCCTCGGCTTTGAAATGAACTTGGGCAATGCCTTCGACGCCGCTCAACAGGCGCGTTGCCTCGGCAAGACCCGAGGTCTGGCCGTTCGGCAAGTCGATCTGCGAGGGGTCGCCTGTCACGATCATGCGGCTGTTCTCGCCGAGACGCGTCAGGAACATCTTCATCTGCATCGACGTGGTGTTCTGCGCCTCGTCCAGGATGATGGCGGCGTTGGTGAGCGTGCGGCCGCGCATGAAGGCGAGCGGCGCGATCTCGATCTCGCCGGTCTGCAGTGCGCGCTCGACGATGCGCGCGTCCATGAGATCGTAAAGCGCGTCGTAGATCGGGCGGAGATACGGATCGACCTTCTCGCGGAGATCGCCGGGCAGGAAGCCGAGCCGCTCGCCGGCTTCCACCGCCGGGCGCGACAGGATGATCTTGTCGACCTCCTTGCGCTCGAACAGCTGCGCGGCATGCGCGACCGCGAGCCAGGTCTTGCCGGTACCCGCGGGGCCGATGCCGAACACCAGCTCGTGGCGCTTCAGCGCGCGGATGTAGGAGTCCTGCGCGGCGGTGCGTGCGCGCACCGGCCGCTTGCGCAGGTTGATGCTGTCGAAGGTCGATTTGGCCGACTTGGCATCGAACTCGAACAGCGAGCCCTGCGCGATCACGGCGCGGATCGAGCCTTCGACCTCGCCCTGGTCGAGGTCCTGTCCCTTCAGGGCCTGCGCGTAGAGCATCTCCAGCACGCGGCGCGCGGCGTCGCAGCCGTCGCGCGTGCCGCCGATGGTGATGTGGTTGCCCTTGGAATCGACGACGACGCCGAGCCGCCGTTCGATCTGCGCGAGGTGCTGGCCGTAAGGGCCGACCAGGGCGGAAGCGGCGCGGTTGTCGTCGAAATCGATGACGACCTGGGTCTCGGGCGGAACTTGCATGTCGCGATCAAATTTGCGGCTGGGAGCGATAGAAGACGAATCCGATGCGCTTTTTGGCAAGGGTTCAGGCTCCAGTGGCTTGCGATAAAGCGGGCTCGCGCGCGGTGCGCGGTGTCGCGAGCTCGCCGAGGAAGCTGTAGCGCTCGAGGCTGTCGATCCGCACCGGCAGGATTTGTCCGATGATGTCGGGCGAGGCCATCACATGGGCGGGCTGGAGAAAAGCGGTGCGGCCGACGATCTGGCCGTCCTTGCGCGCCGGACGCTCGAACAGCACGTCGACCGTCGAGCCAATCGCGGCCTTGTTGAAGGCCGATTGCTGACTGTCGATCAGTTCCTGGAGCCGCTCCAATCGCTGGTCCATCTCGGCGGGGGACACCGTCTCCTGCATGTCCGCGGCCGGCGTTCCCGGCCGGGCGGAGTATTTGAACGAATACGCCGCAGCGTAGCCGATTTGCGTGACAAGCGCGAGAGTGGCAAGAAAATCTTGCTCGCTTTCGCCGGGGAAGCCGACGATGAAATCTGATGAAAAAGCAATGTCTTGGCGAGCGGTACGGAAACGGTCGATGACACGCCGATAATCATCGGCGGTATGTTTCCGGTTCATGGCGGCGAGAATCCGGTCCGAGCCCGACTGCACCGGCAGGTGCACGAACGGCATCAGGGCACCGAGATCGCGATGGGCTGCAATCAGGCTGTCATCGACGTCGCGGGGGTGGCTGGTCGAATAGCGCAGCCGCGCGATCCCCGGAATTGTCGCCAGATGTTCGAGCAACCGGCCGAGCGGCCAGGTTTTTCCGTCCGGGCCCTCGCCGTGATAGGCGTTGACGTTCTGCCCGATCAGCGTGACCTCGCGCACGCCGTTGTCGGCGAGCCGCTTCACGTCGTCGACGATCTTCGCCACGGGGCGCGAGACTTCCGAGCCCCGCGTATAGGGCACGACGCAGAAGGTGCAGAACTTGTCGCAGCCCTCCTGCACCGTGACGAAGGCGGAAATGCCTCGCGCGCGGATCGCATCGGGCTTCGGCTGGGCCAGGAAGCCGAACTTGTCCTCGGCCGGGAATTCTGTCTCGATCGCGCGGCCTTCGTTGCCGGCGCGCTTCAACAGCTCCGGCAGGTGATGATAGCTCTGCGGTCCGACCACGACATCGACGACCGGCGCCCGGCGCACGATCTCCTCGCCCTCGGCCTGCGCCACGCAGCCGGCAACCGCGATCTGCATCGCGCGGCCCCCGCGCGCGGCCTCGTCCTTGGCGATACGCAGCCGGCCGAGCTCGGAATAGACCTTCTCGGAGGCTTTCTCGCGGATATGGCAGGTGTTGAGGATGACGAGATCGGCATCCTCGGCGCTCGCCGTCTCCACGAATCCTTCCGGAGCCAGCGTATCCACCATGCGCTGGGCATCGTAGACGTTCATCTGGCAGCCATATGATTTGATGTGCAGCTTGCGCGGCGGCGTCATGGAACCCGAAAATGGCGGTGGAGGACGGCCCTGAGATATAGGCTGGAGGGGCGAAAATCCAGCGAATGGGCGGCCATACGGTCATTCCGGCGCGCTCGCGCGCGAGCGAACCCGGAATCCGGACGTTTTTAGGCGAGATTCCCGGGTTCAACGCTGCGCATCGCCCGGAATGACGGCCAGGGGCTAGCCCGCGAGAGCATCCGTCTCGACCCGCCGCACCAGTTCGGGCAATTGCCGCATATCGTCGAAGGTCAGTGCGGCGCCGGCAGACCGCAGCCTTTCGGCATGGCCCGGCGGGCAGTGGCTGCCGCCGTGAAAGCCCAGCACGGTCATCCCGGCGGCGTGCGCGCCGGTCACCCCGGGAACGCTGTCCTCGATCACGAGGCACCGTTCAGGCGCGACCTGCATCTGCGCGGCGGCGAATAGGAACAGATCGGGCGCGGGCTTGCCGCGCGCGACCTGGCTCGCCGAAAAGATGTGAGGGGCGAGCAGGTCGTGGAGCCCGGCGCAGGTCAGGCCGTGATGGATCTTGTCCGGCGTGCCGCTCGATGCCACGCATCTCGGCAAATCGATCGCGGCGATCGCCGCGGCGACATGGGTGATCGGCTGCAGATCGCTGGCGTAGAATTGCAGCGTGGCGGCATTGACTTGGCTTTCCAGATCGTCGGGAAGACTGCGGCCGATTTCCTGTTCGACCATCCGCCGCGCGTCCTTCTCCGACACCCCGAGAAAGCGGACCAACACCTGCTCCGACGTGATCGGGTAGCCGTGCCGGGTCAGCACGTCGGCATGCGCGCGGCAGGAGATCACCTCGCTGTCCACCAGCACGCCGTCGCAATCGAAGATGATGAGATCGATGGGCATTCAGTTTGCGGTGAGCTTGAAATGATCTGGCGCGAAGCGCGGGGTGAGGGGATCAGCTCTCTCGGGGACCTGAGTCCCCTCACCCGATTTGCTTCGCAAATCGACCTCTCGCCAACGGGAGAGGTGAAGAGAGCTCGCCGAAAGATCCGTTCATCAATTCGTGGGCTTGTCGTCGTCGAGCGGGACGCAATAGAGCTCGAGCCGGTGATCGACCAGCTTGTAGCCGAGCTTGCGGGCGATCTCCGCCTGCAGCTTCTCGATCTCTTCGGAGGTGAACTCGATCACCTTGCCGTCGCGCAGATTGATGAGGTGATCGTGGTGGCTGTCGCGCATCGTCTCATAGCGCGCACGTCCCTCGCGAAAATCATGGCGTTCGATGATACCAGCGTCCTCGAACAGCTTGACGGTGCGATACACGGTCGAGATCGAGATCTTGTCGTCGACGGCAACGCAGCGCCGGTACAATTCCTCCACATCGGGATGATCGACCGCCTCCGCGAGCACGCGGGCGATGACGCGGCGCTGCTCGGTCATGCGCATGCCGGTGGCGGCACAGCGCGCCTCGATGCCGGACGCCTTGGATGCGGAAGAAGGTTTCAGTGCGGTCATGATTTGTCTGCCTGACGGGGCGCTTTCTGCCATCGAATGTTACGACAAGTCACGTCGCATCAGAAGGGCGTTCAATTGTTCCCCGTTCGGCTGCTTATAGTAGCGTTCGCGGCGTCCGACCACCATGAATCCGGCCCGGTCGTAGAGTCGCCGCGCCGGCTGGTTATTTTCCTCAACTTCGAGAAATATCGTGCGCACGCCGCGCCCCGCGAGATGGCCGAGATGGGTCATCAGCAGCGTGCGAGACAGGCCGCGGCCGCGATAGGCCGGGTCGACCGCGACCGAGAGGATCTCCGCCTCGTCCGCGCCGATCCGCGAGACGGCAAAGCCGATGATCTTGCGGCCGAGGCGTAACCGATGCACGAGCGTGTTGCGCTCGCTGATCATGCTCTCGAACTCGCTTTCGCCCCAGCCATGCGCGAAGGAGGCGCCATGAAGCTGCGCCAGCCGTGCGGCGTCGCGCAAGGAAACCGGCTCGACGGCTGCCGCGCCGCCGCGCCACCATTCCGACAGCCATCCCATCATGAGCTCGCGGCTTGTGCGAGCGACGGCGTTGCGGCCGGTTTTGCGTCGGGCGCCTTCAGATAGAACGGCCGCGCCGCGGTCGTCTCGGGGTCGGCGGCGGCGCCGAGCCAAGCGACCCAGGCGATGTCGGGCGCGGGCTGCGCGTCGACCGCGACCGGAGGCGGCAGATCCTTCGGCCAGCGATCGGCGAGAATGTTTGCGGCATTGCCGACCAGATGCGGCGCGCCGAATTGCGAGGCTGCGATCGCATCATCGACGGGCGCGATACCCGGCCGCACCAATTGGCTACCGTCGCCGGCGACGATCTGGAAATAGACGTGATCATGCCGCGCATCGATCGCGGAGATCACCGGCACCGTGCCGCTCTGGCCGACGATGGTGGCGGCATAGGCCGACAGCGTCGTCAGCCCGACCGCCGGCCGTTTCGCCGCAAGCGCAAGGCCGCGTGCTGCCGAGATGCCGACGCGCAGGCCGGTGAAGCTGCCGGGGCCGACCGTGACGGCGATGCGATCGAGCGAGGTGAAGGCGAGATTGGCTGACTGCATCACGCGCGCGATCATCGGCATCAGGGCCTCGGCGTGACCGCGCTTCATGAGCAGCGTTTCTTGTGCGAGGAGCTCGTCGGCGTCGGTGTCGAGCACGGCCGCCGCGCACGCCTCGAGCGCAGTATCGATGGCAAGGATCAGCATGAAAGAGCGAATGGCGAGTGGTGAATGGCGAATAGTCTAGCCGATCGGAATGCCATTCGCCATTCGCTACTCGCCATTCGCTGATCGATCACATCGGACGGACTTCGACCACGTCGGGCACGAAGTGCTTGAGCAGGTTCTGGATACCGTGCTGGAGCGTCGCGGTCGATGACGGGCAGCCGGAGCAGGCGCCCTTCATGTTGAGATAGACGATGCCGTCCTTGAAGCCGCGAAAGGTGATGTCGCCGCCGTCATTGGCGACCGCCGGCCGCACGCGGGTCTCGATCAGATCCTTGATCATGTCGACCGTCTCGGCATCGGCCTCGTCGAAGAACTCGTCCTCGTCGTCGAGATCGACATCGCGCTGCGCCTCGCCGCCGGCGAGCAGCGGCGCACCGGACATGTAGTGCTCCATGATGGCGCCGAGAATCGCGGGCTTGAGCTGCTGCCATTCACCGCTCGCCTTGGTCACGGTGATGAAGTCCGATCCGTAGAACACGCCGGTGACGCCGGGCACGTCGAACAGCTTCTCGGCCAGCGGCGACCGCGCAGCCGATTCGCGGCTGGCAAATTCCATCGGGCTGCCGTCGACCACGACGCGGCCGGGAATGAATTTCAGCGTGGCGGGATTGGGGGTGGCTTCGGTTTGAATGAACATGGTTTTCTCCAGACGTCGCCGGTTCAAGGCCGGCGCGTGCTCTATCACCTAGCAGATGGCGACGGGGAACGCACGGTCAAGGGGGCGGCAGACAGTTTCGCTGTTATGTCAGCGGGTTAGGTGCTTCCTTCCCCTCGCCCCGCCTGCAGGGGGAAGGTTGGGGTGAGGGGAGTCTCCGCGGGGACGGTGAAAGTTGGACGCGGGGAGGCTCCCCCTCACCCGGATCGCTTCGCGATCCGACCTCTCCTGCAAGTGGGGCGAGGTGAAGAGCGAGCTACGACAGCGAATCCACGCTTTGGTCGCTCAGCGCGCCCGAAATGATCGTCACCGGCACCGGGAACGTGCCGAGCTCATGCGCGAGCAGCGAGACCAGCGGTCCCGGACCCTCTGCCCCCGGATTGGCGGCGAGCACCAGCATGGCGATATCAGGGTCCTCGTCGATCACGGCCAGCAGCTGTTCCATCGCGGCGCCTTCGCGGATCACCCGTTCCGGCGTGATCGCGGCGATGCCGTTGGCTCTCCCGGCGGCGCGGTCGAGCGCGGCCTCCGCCGCCTCCTGCGCCTCGGCGCGCATGATGTCGGCGACCCCGAGCCATTCCTGCGTCTGCTCCTCGGGCTCGATGATGCGCAGCATCACGACGCCGCCGCCGGCACGGATCGCCCAGCGGCTGGCGTAATAGACCGCGCGATCCCATTCGGCGCTGTCGTCGACGACGACGAGGCATTTGGGCTTGTGACCCGGCTCGAAGCAAAGTCGCTTGCTGGTCATGCATGTCCCGGAATGTGCACGGGTAGCATGCTGCCATACTCCCGCAATGTTTGGGAGAGGCGAACGAGCCGGCGCCGTGGCGCCGGCCGCTCTTGCGAAGCGCGCCCTAGCGCCGGCGGATGAAGCCGACGATGTCCTTCGAGAGCTTCATGGTCTCGTCGGCGATGGCGCGGGCCCGGTCCGAACCCTCGTTCAGGATCGTGTCGATATCGCCGGGGTCGGCGACGAGGCGCTTCATCTCGCCGGCGATCGGCGCGAGTTTTGTCACGCACAGCTCCGCCAGCGCATTCTTGAAGCTGGAGAACTGGCCGCCGCCGAAATCGCGCAGCACGTCGGGCTTGGAGCGGCCGGAGAGCGCGGCGAAGATGCCGACGAGATTGTCGGCCTCGGGGCGCGCTTCCAGGCCCTTCTCTTCCGTCGGCAGCGGCTCCGGATCGGTCTTCGCCTTGCGGATCTTCTGCGCGATGGTGTCGGCATCGTCGGTGAGGTTGATGCGCGAATTGTCGGAGGCATCCGATTTCGACATCTTCTTGGTACCGTCGCGCAGGCTCATCACGCGCGTCGCCGGGCCCGTGATCAAGGGTTCCGGCAGCGGGAAGAACAGGCCGTCATTGGTGCCCTGCGCGCGAATGGAGTCGCCGAAGTCGTTATTGAACTTCTGCGCGATGTCGCGCGAGAGCTCGAGATGCTGCTTCTGGTCCTCGCCCACGGGAACGTGGGTCGCGCGGTACAGCAGGATGTCGGCCGCCATCAGCACGGGATAGTCGAACAGGCCCACGGAGGCATTCTCGCGGTCCTTGCCGGCCTTCTCCTTGAACTGGGTCATGCGGCCGAGCCAGCCCATGCGCGCGACGCAGTTGAAGATCCAGGCGAGTTCGGCGTGTCCCGAGACCTGGCTCTGGTTGAACACGATGTGCTTCTTCGGATCGATGCCCGCGGCGATGAACGCCGCCGTCACCTCGCGGGTGTTGCGCGCGAGCTCGGCCGGTCCGCCCCAGACGTCCACGCCCTGTGTGATCGCGTGCATGTCGACGACGCAATAGATGCAGTTGTGGGTTTCCTGCATCTTCACGAAGTTGACGATGGCGCCGAGGTAGTTGCCGAGGTGCAGATTGCCCGTCGGCTGGACGCCCGAAAAGACCCGTTCAACGAATGGCATGGTCAGCCTTCCCAAAGCTATTTGGCCGTCGTTTCCAACAGCGGCGCTGCTCCGTCAAGGGTAATTCCACCTCTCCCCATAGGGAGAGGTCGCGCCGAAGGCGCGGGTGAGGGGTTAGATTCTATCGTTGGACCAAGCCCCTCACCCGATTTGCTGCGCAAATCGACCTCTCCCGATGCGAGAGGTGAAGGGCGGCGGCGAACGCTCTAATGTGTGGCCCGCCTCAAGGCGGCAGCCGCCTCGCGCCAGGAGGCGGCGCCGAGGGTTTGCAGCAGCAGGCCATAGATCGCGATTCCGGCCCCGATCTGCACGCCCAGCACGATGAAGCGGATCAGGCCATGCGCTTCGGCAGGCATCAGATCCGCGGACAACCAGAGCAGGACGCCCATGGCGGCCGCGGCGAGCACGATCCGCGGCAGCCGTTTTCGCGCGGCATGGTCCACCGAGAAGCCGAATTCGCTCGTGCCCTTCCGGAGCAGCGAGATCGCGCTGCTCCAGGCGCCGGCCGCGATGCTCGCCGCGATCCCGCTGGCGCCGAAGACATGGCCGAGCAGAACGGCGAGCGCGACCGCAACCACAAAGCCTTTGGCCGTGGCGAGCAGCGGCGTCATCGTGTCGCTGCGGGCATAGAACGCCGGCGACAGCGCCTTGATCAGCACGTGGGCCGGCAGGCCCAGCGCCAGCCACATCAACGCATGCGCAGTTGCCGTGCTGTCGTCCGCGCCGAAGGCGCCGTGCTCGAACAGCAGCCGCACGATCGGCTCGGCCAGCACGATGAGGCCGAGCGTCGCCGGGAGCGCCAGCCCGGTCGCAAGCTCCAGCGCCCGCGATTCCGCCTGCGCCACCGCCTCGCGGTCGCCGCTGGTGACGGCGCGCGTCAGCTCCGGCACCAGCACCGTACCCATGGCGACGCCAACGATGCCGAGCGGCAGCTCGATCAGGCGGTTGGCGAAATAGAGCCATGACACCGCGGACGGCGTGGCGGACGCGATGATCGCGCCCGCGACCATCAGCCATTGCGGCCCCGAGCTTGCGATCATGCCGGGAATGGCCCTGGCGAAGAAGCCGCGCATCTCCTCGTCGAAGCTCACGCGCAACGGTGTCGCGAGATTCGCACTGCGCTGCGAGACCAGCATCAATAGTTGCAGCAGGCCGGCGATGCCGACGGTGGCCGCCAGCATCCATGCCGCGAAGGTCGCATCAGTATGTCCGACGAGGAGCGCGGCGATCGCAGCGATCAACGCGATATTGAACAGCAGCGGCGAGAATGAGGTGAGGGCAAAACGTCCCTGCGCGTTGAGCAGTCCCATCAGCACCGTGACGGGCCCGGCGAAGGCGAGATAGGGCAGCATCAACCGCGCGTTCGCGACGGCGAGATCGAGCGTGCCGCTGCCGAGAAAGCCCGGTGCGATGATCGTGATGATCAGGGGCATCACCAGCGCTATGACGGCCGAGATCGCGATCAGGACCGCGCTCACCGTTGCCAGCACGCGGCCCGCGAAGGCAGATGCAGCCTGCTCGCCATCGCGGTCACGGACGCGCAGCCAGGCCGGAATCAGCGCCGCATTCAGTGCCCCCTCGCTGAGCAGCCGCCGCACCACGTTGACGAGCTGGAACGCCGCCAGGAACGCATCCGCCACCGCGCCGGTGCCCAGCAGTGCGGCAATCATGGAATCGCGCGCAAAGCCGAGCAGCCGCGAGGCCAGTGTTCCCGTCGAAACTGTCAGGAAGGAGCGGATCATCGAGCGTACATAATACCGTTGCTTGCCCGGGCAGGGCCGGTCGTGATAGGCCGCGAGCCGGATTCAGGCCGACAGGAAGCGGATTTCCGCAGGGATCGCAATCCGCCAAACAGGATCAAGGTGAATGGCTGACGTGAAATATGACGTTCTCGGGATCGGCAACGCGCTGTTCGACGTGCTGGTCAGGACCGACGAAGCCTTCTTGGCCAAGCACGGCATGACCAAGGGCAGCATGTCGCTGATCGACGAGGCGCGGGCTGCGGCCATTTACGAGGACATGGGGCCCGCCACGGAAGTCTCGGGGGGATCTGCCGCCAACACCATCGTCGGCATCGGCAGCCTTGGCGCCAGCGCCGCCTATGTCGGCAAGGTCAAGGATGACCAGATCGGCAAGCTCTATGTCCACGACATCCGCGCCGCCGGCGTCTCCTTCAACACGCCCCCCGCGACCGACGGTCCCGCCACCGGCTGCTCCTACATCCTCGTCACCGATGACGGCGAGCGCACCATGAACACCTACCTCGGCGCCGCGCAGGATCTGTCGCCCGCCGATATCGATCCGGCCGAGATCGCTTCCGCCGGCATCGTCTATCTCGAAGGTTATCTCTGGGACCCGAGGAACGCCAAGGATGCTTTCGTCAAGGCGGCCAAGATTGCGCATGATGCCAAGCGCAAGGTGGCGCTGACGCTGTCGGATTCCTTCTGCGTCGATCGCTATCGCGACGAGTTTCTCTCGTTGATGCGGGGCGGCACCGTCGACATCGTCTTCGCCAACGAGTCCGAGCTGCACTCGCTCTACATGACCTCGGATTTCGACACCGCGCTGAAGCAGCTGCGCAACGACGTCAATCTCGGCGTCGTCACCCGCAGCGAGAAGGGCTGCATGGTGGTGTCGTCGGAAGACGCCGTCGCAGCGCCCGCCTTTCCGGTCGACAAGGTCGTCGACACCACTGGAGCCGGCGACCTTTTCGCCGCCGGCTTCCTCTATGGTCTCGCGCGCAATCTTGCCTACAAGCAGTGCGGCGAGCTCGGCGCACTCGCGGCCGCCGAAGTGATCCAGCACATCGGCGCCCGCCCGCTTGTGTCGCTGAAAGAGCTCGCCGGCCAGCGCGGGCTGACGGTTTAGTCCTCACTCTCTCCGCCGTCATTGCGAGCGAAGCGAAGCAGTCCAGAATCCCTCCGCGGAGACAGACTGGATTGCTTCGCTACGCTCGCAATGACGATGTGGATGCAGATGCGCGCCTCGTCCTCCGCTGTCATCGCCCGGCTTGACCGGACGATCCAGCATCTCAGAGACGCCAATGGAATACGGTGCGGCCGCGGCGTACTGGATTCCCCGCTCCAGTGCGCAATTGCGCACAAGGCGGGGAATGACAGTTTTCCTGTAGCGAGATCAGCCTCTCACGCCGCCTTCTGCCCGCTCCCCGCATCGAGTCCGGCATAGACCCCACGCTCGAATCCCGTGAAGGCCTCGATGCACTTGGCGTCGACGAACGGCAGCACCTGCATCAGGATCACGCCGGAAACATCGCGCGCAGGGTCGATCCAGAAATAGGTGTTCGCGAGACCGGCCCAGGCGAGGCTGCCGGCGCTGCGGCCTTCCGGCGTCTTGGCGGTATTGATCAGGAAGGACAGCCCCCACTTCTTCACGATGTCGGGGAAGAGATCGACATCGTTGGTGTACATGGGCGCAACCGTCGTCATCTTGCCAATGGTGAGATCGCCGATGTGATTCTGGCCCATCAGCGCGACCGTCTCGGGCTTCAGCACCTGGTTGCCGTTGCCGCGGCCCTTGTTGAGGATCATCTGGGTGAACTTGATGTAGTCGCCGGCCGTGCCGTAAAGGCCGCCGCCACCCATGCAAAATTCCGGATTCTGCTCGATCTCGAACGGGATCGGCGCCAGCGATCCATCCTCGCCGCGCGCATGGGTGGCGACCAGCCGCTGGCGCATGGTGTCGGTGATCTTGAAGCCGGTGTCGCTCATGCCGAGCGGGGTGAAGAGATTGTCGCGCAAGTAGGCATCGAGCCGCTTGCCGCTGACGGCTTCCACTGCCTTGCCGACGAAGTCGATGTTGATGCCATATTCCCAGCGCGTGCCCGGATCAGACATGATCGGCGTCTTCAGCGCGATGTCCTGGCAGGAGAAGATGTTCGGGGTTCCGGTCTTCTCCAGATAGAGCGCGAGATCGCCGTTCCACACGTTGTAGGCAAAACCGGCGGTGTGGGTCATGAGCTGGCGCAGCGTGATCGCGCCCCTGGCCGGGCGCAGCTTCGGCTCGCCCTTCGCGTCAAAGCCTTCAAGCACCTGCGGCTTGGCGAGATCGGGCAGCAACTCGCCGATCGGCGCATCCAGCGACAGCTTGCCCTGCTCGACCAGCTGCATCGCGCCTGCCGTTGTCACCGCCTTCGTCATCGAGGCGATCCAGAACACGCTGTCCAGCGTCATCGCCTCGGGCTTGGAGAGGTCGCGCTTGCCGAACGCGCCCTGATACAGCACGTCATTCCCGCTCGCGGCGATCGCGACCACGCCGGGAATCTCCTTGGCATCGCTGGTCTTGCGCAGAATCGCGTCGATCTGGGCCTGGCTTTGCATGCGCGTTTCCTCCGGTTTGATTATCGTTGGAAGTGATCGATTGTCCTCCCGGAGGTCCTGCGCGGCAAGCGCCTCAACCTTCACCCTGGTCGCGATGTCGTGACTTGACGGGCCGCGCCCCACGCAGGACGAGAAGGCGGCTGGACGGCAACACTCCATCACAATCTGCGGTGGATGACCGCAACGAGCCGTGACCATGGATGGGGCGCGGGGATATGTTTCGCGTGTTGGAAGCACCTGAAACATTTTGTGCGTTGCGACGTTCATCACTCGGTCAATCGACGGCCGACGTTAAGACTCGACGCAAATTTGGCGGCCGGCTCCCGGCCGCGGGGGACCTCAAATGATTTCGACCTGGAGCGAATGGAAGCGCTATCCCCGTCCCGGACGGGGCGACAACCTCGAGGCGCCGATCTCGCCCGGCATTTATGAGGTGCGTGTTGCCGGCACCGGCGCACTCTATTCCTTCGGCGCGGTCGACAATCTGGCGCAGGCGCTGGCGCTGCTGCCGGTCGGCTCGAAGAGCTGGTTCGGCCGCCGCGACACCACCGACGTTCCCGATCTCGAATACCGGACGTGCGCAACGTCCTCGAGGGCCGCCGCGAAGGCGGCTGCCGAGCGCATGATCGGACGGCGTGAGACCTATATGAGCGGCGCTGCGTAATTGCTTCCGCGATCGCGATGCCAATCTCTCCCCGCTGGGAGAGGTAAAGGACTCGCCGCCCCGAGTTTAGCTCCCATCAGCTGTGCGTTGCGCGGCGGTGCATTGTGCGGCGCCTGTCCCTATATACCGGGCCAATCCGATCGCCCTCAGGGAGAATGCCATGACCCCGACCGCCGCCGCCCGCGCCACGCAAGCCACCGCCACCCTGCGCGATCGGCTCAAGGACCCCTCGCTGCTGAAGGAGGCCTGCTACATCGATGGCGCCTGGGTCGGTACGCCGGTCTTCGCGGTGAACAATCCCGCCACTGGCGTCGAGCTCGCAAAGGTGCCGCAGCTTGGTGCGGCCGAGACCACCAAAGCGGTTGAAGCCGCCGAGCGCGCCTTTCCGGCCTGGGCCAAGCACACCGCCAAGCAGCGCTCCAACATCCTGCGCAAATGGTTCGAGCTCATCACCGCCAACCGTGAGGACCTCGCTCTGATCCTTACCTCCGAGCAGGGCAAGCCGCTGTCCGAGGCGCTCGGTGAGGTCGACATCGGCGCCGCCTATATCGAGTTCTTCGCCGAGGAGGCTCGCCGCGTCTATGGCGAGACCATTCCGAGCCAGCGCCCCGATGCGCGCCTGCTCGCGATCAAGCAGCCGATCGGCGTCTGCGGCGCGATCACGCCGTGGAATTTCCCGAACTCGATGATCACGCGAAAAGTCTCGCCGGCGCTGGCGGCCGGCTGCACCGTGGTGCTCAAGCCCGCCAACGAGACCCCGCTGTCGGCGCTGGCGCTCGCCGTGCTCGCCGAGAAGGCCGGCATCCCCAAGGGCGTGCTCAACATCATCACCGGTGATGCGCCGCCGATCGGCAAGGTGCTGTGCGAGCATCCGGCGGTTCGCTTCGTCGGCTTCACCGGCTCGACCGCGGTCGGCAAGATCCTCTATCAGCAGGCTTCCGTGGGCGTGAAGCGGCTCGGCCTCGAGCTCGGTGGCAACGCGCCCTTCGTTGTGTTCGACGACGCGGACATCGACGCCGCGGTCGAGGGCGCCATCGTCTCGAAGTATCGCAACATGGGCCAGACCTGCGTCTGCGCCAACCGCATCTACGCTCAGGACAAGATCTACGACGAGTTCGTTCAGAAGCTGTCGAAGAAGGTCGCGGCGATGAAGATCGGCGACGGCACCGAGAGCGGCGTCACGCAGGGGCCGCTGATCAACATGAAGGCGGTCGACAAGGTCGAGCGGCACATCGCGGATGCCGTGAAGCGCGGTGCCAAGGTCGTGACCGGCGGCAAGCGCAGCGAGCTCGGACGCTCCTTCTTCGAGCCGACCGTGCTCGCCGATGTCAAGCCGGACTCGCTGGTGTCCCAGGAGGAGACCTTCGGTCCACTCGCGCCTGTCATCCGCTTCAAGGACGAAGCCGACGTCATCGCGATGTGCAACGCCTCGCCGTTCGGTCTCGCCTCCTACTTCTACTCCCGCGATCTCGGCCGGGTCTGGCGCGTCGCCGAAGCGCTGGAATCAGGCATGGTCGGCGTCAACACCGGCCTGATCACCACGGAAGTCGCGCCCTTCGGCGGCATCAAGGAAAGCGGCCTGGGGCGCGAAGGCTCGCGTCACGGCATGGAAGAATATGTCGAGATCAAATACGTGATGATGGCGGGCGTCTAACCGGCGGGAGGAGGCTCGAAAGCCGCCTCCCGCTCCCGCGGCTGCGACTTTACTGACACCGATACATCCGGGGGCCGGGAGCTATTGTCCCAACGCCCCGCAATGGGTCACGCCAACTGCCTCATCATGGGGCTTGGTCGCGCAAACCCCTTTCGTCCAGGACCACATGTTGAGGTTGACGCGAGGCTTCATGCCCAGCGTTCGCCGGTACGACGAGGAGCACGGACCCCTCCACGTCATTGCGAGCGTAGCGAAGCAATTCAGACTATTTCCGCGGCGACAGTCTGGATTGCTTCGCCGTGCTCGCAATGACGGAGCGCGCGGCAACTGTCGGGCTTAAAGCTTCAGCTCCGTCCCCGTCACCCGCCGATACGCTTCCAGATACCGCTTGCTGGTCGCCTCCACCACGCTCGCCGGCAGCGGCGGCGGCGGGGCGTCGCCGTTCCAGCGGCCGGCGCGGCGCTCGACATCGAGATAGTCGCGTAGGGGTTGCTTGTCGAAGCTCGCCTGCGGCTGGCCGGGCTTGAAGGCATCGACCGCCCAGAAGCGCGACGAATCCGGCGTCATCACCTCGTCGATCAGGATGATGCGGCCGTCCTTGTCGCGGCCGAACTCGAACTTGGTGTCGGCGATGATGATGCCCTGCTCGCGGGCGAGCTCCTCGCCGAGCGTGTAGATCGCGCGCGTCATGCTCTCCAGCGTGTAGGCGACCTCGTCGCCGACCACTTGGCGCATCTTGGCAATGGTGATGTTCTCGTCGTGACCGGTCTCGGCCTTGGTCGCCGGGCTGAAGATCGCAGGCTCCAGCTTCTCGCTTTCGACGAGGCCCGCCTTCAGCTTCTCGCCCGCGAGCGTGCCTGAGGCCGCATATTCCTTCCAGGCCGAGCCCGAGAGATAGCCACGGATCACGCATTCGATCGGAAACACGGTGGTGCGCTTGCACAGCATGGCGCGGCCGAGAATGTCGGCACGGTGCGGCTCCAACGCAGGCACGGCCGCGATGATCTCGTCGGTGTCGGCGCTGATCATGTGATGCGGCACCACGCCTTCGAGCTTGCCAAACCAGAACGCACTGATTTGCGTCAGCACCGCGCCCTTCAGCGGAATGGTCTCACCCATCACGACGTCGAAGGCACTGATGCGATCGGTGGTGAGCAGCAGCAGGCGGTCATCGTCGACGGCATAGATATCACGCACCTTGCCGCGCCCGATCTTGGTCAGGGGCAGGTCGCTGGAGAGCATGGCGGTCATCGGCAGATCTTTCGCAGGCGCGGCGTCGGGAGTCCGGACGCACCAAATGGCGCGGCCGGAGACCGGATTAGCCTATTCCGGTAGTGGAATGAACTCATGTTCCTGCGGAACCGGGGCAAAGCGGCCGGTTTTCCAGTCCTGCTTGGCCTGCTCGATCCGCTCCTTGCTGGAGGAGACGAAATTCCACCAGATGTGGCGCGGGCCTTCCAAAGCATCGCCGCCGAGAAACATCATCCGCGTCGCTTTGAGCGCCTTCACGGTGATGCGGTCGCCGGGCCGGAAGATCAGCAGCCGCGGCCCCTCATAGCGTTCGCTCGCAATCTCGACCTCGCCGTCGACGAGATAGATCGCGCGCTCCTCATGGTCGGGGTCGAGCGGCACGCTCGCGCCTGCCGCGGCCGTGACCTCGGTGTAGAACCAGGGCGAGACCATCGACACCGGCGAGGCGATGCCGAAGGACGAGCCCGCGATCACCCGCGCGGTGAAATCGCGCTCGGAAATCATCGGCAGATCGCCCGCGGCATAATGCTGGAACGAGGGTGCGATCTCTTCCGATCCCGCCGGCAACGCGATCCAGCTTTGCAGGCCCAGCATCTTCTGGCCCGAGGCGCGCTGCGCGTCCGGCGTGCGCTCGGAATGCGCGATGCCGCGCCCGGCCGTCATCAAATTCATCGCGCCGGGCGCGATCTCCTGGACGTTGCCCTCGCTGTCGCGATGCATGATCGCACCGTCGAACAGATAGGTGACGGTGGCAAGCCCGATATGCGGATGCGGCCGCACGTCCATGCCCTTGCCGGAGACGAACTGCACCGGGCCGAAATGATCGAAGAAGATGAAGGGCCCCACCATCTGCCGCTTGCCATGCGGCAGCGCGCGGCGCACCGCAAAGCCGTCGCCGAGGTCGCGCGTGCGCGGCACGATGACGAGGTCGAGCGCGTCGCAGGATTTGGGATCGCCGAGCACGGGATCGTTGTCGGGCATCCAGCTCATGGGTAGGCTCCTTCTGGGCTCTCTTGGTCGCGACGGTAGCAGAATTTCGCATCGCCGTCGCGACAAAGCCCGTGCGGCTCGGCGCTCCGCGGATCCACCCTCTCCCACAAGGGGCGAGGGTGCACCGCCTTCGTGGCGATAATTTACTACCTCCCCAGCTCGGTCGCCTTCGCCACGCGGTCGAACCGCTCCAGCGTCATGATCGCGTCGGCGAACTTCTCCGCCCGCGCGTTCAGCACCGGGCGGGCCAGCGTCAAAAACTTCTGCTGCATCGCCTGCGTGTCCGGAAACGAATTCGGCTCCCCGGACGGATCGGCATAGAGCCGCTCATGCACGCCGTCATCCGTGGTGATGCTGACGCGCGCGCCGAACGGATGGGTGCGGCCGATCTCGAGGCGGTCGTCCTGCACCACGTCGAACTTGTCGGCGAGCGCATCGATGGCGGCATCGCCGAGGCGGTTGTAGTCGTCCCAGCCGAACGAGCCTTGGTCGAGCGCGAGCGCGCCGGTGAAGAACATCGAGAACTGGCCGCCGACGATCGAGCGCGGGTGGCGCTTGGTCGCGGCATCGCCGGTCAAGGTGATGCCGTTGCGGTGCAGGCCGATCTCGACGCGCTTGACCTGGTCGGGCGTCAGGTTGTGCTCGCGCCGCATCGCGATGAGCGCGTCGATCGCGGCATGGGTGTAGCGGCAGCTCGGATAGGGTTTTACGCCGATCTTCATCGTCTCGTAGGTCTTGCCGAGCTCGGCGACAGCCTTGTCCGGATGTGCATCGTCGGTGTAGCCGGCGAGCAGGCCGTGCTTGCCCTCGACCGATTCGGTCGCGCCGACGAAATCGTTGCGCGCCAGCGTCGCGGCGATCACGCCGTTCATCGCGGCGGCGCCGACCTGGTAGCGCTTGTTCCAGGCGCCGTTCATCAGGAATTGCAGCGAGCCCGCAGCCTGGCTGCCGGAGACGCCGAACGCGGCGATCAGCTGCTTCTCGCTGAGGCCGAACAGCTTGCCGGCGGCCGCGGCCGCGCCATAGGTGCCGGCGGTCGCGGTCGGGTGGAAGCCGCGCGCATAATGCGAGGTCGGGTCGAGCGCATTGCCGAGCCGGCAGCAGACTTCATAGCCAGCGACGATCGCTGTGAGCACGTCGCGCCCGGAGGCGCCGACCATCTCGCCGACGGCGAAAGCGGCCGGAACCACCGGCGCGCTCGGATGCAGCGAGGAATCGGCGTGGGTGTCGTCGAAGTCGAGTGAATGGCCGAGCGCGCCGTTGAGGAGAGCCGCGACCGCCGGCGTCCAGGTCTTGGTGTCGCCGAACACGGTGGAGTCGCCCCTGGTGTCGAGCGCCAGCGCCTCCAGCATCTTCAGCATCGACGGGGTCGATTCCGCCTCGTGTCGGGCCCGGATCGCGCTGCCAAGGAAGTCCAGCGTCAGCACTTTTGCCCGCTCCAGCACCTGCGCCGGAATATCCTGGAATTTCAGGTTGAAGACGTAGGCGGCGAGCGTTGCGGTTTCGTGGGCCATCGTGTTTCCTCGTTTTGGCCGGCAAGTTAGGCGGGCTGATCTGGCCTTTCAAGCAACCTTGCGGCCGCGGGCATCAGCTATGCTTTTGCCTCGCTTCATGAGGATCGGACCGGGATAGTCGAGCATGGCATTCGCGGGGAAGGCGTTGGAGCGGATCCGGTCGCGGCGAACGCAGTTAGGGCTGGCGATCCGGGTCACGGTGGCCGCGGTTGCCGCCTATGCGATCGCCACCGCGCTGCATCTGCTATTACCACTCTGGGCGGTGCTGACGTCGCTGATCGTGACCCAGATGAGCGTCGGCCGCTCGCTGAAGGCCACGCGCGACTACGTGATCGGCACGATCGGCGGCGCCATCTATGGCGGCGCCATCGCGATCCTGATCCCTTATTCGACCGAGGCGGGGCTGTTGGGGCTGCTGGTGCTGGCGGTCGCGCCACTTGCTTTCGTGGCCGCGATCAATCCAAGTCTCAACGCCGCGACGGTGACCGCCATCATCGTGCTGCTGGTCCCGACCATGCACCACTCCGATCCCATGACCTCGGCGATTGACCGCGTCAGCGAGGTCGGCGTCGGCGCCATCACGGGTCTGCTGGTCTCGTTTCTCGTTCTGCCTTCGCGCGCCGTGCGGCAGATCCGTGCCGCCGCGGCCGCGCTGCTCGAACTGATCGCGGATGCTTTCACCGAGCTGCTCGCGGGCCTGACGCGCGGCCGCGACAACGACGCGTTGCACCGGATCCAGGACGGCATCGGCACCGCGATGGTCGGCATGAATGCGATCGGCGCCGAGGCCGAGCGCGAGCGCGCCGCGCGGCTGTCGAGCGGGCCCGACACCGGCCCGCTGCTGCGTACCGTGCTGCGGCTGCGCCACGACGTCGTGATGATCGGCCGTGCCACGGTGGTGCCGCTGCCGGTCGAGGTGCAGATGCGGTTAGCTGCTCCCTTGACCGAGGTCTCGACGGTGATCGCGCGCTTCCTGCGTTCGGCCGCCGCGGCCTTGCGCGAAGGCGCCGGCGCGCCGCCGATCCATCCCGTCCACGTCGCGCTCCAGCATTACGCCGAGGCGGTCGCGTCCGTCCGTCACGACGGCCTGATCCGCGGCCAGCCCGGCGACACCGCCGAGCGCTTCTTCGCCCTCGGCTTCTCGCTGGAGCAGATGCACCAGAATCTCTGCGACCTCGACCGCGTCGTCGGGGAGTGGTCGGAGGCAGCGACCGGCAAGTCCGTGCGGGTGGCGGAATAAGCTGGGGAGGAAAAACCAATGCCTAGCTCGCTTGAGCTTAACCTAGGCGGTCTCCGGGGCACCGACATCCCAGTTGCGGCTGACGATATCCCCGACGCAGAAGGGGACAGCTGCCGTTGTTATGAAGTTTTCCGATGCGACAGTATTGAAGGCCAATTGGCCTTCTTGAACAAGCCGGGTATGCGGAGCGCGACCGGATGGACCGACCGCAGGTTCACCGCGAGATCATACTCTTCGATCAGCTTCAATGTTTTCGGCAGCGCCAGATACGGGCTGCGGAACGAGAAGAACAGGTCGACGGACAGCGTCATCGGGCCGGCTCCGCGAGGTCTCCCATCATGCTGCGGGCGACGAGCTTGTGGAATGGTACAATCAGCGTGAGGTAGGTACGCCCGAGCAGATTGTTGGTCCGCACCAACGTGGTCAATGTCACCCGCCGGCGCGCCGCGTCGCCGGCGACGTCAACCACGACGCGGAAATCGAGATGGTAGTCGTCAAACCCGGCGATCAGCCGCTCCGGCGTTTCGCTCAGCACCGGAAACAGGCCGATCATCCCGTGCGGAGCCGGAGCACCTTCGCCCGACGTCTTCAGTCCGAAGGGTTTCACCAGGATGTTGCGCAAGCGCGTCAGCGCATCGATCCAGCGCGGCCCGTGCAGCAGCATCCGGGTGCAGGCCTCGCGGGCGCTCAATTGCGTCGCGCCGACCTCCACGCGAAAGGCATCGATGAACTGCGCGCCTGCCAGCAGCGGGCCGGCATCGACATTGGGGGTGATTTCGCGGACCGTCCCGATCATCCCATCAGTTTGCGCGCCAGCATCCGGAAGCGCAAGATCAACAGGGCGGCATAGACGAACGAGCCGATCGAGAATCCGACCCAGACGCCGACCGCGCCCAGTTCCGTGTGGAAGGCCAGCACCCAGGCGATGGGAAAGGCGACGCACCAATAGCCGATGGCCGCGAACACCAGTGTCATCCCGGTGTCATTGATGCCGCGCAGCGCGCCGCCCATGATGGTCTGCAGGCCATCGGCGATGAAGAAGCTCGCGCCGACCAGCAGCAGCGTCGCCGTCAGCTCGACCGTCGCCGCGCTGGCCTCGCTGCGGCCGAAGAACAGCCGGCCGAGTTCGTAGCGGCCGGCGATGATCGCGACGGTCAAAGCGGACACGAATGCGATTCCGAGCACGGCGGCAACGAGCCCCGCGCGCCGGACGCCCGCCGGGTCGTTGCGGCCAAAGGCATGACCGACCCGCACGGTCGCCGCCATGCCGATCCCGAGCGGGACCATGAACAGCACGGCCGTCACCTGCAACGCGATCTGGTGCGCGGCGAGCGCCGTGGTCGAGATCAGTCCCATCAGCAGCGCGGCCGAGGAGAACAGGCCGTATTCCAGCAGCAGCGAGAACGAGATCGGCGCGCCGACCGCGACGAGCTGGTGCATCAAGGGCCAGTCGATCCGCCAGAGACGGGCGAGCGGATGATAATCCGCGAACGGCTTGCGCAGCCCTGCGATGGCCAGCGCGACGATGAAGGTGCCGAGATTGACCAGCGTGGTCGCAAGGCCCGCGCCGAACAGGCCGAGCTCCGGCAGGCCGAACACGCCGTGGACCAGCGCATAGACCAGCACGGCATTGATCGGGATCGCCGCGATCGTGATCCACAGCGGCGCCTGCGGGCGGTTCACCGCGCTCATCATGCTGCGCAGCGCGATGAAGCCGAGCGCCGGCGCGATGCCCCAGGCAAGACCGTTCAGGTAGCGCTGCGCCAGCGCGGCCGATTGCGGCACCTGACCGAGCGCGAGCAGAATCTGCTCGCCATAGAGCGGCGAGGCCATTATCGGCAGCGAGATCAGCAGCGCGGTCCACAGGCCGACGCGAAGGGAGCGGCGGATACGCCTCACATCCCCGGCCCCGAACGCCTGCGCGGCCAGCGGCGACACCGCGGACATCAGTCCGAGCCCGAAGGTGAAGCTGACGAAATAGACGGTATGCGCCAGCGCGGCCGCGGCGACCGCGCTCTCACCGAGGTGACCGATCATCGCGAGATCGGTCGTGATCATCGCGATCTGCCCGAGCTGCGTCAGCATCATCGGCACGGCCAGCCGCATTGTCTCGCCGAATTCTTGCGCGAGATGGCTTTGCGGCACGCCGGCTCGCGGCTCCGCATGATGTTGGACAGTGTCGAGCATGGCGGCTCATTAGCACAGCCCCACGTCGAAAACATGGCCCGTGTCCCTTCCCTCTCCCCTTGCGGGAGAGGGTGGCTCGCCGCGTAGCGGCGAGACGGGTGAGGGGTCTCTCTCCGCCAGTCCAACTCGCATTTGAATTCGCCGCGAGAACCCCTCATCCGGCGCTTCGCGCCACCTTCTCCCCACAAGGGGAGAAGGAAGAAGGCCTCAGCTCTTCCTTTCCGGCACGCGCTTGATCTTGGCGCCCAGCGCGTTCAGCCGTTCCTCGATGCGCTCATAACCGCGCTCGATCTGGTCGGCATTGTTGATCGTGGACGTGCCCTCGGCACATACCGCCGCCAGCAGCATCGCCATGCCGGCGCGGATGTCGGGCGAGATCATCGATGCGCCGCGCAGGCGGCTGGGGCCGGCGATGATGGCGCGATGAGGATCGCAAAGAACAATTCTCGCGCCCATCGCGATCAGCTTGTCGACGAAGAACATCCTGGATTCGAACATCTTCTCGAACATCAGGATCACGCCTTCGCATTGCGTGGCGGTGACGATCGCGATCGACATCAAATCGGCCGGGAAGGCCGGCCAGGGCTGGTCCTCGAGCTTCGGCACATGGCCGCCGAAATCATCCTGGATTTTCAGCGTCTGGTTCGAAGGCACGATGAGATCGTCGCCCTCGACGCGGCAGACGATGCCGAGCCGCTCGAAGCCCATGCGGATCGAGCGCAGATGCTCGACGCCTGATCGCACGATGCGAAGCTGTGAGCGCGTCACGGCGGCGAGCCCGATCAGGGAGCCGACTTCGATATGGTCGGGCTGGATCCGGTAGGTTGCTTCCCCCAGCGTCGCCGGACCATGGATGACCATGGTGTTGGTGCCGATGCCCTCGATCTTCGCGCCGAGCGCGACCAGGAAGTTGGCGAGGTCCTGCACGTGCGGCTCGGACGCGGCGTTGCGCAAAATGGTGACGCCGTCGGCGGCGACCGCCGCCACCAGCGCGTTCTCGGTCGCGGTCACGCTCGGCTCGTCCAGGAACACGTCGGCACCGGCGAGCCTGGCCGCGCGGAATTCGAGCCGGTCGGTCGCTGTGACCTTCGCGCCGAGCTGCTCGAGCGCCAGCACATGGGTATCGAGCCGGCGCCGGCCGATGACGTCGCCGCCCGGCGGCGGTAGCATCACCTCGCCGCAGCGGGCCAGCAGGGGACCGGCTAGCAGGATCGAGGCCCGGATGCGGACGCACAGTTCGGGATCGAGATCGGCGGCGCGGATGCTCTTGGCGTGGATGTGAAGCGTGTTGCGCGCGGTCCACTCGGCGGAGGCGCCGACCGAGCGGATCAGCTCGACCAGGGTCTCGGTGTCGCGGATCCGCGGCACGTTCTCCAGCGTCACCGGATGCTCGGTGAGCAGGGCGGCGGCGATGATCGGCAGCGCCGAGTTCTTGTTGCCGGACGGCTCGATCGAGCCCGAGAGCCGGTGACCGCCCTCGACGATGTACTGGATGGGCGCCAAATGGATTCTCGCTGTCCTGATGGGGTGGGCGGGCCTGTTTCGGGCGGAAACTACAGAGATTTGAGCAGGGGAGCAATTGTGCCGGGTGGGGTTCGGGGCGCGCCCGCCAGCTTCGGAGACTGTGCCGGACCTCATGGTGAGGTCAGGCGGCCCGTGGGCACGCTACTTCGTCGCGGGGGCGGGTGGTGAGGTTCAGGGACGCGACGTTTGCCCCGAGCGCAGGTGCGCTCCCTCCCCCGCTTGCGCGGGAGGGCTGGGGAGAGGGTGTCGCCGCAACGGGACAATCCCAAGTGGTGAAAGCCCTCACCCGCGCCTTCGCCGCGACCTCTCCCGCAAGCGGGAGAGGTGCAGCAAGAGCTTGGCTAGTAGCAGATCAAACCTGAAGCCAACCGGCCTCAGATATCGATCGTCGCGCTCAGCGAATGTTCCTGGATGAAATCGCGGCGGGGCTCGACCACGTCGCCCATCAGCTTGGTGAAGATGTCGTCGGCCTCGTCGACCTCCTTGACCTTCACCTGGAGCAGCGAGCGCACCTCGGTGTCGAGCGTCGTCTCCCACAACTGCTCCGGGTTCATCTCGCCGAGACCTTTGTAGCGCTGCAGCGTGATGCCCTTGCGGCCGGCGTCGGTCACCGCCTCGAACAGGTCGACCGGGCCGTGCACCACGTGCTCGCTGTCCTTGCGCCGCAGCTTGCCGGAGCGGGCGTAGACGTCCTGGAGCTTGGGCGTGTACTCGTCGAGCTTGCGGGCTTCGGCCGAGCCGAGCAGCGCGTCGTCGATGATCGCCGATTCCTTGACGCCGCGCACGGTGCGCTCGAACACGAAACCCTGGCCCTCGGCGAACTGCCCGACCCAGCCGCGCTCGACCTCCTCGGCCTGGCTGTCCAGCCGGCTCGCGATGTATTGCGCGGCGGCCGCTGCCTTCTCGGGATCGCCGTAGATTTCCTTGTTCAGCACGCCGGTGATCGCGGCCTGCTCGACCACCCTGCGGTTGTAGCGGCTGTGCAGGTTGCGCAGGATGCTGCGGACCACGCGGGCGTCGTCGACCAGCGCGCGCAAGTCGCGCCCGGAGCGGTCGCCGCCAGTGCCGGGGATATACACGCAGTCATCGAGGCCGGCGTCGATGAGATAGTCCTCCAGCGCGCGCTCGTCCTTCAGGTACTGCTCGGACTTGCCGCGCGAGACCTTATAGAGCGGCGGCTGGGCGATATAGAGATAGCCGCCATCGATGATGTCGCGCATCTGGCGGTAGAAGAAGGTCAGCAGCAGCGTGCGGATGTGGGCGCCGTCGACGTCGGCGTCCGTCATCACGATGATCTTGTGATAGCGCAGCTTCTCGATCGAGAACTCGTCGCTGATGCCGGTGCCGAGCGCGGTGATCAGCGTGCCGATCTGCTCGGACGACAGCATCTTGTCGGGGCGGACGCGTTCGACGTTCAAGATCTTGCCGCGGAGCGGCAGGACGGCCTGGAATTCGCGGTTGCGGCCCTGCTTGGCGCTGCCGCCTGCCGAGTCACCCTCGACGATGAACAGTTCGGACTTGGCCGGATCCTTTTCCTGGCAGTCGGCGAGCTTGCCGGGCAGCGAGGAGACCGACAGCGGGCTCTTGCGCGTCAGCTCGCGCGCTTTTCGCGCGGCCTCGCGGGCGGCCGCGGCCTGGATCACCTTGCCGACGATCATCTTGGCCTCGGACGGGTGCTCCTCGAACCAGGCCTGGAGCGCCTCGTTGAGGACGTTCTCGACCACGGGACGCACTTCCGAGGACACCAGCTTGTCCTTGGTCTGCGACGAAAATTTCGGATCGGGCACCTTCACCGACAGCACGGCGGTGAGGCCTTCGCGGCAGTCGTCGCCGGTCAGCGCGATCTTTTCCTTCTTGGCATTGGCCTCGGCATAGCCGTTGACCTGGCGCGTCAGCGCGCCGCGGAAGCCGGCGAGATGGGTGCCGCCGTCGCGCTGCGGGATGTTGTTGGTGAAGCACAGCACGTTCTCGTGGTAGCTGTCGTTCCACCACAGTGCGGCCTCGACGCCGATGCCGTTGGCTTCCGCGCGCACCATGATCGGCGTCGGCACCAGCGCCTTCTTGTTGCGGTCGAGATATTTGACGAATTCCTCGACGCCGCCGGAATAGTGCATCTCCTCGCGCTTCTCGACCGCATGGCGCATGTCGGAGAGGATGATGTTGACGCCGGAATTGAGGAAGGCGAGCTCGCGCAGGCGATGCTCGAGCGTTGCGAAATCATATTCGACGTTCTTGAACGTCTCGGTCGAGGCCAGGAACGTCACCTCGGTGCCGCGACGGCCGGGCGCGTCGCCGACCACTTTCAGCGGTGCCACCGCATCGCCATGCGCGAACTCGATGTAGTGCTCCTTGTCGTCGCGCCAGATGCGAAGGCCGAGCTTGCTCGACAGCGCGTTGACGACGGAGACGCCGACGCCGTGCAGGCCGCCGGAGACCTTGTACGAGTTCTGGTCGAACTTACCGCCGGCGTGCAGCTGGGTCATGATGACCTCGGCCGCCGAGATGCCTTCGCCCTTGTGGATGTCGACGGGAATGCCGCGGCCGTCGTCGCGCACGGTGACGGAATTGTCGGCGTTGAGGATCACGTCGACGCGCGTGGCATGGCCCGCGAGCGCCTCGTCAATCGCGTTGTCGACGACCTCGTACACCATGTGGTGCAGGCCCGAGCCGTCGTCGGTGTCGCCGATATACATGCCCGGGCGCTTGCGGACGGCGTCGAGACCCTTGAGCACGCGGATCGATTCCGCCCCGTAATCGCTCGGATTTGAGGGCTCGTTTTCGGCAGGCGTCTGCCGAGCAGGTTCTGTCATGAGAGGCCTTCGAGATGTCGCCCGAATCAGCGGCGCAAAAGGCGCTGATTTGCGAGCTATTTGTGCCATGAAAGACCGCTTGCGCCTAGCGCAAAGTATCCTCCGGCAACCCTCTGAGCAGATAGGGTTTTTCCGCCGGTTTTCAAGCCGTTTGAAGGTCGATTCCGGGCACTGCAAAAAGGCCGATTCGAGGGGCCGTTTCAAACCTCTGGCAGGCGTGGTTTTTGCGGGGCGCAGAGGCTTGTTGCGAGGCGCCGTGACGCCCCGGAACGGGCCTCGGGTTCAGTAGACCTGGGACGGCTTCGGATCGTCGCTCAGGCTCAAGGCCTCGCCTGAGGCCAGGGTGATGGTATCGGTGCGCACCAGAAGGCCCGACACGCGCAGCTCGTAGGAAGACGTGCCGGGCGGCAGATCCAGCGCGACGGCGTTGGCCCCACCGGCCGGGCGGGTTCAATGCGAAGGCGAGCGCCGGGCCGATACGCGTCCGCTCTCGACGTCAAACAATTCGCCGCCGGCGCCAATCTCGGCGAAGGCGGCGGGGTCCGCGCCGGTCAGCCACACCTGCGCGCCGAGCTTGTGCAGCTCGTCGAACAGCGCAGCGCGCCGGTCCGGATCGAGATGGGCGACGACCTCGTCGAGCAGCAGCAGCGGCACGATGCCGGTCATCTCGGCGACCAGCATGGCATGCGCCAGCACGAGGCCGATCAGCAGCGCCTTCTGCTCGCCCGTGGATGCGTCGCGCGCGGGCATGCTCTTCGGCGCGTAGATCACCTGGAGATCGGTGAGATGCGGGCCGTCGGTGGTGCGGCCGGCAATCGCATCGCGCGGACGGTTGTCGCGCAGGATCTGCCGGTAGCGGTCCTCGACCGACGTCGCGGTCTCCTGAAGCAGCGCGTTCTCCATCCAGCCGTCGAGCGCGATGTGCGCCGACGGAAATGCGGAGGCTTGCGCGCGTGCGTTGAGCATGCCGGTCAGCCGCGCCGCGGTCTGGCTGCGCGTGGCGGCGACCGCGACCGCGAGCTCGGCGGTTTCGCGCTCGATCGCGTCACACCAATGGTCGTCGTAATTGCGGGTTTCGAGCAGGCGGTTGCGTGAGCGCAGGGAACGTTCCAGGGCGTTGATGCGGCTGGAATGCTCGCTGTCGATGGCGAGCACCAGGCGATCGAAGAAGCGCCGCCGCTCGGAGGCGGCGCCCATGAACAGCCCGTCCATGGCCGGCGTCAGCCACACCATGCGGATGTGGTCGCCGAACGCGGTGGCTGAACTCACCGGCTCGCGGTCGATGCGGCAGCGCCGGCTCACTCCGGTGTCCGCACTCGGCGCATCGATGCCGGTGCCGAGCGTGGCGAGCCCCAGCGCGCCCTCGACCTGCGCCGACACCGCCCAGGAGCCATCGCCCTGATTGTCGGCGACGTCCTCCAGCGTCGCGCGCCGCAGGCCCCGGCCCGGCGACAGGAATGAGATCGCCTCGATGCAATTGGTCTTGCCCGCCCCGTTCGGCCCGACCAGCGCCACCATGTCAGCCGTCGTCTCGAGCCCCGCCGCCCGGTAATTGCGAAAATGCGTCAGCGTCAGGCGATGAATGCGGGAGGGGGTCATGGGTGCTTTGTCATCGACGCGTTTTTTCCCTCTCTCCCCTTGTGGGGCCTTGTGGGAGAGGGTGGCGCCTCACGAAGTGAGGCGACGGGTGAGGTGTATGTTACCGCCCGGCAAGCTTTGCAAGGATATCCTCCAAGACAGACGTGGGCTGCTGCAGCACGTCGTTGTTCCAGTAGCGAGCTATCTCAAATCCCTCGGCCGCGATCATCGCATTGCGCGCGATATCGCCGTGTGATTCCGCGTGCTGGGCTGCCGTCGATCTCGATTACAAGGCGTTTTTCAAAGCAGACAAAGTCGAGAATGTAGCTCCTGCATGGGACTTGCCGGCGGAATTTGTCGGCTGACAGCCGACGATCCCTGACCAGACGCCACATTGCGGCTTCCGCGTCGGTCGGCGCGTGCCGCATATTCTTCGCAAATTGGCGAAGATGCTTAGCGGTCGGCCGATGGTGAGGATCTTGTGGCACCAGCTCTCACCTCGCACCCTCATGATGAAGCGGTGGCGACTTCTTCCCCTCTCCCCCTTGTGGGAGAGGGTGCCGACGCGTAGCGGCGGCGGGTGAGGGGTTGTCTCCGCAGTGAGGGTGCCGCGAGAGGACCCCTCACCCGAGTGAGGTCGTGGCCAATAGCGGAGTAGCCCTCTTCCGCACGGGGAGAGGGCGCAATAATGCGCATCGCGCTCGATTCTAGAGGCAGCATGCGCCTGCGAGGGACCACCTCCCTCACACCCGCATCGGCATCAGCACGTACAATGCGCTCTTGTCGTCGCGGTCCTGCACCAGGGTCGGCGAGCCGGGGTCGGCGAGGCGGAGCGTTGCGACCTCGCCTTCGATCTGGGCGGCGATGTCGAGGAGGTAGCGGGAATTGAAGCCGATATCGAGGGCGTCGGAGGCGTATTCGACCTCGAGCTCTTCGGTCGCGCTGCCCGAGTCCGGATTGGTCACCGACAGCACCAGCTTGCCCGCCGACAGCGACAGTTTGACAGCGCGGCCGCGCTCGCTGGAGATGGTCGAGACGCGGTCGACCGCGTTCTCGAAATCCTTCTTGTCGACGACGAGCTCCTTGTCGTTTCCTTGCGGAATGACGCGGCCATAGTCGGGGAAGGTGCCGTCGATCAGCTTCGAGGTCAGCACCACGTTGCCGATCGTGAAGCGGATCTTGGCCTGCGACAGCTCGATCGTCATCTCGGCGTCGGTGTCCTCGATCAGGCGCTGCACCTCGCCGACGGTCTTGCGCGGCACGATCACGCCGGGCATGCCCTCGGCGCCCTTGGGCTGCACCAGGTCGAGCTGGGCGAGGCGGTGGCCGTCGGTGGCGACGCCGCGCAGTGTCGCGGCCTTGGCCGTGCCCGCGGCATGCAGATAGATGCCGTTGAGATAATAGCGCGTCTCTTCCGTCGAGATCGCGAACTGGGTGCGGTCGATCAGCCGCTTGACGTCCTTGGCGGCGAGCGAGAAGGAGTGCGACATGTCCCCGGCGGCCAGATCCGGGAAATCATTCTCCGGCAGCGTCTGCAGCGTGAAGCGCGAGCGGCCGGCGCGGATCGCCAGCACGGCGCGGTCGCCGTCGGCCTCCAGCACGATCTGCGAGCCGTCAGGCAGCTTGCGCACGATGTCGTAGAACATGTGCGCCGGCACGGTCGTGGAACCGGCGGTCGCGGTTTCCGCCGCCAGCGTTTCCGTGACCTCGAGGTCGAGGTCGGTCGCCTTCAGCGACAATTTGGCGTTCTCGGCGCGGACCAGCACGTTGCCGAGGATCGGGATCGTGTTGCGGCGCTCGACCACGCGGTGGACATGGCCCAGTGACTTCAGGAGTTGCGCGCGTTCGACCGTAACCTTCATTGCACTACTCGCCCGATCCCCGAGGAAAACTCAGCGTTGAGAAGGCCGGGCGGCGGGACGCGCGCCACGGCACCGAAGACCCCGAAAAGCCGGATCATCCAGCCGATATGATCAAAGCTGTCAGGGTCGCGCAAGGTGGCTCGGATGGTCCCGGGATTCAAGGGATCGGGGGCAGTTCCCCACGATTTACAGGCAGAAACGAAGGCCGCCGCCCAGGCACAGGTGCGCTCCCTCGCCCCGCTTGCGGAAAGAGGGTTGGGGGTGAGGGGGAGTCTCCGCGGAGGACGGTGAGAGTTGGATGCGCGGAGGGCTCCCCCTCACCCGGAATCCGCGCTGCGCGCGGATTCCGACCTCTGCCCGCAGGCTGGGAGAGGCGAAGCAAGCGGGGAGAGGTGAAGGAAATAGGCCTTTATTCCTGAAGCTGGCGCTTCAGCGACTCCACTTCCTCCGACAGCGCGGTGTCCTTGGAGACCAGCGCCTCGATCTTGCGCACGGCATGCAGCACCGTGGTGTGGTCGCGTCCGCCGAAGCGGCGGCCGATCTCGGGCAGCGAGCGCAGGGTCAGCGTCTTGGCGAGATACATCGCCACCTGGCGGGGCCGGACCACGTTGGCGGTACGGCGCGAGGACAGCAGGTCGGAGCGGCTGACATTGTACTGCCGGGCCACCACGCGCTGGATGTCCTCGATCTTGATCCGCTTCGGCTCCTGCGGCCGGACCAGGTCGCGCACCTCGCGCTCGGCCATCTCCAGCGTCACCGGCTGGTTGTTGAGCTTGGAATGCGCCAAGAGGCGGTTGATCGCGCCTTCGAGGTCGCGGCCGTTGTGTGTGATGGTGCGCGCGAGATAATGCAGCACCTCCTCCGGCACGTCGAAGGTCGCGTGATGGGCGCGGGCTGCGGCGACGCGCGACTTGAGAATGCCGTGGCGCAGCTCCTCGCCGAGCGAGCCCATCTCGACCACCAGGCCGCCGGCAAGGCGCGAGCGCACGCGGTCGTCGAGGCTCTCGAGATCGGACGGCGGACGGTCGGCCGCGATCACGACCTGGCGGCCGGCATCGATCAGCGCGTTCAGCGTGTGACAGAACTCGGCCTGGGTCGACTTGCCCTGCAGGAACTGCAGGTCGTCGATCACGAGCACGTCGATGCCGCGCAGCGCTTCCTTGAACGCCAGGGCCGTCTGCGTCTTCAGCGCTGCGACGAAGCCGTACATGAATTTCTCGGCGGTGAGATAAAGCACCTTGCGCTCGTTGCCGGAATTGCCGGCCCAGGTCACGGCCTGAAGCAGATGCGTCTTGCCGAGGCCGACGCCGGCATGGATGTAGAGCGGGTTGAACATGACGGGATCGCCGCGGCGTCCTTCTGCGACCTGACGCGCAGCCGCATGCGCCAGCGTGTTGGCGCGGCCGACGACGAAGCTCGCAAAGGTCAGGCGCGGATCGAGCGGCGAGCCGCCGAGCGCATCATGATTGGCCGAGACCGGCGCGGTCGCGGTCGAACGCAGCTCCGCCGCAGGCGCGCGACGCGCTTCGACCGGCGCGGGCGCTTCCTTCGGCGGCGCCACCGGGCGCACCGCGGAGCGAACGGTGAGATCGATACGATGCACTTCCGGCATCTCGGCCTGCCAGCACGACAGCACGCGCTCGGCATAATGGGCCTGGATCCAGCTCTTCAGGAAGCGCGTCGGCACCGACAGCCGCACGCTTTCGTCCTGCACGCCTTCGAGATCCATGCGTGCAAACCAGCTCGTATAGACGTCTTCGCCAACGCTCGAGCGCAGCCGACCCTTCACGCGTGACCAGCGATCCTGTTCCGATGTGTTCATCGTCAAAAACTTCTCTTGAGAGCTCAGATTGAATCGGTGAGCGCCATGCAGGGTCCTGCCGAATCCCTGGAATGACGCGACCTCAAGCGAGTCCATCGTC